>NZ_CP084681.1:0-4848245 GCF_022221585.1 Streptomyces inhibens
GCGCGCCGCTACGCGGCGGGAGATTCGCCGCGCTCCGCGCGGCGCACCGGCGGCTCCGCCGCCGGATGCAGCCAACTCCGTTGGCTGCGGCACGAATTGCTCCGCAATTCGGCCTAACGGAATTCGCTCCGCGAATTCCTGGGGCTGGCTACGGGGTTGAGGGTCGGCCACTTTCGGCTTTCCATAGATTCTCTGATGGTCCGTCAAAATAATTTCAGGGATTCTGGAGTTTCCCTTAACTATTGTTCCCGCCATCACTCCGTTGAATTTGTGAAAAGCCTCCCCTGTAGGGAAGTTCAAGACTGCGAATGGCCCGGTCCCAGTGCTGGCGCCGCCGCCCCGCCTCATCGTGTGACGCCATCAGCTAATGGGCTGTGAGATCGGCCCAATGATCTCCCTGACGGGCGTAGGAAGTGCAGGGGTGGGAGGTGCTGCCACAGGCGCTCCAGGGCGAGGAAGGCTCGGCCGTACGGGAGAACGGCATCGGGCAGGTGGCGGCGAGCCCACGTACTGGGAACCGTGGTGCGTTCAGGAGATGATGGAGCGGGCTGTTCCCGGTCGCACGGGTTCTGCTGATATGTGGTCAGACCTGAGATGCGCAGCCGACTTTGTAGCCTGCCATACCGTCAGGCCGCGAACCCGATGTTGGTGACGTACTCGTACTGGCCCCACTGGGAGCCGAGGTCGACGACGGCGTCGTTGACCCATGCGTCATCGAGGGATGCATCGTCCCCCTTGGCCCAGGCCTCGACGATGCGGTCCCAGCGGCGGACGTTGAGCGTACGGAACTCGACCACGCGCTGGAGCGGCCTGGACACCTGGGACTGGTTGAGCGGGTGGAACTCCACTCGAGTACCGCGGCCTTCGCGGTTGAGGCGGGCGATCAGGTAGCGGGCGACGTTGTGCCGACGCACCGTGAGATAGGCGGTCTCGATCTTTTCGAGGTTCTTTTTCGACGGGCGGCGCTTGCCTTCCATCCAGGCTTTGATCGTGCGGTCGGTGACCGTCAGGCCGGCGGCGCGGGCGGCGGCGCGGGCGTGGTCGGTGCGGGTGAGGTAGCGCAGCCGGGCCATCAGGCCTCGCCGGGTGGTAATGGGGGTGGTGATGTAGCCGGCGAGTGCATCGAGTTGGCGGGCGACGGCGGCGTGTCCCTTGATGCCGCGCGCGCCGTATTTGCCGAATTCGATGGTGTGCTCCGGCATCCGGTGCTCTCCTTCTTTTCGCCTCATTATTCGACGCGGTCCAGGGGCGCGATCCTCCCCGGTAAATTCGCGTTAGTACTCGCCAAGTATACTCAGAAGTAAGCCTTCATGGCGCTAGATAGAAAACACTAAGGTCCGTTAGAAGGGCGAACGCATTCACTCAGTTGCAGGGAAGAAGAATTCAATGAAATCCGCTCCCCGCTGTCCTTGATGCCGGTGGCGCCGGACTTCCCGAAGTCGATGTTCTTCTCCGGCATTACTCCTGCTTCTCCCCCGTGATCGTGTGGGTGTTGGTGCCGGTGGTGTAGGTGTCCTTGACCTTGACCTCGGTAACACCGCGTCCTGCGGGGAAGACGCGGCGCCAGTCGCCGATGACGTGGAGTTCGTCGGTGCCCATCGCGCGGACGACGGCGAGGCCTTCGTCGTGGGCCTTGAAGGCCTTCATCCAGAGGTTGGCGAAGGCCTGGCTGCGGATGATGTGCATCCAGTCCGGGCGGTAGAGCTCCCGGTTGTAGTTCGACTCGCCCATCGTGGAGACGAACTTGGAGTACATCGCCTTCACGTACTCCAGTGTCACCTCGTCGTTCTTGGTGATCGCCGTGTCGCGGGCGTCCTTCAGGGCGACGCGGAACTTCTCCAGGAGGTTCTCGGTGGCTCCGGATGTGTACGACTCATGGATCTCCGGCGGCGCGCACAGCCCGTACTTCGGGCCGGACAGGCGCAGCAGGAGGCGCAGGGTGGGTTCGGTCACCCACAGCGGGCCGGGCTCGTCCCGGTTGCCGATCGGGTTGGGCAGTACCGCCTCGTGGTCCCAGGGGGGTGGGGTGATCAGGTGTACTCCGGCGCGGCGGCGGTCGTGGGCGGGGCCGGCGGAGTGTTCGAGTTGGCCGAGTGGGAGGTGGGTCTTGAGGGCGGAGAGGTAGGCGCCGTTGATGTCGAGTGCGGTCACCTCGTGGCTGCCGGGGGGGAGTTCGTGGCGGGTCCACTTGGGGCGGGCCTCCCAGATCTGGTCCGCGCCGCGGGAGGTCTGCTTCTTGAGGATGTCCGGGATCCAGGGGTGGGCGATGACGTCGTAGCGGGCGCCCTTGCGGGTTTCGTCCAGTAGTCGCATCGCGTCGGGGATCGCCTTCTTCAACAAGGCTGTGGTGGCCGTGTCGACGTCGCCCTGGTGCTCGGCGAGCGCGTCTTGAACCGTTTGGTGGATCAGGTCGGCCGGGCCGGACGGTTTCTGGAAGGCGCGCCGGGCCGGCTCCTTGGCACGCTCTACCGGACGTGTCGTGCGTGAGGGCTGGTTCGGGGTTTGTCGTGTGGGCTGTTCGGAGGCAGGCGCAGGTGCCGTGGCCGTGGTGGGCCGGCAGTCGGCTGGGTCCAGGTGCTGGACGAACCCTGCCACCCGGTGGTGGGCCGGACGGCCGCACAGCACACAGGGCTCGGCGGTGGTGAGGGCTTCTTCCTCATCGATGCTCTGGTTCTGGTTGAGATCCGGCGAAGGGGCGGCGGCTGCTGTGGTGGCGTCCGGTGCCGCGGGCTGTTCCGCAAGGGGCGTCGCCGCGGTCTGGGTCTGGGTCTCGGCGGCTAGTTTGGCGCTCAGACCGTCCAGCAGATACGCGTACTTGGTGCGTGTCTCGCCGACGGGCTCCCGGCCGCTTTCCCATCCGCCGACCGTGGACGGGCTCACGCCGAGGGCGCGGGCCACCTGTGCTTTGGACAGTCGCGCCCGCTCCCGCAGCTCCCGCCGGGCGTCAGGAGCCGGGAGGCCGGCGTGTGGGCCGACGGCGGCGAGCAGCGAGTCGATCGCGTCGAAGTCACTCACCGGGCCGCTCCCTTTCAGATGTAGGTGATGGGGTTGCGGGACAGATGCGGGCTGGGGGTGGGTTTGCCGACGCGGGGGTCGCCGTGCAGGAGGTCGCCTTCGAGGGCGTAGCGGTCGCCGCGCTTGGAGATTCCGGTGATCGTTGCGACGGCGAGAACGGTGCCCTCGGTGTTGATGATCTGCACCTCGTTTTGAGAGAGGGCCCGGTCGGCGTTGAACTTCCAGATGCCGCGGCCGGCTTCCCAGGCCTCGTGCTCGCTCATGCCGGGGCGCCAGCCGATGTCGGTCCGTCCCAGGCCGTCGTCCGCGTCTGCGGCGCGCTCGGCGCCGATCTGGATCTGAAGCACTCGCCCACCCCTCGAAGCAATACTTTTTTACTTGTTACAAAGTTGCCATGTGTGAGGTAACTTTGCAACAAGTTGCCAGAGGTGGCCGACCTGGCCTGGTCGGTGCTGGGGTTCGAGCAGGGCAGCGTGGTGTGCAGGACCGATCACCGGCCTCTACGCCGTCCCTACGGCACGGACCGGTGGGCGGTGCCGAGTGACAAGCCATGCCTTGGCGCGCGCGCCGTCGGGGAGGTTCTGGACGGTTTTTCGAGCCCCGGTTTGGGAGCATGGCCGTGTGAATGGAAATCCGGTCTTCGGCGGGGCCGAGCCGGTAGATGTGCTCGAGGTGGCGCCGACGGCCCGGACGGCGGTGGCGTGGCTGCCGCCGCGGAGGCTCTGGCCGGTGATTCAGGACATCCGCTGGGAGCACGATCCGCAGGTCCGGCGGTGGCCGCCGCATGTGAATCTGCTGTTCGGCTTCGTGCCGGAGGAGGCGTTCGCGCGGGCCGTGCCGCTGCTCTCCGCCGGGGCGGCGCAGAGCACGGCGTTCACGGCGCGCCTGGCCGGAGTGCGGTACTTCCGGCACCGGCGCTACGCGACGTTGTGGCTCGATCCGGCTGCGGCGGACTCGGCGCCGTGGGCCCGTCTCTACCGGGAGTTGGGGCTGCGGTTTCCCCTTTGCCGCGGGCGCGTCGGTGGCTTCACCCCGCATTTGTCTCTCGGTCGCACCCAGGACCCAAAGCGCTTGGCCGCCGAGTGTGCTGTCCGGCTCGGCGCGCTGTCGGCGGTGGTCGAGGAGGTGGTCTTGCTCTCCCGGCGCAGCGAGGGGCCCATGCGGCCCCGGGCCGTGATCGCACTGGGCACGGGCGAGGTCCGCCGACCGTTGGAGTGAAGGGGTGTCCGGACCGCCTGTGCGGTGACAAGGGGTTACAGCTCGCGTCGGGACAGTAACTGGCCTGTGGCACTGAGCCTTGAGCGTGTGCCGACGAAGTTTGATCGGCGGCCCACTGAGCTCTTCGGCTGCAGTGCCGCTCGGCTAGGTCACCGGGGCGTGGTTGCTGCCCGCGAGAGGCGGCAACCGCCTGTCCGTCACAGCCCGCAGTGGCTTTTGTGCGGGCGGCTCAGGGTCACTTCGTGTCGTAGACGGCGTCTTCCCAGTCGACGCCGTACGAGCACTCGGCCTTGGCGTAGCCATAGCGCCAGGCGCTGGTGTTCCGCTGTCCGTCTACGCAGGTGATCGTGATTTTGTACGTAGACGCCGGGGCGCTTTTGTGGGCCCGGCCGGCGCCGCCGGGCCCGTTGTTGTCGAACCACGTGCTGCAGTTGTCGGCGGCGGCCGTGGGGGTCACGACAATGGCATCGGTTCCGGTTCCAGAGGTGGGTGCGGCAGTCGCGGACGGCGCCGGGGTAACGAAGAGGCTGGTGGTGAGGCTGGTTGTGGCGGCCCGAAGGCAAGCAGCGTGCGTTCGCGGCTAACGATCCGGGTGGCAATAGACCAGGACAACTGGACGGTTCGCCTCGTCGTGGTGTTCTGCGGCGCAGGGGCTGCTGCTCTCGGCGCATGCATGGTCAGTGCTGCGCGGTAACCGAGGTCGAAGTGCGCGCAGTGGTGGATCGCGTGGCCGCCGCGAAAGAACGAGGCGTACGGCAGATCCCGTCCGGGCACGGACGATGGCGCAAGTGCAGTTGTTCGGGCAGCGGCCGAAGGTGAAGGATGTCCGGGCGCGGTTGGGCGCCCCGGTGGCCAACAAGCACGCACGGTGGCCAACTGGGGTGCTCAGTCACACAAGCTGAGACGTAGCGGCTCGGTTGCCCTTTAGCGTCCGAGTTGGGCGGGCTGGGCGTCGCGGTTGGCCCGCCAGGTGGGGTGGGTACCTGGCCTGGGCATTTCGGGGTCGGGTCGGGTGGTGGGTGTTCTTTGAACGTCAGTTGAGGCGTGCTGGGATGACGACGTTCCGTGGCTATGGGCGCTGGAGCAGCACTTGGAAGTGGACGACCGTGGTCTCGTCGTCCGCTGCGGTGTTGGGGTGGTGCTGCGGAAGCCGGCCAGGAGGTTCGCTGTCTCCCTTCGGTGGATGGTGATATGTCTGGGATCGCTCCGCCCTGCGGGCCGCGTACGTGGCACCTCGGGAGAGGTCCGTCACTGTGCGTCGCGTAGCTGAAAGAAGGTATGCCGCAGTCAGTGCAACGGCACGGTCTTCGTCGTGTGACAGTTCCACGAGGGCGCGTGACGCCGTCGTTCCTGGGACGGCGGCCAGCGCTTGGGCCAGCCGTCCGCGTGCAGGCGCTTCAGTGGTGTCGTGGGCGAGGTGGTCGACGAGCTTGGTCGCGATCTGATGCGCCGTTGCGGTGTCGCTCGCCAGCGCGTTCAGTGCATCGGCTGCATCGGTGTCGTTCTTTCCTTCGATGATCATGTCGATGAGGGTCGGGACCGCGTCGGCCACTCCGCGTGTCCCGAGTGCCAGAGCCGCATACCCGCGGACCACGACGTCGGTGTGCGCGAGAGCGTGCCGCAGTTGCGCGGTAGCCTCATCGCCGGGCATCTCGGCGAGGGATTGAACGGCACGTTCCCGCACCGCGGCCACCGGTGAGTCGAGGCCCTTCGCGAGCAGTGCCGGGCCGCCGTCGCCCGATCGCGCCAGCGCCCATCGAAGGGCTCCGGCGACGTTCGGCTCCGTCTCGCTCAGTACCGCCTCGACCAGGGCCTCCACCGGCACCGGAACCTCGTCGGCCGAGGAAAGGGCCGCGCGCTGGCGTGCGTCGGCGCTCTTTGACCCCAGTGCCTGGAGGAGCGCGACGACCTGGAGGACGTCCTTCCAGCCGGCGGGGTCCGCAGCATCGATCCGGCGCAGCCGCGTGAGCAGCTCCGGTCTCGGCCGCGATGCGTTCGCGTGTCTGACGGATGAGGTCGCCGACGAGCGCCGAGGGCGTGAAGCTGGGATCGTCGAGTGCGCGCCCGATCTCACGCCAGTGACAGCCCCAGTGACCGCAGGCTCTCGATGTGGAAGATGCGCCGGATGTCCTTTGCGGAGTACTCCCGATAACCGGAGCCCGTACGGCCGAAGGCTGCACCAGATTGAGCGACTCGTAATGCCGGAGCATGCGGGCACTGACCCCGGACTGTCGCGCCACCTCACCGATCAACACGTCTTATCATCCCTCCTGGCCGGACCTGCCGAGGGCCACAACGCGCTTCGCCTCCTCGATCGCGAACTCGAATCCGGTGTCCGGTTCGCGCAGCAGCCGTTGCGTGGCGAGTGCGTGTGTGCGCACGCACGGGTCGGGGGCCGTCGTCGCAGCGTGCAGAGCCGGCACGATCACTTCCCCCAGCGCGACCAGCGCCCGGCTGAGACTCAACTGTGTCTGGCGCCCACCGCGCCCGAGCTGCCTCGCCAGCACCGCGGCCAACGCGGACTCTTCGCCTTTCGGCACGAGCACGACCGCGGCGCGCCAAGCGCTCCGCGCCACCTCGTCGTCGGCGTCGGACAACAGCGCCGTGTGATCGCCGGCCACGCCTGCCCGGTCCCCGATCTTGGACAGCGTGTGCAGTGCCTGGCTCCGTGCTTGCGCACGCTGCGAGCGGACTTCGCGGACCAGCTCGGGAAGCGTCATGGACACTGGGTGGCGGGTGAGCGCCCAGGTCAGCATGTCGCGGACGAAGAACTCGGCTCGATCGCGCATCGCTCGATGAGTTTGTCGACGAAGCGTGGGTCAGGCGTTGTGCCGACGGCCAGAGCAGCCCGCAGTCGTACGGACGAACGGCTGTCCTCTAGCCCTTGGAGCGCTCGTATCGCATTCGTGTCCTGTCTCGTGATCGTCATCGAGACCACCTCCTTGGCGAGCAGTGAAGGCCTTGTCACCGTGTCAAGGTCAAACAGGGCCCGCTGCGCGAGCATCAGTTGCCTCTGCGTTCCGAGCGCGCGCTTTGTGCGCTGTGCATCGTGAAGTTGCTGGCCGCGGGGCTGGTGTGCGCGGCGGGCGGCGGGCGGCGGGCGGCGGGCGGCGGGCGGCGGGGTAATCGTGCTGGCCTCGGGGATGACTTCGGCAAGCACCCGGGCCCTTCATCGTGCGGAGTGGCTTCGTTCGCCTTCAGCGACAGCGTTTGTCGATGAGTTTCAGCAGCAGTGGGCCATCAACTTGCTTGGGAATGTTCGCGAGTGGTGACGGCGATGCTGTGTCGCCGAGATGGATGGGTCGGTCGGCGTTCGTGAGGGGGCTGGGCTGGGCTGGGCTGGGCTGGGCTGTCCGAGTCCAGTTCACTGCGCTGCGCTACTTCGCCCTGACGGCACCGACCATCGCAGCCACAAAGAGCAAGGCAGCATGATCCGCCGCTGCATCATCTGGCGAAACCGCCGCGCCGTCGACACCCGCCTATGTCAGGTCGTCGCCCGAGCCAACGTGGCTTGACCAGCGGCTACCCGAACGCCCGGTCCTCAGCCCGCGGTTTTGGTTTTGATGAGCGGATGAGCGGCACGTCCCGCGTGAGCTCCCGGAACCCGACGCTGTAGTACAGGCCGCGTGCCTTGGGATGCCCCGGCGCGCCCAGGCAGGCGACCGTCATATGAGTGGCCCCGGCTGCCCGCGCCAGATGCATTCCGTGCAGAAGCATCGCCCTTCCCAGCCCCAGACGGCGGTAGTGCGGATGCGTCCCGACCGGCTCGAACTCAGCGGTCTTGTTCGCTTCGTCGAGCCACATGATCGTCGAGGATGCCATCGTTGCGTCCGGCGCCTCCACCAGGATGTGCAGGTCGCCGCGGTACGTCGCCGTCCTCCGGACGCCCTGGTAGCCCTCGGCCGTGTACGTCGAGGGAGCCCAGGCGTCCAGATGGGCCTGGACCGCGGCCTTCGGCCCGGCCTCGTCGGCGGTGCGGAACCGGAATCCGGCTGGCAGTACCGGCTGTTCCACGTCGGTGAGGTCCCGCTCGTTGAGCTGGGTCCAGGACCCGGTGTCGCCGAGCGAGGCCGGGTCGGTCTCATAGCCGTGCGCCGCCCATCGTTTCAGGGCGAACTCATCGGCGGCGCTCGGCATCACCGTACGCTCGATGTCCGCCGCCGTACCGTCGTACCAGTCGATCACCTCGTCAACCAGCCCGGCGTGGTCGGGATGGACCTGATACGCCAGATAGGCGCCGTGATGTCCTTCACCGACCCGTCGCTCCGCTTGACCTGGTGCGGAAGATAGGCCCAGCCCCACGCCACCAGATTCCCGCCGGAAAACCACAGCCGACGCGGCCAGCTTGCGCCGTCGCTGGCGTGCCCCTTGCCCCAGTTCCAGGCCAGCTCGCCGTACGTCGCGTCGCTGTTCACCAGGTCCGGGCGGGTGGCGGTGACACGCTGCGCCAGACCCTGCATGAGCTGCACGTCCGCGGCGGTCACAAGCTCGAAGTTCGGCATGGTGCGCCACTGTGTCAGGACCCCGCAAAGCCGTCGAACCGTTTTCCGGGGCCGCCGATCGCGGCAGTCAACAGCACAACGCGCGAAGCGCAGCGTCGTGGTGGCGGAGCCGATGGCAGGCCGGGCAGCCATGTCCCTCGGTTACGCTGGCCGGTTGCGGACATCGCCCGACGGGCGTCACGGTCTACAGGGCGAACGTTGCCTGCTACGGCACTGGCCGGCCTCGGCTTCGGCCCGGGCTCGGCTTCGGCCCGGGCTCGGGTGCTGGCGAGGCGGTAGGAGTCGGTGCCGGTCTCGATGATGGTGGCGTTGAAGGTGAGCCGGTCGACGATGGCCGCGCACAGGCGGGGGGGTGAAGGTCTTCGTCCAGCCGCCGAACGACTCGTTCGAGGCGATGGCGACGCTGTTGTTCTCCTCGCGTTCGGTCAGGGCTTGGAAGCGGAGTTCGGCGCCGTGGCGATCGCGTTCCCTGTGGTACGAGGTACGACGACAACGCCGCCACTTCGCACGCAAGGCGGCGAGGATGCGCAAGCAGCAGGACGAGGAGCAGAGCGCATGGTGGAGCGGACCACGTACCTCGACCTTCGTGTTGGGTGACGGCCCGTGTTGGGTCACCCTGTGCGTTCAGTTCCCTCATGTCGAGGCTACGGGCGAAGCGCTGCGTGTAGCCGAGCTCGACCACGACTACAGCAGCTTCACGCGCTCGCCGACCGGCTCGCGTTACCCCTTGACGGCTGGCTTGCTCCCGGCGGGCGGGAGCTGTTCCGTGGCGTCGACTTCGACTCGTTGCCCGGCGCGTTCCTGAGGTTCCTGCGTGGACAAGCCAGGGGGCGCGGTGTGTGCCTCAACGGTCGGGCGACCGCCGGGAGGGTGTGGCTTCGCCCGACGCTGTCGCCCGCCCAAGAGCGGAGACGGGGGTTCCCCGAGCGGTCCCCCGGGTGGGTGGACCGCTGGACCGGGTACGTCGAGTTGGATGAGGCGCCCATCCGGCCCTGGGTGGGTGGCAGAGACCAGAACCTCAGTTACGGCGCGACACCCGTCAAGTTTCGCGCTGTGACGATGCCGAGCGGCGGCAAGTGCCTCTGTGGCGTGAACCTGCGAGAGCCTTGGGGCGGCGGTAGGGGAGCACACCAGACTGCCCGCCATGCGGCGTGGGCGTTCGGCATCCGGGCGCCCGCCAGCACCGCCGTTGGGATCTGATCGGCGGGTCACGGTGCGGCGAGCAGGATGACGCCTTGCGCCCGCGCATCCTCCTGGTCTGGGTGGCGGACGCCTACCGGCGCCAGCACGTCGGCGCCGCGCTCGTGCAGGCATTCGCCGACGACTTCGGGGGCAGGTCGCCGAGGTGTCCTGGCCAGCCCGATCGGCGACGCGGCCGGTGCCTCGCACGCCGGCTCTCGCCCGAGGGCTCTGGGTCAGCTGATGCGCCAGCAGGCGGCCGTGCCGCCGATCAGCGGGCACCAGCGGTCAGGTACCGAAGGGAGGCGCTGCTGCGGAGGTAGTCCGTTGAAGAGGCGACTGACCTGCCGGGCACTGCCTAGCCCTCGCCGCCCGCCAGGGCGCGTGCGCCGGGAGCGCAACACTCCCGCAGTGCGGCGAGTTCAGCCGTCGGCAGCCGTTGGGAGGTGCCCCGGCGGCTGCCGTCGAGGCGCGCGCTCGCGACATCGAGCCATTGCGGGAGCGGTTCGACGCCGATGAAGTCTGCCAGTCGCGTCAGCTCTTTGCGGGGCTCGTCGAGCAGGTCCTCGTAGGCGAGCGTGGTCCGCATCGGTGCAGGCACGTCGCTGAGGTGGTCCACGCCGCGGGCGATGAGCTCCGACCACAGCGCCCCGAATCGGGTCAGCGGCAGGTCACTGTCCAGCACGAGTGCGGGGTCGAATCGCTCCGCCAGCAGCGACGCCAGTTCGGGCGGCAGGGAACGGATTTGGTCCTGTGTCAGGTCGTCGGGGCGCTCGGCACCGGTCCGCGCGAGGATTTCCCGCAGCAGGAGGATCAGCCGGTAGCCCGTATGCCGGCTCATGGACAGGGCGCAGTCGGGCCCGTCCCTGAAGAGGTGCACGAAACGCGCCCGGGGGAAGACCCTGCGCAGCAGTGGAACCCGCTCCGTCGAATAGCCGGACCGCTCAACAACCGCTGTCCGCCCGAATCGGGCGCACAGCAGATCGAACAGGGCCTCGTAGTGCCCCGCGGCAGTACGGTCCGGCCAGCGGCATACCTGCTTCTCGAGCTCGTCGAACAGCCCGTCCGGATCGTCGGTGAGGTGCGGAAGTACCATCAGGGAGAGGGCGGGGATGCCGGTGGTCTGCGTCGCGAACCGTCCGGGGCGGCGGGTGTAGACGAACTCCGGCATCGGCACGCCGCTGCGGATCATGGACTCGAACTGCGGATTGGGGTCGGCGAGCAGCCGCCAGAACTCCCCACCGCCCAGGAGGCCTTTGGGAAAGCCCCGGCTCTGCACCGACGACAGCAGCTCATTGAGGCTGAGCACGTCCGGATGCGCGTTTGACGATGCCGACAGTGCGGTCGACCCGCTGCGGCCTGTACCGACGACGAACGTCAGGGTGCGCATGTAGCCATTCTCCTTCGACGACCGACCGTGCCCATCGCGAACAGGATTCCCGCGGCTTCGCCTCCCGACTCCTCTGCCGAGGCGAGGGTGCAGAGGCGAGGGGTGCAGAGGGGCACCGCTGGTGACACGCCGGTCGACTAGGACGGCCAGTACCTGCGTTACGGCCTGATCGCCGACCGCGCCGACCCGGCTACCCCTGCGCCGTCGAAGGTAGCTGGCCCCTTTTCGGCTAACCCACGTACTCTCCTGCGTCTGTGCCGACGGCAGCCAACGGCGGGCGACGGCGGGCGAGACCAGGAGATCGCCCTGATCGGCGAGGCCGGCCTGCCCGATAGTGTCATCGAGCCGCTCATCCGCCAGCTGAAGCGCTCAGTGACACGAGCTGTGACTGAGCGCCCTCGTTGGCCCGAGTGGCCAAGTAGGTTTTCAGAGGGGCCGGGGCAGCAAAGCCAATCGCGCCCCACCCCGACCCTGCGGGCCTCTCGCGCGCAAAAGGGCCAACTACAGCGCTCAGTGCGGGGCCGTGCACTCAGAGGAAAGAACTATTTCGAAGCGTTCCTCAAGGCCCCGCTGGCGTGGAACTTGCCGACGGCCGGCCCCGCGGACCTGTACCCGAGGCGCTGCTGCCACTGGGGGTCGGTGGCACGCACGTAGGTCCGGCGCAGACCGGCGGGGACCAGACCAAGGCGCGCGTCAGGGACGGGATGGCCGTTGGCGGATGCCCAGGTGCACACAGCGTCGAAGTCCGCAGCAGGCGCCCCGTTGACCGCGTGCACCACGAAGACGGGCAACGGTGAACACGGTTTGGGGCAAGGAGAGGCGGAAGCGTTCCTCGAAGACGGCCAGGGCGCGGCGCTCACGATCGCTGTCGTCGTCGCTTTCGTCGTCTCGAAGAGCGGTGCCGTCGGCCGTGAGGATCTGGGCGGCGACGAGATCGGGGTACCAGCAGATCGGGCTCCTGGCCCCAACGGACCCGCTCCTCCCCCAGCCCGAAGCCGCAGATGCTGCGGCCGTCGCGCGCGTAGAGGACGATGGTCGGCGGATGCTCGGGGTTGTACGAGTAGTACACGGCCTCTACGCCCTCGCGGGAGACCTCCTCAAGACGCGACAGGCTCTCGCAGTGGCCGTACTCGATCGCGAATGCCCACCCGGCGTGTTCGCCAACGCGGACCACCACCGTCACCGGATTCACCCGGTCTGTATGCCTCCACATCCAGATCGCAGACCTCGGCGTCGGTCATCGCATCGCCGCCCGGCCCCTGCGGTGCCCCCAGCCGCACCGCCAACTCATGGG
Source organism: Streptomyces inhibens (assembly GCF_022221585.1). Taxonomy (NCBI): domain Bacteria; kingdom Bacillati; phylum Actinomycetota; class Actinomycetes; order Kitasatosporales; family Streptomycetaceae; genus Streptomyces; species Streptomyces inhibens. The sequence continues at coordinate 12,599 of NZ_CP084681.1, forward strand.
CATCGATGCCGCGAGCGAAGACCACACCAACCATCGGTTCCCTCCCGGTGTTCCCGTCCATCAACCACTGAATCCCGTCGCTCACAGCGCCCTCCCGAGGTTCGCATGCAGATCCCCTGCGCTTTCGCCGAAACCCTAAGAGGCGGCGCTGACACCCCACCCCGCCCCGCCGGTCTGCGGTCTGCGGTCTTGCAGGACCTGAACCGCTCAGGCGGGCCAACCAGAATGCTCGGTGCGGCCAAATATCCTGGTCACTGGCCAACTGGGGTGTGTCCGATAGGTCTGCAGGAGCCGTTGGTTGTTCTGGAGTGACTCACGCGGGTGAAGCTGTGCGTGGCTCGGCAGCCGAGAGGGAGTCACTGTGTTGGTCACGGCTTCGGCCGAAAGGAAGACATCATGGCTCTCGGCGACACCGCCTCTACCAACGTCTTCAGCGTCGAGCTGGGAGAGTTCCAGGTGGAGACGGTGAAGGGTGTCGGCGCGCCGTGCAGTAGCAGGACTGCTGTGCCGTCGGCGGGCGATGGCCCGGGCGAAATCACGATCACGCGGGGTGCGGAGGCAAGCACCGCATCACCGAGTGGTCCGCAAGACCTCCTAGCAGCAGGGGTCCGTTCACGACGCTCCCAACATCACGATCACTCAGCACGGTGGGAACAAGCCGATGGTCCGGTACCACTTCGTGAAGGCGTGGACAGCAGCTGGCAAGGCTCGACGCTCGAAGCGGGGAACGTGAGCCCGGCGACAGAGACCGTCACCATCAGCTACGAGGAACTCACCATCGAGTGATCACGGCCGGCGGTGGCTTCACGGGCCTTGGAACGAGCTCGGCCCGCAACAGCCAGGCAGGTTGGGCGCGTCCGCGTTGCTCCGCGTGGACGGATAATCTGGGCCCGTCAGCGAAGATCGCAGAAGGGCGGAGCACATGGCAGACATCGTGGAGACGGCGGCGCGGAAGGTCTTCGAGCGCTACGACATCGACGGGGACGGCCAGGTCACCGCGGCCGAATACCGGAAGGTCGTGGCGGAGTTGGAGGGCTCGGAGATCACCGAGTCGCAGGCCCAGGAGCTGATCGACTCGCTCGACACCAACGGCGACCGTCAGATGTCCTTCGAGGAGTTCTGGGCGGCCATGAATGGCTGACACTGCCGGGTCCGGCACGTGAACTGCCGGACCTGGTTCGTCATCCCGCCGATCCTCGTGTGTGCTCGTCGCCGAACGCTGCATCCGCCGGATCGCTGATTTCTGCCAGGCTCCGGAAGAGGGGTGCGGGTATGGGCGCCCCCGAGGCGCAACACGAGCTGGCTCCGTCGCGCTGGGCGGATGGCCAGCTCGCTTGCTCAGTGGATGGTGACGTAGCCGTTGCCGTCACGGGCGTTTCCGTTCCTGGTGTGGGAGTGGACGTCGAGCGACGGTGGCCGGGCTGAGCCTGGTGCTGGCGACGTTCACCACCACACGCCGGGGCCGCAGTTCTCCACCCCGCAGCTGGTCTTCGCCGCCCTGGCCGCGCTGATCCTCTGCGGCATACGTGGCTGCCGCCGGGCTTGTAGAGGTAGATGGTGTCGCGGTCGTTGTTCCAGGTGATGTTGCAGTTGTCGTGGTAGACGGCGTAGCCGCGTGGCATCCCCACCTGGCGTGCTGTGCGAAGGCGATGATCTGGGCGAATGGCTGGAGCGGCAGGCCGGCCGGTGGGCGCAGCTGTCGACGGAGCAGCACGGCGGCTGTCGCAGTTGGGCATCAAGCCCGCTGAGTGGCCGTCTGTGGCCACGGCCGAGAAGAGCGTGGTAGCGGCAAGTGAGTGGTGGGGTGAGTGGTGGGCGTGGGGTGGGTGGGGCGTAGCACCGTCGTGTGGGTTGCTGTGGCGTTTCTCGGCTGGCGGTGGGTGTTTTCGGGGTGGTTGAGGTGTGCGCAGTGGGATGTCGCGGGCAGTGCGCCGCTTGGTGATCCGGTTGTGCGTCTTGTTTTGTTGTCTGAGGGCGGGGTGTGGGCGCTGTGCGGTGGGTGTGGGGGCCTCATAGGGTGGTTGAACTCGAGTCGGCGTCAGATAGCCGCGTCGCAACAGGGGGATGTGTATGTCCGCGTATTCACCGCCGCCCCATGGCCCCACGCCTTATGGCCCCACGCCCCATGGCCCCACGCCCTATGGTCAGCCCGGTCCGGTGCCGTACGGGGCGCCTGCCGGTCAGGGTGGTCCTGCCGCCTACGGCGCGCCTGCTGGTGGTGGTCCGCTCCCCTACGGCCAGCCGCCGGCTTACGGCCAGCCGCCGGTACAGCAGCCAGGTCGGCCGATGTTCACGCCGACGGGGCCTGTGCGGCGTCCGTGGCTGCGGCCGCTGATCGCTCTCGGCGCTGTGTTCGTTGTCGGGGCCGGGTTTTGGGTGCTGACCGTCGTCAGCGACGACGGCAAGCCTTCGGCGAAAGTCGCGCGCGATGCCGTTGTGGGGGATTGCCTGGAGAACCGCGGTACGCATGCGGACCCGGTCCTTTTCACCATCGGTTGTAGCGATGCCAAAGCCGACTACAAGGTCATGATCAATGCGACTCGTCGAGGTGCGTGCCCGCCGGAATTCGACGAGTACACCGAGCGTGGCGGCCGCCTTGGACAGACCACTTTGTGTTTGACCCCGGTGCGTCACTGAAAGGCGGAGCTCCCTGAGGTGAGCTGCGGCGTGCCGTTGTCAGGATGTGCGGGGCCGGCGGCGTGCCTTGTGGGAAGGGGGCGTCCGGCCAGCAGTCGGCATTGGCCGTTCATGCGCGAGCAGTGGGCCGTGCAGGCGCGCTGCCTGGTCGACGTGGGGCGTCGCATGTCCGGTGCCCGGTGCGGTGGTGAGGAGCGCGCCGATCGGCGTGCTGACGGTCGCCGGCCGGTTCAGTTGGAGCGTGCCGGTCAGTGTCCCCAGGTCGCTGATCGCTTGGGTGGTGGTGGTGGTGGCGTTCTGGGCCGGGTGGGTCGGCTGTGTGGGAGTGCTCCAGGACGGTGTCCGGGCGGGTTGTGGGCACGGCACAGGGCTGTCGTGCCCGTTGAGGGCCGCGGGTGCCTTCTGGTTTGTCGCCGGTCGCCGTCGGCTGCGTGTGCTGCGTGACCTGGGCGGTGGTGGGGGAAGGGGCTGGGAGCGTGGCGTTTCAGTTGGTGGCCGGTTTGCCGGTGACCGCCGGGTGGACCTTGGTGAGCATCAGGGTGAGGAACTGGTCGGGGTGGCGGAAGGACGCGAAGTGGCTGGCGCCCCGGATGAGTGCGAAGTCCTTGACCGGGGCGGTCACGTCGTCGAAGAGTCGCTTGGCCGGCCGGGGCGGTGTGAGGACGTCTGCGTCGCCCTGGAAGATGAAGAAGGGGATGTCGAACGTGGTGCCCTCGGCCCACTCGTCGATGGCCACGGCTTCGAGCGCGAGCGGCTCGGAAAAGGTCATGGCCTTCAGGTAGGTGCGCAGGCCGCGCAGGGTGTGCAGGGGTGAGAACCACAGGGAGCGGATCACCACGGTTTTCATGGTGTCGTAGGACAGCGGGTCGGTGGTGAGGACGAGCTTGTTGTATTGCGACAGCTGCTCCACGCTCCACGTTGACTTGTCGGCGCTCATGGCGGTGACGGCGGCCAGGGCCTTCTTCTTGCCTGTCTTTTGGAGTCGGGCCACCAGCGAGCGGTAGGCGGAGTGTTCGCGGCCGCCGGCGATGATGTTCTGGTCGGTGCCGACGTAGGCGGAGTACAGGTCGGGGTGGTTTCGGGCCAGGCGCAGGCCGAGGACGGTGCCGAAGGAGTTGGCGACCAGCAGCACCTTCGCGACGCCGAGCCGGGTGCGGATGTGTTCGGTGACTTCTACCGCGTCGTGGTAGAGCCGGTCGAGGCTCATCTCGCCCTGTCCGGCGGGGCCGGTGGCGGCGAAGGTGTTGGCGGCTCCGCGCATGTCCCACCGCACGATGGTGAAGTGCCGCTCCCAGGCCCGGGTGCGGGACAGGAAGATGAGGTTGGAGGCGCCGGGGCCTCCCAGGATCTCCAGGATCACGGGGTTGCGGCGGTCCTCTCCGCGGACCGAGACCCATTGGTCGATGCCGCCGATGCGGACGAAGCCGGATTCGTCGATGCCGTTCGGGGTGGTGATGCGCAGGTGTTTAGCGTTCGCGGTGCGCTTGAGTTGGCGGTGGCCCAGCAGGCCGGCGAGGGGCGTGGCGAGGGCGGTGGCGGACAGGGTGAGGATGGTGCCGAGCATAGGTGCTCCCCCTAAACTGTTTATGTCGTCAGCAGTTGTGTTTAAGGTATATACAGTTGGAGGTGGCGTCAACCGACCCGCCAAATCCACCGAGAGGGAGGCCGCATGGCGACGGAGAAGGCTCGTAACCTGCGCGAAGGCATCGCGCTGCTGTGGGGCGAGCAGGACCGGCCGACCCGCGGTCCCAAGCCGAGCCTGACCCCCCACCGCATCGCCGAGAAAGCTGTGGCCATCGCCGACGCCGAGGGCCTGGACGCCGTCTCCATGAGCAAGGTCGCCGCCGAATTCGGCCTCTCGGCGATGGCCCTGTACCGCTACGTGCCCGGCAAGACCGAACTGGTCGAGCTGATGGTCGAGTCCACCCTCGCCCCGATCCCCGACCTGTCAGCGGCGGGAAGCGGCTGGCGCCCACAGATCGCCGAATGGGCCCGCCAGTCCGCCAAGACCCACCAGGCCCACCCCTGGCTGCTGGCAGCTACCGCGATGCGCCGCCAGCTCATGGGCCCCAACCAGCTCGGCTGGCTGGACGCGGCACTGGCCGCACTGGAGCCAACCGGCCTGACAGCGGTCCAGCAGCACCGAATCTTCATTCTCGTCGCCGGCCTCGTACGCACCCTCGTCCAGCAACTGATCGACTTCGACGAGGAGCACAACAGGCAGTGGAACCACCTCACCGGCGAACTGCTCAACCGCCACGCCGACCGCTTCCCCGCCCTGACCCGCGCCATCACCGCAGGCGCCTTCGCCCCCGACGCCGTCGACCCCCTGGAATTCGGCCTCGACCGCATCCTCGACAGCATCCAGACCCTCATCGACCGCAACCAGACACCCTCACCCTGAGCAGACACATCACCGTGAGCAGACACCATCACCGTGAGCAGCGCCCGGCGCCGAAGCCTGGAACCTGCACCGAAGCCTGGAACCGGCACGGCGCGCGCCGCCCCGCTCGCACCGCGTTGGTCCCTCCCTGACCGCGGACCGCCGACCGCCGACCGCCGACCGCCGACCGCCGCGAACGCGACACCCTTCGGCAACTTGCTGCCAGCCGCACGGACACCGACGTCGAGTCGAGCGGGTGCAGCCGACACGGACGCCGGCACCTCAGGCACATGACGGCTCTTGAATGCGGCGCTGACCCGCCGCAGGCCCAGGGCCTGCGGCGCACCAGGGGTGGCGGGTGGGAGTGAAGTGACCAAGTCCCGCCCACCGGGTTAGGGACGGTCAGTGGCCGTGGCCCCAGTGGCCGTGAACCCAGTGGCCGTGTCGTCCCCAGCTTTCGGAGTCGACGAAGCGGCGGTGGGCGGCGGTGGTCGTTGCGCAGGGGGCGGTGTCGCCGTCGTTGTCCCAGACGTAGGCGCGGCGGTCCTGGTCGAGGTCGCTTCGGGTGTCACGGCCGATGCCGGTATGGACGCGGACCCGGCTGTGGCCGGCCAGAGTCGGACAGGGCCGGCCCATGATGGTCACCGGCCAGCGGCCGGTGTCTTCACGGTGGCCTCTCGGCGTTCAAGCTCCGGTGGGAGCGGTCCTCGCGTCCGGGCTGTCGTACTGGTTCGGGCCCAGGAGCACCGTGGGGCGGACCTGGTGGTGCGGGGCCGGAGCGTGGCGCCGAGGTGGCCGGCCGCGGCGGCAGGTAGAGCAGCGGTGGCTGCCGTGCCACGGGACCAAGGACGGCAGCGGCCACAGGCGAGGCGTGAGGGAACCCGAAATCGTGCTCCAAGCCAACCCACCTACCGGATCGGTCGCCTCGGAACGGTCGCCTCGGAACGCTCTCTGATCGCAACAGGCTCCAAGCTGGTTCCAACGGTTGCAGTGGGCCGGGTCGTCTTCGATGGCCCGGCCCACTGCAACATCGGCGTCACCACGGTAGGCGTTGATCCAGGATTTTCCACTCGTCGCCCAACTCACCGCGCAGCGCTTCCAGTGCAGCGTCCGCCTGCCGGCTGAACAGCTCCTGCTGTTCATAGGGCCACGGAGACGGACCCGGTGGGTTCTTCCAGTCGATGGAGGACTGAAACCACTTGCACAGCCTCGCCAGTTCGGTCCGGGTGGCCGAGCTGATCGGCAAGCGTTCCAGATCGCAGGGGTAGCCGTAGGGGCTGTCGATCTCGTGTGGCCACAGCGGGGTGTGCGGGACGCCGGGTTCGAAGAAGAACCGCAAGGAGTTGGACATGCAGCACCTTCTCACAGCGCGTGCTGACGCTCTGCTCGGGCGTCAGCCAATGCCGCGTCGCCCACGGCAGACGCACACCGTGGAACGGAACGAAGAGCGCGCCCCGGCCCATGTCAATGGACAGCGTGGGGAAAAGCCGCAGGTCAACGGAGGGCTTGCCGCTCGTGACGCTCATGGCCGTCGTCCCGCTCCAGGCTCTCGCTGAGCTTGCGTGCGCCAGCTTCTGCGAGCGTGTGTGGCTGTTCGGCTGTCACTGCGCGCGGCCGTCACCGATTTTCTCAAGGGCCGAGGACGGGACGTCGTCTTTGACGTCGTCTGCGGCCTTCACTGCTGCAGCCGCCACCAGCGCGTGTGCGTGGGATTCCCTCTGGGCACGAGCACTGGCGCGGAGGCAGAGTTGAAGCGGAGGTAGAGGTGAGGCGGAGGCGGAGGCGGAGGCAGAGGCAGAGGCGGAGGCAGAAGCGAGGCGGAGATGGACGAGGCAGAGGTGAGGCGGAGATGGACGAGGCTGCCGCCGGATCCGACGCCGACCGGCACCGCTGGCCGAAGCTTGCCCTCACCGCGCCAGCCATTGGGCACGTCCTGCACCGCGGCGCCCACGCGGCCGTCAACCGCTTCGACACCCCCCTACGCCCCCGCTGCCGGCGCACCTGACCCACCCCGGGCATCACCGACTGCTGCGCTGAGCGCGTGTCCATCGGCCGGGTCGGCGAGGCCGTCCACCAGGTTGGTGTGCCGGTTGCGCCACCACAGCACAAGCTGAACGACGCCGAACGCCACCTCGACGACGAAGAACAGCCACAGCAGCCGCGTGGCGCCGTGGGCCACCGCGTACGCCTGCCATGTCGCGAACAGCGTGCGCGCGACGCCGTCGAACAGTGCGTGCACCCCCAGCGGCTTGACGATGCGCAGGAGGGCCCAGACGACCACGACCGAACCCAACAGATTCGCGTACAGGGTCTGCATCGGGTCGCGGTCGGGCAGGACGCCCAGCCCGAGCGCGCCACCCAACGATGACAGCGCGCCGTGCAGCAGAGCGTATGTCCACGGCGTCGCGAATCCCGCCGTGACGACGAGGTCGTACCAGGCACTTGCGCGTACGACGCCAAGACAGGCGGCGCGGGAAGGGGCGAAAAGACGGATCACGATGAGCTCCTGCTGGTCCGACGGCAGCGACGGCTCACGCTAAACAGTGGAGTACGCTCCAAGGTCAAGCCCATCATCCGACGGAGGGTCATGCTGATCGGGGAACTGGCCGCGCAAGCGGGCATGACCAAGGACACCCTTCGGTTCTACGAGAAGGTCGGCCTCGTTGCCGGCCGACGGCTGCCCAACGGCTATCGCGACTTCCCGCCCGAGACAGTGGCCTGGCTGCACTACATCCGTACCGCGCAGACCCTCGGATTCTCCCTGGCGGAGATCTCCCGGCACGGCGAGGAACTGCGCGACGCGCCGGACGCCGCGGAAGCACTCTCTGCACTGTTCGAGGAGAAGATCCAGGTCATCGACGCGCGCATGGCCGAACTCGCCGCCCTGCGGACCGAACTCGATGCGCGTGTCGGCACCGGATGCCCGTTGCGAGCGGCCGCCGGCCAAGGCGGCTGAGCACGAGGGGAGATGGGCACAGTCGCGTGTTCGCGTGTCGCGGATTGCCCGAAGCAGCGGAACATACGGCAACGTAGCGTGACCCTGCCGGGCAGTATCGGAACACACCGACGTGCCGGTCCGTCAGCCGGCCACCCGGCAATGCCGACGTTGTGCAGGCGGGCGATGCCGCGCATGGCGTGGTGCACGCCGTCGCCGCGAAGCCGGCAGCACACGCGCAGCAGCCCGATCACCCGAACCGTCGCCCAACGCACGTACCTCGGGCGGCGGTTCATGAAGAACCACCGGCCCAGCCACACCGGATGCCTGTGGCCTTCGCCACCTCACGCACACACCCACCACCCACTCACCGGGCGCCGAAGCCCACTGTCGGCGCCGACGCGAGAGCGAAGACCGGCACGCCCACGCCCTGCCCTGGGTACCTGTTCAACCGCACGCTCGGCCAGCTCCACCACTGCCTGCCACGCCGATGCCAGTCGAAGCCACGTCGATGCCAGTCGAAGCCACGTCGATGCCACGTCGATGCCACGTCGATGAAGAGACGGCGTCTGCTCACCTGCCGCCGCCGGCGAGCCGCATCTCAAAAGCCGATGTCCCGCGCTTCGTAGCCCTCCAGTCCAACGGCCACAAGGGGCGGCACCAGCGTATGGAGGTACCACCCCACGTCGGTGAAGGCAGGTGAGCCGGGCAGGCTCCGCCGATTGATGGTCGGGCTGAAACTGCAGGCTGTGCGGCGCGGGAAGAAGAGGAGCTGACCGCCGGTGTCCGCTCGCACGTGGTAGACGCAGACGGCGACGTGGTAATCCGCGTTCTCGGGCGCGTCCAGGAGTGTCAGGACCTCTTGCGCGCGGTCGCTGGTGGTGGACTGCCAGTCGAACATGTCGTTGTCGTTCACCACGTACGAGATGCCCAAAGGCTCCTTGAGGGACCACCCTGCGGCCGCCAGGGCATCGACGGTCGCCCCGACCGTGACCTCGCGTGTGAATGTGAAGTCGATGTCTGCGCTCCTGGACGACACACAGGCTCCCGGGTGAGGCGATCAGTGACATCGCATCGTCCCCGATGACGCAGAGAGCGGTCGATCGAGGTGACGGGTTAAAGGGGATGAGGTGGCTTCCTGAACGCCAGGAAGCGGCGTGGTCTTTACGTGAAGTCGCCGGCTGCGTGGAGGTGGGCGGTGGCTAGGAAGGGGAGGCTCTGCGGTGACCACGTGGGAGTTCGTCAGGCGCCGCACCACACCGCACCGCACTGCATTGTTGCCGCACTGCATTGTTGCCGTACTGCATCGTTGCCGCACTGCACCGTTGCCGACGGCGGCTGCGGCGCCCTCTGGCGCTCGGCGGACAGCTGCCTGTTCAAGCGCACCGGCGGCAAGAGGTGCACGACGAGGCCGAGCTGCAACAGCGCCTCGCCCCCTGCGGCCATCTGGTACCCCAACAGGTCGACCGCGGCGGTGAAGACGACGGCGCCTGCTGCTTCACCGAACGCAGCACAGGGAGTTTTCGTTGCGTGAGATGGCCATTGCGGATTGCCGGCAACCCCGGCACGCCATACCCGCCCCGCCAGCGCTGGTGCGAGCGGGCCGCCTTCGCCGCCGACGTCTACGTCTACGTCTACGCCGAGAACGTGGACCTGGACACCGATGGCACCCGCGCTGTGATGGGCACCGCGCTTGAGCGGCCGCGCACGGTGGCGATGTGCGAGAACCGCCTCGCTACGGGATGCCAACGCCTTCCCGGGCAGCGTGATCGGCTGGCAGCACCACGCGCTCGCCCCGCTCGGCTACCCGTCCACCCAGTCTGGACATTGCCGCGTTCACGACCGGCGGCAAGGGCTACGCCTCCCCGGCCAGGCGGCAAGGGTTACGTCTTCACCCCGCCCAGTGCGCCCGCCACCTCCAGAGCCTGGACCAACAGACCACCAACCTCCTCGGCGGTCGCGGCCGAGTGAGCACTTGGGCGACTTCCTGCTGGTGAAGTGCTTCTTCTTCCTCGCGCTGATGCGCCCCACCAACCCTGCCGCCAGGCTCCGGCCAATCGGCCAGGCACGCCAAGCACGCCAAGCACGCCAAGCACGCCAAGCACGCCAAGCACGCCAAGCACGCCAAGCACGCCAAGTGGCAACACCGCCGCGCCCTGTTCCGTAACGGACTCGCCCCTACGAGGCGACCCTCACGATCGATACCGCGGCCTCCGAGGTGAGATGACCAGCCTCGTCCTCGGCATCCCGGCACTCTGCTGCGCTAGGCCGGCGCGCTGACGCCGATGCCCTGGCACACGCCACGTCCACACCCGATGCCCTTGGCCGCTCCCGCGCCCACTCGGTGATGACAGAAGAGCACACGACGTGACCGGTTTTGAGCTGTGCCGGTCGCCGCCTCCCCGGCTCGGGCATTCTCGGGCTTGGCATATGCCGCACAGCTCGCCAAGGAGACGTCATGCAGTGGCAGACCGAGGAGTTCGGGTCGTCCCACGAACGGATGGCGGGGGGCAGTCCTCGCCGACGGCAGCGAGCCCGAACCGGTGTACCTGGACATTGGGAGCAGCAGCCACATGCACCAAACCAGTCAGTGGTGGGCCTACGACGGCAGGCGGGGCAGGCAGCGGGCGGACCACATGCGCAGCTCGTGCTCATGCGGCTGGCGCGGCGCGCGCCACTACCCGATCGACTGGGACCAAGCGAACGGCGCACGCGCCTACGACCTCGACACCCCGGGGCCGTACGAAGACTGGAAAGCGCACATCGGCGAGGTCGAGTCACGGTCGGTTCCGCTGCCCGCCCAACTGGCGGACCTGCTGGAGCGGCTGGACGAGCAGCTGAGCGCTCTGGCCGACCAGGCACCGCTGGCTGCGCTGAAGGCCGTGGCGGCGCTGGAGCGCACGAGCGGCCGCGTCGGCCGTGAGGCCGCCCACGCCGCCGAGGCCGATGAAGCATCGTGGGAAACGATCGGGCAGGCACTCGGCCTGCCCGCGAAGGACGCCCGCGCACGCCTGATCCGCTACAGCCTCAGGCACTGACGTCCCCAGGGCGGGAGCCGGCCACCTCCGGTGGACGTGGCCCGTCTCGCAGTGACCGCAGCTGCTCCCTCGCTGCGCCGCCAGCCGGACCAGGCCGACACCTCTGGCGCCTTGTCGGGCATGCCCCGCCCGACTCTGACCGGCGGGCGAGGCGGGAAGGGTGTCGCAGCCAGGGTGCACCGGTGCGCCGTGGAGGGCGCCACCAGCGCCGAGGGCTGTGAGCCGCTCCAGAAAGGACTGTTGGCCAGGGACCGTTGACCGGTTTCATGGTGAGCCGTTGCGGAGCGAGCCGCGTTCGAACCGCTCCGCAGCAGCAGCTGTAGGCGGTCAGTCGTTCCGCCTGAAGCCACCTCGACCGGCACCGTCCGATGCGGGTCGAGGCGCTGAGGCCGCGGCCGGTGGGGAGCGCCTGCGACGTGCGGGCGTCCGGCGTCCCTTCCAGCGTGTTCCTACGGTGCTGTCGTCGCCTCGGAGTACTTCTTGATGAGTTCGTAGGAGCGAATGCGGTCGCGGAGGTCGTAGACGGGCGTGGTCAGCATCAGTTCGTCCGCTCCGGTCTCACCCGCCAGTTGCGCAAGCCGGCGTACGACGGTCTCGGGCGTCCCGACGGCTTGCTGCGCACGGAAGCCGGCCAGCGCCTGTCGCTCCGTTGCTGTGAAGGGGTGGGTGGCCGCGTCCGCGGGCGTGGGGAAGGCGATCTCACTGAGGCCTTTGAGGAGCCCGGCTTTGACGACGTCCATCGGTCCCACTCGCCACGCGGCTTCCTCTTCCGTCTCGGCACACACCGCCTCCACGCACACCAGCACCCGAGGCCGCTCGCACCAACGCGACGGGGTGAACGCCGCCCGGTAACGTTCCAGCGCCGCTTGGGTGTTGTCCGGCCGGATGTGGTGTGCGAGGGCGATCGGCAGGCCGAGTCTTGCGGCCAGGGCGGCACCTGCGGTGCTGGAGGCCAGCAGCCATGGCTGCGGCAGCGGGCCGAGTGCGACTTCGTCGACCAGAAAGGACAAGATCGCGGCCACGTCGCCGTGGTACTCCGCATCCGTCGTCGGTCCGGCTCCGCGGCGCAGTGCCCGTGCGGTGGCCTCATCGAAGGTGCCAGGGCCGCGGCCGATACCCAGGTCGATGCGGTCCGGGTGCAAGGCAGCCAGCGTTCCGAACTGCTCCGCCAGCATGATGGGCGCGTGGTTGGGTGCCAGTACACCGCCCGAACCGAGACGGATGACCGAGGTCGAGGCGGCAGAATGCGCGCTCAACACGAGGGGTGGGAACGCGCCGATCGCGGGCGAATGGTGATGCTCGGCGTACCAGATCCGGTGGTAGCCCAGCCGTTCCAGTCCCTGAGCAAAGGCGGCGGTATCGCGTAGGGTCTCCACGGCCCGGGCGCCCGATTGGACCATCGCGACTTCCAACGCTGAAAGAGGTACATCGATCATGCCGCCAGCATAAGATCACGTGTTCGACCAAGGTGCGGTGATCTCCCTGATCGCGCCAAGGTCTCGTGGCTCGGCCGGCGCCGGCACACCACAAAGACACGTGCGGTGTGGTGTGCACGTGCGGTGTGGTGTGCACGTGCGGTGTGGTGTGTGTGCCGGTCACGTTCGGGCCGGCGGGCCATCTGCTGCCCAGCAGCGCAGAGTTCACTGAGCGTGCCCGACAAGGATCATCATGCCTCGGGCGGAGACCGTCCGCAGATCCAGCCGGTGCCCTGCCCGGCATCAGGTCCGCATCGCCGCGAACGGCGAGATTCACCTCACCGGCGGTCAGCTCTTCCGCGGCTACTGGAACCCACACGCGGGCGAAGCCGAGTGGTGCCGGCGAGCGTGGACGGCTGGTTCCCCGCCGGCGGCATAGGGAGTTGGACGACGAGGGCTACCTGACGGCCACGGCCGCCCGCAAGAAGGAAACCTGATCCTGATCACGACGGGCGGCAAGAACGTGGCCCCGCCCATAGAGAACTGGCTTCGCTCCCCCACTGGCCCCCCATGCATGGTGCTGGGCGAGCACCGCCCGTACGACACGGCCCTCATCTCCTCGCCCCGGAGGACACCACCCCTGGCGCCACACCAATGGCAAACACGACCTCCCGCCCGAACTCCCCTGGACGACGCCCCAAATTGGGGGCAGCGCGACAGCGGGCGGTCGACAAGGCGAACAAGAGGCCTCCCGCCCCCCCCCGAGTCAATCCACCGATTCGCCGTACTGCCACGGGACTTCGCAAAGGAGATCGAGGGATGTATGAGGTTGGGGAGCGGCGCCGACCCGGTCGAAGTACACCGAAGTGCTGCACGACGCCCTCTCGAATCGCCGAATCTTCATGACTAAAACGTCGAGGGAAGCACAGACAGCGCGCACGATGACGCGATGACGAACAAAGGCGGAGGCGGGCACGGAGGCGGAGGCGGGGCGGGGACGGGGACGGAGGCGGAGGCGGGGCGGAGGCGGGGCGGAGGCGGGGGAACGGTCGAAAGTACACAACCACACTGATGGGGCCGTAGTCGGTTCCGTTGTGCAGGCCAGATCAATCATCCCGGTGAACTCTTCGATCCAGGCGCGGGGCGGTGTCGATCGACGAGGCGGTCCGTGACCCGAGGGCAGTGTTGGACATGTGCCCGGCAGCGGATTCACCAGACACAGTGGATAGTCGAACGGATGGAGAGTTCCTCGACAGACGGCGACCCGGATATCTGCGGATCGAGGCCGCCGCCGGCAGGGGAAATCCGCGGTAGCGGCTCACCTGATGCGTGAACGCGGCCGGTTCGGTCATTCGTCCGCTCCGCCAAGGCAGAAATAGTTCGGGCCGGATGCAGAACCCGGCCGGACCGTTGATCCAACACTACGGACTGTCGGATACGGCTCCCACCCACATGCTGCCGGAACAGACCATCCTCCCGAAAGGTTCGAAGCCATCCCGACCGTGCGACCCAACAGGCCCGCAAGAAACACGGCCATGTACCGCTGGTCGTGTACTGCTGCTCGTGTGCCGCTGCTCGTGTACTGCTGCTCGTGAACAGACGGAGCGGACAAAGCCGAGCGCCCACCGGGAGTCCTGCCCCGGGGTCTGCCCTGCGGTCTGCCCGGCTGCTGCGGACGACGTGCTCGTGATCGGCATCTACCGGACGGGACACCCGCCGGGCCCAGCGCCCCTCCCCCGCCCCGCCGTGCTACGGACGACGCCGACAGCGAGCACAACCAGAGTGACCTGATCACGTACCTGCGTGCGCGTGCGCAGGTCCAACAGGACGTACTGGAAGCCCAGCCAGCCGAAGCGGACGTGCGGCCGAGCAGTTCGTCTCCCGTGTGGCACACACAGCGGCGGAGAGTGGACATACCTGCGCTACGTCTGGACGAGACCGCCTGAGCCTGCGCCGCACCAGTGCCCTGGCGACCTCCTGACGGCAGTGCTTCTCCTACGCCACCCATCTCAAGGACTGGAGCCGCGACGAACACGGGCAGACTGGTCTACTGCCACTGCCACCCGCGCTGCCACTGCCACCGCCACTGCCGGCGACACTCGCGGCAACCGGTGAACCGCCCTGCGCAACGGCGCCGGAAGCTCTGGCCGCCGGCCCGTGGACCGGACGCGACGGCGGTGCCAGTACCCGTTGCAGCCCTTTCCGGCCCCACGCCCCACACTCCCCGGCGGTTCGAGACCACCACGCCGCCCTCCGCGAAGTCCTCACCAGCGTCCCCCTGACCTGGCGACCGGGCGGTGCAGCGAGCAGCAGTCATGGGCGAAGGCACTGGAACCGGTGATCGGCTCATCAAGGACACCTCCGTGCGGATCGTCACCAGCGAAATCGCCGTCGAAAGGCGTCCCTCTCGACACTGGAAGAAGATCCGTCCACCAACCCCTGGAACGGATCAACCGCGAGATCAAACGCCGCACCATGTCGTCCAGGCCTTCTCCAACCCGCCGCCCTCGAGCGGCTGACCACCACCGCGCCCCGCGAGATGCACAACGAATGGATCGCTCCCCCGCCGCTACCTCCCCAGGGCAACACGGACGAGCTCTACACCGCCACCCAACCCAACCGGAACTCACCACACAGCCGACAGACCAACCCGGCACCACCACACCACCACACCGCCACACCGCCACACCGCCACAAGGCCACAGGGCCACAGGGCCACAGGGCCACAGGGCCACAGGGCCACAGGGCCACAGGGCCACAGGGCCACAGGGCCACAGGGCCACAGGGCCACAGGGCCACAGGGCCACAGGGCCACAGGGAGCATGCCCCAACCAGGCGACGACGACGGCTTCGCCAAAGGTAAGGCGACGTACTCGAATCCCGCCCTTGAACTTCGCCCCGGCTCTCATCCGAGTGATCACCCGAGTGCTGCGCCCCGCATTGGGGCGGCGCGGAGGGTTCGCCGACGCCGGCCTGCGCACCGACAGTCCGCGCCATGGTGAGCTTTTCGCCCCGACGAGACACCCCCTTTGCATGATCATGCGCGGTTAGGCATACTCTTCCTATGTCTAAGGTCCTCACCTCCCTCCCCGCCGGCGAGCGCGTCGGCATCGCCTTCTCGGGCGGCCTCGACACCTCGGTCGCGGTCGCGTGGATGCGCGACAAGGGCGCCATCCCGTGCACCTACACCGCCGACATCGGCCAGTACGACGAGCCCGACATCGCCTCGGTGCCCGGCCGCGCAAAGACCTACGGCGCCGAGATCGCGCGCCTGGTCGACTGCCGCGCGGCGCTGGTCGAGGAGGGCCTGGCCGCGCTCACCTGCGGGGCGTTCCACATCCGCTCGGGCGGGCGCGCCTACTTCAACACCACGCCACTGGGCCGCGCCGTCACCGGCACCCTCCTGGTCCGGGCGATGCTCGAGGACAACGTACAGATCTGGGGCGACGGCTCGACGTTCAAGGGCAACGACATCGAGCGGTTCTACCGCTACGGCCTCCTCGCCAACCCGCACCTGCGGATCTACAAGCCCTGGCTGGACGCGGACTTCGTCACCGAACTCGGCGGCCGCAAAGAAATGTCGCAGTGGCTCCTCGCCCACAACCTGCCCTACCGCGACAGCACCGAAAAGGCCTACTCCACCGACGCCAACATCTGGGGCGCCACCCACGAGGCCAAAACCCTCGAACACCTCGACACCGGCGTCGAGAGCGTGCAGCCCATCATGGGCGTGCGGTTTTGGGACCCCGAGGTCGAGATCCCCACCGAGGACGTCACGATCGGCTTCGACCAAGGCCGCCCGGTGACCATCAACGGCAAGGAGTTCGCCTCCCCCGTCGACCTGGTGATGGAGGCCAACGCCATCGGCGGCCGCCACGGCATGGGCATGTCCGACCAGATCGAAAACCGCATCATTGAGGCCAAAAGCCGCGGCATCTACGAGGCACCCGGCATGGCCCTCCTGCACACGGCCTACGAACGCCTGGTCAACGCGATCCACAACGAGGACACCCTCGCCCAGTACCACAACGAGGGACGACGCCTGGGCCGCCTGATGTACGAAGGCCGCTGGCTGGACCCACAAGCACTCATGGTCCGCGAATCACTCCAACGCTGGGTCGGCGCCGCCATCACCGGCGAAGTAACCCTGCGACTGCGACGCGGCGAAGACCACTCGATCCTCAACACCACAGGCCCCGCCTTCAGCTACCACCCCGACAAACTCTCCATGGAACGCACCGAAGACTCCGCATTCGGCCCCGTCGACCGCATCGGCCAACTCACCATGCGCAACCTCGACATCGCCGACTCCCGCGCCAAACTCGAACAATACGCCGGACTCGGCCTCATCGGCACCACAAGCCCCACCATCAGCGCCACCCAAACAACCGCCACCGCACTCATCGACACCCTGCCACAGACACCCCAAGGCGACGCCGACGCCATCGCCTCCCGCGGCAAACCCTCCACCACCGACGAAATGCTCGACCACGCCGCAATGGAATCCGGCACCGACTAACCAAACCCACCAAACACAACACCCAACACCCAAAAGACACACCACCAAAAAAGACCGACCCAGCGCCACGGCACCGAGCCGGCCTCAACCACCACCCAACACCTCAACCACCACCAGAAAGCACACCCCCTCCCGACCCACCAACTCCACCAACCCACCCCACCACACGAGCCCAACCCATCCAGCACCACACGGTGGAGCTCGGCCCACACCCGAGCTCCACTCCACTGGGCGAACCACCGATGAACAGTCGACCCCAAAGGCCCCTCACACCGCCCACCACCACCTGAGCGCCTGTTTCTGATCCCAGGTTTTGAGTAGCTTTGGGGCCTAGGCCGACCTGGTGTCCGAGGGTGCCGGGCAAGCCGGAGAGCCTGTGTGCGGGGCTGCGGTGAACGGCTGAGGCCGGAAGCACGGCCCGGTGCCGTGTACTGCTCTGCGGCATATCGTTCCAGGCCGTGGCGCCGGAACCGCCGGTTGCGCAAGCGGATGGCCGCGGAGTTAAGTGGTGCCGGCCGGGCCCAGTGCCCTGAATACGAGGCCACTGGGGTGACCGGGGTGGATCGGCGTTCGAACGCCGCCTACTGCTCACGGCGGTGCGTCGCGAGGGCCTGGAAGGCCCGGAAGGCCCGGAAGGCCCGGAAGGAAACGTTCGGCGAACGGTCACAGTGACCGCATCGCGAACGCATCCGAATCCCAACCTCGGTCAGATTCCGGTCACTTACGGTCGTTCGTAGTGATCAGCACATTTGCGGTCTGACTCTCGGTCACAGAAGCGGGCCGGGTCTCGAGACGACCGCGGGCCCGTGCCCCGGTCCCACGGTGGGTGGTGAATGCCATGCCATGCCCGAAGAGATCGAGATCGCCGACAAGGTCGGCAGCGTCAGCCAGAGCCGGTATGCCCAGATCGTGGCTGAACTGCGGAAACCGGTCGAGACGGCCAGCCGCATCCAATTCACGATCGGCGACTACGCACTCAAGGTCGAGCCGATGCGCGAGTCCGGCGGCCAGGAGCGAAACGACGAGCTGTTCACGGTCAAGGACCCGCTGTTCCGCCTGGCCGAGGACATCGAGGTGTCGTACCCGGTGGTGAAGAACGCGAGGTGGACCGCGTCGAGGTGGCCGAAGGACCGCCGGGTGTCGAGGGTGTCCTTCACCGTCCACAAGATCCTCGCAGGGATCGGCGAGGAGGAGGAACGCTTCACCGCCCGCTGGGCTGCCGCCGGCGTCGTCGGCCAAATCCGTGACCAGCTCCGCAAGCGCATCCGCCACGAGATGAGCCAGGCGCCCGGAGCGGTCGCCACGGTGATCGACTCGCAGTCGCTCAAGGCCGCGGAGACCGTCGGCAAGGACTCGCGGGGCTATGACAGAGCGAAGAAGACCAACGGCCGCAAACGGCACCTGATCGTGGACACCAAGGGCCCGCCGCTGTTCATCATGGTCACCCCGGCCGACATGACCGACCGCGACGCGGCCAAGGAAGTCCTCTTCCGCCTGGGGCTGATGCACCCCGAAATCACCATCACCCGGGCCGACTCCAGCTATGCCGGACAGCTCGTGACCCGAACAAAGACCTCGGGCTCACCCTCAAGACCGTCAGCCGACCAAAGAACACCCCCGGCTTCGTCATCCTGCCCCGACGCCGGGTCGTCGAGCGGTCGCTCGCCTGGATCATGCACGCCCGCCGCCACACACACGACTACGAACGGCTCATCCAACACTCCGAGTCGCTGATCACCTGGGCTGCCATCACGCTCATGACCAGGCCAATCACCCGCCGAAGCTCCCGCAGAAGCGGACAACCGGCATCTCGCGAAGCGCAACGAGACTGATCAATCTGGCGGTGGCGGTCACCACCACCCACTGTCCGGTTGAGGATCACATCGGGCCCAACACCTCTCCGGGTGCCGCTGCCAGCTCGAGGGTTTCGAGCACAGTGAGCAGTTGCCGCTCCTCGTAGCGGAAGTGATTCTCCATGATCGCAGCGATGCCTTCGAGATGGTAGCCAAACTCCTCAAACAGTGCGGCCCGGTCAACAGCGTCACGCAGGCTGCCGAGCAGGTGGGCGATCATCGAGTGATCCTGCTCGAGCGAGCGCAGCACCGGGCGCAGCTGCGGGTGCGCAGCTGCGATGGCCGGGAACAGGGTGCGGTCTTCGCCCTGGTGGTGGCCGTCGAGAGCCGTGCAGAAGCCATGGCAATACAGCAGCAGTTCACGGGTGGCCGCCTCACCAGGGGTGCCGTCGGCAAGGGAAGCGCGGGTCACAGCCAGCGCTTCTCGTAGTCGACTGTGCACCCGACGGAGTTCTTGGCTCCAGGCGACGAGCCTGGTCGTCTCGCGCTCAGTCACGCGAGAGCGAAGGGTGCGACGAGTGCATCGTCGGCCTCCTTCGATCCGGCGCCTCCATGCCTGACACGGTCTGCCACCAGCACGCGACGCTTCCCACACACTACCGCGCCTGTTGCCCCGTCAACACCGCTGTCGTCCCGCACGCCGAGCGTGGCCCGCTCTGATAAGCGCCATAGTGAGCTGCGAAGCCGCACCATTCCTGCAGCTCTGGCAGCCATCACCTCCCCGAACTTCTCCACCCGCCCGGTTCAAAAACAGGCACTGAGCCTGTTCTCCGCACGACCGTGAACACTTTCCCCTTCGCCCTGGGTGACGCCCTCCCGCCCTACACGAACGAGGTCACCAAAGCCCGCGTAGCGACCCACCACCCCTAACCGTTCAAGGACCACCTCGACCCCTACACCAACGACGCCGCCCCTGACCAGATCATCGAACACCACTGCGACGATCCCATCAGACACCGCACCAACACACGACCACCTCACCAGCAACTGGACGACCACTTCAGTGACGGCACAACCCTTCATCCGACCAAACCCAGCCCGAACGAGACCAACGACCTCAGCACCCAACAACACTCACCACACATCCGCATGAACCAGATCAGCCAACAGCCTCTCCACCTCCGACACGAGCCAGCCATACACGCACCAAGCACCCGGCCCGGCGAAGACACCCGCACCAACCAACTCCACCATGACCTCGCACCAAGCCAAAGCACCACCGAACACCCCCCAGCCACCCCCGAACACCCCCACCCGGCAAATACCCGGCGCCGATTCAGGCACGACAAAGCCTTGGACAGCTGTTCCTGCCAGCTCCAGGGCCTCGGCGTACCGGTCGAGGAACAGCATTTGGAGCTGACGCTCGCCGCGGTCGAGGCGGGTGACGCGGAACTCGCGCGTGCGACGATGGCGCACGGAAGGCTCCTGCTGGACACGATCGGCAAGGAGCCGGCGAAGGCGCTCAGCCGGCTGTCCACGCGGGCGAAATGGGCGGTGGCCGGGCTTCGCCCGCCCGACACCTGACCCCCGCGAACCGCCACGGCGCAGGGCGGGCGCGGCCGTATCCGGGGCCGCCGAGCAGACCGCCGCGGCCCGCCTGCTTGGCCTGGGTATCGACACGAATGCGGGCGTTGAACGCATCAGCGGCGTCCTCGATGACGGCCACGGCCAAGGTGAGACCGATCAGGAGGGCGCTGGTGACCGGGTATGCGCGGAACACAACGACGACGATGGCCAGTATGACAGCGGCGACGACGAGACGGCCGATAGCGGCCCGGCGTGCACAGCGGCGGGCGACGCGGGCCCGCAGACTCCTAACAGGCGCCGTGTACAGGTGAATCGGCGTCGTCGTGCTGGTGCTGCCATGCGCCCCCGGGTGAAGTACTGGCCTCTTCCGTCTGTCGTATTCGGGCAAGGCCCTCCACCGCGTGTTCGCCTCCTGCGGCCAGGAAGTCTTCTTTTCAGGGGCAGGCGTTGATCACTGGGGATGGGTTCTGGATTGCGGGTTTGTGTTGCGCCACCCTTGCCGAAGGAGGCGGTCCACAGCTTGATCGAGCTTGGTTCGGCCCTCCCCGGGATGCCACCAAAATGACCAGTTGACGTCAATCGTCATCTCGATGAACTCGTCGTACTCGAGCCCGTCGGAGTAAACCGTGCCGAAGGACTTGTTCACCCGCAGCAGGAACGGATACCAGACGCTGGTCTCCGGCACGGTCACCCATGTGCGGCCGTTTGCACGTTCAAGAGGGACCAGAACGCGACGCGCCTTGTTGTCGTGGTCATCGATGCGCAGTTCATCGTTCTCAATGTGCCGGTCGGGTTCGGGCAACCGGGCCCAGGTGTGACATATACGCATCTCCTCCCATGCCAGGCGCTTGCCTTCGGGTGCCTCACATGGGTCGTCAAGTATGCGGTCGACAGCGGTGAGTACCGACCGCTCGTCCAGCGTTGCTACCTCTATGACCTGCGGGTCCACGTAAATCGAGCAGGCGTCAGACGGCGACTGCGGCGTCTTCAGGAACCAGTTCCATCGCGGCGGATTGCCGTCGGTCGGCCAGCTGTACTCGTCCACCCAGTTTCTGGTCATGCCGAGCGTCATAGGCTCGATGAGCCCCTCGCACAGCTCGGCCAGCGCTCGGACAGCACGGTGAGCGGTCATCCGCTCCAGCTCGATCGGATCCCGGTCGGTCACGGAATCCCATTGGAATCCGCACTCCAGCACGATCGTCTGGCTGTCATTGAAGATGTAGTGCTCGGTCGGCTCTGACGGCTCCGACAGCCTCGTGTCTCGCATAGACGCCGATTATGCGACGGAGAGCAGCCTCGACGGCCGGGGCTGCCCCAACGGGCTGCTTACCGTCCAACTGAAGCCAGCTACGGGGGCGGCGTGTGGAAAGCACCCGACCGGCATAGCCGATTCACGATGGACGTGGTCGCACCGGAAAGCTGGACGATGACGGGAAGTGCCGGCACCCAACGAATCCCGTGGACCGCCTCCTTCTCTGCCGACCCCCCACTTCCTCGTCCACGCACTCGTCGAGGAACTCTCCACAGCCAGCCCGAGCCCTCTGCGCCACGCAGTCACGCAGTCACGCAGTCACGCAGTCACGCAGTCACGCAGCTGCAAGTACCCGAAAGCGCAGGTGAGCCACGGCCTGTAGACCCCCATCGGAAATCAGGGGCCACTCTCATGCCCAAGATCGACAAATCCGCTCCAGAGGCACTCCGTGCTTATGAGCGGATGGCCGACACCATCGGCGTGGCCCCCCGGTAGTCAATCTTGTCGAACTTCGGTGGCCGTCCGCCGCGGGAGCCGCGCTTCTTGCGGTTGGCCGCCTGGTCGGCCCTGTCCGGGATGGTGCCAGTGGATGCCGCGTCTGCCCAGGTAGACGCGGTTCTTGGCGGACGCGTACGGTCTGTCGGCGCGGACCGGCAAGGCCGGGTCCGGGGTCACCCAGGGCCTCCGCCCGACCCGCCCCTCCAGGTACACGACCCGACCATCCAAATACGCTTGTCCGCCATTCCGGCACCGCACTACCTTGCCGGTGTGGATCTCTTCTCACACTCCTGGGCGGCGTTGCGCACGGCGGTCGCCGAACTCCCGGACAAGGACTTCGAGCAGCCGTCCGGCTGCACCGGCTGGCTTGTGCGGGACCTCGTGTGCCACCTGATCATCGACGCGCAGGACGTCCTGATCACCCTCGTCACCCCCGCCGAAACGGAACCGACCGTCAACGCGGTGACCTACTGGAACATCGAGGACCAACCGCCGACCGGCGAGGACCCGCTCGATGCGCTGATCGTCCGACTGGCCGCCGCGTACGAGGATCCGCGCCTGCTCAAGTTCCACTTCGACGACGTCGGCTCCGCCGCCGGACGCGCCGCCGAACTCGCCGACCCCGGCGCCCGGGTGAGCACCCGCGACGAGGTCCTCACCGTTGGCGACTACCTCACCGCGTACGTCCTGGAATGGACGCTGCACCACCTCGACCTGATCGCGCACCTCCCAGACGCCACGGAACCGCCCACGGAGGGCCTGGCCCGAACCCGCGCGACGCTGGAAAAGATCACCGACGCCGCGTTCCCCGCCTCGTTCACCGACAAAGACGCACTTCTGGTCGGCACCGGACGCCGGGCACCGACCGACGCGGAGAAGGCCGAACTCGGCGAACTGGCCGCGAAACTGCCGCTCGTCCTCGGCTGATACATCCACTGCAGACAGACCGGGTGGATGAGACAGGGCGCCCTGCTGCCAGCAGCTCACCGCCAACGTGAACTACGCGAACCAGCCCACTACCGAGCCGCACACCTCGCCTTTGCCGCCACGCACCAGCCAACGCGCATGAGCGACGTATGACCAGTGCCGAAGCCACTGCAGCGCGGCACAGGCCCACCACGCTGCCTCGCCCCTCGGCGAAACGCTCCTCCACGCCACCAACCTCCACCCCACCATCCACGACCACCACTCCCCCGACCGCCGCAAAGCCCTCAACGGTGTCGCGAACAAAGCGCCCCGCCACAAATTTCACCGAGCTGCCGACACCCCGACCAGCCATCGAACGCGAGGATGAGCCCTCCCAACAGACGGCGCTGCACAGCCATCAGGGTGATGCGGCTCAAAGGCCGCGGAAGAGTCACCACAGACATGGAATGGCTCCGACAGGAAACGGGCGATCCGCGTCTACCCACCGTGAGCGACGACAACCAATCGCCAGGCCCGCAGTACACAGCCGTGACAAGTGAACTACTCCCTGCCTACCCCCAAAACGAGCCACTCGACCCCACCCGCTCCCAAGGGCATTACCACCCTCACCGGCACCACCACCGAACTGCCCACCGCCACTGGATCCCACCGCACGACGCACAACATGACGGTCCAGTGCGACCGGGCCGAGGTGCGCCTGTCGTCTGCCGCGCCCGTCACCCCCTCCGCCGCCCGTCCGGCAAGTCCTCCCTCAGTTGATGGATGTAACGCCGCGCGGACGCCCGTACGTTGACACCGCCGCAGCGGGCCACAGCCAGGGATGGGGTGCTTCCTCCCCTGTCCGGGAGGGCGTTGCCACGGCATGAGGGCCGGTCACCAAGCCCGCCCACAAGCAAGAACTGCCGAAGGAGAACCGAATAACCATGATCACCGAGCCGACCCCCCACAGGCCAGTGCGGCGGACGATGGCCGCATTCGCCGCGGTCGCCTTCGCCACCCTCGCCACGTCAGTCTCGCCGCTCACGGCCGGAACGGCTCACGCGGACACCCCCGCCATGACGGGCCTGTCGCTGTCGCCGCGCCTGCCCCAGAGCGACGGTCTTGCGCCATCATTGGATCTGGCGAAGGACTCGCCGGACTACCGGACCGAAATGGTCATCAACAAGTCGCCGATAGCGAATTGGAGCATCCTTCCCAACGGGGACGGGAGTTTCCTGATTCGCAACGACAAGACGCAGAAGTGCGTCGACTTCAACTCCGACAACGGCCACCTCGTCGAGCCGGAGTACTGCGACCAGAGCAACAGCAAGCAGAACTGGTATCTGCAGCCCTCGAGCGGTGGTGGCGGCTACTACCTGATCCGGAACGTCAACACCAATAAGTGCATGGATGTGTTCGGGGGAAGCAGTAACGACGGCACAACAGTGGGTATCCACGACTGCAACGGCGACAACAACCAGCAGTGGACCATCGGCCCGACGCCCAGCCCGGAGTACACGGGTCCCACCCTCTCGGACCTGGCCACCGCGTACGCCCTGAAGCAGTGCAGCAACAGTTCCAGCATCATCAAGTCGTGTGACTACAAGGTCACCGGCGACAGCGTGGCATCCGTGGGGAACCTGCAGCGGGTCAGCTCCAATGTGTGGAACAACAGCACCGACCCCGGGGATCGGACCATCACCTGGACTCAGACCACGTCCCAGACCAATGCGGTGGGCGGCTCCATCACCGTCACCAGCGAGGTCGGGATCAACGTCGAAATCGTCACGGCCAAGGTCAGTACGGCGATCACCGCACGCTACGATCACTCCTGGACCCAGACCGACGCCGTGAGCGACGCGAACAAGATATCCGTGAAGCCGAACAACTACAGCTGGGCCATGCGAGGCCAGCTCATGAAGACGGTGACGGGTAAGTGGACGTTCACCAATGATCTCGGTGACACCTGGTCCGGTGACGGCACCGCCACCATCCCCGCCAAGGACGGCACCGACAATCTCAGCAGTAACCTGGTGCTGTGCACGAGCGACAGCCTCGCTCCGGAGTGCGTCAACAACCGGTGACCGGTGCGGATCACTCCCCCTCGTGATCTGAGAGCACTTCACCTCGTGATCTGACGGCACGCCGTCGGACGGTTCCCCGGCCTCCGCGAACGGAGCCGGGGAACAACGCGTCGAGCGTCGGGCGCCGAGGGGGTCAGCCCTGCGAAGGTGACCGCCCGGACTTCTGCCGGCGGGTCACCTCCGCGGCGATTTCGACCCGTGAGGTCATCGCCAGCTTTCTGAGGATGCTGGACACATGCGTGCTGACGGTGCTTCGGGCGATGGACAGCCGAGCCGCGATCTCGGGATTGGAACACCCTTCGGCCACGTGCTCCGCAACCAGTCGTTCGGTGTGGGTGAGTGCTTCCCAGCCGTCGCGAAAGCCGGTTCGGGTCCTGTGTGAGCCCCGGCGGACGGCGACCGCTCGCAGCCGGGACGTCGCCTGGGCCACGTCCCAGACCGCGCCCAGCTGCGTGAACGTGTCCAGCGCCTGATCGAGCAGCACGCGGGCGTCATCCAGTCGCCCTTTACGGGCCAGCATTTCCGCCGCATCGGTAAGGGCGTGTGCCGCATTGAGTGGCCGCGGAGCGTTGCGGTAGCAGCGGACCGCTTCCATGAGCAGATCAGGGTCCTCGCTCAGCAGACCTTGACAGCGGTAGGCGTCACCGAGGTGGTAGAGGCCGCCGCTGTGGTCGGCGCGCCGTTGCGCGGCGGCGGCGTATCGCCGTGCGTTCGTGTGGTCCCCCTGGGCCAGGGCGAGGCGGACCAGATCAGGTGTCAGAAAGCTGAGGATCAGCTGGCCCGGCAGATGGCCGACGCCGCTGTCGAACGCCTCGGCGAGCCGGGAGTAGGCGCGCTGGGCATCGCCCTGCGCTTCGTCCAGAAGGACGCCTGCGCACAACGGCAGATACTCGTAGAAGGCGGCGACCGTCGCGTTGTCGAGCTCGGGCTGCAGAGCGGTCAGATGTGCTTCGGCGAGGGGGCGCCGGCCTCTGTGCACGGCGATCAATGCCGCCACCGCCCGCAGCGCCCGGCTCATCTCGTCCTGGCCTCCGCAGTCGAGACCTGATTCGATCTCCGCCAGCGCATCGTCCCAGCGCCCCGTGTGAAACGCGAGGAGCGCGCAGGACAGGTGGTACCAGGGCAGGAACACCCCTCCGGTGTGCTCCGCCGGGATGCGTACGGCGGCGAGGGTCCGCTGGGCGTCGTGCCCGAGATCGAGATCGACGTAGTAGTTGACCAGGGCGAGTTGCAGCCCCATCCACTCCGCCGGGTGCATCGTGTCGGGCGTGAGGCGGGACGCCTGCCGCGCCAGTTCGACCGCTTCGGCGTCAGGCGTTTCGAGGAAACGCTTGGCTGCCAGTATGTGCAGGGTGCTGGCCAGGGCGTAACTGTCACCGGCCTCGTCGGCGGCGCGCCGGGCACGTGAGGCGACCGCGCCGGCTTCGGTGACGTCGCCCAGCGCGAAGAGACATACCGCACTGAACGCCTGGAACCGGACCGCCTCGATCGCCGGTACGCCCGGGCTCCGGCATCCGGCCCGCGCCTCCGCCAGCGCCAGGTCAGGCCGGCCGCGGGCGAACGCCGCCTGGATGACGATCCAGCGCATCAGGCATTCCCACCCGGGGTCAGGTGCCTTTGCCAGGGCGCAGCGGGCACTTTCCTCCGCCTCGGCGAGGAGACCGCAGGAGAGCTGCGCAAGGGCATGGTGCAGACGGAGATTGATATACCCGGCATCCGTGGGGTCCCCGAGCGCCAGCGCCGTGGTGAGCAGCCGCAGAGCCATGACCGGTGCCCGCGTGGTGAGCCGTGCCGCGGATCCTTCCAGCCACGTGATCAGGAAGTCCGTGCTCGGCACCCCGTTGAGCAGGTGCTCGGCAACGCGTTCGGGAGCTGCCCCGGCCTCGGCAAGGCACTGCGCCGCTCTCATGTGCAGCATGGTCCGGACCGACTCCGGCACGGCGTCGTACAGGGCGTGCCGGATGAGCTCATGGCGGAAGCGCAGGCGTTGGCCGGTGTCCCTCAGCACCCCGGATGCCTCGGCCTCCGCCATGACGGTCAGCAGGTCGCGTACCGGAAGGTCCACCACTGCTGCGAGTTCGGCGGTGGTGCAACTGGCGCCCAGTACGGAGGCGACGCGCAGCACCTGCAGCACGTCATCACGCAGGTAGCGCAGCCGGTGCGTCACCAGCGCGGTCAGCGGCGGCAGCGAGCAGCCGGCGGCGATGTCCGCCATGTCCTCGCCGGTCTCGATGGCGTGCTCGCGCCTCAGCGCGGCGATCAACTCCGTGATGTACAGCGGGTTGCCGGCGGCTCCCTCTGCCATGCGCCGCAGTCGCGGACCGGCCGGCTGGCCGCACAGGTCAGCCAGCAGGGCCGCCACGGCCTCCGTATCGAGTGGTGCCAGCTCCAGCAGGGTGCGATTGCCGGCGATCGGGCTCCGTGACAGGTGGCAGACTTCCCCAACTCCGGGCACGGGCCGGTGGGCACCCACCACCAGAAGCGGCAATTGATGCACCGAACGCACCAGTTTGTGCAGCACGGCCACGCTTGCCGCATCTGCCCACTGAAGGTCATCGAGGAACAGTGCCAGCGGCCCCTGTGCGCACAAGTCCTCGACCAGCCCGACCATCGCCTCGATCGTCGCCCCCGCCGCCTCACTCTTGGCGCCCGGCAGACCGTAGCGGGCATCGCCACGCAGCACCTCGGCGACCCGAGCCCGCCGGGCATCCGAGGGAGACTCCTCCAGCCTCAAGGAGCTTGAAATGAAGGCGAACGGACATGCCTGTTCCAGCTCCTGGGCACTCCCATGCAGCACCCGTATACCCATACGCTCCGCTGCCGCCGCGGCCCGCTCAAGCACCGCGGTCTTCCCGAGACCGGCCTCACCCACGACGAACACGGCCTGCCCCTCGCCCGCAAGTGTGGACTCCGCCAGCCTGGACAGCTCCGCCAACTCAGCCGCACGACCCACAAGACAACCTTCGAATGAAGCCATCACTTCGCCCCCACGCCATGTAATGCCAGGTGTTTCATAACACATGTCTTGGATATGCGTAACGAATGACCATCACCCGGACAAGATCCACTCGTCGATCGAGGCAGCCATGGAACCCGGGGGCATGCGGTCCAGGACATGACCGTGGTCATGCCGACCGGCCGCCTGGCCGCGGGGACCAGACGAGTACGGAACAGCGGCGGACCCGCCGGCGGAGGGCAGCGGCCGTTGGCTGCAAGGCGGATCTTCGTCGTCAACCCGCCGCGGGACCGGCGAGAGCCTCCTCCACCCCGGCCACCGCCCCGCGAGATGTCAGAGAAGAACTGGCCCATGAGGGGCCCGTGTTGCCTCTGCCGAGGCCGCGCAGGCACGGCTCCCCACCCAGCCGCCGGCTGCGGCCCGGAGACCGGTCTCGCTGACATGCCGGCTGCCGCTGGCCATGACCGCCACCGTGGTCGCGATGATGCTTTGGAGCCTGCCGCGGGACGACCCGAAGCCGAAAAGCACCGGCAGGCTCGACGGCGACCGCGTCACGATGACGACCGAGACACCGGGCCCGGTAGCTCGGTCGGAGCAGGGCCAGGCCGGCCGTGGTTGGTCATGAAAGCGTCCAGGTGCTTGGACACGTCACTCTTGTCGCCGATGGCGGTCTGACCGGGAGGGGTGGCCAGTAGGTCAGGGTCAGTGGTGAGTATGTCGGCCAGGACGTCGCGTTCGTCCGCCTTGGGGTGGGCCAGGGCCCAGGCCATGGGCAGGCCACCGGGTGTGCCCATCAGATGCAGTCGCACGCCCCGGAAGAATCGGGAGTGGGACGGACAGTAGGCGTAGGCGACCCGGCCGGCCAGGTCCGTGCGTTTGACGGTGGGCCTGGACCGAGCGCACTCCACCGGTGTGGAGTCCACGACCCACACGTCGTCGTGCCACAGGTCGGTGTCCTGGGCGAGGGTCCGGATGAAGCGGAACCGGCGCGTTGGTATCGAAGCCCGCATCAGTCACCTCAAGCGTGGGTTCGGGCTCCGCCGAACACGGCTGCGACGGCTCAGCGGAGCACAAACCTGGGTCGGACTCGGCGTCTTCGCCTACAACCTGCAACGGAGGACCGTGATCCGCCCCTGATGATTTCCTCAGGTGGTGATCTCCAGGTGCATCACCTGGAGCTCGCGTGTCGCGGCCGGAAGATCGTCCTCGGGAGCGGTTGTGGCGTCCTCCCAGTGGCAATACACCTGGCCCGATCGAGTCCAAGCCAGAAGATCGACAATCTGCGTGAACGTCGACGGAGCGAACGGCGGCATCAGATCCTCGTCGTCGCCCTCAAGGTATCTCGTGGTACGCAGTTTCCGCCCTGTCAGCAGGCGCAGCCAGGCCGCCGACGCGTAGGCCGACTGGGACACAATGTGTCGCTCCGGGTCCTGGTCTTCGGAGTAGCACAGACCCACTTCGGTCAGCTGCTCATGGACCGCATCGACGTCGGTCGGCTCGCCAGCAGCAGCTTTGTGGATCCCCCGCACCGCATCCGCGGTCGAGAGCACGGGCTCATCGCTCAACTCCTCGTCCTCCTGCTCAACGCGGTCGAGCAGGGGAGCGATCAGGCCGTAAAGGCAGGCCACCCGCTCATGCAGGTCCAGCCTTCCGGCGAACTCATCGATAGTTCCCAGCAATTCGGAGTACGTCGTATCCGTCATACAAGCCTGGATAGCACGAGGCACGGACATCCCCCTCCAGCGCCTCCCCGCCAGTCAGGCTGCCGTACTTGCAGGGCAGAGCGGCGCAGGATCGTGGCCTGCTCAGCTTCCTCGGCGGAGCCGGCCTGGGAACCTACCGATGGGTGGTCGAGCGAACCTTCGCCTGGCTCCATGGCTCCATGGCTCCAAGCGCCTCAGCATCCGCTGGGAACGACGAGCCGACATCCACGAAGCCTTTCTCAAGGCCGGCCTGCTGCCTCATCACCCACCGCCAACTCAACGCATTGTGCGGGACGTTGTAAGGGGGATGCGCATGGTGATGAAGAATGTGGTCATGGAGTTCTTCTGCTATCACCGCGATCGGCCCGGCTCCCTGGCGCTGCGTAACGAGCTGCTGGAAGCGCACTGGTCCTACATGGACGGGTACGCGAGGGAGATGATCGCCCGCGGCCCGACCCTCACCAGCGACGGCGACGCGCCCACCGGCAGTGTGCACATCGTCGACCTGCCAGATCCTGCCGCCGCCCGCGCGTTCGCCTTCGGCGAGCCCGGCTACCAAGCAGGCGTGTACCGCGACGTGCTGCTGCGCCGGTGGCGCAACACGTTGGGGCGCACCATGTGGGATTTCCCGGGTGGCCGGACCGGCGGCAACCGGTACCTGGTGCTCGGCCTTGGCGCCGGGCAGGCCGGCGACCTCGCCGTGCCGTCCGAGCAGGACGAGTTGATCGCGTACGGGCCGCTGCTGTCTGACGACGGCGACACCTGGCTGGGTACGGCGGCGCTGGTGCGGGCGCCGGACCCGTACACGGCACGCGCCGTCCTGACCCCGGACCGGTACGCCGATATCGAAGTTCACAACTGGCAGTTCGGCGGACGGCCGTCATGAACCGAGGCGTCGCCAGCCTTCCACCTCATTGTGCCAGCCGTTATTGCCGGGCGTTGTGAGAGTGGTGCGTGCCGGGGCCCTCTTGCGCTTTCCGCTGCGTCAACTCCTACGGTCTCGTGTGTGGCCGGAGAGACCGGCCCGGCGATGAAAGGCACGGCTATGGCCTGGTCCATCGCGGACGTGGCCCGGATGTCCGGGGTGACGTCCCGGACGCTGCGGCACTACGACGAGATCGGGCTGCTTGATCCTGCGTACATCGGGAGCAACGGCCACCGCTACTACGAGGAGGCAGAGCTGCTGCGGCTGCAGCAGATCCTGCTGATGCGGGAACTCGGTCTGGGACTGCGCGAGATCGCGGCGGTCCTGGAGCGCCAGGTCGACCAGGTGGCCGCGCTGCGGGAGCACCGCCGGAGGCTGCTGGTGGAGCGGGAGCGGCTGGACGTGCTGGCCGCCACAGTCGGCCGCACCATCGCCGAACTTGAGGAAGACAAGGACACCCACGACATGACGAAGATCAGCAGGCCGGAGAACCTGTTCGAGGGCTTCGACGCCGCCCGCCACGAGGCGGCCGCCCTCGAGCAGTGGCCTGACGAGGCGGAGCAGTCGAGGCAGTTCGCCGGCACACTCACGGATGAGGACCAGGCGCGGCTGCAGCGGGAGGCGACCGCGGCGATGGTCCGCATGGCCGAGTTCGTAGCATCCGGCACGCCGGTGACCGACACCGCGGTGCAGGCCGAGGTCGATGCCCACTACCGGGGCATCTGCCGGATGTGGACCCCGAACGCGGCCGCGTTCAAAGCCCTTGGTGACACCTATGTCGACGATGTGCAGTGGCGCGCGGCCTACGACCAGGTCGCTGTTGGGCTCGCCGCCTACCAGCGAGACGCGATGGCCGTCTACGCGGACGCCCGCCTGAGCTGACCGGCCACCGGCTGCTGGAGGGCTGCAGACCTCTGGCCCCGGGCATCTTCCACCCGATCTGATCCACCGCCTGGCGATGCCCTGTCCGCGCGAAGCGGCGTCGCCGCACACTCATTGGAGCATCCGCCGTGATCCCCGCCCACTGGGCCCGCCACCACCGCTGTGAGGACGGCGAACTCCTCGGCTATCTGCGCCCGGTCGACGACAACCCGTTTCTGTTCACCCCGGTCACCGTCTTCGGCCACCCGCTCGGCGCACCCACCAACGAGCATCACGCCCGCCAGTGCCTGGACCGCATGGGGCTGAGCTACCTGGCCCAGGACTGGCTGCTCTCCCTGCCCGGCCGCCCGGAGCCCGTCGCCGTCCAGATCGTCGAAGCCACCCCGCAACAGCTCCGGGTGAAAAACGTCGACTACGGCTACGCAGACGCGGACATCGGCCACATCTTCGTCCTCGACGTCCCCGCCTCCGGGCAACTCCACCCGCGCTGACCCCCAGTCCTGCAGCCCCGTCGCATCGGCGACGCTGGACGGCCGAGCACGGCGGCACCACATGCCGGCGTCATCCCCTCCCGGAGATCTCCTGCCCGTCCTGCCGTCCTGCCTGCTCGAACCCCGCTTGAGCGTCACTTCCCCACCGTCGCTGTCACGTTTCCCATAGCGGCGGTGGCGGCGAACAGTGGCTCGGGCAGCTCTGGAGCCGGTCTAGCCGTGCAGCCAGATCCGCAGCGGACCGACCGGCTCGAAGCCGTGGCGGACGGCGGCCGCCAGGTCATCGCTGCCGTGCTCGTAGCCGACCACCGGCAGGGTGGGGAACAGCCCGTGCACCGCGTCCAGTACGACCGGCCAAGCCGCGTTGGGGCCGCCCTCCAGCGCGAAGACATTGGAGATTCCGACCACCTGGTCGCTGCAGCTCGCCACCGCTCCGGCGATCACCCGGCCGCCAAGGGACAGTCCGGAGAGCACGAACGTGGCCGGGTCATCGAGCAGTTCGGGCCGGAAGAGGTCCGCGTTGCCGTTCCCGTCGTCCCAAGCGTGCGCCCAGGCGCGCAACGTGTCCGGGTCGCCCGCCACGTTCCAGGCAAGATCCGACGCGGTGGCGGGCGCACTCGCCGGGCGGTGGATCCACTGCGCCTCGAACAGCACCTGGAAGCCGGCCTCCCCCAGGTCGAGGTCGGCGAAGCTGTCCTTGACGGTGGCGCCGGGCGTCGTGGTGTCGATCCGGGTCGCCAGCGCGGCCGGGTCGGCGCCCGGCACCAGCGTCACCGCGTCGGGGTAGTACAGCGGCGTGCGAGCCGGAGCGGTCCAGTCCTGTGCCCCGAACTCTCCTGCCAAGCCGTGCGATCGGCTCATCGCCGCACACCACTCGGCGTTGTTGCGGGCGGCCGCTCGGACCAGATGCCGCTTCGGTGTCGTCACGAGTGCGGATCATGGCCCATCCGGGCTCGACCGTCCAACGGTTTTCCGCTGCCCGCAGGACGAGCGCCCCACCCGAAGGCCCGTCGGCCGGCTCCTGGGGGAATTACGTGACCGCAGCCGCGGGTGTCGGCGATCACGTTTTCCCGATCTCGACGAGTGGTCTGAGCGTCATGTCATTTCCCATGCTGAATTCTCCCAATTAGTCATGGGTACGGCGGAGTTCGGGATCGATCGAGGGACCTGGACATCGCGGAGCTGCGGGGTTTCTTCGGTCTGTGGTTCGGAAAGCCGATGGGCAGCCCGGACGGCACGGAGGACGTTCGTCGTGGTCGCCATTACCGAGATCTACATCCACTGGTACGCGGGCCGCTCGATGAGTGAGCCGCACACGTCGCTGGGGGTGGACCGCAAGACCATCACCGGGCCAAACCGATCAAGATCTGGTTCCCCGAACTCACCAATTCCCGGCTCAGACAGATCAGACAGATCACTTGGTCAGAGGTCGACCAACACCGCGATTACATCGAGAGCCTGCTGGGGACGTTGACGGTCTCCACGATCCACCAGCGGCTGCGGGACGAGCACAAGCTGGATGTGTCGATCTCCTCCTTCCGCCGCTGGTGCACGCCACATTGCCCGAGGAAACGAGAAGATCGCAGGCCACCGTGCTGCGCGATGAAGTCGAGCCCGGTGAGGAGGCCCAGATCGACTACGGTTTCCTGGGCCGGCGGACCAACCCGGGCACCGGCAAGCGCCACCGGATCTGGGCGTTCGTTTTAATGGTGCTGCCGTGCTCGCGGCACATGTTCGTCCGCCCTGTGCTGCACCTGCACCAGCACGCGTGGACCGAGGCCCATGTCGCAGCCTTCCGCTACTTCGGCGGAGTCCCGCGCCGGCTGGTGCCGGACAAATCTGAGGACTGGGATCGACAAGCCCGACCTCTACGACCCGGAAATCAACAAGGCGTATGCCGAACTCGCCACCCACTAGGGCGTGTTGGTCGACCCGGCTCGCGCGTTGAAGCCCAAGGACAAGCCGCGGGTCGAGCGGCCACTGCCCTATATCCACGACTCGTTCTGGCGCGGACGGGAGTTGACCTCGATCGAGCACATCGTTCTGTTCGGCAGGCAAGCAGGCAGGCAGGCAGGCAGGCAGGGCGATCTTGGGGTCTACTCAATGACGATGCCATACGAGTGTGTAGCGCCAGAACAGTCGACGGCGGAGCCGGGCGCCGGGCAGGGCGTGGTGGGCCTCACTGACGATGTCGGAAAAGCTCATGTCCGCTGGTCGGGTCAGGGCGGTCATCGAGACCGGCCGGGGTGCCCTGCGGCCCTTGTTCTTGAGCCAGCCCGTGGCGGCATTCAGCGGGCTGGCAGCGGCGCCGAGCAGATAGTCCCCGGCAGTCTGCGCCCGGGAAAGGCCTACGACCACCAAGGTTCCTCCGGGTGCCAGATGCCGGCGGAAGACGGTAAGAGCTTCGGCGAAGGGCAGGTGATGGATGGTGGCGACGCAGGTGATGGCGTCGTAGGAACCGGCAGGGATCCCGGTCAGCGCGTCTGCGACCGTGAAGGTCACTGGGATCGCCGGAGGAGTCAGCCTCTGCGCCCGGGAGATGATCACCGGGTCGCAGTCGATTCCCTGGACCTCGTTGGCGCGTGTGGCCAAGAGCCGGACCAGGTCGCCGCTGCCGGAGCCGATGTCCAGGGCAGTGTCGAAGCGTTTGGGAAGTTGCCGCAGGATCCACCGGTGGTAGTGGGCGTTGTGGTCCCAGGGGTGGGCGGCATTGAACTGGTCGAGAGCTCGGAGGATTCGGTGCGGCAGTGGCGTCATGCCGTCAGTCCACCAAGTCCCTGGCTCCTGTGACACCTCGATCGAGGACATGTGGCCGAGTTGGCACCCCCAGTGCGATCACCCGCAGGGCCAGGTTCGCTGAGGCAGAAGACGCAACGACCAGGTTCGGTGAGCAAACGCCTCGATTGGATGAGAGCGGTCAGCGGCTCCAGCAACCCCCAGTCACCTAATGACCCCAGTCACCTAATGAGACGCAACAGGAGTGCGGCGACAGCGCATATCTCGTCGGGGTCACCAGCGCTGCTCGCGGCGCCTTGTTGCCAACCGTGGTCTCTCTACAGCAAGAATCCGGAAGAGATGACGGCCCAACCCGGCTATCCCGCAATGGAATTGCAGGCCCGCCAGTTCGCCTGGAGTCAAGGTGAGAACTTGGAGTCCTTGCGGAAAGTCGCATGTAGGAGATGACGATCCGCCTCGCGCGCCGAGGCTCACCGCTCCAGGTAGGCGGTCAGGAGGAGTTCGGACTCCGGCGAGAGCGCGACGACACGGATCTGGTCGCCGTCGCGGTAGGTCAGACTTCCCGGCACGTCGCCAACGGCCGGGTGGTAGTCCCTGCGGGACAGCGAGGCAAGGACCGTGCTGCGCAGGCCCTCCCTAAGCGCCAGCGACATCGCGAGTGGATGGCGAGGGCGACGTCGGGAGCTGCGGGCACGGCAAATGGCGGCGCTCTTGACGACGTTCGAGCCGGCCTTGCTGAAGAAGGGGGAGAACTTCTCGTTCCGCGGCTGCATCCGTAGGCCCATGGGAGATCCTCCTGGGCCGACGGGACCGCCGTACGCGGCGCGCCGCCGC
Organism: Streptomyces inhibens; assembly: GCF_022221585.1. Taxonomy (NCBI): domain Bacteria; kingdom Bacillati; phylum Actinomycetota; class Actinomycetes; order Kitasatosporales; family Streptomycetaceae; genus Streptomyces; species Streptomyces inhibens. The sequence continues at coordinate 48,173 of NZ_CP084681.1, forward strand.
TTCGCGAGGAGGTCGTCCGTCCAGAGCGGACAGTAAAAGGCAAAGGCAAGGAGGGTACCCACTCCTTGCCACTCTCAACTTATAGCGCACCGGGGGGCTTGTGGCAAGGCCCGGGTCGTGCTGCAGAATCGCTCGCCTGGGCCAGAAGTTGAGGAGTTGAGAGTCGCGGAATGCGTGTGTTGTTGTCGACGTATGGGTCACGCGGGGACGTCGAACCGATGGTGGGACTCGCGGTGCGGTTGCGGGCACTCGGCGCGGAGGTGCGGGTGTGCGCGCCGCCGGACTTCGCGGAGCTGCTGGCCGGTGTCGGCGTGCCGCTGGTGCCGGTCGGCCGGCCTGTGCGCCCGATGGTGACCGGGGCGACGCCGCCACCGGCGGCGGACCTGCCCCGGCGCGCGGCCGACTGGGTCGCCGCGCAGTTCGACAAGATCGTCGAAGCGGCCGAGGGATGTGATGCGGTGGTGGCGGGCGGCATGATGCCGGTCGCCGAGCGGTCGGTGACCGAGAAACTGGGCATCCACTACGTGTACGCGAGCTACCAGCCGATCACCCTGCCGTCACCGCACCGCCCGCCGCTGCCGCGGCTGGGCCGACCGTTCCCACCAGAGGTGACCGACAACCGGGCGCTGTGGGACCTGGACGCCCAGGACATCAAGGAGCTGTTCGGCCCGGCGCTCAACACCCACCGGGCGTCGATGGACCTGCCACTGGTGGACAACGTCCGCGACCACATCTACACCGACCACCCGTGGCTGGCGACGGACCCGACTCTGAGCCCGTGGCAACCGACGGACCTCGACGTCGTGCAGACCGGCGCGTGGATCGTGCCGGACGAACGTCCGCTCCCGGCCGAGCTGGAGGCGTTCCTGGACGCCGGCACACCACCGGTGTACGTGGGCTTCGGCAGCATGCCCCTGCGCGCCGCGAAGGACACCGCCCGGGTGGCCATCGAGGCGATCCGCGCGCAAGGCCGCCGTGCACTCGTCTCCCACGGCTGGGCCGACCTGGCCCTGATCGACGACAAGGACGACTGCTTCGTCGTCGGCGAGGTCAACCACCAGGCACTGTTCCGCCGGGCGGCCGCCGTCGTGCACCACGGCGGCGCGGGCACCACGACGACGGCTACACGAGCCGGCGCGCCACAGGTGGTGGTACCCCAGTCGGTGGACCAGCCGTACTGGGCCGGCCGGGTGGCCAACCTGGGCATCGGCACGGCACACGACGGTCCGACGCCGACCACCGAGTCCCTGTCCGCCGCGCTCAGGGCGGCCCAGACCCCTGAGACCCGCGCACGAGCGACCGCCGTGGCCGCCACGATTCGCACCGACGGAGCGACGGTGGCCGCGAAGCTGCTGCTCGACGCGATCAGCCGAGAAAGGCCGCCCATGTCCGCGTGAACCACGCGGGATCGTCGAGCCAGGACCCAGAACACGAGAACCTGCAGACCCTGGCGACCTGAACCGGCAACGACCACGGTGTCCACGTCAGGCGGAGCGTTGCTCTTCATGGCCACCAGGTTCGTCACGCCGTCCAGACGCCTTGCTGCGCGCAATGGTCGCGAGCGACCTCAGATCGGAGCCGATTACGTGCACCCGCTGACTACCAGCGTGTTTGACCTTCCCGACCACCTCTCCCCCAAGGCCGACCCGACGCTGATCGCCGGCGACGAGCAGCACTTCGCGGCTATCGCTGAGAGCCTTGAGCAGGCGATCGCCGAACTGTCCGACCGCCTCGATGCCGAGCGCAGGGCGCCCGGCGGCGTGGGCCGGCAGGCGATGGACCGGGACGCGGAGATCCACCGGCTGACCGCTCGCCTGCGCGCACTGCGTCGCTTTGGTTTGGACCTGTGCCTCGGACACATGGTCAGCGCGGACAACCCTGAGCCGGTGTACGTCGGACGACTTGGCCTTACGGACAGCACAGGTCGTCGGCTGCTGCTCGACTGGCGCTCCCCCGCGGCCGAGCCGTTCTTCGGAGCCACCCACGCCAATCCGATGGGTCTGGCAAGCCGCCGCAGGTATCGCTGGACCCGCGGCCGGATCAGCGACTACTGGGACGAGGTGTTCACCTCGGACGGGTTTGTCGGGCACGCCGCGCTCGACGACCAGTCCGCCTTCATCGCCAGCCTGGGCAGCAACAGGTCGGCACGGATGCGAGACGTGCTCGGCACCATCCAGGCCGACCAGGACGCCATCATCCGCGCGGGATCCCGCGGCGCTCTCGTCGTCGACGGCGGTCCGGGCACGGGGAAGACCGTCGTCGCTCTGCACCGCTCCGCCTACCTCCTCTACTCCGACCCTCGCCTCGGTCACCGTCGGGGCGGTGTGCTGTTCGTCGGTCCGCACCGGCCCTACCTGGCCTACGTCGCCGACGTCCTCCCCAGCCTCGGAGAGGAGGGCGTGCAGACCTGCACTGTGCGGGACCTCGTCGCCGAGGGAGCCGCAGCAGCGGTCGAGGCCGACCCGGACGTGGCTCGCCTGAAGTCGTCCGCGGACATGGTGAAGGCGATCGAGAAGGCCGTCAGTATCTACGAGGAGCCGCCCACCAAGGGGATGACGGTCACGACCCACTGGTCCGACATCTGGCTGAGCGCCGACGACTGGGCCGAGGCATTCGAAGCACCGGAACCAGGTACTCCGCACAACGAGGCGCGCGAGCAGATCTGGGAGGAGCTGCTCACGATCCTGATGGACAAGCACGACGGTGACGTCTCGCCCGACCTCTTCCGGAGATCGCTGCTGCACGACGAAGAGCTGGTCACCACCCTCAACCGCGCGTGGCCGCTGCTCGAAGCGGCCGACCTCGTCGGAGACCTGTGGTCGGTACCCGCCTACCTACGGATGTGCGCTCCCTGGCTCAGCCCCGATGAGGTCCGGAAGCTGCAGCGCAAGGACCCCCAGGCCTGGACGGTGTCCGACCTGCCGCTCCTGGACGCGGCGCGGCAGCGGCTCGGCGACCCGGAGGCGGCACGACGCCAGCGTCGGCACAAGGCCGCTCTCGCCGCCGAACGCGCGCGCATGGCCGACGTCATCGACAACGTGCTCGCGGCCGATGACGACGGTGAAGGTGCGGTGACGATGCTGCGCGGACAGGACCTGCGGGACAGTCTGGTCGACGAGACCGCACTGCCCAGCATCGAACCGGACCTGCTCGCCGGCCCGTTCGCGCACATCGTCGTGGACGAGGCTCAGGAACTGACCGACGCAGAGTGGCAGATGCTGCTGCTCCGGTGCCCGTCCCGGAGCTTCACCATCGTCGGGGATCGCGCCCAGGCCAGGCACGGGTTCACGGAGTCGTGGCAGGAACGGCTCGAGCGGATCGGGCTCGACCGGATCAACCTGGCCTCCCTGAGCATCAACTACCGGACGCCGGAAGAAGTCATGGCGGAAGCCGAGCCGATCATCCGGGCCGTGCTCCCGGATGCCAACGTGCCGACCTCCATCCGCAGCAGCGACGTCCCCGTCGTACACGGAACCGTTTCGGATCTGGACTCGATCCTCGACACCTGGCTCGCCGCGCATGCCGACGGCATCGCCTGCGTCATCGGCGATCCCACGTTCCGGCCGACGTCCCGCGTCCGGTCGCTGACCCCGGAGCTGTCAAAGGGGCTCGAATTCGACCTGGTCGTCCTCATCGACCCGGAGGAGTTCGGCAAGGGCATCGAAGGAGCGGTCGACCGCTATGTCGCGATGACCCGAGCGACCCAGCGGCTCGTCATCCTCACGAGCTCCTGATGTAGGCCGGACGGACACCCGCTCCCGGCCGAGTTGGAGGCGTTCCTGGACGCCGGACGCCGGCACACCACGGTGTACGTCGGCTCCGGCAGCATGCGCGGCATCTCGGAGGGCGTCGCCCGGGGGGCCATCGAGGCGATCCGCGTGCAGGGCCGCCGCGCAGTCGTCTCCCACGGCTGAGCGGGCCTGGCCCTGGTCGACGACCGGGACGACTGTTTCGTCGTCGATCAGGGCCAGGTCAACCAGCAGGCTCTGTTCCGAGGGCACCGGTTGCGCATGATGGACCGACATGGCCGGCGCTCATCTCCCGCGGATTCCGGCGTTCCCGCAGGAACCCATGCGCACGAGGTCGTGGGACCTGCACCGTTCCAGGATCCGCAGTTCCGTGAGCACTGTCGGCGGATCATGAGCACTGTCCGACTGAGCAGATCCAGGCGATCATGAGCACCAGCTACGTTCAGTAGCAGTCAGCTGTGGGGGGGCTTCGCGCATGCCGCTGCGGGCTCGGTGCGTTCGACGAGGTGACCGTTCTCGGAGCGGGCTCCGGCGCGGACCAGGGCGACGAGGTGGGGCGGGGTATCTGACGCACGCGGCGGAGTTCGCCACGCGGCTGACCGACACGCTCGCGAGGTACACCAGCGAGATTACGCAGCGTACGAGTGAAACTCCGCCAAGCGACCGTCTTGTCCTTGGTGAAGAAGGCCCTGGTCGTGTCCGCCCTGACGGCTGTACTGGTGGTGGGGGCCGTTGTCGGGGGTCAGTAGTCGAGGCTCGCGTACCAGTCGCCGCGACCCTGCGGGGTCAGGTCGAGGAGGTGCCACACAGGGGCCAGGAGGTCGATGCCGCGCTGGTCGATGTCGTCGGCCATGCGCGGGTGGGTGGAGTAGAAATGGCGGACCGTGCCGTCGCCGTCGCGGGTGAAGACGGAGATGGTGGAGTCCTGTTCGCCGTCCTTGTCCTCGCTGCCCAGGTCATACTTGAACGTGCTGTCGCCGCTGCTCAGGAGCCGTAGCCGGTGCCAGCCGCGGTTGCGGGCGTGCTGCCGCAGGACGGGCGGGTCGGCCGCCGCGGCGATGGCGAAGTCGGCGTTGCGGGCGATGTGGTGGGCGATGCCGTTGAAGCCGTCGATCCACAGGGTGCACATCGGGCAGGGGTCGGTCTGCAGCTTTCCGTACATGAGGTGGTAGACGATCAGGGCGCGGTCCGGGGCGGTGAACAGCCCGCTCAGGGTGACCTCGCGGACCGGTGTGTCGCCGGCGTCGAGGTCGGCGGGGCCCTCGATGAAGACGTAGTCGTCGACGGGCGGCCCCTGCGGGAGTGCCCGTCGCTGGGCCGCGACCTTCTCGCGGTGGCGCATGAGGTCGATCTCGGCCAGGCGCAGCTCTTCGCGGGCGGCGAGGTAGTCCGCTGATTCCCCGGCCAGTCTGGTGTGCCGCAACATCGCGTCCTCCTGGGGTGGCCATCCCCCCGGCCCCCGGTCCGGATCCCGAGCTCCCGGTCCCCGCGTCCCCGCATCCCCGAACCGGTCCTTCAAGTCTATGGCGGCTCCAAGGTTCGCCGATAGTTGAGCTGAAGTCCGGCTGGTGCGCTGATCCGCGAGTGGAGCGAGGAGGTCGGTCCCCGTACGCAGGGAGACCGCGGCTGCGGCAACGGGCGCTACGAGCCAGGAATGTGCTGGTCGCCGGCGGGATGGCGGTCGCCGTGATGGCGGGCGTGTTCGGGGAGGCGGCCACGACGGCGTCGGGAAGAGTGGTACGAGCAGCGCAAGCAGCACGGGTACGTCCACGTCGAAGCCGGGGACGGCCAGGTGCGCCGAGCACGGGAAGCGGGACAGCCCGAGTCTGCTCAAGGGGCCGCCGAAGGGGCCGCCCAAGGACCTGCCGAAGGCCAAGGGCGAGAAGCCGTTCGTCATCCATCTCGTCCTGTGCGGCAAGGGCGGTGGTGCGGCGAACGGCACGTTCTCGGCCCGCGACGGCCAAGAAGTTCGCCGCGAAATTCCATGTGACGCTGAATCAGGTCAAGGCCGCACTGTCCCAGTTGAGGCGGCCCTGGAGAAGCCCGCCCCCAACCGAACAGACTGACATCCGCCCCCGTCCGGAGAGGGTTCAGAAACGTCCGCGCGAAGACCGGCTCCCCGGCCGGGGCACCGAAACCTTCACGCCTCGGGCCGGCGGGCCTCCGGGTTCGAAGAACCGCCGCCCAGCCACACGCCTCGACGTGGGCCGAATCCTCGCGACCGGTGAGGCAGACACCCGCCCTGCCCACCACAAGAAAGGCACCAAGCCCAGGCACTCAATTGGTCAGAAGCAGGTGGTCAGCGAGGTCGCTGCCGCGCAAAGCCTGTTGCAAATCGGGGCTGCCATGCATACTCCCGCTGGCAGTAGTCGATGTCGCAGGTGGCCTCATCGAACAGGCTCTTCAGATCGAAGGTGTTCCCTTCGATTGGTCCAGTCCCCATACTCACCCCATCTGGCCCGCACGACACCGAGGGCGACGGTAAGACGGGGGCCGGCGGATGCGGGGCCATACGCCCCGGAACAGGGGCGGCTGGTGGCATCTGCTGCTCGGGCCGCCCTGGAGCTCACCGCCAGAACCGTGAACAGGGCCCCGACGGCGTCGCCCACCGCGCAACCCGCGCAGGTCGACCCAGTGAAAGTGATCACTTGTAAGGGGGCGGGTTTGGTGTGAGTTAAGGGCCAGCCGAATGATATCGCTGCTTATAGACGGTTCTTCATGGGTTGCACGGCGCCCGACAGCGCGAAGGTGATGTCAGAGAAGGCGGAACGGGATCTCACCGGGTATGCCTACTGACGGCCGATAGGTCACCAGGGTGCACGTAAAGGGCAACAGGACTAACGTGGATACAACTGGCTCGGCATTCCTGACGCCATGGTATCCATTTCCGTGCAGTGGCGCGGAACTGACGGGATGGAGTGAGCAAATGCGTACCCATGAACCCGCAGAGTTTGTATCCCAGCTGTCAAACAATGAATTGCCCAACCCTGAAGAGTTTTCCGTCGTTGGCGCGGTAAAGGCAATTGATGGATCCTCATCAACCATCAGCTTCACAAAGTCACTCTCGTGCGATAACTGGATTACACTCCCGCTCGATATCATTGAATCAATCACTCATCTAGCGAACACAAAGTGCGCAGACCATGAGCACCCTTTTGTCAAAGTCAAGTTCAAGCCACCCAGTGACGCAAGTCAGGATGTAGCATTCTTTATGAGTTTGTGTCATTGGCTGCAATCGGCGTTGTGCCGCACTCCAGGGATCACCCGGATGGCTCCCGGCTGCGATATCGGGGAACTTGGCGGGGAGATCGTAATTTGCTGCTGGAACGAAGATGGTTGGTTGACGTGCGGGGGAATAGTTTAGTACCCAATTGTCGCGGCTTTACTGAGCTTTCTTGTAGGCCATGCAGGCACGACCGGAACAGTTGTGTCGGCAGAGACCGTGTCTCCCGCAGGTCACCGTTCGCCGGTGCGGCGGCTGGCCGTACATCACGCCACCAGCCCATTGCCGAAACGAGGCGGCGTGCAGGGCATCGACGGTTATGGGGGACGGACCGCAGGCATGTGGGGCGTCATGGCGTATGCGTGCGGCGGGACTTCGGGCGGATTGGCTTTCAGGGTCTCGACTCGGCCGAAGCTGCCTCGGATTTGATGGTGTCGAGGAGTGCGGGCGTGGTCTCGCCGATGTTGAGGAACGTGCGCATGGCCTTGGCGAAGAGGGTGAACTTTCCGTCGGTGATGGCGCGTCGGCAGTCGGCGCCGGCGTGCTTGCTCCGGGTCTGCAGCTTCGTCCACCGCTTCTGGGTCAAGGGGTTGGGGACCGGGAAGTAGGCTGCGGCGTCCGCCGCGATGTGCTCGAGGGCGACGCAATGCGGACGGATGCGGGTTGCGGCGAATCCTCTGTCGGTGAGGGCTGATTTGTCCTGAAGGGCAGTGATGACGGCCAGGACCTCGGCCGTGAAGTGCGCCGTGAGGTGTGCCCCACCCAGCCGGAGCCAGGCGTCCGTCTGCGCGGCGAGGACCTGGGGTGAGGCGGTGGGGATCGCGGCGGTGGGAATCAACTGGCCTTTGGTGAGGGACGTCCGGGCCGGTCCCCCGCCGCTCGGCAGGGACACGGCGGCGGTGAGTGCGACGGCCGTGAGGCAGACCGCGCCGACCCACAGGCGCCGCAGCGCCACCCCCTCCCGTCGCAGGGGCACCGTACGCGCGCGCCCGGCGGAGGTCATGGCCGGGCGGAGCGGCCGCAGGATGCGCTTCAGCACCGTGCACAGGAGGGCGGCGCCGGCGGACACGAAGATGCCCAGGCCCAGGACCAGCGGCAGCAGCAGCTCGGTCGCCGGCCAGAACTTGGCGGGCGACCAGAAGCAGGTGGAACCGAGCGTGTTCAACGGCCCCAGGCAGCCGTCGGCCGCGCCGAGGAGGTACACACCGGCCAGGCCGAGCAACGCCGTCGTCCCCGCGGCGACCAGCGCCACGAGCAGAGGGAGGCGCGAGGCCACCACGCTGGTCAGGGCGGCCGTGGCCGCGGTGCCACAGACCAGCACGATCAGCACGAGTGCCAGGAAGACCAGCTGGTAGGTGCCGTAGCGCCTGTCGACGGGCGGCTGCCAGGTGTGCATGGCGGCCATGACGGCGACGGTGCCCGCCCAGCACACCGCCGCGCCGATGACCGCGGCGAGCAGGACGCGGCGCAGCGGCGGCAGCAGCCCTGCGCGAAGCACTGGGCCGGGGGCACCACGCAGCGCCCGACGCACCCACTCCGGCGCTCCGGATGCCGGACGCCGGAGCCAGGCGAGCATCGGGAGCAGCCACAGCACCGCTGCGGCCCACGTGATGAAGGGATCCATGCCGATCGGCAGCAGCACCGGCAGGGCCGCAGCGATTGCCGCCAGCGCGCCCCGGTCCCCGGGCACCGTGCCCGGCAGCTCCTCCTCCAACGCCTGTCGGATGCCGGTTTCGGAGTACGCCCACCCCATCGTGAAGATGTGGCCCTCGTTCTGCCACCAGGCGTACCACAGCGCGAAGACCACCCAGATCGCTGCCAGCCCCATCAGCATGGCCGGCCGGAGAGCGCGTCCCCGCCACGACCGCACCGACAACTCCGCGAACTGCGCCGTCCAGCACATGATTCCGACGCTGATGACGATCAGCACCACGAGCGCTTCCGGATGGCTGGGAAGCCACCGCGTACTGCCGGAGGTGCTGCTCGTCAGCAACTCGCCCACCGTGAGACCCACCCCGAGCCACCATCCCACGCGCAGCCCCGACGGCACCCGGCCGCCGGTGAGGACCGCACGCGCCACGGCACGCCACAGGGCGACCCCGGGAATCGCCGCGATCAGCCCGGCAAGCAGCGCCGTCAACAGCCGGAGCGCCCAGTCTGTCCCGGGTACCCGCAGCAGATCGGTTATCTGGTCGCCGGCGATCGTCGCGGTGGCGCCGGCCACGAACAGGGTCAGCGCGTGTGGCTCGAACAGCTCCCGGGAGTCGGTGAGCGAAGCCACGCGCCGGTCCCACGCGGGGTGGGTCCGCCACAGCGCGACGAACGAGGCCAGCGCCCTCCTCGCCCGGCCCTGCCCGGCGCCCGCCGTCGCGTCCCGAGCGGCTGTGTGGTGCCAGCCTTTGGCATCGGCGCCCCACGCGAGGGCGTCCAGGTCCGCAAAGGTCTCGCGGGTGCGCAGGATGTCGGCGCGCGCAAGGTAGACGAACGCGATCATCACGGCCGACGAAACGAGTTCGTGCCCGGTGCCGAGACGTTCGGCGGGGCCGAGGACCGCTGATGCCGCGGAGTCCTTGAGGTCCAGCGCGACCCAGAACAGATAGGCCGGGAGCACAGTGACCAGGTAGACGCGCCAGAGGGCGACCGTCGCGTAGGTGACGTCGATGTCGCGGTTGCGGATGTGCGCGAGCTCATGGAGGACCACCGCGCGAAAGCTCTCGGGGTCCTGGCGTCTGCGGGCGACCAGGCCGCCGTGCAGGCAGACCGAGTAGCGGCGCAGACGTCCGAAGACCACCGCGCCGGCGGTGGCCGCCGCCGGCGCGACGACGAAGCGCGGCGGCCGGGGAAGCCCTGCGACGGCGACCAGCTCGTCCAAGAGAACGCGTAACTCCCCCTTGGGGTCCACAGCTTGGAGCGGGACGACGCGGCCGCGGCGGCCCTTCCAGCGCGGCAGCACCCAGTAGAGCGCGCCGGCCACGATCACCAGGGCGGCGAGGGCGGCGAAGGGGACCCATGTCGCAGCGGAGGGGACGAAGCGGCGCAGGCAGGCCGCATACGCGTCACCGGCGCGCATCGTCGCCAGGGCGATGCCCAGGTAGTCGCTGTCCGGGTTTGCACCGGCCGCGAGCGCGCACCCGACGCGGATGTTGCGCGGGTCCGCCAGCGACTCGACGATCTGCGTCACTACCCTGGCACTGCTGCTCAGCAACAGCACTATCAGCAGCACGAAGCGCAGTCCGGTGCCCACGCCGAGGATGCGTTCGTCGACATTGCCCGGGCGGGCCGGCGAAACCGTAGTGTCGCTCACCCGTCTCCCCTATGCCTCGGGTTCTCCAGCGTCGGCGTTCCCGCCCTCGCCTGCCAGTTGGCCCTGCGGCTGCAGCACCAGTCTCGCCACCACCCGCTCGGCGAGCGCGGTGGCCGTCCCCGGCTCCAGGCCGCTCTCCGCGCCCAGCTCCAGGATCCGTGCGCGCACCGCGGCCAACTGCTCAGGCTCCAGCGGAGGGATCGCTCTGGCGGCCGCGGGCCTGCGGGAGATCCTGCGCAGCCACGCCTTCGACCGGTCGGTCGCGGTGGTGACGGCGGCGCCCACCACTTTGCGGGCCGCCTCGTCCAGCGCGATCCACACCACCGGGGTGACCAGGGCGGTGACCTCCTGCAGGCCGAACCCGAGCGGCTCACGCGATCGGCGGCGGCCGGCCAGGCGCGCCACGACGTTCTCGTCGTCGTACGGCCACAGGCCTTCGACCAGCACCAGCTCGTCCGGTGCCGCCTCGGTCACGACCGTGCGGACCACGTCCCGCACCAACACCCCTGTGCCCGGGTCCGGTTGCCCGCCCAACGGCTCTGTCAACGAGTCCATTTGCCCCCCTCAACGAACGGACCGCCACCTCCGCATCGTAATCGCGCCGACACACGCGCGAGCCGTTTTCCACAGGGCCCGTCGGGGCGGCCCGCGCGGAAGCCGCCATATCTGCTCTGCCGGTTGAGGTACGCCACTAGGGCCTGTGTGATGTTGTGATCAACCAGTTGGCTTCAGGAGGTCGTTGATCCAGATCATCGAGGCGCGGAGGTGGAGGCCGGCGAGGTAGCTCTCGGGCGTCTTGTCGTATCGAGTCGCGATGCCCCGCCAGGCCTTCAGCTTGTTGATCAGGCGCTCGACGGTATTCCGTTCCTTGTAGAGATCGGCGTTGTGGCGTGTGGGCCGGCCGCCCCGGCTGCCTTTCTTCTTCCGGTTGGCGGCTTGGTCCTTCTTCTCCGGGATGACTGCCTTGATGTTGCGTTTCCGCAGGTAGGAGCGGTTGGCGCGGGATGAGTAGGCTTTGTCCGCGGCGACAGCGGCAGGCCGGGTCCGGGGACGGCCGACAGGCAGACGGACCCTCACCTTTTGCAGCACGGGGACGAACTGGGGGCTGTCGGCGGCCTGTCCTGCGGTCAGGACGAGTGACAACGGACGGCACTTGCGGTCTGCGGCAAGATGAATCTTGCTCGTCAGCCCACCACGGGATCTGCCGAGCTGGGCTTCCTTCAAGCGGAGCTTGCGCCGTCGCCTGATGCGCCGCCGCTCTTCCTGCTCGGGGTCGTCATTGCCGTCCTGCCCGTTCTGTTCTGGCCGGCGGCCCCCTTTTGCCGGGCCCGCTCCTGCTCGGCGGCGGCTTCCTCAAGGGCGTCCATGACCTCCTTGCCGATGCGCATCCCGGCGGCGTCGTGGTGGGCGCGGGCGGCAGTGGAGTCCACGCTGACCAGGGACAAGTCCGTCTTCCCCTGGCGGGCGGCCTCGGCGATCACGCCTTCCAGCAGTGCGGTGAAGACACCGGCGTCCCTCCACACCCGAAAGCGGCCGTAGACCGTCGACCACGGGCCGAACTCATGCGGCATCTCCCGCCACTGACTGCTGGTGCGGAACCGCCAGATCACCCCCTCGAACTGCTCCCGCAGCCGCCCGGGGTACGGGCCGTACTCGCCTATCGGCAGGAACGGCTCGATCAACTTCCACTGCTCGTCGGTGAGTTGGCTACGCGTCACGACCGCCTTCCTACCGGATCCGCCTTCCGGGCGGATCCGGATCGCAAGATTGATCACGACATCACACAGGCCCTAGTTGCCCCCATGGCTTGAGCTGCGGGGACATCCACTGAAGCACTTCCACAGCCCGTTACGCACTGATGACGTCGTCCCGCCGGACTGGCTCGGCGCCCACTGACCGGCATAGGCCTGATGGCCAACTATCAATCGAGACGGCCAAGTATCGGTCGACGTCACGGTTCACCCGTGCGTGTGCTGCGCCGCAACGGTGCCCGCGTTCATTCACGGACCGGCAGCCCCTTGAGGCGCGCCGTCTGTTCTTCCTGGACCCTGTGAGATGTCTCCAGGAAGTCGATGATCACGGCGAGCTGGTCTTTGCCGTAGCGTCGGAGCGCCATGGTTCCCGCCTCGCCGACGGGTCCGTACACCTCGCGCTCGGCAGCGCGGGCAGCCTCAGTGGCGGAGACCAGAACCCGCCGCCGGTTGGTGGCATCCCGGTTGCGGGTGACGAAGCCCGCTCGTTCGAGGCGGTCGATGGCGGTCGTCGTCGCCGCCGGGCTGAGCTTGGCGGCGGTGGTGAGCTCTCCGGCCGACATCGGGTCCTTGGCCAGGATCAGGTCCAGGCAGCGCAGGTCGGTGCGGTTCAGCCCTAGCAGGGTCGCGGCTGCTTCGTCGAAGGCGTCGAAGCTCTGCTGGAGCATCCTCATCCGCACGGCTACCTCGTCCACAGCATCATCTTTCGACATTCGAAGCTTTCTGTTAGCGTACGATTCGACAATCGAAATGATAGCTCCGGGAGGACGTCATGCCTACCAGCGACGAGCAGATCACGCAGTTGTTCAAGCAGTTCATGCAGGCGTGGACCGACAATGACGCCGCCGCCTTCGGCGCCTGCTTCACCGCCGACGCCGACTACGTCTCCTACGACGGCACCCACGCGACCGGCCGACCAGCCCTCCAGGACAACCACGACCGGCTCTTCCGCGGCGTGTTGGCCGGCTCGGCGCTCGTCGGCGACCTGGAGGCGATCCGTCACATCACCGCGGAGGTCGCCGTCGTTCACGGCACGGCATCGGTGCTGATGCCGTGGCGGTCCGAGCTGCCCAAACGGCGCTTGTCACGGCAGACCCTCGTGGTCGTCCGCACCGAGCAGGGCTGGCGGATCTCCGCCATCCACAACGGCCGCGTGCGGCCGGTGACCATCCCTGCCCCCGACGCTTTCCCGTCCCGGATGTCACAGGCGATGAGCCGGATCGGTCGGCGCCTGGGCATGGGCCGCCCCTCTCCCGGCGCCCCGCGGACCATCTCGTCCGCGACATCGGCCTGACACCGCGGCGGACCGCTCAACCCCGCACCCCAGCCGTGGCAATGGCTCACCGTAGGGCACCCGGCAGGCGCCACTGAATCCTCACCCACGTACGCGTCGACGCTGTGGCCGAGCACCTGCGGTCGCAGGAGCCGTCACGGTCACAGCGATGCAGCACGATCACCTTGCGGAGAGGGTGAGCCGTCCGTTTCCAGTCCGTACTGCACAAGCAGTTCCACCGGCGATGATGTGCCGCGGCTGTGCGCGAGAAAGCGCAGGGCATTTGGCACCACAGCCTAATACTGCAACGGTGTTTGTGCTGATGGCTGGGCAGTTCTATGGGCTGTGTCCGCGTCGTGTGTAGTGACTGATGCGGGCCTGGTGTTGTCGCTTTCGGCGCCAGTGTGACCAGTGCAGGATGTGGTCGACGGGTGTGGGTTGGCGGTTGGTGAGGCGGGTGATCAGGCGTCTGATCTCGGCGAGGCTGAGGTGGATGAGCTGGGAGGATCCGTTTCTGCTTTCCCGGCATTGAGTTCACGGGACCGCAGGACGGTCAGGCAGGCGTGTGCGGCCATGGCCAGGGTGATGTGGCGGTGCCAGCCGGGATAGCGGCGGACTTGGTAGTCGTCCAGGCCGCACTCCTGCTTCGCGGTCTGAAAGCACTCCTCGACTGCCCATCGGCTGCCCGCAACCTGGATCAACTCATCAAGAGTGGTGCCGGCGGGACAGTAGGCGATGTAGTAGGAGATTTCCTCGGGTCGCCTGACGCTGCGGCGGGCGAGAACCCAGTGGCGGCGGTCCTCGCGGTGCCAGGGACGGACTTCGACACGCGCCCAGTCGAACACCCGCATCCCATGAGCGCCGTTCCCACACGAGCGGCGTTTCCACTTCTGCCGCGGCAGGCCCGTGAACAGGTCGTGGACGGGATGGTCCAAGGCCCAGCGGGTGACCACGGTGTCGTGCCGGGTGGTGGCCATGACGTGGAAGACATCGGCCTGCTCCAGCTCATGGCGCCAGCCCTTGCTGAAGCCGTAGGCCGCATCCGCCGTCACCCACCGGAACGGGATCTTGTCCGCGATCGCACGGCGGACCATCTTCTTGGCCATGACGACCTTGGTCTCGAAGCCGACCTCGTCGTCGATACCGGCCCTGCGGCATCTCTCGCGGTCGTCTGTCCAGGAGGTGGGCAGATACAACCTGCGGTCGATCAGCGTCCGGCCACCGCCAGCTGCATAGGCGAGGAAGACGCCGACCTGGCAGTTCTCCGTCCGTCCCGCGGTCCCGGAGTACTGCCGCTGCACACCTGCCGAACGGGTCCCCTTCTTCAGGAAGCCGGTGTCGTCCACGATGAGCACCGCGTCGGGGTCGCCGAGGTTCTCGACGACGTAGTCACGCACATCGTCGAGGACCTCATCGGCCTCCCACTCGATCCGGTTCAGCAGCCGATGGATACGGTCCGGAGCGGCATGACCGGCCTGTTCGGCCAGGGTCCAGCCGTTCTTCCGCTCAAGCGGGGCGATCAGTCCCCGCATATAGGCAAGCGCCGACTCCCGCGGCTCCGTCCTGGAAAACCTGTGCACGAACCGCTCGTGCACAGCGTCCAGTTCACCGGCCCACGCCCTGACAGCAGCAAGGTCCCCACCCATGACCAGACCAACGACCAGCCTGCCCAACCGTCACGGCAAACACCGTTGCAGTACTAAGCCGCCCTGGTCTGGCGCCGGTAGCCGCCCGGGGCCAGGCCGTACTCCCGCTTGAAGGCCTTGGCGAAGGCGAACTCCGAGCCGTATCCGGTGCGGGCGGCGACCGTCGTCAGCGGGACGTCGGACTCGCGCAGCAGACGGGCGGCGGTCGTCATGCGCCAGCGGGTCAGATAGGCCATCGGCGGTTCGCCCACCAGCGAGGCGAACCGCCGGGCGAAGGCGGCGCGGGACAGCCCCGCCCGCTCGGCCAGCGATTCGACCGTCCACTGAGCCGAGGGGTCGTCGTGAATGGCCGACAGAGCGGGCGCCACCGCCGAGTCACCCAGGGCAGCGGCCCACCCCTGGGCGGCGGCCGGGGGCTGATCGTCCAGCCAGGCCCGCAGGATGTAGAGGAGCAGCGAGTCGATCAGGGTGGGCACGATGCCGTCCGAGCCGATGCGCGGGTTCTCCAGCTCGGAGCCGAGGAGTTGTACGGCGGCGCTCAGCTCCGGATGGCGGCCGTGCCGCGTCGACAGATGGATCACCTCAGGAAGTTGCCGCACCAGGGGGTGGGGGCGGGCCTGGTCCAGGTGGTAGTTGCCGCACAGGAGGCTGGTCTCGGGGCCCTTGCCACCGAGCGTGACCGAGCCGATCGGTGAACCCCCTTGGAACTGCTCCGCCTTGGGCTCCTCGGCCGGGGTGGAGGGATGGTCGGCGAGGATATGGCCCCGCCCGTCGCGCAGGAAGACCACATCGCCGGGGCTCAGCGGGATCGGCCTCGGATGCGGTGGTGTGTCATCGAGAGGGATCAGCCAGCAGGTCCCGTACAACACCACATGGAACCCGGCGCCTGCGACCGGTGGCAGCCGCAGGCCCCAGGGGGCTCGGCCGTTGGTCCGTACGGATGCCGGGTGCCCGGTGCGCATCGAGGCCAGCGCCTCGGTGAGGATGTCCATCCGGCCTCGCCCTCCCTGGTGCGGCCCTTCGTGGTCAGACCGTCAGGACAATCTTGCCCTGTACGTGTCCCGAGCCGACCAGCTCATGTGCCTTACCGGCCTCCTCCAGCGGAAAGGTCTCCTCGACGTACGGGCGGATCAGGTCCGCGTCGACCAGCTCGGCGATCGCTTCGAGCGCTGCGTAGTCCGGCTCGACCGAGATGCCGGCGAAGCTCCGCCCGGCCGCCTCGACACGTGCGGCGAGCTCCGGGTTGCCGTGTTCCAGGATGCTGATGAGTACGCCGCCGGGGCGCAGCACGCCGAGCGAGAGATCGCCCTGGGCCGTGGAGTCGAGGACCACGTCGACGTCCTTGACGGCCTCGGTGAAGTCGGTGGTCCGGTAGTCGATGACCTCGTCAGCCCCGAGGCCGCGGACGAAATCGTGCCGGGCCGCACTGGCGATGGCGATCACATGGGCGCCACGTGCCTTCGCGATCTGCACCGCGAAGTGGCCGACGCCGCCGGCCGCCCGCTGGATCAGTACCCGGTCGCCCTCCTTGACGCCGGCCGCCTGCACCAGGCCCTGCCAGGCCGTGAGCGCCGCGAGGGGGATCGCGGCGGCGTGCACGTGGTCGATCGAGGCGGGCTTGCGGGCCAGCTGGCGGGACGGAGCGGCGACGTACTCGGCGTACCCGGTGGCGGCGCGGGGGAAGAACGGCATCCCGTACACCTCGTCGCCCACCGCGAACCTGGCACCGGGGCCGGCCTCTTCGACCACCCCGGAGATGTCCCAGCCCACGCCGAACGGCGGCTCGCCGAGCAGCGGGAAGGCCCCGGACCTGACGGCCACGTCCACCGGGTTGACCGCACTGGCGTGGACCTTGACAAGGACCTCACCGGACAGCGGCTTCGGCCGCTCGGTCTCCACGACCTCGAGGACCTCGGGGCCGCCGAAGGACTTCTAGATTACTGCGCGCACGGTAACTCTCCCTGGGTTTCGTCCGGTTGATGTCCGGCTCTGCGTCCTGCTTGATGTCCTCAACCCTAGGAAGATTGGATGAGCCGCAGAATAGCCTTCCGTCTCGGCTACATGTCCCAGCGTCTTGCTGGCAGGTGCACTCGGCCATACCTGCCTCGGAAGTCGATGACACCCGGAAAGGTGCAACAGCCGAGGACGAAACGGCGGCTCAACGTGTGAGCCCACCAGTCTCAAGCTCCGGTTCCGCCAGCCAGGTCGGCCAGGTGACGTTACGCGATGACACGGCGGGCCCGCTCATGCTCTGCGTGATGCTCGTGCGCACCACCCGCCGCACTCGGCAACGTCCTGCGCGTCGCGGACAGCAGAGGCGGCCGGCTGCCCGCGCCGGGCGGCCCGGACGGCCCGGATCCTCACGGCCCTGATTCTCACGACAGGGCGAGCAGTACGTCGAAGAGGACGTAGAGCGCACCGAGGGAGAGCGGCGCCAGAATCGCGGCGGCCCTCCGCATCCCGTTATGGCGCCGCCGCCACCGCAGAAGCCAGCTGATCAGCAGCATCCCCACGGGGACGATGAGCCCGCAGCCGCCCGTCTTGAGGTCGAACGAAAAAGCTCGCCCCACACCGCGACCAGCACACCCGCAAAGGCCAGCACGACCCACCACCAACGGATACGAGGGCCGTGCCGCCGTTGCCGCTCCGACCGTGTTCGCTGGTAAAGCCGGCTGGCTGCCGCTGCCGCACCCACGGAAGCAATCACCAGGACAAGCGACCGAGCAGGCCAGTAACCGCTGCCAATGTCACGGCGGGAATCGGGAACAGCGCCGGTGGTGGGTACGGATCGACCGCCGGGCCACCGCCGGCTCCGGTTCGGCGAGGCAGTCATCCGGCAGCAAGTCCGGGGCCTCGGCCGTGCGCTCGCAGCTCTCCACCAGCCACTCCAGCGTCTCGACCAAGGCCCCACCCTTTCGGGCCGCGACTCCGCGGTCAGTTGACGGGCGCGCCGAACCACCTTGGTATCTGGCTGAGCAGATCTGCCTGATCTTCGCCGGCCCAGGCCACGTGACCGTCCGGCCGCAGCAGCACGGCGGGCACGTCCAGTTCCTCGCTGACGTCGACGACGTGGTCGACCCGATCTGCCCAGCCCTCCACCGAGAGCCGGCCGGTCTGGTCGAGCAGCAGGCCGCGACCGCCGTGCAGCAACTCGTAGAGGCGGCCCCGCTTCAAGCCGATGTCGCGCATCCGCTTTCCGAGCAATTCATGCCCGTCGCCGAAGTCGTAGCGAACCCCGACCGCGGTGATCATCTCGGTCACGTACCGGTTCACCTCCTCGAAGTCCATCAGCTTCGAGAGCAACTCCTCCAACGCCTTTGCACCCGCATCGGTCTCCAGCAGCACGCCCTGCGCGCGGGTGTTGGCCAGCACGCGGGCGCCCACCGGGTGGCGTTCGGCGTGGTAGCTGTCCAGCAGACCCTCCGGTGCCCAGCCGTTGACCGCGGCGGCAAGTTTCCAGCCGAGGTTGAACGCGTCCTGGACGCCGAGGTTGAGCCCCTGCCCGCCGGTCGGCGGGTGGATGTGCGCCGCGTCGCCGGCCAGCAGCACCCGGCCGACCCGGTAGCGCTCGGCCTGCCGGGTGGCGTCGCCGACCCGGGACAGCCAGCGCGGCGAGTGCGCACCGAAGTCGGTGCCGGCGAACACCCGCAGCCGCTGCTTGAACTCCTCGAAGGTCGGCGCGGTCGCACGGTCCTCGGCCACCCCTTCGGCGGGCACGATGATGCGGTACACCCCGTCCCCGATGGGGACGGTGCCGAACCGTATGTGGGTCTTGCGGATTTCGGCTGTGACGGCGGCCAGCGTCGCCGGTTGCTCGGTCACCTCCACATCGCCCAACAGCGTCTCGATCTTGGCGGGCTCACCGGGGAAGCCGACGCCGAGCAGCTTGCGCACCGCACTGCGGCCACCGTCGCAGCCGACCAGGTAGCGCGAGCGCAGCTGCGTGCCGTCGGCCAACTCGACGGTCACCCCGTCCTCGTCCTGGCTCACTCCGACCAGTTCGCAGCCGCGCCGGATCTCGGCACCGAGTTCGACGGCGCGCTCGGTGAGCAGCCGTTCGGTGACGGGCTGCGGAGTGGCAAGGCCGAACGGGTGCGCGGTGTCCAACAGGTCCGTTCGCAGATTGACGATGCCGGCGAAGTGACCGCCGACCGTGAACCGCTCGCTGACCGCGAGGAACCGGTCCAGCAGGCCACGTTGGTCCATCATCTCGACGCTGCGCACGTGCAGGCCGCGTCCGCGGGACTGCCCCGCCGGCTCGGTCAACTTCTCCAGCACGACCACGTGCACTCCGGCCAGCCGCAGCTCGCCGGCCAGCATCAACCCGGTCGGTCCACCGCCGGCAACGATCACGTCGATCATTCACAACCTCTAATTCCGCAGATTCTGGCTTCGCCCGGAGATTCTGCGGTACGACGGGGGCCTTGCCGCAAGCCCCCCGGTGCGCTATAAGTTGAGAGTGGCAAGGAGTGGGTACCCTCCTTGCCTTTGCCTTTTGTCGTCCGCTGTGGACGGACGACCTCCTCGCGAAGCGGCGGCGCGCCGCATCACACCGGACCGCCGGGCCGCAGCCCGATCCCGGCCACCGCCTCCGGCGAGTCCTGGGCCCCCGGGACACCCTCCCCCGGCAGCGTCCCCCACTGCCGGGATCCGGGCACCCACACCACACGCCACTCGCTCAACCGACCTCTCCCCTGGCGCTTGAACACGTCCAATCATCAGGGAAACGAGCAGCGTGTTCGGCCGTCAGCCGGGCCTGCTACTGGTCTTCATCCCCCGTCGAGGCAGTGCCCCCCACAGCAACAGTTGGACGAAGAAACCCGAGCCCTGCTGGTTGCTCGTTGTCGAAGTCGTCAGCCAGGGGCCCACCCCGGTGAGTTGTGGGCCCCTGAGACTTGTCTCGTCACGGAACCGGCATATGGCTGTCCGCTGCGGCCGTTCCAGCCATCACCGCCGGAACAGCGAACACACCAATGCTCACAGCCACAGCCGCAAACACGCGCTTCACCTTCGAATTCTTCACGCTTTCCTCTTCCCGCTTTCCATGATCTCGATTTCCTGCACGCGGACGGGCCCACGGCACGGCAACATCCCCGGCCGGCGGGCTTCTTTCGTTGGGGGTTCTGAGTTGCCGATGCACCCCCGTGGCCTCGGCACCAACGACGCGGAACCGGCCGGATGGTGACACTCCGTAGGTGACACCCCTGTCCGACTGACCCGCCAGTCGCCCCAACGCGCTCGGCTGAGCGGCCCGACGTCATCGAGTTCACCCGCCACAGAGTTGTTTGGCACCCCGTCTGAGCTGCACTGATCAATCCGTCCAACGCCCGGCTGCCGCGCCGGTCGTCGTTGCGGGCTTGGTGACCTGGTCTTTAGGGTGGCGAAGCACTGGTGGGGAGAAGAGGGGGAAGTGGCGAGTGGGGCGTCCGGAGAAGGCCATCGATCCGCAAGACGGTCCGGTGCAGCGTTTCGCCTACGAGTTACGCAAGCTGCGCGACGAGGCCGGCGGGCCGGCGTACCGGGCGATGGCTCGGCGGGTGGGTTATTCTTACGGGCCACACCAGCAACGTGATGGCGGTGGCGTTCTCCCCGGACGGGCGCACTCTGGCCACCGCCGGCAACGACCACACGGTGAAACTGTGGAACACGGCAGAACGCCGTTTGCTCGCCACCCTGCCCCTGACCCGCCACACCGACGGGTCTTATGCGATTGCCTTCAGTCCCGATGGCCGGACCTTGGCCACCGCTGGTGACGACCGCAAGCTGAGGCTGTGGGACGTGGCCTCCCGCCGCATCACGGCCGAACTCCCCGGGCAGAAGGACCAGGCGAAGTCGATGGTGTTCTCTCCGGACGGCCACACCCTGGCCACCGCTGGAGCAGATGGCACGGTGCGCCTGTGGGCCCGCTCCTCCCGGCACCCCTCAGTCAAGATCATCAAGCACACAGACGCAGCGTATGCGCTTGCCTTCTCCCCGGACGGGAGCACTCTGGCCACGCCCGGCAGGGACGATGAGGGCACCGTACGGCTGTGGGACACGGCATCTCGTCAGCTGACGGCCACACTGGTCGGCCATAGGGCCAAAGTGACTTCGGTGGCGTTCTCACCAGACGGCCGCACCTTCGCCACCGACGACGGCTCTGTGACCCTCTGGGCAGCCCAGCCCCTTCGGCAGCGCACAACGCTCGGCCCCTTGGGCACATCAGCGCGGAGACTGACGTTCACTCTTGATGGGCGCTCCCTGGCCATTGTGCACACCGACCGCACGGTGAAGCTGTGGAACATTGCCTCAGGCCGAGCGGTGGCCACCCTCAAAGGCCACACCAAACCCATCCTGGCATTAGGCGTTTCCTCGGACGGTCACACCCTGGCCACCGCCAGCAACGACGGCACCGTACGCCTGTGGGACGTGGCCTCGCACCGAACTGTGGCCGTCCTGAAAGGAAATGGCGGAGGGGTGTCCTCCGTAGCCTTCTCCCCCGACGGCCGCACCCTGGCCACCACCGGCAACGGCTACAGCAACGACGGCACCCTGCGCCTGTGGGATGTGGCGACGCACCGCGTCATCGCCACGTTGCCCGCCCGCACGCAAGGCATCCTCACCGCCACCTTCTCCCCTGACAGCAAAACCCTCGTCACCGCCGGTATAGACCGCGTCGTGCGCCTGTGGGACGTGGCGTCCCGCCGGACCATCGCCACCTTGGCTGGCCACTCCAGCACCGTCCTCGCATCCGCTTTCAGCCCGGACGGGCATACCCTCGCCACCGCCAGCTACGACAAGACCGTGCGCCTGTGGGACGTGACATCGCGCCGGACGACGGCCGTCCTCACCGGCCACACCGACGCCGTGTCGACAGTGGCATTCAGCCCCGACGGCCGCACCCTCGCCACCAGCGGGTACGACGGAACCGTACGGCTCTGGGACACCAACGCGGACACAACCGCCGCCCACCTGTGCGCACTGGCCCGAGCCAACCACTGGGCACACCTGACCCAGGGGCTGCCCTCGGCTGTATCCGCATCTTCCGCGCCGGCGTGTTCGGGATAGCTCAAGCCGCGCCCTGCCCTGGGCCGGCCGCAATGCCTGTAGGAAAGGGATAGCGCCCTCTTCCCGGTAGGTATGGGCGGGTTGGGGTCCAGGGGCGGGGTCGTCGTGATCGGAGCCGTGGACGCGGCCGCGCATCGATACTTCTGTGGAGCTGCAAGCCCACACCCATGCACGTCCCCAGCGACGAGAGCTGCCCTGCCATCCCGTGCGTGCTCAGCCCCAGCCGACTGGTCCCGGCCCTGTCACCACAGAAGTTGAGCCGGGCCAGAGATCGGGCAGTACCTCGACAGCAGTTCAGGAGTCGTCCAGACGCTGCCGCGGCATCGGATTGTTCACGAGTTTCGGCAGCAAGTGAGCCGAGATCCTGAGAGGTGCGGCGGTCGGCTCACCCACGACCATGACGGGGGTATCCCTGATGGTTCGCTATCTGGCCCCGACCGCAGGCTTCGCAGCCCAGAAACGGTGGACAGCCCAGCCGGCACCGAGCACGGAGGCTGTCCAGACGATGACCTCGGCGAGAACAATTGCCGGGGTCACGGTGAGGTGGGGCCCGGGCGGCATCACGACCATCTGCACCGCAGCACCCACCGGCACCGTCAACGCGGCAAGCAAGCCGATCAGCCCAGGCCGCCTGATGGCTGCACCCACCACACCCAGGACCAGCCCGAACAGCAGGCCAAGCGCTGACCACTTGAACGTTTCCGTCGCGAACAAGGCCAGCGGTGCCCCCAGAACGAAGGCGTCGGTCACGTAATACGCCACCGAGGCCGCGATCAGCGCCAAGGCACCGACCAGCGCGCCTCGGGCGCGCGTCCCGACCAGCCAACCCATCCCCACCGCCAACGCGGCCCACGACCAGCCGGCGTCCATCAGCAGGCTGAGCACCTTGGCGGCCTTGGCCCAGACGGTGCCGGCGAGCGGCCTCCCGAGCCCCACGTACGGCGACGAAAGCGCGTTGACGAGAGAGGTAACAGCCCCAAATCCCAACCCGGCCGCGAGGCCCCCCACCGTGATCTTCATACCGGGAGAATATCCAGCGTGTTCGCGCGCTCTGGATCGGCGACAGCGCCTTGGTGACGACCGTGGAGCCCGCGCACCCATGGCAGGGGCGAGCCGAGGGTGCGAGCCCCCGCCGCCCGCGCTGCCAGGCTCTTGGTACCGCGGGCTTCAGGTGAGGCCGGGTCCACTCACTGAAGCGCACGACTGGAAGTGTGACGCCCAACCGTGCTGCTGCCTCCCTCAGTGGGTGCTGTCGGTTCTCAGGTTCTGGCTCACTTTCCGTGGAGGGCTGACCGACCGTAATGTCAGTGGCTCACTACGCTGGCCTGTATGACCAGCACTAAGCGGCCCACGAAGCGGCCTACGAAGAGGCCACAGTGAGCCAGTACTTCGACATGGGCGACCAGACCCTGTGGAACCCGTCCAACGGGGCCTCCCGGCTGTTCATGAGCCAGGTAAACCTCTACCAAGCCGAAGTGGGTCTGCCGTCCGGCATCGGCCCCATGAAGGCTGACGAGTGCCAGATCGACCCCACCACATTCAAAGCGTTCGTCGACGCCCTGCTCGCGTGGCACCGGAGAACGAACCACGCCGTCATGGCCGCCCTGTCCGAGGGGTTCGTCGCCACGGTGCTGGTCCTGGCGGAGAGGGCGGGCATCGAGGTGAACTGGCAGCCAGTCGATTTTGCCGAGGGTGGCGAGCTCAGGGACCTTCAGGTCCCGACGGCCCCGGATTCCTCTGAGGGGGCGTGGGCAGCCGCCCTTCAGCAGAAGTCACGCGAGCTGGGCCGATTCATGGCGACCTGAGTCTGGTCTGCCAACACCCGCGCAGGACTCGCAAGCCATCAGAAAAACGATGGTTCACCGGGCCTGGGCAACGCATCCATCTCCGCGAGGCCCGCCGGATCCGACCGCGACTCCAGCGGCGAGTACGGCACCCCGTCGCGGATCGCGGGCGCACAGTCCTCCCGTAGCAGCAGACCGATCACCCGGTCCCGCTCCCAGATCGCGCCACTGACCAGGCACAGCGCGAACGCGTCCAGCCAGGTCCTCGTGGTGGGCGCCTGGCCCTCCACCGCGTCCCCGAAACTGAAGTCCTCGCTGCTGAGCGTCTCGTCGATGAGAGGGAAGGGGACCTCGAAGTCGCCGTTGGGGAAGGCGCCGAGGCTCAGCACCCCGAGGGCGCACTCCGTCGCGGTGCGCAGGACCATGCGTGAGGGGGCGGCGCTGAGTTGTTGACCGGACCAGCGGGCGACACGCCGAGGGTGAGCACACCCCCCGCATGGCCTAGCCGGTAGACGTTGCGCATCCGAACGACGAAGGAGCGCAACAGAGTTGGACGCAGCATCTCGTGACATCCAGTCGATCCGCTTGCCGCGTTGGGGGCGGGTGGCCGAAGACGCAGGGGCGGTGCCCTGGCTGGTCTTCGATGAAGAGGCGAAAACGGTGGAGCCGATCCGCAGGTTTCTGGTCGACTTCGTCGCTCGTGACAACCGGCCTGGCAGCGTCCGCAGCCACGCCTTTGACCTGCTGCGCTGGTGGCGGTGGCTTCGGGTGGTCCAGGTCGACTGGGACCGGGCAACCTCGGCAGAGGTCCGCGACTCCGTGCTGTGGCTGCGCGTCGCGACGAAGCCGCGGACCTCGCCGCTTACGTAGTCGGCGGCGACCGCAGGGACGATCAACACGATCACGAGGAAGCCCTACTTGGACGACCTCTACAAGCCACGCACGATCCGAGGACGACGCCTTCTGGGCCTGGGCCGTCATCGAGACCCTGCGGCACACCGGCGTCCGAGCCGGAGAACTCACCGAATTGACCCACCTGGCGCTGGTCTCCTACAAACTCCCCGACCAGCTCCCGGACAAGGGCGAGGTCGTCCGACTGCTGCAGATCGTGCCGTCCAAGAGCAACGAGGAGAGACTGCTGCCCCTACTGGCAGCCACAGGTCCTGAGCGAGGCCGCCGTCAAGCGTCTCCTCGACCGCACCCTGGAATGCACCGGCCTGCGCGACCAGGCAGGCGAGCCACTGCGCTACACACCCCACGACTTCCGCAGGATGTTCGCGACCGAGGCCGTCACCGGTGGCTTGCCCGTCCACATCGCCGCACGCATCCTCGGACACAAAACCCTGACCACCACCCAGGCATATCTTGCTGTCTTTCAAGACGACCTGATCGGGACCTACCGCGCTTCCTCGACCGTCGCCGAGCAGCCCGTCCCCAGGAGGAATACCGGGAGCCCACCCCCGCAGGAGTGGCGCGACTTCCAGCAGCACTTCGAACTCCGCAAGGTCTCGCTCGGTACCTGCGGGCGGCCCTACCGGACGCCCTGCAAGCACGAGCACGCCTGCATCCGCTGCCCCGTCCTCCAGATGGACCCACGCCAGAAGCCCCGCCTCATCGAGATCGTCCAGAACCTCCGCGAACGCATCCGCGAAGCTCGCGCCAACGGCTGGCTCGGCGAGGTCGAAGGACTCCAGGTCAGCTTCGACGCTGCGATCTACAACGGGTTCGGAACGTTGCTTCAACCGTGAAGCCGCTCGTGGAAACGCCCTTGACTCCTTGACCCCATATGCTTCCCGCGACGGCTTGCACGATGGTGTCGAACTCGTGCTCCGACAGTCTTCCCATGTCGCCCCTCGTGACGATTCCGATGCCGCCGCCAGAGTAGCGATGACCTGCCCACACGTAGCTCGGCATCGGGCGCACTCGGCGCACCGGCCCTCGACTGGTAGGAGCGGACCGGATTTTGGCGGTATCGGGCTGAGGGCTGCGTTCGGTGCAGGCGTCCGTGCGTTCGTCTACTGACCTTGCTGGCGTGATGTCGTCAAGGTCAGTAGTGCTGGTGCTCTCGCGCTTGGCAGTCAGGATGGCTGGAGTTGGTCGAAGAGGGCGAGGGCTTCGGCGGGGTCCGGGCTCACAAGGCGTTCCAGACCGGCCATCGTGATCTTCGCCCACCTGCCGGCTCGTGCCCACATCTGTTCCTCGAAGGCGCGGACGGCCTCGTCCAGATCTCCAGGGCCGGTGGCGATGGACTCGGCGAGTTCGGCGCCTTCCAGCATCGCGAGGTTCGCGCCCGCCCCCAATGGGGGCATCAGATGGGCGGCGTCGCCCAGTAGCGTCACCCCGAAGACGTGGGTCCAGGTGTGGGACACGGGCAGGACGTAGAGGGGGCGGTGGACGAAAGCGGTGCCGTGGCGGAGGAGGTCGAGGACGGGAGCGGCCCAGCCGTCGAACAGAGCCAGCAGGCTCGATCGCACGGCCTCGACGTCGGCCAGGTCCAGGTTCGTGTGCCAGTCCAGCGGCGCGCGGAACTGGGCGTACACCTTGACGTGGCCGCCGCTGTTGCGCTGGGCGACGAGAGCTCGGTTCACGCCGTACACAGCCACGGAACCGTCGCCGATCAGCCGGGCGAGGTCAGGGTGGCGGGTGTCGACGTCGTCGAGGGAGGTCTCGACATAGGTGACGCCGGTGTAGTGCGGTGTCGCCGACGAGACCGCCGGGCGGATCCGGGACCAGGCGCCGTCCGCGCCGACCACGAGGTCGAACGTCTCCTGCCGCCCGTCCGCGAAGTGGACCAGTACGCCATCCCGGGTCCCCGGCACCACCTGCGTCACCCCCCGCCCCCACTGGACGTCGAGAGGGCCGAGCAGCAGGTCACGGAGTTGCCCGCGGTCGATCTCGGGATTGGCCCGGTCATCTGGACGGGGTTGCCAATCGCGCAGGACGGTGCCGTCCGCGTCCAGGATGCGCATGGCCTGCCCCTCGGGGCGAGACAGCGCCTGGAACTCCGCCAGCAGCCCCGCCTTGTCCAGCGCGAGCTGGCCCAGCCCTTCGTGCAGGTCCAGCGTGCCGCCCGGGGGGCGGGCGTCGGGGGCGGGATCGCGTTCGAGGACGGCGACGGGGTAGCCATGGCGGTGCAGGACACGGGCGAAGGTAAGGCCGGCAGGACCGCTCCCGACCACAGCGATACGATGTCTCATATCGATACACTGTATTTCCCCATTGCGATCCATCGCAACAGAACGGTGTGACCATGACTGTGTGGGACCGGCCGGAGCCGCCGACTCGCCCCGTGCCGCTCGACCGGGAGCGGATCGTCGTCGCCGCCATCGCGCTTGCCGACGAGGGCGGGCTGGAGGCGGTGTCGTTGCGCAAGGTCGCCGCCCGGCTGAACGCCGGCCCGATGCGGCTGTACGGATACATCTCCACCAAGCAGGAGCTGTTCGACCTCATGGTGGACGAGGTCCACGCCGAGATTCTCCCCGAGGAGCAGCCCGGTGACTGGCGGGAGGCGCTGCGCATCCTCGCCCACCGCACCAGGCAGGCCGCTCTCCGTCACGAATGGCTGGCCGACCTGCTCGGCGGCCGCCCGACCCTCGGCCCGAACGGCCTCGCCGTGACCGAGGCCACGCTGGCCGCCCTCGACGGCCTCGCCGACATCGACACCGTCATGCGCGCTGTGGAGACTGTCAGCGCCTACTTCACCGGCGCGATCAGGCGCGAGATCGCGAACCTGCGGGCCGAGCGCGCCACGGGCCTGTCCAAGCGCGACTGGCAGCGCGCCTCCGGCCCGCATGTGACGAGGATGTTGGCCACGGGCCGCTTCCCGGCGCTGACCAAGGCCGTGTACGACGGCACGGACGTGGACGCCGAGGCATCCTTCGCGACCGGCCTGGACTGGGTCCTCGATGCCGTGGCCGCCAAACTCACCCGGCCTTGATCGTCTTCTTTGGTCCGGAAAAGAGCGTGGGGTCCTCCAGGGCGCGTGCGGCGACGTGGTCGAGGAGTTCGTCGCACATCTCCTGAAGCCCCTTCAGGGACAGGCCGCCGTAGCTCAGCCAGTGCCAGCGGCCGAACGCCCGCCCGTAGATGTCCTCCAGGGCTTGGGCGATCCGCTGCTCACTGACGCTGTGGCACGTCACTTCCTGCGCGTTGTTGTCCTTCCTTGATCATTACGGCTGGCGGCGGACGTTATCAAGCCTGGAGGTCAGGGCGGTCTTCTTGTTGCCGGTGGTTGTCAGCCGCCAGAGACAGACTTCATGGGGGTGTAGCCCTCGACGTAGGTGCACCACAAGGTGTGGTTGGTCCGCTCCAAGCGGCCGGGCTGCTGTCGCTCCTGGAGCTGTTGGAGGACCTGGCGGCGACGAGTGGCGGCCGTCAGAGCACCTCAGGGAGCCGGGGAGGCATGTCGACGTGGACATCACCATCACCGCGGCCGTCGGCTCCTTCACGGCTGGGCATCCTGGCTTCCAGGAGCCGTCCGTCAGCCGAACGGGCTGGCGGTGAAGCGGCTCAGCCGTGGGCTCGCACTCGTGGGACCTCCGGCGCTACCGGGAAAGCCGCAGGTTCCTGCCCACCACCGTACGGATGGAGGTGGGGGTGTAGGTCTCAGGGGCCAGCCGCCCGGCGTCCCCCCAGGCCGTGAGCCAGTCGCGCAGGGCGGTCAGGGACGGGGAGTTGGGGTGGTGGGTGGTCCGCGAGGAGCGTGCCGTCCTGCTGGAGGACGGCGGCCGTGGAGAGGCGGACAGTAGCGCGTCCCCGGAGGCCCATGTGAAGTGCGCCCTCGCACTTCGGTCGGGGCGGCGACGGTACTGAGGACGGCTCGCTTGATGGAGGCGGCCACCGGTGTGCGCTGCCCCTTTACCGGTCGGGACGAGTCCAAACAGATGAGAGAACTCGTCTCACGGTGTCCGCGAGGGCCTCGGTCAGGTGCCGACGTAGTCCGCGAGATGCTCGCCGGTGAGGGTGGTGCCGGCGGCGACGAGGTCGGCGGGTGTGCCCTCGAAAACGATCTTGCCGCCGTCGTGGCCGGCACCGGGGCCGAGATCGATGATCCAGTCGGCGTGCGCCATGACCGCCTGGTGGTGCTCGACGACGATCACCGACTTGCCGGAGTCGACGAGCCGGTCGAGCAGGCCGAGCAGCTGCTCGACGTCGGCGAGATGCAGGCCGGCGGTCGGCTCGTCGAGGACGTAGACGCCGCCCTTCTCGGCCATGTGGGTAGCCAGCTTGAGCCGCTGCCGCTCGCCGCCGGACAGCGTGGTGAGCGGCTGGCCGAGGCTGAGGTAGCCGAGCCCGACGTCGGCGAGCCGGCCGAGGATGCGGTGCGCGGCCGGCGTGTGCGCCTCGCCGGCGCCGAAGAACTCCTCGGCCTCCGTCACCGACATCGCGAGCACCTCGCTGATGTCGCGGCCGCCGAGGTGGTGGTCCAGCACCGATGCCTGGAAGCGCTTCCCCTCGCACTCCTCGCAGGTGGTGGCGACGCCGGCCATCATCGCCAGGTCGGTGTAGATGACGCCGGCGCCGTTGCAGGTGGGGCAGGCGCCCTCGGAGTTGGCGCTGAACAGCGCCGGCTTCACGCCGTTGGCCTTCGCGAACGCCTTGCGGATCGGGTCGAGCAGTCCGGTGTACGTCGCCGGGTTGCTCCGCCTGGAGCCGCGGATCTGGCTCTGGTCGATCGACACCACACCCTCACCGGCAGGGATCGACCCGTGCACGAGCGAGCTCTTGCCGGAACCGGCGACGCCCGTGACGACGGTGAGCACTCCGAGCGGGATGTCGACGTCAACGTCCTGCAGGTTGTGCGTCGTCGCGCCGCGGATCTCCAGCGTGCCGGTGGGGGTGCGCACCGTCTCCTTGAGGACGGCCCGGTCGTCGAAATGGCGGCCGGTGATGGTGCCGCTG
This sequence comes from Streptomyces inhibens, assembly GCF_022221585.1. Taxonomy (NCBI): domain Bacteria; kingdom Bacillati; phylum Actinomycetota; class Actinomycetes; order Kitasatosporales; family Streptomycetaceae; genus Streptomyces; species Streptomyces inhibens. The sequence continues at coordinate 77,851 of NZ_CP084681.1, forward strand.
GCCCGCAGCCCCTCGACGGTGCCCTCGAAGCACACGGAGCCGCCCGCCGTACCGGCGCCGGGGCCGAGGTCGACGACGTGGTCGGCGATCGCGATCGTCTCCGGCTTGTGCTCCACGACGAGCACCGTGTTGCCCTTGTCCCGCAGCCGCAGCAGCAGGTCGTTCATCCGCTGGATGTCATGCGGGTGCAGGCCGATGGTGGGCTCGTCGAAGACGTAAGTGGTGTCGGTGAGCGAGGAGCCGAGGTGGCGGATCATCTTGACGCGCTGTGCCTCGCCTCCCGACAGCGTGCCCGACGGCCGGTCGAGCGAGAGGTAGCCGAGGCCGATCTCCACGAACGACTGGAGGGTGTGCTGCAGCTTCGCGAGCAGCGGCGCCACCGACGGCTCGTCGAGGCCGCGGACCCATTCGACCAGGTCGCTGATCTGCATCGCGCAAGCGTCAGCGATGCTGATCCCCTTGATCTTCGACGACCGGGCCGCCTCGCTGAGCCTGGTGCCGTCGCACTCGGGGCAGACGGCGAACGTCATCGCCCGCTCCACGAACGCGCGGACGTGCGGCTGCAGCGCGTCGATGTCCTTGGACAGCATCGACTTCTGGATCTTCGGGATCAGGCCCTCGTACGTCAGGTTGATGCCGTCGACCTTGATCTTGGTCGGCTCCTTGTAGAGGAGGTCGTTCAGCTCCTTCTTGGTGTACTTGCGGATCGGTTTGTCCGGGTCGAAGAAGCCGCAGCCGGTGAAGATGCGGCCGTACCAGCCGTCCATGCTGTAGCCGGGGATCGTGAGCGCGCCCTCGTTGAGCGACTTGCTGTCGTCGTAGAGCTGGGTGAGGTCGATGTCGGAGACCGTGCCCCGGGCTTCGCAACGCGTGCACATGCCGCCGGTGCGGGTGAAGGTCGCCTTCACCGCCTTCTTGGCACCACGCTCGACGGTGATCGCACCGCTCGCCCGGACCGAGGGGACGTTGAAGGCGTACGCGCTGGGCGGGCCGATGTGCGGCTGCGCAAGGCGGCTGAAGACGATGCGCAGCATCGCGTTGGCGTCGGTGGCGGTGCCGACCGTGGAGCGGGGGTCGGCACCCATCCGCTGCTGGTCGACGATGATCGCGGTCGTCAGCCCTTCGAGTACGTCGACCTCGGGCCGCGCCAGCGTCGGCATGAAGCCCTGTACGAAGGCGCTGTAGGTCTCGTTGATCAGCCGCTGTGACTCGGCGGCGATCGTGTTGAACACCAGCGAGCTCTTGCCCGAGCCGGAGACGCCGGTGAACACCGTCAGCCGGCGCTTCGGTATCTCGATGCTGACGTCCTTGAGGTTGTTCTCGCGCGCGCCGTGCACGCGGATCAGATCGTGGCTGTCGGCAGTGTGCGGCGCAGGCGACTGCGTGTCCGTCCTCGTGGCCATGCTCATCGTGTCTCCATCTGTGGGGCGGGGCCGCCTTCGCGGGCTCCATCAGCGTCGCCTGGCTCGATCTGACCAGCTTCGAGCGTAGCGTCTGGTCCTCTTTCGTCGGCCCGGTCGCGGCTACGGTCCGCTGTCTCCCCCCGGCCACGCGGCGTGCCCGCCGAGGCGGCGGACCGACCAGCGGTCGTCGCGCATCAGCTCGCGTTCGAGCATCTCGTTCACCTCGTCCACCTCGTCCACCTCGTCCACCTCGTCCACCTCGCGCCAAGCCTGGATGCGGCGCGGGGAGATGCGGAACCAGCGGTACGGGGTGGCCGGCGCACGCGGGTCGAAGCCGGTGTGCGCGGCGAACCGGTCACCCGTCACCCCGCTCCTGCGGCAGCGCGTCGCTCTCGGGGGCCTCTTTGTCGTGGGTGAGCCGATGCTCGGTGTCGCGACGGCGCTGAGCGCGGGAGCGGGGGGCGGCACTCATCGGTGGTGAAGCAGCTTGGGGACGTTGCCATCGGGGGCGGTGACGGGAGCCACCAGGCGGCCGCCTCCCCCAAGCTCTCGGCTTCGCTGGAGCAGGGAGGTCCCCTCATCGTCACGCGCGGGCCCCTTCACGGTGCCGTCTGTGCAGGTCATGGCTGCTCATGGCTGCGGTCGCCGGACGGCTCAGCGAAGCTCCTGGATGCGGACCAGGTTGCCCGCGGGGTCGCGGACGGCGCAGTCGCGGATGCCGTACGGCTGCTCGGTCGGCTCCTGGACGACCTCGGCGTCGCCGGCCTGCAGCTTCTCGAAGGTGCCGTCGAGGTCCTGGGTGGCCAGCAGGATCCAGCCGTAGGTGCCCTTGGCCATCATCTCGGTGATGGTGCGGCGCTCGTCCTCGGTGACCCCGGGGTCGGCGGCCGGCGGCGCCAGGAGGATGGACGTGCTCGGCTGGCCGGCGGGGCCGACCGTGATCCAGCGCATCTTGCCCTGCCCGACGTCGCTGCGGACCTCGAAGCCAAGGACGTCGCGGTAGAAAGCCAGGGACGCGTCCGGGTCGTCATGCGGGAGGAAGCTCGCGTGAATGGTGATGTCCATGGCAGTCACGCTAGATGGGCTCGGGGGCCGACGCTTCTCGATTCCTGATCGGTCTGGTCACCTGTTTCGCCACGCACGACGGCATCCCCGCCGTCGCACGCGTCGCTTCGCGCCGATAGACGCTGGGCGGCACACCGACCAGCTCGGTGAAGCGACTGCTGAAGGTGCCCAGCGACGAACAGCCGACCGCGAAGCAGACCTCGGTGACGCTGAGGTCGCCACGACGCAGCAGCGCCATCGCGCGCTCGATGCGCCGCGTCATCAGATAGGCGTACGGCGACTCTCCGTAGGCCAGCCGGAACTGGCGGCTGAAGTGCCCGGCTGACATGTTCACGCCGCGAGCGAGCGCCTCGACGTCCAGCGGCTGTGCGTACTCCCGGTCGATCCGGTCGCGAACGCGGCGCAGCAGCGCGAGGTCGCTCAGGCGCTGCGCCGCGGCGGGTTTGCTGGTCACCTGCGAGATCGTGCCACATCGCACGCACCAGCGGCCGAGCGCCGGCCCGGCTCGACTGCGCCGACGGCGTGCGGTACGTCCGCATCAACGACGGCCTGACCAACAGCGCCGCCCGCCTGCCGAGCGTCCCCGACAGCCCGGCCGCCACCGATCGCGGCGAGCGCATCACCGCCCTCGTCGGCGATCACGCCACCGATCGGGAACATCCCAACCCCAGCCTGGCAATCCCTCCACTGCCGTCACAACTCAGGTTCTGGCTCAACTTCTGTGGAGCTGCATGCCCACACCTGTGCACGTCCCCAGCGACGGGACCTGACCTGCCATTCCGTGCGCGCTCAGCCCAGCCGACCGACCCCGGCCCTGTCACCACAGAAGTTGAGCCCGAACCGAAACTCGTGAACATCACCCACCCATGGAAACGGGAGCCTCCCGAACCGTGTACATGCGGCGGCACGACTCGTGACACCCCACGAGTACGGGGCAAAGGCCGTCGGATTCAGATCCAGTACGGCGCAGTGGGGACCGGGCCGGGCTGGGAGGTTGAAAGGGTGGCCCCGATGGTGCGGCCGGTGAGCCAGCCGAGGAGGTCGGCCTGGGTGCCTCTGATGGTCGGCCCTCCGGTGCCCAGTTCGTGGGTCAGGTCGGTGTCCGTCGCTTCGATGCGCAGAGGCGGGACGCCTTCGCGCCGGCGCTGTGCGTCGACGAAGTCGTCGATGATCCAGCGGGCGGCCTTGGGCGGCACATCGGCGAATCCGTAGCCGGCCGCCAAGTCGGCGTGATGGATTTCGAGTTCGCGCAGCCGGGCAAGCACCAGGGTGCCCGGGGTTCGCAGTTCACCTGTGCGCATGCGGACTTCACAGTTCCACGCCGCGTCCGGCAAGGAGCGTACGGCCTCGTCGAAGCACTCGGCGCTCGTCACGACATCGGCCACCAGTTCGTGGGCCGGGCGCCGGGCGCCGGCCTCGATCTCCGCGGCCCGTGCGTCCATGCTGGCGTACTGCGGAGTCTCCACGCCGGTCCGGGCCCAGGTCAGCAGCCTGCAGAGACTGTCGGCGGCGCGCGCCACATGAGTGATCACATGGCCGCGCGTCCACGGCGGCACCAGCGTCGTTCCGCCGACCTCCGTGTCGTTGAGCGCTTTGACGGTCTGTACGAATCGGTCCGTGGACGCGGTGATCGGGACCAGCGCCTCGGTCATGTGCATCTCAGCCCTCGCATACCTGTCGGATGCGGCGCCCCCGCCCCCGGCGGTGTCCGCAATGTGGAATTTGAAATCCGCATGACGATTGCGTAGTGGACTCTAGGGAGCCTCCTTCGAGGGCGTCAACCGACCCCTGGGCGCACCGAATCCCTCAATGTAGTCGGAACGGGCACCCGTTCGGCCTGTACAGCGATCTCGACATCCCCGCGTCAGAACATCCCCGCGGCAGCCGTTGAAGGCGGCGACATCACGGGGCGCCGATGGCCACCGCACGGCGAACCGCCAGCGCCGGGCACGCGCGCGGCGGGCCTGGGCGTCGATTCCCACGGCGCCGTTGCACTCGCTGCCCACATCCAGCCATGGACTTTTTATCCAGTCTGGACGTACAGTCCAAACATGGGGAACGCGAAAGAGGGCCGGGACCCTCGTGTGCAGAAATGGGCGCCGGTGTGCCAAGCCGTCGCGCTGTTGCTCGGCCCGTACGCCGAGGTCGTCCTACATGATCCGGACACCGACCAGGTCCTGGAGATCTGGAATCCGATGACCTCCCGCGGCCCGGGGGATCCTTCGCTGCTCGGCGAACTGGATGAGCTCGATCCGTCGGCGCAGGACGTGTTCGGGCCGTACGAGAAACTGCTTGCGGACGGCCGCCGTCTGTCATCGGTGAGCGCGGTCCTGCGGGATGCGCAGGACCGGCCGTCGGCGGTGCTGTGCATCAATCTCGACCGCACGCCACTGGAACAGGCCTCGGCCGTTCTGTCCGCCTTCGGAGCCCCGACCGTCCAGCGCCCCCAGCCGTTGTTCGAGCAGGACTGGTCCGAGCGTATCCAGCACATCATCGGCAGCTACGTCCGCGAAACAGGTCGCCCCGTTGAACGCATGACCCGCCAGGACCGCCTGGCCGTCCTCGGTCGACTGGACGAGGCCCGGGTGTTTGCTGTGCGACGCGCCGCCCCGGTCGTCGCCGGCGCCCTGCGGGTGTCCCGGTCCACCGTCTACGGCCTGCTGGCCGAGTTCAGAACACCAAACGCAAAGGACTGACGACCATGACCCGGCTGCCCGACTTCCGCCTGGAAACGTACTTCTCCCGCTGGGAGTTCACCGCCCGCCACCACCTCACGGCCTCCGACGTCCAGACCATGACGCTCGGCGAACTGCTCGCGCTGGCCGACGACAAGGACCGCGATGCCTTCGAGAACCTGTCGCTGGGCTACACCGAGACGTTCGGCGACCCGGCCCTGCGCGAGGTGATCGCCCAGACGTACGAGCACGCCGACGCAGACGACGTCATCTGCTTCGCAGGCGCCGAGGAAGCCCTCTACCTGGCGATGAACGTCCTGCTCGGCTCGGGTGACCACGCGGTGGTGGTGACCCCGAACTACCAGGCCGCCGAGACCGTGCCGCTGGCGCTGTGCGAGGTCACCGGCGTGGCTCTCGATGCGGACCGGGACTGGGCCCTGGACCTCGACAAGGTAGCGGCGGCGATCCGGCCGAACACCCGGGTCGTCTCGGTGAACTTCCCCAACAACCCCACCGGCAAGGTCCTCGACGCCGCCGATTTCATCGCGCTGGCCCGCCTGTGCGACGAGCGCGGCATCCACCTCTTCAGCGACGAGGTCTACCGCGGCCTGGAGCGCGACCCGGCCCGTATCCTGCCGCAAGCCGCCGACCTCTCCGAGCGCGCACTGTCCTTGAACGTGACCTCGAAGTCCCTGGGGCTGCCCGGGCTGCGCATCGGCTGGATCACCTGCCGCGACCGCGCGCTGCGCTCGCGTCTGGAGCGGGCCAAGCACTACACCACCATCTGCAACTCCGCGCCCAGCGAGGTCCTGGCCCGCATCGCGCTGAAGGCCCGCGAGACGATCCTGGACCGCAACCGGGCCCTGATCACGGCCAACCTGCCGGCTTTCGACGAGTTCTTCGCCGAGTTCGCCGACGACTTCGAGTGGCAGGCGCCGGACGGCGGATGCGTCGCCTACCCCCGCTACCTCGGCGCCGACGGGGTCGAGAAGTTCTGCACCCGCCTGGTGGAGGAAGCCGGCGTCCTGCTGCTGCCCGCGAGCATCTACCACTCCGAACTCACCGCCACCCCCGCCGACCGGTTCCGCATCGGCATCGGCCGCCGCAACCCGGAAGAGGGCCTGGCAGCCTTCGCCGACTGGATGCGAGCGCACCGGTGACCCTCCCCGCTTTCGACACTGCCGCCATCAAAAAGGCCGCCACCCCACAGCTGGTCCTCGACACCATCCGTGACGCGCTGATCGCTCATGCCGAAGGCCGCACCAGTGTGCCGCCGCCACTGCACATGGACTTCCCTCAAGCCGACGGGGACTGCCACGTCAAAGCCGGCTGGATCACCGGCGCCGCCGACTTCACCGTCAAGATCGCGACCGGCTTCTACGGCAATCCCCGGCTCGGCCTTCCGTCCAACCACGGTCTGGTCTGCGTCGTCAGCGCCCGCACCGGACAGGTGCACGCGCTCCTCGACGACCAGGGTCTGCTGACCGCTTGGCGCACCGCCGCCGCGGGCGCGCTGATCACCCATGCCATGGCTCGGCCCACCGCCGCCACGCTGGCCGTCTTCGGCACCGGCGAACAGGCCCGCCTCCAGGCGTCCTGGCTGGCCAAGCTCCGCCCGGTCGGCATGGTGCTGGTACACGGCCGCAACCCGCACAAAGCCAACGCCCTGTGCGACGAGCTCAACGCACGCGGCCTGAACGCCCGGCCTGCTTCGGCGCAAGAGGCGGCCGAAGCCGACATGATCATCACCACGACTCCGGCAACAGCCCCCGTCCTGGATGCCGCCCAGGTACGCGAGGGCTCACACGTGACCGGCATCGGCACGGACATGCCGCACAAGAACGAGCTGCCGCCGGCGCTCTTTCGTCGCGCACGCCTCATCGCAACCGACGACCACGCCCAGTGCCTCGACCACGGTGACTTCGGCCACGCCGTCCGCGCCGGGGCCGCCGCCCAGGACGGCGACATCGCAGCCGGCCTGCTGCTCAAAGCGCCCGTCGACCGGCCGGACACTGCGATCACGGTCGCCGACCTCACCGGCGTCGGAGCACTCGACGCGGCACTCGCCTCGGCCGTCCTCGGGCGACTCCTGCGGTGAACACCCAGGAGGTGGACGGGCCGTGACCGTCCATAACAACAAGCCGGAAATAACCTCAGGCGAACCAGCCTTCTCGAGACCGTGCCCGCGGCCGGACACCGAAGACTCACTGTCCCGGACACACGACTGGCCAAGCCGTTCACGGTAGGGCGCATCCCGGCGCCCCGCAGCATCACCCGGCGCAAACCGGCCTTTCGAAAAAGGTCTCCAGCGCGACCGTCGCCTGTGTCCCGTTCACGCCCTCGATCGCGTACAGCCGTCGCAGGACCTCCTGCAGTTGCTCGGTGGTGGCCGTGCGCACCTTGACGAGGACGGAGGCAGCGCCGGCGATGATGTGGGCTTCCTGAATCTCCGGGATGGCGGCGAAGGATTCGGCCGAATCCCCCATCCAGGCCGACGAGTCGACCATGACGAAGGCGAGCACGCCCCGCCCGAGGGCGGCCGGATCGGCCTCCACGGTCGTACGGCGGATGACACCGCGTTCACGCAGCTTGCGTACGCGGTCATGAGCCGCGCCGGCCGACAGGCCGACCGCCTTGCCGAGCACCGCGTAGGCCTGTGTGGCGTCGCGCTGAAGCTCCGCGATCAGCGCCCTGTCGACGTCGTCCACGATCCCGTTGACCATACCCATATCTCCACCATATCCAGTTCGAACACACTAAGATCGCAGCGAATGCGATTCGGCTGCAATCGAGTAGGGGTGGACCATGTCCGGCGAGATACTCAACAATCTGTACGAGATCCTGGACGAGCGCTTTCGCACCGGGAGGTGCACCAACGGCGACGCACGGCTTGAGCGGCTGCACGCCGACTGCCGTTGGGCCGAGGGACCGCTCTATCTGCCCGCCTGGCGGCAGCTGATCTGGAGCGACATCCCCAACGACCGCCTGTTGCGCTGGGACGAGACAACGGGCGCGATCGGCGTCTTCCGCTCCCCCGCCGGGCACGTCAACGGCAACACCCTCGACCGCGAGAGCCGGCTGGTGAGCTGCGAGCAGGGCAACCGGCGGGTCACCCGCACCGAGCACGACGGCCGCGTCACCGTGCTCGCCGACCGCTTCGAGGGCAAGCGCCTCAACAGCCCGAACGACGCAGTCGTACGCTCCGACGGCTCGGTCTGGTTCACGGACCCCGACTTCGGGATCACCAGCGACTACGAGGGACACCGCGCCGAGAGCGAGATCGGCACCTGCGACGTCTATCGGATCGACCCGGTGACAGGCGAGGTCCGCCGGGTCGCGGACGGTTTCGGCGGACCGAACGGCCTGGCCTTCTCGCCGGACGAAAGGCAGTTGTACGTCGCCGACACGCGCGCCCGCCACATCCGCGTCTTCGACGTCCACGAGGATCGCACCCTCTCGGACGGCAAGGTCTTCGCCGAGCGCACCGACGGCGGCTTCGACAACATCCGCTTCGACAACGAAGGACGACTGTGGGCCGCCGCGTTCGACGACGGCGTGCACTGCTACCACCCCGACGGCACCCTCATCGGCAGGCTGCACGTGCCCGAGCCGGTCTCCAACATCGCCTTCGGCGGCCCGAAGAACAACCGGCTGTTCATCACGGCAACGACCTCGCTGTACTCACTCATGATGGCTGTGACAGGCCTGCCCCGGGTGCGGTGACCGCTGTACGACCGTGACGCCGCCACCCTCCCGGCCAGCGCATCGTGCCCAGCGCACCACTGGCCAACTCAGCCACTCAGCGCCCCCGCGCTGAGACGCGGCACCCACGCCACGTACCGGCCCGTCGCGCGGGTTCCGGATGCGAAGGCAGATACGAGGGGCGCTGGGTGCCGCGCTGCTGGCGGGGGCAGTCTTCGGTTGTGCGGGCGGGGACAGCGGCGCGGGCGGGGACGGCCCCGCAGTCGCGTCGATCGGGGGTGCCGGTTCGGCGTGTGCCCTGCCGGTGACGTTCGACGTGGCGAAGCCCTGGAAGACGAAGCGGACCGAGCCGGTCAACGACAGCAGCTCGTGGTTCCACTTCTCACACGCATGCGAGATCGAGGCCGGGACAGGGGACGCGAAGGTGACTCTCTCCGTCCACACCCCCGACGGGCCTGTCGGCGACAGCCCTCAGAAGGTGATGGATTCCTTCCAGGGCGCAGGCCTGGCCAACTACGGTGAGCACACGAGCGACTATCACTACAACAAGTCAAAGGTCGCTTCGAGTCCTGCCCTGGAGATGGACTATCGGATGAGCCCGCCGGATTTACAGATCAAGCCCTCACGGCACCGGCGTCTCGCAGTGGTGACGCCCAAGGGAACGGTCGTCCTGTCGGCGGACGGAAGCGAGGGCCCCGCATCGCGGGCGTTCCAGCTCGCGAAGTCCTCCATGAAGGTCACATCCTCCTGATGCTCCGTCAGATACGGCGGATCTCCCCGGGGTCCCAGGACGGCAACACCGCCAAAGGCGAGGATCAACAGGACCCCAGGAAGAGAGCAAACGCAGCCGCCGGCAGATAGCTGACTCGCCGCTTCCAAACGGCGTGGAGCTCTTCAGTGAAGGAACGACGCAGCAGCAGCCAACTGCTGCGGAGTGCACAGACGATCACTCCCAGACTGGCTGAAAATCCCAGGCCGCGCACCTCCGGCCGGCCTTCGCACAGCTTGAGATCCACGCCGCCCGGGCCTGGCAGATGCGGGCCCTGTCCTTCGGGTATGAGCTGCGCAGCGATCCACGCAGCACTCGATGTTCCCCCGTCACGGTGTGGGCTGCAGGCGGCCTGATGTCTTGGGGGCCTGGAACGGCAGCACGGCAGGTGCCGATTACCGCTGAGGCTCTTGCCTTGGGCAGGATGGGCGCCATGACCGAGATTCGCACCCCCCGCCTCCTGCTCCGTCGCTGGCATGACGACGACCTCACGCCTATGGCGGACATCAACGCTGACCCGCGGGTCATGCACTGGATCGACGACGGTTCGGTGCTCGACCTGGACCACACGGCGGAGGACATCGAGCGGTGGGAGGAGGAGTGGGACGAGGAGGGCTTCGGTCTCTTCGCCGTCGAGCTGCTGGCCTCGGGGGAACTGGCCGGTTTCACGGGTCTGTCCGTGCCCGAGTTCCTGCCCGAGGTAGGGCCCGCCGTGGCGATCAGCTGGCGGCTCGGCTCACAGTTCTGGGGCCAGGGATACGCGTCCGAAGCCGCTCAAGCCACGCTGGAGTTCGCGCTCCAGGACCGTGGCCTCGACCGCGTCATCAGCATCAGCCGGGTGGGTGACGATGCCTCCGAGAACGTCATCCGCAAGCTCGGCATGGTGCTGGAACGCGAGACGGAACACCCGGTGTACGGTTTTCCGCTGCGCGTTCACGCCATCGATCTCACCGAGTTCCAGGCGTGAGCCGACCGATCCGTCCGATCATCACGAGACAGCCGACCGGTCCCCATACGTCCTCGATACGTCCTCGACGACAGTGACCGCCGCGCGGTGGGACACCCAGAGGACGCCGAAACCCACCGCGGAGTCCGGCAACGCAAAGAGCGGTCGCGCAGCCGGGCGGCGTTACGGGCCTCACGCGCGGCGCGGGCCAGCCGCTCGGCTTGCTCGGTCTCGGACATCACCGGGACCAGCCATAGTTCCTTGACCGCGACGTCGATGCGCAGGGCCTCGTCGCGGGCCGTCCAGACCCGTCCGAATCCCCCTGAGCCAAGTTCGGAGACCAGCCGATAGCGGCCGCCGATCACCTGGCCCGGTCGCGTGCTCTGTGCCACGGCCACCCCCGCCTTGATCCAGATCCGGTCCAGGAAGGGCACACCATGGGTCATGGTGAGAGTGACCAGGCCTCACCGGACTGCCCTGCAAGGGCCAGTGGCCGTGGCGCCCCAGGTCTTGGCGTCCACGATGCGGCGGTGGTTGTTGCGCAGGTCGCGGTGTCACCGTCGTTGTCCCAGACGTAGGCGCGGCGGTCCTGCTCGCAAGTTCCCGTTCCGAGCCGGCAGGGCTCAACACGTGAGGATTCAAGGGCCAGTTCACTGCCACGTCGTAGCAGCGCGCGGGCCTCAAACCCCGCGCGCCCGAAGCCCCCCGCATTCGCGCCGAGTTCCGGCCGTGCGGGGTCTCACGGTTTCGATCGCGCGAGAAAAGAATCCGCGGCGGATGGCGGCCACCATCGCGGAATATCCGGTTCCGCGGCTATGTGCGACGGGGCATGAGCACGATCGCCGCCGTTGAATCCTGCACCTTCGCCCAGGTGTTGTCTCGTTCGTTGCCTGATTCGCCGGTGCAACTTGATGATCCGTTCGTCCCTGCCAGCATGTGGCGGCGCGGGCCGACTGTCGGCGCGCCGGCTTGAAGAGCCGAATCTTCTGCGGCCCTGCCCCGGAAGAGGAGCCGAGACGAACAGAGGAGTGGAACATGTCGCGTCCCACCCGACGCCAGGTGCTGCACAGCAGCGCCGCGGCCCTGGCCGGGGCGGCGCTCGCCGCACCGGTCGCCTTCGCCAACACCGCTGCCGCCCGCCCCGCCGACGGCCACGGACACTTGGCGGGGCACGGGCACTCCGGTGGTCACGAGATGCCGGAGCCCTTCGACGAGATGTACCAGGGCCGCCACATCGAGGGCTGGCCGGCAGACGAGGGAGGTTCGGAGAACGGAGGCCATGGGGATCACCACGCCGGCCAGGCCGGCCCGCACGAGGGCATGGACTTCGTCGTCCGCATCGACAACGACGACCTCCATGTGATGCGGAACGCGGACGGCACCTGGATAAGCCTGGTGAACCACTACGAGACGTTCACCACGCCACGCGCCTTGGCGCGCGCCGCCGTTCGTGAACTCCAGGGCGCCGCTCTGGTCCCCGTCGTAACCGGCTGAGGCCTGCCCCCTGACCGTCCCCCCACCGAGGAGTCCTCGACATGGCAGTCCGGAAGAACCAGGCGGACCTCACCGCCACCGAAAAGCGGAACTTCGTCGATGCGGTGCTGGAGCTCAAGCGCACCGGCCGCTACGACGAGTTCATCAGCACCCACAACGCCTTCATCATCGGTGACACCGACGACGGAGAGCGGACCGGCCACCGGTCACCGTCATTCCTTCCCTGGCACCGCAGGTTCCTGCTGCAGTTCGAACAGGCCCTGCAGAGCATCACGCCGTCGGTCATGCTGCCTTACTGGGACTGGACCGCCGACCGCACACCCCGCAGCCCCCTGTGGGCCGACGACTTCCTCGGCGGTGACGGGCGGAGCGGCGACGGCCGGGTGACCTCGGGGCCGTTCGCCTTCGGCAACGGCAACTGGCCGATGAACATACGGGTGGACGGCCGGACGTTCCTGCGCCGCTCGCTCGGCACCGGGGTCCGCGAACTGCCGACCCGAGCCGAGGTCGACCGGGTGCTCGCCATGACCGTCTACGACGCCGCCCCCTGGAACAGCTCGTCCGACGGCTTCCGCAACAACGTCGAGGGCTGGCGCGGTCCGAATCTGCACAACCGGGTGCACGTCTGGGTCGGCGGGCAGATGACCACCGGCGCCTCGCCCAACGACCCGGTCTTCTGGCTGCACCACTGCTTCATCGACAAGCTCTGGGCCGAATGGCAGAGGATGCACCCCAAGTCGGGGTATCTGCCGACCGGCGACACACCCGATGTCGTCGACCTCCACGACACGATGAAGCCATGGAACGACGTCACCCCGGCGGACCTGCTGGACCACACCAAGTTCTACAATTATGCATGACAGGTCCCTGACATATGCCGTGACAGGGACCTGATCGCGGCACTGTCCGGGGCCGGACCGCGGCACCGGATCCCCGTCCGCCACCGCGGGCCGCCCTGGACTCGACCGTTTGCCGTGCTCACCAGCATGCTGCCGGTGCGCGAAGACGTGCACCGCGCTTCGCGGGCAAGCGAACCCGCCCCGCGGGGCATCGCCCGGATGAGGCTCCGGGACGCTCCCGGGGCGGCCTGACGACGAAGATCCACCTGGCCGGTGAGGGCGGCCGACCCCCTGTAGCCCTGCTGGTGACCCCAGGTCAGTGGGGTGACGGCCCGCAGATGATCACGGTCCTCGATCGCATCCGCGTTCCCCGTTCAAGCGGCACAGGCCCACCGCCACAACCGTGGCAGCGCAGGTGGTGGGCCCGCCGGCTTCAACCGCGAGCTGTACCCCACCGGCCAGCCCCTGGTGCTGCCACGCCGGCGGCAACAACCGACCTCACATCGCTGCGCGTATATCCGGGACATGCACCCCTCGCTGGACGTTCAGCGCCTCATGGTGGGCGGAGCAGCGATCCGTTCCATCCCGTCTGAATGCGGCGTGGTGCTGCCATCGGGCGCGCAGGGCGGTGAGGTCGGCGCACCAGCTCATCACCGGCAGCTACCGCGACCAGCTCGGCGAGCGGTGCTCTCCTGGGCCGTCAGGGCGAGGCCGACGTTCGTCGTCGAATGGCCGCGCTGCCGGACCGCTCATCGCCACGCGTATGCATCGCGTGACCGACGGTTCACCGATCGTGTCGAACGGATGTGCCGGAGCGGCTCCCTGCCCACGATCACCTCAGGATCGCGCCGCCTCGTCCCGCCCTGGCCCGCCTCGTCCCGCCCTGGCCTGGCCTGGCCCGGCCCGGCCCGGCCTGGCCGTGAAGCCCGACCCGGTGGAGTCCGATGACCGGCCGATGACGGGAAAAGTGCGGGTGAACCGCCCTTGGCCACGGGTGGGAGTGCGCCTGCAACGAGCACGTCTGGCTCACAAGGCGTATATGTGAAGCCATTGGAAGTACTAACAGGGTGCGGTAATCCAAACCGTGCGGTGGCTCCGTTCATTCCGGGTTGCGAGCGTGGCCCGGCAGCAGGAGATGCACTGTGAAAGTCCTGCAACCCACGCTGGCGAAGGTGCCGTGGATACTCGCGGCGCTGGCCCTCGTGGCCGGCGTCCTGCTGGACCTTTTCGCGCCACAGCCGTACACGGGCCTCCCGCTGCTGGCCGCCGCACCGCTCGTCGCGGGCGCCACGCTCTCCTTCCGCTCCGCGCTCGCCGTCGTATGTGTCACGTGCGTGGTCTCGGTGGCGGTGGATATCGAACGCGGACGTCCGGCGACGCCATTGTTCGTCGATCTGGCCGTGGTCGGCCTGATCGGCGTGCTGGCTCTCGCGGTCAACCGGCTCATTGTGCGGCAAGGGCGCGATCTGGCGCTGGCCAGGGATGTCGCAGAGGCGGTCCAGCGGGCGGTGCTCCCGGACCCGCCGAGGGAGGCCGGGCCGCTGGCCGTGGCTGCGGGGTATACGGCGGCGCAGGCCGAGGCGCGGATCGGCGGTGATTTCTTCGTGGTGCAGGAGACGCCGTTCGGGGTGCGGATGATCATTGGCGATGTGCGGGGCAAAGGTATTGCGGCTGTCGCAGCCGTGTCGGTCGCGATCGGAGCGTTCCGTCAGGAGGCCGAGTACGCTCCCACCTTGGTCACGCTGGGACAGCGGATGGACGAGGCGCTGGCCAGAGCAGCGGCCCGGAGCGGCCCGGTGATCTCCACGGAGGGCTTCACCACCGCCGTACTGGCCGAGGTCTCCGCCGAAGGCGAGGTACTGAGCCTGGTGAACCGTGGGCATCCGCCTCCGTACCTGGTGCACGACGGACAGTTCGTACGGCTCGACCCGACCGCCCCGCAGCTACCCCTCGGGGTGGGGCTGGGCGATATCGCCCCTGCGGTCTCCGTGCCTGTCGATGTGGTGCGGCTGCCCCCGGGGGCCTCGCTGCTACTGGTGACTGACGGTGTCACCGAGGCGCGGGACAAGCGGGGGACTTTCTATGATCCGGTCTCCTCAGGGCGCATGCACAGGCGGTTCAGGGACCCCGATGCGCTGGTGGATGCCCTCGCCAAAGACGTCGACCGCTGGACCGAGGGGGAACACGAGGACGACATGGCCATCCTGGTGGTCACCAGGCGCCGCCCTCCCCGCGCCGCCTGATGACTCACCTGATGCCGCCGATGAAGGAGTTCGTCGCAGCGGAACAAGGACTGGCCGACCGTCTTCCAGCTGCCCTCCTACGCCCCCGATCTCAACCCGCAGGAAGGCATCTGGGCCCTGGTCAAGCACGGCATCGGCAACCTCGCGGCCGCCAACGTCGACCACTTGGCCAAGACCGTCCGAAACCGCCTCAACCCCTGGGCACCGCTCTGAGCTGGGGTTGCGCCAGTCTTCGGCGGTGGCTGGCCGAGTTCTCTGCACCGGTCCACACCTGGCACGCGCCTACACGACGGGCCGGCCTTGCTCGCGTTCTCAACGGGCCCCGGACACCGCGCCCTTCTGGGCGCGACTGCCGGGGGGGTCACGCGCTGGTCGGCACGCCCGCGTTGACGAGTATCTCGCGCGCCGACAGGGCGGTGCTCTGGGCGGCGGTCAGACCGGAGGCCGCCAGGTGGGCGTCCACGATCCGCAGTCCAGCCCCGTACCCGGCGAAGTCCGGCAGTCCCACGGGCTGCTGCCCCATGCGCTGCGCGGTGGCATCGCCCAGCACATACGCGAGCAGGTTCTGCATCCCGGCCACGTCGATGTCGGCAGTGATCTTTTCGTAAGCGCTGTCCAGTCCGGCACCGGTCAGCGCCTTCGACCACGGGCCCATGGCCTGCTCGCCGGCCAGCTCCCGCACGAACGCCTCCGCCAGTCCCTCGGCGACGACATGTTCTCCCACCGTGACGGTCATCGGGTTCCAGACCACATTCGCATAGCGCACGTTGTGGTGGAGCTCGTGCGCGGCGCAGTGGCCGATCTTCTTCAGGCTCGTGTCGGTAGGCCACATCACCAGATGGATCGCACCCGGGAACCCGCCCATACCGAAGTAGCCGGCACTGCGGACCATCAGATGGTCGTCGTCGGGGTCGCCGAGCACCAGGACGACGTGCACGGTCTCGGCGTGCTTGATGCCGGGAACCGCACCGCTGATCCGCTGCCACGCGGTGGCGAGAGAGTCCTCGATCTGGTTCCACACCCCCGCGTCCTGCATCTGACGCAGGGCGGGCAAGTAGCGTGGGTCCTCACGGTCGAGTCGGAAGCCACTGTTGCCCTGACGGTGCATCTGGACCAGGTCCATATCACCCACTATGGACATCGCGCTCTGGAGCGGGCTGAGCATTTCTCGTAGGGCGTCGGGCCGCTCCTCCAACGGTCGCTGCAGGAGATCGAGCATGGCGGACGCGGTGTCGTGCACAACAATCTTCATGACTCAGGACCGTAGGGCCTCACGTTACGGGAGGAGCAAGCCGTGTTGCCGCGGCCGGCAATTGTGGAGCGAAGCGAGGTCACTGGCCGTCCGGCAGATGCCCGCAGCCAACTGAGCCGATCTTGGTGACATCTAGGGCCGATGTGCGGCCCCACCCCGCGCCGGGGCCGATCACCGATCCGCTCGGTTCGCTCAGCGCAGTTCCAGGCCGAGTTCCTTCTCCAGCACGGTCGCCTGTTCGGGCGTGGCAAAAACGAAGTAGCTCTCGTAGTTGGCGTCCCTGAGATGCACGAACTGGACCAGGTGAAATCGGCGCGTGTCGTCGCCGGGGTCGGGATCGACATGGCCGATGAATTCCATGATCGCCAGGTGGTCGAGGTACTCATCCGACTGGTGCTCGGTCTGTTGGGTCACCAAGACGCCGTTGCGGGCGAACTCCAGGACCTCGCCGTACTCGCCACCGTGCAGCCTGACGTCGGTGATGGTGACCGCGCCGTCGGTGAGTGCCGCGGCCTCCTCCAGAATGCCCCTGTAGCTCTCCTCCAGATCGTCGACATCATCCCCGTGGGCCGAGATCGCCACACCGAACGCTTCGAGCGCGTCGGGCACTTCATGGGGTGGCAGCTCATCGTGCGCGAACTCGGCGTACTTCGCGAGCACGCTGTCGACCTTCTCCCGAGACGCCATGCCCATCCGCGTCAGGAGCGCTCCCACGTGTGCGTACGAGGACGACCTGAACCAGAACAGCACGTCCCACAGACTTTCGCCTTCCTCCCGCTTCCCGTCCACCTCCTCCCCGAAGAGCAGCTCACGCAGGCACCCCAGGGGAATCGCCGCGCCCCCGACCCGCTTGTCCGGCTGATCCACGAACGGCACCTCGGTCCACACGCTTTCCCGTGATCCCGGGGCCCCGGGCTCGGTGTCCGGATCGAACGGGATGTACTGCCACACCGCCCCCTTGTTCCGCCGGATCACCTCGCCCATATACCAGCAGGCGCCCTGCACGAACGGCTCGTTCCGCGAGGCGTCGAATTCCTCCACCGTGGTGAATCGCTGCCTCACGACGGCTTCCAACCAGTCCAACGTGCCGGGGTGGAAATTCCACCTCCACGCTCCGTCGAACGCGTCCTCGGCCCAGGCCTGGAGCGCTTCCCTCCGCTCGGCCAGCCACGCCGTCAGCACCGGATCCTCCGGCAGCGGTGCCGTGGGGTCCACATGCGGCGTGTGCTCCTTGACCGCCTCCCACACCGGAACCGCGTGCTGCCGGGCCGTCACGGCCTGCCGCAGCCGCTCGATCTCCTCGGCGAACGCGGTCCCGGTGCGGACTCGGAGGGCGTATGAGATCAGCAGCTTCGGTGCGACGGGCGAGAGTTCCAGTTCCGGGTCCGGCCAGACGACAGGCTGCCCCGGGAGATCATCGACCGGCCGAGTGTTCCAGCCCCAGGCGCCGCCCGCGATGCCGAGCAGGACTTCACCGAGATAGGCGATCGCACTCTCCACGAACTCCTTCTGCTTCTCGGCGTCTTGGACGGAGTCGTGGTGCTCCAGCAGGCGAGCCTCCAGAGCGTCAAGCGACTTGGGCGAGTAATCGAAGGGGAAATCCTCACCAAGGAGCACCTTCTCCAACAGCAGCAGCTGATACGGCAGATCGGCGATCCATTTCTGAAGCAGATGCTGCGGGGAGCTCTCCGGCTGTATCTCAGGAACCATGCGGACACTGTACGAGCGCACACTGACAGCGCCCGTTCGGCAAGTGGTGAGCCGACGGGAACTGAACCGCCCGGCCACAGCCGCAGGTTGTGTTGGCGCAGTGGGGTTGCCGCTGTGATCGATGTTGGGGTCCTTCACCTGCAAGGCTGCAGGTTGCGAGAGAACCTGCATTTTGGGTGAGAGACCCTTGGCTTGCCTTTCAGCCTCCGGTGTCGAACGGTGTCCCGAGCTTGATCACGGGCAATCGTCATCCGTCTCGGGCTTCGCTCTCCGCACGCAGCGTCTCATTGCGTTCCTCGGTGCCCTGCGGTCCGGGTCAGGGGTGCGACCGCGGGGCCGTGAGGGCCGTGCCGCAGGCCGTGTGCACGGCGGCCAGGGCGGTGATGACACTCTGGGTCCACGACAGCATTGTTCGTTCCCGAATTGCCGGATCGTCGCAGGCCGGGCGGCCGAAGGCACCGCAAGAGCTCTGCTGGGCGAGGAGAAACGCGACGGCGTCGCGGGTGATGCGGTGCTGCGCCCGCCCGGCGCGAGCGGAGTCCCGGACGATGCCGGCAATGTGCCCCAGGTGATAGTTCTTCCAGGCAGCGGGCAAGTCGGCGGCAGCCGTCCCCGGCGCTGAGTGCGGCGCGTCGGCTCCCTCGTCAATCAGTGCGGCCGCACGCCGAGGGGAGATCAGCCCCAGACCGACGAGGCGTTGGACGTTGTACGCCGCCTGCGGCGGCACCCTGTCCAGGAGTTCGACCGCGGCGGCGGTGGACTTGAGGAACATGTCGAGTGACGAGCATGTGATCCCGTGAGCCCGCAGACCGAACGCGAACTCACCCACGACCTCCATCCCGTGTCCCTGCCACACGCCCACGTCCGCGTCCGCGAGTCGTTCGGAGAAGTCGAGGAGCAGGGGACGAGCAAGCTCGGGTTCACCCAGCGCCTCGGCTGCATACGCGACGGCCGCTGCGGCCGGCAGGCACGTGGCCGGGTCGTGGCGCCGGCTCGTGCCGGCCAGCCACACCACTGCCCGCCGCAGCGGCTGCTCCACGGTCGGGCGGACCTCCGGCATGGACGGCCGACGCCTCCGCACCACCCTGGGACTGCGGTCCAGGAGCGCGGCCAGGGCCGCGACGATGGTGGTGTGGTAGCCGGTGGCCCAGTGTCGGTACGCGTCGTCGCCGTCGGCGAGTCCGGGGTGAACCACACCAGGCGGCCCGTTGACCCGCCCGTCGGCCTCTTGTGCCGCCGCCAGGAACTCCCATGCCCGGCGGGCTTCCTCGGAGTCTCTCGCTCCGAGGCACAGCAGGCAGCACAGAAGTTCCCCCACCAAGTCGGCATTCTCTTGGCCAAGGGTGAGATCGAGGAGCGCTTCGAGCAGTTCCACCGCCGCACCCGGATCGAAGTCTCGTGGCCAGTGGGGCTCGCGGAGACCGAAGTCCGTGGCGTAGAAGATCGTGTGGGTGATGGCGTAGATGTCGCGGTCGGCGAGCTTGACGACATTCGGGCTGTTGCAGAGCAGGGTGAACGGCAGGACATCGTCCATGGCCGGCAGCGTGTGCTGGACGCCGCACAGCTCCAGGGTGTGCAGCAGATCTAGCTGCCGGTACGGGATCCGCTCGAAGACCGCCGCATATCCTCCGGCCGCGGCCTGAGCGATGACTCGCCGGAACTCCGGGGCCTCGCGTCCGCAGAGTCGGAGTGCCGCATAGGTCCCCGCGTACAGCAGGAGGGCGGCTTCGTCCCGGGCGATCAGCTCCTGGTAGGAGGGGCGGGCCGCGATCCCCTCGACCTGATCGAGGAGAGCCGCGTAGTCGTCGTCCAGCGGTTCCGGGTCGAGGCGCGCCCGCAGCCCCACGAGGAAAGCGGTTTCGATGAGGGCTTTGCGGGCGAACAGCACCCGGTCCGTGGCGGCTTCGGCCGGATCGATCAGATTGCGGCGCGCAGCGAGCCAGGCGACCGACCGGGTCTCCACCGCGCGCCTTTGTGACGATCCGTCACCGGGTTGCGTCATGTCCATCGGATGCCTCCCGGCGATCGGCGCAGTCAATGGCTCAGTTGCCCGCAGTGGAGTCGTCGGGGTCCGCGACCTGGTTGGCGACCACAAGGACGTATCGCTCCCAGGCGAGCACGTAGCCGGCCACGTCGTCGAGTTGGCTGACCTGATCGACGACTTGCTCGAGCGGAACGCTGAGGTCGACGAGTCCGCTCGTCCTCAGGAAGTCGAGAGCCTTGCGGGCGTCAATCGGAGGGGGAGGGCAGTGCATCAGATGCTCCTTTTGGGTGGTTCGGACAGATATCGCGAGTGTCGCGTTCCGTGACGCCGTTGTCACCATCTGCGCCCGATGTGGAAAAACGGCGATCCAATCAACCCAGCTCAGAGGGTCCATCTCATGGCAAAATCACTCTTACGGGCTAATATCACCATCGAGTCAGAGTGACATTGGCGTGGCACGCAGCGGGGTACCGAGCGAAGATGTACATTTCGCCGCCCGCCCGATGACCCATGCAGCTGTGGGTGCACGGGGGCGAGGGCGCGGCCGAGGAGCCACCCCTTCACCGAGGCGCAGGAGCGAGCGCTGTACGACACGGAGTGGCTCCAGGTCGGCCGGAACCTCGGCATCCGCAACCGTGATATGCCGCAGACCATCGAGGAGTTCTGGCCCTACTACCGCAAGGTCCTCGACAATGAGCTCGAAGCGACCGTGGTGGTACGGGAGTTGATCGCGACGGACCGGCCGGTGCCGGTCCCGGACCGCGGACCGCGGTGGCTGCGGTTGCTCCTCCGGCTCACCTGGACCTGGCCGGGCCCGCGGTTCGCCCGCTTCCGGCGCTTCGCCCTCTTCCCTCCCTTCGCCTACGAGCGGGAGTTCGCGACGAAAACCCCGTCTTCGAGGTTGAGTTCAAGATCCCGTACAGCCGCCACGCAAGTTGGCCCGATCCATCGTTCACGGCGCAGGCGATCGACTACACGCACGCCGAAAGGGACGGGCGAACTCAGGGTCCTCCAGTCGGCGCTCAACCATCTCGGACTCGCAGAACTGAAGTGGCTCAAGGGATACGGGCTGTCCTCGCGGGACATGGCAGGGAAGCCGCCACCAGAGATCACAGCTGAAACGTACGACGTTCATCGAACGACCTTTGGAGAGGCTGGCGGCCGGATCGCCCAGGGCAGCACCGGCGGGCAGAACGCAGTGAACCGGCCGTCGCGCGGAGAGGCGGGCGACGCCGGTGCACTTCTGGCACCGGCTCGCCGCCGGCCGCGAATTCTTTATACCGGCTGGAGTTGTCGGACCTCGTGGACGCTGAGGGGGAATCGGGACGCGACCCCCGACTCCTGCTGCACCTCGGACTGGCTCTGCTGCTGGCATCCAGCGTCGTCGCCCTGCTCATCACCGCCTCCGGACAGCTCAACCGTGTGTGGGCCCTGGGCCTGGTCGGCATCGGCTTCCTCGGCCTCGGTCAGGTCTTCGCCACCGCCACCGCGCTCGCCCTCGAGCGCGTCCCGCACGCGGCCGGCACCGGCTCGGCGGTGCTCGGCACGCTTCAGAGTGCCCTCGGCGCGGCCGTTGCTCCCCTGATGGGCGTCGCGGGCGGGCACACCGTCGTGCCGCTGTTCCTCGGCATGACCCTCTGCGCGCTGATCGCCACGCTTGCACTGCGACTGACCAAGTACGGCTGCACACCCAGCGCGTCAGGCGCAGCAGTCCCCCGCCTACGCGGCCGGTCGCGCCGCAGCGACCGCGGCCTTGTACACGTCGAGCGCCGGCCGGGGCTCGCGGCCCAGGAGCGTGCGCAGGGCGTTGTCCTCGATGCCACTGCCGTCCAGGAAGCCGCCGGCGATCGCCGAGTATGTGCTCAGCAGCATCGGCACCTGGTAGGGCAGCGCCTCGCCGGCGCCGATGATCGCCGCGCGGGCCGCGCCGAGCGAGCCGGGTTCGTACGAGCCGCCGATCGCGTCCGCCAGGTCGGCGCCGCCCAGAGGCTGCTCGCCGACGAGCTCGTACACCCGCCCGGCGTGCGGCTCCGGCGCACCGGCTACCCGGGCTGCCACTGCCGCGAGGTCCGCGCGGGCCACCGCGGCCAGGCGGCCCTCGCCCAGCGGCGCCGCGATCGTCCCGTCGGGTCCAGGGGCCGCGATGCCGGCGAGGAACTCGGCGTAGAGCCCGTTGCGCAGGACCGTCCACGCCAACGGGCCACGCCGGAGGCGTCGTTCGGTCCAGCGGTGGGCGAGCGCGTACGTCAGGTGGTCGCCGTCGCCGCTGAGGCTGGTGTAGACGAGGTGTCGCACGCCCGCTTTCTCGGCCGCCGATATCGCCGCGTCATGACGGGCGATGACGACATCGTCCTCGCCGTACCCGGCGGAGATGAGCAGCAGGGTGTCCACCCCGGTGAAGTCGAGCGAGGACGGATTGTCGAAGTCGATGTGCCGCTCGGCGGCGGAACGGGGGGTGCGGGTGCCGAGGACGACGTCGTCCCGCCCGGCCAGTTCGTCGGCGACGAGCCGTCCGAGCGCGCCGCCTGCACCGGTGATCAGAATCATGAGATATCCCTCCTGAGCTGTGTGTTTCCATAATCGGGAGCGAATCTCGATCGCGTAAGGAGGCACATTGATGTCAGCAGGGCACACCGCGATAACCACCCCCGTGCCGGGCGAACCCGTCATCGTCTGCGAGACGCCGCAGGACGAGTGCGGGGTGAGGGACGTGCTGGACCGGCTCGGCGACAAGTGGTCCGTGTACGTGGTGGTCGAACTCGCCTCGGGCATACGGCGTTTCAAGGAGCTTCAGCGCGCCATCCCCGGCAACATCTCGCAGCGCATGCTCACGCTCACCGTCCGGCGCCTGGAGCGCGACGGGCTGGTGAAGCGGACCGTGTACCCCACTGTCCCGCCGCAGGTCGAGTACGAGCTGACAGAGATGGGGCACAGCCTCACCCACCTCGTCAAAGCCCTGGCGGACTGGTCGATCGCCCACCGCCCGGCCATCGCTGCCTCCCATGCGGCCTGGGACGCTGCCCACACGGAGCCGACTACGACCGCGTGAACGGTACGGGCCCTACGTGCCGACCGCTTCGAAGACCGTCCTGCCGCCGGCACCGTGCCCCCGCGGCCGTCACCGTCTCCGGCCTGGCCGGGAAGTCGACGCCGACCGCGGGCCGCAGGTGACGGCCGGCATCCGAGTCGCCTGGCCGGCCGCGGTCCCGAACCACCGTGTACGCCCTTTCCCATGCGGGCGCCGAAGAGTGGCCCCTGCCCGGTGGGTTTTCCAACCCGGAAATTTCGCCCCTTGTTGCGGGCTGCCACACCCGATGGAGAGCACGTCGCCCGCTAAGATGCCTCGGGAATGCACACAGATACCCCTATACAGGGCACAATCGCCCCTTGGCTCACTGGCGCTGTCCCGCACAGGGCGTCGCAGCCGGGTCCGCTCGGGCGGAGTGTGCACTCCTCGCCGGCCGGGTGCGGTCACGGCGTTCATGGCGTCTGGTCGGTGCCGGGACGCCCGCGGCCTTTCGGACCGGGTGGTCCGTGGTCCCACGCCGGTGTGGGAACGCCGGTGTGGGAACGCCGGTGTGGGAACGCCGGTGTGGGAACGCCGGTGTGGGAACGCCGGTGTGGGAACAGGGCATCCAGAGGGAGAGGACGCTGCGTGAGCGTGCAACGGGTGGGCATCGTCGTCCACGGGGGCCGTCCCGGCGCCGTGGCGGCCGCCGACGTCGTCCGACGGTGGTGCGAACGCCAGGGTGTCGGATGTGTCGCCATCGACGTATGGAGCCAGGACGAACAACGGCGGGACGCGCGGGAGGAGGTCGACGCGGCCGGCGGCCCCGACCTGATCGTCACGCTCGGAGGGGACGGCACCTTCCTCCGCGGAGCACGCCTGGCCGCACAGAACGACGCGCTGGTCCTCGGGGTCGACCTGGGCACCCTCGGCTTCCTGACCGAGGTCCCGGCCGACGACGTCGAGTCCGCACTGGACACCATCCATCGCGGTCAAGTGAATGTCGAGACCCGCCTGATGCTGACGATGCGGGCGTCCCGGCCGCTGGGACTCCCCGAGGGAATGGAGGCCCTCCTGCGCTACGGCCGGGGTCCCGCGCTCCCGCCTCCGCTGGTGCGTCCCGAGTGTGCCGTCGCCCTGGACTGGGGTGTGGCTCTGAACGTGACAGCCCTCAACGACATCGTCCTGGAGAAACTGGCACGCGACCGGCAGGTCTCCCTCGGCGTCTATCTCTCGGGCCGACTGCTCGCCTCCTACTCCGCCGACGCCGTCCTGGTCGCCACACCCACCGGTTCCACCGCCTACAGCTTCGCCGCCGGCGGCCCGGTCATCTCCCCCGCGGCCGACGCGATCGTCTTCACCCCCGTTGCCCCGCACATGACCTTCAACCGTTCGGTGGTCGCCGCACCCGACGAGGCCGTCGCCCTGCGCGTCCTGGGACACTCCGGCCGCGCGGCGGTGAGCGTCGACGGCCAGTTGCGCGGCGTCCTGGATCCGGGGGACTGGGTCGGCGTCTACGCGGCTCCCCAGCGCCTGCGCGTCGTGCGGCTCGGACCGACCGACTTCTACGGCAGGCTGCGTGAGCGCATGCGCCTGACCGATGCCCCTGCGACAGCCGACGCCGACATCACCCCCATGTGGCCCCACACCAGCCCACCCCCCGAAGACCTCGCACACCTGCGCCTTCCGCCCCTGCCCGCGGACGTCGACTGATCCGAACCCCAACCGGCCGGCCCTTACCGGTTCCCTCCGCCCTTGAGATTCACCGTTCGGTCGTCATGGAGCTCGCTGAACAGCTGCCTCGCCCGCGCCCTGTCCCAAAGCACGGCGCTGCCCTTGGAGGTGGGGAATCCAAGGCTGGCCACGGGGACGTTGATCTGCCTGCCGCGGCCGCCGGTGACGCCCTGGACCGCCCGGAACATCGATACGAGATCCAGCAAGCCGGTGTCCCGGTCGACAACGAGCGTGTCCAGCCCGGCGTTCAGGGCGGAGTACAACGCGTACGGGTTGAGCATCGTGCCGGGCGACCCTGCCCGGTGGGCGAGGGCGGAGAGGAACTTCTGCTGATTGCGGGTGCGGCCCAGGTCGCCCTTGGCCTCCTGGTGGCGCTGGCGGACGAAGGCGAGCGCTGCGCTGCCGTCGAGGGTTTGGCAGCCCTTTCTGAGGTCGGCACCCGACTTCTTGTCGATCAGGTCCCGTTCCAGGCACATCGGGACTCCACCAACCGCGTCGACGAGATTGACGAAGCCCGCGAAGCCGACCTCCACGTAGTGGTCGATCGTCAGGCCGGTGTTGTGCTCGATGGTGTTCACGAGCATCTTGGGGCCCCCGAGCGCGAACGCGGCGTTCAGTTTGTTCTTCGCCGGGCCGTGATGTTTGCCGGTCATGGGGCTGGTATAGCCCGGGATGGTCAGCCATGAGTCGCGTGGCAGGCTCACCATCGTGGTGCCGCCCGAGCCGGTGTGCAGCAGGATCATCGAGTCCGTGCGTCGGCCGCCGGCCGATCCGGTGTGCAGATCCTCCTTCTCGCGGTCGGTGAGGCCGTCGCGGCTGTCCGACCCGACGAGGAGGTAATTGGTGCCCTTGCCGGTGGGGGGACGCTGTCCTGGCGTACCGAGATCGACCTTGTTGTTGAGCCGGCCATCGGCCCAGGCGACGGTGCCGACGGGGATGGCCAGGAGCGTGACGAGCAGTGCTACGGCTATGCGCCGCAGTGGCCGCTTCCGTCGGGAGCGGTGGGTCCGACGCCTCGGGGGGTGACCGGAAGCGCTGCCGCCTGCGTCGGGGGCGGGGTCGGGGGCGGTACGGCTGTCGCCCGGGCCGGATTTCGTACGGCGGCCGCCTGCGTCGGCTCCGGTAGTGGGATGGCGGTTTGCGCCCGGTCGGTCGTACTGCTGCCAGGCCTCGCTCGTCCCTCGCTCTGCTCCGTCCGCCCCGTATGCCGAGTGCCCGGCAGGTCCGCCCGGTCCTGGTGCGGATGTGTCGCCGGCCTCACGGCCCAGCGTGCTGCTCATATGCTCACTCTCCTCGGTCACTTCGACGACAGGCTGCTCGGGTACGGGACGGGCTCCTTGAGCAGCTGCTGGTTGGCGGTGCCGGAGCGGTGCATGCGATGCCATTTGAGCCGGGTGCCCAGCAGTGCGGTGACCACGGACTGGATGACCACGAGGTACAGCAGCTGCCGGTAGACGAACAGCTGGAGCGGCAAGGCCCACAGCGCACGGAGCCTTTCGTGGTCCAGCCGCAGCGCGTACCCCGCGGTGACCAGCTGAACGGCGAGGAAGCCCAGCCAGACCCCGATGGCCTGTGCGGTGTCGCCGAAGCACACCCCGTACAGGGCGAAGACGTCGACGACCGGCGCGAACAGCGGCAGGACGATCTGGAACAGGGCGAGATAGGTGAGCCCGCGGCGGCCGAAGCGGCCGGCCGGTCCGACTTCGAGCACAGCGTGGCGGTGCTTCCACATCGACTGAAGGGTGCCGTAGCACCAGCGATAGCGCTGCCGCCACAACTGGCGGACGGTACTTGGCACTTCGGTCCAGGCGATGGCCGTCTCCTCGTAGACCACTCGCCGGCCCACCCGCCACAACGCCATGGTGAGGTCGGTGTCCTCGGCGAGGGTGTCGTCACTGATGCCGCCGATGGCCATCAGCGCGTCCCGGCGGAAGGCGCCGATGGCGCCGGGGACCGTCGGCATGCACTCGAGCACCTCGAACATACGCCGGTCCAGGTTGAACCCGAGGACGTACTCGAGGTGCTGCCATCTGCCCAGCAGACGCCGCCTGTTGCCCACCTTGGTGTTCCCACTGACTGCACCGATCGTGGGGTCGGCGAGCGGCTGGATGAGCCGGTGGAGGGCATCCGGCTCGAAGACCGTATCCGCGTCGATCATGACGATGATGTCGCAACGCGCGTAGCTCAGGCCCGTGCTGAGCGCCCCGGGCTTACCGGAGTTGGGCTGTTGCACCGTGGTCACCCGCGGGTCGCCGATGCCGCGAGCGATCTCCGCGGTCCGGTCCGTCGAGCCGTCGTCGATGACGATGATCTGCAGGTCCCGGTGTGTGGAGGCGAGCAGTGAGCGCACGGTGGCCTCGATGCCGGCCTCTTCGTTGTACGCGGGAACCAGCACCGTCACCGGGTCGGTCACCTCGCGCAGCCAGGGCGCGCCGGATCGATGCCGGTGCCGGCGTCGCACATGAACGCGGGCGAGGCAGGCGAGCAGCACCAGCCGGAGTATTCCCAGCCCGCCCGCGATTCCCAGCGCCCAGGTCATCGAGCGCGCGAAGGTGTGCCCGATGGACTGCGTCCAGATCAGCGCCCTGCCCTGGACACGCTCGGGCAGGGAGGCCGGCGTGGTGAGCGAGGGCCGCCCGAGCCCGCCCGTGACGGTGGTGAACCGTCCCACCTCCGGATCGGCCAGCAGCTTCGCCGCCTCCTGGTATCCCAGAGAGGTGTGGCTGTATTGCCGCACCACGCCCTGTGGTGGTTTACGGGAGTGGCCGGTGGCGGCGACGAGCAGGTACCCCTGGTCGGAGGCGCGTCGCGCGGCCGACCATTCAGCCCCACACATGGTGTCGGCGGTGGTGGTGTGCGGCAGCCTCAGCAGCCGGGTGTTGACGGCCGCGGCCCCCGCCAGGGCGGTCTGGGTGAGGGAGAGCTCCAGCTGCGAGCGGATGAGCGAGGCGCTGCCCAAGTCGCCGCCGGTGTAAGTGTACGAGCCGATCTCGTGGCCCTCGTCGCGGATCCGCCGCACCAGGTCCGGATGGCGGGCCGCCTGGGTTCCGTAGAGGAAGAAGGTCGCATGCGCGTGGTGTTCGCGCAGCAGGTCGAGCAGCCGCGGTGTCCATACGGGGTCGGGTCCCCCGTCGAAGGTGAGCGCGGCGGTCCGGTGCGGCATCTGCGCGGTCTCGGCGCTGCCGCCGGTGACGCGCAGCACCGGGGCCCCGTTGTCCGCGGATTTCGGTATGGGGCTGGTGCAGGCACGCCGTGTCCGTGCCCCGTCGACCTCGTGGGTGGTCCAGCCTTCGAAGAGCAGTGAGACAGCGATGATGGGGAGGATCAGCAGCAGTAATAACCAGTGCTGGCGTGGGGGGTGACGCAGTGCGTGCCGCCCCTGCCCTGACAACGCCACAGTGGGCCCTTTCTGTCGAGGAGTCATGCCTTGTGCGAGGCGTGCGCCCGCGCAAGCACGGCATGGCGTCAAGCGCGGCATGGCGTCAAGCGCGGGCGAACAACGCCTCGGGGCAGTACCGGAGAGGCTTCACACCCAGTGGGTGGAGCTCACCGGTTCGGCGTTTCTCACGGGGCAGGGGTGGTGTGGGCGGGGGCGGGGGCCCGGGAGGCGTGATGTCCTACGGGCACAGCCGGCCCAGGGGCTCCGGATGGCGCCGGTCGACGGGAGCCGCCCGGACTGCCGGGTTCATGGTGTCCGGCGCGCTCCGGGAGCGGGTCGGCCTTTCCCGGCGCCGGCTTTGCGTCCGGTTGCAGGAGGCCGCCGAACACGACGGCGAGGAGCACGAGATATCCGGTGCACATGCACCCTACGGTCAACGCTGCGCGCCCCAGGAAGCGTCGACGTCTGCCTGAGCTGTCGACAAATACGGGACGATTCCGTTGCTTACCGGGGCGAATGCTGTGGGGGGTAGCGGTTCGCATGGAGCGTGAGTGTAACCATCTACCCGCGAATGAGAACAGAAAGATCGGCCAGCCTCTTGCCAGCGCCTTCTCGACCCGATGACGGAGGCAAAGGAGGCGGCGCGAGGGCCGCACTCCTACCCCTCAATTTCACTCTCACTCATCAACATAGCTATTCACGCCCGCCAGGCGCCCACTTCGGGCCGGACCACTGACCGCCAGACTCTTCACCCATCGCTCCATGCACCCCCACCGAATGGTTCGTACTGTGAAGTAACTCACGCCGCCCGCGATAGCGTCGGGCAATAGCACCGTGCAATGGAGGCAATGTTCGTTTTGGGCCCAGGTGCCCAGGAACGGGATGCTTGCGCGCTCCGGGGTCGCACTGACGCAGACGGGGCCGGGACCGGGGCCACCGAGGCTCGGCTTGCACGCTCGCGAGGCGCGCCACGGCCGGCAATTCAGAGCCATGTGAGCGCCGTTCACGTCCGCTGGTGGCCGGCAATGGACCATCCAACTATCAATTACAGCACCCGCAATGACGTATTGGCGGACGGATGGACGGATGGACGGATGCGAAGAAATTCTATTGCCGCGAGATGCCCGGCAAGACGGAAATGTTGGAGGTCGCGCGAGATGCCTCCGACGATACCGGGCACAACGCCCCGACGCCCCTTTGCTGTCGAGAAGGAGGTGGTATCAACCCCGAGCACCTCCTCCCTCCCATGGGCATGGCACCGCCCTCGGAAGACGGAGTCCTTCATTCCGCCTGAATTCTTCGAGATCTCGCCCCCTCAGAAAAATCGGCCAGAGATCGTCGACACTTACCCGGTATCAGGAAATGCTCGGCAGGCCACGCCTGGGGCACTGCCAGGTCCGAGATCTACGGCATCATCGACGGAAGCGGTCCCGGACCGGGCCTGTGTGATCGCACGCTGGTCGGAGCCTCGGCTCTTCCCTGTCGGCAGGAGTGCAGAAGGTGCGCGAGACCTCTACGCCAGGCAGAAGTTCCGGTCGGCGAAGCAGCCCTGGAACCGGGCGAATTCGACGGTGCCGCAGTTCTGGCCCACCGATGACGTCGACCGGCGTTGACCACACGCCGTACCCCCCTGTTCCGGCTTGCGGTGTCACCGGTTCGGAAAAAGGACGCTCGGCAATGGCCCCACTTTCGCCGACATTTCCGCCCCTCCTGGAGATCGGCGCCATGGGCGGATAGCCGCCTGTCCGCCTGGTGGCCCTACGCGGCTCGGGTTTTCGCACGATCTCGCGGCTGCCCCGATCCGCGACACCGCCCCCGGGTCCGCCGAAACGACCCGGTCACGGGATGTCATCGGCAGGCGAACCAGTGAGTGAGCAGTTCAACGCCGCAAGCGCGAACGGTCGATCGGCATCGGCAATTCCCGTTCCCCGTACGGCGAACCGTGCACCACCTGAGGACCGTCCCATAGCCGCCGTACGGTGCACGCCGACGGCAGGCTGCCGGGGTGCCGGCCCGGTCATCCCACACCGCCGGAGAACGAGACCGCACGGACAAAGCAGTTATCAAGACACCGAGTTGGGTGAGGCTCAAAACCGTTTGTCCGGCACAACGGCGCGAGCAGCGGGGCCCGCGCGATCGGCTCGTTTCCGAGCAGCATCGTGACGATCGTCATCGCCGTCATGAGGCAGGCCGTGATCCTCGATCAGATCGGGATCGCACTCGGGCCTCCACCGCTGGCCAGTGCGGGCCACTGAGCCTTTCAACCCGGCCGTGTGGGGCACGGCAGGCTGGGCAGTGGCCAAGGCCGCTGCCCAGCACTGATAAGGGGCATACGGGGTCGCTCCCCGCGTCCGAGGGGCCGTGCTCAACGGGGGAGCCGGCTCGTGGTCGGCGCTTTCCGCGTGTTGTCAGGCGACGCGGAGGATGCTCTTGCCATGGGTCGTGCCCTCGGCGAGGCGCTGCACGGCGAGGGCCAGGTCTGCCAGGTCGTACTCTGCGGTGATGTCCACGCGCACCTGGCCGTCGGCGACGAGGCCGAGTGCACGGCGCACACTGTCGGCGAGCCGCTCGGGGTGGGTCTGCCCGAGCAGGTTGCTGTTGTAGGTCACCAGCGATTTGCCGTGCATGAGCAGGTCGTTGGTGTTGGCCAGAACAGGTTCGTAAGTGCTGAGGTTGCCGTATGCCACCAGTCGGCCGTGCTCTGCCAGCCGCTTGAGGCTGGTGTGGCGGGTGGAGCCTCCGACCGGGTCGAGGATCACGTCGAACTTCTCGTCGCCGAGCTCGGTCGGGAATTCCTCGCGCAGCAGAAGCTGGTCATAGCCGAACTGGGCGGCGTAGTCGGCCCTGAGGTCATTGCCGACCACGCCGACGATCCGGCCGGCCCCGGCCAGTCGGGCGAACTGGGCGGCGAGCGTGCCCACTCCGCCGGCGGCTGCGTGGATCAGCACGCTCTCGCGAGGCCGCACATGCGCGGCGGTGTTGATCAGGTCATAGGCGGTCGGTGCGCCCCACCCGAGACCTGCGGCCGTCCGCAGCGGCATGTCGCCGATGCCCAACGCGAGAACGGCGGGCGCCAGGACCATCTCGGCGTAGGCACCTGCCGTGGTCAGCGCAGTGACGGTCTCACCGACACGGCTTGCGTCGACGCCCTCGCCGACCGCGGCAACGTGGCCGGACGCCTCGAAGCCGGGGACGAGGGGACGCCGCACGGGGAAGTGGCCGTCCCGGACCATGGTGTCGCCCCACTGGATGCCGGCATAGGCGACGCGGATCGCCACCTGGCCGGGGCCGGGGGCGGGCTCATCGAGTTCGGCCACCCGGTAGTGGCCATCGGCGTCGAGAAGGACAGCCTTCATGGTTACAGCCCCCTGTGTTGACTCAGTATCCTTACAGTCGAGAACGGTAGGTATATAAGGTTCCTGAGTCAACCCATGAACCTGTCAATGGAGTGGGAGTACGCGGTGGAAGCCCCGATCGAGAACGACCTCTGCACCCGGATCAGGCGGTCGGAGCAGGCGCTGATGGCGCACCACGAGGCAGTGCTGCGCGCCTACGGGCTGACCATGACTCAGTACACCGTGCTCTTGATCCTCTCGCGCGAAGGCGGCATGTCCGGCGCCCAACTGGCCCGCTCCTGCGGGGTGACGCAGCAGAGCATGAGCAGCGTGCTGACCAATATGGAGAACAAGGAACTCATCCGCCGCGAGACGTCCCCGGTGCACGCCAAGGTGCAGATCGCCACCCTCACCGATGAGGGCCAGGTGCTGCTGGACCGCGCCTACCAGGAGGTGATCATCCTTGAGCGCGCACTCACCGACGCGTTCACGCCCTCCGAACACGCCGCACTCTGCGAACTTCTGGAACGCGCCACCACCGTCCTGATCCAGCAGACGCGCCACGCGACAGCCCCGCCCGCCACCTGAGCCCGCGGCCGCCACACCCGCGGGAGCCCCATCACCGCGTACCCGCTCCGGAAGATTCGGTCACCCCGTCTGCGATGCCTGCTTCCCGGCCAAGGCCGCCCGTGTGCCGAACCTGCACGCCCGCTTGACTGCCCGTTCAACCCCCTAAGGACTTCCGGAGCCGACCACTTGGGCTTCGGTGCCGACACCTCGCCCTTCAGACGGCCGGCTCCTTCCGTGCAGCTTCTGGGCGTATCTGCCGAGCCTGCTGATGTCGTTGTGCCCAGCGGACTGCGAAGGGTGCTGTCAGGCCCGTCAGAGCGAACAGTGCTCCTACGACGTACCACCCAGGGCGGCCCCAGGTAATGCAGAGCGAGATGAGCAGGGTTGGCCCGACGGCGTCGGCCAGGCCGGCACCCAGGCCGAACACGCCGAGGTACTGGCCGGTGGCGCGCTCCGGGGCGAGGGCGAAGGACACTTCGAAGCCCCCGGCGGAGTGCCACAGCTCACCGACCGTATGGATCAACACCGCGGTCATGAGCAGCGTTACGGCAGCCCACGCCGGTATCCCTGCGGACAGCGAGATCAGCGAGCAGGAGACAAGGAAGGCCACGCCTGATCGGCGATAGGCGGCTCCACCAGCCACGGGGGAATCAATGTTGCGGCTGGCTCGTACCTGAAGCGCGATGACGATGACGGTATTGAAGAGCATGGCGCCCGAAACGAGCCAGCGCGGTGCGGTGGTTGCCTCCACCAGCCAGAGTGGAATGGCCACCGTGAGCACCTTGAACTGTATGGCCATGATGCCGTCGAGGGCGGTGATCAGAAGGTAAGGCCGGTCCCGTAGGGCGATCCAGCGAGGGCCGCCGACGGGGGGCCCGGGCGTGACCGGCGGCAGAAAGACCAGGACGGCCGCGGAGGCTGCGAAGGCGATCGCGTTGCCGATGACCAGAAGCTGGTAGGCGGGGAGGGTGCCCACCTGGACGGCCCAGCCTGCCAGCAAGGCACCGAGGGAGATGCCGATGTTGGTGACAGCCCGGAGATAGGCACGGAATTCCTGCGGCCGGTCCCCTCCGTAGTGCCTGATGAGCGGACTGCGTGCGGCGAGTCCGGCCGCCCGCGCCCCGGTAGCTGTGCATACCGCGAGGACGAACGGCCAGAAGCTGTCCGCCAGCACGAAGCCGGCCGTTGCCAGCGCCTGGACGACAAGAGTGGTCGCGTAGACGCCACGTGCTCCGTGCCTGTCCGCGAGATGGCCGACGGCGATGCCCACGGCCAGCGAGACGACACCGGCGATGCCCAGTCCGAGCCCCACCCGGCTTGCCGGAAGGTGAACCGCCTGAGTGAAGTACAGCACCCCGGCGGTCAGGTAGAGACCGCTGCCGACGGTATAGACGAAGTTCGAGGTGGCGATGGTGCGCTGGGGTCCAGCATCCGGCATCAGGTGGGGCATGACGTGGCTCCGCGTCCTGGGCAGGCTGTAAGGGCCGGTCAAGCTTGTTGCATATTACTTGCAATAGCAAGAGTTTTGCGATGGCTCAATTCAGCTCCGTCCGGCATCACTGCGCGGCGGCGTTGAGGTGGAGGGCGATGACCGCTTGGACGAGGCCGGTGATGCGGGTGGTGCTGCGGGTGGTGCTGCACCGCAACTTCCGGATGAGTCACAGGTTTTGAGGGTGGCCACGGGCTGCTCTCCGGGCACGCGGCACGGCGAGCACGGCACAGCGGGCGCGTGATCCGCGGTCACGGCTCACTCCCCCACCCCTGACCGGCCGGTGTCGGCTGATTCTCACCCTGCCGACGCAAGTCCGGTCAGCCGCCGGCGCATTGCTCGCGACAATTCTCGGCGGGAGGGCGCCGGCGCTTCGTATCGTGATGAGCGCTCAGGGCGTTTTTCAAGGCCACGGGCGACAGTGTCGAGTGGAGGGGTGGGAACTGCCCATGGGCGTTGATGCCGTTGACGCGGTGGTGTTCGATGTTTTCGGGACGATGACCGACTGGCGGTCGAGCGTGACCGACGCACTGGTTGGGGTCGGTGGTGCGGCCGGGCTGCGTGCCGACTGGGCCGCTGTCGCGGACGCCTGGCGGCTCCGTTACGGCGTAACCGTCGGCAAGGTCGCGAACGGTCAGCTGCCCTGGCGGCCCTTGGACGATTTACATCGGCTGATGCTCGACGAGGTCCTGACCGAACACGGACTCAACGCCCTCGGCGAGGCTGAGCGGGACTCTCTCGTACGGGCCTGGCATCACCTGCGTCCGTGGCCCGATGCCGCGCCCGGCCTGGAGCTGCTCCATAACACCCCCGTGGTCACCGCGACGCTCTCCAACGGAGGAGTCGGCCTGCTCGCACGCCTCACCAAACAGGCCGGGCTCCGCTTCGACTGCGTCCTGTCGGCCGAGTTGGCCAGGTCCTACAAGCCCGATCCGCGGGTCTACCTGCTGGCTGCCGAGCTCCTCGAAGTGGAGCCGCAGCAGCTGCTCATGGTGGCCTGCCATCCCAACGATCTCGAAGCCGCGGCCAGGGCCGGACTCCGGACCGCCTACATTCCGCGCCCGTTGGAGTGGGGCCCGGACGCCGCCCCGGTCGATCCCCCTGCCGGGGTCGACCTCGTCGCCGAAGACGTCGTCGACTTGGCCCGCGTGCTGGCGGGGCCAGGGCGCTGAGAACGCCCGGCCCGCAAGATCGTGGTGGGACTGATCTGCTGAGCCTGACGCGTTGATGCTGAGTCCGACGCGTTGGTTCGGAGTCTGACGCGTTGCTCTCGCTGCCCGTAGGATCCCGGCACGGCCCGCCGCACCTGTAACTCACCGACCGTGACAGAACGGGCCAGGGAGAAGATCATGCTGAGTTCCTTCGGCGATCTGTCCACGCCTGTGGTGGCCGACGCCTGCATCCGCTGCGACGTCCCGCTGCGCGCGGCGCCGGCCGGCATCGCAGCCGTCGTCCCCGGACACCGGGTCGCCGGACGCGCGTTGCCGGTGCGGCACTACGGCAGTGTGGATGTGTTCCTGGAGGCGTTCAGCCAGGCTGAGCAAGGTGACGTCCTGGTCATCGACAACGGCGGACGGTCGGACGAGGCGTGTATCGGCGATCTGGTGGTGCTGGAAGCCGAGGCGGCAGGGGTGGCGGGCCTGGTGGTGTGGGGACTCCACCGTGACACCCCGGAGCTGGTGGAGATCGACCTGCCGGTGTTCAGCTACGGCACCTACCCGCCCGGCCCGGTGCGCCTGGACGAGCGGGAGCCCGACGCCCTGCGGACGGCACGGTTCGGGCCACACCTGGTCAACAGCGACGACATCGTCCTCGGCGATGACGACGGCGTCCTGTTCCTCGCCGCCGCGCACGTCGACGAGGTACTGGAAACGGCACGTCAGATCCGGCAGACGGAACGTGAACAGGCCCGCAGGATCCGAACGGGCGAGACGCTGCGCCGGCAGACGGCCTTCGACGACTTCCTGGCACAGCGGGAAGCCGATCCGGCATACACGTTCCGACGGCATCTGCGGCGCATCGGCGGAGCCATCGAGGAGTAGACGACACCGAGCCCCGCCGATGCCCCCGCGGCCACGCGGCGGGCCACGGGCTCGGCCGGCTCTCCGTCCTCCGCGCTCCGCCACCCGTGCGCCACCACGTTGCCATGTCCCCGGCACGTCGTTGAGTACGGCATGACCACGACGCACCGCACCCTCGCCGCCCTGATCCTCGCCGTCGGGGCCACGGCCCTCGTCACCCCCACGGCACACGCCATGCCCGCCGACGGCCCGCTCAATTTCAGCGTGGACGAGGAGTTGGGCAAG
Organism: Streptomyces inhibens; assembly: GCF_022221585.1. Taxonomy (NCBI): domain Bacteria; kingdom Bacillati; phylum Actinomycetota; class Actinomycetes; order Kitasatosporales; family Streptomycetaceae; genus Streptomyces; species Streptomyces inhibens. The sequence continues at coordinate 113,753 of NZ_CP084681.1, forward strand.
CTGCACACTCTCGACCCCACGGGCAAGGTGGGACAGGCGGTCACCTCCCTTGCCCCCGCCCTGCTCACTCCCCTCACCGGCGTCCACCGCGATGCGGCCGGCTCGGCTTCGGACTGACGGGCCTTCCCCTCTGTCCACGGTTCAGGCAAGGGCCAACCAGGAGCGGCCCGATGATCGGGCTTGTGGCGACCGTACGTTGTCAGACCCCACACCTACCCTTGGCGCCATGAGAGCTTCTGGAACGTTCACCGTCAGAGCCTTCGTCCCGATCGAAGGTGTACCGGCCCCGGCCGTCCCGACCGGGTTGCCGGTGGGCGTAGCGACGATGGAGAAAGACTTCGAGGGAGAGGTCGTCGGTCGCTCCGCGACCTTGTTCACCGCGGCGTTCGACCAGGCGACCGGCGTCGGCACCTACGTTGCCATGGAGTCCTTCGTAGGCTCCTTGCACGGCCACGAGGGGACCTTCAACTTCGCGCACTCGGCGACGACCTCCGGCAGCGACCGCACCGGCGAATTCTTCACCATCGTGCCGTCGAGCGGCACCGGCGAACTGGACGGGATAACCGGCACCGGCGGACTGACCGTGGAGTCCGACGGCACGCATCGCGTGTGGTTCGAGTACGCACTCGGCTGAGCAACCCGCGGACCGCACCGTGCGCCCCGACTGCGGTCCAAGAGGCATCAGTTGCCGCCCAGCTCAACACCGGAACCATATGGCGGCCGCCTGCCGTTACCCCCAGCTCCGACCCCGCGACGCACCCCCACATGCCTCTGCTCGGCGACCAACACCTCGGTAGCGCCACTCGGCCCATGGACAACGTCCACGCTGAAGTTGCCGCTCGTCCGGGGCGGCGCGAGGAGCCACCTGTCTGCACTGATCCCCGCACCAGCATGCATGTGCAGGTGCGGGGATCCGGTCAGGCTGCCACTTGGGCGTAGAAGTCGAGGGCACCGATCATGCCGCGACGTACACCGCCCGTCTGTTCAGGGGCCGGTACGACGCGGAGCAGCCGGCTGGAGCGGGCGCCGGGGAGAGCGGTCTCGAGCCGGCCGACCGCGCCGCCGGGATCAGTTGGTGCAGGTGTCGACGAGCATGGAGGACAGCGCGCTCTTCTCCCTCTCGGTTGTGGGGAGCTTCCGAACGAACTTCACGGGGGGTGTCGTCCTTGGCGTAGGTGCACCGGAAGGCGTGTTGGTCGGCTTCCGGTCGGCCGGTCCGCTCTCGCTCTTGAAGCTGTCGGGGACCGGGAGGCGACGATCAGCTGAGGGCTCTTCAGTTCGTTGCCGAATTACTTGCGCTGGATACGCCGCTACCTGTCCCCTGATCTCACTCCTGGCCGGCCTGGCTCTGCCCGGAAGTGGTCGCCGAGAACCGCCCACTGTTCACGCCTGCGGCGCGGAGCCCCTGGGATCACGCCCCTCCCGGAGTGGTCGGCGTTTCTGCGGCCGTGCCGTGTTGCTGCTCGAGCAGACGCGTACGGAAGAGGTCGAGGACCTCGTCCAGCGCCGCGCGGGTCGGTTGGCCGGGTTCGTCGATGAGGTGCTCGGTCAGCACGGAGTGCGGCGGCAGCGCCGCATCGGGGTTCGCCGCGGAGTCGTCCAGTTCGACGGCCGTGAAGGCATCACCGAGTTCGCGGCGCAGAAAGGCGAACCGGTCGCCCGGTACCAGCCGGTCCCCGCGGAAGCGCAGCGCCATGACCCGAAGACCGTCGCGCTCGCAGCGGCCCCGGACGGCGGCGAGGTCTTCGGCGGAAATATCGATGCCGCCGGCCCGGCTCTTGGTGAGGGCCAGCGGCAGGGACGGCTGGGACAGGACGGGGGCCACAAGGCGCTCATCGGCGGCCATGGCCAGGGCGAAGCCACCGGTGATACACATGCCGACGGCCCCGACGCCGGGACCGCCGCAGCGCTGATGCTCGTGTGCGGCCAGGGCCCGCAGCCAGGTCACCACGGGTGAGGATTTCCCGGTGGCCAGCAGGGTGAATTCCCGACTCACGCACACTTTCCACAGTGACGAGGCCGTATAGAGTCCGGAATTCAGCCGGCCGCGGTATGCGGGGTCGGCATCGCGGCCGGGCGTACCGAAGAGCACCGGGAGCACGGCGGTGCAGCCGATTGCGGCCACGCGTTCCGCGAACTCCAAGACCTTGGGCGTGATGCCCGGTATTTCCGCCATCACGATCACCGCGGGCCCCGTTCCACGCCGCAGAATCCGGCGGGTGATGCCGTCGTGGGTGAAGGTGCCACGGTCGAAACCGGTCAGGTCATGATCTGCCATGGACTACCACCATCCTGGTCGGGTGTTGCTCGAAGGCTGGTCGCGTGCTGCCCTCCGCGCCGGGGTGAGAGCGGCGGGACCGCGTCCGCGCGGAGAGTGTGGAGAGTGTGGAGTGGTCTGCGTGGGCCTGGGTGACGACTTTGGGCTACTCGGTGCGGGGGTGGCCGAGCCGAGGGCAGCGGGACAGCGACAACGGCACCGAAGGCCAGGAGGTCGCGCCGAGCATCACCAGCGGCTGCGTTGAGACCCAACGCAACGTCATGCCTGGCGGGGGCGCCTGAAGGCGGACCGGATGTTCCATCCGGCCACGCCGAGGCACAGCAGTCCCGTGCCGCCCGGCAGCAGCCAGCCGCGGGCGTCGTCCCGCACAGCCGTGGTCGACGACGGCTCGTCGACGAGTGCGGCAACCGGGCCGGTGGGCCGTTGGTCGAACACGGTGTCCACCTCGACTCGAGCGGTGCGGAAACTGTGGTCGCCGGCCTCGAAGGTTCCGCTACACAGCCAGCCGTCGTCACCGTGGCGGGAGTGCGAGACCTCGCAACGCTCGGCGCGAAACTCCCCCGCCAGGCCCGTCAACTGGGTGTCCGCGCGCAGCACGCCCGTTGCGGCGAGGAAGATCCCCCCGCCCAGTCCCAGCACCGTGATACACACTTGTCTCGGCCCCATGCGCCCCATGCGCGTCCCCCTGATCGCCCGCGGCCCCGATCGGTGACCGGGGCGCAGTTTATTTGACCATGTTCATACAGGTGCGGAAATCGATCTCCCGAACATGACAGTTCATCCTCGCGGCAGCGGCAGCGGCAGCGGCAGCGGCAACGGCAACGGCAACGGGTGTCGGGTGCGCGTTCGCCATGCGGTCCGGCCCGGCCCGGTGACACATCACGTCTGGGGACCGCTGGTGGCGCCGGGAGGGTGACAGCCCCAGCGTTTGAGATCGCCGAGGCTGTAGCGGAGTTCGGGTAGACGAGTTCGGCGCCGCGTCTGTTGGCGGAGGGCGGAATTCGGCCGCAGCGTGGCGAAGGTGACGCCCGGCGTGGGCTGCTGAGCCTGACGCAGCCGGTGCGTCGGTGCCGGCTGTGGCAAGTTCGTGGGCCGATGGCAGACAACTGCGGCCGGCCGCCTTCGGCCAAGACTCGCTTCGGCCTCCAGGCAGCGGCGGCCGCCAGGGCCTCGGAACTCCAACGCCTCGAAGCCCCGGTTGCCCCGTACCTCCTGGCACCGTCGCAGATGCTCTTGTTCCTGGTAGCACGCGCACCACTCCCCCGCGGCCCGGCCCAGCACACCAACACCCGCCCAATACGGTCCCTTTCACTGGTGTGGTAGCCGGTCCGCACCGGCTCGCCGTTCCCACCGGCGGTTGAGGGGAGGGTATGCCTTCGGCCTCCAGCAGCAGGCCCACCGCGCGCAGCGGCGGCGCCGCTCCCACTCGGCAGGGTGCGCCTGCGGGTCTGGACCGGAGTTGGTGAGGCGCCGGATATCGCGGATGCCGTCGAGCGCGGCCCGCAGCTCCGCCGACCGCGCAGCCGCTCGCTTTCGTCCTCGCCCCGGGGCAGGCCGGGGACGCCCCAGCCTTCGAGCAGGCCATGGCCCGCACGGGTGCCCAGGCCCGTCGGCCGGCACCGGACCACACCCGACGTGGTCATGGCGGACAAGTACTTCACCTCGTCGGCATCTTCATCCGGTCAGCACACTGATCCAAAGACACGCCCCAGGTGCGCTGTCCCGGGATGTTGGTGTCGGCTGACATGCCTGTGGTGCTCGAACGAGGTGAGGAATCTCTGCGTCCGTGTGGATTGCGACGTCCATTCCGATGGCAGGAGGCCCTCGCGTCCCGCCGTAACACCCCACTGGCTCCACCCCGCAGGCTGCGCTGGCCCGGTGCGTCGAAAAGTGAGTGTGAATGGTGAAGGGCTCCTGTCTCGTGAGAGACAGGAGCCCTTGCATGGAGCGCCCGGCAGGCCTTGCACCTGCATTTCCCACCGGCTGGCGGGCGTCTTTCCTTGGACCACAGACGCGTGACTCCGTGTGGTGCACCGGAGTTACATTGTGATCATACAGGATCTGCGGGACCACAGTGTCGCTCGCCGTCCCGGCCCGTGCTGTGCGCCGGACCACGACCTGGTCGAGTACGAGGTGGGCCTCGCCGCAGAGTGTGCCGCGCCGGACAGTCACAGGTCGTGAATTGCGGCGGCTCATCCCAAGGGTTGCGGGTTGTGGCTTTATTTGCGAGTTGTGGCTCTGGTTCACCTTCTGTGGGGCGGCTGCTCGGTGCGAGTACCCGTGACTGGCGCCACCCCCGCAACTACCTGGGTCTTCTCGGACTTGCCGCAGCCTTGTGTTGCCACAAGCGCCTGGTCCGCCTCACCACATAGGGCTCGGTCTTAGCGGGCGCATCGAAGCAGATCCTGGATGACGCAAAAGCATGCACCACGAGGATATTTTGCGCCAGGAACACTCAAATACCTCCAGAAACCGCCCGGAAGGCTAGACTCCATTTTACTCACACCCTGGCGAAATGATCATACACCTCACCATGCAGCTTAAGTTACACCTTAAACGTAACGTTGATCACGGTTACTGCGAAGCCTTTCGGACTTGTAGCATTGTTCACATCCAGGAGATCCATTTAGTGCCGCAGCGTAAATGAATTTCATTCAATCGTGAACATGTTTTCACACCTCAGCTTGCGGAAATTGAACCGACGCATCCCCTTGGCATTAGAATTCAAATTCTTGCGAGGGTGGAACAGGGGCCGATATAACCAGCCATTTACACTGCACCAGCACTCGGACCAGGTGTCACAGCCGCCAAGAAATAGGTATTCAAGTATACGTGTCCCGCAGACAACCCACGTGGAATTCAAGGGAAATTACGAGCACCTGCAAATGGTGACAACGTTTTCCGCATTCCCGCAGGCTTACGATCCAGCGAAGTTGATGAAATGGAACATGGAGTAGAGACAGAAATGTCCCGGATTGCGTGCCATTCGACCGAGGGGCGCGTACTTGCGATCTACGTTTTGACTGATCGCCGATCCGCTGAGAAGCGCCGCAGCCTTGCGGAGCAGCGCTCAAGCATCACCTGAACCGTCGCACCATCGCTCGCGCACGGTACGTCCCAGGCGAGGCACTCCGAGGCATGCACCCGCGCTGAGCACCTGTTAGTTTTCACTACCCGTCGAAGCAATTCTGCGGGCGCCTTTTGATGGCCGCCCCGGGGGCTTCCGCTCGCCGCAAAGTCAGGCAAATAGAAGAGATCATCGGCCGGAGTCCCCGGCGATCGCTCTTCGTCGCGGCTTCTCATATGTAGTGCGGACAGCGGCCGCGGTTCGGCCGTTGTCACTGTGCAGATCGGTGCCAGATCTCACCGTGCACCAGGAATATGTCATATCCGATGCTTCCAGCGGCGCAGCCGCTGCCTCGCCCACCCTGGAGCGTGCTCACGTGACCGCAATTCCGCCCAGCCCGCCGAGCGCGCGGCTGCCGTCGCTGACCGGGATGAGATTCCTGGCGGCCCTGCTCGTCTTTATGTGCCATGTGGCGACATCGCAGCTCGTAAACGCGCCCGGCCTCAATCGGTCTTTCGCCGAGAATGCCGCCCAGCTCGGCTGGGTCGGGGTGTCCTTCTTCTTCATCCTCAGTGGATTCGTGCTGACGTGGACCGCCCGCGCCGGGGACACTCCGCGTCTCTTCATCCGCCGACGGCTTGCGAAGGTATACCCCAACCACCTGGTGACCTGGGTCGCCGGAACCGCGTTCCTGGCCACGGCCGGCACCGTCACCGTGTTCGGGGTGTTGCCCTCCCTCGGGCTGATCCAGGCATGGTTCCCGATCCCCGCTGTCACCTTCGGCCCCAATGACCCCAGTTGGTCCCTGTGTGCGGAGCTGGTGTTCTATCTGCTCTGCCCTTGGCTGCTGCCGCTGGTCAACCGGATCCCGGCCGGCTGGCTGTGGAAGGTTGCCGGTGTGCTCGTCCTGGTGCTCGCCCTCATCCCGGTGGTGGCGCAGCTGCTTCCCGAGCAGCCACTGATGACCTATTACCAAGGGCCGTCCTGCGAGGTCAGTGCGTGTGAGGGGATGTCCTGGTGGCACTACTGGTTCGTCTACATCGTGCCGGTGAGCCGGCTGCCGGAATTCTTGCTCGGCATGGTCATATCCCGGGTTGTCGCGCTGGGAAAGCAGCCCTCGCTCCGCCCGGGAACGGCGGCGCTGCTGCTCATACCCGGCTACGCCGTGATGGTGGCACTGCCGGACGCCTATGGCATGGTGTGGCCGACGGCGATCCCCTTGGCCCTGGTGGTGATGGCGAGCGCGAGCGCCGACCTCACCGGCCGATCATGGATGGGAGGCCGCACGATGGTGCGGTTGGGGGAGCTCTCTTTCGCGTTCTACATGGTGCATCTGCTGGTCCTCCGACACGGGCCGCTCGCCGCGGGATCGGGGAAGCTGTGGAGTCCAGCCGCGGCTGTGGCGTTGGTTGGGCTATCTGCCGCTCTGACTTTGGCCGCTGCCTGGCTCCTGCATGTCCTGGTCGAGCAGCCGGTGATGCGCCGATGGTCCCGCCCTCGGCGGATCGCGCCCCCACCCCCGCCTCAGGCGTCGGTCGCGCAGCCCGGGCAGCGTGTGCCCTGACAGCGACAGCTCCTACTCCCTCGGCCAGTTGCGATTGCGGACCGGCGAACGTGGTGCATCGGCGCCCCGAGCGCCTGCCCCCATCAAGCTGAACGACTGCCCTTCACGCCGACGTCTCCGGATCTCATCCTGCTGAGCACTCTGACCCTATGTACTGTGCTGCCGAAAAGGTGAACGACCAGCCCGACCTGCGTAATTGGGTCCGTGGCAAGCGGATTGGCGTGCGGATCGCCCGCAAAGGAATCGAGTCGAGCCAGCGTCTGGGGCGCTACCGTTGGGTGGTCGAGCGCACGATGTCCTGGCTCTCCGGCTACCGCAGACTCAGCCCCCGCTACGAACGTCCCCCCAACTACCTGGATTTTCTCGGACTTGCCGCAGCCTTGTGTTGCTACAAACGCCTGGTCCGCCTCACCACATAGGACACGGTCCAAGCCGACGCGACCGAGGAGCGGAATCGCATCCCAGCGGCTGGAGCGCATCATCGCCGAGGCCAGACACACGGGGTTCGCACGGTTGAACCTGGAGACCGGCGCCGCCAGTTCTTCCTGACCGTCTGAGGGTTGTACGAGAGGTTCGGGTTCCAGTACTGCGAACCATTCGCGGACTACCAGCCCGACCCGAACAGTACGTTCATGACAAGGACGCTCTCACCCACCGAGGAAGGGCGGGTGGGCTCAGCCCGCCGCGTCCCGCTTGGCGGGTGGCCCGTGCCCTGGCGCTGGCGCTGGCGCTGGCGCTGGCGAGCCGGACAGCACACCTGACGGATCGGTCAACTGTCTCGGAATATCCCCCGGGGTAAGGGAGTTGGAAGCGAGGAACTCACCGATTCCCCTGGGCGGCGGTCGGCGTCACGACCCTTCGGTGTCCGCGCCCGGGGGTCTGAGACCGGAGCAGACATGACCACCGACACGCCCCGTGCCACGGACCGCTCGTTCCTCTTCGTCCTCGGCAGCTCCCGCCCTGACGGCAACACCGAGATCCTCGCACGGGCCGCAGCCGAGCAGTTGCCCGCCGGTATCCCGCAGCGTTGGGTGGACCTGGCCCGGCTGCCGTTGCCCGACTTCCAGGACGGGCGGCACGAGACCGACACCTGGCCGGCCGGGGAGAACGAGGAGGCGCTGCGGCAGGCCACTCTGGAGGCCACCGACATCGTCATCGCCTCGCCCCTGTACTGGTACACCCTCTCCGCGCACACCAAGCGCTACCTCGACTACTGGTCGGGCTGGCTGTCGGTGCCCGGCTCGGACTTCAAGGAGCGGATGGCGGGCCGGACCCTGTGGGGGGTGACGGTCATGGCGGACCACGACGAGGTCGTCGCCGACGGGCTGGTGACCACCCTCAACCACACAGCGGCGTACCTGCGGATGCGATTCGGCGGGGTGCTGTTCGGCAACGGCTCTCGGCCTGGCCAGGTGCGGGACGACGAGCGGGCGACGATCCGCGCCAAGACCTTCTTCCAGCGTGAGGCCCCGCTCGCCCGGTTCCCCTACGAGGAGGAGGCCGGGGAGCGGTAGCCCTGATACCGCCGGGGTCAGGAGAGGCGGCGGGCGTGGACGTAGTGGACGTAGAGGTGCTGCTCGGCCACGCCCGGCCCGTGCGGCCGGTAGAGGGCGGTGTGGTGGTGCACCACCTCCGGGCCGCCCTCCTTCAGCACCCGCAGCTGGTCCTCGGTGGCCACGCTGAGGTGGCCAAGCTGAGGTGGCCACGCTGACCTCGGCGGCGGACGCGCCCCGGGCCGTGGGCCTCGCTCATTCACCACCTCCGTGTCGAAGAAGCGGTAATGGCCTGAGCAGACGTACCTTCACGTCCCTGAAGGGGGTTGGGGGCGTAGGTGCTGTCGCCGCCGTCGGTGATGCCGTCGGGGTGCGCGATCAGCTCGGTGGTCGGACGAAATCCTGCCGCGATCACGGCGCGCGTGGTCGAATCCATGCCCGCAAGGTCCGTGGAGACGGCTGTGCAGTCGGCAGACCGTGCCGCAAAGAGGGTGCGCCGTGGCTGCTCGCCCCAGAGACCACTCCTGCGCCGTGCGCCACTCCCGCGCCGACTCAGTCCGTGCAGGATACGTCGTGCTGCGGGCGCCGCCCTGAGGTGAGGAAGGTGGTGACGGTGCGGTCGCCGCAGGCGTTGCCGTTGGCGAGGTAGGCGCCGTGACCGCCGTGGTCGAGTGTCACCAAGCGGGCCCGGTCGGCGAGCGCCGAACGCATCTTCAACGCGCCGAAGTACGGGGTGGAGGGGTCCCGGAGGTTCTGGACCATCAGGATGTTGGACGGGCCGTCGTCGGTGATCCGGGTGGGCTGCTCCGTCGGCGCGTCCTTCCAGAAGGTGCAGGCCGTGACGTTGGCCGGCAATCCGGCGGTGAGCGGGTGCCGGGAACGGTCGGCGGTCACCGCCCGCTTGTACGCGGAGATCGACCGCGGCCAGCGCACGTCGTTGCAGATGGTCGCCACCACGACCGCAGCGTCCTGGTTGCGCAGCGGCTGGGCGAGGTCGGCGGGCAGTACGGGCCGTGCGGCCGGGTCCTGGGCCGCCCGGATGAGGCGGGCGAGTTGCGTGAAGGAGTCCTCGTTGCCGTACAGGGCGCTCTGCAGCGCCTGCCGCAGCCGGTTCCCGGTCAGCGGGACACCCACCGTGGTCGACTCCTTGGGCTTGCGGTCCAGTGACCGCGCCAGCGCGAGGACCAGCGGCCGGACGTCCTCGGCCCGTTGGGCCAGCCGCAGCCCCTGGCTTTCCCGGGCCGGGTCCGCCGCCCAGGCCGCGAAATCGGGGAACCGGTCGTCGGCGGCCGCCGACATGTTCCTCAGCCACCCGCGCGCGACCCGGGACGGGTCGGGGTCGCCACTGCTGTCCAGCACCCAACGGTCGGTGTGCTGCGGGTACTTCTGCGCGTAGACAGCCCCTACGTAGGTGCCGTACGAGACCCCCCATGCCGACAGTTTCCGCTCGCCCAGCGCCTGGCGGAGGCGGTCGATGTCGCGCACCTCGTTCGCGGTGGTGAAACTGCGCAGCACGGCACCGCCATGACGTCCGCAGGCGGCGGCGATCCGCCGGGACCGGGCGACGTTCTCCGCGATCTCGCCGTTCGGCCCCGGCCAGGAGCGGAGGGTCACCAACTGCCTGTCGTCGGCGTCGAGTTCACAGCTCGCGGTCGTACTGCCGCCCACCCCGCGCGGGTCGAAGCTGACGAGGTCGTACGCGCCGGCCATCTCCTTGCGCAGCGCCTCTCCCTTCTGCTCCAGCCGCCGCACTCCTGAGGTGCCCGGCCCGCCGGCGATCATCAGCAGGCTTCCCCGCCGCGCGGCGGGCCGCTCGCTGCGCACCCGTGAGACGGCGAGGGTGAGCTGCGGGCCGTCCGGGTCGCGGTAGTCGAGTGGTACGGGCAGCTCGGCGCACTCCTTCCCGGCGAGGCCGCCCGGCTCGGCGCAGGGCCGCCAGGTGAGGGCGGGTACCGCGGTGGCGGCTTCGGCACGGGCCACCGGGGCAGTGGTGGTGAGGGTCGTGGCGACGGCCGCGGCGGAGAGGGTCAGGAGCAGCGCTCTGTGGGTGTAAGTCGTCATGGCTCAAGGGTTGTTGAGCCATGCGCTGCTGCCCATCCGGCAGCCACTACGTCGATGGTGGGGCTGGCCCCAGGATGCGCCGCGAACGGGGCATTGAGGGCCGACGCAGCATCAGTCCGGCAGCTGGCCGTCCAGGAGTACCGCAACAAGCTTGCTGGGGACATGCGCCAGAGCAAGCGCACACCATCCGCTGTGGAAGGGCCCCGACGAGAGTCTCGTCGTCGGGGCTGATGACGGCTGGGCGTCATGGTGGTGTGTGCGTGCCTGGGCCCAGGCTTCGAGGGTCGCTGGATCACTGCGGCTTGACGGCCAGGAGCGTTTCGCCGAGGTCGGTGTGCTGCCAGGTGGCGAGCTGGTCGCGGATCTGGTCGGCCTGGCCGCCCAGGGTCATGTTTCCGGCGATGAGAAGCCCTCCTGGGCGCAGGGTTGCGGTGAGCGCCCTAATGGCGGCGGCGGTGGGCGCGTAGCCGTCGAAGAAGGCGATGTCCGTGCCGGTCAGGGCGAGGGTGGGCAGGATGTGGGTGCCCTCTCCGGTGTGGCGGGAGACGCGGTCGGCCAGGTTGTGACGGGCCAGGTGGTCATACGCGCGCCGGCTATGGACGGGGTCGCGGTCGATGGTGTGGACGTGGGCGCCGGTGCCGGCGAACCAGGCGGCCGAGTATCCCAGGGCGGTGCCGAGCTCCACCACGGTCGTTGCCTTGGTGGCTGCGGTGAGGGTGGCCAACAGGCTGCCGTCGGAATAGGGGTAGCAGCCGCACCCGTGCTGCTTCAGATGGGCCAGTGTGGCGATTTTGATGTCGCTGAAGGGGTCACGGTCGGCGGTCGTGGGGGCGGTGGTGGTCATTTCGGTTGTCCGATCGGTCGGATGGTGAGGTGTTGACGTCGACGCCGACGGGCTGGTCGAGGGCGAAGCCGATGGCCTTGGCCACAGGCTCGGTGGGCGTGGCGAAGGTGGTGGGGCGGCGTGGCACAGCCAGCAGGGCCGGGCTCAGGAGGTTGGTGAGGATCACCGGCGGCCACCGGGCAGGGGCACCGCCAGTGATCGCGGTACCGGAGGTGCGCAGGTGGTCGGCGCAGGTGAAGCCCGCGGTGGCGATGGCGGCGTTGGCGATAGTGGCGTTGGCGATGGCGGCGCCCAGGGCGCCGAAGTGCTCCACGGTCCGGCTCCGGTGATCGGCACCGTCCAGTTGGTCATGCTCGCGCCTGTGCCCCGGCGACGCTTGCCTTCGCGAAGTCCTCGATGGTCATCTGTCCGCGCTCGGGGGTGCCCTCGAAGCGGATGTGTCCGGAGTTGAGGCCCTCCCACATCTCCATCCAGCTGTGGATCGCCGCGGGCGGCAGCCCGAACTGTGCCAGTGCCTGCGGCCACTGGTCGCGTTCGATGGCCTGCGCCGTGACGGGCCGGCCGAGCGCCACGGAGAAGGCGGCGGCGACGTCGGTCGGTGCGTAGTCGGCGGGGCCGGCGAGTTCGATGGTGCGGCTGTCGCTGCGCTGCAGCTCGCGCACCACCGTGTCGGCGATGTCCGCCACGGCCACCTGCGGGATCGGCCGGTCGAGCGGCGCGTAGAAGCTGGGCAGCACACCGTTGCGCATGGTCGGCAGGCTGGGCAGCCAGTTGGTCATGAAGCCGCCTGGCCGCACGAAGCTCGCGCCCAGCGGGCTCAGGGCCTGCTCCAGTACGTAGGTGGTGAGGATGTTGCCGGTGCCCTCGGCATGCTGGGAACCGAACGAGGACAGCGCCACCGCCCGGGCGCCACCGGCCTCCAACGCCGCGCGGTAGGCGTCGGCGACGGCGCGTGCCGAGACCAGCATGTCGTCGACCGCATAGGCCGGCGGGTTCATGACGTACGCCGCGCGGGCGCCGGTGAAGGCGTCGGTCAGCGCGGTCTTGTCCTGTACGTCGGCGTGGGCGACCTCCGCGCCCTGGCTCTGCCACTCCTCGCCGCTGCGGCCGGGGCGCAGCACCACACGGACAGGCTGGTTCTGCTGGAGCAGGGTGCGGGCGACGGCTCCGCCGGTCTGGCCGTTGGCTCCCGTGATCACGAACATGGCGCGCTTCCTCCGATGGGTCCGATGGCGCCCCGCCCGCGCCGGGGCGGCTGCGGGGCCGACGTATTCACCGTGCGGGCCGGGCGGGTCCGCCGTCCAAGACCTGTTCCGCAAGAAGCGATGAAAAATCAGCATCATCCCAGGTCAGAGGCCATAAAGGACGGCATTCACCGGGCAGGTGGCAGTACAGTCGGAAGATGCCTGACATGCCCGATGACAGTGCGGATCTGGATCTGCGGCTGGTGCGCTACTTCACCGTCGTCGCCGAGCACCGCCACTTCGGCCGTGCCGCCGCGGCCCTGCACCTCGCCCAGCCCTCCCTGAGCCGGCAGATACGGCGCTTGGAGCAGCGGTTGGACGCCCGCTTGCTGGACCGCACACCGCAGGGAGCGGAGCTCACCGAGGCCGGAGCGGTGTTCCTGCCCTGCGCCAAGGCACTGCTGCGCTCGGCAGCCCAAGCCGCGGCGCAGACGCGGGCCGCGGCCCGGCCGACGCGGCTGACCGTCGGCTACACCACCGGCCTGATCATCACCCCCGCCGTGCGGGCACTGCGCCGACGCCACCCGGATGCCGACGTCCACACCCTGCACCTGTCGTGGAACGAACCCCGCGACGCCCTGCTGGACCACCGGGCGGACGTGGTGGTGGCCCGGCTGCCGTTCACGACCGACCAGCTGCGCGTGACCGTCCTGTACGACGAGCCGCGGCTGCTGCTGGTGCCCGTCGACCACCGCCTGGTCGGCAAGGAGTCCGTCACCCTCGACGACATCGCCGACGAACCCACCCCCCGCCTGCGCGACACCGCATGGAACACCTACTGGCGCATCGACCCCCGGCCCGACGGACGCCGCGCACCCGACGGGCCCCTGGCACAGACGATGGAGGACAAACTCGAATTCGTCGCCGCCGGGGACGCCGTCGCCGTCGTACCAGCCGGGGCCGTGGCCACCCACAGCCGCCCCGACCTGACGACGATCCCTCTGGAAGGAGTCGACCCCGGGCACGTCGTGCTCGCCACCCGCGCCGATGACCACAGCCGCCTGGTCACCGCCTTCCGCACCGCCGCCCAAGCCCACCTCACCGGTCCCACCCAGCCCTGACCAGCCCCAAGGGCAGCCGGCTTGCCGAGGCTTCCGCCTCGGGCAGTGACCGATGCAGGTTGCTCGTCAACAACTGCCGAAGCAGCTAACTGCGGCGACGGTGAACCTGGTCGTGGCTCTGGCTACGACTCGCACCAGCGGACCAGCGGACCAGCGGGTCAACGGATCAGCCGCAGTCTGCCTCCAGAGGTCAGGGCCGAGTCGTGGTGTGTCAGGCCTGACTCCGGGCCAGTTCCCGCTCGTGTTGCGGCGCGTGGTCGTGGCGGGGTAGCAGGAGCGGGGTTGTCAGGATGAGGAGACCGGCCATCGCGATTGCGGTGCGGGGGCTGGTGATGCCGGCCAGCAGGGCCGTCTACTACGACGACCTCGGCGCCGCGTTCGGGCTCACCATGGAGGTGACCGGCCCCGACACCGGTCCACCCGCACTCACTGATCCGGCGCAGCGACAACCCGCACCCCACACGCGCCACCGCCCGGGAAAGTAAGGCTCCCCCACCCGGTCAGCTGAGCGTCCGCAGCGCCGCCGGATCGTACGCCGCCAGCTCCCCGAACCGCCCTCCCAGCACCTTTGCCGCCCACTCCGGATCCTGGAGCAGCGCACGGCCCACGGCTACCAGGTCGAACTCCTCGCGTTCCAGGCGGTCAAGAAGGTCGTCGATGTCCTTGATCTGGGAACCCTCGCCCTGGAAGCTGCGGAGGAATTCGCCGTCCAGGCCGACCGAGCCGACAGTGATGACCGGCTTGCCGGTCAGCTTCTTCGTCCAGCCGGCGAGGTTGAGGTCGGAGCCGTCGAACGCGGGGAGCCAGTTGCGGCGCGTCGAGGCGTGGAAGGCGTCCACCCCCGCCTCGGCCAGCGGGGTCAGGATGGCCTCCAGTTCCTCCGGAGTCCCCGCGAGCCTCGCGTTATACGCCGCCATCTTCCACTGCGAGTAGCGGAAGATCACCGGGAATGACGGCGAGACCGCCGCGCGCACCGCGGCCACGACCTCCGTCGCGAACTTCGTACGGGCCACCAGGTCACCGCCGTACGCGTCCGTACGCCGGTTGGTCGTCGACCACAGGAACTGGTCGACGAGGTAGCCGTGGGCACCGTGCAGCTCGACCCCGTCGAAGCCGATGCGCTCCGCCGCGGCCGCGGCCGCGGCGAACGCCGCTATCACGTCGTCGAGGTCCTGCTGCGTCATCGCGTTGCCGGCGCCCTCGGTGCCGTCGACGCCGATGCCGGACGGGCCGAGCGCCGGGGCGCCCGGGAACGGGGGCCAGCCGGCGCTGCGGACCATGCCGACGTGCCACAGCTGCGGCACGATCGCCCCGCCCACCGCGTGCACGGCCTCGGCGACCTCCGCCCAGCCCGCCAGTTGCTCCTCGCCGTGGAAGCGCGGAACCTGGTCACGGTCCCCGGCCGACTCATGACCCACGTAGGTGCCTTCGGTGACGATCAGGCCGACGCCCGCGGCGGCTCGGCGCGCGTAATACGACGCCACGTCGTCGCCCGGGATCCCGCCCGGGGAGAACTGCCGGGTCATAGGTGCCATCGTGATCCGGTTCGCAACGGTCAGGCCGTTCAGCGAGACCGGTCGGGACAGGATCTGAGCTGCACGGTCGGTGGATGCCGTGGGGGTCACTTGGGGGCTCCTCGCGGAAACAGTTGGCCAGGGCAGGCGTGTGTGTGCCGTAGTGATCAACTGGCCCACGCGCCAAGCCACTCCGCCACCCCACCGTGATCCCGAATACGCCCGAGGGCGGCATCCCTGGGGCGTGCCGCACGGCGAGGCGAACGCGCTTGCCGTTGCTGCCTGCTTATGTCGAGCGTCGAAGGCTTCGGTCGGGCGGTGGAAGACGGGCAGCAGACCGGGGCCACAGCTGCGCCGGGGCAGGTCAGTGGCGCAGCCTCGTGAGTAACCGGTCTGTGTCGCGGGCGAGTTGACGAAGGCGGCCGAGGGTGAGGGCTGATCGCAGGGGGGCCAGGGCGTGCAGGGGGGTGTCGAGCAGGCGGGGGTCGCGGTAGGGGACCCAGCCGGTGGCGCGCGGGTGGTAGCGCGGCGGGCCCCAGCAGAGCCGTTTGGTGACCACCCAGCGGGTCTGCGGGCCGGTGTTCGGGTGGGTGGCGTGGAGGTGGTCGCCGGCGAAGAGCAGCAGGTCGCCCGGTTCCAGTTCGACCTCCACCGGGTCGCCGATCGGCTGGTCGGGCAGCAGTCGCACCCCCTCGTGCCGCAGTGGGCGCCGGTAGGCCTGCGGCCAGAGGGTCAGGCCGTTGTCGCGACGTACGCGGCTGAGGGCCATCCAGAGGTTGACCGAGTTGACGGCCGTGTTGAACCAGGAGTCCGTGTGCGCCTGGCTCGGGAGCAGGAAGCCCGTGAAGTTGCTCAGTTCCTCCTCCCGGCCACGGACGGCGGCCTGCGGCGGCATGATCCGCACGCCCAGGTGGTCGCTCACATACAGCCGGCGCCCCTGCGGCGGCAGCGCTTGGGCGAAGCGGAGCAGCAGCCGCTGGGCGGTCGGGCGCAGGCGGCGGTCCAGCTCGTCGCGGACCGCCCGGATCTGTTCGGCGCCGGCGACGCGGTGCAGGTGTTCCAGGCCCTGCTCCGCCAGCCGGTCGGCCGCCTGTGGTGAGACGGCCGACGTGACGGACGCGAGCGCCGCGCGGCGGACCGTATCGCGGCCTGTGAGCTGGTCCAACGCGCCGCGGACCACGACCAGTCGGCCCTCCAGCACCTGGCGCAGGTGCAGCTCGCCGAGGAGTGACTCGTGCAGGGGCGCCAGTGCCACGTTCCCTCCTCAGGTGGACGGCTTGGTCGCGCGCAGTGAGAAGGACAGTGGCAGGGGCGGCAGGCCGTCCGGCAGCCGCCACCAGCCGTCCTGGTCCTGGGGCATGAACGGCAGCATCCGCCAGGCCACGAACGGCCACTCGTGCAGGAACTCGACCCGCAGCCCGGCAGCCGCGAGGGCGCTCACGACATCGCCGAGAGAGTGTCCCCAGGCGTACTCCACGCCGGGCAGCTCCGCGTCGGGCACCGCGATCGGGCTGCGGTACTCGAAAGCCAGCGGCTCGGGCTCGCCGAAGTAGGAGTACCGCAGTTTCAGTTCGGGGTGCTCGACCTTGTTGTCGAGCATCCAGGCCGCCGGGTGCGACTCGAAGACGTAGAGGAAGCCGCCGGGCGCGGTGAAGTGCGCGACGACCTCCGCCCAGCGGCGCAGGTCCGGCAGCCAGCCGAGCACTCCGTGCGAGGTGTAGACGATGTCGAAGACGCCGTCGAGATGGGACGGGAGGTCGAGCACGTCCGCCTCCACGAAGACGGCCGAAGGGGCGACGTCCGCGGCCAGGGAGCGGGCGGTGGCCACGCCCTCGGCGCAGAAGTCCACACCGGTCACCCGCGCGCCCAGTCGCGCCCAGGAGAGCGTGTCCAGCCCGACGTGACACTGCAGGTGGAGCAGTGAGCGGCCGCGCACCTCGCCGACCTCGGCACACTCCAGCGCCCGCATCCGGCAGCCGCCGGCCCGGAACCCGGCCAGGTCGTACTGGGCGGAGGCGGCCTTCAGCGGCGTCCACTGCCGCCACATCTCGCGATTGTTCCTCAGATACGTCTGCGGGTCGCGCAGCCCGCTCGGCCTGCTCGGCGCCGTCATGCCGGCAGCTCGTAGACGCTGATGTGCCCGCTGCTGCTGTCGTTGAAGGCACCGCCGGACCAGTCGCCGAACCGCTCACGCAACCGCAGACCGGCGGCCGCCGCCATCAGGTCGAGCTCGCCCGGGGCGGCGTAACGGAAGGCCACCCGTACGTGCCGGAACATGCCCTCGTCGAGCACCAGGTAGTCGGAGATGTAGCGCTGGGAGGCGGGGTGGAGCCGGCGGGTGCGCAACACCGGGTCGCCGTTCGCGCTCTCCACGGGCTGAGCGCCCGCGCCGGTGTTGGCCGCCAGTGCCTCGGGCAGGTGGGCGTCCAGGACGAACAGCCCGCCGGGCAGCAGGCGTCGCGCCACCCGCGCGAAGCAGCGCAGCTGGTCCTGCTGGGAGGCAAGTTCGAAGAAGGAGCCATTGGCGACATAGACCATGGCGAACTCGCCGTCGTGGTCCACTTCGGCGAAGTCACCGATGCTGATGGTGAGTTGTTCGCCGCCGGGCTTGGCCCGGAGTTGGTCGACCATGGTCTTCGCGGCGTCGATGCCATGGACCTGGTGCCCGCGCTCGGCCAGCGGCAGGGCCACCCGGCCCGTACCGATCCCGAGTTCGAGCAACGGGCCCGGCGGCGCGCTGCGGGCCAGCTGCGCCAGCAGGTCCACGGTGGCTCGGGTGCTGGCGGCGGGCGGGGTGAACCAGTCGTCGTAGCGGTCGGCGAAGTCGGTGGCGTAGCGGGGGACCGTCGTCATCGTGCTCCTTGGGAAGGTCAGCCGGAGAGGTCAACCGGAAGGGATCAGCCGAAGGGGTCAGCCGAAGGGGTGCGGCGGGGTGCCGGGGGTGGCCACGGAGGGCAGCGGGCGGGCGCCTGGAGAGAGCAGGCGGACGACCGCCACGTGCTGCTCGCGGAGCTCGGCGGGGGCCGTGTCGAGGGCGAGGACGTCGTCTGCGGTGTGCTCGGCGAGCAGACGCACCGGATCCACGGCCGCCACGGGGTCCACGGAGGCCATGGGGTCCACGGAGGCCATGGGGTCCTCCACGCCCGGCGCCTCTGGAGCGGGTACGTCGTGCTGCAGCCAGCGCGCCAAGGCGTCCTGACCCCCGTGGTACGTCCACAGCGCGTGCTCGACGGCGGAGGCCGGCGCGCCCGTCAACGCCAGCCGCTGATAGGCGCGGTGGGCCGCCGGGGTGCTCATGCTCCAGCGCACCATCAGTGCCTCGTACACGGCCCGGGCGAGGAGATCGGCACGGTCGGTCGCCGGGCCGCAGCGGGCGCCGAAGGTCTGCTCGCGGCCGTCCGGGGCGTGCAGGCAGACGGCGACGACGCAGGCACCCGGCGCGGGCAGAGTCAGCGCGGTGGCGAGCAGGCCGAGGCGCTCGCACACGCGGCCCAGCGGCAGGGGGACTTCGCCGCGCACTCCGGCGGCGGCGGGCGGATGCTCGGCGGGGGCCTGCCAGCTGCGGCGCAGCAGGTCACGTTCCAGGATCTCCCAGGCCGCGTGCTCGACGGCCGTGGACCGGTCCGGGTGGGCCGCCAGGCCTGTGGAGCCGACGCGTACCGGAGCGGTGCAGCCGGCGGGCGGGCGGTGCTGGAGGAAAGCCAGTGCAGCCGGGACCAGGATCTCCGTGCCGGAGAGCAAGGACCGCCCGGTGACCCAGAGTTGGCATGCCGTGCGGCCCTCGGGCCCCGACCAGGGCGCCGGATCCAGCGCGGGCGCCCGTCTGCGCCGTAGTGCGGCGTACGTGGCGACGAGTGCCGCCGATGCCTCCGCCGCACGGCCGGCCAGCACATTGCCCAGCCGCTCCAGCAACTCACCCCTGGCCCGCACCGCCACCTCGGCAGCCTCGGTGCCCGCCGCGCTGCCGATCAGCACCCGCTGCCCGCCGGCGCTCGCGGTGGCGTCGAACTGCGGGCTACGGGCGGCGACCCGGCCGAACAGCAACCGGGACTCGCCGGGGAACGGTTCGAAGACCTGGGGATGCCAGGTGGTCGGAACGGCGCGGGCAGCAGAGGGCGGCACAGACGGGCTCCCGGGGGTGGTGGTCAGACGGCGGTCGGGCGCAGGAGTGCGTCGCACTCCCCCAGGACGGCGAGTCCGTGCTCGGTGAGCGTGGCCGAGTGCTGCCGCAGTGTGCCGATTGCCTGTCGGGCACCGTCCGACAAGCGGTCATGGCGTGCCGTCAGAGCGGCGGTGGCGGTGCTCTCCGTGTTCAGCAGGCGTCGGTACAGCGCCGTACAGCGGACCAGCACAACCGCCTGCTGGAAGAGCCCCGCGAGGGGGCGCGGATCGGACCGCAGCGGGGTTCGGACGAGATCGGCACCGCCGGCCGCGGGGGTGAGGAACGGGTTGCTCAACTGGGCGGCGTTGCAGCGGGTATGGGTGCCCTCGTGGACCAGCGCCTCGGCGAACCGGACCGGGCCGGGCAGGCCGAGGGGGCTCGCACCCAGTCGGGCGCGGTTGATGTAGAGGGCGCCGTGGGTGGCGAAGTCGGTGAAGCCGTCGATCGCCCGGCCCTCCAACAGAGCCACCTGCGCCACACAAACACGCAGTTCAGCAAGCATCTCCGGCCAGGCAGCAGCAAGCGCGGCACGGCAACGGTCCAATATGGCATGGTCGGCACGCTGCCAGCCGGTCAGCTGCGACCCGCCCGTGGCTTCGGCGCCGTCGGGCCGCGTGGCCAGGGCACGTGCCACCGACCGAGCCAGATAGGGCGCGGGTCCGACGGGCTCCAGCGGCTCACGCGTGGCGGTGTTCTGGCTCTCCGTCATCTCCACTCGAAGCCCGGCCTGGACGGCGAAGGCGGCGGCCACGATCACAGGACCCGCCGCTGCGGCGGTCCGGACCCCGGCTGCCGCCAACACACCCTGCGCCACCCGCCGTACGGCCTCTTCGTCACGGGTGGCCTCAAGCGCATCGGGTGCTACCCGCAGCACCGGTTCACCTCCACCGAGTTCACACTCCACCTCTGGGATCGGGACCTCTGAGGATCGGACCTTCGATCGGACCATCGAGGACCGGACCTCTGGCTCGGGAACGAGCGCGGCGGGTAGCCGGCGGCCGACCTGGATCAGTCCTGGTCCGGAAAGTCGACCATGAGTGCGTAGTCGGGGAGCTCCTCGGTGACCTGCTCGATGTCCTCGTGCTCCATGTCAGTCCTTCCGTCTCTGGTCGCGCACCTCAACGAGCGTCAACTGACGCCCAGGCCGAACGTACGGTGGCCCCGATCGGCAGGCCATACGTGCGTCGAGCTGTCGTACGGAAACCGGACGCCGGCGGTCTCCCGTGCGCCGGAAGCCCTGGAGCGGGCCACAGGACAGGCGCACCGTCGGCCGGTTCGCCGCTGGGTGGGAGACGCCCGGGCCGGGCGGGAGTGGTGGGACACCAGTGACTCCTGGATCTGGCTGATATCGGCACCGGGCCGAGCGGCCATGCGCCGTTGTGCGCCCCGACGTGCCACCGGCCGCTCGGGAGGCCCTGTTGTGGTCGAAGGGGGTGCTGGGAAGCATGGGCGCCCGTCACCACGACGCCCGGAGGTCCATCAGCCATGCGGATCGCCTATCTGCACAGCGGCAGCATCCCCTCCGTCTACGCCAACGGCGTGCACGTCATGCGGATGTGCGACGCGCTCACCGACGCGGGCCACGAGGTCGTGCTCCACGCCCTGGCCGGTACCGCCCCCGCCGACGACATCCACGCCTATTACGGCACCCGCAATCGCTTCGAGGTGCGCACCCTGGCGCACCCGGCGGTGCCGGGGCTGGGCAGGTGGATCCGGGTATGGCGGGTCCGGGCCGAGCTCCGCCGCCGTGGTGTGCCCGATCTGCTGTACGGACGGGACCCGTATACGCTGCTCGCCTGCTCGGATCTGGCCCCGGTGGCGTACGAGACACACCTGCTGTGGCCCAGGTGGGGCGTGCGGGCGGTGGAACGGTTGCTGCTGCGCAGACGGAACCTGCGCCGGGTGGTGTTCGTGTCCCAGGCGCTCGCCGACGACTACCGCGCGGCCTTCCCGGAGCTCACCGCTCTCCGGCACGCCGACCTGGTCACCGCCCACGACTGCGCCGATCCGGTGCCGGCCGACGGCCCGGTGGCCCCCTTGCCCGGCCGGGAGGGGGCCTTGCGGATCGGCTACATCGGGCACCTCTACCCCGGCCGGGGCACTGACGTCATCCTGGAGCTCGCCGAGCACCTACCCGACGCCGATTTCCATCTGGTCGGCGGCACCGCGACGGACCGCGCACACTGGCAGGGCCGCTGCCGGCAGCCCAACGTGTACTTCCACGGCCATCACCCTCCTGCCGAACTCGCCCCCTTTTACCGGGCGTTCGACATCGTCCTGGCGCCGTACCAGCGGCGGGCGTACTGCGTCGGAGGCGTCGGCGAGATCAGCCGCTGGGTGTCACCGATGAAGCTGTTCGAGTACATGTCGTACGGCAAGGCCGTCATCGCCTCGGACCTGCCCGTGCTGCGGGAGGTGCTGGCCGACGGGGTCAACTGCCTGCTCTGCCCGCCCGACTCCGTTGCGGACTGGGCGAAGGCGGTCAAACGGCTGGCCGAAGACACGTCCCTGCGTGAGGCCCTGGGCGCCGAGGCCCGGCGGCAGCTGACCGAGCGGTACACCTGGCGGGCTCGCGCGGACCGGATACTGCCCGCTGTCCAGGCAGCCGCCGGGCCGGGGAGCCGCTGATGCGGGCGGTGGTGACCGGCGCGGCCGGGTTCATCGGCTCCCATCTGTGCGCGCACCTGCTGGGCGCCGGAGACACCGTCGTCGGCCTCGACGCACTCACCGACTACTACGACCCGGCCCTCAAATCGCGCAACCTGAGCGAGCTGGTGCCCCACCCGGCCTTCATCTGGCACCGGGCCGATCTGCTGGAGGCCGACCTCGGCCCCCTCCTCGACGGGGCGGAGGTCATCTACCACCTGGCCGGCCAGCCAGGCGTCCGCCCGTCCTGGGGACCGGAGTTCACCCGCTACGCCGACCGCAACCTGCTCGCCACCCAGGCTCTGGTCGAGGCCGCCCGGCACCTCCGGCTGCGCAAATTCGTCTACGCCTCCAGTTCCTCGGTGTACGGCAACGCGCCGACCTTCCTCACCCCCGAGACGGTCTGCCCCCGGCCCGTCTCGCCGTACGGGGTCACCAAGCTGGCGGCCGAGCACGTATGCGAGCTGTACCGCATCTCCTACGGACTGCCCAGCGTCTCGCTGCGGCTGTTCACGGTCTACGGCCCCCGGCAGCGCCCCGACATGGCCTTCGCCCGCCTGATCGATGCCGCGCTGACCGGCGAGCCGTTCCCGCTGTACGGCGACGGCGAGCAGACCCGCGACTTCACCTATGTGCGGGACGTGGTCACCGCCATGCGCGCCGCGGCCTGTGCCGGCTTCACCGGCGTGGCCAACCTCGGCGGCGGCTGCCCGGTCTCGATGAAGCAGGCGGTCGCGACGGTCGAGCAGCTGGTCGGGCCGGTCACCCTCGAACCACGGCCGGGCGGTCCCGGCGAGGCGCGGCACACCGGGGCCGACATCACGCTGGCCGCCCGCGAGTTCGGCTATCGTCCACGGACGGACCTGTACGACGGGCTGGCCGCGATGGTCCGGCACACGACGGCCTGGAGGTGCCTGGATGGCTGACGGCCGGCCCCTCCGGCCGAAGGTCTTCGGCCTGGGGCTGTCCCGCACCGGTACCCGCTCCCTCACCACCGCCCTGCACACCCTGGGCTTCGACGTCGCGCACTACCCGTGCGATCCGGGTACCTACCAGGCCCTGGTGGACGGCACGGCGCGCTTCCCGCTGCTTGCGGAGCGCGACGGGATCACCGACATCACCGTCGCGCCCTACTACGAGGAGCTCGATCTCGCCTGGCCCGGCGCCAAGTTCATCCTGACGGTCCGTGAGGAGCGGAGCTGGCTGCGCTCCTGCGCGTACCACTGGGAACGCCCTATCGCGAGCAAGGCCGACCCGGACTCGCTCTACGTTCAGCTCCAGCGCTTCCTGCGGGCCGCCGTCTACGGGTGCCACGAGTTCGACGCCGCTCGTTTCGCCCGGGTCCACCGCCGGCACGTCGAGCAGGTGCGGCGCTACTTCGACGGCCGGGAGGGCGACTTGCTGATCCTCGACATCGTCGGCGGCCAGGGGTACGAGCGTCTTGCCCCCTTCCTCGGCGTGCCGATCCCCGACGAGCCGTTCCCCCGTTTTTGATCTGCCAAGTCCAGGTCCATCGCCCGTGGGTATTCCTTCACCCAGGGGCCTGCCGGGCACCGGTGCGGCCGGCCGCCGGCATGTATCGCAGGCCCCGTTCCTGCGCCAGTGTGCTTCCGTCACCTGGGCGCCCCGCCGGACCGGCACGCCGTGGACCAGGTCAGCCTCACCCTGCGCAGCGGCGAACTCATCGCACTGGTAGAACGGCTCCGGCAAGACCACCCTCGCCCGCCTGCTCACCAGCCTCTATCTGCCCACCGGCGGCACGGTCAGCTGGGGCCGCTTCAAGACACTCGCCACCGGCTGCATCGCACTCTTCGTCACCCACAATCTCACCAACACCGCATCGCCGACCGCATCATCGTCCTGAACCAGGGCCGCATCGAGGACGAGGGAACCTTCGACGGACTGCTCCACCGCGGCGGGCTCTTCGCCGAGCTCTACCGGTTGTCCCAGCACCGTTAGGCGGGTCGTACGGATCACGTAGGACCCGCGATTCCGCGAGCGATTCCAGGTGACCATGAGCATCGGATGAGCATTTCCATGTGGTCATGGGCACTGGTGACGTTCAGAGTGACGATGACCGCGATGTATGCCCCCGCGCGGAATTACTCGTGCCGCAAGGGCCCGTACCGCTCGACGTCCGCGTGCGGCACAGCGGGGTCGGGCCGGGCGTCGGCGAAGTCGTCGGCGTTCACGCCAGCCTTCCACCGCGAGCGGTTGGCGGCGGTTCCCACGGCGACGGCGTTCGCGGCGACGATCGCGGTGATGGCCAGCCACGACGCCAGGTCGAGGTGCTGGCCGAGGACGAACAGGCCGATCAAGGCTGCGAACACCGGGTTGACGCTCATGAAGATCCCGAAGAAGCGCGCGGGGACCCGGCGCAGCGCGAGCAGGTCGGCGAGGAACGGCACCGCGGACGACAGCACGCCGGCGGCCAGCGCACACAGCAGGGCGCCGGCGGTGGGCCGGTGGAGCCACAGGACGGCGGCGCCGACGGGAAGATAGAGCAGGCCGGAGACGGCCGCGGCGGCGGCCGATCCCTGCAAGCCGGGCAGGCGCTCGCCCACGGTGCGGTTGAGCAGTATGTAGCAGCCCCAGCAGATGGCGGCGAGCAGCGCCAGGCCGATGCCGAGGTAGTCGGTGCTGGGCCGCGGGCGGGTCAGGACCACCACGGCCGCCGCGGCGGCCAGCGCGCAGCCCAGGTCGGTACGGCGGCGGGAGCTCACCAGCGCCACGGTGAGCGGACCGAGGAACTCCAGGGTGACCGCGAGACCGAGTCCGATCCGGTCGATCGCCGTGTACAGCGTGAGGTTCATCGTCGCGAACACCGCGGCCAGCCCCAGCACCGGACGCCACTGCGCGGCGGTGAACGAGCGCAGCTTGGGCCGGCCGGCGCTCAGCAGCACCACGGCGGCCACCCACTGGCGCACCGCCACCACTCCCATCGGCCCGAGGACCGGGAAGGCGAGCGCGGCGACCGACGCCCCGATCTGATTGGACAGACCACTGCCCAGCATCAGCGCCAGTCCGGGCCACCGGGGCGAAACCGCCCTGTATGTGGCGGCCGCCGCCGTATTCTCTGCGCGAACTTCGATTGCCATGGCACGACCGTCCGCCAAGCCACCACATACGCAAAATGCATCCGACGCGCCATCTATACGATGGACGCATGGATGGTCGTACAGAGCTGGAGCTGCGGCACTTGCGCTGCCTGATCGCGATCGTCGACACCGGCAGCTTCACCGACGCAGCGATCGAGCTGGGCGTCTCCCAGGCGGCAGTCTCCCGCACACTGCTCGCGCTGGAACGGATCCTCGGTGTACGGCTGCTGCACCGCACCAGCCGCACCGTCACCCCCACCACCGCCGGCGTGCAGGTCCTCGCCCGCGCCCGCCATCTGCTCGCCGATGCGGACGAACTGGTCCACCAGGCCACCACCGGCCACACCCGGCTGCGGATCGGCCACGCCTGGTCCGCGATGGGCCGCCACACCGCCGAGTTCCAGCGCCGCTGGCACGACCGCTACCCGGACGTCGAACTCCATCTGATCCGCCACAACACCCCCACCGGCGGCCTCGCCGAGGGACTGTGCGACATGGCCGTCGTCCGCACCACCATCGACACCCGCCGCTGCGCCCACGCCCTCGTCGGCCACGAGCGCCGCTGTCTCGCCCTCGCCTCCGACGACCCATGGGCCAAGCGCCGCAGCATCCGCCTGACGGAGATCCGCGACCGCACGCTCGTGGTGGACCGCCGCACCGGCACCACCACCCTGGACCTGTGGCCCCAAGGCGCCCGCCCCGCCGTGGAGTACACCCACGACATCGACGACTGGCTCGCCGCCATCGCCACCGGCCGCTGCGTCGGCGTCACCCCGCAGGCAACCGCCACCCAGTACCGCCGCGACGGCATCACCTACCGCCCCCTCCGCGATGGCGAGCCCGTCCCCGTCCACCTCATCTGGCGACGGCACGACCCCCACCCCGCCACCCACGCCGCCGTCGCCCTGCTCACCGACCTCTACCGCGAAGGCGGCTGACGCCCGAGCACCCGGCAGGCGCATACACCGGCCGACCCACTGGCTGCACGGCCAAGGAGGCAACCGACACGGAACCGATGGGGTCTCCCCCGCTCAAGCGAAGCCGAGAGCCGGGGAAGGAGTGACGACAACGCCGTGGGGGTCTCTCTGGTCCCGAGAGACCTTGGGCGTGCGTGCCAGCCCCCGCGAGCCCCGCATGATCCGAAAGACAGGCCCTAGCCGGCCAGGTCAGCGGCCAACGCCAGCGGTTGCCAGTCCGGCACCAGCCGGCCGGCGATCTGCGCATCGGCCCACGCGATCTGCTGGCGGGTCAGGTAGTCGCGGTAGCCGCCGATGATCCCGCGCCGGGTCTTGTACGACTCGCGGTCGTCCGGGCTTCCGGGACGCAGCTTTTCCGAGTGAAAGGCGTCGGCAAGCTCCATGGCACGCATCCGGTCGAAACTGCCGAACTCCACCGCCTGACGCAGCGTCCCGGCGGCGGGACTCGGCAGACCGCAGAACTCCAGGACCCGAGCCAGCTCTGCGGCGGTGTCCGCGGCCAGCCGCTCGTAGGAGGTCAGCAGGAAGCCCTCGGGAACGCCGCGGCTGGCATGCCAGATGTTCCAGAACTCGACGCAGGTGCGAAGACTGCCCTCGTCGGCCGCCAGGAAGTCGCCCAGCTCTCCCTCGTACGGGTTGCCCGGTCGCCGGGTGCGCTGGAAGTAGTGCGAGACGATCGTGTCCCGAAGATCCCTGGTGAGGAAGACGACCTTGCGGCCGCGGTACCAGCTCTTGTCCCTGGAGAGCTCGGCCGGGGAGCGCCAGGCGACCCGGTCGTCGTGCCAGAAGGTGATCCGCGGAATGCGCGGCTCGACCTCGGAGAACGCGGTGAGCCGCAGGTCCTCGCACAGTTCCATCGGCAGCCCCCACTCGGCCGAGATGGCCTTCGCCATCATGACCCGCAGCCAGGTGCGACCACACTTGGGAAAGGAGATGACAACGACCTCGGCAGAGTCCGCAGCGTCCCAGGAGCCGTGCTGGGGCGGGGTGGGGATCGTCATGCCCGCCAGTGTGCGCAGGCATCGGGCGACACACAACAGCGCACCATGGCCGCCCGGGTCCGTTCAAGATTCACTCTCGGACAGCCACGACCGATGCGTGCGAACGCGGGGCCCGTTGGTGGTCGGATTCTTAGGCTGACGCCCCGCCCTGGTGGAGGCGGTCCAGTACGGCCAGTTCGTCCTGGGTAAGGCGCAGTGTGTCGGCCGCCACGTTTGCGACCAGGTGATCCGGGTTGCCGGTACCCGGGATGGCCAGCACATGTGGCCCACGATGCAGGGTCCACGCCAGTCGCACCTGCGCCGCGCTCGCCTCATGTGCCCGCGCGACGGCGAGCAACTCGTCCGGCGATGGCGTAGAACGGCACGAACGCAACACCCTGCGCAGGTTCTCCTCCAGCTGAGCGCGCAGCTGCTGCGAGGTGGCATGTGGCAACCACTCACCCGACGGGTCGCGGCCCGGCCCGACCTTGGTGGTGATGACGAGATCATCCGGATAGGGGGCCAGTGCGCGGTTGATCAGTTCGTTGGCGGATCGCCGCGGCGAGAAGTAGAACGCGGCCGTGTCGATGTGGTTCACACCGAGCTCAACGGCACGGCGCAGCACGCTGATTGCCCGGCCACGATCGCTCGGAGCGGCATCGGCCGCGAACGCCTCGCCGTTCTGCGTCAGACGCATCGCGCCGAAACCGATCCGGTTGATCTCCAAGTCGCCGATTTTCCAAGTACCTGATGCAGCGGCAGTGATCGCCTCTGAGGTCATGCTCGGGATGAGCTCCCCCGCTTTAGGCTGAGGGCCATTGATCAAGACATAGCGAGATCAGCAGTAGCCCCGCTGAGATGATCACCAGGACGAGCCGGCGCCGTGCCTTACGGTTCCCCGGGCATCGGCGAAGCGATGCCACACCAGCCGCCCTCCACGACCCGTGGCTGCCGTAGTCACATCCGCCGAGGAACCCACAGCGGAGTACGCCCGGCCCGGCAGGCCTCCGTCGTTCCCCTGTGGTCGCCAGACTTCGACCGAGTGGGTACCTGCGTCACAGTCGGACGATGATCAGGGCGATGTCGTCACGGGCGCCGCCGGCGAGGCCGAGGTGGGCCAGCAGGGCGTCGGCCAGGCGTTCCGGGCTGAGGGCGATGTAGCGGCCCAGGGCGTCGGTCAGGCGGGCCAGACCTGCTTCGATGTCCTCACTGCGGCGTTCGATCAGCCCGTCCGTGTAGAGCACGAGGGTGTCCCCGGGGCGGTACGCGTGACCGGCCTGGGGGCGGGGGACGTGCTGGGGCCGGGCGCCCAGCGGCGGGTCGGTGGCCTGGTCCAGCAGCTCAAAGCTGCCGTCCGGGTGAACCAGGACCGGTGGCGGGTGGCCGGCGTTGCTGTAGATGATCAAGCGGCTGCGGGGGTCCACCATCGCTTTGACGGCGGTGGTGTTCAGTGCGCCCTCGACCGACCGGGCGTACAGGCCCAGCACTTCCAGTGCCTGGGCAGGCCGCTCCAGAGCGCGGATGGCGGCGCTCAGGGCGCTGCGGAGCATCCCCATGACGGCGGCCGCCTCCAGGCCGTGGCCGACGACGTCGCCGACCGCCACCGCGAAGCGGCCGTCCGGCAGGTCGACCATGTCGTACCAGTCGCCGCACACGTTCAGCGATCCCGTGGCGGGCAGGTAGCGCACCGCGACGTCCCGGTGCCGAGCCAGGTCCGGTGCCTGGAGCATGGCCTCCTGGAGGGTGACGGCCACCTGGCGCTCGCGGGTATGGGCCTGCCGCAGCTCCTCGTTCAGCCGCTGCAGCTCGCGCGCACGCGCGTACAGCTCGGCCTCCAGGGCTTCGCGCTCGGTGAGCTGCTTGGCCGGCAGCTGACCACCTGCGACGTGGGCCTGCACGAACGCGGTCACGTCCTCCACCCGGTGGATGATCCACGCCACCGTCCCGTCCGGTCCGAGGATCGGCGTGTTGACCGGTGACCACCACCGCTCCTCGAACGCCCCGGGCCGGCCCATGAGGGGGATGTCGTACTTCTGCAGAGCCATCGTGTCGGGCTCCCGCGAGGTCAGG
This sequence comes from Streptomyces inhibens, assembly GCF_022221585.1. Lineage (NCBI taxonomy): Bacteria > Bacillati > Actinomycetota > Actinomycetes > Kitasatosporales > Streptomycetaceae > Streptomyces > Streptomyces inhibens. The sequence goes on from NZ_CP084681.1 coordinate 142,812, forward strand.
ACCCGGTGCAGCGAGGCGTTCAGGTTCCGCACCCCGTCGGCCTCGGGGTCGGCGGGGTTGTCCGGGAAGGCGTCGAAGACGTGCTGCCCGATCAGGTCTTGCCTGGTCCGCCGGGTTGCGTCGAGGTATGCCTGATTGACCTCCACGATCGCCAGGTCCGGCCCCAGCACCAGGTAGGGACTCGGCGTGGCGGCGAACAGCGCCGCGTAATCGATCTCTGACACCGTCCCGTCTCCCTGCCTGTCCCTCCACTGCCGGTCCGCCCCGCCCCCTCACGCTACGGTCCACTCAGCGCAGACGCCCGCTACGACAGCGCCGGCCGCATCACTCCTCCTTGGCAGCACCGGGTGGGTGCAGCGGCCGAAGCCCCGCGCGGGTCCGGCAGGGAGGGGCCGGCGGGGACGAGTCGCATGGCGGCGGACAGGGCCGTCGGAATGCGATCACTGCTGGTCGGAGCTGGCTCCAGCCAGGTGACCGGGGTGGCGGGTGGCGGCGGTGTGCCCCCCTCGTACGCCCCTGCGGCAAAGCGCTGGTCATCGCTTTGCCGGCCAACGCTGTCCAGGCCGGCTGTCGTGGAGTAGCCCGCGATGCGCTCTCCCGGCGGGCACCGGAGGGTGGCGGGACAGAGACCCGGTCGCCCGGGAGCAGGGCCTGGGCCACCGCCGGGCTGCCCGAGGACGTACGCGGAACGGGTCCGAGGCCAGCTCAAGCGGTTCGGCACCCGGCACACCGCCCCCGCGCCGCGGCCGCCTGTTCCACCCTGCCGGTGAGCCCGCCCATCGGCGCGGACCACCCCGCATGCACCCTGAGAAGGGCATCCGCTGGGGCGGCAGCCCCTTCATCCGGTCGGCCTGAACGCGAGCCCGGTGCACGCGCCCGGTCACAAGCCTGCCCAGCGGACGGACTACTGCGGTGTGTCCGAGGCAGTCTGATAGGAACTCGTCCGGTAACGGCTGCGGAACTCGGCCAGGAGCTCATCGGTCGCCTCGGCCCCGGCGCTCACGGCGGCGTGGACGTCGCGGAAGTAGTTCTCGTAGCCGGCGGGAGTGTAGAGACACAGGGCGCGTACGGGTATCAGACCCGCATTGCGGAAGCCGTGCGGCGTGCCGCGGGTGGCGGCGAGCAGATGCCCGGGGCCGGCCGTCACCTCGCCGTCTCCGGTGTGGAGCGTCAGCTGGCCCTCGAGGACATAGAAGTACTCGTCGTGTCCATCGTGCACGTGTGGCCTGGCGCCAATGGTGCCGGGGGCGAGGTTGAACTCCTCGAAGGCGAAGTGCCCGCCTGTGTGCTCACCGGTGAGCCGGAAAAAGTGCTCGACACCGGCGACGTCGATGAGTTCACCGTCCTGGGGACGGCGCAGCAGAGGACGGGCGGGGGTGGGGGTCTGATCAGTCATGACTGCATTGTGGCCTAGGCCCTGTCTTCCTCGTCCGACGCGGCGGGTTCCCCTGCGCCGGCCCGGAGTTGGGACCCTCCCCGTACGAAGGAGAGCCCAGAGCCCAGAGCCCGCGACAGCGCCGCCGTGTGGTTCGCCCAGGGCAACCGCGCCATTCTCCGGATCAACCCATCCGGAACTCCTTGATTCCAGGACGGCTTGGCCGCGACGGCCCGCCACGGCTGCTGCCCGGTGATGGTGCCCAAGTCCGAGGATCCCGCCCTCCGCGCGGACATCGCCGCCCGCACCGTCCCGGACCACTGATCACGTCGTCGAATGTTTGCCGGGGGTCTCGTTCGTCCGCACGCACCCCATGAGAGAGGATGCACGCTACTCGCACCAGCTAGGCCATGCGGAGGGGCACTGTGGGAGAGCCGGAACCAGTCGACCTGATTCACCTGGCAGACGCAGACGGCGATCGCTGCATCGTCCGTGTCACTGGGCGTGATCAGCCCGGCATTCTGGCCGGTCATGACACCCTGCGCGCCGATGTCCTGGTGTCCACCAGCTTCCTCGACGCACGCCTGGAGCTCTACCTCTTCCAGCGGGATCTCTCCGCCTGGGAACACGAGCTCGAAGGGCTGGTACCGGGTGGCAACGCGGGAATCGGCGGCGGCCGGGGTCTGGAGCTCGGCATTCGACTCAACGAAGATCAGTCCGTGTGCGTGACGATCCACGACCCCGACCGGCTCTCCACATTTGTCTGGATCCAGCCACAGGACGACTGGATCCAGGACCACCGAGCCCGGTTGGACCGACTTCGGCAGGTCTGGCCAAGCGAGGTCATCGAGACCGCTCCCATGGTCTACGAGTGGAGTCCGGACCGTACGAACTGAGCACCTCAGGCACGGCCATCGGTGGTCAAGCCGCTACCTTCGTCGCCGACGACGGCCGCACTCCCATAAGCCGGACCAACTGGTCCGGCCGATGCCCCGAGTTCGAGTTCAGTGACGCCGCAGCCTTTCTCCCACACGTTCGTACCCCTCCCAGGGACGATGACGACCCCGCGGCGTGCCCACCGAAGTGGTAGCGACCGGGGGTGATCGCCTCTCAATCATTTGAAACCCCGTCGGGGTCGCCGTTCTGCCGGCACGCGTCGCCGTGATGGGCTATGGCCAGTCGTGCCGCAACGTGCAGCGAAGGAGGTGCCGGTTAGGGTCCTGGCATGGAAGTAGGGAATATCGCCACATGGGCCGGCGTAGGCGTCACATTGCTTATTTCGATTGGCGGCTGGCTCGACTCACGCAGGCAAATCCGGATTGGCAGGGAAGCCAACGAGATCAGCCACAAACAGGCGGAAGCGGCCGAGCGGCGAGCAATCGCAGTTGAGGACGCTCTCAGTACAGGGCTACGCCTCCTCGCAGAGCGATCTTCCGCCCGAGGGGCGGAGAAATCTGCAACGGATATGGCGGAGCAACCTGCATCGCCATCGACCGCGACGGAGCCACCCCCAACGGCCGATGGCAGCCGCGTGCATTGGAAGGTTGAACGCATTGAGAACATGAAGTACGGATTTGCGCTCTGCAATGTCGGATCAGTTCCCGCACTCCACGTCAAAATTGTCCCTGACCCAGGCCCTGGGTCGCCAGAGCCGGGCATCGCGCGAAACCTTCCTGAGAACGCGACAGTTCTCCCTCACGAGTGCGTGCACTTCGTGATGGCGCCGACGTTTACTCATCCCCGTCTCCGCGAAGTATTCGTCCAGTGGGACGGGCAAAATAGGCCGGTGCCCGTAGCGCTCCCGTCCGACTGATGGCACAACGACGCCCCGTCAGCCTCAGTGGTGACGCGACCTCTGTGCTGCGCCATTTCTAGAAGCGTGCAGTTGGGCGACGGCCACCGAGCTCCTTGGCGCCCCCGCTCCCACCCCGCCTGCTCACCGCCTCCGGGCCGATGACAGCCTTGTCGACGCCGTCCGGGGCAGGCGTTCAACCCGCCAGCTCCCCCAAGAGTGCCCAGGTACGGCGCCGGTCAACATCCCCGGCGACCTCGGTCCCCGAGAACACCACCTCCGTCGCCCCGGCATCCCGGTAGCGCCGCACCTCGGCGGCGACCTTCCTCTCATCGCCGATCACGGCCACGTCTGCGGCGCGTTTGCCGCCGGAGAGTTCGATGACCCGCGCGTAGGACGGGATCTGCTCGTAGAACGCGAGCTGTTCGGTGACCCTCTCGCGCACGGACTCGACGTCGTCGGTGACCACGCCGTGCACGAGCGCCACGATTCGGGGCGCAGGACGCCCGGCGGCCTCGGCCGCCGCGGTGACTGCCGGGACGATGTGCTCGTCCAGGGCGCGAGGCCCGGCGAGATAAGGCAGGATCCCGTCCGCCAGCTCACCACTGACACGCAGCGCCTGCGGGCCCATCGCGGCGACGAGCAGCGGCACCCCGGCCTCGGCGCCCGGCACGCGTGCGGGGATCGGCGTGGCCGCGGTGAGCAACTGGCCGTGGAAGTCGGCGGCGCCGGTCTCGGTCAACTGCCGTAGAGCGGTGAGGAATTCACGCAGGCGGGCGATGGGCCGTTCGTAGGGGATGCCGAAGCCCGCCTCGGTCAGGAGCTTGGTGCCGAGCGCGAGTCCGAGGTGGTAACGGCCGTGCGTGGCGGCTTGCGCGGTCTGGGCCTGGCTGGAGACGAGCAACGGGTGGCGTCCGAAGACGGGAATCGCGGAGGTGCCCACGTGCAGCCCGGGTACTTCACGTCCCACGATCGCCGCGAGCTGAGGCGAGTCGGCGCCGAAGGTCTGCCCGAACCAGGCGGACCGGAGGCCCGCGGCCGCGGCCTCCTCGGCGAGCCGTACGGTGGCGTCGATCTGGTTGTCGGCGTCGGTCGCGTTGAGTGCTACTCCCACAGTCATGTCAACGCAAACCAACGGCAGTTGGCCATGCATTCCGGCTCTTGTGTGACGACTTCTTGTCAGCTGTGTGTACGCGGCGGCTGTGCGTACGCGACGGCTGTGCGTACGCGACGGTCCGGTCGAGCGGTCAGCAGCCCACCCCAGGCGACACGGGGCGCTCGAAGAACGTCTCCAGCGACGCGGTCGTCGCCATCACCATGTGCGGCACAGCGGCCATCCGCCGCCGGCACGACGAGCCCATTCCGCACAGACACTGCGTCTCACCGCGCCAGGCCGTTTCGTTCGGATCACGCCCTGCCACACGCGGGGTCGTGGCAGGGGCGGGGATCCTACGGCCCCGAGCTGGGAATGCCGGGCTGGCTAGAGTTGCCGCTATGAGCGATCACTCCGCACCTCAGGCCGTATCGCCGGCGCTGCTCGGCATGGGTGGCGGCGACTGGCTGCCTGTCACCGCGGGCGAGTCGGGAGCCTCCGTCTTTCGCAGTGCGGGCGCCTCCCGGTATGCCAAGTGCGTACCCGCTGCGGACGCAGCCGACCTGATGGCCGAGCGCGACCGGATCTCATGGCTGAGCGGGCAGGGCGTACCGGGCCCCCGGGTGCTCGACTGGTACTCCGGTGACGCGGGCGCCTGCTTGGTGACCAGTGCCGTCTCCGGCATACCCGCTGATCAGGTGCCCGCTGAGGACCTGCGAGCCTCCTGGGAACGCATCGCGGACGCGGTCCGTCGGCTGCACGAGGTGCCCGTGTCGGAGTGCCCATTCCGCCGGGGCCTGGACGCCATGGTCGCCGTGGCACGCGACGTCGTGGCCCGTGACGCCGTGAACCCAGAGTTCCTCCCCGTAGAGCAGCAGCACATGCCCCCCACAGAGCTGCTGACCCTGCTCACCCGGCAGGTCCCTCGGCGACGGGATCAGGAGGTCGCCGACATGGTCATCTGCCACGGGGATCTGTGCCTGCCCAACATCATCCTCGATCCGCAGACCCTGGACGTGTCGGGCTTCATCGACCTGGGCCGCCTCGGGCTGGCCGACCGCTACGCCGACTTGGCACTGCTATTCGCCAACGCGCGAGAGACATGGACGGACGAGGAGCAGGCACAGGCCGCGGACGTGGCGTTCGCCGAGAGGTACGGCATCGCCCTGGACCACGACCGCCTGCGCTTCTACCTCCATCTCGACCCGCTCACCTGGGGTTAATCGGTTCGTATGGATCACCGGCGGACCAGAGGATTCCCAATGAAGTTGTCAAGCCTTCTTGGTGACTCGGTGTGAGTGGGTTGGCCCAGCGCGAGGAGACCCGGCGGTGAGGTGATTTCAAAGGTGCGCCCGTCGCGTATGAGAGCCCACAGAACATTCAGTCGGCGTCGTGCGAGAGCGATGACGGCCTGCTTGTGGTTCTTGCCCTCAGCCCTCTTGCGTTCGTAGAACGCCTTCGACGTGGGGCACGACCGAGCGGCCACCATTGATGACATGTAGAAGACCCGCAGCCGGTGTCGGCAGTAGCGACGAGGTCTGCGTATGTTGCCGCTGATCCGCCCGGAGTCCCTTGGGACCGGCGCCAGGCCGGCGACACCGGCGAGGCGGTCCGGGGAAACCCTCGAACAACTGCTGCCCGTGCAGGACGCCCACGCCCAGGCGCACGCCGACAGGTCGAACAGATCCCCAAGAGCGACCAGTCCCGGCAACCGCCTGACCTTCCCTTGCCGACCGCGCCAGGCGGCTCGACCCGATGACGGCGACGGACAACTGGAGCAGCCGCAGCCCCTCTTCATCGCAAGCCAGCACCGCGCAGAGGCACTCGCGCAGCGCCGTCCCGGCGTTTGCCGGGCCTGCCGGCACCGCCTGCGCTGGATCCGGACCACGGCGCCAGACGCCAACCGTGTCCCCGGCGAAGGGACCGGACCAACCTCCCTCCGGACCCTGCTGGGTCTGAAGGGCCTGCGGTCGCATCATGCCGCGTGGGAGCCACCAGGCTGTTCGTACCTGCCGGGAGCAGCTCGCCACAGGTGAAGTGCGAGCAGGACCTGCCAAGTCCAGCCCACCGTGAGCGCGATGCGCTGGATCAGGCCGCCCAGGTCGGCCAGGTCTCCAGCGGCGCTGTCGAAAGCGGCGCTGGACAGTCCCATGGTCACTGCGAAGGCGAAGCCCGTGACAGCTGAGTAGAGAGCCCACCCTCGCTCGCCCGAGCGGGCGAAGTACCGGGTGAATGCGAAGCAGGCGGCGGTCAGCGCAACGAAGCCGGCCAGCGACACGAGGTCGTGGAGGGCGCCATACGCGGTGGGGTTGGGCAACCGGTCGGGCGTTCCGGGAGGGTAGCCCCTGACCGGGTCGGCCAGGAAGATCCCGGCGCCGATCAGCCCGATCGCCCACAGCCCGATGAACATCGGCCCCCAGATCGAGCCCCCCGAGGGCCGGAGCGCACGCCGTAGCCCGACGGCGAACGCCAGCGCGAGAAGGCCCGCGACGATGAAGTTGAGCGTCTGCGTCCAGCCGTGATCACCAAGGGCCAGCGAACTGAGCGGATGACGCCACGCGTTGTAGTGGGCGCGCGTGGAGCCTTCAGCGAGGTAGGCGACAGTGAACAACGGACCGCCGGCCACCCCGCAGATCAGCAGCGGCCGCAATCCCGCTGAAGGGCCACGGCCGCTCATTCCCAGGCGTGATTGCACTCGGTCACTCATACCGTCAATGTAAGTTGACATGGCCGGGCTACGTCAACCGTGATTGACGATTCGTAGGAGCCTGATGCCTGACCAACCGCCAGCCGGGCCCAGATGAGTACCTGGCCGGGCCGAGGGCTTGGCGCAAGGCGCACGCACATCTCGGGATGTCTCGGTGGTCAGTAGCGTGCGCGGTGGGTGCCGGGGGTGTGCCCGAAGGCTCGGCGGAACACGTCGATGAAGGCACTGCTGGATGCCCAGCCGCATTGGTGCGCGACGACTGTGACCGGGGTGTCCTCGGCCAGCAGGCGTAGGGCGTGGTGCAAGCGCAGTTGAGTGCGCCATTGCGGGAAGCTCATACCGAATTCGGCCCTGCAGAGCCGGGTGAGGGTGCGGTCGCTGACACCGGCTACGGCGCCGAGTTGCGCCAGGGTTCGGTCGTCGGCCGGGTTGTCGCGAAGGATGGCACACACCGCGACCAGACGCGGGTCACTGGCCGCGGGCACGTGGACGGGCTGCTGGGCCGAGTGACGGAGCTGGTCGAGCAGGACGGCCCGTAGGCGGCGACGTTCGGCGGTGAGGTCGGCGGGTTGCCCGGCGTAGGCGATGATCAGCTCGCGCAGCAGCGGGCCGACCCTGATGACCGCGGGCTGGTCCAGGCGCAGCGGGTTGTCCTTCACCGGCAGTCCCACCAGGTAGAGATCGGTGTCGCCATAGGCGCGATGCTCATGCACGGTTCCGGCCGGGATCCAGATCGCCCGGGTGGCAGGGGCGATCCAGTTGCCGGCGTCGGTGGCGACCGAGAGCACGCCGCGGCCGGCGTAGACGATCTGGTTCTCGTCGTGCCGGTGAGCGTCGACTCCGGTACCGGCGGGCAGGGCGCGGAGGCCTGTCGTCACACGCGAAGCATGGCGGATTTTCGACATTACTTGGCATTTTATCGGAAGCGGAATGATCCCTGCGGCATCGACCATCGAAGAGTGACGGCAGACCAGGCCCATGGGATCGCTTGTCGGTCATGCGGGCGCGCCGGATTCACTTCCGGACGGCTGCCCGGAAGACCGGTGGAGTTCCAGGGCTGGAGATCCCGTCAACGCGCAGACGAATGCCTCAAATGACGCCGTCTGCGACTACCGCCACCACATCCCTGGAAAGACATTCAGGAGTCCCCACCATGGGCAATCTCTCGATCCCCCCTCTTACAGAGCTGAGGAAGCGCCGGAGCGCGAAATGGCGGACTTTCCCGGAGGACGTCCTCCCCCTTCCTGTCGCGGAGATGGACTTCCCGCTGGCAGAACCGGTCGCCAAGGCTCTCCACGAAGCGGTCGACCGGTCGGACACCGGTTACGCGGCACCGACCTGCGACCTTGCGGAAGCGGTGAGCAACTACGCCCGGCGCACCTGGGACTGGCGGATCGATGCCGACGATGTACGCACCGTCGCCGACGTCGGAATCGGCATCGTCGAAGTGCTGCGCCGCATCGTCAGCGCGGGAGACCGCGTGGTGATCAGCCCGCCGGTCTACGAGCCGTTCTCCTGGTGGGTACGTGAGGTCGGAGCCCATGTCGTCGAGGCACCGCTGGCCGACGGACCGCTGGGATGGCGGCTCGACCTGGACGCCCTGGAACGGGCCTTCGCCGACCATGCCACGGCGTATGTGCTGTGCAACCCGCACAACCCCATAGGCCTCGTACACCGGCGCGAGGACCTGGCCGCGGTCGCCAAGCTGGCCGAAAAGTACGGCGTCTACGTGCTGTCCGATGAAATCCACGCCCCGCTCGTCCTGCCAGGGGCCGAGTTCGTCCCGTTCCTGTCGGTGTCGGACGAGGCGAGACGCTGGGGGTTCGCGTTCCTGTCCGCCAGCAAGGGCTGGAATCTGGCCGGGCTCAAAGCAGCCACCGTCGTCACCGCCCACCCGGCGCCTAAGCGGTACGTCGACCGCCTGTCGCCACACTCGCTCTACCGCACCGGGCATCTCGGAGTAATCGCCACGGTGGCCGCGTTCAACGACGGCGATCAATGGCTCGCCGACGTCCTGGACGCCCTCGACCACAACCGGGGACTGCTGGACGATCTGCTGGTGAAGCTGCTCCCCGGAGTTCACTACCGCCAGCCGCAGTCGGGCTTTCTGGCCTGGATCGACTTCCGCGAGCTCGGCTGGGGCGACGACCCCGCCGAACACCTCCTCACCACCGCTCGGGTCGCCCTCAACGCCGGCCACCGCTACGGCTCTGCCGGCATCGGATTCGCGAGGCTGAACTTCGGCTGCTCACCACAGACTCTCACCGAAGCCATCACCCGTATCGCCGCAGCCTCCTGAGAGACCCCTTGCTTCCGCTCGGGAGGCACCGTGCGTAGCGCCCTGCTATGTACTGATGGGGCCGCCAGGTCGCTGGTTGATCTGACGCTGACGCCAAGCACGGCCGTTGGGTCATGGAGCGCTCTGTAACGCGCCCAACCTCACGGTCGTCGTGGACGCGCATGTCCCGCGGTTGATCGTCGAGTGGCTTCTGGAAGGCCCGCGCGAGGTCTCCCCCAGCACAGAGGCCTCCCCCAGCACACGCGAAACGGCGCTCCGGGGATCCACAACACCGCGAACGTTCTCAACTGCCGCCCGCATCAGCCCAGACAGCACCGGAGAAGGCCCTGCACCACATCTACAATGCCTGGACCGCGAACACGGCGAGCAGGCCGTCGAGACGTTCACCAACCTCTACGGACCCACGTTGTCCCAGCAGTCGCGAAGATCGCCCATGACCAGGACGCGATACTGCCGTTCCACGACTACCCCGCCGAGCACTGGATCCCTCCGCTGACCACGAATCCGATCAAGGCCGCTCAGGCCCGCCGACGCTCGCTGAACGGCGGCTCGCTGAACGGCGCCCACCTCGTCCCCATGGTCCCCGTCGGCACCCGCTTCGAGCATGGGTCGCTGATCGAGCGTCAGAAGCAGGCGGCATGAACGTTGAGGCGTGCAGCGAGGACGAACCTTCGGAGCACGTGCGGTTCGCCGTCCACCTCCAAGCACTGGCACAAGTAACCGTCACCGAGGAACCCGACCTGGTCAGCACGGTCCTCACGGACCCGGACCAGACGATGGCCCAATCCGCCGTCGCCAGACACCTGGACAGGCGGGCAGCCGGCCTCTGCCCTGATCATGCGTATGAGCCGTGGGCCCGGTCGATGGCCGAGGTGATCGCCCGCCATCCGTTCCTGGTCCAGCGACTCCACGAGTGGTCACTGTTCAGGGCGATCTCACTGGCGCAGCCGTGGACGCCCAGCGCGTTGACCGACGCATCCGACTGGCTACAGCGCAAGATCGCCGACGACCTGGACGCCCCCGACGCACTCGCGCTACTCGCCGAGCACGGCCGCACCAAGCGCATCCGGAACACAGCCAAAGCCGGCATCACCAGAAGGCCCGGATGACCCTCGACCACGCTCCCCCACCGGTCTCGACGATTGCTCACGGTTGAGCTGCGACGGTCCGTCCGCCGAGTTCGGCCGACCGCGTGGGAGAGCCCGCCCACGTAGCGCCATGGACGTGCCGATATCCACTGCGAGCAGGCAGAACTCAGTCCCCAGGGCGCCGAGGACGCCGCCCCTTGCCGTCACGGTGCGCGACGCCGGAGCTACGACCGGCGGCGAGGTTTGCCGCGCTTTCCGCCCTTGGGGCCGCCGGAACCGCTCCGTGGGCTCTTGCCGGTCGCCTTGCCGACTGTGGGCTTCCGCCGCGCACCGCCCGTGTCGGGACGCTTACGCTGCGGCTGCGCCGGGGGCTGAGCGCGACCCCGTGAGCTGTTGACGGTCCGCCCGCGGACGATCCCGATGAAATCCTCCACCAGATCGGTGGTGGCGTCCTCGGGCCACGACAGCGCGACGCGCGACTCGGGGACGTCCGAGACCGGCCGGTAGGTGAGGTCCTTGCGGTGGTGCAGGCGGGCGAGTGACTGCGGGACGACGAGGAGTCCCACTCCTGCCGCCACCAGTTCGATGGCGTCCGCCGTTGTGGCTGGGCGCTCGATCGCGGGCTGTCCCGGCGGTCGCTCCCAGTCGAGGGTGTCATCGAGGGGATGCAGCATGATCTCGTCGGCCAGATCCTCGGCGGACACCTCGTCGACCGCTGCCACGACGTGGTCCTTCGGGATCACGACCACCGTCGTCTCGGTGTACAGGGGGATCGCGCTGAGGGCCGTCCGGTCGACCGGCAACCGCAAGAAGCCCGCGTCGGCGCCGCCGCCCAGCAACACCTCGGAGGCTTCCGCGGCGGATACCGCGATGAGGGTCAGCGGGACGTCGGGCAGCCGCTCGTTCCAGATCCGCACCCACTTGCTGGGCGTCACTCCCGGGACATACGCGAGCCGGAACGAAGGGGATACTTCCGAGCCTGTCACTCCGCCAGGTTACCGGTCGTGGTCGGAGGTAGCGCACACGCTCGATACTCTTGACACCATGACGTCGCACCAGACCACCCAGACGATGAAGCCCGCAACCGCGGCGAAGAAGCTGGGTGTGTACCTCGAAGCCACCCCCGCCGAGTTCCAGGAGGGTGTCGTCTCGCGCTCCGAGTTGAATGCCCTGCAGGCCGATCCGCCCGAGTGGCTGCAGGAACTGCGACGCAACGGCCCGCATCCCCGGCCGGTGGTCGCGGCGAAGCTGGGCATCTCGATCTCAGGTCTCGCGCGGGGCGGAGTCACCGAAGCCCTCACCACGGAGCAGATCGATGCTTTGAAGAAGGAAAACCCCGACTGGCTGCAGCGGGAACGCGCCACCCAGGCCGAGGTCCGGAAGGAAGCGGCGCGCATCAAGGAGAAGAATGCGGAGCAGGGCGATCAACCTCGCCGTCCGCATTCCTGACCTTGCCCCTCGACGATGCCGGGTTCGTCGACAAAGGCAGCCGGAACCGCCTTGCTCGTCGGACCCGCATCCTCATCCAGCCGGCCGTAGGGATCACGCAAACGCGGTCGGATCCAGCTGAGGTCAGAGCCGACTGAAGTGCGCGGCCGCGGTCGCTTGTGCCGGGTAGCCGGGTAGCCGGGTCACATTGCCGTGATCGGTTACCCGGCCACGTCACTGCGACAGAACACTTCAGCCGCCCAGCGGGCGGTTGCCCCGGTCAGCGCAAGGCTCAAGGGAACAGGCGGGATGCCGCGCACCGGACTGCTGATCGGCGGACAGGCACAGGAGGGTAGCCTGCATCGGTCAACCTCGCGTTGACCTTCGTTCAGCAGCCAATCATGGGGGACCTCAGCCGTGTCCGCACCGCCGCCGTATCAGAATCAGCCGCCACAGCAGCCCTACGGCTATCCGCAGCAGCAACCGCAGCAGCCCTATGGGTACCCGCAGCAGCAGCCTCAGCAGCCGCAGTCTTACGGGTACCCGCAGCAGCCGCGCGGGCCGCAGCGTCCTCAGCGGAGTCCGTTGCGGGGGCTGATCACCGCCGTCATCGTCTTGGCGATCTTCGGCGGCGGGGCCTGGTACGTCTGGGATTACAACACCAATCCCAACGGTGGCAAGGCCAAGGCGGAGGCCTCGCGAGCCGCGCGGGCCGCGGAGAACAAGAAGCACGATCCGCAGATCGGCGACTGCGTCAAGGTCCAGGACCCCCACGGCGATCCACTGCCAGAGATCGTCGACTGCGGCTCCACCGAGGCCGAGTACAAAACGGGCGACAGGCTCTATGGCCCCGACAAGGAATGCGGGTCGAAGTTCGACTACGGCATTCAGTTCTCAAGCCGTCGGGGCGCCGACTACACGTTGTGCTTCACCAAGGTCTGAGTCTGGCCTTCGGCTTGCTGTCCGGCTGTCGCCTGTAGGAGCGGGCGACAGCCGGATCTTTTACGTAACCGGTATCCCTTGCGCAATAGGTGGGGCGGTCTTCGGGCGACGATCGCGCCCGGGTTGCCGAGCCGGACGCGTTGCCGCTCGGTAGGACGACTCCACCTCGTCCCCTACGTATCGGCAACAGCGCCGGCCCTGCTGACAGCGAGGGGTACTGATCAGGGCCTCGACAAAGCGGCGCGTTGCCCGTTTTGTGAACACGTGAGTCCGAGGAGCGCGAGGGGCCGGCGGGGGTCGCGCGCAGTGCGGCGGAGGGCTGCGGCGATGTTGATGGCCCCGGCCGGTCGGAGTGCGCCGATGGCCAGGTCGCGTCAGGTTGCCACCGTGCGGGGCGAGTTGCCGGTCCGCAGTTGGGAGGCGTCCTCGCGAGGGTGGTGTCGAGGGTGCGGTCCAGGAGCGGGATCTGGCTCCACGGCAGGGACTTGAGCTGCTTGCGCGGTTTCTTCCGATGGCCTTTCGCGATCACGATGTGGTGGGCCTTGCGTCCCAGCAGGTACTCGGCGTGCTCGCGCCGGGTGTGCATCGCGTCGCTGGTCACCACGGCTCCGGCCAGGTCGGCGACGGCTTCCGGCGGCGGCTGGCAGCAGGTGGCCGACCTGCTCGAAATCGCCCGCCAAGCCCAGCGGATCATGCGACGCCACCCCTGGTTGCCGACCCTGGTCATCACCCGCCCCACGCTCGGCCCGAACGGAATCGACCTGCTCGAGCACCTACTCGACGTACTCGCCGACCATCCGGCCGAGCCCGCTCGTAAACTCGAAGCCTTCGCCTTGCTCAACGCCCTGACCGCGCTGTCCGTCCAGAACGAATCGGCCGCCACGAACCCCGGCGCCCAGCGCGAATCCGCCTACCTGCACCACGTGGCCACCGCTGGCAACCACCCACGCATCGCCGCCCTGCTTGCCGTCACCTCACCCGACGAAGCCCCCCACGACCAGTTCGCCGCCGTACTCACCCGCGCCCTGACCGGCGTGCCGGGCTGACGCCGCGACCGCCCAGCGACACGACCCAACGCCCAAGCAGTCGTGGCCGAACCACTTTCCTTTGCCCTGCTGCGGACTCGGGCAATTGAGGTGCCCGTCCGCAGTGGTGATGTGGCCGCTCACGCCCTGCCAGCCCTGCCAGCCCTGCCAGCCCTGCCAGCCGCCCATCGCGCCGATGTCGGGGAGAGCCTGTTCGACCATTGCTCGATCGTGGTCGCGCCTTCGCTCCGAAAACGCCGGCCTCGTTTCCGGCGGCTGGAGCATGCCTCCGGAATGCGCAGATTGACGCTCTGAGCGGTCGATCGGGTACATCTGTCCCGTTAGCGATCACCGAGGCAATGTTCAGCCGGATCGAGCCGTTGATGCCGGCTGCTTCCGGTCCGTAGGCGCCAAGGGACTCATCACCGTCGCGCCGTCGAGACTTGAGGCCCGAACCGCCCCCTCCACCAAGCCACCATCCGTCTCCGTCATCACGCCCCGTGAACAGTTAGGGAACGGATCCGGGTGCAGATCAGCCCAAACGGGTGAATTCATTCACCCGTTGTGACGCGCGGACTTCGCAACGTGAACTGTGATGATCCTACATTTGAGGCCTTCGGGGGCATCCACACCTGCCCAGTGAAAGGCTCCTCGATGGACAAGCAGATCGCACAGGTGAAGATCCACCCCGCCATAGGCATCGCCCGGGTCGGCAACAGCGGCAATGAGCCTTTCATCGGACCGGAGTCTCCGGACGAGCCGCCGTTGCCGCCCGGCTCGTACAAGGACAGCTCGGGGAAGGTCATCCGGCAGGCCGCCCGTTTCCGGGTCTACGGCTACAACAAGGCGGGCCAGGTCGTCAGGGAACTCAAGCTGGGCGAAGAGGGCGTTACCGAGATCAAGTGGTCGGTGCACCTGGCCAACAAGAAGGCCGCCTGGTACCAGTTCCATATTCCGCTCGACATCCCCGAGGCCGCCGGCCTGCAGGACGACCAGCGGCACCGACGGAACCTCGACATCAAGGATGCGGCGCGGAAGAAACTCGTCAACGACCCCGGCATCCAGACCATCCACGCCTCCAAGCACGAGACCGCCACCTTCGCCGGGAAGATCATGGACCTGCCGGTCCCCCTGGGCTCGGCATCCACCCAGAACGACGGCCGTCTGCTGGTCGTCGGCGGCGTCGGTAAATCGGCCTCCTTCGCCAGACCCGAGAAGCCGATCTCCGGCGTGGCCAACAATGACACCTGGTACGACGACGTCTCCGACGGCCCGGTCACGGCGGAGGTCACCATCGGGGGCGCCACGAAGACCGCGAGCCCGGCCTGGGTCGTGGTCGGCCCGCCGCACTACGCACCCGGCGTGAAGACCGTCCGTACCCTCTACGACCTGCTCCACGATGTGTTCGTCACCGAGCAGACGCTGCCCGTCGAGCCGACGGTCTCGTACCCGGACCACATCGAACCGCTGCTGACCCGGTTCTGCGACCTGCAGTGGGTCAACCACGGCTTTGCCACCCAGTTCGGCTGGAACGGCCCGCACCACTTCCGCGACCCGGCCATGCGCAAGCGGCTCGCCGACCCGGGCAAGGCCAGCCGCGAACTCCGCCGGCAGGTCTACGTCCAGATGCGCGACTACGCGCGGGACGGGATGTCCCCGGTGCCCTGGCCGTGGCTCTACGGCGACGCCATGTCCAGCAGGCCCAACTCCGTGCGGCAGCACATCACGCTCTCCGCCACCCAGGACCGGATGCTGGCCCTGTGGGCCGACGGCCACTTCACCTCCGGCCCGCCCCGCACCGGCCACCCGAACGTGGACCAGGCACCCCCCGCCGAACAGCCGGGCCTGCTGGACCGGGCCGCGCTGGAGAACTGCGCCGCCGACGCGTTCCACCCGGGCTGCGAGGTCACCTGGCCGATGCGGCACAAGACCATGTACTCCGAGCCCTTCCGCATCCTGCACCGCACGCCGGAGAACCCGGAACGCGACTACGGCGATGTCCTCAGCCTCCAGGACGCCCTGGGCAAGAACGGCCCGCTGTTCGCGCAGGGGCCGGGCGACCTCACCCGCTGGATGGCCGCCCCCTGGCAGTGCGACACGGCGAGCTGCCGCTCCGGATATGAGGTACGCGCCGGGCTCGGCCCCCGCTACAGCCCTTATCTGCCGACCTTCTGGCCCGCCCAGATGCCCAACCACGTGCTCAAGAAAGCGGACTTCACCACCGTCAACACCAAGCCGACCGGCGGCTCCGACGACAGTGCCAGGGAGAAGGCCTTCGAGAACCGGGCGGTGTGGCTGCGCGGCCTCAACGGTACGGACTTCAATATGCAGCGCCGGCAGATGATCGACGACTGGTACAAGTTCGGCATCGTCGAGACACACGAATACACCGTGGGCGACGGGAAGTTCCCGAAGTACATCCAGGTGGAGTCCGACCCCGGATACCCACCGGCCCCCGACGACGCCAACCTCATCAACATCCACGTACCCGAGGCGGGAGTACCCCAACTGGCCGCCGCGGCCGGCACCTGGACCGGGAGCATCCCGGCCGAGTCTGTCGAGGCAGATCTCGTGCAGCAGGCAGTACAGGAGATCAAGGAAGCGACCGGCCGGGACGAGGCGGCGATCGCCGCCGGATACCTGGAGAAGCTCGACCCCCTCCACGGCACCCAGTGAGCCCCGCGGCCCCCTACGACGTCGTGGTCGCGGGTGGTGGCCCGGCCGGCTGCGCCGCCGCGCTCGCCCTCGTACGGGCCGGGCGTACGGTCCTGCTGGCCGACGCCGGCACCGGCCCGCCCAAGGCCGGCGAGGCACTGGTGTCCATGGGGCGGCTGCTCCTGGCCGACCTCGGCGTCGACCGGCCGGTCCTGGGCACCGGGCATCTGCCCTGCCACGGCAACCTGTCCGCCTGGGGCTCGTCCGAACTGCACGCCGTGGACTTCATCAACGACCCGTACGGCCACGGCTGGCACCTCGACCGTCCGCTCTTCGACCGGCGGCTGCGCGCCGCCGCCCGCGCGGCGGGTGCCGAGGTCGCCGAGCGCACGGCCGTACGGCGCCCTTCACGGCAACGGGACGGCAGCTGGCGGCTGGTTCTCCGCGACCGCTCCGGTGGCGGGGAGCGTACGGTCCGCTGCCGCTGGGTGGTGGACGCCACTGGGCGGGGCGCCGCGATCGCCGTCCGCTCCGGCGCCCGGCGGCGCACGGGCGACCGGCTGACCGCCCTCCATCTCGTCCTTGACCCGGCCCCGCAGAGCACCACCGACGGCCGTTCACTGGTCGAGTCCGACCAGGACGGCTGGTGGTACACCGCCCTGCTGCCCTCCCGGCAGCGCCTGGTCGCCTACTTCACCGACCCCGACCTGCCCGTCGCCACCGGACGCGGCGCCGAGCGGTTCCGCGACGGACTGCTGGCCACCCGGCACGTATCCCGCCGGGCCCGCCCACACGGGCTCACCATCCTGCCGCCGCCCCGTCGCGCCCCCGCGCACAGCGCACATCTGGACCGGGTGCACGGCAACGGCTGGACGGCCGCCGGAGACGCGGCGGCCGCTTTCGACCCGCTCAGCTCCCAGGGCATCCTCACCGCCCTCTACACCGGGCTGAGCGCGGGCCAGGCGGTCGACGCGCGGTTGCGCGGCGACCGGACGGCCCTGGCCGACTACGCGGCGAAGGTCGCCACGGCCCGCACCACCTACCAGCACGGCCACCGTGCCGTGCACGCCCGGGAGACCCGCTGGGCCGACCGCCCGTTCTGGGCCCGGCGCCAGCGGCACACCCACCCGAACCCCCACCCATCGAAAGGCAGGACCTCACCATGACCACCCGCGAATCCGCCCACGCCGACGGACACGAGCACATCCACCGCTTCCTGGTGATGGGCAAGAAGAAGCTGTTCTTCTACCACCTGGCGCTGTTCAACGAGCAGTCCGGCCACAACTACCAGGCGGTGTTCACCTTCACCATCAAGGACAACGGTGAACTGCGTGAGATGTACCTGAAGGATCGGGCGCAGCACGAGAACGAGCGGGTCTTCTACTCGCTGCGCTGTCCGCACCACTTCGAGCTCCCGGAGCTGCAGCACGGCAAGGAGTTCAGGGTCCATCTGGAGCGGGTCATCGTTCAGCCGAACGGCGAGCGGAAGTTCGAGCAGATGACGACGGCCGAGACCACGGTGGAGTGCAAGAAGGAAGACGTCATCTCCTTCCGCAAGCTCGGAAATCTGCCCTACCCCGAGTACCTCACCTACCTGATCTTCGGTGAGGGCGACGAGATCCACATCGCACACCAGATCGCGGCACGCCCGAACTGGGACGAGGCCATCACCATCACCACCAAGCAGGCCATCGACGCGGCGACGCTGAAGAAGGTCCCGACCCTCATCATCGACTCGATCCAGGACGCCCACGACAAGCTGATCGAGAGCCCGCTGAAGAAGGGGCAGCAGTACCAGGGCAAGATCAACGGGACCAGCACGACGATCGACTTCACGGTCGGCCGCCAGGCCTGGTGGAACCACACCAGCCTCAACAGCTGACCCCGCACAGCACCTCCGTTTCGTCATGCCCTGGCCCGGGTCGCGATGCCGTCGCGACCCGGGCCAGCCGGCGTCGGGCCAGCCGGCGTCGGGCCAGCCGGCGTCGGGCCAGCCGGCGTCGGGCCGGCCGAGGCGCTCAGCAGCTCAGAGGGCGGGGCCTCGGGTGCTGTCGTCGCCCGTTGGGCCGAGATTCGCACGCTCCCGGATGACGGCTTTCACGGCTTCGGGGTCGTCCGGGGTGATGAACGGGTGGACGAACCGTCCGAGGTCGAGGATCAGTCCGACCTTCTTCGAGGGACGTCCCGGGTCCAAGCTCGCCCAGTAGCGCGGGTTCGCGGTCCCCCAGATGCGCGCCTGCCCGCTGAAGAGGCCCATCTCCACGGAGCGGACCGAGCGTAGTGAGCGGTACGGGATCGTCTTGGTCCCCCAGGGGAAGTAATAGGCGCGAATCCGGACGGAGTCGGACGTGCACTCGATCCATCGGTCCCGGTAGATACCGCTCATACGCCTTGCTCCTTCGTCGACGTTTCACGCTCTCACGCTGGTAGGACGTCAGGGAGACGCCGGTGTGACGTCAGGTATCGGACAACGTCCGCCAGGGCTCGGCCGGGGCGCCGCCCTCGTCGGCGTTCAGGTCCCTCATCGCCGTTCAGGTCCCGGGGGCGGCGAGTCCGATCCCGGTCCACGGCCGTCCTTCGTCGTCAAGGGTGTCAGGGCGGGCTCGCCGCGGCGGACGGAACCCGGGGCGCGGACGCTGGGGCGCGGGGGTCTGCGTTCCGAGGAGCTGAGTTGCCAGGGGACGCTGGTGACCATGACGCCCGGGGCGAAGAGCAATCGGCTCTTGAGCCAGAGGGCGGACTGGTTGTGCAGGAGGTTCTCCCACCAGCGCCCGACGACGTATTCGGGGATGAAGACGCTGATCACGTCGCGGGGGCTGGTGCGGCCGATGGAGCGTACGTACTCGAGGACCGGGCGGGTGACCTCACGGTAAGGGGAGGCCAGCGTCTTCAACGGCGTCTCGAAGCCGGCCGCATCCCACTGCGTTTTCAGGTCCTGGACCTCGTCGCGGTCGACGGCGACGGTGAGGGCTTCCAGGACGTCGGGGTGGGTGGCGCGGGCATACGCCAGAGCCCGCAGCGTGGGTTTGTGGATCTTGGAGACCAGGACGATGGCATGGATGCGGGAGGGCAGCACGATCTCGGCCCGCGGGTCGGCGACGGTGAGTTCGGCCGCGGTGAGGTCGTAGTGGCGTCGGATGCCACGCATCATCAGCCACAGGACGACGGCCGCGATCACCGCGAGATAAGCGCCCTGGGTGAACTTCGTCAGCAGCACGATGACCAGCACCAGGCCGGTGACCACGGCGCCCAAGGCGTTGATGACGCGGGCGATGTGGTGGTGCCGGCGCCGGGCCGGATCCGGCTCGGCACGCAGGACGCGGTTCCAGTGCCGGACCATGCCGGTTTGGGAGAGCGTGAAGGAGGTGAAGACGCCGAGGATGTAGAGGTGGATGAGGTTGGTGACGGAGGCGTGGAACGCCCACAGCAGGGCGCCGGCGACCACGGCGAGGGCGACGATGCCGTTGGAGAAGGCCAGTCGGTCGCCGCGGGTGTGCAGCTGGCGCGGCAGGTAGCGGTGCTGGGCCAGGATGGACGCCAGGAGAGGGAAGCCGTTGAAGGCGGTGTTGGCGGCGAGGACGAGGACCAGGGCGGTGGCGGCCTGGATGTAGAAGAACCCGACGCTCTGGGGGCCGCCGAAGATCGCGGCGGCGAGCTGGGCGATGACGGTGCGCTGGGGTGTGGTCTCGCAGTTGCCGGTGAAGCCGGTGAGGCGGCAGGTGTCGTCGGTGATGTGGACGTTCGCGATCAGCGCGAGGGCGGTGATGCCGGAGAACATCAGGATCGCGATCAGGCCCATCGCGCTCATCGTGGTCGCGGCGTTCTTCGACTTGGGTTTGCGGAAGGCCGGGACGCCGTTGGAGATGGCCTCGACGCCCGTCAGCGCGGTACAGCCGCTGGAGAACGCGCGCAGCCCCAGCATCAAGAGGGCAAGACCGGCCAGGTGGGCGTCCCCGGGGGCCGGCTCGATGCCGTACGCGGCGGATTCGGCCACCGGAGCGTCGCCGACGATCCAGCGGAACAGCCCCGTGGTGGACATGATGAGCACCCCGGCGATGAACAGATAGGTGGGAGCCGCGAATGCGCGCCCCGATTCGCGCATACCGCGCAGGTTCACCGTCGCGAGCAGCGCGACGAACGCGACCGCCATCACCGTCCGGTACTCGTTGATCGACGGAAACGCGGAGATGATGTTGTCCACACCGGACGCCACCGAGACCGCGACCGTCATCACGTAGTCGACCAGCAGGGACGCGGCGACCACCAGTCCCGCCGACGGTCCGAGGTTGGTGGAGACGACCTCGTACGAGCCGCCGCCCGACGGGTAGGCGTACACGACCTGACGGTAGGACAGCACCACCACGGCCAGCAGGCACACCACTGCGACCGCCGCCCAGGTGGCCAGATGCAGATAGGTCAGGCCGGCCAGCGTCAGTACCAGCAGGATTTCCTGCGTGGCGTACGCGACGGACGACAGCGGGTCGGAGGCGAAGATCGGCAGTGCCAGCCGTTTGGGCAGCAGGGTCTCGTGGAGCCCTTCACTGGGCAGCGCCCGGCCGATCAGTATCCGCTTGACTGCATCCACGATTTTGGCCACGCGGGCGAGCGTAAGGGCACGTCAACGCGGGGGATGGCTTTGGCGTGGCCGAAAAAGGCCTTTGGCTCAGCCCACGGGCAGGCGATGTGCGGAGCGTTCCGTTGCGTCGCGGCCCCTCAGGTACCCGGTTGCGTCGGATGAGGCTGCACCCCCGTCAGCAGGAAGTCCAGGCCGCGCCGGGTCGACGCCAGGACCACGCGGTCGCCCGCATGCAGGATCCGGCCGTGTGGTGGGCGCCAGTCGAAGCCGGGGCGGTCGAGGTGGAGGCCGCCGAGTGTGTCGGTCGAGGTGGAGGACGGTGGCGGGGCCACGGCGCCTACGGCCAGGACGCGCCATTGGTGCTGGCGGAAGGCCTGGTGGATGGAGCGGCCTTCCAGCTCCGGGTGGCCGGCGACATCGACGGTGGTGAAGAGGAGGGAGCCGCGTTCGACGGGCATGACGCCCAGGACATGACGACCCATCATGGCGGCCGCGAAGGACGGCGCGGCCAGCGCCGAGACGCTGCGGCTGCGGGTGGTGGCGTCGGGATAGGAGGCGCGCAGGGTGCGGGAGACGGTGGCGGCGAAGTCGTCGTCGTAGAGCCGCATCACCACGCGTACCTGTGGGTTCGCCTCCCGGGCGGCCATCACGATGTCGAGGTTCTCACCGTCGTCGCGGGTGAGCACCAGCAGTGACTTGCTCTGGCGGATACGGGCCCGGTCCAGGACACCGGGGGCGGAGGCGTCCTCCAGCAGCAGGGGCACACCCAGCTCGCGGGAGGGCGACGCCACGGGCGTGCGGATCGCGTTCCACAACGACCACCCGGTGCTCGGTGGTGCACAGTTGGGCCAGTACCCGGGTGCCGACCTTGCCGAGGCCGACCAGCACGATGTGGTCGGCCAGGTCGGCGGCGGGCGGCTGGCCCACCGAGGCGGCGCGGAGTGCCTCGGTGGCGTTCACGGTCGCGGCCACGACGAGCGGCAGAACGGCCAGGCCGACGAATCCGGCGATGAGCTGGAGAACCCGGCGGGCGGGGGACTCGTTCGTCGCCGGGTCGCCCATCGTGAAGATGTCCAGCAGCGGCAGGTAGACGGACTTCCACAGTGGACCGGGCTCGACGAGCGCGGTCGCGGCGGCCAGCGCCACCACGATCGCGGCCAGCGCCCCGAAGACGGCGATGACCTCGCGGGAGAGGAACACCTTCCACGGCAGATGCGCCAGCCGGTCCCGCAGCCAGGCCCCGGAGCCTCGGCGGCGATGCGCGGGGGCGTCGGGCGCGTGGTGGTGAGTGACCTCCTCCAGCATCAGCCGGCCGTGGGTGAACTGCCGGTGGTACGAGGTGACCGTGTCGGGCAGCAGCTGGGTGCCCTCCTCGCCGGGGGTCTCGGCGCTGTCCTCGCTCGCCGGGTCGTCCTGATGGG
The DNA here is from genome assembly GCF_022221585.1 of Streptomyces inhibens. Classification (NCBI taxonomy): domain Bacteria; kingdom Bacillati; phylum Actinomycetota; class Actinomycetes; order Kitasatosporales; family Streptomycetaceae; genus Streptomyces; species Streptomyces inhibens. The sequence continues at coordinate 165,213 of NZ_CP084681.1, forward strand.
CGCCGGACAGTACGGCCAGCGTCGCCAGGTCGGCGGGCTGGGGCGGTGTGCGGGCGGGGCGGACGACGCCGCGGAAGACCTGGCCCTCGACCTGGAGGGTGTGTCCCTGACCGACCGCCGCGGCGGCCACCAGCTCGGGGACCGCGGTATCGGTGTCGGACAGCACGGTGGTGGACATGTCCAACGAGGCGTCGTCGCTGCGGCCGAGCGCCGCCACGGCCCGGTCCAGGAGGCGTTCGAGGTGGCGGCCGCGCTCGCGGTGGAACATCCGGATGACCAGGCGTATGGACGGGTTGAGGCTGCGGGCCAGCAGCGCGGCGGTCATATTGACCTGGTCGTCGCGGTAGGTGAGGGCGAGCGCGGCGGCCCGCTCCACCCTGGCGGCGCGCAGCGTCTGTTCGTCCGGGCGCATGGCCACCAGCAGTTCGATCGGCGAGTGCGGATCACGGTGCAGGGCGGCGATCTCCGGCGCGTGTCCCTCGCGCCGGGAGGGCAGCACGACGGTGACGGCCTCGCCGCACACGGCGTCCAAGGTCACCGCGAGCCGGTGTGCGAGCCCGTCGTCGCCGCAGATCACCATGTGCTGGGAGCGCTGCCCAAGTCCCGTACGAAGGTGGAGAGTTGATGTCACACCGTCAAGAGTGCCGGGGTGGGGGCGTTCGGCTTCGTCTCGCACACGAGTTCGGCGTCAAGATTGCGTATGCGCGTACGCACGCAGGTATGTCTGTGTGCGCATGGGTTGGGTCGCGGGCTCACGGTGTCTGTGTGGGGCGCGGTTGCTTCGCGGCGGGGGTGTCAGCCGTCCTTCGCCATCGGCCCGGCCGTGTCGAGTGCCGCGCCCGCTTGGCCGGCCAGGGTCACCGCGACGCGGCGCGCGGGCAGCGAGGGCACGGGGCCCGGACAGGGGTCGAGCAGGAATCTGCCGTCGAGCAACGCGATCCGGTCCCGCGGCGGGTATCCGTATCCGGTCATGCGCCACCCCCTGGCTCGGCAGGCGCAGGGCGAGGGGCAGGGCGGCACGGCTCGCGACGCTTCCGTGTCGTGACTCGGCGGCGGCCAGGCCCCGCTTCGGTACTGCGCACTGTTCCGGCGGCGGTGACCACTCGCCCGCCCTGGGCACAGCACGGCCGGTCGCCTGCACCCGTACTCACGATTCTGCGTCCGGCGCGCCCGCGTTGGGCCTGCATTGATGCGCTGTTGACGCCCTTGACGGCGCTGTTGACGCCTTCGTGACGCGGGGGCCGGGCCGCCCGTAAGAGAGCCGCAAATCCGCTGTGCAGTGGGGCATCTGCCCGACCGCTGAGCCGTAGATTCGGCCGCGGCTGCCGGAGAACGAGCCCGCCTGCCCCTGGCGGTTCCCGATCAGCCCGGTTCGCCCATCGAACGCCCGGCCACCACACCACGACCTGGCCACGACCTGGCACCAAGCCATCAGACCTCCCGGCCCGGTAGGGGGCCGGTCTCCCAGAAGGTTTCCCCATGTATCCCGCCCCGCCCCATGCTCCGACGGCGCCGACGACCTCGACGGACCCGACGGCAACCACGCCTGCCCAGGACGGTCCGTCGCACGGGGGCCGACGGCGACGACGTCGCGAGCCCGGCGGGCTGTTCGACCCAAGGGCGCTGCTGACGTCCTTCCCCGAGGCGCTGCGCAAGCTGCATCCACGGGCGCTGGCCGGCAATCCCGTGCTGTTCGTGGTGGCCTGCGGCTCCGTCCTCACCACGCTCTCCGCGCTGCTCAGCCCGTCCGTCTTCGCGTGGGTGATCAGCGGCTGGCTCTGGCTGACGGTGATCTTCGCCAACCTTGCGGAGGCGGTCGCCGAGGGCCGCGGCAAGGCGCAGGCCGATTCGTTGCGCAAGGCGCGTACCGACATCGTCGCCCGGCGGCTGCGCAACAACTGGCGGGTCGGCATCGACCTCCGCGACGCCGAGACCGAGTCCGTCGCGGCCGCCGATCTGCAGCCGTTCGACTTCGTGCTGGTCGGGGCGGGCGAGGTGATCCCGGCCGACGGAGACGTGGTCGACGGTGTCGCCGCGGTCGACGAGTCAGCGGTCACCGGCGAATCGGCACCGGTCATCCGCGAGTCGGGTGGCGACCGCTCGGGCGTCACCGGCGGCACGACGGTGCTGTCCGACCGCCTCGTCGTACGGGTCAACTCCCGCCCCGGCCAGTCCTTCCTGGACCGGATGATCGCCCTGGTCGAGGGCGCGACCCGGCAGCGCACTCCCAATGAGATCGCGCTGCACATCCTGCTCGCCGCGCTCACCATCGTCTTCATCCTGGTCGTGGTCACCGTGCAGCCGATGGCCTCCTACGCCGGCGCGGCCCAGTCGACGACGGTGCTGGTCGCCCTGCTCGTCACGCTCATCCCCACGACGATCGGCGCACTGCTCTCCGCGATCGGCATCGCCGGCATGGACCGCCTCGTCCAGCGCAATGTCCTGGCCATGTCGGGCCGCGCGGTCGAGGCGGCCGGCGACATCAACACCCTGCTGCTCGACAAGACCGGCACCATCACCCTCGGCAACCGCGAGGCAGTCGCCTTCGTCCCGATGTCCGGCATCGACGAACTCCAGCTCGCGGACACCGCCCAGCTCTCCTCCCTGGCCGACGAGACCCCGGAGGGCCGCTCGATCGTCATCCTCGCCAAGGAGAAGTACGGGCTGCGTGAGCCGGCCGAGGGGGAACTGCAACACACCGAATACGTGGAGTTCAGCGCGCAGACCCGGATGAGCGGCGTCAATCTGCGCTGGTCCGGGGGTGCGGGCTACGCCATCCGCAAGGGTGCGGCCGCCCAGGTCATCGACTGGGTTGCCCTGCGCGGCGGCCAAGTGCCCGCCGAAGCAAGGCTGTTCACCGACTCGATCGCCGCGTCCGGCGGGACCCCGCTGCTGGTGGCGGTGCACGACCGGTACACGGCGCGGGTCCTGGGCGTCATCCACCTCAAGGACGTCGTCAAGGACGGCATCCGCGAACGCTTCGCCGAACTGCGGCGGATGGGCATCCGTACGGTGATGATCACCGGCGACAACGCACTGACGGCCAAGGCCATCGCCCGGGAGGCGGGCGTGGACGACTATCTCGCCGAGGCCACCCCCGAGGACAAACTCGCCCTGATCGCACAGGAACAGGAGGGCGGCAAACTCGTCGCGATGACCGGTGACGGCACGAACGACGCCCCCGCGCTGGCGCAGGCGGACGTGGGCGTGGCCATGAACACCGGAACCTCGGCCGCCAAGGAGGCCGGGAACATGGTGGACCTGGACTCCAACCCGACCAAGCTCATCGAGATCGTCGAGATCGGCAAGCAACTCCTGATCACCCGGGGCGCGTTGACCACCTTCTCGATCACCAACGACGTCGCCAAGTACTTCGCGATCATCCCGGCCATGTTCGCCGGGGCCTACCCCGGCCTGGCGGCGCTGAACATCATGGGGCTGCACAGTCCGACTTCAGCGATCACCTCCGCCATCATCTTCAACGCGCTCATCATCATCGCGCTGATCCCGCTCGCCCTGCGCGGCGTGCGCTACACCCCCTCCTCCGCCCACGACCTGCTGCGCCGCAACCTCACCCGCTACGGACTCGGCGGCCTGGTAGCCCCGTTCATCGGCATCAAACTCATCGATCTGTTGATCTCCGGTATCCCTGGGCTGGGCTGAGGGACGGCGGTTACCGGCCCGGCCCTCGTTCGAGGGCCCCAAGCCAAGTCACCCGGCCGGACGGAGACCAGCAATGGCCTGAGCCAGCGGGTGACGGGCGTGCAGCTCGCCGGAGGCGGCCAGGCTCAGCACCTCGTCGGCGGTGTAGCCGGCGCTCAGCGAAACCACGCTCGCGACCAGCGGCCGCCCGAAGGTGAGGGTGACCGTCTTGTCGAAGACGACGGCGGTGACCCGGCGGCAGGCGATGAGCAGCATCGCCATTGCGCGGCGCGCATCGTCGGCTTTTCCGTCATCCCGGGCCTGCTGGCCGCCGCCGCGATCATCTACGCGATCCGCAAGACCCCCCAAGGACTTGCGCGGTTCGGCCTTCGGGATGCTCGCCACCGTCCAGTCCTTCGGCAATCTCGCCGCCAGCGCCATCGCCGCGACCTCTGGGCCACGGTTGCCCCGACACCCCTGCGCTTCCGCGGCTGCAGCTGCTCCGGCAGGTAGGCGTCCCAGTCCTCGTGGGAGGGCTCCAACAGCAGCAAGCCGGCCACCTCGTCCGGGAACAGCTGCGCGAAGCGGCGTACGTAGGCGCCACCCAGCGAGTGGCCAACCAGCAGATACGGAACGGGCACACCGACCGCCCGCAGCAGACTCCTGAGCTCGTCGGCGTCCTCGGTGGCGGTACGGGGCAGCTCTATCTCGTCGCTCCAACCCGTTCCAGCACGGTCGTAGAGCACGGACGTGGTGAACTCGGAGACCCGGTTGTGCAGGTTCAGGTAATCCAGGCCGACGGCGTGGCCCCGGCCGCGAACACCACGGTCGGGCCGCCGCTGCCCGAGCGGTGAACCATCAGCCGCCGCCCTCCGACCTCGTGCAGACGCCCCAACGGCGGTACGCCATCAACGGCCGTCTCGTGTTCCTGCGCGTGCCGATGCATGGTGACTCCCAGTGGTGCAAAAGGCCCGCAGGCCACGACCTCACCGAGCCTGCCACCGCGAGTTTCACCGCGGTTTCACAGCTGTTTCAGGCACCAGGCCAGCACCGCCAACGCCCCGATCGACACGTCCCATTGCCGTGGCCGGCGGGGCTACCGAGTTGCGGACCGCCGAGTCGGACCGTGTCGGCGATCGTCGCCGGTGGAGACAGGGGCATGTCGATATCGCGCCGCGATGCTCCCTGCCCCCACAGCAACCACCTGACACTCAGATCACATCCGTAACAGGAGCGGAAGCGGCCCACTCAGCAGCCGATCGCCGAGATGGCGGGAATTCCCTGGTGGTCGCGCAGCCCTCTTTCCGGAAACCGGCCCGCTGGTGTGTGAAGTTCCTACGATGCCGCCGCACTCCGGGCGATGCCCAAGGCGGGCGTGATCCACTTCGTCTTCGCACTCGCAAGCGGGTGTACCACCGGTTACAGTCCGCCGTTGCAGATTGTGGAGTTCCGCCATCCCCGCAGCAAATGAGCGCAGCAGCAGGCGTGCATGCTCACGCTGTTTCCAGTCACATCCCGCAAAACACCATCTGGCAGGAATAGCAGCCGTGACAATTCAGCGGGCACCGTTCGGGGCCGAAACCGTGTGCTGTGGCAGTGGCTCAGAAGGGTAGCTGTCGCCGCACCGCCGGTTGTTCCCGAAGGGACTGGTGCGACAACGGGGGCTGACAGTGCTGTTGTAGACATGAGGGGGCGAACGTGATCCGGGTCTTGGTTGTTCACGAGACGCGGCTGCTGCGCTCGGCGCTCACCGCGCTGTTGCGCGACGAGGAAGGAATCGACGCTGTCGCCGCCTGCTGGGGAAGCGCCCCGGACCGCGCTCGTGCCTTCCGACCGCAGGTGTGCGTCGTGGACGGGGACTGCGCGGGTCCGGTACCGGCACCGGACCATCCGGGCGGCCCGGGATGCGCGCTGCTGGTTTTGGCCAGCGCCTGTCGGCCCGGCACCCTTCGGCGCGCCATCGCCGCCAAGGCGCGGGGGTTTGTGGACAAGGACGCGCCTCCCGCCCGGCTGCTGCACGCCATAAATCTGGTGGCGGCCGGCAAGCGCTATGTCGACCATTCGCTCACACCGGATTTTCTCGAGGCCGCCGACATGCCGCTCACCCCACGTGAGTTGAGCGTGCTGTCGCTCGCCGCGGAAGGTGCCTCCGTCCCCGAGATCGCCCGCGAACTGCATCTGAGCAGCGGTACGGTGCGCAATTACATGGCGGCAATCAATCGAAAAACCGGAGCCCGGAACCGGGTGGATGCGATACGAATATCCCAGGGGGCCGGCTGGGTCTAGGCCGGGGCGGCGGTGCGGATGCAACTGACGCGCTCCGGGCCGGGGCTGGTTTCTGATGGCTGATCGCTGATGCTGATGTCTGACGCTCATGCTTATGGCTGCTGGCGTACTACCGCAGCAGGGCTTCGGCGTAGTCGGATGGTGTCCGGTTCATGACGGTCTGTCGGGTGGGAAGCCCTGGGAGTAAGACAGTGTCGGTGTGTGGTCTCAGCCCCGGATCCCGAACTGGAGAAGAGGTACCACCCGTCACGAACGGGGACGTGCATCTGCTGGATCCGCTGGCCCCGACTTTACGTCGTGATCGAAGGCGTCCGGTACGAGGTCGAACCCGCCATAGCCGACAGTCCGGTCAGCGCGCTGTCCCGCGCCTGGTGCGCTGGCTGTGGGGGCCGAATACATGTACTCCTTCCGGCGCGTCACGGTGCAGAACCGTGCTGTAGGACGTGCGGGGTTCGCTGGCTGTGTGAGACATCCCTCTCCCGTCGTCGTGGCGCTGGTGGCCCGGGAAGGTTGACCATGTAGTCATGACCTCCTCGCCCCGCCCGCCGCACGTTGGTGGCCGACCAGATCCGATAGGCGGGACTACCGCGCTCGGTGGAGAGTCCGCTCCCGCCCGCGGGTACCTGCTGGACAACGCGCGCGCCGAGGCGGGCGAGCGATTCGTTTGGCTGGCCGAGCTGTTCGACGGTGTGACGCGCGGGCACTTCGATCGACTGGGGGTCAGGGCTGGCTCGCGCTGCTGGGAAGTGGGGGCCGGTGGCCCCAGAATCCCGGAGGCGCTCGCGGCGGCCGTCGGTCCGACCGGGCACGTGCTGGCCACGGACATCGCCCCGTCGTGGCTGAAGGCAGGCGACGGGTACGAGGTGCGCCAGCACGACGTCGCCGCTGATCCGCCCCCGGAGCCGGGGACGTTCGATCTGGTGCACGCCCGGCTCGTGCTGGTCCATGTACCCGACCGGGCTCGCGCGTTGGCCACGATGGCGGCAGCGCTACGGCCCGGCGGCTGGCTGCTGGTCGAGGACGCCGATACCGCTCTGCAGCCACTGGCATGCCTGGACGACAGCGGCCCTGCGCAGCGGCGGGCCAACCGGCTGCGCGACGCGGTCCGGGAGCTGCTGACGCGCCGCGGCGCGGACCTGCGCTACGGCCGGACACTGCCGCGGGCATTGCGTGAGGCCGGCTTGGTAGATGTCGCCGCGGCGGGCTCTTTCCCGGTCGGCGGGCTGGCCTGCGACCGGCTGGAGGCGGCGACCATCCGGCACGTGCGCGGCGAGCTGCTCGCGGCCGGCCTGGCCGACGACGCCGAGATCGACGCGCACCTGGCCGCCATCCACGCGGGCAAACTCGACCTGACACTCGCGCCGCTGATCTCGGCCTGGGGACGCCGTCCAGCCGAGCACCCTCCGGCACTCGGTTAGGTGCGGATCCAGGCGTTGTCCGACCTGCCCACAGCGCTGTTCGTCGAGGGAGGCCGGGCAGCTCGCGCAGGTGCGCGCTGCGCGTCACCGGAGCTGGGGCCAGCCCGCGCACGGGCTTCGAAGATCATGGAGTTCTCGACGCCCTGTGATCCGAGTGGAAGACCGTGCCTGCCGACGCATCATCCCCGATCCCGGCTGCTCTTGACCAACTCCGCGAGCAGCCCGAACCCCGCCCCGAGGAGATCCCGGGGCTGCTGAGCGGCTGGCTGAAGTGCCCGACCCGCGTGACCCGCGCGGAGTGCGCCACGCCCTGGCCGCCGTGCTCGCGCTGAGCGCGTGTGCCGTACTGACCGGAGCCACCTCACTGCTGGCGGTCGGCGAGTGGGTCGCCGACGCCCCGACCTGCGTGCTCGAACGCCTCGGTATCCGTTGTGATCCGCTGCTGAGGATCAGGAAACCGGTCTCGTCCACGTCCACGGTCAGCACGTCGCCGTCGGCACCGAGATTGCGCGAGGACCAGGGCGGGTGTGGCCGGCTTGCTCGGTGATCACGCATTCAAGGTCGCCGCGCGTTGGGCATCCGCCCCGCCTCCGCCCGCCTGCCTGCCTGCCTGCCTGCCTGCCTGCCGCGGTCAGCCGTTCCAGGACAGCGGTCAGCACAAGGTCATTCTCGGCGACCGCCTGCACTGCCGCAAAGACATGGCGGGTAAGCGGTTCCCCTTCGGGAGCGCGGAGTACCAGGGCGGGCCGGTGCAGCGGCTGCACCAGACGCGGCACGAGCGCGACGCCCGCCCCTGGCATCCACCCGAGGCGGACGCCCCCTCCTCACCGCAGCGTGACCGCCGAACCGGCGAACCTTCCCGGTCACATCACCAAGGGGCGAATGCGAGAGTCCCCCTAACGGGTGCTGTGCGCGGAACGCCACTCGGGTGCGAGCACCGACCAGACCTCGGTGTTCTGCCGTACGCCCCGGTAGGGGGAGTTCTCGCGCAGGACCCCGTCGCAGCGCATGCCGAGCCGCTTGGCCACATTGATGCTCGAAGTGTTCTCGGAGGACACCAGCCACTCCACACGGTGCATTCCGCGTTCCTGGACCGCCCAGTCGATGATGACGCATGCCGCGCGGGTCACCAGACCGCGTCCGGCAGCGGCCGGTTCCAGCCAACAGCCGGCCTCGCAGTTGCCCGCAGCTGCGTCGAAGACCCTGAAGAGGACGCCGCCGACGAGGAGTCCGTCGAGCCAGATGCCGTAGAGCCGGCCGGTGTCGGCAGCGGTCTTGTCGGCGTACGACTGGAGCCAGCTCCGCGCGGAGTCGAGGTCGGCTGCGACGTCGGGGAGCCCGACGTGCTGGCCTATGTATTCGCGGCCGCGGTCCATGTGGGCGAGGAATTCCTCGGCCTGCCAGGGCTCCAGTGGGCGCAGCTCAGCCCCTTCACCCAGCGATATCGCGAACATTCTCGTCCTCCATGGTGGCCGTGCACGGTCCCTGGATCTTCGCACGGCCATCTGCGCGTTCGGGGGCAGTCCCAGACGCTCACCCGCCCGCTTTCGAAATGCCGCGTTGCCCTCGATTCCCGGTGCGGAAATTCCACTGAGGCCGGCGCCGGGTCGGTCAGCGGGTGGGAAATGGAATCGGACGGCTCGGTCGCCCCACCAGGGAATCGAGCCTGGACAATCGACGAAGCCTGCATCGATCGAAAATACCGGGCGAGCACCGGAAGGGCAGGCGAGCACCGCAGCTGATCCCGGTTCTGGACCGCATCCGGCCACCCCGCCCGGCCGGAGAGCACCCACGGACCCGACCGGACCACCTGTGCGATAACAAGGCGTACAGCTCCCGCCGCAACCGGCAACATCTGCAACGACGCCAGATCCGACACACGGTTCCCGAGCGCAGGGATCAGCGGGCCCACCGCCAGCGGCGTGGGATCAGGGCGGCCCACCGGCCGGGTTCGGCCAGCCGCGAAACGCTCGCAGGAACGAAGCCGAGCGGACAATCAGCCTGCTCAAGACCTTCCGAGCGATAGCGACCCGCTTCGACAAGCGTGCCTACACATTTCACGGCACCGTCGCCGTTGCCGCCCCCGGCTCTGGCTCCGTCCATATCCACCGGACAGTCGATACCCGCCGGGCAGCCTTTACCCGCCGGGCAGTCCTTGGGGCGTGTCCTGGGCGGCCCGCCGGGCGGCCCCGCACCGTGGCCAGGCCTGTGCGGAGAGCAATGTTTGACCTTCCCGGGGCGCCGTGCCTACGCTCGAAAGCGACGTCTGATTGAGGTTGCATTGAGATTGCAACTATGTCAGCGAAGCAGGTCGGAGTCCTGCGAAGTCGCCCCGGTGCGCCAGGGCCTCGCGCGTTCCCGGCGCACAGCGGTGAGGCCAGGAGAACTCCATATTGATACGCCGATAAATCGGCAACGCATCAACCCCGAGAGGGGACGATCATGCGCGCGAAGACCAGGACGCACCGCATCGTCGCAGCGCTGTGCGCAGTGCCCTTCCTTGTGCTGGCCGGGGCCGGCGCCGCAAGCGCAGCTCCCGCCGCCACACCGGCAGCCGCACCTTCCAGCGCCTGGAGCTGCAACGACTGGAACCGAGGCTCGGACTGCTTCGACGGCGGTTATGGGGGCTACAGCCACTACGGCTTCGACGACTACGGATTCGGCTACGGCTACGGCAACTACGGAATCGCCGTTGTTGTCCTCTACGGCTGATCATCCGGCCGCGAGCCTCCCGAAGAACTCCTACCGCAGGGGGCCTGCCCTCACGGGCCGGCCCCCTGCCGCTGCGCCGCCCCGGCCGAACGGACGCCGAGCGCCGAGCAGGGGTGTGCGGACACCTCACGGGCTTGTCGCGGATGCAGTCCTTGAGGAACGATCCGATGTCGCACGCGAGTTGCGGACGGAGGAGACCAATGGTCTTCGCCGTAGGGGGTGTCCGGTGAGTCGCCAACGTCCCATCGGACAGCCCCTGGATGAGTGAGTCCGATGTCGTCAGTGGTCGTATGCGATCAGTGATCGCTTGACGGGGGCGTTGGTGGTCCAGTTGTGCCAGATGCCGGCTGCGAGGGCCAGGAGGCGTTGGGCGGGGCGAGCGAAGACACCAGCAGGTGTTCGGCCCCGTGTTGTTCCAGGCTGAGCTGGCCTTTGAGGGTGTCGAAGACGGCCTCGATCCACTGGCGGACTTGGGCCAGGCGTCCGTTTCGTACAGGCTCGTTCCTCAGGCCCGGCCGCACCAGATGGACGCGCAGGCGCTCGGCGAGGAATGCCTCGAACTCCCGGCGGCGAAGCCCTTGTCCGCGAGGATCACCTGGCCGGAATGGACGAGGTGGCGGTCGCGTTCCAGCAGTGGGGTCATCACCTCTCGTTCGCCGAGCCCTGGGTGGGCCAGGCACCATGTGACAGGCATGCCCTCGGCTGTTGTCACCAGGTAGAGCCGGAATCCCCAGAAGTAGCGGGAATGGCTGCGGCAGTAGCCATAGCCTGCGTGGCCGGCCAGGTCGGAGCGTTTGACTGTTTCCCGGGAGGCGGCGCAGGGCAGTGGGGTGGAGTCGCTCAGCCGTAGGTTGTCGTGCCAGGTGGGCACTTGCTTGGCGCCCTTCGCCGTGGTCGCGACCAGCACAAACATCGGACTCATTCGTCTAGGCCCCCAGGGCCGGGGCAGGCAGCGCCCTGAAGCGTCCTGCACCCCTGACCACCGAGCACTGAGCATGACCGCTGAGCAGGTGCAGCCTTGTCGCCGCCGTCACGTACGTGGGCGGGTACGCGGGCAGGTCCGCCCCAGGCGACGACGCGGCCTCATCCGGCAACTACAAGCGGCTCCCAGACGACCTACAACCCCTCGTTCCGGGCGCTACGGCCAGGCCAGGCAGCCCGGTCGACGGTCCCCGTTCACCGGTCTTCCCCCGGAACCCAGCTCCCGTGCAGACCCAACGGCACCCGCACCGGCAGGTGGATCCGGGCGATCGGTTCGCCGCTGAAGTCCTGTGCCGGGAGGATCACCAGGTCGGATGCGGACCGCTCCGGGTTGAAGACGTACGCCATGACGTACCCGTCATCCTCCGCCGCCGGCGACTCCGCCGCGACGAACACCCCCTCCCCCACGGCCGCGTCCCGCCCGAACTCGTGCGCTTCCGTCGTTCCCCTGCTCAGATCGTGTTTGAGCAGCGCATTGCTGAACCCCTCGTCCGGCCGGTCGTCTTCCGGGCCGGTGGGCGGGGCGTAGAGCTCGACCGCTGCGGCGTAGCCGTACCGGTAAGGTCGGCCCGTATAGCGGGAGTTGAGGCGGGGGAATTCCTGGACCCGGTCATCGAGGCGTTCTTCCCGGACCGTCCCCGCCGTCAGGTCGATCGTCCACCGGTCCAGTGTGGGCCGGCTGGACCCGACGTCCCTGATGTCGAACCCTTCGGGATGCCGGATCACGTCGACGACGATGTCACAACCGCCCGTGCCCGACCCGCGCAGGTCCTCGTGCGGCCTCTCGTACGCGTTGAGGGTGTGCCCCACCAGGCTCGGTGTGAGCCCGAACCAGCGCACCTCGCCACCCTCGCGCGGCAGTACCCCCACGCGCGCCCCACGGCGGTCATCCCAGGTGAACGGCACCCCGGTGGACAGATGCGCGGGGCTGAACACCACGGGTGAGTCGAAGAGCAGCACGTAGTGGTCGGTCAGCGCGAAATCGTGCATGTACGGGTTACCGGGGACCGGGATGGTGGTGGTCCGCCGCACCGTGCCGGAGTCGTTCATCACGATGTGCTGGACGTTGTCGGAGCCGTAGCGGAAGGCGAGCGAGTGCAGTTCGCGGGTGCGCGGGTCGAAGAGGGAGTGGGCGTTGGCGCTGTACCCCTCCGGGGTCGCCCCTAAGGCGCAGGGCCCCACCGTCTCCAGCTCGTAGGTGAGTTCGTAGGGGCGGATGCCGCCCTCGATGAGTGCGAAGGTACTGCCCGCGAAGCCCACGACCTGCACGTTCGGCGAGATGTCCAACTGTTCGTCGATCGGGGTGCCGCGGCGCGGCTCGCCGAGGTGGTCGGCGACCGTGCCGGAACGAACCCAGCGGTTGCGGTACCACTCGGCGCGCCCGTCCCGTATGCGCACCCCGTGGACCATGCCCGCGCCGAGGGTCCAGATGTGCGCGGCGGCGTCCTCGATGCCCAGTGGGTTGGGGCCGTTGCGGAGATAGCGGCCGTTGAGATGGGTCGGAATCCGCCCGGTCACGGGCAGGTCGTAGGCGGTGACTTCCTCGGTGACCGGGGCGAAATTCCCCGACAGGTAGCGGTTGCGCGTGGTGGTCATGTTCCTTGCCCTTCGTTCTTCGACTCGTGCTGGGTGCTGAACGCCCGTGCCACGGCCGCCATCAGCGCGTCATAGCGCCGACCACCGTCCTCCGGCGTGAAATGTCCGGCGATCTCCAAACTCACCGCGCCGTGCGATGCCGCCCAGAAGATCTTTGACACCTCACGGGCATCGCCCGGCTGGAAGACCCCGGCCTCCATGCAGGCGGCCACGGCGGCGGCCGAGGTGTCGAAGGCGGTCTCGGCGATGGCGAGGGCCTCCGCGCTAGGCCGGAAGCCCGGTACGGTCTGCTCGAACATGACCCGGTAGTAGGCCGGTTCGGCGAGCGCGTGCTCCCGATAGGCCGCCCCGAGATGGGTAAGGTGCGTCAACGGGTCTTCCGTACGAGGTACTTGTTCCTGAACCCGGCGCAGCCGCGCGAAGCCCTCCCGGTACAGCGCATCGATCAGCCCTTCCTTGCCGCCGAACATGGTGTAGAGGACCTTGGTCGAGGAGCCGATGTCGGTGGCGATCCGCCGCATGGTCAATGCGGCGGGCCCGTCCGTGACCAGCAGGTTGATGGCGCAATCGAGGATCGTGGTGCGCACGGCGTCCTGGCCGGCGCGTAGCGCGTCTTGATAGAGCGTGCTCATGAGCAACACTGTAGCGCAACGGAAACAGTGTTACCGCCGCGCGCCTGGTCGGCCGCGGTTGGTAAAGACCTCGCAGGTTCGGGCTTCGGCAATGTCCCCACGACCGGTGGGCCCGTACAGCCATCCCGTACGGCCATCCCCTACAGGCCGGTGCGGCGATGGGCCCCTGGCGGTAAGGGGCCAACTCGGCCAAGTCCGCGCTGAGCGTGGTGCGCGGGACGCTCACCACCGCGTCATAGACGTCCGAGGGCAGGCACCGGCAGGAAGCCGTCGTCCATGCGGATGCGGGTCGGCTCCGGCAGACCGTGTCGTGGGGCGTGCGTGCGCAGTGCGCGGGTCTCGACCATCGCCGGCGCTTCCGGCACGCCCACGAACAGGGCCTCCACGCTGTCAGGCGGTGCCTGAGGAGCATCTGCAGCGGACTGGCGCATCCCCGCCAGGTGCGCCGGGTCCGGTACGTTCGTCACGGTCCGGCCACCGTCGCTGGTCAACGCCACCGACACATACTCCGCTCCCAACTCCTTGACGAGCGGGTGCCCCATGGGCACCCGAGCAAGGGAGCCACCCTCAGGGTTGACGGTGCGGTTGACGGTGCGCTGGATATGGGCGTTGTGAGCAGTGACCACGATCCGGGTGTCGGGCGCAGACCGGTCGAGCAGTTGCAGCACGCTGTCGGCCAAGTGGCGGTCACGGGCGCCGAGGTCGGCGGCGTCCGGTGTGGTCATAGACCGGGACCAAGCCCGAACCACCCGCGAACGACTCCGACAACTCCAATGCGGTTCAGAAGGGCGTCCAGGTTTGTCGGCACACACGAGCCAACGGGCGCCCTTCGCCATAGTCGCGGCCGGCACAAACATCGGTCTCATTCATCCAGTGCTGTGGCCGCACAGGTTCGCCAGGTTGGGGCCGCTGGTCGAGTGCTGGCCGTCTGCATGACGAAGTCCTCGTCGTCAAGGCTGAGCAGGCGCGGACGGCCTCCCATCCACTCGCGTACATGGACAGGCTCCCCCACCACCGCGCCTCCAGCGGTCGGGGAGGTCATCACCGCACATCCGGCACCGCTGCTACCACCGCCCCGGCGAACTTATGCGGTCACAGGACTAGCCGCGTCCCAGTGCCTGTGGCTGCCAGCTTCCTGCCAGGTCGCGATAGAGCGGCGAGCGTGCGAGCAGCTCGTCGTGGGTGCCGCAGGTGGCTCGGGTGCCGTCGAGCAGCAGGATGCGGTCGGCTCGGCGGGCCGAGGTGATGCGGTGTGCCACGATGATCAGGGTGCCGGGGCGGTCGGCGAAGGCGCGCTCGGCCCGCAGTTCGGCTGCCGGGTCGAGGTGGCAGGTTGCTTCGTCGAGGAGGATGAGCGGGGCGGGAGACAGGTGGGCCCGGCCCAGCGCGATGAGCTGGCGCTCGCCCTGTGACAGTGAGCCCGGGGCGATGCGCGCGTCGAAGCCGCCGAGCCTGTGGACCAGCGGGCCCAGACCGACGGCTTCGGACGATGATTCCAGCGCCGATGTGGATGCGCCGTCGGGGCACAGGTAGAGCAGGTTCTCGCGGAGCGTGCCGGAGAAGACGTAGGCCTGTTGCGGGATGAGCACCCGCTGGAGGGACGGATCGGGTCCGGACGGGGCGCGGACGGGACGGCCGTCGATGCGTATCTCGCCGTGGTCCGGTGCGAGGAGGCCTGCGATCAGAGCGGTCAGGGTCGACTTTCCGATGCCGCTCGGGCCCACCGCGACGAGGTGCTCGCCCGGTTGGACGGTCAAGTCGAGGTCGTGCAGTACGGGTTGGGCGCCGGGACCGTAGGCGAAGGTCACCGCGCGCAGTTCGACGCGGGGGCCGTTGGGCGGGGTGGGGGCGATGGGTGCCGGTGCGGGTGCGGGTGCGGGTGCCAGTGTGGTGGGGGTGGTGGGGGTGGTGGTCGGCGCGGAGTGGGAGGTGGTCGCCGGCTCGTGGCCGAAGTCGGTTGTGAGTCGGTCCAGGACCACGAGCAGCCGGGTGCCGGCGGATCCGAGCGCGTTCATCAGGGTGTGGAGGGCGGGGAGCAGTGACTGGGTCAGATAGGTCAGTGCGCCCAGCACGACGCCGGCGGTGATTCCTTGCCGGAGCAGCCAGGGCGCGGTGACCAGCAACAGCAGGATCGGCAGTTGGCCTGCCAGGCCGAGCGCGAGACAACGGACGGCGGCCCAGCCCGCCAGGTGGCGTGCCGCTCGTGCCTCGTCCTCGATCAGGCCGTACGCCCGCGCCGCGGTCTGCTCCTGCGCACCACAGGCCACCACATCGCGCAGTCCCTCTGCGACGGCACCGAACCGCGTCGACAGGGCCTCGTCCGCCTCCAGGAAGGTGCGCTGGCGGGCCGCCATCGGCCGGAGCGTGGCCAGAAAGAGCAGCAGCCCGGCGACGAGTGGGGGCACGACGATCAGCAGCAACTGCGGTGCCAGGGAAAGGAGTCCGAGCAGTGCTCCGGCGGCGGTGAAGAGGAAGGAACGGGCGACCAGGACGAGTCCGGCGAAGCTGTCTCTGGCGATCTCCGTCTGGTTGGTCAGCCGCGAGACCACGGCGCTGTCCGCCGCGTGAGCCGGTTTCGCCACCGCCTGCGTCAGTGACCGCGCGACCACTTGCCGTACCAGACTGTCGCGCAGCGGCTCGACGAGGTCGGCCAGCCCGCGGAAGACTCCCCGGCCGGCCAGCCCGCCGATAACGACGGCCAGTGCGGTGACGGCGAGCCAGGCCAGGCCGATGCCGGTATGGCCGGTCAGGAAGCCGTCGTCGAGGGCCTTGGCCACCCCGTAGCCGCCGAGGAAGGTGTGCGCGGACTCCAGCAGTGACCAGCCGGCCAGAAGCAGCAGTACGCGGGTACGGCGGCGCAGAAAGCGCATCGCCCGGGGCACGAGTCGTGCCGTTGACGTCTTCATGAGGCGGCCCGGGTGTCCTCGTCGCCGCTATGGGCGAACACCGCTCGGTAGTCGGGGTCCGCCCAGAGACGGTCGTGGGGGGCCACCGCGCGGATCCGGCCGTGCTCCATCCACGCGACCAGATCGGCGCGGGCGGCGGAGGAGACACGATGGGCGATCAGCAACCTGCTGCCCGTGCGAACGTCGTGCACCAGCGCCCGGCTGACGTGGAGTTCGGTGACGCTGTCCAGGCTGGAGGTGGCGTCATCGAGCACGAGCAGACGGCCGGCGTGGGCGAACGCCCTTGCCAGGCCCAGGCGTTGTACCTCTCCTCCCGAGAGCGGGGCCCGGGTGAGCGGTGCGGCGCATCCGTCCGGCAGGAGCCTGAGGAAAGAGTCCGCGCCGGCCGCGCGGGAGGCGGCCTCGATCTCGTGGGCCGGGGGCTCGTAGGGACCGAAGCCGATGGCTTCCCCGACGGTTTCGCCGAACAGGACCGGCCGTTCGAAGGCGTAGCCGATCTCGCGGCGCAGCTGGGCCGGATCGGCCTCGCTCAGCGGTACGCCGTCCAGCAGCACCTGCCCGCTATCGGGGTCGGTCAGCCGGCCGGCGACGGCGGCGAGCAGCGACTTGCCCGCCCCGGAGTGCCCGACGACAGCCATCGTCACTCCCCCGGGCACCACCAGGTCGACACCACGCAGCACGGCGGCGCCGCCTCGTACAACGGTGACCGCACGCAGTTCGAGCCGACCACGGCCGTCGGCGGGCAGCGGGCGGGAGCCGTGCGGCACCGGGGGCAGGGCGAGCAGTTCGCCGGTGCGGTGGGCCGCGGCGCGGCTGCGCACCAGGGCGTTGAGCTGGCCGACCACCCCGCCCAGACCGGCGGTGAGGGCGGCGTACCGGGAAGCCGCCAGCAGCTCGCCGACGGTCAGGCTGCCGTGCGCCAGTCGTATCCCGCCGACGGCGAGGACCGCGGTGGTCAGCAGCGGCACCAGGATGCTGCTGCTGACCACGGCGCGTCCGTAGATCTGCCACATGTGCCGTCCCTGCGCGCCCAGTTCGCGCAGCGGCGTGAGGACGCGGGTGCGCTCGCGGCGCTCGGTGCCCGCTGCGGCGATCGTCCGGGCGCCGCCGAGCGCCTCGACGAGCCGGGTGGCGATATCCGCCTGCACCCGCTGATAGCGCCGGACGCTGTCGGAGGAGCCGCGGGCGAAGGTGCGCAGCAGCCAGGTCAGGAGCGGTAGCCCGGCGAGGAACACGGCGGCGAGCCAGATGTCGGTGAGCGCCAGGGCGATCAGGGCGCCGATCGGGGTGATGAGCGCGGCGAGGCCGGTGGCCACGGTGGTGGGTGCGGTGCCGGCGTCGGCGGCGTTCCCGGTGAGCCGGGTGACCAGGTCGCCGGGGGTGAAGTGGTCGGCGACGCGATGCGGCGCGAGGGACATCAGGTGGTCGATGCCGCGTCGGCGGAGCCACGCGGTACTGCGGGCGGTCGTGACGCCGCCGGTCAGAGCCACCAGGGCGTCGAGGAGCACTTCCGCGATCAGCAGTACGGCACACAGCGCGATGGCGGCCTGGCCGCCCGGCCGCGAGTCGAGTACGAGATCGAGGGTGTGGCCGAGTACGGCGGGCAGAGCGACCGCGGCGCCGGCGGACGCCACGCTGAAGAGGCAGGCGGCGGTGGTGAGTACCGAGCTGTGCCGGAGGGCTCCGGTCAGGACGGGGCCGAGGGCGGCGTCCGGCCCGCGCCGGGTGGCCGAGGGCCGTGGGGGCGAGGCCGGCAGGGACGCAGGTGGCGGGGACGAGGAGGGCCCGGGTGTACGAGACATGCGGGTAGGGACCTCGCCTCCAGGGGATGGGTACGGGCACGGGCGGCAGGCCCCGGGCGGTGTTGCCACCCGGGGCTCGCCGTGACCTTCTCGCTACGGAAGCCGAGGCTCCGCGGCAACGAGGAGTCAGTTACAGGTGGTGACGCTCAGGCTGCTGTCGCCGCAGAGCAGCAGGCTCGCGCGGCTGCCGGTGTGGAGCTCCTCGGTGGCCTCGGCCTTGGGGGTTTCCATCGTCTGCAGGTCGAGAAGGGTCATGGTGGTTCCTCTCATCAATGGGGACGGGGTGTTTCATGATCGGCCCCGGCTGGGGCCGGCTTCAGGGCCGCCGTGGCGGCGGGAGGAAGGGCAGGTGCACGGGTATCTCGTGCAGCGCGCTGCCCAGGGCGAGCAGGCATCCGGCGGTGCCGGTGCTCAGGTCCATGGAGAGACGCATCATCTGCTCCCCGGCGAAGGCCAGATGCCCGCGGTACGGGATGGCGCCCCAGGACAGGGAGTCGATCTGGCGGCGTAGGTCGGCGGCGAAGGTGCCGGGGCCGCCTGCCGTGGTGCGGCTGAGGTGGAGCACCATGCCCGCCGCACCGCGGAACAGGCCGGGCTGGGCATAGAACTTGGCCTGGGCGGCCTGCACGATCTCGCCCCGCGCCCGTTCGAACTCGGCGTCCGGACGATGGGCGAGATAGTCGTCGAGCACCATGCCGATCCCGACGCTGCCGGCGCCGAGGTAGGGCATGGTCCGCCAGCCCTCGTTGACCTGGAGGGCGCCCCCCGCGCCGCGTACGCAACGCGCCAGGTCCCGGCGCAGGGCGTCGGCGGCCAGATCGAGCAGTGCCGGGTCGTCGGTGCGCTCGTACAGGCGCAGGAAGAGCAGTGCCGCTCCGCTGTCGCCGTGCAGCAGCCCGGCGCGGGTGGTGGCGCCGCCAGCTGCTGCTGGCGCGCCGGCCTGGAGTTTGTCGGCCACCAGCTGGGCACAGTGCAGGGCACGATCTCCGAGGGAGCGCTCGCCGGTGGAACCGGCCAGGGAGTCGAGCGCCAGGCCGAGGCCGGCCAGTCCGCTGTGCAGATCCGGGGCGATGTCCTGCCAGCTCTGCGCGGTGAGGGTGTCGATGAGATCCAGGGCCCGATCCCGGTGTCCGAGCCGGTCCAGGACCCAGGCGACGCCGGAGAGTCCGTCGTAGAAGCCGAGCGGGCTGCCGGACGCGGGGGTCTTTGTCCTCTGCAGAAGCCACTCCTCCGCCTCCGGGCAACGCTCCGCTCCGGTTTCGGCCAGGGCGTAGAGCACGCCGGCTGCCCCGTAGGCGAAGCAGGTGCCGCCGCCTGCCGTGGCGAACTGGGCGATGTCACCGGGGAAGAAGCGGTCCTCCCGGTCAGGAGTGGCCGAGGCGAGGATGGCGCGGACCATGGAATCGCGGCTGTGTGGCCAGTCGCCGAGGGACACGGGTAAGTAGTCCGCTCCCCCGCGCCGGTCCGGGTGCTCAGGTGCGCTCGTGGGCCGATGGCCCCGCAGGATCTCGGTCACCGCTTCATCGAGGTAGTCGCGGGGCACCGGGAACTGTTCCGCGGCGATCTGTGCCAGGTGTGCCGCCTTGCCGCGGTCCACGGCGAACAGGCTGGTGAGCGGGAGGAACAGCGCCAGACGCAGGCAGGCGAGGGCGTAGTGGTCGACATCGAAGCCCCGGCGGTCCGCGGGGGCGACGAAGCCCGGGTTGGCGATCACCTGGCGGCTGGATTCGTCATCGACGGCGGCGGCTTCGAAGTCCAGGAGCACGACGGAGGATTCGTCCTCGGACATCATGATGTTGAAGAGGTGCAGGTCGTTGAAGACCACGCCCCGTGAGTGGATCGCCTTCACCGCGTCCGCCACCAGCTCGTGGACGCGCATGGCCCACTCGGTGTACTCCGCGAGGCGCTGGGGACTCGGGTCGGCCTCGATCAGCGGGTGGCGGTGGGCGAAGAAGCTGTTCAACGGCCGGCCCTCGATGAACTCCAGCACCAGGAAGGTGTGGTCGCCGAGGGTGAACCAGTCGTGTACCTCAGGGGCGCAGCCGAGCCCGGACAGCCGTTTCAGGGCGTCCCGCTCACGCGCCAGCCGGGCCACTGCGTCCGCTTCATCCGCCGCCAGACCGGCGTGCGGACGCGCCTCCTTGAGCACCACCCGCTGACCGGTGCGCAGATCCCGGCCGACGTAGACACCGCCGCCGTTGGAGAAGTGCAGCGCCTGCTCGATCGCGTACGGCAGCTCGGTGACGGTGGTCGCGGAGCGGGCGGCGAGGTGCGGCTCCAGGAACTCCGGGAGGGTGACCCACTCCGGGACACGGAAGGCGGGTTCCCTGCGGTCTGGGACCAGCTGACCGCGGTCGTCCTCGATGGCGGGGCGGAGTTCGCCCTTGTCGTCGTAGCAGTGCCGCTCGGTGAAGCTGCCGTAGCGCAGGTACACCGGACCGGCGCCCCAGCGCAGATCGCTGAGGATGTACGGGCCCGGTTCGCCGGTGAGCAGCTCGTCCAGCTCCTCGGCGATGATGCGACATCGCTCCTCGTCGGGCGGGTAGACCGTGATGAACTTTCCGCTGGCGCCGCGATCGGCGTACTTGGCGTTGCGGATGTGCAGCAGATAGCGGCTGGGCATGCACTTGAAGGCCACCGAGCGCGGCACGCAGTACTCCCAGACCTTCGCCAGCACCTGCTCGGCGTTGTCCAGGCAGGCGGAGATATGGATCTTCCAGCCCTGGCTGGGGAGTTCACGGTCCAGGGGACGGAACGCCAGCCAGTCACCGGAGCGGTGGCGCTGCCAGCCCTCCGGCAGATCCCGGCTGAGCGTCGCGTACGGCGCGCCACGGCCCTTGCCGCTCGTCGGCAGCCGATGGGGAGCGTCGTAGAACTGCCGGTCTGCGTCGCAGAAGACGGCATAACCCTTGTTCATCCCACTCCCTCGGCTGGTGACACCACGACGCTGTCACGCCAGCGGGGCCGGAAACAGTCATGACTGTCACGAGGAACCCGTGAGAAACGCATGTTTGCCGAGTAGGTGAGCGAGTAACCGGGGCCGCCGTCGATCAGTGCCCTGTCGCCATCCGGTCATTCCCTGACTGAGCCGGAGGGTGGCTGAGGAGTACGGCAGCGCAAGGCGACCCCCATGGGAGCGGCGTGCGTACGCAGGCCTCCCTCAGAGCGGCAAGTGCAACGGACTCTGGCCCCGCCGCCAACAAGCACTCGGCGCTGAGGGGGCGGTGGCTCAGCTTGTTCCTTGACCTTGGCGGGCGTCAGGGCAGTCCGTCTCGACCCAAGTGGCGGTGATATCACGACAGGTGATCATCAGGGTTCCGGGTCGGAAGGCCATCTCGTGAGAGCAGCCGTGGTCGTGCGGGAGGATTTCGTCCAGGATCACAGTTTCGAGATCGGACCAGGAAGTACCGTCCGGCGTCTCGATCCGGACGTCGACGACCCCCGTCCAGCGGATCACCAGGTCTTCATCGTGCTTCCAGCAGTTGTGCCGGAAGCAGGCCTCGATGTCCTGTCCGTCGTTGCCGAGAAAGCTCACCTGCTGCAGCGTCAGGTCCTTGACGCACCGCTTCCCGCTGAAGCTGTAGTGATGCGGGTCGGTGGCGAAGGCCAGAGCCCCGGGAGGCAGGCTCCCGCTGAGCTCGGGCAGCCGGCCCAGGTAGTGGGTGGGGTCGATGACTCCGGTCAGGCCGCCGACCTGCGCGTCGAGATCGACGTACTTCATCACACACTCCTGGCTGTCCCTCGCTGCAAGATCAACGGGTGTCATCGTGGCATACCTCGCCACCATGGTGCCCGGGCATTTCCGCTCCGTGAGCACTGACCTCGGCCGGCCTGCGGACCCGCATCGTTGCGACGGCAAGGGCAGTCGGTATGGCGATTGGCCGGTCAGAAGGGGCGCCCGAAGCAGCAGTGCCAGGATGCCGAGATGAACGTGACACTGTGGGCCGCGGGAGACTTGCTGGGTACCGAGCTGTCGGACCCGGTCGATCTGGGTGGCAGCGAGGGCAACACCGTGCTCCGCTGCCGGACGGCAGCCGGCGGCAGCGTGATC
This sequence comes from Streptomyces inhibens, assembly GCF_022221585.1. NCBI lineage: Bacteria > Bacillati > Actinomycetota > Actinomycetes > Kitasatosporales > Streptomycetaceae > Streptomyces > Streptomyces inhibens. The sequence goes on from NZ_CP084681.1 coordinate 187,239, forward strand.
GTCAAAGCGTTCACCAATGAGCCTGAGGGACTTCGCTCCTTCACCTCTGAGGCGGCCGGGCTCTCGCTTCAGCTGGCCGGTCCTGCGCTGCTCGGCGTGGACGCCTCGGTACCGCTGCTGGTGATGGAGGATCTCGGAGGTGCGCCGACGCTGGCGGACGTACTGCTCGGGGACGATCCGAAGGCCGCACAGGAGGGATTGCTGGCCTGGGGCCGCGGGCTCGGAGAATTGGCCGCCGCATCGGTGCACAGGCGCGCCGACCTCGCGCAGCTGCGGACCCAGTACGACAAGGGCATGGTGTCCTGGGAGGACGAGCCGTGGATCGAGCGGAACGCCACCGACCTGCTCGCATTGCTCGCCGGCGCCGGAATCGCGGTGCCGCGGGATCTGGCCGGAGAGTTGGCCCGGATCGGGACGGTGGGCGGCGAGGAGTACCCAGCGTTCACTCCGGGCGACACCTGCCCTTACAACGCACTTCTCACCCCGGACGGGTTGCAGCTGGTCGACTTCGAATCCGCCCGCTTCCAGTCGGTCTTCCTGACGGCCGCGTACTGCCGGATGCCGTTCGCCAACTGCTGGGGTGTCTTCAGCCTGCCGGCCTGGTTGGCGGAGGAGATCGAGCAGGCCTTTCGCGCGGGGGTCGTGGCGGCGTATCCGGCGCTGGGTGAGGATGCGGTGTGGGAGGCCGGGATGCGGCGGGCGATCGCGGTCTGGACGGTCGACGCGACGGTGTGTCTCCTGCCGCACACCGGGGAGGACGGGCCGCTTCACCCGGCTTTACGGTCGGTCCCGACAAGACGGCAGGTGCTGAGGTATCGCTGGGAGTCGGCGAGCGCGCTGGAGGATTTTCCGGCACTCGCGGAGACGATGCGGCTGCTGCTGCGGGAGGTTGCCGGCAGATGGGACGTGGGCGCGCTGCCGAGGTATCCCGCCTTCGCGGATCACGACTGTGACCGGCGGGCGGACGGGCGATGGTCGGACGGAGTGACCGGCATCCGGTGAGACGGCCGGCCGGTGGCGCCCGCTGCCGGGCCGCAGGCGGTGGGCGGTAGGCGGTAGGCGGTAGGCGGTAGGCGGTAGCGCATGATGGCCGAGTTCGACGCAGGTCACGGTGGAGGCGGGAATGGGTGTGAGGGCCGGTCAGGGGCGGGTCTTGTTGGTGGACGACGATGCCGCGATCCGGCGGTCGCTGGGGCGCGGGCTGAGGTTGAACGGGTTCGCCGTCGATCTGGCGGACGGCGGCCTCGGCGCGCTGGCGAAGGTGGCGGACGAGTCGCCCGACGTGGTGGTCCTGGACATCTCGATGCCCGACCTCGACGGCATCGCGGTGTGCCGGCGCCTGCGGTCCGACGGCAAGGACATACCGGTGTTGATGCTCTCCGCGCTCGACGAGGTCGCCGACCGGGTGGCCGGCCTGCAGGCGGGCGCGGACGACTACCTGGTCAAGCCCTTCGCCCTCGACGAGCTGGTGCTGCGCCTGCACGCGCTGCTGCGCCGGCGCCCGCCGGCAGACACCGACGCCGTACGGGTCGGGGGTCTGGTGCTCGACGCGGCTGCGCGCACCGCCCGTCTCGACGGCAGGACGGTGGAGCTGACCCGGCGCGAGTTCGAGCTGCTCGAGGTCCTGGCCCGCAACGAGGGCCTGGTCCTGACCCGCGACCAGTTGCTGGACCGGGTGTGGGGATACGACTTCGAGGTCCGTACCGACGCGGTGGACACCTTCGTCAGCTATCTGCGCCGCAAGCTGGAAGCGGGCGGACGGTCCAGGATCGTGCATACGGTGCGCGGCGTCGGCTTCGTGCTGCGCGACGACGCGAGCGGCGAAACGGGGCGCCGGCCGTGAGGCTCTCCACCCGGATCGCGATCGTGGTAGGCGCTGTCGTACCGCTGCTGGTGGTGGCTTCCGGCTGGGTGCTGGTCGGCCTGGTCACCAGGGATCTGCGTGCCCAGGCCGATCAGCGGCTGGACGAACGCGCCCGGACCGTGGCCACGGCGGCCCGCGGTCTGCTGCGCGCGACTTCCCTTGGCCGTCCGCGCGCCGAACAGGCCCACCAGCGCAAGCTCTTCTCCTCCGCCCTCGATGTCGGCTTCCGCCTGACCGGCCCGTACGGCACCGTCATGGACGGCCCCCAGCCCGGCCCCGCCGTGCGGCTGCCCGCCCGGACCGAGCACCCGGTCACTGTCCGGTCGCACGGAAAGACCTGGCGTGCCTTGCGGGTCCCGGTGAACGGCAGTCAGGCCGGGGTGAACGGGACACTGTGGCTGTTCTCTCCGGACACCGCGAGCCAGGCGCAGATCCAGCTCGTGCGCAGCCGGGTGATCACCGTCGCGGCGCTCGCCGCACCGGTATCCGCTGCCCTGGCCTGGGCGCTGGCGGCTCGCGCGGCCCGGCCACTGCGTCGCCTTCAGCAGCGCACCAGCGGCCTCGACCCGCACACGACCACGGCCCGCCTGGAGCACACAAGGACCAGGATCACCGAGGTCGACGACCTCGCACACACCCTGCAGACGTTCCTTGCCCGCTACGACGAACAGGCCACCCGCACCGCCGAGGCCCTGGCCACCGCACGCTCCTTCTCCGCCGCCGCATCCCACGAGTTGCGCACACCGCTGATGAGCATGCAGACCAACCTCGACATTCTCGACGCCTTCCAGGATCTCGACCCAGCGGACCGTGCGGAGACGGTGGACGACCTGCGGCGCGGACATGCCCGCCTGCTGGGGTTGTTGGTGATGCTGCGGGCGCTCGCCCAGGGAGACCTGGTCGAGGCCGACGCATTCGCGCCCGTCGATCTGGCCGACCTCGCGGACGCGTCCGTGTCCGACCTGCGCCGCACCCGTCACGAGGCCGCGGTGACGCTCGACAGCGCCCCGGGCCTGACGGTCCACGGATGGCAGCCTGGGCTGCGTTCGCTGCTGGACAATCTCCTTGCCAACTGCCTGGCGCACGGCCGGTCCGCCGACGGCAGAGCGCATATCGCCGTGACCCTGCGGGCTGCCGGAGACATCGACGCCCCGACGGCCGTGCTCACCGTGGATGACCAGGGGCCCGGCGTGCCACCGGAGCAATGGCAGACGATCTTCGAGCGCTTTCACCGTCGCTCGGACAGCCCCGGCTCCGGCCTGGGCCTCACCCTGGTCGCCCAGCAGATCGCCCTGCACCGCGCACACCTACGCGTGCTGAACGGCCCCGGCGGCCAGGGAGCCCGCTTCGAGATCACTTTTCCCCTCACACCCGCGGACCGGCCCGGCGCGGCGGTGCCGGTGCACCGGGACTGGCTGTCGGACACCGACCAGCAGCGACAGGAATTCCACAGAGAACGTGCGTAGCTTCCTCCCCGCGCGGACGGGCGCAGCGCCCGCGTCGCGCGAAGGGAGGACACCATGCGCATAAGTAACGCCGCAGCCCTGTTCGGGGACGCGGAAATCGCCGTGGCAGGCCGCCGCCGCGTATCGCTCCTCGGCCGATGCTCCCCCACTGTGGGCCGGTGCTCCCGAAGCTGCCTGTGCGAAGACGTTGTGCACGGGCGCCCCCGATACCACGCCGCAGTAGTGGCGGAAGGGGCCGTCCACCGTCGCGTGCCGCCCGTGCCGCCCGTGCCGCGAACTCGCCGCGGCAGGGCCCGCGATGGGTGGATCGCCGGGCTGGCAGCAGCCGGTCTCGCCGTGGCCACCCTCGTCTGCGTCGCCCTGGTCACCGCGGACGGCAGCGGGGTGCGCAGAGCGGGCCCCGGCACGAGTACCACCGCTCCTGCTGCGGTGAATCCCACGGACGCGGTCGGACGGACGACTGAACCGCCCGGCAGGTGATCCGGCCCGCAGGGCGATCCGCCCGGCAGGTGATCTACCCGGACTCACAAAGAAACCACAAGAACGGCTCCTAGCTTCGCGCTCGCATGGCACACACCTGCCGCTGTTTCCCAGCAGCGGCACACAGATGGGAGACTCCTCATGCAGCGTCGCAAGGCGACCCTGACAGCGACCTTCTCGGGCCTCGTCCTCACCGGGATGATGGCCGTAGCCATCCCCTCCTACGCGGCGGACAGCGCACCCGCCGCGCCGCCGGCCTCGGTCGCCACACACGCCAAGGACCCCCAGCACGCCTCCCGGCACGCCAAGGGTCCGAAGGGCGATGGCGCGAAGAAGTTGTGCCGCCGGGTGCCGAAGCTGGAGCGCCGGATCGAGCGGCGGATCAAGCGGATGGAGGGCACGGTCGGCACGCCTGGCTCGATCAAGTTCCTGGAGCAGCGCATCGCCAACGCCAAGAAGGCCCACCACTCCGCCATCGCGACATTCCTCGGCGACCGGCTCACCACCCGCAAGACGCTTCTGACGTCGCTCAAGGCGAAGCAGCCCGACCTCAAGGACGTCGCCACCTGGTGCACCGCGAACGAGAACGGCGCGAAGGCCACCGCGAGCCCCGCGTCATGAACCGCCGCCGACGCCTTTCGCTTGTCGTGACGGCTGCGCTCGCGGTGCCCCTCCTGGCCACCACGGCTTGCTCGCACTCCGCCACGCCGAAGGACGCGGCCCCGCCCGCCAGCAGCAGTCCCTCGGTCGCTCCGGACCAGCTCGCGCAGATGCAACAGAAGGTCGACGACGCCGAGCACGCTGCCGACTCGGCGGACGCGAACGGCAACGCCGACAACTCCGGAAACTGACAACTGACAACTGACAACCGACGACAGCTCCGTAACCGGACATCTGTCACCTGCAATCCGCCGTCTGCGCCCGTACGGAGAACTCCCGGCGCAGGCGGCACATTACGACGACGCCGGTCACCCGGTGACATCCGAGGACCGCACCCGCCGCTGTGCCCGACGTAATCGCTGGCGGCGCCCGTACGACCGGCCCCCGCCCTCACGCGGGACACCTCACGCATCAGCAGGACGTCTCACGCATCAATTTCTTATGCAATTCGGCGGATTCGGGTTGACGCAATGCCACCGCACCACAGTATGACATCCAGCCCCTCCCATACACTCTCGTTTACTCCGGTCCTATCCCATCACCACCGCATCTATGGCCGGCCGACTTCCTTACTTACTGTGCCCCTTCCGCAAGAGCCCCCATCCGGCCAGCATCAACATTCCAGCCAATGCCCATCGTTTTCCCACAACAACTCCGACGAGCCGGTAGTTTCCTTTCAGCTCCCATAACGGAGTCAGCCGAAAGCGGCGGTACGTAGAGGGTCCTGGGCCATCACAGCCCGGGAGCGCCATGCACCAGTGAAAGGAAACCCGCATGACCACTGGAATCAAGGGCTGCGACAACCAATCGAACTCCTACGTGTCATTCGTCAACGAAGAGCACGCCGGGGACAGTGAGTCCGTGAACCCGAGGTCGTACAGCGATGCGTACGCCTGGATCTCGCAGCACAAAGAGAGTCCGCTGAGCGTGCAGACCGGGCGGGGACGGTGCATCATCTGGGACGACGACTGGAAGGTGAAGGGCCAGTGGGACGACGGCAAGGGGGAGTTCATCCTCGCCAGCGTCCAGAGCAGCCCGCAGGACTACCGGATGACGGTCAGCAACACGGGCGACATCTCCCTGTCAGCAGTCTGATCCGAGGTATCGGACGCGCAAAAGGCATCGGACACGAAAGAGGGGGAACGTAGTGCCCATGCAGAACTGGCGTATCACGAACGCCATGGAGAACCGCACGGGAAACTGGGTGTACTACATTTGCACCGCCGTCCAAGCGTTTGCGAATCTCCATTTCAGCCGCCACGTCGACAATCCCAGCGACGACCACATGGCAACGAACGACGGCGCCTATTACTACTACGGCGTAACCGGCACATTCAATCAGGCCGCCCAACAGGCCGATCAGTCCGTGCGGCAGATGCTCGTGGACGCCTGGAACGACTACTTCAAGGTGTAGCCCGGGCCGCCTGCCACGCCGGCCGATCCGCGGGGTCTTTGCCGCCCCCTGTTCCCACCCTCTTCACGGGTACGACCCGGCACCCAGGCCCCACGCGTGGGCATCCGAATTGCCGTGCGGCGCGCGCGTCATAGGAGGAGCCCCCCCGGTCGGTCGATCAGTCACCACTACGGCCCCCGCCCCTCTCCCGGCGGGGGCCGTCGGCATGCCTCGGCCTCCCCCGAGTGGCGAGGGCGCGCCAAATAGACTTCCTTCCCTGCCGGTTCGTCCGCCGGCACCACCCGCAGAAAGGCACCGCCATGCCCGACCAGTGCGTAACACCGCCGTCCACGGCGGCACCCGCGCCATCCCCCTCGCCGACGTCGTAGACGCCGCCAACTTCCCATGACCAGTACCAGGGCACCGGCCACATCCCATGGGCGTTCGGTGAGCTGGGCCTGCCCCTGATGCACCGCGTACGCTGGCGCGGCCCGAAAGACCCAACTCGTACCCGCCCAGACAGAACTCGCCGCCCCCACAGCTAGACCCGCGCCCGCCGGTCCACCCCCCAACACCCGCAAAAGGAAACACTCCACCAGTGAAGAAGAGCGCCATAGCCGGCGGCTGCATTCTCGGCCTGCTCATCATCGTCGGCGCCTGCAAAGTCAGCGCCGCTACCAACGACCCCCTGACTCTCGCCGAATTCGACAAGATCAAGGCCGGCAGCAGCGAGAAGACCCTGCTCCAGTACGCCAGCACCTGCCAACAGGACGGCGAAGCCGAACCCGCCCACAGCGACGCGGCCACCTGGACATGCTTCGGCGCCGACGGAAGCAGTAACGCGGTGTTCTTCTACTCCGAGGGCGAGCTGTTCAGCAAGGCACAGACCGGGCTCGTATAGGCCTCCAGGCGCCGGCCTGCGCCTGCCCCGGACGGCACCCGGGTACGGCGGGCGCCGGCTGGTCAACTCCGCCATCGCTCAACCGGTTCTCACTGCCCCGGATCCGGAATGGCGACGGCCTGGCCCGTCACCCGTACCCGCGGGTCGTCGGGGCGGAGGTCGATATAAAGGTCGCTGGGGCGGCCCATGTCCTCGCCCTGCCGGATATGCACCCTCAAGGGCTCTGTGACCAGGCCCAGGGCACGCAGGTAGCCGCCGAACGCCGCGGCCGCGGCGCCGGTCGCCGGGTCTTCCACGACGCCGCCGACCGGGAAGGGGTCACGGGCGTGGAAGTCGAGGCGGTCCGGGGCCTGGCGGTGGACGAGGTGCACGGTGGTCCAGCCGTGGTGCCGCATGATGTCGTGCAACGCGTCGAAGTCGTAGTCGAGGGCGGCGAGCCGCTCCCTGCTCCTGACCGCCAGGACAAGGTGGTCGTTGCCCCCGAAGGCGACGTGGGGCGGCAGATCGGCGTCCAGCTCGTCCCGGCTCCAGCGCAAGGCACGCAGCACCGACTCGACCAGGGCTTCCTCGGCCGGGTGGGAGTGGGTGGGCACGCTGGTGAGCGTGGCGCGGATCAGCCCGCCCTCGGTCGTGGTGCCGACCCGGATCTCCCCCGCCGGCGTGTCGAACACCAGCTCGCCGGTTCCCGTACGGGAGGCGAGGGCGACGGCCGTGGCGATCGTGGCGTGTCCGCAGAAGGCGACTTCATCGCGGGGGCTGAAGTACCGCAGCCGGTAACGGCGGGCCTCGGTGTCGCCTGCCGTCACGAACGCGGTCTCCGAGTACCCGACCCTGGCGGCCACGGCGAGCATCTGCTGATCGTCCAGGGCTTCGGCGTCGAGCACCACGCCGGCCGGATTGCCGCCCGCGGGGTCGGCGGTGAAGGCGGAGTAGCGCAGTACGTCGATCGTGTCGGAAGCGGCGAGGGTGGTGTCCGGGAGCGGGCTCGCACCGGCGGCGGATGTCTGTGTGGTCATGCGTCCACGTTGTCACTCCGCGGCCATCGCGTCCAACGATGGTTCTTGCTCGGCTCCATCGACTGACGCGATAGCGTGCGGGAGTGGACACCAGACTTCTGCGTACGTTCGTGACTCTCGCAAGAGCAGGGAGCTTCACCGCCGCCGCCCGCTCGCTCCATCTCGCGCAATCCACGGTCACCGTCCAGATCCGCACCCTGGAGAAGGAGTTGGGGACCCCCTTGTTCGACCGGATGCCGTCGGGGACGATCCCGACCCGTGCCGGACTGCGGCTGCTGGAAGAGGCCGAAGAGGTGCTCGACGCGGTGGCCAGGCTTCGCGCGGCGGCATCGGCTGCCCACGGTGACGCGGAGAGTGGGACGGTCGAGGGTGAGGTCGCCGTCGGTGCGGGTGATTCGCTGTGTTCCTCGCGGCTGCCCGCGGTGATCGCCTCCTTGCGGCGCAGTCACCCCCGACTGGATGTCCATCTGGACGCCGTCAGCACGGCCGCGGCGGTGGACGGACTTCGCACGGGCCGACTCGACATCGCGTTGATGCTGGAGCCCGACGTCGCCGAGAACGATCTGCTGGCCCGCAAGATAGCGAGCGAGCCACTGGCGTACGTGGCGGCACCCGATCATCCGCTGGCCGGACGGGCGGCCGACTGGGACGAGTTGGCCCACGAATGCTTCTTCCTGCACGAGGAGGGCTGCTCGTACAGTGACCGGCTCGTGCGGACATTGCTGGGTCTGCCCGGGGCCCGCCCCCGGATCACCCGCTTCGGCAGCATCGACGCCGCCCGGTCGTGCGTCGCGGCCGGTCTCGGCCTGACCCTGCTCCCCCATGTGACGGTCGAACGACACCTGAACGAAGGCCGGTTGGCGGTGGTGAACGGCCCCGACGCCGAGCCTGTGCCCGTCCAGCTCGTCCGGCACCGCAGACGCTGGTTCTCGCCGGGTGCGCGGGTCGTCACCGAGGAACTGACGCGCGTGTTCGCCGCGGCACCCTGACCGGCTCCTGAACGTGCCGTTGCCGCACGTCGAGAGTGCGACCACCGCCAACGGATGCACATGCTGGGAAAAATCCGGCGCCAGGACCGCGGTCGGCAACACCACTTGGCATCGCCCGCCTTCAAGGACTGCTGGATCGCCGGGGACTGCCACAGGGGCTGCGTGCCCCCAGGGCGGTGCTCGTCCAGTGGTAGCCAGCGGCCGTAACCCGGCTCCCAGGTGACGCTGAGGAGATGCTCCATACGACGGCCGCGGGCGCGGTGCGGCCACTTCGGGGGCTGGGTCCAGGCCGGGTATCCGCCGACCTTGTTCTGCAGGGCGCTGGCCACCTCGGTGTACCAGTACCCGAAGCGATCCTCGAGCTACCCGCAGGCGCGGAAGCAGAGCCTGCCTGAGCTCCTCCGGCAGGTCCCACTTCGGGTACCCCACCGCCGGGGTCGGGGAGACCGTGCACGGGCGGGGCATGAAGTCCTCCTCGTACTCGCCCTCGCCCGGCTCCGGTATGTCCCGCAGCAGCCCGGCGTCGACGGTCTCCGCCTCGTTGCGCCAGTACAGCCTCGGCAGCGCAGCGCCGGCCGGATCCTCGGGATGGATCAGTGGGCACCAGACCAGCTGCAACACGTCCTTGCCCGCAGGAGACTCGAGCCGAGGCATATACCGCGAGGCCGGCGCACTCTGCTTCGCATCACGCGCAAACTACCCGCCCGCCCTGACAGCCAGGGTCGTCCCCTCTGGGATCCTGGTCAGTCGCCAGTTACGGGACAGCCTTTGGACAGAGGCGCAGGAAACAACGCCGCAGCGATGTGGCGGGACCCTTCAACCGGCAACCGCAAGCACCTCACTTGGACGGCAGTCGGCTCGGGCAGCATCATGCAGGGATGACTGGGAACTCACTTTCCGCGTGGCCGGCCGTGGTGCGGCTCGCGCAGTATACGAAGACGGATTTCAGCGAGATTCTGGGAGACGGCGACGACCCGTTCGGCGTCGCGGAGGCCGGCCTGAGCTGGCTGCCCAAGGAGGAGCATTTCGGCATCAGGCGCGATGGCCGCCTCGTGGCGCACGCCGGTCTGTTGATGGTGCCCCTTTCGATCGGCGGGGTCGAGACCAAGGTCGTAGGCCTCGGCGGGGTCGCCGTCACACCGGAGTTGCGGGGGCATGGCCTGGCGCGGATGGTCGTCACGGCCGCCCTGACACACGCCCGCACGATGGGGCCGCAGCACGGGCTGCTCTTCTGCCGACCGCCTCTCGTCCCCCTGTATCAGCGGCTCGGGTGGCGAACGCTCCAACAGGACGTACACGTTGAACAGCCCGAAGGTCCCGTGGTCATGCCGCTGCGGACCATGTGGACGCCGTTGCACGACGGCGCCAGCTGGCCCGAGGGGCCCGTGCGCTTGCTATCGCTGCCTATGTGACCGGCGGTTTCGCCCACCCGGCCGGGACGTGGAAGGAGAGTGCGCAAAACGGTCGGGGTCGGCGTATTCGATCTGGCGCTCCTGATGGGCGCTATCTCGCGCGATCGGCGGCTCGGCGGCTCGGCGGCTCGGCGGCTCGGCGGCTCGGCGGCTCGGCGGCTCGGCAAAGTCGACCGCCGATCGCGCGCACGGGCCGTTATCCCTGAAAACGGATTCCGTTGACGGCGTTGTCGAAGACCGGGCGGTATGTGGTCCACTGCGCCGTGGGAGCGCTGAGATAGATCACGTACTGGGTGCCGTCGGAGCCCGTAAAGGCCAGTTCCACTGCCCGGAAGTCCCGCGTTCTGCCCTTGAATGTGAATTCCCAGTATCCGGCAGGATTGCCCCGGAATTTCGTCGCGCTCATACGCACCCGCTCGTACCCCGGGTTGTCCCGGCGTGTCTGGGCCTCCTCGACCTCTCGCCAGTGCCGCAGCGCATCGGAGCCGGCGAACCGTTCGGCGGTGAGCCGCAGCCCTACCAGGCTGGACGGGTCCACATACGCGACCTCGCCGTTGTTGGTGGTCGTCCGGCGCCAGCCGTCCGGGACCGGAACCGACAGGCCCATGTCCTCCTTGCGGAGACGGTAGCCGGCGGGAACGGGCGAGGGTGAGGGAGGAGGTGAGCTGTGCGGACCGGCCGTAGAGCTGCCGGAGGCGGGGTCCTTCGGCTCGTCGGAGCCGCCGTAGCCGTTGACGAGCAGGGGCCCGCCGGCCACCGCGGCAGCGACGGCGACGGCCGCCAGGGAGACCAGCGCCACCTGCCGACCGCGGCCCGGTTTCGCGGCCGTAGGTGCCCTGGGAACCGTGTGTGTATTCGACGCTGTACGTGACGCGGCGTCGACCGCCAAGGGAGGCGGCCCACTGGGTGCGGTCTGTTCCCCGACCGCCTGGGCCAAGAGGCGTTCGACCTGAGGGGCGTCCATGCGCGCACCAGGCTCCTTGGCCAGCAGGCCCTCGATCACTCGGGAGAGCTCCCCTGCCCCGCGCGGGGGCTCGAGCTCGTCGAACGCGATGGCGTGCGCGGTGGCGAAGGGCGTGGCCCGCCTGAACGGGGGGCGCCCCTCCACGGCTTGGTACAAGGTCGCGCCCAGGGCCCACAGGTCGGAGGCGGGGCCCGGATCACCCGCCCTGCTCGTGAGGCGCTCGGGAGCGACGTAGTCCATCGACCCGACCCACTCGCCGGTTGTGGTCAGAGAGGGCGTCCCGGCCGCCAGAGCGATCCCGAAGTCGGTGAGGATGACCCGGCCGTCATGCCCGAGCAGGACGTTGGCGGGCTTGACGTCCCGGTGGAGGACTCCGGCATCGTGCGCCGCACGCAGCGCGGCGGCCACGGCGCACCCGATGCGTGCGGCTTCGCCGGGCCCGAGCGGACCACGTTCCTTGATCGCATCACCCAGAGTGATCGAGGGGATGTACTCCATGACAATGCACGGCAGGCCGTCGTCGTCGACGACATCGTGGACGACGACCACGTTGGGATGCGTGATCCGCGCAGCGCTGCGGGCCTCGCGGCGCATCCGCTCGTGCAGGATCCGGACCTCGTCGTCGTCCAGGTGCGGGGGAACAATCAGCTTCTTGACCGCGACATCGCGGCCCAGAAGCACGTCCTCGGCCCGCCAAACCGTTCCCATGCCGCCCCGACCCACGCGCTCGGCCAGCCTGTAGCGGCCGACCAGAAGACCCCCCGGATCGGACACGTCGAACCCCTTACTCGTACCACCGCTCAAGAATCGCGGCGGCCACCATAGCCCGTGTGACCGCATCTCCCGGACACCCGTCCGAACCCGGGAAGAAGTATGACGTTCGGCAGGTGGAGCGCTACTGCGCGTGGCGAACAGCGGCTCGGCGGGCGGCGGCGGGCGGGGGGCGGCGGGCGGCGGGCGGCGGGCGGCGGGCGGCGGGCGGCGGGCGGGCGAGCCTGGGCGTGCAGCCGTATGCCCTCATCTTGGTCGGCTGGGGGGGATGGGCAGTAGGGCGCCGGTGGGGCGGCGGGACAGTCGTCGGACCATTTGCCCTGGATGCATCCGCGGCATGCCCTGATGCGGAGGATCCGGTCGGGCGTTTCACGGGCCCCCTGCACGGCAGCCTCAGCAGGGGCCGACAGGCGTATCCCCTGGCGAGCCGGCTCCTCACCTCGGCACGACGCACAGGATGGCGGACCGATCGCTGGCGTTGAGGAAGTTGACCTGCTGGCGGCCGGGGGTGTTCTTCCACCCCAGGTCGTGAGTGGTGCAGCTGTAACTCGAGGACGAGAACGAGGACGAGGACGCGATGGCGACAGGAACCAACCGGTCGAGGACGGCGTATTCGGTGGCCGCCGACCAGCACGGAGCCTTGACCCACCGAGCCGGCGGGTTGCCCTGGGGGTAGACATACGACACGCAGTCGCCCACCTGCGCGGTCGAGATCTCGCCGTTGAGGCCTTCGCTCACCCAGTCGACGAAGGGCCGGTTGTAGCCGTACAGCAACACGGCTATCCGGGCAGCAACGACGATCAGGCCCCCGTAGCCGGTTGATTGATCCGCACCCTCTTTCGCCGGCGTGCTCCGCACCGGCGACGTTGCCGGTTCCGTGACGGAGGGCCGCTTCGGCGTCGCCGACGGGTCGACGGACTTGGGCGTGGTGACCGGCTTGGGTTTGCTGACCGACGTGGGCCTGGGGGGCGCCTTGGGCTTGGTGACCGGCTGCGGCTTGGTGGACTCCGGCGAGTTGAGCAAGGCGAGCGCCTCAGGGATCGTCGGGCGCTCGTCCGGATCCTTGGCCAGCAGTTTCATGATCCGTGGCGCGAGCCGTCCCGCGCGCCACGGCGTCGAGGCCTCGTCGTACGCGACCGCGTGAAGCGATCCGACCGGGGTTTCACGGAGGAACGGCGAGACACCTTCGACAGCCTCGTACAGTGTCGCCCCGAGCGAGAAGAGAGGTCCCCCAGGGCCTGTCCCTTCTCGCCGCGTGCCCGCTCCAGCGAGATGTATCCAGCCGAGCCGATGACCGCCCCGGAGTCGGTCAGTCCGGGGTCGGTCACTCCGGGGTCGGTCTGGTTGACCGCGATCCCCAAATCGGTGGGCAGGACCTCGCCGCCCGCCGCTGGCGAATCGAGCACGACTACCGGGAACTCAAGCACGGCCTCGGCCTGGACCACTTCGAGGGCCGCTCCTGGAACGGCTGGCACCATCACGTCACCCTGGTCACTGCCGCCCACGCCTTCCTCACCGAACACCGCCTCTCCCCAAAAGCCCGCACACCGGCCTCACGCTCTACCAGGTTCTCAACACCCCCCAGAGCCTGCTGAACTGCTGGACCGGTATCTGCAACCACCTGCCAGCGCCCCCTGCCCAGACGATCGGGCAGACGCCGCCCGCCAAGACCCACACCGACCTAACGGAGTCCTAGGGCCTGTGTGATGTCGTGATCAATCTTGCGATCCGGATCCGCCCGGAAGGCGGATCCGGTAGGAAGGCGGTCGTGACGCGTAGCCAACTCACCGACGAGCAGTGGAAGTTGATCGAGCCGTTCCTGCCGATAGGCGAGTACGGCCCGTACCCCGGGCGGCTGCGGGAGCAGTTCGAGGGGGTGATCTGGCGGTTCCGCACCAGCAGTCAGTGGCGGGAGATGCCGCATGAGTTCGGCCCGTGGTCGACGGTCTACGGCCGCTTTCGGGTGTGGAGGGACGCCGGTGTCTTCACCGCACTGCTGGAAGGCGTGATCGCCGAGGCCGCCCGCCAGGGGAAGACGGACTTGTCCCTGGTCAGCGTGGACTCCACTGCCGCCCGCGCCCACCACGACGCCGCCGGGATGCGCATCGGCAAGGAGGTCATGGACGCCCTTGAGGAAGCCGCCGCCGAGCAGGAGCGGGCCCGGCAAAAGGGGGCCGCCGGCCAGAACAGAACGGGCAGGACGGCAATGACGACCCCGAGCAGGAAGAGCGGCGGCGCATCAGGCGACGGCGCAAGCTCCGCTTGAAGGAAGCCCAGCTCGGCAGATCCCGTGGTGGGCTGACGAGCAAGATTCATCTTGCCGCAGACCGCAAGTGCCGTCCGTTGTCACTCGTCCTGACCGCAGGACAGGCCGCCGACAGCCCCCAGTTCGTCCCCGTGCTGCAAAAGGTGAGGGTCCGTCTGCCTGTCGGCCGTCCCCGGACCCGGCCTGCCGCTGTCGCCGCGGACAAAGCCTACTCATCCCGCGCCAACCGCTCCTACCTGCGGAAACGCAACATCAAGGCAGTCATCCCGGAGAAGAAGGACCAAGCCGCCAACCGGAAGAAGAAAGGCAGCCGGGGCGGCCGGCCCACACGCCACAACGCCGATCTCTACAAGGAACGGAATACCGTCGAGCGCCTGATCAACAAGCTGAAGGCCTGGCGGGGCATCGCGACTCGATACGACAAGACGCCCGAGAGCTACCTCGCCGGCCTCCACCTCCGCGCCTCGATGATCTGGATCAACGACCTCCTGAAGCCAACTGGTTGATCACAACATCACACAGGCCCTAGCTGTCGTGGTGGACCAAGGCGCCGTGCCAGATGCCGCAGATATCGCCGGCACTCATCGACTTGCCGTCGCACATCGCGTTGGCATCCCCGCCGCGCTGCGACATCCACACCAGCACCAGCCCCGGTCCGATGACGAAGGGGACGCCCAACAGCGCCACGCCGCCCTTGACCGACTGACGTCCGGGAGAATTCGGTAGGAGATCGTTCCGCCGCTCACGCACAACAACTCCGAGCCGTTCACATGAACCAAGAGCCATCGACCGGATCATCAAGGCCAACAGCCGCTAGGGCGCCAGAATTTCCGGATCGGGACGCTGGGCGGGAGCCGTCTCCAAGTGCGCCTTGAGGCGATGCAGTGTGGTGCTGATGTTGGCGTCGTTGGTGCCGATGCGGTCGAAGACGCCGGTGATCAGCATGGCGAACGGGATGAACCACAGCGGGACCCGCAGCCAGTTGGTCTCGGTGACGGCACAGCCCTCGGCGGTGGGCTCGATGTCGTACTGCCAGCGGGATATGGGGATCTTGAGCGGCGCCACCACCTCGTACGCGAAGCGCCGGCCGGGGTCAGCGTCCGTGACGCGGCAGTTCGTGACCCAACGGCGGAGGCCGTTGCGGTTGTAGCCACGGAAGCGGGCGCCTACCGCCGCGACCTTGGCGCCGCCCAGCCAGCGGGCGCGGTGGACCTCCTCGGCGAAGCCGATCATGACGGGAGGGTCGCTGATGATCCGGTACGCCTCGGCCGGGGACACCCGGATGGTCACCGTGCCGGTGGCCGCGGCGTCCGGGAATCGCGGTATACGCATCGGGGTCCTCTCCGCTGATGTAATCACTGATTACATCAGCGGAGAGTGCGAGGGTCAAGGCCCCTGAAAGTTGGCGGAGTTGACGATGCCCAGGCCGCAGGTGTCCAGGACCTGCTCGGCCAACTGCTCCGCCTGCTCCGGCGGCAGATACCCGTCGACGATCATCTGGGACAGGCCGTAGACCAACGCCTGCCCGGCGAGGCCCACCACCGCGGGGTCACCTGCGCGCAACTCCCCCGCCTGCTGGCCCGCGACGATGATGCCGGTCAGGGCCTGCTCGAGACCGGAGAGGCGCTGGCGCAACTCAGCCGGCTGGCGAGAGCCGAACACCTTGGATCTGATCAGCTCGAAGCGGTGTGGGTGACGGATCGCGTACCGCACGAAACCGAGGCCGAAGGCGCGCATCGCCGGTCCCTCATCTTCCGCGACCGCGGTGAGCTGCCACTGCTCGAAGTCGGCCAGAATGCGCCCGACGACCGCCGTCAGCAACGCCTGCCGGTCGGCGAAGTGTCGGAACGGCGCCCCCGGCGACACTCCGGCGCGGCGCGCGACTTCGCGCACGGTCACCTGCTCCGGGCCACGCTCGTCAAGGAGCTCTAGCGCGGCCGCGGTGAGGGCGTCCGGGAGAGAGCCATGGTGGTAACCGGCGCGTTCGACGGGCTTGTCGTCCATGGGAACAGTGCTACCACAGGCAGGTGGGGCGCCCGGTGACGAGGAGAACGACGCCCGACTGCCCGGCTGACTTCAATCACTTCGCGACTCTCTCGATCTCGATGAACGGGCCGATCCGCCCTCGGACGCCGGCCGCAGGACGCCGGACGCCGGACGCCTGTCCAACGGCCAACGTGGGGTGCAGAGGTGCACGTCTTGATCAACGAGGTCACTCCGGGATCAGCACCGGTCTACGGCCGGACGACTCGAGGTTTTGCGCGAGTGCATCTCCTTTTTTTGGGGGGAGCGGAGCGCCGTCGCCGTTGGAGCAATTGTCAATTCCTGTGGATGACTGAACCGCGGTGGCGGGCTGGCGCCTTGAGTCTCCTGTGATCTCATGTTCAGCCAGTAGGTTTCAGTCGGCTGTCAGGACCTCCACGCCGAGGGCCTTGAGCTGCTCGACGACCGTGTCGTGGGGGTCGGCGTCGGTGATCAGTCCGCTGATCTCCTCCCAGGGCAGGACGCGGAATCGTGAAGCCGTGCCGATCTTCTCGGAGGAGGCGAGGATGTAGGTGTCCGCGGCCCGCGCGGCCAGGGCGCGCTTCATCGCGGCCTCCTCGGCGTCGCCGGTGGTCAGTCCCGCCTCGGGGTGCACGCCGGTGACGCCGAGCAGGCAGAAGTCGGCGGAGACGTTCTGTGCTGCCTCGACCGCAGCGGCACCGCAGGTGACCGCCGAGTGCTTGAAGACGCGGCCCCCGAGCAGGTAGAGCTCCGCCTGTGGATGGTCGAGCAGAGCCGCGGCGATCGTCGGGCTGTGGGTGATCACCGTGCAGACGAGGTCCCGCGGAAGCTCGTGGGCGACGGCGAGGGCGGTGGTTCCACCGTCGAGAATCAGCGCACCGCCCGGCCGCACCAGCCCGGCGGCCACCGAGGCGACCTTCCGCTTGCCGTCCGGGGCCACGGTCTGCCGGGCGGCATAGCCGACCACCGCCGGCGAAACCGGCAGCGCGCCGCCGTAGACCCGCTGGCACAGTCCCTCGGAGGCGAGATCACGCAGGTCGCGCCGCACGCTGTCCTCGGAGATCCCCAGTTCGGCGGCGACGTCCTTGGCGACGATCTTGCCCTCGCGAGCGAGCAGACCGAGCAGGTGGTCGCGCCGTTCAGCAGCCAGCATGCACACTCTCTCCTGTTCTTGCACGTTTCTGCATGTATCGTAGCGCCTCATGACCGACAAGCCCATGCTCATCCTGATCGCCGGCCCTTACCGCTCCGGCACCAGCGGCGACCCGCAGGCCATGGCCGCCAACCTCGCCCGCCTCGAAGCCGCCGCCTGGCCGGTCTTCGCCGCCGGCCACCTCCCCGTGATCGGGGAATGGATCGCCCTGCCCGTCCTGCGCTCCGCCGGTGCGGGCCCCACCGCCCCCCTCGCCGACCAGGTGCTTTACCCGACCGCCGACCGCCTGCTCGCCCATTGCGACGCCGTGCTGCGCCTGCCCGGCGACTCCGCCGGAGCCGACCAGGACGTCGCCACCGCCCGCCGCCGCGGCCTGCCCGTCTACCACGACGTGGACGAGATCCCGCATCGCACCCCGCAGGAGACCGCGTGACACCCCGCCCCGGCATCGACACCCCCGACCATCGCGGCCGCACCGGCCTCGACCAGGCCGGACGCGACCTGGACCGCAACCCGAACGTCGTGGTCCGCGACGTGGAGCTCACCTCCCAGGGCTGGCACGTACTGCGTCGCACCACCTTCGACTACCGGCGCCGCGACGGACGCTGGGTCACCCAGCAGCGCGAGACGTATGACCGCGGCAACGGCGCGGTCGTCCTGCCGTACGACGCCGAGCGCGGACGTGTACTGCTCACCCGCCAGTTCCGCTACCCGGCCTACGTCAATGGCCACCCGGACGGCATGCTCATCGAAGCCGCCGCAGGGCTGCTCGACTCGGACGACCCGCCCACCGCCATCCGGCGCGAGAGCGCCGAGGAACTCGGCGTCACGCTCGGCCCGCTCACCCGCGTCCTCGACGCCTACATGAGCCCTGGCTCGGTCACCGAGCGCCTGCACTTCTACGCGGCCCCCTACACTCCGGCCGACCGCACCGGCAACGGCGGTGGGCTGGAGGAGGACGGCGAAGACATCGAAGTGCTCGAACTGCCTTTCGCCGACGCCCTCGCCATGGTCCACGACGGACGCATCACCGACGGCAAAACCATCCTGCTCCTGCAGTGGGCTGCCCTGGCCGGACCCTTCGTCCCCGCAGCAGGCACCGGCTGACACCGCCGCACCCGGCCAGCCCTGCTTACGGGTCCAGGGGCCAGCCGGGGGCGTGCCATCAGACGGCAGTGAGCTCGGGCCGCTCGACGAGCTGACCGCGTTCGAAGCGAGCTCCGGCGCGGACCACGGCGACGAGGTGAGGTGCGTTCACGGCTCGCCAGCGGGCCTGGGCGGCCTCGACGAGCTTGAAGACCATCGCCAGGGCGGCGGCTCGGCTGCCCGCTCCCTTGGTGACCTTGGTCCGCAGACGGACGGTGGCGAAGGTCGACTCGATCGGGTTCGTGGTGTGCAAGTGGATCCAGTGCTCGGCGTGGAAGTCGTAGAACGCCAGCAGCTCGTCCCCGTCATCGACGATCTTCTTGACTGCCTTGGGGAACTTCGCGCCGTACTGCTTGGCGAACGCCTTGACCGCGGCGGCCGCGTGCTCCTTGTCTTCGGCGTTGTAGATGTCCTGGATGGCCTTCTTCGCCGCGGGCTGGGCCGACTTCGGGAGGCCGTCGAGGCAGTTGGCCGTTTTGTGAACCCAGCACCTTTGGTGGCGGGTTTCGGGGAAGACTTCGTTGAGCGCGTTCCAGAAGCCGAGGGCGCCGTCGCCGACGGCGAGGACGGGAGCGCGCATACCGCGGCGCTGGCAGTCCCGCAGCAGACCCGCCCAGGACTCCGAGGACTCGCGGTAGCCGTCCGCCATCGCGATCAGCTCCTTGGTGCCGTCCGCCCGCACGCCCATCACGACCAGGACGGCGGCCTTCGCTTCCTGCAGACGTATCCGCAGGTGGATGCCGTCGGCCCAGACGTAGACGTAGTCGGTGGCGGACAGGTCGCGCTCGCCGAACGCCTTGTGGTCGCCCTGCCACTGCTGGGTGAGCCGGGTCACCGTGGCCGCAGACGGGCCGGCCGAGGAGCCGAGGAACTGCTCGAGCGCGGGCACGAAGTCCCCGCTGGACAGGCCGTGGAGGTAGAGCAGTGGCAGCACCTCGCCGATCTTCGGGGACTTCCGCGCCCAGGGCGGCAGGATCGTCGAGGAGAACTTCTTGCGCTCGCCGGTGGCCTCGTCGATGCGCTTGTCGTTGACGCGCAGAGCCTTGACCTCGACGGTCCCGGCAGCGGTGGTAACCGTCCGGGGCTGGTGGTGGCCGTTGCGGACCACGAGCCGCCGCCCACGTTCGTCCTTCCCATCAGCCAACTCAGCTATATAGGCATCGGCTTCGCCCTCCAGAGCGGCCGCGAGCATCCGCCTCGCGCCCTCCCGGACGATCTCGTCGACAAGCGAGGAGCCATTGGCGGTGGTGCCGTCGGCGTTGACTACGCTGAGCACGGGCGTGCCTTCCCAACCGGTGTTCGCAGCACCCGCCTACTCGATGACCATCAATCGATCACTCGGGAAGGTACGCCCTTCGCATTCAACCCGAGGCCGATCCACAGGTCTTGAGCATTGCTCGCTCCGTTGGGCACAAACAACTCACCGGCACAGTCGATCCGGAGGACGTCCCCCGGCTCCAAGGCCCTCAGTCACACCCGTTCGACCGGACTCAGGACGGAAACCTATGATCAACCGTTCCATAGTTAGTGTGAAACGGGGAAACGGCAGTGAGTTCCAAGAAGTGGATGCGTGTGGCAGCGATAGTGGCTCTGGCGGTGTCGGCGGCCAGCGCCTGCGGGCCGGACCCGCAGCTGACCAAGGGCACACCAGTGTCGAGCCCGACGGCGTCACCACTCGAGAGGATCTCGCCCCAGCATCCCGCGCCCGGCGACAAGGCGCCCGTGTTGGACAAGATCAAGTACGACCTGGAAACCAGAGTCCTCCGCATGGGCGGCATGGTCCCGAAGCCGACCAGCAGTTCCTGCGACACCGACGCGGTCGGCGACAAGCCGCAGAAGTTCACGTGCACCGTCAAGTACATGGGAATCGAAGTGCCCTTCCGCGTGGAGACAAAGGGCGGCTTCATCATGATCCAGTACACAGCCACGCCGACCAAGGGCGGAGTCGTCACTCGCGAAGGCGTGCACGCCGTGGCCTGGAAGCAGTACGGCGCTCTCGGGGGAAAGACACGAGACTCGCTGCGGTGCGATGACATCCCCGCCGTCCGCTTGGTCCCGGTCGACAAGCCCAGTGGATACCGTTGCTACGTCGGCGACGGCGGCCTGCAAGGCTCCTACGACGTAATCATCGGCAGTAACGGCATGAGTCTGCACTAAGAAGTCGCCTCATTACGGAATGAGACTCGGAGGATTCATGGTCCTTCGGGTGCCGCCGAGTTCGGTTGTCCTTCGGTCACGGCATGGTTGACCACAGTGCGCAGTGGTGAGTTGGGCTGGGGTACGTCGGGCCTATGTGGTCGGGGGCCAGGGATTGGACCGTTGATCGTGGCCAGTGGGGTGTGTCGCTGCCGTTGGGGTTGCCTGTGCGGGCGAATCGAGTCCAGTAGTCGATCATGGTGGCGGCCAGTCGTTTCTGGTCTGGTGTCATGTCTCGGGGTTTGCCTCCCAGGTCGAACAGGTAGGTCAGCTCGGCGGCGTGTGTCGCGCCGAGTGGGAAGGGCGGGGTGGCCGGGCTGGGGCGAGGGGCGTGCGGGTCTGCGAACTCGTAGCGCCAGGCCGGTGTCCGGGCGGCGAGCAGGGAGCCGGTGCGCAGGGTCGGACAGGCGAAGTTCGAGTCTCCGATGACGGCTCCGAAGACCGGTCCGCCGTCTGTCTCGGTGACTGGGTAGGTGTGGACCACCTCATCGGCTCTTGTCGGGTCGGGGATGAAGGTTTTCGCCACGTCCGGCCAGGTCGCGGGGGTGATGCTGGTTCCTGCTTCGATGATGCCGGCGGACCAGGCATTGCCCTCGTCGTGGTTGTTGCCTATCAGTACCGGTACCCGGTGGATCCGGCCCGCGGCGAGGGCCGCGCCGGGGTCCTCGGGCAGCAATGGCGTTCCGTATGAGGGCTGTTGGTCCACGGATTGTGCGGCGAGCAGCCGGGGTACCTTGACCCGTCGCAGGCAGGCAACGACATCCGCGGCGTGGCCGCAGCCCACACGGGTGGCGAGTTTCGCGCTTGCCTGCTCCGTCGTCGACCGTGGGGCCGCCGAGGGGGCGAAGGGATGTTCCGGACGGCCCGTGCACGCTCCGCTTTCGATGATCGCGCGGTGGAACAGGCCCGCGGCCGATGGCGAGGCGAGCTGTGCGCAGACGCTGAACGCGCCTGCGGACTGGCCGGCCAGCGTGACATTTCCGGGGTCTCCGCCGAACGCTCCGATGTTGGCGCGGACCCAGCGCAGCGCCGCTTGCTGGTCGGCCAGACCGAAGGTGCCGGAACCCGCGAGCCGCGCGTTTCCGAGGAACCCCAGTGTTCCGAGTCGGTAGTTGACGGTGACCACGACGACGTCGCCGGCCGTGGCCATGCGGTGCGGGTCGTAGGAACTCCCGGCGCCGGTGGTGAAGCCGCCGCCGTGCAACCAGACCACAACAGGCTTGTGTGGGTGACCTGTTGGTGTGGAGGGGGTGGTGACGTTCAGATATAGACAGTCCTCGTTGGTGCTGCCGCCCGGGACCTCACCGGCCGGCTGGGGGCAGGGGCTCGCGGTGCGTGTCGCGTCGCGTACCCCGGTCCAAGGGGCGGCCGGTCGCGGCGCGGCCCAGCGCAGCGCGCCGACCGGTGGCGCCGCGTAGGGAATGCCGTTGAAGTTTCGGTAGCCGGTGTGTGCGGAGCCTCGCGCCTGCCCGCTCTGTATCCGTACGACGGGAGCCGTGTCGGTCCTGGCTTGGGCTGGAAGGGCCAGCGACACCGCCAGCGCGCCTGCCAATGCTGTCGCTAAGCCCGCCCATGCCGACGTATGACGCCTCATCTCAGCTACCCCCCATTCCGCCTTGGGCGGCGATCATGGTGATCCGGAGGGAGTGAACCGCCTTGTCCAGTCCGGGTGCGATATCGCCCAGCCGGTCCGTCAGTGCCTCGATGCGGTCCTTGTGGTCCCTGCTGTCCTTGCGCGAGAGGACCGCCGGGATGCCGCCCGCCGCGGCCAGCGCCAACAGCGCGGCATCGGCAGGAGCGAGCCGATCGGCAGGATCCCGGGCATGGAGGATGGCGGACGCCCCGTCCTGAAGGGCTTTGACGGCCACCGGGTCCGTCACCGTCAGCTGCCTCTTGGAACCCCGGCCGAAGGACGATTTCTCCTTCTCCTCGATCGTGAGCACGCCCAGGGCTGCGAGCTGGTGCTCGACCGCTTCCAGAGTCTCCTTGCGGTCGTATCGCAGCCACGCCTTCCAGCTGCGTCGGTGCGCCCCGACGTCTCCCAGCGCCTTGTCCAGGACGGAATCTCCCGTGGAGCCGGCTGCCGCCACCGCCGCAGCTCCTTCCACTTCGGTGAGGTGACCGCGTATCGCCAGTTCAGTGAGCACTGCGGCGCGCAGCAGGAAGCCTGTGCGGGGCCGGTCGAAGAGGTTCTGAGCAGCGGTGTCGTAGGCGGTCAGATACATGCAGTGGTGCAGTGGTTCGGTCATGACGACGACGCTACGGCGGTCGTGCCGAGAGCTGATCCGTCCAGCGGATGGACCCTCACTGGGCAGAAAGGATGATCACGGTCACCACTCATCCTGAAGGATGAGTGGTGGCGCCCAGGCGAGCAGCCGCTCCGTGCCGCCGGCGTCAGACGTGGCGCGGGCGGACCAGCCCGTGGTCGTACGCGGCGACCGCCGCCTGCACCCGGTCGCGCAACTGCAGCTTGCGCAGCACCGCCGACACATGGCTCTTGACCGTCGCCTCCGACAGCACCAGCTGCCGGGCGATCTCCGCGTTGGACAGCGCCTGCCCGATGAGGGTGAGGACCTCGATCTCGCGCTCCGAGAGCTCGGCAAGGGCGGCCGGCGCGGGACGGGCGGCGGGCGCCGCGGTGCGCACGAAGCGGTCCAGCATCCGCCGGGTCACGCTCGGGGCCAGCAGGGCGTCGCCGCGCGCCGTGACCCGGATGGCGTCGGCCAGTTCGCCCGGCCTGATGTCCTTGAGCAGAAATCCGCTGGCCCCGGCTCGCAGCGCGTCCAGCACATGCTCGTCGAGGTCGAAGGTGGTCAGCACAAGAACCCGGGCGGCGCTGCCGGAAGCGACGATCTCCCGGGTCGCGTCGATGCCGTCCATGACGGGCATCCGGACATCCATCAACACCACGTCAGGTCTCATCTGCCGTACCAGCCGCACCGCGTGCTGCCCATCGGCCGCCTCGCCCACCACTTCGAGATCGTCTCTGGCATCGATGATCATGCGGAATCCGCCGCGAACCAGCGCCTGATCGTCGGCCACCACCACCCGGATCGTCACGGCGCGTAGCCTATCGGTAGCTCCGCCCGTACCTCGAAACCGCCGGTCTCCCCCGGTCCGGCCGCCAGGTTCCCGCCGAGCAGCGACGCCCGCTCCCGCATCCCCATCAGGCCGCGCCCGGCGCCCGCCGAGTGCGGTGAACGGCCCGGGGGCCACCGCCCGTTGTCGACCACCGCGATATGGACGTACTCGGGATCGTAGGACACCGAGACCCGCACCTCCGTGGCGTCCACCGCATGACGCAGGGTGTTCGTCAGGGCTTCCTGCACAATCCGATACCCCGCCAGGTCCACCGCGGCCGCCGGCGCGGCGGTCCGCCCCTCCTGGCGGATCTCCACGCTGACCCCGGCGGCGCGGACCGGCGCCGCCAGCTCGTCGAGCTGCGCCATACCGCGCGGCGGCTGCCGCCCGTCGTCGACAGGGTCAGGGCGGACCGAGTGCAGTAGTACCCGCAGTTCGCTCAGTGCGGACCGGCCCGCGTCGTCGATGGCGCGCAGCGCCTGCCGGGCCTGCTCGGGGTTCTCGGTGAAGACGTCCTCGGCGGCGCCCGCCTGGATCACCATCACCGACACCGTGTGGGCGACCACATCGTGCACCTCACGGGCAATACGGGCGCGCTCCTCCGCCACCGCGCGGCGGGTCTCGGCGACGAGCCGGTCGTGCTGGGCCCGGCGCCACTGGCCGGCGGTCCAGGCGAGCGTCACCGCCAGCACATACGTCGGCACGCTCAACGTGCCGCCGCCCACCAGGGCGAGCGGCGCGAGCGCGAGCACCCCCAGCAGCCACCACCGCGACACCCGCGCCGGGCGCACGGTCGACAGCACGCAGAGGGCGAACTGCGCCGCCAGCAACGCCCCGCTCAGACTTACCGCCGGGAACAGCGACCACATCGCGAGGCCCATCACCGCGGTCGCCGCCAGCACGGTGGCCGGGCGGCGGATGACCCACCACAGTGCCACGGCCTGCGCCACGACGAGCACCAGTGCGAAGGTCAGCCGGCCGGCTCCCGAGTCCGCCTCGGTGCCGACGACCAGGACCGACGGCCCGGCCACCCCGAGCACCACCAGCGCGGACACCACCCGCAGCGCCCGGGCCGCCCGCGCGGACGGCCTGAACTCCCCGTCGACTGATCCCGGCTCCTGATCCACACGGAAACCCTATCCCCGGGTCGTTCCACGGCCTTGATCCGTAAGTGCCGCCCCCAACCCCCTGCGCCGTCGCGCCCGCGTCCCTCAGCAGATGGCCCCGGACCGGCCGTGGCAGCCCTCAGCAGATCCCGTACAAGGCCGAAGTCGACGCCGCCGGGCCGGCGGAAGCGCAGACAGCCCTTGCCCATGTCCTGTCCGGTCAGCCGTACCTTACGCGGTCGGGCCCTCGAGCTGGGTTCCTCCGGTGTTGCCGTCGGTGGGCGGTTGCTGGGGACGGGACCGCTTCAGCTCGTAGAAGCCGGGTACGGCGGCCAGCGCCAACGCGCCGTCCCACAATCGGCCGGCCTGCTCACCGCGGGGTACGGGTGCGACGACCGGCCCGAAGAACGCGACCCGCTCGCTGTCCACACCCCCAACGGCGATGACCGGGCTGCCCACTTCCGGACCGACCAGGCGCATGGCCTCCTCGTGCGAGGCGCGTACGGCCGCGTCGTACGCCGTGGCATCGGCCACCCGCGCCAGCTCTGCCGGCAGGCCGGCGTCGTCGAGCGCGGACTCGACGGCGCCCCACTCCCCGCGCTCATGGAGTCGCGTCCCCAGCGCCGTGAACAGCCGGCCCAACGCGGCCTGCCCGTACGCCTCCGCAACCGCCGCGCAGACGCGCACCGGTCTCCACAGGTAGCCGTCCACGTCGCCCTCGGGATCGTCATCGCGGTCCTCGTTGAGCACGGACAAGCTCATGACCCGCCAATTCACCTCCAGGGGGCGCACTTTCGTCGCCTCTATCAGCCATCGGGAGGTGAGCCAGGTGTAAGGGCAGGAAGGGTCGAACCAGAAGTCGGCGGTGTGCCGATCGGGCATGGCGGTTCCTCCTCTGAGTGGTGGGGAGAAGTTCGCGTCTACCCTTTACGGGCAACTGTGGGGCGTGCAACAGGGAATGTCCCGCAGGGGACGTCGCGCAGAAGGCGCGTGACGAGGTCTGCGGACTCGGGCTCTCGTTCAAGGTGGGCCATGTGGTGTCCAGCACGCGTTCATGACACGCGGCGTGGCGCAGGGTGGTGCGTTCCGAAGTCCGTGTGAGCTGTCTTTACAGGAGCCGGGCCACCGCCCGTCCCCTGGTGGTCGTATCTGAACCCTGTGGCCGTAGGCGCCGGGGCAAGCTGACGCGATCTCGGCGAGAGCTCAGGGACTCCGGGACTCCGGGACTCCGGGACTCCGGGACTCCGGGACTCCGGGACTCGCTACGGTGCGATGTCGATGACCATCTTCCCGCGCGGGTGCTCCTTCTCCAGGGCCTCGTATGCCGCACGGGTACGGGGCAGCGGGACCACCCGGTCGACCATCGGCCGCAGCTTCCCCCCGTCGATCAGCTCGGTGATCTTTTCCAGCTGGTCGCGGTAGGGCTCCACGATGAAGAAGACTCCGCGGGCTCCCCGTGCGGCGGCCTGTTCCGGGTCCGGCGGGGCGGCGATGCCCACCAGGACTCCGCCCGGCCGCAACACGTTCCATGAGCGCGTCTGGGTCTCGCCGCCCACCAGGTCGATGACCACATCGACGTCTCTGACGTGGTCCTCGAAGCGTTGGGCCGTGTAGTCGATGACCTCGTCGGCGCCCAGGCGGGCGACGAAGTCGAGGTCGCGGGTGGACGCGGTCGCGGTGACGCGTGCGCCCAAGGCGGCGGCGATCTGCACGGCGAACGAGCCGACCCCTCCGGCACCACCCTGGATCAGCACCTGCTGCCCGGGTTCCAGAGCGGCATGGTCGACCAGCGCCTGCCAGACGGTGAGCGCGGCCAGCGGTACGGCTGCGGCCTCGGTGTGGTCCAAGGTCTTCGGCTTGGCGGCCAGGATGTCCGCCGGCACGCTGACGTACTCGGCGGCGGCCCCGTCGTGCACGAACGGGATGAGCCCGTACACGGCGTCGCCGACCACAGGTGTGGTCACCCCGGGTCCGAGTCCGGCCACGACCCCCGACATCTCATGGGAGGGGATGGTCGGGGTCCGGTCGCGGCCGCTCCCGTCGAGGCTGTCGGTCCAGGTGGCGGGCCAGGTGAGTTCGCCGGCGGTGATGGAGGCGGCGCGGACGGCTACGAGGGCCTCCCCGCGGCCGGGCTCGGGACGCGAGGAAGCCTCGTAGACCAGCTGCTCGGGACCACCGCGGGTGTGCGCTCGGACAGCGTGCATGGTGGACAT
This sequence comes from Streptomyces inhibens, assembly GCF_022221585.1. Taxonomy (NCBI): domain Bacteria; kingdom Bacillati; phylum Actinomycetota; class Actinomycetes; order Kitasatosporales; family Streptomycetaceae; genus Streptomyces; species Streptomyces inhibens. The sequence goes on from NZ_CP084681.1 coordinate 214,320, forward strand.
GAAGATCACCTCGTCGCTACGGCGGATCGGTTGTGGGAGGAGCCGGTCGGCGAATCGGGTGTGGGGAGCCGGTCGGCGAATCGGGTGTGCGACGGGTCCGGCACCCGGCCGGACTGCGGGAACGCCGGCTCCGGGCCCCGAGCACGGCTGTACGGCCCGGGGCGTGCTGCGACTGCGCGACGCGAGGCCGGCGAGGCTCCAGCACGCCGTTTCAGCGTAGGCCGCCCCCTGGACGCCGTCGACCGGCCCGGGCCTGTCCGACGGGTCCGCGTGACTGACCTACGTTGCGATCGTTCCGGTCGGCGTGGGGCGCGGTGATCTGTCGAACGAGGAATGGGCCCGTCTCGGGCCTCACTTGCCGAAGGACGTTGGACGCGGCGGGCGTTGGAAGAACCACCGTCGGGTGATCAACGGAATCCTGTTCCGTCAGCGGACCGGCATCCCGTGGCGGGATCTGCCGACGCGGTTCGGGAAGTGGAAGACGGTTCATGACAGGCATCGCAGATGGTCAGCGGACGGCACGTGGGACAGGATTCTGCGGGCCGTCCAGGCCGACGCCGACGTGGAGGGCCGCATCGACTGGAGTGTAGTGAGCGTGGACTCCACAATCTGCCGTGCCCACCAGCATGCCGCTGGTGCCCTTCACCGGCCGGACCGGATACCGGGACTACGCAGCCGACCCGTTCCGCATCGGCCCGACGAAGCGGTAGACAGATCCGACACACCATTCCCAAGCGGAGGGACCAGCGGGCCAACCGCAGGCGGCGTGGCGGCCGCGGCGGTCGGCCCGCCGGTTTCGACAGGGCCCGCTATACGCGCAGAAACGAGGCCGAACGAACAATCCACGCGCTTAAAGGCTTCCGCGCCGTAGCGACCCGATTCGATGAGCGGGCCTATGTCTTCCACGGCACCGTAACTGTGGCTGCGGTTCGGCTCTGGCTCCGCTCATGACGCGCTCTCGCCTCTCCCCTCGCGGAGGTTGTGGAACCCGGTGTACTGGTCGTACATCAGGTCGTAGAAGGAGTCGAAGCGTTCCGGTCCCATCCCTGACCACGAGGCGAGCCAGTATCCGGCCCATTCGCCGCGCTCGTCGACGTCCTTGGGGTCGAGGAGCATGACGGCGGCGTCGCCCTCGAGAGAGAGGCGCAGGGAACGGGCGAGGATCTCGCCCTCGGGCTCTATGTCCTCGTCGTCCTCGTCGTCCTCGTCGTCCTCGTCGTCCTCGTCGTCCTCGTCGTCCTCGTCGTCCTCGTCGGCGAACTCGGTGTCGCTGTATGCCTCGATCCAGCCGGAGTCATCGGTATCGGCCAGCCAGGCGAGCTCAGAGCTGCCCGCGAGCCGGTAGATGAAGTTCCCCGCTTCCCGCCAGCCGTTGGTGGTCAGCAGGAACTCGCGGAGCGAGGGCGGCAATGCCCGGCCCAGGCGGGCCTCGGCTGCCGCGACCTCATCCACACTCGCCGGGGCGAATCCGAGCCAGCCGTTGCGCACAGCCCCCTCATCCAAGGGCGCGTCGCGCTCGGGATCGTGCCCGGCGATCCACTCCTCGCTCCAGAGTTTGAGGAACGGCTGCCACTGCTCGCGGTTCATGCGCTTCCCTTTCGCGTCGAACATCGTCGAACGTCACTCCGCCAACAACAGCACATGGGTCTGACATCCCTTGTCCCGCCCGACGTTCGGCAGGTGCGGCTTCAACCGAGCCCACTCTGCATCGGACAGCTCACCCCGCTCCATACGACCGCGAACGGTCCACGATGCAAGCCGTCACCGACCCATCGGACAGGCCCTAGCTCACCAGCCCTTCACACCGTCGTGACTCCGGTCGCTCAGACTTCGATGGCACACGCTCAAAGTCCGGTGTCACAGGACATGAGCACTTCAGCTGGCCAGTGAGCGTTCGCGTTGGCCGCTGAGTGTTCCGTTTCGACGGCTTGACCAGGCGGGGCGGCGTGGACGCCGAGCCAGCCAGGCTCTACCGGTACTCTTCGCGCCCGCACGCGGTGGCTGCCTCTGTTGATCCAGTGGCTACGAGGAACTCCGGCGGCTCTCGCTCTCCTCTCTGTAAATGGTGCCGCCAAAATTCGCCAACGTAGAACGAAGCCGCGGGATCATCGCGGCGTGATTGAGGGAAGAAGGCGCCGCCGGCACTTACGCTGACCTGTTCCAGGCGCTCCCACGTAAGCGAGAACGAGTTGTCCTGCCAGCGCATACTTCTTTCGTCTACGACAGTAATTCCTTGCTCGTTCACCGTGAATCGGTCGCGACCGTCGAATGCATCTCCGGTGAACAAATCCACAATGGCGATAATGAGTAGCCCTCAGAAAATTGGAGTACCGAAAAGAATATCCCCGGCGAAATTAATGCCCGCCTGTACGCTATGTTTGGGATGGAGAATAATGAGCGGCAGGGCCAGTACCGTGAACAGCCCAGCGAAGCACACCACTCCATTGACCATGGCTGTCACCGTCTGACGGGCGCGGCTCGCAGTCGTGGTCAGCCGGAAGGCTTCCGGAGCGCGTCCACCGGCCTTGGAGCCACCGCTGACCTGCGCTTCCGTAGCAACCGACACGTGGAGCCCCGGCTCGATTGCACCAGAATCGCCGCCCGGTACGGCCCGTTCCTCGACGGCGACAGTTCACCAAGCAAGCGAATTTCATCCCGTTCGTCGATCATCGTGGCCACCGGCGGCGGAAGCCAGGGACTAGATAGGTTCTGTCCGGCAGATCATGTGACTACTAGGCTGCCACGACGGACCGAGTAACCGATGTGCCCGAGAGCTTCGCCCAGCCCGCAGATCCGGACCAGGCGAATGACTACGACAGCTTCGCCGAGGCGTACTCGGCGGAAACCGAGAACAACCTCGTGAACGCGCACTACGCGCGGCCCGCGATATTAGCCCTCGCCGGAGACGTGGCCGGCCGTCGGATCCTGGACGCCGGCTGTGGCTCAGGCCCCCTGTCCGCTGCACTGCGCGATCGCGGTGCGGTCGTCACCGGCATCGACGCCAGCGCCGGGATGCTGGCGTTGGCCAGGCGGCGGCTCGGTGACGACGTAGCCCTGCACGTGGTCGACCTGAGCGACCGCCTGCCGTTCGCCGACGGTGCGTTCGACGACGTGGTCGCGTCGCTGGTCCTGCACTACCTGGAGGACTGGGGGCCGACGCTGGCCGAGCTACGGCGAGTGCTCAGGCCCGGCGGCCGGCTGATCGCTTCGGTGGACCACCCTGTTGCGGCTTACACGTTCCAGGATCCTCGGCCCGACTATTTCGCGACCACCAGCCATACCTTCGACTGGACGTTCAACGGACAGTCCGTCCCGATGAGGTTCTGGCGCAGGCCGTTGCACGCGATGACCGATGCCTTCACCGCCGCTGGCTTCCGCCTTGCCGTCATCAGCGAGCCGCAGCCCGACCCGGCCGCCTGTGAACTGTTCCCCGACGGCTTCCATGACCTTTCGACCAAACCCAACTTCCTGTTCTTCGTCGTCGAGGTACCGCCGTCGACTACCGGCTCTGACGACTAGCCAGTGGCGGATCACGAGCGGAGCCGGAGTCGGATCGAGGCGACGATGACGGTGCCGTGGAAGATGTAGGCGCGTTTGTCGAACCTCGTGGCCGCTGCCCGGAAGTTCTTCAGGGTGTTGATTGTCCGCTCCACTTCGTTCCTGCGCTTGTAGATCGTCTTGTCGAAGCCGACGGGTCGGCCGCCCTTTCTGCCGCGGGCTTGCCGGTTGGCCCGCTGCGTCTTCGGCTCGGGGATGGTGTGCTTGATCTGGCGTCGTCTCAGGTGGCGACGGTTGCGGCGGGACGAGTACGCCCTATCGCCGCCGAGGTGGTCCGGCCTGGTGCGCGGGTGTCCGCCGCCCGGCCGGCCGACGCGGATGCGTTCCATGACCGGGATGAGCTGCGGGGCCTCGCCCCACTGGCCCAGGGTGACCAGCAGGGCCAGCGGGCTGCGCCCGCCCTCACCGACGAGATGGATCTTGCAGGTCAGGCCGCCCCGGGAGCGTCCGAGTCCCTCGTCGGGGCGGTGCTCCCGGGGCGTGCGTCTTTTCCCGGCACTCGCGGAACGCTCCTGCGGGCCCCGGCGGCGTGCTGGTGGGCCCGGCAGGTGGTCGAATCGACGTTCACCATCGACCAGTCGATCCGGCCTTCAGCGTCGGCGTCGGCCAGGACGGCCGCGAAGATCTTGTCCCACGTGCCGTCTGCCGACCAGCGTCTGTGTCGCTCGTACACGGCCTTCCACGGACCGAAACGTGCAGGCAGATCCCGCCATGGCATCCCGGCGCGAACCCGGCACAAGATCCCGTTGATGAGCCTGCGATGACTGGCTCAACGGCCACCACGCTGCCCGGATTTCGGCAGACGTGGCCTGAGTCGAACCCACTCCGCGTTCGTCAGATCTCCCCGCCTCATGACCATGCCAACGATCCGGGACCACGACGGTCACAAGATCCGCCGGACAGGCCATTGGACGTGTCCGATGGGTCGCGTGGCCTCTTCCCCCACTCACACCCGTGTTAGCCGGTTGTTAGCGGAGCGGCAGCTTCTCGATAGTGGCCCAGACCAGAGTGGGTGACGTACCGAGGAGACAACGACACCGACTGCCCCCGGGGGGACCTGAAATGAGCTCCAGCACCACTGCCCGCACCGCCCGTCGCCGCACCCTGCGCATTGCCGCCGTGGCCCTGACCGCAGCCGCCGGCCTCACCCTGACCGCCTGCTCCGGCTCGGACGCCGCCGACGCGAAGTCCGCGGGCCACACGAGCACGAACTCTGCCGCCGCCAAGTCCACCGCCTCGGGCTGGTCCGGAATTCAGAGCTCTGATGGCAAGGCGAGCCCCGATGCCAAGATCGGCACCAAGTCGGTCGCTGCGGGCAAGCAGTCGGGCGGCGCGCAGTCCGCCAGGGCCAAGACGGGATCCCCGGTCCGCACCCAGACCCTGGTGGACGGCAGCACGGCCAAGATCTACGACCTCGGCTCCCAGCGCTACCGCGCCGAGATCGTCAGCGACGGTTCGGTCGTGGCCACGATGGAGACGACGGGGCAGAACGCCGACGCCGGGCTCGATGCCAACGGCATGTACGTCGTGCTCACGATGGGCGGCGAGGTCCACTCCTGGATGGGCGGCGAGCACCAGGGACCGGGCACTTTCAAGCTCGCGGGCGGCTGGACGGCCAAGGTCACGAAGGTCGGCGAGCTGCGGTACCGCGCGCAGATCATCGGCTCCGAGGGCGTGGCCGCCACGCTGGAGACGAACGGGCACGACGTGGGGGTCGACGCCAACGGCGTGTACATCGTGCTCAGCGCCGGCGGTGTGATCAGCGCCCACAAGTAAAGACCCGCCCGGCTGTGGCGGTGCAGCCACCGCCGGCGGGGCAGCCCCACCGCCACAGAGACGGAAGCGTTCTGCGCACTCACGCACACCATGCGTCATGCATGGCCTGAACATGACGAACGTCAACCTGTGTCGCCCAGGCGGCACTTGGGATGATCCGAGAGGTCTGCTGGATGAAGATTCGCCGTGTACTGACGGCCGCCGCAGCGGCTGCCGTGATAGCGCCCGCCGCCGTACTGGCCGCGCCTGCCGCCGCGTTCGCAACGGAGCCGGTGTCCGAGGCCGGTCCCCGCACGCCCGCCTCTCCCGACTCCCCCGATGCCGCAACACCGGCGGACCGGCCAGCGGATTCCGCAACGAGCGGCGGCGGAACGGGTAACCCGGACGAGCCGCGGCGCCCGGGCGAAGCCGCTGCCGGTGGCTTAGCATCCCAGGACCGCGATGGGGCCGCCCGTCCCGCCCCAGGGAAGCCGCCGAAAGCCGCCGGGACCGCCGAAGGGACCACTCAGGGGACCACCGGCGCGGGTGGTGCCGCCGGTGGAGGCAAGGACGCCGGTGATTCCGATGGTGCGGGTCAGTCCTGCGCGTTCGAGTCCGACCAGTTGCACGTGGCAGTCCACGGGCTGCCGCCCCAGCTGACTGCGGGCGGCGCCTGGACCCCCTTCTCCATGACGCTCACCAACACCACCGGCAAGCCCCTGGGGGAGGTCCAGCCCTTCCTGCTCGTATCCTCCGCCGAAGATGTCGACCGGCCGTACTGGGAGCTGGAGACCGAGTACCGCGACGCCAAGACGGGGCGGTGGAAGACCTTCCATGACGCGGCGCCCGACGACCTGTTCGGCTTCTTCGCCGTCGGTCCGCGCAGCACCATCACGCTCCAACTGCGCACCCGCGTGGTCAAGGACGCCAAGCCCGGCGCCGGGTACGCGCTCGCCGCCGGCGACTACCGCAATCGCGGCGGTTCCTGTGGTTCGGCCAAGGAAGCCTGGTACGACTTCACCATCCTCCCCGCGGGCGCGAAGCCGACGCAGCCCCCGACCACCAAGCCGAGTGAGCCGGGCAAGCCGGGTGGCACGGCCGAGCCCAGCCAGAGCGCCGCGTCCGGTGGCGGTAGGGGTGGTTCCGATTCCACCGGTGGCCTCAGCCCGCAGGGCGGCGCCCACCTCGCCGCGACCGGCTCCTCGTCCGCGCTCCCGGCGTTCGCTCTCGCCGGCGGAGCCGCGATCGTGGTCGGCGCGGGTGCGGTCATCGGCGTGCGCCGCCGGAAGGGCGTGGCCGGTCCGGACGCCACGGACGTCACCGTGTAAGCCCAACCATTTCTCTAAGAACCTGATAACCCAAGGATCCATGGCCTTAGAGCTCAATGACGCTGGAAACAAAGGCTCCAAGGGTCCGAAGAGCCAGGAATGAGATCTTCATGAAACTGCGCCGCGCCCTGTCGGTCTCGGCCGCGACGGCCGCCCTGCTCCCCGTGGCGGTGGCCGCCGCGCCCGCCTCCCAGGCGGCCCCTGCCGCGGAAATCCCGACGTGCTACGACCTCGACACCGCCTACGGGCAGTACCACAACAACACCTTCGCGGGCCGCTCGTTCGGCATACCCAAGTCGATCACTCTCGGCACTCACTGGACGACCTACACCGCCACGCTCACCAACGCCTCGGCGAAGGAGCTGAAGTCGTTCGAACTCAGCGCCAAGCTGGGCAGTTATGTCTACAACGAGGGCGAGCGCGACCTGAGCCCGTACGGCGATCTGCAGTACTGGGACACCTCGCAGCGCGCCTGGAAGACGCTGCGCCAGGCCGATGGAAACGCCCGCGGCACCATCCCCGGCCCGAAGACGCTGAAGCCCCGCGAGTCCGTCCACGTGCAGCTGCGGTTCAGGGTGAGTAAAGACCTGCCCCTGGACCAGACGTACGACGCGTTCACCGGCCTCACCGGCACCTTCATCGACCGCTACCGCGACATGGACTGCACGGCCCACGGCGACGCCGGCGGCGGTTTCTACCCCCGCAAGGGGTGAAACCTGCGGGGAGGGCTGCTGCCGTCGCGGCCCGACGGCAGCAGCCCCCTAGGTTCCGTCTGACGGGTCTTGCACGAAACCACAGGCGAATTGCGGCAACGGTCACGGGGCCGTGAAAGACATAAGCCCGTTTGCCGAACCTCGTGGCAACCGCCCGGTTGATCTTCAATTTCCCGATCAGCCGTTCCACTTCGTTCCTGCGGACATAGCGGGCCTCGTGGAAGCCGGTGGGCCGACCGCCACGGCTGCCACGCCGCAGGCGGTTGGCCTGCCGGTTCCTCGGCTCGGGGATGGTGTGCTTGATCTGACGGCGCCGCAGGTAGCGACGATTGTGCCGAGAGCTGTAGGCCCGGTCGCCGCTGAGGTGGTTTGGGCGGGTACGCGGGTGCCCGCCGTTGGGGCGGGGGACGCGGATGCCGTCCAGGACCGGAATCATCTGGGGTGCGTCGCCCCACTGACCTGGAGTGATCAACCGGGCCAAGGCCCGCAGGCCGCCTTCCCCAACTAGGTGGATCTTCGTGGTGAGTCCGCCGCGGGATCGGCCGAGCCCTTCGTCGTCCCGGTGGCGGGCAGGCCGGGCTCGCTTGCCCGCCCATTTCGGGGGCTGATGGCGGGCGCCCTCAGCGTGCTGGTGGGCCCGGCAGACCGTCGAGTCCACGCTCGCCATCGACCAGTCGATTCTCCCTTGGGCATCGGCATCGGCTCGGACGGCCCGCAGGATCCTCTCCCACGTGCCGTCCGCCGACCAGCGGCGATGCCGGTCGTATACCGTCTGCCACTTACCGAATCGGGCGGGCAGGTCGCGCCACGGGATACCGGTCCGTAACCGGAACAGAATCCCGTTGATCACTCTGCGGTGACACTTCCAACGCCCGCCCCGACCAACGTTCCTGGGCAAGTGCGGCTTCAGCCTGGCCCACTCCGCGTCATTGAGATCACCCCGCCCCACACGCCCTGGAACGAGTCCTCGCCCCCGTCGTCTCTAACCCGTCAGACAGGCGCTAAGGCAGATCATTTTTTTGCGTCGTGTACGTGCTTCCAGAAGGCCTGAAGAGCGCAGTCTTCGCGGGCCCATGCCGACTTCCGATGGAGGTTCAGGGGGAGTGAGGGTTACCCGCTGCCTCTGGATCGCTGCGAAGTGCGCGGGCCGCATCTGCTGCTGGTTTGATGGCTACGCACCACTCGCGGGCAGGAAGTTCGAGTTCGGGAAGGCACCGCCTCACGGCGGAAGTTGCCGCGAGGGCGGCGCTGATGGCCTCCGCGAAGGATTGCTCCTCCACGCGGTCGCTGCGTGCATTGCAGATCGCTTCCTCCAACGCCTTTGCCGCTTGAAGCGCGGCCATTCCCCGCTCGTGGAACGAATCGCAGGCGAGCCGTATCTGCTCTTCGAGCCTGGCTGCTCTTTGCGCCGCGTACTCCTTGATCACCTGATTCCGCGTTGCGCGTCCGGCGAGCGCAGCTCCGGCAGCCGCACCGACAGCACCTGTGATGCCGGCAACACTCGCGGCTAAGACCGCAGCATCCCCTGATCCATGGCGCCGGATCTTGCCGGATTGCGGGCGCAGCCGCCATAGCACGATGCCCGGATCTGCCACGGCGGGAGACCCGCCCGCTCGGCGCAATTTATTACCAACCAGCGCGATACGGACTCTTGGAGAATTATCTTCGATCGCCTGACCGTCGATGCGCTGCCAATCGATGAGACTCGTAGGCTGCTCGCTGAGGCAATCCGGGCACTGCGATGAGAACGAATGGGATGACATCCGCGTGCGTCATGTTTGCCGCCACATAAGGACCGCTGGCGGAACCGTTCACGCTGTACGGTCCGCACACGCAGCTCCAGTCTTCCTGCAGTGCCTGAATCGATGCCCACGCCCCGCATCGGCAGCAGCGGCGCGTCACATCGAACCAGCCGTCCAGCATGGTGGCGATGCATCTGTCCTCTCGACTCCGTGCTAGGGCCTGTGTGATGTTGTGATCAACCAGTTGGCTTCAGGAGGTCGTTGATCCAGATCATCGAGGCGCGGAGGTGGAGGCCGGCGAGGTAGCTCTCGGGCGTCTTGTCGTATCGAGTCGCGATGCCCCGCCAGGCCTTCAGCTTGTTGATCAGGCGCTCGACGGTATTCCGTTCCTTGTAGAGATCGGCGTTGTGGCGTGTGGGCCGGCCGCCCCGGCTGCCTTTCTTCTTCCGGTTGGCGGCTTGGTCCTTCTTCTCCGGGATGACTGCCTTGATGTTGCGTTTCCGCAGGTAGGAGCGGTTGGCGCGGGATGAGTAGGCTTTGTCCGCGGCGACAGCGGCAGGCCGGGTCCGGGGACGGCCGACAGGCAGACGGACCCTCACCTTTTGCAGCACGGGGACGAACTGGGGGCTGTCGGCGGCCTGTCCTGCGGTCAGGACGAGTGACAACGGACGGCACTTGCGGTCTGCGGCAAGATGAATCTTGCTCGTCAGCCCACCACGGGATCTGCCGAGCTGGGCTTCCTTCAAGCGGAGCTTGCGCCGTCGCCTGATGCGCCGCCGCTCTTCCTGCTCGGGGTCGTCATTGCCGTCCTGCCCGTTCTGTTCTGGCCGGCGGCCCCCTTTTGCCGGGCCCGCTCCTGCTCGGCGGCGGCTTCCTCAAGGGCGTCCATGACCTCCTTGCCGATGCGCATCCCGGCGGCGTCGTGGTGGGCGCGGGCGGCAGTGGAGTCCACGCTGACCAGGGACAAGTCCGTCTTCCCCTGGCGGGCGGCCTCGGCGATCACGCCTTCCAGCAGTGCGGTGAAGACACCGGCGTCCCTCCACACCCGAAAGCGGCCGTAGACCGTCGACCACGGGCCGAACTCATGCGGCATCTCCCGCCACTGACTGCTGGTGCGGAACCGCCAGATCACCCCCTCGAACTGCTCCCGCAGCCGCCCGGGGTACGGGCCGTACTCGCCTATCGGCAGGAACGGCTCGATCAACTTCCACTGCTCGTCGGTGAGTTGGCTACGCGTCACGACCGCCTTCCTACCGGATCCGCCTTCCGGGCGGATCCGGATCGCAAGATTGATCACGACATCACACAGGCCCTAACGGGGTGGGGCGTGCACGGCGTCCCGTCGTGGACCTTGTGCGCCAGAAGGCTCAGCAGCGCGCCGCGTCCACCGGCGGCATCATCATCGAGGCCCGGGCCCACTTCGGCTTCACCGCAGCCCTCGTCACCACCGATGACGGGCGGATCCGGCTGATCAGCCAGCACCTGCCCCCGCAGTTCGCGGCCCGGCCCTTCGACGCCCAAGCCGCCGGCGCCACCGAGCAGCAGCTGCAGAACATCGCCGCCGAAGGACTCCAGGAGATCTACTTCAAAAACCGCGGCCGCCGCGCCGACGGCCTCCTGGTCGAGTTCAGCGACATCGACTACGTGGAGCTCGACTACAGCTAGTACTTGTCGGAGGGCGAAAGCCACAAGCCGCTGTGGCTGACTACTTCAATTGGCCAGTGAGCGCGACATCTGGCCAGCTGAGCGTTCCGGAGCAATGCCCCGTACTCTCCGGCTGTGATAGTTCGCTGCGCCCAGATCATCAGCCCCACCAGTGGTGAGACCGTGCCGGAGCATCCCGGCATACGAATCGGAGAGGAGTATCCGGTTCTGGAGATCATCACCACAGCAGGTCGGTGCCTCCTGCGACTTCCAGAGCAGGGTTACAACGGGGGATCCAGAGAGAGTCCCGGGCTTTGGGACGCGGCCATGTTCACGGTCGTGGTGGACCGCGTTCCGAACTGCTGGGTTGCCCAGCTCGACGACGGACGGTTGACGCTGGCGCCCCCTGAGTGGCAACGACTTGGGTTCTGGGAAGAGTACTTCGACGACGTGCCGCGAGCGGTCGCACAGTACGGCCGTCAAAGGGCCCAAATCCTTGCTCAAGCTTGACCTGCGCCTTGAGAGCACGCATCCGCTTGAGAGACATGCTCAACTGGCCAACTATGAGCCCGCGCGGATAGGCGGCGTGGAAAGCCTCAGCATCACGTGGCTCGGCGTACCGCACACACGTATGACGAAGGGCCAACAAGGTGAACCTGGTCAACCTGAAGGCAGGAAAAGCACCGGACAACGCAGAGGGGAGGTCTGATTGTGCGCGATCCAATCTGACGGTCGGTTCGGCACAGATCTGCCCTGATGCTGCCGAAAGGCCGTCCCGACTCCGCACCGGCAAAATATCCGAGGAGCAGGAACGACGATGGCACCCGATCCGACAATCGCCCAGGTGACCATGACCCTGGCTGCCCTTGCAGCCACCGGGGCTACCCCGCGTCCGTCCGGGGAAACCCCGGAGCATCAGACCGAACGAATCATCACCGGCATCGACGCGCAACTGAGCGATCTCAGCCTTGCGACGCAGGGCGCGTGGAAGCTGGTGTGGCTCGCCCTGAGCGAGGCCAACGCCAATATGGCCTACATCGCACGGAGCACCAACGGCTCGAACGAGTTCGCCGTGGTCGCTCGCGGAACGGACGCCGATCTGACCGACATCCTCGAGGACCTCGAGGTCGGCACAGTCGTCCCGTTCCCCGAAAGCGGATCGCCGAAGCCCATCGCCGTTTCCAAGGGGGCGATGGATGCGTTCAAACGGGTTGTCAACGCCCGCTCGATCGCCTCACCCTCCCCGAACGTCACGCTCGCTCAGGCGCTCGCCGTCGCGCTCAAGGCGGCGCCCTCCTCGCCGCAGCCGACCGTCTATCTGACCGGTCACAGCCTGGGCGGTTGCATCGCCACCATGCTCGCGCCGTACCTGCAGGCACAGACCTGGCCGAAACAGCCGAAGTTCGCGGTGATCACCTATGCCGCTCCCACCGCCGGCACGCAGAGCTTCGTCGACTACTTCGACTCCGTGCCGTGGGTCATCGACGAGCGCCAGAACAACGCCTACGACCTGGTACCGCACGCGTGGGCCGATCTCGACACCACCGCCGGCTGGTACCCGAGCCCGGGACCGCAGGCGACCGAAGAAGTGAAGCTGCTCATCGGGGCGATCTCCAAGCGCACCAGGGGCAACGTCTACGTCCAGCCCGGCACGCTCTCCCTGATGAACACCGGATACACGAGCCTTGCCAAGAACCTGGTCAACAAGACCACCCAGGACTTCCTCGGGCAGGTCGCCTTCCAGCACGCCAACTCCACCTACCTGGACCTGGTGGGGGCGCCTGCCGTCCCTTCCGGGCCGGTGGTGACCGACGTGACCCCCACCTTCGGCGCACCAGGCGCCACGGTGACCATCAACGGCACCGGTTTCAGTCGGGACAGCATGGTCGACTTCGGCCAGTTCGCCTGCACCACGCGCGACATCGACCCCTCCGGCATCAGGATCACCGCTCAGGTCCCCAACGGAACCGGCGTCGTCCACGTCCGCGTCACCAACACCCTCGGCACCTCCCCGGCCGTCGCGATGGGGCAGTTCGCCTATGGCGGACCCGCACCTGTGGTGGTCAGTGCGGTCAGCCCGACCAGCGGAAAGGTCGGCACCCCGGTCACCATCAGCGGCTCGGGCTTCGCCGCTGGCGCCACCGTGCACTTCAAGGACAAGGCATCCGATTCGGTCAAGTTCGTCTCCACCGGCCAGATCACCGCAACCGCGCCCGGTCAGCTCGACGACCACCAGACGGTGAACATCACCGTGACGGTCGGCAAGGCCACCTCTCCCACCAGCCCGGCCGACGAGTTCACCTACACCGGACGGTAGCGTCCGCACGCCTCGTTCCCGGGGTGGCCCTTAGAGCAGCCCGGGCCCTTGCCGCCGACCGGTCGAACCGTGCCCGGGCGCGGGATCGCCGCAGGACCGTTCGCCCTGCGGCGATCAGGCCCCGGAGCTGTGCGGCACGGCCGAGCAGCTGCCGGGCGACCAGGCGTCCGGAACCCCCGGAGAGACCGGGGCCGGGATGAGTCGAGGCACCGATGTGCCAGAGTCCGGGTACCGCGGTGCGGTGGCGGCTCGACGACGGCCCCGGCCGCCAGATCAGGTTCGGGTCGAGCTCGGCGGAGCCGCCGTAGGGGTCGCCGCGGACGGCGTTGCGGTTGGCTGCGGCGATCCCCGCCGGACTGACCGCACTCCACCGGGTTACCAGGGCGCGCAGGCCCGGGGCATGCACCTCGATCCGGCCGAGCACCCGCTCCACATAGCCCGCGACCAGCCGCTCGTCGTCCCAACCCGCCGAGACGTCCAGCTCGCCCGCGGCATCGGACGACGGCGCGAACGGAACCTCCTGGAGCTGCACCCAGAGCGCGGCGCGGCCCGGCGGGACCCGTGAGGGGTCCAGTACGTGCTGCTGGCCCACCACGACCGGCCGTCGTCGGCAACAAGCTCCTGAACGGCGGTGGCATAGCCCAGCTGTACGAGGCGTACGGCGGCTTGGCCTCCGGCCGCATTCTGTTAGGGCCTGTCCGATGAATCGTCACACAGGCTGATGCCGACGCGGAAGGCCGCATCGACTGGTCCATGGTGAGTGTGGACTCCACCGTGTGCCGTGCTCACCAGCATGCCGCCGGCGCACGCACGCAGGTGCCGAGGAAGCCCGGCAAGCGCACTTGGCCCGCCCAGCACCGTCCAGATGAAGCCCTCGGCCGTTCACGCGGCGGGCTGACGACAAAGATCCACTTGGCGGGTGAGGGCGGACTGCGGCCGTTGGCCATACTGGTCACGCCTGGGCAGTGGGGCGATGCCCCGCAGATGAACCCGGTCCTGGAACGCATTCGCGTGCCCCGTCCGGCCGGCGGCCATCCTCGCACCCGGCCCGATCACCTGAGCGGCGACAAAGCGTACTCATCCCGACGCAACCGCCGTTACCTGCGGCGCCGGCAGATCAAGCACACCACCCCCGAACGCCGTGACCAACAGGACCACCGCCAACGCCGTGGCAGCAACGGCGGCAGGCCCGCCGGCTTCAACCCGGCACGCTACGTACGCAGGAACGAAGTCGAGCGGCTGATCAACCGGTTGAAGGTCTACCGGGGGCCGTGGCCACACGCTTCGGCAAAAGGGCGTACGTCTTCCAGGGCACCGTGACCGTTGCTGCCGTACGCCTATGGCTCCGCACCTGACTCGCCGGACGGTCAGTCCCTAGCGGCGCGGTACATCACGTACAGCTTGTATTTGTGGGAGGCAGCGGTCGGCTCGTCCATCGGTTTGGCTGCCTGTCCGCTGACCAGAGTGGCGTTGCTCCACTGCCCCAGGTAGCTCGCCGTGTGCAGAAGACGGTCTTCGCCGCGCAGGAAGGTCCATGGTTTGCCTTCATGGGCGGCGAGGCCCAGGCCATGGGTAGAGCGCCAGCCTGCCGGGGTTTCCGCACGCAGCCAGGAGCTGTTGAACCACAGGCTGTTGTAGATCTCGCTGTTCTGCCCGCGGGCGACCCGCCACAGCCCGCCGTTGTTGGGAGCCATGGCGACAGGGTTTCGCACCCGCCAGCCGAGGTTGTTGGAAGTGCTATTGCTCCAGGCTTGGCCGTTGTGGGTGTTGAGACAGAGCTTTTCGTTGACACCGAGGTGCGTCAGCCACATCCGGTCCGAGTGCTCCGCCAGGGCCGGCGCAAACTCCGGCTCGTATGTGTTCGGGAACTACCCCCTGTCCGTCCAGCCTCCGCTCTCGGTGCAGGTGCGCCAGTACAGCCCGCCGTCTCCGCCGGTGAAAGCGTAGAACAGCTTGCCGAGTCCCACGGCCAGGGCAGGCGCGTAGTAGCTGTGATCGCCGCTGAGCGCCTGCGGGCTGCTCCAAACCTGCCCCTCCAGGCGGGTCCACATCACAGCCTTCTCGCCGGGGCGGACGAACGCGGCATAGAGCTTGCCGTTGTAGGAGGCCAGAGCCGGGGGCGTCATGGACTCCCACTCCATGGCGATCGGCACTCCCCACGTGTCGCCGGTGCG
Source organism: Streptomyces inhibens (assembly GCF_022221585.1). Classification (NCBI taxonomy): domain Bacteria; kingdom Bacillati; phylum Actinomycetota; class Actinomycetes; order Kitasatosporales; family Streptomycetaceae; genus Streptomyces; species Streptomyces inhibens. Next base: position 229,551 of record NZ_CP084681.1, read on the forward strand.
CACGACGTACTCCAGGGTGCCGGTCGGGAAGGGCACCTCCTCGCCGGTGGACTTCACCTTCAGCACATGGTGGGCGTCGCCGTTGAAGTGATAGTCGCTCGTTCCGCGGTGCGAGAGGATGACCAACTCGTACTGGTCCATGAAGAGCCCGCGGCAACAGGACAGGTCGTCCTCATTACGCAGGTGATCCATCAAGAAGATGCCGAGCTCGACGACCTCGACGACATAGCCGATCAGCCCGGCATCGCCGATCCCGGTGATCAGCTCCCACATCGAGGTGTCGAACAGAAGGTCGTTCAGCTCTTGCAGGATTCTGTGGAGCGCGTCGTACCACATACTGGTGCTTTGGTCGGCTTCCCAGCAGTAGACCCCAGCGCCACACCGTTGCTCGCCGGCCCCTCGAAGAGCGTCCGCTTCGGCGCGCTGAAGGTGAAGGTCTTGCCCGCCGTAGCCGCCCCGAACTCCTGCGAGTGGAAGACGGTGTCGCCCGGTTTCTTGTCGCTGCTGGACGAAACACACCAGTAGATCTCGTCCTTCCCCCGCCCTGGTCGCCGACCGCCCGCTTGACGAGGAAGGAATCCGCCTCCAGCTTCACCCTGAACACGGCGGGCTCAGCCCGCTGTCCCTCACCGGCCTCGGTCTCCTCGCCGGCCTCTGCGCGCTGCGCCCGGTTCGACAGCCCCGCCCCCAGTCCCTGATCTCCTGGTCCGACAGTGCCGACCTCAGCACCGCGTGCAGCTTCTGCTCCAGGTCAGTCGCCGTCTTCCCCTCCCGCAGCCGGTCCGCGGCATGCAACGCCGCCCCGAAGAGCACGTTCGTCTTCTCGGACTGCCCGGGCCACCCGCGCCGCGCGGGAGTCGCGCCGCGTGCCCGTTAACAGCCCCCGCAGCCCTCCAGGCGCTCCTCCGGAGTCGTATCCCCACTGGCCATGAACGTCCTGCCCTTCTACCAAAGGCCCGCCCCAGCGGCCCGGGCCGGAGCACGACGCTACGCACGCCACACCCACCTGGACATCCACAAGCCTGGAATAGAGAGCCAAAACGAACGAAAGGCGCCATCGACCCCGCCTTGACACGGATACACCTCCGCCCGTGTCCCGACAGGTCCGGGCATGAGCCACTCGACCCACCGGACAGGCCCTGGCACTGCCGCGGTCTTCGTGATGACGGGGGGTAGTTCTATGGGCTACGGCCGCGTTGTTTGTCACGGCTGGTGCGTGCTTCGTCGTATGTACGCATTGCTAAGGAACCGATGACTTTCTGCTAACGACGCCCGCGAGGCGTCCCGGCATTCTGAAGGAAGGTGCCTGGCAGTCAGGTGCCAGAGGGGCGTTAGGAGACCGGCGTCCCTTCACACGAGGGGGAATTGCGTGAAGCGCAGCATCTTTTCCGCGCTCAGTGTCACGGTCGTAGCGGGCGTCGCTTTGGCGATCGTTGCTCCGTCCGCTCTCGCGGCTGACTCCAGCACGACCAAGGTCCAGTCCGAGGAATTCACGATCTATCACGACGACGACTACACAGGTGGCTGGTGCACCTTCACCGACAGTGACGACAACCTCGACGACAACTACTGGACGAACAACAGCGGCGCGTGCAGCGATGGTGCCAGCTCGATGAACAATCAGACCTCGCACGACATCGTGCTGTACTCGGACAGGGGATACACCGGTAGGACGTATTTCGCCACGGCCAATTCGAGCGACGGGGACCTGACGAACAACGGTTTCGACAACCTGGCCCAGTCGCTCAAGTTCCTCTGAGCACAGCCGACCTCGCGGGGGTACCGGTAGCGCTACCGGTACCCCCGCACCGTCAGATAAGGGGGACCTCACACGTGTCAGGCCACCGTTCACTCCGGATCCTGCTCTTGTTGCTCGTCGCGGGATGTTCCGCTTCGACCACGAACCAGGGCAGCGGCGCCCCGGCCGTTCCTCCCCCCTCTCGCCAAGCGCGGGAGATCGTTCTTCCTTTTGACGGTTACGAGCTCTCCCTCAGCGACTACTACACCGTCTCCAACGCCCGGGACATACTCACCCGCACGTGCATGCGTAATAGCGGTTTCGACTGGGAGATCATCAATCGGCCGGCCGAGTTGGACGAGGCGAGGAACCGTCGCCGTTACGGCATCATCGAAATTCCGGTGGCCGAACGGTTTGGCTACCACGCAAACGACGAGCTTTTGGACCCTTCCGGTATCAGCGGGAAGGGAAGGGCCAGGGACAGGGGACTGTCGTCCGAGGAAGCCCGGGCCGCCAACTCTCCTGACACGGGGTGCGCCATCAAGGCTTCCAAGAAACTTGCGAAGGACGCCGAGGCGGAGGTCGGCACGAAGATGCTCAATGCCCTCGGCGACCAGGCCATGGCCAATTCACAGAAGGTTCCGGACGTGGCCCAGGCATTGCGAAAGTGGGGTGAATGCATGCGGCGCAAGGGTTTTGGCTACGCGACCCCACGTCAGGCCGTGAACGATGACCGGTGGTGGAGCAAGGGCAGCGATCGCCCATCCAAGAAGGAGATTGGCGTAGCGGTGGCGGACGTCCGCTGCAAGCAGCGCACTGCCCTGGTGAAGGTGTGGCTCGAGGCGGAGGCCGGCCTCCAGCGCGCGGCGATACGGGAACACTCCGGCTACTTCAAGAAGCTGGCCGAGTCGAAACAGCGTCAAGTCGCCGCCGCCCGTACGGTTCTTGACCGCTGATCACTACCTGGTGCGGCCGGCGCTGCCACCACAGCTGGATGCGTGGCGGTAGTCCCTGGGAGGGCTGCCGTAGGCGGCGCGGAAGGCACGGGTGAAGTCGGCGGCACGGAGAAAGCCCCAGCGGGCCGCGATGACATGGACGGGCGTGGCGTGCTGGGCCGGGTCGGCGAGGTCGCGGCGGGCGTGTTCAAGACGCTGGTGCCGGATCCAGGCGGCGGGTGTGCGGGGTTCATCCCGGAAGAGGCGGTGCAGGTGACCGATGGAGATGTGGTGGGCGGCGGCGAGCGCGGAAGGGGTGAGGCCAGGGTCGCCCAGGTGCGCCAGGGCGAAGGCCCGGATGCGCAGCAGCAGGGCCCGGCGCCGGGTCTCCGGAGTCAGGGAGGCTTCGGCGTCGACGGCGTGCGCGAAGAGCGAAGAGAGCAGGTCCACGACGATCGTGCCGAGCCGGGGCCCGTCGTCCGGTCGGTAGGCGGCGGTACCCTCGGCGAGCTGGTGCAGGAGCTGCGCCAGCAGGCCACCGAACCCCTCGCGGGCCGACAGCCGGCAGGCGGTCAGCCGGTCGATCCTGTCCCACGTCAAAGGGAGCAGCGCCTTGGGAACTTCGAGGCCCACCCCGATGTGCGGGCGGGGGCTGAAGCCGTCACCCGCGCGCAGGTCCAAGGGGCGCGAGGTGTCCACGAGGCACAGGCTGTCCGGCCCATAGGCGGTCTCCCGGTCACCACGCGTGACCCGCAGCACTCCGTCCAGGGGCAGGGAGAGGTGGACGCCCTCGGGGTCGGACTGCCGGATCAGCTTCGGGGTCCGCAGGAAGCGCACCGGCTGGAACCGTGTCGGCCACACAGACACCTCGCCCAGTTCCAGGACACGCTGCTCGGCCCGGAAATCCGAGCGGTGCTCACTGTCCAGGTCCAGCGGCGCGTGCAGCTGACGCAGCAGGTCACGCCAGCACTCGAACCGGTCGGCTGCCGGTACATCCTCGCTCCGGAACACCGTCTCCGTCAGCACGCGACGCCACTCCCCCTCGGCCACCCGCACCCCGCGAACGCGGGCCATGCCGACGACGCGTGAGGACATCCTCCCGCGAACAGCCCGACCAGGGAAGCGCGTACGTACTCTTCGACGAACAGTGGATCCGCTGGAACCACTTGGCCGGCGACGGATCATCGATGAACGAAGAGGTCACTGACGACCGGGTCGCCGCGAAGCTCTGCGCCGACGGCAGATCCCGCACACCATCCCGGAGAAGCGTGACCAGGCCGGACACCGCCTCCGCCGTGGTTCGGCCGGAGGTCGTCCACCCGGCTTCGACCGGGAAATGTACCGACGCAGGCACAGCGTCGTGTGCCGGATCAGCCTGCTGAAACAGGTCCGGGGCTTCGCGACGCGTTACGGGAAACTCGCCGTCCGCTACGAAGCCACCGTCCGACTCGCCTTGCTACGCCAGGCACTGTGATCACATCTCCATCACGCCCCAGATTGAGTACGCGTACCCACTCCTTGCCAGGTAACCGCGCCCATCCGCCGCGCTCCCCCACTGACATACCGTCCCCCTATGCCCGAGGAGACCCCACCAACCAACACCACCCCCGCCCCGACCGGGTCCAGGTACCCCTCTTCCATCCTCGGGGCCCGCGGATGCGGCTGCGCCGCGCTCGTCGTCGTACTCGTTCTGGTCGTCCAGCTCGTATGGAGCTCATGGGGGTCGACGGACTTTCCCCGCGTCGCGCCCGAGGACATGGCGAGCCGCGCCTTCCAGCGTTCCCAGGAGGCGTACGACGTCGTGGGGTTCAAGCGCACCGTAGAACCAGGAGTCGAGGACATCGGCGTCAGTACGGAGAACACGTTCAGCTCCGGCTTCTGCTACGACGGGGGCCTGCTGGGGCTGGAGGACAAGACCGTCGACGGCGCCTACCGGATGAGCCACAGCTGGGCGCTGGACCACGTGCCCGCGAGCCGGGCCGTCTCCGGCCTCCGCCGACTGCACCAGCACCTCAAGGACAACGGCTGGGAGGTCACGTCCTACCGTGAGGGCGCGAAGGGCAAGGACTGGGACCTGTTCGTCCAGCGGGACGACGGGGCCGAGCGGATGTCCTTCACCTGGTTCTCGGACCGGGAGTACTTCACCGGCGGCGCCACCGTGCCCTGCGCCTACGACCCCGAGTGGAAGAACGGCGACGTCGGCCCCTCCGGGGACCACCAATGGCCACCCGCCCTCGGGCCCGCACAGCGGGACCAGGGGCTGTCCCGTAAATGACCTTCAAGGCTTCCTGGCATGATCACGTCGTGACCAGTGAGCTTGTGCAGCCCGGCCCCAGGAAGTTCGTCCTCTTCGATGTCGACGGTACGTTGATCGACGCCGCGGACAACCAGCGCCGGGTCTGGAGAACGTGGGCGGAGCGATACGGGCTGGACGCGGATGAGATCTACCGGGTGGCGCTGCGGACGCGGCCGATGGAGACCTTCGCGCAGGTAGCTCCGGACCAAGATCCAACGCAGTGCCTGGCTGCGCTGCACGAACTTGAGGACGAGGACGTCCGGTCGGGCGTCTATGCGTCCTTCGCCGGTGCGTCCGAGCTGCTGGAAGCCCTGCCGTCAGGGTCGTGGGCGCTGGTGACCTCGAACTACGAGCACCGGGTGCGTGGGCGATTTGCTCGAACGGGCCTGCCGTTCCCGCGTGTCATCGTGGACGCCGCAGCGGTGGAGGAGGGCAAACCGTCGCCCGTGCCCTACCTGCTGGCCGCCGAGCAGCTCGGCGCGAAGCCCGAGGACTGCCTGGTCATTGAGGACGCCCCGTCCGGAGTCGAGGCAGGACTGCGGGCCGGCATGACGGTGTGGGGGGTGAACGCTCCGATCAGGGTGGCTGGCGTGCACCGTCACTTCGGAAGCCTGCGCGAAGCCGTCCCCGACATCCTGGGCTTCGCGTCCGGGACCCGTCCGGACGGATCGACCGCAGTGGGATGATCACGGTGTGGCTGGTGTGATCACGGCGTCGGAGCCGTCCTGGTCAGCCCCGTTCACCGGACTGAGCCCGCGCCAGTTCGCGCCGAGGTGTGACCGTGTTGGGGCGTGCGGACGCGGACGAGGTCCGCGGGGGCGGCCGTGGAGTCTTTCCCTGGCCCGAAGCTCGCGCTTGAGCCCCGCAAGCGGTTCGGAAGAGGCACCGTGCTGATCGTTGACAGCACCCTCGTGCCCACCCGCGACCACACGGTGGCCGAGCATTCCAAGAACTATCGGTACTCCACCAACCACCAGGTCGTCATCGACGCCGATACCCGTCTCGTCGTCGTGGTCGGCCAACCCGTGCCCGGCAACCGCAATGACTGCAAAGCGTGGGAGGAATCCGGCGCCAAAGCCGCCGTCGGCGCCACGACGACAATCGGCGACGGCGGTTACCCCGGCACCGGCCTGGGGGGTGTCCGACGAATCACGAAGTCCGGTTCCTTTGGGTGACTACTGTCGCCGCATACGGCCTGAATTGGATATTCCGTGACCGGTCGGGCATTCGCTTGGAATTCTTTGGCCATGAATCCCCAGCTCGCCCATGATCCGGGCTATTCCTGGCTCGGTGCCCCGATCGACGCCCGTCCCTTGTTCGTTGTTGAGCAAGCGGCGCTGATGGCCGTGCTGCGTGGCCTGGAGCCGGCCGACTGGAGCAAGGAGGCGGTGCCGGGCTGGACCGTGCGCGCTCTCGCCGCGCACATCCTCGGTGACTTCTACGGGCGCCTTGCCCGCGACCGTGACGGCCACCAGGAAGGGCCCGGCTTCGCGCCGGGTGAAACGCTGGAGGCGTTCATCCACCGCATCAACCAGGAGTGGGTCGACGCCTTGGCGCGGGTAAGCCCCGCCGCCCTCACGGACACCTTGGATCTGGTCGGCGGGCAGGTCGCCCGGTTCTTCGAGACCACTGACCCCGGCGCTCCCTCGCTCGGGGTGTCGTGGGCCGGCATCGACCCGGCGCCGATGTGGCTGGACTGCGCCCGCGACCTGACCGAGTTCTGGACCCACCGTCAGCAGATCCGTCACGCCGTCGGCCAGGAAACCGACCTGGAACCACGGCTTCTCTCGGTGGTCCTGGACACCGTCATGCGGGCCCTGCCCCACACTCTGCGGCACACGGCTGCGCCCGTCGGCACGCAGATCCAGGTGAGCGTCGACGGCCCGGCCGGTGGCACCTGGACCGTCACCGCTGCCGGGGACTGCTGGTCGCTGGCCGAGCCGAATGCCGGACAGACCGCTGCTCGCGTCCAGATGGACGCGGAATCTGCGTGGCGGCTGTGCACCCGCGGCATCACACCGGCCACCGCGCTCGCCCGCGCCCACGTCGACGGCGACCGGCAACTGGCCGAAGCCGCCTGCCAGATCGTGTCCATCGTCTACTGATACCGGCGCCCTGCCCGGCTTCGGCGTCAGACTGTCGCTCGCACTCACCGCCACAGCCGGATCGCAGCGACGGTCACCGTCCCCTGAAAGACGTATGCCCTCTTGTCGAAGCGGGTGGCCACAGCCCGGTCCGGTTGATCTTCAGCCTGTTGATGAGCCGCTCGACTTCGTTCCTACAGGCGTACCGCGCCGGGTCGAACCCGGCGGGCCGACCGCCCGCACTCGCGCGGCGCCGGCGCCTTGGCTCGCTGGTTCTCCGGCTCTGGAATGGTGTGGCCGATTTGGCGTCGACGCCCTTCGTGCTCAGCCCGCCGCGTGTACGGCCGAGGGCTTCATCGGGATGGTGTTGGGCAGGGCGGGTGCGCTTGCCGGGTTTCCGTGGCGCCTGCTTGCGGGCGCCGGCAGCGTGCTGGTGAGCACGGCATACGGTGGAGTCCACGCTCACCATGGACCGGTCGACCCGGCCCTCCGCGTCGGCATCGGACTGGACGGCCCCCTCCAGGATCCTGTCCCGCGTGCCATCCGCTGACCAGCGGCGATGCCTGTCGTATGCCGTCTTCCACTTGCCGAACCGAGTAGGGAGATCCCGCCACGGGATGCCGGTCCGCTGGCGGAACAGGATCCCGTTGATCACCTGGCAGTGGTTCTTCCCACGTCCGCCCCGACCAACGTTCTTCGGCAAGTATGGCCTCAGCCGGGCCCATTCCTCGTTCGACACGTCACCCCGCCCCACGCCGACCGGAACGACCAGAATCCAAGACGGTCACGTGACCCATCGGACACGCCCTGGTCGAAGGCGCTCGTGGCGTCTTGCCCGCTGTGCCATGAGACGCCCAGCCGCTGCCGGGTCAGGAGCCAGCCGCCGTTCGTGCTCCTGATGTAGTCCCATGTGTAGGGGCCGCCCATGGCGTAGGGCTCACCCGGGCCGTTCCGGTGGGAAACGGCGACGAACCACAGGTAGCCGACGCCCGTCGCGTGGTCCCCCTCGACCTCGAAGGACATGTTGAGGAGGTGGTGCTGCATGGCGGCGTAGGAGGACTCGGCCTCGATGACCTTGGTCCTCGACCCGGCGGCCCGGCGGTTCCACGCGCGCTGGGACCAGGCGGCGCGGGCCACCGTAGCCAGTCTGCGACAGGCGGCAGGTTTTGAGCCGCGGGAACCTCGACTGCTGGCGCTCGTACGGGAGTTGAGCGCGACCGGCACGGGTTTTGACGAACTCTGGCGCACTCATGGCGAGTGCGGGAAGACCCAGGACGCCAAGGAACTGGTGCATCCAGAGGTCGGTGCGCTGTCGCTGACGTATCAGAGCTTCGATGTACGTGGCGCGCCTGGCCAGCAACTCGTGGTCTACCAGGCCGAACCGGGCAGCACCAGCGCACACGCGCTCGCTCTGCTCGGCACGCTGAGCGCCACGCGGCGGCAGGCCGGGATCTGAAGGGACCATCCGACTCAGGGCCCTCGTAGGCAGTCACAGAACCATGACAAGGGAGCACAACCAACCCCCAGCCCGTCTTGTCTGACCACACGTATGCAGCAAGCACCGGTTGAGCATCCACCATGAGGGAACGTCATGAAGCTCACTCGTCGCGTGGCCACGGCCGCCACGCCGGCCACCGTTACCGTCGGCGGTGTGGCCGCGTGCGCCGCACCCGCATCTGCCGCGCCCGGGCGACCACGACTGTCGCACCCTCCGCCGTGACGCTCCGCAACACTCCCGGCGCTCCGGTGTGGATGGCTGTCTCGCTCAACATCGATGCCGGTCGTGGGGCCCCCGGGGTGGTGGACTCCGGCAACTACACGACGTACGCCGGCCCGGTGTACGTCACCGCTCGGGGCGAGTGCATGGGCTCGGCCGAACCGGGTGCGGGAACCGCGGCCGGCGCCCTCACGTGATCAGGAGACATGATCCCAAGGAATGAAGTGGGCCCTGTGGTCGCCCACCTGGCAGCGATCTGGTGCGTCGGCTGTGTCCTCACCGCGGTCCAGTTCCAGGCAGCCCTGATCGCGCTGTTCGCCGGCGGGGCGCCGACGACGGCAGCGGTGCTCTTCATCGCAGTGTCGCTGTCGGTGGCGCTGTTCGCGGGCGTGGGGGCTACCGCTCGGCCGGTCGTGCCGCTCACCCGGCGGGCGCGTGGGTTGTGGGGGTGGGCGGCGGGTGTGTACGCGCTGGGTACGGCCGGCATCCTCGGGGCCGTCGCGGTGCTTCAGCAGGCCGACGGCCTGAAGAGCAGCGTCCTGCTCTACCCGTCCGGCGGGGTCTGCTACGCGGTGGCCGCCGCGTTCTTCCTGCCGGGCGCCCGGGCCCGGCTGGCCGCACTTGGGGCCGCGGCCGTCTTCGCCGCCGGGGCGACGTACGCCGCCTGGGAGGCCGCGCAGCCACCCACCGTTGATGAATGGCTCACCGCCAACGGCGTGGACCGCGCCCTGCTGCGCGTCGGCGACCCGCCTTCCGGCTACACCCTCAGAGCCTTGGGAGCCAGCGGGGACGGCTTCGGCGCCGACTACGAGCGGACCGGCTCGGCAGCGCTCCACCTCGATGTGGCACGCATCGGCCACGACACCCGGCGCGCCGATGCCCGCGGCTGCCCCGTCCCCTTCGGCGAGACGATTCACTGTAGGGACGACGGCGAGGGGCGCCAGCTGGTCGCCTACGAGGGCGATTACGAGCGGCAGGAGTTGCGGCTGCGGCGCAACGGGCTGGTCCACACGGTGACCATGAAAGGCTCCCGCGCCGAACTGACCGCCGCCCGGCACATCCTGTCGACACTCGGACCGGCCACGGAAGCCGACCTCAAGGGCCTGCTCACCGCGCCGATGCGGCGATGACCGTGTCCACGGGTGCGCGGCCGGGTGCACCCTCGGCAGACGGCGGGGCCTTGTGCCGCCCGTCGGCACCCAAGAGGCGCGGACGGGGCGGCACTTGGCCTTGTCCGCCGTGTCACCAGGTGTGCGCGACGTCCACGATCAGCTCATGACCGGACTGGAAGACCCGGAACGGCAGCTTGGCGCGGACGCCCAGGGCGACCTGGGTCTGTCCTTCGAAACTCGCCCCGAACTTGGTGTCCTTGAACGTCTTGTATCCGGCGATGTTCACGCCCGGCAGCGACTTCCCGGCCTTCCCCGCATAGGACGGCTTTCCGGTCGCCGGGTCGTAGCTGGGCGCGGACACGTAGACCTGGAGGATCGCGCCGCCGTTGACCGGTATCCGGTCGCCGGAGCCGTCCTGATGGAACGCGTCGACGTAGCCGACGTGGTAGCCGAACTTGCCGGTGCCACCGCTGACATCGAAGACCATACGGTCGTAACACGCGCTCTGGCTGGTCTTGATGTTCTTCAGCGGCTTGCCTCCCGGGTCCGTGGCGGACTTGTCGGCGCTGCCCCAGACGGTCGAGCAGGCCGCGGCCGGGCTGGCCTTGCCCGCCGGGCCGGTCGCGGCGGTGGCCACGCCGGCCGTACTCGCCAGCCCGGCGCCCGCGAGCACGATCACCGCGGCCGCTGTTCCCAACCTTCGCATGATTTATCCCCAAAAGAAGAAGTGAGTTCAGATGCGTGCGGTAGGACGAGCGGGCGCGCGAGCGCGTTGTGTGCCTGTCGGCATTTGGCCACTGAGGTGGTGAAGTTGTCGTGAAAAGGAAGCCGTTGATCGTCGATGGACCGACTTCGCTCGGCTCTTCGCGGCGGCCGGGCGGACGGCCAGCCGGGCGGACGGCCAGCCGCCCGGTCCGCCGCCATCGTCGCGCCCGGCCGCCGCGTCTGTCAGCCTTCCAGCGGCCGTCCGAAGCGCAGGGCGGCCGTCGGGGCGCCGAAGAACTCCGAGCCGGTGCCGGTCAGACCGTTCGCGCTGCCCGGCAGCCGCCAGACCATGCCCGTACCGTTCTCGCCGTCGGCGGCCACCGCGAGGTCCGCCCGACCGTCCTTGTCGGTGTCACTGAGCAGGAGTGCCGCACCGAAGCGGTCGCCGCTCTCGGCGGCACCTGGTACGCCCGCGCTGTCCTGGGTGAACATCTGCGCGCCTGCCGCCGTGACGCCGTCCCGTGAACCGCGTATCACGGTCACCGCGCCGGCCGACTTGACGGACGTCTGCCCGGAGCCGAGCGTTTCGCCCGGGGCACCGACCGTCAGATCGCCGAAGTGGTCGCCGTCCACATCGCCGATGGCCAACGCCGCGCCGAACACGTCCTCGGGTTCGGACGTCCCCGGCACACCTTCGGCGTTCTGGTCCAGGCCGACGGTCGGCCGCCCGGTGCCGGGGCCGGCGGCCGCGCCGTACACGACCGTCACTCCCCCGCCGCTGCCGACCGCCAGTTCGGCTCGCCCGTCGCCGTCGAGGTCACCCGCCGCGAACGCCTTGCCCCCGGCGAAATGCGCGCTCTCGGGCAGCCCGTCGACCACCACTCCCTCGGCGAGGCCGCTCGGTGCCCCGGCGAACCACCAGATGCCGGTGGAGGTGTCGGAGCCGTCCTCGGGCTGCGGGTTGGCCTCGGCGAGCAGGTCGGCGCGGCCGTCACCGTTCACATCGGCGGCCCGGACGGCGTCGATCCACTCGTTCCCCTGGGGGAGCCGGTGCACCGTCACTCCGCCGTTCGCCCCGGCGCGGGTGAACGGGCCCTTGAGCAACCGCACCCCGCCCTCGTGGCCGACGGCCAGATCCGGGTGTCCGTCGCCGGTGAAGTCCGCCGCGGCGAGCGTCGCCCCGACCGCGCTGTACGGGCCCTCGGGGTCCGGCGCGCCGGTCGGCAGCGAGGTGCCGCCGGAGAGCCCGGAGGGCCCGCCCCACAGGATCGTCACCGAGCCGGCCGCCCACGGGGCCGTTCCCGTCACCTCGTGCGGGATGCCCACCGCGAGGTCGCCGTATCCGTCGCCGTCGAAGTCCGCCGCGGTAAGCGCCCGGCCGAAGCCGTCCCCGTCCTCGTTGTGCCCCGGCACCCCGGGCGACTCCTGGTCGATAACGGTCCGCTTGCCGCCGAGGCCGCCCGCCTCCCCGTACAGCACCGTGATCCGCCCGGCGCCGCCGTCCGAGGCGGCCACCACATCGCCGTATCCGTCGCCGTTGAAGTCGCCGCGCGGCCCGGACGGCGCCGCGGCCGCCACCCCCGCGTCCGCCGACACCAGTCCGACGGTCAGCAGCCCCGAACAAGCCACCGCGGACAGCATTCGCACCGCACCGCTCGTCGGGCGCAACCGGCGTGTCTGGCGCATTGTGCGCATCTGGAGGTCCCCCTTGTGCTGGGAGCCGCCAATGTGGCGGACTCCTGAATTCCATGTGCACAAGGAGACATCTGAGCCCTCACATGGGTTGTGTTGCGGGACGACCCTGCTCAGCCCGCTCCGCAAGCGCCGCAAGAGCTCCACGCCTGCCGCCTAGCACCTGGGCACCTGGGCACGAACACCGCTCACGCATCGAACGGAGCGTGCGTGCCTGCCGTCAGCGCACGCCCTGCGGCCGGAACTGGATGCTGATCCGCGGTCCCGCCGCCCGTGTGCTCTTGGGGATCGCGTGTTCCCAGGTCCGCTGGCAGGATCCGCCCATCACGATCAGATCCCCGTGCCCGAGCGGCCGCCGCACGGTGCCGCCGCCCCCACAAGGGCGCAGCAGCAGGTCGCGCGGCGCCCCCACGGACAGGATGGCGACCATGGTGTCCTCGCGACTGCCGCGGCCGATCCGGTCGCCGTGCCACGCCACGCTGTCCCGGCCGTCCCGGTAGTAGCAGAGCCCGGCGGTGGTGAACGGTTCGCCGAGCTCGGCGGCGTAGTGGGCGGAGAGTGTGTCCCTCGCCTCCTCCAGGACGGGGTGCGGCAGTGCGTCGTCGGACCGGTAGAAGGCGAGCAGCCGCGGTACGTCCACCACATGCTCGTACATCTGCCGGCGCTCGGCCTGCCAGGGAACCTCGGCGGCGAGCCGCACGAACAGGGCATCGGCGCCGCTCAGCCACCCGGGCAGCAGATCGATCCAGGCCCCGTCGCCCAGCTCGGTCCTGCGCACGCCGCGCAGCGGACCGAGGCGGACGTCCTCGGCCTGATCGAAGAGCGAGCCCTGAAGATGCATGGACATGCTTACAGGGTACCCACGTATTCGAATGTATGTTCTGTCGTGGTGATCCGAGTGAGCCGCGGGACCGGGCGGCGCCCCGGAGCAAGCCGGAGGGGGCGCTCCCGGACCGGGAGCGCCCCCTCTCCTTCCCGAGCTCGCGCCTGCGAGCTCTCACGTCCTTGCGGACGGCCACTATGCCTTTGCCTTGCCGGCGATGAACTCGTCCCGGGGGTCGAGGAACATCGGAACGAAAACCGGCGCTAAGCCCTTCGCGGGCCTGAGAGCGCTTTGACCTGGGGCTCTACGGGGGCGGAGCCTTCGGCAGTCGTGGTGATCATTGACTGTCCGGAGGTCCAGGGTGCCGGTCGAGTTTCTGACGGATTCGCAGGCTGCGGCGTACGACGGGGCACCGTCCCGTACGGAGTTGGAGCGGTTCTTCTTCCTGGACGACGCGGACCGAGCGCTGATCGAGCCGAAGCGGCGGGCGCACAACCGGCTGGGCTTCGCGGCCCAGCTCACGACCGCGCGGTATCTCGGGGTGTTCCTGGACGACCCGACCGACGTGCCGGCGGAGGTGGCCGACTATCTCGCCGAGCAGCTCGGTATCGCGGACGCGTCGGTGCTGAAGACGTACGGCGATCGGGAGAACACTCGGCTCGATCACGTCCGTGAGCTGCGGCGGGTCCTGGAGTACACGGAGTTCGCCGAGGCGGAGGCGGAGCTGCGGGTGTGGGTGGACGCGCGGGCCTGGACGACCGGGGAGGGCCCGAAGGCGCTGTTCGATGCGTCGGTGGGGTGGCTGCGGGGGCGGCGGGTGCTGCTGCCCGGTGTGACGACGCTGGCCCGGCTGGTCGCCTCGGTGCGGGAGGCGGCGAACCAGCGGCTGTGGGACACCCTCTACGGGCTGCTGAGCACCGGTCAGCGGGCCGTGCTCGATTCCCTGCTGACCGTGCCGCCGGGGGCGCGGGTGTCGGAGTTGGACCGGCTGCGGCGGGGCCCGGTCAGGATCTCCGGGCCCCAGATGAAGTGGGCGCTCGCGCGGGCGGCGGAGATCGCCGATTTCGGAATGGCCGAGGTGGATGTGTCCGCGATACCGCCGCGGCGGTTGGCGGAGCTGTCGCGGTACGGGGTGGACGGCAAGGCGTCGCTGCTGCGCCGACACGGCGACTCTCGGCGCCTGGCCACGCTGCTGGCCACCGCGGTTTACCTGACGACCCGCGCGGTCGACGACGCCCTGGACCTATTGGAGGTGCTCATCGCGACGAAGCTGCTGGCCAGGGCGGAGCGGGAGACAGCGAAGGAGAAGCTGAAGACGCTGCCGCGGGTGGAGCGGGCCGGCGCGAAACTGGCCGCCGCGTTCCAGGTCGTGTTCGACACCACGAGCGAGCAAGTCGACACCGACAGCGGGGAGATCACCCCACCGAAGGTGGAGACCCTGGAGGCGATGTGGGCGGAGATCGAGCAGGTCGTGCCGCGTGACGAGCTGGCCGCCGCACTCGCCGCGCTGTTCGAGCCGACCCCGCCGCTCGACTCCGACGCGGACGAGGCTTGGCGGAGCCAGCTCCTGACCCGGTTCGGCACCGTGCGGCCGTTCCTGGGACTCCTGGTGACGGTGGTCGACTTCGGTGCCACCCCGGAGGGCCTGCCGGTCCTGAAGGCGCTGAAGACCCTGCCGGACCTGATGGGCAGGAAGAAGGTCGGCCCCGCCGAGATCGACACCGGCCTGCTCGCCGGGTCCTGGCGGCGCCTCGTGTTGTCGGCGCCGCACCTGGAACCGGGCACGGTGGACTGGAAGGCGTACGCGTTCTGCGTGCTGGAGCAGTTGCACCGGATGCTGCGCCGGCGGGAGTTGTTCGCGAAGAACTCCTCCAAGTGGGGCGACCCGCGGGCCAAGCTCCTCGCGGGCGAGGCGTGGGAGCAGACCAAGCCCACCGTGCTCGCCTCCCTCAACTTGCCCGCCGAGGCCGGGGAGCATCTGTCCGCGCGGGCTGCGCTGCTGGACGGCACCTACCGCGAGGTTGCGGGGCGGGTACCGGCGAACTCTCAGATCGTGTTCGACGACGACGGACGGCTGCACTTCGCCGCCCTGGAGCCGGAGCCGGAACCGGCCTCCCTGCGAGCTCTGCGGGAGGCAGTGGAGGCGATGCTGCCCCGCGTCGACCTGCCGGAGGTGCTGCTGGAGGAGTTCTCGTGGACCGGTGCCGACCAGGCATTCACGTCCGTCACCGGCGGCGAGGCGCGACTGAAGGACCTGAACGTGACGATCGCCGCGCTGCTGGTGGCGCACGCGTGCAACGTCGGCTACACCCCGGTCTTCGGCTCCGCGGACGCGCTGAAGTACGGGCGCCTGTCCCACGTCGACCAGACCTGTCTGCGGCTGGCGACGTACCGGGCCGCGAATGCGGCGCTGATCGACTACCAGACGTCGATCCCGCTCGCGCAGGCGTGGGGCGGCGGGCTGGTGGCCTCCGTGGACGGCATGCGGTTCGTCGTGCCAGTGCCGAGCGTGTACGCGCGGCCGAACCCGAAGTACTTCGGGCGCCGGCGCGGCGCCACCTGGCTCAACATGATCAATGACCAGGCGGCGGGGCTGGGCGGGAAGGTGGCGGCCGGCACCCCGCGCGACTCCCTGTACGTGCTGGACGTCCTCTACGATCGCGACGGCGGCAAGCGCCCCGAGACGATCGTCACCGACACCGCCTCTTACAGCGACATCGTGTTCGGCCTGCTCACCCTCGCCGGATTCGCGTACGCGCCGCAGCTCGCGGACCTGCCCGACCAGAAGATGTGGCGCATCGACCGCAGCGCCGACTACGGCGCCTTCCAGGACGCGGCCCGCGGCCGGGTCGACCTCGCCCGCATCGAGCGGCACTGGGAGGACATCCTGCGGATCATCGGCTCGATCCACACCGGCGCGGTGCGCGCTTACGACGTGATCCGGATGCTGTCGCGCGACGGGCGCCCCACCCCGCTCGGCGACGCGATCGCGCACTACGGGCGGATCGCCAAGTCCCTGCACATCCTGCGCCTGGCCGACGAGCCCGGCTACCGCCGCCAGATCAAGGTGCAGGCCAACCTCCAGGAGGGCCGCCACTCCCTCGCCCGGAAGATCTTCCACGGCCGCTCGGGGCAGCTCTACCAGCGCTACCAGGACGGCATGGAAGACCAGCTCGGCGCGCTCGGCCTGGCCCTCAACGCCCTCGTGCTGTTCACGACGCGGTACACGGACGCCGCAGTAAACCAGCTGCGCGCGGACGGCTTCGACGTCCGCGACGAGGACGTGGCCCGCCTCTCGCCATTCGTGCGGCACCACATCAACATGCTCGGCCGGTACTCCTTCCAGCTCCCCGACCTGCCCGGAGGCGTGCGACCACTGCGTGATCCGGATGCCGTAGACGGCGAGTGACCGCCGCGCATCGGGAGACGCCGACCAGCCCCTGCTGCGGGCTGGTCGGCGGGGCTGCGGTTGGGGTTGCTTAGGTGGTCACGCCTGGCTGGCGCCGGGGCAGTTCGGCGTGCCGCACCGCCTCGGAGGCCAGGGCGATGCCCACGCCCAGGCTGGCGAAGATGTCGCAGCCGACGAACACCGGGGCGGCCCCCCAGCCTCCTATAGCGGCGCCGACCAGCGGGTAGCTGAGGGGGGCGAGACCGACCATGGTGAGCATGACGACGGAGGTGACCCGGCCAAGATAGGCCGGGTCCGCCGCCGTCTGTATGAGGGCGTTGTCCAGACTGCCGAAGACTCCCGCACACAGTCCGATGACCGCAGCCAGCACCACGGCGAGCCACAGGGTAGGCACCAGCGCGATCGTGGCCGCGCCCGCGCAGCCCACGAGCAGCGTCCCCGCCATCATCAGGCCGGCACGGGGTTCGGCGGCGGTCGACGGGTGGGGGCCGGCGGCCACGGTGTTCGCCGAGCCCGCTCCCGCGCCGCGCCGTCCGGCCCCGGAGCCCATCCGCCGGCCGCAACCGCGGGCGCGGGCCACGACTCTGTCGGGAATCTTGAGGTTCGGGGTCATTCACCCTGCCTCCACCACAGGGGCCGGGGCAGTCCTCGTTTGTCGAGGTACTGCTGGAACGCCGTGGGCGGGCGCGCGGGCCGCCAATCTATCGCCGGGCACTGAGACGGCCATGGCCCACCACGCGCCGGGGGTGCTGGACGAGCACTTCCTGGTCGACGGGCGCGGCAGGTTCCGGCCGCGCACCGAGCGCGATGGCCGGCCGCCGTCGCGGGTGCGGATCGAGGCCGCCCGCGCCAGTCGGCCATTTCCATAAACTATGAATATAAAAGTGCTATGCTTCGAGCATGAGTCGTCAAGACACCGCTCCTGGCGCGTCCGCCGCCATCGGGGCAGCCCTCTACGGCCTGGCCACCAGGGCCGCGCGACGCCTGCCCCGGGACATGAGCCTGACGTCCGCCGCCACCCTGGCCACCCTGGACCGGACCGGCCCGCGGCGCATCACCGATCTGGCCGCGGTCGAGGGCGTCACCCAGCCCGCGATGACCGCCCTGGTCCGGGTGATGGAGGAGTCCGGCCTGGTCGAGCGGCGGGGCGACGCGTCCGACAAGCGGGTCACGCTGGTGTGCCTGACCGAGGCCGGCGCCTCCTATGTCCGGACGCGGCGCCAGGCGGGCGTCCACGCGTTCGAGCGGTTGATCGGCGAGCTCACCGGCGACGAGGTCGAGGCGCTGGTGGCGGCCCTTCCGGCGCTGAAGCATCTGGCAGAGCTCGAAAGCCAGGACCGCGAAGGGCCGAAGCAGTGACCGGGCAGCCGGTCGGCGGGGTCGCGGTGAAGGCGTTCCCGGTGGCGCGTTCCGAGGCGCGGCTGCTGGTCCCCGCCCTGATGTTCATCGCTCTGGTCGTGGCGGCGGTCGCCAGCCTCGGGGCGCCGCTCATCACCAGCGTGGCGACCTCGTTCCACGTCTCGCTCGGCAGCGCGCAGTGGACGCTGACCGTCGCGCTGCTCAGCGGCGCCGTCGCCACGCCGGTCCTGGGCCGGCTCGGAGCCGGCCCGCACCGGCGGGCCACGATCCTCGCCACGCTGGCGGTCGTCGTCGCCGGCAGCGCGCTCACCGTGCTGCCGCTGCCGTTCGCGTGGCTGCTGGCCGGCAGGGCGGCCCAGGGCGTCGGGCTCGGGCTGACGGCGCTGATGATGGGCGTGGCCCGGGACCACCTCCCCGAGGAGCGCAGCGCGGCCGTGATCGCCCTGATCTCGGTGGTCTCGATCATCGGGGCCGGCGTCGGCTACCCGCTGGCCGCACTGCTCGCCGAGCTCGGCGGGGTACGGGCCGCCTACGGCCTCGGCCTGGTCGTCACCGCCGCCGCCCTCCTGACCGCGTGGCGCTCCATGCCCGAAGCCCCCGAAGGCCGCTCCGCCCACGTGGACGTGGCAGGCGCGGTCGTCCTGGCCGCTGCGCTGCTCCTGGTGCTGTTCCTCGCCGGCGAACGGAATCTGTGGAGCCGGCACCTCGCCGTGGCGGCGGGCCTCGCCGTCGTCGCGGTGGTGCTGCTCTGCGTCTGGGCCGTCATCGAGCTGCGCAGCACGACGCCCCTGGTCGATCTGCGGGCGGTGCGGCACCCGGCGGTCGCCGGGGCGAACCTCGCCATGTTCGTCGGCGGGATCGGCATGTACCTCCTGCTCACGCTCATCACCCGGTACGCGCAGACGCCGCACGGCGCCGGCTACGGCTTCGGGCTGACGACCTTCGTCGCCGGGCTGGTCCTCATCCCGTTCTCGGTGCTGGGGTTCGTCGCCGGCAAGCTCACGCCGCGGGTCCGGACGCGGATCACCGACCCCCTGCTCCTGGCCGGCAGCGCCGTCGTGGTCGGCGGCGGGTTCGCCCTGTTCGCGGCGGCCCGGTCGGACCTGGCCGAACTGTTCGCGGCGATGGGCGTGCTCGGCTTCGGCGTCGGCGGCTTCTCGGCCGCGATGCCCGGCGTCATCCTGGCCGTCACCCCCAAGAGCGAGACGTCGAGCGCCATGAGCTTCAACTACGTCGTCCGCAGCGTCGGGTACTCCCTGGGCAGCGCCATCGGCGGCCTGATCCTCGCCGCGGGCACCGGCCCCGGCCACCTCTTCCCCGACGACAGCGCCTACACCACCGCGGCGCTGGTCGGCATCGGCGCCATGGCGATCACGACGCTGACAAGCCTCGCTCTCGCCCGCCGACGCTCGTCCGAGACCAACTCGTAAGTCAGATGCACTCATCCCAACACTGGAGGTTCCATGCCCAAGGGCTACTGGGTCAGCGTCTACCGCACCATTTCAGACCCTGAGAAGCTGGCTGCTTACGACAAGCTGGCCGGTCCGGCCGTCCGGGCCGGGGGCGGTCGGACCCTCGTCCGTGGCGGTCGGGTCGTGGCGCATGACGCCGGAATCGCCGAGCCCGAGCGCACCGTCCTGGTCGAGTTCGACAGCTTCGAGCAGGCCGTCGCGGCGCGCGAGAGTGCGGCCTACCAGGAGGCGCTGGTCGCCCTCTCCGACGGCGTCGAGCGCGACTTCCGCATCGTCGAAGGCATCGACTGACCGAGGTCCAGTCGGATCTTCACTGAAGCTCAACTTGACTGCCGCTGACGAGGTCAGCGCCGACTGTCTCCAGGGGCAAGCAAGCTGGTGACCTCGGCGATTGCCTCCGCCGAGGGGTGGAAATAGCGCCGTACGTTCTCCGGTTTCTTGTGCCGTGACTTGGCCATAAGCATCGGCAGGCTGGCTCCGGCCTCGCCGAGATGAGTGAGCCCGGAGTGGCGCCATTCGTGCAGGTCCCAGCCCGCGCCCTGCACGCCGGCGAGTGCCGTATGAGCGTCGAGCATGGCGCGAGCCTGCCCGTACGACAGCCGCGCGAGTCCGGTGTCCGGGCAGACGTCGCGCGGGCTGACGACCTTGCCGGGGCCCGGCTTGCGGTGGGTGACGAACACCGGCCCGCGGGTGCGGCCCTTGATCAGGCGGGGCAGAAGACGGGCGGTGCCGGCGTCCCAGAACACAGTCTCCAGCACGAAGTCCTCGCGCGGGGCGCCCCGGCGCCGGGTGCGAGGCCGGGCGCCCTTCGACTTCACCGGGGCTCGGCGGCCGGCCAGGTCCAGCTCCTCAATGTTGACGCCGAGGACCTCCTCCGCCCGCGCGCACGTCTCATACAGCATCCGCCACAGAGTCTTCTCCCGAAGATGGACGTCACGGCGGGCGATCAGCCGGTCGATCGCCATCTTTGACCTGGCCGGGGTGTCGGAGTCCGGTGGGGGCAGCCGCTTCGTCCAGGCCGGGACCACAGGGCCGTCGTAGCCGCGTTCGGCGCACCAGCCAAGCCAGGAAAGCACCGCCGCGCGACGGGCGTTCCAGGTGTTGACCGCCGCGCTGCCCCACAACTGTTCCAGGGCCTCGCCGATCTCGTCATCCGCGATCGTCGCGAGCGGCCGGTTCTCGCCGAGGCGTTCGGCGGTCTTGCCGATCCCGGTGCTGTAGCTGCGGAGGGTGTTCGGGTTGTCGAGCGGGTCGAGGAACGTGTCTGCGGCGGTCCGTACGGTCAGCGCCTTCCCGGCGGGCGGTCGTACGACGGCGGGCACCGCTTCCCCCTTGCCACAGATAACAGGGTCGCTTCGTGCACGGCCCCGCAGACGTCGCCGCAGGCCGCGATCAGCGATGGCACAGATAATAGGGCGTTATCTGCGGGAAGACTTCAGACAGGTCCGGCCGCCGACGATCCGTCAGCCGTCCACCAGGGTCGATCGAGGCTTAGCGCCGGTTTTCGTTCCGATGTTCCTCAACCCCCGTCCCAGGTGGCCACGGTCTTCGCAGGAGGCGCCGTGATCTTCGGGACGGCACCGAAGTCCGAGTACTCCTCGACCAGGGCCTCCTGCCCCTTCTTGCCCTTACCGGACTCCTGGGACTTGAGGACGAGATCGTCCTTGCCGACCCACATATCGATGACGACCGAGTTCATACCCTGCTTCTTGGCCAGCTCGACGTAGTAGTCACGCACGTCCTTCTTGATGGCGGGCCCGGTGTACTTGGCCAGCTCATCGAGAACAACCGTGCCGCGGTAGTGGTCGGCCGGGTGGCCGCCGACCTTTTCCTCGCCGACCCACTTGGTGGACTCGGTCGCGGCGAGTGCACCGGCGAACTCACGGATGTATCCCGCCGCCCGTGAATCGCTGGAGTCGCTGTCGCCACCGAGATCCATGGTGTACCAGCTCTTGCCGGGGACCTTGTCCGACTTCACATAGGTCGCGCCGCCCAGGAAAATCATGTGGTGGAAACCGCTGGGGTTGATCGGGGATTTCTTTCCCCACGCCTTGATGACCGTGGCGGCCGGCTCCTTCTGGAAGAGCATCTCGGACCTGTCCGAGCCGCCCTCCCCCGTCTGAACCGTCTTGTAAGAGGTCTGCTTCCCCGTCTTCTTGGCCGCCGCCATGAGCACAGCGCGGGCGTCCGTCCGCCTGCCGTCCGCCTCGTTCTTACCCCGACTCGCACCACCGCGATAGGACTCGCCGCCGCACCCCACCAGAACCATCGTGAGCGCCGCCCCCGCGACTGCCACCACGATGCCCTTCCCCTTCACCTGCACAGATTGCATTCCTTAGTCAATTGTTCTGCTTTTTGCGCGATCCCAGCCGTTTGCCCAGGTAGGTCAGCCAGTGAATAATTTTCCTGAGGAGCCGTCATTTCCAGGGCTGGTTGAGGAGATCCAGCAGGACGGACTGTCGGCAGTGTTCACGAGCGCGATTCCGAGGCTGGTGGGGCTGTGCAGCGCGGTGTTGCGATGCCGAACGGTGCTGATCAGTCCGGCCTCGCGCAGAACCGTGGCGTGTTCGCTGGCGCTGGGCGGGGCGATGCCGGTGAGAGCGGCGAGTTCTTTGGTGGAGCACCCGGGGTGTTCGGCGATGGCGTTCAGCACCGCCGCTCTGGTGTTTCCCAGAAGCGCCGAGAGTGCGACCGCGGAACTCGACGTGGTCGGCTTGGCCGTAAGGAGGAAGAGCCGGCGCAGGGGCTGGTCATGGGCCACCGGGTAGGTGACGGTGGGCTGAGACTGGGCATGGGTGTCGTCGGCGACGATGGAACGTGTGGCGAACAGCGACGGCACCAGCACAATGCCCTGCCCCTCCAAGTGCAGGTCGTGCTCGATTCTGTTCCGGATTTCCAGCACCGGCGGGTTCCACCGCACCCATTGCGGATTGGCCTGGCAGAGCAAGCGCTCGACGCCGCCACTGAGGAATTGGCGCACACGCACGGTTCGATCGGCTGTGAACCGGCCGATGATCTGAGTCCAGTAGGAGCTCATCAACTGCGTGTAGAGGTCGCCGAGGCCGTCGTAGAGCTCCTCCCGGAGCTCCGCGTCGTCCGACAGCCGGCGGGCCCACGCGGGGACGGGCTGGTTCTCTGCGATCACGGCCATCTCCGCGTGGATCAGCTTGCGTGGCGTGGCGCGCACCTGTTCCAGGAGTTCCTCCGGCCCTCCCGCCTGCGCGGGGGTGAGGAAGGTCGGCGACCAACCGACCGGCGGGATCAGGGACAGAGCCATCCGCGCACGGGCTGACAGCTGCGCGCGCGAGCGTCGCCGCCAGGTATCCAGCAGCCGGGACTGACCACGGTCCTGCAGCACCCGTGCCGCCATGCTCAACTCCGACAACGGCATCGGCGCCTCAGCCAGCCGCGTGCGCGCCAGATCGTGGCTGGTGAAGTGGATGCGGTAGACCACGATCCCCCCATGCTGAACAGCTCCTGGCAATTCTTCCCGAATGTCGTTGTTCGGGCCAGACCGAATCAGGTCGGGATCCCCGTGGTCCGGTGCCACGCTCCTCGTAAGGCCACCCCATCGCACCGCGAAGCCGCCAACGGCCCGACGGTGCCTGCCTTCTCGCCGGCCGAGCCGGCCGGAGAGCCGTACCACCAGGAAGAAGGGATCACGAACATGCGAGGAATCAGGCGACTGGCCGTGGCTTCCGCCACCGTGGCACTGAGCGCGGGCCTGCTGCTGACGCCCACCGCATCCGCCGACGCCCAGCCGTCCAGCATCAACGACTGCGGTCAGGGCTGGATGTGTCTGTGGACCGGCAAGAACTTCTCGGGGCGCAAGATGCAGTATCGCGACGCGGGTCGTTGGCAGAACCTGCCGGCCCAGGCGTTCTCGTACTACGACAACCGCGGCGACGACGCGGCGGTCGCGCCCGGCAGCGGAGGTTCCGGCGGCAAGACCTGCGTCGACGGTCACTCCAGGAATTCCTACGCCCACAGCGGCGTCAAGTCGGTGTATCTCGCGCACACCGGCGACAACTGCTGACGTCGTCAGCGGCAACCGCGAACCGATACGCCCGACGCAACACGGCGCTGGACGGGGGGGGTAGCGCCGGCAGTCGGGGACGTCGGCACCGTGCGGATCAGGGCGCCGGGCAGTGGTACTTCAACCCCTGCCCGGCGCCCGCCGTCTGCTGCCCGCCGGTAGCGCCACCACCGGCTGTCAATGCCGCCACCGAGCCGAATTGCGTGCCCAGCAGGCCGGGCCGACACTGGGAGCAGCCGTGATAGGCCAGGCAGGGCACGAAAGGTTTGGGGATGACCAGTTACCCTCCGGGATTGCCCGAGTGGTTCTTCTCCGGGCGCGTCTGATGCGCATCGCACAAGGCCGGATGCATAAAGAAGCCGGACGGCACCGACAGCTCCGATAACTTTCCGACCTCGTGTCGCTTTTTCCGTTTCTGGGACCGAATGTCGATGGGCTGCCCCGAGGCGACGCGGGAGGCGTGAATCGATGGGAGTGCCATGAAGGTCTACGAGGCTGTCGTCAAGGGGCTCGAAAGCGCGGGGGTCGATACAGCTTTCGGCGGCAATGGTGAGAACATCGCCAGCTTGATGCTGGCGCTCAAGCATTCGCGGAAGATCCGGCCGATCATGACCCGGCATGAGCAGGCCGCGTCGTTCATGGCGTGTGGCTACGCGATGTACACGAACCGGCTGGGGGTCTGCTTCGCGACCGTCGGTCCCGGCGCGTTCAATCTGTTCTCCGGCCTTGCGGTCGCACTCTCGGATTCCTATCCGGTGTTGGCCCTTACCGGTTTCGTCGCTCTCGACTGGCGCGGGCGTGGTGCGGTGAACGACACCTCCGGTGTGAACCGTACGCCCGACTCGCAGGCGATGTTCGCCGCGACGACCAAGGGGTCCTATCTGATCACCGATGTCGCCGATACCTGCGATGTGCTGGAAGAGGCCGTGAACCTCGCTTTCGAAGGGCGGCCGGGTCCGGTCCACATTCACGTTCCGCAGAACCTCACGTACCGCGGCGTGACCGTGGACGATTACCACGACGTCAGGGTGGACGTGGCGCAGGTGCGGCCCGAGCCGGAGCAGGTCGAGGTGATCGCCGGGGTGCTGGCGGACGCCTTGCGGGACCGGCGCCGGATCGTCGTCCTCGCCGGTTTCGGCACGATCCGCAGTCACGCGGAGGCGGCGGTGCAGCGCTTTGTCGAGCGTTTCCAGATTCCGCTCGTCACCACCATGGACGGCAAAGGTGTTATCGCCGAAACCCACCCGCTGGCGGTGGGGGTCTTTTCGGAGAGCGGCCACGCGAGCGCCTGGAAGGTGTTCCGCGAGGCCGACGTCGTCCTGGCCGTCGGCAACTCACTGAATCAGCATGCGACGTTCGGACTGCGCAAGGATCTGTTCGACGGGAAGGTACTCATCCAGGTCAATATCGCGGCGAGCGAGATCGGCAAGACCTACGCCCCTGCGCACGCACTCGTCTCCGACGCGCGTCTGGCGGTCGAGGCGATCACCGAAGCCCTGGAGAAGAAGGTCGGCGCGGTCGAGCCCGTCGATGTCGTGGGCCAGGACTACGAGGCACGACGCATACCGCGCCATCCCCACGCGATCCATCCGGGCCGGTTGGCGCAGGCGATCGGCCGTATGTTGCCGGAGCGCGGTGTGGTGCTCGCCGATGCCGGGGCGCATCTGGCGTGGCTGGGCTACTACGTGGACCTGGAGAAGGGCCAGAACTTCCGTAAGACGGGCACCTTCGGGCCGATGGCCGCGCACGTCAACGGCGCGATCGGCGTGAAGTTGGCCCAGCCCGACCGGACGGTCGTCGTCGGGTGCGGCGACGGCTGCTACTCGCTGTCCGGCTTCGAGTTGATGACCGCCGTTCAGAACGACGTGCCGGTGATCTGGGTGATCTTCAACGACGACGAGTACAAGCTCGTGAAGCTGTATCAGGTGGCGACGTACGGCGAATCGGGCTTGGTGGACTTCCAGAACCCGGACTTCGCTGCGTACGCCAAGGCCTGCGGTGCCGACGGCCACCGGGTGGAGACGTTGGAGGAGTTCGAGGCGGCATTCGAGACGGCACTCACGTCGGGCAGACCGACAGTGATCGACGCCAAGATCACCCGGTGGGCTCTTCCGCACTACAGCTCGTCGCCGAAAGGCGTGGTCCCCGGCATCTGGGAGGCACTTGAGGACCGGTTCCGTCACGGGTGAGGGAACCGGCAACGCCGCGGCGGGCCACCGCACCGGTCGCGACACCGGAACCTCGGGGACATATGAAGGGCACGGATGAGGGAGTGCCGATGAGAGTCTACGAGGCCATCGTCAAGGGGCTGGAAGGCGTCGGCGTGCAGGCCGCTTTCGGTGGTGCCGGGGAGAACGCCGCCGGCCTGATGCTGGCGCTGAAGCATTCGCGGCAGATCCGGCCGGTCATCACGCGACACGAGCAGGCCGCGTCGTTCATGGCCTGTGGTGACGCGATGTACACCAACCGGCTGGGCTTCTGCTTCGCAACGGCCGGGCCCGGCGCATTCAACCTGTTCTCCGGGCTGGCCGTGGCGATGTCCGACTCCTATCCGGTGCTCGCCGTCTCGGGATACGCGGCGCGGAACTGGCGGGGCTGGGGCTCGCTGAACGAGACCTCGGGCATGAACCGCACGCCCGACTCCCAGGCCATGTTCGCGGCAACGACCAAGAAGTCCTTCCTGCTCACCGACGTCGCCGACACCTGCGACGTCCTTGAGGAAGCGGTGAATATCGCCTTCGAGGGCAGGCCCGGTCCGGTGCACATCCATGTGCCCGAGGATTTGACCCATCACGGCGTCGAGGTGACGAATTTCCGGCCCATCCGGCTCGACATCGCGCCGGTGCTGCCCGACCCGGCACGCGTGGAGGAGATCGCATCGGTGCTGGCGGACGCCCTCGCACAGGGGCAGCGGATCGTGGCACTCGTCGGATTCGGCGCTGTTCGCAGTGGAGCGGGGACGGAGATCAAGCGGTTGATCGAACGGTTCCAGATTCCGCTGCTGACCACGCTGGACGGCAAGGGCATCGTGTCCGAGGGGCACCCGCTCTCGGTGGGCGTCTTTGCCGACAGTGGTCACTCAAGCGCTTGGAAGGCCTTCCGCGAGGCCGACGTCGTGCTGTGCATCGGGAATTCCCTCAACCAGCACGCCACATTCAATTACCGAGAAGACCTGTTCAAGAACAAGCTGCTCATCCATGTGAACATCTCCGAGACCGAGTTCCACAAGGCCTACCGGCCCGACTACCCGCTCCTGTCCGATGCGCGTCCGGCGGTGGCGGCACTCATCGAGGCGCTGGAGAAGAAAGTCGGCGAGGTCCCGGCGGTCGAGGTCGACGGCCGGGACTACGAGGCCCGGCACATCACCCATCTGACCGGGAACATCCACCCCGGAGAGCTTGCCCAGGCGATCGGCCGGATGCTGCCGCCGCAAGGTGTTCTGCTCGCCGACGCGGGCGCCCATCTGGCCTGGCTCGGCTACTACGTGGAGCTTGAGGAGGGGCAGAACTTCCGTAAGGCCGGTTCGTTCGGACCGATGGCCGGGCACGTCAACGGCGCCATCGGCCTGAAGGTCGCGCACCCGGAACGGACCGTCGTCGTCGGCTGCGGCGACGGGTGCTACTCGCTGTCCGGTTTTGAGCTGATGACGGCCGTCGAGCACGAGATCCCCGTGATCTGGGTCATCTTCGACGACCAGGAGTTCAAGTTGATCAAGCTTTTTCAGATCACGACATACGGGCAGACCGGTCTCGTCGAGTTCCAGAACCCGGACTTCGCGTCGTACGCGCGCGCGTGCGGCGCTGACGGCTACCGCGTCGAGACGCTCGACGAGTTCGAGGATGCCTTCCGTACGGCATTGGCTTCCGGCCGGCCCAGCGTCATCGACGCCAAGATCACGCGATGGGCCGTCCCGCACTACAGCCCCTCGCCCGACGGCGTGATCGCCGGTCTCGTCGAGACCCTCGAAGCACGCTTGCGCGACCGGTAGCCCACCACCTCGTCCCAGCTCCGGCCGACGACCGAGTGCCCGCCCGGGCCAGGGCACGCCGGCTGAGCTGCCGCCGTGAAGGGACATACGCATGACCGACCAGATGCGCACTCACCACCATGCCGGGCTCGACGCCCTCATGAACCACCCACTGCTCACCTCGATCTGGCGTCGCCGCACCCACCGGGTCAGCCGCGGCAGTTCCGTCGAGGCCGGCTCGATGAGCTGGACCTCCTCCGAACCGCGTACGCCCCTGACGGAACTGGAAGAGGCCCTGCTCATCGCCATGACAGGGTGCACCGGCCTCACCATGCCGGACCGTCCGTTCGCCGACCCCCGCAACGGCAAGCCGATCATGGCCAAACCCAACCTCAACATGGCCGGACGGACCGCGGGAAGCCCCGACAACGCCCAAGGCACACACTTCTTTCTGATCAACGACACCGGCACCTACTTCCTGCGCAAGTTGCCGCCTCCCATCGACGGTTCACCGACGGTGTTCGACGTGGAGACCCTGTGCGCACGCGCCGCCGAGGCGAAGGTGCAGCTGCTCGACCATCGCATCGACGTACCGCACGGGAACCGGGACTTCCCGGCCTACCTCGACTCCAACCGGTTCCTGTCGAACCTGCCGGGCACCACCGTGCTGTTCCCGGTGGTGGACCTGTCCCGGCAGTACATCAACGGCATGATGTACCTGCTGACCCAGCCCGACGGAGCACGGCCGACCATCGTCGACGACCGGAACTTCTACCGCCCCGCGGGCGTGAAGAAGTGGATGACGTCGGGATTCGTGAACAAGGACATCAAGCTCCCGCTCGGCACCATCTGGGCGATGCGCACGCAGATCGAGGCCGACCTGCTGCTGCAGAACCTCATGCTCACCGCGGATGCCATGGGACTCGGGGCGTGGATCCATGCCTCGCTCGCCCCGCCGATCATGCTGGGCGATCCGAAGTTCCGCGCCACCTACGGTGCGATGCTCGGCTTCGACTGGACCACGCCCCGGTGGAGGCCTGCCGACCTCCTGCGGTGGCAGGTGCCCTTGCCGCGCTACGCCGACCTGCGGGCGACCACGGTCGGCCTGCGTCACAACGGGGAGCATCTGATCAAGGCGATGTGCCCGCCGAACTACGACACCATGGGTGACGCGGTCGACGCCGTCGTAGCGGACAAGTTCGGACCGATGGGCATCTACAACGACGAGGGGCTGTTCGAACGCATCTACCGAGGCGAGTTCGGCGCCCAGTATCTGCGCCAGGCCAGCGACTACTCCGCCGATGTCATCGCCTGCACGCGCGACATCTGCACCTACATCTACGAGACCCACGGACGCTTTCCCGCACACTGCGACACGATCCACGCGCCAGGGGTCTGGCTGCAGGCCCATCACGTCGAGAACGGCTACTACGAGCGGTTCTTCCGCGACGGGCTGACCGAGGCCCATCAGATGCACGATCGCCACTGGCACACCGCCGGTTGACGGACGGGCGGTGTGCGAGCGTCAGCCGCGGCCGGCCCCGGAGTTGTTGCGGGTCGGCAGGATCGGGCGCCAGGGTACGAACACGCTGGCCGTGCGCGGCACGAAGCTCGCCAGCTCGGGGCAGTGCCGCAGCAGGACGCTCGTCATGTTGTTGTGTTCGATCCAGTCCATGCCGAGCGGTGTGTAGACCTCGGGCCGGAAGTCGACGGTGAGGAAGCGGTCGCTCCGCAGCCGCCGGGTGGCCATCAGGATGAAGATGCGGAATGCGGTGTCGCTGAAGCCGAATCCCTCGGGCGGATTCTCGGCGAAAAGGCCGACCATGGTGTCGATGTCGTCGACCGAGCGGTAGACGTCCTTGAGCCGTGCGACGGTCTCCTTGTCGGAGGACACGTCCTCGAAGCGCCGGATGCGCGATTTGTGCAGGCCGCTACGGAAGTCGTTGTAGCGCGGAACGCCGCGGCGCCGGGTGCGCACCAGGTCGACCACGGACAGGTCGATCACCTCGCCGTCCCGTTCGAACTCCTGGAGCGCGCGCGGGAAGTTGTGCAGCTTGATCGCTCCGGGGTTGGCAATGCCGAGTGAGTACAGCGAGTTCGCCAGGCCGGTCTTGCGCATCAGGGGTTCCGCGGCGGCGCCCTGCACATCACGGAAGCCCAGGGTGTCGATGCGGTGACCGAACCGGTGGTCGACGATCTCGAAGTCGTCCGGGATCAGCGGATGCATCCGGTAGACGGTGACGAAGTCCTCGGTGAGGGAGTACGGCACGCCGTACTGATCCGGGAGACTCTTGGGGATGCCGGTGAGCGCCTGCGCCTCGATCAGCCACATGCCCAGCTGGGTGAGCCAGTTCTTCGGCGGCCCCTGCCAATTGGTCGTCAAGGCGATCTCCAGCGCCTCGGTGGCCAGGATGGCGGGGGTCCAGTCGATGGTGTGGATCTTGGCGATGAGGGCGGAGACGACGAGCCGCGCCGTGTGATAGACCCGGTCCTGGTCCATATGCGGGTACGCCTGCCTCAACTCCTCGCACACGGCGTTGTGTTCGCGCGCGAAGAGGGTCTGCATAACGCTGAGGCCGAGCCACCAGCTCTCGTTGAAGCCGGTCAGCGGGAGGCCGTTGGGGCCGAGCGGCAGATGCCCCTCTTCCAGGCGCAGCGCGGCGCCGCCGTCCGGCTCCCGCAGGGACATCGCCAGCTGCCGGTCGTTGCCGTAGACCTCCGAACCGTCCCACCAATGGGAGGCGGTGTCGGCGAACAGGGCGGGCGGCCCGAGGCTGCCGGGCGCGTGCACGCCCTTGTTTTCGGCGAAGCGCATCACCTTTTCGGACGGCCCGCCAGGGGTATTACGCCAGGTGGAGCCGGGCGGCAGCGGCACCTCCACGCTCTTCGTGCCGACCGGGTAGCGCTGGTGATTGACCCAGTCGTGCACCTGGAACTGGATCCACGCGGCGGCCAGGACGTTCAGCGACCGGGCGGGCAGGAACGTGTCACGGTGCAGCAGCTGCTTGCTGACGGTGACGGGATTGGGGCTGTCGAACTGGTCGGGGCGGTAGACCGGTGGGAGGTTACGCCCGAACGTGGCACCGACGGCGCCCATCTTCGGCGCGGACAGGTCGTTGTAGGTGCCGTCGTAGCTGCGTGCCACCCGCAGTCGCTCATCGACGGGCTCGGGCACCGACTGCGTCTTCGGCGGGGCCTCGGGGATCTCGGTATCGATCAGGTTGTCCCGGCGCAGCGCCTGCCGGAGGGCCACGAGGTTGAGCAGGCTCAGCCGCGTGGGCAGCCGATGCCAGGGGACGAACCGGTTGAGAGCACGGAATCCGGCACGCAGCGGGATGCCGAGCACGACGTTGCGGCGTGGCTCCTCGGTGAGGAAGCGGTGCCCCTGGCGCAGGGCGCTGCTGGCCTCATACGCGGCTTTGCGGGCCCGGTTGAGGTTGCCCAGGGGGCGGAACTCCTCGGTGGTGTTCCACGGGTTGAAGGCGAGCTGCTCGACCCGCAGGGCGGCGGCGCGTGCCGTGGCGGTGTTCACGTCCTGGCGCGGGATGGTCAGCGTTGCCACCCGGATCACCGGCGTATCGCTCTCCTTCCACTCGACGGCCCCGTCCTCGATGGGCGTGCGCCTGCTGTCCACGTAGCGCTGTACGCACAGCTCGAAGACGATGTCCGCCGCGCCCAGGCGCTGCGCGAGCTCGCTGCGCAGGCGGTCGGGGTCGTTGCGGGAGCGGGAAGGGGACGGGGCCGGGGGCGCGCCCCCGGCGGGGCGGAGCTGGTAACGCACCGGTCCGGCATCGCCCCACAGGACGGCGCCGCGGCTCCAGTACGTTTCGAGCGCGAGGCTGCGCACCTCGCGCCGCGATCCGGCGCGTACGTTGCGCCGCATGCGCGCGGCCGTGGGCCGGCCGACCGCGAGGGGCAACTTGACGAACAGCGCGAACGCCTTGCGGGGCATCGAGTCGGCACCCGCCATGGCTTTCGCGAACGCGACGAACTCGTGTGCGTTGCGGGCGTGGGAGACCGGAAAGCTCGTCATGAGGAGGTCATGGGCCTCGTCGGACCCCGTCTGGATCCGCAGCGCCACACCGCGCAGGTCGGGTGTGGAGTCGGGCTGGCTTGCGCCGCTGGCATTGGAGAGCCGAACGGTGACGGGGTACTCGGCGCCGGGCCGGACGAAACCTGTCCGCAGGTCGTCGGGCAGCTCGTCATGGATCGTCAGCCGGGCGTTCTCGACGCCGAGGACGGCCTTCGCGTGGAAGGTCCGGGCGAGGTCGGTCGCCCCGCTCCGTTTCTTGATCTTGGTCTGCACCCGCATCAGGTCGCGGACAAGCCGCTCGACGAGCAGCCGCTCGGTCTCGGGCGTTCCACCGGCGTAGCGTTCGTACTGCCCGTCCTCATGCATCATTGCTTCCTTCTGACGGTGGCGCCCTCTCGTGGGGCGCGCGGACACGATCACGGCACGGCGGAACGAAGCGGCCACTCTGCCGCCAAATGTGTGTTATCAACCCACTTTTGATTATTTTGCGCTCTTCGGCGGACGGTGCCATGTGATGCGGGGCAGATGGGTGCATCCAAGGCCGCGCTCTCGGCGAATGGCAGTCCGGAACGCTGTGCCGAACGGGTGACTCCGGCCTCAGCTCCTGGAGGACGCCCGCCCGCGGCGACGATGTCGGCCCGCCCTCGGGTGCGGGGCGCCGCATGTGGTCGTGCGGCGCCCCGCATCCGGCCGTCACCGGTCGGACGGGACGGCGTCCGGCGCCGACAGCGTCGTCAGGCCCGCCGGCAGCGGCCGCGCATGGACCACGCCAAGCCGTTGCGTCGCCCGGGTGAGCGCGACGTACAGGTCGCTGTCCCCGAGTTCCTGCGGTTCCACGACGATCACCGCGTCGAATTCCAGGCCCTTGGCCTGCCGCGGGTCGATCAGCACCACCGGGCCGGTCAGATCCGGGGCAGGGCCGGTGGAGGCGGCCGGAAGGGCGGCGGACAGGGCCTCGTGGCGGGAGCGTGCGGCGATCACCGCGAGGCGGCCTTCGTTGCGGGTCTCCCCCGCGACGGCCTCGGCGACCGCGCGCGCCACGTCGTCGGCACGGCGCGCCCATGGGCGTATGCCCGTGGAGCGGATCGAGCGCGGCGGTTCGAAGGAGGGGTCCGTGGCCCGAGGCACCTGGGCCGCGATTTCCATGATCTCGGTCGGTGTGCGGTAGTTGACACCGAGCCTGACGTGCTGCCAGCGGTCGTCGACGTAGGGCGCGAGGATCGTCTCCCACGCGCCGCAGCCGCCCGGCTCCGCGGTCTGCGCCGGGTCGCCGACCAGCGTCATCGAGCGGGTCGGGCAGCGACGCATCAGCAGGCGCCACATCATCGCGGAGAGCTCCTGCGCCTCGTCCACGATGATGTGGCCGAAGGCCCAGGTGCGGTCGGCGGCGGCGCGTTCGGCGGCGCTGCGGTGGTCGGCCTCCTCGTGCCGGTCGGCGAGCCGTTCGGCGTCGACCAGGTCGTGCGCGGCCAGCACCTCGGAATCCTCATCGTCCCGGTCCTCGAACTCCTGGGTGCGGGAGCCGTAGGAGAGGTCGAGCACGCCCTGTGCGTACGCGATCCGCTCCTGGCGTTGCGCCTCGGCGGCGGCGCGGGCCGCCGAGTCGTCCTCACCGAGGAGTTCGGCGGCCTCGTCCAGCAGGGGAATGTCCGCGGGGGTCCAGTCACCGTCCGTGCGGCGGATCGCGTCCGCGTCGGCCTCCGGGAGGTGGACAGGGTCGGCGAGGAAGTCGGCGACCAGCTGCTGTGGCGTGCGGTCAGGCCACAACTCCTCGATGGCGCGGTGCACTTCGGGGCTGGTGGCCACGCCCTTGCCGAGCTGGGCGATGTCGTCGGGGCCCAGGAGGTTCGGCCCGCCGTAGGGGTCCGCGCCGATCCGGTCGGCCAGCTGGGCGGTGAGCGCGTCGATGACGCGGAACGCGAAGTGAGGGCGTGCCAGGTTGTGCGGCAGTCCGGTCTCCCGAGCCAGGCGCCGTGCCTCGTACGCCGTGTCCGCGTCCAGCCGCAGTTCACCGTCCTCGTGGTCGATGACGGTCACGGGGTCGGGCAGGGTCTGCCGGTCCCGTACGAAGCGCGCCAGGGCTTCCGCCATCGCAGCACTGCCCTTGACCTCGGCGGCCCTGGCGGTGTCCGTCCCGGTCGCGGTCACGCCCGGGAAGAGCTCGCCGGGTGTGGCGAGCAGGACCCCGGTCTCGCCGAGCGAGGGCAGCACCTCCGCGATATAGCCGAGGAATGCCGGGTTGGGACCGACGATCAGCACGGCACGGCGGGCCAGCTGCTCGCGGTGCGCGTAGAGCAGATAGGCGGCGCGGTGCAGTGCGACGACGGTCTTGCCGGTGCCGGGGCCGCCCTCCACGACGAGGATGCCGTGGTGCGGAGCGCGGATGATCCTGTCCTGCTCGGCCTGGATGGTCTGCACGATGTCGTGCATCCGGCCGGTGCGCGCCGCGTCCAGCGCGGCCAGCAACACGGCGTCCGCGTCGGCTCCCTCGTGGCCGGTGCGTACGGTATCGGCGAGGTCCAGGATCTCGTCGTGCAGTGCGGTGACCCGCCGGCCCTCGGTGGTGAGGTGACGCCTGCGACGCAGGCCCATCGGAGTGTGCCCGGTCGCGAGATAGAAGGGGCGGGCGACCTCGGCCCGCCAGTCGATGACAAGCGGCGTACGGTCCGCGTCATCGCGCCGGATACCGATACGGCCGATGTGGTGATCGCGGCCGTCGCGAAATGCGAGCCGGCCGAAGCACAGGCCGTTCTCACCGGCGTCGAAGGCTGCCAACAGACGGGACCGCTCGGTCACCAGCACATCGCGTTCCAGTCGTGCCTGGAAGTTGCTCCCCTCCTGTGGCAGGGCTTTGCGCACCGCCGTCTCGACTCCGGCCCGCAGTTCGGCGAGGCGCTCGTAGAGCAGATCAATGAATTCCTGCTCATTCCGCAATTCCTCGTTTGACAATTCGACTCCGCTCCGATACTCTTCGAAATGAAGAACGGGACTATGTCTTTTAGGCATTGAGACATAGAAACCCCCAATATACGCAGAGAAATACCCCGGCCGCCAATTCGGTCCGGGGTATTTCTGTGTCGCGCGAGAGTAACTGCGCGGCTGTGGGCCGCGGCCCACGAGGTGTCAGCCGGTCTGCAGGGCGGCGTCGTCGACGACGAAGCTGGTCTGGAGGCTGGCGTCCTCGGTGGCGGTGAAGGTCAGTGTGATGCGTTGTCCGATGTAGGGGCTCAGGTCCAGGGTGCGCTGGGTGTAGCCGTTCGAGGCGTCCGTGTTGGACAGGGTCGCCAGAGTGCTGTTACCCACCTTGACCTTGAAGGTGTCGTAGGCGACGTTCTGGGTTTCCTCGGTGTCGATGTGCAGCCAGTAGGTCAGGGTGGCTTTGCCGCATCCGGACGGCACGGTCACGGTCTGGCCGAGAGAGTCAGTGGCGGAGGAGCCGTAGCCGCCGAGCCAGGCGAATCTGCTGCCGCTGTGGGCGGACTGGCCCGTGTAGGCGCCGATCGCTCCGGTGTTGCCCGTCCACGGTGAGGTGCCGTTCTCGAACCCGCCGTTGACGAGCAGCTGTTGGCCGGTGCAGCCGCCGGCTCCCTTGACCGTCAGGGTGTAGGTCGTGGTGTGGGTGACGGACCCGGTGCCGGTGACGGTGAGGGTGTACGTGCCCGGTGCCGCGCTCGACGATGTGCCGACCGTCATGGTGGAGCTGCTGCCGGAGGTCACCGTGGTGGGGCTGAAGGAGACGGTGACACCGGCCGGAGCGCCCGAGGCCGACAGTTTCACCGTCTGGGCGGACCCGCCGGTGGTTGCCGTCGAGACCGTCGCGGTGGCCGAGGTGCCCGGATCGACGCTGCCGGTGGCGGGGCTGACGGCCAGCGAGAAGTCGTTCGCCGGGGTGGAGTTGGTGACGGCGAGCTTCCAGAGGGTGTAGGCGATGCCGTCGACGCTGCGGTTCAGTCCGGTGGCATTGATGTTGCCAGTGGTGTCACAGGACTGGTGGTAGCAGGAGTCGTAGGCACGGTTGGCGGTGCCGCCCCACTTGGTGGCCTGGGCCGAGGTCTTTCTGGCGCCGGCGCCCATCGCGTATCCGGAGGTCGGGATGCCCGCCTGCTCGAAGGAGTAGTCGTCGGAGCGCCCGGCGCCCTCGGTGTTCTCCTCCGGCTGGAGGCTGAGGGAGTCCCAGTACTCCTTCATGGGCTGTGCGGCGGTGGAGTTGAGGTGGTTGATGAAGTAGCCGCCGTTGGTCGAGGCGATCATGTCGAAGTTGTAGTACGCCTTGATCTTCGACCGGTCGGCGGACGAGAGGGAACCGACGTAGAAGTCCGAGCCGTTGAGGCCCTGCTCCTCGTCCGTCCACCAACCGAACCTGACCCGGGCGGCCATGGCGGGATTCTGCTCCGCCAACGTGAGGGCCGTCTCCAGCAGCGCGGCCGAGCCGGAGCCGTTGTCGTTGATGCCCGGGCCCGCCCCGACGCTGTCGAGGTGAGCGCCGAACATGTACACCATGGTGGCATCGCCCTGAGGCCATTCGGCGATCAGATTGGGGCCGGCCCCGGTGGCACAACCGGAGGTGCAGGGCTGCTCCGTGACGGTGTATCCGGCGGCCTGGAGCTTGCTCCTGACGTAGGCGACGGAGTCCCGGTAGCCCTGCCCGCTGGACCTGCGGGTACCGCCGTTGCGGGTGGCGATGTTGTTCAGCTCGGTCAGATGCGCCTGGACCTTGGCCACATCGATGTCCGGGGCCGCGATGGTGCTCGCCGCCTTGTGCGGGACGGGTATGCGGGCATGGTCGGCCGCCGGGAGCACGCGGGCGAGCGGTTTGGGGGGCGGATCCGCTTGCGGCGTGGCTGCGGCCGTGGGGGCTGCGGGCAGCGCAGCCGCTCCGAGGGTGACGGCGAGAAGTGCGCCGGTCACCGCGAGTCTTCGTAACACCATGGCTCCTTGAGGGGGTAGCGAGTTCTGCCGACGGAGGTTCTGGTGGAGCGCCGGATCATGGCAGCGGATTGCCGTCCTGCCGGCTCCGGCGATCCGGTGCGTTGCATGGCAGGAGGCGGCATGTTCATGACCCGAGCGGCCGTACCATCACACCGCGGCATCCACGGCGTCAACGGATGTGCCTGCGTGGAGCGGTGTTTGTCGAAAAGCGGCTGGCGCCGACCGATATCCGGTGACGCACCGCTCGCCACGGCCGGTCCCTGAAGTCGTCACCCGTGAGCGCGCCGGGAGCGGCCGGCGGCACCGTCTCTCTCCGCCCTACGGTGCCCCGTTGCCGCTGCCGGCCGGGGGTGAGCCGGCCGGCAGGCCGACGGCAGGAACCTCGTAGGTGCGCCTTCCGGCGATCCGCCACCAGATCCAGGCCAGTGCGAGCACCGAAAGCAGGGCGACCGGGGCGTAGTTGAACGTGGTGAGGGAGAGCAGTCCCGTCTCCGGGCGGGTCTGCGGCAGGCAGAACAGCACCGTCACAAGGGCCACCCAGGTCACGGCGATGCAGCCGACGGTCACACCCCACCGGCCGAGGTTCCAGGGGCCGGGCCGGAAGCGGTCGCGGTGCTTGATCCGCAGATAGATGGGGATCGCGTAGGCCGGGGTGATGCCGATGACATTGATGCTGGTGATCGCGGCGTACGCCGTCGAGCTGTACAGGCTTGGCAGTGCCAGCAGGGCCGCGGAGCCGGCGGACAGCCATACGGCGTTCCGTGGCGTGCCGGTGCGCGGGTGCACCCGCCGCCACAGGCCCGAGCCCGGCAGGGCGCCGTCCCGGCTGAACGCGAACACCATCCGGGACGCCGCGGCCGTCTCGGCATTGCCGCAGAACAGCTGTGCCGCGATCACGACCAGCAGCAGCGCCTTCGCACCGGCCGCGCCGAGCGCATCGAGGAAGATCTGCGCCGGCGGGACGCCGGATGCCGTGGCGCGAGTGGCGGCGTAGTCCTGGATGGCGAACGTCAGCCCGGCCAGCAGCACGAATCCCGCCACCCACGACCAGCCGATCGCCCGCATGATGCCACGGGCCGCGGACACCTGCGCGTTGGTGGTCTCCTCCGACAGATGGGCGCTCGCGTCGTAGCCGCAGAACGTGTACTGGGCGAGCAGCAGCCCGATCATCACCACGTACACCGAGGACGACCAGCCGGTGGAGTTCACGAACGCACCGAAGACGAAGGCGGCGGACCGGTGGTGCGCGGGCACGACGACCAGGACGCCGACGATCAGCGCGACACCACAGAGATGCCACCAGACGCTGATGCTGTTGAGAATGCTGACGAACCGGACACCGAAGAGGTTCAGGGTCGCGTGCAGGGTGAGGATGCACAGATAGATCACCATGATCGTGCCCGGGGTCGGCACGAAACCGAACTGCAGGTTGAGGAAGGCGCCGGTGAACAGCGCCGCGCCGTAGTCGATGCCGGCGATCGCGCCGAGCAGTCCCAGAAGGTTCAGCCAGCCGGTGTACCAGCCCCATCTGCGTCCGCCGAGCTGCTCCGCCTGGAAGTACAGCGCCCCTGACGTGGGATAGGCGGATGTCACTTCCGCCAGCCCCGCGCCGACGGACATCACCATCAGGCCGACACCGAGCCAGCCCCACATCATCACGGCCGGACCGCCGGTACCCAGCCCGAAGCCGTACAGGGTCATACAGCCGCTCAGGACGGAGATCACGGAGAAGCTGATGGCGAAGTTGCCGAACGACCCCATGCGGCGGGTCAGTACCGGTTCGTAGCCGAGTTCACGGAGATATGCGTCATCGGCCTGGGCATCAGCGGTGCGGCGGATCGGGCCTAAGGGGGACACCGGCGAACCTCCAGGGCGGGGGGAGATCGATCAGGTGCCAGTCGAGCGCATGCCGCCCCGGGGAGGGAAGTGGCCGGCAGGCCTTATGGGGCAGTGGCGGCGACCCGGGTTCAGGGGCTCGGGGAGGCCGACCGGGGCGCCGACGGGTCACCGGAAGGGCCTACGCCCACCGCAAGCCGCAGCCTCGTGATATCCGTCATATCGGCCTCGGCATGTACGAGGCCGGATAGTAGATGGCGGCCTGCGGACATATGGGATTTGTCCGTCTTGGTCAACGAATACCTCGCACGGGGGCGGGCGGCATTCGATCCGCTCGGCATTTTCGCTCGCGCATTCAGCACATAGGGGCTCCTGACGGAGCAACAGGAATTCCCGGATCTTTCACAATCCGGACCAGCATGCCCGTGCACACATGACAAGAGCCGTCCGGTACTACGAGGCGAGGTAGTACCGATCTTCATTGCAGTGCGTGCGCAGCCGCCCAAGAATGACGACCCGCAGGGCATCTCCGCAGCTCAGACGCAGGGATCGTGCCGTGCCAGCCATACCAGGGGCGCTTCGCAATTACCGAGTGAGGTCACGCATGAGGAAGCATCGCAGGAAGAGGCATTACCGGCAGATAACCATCGCCGCCTTCGCCATAGGCGCCGTGGGCGTCCCCTCCGTCGCCATGGCCTGTCTGGACGACGGACACCAGGAGAACAAGGGCGGTCACTCCTACGGCCACTGGAAGCACGCCTCTTCCCATCACTGGGCGGCAAAGGGCGGATGGAGCTCGAAGCCGACCGCGGGAGCGTCAAAGGCACCCGCCGCGTCGCCCAGTGCTTCGGCGAGCGCCGCCCCGGCGTCCAAGACCGCGGCCCGCGTGGTGGAACTCGTCAACAAAGAGCGAAGCAAGGCCGGCTGTTCACCGCTGACCGTGAACGCAAAACTGACAAAGGCCGCCCAAGCTCACAGCAAGGACATGGCCGACCATCGGAATATGTCGCACACGGGCTCCGACGGGTCATCTCCGGACGACCGGATCACGCGTGCCGGCTACAACTGGAGCGCTTACGGCGAGAATGTCGCCTACGGCTACTCCACTCCCGAGAGCGTGATGGCGGGCTGGATGTCCAGCCCCGGCCACAAGCGCAACATCCTTGACTGCTCCTTCAAGGAGATCGGCGTCGGCCTCGCACAGCCCGGCGATTACTGGACGCAGGACTTCGGAACGGCCCGATAACGGGCACAACGAATTCGGCCCTCAGCTCTCCTGCCGGATTTCGCATCCTCTCCCGTATCCTCCACACCCGCGCACCAGGCATATGAGGCCCTCGACCGGAATCCGGCCGGGGGCCTCATCGGCGCTCGGCCCTCCGCGACACAGCCGCGCCTCACGCGCCCGCCCGGTCGTCTTCGATCAGCAAGTGGCGAGGCCCGCGGAGCACCGGGCTGCGCCGATACGGAGGCGGGTCCTCGACCAGGCGCGGTTTGTCGAGGTGCTGGATGAGCGCGGTCAGGGCGAGCTGTGTCTCCATCCGGGCCAGTGGCGCACCGAAGCAGCTGTGGATGCCGCTGCCGAACCCGAGGTGCTGGTTGTCCTCGCGGGTCGGGTCGAAGCGGTCCGGGTCACGGAACCGCTGGGGGTCACGGTTGCCGGAGGCGAGCATCAGGATGAGCGGGGCGCCCTTGGGGATGGTGACGCCCAAGACCTCGATGTCGGCCAGCGGGGTGCGCTGCGGCAGCATCTGCACCGGTGGCTCGTAGCGCAGCAGCTCCTCCACCGCCTTCGGCATCAACGCCGGTTCGCTGCGGAGTCTGTCCAGCTCGTCGGGGTGGCGCAGCAAGGTGAGAATGCCGTTGGTGATCAGGTTGACGGTTGTCTCGTGCCCGGCGATGAGCAGCAGGACAGCGGTGGTCATGATTTCGAGCTGGGTGAGACGGCCGTCGGGGCTTTCGTCGTTGACGAAGGCGGAGAGCATGTCGTCGGAGGGGCGGTTACGGCGCTTCTCGGCGAGTTCTCCCAGATACAGGCCCATCGCCTTCCGGGCTTCCGAGCCCGCGCGTTGACGCTCGGCGGGGTCCTCCCCGGGGGTGGGGTCGAACCCGGCGACGATCGTGTCCGACCAGAGGCGGAACCGTGGCTCGTCCTCGGTCGGTACGCCCAGCAGCCGGCAGATCACCGTGACGGGGAGCGGGTAGGCGAAGTCGTCGACGATGTCGATCCGCTTCGTGCCCTCGAAGCCGGTGATGAGGTCCTTGACGATCCGGGTGATCTCGCCCTCCATGGCGTCGATCCGGCCCGGGGTGTGAGGCGGGCCGAAGGAGCGCATGGCGAGGCGGCGCAGCCGGTGGTGTTCGGGGTCGTCGAGCCCGATGAAGGACGGCGGAAGCCCCTGCTCGCCGGCCGCGGTCTCGTCCGGTACGGCGCGGTTGCGGCGGTCCGAACTGATCCGTGGGTCGTGGAGCAGCGCCGCGATCTCGTGGTACGTCCCGACCAGGTAGCTGCCGTCCTCCTGCCGTACCACTCCGGCCTCGCGGAGCTCGGCGTAGAGCGGATAGGGGTCGGCGCGGTGGGCGTAGTCGGTGATCCGACGGAACAGGGTGTCCGCAGCCATGGGCGGAGCCTCCTCATCGCGATGGAGTGGCGGTGGTCTCAGCGGGCCGGTTGCACCACGGTCAGACGACGGTCCGGCAGGTGACCGGTGAGCGCGACGGTCGGACCGTGCGAGAGCATCTTCGGATCCGGTACGTCGGAGGGGACGGGGGCCGGCGACTCGGGCCGGTCGGCGGCCCCCGGCACGGGCGGAAACGGCGCTGCCGTCTCGATCAGGCGCTGGTAGTACTCCAGCCACTTGGCCTGGTTCACGCTCACCGCCGCGGTGACGCGCCCCCGGTAGCCGTAGACGGCGACCAGACGGGCGTCCCTCAGCGAGCCCTGGGCGATGACGACCTGATCGGAGAAGGTGGGCACGCCGACAGACTTGATGTTGAGGCCGAACTGGCTCGACCAGAAGGCCGGAACGGTCAGATGCGGGCGTCTGCGCGGTCCGGGGTTGACCATGTTGTGGGCCGCCACCTCGGCCTGCGCGACCGCGTTGCCCCAGTGCTCCAGGGACAGCAGCTGATATTCGAAGAGCGGGTGCGGGAAGCGGGCCACGTCGCCGGCGGCGAAGATGTCGTCGGTGACGATCCCGTACATGTCGAAGGCGCGGCACCCCGCGTCACAGGTCACCCCGCGTGGGCCCGCGGCGAGGCCCGATTCGGCCAGCCACTCGGTGTTGCGGACCGCGCCCAGGGCGACCACGGCAACGTCGGCATCGATCCGCGTGCCGTCGGAGAACTGCGCGCCGGTGAGCCGGCCGTTGCCCTCCAGGGCGGTGACCGTCACCCCACAGCGCAGGTCGACCCCGTGCGCGCGCTGCAACCTCGCGGCCAGCGTGCCCAGCGTTCCGCCGAGCGCGCCGACAAGAGGCGCCGGCCCCCGCTCCGCGACCGTCACCTCAAGACCGCGCTCCCGACAGGCGGAGGCGATCTCCGAACCGGTGAATCCGGCACCGATGACCAGGACCCGTCGCGGCCCGGCGTCGAGACGCTCGGCGAGACGGCCCGCGTCATCGCTCGTGCGGAGGGTGAACACCCCGTCCAAGGCGGCCTCGGCCGGGTTCGGCCAGGGCCGGGCACGGGTTCCGGTGGCGATCAGCAGCCGGTCGAAGGACACCTCCTCACCATCGGCGAGAAGTACCCGTTTCCCGAACGGATCGAGCCCGGTGGCACGCACCCCGAGTCTCCACTCCGCGTCCACCTCACGGCGCTGCGGCAGCCCGGTGTTCTCCGCCGGGACCTTTCCGAGCAACACCTGCTTGGACAGCGGTGGCCTGTCATAGGGCGGATGCGGTTCTTCTCCGACGAGGGTCAGCGAGCCGGCGAAACCCTCCGCACGCAGCTTCTCGGCCGCCCGCAGCCCGGCGAGCGAGGCGCCGACGATGACGATCCGGCCGTCGCGTGGTTCACCGCGCACCGGGGCCCGCCTCCTTGCCCACGAGGATGGCCTGCACGGGGCATGCTGCCGCGGCCCGTCGGACACGTTCGTCCTGATCTTCCGTGATGACCGGGGTGTACAACAGGCTCTCCTCGCCATGCATCGTGAACACCTGAGGGGCGAGGAACGCGCACTGGGCATAGCCCTGGCAGCGATTGAGGTCAACGACGACGTTCATCCCGTGCCACTCCTGACCACTTCTGCCACCCGCGCCGAATCCCCCCACCGCTGCACCCGTCGTCTCCCGTCCTACTACCGGTCAAGGTGCGGTGCAGTCGGGGCTGGTCCATCGGAGCGTTCACGCGGGGTGAGGAGGGGCGGGGGCTCAGCATCTTCCGGGGAGCGGTCGGCCCCCTCGCCCGACCGCGAGCGGAACGGGGAGGCTAAGGGCTGTCCCGTAATCCCTGGCGGGCGCACGACGACAGCTACGGCACTCCCCCAGCTAACGCTGGGAGGTGCCCCCACGCCGCGTTGTCGGAACATCCGGATACACCCAGTATCCGGACGTCCCTCCGCCTTGCGATGCAGCTCGGCATCCGTACAGCGAATGAAGAGCCGAGACGGAGTGAGCGGTGGGGGCCCCTCCTGCGCCCTTAAGGCGTGGGGGAGAACGCAGTGCATCTGACGCCGTGCGCTGATCCACCAGGGATTACGGGACAGCCCTTAGGCTCGTTCCGCTGCACCGAGGGGGCCTGATGAAGATCGTGATACCCGGGGGGACCGGTCAGGTAGGCGGGATTCTGCGGCGTGCGCTGACCGCCGCAGGCCATGAGGTCGTGGTGCTGACCAGACGGCCGGTGCGCGACGGTGACGTTCGCTGGGACGGCAAGACGCCGGGCCCCTGGGCAGAAGCGCTCGACGGCAGCGATGTCGTGATCAACCTGGCCGGACGCAGCGTCAGTTGCCGCTACACCGCAGCCAATCTGCAGGCCATGATGGACTCGCGGGTGGACTCCACCCGAGTCGTGGGAGAAGCGATCGCGGCCGCCGGCCGGCCTCCCCGCGTCTGGCTCCAGATGAGCACCGCCACCCTCTACGCCCACCGCTTCGACGCGCCCAACGACGAGGCGACCGGCGTGCTCGGCGGCACCGAACCCGGCGTCCCGGACCACTGGGCCTACAGCGTCGAGATCACCACATCCTGGGAGCGGGCGCAGGAGCAGGCCGAGACTCCGCACACCCGCAAGGTCGCACTGCGCTCCGCCATGGTGATGAGCCCCGATCGTGGCGGCGCCTTCGACGTCCTGTTGTGGCTGGCGCGGCTCGGACTCGGCGGCCCGGTCGCGGGCGGCGCACAGTATGTGTCCTGGATCCATGACGGCGATTTCGTCCGCGCGGTCGAGTTCCTGATCGGCAGGGACGACCTCACCGGGCCGGTGAATCTCGCCGCCCCCGCTCCCCTGCCGCAGCGCGCGTTCATGCGCGCGCTGCGGGCTGCCCGGGGCGTCCCGGTGGGCCTGCCGGCAACGAAGTGGATGGCCGAACTCGGCGCGTTCGCGCTGCGCTCCGACACCGAGCTCCTGCTGAAGAGCCGCCGCGTCGTGCCCGGCCGCCTGCTCGAAGCGGGCTTCGCCTTCGACCACCCCCAGTGGCCGGAGGCCGCCGACGACCTCGTACGGCGCGTGCGCGGCGGACGAACCTTCCTGCGCGGCGAACAGTCCCCCGGCTGAGCCGTCCGCCCGTCACGAGGCCAAGCGGCATCAAGAGAAGAACTGGGGCAGGTCGTCCAGCGAACCGGGGCCGGTGAAGAATGCCTCGGCTGCGGCCAGGTCGTTCTCGAAACGTGGGTTGCGGTCACGGATCACCTGCTCAAGGGTTCGTCCCTGCCTCAGAGATCCGTCGGTATCGGCATTGAGCATTTCGGCGGTGGCCAGGATCAGTTTCTGCCAGCGCTCGCCTTGTTCCGCCAGTGCGTAAAAGCCTGACAGCATGTCGGCCATACCGACGGGACGGGTGAGAACCGACGGGTCCTCACCGGCGACGGGGAAGAGTTCCCAGCCTCCGGCACGCGCCGCCAAGCGCAGCACGCCGGCCCATTTGTTGATGCGCCCCACTCGCACATACAAGGAATCCTGCGTGTGCGGCGGCAGGCGACCACCGTGCAGAGGATTGGCCGCCACTACGAGGTCGGCGAGAACCTGGCGTTCGACGTCGTCGAGAACCCAGTCCCCCTCCTGCTGGGCATCGATCGCAAGGCCGAACCAGTCCCAGGCGGCGGCCATGCGCGGTGCGAAGTCGGCCGGATCGTGGAGAGACGCGGGTGACGCATCAAGGGACACGTCAGTCATCGTCTTCTCCTCGCGCTGACAGACAGATCACGGGGCATTCCGTTCTTTGTGCGGGCGACCGCGGATCTGCTCTTGCTGCGGATCTTACGGCGCCCCGTACGGCACGGGATTCGCTCCGCGGGCGGCGGCTACTCATCGCTGTGAAAAGCAGTGGATCCCTGATCGCCACTCTGCGAAGCTCACTTACGTCAAAGGGGTGTAGCTCAGAGGCCAGAGCGCCGGTCTCCAAAACCGGATGCCGCAGGTTCGACTCCTGCCTCCCCTGCCATCGCTGCGCCTGTGCGACCGGAAGCTC
Organism: Streptomyces inhibens; assembly: GCF_022221585.1. Classification (NCBI taxonomy): domain Bacteria; kingdom Bacillati; phylum Actinomycetota; class Actinomycetes; order Kitasatosporales; family Streptomycetaceae; genus Streptomyces; species Streptomyces inhibens. The sequence goes on from NZ_CP084681.1 coordinate 274,322, forward strand.
CCGCCGGTGCCAGGCCCGTATGCGATCACCGGCCCCCTCCGGCTCGTGCTCCCGGCCCCTCCCCCGACCGCCTGTGAGCTGGGAATTGTGGTCGTGCGATGCTGGGGCGTCCCGGCGGATGGCAAGAATGGGGAGCGTACATCAGCGTGAGGGCAGCGATACGACGGGCCGGGACCGGCACCTGGGACCGCTTCGCGGCATCCGATCCCGGGCTACTGCGGCTGATGGCGGGGCTGAGGACGGTCGGGGCGATTGTGCTCACCCTCGTCGTCCTCGCGCTGCTCCACACCAGCATCCCCCTGATGGTCGCGGGCGCCATGGCGGCCATGGCCGCGACCTTCGCGATCACGGAGAAGCAGGTACGCGGCCAGGCGATCACGCTCGCGCTCGGCCTGCCCGTCGCACTCGCCGCGATGTCGCTGGGCGCACTGCTCAACGACCGGATCATCGCCGGTGACATGTTCTTCGTCGCCCTGATTTTCGGCGCCGTCTACTCCCGCCGCTTCGGCGACCGGGGCATGGCACTCGGGCTGATCGGCTTTCAGGTCTACTTCGTCTCGCTCTTCGTGCACGCCACCGTGCCGACCCTGCCCGAGCTGTTTCTGACCCTGGCCATCGCCTTCGTGTGCAGCGCGGTCGTACGCTTCACCGTCGTCCCGGAAACGCCCCGTCGAACCCTGGGCCGGCTGCGCAAGGCTTTCCGGGCGCGGCTCGCGCAGCTGGTGGCGACCCATGTCGAGCTGATGGATGCGGGCCCCCAGGAACTGGAGAGCGTCCTCGACGACCTGCGGCGGCGTACCTTCCGGCTGCACGAGGCGGCACTGATGATTCAGGGCCGCCTGGAGGAGGGCACCCGTGACGCGGCCACGGCGGGACTGGTGCAACGCCGCATCGCGGACGCCGAGATCGCCGCCGAACGGCTGGGGATGCTGTTGCTCAATGCCCGCACCGCCGAGCGCACGGATACGCTCACGCTGCATCTGCCGGATGCGCCGGTACCGGCCACGGTGCACCGCCCGCAGACCGAGGACGAGGCGATCGTCACCCTGCGCCGGGACCTCCAGGCGCTGAGCCTGCTGGTCGCCCGACGGGCGCCCGACGATCGCGGCACGGCGCTCGCGCACGTACGGAACAGGCTGCTCGGCTACCGGGACGAGGACAACCTGCCGCGCGCCTCGCCGGCCGTACAGGACGCCTTCCGCGGTCTCGGCGAGGCCGCGCGTTCCGTCCTCGGCCTGCGGCTGGCGCTGGACGGGCCGCAGGACGAGTCCGACGACTCACCGGCTACCACACGCTCACGCGAAGAGTTCGATGCCGAGGACCTCGCGATCGTCGGGTCCGAGGAGCGCGAGGAGACCGAGGAGGACCGCACCGGGCTCCAACGGCCCACCACCCGCGCCGCGTTCCAGGTCGCGGTGGGCTCGACACTGGCCATCATCGGTGGCGAGTTCCTGTCCAGCCAGCGCTGGTACTGGGCGGTGCTGACCTGCTGGGTGGTGTTCCTCAACACCGCGTCCACGGGCGAGATCCTGGTCAAGGGCTACCGCCGGCTGGTGGGCACGGTCCTCGGTGTGGTCGCCGGTGTCGCTCTTGCCGGGGTGGTCGGCAACAACACCTGGATCGCGTTCGCCCTGGTTCTGCTGTGCATCTTCGGGATGTTCTTCACCGCACCGTTGTCGTACGCGCTGATGTCCTTCTTCGTCACCGCGATGCTCGGGCTGCTCTACACGCTGCTCAACACCTACAGCTTCTCCGTGCTGGTGCTGCGCATCGAGGAGACCGCGCTGGGCGCAGCCTGCGGGATCATCGCCGCCGTGCTGGTGCTGCCGGTGCACACGGATCGCCGTACGGACGAGCAACTGGGCACGGTGCTGGTCCGGTTGCGAGAGGTCGTGTCCGCGGCGGTGGAGCAGCTCAGCGGCGGGCCCGCCGTCGATCTGCTGGGCAGAGCGCGCGATCTGGACACGGCGCTGGACGATCTGCGGGCCTCCATCCAGCCGTTGACGCATCCGATCACCCCGTTGCGGGTACGGCGGCAGACCGCCCGCTATCTGGTGGCACTTCTGGAGACCTCCGCCTACCACGCCCGTTCCCTGGCGGCGACCGCCGAACTCGTGCCGTACAGCAAGACCGTCGCGGCCGATCCACGACTGGAGCGGGCCGGGCGGCGCATCGCGCACAACATCGATGTGATCGTCGCGCGGGTGACGGAGGAGAACGCCGAGGGCGAGGTCGAGTCCGGCGCCAGCATCGCCTCGATGCTGGAAGCGGACGGCTCGGCGGCTCGGCAGCCGGGCACCGTCACCTCCCGTGTGCTGCGGCATCTCCAGCGCCTCGATGAGGGGGTGGTGGGTATCGCCCGCCCCCTGGACGTGCCGGTGGCGGGGCGCAAGGGTGGCAAGACCGGCTGAGTTCGCCGGGGCACGGGTCGGCTGGATCTCCGGTGGACGCCCCGGGGCTGCCCGAAGGCCGGCGCGGGTGCGCCGGCCTTCGGGGGATGCCACTGTCAGGGTGTCAGGAGGCGCCCGGCAGGGTCGCCGACCAGGCGGTCACGGACAGCGTGGCGTTGTCGACGCCGTGGTCGAACGCCACGACGCTGTGCGCGTTGCTGCCCGTCGGGGAGACCTGCAGGTACTTGGCGGGCGCGGGGGAAGCGTCGGCGTGCGTCCAGACCAGATCGGCGAAGGCGCTCTTGCCCGGCTTCAGGGTCACCGGGTGAGCTCCCGGGTCCTTGGCGAAGTAGGTGTCACCATGGCGTGCGGTGGTCTTGAGTGCGGTGTGGCCCGCGCCCTCCAGGGCAAGCCCCGCGTAGCCGCTTATCGTGCAGCTGCTGCTGCCGGTGTTGGTCACCCGCAGATAGGTACCCTCGTGGCTCATTCCGACCTGGCTCGAACCCGCGTCGGTGGTGGTGACCTTCAGCGTCCCCGGTCGGCACGAGCCGGCCGCCGCACCGGCCCCTGCGGCAGATACGGCGGACGCCATTCCCGCACTCGCTCCGACAGCGAGCGCGGCAGCGGCGGTGACGGTGACCGCGGTACGCAGACCAGGCATGGTCATCAATTCATCAACTCCCTTTTCTCCGGCTGTCCGGAGAAACGTCGGTGCAATACCCCCGGCCCGCCCCGTCGGCTCCCCCGCCGGCCGGCCGCTCGGGCCGCCTCGGAACGGGCGAGCCGGACAGCGGGTCCAGCCGGTGAGTTCCTGTTCGTTTCCTCGGAACACACCCTGATCACCGCCGCTGATGATCGACTAACGCCTCGCTAACACGGGATCGTTCGGGCTCCGGGGGCCAGGCCGTTTCTCCCAACGCCGAGGCCGCCAAGGCGTCGGACGACGCGCCTTGACAAGACTGCCCATAAGCAGCGGAACACCGTGGAGAATTCGATCGCCGCGGGAGCGCGAGCAGGCTAGGTTGGCGCGATGTCTGAGATGGCTGAGCTGCGCACCGCTCGTCTTGTGCTCCGTGGGTGGCGGGAGGCCGACCTCGAACCCTGGGCGGCGATGAATGCCGACCCCGAGGTCCGCGCGTACTTCCCGGACGTGCTCACGCGGGAGCAGAGCGAGGCGTCCGTGGCCGCATTCCAGGACGATCTCGACCAGCGGGGCTGGGGATGGTGGGCGGTTGAGGTGCTCGCCACCGGCGAGTTCATCGGGTTCACCGGGCTGGATCCGGTGGATGAGGACATGCCGTTCACCGGAGTGGAGGCCGGCTGGCGACTGGCCCGTCCGGCCTGGGGGTACGGCTATGCCACCGAGGCTGCCACCGCCGCTTTGGCCTTCGGCTTCGCATCCCTCGAACTGCCGGAGATCCTCGCGGTGACGGCTGCCACCAATCTCCGGTCACAGGCGGTGATGCGCCGGATCGGTATGACCTACGATCCGGCCGACGACTTCGACGATCCGACGGTGCCCGACGGGCCGCTGCGCCGGAGTGTGGTGTACCGGATGCCGGCCGAAAGGCAGCGAGCCCTCAGGCGGTAGACCCCCGCCTGAGCGAGCTGCAGGCAGTTGCAGCTGTCGGTAGGAACGGACTCACCGACGCTCCTGCCCCACCGAATCCACTGCTCACCCGCGCCCGCCTCCCCGCGCACCGTGCACGGCGTCGAGCACCAGACCCAGCAGCCGGTCGGATTGCTCGGCGTCGTCGTTGCGGGCCGTGGACAGCGCGATCCCGACGACGAGTTGGATGAGGTCCTCGGGCGTCAGGTCGGCCCGCGCCGTGCCCTGCCGTTGGGCGCGGGTGAGCAGACCGGCCGCCGCCTCCAGGATCAGGCGATGGCAGTCGAGGTCCAGCGCATTGGCCCCCTCGAGTAGCGCGGCGCCACCCAGGCCTTGGTTCGTCCGGGCATGCGCCAGGAACGCCCGCAGCCAGGTGTCCAGGGCGTCGTCGGCGGATTCGGCGGCCCGCAGCCTCTCCGCCGTTCCGCAGAGAGTCCGGACCCGGTCGCTGAGCACCGCCGCCAGCAAGGCGGATCGGGTGGGGAAATGCCGGTAGAGGGTCCCCGGCCCCACGCCCGCTCGGCGTGCGATTTCGTTCAGGGACGCCTCGGGTCCGGCTTCGGCGAATGTCTCCTGGGCCGCCGCGATGAGGCGCTCGCGATTGCGCCGTACGTCATTGCGCTGGCGCCGCTCCCCGGGGATGCCGCCGTGTATTGCCGTCATCATCCCGACCTCGATCTCTCTTCCGGAGCAGGTAGCCAAACGGAGAACCTCTCCGTATCGTAGCGAACGCGAAACGGAGAACCTCTCCGTATTTCTGTGACCGAGGAGCAATGGGTGAGAGACGACGCGCGGGCAGATCTCGGCCGGGTCGGCATCTGGACGTTCGCCTTCGAAGGGCTGCCTGCGGGGCAGGTACGCGACGCGGCGGCGGAGATCGAAGAACTCGGTTACGGGGCGCTCTGGTTCGGGGAGGCGTTCGGCCGTGACACGGTGGGGCAGGCATGGTTGCTGCTGTCGGCCACCCGACGCATCACCATTGCCTCGGGCATCGCCAACATCGCCTTCCGGGACCCGATCGCCATGGCCACCGCGGAGCGCACGCTCGGCGAGGCGTTCCCCGGGCGCTATCTGCTGGGCCTGGGCGGCCACCGGGTCGATGACACGATCCATCATGTGGACGGCTATCCCGTGCCCGCCCGGGGCAGGGCCGTGACGACGATGCGCGACTATCTGGCGGCCATGGACGCCGTTCCCGCGCACGGCCCCGTCCCGGATCCGGCCCCGCGCCGGGTGTTGGCGGCGCTGGGCCCGAAGATGCTGCGTCTCGCGGCCGAACGCACCTGGGGCGCCCACCCGTACTTCGTGTCCGTCGAACACACCGCACGGGCACGCCAGATCATGGGTCCGGACGCCTTCCTCGCGGTCGAGCAGGCCGTGGTGCTCGACACCGACCTCGGCCGCGCCCGGGAGGTGGCCACGGCACATGTCGGCGGCTATGTCTCCATGGCGGCGCACCAGGAAGCGAATGTGCGGCGGCTGGGCTTCGGCGACGACGACATCGTGGGAGGTCCGAGCGGCCGGCTGGTGGATGCGATCGTCGCCTACGGAGATGTCGAAGCGATCCGCCGGCGCGTTCAGCAGCACCTCGACGCCGGGGCCGACCATGTCTGTCTGCAGGTCCTCACCGCCGATCCGGCCGTCCCGCCGCAGCGCGAATGGCGCGAACTGGCCGCCGCGCTCCTCAACGGTCAACTCCGGTGAGGCCGCGGCAATGTGCGTGGTAATTCAACGGGCACCGCGCCCTGATGGGAACTGCGCCGCAGCACGGTTGTGCGTCACAGGTCCAGGACGACGTCCTGGCAGGGCCGTGCGCAGCAGATCCGCAACTCCCGCGGGCGGGTGGGGCGGTCGGGCCTCGGCCGGGGCGATGCGGGGGGGTGAGCGCGGGGCCGGGGGTGAGCGCGGGGCCGGCGCCGAAGATTTGTCGCCGTTGCGTGCTCCGTGCAGCCACCACAGCCGCCGGACCATCCGGGGGCCGGTGACCGGGCGCTTCCAGCTGCCCGTGTGCACGGTCCGCCCGTGCCAGGAGACATCCTGGGGAAGGCCCACGTTGACGGAGACGAGCCTGGCCACGATGTGCACCTCATGCGTCGGCGGCCCCCACCTGTCATGCCGATCGTCACCACGCCGCACTCACGGAGCGCCCGGTCGGCGCCTCCGCCGCAGTCGGGGCGCCGGCCGTCTCAGCGTTCCCGTCGTCGTCGCTCCTGAAAGATCTCGGTGAAGACGGCAACTTTGGCCCGCAGTGCCCAAGGGTCGAAGGGCTTGGCGATGTAGTCGACCGCTCCCGCCGCGTAGGCGCGGGCGGAGTGGTCGGCGTCGATGTTCATCGCGGTGAGGAAGATGATGGGCAGGTCGCGGTGGCGGGCGCGCCGTTTGATCTGCGCCGCCGTCTCGTAGCCGTCCATTTCGGGCATCTGGACGTCCAGGAGCACCACGGCGAAGTCATCGTGGTCGAGCAGAGCCTTGAGGGCTTCCCGTCCGCTGGAAACGGCGACGATCTCCTGGTCGAAGCCGTCCAGCACCGCTGTCATGGCGAGCAGGTTCTCCGCCTGGTCGTCGACGACGAGCACCTTGGGAAGACACGGCGAGCTGGGCTTGTCCGTGGTGATCACGATGGTGGCCCGCCGCTGTTCCTCGATGCTGTCGATCTGTCGCTCCAGCAGCTGGCAGCGCTCCTCGGCCTGGGTGTGCCGGGCCTGCACCTGTTCGAGTTCCTTGGCGAGCCTGGCGACTTCGGAGCTGAGGGCGTCACGTTCGCGCAGCAGATTGGCGATATCGGGGGCGTGGGCCTCCAGGGCGTCGGCGCGCGCCCGCTCCGCGCTCCATTCGGACTCCAGGTGGGTGAGGCGCACTTCGAGGTCGGCGATGCGGTGCTGGCGGTCCAGGAGCGCTTCGCCGATGACGTCGCTGTGCGCGGTCGTGCTGCGCGCGGTGCGATCGGCGTCCGCGAGCTGCCGTTCGAGGATCTCCACCGCGTGCTTGGGCGAGGAGGATGTGGCGATGGCCGCTTGGTGCAGACGGCGCAGCAGGTCCATCGCTTCTTGTGTCGTGGGCTTGCCGCGGTGTTCGGCGAGGTCCGTCAGGAGGTCCATCACCACGTCCCAGGGCGGGACGGCCCTGCCGCTGAAGTAGCGCGAGAAGGTGGCGGCGTTGCGGTGCCGTCTGCTGGAGTAGCGGCGCAAGGACACATTCAGCCCCTGGAAGAGCTCCCGCAGGGCCGTTGCCAGAGCCCGCGCTTCCTCGCTCAGCTCTTCGGGGAGCGGGTTCATCTCAGACATGGCGCCGGCTCTGCTCCGATCCGTCCGGGCCGGGCACGGCGCGTTCGGGGGTGGTTTCCCTGTCGGCCGCGATGACGCGGTCGAGGAAGCTGATCACGGCTCCCGCGCCGGCCAGGGCACACAGCGCACTGTCCGCCGTCGGGTGACCGGCGAGCAGCGACAGGGTGCCGGCGCCGACGCCGCCCACCATGCCGAGCGACAACACGACGGCTGCCCTCAGCGACAGCAATGACCGTTTCACAACGGGCCCCTTTTGCTCCGACCGCAGTGTGCGGTGCTCCACCGGCGAACACCGGCGTGCCCAGCATGGAGGGCTTGCAAGGTGTTGCGCAGGCGTTGCGGGCGTTACGCAGCGTTGCGACACCGCTACCAGGGCGGGGTGAGTGCCATCGCCCCTGCTCCAGGGCCGGGCCGGCGGGAACCGCGTCCCGTATTGCAAGAACAGGACGCAACGGTGCTGTCGTTGCGCAAACCCTGCCGACCGGGGGCGGCCCGGCCGGCGGACCGTACCGACGGGCGATGGGTGTTGCGGGTTCCGGCCCCGTTCAACTTCTGGCCACGCTCACCGGACAAGCTTCGGAATGAGAAATTCCGTTTGGTGACACCGCTGCGGTCGGGCATGCCGACCCCTGCACGGAGGGCCTTATGGCCGGTATTGAAACCACCACCAACCGTCGTCGATTCCTCCTCACCTCCGGTGCCGCTTTTGCCGGAACCACTGCCGCGTGGGCACTGCCGGGCCAGCGCCGCAGCAGCGCGCCACCGGCCGCCGATCCCGCTCCGGCCGCCCCCCGGCCGAACGTCGGGCGGGCGGCACCGTACGGCACCACGACGCTGCAGACGGCGGCCCGCCTCGCCGGCAGCGGTGCCTACCGGCGCCTCACCTCCGGTCCCGGATGGCCCCTGGTCGTCCGGCCCGAACTCGCCCGCGCCGGGGCCGGACGACAGGACCGGCGGACCGCCCTGGCGTGCTTCGTCCAGTTCACCGACCTCCATGTGTCCGATGTCCAGAGCCCTTTGCGTACGGAGTATCTGCGCAGTCTGTCGCCGGGGTCGTGGCGGGGGCAGGAGGCGTTGTCGGTGGCCGGTGCGGTCTCGCTGGTGGAGCAGGTCAACGCGCTCGGCGGCGGGCCCCACACCGGGCGGCCGGCGGCGTTCGTGATGTCCACGGGCGACAACATCGACAACAACTCCATGGTGGAGCTGGAGTGGTTCCTCACCCTCATGAGCGGCGGCCGGATCACCCCCAACACCGGTGACCCGGGGTCGTACGAAGGTGTACAGAGCTCCGGCCTCCCGCTCTACTGGCACCCGGACGACGCCCTGCGCGACCAGGACAAGAGGCGTGGCCTGCCGCGGATACCCGGCTACCTCCAAGCCGCGATACGCCCGGTGGTCAGTCCCGGCCTGCGCATTCCCTGGTACTCGACGCCCGGCAACCACGACGACCTGCCCGGTGGCTGCCTGACCCCGCACGACCCCGTGCTGGCGGAATACATCACCGGGGCGCGCAAAATCTTCTCCGTACCGGATGCCGACGCGGCCGCCTTCGCCCAGGTGCTGAAGACGGGCGGCGACCCCAAGAGCACCGTCCTCAAAGAGATCCTGAACCGCAACAAGGCCGGAGCACGGGCCGTGACGGCCGACGAGCGCCGACGGATGGCCACGCCGCACGACTATCTGCGCGCGCACCTCAACCCGGCGTTCGCCGGAGCGGGGCCGGTCGGTCACGGATACTCCGAGAACCACCTGGACGACGACCGGATGTACTACTCCTTCACCGTCGCGGAGGGCGTCCTCGGTATCAGTATCGACACCACCTACCGCAGCGGCCACTTCGAGGGCTCGCTGGGCAGTGAGCAACTCGCATGGCTGGAGCGGACGTTGGCCGCGCACAGTTCCCGTCATTACGACGCGGACGGCCGCCTGATACGCAACGCCGGGGCCGATGACGCGCACATCCTGGTCTTCAGCCACCACCACAGTCCGAGCATGACCCGGCGCCCCGATGCCGCGCGCACGGATGAGAAGCGCCACGACGGCGAAGAGGTCATCGCCCTGCTGAGCCGGTTCCCGAACGTCGTGGCATGGATCAACGGCCACAGCCACGTCAACCGCATCACCCCGCACCCGCACCCGACCGCGGCCCGCTCCTTCTGGGAGGTCAACACCGCCTCGCACGTGGACTATCCGCAGCACGCGCGACTCATCGAACTGGTCGACAACCACGACGGGACCCTGTCCCTGTTCACCACCCTCATCGAGTCCGCCGCCCCGCACCGCACCGACTTCGACGACCTGTCGGCCGTCGGCCTCGCCTCCCTCTACCGCGAGCTGTCCTACAACGCCCCCGGCCTCGCCGCCGGCATGTCCTCCGGCGTCCACGAAGTAATGGCGGGCGCCCCGGTGGACCGCAACACCGAACTCCTCGTCCATCGGGCCTGACCCGGTCGGGCACCACCCGAGCAACGATCGACATGGACCAGCGTCTCCATCGCTCACCGGCCATCCATCGGGTTCTGGCCGCTCTTCCGTGATGACTACGGCTGCAGGAGGAAGCGGGCGCCTGCGGAGCCTGGTCGGGCGGGCGGAGGTACCGACACGGCGCGGGTCCGATCCTTCTGACGGATCGAAGGGCCGGGCCCGGCACGCCCACGTACGCGGGTCGAGCCTACGCACAGCCGAGCGCTTCCTGGCCTTCGTCGGCATAGCCGCAGCACTCATCGGCTACAGGCGGCTCCAGAATCCTCATGGCCCTGACAGCCGCGCTCGGCCTGCTCCCGGGCCGCCGGGCGCTTTCAACGAGACGCAGGGCCGCCATAGGAAACGGCGTCCAAAGGCGCCCAGAGGTGACCGCACATTGGACGTACGGTCACCCTCGACGGGACCGCCCACCGGCACGGCATGCGGACGCGGCTCGGTGCGCAGCTCTTCACCCGACCGGTCCGATGTCCGCCGACTTCCTCGCCCTCGGTGACCAACAGCACATGTACTGGCCGGTAGCGTCACCGTCCCGCACCTCTAGAGTGATCGCCGGTGACCCCGCCGGATGCCCGGCGGTGGCTCCCGCCCCTCCGATCCGATCCGATCAGGGAGACTGCATGCGCTCTCCGAAGGACTTCTTCCGCCCGCTGGCCGTCGGGGCACCGACCCCGGTGCATGACGTTCCGTTCCGGCCGTCGCGGATGATCCATTTCTTCGACCCGGGCAACGAGAAGATGGCGGCGAAGGTGCCGTCCATCGCCCCCACTGTTGACGTACTGCTCGGCAATCTGGAGGACGCGGTCGCCGCCGACCGCAAGGAGGCCGCCCGGTCGGGGCTGGTGAAGATCGCCAAGGCCACCGACTTCGGTGACACGCAGCTGTGGACCCGGATCAACAGCCTGGACTCGCCCTGGGCGCTGGACGACCTGCTGACGCTGGTCACCGAGATCGGCGACAAGCTGGATGTGATCATGGTGCCCAAGGTGGAGGGCGCCGAGGACATCCACTACATCGACCGGCTCCTCGCGCAGCTGGAGGCAAAGGCCGGGATCCAGCGGCCGATCCTGGTGCACGCCATCCTGGAGACCGCGAGCGGCGTCGCCAACGTGGAGGAGATCGCCGGGGCCAGCCCCCGTATGCAGGGCATCTCCCTCGGCCCCGCCGACCTGGCCGCCAGCCGGCGGATGAAGACCACGCGGGTGGGCGGCGGCCATCCCGGATATCTCGTCCGCGAGGACCCGCACACCCAGGACGCCGACGCGCCGCGGGCCACCTTCCAGCAGGATCTGTGGCACTACACCATCGCGCGCATGGTGGACGCCTGCGCGGCGCACGGAATCCTGCCGTACTACGGGCCGTTCGGCGACATCAAGGACACCACCGCCTGCGAGGACCAGTTCCGTAACGCGTTCCTGCTCGGCTGCGTCGGCGCATGGAGCCTGCACCCGGTGCAGATCGCCATCGCCAAGAAGGTCTTCTCGCCCTCGCCCGCCGATGTGGCCTGGGCCCGCCGGGTCATCGAGGCGATGGGCGACGGCACCGGCGCCGTGATGATCGACGGCAAGATGCAGGACGACGCCACCTACAAGCAGTGCCAGGTGGTCGCCCAGCTCGCGGACACCCTTGCCGCACGCGACCCCGAACTGCGCGACGCCTACAACGCTGCCGAGAAGGAGTAAGTTCCGTGCCCGACCCGATCCTGCGGCCCCGCCGCTCCGTGCTGTACATGCCGGGTGCCAACGAACGCGCCCTGGAGAAGGCCAAGTCCCTCCCGGCCGACGCGCTCATCCTCGACCTGGAGGACGCGGTCGCCCCCGACGCGAAGGCCGACGCCCGCAAGCGGGTCGCCGCCGCGGCGGCCTCGGGTGAGTACGGCCACCGCGAGGTGACCATCCGGGTCAACGGGCCCGGTACCGCCTGGCACGCCGACGATCTGAGGGCCGCGGCCGAAGCCGGCCCGGACGCGGTGGTCGTACCCAAGGTGGACTCGGCCGAGACCGTACGGGAGATCGAGCGGGCGCTCGAGGCGGCCGGCGCCCCGGACCGTACGGCCATCTGGGCGATGGTCGAAACCCCGCGGGCGATGCTGGACGCCCGCGCGGTGGCCGGCGCGAGCGAACGGCTCACCGTGCTGGTGATGGGCACCAACGATCTGGCGAAGGAGCTGCACGCCGAGCACGTCCCCGGCCGTGCGCCGCTGCTGACCGGTCTGTCGCTGGCGCTGCTGGCGGCCCGCGAAACCGGCAAGGTGATCTTGGACGGGGTCTACAACGATGTGCAGGACCTCGAAGGGTTCGAGGCCGAGTGCGTTCAGGGCCGCCAGTTCGGCTTCGACGGGAAAACGCTCATCCACCCCTCGCAAGTCGCACCGTGCAACCGGGTGTTCGCCCCGTCGGAACAGCAGGTCGAACGCGCACGAAAGATCATTGACGCCTTCGACGAGGCCACCCGCGAAGGCCGCGGAGTCGTCACCGTCGACGGCCGGATGATCGAGAACCTGCACGTCGAGGACGCCCGCCGGATCCTCGCCCTCGCGGCGGCGGTCGCCGGGCGCTGAACGGCTCGCCCCACCGCCGGCGGGCAAGCACCGCCGGCGGGCGGCAGTCACAAGGCCCGCGTCACCGACAACACCCGTAGGAGCACCGACTGCCCCAATAGAGTCGGTGCTCATGGGAGTGGACATACACGGAGTCATCGAGTGCCGGCTGTGGGGCAAGGAGTCGTGGGCGAGCGCTTCGCCGTGGCAGGTGATCCTGTCGCTCTACGAGCTCCGTCACGGCCGAGGCGACGAGCTCTCCTGGGACTGTCTCTTCGGGTACTCCTCCACCGAAGACATCGTGCCGCTCTTCGGCCGGCGTGGCCTTCCCGCCGACGCCACATCACAGCTCCGCCTGGACGCCGAGGACCCGGAATCCGCCGAACACAGCCACTCCTACGCCACCTGGGCCGAAATCGCGGCGGTCGACTGGGACGAGCCGTGCATGGAGAACGGCCGGGCCGCCTTCTACCACCTGGAGCGATGGCGCCGCCGCCCCGACGGCACGCTCGACTTCGACGCGTTCGCATGGCCACCGATCGACGTCCATGACGCGGCGGCGGACCGCTTCGGCGAGGACAGGACGGCTCCCCACGACTGGCCGGAGGGCGCCGAGATCGAGTGGGGCGCATACGTGTACCGACCCGTGGTGTTCACCCCGCGCCGGCTCGTCTTCGAGGACTCGGACAAGTGGGAGCCCGTCTTCTCGGTGATGCGCACGCTGGCCGGGTTGCACGGCGACGACAACGTCCGTCTGGTTGTCTACTTTTGCTGACGTCGCGCTATGGCGCTCCGGCGCTGTGGCGTCCGAGGGACCCATCGGACGTGCCATGCCCGTCCCGTGGCGGTGAGCAGTAGCTTCAGAGGCGCATCCCACCACATACCTGGTGGAACACACCATCGGTGGAGTCCGCATGTCACCATCCGTCACGCGAAGGTGGGAGCGACGCCGCGTCGTCGGCACCCTGGGCCTTCTGCTGGTCGTCGGCATCGTCGTCATCGGTCTCGTCCAGCTGGCGCCGTCAAAGCCGGAGGACGGCCTCGATCCGCGCATCACCGCGATCATGCGGAAGCCCGACTACCGGCACGCCCAGTGGGGGCTGTTCCAACAGAACCCGGAGACGGGTGAGGTGATCCGGTCCCGTTACGCCGACCAGTTCTTCGTCCCCGGGTCGGTGGCCAAGCTGTTCGGCGTCAGCGGCGCATGGCACACCCTTGGCGGCGACCACCGTTTCGTCACGCCGGTGCGCGCCGTCGGACGGCTACGGCAGAACGCTCTCCAGGGCGATCTGGATCTGGTCGCACAGGGTGATCTGACCCTCGGCGGCAGAACACGCAAGGACGGCAGCGTCGCCTTCACCACCGTCGACCACACCTACGCCAACATCATTCCGGGAGCCACCCTCACCCCGCAGAACCCGCTGGCGGGCATCGACCACCTGGCGCGGCAGGTGCGCGACTCCGGCATCCGACGCGTCGACGGCGACGTGATCGTCGATGCGCGGCTCTTCCAGCCGGACCCGGTACTCGACCCGACCCCCACACCGCTGATCATCAACGACAACGTCATCGATCTGCTGACCTCCCCCGGCGACAAGGCGGGCGCCCCCGCCCGCCTGGAGTGGCGCCCGAAAGTCGCGCCCTACCGCGTCACGTCCTCCGTACGGACCGTCGCGGCGGGCAAACCCACCGACATCAGCGTGACCCCGTCCGCCAACGGCACCCGCATCCAGCTGTCCGGCACCATCGCCGCCGACTCCACCCCCGTCCTGCGGGTGTCGCCTATCAAGGACCCGAACGCCTTTGGCCGGACCGCCATGATCGAGGCGCTGAAGCGGGTGGGCGTCGAGGTGAGCGCGGCTGCCGTCGGCCGCAACCCCGCGGACCGGTTGCCGGACTCGTACCGGAGCGCCCCCACGGTGGCCCGGTACACCTCCCCGCCGTACGCGCAGTACGCCAGGCTGATCTTCAAGGTGAGCCACAACCTCGGGGCGAACCTCGGGATCTGCCTTATGGCCACGAGTGCGACCAGCTCCGACTGTGAGGCCGGCTTCCCCGTGCTCGCCAAGTTCCTGGACGGCGCGCGGGTCGACCGCAAGGCCGTGCAGCTCGCCGACGGCCGGGGGAGCAGTCCGGTCGACCGGACCACGCCGCGGGCCCTGGCGCAGCTCCTGACGTACTGGCAGCACACCCGCGAGGCGGAGCGCTTCCGCACGTCGTTGCCCGTCTTGGGCGTCGACGGGAGCCTGGCGGATTCCTGCCGCCACTGCCCGGCACGCGCCAAGGTCTTCGCCAAGACGGGCACCGTGGCAGGGGTCGACGCGCTCAACGACCGGCTGGCCGTGGGCGCCGAGACCACGGCCGGCTACGTGGAGACGCGCAAGGGCCACTTCGATGTGTTCTTCGCCGGGGTGAACGGCGCCTCGACGCCCCGCCTCGACGTCAACGATGTCCTGGACATCGGGAACGATGTGGCGGGTGTCGCCGCCCACCTCCAGGAAGGCGACACGGGCGGCGGCCGCTGAGCACTGCGGCGCCCGGGCAGCGAGGCACCGGCCGAGGCCGGATCCGGCCTCGGCCGGATCCCAAGAGTGCCCCGCGCCCTCCCCCGGCGAAGCTGCGGCGGTCGCCGGTGCCGAGAGAGGATGAAGACACCCCGGACCTTCGGGCGGGAGTCGGTTGATCGACACCGGAGGGCCGCGCGTCGCCGCGGCGGGCGGGAGGAGGAGCGGCTCGTATGGGCACCGATGCGTTCCAGGCCGACCCCGGCCCGGCCGGCCGCGCCAGGGCGGAGCCGTCGCCGCCCGGCGGTCTGCTGGACGTGCTGGCCGTCGCGGCGGTTGTCCTCGACGCGGACGGGCGGATCGTGCTGTGGAGCCCGCAGGCCGAACAGCTCCTGGGCTATACCGCCGAGGAGGCGCTCGGCCGGCATGCCGCGCAGCTGCTGGTCGACGAAGCGGACTTCGATCTTGTGCTGGAGTTGTTCGCCCGAGTGATGGACAGCGGGGAGACCTGGGCCGGGGTCTTCCCCGTCCGGCACAAGGACGGCAGCACCCGGCTGCTGGAGTTCCGCAACATGCGGCTGACCGACGACCGCGGCGACTTCTATGCGCTCGGGCTCGCCACCGACCAGGCGACCCTGCGCCAGGTGGAGCGGGACGTGGCCCTGTCCACCCGGCTGGTCTCGCAGTCCCCGATCGGGCTGGCCGTCCTGGACACCGAATTGCGCTACGTCGCCGTCAATCCGGCGCTGGAGCGCATCAACGGAGTGCCCGCCGACCAGCACATCGGCCGACGTGTCCACGAGGTGCTGCCCTTCGTCGACACCAAGGCGCTCGAAGCCGTGATGCGCCAGGTTCTCGCGACCGGAGTCCCGGTGGTCGATCAGTCGGTCGTCGGTCGCACCCCGGCCGACCCTGATCATGATCACGCCTGGTCGGTCTCCTTCTACCGGCTGGAGGCCCCGGGCGGCCATGTGCTGGGGATCGCCGGATCGGTGATCGATGTCACCGACCGGCATCGCGCCGCCACCGAGGCGCACCATGCGCGCCAGCGCCTGGCCCTCATCGCCGACGCCTCCGTGCTGATCGGTACCACCCTCGATCTTGAGCAGACCGCCCGCGAACTCGCCGACATCGTCGTCCCCGACCTCGCGGACCTGGCCGCCGTCGACCTCCTCGACACCGCCCTGAACCATCCCAGCGCCCTGGGGCCGTCGGCGTCCGGGCCTTCGGTGTTCCGCGCGCTGGCGATGGCGTCGGCGTACGCCACCGAAGCGGTCCGCGCCGCCGATCCGGTCGGTGAACCCGCCCGGTACGAGGCCGACAGGCTGGTCACCCGGTGTGTGACGACCGGCATCCCGGTGCTCGTGCCGCACGTCACTGCGAGCGACCTGCCGTACATCGCCCGTAACGGCGCGGCCGCCGCGATCCTGGCCCGAGCCGGCCTGCACTCCTACCTGGCGGTGCCACTGATCGCCCGCGGCACCGTGCTCGGCGCCCTGGATCTCAAGCGGATCCGTAATCCGCTGCCTTTCGACGACGACGATCTCGTCCTGGCCGGCGAGCTGGCCAACCGGGCAGCGGTGTCCATCGACAACGCCCGCGGGTACCAGCGGGAACGCGCCACCGCTCTCACCCTCCAGCGCAGTCTGCTCCCCCAGCGTCCGCCGCCCCAGCCTGGCCTGGAGATCGCCTCCCGCTACCAGCCCGCCGGTGCCGCCAGCGAGGTCGGCGGCGACTGGTTCGACGTCATCCCCCTGGCCGGCGACAAGACCGCCCTGGTGGTCGGCGACGTCATGGGCAGTGGCATCAACGCCGCCGCCACCATGGGCCAGCTGCGCACCACCACTCGCGCCCTCGCCGACCTCGACCTCGATCCCGCCCAGATACTTCACCATGTCGACCGCAGCAGCACCGGCCTGGAACAGTCCATCGCCACCTGTGTCTACGCGGTCTACGACCCGCACCGCGGCGAGTGCCGGATCGCCACGGCGGGCCACCTTCCCCCCGTCCTCGTACAGCCCGGCCGCGCCCCTGAACTCCTGGACCTGCCCACCGGCGCCCCGCTCGGCGTCGGCGACGTCCCCTTCCACACCACCACCATCGGCCTCGTACCCGGCGACCAGCTCGTCCTCTACACCGACGGTCTGGTGGAGACCCGCGACCAGGACATCGACACCCGCCTGAACGTCCTGCTCAGCCTCCTCGGCACCCCCGGCCGAAACCTGGAGGAGACCTGCGACCGCCTGCTGCATGCGCTGCGGCACCCGCACGACTACGACGATGTCGCGCTGCTCATCGCCCGCGTCCGCCACTGAGCGCCAAGTCCCCGTTGATTCAAGGCACTTGACGATAGGTCTGGACCAACTTACCGTGTGGCGCATCATGCCACGCACGTCTCCAGCCCCACGGTCCAGGAGGTAGGTGCGTCCCCCACCGGCACGCTCCCCTGGACGCGCAGCGACTCGGTGACGGCTCGTCATGCGACGAAGGGAGCACAGCGTGATCGGTCGGACATCGCGTCTGCCGGGGATCGTCCTGACGATGGCCTGCGTCCTGCAGATGCTGGTCGCCGCGGCGCCGGGTGCGCCCCGGGACGACACCTGCGCGGTCAAGTCGAAGCCCTCGGGCAAGGTGCTCCAGGGGTATTGGGAGAACTGGGACGGTGCCGCGAACGGCGTGCACCCGCCCTTCGGATGGACTCCGATCACCGACACCCGCATCCGTGAGCACGGCTACAACGTCATCAATGCGGCGTTCCCCGTCATTCGCCCGGACGGCACCGCCCTCTGGGAGGACGGGATGGACGCCACGGTGAAAATCCCGACCCCGGCCGAGATGTGCCGGGCCAAGGCCGGCGGTCTCACGGTCCTGATGTCCATCGGCGGTGCGTCGGCCGGTATCGACCTCAACTCCAGCACCGTTGCCGACCGGTTCGTCGAAACGATCGTGCCGATCCTGAAGAAGTACCACTTCGACGGCATCGACATCGATATCGAGACCGGCCTCACCGGCAGCGGCACCATCGGCCGGCTGTCGGTCTCGCAGACCAACCTGATGCGCATCATCGACGGTGTGCTCGCCCAGATGCCCCCGGGCTTCGGCCTGACGATGGCGCCCGAGACGGCCTACGTCACCGGGGGCAGCGTGACCTACGGTTCGATCTGGGGTGCGTACCTGCCCGTCGTGAAGAAGTACGCCGACAACGGCCGGCTCTGGTGGCTGAACATGCAGTACTACAACGGCAGCATGTACGGGTGCTCCGGCGACTCGTACTCCGCGGGCACGATCGAAGGGTTCACTGCGCAGACGGACTGCCTGGACAAGGGGCTGGTCGTCCAGGGCACGACGATCAGGGTCCCCTACGACAAGCAGGTCCCGGGACTGCCGGCGCAACCGGGCGCCGGCGGCGGCTATCTGCCACCGAACCTGGTGACCCAGGCCTGGCACACGTACGACAACGGGCTGAAGGGCCTGATGACCTGGTCGATCAACTGGGACGGGTCGAAGGCATGGACGTTCGGCGACAACGTCAGGGCCGCGCAGGGCCGCTGAAGCGCGTCGAAGCCCTCACCATGTCGTGGAGCCGGAGCCCCGCATGAGCCTGCTGGACACGCTGCGCGAACATCTCGATCTCACCGGCTCGAAGAAGGGCTGTGACCAGGGAAGCCGATAGCCATGACCTGCTCGACGGCGGTCCGCATAGCGGGGCACTGGCCCGTAGGAGCGACGTGGCGCAAGCCCCGGTCGTGGTGCAGTGCTTCCCGGTGCTCGCCCAGGCACTGGTCCTCGGCGCGTCGGCGCACCTACGGAACATGGCATCCATGGGCGGCAATCTGATGCAGCGGGTGCGCTGCTCCTCCTTCCACGACCCGGAATCGGCGTGCAACAAGCGTGTCCCGGGCGACGGCTGTGCCACGCTGGAGGGCATCAACCACGGGCACGCGGTGCTGGGCACTTGCTGTAGGGAGCCGGCGCACCGGCCGCCCGTCAGGCCGCCGTTGCCATTGCCCCTACGTCTCGGCGGCGGGCGTCACGCCAAGCGGATCTCCGTCCCGACGGACTGCTTCCGGGCAGCCGCGACGACGAGGGCCGCGGCGGCGGCGTCCTGCACCGCCACACCGACCGACTTGTAGAGGGTGATCTGGTTCCGCGAGGAGCGTCCCGGTTTGCTGCCGGCGATGAGTTCGCCGAGCTCTGCGTGCACATGCTCTTCGGTGATGACGCCGTCGCGGATCGGGTTCAGCAGGTCGCTGCTGCCCGCGGGGAAGGGGGCCAGCGCCGCCTGCCGCGATTCGACGCAGACCAGCGCTTCGGCGACCGTGGCGTCATCGATCTCGCGGCCGTCCGGGTTGAATCCCACCGAGGTCACATGCACCCCGGGCGTCAGCCAGGCGCGGCGGATCACGGGGTCGGTGGCGTGGGTGGTCGCGGCGGCGATGTCCGCACCGTCGAGCGCCTCGGCGTAGGTGGCCGCCGCCTGGGCATCGACCTGGAGCTCGGCGGACAGTTCGCCGGCCAGGGCGGTGGCCTTCGCCCGGTCCCGGCCCGCCACACGGATCTGCCGGATCGGACGGACCCGGCACATCGCCGCGGCGTGCGACCGGGCCTGTTCGCCGGTGCCCAGGACCGCCAGCACCGAGGCGTCCTCGCGGGCCAGCAGCCGTGCCGAGAGTGCCGAGCAGGCGCCGGTGCGCGCCGTGGTGATCGCCGTTCCGTCCAGCAACGCCGCGGGTTCGCCGGTGTCCGGATCGAAGGCGACGATCAGTGCCTGATGGGTCGGCAGTGGTGTGCCGGCATTGTGCGGGAAGAGGGTGAGCAGCTTGCTCATGAGGACCCCGGCCGAGGGCACGAAGCCCGGCATGGCCGTCAGGAATCCGTCCCGTTCGGGCACCAGCGCGGCTACCCGGTCGGGTGCTGAGGCGCGGCCCGCGCTGAGGTCCGCCATCGCCGACGCCAGCGCGTCGATCAGCGTGTCCGTGTCGAGCAGCGCCTCGACCTGCGAGCGCCCGAGAACCAGCATCCGCTTCAGCCTCCTGATCACCGCCTACGGTCGGCAGGGCACCGAGCCGAAGTTCCGACCGTAGCCTGATTGCCGTCGACGATCAGGACATGGGCGATAGCTACCGATTTTGTCGGCCCGGCGCGGCTACGCTGCCGGCACACCCCCTCCTGTGCCGGAAGGACGTCCCCATGCCGCCCACGGATGCACACCCCGGCCCGCTGCGAGTCCTTGTCCTCGGCGCTTCCCTGCGGGCCGAATCGTTCAACGTCCGCCTGGCTTCCCTCGTGGGCCGCATGATGACCGAAGCCGGTGCCGCCGTCGATCTCGCCACGATGCGCGAATTCGAGATGCCGCTGTACGACGGTGACATGGAGGCCGCGGAGGGGTTGCCGGACGGCGCGCTGGCGCTGCGTGACCGGCTTGAGTGGTGCGACGCCTTCGTGATCGCCTCCCCCGAGTACAACGGCTCCGTGCCCGGGGTGGTGAAGAACGCGATCGACTGGGTCTCCCGGGTCCGGCCGCAGCCGTTCAAGACCAAGCATGCGCTGCTCGTCTCCGCCTCGCCGTCGCTGATCGGCGGCAATCGTGGGCTGTGGACGCTGAGGGTTCCGTTGGAGCACCTCGGCACCCGGGTCTATCCGGACATGTTCAGTCTTGCCTCGGCCCATCAGGGGTTCGCCGAGGAGGGGCAGCTGGCCGACACCGGGCTGCAGCGGCGCCTTGCGGAGACTGTTACCGCCTTCCTCAGTCTCGTCGAAGCGGATGCGCGCTATGTCTGCCTGCAACGCCGGTGGTACGAGTTCCTGGGAGATCGCACCGAGGCGACGGTCACGCAGCGGGCGGAGGACTGAGAGGGCGGCCCTTGAGCAGGTCGCCCACGGCCGCGATACCGGCTGTGATGGCCCGCTCGCCGACATTGCCGAATCCCAGGACCAGTTGAACCGGCGTGGTGGTGGATGGCTCGGTCGTGGGTGGCGCGGACGGAGGCGCCGTGGCACAGCAGGGGCTCATCCCGTACAGACCGACGGACCGGGCCTCGGCGGCGGCGATGAGGTGCTGCTCGTCGGTCGGTGCGGGCAGCTGTGCGACCGCGTGGAAGCCCGCCGCGAGGCCCGTCACCGTGACGTCGGGGGCGTGTTCGGCGAGCGCCGCCAGCAGCGCGGTGCGCCGGGCCGCGTAGGTCGTACGCATCCGGCGAAGGTGCCGGTCGAAGCGGCCGGATTCCATCATGGTCGCCAAGGCGAGCTGGTCGAGCGTGGGTGAGCCGCGATCGCTCAGCCGCTTGTTGTCGATGATCTGGTCGACGAGCGCGGGTGGGCACAGGAGCCAGCCGATGCGCAGCGCCGGCGCGAGCGACTTGCTGACGGTGCCGATGGCGATCACCCGGTCCGCGGCGAGCCCTTGCAGGGCGCCCACCGGTTCCCGGTCGTAGCGGAACTCCGCGTCGTAGTCGTCCTCGATGATCACGGCGTCCCGGCGCACCGCCCATTCGATCAGTGCCAGCCGTCGCTCGGGGGCGAGCACCACCCCGGTGGGCCACTGGTGCGCGGGCGTGACCACCACCGCGCGCGCCTCGGTCGCGGACAGGGCCTGGACGTCGATGCCGTGTGCGTCGACCGGGACGGGGATCGCCGAAAGGCCCGCCGCGGACGCCGCCGCGGAGACGGTGGCGGGTGAGCCGGGGTTCTCGTAGGCCACGGTGCGGATGCCGGTCCGGGCCAGGGCGCGCAGGGCCAGGCCGAGGCCCTGTGCGTAGCCGGAGCAGACCACGATCCGTTCCGGATCCGCCGCGGCGGCACGTACCCGCCGTAGGTATCCGGCCACGACGTCGCGCAGGTGTGCGTCGCCGCGCGGATCGCCGTAGTCGAGGGCCGCCGTCGGCATGGCCCGTGCCGACTCGCGCATCGCCCACAGCCAGTCGGCGAGCGGGAAGGACCGCAGATCGGGGACGCCCCACTTGAAGTCGGCCAGCAGGTGCGGACGTGCGGCGGGTGGTGGATCGGCGGTGGCAGGTGCTCCGCACGCGCCGGCGGCTACGCGGGTGGCGGAGCCGACGCGTGTGACGAGATATCCCTCGGCCTGGAGCTGGGCGTAGCAGTCCTGCACCAGGCCCCGGGACAGTCCGAGACTGCGGGCGAGTTCACGGGAGGACGGCAGTCGTTCGCCCACCTGCAGACGTCCGGAGCGGATCGCGTCCCGCACCTGGCGTTCCAGCTGCGAACGGAGCGGTTCGAGGCTCTCGCGGTCGAGGGCGAGGAAGAGGGCGGGCGACAGACCGGACCACTGCAGGGGCATGGAATTGGAGCTTATCGGTGGTCCGCCGGAAACCTAGCGTGCGCTGTATGACCACGTCGAAGGACTCGCAGACTCCCCCACCGCACCCGGGTCACGGACCCGGCCAGGTCGCTCCGTCCGCTCCCGCCGGTCCGCGCCCGCCGCTGGTGACAGGCGCCCTGATGCTGCGTTTTGTGAGCATGATCGGCGCCTCGGCCAGTTTCTTTCTGCTGTTGTCGGTCGTTCCGCTGTACGCCACGGCGTCCGGCGGGGGCGGCGGCGCCGCGGGGACGGCCACGGGCGCGCTGATGCTGTCCACGGTCGTCG
The DNA here is from genome assembly GCF_022221585.1 of Streptomyces inhibens. Classification (NCBI taxonomy): domain Bacteria; kingdom Bacillati; phylum Actinomycetota; class Actinomycetes; order Kitasatosporales; family Streptomycetaceae; genus Streptomyces; species Streptomyces inhibens. The sequence goes on from NZ_CP084681.1 coordinate 296,732, forward strand.
GCGAGCTGGCGGCTCCCCGGTTCGTCGCCCGCCACGGCTACCGCGTGGCGCTGATCGCGGGCTTGTTCCTGCTCGGCGCGCCCGCGCTGGTGCTGACCGCTTTCCCGGGCATGGCATGGATCGTGACGGTGTGTCTGCTGCGTGGCCTGGGGTTCGCCTTCACGGTGGTCGCGGGGGGTGCGTTGACGGCCTCGCTGATACCGGCCGAGCGCCGTGGTGAGGGACTCGCGCTGGTCGGCATCGTGTCCGGTCTGCCGTCGCTGGTGGGTCTGCCGTTGGGCGTATGGCTCGCTTCGCGCGTGGGGTACACACCGGTTGCGGTCGCCGCGGGTGTGGTCGCGCTGATGGCGATCGTCGCGGTACCGGGTCTGCCCGACCGGGAGTTGATGTCGGGGCGGCCGGTCGGCATGGTCGCCGGATTCCGCATGGGGCAGCTGGTCCGGCCCGCCGTCGTCTTCGCGGCGACCGCTCTGGCGGCAGGCATCATCGTGACCTTCCTTCCGTTGGCCGTACCGCCGGCGTTCACCGGCGTGGTCGGCGTGGCTCTGTTCGTGCAGACCGCTGCATCAACGGTGGCCCGCTGGGCGGCAGGCCGTCATGGCGACCGGCACGGGCCTGCCGGTCTCGTCCTTCCCGGCCTGCTGGTCTCGGCCGTCGGAGTGCTGGTCACGGCGCTGACCGAGCACCCCGTCGCGGTCGTCGCCGGCGTGGCCCTGTTCGGCATCGGGTTCGGCATCACCCAGAACGCCACCCTGACGCTGATGTACGCCGGAGTTTCGGCATCCGGTTACGGGACGGTCAGCGCCTTGTGGAACTTCGCCTACGACGCGGGTATGGGCATCGGCGCGGTGGGGTTCGGGGTGCTGGCGGGGCGCACCGGGTATCCGTGGGCCTTCGTCCTCACCGCCGGGGTGATGCTCGGCGCCGTCGTCCCGGCATGGCGCGATCGGGTGACCGGCCGCGCCCGATCGGCCGGTCAGCCACACCCTTCTTGCTAACCGTCAGCTATGGCGTCGCGACCTAGTGTGCTCTTGGTGGTGATCGCGGCGTCCGCGATCGGCCGCCTCTCCGGGCTCCGCCGGGAGCCGCACACGTCCAGAAGGGATGACGCATGATCACCGATGCCCTGCGCGCGGAGTATGAGCACCGCTTCTCCATGTACGACACCGACGGCGACGGCTACCTGACGGTGCAGGACTTCACCGAACGAGCGCGGCGTCTGACCGAAGCGGTGGGCGAGCCGGCGGAGTCCGCCAAGGCGCAGGCGTTGCATGCCGGGATGCGCAACACCTTCGAGCAGCTCGCCGCCCTGACGAACGTCGACGTCGAGGGACGCCTGGATCTTGACCGGTTCATCGAGGCGTTCGCGCGGGCCGCCGGGTCGGGGGTGATCGGCAAGGTGGTGGGGCCGTCGGTCGCCGCGACCGTCGCACTGGCCGATGCCGACGGGGACGGTGTGGTGAGCCGGGAGGAGTTCACGGCTCTGCAGCGCGCGACCGGGTTCTCGGACGCTCAGGCGGAGGAGGCCTTCGCGGCGCTGGACCGGGATGGTGACGGGCGGCTGATGGTGGCGGAGTGGCAGGGGCTGGTGAGCGAGTAGCCGTCCCTCGGCGACACCGATGCGCTGCGGGCGGCCGGGTCGGGCGGCCGAGGTTCTGCCGCACGCCTTATGGCCCTGGGGCCCGCGGTGACCGTGCCGTGGGCCCCAGGGCCTGAGTGTCCGTACCCGGCTATCCGGTCCGGACCCCGCTCGTCCGCTCGTCCCGCGTCGTGGACGCGAGGTGGGGGGATGTCTGGAGCAAGGAGGCGGTGAGCGGGTGGCGGGGGTGGGCGAGCAGGTGGTCGGTCGGGCCCTGTTCGACGAGGCGGCCGGAGTCGAGCACGGCGATCCGGTCGGCGACGGTGGCGGTGTCGAGGTCGTGGGTGATCAGGACCAGGGAGAGGTCCGGGCGGGTGTGCAGGAGGTCGGTGAGGAGGGTGAGGAGGCCGCGGCGGGTGATGCTGTCCAGGCCGGAGGTGATCTCGTCGCAGATCAGGACCCGGGGGTGGGCCATGAGCGCACGGGCCAGCGCGGCACGCTGGAGTTCGCCGCCGGAGAGCTGCCCGGGCTTGCGGCGTACGAGGTCGACGGCGAGGCCGAGGGAGGTCAGGGTGCGCTCGGCCTCGGCCACGGCTTCCGACCGGGGGACGTGGCGCAGGCGTATCGCGGTGCGGGTCACCTGGTCGACGACCGGGCGGTGCTCGTCGAATGCGGCGCGGGCGTCCTGGAAGACGTACTGCACCGCGGCCAGTTGCCGACGGCTACGGGCACGGAGGCCGCGGGGCAGCGGGACGCCGTCGAGCAGGACCTCGCCGTCGTAGGTCCGGTGCAGGCCGGCCAGGCAGCGGGCGAGGGTGGTCTTGCCGCTGCCGGAGCGGCCCACGACGGCCAGGCCGCTGCCGGGGTGGAGGAGGAGATCGGTGCTGTGCAGGACGGTGGTGGTGTCGTGGCGGGCGGTGAGGCCGCGTATCCGCAGTACGGCCTTGCGGTCACCGGCGTCGGCGCCATCACCGCCGGCGCCGGCCGTCGTGGCCGTCGTTGTCTCCGGCCTGACCTCGGCGGAAGCAGGGGCGGAGCCCGGGGCGGAGAGGAGTTCGCGGGTCCAGGGGTGCTGTGGCGCGCGCCACAGCCGTTCCGGCGGGCCGGACTCCACGATGCGGCCGGCGCGCATGACATGGACCTCGTCGGCCAGCGCACGGACGACATCCAGGTCGTGGCTCAGGAGCAGTACGGCGATGCCCTGCCGGGACACGGCGGCCAGTTGAGCGGTCAGGTGACGCTTCGTCAGGGCGTCCTGTCCGGTGGTCGGTTCGTCCGCGACGACTGCCCGGGCGCCGGTCAGCAGGGCCTGTGCGAGGACGACGCGTTGCTGTTGTCCGCCGGAGAGCTGGTGGGGGTAGCGGGACAGCAGGGCTGCGCCGTCGGGGAGCTGGGCCCGGGTGAGCGCGCTCAGGATGCGTTCCTGGATGGCGGGGCGGCGGTCGCGGCGGGGCAGATGGCGTACCTGGGTGCGTGCGATGTCCTGGAGGAGGGCGGATATGGGGCGGGCGGGGTTGAGGACGGTGGCGGGGTGCTGGGGTACGTAGCCGACGATGCCCTCGGGGACGCGGATCTCGCCGGTCACCGTGGCGCCGGGCGGGTATGTGCCCAGCAGGGCGAGGCCGGTGGTGGTCTTGCCGCTGCCGGAGCCGCCGACCAGGGCGGTGATCTTGCCGGGCAGCATCCGCAGGCTCACCCCGTCGACGATCGCCCTGTCACCGATTTCGACGCGCAGGTCCCGGACCTGGGCGACTTCCTTCTCGTTCACTTCCTTCTTGTTCACTTCCTTCTTGTTCACGGACTGCTCTCCCTCATTTCCCCCGGCTTTTCCCCCGGTTGGCGGCCGGGCCGTACGCGCCTCTCACGCGTGGCCAGCGCCGCGTCGACCAACAGATTGACCCCCACGGTCAGCCCCACGATCAGCAGCGCCGGCACCACCACGGCCCAGGGCTGCACAAACAGCCCCGTCCGATTGCGGTCCACCATCACCGCCCAGTCGGCGGCGTCCGGTTCGACGCCGACGCCGAGGAAGGCCGCCGTAGCGACGAGATACAGCACGCCGGTGAGCCGGACCCCGGCGTCGGTGGCGAGGGTGCGCAGAGCCGAGCGGCCGACGTAGCCGACGGCCATCCGCCACCAGGTTTCGCCCTGCATACGCAGCGCCTCGACCGCGGGGCGGGAGGCCGCCTCGGCCGCGGTGGCCCGGATGAGCCGGGCGGCATCAGGGATGTTGACCAGGGCCACCAGGAGCGCGAGGCCCATCGGGCCGGGCGCGAGGACCGCCGCCACCAGCAGGATGAGGAGCAGGGACGGCACGGCGAGCACGACGTCCAGGGGCCTCATCAGCAGCTCTTCGAGCCAGGTGCGGTGGGTCAGTGCGCTGATCAGGCCCAGCGGTAGCGCCACCGCGTAGGCCAGCGCTGTCGCGGCGAGCGCGGTCACGACCACCGGGCGGCCGCCGAGCAGCACCTGCCGCCAGACATCCCGGCCGACGAAGTCGGTGCCGGCCCAGTGCCCACCGCCCAGGGTGAAGGAGGCGGCGCGCGGTCCGGCCTCACCGGCGAACAGCGGCCCGAGGAGGGCGAGGACGAGCGGGACGCCGATGATCAGCAGGGCGACGGCGAAGCGGCCGGGGCGCGTGCGGGCGGTGACGAGGGGTGGAGCTCCGGTCGGCGGAGCGCCGGTTGCCGGTGTGGTCATGCGGCCACCTGCGCACGGGGGGCGAAACGGTGGGCGACCACGTCCGCACCGAGGTTGAGGACGACGGCGGTGAGGCCGAAAACGATCGCGAGGCCCTGGATGACGGGGACATCGCGTTCCGCGACGGCGTTCATCAGGACCGTTCCGAGTCCGGGGATCACGAACAGGGCCTCCACGACGATGACGCCGCACAGCAGCCAGTCGACCGTGCGGGCGAGTTGCTGGGCAGCGGGCGCGAGGGCGTTGGGGAGGGCGTGCGCGTACCGGATGCGCGCGCCCGGGATGCCGTAGCGGCGGGCCTGCGCGGCGTACGGCGCGGCCAGCGCGTCGATCATGCCGGCGCGGACCAGGCGCGCCAGCGAGCAGACCGGCCGGGAGAGCAGGACCAGTACGGGCAGCACCAGCACCGCGGGATGGGTCGGCAGATCGGCGCCGTAGCCGACGGCGGTCGGCGGAAGCCAGCCGAGGCGCAGTGCGAAGACGGTGACCAGCAGGATGCCGAGGGCGAACTCCGGTACGGCGTAGACGGCCAGGGTCACGGCACTGATGAGGCGGTCCGTGAACCGGCCCTCGTGCCGGGCGGCCAGGACGCCCAGGCCACCGGCGACGGGCACCAGCAGGACGACCGTGAGCGCGGCGAGCAGCACGGTCGGGCCGAAGCCGTCGGCGAGGTACGAGCTGACGGGCCGGCCCGACACCAGGGAGGTGCCGAAGTCACCGTGCAGCAGGCCGGCCGCCCAGTCCGCCAGACGCTCGTAAGCGGGCCGGTCCAGGTGCATCGCGGTGCGGAGCGCCGCGATACGTTGGGGGTCGGGCTGATCGCCGGCGAGGGCGACCGCGGCGTCGCCCGGCAGCGCCTCGGTGAGGGCGAAGACGAGCAGTACGACGGCCACCAGCTGCCCTGAACCGAGCAGCAGGCGGCGCAGCAGCCACTGCCGCAGTCCGGTCATGCGAACCACACCTTGTCGAAGCGTGCCCAGTCCAGGGTGTTGGCGGGCGCCCGGTGTGCGACGCCTCGGACGGTGCGGGCGGTGCCGAGAATCCAGTCGGCGAATCCCCAGACGAGAAAGCCGCCTTCGGCGTACAGCCGGCGCTGCATGCGGGCGTAGACGGCGGCGCGGTCGTGGGTGTTCTTGGTGGACTGGGCCTCCCGGTAGAGCGCGTCGAAGTCCTTGTGCCGCCACTTGGTGGCGTTGGTGGTGGAGTTGGTCAGCAGCCGCTGGGAGAAGTGCGATTCGATGGGCATCGCGCCGGAGCGGTAGCAGGACAGGGTTCCGGAGTCGAGGGTGTCCTGCCAGTAGCTGTCCTTGCTGCCCATCGCCACCTTCACCTTCACCCCGGCCTTGGCGGCCTGGTCCCGGAAGATCGCGGCGGCTTCGGTGAACCCGGCGGCCACGGCGGAGGTGTCCAGGGTGACCTTCAGCCCGTCGGCGCCGGCCTTCTTCAGCAGGTGGCGGGCCCGGTCCAGGTCCTGTGCGCGCTGCGGCAGGCCGTCGGCGTAGTACTGGTAGCCCTTGCCGAAAAGGTCGTTGCCGATCTCGCCGGCGCCGGACAGTGCGCCGTCGACCAGCTCCTTGCGGTCGGCGATCAGGAAGAAGGCCTCACGGACCCGCTTGTCGTCGAAGGGCGCCCGGTCGGTCTTCATCGCGAAGCCCTGCATGGCGCTGTTGCGCAGCCGTACGATCTCGATCTGCCCCTTGCCCTCGTGCGCGCGGGCGGTGGTCGGCGTCAGCTCGTGGGCGTACTCGACCTGGCCGCCGAGCAGGGAGTTGATGCGCGCGGACTCCTCGTTGGCGACGACGAACTCCAGCTCGTCCAGGTGCGGTGCGCCGTCCCAGTGGTCGTCGTTGCGCCGGAAGACGGCGGACCGGCCGGGGGTGAACGACACAAAGCGGAAGGGGCCGCTGCCGACCGGCCGGTGGTCGAAGTCGTGGGCTCCTTCGGGGACGATGTACGCGCCGAAGGCGGCCAGCAGGTTGGGGAATTCGGCGGTCGGCCGCTTCAGTACGAAGGACACCGTCCGGTCGTCCACGGCGCGGCTCGCCTTGAGGTCGATGGGCTCCAGTGACGCCTTGGCGCGGAACGCCCGGGACGGATCGGCGATGCGGCGGTAGCTGTAGAGGACGTCGCGGGCGGTGACCGGCTTGCCGTTGTGGAAGGTCGCCTTGCGCAGCCGGACCGTCCAGCGGTCCAGGCCGGCGTTGGGCTCCCAGGAGGAGGCGAGCCGCGGTACGGCGGAGAGGTCGGCTCCGTAGTCGGCGAGCTTGTCGAAGAGCGCCTTGGCGCGGGCTGCGTCGGCGAAGAGGTTGGCGAGGTGCGGGTCGAGGGTCTCGCTCGCACCGCCGCCGGCGAAGGCGGCCCGCAGTCTGCCGCCGCGCCGGGGCTTGCCGCCGCTGTTGCCCGCATCGTCCGAGGTGCCGGAGCCGGAGCACCCGGCGAGGGCGAGCGCGCCGAGTCCGGCCATACCGCCGGCCGCGGCGAGGAACCCGCGGCGATGCAGGCCAGGGAAGGGGAGGCGGGAGGGGTTCACGGAGTCATCGGCAGGGGTGTGGTGCATGGCGGATTGGCATTCCTTGGTGTGCGGAGGCGGTTGGCGGTTGGTCGGCAGGAGCGGGGACGGGACGTCAGGTAGGGCGGGTCAGGCGTGCGACCAGGTGCAGCCGGTCCGCGTCGGCGGTCGGCCCCGGCATCGCGCCCTCCTTCCACGGCGGCTCGGTGCGTGGTCCCGGCCCGTCGTGCAGGTCGAGGACCTCGAAGCCGTGGGCGGCGAGGACGTACCGCAGTTCCTGGGGGAAGAGCAGCCGCCAGGCGGAGCGCTGCCCGACCGGCGGGGAACCGTCGTCGGCGGTCCACACCCGCGTACGGCGCAGTAGTTGCGCGGCCCGGTCGACGGACAGGGTGGTCGTGGACTCGTAGGTGACGCCCTGCCGGCTGAAACCGCTCACCGCCGGGGCGTCGAGCAGCTCCGTACGGCCCAGGAAGAAGGCTCCGTTGCGCATCTCCGCGACGAGCAGCCCGCCGGGCGCCAGCGCGCGCCGGCAGGAGGCGAGCAGCCCGTCCAGTTCGGCGTTGGTGTGGCAGTACAGCAGGGCGCTGTCCAGGCACACCACGGCGTCGAAGGAGCGCCGGGGGAACTGGAATCCGCGCAGGTCGGCACGGGTGTAGCGGGGCCCTGGGTGGTGGCTGCGGGCGTATGCCAGCATCGCGTCGGAGAGGTCGGCGCCGACGACCGAGCGCCCGGCCGCGTGCAGATACGCGGCGTCGCGCCCGGTGCCGCAGCCGAGGTCCAGGACCCGTGGGCCCGCCGCGTACCGCCGCAGACAGTCCTCGGCCCAGCGACCGGCCAGCCGCTCGGTATCGGGGAAGCGTGCCTCGTACAACTCCGGGTTGTCGGTGAGGAGGTTGCTGCCCTCGGCTGCGGTCTCATGCGTACGCATCTGTCCTCCTCACGCCGCCATCGAGACGGGAGCGACCCGCACCGGCAGTCCCCGCAGTCGGTGCAGCCAGGCCACTCCGGCCGCCGACAACAGTCCGCAGACCAGACAGCACGCCCAGGGCAGCCACTGCAGATGCGCGCGGTCGCCGGTGTCCATGGCCCAGCCGACGACGGTGTTGCCCACGGCCGCGGCGATCCCGGAGACCACGTAGAACAGTCCGAAGTAGGTGCCGGTGAGGTCGGGGCGGCCGAAGTCGGGGATCAGCTCCATCACGAACGGCTGGGCGATCATGACGCCCAGGTAGAGCAGCAGCACACCCGCCAGGACGGGCAGCGCGCGCAGCGCGGCGCCGCCGACCCCTCCGGGTGGTGTCCCCAGGCCCGCGACCGCCATCGGCGGTACGAAGGCCAGGCCCATCAGGCCGAGCCCCACGCCGATCCAACGCGCCCGGCTGCCACGTTCCTTCAGCGCACGGGTGATACGCATCTGGAGCGAGAGGTTGGCGACGGTGCCGACCAGGAAGACGAGGCCGGCCGCGCCCTCCCAGCCGGTGGCCCTGCGGGCGCCGTCGGGCAGCAGCAGATACAGCTGGTTCTCCAGGGTGAACATGCCGACCATCGCCAGCGCGAAGGCCATGAACACGCGATTGCCGACTACTTCGCGCCAGTCCCCCAGGACGCTGTTGGTGGCCGGGGCGACCTCACGTGCGGGCAGTACCACGGCCTGGGCGAGGGTGAGTACCGCGAAGATGGCGGCTGCGGTGAGGGCGGAGGCGCGGAAGTCGACCAGCAGCAGGGCGCTGCCCAGGAGCGGTCCGACCAGGGCCCCGGTGGTCGCGAAGACATTGAAGAGGGCGAACGCCTCGGCCTTGCGGTCGCCCGCCTCCTGCGCGAGGTAGGCGCGTACGGCGGGGTTGAACAGCGCCCCGGCCAGCCCGCTGAGGACGGACGCGGCGAGGAGCACGGCCAGGCTGTCGCCGAGCGCGAAGAGGCCGAAGCCCACCGTGCGCAGCGCGCAACCGGCGATGATCACGCCGCGGGCGCCGAGCCGGTCGGACGCCGAGCCGCCGATGAGGAACAGTCCCTGCTGGCTGAGGTTGCGGACGCCGAGCACGACGCCGACGACCGCGGCCGACATCCCCAGGTCCTCGCTCAGGTGCACGGCGAGGTAGGGAACGAGCAGGTAGAAGCCGGTGTTGACGCCGAGTTGGTTGATCAGCAGCAGGCGGATGGCGAGCGGGAAGCCACGTATCTCGTGCCAGGTCTTCATCGCGGTGCCTCCTCGCCGTCGGCCGGCCGTACGCCGAGGCCGGGCCGGTCGCCCGCCCGTACGGTGCCGTCGGTGCCGCCGATGCCGGTCCAGGGGTCGTGGGCGAGCAGGAGGTGCCCGTCGAGGTCGGTCCACCGGGCCCGGTGGGCGAGATGGACGGCGGGTGCGATGCCGAGGGTGCTGGCGGTCAGGCAGCCGAGCATCAGGGACGTGCCGCTGCCGGCGAGCAGATCGGCGATGCTCCGGGCCACGGTGACGCCGCCGCACTTCGCGAGCTTGACGTTGATGCCGTGTACCCGGCCGGCCAGCCGCCGGGCGTCCTCGATGCCGATCGCGTCCTCGTCGGCGATGATCGGCAGCGGTGAGTGTGCGGCGAGCCGGGCCAGTGACTCGGGGTCTCCTGGAGCCAGCGGCTGCTCGACGGCCTCGATGCCGAGATGCGCGTACCGGGGCAGCAGGGAGGTGGCCTGGGTGGTGGACCAGGCTCCGTTGGGGTCGAGCAGCAGCCGGGTGTGCGGTGCGGCGTTCCGTACGGCCAGGACGCGGGCCAGGTCGTCCTCGGGGTCGGGGGTACCCACCTTGAGCTTGAGGACGGTGAAACCGTGCCGCACCAGCCGGGCCGCCTGCTGCGCCGCCTCCCGCGGTCCGGTGATGCCGAGGGTGCGGGCGGTCGCGGCGACGGGCGCGGTGGGGGCGTCGAGGAGCCGGTGCACGGGGGTGCCGGCGCGCTTGCCGATGAGGTCGAGCAGCGCCGAGTCGACGGCCGCGGTGACCGCGGCGGGCGTGTCCCGCGCGGGCAGTTCGCCGGTGCGCAGGGCGTCGTGTGCGGTCTCGGGGTCGGCGAAGCGGGCGAGTTCCAGGGCGGTCCCGCTCAGCAGCCGTCCGAGGGTGGTGGCGTCCAAGCCGTAGTACGTACTGCTGACGGCCTCGCCGTAGCCGCGCTGTCCTTGGTGCTCGATGGCCAGCCATACGGCGTCACGGGCCGCCATCGTCGAACGGGAGATGCGCAGTGGCTCGGCGAGTTCGAGCCGTACGGTGCGCTGACTGAGCTTCACGGGGCCTCTTCGAAGTGGTCCTGGCGGGCGGGGTACGGGCCTGCGGCTGCGGGCGCATGCCGGTCGCGGCTTTCCTGGTGGCGGCCGGTGAGCGGGTCGGCCACCGTCCGGCATCTGACCCAGCCCGTCGCCTCGGCGGCCTGGGGGTGCGGGATCTCGACGGGGCGGGTGGCCGCGGCGGTCAGATCGAGCCCGTGCGCCGCGGCGAAGTCGTCGTCGAAGACGCTGCCGAGGTAGCGCTGTGGCCCGTCGGGGAAGACCGTGGCGACGACGGCACCGGGGTGCACACGGGCGGCCCAGGCCGCGACGAGCGCGACCGCGCCGGTGCTCCAGCCGCCGCTGACGAAGTTGGACCGGGCCAGGCGGCGGCAGGCGCCGGCGGACTCGGCCGGCCCGACCCAGTGCACTTCATCGAACGCCTGGTAGGCCACATTGCGCGGATGGATGCTGCTGCCCAGGCCCCGCATCAGCCGGGGTCTGGCGGGCTGGCCGAAGATCGTCGAGCCGGTGGCGTCCACACCGATCAGCCGCAGCCGCGGCCAGTGCCGGCGCAGCGGGCCGACCACGCCCGCGCTGTGGCCGCCGGTGCCGACGCTGCACACCAGGACATCGAGATGGTCCAGCTGGGCCGCCATCTCGGCGGCCAGCGAGGCGTAACCGGCAATGTTGTCGGGGTTGTTGTACTGGTCGGGCCAGTACGCGCCGGGCAGCTCGGCCAGCAGCTGCCGCAGCCGGGCCAGCCGGGCCGCCTGCCAGCCGCCCTCGGCGGCCGGGCGGTCCACCAGCTCCAGTCGGACTCCGTACGTCCGCAGCAGCTGCCGCATCGAGGGCTCAAGCTCGGTGTCGCCGACCAGCACGACGGGGTGGCCGAGCGCCTGGCCCGCGAAGGCGAGTCCGATGCCGAGGGTGCCGGAGGTGGACTCCACGACCGGGGCACCGGGCCGCAGTTCGCCGCGTTGCGCGGCGCCGCGCAGCATGGACACGGCGGCGCGGGCTTTCATGCCGCCGGCGCCGAGCCCTTCGAGCTTGGCCCAGAAGCCGGGGTGCGGGCAGGGCAGATCGGCGGTGATCCGGGCGAGCGGGGTGCGGCCGAGCAGGCCGAGCAGCTCCCGGTTGGCGGTGGGGTGCAGGACGGCGGTGGTCACCGGGCGGCTCCGGGGGCCGCGCTGCCGCCGTAGCGGTGGATGATCCCGGGCCCGCCGTCGAGCCAGAAGAACGGGTACGGCTCGGCGCACACCGCGCTCACCCCGGCGCCCAGGAAGCGGGGCAGCACCGCGCTGCCGGTCTGGGCGAACATCACCAGTGGCATGCCGTGCCGCAGCGCGTGTGCCCGCAGCGGCTCGAAGGTGCCGTTGCCCAGCGTCATCCCGGAGGCGAGCACCGCGTCGCAGCGCGGCAGCTCCGCGAGCGCGTCGGTACGGATCGGCTCGCCCCACTCGGTCGTACCGCCCTTGAGATCGCAGGGCAGGTACGAAAGGCCGCGCTCACGCAGCGCTTCCAGCAGGGAGTTGACCACGCCCACCACGAGTACCCGCGCGCCGGGCGGGGCGTCGATGAGGTGGACGACGGCCCGCGCCCTGGCCCGCGACTTCCTGAGCGAACTCCCGGCGGGCAGTGACCACGGCCGCGCGCCGTTCGCGGGCGTGTGCGGCAGGACGTGCATCAGATACGCGTCGAGGGCGGCCACCCGCACCGGGCGCAGCTCGTGCTCCAGGAGGCGGGCGACATCCGCGCCGACACAGTCCTCGATCGCGGCCTCCGGCAGCTCGCCGGGTTCCAGCGCACAGGAGCCGACCGCCGCGCCCAGCCGCAGGGTCAGCACTTCATTGCGGTAGCCGCCGGTGCGCCCTTCATGGCGTACGGCCTGCCGGGTGCTGAAGGCCACGGCGATCCGCTGGGTCTCGGGCGTGGGACCGAAGTCGCCGCGCAGGACGCCGGCGACGAGGTCGTCGTACGAGGCGGCGGTGGGCCCGGCGCCGGAACGGGGCGCCCCGGTCGGAGTGATGACGGTCTTGACGGTGCCGGTCATCGGTTCACCACCCGCGGACAGAGCGCGGACAGCAGGGCCTCAACACGCCCACGGGCTCCGGGGCCCGTGGCATCGCCGGCCATGACATGTCCCAGGTAGGCGTTGTTGCTGTCGGCCGGCTTGACCGCGCTGCCGGGCTCGGCGAGCTGGAGTTCCAGCACCTCCGGTGCCTCGCGCACAAGGTCGGCGCCGTCGACGGCCTCCAGGACGCCCGCGGTGCGCGGCACCAGGAATCCGATCGCGGCACTGCGCAGCCCGGTGTCCCGTCTCCGCAGATCGGGCGGGTGGCCCAGCGCCACGTCCACGCAGGCGGCGGCGATGTCGCTACCGGTCACATGGCGGATGAGTTCGGTGATGCGGTTCCCGGCGGGGCGCGGGTTGACCTCGACCACGCGCGGCCCGTCGGGGGTCAGCTTGATCTCGGTGTGCGCGACGACATCGTCGAGTCCGAGTGCCTTGAGGGCCTGCACGGCGGTCTGCTCGGCGGCCGTTGCGTCGGCGGCCGTGAGGGCGGCGGGAAACATATGGCCGGTCTCGATGAAGGCCGGTGCCCCGCCGACGCTCTTGTCCGTCACTCCCACCACATGGGTGCGGCCCTCGAACGTCACGGTTTCCACGCTGACTTCGGGGCCGTGCAGCAGCTCTTCGAGCAGCACCAGCGGCGCACGGCGCTGGCCACGCGCGTTGACGGGGAAGTCGTCGAGCGCACGGTGGGCGCGGACCAACTCCTCCTCGTCGTCGACGCGTCGTACGTACATCCCCGCGCACAGGTCCACGGGCTTGAGCACCAGCGGGTAGCCGAGCTCCGCCGCCGCGACGACGGCCGCGGACCGGTCCGCGCAGACCGCGAACCGCGGTCCGGCCACTCCGGCGTGGGCGAGCGCCCGGCGGGTCGCGTCCTTGCGGCAGGCGTTCTCGACCGCTTCGGGCGAGGGGCCCGGCAGCCCCAGGCGGTCGGCGATCCGGGCGACCGTGGGGAGGTAGTAGTCGCAGGAGGTGATCACGCCGTCGAACCCCAGGGCCTTGTGCAGGCGGTCGACGGTCGGCAGCAGGGCGTCGAGGTCATTGGTGTCGGCGGTCAGCACATTGCGGGCCCCCAGCAGGGGATGGGCGGTGCCTTCGGGCGCGGAGCGCAGGTAGTGGTGCACATCGCGGGTGAGGAAGGTGAACTCGTGCCCGCCCTCGCGGATCGCTCGTGGGAGCAGCCTGCTCATCGCTCCGACCCAGCTCTCGACCATCAGCAGATGAGCCACGGTTTCCCTTCGTCGTCAACGTGGTTGGGGTCCTTGGACGGGCCGCCGGGGCCCTTGCGAGCACCCCGGCGGCTTGACCGGCCGCCACTGTAAACGATAATCATTTTCATTGCCACTGGCTGCGCGGCCGTCACCGCCGCCCCACCGCCGCTCCTGAATGCGAGACCTGTGATCCCCGCCCCTTCCCGCACCGGCCTGCTCTGCGCGCTCACCGCCACGGCCGCCCTCCTCCCGGCCGTGCCCGTACACGCCGCTCCCCCGGCCCCCGCGCTCCACTTCGGCGCCTGTCCGGCCTCCGTGCCGGATCCGCCCGCTCCCGCACATGTGGAGTGCGGCCGGCTCAGCGTCCCGCTGGACCGGAGCCGTCCGGACGGCAGGCAGATCCACATAGCCGTCTCCCGTGTCCGCGCCGACGGCCCACCGGCCGAGCGGCGCGGAGTGCTGCTGGTGAACCCCGGCGGGCCCGGCGGCGCGGGCCTCCCGTATGCCGTCACCAAACGGGCCAAGCTCCCCGAGAGCGTGCGGCGTTCCTACGACGTCATCGGCTTCGACCCGCGCGGCACCGGGCAGAGCACGCCCGTGCAGTGCGGCCCGATGGGCGGCCTCTTCGACAGCCCCGGCCAGGACCCCGTACCGGCCGGCCGCGCGGCCGAGCGTGCCTACCTCGATACCCTGCGGCGGACCGCGGACGACTGCGCCGCCGGTGCCGGAGCGGCCCTGCCGTATCTGTCGACCACCCGGACCGCCCACGACATGGACGCGATCCGCCTCGCTCTCGGCGAGCGGCGGATCAGCTTCCTCGGCGTCTCCTACGGCAGCTATCTCGGCGCCGCGTACGCCGCTCAATTCCCGCGGCACATCGCGCGGATGGTGCTGGACAGCGTCGTCGGGCCTTGGGGGTGGTACGACTTCGACCGTAAACAGAGTCGGGCGCTGCTTCGCCGGCGCGCGGAGTTCCTGTCGTGGGTTGCTGTTCACTCGGGGCGGTTTGGGCTGGGCGGTAGTGGTGATGTGGTGCGGGCGGCCTACCAGCGGGTGCGCGATGGGCTTGCCCGGCGTCCGGTCGAGGGCTTCGGGGCGGCGGAGTTCGACCGCGCCGTCTACCGGGCGCTGGGCCGCACCGAGCGCTGGGCCCCACTCGCCGACGGCATTCGCGCCTACCTGGACAACGGCAGCACCGCACGGCTCCGCCCCGCCGAACCCTTCGACGGCGCCGCGTCACGCACGTACGAGGCGGCCAACCGCACGGTCAAGTGCGCGGACAGCCACGCTCCCACGCCCGGGCGCGTGGTCGCCGACATCCGGCGGATCCGGCGGCTCGACCCACAACCGGTACTCACGGGCATGGAGGCGTCGGTCTGCGCCTTCTGGCACCACCGGCCCGTGCACAACACTCCCCTCGGCAGTGCCGAGGCGCCCCCGGTGATGCTGATCGCCTCCGAGCACGATCCCGTCACCCCCATCGAGGGCGCGCACGCACTGCGGCGGCGGCTGCCGGGCTCCCGTCTGATCACCCTGCACCACGACTACTCACACGGGGTGTTCGCCAGCCGGGGCAATGCCTGCGTGGACGGCGCGGCGGCGAAGTACCTGGTCGACGGGGTGGTACCGAGCACCGACGTGCACTGCCTCGGGCCGGGGTTGCCAAGTCCGTAACCTGGCCGACCAGGCTTTCGATTCTCGGGTAGAACCGTCCTCATGCATCAACCACTCACCATCCACCGCATATTCGGCGGCCGTCCGTACGCCGAGATCGGGTTCCCCACTACAGCCGTACGCGACGAGCGGCTCGGCCTGCTCGCGATCGGCGGGGCGCTCGGCACTATGCAGTGGCCCGGCTGGGATGCGGCACGGGGCTGGACCCGGTCGAGGGTCGGGGTCTACACAGCGGACGGGGCACGCTGCCACCATCTGCTGCGGTCCCACTGGCCGGTGAGCGTATTGCGGTTCCATCCGAGCCTGCCGCTGCTCGCGATCGGCACCGGCGGCTGGAGTCAGGAGGGTGAACTGCTGCTCCTGAACCTCGATTCCGGCAAGGTCGTCTCCGTGATGGAGGGGCGGTATCGGCACATCTGCGGCCTGCGGTGGCTCGACGACCGGACGCTGGAGGTCTTCCTGGCACCGGACGACGAGGAAGACCTCGACGACGATGGCCCGGATGCGCTCCGGTACGTCATCGAGTGCGAGGACTGGACCGCTGCCACCGACGGGATGGTGGCAGCGGAGGAGCTGCCGTGGGGCCCGCCCGATGCGCGGATACCTGACGCGCCGGACAACCTCCGCCGGGAGCTCGCGCATCTGGCCTGGACGCCCTGGGCGCCTCGGCAGCTCGTCTGGGCGGTGGAACCCCTGGACGACGGCCGCATCCTGGCCACGCTGGACGGGATACAGCTGGAGTGCTGGAGCCCGGACGGGATACGGGAGTGGGCCGTCGCGGGCCAAGACGGTGGCCGGGAGATCCTGCTGACACCGGACCGGCGCTCGGCGTGGGTCAACACCAGCGGCCGGACACGCTGGGACGGAGACGGCTGGCACGAGCGGCCGTACCCGATCGACCGGCTGTCCGTCGACGGCGGCGCCGTTCTCGACACCGTCGACCCCGGCTTCGCCGTCGCCTGCGTCGCCCGTCACGACGGCTGGCTGGCCCTGCGCGACTGCCGGCACCACGTCGAACGCCCCGTCACGGTGCTGGTCTCCCCCGGCCATCGCGAGGCAGCCCGCCTGGAGCTGGGCGGCTACGACCTGTTCAACCATCACCTCCCGGTCCGCCACAGCCCCGAACTCCTCTTCCTGCAAGGGGATCCGCACCGGCACTCGGCGGAAAATTGGGTCGTGCGGGTGGACCCACCGGACGGCGCGGCGCCTCCCCAGGTCCACAGACTCTTCCCGCTCGAATGGGACAGCGCCCGCAATGCGCACCTGGTCGGCGGTCCCGCCGTCCATCTCGACGACGCACACGGCCCGGCCCTCGTCCACGCCGGCACCTTCCCCTATCCGCACGGCCTCCGGCCCGGTGATGCCTTCGTCACCCGCCGGCGCCTGCCGGACGGGGCACCCGCGTGGGTGTTCCTGGCCGACGCACAGGCGACGGCGATGGACACCGATGGCGAGACGGTGTACGTCGCCTACAACTCCGGCGAGGTGGTTGCCCTGCATGCGGGCGAGGGGACCGTACGCCAGCGGCGCCTGCTGTCCATCGACGGCATAGTGGCGGACCCGCTCTCTCTCACCGTCGCCGGGCCGGGCCGACTGCTGATCGGCACCGTCGACGGACGCATCGTCGACTGCGGAATCTGACCGAGGGCCCGGGCACCTGCGCCGCTGGGCAGCACGCATCGGGCCGTCACTTACGCCCTCACTACAGCTTCGTCAATAGTGTCCGCAGAAACGATCAAAAGTGATAATTATTCGACCAGGTTCATCACAAGCTCTGTACAGAATTATCAGGCCGAGCTTCCCATCCAAGCGTCCCAGGGTTCAGGAACCGGGCTATGAAGGAGAAGGCATGCGACCGTTCGCGTTGAGCTACGCCCGTCCGGCGGTGAAGTCACCGACCAGCACTCCGTACACCTACGACGCCACGCGGCAGCTCAACGTCCTGCCCGACGGGCGTCCGGCCACCTGCAGCCGGGCAGTGCTGCTGGCCACCGGCACCACCGCCTCCACCGCCGGCTCCAAGACCCACTTCGACGACTGAGCGCCGATGACCGTCCTGATCCTTACCTGTGAGGAGGACTTGACAGCGGACATGGTGGTGTCGACGCTGCACGACCTCGGCGTCCCGCTCGTACGCCTCGACCCGGCCGACCTGCCCGGGACGGTCGCCCTGTCGGCGGACTACGTCAGGGACGACTTCCACGGGTACCTCAAGGCAGGCGAACGCATGGTGAGCCTCGGCAGCCTGCGCTCGATATGGGTCCGCCGGCCCGGCACTCCCGGGGCACGCGCCTCGGAGCAGTCCACCTGGCTCACGGCCGAGTCCGAGCAGGCGCTGTACGGCATGCTCAGCTGCACCCGGGCACGCTGGATGAACCATCCCGTCGCGGCCATGCAGGCACGCTACAAACCGTGGCAGCTCCACACCGCCCACCACAGCGGCTTCGCCGTGCCCCCCACATTGATCACCACATTTCCGTCGGTCGCCCGTCAGTTCGCGGCCACCCACCGGGACCTCGTGGTGAAATCGATCTCCGGAAAGCACCCCGGCGATCCCCCGCTGGTGCTGCCCACCACCCGCATCAGCCCGGACGTGGACTTCGCCGGTGTCGCGGCCGGCCCGACCCTGCTCCAGCGGCACATCCGCAAGCAGGCCGACATCCGGCTGACCTGCATCGGCAGCCATCTCTCCGCCGCCCGCAAGAAATCCGACCCCGACGAGGTGGACAGCCGCTTCACGGACAACAGCACCTGGGAGCCCGTCGCGGTCCCCGACGCCGTCCACCGGGCGGTGGAGAGCTATATGACCACCGCTCAACTCGCCTACGGCGCCTTCGACTTCGCCGAGGAAACGGACGGAACCTGGTGGTTCCTGGAATGCAACCAGGGCGGCCAGTTCGGCTTCATCCAGCTCGACACCGACCAGCCGCTCGCCCAGGCCGTGGCCACCTGGCTGGCCGCCGAGCCGTTCACGTAGAAAACGCCGCTCGACGCATACGACATACCCCGGCGGACCGCGAGTGGCCGGTCCACCGGGGCGGGATGACGTGCCTACAGAACGGCGACCGTCTCCTGACGCGCATAGCTGAAGCCGTCATTGTCGAAATAGAAGACGGTGACCTTCACCTTGTCGCCCTTGGCGAAGTGCGAACCGGCAGCCGGACGCATGGTCACCTTTGCCGCGTGACTGTTGTAGTCACAGGCGAGCTTGTCGGCCTTGATGGTGCCCGCGGCGACCGACTCGTCGTGACCGGTCTGGTTGACCTTGGCCGCGTTGGCGACCAGTTGGTGGTTCATGCCGGGGTCGCAGGAGTACGTGACGTTCACCTGGACGCCCGGATCGTGCAGCGAGACCTTGTCGATGGCCAGCAGATTAGCCTTGGCCACAGCGGACGGCGCCGCGACCAGTGCACCTGCGCCGACCATGATGGTGACGGCTGCGGTCCCGGCGAGCCGACGCCCAAGACGGGATGTCTTCATCGAGGTTCCTTCCCCCTGTACTGTCACCTGCCGCCTGTCACCTTGGTCTGCTGCGACGGAGAGAATTCTCCGACTCTGCGGGTGACTGCGACAGTTGTTCGGTTTGGATCGCGATCCTATGTGATCTCCCGTGGTGGTGGGGTCTGTTCTGAATCTGGCGGACGCGGTCATCCATGAGAACGGCGGCCTCGCCGGCGCGTAGGGTCGGTCCCGTTCATGCGATCGCCGAAGCCCTGGTTCGGGCACCGAGGAGCGTCGATACTTGACCAGGATCCGCTGCCTGCCGCGCGCCTGGCTCGATACGGGGCTGTGAGCACCCAGCTCTCCTTGCTGAGCGACCATCGGCTCGGGGAGGGCGTGGCAGCCGCCGCCCCGCTCGGGTCCGGTATCGGCGGCAGGTCGGCGGAGCTGGACATCGAGGGGACGCGCGTCTTCGTCAAGCGGGTCCCCCTGACGGATATCGAGTTGCGGCCGGAGTCTGCGCGGTCGACGGCGAACGTCTTCGGGCTGCCGATGTTCTACCAGTACGGGGCGGGCTCGGCCGGGTTCGGTGCCTGGCGGGAGCTTGCGGTGCACACCATGACCACCAACTGGGTTCTCGGCAACGAGTACGCGGGTTTCCCGCTGATGTATCACTGGCGGGTCCTGCCCGACTCCCCTCCCGAAGGATTCACCGACGAGTTCGGGGGTTTGGAGGGGGCCGTCGCGCACTGGGAGGGATCACCGGCCGTTCGCCACCGGCTGGAGGCCATCGGACGGTCCTCGTCCAGCCTGGTGCTCTTCCTGGAACACGTACCGCACACACTCGCCGGATGGCTGAACGACCGCCGCAAGGCTGCCGTGCCGGAAGGCGGAGACGGCTCGCCTTACCCCTGGGTGGAGGAGGCTCTGGCGCGCGGGACCGCCTTCATGAGCTCTCGCGAACTCGTCCACTTCGACGCCCACTTCGCCAACATCCTGACCGATGGCCGCCGGCTCTACTTCGCTGACTTCGGACTTGCCCTGAGCTCCCGCTTCGACCTTTCAGCGGATGAGACCGAGTTCCTCTCCGACCACCTCGCGTACGACCACTGCTACACCGCGAGCCACCTGCTCCATCACCATCTGCTCGACGGCGTGCGCGGCGACACGGAACGCGGAGCCTTCCTGCGTGACTGGATCGCCGGCCGACGGCCTGGCGGCATCCCGGCCGAGATCGCCGCCATCATCGACCGGCACGCCCGCCCTGCCGTCGTCCTGGACGGCTTCCACCGCCGTCTGCTCACGAAGAGCAAGCGGACGCGGTTCCCGACCGTGGAGATCGCGCGGGAGTTGGGCGCCGGGGCCACGGTTCCGAGCTGACGCCACCTCCGCGGCAGGTGACCTACCCACCCCCTGTCGGGCTGCCCGAGGCGGGGGTGGTGAGGGAGTGCGAGAGGAAGGCGTTGAGGCTGTGCTGGAGGCTGGCGTAGTCGGCGGCGGGTCCCGGGGGCAGCCGGCGCAACCGGTCGCGGGCGGGGGCCAGCAGGGCGTCGACGGACCGCTTGGCGGCGCGGACGGCCGGCGGAGGGTGTTCGCTGATCGAGGCGACGAGGGCAGAGGTAGTGGCTGCCAGTTCCGGCTCGGGGACGCTGACGGTGGCCAGACCGAGTCGCGCCGCCTCTTCGCCGTCGACGAGCCGGCCGGTGAGCAGCAGATCGCGGGCGGCCGCGGGGCCGGTGAGCAGCGCGATACGGGCCGCGAAGGCCGGGGGCACCAGGATGCCCCAGCGGGCGATGGGCATGCCGAGCCTGGCGTCGGAGGCGACGACCCTGAGGTCGCAGGCGCAGGCGAGTTGGCAGCCGGCTCCGGCGGCCGTGCCGCGGACTTCGGCGACCACGGGGACCGGGAGGCGTTCGACGGCGGTGAGCGCGGTCTCCATGGCGGAGAAGCTCGCCTCGATCTCGGCGGGGTCGGCGGAGAGCCATTCGCGCATGTCGGAGCCTGCGCTGAAGGCGCCGGTGCCGCGCCCCGACAGGACGACCGCGCGCAGGGTCCGGTCCTCGGCGAGCTGGTGGAACAGGGCGGCGAGGGCCTGCCAGTCGCGGGTGCCGAGGGCGTTGGCGCGGCGCCCGCTGCCGATCCTGACCGTGGCGAGAGCGCCGTCGCGCCGGATGCCGATGGCTCCGGTACCGGTCACCGTACGGCCCCCGAGGCACGGAGTTCGGCAATGTCCGCCGGGGAGTAGCCGGTCTCGGCGAGTACCTCGTCGGTGTGCTGGCCCAGCAGAGGTGGTGCCGTACGGATGCGGGCAGGGGTCGCGCTGAGTTTCAGGGGGGAGGCCACGGTGCGCAGGCGTCCGGCGGTGGGGTGGTCGAGTTCGGTGACCATCCCGCGGGCGACGGCCTGCGGGCCGCTCAGCGCCTGGGCGACGTCGCTGATGGGGGCGCACGGGATGCCCGCGTCGTCCAGCAGTTGTGCCCATTCGGCGGCGCCGCGCCGGGCGAGGGCTTCCTCCAGCAGCGGGATCAGCTGCTCGCGGTGGCGGACCCGGTCGGGGTTGGTCGCGAAACGGGGGTCATGGCCGAGCGGGGCCAGGCCGAGGACGTCCGCGAGGCGCCGCCACAGCTTGTCGTTGCCGGCGGCGACCATCACATGGCCGTCCGCCGTGGCGAGGGCCTGGTAGGGGACGATCGTGGGATGGGCCGAGCCATGCGGAGCGGGGACGGCGCCGGTCGCGAAGTAGCCGCCGGCCACGTAGGTGAGCCAGGCGAGTTGGCCGTCGAGCAGCGAGATGTCGACGTGCTGTCCGCGGCCGGTGGTCCGGCGGGCCTGGAGGGCGGCGAGGATGCCGATGGCGGCCCACATGCCCGCGCCGATGTCGGCGGTGGCGACGCCCGGCCGCATGGGCCGGCCGCCGGGTTCTCCGGTGATGCTCATCATCCCGCTCTGGGCCTGGGCGATGGCGTCGTAGCCGGGCCGGGTGGCCCAGGGGCCGGTCTGTCCGTAGCCGGAGATCGAGGCGTAGATCAGGCGGGGGTTGCGGGCGGACAGGTCGCGGTGGCCCAGGCCGAGGCGGTCGGCGGTGCCCGGGCGGAAGTTCTCCACGACCACATCGGCCCGGTCCGCGAGCCGCAGCACGAACTCCCGGCCCTGGTCGGTCTTGAGGTCGACCGCTATCCCGCGCTTGTTGCGGTTGGCGGCAAGAAAGTAGGCGGCCTCGGTGCCCTGGAACGGCGGGCCCCATTGGCGGGTGTCGTCGCCGTCCTTGGTGTCCTCGACCTTGATGACCTCGGCGCCGAGGTCGGCCAGGACCATAGTGGCGAGCGGGCCGGACAGGATGCGGGACAGATCCAGCACGCGGATTCCGGTGAGCGCGGGTGACGCTTCGGCTCCGGGCGCGGGGACGGGAGGGGTGGTCGAGATCATCGGGGCGAGCCCTTTCGCAGAGGAAAGCGGTGCACGCTCGGGGGCGCGGTGGACAGGGCGTGGTCGCTGCGCGGTGGGTGGGCCAGGCGTGGTCGGCGCGGTGGATGGGGGTGGCGCCGGTCCGGGCCGGTGGGCGGATCGTCCGTCCCGGACCGGCCGCCTGTCACTCGTCGGTGGCGGCGCCCACGGCCCGGAGCCGGCGGCGGGCGAGAAGGACGGCCGTCAGGCTGAGAACCGCCAGGCCGGACAGGTACCAGGTGGGGGCCAGGTCGTTGCCCGTCGCGTCGATCAGCCAGACGATGACCAGCGGGGTGGTTCCGCCGAAGAGCATGACGCCCAGGTTGTAGCTCAGGGCGACGCCGGTGGCCCGGCTCGTGACCGGGAAGAGTTCGGACATCAGGGCGGGCAGCGGCCCGAAGTAGCCGGCCTTGAGCAGGCCGACGAGGAACATCACGCCGAGGATGACGCCGAAGCCGGGGTGGGCGACGAGGTAGCCGAAGGAGGGGAGGAGTAGCAGGAGGATCAGCACCGCGAAGACGGACATGACCCGGACCCGGCCCACTCTGTCGGACAGGTAGCCGATCAGAGGCGTGACGACCGTCAGCACCGCACCGGTCACCATGGCCGCCGCGAAGCCCGTGGAGGCGGGAAGGTGCAGCTCTTTCACGGCGAAGCTGGGGATGTAGGCGATCAGGTAGGTGAGGGCCGTGGACACCGCGATGGCGCCGATCGACAGCAGCACGCTGCTCTTGTGGTCCCGCAGCACTTCCCCCACCGGGCTCCGCTCGGGTTCCTGCCGCGCGGACCGGGCGAACTCCGGTGCGTCGTCGAGGTAGCGCCGGATGTAGAAACCGATCGGCCCGATCAGCAGGCCGAAGGCGAACGGTATCCGCCAGCCCCACGACTCCAGCTGGGCGTCCGACAGTGTGCTGGTCAGCAGCGTGCCGAAGCCGGCGGCGAGCAGGGTGGCGACGCCCTGGCTGGCGAACTGCCAGCTGGCCATGAAGCCGCGCATCCGGGGAGTGTGCTCGGCCAGGAGGGCGGTGGCGCTGCCGAACTCCCCGCCCGCGGAGAAGCCCTGGAGCAGGCGGGAGAAGAGGATCGCGATCGGGGCGGCGATGCCTATCGTCGGGTACGTCGGCATGACGGCGATCAGGAACGTCCCGAGCATCATGATGCGGATGGACACCATCAGGGCTGCCTTGCGGCCCGCACGGTCCGCGTACCGGCCGAGGACGACCGCGCCGAGCGGACGGACCAGATAGGTCACACCGAATGTGCCGAACACGAGCAGCAGCGACACGGTGTCGTCCGCCGCGGGGAAGAACAGTTTGGCGATGGTCCCGGCGAAGAACGCGTAGACCATGATGTCGAACCACTCAAGAGCGTTCCCGATCGACGCCGCGACGATGACGCGGTGCGCCTTGGTGGTGGTGACGGCGGGCTCCGGCAGCGCGGTGTCGGGCCGGTCTCCTGCGATGGGTGTGTCCATGAGGTTCTCCGCGCTCAGAGGGGTCGGGTGGAGGGGTCGCCGAGGTCCCAGAAGAGACCGGCCATGATCTGCAGCGCCTCGCGCGCCACCGGCGCGAGGAGGTGTTCGTCCGGGGCGTGCTGGGCGCAGGCGGGGTAGGAGTGTGGCACCCAGATCGTGCAGAGTCCGAGTTCATCGGCGAACGCGTCGTTCGGGATGGACCCGCCCAGGTTGGGCATGATCGCGGGCGCGGCGCCGGTGGTCCGGGCGAGGGACTGCGCGGCCCAGCGCACCCAGGGGCCGTCGGGGTCGGAGCGGGTCGCGGACATCAGCCGGCCGGTTTCCACGTCGACCATGGGGAACCCGTGCGCGTCCAGGTGTGCGCGCAAGGCCTTGCCCACGCCCTCGGCGTCCGTGCCGACGACGGTGCGCAGCTGGCAATGCGCATGTGCGGTGCCGGGGATGGCGTTGACCGGTGTGTCCGGGTTTCCGGCGGCCAGCGAGAGGACTTCCAGGGTGTTCCATCCGACCAGCCGCTCGGCCGGGGTGAGGCCGGGCTCGCCCCAGTCCTCGTCGATGACGGGGTCGTCCGGACCGCCGCCCACCGGAAGGTCGGCCAGCGCCTTTGTGACTCCCGGCGGGATCGACGGGGGGCGCAGCCCGGGTACGAGTATCTTGCCCCGACCGTCGACGAGGGTGGCCAGCGCGCCGGCCAGGACGGTCGCGGGGTTGCGCAGCAGGCCGCCCCAGTTGCCGGAGTGGTGGGCCCTGTCGCGCAGCGCAACGCGCAGGGTGAAGGCGACACTGCCGCGCGAGCCGAGGAACAGCGTCGGGCGTGGGGCGGAGATGCGGGGCCCGTCGGAGGCGATCAGCAGATCGGCGGCGAGTTCGTCGCGCAGCTGCGCACACAGGGCGCGCAGGCCGGGCGAGCCGGTCTCCTCGCCCGTCTCGACGATCACCTTCAGGTTGAAGCCGAAGCTGCCGCCCCGGGTGCGCAGTACCTGTTCGAGTGCCGCAAGATTGACGCTGTGCTGGCCCTTGTTGTCCGCGGTTCCGCGTCCGTACCACCGGTCCCCCTCGACGACGAGGCGCCATGGTTCCAGGCCGGACCGCCATCGGTGCGCCTCGCCGGGCACCACATCGGCGTGCCCGTAGGTGAGCACGGTGGGCAGCCCTTCGCCTTCATGCCGGGTGGCGATGAGGAACGGGCCACCGCCGGCCACCGGGTTGTCGACGATCCGGGTGGTGCAGCCGAGCCGGGCGGCCGCGGGGGCCATTTCCGTCGTCAGGTAGGACCGCAGCTGGCGCTGCCGCTCCACCGGGTTTTGGGACTGGCTCTCGGTGGGAATGGCGACCCGCCGTTCCAGATCCGTGAGAAATGCACCGGAATCGAAATATTCCAATGCCCGGTCGATTGCCTCAGAGCGCGGCACGAAAGTTCCTTTCTCCCAGAATCCCTGGAACATCAGGAACCGCAGGCTAGCCACAGCCCGAGGCGCGGCACAATTACCGTAAATGCAACGGAGCATTGCCGAACAGGCAAGGTTGCACCCGACGATGCGGGCGGTAAGGTCACGTGGTCTGCCGCACAGCGGCGCAGCAATGAGGTGGCAACGTGACATCGATGGAACCGGCGCCGGCACTGCGGTACTTCCTCGAAGTCGCGCGTACCGGATCGATCAACCAGGCTTCGGCGCACCTCCACGTGGCAGCCTCGGCCATCAGCCGGCAGATCGCGCGTCTGGAGCACGAGGTGGGGGTCCCGCTCTTCGAGCGGAGGCCGCGCGGCATGGTCCTCAGCGAGGCAGGCGAGATGCTGGCGGCCCATGCCAGACGCTCGCAGCTGGAGTCCGAACAGGTCCTCGCGGATCTTCGCGGGCTGGGGACGCTGCGGCACAGCACGGTCAGGATCGCCAGTTCGGAGGGCTTCGCCCGGGGCTTCCTGCCGGAGGCCGTCGTCAGCTTCCGGGAGACGCATCCGGGGGTGCGGTTCCATCTGCATGTGACCACCCCCGGGGACGCCACCCGGCGGGTACGGGACGGCGAGGCCGATCTGGCGGTCACCTACAGCCTGGCGCCCGAAGAGGGCATCAAGGTCGAGTACGCGCTTCGGCAGCCCATTCTCGCGCTCGTTCCGACGGGCCATCCGCTCGCCGGACGCACCGAGCTCTGGATTTCGGATCTGCTGCCGTATCCGCTCGGACTGATGGAACAGACCACGACCATCCGGCAGCTTTTCGATATCTGCGCGAGCCTGGAAGATCTCACTTTCCAGCCGGTATTCGTGAGCAATGACAGCGGAGCGCTGCATGCCTTCGCCCGGCTGCGCGGCGGAATCATTATGGCGGGCCAACTGACAGTACGGGGAAGCGGTGTTGGCGAGGATGTCGTCGCGATCCCGGTACGGAATCCGGAGCTGGCGGAGCGCTCCGTCCAGATCCAGTCCATGGCTCGGCGGGTACTGCCCGTCGCCGTGCAGACATTCCTCACGCACCTGATGGAGCGCATGGACGGGGCGTGAGCCGGGCGTACGACCGCATGATCGAGGTGCCACCTCGCATGGGCCGTACACCGGGCCCGCGCCCTCAGCGTCCGATCCGAGCGGACGCCGCGGTCAGAACGGCTTCGTGGGCAGGTACTTGCCGTCGAGGGTGATGACCGCGCGCTCGCCGCCCTCGGGGTCGGCGACCTTCCGCACATCCAGCTTGAAGTTGATCGCGCTGATGATGCCGTCGCCGAACTGCTCGTGGACCAGGGCCTTGAGGGTGGTGCCGTAGACCTGGAGCATCTCGTGGAAGCGGTAGATCGTCGGGTCGGTCGGGACGGCGCCGGAGAGCGAACCGCGGGTCGGGATGGTCTGCAGGAGCATCGCCGCGTCGTCGTCGAGGCCCAGCAGTTCGGCGACGGCCTCGGCGGACGCCTGGGGCAGGGCGTGCTGCCCGAGGACGGCGGCGGTGACGAAGGCGACCGACAGACCGGCGGCGTCGGCGATCTGCTGCCAGGTGAGGTCCTTACGGGTCTTGGACTCGACCGCGGCGATCGCGAGCTGCCGGCGGGCGGTGGGGTCGAACTGTGCGTGCACCATGAGGGGCTTCCATTCGCTGAAGGGACGGGGAATGTGGAGAGGGGTAAGGAGCGATCAGGCCGCGAGGGCGGTGAATCGGTCGCTGGTGGGATCGAGAGCCTCGACGGCGCCGGTGGCGATGTCGAAGCACCAGCCGTGCAGCGTGAGCGTGTGCTCGGCCAGGGCGCGGGCCACCGAGGGGTGGGTGGTGAGGTTGGCGAGCTGGGCGCGGACGTTGTCGCGCACCAGGGCGTCGACCGGGGCACCGGCCGGGGCGTCGGTCCGGCTCCCGCCACGGCCGGTGCCGGCAGTGCGGGCCCGGGAGGCATCGGCGTGGCGGAGCCAGTCGGCGATCGCGGGCAGGTGGGTGAGGTCGTGGCGGTCGGCGAGGGCCGTCATGGCGCCGCAGGCGGAGTGCCCGCAGACGACGATCTCGGCGACACCCAGGACGCTGACGGCGTACTCGATGCCGGCGGCCACACCGTCCGCGCCCGGGGTGTAGGCGGGGACGAGATTGCCGGCGGTACGGATGACGAACAGCTCGCCCGCCTCCCGCTGCGTGATCATTTCGGGCACGACGCGAGCGTCGGAGCAGCTGATGAACAGCGCGGTCGGTGTGTGGGCGGTGGCGAGACGGGCGAAGCGCGCCGCCTGGGCGGGGAAGACGTCCTGCTGGAAGCGCCGGACTCCTTCGGCCAGGTGCTGCATGGTCACTCACTCCCTTCGATCGGGGCTCGGGCGCCGGCGGGGGCCGACGTCATCCACCATGCGTGACCTGCGCCTATAGTGTCCAAGTCGCAGAATCCATGACTGCGATTGGTCGTATCTATAGGTGGATGGTCCGCAGAAGCCAGGGCCGTATCCGCAGACGAGGTGAGGTGTGATGGTGGAACTGCGTCATCTGCGCTACCTGCTCGCGGTCGCCGAGCATGCGAATTTCACCCGTGCCGCCGAAGCGCTGCACATCTCCCAGCCCACCCTGTCGCAGCAGGTCAAGCAGCTGGAGCGGTCACTGAAGGTGCAGCTGCTTGACCGCTCCGGCCGGACCGTGCGCCTGACGGACGCGGGCGAGGCCTATGTCCACTACGCGCGCCGCGCCCTGCAGGACCTCGCGGCCGCCGAGCGCGCGGTGCTCGATGTCCAGGACCTCTCGCGCGGCTCCCTGCGACTGGCGATGACACCGACGTTCACCGCCTACCTCGTCGGGCCCCTGGTGGAGGCCTTCCACCGACGGCATCCCGCCATCACTCTGGAGCTGCGCGAGATGACGCAGGACCACATCGAATCCGCCCTGCTCGCCGACGAGTTGGACCTCGGCATCGCCTTCGGCGGTCCCCATCTGCCCGGCATCGCCGCGACCGCACTGTTCACCGAGACCCTCGGCCTCGTCGTCGGCACCGAGCACCCCCATGCCGGGCGCACTCAGGCGCTGCCGATCAGCGCCCTGAACGATCTCCAACTCGCCCTGCTCAGCAGCGACTTCGCCACCCGGGGGCATATCGACGCCCATTTCGGCCGGCACCGGGTCTCCCCGCATATCGCGGTGGAGGCCAACTCCCTCAACGCCCTCACCGAAATCGTCCGGCGCACCCCACTCGCCACGGTGCTGCCCGACGCCATCACCCACGACCACCCCCACCTCCACCCCGTCCCCCTCGACCCGCCGCTGCCCTCCCGTACCGTCACCCTGCTCCGCCGCGAAACCGCCTACCGGAGCGCCGCCGCCCATGCCTTCACCCGGGTGGCCCGCGGCTGGGCGGCGGAACGGCCCGGAGAGAGCTGAGCCGGGTGCCCCGCGCGGCTTCGTGCGGGGCACCCGCAGACGGAGCGGGGGCACATCAACCAGGCGCGCACCAGTCTCACCTGAAGAGCCGCGCGAATGCTGCGACACGGGTGACTCTCGTGGTGAACTGCCGGCTCCGTGCACCGGGAGGGGCATGGTGGTGAGCGATCCCCACGGACGGAGAACCCATGCCCCAGTCAGTCAAGGAACTCACGCCCCAGGACGGTCACGACCTCGCCGAACGCCTCGTTCGCCCGGTCGGCAACGTCCAGATGCGTGCCGCCGTGCGCCTGCTCGGCCGCCACCGCAACGGTTTCTGGCTTCATCTGTTCTGCGACCAGAGCGCGGAGAACGAAAACGTCGGGCTCGGCTCGCTTCTTGAATATCCGGACGGCCACCCCACGGTCGACTGGAACGCGGTGGGCCTGCGGCTGCTGGACGGGCCCTGGAACGTGGGTTCGCCCAGCGAGCTGGCGGTCCTGCGGGTTGCGGCCTCTTTGGTCGGCCACTGCGACGTCAGCCTGCGACAGGTGCTCCACCAGGTGGACGCCACCGACCTGCCGCTCATCACCCATGCGCTGAACGAGGCCGCAGCCGCCGCCTGAACGGGCGCACTTCCCCGACCTGTGAGGTGGCGCCATGTCGACCAGCACCACGCTTCCCAGACGTCCTCGCCGACGGGAAGAGCCGTTGCAGCGGCTGCTGTTCGGCGGGGTGTACGGATCGGTGCTCGCCAGCGTGCTGGCCGCCGCGCTGGGCCATGACACCGGCACGTCGGATCCCGGATATGACGCGGTGTGGGTGTTACTGGCGGGAGCGGCGTCAGCCGCGGCGCACGGCTACGCACACTCCATCGCACACCGAACGGGCGACAAGGCGCCGGTCACCACCACGGCCGTACGGTCGATGCTGACCGAGTGGCCACTGGTGGCCGCGATGCTGCCGACGGTGGCTGCCCTGTTCGGCGCGTACGCCGGATGGTGGGGCGAGGAGGCCGCGGTCGATGTCGCGCTGACCCTCAATACGGTGACGCTGTTCGGCTGGGGGGTGTGGGCGGCCCGGGTGGCGGGACGGGGCTGGGCGGCGGCCTGCCGGGTCGGTGCCGTGGACATGCTGCTCGGGCTGTGCATCGTGGCGGCGAATGTGCTGAGCAAGTAGCTCGTACGCGCCGTCACCCCGTCCTCGGCGACCGGTCAGAACTTGCTGATATGACGCGCCTCCTCGGCCGCTTTGACGACCGTCGACAGGTCGGCGCCGCTCGCGGCCGTGACGGCGGCGGCGACGGCTCCTTCGACCAACGGGGCGTCGGCCAGGACGGCTTGGATGCCGGGGTGGTCGTCCAGGACGAGGCGTGCGGTGAGGACCGAGCTTCCCAGGTCCGGCAGGACCACCACGCCGACATCGCTGTCCGCCGTGCGCAGGGCGGCCAGAATGCGGGAGTAACTCGTCCCGGTACGACCGTCGTCGGTGCCGCCGGCGGTGGCGACAACGACTCCTTCGCAGGCCATCTGCTCAACCAGGGACCGCACGCCGAGGGCGATCTCCGCACTGTGCGACACAATGACGATGCCAACCAGCGGTGTCATGAACAAGGACCCTATGATTCAGAACGGCGTTCATCAATACTGAACAGGGGTGTTGCATGGTCCAGGCGGTGCACAGGGCGATCCACGTCCTCCGGGAGCTCGCCACGGCGACGCCGCGATTGGGCGTGACGGAGCTGGCCGACCGTATCGGCGTGGCCAAGCCGACCGCGCACGCCCTCCTGCGCACCCTGGAAGCGGAGGGCATGGTCGTCCAGGACCGCGAGACGGGCAAGTACCAGCTGGGCCCCGGTCTGGTGACCCTGGGCAATGCCTACCTCGACTCGCACGAGTTGCGTACCCGCGCGGTGACGTGGGCGGATCTGCTCGCCTCCCAGGCCGGTGCCGCCGTGTGGGTCGGCATTTTGACGGACCGTCATGTTCTTGTGATCCACCATGCCTTCCGGCCCGGCGGGTCGGTACAGGTGCTGGAGACGGGGGCCAGTCTGCCCTGGAACACCTGCGCCCTGGGGAAGGCGATCGCGGCATTTCTGCCCGCCGAACAGCGTACCGAACTCCTGGCGGGCGAGCTGCCCCGGGTCACCGGCTCCAGCATCGACGACCCGGCACGGCTCAGCACACAGCTCGACCGGGTGCGCGAGATCGGATATGCGCTGGACGACCAGGAGTTGACCCTGGGCGACGCCGGCATCGCGGCCCCCGTCTTCGACCGCACCGGTGAGGTCGTGGGCGGCCTTGGCCTGGTGGGTCCCGTCGAGCGCCTGCTGGCCGAAAGTGCACGTCAGGAGTGCGCGATCGCGGTCCGCGAAGTGGCTCGCAGCCTGTCGCGGGACCTCGGGGCACCGCGCAACGCGGGTCTGCGCGCCTGCGGCTGACGCCTCCGTGAAGACCCCTCCATATTTCATGGAGACTTCATCAACTCGCTGCATGGAGACGGCCATTGGGCCTCAGATGAGGCGCCCGTGGGGCCACTGTGCCGGAAGCTCTTGACGGCGCCGGGGTCGCTGCGTTTTGCTTCCTCTGTCATTCGGCATTGCCGAACAGCTTTCGGTATAGCGTTGATTAACCGACTCGCTGCTCAAGGCTGCGGGCACGGGGGAACGAAGGAGCGCCTGCCATGCGGAAGCCTGCGAAGACGATCGACAACTTATCCTCGTCCGCACCGCCGACACCGGAGTCCGCGATCCCCAACGCCAGAGGAGAACCGGTGGATGTTTCGCTCGCTCTCGACTGGATGCAGAACATCACCTCGGCCATGAGCCGGAACGAAGAGCACCTCACCCGACTCGATTCCGCCATCGGAGACGGCGACCACGGGGCGAACATGGCCCGGGGCTTCACCGCGGTGCGCGACCGGCTCGACGACCCGTCGAAGACCCCGGCCTCGGTCGGCGAGGTCCTGACGACCGCGGGTAACTCACTGGTATCGGTCGTCGGCGGTGCCTCCGGACCCCTGTTCGGCGGCGCGTTCCGGGCCCTCGGTGAATCCCTCGGCACGTCCGCGGAGGTCGACGCCCCGCAGTTCGCCACGGCGCTCGCCGCGGCGCTGGCAAAGGTGCAGCAGCTGGGTGCGGCCGTCCCCGGCGACAAGACCATGATCGACGCCTACTCCCCCGCGGTCGACGCCTTCCGTGACGCGGCGCGCTCCGGCGCCGACTTCTGTACGTCCGCACACTCCGCGGCCGATGCGGCCGAAGCCGGTATGCGAGCCACCGTCCCGCTCCAGGCCAGAAAGGGCCGGGCGTCGTACCTGGGACTGCGCAGCATCGGCCACCAGGACCCCGGTGCCACGTCGACCGCCTATGTGTTTCACGCGCTCGCCGAGACGGCGGAGGGCCCCGGCCGACGCCAGTGACGCCGCGGCCGGCCACTCCGTAACTCTTCCCCCCAATCGCTACCTGGCGTCCACGGGCCGACGGTTCGCCCCGTCGTGCCGGCGTGGCGCTGTTCGCGCCCGGAGTTGCCGCGGAAGCGGCCCCCGGCGACACGGCAGGTGACGGCCTGCCGCGGCCAGTTGAGCGGGGCCTCCCGCTGCCGCCGACCCCCCGACTCCCATCCGACGCAAAGGCGCGCCCGCACCCCATCCCGAACGACGATTGGATCAATGTGACCGCCCATTCCATCGACCATGTTGAGTTCTTCGTGGGGGACGTCTATCAGGCCTCCCATTACTACTGCGGCACCTACGGCTTCCAGGTGGCGGCCGAGGCAGGCCCGCTCACCGGGCTGGCCGGCGCCCGCTCACTGGTGCTGGCACACGGCGGCGTCCGCCTGGTGCTGACCTCCGCTCTGCACGCCGACCATGCGGCATCGCGTTTTGTGCGCAGGCACGGCGACGGGGTGCGCGATGTGGCCCTGCAGTCGACCGACGCGGTCGGCGACTTCGAGCGGGCGGTGGCCGCCGGCGCCGACGCCGTCGCGGAACCGGAGACGTTCGAGGACGCCGATGGCCGGGTCACGCGAGCCACCATCGCCGCGACCAACGACCTGGTCCATACGTTCGTCCAGCGTGACGATCCGTCAGGTCCCTTTCTGCCCGGGCGATACCGACCCATCGGGGAGGGCGTCGCCCCGGGGCCCGCGCTGCTGCGGTCGGTCGATCACCTCGCGCTGTGCCTGCGCGCCGGTTCGCTGGACACCATGGTCGACTTCTATCAGCGGGCGCTGGGACTGCGGCACACCTACGACGAGTACCTCGTGATCGGCGGGCAGGCGATGGCGTCGAAGGTCGTGCAGGACGAGACCCGGGGGATCACCTTCACGATGGTGGAGCCCGACCCGGTCGGCGACCGCGGTCAGCTCAACGATTTCCTCGACGGTTTCGACGGCCCCGGCGTCCAGCATGTGGCCTACGGCACGGACGACATCGTCCGGGCGGCCCGCGAACTCCGGGAATCCGGCGTGGAGTTGCTCTCCACCCCGGCCGGTTACTACTCCTCGCTGGCCGACCGGGGCATCGAGGTGGACATCGACCCGGCAGTGCTCCAGGAGCTGGGTCTGCTGGCCGACCGGGACGAATGGGGCCAGCTGGTGCAGGTGTTCACCCGCTCCCCGTACGCCCGCCGGACGGTGTTCTTCGAGCTGATCCAGCGGCTCGATGCCCGTACCTTCGGCAGCGGCAACATCAAGGCCCTCTACGAGGCCGTGGAGCGCGAGCGCGGCACCGATCCGCATGCGGCCGTACCCGTCGGCGTCGCGGCGGGGGCCGGCGCATGACCGCCCGGGCCGACCTTGCCGGACGGTCCGCCGCGGCCGACGCCCCCGAGCGGGACGTGCTGCTGTCCCCGCAGGACTATGCGGCAGCGGCCCGTGCCAAGCTGGACCGGGCCGTGTGGGACTACATCGCCGGCGGCAGCGGCGACGAGGTGACCCTGCGCGGCGACCGCGCGGCATTCGACCGGTACCGGTTCCGCCCTCGGGTCCTGGTCGATGTGTCCCACTGCGAGGTGAGCACCACCCTGCTCGGCCGTCCGGTGGCCCTGCCCATCGGGATCGCGCCCATGGCGTACCACCGACTGGTCGATCCGGAGGGCGAGACCGCCACCGTCCGCGCGGCCGGTGAGGTGGGCGCGCTCACGATCGCCAGCACCTTCGCGAGCCGGACGCTGGAGGAGACCGCGCGGGCCGCGACCGGCCCGCTGTGGCTACAGCTCTATGTGCTGCGCGAGCGGAAGGTCACCGAGTCGCTCGTGCGCCGGGCCGAGGCAGCCGGCTACCGGGCTCTGGTGATCACGGTCGACACCCCCCGGATGGCGCGCCGGGAGCGCGATCTGCGCAACGGCTTCAGCCTGCCCTCGCACATCCGGCCGGCCAATCTCGACGACGGCCACAAGGCCGAGCTGCACAGCGGTCGCGCCGGCAGCTCCACGCTGGCCGACCACGCGGCCCGGCACCACGACGCCGCCTTCACCTGGGAGGACCTGGTCTGGTTGCGCTCGCTGACCAGCCTGCCGCTGGTGCTGAAGGGGGTACTCACCGCGGAGGACGCCCGGCAGGCGGCCGACCTCGGAGTGGAGGGTCTGATCGTGTCCACGCACGGCGGCCGCCAACTCGACGGCGCGGTGGCGGCGCTGGACGCACTGCCCGAGGTCGTCGCGGCCGTGCCGAGCGAGTGCGAGGTCCTCGTCGACGGCGGGATCCGCCGCGGTACGGACGTGCTCAAGGCGCTGGCGCTGGGTGCCCGGGCGGTACTGGTCGGCCGCCCGGTCCTGTGGGGCCTGGCCGTCGACGGTGCCACCGGCGTCGAACGGGTCCTTTCCACCCTCCGGGCGGAACTGGAGGAGGCGATGGCACTGACCGGCCGGCCCCGCCTCGACACGCTCACCCCCGACCTGCTCCATCCCTCCCCCGGCCTTGCACACCCCATCGCCACGAACGACAGGGACATGGCATGACGAACAATGACGCGCGCTTCACGCTGACCGCTGCCGAGCAGGACCTCTTGCCCTCGGACGACGAGGTGCAGTTCTATCAGGAGCACGGCTGGTATCTGTCGAAGAAGCTGCTCACCGATGAGGAGGTCGATCTCCTGAACTCCGCCAGTGACCGCTTCTACGCCGGCCACCGGGACCGCACCCTGCCGACGCGGCCGCCGCGCCTGGCGTACTGGGAGCCCTCGCAGGGCGATGTGCACCGGCACAACGACTACATCTTCTACGAGGACGACACCATCCGCAGCATCCTGTCCAAGCCGCTCATCGCGGCGGTCGCGGCCCGCATAGCGGAGACCAGCCAGATACGGCTGTGGAACAGCACGCTGATCCACAAGCCGCCACGTGCGGACGACTCCCGCAACATCGTGCCCTGGCACTTCGACCGCCACTACTGGCAGACCTGCT
Source organism: Streptomyces inhibens (assembly GCF_022221585.1). Classification (NCBI taxonomy): domain Bacteria; kingdom Bacillati; phylum Actinomycetota; class Actinomycetes; order Kitasatosporales; family Streptomycetaceae; genus Streptomyces; species Streptomyces inhibens. The sequence goes on from NZ_CP084681.1 coordinate 331,277, forward strand.
CCTCCGACGAGATGCTCACCGCCTTCATCCCCTTCCACGACTGTGACGAGGAGATGGGGACGATCACGATGGTCGACGGCAGTCACCGCTGGAAGGAGATCGGCGGGGACGACTCCACCAGCCGTCACTTCGCCGACCGCGACCGGTCGGAGCTGGAGGACATGCTCGCGGAGAACGCCGCCTACAACCAGGCCGAGGTACAAAAGGTCCCCGTGAACATCCCCAAGGGACACATCAGCTTCCACCACTGCCGCACCTATCACGGCAGCGGATACAACGTCAGCGACCGCCCCCGCCGCGCGATTTCCCTGCATCTGCAGGACCGGACCAACCAGTGGCGTCCCTTCGTCCTGTCCAACCGCGAGCGCGTCGTCTACAACAACGATGTACTCGTCCGCGCGGACGCGCAGGGCCACCCCGACTACACCGACCCGGCCTTCTGCCCCGTCCTGTGGGAGGACGCCCGGTGAGTGACGGCTCCCCCACCACCGTGCTGTCGGCCCAAGGGCTGCACGGCTCACTCGGCGATCCGCTCATGGAGGTGATGAACTTCCTCAACGAGGTCACCTCCCGCTACCCCCAGGCGATCTCCTTCGGTCCGGGCCGCCCGTACGAAGGGCTCTTCGAGGTCGAGCGGATCGGCTCCTACCTCGACGCCTACAAGCGGTATCTCTCCGAGGAGCAGGGCCGGACCCCGGACGAGGTCCGCACGCTGCTCTTCCAGTACGGGCGCACCAACGGCCAGATCCATGAACTGGTGGCCCGCGCCCTGCGCAACGACGAGGGCATCGAGGCGGCCCCGGAGTCCCTGGTGGTCACCGTGGGCTGCCAGGAGGGCATGTTCATCGTCCTCCGTGCGCTGTTCGCCGACCCCTCGGACGTCCTGCTGGTCTCCTCTCCCTGCTACGTCGGCATCACCGGAGCGGCCCGGCTGCTGGACATCGAGACCGCGCATGTACCGGACGGCGAGAACGGCACCGACCCGGAAGTACTGCGGCGGACGGTCGCCGACCTGCGGGCGGCCGGGAAGCGGCCGCGGGCGTTCTATGTGGTGCCGGACTTCTCCAACCCCACCGGCACCTGTCTGCCCCTCGCCACGCGCCAACAGCTGCTCGAACTGGCCGAGGAGGAGGACCTGCTCCTCCTGGAGGACAATCCGTACGGGTTCTTCACCCGCACCGGCACCGGGCTGCCCACGCTCAAGGCGCTGGACACCCGGCAGCGAGTGATCTATCTCGGCTCCTTCGCCAAGACCTGCTTCCCCGGCGCCCGGGTCGGTTATGTCGTCGCCGACCAGCTCGTCCAGGCAGCGGACGGCAGCCGCACCCTCCTGGCGGACGAACTGTCCAAGATCAAGGGCATGGTGACGGTGAACACCCCGGCACTCAGCCAGGCGGTGATCGGGGGCATGCTGCTCACCCACGACTTCCGTCTGCGGGAGGCCAACAAACCGGCCGCCGACTTCTACCAGGAGAATCTGGCGGTCCTGCTCGACTCCCTCGAACGGCTGCTGCCTCCGGAGCGGCGCGAGGCGGCCGGGATCCACTGGAATTCGCCCGAGGGCGGGTTCTTCCTCACCCTGACCCTCCCCGTCCCGGCGGACAATGCGCTGCTGGAGGAGTCCGCCCGCGAACACGGAGTGATCTGGACCCCGATGAGCTACTTCTATCCGGACAGCGGTGGCGGCCGCTACCAGATGCGGCTCTCCCTGAGCTACTTGACGCCGGACCAAGTCGCCGAGGGCGCCCGCCGGTTGGTCGGTCTGCTGGAACGGAGCTGTGTATGAACGCCGTCCTGTACGTCGTGACGGTGCTGATCTGGGGCTCCACCTGGCTGGCCATCAAGGGCCAGCTGGGAGATGTGCACCCCACGGTGTCGATCGCGTACCGCTTCGCCCTGGCGGCGCTGATCCTGCTGGCGTGGGCTCGGCTGCGCGGTCTGCCGCTGCGCTATCCGCTGCGTGTGCACGGTCAGTTCGCGCTCATGGGCGGGCTGATGTTCTCCACGAACTTCGTCTGTTTCTACTTCGCCGAACAGCATCTGACCACCGGCCTTGTCTCGATCATCTTCGCGATGTCGCTGGTGGTGAACATGGTCTTCGCGCGGCTCTTCTTCCGCCGCTCGATCACCACGAAAATGCTCATCGGCGGCGGGGTCGGGCTGCTGGGCATCGTCACGGTGTTCTGGCCGGAGTTCCAGCACTTCGGCCTCAGCTCCGGATCGGGCCAGGGCATCGTGCTCTCGGCCATCGGCACCCTGGTCTTCTGCCTGGGCAATGTGGTCTCCGGCAAGACCCAGGCCGCGGGTATTCCGGTGATCCAGGGAACCGGGTACGCGATGGCTTACGGGGCGCTGCTGCTGGTGCCGTTCGCCGCCATCTTCGGTGACGGAGCGCTGTTCGACCCCACGCTCAAGTACGCCGGCTCGCTCGTCTACCTCGCCGTCTTCGGCTCGGTGATCGGCTTCGGCGCCTATCTCACCCTGCTCGGCCGGATCGGGGGCGAGCGCGCCGCGTACGCGATGGTGCTCTTCCCGATCGTGGCGCTTCTGCTGTCCACGGTGTTCGAGAAATTCCACTGGACGGCGCGGGACCTGGCGGGCGTCGTGCTGATCCTGATCGGCAACGCCGTGATGCTGACGAACCCGGCGCTGCTACGGCGTCTGACCCGCAAGGAAATCCCTGCGGAGCCGGCGGCACAGACCCCGGCCGACCGGTAGCGCCGTCCCGAGGACCGTCCGGGCCCGCCCAGCATTCCGTCCGGGCCCGGACGGCTCGCCGCCCATCTCACCACGGTCGAGGAGCGACACCTTGCATTCCGCTGCAGTCGTCGGCACCGGTCTCATCGGTACATCGATCGCCCTGGCACTGACCGCCCGGGGAGTGACCACCCACTTGATCGACCGCGACCGCGACCGCCTGCGCATCGCCGCCGCGCGGGGCGCGGGGACGCCCGAACCACCGTCGGCCCCGGTGGATATCGCGGTGATCGCGGTCCCTCCCTCGGACATCGCCAGAACCATCGCGGACCATCAGAAGGCCGAACTGGCCAAGGTGTACACGGACGTGGCGAGCGTCAAGGCGCTTCCGCACGCCGAATGCCTGGCCCTCGGATGCGACACCACCCTCCTGGTGGGCGGGCATCCGCTGGCCGGGCGGGAACGCTCCGGACCGCTGTCGGCCCGCGCCGATCTCTTTCAGGACCGTCACTGGGTGCTGACGCCCACACCTGAAACCAGCGAGAGCGCACTCAACCGTGCGTTGGAGCTGGTGTCGCTGTGCAACGCCGTACCGGTGCTGCTGGACCCGCCGGACCACGACCGGGCCGTGGCGCTGATCTCCCATCTGCCGCACGTGATGGCGAGTCTCACCGCCGCCCGGCTGCTGGAGGGCGAGGACTACGCGGTACGGCTGGCCGGCCGCGGCATGCGGGACGTCACCCGGGTCGCGGCCGGCGATGCCGCGCTGTGGGCGGACATCCTCGCCGCCAATGCCGCGGCCGTCGGCCCGCTGCTCACCGAACTCACCGCGGATCTGCGGAGAACCGCCGAGGCGCTGGGCCGGCTGACGGAGGATTCACCGGAACAGCACGGCGCTGCCCTGGCCGACCTCACCGAGATACTGCGTCGCGGCAGCGAGGGCCGGGCGCGCATCGCCACCCCGTACGGCGGCCCAGGGGCGCATCCCCCCGCCGCACTCTCGGTGGCCCTCGGTGACGACCGCAGCCGGCAGCTGGAGCGGCTGCTAGACGACGTGGGCGATGCGCGGGTGGACCTGGAGGGCATGGTCCTTCCGTCTGTGCCGAACGGGGCGGACGCGTCGGACGTGCGGGATGCGCCGGACGCGCGGCGTGCGTCGCACAGGGTGCCGCCGCCGCACGGTTCGGTCGAGCTCCTGGTCGCCCCCGACGTCGCGCGTCCCCTCACCGACGCCCTGCGCGACCGCGGCTGGGCGGTCCGTTAGCGTTCCGCTCCTACGCGTACTTCCGCCGGGCCATGGTCCGTAAGACAGTGCGTAAGGCAGTCCGTAAAGGCAGTCGGCAAAAGCAGTCGTTAAAAGCAGTCCGTAAAGCAATGCCTGAGCAACACACCGTCCGAACCGGGAGAGAGAATGCCGCACATCCTCGTCGAGTACGACGAAGCGCTGCAAGGGTCCTTCGATCGTCGTCGCTTCGCGCTCGAACTTCACTCACTGGCCGCCAAGACGGTCGACGGCATCCCCATCGAAAGCTGCAAGACACGCTTCCGGTGCGTCGACGAGGCCGTCATCGGACACGGCGAGCCCGAACAGGCCCTGATCCACGTGGAGTTCGCGATCCTGCCCGGCCGTACGACGGAGACCAGGTCCGCGCTGAGCCAGGCCGTCCTGGAGCTGGTGCGCAGCCATACGGCGTCCGTGCCCGGCACGGCGGTCCATGCATCCGTGGATGTGACCGAACTCGGTGCGGCCTACAGCAAACATGTCGCCCCCGCCGCCCCCGGGGCATCGGGAGCACTGTGAAGATCTTTGTCTCGTCGGACATGGAGGGCACCGCCGGGGTCGTCGACTGGGACCAGTGCAGACCGTCGGGCTCCCAGTACGGGTACTTCCGCGATCTGCTCCAGGAAGAGGTCAATGCCGCGATCGAGGGCGCGATGGCCGCCGGCGCGAGCGAATTCCTGGTCAACGACTCGCATTCGGCAATGGCCAACCTCCGGCCGGACCGGCTCGCGGGCCGCGCCCGGTACCTGTCCGGCCGTCACAAGCCGCTCTACATGATGCAGGGCCTCGACGCCTCGTTCGACGGGGTTTTCTTCGTCTCATACCACGGGTCGATGGGCGGTGCCCCCTCGGTGCTCTCGCACACCTACAACCCACGGGCGATCGCCGGGGTGTGGCTGAACGGGACGCCTGCGGGCGAGAGCGGGATCAACGCCCTGGTCGCGCTCGGGCACGGGGTGCCGGTGGTCCTGATCACGGGTGACCGGACGACCGGCGAGGAGATCGAGCCGTTCTGTCCGGGCATCCGTGCCGCGGTGGTCAAGACCTCGGTCTCGCGCTTCGCGGCGGACAGCCTGCACCCGGAGCAGGCGCGCGAGGTGATCAGGGAGGCGGCCCGCGAAGCGGTCCTGCGGCTGCCGGATGCCGTGCCGCCCTCGATCGAACTGCCTGCCACGCTCACCATCCGCTTCCGCAACGCGGACCTCGCCGAGATGGCGACATGGATCAACAGGGTGGAGCGGGCCGATGAGTTGACGGTGCGGGTCAGCGACGAGGACGCGATCCGGCTGTACCGGACCTTCGTCACCGTGGTGCTGCTCACCCGGGGCATCGCGGAGTGAGAGCGGGTCGGCGTTCGCCGCGGTTCAGCGGCACGAAGGCGGCGCGGCCCAGCACCGCCGACCGGCCAGGCCGAAGCTCAGCACCCAGGGGGCGACCGGCAGTATCGCCCGCCAGAAGCGGGCCCGCCGGGGTGACGGCCTCGGGTCCGGCCGGCCTCGGTCGCCGCACCATGGTCAGGCATATCGCGGCGTCAGGCGTTACGAGTCGGCCGCAGGGCTCGTTCCGGTGCGGTGCCCAGGTAGCCGTAGGCCGAGAATGCGCTGGCCACGAAGGCGTGCTCCGGGCGGGCGAGTTCGGTGGTGGCGACCTGTTTGCAGGCGGTCTGCGGCTCGGTGGTGGACCGGCCGAAGCGGCAGGCGACGGCGGTGAGTTTGATGGTGACGAAGTCGGCGATCTGGGCGCCGTACTCGATGGGCCTGCCGTTGATGGTGATGTCGCCGACGGTGAAGTTCTTGCTCGCGGGGACCTCGTAGACGGCGCGTACGCGGTGCTCCGTGTCGCCGCGCTCGTAGGTCCAGTAGCTCTGGGGGTCGGAGCCGTCGGGGGCGGCCCAGCCCTCGGTGGAGAGACCGTCGAAGTAGAGGCCGACGGGGTCGGTGAGGCTGATCGAGGCCTTCTGACGGGCGAGGGCGTTCACCGACCCGCCGATGTGGGGGTCACTGTTGCGCTCGGCCTGGCCGTAGTCGCTGCACTTGACGAGCTCCTGTTCGGCGGTGAGCTCGGTGCCGTCGATCACCCGGCGGATGGTGGCCGCGGCGGCCAGTTCGATCTCGGCGGCCAGGGTGTTGTTCTTCTGGATGAGGTGCATGGCGCCCTGCGCGGTGGTGTTGTTCCACTTGTTGGAGCGGTCGTAGACGCCGTTGACGAACAGATCGCTTTCCTGCACGTCGGGGCTGATGAACCGGCGGTAGAGGCGGAGGACGGTCTCCGGGCCGGTCTTCGCCAGGACGTCCCAGTACTCGGGGCTCTCGCAGGTGAAGGTGGCCCTGGTGATCTTGCCGTCCTTGCGGGTGACGCTCCACTCGCAGTATTCGTCCTGGGCCTTGCGGCTGGCCTCGGCCTTCTTCCAGCGCTGAGTGTCGGAGGTCGAGTGGACCTTGAGGATGCGGGGGAACGCGGTCCAGCTGACGGTCGCCGTCCGGGCGTCGGCGGCGGTATCGGTCTTGGTGAGGTTGTAGAACTGCGATCGCGGACCGTCGTGGAGCACCTGGCCGGGGTCGGGGCCCTTGATGGCGAAGTCGACGTTGTCGGAGACGAAAACGTCCCATGCCTTGCGGCCGAAGTCGCTGAGGTCGGTCAGTCCTCCGGGCGGTGAATAGCTGCTGAGGGTGGTCATGGCGGTGCTCCTCGGTCTGTGCGGTCGTGGTGGCCCTGTTCTTCGGTGGCCTGTTCTTCGGTGGCCTGTTCTTCGGTGGCCTGTTCTTCGGTGGCCTATTGCCCGGTGGCGGCTTCCACGGTGGTTTCTTCCGCCTCGGCTTCTTCCACGGTGGCGTCTTCACGCATCCGCAGCTGTGCGGCGGTGGCGGGAATGTCGGTGGTCGGCAGCGTCAGCTCGAATTCGTTGAGCTTCATGGCCTTGAACCGTCTGCGGCGTGACTCGGCCAGTCGGACGTAGTCGTCGAAGCCTTCTTCGGTGGTGATCCGCTGCTGGATCTTCTCCAGGTAGTCGGTGAGCCGCCGGGAGAAGTCGGTGCGCCAGGTGGCATCGGGGCGGCTCCAGTGCGCGGCGAAGCGGCCCTCGGGGCTGTCGGCGGGCAGTTCGGCGGCGGCGTCCAGGATGCGGTGCGCGAGCTGGGCGCCGAGGGCGTCGGCGGCGGTCGCCGTGGTGGGCACGTACCGCATCAGCCGGGCGCGGTCGGGGCTGAAGACGGGGTTGGGGAAGTCGACCATCAGCACGCAGGCCGCGAACTTCCGTGAGATCAGGCCCTGTTCGCACAGCACTCGTACGACGGTGTTGTCCTCCAGGGCCGCCTCGGGCACCACAAAGGCGAAGAATGTGTCCCCGGGCCGGCTGAAGCCGCTGGCCTTCTCCTCCAGCCGGAACCCGTATGTCTCAAGGCTGTGCGCGTAGCGGGCGGTGGTCGTGGCCGGGACGGCGGCCTCCACCTCCAGTTCGAGGTCGTCGAGCAGCGCGTCGTTGTTCAGCCAGAACCCCATCGGCAGCGGCAGCGGGTCGTCGCCGGGGCGGATGCTCGCGCTCTGTGTGGCGGTGCTGGTGAGATTGACGGCCGTTGTGGTGAACAGCTGGCGCAGGAGATGGTCCGGGTGCTGCACGGTGCCGTCGGCGGTGACCGCGCGCAGCCGGGCCCGGGTCCACCGGTTGATCTGCGACCGGATGGTCGACTCCAGGTTCTCGGCGCCGATCACACGCTGGTACAGCGGGTTGTCGCGCAGCGGGTCGTCCTCGGCCAGCTGGATGGCGGCCGACTGGGACTGCCAGCCGGGCCACGGCTGCTTCAGTTCCTTCATCACGACACTGCCGTTGATGTGGCTGTCGAAGCAGCCTCTGCCGCGGGAGCCGGGCGCCAGCGCGTCCCAGGAGTTGCCGGTCCACACCCAGGCCGGGGCGATCCGCATGTAGTAGTTGAAGACCTGGTGGGTGTCGTCCCAGGCGGCGACCTGCAGAAAGGTCGTCCGGGGGTCGCTGTTGGCGCCGGTGCTGATCATCAGGTCCGCTTCGGTGCCCCGCACGGCGTAGGTGATGGCGAAGCGGATGTCGCGCCGGAGGTTCGGTGCACTGACCGACGGGATCGTCCCCGCCTCGCTGATCAGGTACACCTTGGGCTGATCGGGCGCATCGGGCAGCCCGTCCAGCAGGTCCTGTACGGCCATCGGGAAGACGTTCCGCCGGAAGAAGAGGGTGGCCATGGGGTCGCCCAGGGCGGCGAGTTCCTCCGGGCCCACCTCTCTGGCGTGCCGGTCCACTCCGCTCACCCTGCGGTAGAGCCGGGCGGCCCGGAGGGCGGGATGTCCGGCCCCGAGGTCGTCCTCGACGTGCTCCTGCGCGAACAGTCCGGCAGGGCGTTGCAGCCAGGCCGTGGCCCGGCGCCGTTCCGAAAACTCCTCGGGCATTCCCGTCCTCTCGCCGCCTGCTCGGTTTCGGGAAACTGCGGGAGCGTTTCCCCACGAGGACCGCACTCCCAGGAAAGACCATCAAATCCCGGCGTGCATTTTCGACATTGACGGCGTGCGGTATGAGAAATTGCGCGTAAACGGCCCAATGAGCGCCGCCGCGGCGGGCAGGCCGGCCCGATGGCCGGCTCCGCACCGGATGAAATGCGAACTATAAGCTCTGCCCGTGCATCCTCTACGCCCCCTCGCCGTCGGCACCTTCGTCCTGGTCGCGGCGCTCAGCTCGGCGTGCTCCGCCGCTCGCTCCCCGCAGGACGCCGGCCCCGGGACTCCGGCGCCGTCGCAGGTGGCTACTGCCCCGACCGCCGTACGGCCGCCGGCCGCCAACGCGGCCTTCGACTATCAGCTCGGCGGCCCGTATCCGCCACCGGACACGGTCCGGGCGGTCTCCCGCGACCGCACGGCCGAGACCGCCCCCGGCCTCTACAACATCTGCTACGTCAATGCCTTCCAGGCACAGCCCGACGACACCGGCACCTGGAAAGACCGCCACCCCGAGCTCCTTTTGCGGGACGAGCGCGGAAATCCCGTCATCGACCAGGACTGGGACGAGCCCCTGCTCGATATCTCCACCGCCGCCAAACGAGCAGCTCTCATGGACATCATCGGCCCTTGGATCGACGGCTGCGCCAAGGCGGGTTATGACGCCGTGGAACCCGACAACCTCGACTCCTACGAACGGTCCCACGGCAGGCTCACCGCACAGCATGCGGCGGCCTTCGCCGAACTCCTGACCCGCCGCGCCCACCAGCGACAGCTGGCCGTCGCCCAGAAGAACACCACCGATCTGCTGCCCCGGCGCCACAGCATCGGCTTCGACTTCGCCGTCGTCGAAGAATGCGCCCACTACCAGGAATGCGGCGATTTCGCGGACGCCTACGCCAACAGGGTCTTTGTCATCGAGTACGAGAAAAAGGACTTCGCCGCCGCCTGCCGCGCCTGGGGCAAGCGCCTCTCCCTCACCCTGCGCGATCGCGATGTCCGCCCGGCGGGCAGCGCCGGCCATGTCGACCAGCGCTGCTGACCACTCCGCTCCGGCGGCGCCGCAACCCGCCGGCGGACACGCCGTCTCATGAACCGGCAGTCCCGTTGATCTTCTCTATCGCCTGCCGGGCCTGTTCCTGCGGGGAGCGGGCGGGCAGCGGCGACACGGTCGCGGAGGCCACAGCGGGCTGGGCACGCTCCTGCGCCACGGTCGTGGACGCCACGGCGGGCTGCGCACGCTCCTGCGCCACGGCTGTGGCCCGGGGCGCGGGCTGGGCACGCTCCTGCGCCACGGCTGTGGCCCGGGGCGCGGGCTGCCGGATGCGCAACCGCTGACCGGCGGCCTCGTCCAGCGTCACCGGGCGCTTCAACCGGGCGGCGAGCCGGGCGGCCTCCTGACCGAGCGCGGCGACATCCTCCCACTGCAGACGCACCACCAGCGAGAGCTCGGCGTCTCCGTCCGGCAGGGCCTGGAGCTGCGGGATACCGGGGTCAGTCATGAGCGCTCCTCACGTCGTGGACCGATGCCCCACGGGGCACGGATATGGAGAGATACGGGAAGCCGGCCGCCGCCGTTCAAACCGCGGGCCGGGAGCAGCGGGCTCCCGTACTCTCGGGCGCGTGAGGAAAACGCATCAACTCCGCCGTCTGGTCGTCGGCGAGGAGACCTGGCTGTGGTCGGTCCGCCACCGGCACCCCGAATGCCGCGAAATTCTGTCCCTCCACCACGACGCCACGCGGGCAACCCTGCGGATCGTCTTCCGGGCCCGCCCGGGGCGCCTCGTCCCCGATGGCCTCTTGCACTCGGGCGGGGTCGGCGACCGTCGTGCGGTGCTCAATCTCCACGAGCCCGGCACCGTCCGCCGGCTCTTCGACGAGGTGGCATCGAGCGGCCAACTGCCGACCACCTCCACGGAGAAGGAGCTGGACGGCTGGCCGCTCTTCGATGCGCTCGTGGGGCGTGACGACGCCTGATCTACGCCACTGCGTGGAAGAGCGCCGCCGCCTCGCCGCGCGATTCGACGCCGAGCTTGGTCAGGATCTTGGCGACATGGAACTTCACCGTCGACTCGCTGATGTGCAGTTCCTGCGCGATCGCCCGGTTGCGCTGGCCGAGCGCGAGCCGGGCCAGCACCTGCAACTCCCGCTCGCCCAGGGCGATGAGCGGGTCGGGTGCCGGGTCCTGGGACACCCGCAGCGGGATGGCCGCCGCCACCGTGGTGCCCCACCCGGGCACCGCGTCGACGTCCAACCGTCCGTCCAGTACGTCGAGTCGTTCCTTGACCCGGCCGGGGGCCAGATCGCAGTGGCTGAGTGTGCCGGGCCCGTCGTCCCGTACGGTCACGCGCAGTTCGTCATCGGTGAGCTGCCAGCCGACGTGGACGCGGCTCACCGTCTCCTGCTCCAGGGCCTTCATGAGCACCGCCCGGACGATCACTCGCGCGGTGTGCGCCACGTCGGCGGCCACCGTCCGGGTGGAGTCGGGCGCGCCCAGCTCCAGCCGTACGGGGCTGTAGCGCACGAGCGGCCGGAGCGAATCGGCGAGCCGCGCGAAGGCCTGGCCGGCCGGCTCCTCGGCGATCTCCTGGTCCCGTTCCGCCTCCGCACGCAGCTCCACCAGCGCCGAGACCGCCAGATCCGTGGCGGTGGCGCGGGCCGCCGCATCGTCGAGGGTGCGGCTGCGCAGGACACCCAGCAGCGCGGTGAGCGCTGCCGAGTACGCCTCGCCCAGCTCCGCGATCACCCGGGCCCGGGTCCCGGCGGCGGTCCGCGAGCGGGCCAGCGCGCCGGGCATGGCCTCCTCCGCCAGCCGGTCGAAATGGCTGGTGACCACGTCCCACAGCGCTTGTATCAGGGCTGTGGCGCTCTCGTCGACGGGCGCGGCGTCGCCCTCCCGTACCAGCAGCAGGACGGCGCCCCGGGGCGTCGCATGGCTCGTCGCGACGAATACGGGCCGCTCGGCGCCGGCGAGGGTGAGGGTGCCCTGCCACGGGCGGCCGGGGGTGCCCGAGGCGAGCAGGGGCGTCAGGTCGGCGGTGGAGAGCCGGCCGATGATCTCCGGATCGCCGTAGGTCTTGAACGGTGAGTGGGCGCAGTGGGTGGAGAGTTCGGCCACTGCCCGATGCGGGACCAGTCCGGCCAGGACTGTGGAAAGGCGGGGCAGGATCTCGCCCAGCGGCTGGCGGATCACCTCGTATGCGGCGGTCAGGGCGGGCACGGATCCGGTCAACTCCATGTGCCTCAGCCTAACCACGGTCGCCGGGGCCGGCGCTGGCCTTTCGGCCAGGTGGGACTGTCCGGATGGCTGGCGGCCACCCGACCCCTCAAGGACAAAGCTGAAGCCATCACTTCGGAGACGTCCAAGACCTCCTTGGCTTCCACGACTTCCAAGACTTCCACGACTTCCACGACTTCCGACACATTTTGCGCATTCAGCGGGGAGACCGATATGCAGGCGATCATTTACAACGAATTCGGTGGCACGGACGTGCTCGCCCTCGGGCACACCGACAAGCCGGTGCCCGGCCCGGGCGAAGTGCGGGTGAAGGTGGTGACGGTCGGCGTCAATCCGCTCGACTACAAGCGGCGTTACGGATGGGTGGAGCAGTTCTACCCGACGACGTTTCCCGCGGTGCCCGGGCTGGAGTTCGCAGGGGTCGTGGACGCGGTCGGCGAGGGTGTCACCGATACGGCCGTCGGCGACGAGGTCTTCGGCTGGACCAAGACAGGCGCATACGCGGAGTACGCCCTCGCGGGTGACATCGCGCCCAAGCCCGCCGAGCTCTCCTTCCGGGCCGCGGCGACCCTTCCCATCGCCGGTGAGACCGCGCAACGCGTCCTGGATCTGCTGGGCCTGAAGGAGGGCGAGACCCTGCTGCTGCACGGTGCGGCCGGCGCGGTCGGCCAGGTCGCCGTCCAGCTGGCGGTGGCCCTGGGCGCGACGGTGATCGGCACGGCGTCCCCGGCCAACCACGACTTCCTGCGCACGCTGGGTGCGGTTCCGGTGGCGTACGGAGCGGGTCTCGCCGACCGGGTCCGGGCGGCCGCCCCGCAGGGTGTCGACGCGGTCTTCGACGCGGCCGGGCAGGACGCGCTACCGGTCTCGATCGTGCTGCGCGGCGGGACGACGGACCGCATCGTCACCATCGCCGACCCGAACGCGGCCGATCACGGCGTGCCGTTCTCCTCGGGTGGTACGCCGTCGGAGCAGGTCCGGGCGGGCCTGGCGGCGCACGCCCGGCTCGCCGTCGAGGGGAGGCTGACCGTACCGGTCGTCGAGACCTTCTCGCTGGCCGACGCCGCCAAGGCACAGGAGTTGAGCGAGGCGGGTCACGTACGCGGCAAGCTCGTCATCGAGATCTGAAGCCGCGCGGCGGCGGGGAGGCGGGCGGGGGCATGGACACCCGCGCCCGCGCCCTCCCTCAGCTGTCCGTCTTCCACAGCCGTATCCGGTGGTCGTCGCAGCCACCGGCGACGGTGACATTGTCCGGGGCGAACGCCGTCGACACGACGCCGAAAGAAGAGTCTCTCTTCCCCCGCTGCCTTCGAAGCGGCGGTCACCGCCTCGTCGCGCACACAATATCCATCGCAACGTCGGCGTGGGTCGAGGATGTTGAGGTAGCTGCACTTCTGCACCTTCCATTGCCTTGATCCTCTGGAGCCTCTACGTTGAGCGCGCTTGAATTCGCTCAACTCGCCGCTCGGCGGCGGGCTTCGGGAGGACCCCCCATGTTCAGACGCACCTCCACAAGTGCTTCCACAGACAGCTCCATACGCCCCTCCAAACGGATCTCCGTACGTACCGGCGTCGCCGCCGGCCTGGCCGTGGCCGCGCTGGCGGCCACGACCACCATCGCGGCCACGGCTCAAGGCGCCACTGCGGCCCCGCCCAAGCACGACCAACGCACCCAGAAGGTCGAGTACTTCACCGGTGCGAACGGTCACCCCCGGCAGACCACCGTGCCGGTCTCGCCGCCGCTCACCAAGGCCGCCAGGTCCGCGATCGCCTCCGACGGCGATGTCACCTCGATCGTGCAGAACGGGCCCGTCGGCTCGAAGCTCGATGTCGTCTTCGTCGGGGACGGCTATACCGCCGCCCAGCAGGAGGATTTCCACGCCGACGTCCGCGCCAAGTGGGCCAAGATCAGCGCCGTGGAGCCGTACGCCTCGTACTCCGGCCTGTTCAACGTCTGGGCCGTTGACGCCGTCTCCAACGAGTCCGGTGTCTCCGGTGACCCGACGCAGGACGTGGTCCGCGACACCGCCCTCGACTCCGCGTTCTTCTGCGAAGGCACCGAGCGACTGCTCTGCGTCGACACCGGCAAGGTCGAGTCGTACGCCTCCAAGGCCCCGGCCGCCGACCTCGTCGTCATGCTCTCCAACTCCACCAAGTACGGTGGCGCGGGCTACAACGACATCTCCTCGCAGGTCGGTTACGACGGGATCGCCACCGCCTCCTCCGACAACGACCAGTCCGACCAGATCGCGGTGCACGAGACCGGTCATTCGCTCGGCAAGCTCGCCGACGAGTACGACTACGGTCAGTCCGGCACCTACTCCGGTCCGGAGCCCACCCAGTCCAACATCACCACGCTCTCCGCCGACCAGATGACCGCCCAGCAGCAGAAGTGGTACCGCTGGATCGGTCAGCAGTCGCCGGACGGCGGCACGGTCGGCGCGTTCGAGGGCGGCGGCTACTACCAGTACGGGCTCAACCGGCCCACGGAGAACTCGATCATGCGGTCGCTGGGCCGTGAGTTCAACCTTCCCGGCCGGGAGGCGATGATCGCGGGCTTCTACCGGTGGGCGAGCGTGCTGAGCAGCCCGGTCGCCACCGATCACAAGCTGTCCCGCGGGGACCGCATCCGGGTCACCGTGCCCGGCTCCGCGCAGGTGAGGTGGTACGTCGACGGCCGTGAGCGCAAGGCCGCTCGGGGCAAGGCCTCGATCGTTCCGCGCACCCTCGGTGTCCCTGCCGACGGCCGCGCCCACCGGATCACGGCCCGCGCCACCGACCGTACGGACGCGGTCCGTGACCCGGCACTGCGCAAGAAGCTGTCCGGATCGCTGACCTGGCGGATCGCCCCGTAACGGGACGCTCGCACACTCCCCCGGTACCGGGCGGGCCGGTCAGCGCACCCGCCCGGTACCGGCACACGGCGCGCACCGGTGACCGGGTAGCCTCCACACCATCCACCTCGGCCTGGAGGTTGATCACCAAGGAGCCCGCACGATGACGCCGCCCGCTCAGGACGACGCCGGTGCCTGGGAAGGGCCGTGGCCCGGCACTTCCGGCATCCCTCATGCCCCTCTCGACGAGGAGACCCGGCTCCGGAAGGGCCTGCCGCGCACCTTGCTGCCGACGCCGCACGGGATGAGCCGGCCGGCGGTCTTCGATCCCGCCCTCAAGCAGTTCTCCCGCGCCTACCGGGCGGGCGAGCCCCGCTTCGAGGACGAGGCGTCGGGCCGGGCCTGGCATCGGGCCCGGAGGACCGCGTTGGATGTGGTGCTCGCCGCGATCGCCAACGGGCCCTGGGCACGGCATCTGGTTCTGCGCGGCAGTGTGCTGATGGCTACCTGGTTCCGGGATGCGGCCCGGGACCCGGGCGACCTGGATTTCGTCGTCGTCCCGCAGGACTGGGCGATGGACGGGCCTCGTACGGCGGGCCTGTTCGAGGGGATCGCACGGGATGCGGCAGCGGCGAGTGACGGCGGCCCGGTCCGGATCGACGCGGCCGGCATGGTGACCGAGGACATCTGGACGTACGAGCGGGTGCCCGGCCGCCGGATGCTGCTTCCCTGGACGGCACCGGGGACCGCGGGCGGCACCGTTCAGCTCGATGTGGTGTTCCACGAGCCGTTGCCGGCCCCGCCCGAGCTCACCGCGCTGCGGCCGCTGGGCGACGGTCCCGACTGCCGCGTTCTGGCCGCCTCCCCCGCCCTGTCACTGGCCTGGAAACTGCTCTGGCTGGTCACCGATTTCCATCCGCAGGGCAAGGACCTCTACGACGCGGTGCTGCTGGCCGAGCACACCCCACCGCCCTACGAGCTGGTGCGGGACGCCTTCGTGCTCGGCGGGGTCGATGGGCTGCGGCCGGCCGGCTCCTGGTGGATCGACACCTTGCGGGTGGCGGACGACTGGGAACACTTCACCGCCGACTGTCCCTGGGTGACGGGCACCGCCGACAGCTACCGGGAGCGGCTCGGACATGCGTTGGCACCGCTGCTCGCTGTGGCGGAACCCCCCGGCGAGTGTGTCTATGACCGATGGGTCCGGTGGCTGCGCCCGTTGGTGGAGTCCACTCGCGGGGCGGCCGCAGCCGATCCTCTGGCCGTCCTCGGGCATCTTGCGGGCGGTGGCTGGGAGGGCCTGCTGGCGACCGTCGTGATCGTGCGTGAGGTGGTGGGGCGTCAGGCCCTCGGCGTGGAGGACGCGCTGGGTGTCGTCATTGCTGGTCACGACAGGTGGCGGGTCTGGCGGGAGAACCCCCGGTGGTGGCCCGCGGTCGTCGATGAGCTGCACTGACGTTTCGGGCCGTGACGCGATGCCCTGACGCACGGCCATTGACACCGCTTGCGCACGGCCATTGACACCGCTTGCGCACGGTCATTACGGTCTCGCCAACATTTCGAACGTGTGACGAAATTTCGAACACGACGAAGGGGCAACTCCCGTGCGCATCACCGGTATCAGCACGCATGTCGTCGGAACCCCCTGGCGCAATCTGACCTATGTCCAGGTCCACACCGATGAGGGTCTGACGGGCGTCGGCGAGACGCGGATGCTGGGCCGTACCGATGCGCTGCTCGGCTATCTGCGGGAGGCCGAGGCGAACCACGTCGTGGGCTCGGATCCGTTCGCGGTCGAGGATCTGGTGCGCCGTATGAAGTACGGCGATTACGGGCGGGCCGGGGAGATCGTGATGTCCGGTATCGCGTGTGTGGAGATGGCCTGCTGGGACATCAAGGGCAAGGCGCTCGGCGTCCCGGTGTGGCAGCTTCTCGGCGGCCGGGTGACCGACCGCGTCAAGGCGTACGCCAACGGCTGGTACACCACCGAACGCACCCCGGAGGCGTATCACGCGGCGGCCCGCAGGGTCGTGGACCGCGGCTACCGGGCGCTGAAGATCGACCCGTTCGGCACCGGGCACCATGAACTCGATCCCCCGGCGACGCGCTCCGCGGTCTCACTGATCGAGGCCGTACGGGACGCGATCGGACCGGACTGCGAGCTGATGCTGGAGATGCACGGCCGGTTCAGCCCGGCGACGGCCGTACGGCTGGCCCACGAGCTGGCGCCCTTCGATCCGGCCTGGCTGGAGGAGCCGGTGCCCCCGGAGAACCTCAAGGCGCTGGCGAAGGTCGCCGGCAAGGTGACGGCACCGATCGCGACCGGTGAACGCATCCATGACCGGATCGAGTTCCGTGAACTGTTCGAGTCCCAGGCGGCCGACATCATCCAGCCGGACCTGGGGCACATCGGCGGCATCCTGGAGGCCCGCAAGCTGGCGGCGACCGCCGAAACGCACTACGTGCTGGTGGCTCCGCACAACGTGGGCGGCTCGGTGCTCACCGCCGCGTCGCTGCAACTGGCGGGCTGCACACCGAACTTCAAGGTGCTGGAGCACTTCAACGACTTCGCGGACGCCGAGATCAAGCGAGTGGTCAAGGGCGCACCACAGGTCGTGGACGGCTACTTCACGCTGCCCGACGCGCCCGGACTCGGTGTCGAGCTGGACACCGACGCGGCGGCCGAATTTCCCCAGCAGCAGGCCCGGTTCGATCTGTGGGCCGAGGGCTGGGAGCGCCGTGACCCGGCGGGGGCCGGCCGGTGAGGGCCAAAACCGCCGTCGCGGGGTCCCGCACCCGCTCGCTCGTCGTCGACCGGCCCGGCCACCACCGCCTCGTCACGGCGCCGACGCCGCCGCCCGGCCCCGGTGAGGCGCTGGTGCGGGTGGTGGCCGCCGGTATCTGCGGCAGCGACCGTGAGGTGCACGACGGCACCCGACCCGCGGCGTACGTCCGCTACCCGGTCGTGCCGGGCCATGAGTGGGCGGGCACCGTCGAGGATGTCGGCGCCGGTGTGCCGGCCGCACTGACCGGCCGCAAGGTCGTCGCGGAGGGCTTTCGCAACTGCCGGATCTGCGACCGCTGCCGGGCCGGGGACACCTCACTGTGCACGGCCGGGTACGACGAGACGGGCTTCACCCGGCCCGGAGCGTTCGCGGACACGCTCGTCGTGCCGGCCCGGCTTCTGCACCCTCTGGCGGACGATGCGGACCTGCGGGCGGCCGCGCTGCTGGAGCCGTCGGCGGTGGCCGCCTCGGCGGCCCTGATGGCCGGTGCCGTACCGGGGGAACGTATCGCGGTGGTGGGTGCGGGGACGCTGGGTCTGCTGGCGGTGCAGTTCCTGGCCGCCTCGACACCTGCCGAGCTGGTCGTCATCGATCCGCGCCGGGCGCGCGCCGAGCAGGCTCTACCACTGGGCGCGACCCAGGTCCGTACGCCCGAGGAGGCCGACGGGCCGCCCGGTGGCTTCGATCTGGTCGTGGAGACCGCGGGAGCGCCCGATACCGCCGCGGTCGCGACCCAACTGGCCCGCAGGGGAGGGCGGGTCGTCCTGGTCGGCCTGCCCGCGCCGGGCGCCCGGGGTATCGACCCGATCCATCTGGCGATGAGTCAGATCACTGTCTACAGCGTGTTCGGCGCACCGTCCGCCGCCTGGACACATGCCGTCCGGGCCTTCACCACCGGCCTGCTCGATCCGGCACCGCTGATCACCCATGAGTTTCCGCTGGAGCGGTACGCCGAGGCCATCGCGCTGGTCGGCGGCGGCGATCCGGCGGTGGGCAAGGTGCTGCTGCGCCCGTCGGGGTGAGAAGTCGCTGCGGGGTACGCCGGCGCCCAGGCACGCCAGCACTTCCGAACAACGTCCGATATCTCGAACGCTGAATGAGGAGTTCCGTTGATCGACCTGTCCGCATCCCCCTCCCCGGCCCCTCCCGCCGCGACGCCCGCCCCCCGTCTCCCCGCCGCCTCCGTCCTGGCGGCGCTGGGACACGCCGCACCTGCCGACGATCCCGCGGACACCTCGCCGTACGCCTTTCCCGACGGCGGTACCTGGCGCACCGAGATCCCCTCCGTCGAAGGGCCCGAGGCGCTGGCCACCGTCTTCAAGGAGGCCGGCCGCCTGGACGTGCCCATCCACCGCATCAGCCAGGGCAGCGGCGTCTGGATGCTCACCGACGCCAATATCACCGAGATGGTCGAGTCCTGCGCGGCACAGGACACCGAACTCTGCCTGTTCACCGGCCCGCGGGGCACCTGGGACATCGGTGGCGCCACCCGCTCCGACTCCGGTGGGGCGGGGCTGCGGGCCCGTGGCCAGGAGGCGGTGGCCGGCTGTGTCGAGGACGCGCTGCGCGCCACCGCGCTGGGCGTGCGCTGTCTGCTCGTCGCCGACGAGGGTGTGCTGTGGCTGCTGCACCGGCTGCGGATGAACGGCACCCTGCCCGCCGACACCACGTTCAAGGTCTCCGCGCTCATCGGACCGGTCAACCCCGCCACGTACGAGCTCTACGAACGGCTCGGCGCCGATTCCCTGAACATCCCCTCCGATCTGACGCTGGCTCATCTGACCCAGATCCGGCGGGTCTCGCGGGCGCCGATGGACTTCTATGTCGAGGCCCCCGACGACCTCGGCGGATACGTCCGGATGTATGACGCGGCACAGCTGATCCGCCGCGGCGCACCCCTCTATCTGAAGTTCGGGCTCAGCCGCTCCCCCGGCCTCTACCCCTACGGCGCGCAGCTGCGCGAGACGGCACTGGCCACCGCACGCGAGCGGGTACGGCGCGGCCGGCTGGTGCTGGATCTGCTCGCCCGGCTCGGCGCCGACGGGCGGATGTCGCCGCCCGGCGCACGGCTCCCGGGCGAACTCCGCCGCTTCCCCGTCCCCGAGAGGAGCAACTGACCATGCGTACCCGCACAGTTCACCGTGCGTGCGCCGGTGTCCTCGGCATCGCGCTCACCGTCTCGCTGACCGCCTGCGGCCAGGAAGCCAAGGGCGGCAGCCGCTATCGGCCCGCAGGAGCCGCCGGCGGCACCATCGGCATCGCCATGCCCACCAAGTCGTCCGAGCGCTGGATCGCCGACGGCAGGAACATGGCCAGGCAGTTCGAGGCGAAGGGGTACACGGCCGATCTGCAGTACGGCGACGACAAGGTCGAGAACCAGGTCGCCCAGCTGGAGAACATGATCTCCAAGGGCCACCGGCTGCTGGTCATCGCGGCGATCGACGGCTCGGCGCTCACGGATGTGCTGCGTCGCGCCAAGGAGGCCGGCATCCCGGTGATCTCCTACGACCGCCTCATCCTCGGCACCCCGAACGTCGACTACTACGCCTCCTTCGACAACGCGCGCGTCGGCCGTCTCCAAGGGCAGTACATCGTCGACAAGCTCCACCTCGACCGGGACAAGGACCGGGAGGTCACCATCGAGCTGTTCGCCGGGTCGCCCGACGACAACAACACCAAGTACTTCTGGAACGGCGCCCTCTCCGTGCTCAAGCCGTATCTGGACAGCAAGCAGCTGAACGTGCGCAGCGGGCAGACGAAGATGAGCCAGGCCACCACGCTGCGCTGGGACGGCGGTACGGCGCAGAAGCGGATGGACGATCTGCTGAGCAAGAACTACGGCGATGCCGAGGTGGACGCGGTGCTGTCCCCGTACGACGGCATCTCCATCGGTGTCATCTCGGCGCTCAAGAGCGTCGGTTACGGGTCGGCCGACAAGCCGTATCCGGTCGTCACCGGCCAGGACGCGGAGCTGGCCTCCATCAAGTCCATCCGTGCCGGCCAGCAAACGCAGACCGTCTACAAGGACACCCGGAAGCTCGCCCGGCAGGCGGTGCTGATGAGCGACGCCGCACTGCACCACCGAAAGCCCGAGGTCAACGACGTCAAGACCTACGACAACGGCGCGCGGGTCGTGCCCGCCTTCCTTCTCGACCCGGTCAGCATCGACAGGAGCAACACTGAGCTCCTGGTGAAGGACGGGTACCTCAAGGCCGGTGATCTGCGGTGAGCGCGCCGGGCACCCCCGTACTGCGGATGCGCGGGATCACCAAGACCTTCGGCGCCGTCACGGCCCTGTCGGGGGTGGAGCTGTCCGTGCGCGCCGGGGAGATCCATGCGATCTGCGGGGAGAACGGCGCGGGCAAGTCGACCCTGATGAAGGTCCTCAGCGGTGTGTATCCGCACGGCAGCTACCAGGGCGAGATCCTCTTCGAGGGCGAACCCTGCGCGTTCCGGGACATCCGCGCCAGCGAGCGCCGCGGCATCGTCATCATCCACCAGGAGCTGGCGCTCATCCCGTATCTGTCCCTCGCGGAGAACATCTTCCTGGGCAATGAACGCGCCCGGCGCGGCGTCATCAGCTGGAACGAGACCCTGCGCGCGGCCGCCTCGCTGCTGAAGCGGGTGGGGCTCGGGGAGAAGCCGCAGACCCGGATCGCCGATATCGGGGTCGGGAAGCAGCAGTTGGTCGAGATCGCCAAGGCGCTGTCCAAGGAGGTACGGCTGCTGATCCTCGACGAGCCGACCGCCGCGCTCAACGACGAGGACAGCGCCAACCTCCTCGATCTGATCCTGGAACTGCGCGCCCAGGGCATCGCCTGCATCATCATCTCGCACAAGCTGGGCGAGATCCGGCGGGTCGCGGACACCGTCACCGTGCTGCGGGACGGCCGCACGATCGAGAGCCTGACCGTACGCGAGCGGCCCGGCGCGGAACCGGAGCTCTCCGAGGGCCGCATCATCCGGGGCATGGTCGGCCGCGAACTGGACCAGCGGTTTCCCGAGCGGACCCGCTACGAGGGCGCGGACGCGGGTGAGACGGTGCTCGCCGTGGCGAACTGGACCGTCCACCACCCCATCGACCAGCAGCGCAAGGTCGTCGACGATGTCTCGCTGTCCGTACGACGCGGGGAGATCGTCGGGATCGCGGGCCTGATGGGCGCGGGCCGTACCGAGTTGGCCATGAGCGTCTTCGGCCGCGCCTACGGGCGGTACGCGGGCGGCACCGTACGCCTCGGCGGCCGGGAGATCGTCTGCCGGAGCGTCCCGGAGGCGATGGCGCACGGCCTGGCGTACGTCACCGAGGACCGCAAGACCTACGGCCTGAACCTCCTCGACACCATCCATCGCAATATCTCGCTCGCCTCCCTGCCCCAACTGGCCCGGCGCGGCCTCGTCGACCAGCACGAGGAGCGGCGGGTCGCCGAGCGCTACCGCATCTCGATGCGCATCAAGGCGCCCACCGTCTTCGAGCCGGTCGGCCGGCTCAGCGGCGGCAATCAGCAGAAGGTCGTGCTGAGCAGGTGGATCCATCCCGATCCCGAGGTGCTGATCCTGGACGAGCCGACCCGTGGCATCGATGTGGGCGCCAAGTACGAGATCTACATGGTGATCAACCAACTGGCCGCCCGGGGCAAGGCCGTGGTGTTCATCTCCTCCGAACTGCCCGAGCTGCTGGGCATGTGCGACCGCATCTACACGATGGCCGCCGGCCGGCTGACCGGCGAGATCGGCCGTGCGGATGCGACCCAGGAACTGCTGATGCGCCATATGACCACGGACAAGAGCTGAGGGCCGCCCGATGACCACCGCAACCGAACCGTCCCCGTCCGCCGCCCCGTCGCCCGACGGCGGCCTCGGCCCGTCGGCCGGCGCACTGTTGCTGCACACGGTGCGCGGCAATATGCGGCAGTACGGCATGATCATCGCGCTGGCGCTGATCGTCGTGCTCTTCCAGATCTGGACCGACGGCACACTGCTGCTGCCCAACAACGTCTCCAACATCGTCCAGCAGAACAGCTACATCCTGATCCTGGCCATGGGCATGATGATCGTCATCATCGCGGGCCATATCGATCTGTCGGTCGGTTCGCTGGCCGCGTTCGTGGGCGCCGCGGCGGCCGTGATGATGGTCAAGCACGATATGCCCTGGGTCCTGGCGCTGGTGCTCTCGCTGCTGATCGGCGCGGTCGCCGGGGCCTGGCAGGGCTTCTGGATCGCCTATGTCGGCATACCGTCGTTCATCGTGACGCTCGCCGGGATGCTGCTCTTCCGCGGCGCGACGCAGATCATGCTGGAGGGGCAGTCGCTGGCCCCGTTCCCCGGCGCCTTCCAGGACATCGCCCAGGGATTCCTTCCCGAGATGGGCCCGTACACCCAGTACCACAACCCGACGCTCGCCATCGGCCTGCTCGTCATCGCGTTCGTCCTGTTCCAGGAACACCGGGACCGCCGACGCCAGTTGGCCTACGAACTCGATGTGCTGCCGTTCGGCATCTGGCTGCTCAAGTGCGCCGCGATCGTCGCGGCCGTGGTGGCCTTCACGCTGACGCTGGCCAGCTACCACGGCGTCCCGGTGGTGCTGCTCATCATGTGCGCCCTGCTGATCGGGCTGGGTTTTGTGATGCGCAACGCGGTCGTCGGCCGGCATATGTACGCGCTCGGCGGCAACAAGGCCGCGGCCAAGCTCTCCGGCGTCAGGGACCAGCGGGTCACCTTCTGGGTCTTCGTCACCATGGGGGTGCTGGCGGCGCTGGCCGGCTGCGTCTACGCCGCACGCCTCAACGCGGGCACTCCACAGGCCGGCATCAACTTCGAACTGGAGGCGATCGCCGCCGCGTTCATCGGTGGTGCGTCGATGAGCGGCGGTGTCGGCACCGTGCTCGGCGCCATCATCGGCGCCCTGGTGCTCGGCGTGCTCAACAACGGCATGTCCCTGGTCGGCGTCGGCACCGACTACCAGCAGGTCATCAAGGGACTGGTGCTGCTGGCGGCGGTCGGCTTCGACGTCTGGAACAAGCGCAAGGTGGGGTCATGAGGGGGTGACCCCACCTTTCCTACGGGCAGCTCACCCGGCGAACTCCGGCTGCGCCAGACCACGTCCCGCCCCGGGGACGACGAGCAGGGACCCGCCGAGCGACGACCCGCCCGGGCCCCCACGGGCCGTGGTGACATAGAGGTCCGCGAGCGCCGCCCCGCCGAAGGCACAGGCGGTGGGGCGGCCGACCGGCAGTCGCAGAACGCGGTCGAGCGACCCGTCGGGGGCGTAGCGCCGCACCTGGGCCCCGTCCCACAACGCCACCCACACACCACCTTCCGCGTCGACGGTCAGCCCGTCCGGAAAGCCCGCCGTCGAGGCGCTGCTCTCGGACTCCGAGATCCGCGCGAAGGGACGGCGGCCCCGTACCAACCCCTTGTCGTCGACATCGAAGACATCGACCCGACGCGTCGGTGAGTCGATGTAGTACATCAGCCGCCCGTCGGGACTCCAGCCGATGCCGTTGCTGACGGTGACGTCCGGGAGGATCCTTGTCACCGTGCCGTCCGGCGCGACCCGGGACAGTGTGCCGCCGCCCGCGCTCTCGTCGTAGCGCATGGTGCCCGCCCACAGGGAGCCGTCCGGCGCGACGGCCGCGTCGTTGCCCCGGCGGCCCGGCACCGGCTCCCGGCACAACCAGGAGAACGCGCCGGAGGCGTCGTAACACCCCACTCCGTCACGGAGGTTCACCACCACTCCCCCGCCGGCGCGCGGCTTGGCGGCGCCGACATGCTGTTCGGTGGCCATGACCGTACGGCGGCCGGTGGCCGGGGTGAAGGTGTGGACCCGGGCGGAAAGGATGTCCACCCAGATCAGCCGGCCGGCCCGCGCGTCCCAAGTGGGTCCCTCACCGAGCCACGCGGGCTCGGCCACCGCCACCTCCCACCCCGCGCTCATGACCGCCCCCGGTACCCGAGCCGCGCGGACAGATCGCCGGCGCCCTTGAGCGCCAACTCCTCCCACTCCAGGCGCTGTTCCTCACTCCAGCGGATCATCGGCACCGACACGCTGAGCGCCGCCACCACCCGTCCCGCGGAGTCCCGCACCGGCGCGGCCACACAGCTCACATCCGGGTTCGACTCCCGTCGCTCCACCGCCACACCGCGCCCGCGGATCTCGACGAGCTGTGCCCGCAACGCGTCGGTGGAGGTGAGACTGTGCGACGTCATCGCCACCAACTCCCCCTCCTCCGGCAGCAGTTCCGCCACCTCACCCTCCGGCAACGAAGCCAGCAGCATCTTGCCGACCGCGGTGCAGTGCGCGGGCAGCCGCCGCCCCGCGGCCGAGACCATCCGCACCGCGTGTCTGCTGTCCACCTTGGCGACATAGATGACATCGGCGCCTTCGAGGAGGGCGACATGGACGGTCTCGCCGCACGTTTCGGCGACCGTGCGAGCCACCTGCTGTCCCTCCGCGGCGAGATCGAGCTGCTCGGCGTACCGGCTGCCCAGCTGGTAGTTACGTACCCCGAGCCGGTAGTGCCCGGGCTGCTCGGGCACCGGGACGAGGTAGTTGCGTGCGACGAGCGTGGTGATCAGTTCATGCACGGTGGTGCGCGGCAGTCCGAGCTTGCGGGTGATGTCGGGCGCGGAGAGCGCGCCGCCCTGCTGCAGAAAGAGTTCCAGTATGTCCAGCGCGCGCGTCACCGCCGGTACGAGCCGCCCCATGTGCCCTCGCCCCTCACCGTCTCGTTCGATATCCCGGCCGTCTACCGGTATCGCGAACAGAGCCTAGGCGCGACGCACGCACCGGGCAATGGTCAGCGATGCCGCAGCCGGTGTGCCTCGTCAAGGAGGTGACGCAGGCGAAGGCCGTCCGGGGCGACGGCGGTGACCAGCGCGGCAGGGCCGGCAAGCGGAGCCAACACGGCCTGGCCGCCTTCCGGAGCGCCGCCCAGCAGGTGGACTTCGGGGGGCGTCTCCTCGAAGGCCGGGTCGACGATCAGGAGCTGCCCGACCGCGCGATGGCCCGCGAGAACGGCCGGGCCGTCCCAGCCGGGTGCGCCCGGACCGTATGCGGCCTGCTGGTCCAGCAGAGTGCGCCCACCGCGTCGGACGGTGAGACGACTCGCCACATGGCCCGGCGGCTCACCCGCGCGTCCAAGGACCTGTTCCTCACGCAGTACGAGCCGTGCGGTGGGCGCCAGGTCGACGGTCCAGGTCTGGCGCAGATCGCTGCCGGCCGCGCAGATCAACGGCTTGGGGAGCCAGTGGAGCTGCGCCTGCTCCCCTACGGTCAGCCGCACGTCGTAGGTGGCATGCTCGGAGGTCCGGCCCCGCAGGGCGAGGGTCGCGGCGGCGGAGGTGATGTGCAGCGCCGCGCCCTGCTCTGCGGCGGCTTCGATCCGCAGCCGGTCGCCGCCGAGGGGGGCGCTCATGGCACCGACGACGCACACCCGCGCCTCGGTCCCGCGTGAGCGCAGACGCCGCAGTTCGAAGGGCCCCTCGCCGTCCAGGACGGGCAGCGTGGTGGTGCCGCCCCTGACCGCCGCCTGGATGCGAGCGGTGGCACACACGCCGACGGCAGTCCGACGGGGGGCCGGCCCGGCTTCCGGGGTCGCGAGGGTCATGCGGGACCCGCGCTCCAGTCGGCGAGGCGTTCGCGGACCCAGTCGGCGACCGGCTTCACACCGCCCTCGGTCTTGAGGGAGGTGAAGGCGACGGGGAGTTCGCCGCGCTGTGCCTTGGCGTCGCGCGCCATGCCCTCCAAGTCGGAGCCGACGTACGGAGCGAGGTCGGTCTTGTTGATGACGAGGAGGTCGGATGTGGTGACGCCGGGTCCGCCCTTGCGGGGGATGTCGTCACCGCCGGCGACATCGATCACGAAGATCTGGGCGTCGACCAGCCCCTTGGAGAAGGTCGCGGTCAGGTTGTCGCCGCCGGACTCCACGAGGACCAGATCGAGCGGGCCGACGGCGTCCTCCAGGTCCTCGACGGCTTCGAGGTTGGCGGAGATGTCGTCGCGGATGGCGGTGTGCGGACAGGCGCCGGTCTCGACGGCGGTGATCCGCTCGGCGGGCAGTACGGCCTCGCGGAGCAGGAATTCGGCGTCCTCGCGGGTGTAGATGTCGTTGGTGACGACGGCGATGGACAGCTCGTCGCGCAGCGCCCGGCACAGCGCCGCGACGGTCGCGGTCTTGCCCGAGCCGACCGGCCCGCCGAGGCCGATCCGCAGCGCCCGCCGGGTGCCGTCGGGGCGCCGGGGGTCAGCACTGTAGGTGTGCCGCTCGGGGAACGTCTCTCCGTGGTCGAGGTGCATACGGACTCCGGCCTTTCATCGTGTGTCGTGGGGTGGTGGTCAGGAGGCGAAGAGGCGTACCGGCCAGGCGGCGTGCTGCTGCGCGGTGATGTCCAGCAGCGGCGCGGACGCGGCGGGCAGTACGTCGATCCCCTCCTCGGGGATGCGTGCGGCGGCCCCGGTGGCCGCCGCGGCGGTCCGGTCCAGGTCGGGGGCGAGGCGGGCGAGGACGGCGGTGGCGTCGAACGGGTCCAGGCTCAGCAGCCGGACCGCCGCCGTGGCCGGCCCGCTGACGGTTTCGTACGCCACCGCATATGCGGCATCCAGCGGCGCCAGCCCGGCCGACCGCGCGGCCAGGCCCAGCACCACCGGCTGGTGCGCGCCCCGCGGCCGGGCCGCGGCCAGTGCATCCAGCTCGGCCGACGGCCAGGTCGCGCGGGCGGCCCGCATCATCTGCCGCCCCAGCTTGCGGGCGGTGGTCCGCAGCGCCGGCACCGGAGTACGGACGTCAGCGGCCTCGTCCAGCGCCACCGGATCGTGGCCCGCGGCGGCCGCGGCGGCCAGCGCCGCGGCGACCAGGCCCACGGTGTGCAGCCGCCCCCGGCAGAACTCCCGCAGCGAATCCGCATCCTTGATACGGCCCGCGGCCACGGCCGGTTCGGCTCCACCGGAGTGCGCGTGCCCTCCGGCGGGGAACCGGCCGTCGGCCAGGACGAACAGCGCGGCGCGACTCATCCGAGGTCACCTTTCCTCATCGTCGGGCTCACCTTTCCCAGCTCGCCGCCCGGGTCGCTCCGCGGCTCTCGGTCGAGATCTCAGAAGAGGAAGTACCGCTGTGCCATGGGGAGTTCACGGGGATAGATCCGCTCGACGATCTGGTCTTCGACCCACGTCGACACGTCCTCCACCTTCGCGCCCCCGGCGATCACCTCGAAGGTGTCGGGGTCGATCCGGACGTCCGGAGTGGCGCTGTTCTCCTTCATATCCGCCTTGCCGACGTCACGTGTGCAACTGATGGCCTTGAACTGCTTGCCCAGCGCGAGCCGTTCGGGCAACCCGCCTTCGATGGCCCGCTCGGTGACGAAGTTGTACGAGGTGGAGCGGGGCGCCAGGCCCGTGGCGCCCCACATGGCGCGGGGCAGGACCGGCTGCGGGGTGGGGATGGACGCGTTGGCGTCTCCCACCTGCGCGTACGCGATCTGTCCGCCCTTGATGACCATGTGCGGCTTGACCCCGAAGAACTTCGGCTCCCACAGCACCAGGTCGGCCAGCTTGTCGATCTCCACGGACCCGACCACCGCATCGATGCCCTGGGCGATCGCCGGGTTGATGGTGTACTTCGCGACGTACCGCCGGGCGCGCTTGTTATCGGCTCCCTTGTCACCCGTCGGCCGTTCACCTTCCGGCAGCTTGTCGCCTTCCAGGAAGCCCCGGCGCACCTTCATGACGTGCGCGGTCTGCCAGGTGCGCGTGATCATCTCGCCGATGCGGCCCATGGCCTGGGCGTCCGACGACATGATCGAGATGGCGCCGAGGTCGTGCAGGATGTCCTCGGCGGCCATCGTGGAGGGCCGGATCCGGGAGTCCGCGAAGGCCAGGTCCTCCTCGATCTTCGGGTT
The DNA here is from genome assembly GCF_022221585.1 of Streptomyces inhibens. Taxonomy (NCBI): domain Bacteria; kingdom Bacillati; phylum Actinomycetota; class Actinomycetes; order Kitasatosporales; family Streptomycetaceae; genus Streptomyces; species Streptomyces inhibens. Next base: position 359,462 of record NZ_CP084681.1, read on the forward strand.
GAGGTGATGGCAGACCATCACCATGTCGAAGTGCTCCTTGACCGTGTTGATGGTCAGCGGCCGGGTGGGATTGGTGGAGGCGGGCAGTACATTCGGCTCGCTCACCATCTTGATCATGTCGGGGGCGTGGCCGCCGCCCGCGCCTTCGACGTGGAAGACATGGATGGAGCGGCCGTCGATGGCCGCAATGGTGTCGTCGACAAAGCCCGCCTCGTTCAACGAGTCGGCATGGAGTGCGAGCTGGACGCCCGTCTGATGGCAGACCTCCAGGCACTTCTTGAGGACGGCCGGAGTGGCACCCCAGTCCTCGTGGATCTTGAAGCCGATGACGCCCGCGTCCACCTGGTCGTACATGGACTTCTCCGACATGGTGGCGCCCTTGCCGAGCAGCCCGATGTTCACCGGGAAGGCGTCCAGGGCCTCGAAGGTGCGGGCGAGGTGCCAGGAGCCGGGCGTGACCGTGGTGGCGGTGCTGCCCTCCGCCGGTCCGGTACCGCCGCCGATGAGCGTGGTGACGCCCGCGGACAGCGCCTCGCCGACCTGCTCGGGACAGATGAAGTGGACGTGCGTATCGACCCCGCCGGCGGTGAGGATCTTCCCGTTGCCGGCGATGACCTCGGTATCGGGACCGATGACGAAATCCGTGGGGATCGGGCGGCCGTCGTACAGCGCGATCCTGGGCCCGGCGTGGACGCGGTCCATGGTCTCGTCGTTGTACGCCTTGCCGAGCGCGGTGATATGGCCGTCGCGGATGGCGACATCGGCCTTGACGATGCCCCAGTGGTCCAGGATGACGGCACCGGTGATCACGGTGTCGGGCGGCTCTACGACAGCGCTGCCGCCGGAGTCACCGGACTCGTCAGCGCCCCCGGTCTCCTCAGGGCTCTCGGTCTCGTCGGGGCTGACCGGGTCGCGCGGCGCGATGGACTGTCCCATCGACTCACGGATCACCTTGCCGCCGCCGAAGACCATCTCGTTCCCACTGCGCCCCGGGCCGCCCGCCCAGTCGTCCTCGATCTCGATCCGCAGCTCTGTGTCGGCGAGGCGGATACGGTCACGGGTCGTCGGGCCGAACCGGTCGGCGTACTGGGCGCGGGTCAGGGGGTCGGAGGGCTTGGGGGTCTCGGGACACTCGGGGCACTCAGGCATTGAGCTCACCCCCGGCCGCGTCGGACGGGCTCTCGGCGCTGTCGAGCGGGCCGCCGGCCTGGCCGCGCAGACCGTAGACCAATCGTCTGCCCTCGATGGGTACGAGCTCGACATCTTCGGTGATGTTGGGCTCGAAGCGGACGGAGCTGCCGGCAGGGACGTGCAGGCGCTTGCCCCAGGCGACCTGACGATCGAAGTCCAGCCCGGCGTTGGCCTCGGCGAAGTGGTAGTGGGAACCGACCTGGATGGGACGGTCGGTCGGGTTGCTGACGGTCAGGCGCGTGACTTCGCGCCCCTCGTTGAAGGGCACGAACTCGTCCTCCGGCTCCGTGGAGTAATCGACCTTCCCCGGGGAGACGAGCGGCTGTTCGTCCTCGCCCGCTTCCGGGAAGGGGTCGTGGATGGTGACCAGCTTCGTGCCGTCGGGGAACGTGGCCTCCACCTGCACGTTCTTGATCATCTCGGGGATGCCCTCCATGACCTCCTCCCGGGCAAGCACCTTGCGCCCGGAGGACATGAGGTCGGCGACGGTGCGGCCGTCCCGGGCACCCTCAAGGACGTGCACGGTCAACAGCGCCACCGTTTCGGGGTAGTTGAGCCGCACCCCCCGGGCCCGACGTTTCTCGGCGACGTCCGCCGCCAGATGAATCATCAGGCGCTCTTGTTCATGTGGAGTCAGGTGCATGGCCCTTACCCTGTGCTCGTCCTACCCAGAGCTTCTGTCCTGGGCTCGTGCGCTGGGACCTGACCTGGCCCTGCACCACTGGCAACCCGGGGCGGAGTCACCAGGACTTCCCCCCGCCATCGGTGCGGCACAACTTCCTTGGCCGCCGGCCCCAACTCCTTGCGAGGGCAACATGATCACGCCGGCAGAGCCGGAAACGGCGTACGGCCCGACCTGCACCCGTATGAGTGAAGTCAGGCCGATACGCTTGAACTTGAGGTTTTAGGTGGTCCACTCGTGGCCAACTGGCCACTCAGCGGCCCTCATTCCGTCTGGCTCTCCGGCTTCTCGTCCGCCCCCGTTGGGCCAACGGTCCGAGTCGTGGACGCCCGTCAGATGCGCACCACCATCTTCCCGGTGTTCCGGCCGTCCATCAGTCCGAGGAATGCCGTCACCGCGCTGCCGATGCCGTCCTCGACGGTCTCCCGGAAGGTGATCTTCCCTTCGGCCAGCCAGCCGCCCATCTCGTCGGCGAAGGGCGACTGGAGCCCCGCATAATCGCCTACCTCGAACCCGCGCAGGGTGAGCCGCTTCTTGACCAGCTCGATCATGTTGCGCGGCCCCGGCGGGGGTTCGGTGGCGTGGTATCCGGAAATCGCTCCGCACAGCGCGGCCCTGCCGTCCACGGTCAGTGCATCGATGGCGGCCTCCAGGTGGTCCCCGCCGACGTTGTCGAAGTACACGTCGATACCGGCCGGGGCGGCCTCGGCGAGCAGCTTGCGCACCTCGCCGGTCTTGTAGTTGAAGGCCGCGGTGAAGCCGAGTTCGCCGATCAGGTACGCCACCTTTTCCTCGGATCCGGCGCTGCCGATCACCGTCTTCGCCCCGCGCAGCCGCGCGATCTGTCCGGCCAGGCTGCCCACCGCACCGGCCGCGCCGGAGACGAAGACCGTCTCGCCCTCGCGCAGCTTCGCGATCTCGGTCAGCCCGACGTAGGCGCTCAGACCGGGCATGCCGAGCACACCGAGGAACGCGGAGTCCGGTACGCCCTCGACCCGCCGTAACGCGGTGAAGTGTGCGGCCGGTGCGACGGCGCCGGTTCGCCATCCGAGATCGCTGAGCACCAGGTCCCCGGGGGACAGTCCGGCCGCCCGCGACTCGACCACCTCACCGACCGCTCCGCCGGTCATCGGCCGGCCCAGCCCGTATGCCAGGTCCCCGGACTCCGCGGTGCCCATCAGGGCGCGCATATAAGGGTCCACCGAGAGGTGGGTGTTGCGGACCGACACCTCACCTTCGGCCGGTGGAGGCAGTTCCCGCTCCACGAGCCGGAAGTCTCCCGGCACAGGGCGTCCCACGGGGCGCGCGAACAACTGCCATTCCTGCACGGTGCCGGTCATGCACTGCTCTCCTCTTGTGTGCGGCGTGCCACTTCTGTGTAAGGAAGCAGCGCCCGCCGGACCCGGAACATTCCTGCGCGCACGGCGGTTGTCAGTGGTGCCTGCCAGACTCGGCCGAGTCCATCCACGATCTGGGAGCAGACAATGACCGACCGAGCCGTTCCCCGGCATTTCGGACCACGATTGACGAGCGACACCCGCAGCGCGGCGCCTGCGGTTGGCGACGAACGGGAGACGCTGACCGCGGCCCTGGACTGGCACCGGGCGACGTTCGAGCTCAAGTGCGCGGGTGTGCCGTCGGACCGGCTGTCCGAACGCGCGGTGCCGCCCTCCGCGCTTTCGCTGCACGGTCTGGTGCGGCACTTGGCCGGTGTCGAGCGCTGGTGGTTCCGTATCCAGTTCGCCGGCGAGGACCTGCCCTTGCTCTACTACTCCGACGAGGATCCCGACCAGGACTTCGACTTCGTGGACGGTGATGCGGACGAGGACTTCGCCGTCTGGCGGGCGGAGTGCGAGCGGTCCCGGCAGATCACGGCCGCCGCGGAGTCGCTGGACGCGACGGGGATCCGGCTGAGAACCGGCGAACCGTTCTCACTGCGCTCCATCATGGTGGACATGATCGCCGAGTACGCCCGGCACAACGGTCATGCGGATCTGCTGCGTGAGCGGATCGACGGTTCCACCGGAGCATGAGAAATCAGGCGTCGCCCGGTGGCTTTCACCGGGTCCGCGTCTGACGACCACAAGGTCTCCCCAGGTCAGAACGCTACCGACCGGACGGTGGGATATCTTTGAACTGAGTTATCGGGCAGAGGGAAGGCGGATCGCAGTGGAGCCTGACCACGTAGACGAGATCATCTCGGCATGGGGGAACGAGCTGCCCGAAATCGCCGGTCTACCCCTGGAACTCGCCAAGCGGAGCGCCCTGTTGGTTTCGGCCTTCGACGTCGCGGCCGGGGTCGAGCTGGAGAAGCTGGGGCTCACCCAGGCCGAGTACGGCGTGCTCGCCACCCTTCGGCGCGTCGGCGCCCCGTACCGCCTCAAGCCCACCGACCTCACGCACGCCCTCCTGCTCTCCTCCGGCGGCACCAGCAATGTCGTCAAACGCCTGGTGGCCGCCGGCTATGTCACCCGCGAGGCGGCCGAGGACGACGCCCGCAGCAGCTGGGTGCAGCTCACGCCGAGCGGTGTGGAGACCGCAGAGGCGGCGGTGCGCGCCACGACAGCCGTGCATGCCCGGCTCGTCGACCGCATTCCGGAACGCACCGCGAAGGTCCTCAGCGAACAGCTGCGGATCGCGCTCGCCGCCATCGAGGAGGGCGTGCTGATCCGCCGCTGACGCCGTGCTTCAGCGGCCGGCCAGCCGCTCGCGCACCTCCTCCGCCCGCGCCAGCAGCCGGGGAAGGCCGGCGTGCAGCAGCCGCCCGGCGCGTTTGACGATCCGGCCCGCGACGAGCACGGTGTCGACGTCGGCGCGGTCCATCGCCGACACGACGGCGCCGGTGGCGTCGTGCAGCGGCGCCACGCCGGGGCGGTCGGTCCGCAGCACGATCAGATCGGCCTGCTTGCCCGGAGTGAGGGAGCCGGTGCGGTCCGCCATCCCGAGGGCCTCGGCGCCGCCGATGGTCGCGAACTCCAGCACCTCCCGTGCCGTGAGCAGGGGCGCGCCGGGGCCCGCATGGCCTTGCAGCGCGGCGAAGCGCCCGACCTGGAAGGCGGCCCGCATCTGCGTGAACATATCGCTCGGCGCGGCGACTTCGACGTCCACGCTGAGGCTGGGCCGCAATCCGGCGGCCGCCGCCGCGGCGAACGGGGGCAGCCCGTGGCCCATGGTCATCTCGATGGCGGGCGCGATGGACAGTGCCCCTCCGCTGTCGCGAACCATCTCCAGCTCGCCGGCTTCCAACCCGGTGCCGTGGATGAACACCGTGCCGGGGCGCAGTACGCCGAGGCGGCGCAGCCGGGAGACCGGTCTGCCGCCTCTGACGTGCAGGGCGGTCGGCAGCTCCAGTTCGCGGGCCAGGTCCCCGTTGCGCCGGATGGTCTCGTCGCCGCCGGCCTCGGCGTTGAGGGCCATGGTCACCAGGGCGTCCTTGGCGTGCAGCCGACGGGTGCGCACCCGCCGGGCGTCCTGCGCGGTGCCGTGGCCGTAAGCGAAGACGCTGCGCAGTCCCGAGTCGGTGAGCGCGTCGAGCAGGGCGTCGGTGTGCTCCTCGGTCGGCTTGGCGATGTTGGAGATGTCCTGGACAGTGGTCACCCCCGCGTCCAGGGCGCCCAGTGCGCTCAGCAGGTTTCCCAGGTGCAGATCGTCGGCGGTGAGCCGGGGTGCCAGGGAGTGCAGCACGGTCGCGAAATACTGGTCGAGGGTCTGGTCGGTGCCGCTGCCGCGCAGTGCGGCCTGCCACATGTGCCGGTGGGTGTCGATGAAGCCGGGGAGGACGAGGCACCCGTGCGCGTCGATCCGCTCGTACACGCCGGTGGCGTCGAGGTCCGGCCGTACTTCGGTGATCCGGCCGTCCTCCACCAGGACGTCGGCGACGGGCAGTTCGCCGAGCGCCGGGTCCATGCTGAGGACCCGGCCGCCGGTGACGAGCAGCCGTGCGGTGGTCATGCGGTGCCCCACCCCTGGGGCGGTGCGAGGCGGCCCATCTGCAGATTCCAGTACTCGGTGTTGCGGCGGCAGCGGCCGTCGGGTGCGAAGAGCAGGATGTTGGTCTCCAGGAACGTGACCCAGTGGTCGCCGTCGGGGTTGATGGCAGGGGCCCGCAGGGTGACCCAGAGCTCGACGGCCGCCCGGTTGCCGGTGACGACCGGCGTGCCGTGGCGGCCGGTCATCTCGGTCTGGCCGGCGGTGATGTCGCGCCAGTAGCGTCCGATGGCGTCGCGGCCGCGGAAGGTCTGGGCGGGAACGCCGGGCACCGCCTCGTACACGGCGTCGGGGGTGAACAGCCGGACGGCGGCGGTGTCGTTCTTGGTCCGCCATGCCTCCAGGTAGGCGTCGGTCCAGCAGGATACGTCGGTGGCGGTGAGCCGGCCGGTGCCGTCGGCGGCGGCGTGTGCGGCCGGTGCCACTGCCGCCAGGGGCAGCGCGGCGACACCGGCGCGGAGCAGGGTACGGCGGTGGGTGCGGGAGTTCACAGTTCTTCGGAGCCCTTTCCCTGGAGGCGGAGGGAGAATTCGATGCCGTCACCCAGCGGAAGCTGCTGGGAGAGGTAGCCGTTGCCGGGTGCGCGGACGTGGTCGGTGAACTCCGCGGGCAGCATCGGCAGATTGTCGGAGACGATCAGCGAGCCGGCGCGCAGGGACGGTTCGAGGATCTTGAGGACCGGCAGGTAGAGCTCCTTCCAGCCGTCCAGCAGCACCAGGTCGACCGGACCGGGAAGGTCGGCGAGCTGCTCACGGGCGTCACCCGTCTTGATCTCGGCGTATCCGTCGAGCCCCGCGCGCGACAGATGCCCGCGCGCGCGGTCGGCCTTGCCCGGATGCAGCTCCGAGCCGATGACGCGGCCGGCGCCGTTGTCGCGCAGCGCCGCCGCGGCGTAGAGCGTCGAGGCGCCGAAGGAGGTGCCGAATTCGACGACGAGGGCCGGGCGCAGGCTCCGTACGAGCTGATACAGGAAGGTGCCGACCTGCGGGTGCACGGGCAGCGCGGCCTGGGCGCACAGCTCGGCGGCCTGTTGGGCGGTGGGCGGCTGCGGCCAGTCCGCCGCGGTGGCGTAGGCGCGTCTCATGATGTCCGGGTCGTTGTCCTCGGCGGTCCGGGCGATCTCGGCCAGGACGGCACCGACCCGCTCGTCGTCGAGTCCGGTGGTCACGGTGGTCATCCCTGTGTCCTCCCGTCCCTCGCGGTGGACAGCAGCGCGGGGTCGAGGTAGCTCAGCGCGTTGTAGATGGTGCGGTCGGTGTCCAGGATCTCGCGCCGGCCGTGCATCACCCGGGTGTTGTCGATCAGCGCCACATCACCGTCCTGCCAGTCCAGTTCCTCGGTCAGTTCGGCGGTGATTCGGCGGAATTCGGTGAGCAGTTCCTCGGGGATCTCGGTGCCGTCGGCGAACGTGATGCGCGGGGCCTCGTAGTTGTACGAGGGGCCGAAGACGCTGTTCGCCCAGGAGAGACGGCTGCCGAAGAGCGTCGGACGGACGGCGCCGGTGCGGTACGCGTAGTGGAGGGAGCCGTCGTCGTTGAGCTGGAGGGTGGTGGAGACATTGCCGCCCACCAGTTCCTTCATGTCGTCGAAGGTGATGTCGTCGGGGTCCTTACGGCCTTCCGTCTGGTGGCAGACGAACGCCTTCCACTTGGTCTCCTCCACCCGGCGGCTGTACATGATGTCCTTGACGCCGAAGACCGCGCGGGCGGTGTCGCTCGCCGCGTCCCAGACGCGATAGCCGTCGCAGACGGTGGTCCGGGAGCCGCTGGCGGCGGCCTTCTCGCAGAGGAACCAGGTGAGGTCGGGGCCGAAGGGGCTGTTGCCGTTCTCCAGGTGAAGGCCGACGGCGCCGGTGCCCGCGTCCACCTTCTGGGCGACCGCACCGCCGTGGAAGGAACGTGCCGGGTCGAGGGTGATCCGGCTGGAGTGCGCCTTGACGAAGGAGGTGAACTCCTCCAGGCCGGTGCGGAAACCTCGGAAGAGCAGAAAGCCGGCGTCGGCGAGCAGCCCGGTGACCCATGCGGGGTCCAGTACACCGAGCGACCTGTCCTCGGCGGGCAGGACGAGCCGGCCGGTGGCGACTCCGTAGGGCCGCACGTCAGCGATCGTGGTCATGCGTCTGCTCCTTGGTGGTCGTACAGCGTTCCGTTGGTCAGGGCGGTGCGGACAGCTGCCCGCATGGGCCTGCCGGTGACGGTGAAGAACCTGCGGTAGAGGCGTCCGTCGGCGACGAGGTGCGGCACGGCGACCCGCTCCACCTCGGAGAGGTGCGCTGCGCCGAACTCCCGGACGGCCACCGCGGCCGCCGCGAGGTCGGTGGACTCATCGACGAGGAAGAGTCCGTGCAGGGCGTCGAGACCGTCGCCGACCACGGCGACCGCGCGGACGAAGGGGAGCTGGGCGTACTGTGCCTCGACCCACTCGGGGGCCACATTGCGGCCGGCCGCGGTGATGATGACGTTCTTCTTGCGTCCGGTGATGCTGATGAATCCGTCCGCGTCGATCTGGGCCAGGTCGCCGGTGCGGAGCCAGCCGTCGGCGTCGAGGATCAGGCTGGACGGGTCGTCGCGGGTGTAGCCGGCGAACAACGAGGTGCTGTTGACCAGGAGTTCACCGTCGTCGGCGAGCCGCACCCGGACGTGTGGCAGCGGCCGGCCGACGGTGCCGAGGCGGCGTGCGGCCGGGGTGTTCCAGCTGACCACGGAGCTGTTCTCGGACAGCCCGTACCCCTCGTGCACAGGGAGGCCGTGGTCCTCCAGGCGGCGCAGCAGCTCGGGGTGTACGGGCGCCCCGCCGCAGCAGATGAGCGGTGCGTCGGGCGTGCCGAACAGGGCCGGGGCCACCGCTCGTCCGCCGGCCGCGGCCCGGTCCGCGGCCGTCGCGAAGGCATCGACGAGCGCGGGCGTGGCGACCATCGCGGTCGGCCGGGACGCCGCCACATACGGCAGCGAGTCGCCGGCGGCCGCCGCCGCGGTGCCGACCAGTGCCTTGCCGGGCGGCATCAGGACCAGCGTCCCGCCGTCGAGCAGCACCATGTAGAGACCGGTGACCTGCTCGATGAGCAGGCTGAACGGCACGACGGAGAGATAGCGGGCGAAGGCCCCGCGGGGCATCACCGAACGCAGCGAGCGCAGCAGTGCGTCGAGCGCCTCGGCCCGGATCCGTACGCCTTTGGGGCGCGAGGTCGTCCCGGAGGTGTGGATGACCTTGCACTCCCATTCCGCGTGGCTGATGCCGGTCGGCGACAGCACCAACGGCGCGGACGGAACGGGCTCGTCCGTGGACAGCGGCAGCACCTCGCAGTCCGGGCGCAGGACCCGGTCCCGCCCCCACTGCGTCAGCCGCTCCCGTCCGGCCGCGTCCACCACACACAGGTCGGTCTCCTCCAGCAGACCGGCGGCCTGCTCGGCGGAGAAGGCGAGCGGGACGGGCACCTCGATGGCGCGTGCGGCGATCAGCGCGAGGTCGGCGACCACGAATTCAGGGGTGTTGCCACAGATCACGCCGATGCGCAGCGGCCGGCCGTCCCCTGGGCCGATCCGTTCGGCGAGGTCCGCGGCCCGGCGCGTCACCTCCTGGTAGCTGAAGGTCCGCGCCGGGGCACCGTCCTCCCCCAGCACCTCGATCAGTGGGCGCTCCGACTCACCGAACCTGACCAGGCTCTCCTCAATGCCCCGCATGGCCGACCACCTCCATTGCGCTGATGCTCAGTTGGAGATCGGTGACGGAGTAGCGTCCGGTGGCGTCCGAGAAGAGGCGGTCCAGCGCGTTCAGGGCGATGACGCCGACCTGTGGCTCATGGTCGTAGTACGTGCCCCAGCGCGCCGCCTCGGCGGGGGTCAGCCGCCGAGGATCGGCCGGACCGAACGGGACGAAGCAGATACCGGCGCGGCCCAGCATGGAGATCAGGCTGCTGGTGACGGTGCACAGGATGTACTCCATGCCCAGGCACCAGGCGATGATCGGGGTGGCGCGGATCAGTTCGCGGCCGACCGAGGCGCGACGGGTGGCCAGCGCCCCCACCTCCACCACCCGCCTGCGGTCCACCGTTCCTCCGAGGTGGGCCAGGACGGCTGCCTCGATGCCGGTGTCGAGGTACCGCTCGGAGAACAGCGCCTGGTCCCGGCCGTAGGTGAGCCCCGCGCAGGCCAGTGGCGGGCCGGGCTCTTCGGCCCCGTGGCGGGCCGGGCGGGCGACGATGAACGAATCGGGCCGGGGCGCGACATCGGCGCCGTATGCCTGGGCGTACACGTCATGTGCGAGGTCCGCGGCCAGCAGCCATGAGCTGGTCGACCGGTGTGCCAGATCGATCTGCACGGTGCTCCCCCCTTCCACGGCCGTCGGCTCTACTTGGTGCCGACGACCAGAGAAACGGATGAGGGCAGCGCGATCCGCTCGACGGACTTCAGGCCCGCGCCGGTGAGCCAGCCGGAGATCTCCGGCAGGCTGTAGGTGCGGTCGCCGGAGCAGGCGAACATGGCGAGGGAGAACGCCGCGTTGTGCTCGTCGAGCTGCTCGCCGCGTACGTCCTCCAGCACCACGATCCGGCCGCCGGGCCGCAGCGCCGCGGCGGCCCGCGCGATCAGGTCCCGGTTCTCCTCGTCGGTGTGGTTGTGCACGATCTCGAAGAGGAAGACCACGTCGTATCCGGTGCCGAGGTCACCGCTGAGGAAGCTGCCGCGCTGCAGGGTGATCCGGTCGGCGAGGCCCGCCTTCTCGATCGCGGCGCCGGTGTCGGCGAGCGCCTCGGGCAGATCGAGGATGGTCGCGGAGAGTTCGGGGTGCCGCTCGCACATGGCCATGGAGTGCAGTCCGTGCGAACCGCCCAGGTCGAGGAGGCGCCGGGCGCCGTCGGGCAGCGGTACGGCGTCGACGATGGGCTGCACGGTGAGCCGCGACTTGACCCGCATGTACGTGGAGAAGTCACGCCCGGCGTCGGGGTTGTCGGCCCAGCGCTCCCACAGGGACCGGTCGGGCTTGCCGTCCCGTACGGCCTGCGGCAGTTCCCACATGACGTGGGTGAGTTCGTACGCCCACAGCAGCGCCGGGGTGAAGTCGTACGCGGCGTTCTTGCCCAGCCAGCGTTCGGCGAGCGGGCCGTTGCGGTAGCGCCCGTCCTCCAGGGTGAGCCAGCCCAGGACGGCGACGACGTCGGCCACCGCACGGGTGCCGTCCGTACTGGCGCCGATCGCCGTGGCCAGCTCGTCGAGGGTCTTGGGGCCGCCCTCCTCCAGGGCCGTGAAGATGCCGAGCTTGGCGGCGGTGGTCAGTGCCGCGTAGCGGATGGTGGAGCCGATCACCTCGTCGATCGGGTTGCCCGCCAGCTCGGCGTCGGTGGTGGTCTTGAACATGGCTGATCTCCTCGGGGTGGCAGATGAAGCCGCGCGGACGGCACACGGCCAGGACTTTCCGTGCGCGCACAGAGCCGCGGGCACGGTGAAAAGTGATGGGACTGCCGAACGGGGACGAGCTTCAGCCGGCCGGGACCGGTGGGAGCGGGGTGCGCGTGGGGGCGAACCCGCTCCGCTGCGCCGAGGGGGCGAGCGGGCTGGACAAGGTGCTGTGTGCGGTACCGCCCGGCGCGGGCTCCGGCCGGTGGCGGGCGACCGCGCCCTGTCCACGGGCCGGTGGTGCAGGCGCTGCCGGGCCGGCGCGGCGGCGACATCACCGCGTCCCGGAACGCGCCGGGCACGGGCGGGCGGCGTCGGGGAGCGGTCGCCCCGGACGGCCCCGGGATGTGTCCCGGGACCCGCCGCGCTGTCCGTGTCGAGCAGGTGACGCCCGTACCGGGCGGCTGACGCCGTGTTGGTCGGCGAGGCCGCTTGCCGAGCCGTTGGCCAGGCTGCTCGCCGGCCGATCGCCAGGCCGTGTACGGGCCGTTCGTCGGCTCGCCGATACGGAGGGAGCCGCCCGCGTCATGGACGTGGGCGACCGGAACGAGCCGAGCCTCGGTGCGGGCTGCCGAAGGTCAGCCGGATACCTCGGGGAACTCGACCGCCGCGCGGCCGGCCCGGTGGATGTGGGCGGTCTCGGCGATCCGCCGGCCGAGTACCTCGGCGGTGCGCAGATCGCTGGCGCAGGGCGTGACGTCGGGCCCCTCGTCGTTGTTCGACTGGGACATGGCGCCCAGCCAGCTGCCGAGCCGGTTGATGTCCTCCGGGCTGCCGGAGGAGGTGTTCCAGCCGCCGTACTCGGCGAGACCGACCCAGATCATGCCGTGCTGGGCGGCGAACAGCGCGAGGTCGATGAGCACATTGAGCTTGTCGCCCGCCATGTTGCCGCTGTTGGTGAAGCCACCTGCGATCTTGTTCTTCCAGCGCATGTTGTCGCCCCAGACCTTGCTGGTGGCTTCGACGAACGTGCGAAAGACGGCGCTGCTGCCGCCCATGTAGGTCGGCGTGCCGAAGATGAGGGCGTCGGACTCCTGCAGCACCTCCCACAGTTCGTCGTTCAGCTCGGCGAGGGAGACCAGGCGTACCTGGGTGTCGGGCACTTTCTCCGCGCCGGCCGCCACGGCCGCCGCCTGCTTCGCGGTGTGGCCGTATCCACTGTGATACGCCACCGCAACCTTGATCTGCATGCTTCTCCCCCACCCCGGGACCGAATCAATGTTTTAGCTTTCACTAAAGCTGTCCAGAAAGCTTTAGGTGCTGAGTACGCTATCCATCCCCGCGCCACCAAGGCAAGCGCCTCCGGCCAACACCCCGAAAAGAACAGGTAAATCCGCAGATCGGAACAGCTCGCGGCGCTACCTCGCCACCCCCCGACCCGGCGAGTCGCAGCGGACGCCCCGTCACCATGACCGTGCCGACCAGGACTTCGGCACGGCCGGGCGAAATCGGGCGCCGCGGCACACTTCACAATCAGACGCACACGCGAGTCCACACACCTGACGCTTCGTCAAATGGCTTTTCAGTCAGGACTCGACCGCCCCCACCCCGGCGCACACTGTGACCCAGGTCACACAAAGTGGTGTCATACGCCGAGGGTCCCGCATCCGTGTGCACGGTGACGGGGCTCGCAAGGGGCCCTGACGCTACGGGGAAAGGAAATCACGTGCGTAACAGGCGAATTCTCACCACCGCACTCGCTGCCGCCGCGCTCACGGTCGTCAGTCTGGGGGCCGCCGCTCACGCCACCGCCTCCACCGGAGCCAAGGCCGCCGCGCCGGCCACCTCCTCCGCGCAGCACCAGGTCAAGCCGATGGACGGTCCTCCCGGAACCGTGTGGACCGGCAAGAAGTTCTGGACCCTCAGCGGATGCCAGGCCGCCGGGACCGACCTGGTGAGCAGCGGCAAGTGGGCCGACCCGTTCTGCGACGGCTCGGGTCTCCAGTGGGACCTGTGGGCCCGGCCCCTGTAAACCCCTCGCGACACACAGAGCATCATCCGTAGTCGCAGGCAGCCATCCTGAGCAAGGCGGCCCGTCCCCGCGTGAGTCCGCGGCCACACGGGGACGGCCGATCCGCCTGTGAGCCATCCCGCAGAGGATTGCGTCCCCGGGCCCACGGACGACGGCCGGGCGCAGCCGCACACAATTCCCTTGGCCCTGATTGCACGGGCAGTCACAATGGGCGCGTGCCGATCATGACGTTTCCGGAAGCCGAGGTCCCGCCCGCTCTGCAGACGCAGGTAGCGGAGCTACGGGACGAGGCATGGCCCCCCGATTCCGCTGCGGCGCCCGATACCTTCGCCCACGACCCGGCGTTGCGGCCGGTGTCGATGCTGCTCGTCGACGGCGCCACGGTGCTGGCCGCCCTGGACATCCTCACCAAGCCGATCGTGCACGCCGGACGGCGGTATCAGGCCGCCGGGCTGAGCACGGTGGTGACCCGGGCCGCCGCTCGCGGCCAGGGGCACGGCCACCGTCTGGTGACGGCTGCCCACGAGGCGATGGCAGCCATGGACCTGGATATCGGTCTGTTCACCTGCGACCGTCCGCTCCAGCCGTTCTACGAAGGCGCGGGCTGGCACCAGCTCCCCGGCACGGTGCTCATCGGCGGGACGCCGGCGACCCCGTTCCCCAGCGATCGGCCCGGTTTCGACAAGGTCACCATGGCGGACTTCTTCTCGTCCTCGGCCCGGCTGCATCGTTCGTCCTTCTGCCACAGCCGCATCGAGCTCTACCCGGGCGAGATCGACAAGCTCTGGTGACGACGACCCCCTCGGGGGCGTCATCCAGCGTTCAATTGGCCGGAAATGCAGATGAGTTACGCATAACTGGATCCAATGGTTGATTATGGAATCCAGCAGATGCGCCGGCCCGGTGACACCAGTGCGCCCAGTCCGAGGCGGAGGATTCATGGTCAGTTCCGGGGAGTTCCTCGAAGTGACCGGCGACGCGCCGGGCGCCTGCCCGCGGAGTCCGCGGCCGTCCCGTCACACGCGCCGGCGCGGCTGTCCCTTCTGCCGCATCGTGCATGGCCAGGCGCCGGCAACGGTCCTGCGCGAGTGGCCCGAAACCATCGCCATCCGGCCTCGGCACGGGGGTGTCACCGCCGGACATGTCCTGGTCATCCCGAGGGTCCATGTCGCCGATGTCGCCGAGGACCCGGTGGTGTCGGCGACCACCATGCTGCGCGCCGCCGAACTCGCGGCAGAGGTCGGGGACTGCAACGTGATCACCTCACGGGGCCCCTCGGCCACCCAGACGATCCGCCATCTGCATATCCATCTCGTCCCACGCGCCGACGGCGACGGCCTGCTCCTGCCATGGACCGCCGCCGGGTCCGCTCAAGGGTGAGCGCCGGGCCGTAGGGGAACGGCCCGGGGCGGGAACCGCTGACGGCCGTCAGGCGAGAAAGAGGACCGTCATGGTGTCGATGGCGACCAGGACTCCGTAGGAGAGCACCATCGTCCTGGACAGCGCGACGCCACGCCAGGAGACATGGTCGCCGTGCTGCTCGGCATCCATGGTGAACGGCGGAACCTGCGGGGTACGGCGGTCGGCGACCCTCTCGTAGAGGGTGCGGAACCTCCGTTCCTGGCGCAGGTAATAGCTGTCGAGCAGCCAGAATCCCGCGGCCAGGCCCAGGGCGACGGCGGCTGTCTTCCAGCTCGGTCCCCGGGTGGCGACCGCGATGAAGGCACCGCTGACGGTCATGGCCCAACTCTTGACCAGGAAAGAGGTGTTGGCGTGGCGGGCGATCACGGCCTGGAGGAATTCCAGGTGCTTCACCTCCTCCGCACGAAAGCGCGGGTGCGTGGTCATGATGCCATCCCGCCGTCTTCGGGCCGGCCGTCCGCGTCGGCGCCGCCGGGCTTCTGCGCCGGTGGCTCATCGGTCGCCTGGGGCTCTTCGGACGCCTCGGGCTCGTCGGATGCCTGGGGCTCGCCCGGTGCCTCGGGCTCGTCGGGAGCCCGCGGTGCGCCGGGCGGCACAGGCCCGGGTTCCGGCTGGTCGGGCTGTCGGTGCGGGGCCCGGAACTGCGCGTTCAGCGCATCCGCGATGCCGTTGAGGCGGTCTTCGAGCTTCTCGGGGGCGTAGCGTTCGAGCACCGTGTAGGCCTGGTCGAGGAGTTCGAGACGGGCCCGGGGCGGTGTGGGGCGGGCGGGTGACCGGTCCTCGGTGGCCTGGGTGGCGGCTGCGCCGTTGCGCACAGCCTTGGGGTAGGGCCAGGCGGGCGTGGTCAGCGGGAATTCATAGCTGCCGGCCACGCCGGTGCGGGCACGTTCCTCGATGATGCGGATGCAGGCGTCGTCGAGCGTACGGTGCGCGTCGGTCGCGGCCTCCTCGACGGTGGACCGCAGCCGCCACCAGCTCTTGGTGTGCTCCACCAGACTGCGGCGTGCCTTGCCCAGCAGTTCCCTGCCGCGCTTCTCCTCGGCGACGACGGATCGCTCGGCCTCCTTGGCGCTGTCGGCGCAGGGGTTGTGGGCGAGCACCTTGACGACGATGGCGGCGGTGCTGAGCACCAGGGTGAGGATGACGACGGCGTTCTGGTCCGGGGCCAGATCCACATGCTCGCGCACCGCGTCGGCCGCGCGCATGCGGGCCCAGATGCACACCGTCGTGAGGATGGCCAGCGCGAAGAGCACCGGCCCGGCCGCGTTCGGCCAGGGCAGTTCGCCGGCCGTCCGCCGCTCCGTACGCGGGCTCTTGGGCCATATCGCCTCACGCAGCGCCACGCTCGCCCGGCGGCGCGTCCGCTCCAGGGTGCGGGCGGTCCTGGTGCGTCGCCGGAAGACGGATTCGGCCAGCAGGCTGCCCGCGGCGAGCAGACAGACGGCGATCCCGAATCCGGGCAAGTAGGCCAGGTAGTAGGCGACTTCTCCCTCCGCCAGTCCGAAGAACCGCTGCATGAGGGTGCCGATGAACATCGTGTCGAAGGCCACGCCGGCGATCATGGTCGGCCACAGCAGCCATTGCCAGAGCCTCGGAGGTCGCCGGAGGCTCTCGGGTCCGTCGTCGGCGTGGCGGGTGCGCAGTTCGTCGATGCGCTCCCTCGCCCACTGGGACGAGCGGGCGACGGTGAACCGCTCGGCCGCTTCGATGGATGTCTGCGCCTCCTGGAAGGTGTCGGCGACCTCGGTAGCGGCGGTGCCGAGCCCCGCCTGGGCTGCGGTCAGTGCGGTGTTGGCGTCGGTGAAGGCACGCATGAGGGCGGCCTGTTCCCGGTTGTCGGTCTGGTCCGCCGGCCGGGAGGGCCGTCGTTGCTCGAGGCCCAGTTCGACGACGGAGGGGTCGCTACCGGGACAGTCGACCGCCGACTGATAGCGGGCGGCAGGCCCGGCCCGGTTCGTTCCGTTGGTGGTGTTCATCGCTGCCCGCGGCCCTCACTTTCTGATGATTTCGATGTCGACGCGCCGGTCGCACTGGAGCCTGTCCTCGGCGCTCATCCGGCCCTTCGCGGCGTGGCTCGGCTTCGTCGAGCACCCCTCCGGCAGGCCTCGGCCGTATGCGTTCACCCGGGTCACCCCGAGTCCGATCAGGACCTTCTTCACCGCGTCCGCCCGGGCCTGCGACAGCTGCTGGTTGTTGTCCGGCCGGCCGCGCGGGTCGACGTAACCGAAGACGCTGACCCTGCTGCCGGGGGTGGTGCGGGCGCTGACCGCCACGTCGTTGAGCAGCGGGAGTGCCGTTGCGCGGACGGCGGACGAATTGGTGTCGAAGAGCGCCGCGCCGGGGAGTTCGTACGTCTCGGGGCGGTCGTTCGCATAGTGGACCACCGGGTCCTGGGGCGGCTTGTGCCGCGGCGCCCCGTGCCGTGTCGTGCCGATGGCGGTCGGTGCGATGCCGCAGGAGGTATCGGAAGCAGCCGCTTTTCCGGCGTCGCACAGCTTGCGCCACAGTCTGCTCAGCCAGGTCCGCTGGGACGGTGTGGGAGCGGGCTGGTCGGCGGCGGGCTGGCCCAGCCCGGCGAGGGTGAGGTGCACGCCGCTCAGGGCGGGCCGCTCGTCGCGGGCCGCGCAGACCCGGGCGATGGCGTTGATCTCGCTGTTGTCCCTGAAGGCGGCCGAGCGCAGATCGGCGCAGCCTGTGGTGGAGAGTCCATCGGTCAGCACGACGAGGCTGCGACGGCCGGAGGCGCCGTCCAGCGAGGAGACACCTGCCGTGAGGGCCGCAAGGACATTGCTGCCGCTGCTCTTGGGCACCGCGCTTTCGGCCTTGCCGACAAATCCGGTGAGGCAGCCGATCGCTTGTTGCTTACGTTTCTTCTGGTTGATCGAGTTCTTGTTGTCCTTGATCCAGTCGGCCGAACGGTCCTTGGCTGCCCAGGTGATCTGTGCCGAGTCGCCGCTGAAGCTGCCAACGGAGACGGTGTCCTTGCGCTCGACCGCCGCCTCCAGCAGACGGCCCACGCCGTGGGCGTAGTCGCGGCCGCCGGCGGCCGTGCCCCGTACCGAGGCGGACACATCGACCAGGACCACCGTACGTCCGGGGGCATCCGCTGATTGCTTCATCCAGGCGCAGGCGTCCAGACGTGGCGGGTCACCGCATGCGGTGGTGAGGCCGGCGATGAGCACCACCGCCAGGACACCGGCGAGCGTGGGCGCTCCCCTGCGGCGTCCACGTCCACCGGCGGTTCCGGTCGCTGCGAGGGTCACGGGGCCGGCTCCTCGACGTCGGCCACGGTGTCCACCCAGGAGAAGGGGCTGAGTCCCATCTGGCGGCAGAATTCGCTCAGGGCCTTGTCGTAGGCGTTGGCGTACTCGAAGAGGCCCACCTGCTCGTGGTTCCTGGTGGCGTCGGTCAGGACCTGGGCGAGCGCCTCGGCACCGTTGCGGCGGGTGTTCTTCAGCGCCTGCATGACCTTGAAGAAGTCCTCGTCGGCGAGTGCCGCGGCGAACGGCACCAGCAGCCGCCGCTCGGCCGGCCCCAGGGTGCCGAGGAGCTCGAGTTCGCTCATCACCCGCAGCCAGCGCTCGGTGCGCGCCTGCACCTGGCCGGCCTTGAGCTCACCGAGCCGGTGCTCCTCCGTCAGCCGCAGTTCGGCGAGGTGGAAGGGCAGTACGTGTTCGCGCAGGGCCGGGTCGATGCGCAGGCGCACCGACGGGCGGCAGCGGATCAGACCCTTCTCGTCGTTGTAGCACCAGCCGCCGCGCAGTTCCTTGTTGACGGCCCTCTCCGCGGCCACCGGATCGGCGGGATCGCAGGTCCGGGCGATGGGCCAGGCGCGGCGCAGCAGCTTGCCGCGGGCCGCCTCCTCGTGCAGCGCCGCGCGCTCGCGCAGGCTGTCCAGCGTCATCTCCTGGCTGCTCCAGCGGAAGTGCGGGAGGAGTTCGAACGTGAAGACATCGCCGCGGGCGGCCACCGTCAGCACGTCCTCGCCGGGCGGCAGCTCCACCCCTACTTCGGCCTGCTCCGCCTGGCCGACCGGCGGGGTGTCGGTGCCGGCCGTGTCGTCCTCGGGCTCCGGATCGGTGGTGGTCTCCGCACCACTCTTCGTCACCCTGCGCCACCAGTTGCGCAGCCTGGTGCGCAGTCCCTTGCGCTCTGTCATCGTCGTCTTCCCTTTCGTGCGAGCCGTGGTGTGTAAGGCGTCGTGTGTGATGCGTCGTGTGTAAGGCGTCGGGTGCGAGCGGTCCTGTGTCGGGCGCCGCGGGTGGGGCGCCGTGTGCGAGGCGTCGTCAGGTCGCGGCGTCGGGGGCGGGGCCGCCGTTGGCGAGTTGCTGCCGGAGCTGGCGGACGGTCCCCGAGTCCGGGTGGCGGCCGGCCCACATACCGAGGTAGAAGCCGGTGCGAAGGGTCAGCGGCCGGGCGCAGATCCGCGGTACGAGCGTCTCCAGGAAGGCGGCCAGTTCCTTGTCGGCGTCCGCGGCGAGCAGCCAGCGCCGCAGCTGGTCCCAGGCGCGCGTCGAGCTGTCCTGGCCCATCAGCGCCCGGCGCCACAGACGGACCAGGGCGTCCGCACGGTCCGGGTCGGCCATGGCGGCGTCGGCGAGTACGGGCCGGTCGCGGCGGTCCGGGCCGGCGCCGTAGCGGCTGAGGATCAGCAGGGTGCGGATGGCGTGTTTGGCCAGATGGTCGTTCTCGGAGGTGATCCAGCGGTCCAGCGCGTCGGCCGTCGGGCCGGGCGAGCCGGCCAGATAGAGCCAGGACATCGAGAAGGCCACCGAGCTGCTGAACGCCAGTTCCTGTCGCGTGCCCAGCTCGCGCAGCGCCCAGAGCGTGTCCGGTACGTCCTGGGCGCCGACCAGGGTTCCGTACGCCCGGGCCGCGCTGTCCTGGAACTGCCACCGGGGGCTGCCCAGCCAGCTCCTGATCTGGCCCCGTACCCGCTGCACCAGCCGCGGGTCGTGGGCCGCCATCTCCAGCGCCAGGGCGGCGGACTGCCGATAGGCCGCGGAATCTCCGGCCCAGTTGCGGATCAGGTCCCGGTAGACGCTGTCGAAGTCATGGCTGAGCAGGATCCCGGCGATCTGCGCGGCCCGTACCCGGATCCGCTCCAGCGGCCTGGCGACCAGCGCCGTCAGCCACTCCCGCAACGGATCGCGCAGGCTGTCGTAGTCGTGCCAGACGACCTCGATGACGGCGTGCATCAGCTCCTCGTCCACCAGCCTGGCCCGCCGCGGGTTGTCGTCAACGCCACCGACGGACGTGGTGTCCACGGAGGCGCGCATCTCCTGCGGGATCAGCTGGTCCAGTTCCCGTTCGAAGACGTGGTTGGTGGGCGCCGGTTCACGGGTTTCGTAGCGCGGCAGCACGGTCGCGCTGAGCACGTCCCCCGCTTCGAAGACGTCGGACAGCGGATGGCCGTGGAAGAACGCGTAGGCGATACGGAACGCCTGGCGGTGCGGGTCCAGAACCGGGCCGTGCGAGGTCTGGGTGGACACCTGCAACAGCTGTTTCGCCAGGCGGCGGAGCCGGTCGCGCCACTGCCCGATGACGTCGCTAAGGCTGGTGTCCTCGGAGTGGATGCTCTGCGCGAGGACCTCGGCGAACTCCACGACGCTGCGTACGGACGGGGCCCCGTCGAGGGTGCGCTGCACCTGCTGGGACTCCAGCATCCGGGCGGTGAACGCCGCGGTGTGTTCGGCGCTGCAGTCCTGGTGCGCACATGCCCCGGGGTGCCCGGCGAGCAGTCTGCTCAGGTGTACGGCCAGGACGTCGCCGAGGGGCGGACGCCGGTGCTCGACGGCGTGCGGCCGGAGCCGGTCGGGGTCCACCGGGCCCAGTTCGCCGATGACGACGAGGAAGGCGCGCTGTTTCCGGGCGAGATGGCCGAGCGTCTCGACCGTCGACAGCTTCAGTGGCTGATCGCCCAGGTCCACCATGAAGCCGCCCGGGCCGAGCAGTTCGTCGGCGCGTTGGCACAGCGCCTGCAGGATGCCCTGGGCCTCGCTGTGCAGGATCTTGATGCTGTCGTCGGAACAGCAGCCGGCGAGCAGCGTCAGGGCCGTGGACTGACGGCCGCTGCCCGGCTGCCCGGCGAGCACCAGGACGTGCTGCGCCGCCAGCCGTGCGGCCATCTGCGGCTGCTGGTCGACGTCCCGGTGGGAGTCCAGCTGCTGGGCGACGGTCAGCGAGGAGACGCTCAGCACCTGGATCTCGATGCCGTTGTCGCCACCGATGGACAGCTGCTCGGCGTAGAAGGCCGAGCCGCTGCCGGTGGCGACCGCGCTGCGCAGGATCTTGTTCAGGCCGTTCTGCTGGCGGGCCTGCTGGTAGCGGGTGAAGTCGCCGCCGTCGCCGGTTTCCCGGCGGGGAGCCGCCCGGCCGGAGTCGTGGGCCGCGCGCGGACCGTCACCGTCGTTCGCCGCTGCGTTCTTCGCCGCTGCCCGGTCGCCCGGGGCGCCGACGGCGTCCGCTTCGGCTCCGGCGGACGGCTGGGCCGGGCCGGGATCGGCCGGGCCCGCCGCACTCTGGGCGGAGTCGTCCGCGGGCGCGGGCTCCTCGGCCGGCATCTCCTCCGGCACCGCACCCTCCGCGCCGGCCTGTTCGGTGTCGCTCACGGCGTGCCTCCGCTGCGTGCGTCCCGGCCCTCGGTGTAGATGGCGTTGCCGCTCCCGGTGCTGATGGAGCTCCTCTTGGCGTGGATCACGTTGCCGCCGGCCGGGGGCGCCGGCTGCGCGGCCGCGCCGGCCACCGGTACATGGCCGCGCAGTACCTCGGTGATGTGCGGCAGGTCGACATGCGCGTACGGAACCCTCAGTTGCATGGTCTGACGCTCTGCCAGTTCCGCGATGTCGGAGGGCAGTTCGTCCTTGGTCGGCAGTACGGCGGCGTCGATCAGCACGGGGATGACGGTCCTGCGCCACTCCAGCGCGCAGCGGATCTCCTCGTGGACGTAGTCGCCCGGTACGTCGATCCGGCGGCGGCCGTCGGCATCGTGCAGCGACAGCCAGTTGGGGCCGATGAGCACGAGGAGTACCCCGCAGCTTTCGAGGTGGCGTCGCAGGTCGGGCGGAAAGTGCACGCCCGGCTGCATGGTGCGGCGGTCCCGGAAGACGTTCTCCGGCCCGAATATGTCCTTCAATTCCTCGTCGAGCAGGACAGCTGCTTCCGCGCCGTCGCCGGTCCGGTAGTTGATGAATACGCCGGCCATGATGTTCTGCCTTTCCTCATTGTGACAGCGGTGGATTACGGCAGCGAGGCGCTGCGGGGCCAGTCCGGGTGTGGTCGGAACATGGGTGGATGAAGCCGAGATTCACAGGCGTTTCAAGTGCGGTCAACGCGTTGCCCGCGGCCTTTTGGCCGGGCAACGGAACACCCCGGGGACGGTAGGAGCGGGGTTCTTCGGTGGCCTTGTGTACGGGGCGGTACGGCGGGTGGGAAGTCAGGCCGGACTTACCGGCCCGGTCCGGTGGGTGTGCAGTCCGATCGCGAGGTGCGGAAGGGTCCGACGGACGGTGGGATTCTTTGGCCAACGATTGAGCGCACGACTCAGCCGCAGAAGATCGGCGCGGATGGTGGCGGAGTCGATGAGGGCGACGTGCGAGGCGACCAATTCGGCGATGGCGCAGGCCTGTTCGATTTCGCCGACGTTCGCCAATGCAAGAGCGAGCCGGGCGCCATAGCGGGCTCTGGCTCGGCGGGACCGAAGAGGAATGGCATCCAGTCCGTCGCCGAGAAGGGTGACGGCCTCCGCCGGGGAACCGAGATCGTGCATACACCAGCCGGCGACGAAGGCCGTCAGATCCGGCAGATGGATGCTGCCGAGCACCGGGTCGTCATCGCCTGGCGGCAGCGCGCCGGAGGTCAGCTCCGCCCCGCGGTCCAGAGCCCGGCGGCATGCCTCGCGGTCCCCCACCAGAGCGTGCCCCTGCGCCTCGCGCTGCGCGGCGAGCCCGCGGATGCGTGCGCTGCGGGCCTGTTGTGCGGCCCGCCGCGCCAGTTGGACGGTGGCCACCGAATCGCCGCTGTACAGGGCGAGTTCGGCCCGGCGGACCAGGGCGTAGGCGGCCAGTTCGTCGTCTCCGCCGTCCGCGGCCAGCTGGACCGCCTGCTCGGTCCACCACAGCGACGCCGCGTCACTGCCCGCCTCCTGGGCCATCCACCCGGTGTACTCGGCGAACCGGGAGGCGAGGCGGAGCACATCGTCGCGGTGGGCGGGCCGGGCGTGGTGCGCCATGCCCCGCAGGGCGCTGGTGGCCGCGATGCACAGCTGGGCGACCACGGCCGGTCCGAAGATCTGTCCCAGCCGACGGAATTCATCGAAAGCTTCGCGGAAGTACGGCAATGCCGCATTCGTCTCCCCGCTTTCGAGGAAAGGGGGCGCGATGGACCAGCTCACGATCGTGGAGGGCATGGCCCCGCCGACGAGCGACGCGGGATCAAATGCCACAAAGTCGCTCTCGCCGCCGGGGTGCATACGTAATGTCCAGGGTGTGCTGACATCCGCTTCGGTCAAGGGGGCCGCGGCGGGGCTTTGACCGGGTGCGGAAATCAGGCTGCTGAGTTGCCCTCCGGCGTCGAGTGCACCGTCACATAACTGCGCAAGATCGTGACTGGGCGACTTCACACCGCGCTCGATCTTGCTCAAGTGCCCTTTGGAAAAGCAGATCAGGGTCGCCAGTTCACCCAGGGACAGCCCCGCCTCGATCCTGCGCCGACGTAACTCCGCTCCGAACCCCACCGGAATCCGCTGCACACCCGCCCCCCGTCGTTCTCGACCGGTGAAGGGAGTGTGCCACGCATCACACCTGCTCTCCCGTGCCGTTCACATATTGCTTGCTATCGGTTTCATTACGCTCCGCCGCGGGCGAGGCGAATCGCCTTCCCTTGCGGGACCCGGGTCAGCCACGCCCGTGGGCACTGTCGTCCAAGAGATGGCCGACCGTACGCACGACGCGTTCCAGCAGCGCTTCGTCGTAGGGCAGGAACGGCAGCGGGACGGCCTGCCGGCCCTGGGGCAGGCTGATGTCGACCGGATCGCCGTCGCGGGTGACCCGGCCGGTGGCCAGGTGTATGTCGTAGCCGTCCAGACGCAGTTGACGGTCGCCGAGCTCGATACGGCCGGAGGCGAGGTGTTCGGCGAGGATGCGGCGCACCGCCTCCCGGCGCAGTCGTGCGGTCCGGCCGAGCGGCAGGGTGTAGAGGCGGTCAAGCGCCTGCCAGGCGCCGCGGTCGTGGGCGTGGGTGTCGCACCAGGCGAAACTACCGGTGCTGATGAGGAGGTCGACGGAGCGCAGGGTTTCCGACAGCCGGACGGCATCGACGTCGGCCAGCGGCTGTGGGGTTCCGTCGGCGCGATGGAAGCTGACGTCCTGGGCCTCCGCCCACCCCGTAGCGCCCGGGTAGAGGCTCCCGGCGATGCCGAAGCGCGCCTTCATATCCCCTACGGGGAGGGCGAGTTCATCGTCCTCGATGTTCCAGCCCTGGCGTACGGCCAGGCCGAGGACCGCTTCGACACGGACCAGATGGCCGTGGAACATGGTGGTGGAGTGGCCGGTCTCCGGGGGCCGGTAGTGCTCGCGGTAGGCCTGGCGGAAGGGCTGGCGCAGCCGTAGTGCCGCGATCCGGTCACGCCAGAAGTGGCGTTCGGCAGGGGTGGCACGGGCGGGATGCCAGAGCCGTACGGCGTCGGAGGGGCCTGGCTCGGGGAAGTCGGACGGGCCGGCCGCGGGCAGCATCGCCCGCCATTGCCCGGGGGCGTGCTCGACCTCCCAGATGAGACGGCGGGCGGTGCCGCGGGCCACGGGGTGGGTGGCCAGGGCATCGCGCCAACGGCCGTACCGATAGACGGTTCCTTCGGCGAAGCCGCCTTCCAGGCCACGGATCAAGGTCCGTATCTGGCTGCGCGTCGTGCCCAACAGATCGCGGGCGGCGGCGACTTCCTCGGGGTGGTCACGGCGGGCGGCGGCCGGTAGCGACTTCAGGGCACTGCCGTCGGCGCGCTCCCAGGCCAGGGTGGCTTCGTCGGAGACGGTGAGCACGGCGGTGTACGCACCGCACGGGAGCCGCCGGCCTCCGTCGGTGCCGTAGCCGAGGTCCGGGAGGCGGAGCACGGTCTCAGGCCGCCGGCCGAGGTTGCGTTCGGCGCGCCGCAGGGTGCGGTCGAGCTTCTTGGTGACGCCGGCGTGCCGTACGACGCGGCGGGCTTCGCGCAGCGCGGCCAGGGCTTCGGGCGTCGGACAGGCCTCCACCGCCTGGGCGAGGGCGATGCAGGCGCCCTGCGAGGGCAGGGTCTTGGCGCTGGTCGGAGCCACGGTGACCTGCGGCAGCACGGTGGCAAGCGCCTCCCCGGCCCAGGGCTCGTCGCGCCGCAGGGCCAGCCGGGCGGCGCGGCGCAGGGTGTCCGTGTCGGCCGGGGTGAAGGCCTTGTCGGCGACGTAGGGGATCCGTCCGGCGTGGAGGGCGGCGAGGTGGTCGGCGGCGGCACGGAGGACGCGCCGGGCGAGTTCGGCATGCAGCGCGTCGGCCGGCTGCTCCACGCCCCGGTCGGGCAGCGGCGGCCAGTCGCCCCACGTGAGCCCGTAGCGCCGGTCCTCGGCAATCAGCGCGCGCTCGCTCGGGCCGGTGGCGAGGATCACCTCCACTTCAGCGCGTCTCAACGGGCTGTCGTCGTACACGGCGCGCAGGCATGCCGCGAGTTCCTTCTCGGCCACCGGGCCGGCCAGGGCAGCAACGGCGAGGGCGGCATCGGCAGTCGCGTCGGCCCTCCGCATGGCCACCTTCACCAGGATCGCGGCATGCTCCGCCAGGGCTTCCTGGTCCCACGGCTCGGTGCAGCGCAACAACGCACCCGCCGCGTAACGGACATCGGTGGGCCGCGGTGACTCGGCCAGCGCGGCGTAAAGGTCCGTGAGAGTGGCGGCGGTGAAGGACGGCTGCGCCTTGGTCCAGGTCACTTCGCGGGCGACCCGGCGGGCGTGGTCCGAGGCGCTCTCGTCGGCGAGGGTGCGGTATGCGGCGGGCAGCAGCGCGCCCAGTTCCACCGGCGTCAGCTGCGCGCACGCGGCCCACACATTGCCGTCCCCTTCCGCGTCGGGCCGGGCCAGCGCTGCCCGAAGCTGTGCGGCATGCGGTGACAGTTCGTTCATACCGGCAGACCGTAGCCGCAGGGTCTGACAACGCGGCCCGCACGCACGCTCCGCAAGCGCGCGGCGCAGGCCCATCGAGCGAGGAGGCCCGCCCCGGTCCCGGGTACGGGCCTCGTCCTAGCTGATGAGGTTCTCCTGACGGAGGTAGCCCAAGGGCCGTTCGTGCTCGCCGAACCAGAGATCTGCGGCGCGGGAGCGGGCGGCCTCGATCAGCGCGCCGCCATAGTGGCGGGTGGCGAACACGGGGACGCCGATGCGATAGCGGCGGTCGGGTACACCCGGAACGCCGGACCGGTCCTGCACGATGAGCGGGGAGAGCGCAGGGTCGTCCTCGTTCACCCCGCCGACGGGGCACAGCTCCAGACTCACCAGCTTGTGCGGTGAGTTGTCCGTTCCCTGCGGGCACCGGAACAGCCCCACGCCGTCGAGCGAGGCCCACGGGACGACCGCGTGCGCCGTCTTGTTGTGCAGCCACCACACGCCGGTCGCGTCAAATGCCAGATAGGCCTCGCGGTCCGCCCACCCGGCCCACGCCATGAACGCCCCGACCGCGCCGAGCACCAGGAACCAGAGCACGGCGAACACCCAGGTCCCGACGCCGTATTCGTACACGACGCAGGCGATCGGCATCGAGAGGGCGAAGACAAAAGCGGCGATGGCGCCACGCATCGTCTGGCGCATCCGCTGCTTGCCGAAGCGGAACATGGCGGCGTCAGGGGCAGGAGATCGTTCGGGGAGCATCCGCGGAGTCTACGAAACCGGGTCGGCCCGTTCCGCGACGGGCACCCGTCGCCCCACGCGACGCTTCGCCCCCATCCGGTCCGACACGCATCCGGGTTGACATAGAGCGCACTCCAATTGATGGAATCCCCGCCATCGCAAGGGCGGTGTTCCTGGTGACAGGGCACGGCCAGGACACGTTTCCAGGGGGTACCCATGACCGAATCTCCCGTCACCCTGATCACCGGCGGTGGCAGCGGCATTGGCGCGGCAGCGGCCCGACAGCTGCTGGATCAAGGGCATCGCGTGACCATCACCGGACGCAATGACGACCGTCTGCGCCGTTTTGCCGAGGAGTTGGGCAAGCCGGCCGGGCTGCTGACCGTGGCCGGGGACGCGGCCGACCACGACACGGTCCAAGCGGCTGTCGACGCCACCGTCAAGGAGTTCGGGCGGCTGGACACCGTCGTCGCCAACGCCGGTTTCGCCACCCATGACACCCTCGCCGACGGAGATCCCGCCGGATGGCGCGAGATGGTCCTGACCAACGTGCTCGGCCCCGCCCTGCTCATCAGGGCCGCCCTGCCCGCACTGAAGGAGACGCGCGGACGGATCGTGCTCGTCGGCAGTGTCGCGGGCTTCGTCCACACTCCCGGCAATATCTACGGGGCGACCAAGTGGGCGGTCACGGGGCTCGCCGAGAACACGCGGCGCATGGTGACCGCCGATGGCATCGGTGTGACCTTGATTGCTCCTGGCCGGGTGGAAACCCCGTTCTGGGAGGGCATGGGCGGCCTTCCGGAGGGAAATCTCCTGACGGCTGACCAGGTCGCCGAGTCCCTCGTGTGGGCGATCCGGCAGCCGAGCGGTGTGGACGTCAACAACGTGATCATCAGGCCGATCGGTCAGCCCGTGTAACCTCCGCGGCAGACGTCGCAGGCCGTGGCTCGACGAGCCACGGCCGCACGTCCGTCGTCGCCACTAGCCTCATGTCATGCTCACAGCCACCCTCGCCTTCGCCGGTGTCGCCGCGCTGATCAACGTCACGCCCGGTCTGGACACCCTGCTCGTGGTGCGGACTTCCCTCGCGCACGGCCGGACCGGCGGACGCGCCGCCGCCCTGGGCATCCTCACCGGCTGCGTGGCCTGGGGCCTGGCGACCGCCGTCGGACTGACCGCACTGCTCACCGCCTCCCGTCCGGCCTACGACACCCTGCGCATCGGCGGCGCCCTGTACCTGACGTGGCTGGGCGCCTCGGCCCTGTGGCGGTCCAGGCAACGGAACGCGCACCACACGCAGGCGGACACCGGGGGCGGCGCCGCCACCGACGTGGCCCCGCCCGGTTCCCCCGAGGGGCCCGCCGTCCCGTCCCCGCGCGAACGTGCCGCCGCCTTCCGCGCCGGGCTGGGCACCAATCTGCTCAACCCCAAGGCGGGCATCTTCTACATGAGCCTGATCCCGCAGTTCATCCCCCATGGGACGCCGGTCTTCAGCACCACTCTCCTGCTCACGGCGATCGATGTGATCGAGCTGTCGATCTGGTACCGGGTGGTCTCCGGCGCCGCATCCGTCCTCGGCGAGCGCGCCCGGCGTCCGTCCTTCCGGCGCCGTATGGAACGGGTCAGCGGAATCGCCTTCCTCGGCTTCGCCGCGAATCTTCTCCTGGCCGACCACGCCTGACGACTCAGGCCACGAGCCGGCGCCGATGAGCCTGAGCCCGTGCGTACGCCGGTATCCCGGCCCGTGCGCGCGCCCGCGCCCGTGCCCTCGACCGCGCCCGAGCCCGTACTCGTGCCTGTGTCCGTACCCGTGCCCCCACCCGGGACCAGGCCATCCGCGCCCCGACAAAGACCACCGCCGTGGCCACCAGATACCCCAGTTCGAGGACCGCGGCGTGGAGCGGGGCGACCTGCGCCGACCAGCCCGCGTCCCGCTGCACCCCTTCGAACACGACGCGGTTGACGCTCAGGAAGGCCACATGTGTACCGATCGCCGCCCACAGCGGCGCGGGTCCAGGTGCCGTACGGGCGGCCACCAGCGTGAGTCCGAAGACCGAGAGCAGCACCAGATACGCGACAGGGTCCTGACCGGCCGGAGTGACGCCCATCGGCGGTGCCGCCACGCCCACCAGCCGGGCCACGCCGGCCTGCACCACAGTGGACGCTGCCGGCACCAGCAGAAAGACCATCGTCGTCCCCAGGGCCGAGAGCACCCCGCCGAAACGGTCGCGCAACGAGGCCCACGCATAGCCGCGCAGCGTCGTCTCTTCCGGCAGCGCCTCGAGCAGCACGGCCACCAGGGCGTTGCTCACCAGGAACGACGCGAGGGCGGCCAGGTCCAGGCCGGACCACCGCACCCACCCGGCCGCCGTGCCGCCCCCGAGCACGAGGGCGGCACACGACGTGGTGACGGCCGATCCACGCAAGAAGCCGCGTGCCGCCGCGGACGGAGGCCCAAGTCCCAGTGGATATCGCTTCGTTGACCGTGAGGCCCGTAGCCACAGCACGGCAGG
Organism: Streptomyces inhibens; assembly: GCF_022221585.1. Lineage (NCBI taxonomy): Bacteria > Bacillati > Actinomycetota > Actinomycetes > Kitasatosporales > Streptomycetaceae > Streptomyces > Streptomyces inhibens. The sequence goes on from NZ_CP084681.1 coordinate 388,480, forward strand.
CACCGCGAGCGCGCTCACCAGGGCCGCGGGCAGCAGCTGCCGCGCATAGCCCTCGGCACCGAGCGCCCGGACGAGCACCGGACCCAGCGCATTGCCCGCTCCCAGCGCCCCCGCCATCACCGCGCCGCCGAGCAGCGCCCTCCCCCAGGCCCGCCCCGCGGAGCCCCGGCCCGGCCCGCTCGTCCCATACATCGTGGTCATCAGCTCTCCCTTCGCGAACGGCGAGAGAGGCGGGCACCTGGGCGCCCGGGGCGCCTCCGTCGGATTCATGCGTCCGCCCGCCACGCGCCGCAGAGTCTCCGAGACCTACGTGTGCCCTTGGCGCCGCCGATGAAGCCGCACTCCGGCGGGCACGACACGAACGGCGCGTCAAACCCTCCCGCGGCATGACATGACGCGGACCGCCGCTACATCTCTCGATCCAGCCACGCCACCCTTCGGGTCCAGGCGTTGTACCCGGATGGTCGAAGCAGGCGGATGATCAGGGATACGAGACCACCGTGGACGGCACCGTCGAGGTGCCCGACGTGGGCGCACCGATGCCGTTGATCACGTGCTCGTACTGGCCCTTCCCGCCCAGGGAGACCACGAGCAGATCATGGAACTTCACGCCAGGGCGGTTCGGCGGAGCCTCGAAGCCGTGGTCCTGGCGGATGGTGGGATCCACGTTGTAGTAGCAGTAGCTGCCCAGCCCCCACCCTTCGTGGGTGGTCACCGTGTCGGCGATCTTGTACGCGGCGAAGCCCTTGGTGCTGCCGTTCTGGACCGCGGCCTGATTGGGCGCGTCGTACGCCTTCTCGTTCTGGAAGAAGACCGTCCGGCCGCGCTCGCCGCGCCACTCCACGTCGTACTTGTTGAAGTGCTCGACGAACAGCCCGGTCGCCAGAACGTCGTCACCGTTGACGCGGACCCCGTAGTCGGCCCGGTTGGTCTCCCAGCCCACGCCGTCGCCGTGGTCGGCGCGCCAGACCCAGGTGTGATCGATGATGGTGTGATTGCTGTTGATCACCATGCTGGTCGTCGCCTTCCCGGGGCCCGCCCCGCCGATCCGTATGAAGACGTCCTGGACCGTCGTCGGATTGGCGGCGTGGCTCGCGGATGCGCCCTCGGGGCCGACCTCCAGCAGCGTGGCGGAGTCGACCGGGCCGGCATCGATCAGGAAGCCGGCGAGCCGCACACCGTCGACGTCGGCGACCTTCATGGCGGTCACCCCGTTGTCCGGAATGAGGGTCGCGTATCCCAGGCCCAGGACCACGGTGTTCGCCCGCTGCACCTCGATCGGCCGGTCGACGTGGTAAATGCCGGGCGTGAGCAGCAGGTTGAGGCCTTGGGCGAGTGCGGCGTTGAGGGTCGCCGCGTCGGTGCCGGGCTTGGCCACGTAGAACTGGCCGAGCGGTAGGGACTCGCCCCGTGGTGTGCCGTTTCCCCAGGTGGTGCCGCGGGCGTTGGTGCGCTTCTCGGGGAGGAAGACCTTGTAGTCGCCCCCGTCGAGATGGAGGAAGGGCTTTTCGCGGGAGACCGGAGTGGTGTCCAGGGTGGTGTACGGCGGGTCGGGGAAGGTCTGTCCGGGCACCCCCTCGACTCCCGAAAACACCATGTTCCACACGGCGTTGTTCCAGCCGCCCACCGAACTGTCGCGGGTGTACCACTGCTGCTGCGAGTACGGGCCCACCGTGCCGTCGATGCGGCTGTCGGCGATGTAGCCGCCGCTGGCCCAGCCGTAGCCGTCGGGCGCCAGGTTCAGCCCGCCCTTGACGTGCATCCGCCGGAACGGGGCCGCCTGCGCCACGGCCCACCGGTTGGTGCCGTTGACGGGACGGAGCGCGAGGTTCTCCGCCGAGCGCCAGAAGTTCTGTGTCGCGTTGCCGTTGAACCAGCCGGCGTCGACGGTCACATCGCCGTGGAAGGTCGTGTCGTCGGGCGACAGTCCAAGACCGGCGATCGAGGTGTAGAAGCCGATCTGGGCGTTCAGGCCGCTGTACGTGCCGGGCTTGAAGAGCAGTGCGTATCTTCCGGTGCCGAACTGGGCCGACTCCTGTTGCTTGAAGATCTCGTCGAGCTTGCCCTGGATGTCGGGCATGGAGGGGTCGAAGACCAGCACGTTCGGGCCGAGGTCGCCGCCTCCCGGCAGCGCGGCGACGGCAGCAGGCGCCGCGGGCGCCTGGGAGGCCGGAACCGGCAGACTTGCGGCGGGGAGGGCGGCTGCCATCGCGGCCAGAACTCTGCGGCGTGAGGGCCTCGGCATACGGACGGACGAGGCGTCGGAGGAGGGTGAGGCGTGCGCGGGGGGTGTGGTGCCTGCGCGGGGTGTGGCGTCAGCGGGGGGTGTGGGCACAGCAGCTCTCCTGATTCAGGAAGTGAACGATTGAAGTTCATGGGAGCGCTCTCTTGCCTGACGCATGTTCACCTTGTGTGGACGGTCCGTCAAGAGCTCCGTCAGGACTCTTCGGCCCTCAAGCAGACTCCTCGGCCCTTGAGGCTGAGAGCGCATCAAGTGCCCCCACCTCCACGACCACGGGCCCGCCCACCTTCCGTAGACTCCGGGATCATGCCCATGCCATACCCACCTGGTGGTGGTGATGCTGGTGTTCGGCGCGCTCGTCCTACCCCAACGCCCGATCGAGGTTGAAGGCCGCGCTGATGAGTGCCAGGTGGGTGAAGGCCTGGGGGAAGTTGCCTATCTGTTCGCCGGTACGGCCGATTTCCTCGGCGTACAGACCGAGGTGGTTGCCGTAGGTGAGCATCTTCTCGAACGCGAGCCGGGCCTCGTCCACGCGACCGGCGCGGGAGAGCGCCTCGACGTACCAGAACGAGCAGATCGAGAAGGTGCCCTCCTCGCCGCGCAGTCCGTCCGGGCTGCTGCGGGGGTCATAGCGGTAGACCAGGGAGTCGGACACCAGCTCCTCGCCCAGTACGTCCAGGGTGGAGAGCCATTTCGGGTCGGTCGGCGAGATGAACTTGGCCAGCGGCATCATCAGGACCGCGGCGTCGAGGACATCGTCACCCTCGTGCTGCACGAACGCCTTCCGCTCGGCGGACCAGCCACGCTCCATGATCCGCCGGTAGATCGCATCACGGGCCCGCCCCCAGCGGAGCATGTCCGCCGGCAGACCCCGATGCGTGGCGATCCGCATCGCCCGTTCGATCGCCACCCAGCACATCAGCTGCGAGTACAGGAAGTTCTGGATCTTTCCGCGGGTCTCCCAGATGCCCTCGTCCGGCTGATCCCAGTTGTCACAGACCCAGTTGACCAGGTTGCCGACCGTGTCCCAGTGTTCGCTGGACAGCGGCTCTCCCCATTTGTCATAGAGGTAGAGCGAGTCGATGAGGGCCCCATAGATGTCCAGTTGGAGCTGATTGACGGCGTTGTTGCCGATCCGGACGGGGGCCGAGCCAAGGTGGCCCTCCAGGTGGAGCAGCTCTTCCTCGGGCAGTTCACTCCGGCCGTCGATGCCGTACATGATCTGCAGCGGGCCGTCGGAGCTGTTGTTGAGGCAGACGTTCTGGGACAGGAAGTGCACAAACGCCTTGGCCTCGTCCGTGAAACCCAGTCTGAGCAGCGCATAGATACAGAACGCGGCGTCCCTCACCCACGCATACCGGTAGTCCCAGTTGCGCTCGCCGCCGATCTGCTCGGGCAGACTGGTGGTGGGAGCGGCCACGATGGCGCCGGTCGGCGCGTAGGTGAGGAGCTTGAGGGTGAGCGCCGAGCGGTGCACCATCTCCCGCCAGCGTCCTCGGTAGCGGGACTGGGACAGCCAGCCGCGCCAGTACCGCACCGTGGCACCGAACAGCTCCTCCGCCTCCGTCACCGCACAGGCCCGGGGCTCCACCCCGTCGCCGATCCGGTCGAGCGCGAAGACCGCGGCCTCGCCCTCGCCCAGCGTGAACGATGACCTGGCGTCCGGGCCGTCGATCGCGACCGGGACGCTGGACGTCAGCGCGAGAGACAGTTCCGGCGATTCGAAGAACGTCTGGCCCTGCCGGGTACTCACCGTATGGGGCCGCCGGCCGTAGTCGAACCGTGGAGCCACCCGGGCGGTGAACGGCAGCGACCCGCGTACGCACAGCACCCGCCGGATCAGCCGGTGGCGGTCCGCCTCGCGCGAGTCGTCGACGATCGGCATGAAGTCCTGGACCTCGCCCACGCCGTTGTCCGCGAAGAACCGGGTGATCAGGATGTTGGTGTCGGGGAAGTAGAACTGCTTGGTCCGAGCGGGTACGTCCGGGGCGAGCTCGAAGGCCCCGCCCCGGTCGGCGTCCAGGATCGCCGCGAAGACGCTGGGCGCGTCGAAGCGTGCGCAGCAGTACCAGTCGATGGTGCCGTTCGTGCCGACGAGCGCAGCCGTACGCATATCGCCGATCAGGCCGTGCTCGGCGATGGGCAGGTAGCGGGGGGCGTCCGCCTTGCTGGGGCGGAGGCTCTCACAATCGGTCATCTGACCTCCCCGGCACTGGGGGCAAAAGCACTGGGTTCAGGTTACCTCCGGGCGGTTCCGGGCGGCGAGCGACGTAAAGGGGCGGGGCCGGGTCCGCGGCCCCCATCCCGGCATCCCGGCATCCCGGCGCCCTGGTGATCCCCTCCCGGCCTCCCGCCTCCCGGCGTGGCGATCACCCGGTCCTGGGAAAGGCCCGCCGATAGTCACTCGGCGACACACCGATCTGCTTGAGGAAGTGGTGGCGGAGGTTGTTCGCCGTGCCCAGTCCGCTCAGCTCCCCCACCTTGTCCATCGGGAGGTCGGTGGACTCCAGAAGACCTTGGGCACGCCCCAGGCGCTGGTTGAGGAGCCACTGCAGCGGTGTCGTCCCCGTGGCCGCCTGGAGCCGGCGGTAGAAGGTCCGCGGGCTCATCGCCGCCCTCCGCGCCAGGTCCTCGACCGTCAGCGGTTGGTCCAGCCGTGCACGGGCCCATTCCAGTACGGGTCCCAAGCCCTGGTCGTCGGTGGCGGGCACGGACAGGTCGATGAACTGCGCCTGACCGCCGGGCCGGTGTGCGGGTACCACCATCCGGCGTGCCAGCTGATTGGCGACATGTGCGCCCAGGTCGCGGCGTACGAGATGGAGGCAGAGGTCGAGGCCGGCGGTCAGCCCGGCGCTGGTGAGTACGTCTCCGTCGTCCACGTACAGCACCGAGTCGTCGACGTGCACCTTCGGGTAGCGCTCGGCCAGTTGGGCGGTGTGCATCCAATGGGCGGTGGCCCGTCGCCCGTCCAGCAGCCCCGCCTCGGCGAGCGCGAAGGCACCGGTGCACAGGGAGACCATGCGGGCCCCCGCGTCGTACGCGCGGCGCAGGGCCGTGATCAGGTCCGGCGGCAGCGGTCTGCCGTCCTCCACACAGGGGTCGGGCACCGAGGGCACGATGACCGTGTCGGCGTTGACGAGATCGTCGAGGCCGTAACGGGTCCGCAGCGCCAGCCCGTTGTCGGCCATGGGGCCGCCCTGCCCCTCCTGCTGCGGCTCTCCGATTCCGCACAGCCGCAGCTCGTACCAGGGGTCGGCCAGGTCGGGCTGCGGCTTGCCGAAGACGGTGCAGGGGATGCTCAACTCGTAGAGGTCCCAAGAGGGAACCCCGATATCGACGGGCACCACCACGGCGACGGAACCAGCGCTCATACCCCGAAGGGTATGGCAGGAATTTGGTGCCGGTCGTCACCGCTGTCACTTCTTGCGGCGTCCGGGAGCTGCGAGCGTGGTCCGTACGTGATCACCGACCGCCGCTCGCGGCGTAGAAGGAGTTGTGCCATGAATACTCGTCACCCGGCCGTCACCGTCCTCGGATTGGGCTCGATGGGCTCGGCGCTGGCCGCCGCACTGCTGGAGCGCGGCCACCCGGTCACCGTGTGGAACCGCTCGGCACGCAGGGCCGACGCGCTGGTCGAACGGGGCGCCCACCTGGCCGCGACCCCCGAGGAAGCCATCGCCGCGAGCCCGCTCACCCTCGCCTGCGTACTGGACTACGAGGCGCTGCACACCGTCCTAGACCCGGTCGCCGACTCCCTTGCCGGCAAGGCCCTGGTCAACCTCACCTCCGGATCCCCGGAGCAGGCCCACGAGGCCACCGCATGGGCCCGGTCGCACGGCGCCGACTACCTGGACGGCGCGATCATGACCACCCCGCCGGGTGTCGGCAATCCGGAGATGATGTTCCTCTACAGCGGTGCCCACACCGTCTTCGAAGCCCACCGGCCAACCCTGGAAGCCCTGGGCGATCCCCTGCACCTGGGAACCGACCCCGGTCTGGCCTCCCTGTACGACGCCGCCCTGCTCGGCCTGATGTGGTCCACCATGACCGGCTGGCTGCACGGCACCGCCCTGGTAGGCGCGGAAAAGACGCAGGCCACGGCCTTCACCCCGGTCGCGATCCGCTGGCTGACCGCCGTTGCCGGTTTCCTCACCACGTACGCGCCCCAGGTGGACGCCGGCCACTACCCGGGCGACGACGCCACCATCGACGTCCAGATCGCGGCCATCGACCACCTCATCCACGCGGCGTCGGCGCGCGGCATCGACAATGCCCTGCCGGAGCTGCTGAAGACCACGATGGAACGAGCCAGGGAGGCAGGCCACGGCCCCGACAGCTACGCGAGCGTCATCGAGGTGCTGAAGGGATCGGCACGGGCCGGTGGCAGCCGGCCCACACTCTGACGCAGCCATGCATATTGCCCAGGCCAACGAAGGACCGCCCCAGATTCAGATCCAGGTCCAGGCCCCAGGTCCAGATCCAGATCCAGATCCAGATCCACGACAGACAAAAGGCCCGTCCACAGCGCCGGCAACCCTCGGCATCCCCTTTACCACCATGAGTGATCGACGCTGGCGGTGATCACTGCCCGCGGTGAGAGGCAGCGCCACACGCCTCGCACCGGGCATCGTCGGGCAACACGTCGGGCAACACGTAGAGGATCAGCGCCCGCCCGCTGCCAGTCGTTCCCCGGCGGCGGCCCTGACCTCGGGTTCCTCCATCGGGTCGTCCCGCAGCCGGGTCAGCCGCTGCCGGACCAGCGGCACGTCGGGTGCGGAGGCGATGCCCAGCAGGCGGGCGTTCGATTCGCAGTCCCAGAGGGACTCGGTGTACGCACGGTCGAGCCCGGCCGGGTCGATGGCCGCAAGTGCCTTCAAGTAGGCCGGCCGTTCGTAGGAGTGCGGGGTGCACAGCCAGAATCGGCGCAGTGCCGGCGCGGCCTCCGCGGCCGCCGGCCCGAAGCGGGCCAGACCGGCCGCCAGCCGGTCTGGGCCGCACCACTGGCGCGCCTCCTCATGGGCGGCGAGTTCCCGCATCAGCGCGGGCAGGTCCTGGGCTTCGCCGTGTTCGGCCAGAATCCGGATGCCGGTCCAGGACAGCCAACCCCGCTCGTCCGCGGCCCATGCGCGCGCCTCCGGCACGGCGAGGGAACCGAGCCGCTCGACCGCACGCACGAGCCAGGGCAGCGGCCACGCGCCGTCCACCGTCCCGAGCCCCGGCACCAAGGGGATCAGGTCCGGCTCCGGCGGGCGGCCGGCCAAAGTGTGCAGAGCCTCGGCCTTCGCACCGTCGGCCGTGTCCGGGTCGGCGAGTACGGACAGCAGCCGGCGACGGCTCGGACCCATCTCCACGGTCCGTACCCCCTTCGGGCGCGGATGTGCGGACGTCCTGCGTCCCGTCCCCCAGCGCACCCAGGGATCGGAGCGCCACAGCAGCGACTCCTCCCCGCTCAGCCTGGCCCGCGCGACATCGGCCAGGTCGTCCCACCACTCCACCGGCCAGCTGCCCGCCACGGACTCCATGACATCCACCCAGTGCTCGCCCTCCCGGATGTAGGCCCGCAAGGCCTCTCGGGCCTCGGCCGACCCCGACACGGCCAGCAGCTCCAGGATTCTGGTGGCCTGCTCGCACTCGTCCTCGTCACCCGCCAGAAGGGAGACCACCGGATCCAGCGCCAGTCCCAGCCCCTGGATCAAGCGCGCCAGATAGAGGTGGCGGTCGTCCACCGAATCCCACCGCCAGTCCTGCCGGACGGCTTCGTACACCAACTCGGCGGCTGTCGCCGAATCGTCCGGCGCCCACAGCGCGCCCAGACCCCGACCTCGTTGCAGCAGCCCCTTGAGCGAGTCCACCGGCATGTACGCCCGGTCACCCGCTGATTCGTCTCTCATCGTTGCGGAGCCTGCCCGAGACGCAGCGCCGACACCAGGCATTTTCCGAGGACCGCCCATTACCCCGCTCGGTCACCTCATCCGGGTCCCGCGGCCTTCCAACGACAACCTGGAAATCCAGCTCGACGTGATCCCAGAAGTCCAGCTCGACGTGCTGGTTCGTGTTCCCCCAGGAGCGGGTGTCGAGCGCGCCCCAGGGCAGGATCGCCAGCTGTACGCACTGACGCTGCCCGCCCTGCGCCGGGCGGTAGATCCGCGGCCAGGAACCGAAACCGCCGCGGGTGAGCTGCCACTTCGCGCGCGCGAGTTGGGTGATGACCTTGTGGTCCTCGGGCAGACGCAGACCGCGCCGGTCCTCCAACGTCCCCGGCAGACCGAACCGTTCGGCCGCCTCGGCGGTGATGACGACGAGCGGATCGGCGTCCTTGCCGTTGCGGTTGAGGCGGGGCGCACCGAGCCGCGCCTCGGTCAATGCCCGGTCGACCAGGGCCGGGAGAGTCCTGGCCGGACGGTCGAGGATGAGGCCGCCGACACAGTACGCCGAACCCTCACCGTCCAGCACGGCGAGCGGACCGTTGGCGAACCGGGGGTCGAGGGCGGATGCGTCGGAGGCGGGGCTCGGCCTGCTCGGCCTGCTCGGCTTGCTCGGCTTGCTCGGCTTGCTCGGCCCGGGCCTCTTGGCGGCCGGGCGGCGCGACGTCGCTACCGGCATGGCGCTCACCGGCCGGGTGCGAGGCGGGTCGGGGGCAGCGGTAGGCGCTCGGGCCGGCACCGGCACGGGGGCGGGCGAGGGCTCGGGGGCCGGAGCCGGGGTGGGGGCGGGGACAGGGGCGGTGGCAGGGGTGGGCGCTGCGGGGTGTTCCGCGGCGGCCGGCCGGTGACGGCTCCCGATGCCGCCGCGGCGGCGGGTGCAGGTGCGCTGCCCATGGCCCGGTCGGCGGGGAACCGTTCGGCCGGATCGCACCTTCGGGAGCCGCCCGCGTGACGACGTACCGATGCGCAGCCGGCCGTGAGCCGTACGGGACGTGCGCATTACGGGACAGGAGCGGTATAGGGCACAGCAGGAGCACGAATTCCGGCACGCCCTCTCGCCACGCGCCTCCCCGCCGTAGGACCATGGCACGCTCGCCTCGCACGTGTCCCGCCCGCACACGTCCCGCCTCGCACACGTCTCTCGCTCCGTACGCCGTGCCCTCGGGAGGACCCCGATCATGCGCAGACCGATTGCCGTACGCGGCCCCGTCGCCCTGATGATCACCACGCTTCTTCTCGGACTGTCGCTCACAGTCCCGCCCGAGACGCTCGCTCACGCCGCAAACACATCTGGTTCAGCCCCTGTGTCGGCCGACGCGTACTGGACTCCGCAGCGGATGAGGGCCGCCGAACCGGCCTCCGCCGCAAGGAGTTCGCGAGCGCCGCGCTCGGCGGCCGACCCCACGCCGCCGAGCCACCCGTTCGACGGCCTCCCCCAGGTGGGGACATTCTTCTGGACGGACGGCAACAACACCGGCCGGTTCTGCGGCGGAACGGTCGTCCGCAGCCCGCACCGCGACCTCGTGGTCACTGCCGCACACTGTCTGCGCTCCCCGAACCCCAAGCGGTATCTGTCCTTCGTGCCGCAGTATCACGACGGCCAGAAGCCACACGGCATCTACCCCGTCGACCGCATCTACATCGACCAGCGCTACTACGACCTCGGAACCGACGCGGGCGCTCGCTGGGACTACGCGGTCGTACGGCTCGCGGCGCGCCAGGACGGGGCCGAGGTGGAGGAGGTGACCGGCGGCTACCACCTCCGCCCGTACCCGGGGTACGGCCACCGGAACGTACGGCTCATCGGCTACCCCGGCAACAGCGACACCACCCACCCCAAGCCGCTGGACTGCACCTCTTCCACCCACCGGTACACCAGTACCGACCCGGCCGCCCCCGGCGACTTCCTGGAGATCGCGTGCGCCGGTTACATCGGTGGCACCTCCGGCGGCCCGTTCCTGGTACGGGACTTCACCGGTTACGCCCTGATCGGCGTCATCGGCGGCTATCACACAGGCGGCGACTTCCCGGACGTCTCCTACAGCTCGTACTTCACGCTCGACACGCTGGCGCTCTACCTCCATGCCGTCCGCGGCGACACCCCCGCCGGGCCGCACCAGGCCTCATCGCCGAACTGATCGTGAGACCGCTCGCTCAGGACCGGGCGGATCCGTTTTCGATCCGATACTGTCCGGGCACAGAACTCGCGCGATCGATTCCTGCGGCGCAAGAGCCTCCTCCGTGCCCGCACACCCGTGAATCCGAATCTCGTACACGCGCGGCTCGTCCCTCACCGGCATGCATCCTCCTCCGCGTCCCCTGAGACGAAAAGGCCAGATCACCTCCCACCCACCAACCTGGCCGAGCATCGCCTTAGCCCCTGTTAATGTCAGTTTCAGGGGAAGGCCGGTTGCCCACCCGGGCCCGCAGTGGAAGGTGACGCCCGTTGGTGCCGTCGTTTCTCGCCGCCGTACTGACCCGCCTCTTCGGAAATGAGGCGTGGCGCCGACTTCACGCAAAAGCGGCGTTCTGGGTCACCGTGGTCATGATCGTGGTACTTCTTGCGGGCGCCGCTCTGGTCGTCGTCGCCGAATCGGGTGCGCAACACGCGAATATCACGTCCTATCCGAGGGCCTTGTGGTGGTCGCTCGAGACGGCGACCACCGTCGGCTACGGGGACTTCTACCCGGTGACACTCTGGGGCCGCATCATCGCGTCCCTCTTGATGCTCAGCGCCATTACTGCGTTCGGTGTCATTACGGCGGCCCTCGCCACCTGGTTTGTCGGTCACGCTCAGGAGGACATGATCCGCCTGGGAAAGGCCGTGGGGAACCACGCACGCGAGGACGCAGAGACACTCCGTTCGGAGCTGCGCACTCTGCACGCCCGCTTCGACCACGTCGAACACCTGATCAGGGACAAGGGCCCGCACTCCACCCCTTGAGCGAGAAGAGCGGGCCGGGACAGTCCCCTGCCGATGGGCAACTGCGGATGCCCCAGGGCATCGGTCAGGCGAGGGGCGAGGAGAGCCGGTTCCGGTTCGCAGGGAGCTGAGGAATATGTGTTCGTATCGTGCGCTGCGTGTCTAAGGTAGGGAGCGTGATCGATTCCGCTGCTGTCCGCCGTATCGCTCTTTCCCTGCCGGAGACGGTGGAGAAGGAGGCCTGGGAGATGCCCACCTTCCGGGTCGCCGGGAAGATGTTCATCACGATCCCCGACGACGAGACGTCATTTGCCGTGAGGTGCCCCATCCATGAGCGAAAGGAGCTGATCGCGGCGGAACCCGAGAAATTCTGGGTACCGCCGCACGAGGCCAGCTCTTCTTGGGTGAGGGTTCGGCTTGCCCAGCTGGAGGACATGGAGGAGCTGCGGGACATCCTCGTCGACTCCTGGAAGCAAGCAGCCCCGACACGGCTGTTGGACGCTTTTCCCGGGACGGATTTTCCCGGGGCGGAGTGAGCGAGAGCAATGTTCCCGCTGGTCGGGCGTCGACGGCAGAGCCCGTCCGCCCCATCTCACCACCACTGGACCGGCAGAGAAGGCATCACTGGTGGCGGCGGCGCAGATCGCTCCAGTCCAGTGCTTGGGACGCCTTGAGTTGGGAACGCTCGGCGGCCTCGCGGGTTTCGGCGAGGACATCGCCGTGCTTCTCGACGAGTTCTTCGTAGATCGGGGTACGGCCGGAAGAGTGCGCGGTGGTGTTCATATCGGTGGTCCCATTCCCGTGTAAGTCATTGGCTGCGGCTTGGTAGGTTTTCGCCGCCCCAGGGAAGAAGGGAGCACCTCAGTTGTCAGCTGAACAGTTGGTGCGCAAAGGGAGGTTGTTCCCACTCGTGCGCCGCTCCCCCGTGCGGCGCGGACATCGTTTCACGCGGATAGGGAGCCCGTAAAGATCATCCCAGCGCCTGAGACCTTTGGTGATTGAACGCACACTGTTCGCGTTCCGGCTCCTCCCCCTTTGGTCCGAAGCAGGCGTTTCGTTCGGCGGCTCGCGGGCGCACGCGCCCGTCACATCCCGGACCGAGCAACGAGGTACGACAGTCGGCCCACGCTGGGCTCGTCGCCGAGGCCCCCTTCCTCCAACCAGTCAGGTTTGTCGTACACGGCGGTGCCCGCACTGCCGCCGCTCAGTCGCCGGAAGCCCCGCCCCCCAGGTGACGCCGGTGAGGTAGTCACCGCCCCATTCGACCGTCAGACTCCGCACGGATAGCTGCTCGTCGTCCCCCAATTCCGAAGGCCGATTTTCGCGAAGTTCAGCAAACGCGGCCTGGAACAGTCGGTAATGCGATGTCATCAAAACGCCGAGGAGGAGGGTTTTGTCGGCGGTGTCGTTGTGCTCCGTCTTTCGTTGCGAAGGCAGTGAGTGAACTGCAGGAAGAGAAAAGGGCCTACGACATGATCGGCGTTGAGCGAGCAAGCGGCGGTTGGGAATCGTGTCCGGCTCGCCATACAGCTCGTAGGGGCCGGCGGGAGACTGGGGGCCCAGAACTCCCTTGCGGTGGCGCACCGTTCTCCGACTGTCCAGACGCCCGTTCGAGGGTTGCGGCCGGCCGCTTCCGCGTGGGTGAACTGACTGATTGCGGGGCGCTCGCGGGAGCCGGGCTTCTCGCGGGCTCCGGTGAAAGAGGTACGGAACGAGGTGCGCGAGTGATCGGCTGCGCTGGTCGGGGGACCGTGCGGCTCGGCGAACCGGGGGCGGGAGGTCGCGTACAGATACTGAGGGCATGCCGGGAATCGCTGGGGCAGGTGTGCTGATGGTGGGGGCCGGATGAGCGCGCGGGAGGTGGCCGTTACGGGATTGGGGCTGGTCACGCCTGCGGGAGTGGGGGTGGCCGCCACATGGCAGGGGGTGCTGGGCGGCGAATCCGCCGCAGCGGGTGATCCGGCTCTTGCTGAATTGCCCGTGAGTTTCTGTTGCCGTGTGCCCGACTTCGATGCGGCGGAGCGCCTGGGGCGCCGGTTGTCCTGGCGCTTGGACCGGTTTGCGGCGATGGCCCTGGTGGCTGCCCGTGAGGCGGTGGCGGATGCCGGTCTCGGCACGGGGGGCTGGGATCCCATGCGGGTGGGTGTGGTCCTGGGCGTCGGCACGGCGAGCATGGAGCGTTACGAGGCGGAGTTCCACAAACTCGCCGGTGGTCGGGCGACCGATATTTCGCCGTTGGCCATTCCTCGCAGTGTGCCGAACATGGTCGCCGGCGAGCTGGGGATGGATCTGCGGGTTCGCGGACCGAATTTGACGGTCAGTACGGCGTGCGCGTCGGGTGCGACCGCTTTGGGTACCGCCCGGCAGTTGCTGCTCGCGGATGTCTGCGATGTCGTGGTGGCAGGCGGGAGCGAATCGCTGTGCAGTCGCGTTCCCGCGGCGTGTTTCCACCAGATGGGTGCGCTCTCGCGCCGTGGTGACGATCCTGCCGGCGCCTCCCGCCCCTTTGACGCGGAGCGTGACGGGTTCGTCCTGGCGGAAGGGGCCGGGGTGCTCGTTCTGGAGCGGGTGGAGCATGCGCGGGCCCGCGCGGCCAAGGCCCGGGCCTATCTGGCGGGGTACGGGGCATCGTGCGATGCGTACCACTTCACCGCGCCGCACCCCGAAGGGCGTGGGGCGGTCGAGGCCTTGGAGGCCGCGTTGGGCGATGCCGGGATGGAGCCGGGGGACATCGACCATGTCAATGCGCATGGCACCTCGACGGTGCTGAACGACCGGGCCGAGGCGCGGGCGTTGCGCCAGGTGTTCCGTAGGCCGCCGCCGGTGACCGCGGTGAAGGGCGTGCTGGGGCATTCGGCCGGGGGTGCGGGGGCGATCGAGGCGGCCTGCACGGTGTTGACGCTGCAGGAGCAGGTGGTCCCGCCGACGGCGAATCTGCAGTGCCTTGACCCGGACATCGATCTGGATGTGGTCAGTAAGGCTCCGCGGCAGCTGCGGATGTCGGCGGCGGTGAGCAATTCGTTCGGCTTCGGTGGGCAGAACGCTGTGCTGGTGTTTCGCGCGGCGCCATGAGGAAGGCAGCGAGGAGAGGGATTCGAGGCGGCTGGGCACGGGGCCGCGTCCACGCTCCGCGACGGCTGCGACCGCTACTGCTGCGGCCGCCGTCGCCCTTGCCGTCCTTGCCGCCCTTGCGGATCCCGCTGCGGCTCCCGCTCCCGCGAGTTCACGCGAATGCTCGATGGCGCCTGTGTGCCTGTTCACCAACAACTCGACATACGCGTATAAATAAGACAATCGCCAGTAAGCGGGTGTTGTGGTGCGTGGCTCGGCGGCCCTGCCGTGTCGTGGCCGGCACGCGGTCGAAGGAGTGAATCGTTGATCACGGTCACCGGTGCCACCGGCTTTCTCGGAGCACATCTGCTTGCCGCGCTGCTGCGCAGGGACGACCGCCCTGTCTGCGCCCTCGTACGGGATGATCCGGCCACGGCTCGGGAGCGATTGTCGCGGGCGGTGCGCAGCACGGGTGCCCGCTGGGAGGAGGCCGAGTTCCAGCGGCGGGTGACCCCGGTCAAGATCGATCTGCCCGCGCCTCGGCTGGGCCTGTCCGCCGAGGACCACCACGCCCTGGCGCGTCAGACCCAGGAGCTGTGGCACTGCGCCGCCGACACCAGCCCGCTGGGACCGGTGGCGGCGCTGCACCGATCCAATGTGGAAGGCACGGGCCGCGTCCTGGAGCTGCTGGATGCCGGTGCGCGCGAGACGCGGCTGTTTCACATCAGTACCGCGTTCGTCGCCGGCGAACGGCGCGAGGGCATTGTGCTCGAGGACACGCTGGACGAGCGGTACGGGTTCGCCACCCTGTATGAGGAGTCCAAATACCGCGCGGAAGTACTGGTGCGTGACTGGTCGCAGGAAAAGGGTCGGCCGGCGGTGGTGTTCCGCCCGAGTCTGCTGGTGACCGACCGGTCCGCTCGTACGGGTGAGCCACGGCATTGGCTGGCGGTCCAGGCTGCGCGGACGAGCCTGCTCGGGCGGCAGGGGCCCGCGCTCGTCCTACGCGCATCCGGTGTGCCTGCCGAGGACGTGACGTTCCCCTATAGGGCGCGTGTGCCGGGTCGGCCGGATGCCGTCGTCAATCTGCTGCAGGTCGACTGGGCGGTGGCGGCGATGCTGCGATGCGCCGCTCGCGAGCCGGACGAGGCAGGTGGCGTGGGCGGCGCGAAGGGCGTGAACAGCCCGAGTGGCCCGAGCAGTCACAGCAGTCACAGCAGTCACAGCAGCCAGGGTGACCCGAGTGGCCTGGACCGGACGAACGGCCTGCTGGTGACGACCTATCACGTATCGCACCCTCAAGACAGTTCGGTGCCGTGGCTGATGCAGATCGCCCTGGAGTCGTGCGACTGGCTCGACGTCGAACTGGATCCGGAGCTCACCCCGGAGCGAATGAGCCCCCTGGACCGGTCCCTGATGCGACTGGCCGCCGGGCTGGATCCGTACTGGTGGTCCCGCCGTGGCTACGACCGGTCCGGGCTGGAAGCCGCGACGGCAGGCCTGGAGCCGCCGGCGGAGCTCTCGGCGCAGTACGTGCGCTCGGGCATGACGGCGTCCTCTTCGTCTGCCGGTTCCGCATCCGCCGGTACTTCACCTGACGGCACTTCACCTCCCGGCACATCGCCTGACAGCACTTCACCCGCCAGCACTTCACCCGCCGGTACTTCATCTGCCGGTTCCGCACCGAAGGGAGCCGTGACGGCTCATGTCTGATTCCTACACCGCGATCTGCGAGGCGCTGACGGAGACGTTCGGCGTCGAGCCGGCTGATCTGCGGCCCGATGTGAGTTTCGAGCAGCTTGAGGTCGACTCACTCGCGCTCCTTGAACTCGCCATCGTCATGTCCGAACGCCTCGGCGTGACCGGGGAGGCCGACCTGCGTCCCGCCACGACGCTCGGTGAGGCGGCCGAATTCGTCGACGCGCTCCGGTCGCCGTCCGGCATCGCGGGCGGGGCCGCACAGGAGGCTCGGACCACGGCCGGGTGAGTGGTGTCCGCTCCCCCACCCACGCGACAGCCGTAGCCGGCGGAAGCAGTCGTCCGACCGTCACTGCTGGGGTGCTTGGGCAGGCGTAGGCGGTGGAGCGGCCGGAGGCTGTCCGGGGCCGACAGGAACACTGGCGGGAGCGCTGGTGTCCGGGTCCGCGAGGGGCTGTGGGCCGCGACGTCGTCGATGTCGAGGCGACCGGGTAGGGGCCGGGGCCCACCAGTTGGCGCGCCCGGCCAGTCGCATCACCGCCGGTACGAGCACGCCCCGCACCGCCGTGGCATCGACGACAACGGCCAGCGCGAGGCCGAACCCCAGCTCCTTGAGCAGCAGCACGCCCGAGGAGGCGAGTGCACCCATCGCCACGGCCACGGCGAGGGCGGCCGCGGTGAACAGGCGGCCGGTCCGGGCAATGCCGTGGACGACCGCCTCCGTATTGTCTCCGGTGGCCCGGTAGTGCTCCTGGATACGGGAGAGCAGAAACAGTTCGTAGTCGACGGACAGGCCGAATGCCACGCTGAACAGCAGCAACGGAATGGTCATGTCCAGCGTGCCGGTGGCGGTGAAGTCACCCACCAGCCAGCGCAGATGGCCGTCCTGGAAGACGTGGACGATGCCCCCGAGCGCCGCGGTAAGGCTGAGCGCTGCCACGGCGAGAACCTTCAGCGGGATCACGACGCTGCGGGTGAACCAGAACACCACGGTCATGGTCCCCGCCGCGATCAGCGCCGCCGCCAGCGGCAGTCGGCTCGTCAACGCATGGCGGGCATCGACGACTTGTGCGGCCCAGCCGGCGACATGCCCGGGGCCGGGGGACGGCAGACCGCGCACCGCGTGGACCAGGTCGGCCGCGCGCTCCGACTGTGGGTCGGGCACCATCGACACCGTCGCCACGGTGCCGCGCTCTCGGCGGTCGGGCGGTGGCGTACGGGGATGGGAACGGGCACGGGGATCGGGAAGGGCGCGCTGCGACCGAGCCTCGCCCACCCGTCGGCCGCCCACGTACCGTCCCGTCACCGTCACGGCACCGCGGACACCCGGCAGCGCGGACAGCCTGCGCCCGTACGCATCGAGCGCCGCCTTGTCGACGTCCGGATCGGCCCGCGGCAGTACCACCGCCAAGGTGCCCTCCGGAGGCGTGCCCCATTCCCGGCGGACGAGATCGGCCGTCGCATGGGCCTCGACGCCGGTCGGCAGAATCCTCTCGTCGGCCAGCCCCAGACGCCCGTGCCCGAAGGGCAGCACCATCACCGTGAGCAGCAGCATGCAGGCCGCTCCCCACCACAGCGGGCGCCGCGTCACCGCCCGGGCCACGGCACGCCACAGCGGACTGTCCCGGCCGATCGTCGGCGGCGGCGCCCACCGCACGCGTGCCAGCGGATCCAGTGACTCCACCCGCGGTCCCCAGCACGCCAGAACGGCCGGCAGCACGACGACCGCCGTCAGCGCCGCCAGGACGACCACCGCCATGCCTGCGTACGCCATCGAGCGCAGGAACGAGAAGGGAAACACCAGCAGCGCCGCCAGGGCCGCGGTTACCGTGCCCGCCGATACCGCGACCGTACGCCCGGCCGTGGCCACACTGGCCTGCGCGGCCGCGCGCGGCACGAGTCCGCGCGCCCGTTCCTCCCGGAACCGGGCCACGATGAAGAGCGCGTAGTCCACCGCGAGCCCAAAACCCAGTGCGCCGACGAGGTTGACGGCGAATACCGAGACATCCGTGACGGCGGTGAGCGCCCGCAGGACGGCCAGGGCGCCCACGGCCGACAGCCCGCCGACCACCACCGGCAGCAGCGCCGCCGCCAGTGACCGGAACGCCAGGGCCAGGATCGCGAACGTCAGCGGAGCCGCGATCAGCTCGGCCCGCACCAGGTCCGTACGTGCCTGCTCGGTGGACTGTGCGAGGCTCCAGGCGGGCCCGGTGGCCCGGACCGCGAAGAGGCTCCCGTGTTCGGTGTAGCGCGGCACCAGCCGCTGCGCCGTGCGGGCGGTGTCGGTCTCGCTGCCGGACAGATCGGCCAGCACGAGAGCGGAGCGGCCGTCGGCCGAACGCAACGCCTCGTCCGCCTCGGTCCAGTACGAGCGCGCCCGGGACACGCCCCGCTCGGCGGCCAGCCGCTCCGTGATACGACGTCCCGCCGCTTGCACCGCCGGGCTGTCCAGCGCGCGCCGGGACGGCCGCAGGACCAGGACAAGTTCGGGCCGATCGGCCCCGAAGCGAGTCGCCCACGCCTCGGCCCGCGCAGACGGCGTCCCGGACGCGGTGAATCCCCCGACGGAGAGCCGCTCGGACAACCCTGACGCCGCGCAGGCGAACACGATGCACAGAAGTCCGGCCACGATCAGCACCCGGCGGGGAAACGCCACACACCAGCCGCCGAACGAGCGCTCCCGTCGGCCGCCCCTTTTGCCGTCTCTACTCGATTTCGTCCACATTCCCGCCATGTTCCAGCCGCGCTGCCGATGAGGGCATGTGACGCGCCGCCACCCCGGCTGCATGGAGCAGGCGGCGGAGCCTACGGCCATCTCGTCGCCCCATGCCACCGCGCCCTGTTGCAGGATTGCACCGACGGACCTGGGGAGACCGAGGAGCCCGGGGAGACCAGAGAGACCACGGAGAGACGGGGGCGGGGCAGCAGATGCGCGTAGTGACATGGAATGTGTGGTGGCGGTTCGGCCCGTGGGAACAGCGCAGAAAGGCCATTCTCACGACGCTGCGCGACCTGCGGCCCGACATCGTCGGGTTACAGGAGGTGTGGGCCGGCGGCGGGGAGAATCTGGCGGAATGGCTCGCCCAAGAGCTCGATATGCACTGGACGTGGGCCGCCTCAACGGCGCCCGAGCGATGGCAGAATCGGCTCGGTGACTCGACGCTGGACTTCGGCAACGCCGTGCTCAGCCGCTGGCCCCTCATCGACCGCGCGGTGGCCCGGCTGCCCTCGGCGGAGGGCGACGACGACGGCCGGCTGGCCCTCTACGCACGGGTGGACGCGCCGACACACCAAGTGCCGTTCTTCACCACTCAGTTGACCTCGGATCTGCACGCCTCGGCCGTACGCTGCGCACAGGTCACGGCGCTGGCCGCATTCGTCGCCGCTCACCGCGGTGGGACCGGCTTTCCGCCGGTGGTCACCGGCGATTTCAACGCCTGGCCGGACTCCGACGAGATCCGGCTGCTCGGCGGCTACAAGACCGCCCCCGCCGTTCCCGGCCAGGTCCTCCTGGACGCCTGGGAGTACGCCGATCCGGCGGCCCCCTCGGCCACTTGGGATGCGGCGAATCCGTACATCGCGCCCGGCGGCGACCCGAGCGTACGGGTCGACCACATCCACATCGGACCACCGGGGCCCGGCGCTCTCGGCGCCGTCCGCTCCATCCGGCGTGCGGGCGACGCGCCCATCGATGGCGTGTGGCCCTCCGACCATGCGGCAGTGGTCGCGGACCTGACGGACGCCCCACGGGAAACCGACCAGCCGAAACGCCCGCTACAGAAGAGAACAGCAGAAAACAGAACAGAAGCTGGAGGCAACCACGTGAACGAGCCGCTGTACGTACGGTTCCAGGGAACCACGCGCAGCCCGAGAGGCCACTTCCCCGGCATCTTCGCCCTCGCCAACGGGCTTGCGCGGGACGGCAGGCTCAGCGAAGCGCAGTACCGGATCTGGCGCACCGGCAACGACTGGTACGACGCCAACTACGCCAACCCCTCCGACCTCGACCCCACGGTCTACGATCGCGAACTGCACCCGGGCGCCGTGGCGTGGTTCAAGACCACGGCCGTACATCTCATCGACCGGGTGGACGGCTACCTGGAGCTGCTGGCCCACCATGAAGTGCCCTGTGAGCGGATCGAGTCCGCGAACCCGGGAAGGATCATTTACGAGGACGACGATCAGGTCGTGGTGGTGCCGTGGGAGCCCGACCGCCCGCTACCGCTGGGACGGACGGCGGCCCAGGAGGAGGCCACCGGGCCATGACTTGCGACCCATGACTCTCGGTCCATGACTCGCGGCCGTCCTTGCGCCGAGATCCATCTGTCACGGCCCTGGGTCACCCCTTCCGTCACGCGGCCGGCGCCACTGTCCCACCCCAGGCTGCGCTCGATGGGGTAGACCAGGACCGGCGGCAGCTCCTGGTCCCTGAGCATGATGGGGCTACGCCAGCAGAAGAAGGACGGGATCAGCCGCAATCCGCGCCCGCCCAGGTGGAGTTCGCGATCCGCACTTGCGGTACGCAGCTCCAGTACGGGCGACTGCCAGCACAGCTCCGGGTTGAGGGTGCTGAGCAGCCGCTGCACTCCGCCCCCTTGCAGGGCCTGGCTGCGCACCGACCGGTCCGCCTCGACATGACTGCGGAGCTGGGTCTCGTACGGCTCGATGGCCGCGGTGTAGTAGTCGCGCACCGCGTCCGCGATCCGAGGAAGATTGCGTCCGGTCAACTCGCGTATCCACAAAGGGGTTTGGTGGGCACGAGCGAATCGCCCGAGGTCGGTGCGAAGCCGAGCGCGCGAGGTGGCCGCCAGACTCTGCAGGCCCTCCTCCAGGCCGCGGGCGGACGCGTCGGGGGTGAGGAAGTCGGGGCTGTAGCCGCGTGGTGGCGCGAGTGCGAGCAGTCCGCGCGCCGGTCCGTCGAGCCGGGACAGCGTCCGCTGCCGCCAGCGGGTGAACGTCGCGGCCCCGTGGCGACCCTGGAGCACATGCAGACTGAGCAGCACCTCCCACAGCGGGTCGGGCCGCTCGGCTACATACGTCCTGGCAAGATCTTCCACGCTGAAGTGAATGCGCACGGCCATCCGTGCTCCCCCGTCTCCCCGGTCACCGCTGAACGGCGGCACCCTAACGGATTTCAGCGCACGACTTGCCCGTACACGGTCAAGGAACCACTCCGCACGTCGGCGGCCGAAGCCCGACAGTTCCCCAATTCGGCCCTGTTCGCGGGGTGTTGTGGCACCTCATGAACGCGTGGCGGCCGGCGCGTGTCCCACCGGACTCCATCGGCGGCAGAACCCGTGGGGCACAGCCACTGCCCCGGCGATCACTCCTCGTCGGCAAGGCGCAGCAAGGCGGTTGCCAGCACATCGACGCCATGCGCGCAGGCCTCGGGAGTGGAGTACTCACGCGGATTGTGGCTGATGCCGTCGTACTCGCCGCGGACGAAGATCATGGCGGTGGGGCAGAGGGCAGCGATTTCCTGGGCGTCGTGTCCGGCACCGGAGAGCAGGGAGATATGGGCGAGACCGTGGTCGTCGGCGGCCCGGGCGATGACCTTCTGTACGCCCTCGTCGAAGGGGACATGGGCAGTCCTGGCCATCCGGCGGGTGGCGATCGAGAGTCCCGGCTGCCCGGTTTCCAGGGTCCGGAGGAAGGCCGCGAGATCCTCCTCGGCGCGGGCCATGGCGGCGTCGTCGGGGTTGCGCAGGTCGACGGTCAGCTCCGCGCGGGCCGGGACGATATTGGTGAGGTCCGGGTGGACGATGAGGTGTCCGACAGTGGCGCGCAGCTCGCCGTACGAGCCGGAGTCGACCATGGCGCGCAGCCGCACGATGAGCCGGGCCGCCGCGAGTCCGGCGTCGGCGCGCAGTTCCGTGGGCGTGGTACCGGCGTGTGCGGCGCGGCCGTGGAAGGTGATCTCCTGCCAGGAGATGCCCTGGACGCCGGTGACGACGCCGACCTCGACCCCGGCCCGAGCGAGGACGGGCCCCTGCTCGATGTGGCACTCCACATAGGCGTGCGGGGCGTCGAGACGCTCGTCGACGGGGCCGGCGAATCCGGTGCGGGCCAGCTCGTCGCCGAGGGTGGCGCCGTCGCGGTCGGTCAGGGCGTGCGCGTAGGCCGCGGACAGGCGGCCGGCTGCGACCGCGCTGCCGAGCATGTCGGTTCCGAACCGGACGCCTTCCTCCTCGGTGAAGACGGCGACCTCCAGGGGGCGGCGGGTGGTGATACCGCGCTCGTTGAGGGTGCGTACGACCTCGATGCCGCCGAGCACACCGAGGCAGCCGTCGAATGCGCCGGCGGTGGCGACGCTGTCGATGTGGGAGCCGGTCAGCACGGGGCGGGCGGCGGGGTCGGTACCTTCCCGGCGACCGTAGACATTGCCCATCCTGTCGATGCGTACGGACAGCCCTGCCTGCTCCATCCAGGAGATGACCAGGCGCCGCCCGGCCGCGTCCGCGTCGGTGAGCGCCAGCCGGTTCACCCCGTGCAGGCCGGTGCGCTCGTCCTCGTACGCGCCGATCTCGGCGAGGTCCTTCAGGGACTGCCACAGGCGGTCGCCGTTGACGTTGATCAGGTCGGGGTTGGTCATGACGGGTTCTCCTGGTGGTGCGGGTTGGCGGCGGTGCCCTCGGTGTTGAGCAGGACGAGGGTGGCGGCGGGGTCGAGCGACAGGGCGGTGCGGCGGGCGTCGGCGCCGTCGCCGGTGAGGGCCGCGCGGACACCGGCGAGTGAGGCGGCGCCGCAGGGGCCGGAGGAGACGCCGAGGGCGGCGAGGTCACGGGCCGCGCGGGCGCTGTCGGCGTCGGTGACGGCGATGGCGGCGTCCAGCCCGTCGCGGAGGTAGGGCCAGGCGAGGGCGGAGAGGGTGCCGCAGTTCAGGCCCGCCATGGTGGTCTCGCCGGTCGCCACGGTGACCGGCGCCCCCTGGACGAGGCCGGCCAGGGCGCAGGCCGCCGTCTCGGGCTCCACGGCGAGCAGGGCCGCGGGGGCCGGGCCGGCGGGGCGGCTGCGGTAGTGGGTGACGGCGGCCTGGGCGAGCGAGCCCACCCCGACGGGTACGGCCACGAGTCCGGGCAACTCGGCGCCTGCCACGGCCAGTTGGGCGTCGACCTCGGCGAAGAGGGTCGAGTAGCCCTCCACGATCCACCTCGGGATCTGTTCGTAGCCGGGCCAGGCGGTGTCCTGGACGAGGACCGCGTCCGGCGCGCCGGCCACCGCACGGGCTGCCTCCCGTACCGCGTCGTCGTAGCCGCCGGCGACCTGGGTGACCTGCGCCTCTTCGGCGGCGATGGCGGCCACTGCGGCCGGATGGACACCCTGCGGTACGAAGACGTGGGCGCGCTGCCCGAGCCGGCGGGCCATTCGGGCCACGGCACGGCCGTGATTGCCGTCGGTGGCGGTGACGAGCGTGACCGGACCGGCCGGCACCTGTTCGGCTGCCCGCTCGGCGAGGGTCCGGTGGACCGCCCAGGACGCGCCCAGCGCCTTGAACGCGGGCAGGCCCAGCCGGCACGACTCGTCCTTGACGAAGACCCGGCCGATATGCAACTCGGCGGCCAGGGAGGGGAGTTCGACGAGCGGAGTGGGTGCGTATTCGGGCAGTGAGGTGTGGAAGTCGTACACCGCCGCGGGGGCGGGCGGACAGGTCCAGGCCCGGCCGCCGGAGCGTGCGAACCAGGGCTGCGAAGGGCGGAGGGAAGAAATCGAAGCAATCTCAGACACAGGAACAGCGTGGGGCCCACCCCATAGCTCGGTCCAGCAAATGTTTCCGATCTATATTCATCAGCGATAGTGACCAATCGCCCGAGGGGGGCCTCAGGTTCCCTGCGCACCGGCCCGGCCCGGCCCGGAAGGAAAGACCCGCCGATGTTCGACCTTCACCGACTGCGGCTGCTGCGTGAGCTCAAACACCGCGGCACACTGGCCGCCGTCGCAGCCGCGCTGTCGTACAGCCCGTCCTCCATCTCCCAGCAGCTTTCGCAGCTGGAGTCCGAGGTCGGGGTGGCGCTGCTGGAGCCGGTGGGCCGGCGGGTGCGGCTGACCCAGCAGGCGGAGATCCTCGTCGCGCACACCGAGGCGGTGCTCGAACGCCTGGAACGTGCCGAGGCGGAGATCGCCACCTCCCTCACCGATCTCACCGGCACGCTGCGCCTCGCGTCCTTCCAGACCGCGGCCCTCGCCCTTGTGCCCCGCGCGCTCACGCTCCTGCGCGATGTCCACCCCGGGCTACGGGTGCATGTCACGCAGATGGAGCCGGAGAACGCGCTGCCGGCGTTGCTGGCCCGCGACTTCGACCTGGTCATCGCCGAGGAGTACCCCGGAAACCCCAACCCCCGGCCGGCCGAACTGGAGCAGGAGGACCTGTGCCACGATCCGCTGCGGCTGGCTCAGCCGCACCCGGCGGACAGGGACTCGGCGGACGCCGCAGGGCCGACGGCGCGGCTGCGCGCACTGTCCGGGCACCCATGGGTCATGGAACCGGAGGGCACCGCCGCCCGGCACTGGGCCATGACGCTGTGCCGCAACGCGAATTTCGAGCCTGACGTACGGTTCGAGTCCACCGACCTCCTCCTCCACCTCCGGCTCGTCGAGCAGGGCCACGCCGCCGCGCTGCTCCCGGACCTCGTATGGCACGACCGGCCGGCGACCGTCGCCCTGCAGGAGCTCCCCCGAGGCCATCGGGCACGCAGACTCTTCACCGCGGTGCGCCGCGGCCGCAGCCGGCACCCCGCCGTCCAGGCCTGCCGGCAGGCCCTCCAACAGGCGGCCGGCACCATCCCGGGGCGGGCCGCCGGCTAGCAGCCGGTCCTGGAGACCAGCGGGCCTGCACGGGCGGTGCGCAGCCGGGTGACGGCCGTCTGCTCGGCCCACCGGCCCTCCGGGGGCACGGGCTTCAGTGCGCGATGCCGTCGATCAGCTCGCGCGCGCCCTGACGCAGCAGCGCGACCGCCACGGACGTGCCGAGCGTCTCCGGGGTGAGCGGTCCGGCCCATTCGTGGGCGTTGAGGACCGTCTTGCCGTCCGGTGTGAAGACACAGGCCCGCAGGGACAGTTCACCGCGGCGGTCGGTCCTCGCGTAACCGGCGATCGGGCTGTTGCAATGGCCCTGCAGGACGTGCAGCAGCATGCGCTCGGCGGTCGTCTCCTGGAACGTCCGGGGGTGGCCCAGGCCGCTGACGGCGTCGATGGTGTCGGTGTCCCCCTCGCGGCACTGGAGAGCGAGCACACCGGCGCCGATGGGCGGGCACATCTCGTCCACGGACAGGATCTGGGTGATCACGTCCGTACGGCCGATCCGCTCAAGACCGGAGACGGCCAGCAGCAGTGCGTCCGCCTCGCCGGCCGCGAGCTTCTCCATCCGGCGGTTGGCATTGCCACGCATCGGCACACACTGCAGGTGGGGGTGGGAGGCGGCGAGCTGGGCGATCCGGCGGACCGACGAAGTGCCGATCCGGGTTCCCGCGGGGAGTTCGTCGAGGGTGAGCCCGCCCGGGTGGATCAGCGCGTCGCGGACGTCGTCGCGCTCCAGGAAGGCGGCGAAGGTCGTGCCGGCCGGCAGCGGGCGATCGCCCGGGATGTCCTTGACACAGTGCACCGCGAGGTCCGCCTCACCGGCCAGGAGGGCGGCGTCGACCTCTTTGGTGAACGCCCCCTTCCCCTCGACCTGGGAGAGGGCACCCATCCAGCGGTCACCGGTCGTCTTGACCGGGATGACCTCCGTGGCGATACCGGGGTGCAGCGCACCGAGTTCGGCGCGGACGCGCTCCACCTGGGCCAGGGCCATGGGCGAGTCGCGGGAGACGATTCGGATCAGTTCAGGGGCGGACATGCGCCCACGATAGACCGTCAGTTCCTCGCGACGGCCACCAGCAGGCCCGGCGTCTGCGACTCTCCCTCGTGCGCGGTACGGTCCCCGCATGTCCCGATCAAGTGAAGCCGCACTCCCGCTGTCCCCCGTCACCGCGGACGATCTCGACCGTGCCGTGCAGCTCGCCGTGACCGTACTGCGCGAAGCGCCCCCGGCGGCCTGGGCCGACAAGGCCGGATCGCTGGAGTGGGACTGCTGGGAGACCGTCGAGCACCTCAGTGACGACCTCTTCGCGTACGCCGTCCAACTGGGACCCAGGAAGCCGCCCTTGGACGGGAACGTGCCCTTCGTATGGGAGAGCCGGCGGCCCGGTGGCCCCTCGAACGCCGTGCACGCCGACCGTGCGGCGGGGCCCGCCGGGCTGTTGCAGGTGCTGGAGGCGAGCGGCGCACTGCTGGTCGCCATGGTGCGTACGACACCGCCGGAGGTCCGCGCCCACCATGTGTTCGGGGTGTCGGACGCCGAGGGCTTCGCCGCGATGGGGGTCGTGGAGACCCTGGTGCACACCCATGATCTGGCGGCGGGGCTCGGTCTCGCCTGGAGCCCGCCTGCCGATCTGTGCGCGCGGGTGCTCGCCCGGCTGTTCCCGGACGCCCCGCAAGGCGGCGACCCCTGGCTCACCATGCTGTGGGCGACCGGACGCACCGAGCTGTCGGGGCGTCCTCGCCTCACCGGTTGGCGCTGGGACTCAAGCGTCCGGCGATAAGTCCCGGGCGCTTGCGCCGGACAGGTGAGCCGGCGTCATCGGCCTTTCCACGGCCCCCTTTTCTGCGACGGTCCGCCCACCGGAGCGGCCGCCCCGCCGTCAACCGCTCCGTCGACCGGTTGAACGCGCGCACCTGACCGCTCCCCTCGCGGGAGCGATCAGGTGCGGGGCGGAGCCTTGTCAGGCGCGTCTGAACGACGCGAGGTGGGCGAACACCACAATGTTGTCGACGTAGTCCTTGACCTTCCTGTCGTACGCGCCGCCACAGGTGATGACGCGGAGCTGCGCGGTCGGAGCATCGGCGTAGACCCGGTCGCTGGGGAAGTTCGCCTTGTTGAAGGTCTCGACGGTGTCGACCTTGAAGGTCGCCACGACGCCGTCTTCGCGGGTGATGTTGACCGTGCTGCCGGGTTTGAGTGACTCCAGTTGCAAAAACACCGCCGGTCCGGTCTTGGTATCCACATGGCCGGCGAGGATGGAGGAACCGCGCTCGCCCGGCGACGCGCCGTCCTTGTACCAGCCGACGAGATTCCTGTCGTTCGGGGGCGGCGCATTGAGCTGTCCGGTCGGCCCGATGGTCAACGGGGTGAAGGGTGCGTCGACGGCGATCTCCGGAATCGACAGCCGCTTCGGCGCGGAACGGGACAGGGCCAGACCGGGAGCCTGGGCGGCCGCGGAGGAGGTTGCCCTGGGCGTGGCGGAGACGGCCACTGCGGAGTGGGACTGCGGCTTGGAGTCTGCCGAGGTGTCAACGGAGTTGTAGACGAGGAGGGAGCCCAGCAGAAACGCCGCCGCGGACCACAGCAGGCCGCGGCCGATGGGGCGGGACGCGGGGGCGGTCCGGGGTGGGTTCGTATTCCGCTGGGGCGACTGCTGGGCGGTCATGTAACGGTGCCTTTCATGAACGGGCAACGGCGAGGCGTGAGGGGACGGCGGAAACGCAATCGCCGCGGCCACCGTCCACGAGGAACGGTGGCCGCGACGGCACTGCGGCCTCCGTAGGGGGCAGCCTGATCAGACCGCCGCAGAGCCCGAGGCGGTGCGGCGACGCAGCATATAGGCACCGGCGCCCAGCCCACCGAGCATCAGCACGGAGCCGGCAGCCATGCCACCGCCGGTCGCCAGGCCGCCTCCACCGGTGTGAATGCCGCCGTGCGGCCTGCGGTGGTCGCCGTACCCACCGTGGTCGCGGTCGCCGTAGCCACCGTGGTCGCGGTCGCCGTAGCCACCGCGGCCGTGGTCGCGACCGCCGTCACGGCCACCGTCACGGCCACCGTCACGGCCGTGGTCGCGGCCACCGTCGCGGCCGTGGTCGCGACCGCCGTCACGGCCGTGGTCCCGGCCACCGTCACGGCCGTGGTCGTCGCCGTAGCCGCCGCCCTGGTCCCAGTCACCGACCACGATCTTGGCCATGGCGCCGCCACCGGTGTGCACGCCACCGCTCGGCCTCCGGCCGTCACGGCAGTGGCCACGGCCGTAGCCGCCGTAGCCGCCGTGGTCGCGACCGTAGCCGCCGTGGTCGCGACCGCCGTCGCGACCACCGTCACGGCCACCATCGCGACCGCCGTCACGACCGCCGTCACGGCCACCGCCACGGCCGTGGTCCCGACCGCGGTCCCAGCAGTTGTCACGGCCGTGGTCGCGGCCACCGCCACGGCCGTGGTCACGGTCGCGGCCGTTGTCACGCCCGTTGTCACGGCCGTGGTCCCGGTCACGGTCGCCGTTCCTGTCGTGGTCGAGGTTGCTGGAGGAAGAACCACTGTCCGAGGCAATGTCCTCCGTGATCATGGCGTTCGCTGCAGGAGCAGAGATTGCGAGGACCGCCGTAATGGCGGCCGAGGCGAACAGGGTGCGAGCAGTGCGCATGGGGACATGTTCCTTTCGGCGCGACTGCGAAGGCTGACTCTTTGTCGGCTCATCGGATCGCAGTGGCGACGTGATCACCGTCAGCCGGATTGCGACCGCGCACCACCGGAGAATGTCGCATTCGAGGTACGCCGTGGGCTCTTCGAGTGGCGGAAGGCGGAGGATTCACCCATTGGATGGCGCGCGTCGTCGGCGTGTCGCGTAACGAGTGGGCTAGGGGCGTTCCTGGCGGGCCGATTCAGCGCTGAACCGAGCGCGGAGAGCGGCTCTCTCCGCGACACGCCGAGAGCCGCTGACAGCCTTGCTCGCTCTGCCGCGTGCGGTGCGGCCCGGCGCATGCGGACATGGATGGTGCCCGCGAGCCGCCGAGCGGCTCCTCGCTCGGGTTCCTGCCCGGAGAGCTCGCCACCGCGGCGGCGCGGCCGTACGGAATGGGGAGCCATAGCCCGGACCGTCCGGCTCGATGGGCCCGCCGCACTCGTCGAGAACTCGTCGAGAACTCATCAAGTGCAGCGAACTCCCCTCGCGACAGCGTCCGTTGGCCGCGAATCACGGAAAAGAGCTCTCCGGAAGATGAGTGGCCGGCCGGGCATCGCCCAACACTCCTTGCCCGCCGCCGTGTTCGGCGAAATGACGACCAGATCCTGAGCGGCGGCGCCGCACCGGCGAAGCGGCCTGGTGACGCATCGCCCCGGACCGCTCTTCGTCGACGACACCGCTGCCCTATCGCCGCCACCCCGCCCCTGGGGATGACGGGCCATCTGCATACGAACACCGAGGAGACTCTCACCCGGATTGCTGAATTCGTACGGCCGATGGGCTCAGCCGGCGGGCGGTTTCCGGTTTCGCAGGAAACATCGAGGGTCGCGCCGCCATGTGGTTCAGGTGGCGCTGTCGCGGAGCGCCTGTTCGACGATCGCCTCGAGCCGGGCGTGGTGCGCACCTCGCCAGTAGACGCGGCCGCAGGCAGTGCATTGCGCGAAGACGTCATACGTACGCTGAGTGCCGTGCTGGAGGTGTTCGCGGACCGAGTCCTTGTCGGCGTCCGTCAGGGGGCCGTTGCAGGCGGTGCAGCGCGTCCATGGAGCGAGCGTGGGGGCGAAGCGCCCCAGTACGTCGGGGAGTTGGTCGTCGGGCCGGTCGCTGTAGATGAACCCGCCCGCCCAGATCTCCCGACGTCGCAGCAACCCCCGGTCCCGGGAGAGCAGCACCCGCCGCTCCTTCGCGGAGAGCGCGGCCAGCGCCGCATCGCCGGGGTCCTCGTTGGTGTACGCCGCGTCGACACCGAGCAGTCGCAGCCTGCGCGCCAGCGTGCCCAGGTGGACGTCGAGCAGGAACCGCAGCGGCGCGCCGGGGATCCGCTGCGGACGCTCGATGGCGTACACCTCGATGTTCTCGCCGGCGCGCGGGATGTGGGAGACGGACACTTCAGCACCGTCCACGACCAGTCGCCCGACCTCGGTGAGCGGGACGCCGAGCGACTCGACGACATGGCCGAGTGTCGATGACCCGTCGGTCACCACGGGTGTACGGGCGGCGCTGTGCTCTGCCGCGACGAAAAGGTGCAGCTCAGGGGCGAAGCTGAAGTGGGTCTGGGGTCCGTTCACGCCACACAGCATGTCATCGGGCAAGCCGCCCGAGCCAGCAATTTCCGCCGGTCACAGGCGTGCCGGACAGGCTTCCCGGACATCCGTGACGGCACCGCGAAGACATGGCGACGACACCCCGGCGAGCGGCGGACCCATCGTCGAGCCGCCGGCCGAGCGGCTCGCGCGACCGCATGCCGCCTTCCGACGGCGGATCCGGTGGATCTGGCTACATACGGACCGTAGCGGTCCGCGCCGTGGTTTGTTCACCGTGGAGCAGGACCCGCTCCCCTACCGCCCCTAGCCTCACTGCCACCACATCACCAACATCACCATTGAGGGGCGGTACCGGTGAACTGGCTCATCCACGACTACCGCGAGAACGATCTCGCCGAAGTGGTCCATCTGATCGACTCCACGGCCGAGCTCGGGCAGGAGTCCGTCTTCTCGCTCGCCGAGTGCATCAGTGCGCTGACCTCGCGGCAGCCCGCCGTGGTGGCCGTCCACCAGGGCACTCCCATCGGGATGGCGCTCGCGTGCGTGGCGGGTGAGCGGGGCTGGGTGATGCGGATCGCGATCTCTTCGGCCTGGCGTGGCCGGGGGCTGGCGAGTGCGCTTCTGGTGGAGCTGGAGCGACGGCTGATCGCGGCCCGGGTGAGCCGTATCGCCTACGTACTTCCCGAGGAGGACCTGCTCGGGGAGGGGCTGCTCAACGCGGGCTATACGCGCCAGCCTGCCGTGGCCTACTTCGAGAAGGTCGAACCGCACCACGGGCCCGCGGCCAGCCTCCTGGAGGACCTCGGCGGGCGGTTCCTGCCCGCCGACCTGTGGGCCAAGGTGGCCGGCATGGAAGCGGAGAAGGACCTGATCGAGCGGCGCGTCGTCCTGCCGCTGGCGGAGCCGGAGCGCGCCGCCCGGCACGGGGTCCGGCCGCCCCGGGCGATCGCCCTGTTCGGCCCGCCGGGGACCGGGAAGACCACCTTCGCCCGGGGTATCGCGGCCCGGCTCGGCTGGCCGTTCGTCGAGCTGCTGCCGTCCCGGCTGGCCGATGAGGGCAATCTCGCGGCGGCGCTGCGCAGCGCGTTCGCCCGGATCGCGGAGCTGGAGCGGGTGCTCGTCTTCATCGACGAGGTCGAGGAGATCGCGCCGGTCCGCAGCGAGCCCGCGCAGCCGGGTGGGCTGCACGGGGTGACCAATGAGCTGCTCAAGCTCATACCCGGTTTCCGGGAGCGGGACGAACGGCTGCTGGTGTGTGCGACCAACTCCATCCGTTCGCTCGACCCGGCGTTCCTGCGCCCCGGCCGGTTCGACTACCTGATTCCGATCGGTACGCCGGACCCGGCGGCCCGCTCGGCGATCTGGTCCCGCTACACGGACGGCCGGGCCGCTGTGGATGTGGCGAAGCTGGTGGCGGCCACCGAGCTGTTCACCCCGGCCGACATCGAGCACGCCGCCCGGGTGGCCGCGCAGGCCTCGTTCGAGCGGGACCTGGAGGCGATCGGCGTCGGCGCGGGCCCTCACGGGCGCCTCGGGGCGAGCACCGAGGACTATCTCGCCGCCATCGCCCAGTGCCGGCCGACCGTCACCCCGGCGATGATCGACGAGTTCAGCGCGGACATCACCGCGCACGCCCGCTGCTGACGGCGGGGCACCCCTACCTGGGACGACGGGGCGCCTGTCCCCACGGCGGAGGCCGGAGCACTGCAAAGGGAGGACACGGAGCGGTGCGGCTCCTCCATTGGGCCGATGTTGACGCCGGAGCCTCGTACGTACGGTGATGCGCAATGCCGGGCGAAGTGCACCATCGGAAATCGTCGAAAGGGACAGGCAACGCATGCCGGACATCATCGATCTGGGCGCCTACGGTCGGGACTTCACCACGGACCCTTACCCGTACTACGCCAAACTGCGCGCCCAAGGGCCGGTGCACCATGTGCGCATCCCCAGCGGCCAGGAGCTGTGGCTGGTCGTCGGCCACGAGGCGGTCAGGGCCGCGCTCACCGACCCTCGCCTCAACAAGGACTGGCTCGGCGCCGGTCTGCAGAGCGAGGCGGGCGACGAGTCGGCGCTGTTCACCAACATGCTGGACGCGGATCCGCCCCATCACACCCGGCTACGGAAGCTGGTGGCCAAGGAGTTCACGTCCCGGCGTGTCGAGGCGCTCCGGCCGCGGGTGCAGCAGATCACCGACGAGCTGCTCGACGCCATGCTCGACGCGCCCGACGGCCGGGCCGACCTCGTGGAGGCGCTCGCCTTCCCGCTGCCCATGACCGTCATCTGCGAACTGATCGGCGTCCCCTCCCTGGACCGGGAGGCCTTTCGCGCCTGGTCGAACGAGCTCATCGCGCCGACCGGCCAGGAGGCGGTGCGGGAGGCGACGGTGGCGATGTCCGACTATCTCGTCGGCCTGATCGAGGCCAAGCGCAAGGCCCCCGGGGACGGCCTGCTCAGCGCGCTGATCCGCACCAGCGACGAGGACGGCGACCAGCTCTCCCGGGAGGAACTGGTCGGCACGGCGTTCCTGCTGCTGGTCGCCGGTCATGAGACGACGGTCAGCCTGCTGTCCAACGGGGTACGAGCCCTGCTGGAGCACCCAGCCCAACTGGCCGCTCTGCGGGCCGACCCCTCCCTCCTCGACAACGCCGTCGAGGAGATGCTCCGCTATGACGGCCCGGTGGAGACGGCCACATCGCGCTTCACCGCAGAGCCGGTCGAGATCGGCGGAACGCTGATCCCCGCCGGCAAAACCGTGCTGATCAGCCTCGCCTCCGCGTCCCGGGACCCCGAACGCTTCGCCGCCGCCGATGACTTCGACATCACCCGCGACGCCCGCGGACACGCCGCCTTCGGGCACGGTATCCACTTCTGCCTCGGCGCGCCGCTGGCTCGGTTGGAGGCCCGGATCGCCATCCGGTCCCTCTTGGAGCGCTGCCCGGACCTTGCTCTGGACGCCGAGGCCGACGCCTTGACGTGGCGCACCGGGATGGTCATCCGGGGTACGGAGCAGCTCCCGGTGCGCTGGCACATCTAGCCCGAACGAGCCCGGCCCCGGCCAAGGTGCCGTTCCGCCGACAGCCGTGTCGGCCCTACCGACCGCGCTGTCGGCCCAAACCCCGCGTCAGCAGCTCAAGTTGTCGCCAGGTGTGGTCCCCAGGATCTGCACAAAGCTCTTGTAACTGTTGATCCTGCTCTGCACCTGGTCGGGGTTGCCGCCGTTGCATTCGAGGGAGCCGTTGATGCTGCGGATGGTCTCGCCGAAGCCGGCGCCCGTGACCATCGCGTTGTGCGGGGTCATGGTGCCCGGACCGGTCTGTGTGTTCCAGTACCAGAGCGCGGTCTTCCAGGCGACGGCGGCGTCCTGCTCGACCAGATAGGGGTTGTTCAGCAGATCGATGCCGAGGGCATCGCCGGCCGCCTTGTAGTTGAAGTTCCAGCTGAGCTGGATCGGCCCGCGGCCGTAGTACGCGGCCTGACCGGCAGGGCACCCGTACGGCTGGCTCGCGTCGCAGTAGTGGGGGTAGTTCCCGGTGTTCTGCTCCACCACGTGGACGAGGCCGCCGGTCTCGTGGCTGACATTCGCGAGAAAGGCCGCGGCCTCCTGACGCTTCACCGTGTCGCTCCCGGTGTTCGCGAACTCCGGGTAGGCGCTCAGGGCAGCGGTCAGTCCGCTGTACGTGTAGAACGAATTCCGGTTCGGGAACATCTGGTTGAACTGCGCCTCACTGACGACGAACCCCTCGGCTCGCGACTCCGCGCCGGCCGGGGCGGCACAGGAGGAGGAGCAGCCCGCCGTGGCTGACGCAGGCGCCGTTGGCACGACGAGGGCTATGCCCACGGCCACGGTGGCAGCGCTCAGCAGGGCGGCGATACGTGATCTCATTGCGGTGACTCCTTCGCACGGCCGATTTCCGGGCGGGGAGCGGCCGTTGTGGGGGGACTGCCTGCTCACGAATGACGGCGAGCGGCGGCTGGGAGTGACTGCGGTCTAGACCAACCACAGGCTATGGGCGCCCCATTGGGCATGTCCAGACCAATGCGCTGATCCATCAAAGATCGCCGACGGGCATTGTCGGACCCCCGCGCGACACTGAGTACGTAGCGAAGAGACGGAAGGGCCACGGCGGTTGCCGAAACGGGCGCAATCGCATGGCCAGACCAGCGGGGGTGGGGGAAATGACGGTGTCGCAACGCACGCTGTTCGACGGCGTGGTGCATGTCCACTACGGACAGCTCTATGTCGAGAGCGGGGACGATCCGATCGCCGGGAGCCTCGAGGAGTCATTCGCGGGACAGGCCAATGGGCTCTGCGGCGCCGCACTCCCCGGTGGGCTGTATCTGCTGACGGGACTACACACCGGGCATATCGGCTTCACCGTGGAACTCCACGACCACGCACCGGACCTGACGGACGAATGGCAGGACATCGTCGAGGTCTCCTTCCGACCGGTCTCGCCGGACGTACTGCTGCTGCAATGGGCCGGGGAGAAGGCCTGGGGGCTGGATCTCGACGAGATCGACTACCGCGTCCGCTACTGCGGGACCGGGATGGACGAGGGACGATCGCATGACACGGTCTCGGCGGATGGGCCGCAACTGGAGTGCCACCTCCTGCAGTTCTGGCCGGCGCCGGCCGCTGAGGACCGGGTGGTGCGGCAGACCAGCAAGGTCGCCGAATACTGGCACAGCTTCGCCCGTGAGCTCCCTCCGCCACCCACGCCTGAGGAACGCGTGGAGGCCGAGCGTCTCGCCCGGCTGGCGCACGAGCACGCGGTGAACGAGGAACGCCGCCGCGCGGAGGAGCTTGAATGGCAAGGACGACTGCCCAGCGACCGGCTCAGGCAGGTGAGCGGGAATGTGAGCGGCATGGTGCGGCTCGACCGCCTCCTCGTGGACGAGGTCGACGGCGCCGGACCCGAAACGCAACGTGAGATCGCACGCTGGGCGGCCCGGCGCGCGTACACCCTCGCGGGCCTGGCGGACGTCGACTGGATCGCACCCGCCCTGCACGCCCTCGATGTGGGACGCCGGCTGCCCCCGCCGTTCGACGACTGGGACGACGTATGGGAGCGGCTGTTCAGCGATCCACGGGTACCGGCGACAACCGTGACGTCCATGGACGGCGCCAGGAACAACATGTCACAGCAGGCGATGGCGATCCCGGCGCTGTTCGGCGCGGTGGAGGACGATCCGCTGCAGGCCGTCCTGGACGCGCTCTACGCGGCGGCCGCCGCATTCGGCAGCGCATACCCCGCCCTCTTCGCCGAAGTCCGGCGGACCTTCCCCGGCATAGTGAGCCCGGCAGCGTAGAGCCGGATGATGTCTGTGCGAGAGTGATCAGATGATGAAGACGATCGGCCTGCTCGGCGGCATGAGCTGGGAATCCACCGCGGAGTACTACCGGCTACTCAATCAGCTGACGCGTGACCGGCTGGGCGGCCTCCACTCATCCCGGTGTGTGCTCTACTCCGTGGACTTCGCGGAGATCGAACAGCTCCAGGTCGAAGGACGCTGGGAGCAGGCTGCCGAGGTACTCGCCGAGGCTGCCAGGGCGCTGGAGTCGGCCGGCGTGGACATGCTGCTGATCTGCACCAACACCATGCACAAGGTCGCCGACCAGGTGGCCGCCGCCGTCGGCATCCCGCTGCTGCATCTCGCCGACACCACAGCCGATGCCGTACGCGCCAACGGCCTCCGCCGCATCGGACTGCTGGGCACCGCCTTCACCATGGAGCAGGACTTCTATCGCGGCCGGCTCGAAAGCCATGGGCTGGAGGTGCTCGTCCCGGACGCCGCCGGGCGAAGCACCGTCCACCGCGTGATCTACGAGGAGTTGTGCCTCGGCATCGTCCACGAAGAGTCCCGGAAGTCATTCATGGCCATCATCGGGGAGCTCGTCGCCGCCGGAGCCGAGGGCATCGTGCTGGGCTGCACGGAGATCGAACTGCTCATAGGCCCGGAGCACAGCCCGGTCCCGGTCTTCCCGACCACCCGACTGCACGCCGAAGCGGCGGTCACGCTCGCGCTCACCGACGTTCCGTAGTCGCAGTCCCCCGGCCCCGTTTCCGGCAACCCGCCTCCTGCAATCGTGCGATCCGGCCACCCGCCGGAAACGGTGGCCACCATTCAACTCCCATATCTCCACCGATTTTTGGGTCGTGCGGAGGTTTGAAGTGGCGACGGGTACGCTGACGTGGTGTCGCGTAGCGAGTTGGAACGATTGGCCAGGATCCGGATGCAGGTCACCGGGGAGTCGCTCGAACGCGCCATGGCTGTGCTCCAGGGGCATCCCACCGACTCCGGACCGGAACCCGAACCGGAGCCGGGACGGGAACAGGAACTGGGACAGGGACCGGGACTGGGACGGGGACTCGAACCCGAGTCAGCATCCGAACCCGATGAGAACGGTGCCGTCGACGACACCGGCACGAGCAGCGAGGGCAGCGAGGCCGACGCTACGCCCGCGGAGCCTGACGCCCGCCCGACGCCTCAGCGGCGGTCCCACCTGCGCGGCCTCTGATCACCGTGCGCACTCCGCCGTGATCACCGCGCACGCTCCGTGGCCGCCGCACTGCCGCACCGCCGCAGCGGTGGCACCAGGCGCCATGTGCACCGCGACGCACAGCGCACAAAGGGTTACCGAGAGGCCCCCCGTTTCATCTTGGACAACCGCGATCCGCTCGTCCGTTGACGGCCCGCCCGAGAGCACGGCGCAATCGGTAGACGACGCAACGTGATCGCGACAGTACGGCGGGCAGCGCACGGCGGAGCATGACGGGCAGGCTGTCACTCAGTGAGTGAGCCGTCGGGCCAGCATCGGCGTCCGGGGAACCTGATGTCCCCCGCTGGCCAGCATGCGGACCTCACCCCGGTCACTGATCTCGGCGCGCACGATCCCCGACTCGTCCTCGTAGACCGGGTACCCGCCCGCTCCTGCCCGCTCGGTACGCCGGACGATCACCACGTCGTCCTCTACCGCGGGAGCTTGAAATACCAGCTCATAGCATTCCGGGTAATCCTCCATCGGGGCCTCCCGATACGGCTCGGCAGGTGCCGGACGCCCCTCCCCCGCCGCTGCTGTGCGCGCCCGCCGCACCTCGGCCCTTCCATCGTCGCCCACCCTCGGCCGCCGCGCCTCAGGAAGACGCGGGAACGGCTGTTCCCCGGCCGGTGGGACGCCTCCCTGGAGACCTGGCTCCCGTAAACCTGACATTTGTCATGCGTGCTTGGGATCAAGGTCGTTCCACGGGTTGATGGCTGGTCGCTGTTCCACCGCAAGAATCGCAACAGCGAAGATCGAACACCGGTCGCAGACCATCAACTCACGGAGACACCATGCCTGTTACCCCTGCGCATCGCCGCCGAGTGCGGCTGGCCGGGACCGCCACAGCCGCCTTACTCGCACTGATGGTCCCGACCGCCGCCTCTGCTGCTTCAGCGCCCGCCCTGCCTGCCGGGAATGCCACCGCGATGCCCGCCGACCGGGCCGGGCTCGACCGGGCCGCGCTGGACGCCACGCTCAGGGCATTCCATGACGCGGGGATGTACGGCGCCTATTCGGCGGTGCGGGACGGCACCGAGCAGTGGCAGGGCGCCGCCGGGGTCGCCGACGTCGACACCGGACGCCCCACCACGCCACAGATGCGGCACCGGATCGGCAGCATCACCAAGACCTTCACGGCAGCCGCCGTCCTTCAAGAAGTCGGCAAGGGGCACATCGAGCTGGACGCTCCGATAGGCCGCTATCTGCCCGATCTCGTCCCAGGGGAGCGTGGCCGCGCGATCACGGTCCGGATGCTGCTCAACCACACCAGCGGGATCGGTGACTACGGCGGGGCGATCTTTGCGACGCCCGAGAGCCTGGAGGGCAACCGCTTCCACCAGTTCGACCCCAGGGAGCTGGCCCGACTCGGCCTGAAGGCAAGGCCGTTGGGCAGTCCTGGCCAGGCTCACCACTATTCCAACACCAATTACGTGATCGCGGGGCTCCTGCTGCAGAGGATCACCGGCGAGTCCCCCGAGACCTACATCACCGAGCACGTCATCCGGAAGGCAGGTCTGCAGCACACCTACTTCCCGCGATCGGCGTACATCACCGGACCGCACGCCAAGATGTACGAGGCTGCCTACGGCGACTTCAACCCGCCGCGCGATTTCAGCGTCTACAACCTGTCCTGGGCCGGGACGGCGGGTTCGCTCGTGTCGACGATGGCCGATCTCAATCGCTTCTACCGCGCACTGTTGCATGGTCACCTCCTCGCGCCGGCCCAGCTGCGGCAGATGAAAACCACGGTGCCGATGGAAGGCAGTGCGGTCCGCTACGGCCTGGGCCTGGGCCTGTTCAAAATGGCCTTGCCGTGCGGGGAGTTCTGGGGGCACGACGGCCTTGTGCCCGGGGCGATGACGTGGTCACTGTCCACTGCGGACGGCCGGCGTCAGATATCCCTCGGCTATAATCTGACGCACTATCAGAAGCTCGACAGCAACGACCGCCCCAAGGCCGGTCCGATAGACGCCGCCATGGACACACACCTCGTGCAGGCACTGTGCGGTACGAGCGGCAGCCTGCGAGCGGGACATCCGGGCACGTCCGGCACGCTCCCCCTCCACACCTCTCCGCAGGAGCCTTCGCTCGCTGTGCACCACCAGTGAACGTTCGGCGGATCGCCAGGTCGGGCCGGGGACGACCTAGGCCCGTTCACCACCCGGCTTGTGCCCCGCTCCCGTGCGCTGTCACAGGAGCGGGGCGGGTCCGAGTAGCGCCAGCAGCTCGGATAGTTACAAGAACCACCGTACGGGTCACCACTGACAACGGAGGGGCCTGAGGGCACAGTGGTGCGCTCGGGGAGGGGCCTGGGCCACTGGAATCGGTGGAAGCCAGGGACCGAAGACGTCACCCGATAGAGGTAGCGCCCTGCGGGTGCTGCGAAGGGAGCGATGGCAGTGGCCGGGAGACCTCGGTTCTCACTTGCGACGGTGGTCGTGGATTGTCCGGATGCTCAGGCGCTTGCGGATTTCTACCGGCGGCTTCTGGGGTGGGAGGTGAAATTCAGCGAGCCCGACTGGGTGCTGCTCAGATGCCCGGACGGGGGTACGGGGCTCTCGTTCCAGTCGGAGCCCGAGTATCGGGCCCCGGTGTGGCCGGAACGGCCCGAGGAGCAGCAGAAGATGCTGCATCTCGATATCTGGGTCGATGACCTTGTAGAGGCCGAGGCGTATGCGGTCTCGGTGGGCGCGAGGCGAGCCGAATTCCAGCCGCAGGATGATGTTCGGGTGTTCTTTGATCCCGCTGGACATCCCTTCTGCCTGTTCCTCCATTGATGAGCGGAACCTGCCTACTGATGATGCGGCCACCGCATGGTCGGCGGGCGGGTGATCGCGGAACGTGTGGGAATGGACACATGCAGACAGCAGGCGGAGAGCGAAAGGCCGACGGTCTTTGCTGGTCAGGGAGTTGAGGCGGGGTGGCGGGCCCCAGCAGTGACGGGGGCGGAGAGCTTGGGGCCGGCGCACGCGGGGCTCTGTTGTCAGTGGGTGCCCCTAGCATGGTTCATATGTCCCCAACTCCTTCTGCCCATACGGGTGCGCCCGTTCCTGCTTCCGAGGCGAACGAATCGATCCGGCGATTTGTGCGCGCCCGGCGCGACTTGGCGTGGACGCCTCAGGACATGGCGGAGTATGCGGTGCTGCTGGAGATCTGGACAATGGCGGTGCGCTCGGAGGTTACGGAAGTAGTTGAGGCGGCGTAGCCTCCGTACCTCGTCGGCAACATCTGATGAATAACCCGCAAGGAAGCCTGAGTTAACGGCGTTGCGTGAGTGGTGCGGCCGCTAGTGATGTGGCGTTAGCGGTCGTGCCTCGGTGAGCGTACGTCGCGGCGGCAGCGCCATCCCCAATTACCGCTTCAGCCCAGGTACTTGGCGACAATCTTCGTGTACGCATAGGGATCCTGGGACACCCCGCTGCAACTGTCGCCGTCGCTGCCGGAGCCGCACGGGCGATCGCGGTTGACCGACCAGAACGCGAAACGAGCGATGTGGTGCTGCTGGGCGTAGCCCAGGATCGTACGGAAGTCGGCGAGGGTGACGGTCTCGTCGGCGTCATCGGTCTTGCCGTTCATCGACGAGACGCCGATGTGGCGGTAGGCGTCCGCGTCACCGTAGCCGTAAGAGTTCTTGACCGCGGCCTTGAGGCCTTCCAGCGCGCTGACGGTGGCCTGGCCCATGGTGCCGCTGTGGCCGCCGAAGTCGAACGGCATCACGACCCAGCCGTCATTGTCCAGTCCGGCCGCCGCGCCCTTCTTGATGAGGTCCTTGCCGTTGCTGTCGGGGCCGTTGGGGGTGGTGCCCATGGTGAGGTAGGTGATGATGCCGGGGTTCTTGGCCTTGACGATCTTCAGGGCGTCGATGACGCGCTTGCGGACCGTGGCATTGGTGAACTCGGTGTTCTCGATATCGACGTCGAGCGCCTTGAGACGGTACGCGTCGATCACCTTCTGGTAGGCCCCGGCAAGCGCGGAGGCGCTGCCGCACTTCTCACCGAGCTTGGCACCGCTCCAACCACCGACGGAGACGACCACGTCCCCGCCCTTGGCACGGATGGATTTGATGGCCGACTCATCGCTGCCGCCGGTCAGTGCCCGGCTGCCGTCCCACTTCGGATTGCAGCCACCGTCGGAGAGGATAAAGGCCAGGGTGAATGTTTTGGTGCCGGTCGCCGCCATGACGTCGGTGGGAGTCTGGGGATTTCCCCAGCCCAGGTATTCGTAGGGCGCGGCGGCCATCGGGACGACCGCCCGGGGTGTGGCGGCGGCGCCGTCCGCCCCCATGGCCGCCGCGGCGCCGAGCAGCAAGAGGGAGAGCGCGATCGGCAGGGATCGCGAACGGTGGGGCTGGTTCATCGGGTCACCACTTTCCATGTGTTGTGTCGATACCGTCTCCGGCCACCGGCCACCGGCCACCAGTCACTGCTCACCGGCCACCACCCGACACCGGCGCCGCATACCGCGTCCCGACCCAGGTCTCGTCCACACGGAGCCGCCGGTAGCGCGTCGCGTCGGAGGCGGCCGCGTACGTGCTGCGGACCTCCAGCCGTACGTAACGGGTGGTCGTGGTTGCGGGGAGATCGATAAAGCTGACGGCGCGGTGGCTCGGAAGGGTGCCGGTCTTCACGGGGCTCCCCCAGTGGGTACCGTCCTCGCTCGCATACACGCGGTACTCCTTGATCCGGGCGGACTGTTCGGTGTCCGAGCGGGCGTAACTGACCGAGTCCTCACGCTGGTTGATGCCGAGGTAGCGCACGCTCCGGTCGGCGCCGAGAGCGTACGTCAGGGAGACGGGGAGGGTGCGGTCGTTGTCCCAGTACGTGAGGTGGTCGCCGTCCCCGGCCGCCGAGGCGGGGTGGCCGTCGGCGGCGGCGCTGGCGCTCATCGTGTAGGAGGTGGCGGGCAGGATCCCTTGGCGTCCGGCGGTGGTGACCTTGAAGACGGTGTCGTACGGGTCCCAGTCGCCCAGGCCCGAGAGCGTCAGGCTGCCGCCGGACTGGGTGAAGGGGATCCGCGCGCCGGTCCGCAGGTCGGTCACCTCGGCCACCCGGTATCCGTTGTCGCGGAGGCGGAGGGTGGATGTCGAGGGTGGGGTGATGACATGGACGTAGTGGCGGTTGGGGTCGGTGGTGCTGAGGGTGGTGACACCGTGCGCATCGTCGTTCCAGAAGCCGGGCGCGAGACCGCCATGGAGATAGCCGCCGCCTTCGGTTCCGCGCAGGGACTCCCAGATTCCGTCCAGATAGCCGTCGGCGAAATTGTTGAAGGCTTCCTGTTTCGCCGGGAAGCGCCCGTTGACCTGCGCAGTCTCGGCCATCAGGGCCTTGATGGAGGAACCTGCGTTGGTGATCAGACGGCCGAGGGTGAGCCTGCGGTCGACGGCCGGGTCGGATCCGTCGTACCACCAGGCGCCGCTGGAGGGGAGTTTGAAGTCCGCCTCGGTCAGCCGGGGAGCTGCGGTGTAGGTCGCCTGGGGGTAGTCGTACGAGGGAGACATGCCGGTCTTCTGCTCATTGCTGATCATGTCCATGACCGAAGTGTCCTCATTGTTGTTGCTGAGGGTGTAGCGGGGGCGTAGCCGGTAGATCCGCTCGTAGAGGTGATGGTCGAGCCAGTAGTCGTTGTCGTTGTCGATCCAGAAGCCGCCCAGCTCGGGGTAGCGCTCCATGACCTCGAAGAAGTTCTCGTACGAGAATTCCCCGAAGCCGTCGCGGGTGGTCAGATCGACATTCCGGCCCTTGTAGCGGGAGTAGCCGTCCGAGTCGAGCCATTCATGGCCGCCGTCGTTGTGCCACTGTGGATCGTCGGTCATATAGAGGATGACTTTCAGGCCTTTTGCCTTGGCCGCGGTGATCAGCTCGCCGAGGAAGTCCCGTCGGGTGTGGCAGCTGCCCGGTATTTTCGACGGCCATGACCTGGCATAGCCGAGCCTGCTGTGAAAGGAAGCCAGTACGAGATACTGCGCATGCAGCTTTCCGGCCTCCTTCACCCAATAGTCGGGGCTCCAGCCACCCGCGGTGACGTCCTTCTCCCAGCCACTGCAACTGGTGTGCTGCGGCGCGGTCCGCTCGCCCCAGTGAAGGAACAGTCCGGAGACCGAACCGCGCAGAAAGTTCTGCCGCGGGTGCTGCAGATCGGCGTATGCGGTGCCGGGCAGCGCCAGCGCGCCCAGCAGCAGCGCCAGTACGGCCAGGACCACCGCGTAGGCCCGCATACGCCGACCGGGCCTCGCACCTCGGCCGGCCATAGCGCCCCGCCCGGCCATCGCGCACTCAGTCATCGCGCGTCTGGTCATCGCGCGCCTCCGACTGCCCGCGCTCTCGGGAATCCAAGGTCGTACGGGCGCTTGCCGCCACGCTGCGCGGTGAAGTGATCGAACGTCAGCTTGTGCGCGACATGGGCGATGACGGCGGGCCGGCCGTCATCGGCGGCGAAGCGCACCGAACTGTCACGGACGGTGATGCCATCGACATTGCGGAGGTACCAACCGAAGGCCGGGCGGGTACCGATCTTCCGCATGATGGGCGAGTGGACGTTCTTCATGGTGATGTCGCGGTAGTGGACATCGGGGATCTTCGCCCCGTCCATCGACACCATGCCGAGCCCGGACTTATCGGCGCCGACGATGGCGATCCGGTCGAAGTGACAGTCCGTGAAATCGCCACAGGTCTCCGAGCCGAACATCAGCGCATTGCCGCACTTCGCGGAGCGTCGTGAATCACGCACCGCCACATGCCCGTTGGGGAGCTTGGCGCCCAGCGCGTAATCGCTCTTGAAGACCAGCGCATCGTCGTTGGCGTTCGGTGCCGGTGCGTCGTACGTGTCCGCGCCGGAGTCATTGGCCGAGCCGTTGCCGGCCGCGCCGTGGTCCTTGACGTTGAATTCCCGTAGGGCGGTGCGGCCGGCCTGCCGCTCCCGTGCGGCGGAATCGTCGGCCTTCCCGGTGCGTACGGCAGCCCCTGTGGAACGGGTCCTCGCCACGGACGGCTGTCCGACTCCGAGGGCGACCGCAGCGGCCAGGGCGGCACCGACTGCCCATCTCTTCCCCATCCTCACCTTCCGTGTCACCTCGCCCGCAACTGTTCGGACATGATCAGGAAGGCCCCCAGGCCATGGAAGTCGTTGGTGGCCCGGGTGCGGTCGATGTAGTAGTCGTAGTCGCCGACATTGGTGCCGATGGTGATGTCGGTGAGATGGGTGCGCCCGTCACTGCCGAGCGAGATCCGCTGCAGTACGCCGTCATACGCCCTTTTGGCGACCTTCGCGTAATGCCGGTCGAGAGAGCCCCGCTGCACGCCGCGGGAGAGCGCAAAGGCGAACATGCTGGAGCAGGAGGTCTCGGTCCAGTTGTCGGGTCGTTCGCCCTTGTCCATGACCTGGAACCAGCGTCCGCTCGACGGATCCTGGGTCTTCTCCAGGCCGCTTGCGAGCTTGCGCAGAATTCCGGTGAGCTGGGCACGGCGCGGGTGATCGGCGGGCAGCGCGTCCAGCACCGTGACATCGGCCATGGCGTACCAGCCGACCGCGCGGCACCAGTGCTCGGGCGCCTGTCCGGTTTTCGTGTCGGCCCAGTCGGCGGTCTTGGCTTCGTCGTAGGCGTGCCTCAGCAATCCGCTCGAATGCTGCAAGTGTCCGCCGTATACCGCGAGTTGCCCGGCGGCCTCGTCATCGGCGTACGCCGAGTCCCCGAATTCCTTGCCGTATTCCACGAGGAACGGCGTGACCATATACACCCCGTCGGCCCACAGCTGATGCGCCCGGCTGCTCGATGTGGCATGCCAGAAGCCGCCGTCCGCGGTGCGCGGATAGCTGTCGAGGCGCTTACGGATTTTCTGTGCGGCGATCTGGTAGCGGTGTGCACCGGTCTCGTGGTGCAGGATGACCAGAAGCCGCCCCGCCTGCATGCTGTCGAGGCTGTTGAAGCTCTGGTCGATGTTGCCGTTGCTGTCGACGAACCGGTCGACGTAC
Source organism: Streptomyces inhibens (assembly GCF_022221585.1). Classification (NCBI taxonomy): domain Bacteria; kingdom Bacillati; phylum Actinomycetota; class Actinomycetes; order Kitasatosporales; family Streptomycetaceae; genus Streptomyces; species Streptomyces inhibens. The sequence continues at coordinate 432,856 of NZ_CP084681.1, forward strand.
TGCTTGATGTAGTCGAGATAGCGCTGCTGGTGGGTGCGTTGGTAGACGAGGTACTGGCCGTAGAGGTAGAGGCCTACGGGGTAGGACCAGCCGCCGATCTTGTCCGGGGTGTAACGGGCGAGGGTGGAGTCGACCAGGGCTGTGGACCAGTCGGTGGCGGAGCGGTCGGGGCTCGGGCGGCCCAATGCGCTGGTGTCGGCGTTTGTGTAACTGCGGGCGGCATGGGTGCGCGCGCCGGCGACGGTTGCGGCGTCACCTGCATCACCTGCATCACCTGCATCGACGATGGCCTCACCGCGCGCTGAACCTGCCGCGGGCTCCGTACCGTTGGGCACCGCAAGCGCCGTACAGACCAGCGCCGCACACGACAGCAAGGCGGCCGCCAGCACTCCACGGACTCTGACGCTCATGTTCCTGCCGCTCCTCTCGGGGTCACCGCGGCGCGTCGGGCGGGGCTACGCGGCCGGCCGAGTCCAGCGGCCGGCGGCTCGGGTGAGGCGTCCACCAGGTCGCGTACGAGGGCGTGATCCGGCGACAGCCGACAGGCGGGATCGGTGGCCGCGGCATCGCCGGTGAGCGCAAATGCCTGGCAGCGGCAGCCGCCGAAGTCCTTCTCGCGCAGCTCACAGCTACGGCAGGGATCGCGCATCCACTCCGTGCCCCGGTAGAGCGTGAAGGCGCGGGAATGGTCCCAGATCCACTCCAGGCGGTGGTCGCGGACGTTGGGGGCATCGAGACCGGGGATCGAGGCGGCCGCCGGGCAGGGCAGGGTCGTGCCGTCGGGGGCGATGGTGAGCGAGATGGCACCCCAACCGCCCATACAGGGCTTGGCGTTGCCGTCGAAGTAGTCGGGGACGACCCAGACCAGTTCGACCGTGCCGGCCAGCTCGTCACGTCGGCGACGTACGGTCTGCTGCGCGCGGGTGAGCTGCTCACGGGACGGCAGCAGCTCGGCACGGTTGCGCAACGCCCAGCCGTAGAACTGGGTGTTGGCGAGTTCTATGCGGTCCGCGCCCCAGGCCGGCGCGAGATCGATCAGCTCGTCCAGCGCATCGAGATTGTGCCGGTGCAGCACGACATTGAGGCCGAGCGGCAGTCCGGAGTCCCGGACCAGCGCGGCGGCCCGTTCCTTGTCGACGAACGAACGGCGTCCGGCGATCAGATCGGCGGCGCTCGGATCGGCGTGCTGGACGGAGAGCTGCACGCTGCGCAGTCCGGCGTCGACCAGCCGGCCGAGTCGCGCCCGGCTGAGGCCGACGCCGCTGGTGATGAGCTGGGTATGGATCCCGGCACCGTCGGCGGCCGCGACGATCGCCTCCAGGTCGGAGCGCAGCAGCGGCTCACCACCCGAGAGATGCGCGCTGACGACCCCGAGATCGGCGGCCTGGCGCAATGCCTCCCGCCACTCGTCCGTCGTCAACTCCGCCGATCTACGGGTGAGTTCCAGCGGATTGGAGCAGTACGGGCAGTGCAGCGGGCAGCCGTGGGTGAGCTCGGCCAGCAGGGCCCAGGGGCGGGACCGGGCCCGGGCCCCGGACGGGGAGGACGTTCCGGTCATCGCAGCCATGAACGTATTCCGGTCATCGCAGCCATCCTTCTTCTCGTATCCGCCCGAGGAATTCCGGTACGTCCTCCGCCACCGGAGCGCCCGGGTGGAGACGGGCCAACTCCGCCACGATGTCGGGCACTTCGCGCTGCCCGTCACACAGCCGCAGTACGGCGCCGGCGTTCCCTTCCAGCACCACCACGCGTTCGGGCAGGAGCAGAACATCGGTGTCGCGCACCCGGTCGTGACGCAGATGGACGGCGGGGGCGAGTACCGGGCGCCAGCCCGTCATGGCCGCTCCCCGCGCTCGACCGCGTCCAGCAGTGCCCACAGCACCTGGCATTTGAACGTCAGCGCGGCGACCGCCTGATCCTGCTCGGCCTCCGTACGCGCCCAGTCCAGGACCAGCGCCAGAGCTTCCTTGCTGTCCCGACGGCCCTGGCTCTGCCGGCCGCGGAAGTAGCTGAGCCCTTCGGCTTCGATCCAGCCGTAGTGCGTCTCGAAGGCGTCGATCCGGGTGCGCATGATGTCCGGTGCCGACAGTTCGGTGAGCGAGGCGGCGACCGCCTCCAGCGGTGAGCGCAGCCGGCAGAAGTTGACATAGCCATCCACCGCGAGCCGTACGCCCGGCAGCACGCCGGTCTCGTCCATCAGCAACGACCGGTCCACCCCGGCCGCCTCGCCGAGCCGCAGCCAGCGTTCGATACCGCCCTCGCCGTCCTGCTGCCCGTCATGGTCCTGGATCCGGCGCAGCCACATCCGGCGCAGTTCCGGGGTACGCAGCTTCGCCACGATCAAGGCGTCCTTGACGGGGATATGGCGCTGGTAGTGGAACCGGTTGCGGATCCAGCGACGCAGCTCCTCCTGGGTCAACGTCCCTTCATGCATACGGATGTTGAACGGGTGACGGTCGTGGTAGCTGTCGCGCGCCACGGCCCGCAGCCGTTCCTCGAACGGCGTGCTCATAGGGCGATCTCCATCCCTTCCGCCGCCACCGCGAGCCCCAGGTCCGCCAGCTGCTTGTGCTGCGGCGCGGCGGGGTCGACGAGCGGGTTGGTGTTGTTGAGGTGGGTATAGAGGCAGCGGGCGGCGAGCGGCGCCAGCCGGCCGGCGGTGCCGTCCGGCCCATCGATGGGCAGATGGCCCATCTCGGTCGCGGTACGGGTGGAGAAGCCGCTGCGACGCGGCTCGTCGTCGTCCCAGAAAGTGCCGTCGAGCAGTACGCAGTCGGCGTCGGCCAGCGCCTCCTGGAACGCGTCGGGCCAGGCGGCGAGGGCGGGGGCGTAGAGCGCGGTGCCGCCGGTACGTCGGTCGTGCAGCCGGAGGGCGACCACCCAGGGCTCGACTCCGAGGGGCTTCTCCGCTTGCCCCTCGTGATCCGCTTCCCTGCCGAAGTCCCTTCTCTCGCCGGAATCCGCTCCCTCTCCGGAATCTGCTCCCTCGCCGGAACCCGAGGTTCGACTCGCGCGTGGAGCCGCGTACCGGGGCCGCTTGGCAGAGACCGGGATGACGCTGATCTCGATATCGGATCCTTGGCCCAGCGGCACGGGTACGGACCCCAACTCCCGCCATTCCAGGGTGACGTAGGGCGTAAGGATGTCGTCGAGGTGCGCACGGTCGCGTAGCGCCGCACGAACCGGTCCGGTGGCGAGCACCTCGATCCGGTCGGCCTCGCGGAGCCGTGCGATGCCGAGGGTGTGGTCGAGTTCGGCGTCGGTGAGCACCAGTCCCGCCACGGGGGTACGGCGTGCCGCGGGGCCCGGGTGCAGGGCGGGGGTGCTCTCTATCTGGTCGGCGATGTCGGGGGTGGCGTTGATCAGATACCAGTGGTCGTCGTCGGCTCGTACGGCGAGCGAGGCATGGCGGCGGCGCCGGTCGGGATGGGTGCGTGCCCCGGAACACCCGGGGCACGCACAGTTCCACTGGGGCACTCCGCCACCCGCCGCGGTGCCGAGCACCTGCAGCAGCATGGCGGGGCGGTCAGCGGGCGTTGAGCGAGTAGGCGGTGACTTCGAGCGCGGTCTCGATCACCGTGTAACCCGGCGTCTGCCAGGCGGACGGCTCACGGTGCGAGGCCGCGGGCCGGGCGGTGACCGCGGTCTGCGGCGTCCCCGGAGCCTCCGAGGTCTCTCGCGGAGCGCCTTGCACACGGGACGTCACACGGGAGGCCATGCCGGAATTCATGGGCGGAGTCATGGGGCGATTCATGGGGAGATTCATGCGGGATCCAGCCTTTCGTATGGGGGTGAAGGGCGAGAAGGTGTGGAGATGTGAGGCCAGCGCTCCGGGCGTGAGGCCATTGTCGACCGACAGCTTGAGGGCATGGCGGACCGACCTATGACCTCGCCAGGGCACCATTGCCACTACTCGCACGGAGAGGGGAGGCGCGCAAGAACGCCGGTCCGGCCACCAACGGCCCCAGGGCGCCGGACGTTGGCGGATCGTCGACCACGTTGGACATGTGTTCGTCGTGTTGCTTCGCGTGACGTCACGTTACTTCGCGTGGCGACGTGTTGCGCCGCGCCAGGTTGCTGCTTTGCCAGGTTGCTGCCTTGCAGAATCCTCAGCCACAGGGTCGCGGTCAATGGGCGGGACGAAAAATGGTCCGACCTATGGGGCGGTTGCGCAGCTGTCCAGGCGCCCCAACATCCGCAATCCTCCTGCTCAATAGGGGTGACCGCAGAATGCACACACCACCTAAAGATCTTTTGGCACCAACTCCCCCTACAGGGACGGGAGATACCTCCTACCTTCCTGCCACTTGACCCCCATCCTGAGGCGCAGTAGTTTTCCGGCCCGAACCAACAGGAAACTTTCCTATCAGCCCGGCGCCGCTGATGGTTGCTCACCCCCGAGGGAACGCCCCGTCGCATCTTCCTGACCGGAGGACCCCCCATGCGCATTCGCACCCGATCCGCGCGCCACACCACATTGACCGTGGTCGCCGCCTCCGCCCTGACCGCCGGACTTCTCCTCTCGGCCGCCGGTACGGGCGGCGCCGCCGGCACCACCGCCCTCGCCTCCGAGCCCGGCTCTCCCAAGACCGTCTCGTCGGGCTGGTCCATCCCCTGGGGCCTGAGCTGGCTGCCGGACGGCTCCGCCCTGATCACCGAGCGGGACTCGTTCAAGGTCTACACGCTCGCCCAGGACGGCACGAAGAAGGAGATCGGCACGGTCCCCGACGTCGTCTCCACGGGCGGCGAGGGCGGACTGCTCAGCATCGCCGTTTCGCCGTCGTGGAAGACCGACCACCATGTGTACGTGATGCACACCGCCTCCGAAGGCAACCGCATCGCGCGCATGACCTTCGACGGCAGCACGCTCGGCGACTACAAGGTGCTGGTCAACAGCATCAAGAAGAACAAGTACCACAATGGCGGGCGCATCAAATTCGGCCCCGACGGCTACCTGTACGCCACAACGGGCGAGGCCCAGACCCCCGATCTGGCCCAGGACAAGAAGTCCCTCAACGGCAAGGTCCTCCGCATGACCCCCGACGGCAAGCCGGCCCCCGGCAACCCCTTCGACTCGCTGGTCTACTCCTACGGGCACCGCAACCCGCAAGGCATCACCTGGGACGCCCAAGGCCGCCTGTGGGAAGGCGAGTTCGGCGACAGCAAGTACGACGAGCTGAATCTCATCCAGCCCGGCAAGAACTACGGCTGGCCCAAGTGCGAGGGCAAGTGCTCCACCTCGGGAATGACCAACCCCAAGCGCCAGTGGCCGGTCGAGGAGGCCTCACCCAGCGCGGTCGCCTACGCCGACGGGGCGATCTACATGGCAGCGCTGCGCGGCGAACGCCTCTGGCGCATTCCCGTCAACGGCACCAGCACGGGCACCCCCAAGGCCTACTACACCCACGACTACGGGCGGCTGCGTACCGTCGAATCCGTACCCGGCAAGAAGTCCCTGTGGCTGACCACCACCAACGCCGACAACAACGGCGATGGCGGACCCGGCTCGGACAAGGTGTTCCAGATCGACCTCAAGTAGCTCCTGGATCGAGACCAGCACGTCGAACCGTCGCCCGCCTACTGGGCAACGGTTCGACGCGGCAGTGGCCGAATGCCGACAGACGACAGGCCCCAAGCGACGAGCCACGGGCGACAGCCGGCAGGCAACCGCGACGTCCGATTTCCGCCAGCCCGAGCGTCCTCGAACCCACAGACTCGAAGAACAGAAGCGCAAAGCGCCAACAAGCACTGCGAACGACCAGTACGAACGCGGGCTGCGAACGACCAGTACGAACGCGGACTACGAACGAGGACGCACCATGAGCCACCCCACGACAACCACCCTGACCACCAGCTACACCACCCTCGACAGCCCCCTGGGCGAGCTGCTGCTCGTCGGCGAGGAATCGCCCACCGCCCCCGGCGGCACTGCCCTGACCTCCCTCTCCATGCCCCACCAGCGGGGCGCGGCCACCGTCCAGCCGCACTGGCGGCGCGACCCCCGCCCCTTCACCGAAGCCGTCCGGCAGCTCCGCGCCTACTTCACCGGCGAGCTCACCCGCTTCGACCTCGAGTACCGCACCTCGGGTACGGAGTTCCAGGAGCGCGTCTGGCAGGCCCTGGAGGCCGTCCCGTACGGCACCACGACCACCTACGGCCGGCTCGCCGAGGCCCTCGGCGTCCGACGGGCCGAGGTACGGGCACTGGGAGCCGCGATCGGCGCGAATCCCCTGCTGATCCTGCGCCCCTGCCACCGTGTGATCGGCGCGGACGGCACGATGCGCGGCTACGCGGCGGGCGTCGAGCGCAAGACCGCGCTGCTGACGCACGAGGGCGCCCTCCAGCCCACACTCGTCTGAGCCCGGCCCATGCCCGTCAAGTCTCTCCCCTCTCTCCCCGCCCCTCCCCCGGCGACCTCTCCCCTCATTCCCCATGGGGAGGCAGCCGCGTACGGCGACCTCCCCTCCCCCGATCCGCACACCGATGCCGAACTCGCCGCGCTACTACGTATGTTGACTGCGCCGCCCCCTACCCGCATCGCCTCGGTGGTCGTCGGGCACAGCCGGGACGCGGCGTCGTGTTCCGCCGCGGCGGCGTTCGTCGAGGCGTGGCGTGCCATGGGCCGGGAGGTCCTCGCCGTGATCGACTGGCCGGAGGTCGCCGCGTCCTGGCTACGGGCGGCCAACCGGTTCACCGCCGAGGAGCCGGACGGCTGGGTGGTGGCCGCCGCACCACTCGGCTGGGCCCAGATGAGCCGCCGTTTGCGCCACAGCACCGACTGGGACCCGGCTCGCACCTACGGCTTCGCTTCTCTCGGCGACTCCCGTATCCCCGCCCTGGCAGGCCCGGCGACACTGCAGGGCATGCGGGGCGCCACAGCGGACGGCGGCAGCATCTGGACGATAGACCGCGGCTGGGTCACCCAGCGGGTACCGGTCCCGCCGACCGGCGACTCACCGCCCGTGGCACGCTGTACATAGGTACCGATGAGGCAGGAGCAGATGAGCACGCCACTTCCCGGCTTCGAGGGCGTCGGGCAGCCTGCGGGTGCCGGAGCATCCGACGGCACCGGCGGAGGCCTCCACACCTCATCGGCCGACCGGGCCGGTCCCCACCCGGGCCGCCTGGAACTCGCCCCCGGCGCCGTCCACGTCCCCGGCTGGCTGACCCTGGCACAACAGCGCGAGCTCGTCACCGCCTGCCGTGACTGGGCACGCGGCCCGGCCCCGATCCGGCACACCAAGCTCCCACGCGGTGGCGTGATGTCCGTCCAAACGGTGTGCATCGGCTGGCACTGGCAGCCGTACGCATACACCCGTACCGCCGACGACGTGAACGGCGCACAAGTCGCCGAATTCCCTGACTGGATGGTCGAGTTGGGCCGCCGGGCCCTGGTCACCGCGTATCAGGACGCATCCGCGGGCGACGACTACACACCGGACACCGCACTGATCAACTTCTACGACGGCCAGGCGAAACTCGGCATGCACCAGGACAAGGAAGAGCGCTCCGGCGCACCGGTCGTCTCCCTCAGCATCGGCGACACCTGCACCTTCCGCTTCGGCAACAGCGAGACCCGCACCAAGCCGTACACCGACATCGAGCTGGCGTCCGGCGATCTCTTCGTCTTCGGCGGGCCGTCCCGCTTCGCGTACCACGGGGTACCCAAGGTCCGCCCCGGCACCGGAGACCCGGCGACCGGCCTGACCAGCGGCCGCCTCAACATCACGATGCGGGTGACCGGACTCGACGGATAGCTCCGCCACGCGAGAGAGGCAGACTGGACTCATGTGCCGCAGCATCAAGACGCTCCGTCCGCCCACCACCCCCGAGGTCACCGACGAGGACATCCGGGCCGCCGCCTTGCAGTACGTCCGCAAGGTCTCCGGATTCCGCGCCCCGGCCGCGCACAACCACGAGGTGTTCGATCACGCCGTGGACGCCGTGGCGGCCGCGACCCAGGAACTCCTCGCCGGCCTCCAGATCCGCGGCTCGGCTCCCCTCACCATTCGACCAGCGCCTGAACCGGTAGGTGATCGCTCGGAAACTGACCGTGCGCGGAGTACGTATTGATCGTGGCGCGCCGCGTACGCACCCCCGGCGAGGTGAGGATCCAGTCGATCCGGTCCCCGTCCGGCACCAGCGGCCGGTATCCGTGAAAGGTGGCGTACTGCGCGCTGCGCTCGTCGGCCGTGTCCCAGCTGTCGACGAGCGATCCGCCGTCGAGCATCGCCTCGTACACGGGATTCTTGTGTGCCGCGACATTGAAGTCACCCGTGACGATCCGGGGCAGCACGGGATCCAGGCCGCGCAGCCGTTCGGTGATCAGGGCGGCGGACCGCTCACGCGAGTACTGATTCGCATGATCGAGATGAGTATTGAGCGCATAGAACTCGCCCCCCGTACGCACGTCCCGGAATCGCGCCCAGGTCACCATCCTGATGACGGTGTTTCCCCAGGTCGTCGACCCGATCAGATACGGCGTATCGGACAGCCAGAAATGGTCGTACTCGACCGGAGCGAGTCGCCGCACATCATAGAAAACCGTCGCGAACTCATCCTTACTCCCGCCGCCCCGCCCCGTCCCCACCCAGTCGTAATGCGGCCCGAGATCCTCCGCGATGTCCCGCACCTGCCCGTACAGCCCCTCCTGGGTCCCGAGCAGCTGCGGCGCCTCCCGACGCAGTAATGCCCGCATCACGGGCCGCCGCTCGGCCCAGGAGTTCGGCCTGGTGTCCGAGGCGTACCGCAGGTTGAAGGTCATCACCCGCAGCCCCCGCCGGCCGTCGGCGGCGTACGCGGTCCCGGACCCGTACGCCGCAGCCACCGCCGGCCCGGCGATCGCGGCAGCAGCCACCGCCCGTAATCCGAACCGCCGACTGAACGGCGCCCTCACCCCCCGGCCCTCTCGGGAACCGGAATCCAAGAAGCCACCCAAAGAACCGTCCGAGGAACTGGACGATCCATTCGACACGGAACCGAGAGCACTCACCACAACTCCAGTCAGTCGGTCAGTCGGCCAGTCAGTCGAACCCGTCACTCATCACGAACAATCACCGGAACCACCGCAGCACCGCAGCACCATCAAGACAGAGTCTCGAACATCTCAAACACCGCGGTAAGCCGGAAGTAGCCTGCAAACAAACCGACTTGAAACCTTCCCCGGACCGGAAGAAGCGCTCTCCGCCCGCCTCGTCCCCTTACCTACCGATCGCCCGCCGGCCCCCGCCAGTCCGCATGCCGGATACGGGAGATCTCCCGTACGTCACCGACCGTGCCCCACTCGTCCTTGCCCAACCGCGACAACGGCTTGAGCTTGGAGATCTCGGGGTGCCCGTCGACCAGCACATCCTGCGACACCACCGCATGCACCACGCGCCCGAACACGATGGTGGAATCCCCGATCCCGATCGTGGTGTGCACCTCACACTCCAACGCCACGGACGAGCCCGCCACCCGCAACGGCTTGACCCGCAAACTCGGCTCGGATTCGACCCCGGCAGCCTCGAACTCACTCACCCCGTGCGGGAAGTCCGTGCCCGTGTCATTGATCTGCTCGAACTGCCCCTCCGACGCGAAGTTCACCACGAACTGTCCGGTCGCCTCGATATTGCGCAAAGTGTCCTTGCGCCCGACGGAGCTGAACTGCACAACGGGCGGCGCGACGCTGGCGATGGTGAAGAACGAATGCGGGGCAAGGTTCGCTGAATCACTATATGGGTCGTACGTCGACACCCAGGCGATCGGACGCGGCACCACCACCGCGGTCAGGAGCTTGTAGAACTCGTTGCGGGACATGGCAGCGGGATCAAAGTCAATGCGCATGGTGATCAGTATCCACACGGGCGGCCGCGGATCCTACAGCGGATCCACGGCACCCCCAAACCCCTGAGTGCGACGGAAAGTGCCCGGTATCGGAGCCGACGAGCACCAGGAGCCCGACACCGTGACGACAGCCGTGACCGTCTGGGAGGACTTCGACGTCCCCGCGCACGCCCGTGGGGGCCAGGTCACCCTCAACCTCTACGACCACCTGGCCGCCTACGCCCCCAAACGGCCAGGCGCCTATCTCCGTATCTCCTCCGACCGCTTCGGCCTCGAAGCAGGCGTCGACCGCCAGCTCGAAGACGCCGAGGACTCCAGGACCCGCCTGCGCTGGGGCCCGTTCGCGAAGGTCTACCGGGAGAACGACACCTCGGCCTTCAAAAAGCGCAAAGTCATCAAGGCCGACGGCTCCATCGACTGGATCGTCCTGCGCCCCGAGTTCCGCCAGCTGCTCGCCGACCTCGCCCACGGCGTCATCGACGGAGTCATCTTCTACGACCTCGACCGGCTCGTCCGCCAGCCCCGGGACCTCGAAGACCTCATCGACATCGTCGAATACGTCAAACGGCCGGTCACCGGCGCCACCGGCAGCCGCATGAACCTCATCAACGACAGCGACCGTCACATGACCCGCATGATGTGCGTGATGGCGCTCAAGTCCTCCGAGGACACCGCCCGCCGCGTCGCCCACCAACACCTCTCCGCAGCCCAGAACGGACTCACCCAAGGCCGCATCGCCTACGGCTGGGTCCGCAAAGGCGAGAGCAAGGGAAAGCTGGTCCCCGATGAGGCGGACGTCGTCGTCCGGATCTTCCAGCACTTCATGTCCGGGGAATCGGCTACAGCATCGCCAAGACCTTCAATGCCGAAGGAATCGAGCCGCCTGCCGCCCATACCTGGTCCTCGACGATGATCGCCAAGATGCTGCGTAATCCCCGCTATGCGGGCATGGTCTCCTACGCCGGCAAGCACCGGGTTCAGGCTGCCATGGCCGGTGACGGCTGGTCCATGGTGCTCTTCGACGACGAGGGGCGCCCCTTGCTGCCGGGGGGCGAGCCGCGTGAAGCCGACGTCGAGGGGTACCCGTGGCTCAGCTCTCCCCAGCTCGGCATACTGGCGACCACGCCACCTTGTAGGAGCCAGCGTGTCGATGATCCACAACCTTCGCAAAGCAGTCCACATCCCGAGCACGCGCCCGCACGGCGTGGATCTCAGCCATCCGGCGCGGTCCCCGCTGGGCAACTGCGTCGTGAACTGCGCGGTCTATGTGGACGGTGTGCGCCAGGTCAGCCACTGCCCGGCGCGCAAGGCGATCGAGCAGGTCCGCGAGACCGGTAACGGCTTCGTATGGATCGGTCTGCACGAGCCAGCGGAGGAGGAGTTCTCCGAGATCGGCGAACTTTTCGGGCTGCACCCGCTGGCCGTGGAGGATGCCGTCGATGCCCACCAGCGGCCGAAGCTGGAGCGGTACAACGACACGCTCTTCACCGTTCTGAAGACCGTCACCTACGTCGAGCACGACCGGCTCACCGCGACGAGCGAGGTGGTGGACACCGGGGAAATCATGGTCTTCACCGGACCCGACTTCGTCATCACGGTCCGGCACGGCGGCCACGGCTCGCTGGGGCCGCTCCGCGAAAGCCTCGAATCGACGCCCGCTCACCTGGCCAAGGGCCCTTCCGCCGTCCTACACGCCGTAGCCGACCACGTCGTCGATGACTACCTGGCGGTCATATCCGCCGTGCAGGACGACATCGACGCGGTCGAGAGCGAGGTCTTCTCGGACCACCGGGGACGTGGCGTTGATGCCGGCCGGATCTACCAGCTCAAGCGTGAGCTGCTGGAGCTCAAGCACGCCGTGGTACCGCTGGACCGGCCCATTCAGCTGCTCGCCGAGCAGCCCACACAGCTGGTTGACGCCGACATCCGGAAGTACTTCCGTGACGTCGCCGACCACCTGGCCCGGGTCAACGAGCACGTCACCGCCTGCGACGAGCTGCTCAACTCGATCCTTGAAGCCAACGTCGCCCAGGTGTCCATGGCCCAGAACGAGGACATGCGCAAGATCAGCGCCTGGGTCGCCATCATCGCCGTCCCCACCATGGTCTGCGGCGTGTACGGGATGAACTTCGAGTACATGCCCGAGCTGCGCTGGACCTTCGGCTATCCGCTGGTCCTCGCCGGCATGGCCACCGCCTGTTTCCTCATGTACCGCGGGTTCCGCCGCAACGGCTGGCTCTGAGGAACCGTTCGGCCGGCCGCGCAGGGACGTCGGTGGCGCCGCCACCCGCCTCACTGAGCACAAGTGCCTCTGTGTCAGCCCGAGTTGGCGGTGAGGTGACTACGTCTGTCCTCCGCGATCCATTGCAGCACGGTGGCCGGGGGCAGCCCGGAGTCCTGCGCTATGGCCCGTGGCGGGACACCCGCCCGTGAGGCGGCAAGTGCGGCCCTTCGCAGGGTGGCGAAGCGGGCGGCCAGGCCGGCGCGGAGTGCGCCGGCGGAGGCCGCCGTGAGAGCGGGGGCTTCCTCGGCCAGGCAGCGGGCGGCGAACCATACGGCGCGGCGTTCTCGCGTCAGGTCATGGTCGTTCATGCCACTGTCTCCCGTTCGGCTTCGGCGGGCGTCGCGTCCAGGTGCCAGTGCAGGTCGCGGATGCCCGGTTCCAGGGACATCCGGGCAATGAGCTGTTCCAGGGCATGGGCCGGGTTGCCGGTGACGGCGACCACGGTCTGCAGCCCGGTGGTGTCGGCGTCCTCGCGCCGCACCCGCAGTCCGGTGGGGGTGAGTCCGCCGCTCGCCAGGGACTGCAGGAGCAGGGCCCGGATGTGGGTCTCGTCGCCCCGGTCGCACAGGACGTGGACGGTGGCCTGGACGCCTTCGGTGTCCGGGTCGTGCTGCGGTGCGCGGTCGATCAGCCGTCCGGCGGGGCGCAGGAGGAGGTGGACGCCGAGGACCGCGCAGGTACCGAGCACGGCCAGCTCCAGGCGGCCGGAGGCGGCCAGTACGCCGACGGCGGCCGAGCACCACAGGGTGGCGGCGGTGTTCAGGCCGCGGACCGAGGCGCCGTCGCGCAGGATGACGCCTCCGCCGAGGAAGCCGATGCCGGAGACGACGTACGAGGCGACGCGGGTGGGGCTGCCGGAGTCGCCGACGGCGTCGCTGTAGAGGACGAAGAGGGTGGCGCCGGCGGCGACGAGGGCGTTGGTGCGCAGTCCCGCCATGCGGGCGCGCCACTGCCGCTCGACGCCGATCAGGGCGCCGCAGGCGACACCGACGGCGAGCCGGAGTGCGAAGTCGAACGTGGTCAGGTCAGCCATGGGGACCTCCTCTCACCCTGCGTCGGCAGGGCGGCCGGGGAGGCGGCGCGTAAGGAAGAGGTGGGCGGCTACCGCGTGCCGGAAGGGTGCGTGGACAGATGGATGCGGGGCCGGCTACGGCCCGGCCGACTGTGACTGCGATCCATGTGTCTCACCCCCTTGCGCGGCTCCCATCAGGTCTCCTTGGACTCTAACGCCATACTTGCACAGCGGCGCAATTAGTTGCCGCAATACTGACGCGCAGATCTGTACGCGCCGACGCGCCCCTCTGTGCACCGATACGGTTATTTGCGTATGGACGCAAGAAGGGGCAGACTTCTCGCGGCAGGCTGCCCGTCGCGCCGCGCGGACGGGCCCCTGGCGTACCGGACGAACTGCACCACTCAGTGCGCCACTGAGTGCATCACCTAACGGAGGCAGCCATGGGTGAAGACCCTCCCAGTCCACGCTGCCTCACCGGCAGTCTCTGAAAATCTCGCCGCCCTCCACGGCTCGGCCGATCGAGCCGTGACGGGCCCATGGCCACCGTGTGGAGCTGGGCTCCAGCCCCCGGCGGCCTCCCTTTTCCTGCCTTGTTCTCTCCACACCGGGCCGGTACCGCCTGGGCGCATCGTCGCGCCTTGACGTCTGCCGTGCCCAGAGTGTGGTCGGAGGTTCTTGTGATGTCGTTCCGGACGAGCAGCCCTGTACAGCGGGCGTCGCCCCCCTCCCGGTTCGCGGGCCGCCTGTCCCGTATGACCTGGGTGGACGTGGTCGTGGCCGCCGCCGTGCTGGTGCTGCTCTACCTCGTCCTGCGGGTCGGACAGGGGACCACGGTCCGCTTCTCCACCAGCCAGTCGGTGCAGGTGGACACCGATCCCTCCCAGCTGCCGTACGACGCGGCCCGTTCGCTGCTGCGCATGTTCATCGCGCTCGCCCTGTCGACCGTCTTCACCTTCACGTACGCCTACGCCGCGGCCAAGAGCCGACGGCTGGAGCGGATCCTGATCCCGGCGCTGGACATCCTCCAGTCCGTGCCCGTGCTCGGCTTCCTGACCGTGGCCGTCACCGGGTTCATCGCGCTGTTCCCCGGCTCCATGCTGGGCCTGGAATGCGCGTCGATCTTCGCGATCTTCACCTCGCAGGCGTGGAACATGACGTTCGGCTTCTACCACTCCCTCACCTCCATCCCCCGTGAACTCGACGAACTGTCACGGTCCTTCCGCTTCACCAAGTGGATGCGGTTCTGGAAGGTCGAGCTGCCCTCCGGGATGATCAGCCTGGTCTGGAACGGCATGATGAGCTTCGGCGGCGGCTGGTTCTTCCTCGTCGCATCCGAGGCGATCAGCGTCAACAACAGGAACTACGCGCTCCCCGGTGTCGGCTCGTACGCCGGGGCCGCCATCACCGACGGCGACCTCGGCAAGGTCGGCTGGGCCATCCTCACCATGGCGCTCATGGTCATCGGCGTGAACTTCCTGTTCTGGCGACCGCTGACCGCCTGGACGGAGAAGTTCAAGAACGAGCAGTCTGAGGCCAGTGAGGTCCAGCGCTCGGTCATGCTGAACTTCCTGCGCCGTTCCAACTGGCCGCATCTGCTGGGCACGTTGCTACGGCCTGTAGGACGAGGACTGAGCCAGGCCGCACGCGTCTTCGGCACCGACGACCGGCCGCTGGCCGTGGACCCGGTACGGCAGCGCACCGGCGACATCACCTTTGCATGCATAGCGGGAGCGCTAATCCTCTGGGGCCTGATCGACCTCGGCGGCTACCTCCACGACCACACCGGCCTGGGCGTCTTCGGTGAACCGCTACTGCTGGGCCTGGTCACCCTCGCCCGCGTGGTCCTGCTCGTCACCGTCGCCACGATCATCTGGGTACCGATCGGCGTCAAGATCGGCTTCTCCCCGAAGCTGACCCGGATCGCCCAGCCCATCGTCCAGGTACTGGCCAGCTTCCCCGCCAACTTCCTCTTCCCTCTCGCCGTCTGGTTCTTCCTGAAGACCGGCCTGTCCATCAACGTCGGCGGCATCCTGCTGATGGCGCTGGGCGCCCAGTGGTACATCCTCTTCAACACCATCGCCGGCGCCATGTCCATCCCCACCGACCTGCGCGAAGCCATGGACGACCTGGGCGTACGCGGCTGGCAGCGCTGGAAGCGGCTGATCCTGCCCGGGATCTTCCCCTCGTACATCACCGGCGGTATCACCGCGTCCGGCGGTGCCTGGAACGCCTCGATCGTCGCCGAGGTCGTCGTCTTCGGCGGCACCACGCTGACCGCCACCGGACTCGGCGCGTACATCGCCAAGGCCACCGCCGCCGGCGACTTCCCGCACCTGCTCGCGGGCGTGGCGGTGATGAGCCTGTACGTCGTCGGCCTCAACCGCCTCGTCTGGCGCCGCCTCTACCGCCTCGCCGACACCCGCTACGCCCTCTGAACTTCCCTGCGTTTCCTCTGGAGCCCGACATGGTGCTGAACACCCTGCGCAACCTGCGCACCCGCCACGCCTCCCACTCCCTCTCCGCCGCCAAGACCCCGCGCGTCGCCGACGGCGAGATCCTGCTCGAAACCGTCGGCCTGACCAAGTCCTACGCGGGCGCCGACGGCGAACTCCCCGTCCTCGGCGGCATCGACCTCCAGGTGCGCGCCGGCGAGGTCGTCGCCCTGCTCGGCAAGTCCGGCTCGGGCAAGTCCACTCTGCTGCGCTGCCTGGCCGGCCTCGTCCCCGCCAGCTCCGGCACCGTCACCTACCGGGACAAGCCGCTGACCGGCGCCAACCCCGGCACCGCCATGGTCTTCCAGACCTTCGCCCTGCTGCCCTGGCTAACCGTCCAGCAAAACGTCGAACTCGGCCTGGAGGCCCGGAACGTACCGGCCGACCAGCGCGCCGACGCCGCCCGGCAGGCCATCGACCTGATCGGCCTGGACGGCTTCGAGTCCGCCTACCCCAAGGAGCTCTCCGGCGGTATGCGCCAGCGCGTCGGCTTCGCCCGCGCCCTCGTCGTCGAACCCGACGTCCTGATGATGGACGAGCCCTTCTCCGCCCTCGACGTCCTGACCGCCGAGAACCTGCGCGGCGAACTCATGGAGTTGTGGGAGTCCGGACAGTTCCCCACCCGCGCCATCGTCCTGGTCACCCACAACATCGAGGAAGCCGTCCTGATGGCCGACCGCATCGTCGTGCTCGGCTCTCGCCCGTACGGCACCATCCGGGAGACCTTCGAGGTCGGCTTGGACCGGCCACGCGACCGCAACTCGGCCGCGTTCGAAGACCTCATCGACCGCGTCTACCGCGTGATGACGGGACGGGCCAAGGAGACGCGTATCCCCGGCCGCCCCGACGGCATCGAGTTCGACAAGCGCACCACCGCCAACACTCCGCTGCCCCTGGCCAGCGTCGACGGACTCTCCGGCCTCGCCGAGATGGTCGCCCACCGCGACAGCCGCTGCGACCTGGCCGACCTCGCCGACGACCTCGGCCTGGAGGTCGACGACATGCTCCCGCTGGTCGACGCCCTCGAACTGCTCGGCTTCGCCAAGGTCAGCGACGACGACCTGCTGCTCACCGAGTCCGGCACCGCCTACGCCGGCGCCGACGTCCAGCAGTCCAAGACGATCTTCGCCGAGGCCGCCATGGGAGCACCCCTGGTCCGGTTGATCACCACCAGCCTGCGCCAGAACCCCGACGGCACCCTGCGCGCCGGATTCTTCCGCGACCTGCTCGCCCACCACTACACCAGCGAACAGGTCACCCAGCAGCTGGAGACCGCCACCGACTGGGGCCGCTACGCCGAGCTCTACGCCTACGACGCCGACCCGCAGGAATACCGCCTCGACAACGGCCCAGCCGCCCCCGCGACGCAGCCTTAATGCTCGGTGGCCGGCCGCCGGGCACGCACGGCCCGCGGCGAGCGCACCGCCTCCTTCTGCGCGACGGCCACAGCCTCGACCGATGCACCGGACTCCCCGGCGGCCTGCTCCACGGCCACGTTCGCCACCAGCGTCGCCTCCTCCATCAGACCGCGCACCCGAGCACCCGCCCGGTAGTAGATACGCGTCCCCTCCCGCCGGGACTCCACCAGGCCGGCCGCCCGCAGCTTCGCCAGATGCTGGGAGGTCGCCGCGACATGCGCACCCAGCAGCTCCGCCAGCGCGCTCACCGGCAGCTCCTGGCCGCACAGCGCCCACAACAACCGGTAGCGCGAAGGATCGGCCACCGCCTTGAGCACGGCGACCGCACGGTCGGCAGCGGCTGCATCCCACGACGTAACTTGCGTCCCCATGCAAATATCTTAACCGGCAGCGCGCACCAGGCGGGCTCAGCTCGCCGTGGTCCCGCTGGTACCGCCACTGCGCAAGCTGCCCAGCACCAGCCGTACGGACACCGAGCATGCAGAACGCCCCCAGGGTCCGGTACGTCGCGCCGCCACAGGCCAGAACGCCCACACCCGGCCCCGGACACGAAGACGAACTGCAGGAATCGTCATACAGGACCGCCTCACGCTCCGCTGGAGCCCCCAGCGACCTACGTGCAGGCGGAGTGACAGTCCGTCACCAACGCCGTATCGCCGGACCACCCTCGTGCCGAGGCGGCCTTCGCACAGGCCGCCACGCCCAGATCCGCGGGTGCGGGCGGCCTCACTGGGCACGGTGGTACGCCCGGGGCGCACCATGGAAGAGCGCGAGCACTGCAGGTGCAAGGGCAGACAGCACGCGGGTGACCTGGCAGGAGCCGGCCGGTGGCACGTGGACGGTTGCGGATCTACCTCGGGGCGGCCCCCGGGGTCGGGAAGACGTACGCCATGCTCGAAGAGGGGCAGCGGCTGCGTGCGCTCGGCGCGGAGGTGGTCGTGGGCTTTGTCGAGCCGCACGGGCGGCGGCCGACCGCAGCGATGGCCGAAGGTCTGGAGACGGTTCCCCGGCGCGCTCTTGTCCATCGCGGGGCATCGTTCAGCGAGATGGATCTCGACGCGGTGCTGGCCCGTCGTCCTCAGGTCGCGCTGGTGGACGAGCTGGCTCATTCCAACGTTCCGGGAACCCGTAATGCCAAGCGATGGCAGGACGTCGAGGAGCTGCTGGACACCGGTATCGATGTCGTCACCACGCTCAACGTCCAGCACCTGGAGTCCCTCAATGACGTGGTCCGGCAGATCACCGGCGTCCGGCAGCGCGAGACGCTGCCCGACGAGGTGGCCCGGCGTGCCGACCAGATCGAGCTCGTTGATCTGCCGCCGGAGGTGCTCCGCCGTCGCATGGTGCACGGCGATGTCTATCCGCCGGACCGTATCGAGTCCGCCCTCACCCACTACTTCCGGGTAGGCAACCTCACCGCGCTGCGGGAGCTGGCGCTGCTGTGGCTCGCCGACCGGGTGGAGGAGGGCCTGCAGCGCTACCGGGCCGCACACGGCATCTCCGCTCCGTGGGAGACCCGGGAGCGCATTCTGGTGGCCCTGAGCGGCGGTCCCGAAGGGGAGACCTTGATCCGTCGTGCGGCGCGGATCAGCGCCCGTACGCCTGGGACGGAGCTGCTGGGCCTCCATGTCGTACCGGAGGACGGACTGACCGACGCCGATCCGACCACACTGGATGCCCAGCGCACCCTCCTGGAGTCCTTGGGCGGCAGCTACCACCAGGCGTCCGGCGAGGACGTTGTCGAAGCGCTGCTTCAATTCGCCGAGGCGGAGAACGTCACCCAGATCGTGCTGGGCGCGAGCCGGCACGGCCGTCTCGCCGCCGCGCTGCGCGCCGGTACGGGAGAGCGGACGATCAAGGGTTCCGGCCCCATCGACGTGCACATCGTCACCCACGAGGAGGCCGCCGGGGCAGCGGCGCCGAGACTCCCGCACCCCAGCCGTGGCACGGGTCCGCGACGGTACTGGTCCGCGCTCGCCGGCACGGTGCTGCTGCTGCCCCTGCTGACTCTCCTGTTGGCGGCACTGCGCAACCACCTCGATCTCTCCAGCGACCTGGTGATCTATCTCCTGGCTGTTGTCGTGGTGGCCCTTGTCGGCGGGCTCTACCCCGCGCTGTTCGCCGCCGTCGCCGCGGCGCTGCTGGCCGATTACTACTTCACGATGCCCGTGCACTCGCTGGCCATGGAGCGACCCAACGAGATCATCGCGCTCATTGTCTTCATCACCACGGCCGCTCTCGTCGGCACGGCAGCGGGAGAGGCCGCCCAGCGTACGCATCAGGCCGTGCGCGCCACATCGGAGGCGCGGGCGCTGAGCCGTCTGGCCACCGCCATGATGCGTGGCCAGGAATTGCCGGCGTTGATCGAGCAGATCCGGGAGAACTTCGGTCTGACGTCGATCAGCCTGCTCGAACGGGGCCCGGAGGCATCCCCCGAGCCCCGCTGGTACGTCGTCGCCAGCGCCGGGGACCGGCCGCCCGAAAAGCCCTACGAGGCGGATGTGGAAAGCCCCGTGGATGAGAATCTCACGCTGGCCGCGCGCGGTTCCGGGCTGAGCACGGAGGACCAGCGTGTTCTTGCCGCGTGTGCGGCCGAGCTGGGGCTGGCGCATACCCGGGGGCGGATCACCGGAGCCGCCGCCGAGGCGGACACTCTCGCCGCCGCCGAACGCACCCGGGCGTCGCTGCTTCTCGCAGCGGGCCGCGACCTGCGGGTCCCGCTGCACACCGCCGAAGAGGCCCTCGCGCGCTTGGGCGATCGCCGTGGTGGCCCCTCTTCCCAGGAGACGGCGCACCTGGTGGACACCGCCCGCACCGCGGTGCGCCGCGCAACACAGCTGGTCACCGACCTCGACGAGCTGAGTCGCCTGCACGCCGGGGCACTCGACCTCTACCTCCGCCCGGTCGACCTCAACGAGGCGCTGGCCGCGGCCCTGGACGACCTTGGGCCCGGCGGCCATACGATCGCCGTGCGCCTGCCGGAACAGCTGCCCGATGTGATTGCCGACGCCGCCCTCCTCACCCGTGTGCTGACCGCCCTCGGCGCCGACGCACTGCGCCACAGTCCGCGGGACCGGCCTCCGGTGTTCACCGCCGAGGTCCTGCCGTCCGGTCGGCTGGAGATCCGGGTGACGGACGGCTGCCCCGATCTCGGGCCGGAAGCCCGTGCGTGGGGTGCCGCCACCGGTCTCCGGGCGGCGGGTACGAGAGGCGAGAGCTTGGCGCTTCGGCTGTCGCGAGACCTCGTCGAAGCCATGAGCGGCACCTTCGACGCCACCACCACGGGCCCCGCCTTCGTGGTGACGCTCACGCTCCAGAGGACTGCGCCTGGGGGCAGCGCGACACCCGGCCGCCCTGAGTGACGTGCCGGACGCGGGCGGGCGGACTGTGGCACGCCGTGGCGAGGCGGGGGCGCGAGGCCGCGGGTACGGGGCGCGCACGTAGCCGAGCGAAATCCGCAGGATCGCTTCCGTGCCGACCGGCCCCCTGCGCTGCACCATCACCCCATCGGCCGCAGAGCGTCAGGCCACGATCGAAATCACCTGAGCTACCGTCAGAAAGTTACTGGCGCGGCTATTCATAGGCGGTCCCCACATATGCCGGACCTTGTGTATATCGGCCTCACCCTCCTCGTGTTCACCCTTATCGGCTTGGTCGCCAAGGGGGTCGGACGGCTGTGAGTGTGGAGAATATCGTCGGCCTGATCGTGGCCGTGTGCCTCGTGATCTATCTCGTCGTCTGCCTGATCTTCCCTGAGAAGTTCTAAGGGAAGGTTAGATCCGGATGAACGGCACATTCGCGGGCTGGCTCCAGGTCCTGGTCCTGGTGGTTGCCCTGGCCCTTTCGTTCCGCCCACTGGGTGACTACATGGCCCGTATCCTCACCACCACTCGCCATTTGCGGACTGAACGTCTGATCTACAAGGTGGGCGGGGTGCATGGCGACGCCGACCAGAAGTGGTCGGTCTACCTCCGCAGCGTGCTGGCCTTCGCTCTTGTCTCGGTGCTGTTCCTGTACGCGTTTCTGCGCCTGCAGAATCATCTGCTGCTGTCCCTGGGCATGAAGGCGGTCACCCCGGACCAGTCGTTCAACACGGCCGCATCTTTCGTCACCAATACCAATTGGCAGTCGTATTCCGGCGAGTCGACCATGGGGCACCTGGTCCAGATGGCCGGTCTCGCGGTGCAGAACTTTGTCTCCGCCGCCATGGGCATCGCTGTCGTCGCCGCGCTGATCCGGGGATTCACCCGGAGGAAGACCGACCAGGTCGGAAATTTCTGGGTGGACCTGACTCGGATCGTGGTGCGCTTGCTGCTGCCGGCCTCTCTCGTGTTCGCGATCATTCTGGTGGCCGCCGGTGTCATCCAGAACTTTCACGGCGTCGACGGCATCGTCACCATCGCGGGCGGCCGGCAGAGCATCACCGGTGGCCCGGTCGCCTCCCAGGAAGCAATCAAGGAAATCGGCACGAATGGTGGCGGTTTCTACAACGCGAATTCCGCCCACCCCTTCGAGAACCCCAATGCCTTCACCAACCTGATCGAGATCTACCTCCTCCTGGTGATCTCCTTCTCGCTGCCGCGTACCTTCGGGAAGATGGTCGGCGATCACCGTCAGGGCTATGCGATCGTCGCCGTGATGGCGCTGATCTGGGCCGCCTCTGTCGCGATCGTGACCGCCAACGAACTGCACAGCGTCAGCAGCGCAGCCGGTCACGCGGCCGACGGGATGATGGAGGGCAAAGAGGCGCGGTTCGGTATCTGGGCGTCGGCGCTGTTTGCAGTGTCCACCACGCTGACGTCGTGTGGGGCGGTCAATTCCTTCCACGATTCGTACACGCCGGGCGGCGGCGGAATGACGATCTTCAACATGATGCTCGGGGAGATCGCCCCCGGTGGTACGGGGTCCGGCCTCTACGGGATTCTGATCCTGGCGATCGTCGCGGTCTTCGTCGCCGGGTTGATGGTCGGGCGCACCCCCGAGTATCTGGGCAAGAAGCTGCGCGGCCGGGAGATGAAGTACGCCTCGCTCTACATCCTGACCACGCCCGTGGTCGTGCTGGTCGGCGCGGGACTGGCTATGGCCCTCCCCGGCGAACGGGCGGGGATGCTCAACTCCGGGCCGCACGGCTTCTCCGAGGTGCTGTACGCCTTCGCCTCCGCTGCCAACAACAACGGCTCGGCGTTCGCCGGCCTGAGCGTGAACACCGTCTGGTACAACACCGGGCTCGGCCTAGCCATGATCATCGGCCGCTTCCTGCCGATGGTATTCGTGCTGGCGCTCGCCGGATCGCTCGCCCAGCAACAGCCCGTCCCGGTCACCGCGGGCACCTTGCCCACCCACCGGCCGCAGTTCGTCGGGCTGTTGACCGGGGTGATCCTCATCGTCGTCGGTCTGACCTACTTCCCCGCGCTCGCGCTGGGTCCGCTCGCAGAAGGTCTGGAGGGGCTGCGCTGATGTCCACGACCGGTGTTCCCGCTCCCGCCCCGCCGACCGGGCCGTCCACCGGCCGTCAGCGGCAACGGGTCTCGGGCGGTCTGCTCGACCCCAAGCAGCTGCTGACGTCGTTCCCCGACACCGTGCGCAAGCTGGACCCACGCACGATGTATCGCAACCCCGTCATGTTCGTCGTGGAGGTCGGGGCGGTCCTGACCACGCTTGCGGCTATCAAGACGCCCAGCGTCTTCGCCTGGGGCATCACGGCCTGGCTCTGGCTGACATCGGTCTTCGCCAATCTCGCCGAGGCCGTGGCCGAGGGCCGCGGCAAGGCGCAGGCGGAGACCCTGCGGCGGACCAAGACAGCCACGATGGCCCGGCGTCTGGCCAGGTGGCAGCCGAGCGCGGCTGACACCGTCGAGGAGGAAGTCCCCGGCGCCGACCTGCGGTTGGGCGACCATGTGGTCGTCGAGGCAGGGCAGATCATTCCGGGTGACGGCGATGTGGTCGAGGGCGTCGCAAGCGTCGACGAATCGGCGATCACGGGTGAATCGGCGCCGGTGATCCGCGAATCGGGCGGCGACCGGTCAGCGGTGACGGGCGGTACGAAGGTGCTCTCCGACCGGATCGTCGTGAAGATCACCTCGAAGCCGGGGGAAACCTTCATCGACCGGATGATCGCGCTCGTCGAGGGCGCCGCCCGGCAGAAGACCCCGAACGAGATCGCGCTCAACATCCTGCTGGCATCGCTGACCATCGTCTTCCTGATCGCGGTGGTGACCCTGCAACCCTTCGCCCTCTTCGCGGGGGCCGAGCAGTCCATCGTCATCCTTGTCGCCCTCGTCGTGGCCCTGATCCCGACCACGATCGGCGCGTTGCTCTCCGCGATCGGCATCGCGGGGATGGACCGCCTCGTCCAACGCAACGTCCTGGCCATGTCCGGGCGCGCGGTGGAGGCCGCGGGCGACGTGAACACCTTGCTGCTCGACAAGACGGGCACCATCACGCTCGGCAACCGACAGGCCGCCGAGTTCCTGCCGGTGGAAGGGGTGGGCGTCGAGGAACTCGCGGACGCCGCCCAGCTGTCGTCGATCGCCGACGAGACGCCCGAGGGCCGGTCGATCGTCGTCCTCGCCAAACAGCAGTACGCGCTGCGCGGGCGCAGCGAAGGAGAGCTGGTCCAGGCGGAGTTCGTGCCCTTCACCGCCCAGAGCCGGATGAGCGGGGTGGATCTCACCGACCCTGGTGACCCCGGAGACGCCCGGTCGCTGCGCAAGGGAGCGGCGACGGCGGTGATGCGCTGGGTCCGTGACAACGGCGGGCACCCCACTGCGGATGTGGGTCACCTCGTCGACGGCATCTCCGCGAGTGGCGGCACACCGCTGGTCGTGGGCGAGGTGATCCGAGGCCCGAACGCCCACCCGGCCGCCCGTGTCCTGGGCGTCATCCACCTCAAGGATGTCGTGAAGGAGGGCATGCGCGAGCGCTTCGACGAGCTACGGCGGATGGGCATCAAGACTGTCATGATCACTGGCGACAATCCGCTGACTGCTCGCGCCATCGCGCAGGAGGCGGGGGTGGATGACTTCCTCGCCGAGGCCACCCCCGAGGACAAGATGGCCCTCATCCGGCAGGAGCAGGCCGGCGGCAAACTGGTCGCGATGACCGGTGACGGTACGAATGACGCGCCGGCGCTGGCCCAGGCGGACGTCGGCGTGGCGATGAACACAGGTACGTCGGCCGCCAAGGAAGCCGGGAACATGGTGGACCTGGACTCGAATCCGACCAAGCTCATCGAGATCGTCGAGATCGGCAAGCAACTGCTCATCACCCGGGGCGCGTTGACGACCTTCTCGATCGCCAACGATGTCGCCAAGTACTTCGCGATCATCCCCGCGATGTTCGCCGGCGCCTATCCGGGTCTGGACAAGCTCAACATCATGCGGCTGCACAGCCCGACCTCGGCGATCTCCTCGGCGATCGTCTTCAATGCTCTGATCATCGTCGCGCTGATCCCGCTCGCCTTGCGCGGTGTGCGCTACCGGCCGTCGTCGGCCGCGAATCTGCTGAGCCGCAACATCTGGATGTACGGGCTGGGAGGGCTGGTGCTGCCGTTCGTCGGCATCAAGCTGCTCGACCTCGTCATCCAGTTCATCCCCGGCCTGCGCTGAGGAAGGCGATCCCACCATGCGCACCCACCACCTCCCTCCCGTACTCCGGCAGCATCTGGCGGCGCTGCGGATGCTGCTGGTGTTCACCGTGCTTACGGGCATCGTCTATCCGCTGGTCGTCACCGGTATCGCCCAGACCGTGTTCCCCCACCAGGCCAACGGCTCCCTCGTGACGACGAATGGCAAGCCGGTCGCCTCCCGCCTGATCGGCCAGAACTTCGCGCTGCCGAAGAAGAACCCCGGTGACCCGAAGGAGGAACTGCGGCCCGACCCCAAGTGGTTCCAGCCCCGCCCCTCCGTGGGCGGGTACGACCCGATGGCCTCCGGCGCCTCCAACCTCGGCCCGAACAACGCCAACTTGATCAAAGCAGTCAGGGAACGCCGCGCCGCCGTGGCGGCGTTCGACGAGGTCTCCCCCGCGACTGTCCCGGCGGACGCGGTGACCGCCAGCGGCTCCGGACTCGACCCGGCAGTCTCCCGGGCATACGCATACGAACAGGTCAACCGGGTGGCGAAGGCCTGCCGACTCACACCCGCCAGGGTCGAGAAGCTGGTCACCGACCACGTCCAGGGCCGCGTCCTGGGGTTCCTGGGTCAGGAAAGCGTCAACATCGTCGAGCTCAACCACGATCTTGCCGGGCTGATGTGACCATGGAACACCACCTATGCCGCTCGGCCACCCGAGGTCCTCCTCGCAGCACCAGGCGACGTGGGGCTGCACAGGACCGCTGTGCAGGACGGTGAGGGAGGGGCTTTCGGTGGCGCCGAGGGTTGTCGCAGCCGATACGCCAGGCGTGGGCGTAGGCGTAGGCGTACGGCCAGGAAAGCTCAAAGTGTTCCTCGGGGCGGCACCCGGGGGTCGGCAAGACCTACCGGATGCTGGACGAGGGGCGGCGCCGTGCCCGCCGCGGCACGGATGTGGTGGTGGCGTACGCCGAGTGCCATGCCCGGCCGCACACCGAGGAGAAGCTCGAAGGGTTGGAGATACTGCCCCGGACGTACCGCGAGTACCGGGGAAGCACCTTCAGCGAGATGGACCTCGACCGCGTCCTCGACCGCCACCCCGAGGTCGCACTCGTCGACGAGCTGGCCCACAGCAACGTTCCCGGCGGCCGCAACGCCAAGCGATGGCAGGACATCGAAGAGCTGCTCGCAGCCAGGATCGGCATAGTCACGACTGTCAACGTCCAACATCTCCAGCGCCTGGGCGACGACAACACCACTGAACTGGGACTCGGGCTCGCGCTCTCCCGGGGCCTGGCCGAGGCGATGAGTGGCACCCTCACCCCCGAGGACACGCCCGGAGGAGGACTGACCATGGTCCTCTCCTTGCGAGCCGCTGCCGCGGAGGAGCCCGCAGTGCTTGCGTAACCCGGGAGGGCGTGGGCCTACCGGAGATCGGAGAGACGTGGACGCAGGGGCCATGACCGTGCCGGCAGGGACTGCCGCATTCGGCGGCCTGCTCGCCGTGCTCGCGGGCACCTACGGTCTGCGTCAGGCCCGGCGAGTGAGGCGGACAGGCGTACGCGTTGAGGCCCTGGTCAAGCGGCCTCCGGGATACACCTCCGACGAGCCGGCTCTGCCACGGCCGCTGCTCCAATTCGTCGCGGACGACGACCGAGTGATCGAAGTCGTCTGTCCCGTGGCCCCGACCCGCCGACGCCCGCTCAACGACGGCGACCGCGTGCTCATCCTCTATGATCCCGCCGATCCGCGCACGGTCGTCGTCCACGACCTGGAACGCCCGGGTCCGGACCGCGCGTTCATCACTGCGGGCACCCTCGTCATGCTGCTCTCAGTGACCCTGATCGCTGTCGCGGTGACGAGCCGATGACCTAGGATCCCGCTCCTTGACGTAGTAATCGGCCACCCAGCCGAGGTGCAAGACGCTGTCAATCGGTTCAGGAAGAACCTGTCCGATCTGCGCCACCCGGCACCGCCCTCATCCGGACACGGGCGGCGGGGGCGGCATCTGGGCGCTCAGCCCTCTTCCAGAATCTGGACTCGGCGGGCCTTGTATTCATGCGGGGTGATCAGGCCGCTGACGCTGAGGCGGTCCAGTTCCGTCAGGCGGTCCTGTAAGAACTTCTCTGCAGTCTTGCGAGCCTGCTCGGCAACCTTTCCTGCTGTGCGCCGTTGATAGGATTTGTCGCGGGCATCCTTGACTTTTTGAATTTCCTCGACGAGGAGCTCGGTCGTCGAAACTATCTGATGGATGATGTAAGTCATCACGTCACCTGTTCTGTGAGGTCATGCAGAAGAGGGCGGTCCCAGCAGTATCTACCGGAAACCGCCCTCAGGACCCTTCGGGTCAGGAATCATCGGTCGAAGGCGCAGTTCATCAGGGGTGCGTCAAGAGGTGCGTGAAACTCTTGAAGGCGTGTGCGGCATTGCATTTGATGGGTGATGTGAACAGCGCCTGGCTCCTTCTCGACCGTCCGCCTCATCCGGCGGCTCCGCGTCGTGCGCCGCGCTGCCCGGAGACCTCCGCCTCTCGCTGAGACGTCTCCTACATCCCTACGGGGCGCCGCGACCTGATCAGGCGCCCCTTTTGCGTATCCGTACGCCGTCGCCCCTGAGGGCCGGGCTCGGCGCACCCACCCCTGTTGTCCCCTATCTCCCTATCTCCCTATCCGGATTGGATCATGTCCGTCTTCGACCTTTCCTCCCGTACCGTTCTGGTGACCGGCGCCACCTCCGGCATCGGTTTCGAGACCGCCCGGCAGCTCGCCGAGCGCGGCGCCACCGTCCTCGTACACGGCCGAACCGCCGAGGACGCCCAGGCCGCCACCGACAAGCTCATCGCCACCGCGGGCATCGATGCGGCCCAACTGTGCGGATTCGCCGCGGACTTCACGCGCCTGGAGGAGGTCGAGGCCATGGCACGGCGCGTCGTCGCCGAGCACCCCCACCTGGACGTCCTGGTCAACAACGCCGGCACGGCCGCCCCCGAGCGGCACACCCTCACCGCCGACGGCAACGAAATCGCCTTCCAGGTCAACTTCCTCGCCCACTACCTGCTGACCTGCCTCCTGGAGCCGGCGCTCACGATGGGGTCTCCCCTGTTCGAGCGAAGCCGAGAACTTGGGGAAGACCCGGGCGGCCGGGTCGTCAACGTCTCCTCGTCGCTGCACCGCACCGCCTCCATCCAGTGGAGCGACCCGCAGCGCGCCCGGCGCTACTCCCGGCTCGCGGCCTACGCGCAGTCGCAGCTCGCGCTCACCGTCTTCGCCACCGACCCGCGGGTGACGGCCGTCTCCGTCCACCCGGGCATCTGCGACACAGACCTGCTCTCGCTCTACGCGATCAGTGGTGCGTCCGCGGCAGAGGGTGCTGCCCATGTCGTACGCCTCTGCGACCCGGCCACCGAGATCGTCAACGGCGCCTACTACGACCGCGACCAGCGCGTCGAGCCCGCCCAGGCCGCGACGGAGGAACGCACCGTCAAGCGCCTCACCAAACTCGCCGACCAGCTCGTCGGCCACAGCGTCTGAAGAACGCCGCCGCCTGACGAGCGCCCCAGGCAACCACCCAGATCGAAAGGCCCGCACGCCCATGTCCAAGCGCGCCCGCAAGAAGAAGGCCCGCCACAAGAAGAAGGCCAACCACGGCAGCAAAGCCGGCCAGAGCTGACCGCCGAGCAGGGCGGCCCCGCCAGGGCCGCCCTGCTCGGACCACCCCGCGACCGCCACAAGGAGTCTCCGTGATCGAACTCTCCCCCGGCCAACACCCCACTCTCTCCCGCTGGTTCGCGCCCGGCCTTCCCGGGGCGGCAGCGCTGGCCGAACATGCGCTGGTGCCGGGAGCCGGTCGCTGGTGGGCCGACCGCGCGGTCGATCCCCGTGCCATCGTCGTAGCCTGCGCCGATCACCTGCTGCTCCGCGGGGACCCGACCACCCTGGCTCCGATCGCGCTCGCCCCCTTCGCCGCGCACTATGTGCAGGCCCCGGCCCGCTTCCTGCCCCTGCTGGGCAGCGCCTTCGATCTGCTCGTACCGTGGGAGCGCATGGCGTACGTGCACCGCGTCCCCGTATCGCCTCCGCGCCCGCCCCACAGTGTGACGGTGCGTCGGTTGGCACCCGGGGACGCTCCGGCGCTCGCCGCGCTGGACCCCGACATGGCGTGGATTCACGCCAGTTGGGGAGGCCCCGCAGGTCTCGCCGCCTCCGGACACGGCTGGGCGGCCTTCGCAAAGGACCGCGCGCTCGCCGTGGCCTGTACCTACTTCGGTGGCACCACGTACGAGGATGTCGCCTGCGCGACCGTCCCCGAACTCCGCCGCCAGCGGCTCGCCCTGACCTGCGTCACCGCCCTGTGCCAGGACATCGTCGCTCGCGGCCACACCCCGAGTTGGACCTGCTCCCGCGACAACCGCCCCAGCCGGCTCCTCGCCTGGACCGCCGGCTTCCGCCTGGAGCACGAGTACGTCCACTACTTCACCGGACAGCCGGCGCGCCGCGTCGCCGGTCTCACCGCCTGAACACCACCCGAAAGCCAGGAGCCGCCATGAAGCCGCATCGCACCCCCCTCGCCTCGGTGAGGATCCTCGACGGCGCCCACGAGCTGTCCGTCCACGACCTGAAACGGCGGGACGATTCCTTCACCCTCCACTACACGATCGCCCCACCCCTGCCGGACGCAGCCGACCACGCCCCCGTGCTCCTGGCCCTTGAGGCCATGGACGACGTCGGCAACGAGTACTTCGACTGGGGTGGCGCCTACGGAGCCGCCGACGACGGCACACACACCGACGGCAGCATCTCCGCACAGCCCGCCCTGGCGGCCAAGGCATGTGAGATCCGTATGCGGATCACCTTCCTCCGCAACGGCGAGGAGCACCCGTGCCATCTGATGCTGCGCACCTCGGCCATCAAACCCTGAGGCCAAGCCCTTCCATAGGACCGGCCCACCCCCGCCGTGTCCTTCTCCGCTCCGCCGTGCCCCGGCGTACTGACCACCGTTCCAGGGACACAGCGTGTCGCATCGCCGAACACCGTGGCGAAAACGCCGCGGGTGTTGTGTAGCCTGACGCGGCCATCGCGTCGATGGCTGAAATCTTTTCGCGGTACGACAGGAGCACACGATGGCCGCCTCCGCCCCTGCGGATTCTTCGTCCGGGGCCTCAGTACGGCATCGGCTGCGTGCGTGGATGTTGGAAGGCCTGACCGATATGGCCAAGCGCCATCCCGGTCCGCACGCCGGCCCACAGGCCGCCCACAAGGGGCAGCGGTGGTGGCGGGTGATGTGTCTGACGGGTGTGGACTACTTCTCCACCCTCGGCTACCAGCCCGGTATTGCCGCCCTCGCCGCTGGCCTGCTGTCGCCGATCGCCACCATCGTCCTGGTCATCGTGACCCTCGCCGGCGCGCTTCCGGTCTACCGGCGGGTGGCGAAGGAGAGCCCGCACGGCCAGGGCTCGATCGCGATGCTGGAGCGGCTGCTGTCCTTCTGGAAAGGCAAGCTGTTCGTCCTCACCCTGCTCGGCTTCGCCGCCACCGACTTCCTCATCACCATCACCCTGTCGGCGGCCGACGCCTCCACCCACCTGGTGGAGAACCCCCACGTCAACAGCGTCCTGCACAACCAGCAGATGATCGTCACCCTGGTCCTGGTCGCCCTGCTCGGCGCGGTCTTCCTCAAGGGCTTCCTGGAGGCAATCGGGGTGGCGGTCGCCCTGGTGGGTCTCTACCTCGCGCTCAACGTCGTCGTGGTCGTCGTCGGCCTGTGGCATGTGGCCACCGCCCCGCACGTGGTCACCGACTGGTCCCACGCCCTCACCATCGAGCACGGCAACGCCGTCGCCATGGTCGGCGTGGCTCTGCTGGTCTTCCCGAAGCTGGCGCTGGGCCTGTCCGGCTTCGAAACCGGCGTCGCCGTCATGCCGCACGTCGAGGGCGCCCCGGACGACACCGAAGAGCGTCCTACAGGCCGGATCCGCGGCACGAAGAAGCTGCTCACCACCGCCGCCGTGATCATGAGCGCTTTCCTGATCCTCACCAGCTTCATCACGACCCTGCTCATCCCGGAGGGTGCGTTCAAGCCGGGCGGCGAAGCCAACGGCCGTGCCCTCGCCTACCTGGCCCACGAGTACCTGGGCTCCGCCTTCGGCACCGTCTACGACATCTCCACCATCGCCATCCTCTGGTTCGCCGGCGCCTCCGCCATGGCCGGACTGCTCAACCTCATGCCGCAGTATCTGCCCCGGTACGGCATGGCGCCGCACTGGGCGCGGGCGGTGCGCCCGATGGTGCTGGTCTTCACCCTCGTCGCGTTCCTGGTGACCTGGATCTTCAACGCCGACGTCGACGCCCAGGGCGGCGCCTACGCCACCGGCGTACTGGTCCTCATCAGCTCCGCCGCCATCGCCGTGACCATCGCCGCACACCGCGCCGGTCAGCGCGGCTGGACCATCGGCTTCGCCGTGATCTCCCTGGTCTTCCTCTACACCACCGTGGTGAACGTCATCGAGCGGCCGGACGGTGTGAAGATCGGCGCCTGTTTCATCGCCGGCATCATCCTCGTCTCGTTCCTCTCCCGCCTCGCCCGCGCCTTCGAACTGCGGGTGACCGATGTCGTGCTCGACGACATGGCAGCACGTTTCATCCGCGACATCGCGCACCGCAAGGTCCGCTTCATCGCGAACGAGCCCGACCAGCGGGACGTGGCCGAATACCGCGACAAGCTCCAGCAGATCCGCACCGACAACGACCTCCCGGCGTCCGAGGACTTCATCTTCGTCGAGGTCACCGTGGGCGACCCCTCCGAATTCGAGAGCGAGCTGCGGGTCCGCGGCGAGGTGCTGCACGGCCGCTACCGCGTGCTGTGCCTGGAGAGCTCCACCATCTCCAACGCGCTCGCCGCCCTGCTGCTGCACGTACGGGACGCCACCGGAGCCCGGCCGCACATCTACTTCGAGTGGACCGAAGGCAATCCCTTCGCCCAGTTCCTGCGCTTCTTCCTCTTCGGCCAGGGCGAGGTCGCACCCGTCACCCGCGAGGTCCTGCGCGAGGCCGAACCCGACCGCGAGCGCCGCCCCCGCGTCCACGTCGGCTGAACACACACAGCGACTTCGTGTGAAGGATGCGATAAAGACAGGCGACACGACATCAAGGAGTCGTCAGGAGAGCCGACGCCCACGCGCATCCTGCCTAGTGTCGGCGGAATGGGACGGCGAACCGCTCCCGCCGCGGCGGCGCACGCCGGGCGGCCGGACACAGCCGTCGACCGCCACTGGCGTGCGGATGCCCGGCGCGCCGTGCACTACTCCTTGGCGTTCGTCGGTCTGCTCATGCTGCTCGACTGGGGCGCGGGCAGCCTCACGCTGCCCCGCACCGGACTCTGGGCCGTGCTCGGGATCGGCGTCCTCGCCATCTTTCTGCCGTCGCGCGTGACCGCAGGCGACGGGTGGCTGGCCGTACGGGGCTTCATGGGCGAGCGCCGGGTGCGTACCGACGCGCTGGTCGCGGTGCGGCAGTACGGCGGCATCGCCGCGCACCTCGTCCTACGGGACGCCCACGGACGGTGGCTGGAATTGGACCGCAGGGTCCTGGACGCCAATCCGCTCGTTTGGCACCTGCTCGACGCCGGAGTCCGCCGCTCTCTCGAACACGGCACGCTGCGCCACGGTACGCACGTGCTACAGGAGCTGGCGGACCGGATCGACGGGCAGGAGGCGCGCGCGGTCCTCAAAGCTTCCGGGCTGCTGTGAGCACTGTGGTGGGCGCCTGATCGGGGACATGCAAGTGCGACACACGGGGAGAAGATATGGGGCGGTACGCGAGAGCGGTGCGGCCGGGCGACGCACGGCAGCGACCACGTAAAGACACTGCCCCCGGGGCATGTACGGTCACCGCACCGCAGCCAGGTACGGTGACCGAAACCCACCCAGGCACGGAGGCCACAGCTGCCGGGACGTCGTCGCCGAGCCGCGCGTTCAATGCGATCGGTGCGCTCCTCGTACTCGGGATCATCTCGCTAGCGGGCTTGCTGCTGCGCATGCCGCTGAACGACTTCCGCTACGCGACCGCCTTGTCCGGGACGCCCGGGACGTTTTCCGCCACGCATTGCCACACCGTTCCAGCGGGTCGCGGCACGTCGCGCGCCTGTACGGGGACGTTCGTCGCAGCAGACGGCGGATTCACCGATCGCGCGGCGCACCTCACTGATGCACGGATCAAGCTCGGCAAGCCCATCAGCCTGCAACGCGAGTCGGATGGCAGCTACATCCGGCCGCTGGCAGCCGGTGCGGCGTTGGATCTGGCGGGTGCCTTCGCGATCGTGTGGGGAGCCGCTTTCCTGTTGGTGATGGTGTGCGTGGGGTGGTCGAGCAAGGTTTCCGTGAGCGGGGGTCTCCCGCTCCGGTTGAACCGGCGGCCGGGGGGAACGGTGCTGACCCTGCTCGGCTGGCTCTACATCGGGAGTGGGGCGGCGGCGGTGCTGTCGGCCGCCGCAGGCATCGTGATCGCCATTGCCGGCCGCTGACCGGCCGCGGCGCCATACCAGGAACCCAAGTGGGAAAGGTACCCAGGTTGCTACCCGAGCCCGAGGTCGTCTTCGCTCCCATCGGCCACGACCTGCGCGTCTGCGGACTGCGGTCGCGGACCTCGAAGACGCCGGACTCGGCGACGAATGATCCAAGGACCCGTAAGGCTCCCGATTACCGGCATACGACGGCCTCAGAACCGGTCCGGGAACTTGACGACGATCGCAAGGAGCCCGACCAGTGACGCCGCCACCAGCAGCCCGACAACGCGCTCCACGCTCACGACAGCACCGCCGGCATCTTGTCTCCGCACATCAGGGACCTCCTCGAATCTCTGCCCACCCCCGACCGACTCCACCGTGTCGGCCGACACGGTGGCGTACGAACATCGCGGCCGGTCCCTAACGGAATTCCAACGGCGGATGCACCCGACTGGACCGCGTCCGCGGCGCATGTATGCGGGCGCCTGTCTTGGTTCCCCGTGCGATGAGATGCGCCCAGGAGTCTCCGCACCGCCTCCGGAGGCAGGTTCGGCCACCGTTCCCGGTCGGAGAGACCAACTGCCGGCCGACGGGGGACGGGGATCATGAGCGAGCGTCTGGGGCCGCTGGAACGGCTCGACGACCGATGGGTCATCGGTGATCCTCAACGCCAGGGCGGGGCGTATCTGGAATTCGGTGCCGAGGGAGCCCACCACCGAGTGACAGCGTCGAAGGGCCAGTTCGTGCCGTGGTCCAGGTTCATGACGTTGAGACTGCTGGTCACGACCGGACGCTGGTCCAGCTCCAAGACCTTCGGCGTGCTGACCGCCCTCCGCCCTGGAGTGGTCCCTGCCTCCGGCTCCGGTCTGAGGGCGACACTGCGGCACCCGTACGAGGACTGGACAGCCCCGTTCAGCCATCACGACCGGTGCTACACCTGGAGCGAGGTTCTGCTGGCGGGCGAATTGCTCCGCCAGACAGTCGAGGCCGGTGCGGCGCAGCGGCTCGGCGATCCACGCTGGTTGGAGGACGCGGTCGGACAGCTGTCCCCGCTACGGGCTCGGACATACCGCGCCGCTCGTGCAGCGGTGGCGCAGCTCCGAAAGGCCTGAGCAAGCCGGGAGCCGCGGGCCGCCGTGACAGCACGGTCGGGCTCCCCTCCGCCCCGTCTGGAACACATCAAGAACACCGGCCGCCACCACTGAAAACAAGCCAGGCAGGGGAAGCCGGAGGAGTCAGGGTCCGTACAGGCCCTGCGCGCGGCCCCTACACGGCTGCGCGCGGCCTGGTGCGTGGCTCGTTCACGAGGCGATTCGACGCGAAGCGATGCAGGGAACAACGGGGAGGGACAACATGACAGTCCACGACGTGCACACGGCGCACACGGCGCACACGCCCCGAATATCCACCACCTCGGATGGCTCCCCGCTGGAACTCCCGCCCTCAGAACCCCTGCATCGAGCGATATTCGCCGCGCGACGCACCCTGCGCGACGCCGCCGTGGCCCCCACCGACCTCGACGCGATCATCTACGTCGTCCAGCGACGACAGGTCCCGCTCCGCTGGCAGTCTGCCCGAGTGGCGTACGCCCTCGGCGCACGGGAAGACGTCGCCGCCTTCGATGTCCCCGGAGCACGGGCCGCCCGGAGCATGGCCACGGCGCTGAGCACACCCGACGAGCCGGTGCGCCAGGTGCTCGTCATCGATGCCGAGGGAGCGGGCCAGCCATCCGCGTCGCTCATCTCGAACTGACGCCGTGGGCCGGAACTTGTCCGTCCGGCTCGCGCCTGATGTCTCACGCCTTATGCCTCACGCCTTATGTCGCATGTCTCATCCCTCATGTACGGCCTTCCTGCCCGGCGGAAATCGCGACCGGGGCCGGTGCGGCCGGCAGCGAGACAACCATCGTCAGGCCGCCTCCGGGGGTGTCCTCGGGCCTGAGTGTGCCGCCCATCGCCTCCGTGAGACCGCGGGAGAGGGCGAGGCCGAGCCCGAGGCCGGTGGTGTTGTCGGTGTCGCCGAGTCGCTGGAAGGGCTCGAACGCGCGCTCCCAGTCAGCGAGTTGGATGCCGGGACCACGATCGATGACCCGCAGTTCCACGTGCCCGGCCAGCGCGCTGGCGCCGATCGTCACCGGGTGCCCGGCGGGCGAATGGCGTACCGCGTTGGCCACCAGATTGGCGATGACGCGTTCCAGCAGCGGTGGGTCCGCGAGCACATCGGGGGCGGTCTCCAGCCCCTGGGTCACCACCTGTACGAGCACTTGCGGAGGTGAGTCGGGCAGCGTGTCCAGCGCTGTAGGGAGCACCTCGGTCAGCGCGATGGGCTCCAGGCGCAGGGTCAGCGCACCCGCCTGCAGTCTGCTCATGTCGAGGAGGTTGTCGACCAGGCGGCTGAGCTTGGCCAGGGATTCCTCGGCGGTGGCAAGGAGTTCCTCGCGATCCTCGGGCGAGAAGTCGACATCGCGGCTGCGCAGCGAGCTGACCGCGGCCCAGCTGCCGGCCAGGGGCGTACGCAGGTCGTGTCCGACCGCAGCGAGGAGTGCGGTACGCATCCGGTTGGCCGCCTTGACCGACTCGACCTCGGCCGCGGCGTCGGCGAGCCGGGCGCGCTCCACGGCTGCGGTCAGATGCGCGGCGAAGGCCGTGAGCACACGGTGTTCGGAGGCGGGCAGGCGGCGCCCGCTGAGCACCAGCACGCTGTCGTCCCCTATCGCGACCTTGGTTTCATGGTCCGGGGCCGGGTCGCTTGCGGCACCGGGCGCCGGCTCCCCCGCTCGGGGCCGCAGCTCGATGCCGTCCATGCCGAAGGTCTCGCGGGTGCGTTCCAGGAGTGCGGGTACGGCCCGGTCCCCTCGCAGGATGTCGCCCGCCAACGAAGTCAGGGTCTCGGCCTCCGCGGTCGCCCGCGCGGCCCGCCGGCTCAGGCGCAGTGAACGGTCGACGATCGCGGCAACGGTGACGGCGACAATCGTGAAGGCGGCCTGGGCGACGACGATATTGGCCTCGGCGAAGGTGAAGTGGCCGATGGGCGGGATGAAGTAGTAGTTCAGCAGCAGCGAGGTCGTCACCGAGGCGAGCAGCGCGGAGACCACGCCACCGATGCAGGCCACACCCAGCACCGTCAGCAGGAAGAGCAGCGCCTCGCTGGTGAGGTTGAGTGCGAGCGGGCCGGAGATGCCACGCAGCACCAGCGTCAGCAGTACGGGCAGTACGAGACCGGCCACCGGGCCGGCCACCCGGCGCGGGCGCGGCAGACCGCTACCGAGGACCGTCCGTCTTCTTCCCTGACCGGCGTGTTCGTGGGTGACCGTGTGGACATCGATGTCACCGGAGAGCTCGACGACCGTCTCGCCCACGCCGCGGGGCGTCAGCACGCGCAGCAACCTGCCGCGGCGGCTGGCTCCGACGACCAGTTGGGTGGCGTTCTGGGCCCGGGCGAAGTCCAGCAGAGCGGCGGGCACATCGTCACCGACCACCGAGTGGTAACTGCCCCCGAGACTCTCCAGGAGCTGCCGCTGCTCGGCCAGCGCGGCGGGCGAGGAGCCGGCAAGTCCGTCGCTGCGGGTGATGTGGACGGCCAGCAGGTCACCGCCGGAGACGGGGGTGCCCCGAACGGAGTGGAGAGTTCGGGGGAGGTCCACGATCCGGGCCGCGCGGCGGATCAGGGTCGCGCCCTCCGGGCCGCCGCTGAGCGCGACCACCACGCGTTCGCGGGTCTCCCAGACCCGGCCGATGTGGTGCTCGTCCCGGTACTTCCGCAGCGCTTCGTCCACCCGACCCGCCACCCACAGCAGCGCCAGCTCCCGCAGCGCGGTGAGGTTCCCGAGCCGGAAGTAGTGCGACAGTGCCGCGTCGACCTTCTCGGGCGGGTAGATGTTGCCGTGCGCCATACGGCGCCGCAGCCCCTCGGCCGGCAGGTCGACCAGCTCGATCTGGTCGGCGCGGCGGACGAATTCGTCGGGCACGGTCTCGTGCTGCGGCACACCGGTGATTTTCTCGACCACATCGCTGAGAGAGTCCAGGTGCTGGATGTTGAGCGTGGCGACCACGTCGATCCCGGCGCCGAGCAGCTCTTCGATGTCCTGCCAGCGTTTGGTGTGACGGCCGCCCGGGGCGTTGGTGTGGGCGAGTTCGTCGATGAGCACCACCTGCGGACGGAGCTCCAGCACCAGATCGAGGTCGAGCTCGGAGAAGTCCGTACCGCGATGCCTGCGCGTCACTCGCGGCAGTACGTCGAGCCCTTCGAGCATCGCCTCGGTGGATGCACGACCGTGACACTCCGCGAAGGCCACCAGCACGTTCGTGCCGCGCGCTGCCCGGCGCCGGCCCTCGTCCAGCATCCGGAAGGTCTTGCCCACCCCGGGCGCGGCCCCGAGAAAGACCTTGAGCCTGCCGGGACGCAAGCCCGGCCCATCGGTCGCATCGCTGCCCCGCGCCATCACGTACTCCTCCACGTACCCCTCTTCGGAAAACACGTACTTCTCTTCGGGAATGCTGCACGTCGGGCGGCACCGCGAAGGGCGTCTTACGGCATGGCAGTCGTGACACCGGACGGCGTGCGAGGTTCTCCGGAGCATCGTCACTTCACGTCGGCAAATACCGCGATTGCGTTCGAAGACGTTGACGCAACTCTGACCCGTCCGCCGTCATCGGGGCGAGCCCCATCCCCGTCGCTGCGCGGAACCCCGCCGATGAGAGGGCTCGTCCACTTGCCCGCTGTCGTCATGGAGCCGTCAGGGTCTCTCGTCCCCGCGTAAGGGGAACGCCAACAAGTCGCGATCGCCCCACCAGCGGCATTTCGATGAACCGAGACAGAAACGCGAAACGCGAGACAAAAACGCGACACAGGACAAGGAGCGTGGCCCTATGGGCGGACCCGGCGATCGACGCGTCGTGGCCGGCGTGAGTGGTTCGCTGGGGAGCCTGACGGCTCTGCACCGGGCCGCCGCCGAGGCTCGCGCCGCCGGCATCGAGTTGCGGGCCGTACTGGCCTGGGAGCCGCCCGGTGGCGACATCGCCCATCGCGGCGGGTCCTGCCCTGCGCCCATGGCCGCTTGGCGCCAGATGGCGTGTGAGCGCCTGCTGAGCACGCTGGACGCCGCCTTCGGCAGCGCCGGTCCCGGGGTATCACTGGAGCCCCTGGTCGTCCTCGGCAAACCGGGCAAGGTCCTGCTGGAGGCCGCCGACCGGACCGACGATCTCCTGGTGATCGGAGCCGGAGCGCGCGGCAAGCTGCGCCGGGCGGTGTGGCCCTCCGTCGCCCGATACTGCGTCGCACGCGCCTGCTGCCCAGTGCTGACCGTGCCACCCTCTCCCCTGCACCACGCACTCGATGCCGTACACCGCCGCAACGTCTGGAAACGCCCGCTCGACACACGGGAGTTGGCGGACTGACCATCCCGGGTTCGATGCGCGGAGGTGCTGCGTCACCTCCGTCGTCCCTCATGTGCTCGTCCTCTTCCGTACGAGCATGTCGCATACGAATCTGACGCTGATCTTCGTGGTGGCGGTGGCGGCGGTCTCCGCCACCGGCAACCGCTGCGCCGCGGCGGTTCTTTGCGGCCCCCGTGGTCCGTCGGCTGGTTCGACCTCTTCCTCACCAAGCCCTATCAGCGGTTCGCCATTGCCGACACCGATGACATCCAGACAGCGTCCCTGCTGCTGACCGTCAGCCTCATCTGTCGCAGCTCGCCGCCCCCGCGCCTGGCGGCTCCGGGTGATCGCCGTGCCGAACGCGGATCATCTGGAGCACCTGCACGACACCACGTGCCTCGCGCATGGCGGGTCACCGCAGACGGTAGTGGAGCAGGTCCGGCAGCAAGTTCATCGACGTCTTCGAGCCGGCAGGGTGCCGCTTCGACTGCGGCACCCTGCTCGGGCATCCGCCGTGGCTTGAGTCGGTTCCGATCCCGTGCCTCCGCAGGTTGCCTCATAGGCGTTAGAGATTCGTCAATGTTGCACTAACGGCCGTAAGGGCCCCGTCAACGAGGGGCGAAAACCAGCCACCGGCGCGATTCCCTCTCCTGGTCCGTTCCACCGAGCCTCTTCCCAGGAGTTCACGATGGCCGATGTGGCCTTCGTCGTCGCCACGATCGCGGTATTCGCACTGGTGGCCCTTGCCGCCAAAGGGGTGGCAAAGCTGTGACCGCCGAAAACCTCATCGGCCTGATCGTGGCCGTCGCCCTGCTGGGCCACCTCGTCCTCGCCCTTGTGTTCCCGGAGAGGTTCTGAGCCGCAGATATGAGCCCCGTTCTTGCTGATGCACTCCAGGTCACCGCGCTCATCGGCGCGCTCGCCCTGGTGCACCGCCCGCTCGGCGACTACATGGCCGCCGTCTACTCCTCCAAGAAGCACCTGCGCGCAGAGAAGTGGATCTACCGCAGCGTCGGCGCCAACCCCGACGCCGAGATGCGCTGGCCCGCCTACCTGCGCGGCGTTCTCATATTCTCCGCGGTCGGCGTGCTCTTCCTGTACGTGATGCAGCGCGTACAGGACAAGCTGCCGCTGTCGCTCGGCTTCAAGCCGATCACCCCGGACCAGGCCTTCAACACGGCCACGTCCTTCATTTCCAACACCAACTGGCAGTCGTACTCGGGTGAGGTGGCCATGAGCCATGTCACCCAGACCGCCGGTCTGGCCGTGCAGAACTTCGTCTCCGCCGCCGTGGGGATGGCCGTCGCGGTGGCTCTGGTGCGTGGCTTCGCCCGGTCCCGCACCGGTGACCTGGGCAACTTCTGGTCCGACCTGGTGCGCGGCACCGTCCGCATCCTGATCCCGCTCTCCGTGATCGCGGCGATCATTCTCGTGGCGTGCGGTGCGATCCAGAACTTCGGCGACATCCACCACATCACCACCCTCGCCGGCGACAAGCAGGCCATCAGCCCGGGCGCGGTGGCATCCCAGGAGGCCATCAAGGACCTGGGCACGAATGGTGGCGGTTTCTTCAACGCCAACTCTGCCCACCCCTTCGAGAACCCCAACGGCTTCACGAACCTTCTGGAGATCTTCCTTCTCCTGGTGATCCCGTTCTCGCTGCCGCGGACCTTCGGCAAGATGGTGGGTTCGATCAAGCAGGGTTACGCGATCGTCGCCGCGATGGGCGTCATCTGGTTCGGCGCCGTCCTCGCCGTGACGTGGCTGGAGTACGCCCACCCGGGCACCGCCTCGCAGCTGGCGGGCGGCGCGATGGAGGGCAAGGAGCAGCGCTTCGGCGAGGGCGCCTCGTCGCTGTTCTCCGTCTCCACGACCATGACCTCCACCGGCTCGATCAACTCCTTCCACGACTCGTTCAGCGGCCTGTCCGGCGGCGTACTGCTGCTGGGCATGATGCTCGGCGAGATCACGCCCGGTGGTACCGGCTCCGGTCTCTACGGCATGCTGATCATGGCGATCATCGCGGTGTTCATCGCCGGCCTGATGGTCGGCCGTACGCCCGAGTACCTGGGCAAGAAGATCGGCGCTCGTGAGATCAAGCTCGCGGCCTGCTACATCCTGATCACCCCGGCGCTGGTGCTGATCGGCACGGCTGTCGCCATGGCTCTGCCGGACGGCAAGGAAGCCATGACCAACATCGGGGCGCACGGTTTCTCCGAGGTGCTGTACGCCTACACGTCGGCCTCGAACAACAACGGTTCGGCCTTCGCGGGCTTCGGTGCCAACACGCCGTTCTTCAACACCACGCTCGGTCTGTGCATGGTGCTCGGCCGGTTCCTGCCGATGGTCTTCGTGCTTGCCCTGGCAGGCTCGCTCGCCGAGCAGAAGCCGGTCCCGGAGACCGCGGGCACCCTGCGTACCGAGAAGCCGCTCTTCGCCGGGCTGCTGGTCGGCACGATCCTGATCATCACCGGTCTGACCTACTTCCCGGCAATCGCCCTGGGCCCGCTCGCCGAGGGGCTGACGTCATGACCACCGAGACAATGAAGCACGAGGACGACATGGCTGCCAGCTCGACGGGTTCTCCGACCCGGGCGCCGCACACCGATGTGCCCACCGGGCACAAGGACGACGGGCGGGTGGGCGCGGGTCTGTTCGACCCGAAGCAGCTGGTGAAGTCGCTGCCCGACGCCCTGCGCAAGCTCGCCCCGCGGGTGATGGTCAAGTCCCCGGTGATGTTCGTGGTCCTGGTCGGCTCGGTGGTCACCACCGTTCTGGCGCTCAAGGACCCGGGCAGCTGGTTCGGCTGGGTCATCGCGGCCTGGCTGTGGCTGACCGTCGTCTTCGCCAACCTGGCGGAGGCGGTCGCGGAAGGCCGCGGCAAGGCGCAGGCCGACACCCTGCGCAAGGCCAAGACCGACACGGTCGCGCGCCGACTCAACGGCGAGGCGGAGGAGCAGGTCCCGGGCACCGAGCTGCGCATCGGCGACCTGGTGGTCTGCGAGGCCGGCGACATCATCCCCGGTGACGGCGATGTCGTCGAAGGCGTCGCGTCGGTCGACGAGTCGGCCATCACGGGTGAATCGGCTCCGGTGATCCGGGAGTCCGGCGGTGACCGCTGCGCGGTGACCGGCGGCACGAAGGTGCTCTCGGACCGCATCGTCATCAAGATCACGACGAAGCCCGGTGAGACCTTCATCGACCGGATGATCAACCTCGTCGAGGGCGCCGCACGGCAGAAGACCCCCAACGAGATCGCGCTGAACATCCTGCTCGCGTCGCTCACCATCGTCTTCCTGCTGGCGGTCGTCACGCTGAAGCCGTTCGCCCTCTACGCGGGCGCGGACAAGCAGACGTCGTTGATCGTGCTGACCGCGCTGCTGGTCTGCCTGATCCCGACGACTATCGGCGCCCTTCTGTCGGCCATCGGCATCGCCGGCATGGACCGGCTCGTCCAGCGCAACGTCCTCGCCATGTCAGGGCGGGCCGTCGAGGCGGCCGGAGACGTTTCGACGCTGCTGCTGGACAAGACCGGCACGATCACCCTCGGAAACCGTCAGGCCTCCGAGTTCGTTCCGGTACGCGGCACGACAGAGGCGGAGGTCGCGGACGCCGCGCAGCTGTCGTCGCTGGCCGACGAGACGCCCGAGGGCCGTTCGATCGTCGTGCTCGCCAAGGAGAAGTACGGGCTGCGCGAGCGCCACCAGGGCGAGCTGACCGGCGCCGAGTGGGTGCCCTTCACCGCCCAGACCCGGATGTCGGGTGTGGACGTGGACGGGCGCAAGGTCCGCAAGGGCGCATCCGGTTCGGTCATCGCCTGGGTCCAGGAGCACGGCGGCGAGGTCGCCGAGGACGCCCAGCAGCTGACCGACGCCATCTCGCAGGCCGGCGGCACCCCGCTGCTGGTCGCCATCGAGGACGACAAGGGCGCCCGAGTCCTGGGTGTCATCCACCTGAAGGACGTCGTCAAGGAAGGCATGCGGGAGCGGTTCGACGAGCTGCGTCGGATGGGCATCAAGACCGTCATGATCACGGGTGACAACCCGCTGACGGCCAAGGCCATCGCCGACGAGGCGGGCGTGGACGACTTCCTCGCGGAGGCCACGCCCGAGGACAAGATGGCGCTCATCAAGCGCGAGCAGGCCGGCGGCAAGCTGGTCGCGATGACCGGCGACGGCACGAACGACGCACCGGCGCTGGCCCAGGCGGACGTCGGCGTGGCGATGAACACGGGTACGTCGGCCGCCAAGGAGGCCGGCAACATGGTCGACCTCGACTCCAACCCGACCAAGCTCATCGAGATCGTCGAGATCGGCAAGCAGCTCCTGATCACACGCGGTGCGCTGACCACCTTCTCGATCGCCAACGACGTCGCGAAGTACTTCGCGATCATCCCGGCGATGTTCTCGATCGCCTATCCCGGCCTGGACAAGCTCAACATCATGGGCCTGGCCTCGCCCGAGTCCGCGATCCTGTCCGCCGTCATCTTCAACGCGCTGATCATCATCGCGCTGGTACCGCTGGCCCTGAAGGGCGTGCAGTACCGGCCGATGAGCGCCGACAAGATGCTCCGCCGCAACCTCGGCATCTACGGCCTGGGCGGACTGATCGCCCCGTTCATCGGCATCAAGATCATCGACCTGCTCATCACCCTCATTCCCGGAATCGGCTGATCGCCATGAACAACTCCGTAGCAAGCACCCTCCGCCTTGCGTGGGCGTCGCTGCGCATCCTGCTGGTCCTGACGGTCGTCTGCGGCGTCATCTACCCGCTGGCCGTCACCGGCATCGCGCAGGGCCTCTTCCATGACAAGGCCAACGGTTCCGAGGTGAAGGTCGACGGCAAGGTCGTCGGCTCCGAGCTCATCGGCCAGAGCTGGAACATCAAGGGGACGGACAAGCCCGATCCCAAGTGGTTCCAGGGCCGCCCGTCCAACAGCAACTACGACCCGATGGCCACCGGCTCCAGCCAGCTCGGTGCCAGCGACCCCACGCTGGTCAAGAACGTGAAGGCGGCGAAGAAGCAGGTCGCCGAGTTCAACGGCGTGCCGCAGTCCGAGGTCCCCAAGGACGCGGTCACCGGTTCGTCCTCCGCCATCGACCCCGGTATCTCCCCCGAGTACGCCGAGATCCAGGTCAAGCGGGTGGCCAAGGCCAACAAGGTGGGCATCGCGCAGGTCGAGAAGCTGGTGAAGGCCAACACCGCGGACCGGACCGCCGGCTTCCTCGGCGAACCCTCGGTGAACGTCCTCAAGCTGAACATCGCGCTCAAGGAACTCGCCCAGAAGTGATCGTGCCGCGGGCGGCCGTCGGAAGCCGGCCGCCCTGCGGCGCCACGTGCGTACAGAAAGGTGACACCGATGACCCGGGTGCTGGTGGTCGAGGACGAACCACCGCTCGTTCGGGCTCTGGAGATCAATCTGAAGGCGCGCGGCTACGACGTGGACCCGACGGGGCACATGCGCTGCGCCGCGCCGCCGCACGCCCGCCGGATGTCGTCCTGCTGGACCTCGGTCTGCCGGACATGGACGGCAACGATGTGATCAAGGAGTTGCGGGGCTGGAGCCGGGCGTCCATCTTGGTGGTCTCCGCTCGCCGGACCTCCCAGGAGAAGGTCACCGCACTCGACGCGGGTGCCGACGACTACATCACCAAGCCGTTCGACATGGATGAGCTGCTGGCGAGGCTGCGCGCCGCGGCTCGCCGGGCCGAGGCCGGGAAGCCGGCCGTCGGCACCGCGGTCATCGAGACCGAGGGCTTCACCATCGACCTCCTCGCCAAGAAGGCCCGGCGCGAAGGGCGCGACATCCGACTCGCCCCGACCGAGTGGCACCTGGTGGAGGTGCTCGTACGCAACAGCGGCCGGCTCGTCTCCCAGCAGCAGCTGCTCCAAGAGGTATGGGGTCCGTCCCACAGCACCCAGACAAACTATCTTCGCGTCTACATGGCTCAGCTGAGGCGCAAACTGGAAGCGGATCCGGCACATCCGCGGCACTTCTTCACCGCGCTCGGCATGGGATACCGCTTCGACCCCTGACCATGATGGCCTCAACCCTCAACCGAAGAATCACCGGCACGACACAGAGAGCGGGACCACGTGGCACGCGGCAAGCTGCGAATATATGTCGGCGCGGCACCCGGCGTCGGCAAGACGTACGCGATGCTGTCCGAGGCACATCGGCGCGTGGAGCGCGGTACGGACTGCGCGGTCGCCTTCGTCGAGCATCACGACCGGCCGCGTACCGAGGTGATGCTGCACGGCCTGGAACAGG
The DNA here is from genome assembly GCF_022221585.1 of Streptomyces inhibens. Lineage (NCBI taxonomy): Bacteria > Bacillati > Actinomycetota > Actinomycetes > Kitasatosporales > Streptomycetaceae > Streptomyces > Streptomyces inhibens. The sequence goes on from NZ_CP084681.1 coordinate 477,606, forward strand.
TCCCCCGCAAGGAGCTGGCGTACCGCGACACGGTCTTCACAGAGATGGACATCGACGCGGTCCTGGCACGCCGGCCGGCCGTGGCCCTGGTCGACGAGCTCGCACACACCAACGTCCCCGGATCGCGCAACGAGAAGCGCTGGCAGGACATCGAAGAGCTGCTGGAAGCCGGGATCCATGTGATCTCCACGGTGAACATCCAGCACCTGGAGTCGCTCAGTGACATCGTCGAGTCGATCACCGGCATCCGGCAGAAGGAGACCGTCCCCGACGAGGTGGTACGCCGCGCCGACCAGATCGAGCTCGTCGACATGTCACCCACGGCGCTACGCCGCCGGATGGCACACGGCAACATCTACAAGTCCCACAAGGTCGACGCGGCCCTGTCGAACTACTTCCGGCCCGGCAACCTCACCGCGCTGCGCGAGCTGGCGCTGCTGTGGGTGGCCGACCGGGTCGACGAGTACCTGCAGGAGTACCGGAGTGAACACCGGGTCTCGAAGATCTGGGGCTCGCGGGAGCGCATCGTCGTCGGCCTGACGGGCGGCAGCGAGGGCCGTACGCTGATCCGGCGCGCCGCCCGGCTCGCGGAGAAGGGCGCCGGCGGCGAAGTACTGGCCGTCTACATCGCCCGCAGCGACGGACTGGCCGCCGGCTCCCCCAAGGAACTCGCCGTCCAGCGCACCCTCATCGAGGACCTGGGCGGCACCTTCCACCACGTCATGGGCGAGGACATCCCCTCCGCCCTGCTCGAATTCGCCCGCGGTGTGAACGCCACCCAGATCGTGGTGGGATCCTCCCGGCGCAAGGCATGGCAGTACATCTTCGGCCCCGGTGTCGGCGCGACCGTCGCCCGCGATTCGGGACCCGACCTCGATGTCCACATCGTCACGCACGAGGAGGTCGCCAAGGGCCGCGGACTGCCTGTCGCCCGCGGCGCACGGCTCGGACGGTCCCGGATCATCTGGGGCTGGCTGGTCGGATCGGCGGGCCCGGCCCTGCTGACCTTGCTGCTGTTGTACGTCGAGGCGAGCCTCGGCCTCGCCAACGACATGCTGCTGTTCCTGATGCTCACGGTGGCGGCGGCGCTGCTCGGCGGGTTCCTGCCGGCGCTTGCGTCGGCCCTGGTCGGCTCTCTCCTGCTGAACTGGTTCTTCACGCCACCGGTGCACCGCCTCACCATCGCGGACCCCAAGAACATCCTCGCTCTGGTCATCTTCGTGATGGTGGCGATCTCGGTCGCGTCCGTCGTCGATCTCGCGGCCCGGCGTACTCATCAGGCGGCCCGGCTGCGTGCCGAGTCCGAGATCCTCTCCTTTCTGGCGGGCAGCGTGCTGCGCGGCGAGACCACACTGGATGCCCTCCTGGAGCGGGTGCGCGAGACGTTTGCGATGGAGGCCGTAGCGCTTCTGGAGCGGGAGAGCGAGACGGCGCCCTGGACCTGTTCGGGCAGTGTGGGCGACGTCAGTCCGCTGTCACGCCCCGAGGACGCGGACGTCGACATGCCCGTCGGCGATCACATGGCCCTCGCGCTGACAGGCCGCGTGCTGCCCGCCGAGGACCGGCGCGTGCTCGCGGCCTTCGCCGCGCAGGCCGCCGTCGTCCTCGACCGCCAGCGTCTCCAGTCCCAGGCCGAGCAAGCCCGGAAGCTGGCCGAGGGCAACCGCATCCGCACCGCCCTGCTCGCCGCTGTAAGCCACGACCTGCGCACACCACTGGCAGGCATCAAGGCCTCCGTCACCTCCCTGCGCTCCGACGACATCGAATGGTCCGACGAGGACCAGGCCGAACTGCTCGCGGGCATCGAAGAGGGCGCCGACCGCCTCGACCACCTCGTCGGCAACCTCCTCGACATGTCCCGCCTCCAGACCGGCACCGTCACGCCCTTGATCCGCGAAATCGACCTCGACGAGGTCGTGCCGATGGCGCTCGGCGGCGTACCCGAGGACAGCGTCATCCTCGACATCCCCGAAGAGCTGCCGATGGTCGCCGTCGACCCGGGCTTGCTGGAGCGGTCGGTCGCCAACCTCGTCGAGAACGCGGTGAAGTACAGCCCCGAAGGCGAGCCCGTACTCGTATCCGCCAGCGCACTCGGCGACCGCGTCGAACTACGCGTCGCCGACCGCGGCCCCGGAGTCCCCGACGACGCCAAGGACCGTATTTTCGAGCCCTTCCAACGCTACGGTGACGCGCCGCGCGGCGCGGGTGTCGGCCTTGGCCTGGCAGTCGCCCGCGGCTTCGCGGAGGCCATTGGCGGCACCCTCACCGCCGAGGACACGCCCGGCGGCGGTATGACGATGGTCCTCACCGTCCCCACCGCCGCCGGACACCAGCTGGCCAAGCCCGACCTTCCGGCCGCGGTCACTTCGTAATCGACCCGGGCATCCCCGGGCACGCTCACGTACGCGGGTCCGCCCGATGCGGCTGCACACCGGTCATCAGGAAGTCCAGGCCGCGGCGGGTGGACGCCACCACGACCCGGTCACCAGCGCGCAGGACCCTGCCGTGAGAGGGCCGCCAGTCGAAGCCCGGCCGGTCGAGACGGAGGCCGCCTAGCGTGTCGCCCGAGGCAGAGGAAGGGGGCGCGGCCGCGGAGCCGATCGCCAGCACCCGCCATTCGTTCTCGCGGAAGGCCTGGTGGAGGGAGCGGCCCTCCAGCTCCGGGTGGCCGGCGACGTCCACGGTGGTGAAGAGGAGGGAGCCGCGTTCCACCGGCATGACGCCCAGGACATGACGGCCCATCATGGCGGCGGCGAAGGACGGTGCGGCGAGCGCCGAGACGCTGCGGCTGCGGGTGGTGGCGTCGGGGTAGGAGGCGCGCATCGTACGGGAGACGGTGGCGGCGAAGTCATCGTCGTAGAGCCGCATCACCACCCGCACCTGGGGGTTGCTCTCGCGGGCGGCCATCGCGATGTCGAGGTTCTCGCCGTCGTCGCGGGTGAGAACCAGCAGCGACTTGCTCTGCCGGATGCGCGCCCGGTCGAGGACACCGGGGGTGCCGGCGTCCTCCAGGAGCAGCGGCACACCGAGTTCACGGGCGAGAGCGACACCGCGGGCGTGCGGATCACGCTCTACGACGACCATCTGGTGTGCGGTGGTGCGCAGTTGGGCCAGGACGCGGGTGCCGATCTTGCCGAGGCCGACCAGCACGATGTGATCGGTGAGGTCCTCGCCCGGAGGGTGTCCGACCGATGCCGTACGGAACGCCTCGGTGGCTTTCATCGTGGCGGCCACCACAAGCGGCAGTACGGCCAGCCCCACGAATCCGGCGATCAGCTGCAGCACCCGTCGGGCCGGGGACTCGTCGGTCGCCGGGTCGCCCATGGTGAAGATGTCCAGCAGCGGCAGATAGAGCGACTTCCAGAGCGGTTCGGACTCGAACAGGGCAGTAGCCCCTGCCAGCACCAGCACCACCGCCGCCAGCACCCCGAAGACCGCCAGCACCTCGCGGGAGAGGAACACCTTCCACGGCAGATGCGCCAGCCGGTCCCGCAGCCAGGCCCCGTAACCGCGCCGGTCGCGCGGCGGCGCCTCGGGCGGGTGGTGATGGGTCACCTCCTCCAGCATCAGCCGGCCGTGGGTGAACTGCCGGTGGTAGGCGGTGAAGGTGTCGGGCAGCAGCTGGGTGCCCTCCTCACCCGGCGTCTCGGGGCTGTCCTCGCTCGCCGGGTCGTCCTGATGGGCGCCGGACAGTACGGCCAGCGTGGCCAAGTCGGCCGACCGGAGAGGGGTGCGTGCAGGGCGTACGACACCGCGGAAGACCTGGCCCTCGACCTGGAGGGTGTGTCCCTGACCGACCGCCGCGGCGGACACCAGCTCCGGGACCGCGGTGTCGGTGTCGGACAGCACCGTGGTGGACATGTCCAGCGACGCGTCATCGGTCCGGCCGATTGCCAACACGGCCCGGTCCAGCAGTCGTTCGAGATGGCTGCCGCGCTCTCGGTTGTACATGCGGATGACCAGGCGGATGGTCGGGTTGAGAGTGCGGGCGAGCAGGGCTGCGGTCACGTTGACCTGGTCGTCGCGGTAGGTCAGGGCGAGCGCGGCCGCCCGCTCCACCCCGGCGGCGCGCAGTGTCTGTTCGTCCGGGTGGGCGGCCACCAGCAGCTCCACCGGTGACTGCGGATCACGGTGCAGGGCGGCGATCTCCGGCGCATGGCCGTCGCGCCCCGAGGGCAGTACAACGGTGACCGCCTCACCGCAGACAGCATCCAGCGTCACCGCCAGACGGTGCGCGAGTCCGTCGTTTCCGCAGATCACCATGTGCTGCGAGCGCTGTCCGAATGGCATACGCAGATGGAGAGTTGACGTCACGTCGTCAAGATTGCCGGGGTGGGGCGCGCGGTTCCGGTGCGCACAACAGTTCGGCATCAAGATTGCGTATGACCCAATGGCACCGATCGTGTCACTCCGCGAGAGAGCCTCCTCCAACCCGTCGAAACGCATCGAAATCGTCGAGGTCGGGAGGCAACTCCTCATCACCCAAGGCGCGTTGAACCGAAGCCTTGTCGGGTCCTTAACGCTCCCCACCATGCCGTGGGTCGCTGTACTGTTCTATAAAAGCTATAACAGAACGACAGTGGGAGTCCGACGTGATCCTCAGCCTCGACCTGGACAGCGAGGTGCCGATCTACCAGCAGATCCGGAACCGGATCGTTGAGGCCATCGCGTCCGGCGAATTGGTCAAAGGCAGTTCGCTGCCCTCGACCCGGCAGCTCGCCGTCGATCTGGGCATCAATTTCCACACCGTGAACAAGGCGTATGACCTGCTGCGGCGGGAGGGCCTCCTGCGGATCAACCGCAAGAGCGGCGCCCTGGTGCAGCGTGACGCCCGCACCGGCCCGCCGGAACCCGGTTTCACCGACGAGTGGGAGAAACGGCTGCGGACGCTGCTCGCCGAAGCGGTCGCCCACGGCGTCGGCGATCCAGCGGTTCTGGACAGCTGCGGATCCGTCCTGACCTCGTTCACGTCATCCGCACGTACCGCAGGCGGCGCCGACCACGGCGCAGAGCAAGGAGATTCGGCGTCATGAACAGCGGAGCACTACTGGTCAACGCGGCCATACCACTGGTGGTGTTGGCAGTGGCGTGGCTGACCCCCTCGCTGACGAGTCCGACGCTGCCCTTCGGAGTGCGCATACCCGCCGCGCGGGCGGACGCTCCGGTGATCGCAGAGCAACGCAAGCGCTATCGATGGCTGGTGGGCACGGCCGGCGGAGCGCTGGTCGCTCTGAACGTCGGACTGTCGGCCACGCCCCATCCGGTCTGGCCCGGCGTGACGGCGGCACTGATCCTCGCCGTGTGCCTGGCCGCCTTCAACCGGGCCCGGGTGGCGGTCGCGGCGGCCAAGCGGGAGGAGGACTGGTACCGCGGCCTTCGCCAGGGCGTGGTGACCGACACCTCGCTCCGCACCGATCCGGAACCCTTTCCGTGGCTCTGGTCAATCCCGGCACTGCTGATCGTGGCAGGCACGATGGTGACCTCCATCGTCCTGTACCCGTCGGTACCCGACCGTCTCGCGGTGCACTTCAACGCTTCCGGCATCCCCGACCGTTTCGCCACCAAGTCGGTCGGCAGCGTGTTCTTCCCGGTCTTCGTACAAGCCGGGGTGACCGCGACGATCCTGGTACTGGCCTGGTTCTCGTTCCGCACCCGGCCGGAACTCGACCCGGCGCGACCGGCCGACTCCGCGCGCAGGCACCGCCGTTTCTCGGTGCGCGCCGTGATCTCCCTGCTGGTGCTGGCCGCCTGCGTCGACCTGTCGATGCTCGCCGGGGCCTGGCCGATCTGGCATGCCGACCAGAAGCTGTCGCCGGTACTCGTGATGCTGCCGATCCTGGTCGGTCTCGCCGTCGTCGTCGGCGTGGCGGTCCGTACCGGGCAAGGGGGCAGCCGACTGCCCGCCGGGGGCGACGGGGCACCGGAGGAGAACACCGGTGTGGTCCGGCGCGACGACGACCGGCACTGGCGCGGCGCGGGATCGCTCTACGTCAACCGCGCCGATCCCGCGCTGCTCGTAGAGAAACGGTCCGGTTTCGGCTGGACCCTCAACTTCGGCAATCCACGCGCGCTGCTGCTGTTCGCGCTCATCGTGGGCCTGCCGCTCGCCCTGCCGCTGATCGTCCGCTGACGTCTGGCGGAGTCACACAGGGGACCACCACCTTTCCTGAATCCTCAACCTGTTGGGAGAACACATGCGTGGGAGCACTACCACCTGGCGGCGCTGCACACTGGCCGTACTCATGGCCACGGTCGCCATCGCCACGACCGGGCCGGTGTTAGGGACGGCTGAAGCCGCCACATCAACCCGCTCCACACCGCTCATCCCCGCCGGCGATCGCCAAGTGCGGTTCACTGCCGACGGCACCACCACGTACGGCACCGTGCACATCCCCGCCCATCGCGCGGGCCAACGGCTCCCCGCCGCCCTGCTGATCCCCGGCAGCGGCCTGACCGACCGCAACGGCGACCAGCCGCCCGCGACCACCCCGCACACCCTCGCCCTGTTCGCGAGCACCCTCGGCGACGACGGCGTGATGAGCCTGCGCTTCGACAAGTACGGCACCGGCCGTACCGGATGGGGCCGGTACAAGAACTCCGACCACATCGACATGGCCGCGTACACCAGGCAGGCCGTGGCCGCGTACAACGCCCTGCGCGCCCAGCCCGAGGCCGACCCGAACGAGCTGCTCATCGTCGGGCACAGCGAGGGAGGCCTCCAGGCCCTGCTCGTAGGCCGCGCCGTACGGACGAAGCCCGCCGGGCTCGCGCTCATCGCCCCGCAGGACACACGACTCCTGGACGCGATCGACTATCAACTCGCAGGCACCTTGGACCGCCTCGTCGCAGCGGGTGAACTCAGCCCCAAGCAGGCGCAGTTCAACAAGACAGGCGTATCCCGGGCCATCGCGGACTTCCGCGCCGAGCGCCAGGTGGACACCTCAGGACTGTTGCCGTTCATCGCCTCCTTGCTGAACGGATTGTTCGGTCCGTACAACGCCACGTTCGTCCGCAGCGACGACGCCATCTATCCGCCGGACATCGCCCGGCGCGTCGCCCACGGCACCCGCACCCTGGTCACCTGTGGCACCGCGGACATCAACGTGCCGTGCCGGACCACGCCGCCACTGCTCACCGCCTTGGCCGCGGCCCGCACCACCGGTCCCGGGCTACGGATCCTGCCCGGCCTCGACCACTTCCTTCACCCCGCGGGCGCCCCGGTCAACGACCAGATGATCGCCCCGGCCGCGCAGAGCGCCCTGCACGACTTCGTCCGCCCCTGGCAGCACCTCACCGCGAGCTGAGCACCTCGCGTACGGCCGCGACGAGGCCGACGGGGTCCGCTCTGGTGGACCGTGCGCCCGGCGGAAAGTTGACCGCGCCGTGTGTTCGGGCGCCGAGCCGCCACTTCCTTGGCGTGCTCGGCGTCAGCGTGTCGCTGAGACCCGTTCGATGTGCGCCGCAGCCCCCGAACCCGACGTCGTGCTGCAGGCCGGGCGCCGGTATGTGCTGGGTTCTGCATCACATCAGGATGTCGTCGAGGCCCGGTCACTCCGAGTCACTCCGAGGTGACGTCCTCGATGACAGTCTCGGCGAACCGCCATCGCCCCGCGTTGCCGAACGCCTCGGCCCGTAGTCCCTCTTCCCGTGCGATACGGGCGGCGCGGGCGTGGGAGATGCTGTCGAAGGCATCGGGGTCCACGATGACGTAGCCCCGCTCTTCGCGGTCGCCGGTGCGCAGCAGATCGCGCAGGGCCACCTCCTGGGCCCGTGCTTCGACGGTGGCGTAGCCCAGTTCGGGCGGCAGATGGGCGATGCGCGCCATCCGCCTCCGGTGGGGACGCAGTGACCGTACGGCTTCTCCTGAGGTCCGGGGCCGACCTGTACACCGCGGACTCCCGCGGCGGCGGGACGGCCCTGCACAAGGCCGTCCAGGGAGGCGATCCCGAGACCGTCCGGGTACTGCTGGAGGCGGGCGCCTTTGTGGACGCCGTTGCGCCCACGACGGGACACACCCCGCTCATGGACGCCCTTTGGTACAAGTGGCCGGAGGTCGTGGCCGTGCTCCTGGACCATCAGGCCGGGCTGAACCTGTCGACGCACTACGGCTTCTCCATGCGCGAACACTTTGCGTACGAGCTGAACGTCAACACCCGCGGCAAGGACAAGCTGCTCGCTGCGGAAAGCCTGTTGACGGACCGCACGCAGCGCGACACCGACGCAGCACAAGCGCAGCAGCTGATGGGCGCGGTGGTCGCCGGCGATCTCGATGCGGTACGGAAGCAACTCGCCGACGGCGCCGAGGTCGACGCTCGCTTCCCGGTGGTCAACGGCTTCAACGACGGCCACACCCCACTGCTGGTGGCCTGCCGCGACGGCCACGAGGAGATCGCCCGCGAGCTGCTCGCCGCCGGCGCCGACGTCAATGCCACCGAACCGACCTTCGGCGCCGTACCGCTGCACAAAGCCGTCTACAACGGCCGCGCCGGGATCACCGCCCTGCTGGTCGACGCGCCCGGCATCGACCTGGACTTCCAGGGCATCACCAACGGCTACACCCCGCTGCACGACGCTCTCTGGCACGGCTACGAGGAATGCGCCCGGGTCCTGATCGACGCCGGCGCACGACGGGACCTCGTCGGCCACGACGGCAAGACGCCGGCCGACATCGCCCGCGAAAGCCTCGGCTCCGCACACCCCCTCACCCACACCCTGGCCACCGCCGGCAAGGCCGCTGCCGTTCCCACCACCTGACAAGGAGCCACCGTGCTGTTCTACGTACAGATGAAGTGGAACCACGAGGGTCGCCTCTCCCTGGACGAACTCTGGGAGGTCGAAGCCCAGGAGACCGTCCACGCCAAGGAAACGATCGACTCCGGCATGGTCGTCGGCATCTGGAAGGTCGCCGCCCAGAAGCGGGTCATCGCGGTCGTGAACTGCGAGGACGCCGAGGAGCTCGACCGCACCGCACTGGGCCGGCTGCCCATGCGCGAGTACCTGGAGTTCGAGGTGGTCTGGCCGCTGCGCGACTACCTGGGCTTCGCCGAGGACGTCAACGCCCACTACCGGGTCTGACAGTTCAACCCTCATCCCTCAAGGAGACCTACGTGATCCACCAGATCATCCTGGCCCACCCCAAGCCCGGCATGTCAGAAGAGGAGTTCCAGCGCTACTGGGTCGAGCAGCACGCGGTCCGGTACGCGGTCAAGATCCCGCAGATCAAGCGGTACTGCGTCGACACCCGCATCCCCCGGCCCGGCGACGAGGACGACCCGCTGTGGAGCGGGGTGGCCGAGATCTGGCTGGAGAACGAGCAGGAGCAGCTCGCCTCCCTGCAGAGCCCGGAGTTCCTCGAGGGCGCGCGCCTGGACGAGCCCCGCTGGGCGGCCTTCTGGCGCACCGTGGTGCTGGACACCGATGCCCACGTCATCGTGCCCGGCGACGACGCCGACGACGCCCTGACCAAGGTGCTCATCCTCGTCAAGCGCCGCGAAGGGTTGCCGCTCAGCGGATTCCGGGAGCGCAGCCTGACCCGGCAGGCCCGGCTGGCGGAGAAGATCCCGGGCCTGCGCAAGTACACCCAGAACCACACCCGTGACGCCTTCTACGGCGTGGGCGAGGCCGTACTGGACGCCGCCTACCAGCTCTGGTTCGACGACGTACCGGCCTTCGAGGCCGCCCGGGAGACCCCCGAGTACCGAGACATGCTCGCCGACCTCACCCTCTTCACCGAACCGCGCTACGTCCACACACTCCTCCTCAAGGAGAACTGGATCACCAGTCGCGAGGGAGCCCGATGAGCGAGGCGGATCTCCAGGACCGCCTCGACATCACCAAGGTGTGCACCCGGATGTGCTGGCACACCGACAAACGCGAGTGGGAGCTGCTCCGCTCCGCCGTCTTCGCGGAGAAGGTGCAGGTCGACTACACGAGCCTGAACGGCGGCGAGCCGGCCGAAATGGCCGCCGACGAACTGATTGACGCCTGGCGGACCCACCTCTCCGGCCTCGCCTCGACCCAGCATCTGCTCACCAACCACCTGGTGCGTGCGTCGGGCGACACCGCGGTCGCCACGTCGGACTTCCAGGCCACCCACCTGCAGCCCAACGCGCTCGGCGGTCCCCTGTGGACGCTCGGCGGGCACTACCGGTTCACGCTGCGCCGCACCCCGGCGGGATGGCGGATCGACGGGCTGACGATGTCCGCCGACTGGGCCACCGGCAACCGGCAGATCATGGAAGGAACCACGCGATGACCCGCACCACACGCGAGACCGCCACCGGCTGGTTCTCCGCGCTCACCAGCGGCGATGCCGACCGGGCGCTGGGATATCTGGCCGACGACATCGAGTGGGTCAACTACACGCCGGTGCCCGGCTACAACGACCGTATGCCGTGGATCGGCACGTATCACGGTCCGGCGGCGGTGCTCGACAGCCTGAAGGTCTTCCTGGACGTGGTGGACGTGGGCACCGAAGAACTCGTCGAGCTCATCGTCGAAGGCGACCAGGCCATCGGCATCCTCTACGAAAAGTCCGTGGTCAAGAAGACGGGCCAGGCCTTCGAGATCGAGTTCATCCAGAGGCTCACGGTGCGCGACGGCAAGATCGTGCGCTGGAAGTCGTACACCGATCCGTCCCAGATTCTGCGGGCGATCGACGGGAGGGCGGCATGACACACACCGTACGCACGGAGCGGGTCACCTTCGACAGCGACGGCGAGACCCTCGTCGGAACCCTGTACCGGCCCGACCGGCCCGAGGGCCAGAGCCTTGGGCCCGCGATCGTCGTCACCGGTTCCTGGACGACCGTCAAGGAACAGATGCCGGCGGTCTACGCACAACGGATGGCCGAGGCGGGCTTCCTCTCGCTGGCCTTCGACTTCACGGGCTTCGGCGAGTCGGGCGGCCGGCCCCGCCAACTGGAGTCTCCGGCCCGCAAGACCGACGACATCCACAACGCCATCACCTTCCTCGCCCGGCACGCACTCGTCGACCCCGGCCGCATCGGCGCGCTGGGGGTGTGCGCGAGCAGCGGATACACCGCCATGAACGCCGCAGAAGATCCGCGGGTCCGCAGTCTGGCGCTGATCGCCCCTTGGCTGCACGACGCCGACCTCGTACGCGACATCTACGGAGGCACCGATGAGGTGCAGAAGAAGATGGACCTCGGCCTCGATGCGCTCGCCCGGTTCGAGAACGGAGAGGCCCCGCAGTACGTGCCGGCCGTCAGCACCACCGACCCCCAGGCGGCGATGTTCGGTCCCTTCGACTACTACCTGGACGAGAAGCGCGGGGCCCTGCCCTCCTGGGACAACCGGTTCGCCGTGATGTCCTGGCCGCAGTGGCTGACGTTCGACCCGCACCCGGCTGCCTCCCGCATCAAGGCGCCGACACTGCTCGTGCACAGCCGCGACGGGGCGATTCCCCAAGGGGCGGAGAAGTTCTACGACGCCCTCGACGGCCCGAAGCGGCTCGTCTGGACGAGCGGCACCCAGTTCGACTTCTACGACCAGGACGCCAAGGTCACCGAGGCCGCGGACATCGCCGCCCGGCACTTCACGGAAACCCTGGCCTAGCGCGTAGCGCGCCAGATCGATCGTTCGGCGGGGCACAGCGGTGTGCGACAGAACACCGCTGTGCCCCGGCCCTTGCCTTCGCCCCACCTTGCTTCGCCCTGTCCCGCTGCCCTGACGGAGACACCCATGCCCACCTGCTCACACCTCGACCAGATCACCACCATGGCCGCCCCGTCGTCCGACGGCTGCCAGGAATGCCTGCAGTCCGGCGACGGATGGGTCCACCTGCGCCGCTGCCTCACCTGCGGCCACATCGGCTGCTGCGACTCCTCCAGGAACCGGCACGCGAGCCGCCACTACGAGTCCACCCGTCATCCTGTCGTCGTCTCCGCCCAACCGGACGAGAACTGGGGCTGGTGCTTCCCGGACCAGCTCTTCCTGGAGTTCACCGAAGAGGCGTCCCGGTGACCGCGCCCCCGTCCGCGGCCCCAGCCAACGAGGCAGGCAAACCGGTCATCCTCGCGGTGGACGACGACCCCCAGGTGCTCCGCGCCGTACGCCGCGACCTGCGCAGCGTCTACGCCGACCGCTACCGGATCCTCGGCGCCTCCTCCGCCGGCGAAGCGCTGAAGGTCCTGGACACCCTGGACGAACGGGGCCACGATCCGGCACTCTTCCTCGTCGACCAGCGGATGCCCGACATGACCGGCGTCGACTTCCTCCTGGAAGCCGTGAGCAGATTCCCCGACGCCCGCCGGGTTCTCCTCACCGCCTACGCCGAAACCGACGCCGCCATCACCGCCATCAACAAAGTGCGCCTCGACTACTACCTCATGAAGCCCTGGGACCCGCCCACCGAACGGCTCTTCCCCGTCCTCGACGACCTGCTCTCCGACTGGCTCGCCGCCTACCGCCCCGCGTATCAGGGCATCCGCGTCGCCGGCCATGTCGTGTCGGCCCGCACCCACGCCGTACGCGACTTCCTCACCCGCAACGGCCAGCCCTTCCTCTTCCTGAACGTGGCGACCGACCCGGAAGCGCAACGGCTCATCGACCAACACTCCACCCCGAACCCCGATTTGCCCCTCGTCGTCTTCCCCGAAGGCACCGTCCTCTCGGCACCCGGAACCACCCAACTCGCCGATCAGCTCGGCCTCTCCACCACCGCCTCCCGCCCGCACTACGACACCGTCATCGTCGGCGCAGGCCCGGCCGGACTTGCCGCGGGGGTCTACGCGGCCTCCGAGGGCCTCTCCACCCTCCTCCTCGACGCCGACTCCCCCGGCGGTCAAGCCGGAACCTCCAGCCTCATCGAGAACTACCTGGGGTTTCCGGCCGGTCTGTCGGGCGGCGACCTGACCCGACGCGCGGTGAGCCAAGCGGCCCGGTTCGGCGCCGAGTTGCTCCACCCCGTAGAGGTCGTGGGACTGCGCCGGGCCGACCCCGCCCGCATCCTCACCCTCGCCGACGGCTCCGAAATCAGCGCCGAGACCGTGCTGCTCGCCACCGGAGTGTCGTACAACCGCCTGGACGTCCCCGGCGCGGACCGTTTCGAGGGCGAGGGCCTGTACTACGGGGCCGCAACGACCGAAAGCAGCTCCTGCATCTCCCACCACGTCTTCATCGTCGGCGGCGCGAACTCGGCCGGCCAGGCCGCGATCCACTTCGCCAAGTACGCGGCCAAGGTCACCGTCCTCGTGCGCGCCGACTCACTGGAAGCCGGGATGTCCCAGTACCTCGTCGACGAGATACGCCGGACCCCCAACATCGAGGTGCGCCTGAGCACCCGGCTCCTCGCCCTCCATGGCGACCGTCACCTGGAACGCATCACACTCCGGAACGACCGGACAAGCAGCGAAACCGAGGAAGCGGCACGATTCATCTTCACCTTCATCGGAGCGCGGCCGCGGACCGGCTGGCTGGACGGTGTCGTGGAGTGCGACGAACGCGGGTTCATCCTGACCGGCCCCGACCTCATGCACTCGGGCAAGCCGTCGTCCTCGTCGTCCTCCTGGCCGTTGGAGCGCGACCCCCTTCTGCTGGAGACCAGCGTGCCCGGGGTGTTCGCGGCCGGCGACGTACGCGCCCAGTCGATCAAGCGGGTGGCCTCCGGCGTGGGCGAGGGCGCGATGGCCGTTGCGCTCGTGCACCGCTACCGGGCGGCGGGCGGCGGCCGACCGGAGCGGCGCCCCACCAGGGTGGCTGGGCAACCGTGACGACCGTCTCCGTCATACCCGCTGCCGTGTCTTCTGCATCAACTGGCGCAAATAGCGCGTACGCCGATGCCCGATCGCCAGCACCCCCACGAGCGGCCCGGCCGCGGCGACCAGGAGACATACGGTGCGCAGCGCCCCGCAGCCGTATCCGCCCCCCGACACCAGCAGCACCACGGCGAGGAAGGCGGCACCGAAGCAGATTGCGCCCGGTGTGTGTACCTGTGGCTGCCACACCGCGTACGGGAGTGCCGGGCGGGAGGGTTCCGGGACGGGACGGGGGCCGGCAACCGGTTCACCCGACGCGGCGTCCAGAGACGTGCCGAGGGGGGTCGCTCCCCGTACGTACCGGCCGTCATCCAGGACGAGCAGGGCGGGGGCGGACCATTCGGGCTGGTCTCCCGCCCTGGGCATCCAGTACAGCCGACCCTGACTTTCCCTGAGGGCCGCTGCGAGCGGGACGGGATCGAGGCACCGTTCGAGCAGCAGATCACGGCCTCCGCTCGACGAGGCGAGACGCAGCGAGGGCGTCAGGAGCGGCGTGGGTCGCCTGGCGCCATCGAGGGTGGTGGGGCGCCAGAGCCGGTCACCCGCACCGGCGCCGACGACGCGGACCCTAAGCATTCGGGTTTCACCGGCGCCGAATACGCCCGCCGTGGCGCGCGCGGCGGCACGGGTACGGAGGGCCCCTGCGGCACCGGCCAGAGTGAAGAAGGCGCAGACCCCCAGCACCATGAGCTCCTGTGGCCCGGGGGGTCCGCCGAGAAGCGAGCGCAGCTCGGCGCGGCTGTCCATGATGACCCCGGCAGCGGGGTCGTCCGGAGCGTACAGGCCCGGGGACCGGTCGCCCGGGTGCGGCGGCTCAGGGGTCTTCAGGGTGCCCTCGAGCCGCAGACTCTCCTTCCCGGACCGGCCGCCGCCCACCGCCGTCGCCGTGACCTCGGACTCGTAATGGCTGGAGCTCTTACCGGTCTTCAGGACGGAGCGGTGAACCTGAGTGATGGTCACCTCCGCGATGCGCGGGCCGTGGGCGCTGATCGCGGCCAGCTGCGGTGTGCTGGCCTTCGTCGAGAGGAACAGCATGACGAGCGGCAGCGTCAGCGCCACCAAGGCGAGCAGGACGAGCTGGAACCGGCTCTCGGGCCACCACCTGGTCCGACGCCGCCCCGCCGGGGCGGACTGTCCCAAGGCCGCCGCCACACGCTCCGTGTCTACCGGTCGTCCGCTCGCCCGCAGCCACCACGCCAGGACCGCTCCCGCCGACACCGTCAGACAGGCCAGCAGATCCCAGCGGGGATACGGGGCCACCTTGCGCACCACCAGGCAAACCAGAAACGCGGCAACGCCTGTCCAGGCAACTACCGAGGCGGCCGCCACCATGCGGTCTCGTTCCCTCACCCGAATACATCCTTCACATCTGGCACAGTGCTTACTGCTTACCGTGGTTATCGTGGGCCGGGGCGCGTTCATCCGCCTCGTCAGGCCCGCGTGCCAGCCGCCGCAAGTAGGCCGTGCGCCGACGGTGGATCAGCAGGAGTCCCGTCATCGGTCCTCCCACGGCGGTGATAAAGCACATGCTCAACAGCGGCCCGCCGTCGTAGTCGACCCCCGCGACAATCAGGCATACGGCGAGGAAGCCGAGGCCGAACCCGCACATCCCCGGTCCGTGCACGGCCGGCTGCCACAGCGCATACGGCCCCACCGCACGCAACGGACGGGCATCCGGGAGGGGCAGGTCCACCGACGCACCCTCAGGAAGGTCCGCACTTCCTTGAGGGGTCAATCCGCAGACGTACCGGTCGTCATCAAGGACGAGCAGAGCCGCGACGCACCAGTCCGGAGGATGCTCCGCCTTCGGCGCCCAGTAGAGCCACCCGGCCCGGCCTTCGAGGGCTCCTGCAAGGGCATGAGGGTCCAGGCACCGGTCGATGAACAGGTCACGGCAGCCTTCGGACGACGAAAGGCGCAACGCGGGGGACAGCCGTATATCAGGGTCGCGGGAGTCCTTCTTGGGATCGGGCGATGTGAGGCGTTGCCCGGCGTTCGCTCCCGCGATGTGCACTCGTAGCCTGCGCCCCGGTGTGCCTCCGAGCACCGACTCTGGAGTCATCGGTTTCGCCCTGGGCTTGGCGCATATAAGGAACAGGCCGATGGGGATGGCGCTGTAGATGGCCAGGAGAGTCATCTCGCCTGGTGACGCCGGGCCTCCCAGGAGGGAGGCGAGGTGCCGACGGGGGGTCAGGATGATTCCCAGGGACGGTACATCCGGGGCGTAGAGCCCACCTATCCGGTCACCGGTTGTCAACCGGCCATAGGCTGTCGTCTTCCCTTTCAAACGCAGTGCCTTGCCGTGCTTGCCGTCTCCCGGCGCCTCGACGGTGACCACCGAGGTGTACGTCGTGCCGGTCTTGGATGAATTCTGGTGTGTGTGATGGATTTTCGTGATCGTGACGGGCGCATAGCGGTAGTCGCGCTGGGTGATGGCGGCCAGTTGGGGGGAGTTTTGCTCCGTCGAAAAACTCAGCAGAAAGAAGGGGACGAGCAAGGCGCAAGCCGCGACGGTCGTATAGACGAGGCGCAGCGGTGGCCACCACTGTCGGCCCATCTCCAGGCCGAGCGCCGCGGGTACGACCCTCCCCAGCCGGGAACGCCATCGTCCGGTTGCTCGCAGCCACCAGGCCAGGAACGCCACTGCGGAGAACGCCAAACAGGCCAGCAGATCCCAGCGCGGATACGGCGCGATCTTCCGCACCAGCAGACAGATCAGGAATGCCGCAGCACCGGCCCATGCCAGCACCGACGCCGCAGCGGTTCCAAGGTCCCGCTCTCTCACCCGAAAACGTCCTTCACTGACCCCTTCTTCGGGCCCTGCGGCGTGTCGGCGGCTTTTCCCTTCGCGTCGTCCGGCTTCTCATCAGGCGGCCAAATGGCGTCGTGCACTGGCTTGGCGATGGCTCCGCCGACGCCGTAGCTGACTCCTTGGGCAATACCCTCAATCGGGAAGTGCGGGCCCCGACCGGATGGCACCTGCGTGTTCACGCCGTGGACGGCGGCGCCGCCCGCGCCGCCTGTAACGCCGTTGACGGCGGCATCCCAGCCGAACTCGACGTCCTCGCCGTTGGCTTTTTTGACGCCGTCCACGGCCAGACCACCGGCGATGCTGCCGACACCGCCTCCCACCACATCTTGGGTCCACCCGGACCCAGCGAATCGACTGAACGCTTTGGCGGCTGTGCCCTCCGCTTCCCCAGCCATTCTGCCCAGAGCGGCCATGCCGCGGGCGGCACCCAGTCCCGGCCCCGTGCCGACGAGCGAGGCCAGGCCGCCTTGCCACACCGCGTCGCCCACGTCGGTCTTCTGCCCGGTAAGGGCGTTGGTGATGACGGTGCCGCCGGTGTTGCTGGCCCAGTTGACCAGAACGTTCTTCAAAAAGCGGTGCTCCTTCCCCATCCGGGAGAGCCACTTGAACAGCTGGCTGACCTTCCTCAGGAGCGTGCCAAGCGTTTTGGCGAGTTTGGCGGCTTTGGTCGCCAGCTGGGCCGCTCGGGCGGCCCCCGCGGCCGCCGAGAAGCCCATGGTGAGAAAGGACATGCCGACCGAGACGCCGATCGAGATACCGATTTCCAGGTAGATCTCGTGGATCTCGCTGTTGATCTCCTCGATGGCGTCCGCGGCGTCGTCGAGGCCCTTTGCCGCCTGCGGCAACTGCGGCAGGGACTTGTCCATCCCCGCATTGAGGTTTTTCCAGTGCTCCGCGAAGGAGTCGGCCGCCGGGCCCCGCCACCCGGAATCCAGGGTCCGCTGGACATCGCGGTCCAGCGCCTGGAACATGCTCTGGAGGTTGTCGTGGAGGTCCCGCCAGCCCTTGGCGGCCGAGCGGAGGGTGTCCGGATCACCGCCGGGATTGACGATCTCCAGGCCGGCCTCGAAGACCTGCTCCGCTACGGACTCGTCACCGCTCATGCGTGACGCCCCTGGTTGAAACCGGTCGACAGGGACTCGTCCGTCGCCGTGGCGTTCTGCTGGACCTGGCGCAGCCCCTCACTGATCTGGTCGAGGTGCTTGCGCAGCTCGTTCAGCGTCTCCACCATGTCGGCGGACATCTCGATATATGCCGAGGTGACCTCCTCGGATTCGGTGAGAACGCCGAATCCGTCATGAATGACCTCGGCGTCGGTCTTCCCCTGGAATTCCTTGATATAGCTCTCCAGGTCCGACCCGTGGCTCTCGAAGCTCTTCGACAGGCTAGCGAGAGCCGCCGCATCCACTAACGACTCATTCTTGGACATGAGCCCCCCTGACTGTTCCTGAAACGACCGACGGCATGACGCTGCTTTAGTTCCCTCATGACACTGAGGAACCGTCGCACCAATCGAGCTTAAGGAGAGATGATCATCAAAAGGGTGGCCGGAACCTTTCTTGTCGCGTTCTTGTTGGGTTCTTTATACGGAGGGGAGTTGAGCGGCAAGGCAGGATTGACTTCGCCGTCCCGTTTGCGGCGTCGTGCGTGCTCGGGCGTCCACCGGTCGGGCTGCCTCTGGTTCACCGGCGGCCTGCTCCGGGGTGATGTCCTCGATGACGGACAGCCAGCACCATGACGCTCACCATGGACAGCAGCGACAAGGCGCAGAACACAACGGTTCGCATGGTTTCGTCAACATCCGCCGGGCAGAGACGGGGCGCGACTCGCTCCCCGGGGTCCGCCACAACAGTGATCGTGTCGCCGCGTTCGGCCCCCACGCCCCGTGACGGTACGGCGGAGCCGGGGACGGTGCGCCAACACGGCTGGCCCCTTCACCCGGCCCATCGGCAGTACCGAAACCATGAGGCTGAGGAGGCGGAGCACAGCGGTGGCCCACGTCAGAGCCGCAGGCACATGCGGCATCAGCATGGTCAGCACCGCCCGGGCCCAGCCCCGCGAACAGACAACCGCTCGCCACCAGGTACCCGGAGTGCGCCGTTCGCCATGCCTGATGTCGCCCTGACCTCGATTCTTATGGCGTTCGCTGACCAACCTGTGGAAGACCCGGTGGAGCGGCTGGTGCCGGACGAGATAGCGGTGCAGTTCCGGCGAGTGGTTCTCGGCGCCCACGGAGAGCTGGACTGGTCGCGATGCGCGATCGACTCCGTCGGTAGCGGCAAAAGGACGAGAAGCCGAAGATGGCCGGGCGAGACTCACCAGAAGCCGGCCCGCGTCGAAGCAGTGCACACTGACATCAGCGGGCAGGGCACGCGCCGTCGCCGACGGAGATGGTGATGTAGTCGTAGTCCATCGCCCGCTTGCGCTTCACGGCGTAGGCGTTGAGGCAGAAGGCGGTGTCCGTGCCGTCTGCGGTGACGGTGTAGTCGGCCTTTTCCACTCCCCCGTAGAACATGGCGTCCTGCGCCGGCTCGGAAGCGAGCGTGATGGTCAGCGCGTCCTCGGAGCTGTGGCCGTGCTCCGCGATGGAGGCCCGCAGGATGTCCTCGTAGTTGATGGTCCCGGGACCGAACTTGGCCTCGCTCGACAGCTCGGAGCTCGCCGCTTTCACGGCGGACCGCAGTTCACCGCCGTCCCAGGTGCTGGAGCCGTTGAGAAGACCCGGGTGGTAGAGCACGTACAGGCCGCCGATGGCGAACAGCAGCGAGCCGACGATGAGAGCGAGGCCGATGGGGTTGTTCCAGTTGTAGACGTAGCGCCCTCCCCACTTGCTGTAGATGAATATGCGGTCTGCGTCGTCGCGGTTGTCGGTCACTTGCAAGATTCTCGATGCCGATCGCCCCTGTGGCCAGCGGCTTGGGGACCGATCGGAGGTCCTCTGGACATTGGTCGTACTCGTCCGCGGAACTGCGAAGCAGCGATTCACCAGTTGGTGAGGATCCGAACCATGAATCAAGACGATGAGCCGGTCTTCAAGAAGAGCAAGTTGGGAACGCACCGGTATGTCTACAACCCCAACCACCCCGTGGGACTTGCCCTGATCGTGATCAGCGTGCCCTTCGCGGTGGTGATGATGGTGCTCATGGAGCAGCATGTGGGCCCCTTCGCGCCACGCGCGCATTACGGTGCGCGCTACGGACGAGCGCGGAGTAGGCCCCACCGGAAGCGTACGCGGTGACCTGGCAGGAGCCGTTCGGGCACCCCGGCTGCGTCGACCGCTTCCAGATTGCAACCTGGCCCGAACGGGCCACCCCTCACCTCGCCGTGACGGGGGAACACCATCTTCCTCCCGCTCCGACGACTGGACCCGGTCGTAGCAGCACTCTCGACATAAAGGTTCCGACAAGAACGCCCAGGGCCACCGTCTTCAAGATCACTGCACTTCTAGAATCCCATGACACGGCCATTTCAGCGCCACACGATCGCCGCTCATTACAGCAGGAGGAGGGTACCCATGCCAGAAAATGAGTCGTTAGTGGATGCGGCGGCACTGGCGAAACCGGGGGTTGACTTCGCTGCGAACGGCGTCGCCAATTGACTTGACAGGCGTGACTCGTGTTGCTGCCGGTCACCGGTGTCGATCCGCACGTGCCTGCGAGGCCGGGGAGAACGGTAACTTCTCAGTCGCCGGCATCATCGGCGCAATTTACGAGACAGGGGCAGCACGGCCCGTCTGCTCACGCGATACGGGTCACCGGCGCGTCAGAACTGCTGCGGGGTGGGCACCGGGAGCGACGAAAGCGGCGCTCCTGCAGGAGGAGGACGGTCACATATGCAAGACGCCGACATAGTCGCTCGTTTCGACGGCCGACCCACAGTGAAACTGACCTTTACCGGCTTCCAGACCTCCCGGGCCGACCGCGCCATGTGGATCGGCTCAGAGCTCGGATACGAACTCGACAGCTACGAGTCTTACGGACGTGGCGGCGACTTCCGTTTGACTCTGACCCGCGACGACAGCCCACCGGCAAGGCGTCGAGCCATGGCCACACTGGCACGGATGCAGTCCACAGGCAGCTGGCTTCCCTACGCGCCCCCTTGGGTTGCGACGATGCCCTACGATCCTGCATACATCCATCCAGAGCGCGCCGCGCGGGTTCGCAGAAACCTCAAGGCATGCGAGGGCTGGCACCCATCCCAGCTCATCATCAGCTGCTGCCTCGCCGCCGCCGCCCTCTTCGCGTTCGCCTGGATTGCCCGCGGCTCCCTGGCACTCACTGTGCTGGCGATCACGGGTGGACTCGTGTGTCTCGTAGCAGCCGTCATCGGGCCCCGCTACCTCAAGAACTGGCACCGGAGGAACCAGGAGCTGCTCGTACGCTTCCGCCAGCAGCAAGCCGCACAGTTCCCTGTCCCTCCTCCCGCTCCGCCGCCAGTCGGCAACCCCGAACGCAATCTGATGTGACGGCAGGTCGGCGAGAGCCCCATACGGCCAAGCTGGCCTTGCGTGGTGGGCACCGGGCACGTGCAGCGGTGATCCAATGTCGACAGCTGACGAAGACAACCCCTGCGGTGATTGCCGAACTCGTCGCCAACATAGGCTGGTTGGACACCGGCAGAAGTCAGGTATCGCGCTCACGGCATGGCCTCGTCATCACGCGATCGGGACCGGAGCCAAACACCAGCCGGCCTTCGTCGACCGGCTGCTGGACAGTCTGGTTCACCTGCGCCACCGGGTGCGCCGCCCGGCCACAGGCCGCAAGGAACGAGTGCAGCTCACCTCCGGCAAGCCGGGCAGAAGGTACGCGGTGAAGTCCATGGTCATCACGAACGGCAACGGACGACGTTTTTTGTTGTGCAATCCCACCTTGCCGGGAAGCTGAGCCGATATCACCCAGGCCCACCCGTCAAGGCTGGTCACGCTGTTGGACGCCGGCTCCTGTGCAGGTCTGCGCCGGTGCCCGCAACTTAAGCCTTCGGCCGGCCTGGCGCGCAGCATCGGGTTTTGCGGGCGGCTTGACCTTGCCCCTGCGTCAGGGTTGGACCATCGCTCCATGAACACCACCACACGCCCTGCGCGTCAGGCCCCGCTGGGACACTTCTACGACATCAACGGACGCAGCCTTTTCCTTCACCGCTCGGGCAGCGGCGGCCCGGCCGTGGTCTTCCTGCCCGGTGCCAGCGCGATCGGCCTGGACTACCTCAACATCCACGACAGGATCAGCCAATTCACCACCTCCGTGCTCTACGACCGTGGCGGCACGGGATGGAGCGACCCTGCCGATCTGCCACGCACCCTGGCCGAGGTCTCCGTCGAACTGAGGGAACTGCTGCGCGCCGCAGATGTGCCGGCCCCTTACGTGCTCGTCGCGCACTCTCTCGGCTGCGCCTACGCCCGCCGCTTCGTGCAGTTGTTCCCTGAGGAGGCAGCGGGCGTGGTCTATCTCGACGGCATCGTCGAGGACTGGGAGACCTACATGCCGCAGCTGCGCCCTCAGAAGGTCTCGGGCACGGCGGCGCTGCGGCTGGTCTCCCTACTGTCGCGGGGCATGTACCGGCGGATGTTCACATCGTGGCCACGCGAAATACGCGAGCCCCTGGTTGCGCACCACCTCACCATGGCGGCGCAGCGGGCGGGTGCCCTGGAGCGCAGCAACCAGCCGGAATGGCTCGACGAGCTCAAGGCCGGCGGCCCAGCGCCTGACACGCCGCTGATCGCGCTCACCGCAATGGGCGTCGATCCCGGCATGCGTCTGCTCATGTCTCCGAAGAAGCTGCGGCAGGTGTACGCGGGCAAGCGGCGACTTTACGACGCCCTCGCCGCGTCCGTGGCGCACGGCGAGCACCGCATTCTGAGCGCAGCCCGCCACAGTACGATCACCACGGACTGCCCGGACGCCGTAACCCAGGCCGTCCGCGATCTGTGGCAACGGGTGTGTTGAAAGGAGCGCCGATGCTCACCATCGGCCGGCTGGCGGCCCGCGCCGGGGTCACGGTGCGGGCCGTACGCCACTACCACCAGCGCGGCCTGCTCGCCGAACCCGAGCGGGACGCCTCCGGCTACCGGCGCTACGACGCCCAAGCCGTGGTGGACCTGATCCGCATCAAGACCCTGGCCGACGCCGGTGTGCCCCTGGCCCGCATCGACGAACTCCTCGCCGCCCAGCCCGAGGAATTCGCCGAGGCCATCACCGAGATCGACCAGACGCTGGAAGTGAAGATCCGCGAGCTCACCCGCCATCGGCGCCGCATCGCGGAACTGGCCGCGGGAGACCACCTCTTCCTGCCCTCCGAGGTCATCGACATCCTCGACCGGATGCGCACCCTCGGCGTCAGCGAGCGGACGGTGCGCATCGAACGTGACTCCTGGATCATGCTGGTGGCGCTGGCACCGGAATCAGTGCCGGACTGGGTTGCTGCGAAGGACAGGGCGCTCGCCGACCCAGAGTTCCGGCGTCTCTATCTGGCCTGTGACGAAGCGATGGACTGGGAACCCGACGACCCCAGACTGCCCGACCTTGCTATTGCCATGGCGACCTGGAAGGCGCAGCAGCCAGATCACCAACAGCCCAGCGCCGGAACGCTCTCCCTCATGAACGCCAACATCACCGCCACTTCACCAGCGTGGCGACGACTGATGGTGCTTCTTTCCCAGGCTCGCCAAGCTTGATCCGCCGGGCCAGTCTGCCAGTGCCCGAGGCCTCATCATGGCGCCCAACTCCCTCGCCACGGCCGACACATGATGATTCCGCTTGATACGTCTTATGGGAGGATAAGGGCAAGAAGGATGTCAACCGCCAAGCCGACGGCGCCGCTGATCGCCAGCCACTTCGAGATTCTGCCGGTCCACGTCCCGCGCACCTCGATCAGGAGACTGCGGCCCTCCTTGAGCGCCCGCCGCGGCCCGGTTCCACGGACGGCGACGGGCAGCATGACGGAGGCCAGCAGCAGCCCTGCGAAGGCGAAGGCGAGAAACCCCCAGGGCGAGCTGTGGCCGGGGCGCAGATACTCGCCGGTGCCCTGCCGGACCTCGATCACCTCGCCCGGCCGCGCCGTCCATGACGCGATATGCGCCCGCGAGTCCCGTCCGCCGCCGTCCTCGCCACCCCGCTGATCGCCAGCCCGGTCGCCGTCCGGCCCTCGGTCACCGTCCGGTCGGAAGATCCCCTCGCAGTCTCGCGACGGACCGGAGTGGGCTCCGCCCGAATGCTGCTGGCACGCGCTCACGGTCAGCGTGCCGTGGGTGCCCGCGAGCCCGGCGGCGACGACCGCGTTGGTCGCGCCGTAGTAGCAAAAGGCGAAGGCCAGAAGGAAGCCGAGGGCCCCGAGTGCGTACCCGCCCGGACCGCCCCGGCGGCGAGCGGCCGGACCGCCGCCTCGCCCGAGCAGGCTTCCCTGGTCATTGCCGGATCCCGCAAATGTCATGAACACGGACCCTATCCACGCCCCCACCCCCGCTCCGTATCCCCCGTCACAGCGTCGCCAGATCACCGATCGTCCACTCGTAGGAGGACCACGGGGCGACGAGATATTGCGGGGCGGGTTCCGTCGCGTTACTTGTTCGGCTGCTGTGAGCGAGGTCCAGGAACTCGGAGGGCGGGACGTACTTCATACTCCTGTCGCCGATTCCCCTCAGCAGCTCGATTATCGGGAAGTTCACGTGGCGTTTCGCCCAGGTCCTGACGGCCGAGCGGCCGACGCCAACGATGCCGGCTGCGGTGTCCCGGGGATGCCTGGCGGGCCTCTAGATCAGGATGTCCTATCGCCATCTTCCCGGTCATTGCCTGTGGGTGGTGTACGCAGCTGCGGCGGAAGAGCTGGAGGGGGCGGTGGAGTGTAACCGGCCGCCGCGGTCGAACGATTCCCCGCAGCCTGGGAAGCGCCGGCAGCAAACATTCGCAGTGCCATCGGCGGAGCGAACCCCTTGAGCCGCTCAGCCCGCACCACCCAGTTGAGAAGGAGTCCCATTGGGATCAACAGCGGAGCCCCGTGAACGATCGCGAGTTGAAGCCCCGCATCGACACCGGCGACAGCGCCCACCGACACTGCGCACACCCCCAGCAGCGCCAGGCCAAAGCACAACGTCCCGGCCAGGACCGGCTGTGGACGCAGCACGGCAGGCTCCATCGGTCGTACCTCCGGCCAGTGTTGCGGGTCCGGGTCATGGAATTGTTCGCCCTGCGGCACGGGAGCGTTGAGAGCGCCGTGTGTCCATCCCCTGATGAAGCGTCCGTCCCCCAGGACGAGGAAGGCCGGTACCGTCCATCCGGGACGTTCCAGGCCTGTCGGGGCCCAGTAGAGCCAGCCCTGCCGCCCATGCAGCGCGGCCCCGAGAGGCTCGACGTCGACGGGCCGGTCGATGAACAGCTCCCGCTCACCCCCGTAAGCCCACAGGCGAAGCATGGAGGAGTATTGCGGACGCCGCCGGTTCGCAGGTGTGTGACTGGACGGCTGGGGTGCGTGTACGCCGGCCCCTGCACCGCTGACAACGACCGGCAGCGCACGCGCCGCACCCTCGCACACCGCGTTTTCCACGATTTCCGCGATTTTCGTCTCATCACCGTCGACTGGGTACCGTCGAAACCGCCGGAGGGGCAGAACCCACACGGCGATGTGCACCGCGTATACCGCCACCAGGACCAGCACCACCGGAACGGTGAGGTGGTGCCCCTTCTCACTAAGCCGACCCGGCAGCATCGCGGAACCGTCAAGCACCCAGATATAGAGCAACTGGAGAGGGAGAATCACCGCTGCAAACGCGCCCAAGCCCGCTCGCAGGCTTCGATCCGGCCACCATGTACCCCTCGTACGCATGCCGGAAGGGCGTGGTGGTGCCGGCACATGAGGGAGGTTCACAATATTCCGCCGAAGGGCGTCCACACGGACCCATCCCAGCAACACTCCAGCCATGGAAACCGCCACACACATCAGCAAGTCCCCACGAGGTGCGGGGGCCCGCGAAGCGCAACAGCAGGCACGCTTCGAAGGCGGCAACACCGCCCCACACCATGACTGTGGCGAGCACGGTAGCACTGGATCGGTCTCTCATAGTCTGGCAACTTTCGGGAAGCGCTGGCCCCCGAGAGACAGGCACCCAGGGAGCGAAGTTCCCCCGCCCCGGACGCAACTCTCCGCTCACCTCATGAAGTCGAGCTATTAGGTCATGCTTGTCAAAGTGAGGGTGCCGTCGCGGTCCGTTCACTCCGAACCGGCCTCCTCGGTCGTCGTTGGCTCCGCCGCGGATGGGCTGCCTGGTCCGGAACCAGCGGCGAGTTGTCCACGGGGGTCACAGCGGGACCATCCCTAGCGCTATGGGCCGCGGAAGACGGTCTATGAGCGGTTCCCCGCCGATGACCGGCCGATGCCAAGTGGGACCGGCTCTTGGGCCATGTCCAGCAGCCGTCGGATGCGCGGTAGGCGAGGCCGGCTGGTTGATCGTGTGCGTTGACTCCACCATCGTGTGGGCTCGTGATCAGGCGGCCGGTGCGCGAGAAAAGGGGCGTGGGGCGGTGAAGAGTGCTCGGACGGTCCCACGGCGGACTGACCACAATGGTCCATCTGGCCTATGACGGGCACAGGCTGCCGCTGGCGTTTGCGGTGACCGACGGGACCGTCAACGACTGCGCGCAGCTGGAGGGTCATGGAACGCATCCGCATCGCACAGAGCGGTCCGGATCGTCCGCCGACCCATCCGGTGCGAGTTGTGGTGTACGGGCAACGGCTCCGATGCCGCCGGGAGTTGCCACGGCACGGCGGCGGGCTTCGGTGTGCCGTCTGACGAATCCCACGGCTGCCACCCCATCGGCCAAGCACATCACCAGCACGTCTGCGGCCATGGCGAAGTCCGCATAGCACGACGCGTCCCCCACATCCCGCTCGAATTCCGGTTTGACTGCCCCCTCCGGATCCCAGACCACCCGCACTTCATCGCCGGCCCGGTCATTGTTCTCGCAGGAGATGCTCACCGGCCCTTGGGCCCCACCCCCGTAACGCATGATGCACTCGTACGAGGTGGACTTCCCGTGGTGCTCGACGACCCGCGCGACTACGGCTGGCCGCGTCACCCCGCGCACCTCCAGCACATACGCGTGTGTCGCCAGCGCGGCCAGCACCACAGGGGCGAGCACCAAGCCGAATGCCGGCCACAGCAGCACCCCTGGCGGGTCCGGAACCGTCGACGGGAACGCCCAGAACACCGCCGCGGCCAGACCGGTGACGGCAACCGCCGTCAGGACGATCGTGAGCATCATCATCCGACCGAACGGCGCCAGCGCCCCGGCGACGAGCAGGGTGAGCGCGGACGGCGGAATCAGCAGCAGGACGACCAGCCGACGGACCGGGGTACCGGGGCCGCCCGGCCGCACCCAGCTCTGGCGAGGCCGCACAAGGCGCGTCCCGCCTACTCGGTGACGCCCGGTCACTACCGACTGCTCCCAACGCGCCATTCCCGCCCCCCGGATCCCGAGCCAACCTCACCGCCGGGGACACGCCAAGCCGCCACCAGGCGTCTTGACGTCTCTTTGATGTGACGGCCCGTGAAACGGGACCCGTAGCGGGCGCGGCGCTGTTCACAAACCGTCAGATCCTCCAGGCGGGCGGGTACGCAAACTCGAGCTGAAGTAGCCCTCCCGCGCGGGGTGTTGTCAGCCCCGCACCCTAAACTCGCTCACTCAGGGCTCGGCCCGGGGGAACGGAGTGGGTGTCCATGAGCGGGGGGATATCAGGGGGGCTGCCACCGGTGGCGGCGGCGCGTACGGCCGAGGCACTCGCAGCACGGCATGCGGCCCTCGCGCGAATGACGGCGGAGTGCACGGCACTGGGCGGCGACGGCGTGGTGGCCGCCAACCTCACCATGGCGCCCTGACCGCCTGCTTGCCGGCGGTTCCGGTGCTTGCCGCGGAAGGGGACGACCACGGTACCTCCCGCACCCTGATATCCCTTGTCCGCAAAGCGCTTGATGCCTGCCTCGGCCAGTGCGTCGATGACGCGGTGGGTGCGGGCGGCTGTGATGTCGTGGGTGGCGCCAGGTAGAGCAGGCGAGGCCCAGACACGCATTTTCGGCGCTGATGGCGTGGGGGCCGCGGAAAGAACCGCGAGCGCGTCATCCCGATGTCGCCCGCCCTCTTCCCCGCCATTGCACAAATCGTCCGCCAGCAGACGAAAGACGGCCGACTGGCCCCCTTGCCAAGCCGCTACGACTCCCAGGAAAGAACCTGCCCAGAGCCCTTCCTTCCTGTTCCAACGCCCAATCGTCACGGTCCACAGCGTCATGGCTCCCCACAGCGGCGTCGGGATGCTCGCCCGGCGCTACGGAGAAATCGCGCGGACGAACCCAGACTTCGAGGACGCCCCGTTCTACCGACCACCAGGTCGTCACCGACGCCGATACACGGCTCGTCATCGCCGTCGGCCGCGCCCTGGCCGGGCAACCGCAACGACTGCAAGACGTGGGAACGCTGACCACCGCACAGCGCCGCTGCGTCCCACCAGGGCTGCCACAGCGGCTCGGTCGATTAGCCACCACCTGCGACGAGCGCGAGCGCCAGCGCCACGATAGCGAGCCCACGCCTGCTCGGCACCCACCACTTGCCTGCCCCGCTGCCACCGCTACGCCCGTCCCCCGGTGCTCTGATCCCGGCCCCGTCATGACGCCAACCCGAACTGCAAACCTCAGTATTGCGGCTGTTGACAACCGTGCCGCGCGGCGGACTTCGTCGCGAATGCTTTGAGAGCGGCGCGCTCGTGTTTGATGTTCAGGCTCGGGGACCGCTTCACATCCGCGATCGATTCGATGGTGAACAGCGCTGTGCCCCCCTGTCGGGTCGGGCAGTCGACGGTGATCCAGCGGACGCCGTCTGAGCTGCCGCTGGGGCCGTTGATGCGGTCGCTGTTGGAGGTCTCCGTCAGGGCGGCGTTCACGAACGGGCCGTAGTAGGCGGCGAGTCGGTACTGCCGACTGCCGTGATCGTTGCCGGGTCTCGCAAGTTCGTCCCGTCTCTTGTTGACGAAGCAGTCTTCAACAGGGGCGTCCGGCGAGGTGCCCGTTTCGACGACCGGGGTGTCCGGGGCCAGGCCCGCGCACGTTCCTTTCGCCTGACGGGCGGGAAGGGGTTCGGCGCGGCGCGTGGGCAGAGGCATGGGCAGGTTCCTCACCTTCCTGCCCAACGCAGTCTTGCATCCCCATTTAGCGGCTGCTGCCTTGGCTGTCCCCGTGGTGAAACGAGCGAACCGGGCTTGCTGGTCCGGTTTGCTCATTCCGTACGAGTCGACGGAGAAGGCGTCAGCCTGCACGACGAGGCTGTCGTTCTTCTTGTTGTCACAGCTCAGCACGACGGTGGCCTTGGGGTTGGCGGGGGTGGTCGCATTGAGGACCCCCCGCCAGCCGTTACCTATGGGGGAGAGCATGGAGGTGCCGCTGTAGGTGACCTGCCGGTCGAGATGGAGCAGCAGGTCGGATGCTCCACCGCTCCAGCCGACCGTCACGCTGATCGTCCCGTAGGGGTCCTTGTCGTCCGACACCCTGAGCCGGCAAGACGTGAGCAGTTCTTCAGCCGATTTCGGACGTGCATCTTCACGGAGATGTTCCGAGCCCAGCAGCTGCTTGATCTCACCCTGCGGCAGAACGCCGTCGCATGCGCGTGACATGGCTTGGTCGTCACGCCAGTTGTCGTACACGCCGCCGTAACAGAGGGCGCCGGCGGTGACGCCCACGCACCCCAGAATGGCGAGCGAGGCGATGAAGATGCGGCGAGTTTTCTTCGTCACTAGCGCCCCAGCTGCTCGTTTGCGAACTGTTTCTGTGTATAGCGAGCGCCGTCCATCGTCCGTTGCAGCTTGTTGATGTCGTCGTCGTCCGCGCCGGGGCCTTTCGTATCCGCCCAGTCAGCTACGTGACGCTGCATTTCCCGCTCCGCATCCAGGTTCCTCCTGGCGATTTCGGCCGCGACCTCGTCGTTCATCTCGCCCTTGGCTTCGTTTGCCATGTCGGTTGTCCACATGTCGACCAGGCGCTGTGCACCGTCTCCCGCCCATTTGATCGGAGTCACCGGTGCACCGATGACGTGGTACAGAACCTTGGCATCCCAGTCGGTCTTGGCATTGGCGTCGTCGCCCTTGTCGCGGATCGTGTCGTCGCGGATGGCGTCGTATGTGCCCAGCACGGATGCGCCTCTCTCGGCAGGTTCCCGGATGTCGTGCGCTGTCCGGCCGTGAACGGCATCCATCTGCTCGGCGATGTGTGCCGTCTCCGCCTTGCGTATCGTCCCGTAGGCGTCTGGTTCTTCGGAGAGTCCTCGCATGAACCGGATGAGCGAGCCACGGTCCGGCGAGACATGTGACCCTTCGGCGTTGCTGAAGAGGCCGTCGCCGTGGAACTTCCCGTGCTTGTCGCGAATCTGCTCTTGCCGGGAGAATTCGTCATTGTCGTTGGTGAGGATCTCGTGAGTGTCGCCGGTGTAGCCGGCCAACGCCTTGGCCAGCGGCTGTCTCAGATTTTCCGTTACTTCCTCGTGGTTCGGACCGCCGTCGAAGTTATTGATGACATCGCGCATGATGCGCGCCTGCGCCGCCGTGTGCTTGCCGTCCGGGTCGATCACCTTCACGGAGGGTTCGTCACCGGTGGTGGCGGCGCGCAGTGCGTCGCCGAAGCCGCGGCGGTTGTTAGGGGCCTCGGTCTCCTCGGTGTGGTGGTCCTCGCCTGTTGACGTGATGTCGTCGTTGACGTTGGGCCAGTCCCGTTCCTTGAGGAGGTATTGGAGATGGCCTTTACCGGTTTCGGATTCCGGGTCGAGGTACTGCGTGGCCGTGTGGGGATCGTCGCGGCTCATGATGCCGAGCATGTCGTCCACCGGGTCCTTGACCTTGGGGACCGGGACCTTGTCTTCCATCCCGCGGGTGAGGTGGCGGCTGCTGTCCCACAGGTTCGGGTCCTTCTTCTCGGCCTCGATCATGTCGTCGGTCAGGCCGGTCATCATGTGCGGCGGGTAGTCGCTGCCATGCTTGAGAAGGTTGGACAATGCCTGGTAGCCGAGCGGGGGTCGGTCCGCAGAGGGCAGGCGGTTGCCGTCGACCGGCTCGGCGCCGAGCTCGCGCATGTCCTTGCGCCACTGCTCGGAGAACGCCTCGTCCTGGTTGGCAGTGCCGATGTTGTCGGCCAGGTCACGCTCGAGAGAGGCATAGGAGTTCCGCTCGCCCTTGTCGTAGTCGGACTTCGCATGCTGGATCTGGTCCAGCTTGTCGGCGAGTTTCAGCGTCCCTTCCGGGCCCAGATCCTTGAGGACCTTCTGGCTGAACTTCTCCGAATGCTTGCCCTCGTCCATCAGCCGCTCGAGCTCCTTGAGCTCGGATTGCGACAGACCGTCCTGGCTGTCGAGCTTCTTCAGCAGGTGTGACGCACGCTTGCCGCGAGCGGTCTCGTCGGCCGCAAGGGACGTCGACACCTTGTCGTTGAAGCCTTCGGACTTCTTGCCGAGGTTGCGGCGCAGCGCCGCGGCTGCTGACTCCTCGGTGTCGGTGGCGTCCCTGAGGACCTTCTCGATACGTGCCACCACATCATCGATCCCCGCCTGCTGGTCGGCTACGGCCTTGTCCCGTTCCCCCTCGTCGTGGATGTCGGGGTCCGTGGCTGCGTCCTGACGTGGGGTGACCTTGACGTACCCACCGCTGTTGGTGCCGACCGCCAGCCCCGACTTCCGCGCGTCCTCCTCGACGATGCGATGCAGCTCTTCCTTGTGTTGCCTCAGCTTGTCGTGGGTGTCACAGAGGATGCCACGTATGCCCTGGGCTTCCCGTACCGCGTCGTTGAACTCCTTGTTGACGCCGGCGACACGCATCCGAGCCACGGTCGAGGTGAAGTCCGTACTCGACCAGCCCGCCTTGTCGAATGGCCTGAAGACCCGGTCGGTGTATTCGGTATCCATGCTCTGGAGGATCCGGATCTGTTTGTCCCAGGCTTCGACCGCGGCCCGCAGATCGCCCAGATGAAGATTGAAAAGTGACTCGTAATCAATCATCGAAACTCTCGCCTCAGCCGAATGGGGTGTGCAGCGGGGCCACCGACTTCATTGTCTCCGTATTGGCCGATTCAGCCTTAGTGTAATTGTTGGCTGTCTCGGTGCAATTGGCGTGAACGTCGCGGCACAGTCCGACCAGCACTTTGGTCTGCTCCTCCCATCTCTCCGAGACATCCAGTAGGGCACCGCCTAACTCGCCGAACCAGAACGGATCGAGGAACCATGCGACGGCGCATGACGTCGCCTCGGAGCCGTGATTGCCTTTGGCGTGCAGTTCCCCCGCCATTTCCAGAGCACCCGTGCCGGCCGCGCGCAGTGAAACTGGATCCTCAATCTGCATACCGCTGCCCCCCGCACTCATCAATCATCCCCCAGTGATGCCGTCCGCGTCGTGCGCCAACTGGGCCATAGACCTAGATCAACTTCTCCAAGCAATTTAGCCGAACAGGACGGGGAGAACATCTCCACGAGACATTCTTAACTCGGTGTATGCGGCGTGGCCGGTTACTCAGTTTGCAGGCGGGTTGTCATAGGTGCAGACGGTTGGAGTTCATGGAGGTATGCCGGATGTATGAGGTATTCGCACGGCAGGGGCCTACCGCGGAGAGGCAAGCGTTCCGTGAGCGGATCCGGATGGAAGCGGTCGATATGTTCGTCCAGGGGCGGGCAGTACCGAGATCGTCAAGGAGTTACGGGGCAGCGTCCGGTCGGTGCGTCCACTCTCTACCTTGATCCGGCGACCCTCACCAGGGTTGCCAGGGGCGCGGGTTGAAGTGAGTAGCAACGGTAGTAGGCGAGCTTGCCGGTGGTGCGGTTGCGGCGGATCAGCGACTGGCGGCTGCCGGGAGCGGAGTGGGCGAGGTCGATGACCGCCCAGTCATAGAAGCGATGCCCCTTTACCACCGCTCCAGCGGACAACTTCTGCCAGGCCCGCTTGGGGAGCATGTTGGCCAGGGCGTCCGCCCGGAGTTTCCCGGCCGGGGTGGTCGCTTCATGGGAGCAGGCGGCGGCACGTATGTAGCCGATGCCGCGCTCCCCCAGCGCGGCCCGTAGCGTCGGATTGCCGCCGCAGACCTCGTCGCCCGTGACCCATGATGCGTGATGGCCGGCGTCCAAGAATCGGTTTCTTGCGGGTAGCCAACTCCGGCTTGGTCGCGAAGGCGATGTCCTCGCCGAGCCCCGCGGCCCGGCAGCGGGCGGGGTCGGACGTCCACGAGCGCGGGACGTACAGTTCCCGGTCCACTGCCGCAGGCCCGCGTCGGCCGGCGTAGACCAGGCAGACGGCGACCTGGGCGTTCTCGATCCCGCCCGCGGTGCCGGTGAATTGGCGCTGGACGCCGACCGTGTCGGTGCCCTTTGTCACGTGTCCTGTCGCGTCGACCACCAGCACCGCCTGCTCGTCGTGCAGGTGGTCCGCCACGTATGCGCGCACGTCGTCAGGCACCTGGTCGGCGTCCCACTTGGCCGCGCCTTATCCGGCCTGTCTGTCAGGCGAGATGGCTACCATCCACCTCGCCTGACGTGGCACCGGCCTTTCGGTCGTCACCTGTCCAGCAGGTCCTGGATCGCTTGCAGCACGGCGTCGGGGCGACGCCAGTGGAGGGTGACGTGTCCGGCGCCGTCGATGAGACGGCATTCGCCACGTGGGGCTGATCCGGCAAACGCCGCATAGAGCCGCGCTTTGCCATCGATCTCCTCGTGCAGGAGGGATTCGGACTCGCCCACCGACACCGCCTTCTTGAAGGCATCGATGTCCATAGCGGCGAGGACGATGAGCTGCACATCGGGAAGCGGGCCCGCATGCCGTAGCTCGTCATAGAGCTGATCGACGTTCTTCGCCTCCTGGAAACCGGTACGCAGCCATTGCGGACTGACGTGGCGCTCGATGAGCGGCGCGCGGATCTCCTCCGGCCAGTCGGCCATCTCCTGCGCGAGCAGGCCACGGTAGAGCTGCACAAGTTCGTCGGGCAACTCGTCCGGAAGCGACTGGTCAGGGTCCCATGACTCCCACTGCTCGACCAGTTCCTTGGGCATGTAGGCGTTGTAGTCCTCGTGTGCGGGGTCCAGCAGGAGCAGGCCGGACACCTCCTCCGGGAATCGCTGCGCGTAGTGGCGCGCATACAGGCCGCCGAGGGAGTGGCCGACCATCAGGTAGGGGGCGGGAACATCGGCAATCCGCAGCAGCCGGCGTAGCTCGTCGGTCACCTCGGCCAAGCTGCGCGGCAGCTCGACCTGATCACTCCACCCTGTTCCGGCCCGGTCGTAGACCACGCTCGTGGTGAGCTCGGCGGCCCGCGCCTGGACGTTCCAGTAGTCCAGACCGGCCGTGCCGCCACCGGGCAGGAACACCACCGACGGGCTCCCGCTGCCCAGGCGGTGCAGGAACAACCGCCGGCCTTCCACCTCGTAGTACTCCCCCAGGGGTGGCACTTCCTCGGTCGTCGTCGCACCGGAGCGCCTCCCGGACGGTCGGTCCTGCATCGCTGACTCCTCACATCGGCTGCATTCCCAATTTTGGGAACAGTACCAGATGTGGGATCGTGGCCTGGTGGACACGCTTGACCTGCTCCTGCACCCAGTGCGGGTGCGCATCGTGCACGCCTTCTCCGGCGGGCGCACGCGCACCACCTCCGACCTGTGCGCGAGCCTGCCCGACATCCCCAAGACGACCCTGTACCGGCATGTCGGGCTGCTGGCCGAGGCAGGGCTACTGGAAGTCGTCGGCGAACAGCGGGTGCACGGCGCCGTCGAACGCCACTACCACCTGCGCCGCGAGCGGGCGACAATCGACGCCGACGCAGCCGCGTCGATGTCACTCGAAGACCACCGCCACGGGTTCACAGCAGCCATGGCCGCCCTGCACGCCGAGTTCAACGCCTACCTCGATCGGGATCACGCAGACCCGACCGCCGACTCAGTGGGCTACCGCCAGATCCCGCTCTGGCTCAACCAAGAGGAACTCGCTGATCTCATCCGCGAGGTGCGCAGCGTCATCGCTTCCAGGATCGACAACACCCCCGCACCGGACCGCCGCCTTCATCTGCTGAGCCCGATCCTGTTCCCCATCGAGGAACCACCACAGCAAGACTGACAGGGGAACCACCACCGTCGGCGAGTCCGATACCAAGCGGCGAACTCACCCATCCACCCGGCATCGATCTCCGCACCGGCCATCACCCAGCACGATCGCTATCTACGGCTGGAGCACCAGAGTTTCGTGGAGGTGGCTTGCTCAAGCTGGCCAGGGATTAGTCGAGTTGGGCTACTGTTGGCCGCTCCCCTACGGCGCCGGTTGACCACCCCACACTCGGCCGTCGCGATGGCGTGGCAGCTCGGCTGTGGCTACGCGTCACGACCGTCTTCCTACCGGATCCGCCTTCCGGGCGGATCCGGATCGCAAGATTGATCACGACATCACACAGGCCCTAGCACACCGGATGCGGCTGCTGCTGGGGTTCACGGAAAGCCGCCGGTTGCTCGTCGCCGCTGGCTACGGTCCGGCTCGTGCCGGTGGAGATTCTGACTGACGAGCAGGCCGAGGCGTACGGGACGTTCACCGCGGTGCCCACGCGTCCGGAGCTGGAGCGGTTCTTCTTCCTCGACGATGGCGACCGCGATCTGATCGCGCGGCGTCGTACGGATGCGCACCGTCTGGGTATGGCGGTGCAGATCTGCACGGTCCGATACATCGGCCGGTTCCTGGGCGAGGATCCGCTCGCGGTGCCGTGGGAGGTCGTGGAGCACCTCGCCGGGCAGCTCGGCATCGAGGACTCCTCGTGCGTGAAGCGGTACCCCGAGCGCAGGTCGACGGTGTACGAGCACGCGGATGAGATCCAGGAGCGGTTCAAGTACCGGGACTTTACCGACCGGAAGTGGGGCCGGGAGTTCCGGAGCTTCCTGTACGGGCGGGCGTGGACGCACGCCGAGGGGCCGGTGGCGCTGTTCAACCACGCGGTGACGTGGCTGCGCAAGAACCGGGGGCTGCTGCCCGGGGTCTCGGCGCTGGCCCGCTACGGGCAGTTGAGCAAGGCGCAGACGATCGAGCGGGCGCCGCAACCGCGGCGCACCGCGCTGCTGACGGCGGTGGTGCGCCAGCTGGAGGCCCAGGCGGTCGACAAGGCCAGCAGCCCCTGCCGGGACCTGCGCCCGCTGCGCGACCCGGATGCGCCCGAGCTGGACGAGGACGACGGGGCCCTGGACTGACCTGGGCTTTCCCAGGCTGCGCCTGTGTCATCCGCGGTCGCTGACCCGCTGCGCCTCGCCTTGATCTTCAACCTGTGCCACACGGTCGCGAGCCGGTCGGGTCAGCCCGCTCTGCGGTGATGGCCCGGACGCCTTCGGGCGGTTACAGCCCAGATGGATGCAGGATGCGCCCCTGGTCATCGAAGCCGTGTGTTCGCTGGACCGTTCTGTCGTGTGAGAAGCGGTTCGCGGTTCGCTTCGGGCGAGCGTGAGTTTCGTCGACAAGGTCAGCGAGACAGTCCAGCCGGCCCGGACCTCGTCTCGTGAGTCGTCGTTGAGCACCGTGGGCGTATCAGGTGACGGATGCCCAGCGATGGCTGGGCCCGCCGGTCAGTCGATGCCTTCGACGATGCGGAAGTCGCGCTCGAAGCCGTCGGGGAGGGCCACCAGCGCCTTCTGGTATGCCTCGCTCTCGTATGCCGCGACCGCCTGTTCAAAGCCGTCGAACTCGATCAGAACGACGCGTTCGGTGATTCCGGCCTCGTGGGCGACGACTCGACCGAAATTGGACAGGACGCGCCCGCCCCCAGCCCGGACAGCCAGACCCGCCAGCTCGTTGTAGTCAGTCAGCCCCTCAGGGTCGGAAATGGCGGGGTAGACACTGACCCAGTAGCCCTTGGCCATGGAAACCTCCTGTGCTCGGCCGGACACGTCCGACTTCGAATTGACACTCAGATTGCTCGATCCCGACGACGGCCCGGGGCGAGGTTCTCAAATGCCTCCGTCGAGGTCATGCCTCGATCCTTGCCGTTCGAGCCGGCCTCGGCCATGGCAGAAAGGTCAGCCTCCGATACATTCTCGCCATGCCCGTCCACCATGCCGCCCCCGGTACTCCCGGCGCCCGCGACCTAGCCGGTCGCACCGCCGAACCGGATCGCGCGATGCGCCCAGAACCGCGGCCCGCCGCCCACAAGGTGGTCGTCCTCGTAGTCGACGGGATCTACCCCTTCGAACTCGGCATACCTCAACACGTCCTGGGCTCCGCCGGTGGCCGCTACGAGGTGGTGACCGCGGGCGTGGACGGGAAGCCCGTGCGCACCGTCTCGGACCTGACCGTCACCCCCGGGCACGGCCCTGAGGTGCTGGCCGAGGCGGACACCGTGATCATCCCTGGGTACGCCATCACCCAGGCCCCGGCCGCCGCCACGGACTCGAAGGCCCTGGACGCGCTTTCCAGGGTCCGGCCCGGCACCCGTCTGGTGTCGATCTGCAGCGGTGCCTTCCTGCTGGCCGGCACCGGTCTCCTCGATGGGCGTCGGGCCACCACCCACTGGGCGCTCAGCGACCGCTTCCGGGAACTGTTCCCCCGGGTCGAGCTCGACGCCGGCGTTCTTTTCGTCGACCACGGTGACGTGTTGACCTCAGCGGGGGCGGCCAGCGGCTTCGACGTCTGCCTGCACCTGCTGCGCCAGGACCACGGCACCGAGGTCGCCAACCAGGTCGCCCGCTTCTGCGTCATGCCGCCGTACCGGGACGGCGGGCAGGCACAGTACATCGAGCGGCCACTGCCGCCGACGGGCGCAACCGGCACCGGGCCGACCCGCGACTGGGCATTGCAGCGGCTTGAACTGCCGCTGTCGCTGGACGAATTGGCCGCGCACGCGGCGATGAGCACCCGTACCTTCGCCCGGCGCTTCAAGGAGGAGACCGGTCTGAGCCCCGGCCGCTGGCTGACCTCGCAGCGGCTGCGGCGGGCACGGCACCTGCTGGAGTCCAGCGATCTGCCGGTGGAACGCGTCGCCCACGAGGTCGGATTCGCCACCGCCACCTCGCTGCGGCGGCACCTCGCGGCGGAGGCCGGAGTCGCCCCGTCGGCGTACCGTCGCACCTTCCGTGCCCCGGATCCGGCCGCCGGCGATGCGGGCTCCATTCCCCACCTAGTCGTCGCCTCAGTGTCCGTCGCGGACCACCGCTAACCCGCCGACCCGGGTCGTGATGCCCGCCGGCCCGCGTCGGGCCGAAGCGAGCACGCTGGCCGGTCGACCGAGGGTGTCGCCCTGCTCCACCTCGATCGCGACCGTCTGCGCCCCTGTCGTGTCGAGCAGGTGGGCGGCCAGGCAGCCGGTGCTGTTGGCGTTGGCGACGTCCTCGTCGACACCGATCGCCGGCGCGAACATCCGCGCCGCACCCGGTCGGTCGCCCACCGGCGGTACGTACACGAAGCAGCCGAGGAGCCCGTACCGCTGGCACGCCGCTGTCAGCCTGCCGAGGTGTGGGCGGACTCGGAGCAGCGCCGACCGGTCGTGGACCGGTACCAGCATGCGTGGTGCGCCGGGCGCGGCGATCCGTGGCGCGTCGGTCGGATGCGGATCGTCCGCGGTGAGCCCGAGCGCGGCGACGATCGCGGCGCGCTCGTCCGGTGCCGGGTGACGCAGCGCGACGAGGCCCTGGTCGAACCACACCTCGATGCCGGCGGGACGGCGGATCGCGACGGTGTCGAACGTGCGCCCGCCGGTGTGTTGGCGGTCGTTCAGCTCGCCCAGCGCGGTGCGGGTCAACCGAACGGCCTGCGCGGCAACGGTGCCGTGGCCGCAGCCGGACAGTTCGGCGGTGGCGGTGAAGAACCGGACCGGCCAGCCACCGTCCGGCGTCCGCCCTGGGCCTAGGAACGCCGCGTGCGAGGTGCTGGCCGCAGCAGCGACCGCACGCCGGTCCGCGTCCGTCGCCGCCGGGTCGTCGTCGGTGACGGCCGTGGGGCTACCGCCCCGGCCGTCGCGCCGCACGCACGCATCAACCACTGTGACAACCGGCCAGGACATCGGCCCACCTTTGACGCTCAACGAACCGGCAACCGCGAACGGCGTCCGCCGATAGCCATGCCTGGCCGCAACGGCCGACCGAACGCGTCCCGGAGCGTACCAGCCTGCCCCACCGCGGCCACGGCCAGCGTGCCAAGTCAGGGCCGGACGAGCCCATGACCGGCTCGCCGGAAGGGCGGCGGCCCCGTCGCCCTGGTCGGCGCCGAGGAGACATATCGACGATCGCCAGCGTCAATGGCCTGCTGAGACGAGAGCAACAGGTGGACCACGACTCGGCCGGCAGCATGCGCGGCCTTGCCTCGACCATGCCGGAACGAACCACAGAAAGATTCCCGACAGAGTCTCCCATTGTCGGCCCCGGTGCTGCCCTCCCCCGTGGGACAGCACCGGGCCGATCTGGCTTCCGGGCTGTCCTACTCGTCCCCGCCGTCGTCGTCATCGTCGAGCTCGGGGGCGGCCGGGTCGCGTAGCGGGCGCAGGCCCTGGCCGGGGCCGCTGGCCTTGATGTTGAGCAGGTAGCGGCCCAGGAAGTTGATGTGCCGGTCCTTGAGCGGGGAGGGCCGGGCGACGTCTTCGCCCTTGATGTCGTGTCCTTCGGCGCGGAGCTCAGCCTGCCAGAGCAGGAAGCCGGACAGGCGGGGCTCGCCGGACGTGCGGATGAGCAAGTCCAAGTTGGGGAGCCCTGCGGTGGCCAGATGGTGCTCGATGGCCGGCGCCGGCGGCCCGTGCGGGCAACTCGCTACGCCTTGGGGCGGGCTGCGAGATAGGAGGCCCAGCTGTCGTTGGCCTGGTCGGACCATCTGCCGACGGTGGCGGGGTGGAGGCCGAGCAGGTCGGCCACGACGATCGGGGGAAGGCTGGTCACCGCTTCGATCATGGCGGTGTTGCGTGCGGCACGGACCGGCAGTCCCTTTTCTCCAAGGAGCTTCGCGAGTGTCCCGCCATCGATGGGGCTTCCGGGAACCGTTCCGGGCAGCAGATAGCGGTCTGAGGCGCCGAGTTCGTGGTTGAGGCTGTTGGTGGTGCTGCGGTGGATGATCTGGTCTTCGATGAGGCGCGCGAGCTTGGGTGGCAGCAGGACGGGGTGGCGTTCGAAGGTCAGGTAGGCGGTGCCCTGTCCCTCGCGGTGGAATCGGCTGGTGGTCAGTTCGATGATGCGGCTGACGGGAAGTGCGTAGAGGCAGATCAGGGCTCCCGCGATGCGCAGCTCCCGTTGCAGTGTTTCGTCGTTGAGGCAGCGGCGAAGCTGCTGCTCATATGCGGTCTCTGTCAGGAAGTGTGAAGCGCTGCTGCGTGGCCGGGACGGGAGGGTGAGCGGGCCGGTCAGGTGCCGTGCTGTGGCCCAGCGGATGAACGCATGCAGGGTGTCGTACCTGGCGGGACGGGTTGCGAGCCAGCGGTCGAGGTGTTCTTGGGCCAAGGACGACAGGTCGAGGCCCTCGTCATCGAGCCAGCTGAGGAAATCGAGGGCGGCCTGGACTTGGCTGCGGTCACGTCGTGCCGCGCTGCCGGAGTACCGGTCGTGGGCGGCACTGCGGCGTGCGTGGCGGAGCAATCCCCACTCCGCGAAGGGCCGAACGACCTGTCGATGGGGTGGCGGCGCGTGGCCCAGTGCCTTGTCCAGCCAGAGGTTCATCTGGGCCAGCCGCTCCTGGCGCGGGGGCAGCACTCCGGTGGTGACCAGGACCGCGCGGACGTGGCGCGTGACCCTGGTCTGAGGTAGGGCGTCGAGTACGTCGTGGGTGAGGTCGGAACGATGCTCTGCCAGCTCTGCCAGCTCGGCCAGCAGGGCGGCGGATCGGCTTGTACTGAGCCAGTCAAGCACGGTGTAGGGGTTGGGCGTCAGCGCTTCGGCCAGGGGGGCGAGTTGGGAGGGCACGGACCCATGCCCAGTGCTGAGACAGTCTTCGACGCGCTCCGTGAGGGTGCAGCGAGGGCACAGGCCACCCGTCAGGAGATCTCCGGGGGTATCGCAGCCGGAACATCCTGTGTGCGGGTCGTCGCGGCCGCAGCAGGAAGCGCACAGGCCCTCGCCTTCTGGTGCCCGGCCGATCATGATGCGGACCTGCCCGGCTCGATGGCCGAGGCGCTGACCGAGGGCACCTCGCTGCCGTCCGACCAGCCCGGCCCCGGACACCTGGTGCTCACCGACGACGAGATCGCCACCTACCGCGCCCGCATCGCCCACCTGACCGCCGTCAGCCGCTGACCAAGCCTGCGAAGCGTCTCGTGCAGGACAGCGACGAGGGCGCCCCGGCGAAGGCCGGGGCGCCACCGATCACATCGGTTCAGGCGAAGGCCAGTTCGCGGAAGGTGTTGCGGACGTCCGTCAGGGGCTGGCGGTCGCGGGTGTAGTAGAGCTTGTTGGTCAGCAGTACCGCCCAGCGGTCGGTGGCGGGTGAGATCCACATGCCGGTGCCGGTGAAGCCGTAGTGCACCCATACGTCCTGTTCATCGCTCGTCCCGGGTGCGGGGTGCCAGAACAGGCCGCGTGCGGGCTCCAGGCCGTTGGTCTGCACGGTCAGGGAGTAGGAGGTCCACTCGGGCCCGAAACCGGCTTCGGTCGGGGCTGTGGAGGCATCCAGCATGTACCGCAGGAAGCCAGTCAGGTCGTCGAGGACGGTGAAGGCGCCGGCGATACCGCACACGCCGCCCAGGAGGCGGGCGGAGAAGTCGTGGGCTGTGCCCTTGAGATGGGTGTCGGTCTCCGGGTCGAGTTCGGTGGGGGCACAGCGCGCGGCGATCGGGGCGGGCAGCGGGCCGAAGCGGGTGGAGTCCATGCCCAGTGGCCGCCAGGTCCGGGCATCGGCCACCTGGTCAAGGGGCTGGCCGGCGAGGTATTCGGCGAGGAAGCCGAGGATGAGGGCGGCCCGGTCGGTGTACTCGACGGCCTCGCCGGGTGGCCGGTGCAGTCCTTCGTGCAGGACGCCGCGGCGGATGTCGTCCTCGCGGGTGCCGTAGAGGCTCTTCAGCTGAGCCCGCAGTGGGACGCCAGCGGTGTGGGTCAGCAACTGCCGTGCGGTGACCTGCCCGAGCGGGCGGTTTTCCACTTCGGGCCAGAAGCTGCCCAGCGGCTGGTCGAGGTCGAGGACGCTGTCCTCCCAGAGGGCTCCGATGGAGGACCAGACAGCGAGGATCTTGGTGAGGCTTGCGGCGTCGAAGACGGTGTCTGGCCGCATCGGTGTCTCGGGCTCGTCCGGGTCCAAGACGCCGGTGGTGCCGCTTGCTTGGACACCGGCGCTGTCGCCCACGGCCCAGACGGCGCCGGGATAGACCTTGTCGCGGACGCCTTCGGCCAGGAGCGCTTCGATGCGGTCGATCATGGTCTCCCTGTTCGCTGTGGCTGTCCCGCCGATTCAGCGTAGTGACGCGGGCGGGTTGGTTGTTGGTGCGGCGCGGGCTCAGTGCGTGAGCCGGCGGCCGAGGGTGTGCAGGGCTCGGGCGGTGGCTGAGAGCGGGTAGCGGGCGGCATTGGCATAGCTGGCCTCCCGCAGGGCGGGCAGCAGGGCGGTGGTGGTTCGCAGCCGCTCAAGGTGCCGGGCCACCGCGGCGGGCTGGGTGAAGTCGGTGGCCACTGCGGTGGCGCCGAGAGCATCACGCAGGCCGGGGACGGGCTGGTAGAGCACGGGCAGTCCGCATGCCTGGGCTTCGAGGGCGACCAGGGGCTACCAGCCCCGCATCCCAGCCAGGGCCTTCATGCTCGCCCCCGCCGGCCGCCGCCCGATCCTCCCCGACCAGTTCCTCCAAGGGTGCGCACCACTGTCTCGTCCCGGACAGTTGAGGCCGATCCCATCCGAGTGTCCGCGCGGTCCGCAATCATGAACGAGGACAGCCGATCTCCAGGAGGGGACTATGGCGAGCATCTGGGTTCTCACCCAGCCCGCTGACACGAGCAAGCAGGAGGCGATCCTGGCCGATGTGATCACCGGCGTCAGAGGCAGCAAGACCAGTGTGTACGCCATCAGGTCCGACACCCGGGACCTGGTTCCCCTCGTTGAATGGTCGACATCGTTCGATAAGCGCGACCCGCTGCCGGCCGGGTTCTACATCTCCTTCCTGCAGACCCTGGACGAGGCTCAGCGGAAGAACGCCGACCTGAACCGGCTGATCATGGCCAAATGGGTCATCGACCAGCAGGAATGGCAGTGGTTGGTCCAGGACATCGAAGATCTTGCCCCCCGCGAGTTCTAGCGTCTCGTGCAGGCAGCGACGGGGGCGCCCCGGCGAAGGCCGGGGCGCTGGCCGCATCCGGGCCTCGCTCGGCCGGGTCCAGGACCCCCGCCCCAGTGCTTCACGAGCGGGAGGCGAGGCGCTGGCTGAGTTCTTGGGTTGCGGCGCTGTGGGGGATGTTGGGCAGGCGGGCGGCGATATTGCTCAGGCCGTCGTTGATGCGGACGGACTGTACGCCGTCCGCGCAGTCGAGGAAGTCGTTCCAGGTGGCCAGGGCCTGGGCGGTGTTGCCGCGCTTGAGCTGGACGTGGCCGAGGTCGGCGAGCACGATCGCCCGGGTTCTCTTGCGGTCGAGGCCGTGGATGTCGAGGGCCAGGTGCAGGTGTTCCTCCGCCGCGGCGAGGTCGCCCATCGTGGCGTGGATCATGCCGGACTCGTGCGCCCACCGGCCGTGGCTGTAGTGGCTGGCCCACGACTGGCCGGGCATGGCCGGGGCGTTCTCGATCGCGGTCTGTGCGAAGGTCAACAGCTTGGCGGCGGTGGTGCGGTCGCCGTCGGCGGCGGCCGCGCGGGCGTAGGTGTTGCGGTAGTAGGCCAGTGCTTTGGGGTTGTTCAGTTTGCGGCCGCGCTGCTCGCAGGCCTCGGCGAGCCGGACGGCGGTGGGGATGTGGCCGAGGTCGATGGCCTGGTCGGCGAGGCCACGCAGGGCGGTGGCAGCGAGTTCGTTCTCGCCGGCCTCGGCGGCGAGGCGGAAGCTGTGCAGGTTGTACTTCTGGCTCAGCCCCTGGTTGCCCTCATCCCGGGCCATCCAGCCGATCAGGTGGACCAGCTCGCTGGTGGCGGCGAACAGCTCGCGCCCGACCGTGTCGGTGTAGCGGCCGTCCAGCCAGCGTTTGACGTCGACGGTCAGGTAGCGCACCGCCAGGTGGCGGGCGTGGCCGCCGCCGAGCTCGGAGGCGGCGTCTCCGAGGGTGGTGGTCATGGTGCGGACCGCCGCCACCTCGCCCCTTCCGACCGCGACGGGGCCTGGCCGGTTCGAGTGGCGGGTCACGGCCTCGG
This sequence comes from Streptomyces inhibens, assembly GCF_022221585.1. Taxonomy (NCBI): domain Bacteria; kingdom Bacillati; phylum Actinomycetota; class Actinomycetes; order Kitasatosporales; family Streptomycetaceae; genus Streptomyces; species Streptomyces inhibens. The sequence goes on from NZ_CP084681.1 coordinate 521,436, forward strand.
CGTCAGGTAGGTCGAGTGCGGCCAGGCCGACGGCGGCGGATGCGGTGAGGAACTGCCGTCGGTCCACGTCGCTGCCTCCCAAGCGCATGACTGACGTCACGGTATCGGCGAACTGGGCTTCATGGTCCCCGGACAGATCAAGGTGCAGAACCTGTTCGATGAAGGGCAGCCACTCCTTGGGCCCTCGCCGTCCGGTCTCCCACCGGTAGACCTGCTGCCGGTCGAGAAATCCTGGCTTTCCCCAGCGCGCCACCGAAAGCTCGTCAGCGAGCTTCTCCTGGCTGCATCTGGGACGCCGTGCTTCACGTGCCGCGCGGATGCGCTCCCCGAGGGTCATGTCCGGCCGATCGTCGGTCCTGGTTCACAACTGGCCTACAGCTGGCAGACATTGTGGCAGCTGTCCACGCTACGCGTCCGGGCGTTGACTCATCGTCATAGCCCGTCCGGACAGAGGCCGGGCAGCGAGTGAAGGGACGCATCCCATGGAGCACACCATCACCCCCGTCTATCAGGCGCCCGTGGTGCTGGACGCCGGCGACGTCGTCGCGGTGACGCTGGGCACCAACAACTTCGACACCGCCGACGACACCCAGTACAAGAACGCCTGAGTCCGCGGACTGCCGGGGCCGGCAGGAGATGAGCGCCACGGTCGGCCCCGGCGCCAGAAGGCGCCGGGCCTGTTCGTTCTCGTGCTGGGGCACGGGAAGGGGCGGCCCGGCGCCTTCGCCTTTCGACGCACAACGGAGAAGGGAAGAGGCACCGATGAGGTGGAGCGCGGGATGGTACGGCGGCACCGGGCACGACCGGCTGCCTGCCGGGGGCCGGGCGATGCCCGGCCTGGACAGAACATGGACGGTCGGGTGGCCGGGGGCCCGGGTCCGCGCCGTGGGCGAGGGCCACGTTGCGCTTGCGGTGGTCGGCGAATGCGGCGCCGACAACGCCCAGTTGGAGCGGGCGCTGCCGGTGGTGCGGGCGAAAGGATGGCGGACGCTGACCCGCTGGCCCGGCTCCTACCTGACGATCGCCCGCAGCGGCGAGGTGCTGGCAGTGATCGGTGACCTGGCCGGTCAGCACCCGGTGTACTGGCGGCTGACGGCGCTGGAACCTGGTGGTCGACCTCCGCCGCCGCTCTGGCGGCGCTGGACGGGGCTCCTGCCGATCCGACCGCGCTGGCCGCTCACCTCGCCCTGGCCCAGCCGGACGTCCTGGGGCAGTGGAGCCTGTTCCGCTCGGTGAGCCGGGTGCCGACTGGGCACCTGCTGCTGATCGGCCCGGAGGGCGCGGGCGCCCTCCGGTACGAGCCGGCCGAGTACGGGCCGGTGGACCTGCGCGATGCCGCGCCGACGGTGCGCGCCGCATTATCCGAAGCCGTCGGCTTTCGATGTGACGGCCGGCCTGTCAGCGCGGATCTGGCGGGGCTGGACTCCACCACGCTGGCTTGCCTGGCCGCACAGCGTGGCGCGGTTGCCGCGGTGACGTTCGCCGACGCACGCCTACGGGATGACGACCTGGCGTATGCGGTCCGCACCGCGGCCGCGGTGCCCAACCTCGCTCACCACACAGTGCCCGGGAGCCCGGAGACCGTCTACTACGCCGGCCTTGAGGACCTCTCGGCGCTGCCGGTCACCGACGCCCCGAACGCCTACGTGGTGACCGCCTCCATCAAGCGGGCCGTCCTGGATCCCGTCGCCGGACGCCACACCGCAGGCGTGCACCTGACAGGGGCGGCCGGGGACGCGGTACTGTCCGCGCCCTCGTCCTACCTGGCCGATCTTCTGCGCGAGCGACAGCACCACCGTGCCTGGCAGCACGCACAGGCCCACGCCCGGCTCCGGCACACCTCCGCCCTGTCCCTGCTGCGGCGGGCCCGACCGGCAGCCCGCACGGATCTGGCCGGAGCCTTGCGCACGACAGCTGCCGAACTGCGGCGCCCTCCGCGCCCGTGGGTGCCCCAGGCAGAACGGCCGGTGTCCTGGGCGCCGCTGCTGGCCACCGCCGACTGGATGAGCCTCGACCTACGTGACCGGCTCGCCAGCGCTCTCGACGTCGCCGCCGAACTGGCCGATGGCCCCGCCCGGCTGGCGGCATGGGCCAGCCGCCAAGACCTCGCACGGGTCGGGGCGGACACCACCGGGTGGCGTGAGATCGCGCTCACCGGGTACGGCATCGAGGTCGCCGCCCCGTTCCTGGACAACGAGGTCATCCGCGCCTGCCTGGCCGTGCCCGCCGACCAGCGCGGCACCCCGGGCCGCTACAAGCCCCTGCTGGGCGAGGCCTTCGCCCCTGCCGGCGTACTGCCGCCCTTCGCCCTGGCCCGGTCGACGAAGGGCGGCTTCAACGCTCTCGCGTATGCGGGCCTGCGCGAACACGCCTCCGTACTGCGGGATTTGCTCGGCCCGTCCTCTCGGCTGGCGGCCGCCGGCCTGATCACCGAGGCACCGGTGGACACGATGCTCCAGCGGGCCGCTGCCGGACAGCCCACCGCCCAGGGCGCCCTGCACCTCGCGGTCGCCGCCGAAGTCTGGCTGCGGCAGCTGGAAACGGCCCCGGCCTGGTGGGAGGTGGACTCCCGTGTGGCGACTGCGTGAGAGCACCCATCCGGTCCTCACCGACGAGGGCGGCGCCCTCCTGGACGAGCGCACCGGACGCTGGACGCATCTGACCCCGACCGCGTCCGCCGCTGTGATGCTCCTGCTGGCGGGCGCCACCGAAGAAGAGGCCGCCGGGCAGTACGCCACCCGCTACGGCATCAGCTTCGAGCAGGCCGCCGCCGACGTCCGTACCGTCGCCGCCGCGCTCACCGCGCAGGGCCTCGCGGCCACGGAACCTGCGCGTCGCGGTCGCAGTTGGTGCAGGTGGTGGCGATGACAAGCATGGAGGCGTACGCCACCGTCCGCACCGGCACCTTCCTCGAACGCTGCGCGGCGGCAGCCGGCCTCGCCCTGGCCCTCGTGCTGCTGCGGCTGCCCTTCCGCCACACCACCCGCGCGGTCCGTTTCGCCTGGCGGGCCGGATGCCGCCCGCTGACCGTCGCGCGGGCGGAGGCGTTGGTCGAGGCGGTACGGCACACCGCCCGGCTGTGGCCGGGACGTGCCGCCTGCATGGAAACCTCGCTCGGCGCGGTCCTGGCGGCCGCCCTGCTGGGCGGCCGTCTGCACTGGTGCCTGGGCGTGCGGTTCTCCCCGCCGCCGACTGAGTACCACGCCTGGGCCGAACTGCCCGAAGACGGCCCGGTGGGCGAGTACACCGAGGCCGGATGGCACCACCACACTGCCCTGACGATCTGACCTGTCCGAAGGTCCCGGGCGCCGTGTCCTTCACCCGCCCGGAGCAGTTGTCGCATACGCGTACCCAACCCTCGAAGGAGTGAGCCGTGAACGCCGTTGCCCTGGCCGCCGAGCAGGTCCCCGAGCGCTACTACACCCACCACGAAGGCCGCGGCCCGACGCCGCACCGCTCGAACCCGGTCGTCATCCACCGCGAACTGGCCACCCTGGACCTGCGGCAGCACATGCGGGTCGCCGAGTACGGCACGGGCTCCGGCTACTCCACCGAGCTGATCGCCCGGCTGGTGGGCCCCACCGGCGAGGTGACCAGCCTCGACATCGACGCCTACCTGACGCGCTGGGCCAGCCTCATCCATCACGAGCGGGGCCTGGACAACGTCCGCTGCTACACCGCCGACGGCACGGCCGGCTTCCTCGAGCGGGCCCCGTACGACCGGGTGGTGGCCTGGTGCACCCCGCCGCTGCTGCCGAAGGCCTGGACGGATCAGGTCGCCGACGACGGGCTGATCGTCGCGCCGCTACCGATCGCGGACGTGCCCAACATGACGGTGGTCGCCAAGGTCCGCGTCCGCGTCGGCGAGCCCGTGGTAAAGGCGGTGTTCACCGGCGGCTACATCGAGGCAACCGCCTCCCCCAAGGGCGACCTCGATCTTCCCGGCCGCTGGGTGGACTGGGAGAACCGCGTCCCCGACCCCTCCTGGATCTCCCTCGCCTGGCGGGCACAGGACGACCGGCTGCACACCGGCGCCCGCACCGCCCTGGACAGGCTCCTGAACGCCGAACACACCGAGCCGTACGAGGGTGGAGACGTCGACTGGCCCAGCTGGCGCACCTTCGCCGCCGCCCTCGGCAACCCCCAGCTCGCGATGGCCGGGCTCCGACCGGACCTGTGGGCCATCGGCCACTCCACAACCAAGACGGCCGCCGTCATCCAGCAGGACGGCACGATCCTCGCCGACAGCCCCAACTCCCCATCGCTTTCCGCCCTGCGAGAGTGGCTCACGTCCTGGGAGAACGCCGGCCGCCCGGCCCCCGAGACCTACACCCCAACCCTCGTCCCCGCAGACGACGGCCAGGGCCCGGCCGGCTGGCACCTGCAGCTGTCCCGCTGAAACCCGAGGGCGGCGAAGGACCAGGGCGATGGACGCCGCCGCCTCCATCAACCTGTACGAACAACGACCGGCAAAGGCCCGCAACGCGGCCCGCAAGGGCCTGGACTCCGCGCGTCGTCGGCTCCGTCCTGGGCCGAGCCGGCGACCTCACCTCGTTCCTCACCCGCTGCTATCCCCGCCAGGCCGCCGTGGCGCGAACGGCTCACCACGGCGAGCGCCGCCCGCCCGGCCCTGCACGCACCCCCGCCCCGGAGGTGAGGAGAGCGCGATGACCACCCCGCCACCACCGGCCGAGCACACACTCAACATCCGCAAGCCCTACTTCGACCTGATCGCCACCGGGTCCAAGACCATCGAGATCCGCGTCGGCTACGCCAAGATCCGCAAAATGGCCGCAGGCGACAGCCTGCGGTTCAGCTCCGGCGATCACTCCCTCCTCACCCGCATCACCGACCTCAGCGAGTACACGTCCTTCGAGGAGATGCTCACCGCGGAGGACAACACCGCCATCGGCGAACCCGGCATGACCCGCGACCAGTTGCTAGCCACCTGCCGCGACATCTACCCGCCCGAGAAGGAAGCCCTCGGCGTCTTCGCCATCCATCTCCGCCTCCCACGCACATGAGACCGCAACGACGGGCTCCTGGTAGGCCAGGCATCTTCGCGGAGCCGAGGTGACGCGATCGGGGGCCCTGGCGCCTCCAGTGGTGAGCCGTAGGTAAGACTGGATGAGCTCGGCGGCCGGTTCTGCGTCCGGCCGATGCTGCCGCCGCCGGGCACCTCCTTCTTCGACCCGCCAACGCGGTCGAGCAGGAACGGCGATCACGGATGGCCAGCGCCGTGCCGAGCGGCGAAGACGTCACGGGTTGGGAGGCGGGCGGTATCGACTGCTCCGGTGCACTCATACTGCTCCAGCACCTCCACGAATTGGTGCCGGCGATAGTGCCATTTGAGGTGCTTGTCGGTGCGCGCGGGGTCGGTGGGCTTCATCAGCGCGAGGAAGAACAGCGCCTTGACCAGAAGGTAAGGGCCCAGATGCTGACTGAGGGCTTGCCCGGTGGTGGCGCGGGCCACCTCGCTGAGCTCCTCCAGGTACCGGCGCCGCTGCTCGGAGGTGGCCAGGTAGCCCTTGGTGCCGCCCATGAACGGGACGATCTCCAGGGCCAGGGCGACGTCGTAGCCGACCGGCACCAGGCCGTGGTGCTGCCAGTCGATCACGCCGACCGGCAGGACGTTGGGCAGACCGTAGTCGAGATGCCCGCGCACCATCGGCACGCCGGCGAGCTGGGCCACCGCCCGGCCCAGGGCCGCCCGGACCCGGAGGGTGTCGAGGTCGGGGTTCTCGGCGAAGACGTTGTCCGTCCACCCGGCCTCCCGCACCCACGATTGCAGCGCCTGCAGGTCAGCAGTCACCGCGTGCGCGGCCTGGGCCCACAGCAGTCGGCTACCGACCTCGGCGGCCAGATCGACCACCGTGTCGGACAGCATCCGCGTACCGTCCAAGCCCTCCAGAGCCATGTCGTGCAGCGACCGCTCACCCAGCGACTCTTCGACAACGAAGACGCGGCCGTCGGCGGTGGTGCCGTCGTCCAGGACACGCGGGACCGGGTATCCGAGCTCGGCGAGCTGCCGCTGATAGGCGGCCTCCGCGGCGAGGGCCTCCCCGCCGGTACGCCGGTAGAGGGTGCCGTCATCGCTGACGTACACCGCCCCGCCGGCCGGATCGGCGGTGCGCTTCTTCACGAAGTGCCAGTGAGCGGTATCCATCAGGTTTCTCCCTCCGGGGCTCCGTTGCGGAACCGCCGTCCGTACGGTGAGCGAGGGCGTGGGCCAGCACGCGGGCGTCCATGACCCAACGCCGGCGCAGCTCGGCGAGCACCTCGTCCGCGGACCAAGCACCATGTTGTCGTCCAGACCGAGCGGACCGCGGCTGATGCCGTGGGCGTGAGGCGTGACAACAGCAGCCGTCGTGGGCGTTCTGCGCGATGTTCACCAGGTGCGCCAATGCTGGCCTGGACCGCGTAGAGGTCCGCCCACTCCAGGACGCGCCGGCTGTTGGACGAGGAGCTGCCGGGTGGCTGGGCGGGTGCGGCGCCGCTGCGGCCGTCGCGCTGCGGGGTCGGCTCCTGAAGGTACTGAGCCGGCCGCCCATGCACGGTGTTCGCCCTCTTCCTCGGCCGCCTGCGCTCGACGCGATCGTGAGGCCCTGAAAGAGCGTCGGCCCGGGACGTCCACGACGGGGGCGTATACGTCCCGGGCCGGTAGCCCTCCACCCGGCCAGTCTTGCCTGGCCTGTACCGGGCGGTGGGCCTGGCCCGCCACGGGGCGGGCGGTCTAGCGGCAGGTGCTTGTCCCACATCGGCAGGGGCGGGTTGGGGCTGTGTGCCCGACTGCGGCGGCCTGCGCCGCGGTGTCCGGCACGGTGGCGCGGGACGGGGCGCTGTGGGCGTCCACCGCGCCGCTGACGACCGCGGCCGGGGCACCCACTCCGAGGGTGGCGAGCAGCATGATGGGCCGCCACACCGCTACGCCGATGGAGTCCTGCCGCGGGCTGGCGTGCGCGCCGCTCACCAGAACAGTCCGTGGCACGGCCCGTCGGCCTTGATGCGTTCGGCGCGCGTCCGCGTCACGGTCAGCGTGTCCGGGTCCTCCACCGGCCACTCGGCCCGGCCCGGGCACCGCAGGTAGTAGATGCCGGCGCGGATGTCGGTCACCACCGCCCGCCGGTCAGCTGCGTATTCCACCTCATCGCCGACGTCCGCGCTCACCGGCCGGCCTCCGGCGTCTCGGTGGTGCTCGGCTTGGTGTCGACGATGAGGGCCTGGCACTCGGTTCCGTCGTCCAGCCGGGCCCAGACATAGGCATCGTCGGCGTCCACGCCGGCGTAGCCGCTGCCAACCTGGACGACGTCGCCCTCGAACGGGCGCGGCTGCTCGAAAGGCCGGTTTTCCCGGGGGACGTAGGTCATGCCGGTTACGCGTTCGCCGATGCGGAAGGGCGTGGCCGCGGCGTGGTCGGCTCGCTGGTGGTCTGTCGCCATCGTCATCGTCATCGCCTCGATACGGGGATGGGCCGGCGCCCGAGGGGCGTCGGTGCACTGACAGACAGTCAACGACCAGCTACAGGCGTGGGACCATCGGTTACCCGGTATCCGCATACGGATATGCGCACGGCGCATATGGATGCCGGGTGCTGGTGGTGGGGCTCGTAGCGTGGGGGTGTGCCGTGGTCATGAACTGGCAGACAGGACCGATCCGGGACGCGTCCCGGGCCGGGGACTACGGCAGGGTGATCGCGCTCGCACGCGAGGAACAGCGCATGACCCAGAGTCAGTTAGGCCAGGCGTGCGGCCTGTCCCAGTCCGCCGTCTCCCATCTGGAGAAGCGCGGCGCCGGGGCCTACAGCACGGACATCCTGGCAGCGGCGTCTGCACATCTGGGATTCCCGCCGGCCCTGGTGGGACTCGTAGACGGACGCGGACGACGCCGGGGGCCGGTGAACGGATCGGACTCCTCCGACGTGGACCGACGACAATTTCTGGGTGGGGCGGCCGCGGTGGCCGCGACCCCCGTACTCGACGCACTCCCCGACCCCGCGGACACCACCACCGGCCAGGCCGCCGCCCTGCGCCTGAGCACCACCGCCTACCGCCGGCTCGACGGCACGACACCGTCACGGGACCTGTCCGACACCGTGGAGTCCCACCTGCGGCTGATCCAGTCCATCACCCGCAACGCGACGGACGACGCCGAGCGGCGGCGGCTGGCGGCCGTCGGCAGTGAGGCGGCGAGTCTGGCCGGATGGCTGGCCTGGGACAGGGGCGACGACGGTTCCGCCCGCTCCTGGTACGGCTCCGCCATCAAGGCCGCCGGCTCGGCGGGTGACCCGCTGCTGGCCGCCTATCAGCTCGGCACCCTCGCCCAGTTCGAGGCGGACAACGGGAACGCCACCGAGGCCCTCAATCTCACCCGGCGGGCCCGGCGCTCCCTCGGCGCACAGCGGCCCTCGGTCGCCGATGCGTGGCTGTCCTCGGTCGAGGCCCTCGCGCACGCGGCGGGCGGCGACCGGCGCAGCGCCGACCGGGCACTGACCGCGTCCCGGACGGCGGCCGAGACGCTGCCGGCGGAAGTACCGCCGTGGCCCTGGGTCTTCCGGTTCGATCCGGTGAAGGCGGCGGCCTGCCGGGTGACCTGCGGCGCGCGCCTGGGCCTGCCGGAGTGGGTGCTGGGGGACGGCACCGAGGCGCTGGCCACCGGCCACGCCAAGCAGCGCGCCCTTCTGGTTCTCGACATCGCGGCCGGTCACCTCGCCGGTGGGCAGATCGAGGCGGCGTTCGCGCTGGCCGGACGGGCGCTGGAGACCGGTCTGCAGTACCGCTCCGGGCGGATCGTCGAGCGGGTACGCGCAGTACGGCGGTCGCTGACCTCCGGCGCCCCGCCCCGGGTCGTGCGGGACCTGGACGAGCGCCTCCACGGCGTCTGCCTGTGAACAGAAAGGGCGATTCGATGCGTGTGGGAATCACCGGCCACCGTGGGCTGGACCAGGACGTAGAGCGGCAGGTCCGCGGCCTCCTCGACGATGCGGTGCGCGAGTGGGAGCCGGCCGAGCTGGTCGTCTCGTGCATCGCGGACGGCCCGGACAGCTGGTTCGCCGAGGCGGTGCTGAAGCACGGCGGCCGCCTGGAGGTCGTCGTCCCCGCGCGGGAGTACCGCTCGGGCCTGCCCTCCTGGCACCACCCGACCTACGACGCGCTGCTCCGGCAGGCGGTCGACGTCCACGAGACTGGGCTGACGACGTCGGACTCCGCCGCGCACATGGCAGGCAGCGAAATCCTGGTCGGCCTGGTCGACCAGCTGCTGGCCGTGTGGGACGGGAAGCCCGCGCGGAGCCACGGGGGCACCGCCGACGTCGTCGCCTACGCCGAGCGCACCGGCACCCCCGTGCAGGTGGTCTGGCCGCAGGGCGCCACCCGAGGTTGACCGCTCCCGAGCCGGAAGCGTCTCGCAGTGGCCTGTGCTGCGCACCCTGGTCAGCCGACACATCCGCGAGGTGTGGAAGCGGCATTCCCCGCGCTGGCCAGCGGGACGCCCGCAGGTGCGTGAAGTTCGGCGCACTCCATCGCCGGACCCGTTCCAGGTGAAGGCGATCGGTACGTTGCGCGGGGTTCCGTCCTTGGCGACGTATGCCAGGCGGGTCACGTCACGGGCCAGCAGCTCCTGGCCGATCGGGCGGTTCAGAACCTCGATGATCTCGTTCGGCTGCCCTTCTCAGCGCAGTTGCTCGGCCAGTCCGACGATGATGCCCTCCGGGCCGCGGATGTAGCAGAGCAGATAGCTGTCCTCGAACCGGGCGAACTCGCCGACGAGTTCGGCGCCGTGAGGGCGCAGGCGGGCAACGGTGTCCTCGATGTCGTCGACGGCGAACATGACGCGATGCGTGCCCAGAATGTTGTACGGCCGGTTGCGCGGCCCGGCGCTGATCACCGCGGGGCTACGGTACTTCGCCAGCTCGAGCCGGCTGTGACCGTCCGGGGTCCGGACCATCGCGATGTCACAGCGGACGCCGTCGAGTCCGGTGCACTGGTCGGCGACGAGGCCCTCGACCTCCGCCCTGCCCTCCAGCTCCATGCCGAGCTCCACGAAGAACGCGACGGCGGCATCCATGTCCTCCACGACGATGCCGACGTTGTCCATCCGCTGAATCGCCATGCTGGTTTCTCCTTCTTCCTCGTGCGGCCGGTGGTGGCCGCTGATGTCCCTGGGACGGAGCCGGTGGCACGTTCTCGACATCCGCAGACCGCCGAACTCCGAAAAATCTGGATCGCGCCACAGCACCGCTACAGCAGACCCGCGAGCCAGGCGCCACCACCGAGGGTGAGTGCGGCACAGGTGGCCGCTCCCATGAAGGCGATCAGCCGCAGCGTGCCGTCCCCGCTTTTCAACGCTTCCTCGACGATTCGCAGCGTGCGCGCTTGAGCATTGCGCCTCCCCCTTGGAGTGTTGTTTTCGGTGCCGGCTCCTTTGCCACCCGCCTCGGCGGATTGGGCGCCGGCTTTTCTCGTACCGCCGGCCGCTCCGCGAGCGCGGGGCACCGGTAAGTAGCTGGTGATCAGCCCACGTACTGCCCGTGTGCTCCGGACACCGCAGTAGCTGTCGTGGGTGGCTCGTCGCAGTGGGCAGCTATCAGGCCCTACACGATCGAGCGATACGCCTTCGGCCACCAGCATCCCCTTCAGGTCGATACCGGTGAAGTCGCCATCGCCGCCGGATTCTGGGGCCATGATGCGGACGTGCCGGAGCGGCCCAGGGAGAGGAATCGCATTGAGTAACACACCTTCCGACAGCGACAAGAGCGACAAGAAGGCCCTGGCGTCCCACCTCAGCACAACGCTGGATCCTGGGGATGACGAGGAGTTCCTGGTGACGATCGGCGCTGCCGCCGCCCTCCTGTGTGCCTTCGTCTACATGGGATCGATGACCTACACCTTTGCCCACTACCGGTCGTGGGCCGATCCCGTGGCCTTCGTCGTCTCCGTCGTCTTCGCGCTGGTGGCGTTGCTGTCCGCTGTGCCGCTGGTCATGGCCCGGGGCCTGGGCCGGTCTCCTGTTCTGCCTCGGGCGGTCATGTGGGGTACGGGCCTGGTCCTCGCTGGCCTGCAGCTGACTGCAGCAGTCCTGGGCAACGCCACCTTCTCCATGTCCGCCGTCATCGGGATCACCACGGCCCTCGCCGTGCCGTGCTTCGGAGAGATCGCAGGTCGCGGAGCACACTCCGCTGCCTGAGCCCCGCCAGTGCCCGCCCCTTTGGAGGATGTGATGAGGTTCTTCTGGCTGGCCGCACTTGGTGTGCTCGCCGTCGTCATGGCGGTGTTCACGCCGTACGTGCTGCGCCACGAATCCGTCTGGCAGTCGATCGGCTGGTTGGTCATGCTCGTCGGCACGATCGGCGTGATCGCCGTGCTGATCCGGGCTGAGCTACTTCTTCGCTCGCTTGACCGGCGTGCTCGCAGCGATCTCTCCAGCCGCTGACCGATTCCCCACACCACGCGCCGCCGTGTGCGTTCGGACGTCCGGTTGGTGTCCAGCATCACGCACCGGCCGTGCCGTGTACTCCTGGCCGGTGCAACCAGCCGCTCTCATCCTGATGTGTTCCTCGAGTAACCAGGAGAGAGGACAACGGCCTTGACCACGCCCACCGCCCCGGCCCCACCGACCACCGCTCCGCGGCCCGGCTACCGAGACCGGTTACGGGCCCGCTATGCCACCGCCGCAGAGGAGCGCATCGATAAGGCGAGGACTGCCGCCCTCGAGCTCGGGCACACCGGTCCGGTGCCCTGGGAAGACCTCCGCGCCGCCTACACCCGGCCGTCTCGCACCCCGTGGAAGTCATGCCGGATGCTCCTGGGCGGAGCCCTCGGCGCGGCCCTGATGATGACGCTCGTGGTGGGCTCTGCCGCCATGACCTTGCTGTCCCTGGACGCCGAGCAGAAGAGGGAGACCACCGCGGCAGCCAAGAAGACACAGGTAGCACCGCTGTCGGTCGAGCAGAAGAAGAAGGCCGACCGGGCCCTGGCAAAGGGGGCGGGAAAGGCGGCGGCGGTGGGGTTCGTCGTGACCCTCGCCTTTTCCTCCTACCGCCGAATGTCCGACAAGCGGGACGGGCTGCTCAAGGGATACGTCAAGGACGGCGACCAGGTGGTGACCGAAGCCCTGGATGCGCTCCCTTCTCTCGCCGCTCTCGCCTCCGCCCCGGCGGGCCGTACGCGGACCGAAGCGTTGACCGACGTGCACGAGAAGGTCTCGGAACTGATGACTGCGGTGACGAACAGCGCGGACGCCGCTGGGGGGCTGCAGGCCAAGTACGCGGCTGACCAAAGGCGTCTGCGTGAGCACGGACAGAAGGTCCGCACCGCGTTCGCCGACAAGCTCAGCGAACTTGTCGAGGACCGGGAACGGGCTGCCCGTGAGCTCGGCGCCATGGTGCTCACCGTGGCGGCCCGTCAGGCTCAGGCGGCGTACGGGGCGCTCCTCGATGCGGATGCTCTGCCCGCCGAGCCGGGCCCGGAGGTAGTGGAGGTGAAGGGGCTTGGCGGGGTGTTCGCGATTGCCGGTGTCGCAGCTGCGGCCTCCCTCGTCATCGCCCCCGCGGCCGGGGCGGAGGGGGCAGGACTGCTGTTCATTCCCCTCACAGTGTTCACTCTGGCCGCCTTCCTCTCGGCGGCGTTCACGCGGAAGCTCCACCAGCTGGGGCGGGTGGTCGCCCTGTTCGGCCGCAGCGGCCCCGGCGCAGGAGGGGTCCTTTAGTCGCGCGGGGCAGCAGTCCTGTAGCGCTGTGGGCCTCGCCGGATCCGGCGAGGCCCACAGCGTCGGGACAAAGGGTCAGGCGTTGAGGTCCAGGACCCGGACCGGCTCGCCGTCCCAGCGCTTCGGGGCGGTGGTGGCGACGATCGCCCCGTCGGGGCGGTCCGGCGTGGGCTGGGCCGCGTACTGGCTGTGGGCTGCCGCCCATGTCTCCTGCTGCGCCACGGCCAGGGCGGCGGGCAGGTCCAGATCCAGGACGGTGATGCCGGGCAGGGCTGCGAGGTGCTCGGCGGTACCGGGCCGGGCGCGGTCGGCTTCAACGAGCGCACACGTCGGTGCGTACAGGTACCAGCCGGGTTCGGCGTGGGCGCGATGGATGAGGCGGGAGGCGAGGACGTTGCCCTGGCCGGCCGCGGTCATCGCGGTATCGTCCAGGACGATGTGCATGGCGTCGCTCACCGGCCGGTCACCTGAGCCAGACGCCGGTCGAGCTCACTGTCCAGGTCCTGCTGCTGGGCCGCGGTGGGGGCATAGCCGTTCCACTTCTTCAACGCGGCGAGGGCCTTCTCCGCGCGCTCGGCGCGCTCGGCCGGGGTGAGCAGGGTCTCGGCCAGGCGCGCCAGATAGGCGCGCAGCGACAGACCCTCGGCGGCCGCGATCGCGGCAAGCCGGTCCTTCGCCTCCTCTGGGATACGGACATTGGCATCAGACACCTGCGATGACCATCGTCAGGGTCGATTCACCGGGAAAGCGAGCACAGCTCGGTGCCGTGCGCGCCGCATACACCCCAAATGATCACGCCGATGGGTACTCGGTCGTCCCTCGCACGACCGGGTCAGATGCCAGCATGCCGCGAATGAGGGGCGCGCCTACCTTCGCCTCATGGACTTCAACATCACCGCGGAGGAGGAAGCACTCGTCTTCCACGTGGCCGCCCTCCTTCGGACCGGCCGCTCCCCCACGGATGACGACCTGGCGGACGAGCTGGGCGACGAGGTCCGCCCTCTCCTCCAGTCCCTCCTTGGCAAGGGCTGGCTCGTCATCGAGAACGAGCGGGAGCTGACCTTGTCGACGATCGCGCGGCATGCAGTGTCCAGCCGGAGGGACCTTGGAGGTCCGTGAGTGCGGGCGGGATGCGTTGGCCCACGCGAGAGACGCGTCCGGCGCTGACGGATGGCGGAAGGACCAGTCACCAGCGCCGGACGCAGGTCCACCCTGCGGATGCCTGTCAGCCGATTCCGACCTTCGACAGCGCGGTGGTAGGCCCTTGCCCGACTGGAAGAACTCCTCCACCCGCCATCTTGATCCAGCGACTCTGACCAGCACGGTCAGCGGCACGGGTGCGGGCGAGTAGCAGCGGTAGTAGGCGAGTTCGCCGGTTCTGCGGTTACGGCGGATCAGCAGCTGACGACTCCCGGGTCGGGGGTCGGCGAGGTCGATGACTGCCCAGTCGTAGAAACGGTGGCCCTTGGCCCCGGCCCCTGCGGAGAGCTTCTGCCAGGCCCGCTTGGGCACCCTCTTGGCCAGGGTGTCCGCACGGAACCTCCCCGCCCCGGTGGTGACTTCGTGCGAGCAGGCCACCGCGAGGACGTAGCCGGTGCCGCGTTCCTCCAGTGCGGTTCGCAGCCTGGGGTTGCCGCCGTAGACCTCGTCGTCGGCGACCCATGCGGCCTGGTGGCCGGCGTCCAGGAACCGGGCAACCATACGAGTGGCCAGTTCCGGCTTGGTGGCGAAGGCGGTGTCCTGGTTGAGTCCGGCATCCCGGCAGCGGTCAGGGTCGGAGGTCCATGAACGCGGGACGTACAGTTCCCGGTCCACTGCCGCGTGCCCGCGCCGGCCGGCGTAGACCAGGTAGACGGCGACCTGGGCATTTTCGATCCTGCCCGCGGTGCCGGTGTACTGGCGCTGGACGCCGACCGTGCCGGTGCCCTTCTTCACGTCCCCGGTCTCGTCGACCACCAGTACCGCCTGGTCGTCGTGCAGGTGGTCCACCACGTAGTCACACACATCGTCGCGGACCCGGTCGGCGTCCCACTTGGCCCGCCCCAGCAGATGCTGCATGCCGTCCGGGGTTCTCTCCCCGGCCCATTCGGCGATGGTCCAGCAGTTCTTGCGCGGCAGGTCCGACAGCAGTCCGAGCACCAACTTCCGGACCCGGAACCGGGGTTCGACCCGTGTGAACCGTCCCGCTATCCGGCTCATCAGGCCCTCGAACGCCTCCTGCCAGCGGGCAGGGTCTACGCTGTGACCTGCGGCCACCGCGTGATCGTTTGTCTTCACACACCGATGATCAACGGGTGGCCGCACCCGTCTCCACAGCTCGTCGGGGTCGCGCAGCGTCCGCCCGCCGTCCTGTGTCAGGAGGACATGTGCAACGTGGCGAAGTCTGGTGGGTGGAGTTCGACGAGCGGCGGCCGGTCGTGCTGCTGTCGGGAGACGACGCGTCCGGGATCCGGGTGATGCAGGTCGTCGCTCGGGCGGGTGTCGACATCACCGGTCTGGGCGTCGAAGTGGCAGTAGGCGCCGTGGAAGGACTGCCCTTTGAAGGCGTGCTTCGGTTCGCGTTCCCGCGTCCGGGCTTTACCCCTTGCACGTGGCTGACCACCGTGTCCCGGGACGACCTGCCGGATCTTCTGGTCGGGGCAGCGACCTGAACTGTTCAGTCGCTGCCCTCAGCACTGGGAAAACTCCAGGTCAGGGGGATTGCGGCTCGATCAGCGACTGAAGCGACTCTGGGTTCGGACTATGAAGACATTCCCGAGCGCGCATGCGCGTCATAGATACCGATGTTCAGTCGCTTCAGTCGCTGCTTTGATGACGCAGCCTCGCTCACCTGCATGTTTTCCAAGCGACTGGACAAGCGACTCAACGCACTTCGGTCGCTTTGCCCTCTGCCTGGTCGCTGCCACCATGAACCAGCACCTACCACAGTGATGACAGTGGCGACGGCAATGCTGGGTCCGCTCTGCGCGAAGGCCGGCGGAACGCGCAGACCACGAGCACTGAGCGCCGTGACGTCGGCTAGTGAAAGCTTCACTCATGTACGGATGACTCCCCCTTGTCAGGAATTCCGAATCGATTTGCGTGGTTGGCGGGTACCAACAGTTAAGGCAAGTTCGATAAACAGTTGATCAACGTCCACATTTGCACCAGTCCCCTCCCGTGGCCCGCTAAGTGCAGCCAGGAGAAAAGTGTCAGGAAGCCCGCCGCCGCGGCGCGCTTGCCCCCTGCCCGCCCGTCTCCGTTGCGGTGCCCTCAACGGGACAAAGCGGCAACGAGGTCCTTCGGGGCTCGGGCGCATCGGGCGCCGAGCCGAGGGGCGATCGGACCAGCAAAACTGCAGCCTGCGAGGAGCTCTTGCGCCAGGAGAACAGCAGTGCCCGGCCCGTGACCGAGGGCCGGGCACCGCTGGCGTCCCGGTCGCTGGCCCTCGAGAGCAGACTGACTCATGAAACGTGGGCAAGTCAGGCCAGATCTTCTCGGCTCCGTTACAACCAATCTCCAGGGCCTCGGGAGTTGATAGCGATACGTAGCGTCTGAAGGTTCAGACGTGCTGAAACGTTGGAGGAGGTTCTCGAATGCGTTCGCCCCAGTGTGCCGGGAGTGACGCCCACGAAGCCAAGGAGACCAAGCATCCGTCCGCCACCGTGCCCCGCAGGATCTACGTCTCTATCGTTTGTGCCCTAGGAGGATCTTTACGGCGAGGCGTTCCGTGCGTCGGTGGTTTCCGCGGAGGCGGTGCACGAAAATCCAGCGGCCGTCATCGTGTGCCGCGGCGAAGGCTGAAGCGTTGCGAGTCGCGCCGTTGTGCCAAAGGGCCTGCCCGCTGCGGACCCATGTGGGGGCCGGATCACCCAGGACTCGGTCGACAGTGAGGCCAACTACAAGACGGGCGGTGGTGCGGGGGGCGGCCCACAGTCCGCCAGCCGGCAGGATCGGCCCCGACAAGTCCCAGGTGCTGAGAGGGCGCCTGAGAAGGCCCGTCGGTACGAGACATTGGCCGGAGGGCGGATCGGCAGTAACCGCGCCCGCCGGCAACTCGAGGGGAGCAAGGACATATTCGTCCGTGAGCTGCTGGAAGGTGCGACCGGTGGAGGCGGTGAGAACGTGGCCGAGCACTGCGTAACCGAAGTTGGAGTACGTCCTGCTGCCTACCGTCCCGGTAACCGCCTTGTCTAAGCCGCGCAGCGTCTCATGCAGAACGGGCTCAGTGAAGGACGCGTAGGGGTCACGGGAGGAAGCTGAGGTACCGGGAGGGAGTGTGGGGAGACCGGAGGTGTGGTTGGCGAGGTGGCGGAGAGTAATGCCGGTGCCTTCCGGCACCTCGTCCAGTCGGTGTTCGAGTGGGTCGTCCAGGCTCAGCAAGCCCGCCTCTGCGAGCTGGGTCAGGATGGTACCGGTGACCACTTTGGTGAGTGACCCCAACTCGACGAACAGTTCCGGATTGTGGCCATGTGTGACGTGATCACGGATTCCTCTGCCGCCCAAAACGCAGGTAGGCACTGGCATGTGAGTCGCTCCCATCAGACCGACGCTTTCTCAAGCGAAGCTTGGTTTCTGCCCGTTATTCATAGCCTGACGGTGGCCCAGGCTCGAATCCGTACCGCTCCCGTCGAACGTCTCGGCCTCAGGCGTGGAGGGGGCTCGAGGCCTCGGCGGTCCGCCGGCTGGCTGAGCAGCGAGGGTTCGGTAGAGCGGCGCTCAACGGCATGGCTTCACTAGGCATGGGGGCGGCTTAGCAGTTTCTAGGCCTGCCGGTGCTGCTACGCCAGCTGGGCCGCTCCGCGGAGGCGACGCTGTGCCCCGTGATGTTCTGTGCCAGCGTTCGACGAGGCACGGGCGCTGAGATGCCAGCTTTCACGAGTGTGATGACGGCATGGCGCAGGACGCACTCCCACCGGGCATGCGGTGCCGGTTTCGCGCCACCCACCGGTAGACACCATGAGCACACTGGCGAAGGAGGGGCATGCATATCGCTGCCCCTGCCACCCGGTAGCACAGGGCAGGCGAGCGCTTCATGTACGCGGCGAGCGCCTCCGCCCCGCTGGCGAGCACCCGACCGTTCGCAAGCAGCAGGACTTCACGGTCGAGTCGGTCAAGATAGGGCTCCGTCATGCTTTGCGGCAGGAACTGCCAGGGCATTGCATGCACGGACGGTCGCCCTTGAGAAGAGATCTTCTTGATCGCGGCTTGGCAGAAGCCGCAGTCTCCGTCGAAGGCCAGTACGGGTTCGGTGGGGCTGACCGTCGGACTCATCGGTGTTTTCCTTTGCCGTGGCGCCTGCTGAGCGGGTGTGCATCGGGCCCGGAGCAGCAGGGGGCCCGACGCTCTCCACCGGGAGGCATTACGTGTTGGATGGTGTCGCCGCAGACTGCGGAAGGCTGTCCACAGCAACGGGCTCCGGCGGTGATTCCGCGAGGGTGTTGGTAGGCGCCTTAGCGGGTCTGCTTCTGGCGGATCGGAAGCGCTGGAGCACTGAGGTCCCCCGTTCTAATGCTGTGTTGAGTGCTCCGCTCAGGAAGATGAGATCGCACGCCATCATGGTCAGCGCGAAGCTGGTGAGTCCCATCAGGACCCCGATGGCTACGTGGAAACTGATGGATGCCACCGCGGCCCATGGCCGCAGCTGCGGGACCATGATGCCCAGCGGGAAGTACACCAGGAAGATAGTGGTGGAGTAGGTCCCCAGGAAGACCAGGAAGTCGTTGTTGTAGACCAGGTCAGAAACACCGGGAAGAGTAAACTCCGAGACCCTCAGCACATAGAAGAGGGCAGTACCGTCCTGCCACATCTTGCCCTGCACCTTGTAAAGCCCGCTCGTCACGTACACCAGGCAGATTTGCGTAGCGACGGCGAGAATTCCGAGGTTGTGCAGAGGCCGGGCCAACGCCCGCAGGGATCCCGGAACGCGCTGCGTAAATTTTCGGGCGAGTCCGGTCGAGAATGCCAGCCGCCCGTAGCAACGCGTCAGCAGGAGCATGGGAATCACGACGTAGGCAAGGTTGTCCCCACCATCCAGGAGAATTGTCTGGCGCTGGTAGATCGACCACAGAAAAACCCAGTGTACGGCCAGTCCGAGCCTGCCACCCACGCCGCAGGTCACCGCGAGAGCAGCCAGCATTCCCAGGTGGAAGACGATCTCGAACCACGCACCTGAACTGTTGAACGCGTACAGGCTGAACGATTCGTTTTCGTGAATCTGGGTTACAAATTCTCGCCAGGGAAGTACGCCGTTAGGGCCGAAGAGGTACTCGCGGTCACCGTATTGGCTCGCGTAGTACATGAAACCTACGAAGCCCAGAACGAGCCGCGTGCCGCTTACACCGAGAATGCTGTAATACCGGGTGCTCGCTTTGTCCAGGAAGCGGGTTATCTTCTTCATAGAGACCCCGCCTTCATCCACTCCATGTCCTGGATTTCGACTTTGCGCTCAGCTTTTGGATCGTGCCGCTTCGACCAGGCCGGCAACTCCTGGACATACGAGCGAATCTGAACCTTGTCAGGCTTCCCATTGCACAGCTTGGGGATTTGGGTCAGAGAATACCGGGACAGGAATTTTACAGCTTCCTTCCGGTTGGTTTTTTCGAACGCGGTGAGTGGCGTCAGCGGCTTGCGCTTCGCCCTCTCCGCCTCTCGCAACTTATCCAGTACAGGGTCTCCGCCGTTCAGTTGCATGACGTTACCGGTCACCAGTCGCGACATGCGCGAGGGGAAGAACCTGCTCTCCTGCGCAGCCTTTATGTATTTCGCGGTAACGTCGTAAAATTCGGTGGTCTTCCCATTCGCGCATTTACCGCGAGCCAAGATACCGCGATTGTCAGACAGAGGATCCGGGGCGAAAAGCATCCAGTTCTGAGACTGGTATGGCTCCAGGTATGCATTGACATAGCTCAAGTAGCGAAGCTTCACCGGGGTCAACGGCATCTGCGAGAACGCAGCTACGACGAAATGAAGGCCCAGAAGGGCGGCGCCGACAAGCAGCGCCACCCTCCTGGTTACAGCGTGGTCCTTCACTTGTCGAAGACCGTCTCGACGGAAGCGACGCTGGACGGCGACGTGGACGGGGGGTTGCCGAAGGCGTCGCTCACATTACCGGCAACTTCGGCGGCGGCGTCGCCGGCCAGCTGGGCCGCTGCCTTCCCGTGCACCCAGGCCTTCTGCGCGAGCTTGCCCAGACCGCCAATGATCTGCGGAGAGTTGCCCGTGTCCTGTACCGCAGCAGCGGCAGCGGGGACCGCCGGCGCACCTGCATCCGCCGCCTGCGCCGGCCCCTGGGTGGCCACAAGCAGCGCCGCACTTCCGAGGACCACGCCTATACCAGCAATAGCCTTCTTCATGTTCTTTCCTTATCTGTTAGCCCTGACCCAAGAGGGCAGGGCGACGAAATGCCACGCGAAACACAGAAGTGACATAGTGAATGGGTAAACGGATGCCAGGAAGAGAAAGGCGTATACCGGTAGGGGCGCTTATTGCGCCTCACCGCCCGCTCTAACTGAAATAGCCTCAGGAAGGCGCAGCGTTATAAATGGCCACGACATGGCGCCATAGCGAGCCTTACTGAAAGATCCGCTAGGAAAATCGCCTCAGGCGATGCATTGAATCCCCGTTACGCATGCAGCTAAACCCCCGTTTACCCCGCGCCCCTCGCTTACGAGGGGCTTTGCAATGCACTACAGACAATTTCATATCCCCGTCGGGCAGTCCACCACACGGAAAAAGAAGCGCCTGATCGGATGTGACTCAAAACGGTGCGGTTCAGCGTCAACCCTCAGTCGCACTGCATGCATGCGAACCGGCCGAGAGAGGGGCTCATACCTCCTCTGACCTCCCGTGATTACTCTGCGTGGCATCAATCGCTGCCGGCGCAGCAACGCCGTCTCGATCTTGTGAGTAACCTTTCAGACACCACCATGAAGGACCATGATCGAGCATGAATGATCAAGGTGGCTCAAAAACATGATTCTCGATACAAATTCAGCCCTTCCCGACTCAAATGCGCCATACCTTCTGCCTGTCTCCGGAGATATCCAGGACGAGATCAAGAGCCCCATGAGGAACTGGCGAAATACCTAGCCGAGAAGCACCATCGTGACGCGCAGTAACGCCGCCACATGCAAGGAAGCGAACGGTCCACGACGAGCGCAGAGATAACGAGGACCAACTGCCGCACTCACGCAGCGACATAGCCCGGCATCACGTTTCTCTCTGATCGTCTGAGCAGTG
This sequence comes from Streptomyces inhibens, assembly GCF_022221585.1. Taxonomy (NCBI): domain Bacteria; kingdom Bacillati; phylum Actinomycetota; class Actinomycetes; order Kitasatosporales; family Streptomycetaceae; genus Streptomyces; species Streptomyces inhibens. The sequence continues at coordinate 542,358 of NZ_CP084681.1, forward strand.
ATCGGATGCGGCCGCCCAGTAGTGAGCATTGATGCAAGGTGGACCGAAACGGGCTGCTGATGTCGTCCGATCCGGTCCGCGGGCTGCGGTTGGCAGACCAACTGCAGAGATTCGCCGACGAAGAGGTAGCCGTATCAGGGCTCCGCATCAGCATCGGCCCAAGGCTCACTTGAATGGACGGCTCGGTATGCGAGGCGTCGGCAGGACGGACAGCGGCGAAACTCACGCCTGTCTCAGGCGCCATCGGTCAGTTCACTTCCACACGACGGGCACGTATATCGCCCGCCGCCATCCGCGTCTGGACGCGACGTCAGCAAAAGAGACAGAGTCCACACGTAAAGCTTCTGCCCCGTCTACCTGAGGGGCAGAAGCGGCCCGGAAGAGATCGAGCGGTCATCAGCAGACGGTCCCCATGCGATACCTCGGCTGCCGGTGGCGATGCCGCCTCCGGGACTGGGGCAGGCGCGCTCCACCGCACACTTTCGAACTGTTCCTGCCTGACCAGCCCGTGTGCCTGCTGAGGCCGAGCGACGATGGCCGAGCAGCCGGGAGCGTCGTGGCTGGGACGAGATAGAAGCAGGAAGCTCACACACTCCACAACGAAGCGGGCACCGAGGGCTCTCGCTGTCCTGATCGGTATGCAAAGTTGGCCGCATTCAGGCGTCACAACACACCGTGGCAGTGCATTCGCCGACGAGGAGAATGTGCTGCCACGGGCCGCCCGGCTGTTCGGCTCCTCTCACCTAAAAAGCGTAGCCCTCACCGCACCGGACAGCATGCGATTTCACTGCCGAGTGGCCAGCCAGGTACCCATGAGCAAGATCCTGGGGCGTGCCGGCACGCAGCCTGTCCTGGTGATGAATACTCAGACACCGTCAACTGGCAGGTGACACGGAGCGCTTCACCGCCGCCTAGCGAACCAGGCGACCAAGGCCACTAGCCCCGTTGACACCACGATGGCCACCTTCGCTGATAGGAGTCCGAGGCCGGGAGTCCACCAGCCAACCTTCCAAGCCATGACCCAAAACAGTCCTAAAAATAATATGGTGCAGCCCACAGACGCTGCGACACGCACAGTACGACGGCCTTGAGGCTCTCCGCTGTTTCCCTCATCCATGGGTGTGACTATAGACAAGATCGAAGCCCAACATCGGCCAGTGCAGCCCGTGGCCAAACCGCTGGGAGCGGGATGTGGGCTTGCGGGCCTGACGACCTGCAAAATCTGGCAGGATCCCTTCGACCGTAGACCCAGGCACCGCCCCCGTAGCGCTGACCTGCCTGGACACTGCAGGCGAAAGTACTCCCGTCAGCATCATCAAGATATGGGGAATTCCCTTTCACGGCCACTTCTTGACGTACGAATACTTTTCAAGAACCCCAGCGCCGGTGATATTCGCCGTCTTCTGGGTCAAGAAGGGCCTGCCGCTCTGCCTGATTGGCGACTCAGGCACCGGCAAGTCCACCTGCTGATCGCCCTGGGCACCGAAACCGCCATGGCCAGCTTCCGCGTGAAGTACGTGCTGGCCACCTAACTCGTCAACGAACTGGTCGAAGCCGCCGACGAGAAGCAGCTGACCAAAACCATCACCCGCTACGGACGCGTCGACCTTCATCGACTCCCAGACCGTCAAAGCCGTCTCGATTAAGGTCTGGTGTGTCTGCTGGACTGTGCGCCTACGGCGACGTCCGGTCCGAAGGGGCCGCGCGTGCCGCAGGCGCAGTGTGGTCCTGCGAAGTCGGTCCGGCACTACAACCCGGATTTGTCGCGTACGGACTGCTGAGTCCTGGCCGTGGCTACGGTTCGAGCTTGTGGGAGAGCGTGTAGTAGGCGTCATCCTGGCGGAACTTCATCTCGCCGTAGCCGGCGAGGGGGACCTGCTCGCCGAGGAGGTCGTCGTCATCGAGGTTGTCGCTCTCGTACATGCAGACGCGTGCGACGTCGCCCTCGTACCGGAAGGACTCGTTGATGTCGCGCTTGCCTTCCTCGCCGATTTGGGTCGAGTAGACCGGATTCCCCCGTTGATCGTGATGTAGATGTCGTCCTTACCAGTCCAGCCCTCCGGCTTGACGCATCCGAGCCGGGCGAACTTCACGACACCCATAGGTTTCCCCCTCATGGTCGGTGGTGCGCGCCTGTGAGGGGGATCCTGCCTGCCGGAGATCAACGGTCACTAAACGGCGCTGTCGGGGCGCGTTCGGGCCAGTGCCAGGTCCGTGGCTGCGTGCTGTCAAAGAGGGTGGCTTGTTCCCCGCGATGCGGCTGCCCAGCAGGCCCGCAAGGCCTCGGCGCCGTCCGCGGTCAGACGGCGGTCGAAGTTGTGCAGGAGCGAGGTGACGGTGGCTTCTTCGGCGCCAAGGGTGTCGGCGCAGGCGGTGATGCTGAGGCCGACGACGTGATGCAGGAGGACGGCGTCGGCTTCCGGCGCCGGCACCAGGCCGTACAGGGCGCTGGCGGCGGTGCCCGCCGGTGTCCGTGCGGCCTGGTGGATACGGCGGGTGAGAGCGGCCCAGGCGATGGCGGCGGTGCGGTGACCGGCGAGGGCCTGGGCCCAGGAGGCTGCGAGGTCGCCTAAGGCGTGCTGGACGGCATCGACCGCGGCGTCATGGTTGGCGACCAGCTGGTGTGCGTAGTGCTGGTAGACGTCGTAGTGCAGTTGGCAGAAGGCGGTGAAGTCGGCGGGCAGAACCACGGTGATGGCCTGCCCGCCGAGCGTCGTGCGCACGGGGGTGGTGTGCGGCGTGGTGCCGACGGCGGTGGGTGGTGCGGGCGGCATGGGTCCCCCGGGGCAGATCGGAGCGGAGACGGTTGGTCGTTGAGGGAGGGCGTGTGGTCAGCCGAAGGCAGCCGCCGGCCACCTGGGCCCGTCGTCGTCACCAGGTTCGGCGGCTTCGATGCGTTCCCACAGCGGCCGGATCGCATCCGGGTCGCCCTGCAGGGCGACCCAAAGCACTCTTGGACCAGTTGTCCCACCGGAGATCTCAGCACGGCAGGCCGTCACGGAGACTGCAGGCGTCGGCTCTCGCCCCGATGTTCCTCAATCTGACGGCCCACAGACACGATGAAGTGAGACAAGGCCACATATCTGCACCCGGCGGACATGATGAACTGAGACACCAGCCCTGGTTCGTCTCACGAGACAATGCATCATGCCTGCTCAGAGCGATAGCCAAGAGCTAGATCGAATGAGACGGGACACCGATCTTGCTCATCAATCGGTCGATTGATGAGCAATGGAGTTCCGATCCTTCTCCCGCCAGTAGGCAAGGTTGTTCCGGGCGACATAGATAGGCATGTGATCGGGTTCCGGCACCTTCAAAAGGCTGGCCAGCACCTGCTCCGAGGCGGCCACGGCGCCCGCCGTGTTCCCGATCTCCCCCCGCAGCGTCGCAACTGTCTTCCACCATTGGCGGGTCTCGGGGTGATCGGGCCCCGGCACCTTCAGAAGGCTGGCCAGCGCTCGCTCCGAGGCGGCCAAGGCGCTGGACGGATCGTCACCATGCCTGTACCAAGTGACGAGTCCGGCCCGAAGGCTGATGACGAACACGTCGTCGGGGCCCAGCACCGGTTCGACGTCCGCCAGCAGTTCCTCCAAATCTTCCACCGCGCCCGCCGTATCCCCGACCCTGCCACGCCAGTGCGCCAGATTGCTTCTGTAAGTGGCGGTAGACATGTGGCCAGGGCCCAGTACCGACTCGACGTCGGCCACCAGTTGCTCCAAGGCATCCACGGCGCCCTCTGCGTCCCCGGCCTCCCCCTGGAGACAGCCAAGGGAATTCCGAGTGCTTAGGGCAAGATCTGAGAAGGGGCCGAGTGCCGGTTCGATGTCGGCCAGCAGCTGCTGCAGACCTGCCATTGCGCCAACTGCATCCCCGGCCTTCCCACGCCACGTTAGGAGCATGAAGCGGGTACCGAGGGCGTCCCAACTGTCGTGTTCCACTACCTGTTGCTGCACCACCGTCTCCAAGATGTCGACGGCGCCCTGTGGGGTCCCCGCCGGACGCGAGGCACTGGGCCAGGGCCCTCAGAGCAGCAAGTGTGTCCGGGTGGTCAGACCCTGCGCGTTGGTATGCAGCCTCGGCGAGGCTCTCGAAGTGATCAATAGCGTCGTTGATCTGGCCGGTACGTTCCAGACTCCACCCGAATTGGAAGAGCACTGCGTGAACGCCGTCGGTCTGGCACAGGGCATACCCTCCGGCACGGGCGAGAGCTTCGGTGTTAGCGCGCAGGATGCTCACAGCTTGAGCCCGGGTGGTAGGACTCTCGATGTTGGCTTGCCACGCCACGTTCAGAGCGTCGGCGGCGGCACGGACCGCCACGTTGTACTCCTGGGAGAGCAAGGTGTCGCGGGTGGAGCGTTGGGTGAGTTGATGAACGCGTACTGCCTGGTACGGATTTTGGGGGTCGTGGTCGATGAGGTTTAGGCGGTGCAGGGTCCGCAACGCGTCCCAGGCACTCTGTTCCGTCACTGCGTCATCGCGGTTCCGTTCAGGAGCGTTCATGATGCGGGACTGGGCGAGGTAGTCCCGGGCAGGTTCGCTAGTCAGGGCGTCTTGGAGGATGCCGTTGGCGTCAAGCATGGCGGCGAGCTGGAGTGCGGGACGTGCCAGGCCGACGGGGCGGAGGGCGTCAGCGCGCTCGATGGACAGCGACCATGCTGCGTCCACGGAGGTGGTCTGATCGTCTGGCAGGGTGCCGGGCTCGGGCAGCATGCCGGCGAGCTTGGCGGTGCGGTCGGCCAGCCGACGGCGGTAGCTGCGGCACTGCTCGTGGGTGCATCCGGGGCAGTCGATGGTGATGTCGGCGTCGACGATGTAAGCGGCGGCCTGCGACAGGGCCAGTGGCAAGTAGCCGAGGTCTTCGGCAAGTGCGTCGATGTGGTCTGGGTCGTCGTGCCGCCCGTGCTCGGCCAGGAACTCGGTCAGATACGCGGCGGCCTGCTCAGGCGTGAACACCCCCAGGTCGATCCGGCGTCCGGGCACGGCGACGTCGCGGCGGCGAGTCGTGATTATCGTGTGGCCGTGAGGGTTCTTCGCAGGCCACAGGCCGGTCACGTCGGCGGGGTCGGCAACATCGTCCAGGACGACCAGCCACCGGCAGGCTGGCCCGGACCCTGGCGGCCTGGGTTCCAGCCATCTCAGGAACGCCTGTGCGGATCGCTCGGGGTCGCCGGGGTCGAGGGCGAGGAGTTCCTCGGCGGCCTGGGCGTAGGCGGAGATGATGGCGGGGCTGCTGCTGGCGCTGACCCAGACCAGCACGTCCAGTTCGCCCGCAGCCCACGCCTTTCGGGCGTGGTGGGCGGCGAGCTGAGTCTTGCCAACCCCTCCGGTGCCGCGCAGCACCTGGCACAGCACCCCGGGTGCCGCCGTTTGATACCACGGCCTGCAGCTGGTCGGTCTCGTCTCGGTCCTGAAAGGCCGCTGCTTCGCGGGGAATGGCACCGACCTGGTGCGGCCACGGGATCGGCTCCCTCCCATGCACATGCACGGTGGTGATGTCGCCGCTGTGGTATCCGCTGATCGACACCCCTGCTGGCCCGGAAGTCGCTTGACCTGTGTTCCGAACCTCGATGTCCCGCCATCCCACCATGCCGCTCCCCCTCTGATGCCCCCGTTTTACCTCTCGCTGTACCCGCTGATGGCGTCGCCGTCCCCTGTAGCTTCGGCATCGCCAGTCCGCTCTACGGTGACGGCGGCATCCGTGGATCCACTCCCGTGGTAGCCCGTGACCGCGTTGCCCGTGCCTGCTGTCTTGGCGGCACCGGTGTCGCGCACGACGATGCCTGTTGGCCTGGCGCCAGGGAGCGCTGCCCAGATCCCGATGCCTACCGCCGCCACACCTGCGAGAGCGGAGGCCACTGTCGCGATCCGGCTCGCTGTCTCCCACTGCGAGACAGCAAACACCCACCCCAGGACGGCGACGACCACGCACGTCCCGACCAACACCACGCGCTTAATCGTCATCCCGTCATCGTCGCTCAAGCCCAGTTGGGACGGGGGCGCTTTCGGCCGATGAGCGGGGGCCAGGCACGGTGACCGCCGCGAGCTTCAGTCGGGCGCCCATGTCGAGGTTTACCTCGCCGTACGGGCGCACGTGCGACCAGAACAGCGGGGTCAGGCCGCGGCGATCGGCAGGTGTCAGAAGGTCGGCCCACTCCGGCTCGCCGAGGACATCCTGGGGCATCAGGGTGTTCACGTACACCAGGGCGGACTGGAGGATCCGCAGGCACAGCACGAACATCTCCTGCTCATCGCGCCGGTTCGAGGCTATCTCCCCGCCCTTGCCGTAGGCGATCACACTGTTGGCGCCGTTGGAGGACTCCATGACGTTCAGGCCCTCCTCGATCTCCCGCTGAAGGTCGCGCAGCCGCAGGTAGCGGGCGACGAAGATGGTCTTCTGGGCGCGGCCGACCTCCAGCATTGCCGCGTAGGTGGGGTGGGACGCGTTACGGGTGAAGCGCCGCAGGATCGCCTCGGTGGACGCGGTCCGGGTACGGATCGCCGTCGCATACTTGATCATCTGGTCGTACTGCTGGGCGATGAGTTCCCAGCGGATCGGCCGGGTCAGCGCCGGAGCGAGCCTCGGGTAAGCGTCCGGCTCGCCAGCAACCGGCCGGTACAGCTTCACCTTGTTGATCCGCTTGATCCTCGGCAGCAGGTCGAAGTTCAGCAATCTGGTGATGCCGAAGCCGATTTCCGACTGGCCATGCGAGTCCGTGTAGTTGGCCTCGACGTCCATGGTCGTGCCGTGCCGCATCGCGCCTCGATCATCGCAGCGACCTCGGAGGCGGTGCAGTTGATCAGCTGGGAGTGGATGGCCAGGGACTTCTTCTCCACGTGCCAGTAGATGAGCACCCCGCGGCCGCCGTAGCGCGAGTGCCACTCAGTGAACAGGTTCTGGTCGTAGGCGCGCACGTGCGTGGAGTCGGAGGCAACCGCGGTTGAGCCCTGGCCCCACAGCTCGGTGCTGCGGGCGGCGAAGGTGGCGTTCGCGATCTGGATGGCAATGGCGCGGGCGGCCTCGGCGGACAGGTAGCGGCGCCGGACGTAGCGCAGTTCGTCCTCGGTGTGGTCGTGGCCGCCGGAGGCGACGGCCTTGATGCCGGTGTTCGTGCCGTAGGCGTAGATCACCAGGAGCAGGCGCTCGGCCAGGACCTCCGCCGCGAGGCTGCCGCCGCCGGAGACGGAGGTGACCGCGTCCAGGCAGCCCGTACGCAGCACCGCTTCCTTCAACATGTCGATGAGCGGCACGGTGCCCCACCGGCGCTGTACCTCGCCCTTGATCCGACGCAGGTTGCGCGGCTCGGGCTGGGCCTCGGCCGGCGTCAGCCGGATCGCCCCGGACTTCCGCTCCGCGATGTCCAGCCAGCACAGCTTGGGCATCTGGTCGTTCAGCAGTGTCAGCTCGGTGGTCATCTGCTCGCGCAGCTCGTCGACGAAGACGGCAGCGTCCAGCGGTTTGCGCAGCTCACGGTAGTTCTCCTCGCGTCACTCGGCGAAGTCCTGGGGCAGGTCCTCGTCGGGGTTGCGCCACTTATCGGCGCCGACGACCCAGATCTCCTTGCACTTGAGCTGGTCGCGCAGGGCCTGGAAGGCGACGACCTCGTAGACCATGCGCACCACGCGGCGCCGGCCGCGCTTGTCGGTGCGGCGGACGACCTCCGCCCAGTCCCCGCCCATCGCCTTGTGCACCGGCACGGTCTCGCCCAGCGGGTAGTACATGGTGTTGCCCGCCGCCTCGTACCGGGCCACCAGGGCCAGGGCCTCGATCACCGGCCGGTGGGTGTGGTCGGAACTCCAGCACGTCCAGGAGCTTGATCAGCCCGCGCCGGTAGTGGTTGGTGTACGACGCCTTCAGCGTCGTCTGCACCGTGCGCCGGTAGACCGGACCGCGGGTCTTGAACTCGTGCACCAGCTCCTGCTGCGTCTGCTCACCGCCGGACACCGCCGGGTAGACGACCTCACGGACCGTGCCCTCCGGCTCGGTGAGCGACGCCTCGGCGAGCTTGAAGAGGATGTTCTCCTTGCCCGACACCTTCTTGAACGCGTTGACCAGCTGCTCAGTGACCTTCTTCTCCGCCCGCGCCCCGATCCTGTGCACCGTGGAGATCAGCAGCTCCACCAGCGTGTCCGTGATCTCTCGCTCCCGCTCGTGCAACAGCGTCACCCGCAACGGCAGCGGGTGCGTCCGCAGATGGGTGGGAGACTCCACCGCGGCCCGCGCCCGCCATCCGGCTACCACCTTCGGCGCGACATCGGCGAACAGGTCCGGCGGCAGCCCGATCGCACGGACCGCGAGCAGCTTGTCGATCTCGGTGAGCATCGTCTCCAGGCTCACATTGCCCGGAGCCTCCTTGATCTTCCCCAGGACCGACGGCTCGTCCTCACCCTCACCGGCAGCGCCCTCACCGGCGCCGACGTTGTCCTCCTGGTCGGCGCCGGCGACCAGGGCCACGATCCGCTCGGTGCTCTCCACCGTCAGCCGCGCGGAGATCCGTGCCGTCAACATCTCCTCGGCCGCCCGCAGCGCAGCCGCCACGATCCGGTCGCACCGCCCCGCAGAGGGTGGCTCGATGCACTCCGTACGGCAGCGGGCCAGCAATTCCACCCGCACCTGTTCCGGCCGCCGCTCCTTGCACGCGACGTGTTCGGCGAGCCAGGCCGTCAGCTTGTCCGCGTCCACGACGCTGCACTCGCGGAAACCCAGGTACCCACGGATCTGCGCGCGGTGGTACTCGATCGTCCGGCCGGTCCACTCGTACGTCCCCAGCTCGGACGCGGGTACCTGCACCTGCCGGGCGACGAACTCCACCGCCTCGCCCGGCAACTCGAACCGGCCCCGGGGAAACCGGCCGTACTGCCTGTAGAACTTCAGCAACACGGCAAAGCCCAGTCGCGTCGCACCGCGCTTGCCGGACACGAGCCCCTGCTCGTCCTTCAGCAGCGTCCAGTGCTCGACCAGCTCGTCCAGGTCCAATGAGGTGCGGGCCACGATCATCGATCGTCCTCGCGGGGCTTCACCCACCGCAGCCACACGGCCCCGCACTCACCCACACGGGTGACGCTCTCGCAAGATCACCGCCGTTTGCGGCTGGTGACGATCCTGCTGGCTTATTCGGTCACGCGGCGAGGGAGAGGTCGAGGCGGGCAAGGTGGCTGACGCGGGTGCGGTCGAGCGGGTGGCCGTTCCACCAGGTATCGAGGCGAATGAGGTTGAGCGCAATGGCGGAGAAGACGTGCTCCAGGTGGGTCTTCTGGAGACCGAGGTAGCGGGCACGTCTCATGCCGGTGACCGCGACGGCCTGGTGGATGGTTCCCTCGATGCCCGCGCGGGTTCCGTACTTCGCTCGCCACTGCTCGTCGCCCTGCTGGAGGCGGGCGTGGTCGAGGACTTCTTGCACCTCGCGGGGTTGCAGGGAGAGAGTCCGGCCGCCGGTCTTCGAGCGGGTGCACTGGTCACGCACCGGGCAAGGGCGACATGTCTCCTTGTCGAAACGGTGACTGATGCGGAAATGACCGAACCGGTCCGCGGGGGCTGTGGAGGGCGCTTCCGCGCCACTCAACAGCACTCCTCCGGGCTCACCGGGCGGCCGCACCCTCGTCGCCCGCATCGCCTACCTGCTCCAGACACAGATCTCCCCGTTCCGTGGAGTGGCCTGCATCCTGCGACGAGCCTGGGGATGCCTTCGACCCACGGGAAGTGCAGGCCGGGCGGGAACGCCCCCTTCGGAGCAATATCGGGCCCGGATAGGGGTCTCCCCGTGGACTCCACGTGCCGGGCGCGCGGTCGAGCACCTAGCGTGTTGGCCGAACGGAAGTAACGCGAAGCCCGGCGTGCCATGGCTCCGGAAGGACCCCTGACGCACTGGCGCCGGCACGGGCAGTGGCGGAGACCACCGCGACCGCCCGGTGCCCGCCTTCTCCATCACCCGCACCCTCCGGGAGTTCGGCATGTCCCGTATCACCATCAACGGCGTGACGGTGGACCCGCTGGCCCAGGCCGATGAGCTGGCCACCGCCTCGCTGGTGTCAGAGGACGCCACCGCGTCCAACTACCTGCTCGTCCAGACCGCACACCCACCCACAGCCGAGGAGAAGGAAGAACTCGCGGCGCTCGGGGTGGTGATCCACGAGTACGTTCCGGACGACACCTATCTGTGCGGCTTCCGGCCCACGGATCTGGACGCCGTACGCGCCCTGCCCTTCGTGGCCTGGGCGGACGTGTACTTCAAGGGCTTCAAGATCGCCCAGTCTCTCCGAGCAACGCGGCTGCGTACGGGCGTCGCCGAGCTGGCCGGGCCCATGGACGGTGCGGGACCCACCACCCGCACCGTCGACATCGCCCTGCACGAGGACGTCAACGTGAGCACGGACGGGCTGCGAGACCGGATCGTGGCGGCAGCCGGTGGCAGCGTCGGCGACGTACGGCCCGAGCGCGGCAAGATCCGCATGACGGTCCGTGACGAGGACCTGCCAGCCCTGGCCGCGGTCGATGAGGTGAAGGAGATCGAGGAAGTCCCCGAGAGGGTGCTGTACAACACCGTCGCGGGGAACCTCATGAACGCCCATGTGTCCTTCAACGGCACGAAGTTCCGGGGCGAGGGCCAGATCGTGTGTGTCGCCGACACCGGGTTCGACAAGGGGTCCATCACCAATGTGCACCCCGCCTTCACCGGCCGGGTCAAGGGCCTGGTCGCCCTGGGCCGCACGAGCCCCGCAAAGACGGACGACCCGGACGGACACGGCACCCATGTGGCGGGCTCGGTCCTCGGCGACGGGACGTCGGCGTCGATGGGCAACGTCACCGGCACGGCTCCCGAGGCAAGACTGGTACTCCAGTCCGTGATGGACGAGAACGGCCATCTCACCGGCATCCCGTCCAACCTGCTCGACCTGTTCGAGCCGCCCTTCCTCGAGGACGGGGCGCGAATCCACACCAACTCGTGGGGCCCGGTCGATCCCGGGCTGCCCTACAACTCGGCCGCGAAGGAAGCCGATCAGATGATCTGGGACAACAAGGACTTCGTCATCCTCTTCGCCGCGGGCAACGACGGCGAGGACCGGGACAGGGACGGTCGCATCAACCTGAGGTCCGTCAGCGGGGAGACCGGGGCCAAAAACATCATCACCGTGGGCGCGAGCGAGAGCGACCGTCCCGAAATCCCCAAGAGGTACGAGCAGCTTCGGAACGGACTGGTCCGGTTCCCCGTCCCGCCGATCCACGGCGACAAAATGGCGGACAACCCCGCCGGGATGGCCGCCTTCAGCAGCCGTGGCCCCACCCAGGAAGGCCGGATCGCGCCAACTGTCGTCGCCCCCGGTACGTCGATCCTGTCGACGCGCTCCCGTCTGGCACAGGACCTCCAGAACTTCGGGGCCTCCACGGACCCCGCATACATGTTCGAGAGCGGCACCAGCATGGCCACCCCGCTGGTCGCCGGCTGTGTGGCGGTACTGCGCGAGACGCTGGTGAAGAACGGCACGCCCAAGCCCAGCGCGGCGCTCATCAAGGCCATGCTGGTCAACGGTGCCGACGAGCTGAAGGGCCAGTACGTCCCGAGCGAGGCGGGCCCCTCCCCCAACAACCACTCCGGCTTCGGCATCGTCAACCTCCAGCGTGCCGTCGTCCTGCCTACCGAAGCCGGTCGGGCGGGCTTCACCGACGCCAAAGAACTGGACCAGGGAGAAGAGCGGGCGTTCCGCATCACGGTCCCGGAAGGGGCGACCCGCCTGAAGGTCACCCTCGTCTGGACGGACCCCCCTGGCAAGGCTCTGCAGAACGACCTCAACCTGATCGTCCGAGCGGGCAGTCAGGAACGCCACGGCAACATGGGCACGGGCCCCGGGTTCGACCGTGTCAACAACGTCGAGCAGGTCAACTGGCAGAACGTCCCAGCCGGGGAAGCCGAAGTCGTCGTCAGCGCCTTCCGGATCACCCAGTTCGCCCAGCCGTACGCCGTCGCCTGGCGCATTCTCTGACGGATACGACCACGGTCCCGGCCCGTTCGGGCCGGGACCGTGGTCACGGATCGGGGGCCATGCGGCCCCAGTTGAGGACGATCGCGTCCAGTACGAGGCGGGGTCCGTCGGGGTTCAGGGCGTACAGCGCCTTGCCCACGCGCAGCGCGGCCGCGGCCCTCGCCCGGCCGGAGGTTCAGCCGTCGCATCACTGCGCGGTTGGAGTCCATACGGCCCCGACCTCCGCTGACCCACCCCGCTCCGCCCCCACCCGCCGCGCCCGAAGCCTGCCCCTACCGGGCGTGACGGGCACCAAGATCCGGACCATTCCCGGACCGGCCCGCTCCAAGGAGCCGTACGCACTGTCGTTTTCGCTGGTCACCGAGGGTGCAGCTGCTGTACCACCAGCAGACGAAGAACCTGCTGGTAGTCCTCTGCCTGACCCACGGCAGTCACGCAACACAGCTCGCAGCGCCTCAGATGCACGGTGGATCCCCGATCCTCGCGAGCAGTCCGTCAATGGCGGTGCGCCCCCTGCTTCCGGCCTCCGGCATGAAGTGAGCATAGTAACCGAGCGTGACAGCCGGCGAGGAGTGCCCGCGCCCCAGTCACCAGGGACTCCCCCGCCTCCAGCATGATCGAGGCGTAGGTGTGCCGCAGCACGTGGAAGCCGTCCTTCGGTGCCGCCTCCCACTACCACTGCTTCGCCCCCTTGGGGCGCGGAGGGATGATGCCGGCCTCGGCCGGCGCCGGTTTCCAGGGCCGGGAGCTCGGCCTTGCCACGCTCGCGGCGGTGCGGGATGACCAGGCCGGTTCCCCGGTAGCCGCCGTCCGCGACGACCGTGGTCCGGCGGACGGCGTCCTTGGCGCCGGATAGCTCCCATGCCTCGCAGTCGTCCGTTCGAGCTGCTCGGCGCGTTCAGCGCTGCCGAAGGGCTCGGCGCGGACCAGCGCGACCTCATGCGCACCGTGCCACGCCCCAGCCGTTCCGCCTTCGAGCAACGGCTCACCGGCCCTGGTGAGCTCGGCCCCGACGTGGACCGCGTGGTGGTCGCCTGCGACGACGCCAAGACCCTGCTGGATGCCGCGGTGCCGACGCCGGCCTTCCTCAACCACTCACCGTGGCGGCGCTTCGATCTACCCACGGGGCACTGGCCGATGCTGTCCACGCCCGTCGAACTCGCCGACACCCTCGACGCAGTCGTCTCTTCCGGACGCTGACGGGCATGCTCGCGCTCGTGCGCATGCACTGCGCGATGCCGTGGATCAGCTCGGGTGCGCCCTGGCATCGGATGACGAGGGCGACGAAGGTGCCGAGTGTCCCGGGGGTGAGCCGGCCGGCCCGTTCGTGGGCGTTGCGGACGGTCTTGCCGTCCGGGGTGAAGGCCCGTGCCCGCAGGGACAGTTCACCGCTGCGGCCGGTCTCGGCGTAGCCGACAGTGGCGCTGCTGCGGTGGCTCTGGGCCGCTCGCGTCCGGTGGTGAATCGGTCGGACACGGACGGCTGGTCCCGCGCGTATGTGAAGAAACCCTATACGTCAGTTGACGGATGTAGCGCAGTCGCGCGTACCCCAAAGATGGCACCAGACGGATCTGCAGGGCTAGCCGGCCATGAGTGACACGCAGTCGGCTGATCTATCCCTTGCGGGACCGATGAAGGACAGGGAAAGCGTGATGGCTCATCTGCTACCCGGCTTGGAGCTGCGTACGGGCGTGAGGCTGCTGGCCGTGTTCGTGACGGGCCTCGGACTCGTGGTGTGGGCCTCAGCACGATCTGCACCGTGGCGTTCGATGTTGCACGCCAAGCGAACCCTCAAAAAAGGACGGACCCATGAATCTATCGCACACCAGAAGTCGATGTGAACGCACATGTGTTGCGATTTTGGTCGTGGCGCTGACGTGTTTCGGTTTCATCGTTTCACCGTTCGGCACCGGCTCTGCGCGAGCCGACTCTCCGGATTGCTCCCAACCGGCTCAGTGTCTGACCATCTGGAGCCAACTGGAAGGGCCCAATTGGCGAGTGCTCGATGTCGGTAGGGGCTGGGCCGGTGACGGCATGAGCAACATTGGGAGCCTTAGCGTCTACCCGCACCAAGGAAGTGACAACGAAAAATTCCAGTTCCGCGACACCGGTGACGGCAGCTTCCAAATGGTGGTCCGCGACACCGGGAAGTGCATTTTCCAGGACGGTTCTCAACCAGGCGGCGGCTGGAATCGGGAGGTGGACTGCCAAGTCGAAGACAACCAGAAGTTCTACCTGGAGCCGACCTCAAACGGCTATTTCATGATCAGGTCGGTCTCCGACAGCAACTGCATGAACGCACTCGGCGGCTACAGTGGTCAGAACTTCGTCTATCACACGAATCACGTGGGTTCCTACTCCTGCAACCAAGGGGACTCGGCTTCGTTGTGGAAGATCGAGGATCCTGCCGATTCGAGCGGACAGGCTTTGCGGAGCCTCGCCGCCGAGTACGGGATGACCAGGTGCGACAAGGACCAGAGCCTCTGCAAGTTCAACAAGACGGACGTCACCAACGAGGAGAAGGGAGCCTCGCGCTGCCACAACCTCATTGACAACACCGCTGGATCAACGGAGGCCCCTCTCAAGTACACCAAGGCGGAGAGCAGCATCAATTCGCAAACCACAGGAACGGCTATTCGGAAGGGCGTAGAGGTCGGCATCGAACTCGGAGTATCCGGGGGCCCTTTCTCCGCCAAGGTTTCCAGCAAGTTCACCGAGAGCTGGGAATCCAACTACGCGCGTACTAACGGCACCACCCATACCGCTTCGCAGGATGTCACCGCGATGATTCCGGCGGGCGAATACGGCTGGGTGGAGGAAGTGCCGAGGAAGGTGACCGTCACAGGGGACTTTGTATTCAATCCCAACGCGTGGAACGAGTGGCACTACGCCGGAGGGACGAAAGTCACCGCGGCCACCGGAGCGGGTAATAACGGCGTGTTCAGCGCAGAGTGGATTCTGCGGCACTCGGCAACGAAGCCGACGACGGGGTCGTGTGTGTAGTCCGTCATATACGGATCCTGCCGAGGGGCTGGTTGCTCTTCTCGCCAGGTGACGGACATACGGTGTGAGTGGCTCCCGGTCCCCCCTCGGGCGGACCGGGAGCTTCGCCCGATGTGCCCACCCTGCTGAGTGTTGCGTCAGAGCCGATTCCGCCCCGTCGAGGCGCCAACCGTCCTGTCTCGGAGGGGGATCAAGGTGCCGTCCACGATCCACAACCGATCCGCGGCATCGGCGGGACGGGCGGCCGACTCGAGGGCGAGCAGGGGCCGCAGCCGCTGGATGACCCGGCATACGGTCGCCGGTGAGACCCCGAACAGCGGCGCCAGCTGCCACATCGTGAGGTTCGTGCGGTAGTAGACGGCCACCAGCAGCACCCGGTCGGACAGCGGCAGGCGCCACGGCCGACCACCGCCTGGACCGTTTCCGCCCCGCTCCCGCACCACCTTCAGGAGCCGCTCGAACTGCCTCATCCGGGGCGCGTATTCCTGGCTCCCACAGCGTTTTCACGTGATGCATCGCTCAGGTGGCGTAGGAGGTGTGGGGGAAACGGGGTGGGTCAGCGTGAACGATCCTGGTTCTGTCGCCGGATGACCTCGGCGGCGATTTCTACGCGTGAGGTCATCCCGAGCTTTTGCAGGATGTGGGACACGTGTGTGCTGACGGTGCGTCGCGAGATGCACATACGGGCGGCGATTTCGGGGTTGGGGTGGCCGGCCGCGACGTGGCCGGCCACGATGCGTTCGGTGTTCGTGAGTGCCTCCCAGTCTTGTCGGGCGCTGTCTCGTGGCCGGCGCGTGTGTTGGCGCACGGCGACGGTACGCAGACGGGAGGTGGCGCGGGCCGCGTGCCAGGCGGCGTCCAGGCCGCTATAGATCGTCAGCGCTTTGTCCAGCAGGGTGTTTGCCTCGCGGGGCATGTGACGTTGCGAGAGCAGTTCGGCTGCGTCGGTGTAGCAGTGCGCTTCGTTCAGGGGCCGTGGCGCGTGGCGGTAGCAGCGGGCTGCTTCCAGGAGCAGGTCGGGGTCTTGGGCCAGGAGCCCTTGGCATCGGTAGGCGTCGCCGAGGTGGTAGGGGCCGTCGCTGTGGTCGGCTCGTGTCTGCGCGGCGCGGGCGTAGCGGTGTGCGTTGGTGGTGTCGCCCTGGGCCAGGGCGAGGCGGACGAGGTCGGGGGTCAGAAAGCAGAGGATCGATTGGCCTGGCAGGTGGCCGATGCCGTGGTCGAATGCGGCTGCGAGGCGGGTGTAGGCGCGCTCGGGATTGCCCTGGGCCCCGTCCGCGAAAACGTCGGCACACAGCGGCAGGTACTCGTAGAACCAGGCGATCGTTGTGGTGTCGGTGGCCGCGTCTGCGGCGGTCAGGTGGGTTGAGGCGGCGTTCGGTTGGCCGCGGTGCAGCGCGATGATGGCCGCGACTGCCCGCAGTGCTCGGCTCATCGCGAAGTGCTCGCCAGGTTCGAGACCGGCCTCGACCTCGGCAAGGGCGTCGTCCCAGCGGCCGGTGTTGAAGGCGAGGAGGGCGCAGGAGAGGTGGTACCAGGGCAGCAGAAAGCCTCCGGTGTACTCGGCTGCCTTGCGGGTGCTTGCGAGGGTGTGGTGCGCGTCATCAGTGCGGTCGAGTTCGATGTAGCTGTTGGCCAGGGCGAGCTGCAGGCCGACGCGTTGCGCGGGGTGGATGGTTTGTGGTGTGAGCCGGGTTGCTTGTTGGGCCAGTTCGAGGGCTTGGGTGCCGGGCGCTTCGAGGAAGCGTTTGGCGGCCAGGATGTGCAGGGCATAGGCGAGGGCGGGGCCGTCGTCTTCGGCTTCGGCCGCGCACCGGGTGGTTGCCGCGACCTCCTCAGCCTGTGAGAGCTTGCCCAGTGCGAACAGGCACACTGCGCTGAACGCCTGGAACCGGATCGTCTCGATGGCGGGTACGTCCTGGCTGCTACATGCGAGGCGGGTCTCGATGAGCGCCAGGTCGGGGCGTCCGCGGGCGAATGCGGCGTGGACGATGATCCAGCGCAGGGGGCATTCCCACGTGAGGTCATGGGTCCTGGCCAGGGCGCATCGGGCGGTTTCTTCTGCCTCGGCGAGGTGGCCGCAGGAGAGCTGGGCGATGGCGCGGTGCCATTGGAGGTGGTCATGGCGTGGATCGTGGGGGTCGGCCAAGTCCAGAGCCTGGTCGATGAGTTGGAGAGCGGTGGCGGGTGCCCGGGTGGTGAGTTGTGCCGCGGATTCCACGAGCCAGGTGGTCAGGAACTCTCCGGCTGCTGGTGCCGCGACAAGCAGGTGCTCGGCGACCCGTTCGGGTGCTGCCCCAGCTGTTGCCAGGGCCTGCGCCGTCTTCAGATGCAGTATGGCGCGGACCGAGCCGGGCACGGCGTCGTAGAGGGCGTGGCGGATGAGGTCATGGCGGAAGACCAGTCGGTCACCGACCTCCCGCAGGATTCCGGCCGCTTCGGCCTCCGCGACGATGCTGAGCAGTTCGTGAGTGGGTCTGTCCAGGACCGTGGCGAGATCGGTGACCGTGCAGCCGGCTCCAAGCACCGAGGCGACGCGCAGCGACTGGAGCACCTCCTCACGCAGGTAGCGCAGCCGGTGCGTGATCAGTTTGGTCAGCGGCGGCACGGGGCAGCCGACCGTGACCTCCGCGATCCCGTCACGGGTCTCGATCGCCTCCTCACGCAGCAGGGCGGCCGCCAGCTCCTTGACGTACAACGGGTTTCCCGCCGCTCCCTCGGCCATGTTCCGTAGTCGCGGACCGGGCTCACCTCCGCACAGGTCAGCCAGCAGGGCCGACACAGCGGGTGGGCTCAGCGGTCCCAGCCCCAGCACGGTCTGGTCTCGCAGCCCCAGACTCTGGGAGAGCCGGTCGACGTTCCTGGCCTGAGGCACCGGCCGATAGGCCCCGACGACCAACAGCGGTAGCTGTTGAACACCGCGCGCCAGCCGCTGGAGCACCAGCAAGCTCGCCGGGTCGGCCCACTGGAGATCATCGAGGAGCAGCGCCAACGGCCCCTGGGCACACAGCTCCTCGACCAGAGCGAGCATCGCCTCCACGGTGGCGAAGTCCACCGCCCCGGCCGACGCGCCCTGCGCACCCGGCAGCCCGTAGCGGGCGTCGCCACGCAAGACCTCGGCGACCCGAGCCCTGGACGCATCAGCCGAGGTTGCGTCCACGCCCAGACAGGCCGACATCAACGCGAAAGGGAACCGCTGTTCCAGCTCCTGCGCCGCCCCGTGCAGTACCCGCATCCCCGCACGCTGTGCCATTGACGCCGCCAGCCCCAGCACAGCCGTCTTGCCCATACCGGGCTCGCCGAGCACGAACGTCGCCTGCCCCACACCTGACGACGCCGATGCCGCCAGTTCCTTCAATGTCGCCGTCTCGGCCTCACGGCCGACCAGGCAACCCGCGAAGTGATCCATGTCTCACCTCAGTGCGTCAGCCGATGGGCGATGTAGTCACGGAGCGATTGCTGAGTCACGTTCGTCAGGTCCAGGTGACCGGCGACCGGTCCCCAGCTGACACCGAAGTGCTGTACTTGAAGGAAGCCCGCGGCCTTCGTCTCCTCGCGGGTGAAATACACGGCCTGCGGTTGCTTCAGGGACAATCGGGCGACTGTGGCCGCCCGGTGAGGCACTCCGTCGAAATTGATTTCTGCCAGCGAAATGACCTTCTGTCGCCGGCAGTGGTCGGCCAGCTGCTGCCGGCTGCTCCGCGGCCTGACGGCTCCTTTTGTCGGGGCATGCGTGTGTGGGAACATCGCCCTCTGGATCTCGGGCTTGACCAGGGGCGGTAGTCCGAGCAAGGACACCTGCCTGTTCAGGCGAACAGGGGTCTGTCGGTTCACCCAACGCCAAAACTCGCCCTCGGCCTGGTAGGAAACGGCGACAGGCTCTTCCCGCACCTCGTAGGTCCAGCCGCGTTCGAGGGCGGCCCCGCCGGGCATACCCTCCCGCCGGTAGAGAGCTGCGTGCGGTCGGCACAGCCGCAAGGGATCTTGTGGCTGGTGCGGGCAGGTCGGGGCCTGACATGGGCCGAACGACGGGAACGGCCGGCCGGAGGCGAGCCGAAAGTCCCTCAAAATCATCGTGGTTCTCACCGGCTGCCCTTCCTGACGCACCTAAGTGGCGAAGAGGCTTACCAAGGTCTGTAAAAGCGAACGTAGCGAGAACAAACCCACTACCAACGAGCGATCCGGTCAATCAGCTGGCGATCGGTAAAGGCCACGTCGTAGGCGATGCCAAGGATCTCGTCGTCGGCGTGCACCCAGCGGCGTGGGTCCGCCGGGCGTGGCCCCTACAAGGGCGCGGCCCCCGGCCCGTACCCGCTGATTTCGGTGAGCGGGGCCGTGCCCTCGTCCAGGTCCGTGCATTCCGAGCCACCTGGAGGCCTGGCCTTCGGCGAGGGGAACGGCGTTATGCGTCCTCCTTCCGCTTCGGCCCAGTGCATCCCGCTGCCCGGCTCCTTGGGCTGCCGAGTGTCACCCGGGCTGCACGTCGCGCCGTAGGGACGTGTCGCCAACCGCATGGCCCGTGGGCTTGTGACAAGCCCATCATTCGGTCATCCAGAGCTCACCATGGACCCGGCCGAGGGTGACGGTATAGAGGCTCGAAGATCTCGCGTCGGCGCTGGTCACCCCAGCGTCGGCCGTGCGGCCGGGACGGCGGAACGGAGCAGGCCGGCGGCCTTGGCAGTAGCTGGAGCGGGGCGGTCGACGTTCGTCGTCGGTGAGGCCGGGCTGGGCATGACCGCTGCCCTGGCGGCGGCCGCGGGAAGCGCGGAGCGGCTGGGAATGCGGACGCTGAGCGGGGCAGCACAGGAGGCCGGGCCCTGACAGCGAGGCCGACCGGCTCGCCCGGGGCATGAGTCTGGGACACCAACCCTGCTGGAGCTGGCGCCGCTGAACCCGCCCGCCCTATCAGATCTGACACCCGATCTGGTCCGGCTCGACCTGCCCCCGGACGACACGACGAACGCCCTTTGCCACGCCGCCGCTGCCCGGGCCCGCGCCGACCATAGCGGCGGCCGTGCCACCTCGGCGACGCCTACCGCTGCCAAGGACTGCTCGATCAGGACCCGGACCCTTCACGCCGGCACGTCACCGAGTACGCGCACAGTAGTCCTACGTCAAATGACGGATCCAACACCACAGGCAGGCACGGATACTCAGACCTCGTGCCAGCACTGCCTGGACGCCTGTTGAGAAGGAAGAGGTAGCAGCATGCCGCGCGGGCCGGCTGGCAGACACCTGCTGCCCGCGGCAGCAGGTGCGCGAATGTCGTCGTTGCGGCCTGGCGCAGCAACGCCTGCGGAAGCCAAGCGGGAGCGCCGGGCGGCTCCACACGAGAGGAATGCACCGTGAGAGGAACCTCCCCAGCCAGCACCGACGTGCGCTTGGCCCGTCCGGCCGCGTCGGCGCCCCCTTCCTGCGGGGGGCTTACAGCGTGATCTTTAGGCAAGACCACACCCCGCCCAGTGGGCACTGGTCGCTGGTCGGCCGGAACGCCGAGCTGGCCGCACTGGACACCGTAGCCAGTCACGTGCTGAGGGGCCGGCCTCACGTGGTCCAGATCGAAGGTCCCGCCGGTATCGGCAAATCAGCTCTGCTGAGCGCTTGGTGCCGAGGTGACGAACGGTTCCGGGTACTGCGCACTCGCTGCCACCCGCTGGAACAGGAGACTGTCTTCGGCGCGGTCCGGCAGTTGTTCCAGCCGGTCATCGCGCCGGCCGGCGAAACAGCGCGCAAGTCCCTGCCGGACAGCGGGGCAGCCGCGCTGCAGTTCCTCGACGACACCGTGCCGGCGCCCCCGGTTCCAGGCGGACCTGACACCACAGCCGCCACCCTGAGCGGGCTCGACAAGCTCGCCGAGCGCCTGTCCGACCAGCAGCCTCTCCTGCTGATCATCGACAGCCCGCAGTGGATCGACCCGCCGTCATTGCGGTGGCTGGTCCAATACATCAGGCGCGTCAATACCGGCCCCGTACTGGTCGTGGTGGTCACGCCCACCGCTGAGTTCCGCAAGCACGACCCACTGCTGGCCGAACTCCTCCACCCCTCGCACTGCCACACGATCGTTCTCGGGCCTCTAAGCGTCCCGGACGTGCAACAACTGACGCAGGCGGTGTGGCGGGACGAGAACCCTGACCCGTCGTTCTGCGCATCCTGCCACGCCGCCACAAACGGTCACCCGCTGTTCCTGCACGCTCTGCTGAGCCACGCTCAGCTCAGTGGTCTGAAGCCCACGGCAGAGCACCAGGACCGAATCCGCACCATGTCCCTGACCAGCCTCAGGGGGGAGATACTCCACCGGCTCTCTCAGGCGTCCCCGGCGGCCGTCGACCTGGTACGGGCGCTCGCCATCCTCGGCGACCGCAGTTCGCGACACCTGCTTGCCGCACACTGCGGAAGGGGAGAGGCGGTGGTCCAGGCGGCGGCCGCAGAACTACGATCGCTGGGCCTGGTACGGGCGGAGCCTGACCCCGGTTTCGTCCACCCGGTCGTACGCGACACGGTCCTCGAGATGATGTCTCCCGACGAAGTGAGTCGTGGGCATGCCCGTGCCGCTCATGTGACCTTCCTCGGCGGTCGGCCCGACGAGGAAGTAGCCGCCCACCTGCTGGCAGCGGACCCGACGGAGGACACCTGGGCCGTGCCGTCCCTCCGTAGAGCGGCCGACCAAGCCCTGCGCCGCGGCGCACCGGAGGCTGCCGCGACCTATCTGCGCTGCGCCCTACGCCAGCCTCCACAGGCTGCAGAACGCGGCCCCCTCCTCCTCCAACTCGCCGTCGCCACCAGCCACTACAACGCTGTCCAGGCGCTGTCGTATGCCACCGAGGCGCTGGAGGCGCTGATCGACACGACTGCCCGTCGCGACGCGCTGGGGCTGGTGACAGCCTGCTTGCTGCTCGCTCCCGGAACGGGCACAGCGCCGTCCGTAGTGGATCGCCTGATCGCAGAGGTCCGCAGCCAGGCGGACGCCGACGGGGCAGATCAGGAGCTCGCACTGCGCGTACAGGTGCTGCGCTCCCTGGCGGAGTGTGAACGGCCCTCCGCCCTCACCACGGCGCCGGGGGCGGTTCCGGCTGTCGGCGTCGAGCACCTGCTCGGCCGCTCGCTGGGAGAACGACAGCTCCTCGCCCTGCACGCATTCCGTGCACTGCGCGCTGGAAGTCCGGCGCCCTACGTGGCCTCGCTCCTCGACCGCGCCTCCGGTACCCCGCCGGTCCTGTCCCCTGACGTGTTCCCCCTCCACTACTTCGTGGCTCACACCCTCCTCTATCTCGACGAATTCGACACGGCCGACCGGATGAGAGCGCAACTGGCCCGGGCAACCGAGGGGAAGAGCATGGAGCTGCTCGATACCTCGGTGACGGCCTATCACGCAGCCCTGGCCCTGCGCCGAGGAAACGTCACCGAGGCGCTCGTCGCGGCCCAGAAAGCCGTGGACCGCGGCTCGGCGACCGGCCGACCACCGTACTCGGCTGCCCTCGACGCCATGAGAATCGACGCTCTCCTGGCACGAGGCAGGGTCGACGCGGCTGAACACGTGGCACGGACCCGTTCCGCCGAGGGATGGGAAGAAGGAGCCTGGGAAGCACCGCTCTTCCTGATGAGCCTGGCAGCGCTGCGCACCGCCCAGGGCGACACCCGCGCAGGGCTGTCCCTGCTGCACGAGTGCGGCCATCTCTTCCTCGCGTCAGGGACAGCCAGCCCGGCCATCTGCCCGTGGCGCTCCCGCGCCGCCGCAGCTCACCTGGTACTTGGCGAAGCCTCTGCCGCCCAGGAACTCCTCGACGAAGAACTGCACCTCGCACGGCGCTCCCAGATCCCACGAGCCGTGGGGGTGGCCCTGCGTATGACCGGCAAATCGGCCTCCGGAGCACAACAGCTTGAACTGCTGGACGAAGCGGTGACCACGCTCACCGCGACCCCGGCGCGCCTCGAACTCGCCCGCGCCCTGCACGATCTGGGTGTGGCCCAGGCTCGCCGCGGGGGCTTGGGTGACGCACGCAGAGCGCTGCGAAAGGGCTTGATGCTGGCTACCGAGTGCGGCGCCACAGCGCTTGCGAAGCGCCTGCGGCAACAGTTGCATGACGCCGGTGGGCGCGCTGGTAAGAACGGCTCTGGTCTCCTGACGCCAGGAGAGGAACGTGTCAGCGCTCTGGCTGCCCAGGGTTGCAGCAACAAGGAGATCGCCGAGCGGCTCTTCGTGTCTTTGCGGACCGTGGAGACCCACCTCACCGGCGCCTACCGCAAGCTGGGGATTTCCGGGCGCGATCAGCTCGCCGCTGCCGTGGCTGCCCCGGGCACTCGGTCCGGATGAAGTAACCGGGTACTGCCACCGTTCACGGGCGCAGGGACGCCGGTAAAGAGTCAGGACAGGGACGCGGTCCCCTCGCTGGCGGTGAACAACCCGAGCCCCACCGGCACTGGTGGGGCTCGCGGCGTTGGGGCCAACAGTCGTGTGAGCACGGCCCCCTGCTGCCCGTTGCGCCGGTCCGGGCAGTGCATCGGCGACCCGTTCCGCCTTTGCGAACGCGGTAGTGCGTTGGACGTCGTTCATCGTGACGCAGCGGGGTCCCGTGCAGGGGCCGCTTGCTTCGGTCCCAACTGTGCAGCTTGCGGTCCGCCAAGACGTTCCTCGGGGGCGTGTGCTCCAGAACTCGTGGTTCTCCGCATGTTCTCTTGTCGGCTCTCCACGCTGTTTCTCGCCAGGGCCGCAGCATTAGCGGTTCACCGTTCCGGCGAGAACATTTTCATGGCATCAATTACGTAAGAGCAAAGGACGTGCCGGCAACGGACGTTGAGCGGTCGGCGCCCTTGCCGTGAAGAATTCAGCGAAGGGAAGGAAACCATCATGACATGGCGCAGCAGGGCCGTACTCGGGATGATCGCAGCAGCGGGAGTTTGCCTCCCGATGGGGGTTTTCGCCACCTCTGCATCAGCGGCACCGGGCACGAATGTCCAGATCAAGCAGAACGCCGCTATCGCCGCCACTACGTGCTTCACGTTCGTGGGGGCGGAGGACAAGAATTACTGCAACTACTCCCGCCCGATGGGCGATACCGCGACGGTAGGTATCCCGCCCAACACGTCGGAAGTCGTGATCGACCTGAAGACCTTTCCCTGGGAAAGTCCGGCGGACAGCATCGCGTTGGGCACCGAGAAGAACCGCTGTGTCGAGGTGAGCGGAACCGCCTTTAACGCGAAGCTGCTGGAAGTCGGCTGCTGAACCTGACGGACAAGCACAGCCCGCACTTCCTGCAAGAGCTCCCGCTGTCGAGAAAGCGAGAAAGAACAATGCCCCTTCCTTACCGGGCAGGAATCACCGCTGCCGCGTCCGTGATGGCGCTCACGTTGGCCATGCCGACGGCCACATCATCTTCCCGGCAAGACGTCAACGGTCACACCGACAATTGGTTGAAGGAGGGAAGCCCTTCGGTCACCTACGACAACGGCACCACGCTGACCCGGCAGTCCGATGTGCTGGAGGCACTCCAGCAGTGCAGCTCGCTGTCCGTGTCGTGCGCCTCTACGACGGTCGAAGACATCGGCCCGGTCACCAGGTGGTACGACGCGGAGAACTCCGATCAGGGCACCGGACCGATCGAAAACTGTGGCGAGAGCGGAAACGACATCACCCAGACGATCACCGCGGGTCATACCTTCTCCTGGGGGTGGAACGTCGGCGTCAGCGTCGATGTCAAGCTCGTCAAGGACAAGCTGGGAATTGGGGCCAGCGCGGGGTTCTCCCAATCCAGCTCAGAAATGTCCACGGGCGCCACCTCCATCGTCGTAAAGCCCGGACAGAAGGGCATGCTCAAGTTGGGCTACGACATGGACCGGAAGGTCACCAACGTGTCGATTCAGGGCGGCAAGTTCGGCGGCGCGAAGATCACCGGACTTCGCACGGAGACCCCCCTCCCGGGAGGTAAGCGCGCGGGCCAGGACATTATCCCGTGTGGCCAAAATCTGCTCAACGGGCGCTGACACCCGTTCCCCGGATACCAGAAAGGCTCGCAATGCAGAAGACAAATCGATCCATGCTCAACGCCGCCACCGCCCTCTGTCTCGTGCTCGGCGGAATGGCCGTAACGGCGACCCCTGCCGCTGCCCAGTCCTCGGGCCACCTCGGCTTCTCCAACAAGGGCTGGTTCCTCGTCAAGACCTGCTACAAGTGGCAGGGATCGACTACACCCGACAGCTGCGACGACAACAAGCCCATCGGCACGGACTGGGGAGTGGACATCCCCGCCGATGCACAAGGCGCAAGGATCGAAGTGAGCGTCCACGGACATCAGATCGGCGATCTCGATTCGCCACAGATCACCGACCTGAACCGCAACTACTGCTACGAGCTCAACGGTTACACATGGAACCCGACCATCACCGAGAAAAGCTGCTGACCCAGCTCAGTAACAAGAAAGGGAGACTCAGCGTGCGCACCCTCAAGAGGTCGGTGGCATACGGCGCTGCCGCGGCGGGCCTGGCTTTGATCGGAACACTCGCCATGGCACCGATCGCCTCCGCCGACTCGGGCCACTACATCCAGTTCTCCAATAACTCGGGCTTCCTGGTCGACACCTGCTACCAGTGGCAGGGGCCGGATGGCATCGAGAGCAAGAACTACTGCCACACGGCCAAGCCGGTCGGACAGACCTGGAAGGCGTACTTCCCCGCCGAAGCAACAGGCGCCACCGCCACGGTGACCTTCGCCATGGGCAACGGAGGCGCCAAGGAGTACCTGTACAACCTCGACTCCAACAGCAACCACTGCTTCCAGACCACAGGCCTGTGGCCTAACGGGCAGGTGCTTCGCACCACCTGCTGAAGCTGAATCCGGGCCTGCCGACAAGAAGTCGGCAGACCCGGTCCAGCACGTTGCTCTCCTGAGTCCGGTCTGGAGGCGATGACCACGAGTCGTGAAGAAACCCACCCTACAGACCGCATAACGAAGTCGGCTCTGGTCCCTCTCTTCTGTTTGAGGGGCGGCGCACAGAGCACAGAGGTGAGGACATGGAGGATTTCGCAGGTCGCCTTATCGGCCGTGAGGGCGAGACGGCGGAACTGAGCAGGCTGGCGGCATCCGCCATGGCGGGTGTGGGCCAGGCAGCGTTCGTTGTCGGTGAGGCAGGTGTGGGCAAGACCGCCGTGCTGGAGCTGGCAGCAATAACAGCAGAGCGGCTGGGGATGCGGGCCCTGTACGGGGCAGCGCAGGAGCTGGAGCGGCAGCGTCCGTTTGCTTTGATCGTGTCCTGCCTGGGGGTGGACGCGGCGCCAGGCGACATCTCCCGGGCGCGGGCCGCCGAGATCCTGCGCGGCAATGACCGGTATGGGCTGCCGGAGGTGTTGGGCGGGGCGGGCGAGGTGGACTTCGCCACCGTCGAGGCGATGCTCGGCCTGGTCGAGGAGCTGTGCGCGCAAGAGCCGCTGGCGCTTTTCGTCGATGATCTCCAGTGGGCCGACTCGGCGAGCCTGCTGGTGGTGCACCGGTTGATGCGGTCGGTTCAACAACAGCCCCTTCTGGTTGTCGGGGCTTACCGGCCGGTGCCCAGGGTCGAAGCCGACCGACTGTCCCAGAGCCTTGCCCACGGCAACTGCGCCGTGCTGGGGCTGGGACCGCTGAGCCCACCCGCTGTGTCGGCCCTGCTGGCTGACCTGTGCGGAGGTGAGCCCGGTCCGCGACTACGGAACATGGCCGAGGGAGCGGCGGGAAACCCGTTGTACGTCAAGGAGCTGGCGGCCGCCCTGCTGCGTGAGGAGGCGATCGAGACCCGTGACGGGATCGCGGAGGTCACGGTCGGCTGCCCCGTGCCGCCGCTGACCAAACTGATCACGCACCGGCTGCGCTACCTGCGTGAGGAGGTGCTCCAGTCGCTGCGCGTCGCCTCGGTGCTTGGAGCCGGCTGCACGGTCACCGATCTCGCCACGGTCCTGGACAGACCCACTCACGAACTGCTCAGCATCGTCGCGGAGGCCGAAGCGGCCGGAATCCTGCGGGAGGTCGGTGACCGACTGGTCTTCCGCCATGACCTCATCCGCCACGCCCTCTACGACGCCGTGCCCGGCTCGGTCCGCGCCATACTGCATCTGAAGACGGCGCAGGCCCTGGCAACAGCTGGGGCAGCACCCGAACGGGTCGCCGAGCACCTGCTTGTCGCGGCACCAGCAGCCGGAGAGTTCCTGACCACCTGGCTCGTGGAATCCGCGGCACAACTCACCACCCGGGCACCCGCCACCGCTCTCCAACTCATCGACCAGGCTCTGGACTTGGCCGACCCCCACGATCCACGCCATGACCACCTCCAATGGCACCGCGCCATCGCCCAGCTCTCCTGCGGCCACCTCGCCGAGGCAGAAGAAACCGCCCGATGCGCCCTGGCCAGGACCCATGACCTCACGTGGGAATGCCCCCTGCGCTGGATCATCGTCCACGCCGCATTCGCCCGCGGACGCCCCGACCTGGCGCTCATCGAGACCCGCCTCGCATGTAGCAGCCAGGACGTACCCGCCATCGAGACGATCCGGTTCCAGGCGTTCAGCGCAGTGTGCCTGTTGGCACTGGGCAAGCTCTCACAGGCTGAGGAGGTCGCGGCGATCACCAGGCAAAGGGCCGAAGCCGAAGACGACGGCCCCGCCCTCGCAAATGCCCTGCACGTCCTGGCGGTCAAACGCTTCCTCGAAGCGCCGGGCACCGAAGCACTGGAACTGGCCCGGCACGCGACTCGGCTCACTCCGGAAACGATCCATCCGGCACAACGGATCGGGCTGCAACTCACCCTGGCCAACGACTACATCGAACTCGACCGCATCCACGACGCACGGCGCACGCTCGCAGCCGTCCACCAGGCAACCGAGCACACCGCAGGCGTCTTCGTTCCCTGGTACCACCTCTCGTCCGCCCTCCTCGCTTTCAACACCGGCCGCTGGGACGATGCCCTCGCCGAGGTCGAGGCCGGTCTCGATCCCGGCGAGCAGTTCGCGATGAGCCGGGCGCTGCGGGCGGTGGCATCACTGATCGCGATGCACCGCGGCCGGCAGACCACCGCCGCAGCTCACCTGACCGCCGCGGCCATGGCATCCGACAACGGAACGGTCGCCTGGTACTACGAGTACCTGCCGCTGTGTGCCGACGCCCTCGCCGACGAGGCCCAGGGCAATCCCGAGCGCGCCTACACCCGCCTCGCAGCCGCATTCGATCGCGGCGTCGGCCACCTGCCTGGCCAACTCATCCTCTGCTTTCTGACCCCCGACCTCGTCCGGCTCGCCCTGGCCCAGGGTGACACCACCAACGCACCGCGCTACGCCCGCGCCGCCCAGCAGCGCGCCGACCACAGCGGCACGCCGTACCACCTCGGCGACGCCTACCGATGCCAAGGGCTCCTGGCTCAAGACCCCGACCTGCTCCTCGAAGCAGCCCGCTGCTACCACGAGGCGCCCAGACCCCTGAGTGAAGCACACGCCGTCACCGACGCAGCGCAACTGCTCGCCCACCGCCGACAACCGGCCCAGGCCCGAGCCCTCCTCGACCAAGCACTGGAGATCTACGCAGACCTGGACGCCCGCTGGGACGCGGCCCGCGCCGCCTCCCGCCTGCGTGCGGCCGCTGTACACCGAGGCACCCGCAGGCCACACAACAGCGCCCGCCAGGGCTGGGAGGCACTCACGGACACCGAACGCATCGTCGTCGGCCACGTGGCCGACGGCCACTCCAACCCCGAGATCGCCGCCCGCATATTCATCTCGCGACGCACCGTCAGCACACACGTGTCCAGCATCCTCACGAAACTCGGGAAGACCTCACGCGTAGAAATCGCAGCCGAAGTCATCCGTCGGCAGCACCCCGGCCGGGCATGCCCAAAGGACTGATCGCGTTCCGCTCCCCACCGAACACACCCGATGGTTCTGAGGCGCCCCTAAGTGGTCGGCTCCGGAAATCCTTCGGGGGTTGACTCCGGAGCCGGTCGTGGGCGCCGCCGCTCAGGTGTCGAGGTGATGAGGATCGGCGATCTGGGTCCGGTTCGTTTCGAGTGAAGCTCGCGATCAAGTGGTGAGGGCGTCGTTCCGCTGGTCGGGGGTGGCGTAGAGCCGGTCGTGCTCGCGGGCGGCGTGGAAGCACCAAGCCCCGCCGCTGACCTGCGGATCCTGTTGTTCCGTCAGTTCCCGTGCGGAGCCAGTCGATCATGATTGAACGCTGCGCGTCGCGGTGCTCGGGGCGCTGATGCCGCGCCCGCCCGCTCCCTCTTCACGATGTGACGTGGGTCATATCAGCCTCATGTCACGAACGGAAGGGCAGCTTGCGTCTGGTGGTCGTCCGCACAGCGGGAACGACCAACACGAAGGAGATAGCAGAGCGATGAACGCGACAGCAGCGCAGCAGCACGAGGTCCTGGTCCTGGGCGCCGGCTACGCCGGGCTCTCCGCCGCGATCCAGCTCGCGGCCCGCACCAGGAAGCGTGGGAACCTGCGAGTGACGCTGGTCAACCCCTACGACAACTTCACCGAGCGGCTCCGACTGCACATGACCGCCACCGGCCAGGAGACGGCCGAGATGAACATCCCGGAGCTGCTGGACGGCACCGGCGCCGCCTTCGTCCGCGGCTGGGTCACAGCCGTGGACGCCGAGGCGAAGACCGTCCGGATCGACGACGACCGGGTCCTGCGCTACGACACCCTGGTCTACGGCCTGGGCAGCATCGCGGACACCGTCGCCGTCCCCGGCGTGGACGACCACGCCTACACCTTCAACAGCCCGGAGGACGCCGCCCTCCTCGCCGACCGGCTGACCCGGCTCGACGGCGGGACCGTCGTGGTCGGCGGCAGCGGCCTCACCGGCGTCGAGGCCGCCGCGGAGATCGCCGAGCGGCACCCGGAGATCCAGGTGGTGCTGCTGGGCCGGCAGGAGCCGGGCGCGAGCATGCATCCGAAGGCCAAGGCCTACCTGGACGCGGCACTCGCCCGGGTCGGCGTGCGGGTGCGCAGCGGCGTCGAGGTGGCCAAGGTGCTGCCGGACAGCGTCGAGCTCGCGGACGGCTCCAGCATCCCGGCGGCCGCGGTGTTGTGGACCAGCGGCACCCGCGTCTCGCCGCTGGCTGCCACCGCGGGCCTGACCGTCGACGAGCGCGGCCGTGTGGTCACCGACAGTGCGCTGCGCTCGGTCTCCCACCCGGATGTCTACGCCGTGGGCGACGCGGCGGCGATCCGTCAGGGCTACGGCGTGATGCACGGGACCTGCCAGGGCGGCATGCCCACCGGCGTGCACGCGGCCCTCTCGATCCTGCGGGTGCTGGCCGGCAAGGAGCCCAAGCCCTTCCGCTTCGGCTACTACCACACACCCGTCAGCCTGGGCCGGAACGACGCCGTCGTGCAGTTCACCCACCCCGACGACAGCCCGCGCCGGCTCGTGCTGACCGGCAGGCGAGCCGCGAAGTACAAGGAGACGGTCACCGCCGCGCCGTGGCCGACCTTCGCCCGCATGAAGAAGATGCCCGTCTCGGGCGCCCTCTGGCCGCACGGCGGCCGCTACACCCGGATACGGAGCGCCAAGTGACCCAGCCGCAGCAGATCGGCCCCGACCAGCTCGCCTTCCAGCAGTACCGCAACCTGCTCTTCTCCGTCGCCTACCGCCTCCTCGGCACCGCCGCCGATGCCGAGGACGTGGTCCAGGACGCCTGGCTCAAGTGGTCGGCGGCCGACCGTTCCCAGGTCGCCGACCCCAAGGCCTATCTGACCCGGATCGTCTCCAACCTGGCGGTGGAGCGGCTTCGTTCGACCCGCCACCAGCGCGAGACCTACGTCGGGCCATGGCTCCCCGAGCCGATCCTCACCGGCCCGGATACCGCCGACGGCGTCGCCATGGCGGACTCGGTCTCCATGGCCCTGCTGGTCGTCCTGGAGACGCTGAGCCCCCTGGAGCGCGCGGTCTTCGTGCTGAAGGAGGTCTTCGCCTTCAGCTACGCGGAGATCGCGGAGGCGGTGGAACGCTCGGAGACGGCGGTCCGGCAGGCCGCGCACCGCGCCCGCCAGCACGTCCAGGCCCGCCGGCCCCGTTTCACCGCGGACCGCGCCCGCCAACGCGACGTCACCGAGCGCTTTTTCGTGGCGACGTCGGGCGGCGACATCAACACCCTCATGGAGCTGCTCTCCCCGGACGTGACGCTGTGGACCGATGGCGGCGGCAAGGTCCGCCAGGCCCTCAAGCCGGTCGTCGGCCTGGAGACCGTGGCCCGTTGGTTCGCCGCGCTCGGCACCGTGACCTACCAGGGCATCGAGCCCGGGCAGATGCGGGCAGAGCTCACCTGGATCAACGGCGGCCCGGGCGTGGTCTTCCGCGGCCCGGACCGCGTGGTCGCCACGCTGACCTTCGACTTCGACCCGGAAGGCCGCATCTCGACCATCCACAACGTGGCCAACCCGGACAAGCTCCACGCCGTCGCCGACGGCACTCGGCACGAACTCTCCTGAGCTGCCCGATCGTTGTCAACGCCCTCCGGAATCCTCGTGAGCGCCCGGGTGTGGCTGCCCCAGCACGGCCCAGGTGGAGCTGGCTGGCGCAGTCGAGGGCGTCCTCGGGTGGGCCGGCGAAGCCACCGGTGGGCAGGATGGAGTCTGCGTGCGGTTCGTAGCTGGCGTAAGTAGGGGGCGAAGCCCCAGATGTCGGCGGATCCCGCGTAGCCCAGGCGCATGAGCTTGAGGACTTCGCCGTCGGCGAGTTGGTGGTCGAGTCGTCGCGGGGCTCCGGGCGGCCAAGTTTCCTAGGCCATGCGAACTGCAACAGGAACGAGCCATACCCAGAGCCTCTGGCCCCACCGATCCTACGAATGACCAGTTCATGCCTACGAAGAAGTTAAGACGGGAAGCAGTGGCGCCACCCAGCGAGTACACACCCGAACTGGCTGGCCGGCGGATCGGCCGTGCGCGCCAGAAGGCGCGGCTGGGTTGAAGAAACACAAAGCGCGCCAGGACCCCGTGGCTAACGCAAGACTGACGCTCAGCGAGCTGAACTCAAGAACTTGAGCGGCGCAACGTGAACTGAAGATAGAAAACACCTTTCTGGAAAATCCACAGCGTACTTCGCGAGGGATCCACGGTAGCGAGCAAGTGCAAGTTCACCGACGGGATCCGACTCGACTCGGTCGAGTACGCATCCAGCATCGAACTCATGCACATACGGCTCGGCGTGTCCAAATTCGGCTACTACGATTCGTTCCCGCACTGCACTGCACTCAAAAGAGGTACCTACCTGTCTACATCTCCGCACCTCACCTCAAACGTTCGCGACGCACCGACACCACCTTCTGCCGGGGAGGTGTTCGCGCCGCTGGTGCGGCGGGATCTCTTAAGAAGGGCGCCCTGTATCTGCGGAGCTGCTGTTGGACGGCCGACGTAAGTCGATGCACGACGGCTGACCGTCTGGGGATGGACCACCAGCAGCTCCAGCAGTTCATCACGTCCTGCACCTGACCCTTCGATGCGGTGCGAGCACGACTGGTGTGGCGGGCCGTGGGTGGTCCGTCCTCAGGTATGAGCGGTGGGCGACACCGGTTTTCCCAAGGACGGCATCTCCTCGCCGGACGCGGCCCGGCAGTACTCCGGCACGCTGGGTAAGGTCGGCAACTGCCAGATGCACCAGCTGTATACAGCGGACTTGGGCCCAGTCCCCTTCCGCGTTACCGCACCCGGCCGGTCTCGCCGGTGTCCTTGCGTGAACACGTGCTGGCTGCAGGACGAGAGCAGAGGCGGGCCCCGACCTGACGCAAGGGCTCGAAAGCCGCGATGAACTCGCACTTCGTGCTCGTGCGGGTCCGTCTTGCAGGGCGCCGGCCCCAACCCGCCGCGGACGGCACGATCCCGCTGAGCTGGCTGATCGCACAGTGGCCCGAGGGCGCGGACGAGCCGGGCAAGTACTGGATCTCGAACCTGCCTGCCGACACCCCCGCCCGCGACCTCGTCCGCATCGCGAACTTACGGTGGCGCATCGAGCACGACTACCGCGAGCTGAAGACCGCCCTCGGCCTCGACCCACTTCGAAGGCCGCTCGTTCACCGGCCGGCACCGCCACGTCACCCTCGTCACCGCCGCCCACCTGTTCCTGACCAAACAGCGAAGGAGCCCAAAAGCCCCTGCCAGGGCCTGACCGTCTACCAGACCCTGGCCCTCCTCCAACACTTCCTAGCCACCTGGACCGGCGCTTTCCCCACCTGCCGACAACCCACCCCATGGCAGCCCTACGACACCACCCAACAAAGCCCCACCACTTCCCCAGCGGCGAATGTTCGATCTATCTGGCTACCGTCATCGACTGCTGCCCGAGAATGTCATCAGGTATGCGATGGACGACCACTACCAGATCTCGCCGATATCCCGGGACATCCGCAATGCCGCACGGTACAGGAAGCTCGCCGAGGGCGGAACGAACGCGTATCACGGGGAACGGGCTTGACCCGAATGGCAGCCTGGCAGGGCATCGCGCTCTCCATCGAATTCTGGGGCAATCGCAAACGTCTTCACTCGGCGCCGCGTTACCGTATCTGCGCGAAGTCCACGCCGACTCCCAGAAGTCGCGAATCGCCGCGTGAACCAACGTCAGACGCCTGACCGGGAACCACAAAGTCGCTCTCTCCGTCAGATGACGGATGTATCGCCTCCCGCATGAACGTACATTGATGGTTACGCGGGTCGGGTTGGGCACGGATCGCTTCGCGGGAGGTGCTGCTCAGGCACCGAGCACGTATTCGCCCTGGCCCGGCGCTTGATAGACCCGTCCTTGCTCGCTGGCGATGTGGAAGCGCCAGTAGGTGTAGAAGTCGCCGTTGCTGAACACGGAACGGCGCTTAAGGACGGCTTTGGCCCCGCCCGGGCCCCAGCGGGCTCCGGAGACAATGTCGACCGCTTCGGAGAAGGACGGCTCCGCTCCTACGCGAGCGGACGGTGCGGTGGGGCCGGACCAGCGTCGTGATCACTGGAGGCTCGCCATGATCCTGTCCCTGCCGCTCACAGGTGCCTTGCTCCTGTCCGTGGTTTTGTGCCCCAAAGCATGCGTGTTCAGCGAAGTACGGGCGTGCCTACGACTGGAGCGCGAGCGGCACCGTCGTACTTTGCAAGGGCAGTGCGCACTGCGCGGTGGTTCGCGATGAACACCAGGTCTGACCGTTGTGGGAGTGGCGTCCTGTTTCGCTGGGAGGAGGGTGAGCGCACCGCGGTCATCACGGCCCGGGCCGTGCTAGGGGCGGCGTTGGCAGCGCTGCGGTTTCCGGAGGGCGATATCGAGGGCGCGGTGCTCGTGGTTGGGGAACTCGTTGCCAATGCCGTTGAGCATGCGCGCGGCCCGTATGCGCTGGTACTGCGGCGTATGGCGGGTGAGTTCATCTGCGAGGTCTATGACAGGAGCAGCCAGCTGCCGGAGCCCCCTGATGCTGCGCGACCCTTTGAAGCGCACGAGATGGATCGGGGCGGTGGGCTGGATGCCCTGTCTGCTGTGCTCGCAAAACGGGGGCGCGGACTGCAGATCGTCCACCACCTCAGCGGTGGGAACTGGGGAGTGCGGCGCACGCCTGCCGGCAAATGCTGCTGGTTCGCCCTACCGAACGGCACATCGGGTGTCTCTGAAGGTATGGCGCGACGGAAGTGAACTGTTGCGCAGGGCACTTGACCGGGTGTTGCCGTTGATACATCGACGGATAGGTAGCGTGCCTCTACTGACCAGGACGCGCTACGGCGCCGACCACCGAGCCGATGTCCGGCTGCGGGTAGTCGCCGGCCACGGCGGGACCGTCCCGGTGGCCGGCAGCGGCGAGATCGTCACCGTCGTTCTGAACCACACGCCCTTGGCTTCGTTCATCTCTAAGGGCTGTTCCGTAAATGATCTACGACGTGTCCGTTGGCCTGCCTGTTCCTTCGTCACCCGGCGAGGGTGAGGTTGTGTAGGGGGGCGATGCCGAGCATGGCGTGGTGGACGCCGTCGCCTTTGAGGCGGCAGTCGCGGAGGATCTTCCAGGTCCTCATGCGGGCGAGGCGTGCTCGACGCGGGCTCGGACCTTGCGGTGGGAAGTGTTGTGCCGTCGGCAATCAGCACGGTGTCCTTGCAAAAACGCTTGCGTTGCTGGAGGGCGAGCGATGGCCCGAGATGGTCGATGATGCGGTCGGCTGCAGACTTGGACACCCCGAACAGCGAGGCCAGTTGGCGCAGAGTCAGGTTCGTCCCCCAGTAGGCGGCGACCAGAAGCACGCGGTCCTCCAGCGACAGGCTCCACGGTCGACCCTTGCGCACCGGATCTGCACCCTCGCGCCGCAGCACGGTGATCAGCTTGCCGAACTGACACGGGCTCAGCCCGGTGAACGGGGCTAGAAGAACCTGCTGGTGGTCCTCTGCCTGGCCAACGACAGTCACGAAACGTAGCTGGCAGCGCCTCAGATGATCTGGCTTCCGACGGAACCCTCGTCCCGCCGTCCGGGTCTTCCCTGGGGAGAATCTGGGGAGTTTAGGCGGCACCGGGGAGCGCGTGGGGAGAATCGGCTGAGTAACACGGCACAAGCCTGAAAGACGCTGAAAGATCTATCCTCGCAGGTCAGAGGCCCGCATGGTCGAATCATGCCAGGTCAGTGCACCTAGGTAGACAACTTCATGATGTAGGTACCGAGCTTGTCGGTCTCTGCATGCCCCGCTCCTGGCAGTGTCTGCGTGGCTGCGCGCGGCATCGTGCCGACTGCGAGCCGGCGCTGGTCCTCTTCCCCACTCCCCCACGCCGTCACCGAAGTGTTGATCCGGCGCAGTGCGGCCAGTGGGTACGGCACGGGTCTGCGTTCACTCACCACACCGTTGCCGACCCCCGCTGACCTGGACTAACGTCAGCGAGACCCGATACCGCTTTCCTCAGAACTTCGCAGGGTCCACGTTGAGGTATCCGTTATCCCCACTCATCGCGGTAGCCGGTGCGCAGTAGATCTCGCAGGGCCACCTCCTGGGCCCGTTCAACGGTCGCGTAGCCCAGTTCGGGGGCAGGTGGGTCGATTCATGCCCTGCGCCGCCGGCCGATGACAGCCAGCACCACGACGCTCACCATGGACAGCAGCGACAAGGCGCAGAACACAACGGTTCGCACGGTTTCGTCAACATCCGCCGGGGAGGCGGGGCGCGACTCGCCCGGGGTCCGCCACAACAGTGATCGTGTCCGCGGCCGAGGGCGCCGCCCATGTCGTACGCCTCTGCGACCCGGCCACCGAGATCGTCAACGGCGCCTACTACGACCGCGACCAGCGCGTCGAGCCCGCCCAGGCCGCGACGGAGGAACGCACCGTCAAGCGCCTCAACAAACTCGCCGACCAACTCGTCGGCCACAGCGTCTGAAGAACGCCTCCGCCTGACGAGCGCCCCAGACAACCACCCCAGATCGAAAGGCCCGTACGCCCATGTCCAAGCGCGCCCACCGACGGCATAGCGGCGGAAGCGAAGTTCGTCAAGCGATCCGGATCGCACGTACCGGAACCTCGATGGCCTGGAGAACAGCGACAGCTTCCAGGAGAAAGTGCTCCACAAGGAGGACGAGAAAGAGCTGTACAAGTACAAAGCGGTGATCGAGTGCCCAGCCCACGCGGGCCGCCTGCGCGGCGTGGAAGTAGCCACCAACGACCCCGATGCCGTGCCCTACGGGGATGCTCTGCTCATCGCCCACGGGGTCAACGGCTACAGCAGGCATGCCCGGAGCTCGGGCCCAACGGACGCACCTCACCAGTGCCCGCAGCGGATCACGGCCGCACGCTCCGTCTCCGCCGGGCGACGCGGAGTCGAGCGGGTGACGATGGACGTGTATGACGTGACCACGCTGCTCAACAGAAGGAGGCAGCGTCATGACATCCCCTTCCGGGGCCCCAGGCCCCGCTTCCCCGGGTAGCACCGCGCCGCAGAACGCGCGCCCGGCCGAAGGCATGGCCTTCCTGGCGAACGTGGGCTGGCAGATCCTGCTCACCATGGGCCTGGCCACCACAGCCCTGGGCGTCATCGCTCTGGTCTGGCCAGACGCAACGCTGCGCGTCCTCGGCGTGCTCTTCGGTGTCTATCTGCTGGCAACCGGCGTCTTCGAGCTGGCCGGCGCCTTCGGTACGCACGTGCCCCGGCATCTTCGGGTGCTGCATTTCCTCACAGGCGCGCTGTCCATCCTGCTGGGGTTGATCTGCTTCCGAAGCGCCCTGGAGTCGATCCTGCTGCTTGCCCTGTGGATCGGCTTCAGCTGGCTGCTGCGCGGCAGCATGGAGACGGCTGCGGCTGTCTCCGCCCAGGACATGCCGGCGCGAGGCTGGCACGTGGCCTTCGGCCTCATCAGCGCTTTGGCGGGCATCGTGCTGATCGTCTCGCCGTTCGCCTCGATCGCGGCACTCACCCTGGTGGTGGGCGTCATGGCCATCGTCCTGGGGCTGACCGAGGTGGCCCGGGCCATCATGTTCCGTGTCGAAGTCGGCCGTCTCGCTCCGGCCCCCGCCGCCCAGCGGCGCCCCCTGTTCCACCGTCCGCACCCGCAGCACTGATCATCGGAGCCGGATCGGCCGGCCGTTCGGTCGGCTGGTCACCTGTGAACAGCGACAGGCCGACCGCCCGGACGGGCAGACATCCCTACGCGGTGCCGCCGCCGCACGGCCGCGGACGACCGCGAAGCGAACGCGCTGCGACGTGGGGCAGCGCTCGCTCGGACGTCCGTCGTCCGCTCGGCACCATTCCCAGATCACCGTCGTCCACCATGATCGCGACTGATCGCGCAGCTGTCCGTTGCGTCTGAAACTTGCTGCGCGCCGCGTCGCCAGCCAGAGTCGCGCGCTGGGTGCACACGTGGTGACCCGGGAAGTCCGCGCTGTGCCCGGTTCGGCTTCGGTCAGCCGGGGTGACGGCCGTGAACAGCTCGCCCGACAGCCGAGGCCACCCGCCGGATGGCGCCCCGGTCCGGTGGCCGCCCGGCGTCCGCGCCGCCCGGTCGATGGCGGGGAACCCGCACCCGTAGCGCCCCGGGACTGATCCGGCACCGCACGGGAGTCGGCAGGGTGACGGCTTCACCGTCCAGCCCGACAGGGACGACCGGGACCTCGGCATCGACGACAACCTCTTCAGAGGTGGCCAGATTGGTCATGCCGTGCGCCTGCCCACTCCGCAGCCGGGCGGCCGTCTCGGCGGGCGTCTCCGCCCTGGCGGCCAATACCCCGAGGAGCCCG
This sequence comes from Streptomyces inhibens, assembly GCF_022221585.1. NCBI lineage: Bacteria > Bacillati > Actinomycetota > Actinomycetes > Kitasatosporales > Streptomycetaceae > Streptomyces > Streptomyces inhibens. Next base: position 580,518 of record NZ_CP084681.1, read on the forward strand.
GAGTCCAGTTGCGCACGCCTGCCAAGCCCGGCCGGGTCATCGACCCGGTAGGGGTTGTTGCTCACCAGCACGGCATCAGGCCGGTCCACAGTGAGCAGTCCGGCCCGTACCACCAGTTCCGGGCCCTCGTGACGGGCAAGGAATTCCGGGAGGATCCGCACCACGGTGCCGATCTTGTCGTCCCGATAGGCCGGATCCTGCACCAGGGCGGCGTACGCACCGAACGACACGTTGTTGACGAACACCCGCTCGCCTGCGAACCCTAGGTCCACGCGCAGTTCGACGCCGTCCGTGAGGGCCTCCAGCGCGGCCGAAGGGTCCTCACGGTCCAGCCCGAGGTCCATCGCGAAGTGGTTGCGCGTACCGGCCGGGACGACCAGGAAGGGAAGACCGCTCGTCGCGGCAAGCCCGGCGACCAGTGCCTGCGTGCCGTCTCCGCCGGCCACCCCCAGCAGGTCCGCACCGTCATCCATCGCGCGTCTGGCGACAGCCGCCAGTTCCTGGGGCCGGGAAGGATCGAGCAGGAGAACCTGGGCCCCCAACTCACGGGCTCTATCCGCGATGCGGAACCGGCTCGCCTTCCCTCCTCCCGACCGGGGATTCACGATCAGATACGGCCGCCGTGCAGCGGCCACCGGTCGGAAGGCGTTCGCGGTCACGGCAACCGCCCGCAGGCCGCGTTCATCAGCCCGGCGCCCGTCACAGCCACAGTCACAGGCGCCGGCACAGCTGCCGTTGCCGCGCCCGCTGCTGACTGTGCCGTCCGCCGTCGGCCCGGTCCAGCGACCGCACCGGCCACCGCCTCCATGACGTTCCCTCCGACAGTTACGGCCTGCGGCACCGGCCCGGTCGCGTTGATGACAGTACTCACGGGTGAGGGGTGATGACGGCGCGTCCTTGGATCTTGCCGTCGTGCAGAAGCCGGTATGCCTCGTTGACGTGTGCCAAGGTGAAGCACTCGACCAGCATCTTGATCTTCTGTTGCCGGGCGAGAGTGATCACTTCCATCAGTTCGGGAAGGGAGCCCCAGTAGGGCGAAGTGACCGAGCACTCGTGAGGCGGGCTCGCGAAGTTGACGGGCAGGGCTCCGCCACCGAGACCGACGATGGTCAGGTGGCCAAGCACCCTGGCCACCTGAGCAGCCATCCGCAGGGTCGGGTCCATGCCGACCATGTCGAGCACGAGCTGAGCGCCCTGTTGGCCCGTCATGTCCTTGATGCGCGTGACCGCCTCCTCGCCCGAGAGCAACACCTCGTCCGCGCCCATGCGCTTGGCGGTTTCCAGCTTGCCGGCATCGGTGTCCACGGCGACGACGGTGGTCGCCGTGCTGAGCGCTCGCACCATCTGGATGGCCATCTGGCCCAGACCGCCCACCCCGATCACCACCGCGGTCGAGCCCGGACCCAGCAGGTGCACCGATCGCTTGACGGCGTGATAGCTGGTCAGCCCCGCGTCGCTGAGCGGGGCGGCCTGGCGGGGGTCGAGGGTGCCCAGCGGAATCAGGAATCGCGCCGCCGGGACCAGCAGGTACTCAGCCATTCCGCCGTCGTTACCGCCTCCCAGGCCCCCGCCCTGACCACTGGCCCTCTGGCAGTAATTCTCCCGGCCCTCACGGCAGTTGGCGCACGTCCCACAGCCCCAGGGACCGTAGATCATCACAGGGTCTCCGGGCGCGAACCCGGTGACACCCGGCCCCAGGCTCTCCACCCATCCCGCATTCTCATGGCCGAGCGTGAAGGGCAGTTCCGTGGCGAACCCGGGTGGTGGTCCGGGTGCCTCCATGATGTGCAGATCCGAGTGGCACGCACCGGCGCCCCCGACCTTCACCAGGACCTGCCCCGGACCGGGCTCGGGCACCGGCACCTCGCGCAGCTCGGGCGGTTGCTGCCATCCGACGAGTTGAAAAGCCCGCATAGCGATCCCTTACGCACGCCGATTCAGTCGCGGATGCCGTCGATGTCGACCAGGACGTGGCGCGGGCCGCGGAAAATCTGGTTGTGGCGGTACGGCGGCGGGTCCTCGACGAGCCGGGGATTTTCCACCCGGCGGACGAACTCGCCGACCGCGACCTGGACCTCGAGCCGCGCGAGCGGAGCGCCGAAGCAGAAGTGGATGCCCTGGCTGAATCCGAGGTGCTGGTTGTCCCGGCGTTCGAGGTCAAGCTCGTCGGGGTTGGCGAACCGGTTCGGGTCACGGTTCGCCGAGCCGTAGGCCAGGAAGATCGGCGCGCCCTTCGGGATGGTGCTGCCTGCGATGTCGATGTCCTCCACGGCGGAGCGGGTGTGCCAGAACTGGACCGATGACTCGTAGCGCAGCAACTCCTCGACCCCGGGCACGATCAGCTCGGGCCGGCGGCGCAGCTTCTCGAGCGCGTCGGGGTGCCGCAGCAGGGTGAGCACGCTGTGGGCGATGAGATTGACCGTGGTTTCGTGCCCGGCGAAGATCAGGAGCAAGGCATTGCTCACGAGCACGCCCTTGGACATCCGTCCCTCCGGGCCGTCCTCGTTCACCATCGCCGAGAGCATGCCGGGGCCGGGCTGCTGGGCGTACCGGTCGAGCAGCTCAGCTGCGAACTGCCCGAACTCCTCCACGGCCTGGCGCCCGCCGGCCCGTCGGCTCTGTATCTCCTCGGAGGCAGCCTCGGGGCCGAAATCCAAAGCGTCCAGGGCCGTCTCGATCCAGCTGTGGAAGCGTGGCTCGTCTTCCAGTGGCACGCCCAGGATTTTGCAGATCACGGTCACCGGCAGGGGGTAGGCGAACTCGTCGACGGCGTCGATCCGGGGCTTGCCCTGCATGTTGTCCAGGAGGCCGTCCACGATGCGGCGGATGTCGGGTTCCAGGTCGGAGATCAGGTGAGGGGAATGGGACGGGCCGACGAAATGCGGCGTCATCATCCGGCGGTCCCGATCGTGCTCGGGTGGATCCTGGGTGATGATGTTCGGCTCCAGGATGACCGCCTCCGTGATCAGTTCGCCCTCCGTCGAGCCCTCGGCCGGGGCCGCCACCGGGGCGGGGAGCTTCCTGACATCCGAACTGACCCGGGGGTCGTGCAGCAGCGCGACGATCTCCTGGTAGGTACTGACGACGTAGGTGCCGTCCGGCTGCCGCGCCACCGGTGTCTTGCGGAGTTCCTCGTAGAACGGGTAGGGATTGGCGCGGTTGGCGTAGCGGAGGGCCTGCTGCCAGGGGGTTTCCTCGACCACGAGGCTCCCCTCCTTCTTCCTGTCGTTGCTGTCCGCTTGCCCGCACGTCCGGGCGCGTCAACGAGGGCGAGGCCGGAACTCGGCCCTCCGCTCGCTCGGGTCGTGGCCGGTCAGGACGACGTCGGGGAGCGCCGTCGGGACGCCGGGTTGCGGGAACTCGGCCGGCATCGGCTTCATGTCGGTGGGCTGGTCCCAGCCCGGCGGCGGAGGCGGGAACGGACCCGACTGCTCGATCAGCTTCCCGTAGTACTCCAGCCACTTACCGTGATCGAAGGAGACGGCGGCGACGATGCGGCCCCGGCGACCGTAGGCGGCAGCGAAGTGGCGCTCCTCGACGGACCCCTGCGTGAAGACGATCTCGTCACCGAAAGGCGGCACGCCGACGGACTTTATGTTGACGCCGAACTGACCGGACCAGAAGCCGGGCAGCAACAGATGAGGGCGATAGTGGGGCTCGAGGTTCACCATGTTGTGGGCCGCGACCTCGGCGCCGAAAACGGCATTGTCCCAGTGCTCCATCGCGAGGAACTGGTACTCGTACAGCACGTGGGGCGCGCGCGCCACGTCTCCGGCCACGTAGATGCTGTCGGTGATCACGCCGTTGACGTCGAAGGCGCGACCGCCGGCGTCGCAGCCGACGCCCCAGAAACCGGATGCCAGCCCGGCGCCCTCCAGCCATTCCACGTTCCGGATCGACCCCAGCGAGGCCACCACCACATCGGCGTCGATGGTGGTTCCGTCCGAGAGATGAGCACGCCGGACGTGTCCGCCGGAGTCTCCCTCCAGTGACGACACGCCCAGCCCGCAGCGCAGGTCCACGCCGTGGTCGCGCTGCATCTCCGCGGCGATCTCACCGATCACCCCGCCGAGCGCGCCGACCAGCGGCGCCGAGCCCCGCTCGACGACGGTCACCGGGAGATCCAGTTCCCGGCAGACGGAGGCCACTTCCGAACCGATGAACCCGGCGCCGATGACCATGACCCGCGACGGCGGCGCGGCCAGCGCCTTTTGCAACTGTGCGGCATCATCACGCGAGCGCAGTGTGTAGACCCCGTCCAGAGCAGCCTCGTCCGGGTTCGGCCACTGTCGCGCGCGGGTGCCCGTGGCGATGAGCAAGCGGTCGTACGGGATCTCCTCGCCGTCGGCAAGGCGCACCTGCTTGGCTGCCCGGTCCAGCCCGGTGGCGGACACCCCGAGCCGCCACTGCGCATTCACTTCTCGCAGGTGGGGCAGCTTGGTGTGATCGGCCGGCACCCAGCCTTTGAGCACCTGCTTGGACAGCGGGGGACGGTCGTAGGGCTCGTACGGCTCGTCCCCGATGATGGTCAGAGCCCCGGAGAAGCCCTCCTCACGCAAGGCTTCGGCGGCCCGCAGTCCGGCCAGGGACGCACCGACGATGACGATCCGGCCATCGGCCCTGAACTCGCGCACCAGCTCCGCGACCGTTGCCCGCACGGTCATGACGTCGCGCTCCCCTCCGCGCCGTCCAGGCGCTCGAGCACGATCGCCTGCACCGGACACGCCGCAGCGGCCCGCTCAACCTGCAGGCGCCGTTCGTCATCGGGGTTCGGCTCGTAGGTGAGGGCCTCCTGGCCAGTCAATCTGAAGACCTCGTGCGCCAAAAACACGCATTGTGCGTACCCCTGGCACCGATTCAGGTCTACGGCGATCCGCATGGGCAGACTCCTTCCGACTGCCGCCCAGCTGGACAGCTCGCCCGTCGCCCCCGGCTGAGCACCCGTATGTTCCATCTTCTCCGCCACGGCGGCGCATACTGCCGGTGAGCGTCACGGTCCGAAGGGCGCGGTACCGATCCGATGGCGTCGGCATCAACGTGTGCCCCGCCGTTCCCCTAAAAAAAATCCTCGCCCCGTCTTCCGACGACCGCAAATCCGCTGTCACGGAAAACACCTCTCAGGTCAGCTGTAGTTCTTGATCTCTGACTGGTTCGTGCAGGTCCAGAGGCTTTCGGAGTGCCTGCACGCCTGGGAACGGTCCCCCCGGACAAGGCCAAGTCAGGAGCCCGCGACGGCTCGGCCTTGGTTCCTTGGCACAAGCGACTGGGGATCCGGTACCGACCTTGACCTCTTCATCCGATAATCGATCTCATGGTCTTCTCGGCACCCGTACGCCTGTGGTTGTTCCCTAACGCTGTACTGCTCGCCGCACTATCTCTCTGGGGCCTCGCCCGCTACCCGCACCTGCCCCATCGGCTGCCGCAGCACATCAGCGTCGACGGTGTGGACGCATGGACGGACCGGTCGATCGGCAGCGCATTTGTCCTGGTGTTCGTGTTCATCGGAGCGACAGTGCTGCTGACGGCCTGCGCAGAGCTGACGTTGCGGGTTACCCCGCATTCCGAGCTACCGGACGACACCGCAGCACCTTTTGCACCTTCCCTGGCGAGGTCGTCAGTCAACCGGCCGCGCACCCGCGCCTCCGCACTGTGGATCGCCCGGGCATTGCTGGTGCTCAACACTTGCACAGGCATCTCGCTCGCGATCGGTTGCGCAGTGCTGTGGCGTTCCGCGCCAGAACGACAAGTGTCCGGTTGGCTTTTCACCGCAATGATCGTGCCCATCCTCGTCGGGACTGCCGTGACCCTTGCCTCCGCTGTACGGGACCGGAAATCGCCCGCCAGCTGAGACTGCTAAATGTCGCATGGACGTACTCCGTGGCCGTACTACGCCTTCCCCGGACGCTCCCGGCCACTGCCGTGACGAGCCGCCGACTGACCGCATCCCATCGACTGGAAAAACGCCCCGCGCTCAACCGCCTCACGGGACGCGCAAGCGACTTGCCCGACCTAGGCACCATCTGGCCCGTACTGCGCATCCGATCCCGACTTCGCCGCTCTCATCAGTACGTACGCCATGGAACGGCGCATGCACGACGCCCGACCGGGCTGGCGTATCGAGAAAGACCGCATGATCGGGTGGACGCATGGGCGCGAGACCTGTGAGGACCTCTTGTCGCTCGCCGAAAACCTCGCGGCCGTGATCGACGGCTTCCCCGACCAAAACAGCAGAGCAGCTGAGACCTGCCGGTCGATCCTCTCCTACCGAAATCCGGACCATGCCCGGGCCAACGTCTGCCCATGCGCCTCTACACAACGCATTTGCACTGGTCAGAGCCATGCAGACGGTGTACCACCAGCAGACGAAGAACAGGAGCGTGCCGCAGAGATCTCCGAGCCGGTCCGCGAGCTGGCTCCGAAAGCCGTCCGGGCGCAGGAGTTGGCGACGCGGTGCACACAGCAGCTCGCGGACCTGTCCACCCAGCCAGTACGCGGTCATGAAGAACGGGTACGAGAATCTCGCCGAACTCGCCGAGGTCTCAGCCCAGGTGTCGCTCGCCGCCGCCATGTGCACCCTCGCCATTCACACCCGCACCGAAGTGCTGCTGTATGAGCACGCCTATGAGACCCCGGACGCGAGCCGACGCGTCCTTCATGACGCCGCCGAAAGGATGGATGCCTCCGCCAAGGCGTACCGCGCGCTGGCACAACGGCTCTCCCGCCGTCTGGCCTCCGCCACCGCGCAACGCGAGGACGAGCGGTTCATCGACCGTGCCCTCGTCGGCCCCAGCGTCACCGCCAATTCATCCGCAGCGGCACACACCCACGGCCGGAGCGCCGTTACCCCCGCGACCACCCCGACTCCACCGGCGGGACGCCGTCGCTGACCTCCGGCGACGGCACCTCCGGGAAAGACTCCCACCCTGGCCACCGCCGAATCCCTCCTCACCAAACCCGGTTGCTCTCTTGGCGTGTTCGTCCCCGCCGGCCTGCATTCGGCTACCGAAGAGCGCTGTCACCTCGACCGCCTCGCGCGGGCAGGGGCCGACCTGTTCGAGGTCGCTCTGGCACACCGCCCACCGGTCCTCGACGGCCCGGTCATCCAGTCCGCCTACCGCCGCACCCTGCAGCGCGGGAAGGTCCTCGACCGCACCCTCCGCGCGACCGAGCATGCCGCCTCCCTCCGGCCGACTGTCGTCATGACCTACTGGGAGCCCGTCAGCCGCCACGGCTCTGAACGCCTGGCCCGCCTGTTCGCCGACGCCGGTGCCGGTGCCGCCGGGGTGATGGTCGTCGACCTGCCCGCGCACACGGCCGCACGCTGGCATGGCGCCGCGAGGGCAGCGGGCCTGCGCACCCCACGCCTCGTCCCGCGCCACGTCCTCGACGCCGACTTCCCCAGCGCTACTGCCGAAGCTTCGGGATGGCTCTACGCACCCGCCAGCGCGGCACCCACCGGCTACCAGGGCGCCCGCTCGACATCCCGGCCCTCGCCGACTTCACCCGGCGCCTTCGCTCAGCGAGCCCGCTGCCCGCGGTCTCGGGAGTGGGGATCTCTACCCCGGCCCTCGCAGCGCGCGTCGCCCCGCTGGTGGACGCGGTCGTCATCGGCACCCCGATCGTCCGCGCCCTGACCACCGTCCCCGGTCAAGCCCCCGCCCTGGCCGCCTCGTTCGCCCAAGCCCTGCGCCCGACCTCCCTCACGGAGAACCGTGCCTGATTCCTCCGCACCGACCGCGATCCTCTCCCGCCTGACCGCCGACGCCCTTGCCCTGTAGCTGCAGTTGGGGCAGTTCGCGCCTGTACCTCGTTCGCGTTGAAACCCGAAGCCTGGAAGGCCACGGCCGCGCCGGGAACAGCCGGGCCGGTCGGCTGGTTGCATCGACCGAGGGACGGGCGCCGCATGGGCGGGGAACACGAAGACCACAAGGTCGTCCGCCCCACCAGGATCACGGGGTGCCCGCCGCGCACTCGGAACACGACGTATTTCTGCAGGAGGACTGTTTTCATGACTGACCGGCCCTTGACGCTCATGGCAGTACACGCCCACCCCGACGACGAGGCCACCGGAACCGGAGGGGTCCTCGCGCGGTACGCGGCGGAGGGCATCCGCACGGTTCTCGTGACGTGCACCGACGGCGGTTGCGGTGACGGACCGGGGGGTGTCAAGCCGAGCGATCCCGGGCACGATCCGGCGGCCGTCGCCTTGATGCGCCGTCAAGAACTCCAGGCGAGCTGTGACGTCCTGAAGGTCAGCGATCTGGAGATGCTGGACTATGCCGACTCCGGGATGATCGGCTGGCCGAGCAACGAGGCCCCCGGCTCCTTCTGGCAGACCCCCGTGGAGGAAGGCGCCGCCCGACTTGCGGAACTCATGCGGCACTACCGACCCGATGTGGTCGTCACCTACGACGAGAACGGCTTCTACGGCCACCCCGACCACATCCAGGCCCACCGCATCACGATGGCGGCGCTGGAGATGACCGCGCTGACACCGAAGGTGTACTGGACGACGATGCCCCGCTCGATGATGCAGCGGTTCGGGGAGACCATGCGCGAGTTCCATGAGGACATGCCGGAGCCGGATCCTGCCGAGGCCGCCGCGATAGCCGAAATCGGCCTCCCCGACGATGAGATCACCACGTGGGTGGACACCACCGCCTTCAGCGGTCAGAAGTTCGACGCACTGGCCGCGCACGCCAGTCAGGGCGAGAACATCTTCTTCCTCAAGATGGGCAAGGAGCGGTTCGGCGAGTTGATGGGCATGGAGACCTTCGTACGCGTCAAGGACGCCACCGGCACGGCCCTACCCGAGAACGATCTCTTCGCCGGACTGCGCTGATCCGCCCGTCCGACCGAGGCCCGGAAAAGCTCATCGGCCGCACGGCGCGATCCAGCAGCCCGCTTCCAGGCACTCGCCCGCCGCCTCGAAGCGTGCTCGCGCCCGCGGGGTTGACCTCTGGGCCCCGGCCGACGAGCGACCCCGCCGGTGGAGCCCGCCCCGTCCCCCTGGCGACCAACGCGACGGCCCCTTGCCCGCCCTCAAGCAAGCTTCCGAACCATTCGGCACTGCCCCACGGTCACAGCCCCGACCGTCGGCGCCTCGCCCCTCCCCCCGCCCGGCTACCACCAGCAGTCGGCCGCATCGACGCGCCCGTACTGGCCTGACGCCCCATCAGAAGGGTCAGTATCAGGTCAGCAAGAACCCTGCCAAAGGAGGCTGCACTCGACCCCACCTGCGCACGACAGGAGCACCCAAAAAGCGCCCCTGACCAGCATATTTTCCGCCCTGTCAGGCTTGAACGTAGGGACGTTCCGCCCGGGCGTAGCAGGTGTAGTCCACGTCCTCGACGATGGTCCGTTCCGGAAATCCGCCGAAGGCCATCAGGTCGTCGCGCCGAAAGCCGGAGCAGCACCCCGAGCACACCGTGGGACTGTTGGCCCAAGCCTGGATGGGGCGGAGCCAATTGAGGCCGAAGAGACACGCTTCCAGTACCTGGCGGGTTGCCGCGCCCATGCACGTTCAACTCGCCACATGCCGCGCTGGAACTGACCAGGAACCGACGAAGGCACCTTCCAGGGCGGGGCTGACACCCTTGTCCCAGCACTCAGCAAGCTGACGCCAAGATCCGGACCGTGCACGGACCAACGCTCTGACCAGGGCAGCCACGGTTGCCGTTTCAGCAGGTCAGCAACAAGGGGAGCTCTGTACCACCAACAGACGAAGAACCTGCTGGTGGGCCTCTACCTGACCCACGGCAGTCACGCTACGTAGCTAAAGCAGCGCCTCAGGTAGGGGCTCCGACGGCGCCCCGTCCAGCTGCACGGACCATCCCTGGGGAGAATCTGGGGAGTTTGGGCGGCGCTGGGGAGCGCGTGAGGAGAATCGACTGCGTAACGCGGCACGAACCTGAAGGACGCTGAAAGATCCATTTCTGCAGGTCAGAGGCCCGCATGACCACATCATCCCAGGTCAGGGCGGCTAGGTAGAGGACTTCAAGGCGGAGGTTGGGCTCGGTCTGCTTCTCTTCGTCGGTCCAGCCAAGTGACGGCTCTCGGTAGCTGGCGGTGTGGGTATCGGTGTGTGGTTGTCGCGGCGGGCGTCGGCGTCTGTGGTGGCGCGGGCTCGGTGGGCGCGGTCGTTGTATTGCCAGCGGTGTCCGGCCCGGTTCCTGCCTGAGGAAGCCCTCACGGTCCGAGCGAGCGTGACCGTGTCCCGGAGCCCCGCCCTGTACTGGGGTGGGGCTGTTTCGTGTCGGCCTCAGGTGGGCGACTTCGCGCCCTGCTGAACAACCGACTCCGCTGGCAGGCTCTCGTCTTCTGACCGGGGGGGATTGATGACGCTCACATGCCCGCGCTGCAAGGATCACGTGCAGGTGCTGGATTTGCCGGAGTACTGGCGGTCGTTGCCGCGTGAGTCGGAGGCGCGGTCGAAGCATGCCCCGCCGGAGGCGTACATGGCGCAGTGGCTGTTGCCGGTGGGTGCCGGGGTGTTGGCGGCCGTGCTTCTCGGGTCGGGTGTGGTGGCGGCCGGGATCGCGCTGCTGGTGTGTGCGGCAGGCTTGGGCACGTGGATGTTGCGTCAGACGTCGGCCGCCGAGGAGGCGAAGGCCGTGTGGGAGCGGTCGTTGATCTGTCTGCGGTGCCCGGTAACGTTCCCGCGGGAGGATGCGGTCGCGGTGTGACCGGTCGCGGAGAGATGAAGTTCGTTGGGGGAATCAGTGTCTCGGAACCGACAGGACCGTAGGACGCGCTTACGGCTGGTGCGTGGGAAGTGGCCGCATCCTCAGCGGGTGCGGAGGCTTCGACAGAACAGTGGGACGGCTCGACGAGCTGGATTTCGACTTGATTGGAATCTAATTACCGGCCTAATAGCTGCCGGGGCCTCATATTCACGGGGGTTAGCACTTACTATGGTGCCAAGGTTGCCCAGGATCAGCTCGATCAGTCACGCAAAACCACGGATGAGGAGAGCCGCGCTCAGGCGTCTCGCGTTTACATGTGGTCTGAGCCATCAAAGAATTACACATATGCCACCAACGGCGTTTTCGCAAACCGCTCCCTCGACCCGGTAACAATCTTAGACCTTGCATTTACCACCTTCGGGATCGATAATAAAACGGGAAAATCTTACGATGAGCTGCACGACGTCATCGTGATCCACCCTATCCAGCCCTGCTCAAGCTTCACCATTACACCCCCCGATATCATCCGGGGTGACGGGGAGCGGTACTCGGCGGAAAACACTTACGTAGATTTGCTACTAATCTACTTTCGAGATACAAACGGAAAGCAATGGGTTCGAGCCGGCGACGGGAAACTCTCACCCGTAGAAGGAAATTTCGGTATCGCTGACTTCAAAAAAATGCTCGGCCACAGACTCGACGCATTCAAGCAGGTGAACGACGTAAAACAGCCGGACGTCATGAACCCCAAGGGTAAACCGCTCGAAGACTGTGCGGCTGGCAGTTAGGCGGCGGGATGGCGCCCGTGGTTGCCGCGGCGGGCGTCGGCTGCGGAGGAGGCGCGGGAGCGGTGGGCGCGGTCGCTGATCTGCCGGCAGTGCCCGGCGGCGTTCCTGCGAGAGGAGGCTCTGGCCGTCTGACCAGACCGGCACCGAGAGGTAGCGTAGAGCGGCAAGCGGTAGCGAAGACGCAAGTCAGGGCTGCAGGATTAGTCTGGCGCGGGTATGTAACTGCTGTCGGAGTTGAGTCCTTCACCGATGAGTTCGAAGTTGCAGACTGCGATGAATGCCCCATGTCGGCCCATCATTTTATTCAACGCACCATCCCTCTCTCCTCTAGCCTGGGAATGTTCTTCGGTTCCAACCTCCTGCTGATGCAGCTTCAATGAGGACGCAATAAATTCACAGCAGGATTTCCGGAGCGCTTCGACATGCTTCGTCACACCCTCTGGCCCGAATATGTATGCCTCTTCACACGCGACGATGACTGCTTTTTGAAGTTCTAACAGCGTGTTCCCGATATCTTGAGATTGCGTGTAGTCATTGGGTGGCACGTCAGGATTCGGCAGAGCTCTCTCACCGTGCGAGAGCTCTTGGACTGCTTGGATCACTTGCCCGTAAGCCCTCCGTCGCTCTTGGCGTACCCAGTGCCTGTGCTCGTTCTTTGCCCCGCCAACAACTTGATGTCGTGCTGCTCGCCAGCTGGCCCATCCGCCGACTGCGGCGCCGATGATGGCTGCGGCGAAGCCGATGATGGCGGCGTATAAGGCGGCCTTGCCCTCGTCCACGCGTTCCCCCTGAGGTCGTGTGCAGGGGGAGGTTAGCGGCTGGGCCAGCTTGGACGACGCGGTTGAGGACGCCCTGACACCTGTAGGTGATTTTCAGACACGTCTGCCAGCGCGGCGGGTTCCCTGTGATCGAGTGTCTGCACCCCGGGGCGATCGCACAGCTGAAGGATGGTTTTGACACCCCCCTGCAGGGAAGTGCCAGGTGGGAACGCCATCCTGACCTGCAGCATTGACTAAATTACCCACCTTCGACCAGCCCCGGACTCTCGAGACCCAATACACGTGCAATGCAGCCTCAGTGAGTCTCAGTGAGTTTCAGGTGTCCAGGATTCGATCGCTTCCAGTCTGTCTGGATCTCGGCGGCGCTACTGTCTGAGCAGCAAAACAGCCGAGGTGGTGGAACACCTCGGCTGTGTAAGTGCCTGCGGGTTGCACCCCGCTCAGCGAGACCCCTCGTATCAAGTTTGGAGTCGTTCATGACGGTAGCACCTGGATCAAGTTTTACGCGTCCCGGGAAGCGTTCCCGGCCGCAGGCGTCTGAGGCGTGGTGTCTGACGTTGGGGCGCCGTGGTCTGCAGGTACGCGCCAGCCATCATCTGCAACTGGCGTTGTCGCCGGCGCTGCTGGCGTGGCTGGTCAGCCTCGGGGCTGGTGGGGCTGGCGCCCACTGGCTGCTCTGACCGGGACTGCGGCGACGCCCCGTCGGTGTTGGGCGGGGCATCGCCGCGGCGGCGAATACCGCACCAGATCGTTTAGTGATCGTTTATTGAGGCTCGGCAGGATGTGAAGTGTCGGGAAGGATCCTTCACAGGGGACGGTATGGCCAAGCTGTATCTGGAGAAGCTCAAGTGCGTCACGGCTGAGGACTGGAGCGGCTTCGATGAGCCGAGGCTTGTTGTCCAGAATCGCGGCACTGTGTGGAATGGGACGGTGCTGGGGGGCCGGATGTACACCGTGAAGTACGACTGCGACTTCACGGGAACGATTGCCGTCTCTCTCTGGGAGGACGACGGCCCGGACAGGGATGACAGGCTCGGGAAGCAGTGGATTACGGATACGCCTGGTGAACGCAGTCTGCACTTCAGGGCGGATGGCGCTGAGTACAAGCTGCTGTATGCGGTGGAGTAGGTAGCTCGAACTGCGGCAGATGGAGGCCCCGCCGGCCCCGGATGGAGCGCTGGCGTGCGGTACTGCAAGAAGCCCCTGCCCGGTTCGGGCAGGGGCTTCTGCGATTCCGGTCAGTCCTCGTCGGCGTCGTCGATGTGCTTGAGCTTCATGCGTGCTTTGACGAGGTCGGGTCCGGTGAGGGCGTCCCAGTGTGGGTGGCTGTGGACCTTGCCGATGAGGTCAAGGAGGTTCCGGCGGAGTTCGGTCTCGTGCGCCTTGTCGTCGTCGCTCCAGCCGGGCGAGGGGTCGCGCTGCCGATCGCGCCAGTAGCCTTCGCCGGGTTTGCCGTGCCAGCCGTCAAGGGGCTCCGGGGCATGCGGGTGCGCGTCGAGGAATGCCTTGAGGTCGGCGTTGACCTGATCAAGGTCACGCCGCAGTTGCACCAGATCGTCGGGAAATGTGACTGAGCGCGCAAGCTGGCCCGTGAGTGGTCGAGTTGGCCCGGCGGAGCGTAGTGGCTGGCCCGCAATCAACGCGTCTGTGCAGAGGGCGGTTGCTCAGCGAACGAGGTGCGGTAGGCGCGCGGGCTGGTTGCCAGGCGGGATACGAAGTGCTGGCGCATGGTCACCTCGCTGCCGAAACCGGACCGGCGGGCGACCTCGGGCACGGGTAGGTCGGTGCGTTCGAGGAGCTTCTGGGCCGCCGCGATGCGGTGGTCGACAAGCCAGCGCAGCGGGGTGGTCCCGGTGGCTGCCGCGAAGTGCCGGGCGAAGGAGCGCGGCGACATCCCGGCACGGGCGGCGAGCGCGGACACGGTGAGTGGCTCGTTGAGATGAGCCAGGGCAAAGGCGCGCACCTCGGCCAGCGCGTCCGCGTCGCGGTCGGCGTGCGGTGTCGGATGTTCGATGAATTGGGCCTGGGTGCCGGTCCGGAACGGTGCGGTGACCATGGAGCGGGCGACTGTCGCGGCCGCCTCCGCGCCGTGTGCGGCACGCACCAGATGCAGACACAGGTCGATGCCGGCGGCGGTACCGGCGGAGGTCCACAGATTGCCGTCCTCGACGAACAGGGCGTCCGGCTCGACCCGCACCCGTGGGTGCCGGGCCCGCAGCAGGTCGGTCAGCGCCCAGTGGGTCAGTGCCCGGCGGCCGTCCAGCAGTCCCGCCTGGGCGAGAGTGAACGCACCGCCGCACAGCGCGGCGATGGTGGTGCCCCGGTCGTGGGCGCGGCGCAGCGCCGCCAGGACCGGCTCGGGTGTTGGGGTGACGTGGTCGTCCAGGCCCGGCACCAGGATCAGTTCGGCGCAGGGGAGCCAGGCGAGGGTGCGGTCCGGTGTGAGCGCGAGCCCGCCGCGCATCGGTACCGGTTCGGGGCCCGCGGCCACCCGGCGCAGCTCGAACGCGGGCACCCCGCGGTCGGTGCGGTCCGTCCCCCATACCTCGGTGATCACCGAGACGTCGAAGGCGCGGATGCCGGGGAAGGCGAGCAGGGCGATGCGGTGGGCCGGTGACGGTCGGGTCACCCTGGCAGTAAGCCATCGATCGCTGTCTTTTCGTCTTCTGTGAGCGGGCCCGGCGGGGCGGCAGGATCGTGGGCATGGAGATCACACAGAACGCGGCGCTGGTAGTGGTGGACGTGCAGAAGGGCTTCGACGAGTCGGAGTTCTGGGGCTCACGCAACAACCCGGCCGCCGATGAGAACATCGCCTCGCTGATCGTGGCCTGGCAGGGCACGGACCGGCCAGTCGTCTTCGTGCGGCACGACTCGAACAAGCCTGGCTCGCCGCTGCGGACCGGGTATGAGGGAAACGACTTCAAGGAGTACGTCCAGGAGCGGCGCGGCAAGGGCGGCGGTCCGGAGCTACTCGTCACCAAGTCCGCGAACTCGGCGTTCTACGGCACCCCCAACCTTGACGAATGGTTCAAGGCGGCAGGCATCACCCAGGTCGTACTGGCCGGCATCCAGACCAACATGTGCGTGGAGACCACCGCCCGCATGGGCGGCAACCTCGGCTACGACGTGCTGGTCGTCCTCGACGCCACCCACACCTTCGGCCTGACCGGCCCGAATGGCTGGCATCTGACGGCCGACGAACTCGCCCGGGCGAGTGCCGTCTCGCTGCACGGCGGCGGCTTCGCCCGAGTGGTGACGACCGGCGAGCTCGTGGCCGCCACCCGCCCCTGACACCCCAGGTCAGAGGCTACTCCCTTGGGTCTTGTGCGCACTGCAGGGACACCTGAGAGAGTCGCCTCCCACCCTGTGGGCCGCCTCGCTCACCTGCGTGGTTTGCGCAAGAAGCGGTATGGCGGGCCGGGTTGGTCGGCCGAGGGTGTGGCCGGTTCCCCGGCGCTGGCGTCGGCGCCAATATGCGGGTTCACCTCACGGGCGGGCCAGCAGCAGCGCCCTGGGCTGCAGCACGGACCGGACTTCCTTGTGCTGCTGCCTGGGTGGCGGCGCTGATCGACGTCCGGCCCGCTGTCGGTGGGTGGGGCTACCGTGCGTAGACACGAGCCCAGCGAGAGTAAAGGAAGATCATGACCATATTGGAGAACCGGCCGAACACCGCGCTCCTTGTCGTCGACGTGCAGAAGGGCGTCGTCGAAGGGGTCCACCAGCGCGACGTGGTCGTCGCGAACGTCGCCAGCCTCGTCGAGCGGGCGCGGCGGGAAGGGGTCCCGGTCGTCTGGGTCCAGCACTCCGACGAGGAGCTCACGAGAGGGAGCGACGACTGGCGGATCGTCCCGGAGCTCAATCCAGAGGACGCCGAGCCGCTCGTCGAGAAGAGCTACGGCGACTCCTTCGAGGACACCACTCTGGAGACCGTGCTGTCGGGACTCGGTGTTGGGCGGCTCGTCGTCGTCGGTGCGGAGACCGACGCGTGCATCCGCTCGACGCTCCACGGCGCGTTCGCCAGGGGGTACGACGCGACGCTGGTCAGCGACGCCCACACGACGGGCGACAAGACAGCATGGGGTGCGCCCCCGCCGGACCAGGTCATCGCGCACACGAACCTGTACTGGACCTACCAGACGGCGCCGGGGCGGACGGCTGGGGCGGTCGAGACCAAGGACGTCGTCTTCGGCGGTACACCCTGACGACTTGAGTTGCGCCCTGCGGGCCAACCACGACGCTCACCCGGGCCAACTCAAGCGCTCACGGGCCGGCTCGGCCGCTCAGTCACACACGTTGTGACTGAGCGCTTGAGTTGGCGGGTTTCGCCGGCTCAAGCGCTCAGCCGCCGCCTACGACTGGTCGCGCGCCTCCTCGAAGGACTGATCTCGAAAGGTCCCTGTCGAAGGATGCTTTTTGGGTCTGTCTGGGCACCGCTACTGGGACAGTGCGTCCGTGAACAACGCGGCAGCGCCCCCGGGCCGCTGGCGGCCGTATGGCGGCGTAGCTACGAGGGCTGGGTGGCCGTGGCCTTCCAGGCCAGGTGGGTGGTGTGGACTTTTTGCCACAGGGCGTCGCGGTCGGCGGGGCGCAGGTCGTCCAGGGTCAGCCCGAAGCGGCTGCCGAGTACCGCGAACCACTCCTCGCCGGTGGTCAGCTCGTATTTGTGCCGGCCGTCGACGTCGGTGCGGGTCAGGACGCAGCCCCGCAGTGCGTCGAGTCCTGTGGCGTCCCGTCGGAACACGCAGGCCGTGCTGACGAACGGCGAGTCCGGAGAGGTCGAGAGGTGTTGATGCCGCTCGGCGAAGTCGGCCGGGCTGGCGGGCGCGGTCAGGAAGTCCATTCCCGGGAAGGATCCTTGGGATCGTGATCGAACCGCCATCCGCCCGGTTCGGCGGCTGAAGGGCGGAGGCCGAATGTCATCAGCCCCTGCTGGTATGTCCCCTCCCGCAGTGGCATTGGTTCATGCAGTGCGTCGGCGAGACCGACGTCCGCGAACCACGTGCGGCCCTCGCATTCGACGGTCAATGCGACGTGGTTGCCGTTCGCTCCGGCGGGCATCCCTGCATCCGGCTGGAGCCCGGCGACGTGCCACTGGACCTCGTATCCGAGCGTGGTCAGCAGCGTGGCGAAGGCGCCGTTGAGGTGGTAGCAGTAGCCGCCGCGGCCACGCATTATTCGGTCGGCCGACTCGTACGGATCGACCGTCGTCGGCCGCCCCAGCTGGATCTCCAGCGTCTCGTAGGGCACCTGCTCGACGTGCGCCCGGTGCAGGGCGAACAACCCGGCCACCGACGGCGCCCTGGGAGCGGGCAGCCCGAGTCGGCGCAGGTACTGCTGGGTCTTCGAGGCGCTCAACACGACTCGCATCCTATTCAACGAAACCAGCGGGTTCGCAGAATCTGGTGGTAGCCGTGGCAGGAACTCGCTGGTGGGTTGTGGGTTCTGTAGTGAGAGGCGCTCGGGTTCGTGCCCGACGCGTCAGGCAAGATGAGGGCTCCAATCGGTTGGGGAGGGGCCTGGGGTGGGTTACGTACTGCAGGCGGTAATCGCAGGGGACGAGCTGCTGAGTGCCGCGGCACGGGACGTTCCGGGAGCCCGAGTGGCGCCCCTTCGGCAGGGCCTGTCGCTGATGCCGATGACGGATGAGGTCTTCGACGGCGTCACGGACGGCAGCGCCGCAGGGGATCTGGGTTTTTGGCGGCTGCCAGGTGGCTTCGAGAGACTGCTCGCTCAGTGGTCGGTCTCAGGGCCGGTTGCCTATGTGGAGGCCGAGTACCTTGGTGGCGTCGGCGAGCAACGAGCCGCCGTCTGGGCTGACGGGGCACTGGTGCTGGGGCCGCTGGATGTGCCAACGAAGAAGCGGTTCTCCCGAACAGTCAGCCCGATCTCCCAGTCCCTGGGGCGGCTGGGCACGCGAAGGGGCCTGGGTGAGGACGAGTTCGAGGCCGTGGGGCTGGACCGCCACCGTGACAACGAAGGCTGGATCTCGTCCAGCGCCTGCTAGGCCGTCTCTTTCGGATCACCGACCGGCATACTGGGCGTCATCCAACGGTTGGAAGCAGACAGCATGCAATTCGACATATTTCGCATCGGCGCAAGCCTTGCGACTGCCACCGTGATGGCATTCGCCCCGTCCGCTTGCGGGACAGCCAAACCCGCCCCCACTCCGAAGGCCGTCACTCATGCCGAATTGGTCGGCCGGTGGGACGGGGAGGGGGAATGCGGATCGCCGATCGTCCGGCTACGCGACGACTACACCTTCTCCAGCAAGGACTTTCCGGTCCAGTGGGACGGCCCCGGGCCGGACTCGCAGGTGACACGCCGTTCAAGCGACGGGAAATGGCATGGGGTCAACAACGACCCCGGCCTGACGCCTTATCTGGTGCTTAGTTTCAAGAATCACAACGACCACCAGTTTCTGCCGTTCCATCTGGAGCACGGAAAGCTGTGGATGGACGGGACTGTCCACGCGGACGGCGGGGACCCCTATCCCTACACATGTCACTACAAACGCACTTCCGCCGACCCTGAGGCCTAGGCCGTCTCGTTCGGATCAGTCCGCGGACCACGCATGAGGTGAGAGGGTCGGGCCAGGGCCGGAATTAAAGGAGGAACCTCTTAGCGGTCCCGGGCGTCTGATCATGAGAAAGCGATCACGGGGCGTATACGGGGGTAGTGGGTATGGCGATCACACTGGCCGAGGAGATCATGCTGCTGTCTCTGGACGATGAGTCCGGGTCGGCGAAGCAGCGGAGCGCCGCTGGGTGGGCAGTGTCGGGAGGCATCCTGCTCGAACTGGTCCTGGCCAGGCGAGTGTCCGTTGCAGGCAAGCACCTCGCACTGACAGATACGACGCCGACCGGGGACCAGTTGCTCGACAGCCGGACGGCACTGATCGAGACCTGGCTGCGCGGTCGCAAGAAGGGACGGGTGACGGAGTGGTTGACGAAGGACCAGGCCAAGTCCGTCGGTGCGGCTCTGGAGAGCCTGTGCCAGCGCGGAGTGGTCGTGGAGGAGAAGCGCAAGGCACTCGGAGTGTTCCCGATACGCCTCTACCCCGAGGCCGATGGCGCCGTTGAGGCTGAGCTGCGGGAACGGCTCCGCGCCGTCGTACTGGGCGGCGCCGAGCCGGACACACGGACGGCGGGCCTGATCGCGCTGATCCACTCCGCCAAGCTGCACCGCCTGGCCTTCCCCGACAGCCCGCGCAAGGAGGTCGCCGCGCGGATGGCGCAGGTGGCCGCCGGGCAATGGGCAGCCGAGAGCGTCCACGCTGCCATCCGCGACATGCAGGCGGCGATGGCCGCGGTCATCGTGGTCACGGCTGCCACGGCCGGGAGTTAGACCATTCCTTTCAGATCACCGGATCGTTGGTCCGGGTGTGCTGTTGACTGATGTGCAGTGGGCGCGGATTGAGCCGTTGTTGCCGGACCGGACACCGAGGCGGGGTGGCCGGTGGCGGGATCACCGTGAGGTGATCGATGCGATCGCTTGGAAGTTCCGGACCGGATCGCAGTGGGTGCACCTGCCGGAGAAGTACGGCAACTGGAGGGGCGTTTACAACCGCTTGCGGATGTGGGCCGTCGACGGCACCTGGGAGCGTGTCCTCACTGCGCTGATGTCCCAGGCCGACGCCGACGAGGATCTGAACTGGGTGGTCTCGGTGGACTCCACGATCGTGCGCGCTCAACAGCACTCGGCCGGGGCCCGCAAAAAGGGGCCCCGGCCGGCGAGCCGCACGACCATGCCCTCGGCCGGTCCCGCGGCGGGCTGAGTACGAAGATCCACCTTGCGGCCGATGCCCGATGTCGGCCTCTGGCCTTCGTTCTCACCGCAGGACAGGCGGGTGACGCCCCCACTTTCGGGGACGTGATGGCCCGACTGCGGGTTCCCCGTCGGCGTGGACGGCCCCGGACCAGGCCCAACGTAGTCCTGGCCGATAAGGCGTACTCCTCACGCGCCATCCGCGAGCACCTGCGACGACGCGGCATCCGGGCGGTGATCCCCGTCCCGGCGGACCAGCGTGGCCACCGGTTGCGGCGAGGCAGCCACGGCGGCAGGCCACCGGCCTTCGACCGCGACGCATACAAGCAGCGCAACACTGTCGAGCGGTGCATCAACCGCCTCAAGCAGTGGCGAGGCATCGCCACCCGCTACGAGAAGACCGCCACCATCTACCTGGCCGGACTCCACATCGCAGCCATCTTCCTCTGGTCCACGAGGTGATCCAAAACGAAACGGCCTAGTACTGCAACGGTGTTTGGCGTGACGGTTGGGCAGGTGGGTCGTTGGTCTGGTCATGGGTGGGGACCTTGTTGCAGTCAGGGTGTGGGCCGGTGAACTGGATGCTGTGCATGAGCGGTTCGTGCATCGGTTTTCCAGGACGGAGCCGCGGGAGTCGGCGCTTGCCTCTAAGCGGGGACTGATCGCTCCGCTGGAGCGGAAGAACGGCTGGACACTGGCCGAACAGGCCGGTCATGCCGCTCCGGACCGTATCCAGCGGCTGCTGAACCGGATCGAGTGGGAAGCCGATGAGGTCCTCGACGATGTGCGTGACTACGTCGCCGAGAACCTCGGCGACCCCGAGGCCGTGCTTATCGTGGACGACACCGGCTTCCTGAAGAAGGGGACCCGTTCGGCAGGGGTCCAGCGTCAGTACTCCGGGACCGCGGGGGCCTGTGTCTGAATAACTGTCAGGGTTGATCTGTGGTGGTTTCGCCGTGTAGCGGTAGGCGGGCTTGTAGTTGTGCGAGGGTGCGGGCCGGGGTTCCGGGCAGCGGAGTGACCACGATGCGATGCAGGTCCAGGAGGCGGTGGCCGTCTTGGAACTGGTTGGACAGGTTGGTGCGGCCGACGTTCAGGAGCTGGGCCAGAAGTGTGCTGGTGACGGCTCTGCGGCGGCGTAACAGGGCGGTCAGCAGACGGTGGTAGTGGTCGAGGCTGCTGGTCTGCGGGTGGAGGTAGCTGCGTGGGCGGTGGAAGCGTCGTTGGAATGCCGCCTCGGCCAGGGCGTCCCAGTACGGTTCCGAGATGGTGACCAGGTGGTCGAAGGCGGAGCGTGACATGCCTGTCAGGGCCGGGTCGGTGAGCATCGTGGTCAGGGCGGGGTCGATCCGTTGTCGGCTCGCTGCCGGCTCGGGGAGCCGGGGAGGGAACGGTGCCAGGGTGTAGTTCCAGTCGCCGTGGAAGGTGTGTGGTGTGATCGGCAGGGCGTGGAACTCGGCGGGTGGGACTGCGGTGCCCAGGTCATATCGGCCGGTGTCGAGTTCGGCGCCGATCCTGAGTCCCGTGCGAGTGGTCGTGGCGGCGATGGTGTCGATGACGGTCTGGTAGCTGGTCAGGGGCCTGCCCCGCCAGTTCGCGGTGATGTGGCAGAACATCCGGTGTTCGCTCTTGTTCCACTTCGATGTTCCGGTGGGAAGTGGCTGACCGTGATCTCGAGTCCGCTTTCCAGGGCGAAGGCGGCGAGGTGTTTCTTCCATGTCCAGCGGCGGAGGTCGTTGGAACCGCCGCAGTCGGCGGTGATCAGCAGGCGGGTGGCGTCCGGGTGGTCGCCGCGTCCGCGGTGCTGCCACCAGCGGCGGATGGATTCCACCGCGAATTCGCCCGTGTCGTGGTCGGTCCCGACGTTGACCCAGCCGGTGTTGCGGGCGATGTCGTAGATCCCGTAAGGGATGACCACGGGCTGGTCACTCGTGGTGAAGGTGTGGCAGTCCACACGGATGGGATTTCCGCTTGGACGCCAGGTGCGGCCGGGCCGGTCACGGTTGCCCAGCCATTCCTTGGCCTTGGTGTCCACGCTGATCACCGGCTGGTCGTCATCGAGGAATGCGGCGGCGGTGGCGTTGATGTGCGTGAACTGAGCGTCCCGGTCCGGATGACTGGCGCCTTCCGTGGTCTTGGCAGTGCCTTGCAGGCTGTATCCCAGGGTGTGCAGCAGGCGTCCGACGGTCGCCGCGCTGATGGGGTTTGCCCTGAGTGGTCAGTGCCGAGGCCATGGACCGCAGTGAGAGCGTGGTCCAGCGCAACGGCGAGACCGGATCGCCCGATGGCGCCGCGCAGGCGGGAGAGGTACGGCTGGGCGATCGGACTCCACCGGGCCAGACCGTCCTGGCGCAGCCGTATGGAGATCCGTCCGTCGGCGTGGGCGGTGAGGACCTGGGTGGTGTGGCCGGCCCCCGCTCCGAAGTACGCGGTACGGGGCTGGGCCAACGTGACGGCGGCTTATCGACAACTGCCCACGAGCAGGTCGTAGACGTCGCGTCCGTCGGCGAGGAGGACGTCACCGCCCCTGGGCGCGGGGCGCAGGCACACCAGGAGCATCAGGCGTGGCGGCCTGGGGATACCGGATCGTTCTGTGTGCGCTTGCAGTTCGCCGCTGCCGAGTCCGGCGAAGCCCGCACGGTGGGCGTGGCTGCCCGTGTCGCGGATCAGGGTCAGACCGTCCGGCGCGCTGTGCGGGTGCGGTGTGATGGCCATCACCCGTGTGGCGAACGTCAGGACCTCGTTCCGGGTCTGGAGTCCTTCGACGGTGACGAGGCCGGTCTCGCGAAGCTGAGCGGCGAGCACGTCGCCGGCGTGCGAGGCACGGATGTTGACGTAGTGATCAGCGAAGAACGTCACGGAGCCTGTTGCGGCATCGCGCATCGCCGTACTCCTTCAATCGAGGCAGGTGTGATCAGGGTGGGGATCCGGGGCTGTCGGGGTAAAGCGACTGATTGTCGACTCGGGCAAATCGCTCGCGACGGAGGCGGGTTGGGTGATGCGTGCTACGTTCCAAAAGCCCGGGTCGCATACCGCAGGACACGAGGACCGACATGACGTACATGCCGCCGCTCCGGCCCGTCTCCGTGAAGGGCGTCGCGCTCGATGCGCGGGACCGCGTACTGCTGCTGAAGAACGAGCGCGACGAGTGGGAACTGCCCGGCGGTCGTCTGGAGATCGGCAGCGCGGATGGTGCCGTACCGACGGACGCCAGTCCCGAGGCTGCGCTGGAGCGGGAGATCCAGGAAGAGACGGGCTGGGAGGTCAAGGCCGGCTCGCTCATCGACGGTGGGACATGGATCTACCAGCCCATCCCCGGGCGGAGAGTGCTGATCGTCACCTACGGCTGCACCGTGCTGACCCCCGACCGGCTGCCGGTCGTCAGCCACGAACACAAGCAGCTCGGCATGTTCACCGCCGACGAGGTGCCCGGGCTGAACATGCCCGACGGCTACAAGCAGGCCATCGCCGGCTGGTACGGCCGCAGGCACGCGGACCCAGCAGACCTGGACGACTCCGAGCGGATGTAGCCGACGATGGCCGGGGGCGAGATCGTGCAGCGAACGGAAACGAGCCGGATCCTCCCCCAGCCCCAGCCCCAGCCCCAGCCCCAGCCCTCAGCCCGACATGCCCAATGGCACTGGGCGACCCCGCAGGCCCAACTCATCCTCTCCACGGGGGACCTGGCCGCCATCATGCGGTTCTACCGGCGGGTGCACGGCATCAACCAGACCTTCCTCGGCGAACTCCTCGGCTACGACAAGACCTACATCTCCGCCCTCGAACTGGGAAAGCGCGCCCTCGACGACGTCGGCTCCCGCCGCCGCATCTGCGAAGCTCTGCAGCTGCCGCCGCACGTCCTCGGGATCACCGACCCCGCCGATACGGACTACCGGGCGATGCTGCAGTTCGGGGAGTCCACCGTCCGGCTCGCCGAGATCGCCCGCCAGTCCGGCCACGCCTCCGAGGCCGTCGCCGAACTGTGGCCGCTCGTCGCCCGGCTCGAAGCCCGCATCGACGACGGCCACACCGAGCGCGACGTGCTGTACCTGCTCGCCCGGGCTCGCGTGGGCCTCGGCGTCGCCCTGGGCAACGTGCTGCCCGAGGAGCGTCTCGCCACAGCGGCCCACTGGACGGCCAAGAGCTTGAACATCGCCGAGTACTTCCAGGACCCGGGCATGACTCGTACGCGCTGCGCATGCACGGCAACGAGCTGCGCAAGGCCAACCTGCGGGGAGCGGCCGTCCAGCGGCTGTGCCGCGCCGCGGCCACCGACACCGCCCGAGCCGCCGCTCTGCCACTCCTCGCCCGTGCGGCCGGCGCACTGCGCAACGGCCAGCTCTTCGACCGCGTGATGCGGGAGACCGACGACCTCCTCTCCCGGGTCGACCACACCAGCCTGTTCAACCCCTTCTCGCTCCACGAGATCCGCCTGCGCGGTCTCGTCTCCACCGGACGAACGGACGTGGCCATGCGGCTGGTGGAACAGAGTCCGGCGCCTACGACGGTCGTGGCCCCGCAGTGGCGCGTCATCGAGCTGATCACCGTCGCTCACGTCCAGCTGCTCGCCGACGACCGCGGCGGCGCCGCCGAGTCGCTGGACAGCGCGATCCGAGAGGCGGCCACGCAGCGCCTGCCCCATCAGCTCCAACGGATCATGCGCACTGCGGGAGCCAGGCTGCCCGCCCAGCATGCTGCCGCCTCGCAGTCTCTGGAGCAGATACGGAGCGAGATGGCTGCCTAGCCGTGGCCACCCGTGTCCTCTGCGGGCACCTGGCCTCCGGAGGCCAGGTTCGGTAGCTATCGGCGTTGCCGGTGCTGCTGCTCGGCGGGTGCCGCGGGCGCTGCCGAGGGCTGCGGGTTCCGTCCTGGTCGTCACGGCGGTCGACATCCTGGCTCCGCCCGACGTACACCTCGGCCCCTTCCTGGTCGCCGCTCCCGCCATCACGGCGTCGTTCGGCAGCCCGCGGATGACGGCATTCGTCGGCGTGGTGGCCGTACTGGCTCAGGCGGTCGTCGCCGCTGTGCGCACCAGCCTGACGGATCTCAACCACTCCCTCCAGATCACCACTCTGATCCTGATCTCGGCGTTCGTGACCTTCTTGGCGTATCGCCGCGAGCGGCACGAGCGGGAACTGACGCAGCTCAGATCGGTGGCGAAGGCGACCCAGGAAGTGCTGCTGCGGCCTCCTCAGGAACGGATCGGCCCGCTGCGCCGACGACGAAGAGCTGGCCCGGCGCCGGCACCTACGAGCTCCCCGCCCAGTCGATTGACCCGCCACTGTCAGCCGGGACTGGCCGCGATGAGCTGTGGGGCGTCGCCCCAGTGCCCCGGAGTGAGCATGTGGCTTTCCGCTCCTGAGGGTGAAATGGCAACGCGTGCGCGTCCTTCAACGTGCATGGCGCCGTCTGCGGCAAAAGACCGCAGAACGCCTCTCGCTCCAGTACGTGACCCCATGGGGCGCAGCAGATCGGGACCACCACCGGTGATGGACGGGCCACGGCGTTGGAGCATTCACCCTTGAATCACACGCGATCCTGCCAGTGAAGGTCGGTCGATGTATCCGCTCGTCGGTGAGCCTGTCACCGAGGAGGCCGTGTCGTCACCGAGCCGAGCACCCGGCGAACGGATTAGGCAGTGTCCGATGGCTGATGACTGGGCGGAATCCATGTCGTTCCGCCCCTCGTGGGACGTGGTGACTTGTCCGGCGCAGAGTGGGCTCGGTTGAACGCGCACCTGCCGCGGAACATTGGGCGCGGCGGACGGGGGAAGAGCCACCGCCGGGTGATCACCGGCATTCTCTTTCGCCAACCGGCATCCCACGGCGGGTACCGGGTCGCTGCCTTCCACGTCGTCCACCAGGCACATGTACCGCCTGCTGGCGGGGGCGGGCTCGAGCGCCCGTCCCCGTATCGCAGCAGCGATCGAGGACTTCGCCCGCACCATCCAGGCCCTGAACCGACGGCCCCGCGTACCGACCCCCCGCAGAGCGAGACTGACGGCAACACCCCATCAATCCAAGGAGATTGAGCGAGCCGGTTGCGTCATCCCAGGTCAATTCCCCCTGACGTTGCATCGAGTGCAAGAGCGCAAGATCATTTCGCGTACACTTATCCACAAGTAACCACCGTTTTCGGACCAGGGGGACCCTATGCGTCGACGCATTTCCGCTTTCGCCGTCACAGCCGCAATGGCCGGAGGTGTACTGTTCGCGGCCCTGCCCGCACACGCCGCCACGACCACCGGCTCGCACGCCGCGGTGGCCCGGGCGGGCAGCATCCACGTCAACCTCGACGAGCTGCGCCAGCAGTCCGCCGACCTGAAGGCCAAGGCCAACCGACTGGACCAGGACGGCGAGCACGAGGCGGCGGAGCGTGCCCGCGCCGAGGCGCGCGCCATCGACAACCAGATCAAGGCGTACGAAGACGCCGAGAACAACGTCTGATCACTCCGGCAGACAGTTCACGCCCGCCTCGACACCATCGGGGCGGGCGTTGTCGTGCGGCCGTCATCCGGGCCGTAAGCCATCGGACGGGTCCTGAGCTTCTCCCCGATCGCGGTGGCGCTGCTGCCGGTGGCCTTCCACCTACAGCCTGCCGATCGACGCCCCCCGACCTGCGGACTCACCTGGGGACCAGCTGACCAGCCGCGCCTGCCTTTTCAGGGCCAGGGGCACGGCCAGGGCTAGGGCCTGTCCGAAGGGTTCCGTGACGGGTCTGGCGGTGGATCGTTCCGTCCCGTGTGGGGCGGGGTGATCTTAGAAGCCATCCGCATTCCGGTCAGTGGAGTTGTCAGTCGAGCAGAGTATCTATTCGGGCAATCGCGAGGGCGGTGCATGAGGGCAGGACCTCCTGGTAGCTCGGTGATGCGAGTCAGGTCGAGCTTCCGGAGACCTGTTGTCGCAGTCTTGCGTGAGCGTGTCCGTACTGGTGCTCTGACTGCATCTGACCGCATAGGTCTCGCGCGTGCTGGGGTCAACTACCTTGGCGAAAAGGGGCGTTGCCATACTAGATCCGCACGCGTCGGCACGGGATTGGAGCACTGAGCATGGTCCGCAGTGTCGTCCCCATGGCGTTGACGATTGTCCTCGTGGTAGTTGGCCTGTTGCACTTCATCTGGGCGTTCTCCCCCTGGCCGATGAGCGATGCGGTGACGTTTTCCAGGACGATTGGTGACGTCTTTCCGAACTCGTAGGAAACAATGAGGTGTTCGCGCAGGCCCACGCGAATCCGAACCAGGTCTACACCCGTGACGCCCTCATCACGTTCCCCTGGCTGCCAGGCCGGTACATCGTCGGGAGCATGCTCTCGCCCATCCGCAAGGCAGAAGCCGCGACCATGGAGGCCGCGGCCCTCATGCTGGGCATGGAACCACTGCTCCGCATTCCCGAACACCTGCTCCTCGAGGGCGGCGACGCCATCCCCTTCTCTCGCGAAGGCCGCCGCACCGTCCTGACCTGCATGTATTCAGGATAGAAGGGGTTCAGTGCTCGCAGAGGGAGAATTCTCGTTCGTAGAGCTGCTCGTTGTGTTCGTCGACGAAGAACTTGCGTTCCTGCATGAGTTGTTCGCGGTAGTTCTTGGCCTGTTCAAGCGTCATGGTCGAGGTGTCGGACCATGGTTGTTGCGGTGGCACATCGGATGTCGAGACGATCCTTTCCGACGGGTCGACCAGGAAGAACGCGAGAATTTTGCGATATCCCGGGCGGGTGGGGTCCGTGAGGCGGAATGAGCCGACGCGGTGTTGCAGGATGTTCGGGAATGCCAGGCAGCGGCCCGCTGGGGTCGATGTCGATCCCAGCATCTGGTTCAGTGCGTCTTCGTCCTCCAGGCCGTAGACCTCACGCAGGCCGTTGTCGTCGTTCTGTTCGTAGTGCGGGTCGTCGAGTGCCGCCCGGAAACTCAGCCGGCTTTCGGTGATGTTCTCGCTGTCCCAGTAGTAGATGCCGGTCGAGACGATCCGCTCGTTCATCATCCCCTCGACATGCCAGGAACCGCCGGGGTACTCGGGCTTGTCCGGGGTGAGATGAATGGTGGCGAGCTTGACGATGACCTGGAGACGGCGGCCGCGCAGGTCGACTCGGGCGGATTCATCGGGAAACTCGGGCGGAGTGAAGGCCGGGGCGTCCGGGATCGCCGGGCGGCGGTTTTCCCACCAGTCGTCCTGGGCCTCTTCCCATGCACGGCGGGCTTCTGCGTAGGCCTCATCATCACTGTAGGAGGATTTGTCCGGATACTCCGGCT
This sequence comes from Streptomyces inhibens, assembly GCF_022221585.1. NCBI lineage: Bacteria > Bacillati > Actinomycetota > Actinomycetes > Kitasatosporales > Streptomycetaceae > Streptomyces > Streptomyces inhibens. The sequence continues at coordinate 608,778 of NZ_CP084681.1, forward strand.
CCGAGTCGTACCACCCGAAAGGATCGGCTTCGATCCGTAGGGGTCGCGGATGGCGCAGATCGGTGAGCACGTTCTCCAGCAGTGGGCGCAAGCGCGCGAACAAGTCCGGCAGGACGGAGGCTAGTTCGCGATGCGTCTCGGGGTGGACGTTGTTGACGTACGAACGAAAGCTGACATCGCCGTCGTCATTGACGTCGACGTCCGTGGGTAGCCACTGGAACTTCTCCGAGAACTCGTACCTCGAGTAGCGGTCCGTCGGGTTCTGCCAAGCCCTCTCGGGCCCACCGCTCACCTCTCTCACCAGGCAGAACAGTGAGGGATGAACCAGATCCAGTACCTGGCCGTCGGATCCGGGATGCCAGTCCTGTTCTGCTTCGGGGACCTGCTCCAGAACCCGAACCGCCTCGCGCAGCCGGGATCTGAGCTTGTCGTCGACCAGCGTGTCCGACTGCCATACCCCGTCGACGGCGGACACCTCGACGCCGGTTCGTCCGTCCCGCAGCGCGGCGTAATGCAGGAGTTCGGCAAGCACATAACGAACCTGTGCTTCGGTGAGGCCCTGGGCGACCGCTTCTTGCGTCCACCTGGCGACGATGTCGGCATCGTTCATCTTGTCGAACCACCCCGGCTTCGCCCGAATGAGTGCGCTGCACTGCATCATCTGAAGTTCCCGCAGCGTTCGGGGTGTCGCGAACGCTATGGAACGAGAAGCATGAAAGGGCAGCGGGAAAGCAGACAGGCCAGTCAATTCTCTTGGTCCTCCCAATCGGTGTGCGGTGGCGGGAAGGATACTTCAGCAGACTGACACCGCAGCCGCGGGTACCTGTCATCGCTGGTCCGGGAGCCAGGGCTTCGACGTAGTCGCGTGATGTCCGGTTCGCGCTCATCCGAGGCCGAGGAGCGCGAGGGGAAGGCGGGGGTTGCCGGCGTTGCGGCGTAGGTTGGCCGTAATGTCCTTCACTCCGGGCGTGCGGAGGGACCCGATGGCAAGTGTTGGAGCTTGAGTGGGTCTGACTGTAGTCGGCCTGTCACACCGTCACAGATAGCGAAAGCAGGGTGGGTCGGGCCCTGGACACAGGAAGCCCATGGCCGTGGGTGATCACGACTGTTCTCTACGCAGCTTGATCACCTGAACACATCCGCTTGGACGGCAGTGAGCAGGGCCTGCTTGAAGCAACTCAACTTCCGCCAAGATGATCGGAGTTCACGCCTTAGAGGAGCTAACAGAAAGCTTCTGTGTCGCCATGTCTCGCTTCCTGGTGGCTCGTTGGGCATGTCATGGGGAAGGGGAAGGGCCCGCCGTGGCTGGTGAGGGATGACTTGTGGGCGAGGTTCGAGCCTCTATTGCCGGTCCGTGAGCGCAGATCTCGCAATGCGGGGCGTCTGCCGCTGGATGACCGCCGGTGCCTGCAGGGGATCCTGTTCGTGCTGCATACCGGCATCCAATGGGAGTGGCTGCCACAGGAGCTCGGGTTCGGGTCGGGGATGACGTGCTGGCGCCGGCTGCGGGACTGGAACGAAGCTGGCGTATGGGACCGGCTCCACCAGGTGCTGCTGACCGAGTTGCACCAGGCGGGGAAGCTTGACTGGTCCCGGGCGGTGATCGACGGCTCGCATCGGCAGGCGCGTCGGGGCGGCCCAAAACGGGGCCGAGTCCGGTCGACCGTGCCAGACCGGGCTCGAAACACCATGTGATCACCGACGCGCACGGCACCCCGCTGGCCATCACGCTCACGGGTGGCAACCGGCATGATGTCACCCAGTTACTCCCCCTGCTCGACGCGATACCGCACATCAGGGGCCGTACCGGCAGACCTCGCCACCGGCCCCGGCGGCTGTATGCCGACCGCGGTTACGACTTCGACAAGTACCGCCGTCTGATGTGGAAGCGCGGGATCAAACCGGTCATCGCCCGACGAGGCGTGCCGCACGGCTCCGGGCTCGGCACCGTCCGCTGGGTGGTGGAGCGCACCAACGCCTGGATTCACGGTTTTCGCAGGCTGCGGATCCGCTGGGAGATCCGCGACGACGTCCACGAAGCATTCCTCAAACTGGCCTGCTGCGTCATCACCTATCGACGCGTCCAAGCATTCTGTTAGCTCCTCTAAGTCGTACTCACCACGCCGTCATACGCGGACCCCATAGAAGACTCACCAGAGAACTCCATAGAGGACTCGTTACGGGGAGTGAATTGCCCCTGTGACCAGGCATGGTGAACGGATCCGAACTCCGACAACCCTCTGCGCACCCTCGGTCGACGTCCAGAGCAAGGAAGGCGGGCTGGTCGGTATCGGCGTGCGGGTGCTGGAGGGCCCGGTCGGCTCAGTCGCCGTGGGGCTCTTGGATCGGCGGGCCGGCTCGCATGCGCTCGCCTGTCACGCGCACATCGGCGACGGCGCCATCATCGCGGCCGGTGCCCTGGTCACCGCCGACGTCCCTCCCTATACCATCGTCGGCGGCAACCCGGCCAGGCCGATTCGACAGCGGTTCACCGACGACGACGTCGAGCGACTCCTCCGCGCAGCATGGTGGGGCTGGCCTGTCGACCTGGTCACCGAACACGCCCGCACCATCATGGCCGGAACTCCCGCGGACATCGCACGCATCGCCGCCGAGCACGAACTGGAGAAACCCCTGTGACCCAGGTGTCCATCGACGAGCACGCGGTGACTGACAGCGAAGCCGGACCGTACGCCATCACCACCGGGCCGGACGGCGCACTGTGGTTCACCCTGGTCCACAGCGGCCGGATCGGTCGACTGGTCCCCGGCGGACAACCAACGAGCCACCAGCTCGCCCCCGCGTGCGGGCCGACCGTCATCGCCCCCGGCCCCGACGACGCCCTGTGGTTCACCCAATACCAGGCACACCGGATCGGGCGGATCACCACCGCCGGCGTCATCAACGACTTCGCGCCCCCCACCCCCGGCTGCGGGCCCTTCGGTATCGCAGCCGGGCCCGACGGCGCCGTGTGGTTCACCGAGACCACCGCCGACCGCATCGGTCGCATCACCCTCGACGGCCGGGTCACCGAGTTCCCGCTCCCCGTCACGGGCGCGTTCCCCTCCGCGATCACCGCCGGCGCCGACGGCGCGATGTGGTTCACGCTCAACCAGGCGAACGCCATCGGGCGGATCGGCATGGACGGCGCAGTGACCCTCCACCCACTGCCGACCAAGGACGCCGCTCCGGTAGGCATCACCGCGGGGCGCGACGGGGCTCTGTGGTTCGTCGAGATCTCCGCCGGTCAGATCGGGCGGATCACCCCCGACGGGCAGGTCATCGAGTTTCCGCTGCCCGACCGCGCAGCCCGGCCCCACGCCATCACTGTCGCCGACGACGGCACCGCGTGGTTCACCGAGTGGGGCGGCAACCGCGTCGGCTCGATCACCCCCCACGGCACCATCACCGTGCACGACCTGCCCACCCCCGGCTCCGAGCCGCACGGCATCACCCTAGGTCCCGACGGCGCCTTGTGGGCAGCTCTGGAGATCGGTGCGCTGGCTCGCATCGCCCCTTTGAACAGCGCCACCTGACCAACGGCTCCCTCACACCCGTCAACGTCACCAACGGCCGCCCGCACGGCGGCCGGAGAGGAACAGCCGTGAAATACGCACTCGTGATCTTTGAGATGGATGAGTCACGCTGCCGGATCCAGGCCGACCGGGACACCTACCGCGCGGAATACCAGACCTGGAGCGGCACGCTTGCGGCGACCGGGAAGCTGGTCGGCGGCGACGCCCTGGAAACCGAGCACAACACCCCGGCGACCGTGCGCAAGACGACCGACGGGGCGTCATCAGTGACCGACGGGCCCGCGCACACCAGCGAGGAGACCCTCGGCGGCTGGTTCGTGCTTGAGGTGGCCGACCATGCGAAGGCCGTCGAACTGGCCAAGACCCTGCCTACTCCGGAGACGATCGAGATCCGCCCACTCCTCGAATCCGCCTGAGCCCCACCACCGCCGTACCGCGGCGGTTCGAACGGGAGCCGCCCCACCTGGGAGCGGGGAGGACGACTGTGGGCTGGGCGCATGGGGATCACAGCTGCTGTACCAAGGGCCGATGCAGCGGTAGACGACGGCGTGCGAGTCGGCACTTGATGCCTGCGTCTACATCATCGTGGTCGAGGACTCTACCGACCTTCCCGCGGGCTTCCAGGTGGTCGAGAGAACGTCAATCATCGCGTCCAGTACGTGTTCACCGACCGCTGCACCGTGCTAGAGGTTTGGGGCAATGGAGCGTCCCACGGAGCGGCGATTCCGCCGGCCGGTTCCCAGCCGTACCGGATCAAGGACTCCGCCTCCTGTGCCTGTTCGGCATCCTTGAGAAGCTGGGCGGCCTGTTGAACAGCGGTGTCGTCGCCGGCCTCGGTCGCGCGCTGGTACCAAGCCAGTGCCTCGTCCGTACATCCGGCCGAGAGCTGCAACTCAGCTCCGTGGCGCAACGATTCGTTGTCGCCGGCCTCGGCCGCGCGCCGATAGCAGGAGAGCGCCTCGGTGTCGCTGTGTCCTGCCTCCCGGAGGAGCTGTGCTGCCATGAACAGGGCGACGGTGCTGCCGGCGCCTTCGGCCCGCCGGTACCAGGACAGCGCTTCCGGTACACGATGGCCCTGTCGGCACAGGAGGGCCATCTGCAACTGGGCCTCAACGTTGCCGGACTCTGCGCGGGCGCGCAGCCAGGCGAGGGTGTCGGCACCGGCGCGCGGCAGCAGGTCGGCCGCTTCCCAGAGGGCCTCGGCGTCACCGGCCTCGGCCGCGCGCTGAAAGCAGACCAGTGCCTCGTCCACCCGCCCCGTTTGCTGGAGCAGGTACGCGGCCTGTAGCAAGGACTCGGTGTCGTCGTCGGCCTCGGCCGCCCGCCGGTACCAGACAATCGCCTCGTCCGTATGACCCGACTTCCGTGCCAGATACGCCGCGTGCCACAGTCCGAACGTGTCCCCGGCTTCGGCCCAGGACCCCAACTGGGCGATGGCCTCGTCGGTACGGCCCGTCTCGTGGAGGAAGTGTGCCAGTCGGCAGCGGGCCTCCATGTCACCGGTCCCGGCTGCGCGGCGGTGCCACGCGAGTGCCTCTTTCGTACGTCCCGCACGACGCAGCAGGTCGGCCGCCGCCCAGTATGCGTCGAGGCCGTCGGCATCAGCGCGGGCACGCAGGGCGTCGAGGGCCCGCTCGGTCTCCCCTGCCGTGATCACCAACTCGGCCAGCCGCGGCAGGGCTTCAGCCACGTCGTCCTCGTACGCGCGGGCATAGCAGGCGGTGACTTCTTCGGCTCGGCCAAGCCGGAGAAGCAGCTCGGCCATCGGGAGAAGGGAGTGGTGCCAGCCGTGCTCGACGGCGCTCCGGTGGCAGCCGAGCGCTTCCTCCACGCATCCGGCTTCCAGCATCTTGCCCGCCAGAACATCCACTGCAAAAGGCAGGAACTCGCGCTCAGAAGTCCTGCGGTAGCCAAGCATTAGGGCCTCGGTCCGGTCCCCGCCCTGGAGACGTCGCAGGGCCTTGGTGAGGTAGTACAGGTTCCCGTCCTCGGCCGCTCCCAGCGCCACCCGGCGATACCAGGCCGTCGCCTCGTCCACGCACCCGGCCTCAAACAGCGCATGTGCCGACCTGTGGACGATGAAGAATGCGCCTCCCTTCAGCGGGCCCTGTCCCGAGGCGTGCTGGGCCGCACATCGATGCCAGTCCAGGGCTTCGCCCGGGCGGCCGATGTCCTGGAGTAACCGGACGGCGGCGTGGAACGCGCCGTTGTGACCAGCGCCGAAACGGGTGCGCAGCCACTGCAACGCTTCCTCCGCGCGCCCGGCTTCCCTGAGGAGTTCGGCCGCCGTCGCAAGCGAGCTGCCGCCCCCTTCCTCAGCGCGCGCCCGCAGCCACTCGATGGCCTCCTCCGTGATGCCCGTCCGCCTGAGCAGATTGCCCACCGACCAGGCGCCCTTGTCGCCGCAGCGCCGGAACCAGCCGATCGCCTCCTCGGTACGCCCTGCTTCCTCCAGCAGACGGGCAACTCTCATCGCGGTGCTGGTGCTGCCGTCCTCGGCTGCGCGCAAATAACCGGGGATCAGTTCCTCGCCGCGACCCGCCGCCTTCAGCAAAGTGGCCAGCCTCAAGGACGCGTCGTCGCTGCCCGCGGCGGCGCGCTGTTGCAGCCAGTCGATGGCCTCGGCGCCGCACCCCGCGTCCTGGAGGGCGTTGATGGTCCGCGGTTCGGCATCGGCCTCGCCGGACTCGGCGGCGTACCGCAGCCAGCCGATCGCCTCGTCGGAACGCCCCGCCGCCTTCAGCAACTCGGCGACGGACAACATGGCCCTGGTGTCCCCGCCTCCCGCGGCGGCCAAGTAGCCGCGGAACGCGAGGCGCTTGTACCCCCTCGTCTGCGCGGACCAGGCGAGATCGGTGAGGTGGGGCGGGCTCGCGTGGCTAAGGAGCGCATGCCATACAGCCGCCGGGACCGGGTGGGCACGGCGGTCCGCGCGGCCCTGCTGTTCAATGAAGTCGGCCAGTACGTAAGAGGGTTGGCCCGGACGAGGTTCGCCGGGGCGTGGCCGGACGCGACTGAGCGGGCCTCGGACACCGCGGCAGGGGGCGCCGGTGTAGTCGAGGGCCTGGGCGAGCCAGGTCTCGGGGAGTGCTTCCCACTGCTGGTCGGTGAGGTAGTGGGGGGCCAAGTGCTCCAACAGCGAGTCCGGTAGGGCCCGTCCGTGCCCCAGACGGCGGGCGTCGATGGCTGCTTCGATCACTGCACGGGCAGCGGCGGGTGCGGTGCGCCAGCGATTGAGGAGAGCGGGGACGCCTGCGAGGAATTGAGCGATCTGCCCCTGATCCGCCTCGTCCACCGCACGGGCCAGTCGTGGGTCGCTCGCGGCTTTGCTCCGCAGCAGATCCAGCGCTGGCTCGCTGAACGTATCCGGTACGGGTACGCCATTGCCCTCCAGCAGAACGCGGGCCTGCGCGTGCGGGTCGGGCTGGCCGTCCACCGGGCCGCTGGTGAGCGCCGCCCAGTAGTCGGGCCAGCACGTGCCCAGCACCAGGACCGGCGCGCGATCCGGGTCTCGGAGCAGCGCGCGAAGCCGGGCGGCCACGGTCTCCCCCTGCGGGCCGGCCGGGGTGAGCAGATAGTGCTGTGTCTCGTTCAGCCATATCACGGTGCGAGGTGCGACCTCGTCGAGGCTGTTGAGCAGGGCCTCGGGCCAGCCGGGTTCGATCGGATGCCACAATCGCCAGCCTTCGGGCAGCCGTTGGACCGCCTCCCAGCACGCCCGGGTCTTGCCAGTGGAGGACCCGCCCACCAGAACCGCCAGTCGGCTCGCCCCCGCGGCGACCTCCGCCACCATCGCGCTGAGCCGCGCGTCATGCTCCCGCTCGACATAATCCGGGAGCATCGGCAGCTCCGGCGGAAGGTCCGCTTCGGCAGCTGCGCCGCCAACACCGATGGCCCGGTGCACCTCCAATACGAACGGGTCGTCCACGAACTCGCGGATCGGCCGCCCCGGTGGCTGGACCATATGGGCCCGCACCCACAGCGCGTGTACCCGCGCGGCCAGATCGCGCTCGTCCCAAGCCGCGCATCGGGCCAGTACCACCGCAACGGCGATCGCATCGGCCTGATTGCCCGGCACCTCCGGCGAGTTCAGGACCCGTCGGACAGTGTCCCGACTCGGAGCGCCCGGCAGTCCGTTGTCGGCGCCAATGCCCTCGGTGATCTCATCCAAAGTCGGGGTACCCGCCGCCAAGTACACCTCGTACAGCAGGTCCTTGAGTTCTCGCAGTGGCCCCGCCCCGACCCGCGCCCGTTTGACCGTCCGCGCCCGCCGTACCGGATCGGTCCTCTTGTCGCGACTCATCGCACCCTCGCCCCCACCCCGCCCCGGCGCGCGGGCCGGACCAGTACAGATGCCACAAGCTTCGCACGGCCCCGTCGCAACTGAGAGTCGATCTCCAATCCATGCCCAACATGGAGCACAACCGGCCGGCGCCCCACCCGCTCTCCGCAACCTGTTGGAGGACCGATGCTCCCCGAACAACCTCGTCGCCGCGAGGGCCTGCCCCTGTCCCCGGCCCTGCTCCGCACTGCCCTGGGCGGCCTCGTAGCAGGTATCGCGCGAGCAGTCACCAGTTGGCTTTTCGCTCAGATCAATTCGTAAGGCGGCATCGCATGGGGCCGTCTGCACACGACAGCCTCACAGCGCGCTGGAGAGTCGTCGATGACCTCCAGCGCGCTGACCGCGGCCGCCACCACGACCGGCGTCAGTAGCGCCCGCGCCCCGTGCCGCCGCGCCTCGGAGCGTGCCGCCGCCTTGGCAACGGCAGTCGGCCGTAAGTCCCGCACGGCTGGCGACATGACGAACGCGAAGGTCCCGATCCCCACGAGCAGCGCGCTCACTACGACCCCGGCCGCCGGGGGCGCGATCTGCACCAGCGCGCCGACCGGCAGCGGACCGGAGACGAACAGCATCTCCTCCGCGACGCCGTCCAGGCTGTACGCGCGCTGCAACAGCACCTGGTCATCGGTGAGTTCACGCCAGACGGCCCGCATCGAGGGGCCGAGCGGCGGCGTCGCGGCGCCCGCGGCGGCGGCGATCGCGCCCAGCAGAAAGGCGGGGGCGCCGGGCCGCAAGGAGGCCGCCGCGAGCGCGCCCAGGAGGCCCGCGTAGAGCAGGGCCATCGGCAGGAGCGCGGGGCGTGGGCCGTGGCGGTCGACAAGGGCCGCCCGTACCGGGGACAGCAAGACACTGGTGGCGCCGAACAGCGCCGTGATCGTGCCGGCGACGGCATACGAGCCGGTGGCCCGGGTCACCGCCATCATCACGGAGAGGGCGACCATCCGGTACGAGAGCCGCCCGAGCAGGGCGGCACCGAAGGTGCGTCGGGCGTACGGAAGGCGCAGTACGGCGGCGTACGAGGGCCGCCCTTGAGCAGGCGCAGACATGGAAAAGTTCCTCGGTCGAGGCGATAGGAGGGACGCCGAAGTGTCGCGAGCGCTGTGTGCGGGTCGCGGTCCTGGGCGTGCCTATGCCAAGAGGAGGAACATGAGGCTCAACGTAGCAGCGGACACCAAGGGAAGTCAGTAGTCCCGAAGGGTCCCGGGAGCAGCACGCGCTGGAACTCGGTCGCCAACAGCCGGGCCCGGGCCCGCCGGCTTCTCAACCGTTCCCCGGGCCCGAATCCCCAAGATCGCTGAACGCCTCGGCCTCGACATCGCACAACCGCGCGAACGGCTCACCTCGAAGGTCTCATCCGAGAACACGGCTCCACCATGACAGGTCCGCGCCCTGAACGGCCCCGCAGGCAACGGGGACCCCTCCGGCGCAGCCATCACGTCCGGCCTCGCCGACGAACACGGCCTCTGCCCCTGCTGGTCCAACCGGCGCGAGCTGCGCATCCGGCTCCATCCGCGACTGGCAGGAGGAACCTCCCGTTCTGAAACAACCCCGCCCGGCCACCCAGGCCGAGCCCGCACGGGCTCGGATCCGGGATCGCTCGCTTCTTGTTGTCATGCCGGTCGCCTGAGGTGGGCGTGACATTTGACGACAATTCTTAGCTGTCCTTGAGCATGCGCTCCAGCGTGGCCAGGGTCCGCTCGTCATCGACCCGTACCTCAGCACTGAGGTGGGGGTTGGCTTAGAAGTCGCGCAGATAGGCGCGGTGGTGGGCCTGGGCAGCAAAGCAGGCACGGGTCTTGGCGATCATGGTCGCTGATCCCGGCTCGGTGATGCGGGCTTCGAGGTCGGCAACGCGCCGGTCCTGGAAGCGGAGGTGGGAGCGGGCGGCCTTCATCCTCTCGTCAAGGCTGCGATTGTCGGCCGTCAGCCGGCGGACGCGCTGCTTGAGGCTGGTGTTCTCACAACGTGGTATCCACCGGTGTAGCCGAGGGCGAGCAACTCACAATAGAGCTGCATCGAACCAGGGCGTGTCCGACGGATCATCGGACACGCCCTAGATGATCTATTCCAAGGGGTCAGTGATCGTAGGCGATCAGTGAGCGTAGGACGGTTTGTCCGGTGGCGTCGTTGTGCCAGATCGCGGCGGTCAGCGCGAGGATGCGTTGCATGACGCGGGCTATGACACCTCCGGGTGTGCGCCCTCGGTGCCGTTCGAGGTCAAGCTGTCCCTTGAAGGTCTCGTTGATCGATTCGATGACCTGTCGCAGCGGCTTGAACAGGGCTGCGCCAGGCCGCTCCCGTTCACCTTTACGGGCAGGCCGCAGCAACTGGACTCCATGCTCGGACAGTTCGCGTTCGAAACCACGGCCGAAGTAGTTCTTGTCGCCGATGAGAGTCTGTCGGGGGCGCTCTCGCAGAAGCTCGCATTCGGCTGCCAGGAGGTCAAGGAGGGTCTCGCGTTCGTCGGCCTTGGCCCCGGTCAGGGCGAAGGCGATGGGCAGGCCCTGAAGGGTGCAGACCAGGTGCAGGCGCAGGCCCCAGAAGAAGCGGCTGTGGCTGGCGCAGTAGCCGTATTCGGCCCAACCTGCCAGGTCGGAGCGTTTGACGGTCTCGCGGGAGCGGCCGCATTCCACCGGGGTGGAGTCCACGACCCATACGTCGTCGCTCCACACCGAGGTGATGGTGGCCAGGATTCGGTTGACGCTTCCCATCAGACCGGCGGCCTTGCGCAGCCGCTTGTTGTAGCCGGGCTGCTGGGGCAGGTAGGGGAAGAGGTGGCGCAGGTGGGCACGGGCATGGCGGAGCCATTTGGCCTCAGAGGTGTAGCCGAGTATGGCTTGCATCGTGGCGAGGGTGACCAGTTCGGCATCGCTCAGGCGGGGCGTAATGCCAACCGGCGGGCGCCACGGCGCCAGGTCGGGATGCTCCTTCAGCATGTCGTCGGTCGTCGCATAGAGTGCTGTCGCGAGGGTGTCCACATCGTTCGTCACAAAACGATCTTGGACACCCTCGTTCTCGTCTCCGCAGGCACCACCCCTTGGACCACACCACCAGGAGGAACCAGTGTCATACCCGCAACTGCTCACCCCTGAGGAGAAGCTCGCCCACGCGAAGAAGCTGTTGAGCCTCCCGCGCATCGTCGTGATCTGCGGCTCCACCCGCTTCATGACCGAGATGAACGAGGCCGATCTGCGGGAGACCAAAGCCGGAAAGATTGTCGTCAAACCGGGCTGTGACATGAAGTCGCCGCACGAACTTTGGTCCGATCCTGTCGAGGCCGAGGCGCTGAAGGTTCGACTCGACGATCTGCACCGGGCGAAGATCCGCCTCGCTGATGAGGTACTCGTAGTCGGCGACTACATCGGAGACAGCACCCGAGCCGAAATCGCCTACGCCCGGTCGCTGGGCAAGCCCGTGCGGTTCACGCACCCCGAAGTCGACCCTGACGCCTGACCGCCCGCTGCCACCTCGACAACCAGGGCCGGCAGCCCGCCGCCTGACCGTCTCGCGGTGGCTTCGGCCGCCGCCCACCCCACACCCTCCGCAGGCATCCCTTGGAATTGATCATCTAGACGGAACTGTGTTACGGGTAGGCGGTCTTATCCCGTCGATCCGAGGCGCACACTCTGTGCCGCCATACCTGTCGGTGCATCCCACTGTGCCCCGACCCCCACCAAGTCCCAGCCCTGGCTACAGGAAGGGTCCGGGTACACGAACACCGCGGCGTCCGTGTCGTTCCCCAAGCGCACTGCTCCTCCGAGAATCTGCAAACACACGTCGTTCGGCGGGTTGAACAGAGCATCCACTGTGCCCGTGTCGGCCCTGACGTAGGTTAGCTGGCCACTCGCCGCGTGGGCATTGGTCGCCAGTGGCACCACTAGCGCGATTGACGACGCGACCGCCGCGACAGCAGTGCGACGCCTACGAAGCGAACGCGCAGCTCTCATGATTGGCCCCCTCAATGGTTCATTGTCCTGGAAGCGGTGAAGTGGGCCCCACCCTGTGAGTCCGTCTTCCGTTTGGGCGCGCTCATGTAGGCCGCTCTGCGGCCTGAGCACCCAAGTGGGTGACGGATTGGCCTCATGTCGGGTGAACGACACCGACGTGCCCTAGCTACATGAGCTATCGGACACCGCCTAGTACAGCCCGCCTGGAAGCGGTGCTGCACGTGCTCGATGAACAGGTCGAGGACAGCGTGGCCGCGGTCCTGCGCCGAGGCGAGAAGCCCTGCCAGGTCCTTGTTCCGGTAGCGCCGGACCGTCTTGCGGTCCAACTGCAGACGGCGGCCGATGGCGCTAAGCGACAAGCCGGTGGCGGCGAACCGGCTGGCGCTCGTGCACGTCGCCGCCCGGCTGCGCGCGGTGCTCGGGCGACCGGCCTGGCGCCGGCGCTGGGAGCGGATCGGCGGCTGGACATTCATCGCCCTCGGGGTTGGGGTGGCCGCCACCGAGTAACGCCCGCTAGGACCGCGTCGCCCTCCCGCACTCGTCCCCAGAGGACTCGCCCCGCCCGACCGGTGCGCTGCGGTCGTACGGGTCGACCTGCGTGCCGGCCTCGTCTACCTGGCGGTCCGTGCCGAAGGGCGGGGTGAAGTAGCCCGTGGGGGCGCCGCAGCCGCCGTTGGTCATGTCGTACTTGTACGAGACGATCGAGAACGTGCCCGGCTCGGTGATCACCTTGTCAGGGTCGTCCCAGCTCAGGACCAGCTCGCGTCGGACGATCGTGCGCACGATCTCGTCGTCGCCGCCCGCGTCTGCACGGGTGACCGGGTAGACGAAGGTGACGTCGGCGGTCACCTGGAGCGCGCCGCGCTCGCCCTCCCGGTAGGTGAGCCGGCCCCGGGTCTTTACGACGTCGCCGACCAGGTGGGTGCGGGAGGGCTGGAAGCGGCTGAAGAGGAGGAGCGGGTCGTTCTTCTCGCTCGGGGTTCGGAAAGCGGTTTTCAGAAGGTCTTGGACGTCCTTCTGGTGCGGGTTGATCAGTGCAATCGCCTTCTCGGGGCGTTCGCCCCGCAGCACCCCGCGGTCCAGGCCGGACGCGACGAGGAAGTCCCGGCTGCGGGCGAGGGCCCGCTCGACCTCGGCCGCGCTCATCCAGCCGACCGCCTCGGCCTTCGGCACGGTGATCCCCGCCGCTCCGCTCGCCCAGCTCGCCGCCGGCGAGCCGCGGAACGGCTCCTCCATGGTGGGGCGTTGGGACGCCTCCGCCGGGGGTGCCTGGGTCGGGCGGGCGGTCTCGGCCGCCAGCGGCGGGGAGTCAGCGCCGGCGAACAGGTCCACTATCCGCCCCGGCGCGAGCGCCACCACCAGCAGCACCAGCGAGGCCAGCAGCCCGACCACGTACCAGCCCGTGCGCCGCTTGGGCCGCGCGGGCGTGTAGCTGCGCCAGCCCTCCCGGCCACGGCCGGGCTCCGCGCGCAGCCGCCTTGCCACGTCGCGGGCCCGCGCCGACGGCTCCTTGGGCGCGTCGGCGGCACCCGCCACCGACTCGCGCAGAAACCGCTCCCACTCCTCGTCGGACCTGGACGAACCGTCCGGCTCCGTACCCGCACCCATCCCCAACCCCCTGGCAATCAGTAGACCGCGGCCCACTCCCCTGGGACGCGTCCGCATCATCACACAGAGCGCTGACAGCGAGGCCGGCTGGGCGGACGGTGTGGGCGCGCCACCCTTTCTCAACTGGCCGACTGAAGGGTTCTGACCGCCCTCGGCTACACCGGTGGATACCACGTTGTGAACCGCTACATGATGGCCATCCGGGAGGGCATCGCGGTCCCTGCCAGAATCAAAACGATCAAGCGGCAAATGTACGGGCGAGCCTCATTCGCACTGCTCAGAGCCCGCGTCCTCCTTCAGCCGTAGGCATCACGGAAGAGCGGTCAGAACCCCCGACTTGGCCCGTACGGCCAACTCGTGCGCTCAACTCGCGAAGCGCTGGCCAGGGAGTTCTATGGTGGGGCTGAAATCCCATCGGGACTTGGTGCCGCGCTCGACCGCCGTGGCGCATGCCGATAGTGCGGTCTGCTATCCCTGACCCACGGTGCAAAGTAGCTGCCGCGCTCTCTGGCACCCCGTTGCTTCGCGGTCAGCGGCAGCCGGCAGCCTCAGCCTGCGCAGGCATGGGAACCAAGCTACCGGCTGCGGCGATCACGGCAGCGCAAGCGGCCGTACGGAGACGAAGCATCGGATTTCCTCGTGACGTGCCAGGTGCCCCCATGGCCCCGGCGTGCCGATCACCCTACGGAGCAGACCGCCCTGGGTAGGGGGCGTTACCGCTCTGGGACTTTGAGTTCGAAGCCCCGAACCTCCAGCACCGCTGGCCTGTTGCGGACCAAGAGCATCAATGCTGGCGACGACTGGTCCGGCAGCCCCCTGGTCACGCCCAAGGTCGCGAAGAGCGGCAAGCGGTAGTCATCAACGGGACACGTCCGCTGCGATACCTGGACCACACCGTTGGCCCCTGAGCGATCGCCCTGCCCGTCAACCGAAGCGCCCGAGGCGCGCCAACTCCAGCACTGACCCGCCAGGTGAAGCGCTCAGTCACGGGCTGCCCAATATGCGGTGGCCCCGGGTGGCAGGGACGGCCGTGGACCAGCGTTAGACCGCGGCGAGGAAGTCGCGGACCGCGGCCGCGAAGCCGGCCGGGGCGTTGGCGTATACGAAGTGGTCGGTCTCCAGCTCGACGAGGCGGGCGCCGGGGCGCTGGGTGACCATCTGTGCTGCCTGCTCCGCCGGCAGCACACCGCCCTTGGCGCCACGCACCAGCAGCGCCGGACAGGTAGAGCCGGTCCAGTCGGCCCAGTGGTCGCCGTGCACCTGGTCCTCGGAGTCGTAGATGTCCTGGGGGCGGAAGTGCAGGCCCCAGGTTCCGTCCGGCCGCTCGCGGACGGCTGACTCGAAGTACGGTGCGAACGGGCCGAGTTGCGCGACGAACGCCTCCCGGTCGGGGGCGCTACCCTCCGGCAGGTTCAGGACGAACTCCAGCGGATTGCTGCCGTCCAGGCCGAGATCGGCGCATCCCTCGGCATTGATCAGCGCGGTGACGCGCTCGGGGTGGCGGGCTGCGAACTGGTAGGCGTTGATCGCGCCGAGTGAGTGGCCGAGGAGGGCCGCCCGGTCCAGACCCAGGTGATCCATGAGGGCTTTCAGGTCGGCGAGGTAGCCCTCCCGGCTGTAGTCGGCCGCCCTGTCGGACTCGCCGTGGCCGCGCTGATCGGGGGCTATGACCCGCCACTCCGGGGCGAGACGGGCGGCGAGCTCGGCGTACGACAGGCCCTCGGACATGTGCCCGTGCAGGGCGAGCAGCGGGCGGCCGGGGCCGCCGAAGTCCACATAGGAAAGGGTGCGGCCGTCGACGGTGAGCGCGGAACGCTTGGCGATGTCGGTGTCCATGGCTTCACCGTAGAGCAGATCTATACGTGCGTACAAGACGTTTGTTTAAGACGCTTGTGTGAATCTTGGCGTGCCGCGCACACACCGCCACCTATCGCGCTCGACTCGCCAACTATCGCGCCAGTCCGCCAACTGAAGGGTTACGACCGCGCTTCCGTGATGACTACGGCGGAAGGATGATGCGGGCCATCGGGCCCCTACGGACATCCCAGAGCCGATGCCGCCCAGTCTTCGGAGGGCGGTCCGTCCTGGGGCGTGTCGTTCACCAGCCAGGATCCGTTCCACTCGACGTTCCACACCTCGCCCCGGGAGTTCTCGAACTCCACGAAACTCCCCGGAGCGCCTTCGAGGAGCCTGAGCTCCCTCTCCAGCACATCGTGCGTGGTGAACCCGCGGGACGGTCCCACGCTGCCGCCACCGGTCCTGGTGTTCTCGTACCGCATCCGCAGGTACGGGACCGGTGGTCGGGAGACGATCGTCGGCCGCAGCATGCGCTTGAACCGCAGGACCGCCTCTTCCAGGTTCTCGTCCCCGCGGAACTCGCACTGGTACGCCGGGAAGACCGCTGAGACGACTTCGTTCAAGGCCGCGTTCCGCCCGTGGTGGTAGCCATGCACAGAGGGCGAAGCCGCTGCCACGGCGTCGAACCGATAGGCCCCGTAGGAGAACCCGGGGACGACCGCCAGAGGCCGGGCGTCGGGGCCGCGCCCGAGCTGGTGCTCTCTCGCGAACGCAAGAACAGCCCTGCTCAGACCTTCGTCGTAGACGTCTAGCGAGTTCATTTGGTAGGCCCAGCGCCCATCGACGTCTACGGCCAGGGAGAACACGAAGCTCGACATCGGCGCGACCACCACCAGGCCATGGGCAGGCCAGGTACCTCCTCGACGTTCCCGATCTCCGCGACAGCCTGCTCGATGTTCATGTCCGTCATTTTCGCCTACCCGCTTCAGCCGCGTGGTCGGCCAAGGAGGCACGCCGGTTGGACCGCGTATGCGGCTTCCTCGTTCCGCCTGTCAACTCGAACTATGTGGTCAGGTAGGTGGCCAGGCTGATAGCCAGACCGGCGAAGCCGGTGACCAGGCCGATGGCGGCCTGCTTCGTTCCGGCGCCGTCCAGGCGGCGGGCGTTGGCCAATCCGGTGGCCGCAAGGGCGACGGCCGGGACTGCGAGACTGCCGGTGATCTGACGGACGGCCGGGAGGATGCCGGCTGCGACGGCGATGATGCCATAGACGAGGGCAAGCGTCGCCAAGCCGTTCAGGGGCGGACGCGTGGGCAGGGGCTGTACCGCGCCCCGTTCGTCGTATGTGGAGGCGGGGGTGGGAGTGGTCATGGGGGAAGTCCTTTCGTCCCGGTCGCCCTCCACGTTAGGAACGTCGGCGATATAGTTCAAAGACGAAATTTCACACAACCCCATAGAGTTTGCCTATGTCGATGACCACCCTCAGACAGCTCGAATATCTCCTCGCCGTTGTCGACCACGGCTCCGTCACCGAGGCCGCCGCACACCTGCGTATCAGCCAGCCCACCCTCTCGCAGCAGCTCAAAGCCCTGGAGCGTGGCGTGGGCACCCTTCTCCTCGAACGCACCCCGCGCGGCGTCCGTCTCACCCCGGCCGGTCGCGCCTTCCTGCCAGGTGCTCGCCATGCCCTGGCCGGTGCACAACGTGCCACCGGCGCCGCCCGCGCCGTCGCCGGCATGACCCATGGCGAGCTGCACCTCGCCTCCGTGCTGTCGGTGACGCTCGGCGTGCTCCCTTCCGTCCTGGCTTGCTGGCACCAGCACCACCGGCTCGTCGATGTCGTCCTGCACGAGTACGCGGACCTCGACGACTTTGCCGCTTCCATGGCCGACGCCACGGCCGACGTCGCGATCGGCCCTCTGCCAGAAGGCTGGACCGGGCCGCACCACCCACTGGGGGCGGAGGAGATCGTCGCGATCGTGCCACCCGGCGACGCGCTGCACAGCCGCCGGACGGTGCGCCTGACCGAGCTGGCCGCGCGCCGCTGGGTCCTGTACGACTCCGCACACGGCCTGGCCGCGACCGTCGAACACCTCTGCTCTCAGGCCGGGTTCACTCCCAGCGCCGCGATCCGCTCCCGCCAGACCGCCGCGATTCCCCGGCTTGTGGCCGCAGGCCTGGGTGTCGCCGTGGTGCCCGCGAACATCCTCACCCCGGACTTCCCCGGCACCGTCTTGCGCCTCACGCCGCGCCAACGCCGATCGCTGGCCGTCTTCGCCCGCCCCGCCCCGCACCCCCTCGTCAGCGAGTTCCTCTCCCTCGCCCGCGACAGTGCCCGCCTTCTCCCGGACCACCTCCTCGACCTGCTGGGCACCCAGGCACGAACATCGGCACCGGACCGCGCGTCCGGCCGTTGATCGGCCCTGGTCCCGCCGGCCGCTGGACCGCCCGTGACGGCTCGCCGGACGTGACGCCCGGGAGTTCCCAGACGCTGCCGGCGCGAGCGGACTGGAGACTCCTGCGGGCGATGGCTGACCAATCGCCCCGGAGGGCCGATTCCCTCAAGAAAACGGGAAAGGCGGGCACAGTGGAGTTTCTTGCGCAGTGTCACGGACGCCACCAGCACCCGACCACCACACGCCCCCGGCCTCCAGATCCCGGGAGCGCGCAGCGTTCGGGCGCTGGTGCAGTGCGTCAGGTCCAGGTTCCGATCCCCAGCGCCCGACTGTCCGGAAGAAACCGGCTGCGCAACTCCACGCGCCGGACCTTCCAGGTGCCGGTGCGCGGGAAGTCATCCCACATGATGTGGATCGGGTCGGCGAGCACAGGCAGCCCAGCGGCCGCGGAACGCCACTCGTCAGGGTCAATCGGCAGCTCATCGTGAGTGCTGTAGACGGGGACCGGAGCCCCGCCGGCCACCGGCAGGACGATGGCCTCGGAGAGCTTCGTGAGCCGGTCCAGGAGGACGTCTTCGAGTTCAACGGCGCTCCCGGAGGGGATGCGGTCGATTTCGCGGTCGACGAAGCGCAGGGCGCCGATCCGGTTGAGGGTTCCCAGGTCTCCGGTGTTCCACCAGTCGCCGTCGCGTTTGAGAGTGTGCCGGTCGTGTTCGCCGATGTAGGTCAGGAAGCGGCCGGGCTGTTTGATCTCGATGAGGCCGACCTTGCCGCGGCCGACCTTGCGGCGGGTGGCCGGGTCAACGATGCGGATGCGGCCGAATCCAGGGACGGTCCATCCGAACATCTGGGTGGGGGGCGGCCGGTGGCCACGCCGACGCACGTTGCGGCGCAGGTAGGGCCGGATGAGGATGGTGCCGTTTTCGCTCTGGCTCCACGCCTGAAGCCAGAGGGGCATCCGGCTGTCGCTGGCATCGAGGAACGTGCGGATGGTGCGCGTGTGGATCGCGTCGAAAGAGTTGACGTACTCGCGTACCGAGGCGAACGGCCGGTCCGGGTCGCGGGCCAGCTCCTCCCAGTACAGATAGATGTCGGGCAGCGCCTCCACCAGCGTGGGACGGTGCTTGAGCAGCAGACCTTTCATTTTGGGCAGGTTCTTCGGCTCGGACAGCATCAGCATCCGCTGGGTGACGGTCGCCATGGACAGCATCTGGTGCGTCTGGCGCTCGTGCCAGTACGGCTCGCAGTACGCCCACACGTCGCTGGGGCGCAGACCGACCACGGGCCACCGTTCGGACTCGATGATGGCGGCTCGCCCAGCTCGGAGATCGCGGAGTGCACGACCAGTTTGGGGATGCCGGTGGTCCCCGAAGTGTGTGTGGCGATCATGGGTTCGTCCGGGCGCCGCAGCCGCGGCGCCGCCACCGGCGCGCCCCGCAGAGAGTTGAGATCGACCACGTCCCGTCTGCCCGGCTGCGCAGTGGTGCACACCGTACGCGTGGTCAGCTCCTTGACTGCCTCCGCGTCCAGGCCCCCGGACCGCAGATGCGCGCCGTCGGTGATGACATACGGCTTCTCCAGCCGGGAAAGCAGCAGCCGGACAATGTCGGGGCTGTAGGCGCCGGACAGCAACGCAGGAACCGCGCCGATCCGGGCTGCGGCGGCGGCCAGAACCGCGATGTCGAAGTGGTTGGCCTTCATGACCGCCACCCGGTCCCAGGGACGCGCGCCCAGGGCGTGCAGCCGGCCCGTGGCCTCGTCGACCAGCTCCGCCCATTGCGCGTAGGTACGGGTGAGCCAAAACCATCCCGCTGGCCCGCTGGGGTGGCGGCGGAGACCAGGATGTTCCTCATCGACCCGGAACTCAACGCCCTCGTGGTGAGTGCCTCCGGCAGCTGGGACGTCGGCAAGCGGACACTCAACCGCGACGACGTCACGGTCGTGGCCCTCGACCGCCGGACAGCCCTTGCGTGTCCACGCACCGGAAGGCAGACGTCCGTTGGGCCCGCCCCAGACACCGGATCCCGGCCCCATTCTCCCGGCCACCGCAGAGACAGGATGGCGACCACCCTCGCGGACAGGGGCATCCGTGCGACCGGGGCCGGCTGCTTCGTGGACGGCCTTCCCTGCTGGATGGGCCCGTCAACGGATCAGCCACACGATGGCGACTGAGCGCCTCACCTGACGGGACTCGCCAACCGAAGCGCTGCTATCGATTGAGTCGCGATCCAGACCTGGCCGTTACCGGCCCGTAAGTCGCACCGCGCAGGCTTTTGCCGCATGTATCCGCTCCCCCGCCGCCTTGCCGCCATTCCGGCCCTTCTCTGCGTGGTCGCCCTGCTGTTCACGGCTGCGGGGTGTGGCGGCACGAACTCCGATCCGGTCGGCTCCCGGACCACGGGCTCCGCCGGCCCGGCGGACTCCGGCGGCAAGGGCGCCCCGCCGAAGGCCCCTACGGGCTCCCTCACTTGGGAGTTCGAGCACATCGCGGACTTCAGTGGGGAGCTCACCGATGTCGCCGGCTTGGCCGAGGACGACATCTGGGCGGTCGGGACCGAGAACAATGGCGAGTCCAACGCCCACCTGCTGCACTACGACGGCACGCAATGGAAGCGCGAGCCCCTTCCCGAAGCTCTCGGCACCACCGACTACCCGCCAGCGCTCGAACAGGTCGGTGAGGAAGCACTGTGGCTGCGGCCGCAACACTACAAAGAGGGCACCGGCGTGAATCCCTGGGCAAGGTGGGACGGCACGCGCTGGTCCGCGGTGCCGAACCCCCCACCGGGCAGAGCCGGGGACTTGGAGGCCGCAGGCCCGGACGACATCTGGGCCCTCGACAGCGAGCAGACCGCCCAGCACTGGGACGGCTCCCACTGGACCACGACCCGGCTACCGTACGGCGCCTCCGATCTCGCCGTGGTGGGACCGGACGACGTCTGGGCGGTCGGCAGCCGCTCGACCGGGCCGGGCACCGAGCTGGGCTACGGCGAGCGGTACAGCCAGCCGGCCTCGATGCACTGGGACGGCACGTCCTGGAAGTCGGTGGAGACTCCACAGGCCCGCTTCGAGGAGCCCCTCCCGCCGGAGCCCAGCGCCGGCCTCGGCCAGGTCTTCGCGCTCGACAGCGGTGAGGTGCGCGCGTACGGCAACAACACCTTCAACCACGGCGAGGTTGAGAACGAACCCGCGGACGAGTACATCCGGCTGCGCTGGGACGGCTCGAAGTGGGTCCAGCAGGAGCCCGCTCCCGGCGGGTGCACTCTGCGGACCCCGGTGGGTCAGGACGACGAGGGCCTGTTCCTCGACGGCAACTGGTACCTGACCGACGAGGGCCGGTGTGTGAAGATCAAGCGCCACCGTCTGCCCCTGTCGACCGGCGCCCGCAAAGGGTCGAACCAGTCGCTGTGGCTGAAGGAGATCCACCGGGTACCCGGCACCGACGAGTGGCTGGGGGCCGGACACGTCCAGGTCAACCAGTCCGGCGACCCCTTCGGTGCCCCCGTCGTCGTACGCCTGAAGCGCGGCGGCTGACCTTCTCGGCCGCCAGCCGGTCGAGAGGTCGGCCGCCGCTCGCACGTGAATACGACTGGACCGCTGCTGCCGGCCCTGCCGACCGGGGGTGGCTGTCGTCTCCGAAATCGACCACCGCACCGCAGCCCCCGTCCTGGCCGTGCTCGCCGCGGCCCGGGAGGCCGGCCTGCAGCTCGGATGCTGGGCGGTGGCGGTGGACAGGCGGGCGGCCGGCCTCCGGTGCGTACTCGTCGAGCACGCCGACGGGCGATGTCGGCGGCACCAGGTCGCGCACCGACGGCCGTCGCTGCCCGTACGGATGCGCTACAGATACGTGAGCCCCGCGAATTACCGCCTTGCCTGCGCCGAACGGCGGACGCAGGCTGGGCATATGGCGACCGAGGACCCCACCCTGATCGCTTCCGTGCAGCGGGCTTTCCGGCTGTTGGAGGCCCTGGGCGCGCACGAGGGCGGCGCGCCGGCTCAGCAGCTGGCACGGGAGACGGGGCTGCCGCTGACCACCACGTATCACCTTTTGCGTACGCTCGCCACGACGGGTACCTCCGCCAGCTGGAGGACGATGGCTACGTCCTCGGGAACCGGCTGGACACCCTGCAATCCAGCGGCCGTGAACAGACGCAGCTCAGCTACGTCCGCCCGGCTCTTGCATCGCTGGGGGACGATCTTTCGGTCGCCGCCTACCTGACCTTCTACGAGGACGGCGAGATCCAAGTGGCCGAGATCGTCGACAGTCCCCGGGCGCCGCGGGTCGACATCTGGGTGGGCTTCGAGGACGCGGGTCACGCCACGGCGCTGGGCAAGTGCCTCCTGCGCGAACTCGGCGACGAGGCGCGCAACGACTACCTCTCCCGGCACCCGCTCGCCGACCTCACGCCGCGCACCATCACCGGCCGCTCCGAACTTGTGCGGCGGCTCGACACCTCGCCCCGCTCGCCGGTCGTCACGGGCAGGGAGGAGTACGCGCTCGGGACGTACTGCGTTGCGGTACCGGTCTTCCGCGGGCAGACACCCGGTTCGCTCGGAGTGTGTCCCTGCGAGTGGACCGGCTCTCGCAGATCAACCAGGTCCGTGATCGGCTGATACCGGCGGCGAAGCGCGTGACCAGAGGGCTCTCGCTCACCATCTGAGGTCGTCCTCCCACCGCCTTCTCGATGTGCTGTGCCGTCGCCTTCCGGTCGCGAGCCCATGCTTTCCTCGCCCAGCACAGCATCGCCGTGGAGCGAGTTCCAGCGACAGGCTCCACGGCCGGGCCTTGCGCACAGATCCGCGCCTTCGCGCCGCATCGCGTTGATCAGCACGCTGAACTGACGAGGGCGCAGCCCAGTGAACGGGGGCTATCCAGGAAGGTTCCGACGCCGTGATCACACCGGCCATGGGAGAGGATCATCCCTCAGCAAGATCACCGAGAAGGTGGTGTCGGTCGACCAGCAGCTCGTCATGCCTGCACGGACTTGGGGGTTTCCATCTCAGTGGCCAGTGCCACAAGTCGTGCGTGGTACTGCCGGGTACGGGCAGATCGTCCTCAGAGATCCACGAGCGCGCCGTGTCGAACGCCAATGCCTCCGCGCCGTGCTGAATCAGGTGGCGCACATCCGTAATGACAGCCTCCGAGGTCAGCGGAGAGTCCGCAAGAAGTTCTGCCACACACACCCGGTACGACTGGCCCACGAGTTGCTCCCCCATGCCAGAGCCGAACGGATCGATGACCGCTCGTCCTCGCCGCAAAGGCGGGTGGCGTCCTCGTCCTTGATGTCGTGGCCCTCGGCGCGGAGCTGGGCGACCGCGGCGGCCAGGTAGCGGGGGGGTCCACAGGACCACGGCGTTGAGGACCAGGCCTCCGCGCACCGAGGCATCGAGCAACTCACCCATTCCGGTGCGCAGTTGCCGCACCGCCGCGAGTGCCGCCTGCCGACCGGCCGAAAGGGCCGCCACCAGGTGCCCACCGACGGCTCGGCCCCCCTGAAGACCTCTGCGGTCTGGCCGCACGTCCGAACCCGCCCCGACTCCAGGGCCGCAACGCCCCGCAGCCGCAGATCCTCCTGCGCCACGGGCGCCAGCCGACGCATGTCCCCACTTTCGACACTCACTCCCGACCAATAAGCAGGAGACCCACCAGTTTCGGCTCAATATTGGGGACCACCGAGTTGGCCAGGAATCAACGGAATCTTCAGTTCGACGACGCCCTGAAGCGGCCCCTCCAAGCTGGTCGTCGCAGGTCGCAGGCAGGGCCATTTCAGAGCATCGTTCAATCGGAAATCAACCGGGGATCACTTTCAGCCGTCATGGTGGTCGAAATAACAACGTCAAGCCAGCCAGGCCAGGTGATGGGCGAGAAACCGCAGGGCCGAGCTGGATAGATTGATCACCGGAGGGGTAGGCAGCACACGAAGATCTTGGTGCACACGGCGAATGACGCAAGGAGACTCGAGGTCGGTGGGTCGCTTTGCATTCCCCCGAGTCAGTAGAGGTCGAGGAGTCCACCCAGACGACCACGGGCCGAGGAATCGAAATGCTCCAAGGTGATCGTGGAGACTCGGCGAGACTGGAAACAACAGTAAGGAGAGTTTCAACCCGACCAACAAAGGCAAGCAGTTTACGCAAAAAAGGAAGCCGGAATCGTTGCTACCCTTTCCAGGGTGCGCGAGGTCTTCGAATGCGAAAAACTTGATCATGGCGAGAAAAATCATCCTCTTTGCAAGGGGTGATTTTGCGTCCACCGAGAGGATCCGAAGGGAAGCTCATGTCTTTTAAGAACATCTTCGACGGCGGCGGAAATGAAGCCAAGTCCGCCGAAGAGTCCGCTCAAAAGGTCTCTGAAAAAATTCCCGGCGCTTGGCCTGAACAGGAAGGGGTCGATCCGGAGCTCTACGACGGCATTCCTGAAGCTGCGCGTGACCCGAAGATTGTGCGCGAGACGTCGCCCGAGGCGCTCAATATCATGAACAACTTCATCACCCCCCTATTCAAGAACACCCAGACGGTAGCAGCCAAGCAGCGAGAAGCCAGCGAGAATCCCGAATCGACATCCGGTATGGCATCTTCGACCAAGGATGAGGCATTCAAAAAGGTGGGGGTGGAGATTAGGCATGAAGACCAGCCAAAGATTAGCGAAGAAGACCGGCCAAAGATCAGCAATGAACAGCTAGAAGAATCGAGAAAGGACAACTCCAAATCGGCCAAAGACATCAAAAGGACTGACGATGGGTCGACCAAGGGGTGAGGGTCGATCTCGAAGTCAGCTCGCAGGTCGGAAGGCTGTTCAAAAGTACCGGTTTCGTGATCCTGCCCTTGAACAGTAGCAACGCCCCAGCTCGGTAGCCTGACGACTTCTCACCAGGTCACGCCAGGCTGGAAACAGCTCACGAATAATCACTCACAAATCGTTCAGTTCTGCTGCGCAAGGAGGCTGAAGGCCATGAGCGGCCCCACCAAAAACAACGTGAGTACAACTCATCTTGGCGAACGATTTATGCGCCACCCACTGACAGGGCGAAACCTGAAGGAGCTCAAAATTGCCGACAAGACCTCTGTCATCCTTGAGCGGGACAAGGAGAAACTGAAGAGGAAGGCCGAGAAGAAATCAGCAGATGGAAGGGACCGGTATATCGCCCCTACCGGGTTTTCTCTGAACAAGGGGCGATTCGGCGACTTTCCCGATGGGGAGGATACGGCACACCAGCGCGGGTGGCGCGCTTACATGACGGTGGGTGTACCGCTTATCGAAGAGCGAGGCGACATTGCACAACCCCCTCCCGACGTGATCTCCAAGCAAACGTACGTCAATCGAACCGACCCCACCCCCACCAAATGGTCACACACTGTCGAATTCTCGATTTCGAACACCATCAGCTGGTCGCTCCAGGGACAGGTACAGCTCACTTTCGGGGCAAAAGCCATTGCATCACTGCAGCAGCAACTGCAGAAGAGCATGGCGCTGAACCAATCCCAGAAGACCACTCTGAAGAACAGCAAAGACAATCAGGGCGTTGACACGGAGTCTCAGTCACAAACGACAAGCACGACAACAGCAACGAGTACCGCCACAGGCACCGGGGAATTATCGGCACAGCTGATGCTTGGGATCACTGCTTCTGTCAGTGGTTCGTTGACCACTGCGTTCAAAACATCGTCCACGCTGAGCGGGGAAGTTGGCAGCCGGGTAGACGTCCTGGCCACGCAGCGACGTCAGGTGAGGAGGTTCGACTACGAATTCCCTATCTCCTTCGGTGGGTGGGTCGCTTTGCATTACCCCGAGCCAGTAGAAGTAAAGGAGACCCGCCCCAGCGGCCCACAGGCCCAGGAGCCGAAATACTCCAAGGTGATTGCATGGAAACTCGGCGAGACTGGTACGGCTACGGAGACTTTCGACTTGACCGATGAAGGCAAGCCGTTCATGCAAAAAGGGGAGGCCGAGGTCGTTTCCACCCTCGCCGGGGTGCACGAGGTCTTCGAGCTTGAAAAACTTAATTTCGACATGAAGGATCACCCTCTGCACAAGGACGGCGGCGAAGAGCGAGAGAGCTCGAAAAAGGCTCCATCAGTGCGCGCCACCGGGTTAGGGAGCTCCTACGGTCTCGCGCTGGACGAGCCGAACAACAAGGCGTACGTCGCCGACCGGAGCGGCAAGCTGTACGAGGTGGATCTCACCTCGAATCTCCCCTCCGGCAACTGGCGCGAGGTCGCGAGCGGCCTGGGCGACATCGTCGATGTGGCGCTGGACCGGTCGAAGAAAGTGGCGTACGTCGCCGACTACAGCGGCGGCCGCCTGCGCAAGGTGAAAAACCTGTTCGATGACTCCAAGGCCGTCGAGGTCGTCGACGTCGCCAAGGTCCCCTACGCGTACGGTCTCGCGCTGGACGAGCCGAACAACAAGGCGTACGTCACCGACTACAACAACGGGCAGCTGATCGCGGTCAACCTGAAGGACGACCTCAAGGACGAAGAGAAGAGGACCGAGCCGATCATCGGAGGCATGACACATGCCTCCGGAGTAGCGCTGGACAGGGCAGGCAAGAAGGCGTACGTCGGCCGGTATGACAACGGTCCCCTGTACGAGGTCGACCTGAATGCCTCTCCCCACCCCACCAAGCGCGAGGTGGCCACCTTTTCCGCGAGCACCCGCGTAGCGCTGGATGGCAAGGGCAACGCATACGTCTCCGACCATCTGGGCGATTGCCTGCATGAGGTCGATCTGAAGGAAGAGACCAAGGGCTTGCAGCGCGTGGTGGCCACCGGTCTCGGCGATGCTTGCGGCGTCGGGCTGGACAGCGACACCAGCAAGATCTACGTCAGCAACTTGGCCGGCCAGCTGTGGCAGATCCCCGACGTGCTGCCCGACGCCGCGGCAAAGTCGTAGCGTAGGGCATCTTTTCGCGGGTGGGCGGGCATGGATGCCTTGATCATGTGGGTAGTCGAGGCTCATGTGATCGAAGGGTTGCTCATGCCCGCCTGTGCCATATCGTCGCAGGGCGACCCGATCGACATCCCCGTCGGCCTACAGCACGAAGGGCTCCGCGGGCTCCAAGCTCAAGGAAGCCGCCAAGGGCGCGCAAGGGCGTTCGGTCCGGGGCCGGCTGCCGCCAAGTCGTCCCCCCCCCATGCTCGGGGCGCAACCAGCGGCGGCACCGGCATCAGCTGGGAGAGTCAGTGCACCGCGAAAGCGTGACGTTCAGGATGCGCAGCATCCGGGCACCACACCGACCGCCGCGACCAGGTGCTGCAGCAACGGCGTGCGACGCTGCGCCGGCCACGCGGTCCAGGTCGGACAGGCATCTGCGGACGAGTGAGCGCAGTCGGCCTTCGGCGTCGGCCGGCCCTGAGCCGCGCAGCTCGGCGTGGCCGAACTCGCCGTCGGGCACAATATCGAGTAGAGCCCTGGCGCCGAGGAGCCGGAGACCACCACGACCACCGTCCCGGCGCGGATCGCCGTCTGCTTGACGACGCTGCTGCGTCCGCCGGCCGTGAAGGTGAGATTACTACCTCGGTGGCACCTACACGTTGCTCGGGATGTACAAGGAGGCCCACCAGCACTCCACCGCCGCTATCGCCGCATACCGCAGCGGCCCGAGAGAAGAGCGCTCGTACGGGGACGAGGCCCTGGCCCATATCGATCTGATCACCGCCGGCATCCTCCAGGGAGACCCCACCGGGGCGACAACCGCCCTCCAGCATGTCCTGGCCCTGCCCCCACAGATGCGCATCCGAAGCGAACGCCATGTCACTGATCGCCCCGGGGGCGCCCCCTGTGCACGCCGTCGGCGACACTCCAGCTCCGGCAGCAGCTCCCCTACCGTGGTTACCGGGTGACGTCGAGCTCGGCGTACATGCCGGCCCTGTAGTGGCCGGGGAAGTTGCACACCAGCTCGTAGTGTCCGGGCTGCAGCGTCACCGTGGTCCAGGCCATCGCTCCGGGGGCAACCCCGTCCCCTGCCCCCGCACCACAGCTGCGCGAAGCCTCACCCAAGCTGCCCGCCTCATCAACGCGCCCGTCAGCACCGGTGGGGCGCTCCCCCGCCGCTTGCCTCGCCGGCAGGGGGAGAACGACCACCTCGTGGGTGAGGGCGCCTGCATTGACCACCCGCAGCGACACCACACCCGCCGGTACCGTGCTCGGGGTGGCGCGCAGACGCATCATGCCGATGCCATGCCCGCCGCCAGGGCCGCCGTTGGGGGAACCTCCGTCGTCGGGGCGCCCCCTCATGCCCGGCCCCATGTCCCCCACGGTCACATGCACAGTGTGGCTTTTCAGGGCGGGCGCACTGCACTGCGCTCCCGGACCTCGCCAGGTCGTCGGCCCACCATCGCCGCCGAAGCCGCCGACGGCAGCAATCAGCAAGGTTGTCGCGATACCCAGTACCAGTGCGGCGACTGCTCCCACGGCCAGCCACATCCCGCGCGGGCGGTTCACACTCACCGGTGCTCCCGCAGCAGCTTCAGCCGGCGTTGGTACTCGTCCTCGTCGATCTCCCCACGGGCAAACCGCTCGGCGAGCACGTCTTCGGCCCGCCTGCTCCCCTGCCCGGACTCACCGGAAGAGGGGGGCTGTGGACCGCTCGGGTGGCTGTGATGACTGCTCGTGAGGTACCGGACCAGCGCCACGACACCGACGATGATCAGCCCCCAGAACAACACCATGACCACAGCCATGACGTACCAGCCACCCCAGCCCCAGCCGTCGTACCACATCATCGCTCACCTTCCCAGGGCCGGTGCGCCGGCATCCGTTACGTCCAAGATGCGTCGGCTGCGGCTCCGCCCGGGAGGGAAGACCGGCCCTTCCCCGGGGCCGAACGGCCCGGATCCCGATTACGGCGGCGGACGAGGCTCCGGCCTCATGTGTGCGGCCTTGCGGAGGGATAGGCAGCCTCGCCCGCCGTCACCACCGCACAGCGATCTGGTCGCGCAATCGGCACGTCGGCCGGCCGGCCCCGTCGGCCGGAGAAAACTGGGAGGCGTAACCACTTCCACGTGAGCCACCGGCTCGGCGCCGGCGAGAGCCTCAGTCAGCGCCGAACTGACGTACGCGAAACCGCAACGCCCGGCCCTGCGGTGGTCTTCCTCGCCTTCGCTTGCCCGCCCGGCAATCATTCACGGCTTGATCGTCAGCACCTCGTCCACCGGTCGGCGCGGGGTGCGGGGCCCCTGTGGGCCGTACCCCAGGCGCAGGATCATGTGCACATGGCCGGTGCCGGAGACCGGGTCGCGCAGGATCCATCGCAGGTCCGGCCATTCGACGGCTTGCGTCGCGAAGGAGCTGACGAGCCCCTGAAGGGTGGCCAGGAGCAGCACATGCTCCAATGCCTGGCCGGCACGTAGCCAGTCAGCCGGGGTATCGCCCGCGGTGCTGAGCGATGCCAGTTGGGGGTGTTTCTCGAAGTCGGCGTAGGCGCGGCCGGGAAGCGTGCGCCGGCCGGCGAAGTCCCTGACGGGAGTCGAGCCGACGCGCTTCCGGGGTCCGAAGGCGTAGTCCGGAATGCCGTCGTCGACGGTTGCGCCGGCAGCGGTGTCACGGGTCCAGCGGCGTTGTTCGGCGTCACGGTCGGCATCCATGCGGTTGTAGCCCTCGGCATGCATGATCAGGTCCAGGACGGTCTCGCGGTGCGGGGTGGTGAGGAAGCTCAGCTGTGCGCCTTGTCGAGCCGCGGCGTCGGTGAGGACGGCGCGGACGTTCTCCGGGATCTGCCGCTCGGTGAAGGGATACCGGCTGGTGTGGCGATCGCGGATTGCGGGGTGGAGGCCGGGGAGGGACTCGTCCCCGGCCCCATGAGGGTCGTCCAGGCGCAGGGCCGCAAGGAGCGCCGGGGCGTGCGGGTCGGGCAGGAGGATCGTCGATGTGCGATGGCCGGCGTGGGCCACGGCAACGCGCAGGTTCAGCAACGCGGCTCCGCAGCCCAGGTGCATGCCGCGAGTCGTCGGGTCGGCGTGCGGCATCGCGCGTTCGAGGTCGGCGGAGAGGGTGAAGGTACGGCTGTGGCGGGTGTAACTGAAGCGCCATGGCTGGGCGTTGTGCATGGACGGCGCAGTGACGGCGTCGGCGACGAGGCTCTTGACCAAGGTGTCATCGAGGGTCTTGGTGAACACCGGGGGCCTCCCGGATGGGCAGACGGTGGATCGATGATCCTTTTCAGCGTGGTTGGGGGTGCTCGGGTCGCGCCAGGGGCCATACGTCCCTCACCCCAGGCCACCCGGGCCTTTCGGGCCTGCCGGCCGGCCGATGGGGCCGAGTGGCTCATGCCAAGACAGCCGCTGCTCCGGCCACGCTGGAGAGGTGGGGGCAATGCGTCGTCCGCCATGGCGAGAGGAGCTGGAGATGGAGCACCGCACGATAAGTGAGCTCATGGCCAAGAAGGTCGTGAGCGTTCAGCTCGATACGCCGTTCAAGGACATCGCGCAGGTCCTCGCCGACAACGCGGTGAGCGCTGTGCCGGTGCTCGACAGCCTCGGCAGGCCGGCCGGCATCGTCTCGGAGGCCGACCTGCTGCGGAAGGCGGCCGACCAGCCCGATCTCTCCGGCAGGACGCCCTTGCCTCACCTGGAGGCATGGGAACGTGCACGAGCCGAGGGCCGTACCGCCGGTGAGCTCATGTCCGCTCCAGCAGTTTGCGCCCACCCGGAATGGACCGTGGTGGAGGCGGCACGGCTGATGGAGGTGCAGAACGTGAAGCGGCTGCCCGTAGTCGATGAGACGGACATGCTGCTGGGCATTGTCAGCCGCAGCGATCTGCTGCGCGTCTTCCTCCGTCAGGACAAGGCGATCCAGGAGGAGATCTCGCGGGAGGTCATCGGGCGCACCGCACGCCTCGGCGCGTCGAGTGTGACCGCTGACGTCGTGCAGGGGCAGGTGGCACTGCACGGCTCGGTGGACGACCCTCTCCTGATTCCCGTTCTTGTCCGCATGTGCGCCAGTGTCGACGGCGTCGTCTCGGTCTCCGACGACCTGAAGCCGGCGATGGCCGCCGGCGAGGCCGGCTCTGCCGAAGGAAGCGGAGCACACGCATGAAGGACCTCATCACGGTCGGTCCGGACGGCACCCTCCAGTCGCTGTCCGCGGCGCTGTGGGCAGCGCGGGAGGCGGAGCTGCGCCAGGCGCGGCTTCGGCTGCTGCACGCCTGGATCCCGCTCGTCGAAGGGCACTGAGGCGAAGAAGCTCATCGTGCGCTCGGCGTCGTCGCTGGTGTAGAGAGGGCGGGAGGGGCGGTGCTTCGACCAGCCGCGCCGTGGCCGTCGCGAAGATGGGCCCGCGGAAGCCATGGCGGACCAGTCTTGGCAGGTAACCGCAAGGGTCGAGGTGCGCGTGGGTCAGCACTACCGTGTGGATGGAGTCCGCGTCGCACGGCAACCGGCGCCAGTTGCGGCGCCGCGGTTCGGAGATTCCGTGGAACAGTCCGCACTCCACGGGCGTGGTCGCTCTCGACAAGGACAGCACCTCCCATGGCGAAACCTCCTGCCGCTGAGGGCACGGTGCATCACCTTCAACGGTCACACGCGCGGCACCTGGGCAGATGGGGCCGATGCACCCCGTGTGGGGACCGACCGGCCCATGTACCAGGAATGCGCGCCGCCAGAGGCTGGGCATGAAGGCAACGCACTCGCCTCGTGCACGGAGATGCGCACCATGAAGGCACTCGTCCACCACGGGCCCGGCCAGTCCTCATGGGACCAGGTCCCGGATCCTGGCATCAAGGACGCGACCGACGCCGTCGTCCGCGTCGACGCCGTCACGATCTGCGGCACTGACCTGCACATTCTCAAAGGGGATGTGCCCGACGTGGCACCGGGCACTGTGCTGCGGCACGAGGCCGTCGGCGAGGTCATGGAGATCGGCGGCGACGTACGGACCGTCCACCCCGGCGACCGGGTACTGGTGTCGTGCATCTGCGCCTGCGGCCGCTGCCGCTTCTGTAAAGAAGCCCGGTACGGCCAGTGCCTGGGAGGCGGCGGCTGGGTTCTCGGGCACCTGATCGACGGGACGCAGGCCGAATACGTACGCGTCCCGTTCGCCGACCTCTCCGTCCATCCGCTGCCGCATTCCGTGGCGAGCAACGACGCGGTCATGCCAGCAGACATCTTCCCCACGGCCTATGAGGTGGGGGTCTTGAACGGAGCCGTCCGGCCGGGCGACACGGTCGCCGTGATCGGTGCGGGACCCATCGGGCTGGCTGCCATCGTCACGGCGCGGCTCCTCACCCCCGCCCGGATCATCGCCGTCGACCTGGCCGAGTCCCGTCTACAGGCGGCTCGTCGGCTCGGAGCGGACGCAATCGTCAAGGCCTCGGAGGCGCCCGAAGACATGATTTCGGACCTCACCGACGGATTCGGCGCCGATGTCGCCATCGAGGCGGTAGGGGTGCCGGAGAGCTTCGAGCTGTGCACCCGCGTCGTACGCCCTGGCGGCCACATCGCCAACATCGGCGTCCACGGAAAGCCGGCCTTGCTGCACCTCGAAGATCTGTGGATCAAGGACGTGACGATCACAACCGGGCTCGTGGACACCTGTACGACCCCCGTGCTGCTGCGGATGGCGGCAGCTGGACGGCTCGGCCTCTCGTCGCTGGTGACCCACACGTTCCCCCTCGGTCGCATGGAAGAGGCCTACGACGTCTTCTCCACCCCGGCCGACAGCGGCGCGCTCAAGGTCGTCCTGAACGGGCCCGCCCCATGACCGCACTGACCGCGTCCGTTGCGCGAACCGCCGCCGGAGTACCGCTGACCCCGTTCGACGAAGGGATGTGTACACGATGACGGACAAGGAGCCCGACTCCCGCTCGGAGCCGGTCCGGACCCGCAGTGACCTTGGGCGGCGCGCCGCGCTGCGCCGACAGCAGTTGGGGCTGACTCGCGAGGAGGTCGCGGCCCGGGCCGCTGCCTCGCCGGGGTATCTCCAGTACGTGGAGGAAAGCGCTGCCGAACCGGGCATCGGATTCATGCTGCGCCTTGCCGGTGCGCTGGATACGACGGTGGCCGAGCTGGTAGGAGGGACGATGGAGCTGCCGGCGGGCTTCGGCAAGGCCGCGGCCCATCCCGAGGTGCTCGTTCTCAGCCCCGCTGAGTGCCACGAGAGGCTCTCCACCCACGGCGTCGGCAGAGTAGCTGTGACCGTTGATGACGCACCTGCGGTCTTCCCCGTGAACTACACCGTCGCCGACGAGCTGATCGCCTATCGCACCGCCCCGGAAGCCGGACCGGCCGCGGCGGCCGGCCAAGAGGTCGCGCTGGAGGTCGATCACATCGATGACGCATTCAGCCAGGGGTGGAGTGTCCTGGTCGTCGGGCGCGCCCATGTGGTCACCAACTCCTACGAGTCGCGTCGGCTGGAGGAACACGCGCACACCGCCCCTTGGGTGGGTGATGGCCGCCATCAGTGGATCGCGATCCACCCGACTCGGATCACCGGCCGGCGAATTCGCGTCATGGGTGCCCATGCGCCAACGACAGCCACCTCATGAGGACGAGGAGATGAGGAGGAGGCCGGTCGGACGCACGGAGTTCACAGTCCCGGCGCTCGGCTGTGCGCATCCGTATCGTCCGTCGAGTGCGGCGGCCCGGGTGGCTCGCCAAGTGCACACCACGACAGGGGCTCCAGCAGTTCGCCGATGCGCCGTGATACGTCCAAGAGCAGGTCGTCCAGCGCCACCAGACCCGTGAGCCGGCGCCCTTCGACGACGGGAAGCCGCCGAACGCCCGCTCGGCGCATGGTGTGATACGCCTCATCCACATCGTCGTCCGCTCGGACGGTGATGGCCGGTGCCGTCATCACGTCGCTGACCGGAGTGGTCGCACTCGCCTCCGCCGCCAGTCCGCGCACGGTCAAGTCCCGGTCCGTGACAACCCCTTGAATCGTCTCGCCGGACGCCACCACGACGCACCCGACGGTGCACTCGCGCATCCTCTGTGCGGTCTCTGTCAGCGTGGCGTCGGGCGACACTTTCACCACCGGTGTCCGCATCACATCACGGGTTCGCATGCGTGGTTCCTCCCTCCGGGGCCGGGGCCGGGCCCGCGTTCACGCCGGCTGCGGCACGACCGCCACGGGACACTCCGCGATCAGCACCTTGTGGGCCGGTCCCTCAACCGTGGCTCGACGTACCCGCACCGTCGGATACTCACCAGCCGTCTCCTCCAGCGCCTCGTCCAGTACGGCCGATGCCCGCTCCTCGTGGTAGCGCTCCGGATCTCCGGCGAGCAGCGGGTGGTCAGTGGTCTCGTGCGCGAGGCAGCGCCAGGCGCGGACGGCATCGAGAGTGCAGCCACGGGCTGCCGCTTCCCGGAAGGCGAACCGGACGACTTCCGAGCCTTTTGTTGAGTCACCGACGCCAAGGAGAACGCGCTCATGTGTCGCTTCGAGCCCCGCTTTGTCTCCGCGTACGACGATCACGGGGCACCGGGCCCGGGCTCCGACAGCCAGTCCGACCGATCCCAGCAGCAGGCCGGTGAATGCGCCGCGGCCGCGCGATCCGACGATCACCGCAACGCACGGTCGGCTTCGCGCAGCAGCACGGATTCCGGGTCGTCCCGCAGGACCTGTGTGGAGACGTTGACGTCCGCGTTGCGCAGGTTGGCGCGTTCGACCGCGGCCCCGACGATGTTGTCGGCGAGTACTTCCCCGGCATGGCTTTGTTCACGAGTTTCGACAGCAGATGTACGCCTCACCGGGCAGCGCGTGGACGGCGGCGTGTTCGATGTTCATGAGAAGTGGCAGCGGCCGTCAGGCGGCCGGCCCAGCAGTCGCCTCCGCCGGTCGAGGACTGAGCCACGATCACGGCCTGGTGGCCAACCAGACGGTCACGGCCGCTGTGGCGGTGAGTCCGACATTGAGTGTGATCCCGCGGTCTTCGCCGGTCAGGTGAACGGCGATCGCACCGGTCTGCAGGAGTACGAAGCCGACGGCTGCGGCCGGCGCCGGCCAGGGAGCGGTGCCGGTCAGCGGTGGCAGGATCAGACCGGTCGCGCCGATTATTTCGACCGCCCCCAGCGCCCTGAGGGCAGGCAAGGGCATGCGGTCGACCCAAGCCATCATCGGTCGGAGATGATCGCGGCTGCGGATCACCTTCAGCGTGCCTGCGTAGAAGTAGAAGAGCGCGAGCAGTCCCGCGACGATCCAATAGGCGATGTTCATGGTTCCCGTTCATGGGGCCCCGGTTCGCGGGGGCCTGTCGATTGCGTCGAGTGTCAGGGAAGCCCCTGGAGAAGGCCGGTCCGTCGTCCGAGGGGTTCGGACGCGAAAGACGGGAGCGCCACGCCCCACAGGTCGAAGGAGGGCGGCCGAGCCGTTCCGTCCCGTCCGCTTCAGGCGAGGTCGGTGGCGGGCTGTGTCGCGTAGCGGCTCATCGCGTCGATGTTGGCCTGTGGCGTCAGCGGCCGGCCGCCGGCGAGCACCTCCTGAAGGTCTCGGAAGTACTGCACGTACAGGTCGGGTGTGAATGTGCTGAGCATGACGGCGGGTTGGTCGGTCAGGTTGGCGAAGGTGTGCGGGGTGCCGGGCGGAACCATGACGAGCGTCCCCGCGGTGGCGTCGTAGTCCTCGTCCCCGACGGTGAACCGCACGTTGCCGGAGAGGACGTAGAAGCCCTCGTCGTGTTGGCCATGGCGGTGCTGCGGCGGACCCTGCGTGTGCGGGGCGAGGACGGACTCGGTGATCGCGAGGCGGTGCCCGGTGTGGCTGCCGTCCTCCAGAATGCGCATGCGCGTGGTGCCCAGAACGATCGTCTCGCCGTCGCGGGGACCCACCACCGATACGGCGGGGTCGGCCTGCGGCTCGCTGGTCTTGGTTTCTTCGGTCATGTTCACGAGTGCACCGCCGGGACCTCCCCGGTGTCCAAGACCTATTCAGCAGCGCCGATACCTCATGGGTATCGTTGCAGCGTGGAGCTACGGACCTTGCGCTACTTCGTGGCGGTCGCCGAGGAACTCCACTTCGGCCGGGCCGCCACCCGACTGCATATGAGTCAGCCGCCGCTGAGCCGGGCGATCAAGCAGTTGGAAGCCGAGGTCGGGGCTCTGCTCTTCGCCCGCTCGACCACCGGCGTCACGCTCACTCCGGTGGGCACGGTGCTGCTCGACGAGGCGCGAGCCCTACTCGACCACGCCGACCGCGTCCGGGTACGCGTGAGCGCAGCAGCCGACGTCGCGACCATCACCGTCGGCATCTTGGGCGACGGCACCGACCCCGGAGTGGCCAGGCTGGCCGCCGCCTACCGCCGAAACCACCCCAGAGTCGACATCCGCATCCGCGACACCGATCTGACTGACCCGACGTGCGGACTGCGCGCTGGACTGGTCGACGTCGCCCTCACCCGGGCGCCGTTCGACGAGACCGCCCTGACGGTGCGTGCGCTGCGGACCGATCCGGTCGGCGTGGTCCTGCGCGCCGACGATCCGCTGGCCCGCCGCGATGGGCTGCGGCTGGCCGAGCTGCGCGACCGCCGCTGGTTCCAGTTTCCGCAGGGCACCGACCCCATCTGGCAGTCGTACTGGAACGGTGGCAGGCCGCGCGAGGGACCAGTGGTGCGCGCCGTCCAGGAATGCCTGCAGGCTGTGCTGTGGAACGGCACGGTCGGCCTGGCCCCGCTCGGACACGACCTGCCCGCGGAGTTCACCGTGGTACCGCTGATCGACATGGCACCGAGCCGAGTGGTGGCGGTGTGTAACGAAGGAGACACCAACCCGTTGATCCGATCATTCATCGAGATCGCGACAGCCGCGTACCGCCACTGAGCATCGGCAACGGCGCTGCCGCAGCTCGTGAACAATTCGAACGCTGCAGCCCCCGTGACCGCCTCCCACAATGGTGAATATCTGCTGTCCCTTCTCGTCGTGAACAAAGCCACCCGGCAGGGCGCTTCAGGCTCAGCCCGAGCGCCGCGTCCTCGTAACGCTCCCATCGGGAGGCGTACACCAGACGCAGCGGCAGTTCGTGGAGGGCAGCCTCGTCCATCGCCCAGTCGAACGCCAGGAAACCGGCATCCGATCCGTCCACACCGACGACCAGGGGGCGCACCATCGCCCCCACCGCCTTCCCGCGTCGGCGAAGGAGTGTTACGTCGACCGGCTGCCTTCACGGCGGGGCCGGCATGGTGCTTGCTCCGGGCCCGCACATATCGACCAGACGAAGCCGCGTGGCCTGGAGGCGGCGTGCGACCACGTCGAGGACGCGACGGGTCACTGCCAGGCCGAGCGCCGGGTCCGCCTCGCACAGGGCACGCACTGCCGTCGCATCGAACTCGTATGCCCGCACGGGGGTGAATGCCTCCGCGCCCATGCGCCAGGTGTACGGCGGTACCAGCCATGACCAGCCCACCAGGTCGCCATGGCCCAGCATGTCGACAACTGCCGGCCGCCCGCCCGCTACCTGCACGTCGAGATTTACCGAGCCGGTGCGGATGATCCAGAACCGGTCGGCGAGCCCGTGTTCCTCAAAGATCCGCGTCCCTGCCGGAAACGACACCTCATGGGCGAACTGCATCAGGCGTTCGCGCCCGTCGACTGGAAGCGCATTGAGCAGTGGTGTGGTGGTCATGGCGGTTTCTCCCGGATTTCCGCCGACGACGTGCGGCCGCCGGCTTTGCACAAGCCGGTCACCACCAGAGTGCGCACGCGGTCGGTGTTCGGTGCAGGGGCTGTTCGGCGCGCTGTGGTGGGCCGAAGGGCCCCAGGGCAGGGGAGCTCACCGGGACTGGAGGCCGCCACGTTGGTCTGCGGGAGCCGCTCGGAAAAATCTGCTCTGGACACGCATCGCCAGATATCCCCAGCACACAGACGCAAGGCCAAGCGCCAGATCGGGCCAGGCCAACGGCTCGGTTCCCAGCAGAGACCGCAAGGGCGGCAGGAGAATGCCGGCCACCTGAAGGGCCAGGGCAGCCGCCACCGCAGCCAGGAGGAAGGGGTTGGCAAGGCTGCGCGGGCGACTGCGCGACCCGAGGGCGACGCCGAGCTGCGTCGCGCCGAGCACGAGGAAGACCAGGGACTGCCAGGGACGTCCGGTCTGCTGTGCCCAGACGCCCACTGCCAGGGTGCCCGCCGTGACCACGACCCCCATCGCGAGGATGCGAGGCCATAGCCCCGCCCCGAGAACGCTCTGCTCAGGAGGGCGCGCCGGACGCCGCATGACGCCCGGTTCCACCGGCTCCGCGCCCAGCGCCACTCCGGGCAGCCCATGGGTGAGCAGGTTGATCCACAGGATCTGTGCGGGGAGCAGCGGCAGCGCCAGGCCCATGAACGGCCCGATCAGCATGACGAGGATTTCCGCGGTCCCTCCGGTCAGGGCGTACAGCAGGTAGCGACGGACGTTGGCGTAGATGCGTCGGCCTTCTTCCACCGCCGATACGACGGTGGCGAGGTTGTCGTCGGCCAGGACCAGGTCCGCTGCCTGGCGGGCCACTTCGGTTCCGCGCCGCCCCATGGCCACGCCGATGTCAGCGTGACGCAGGGCGGGGCCGTCGTTGACGCCGTCCCCCGTCATCGCCACCACATGCCCGGCGGTATGCCATGCCCGGATGATGTCCAGCTTCTGTTCCGGGCTGGTACGTGCATATACCCGAGAGCCGGTCAACTGCCCGCTGCTCCCCTCGCGAAGACGGTCCCCGGTGGTGACCTGGTCTGCATCGGCCACGATGCCCAGACGGCGCGCGATGGCGGTGGCGGTCAGGGGGTGGTCTCCCGTGATGAGGAGCGGCGTGATGCCTGCCTCGCGGCAGGTGGCGAGGGTGGCGCGGGATGCCTCACGGGGAGGATCGAGAATGCCGACGAGGCCGACGAGGGACAGATGCGACTCCCAGCGCTCCCGTGGTGCTTCCTGCTCCGGTATGTCGGCGGAGGCGATGGCGAGTACGCGGTAGCCCTCGGCCGACCACTCGTCGGCAAGTGCCACGGCCCGCTCGCACAGTGCCGCGTCGGTGCTGAGTACCTCATCGGGCCGCAGCACGGACTCGGGAGCGCCCTTGCAGACGACCCGCAAGCCACCTGCCGGGAGGCGGTGGATGGTCGTCATGCGCTTGCGACGTCGGTCGAAGGGGACTTCCTGAATCCGCGGCAGCCTGCGGTCGATTGCTGTCTTGTCCAAGCCCAGACCTGCCGCTGCGGCAAGCAGCGCCGCTTCCGTCGGATCGCCCAACGCACGCCATGCGGAGTCGCCTTGGTCCGGGGGCTGCAACGCCGCGTCGTTGCAAAGGACCGCGGCTTCCAGGAGCGCCACGAGGTCGGGGGCGTCCTCGGGCGAAACGGTGCTGCCCGCCCGTTCCAGACGGTCGGCCGGCGCGTACCCGCTTCCCGTGACGGTGGCCCGGCTGGTGGGAGTCCACAGCCGCTCGGCCAGCATGCGGCCTTGGGTGAGGGTTCCGGTCTTGTCGCTGGCGAGGACCGTGACGGAGCCGAGCGTCTCCACGGCGGGCAACCGCCGCACGATGGCATGCCGTGCGGCCATGCGGCGCGCCCCGAGCGCGAGCGAAAGCGTCACCGCGGCCGGCAGGGACTCGGGTACGGCCGCCACGGCCAAGCTGATGGCGGCCACGACCATCAACTCCACCGGCTGGCCGCGCACCAGGCCGAGAGCGAGCACCACGGCGCAAAGGGCAACCGTCACCGCTGCCAGCAGTCGGCCGAACGCCGCCAGACGCTGCTGCAGCGGTGTCGGTCCTGGCGCGCGGGTCACCATCGTGGCTATCCGGCCCAAGGTGCTGTCGGAGCCCGTAGCAGTGACCACCGCACGTCCGCGGCCGCGGACGACAACCGTGCCGGCCGCCAGAAGCGGGGGCTGCGATCCCTCCGCGACCTCCTTGGCCACGGGCGCGGATTCGCCTGTGAGCGATGATTCATCGGCCAGCAGCCGCACCGCCTCCACGACTCTCGCGTCAGCGGGGACGATGTCCCCCTCAGCGAGGAGAATCAGATCGCCGGGTACCACGTCCGATGCCGCCACAGAGCGGTCTGCGCCACCACGCAGGACTCTGGCCGCAGGGGCGCTCATCGCGGAGAGGGCCGCCACCGCGTGCTCCGCTTTGACCTCCTGGATGTACCCGGCAGTGGTGTTGACCGTGATGACCAGGATGATGACGGCTGCGTCGGCCAGGTCCCCGGTGGCAAGGGTCAGTGCGGCAGCTGCCAGGAGCACCACGATCAGCGGATCGCGGATCTGCCACCAGACCCGTCGCCACCACGGTGTCGGTTGGCGTGCTGCGATCACATTCGGACCGTGCACCGCGAGGCGTCGCGTCGCTTCGTGCTCGGAGAGCCCCGGCGTGGCATCCGGTGCTGCTCTCTGCTGCTCGGTAGGCACGGTCGACCTCCGGGGGTGGCGGGGCGGCGGGCCTGGTGCGCCTACACCTTCATGTCCCCCGCGATCGACTGCGGCGCATCGAGCCGGCCGACCGAACCGTAGAGCGGCGGGTACTCCCATGCGATCACCGCGTTGACGACGCAATCGGTCCGCTCCGCCTGACGCACCGCCCAGCGCAAGGCATCTTTGGACGATTCCGATCCATCGACTCCGACGACGATGCGGCCGCTTTCCTTCGGCTGGCTGCTCATGGCTACCTCCGCGATGCGGAATCCGGTCGGCACTCCCAGCACCGCCGTGCGCACTCATGCTCTCCCACCAGCTTCCGACGCGGTGAGGCACCGCGCATGGCGACGCCGGTCCACAGCCCCTTCCCTACCCGCCCCAAGGCCGAAAGGCCCGCCGTTGGGCCGTTGAGCCTCTGTCCTCCCTTCCACACAGGCCGCACGATGGCTTCTGGCGGGCCTTCCTTCAAGGCGGTGAGGCAGATGGCCACTCCCCTGGTCGTAGGCACCGACGGTTCCGCTGATGCCCTGCACGCGGTGGACTGGGCCGCCGATGAGGCGGCACTTCGCGGATGTCCGCTGCGCTTGTTGTACGCATCGTTGTGGGCACGCTATGAAGCGTCGGCGCTCTCTGTCGGTGGCCGGCCCCGGGCGCAGCGCGCCAGCGCCGCGTGGAGCATTGCCGCCGCCGCTGAAGAGCGGGCGCGGGCGCGGCGCCCGGAGGTGGCCGTGACGGCCGACGTCTGCGAAGAGGACCCGGTCTACGCACTGCTCGATGCGAGCGACCGTGCTGCCGCGATCATTGTCGGCAGCCGGGGGCACGGCCTCTCCGGCATCATCCTCGGGTCGGTGAGCCTGACGGTCGCAGCTCGTGCCCGCTGTCCGGTCATCGTGGTACGTGGCGATGCCCCGGGCGCGACGCGCGAACGGTGGGTCGTGCTCGGGCTCGGAACGCCGGGCACCACGACCGCGGCCGTCGATTTCGCCTTCACGGAAGCGGCTCTGCGCGGCTGTGGGGTCGAAGTGGTGCACGCTTGGACGCGTCCGCGCCGGGAAAGCGCCACCGTGCGCGCCGGAGAGTTCGACGAGACCCGGCTTTCCCATGAACAGCAGGCGAAGCGGTGGCTGGATGAGGCTCTCGCACGGCCCACGGCCATGCATCCTGATGTGCCCGTGCGTCGTGTCGTGGTCGAGAACCGTGCGCGACCGGCACTCTTGCAGGCCGCTGCCGCCGCAGATCTGCTGGTGGTGGGAGCTCGACGGCGGAGAGACGCGCTCGCGTTGCAGCTGGGACTCGTCAACCACGCGATGCTGCACTACGCGCAGTGCAACATCGCGATCGTTCCCGCCGAAGGAAGTGCCGACTGACCACCATCACAGGTAACGCCATCGCCGGACAGGCGCACACAGAGGCGAGGAGGACTGCCCACTTCTCGCGGGCCCCGATTGCGCGGTGCGCGGTATCGCTCCGCTGCTCCGCGTCTCCCTGTCCTCCTCGTCACTTTCAGTAAAGCTCACACGCCCGCCATGCACGAGATCCGGTCGGGCCTTGTCCATGGGCCGACCGGCCCTGCTTTCGGCCGAGGGCCATCCGGCCCCTGGCACGGGCGCTTCGCCCCATACGCGCCCACCCCTCGCCGTGGCACGGTCGGAACATGGCATTGGCGCGCGCAGAGGAGTGAGGACCGTGAAGGCGGACATCGGCGATCAGCTCGTGGTCGAGAGTCCGACCACGGGTGCCACTCGGCGGGATGGGGAAATCATCGGACTGCACCACGAGGACGGCTCTCCGCCCTATGACGTGCGCTGGTCGGACACCAACCATGTATCGGTCGTCTTTCCTGGGCCCGACGCGCACATCCGGCATGTTGAGCACCCTGCTGGGACGACCACGCCCGGTCCCGCCCGAACGAAGGCCGGCAGGAGGAGAGCCGACACCGCCTGACTTCTGCCGCTCACTGAAAGGCCGACTGGACGTCCTGCTCCGTCGCTTGGTGGGACGCCAGGAGAACTTCGTCGCCGGGACGCAGTCGCATGTCCGGTTCGGGGGCAGTGGGTTGTCCGTCGCGCACCACTGTGGCGATAACCGTCCCATTCGGCAACACGATGTCCGACAGCGCGGCGCCCGCCGTACGGGACCGCGAAGTGATCACCGTCTCCATCACCTCGACGCCGGCCTTGCTCAGGCGCAGCAGCGCGACGGTGTCGGTGGCTCCGGTGGCCTCCTCGATCAGGTAGGCTCGGCGGCAGGCGGAGACCGCCGCTCTGGCCTCGGGCCTCGGCAGGTCGAGCATGCCGGCCAGGCCCAGGAAGGTCAGCCCGGACTCGGCTTCCTGGCGCCCTGGTTGCGGTACGGACCCGCCACGGCCAGGACACGCAGTCCTTGGGAAGCGAGTTCGTCGTTGGCCGCATCGACCGTCTTCCGGGCGGTTTCGTCGAGCGGCCGACTGCGTCCCTGCCAGGCGATGTCGGTGCACCCTGCGAGGACCGCTTGTGGTGTCCCCCAGAACCCACCAGTGCCCGCGCCCCTGCGGGCCGGAGAAGCCGCGCGTTGCTGCGCAGGACGGCGCTGAGCAGCAGCTGCCGCACCCGGCGGGATCGTGAACGTCTCCGGCAGGGGCGTACCCCACGCCCGAGACAACGTGTGTCCTGCCTCCGTCCCAGATCCGCGGGACGGTCAATCTCCGCTTGGGTGAGCGTGCCCGTCTTGTCGGTGCACACCACGGTGGTCGACCCGAGCGCCTCGACCGCGAGCAGCTTCTTCACCAAGGCGTGGCTCCGTGCCATGCGCGTACGCCGATCGCCAACGACACCTACAAGGTGGCAGGTAGACCTTCTGGAACGAGCGCGACCATCACTCCAAGTGCGAAGACGAAGGAGGGCACGAGCCCTTCCCCGGCGGGCAGGCGTACCGCGAACAGCAGACCACCGATCGCGATGGCCGTCCCCGCCACTCGGTGGGCCATCGCGGCAACCTGGTGTTGCAAGGGGGCTTCTGCCTCGGGGCGACTGCGGCCAGTTTGAAGATGCGACCGAACTCGGTGCCGGTTCCGGTCGCGAACGTCACGGCGCGGGCGCTCCCGGAGATGCCATCGGTGCCCATGAAGACGCGATTGCGGTCCTGGAGCACCAGGCCCGCATCCACCGCCTCCGCACTGCGGGGCCACGGGGGCGCTCTCGCCCGTCAGCGCCGCGTTGTTCACGGTGACGTCATGAGCCTCGACCAAGCGGCAGTCAGCGGGCACGGCGTCCCCCGCTTCCCACAGCACCACGTCACCGGGAACAAGGCCCACCACCGGGATGTCGCTCGCCTCCCCGCCCCGCAGTACGCGGCATCGGTGCGGCACCAGTACCTACAGGGAATCGGAAGTGCGTTCGGGCAGGCGGCAATTGCTGGACGTCGCCAAGTTCGGTGGCCGACCCGCCGGAGCCAGTGGTCTTGTCACTGGGGGCGCGCCCGTATGCGAACCGACATGGCCGCCTGCGCCTCCTCGCTACCGATGTCCTCGCCCCTACAGACTCACCTGAAGCAAGGCGGGAAGGCGATGGGCCGAAGGACCCCGAATGCAGATCGCCACATCGGGGCCTCCTGTGGCGAGCACGACACCGAGAGCAGCACCCTGAGCACGCCACATGGCCCCCGGTAGGGCCCGCTCGGCCCATGGTTTGCTTCTGGGCTGCGGCGATGCTGGAAGCGAGGAAGCTTGAATCCGTAGCGCCGGTTGCGCGGAGGTAGGTCATGGGCGGGTCTGTTGTCGTAGGGCTGGACGGCGCCGGAAACAGCGTGCCGGCAGTGCGCTGGGGCGCCGAGGAGGCAGCGGCCCGAGGCCTCCCGCTTCACCTTCTGCATTCCTGGGTCTCGCAGCCGCTGAACCTCCCCATCGCCCAGGAAGCCGCCAACAAGAAGCGTTACGGAGCCGAGGTGCTCGAATCAGCCGAAGCGATGGCGCTTGAGCTGCACCCCGGCATTTCCGTGACGGCCGAACAGGTCTCGGAGCAAGCGGTCGACGCACTGGTGGACCGTAGTAGGCAGGCCACGATGATGGTGCTCGGATCGCGCGGGCACGGCGCGATCGCCGGCTTCCTGCTCGGCTCGGTCAGCCTGCACGTTCTCGGACGCGCGCAGTGCCCGGTGGTCACCGTCCGCGAGGAGGAAGCCACCACCTACGGCAGACCCGAGGTCGTGGTCGGTGTCCAGGAGGCCGGGACACAAGGTGAGGCAGTGCTGGATTTCGCGTTCTCTGCCGCCGAGGCCCACCACACGAGCGTGCGCGCCTGGGAACCCGCCACGGTCACAGACTTCGTGCCCACCGCCCCCGCCCACCCACCGAACGACGAGGAGCTCGCGGCCGGAGAGGAGAAGAAGCTTGCCGGCATCCTGGCACCCTGGCGGGCGAAGTTCCCCGATGTCGACGTCATCGCACACGTACAGCGCGGCAGAATCGCACCCGTACTGCTGGGAACCTGCTCACAGGCGAGGTTGCTGGTCGTCGGGCGCCGCATGCACAGAACACCCATGCTCCTCGGCCCTGTCGTCTTCGCCGCCCTGCACCATTCCTTCTGCCCCGTGGCGGTCGTTCCGCGCATCTGAGA
Source organism: Streptomyces inhibens (assembly GCF_022221585.1). Classification (NCBI taxonomy): domain Bacteria; kingdom Bacillati; phylum Actinomycetota; class Actinomycetes; order Kitasatosporales; family Streptomycetaceae; genus Streptomyces; species Streptomyces inhibens. The sequence goes on from NZ_CP084681.1 coordinate 653,302, forward strand.
ATTCACCACCAGCGCGGCTAGGGGCGCCCGTCCGACGGGGGAACGGTGACGACCGGGCACTGCGCGTGGTGCAGCGCTCCCTGGCTCACCGATCCGAGGAGCATGCCGGCGAATCCACCCACCCCCCGGGTTCCGGTCACCAGTGCGAGGGCGTGCCGTGACTCCCGGACAAGGACTTCCACCGGGTGACCGGTCATCACCTCATGGTGCAGATCGACGTCCGGATGGTTCTCTTTCCGTCCGGCGACCGCTTCGTACAGCGTCTCCCGGCACTCACCGAGAACCGCCTCCTCGTCCAGCACACCGAGCAGCGGCCGTTGCCACACCGACACCGCGCGCAGCCGGGCGCGGCGCAGCGCCGCCTCCTCGAACGCGAAGTCCACCGCGGCCTGCGAGGTCGGGCTGCCGTCGACACCGACGACGAGAAACGGGTCTGCTTCGAGAGCATGCTCCCATTCCCGTACGACCACCACGGGACACCGGGCGTGAGCCGTCACGGGAAGCGCCACGGCAGTGGAGGTGAAGAGCTCCTGCCGGGCTGAGAGATAGCGGGTCCCGAGCACGATCATTGCCGCTTCCGCGCCCTGCTCGCGCAGGACCCAGGAGGGCTCGCCCTCGGCCAGCAGGCCGCTGACACGCAGGTCAGGATGGCGTGACTCGGCGAAGGAGAGGGCCTCGGCAAGCGTGTTCTCCGCCGTTTTGTGCACGATGCCGCGCCACTCCTGCCAGGACGGCAGGTGCCCTTCAGCACCGGTCGGCGTGGGCATTCCCTGTGCGTGCACCACCACGAGCGACAAGCGCCGGCGAGCCGCCTCGTCCGCGGCCCAGGCCAGAGGTAGTCGGTGATGAGCGTGGGATTCGATGCCGACGACGATGGGGCGGCCGCCTCTGGAAGGTGTCGTCATGTGCGCTACCGCAGCCTTCCCGGCATTGCAGCGAGGACTTGCCGGACCAGCGTCCGGCAAGTCGATCGCATGCGCCGCTCGTTGCTTCGGCGTTGGGCCGGGCAGCGCTCCGACCGCTGCCGCTGGCCCTATGGCAGCAGCTTACCTGGGGGCGACATATACCGCTTTCTATGGAAACTGGAAGCAAGGCCAGCACACAGGGAGGAGTGCTCATGGCCGGTCTACGTGATCTCCTGATGCGCTTCCGTCCTGTCAGCACACCGGGACCGGCGGCGACCGGCGTACCTGCCGACCGCACCGCGGAGTTGGCGGCTGAGCTGACACCCGCCCTCGCCCTCCTGGACCGGACCGCCGAACAAGCCGGAGCCGTACGTGATGCGGCGCGGCACGAGGCCGAGCGGATCCGAAGGGATGCCGCACAACAAGCCGAACAGCTCATGGCGGAGGTAGCCGACCGCTGCGACAGCGTACGAACGCGAGCCGCCGCTCACCGGCGCGAAGTCGGCCGACGCGAAGCTGCGGCGATCCGTACGGCCGGGCAACGAGAAGCAGCCGCACTGAGACATCGGGCCGCGTCACGCATGCCGGCTGTGGAGGATCAGGTGATCTCGGAGGTGCGTCGTCAGCTGGGGCTCCCCGACCGACAGCCCCGCCCGCCCGGCAGTACGGAAGGAGGCTCATGGGCACCGCGTGGGTAGCAGGGGTGACCAGGGCCCGGGGCATGCTGGTCCGGCGTCTGGGCATACCCGGCGCCCGCCACATCGCGGCCGCCGCGACGCTGGAAGACGCACTGCGGGGGCTGGGCACCACCCCGTACAGCCGGCAACTGAATCCCGACACCTCCCTGCCGGCGGCGCAACGAGCGGTCACGGCCACCTTGCTCTGGCATCTGCGGGTGCTCGCCGGCTGGCTTCCGCGGCGCGGGGTGGAGTGCCTCCGCTTGCTGGCGTCCGGCTTCGAGATCGCCAACATCGAGACGCATTCGCGCCGGCTGGCCGGGGGCGGCGAGGAGCCGCCGCCCTATGCGCTGGGAGCACTCGCCACTGTATGGGGCAGGGTCACCCGCGCGACGGAGCCGGAGGGGTTGCGTGCCGCTCTCACCGCCTCCCCATGGCGCGATCCCGGCGGTACCGCAGCCACGATGGCCGTCACCCTGCGGCTCACCGCCGCCGCCCGTATCGCCGCTCGGATACCACCCGCAGCACGCTGGTCGGCGGGCCGTGCCGCCCTCCTCGTCGCCAGAGAACGGTTCGTACACGACCGGCCGCTGCCCGCCACCGCCGACGGCCCGGCGGCCGGTGTCCTGGGGACCGCCGCCCGTGCCCCCACCTACCGCGATTACCGCCGCCGTCTGCCGGCGTCGGCCGGCTGGGCACTGCACGGCATCGATGACCCGGCCGACCTGTGGCAGGCGGAAGGCCGATGGTGGCGGGACATCGAGCAGGACGGGCTGCGCATGGCGCGCCGTGCACGGTACGACATGGTTCCCGTCGTGGGAGCTGTCGCGGTGCTCTCCACGGACGCCTGGCGGACGCGCGCCGTGCTGGAACTCGCCGCCGACGACACCGCTCCGCCGGAGGGCTTCGATGCACTGGTCTGAGCAGCTTTCACCGGTCCCCATGCAGCGCGTGGCGCTCGTGACGCCGCACGCGGCCCTGCGGGAATCCCTGGTGTGCATCGCCGACGTCGGCTGCATCGACCTCGACAGGGTGGGCGGCCCCGGGCAGGCCGAAGGCGCGCCGACGGCAGACCGCACACGGGGGCTGCGCGAGGCTCCGGCCCAACCGGCGCTCTCCGCCGCCCGCCCTGATCTGCAGGCCCTGGAACGTGTCGGAGACGCCGACCTGCTGGCCGGGGAGGCACAGCTGGCGGAACGTCTGAACGACGCGGTGCACCGCGGGACCGTCGCCGCCCTTGCCGGATGGTGCCCGGCCACCGAGGTGGCACAGGTGAATGCACGCCTGGCCGGCCTCGGCAGCGTACTGGTGCCGCTGCGGGCTCCACGGGGCATCGACCCGCCGACCGCGCTGCGCACCACCGGGCCGGTCCGCAGATCTTTCACCTCTCTGGTGACCACGTACGGGACCCCGCCCTACGCCGACCTCGACCCCACCTGGGCCGCCGCGGCTCTGTACGCCGTGATGTTCGGCATGATGTTCGGCGACGTCGGGCACGGTGCGCTGCTGCTGCTCGGCGCGCTGGGCCTGTACTTTCGCCGTCCCCGCCGTTTCGCCCGCTGGCACGATGCGTGGCCCTTCGCCGCGGCGGCCGCGGCGACGAGCATGGTGGCCGGGCTCGCCTACGGAGAGTTCTTCGGGCCGACCGGTGTGCTGCCTGTCCTGTGGCTGGAGCCGCTGCGCCAACCTGAGCGACTGCTGCTGACGGCGGTGGGTGTCGGTGCCGTTCTCCTCCTCCTCGCGTATGTGGCGGGGGCCGTCAACCGGTGGCGGGAGGGCGGCTTTCCCGGTGCGCTGTACGCCCTCTCCGGCATCGCCGGAGGAACCGCCTTCCTGGGGCTGTCCGGGCTGGCAACAGGTGCCGCCCTGCACCTGACCTGGCTCCTGTTGGCCGGATCCGTGCTTGCCGTCGCCGGTGTCGCCCTCGCTGCGGTCGGCACCTACACCAGCACAGCGCGCGGCATCGCCGGCCTGCTTCAGACCACTGTGCAGCTCTTCGACGGCGTCATCCGCATCGCCTCGAACGGGGTGTCCTTCGCCCGCCTCGCGGCCTTCGGGCTCACGCACGCGGCACTCAGCCAGGTCGTCTGGAGCGGCACGCTGGGGCTGAGCCATCACGGCCCCGTCGGGGTAGTGGGTGCCGTGGCCCTCTTCCTGGTGGGCAATGCGCTCGTCTTCCTGCTGGAGGCGCTGGTGGCCGGCGTGCAGGCGCTGCGCCTGGAGTACTTCGAACTCTTCTCCCGGGTCTACGACGGCCAAGGCCGCCCCTTCCGCCCGTGGCACGTTCCGGTCCGCCGTTCGGAGGTCGCGTTGTGATCACTTGGCTCCTCACTCTCCCCGTCATCGCTGTGGTCTTCTGCGCCGGCCGCGCGGTTTCCCGCCGAAGCGGCAAGAGCGCTTTGCGCTACACCGTCGGTGCGAACCTGGTGCTCCTGGCGGGAGCCTTGGCTCTGCTGATCGTGGCCTTGAGCGGAGGTGCCGCACAGGCCACGCCGACAGCCGCGGCCGACCCGGCCGGCACAAACTCCGCAGCGTTGATCGGAGCCGCCATCGCGGTTGCCGGTGCCTCGATCGGGGCAGCCATCGCCGTCGCCTACACCGGTGCCGCGGCACTGGCCGCGCTGAGCGAACGCCCGGAACTCTTCGGCCGCGCCATGGTGATCGTCGGTCTCGCGGAGGGCATTGCAATCTACGGCCTGGTCGTCGCCGTGCTGCTGATCGGCAAGGCCTGAACATGGGCACCGTCGTCGCCATAGGAGAAGGGGTGAAGACCTCCGGGTTTGCCCTTGCGGGCGTGATCGTGCGGCCTGCCGAAGCACCCGACAGTGTCCGTGCCGTCTGGCAGGAGCTCCCCGGTGACGTCGCCCTGGTGATCCTCACGCCGGCCGCCGCCGTGGCCTTGGGCCCCGGTGCGCTCAACGCGCCGCAGCCACTGACGGTGGTGATGCCCCCGTGACCGCAGCCCCGACCGTCCCGACCGACCCACTCGGCCCCGTTCGGGCCGCGTTGCTGCACGCCACCCGGGAGGAGGCCGACCAGCTCATCGCCGACGCCCGCCGCGACACCGTGGCGGTGATCGCCGGAGCACGCGCGCAGTCCGAGGCACTCCTCCGCGAGGCCCGCCTCCAGGGCGAGGCCGAAGGTGCACACGATGCGGAAGCCGCCCTGGCCCAGGCACGCCGCGAAGCCCGCAGCGAGCTCCTCCAGGCCAAGGCGCAGGCGTGCGATGACCTGCACCGGCGGGTTGTCGAACACGTTCGAGACTGCCGATGGGAGGAGACGTACCCGGCCGTTCGCGACCGGCTGGCCCAACGTGCCCGCCGCACCCTGGGCTCCGGCACCACCGTCACCGATCACCCACACGGCGGCGTGATCGGGACGGCTCCCGGCCGCACCACCGACCTGAGCCTCGACGCCATGGCCGCCCGGGCGCTGGACTGCGCCGGGGCGGAGATCGAGTCCCTGTGGAAGACCTGACCGCCACGGGGCGCAGCGCCACCCGGTCTCGGTCCAGCCGCATCCTGCGGGTGGCCGGACCTCTCGTCGAGCTGGAGTACGCGGGCGATGTCGCCATGAACGACATGGTTCTGCTCGGCGCGGTACAACTGCCCGCCGAAGTCGTCGCGATCACCTCGTCCCGCGTCACGGTCCAGGCCTACGAATACACCGGTGGTCTGGCACCGGGACACCACGCCCGCTCACTGGGTGTTCCGGTGTCCGCGCAGTTGTCTCCCGCACTGTTGGGCGGTGTGTATGACGGGCTGCTGCGCCCTCTGTCGGCCGCCGGGGACTGGCTCTCACCAGGGACGCGTGGGGAAGCCGAGCCGCGCCGCACCTGGCTGTTCAGCCCGTCCGTCCCCCACGGCCGGCACGTGACGGAAGGGAGCATCGTAGGGGAAGTAGCCACCGAGGGGCGCTTGCGGCCCCGCGTCCTCGTACCGCCCGGATGCTCGGGCGAAGTCGAGTTCGTAGCCGCCGAAGGGGAGCATCCCGAGGACGCAGTGCTCGCCGTCGTCGGCGGCGTCGAGATCCGGGCCGGGACCGGCTGGCCCGTACGCCGTCCACGTCCGGTCCGCGAGCGGGTCCCCGCCCGGGCTCCACTGGCCACCGGGCAACGGGTGATCGACCTGCTCTTTCCCGTGGCGCGCGGCAGCACCGTCGCTGTGCCCGGGGGTTTCGGCACGGGCAAGACCGTACTGCTGCAGCAGATCGCCAAGTGGTGCGACGCCGATGTCATCGTCTACATCGGCTGTGGGGAACGCGGCAACGAAATGGCCGATGTCATCACGGATTTCTCCGCCCTGAGCGACCCACGGACCGGAGGGCGCCTCGCCGACCGCACCGTAATCATCGCCAACACCTCCAACATGCCGATGATGGCCCGCGAGGCCAGCGTCTACACCGGTGTCACCGTCGCCGAGTACTTCCGGGACATGGGGTACGACGTCGTGGTCATCGCCGACTCCACGTCCCGATGGGCCGAGGCCCTCAGGGAGTTCGCCTCCCGTACCGGTGCGCTCCCCGCGGAAGAGGGCTATCCGGCCGGTCTTGCGTCCGCCCTCGCGGCGTTCTACGAGCGGGCCGCGGCGGTGACGACGCTGGGGGCGGGGCCCGGTTCGGTGACGGTCATCGGTGCCGTCTCCCCGCCCGGCGGCGATATGGCCGAGCCGGTCACCTCACACACCGAACGGTTCGTGCGCGGCCTGTGGACACTGGACCGGGACCTGGCCTACGCCCGCCACTACCCGGCACTTTCATGGTCGCGCTCCTTCTCCCGTGACGCCGACATCCTCGCCGGCGGCCCTGCCGCGGGAGCCGAGCAGGAAGCGGCCGGCCGGCGCGCCGCCGTGGCCGGTCTGCTGGCGGAGGCCGACCGCCTGGCGGACCTGGTCGATCTGGTCGGCATCACCGCGCTGCCCGCGCACGAGCGCATCAGCGTCCTCGCCGGCCGTCTGGTCCGGGAGGCCGTCCTGCAACAGAGCGCCCTCTCCCCCACCGACGCCCACAGCACTCCGGCCAAGACGGCTGCGCTCGTCGACGCCGTGCTCGCCGTCGTCGAACGGTGCCGCGCCCTCGTCACCTCCGGGGTCCCGCCCGAAAGCGTCGAACAAACGGACTTCACCGCCCTCCTCAGAGCCCGCGAAGAGGCCGGGCCGGATGACACCACCGTGGTGGAGGCCAGTCGTGACGCGGTCCTCGGCGTGCTGGAAGATCTGCCGTGACTACCGGTCCCGAGCCCGTCGAGTACACCACGGTGCGGGAGTTGCGCGGGCCCCTCGTCGTCGTCGCGGGGGTCACCGGGGTCGGCTGGGACGAGTTCGCCACGATCACCCTCGGCTCGGGGGAGCGCCGGCATGCCGTGGTGCTGGAGGTGAAGGACGATCTCGCCGTGGTCGAGGTGCTGGAGAACACCAGCGGCATGGACCCGGCCGCGCTGCGGGTCGCCTTCAGCGGGTCCCCGCTGAGGATTCCCGTCGGGGAGGGCTGGCTGGGCCGGACGTGCGACGGCAAGGGCACCCCGCTCGACGGCGGACCACCCGTCTTCGGGGCCGCCAAGGCACCGGTGGAGGGGGTGGCGATCAATCCGGTGCGCCGACAGCCGCCCGCCGAGCCGGTGCTCACGGGCGTCGCCGCCGTCGATGCGCTCACCACGCTGGTACGCGGACAGAAGTTGCCGATCTTCTCCGTGGCGGGGCTCCCCCATCTGGAACTGGCTGTGCAGATCGCGGCTCAGGCCACGACCGCGGGCGAGCGATTCAGCGTCGTTTTCGCGGGCATGGGTCTCACCCACGCGGACGCCTTCTTCGTCAGCGACGCGCTGGAGGAACGCTCGGCAGCCGGTGAACTCTCCCTGCTGCTCAACACCGCGGACGATCCGGTGATCGAACGCATCCTCACACCGCGCCTGGCACTCACCGTCGCCGAACATCTCGCCTTCACCGGAGGCAGGCACGTATTGGTGATCATGACGGATATGACGGCCTACGCCGAGGCCCTGCGCGAGGTGTCCGCCGCCCGCGGTGAGATTCCGGCCCGCCGCGCCTACCCCGGATACCTCTACAGCGACTTGGCCTCCCTGTACGAGCGGTGCGGGCGCATCATCGACCGACCCGGCTCGGTCACGGTGCTGCCCGTCCTCACCATGCCCGCGGGCGACATCACCCACCCGGTACCCGACCTGACCGGTTACATCACCGAAGGCCAGGTCGTGCTCTCCCCGCGGGTCCATGCCCAGGGCGTCTACCCCCCTGTGGACGCCCTGTCCTCGCTCTCCCGGCTGATGCGCAAAGGCGCCGGCCCCGGCAGGACCCGCCCCGACCACCTGGACGTGGCGGCGCAACTCCTCGCCGCGCTCGCCCGCGCCCGGCAGGCCGGTGAACTCGCCGATCTCGCCGGAGAATCCGCCCTGAGCCCGGCCGACCGCCACTACCTCGCCATGTATCCGGCCTTCCTGCACAGCTTTCTGCACCAAGGGCGTAACGAGAGACTGACTCTGGACGAGTCCCTGGAGCGAGCCTGGCAGGTCCTGCTGACACTGCCGCGCAGCGAACTGGGCATGCTTCCGGCCGCGTTGCTCGATGCGCGTCTCCCGAGCGAAGTCATCGCCCCGAAGAGCGAGGCCGCGCCGTGACACCGGCCTCTCCTCCGCCCGTCGGCCGTGCGGCTCGATTGCGGTTGCGCCACAGCCTCCAGGTCGCCACGCGTGGCGCCGACCTGCTCGACCGGCAGCTGCACCTCCTGCAGAGCGAACTGGACCGCAGACGGCAGGCCGAGGCAACCGCCCGTGCCGCCTGGGAGGCGCGCGTGCGCGAGGCACGGATTTGGCTGCGGTGCGGACTGCTGCTCGGTGGTGAGAGCGCCCTGCGGACCGCCTCGCGGGTATCGGCAGCCGACGTCGCCGTGGAGTGGAGCGATTCCCTCGGCGTACGGCACCCGGACGGGGCAGCCTTCTCCGCGGGCACCGGAGCCGCATCCGACGCGGCCCCCGGCAATACGGCACTGGTCCACGCGCGGACTGCGTACTGCGCGGCCGTCGCAGCAGCCGCCGAGTACGCTGCCGCCGCGGCCGCCTCCCGCATGGTCGAAGCGCATGTGCGCAGCACACGGTTGCGGGTCAGAGCACTGCGTCGGCTGCGGATTCCCCGCCTGCAGCAGGACCTCGCCGCCGTCGAGCTCGCTCTGGAGCAGTCGGAGCACGAGGACGCGGTCCGTCGGCGCTGGGCGGCGAAAGGCGCCGGGTCAGGCCGGTAGGAAGTGGGGCCTCCGAGGCTACGGGCGGCCTACTGGCCCCGGTTCCGGGCCCTTTGGCCCCATGCGTTCCGGGCCACCCTTCAGGGACCGTGGAAGCAGGCCCCGCGCCGGAAGGAGCCGCCATGACCTGGGAGACGATCTGTAAGGATGTCACCGCGGCGCGCGTCGCCCCGAATCTCACCGACTACGACCGGGCACGGGCCGAATTCACCTGGTCACAGGCGAGGGAAGCCCTGGCAGGGCTTCCCGGCGGCGGGCTGAACATGGCGTACGAGGCCGTCGACCGGCACACTTCCGTGCAAGGCGAGAAACACGCTGCGGCCCGACAGCACGTTCCGGGACGCTCTCGAAATGGACTCACTGGACTTCCTCAGCTTTGTCGAGATCCTCAGCGGGCGCACGGGAATCCGAATCGACGACGAGGACACCCCGCGCCTGACCACTCTGGACGGCTGTACGCGATTCCTGGTCGAACGCGCTCAGGACGTACCCCTCTGAACGGTGGTTCACCACACGGTAGTCACCCCGATGCGGCCTCCCCCGGGACAACGACGAGGGATCCGGGCGCCATGTGCGAGAGGGTGCGGCTGGTCGAACCGAGCACCATGCCGCGGAACCCGCCCACCCCGCGTGTCCCCACCACCAGGCAGCGCGCGTCCGCGGCCGCCTCGGCCAACTTGACCGCCGGGTTTCCGACCATCACCTGCTCTCGCACCATGACCTGCGGGTACTTTTCCCGCCAACCGGCGAGCGCCTCGGAGACGTCGATGGCAGACTCCTCCAGGTCCTCAGGCCAATCGCCGTGGCGTGGGCGGCGTACCTGCACCGCCAACAGGTCCGCGTCCCACGCGGCGGCCTCCACGAAGGCGAACGACACCGCAGGCGCCGAGGCCGCGGAACCGTCCACCCCCACCATGACAGGCCCGAGCGGGTCGCCGTGTGCCGGCTCCATGACGAGCACGACCGGACACAGAGGGTGCCCGACGAGAGCCGGCCCGACACCGCCGAATGTGACGACCTCGCCCGGCCCGGACACCCGATGAACGCCTACCACCAGCAGGGAAGCTTGCTCGGCCACCTCGCGCAGAACGGACGCCGGGCGGCCGTCGAGCAGTTTCGTGGTGATCTCCAGTCCGGGTACGCGCTGCGCGGCCGACTCCCGGTGCTCGTTCAGGAGTGACTGCCCGCCGGCGCGGAAATGCGATGCCCAGACCTGCTCCGGCGCGTCGTGCCGGTCTTTCGGGGCGGCCCCGGCGGGCCACTCCTGCGCGTGTACCAAGCACAGCGGCCGCCCCCGTCTGGCCGCGGCATCCGCCGCCCAGCTCACCGTACTTCGGGCCGCCGCCGAGCGGGAGACCCCCACTACTACCGGTTTGTGTACGTCGTAGCTGGTCATGCTCCCTCTCCTTCCGGAGGCAGGCCCTGGACAGACCGGGCCGGCTCCGCTGCCTTCCGCCCCTGGGTGGCGGTGTCGTCCTGCAGGAAGGTGAGCCGGTCGTTCACCTCGACCACGCCGTCGACGCTTTCGCACAGCCGCACGGCGATGGGGACCAGGCTCTTGCGCTCCAAGCTGCCGCTGAGCGTCACCGTGCCATGAGCGACATCAACCGTGACGGCGGACGGTGAGACACCCAGCGTGCGGGTCAGCACGTCCTCCAGGATCTCTTCCTGGATCGCCCGGTCGCGCCGCAGGAAGAGCTGCACGAGGTCACGGCGGCTGATCACACCGATGAGACGGCCCGAGTCGTCGACCACGGGCAGCCGTTTGACCTTTTTCTCCTCCATCGTCCTGGCCGCCCGCACCGCGTTCCACTCGGGGTGCGCCACCACAGCGGGGCTGGTCATGATCGCTTCGGCGGTACTCGGTCCGAACTTGTCGGTCTGTCGGCGCAGCAGATCGGCTTCGGAGACGACTCCCACCGGCCGCTCGTCCTCGTCGATGACCGGCACGGCGGTGATGTCGTACTCCTCGAGCAGGTGCGCAATCTCCCTGAACCGGGTGCCCGGCTGGACGACGACGGCGTCGGGTGTCATCAGATCGGCAACGCTGCGATGCCTCATCTCGGGCCGGTCCTTCCGGGATACGCCTGGTCTGGGGTTCTCGGGCTCCCCCGCCGGGAGTCCTGTGCTGACGAGCCTGCCGCTCCCCGGAGCTCCTGGGTAGGGCCGGGTGGGACACCACCGGGCCTGGTGGGCCCGAGCGTCCTCAGTCGCGCGCGATCGTCAGATCGAGGAAGTGGGTGGAGCAGGAGATGCACGGATCATGGTTACGGATCACCCGTTCGCAGAGGGCGGTCAGCTCGGCGTCGGTGGGGTGGGGGCCGGCGCTGAGGCGTTCTTGCACCGTGCGGCGCAGGTCCTGCTCGATCGTGGCCTGGTTCTGGGCGGTGGGCGGGACCAGGGCGGCCTCGGTGACGGTGCCGTCGGCGTCGAGGGTATAGCGGTGGTACAGGAGGCCGCGGGGCGCCTCCGTCGCGCCGTGGCCGGTGCCCGCCCGCGCGGGCACGTCGACGTACGGGCGGGGCGGGGGCTCGTAGGCGTCGATGAGGCGCAGCGCTTCGTCGACCGCGTACAGCACCTCGATGGCGCGGACGATGATGCTGCGGAACGGGTTACGGCACACCGTGCCCTCGCGGGGGTCGCCGAGTCCGGACTCCCATGCGACGCACAGCACGTGGGGTGGCAGCCAGCGGCCGCTCATGGCATAGCGGGCGAGCGTGCCGGTGAGGTGGCGCCGTCCGTCGAGTGTGGAGTGCAGGGCGGTGGAGTGCGGCACCTGGGTCTCGACAACGTGGTCGGGGAAGGCGGGGAGTGGGAAGGTACGGGTGGGCAGGGCGCGGTTGGTGTCCGCGGGCAGTCCTGCAGTGCTCGGGGCGGCCATCGCGGTGGGGGTGCCGGAGTTGATGGCGTAGGTGCCGGGTTCGGTGAGCGCGAGGAGTTCGGTGTCGATCCCGGCGTCGGGGAAGTCGAAGCCCGCGACCCAACGAACGGTCGCCTCCGCATCGTCCCGGGCGCGCTTGAGCCGTTCCGCCAGGGGCCGCAGTTCCGATCTGGTCGGTACGCGGTGGAAGCCGCCGAGGCGAACGTTGATGGGGTGGATGGCGCGGCCGCCGAGCAGCTCCATGATGGCGTTGCCGGCCTGCTTGAGGCTGAGGCCGCGCTCGACGTGGGTGCGGTGGGTGCGGGCGAGGTCGATGACACTGTCGGCGCCGAGGAAGTCGGGGGCGTGCAGCAGGTAGATGTGCAGGGTCTGGCTTTCGATCCATTCGCCGCAGTAGAGGAGCCGACGCAGCGCGGCCAGTTGCCCGTCCACGACGATGCCGCAGGCGTCCTCGACCGCGCGGCAGGCGCTCATCTGGTAGGCGACCGGGCAGATTCCACACACCCGGGAGGTGATGTCGGGCGGCTCGGTGTAGGAGCGTCCGCGTAGGAAGGCCTCGAAGAACCGCGGGGGTTCGTAGATTTTCAGCCGCGCCTCGGCCACCTCTCCGTCGTGAAGTCGCAGATGCAGCGCGCCTTCGCCTTCGACCCGGGCGAGCGAGGACACCCGCAGCACCTTCGCTTCGCGGTGGGTCACCCGGGCAGTTCCTTCCGTGAGGCTGCATCGAATTCCGGCGCGGCGGTGTTAAAGGTACGGAGCACCCGGACCACGTCCAGGGTGTCCATGCCATCGCGGCGCAACAGTGGAATGAAGGAGGGGAAGTTGATCGAGTTCGAGGGGCCGAAGCAGCCGTAACAGCCCCGCCCGTAGGCGGGGCACAGCGCGCCGCACCCGGCGTGGGTGACCGGGCCCAGGCAGGGGGTGCCGTGCGCGACGGTCACACAGGTGGTGCCGCGTCGCTTGCATTCGAAGCACACACTGTGGGCGGGCACATCGGGCGTCCGGCCGGCCAGGTAGGCGGTCATGACCTCGATGAGCTGGCCACGGTCAATGGGGCAGCCGCGCAGTTCGAAGTCGACGGGGACATGGGCGCTGATGGGGGTGGAGGTGGCGAGCGTGTCGATGTAGTCCGGCCGGGCGTAGACCGCGGCCTGGAACTCCGCTACGTCGGCGTAGTTGCGCAGTGCCTGGACCCCGCCCGCGGTGGCGCAGGCACCGATGGTGACCAGGCGGCGGGAGGCGGCACGGATCTGTTGGATCCGCTCGGCGTCCTGTGCCGTGGTGACCGAGCCCTCGACCAGCGAGAGGTCGTACGGGCCGGAACCGGGCGCGCTCGAGGCTTCCAGGAAGTAGGTGATCCCCAGCCGCTCGGCGATACCGAGGAGTTCGTCCTCGCAGTCGAGCAGGGTGAGCTGGCAGCCGTCGCAGGAGGCGAACTTCCACACGGCCAGCTGCGGACGCCGGTCGGAGGTGGACGCCATGTCACAACTCCCTTACGGCGAGGAGTGGTTCGGCCTGCGTCCAGGTGACGACCGGCCCGTCCCGGCACAGCAGCAGCGGGCCGAGCTGGCAGTGGCCGCAGTGACCGGTCCCGCAGTGCATGGTGCGTTCCAGGGAAATCCGGATCCGGTCCGCGGCGAGCCCCCGGTGGGCGAGGTCGCGAGCGGTAGCCCGGATCATCACCTCGGGACCGCAGATGAAGGCCGTCGCATTGGCCGGGTCGAATCGGGCCCGGTCGAGGAGGGCGGTCACCACGCCCACGTCCCCGTGCCATCTGTCGTCGGGGCGGTCGACGGTGACCTGCACGCGGGCGCCGGCCGCCCGCCAGCCATCGATATCCCGCTCGCAGACCAGGTCGCCGGGTGTACGGGCGCCGATGAGGATGTTCAGACGGCCGTACTGTCGGGGCGTGGCCAGCGCGGCGACGACCAGCGGCCGCAGCGGTGCCAGGCCGAGGCCGCCGGCCACGACCACCAGGTCGTGGCCGACGGCGGTGGCGAGGTCCCAGCCGGTGCCGAGTGGCCCGCGTACTCCGACCTCCTCACCTGGTCGCACGCGGTGCAAGGCGCCGGAGATCGCCCCGACCGCGCGGACGGTATGCGTCAACCGGCTCCCGTCGATACCACTCAGCGACAGCGGGATGTCGCCCACACCGAAGGCGTACACCATCGCGAACTGCCCTGGGACAAAAGGCGGCAGCGCCAATGCCACAGGTTCGAGGACGATCTCGGCCGTGTCAGAGGTCTCGTCCGTACGCCCAACCACTCGGTAGGGGAACGGGATCAGGGCAGGGGGAGCGGCCGTCATGGCGCATCACCACCGACTGCCGCGGGCTTGCTGCCGGGCGGGCCGTACAGGTCCAGTAGGCGGGTACGGGCAGCCCGCAGCCGTCGCCCGATCGCCACAGCAGCCACGCACCGGGTCACGGCCAGGCCAAAGGCAGGATCGTCATCAATCGCGGCGCGGACCCGGTGCGCGTCGAACTCGTACGCCTCCACGTCGCGCCTGGTCTGCGCGCCCAGGTGCCATCGGTAGGGCTCGAACAGCCAGGACCAGCCCAGCAGTTCGCCCTCACCGAGGGTCTCGACGACGGTCGCGCCACGTCCCGGCTCGTGCACATCGAGGGCCACCAGCCCGGAGCGGAGGATCCAGAACCGGTCGGCCACACCTCCCTCCTCGAAGATCCGGATGCCCGCGGGGAGGGAGACGTCCCGCGCGAAGCCGAGCAGCCGGTCACGGTGCTGGGGCGACAATGCGCCGAGGATTCCGTGCCCGAGAGGCGCCGTCATGCCCCGCGCTCCTCGTTCAGCGCATGGGCCTCTTCGGTGATGTCGATGCCCACCGGACACCACACGATGCACCGCCCGCAGCCGACGCAGCCCGAGCTGCCGAACTGGTCGTACCAGGTACCGAGTTTGTGGGTGGCCCACTGCCGGTAGCGGCTGTGGCCGGAGGCGCGCACCGGGCCGTCGGGCAGATGGGAGAACTCCAGGTCGAAGCACGATTCCCAGCGCCGCCACCGCTCGGCGTGGTCCCCGGTCAGGTCGGTTACGTCCTCGGCGCTGGTGCAGAAGCAAGTGGGGCACGCCATGGTGCAGTTGCCGCAGGTCAGGCAGCGCGAAGCGACATCGTTCCAGCGCTCGGCGTGCAGGGTGTCGCGCATCAGCAACTGCAGGTCCACGGGCGGCATGCTGCGACCCATCCGGTCGGCCGCCTCGGCGACCCGTTCCCGGGCGGTGGTCTCGGTCGTACCGTCGGTGGGCCTGCGCGGGAGCTCGGCCAGTACGGATGCACCCTCGTCGCTGCCGGCCCGTGCCCAGAAGCGGTGGCCGCCGTCGTCGACGACCTCGGTGAGCGCCAGGTCGTAGCCAGGTTCCGCGGCGGGTCCGGCGCCCATGGACGTGCAGAAGCAGGTGGCTCCTGGCTCCGTGCACTCCACCGCCACCAGGAAGGCCCGTTCGCGACGGGCCCGGTACCGGCTGTCGGTGTGCGGCCCGCCGGACAGCACCTTGTCCTGTACCGCGATGGCCCGCAGATCGCACGGGCGCACCCCGAGGAAGGCGTACGCCGGCGGTGGGGTGTCGTCCGTGGTCACCGTCATCGCGCCGTCGGCCCCGCGGTCAGCGGTCCACTCGCGCTCCCTCTGCGGGTGCAGAAACGTCTTCCACGACTGCGGCCCCGCACTGTGCGCGAAGGCCGCGCCGTCCTCGCGCGGGCGCAGCCGGTAGTGCCCGGCCTCCAGCTCGACGCCCCAGCCATAGGGCAGTTCGTCGCCGTCGGCGATTTCGGCCAGCACGATCGCCCCATCGCGCACGGTCGGCCCGATGACCGTACGGCCCCGCGCGGCCAGGACGCGGATCAGCGCCGCCAGCCCGTCCGTGCCGATCACCGCGGTGCTGCCGTCGCCCGTCATCGCCCACCTTCCAGCCCGATCATGAAAACGCGGCCAGTATGTGCCGCCCTCGTCCGTAGACGTGGGTCGACGGTCCCTGCTGTGGCCCATACGGACCTGCCCCGTGCCCCGGACGGGCCTGGCGGGTACAGCTGCGCTTACAGAAAGCCCGGCACACGGCAGCGCGTGGGAAGGCATCGGGTCATGGACGTTTCTCCTGCCACCACACAGATCGTGGTCATCGGTGTCGGCAACGACTTCCGGCGCGACGACGGCGTGGGCTGGGCGGTCGTGGCCGGCCTCGCGGACCGGGCAGCGCGGCGGCCACTCCCCGACGGCACCAGGCTGACCCGCACCGATGGCGAGCCCACGCGCCTGATCAGCGCCTGGGAAGACGCGCGCCTGGCCATCGTCGTGGACGCCGCACACGCCCATCCTGCCCGCCCCGGCCGCGTGCACCGCCTGCCGCTCGACGGCGGTCCGCCGCGTACGCCTCGCGATACAAACAGCTCGCACGGCTTCGCGCTGGGCGACACCGTCCGGCTCGCCCGCACACTGGATCGACTGCCTGGGCAGCTGCTCGTCTACGCCGTCGAGGCCGCCGACACCAGTCCGGGAACCGGGCTGTCGCCGCAGGTCGCGGCCGCAGTCGGACCGCTCGTCCAGCGGATCCAAGAGGACCTCGTACACCACGCTCGGGCCGATGAGTGATTGCGGCTTCCTGGCATCGGCCACCCTCGGCACACGACTCACGGGCCCTCAACGATTTCTCCCTCAAGGCGGCCGGTCGGGTCCGACCCAAGGAAGTTCAGCCCCTCCCTGTCGGCAGCGGCGTCGTCCCACAGTGAAGGCACCGTATCCATCGGCGGCCCGCAACGGCCCCGGCGCAGCCACTCAACACCGGGGCTCCGTCCACCTGCCCCGACACAGGAGGCAGGTCATGACCAGGACCGGAGAATGGACAGTCCGTCTCTACCTCTTCGAAGAAGACCGGCCGACCAAGGCACGCATGGTGGTCGATACCGGCACCACAGCGCTCACCGGGCACGGCAGGGCCCGGTGCCGGCCGGAGGACGTGGACGTCCCCGAGATCGGCGACGAACTGGCGGCCGCCGGGCGATGAGCGATCTGGCAGCCCAGTTGATGAAAACGGCCTACGACGACTTGGAGGGCGTACGGGCCTCGTCGCGCGGAATCGGGAACCGGAAGCAGCCGACCGGTCAAGCCGACCGACGAGGGCGCACCGCGGCCCGCTGAGCGACTGATCCCGGTCGCCTGTATGTCCGGGCTTGCCGCCGCCAGCCGTTCCCTCAGTCGTGCGGGACCACAGCCACAGGGCAGGTCACGTGGTGGATCGCGGCGTGCGCAACGGGGCCGACGCGCGGCGCGAGGAACGGGCGGTGCCGCCTGCGGCCGACTGCCAGAAGTGCCGCCCCGGGAACTGTCTGCACCATGGCCCGGGTCGGACTTTCCGGCAACACGGTCAGCCGTACCGGCACGTCGGGGAAGCGTTCCCGCCAAGGACGTACGGTCTCCCGCAGCACGTCCTCCGCCTCCTTGGTGACCTCCTCTGCGACTTCCGGCTCGATCCCCCAAGGCACGTAGGCGTGCACAGGGAGCGTACGCCCGTGCACGACCTGCAGCGGAAGTCCACGGCTCGCCGCGGCGTCGAAGGCGAAGGCGAGCAGGGGTTCGCAGGGCCCGTTCAGGCTCACGCCGACGACGACCCGTGGCTCCGGGACCTGTGGCGCAGGCCGCGGTGGTTTTGCACGCCTCTCCCCTCGGACGAGAACGACCGGCCCTTCTGCCCGGCCCACGACGTCCAGGCTGACATCTCCGAGTGCATAGCTCTCCAACGGCGCGAGAGCCCGTGACCCGAGCACGACCATCCGTGACTCGTCCGCCGCGCGCAGCAGTGCCGGCTCGGCCTCGGATCCCACCAGGTCTTCCATGATCTGCAGATGGGGATGGCGTTCACGCACCTCTTGCGCGGCCTGGTGCACGATCTGCCGTGCGCCGACGTTCTGGTCGCGCTCGGGGGGTGTATCCGGCGCCTCGGCAGCCAGCAGGATCCAGGCATGGAGAAGTCGCAGCACTGCATTCCGACGGTCCGCCTCGTCAGCTGCCCATTGTGCAGCCGCCAGACTCTCCGGTGAGCCGTCGAGCCCCACAGTGATCAATTCCGGCTCCATGGCTTTCCTTCTTTCGGGGAACGGAGAAAGGGAAACAGATCTGACCGGGCCAACGAGAGGGCTGTGTACCTGAGAGGAACGGCGGCACGGAGGGTATGGCGCCGACGGTGGAATTCAGAATTCTCCTTGCTTTTCGGATGCTCTGCACGCTCGACACGAATGGTGAGGACGTCGCCCGATATCGAGCCTGCTGGACGCTCCCTCCTCCGATCAATGAGCCGGTGGGCGCGGCCAGGGGGCCGAATGGCCTACTGTTCTCCGGTTCCCCTCACCTCGCTTCGAAGTGCTCGTACGTCCGCGGTAGCTACCGTGGAAGGTGTGGCCGCGCACCGGGTGGCCACCGCGGAGGGTGACGTGCCTGACGAGAGACCTGGCCGAGACGAAGTCACACGCTCGCGGCTGAGCGCGCTGCCGATTGACCTCCAGGAGCGCCTCCAGGCGGTGGAACAGAGCACCGGCAGACCGGCCCGTCTCCTGCTCGAAGCGGTGATGAACGTGGGCAGCAGGCTGGAGTTGTCGCAGGTGCTGCGCCGTATCGTCGAGGCCGCCGCCGTCCTGGTGGACGCCGAGTACGGGGCGCTCGGCGTGATCGGGGAGAACTCCCCGCTCTCCCAGTTCCTGACCGTCGGGATCTCCGAGGAGGAGGCCGAGGCCATCGGTCACCTCCCGGCCGGCCACGGAATTCTGGGTGAGCTGATCCACCATCCCGCACCGCTGCGCCTGACCGAAATGGGTGAGCACCCTTCGTCATACGGCTTGCCGCCGCATCACCCGCCGATGCACTCGTTCCTCGGGGTGCCGATCCGGATCCGCGACGAGGTCTTCGGCAATCTCTACCTCACTGAGAAGCGTGGCGGCAGGGAATTCGATGCCGAGGACGAGACCGTACTGTCGACGCTGGCGGTGGCGGCCGGTGTGGCCATTGAGCATGCCCGACTGTACGAGGAAGCGCGCTACCGGCAACGGTGGCTGGAGGCCAATGGTGAGATCGTCGCCGGTCTGCTGCCCGGCGCGGGCGACACCGACGTCCTCAAAATGATCGTCGACCACGCCGTGCGTATTCTCTCCGCCGATCTCGGCGTGCTGGCGCTGCCCATCGATGGCGACAGCTTGAGTGTGGCCCTCGCTGCGGGCGTGGATGCCGAGGCACACCACGGCCTGGTCCTCCCCCGCCAGGGGTCGTTCGTCGGGGCGGCACTCACCGCCCGGAGTCCCTTGATCAGCCTTGACGTCGAGCACGATCCCAGAATCACCGCCGGCCCGCCCCGCTGGACAGGACTGGGGCCCGCGGTCGCCGTCCCGATGATTACCGGCGAGCGGGTGCGCGGTGTGCTGTTGCTGGCCCGGCTCCACGGCCGCGATCCGTTCACCGAGCCGGAGACCGCGCCGCTGCTGACGTTCGCGGGTCAAGGGGCCCTCGCCATGGAGATGGCCGACCAACGCCAGGACGCCGAACAGCTGGCTCTGCTCAAGGACCATGACCGCATCGGGCGTGACCTGCACGATCTGGCCATTCAACGGCTCTTCGCCACCGGCATGACACTGCAGAGCGCGCTGCGTTTTGTCGATCATCCAGAGGCCAGTGAACGCCTGCTCCGGGCGGTGGACGATCTGGACGAGACGATCAAGATCATCCGGTCCACCATCTTCGGCCTCCGCGCCCACGACTCCGGGCGGGCCGCACAGGGCCTGCGGTCCCGTACGGTCGCTGCGGTGGAACAGGCGGCCCGCACGCTGGGGTTCACGCCGTCCCTGCGCATGGAGGGACTCCTCAACACGGATGTGCCGGCGGAGATCGCCGATCATGTGCTGGCCGTGCTCGGCGAAGCGCTGTCCAACACCGCGCAGCATGCTCACGCCAGTGCGGCGGATGTGTCCTTGACCGTCCGCGACCGGGGGCTGACGGTGACGGTCGAGGACAACGGCGAGGGCATCCCGGGAGACGGTCGGCACAGCGGTTTGAACAACCTGGCCAACCGGGCGGAGAGCATGGGCGGAGAGATGACCATTGAGGCACCCGCGGAAGGCGGAGCCCGCCTGGTGTGGCGCGTACCGCTGCCCTCGGGGTAGCGGTACGCGCCACACGCCTCAGTCGTGATGCCGACCCGTTGCCGGGTCCGGTGCCGCGGCGGCCTGAGTGGCGAGGACGGCTGCCTGGACACGCCGCTCCACACCGAGTTTGGCCAGCAGCCGGGAGATGTGGTTCTTGACGGTCTTTTCCGAAAGGTAGAGCCGCTTTCCTATCTGACGGTTCGTCATCCCTTCGCCGATCAGTCCGAGGATCTCCCTCTCCCGTGGCGAGAGACTCGACAGCGCATCCGCCTCGGGCTCCTCGTCGGAGTACTCGCCCCGCAGAGTGCTCATCAGCCGCGCCGTCGTCGCGGGGTCGAGCATCGAGCGACCGGAGGCGACCGAACGCACCGCGGCGACAAGATCGGCACCCTTGATCTCCTTCAGCACATAGCCGGCCGCACCGGCCATGATCGCGTCGAGCAGCGCATCGTCGTCGTCGAACGACGTGAGCATCAGACAGCCCAGCCCCGGCATGCGAGAACGCAGCTCCCGGCATACGGAGACCCCATCGCCGTCCGGCAGGCGCACGTCCAGCACCGCGACATCCGGCCGCAGCGCCGGGCCCCGGGCAAGCGCGTGCTCGGCCGTACCGGCGTCGCCCACCACCTCGATATCAGGCTCGGCGTCGAGCAGGTCCTGCACGCCTCGGCGGACGACCTCGTGATCGTCGAGCAGGAACACGCGGATCGGCCGCTGAGGTGAGAATCCTTCCGCGTCGCTCATGATGCCCTCCGGGCTGGGGTACGACGTCCGCCCCGCCTACCGCCCATCGTGAATCGTGCCGGATGAGCGCGCCAGGGCCGAACGGTCCCACGCCCGCCGTACCGGCGCCGCCGCCCGCGTCTCTGCTGAGGCCGTTCGGCCCCTCACCTGTGCTCGTCGGGCGTGCCAAGGTCGAAGGACAGGCGAAAGGGGTGCGCGATGCCCTTGAAGAAGATCCGCCGACTGTGGCTGCGCAGCCCGCTGAAGCGCGGCACGGACGTGGCTGAGTCCTGGATGCTCCTGGCCACTGCGGTCCTGATCGCCGTGACGGCGCCCGCCGCCGGTGTGGCGGCCGCGAGTGCACTGGACGCCGCGTCCCAGCGGCAGAGCCACGAGTGGCGGAGCGTGTCCGCCGTGCTCACGGAAGATCCCCCCGCTCGTATCGGCGTTGGTTCCGCGGACGGCGCCGGTGGCCGGGTCCTCGCCACAGTGCGGTGGACGGCCACGGACGGCACGGCCCGAACCGGAGAGACGGCCGTGCCACCGGGCCTACGGGCCGGCGATCGGACCACCGCCCGGCTCGACCGGCACGGTTCCCTGCTGCGAAATCCCGTCACTCCTGACGATGCCGTCGCCCAGAGCATCGCGGTCGGCATTGTCGCCGCGTCCGGTACCGGTCTGCTCCTCTTCGGCGCGGACAAAGCCGGAGTCGCCCTGCTGAACCGCCGACGCTACGCTCAGTGGGAGAAGGACTGGGCGGAAACGGACTCCCAATGGGGACATCGGCAGCCCTGAACCGCGGCGGATGTGCCGGGCGGCTCGCGAAACGTGCCCCTTCTTCCGCGCCGAGCGCGGCCACGTCATCAGCGCGGAGGTCATCTGGAGTAGATCGACGTGAGCCGCTGGCTACACCACCTGCCGGTACGAAGCCTCACGCCGATAGGTGAGGCGGTTGACCACGGCTGTCACGCCGTCGACCTGTCGTGTCATCCGTACCGCGATGGCCACTTCGCCGCTGCTCTCGAGATTCCCCCTGAGGGTTACCACACCGTCATGGACCGCGACGTCCACGCTCTGCGCGGCCAGCCACAGCGCCCGCACCACGATCTCGTCGGTCACTTCGTCGCGGATATCCGCGTCAGGACGGGCGAAGATCTGCAGCACATCGCGCCGGGTGACCATGCCGACCAAGCGGGCCTCCTCATCCACCACGGGGAGACGCTCGATGCCGCTTGTGCTCATGATGCGGGCCGCATGAACAACGGAGTCGTCGGCACGGACCGTACGAGCCGGAGCGGACATCACAGCCCCGACGGTGAGCCCGCCGTCTGCGCCTGTCGCGCGCCGTGTGCGCCTCAGGTCCGTCGTGGAGACGATGCCGATCACCCTGTCATCGGCATCCACCACAGGCAGGCCATTGATGTCGTACTCCGCCAGCCACCGCGCTACTTCGTCGACCGGTGTCCCGCTCCGCGCGCTCACGACATCACCGGTCATCACGCTTCCAACACGTCGACGCTTCACCTCGGCCCCGCTCTCAGCTCGTGGTCATGGCTCAGGGCAGCCGGCGCAGGTAGGGATCGATCGCGCGGCGTGGCAGGAGGCGGACCCCGGCATCGACGACGGTGATTCCGTCGGGCCTGGCGATGACCGGATTGCACTCGGCATCGACCAGCTCGGGCAGGTCATCGGCCATCCGGGACAGACGCGCCAGCAGGTCCTCCAGGCCACCGACATCGGCCGGGGCGCTGCCCCGGTAGCCGAACAGCAACGGCGCACAGCGCGGTGCGGTGATCAGTTCGCGGATGTCGGTGTCGGTGAGCGGGGCGAGGCGCGCAGCGTGGTCGGCGAGCAGTTCGCTGGTGGTGCCGCCGAGTCCGAAGAGGACCAGGGCGCCGAAGACGTCGTCCTGGACGATGCCGGCCAGCAGTTCCGTGCCCCGGGCGGCCATCGGCTGCACGAGGACTTCGGTCATGGCCGCGCCGAGACGGGCCGTCAGGTCACGGTGAGCGGCTCGTACCTGCTGCTCGTCGTGCAGATCGAGGAGAACGGCGCCCCAGTCGCTCTTGTGCAGGAGTTCGGGCCCCTGGGCCTTGAGCACCACGTCACCATCGGTGCCCGCGAGTCGCTCGGCGGCATCGACCGCTTCCTGCTCGGTGACGGCGCATGCCTGCCGCAGGAGTGGAATGTCGTAGCAGGCGAAGAGCTGCTCGGTTTCTCTCGCATCCAGCCGGCCGCCCGCCGGGGCTCGCGCGAGAAAAGCTTCCACCAGTGCGCGTGCCCGTTGGGGGTCGACGCCTGCCGGCTCCACGACGCTGCCCTGCGGCCTGGCCAGCCAGCGGGCGCGTCCGGCCGCGTGGCAGAGCGCCTGAGCCGCCGACTGCGGTTCACCGTAGGCAGGCACCGTCTGCCCGTCTTCGGTCCGGAGCAGCCGGACCCGCTCCACCTGGTCGAGCAGCACCGCGATGACAGGCCGGCCGGTGCGGGCCCGTGGCGCCCGGACCGTCAACGCGGTGACCAGGTCAGCGCCGACCGCCATGGCCGGCGCGGTCGGTACCAGGGTGACCAGGACCGCATCAACCGCTCCGGAATGCGCGAGCCGGTCCACGCAGTCGCTCATCGTCCGCACGCTCACCGCCGGCGTGGTGTCGACGGGGTTTCCGGCGCCGGCGCCTCCCGGAAGCATGGCGAGCAGCTCGCCCACCAGGTCCGATGGCAGCTCGGGGACGGTCAGTCCCGCGTCCACGCACGCGTCCGCGGCGAGCACTCCGGCCCCGCCGGCATTGGAGACCACGGCGACCCTTCCGCCTGCGGGCAGTGGCTGGGAGTGCAGCAGAGCCGCGGCGTCCAGCAGCTCGCCGAGGGTGCGGGTGGCGGTGATACCGGCCTGCGTGAACAGCGCCCCGCGGGTCATGGTCGGGGTCGCCGCGGCCGCGGTGTGCGAGGCGGCGGCGCGACGGCCTGCGCCCGAACGCCCGGCGTCGACCGTCAGCAGCGGCATGCGGCGCGCGACGCGCCGGGCCGTACGGGAGAAGGCGCGCGGATTGCCGAACGACTCCAGGTGCAGCAGCGCCAGATCGGTTCGGCCGTCACACTCCCACCACTGCAGGAGGTCGTTGCTGCTCACATCGCGTTTGTCACCGAGCGAGACGAAGCTGGAGATGCCGATGCCCAAGCGGGAGAGCCCGTCGAGAAGCGCGATGCCGATCCCGCCGGACTGCACGGCGACCCCCGCGGTTCCCGGCAGCGGCTTTCTCACGGCGAAGGTCGCGTCCATACGGACCGGCTCTTCCGTATTGGCGATGCCCAGGCAGTTGGGGCCCACCAGCCGCATCCCCCAGTGACGGCAGGCCGCCGTCAACTCCGCGGTCCGGCTCGCGTCCAGACCGGATGTCACGACCACCAGCGCTCTGACCCCCGCCCTTCCGCACTGGACCACCGTCTCGGGAACAGCAGGAGCCGGTATCGCGATGACGGCGAGGTCGGGCGGCCGGGGAAGGTCTGCGACGGACGCGTACGCCGGGATGCGCAACACGGCGTGTGCATGCGGGTTGACCGCGTGGAGGAGCCCGGAGAAGTGAGCCTCGCGGAGGTTGTGCAGGATGGCCCGCCCGACCGACCCCGGCCGGGTCCCGGCTCCGATGACGGCGATGGAACGGGGGCGCAGCAGCGGCTGCATGCTCGCGATGTCAGCCGTACGGCCACGGATGTCCACCGCCGAGAGAAACCGCTCGTCCGGCGCGAGGCGGATGATGCCGCGCACCGTGGTGCCTTCGTACCGCCGGGTGACATGCAGCCCGAGGTCTGCGAAGACCCTGTGTACGGGATGGTTGTCGGCGAGTACGTCGGCGGTAAGGACAGCGACCCCGTTCTCGCGGGCGGTGTGGACGAGATGCTCCAGCAGCAGGGTGCCCACGCCCCGATGGTGGAAGTCGTCAGCCACCGCCAGGGCTATCTCCGCGGAAGCGGGGTCGTCGATGGTCTCGTACTCGGCGACGCCGACCAGCCGGTCGCCATGCACGGCGACCAGCGTGCGGTGTCCGGGGCCAGGCGGCGCGCAGAGCCTGTCCGCAGCCTGCTCTCCGGAGCGGCGGCTCGCTGCGAAGAACCTTCTGCGCAGATTGTCGGCGGACATCTCGTCGTAGAGCTGGAGTACCTGTCCGCGGTCCTCCTGGCACGCCGGACGCAGCCGTACCGTGCTTCCGTCGGCCAGCAGTGCGCAGACCTCACGCGTACCGGAGGTGGTGTGTGTCATCGCGATGCCCTTCTCCAGGGATCTGACTCTCACGATCTGCTGTCGCGGACCATCCTCACGAGGGCCACCCGGTGCCCTTCGCGAGCCGACCGGCCCTGCGATGCACAGCAGCTCTCAGATTTGAGGACCCACCACCGGCGGTCCCATCCGGGCGGGAGCCGAACCCTTCACGTCCAACGTCACGTCCACGACACCCTCGACCGCCCGCACCAGGCGTGCCACGACGGGAATGAGCGAAGTGTTGCCGACCGTGCCGCGGAGGGTAACCACGCCGTCGGTGACGGTGACCTCCAGATGCGTCGAGGCGCCGGCGAACAGCCGCCCGATGATCTCGGTACGCACCTCCTCCGCCAGGTCCTCGTCGGAGCGCAGAAAGACCTTCAGCAGGTCGGAGCGGCTGACAATGCCCTGCAACAGCCCCTCACCATCGACCACGGGAAGCCGTTTCACAGACTTGTACGCCATCGTCCGTGCCGCCTGGGCAATAGTGTCACCGGCGTGCGCCGTCAGGGCGGGCGCGCTCATCAGCTCCCCCGCCGTCAGCGCACCGGCCTTGCGCACATCGTCCAGCCGCCGCAGCTGCTCCAGACGACTCGGATCCGATTCCCGGAACTCTTCCTTCGGCAGCAGGTCGGCTTCGGAGACCACCCCGATCACCCGCCCCTCCCCCGCGAGCACGGGCAGAGCGCTGACCTTCCACTGCTCCATCGTCTCGACGATCTCCTTGAACCGCGCATCCTGTCCGATCGCGACCACGGTCTGGGTCATCACATCGCTGACGGTGTGCGGAGAGTGCTCCATGACGCCTCCTCTCGATACGGACCGATACGGACCGCGTCGCACGGCCGTGGTGACACCTCCAGCCTGCTTTCTCCCGTCCGCCCCGGGCAGGGGCCGTCCGGCCCCAACCCCTGCCGGTCGGCCGGTCCCGGGCACGCCACGCATGCGTCCCCTCACGTCCGTGCACGCCCCGGCTCTGCGCGGCCCTCGTCGACCGCCTCACCCTCAGCGGCACCATCATCGAGACCGGCACTGACTCCTATCGCCTCGTCAGCACACGAGCCCCGGCTGAGGAACCCGCCGAGGTCGGCTGAGTGCGATAGCTGCCGATCTTGACGTGAGCAACGAGGGGGTGAGGGACATCGGAACGAAAACCAGTGCTAAAAGATTGTTGTATGTGGGTTCAGCGAGTGATCGAACTGACCGGGTGGGAGCCACTCGGGATCTCCGTCGACTGGGCGGCGATCGAGGGAGAGCTGGGGGTTCCGCTGCCGGCGGACTACAAGGAGCTCTACGAGGCGTTCAGCGGCGGCGTCTTCAGTGATTCCGTCTACATTCTGGGGCGCGACGAGGGCATCTCGTTCGACTTCCTGACACAGTGGCGGGTCTCCCTGTCGACCGACCAGGACAGCAAGCTCGGAAGCGCCTCCGCCGTCGATCCCTATGCGATCTACGCGCCGGGCGGCAAGGGGCTGGTTGAGTGGGGCTCCACCGAATGGGCCGACGAGTACTTCTGGCTGATCGATGCCGAGCGGCCGGGCGAGTACCCCGTCCTTGCGCGGTCCAATGACGTCGGCGGATGGCACCGGTACGACATGTCCACCTCTGAGTTCCTCTACCGCGTCCTTGCCGATGCCGATTTTCAACCTTTCGGGATCGCGCAGTACGACCTCGGCACGACGTTCAAGCCCGGCTCCGGCGACCCCTTCGAGGGCCAGCCGCTCTGACGAGAGGCTGGCCGTCCCACGTTCGTGGACACGACAGTGCCGTCGTTCCAAACACCTTCATCGACGACTTCCACCGGGCGCTCGACAAGTTCCACGTCGCCCAGCAGGAAAGGGCGGAGTTGCTCGCCATCGTCCAGCGCACCCGGGACGGCATCGTCGTCAGAGCGGCGACCGCACGGTCAGATGTGCCGGTCCTTGACCGTCGTTGGCCCCGTCCGCGCGGGATCCGGGCCGGTCACGTCGAACTCCACGTCCACCACGCCCTCGACCGCGCGCACCAGCCGTGCGGCCACCGGGATGAGTGAGGTGTCCCGGACCCGCCCGCTGAGCGTGACGACCCCGTCCACGACCGTGACCTGCAAATCCTTGGCAGGCACCGCGAACAGCTCTCCCAGGATGTTCCGGCGGACATCCTCCGCGAGGTCTTCATCCGAGCGCAGGAAGACCTTCAGCAGATCGGCACGGCTGACGATCCCCTGGAGTACGCCGTGCCCGTCCACCACAGGCAGCCGCTTGACAGACTCTCGCGCCATGGTCCGCGCGGCCTGGGAGAGCGTGGCGTCGGCTCGCACGGTCAGAGCGGGGCTGGTCATCAGCTCCCCCGCCGTCACCGCTTCCGCTCTCCGCACGTCGTCGACCCGCCGCAGCTGCTCCAGGCGGCCGGGGTCCGCCTCCCGGAACCCTTCCTTCGGCAGCAGATCGGCCTCGGACACCACTCCGACCACGCGGCCCTCCCCCGCCAGGACCGGCAGCGCGCTGACCTTCCAGCGCTCCATGGTCTCGACGATCTCCTTGAACCGCGCCTCCCGGTCGACCGCGGCCACCGTCTCGGTCATCACGTCACGGACGATGTGCGGGGTGTTCAGCATGATGCCTCCTCGGTACGCGGACCGGCGTCACATGGCCCCGGTGACACCTCCAGCCTCGGATGCGCCGGGGCCCGCCCGACAGGGGCCGTCCGGACCCTTCCGTGGCCGGTCGGCCGAGGAGGCCTGCCAGAGCTGTCATGGCGGGACCACCTGGGCGGGCCGGCCGCGGGTCGTCCGGCGGACGGCCACCGGGGGCCGCCTCGCCACCGCACTCTCCGGATGCGCCTTGGCTGCCGACCTTGTTGCGATCAGGACAACGTCGTGGGGTTGCCCGCCGCATCGACATCGCGATCACCGGTTGGCCGGTGTTCTCGTAGTACGCCGAGGACGACGGAACCATCGACGGTTTCACGGGTGGTGAGCAGCCCGGCGAGGGTCTCCAGCGCCGTCCGGTGTTCGCGCAGCAGGACCACTGCGCGTTTCTCGGCCTGCCGTACCAGGCGGGCGGTCTCCTCGTCGATGATGCGCTGGGTCTGCTCGGAGTAGGGCCGCTGCAGGGCTTCTTCGGGGGTCTCGCCGCCGATGCGCTGAGGGGTGCCCGCGGCGTAGCCGACCGGGCCGAGGGCGGGGGACAGCCCGAAATCGCGGACCATGCGGCCGGCGATCTGAGTGGCGCCGGCCAGGTCGTCGGCGGCTCCGGTCGAGCCTTCACCGAAGGCGACGAGTTCGGCGGCTCGGCCGCCCAGCCGGACGGTCAGCAGGTCGGTCAGGTATGCCTCGCTGTAGAGGTGCCGCTCGGCTTCGGGAAGCTGCTCGGTGGCGCCCAGGGTCGGTCCGGAGGGCAGGATGGTCACCTTCGCGACCGGGTCGGCATGCTCGCACAGGGCAGCGACGAGGGCGTGGCCGGACTCGTGGACGGCGACTGCATGGCGTTCCTCGGGGAGCAGGGCGTTGGAGGTTTCGCGCCGTCCGAGCAGGACCCGGTCGCGGGCAGTGTCCAGGTCCTGGGCGGAAATGACGGTGCCGCCCGCACGGACCGCATTGATGGCGGCCTCGTTGACGAGGTTGGCGAGATCGGCACCGGAAAAGCCCGGGGTGGCTCGGGCGACGACGTTCCAGTCGATGTCGGGGGCCAGTGTCTTGCCGCGGGCATGGACGGCCAGGATCGCCGCGCGCTCGGCCTGGTTGGGCAGCGGTACGGTCACATGCCGGTCGAAGCGGCCTGGCCTCAGCAGTGCGGGGTCGAGCGCTTCGGGGCGATTGGAGGCGGCGAGCACCACGATGCCGCTGCTCTGGTCGAAGCCATCCATCTCGGCCAGGAGCTGGTTGAGGGTTTGCTCGCGTTCGTCGTTACCTCCCAGCCGCACCCCGCCGCGACGGCTGCCGACGGCGTCGATCTCGTCGATGAAGATGATCGACGGAGCACGTTTGCGTGCGTCGGCGAAGAGGTCGCGTACCCGGGAGGCACCGACCCCGACGAACATCTCCACGAATGCCGATCCGGTCACTGACAGGAAGGGGACCTCCGCCTCCCCGGCCACGGCGCGTGCGATCAGGGTCTTGCCGGTGCCTGGTGGCCCGACCATGAGCACACCGCGCGGGCCCTTGGCGCCGGCCACCGCGTAGCGCTCGGGGTGGCGCAGAAACTCGACGACCTCACTGATCTCCTGTTTGACGCCCTCGTACCCGGCGACATCGGCGAAGCGGGTGGTCGGCCGCTCGGCCTCGATGATCTTCGCCCGGGACCGTCCGATGCCACTCAGCCCTCCGGACAGCGTGCGTGCCGCCTGCCGCCCAGTCCACAGGAACAGCGCACCAAGGAGCACCAGCGGCAGGAGCACCGCCAGCAGCGTCCCCGGCCAGTTGCTGCCGCCGCTGCTGGAGGCGGTGATGTCCACCTTCTTGGACTGCAACCGTGGCTCAAGGCTGCTGTTGTCCAGCGCGGTAGGAATCCGGGTGGTGAATTTCCGTCCGTCCATGAGGGTCCCGTCAACGGCTCCCTTGTCGTTGATGTCGACGGTCTTGACCTGGCCGGTGTTCACCTTGCCGAGGAAGTCGCTGTACGAGAACGCAGTCCCCGGCGAGGTCTGGGAACGCATCAGGAGGACAACGAACACGATCACCAGGGCGATGGGTAGCAGCCACGGCCGCCAGGCGGGAGCCGGCGACGGAGCCGGCGGTTTGGGCGGCTCACGTGGTGGCCCCGGTTTGGCCGACCGCGTCGGATGGCGGCCTGACAGGCGGACTGCTGTGATCACTGACAGCTCCCTTGACGCGGGGCAGGCCCTTCGACGAGGCCGTTTCCGCGATACGGACGGCGGGAGTCGCGACCGTCGTCTCCCTTCCACGGTCGACGTTTTTCCCACGTCCTGCAGAACGGAACACGGCAACCCGCGACCTCACATGCGTCGTCCCGGCTTGGGGGCCGGTTGTCCGGCTGCAGGGACCTTCAGCCCTCCGCTCACCGTCGATCGGGGACCAGTCTGGGAAGTGCTGCTGCGGTTCACGTCGTGGTGAAGCGGCCCATATCCAACCGTCGGCCTGTTGGGTGGCTCCCGGCCTCGGTCGACGACCCGTGGAAACCCGCACGATCGGCCAGGAGGAACCCGTCATGCCCTTGAACCACCTCGCCTGCCTTCGTGCGCTGGGCAGGCGGGCGTGCCCACTCCCCTGGCCAGGCAGGGGCGGGCACCGGAACCGTCCAGGAAGGCAGCGAAGAAGATGCAGATCAAATACCTCATGACTACTCCCCCGGCCAGCGTCCCCCTGGACGCGTCACTGCAGGATGCGGCCCGGCACATGGCCGACGCCTGCGTCGGGGCTCTGCCCGTGGTCGAAGACGATCACGTGGTGGGCATGATCACCGACCGGGATCTGGTCGTACGGGCGATGGCCCGCGGGCTCTCGCCGACAGTGCGGGTCGAGGCTCTGATGTCGACGGACCCGGTCACCGTGGAGGCGGACACCCCGGTCCCGGCCGCGATGCATGCCATGCGCTCGATCGAAGCCCGCCATCTGCCCGTGGTGGACAAAGGGCGGCTCGTCGGAGTGGTCTCCTTCGACGACCTGTTCTGGTTCGTCACCGGGCAGTTGGGTGAGTTGGCCGCCGTGGTCAACGCCACCCGGAAGATCCCTGACCCGTTCCACCGGCGGCAGAACCGGACTGTGGCGAGGTGACGACATACCTGCCCGGTCCCGCAGCCGGCGTGACGGTGGCCGTCCTCCGCGCCGGGCGGCTGTGCACCGCGAGGAACCATGCCCTGGGTGAGGCGGCCACAGGCGGCTGAGGTACGGGCCGCACCGGTTGCGCGAGGGACGGTCAGCTCTTGAGCGGCCTGAGACTCAGCCCTGGATCTCGATGTGGCGGGGCTTGGCCGCCTTGGCTTTGGGAATGGTCACCGTAAGGACCCCGTCAGAAAGGGTTGCCTGGACGTCTTCGGCCTTCACGTCGGTGGGCAGCAAGGCCCGGTACTCGAAACGCCCGGTGGGGCGTCCCCGGCGCCTCAGCACGCCTTCCCGTTCACGTTCCTTCAGCTCTCCCGAGATGCACAGCTCGCGCTCGGTGATCTCGACGTCGATGTCCTCACGCTTCATGCCGGGCAGTTCGCATTCGACCGTGTACGCATCGTCGGTCTCGTGCATGTCTGCGAGCGGAGCCCAGTTCATCGTCTCGGTCAACGACGGTGTGAGGGAAGCCGACTGCAGAAACCGGTTCATCCTCTCGAACAGGTCCTCAAAATCGGCCGTCATCGGCTCATGCCAGGGAAATCCCCGCTCCATCAGGCTGCCATGGCGGTGTCGTATGGGCAGAGTCATCGCGGTTCACCTCCGCGAATGGGCGGCAGTTGATTCTGCTTCTTCCATGCTGGCCGTTCTCGGCACGACCGGCACCCTGGCCCCACTCGGACGAGGTGGCGAGTCACGGCATGGTTCCGTCGCACGGCTTCCACACTGCACCGCCCCGGGCCTCGTCCCCATGGGAGTGCTCAAGGGATGACCACCGCTTCGAGGCCGCTCGCCCGGCAGTCCTGCTGCTCAGCCGCGTAAGGCGGGGCCATTCGACCTATTTCAACCCGCAGTCCATGAGCCGGACACTGGTTCCAGGCCCCACAGGGCGGCGCGCGGGAGCTCAGGCCGCACGCCCATCCCGTACGAACTTGAGGACGTCAGCGCAATGACTACCGCACGCGACATCATGCACAGTGGCGCTACCTGTGTGCAGGAGACCGAGACCCTGGTGGACGCGGCACGCCGGATGCACGACCTCGATGTCGGCGCACTTCCCATCTGCGGTCCTGACGACCGGCTCCATGGGATCATCACCGACCGCGACATCGTCCTGAAGTGCCTCGCCAGGGGCAAGGACCCCAAGACCATGACCGCCGGCGAGCTCTCCCAGGGCAAGCCATTCACCATCAGCGCCGAAGCGGGAACGGAGCAGATCCTGCACGCCATGGAGGAACACCGGATCCGGCGGCTGCCGGTTATCGACGACCATCGGCTGGTCGGCATGATCAGTGAAGCCGACCTGGCCCGGCACCTCCCGGAAGAGAAGGTGGGGCACTTCGTCGAAACCATCTGTGCGACGACGTGACCTCGCCCGCGGCATCGAACCGGTGCATGCGGCACCGGCGTCCGTAGTTCCTGGCCGAACCGATCCCGCCGCTGCAGGGTGGCAGCCCGCGCCCGACGAAGCCCCCGGAGCCGAACGGTCAGCCTCCGGCGCTCGGGTTCGGAGGGAACGCCACCGTGAACGCCGTGCCCCCGGGACGGCTCGTCACGGTGACCGTGCCACCGTGCGCGATGACCACCGCCTGGACGATCGCGAGACCCAACCCGGTGCCGCCGGCGGTACGCGAACGGCTGTGATCGGCCCGTACGAAGCGGCCGAAGACCTCGGGCCGGAGTTCTTCGGGGATGCCGGGGCCGTCGTCCGCAACCGTCAGCCGAGTGCCCTGTTCGCCACTCACCAGCTGTACCGTCACCGCGGTGCCGGCCGGGGTGTGGGTACGGGCGTTGGCGAGAAGGTTGCCGATGACCTGGTGGAGCCGGTGTTCGTCCCCGGCAACGGTCACCGCCGTCCGAGGAAGGTCGAGCAGCCACCGGTGGTCGGGCCCGGCCGCCCGTGCGTCATCGGTGGCATCGAGTACGAGTCGGGTCAGATCCACCGGCTTCCGCTCCAGAGCACGGCCCGCGTCGATGCGGGCGAGCAGCAGCAGGTCGTCCACCAGGCGGCTCATCCGCTCCGATTCGGACTGGATACGGTCCAGGGCGCGCCGTACCTCGCCGGGCACGGGCCCCTTGTGGCGGAGGGCGAGTTCTGCGTGACCGCGGACATTGGCCACCGGGGTCCGCAGCTCGTGGCTGGCGTCGGCAGCGAAGTGACGCAGTCGCTCCTCACTCGCCTGACGGCGTTCCAGGGCGTTTCCGACATGGCCGAGCAAGCGGTTGAGGGCGGTGCCCACCTGGCCGACCTCGGTGCGAGGGTCGGCCACCGGCACGGGCGCCGGCATGGCCACCTCACCACTGGCCAGCGGCAGCTCCGCCACGCTCGCAGCCGTGGCGGTCACGCGCCGCAGCGGTCGCAGCGACAGCCGTACCCAGAGCGCCCCCAGCACGCCGGTGACCACGAGTGCCCCGCCGAAGACCGCCGTCTCCACCGCTTCCAGCCGGTGCACGGTTTCCTCGACCGGGTGCAGCGGCAGGCCGGTGATCAGCACATCGCCGTCGTCCCCCACTACGGCGTTGACGCGGTACCGGCCCAGCGCGGACAGGCGGATGCCGTGGCCGGTGCCGTCGGTGGGCAGGCCCGCCAGAGCCCGGCGGTCGGTGGCGGTGAGCGGCACCGTGGCATCCGTCTGCCGCCGCACGACGGCTGCCTGCGTCGGTGTGCCGCGCAGTAGCCGTGCGCCGAAGGTGCCCTCCGACTGGCCGCGGGTATCGGGCCGGTTGTCGGCGTCCGGCCGCGCCTCGTGTTCCAGACTCACCGCGAACCGGCCGGCCGACGCGGCGAGCTGCTGGTCCAGGCGGCGCACCAGAAAGCCCTCGAGCGCGACGACCGTGGTCACCCCCACGGCCACGCACGCGAGCGCCAGGAGCGCGACGAGCCCCGCGGTGAGCTGGCTGCGCAGCGTGCGCGGGAGCAGCCGTTTCACAAAGGCCCGGGTAATGGGGGCGCTGATCATGACAACTGCGGCTTGAGGACGTATCCGACGCCGCGGACCGTATGGATCATCGGGGCCCGGCCTGCGTCGATCTTCTTGCGCAGATAGCTGATGTAGAGCTCGACCACATGTGACCGGCCGCCGAAGTCATAGGACCAGACGCGGTCGAGGATCTGTGCCTTGGACAGCACCCGCCGCGGATTGCGCATCAGAAATCTCAGCAGTTCGAACTCCGTACGGGACAAGTCGATCAGTTCGCCCGCGCGGATGACCTCCCTGGCCTCCTCGTCCATCACCAGATCCCCGACGACCAGGCGGTCACCGTCCGTCTCCGGTGTCCTGCCGGCCCGGCGCAGCAGGCCACGCAGTCGGGCGAGCACCTCTTCCAGGCTGAACGGCTTGGTCACATAGTCGTCGCCGCCCGCAGTGATCCCGGCGATACGGTCCTCCACGGCGTCTCGGGCAGTCAGGAAGAGGACAGGGACCGTTTCCAGCTCCTGGCGCAGGAGGTGCAGCACTCGCAGGCCATCCATGTCGGGCAGCATCCAGTCCAGGACGACGGCGTGGGGGCGGAAGGTCCGCGCCACGGCCAGCGCCGTGCCGCCGTCGGCCGCGGTGCGGACCTGCCACCCCTCGCCGGACAGAACGCCGGACAGCACCTCGGTGAGGTCCGGCTCGTCGTCGATCACGAGGACACGCATCGGCGAGCCGTCGTCGCTTCGCGGATGGGCAGCGGGGCGGTGAGTGTTCATGGTCTGTCCAGCATCCCCCGCACTCCGGCGCGCAAGGTTAAGAGCTTGCTCTGAGTTTCCTATGAATTGCGCTCTGGGTTCCCCGTGCAGTGCGGAGTCGTCGCGGCGCTCAGAGGTTCTTCAGAGGTTGCACTGCGACGCTGGCGCCCACCACGGAAAGGGAGCCATATGAGCACCATCTCGCACACCCGCCGCGGTGCACCCCGCAGCCTGCCACCGTCCCTCACACCGCTGCTGGCCCAGGGAGTCATCTGGACGGGCGCCGCCGGAGTCCTCGGCCTGTGGTGGACCGGCACCGCTTCGGTGGTGGGCCCCGCGGACTGGCTGACCGGCGCCGGCCGGATCACCGGCCTGCTCGCCGGATACGCCTGCGCGGTGCTGGTCGCGCTGATGGCCCGGGTTCCCCTGCTGGATCACCGTCTGGGAACGGACCGCCTGGCCCGCTGGCACGCGATGGGCGGCCGGTACACCATCTCCCTCGTACTCGCCCACACCCTGCTGATCATCTGGGGGTACTCGCTGGCCTCGCACAACAACGTGGTGAGCGAGACGAGCGATCTCGTCTTCGACTATCCCGACATGCTCAAAGCGACCGCGGCCTTTCTGCTCCTGATCGCCACCGGGATCGTCTCAGCGCGGGCGGCACGCCGCAGAATGAGCTACGAAACGTGGCACTACCTCCACTTCGCCACCTATCTGACCGTCTTCCTCGCCTTCGGCCACCAGCTCTCCAACGGTGCCGACTTCGTTGGCCACCGTCCTGCCCAACTGGCCTGGTACGCCCTCTACTTCGCGGTGGCGGCGCTCATCGCCTGGTACCGCTTCCTGCTTCCCGTACAGCGGGCGCTGCGCCACCGGCTCCGCGTCGCCGACGTCCGCCAGGAGGCACCGGGCGTGGTCTCGGTCCATCTCACCGGTCACCACCTGGCCGAACTGGGCGCGCAGCCCGGCCAGTTCTTCCGCTGGCGCTTTCTGGCACCAGGACTGTGGTGGACCGCCAGCCCCTACTCCCTCTCGGCGCCGCCGCTCCCCCACCGCCTGCGCATCACGGTGAAGGAGGCCGGCGGGCACAGCGCGGCACTCGCACGACTGCGGCCGGGAACGCGGGTGTGGGCCGAAGGCCCGTACGGTGCGCTCACCGCGGCCCGCCTCAGAGCCCCCAAGGTGCTTCTCATCGCAGGCGGTGTCGGCATCACACCACTGCGCGCCCTCTTCGAAACCCTCCCCGGCGAGGTCACACTGCTCTACCGGGCACGGCGGCCCGAGAATCTCGCGCTGCGCGCCGAGCTCGACGCCATCGCCGCCGCCCGCGGCGCGGTCGTGCACTACGTCGTCAGCGAACCGGCCGCGTACTCCATGCCCTTCACGGCCCGCGCACTGAACCGCCTCATACCGGACCTGGCCGCCTACGAGGTCTATCTCTGCGGCCCGCCCGGCATGACCGAAGCCGCCATGCGTGCCCTACGAGGGGCGGGCGTGCCGCGCCGTCACATCCACCACGAGTCATTCGAGTTCTGAGGAGTCACCCTGTGCGCCGAGCCGTCCTCACCACCGCGTCCACCAGCGCCCTGGTCATCCTGCTGCTCACCCTCAAGCCGCACCACAGTGCCGGCCTGACCGGCGAAGCCGCGCCGCCGGACACCACACCGGCTCCGGCACCGACCGGCACCCCGCACCGGGGCACCCACCCCGCCAACGGCACGTACACCGGCGCACCGATCAGTACCCGCTACGGCACCGTGCAGGTCGCGGCCACCGTCAAGGCAGGCAAGCTGGCGGCCGTCAAGGTGCTTCGCGCGCCGTCCGAGAACGGCCGCGACCGGGAAATCGCCGCCTACGCCCTGCCACGTCTGACGCACGAGGCGCTGAGCGTCCACAGCGCCCGCATCGACGCAGTATCCGGCGCCAGCTACACCAGCGCGGGCTACATCCGGTCCCTCCAGAGCGCACTGGACCAGGCCGGTGTCTGACATGGAATGGGGACTGCGGCACGTCGAGCATGCGATGGGCACCGTGTTCTCCTTCGACATCCGGGACACACCGACCACCGCCATCGCCGATGCCCTCGGTCAGGCCGTGGGCTGGCTGCACCACGTCGACGAGGTGTTCTCCACCTACCGCCACGACAGCATCATCAGCCGGCTCTCACGGGGCGAGATCGGACGCGACGACTGCTCGTCGGAGGTAAGCGAGGTCCTTGACCTCTGCGAGCGCGTCGGACGCGCCACCGACGGCTGGTTCAGCCACACGACGGACGGCACCCTCGACCCGTCAGGGCTGGTCAAAGGCTGGGCCATCGAGCGCACGGCTCGGATTCTTCACGCTGCGGGGGCACGCAATACCTGCGTGAACGGCGGCGGCGACCTCCAGCTGAACGGCGAAGCGGCACCCGGATCCCCTTGGCGCATCGGCATCGCCCACCCCTCACACCCCGGTGAACTGTGCGCAGTGGTCACCGGCCGCGACCTCGCCATCGCCACATCCGGAACCGCAGAACGCGGTCCCCACATCCTCGACCCGCGCACCGGCGCCCCCGCCGACGGCCCTGCCTCCGTCACGGTGGTCGGCCGCAGCCTGACACTCACCGATGCCTACGCCACCGCCGCCTTCGCCATGGGCCCGGCCGCTCGCGCCTGGCTCGAGTCGCTCGGCGGTTACGAAGGCTTCGCCGTGCAGCCGGACGGCCAGACATGGCAGACACAGGGCGCCACCGCAACAGTCAGCCTCTGTCGCATCGTCCGGGTTGATGACCCGCTCGGCCGACGGTGAGCGGATTCTGCGGAACGCACCGTCCACGCCCCCGGCACAGTCGGCCCGGGAGGTCTGGAAACCGTTGACGGCCGCTTCAATCGTGGGCCCGGTTGCGGGAATTGACACCGACGACTGTGGTCAGCCGGTCTCAAGTTGGCCCCACCATGCCGACCACCGGTATCGTCCCAACCCCGATACCACTTTCCTCAGAACTTCGCAGGGGCTAGGTTGTGCGTGCCGTCCGCCGAGGTGGTGGACACCCAGGCGATGGGCCGCGGCACCACGGTAGTCGTCAGCAGCTTTTAAAAGTCCCGGCTGGTCATGGACCGAGGATCGAAGTCAACACGCATGATCCGCAGTATGCACCGTGCGGCACCCCCGCACGCCAACCGGGGATCCACGGCACCACCAACCGCGAGATCTGATGAAGGTCGCCCGGCACCGGTAAGCGCTGAGGCCAGGATCGACACTGCTGCCCCGCAGCGACCACCGTCTGCCTGAGGGGGCTTCGAAGCTCCGCCCACATCCACGCCAGACGTCACCCTCATCCGCACGGTGGCCTGCCTTCCACATACCAGCCACATGCCTAGTAGTGCTTCGTCAGGTGTGCCGACCTTTCCTGGTCGGGAGCACGCTGGCGGGCATGAAGCTTGGGGAAGTGGACCGGCTCCGGGGTGAGTTGGCGAAGTTCGTGGCCGATGCCTTCGGTTCGTTGCCGGGGCGAAATCAGCGGCGGTGGGGCGAGTGTATCTGCGCGGTCTGATGTTGGAGGGGCGGCGGAAGTCGATCCAGCCGATGGCCGCGCGGCTGCCGGACGGGAACATGCAGGCCCTGCAGCAGTTCGTGAACCAGTCGCCGTGGGATCCGCTGCCGGTGTGGCGGCGGATCGCCGCTCGGTTGGTGGAGGCGATCGGCCCCGAGGTGTGGGTGATCGACGACGTCTCGTTTCCCAAGTGCGGCACCGGCTCGGTGGGGGTGGCCCGGCAGTACTGCGGTGTGCTGGGGGAACGGGCCAACTGCCAGGTGGCGTGAGCGTGCATGCGGCCACCGACCGGGCGTCGAGCCCAAGGAGACCGCCCGGCCCGTCGGCGCGGTGCCCCACCGGCCGGAGTACGGCGGCCTGGGGCCGCCCACCCTGCCGCGCTATCGCGGCCGCCACCGGGCGCTGCCCGAACTCCCCACCGTTGACACAGAGTTCGCCGAGATCTCCTGGCGCGAGGGCAGCAAGGCGGGCCTGACGTCGCACTTCGCCGCCTTGGAAATCCGTCCGGCGGGCAAGCTCGCCGCCCGGGCCGCGCAGGAGGCCGGCGGGGGCCGCAACCGCTGGGATGGTGTGCTGACCACCCGCACCCTGCTGGTCGAATGGCCGCCGGAAACTTCGGCTCCCACCGGGTACTGGATCTCCCACCTGCCCGTCACCACACCGATTGAGGACCTGGTGCGATGGGCCAAGATGCGCTGGCGCGTCGAGCACGACTACCGGGAGCTGAAACACGGCCTGGGCCTGGACCACTTCGAGGGCCGCAGCTGGCGCGGCCGGCACCACCACGTCACCAAGTCCTCGATGCCCTGCAGGGCTTGCTGCGGTGCTGGACCGGTACCTGCACCACCTGCGGCCGGAACCTCACCCGAGCCAGAACCTGACGAAGCACTACTAAGCGCGGCCCAGCCGGCAGTGCCGGGACGCCTCGGGGTTGCCGGTGCCAGCAGCCCGGAGAACTCCCGTCATCACAGGTCACAAGGTACGTCTTCGTCGTCAAGGCACCCGCAAGTGGTGATCGTTCGGTGGATCCAGCTTCAAGGGTTGAGCACAAGTTCCACACATCCTCTCTTCAGACGGGCCCCGATGGTCTAGATTGACCGTGCTTCACATGCGGACACGAGGCGACAAATGATGATCTATGGGTTCGGCGCTACGGAAAGCCAGCAGTCGCGTCCCCGGCGCCAGTCGTGGGGTTGATCAATTCTTGGAGCCCGAGAGGGGGCCTTGGGTGGGGAGCCCGAGGGTTCGACGGGTTCCCGCGCACCTCGAGAGTCCGGCAGAACATGCGAGTCCGCTGCCGCCTGCGTGGGGTGTTCAAGTAGCGCTGCATTAGCCGGGATGTCATTCGCAGGGGGCGGGGGCCTCCCGGGGGGAGGAACAGCGCGGCGCGGGGGGCGGGGGCCTCCCGAGGGGAGGAACGGTGCGGGGGGCACGGGCCTCCCGGGGGGAGGAACCGTGTGGAGCGAACACGTCGAGCCCACTGGCGACCTTGGGGGGTCTGTGCAGCAGGGGGAATTAGTCAGCCCGTTTCTATCTGCGCGCGGGCGTCCGGTGAACGGGGCAATCAGTCAGCCCGCGATCGACTGGGAGCAGCGGTACCGCCGTACTGTGATCACCAGCGATACCGTGGCCACCGCCTTCGTGGTGGCGGCGATCGGCAACTTCTTCGGGGCCCGCGACGCGGCCAACTGGCACGAGAAGTGGGGAATTCTCGCATTCGGCACCGAGCTGCTGGTGCTGGGGGCACTTGCGGTGACCCGGTCGTGGGCTCCGGCCGTGCTCGGCCAGGGCGCCGAGGAATTCCGCCGGCTCGGACGCTCACTGTTCACGGCGACCGTCGTACTGGCGCTCGGCGGGATCGCCCTCACCTCGCGCAACATCAAGCTCTGGATCTTCGTCGCGATCCCCGCGATCGCGCTCATCGCCATGACCGCGCGGTATCTGCTGCGCCTCTGGCTGCACAAACAGCGGAAGGAAGGACGGTGCCTGCGACCGGTGCTCGCTGCCGGGAGCCTGGCCACCGTGCGCGACCTGATCACCCGAACCCGCAAGTTCCCGCACCTCGGCTGGCGGGTGGACGCGGTGTGCACGACGGACGGTCTCGGGCTCGACGGTGACCAACTGGACGGAGTGCCGGTCGTCGGCCGACTGGCGGACGTCGCGGGCCACGTCCGCCGCGACGGCTACCGTGTCGTCGCGGTCACACCGGACCCGCACTGGTCACCGGACCGGCTGCAGCGGCTGGCTTGGAACCTCGAAGGCAGCGACGCCGAGATGGTCGTGGCCCCCGTGCTGATGGAGGTGGCCGGCCCGCGGCTGCACGTCGACGCGGTGCTCGGGATCCCGCTGCTGCGGGTCAGCATGCCGACCTTCACCGGGGGCCGCCGGGCGGTCAAAGGGGTCGTCGACCGGATGGGCGCAGCGATCCTGCTGATGCTGTTCGCGCCGCTGATGGTGTTCGTCGGGCTGCTCGTGCTGGTGGACAGCCGGGGTGGGGCGTTCTACTGCCAGCGCAGGGTCGGCAAGGACGGCCGCGAGTTCACCATTCTCAAGTTCCGCACCATGGTCGCCGGGGCTGACCGGGCACGTGCCGAGCTGGCCGACCTCAACGAGGGCGCCGGCCTGCTGTTCAAGCTCCGCCAGGATCCGCGGGTGACCCGGGTGGGAGCGGTGCTGCGCCGGTACTCGATCGACGAGCTCCCGCAGCTTTTCAACGTGCTCACCGGATCGATGTCGCTCGTGGGTCCGCGGCCTCCGTTACCGGAGGAGTCCGCTGCGTACGGCCCGGACATCCGGCGGCGGCTGCTGGTCAAGCCCGGGCTCACCGGCCTGTGGCAG
Organism: Streptomyces inhibens; assembly: GCF_022221585.1. Taxonomy (NCBI): domain Bacteria; kingdom Bacillati; phylum Actinomycetota; class Actinomycetes; order Kitasatosporales; family Streptomycetaceae; genus Streptomyces; species Streptomyces inhibens. Next base: position 693,934 of record NZ_CP084681.1, read on the forward strand.
ATCAGCGGACGCAGCGACCTGTCGTGGGAGGAGGCGGTCCGGCTGGACCTGCGGTACGTGGAGGACTGGTCGCTCGCCCTGGACACAGTGATCTTGTGGAAGACGCTGCGTGCGGTGCTCTATGGGCAGGGGGCCTACTGATGCGCGGGGGTCTGCAACTCAACGGTCCCGCCGGCGCGCGGACCGCAGGCCGGAAGGGCCTGCCTGGGGGGAGGAACGGGTCATGAGAGTCAGCGTTTTCGGGCTCGGCTACGTGGGCTGCGTGTCGGCCGCGTGCCTGGCCAGCATGGGTCACGAGGTCATCGGGGTGGACGTGAACCAGGTGAAGGTCGACCTGGTCAACGACGGCAAGGCCCCGGTGGTCGAGGAGCGGATCGGCGAGCTCATCGCCGAGGTCGTGCGGACCGGAGCATTACGCGCCACCGGCGACGTCCGCGAGGCGATCATGGGCAGCGAGGTGTCGCTGGTCTGCGTGGGCACGCCGTCGGAGCCCAACGGCAGCCTGTGCACCACGTACTTGGAGCGGGTCACCGAGCAGATCGGCGCCGCGCTGGCGGATCGTCGTGAGCGCAGCGGGCGGCACACCGTCGTGTTCCGCAGCACCATGCTCCCGGGCACCTGCCTGAACCTGCTGGTGCCGATCCTGGAGAAGTACGTCGGCGGCACGGCCGGGGTGGACATCGGGGTCGCGGTCAACCCGGAGTTCCTGCGCGAGGGCACGAGCGTGCGGGACTTCTTCGACCCGCCCAAGACCGTCATCGGCGAGCTCGACCCGGCAAGCGGCGATGCGGTGATGGCGCTGTACGACGGCTTGCCCGGCGAGGTGTTCCGGGTGCCGGTCCCGACGGCCGAGGCGATCAAGTATGCGGACAACGCGTTCCACGGCCTCAAGATCGGCTTCGCGAACGAGCTGGGCGCGGTGTGCCAGGCGCTCGGGGTGGACTCGCACCAGGTGATGGACGTGTTCCTGGCCGACCGCAAGCTGAACATCAGCCCCGCCTACCTGCGGCCCGGCTTCGCCTTCGGTGGCTCCTGCCTGCCCAAGGACCTGCGCAGCCTGGTCCACGCGGCGCGGCGGGCCGACATCTCGGTCCCCATCCTCGCCCACGTGCTGCCCTCCAACTCCGACCATCTGCAGCGCGCGGTGGAGCTGGTCGAGCGCACCGGCAAGCGCCGGGTGGGCCTGTTCGGGTTGTCCTTCAAACCCGGCACCGACGACCTCCGCGAGAGCCCGCTCGTCGAGCTGGCGGAGAGGCTCTTCGGCAAGGGCTACGACCTGCGGATCCACGACGCCAACGTGAGCCTGTCCCGGCTGATCGGCGCGAACCGCGAGTACATCGAGACCCGGCTGCCGCACCTCGCGCAACTGCTCGCGGAGTCCGTCGACGAGGTGCTCGACCACGCCGAGGTGTGCCTGGTCGGGACGAGGGATCCGGCCGTGCTGTCGGCGCTGCCCCATGGCGACGGCCCGATGATCGTCGACCTCATCCACCTTCCCGACGCCGAGGCGCGCCGGACCGAACCGGGGTACATAGGCCTTGCTTGGTAACGCAATCAGCGGCGACGGCTCGAACCGACGCGCGCTGATCCTGGTGGAGAACCTGTCGGTGCCGTTCGACCGGCGGGTGTGGCAGGAGTGCACGACGCTGCGCGACGCGGGCTGGCAGGTGCACGTTATCTGCCCCCGGGGGGAAAAGCGGGACACGGAGCCGGAGGCGGAGATCGACGGGGTGCGGATCCACCGCTACCCGTTGCGCGCGGCCACCGGAGGGCCGGCCGGCTACCTGCGGGAGTACGGATCGGCGTTGTGGCATACGGTCCGGCTGGCCCGGAAGGTCGGCCCGGTCGACGTGGTCCACGCCTGCAACCCGCCCGACCTGCTGTTCCTGCCGGCGCTGTGGCTGAAGCGGCGCGGCGCGCGGTTCGTCTTCGACCAGCACGACCTGGTACCCGAGCTCTACCTCTCCCGGTTCGACCGCGGCGAGGATCTGCTCTACCGCGCCGTGTGCGCGCTGGAACGGCTGACCTACCGGGCCGCGGACGTCGTGCTCGCCACGAACGAGAGCTACCGGGACGTCGCGATGCGCCGTGGCGGTCGGCGGCCGGAGGACGTCTTCGTGGTGCGCAGCGCGCCCGCGATCGAACGGTTCCAACCGGTGCCGCCCGAGCCGGAGTTGAAGCGTGGCAAGCCTCATCTGCTGTGCTACCTCGGCGTCATGGGTCCTCAGGACGGCGTCGACTACGCCTTGCGGGCCCTTGCGAAGCTGCGCGACGAGCTCGGACGGACCGACTGGCATGCGGTGTTCGTCGGCGCCGGCGACGCCTTCGACGCGATGGTGGAGCTGTCCCGGCGGCTCGGACTCTCGGAGCAGGTGCAGTTCACCGGGCGCATTCCGGACGCCGACCTGGTGCGCTACCTGTCCGCCGCGGACGTGTGCCTGTCCCCCGACCCGCGCAATCCGCTCAACGACGTGTCGACCATGAACAAGGTCCTGGAGTACATGGCGATGGGCCGACCGATCGTCTCTTTCGACCTCCGGGAGGCGCGCGTCTCCGCCGGTGATGCCGCCGTCTACGCGCCCGCCAACGACGAGGCCGAGTTCGCCAAGCTCATCGCGCTGCTGCTGGACGATCCGGAGAAGCGGGCCCGGATGGGCAAGATCGGCCAGGAGCGGATCAGCGGGCAGCTTTCCTGGCGGAACTCCCAGCGATCGCTGCTCGCCGCCTACGCCACTGCCTGCCGTGACCACGCTCCGGTGTCGGCGGGCGACCCGTACCGGGCAGGGAAGAGGCCGCGCCGTTGAGCGAGGACACGATACGCCTGGTCACGATCGGGCGGATCTTCCGTCGGCGCTGGCGGCTTCTCGTCATCGTCACCGTGGTGGGCGCGCTCGTCGGCTACGGCGCCTCTCTGCTGTTCCCGCCGAGTTACACGACATCGACATCGGTACTGCTGGCGGGGCAGTGGGAGGAGCGCGAGCTGCTGACTCAGGCGGAGATCGCGGCCAGTTCGGCAGTGGTCGACCGCGCGGCCGCCACGCTCGGCTGGACCGGCGTCAGCGGCAGCGAGCTGCGGGATCGGGTGAGCGCCAAGGCCACCGACGGGAACATCATCAAGATCTCGGGTACGGCCGACACCCCGGAGCGCGCAGGGCGGCTCTCCGACCAGGTGGCCCAGCAATTCGTCACATTCGCCGCGCGGATCGCAGGCGACAGCACCGACGCTGAAGCGGCGGCGCGGCCCGAGGCACTGCGGCAGAAGGTGGTGCAGACCAGCCGCCGCATCACCGAGCTGGCCGATGCGGCCGATCCGGGGCAGACCGTGGAGGGCGTGCAGGCGCGCACCGAGCTCGAGAAGCTGCGCACCGCGCTGCAGGAGGCCATGAAGAAGCTGGACGAGGCCGACCCGACGACCAACAAGGCCAACATGGTCGTCATGGGGCCGGCGGCCCGGCCGGCCGCCGAGGCACCGCCGACCAGAATGCAGCTCATCGTCGCCGGGGCGCTGCTGTTCTTCCTGCTCGCGGTCATCGGCCATCTCACCACCGCACGGATGAGTCGCCGACTGCGCACCGAACCGGAGATCGCCGCGGCGCTGGGCTCGGCGCTGCTGGGTACCGTCGACGTACCTGGTGAACGACCCGCGCACCGGCCGGAAGGCCGTGGCCCGCGGGCCCGGATCCGCCGGCTGCTGGGCGTCGACATCCGGTGGGACCTACCCACCCCGCAGACGTCCGGCGACGAGGCCAGCAGGCAGATCCGCTACCGGCGGGTGTGCGCCCGCCTCCGGGACCAACTGCCGGTCCCCCGGCGGCTGCTGGTTGTCGTCCCTGACGGCGACGAGATCGCCCGCCGGGCCGCCGGGCAGCTCGTCGCCGAGGCCGAGAGCGACCCGCTGCTGCGGGTGGTGGGAGTTTCGGGGTCCCGGCCACTGGTGCCGGACCGCGGCACCGAGTCCGGTGCCCTGGTCGTGCTCAGCGCGGGCAGCTGGACCGCAGAGGAGCTCGCCGGCATCGCCGAGGCGTGTGCGGACGGCGGGCATGAGGTCCTCGGCATCGTCGTCGCCGGCATCGTCGTCGCCGGCACGGTCCGGGCCCGTCCGACGCGGTCTGCCGACCATCCTCCGGACAACGCCACTCCGGCGCTCGCGGTTCGCGGCCACGCGACGGGAGGTTCAGTGTGACGACGAGCACGACCTCGGAGTCGTCGGCCGCCCCTCCGCTGCTGGACCTACAGGCGCTGGTGGTGGCGGTGCGCAGGCGCCGCCGCCTCTGGTGCGCCATGGCGCTGCTGGGACTGCTGGTCGGCGCGGCGGTGGCGGTCCTGATGCCGCCGCCGCCGGCCGCGGTGACCAAGGTGCTGGTCGCGCATAAGGAGGACCAGCCGAACGACACCGGAACGCTGATCCGCACCGACGTGGAGCTGCTGGGGACCACGCGGATCGCCGACAAGGCCTTGCAGTCCCTCAAGTCCCCGGAACTCCCGGAAGACTTCATGCGGGACTACCGGGGTACCGGCTTGACCAACAACCTGTTGCAGATCGATGTGACCGGTGACAGCGACGCGGATGCGGAGGCCCGGGCCAAGGCGCTGGCCGATGCGTTCGTCGCGGACCATGTGAGGCGGATGCAAGAAGCCGCGAAGGCCGAGGCCAAGGCCCTGCGCGACCAGCGTGACCGAATGCGGGACGAACTCGCCCAGGTCAACAAGGCGATCGGGGGCAGATCGCCGGAGAGCGACCCGAAGGCGTCGGCGAGCATCGAGTCGCACTTCGCCCACCGGGCCGAGCTCACCTCGCGGATCGCCGATTTCGAGCAGCGCGCCGAGGAGGCGCGCATGGGCACGCCCCGGCTCATCGCCGGCACGCAGATCGTGGACGCCCCGCGCGCGGTGCAGCACTCCCTGCTCAGGGCCGCTGCCACCAACGGCGCGATCGGGCTCGTCCTCGGGCTCGTCCTCGGGCTCGCGGTGGCCGCGGTCGGCACGGTGGTGGCGGACCGCCCCGTGCTGCGCCGGGATATCGCAGCGAACCTGGGCGCCTCGGTCATCGCGGAGCTGCGCCGCGCGCCCCACCGGCCGGCCGGGCTGTGGCAGCGCCGACGGATCCGGGCGGCACGCGAACGGCTCACCGCGTCCCTGGCCCGCACCGTACGCAGCTCCGCGGAACCGGTGTCGCTGCTGGAACTGGGCTGTGCGCGCAGCACGAGCGTGATCGCCCTGAACGTCGCCAGGGCACTGGCGGCGGAGGGGCCAGTGGTCATCATCGATGGTCTGCCCGGCCCGCAGCTCGCCAACCGCCGCCCGAAGCCAGGAGACCCGACCGTGGTCAGCGGCGAGCATGCCGCGGCCGTGTCGCATCAGGAGCGCCGGCTCGGCGTCGGCTCGGTGGCGCCCGGCGCGACGTGGACCGACCTGCAGTACCTCGGCACTCAGACCGTGCTCGTCGTGCGTGCCGGGCACGGCAGCGCCGCATGGCTGCACACCGTGGCGCGGCAGCTCGCGGACCAGCGCATTCCGGTGATCGGTGTGGTGCTGATCGACCCCGATCCGCGTGACCGGACCGACGGCACGTTGTGGGACGGGCTGCACACCGCGCTGCGCGGCCAGAACGAGCGGTTGGCCCGACAGAACGGGACGGGCCGGCGGCGGACGGAGCGGCTGCCGATGTGGGCGGCCCGGGTCCCGGACAGCAACCAGGAGGCGCAGTAGGACATGTGTGGCATCGCAGGCACTTACCGATGGCCGGACGGGAAGGTCGTGACCGACCGGCTCACCGATACCCTCGCCCACCGCGGTCCGGACGGGGCGGGCCGGTACGGCCACCCCGTCGGTGACGGCGAAGTGCACCTCGGGCACCGTCGGCTGGCCATCATCGACCTGTCCGAGACCGGCGCCCAGCCGATGGTCTCGGGCGGCCTCGTCCTGACGTACAACGGCGAGCTGTACAACGCGCCCGAACTGCGTGCCGAGCTGGCAGCCGCCGGGGTGCGCTTCCGCGGTACCTCCGACACCGAGGTGCTCCTTGAGGCCTGGCGGCGCTGGGGCACGGACTGCCTGCCCCGGCTGCGCGGCATGTTCGCGTTCGGGATCTTCGACGAGCGCACCGGTGAACTGGTGCTCGCCCGCGACCAGTTGGGCATCAAGCCGCTGTTCCTGCTCCGGCGCGGTGCAGGCCTGGTGTTCGCCTCCGAGCTCAAGGCGCTCGCCGCCGCGACCGGCGGGTCGCTGGAGGTGGACCATGCGGCACTGGTGGCCTCGCTGCTCTACTACTGGGTGCCGGACTCACGGTGCGCGTTCCGCGAAGCGGAGAAGCTGCCGCCGGGGAGCTGGCTCAGGTGCCGGCCCGACGGCCGGGTGGAGCGCGGCCGGTTCTGGCACCTGAAGGACGTCGCCGCCGAGGGCCGGGAGCGGGCCCGGGGCGGCGAGCAGCCGGACCTGGCCGCCATCGTCGAGGAGTCGACTCGGCGCCACCTGCTCTCCGACGTACCCGTGGCGACCTTCCTCTCCGGTGGTCTCGACTCCAGCTACCTGACCGCGCTGGCGGCCCGCGACCGACCCGGGATCTCCGCGTACACGATCGGGTTCCGCGCCGAGGACGCCAAGTTCGAGGCGATGCCGGACGACCTGCGCTATGCCCGGCAAGTGGCCGAGCGGTTCGGCGTCGACCTGCATGAGATCGAGATCGCTCCGAACGTGCTCGACCTGCTGCCGCAGATGACGTACCACCTGGACGAGCCGATCGGCGACCCCGCCGCGATCAACACGTTCCTGATCTGCTCGGCCGCCCGGGAGGCCGGGGTCAAGGTGATGCTCTCGGGGATGGGCGCCGACGAGCTGTTCGCCGGGTACCGCAAGCACCTGGCCAACCTGCTCGCGCTGCGCTACCAGCGCGTCCCGCGGCCCCTGCGGCGTGGGGTGTCCGGGGTCGTGGACCGGCTGCCGGTCGCCTCGGCCCGCCGCGGGTACCGGTCGGTGCGCTTCGCGAAGCGCTTCCTCTCCTTCGCCGATCTGCCGGAGGAGACCGCGTTCCGGCGCAGCTACACCATGTACGACCAGGACGAGCTGCTCGCCCTGCTCGATCCGGACCTGGCCGGGACGGTCGAGGACGTGCTTACCGAGCACGCGGACATCTATCAGGACAACGACCTCGACGACTTCGTCAACCGCATGTGCCTGGGCGACGCCCGGATGTTCCTGCCGGGCCTGAACCTCACGTACACGGACCGGTCGAGCATGGCCGCGTCGACCGAGGTGCGGGTGCCGTACGTGGACGTCGAGGTGGTCAAGGCGGCGTTCGCCGTACCCGGTGATCGCAAGATCGTCGGACGGCAGGGCAAGGCCGTCCTCAAGGAAGCGGCCACCTCGGTCCTGCCCCGGGAGATCGTCTACCGGCCCAAGGGCCTGTTCAGCGCCCCGCTGCGCGCCTGGATGAGCCGGGATCTGGCACCGCTGGTGCGCGAAGTGGTGAACGACGGCGTGCTCGTCCGTTCCGGGTTCCTGCGCCGCGACGCGCTGGCGCGGCTCGTCGCCGAGGACGCCGCCGGGCAGCGGGACTACTCCAAGCATCTGTGGCATGTGCTGACCCTCGAGTACTGGTATCGCGGCGCGACCTCTGGCTCCGGCCAGAGCCGGGCGGCTTGACGGCGTGGAAACAAGAGGAGCTCGGGTGAGACAGGTTGTGCAGAACTACAAGAGCGGCGAGCTGGCGGTGCTCGACGTGCCGGTGCCGGGGTGCAAGGCGGGCGGTGTGCTGGTCCGCAGCGCCTACTCGCTGATATCCACCGGGACCGAGCTCATGAAGGTGTCCGAGGCCGGCATGTCGATGCTGGGCAAGGCCCGCTCCCGGCCGGACCAGGTGGCCAAGGTCATGCAGAGCGTGGCCACCAACGGGGTGCCCGCCACCTACCGCAAGGTGATGGGCAAGCTGGACTCCTACACGCCGCTGGGCTACTCGCTGTGCGGGGTGGTCGAGCAGGTCGGCCCCGGGATCGACGATGTGAAGGTCGGCGACCTCGTGGCCTGCGCCGGCAACGAGCACGCGTTGCACGCCGAGCTGAACTGGGTGCCGAAGAACCTCTACGCCCGGGTGCCGGACGGCCTCGCGCCGCGGCATGCGGCCTTCGGTACCGTCGGGTCGATCGCGATGCAGGGTGTCCGCCGCGGCGAGCCCCAACTCGGCGAAGTGGCGCTGGTCATCGGCCTCGGCCTGATCGGGCAGTTGGTGGTGCAGCTCCTCACCGCCTCGGGAGTCCGCGTCATCGGCGTCGACCCCGACCCGGTGCGCTGCGAACTCGCCGAGCGCCTGGGCGCCGCGGCCTGCGGCGACCCCGCGTCCGCGGCCGTGGAAGCCTCCGTCGCCGAACTCACCGGCGGCCTGGGCGTGGACCAGGTGTACCTGGCCGCCGGCGGCGGCAGCAACCAACCCGTCGAGCTGGCAGCCCAGTTGAGCAGGGACCGCGGCCGGGTCGTCGACATCGGCAAGTGCCGCCTGGACCTGCCGTGGAACGCCTACTACGAGAAGGAACTCGACGTCCGGTTCTCCCGCTCGTACGGCCCCGGGCGCTACGACCCGGAGTACGAGCTCGAGGGGCGGGACTACCCGATCGGCTACGTGCGCTGGACCGAGCGCCGCAACCTGGCCTGCTTCCTCGATCTCCTCTCCCGCGGGAGCGTCGACGTGGAGCCCTTGGTCTCCCACATCGCCGACTTCGATGACGCCGTCGAGACGTACCAGAGCCTGAAGGACGGCGACCTGAAGGCCGTGGCCGTGCTGTTCCGGTACCCCGGCCACCCCGACCAAGCTGTGGAGGCGGAGGCCCCGGTGGTGGCCGTGCCCGCGGTGAAGAGAGGCAGCGGCAAAGCGCCCACCCCGGCCCGGTCCGCCAAGGCGGTGCGGCTGGCGTTCGTCGGCGCGGGAAACTACGCGACGTCGATGCTGCTGCCGCACCTGGCACAGCGCGACGGCGTCGAGTTGTCGACAGTCGTCACCACGACGGCGCTGTCCGCGGCCAACGCGCAGCGGAAGTTCGGCTTCGCCGAGGCGACCACCGACCTCGACGCCGTGCTCGGCGACAAGTCCATCGACGCGGTGTTCGTGGTCACCCGCCACAGCTCGCACGCCGAACTGACCCGAAGGGCGCTGCTGGCCGGCAAGGCGGTGTTCGTGGAGAAGCCGTTGGCCCTCACCGAGGACGAGCTGGCCGGCGTGCTCGCGGCGGTGGAGGAGTCCGGCAATGACCGGCTGCAGGTGGGCTTCAACCGCCGGTTCGCGCCGCTGCTGAATGAGGCCAGGAAGCGGTTCGGCGCCCGGACCGGTCCGGCGAGCCTCCGCTACCTGGTCAACGCGGGCCGGCTGCAGCACGGCAGTTGGTACCTCCAACAGGGCACCGAGGGCTCGCGGTTCGCCGGCGAGGGCGGGCACTTCATCGACACGGCGAGCTGGCTGCTTGAGGCCGACCCGGTATCGGTGTACGCGGTCGCCACGTCCGGCAACGAGGACCTGCAGGTCGTGCTGCGCTACCCGGACGGGTCCACTGCCACCATCAGCTACGTCACCACCGGCGCACCCGGCTTCCCCAAAGAGACACTGGATCTTGTCGCGGACGGCAAGGTGCTGCGGCTCGACGACTTCGTCCGCGCCTCGGTCTACGGCCGCAAGCGGTGGGTCAGTTCGCGGCTGCCCAAGGCCCGGGACAAGGGCCAGTCCGCCGAACTGGCCGCGTTCATCAAGGCCGTGCGGACCGGCGGGCCGATGCCGGTGCCGCTGGAGTCGCTGGTCGCCACCACCTCGGCCACCCTCGCCGTGCAGGCCGGCCTGGTCGGCGGCGCGCCGGTGACGTTGGCGAGGGCGCGATGACGGTGAGCTCGGGGAGTGCGGGCTGGTACCTGCGGCGGCTGTCGCGGATGGGACCGCGGGAGGTCGGCGGCCGGGTGGGAGACGCGGTGCGCAGGCGGCGGTGGCGGTCGGCGCGGCCGGACTGCCCGAGCGTGACCGGCGCCCGGTTCACCGCGGTACTGCCCGCAGGGACGATCGCCGCAATACCTCCGGACGCCGCGAAACGTCTCATCGCCGAGGCGGACCGGCTGATGGCCGGGCACGCCGAGTATTTCGGGGTGAACCGCGACGACCTGGCCGACCCGGACTGGTGGTACGACCCGAAGACCGGGCGCCGGGCTCCGTGGGGCTACGCCTTCGACGTGCCGTACCGGAACGAGGACGCGGTCGGGGACATCAAGCAGATCTGGGAGCTGTCCCGGCATCAGTACCTCACCGTGCTCGCCGTCGCCTACGCGATCACCGGGGACGAGCGGTACGCCGAGCGAGTGGCCGAGCACCTGCGGTCGTGGTGGGCGGCCAACGCGCCGCTGCGCGGAGTGCACTGGGTCAGCGGCATCGAGTTGGGGATCCGGCTGCTGTCCTGGGTGTGGATCCGCCGGCTGCTCGACGGCTGGCCGGGCGTGGCCGGGCTGTTCGAGGGCAACCAGGTGGCTCTGAACCAGATCTGGCACCACCAGCGCTGGCTGGCCGCCTTCCCCAGCCGGGGGTCTTCGGCGAACAACCACATCATCGCCGAGGCCGCCGGGCAGTTCGCCGCGGCCTGCGCGTTCGGGTGGTTCCCCTCCTCGGCGCGTTGGCGAGCCGACGCGCTGCGGTCGCTGGAGCGGCATCTGCGCAGCAACACCTTCGCCTCCGGCCTCAACCGCGAGCTGGCCACCGAGTATCACGGACTTGTGCTGGAGCTCGGCCTGGCCGCGGTGGCCGAGGCGGATGCCGCCGGCGTGCCGGTCCCCGGGTCCGTCCGGCTGGTGCTGCTGCGGATGACCGACGCGCTCGCGGCCCTCGTGGACAGTCGGTTACGGCCGCCGCGCCAGGGGGACGCGGACGACGGCCACGGTCTTGTCGTGGACGGCGCGGGCACCGACCGCTGGGCCTCGCTGCTGGCTACCGGGGACGCCGTGTTCGGCCGGCTCGCCTGGTGGCCGGCGGTGACCGGCACCGATGTGCGCACCCCGCTGCTGGCCGCGCTCATCCGGCCGTACTCGAAAGATGGAACTGCACCGGCCGTGACCCGCCCGGCAAGCCGACCGGCCCACTTCGCCGACGCGGGCATGACCATCCTGCGCGGTCCGGAGGAGATCTGGTGCCGCTGCGACGGTGGTCCGCACGGGTTCCTGTCCATCGCCGCGCATGCCCACGCGGACGCGCTGTCCGTTGAGGTCCGGCACGACGGGATCGACGTGCTCGCCGACCCAGGGACGTTCTGCTACCACGGGCAGCCCGAGTGGCGGCAGTACTTCCGGTCGACCCTCGGCCACAACACCCTGCAGCTGGATGGCGTTGACCAGTCCGTCTCCGGCGGCCCGTTCCTGTGGACCCGGCATGCCCGCAGCCGCGTCCTGGCCGCGGACACATCCGGCGCCTCCGACGGGGGGACGGCCCGCTGGTCCGCCGAGCACGACGGCTACCAGCGCTCCGTGCACCGCCGCCGGGTGGAACTGACCGCCGCGAGCCAGGAGTTGCGGGTGGTCGACGAGGTGCGCGGCCCGCGCCGGGCCGCGCACCTGGCGTTCCACCTAGGCCCGGCGATCACCGCGGACCTGGTGGGGAACCGGGCAGTGCTCACCTGGACCCGGGACGGCGAGGACCGCTCCGCGGTACTCGACCTGCCCGGGCAGCTGAGCTGGCGGGCGCATCGCGGCGAGAGTGACCCACCGCTGGGCTGGTACTCCGCCGGCTTCGGGCGCAAGGAACCCACCACCACGCTGGTCGGCACCGGCTTCGCCGACGGCGCGGAGGGGTTCACCACCGTACTCAGGTTCCGCGGCTAGGGAGGACGCGTGGTGATCAAGTCTCGGAACTGGGCGTTACCGGCGGCGGCGCTGGCGCTGGCCCTGCTGGCGACCGGCTGTGTGAGCACGCCGGGCGCCCCGGCGGCGGAGCCGACCGTTGCACCATCCACGTCCGTGGCCCGGGCCCGGGTGTGTGCCAAGCCTGCGGCCGGGCCGGCCAAGGCACCGGCGGGCGCGGTGACGGTCGACCCCGCGGTGGTCGGTGACCTGGCTGCGAAGACCCGAAGCAACCCTCCGAACACCACGTTCTGGCTTCGACCGGGCAAGCACAGGCTCGAGCGGGATCGCTACTCCCAGGTCATCCCCAAGAAGGGAAACCGCTACCTCGGCGCGCCAGGCGCGGTGTTCGACGGCCGGAAGATCAACCAGTACGCGTTCGGCGGTACCGCCCACAATGTCACCATCCGCTACCTGACCGTGCAGGGTTTCGTCGCGCCGCAGAACGAGGGCGTGGTCAACCATGACTCGGCCGACGGGTGGGTGATCGAGCACGCGACGATCCAGCACAACTCCGGCGCCGGGCTGATGGCCGGTGCCCGCCAGCGGGTCCGCGCCAGCTGCCTGCGCGGCAACGGACAGTACGGAATGAACGCGTACAAGGCCGGCGACCCTATCCGCGGCCTGGTGGTCGAGGGCAACGAGATCGTGGCCAACAACACCGACGACTGGGAGCGGCGGAAGCCGGGTTGCGGCTGCACTGGAGGCGTCAAGTTCTGGGCCGTCAACGGCGCCGACGTACGCGGCAACTGGGTGCACGACAACCGAGGTTCCGGGTTATGGGCGGACACCAACAACAACGACTTCCGCATCGAGGACAACGTGCTCGAGGCCAACGACGGTGCCGCGCTGATCTACGAGACCAGCTACAACGCGGTCATCCGGAAAAACACGATCCGGCGGAACAACTGGGTCGAGGGCCGCAGGTACGCCGACCGCGACGACAGCTTCCCGTTGGCGACCATCTACCTGTCCGAGTCCGGCGGCGAACCACGGATCCGAGCCCGCACGGACAAGATCGAGTTCTACCGGAACGTGCTGGAGAACAACTGGAACGGGATCACCCTGTGGGAAAACGCCGACCGGTTCTGCAACAGCCCGGCCAACACCTCGTCCGGTGACTGCACGTTGCTGGCGCGGCGCCCAGAGCGTTGCGCGCGGCCGGCGATCGCCACCGCACCGCTCTACGCCGACTGCCGGTGGAAGACCCAGCGGGTGGACATCCACGGCAACCGCTTCGTGCTGGACAAGTCCATCGTCGACTGCACGGTGAAGTGCGACCGAATGGCGATGCTGGCCAACTACGGCACCTATCCGGACTGGTCGCCGTACCAGGGCGAGCGGGTCGCTGAGGCGATCACCCGCAAGCAGCACAACCGCTGGCACGACAACGTCTACCTCGGACCATGGAAATTCGTCGCCCACGACCCGAGCCGGATACTCGACTCCGGGCAGTGGCAGGGCACGCCGTACCAGCAGGACGCGGGCAGCACCTTCGACCCACGGACCGGTGGTTGAGGTGGGCGCGGACCACACGTCGAAGAGCGTCGGGACGGTCTGGGGGCTGCTGATCCTCAACACGCTCGGCTCCGCCGGGGCGAAGACCATCATCCCGCTGCCCCGCTCCCTCATCCAGATGGTCACCATGGGCGCGCTGGTCGCCGCGTTCGCGCTGGCGCTCGCGGTCAATCTTCGGCTGCGCATCCGGGCCAGCGCCTACGTGCTCCTGCTCACCCTGCTGCTGGTGCCGAGCGTGATCTCCAGCGCGAACCTGGAGGCCGGGTTCGGCGCGCTGTTCCGCTGCACCCGGCTGGCTCTCTTCGTCGGCACGCTGTGGCTGCTCAGCCGCTGGTGGGACGGCGGACTGACGTTCGTCCGGCGCCACATCCGGATGTACTTCGCGGTGCTCGGGTCGGTGGCCGCCGGCCTGGTCGTCTCACCGGGCGCGGCCCTGCCCGATCTCTACGGCGGGCGACTGGTCGGCGCGTTGTGGCCGCTCACCCCGCCGCAGATCGGACAGTACGCCGCGGTGATCATCGGGCTCACCGTGCTGCTCGTACTGGGCCGCCGGACCGACAGGGCCAGCGCGGCGGTGGTCATCGTGCCGTCACTCGTCCTGCTCGCGTTGACCCATACCCGGACGGCCACGCTCGGCCTGTTCATCGGGCTGGCGTTGGCGATCGGCTCGCTCATCCTGACCAGCGCCGCGGCCCGCCGGTTCTTCACCTGGGCGGTGCTGTGCGCCACGGTGGCCGCGGTGGCGTTCAGCTCCGCGCTACAGGCATGGTTCCTGCGCGGACAGAGCCAGGAGAACTTCTCCAACCTCACCGGTCGGGCCAAGGTCTGGGACGCCTTGCTGGCAGCGCCCCGGACGACCTCGGAGCAGCTGTTCGGCGCGGGCCTGGGCGACAAGTCGTTCGGCGGGCTGCCGATCGACAACAGCTGGCTGGCCGTCTACAACGAACAGGGGCTGATCGGCGTCGCCTTGGTGGCGGCGATCATCATCGTGCTGGGCGGCGTCGCGCTGCTGCGGCCACCGTCGCTGTCGAGGGCCTGCGCGATCTTCCTGATCAGCTACTGCGCGATCGCGTCGTACACCGAGGCAGGGCTGGGCGACGCCTCGCCGTATCTGCTGCATCTGGCCCTGGCCGCCTCGCTGCTGGCGGCACCTGCCGTGGCCGCCGCGGCCACTCCCCTCTCGACGCCCGAAGTCCCTCGACGACACATACCGCGATGGGCCCGAAGATCGGAGGTGACCTGAGCATGCACGTCCTCGTGGTGCACAACCGCTACTCCTCGGCGCAGCCGAGCGGGGAGAACAAGGTCGTCGACCAGGAGGTGGAGCTGCTGCGCGCGGCCGGCCACCGGGTCGAGGTGTTCGAGCGGCGCAGCGACGACATCGCCGCCCGGTCCCTGCTGGGCAAGGCCGCGGTGCCGCTGCTGGTGCCGTGGAACCCGGCGGTCCGCGCGGAGCTCGCCGCCCGGCTGCGCAGCGAGCGGCCGGACGTGGTGCACGTTCACAACGTCTTCCCGCTCCTGTCGCCCGCGGTGCTGGCCGCCTGCGCCGACGCCGGCGTGCCCGCCGTCGCCACGCTGCACAACTACACCCAGGTCTGCCCGCCCGGCACACTGCAGCGGGACGGCCGGCCGTGCACCGAGTGCGTCGGGTCGGCGCCGCTGCCCGCCGTCCGGCACGGCTGCTACCGGAGCTCCCGGCTGGCGACGGTGCCGCTCGCGGTCAGCCTGTCGGTCAACCGGCGGCGGTGGTGGTCCGGCGTGGAGCGGTTCTTCTGCATCTCCGCGGCGCAGCGCGACGTCCTGGTGCAGGCCGGCATGCCATCCGAGCGGCTGGCGGTGAAGCACAACTTCGTGCCCGACCCGGGCGCCTGCCGAGAAGGCGCCGGCGAGCATCTGCTCTATCTCGGCCGGCTCGCGGAGGCCAAGGGCGTGCGGCTGCTCATGGCCGCGTGGGACGAGATCGCCGCTGACGGCGGCGTGGGCGTGCCGCTGGTGATCGCCGGCACGGGACCGCTGGAGCAAGAGGTGACCGCATGGGCGGCGGGCCGGGACGACGTGCAATACGTCGGCCTGTACGACACGGCGGAGTGCCAGAAGGCCATCGCGCGGTCGGTCGCCGTAGTGGCTCCCTCGACGTGGCTGGAGGCGTTCGGTCTCGTGGTCGTCGAGGCGATGGCGGCGGGGGTCCCGGTCGTCGCCGCCGGTCACGGCGCCTTCGTCGAACTCGTCGAGGACAGCGTGACCGGGCTGCTGCACCGGCCGGGCGAGCCCGCTTCGCTCGCGTCCTACGTGCGCCGGATCACGGCCGAGCCGGCCCGCAACCGGGAGATGGGCCAGGCGGCCCGGCGCCGTTACGAGCAGGGTTTCAGCCCGGCCGTCGGGCTGGAGCGCCTGGTGGAGGGGTACCGCACCGCGATCGCGGGTCGGTCAGCACTGGCTCGCGGCGGGGACACCCGCGCGAGCAGGGGGGATGGGGATAGCAGATGACACGATGCCGACTCTGCGGCTCGGAAGCGATGACGAGCGTCGTCGATCTTGGGGCGACGCCACCATGTGAGAGCTTTCTCGCCGCGGACCAACTGGACAAGCCGGAGCCGGCGTACCCGCTGCACCTGCGGGTCTGCACCGACTGCTGGCTCGCGCAGATCCCGCCGCTGATCACGCCGGAGGAGACGTTCAAGGAGTACGCATACTTCTCCTCGTACTCGACCTCCTGGGTGGAGCACGCGCGCACGTTCGTCGCCGACGCCGTACAGCGGGTGGGTCTCGGCCCCGACGCCTTCGTGGTCGAGGTGGCGAGCAACGACGGGTACCTGCTGAGGCACGTGGTGGACCGCGGGATCCGCTGCCTCGGCATCGAGCCGTCGGTGAACGTCGGCGCCGCGGCGCGGGACGCGGGTGTGCCCACGCTCACGGAGTTCCTGGACCCGGCCACCGGCTCGGGCGTCCGCGCCGAGCACGGCCCGGCGGACCTGGTCGTGGCCAACAACGTGTACGCGCACATCCCCGACGTGGTCGGGTTCACCCAGGGGCTGCGCGCCCTGGTCGCCGACGACGGCTGGGTCTCCATCGAGGTGCAGCACCTGCTGACCCTGATCGAGGAAAACCAGTACGACACGATCTACCACGAGCACTTCCAGTACTACACGGTCGCGTCCGCGATCCGAGCCCTTGCGAGCGGCGGACTCGCGCTCGTGGACGTCGAGCTACTGCCCACGCACGGCGGCTCCATCCGGCTGTGGGCCCGGCCGGCCGAGGTGGCCGGCGAGCCGACCCGGAGGGTGGCCGACGTGCTGGACCGGGAGAAGGCCGCCGGGCTGCAGGAGCTGTCCGGGTACACCGAGTTCTCCGCCCGGGTGGCCAAGGTGCGCCGGGACCTCCTGCGGTTCCTCATCGAGGCGGCCGAGCGCGGCGAGACGGTCGTCGGCTACGGCGCCCCGGGCAAGGGCAACACCCTGCTCAACCACTGCGGCATCCGGCCCGACCTGCTCCCGTACACGGTCGACCGCAACCCCTACAAACACGGCAGGTTCACCCCGGGCACCCGCATCCCGATCCTGCCGCCCGAGCAGATAGCCGCCGACAGACCGGACTACGTCCTCGTCCTCCCGTGGAACCTGCGGGCCGAGCTGGTCGAGCAACTGTCCTTCGTGCACGACTGGGGCGGCCGGCTGGTCTTTCCCATCCCGGAACTGAGCATTGTCGAGGTCAAGTCGTGAAGGTCGTTCTGTTCTGCGGCGGTTACGGGCTGCGTATGCGCAGCGGAGCCTCCGACGACATGCCCAAGCCGATGGCGATGGTCGGCCCGCGGCCGCTGATCTGGCACGTCATGCGCTACTACGCGCACTTCGGGCACACGGAGTTCATCCTGTGTCTCGGGTACGGGGCGCACCACATCAAGAACTTCTTCCTCAACTACGAGGAGACGACGTCCAACGACTTCGTGCTGCGCAACGGGCAGACCGAGCTGCTGTCCACCGACATCGCCTCCTGGACGATCACGTTCGCGCAGACCGGCATCGAGTCGCCGATCGGGGAGCGGCTGCGCCGGGTGCGGCACCACCTGGACGGCGACGAGATGTTCCTCGCCAACTACGCCGACGTACTCACCGACGCCCCGCTGCCGGAGATGATCGACCGGTTCGCCCGGCGCGACGCCGGTGCGTCGATGATGGTGGTGCCTCCGCAGTCCTCGTTCCACTGCGTGGACCTGGGCGAGGACGGCCTGGTGGGGGGCATCACCGCGGTGAGTGAACTGCCGCTGTGGGAGAACGGCGGCTACTTCGTGCTCCGCCAGGAGGTCTTCGACCACATCCCGGAGAACGGGGATCTGGTCGCTGACGGATGCGCCCAACTCGCCAAGCGCGGCCGGTTGGTGGCGCACCAGCACCGCGGCTTCTGGAAGCCGACCGACACCGTGAAGGAGCGGGCCGCACTCGACGCCGCCTACGCCCGGGGAGACCGCCCGTGGACCGTGTGGGAACGGGACGGCGCGGGGGCTGGTCTCCAGGGGGCGACCGCCAGCAGCAACGGCTCCGGAGTGAGAGCGTGATCCGGCTCGGTGCCGGGCGCCCGGACCGGATCGTCGCGCTGGGCGCGCACTGCGACGACATCGCCATCGGCGCCGGCGGCACACTGCTGACGCTGTGCCACGCGCGGCCGGGTCTCCGCGTCGACGCACTGGTTCTCTCCGGCGGCGGCAGCGAGCGGGAGCAGGAGGAGCAGGCCGCGCTCGCCGCCTTCTGCCCGGGCGCCGACCTGCGCCTGACCGTGCACAAGCTGCCGGACGGTCGGCTGCCCGCGCACTGGGAGGAGGCCAAGGCCGCGGTCGAGGAGCTGCGCGAGCAGACCGACCCGCATCTGATCCTGGCTCCGCGGACCGATGACGCGCACCAGGATCACCGCGGCCTGGCGAAGCTGATACCCACCGCCTTCCGCGACCACCTCGTGCTCGGCTACGAGATCGTCAAATGGGACGGTGATCTCGGCCGTATGGCGGCGTATCAGCCGCTGTCGCCGGAGATCGCCGAACAGAAGGTGCGGCTGCTGCAGGAGCACTACCCCTCGCAGCGGCACCGGCCCTGGTACGACCGGGAGGCCTTCCTCGGTCTTGCGCGGATCCGCGGCATCGAATGCCACGCGCGATACGCCGAGGCGTTCGCCGTCACCAAACTCACGCTCAACCTGGGGGGTTGAACCTTGCGCGTACTACTGACAGGACACCAGGGCTATCTGGGCACCGTGATGGCCCCGGTCCTCGCCGCCGCCGGGCACGAGGTCGTCGGCCTTGACGCCGGCCTGTTCGCCGACTGCGTGCTGGGCGAGCCGCCCGCGGACCCGCAGGGGCATCGGGTGGACCTGCGCGACGTCACGGCCGAACACGTGGCCGGGGTGGACGCCGTGATCCACCTGGCCGCGCTCTCCAACGACCCGCTGGGATCGCTGGCGCCGGAGCTCACCTACGACATCAACCACCACGCGTCCGTGCGGCTGGCCCGGCTGGCCCGCGACGCCGGAGTACGGCGCTTCCTGTACGCGTCGACCTGCTCGGTCTACGGCGCCGCCGGCGGGGACGACCTGGTCACCGAGGACGCCCCGCTGCGCCCGGTGACGCCGTACGCGGAGTCCAAGGTGCGGGTGGAGGACGACCTGCACGCACTGTCCGACGGCGACTTCAGCCCGGTGTTCATGCGCAACGCCACCGCCTTCGGCTACTCACCCCGGCTGCGCGCCGACATCGTGCTGAACAACCTGGTGGGCCACGCGCTCCTGTCCGGCGAGGTGCTGGTGCTCTCCGACGGCACCCCCTGGCGCCCGCTGGTGCACGCCGCCGACATCGCACGGGCCTTCACGGCCGCGCTGACCGCGCCCCGCGAAGCGGTGCACGACCGGGCGTTCAACATCGGCAGCGAGATCAACAACGTCACGGTCGCCGAGATCGCCGAGCAGGTCGCCGAGGCGGTGTCCGGCTCGAAGGTGGTGATCACCGGGGAGACCGGTGCCGATCCGCGCTCGTACCGGGTGGACTTCTCCCGGTTCCGCACGTCGATACCCGGCTTCGACTGCGAGTGGACGGTGAAGCAGGGCGCGCTCGAACTCGCCGACGCCTACCGGAAGTTCGGGCTGACCCGGGAGGACTTCGAGCGACGCTTCACCCGCCTTGCCGTGCTGCGCGCGGCGTCCGACGCCGGCACCGTCGACGACACCCTGCGGCGGCGCCGATGACCGAGCCCGGCGAAGAGATGTACGCGCTGGTGGAGCGGCTGTACCCGCTGTGCCGGAGCATCACCGGCGACGGTGTGCGCGCCACCCTGGAGATCGTCGGCGAGTACGTTCCGCTGCAGGTGCACGAGGTACCGACCGGGACGCAGGTGCTCGACTGGACGGTGCCGCAGGAGTGGAACATCCGGGACGCGTACATCGCCGACACCGCCGGCAACCGGGTCGTCGACTTCGCCGCGTCCAGCCTGCACGTGCTCGGCTACAGCGTGCCGGTGTCGACGACCATGCCGCTGGCCGAGCTTCGCGCGCACCTGCACACCCTGCCGGACCACCCGTCCTGGGTGCCGTACCGCACCAGCTACTACAAGCCGGAATGGGGGTTCTGCCTGGCCCAGGAGACCTTGGACGCGCTGCCGGACGGCGAGTACGAGGTGCGCATCAACTCCACACTCACCGACGGCCACCTCACCTACGCCGAGCACGTGGTCCCCGGACAGGTCCCCGACGAGGTGATCGTCTCCTGCCACGTCTGCCACCCGTCGCTGGCCAACGACAACCTGGCCGGCATCGCGGTGGCGACGTTCCTGGCCCGGGCACTGGCGGAACAGACGCCGTACTACACCTACCGGTTCCTGTTCGCGCCCGGCACCATCGGGGCGATCACCTGGCTGGCCCGCAACGCGGAGCGGGTGAAAGGGGTATCCCCTGCTCTGGGGGCCCCTCCCGGCCGAAGGCTGGGGGAGGAGTCGAGAGCTTGGGGAAGGGTCAAGCACGGGCTTGTGCTGGCCTGCGCCGGCGACCCGGGCAGCCTGACGTACAAGCAGAGCAGGCGCGGCGACGCGGAGATCGACCGAGTGATGCGGCACGTGCTGGCCGTCTCCGAACGCCCGCACCACGTCGCCGAGTTCACTCCT
The DNA here is from genome assembly GCF_022221585.1 of Streptomyces inhibens. Lineage (NCBI taxonomy): Bacteria > Bacillati > Actinomycetota > Actinomycetes > Kitasatosporales > Streptomycetaceae > Streptomyces > Streptomyces inhibens. The sequence goes on from NZ_CP084681.1 coordinate 714,435, forward strand.
TACGGCTACGACGAGCGGCAGTTCTGCTCGCCCGGGTTCGACCTCGGCGTGGGCTCGCTCACCCGGACCCCGTACGCCGGCTACCCCGAGTACCACACCTCGGCGGACAACCTGGACTTCGTCTCCTCGGAGGCGATGGCGGACACGCTCGCCGTCTGCCGCGAGGCATTCGCCGTGTTGGACCGCAACCGGCGGTACATCAACCTCAGCCCCTACGGCGAACCGCAGCTGGGCCGACGAGGGTTGTACGACGCGCTCGGCGGCCGCAGCGACACCAAACAGGCCCAGATGGCCATGCTCTGGGTGCTCAACCTCTCCGACGGCGAACACAGTCTGCTCGACGTCGCCGAGCGGTCCGGGCTGCCGTTCAGCGCCGTCGCCGTCGCGGCCGACGCCCTGCGCGGCGCCGGGCTGATCAAGGTATGACGCCGATGACCACCGAGGGGGAGAATCCGCAGACAACGACGACACCGGCCGGATCCGCCAAGCGGGCCCTCGTCGGCCGGCTGTCCTGGGGACTGGCCGACCAGGCGGCCTCCAGCATGTCCAACTTCGCGGTGGGCATCTACGTGGCCCGCTCGCTGGGGGTGACCGCGTTCGGCGTGTTCAGTTTGGCCTGGGTGACCTACGGCGTGGTGCTCAACATCTCCCGCGGGCTGGCCACCGATCCGCTCGTGGTGCGCTTCAGCGGCGTGTCGGACGCGTCCTGGCGCGGGGCGGTGGCCCGGTCGTCGGGTACCGCACTCGGCGTAGGTGCAGCCATCGGCGCGGCGTGTCTGGTGGTCGGGACGGCCCTCGGCGGCCGCGTGGGACCCGCGTTCGCCTGCCTCGGCGTCATGCTGCCGGGGCTGCTTCTGCAGGACGCCTGGCGGTTCTCGTTCTTCGCCGCCGGCACCGGGCGGAAGGCGTTCGTCAACGACGTCGTGTGGGGCGTCGCGCTCGTCCCGGCCATGATCGTGGCCGCCCGCGTGGGCAGCGTGGCCGCTTTCGTGCTCGCCTGGGGCGCGTCCGCCACGGTGGCGGCGGGGTACGGCTACCTCCAGTCCGGCATCCGGCCCCGGGTGACCGGGGCGCGCGGGTGGCTTCGCGAGCAGCGCGATCTCGGCTACCGGTACCTGGTCGAGAACACCTGCCTCAGCGGCGCGAGCCAGCTGCGGGCGTACGGGCTCGGCGCGATCGTCGGGCTCAGCGCGGTGGGTGCGGTGCGGGGCGCCGAGCTCCTGCTCGGCCCGTTCCTCGCCGTGCTGATGGGCCTTTCGCTGGTCACCGTCCCGGAGGCGGCACGGGTGCTCCGGCGGGCCCCGCACCGCCTTGGCGCGTTCTGCCTCCTGCTGGGTGGCGGGCAGGTCGCCGGCGCGCTGCTCTGGGGCGGGGCGCTGCTGCTGATGCCGGACCGGCTCGGCGAGTTCGTGCTCGGCGGCGTCTGGCACTCCGCCGCACAGCTCGTCGTGCCGGTCACCCTCGGCGTCGCGGGCGCCGGCCTCGGCACCGGGGCGGCGGCCGGGCTGCGCGCGCTCGGCGCGGCCCGGCGCAGCCTGCGCTGCCAGCTGTTCGCCTCGGCCTGCTATGTCAGCGGCGGGCTCGGCGGGGCGGCCGTCGCCGGCACGGTCGGCTCGGCCTGGGGCGTCGCCGCCGCGACCGTCAGCGGCTCGGCCGTGTGGTGGCTGCAACTGCGGTCCGCCCTGCGCGAGCGCCACCACCACCCCATCCCCGAAGTGAGGACCCCATGACCGCCCAACCCAGGCTGAGCATCGGCCTGCCCGTGTACAACGGCGAGGAGTACCTGGCCGAGTCGCTCGACGCCCTGCTCGGCCAGACCTACGAGGACTTCGAGCTGGTCATCTCCGACAACGCCTCGACCGACGGGACCGAGGACATCTGCCGCAAGTACGCCGCGCAGGACGCGCGCATCCGGTACCTCCGGCTGCCCCGGAACATCGGCGCCACGCCGAACCACAACCGGGTGTTCGCCGAGTGCCGCGGCGAGCTGTTCAAGTGGGCCTCGCACGACGACCTTTACGCCCGCGATCTGCTGCGGCGCTGCGTCCAGGCGCTGGACGAGCGGCCGGACGTGATCCTCGCGCACGCCGACCAGGCGGTCATCGACGGCGACGGCCAGGTGAAGGTCCCGTACGCGTACACGCTCGCCACCGACTCACCGCACCCGCCGGAGCGCTTCCGGAGCATGCTGTTCGAGCCCGGCGGTGACGACTTCTACGGGGTGATCCGGGCCGACGCGCTGCGCCGGGTGAAGCCGATGGACAGCTACCACCACGCGGACCGCACGTTCGTCGCCGAGATCGCCCTGCACGGGCGCTTCCACCAGGTGCCGGAACTCCTGTACTTCCGCCGCGACCACCCCACCCGCGCCGAGCGGGCGAACCCGAGCAAGCGCTCCCGGTGCGTCAACCTGGACCCGCGCCGGGCGGGCCTGCTGCACCCGACGCCCCGGCTGCTCGCCGAGTACGTCTGGGGCTTCGCCTCGGCGATCCGGCGGGCCCCGTTGTCCGCGGCCGACCGGCGCGCGTGCTACCGCCACCTGGCCGCATGGATGACCAGCCGGGTCCGGCCGGGCGCCGGCGAGCGGGTCGAGGACCGCGCCCCGGTCGACCCGGCCAAGCTGACCGTCTCCGTCGACGCCCTCGTCGCCGGACGTGAGGGGAGACAGGCATGACGTCTGCGGACGAAACTCCGGTGCGCGTCGGGGTGTTCGGCCTGCTCGGCTCCGGCAACCTCGGCAACGACGGGTCGCTCCAGGCCGTGCTCGGGTACCTCCGCGCCGAGCACCCGGAGGCGGCCGTGGACGCGCTGTGCGGCGGACCCGAGGCCGTCGCAGCCCGGTTCGGGATCCCCGCGACGCGGCTGCACTGGTACCGCGGGGAGTACCGGACCGCGTCGCGTGCGGGCGCGATCGCGGCGAAGGGTCTGGGCAAACTCGTCGACGCCGTCCGCACCGCCGCCTGGGTGCGCCGGCACGACGTGGTGATCGTGCCGGGCATGGGCGTCCTGGAGGCCACGCTGCCGCTGCGGCCGTGGGGCTTCCCGTACTCGCTGTTCCTGCTCTGCGCGAGTGGCCGGCTGCTGCGCACCCGGGTCGCGCTGGTCAGCGTCGGCGCGGCCGAGATCGGCAACCGGCCGACCCGAGCCCTGGTGCGCTGGTCGGCGCGGCTGGCCGCGTACCGGTCGTACCGGGACGCCCAGTCCCGCGAGGCGATGCGGGCGATGGGCGTGGACACCGCGCGCGACGAGGTCTACCCGGACCTCGCGTTCGCCCTGCCGACGCCGCGGGAATGGGGTATCCCCTGCTCGGAGCCTGTCGGAGAGCTTGGGGAAGCGCCCTCGGGCTCGCCGGGCCCGGTCTGCGTCGGTGTGATGGACTTCCACGGCGGCAACGACGACCGCGCCCGGGCCGATGAGATATACCGGCGTTACCTAGAGGGGACGACCCGGTTCGTCCGCACGCTGGTCGAGGAGGGCAGGCCGGTCCGACTGCTCACCGGCGACGCGTGCGATGCGTCGGTGGTCGCCGCGATCCTCGACGCGGTGGACTCGCCGCTGGTCACCGCTGCCGAGCCGTCCTCACTGGCCGACCTGATGAAGGAGATGGCGGCTGCCGACACCGTGGTGGCGATCCGCTACCACAACCTGATCTGCGCGCTGAAGACCGGCACGCCGGTGCTCGCCCTCAGCTATGCGGCGAAGAGCGAGGCGCTCATGGCCCAGATGGGTCTGGGCGCGTACTGCCACCCGGCCCGCGAGGTCGACGCCGACCGGCTGCTCGAGCAGTTCCGGGCGCTGGAGAAGCGATCGGCCGAGCTGCGGCAGACGCTCATCGAGCGGAACCAGGCCGCCGCCCGACAACTCGAGCACCAGTTCACCGACTTGACCGCGGCCCTGTTCCCGGCGACCGACCACGCCCACTCCCACGCTCGGCAGGAGGCTCCATGAAAGCGACCGAAGTCCCGGAGATCGACGGCGCGTACCTGTTCGAGCCGACGCCGTACGCCGACGAGCGCGGCTTCTTCTGCCGCACCTTCGACGCCGACGTGATCCGCTCGGTGGGCCTCGACCCGGACGCCTTCGTCCAGGACAGCCTGTCCCGCTCGGTCCGGGGCGTGCTGCGCGGCCTGCACCTGCGCTCCGGCGCCGGCGAGGCCAAGCTGGTGCGGTGCTCGTACGGCAGGATCTTCGACGTCGTCGTGGACCTGCGGACGGACTCGCCGACCTACCGCAACCGGGCCCTCTTCCAGCTGTCCGGTGACACGCAGGCGACCCTGTACATCCCGGCGGGGTGCGCGCACGGCTTCCAGGCATTGACCGAAACCGCTGACACCTCGTACCGGATCGACCGCCCGCACGATCCGGCCGAGGACGTGACGATCGCCTTCGACGACCCGGAGCTCGCCATTTCCTGGCCGCTGCCGGTCACATCGATGTCCCAGCGGGACCGGGAGGCGCCGAGCCTCGCCGAGGTCCTGAAGCACACAGAGAAGTGAGGGTCGGCGTGGACACCGAGCACACCGAACACACCGAAGAGACCGAGAAGTTCCTCCTGCCCCGGTCGCGGATGGCGAACGAACGGCTGCACGCCATGATCCCCGGCGGCGCGCACACCTACGCCAAGGGCGACGACCAGTACCCCGAGAACCTGGCCCCGGTCATCAGCCACGGCCGCGGTGCCCACGTATGGGACATCGACGGCAACCGCTACATCGAATACGGCTCCGGCCTGCGGTCGGTCAGCCTCGGCCACGCCCACCCACGCGTGATCGAGGCGGTGCGGCGGGAACTCGACCGCGGCAGCAACTTCGTCCGGCCGTCCATCGTGGAGGTCGAGGCCGCGGAACGCTTCCTGGCCACGGTACCGACCGCCGAGATGGTGAAGTTCACGAAGAACGGCTCCGACGCCACCACCGCCGCGGTGCGCCTCGCCCGCGCCGCCACCGGGCGCCCGCGGGTGGCCATCTGCGCCGACCATCCGTTCTTCTCCGTCGACGACTGGTTCATCGGCACCACGCCGATGTCCGCCGGTGTTCCGGCGGCGACCAACGAGCTCACCGTGGCGTTCCCTTACGGGGACCTGGCCGCCACGGAGGAGCTGCTCACTCGGTACCAGGACGAGGTCGCCTGCCTGATCCTCGAACCCGCCACCCACACCGAGCCTTCCCCAAGCTCTCAACTTCTCCCCCAGCCTTCGGCCGGGAGGTGCCCCCAGAAAAGTGGAGACCCCACTCCCGGGTACCTCGCCGGCCTGCGCGAGCTGGCCGACCGGCACGGCTGCGTACTGATCTTCGATGAGATGATCACCGGCTTCCGCTGGTCCGAGGCTGGCGCCCAGGGCCTGTACGGCGTCGTCCCCGACCTCTCCACGTTCGGCAAGGCGCTGGGCAACGGGTTCGCCGTCTCCGCGCTGGCCGGGCGCCGCGATCTGATGGAGCGGGGCGGGCTGCGTCACTCCGGCGACCGGGTGTTCCTGCTGTCCACCACGCACGGTGCGGAAACGCACTCGCTGGCCGCCGCGATGGCCGTGCAGACCACCTACGTCGAGGAGGGCGTCACCGCGCGGCTGCACGCCCTCGGCGAGCGGTTGGCCGCCGGTGTCCGCGAGGCCGCGGCCGGCATGGGCGTCGGCGACCACATCGTCGTCCGGGGCCGGGCCAGCAACCTGGTCTTCGCCACCCTCGACGAGAACCGGCAGCCGTCGCAGCAGTACCGCACCCTGTTCCTGCGCCGGCTCCTCGCGGGCGGGGTGCTGGCCCCGTCGTTCGTGGTGAGCAGCGCGCTCGGCGACGCCGACATCGACCGCACCGTCGAGGTGGTGGCCCAGGCATGTGCGGTGTACCGAAAGGCACTTGACGCCACTGACCCCACTCCCTGGCTGGCCGGGCGACCGGTAAAGCCGGTATTCCGCCGCTTGGCGTGACGAGACGTGACGTGACGTCAGCGGCGCTCCCGCCGACCGGCGTCGGCCATCCGATCACCCAGCCGGTCGACCAGCCACGCGGTCGCCGGTATCACCGCCAGCGCGGTACACCAGCCGCCGAGGACATCGGTCGGGTAGTGCGCGCCCAGGGTGACCTGCGCCCAGCCCATGGCAGCGCCGGCAACCAGCGCCGCGGCGAGCACGAGTAACGTGCCGGCCGTCCTGCCGAGGCCGAGCCGGCCGGTCGCGAGCAGCGCCACCACGAGGGCGAGCGCGGTGGCGAAGGCGGTGTGCCCGCTCGGATAGGACAGGTTGCCGTCGCCGTGGATGGTGCGTCCCACCAGGTGCTTGAGCAGCGTCGCCGTCCCGACGGCCATGCCGACGCCGGCAACGATGAGCACCGCTGCGCGAGGACGCCGAAGCAGCAGGCAGCCCGTCACGGCGGCCACGACCAGCGTCGCCGCTCCTACGGGCTCCCCCAAGAAGTCCGTGGCCAGAGCGACTTGCCGCCACGGCGGCCCCACACCGTCCACCGCCGCCCAGATCCGCGCGTCCACCATGCCGGGCTTGCTGTCGTCGGCATACAGGACCCCGAGCACGACGACCACCAGCGTGGCGAGCGCCGCGATCAGCCCGAGCCACGCGCGCAGCGATGGGGGCAGCACCGCGGGCGCAGACCGGCCGGTCACACGCCCACCGCGTCCGGTCGACGTGCGGTAGTGACCTTCTTGTCTGCCGTGCGCAGCGTCGGGCGTTGCGGGATTACGTCGCCGCCCTGCCGGCGCCGCGGGACCGCAACAAGACGCTGACCGCGTTGGCGGAGCCGGTGACCGCGCCCCACGACGGCGGGGCGTTGTTTCCGGACGACTCCGGTGCCCGTAAGTCCGGGCACGCCACGGCCTATGTGTCCCGTCAGTACCTCGGCTCCCGCGGGCAGGTCGGAAACGGCATCGTCACGGCCACCACCGCCCGGGCCCGCGCCAAGGGCATCGCGTTTCGGGCGCTGGTCGCCGACTGCTTCTACGGCCCCAACGAAAACCCGCACTTCATTGCCGAACTCGACCGCGCCGCAACCCCCCACGTGGCGGCGGTCGAGCCGCGCAAGAACTGTCCGCTGCCGCCCGCCGACATGGCCGGGATCGTCATCCTGTACGGGCTGCGCGGCTGGACCGAGCAAGAGGACAAACCCGTCGAGCACGAACTGGACTGGGCCGACTTCAAGGTCCGCTCCGGCCAGGCGATCCAACGCGAGCCCCCCGTCGTGTCCGACCCACCCTCCAGCGACCATAACCGCCTCGCGGACACCCGCTCCCGGCCTGTACGACTTCGCGGGATCCGTCAGCCTGTGCAGCCCCGAACTCGCCAGCCTGGCCATCGCCCTGGCCAAGGGCATCGGGATCAGCCTCTAGTTGTCACCCTAACCAACAATCCGGTCGCGGCAAACCGCCGTCGTACAGTCACGGAATGTGAGCCGCGCCCTGTTTCGTAGCGTCCCTGGAGCCAGATCTACGATCTCGTCGTACGGAGACACACGAGCAGTGCCAGCACCACGCGCATACCCGGACCAGCTCCACGAGCGGGCGGTCCGCGAGGTCGAGGCGGATGTCGGCGACCGCGACGATCGACTGGCCATCGCCGAGCGCGAGGAGTCGAAACAACTCCACAAGGAAATAGCGGAGTTAAAGCGGGCCAACAAGATCTTCGCGCCGGGGGCCCCGCTTCCAGATGATCTCAGCGCGTGCGGCTGCCGCTTCCGGTGAGCCGTTGCGACGGTGTCAGGTTGAGATGGCCGAAAGCCTCGTTCACGTCCTGCGGCCAGAGCCACAACCGGTAGATCGGCGGTACCCGGAAGTAGTCCTCCGGACCGTGCAGTTCACGATCGCGCATATCTGCGCAGTACCGCGTCCGCCAGGAGAATGCCTCGCCGGGCTCCAGCTTTTTCCCCTCGGCCTTCTTCTTCGTCACGCCATGAAGCTTTTCGAGGGCCCGGTACTCGTAGGCGAGCAGCGTGTGGGGATCCTTCCAGATCCCCTTCTCGTCCTTGACAGCCTTGTCGGCGGCCCTGAGGAAGAGGGGCAGGTCGAGTTCGCCGGGGATGGAGGGGTAGATGACGAAGGGTGCCGCCCATCCTTCGGTGATGAGATCGAGGTTGAACGTCGGCCTCTTCTCCCTCGGAAGAGTGTCCAGTTCCTTCTTTGAATAGTTCGGCGCGATGTAGGCGAGCAAGCGGTTGTTGTCGTCGAAAAAATCACCGGCGGTGCGGATGAAGATGCCGCGTTCCTTGCCGGGGTCCCTGCCCTCGGCCAGCCTCTTCTTGATGTTCTCCGTGTTGAACGTGGCTGCCGCCGTGCCCTGGCCGAACTGCAAGCTGCCCGCGTTCCCCGTCTCGATCTTCGGCAGCAGGAACTCCGCGAGGTCGTCGGAGATGGGTGCGATGCCGTCCCGTATCCACGCGGCGAGTTGCTTGAACTCCTCGTCGACCCTCTTGGCCCCCTCAGCGGTATCCGCTGTTGTTTCCGGAGTGTCGACGGACAGCATGCGGATCGGCATCTCGACGTACGGCGTGTCCCCGTCGTGTACGTGGGCCAGGGCGCGCGAACCCAACGACGGCAGGGATATCCCGGAAGGCATCCACAGGATCTGTACAGGGTCGGTCACTGGCTTGTCGTCCTTCCCTACGATTCGCCTCCGGCTCCCCGGCCTCCGGCTTCTCTCCCACAGCGTCACGCCGTGCCCCGGACGCCGCAACTTCGTCCGACCGGGCACGGCGTCAACGCCTGACCACCGACGCTCCGGGACACCGGCCGGTACGGCACAAGGCCGGCTGCCCGACACATACGCAGCTCAGACGGCGGTCAACTCGGCGTAGCCCACACGGGTGACCATTGCAGCCGTCTCGCCGCCCCCTTGCGACCTCCTGCCCGCTCCAGCTGCTCAACCACCTCGATCGGCGACCTGCGGGGTGTCTTCACCTCGAACCGCGGCACCGTGCTCGCGGTCCTCGCCAACGTGAAGGCCGCCGAAGAGGAAATGCAGACCAGCGCCATCCCCGCCTCCGGTGACCGCGAGGAGAGCATCGGAACGCCAATTGCTCCGGCGCGCTGACCTGCGCCAACGTCCCAACTCCCGATACCGCTTTCCTCAGAACTTCGCAGGGGCAAGGTTGTGCGTGCCGTCCGCCGAGGTGGTGGACGCCCAGGCGATGGGCCGCGGCACCAGTGTGGCGGTCAGCAGCCGGTAGAAGTCGTTGCGGGACATGACAGCGGGATCAAAGTCAGTACGCATGTGATCAGTACCAGGTAGGCAGGCGCGGGTCCTCCAGCAGCTCTACGACACCACCCAGACGCTGGGCTCGCCGGAGCGTGCCCGGTGTCGAGCCACCGAGCACCAGAAGCCGACATCGCCCGCAGCAGCCCCCACCGTCTGGCAAGACTTCGAGGCCCCGCCCACACCCGCGTCGGTCAAGTCACCCTCAACTTGCGCTGGTCGCCCAGCAGCACGAGGCGTGGAAGCGGAGCCTGGGGCAGAACGCGGGCCGCAACTGACGTGCGGCGAAGAAGGGGGTCGGCATCGTCAGCTTCGTCCGGGCCTGAGAGGTCACCTAGGGCGAAGAGAACAACTGGCACCCGCACCGGCACGTCCTGGTGTTCACCGAGGACCCGCTGCCCCCGGAGCAGGGCGAGGCACTCGAAGGGGTCATCTACGCGGCCTGGTCGAGCACCTTACAGGCGGTCGGCACCTACCTGCCCGACCGCGAACACGGCGTCCGGCTCGAGCTCTCCGGGCACGGCGAGGGCGGACCGCCGGCCCGGTGCATCGTGAAGTACCAGAATGGGAAAGCCGCGTGGACGACCGCGACCGAGATGACGCGCACCGACATAAGGCCGGCCGGCGGCCGCCACCGCATCAGGGGCCCGAACGTCCGCAGCATCGCCTCCGCCCCAGACTCGCCCAGCGCATGCAGCCGCAGCGCCCGGTCCGCGCTGACCGTCTCCGCGAACCGCGGCCAATCCGGCGCGATCGGTCAGTCAGACGTTGGGGACGCGCAGCTGGTCCCAACTGGAATTGCCAGGGACGCCGTCGGCATCACTGCCCGAGAAGTGGAGTTTCCGCTGCCAGGCGGCGTAGGACTTCACATCGCCCGAGCCCCACACATCGGTGTTACTGGTGGACTCGTATCGATCGCAGTCTTCGGCGACGAGCCGCTTGTGCATCGCGGCGATGATCGGCGATTTCTGTCCGGTGTGGAAGAACGACGCACCGGGGAACGGCTCGAACTGCGGCTTGGTCGTCGGCTCCCCGTGCTCGGTGCTCGGCCCGTCCACGCCGGGCCAGAAATCCGCCACCACCGACCTGTCAAATCCAGGGGTGTTCTCGAACTGCTTGGCGATGGCGCCGCCCGGGATCTGGGCCACGCCGTCGAAACGCGCCACCCAGTAGTTCGGCTCGGTGACCCCCCTCTGGCGAAACTTCTCACGTACCGTGGGCAATGTGGAGGTGTTGCAGTAGACGGTCAGCTCCTTGTTGGGTGTGTCGGCCATGGTGTGGGTGCACCAGAAGACCGCGCCGTCCGGATCGGCACCGCCGGGCTCCACGTCCAGGACCTGCGCCCTGGTCTTGCGGCTGATCGCGATCGACACCCGCTTCGCGCGTGGGAACCGCGCCGCCATCTTGCCCATGTTGGCGAACTGGCCATCGACGTACCCAGCCACCATCGTCGCGTTGGACGGGATTTTGCTGGGCGTGACCGCGTCGAACATCGTGCGCGTCATGGTCGCCTCCTTCGCCGAGATGCTCGCGGGCACGATCGGCCAGATACGGACGCCGCGCGCCCCAGGTACCGCGGCCCGACGGCGTCTCCAGCCCTCGGGCCCGCTGCTATAACACACCTAATTCCATGGAACCACTCCCTGGGCGTTCGGCAATCCGAGGCTGCCTACAGGATGGCGGAGACGGCCAGGGCCGCCGGGATGGTGAGGGTGTAGAAGCGCGCCAGAGTGAGCGGCCGTACGAGCGTGGAAGCGGTGAGCCAGTCGTCCCAGAAAACCCCGGAAATCCCGGAAATCCCGGAAGCCGTAGATCAGGGGTTGAGTGGGGGGGGTTGATTGGGGGAATTGGGGGGAGTGATTGGGGGGTGACGGCGGTATGGGGAAGGCGATCAGGCCAATGGCCGTTCTTCCATGGGCTGTTGGGGTACGCCACCTGTATCCGCACCTGTACCCGTACCCGTACTCGTACTCGCGCTCGTGAGGAGTAGGCGCAGATAACGGCCGCGGCAGCGCGCAACCGTCCCGCCAGCCACCATCGACGCAAAGGCCGCAACCGCCGATGTCTTCCACGTCATGGCCACCACCAGCCATGACACCGTCGTCACCCGCTGGGCCCTCGACCATCCCGTCCACGACCTGTTCCCCGGCCTGCCGCGGCAGAAGTGGAAACGTCGTTCCTGCGGACGCGGCGCCCACGGACCGAGGGTGTTCGACCGGGCCCCGCGTCGAAGTCCGTCCCTGGCACCGTCAGGACCGCCGACACCGGGTCCGCGCCCGTCGCAGTGTCAGCGCCTGGAACCCGAAGGCCACGGCGTCTGGCTCTTCCTCACCGACGAGGGCTTCGGCCCTCGACTCCCCCCGGCAAGGCCGCCTTCGACGACATGGGGGACGGCGGTCCGACGTGCTCGGCCGCCTCGCCGATGTGCTCGTGAGCCCTGCGGCCTCGTAAAGCCCGACAGCAGTCCTCCGCACGCCTCGCGGAATCTCACCCGTCACGTTCACAGACGGTTGTTGAACGGGTCATGCAGTCGCGCACGGCAGGCCGTTGTCAGCGGCCCGCGCTAGTCTGCCCGCATCTGACCATTTGCCCCATTCGGGGAGGTTGTCATGGCCTCGCGCCTTAACCCGTATCTCAGCTTCGACGGCAACGCCCGGCAGGCGATGGAGTTCTACAAGGAGGTCTTCGGCGGCACACTCCGCCTCAACACCTTCGGGGAGTTCGGCCAGAAGGACACCCCGGAGGCCAACAAGATCATGCACAGCATGCTGGAGACGCCCAGCGGCTTCACCCTGATGGGCGCCGACACCCCACCCGGCATGGAGCTCGCCAAAGGCAACAACTTCTCGGTGAGCCTCAGCGGCGACGACGACACCGAACTGCGCGGCTACTGGGAGAGGCTGTCCACCGGCGGCTCGGTTTCCGTCCCACTGGAGGAGCAGATGTGGGGCGATGTGTTCGGCATGTGCACCGACCGCTTCGGCATCCCCTGGATGGTCAACATCAGCCAGCCGCAAAGCTGACCCGAGCCACACCCGGATGCCTCCACATTCGACGATCCAGGCAGCCGCACCCGCACCACCGGCACCGCGCCAGCCCCCCGAGAGGTGCGGCGCCAACCAACGATGTCCTGCAGGTCTTCGGCTACCGGTTCGCTCCACGGAGTGAGCGTCCGTCGAGGCGGGTCGGGTTCCAGTTCACCGTGGTCAGGGCAAGAACTTCGGCCGCCAGGTCGGAAAGGTATCGGGCTGGGCGAACGAAGCGAGCAACTCGGAGACCCGGGCGGCGGTCGAGATGCAGAACGCAACCAGCGCACGGTCCCGGTGCGACGCCAAACCGGCGAACAGCTCGCTGAACGCCTGGTCGGGGATGCTGCGTGGGCTACGCCGGGGCTCCTGCGGCTGGTACTCCGCCAGCCGGGACTGCCGACGGCGTGGCGGCATCGGGTTGTGCCGGGCGTTGGCCTGCTCGCCTTCGGCCGCCCTGACCTTGGGGAACGGGTGGAGCAGCGGGCGACCGTGCATCTCACCGCCACGTCACCCTCGCCACCGCCGCCACACCTCCAGGTACAGATGCACTCCCCGCGTGGTAGGCCGACTACCAGAGGACCGAAGCCCGACGCCATATGGACGAGGGCCCGAGCCGGCCTCTCGACCTGGACGCTGTCGCCTGCCGCAGGCCGAGGAACGGCCCACATCTGTGATCGGTGCGAGGGGCGAGGGGCGAGAGATGTCGTTCTCCGACCAGAACAACGCACTCTCAGCAGTGGTGACCTCTCTGGGGTGATCGGCGTAGCCGAACGGGTGGCGGGAGCCGCTGGAGACCGGGGGCCTCGACCCGGTGAAGGTCGTCAGGGGCTGTCGAACCGGGCTGCCAGATCCTCGGGGAGGGCGTCCCGGTTCGCCCGGTTCACCTGGACGAGTTCGATGTCGGCGCGCAGCTTGAGGGCGTCGGTGAACGGGGCGCTCTTCGCGTGGACGGTGGCGACGATGTCGATGTCGGACGTGAACAGACACCGGACCACGTCCTGAAACGCGGTGCATGCCAACTCCATACGCCCGAGCTCGTCGATCAGCACGAGCTCTCCACGAGCCGGATCCGCTGACCTGAGCGGTGGCAGGGCGAGCCGCTCCATGACGCCCAGGTCAACGCCATACCGGCCCACCCGCGGTGGACCTGGGAAGTCGACGTGGGCGAGGACGGCCCGTAGACCGCTGTCCAGTGCTTCCAGCGCGAAACCGGTCCGGGCGCCGCCTTGCCGGATCTCCTCCGTGGTGAAGCCGACGGCCCTGCGGTTGAGCAGCAGCGCGGCCAGTCGGCGGACAACGGTCGTTTTGCCCACACCGGGGCGTCCCTCAAGCAGGATTCTCGTCGGCATCTTGTGCTCCGTATCGGGTGCGTCTTACAGGATTCCCGGCGCGCTGGTCGGCGTACGCGGCCAGTCGGGTGTTCTGCCCGCCTGGACCGGTGCCGACCGGGCCGATCGGGGTAGAGCCGCGCGTATGACGGGAATTGAGCTCAGAAGTGTGGCGTTCAACGACCATGCAGCAATCCCTCGACGCCACAGTGGGGAGGGCGACGACATCTCACCGCCGCTGACCTGGTCGGCGGTGCCGGACGGTGCGTCGGAGTTGATTCTTCTCTGCGAGGACCCTGACGCGCCGGGCGGGTCGTTCCTGCACTGGCTGGTCACGGGTATCGATCCTGGGAGTTCCGGAGTAGCGGAGGGAGAGTCACCTCACGGCGGCCAGGAATGGCCCAACGGATTCGGCCGGGTGGGCTGGGGCGGTCCGATGCCTCCGCCAGGGCACGGCGTGCACCGCTACTTCTTTCGCCTGTGGGCCGTTTCGGAGTCGCCTTCCCTGCACGGCAAACCGACGGTCGACGCTGTGCATCGTGCCGTGAGAGGCCAGGAGTTGGCGAGCGGCACGCTCGTGGGCACTTACCAACGTTGATCACGCTGCGGGCATTGGTCGTCGGAGCGGCGCGCGGCCGCCGACCGGCACGCCGTTTCGTCGCCCTCTTGGGCGATGCCAGTGGCGGCGGCCATGATCGACTCCGATCACCTCGGTACCACTCGCAACATCGCGGCGGCAGATGGGAGCCGATGAATCCGGTCGCGCCGTCGCGACGGCGCGACCGGCAAAATCCTGCATCAAAGAGGTCGACCGCGACTGAGCCAGGTCGATTTCCAGTGCGGAAGATTGAACGTCTTGGACGAGATCGCCGAGCAGGTCTGCACCGCATGCACCGGCGCCGTCTGACAACTCAACGCCCTCCGCGCTCTGCGCAGGGAAGTCCGCAATCGTCAGCGCGCCTGCACCGGCTCAGCGGCCGCTGCGCGGAGTCGCGCACACGTACGCGTCCGCACAGTTTGTGCAGTACCGGCGACAGCTCGGGAGGCGCAACTGCAGTCGGCCCTTGGCCCGGGGAATGCGGGCAGGTCGGGGCCGCAGACCACCGCGGTGCAGCCACCGCTGTCGCGCACACAGGCAACGGACGACACGCAGCGGCCGCCCAGGCCGGACCGGACGCCCCGTTCTCCGTCTCGCTGGACGGGAAAGGAACCGCTGTCCACCTACACCGATTCTCGCGGGAAGGACAACTGGGTCCGCGGGTCGGCGATCGGGTTGGTAGCGACGTCCACGGGCGTCATCATCTCGCTGGGGCCTGGGGGCATCCTGGGGGCTGAGCCAGACGGCGCGATGGTGGGCATGTTCTCGGTGTCAGTTACCTTCGGGCTGTTCGCGCTCGGATTCCTGCTCGGGCAGCCTGCACTGGCGCGCGTGTTCCGGATGCTCGAAGGCTGGTCCTTGCGCATCGGACCGCGGGGCATCGGACCGCGGGGCATCGGACCGCGGAGCATCGGACCGCGGAGCATCGGGACCACCAGCGCCATGGGCAGGCGTGAATACCGATGGAGCCAGGTGCAGGGGTTCGCCATCAAAGAGGTCGACGTCAGCGCGCCCCCCGATCCCCTCTACCGGTACACCGGGCTCCACATCAAGGTCACAAAGGATGATGAGCCTTCGGTCGAGCCGCGTCCGGAAGGTTGGCCGCCGCGGTACCACGAGAGGACCATCGTCCGCACGAACGGGCTGATCCTTGTCTGTGCCCTCGGGCCGATGACAGACCGGCAATGGGCCGAACTGGAAGCAGCCCTCGCTCGCTACGGTCACCAGCTATGAGGAACCTTTGGTCGCTGGACAGGGCGCTGATGGCCCTGAAAATGGACGCCGGGAGGGCTCCGAGTGTGAACGGTACCGTCCGAAACTGATCACGCGGCTTGGACGTCAGCGGGACGCGGTCGCGTCGCTGATCCCGGGTCGGCGATGCGGGCTTCGAGGGGCGATGCGGGCTTCGAGGTCGGCGACGCGGCAGTCGTGGAAACGGTGGTTCGAGCGGGCGGCCTTCAGTCGCTCGTCGAGGGTGCGGTTGTCGGTGGTGAGGCGGCGGACGCGCTGCTTGAGCCCGCTGCTCCCGGTGGTGATCCGCCGGATGGCCTCCTCGGTCCGATTGACTTCCAAGTCGCTGTTCCAGCCGAGGAGTTCACCGATGTGGGTGCGCTGGGCGAGGATCTCGGCGTGGGCGTTCTTGAGGGCGTCCTCGGCGTTGAGGGCGCGTTCGCGCAAGGTCGCCTCGCGCTCGTCGCCCTGGTCGGCGAACATCTGCCCGCAGCGTTCACCTGCCTCCGTCATGGCCTTGTCGACCGCGGCTCTGTCCTCGGGGCTGTCATAGAGGAAGGTGCGGGAGACGTCCGTACGGCGGGCGATGGCGGCGACACTTGACTTGCGCCTTCTCACACCGGAGGCGGGCGATTGCCGAGTGGACCCGCTGGAGGGCGGTCTCGGTCTTGCGGCGGCGGGCCGCCAGGACGGCGGCTGTGCGGGGTCCGGGGACGGCGGTGTTCATGCGCATGTTTCTTCGTCGTCGGCTGTGTACTCATCGCCGTACCCGTTCTCCTCGGCGGTCGCGGCGTCGGCGAGCTCGGTGGCGCGGAAGGCGATCGGCCACACCCGGTGGACCGCGCGGTTTATGCCACTGAAGATCAACCACGCAGGTCAACGCGTTAAAGGATCGCTTCGGTACAGTAGCCAGAAGGTCCGTTCGGAGCCCCCCGCGCAACGGCGCGCCATGAGGGCCAGCCGCTCCTCAACCCCGCGGGCCACCCCAAACTCTCCGCCCCTCGATGACTGACGCTCGTCGAGGGGCGAGGCGGGGGCGTCGGTGTCACGTGTGGCGGACGCGACCTCCCGTAGAAAGGATGAGCGCGTGAACGATCACATAGCCCCTCCCGCCCTGCGCTCGATCCGGGGAGCGGCCCGCTGCGCCGTGGCCGCCCTCGTCCTCGCCGGCGCAGCCTGGGCGGCCCGGGCCGTGTGGCAGATCCTGCTCGCCACGGCTGGACAGCCGCCGTCCGGACCGCCGGACCAGGGCGACGGCCGGCACCGCACGCTGACCGCGCTGGAGAACGCGTACCACATCGTCAGTGCCCTGGGAGACGCGGCCACGGTGCTTTGCATGATCGCCTTCCTGGCCTGGCTGTGGCGCGTCCGGGACAACGCGCGCGCCCTCTCGGGACAGCGCCCGCGCTACGCCTGGCCATGGGTCTACGCCGGCTGGATCGTCCCCATTGCCAACCTGTGGATTCCCCGAGGGATCGTCGCGGACATCCACCGCGCCAGCGCCCCCGGCGAGCGCCTGCCGCGCGCCGTGAACTGGTGGTGGGGCCTGTGGCTGGTCGGTTCCCTGGTCGGGGCAGGCCTGTACGCCGGCACCACGGACGCCGTCATCGCCCGCGCCTACACGGACGTACCCCTGCTGCTGGTGGTCGATGCGGCCCTCGTCGGCGCGGCCGTGGCTGGCGTCTTCGTCGTCCGTGCCGTCACCGCGGTACAGCAGAAACGGATGCATTAGACCCTGCGGCGCGGCGCTGGTCCGGTATTGCAGGTGGAGCGGGGGACGTGAACGGCGATCAACCTTCCCCCCGCCTTGCCGGTGAACGTCGTCGCTCCGGAGTAGGAGGCATGGCCGGCGAAGGCAGCGTCAATGGCGTCGGGGTCGCCGGTGAGTCGACGCCGGTGAAGTCTGCGTCGCCGGTGAAGGTCGCGTTGTCGAACAGGGCGTTGCCGGTGAACGTCGCCCCGCCGAGCCCTGCGTCGCCCAGCGTTGCCTTGCGGAAGGAGGCTTGACCGGTGAACGTTGCCTCGGAAGTCGACGCCGGTGAACATTGCCCCGCGGAACTCGGTGGCGTCGGGCATTCCCTCGTCAAAGAAAACGGGCTCTTCGTAGATAAGCCTGGGTGAGCCGCTTTTCGGGCAGCCGAACCGTCGCAGATGGGCCATCTTCACCGGGCACTTCAGCGTGCCGGTCCATTGAGACACCACGCCTTCAGCGCGCCTGTCGTCGCCGCGGAGCTTCCCCGCCGGCAACGCGTCGTGCAGCTGGTCTCGACCCGCCTACTCACTTTGAGGCGAACGCTCTGGCCACGGGGCCGCGCCAAGTGCCGCGGGAAATCCGAGCGCGACCCGTCAGCGACACCGACGGGCGTTGAGCCGGGCGGCCTGGCGCGTCAGGTGGTCGCGCTCGGCGAGGTTGGGTGCCTTTTGGGCCGCCTCGGCGTACAGCTGTGCCGCCGTCGCCAGGTCGCCGTCGCGCTCGTGGAGGTACGCCGCCACCGCGGCGTGGCGGGGCAGTGAGTCGTCCAGCGCCGCGAGCGCCGCCAGGCCGGCGCGCGGTCCGTCGGCCTCGCCGACGGCCACCGCGCGGTTGAGCCGGACGACCGGGCTGTCGGTCAAGCGCGCGAGCTCGTCGTACCACTCGACGATCTGCACCCAGTCGGTCTCCTCGGCGGTGGGCGCGTCGGCGTGGAGTGCCGCGATGGCGGCCTGGGCCTGGAACTCGCCCAGCCGGTCGCGAGCGAGGGCCGCCTGCAGGATCTCGACGCCCTCGGCGATCGACTCGGTGTCCCACCGGCCGCGGTCCTGCTCGGCGAGCGGCACCAGGCTGCCGTCGGGCGCGGTCCGGGCGGCGCGCCGGGCGTGGTGGAGCAGCATGAGGGCGAGCAGCCCCGCCACCTCGGGGTGGTCGATCGCGGCCGCGAGCTGCCGGGTGAGCCGGATGGCCTCGGCGGCGAGGTCGACGTCGCCGGAGTAGCCCTCGTTGAAGACCAGGTAGAGGACGCGCAGCACGGTGGCGACGTCGCCGGGCTGGTCGAACCGCACTCCGGAGACGGTGCGCTTGGCCCGGCTGATGCGCTGCGCCATGGTCGCCTCGGGCACCAGGTAAGCCTGGGCGATCTGGCGGGTGGTCAGCCCGCCGACGGCGCGCAGCGTGAGCGCGACCGCGGACGACGGCGTCAGCGAGGGGTGGGCGCAGAGGAAGTAGAGCCGGAGCGTGTCGTCCACCGCGGGCGCGGGCCCGGGCGCCGGCTCCTCGTCGACGAGGTCCTCACGCCGGCGGCGGGCGGCGTCCGCCCGGGTCGCGTCGAGGAACCGGCGCCAAGCCACGGTGACCAGCCAGCCCTTGGCATCCCGCGGAGGGTCGGTGGGCCAGACGCGGACCGCCTCGACCAGCGCGTCCTGCACGGCGTCCTCGGCCGCCGCGAAGTCGGCTCCGCGGCGGACGAGGATTGCGAGCACGCTCGGTGTGAGGCTCCGGAGCAGGGCCTCGTTCATCGATGAGGTCACTCCGTGATGGTGGGCGGCGCGGCCAGGAACGGGCGCACCTCGAGCCACTCGTGGATCGGCTTCCCGCCCGCCCCGGGGGCGGCCGACAGTTCCCCGGCCAGCTCGACGGCGCGCTCGTAGGTGTCGACGTCGATCACCATCCAGCCGGCGATGAGGTCCTTGGTCTCGGCGAACGGGCCGTCGGTGACCGGCGGGCGCCCCTCACCGTCGTACCGGACCCACGTCCCCTCGGGGGCAAGCGCCTGACCGTCGACGAACTCGCCGGTCCCCTCGAGCCGGGCCGCGAAGTCCTGCATGTACTGCACATGGGCCGAGATCTCCTCCGGCGTCCACTGGTCCATGGGCACGTCGTTGACCGCAGCCGGAGCGCCGCGGTAGTGCTTGAGCAGCAAGTACTTGGCCATCGTGTTTCTCCTCGGTGCTGGTGCGACCCATTGTGGTTCGCGTTCACAGCGGGGACGGAGCCGGCCACGGGTTCTCGACATCGCCGTCCGATTTTTTTGGGCTCTCGTGGATGAGCCGTGGATGAGCCGGGGTGCGCCGTCTCGCGGTGTCCGGGTCCACGGCGTGGCACGAGGGCGAGACGGAGCGAGGCCTTCCAAGATCCAAGCAACTGAATCCAGCGCGGACGCAGCAGCCGTGATCGTCTTTCCCGATCCGGTAGCGGACACGATCGTGCCCCGGAGCCCCTGGCTCTGTGGACGTGATCCTCCACGTGTGACGGCTGTCCTCCCGTCGAACGTCCAGATAGTCAATCAACGATGCTCAGCGCCCAGAGCCCTGCGAGGCCGTGCCCCAGCCGAGCCTCAGTGGCCGAGAGCAAGGCCGGGAAGCGTCAGTAGGCTGCCTCCCTCGCACCTGACGTCCGCAATACCGAGTTCCGATGGCGAGCGCACTCCGCGCAGACGCGCCTCCTAGACGGCCATAGGGGCGGCGGCTGCCAAACCGTCGGGGCCAAGGTCGTAGAGATCCCTCTGCCACCAGCCCATGATCCGGTCGTGCCATCCCCTCCCGGCCCAAGGGCTGTCCCGCAACTACGGACGGGTGGGGTCTGACGCGTCGAGCGGGCTCAGAACGGCGTGGATGCAGGCGCGGACACCCAGGCTTGCCAATTGTCAGCCTCGCCCGAGCCGCTGGGCCGCTCCTGAGGTCCAGAGCCATGTACGCGTGCGGGTTCGGCCGACGATGTCGGCGCTGTGCGCGGCTGCCACCGCCGCCATTGCCGGCCAGGCCAGGAGGGTCGTCCCAAGTTGCAGGTAAGCCCCATCCGTGCCTACGCCGACGACCACGAACTCGGCAGGGAAGGCCAGCGCTCCCAGCAGTGCTCCGACGAGGGCAAGCCCCCATGTCCGGGTGACGACGAGAGAGGCAAGGGCCAGTCCTCCAGCGATGATCAAGCCCATCAGCACACCGGCCAGCAAGCTACCTCCGAAGAGCAGCCCGCAGTACCGCACATCACGAGCGGCAAGCTGCGTGTCCCCTCCTCTGAGGAACTCCACCGCGGCCACCGCCATCGCGAGCGCAGCCCATGGGATGCCCGGAATGCCTGCCATCAGCAGGCCGACTCTCATGCTGCGCCCCAGCATGCCCTGCATGTCTATTTGCCCCTCAGCTGTCGCACGTGCTGCGCGGAGCAGACTACTCAGGCAGCTCGCAGCGATCGGTTCAGGGGCTGCATGGTTTACCGCCTACACGCGCGAGGGGCTGCCCGTCGCAGGCTGATGGAACCCCTCGCCGCCGCGGGCTCCACCCGTTTCGAGGAAGGCGACCTGCCACCCCACCCCGCCTCTGGCGAATCACCCAGACCGCGTGCCGAGCCCGTAAGCCGAAGCGTCAGCGCCGGGTCCTCACGGCGGGGAGCCGCGGAGGGTGGCCAGCCGTCGCTGGTACTCCTCTTCGTCGATCTCGCCGCGCGCGTACCGCTCAGCGAGGATCTGCTCGGGGGTAGGTCCGCCGCGAGTGGCTGTGTGCCCATTGCGGAAAGGACCCGGCCGGCTCAGGGCGCGGACGATCAGGACAGCGATGGCAATGATCAACGCCAAGAACAGAAACACGCTGACCGACATCGCCAGCCAGCCCCAAGCGCCGACGCCATAGTGGTCATGCCAGAACATCATCGAATTTCACTTCCCGCGCCGAGCGGGTGTGGGCCCAGTGCCCACAGATGACCTCCATTCCATGATCCCTCTCTCTGGGCTGTGGGGCCACGGGCCCAGAGGCCGTCCGCGGGGACGAGAGCCCTGGTGGTGCAGTGGGTCGACGCCGCACCCCCTTGATCAACCGCGCCGGATGACTGGCCAGTCGTCCGCCATGCGTGAGCGATGCGTGAGCGGACGGCGTGAGCGATGCGTGAGCGGACGGCGTGACACGGGCCGCCCGGGGCTGGACCTGGCGTCGGCCAGATGTCCTCTGACCAGGCATAAGCGGACTGCTGCCGACTGCGCAGGACCGTCGATATGCGTTCGCCGGGACTCCTGCTGGACCGTCCAGAGGTCAGCCACAGCAGCTGCACCTGGGGCGGCTGCCGCGAACATCCGTCTCTGGCGACGAGGGCGTTGGCTCGCCTGCTCGGCAGCAGCGTTGCCTCCGAGAATTGCCGGTACGCCAGGCCAACGGGCGCTGTCCGCCGTACGGGGCGGCACACCGGCAACACCGTCACAACCCGGAACCGGAGTCGGTCACGCCTGGTCGACTCGTCCGCCGCCCGTGGGCGGTGCACTGTGGAAGACGTGGGCCTCAGGGAGCGCTTTACGGGTCTGCGGGAGCCATGGCGGCCGGGTCATGCGCTGCTGGCGATTCCTGTGGTGCTCATCATCGTGATCACGATTGTGGACATCCTGGTGCCGGAGGACGTGCACCTCGGACCGTTGCTGGTGATCGCGCCCGCGATCACTGCCTCCTTCGCCGGCCCGCTGCTGACCGCGGTGATCGGCCTGCTGGCCGTGGCGGCCCAGGCATACATCGGTCTGTACTTCGGTGTGCTGTCCTCGCGGAACGTGATGGTGCAGATCGTCGCCCTTGCCGTGCTCTCCGTCCTGGTCGTTTTCTACTGCGTCCTGCGCGACCGGCGCAGACGGGAGCTGGCCCAGGTGCGGTCGGTGGCCGAAGCAGCGCAGCACGTCCTGCTGTGGCCGCTCCCTGCCCGGATCGGGCCGCTGCGGATCGCCTCCCTGTACCTGGCCGCCGAGGACGAGGCGCAGATCGGCGGCGACCTGTACGCGGCCACCCGTATCGACGACGGGACTCGGGTGATGATCGGCGACGTGCGGGGCAAGGGCCTGGCCGCCATCGGAGAAGCCGCCCTCCTGCTCGGAGCCTTCCGCGAGGCCGCCCACCAGCACACCACACTGCCCGCCCTGGTCGCCGCCCTGGAGCAGAGCGTCACCCGTTACCAGGCCGACTTCGAGCCGAAGGACGAGGCCGGGGAACGATTCGTCACCACCCTGCTGCTGGAGATCCCCGACAGGGGCCACATCACCCACATGACCAGCTGCGGACACCCCGCGCCGCTCCTGCTCAACCCCGCCCACACCGTCACCGCGACGAGCCTGCACCCCGCGCCCCCACTGGGAGTCGGCAGCGCAGGGCCACCGGACTACACCGTCGACGTGGTCACCTTCGAGGCCGGCGACACCCTCCTCCTCTACACCGACGGCGTCATCGAAGCGCGCGACCGAGACGGAAACTTCTACCCCTTCGCGGAACGGGCCACCCAGTGGACCGGCAGCTCCCCAGAGGCACTCCTGCACCACCTCCGGCGCGACCTCCTCCACCACGCCGGCGGACGCCTCGACGACGACGCCGCCCTCATCGCCATCCACCGTCCCGCCCAGTAGGTCGCCCTGGAAAGCTCACCCACCCCGACTCCGCCCTCCCCCGCGGGCCAGAACCCTCCCGCCCCATCGTGACCACCCAGACGAACATTCCCGGCACCCGCTCCGCAGTTGAGGCCCAGTCGTTCCTGGTACTGCACGCGATGGCCGGCTGACACACGCACGAGTGGTACCGCGACGGAATCGGACCGGCTACCCGCCTGTCCTCCTGGTCGGCCGCCACATCAGTGGTGTCCTTGCTGACCGGGCAGGCCATCGAGGCAGGCAAGCTGCGGTGTGCGGTATCAGCCGGGCAGCAAAGGCACCTACCGCAGCATCGATACCGAACTCCTCGGCCAAGTCCTGGCCAAGGTCGAAGGACAGCCGCTGGCCAACCTCCTGGCCCGCAACATCTGGGCGCCAATGGGGCGCACAGGACAGCGCGACCTGGAACCTGGACCACGACGGCGGCAACGAAAAGGCGTGCTGCTGCATCAACGCCACCGCCCGCCACTATGCCAAGCTCGGGCAACTCGTCCTGAATGACGGGCAGTTCCACGGCAGGCACATCATCCCGTAGTCGTGGATCAAGCGCATCGCCACCCCCACCCCCCACAAGGTCGACGGCTGGGGTTACTCCGCCCAGTGATGGCATCCCCCGGGCGGCGACGGCAAGGACTTCTCCGCCGTGGGCCTCTACGGCCAGTACATCCACCTCAGCCCCGACACGAAACCCGTCATCGTCAAACTCAGCGACTACGGCGACCAGCAGGACGAACAGGAAACGTTCGACGCGCTCCGCGCCATCGCCAAGGCCGGCTGACCGTCACGCAACCGCGCCTCCACCCGGCAGGCGCATCCCTTCACGCAACCAATCCGTGCACCGCCGGCAGCAGAGCCCGTGGCGCGCAGCGAGACTCCTCCTACGGGAACACCCCGGTTCCGGGGCCGAGTGCACCGCCGTGCCAGTGTCGTGCCAGATAGACGCGTCACCGGTTGACGAGACCACATGGCATCCCCCTCAGGCGCACATGATGCCCGAGCCTGGCGGCAGCGTCGTCACTTCGGCTGATCGCGCGGAGCGGGAGAGCGGCAGGGCCTCAGTCGTGGGAAGGCAGGGACGTGTCGAGGCGGAACGCAAGTGCACCCGGGCGGCAGCCTTGTGGGCCGTCATTGGCATCGTCGCAACTGTGCTCGTCGGCGTGCTCGCCAGGTACATGGGCCTGTGACCAAGGGCACTGCGATCTTCCGCTGACCAGCTCGCTGATCCGAACCAAACCGCCCAGTGCTTTGACCGGGAAGGTTCGCCGGGTTGGTGGTCGCGTCGTCGGGGCGGGTCTTGTTGTGACGCTACTTCCGGTCCAAATCGGCATACGTGTCCCGGTCCGCGAGGCTGCACCGAGCGGCCACCTGGGAGGATGCGGGCATGACGACAGCCGAGGAGCAGGAGAAACACCGTCAGGCGGGCTCGTTCGGAGCCGCAGCGGACGCCTATGAGCGTGGCCGCCCGCCCTACCCGCCGGAGGCGGTGGCCTGGCTGGTGTCCGAGGACGCACGGACCGTGGTTGATCTCGGCGCAGGCACTGGCAAGCTGACCCGTGCCCTGCGGGCACCAGGCCGGGAGGTCGTCGCGGTGGAGCCCTCGGTCGGGATGCGCGAGCAGTTCTCCCAAGTGCTCCCTGATGTGCGGGTTCTGGAAGGGACAGGGGAGTCGATCCCACTACCGGACACGAGCGTGGACACCCTGGTCTGCGCGCAGGCCTGGCACTGGGTGGACCCGGAGCGGGCGGTCCCGGAAGCAGCCCGGGTGCTGCGCCCAGGCGGGCGGCTGGGCCTGGTGTGGAACTGCCGTGACGTGTCGGTGCCCTGGGTCGCAGAGCTGGACCGGATCCTGCGCGACTGTGCCGCAGCGCCGACGGAAGACCGTCAAGTGGAGCGCGTGGGCAAGCCGTTCGGTCCCGTTGAGCGTCAGGACTTCCCCTGGAGCAATCCGATGACGGCTGGAGAGGTCATGGACATGGTCGCCTCCCGCAGCTACGTGATCACTCTGGAGCCCGCAACGCGGGAGGAACTGCTGGGGCGGGTCCGCGCGCTACTGGACGCAAAGCGTCCGATGGAGATGCCCTATGTGACTGAGTGCTATCGAGCTGAGCTCGGATCGCAGAAGTAGCGGGCTTCGGGCTGTGCGGGTGGGCTGGTCGTACAGCCACCGGGCAGTGCCATACGGCTCGCGTGGCCTCATTAGCGGTGCGTTAGTGCCTCGTTAGCTGACCGGCAGCGGGCGGCAGCACGCTGGAAGCGCAACGGACGGACCGTACGCACCCACTTTTACGAAGCACCTACGCACGAGGTTGACTCATGTCGCTCACCATCAAGACCGTCGGCCGTGGCCGCCGTGTCGTCGCCGGATCGCTGATCGCCCTTACGGCGCTGACACTCACCGCCTGCCAGAGCGGCACGGATGCCTCGTCCCGCCCCTCGTCGGCCGACGCCGCCGCGCAGTCCCAGCCGAACACGGCCCAGCAGTCCCACCCGGCCAAGCCCTCCGGAAACAGCGCCGGCGCCACCAACGCCGGCCAGGCCAACGCCTCGGCGATGACGGCGTCGGACCGCTGCACCACCACTGACATGTCTCTGCGGCTGGGGCGCACCGACATCGGCGCGGGCAACATCCGCGTCCCGCTGATCTTCACCAACAAGGGCAAGAAGGCGTGCTCGCTGCGCGGTTTCCCGGGCGTCTCGCTGACCCAGCGCGACGGGTCGGCCATCGGCAAGCCCGCCAGCCGCGAGGGCGGCGCCGGCGGCAGCGTCCGGCTGCAGCCCGGACAGAGCGCCCACGCCGTGCTCCACACGGTCAACGACGGGGTCTCGGACACCCCGTGCTGGAAGAACTCGCAGAACGTCTCCGTCTACCCGCCCGGCTCCAAGGAGTCCATGACCACCAGCAGCGGCGGGCTGCGGGTGTGCGGCGGCACCTTCACCGTGACCACGGTGGAGGCCGGGTCGCTGGGCTGACACCCGCCCTCTCGGGCCACGGGGCCGTTCCGGGGCTGGTGCGTCACCGGAACGGCCCCGGCCACCCCGATGTTCGGCTCGCTTGGGACTGATGGCCATCCCGGCGGTGGCCGCAAAGACCTTCTCCCCTATTCGGGGCCAAGCACGAGGTGCGGTTGGAGCTGCCGACCGCGTCAAGCCGGCAGGCGATTCCCCCTTGAACAGGCCGGATTCGACGGATCCGGTGAACAGCACGTCCGGATTCCAGGCGTCCGGATATGAAGACTTCCAGCGGAAAGAATGCGATGGGTACCGTTATGCGCGAATTCAGCCGGCGGGGGATGCTCGGACTCGGGGTAGGAGCGGCGGCGGCGCTGTCCGTCGCCGGCTGTTCCTCCTCCGGGTCGTCAGGATCCGGCATGGTCGGGACCGAGCCCGGTGGGACGACGCAGTCGAGGGCGAAGCCGATCGGCGACGGCTCGACCGCCTACACGGGCAAGCAGCCGAGCCAGCCGCCCAAGCCGGAGAAGCTGGAGCCCGGCCAGAAGCCGCCCCAGTTCGTGGTCTTCTCCTGGGACGGGGCGGGCGAGGTGGGCAACGGCCTCTTCCCGAGGTTCCGCAAGATCTCCAAAGATCACAACGCCTCGATGACCTTCTTCCTCTCCGGGCTCTATCTGCTGCCCGAGTCGAAGAAGCGCCTGTACCGGCCGCCGAACAACCCCGTCGGCGCCTCCGCGATCGGCTACCTGTCTGATGACCACGTCAAGGAGACGCTGAAGAACCTGCGCGCGGCCTGGCTGGAGGGCCACGAGATAGGCACCCACTTCAACGGCCACTTCTGCGACGGCACCGGCTCGGTCGAGCACTGGACCCCCGCCCAGTGGGACTCCGAGATCGAGCAGGCCATGGACTTCGTCACCAAGTGGCGTACGAACACCGGCTTCACCGACCTCGAACCGCTGCCGTTCGACTACAGCAAGGAGCTCGTCGGCGGCCGTACGCCCTGCCTGAAGGGGCAGAACAACCTGCTGCCGACGGCGAAGAAGCGCGGCTGGCGGTACGACGCCAGCTCCCCCGGCGGCGTCCAGGTCTGGCCCACCAAGAAGCTGGGCCTCTGGGACTTCCCGCTCCAGTCGATGCCGTTCCCCGGCCACTCCTTCCAGGTCCTCTCGATGGACTACAACATCCTGGCCAACCAGTCGAGGAACTCCACCAAGGGCCCGCCGGCCAACTACCCGGCCTGGCGCAAGCAGGCCACCGACGCCTACATAGCCGGCTTCCAGCGGGCGTACGAGACGAACCGGGCCCCCTTCTTCGTCGGCAACCACTTCGAGCAGTGGAACGGCGGCATCTACATGGACGCCGTCGAGGACACGATCAAGCACATCGCCGACGACAAGCACAAGGACGTCCGGATGGTCTCCTTCCGCCAGCTGTGCGACTGGCTCGATGTGCAAGACCCTCAGGTCCTCGCCAACCTGCGCGGGCTCGGCGTCGGGCAGAACTTCACCGGACGCGGCTGACCGCCCCGGAGGGGGCGCGGAAGGTCCCCCATGGGCCGCCCATGCCGACCCCGTGCGTGCCTGCCGCGCCCCCGGCGCCTCGCGAACCGCCGCCGTGCACCGTGTCAACCATCGCGGCCGCGGAGCAATCACCACCACCGACGCCCGCGTAACCGCCGATGGCCGATTGCGGTGCGCCCTCTTCCCTGTGAGAGCCCAGGAGATGACCTGCGGCCTCACGTCCGGCTTGTGTGAGCGCTGGAGGCTCCCGACGGGGCCCTCCATCGCTCACCGGGAGGTCACCTTCGTCAGGATGCAGCGCTTTCCGTCGTCGGGATCACCGATGTACGTCCAGAGCATCGGGGCCTTGGTCGTGCCGCTCACCTCGTACTCGGCGCTCATATGGCCGGAGCCGAATTCGAGGTGGATCTCCCACACATGCGGACTGTCCTCGCGAGGCAGGCCCGACTCCCACTGATCCCAGGTACCCCTGCCCGTTTTGGTCGACGCGAGACCGAACCCAGAGCTGGCGTCACTCTCACCGTCGAGGTAGTCGCCACAGGCGGACGAGGCGCTGAACGTTCCGTCCCCGGCCAGAACAAGCCTTCCGCCCTGGTCGTCCTTCCACGCTCCCGCCAGCTCTGCATTCGTCAGCACGAGGGCGTCGCCCGGAGCGCCAGGGACCCAGAGGCGGTTCAGGGCGATCCACGCGATCAGCGCCACAGGAACGAGAAGGAGTGCCAATCCGCAACCAAGAGCCCCGACGCAACCGCCGGCGACGCGCCTCTTCCACGGTCGCTCGGACGGGACGAAAGCCCGCGCCCCGGCCGGTCGTTCCGGCCATTGCGGCCATTTTTCCGCGCTTGGCACACGCCACCCCTCGGTTCTGACGCCGCCCACGGTCCTGCTCGGCAGCATCATCATGCACCAGCCTCGGCACGGCGCTAACAGGCCCCCCAGTGGTGCATCTGCGCTGCAGCCGACGACCACCAGGGCGTGTTTCGTAAGTGGTCCCCGGGCGTCAGACGATCTTTGTTCGTGGTTCGTGGGGATCTGACGGTACGCAGTGGGTCCGGCTGGAAATGCTGTTGCTGTCTCAGGCCGGGCAGGTCCCGTACCCGGCCCGATCGCGTACGCGCCGACAAGGCGTACGCCTCCCGCAAGAACCGTGCGTACCTCCGTCGGCGTGGTATCCGCTGCACCATTCCGGATGAGGCCGACCAGGCCCGTAACCGCAAGAATTGCGGATCCCGCGGCGGCCGACCTCCGAAGTTCGACCCTGGTGACTACCGCGAGCGTCACGCTGTCGAGTGCGGTATCAACCGCCTCACAAGGCACCGGACCGTGGCCACGCGATACGACAAGCTCGCGGTCCGCTACAAGGGACCGTGCCGGTCGCAGCCATCAACGAGTGGCTGTGATGGGCACGGCGGTCCCATTGATCACTTTGGAATCAGACCCTGGGGGCCTGCGGCTCGTCGCCGAGGCGAAGCCCAGCCAGGTGTGTCGGTTACCTGCCCAGCACCAGCCGACCTTGGGGGCGTTGCGGCGCTCGCGGCCGTCCCGCCCGGTGCCGTTGCTGATCCAGATTGCCGGGGTGCGGGCGTCCAGGGTGCTGTTTGCCTTGCGCAGCCGGGAGCCGATGGTCATGAAGCAGTGGTTGGGCTCCAGGGCGGCGGGCTGCTGCAGCAGCCAGTGGATGCCCTCGGTGAGCAGCAGCGGGGTGCGACGTTCCGCGGTGAGGGCGGGCAGCGCCTCGTTCGGGCTCCAGTTGGCCATGCGGTCGCCGCGGTCGACGCCGGTGAGGAGGTAGAGAGGGGAGCCAGGCAGTTCGACGGTGTCGAGTGGGGCGAACCGGTCGACGTCGGTCATGTCGGTGACGACGAAACCGGGCTTGCCATCGTGGCGGAGCAGCGGTGCGAGGGCGGAGGCGGGGGCGCGGTCCGGGTGGACGGCAAGTAGGCCGCCGCCTTCGTCAGTGGCGGCTTCGGCGAAGGCGAGCAGCTCGGCGGCGGACAGCCCAGCGATCTCGTGCACTTCGAGTTGGATCAGGCGCTCGGCCTGAGCGGCGAGGGAGGGGAGAGCGAGGTCGCGGGTGGCGGTGGGTGCGGTTTCGGGCACGGCAATCCCCCAGGGTTCGCGGTTCGGAGAACATGAAGGGCAGTGGTCCTGAGCCCAACGAGGCGGCCCAACGGAATGTTCCCAGGACCGCGACGCCAGGGTGCGTTTTGAAAGTGCCGGTCACAGCAACCCGTTGATGGCTGCGACCAGCACAGTCGCCTCGTAGCGGACGGCGAGTTTGTCGTATCTCGTGGCGACGGCGCGATGTCGCTCGAGGCGATTGATTCCGCACTCCCCCGCGTGGCGCTCTTTGTAGTCGGCGTTGTCGAACTTCGGCGGCCGGCCACCGCGGGATCCGCGCTTCCTGCGGTTGGCGATCTGGTCGCATCCGCGCGAAAGGGGGAGCCGACACCGTTCCGTCGCCGGTCGACCGGCGGAAGACGGGCAGCAAACACCATCTGATCTGCGACGGACGCGGCACACCGCTGAAGGGCATCACCACCGCGGCCAACGTCAACGACGTCACCCAGACCCTCCCCTGGTCGATGCCATCCCACCCGTCGCCGGACGTCCCGGCCGACCGCGCCGCCGGCCCGAGGCCCTGCTCGGCGATACGGAATACGACTCCGCCCCCAACCGCCGCGAACTGCGCAAGCACCGGATCCTGCCCGTCATCTCCCGCAAGGACGCCCTCAATATCCAGGGCATGGGCCAGCTCCGCCATGTCATCGAGCAGACCTTCGCACTGCTCCATCAGTTCAGACGGCTCGCTGTCGGGCGTGTCCGATGAGTCGCATGACGCGCCGGTTGGGGCTCGATGCGTCTGCGGGTCGGCCCGTTCGGATCCCGCACGGGATCCGAACGTCGAGCCTTACCCGGGCGGTCTCACTTCCACGGGTCGGTGAACGACCGGCCGGGCACCGGCTTGGCGATGAGCGCCACGGCGATGAAGAAGTTGACCTGGCCGATCGCGAACATCAGGGTGGCAAGCGCCTTGGCCTCATAGTGCTCCGCTGCCTGGGCATACAGCTCGTCGGAGACCCTCTCGCCGTGCGCGGACGGCTGAAGCACGGCTTCCACGAGTGCCAGCGCGGCACGCTCGGCACCGGTGAAGTACGGCGAGTCCTGCCAGGAGGCCACCGACGTGATGCGCTCCTCCGACTCCCCGGCCTTGCGCAGGAAGCCCGTGTGCAGAACGGTCAGGTAGGTGCTGCCGACGATCTGGCCTGCACGCAGCTGGACCAGGCTCATCGTGGAGCGCGGTACCGAACCGTTGCCAGTGACCTTGAACAGCGCCGCCGACACCGCTGCCAGCTCGGGTACGAGCTCCGCAGGGTCCTCGGCCATCCGCGGAACCATCGGGACCTCCGCCGTGATCGAACGTGTTTCCATCGCCGTCTCCTTCGGGCTTTCATGTTGCTGTCACTGCCCTGACGGATCGCGACAGAGAAATGTGACCGATGGAAGACAGTCGTTCGTGTTCAGCTTGGACATCGACCCAGCGGACAGGCGCCAGGAGCTGTCCGATGGGTCGTGGATGACGCATACGCCGATGACGTGGCCAAGAGCGCGACATGGAATTGTCGCTCTTCCGAGGGCTGGTGAGCTGTCGGCTCCCAACGCGCTTTGAGGTTCGGCCCGGCGGTGGTGCCCGCGCTGCCGAGCAGGGCAGCGGTGGTCAATAGTCTCTACCGCGACATCAGTACACGCCGTGCCCAAGCGAACGGGGACTCCCATGCCCGCTTACGTCATCGTCAATGTGGATGTGCTCGACGAGGAGGCCGGCCTGGCCTACGCACCCGTGGCCCAGAAGTCCATCCTTGGCCACGGCGGCCGTTACCTGGTCGCGGGCCCCACGCCCAAGCCCGTCGAAGGCACCTGGGACTCCTCCCGGTTCATGGTCATCGAGTTTCCCGACATGGACCGGATCCGGGAGTGGTACGACTCCCCCGAGTATCGGCGGGCCCGGGAGATACGAGAGGGCAAGGTTCGGGTGGGGATGCTGTTCTTCGAGGGCGCGCCGCCCGAGGGCTTCTCCCTCCCCGCCTAAGGGCTGTCCGGCGGACCGCTGACGAATCCACAGCCGGATCGCGGCCACGGTTACCGTGCCGTGAAAGACGTACGCTCTCTTGTCGGACCGGGTCGCGACGGCCCGGAAGCCCTTGAGCTGATTGATCGTCCGCTCGACTTCGTTCCTGCAGGCGTAGCGCGCCCGTCGAAGCCAGCGGGGCGACCGCCCCGACTGCCGCGCCGTCGGCGGTTGGCCCGCTGGTCCCGGCGCTCGGGATCGTGTGCCGGATCTGCCGTCGCCGCAGGTATTGCCGGTTCCGGCGTGAGCCGCCGACCACCACCGGTGGCGATCATGAATGGTTCTCCACTTCCCGAACCGAGCAGGCAGGTCGCGCCACGCGATGCCGGTCCGCTGACGGAAGAAGATCCCGTTGACGACGATGCGGTGGTACTTTCAGCGCCCACCCGCCCCGAGATCTTCGGAAGGTGCGGCCCAAGCTGAGCCCACTCCGTGTCAGAGAGATCTCAAGATCTCCCCGCCTCACACCGAGCGGAACGATCTACCGATGGACCAGTCATGCCCCTCGTCGGACACGCCTCAGCCCTTCGGGCTCTCCCGCATCGGCCTGGCGTACCGCCCCTCCTTCCGCCGTACGGCGGAGGCACACCGGCCTGTGGTGCGATGTGGTGATACGAGCGCGGTCGGCACTGTGGTGAGCGGCCGGGAATCTCCCGGCCGACGGACCCGATGACGGTCCGCTCGACGCCACTTCCGTTGGAGGAAGCAATGCTCCGCACCCGCGCCCGCGTTCGCCACCCTTTCCTCGTTGCCGCCACGGCCCTCACACTCGGCGCGGCGACCGCACTGACCCTGGGCACCACGGACGCGGCCACCGCGGCCGAATCCGCCGTCGGAGCCCCCGCCGCGACCGGGACCCATGCCGCCCGGCACACCGCCGATGAACCGCTGCTCAAGGGGTCGGCCAAGCTCAAGCGCCAGCCGGGCGACAACGTCCACTTCACCTTTGACGCCCATGGATTCGCCGACAAGGCACGCGGCACCTTCTACGCCAGCCACCACATCGGCAAGCAGTGGGGCGGCTACTTCAAGGGCCGAATCGACTGCCTGGTGACCGGCGGCCCGGTCGCCGTCGCCACCGGCATCGTGACCGAGTCGCACTTCCAGGGCGCACCGGGCATGCCGGAAATCGGCGAGCTCAAGGGCAAGCGATTCGGCTTCACCGTGCTGGACGACGGCAAGAAGGACCGGCTGGGCTACAGCTGGGCCATAGACGGTCTGCCGAAGAACAGCGTCGGCAAGTGCTTGGGCTCCGCCCCCATCGAAACCCTGGAGAAGGGTGACTACACGGTCCACCACTGGATGCCGCCGCGCGAGCCCGCCAAGCACTGAGTACTGACGTCTTGCGCCCCGCCCCACACCGGCCGGAACGATGTGAATGCTGGACTGGTCACACGGCCCATCGGACAGTGCCTGGGTCAGGTCTCTCGGATCGGCAGCGGCTCATGCTCATGGGAACACGCAGGGATGGCACGGTGACCAGGGGCGGGTGGCGTGTCGAGTCCTCGCCGCCCGACCGGCAGGGTGGGGCACCAGGGGCAGGCTCTGCCCGACCCCGCCGGACGCCGGGCGAGGACTGCCACGGCTCGTTGGGTGTCTCGCCGGATCTGCGGGATGCCCGTTGTCAGTGGCGGGTTGTAGCGTCGGCCCATGGCGATCACGAACGAGACGATCACACGGCTGCGGAGCACTGCTGCTGCCGGCGACGCCCAGGCTGCGCTGGAGCTGGGGCGGCTGCTGTGCCTGACGGCATTGGACCCGGCGGAGTCTGGCGACGGCGGCCCGACCTGGCCCGAGGAGCACTGGCTGCGCGCCGCCGTGAAGGCACGCCCAGATGATGTCGAGGCCTTGACCCTGCTGACGGGGCGTCTTGCCCAGCAGATCTCCTACTGGGAGGCCGTGCTGGACATGAACCCCGACGTCATGGCGGAGTACGGGGAGGACGAGGACACCGTCGGACGGCGGCAGATCGAGGCGGAGGAGTTGTATGCCCGGATACGCGCGGCCGGACCCCTCGGCCATGCGGAGGCCGGATTGGACGAGCTGGCCGTGCTACTCGGTGTGAGCGGCAAGCCCGCCTCGGAGGCGGCGTACAGTTTCTATGTGCTGGAGGACGAGGCACAGAGCGGATCCGTGCGGCACAGCGCAACCGTGGTCGCGTCCGACGCCGATGAGATCCGTTGGGCCTGCGATAAGTGGCTGGCGCTGTCCGAGGGTGGATTTGGCGCCCTTACCCTGATTACGTATGTGGACGCCACCGAGGTGAGCTCGATCGACCTCGACCAGCACCTCGTCGACGGCTTCGTGGACTGGGATGCCGTCGCCGTACCCGAGCTGTCTGGTCCTCGGCTGCCCGCAGGACTGCCCGTCCCGGGCCGCGGGTTGTACTACGGTTTCTCCGGCGGAGCCGAGTAGCGCCTGCCGTCCGACATCTGTCACGGCCACACGGCGTCGTGCCCCGACCCCAGCGCGGCACATTGCGAAAAGGGCTGGTC
Organism: Streptomyces inhibens; assembly: GCF_022221585.1. Lineage (NCBI taxonomy): Bacteria > Bacillati > Actinomycetota > Actinomycetes > Kitasatosporales > Streptomycetaceae > Streptomyces > Streptomyces inhibens. Next base: position 748,267 of record NZ_CP084681.1, read on the forward strand.
AGTCAGCCCGCCGGGGGCGTGCCGGCCCGCACTACCGAAGGGCCTGGCGCCTGGCCGGCCATGTTCCCCGGATCACCCCTCGGCTCGACCAACGCCAACAACGTCGGCCGCAGTCTTGAGTCGAGGTCCGGCACTCGTGTGCGGCCTCCACGCGGGCGCCGCACCTGCCCCAGTGGCTTCTCGGGAGCTTCCACCTCGAAATCTGGGGTGGTTCGGTCCCCGGACGCCTCGACTTGCACGACGCCCCACGTCAACCGGCTTTCGGCCTCGTCTACTGAATACGCCTCAAGAAGACCAACCCGTGATCGTGTTAAGAGCTCTTGGCCACAGGACTGTGGCTGACAGTGGGGGCCTTGGCCGGCATGGTGCGGCCAACATCGGTCGCCTCGCTATCAACGTGACACGGTCGCGCGGAGCGCACGTTCCACCGTGGTCGCATCACGGCACACAGGCGGTTCGGACACTTGCGGTCCCGGTGTTCTTCGTGTCGCACCAGTCAGCTGAGAACAGTGTGTTCGAACTCGCCCGTCGACAAAGGCATGGGCAAGCTCCGCGCCGATGGAAGGGGCTCGCTGTTGGGCAGCTGCTTGTCGAAGACCTTCTTGCCGGCGGGCGTGAGCCCGTGCCCGTGGTGGGCACTCTCGCCGACGTCCAGGCCGCGGAAGACGCCCAGGCCGAGGAAGACGCCCACGTCGTCAGTGTCGTGCATCGCACCCTCTCCCAACGGGTTGGTCGTGCGCTGGCCTTGGTGTCGGCGCCGTACGCGCGCATCCACGTTATGCAGACCTGCCGCCCGCAGACGGCCGGGCGTTGCGCTCGGCCGGGCGTTGCGCTCGGCCGGGCGGTAGTCGGACCCCTCATCAGCGTCTCCAACGGCACCCCTCGGGCCCGGTGACACCACCCCCCAGGTCATCCCTTCGACAGGGGGCACAGCCATGTCGGGCCCGGAGCCCAGCGGCCCTCTTGCTTGCAGGACCGCACAACAAATAGCGGGGGCGCTGAGCGGACGGGCGCCCCGGTCCGGTGTCCCGGCGAGTGGGGCGCCGGACCGGGGCGTCCCATCCCCCTGTCAGCCCGTGTGGACCTTCAATGCCGTCCGGACGGCGGATTCGAGGGCGCCTTCGATCCAGGCGGGCTTGATGGACGTGTGGTCCCCCGCGAAATGCAGCGGCCCTTCGGATGTGGGGACGTCGGGGAACAGTTCCGTGTGCTGGCCGGGGAAGAGCACAGAAGCCTCACCATAGGCGTAGTGGTCGCGCATCCACGACTGGGTCTTGCACTTGGTGGTGAAGAAAACCTCGCAGCGGCGGCCGAAGACAGCCTGCACTCCAGCGAGCGCGCGCAGATACCGCTCCTCGTCGGCGAAGGCGTCCCACTTGAGGGCGTCGTCGGACCAGCTGTAGGAGGCGAGCATGATGCCTCCGTCGCTGCCCTCCAGAGGGTGCGCGTGCTCGAAGTACATGAAGCGGTTGGCGTTGTCGCTCACGGAGCCGCCGCCACGGACATGAGCGGCGTCCGGTTCGCCGCTCATGACGGGCCGGAAGACGGCGAAGCACTTCTTGAGTTCGTCGGGGATCGTCACCCCCAGGTTCTTCACGGACTTGTGCGCGCCGAGGTACTTGCCGTGCTTGACCCCGCCAGCCTTGTACTTTTCGTAGAGCTTGTCCTCGATGGAGTTCAGCGCCTCCTTCCACTGCGCCTCGGTGAACTCCCACCAACGGTGGGAGAATTCCAGCAGCACCTTGGTCGCGGCGTCGTAGTGCAGTTCCGTGATGGCCCGGCGCTTGCCGTAGGTGAGCGGAGGGTCGAAGGTCACGTGGCGCAGTCCGGAGAAGGGGACGGTGATGATCGCCTCGTCGCCCTCGAAGACCTCCGTGACACCCCCCTCGCCGGTCTGGCAGTCCTCGGAAACGGTGTGCACCCTGACCTTGCCGCCGTTGTGTTCGATACGTACGACGCGCCTGTCGAGCCTTACCTTCCCCTTCACAGGCGTGTACAGCGCGTCGGCGAGCAGTGCGGTGCCGCCCTTGATCTCCCAGAACTTGGTCTTGGGGTCGATCAGCGCGGCGGACAGGAAGCTGTGCGTGAAGGAGAGGTGCAGTCGGGAGGTCAGGTTCTGGATGGTGCCAATGAGGTCGATGGTCCTGGTGTCGAGCCTGGCGACTTCGGTGAGATACCGGTACATGGACCAGTGGCCGTACGTCTTGAGAATCTCGACCCATCCGTTGACGAGGGCCGTCCCCTCCTTGCCCCGGATGAGCCGGTGTGCGGGTTCGAGGGCGTGCGCGAGGATGGCAGAGGCGGTCTTCGTGCGGTTGGGGCCCGTGACACCGAAGGTGTCGTTGATCTTTTCGGGGTTCTTCTCGTAGTCGGCACGGCGCATGTGGATGCCATTGACGTGGATCCAGGTGCGGTTGGCCTTCTTCGTCGGGTTGTCGACCTCCACATCCACCAGGTAGAACTCCTGGAGCGCGAGGTCGTGCTTCTTGATCAGTGCCATGAGGAGCGGGTGGCTGTCGGGCAGCCGCATGGCCCCGGCTTCGGCGTACTGTTTGGGGTCGGCGAAGGGCTGCTCCCCGTTCTCGTGGCCGCCCTTGCGGAATGTCTTGATTCGGCCGCCGACGCGGTTGCCGTTGGCCTCGATCACGACGACATCGTGGCCTGCCCGGTTGAGCAGGTTGGCGGCGAGCAGGCCGGCCGGTCCGGCCCCGACGATCAGGACCCGCTTCGTTGCCTTCGCCCGGCTGGCGGGCAAGCCGTTCTCGATGGCCTTCAGGTAGGCCGGGACGAGGGGTTTGTCGTGCTCGTCGTAGACGGCGATGGCGCGGGCGACCGTGGTGTACGCCTTGGGATCGACGCCGGGCGGCACCACGGCCGGCGCCGTCGAGGGTGTGGTGGCAGGGCTCAACGCGGTCGCGGGCGCGACCGAGGCGGCGGTGAGTCCGGCAGCGAGCGCCGAGGCACCGGTCGCCGTGACCACGGAGCGCCGTGAGGGCTGAGCGCCGTGCGGCCGAGGCGAGGGGTGCGAGGCGCGCGAAGCATCCGACGCGAGTCGCTCCTCGCTCGATGCGTCCGTGTTCTTCGTGCTCGGAGTGCTCACGCCTGGAGTGTTCATATGTTGTGTACTCATCGGGCATCACACTTGGCATACGAGCGACGCGGAGCCAGTGCATTCACACGGACGAGGACTGTAAACCACCCGAACCGCTACATGACGCGACTCCCCTGTCAACGTCCCCACGAGAACCGGACGCTCGCTCCCTCGTCCCTTCCCGAAGCGAGTTGACCAGCAAAATCCACCTCGCCTGCGATGGCCATGGTCACCCGTTGGCGCCGTCCGCCTCGCCCCGGCCAACGCCACGACGGCACCCGTACGCCTCCTCCAGCAACCGGCCGTCGGCCTTACAGGCCTCCTCGAGAGAGCGCCGCAGCAGCGCGGCGGGCCGGTAACGGGCGCCGTTCGCGGCGTGGTCGAGCATCTGGCCCACGACCTCCCAGGGGTGAGCAGCTCCAGCGCCTCGTCCCAGCGGAAGCCGTCGGCTCCACCACCGGCCATGGGCTTGTGAGGTTCGTACACGCCGATCACGACGCCCATTTCGCGCAGCCGGTCAAGGCCCTGCTGTACGCGGAATGCGCGGCCTGTGCCGAGTTCAGGCACGGCAGGACCGCGGTGGGTATGCCGAAGCCGTACGCCTCGCACAGGATGCCCAGGGCCAGGATGTCGTCCGAGTGGACCAGGCGCACGTTCCCCCCGCGCTCGTCCCCACCAGCGACAACTACCAGGTCCCGCCCGGACATCACCGCCGACTTCGAGTCCGTACGCGAGCTGGTCCTGCGCGGTCTGCAGGCATAGCCACAGCGGCCGGCTTCCACCGCCCCGGCGCGGAAACCACGCGGAAACTCCGTGGCCGACCGCCCGCCCCGGCCAGTACGCTCCGCCCGTGGCCGAGAACTTGGGTAAGGACATCGCAGCGGAGAGGGGCCGGGAGCCCTGCTGGCGGGGGCGGAGCGTCGGCTTCACCCCGCTGGAGACCGATGACGCCGAGCTCCTGCAGAAGTGGCGGTCCGACCCGACGGCCGCCCATGAGATCGGCCTCTGGCCACGCCCCCTGTCCTCGCTCCGCGACCGCATAGAGCGCGACATCGACGATCAGAATCGCGACGACTTCCTCGTCCTGCTGCCCGACGGCACCCCCATCGGCCACATAGCCCTCATCGCCCAGGACCTCGCCGACGGCACGGCCGAGGTATACCTCATGCTGGCCCCGCAGAGCCGCGGCCGGGGCCACGGCAGGGACGCCCTCGACGCGCTGGCCGACCTGGCCTTCGGCGAACTCCCCCTGCACCGCCTCGAAGCGGTCACCCACACCGAGAACGCCGCAGCCCTCACCGTCCTCGCCGCCTCGGGCTTCGTCCGCGAGGGCGTACGCCGCTCGGCGTGTCTGCACCGCGGCCGCCGCTACGACCTCGCGCTCCTGTCCCTGCTCCGCGCCGAGTGGGAGGCGCTGGAACGGCTCAGGTCCTGGGACCATGACCTCCCCAGGCAGGTCACGCCTCGGAGCCCGTGAAGCCATACTCGGTGTCGGCGTGGCCCGTTGAGACGGTGACGCGGTCGCCGTCCCGCGCGACAACGGCCGAGCAGGCCTCCTGTCGCCCGTACCTGGTCCTCCACGATGATCGCCAAGATGCTCCACCATCCCCGCTACGCGGGCATGGTCGCCTACGCAGGCAAGTACCGGGGCCAGGCTGCCGAACTCGGCGGAGGCGTCAAACAGGGGCTGTGACCGTCGTGAGGCATGGCGGTCACTGCCCCCGCTCGGGTTACGCAGTGTGGGCGTCGCCCTTGAGGGCGGTGACCCAGGGGACGGGCCACGGCGCGCTCCTGTCCGCGCCCCGAGGGACATGGGCCGTGACGTAACGCCCCGATGCCGCAAGCCGACGTGCGTGGCGGTCGGTCTCCTCGCCCCACACCTCGAAGCGAAAGGTGAACGAGGACGTGCCGATGCGCTCAAGGACGACGGTCGTGGTGACCTCCTGCCCGAACCACAGTGGCGATGCGAAGTCGACCTCGTACCGCACGCGTGGTGCGGCGCCGAAGTAGCCGGTGATGCCGCGCTCCCTCATCAGCGTCGCCTCGGCCTCCTCGACGAATCGGACTACGGCCGTGTTGTGGTGGTGTCCGGCGGCGTCGGTGTCCATCCACCCCACGCGGGAGCGGTGGACGGCACGGGTCACGCTCGTGCCGTCCACCGGCTCAGGAGACGGGGGCCGGTTCACGTGACGGCGTCCAGCGCAGGTGGACGGTCTGGTCGGACTCGTCGGCCCGTAGCAGCGACAGCCGGGGTCGTACGGCATCGGTGCGCGAGGTCGGCGGCTTTCGGCGGCCGGCCTTGAACTGCACCGGCCACTCTGCAGCGGCGCCCCGGTACTCCTGCTCGGCCGCCGCGTGCAGGGTCCAGTGCGGGTCGTACAGGTGGGTGCGGCCGACGGCGCACAGGTCGGCGCGGCCCGCCAGCAGGATCGAGTTCACGTCGTCGTACGACGCGATGGCGCCGACCGCGATGACCGCCGTACCGGTGGCGGCAGCGACCTCGTGCCGGATCCGGTCCGCGAACGGCGTCTGGTAGGAGCGGCCGAACGCGGGGCGCTCGCCCTTGGTGACCTGGCCCGAGGAGACGTCGATCGCCTCCGCCCCGTGGGCGATGAAGGCGCGGGCGATCTCGACCGCGTCGTGCTCGGTGTTGCCGTCCGGGACCCAGTCGGTCGCGGAGATGCGCACGATCACAGGCCGCTCTGCCGGCCAGGCGGCACGGACGGCGTCGAACACTTCCAGGGGGAACCGGAGCCTGTTCTCCAGCGGGCCGCCGTACTCGTCGGTGCGGTGGTTGGCGACCGGGGAGAGGAAGGAGGACAACAAGTAGCCGTGCGCGCAGTGAAGTTCGAGCAGGTCGAAACCCGCCTCGGCGCCGCGGCGCGCGGCCGCCACGAAGTCGGCGGTGATCCGGTCCATGTCGGCGCGGGTGAGCTCGCGCGGAACGGCCGATCCGGGACCGTACGGCAGCGGTGACGGGCCGGTGATCTCCCAATTCCCCTCCGGCAGCGGGTCGTCCATGCCCTCCCACATGAGCCGGGTGGAGCCCTTCCGGCCCGCATGGCCGAGCTGGAGACCGATGCGGGCGGTGCTCCGGTCGTGGACGAAGGACACGATCCGCGCCCAGGAGTCGCGCTGTGCGTCGGTCCACAGACCCGTGCAGCCGGGGGTGATGCGGGCCTCGGGCGAGACACAGACCATCTCCGTCATCACCAGTCCGGCACCACCCATGGCCTTGGAGCCGAGGTGGACGAGGTGGAAGTCGCCGGGCAGGCCGTCGACCGCGCTGTACATGTCCATCGAGGAGACGACGACCCGGTTCTTCAGCTCCAGTTGCCCCAGTCGGAACGGCTGGAACATCGCGGGCGCGGTGCCGTCGAGTCCTTGGGACTTGGCGAAGGCGGCGTCGACGTGGTCGGCGAACTCCCGGTCGCGGGTACGGAGGTTGTCGTAGGTGATGCGGCGCGACCGCGTGAGCAGGTTGAAGCAGAACTGGGTCGGCTCCTGGTCGACGTACATGCCGATGTTCTCGAACCACTCCAGCGAGGCTTGGGCGGCTCGCTGCGTGGACTCGACGACAGAGCGCCGCTCGGCCTCGTAGGCGGTCAACGCGGAGTCCACGTCCGGGTGTTCGTGCAGACAGGCGGCGAGGGCGAGCGAGTCCTCCATCGCCAGCTTGGTCCCCGACCCGATAGAGAAGTGCGCAGTGTGCGCGGCGTCGCCGACGAGGACGAGGTTGCCGTAGTGCCACCGCTCGTTGCGTACGGTGGTGAAGTTGAGCCACTTCGAGTTGTTGGCGAACACCTGGTGCCCCGCGAGCTCCTCGGCGAAGAGTTCGCGCATGCGCTCGACGGCCTGCTCGTCGGAGACGCCGGGCGGGAAGTCGACCCCCTCGGTGGCGTCGAAGCCGGCGCGGCGCCAGACGTCCTCGTGCATCTCGACGATGAACGTGGAGCCGGTCTCGGAGTAGGGGTACCCGTGGACCTGCATGGTCCCCCACTCCGTCTGCTTCACGAAGAACTGGAAGGCCTCGAACACCCGGTCCGTGCCGAGCCACATGTACTTGTTGTGCCGTCGGTCCAGAGCGGGGCGGAAGAAGTCCGCGTAGGCCGCCCGGACCTGGGAGTTGGCGCCATCGGCCGCGACCACCAGGTCGTACGACGCGCGAAGAGCGTCGGCATCGGGGGCGAGCGTCGAGAAGCGCACGACGACCCCGAGGTCACGGCATCGCTCCTGCAGCAGGCGGAGCAGCTCCTTGCGACTCATGGCGGCGAAGCCCTGGCCACCGACGGTGCGGCTCTCCGCACCGAAGTGGATGTCTATGTCGGTCCATCGGGCAAACCGCCGCGCCATGGCCTCGGCGAACTCGGGGTCGGCGTTCTCGATGCCGCCGAGCGTCTCGTCGGAGAACACCACGCCGAACCCGAAGGTGTCGTCAGGGGCGTTGCGCTCCCAGACGGTGATGTCGTGGGCCGCATCGAGCTGTTTCATGAGAGCAGCGAGATAGAGGCCACCTGGGCCACCACCAACAATCGCGATCTTCAAGGGAGTTCCTCTCACTGCTCGGCGGCGGGCGCTGGGGCCTGCTCGTCTTCGACGATCTTACGGAGTGCGAAACGCTGCAACTTGCCGCTGATGTTGCGGGGCAGGGAGTCGCAGAACCGCACGTCACGCGGGTACTTGTAGGGGGCGATGACCTGTTTGACGTGGTCCTGGATCTCCTTGGCCTTGGCGGCATCGCCTCTCACTCCTTCGCGGAGCACGACGAAGGCGCACACGACCGAGCCGCGCTCGGCGTCGGGGCGGCCGACGACGGCGCACTCCAGGACATCGGGGTGGGTGTCGACGGCGGCCTCGACCTCGGGCCCGCCTATGTTGTAGCCCGAGGAGACGATCATGTTGTCGCTGCGGGCGTGGTAGTGGAAGTAGCCGTCCTCGTCCCGGTGGAAGATGTCGCCGGTGACGTTCCAGCCGCTCACGACGTAGTCCTTCTGGCGCTCGTCGTCGAGGTAGCGACAGCCGACCGGACCGATGACACCCAGCCGCCCCGGCTCACCGGGGCCGAGCTCCACACCATCAAGGTCGAGGATGGTGGCGCGGTAGCCCGGCACCGGCTTTCCGGTGGCGCCGGGACGGATGTCGTCAGCGGCGGCCGAGATGAAGATGTGCAGCAACTCGGTCGCGCCGATGCCATCGATGACCCTGAGCCCGAGCCGGTCCCGCAGCTGCTCCCACGTGTCTTGGGGAATGTGTTCGCCGGCCGATACCCCCACCCGCAGCCCGGCGAGCTGCTGTTCCTTCCCGTCTCGAACGATCGCCTTGTACGCCGTGGGCGCCGTAGCGAGCACGGTGACACCCACCTGCTCGACGAGCTCCGCGAGCTGCGGCGGGGTGGCAGCTTCTATCAGCAGGGCGCAGGCACCCGCCCGCAGCGGGAAGACGACGAGCATGCCGAGGCCGAACGTGAAGGCGAAGGGTGCTGTGCAGGCGACCAGGTCGCCCGGGACCAGTCCCAACACATGGCGGCTAAAGGTGTTGTCGATGGACAGAATGTCGCGGTGGAAGTGCATGGTGATCTTCGGGACGCCGGTGCTTCCGGACGTCGGTCCGAGGAGCGCCACGTCGTCGGCGGCGGTGTCCACATTGGTGAACTCGCCGGACTTGGCCGTGGCGCGCGCAACAAGATCCTCCGTACTTGTGCCGCCATACTCCACGACCGTCAGCGACGGCAGTGTGGTGTCCCGGACGGTGTACACGTCCTCGGCAAACCGGTGGTCCACCAGCGCGATCGAGGGGCGCGTCCGCTCGACGACCGGTGCGATCTCGCGGGCCCGCAGGGCGGCCATGGTGGTCACGACGACGCCGCCGGCCTTGAGCACGCCGAGCCAGGCGGCGACCGTCCACGGGTTGTTGGGCGAGCGCAGCATGACGCGCTGTCCGGGCACCAGGCCGAGGTCCTCGGTCAGCACCTGGGCGACCTGATTGGCGCGCGTCCGCAGCTCGCCGTAGGACCAGGTCTCCCCGGTCGGCGTACGCAGCGCGGGCCGGTCGGCCCCGAACTTCGATACAGGGATGTCGATGAGCTCGGTGGCGGCGTTGAGCCGGTCCGGGTACTGAAGTTCCGGCGTGGTGAACTCGACCGTCGGCCACAGGTGCGCGGGGGGAAGGTGGTCGCGAGCGAAGGTGTCCAGGTGTGCCGAGCTCGAAAGAGAGAGCGGAAGAGTCAACGGGGGGAGTCCTTCCGGGAGCACGCAGCGGATGCGGCGGGTCAGGCGGGGCGGATCATGCCCTCCTGAACGACAGTGGCCAGGTGGCGGTGGTCGCGTGTGAAGAAGCGGCCGGTACCCAGGCCGCGGCCCGCATCGGCGGCGACCGCTTCCTGGACGTAGAGGAGCCAGTCGTCCACCGGCCCCGTGCGGTGGAACCACATGGCGTGGTCGAGGCTGGCGGTGATGAGCCCGGGCTTGGCCCAGGGCAGGTCGAGCACCCGCAGGACGGGTTCGAGGATCGTGTAGTCGCAGACGTAGGCGAGCGCGGCCAGGTCCCGCTGGGCGTCGGTCAGTCCCGCGACGGGCCGGAGCGGGTCGAACGGCTTCAGCCACACCGCCTGGTGGGGCACCCGCTCTCCCTCGACGGTGAGGTAGACCGGGCCGGGCACGTGCCGCATGTCGAAGCCGCGTCCGCCCGACCAGTAGCTCTTCGTCGCCTCGGTCATCGAGCCGCCGCTGCGCTCCGCGAGGTACGCCGCCGCGCCGGCCAGGTCTCCGGCGTCGGGAACGGCCTCGGTGAGCTCGGCCTGGAACGTCCCACCGGGTTCGCCGGCGGCGAAGTTGGCCAGGCAGACGTAGAGCGGCTTGCCGTTCTGGTAGCCGCGTACCTGCCGGGTGCTGTATCCGCGGCCGTCGCGCAGCAGCTCCACCTCGTAGCGCACACTCGCCCCGATGTCGGCCGGGCGCAGGAAGTAGCTGTGCATCGAGTGCAGCATCTTGCCGTCGGTCACCGACCGCATCGCCGCGGCCGCGGCCTGGGCGACCAGGTCGCCGCCGTACGCCTTGGGCCACGGGCAGGGCTGGGTGACGGCGGTGAAGGCGAGGTCGAAGTGCTCGGGGTCGGCGGGCGTCAGCGTGACAGCTGCGGTGAAGACGGCGGAGGTCGGCAGCGTCTCGATCGCCGTTGCTCCGGTCCCGGTCGTCATCGGTCCATCCAGTCGCGCAGATCGGCGTCGTCGACGTCGGGCAGGTTGACGACGATGTTCTCCGGCGTCCGGGTGGTCATCCACGTCAGCGGCTTCGTGCGCGAGAGATTGCACTCGACGTGCGGCATGAAGGGCGGCACAAAGACCCAGTCGCCCTCCTCCATGTCGACGTAGTCCTCGAACTTCGCGCCGAAGTAGATGCGCGCCCGGCCCGACAGGACGTAGCCGCCGGTCTCGGCCTCGCCGTGGTGGTGGGAGACCGAGCGGTAGCCGGGATCGTTGCTGACCTTCCCGAACCACAGCCTGGTGGCCGGGGTGTGCTGAATGCTCACACCCGAGATCCGGACGGCCCCGCCCGAGTCCGCGGTGCCCGCGTCCTCCAAGCCGCCGCGCGTCACCACAGGAGCGACGAGACCGCTGGTCAGCCGGTACATCGAGTTGTCGCCTTCGAGTCGGTACTTGCTGAAGTCAGGCTCCATGGGATCGGCTCCGTTTCAGTGGTGGTCGGGGAGGCCCTGGCGTGGCGGACCTGACGGCACGGGGTGCCGGTGCCGCTGTTCGCTTTCGAAGAGATCGCCGTCGCAGGGCCATTGGGGCTCCGGTGCCGCCTTGCGTGCGGGTCACGTACAGACCCCTGGGCCGCAGCGGCCCCACCGGTTCGTCCCCTGCCCTTCTGACGAGCAAAGCGAGCGAGCGATATCTCGTATTCTTCACGGCCGTCATCTATTGTCAATACACATCGAGGGACGGGGCGGACCCATCCCACCCCCGAGTCCCACCCGAACTGGAGGCCTCATGACACCCGTTGCCGTGAACCCGGACGCCCTTCCCGCTCCCCATGGCTACTCACACGGAACCCTGGTGGGAAACACCCTCCACCTCGGCGGACAGACCGCTCTCGACGCCGATATGAAGATCGTCCCGGGCGGCATCGTCGAGCAGTTCCGCCAGGCGTTCAGCAACGTGCTCACCACGCTGCACGAGGCGGGCGGCCAACCGGAAGACCTGGTCAGCGTGGTTATCTACCTCACCGACATCCCCGACTACCAGGCCCACGGGAAGGAGATCGGCAAGGTCTGGCGCGAGCTCGCCGGCCCCGTCTACCCAGCCATGGCCGGCATCGGCTGCACCGCCCTGTGGCAGCCCGAGGCCATGATCGAGATCCTCGGAGTGGCCGTCATCCCGGAACACCGACTCGCGATACCGCGCCACTAGCGATCCACAGCGCCGCATCCCTCCGAGCCGTGGCCGTACGTCCGAGCCACGAGCGCACGCAGCCCCACACGCAACAGATATAGCCCTTCGTTGACGACTGAAAAGGGAACGCACTGCGCTCCGGGGACGGGGCGAAGACGTGACAGGAACGACGGACGCAGCTGTCCGGACGGCCGAGCGTCCCGTGTACCCGCGCGCCCGGGGGCCCGTAACGGGCCCCCGGCGCCGCGGCACGGCCGGGGCAGGCTCGCTGTGGGTCACGCACCCCCGTACTCCGCATGCGACACCCCATAGGAAGCAACCGGGAAGTGAGGAACCACCACATGATGACCAGCACGATCGTCCGCGACGGCACCAAGACCACTCCGGATCCCATCGTCCGGGAGGCCGACGTCACGCGCGCCGTCACCGCGATGGACGACTCCACCGCCGGAACCGAGAGCTGAGGGACGACCAGAGTGAAACTCGCATCTCTTACCGTTGACGGCGTCCGGCGGGCGGGGGCCGTCGACGAGGCCGGGCTCGCGGTGGCGCTGCTGCCCGCGTCCGCCGGCACGGTCGACGACATCGTCCGCGGCGGCCCGGCGGCACTCGACGCGGCCCGGACCATGCTCGCCGGCGCCGACACGCTGCCACTCTCCGAGGTCCGCCTGGAGTCGCCGCTGCACCGCTTCAACCGCGACATCCTGTGCACCGGCTGGAACTACTGGGACCACTTCGAGGAGTCCAAGGGCAAACGCGAGGGCCAGGACCCCTCCTCCCGCCCCAAGCACCCCACGTTCTTCACCAAGGGCCCGGACACCGTCATCGGCCCCGCCGACGACATCGCCTACGACCCCGATCTCTCCGCCAAGTGGGACTACGAGGCCGAGATCGCCCTCGTCATCGGCCGCGACGCCAGGTCGATCCCGGAGGAAAAGGCCCTGGAACACGTCTTCGGCTACCTGGTCGCCAACGACGTCTCCCAGCGCGACCTCCAGCGAGCGCACGGCGGCCAGTGGCTCAAGGGCAAGAGCATCGACGCGACGATGCCGCTCGGCCCGTGGCTCACCACCGCCGACGAGATCGACGACCCCATGGGCCTCAGGGTGCAGTGCGAGGTCAACGGCGTCCTGCTGCAGAACGCCTCCAGTGCCCAGATGGCCTTCTCGTTCGCCCGGATCATCGCCGAGCTCAGCCGCGGCATGACGCTGCGTGCCGGGGACGTGGTGCTCACCGGCACCCCGAGCGGCATCGGCAACGCGCGCGAACCGCAGATCTTCCTGAGGGACGGTGATGTGGTCGTCACCCGGGTCAGCGGGCTGGGCGAACTGCGCAACAAAGTGGCGTCGACCCGGCTTACGTGACCGAGGTGGATGCCGGTCCCGCAGGATGACGGTCCGCGTGTGCGTCGCAGCTGAGTCCGGGCGCCCACCACGTGCGTCGCGGTCGGCTTCCCCTGGGGCGGACCATCCGGCGACCGCCCCGAACGGTGGGCACGCCCCACTCAGGAGGTGATGGGCATCAGGCGCCGCTGCCCGATGATCGTGGACGCAAGCGTCCGAGAGCGATAACGACGTCAAACGATAGACTGCCAGACGATCATCCGGTGGCCGGAAGCCACCCGCGGGAAGGACGAGGAGACGGCACTGAACGGCGCCAGCGAGCCGAGGCGAACACAGACACCCGGCGTACCAAGAGAGCAGGGCTGGATGGCGCGGGACGTCCGAATGCGGTTTCCGTCGGATGCCGGCGTTGGGAAGTCTTCGACGACGGTGACGATGGTGCGGACATGACGGCGGAGTCCCAGTCGGCCCCCAATGCCGCAGGCGGCCGTGACACCCGCCTCGGCCCGCTCATCATCACGGTCTTCGGGCTGTACGCCCGGGGCGAGCGCAACTGGCTCTCCGTGGCGTCTGTGGTGAGGCTCATGGCGGACCTCGGGGTGGAGGGGCAGGCCGTGCGGTCCTCGGTCTCCCGCCTGAAGCGTCGTGGAGTGCTCCGCAGCGAACGCCACGCGGGCGCCGCGGGCTACTCTCTCGCCGAATCGACCCTGGATGCGCTCGCCGAGGGAGACGTGCGGATCTTCGAGCGTTGCCGGGCGACCACCGAGGACGGTTGGCTCGTGGTCGTGTTCTCCGTGCCCGAGTCCGAGCGCGAGAAGCGGCACGAGCTCCGGTCGAGCCTGACCCGTCTGGGCTTCGGCACAGCGGCACCCGGGGTATGGGTCGCACCGGGGAACCTGGCGGCGGAGACCCGGCGGACCCTGGAATGCCGCGGGCTGTCCGAATACGTCGACATCTTCACCGGCGACCACTTCGCCTTCGGCAACCTGCGGTCGAAGGTCCGCACGTGGTGGGACCTGGGCGAACTCACCGAGCTGTACGAGGACTTCCTGCGACGCCACCGCCCGGTCCTCGACGCGGCCTCGTCCGGCGGGACGACGCCGCTGGAGGCGTTCCGGACGTACATACCCATGCTCACCCAGTGGCGGCGACTGCCCTACCGCGACCCGGGGATTCCGCTGTCGCTGCTGCCCCCGGGATGGAGTGGGGTGACAGCAGGCGCGTTGTTCGACGAGCTGAACAGCTTACTGAGCGCACCGGCGCGCGAGCACGCTCTCTCGGTGATCCACAGGCACGGGTAGCGTCAGCGGAAACCTGTCCGAGGCGCTCCTGTATGGGATCGACGGCCGCTCAAGCACGCACTCGGCGGCGGGGCGGTGGGCCGTCGCCGCACCGTTCTCGCCGGGCCTGGACCCGATCGGCGCCCTCGAACGGTGCCTTGCGGAATGTCCCGACAGCCGCCCCACGCTGCTCGCCGTCGACCAGCTGGAGAAGTTGCTCACCCTGTCCGGGCCCGGAGGAGCAGGAGGCGTTCCGTACGGCCCTACGGGACGGCAGTCGCGGTTCCGTAGGCGCCTGGCCGGCGCTCCTGGGCCGGGCAAGACCCGCTGGGTTGCCCGGCACCCCGCGGGTGTCCGGCGTACGGTCCAGGCCGCTCCGGCCCCGGCACATGACCCGGCATCCGAAGCGCAATCATCTCTGCCGAATCATTGACGACCGTTTTGAAAGCGGCATACATTGTTTCTCCAAGGGAGAACGCCGCGTCACAAACGTCACCTGGCCTCAGATTTCATCTCCCGCAGCCGGTGCCGACAGGCCCACATGGCTTCGCATCCACTGTGCCCACCGGTCCCGTACATGGCCCGAAGCGCAGGCATCCCGGCCTGATGAGTAGCTTCCTTGCCAGCCGGCAAGGAGCCACCCCCCTCTGCACACGGCCACCGGCCCCACCGCCCATACCCGCATCTGCGGCGGCTGCCGCACCCGGCGCTGGGTGGACAGCACACCAGCGCCCGGCGATCCACCATGGTCGGTCACGACCTCCTTGCCCACGCCAAGAGGGGAACGCCATGCCCGCTCCCACAACACCGCCCGCCCCGCTCGGAATTACCACCTCACGGCCGCCGACCACGCCCTTGCGCCGGTCCCCACGTAAGGAAGCAGCGAGATGACGCGTCCCACCCCGCAAGGCCGGTCGCACGCACGTTTCCTGGCAGTGGCCCTGTGCTCGGCCACCATCGTCGTCGACGGCTACGACCTGATTGTCTACGGCACGGTACTGCCGACCCTGCTCGGCGGCGGCGCCGAATGGACGCTCAGCGCTGCCGAAGCCGGCCGGATCGGCTCCTACACACTGATCGGAATGCTCATCGGGGCGCTGCTCATCGGCACCGTCACCGACATCTTCGGACGCCGCCGCATCATGATGGCCTGCACCCTGTGGTTCTCCGCCGCCATGTTTCTCGCGGCAGCCGCCCCCAACCCCGACCTGTTCGGCCTGGCACGGCTCGTCGCCGGTGTGGGTCTCGGCGGCGTCGTCCCCACCGCGATAGCGCTGACCGTCGAGTACGCCCATCCCCAGCGGCAGAACGCCACCAACGCCCTGATGTTCTCCGGATATCCCACCGGCGGTATCGTCGCCGCCCTGTCGGCCATCTGGATCATTCCGGAGTTCGGCTGGCGCGCCATGTTCACCGCCGGCGGCGCACTCGGCCTGGTGCTACTGCCCCTGATGTGGTTCAAGCTCCCGGAGTCGGCGAGCTACCTGCTGAACCGCGGCAGGCGCGCCGAAGCTGAAGCCCTCGCGGCACGCTTCGACCTGACACTCGAAGAACCCGTCCACAGCACCGGCGCCGCCAAGCCGAGTGCACTCAGCGGCCTGCGGACCTTGTTCTCTGGGCGCTACGTGGTCGCGACGCTGCTGTTCTGGGTGGCCACCGCGTTCGGGCTGCTGCTCGTTTACGGCCTCAACACCTGGCTCGCCCAGATCATGCGCAAGGCCGGCTACGGTCTCGGATCGTCCCTGGCATTCCTCATAGCACTCAATCTCGGCGCCATCATCGGCACTCCCCTGCTCGGCAGGCTGGCCGACCGCGTCGGGGCCAAGAAGGTCTCCGCCGGAATGTTCCTGACAGCCGCCGCCTGCATCTGGGCGCTCAGCTACAACCTCCCACCAGCCGTGCTGTATGCCCTCGTCGCTGTCGCCGGAGCCTGCACCATCGGCACGACCATCATCGTGAACTCCTACACCGCGACGTTCTACCCCGCCCATATGCGCGCCACCGCACTGGGATGGTCTCTGGGCATCGGCCGGCTCGGCGCCATCCTCGGCCCCCTCTACGGCGCCTTCGTCATAAATTCCGGCTGGGGGCTGTCCGCCAACTTCTACGCTTTCGCCATTCCCGCCGCGTTGGGGATGCTTGTCATGCTGGCCATCCCTGCCGCCCGCCGCAACGAACCCGTCCCCGAGCTGCAGACCGCCGGCACCTGACCGCCAATTGCAGCCCCGGGCGCGCCGCCCCCACACGCCCGGTAGCACCTGCCCAACACCACTCTCACCATGCTGCGCCGTGCGCCGACGACCCCGACTTCCCGGCCTCCGCCGACAAGCTCGGCGCCGAACTCCGCTACGACGTCGGCGACTTCAAGCGCTACCCCGCAACCGGCCCCGTGCCGTCACCGGTTCCACGCACGTGTCGTGACGCCGGGCACGGCGACGGGTGCCGAACGCGCGCTCGGCACCCGTCGGGCGCGCCGTCCCACCAGGCTCAACAGCATCTACTTTGGAGTTGATCATGGTTGTTCGAGGAGCAGATGTGGTGGTGCGTGCCACAACGGTGCACACCCTGGTGGCCGGGCAGAAGCCCCGGCGCGCGCTGGCGGTGGTCGGGGACCGCATCGCCGCACTGTCGGAGGATCCGCACGGCCTGGACGGCTGGATCACCGAGGGCACCACGGTCATCGACGAGCCGGGCGCCGCCGTGCTCCCCGCGTTCGACGACACCCACACCCACCTGATCTTCGCCGGGCACGGCGCCCATGACGTGCCGGTGCACCAGGCCCGCGCCATCGGCGAGTTCCTGGACCTGATCCGGCAGCGGGCCGCCACCACGCCCGAGGGGCAGTGGATCCGCACCACCAGCAACTGGCAGGAACTCAACCTCGCCGAGCGGCGCATGCCCACCGCCGCCGAGCTCGACCAGGCCAGCGACCGGCACCCGATCCTGGTCAAGCGCGGCGCCCACAACGCCGTGGCCAACACCCTCGCCCTGCGCCTGGCCGGCATCACCGAGGACACCCCCACACCCCCGGGCGGTGAGATCGGCCGCGACGAGCAGGGACGTCTCAACGGGCGTCTGATCGACAACGCGATGGGCCTGGTCGAGCACCTGCTACCGGCGCCGGACCTGCGCACCCGCGTCGCCGGCCTGCGGCAGGCATCCAGGGACTACGCCGCCACCGGTATCGGCACGGTCCGCGACGCCATGGTCCCCCTCGCCGACCTCGCCGTCCTGCGCGCAGCCCAGCAGCAGGGCGCACTTCACACCCGGGTCCGCGCCCTGGTGTCCACGATCGGAATGACCGACCCGGCCCAGATCGAGGACCTGCTCGACGGCATGGAGGACTGGCGCTGCACCGACGATCCGCTGCTGCGGGTATGGGGGGTGAAGTTCATGCTCGATGGGGGCCTGGAAGCCGGCGCCACCGAACAGCCCTACTGCGACCATCCAGACTTCTACGGCACGCTCCTGTGGGAGCCCGACGCTCTGGTGCGGTCCGTCGAGGCCGTGGTGCGCCGTGGCTGGAAGGTGGGCACCCACGCCTACGGCGACCGCGGCGTACGCAACCTGCTGGACGCCTACCAGCAGGTCCTGGACCGAAACCCCGGCCTGCCCGGCGGGATGCTCGTCATGGAGCACGGCGGCCTGGCCGACGCCGAGCAGCGCGCCCGCGCCGTCGCCCTGGGCATCCCGGTGACCGTGCAGCAGCCCCTGCTGCACGACACCGCCGAGGTCGAGGACGGATTCTGGGGCCCCGAGCGCGTCAACAACCTGTTCCCCGCCCGGGAATGGATCGACCAGGGCGCACTGGTCACCGGCGGCTCCGACTTCCCCGTCGGCGCCTACGGCGCAATGCGATCTGTCTGGGGCATGGTCACCCGCCAGACCGTCACCGGCATACGCGGACCCCAGCACGCCATCACCCGCGACGAGGCCCTGGCCCTGCACACCACCAATGCCACCCGCCTCCTCGGCGAGAGCCACCTGCGCGGCACCCTCACCCCCGGCCGCCTCGCCGACCTCACCATCTGGCCCACCGACCCCACCACCTGCGACACCGACCAGCTGCGCGACCTCAACCCCACCCGGACGCTGCTCGGCGGCCAAACCGTCCACGCCCCGGAGAAGTGACCACCCGCTCGCGCTGCTGTGATCACTTCACCATCCATGCGGGCGAACTCCGGGCATTCTCCCGGGACTTCAAGCAGGTGGGCTACCGACTCGCAGAGCAGGTAAAGCAATTTCGCCGACAAGGCGGAGAACGTTGACGATGCATTCGGCGTACTCAGTGAATGCATCGAGGCGCTGGCCAAGTAACCTCAGCTCACCATGGGGATGAGCAGGCTTGAAGGGTGTTGCCTCCCGGTGTGCAGGCGGCATCGGCCGGTGGTGATCGAGTCCCACTGCCGGGTTTCGCCGCCCTCGAACTCGCCGGGCGCGGACCAGGACTGGACGATCAGCCGCAGCGTCTCCCCGGCAAGGAACGTCGTGCCGGAGGGCATGATCGGGATGTTGGTCTCGACGATCTGCCCCGGGGACAGCGGCGATCTGGTGGTCAAGGAAGGCGCCGGCCGCCAGGGGGTCGAGCGTTCGGTATTCAGTTCGCGGCGGGAGGCTCGCAGCCAGCCGCGCGACACCGGTCCGTTGGCGTTGCCGCCGGAGGCGCTGAAGAAGTACACCTTGTCACCGTGGTGATCGAGTTTCTCGACACCGACGAACAGGTCGACGTCATCGCTACCGACCGCTTCCACGAACAAGGTGAGCGCCATGTGCCCCACCACGTCCGTATCCTCCTCGAAACAATGGTCGAAGACGGCACGGTTGTCCGGGTCGCCGACGGGTGCCGGGGCGATGCTGGTGCTGGCAGCGATCGTGGGCGGCTCTACCGCCATCGTGGCGGAGCCGGCGCTCAGGTACAGGGAGTCGTAGCGGGTGCCCTCGACCGGCCATGAGGTGGCGTGCACCACCTTGTGGTCGAAGCGGTCGGTGTTCACTTCGAGGCGAACCGGCGGAACACCGTCCATGGCGTGTTCGTCGCCCTTGAGGAAACGGTCGAGGAACCTTTTCTGCAAAGCCAGTTCCTCGGCTCCGTAGTAGGCGGCCCACTTCTGCCGGCGGTGGTTGTACAGCCATTTGTGCGGGCTGCGTATACGGGTGAAGGCGTCGAAGGTGTCCCAGGTGTGCAATTCCTGATCGGAGAAACTGGCGCAGACCAGCGCCGGGATGATGATGGCGGAGGTGTCGAACTCCCAGTCGGCGATGTACGGTTCCGGCCCCGCGGCGCCAGGATTGATGTTCGGTTGGTGCCACTGCGACTCCAACCAGGGGCCAAACGCCGTTTCCCGGATTCCGCCGTAGCCGCCTCCGGGGCCCGTCTCGTTGATGCCTTCCCACGGGATGATCGCCTTCAACTGGGGCGGGGCCTCGTCCTTGGCCGCGATCCACTGCGTCGCGCACAGCGCCGAAACCCCGCTCATCCCGACCTTGCCGGTGCACCACGGTTGCCGTTCCAGCCAGGCCATCACGTCCCACCAGCGTGCCTCGGGCCCCGGGGTGCCGGACGGGTTCGACTCGGACTTCCCTCGCCCCGGCAGGTCCACGAGTACGACGGCATACCCGCTGGGTACCCAGAACCCTGGGTCGGGGGCCTCGAACGCGGTGTGGTCGGAGAACTCCAGCCGCCCGAGGTAGAAACCACCGCCGCCGGGGACGGATCCCTCGGGAGCGTCCCGGAAATAGTTCCACTGGTCGAATCGGTCCTTGCCGTACGGCGTCGCGGTGGTGATCACCGGAACCCGTGGCCCGGCGTCGGGCCGGAAGACGGTCGCTGCCAGTCGTACGCCATCTCGCATGGGGATGGCAGCCTGTTCGACCAGGACGTCCCGTGGGAGCCGGTGGGTTGTGATGTCGAAGGGATGGTCGGTCAGGAAGTCGTGCTCGCCTTCCGGTGGCAGCGCGGGACGCGCCAGAGCCCCTGTGGTCTGCGTACGGTCAGCCATGACGAGTCACCTCGCTACGGCACATGCGCGAACTGGGGTCTGCCGAGCCAGGACACGAAGCGCCCGTCGGGGTCGTACCGGGCCCGGATTTCGTCGAGACGGTGGAGGCTGTCCTCGGTGACGAAACGCCGGGGCCGGTTGATCAGGTTCTCATCGGCCAGCTGGATGCCGGTGGCGAGTGGTTCCATGGCACGCATGCGCTCGGTCACCCAGCGCCGGTAGGTCTCGTCGTCGGCCGGGTGTTCCCAGCCCGCGTAGAGAGCGAGGTACAGCTCGTCTTCCACCGAGTACGCCATGGGCGGGCGCTGTGGAGTCAAAGTCCAGGGGAACCACACCAGGTGGCTGGGGGCCGGTGGGAAGTCCTGGTGGATCGCACGGAGCCCGGGCAGCAGTTCGTCGAACGAGGCGTGGGTCCACGTGTTGTCGGCGATGAAGCGTCTGTCCGGCGGATAGTGCGTGTTGCGCGCCGTGAGCTCACTCGTGGTCGTTTCCCTGTTGACCTCAGCGATCAACGCTCGATCCCGTACCGGACACCTCTCGAAGAGGGCCAGCGCCTCGCGGGCCCGCTCCTCGGTGTCGACGAACGCCGTCGCGCTCACCGAGATGACCGGCCCCTCGGAACTCACCGACTCGTCGCGGTACATGAGGTTCCACAGTTCCACCTCGGCCGGCAGCGTGGGTTCGACCGACCGTGACCATCGCAGGTACTCCTCCCAAACATCGGGAGGGTAGAGGTAGAAGCTGGTCAGGGTGACGGGTTGCAGCGAATAGAGCTTGACGTGGAACCGGGTCACGACGCCGAAGAATCCTGGTCCGGCGCCGCGCGCGGCCCAGAACAGGTCCGTGTTCCTCGTGCCGTCCGCGTAGGTGTGGTTGCCGTCCGCTGTCACCACGTCGATACCGGTGACGCTCATGCATGAGGGGCCGAGTTCACGGCCACGCCATCCGAAACCGCCTTGCAGCAGGTACCCCCCGACGCAGACGCCCTCGCAGTGGCCGACCGGGAAGAACAGCCCGCGCTCATGGAGCAGCGCACCGAGTTCCGACCCCCGGACGCCTGGTTGCACCGTTGCCGTCATAGCCTCCGAGTCGACCGACACATCCCGAAGTCCGGCGAGATCCAGCAGCACGATCCCGTCCCGCAGGTGCGAGCCGGACCAACTGTGGTGGCCCGAGCACACGGCCATCTGCCGGTCCTCGTCCCGGGCCAGCCGAACAGCGTCCATGACGTCGTCCTCATCGCGTGCCCGAACTATCACCTCGGGAAAGCGATTCGGGGCACCCGCGTGCCATATGACCGCTCGGCGTGCCTGCTCGTAGCCCTCATCACCTCGCCGAAGTACCCGCGTTCCTGTGGAGTGCGACACGATTGACTCCTTCACGCCGATCGCGTGCGGTCAGCCCGTCGCCGCCACTCAGCCCGATATCATCCGGTCCAGTGAGTTGCCGAGTTGCGCATTGACCTGTCCTCGCGCTCTCGATGTGCTTGCGATCTCGATGTGGCTGTTATGGCAGCAAGAATTCGCTACAGCGTCACATGACCGGCCGCGTCTCATGCGTTGAGACATGATTTTACGGCCATCACCGGTTGGGCGCATCGCCACCGGAGTGGCGTCCTGTGCGGAGCCCTGGCCCAGCTCAGGTCGGGTACCGGTGCTGACGTAGAGGCGACGGCCCTCAGGGGTGAGGGCAAGCCTTCCGACGTTGGTCGTGGTCAGCCAGGCCGAGGGGACGTCGCTGGTCGACGCTGGAGGGAACCGCCGTCATCACAGATGACCGACAGGCGAGGGCCGGTGCAGCCGCAGCCTGGCGGCTCGCGCCGGCCCGCGGGGCAACTGCCGTAGCACGCCTTGCCAGCGCCCAGGCAAAGCAGGATAAATGTGAACCATGAGCGGACATTCGGGTCGTTTCCGGCGTTGGCTGAGCCGCGCGCCCGGCCGTTCCGCTTTTCCGGGTGTGACCCCTGCCGGGAGCGGTACCGGCGCCCGGCAGGACGAACGCCCTGCGGGGGCCGGAGGTCCGAAGCACATACGGCCCTCGTTGGCCACGCACAGCGTCGCCCGGGAAGTCTTCCTCCTCCAGCTGGTGCTCGTGGTGTTGCTCGTCGCGGCGGCAGTGGTGGCCATCGTCGTCCAGGCCCAGCGGGACACCATGACCGACGCCCGGCACCGGACGCTCGCCGCCGCTGAGTCCTTCGCGCACTCCTGGGGGCTCCAGGAGGCGCTGAACAGCGACAATCCGACCGCGAAGCTCCAGCCGCTCGCCGAGGCGGCCCGGAAGGCCTCCGGCGTCGACGCCCTCATCGTGTACAAGCTCGACGGGATCACCCTCACCCACAGCGACCCGCGGCAGATCGGCAAGCACGTCATCGGCCCGTATGCCGACGCCGCCCGGGGCAAGCCCTTCACCAGGACCTTCGAGGGCGCCCTGGGCCTCTCCGTGATCTCTGCGGCGCCCGTCAAGGACTCCTCGGGCAAGGTCGTCGCCATCGTCGCCGCGCCGGTCACGGTGGAGAAGGTGCAGAAATCGGTCAACCAGCAGCTGCCCATCTTCCTGGGCACCGCGGTCGGGGCGCTGGCACTCGCCGGAGGCGGCGCGGGGCTGCTGAGCCGTCGGCTGCGCCGGCAGACCCACGGTCTGGGACCGGCCGAGATGACCCGGATGTACGAGCATCACGATGCGGTCCTGCACGCGGTGCGGGAGGGCGTGCTCATCCTCGGCCACGACGGGCGGCTGCTGCTGGCCAACGACGAGGCACGGCGGCTGCTGGACCTGCCGGCGGACGCGGAGGGCCGCCATATCGGCGACCTGGAGCTGGATCACCGCACCGCCGAACTCCTGGCGTCGGACCGCATCGCCACCGACGAGGTGCACCTGGCCCAGGACAGACTGCTGGCCGTCAACAAGCGGTCCACCACCCCCTACGGAGCCCACCAGGGAAGCGTGGTGACCCTGCGCGACACCACCGAGCTGAGGTGGCTGTCAGGGCGCGCCGAGGTGGCGCGGGAGCGGCTCCGACTCCTCTACGACGCCGGGGTACGGATCGGCTCCACGCTGAATGTCGAGCGCACTACCGAGGAACTGGCCCAGGTGGCGGTCCCCCGGTTCGCCGACATCGTCACCGTCGAGCTGCTGGACCCGGTCCTGAAGGGCGAGGAGCCGGCCGTGGCGGGTGCCGAGCTGTGCCGGACGGCCATCGCCGGCCTGGCGACGGACCATCCGCTCTATCCCGTCGGCGAGCTGATCCGGTTCGTCCCGGGCACCCCGGCGGCGGGTGTGGACCAGGTCCGCTCCATGGTGGAGCCAAACCTGGCCGGCTCTTCCGCCTGGCGGTCCCAGGACCCGGAACGCGCCCAACGCATCCTGGACCACGGGGTGCACTCCTTGGCGGTCGTACCGCTGCGCGCCCGGGGAGTGGTGCTGGGGCTGGTGGACTTCTGGCGGTCGAGGCCCTCCCCTCCGTTCGACGACGAGGACCTGTCCTTCGCCGAGGAACTGGCGGGGCGGGCCGCGGTGGGGATCGACAACGCCCGGCGCTACACCCGTGAACGCACGATGGCGATGACGCTCCAGCGCAGCCTGATGCCCCGCGGCCTGCCCGACCAGGACGCCCTGGAGGTGGCGCACCGCTATCTCCCCGCCCAGGCGGGAGTGGGCGGGGACTGGTTCGACGTCATCCCGCTGCCCGGCGCCCGGGTGGCGCTGGTCATCGGCGACGTGGTCGGACACGGCCTGCACGCGGCGGCCACCATGGGCCGGCTGCGCATCGCCGTGCACAACTTCTCGGCCCTGGACCTCTCCCCCGACGAGCTGCTGGGCCACTTGGACGAGCTGGTGACCCACATCGACGTCCAGGACGAGGACGCCAAGGAGGGACCGGCGATCACCGGCGCCACCTGTCTGTACGTCGTTTATGACTCCGTCTCCGGGCGGGTCACCGCGGCCACGGCGGGCCATCTGCCGCCGGCCGTGGCCCACCCCGACGGGAGGGTGGAGTTCCTGCATTCGCCGGTCTCCCCGCCGCTGGGTCTGGGCACCGGCCTGCCCTTCGAGACCGCTGAGCTGTCGCTGCCGGAGGGCTCCCGGCTGGTGCTCTACACAGACGGGCTGGTCGAGAACCGCAGCCGCGACCTGGACGCGGGGCTTGAAGCACTGCGTGCGGCCCTCGCCGGACCGGACCGTACGCCGGAGGACACCTGCGCCACCGTCATGCAATCGCTGCTGCCCGCGAGGTCCGCCGACGACGTCGCGCTGCTGGTGGCCCGGACCCGGCGGCTGGACCCGGCACACGTCGCCGAGTGGGACGTGCCCCGCGACCCGGCGGCGGTGGGCCCGGTCCGCAACGCCTGCGTCAGCCAGTTGGCGGACTGGGGTCTGCAGCACATCGCCTACGGTGCCGAGCTCATCCTCAGCGAACTGATCACCAACGCCGTTCGCTACGGCGCCGAGCCCATCCACGTGCGGCTCCTGCACACCCGCGGCACCCTGATCTCTGAGGTGTCCGACGGCAGCAGCACCTCCCCGCACATCCGCCAGGCGAAGGACACCGACGAAGACGGCCGCGGCCTCTTCCTCGTCGCGCAGTTCGCCGAACAGTGGGGCACCCGCTACTCCCCCAGGGGCAAGACGATCTGGGCCGCTCAGGCGATCGGCCCCGACGCCCTGCCCTCGGAAGAGGAGCCGTGGGAGGACCTCCTCAGCCGTTGGGAGGACGGCGAGGGGCGGTGAGGCCGTGGCTTGGCGCCCGTGCCCGGGGACGAGCGTGCTGCCTCCATACGCGTGTGGCGCCTACTCGCCGCCATGACCTGGCCCGATCATCGTCCTGACGGAGGCCCGCAAGGGGGCGGAGTACGCTGGTTCGGACCATTGCTGCAGAGAGAAGTCTCGGGCAGTGACACGTCGCGGCGGGGTGGCGCCAGGACCGCCCGCGTGCCAAGGCGTCGGCGGCCCTGCGGGAGTGCCGAGGACGCCCGCTCGGCAAGCCTGCGAGGCCCCGTCGCTCGGCGGACCACTCCCCCACTTGGCCCTGCTGGAGGCGTCGTGGCTACACATCACCGGGTCCGCGCAGGCGCTCTCCTGTGCTGTCTCGGCCTTGCGGCGCTCGGTCTCGGTGCCTGCCAGGAAGAGAGAACCACCCGGCCGGTCGCGCCTTCCCGGGCCGGGTCCGCCGCGGAGGTGGGCGGGACGGCGGCACTGATCAAGGCGGCGAAGCAGGAGGGCAGGCTCAACGCGATCGCGCTGCCGCGCCAGTGGGCCAACTACGGCAGGCTGATCGACGGCTTCGAGAAGAAGTACGGCATCAAGGTCGTCGTCGACGATCCGTACGGCCACAGCCAGCAGGAGATCGATGCCGTCAAGCGCTACCGTGGCCAGGAGCGCGCCCCCGACGTACTCGACCTCGGGGATTCCTTCGCCCAGTCCGCGGCGCGGCAGCACCTGCTGGCCCCCTACCGGGTCGCGCAGTTCGACCAGATCCCACCGGAGCAGAAGGACGCCAAGGCCCGCTGGTACAACAACTACGGCGGCTACGTCTCCATCGGCTGCGACGCCGCCCGTGTCCGGACCTGCCCCGCGTCCTTCGCAGATCTGCTCCGGCCGGAGTACAAGGGCCTGGTCTCGATGCACGGACAGCCCACGATCGCGGGATCGGCCTTCGCCGCCGTGTACGCGGCGGCGCTCGCCAACGGGGGGTCGTTCGACAACATCCAACCGGGCATCGACTTCTTCGCCCGGCTCGACAAGGTCGGCAACTACAACCGGGCCGACCCCAACCCGGCCGCGATCGCCAAGGGCAAGACCCCGATCAGCATCGAGTGGGACTACCTCAACCTGGAGCACATCGACCAGCTCCGCGGGACGGGCGTGAAATGGAAGGTCTCCATTCCCTTCGACGGCAGCTTCTCGCAGTACTACGCGCAGGCGATCAACAAGGACGCCCCCCACCCGGCCGCGGCGCGACTGTGGGAGGAGTACCTCTACAGTCCGGAAGGCCAGAACCTCCGCCTCGTGGACTACGCCCGCCCGGTGCTGATGGCCGCCATGGCGAAGAACGGCACCCTCGACAAGGCCCTGGCCTCACGGCTGCCGACGGTCGAGGGCACACCGCAGTTCCCGACCGAGGCCCAGCTGAACAAGGCGCTGCGCACCGTCCGTGAGAACTGGGCCAAGACCGTCGGCGGCTGATCCGTCTTCGCCGGCCCGGCGAAGACGGAGGCGATGACGAAGGCGTCCGTCAGGCCGCTTCCCCTCAGGCTGCTTTCGCTCGCGCTGACTTCGGCGGCGGCCGAGGCAGTCATCGTTCGGCCTGCCTCGCCGAGGGGAGCCGCTGTGTCCCACCGCCTTGGCGGCAAGAGCGGCGGGGTTGTAGACCTTGCGGTCACGCAACCACGTGGTGAGGCGGCGGACGCCCGCGCGGCGAATCGCCACCGGGGGTCTGATATCCGGTCAGCAGGGCCGGAGAGCCGGTGTTGATGAGGTCCAGGGCATGTTCAAGGGCAGGGAAATGATCAGTTAGAAGGCGGAGTTGGCGAACCAGCGCGACAGCAGTTCCTGGTCGCCCTCGTGCTCGACGGCCTCGGTGTTGTGGTGCCGACGGCCGTAGAGGGCCAACAGCAGGTCGGCCGCGGTTGCCTGGACGGTCGCGTCCGCGGCGGTGGTTGCTGTTGCGCCGGCTTGGTCGATCCCGAAGCCGTCGGGACGCAGGCTGACGAGCCAGTCGGCGTTCCCGTCGGTGGTGCGGAAGCGGATGGTCTCGCCGTTCCCGCGCAGGTTGGCCACCTTGGGTGCAAAAAAGGTGGCGAAGGGCAGGTTGACGAGGAACTCGTCGATCCCGTCAACCGCGAGCGCGCGGTCGATCGCGGGCTGGAGTCCGAGGGTCAGTTCGGCATCGGCCCGGTGCAGCAAGGTCTCGAAGAGCATTCTGCGCGCCCAGAAGCGGGCATGCTGGTCGGCGCCCCATGCCCACATCGGCAGGTTCGGGTCGGTGGCTGCGAACGCGTCGGCGGCCACGGCCGCACTCTCGTCCAGCCAGCCGGGGTAGGCGTCCGTCGTCGTCGGGAGCCGAAGTTCCACCTCGCGGCTTTGCGGGGGGCTTTGGATGCGTGCGTGCAGCAGGGCCGAGAACCAGCGCTGCACGCTGCCGGTGTGCTTGACCAGGTCGACCAGCGTCCAGTCAGGGCAGGTGGGCACAGAGGTTGCCAGGTCGGCCCCTTTGAGCACGGCGGTGAACTTGGCGGTCTCGGACGCCACGGCTGCGCGGTGGTCGATGGGGTGCCAGGTGGTCATGGTGTCGTTCCTTTGGGCGGGCTGTGATGACGGAGGTCAGCGAATGGGGCCGCCCACCGCGGCATGGGCGAAGGGGAGACGTGACGCATGAAGGGCGGCTCACCTTCCAGGGAGATTGAAGCCTTACATGATTGAAGCCTTCAAGTAACGGGGTGAAGGTAAACCTCAATGGTTGAGAAAGTCAAGTATTCTCGCCTAGGCTGGAGTCATGACTCGCCCAAAGCCGCCGGCACCGCCATCGGTCTCACCGCCGGAGGCTCCCGTACCCACGCCCGTGCAGCTGATGGACCAGCTCGCGCAGGCCGCGGCCCTCTACTACCGGAACTTCGCAGCCGTGGCGGCGGAACGTGATCTCACCCTGATGCAGGGCAAGATGCTCAGCCTGCTGCGGAGGCCGATGCCGATGAGGGCCCTCGCCGACCTGCTGGCCTGCGACGCCTCGAACGTCACCGGCATCGTCGACCGCTTGGGGGCGCGTGGTCTGGTACGCCGCGAGGCCGACCCTTCTGACCGGCGGGTCAAGATGGTGATGCTGACCGAGGAGGGCGAGGAGACCGTTCGGCAGATCCGCTCCGAGCTGATGTCCAACCTCACGGGGCTGGAAAGCCTCGGCAAGGAGGACCGGCACTCCTTCCAGCGCCTGCTGAGCCAAGTCCTTCCTGCCGTCTCCACCTGACAGCCGCCGAGGGTGGGCCGACCATCGCGCGGACTCGAAGCGGCTTTGAACGGCAACGCCCGCAAAGCACTTCGGCACTCCGTGCCCGGCTGCGGGAGCACCGACCGCCCCTGACTCTGGGCGCGTGTCCGGGATCACAGGGCGGCTCGCCGGACGCGCGGAATGCCATGACCGCCGGGACGGTTGACCCCCTCACGCGTTCAATGCATGTGCACATACCGTCTGGTACCTACGAGGAGCACCCCCGTGACCGTCACTGCGTCCGCCGCCTCCCGCGCGGCCGAGATCCTTTCCCGGCCCGTCGCGCTGAACGGCCTGACCGTCCCGAACCGCATCGTGATGGCGCCGATGACGCGTATGTTCTCCCCGGGTGGCGTCCCCGGTGAGGACGTGCGGTCGTACTACGCCCGTCGCGCCACCGCAGGTGTGGGCCTGATCGTCACCGAGGGGACCTACGTCGGCCACGAGTCGGCCGGGCAGAGTGACCGTGTGCCGCGGTTCCACGGTGAGGAGCAGCTGGCGGGGTGGGCGAAGGTCGCCGAGGCCGTTCACGCGGCGGGCGGCACGATCGTTCCGCAGCTGTGGCACATCGGCATGGTGCGCAAGCAGGGCGACCCGCCCTACGCCGACGCCCCCGCCGTCGGCCCCTCCGGCATCCGCGTCGACGGCACCGAGGACACCGGCAAGGCGATGACCCAGCGCGACCTGGACGACGTCATCGGCGCCTTCGCCGAGGCCGCCGAGGCCGCCGAGCGCATCGGCTTCGACGGCGTCGAACTGCACGGCGCCCACGGCTACCTCGTCGACCAGTTCCTGTGGTCGGGGACGAACCGCCGTACCGACGCCTACGGCGGCGACTCCGTGGCCCGTACGAAGTTCGCGGCCGAGATCGTGGCCGCGGTCCGCCAGAGTGTCTCGCCCGACTTCCCGGTGATATTCCGCTACTCGCAGTGGAAGCAGGAGGCCTACGACGCGCGGCTCGCCGAGACCCCCGAGGAACTGGAGGCGATCCTGACCCCGCTCGCCGCGGCCGGCGTCGACGCCTTCCACGCCTCCACCCGCCGCTACTGGCTCCCGGAGTTCGAGGGCTCGGACCTGAACCTGGCGGGCTGGACCAAGAAACTCACCGGCAGGCCCACCATCACCGTCGGCTCGGTCGGCCTCGACGGAGACTTCATCCGCGGCTTCATGGGCGAGGGTGCCCCGGTCCAGGGCATCGACAACCTCCTCGACCGCCTGGAGCGCGACGAGTTCGACCTGGTCGCCGTCGGCCGCGCCCTGCTCCAGGACCCGGAGTGGGCGGCGAAGGTTCTGGCGGACCGGTTCGAGGAGCTGAAGCCGTACGACGCGGCGGCGCTGAAGACGCTGAGCTGAGCTCCAACACCCCCGCAACTACCTGGCCTTTCTCGGCCTCGCAGCAGCCCTGCCCTGCCCTGCCCTGCCCTGCCCTGCCCTACTACAAGCGAATCCTCAACTCACCACATAGGACACTGCCTGAGCGCCCACGGATACACCAGCCACATCGATCGCTCAGGTACGGAACCCGAACGAAGCGATGTCGCTGCCGAAGGTGCAGACGAGCAGCTCCGGGGCCGCAAAGGCCACCGTCGAGCACACTGCGGGCAACTTGAGCACCGCCGTGGTCGATCCGCTGACGAGATCCCAGACCCGAACAGTGTGGTCCCGGGAGCCGCTGAAGAGAAGGGCTCTGCCGTCTACAACGCCACACGCGACCGAGGTCACCCGATCCGTATGGCCGACGAAGGGTGGACCGTACGGTTGCCCGCTCGTCAGGTCCCTCACGCGTACGGTCCCGTCCCAGGAACCAGTCACCATGAGGGGCGCATCATCCCAGACTGTGCATGTCACTGTGGTGATCGTGTCGGAGTGTCCGGTCTCAACACAGCTGCGGAGGCTTTCGTTCGCCAGGTCCCACACGTAAGCAGAGGTGACCCCGGCGGCTCCGATGATGACGGCAACCGGTACGTCGTTCACCCGCGCGCATGCCAATGCCGTCACGGGCCCGCGTGGACTGAGGAAGTCACGGGGGGTGCCGCTCTGCAGGTCCCAGATCTGCAGGCCGCCATTCCAGGCTGAATGACTTCCACTGATTGCCACTGGCCTGCCGTCGAGGACTGTGCACGCCATGGCCGTGCAGCGGTCGGAGTGGCGTTGGGTGGAGAGGTGACTGTAGGGCCGCCGGGCCGACACGTCCCACATCTGCAGGTCTGCCCAGTTGCCGCCGCTCAGGGCAACCGGAGCACCGTCGAGCGCCGTCATGGGCGAGGGCGGCGAACAGGCCAAGCACAGCGGTCTTTCCGGAACCGGGCCCCGCGGTGACTACCAGTGCACAGCGCGTCGGCTCGGATCGGGGCTCTGCCAGCCAGTCCGTGATGTCGCCCAGCGCGGTTCGGCGTCCGGCAAACCACCATCCATGGCGTCCCGGGTCGGCACTGCCCATCGCTCGCTTCAGCAGGCGGGTGTGCAACTCGACGTCACGGCGATCCGCCTCACGCTGCCAGGCTGCCTCCTGCTGTACAGCGAGGTCGACATGCGTCAGCTGAGGATCGTGACGGGGGTTCGGGAAGAAAGCCGGAACCTTGCCCGTCAGTCCCACCTGGGTGAGGCCGACACGCTGGTGCCCACCTTGGGCGTTCATTTGCTGCACCACGGCCTCCAGCGCCAAGGCCTTGGGGCCGTGCCCGGCAGTGGCGACATTCTCCACCGCCTCGCGCAGCATCCGGGGAAAGGCACCGGCCTCCGCCTGCTCGAAGGGCTGCGCGGAAGAAACGATCACCAATCCTGTTTCCGACACGGTGCCCCAGGCACGGTTCAGCCTCCGTAGAGCCGCCGCCGTCAGCTCATTTCCGCCCTGGCCCGAATAGCACGTGTCCAGCAAGAGCAACAGGCGTCGAACCCGAGTTCCGGACAACATCTTTCGCGCCAGCAGTTCGGTCGGCAGGGCATCGGTGATGTCGTCGGGGTCGGTGTCGTGCGTCAGCAGAACGTGCCCACCACCGTCCTCCTCGTCCAGCACCTCGCCATGGCCGGCGAGGTACACCGCCACGAGGTCGTCGTCTTCGCGCTCGGAGGACCTACAGAACGCACGTAGCCGTTCGGTGAGTTGATGCTGACTGGGGTCGAGACCGAGATCACTCACGTGCTCGTAGCCGAACTGCTTCGTGAACAGGTCGATGATGTCCTGGCGCGCGTCGACCAGGCCGGGACGGTCCCACGACGGCTCATTCTTATAGTGCGCGGTAGCCGTAGCGATCAGGAACCGGCGCGGCTCGGATTCAGACGGCATCGAGGCCCCCGGCAATCGCAGCCCCGGTAAGCCGTTCAGTCAGATAGGGCGATGCCTCGTGCGCGTGCACCCCGTTGTTCACCACGATCGAGCGGATCCGCTCATCGAAAACAGGGCGCAGGTCCTTCACCAGAGCCACCACATCGCCTTCGTCCGCGATGTTCGTCCACGTCAGCCCACTGCCACCGGGCCAACGTCCCGGTTCTGGCATCAACCGCTTGTAGATCACGGGGATTCCCAGGGGGGACCTAGGGTCACGAAAGCCCGCACCCGGTGCCCAGGCGACGCGCAGAGCGCCTCGTAGGCAACCACCGAACCCAGCGAATGTCCCACGACGACACGCGTGTCGTCGTCGATGAGAGCGGCCACTCTCGTCCGCGCCGACTGCCGGACATGCTGGTCCATCAGATAGAGGCGCACCTGTTTGAGGTCGGACACCAGCGCCCGCATGGCAAGTCGCGAGAAGAAGCGGGAACCCGACAGAGCGCGTAACGCCGTCTGCACTGCTCTCGGCGTGCGCACGAGCGTCCCCGCTCCGGGCGGCGCCACGGAGGACTCCGCACGGGCTGCCGACTCCCACCATGTCATCAGCAAGTCCTGCTCGAAGCCTTCTTCGACATCGGCGGCGGTGTACCGGGGCTCCCCCACGGTCAATGCACGCCCCGACAGCCGGAACAGATCTCCATAGAACCCCACGGCGACCTCAGCCGCAGACGGCAGCGGGCCGCCAGCACGCCGGATCCCATCACACAGTGCCGGATACCAGTCCTTCAGGAGGGTGTCCTCTCCCATGAGTTGCTTCCCAACACCATGCACAGCCACCACACGCCCCATGCTCACCCCCGTCTTAGCCTGCAGTCGCGCCGTAAGCACTCTAGATCTGGAGGGAATTGGCGGGGCAGATTCAAGCCCTGTCCGACGCGGTCGGCGGGCCGACTCCCCCAGTGGGCGTGTGTTCACTGTGTCTACCGCCGCGCCTCCTGGGCTGGGGCCTTCGAGGCGTCCTCAGTCGTGCGCGTGTGGTCCGGCCACTTCATCGCACCATGGTGGTGGGAACGCTGGTGTTGCCCTTTCACGACCAGCGGACCGGGAGATGCCGCGGACCGCGGAGCAGCGCGCCCAACCGCCAGCGCAGGTCGGCCGGGTGGGCGTCCAGCTCCAGTTTCGGGCAGCGCTCCAGGAGCGTGCGCACCGCAATCCGCGTCTCCAGCCGTGCGAGCGGGGCACCAAGGCAGAAGTGGATGCCATGGCCGAAGGCCGCATGGCCACGGGCGTCGCGGGTGATGTTGAAGCGGTCGGGATCGTCGAATCGGACGGGGTCACGTCCCGAGTCGGCGATCACGGGGAGCACGACCTCGCCGCCACCGGGTATCACAGTGCCCGCGATCTCGGTTGATTCGATGGTGAAACGGAAGGTGGACGTCTCCAGCGGTCCGTCATAGCGCAACATCTCCTCGACCGCGTTGTCGATGAGGGACAGATCGGCGCGCAGCGCGGCGAGTTGATCGGGGTGGGAGAGCAGCGCCAGGACACCGTTGGAGATGAGATTGCCCGTGGTCTCGTAGCCGGCAATCAGTAACAATTGGGCCATTCCCAGCAGTTCGCCCTTGCTGAGCCGGTCTCCTTCCTCGTCGCTCACCGCGATCAGATCGCTCAGCAGGTCGTCGCCGGGGTGGGCGCGCTTCGTCTTCACCAGGCCCTCGAGATAGCCCGTCATGGCCGCCAGGGCTTCCCTGGTTTGCGGCGTCGCGGCGCCAATCATCAGGATGTCGGTCCAGGTACGGAAGGCATCCCGCTCCAGGAAAGGCACGCCCAAGAGCTCGCAGATGACGGTGATCGGTAGGGGGAAGGACAGCGCCTCGGCGAGGTCGGCGCGGCCTTCGGGAGCGGCGAGCATCGCGTCCAGGAGCTCATCGGTCAACTCCTGGACGCGCGGCGCCAGGGACGCCACCCGGCGCACGGTGAAGGCGCGGGAGACCAGTCCGCGCAGCCGGGTGTGCTGCGGTGCATTGGAGCGGAGCATCGACACACCGCTGGACACCGGCTGCATCGGCTGCGCCGACGAGGCGTGCCGCCACTCCTTCGACAAACGAGGATCGCTGAGAGCCGCGCGCACCTCGTCGTAGCCGACGACCAGCCAGACGACTGTGCCCTCCTGGAGACGTACGCGGTGCACCGGGCCCTGCTTGCGCAGCCGCGCGTACACCTCATACGGATTGCGGACGAAGTCCTCCCCCAGTGCTGCCAGATCAACTGTCCCCACCGGTTCCGTTGCCATCCGGCCTCCTGTCCATCGCGACCTTGCCTCGGGACGACTGGGTATGGAGGAACCATCCCCGACTGCGGAGCCACTAACCGCGGCTCTACCGAAACGCGGGGTCTTTGACAAGGCTGGTGCTGAGTGCACCGCCGGTGGGGATACAGCCTGGAACGTCCCGTTTACATCAGCCAGTTCGTGCAGGCGGCGTTGCGGGAGCGGGCCGGTCGGGCGTGTCCTTGGCTGGGCCGGGGACTCCCTTCCAGCATGAGGCCGGACGACGACTGTCCGGCGGCGCAGCGGTCTACCGCATGCTCCGGCGATGCAGGTGTGCCGGATCGGCCAGGCAGGCGAAGACGTTCAGCTCACCGCGGCGGCCCATGGTGACCTCGGTCGGCGCGTCGGATCGCAGACGCCCCGGCAGGTCCTGGCCCTCCAGCGGGTCCGGCTGCCGCTGCCGCCGTCCCACTCGGAGCCGTCGATCGTGAGCAGCAGCTCCATCGGTGTTACACATTGGTGGTCCACACCCATGCGCTGATCCTGTGCGGCTGGTTCATGTTGGTGACCGATACCTCCACCCTGCCCAGGTAAGTGCCCGTGTCGTACGTCTCGTTCAGACCGAGTTATTGCACGACTTGCCCGCTGCCGCTGCCGCTGCGGGCGGGCTCGTGGCGAACATTAGGCCGACGGCCGCAACCGTCGCCCCGAAACCCGAAATGATCTTGTTCAAGGCCATGCTGGAGATCCCCCAATGTCTCTTCCTGGCCTCGCCATGAGGCGCCGAACGCCGGTCAGCGCATGTCTACCAACAAGCAGTTCACGCAAAGGCCGCGTTTGAATCCCGATCCACTTCATCTGCAGGCGCTGTTCGGCGACGGAGCAGCAGGACTTGCCACCGGGAAGATTGGACGAGAGGGAACAACAGCCCAGGTCAACGCCTCATCACGCAGCGGCCTGGAAGCGAGGAACGTGGTTGATCGCTAAAGACTGTCCGTAACCTGACAAAGCCGCAAGGCGTGCTGGTTGATCGGGTCAGCGACCGAGGCCGGTCAGGTATAGAGCCCAGAGCGCCGCGTACGGGACGAGAAGCAGGGCGGCCGAGCCCAGCCAGGATCGTAGTCGGTGACCGTGTACGAGCGGCAGCGCACTATTGACCACCACCATCAGGGCCAGGACGAAGGCGCCAGTCAACACCAGGACCACCATCATCGGGCCGGCGTGGTCGAGCGTGTGGTGGTCGCAGCTGGTCGAACCTGCAATATCGGCGGAACTGCGGCAGTCCATCGGCAGATACTCGGTGAGCAGCCACTGGGCGCAGTACAACGGGGCCAGCGCGGGCACGCCGAGCACCAGGTTGACCAGGACGGGAGCCCACAGTGACCTCCGTGGCCGACACCGCTCGTTTACCGCCGTCTCGCCGGGCTCCTGCATGGTGTGGTCCGTTGGCATACTCCTGCCGCTCCGTTCTGTGCCCCAGGCCAAGGCCGATGGTGATGATCAGGCATCTTGTGCGGAGCCGCTTCCCATGTGTCAAGCAGCGCCCTTCCGGCCCCCATCACCGTTCGCAAAGCGATGTCGACGTCCTCTCAACCGTCCGCGCTTTTTTGAGGGGTGCCTGTGACCGGCTCGTCGCCTCATGACCCACTCCCCAGACGGTCTTCGGCACACTCGCCGCTGACGCGTGCACGAACCCGCTCACACCATTCGGAACTCCTGCGTACGGCCGCCTCGCCTACGCGCGACGGACGGCTCGGCTCAGCCCACCGATTGGTCGCCGTCGGGCAGATCCTCGACCGTAACCTTTCCCTGCGGCTCCCCGAGTTCGTCCGCCACCACCCTGGCCAGGCCGCCCGGGTCGCCCTGGTCGTCGGCCACGTCGTCGGCCACGGCCGCCTGTGCGCCGCCGCACCATGGGACGTCTGCCCACCACCGCGCGGGCCTTCGCGCGGCTGGACCTTGCACCCGACGAACTCCTCTCGCGCCTCATTGACCTGATCGGGCGGTCCACCGTGGAAGGGGCATCGCTACCGGGAGGGGGAAGCGCCCCGGAGCCGTGGGCGGACGAGGCCGTGGGGGCGACGGCCTGTACGCGGTGTACGGCCCCGTCTCCGGGCGCTGCGCGCCGGCTCGGGCGGGCCACCCGCTCCCGGCCGTCGTCGATGCCCGAAGCGACACCGTGACCTGCCCGGACGCGCCGGTCGGCCCGCCGCTGGGAGTGGACCGTCTGCCCTTCGAGTCCGTGGAGATCGCCCTGCCCGAGGGCAGCCCCATCGCCCTGTTCACCAACGGTCTCGTCCAGACCCCTCACCACGACATGGACGAAGGGATTGGCCGCCTCACCCGCGTGCTCGCCGAGCATCAACTCCCCCTGGAGGCACTCTGCGACCGTGTCCTGTCCGCCGTTCTGGACCGGCCGGTGGCCGACGATGCGGCGGGCCAAAGCCGCGACTCCCGACACCGCTTTCCTCAGAACTTCGCAGGTGCGAGATTGTGCGTGCCGTCCGCCGAGGCGGTGTTCACCCAGGCGATGGGCCGCGGCACCACGGTGGCGGTGAGCGGCGTGCAGCCGCAAGTCTCTGACACGCCAGGCCTGAGCGGCGAGAATGGCGTTTTTGATGGGACCCGAGCCGGGAGCGGACATGGACGCAGTGGTGGAGTGGGTGGACGCACGCGAGAGGCTGCCGAGGGATGGGATGCCCGTGGCAGCGGCGACGTCGGGCCGCTACCCGCCCGACGCGGCGGAGCCCGATACGGCGTTCGGGCAGGACTTCTGGCTCGTGCTGCCCATGTACTTCACCACCCGCCACATCGGGGCGGACGGGACCGAGTACCGCGACTGCTTCGTCGACTCCGACCGTGTCGTCCGCCTGCCCTATGGCCGCCCCTGCGCCGAACCCGTCACCCACTGGGCAGAACTGCCCACCCTGCCGGGCATGACCGTGCACCACGTGCTGGGTGGCAGCGTGCGGACCGCTCTCCGGAACGCCTGGGATGAGGGACTGGCAGGGAGCTGACGCGCCCCGCCACCAGAAAGGTGCCACCTCAGCAACACCCGGGCCGGACCTGGTGTCCGTGCAGTCGGGGTCCCGATTCCACTGACCGTGTCATGGATGGCCGCCCGGATACCGCGTTTGCGCAGGTGCTCGCGGATGGCGCGTGAGAAGTACGCGTTGTCGGCCAGGACCACGCCAGGCCGGACGCGAGGTCGCCCGCGGCGACGAGGAACGTGCAGGCGGGCCACCATGTCGGGGAAAGCCGGCGCGTCACCGCGGGTGATCCACACGAAACTGAAGTCAACGGCCTGAGATCCGCCCTGGCGCGGACAAGAACACTCTGTCCAAATGGCAAGGTGCCCCACACGCACGCGGCAGCCTGGTTTCCTGGCCGGGGGGCCTCTCAAGGGCCGACGGGAAGTCAGCGGACCGCGGACGGGGCCTGGGCCGCGGGCATCAGGCGGCGCGGGTGGCCGGTGCCGTCGGCCGGGACGGCCCAGGCGTCGGTCTCGAAGTCTCCGGGCAGGGCGTAGGCGACGGTGTGGTCGTCCAGCCAGACGGCCTGATCGTCGGCGCTGCGCCGCTCGGCGAGCGGGTGATCGCGCATGCTGCGCAGGTCCAGCACGTGCAGTCGCCAGGGTGCGTCCGCCGGAAGGCCCGGCAGACGCTTCTTGAACGCCAGCCGGGTCCCGTCCGGGGAGAGCGACGGGCATTCGACATTGCTCCGGAGGGCGGTCACCGTGCGCTTGGCGATGTCCCCGCGTACCAGGTAGGCGGTCCCGCGCGTGGCCAGCGTGGCGTAGAAGTGCCCGTCGTCGGCGAACGTCACCCCCCAGAAGTTGATGTCCGGGCTGCGGTACGGCCGCCCGTCCTTGATCACGCGGTAGTTCTCCAGGTTGGGCTGGAGGTTCCCGGTGCGGGTGTCGAGGATCGAGGTGCGGGTGGAGAAGTTGAGCCCGGTGTACGACTCTCCGCTGACGAACACGGTCCACGCCACCATCCGCCCGCTGGGCGAGACCCGGGTCCGGGTGGGGCTCCCGACCAGGGGGACGTGCCTGCGTGCCCGCAGCCGGGAGTCCAGCACGAGGGCTTCGTAGTGGCCCGCCATCGCGCCGGGCACCGCGCGCAGACAACTGCCGGTGCCGGCGGCGGTGTAGAAGCGCAGGCAGCGGAGGCCGGATGCGGTACGCGGGCCGGAGGGGTCCGAGGCCGGTACGGACACCACCTCGTCGCGGTGCGGGCCCCACAGCGTGCTGCGGAAGACCAGTCGGGGCTGTCGCACCGAGGCTGCTCCGGCCAGTGCCACGTGCCCTGCGGTCACCCGCGGACCGGTGCTCTGCTGCTGGTCCTTGCGACTCGCCTGGTCGGCGGCCCGCAGCACCGAGCCCACGGCGACGCCGCTGAGTACGAGCACGGCGACGAGCAGGACGACGATGCGGGTACGGGTGTTCATTCAGCGGCCTCCGTCGTAGGCGCAGAGTCGGCAGAGTCGGTCGTGGGCGGTTCGGCCGCGGCGGAGGCGTCCGCAGGGCCTTCGTCGGTCGCAGCCACCTCGGTCGTCGTACGCAGCGGCTGGAGCAGGGCGCAGACACCCGCGCACGCCGCCAGCGCCACCGCGGCGGCGGACAGCGCGGTCCGCTCCCCCCACGCCGTCCAGGCCGCGCCGAACAGTACGGAGCAGGCGAAGCGAGCCCCGGCCTGCCCGGTCTGGACGAGGGCCAGACCGCTGGAGCGCAGCTCCGGCGGCGTCACCCCGGCAGCCGCCGCCATCAGCACCCCGTCGGTCGCGGCGTAGAAGGCGCCGTGCAGCACGAGCACCACGGCTACCACCGGCAACACCCGCGCGTGGACCGGCGCCAGCACCAGCCCGTACGCGACCAGGAGGCCCATGTGCCCGGCCAGGAAGATCCGCCACCGGCCCCAGCGGTCGGCGGCCTGTCCGAGAGGGACGGCCAGCAGCAGGAAGGAGCCCGCCGTGGCGATCGGCAGCAGCGGGAACCACTCCTGGGCCAGGTCCAGGCGCCGCTGCAGCAGCAGGTAGAGGAAGGAGTCGGAGACCGTGGCCAGCCCCAGCAGCAGCGCGCACAGGGTCAGCCGTCGCAGCTCGGCCCGGCGCAGCAGCCCGACCGCCGCGGCCAGGGAGACCCGCGCGGTGGGCGCCGAGGTCCCGGCCGTCGGGGTGCGGCCCGGCACGAAGAGCAGCAGGACCAGCACACCCGTCACGGCAACGCAGAAGCTCACGGTGAACACGGCGTCGTAGCCCCCGGCCGTCACCCGCAGGATGGCGAAGGCGGCGACCGGGCCCAGCAGGGCGCCGGCGGTGTCCATCGCACGGTGCACACCGAACGAGCGCCCCTGCGTCCGGGGCGTGGACGCCAGCGAGATCATCGCGTCGCGCGGTGCCGTGCGCAGCCCCTTGCCCGTGCGGTCGGCGGCGAGCACCACGCTGATCAGCGGCACGCTGTGAACCAGCAGCAGCGCCGGTTTGCACAGCGCGGAGAGCCCGTACCCCGCTGCGGCAGCGGCCTTGTGCCGCCCACCGCGGTCGGCGAGATGGCCGCCGGCCAGCCGGACCAGGGCGCTGACGCCGTTGTAGACACCGTCCAACAGGCCGAAGCCCAGCGGGGACAGACCCAGTGCGGCGACCAGGTACAGCGGGAGGACGGCGGTGACCATCTCGGAGGAGATATCGGTGATGAGGCTGACCGTGCCGAGAACGAACACGGTCCGGGGCACGGCCCGCAATGCGGTCGCGACCTTGGTGTGCGGCAGGGCCCTGCCCCGGCCGCCCGGGCGGGTACCCGGGTCGGCCGGAGCAGGGGTGGTACGGCTGTCTGCTACGTACACGGCGTGTCAGTTCCAGATGCCGGTGATGTCGGAGGCGGAGGCGGCGTTGCCGGCGTGCGTGGTCAGGCCGGCCAGGTCCTCGACGGTCCGGAGGACGTTGTAGTGGTTGTACGTCGCGGAGGACGAGCTGCCCGGGGCGACGTGCGCTCCGTACAGCACCGTGGCGATGTGGTTGTTGTGGGACCGGTCGTCCTCGTCGAAGGTGACGAGGAGCATGCTGTTGTTGTTCTTGGCCCACTGGGCGTACGCGTCGAGGTTGTTCTTCAGCCAGTTGTCGCCGGTGGTGATCGAGCAGTCGTGCATGTCGTTGCACAGGTTCGGCACGACGAAGGAGACCTTCGGCAGCGTGCTGTAGTTCGTCGGGAACTGGCTGAACGTGTGGGCGGTGTTCAGCGGCACGTTGTTGAACCCGAACCACGGGTTGTGCTTCCGGGCGTACTTGGTGGCGCTGTTGGTGCACACCGTGGAGCCCTCGGAGGGCAGGCCCTCGTTGTAGCTGCCCCAGGTCTTGCCGGCGGCGATCAGCTCGGAGCCGAGGTTGGCGGCGCCGGAGAACTGCGGGGAGTAGCAGCTGTCGTCGGTGACGCCTTGCGTGGCGCCCGAGAACAGGTCCATGTAGTTGGGCTGGCTGGGGTGGGTCAGTGCGAAGGAGTTGGTGAGGTTCGCGCCACCGGCCTTGAGCGTGTTGTTCAGGTACGGAGCGCTCGAACTGCCGATGACCTGCTCGTAGGCGTGGTTCTCGAACACCACGACCACGACGTGGTCGGGCGTCGGCAACGTCGCGGCCTGCGCGACGCCGGGGGCGCCGCCCCACAGCCCGAGCGAGGCGGCCACAAGGCCGGCGGCGACACCGAAGATCGAGACGGACCAGCGCGGCCGTCGAATACGGGAGAGCATGGACACAGCGGACCTCCGAGAAAGAACCGTGGACGGCGCGGGGAGTGGCGTTTCTCGTTGAAGCGAGGCAACCGTAGGAGGGCCGTCGTGAAGTTGTCAGAACTTCAAAAGTGAAGCGGAACAGAACAGTTGAAGACCGGATTCCGCTACCGGCGCGTACCGGTCTCACTGCTCGCGGAGGCGCGGACGAAGGCGGTGACGGCATTCAGGGTGAAGGTGAACGAGGGGCCCGTCGAGGTTCTTGAAGTCGCAGATGGCGACGGCGCGGGACACGGTGACGATCTCGACGCCATGGCCACCGGTGTCGCCGCTGTCCGTCGTCGCCGGCAGATGATCGCGCAGTGTGGATCACGAGCACCACCGTGCTCGGTACCCGACCGCGGCCCTGCTCGTGCCTGTCAATGGGGTACGCGTTGCAGCAGGACGTCGCAGAGGACTCCTGGGGACCCCGAGAGCACGCACAGCTGTTGGACGTGGTTGGTTTCGACGACAGCCAGACCGGTGTCAGGCTCCGTTCCGGACCGTGAACCGAGCGGAACGAGCGCCACGTGACCGCCCCCGCGAGTGAGCGTCCACGTTCCGGTAGTGCTGGTCACCCCGCCCTGCGATGGGTCGCTGGTGAACAACTCGTCGGGGTCCGTCGCCGAGAACCGGCCGTCGGCTTCCAACTGGATCTGCCCAGCCCCACCGGAGACCTTCCAGGTGCCCACGACAGCGCCGGGCGAAGCGATCTTCGCCAATCGCACCTGGTGGTTTGCGGTGTAGATAGGCGCCCAGGTCGCAGCTGCGACCAACACGGGAAAGGCGACCAGCACGCCCAGCCCCACGCGTCGGCGTGACCATCGCGGCCTTCGAGTCACCTCTCTCGTCTCCGCCCCTCGTCCATCCCCCACATCAGCCAGGGCATGGTGCCACACGCCGAGAATCGAACCGCCCGAGCATCGTCTCACCGGTACGGAGGCGCTATGACGGATCCGGCCCGAAGCCCTCCCTGTCGACCGTGCCGGCGGGAGGCTTGTTCATGCCAGAGCCTTCACGGGAGGCTCACCCCATGGTTGTTGAGGGCCTCGACGACCGGCTGGAAGTACGTGATGCCGCCGAAGTCGCAGTCGCCGCTGCCGCCGGAAGTGAGGCCGATCGCTGTGTTGCCCGAGAAGAGTGGACCGCCGCTGTCGCCGGGCTCGGCGCACACATTGGTCTGGATCAACTGGTAGACGATGTCGCCGTCGCCGTAGTTGACGGTGTAGTTGAGTCCGGTGACGGTGCCGCTGTGCAGGCCCGTGGTGCTGCCGCTGCGCTCGACGAGCATGCCGACGCTGGCATTGGCCGCACCGGTGATGGTGCGGTAAGTGCCGTTGTACAGGTTCACGTTGCTGGGGTGCGGCAACAACGCGTTCGTGTAGGAGATGTAGCCGTAGTCGTTGACCGGGAAGCTGGAGTAGGCCGTCGGGCCGATGGACAGGCCAAGGGGGGTGCGCCAGGTCGGATAGCCCTGGGTGCAGTGCCCGGCGGTCAGGATGTAGTACGAGGTGCCGACGTGCACGTTGAAGCCGGCCGAGCAGCGCCAGCCCGCGGAAGCGTAGATCGAGTCTCCGCCAGAGAGCAGTCTGGTGAGCTTGCCCCGCGTGCGCTCGATGCGCAGCGCACCGGCGTTCCGGCCCGCCGCCTTCTTGATCTTGGCGAGTTCGGCGTCCGAGACGGTGCTGTCAGCCTGGACGACGACGGATTTGCTTCCCGTTTCGACGGTCCACGCCGTGCCGCCGACGTCCGCGGCGAGGACCCCGTCACTCGCCGCCTTGAGGTCTCCGGCGCTGAAGGGCCGACCCTGGTCCGCGTCGGCGGTTCCGGGGGCGGTTAACGCGAACGCGGCGGCCAGACCCGATACGAGGGCCAGCGTGCGGAGCCGTCCAGCCGGGCGGCCGGGGCGGCTCGGCGCGCTGATTCTCCGGGCGATGTGCTTGATCCTCACGACGTTCCTCCTGGTGCAGGGTGAGAGGAGGCCCGCGTCGCTGCTGGCTTTCCCGTTGTCACGCGGGCAAAGAGAGTTGAAGCCCTGTCGGCAACGGTGATAGGAGCATTCGCCCAGTACCAGGGCTGACACGAGGCATGGAAGGGTTGTGAGGAATACCGTGAACACGGTGATCACGCCCGCGCCCCACGATGTGCGCTGCGGCGCCCGTATGCGCGCTGGGCACGCCCGCCTTCTTGTCGCGGCGCGGAAGCACCTCGTGGGGGTGACTGCCTACGGCACAGCAGGTGCCCTCCCGAAGATCTGAGCCGCAGTGAAAGCAGCGCGCGACACGCCGGCGCGCAATGGTCGAACTCCCGGTGAGCGGAACCTAACCGATGTCGGGCTCGGACCGTACCTCGATCCGGTCCCCCGTCCGCTCCATCTCCAGGACGACGAGCTCGTTCCGCCCCCGCTGCCACAGATGGCTCGGCGCGTACAGGGTGACCTGCGGCCCGAGGGACCAGTACCGGCCGAGCGCGAACCCGTTGAGCCACACCATGCCCTTGTCCCAGCCCGGAAAGGCGAGGAAGCCGTCCGCGGGGGTGTCGACATGGACCCGGGCCCGGTGGAACGCGGGGCCGGTCGGCGTGTCTCCGCTGCCGAACTTCAGAGCCGCGAGGTTGTCGAGGCGCAGCCGGCGGATCTCCCAGTCGCTCAGTTCCTCGTCGTCGAGGAGAACCTTGCCGCTGATGCCCTTGGGGTCGTTGAGTCCCTGGCCGAAGTTGACCCGCCCGGTGGGATCGACCAGGAGGTCGAGGGTGCTGGACGCGCCGGCCACGGTGAAGTCGACGGTGTGGTACGGCTGGTTACGGTCGAAAGTGCCGATCCGCTTGCCGTCGCCGAACACCAGCGCACGGTCGCCCAGGCCCGTGACCCTCAGGCCCTTGGTCCCCTGCGGCCCGCGCACCCGAGTGCGGTAGTGGATCAGTCCGTACGACTGCCCGAGCGCCTCCATGTGGACGGGAGTGGTACGCCGTACCGGAGTGCTCAGCGCGTCGAGCGCGTCCATCAACGGCACCGACTCGCGGACGGCGACCCTCTGGGCCGGCATGCGGCGCGGTGTGGCCGGCAGGGGTGTGTTCGGCAGGGTGGTGTACTTGGCCAGTACGTCACGCACCTTGTGGAATTTCTCCGTGAGTTCGCCGGATTCGCTGATCGGGGAGTCGTAGTCGTAACTGGTGACGGTGGGCTGGTAGGCGCTGCCGCTCAGGTTGGCACCCGCGGACCAACCGAAGTTCGTTCCGCCCACCGCCATATAGAAGTTGATTGACGCTCCCGCTTCGAGGAGCTTCTCCACGTCGGCGGCGGTCTGCGCCGGGTGGGTGGTGTGGTGCGGTTCTCCCCAGTGATCGAACCAGCCGTCCCAGAACTCCGTGCAGAACAGGGGCTTGTCCGGCTGGAATTTGCGCAGCTCGGCGAAGGGTCCGGTGGGGTCGCCGGCGAAGTTGACGGTGGAGAGGAGGTCGGGAAGGCTGCCGTCCTTGAGCGCTTCCTGGGTGGCCCCGTTGGAGCAGAAGAGCAGGCTGTCCACGCCCTGCGCCCGCATGGTGTCCCGCAGATGTTCCAGGTGCGCATGGTCGTCGCCGTAGCTGCCGTACTCGTTCTCGACCTGCATGGCGATGATGGGCCCGCCGCGCGTGGCCTGCAGATCGACGAAC
This sequence comes from Streptomyces inhibens, assembly GCF_022221585.1. NCBI lineage: Bacteria > Bacillati > Actinomycetota > Actinomycetes > Kitasatosporales > Streptomycetaceae > Streptomyces > Streptomyces inhibens. The sequence continues at coordinate 792,302 of NZ_CP084681.1, forward strand.
CGGGGCAGCAGTTCGGCGAACCAGGCGTCAACCGCCCGCTCGTAGGCGGGGTCGGAGCGGCGCAGCGGCGCGTCCTTGTCCTTGAGAAGCCAGGCCGGCAGTCCGCCGAAGTCCCATTCCGCGCAGATGTACGGTCCCGGTCTCACGATCACCTTGAGCCCGACCTCGTCCGCGGTCCGTACGAAGGCGGCGACATCGCGCCATCCGGTGAAGTCGGCCTTCTTCTCGTACGGTTGGTGGAAGTTCCAGGCGACGTAGGTCTCCACCGTGTTCAGGCCCATGGCCCGCATCCGCTGCAACCGGTCGCGCCAGTCCTTGGGATGCGTCCGGAAGTAGTGGAAGGCACCCGAGAGGATCCGGAACGGCTCGCCGTCCAGCAGGAATTCGTTCCCACGGATGGTCAGCCCCCGCGGGCTGTCGGCCTGGGCGAGGGTCGTACGGCCGCTGCCCAGGGCGACACCCACGGACGCGACCCCCACCGTGGCCGCGCTCAGAAATCTACGTCGGCTGAACTGTGTCATGTCTGCTCCTCGACTCGGCTTGCCGTCACCCAAGGTTCGAACATGTTCAGTGGTGCGCGCTTCTGTGCATTGAGAGTGTTATGTAGAACAGAAACGAGCACAAGGGTTCGTGACTGAGCACGGTGAACCAGGCGGGCGGGACACGGACGTGCGGGGCACCGGCCCGGCCCGGCCTACCGATGGACCCAGGATCCGGAACTTCCACACGATCCCGTTGAGGACTATCCGGTCGCCCAGCCGCAGCCGCCCCCACACACGGGTCGAGGCGGCAACGACTGCACGAATTCCCATTCGGCATCGGACAGTTCATGACGGCGTATCGCGACCCCGTGATCCACAATTCAAGATCACTTTGACGGCAGGCCCTAGGGCAGCGTCCACTTCTGGTTCGCGCCGCCGTCGCAATCCCAGATGACCAGTTGAGTGCCATTCGCAGCGTTCCCGCCCGGGACGTCCAGGCAGCGCCCGGACTGTGCGCCCTTGAGGGTTCCGTCCGACTGCGGGACCCACTGCTGGTTGGCGCCGCCGTGGCACTCCCACAGGGCCACCTTGGTGCCGCCGGCCGTGCCCGCGCCGCTGACGTCCATGCACTTGCCCTTGTGGGTGAGTTCGCCGTTGACCCACGTCCAGACCTGGGCGCCGGTTCCGTCGCAGCCCCAGATCTGGACAGGGGTGCCGTCGGCGTCCGAGCCGCCCTCGGCTCCGAGGCACATACCGGACAGCCCCGAGGGCACGGCGCCGACGTGGTCTGCAGAGCCTGTGCCGGGTGTGAGGGCGAAGTTGTCGAACTGATGGGTCTCGTAGCCAATGACCCCCAGGCCGGCCTGACCGTTGGTGAAGCTGCCGTCAGTGACGCTGCCAACGGCGGCGCCGTCGATCTTCGCGGTCAGCTTCGAGTCCTGCATGGTGAGGGCGATGGTGTGCCACCGGTTCGTGCCGAGCGCGCTCGTGGTACCGGCGGCCAGCGTGGTGAAGTTCCAAGAGGTGTCGCTCTTGAGGATCGACCACGCGCCGGTGTCGCTCACCCGTAGGTGATAGGCGTTCAGGCCGTTGTTGTTCTTGGCCTGCCGGTTGACCCGGCCCAGGACCTCGACACTGCCGGACTTCTGCAGCATCGTGTCGACGGAGACCGTGTAGTTGCCCCAGGAACCGTCTCCCATGATCGTGTACGGGCTGTTGTGGGGCTCGTCCGTCCAGCGAATCGGGGTTTGGGGGGCCATCTGGCGCAGACAGGTGCCGCTGCGGCCGCCGCCACAACCGACGGTCCGGAAGGCGCCATTCATATCGGAGAAGTACTTCGGAGACGTGGTGGTGGCGGGGACATCGAAGGTGTCCGCGTACGGCAGCTTCAGCGCCGCCCGCCGCGGGGAGGCCGCCGTTCCCTTACCCCCTGTGGCGGTGGTCGTGACGGTGTAGAGGTAGCCGGGCTGCAATGTCAGGGTGTACGAGCCGTTGGACGGTGTCACGTCCGGCTGGCGCACGAACCAGTCGCTGGACCGACCCGACGTCAAGTTCGTGGCCCAGACGCGGACGTGGCCGGTGGACAGGCCGCCGGTAACGGTGAACTTCGCGGTCTGCGCCTCCGTCGCATCCATGGTCTCGATGACGGTGGTGTAGTCGGATTCGTTCGTGGACTTGAGCGAGACGTAGCTGCCGTTGTCGCGGTTGCCGCCCAGGTATCCGCTCGCGGAGTCGATGTAGCGCCAGCCGGGCCGGGTGAACTGCGTGGTGTGCGCGGTCACCCACGTTGTCTTGCCGATGTGGTAGGCACCGGACCACGGCTGGTTCGCAAGGGACATCCCGGCCTTGGAGAAGAACAGGTTCGGATACAGCGCGGCGATGACCGGCCAGTTGAGATACCCGGTCATCTTCCCGTCGATGTAGTCCCGGTTCAGGGCACGCGCGACCGACGCCGCGCCTTCATCTGTGGGCAGCGTGCCGCCCTCGCTCGACCACAGCGGCTTGCCCAGCGCTTTCGCGGCGTCCGTGCTGTTGCACGTCTTGTAGTCGCCCATGTAACCGCAGGGGTAGTGAGCGCCGACGATGTCGACCGCGGACTTGAGCACGGGGTCCGTGGTCATGTGGTCGGCCACGGACCAGTTGAACTCGTCCGCCGCGACGACCTTGGTCGCATACCCCTTGGCCTTCAGAGTCTGCTTGAGTTTCGCGTACCACTGCACGTTGTAGCCGCGCTCGTTCCAGCCGCCCATGTAGTCGATGGTCAGGTTGTGCCGCTTCGCGCAGTCCATCCATGACATCAGGTAGTCGATCATGTCCTGGGACCAGAAGTTCCCGTTGCCGACCCAGCCCGGAGCGCCCCAGGAAAGCCCGTACAGCTTGATGTTGGGGTTGCGCTTCTTGGCCTCCTTGGCCATCCACCACTCGTAGCCCTGGTTGCAGTCGACCGTGCTCCACGTGTGCATGTGGCTGGCTTCGGCGCCGTCGGTGGAGTTGGTGTCGCCACCGATCTCGATCTTGAGCATCTGCAGCGCCGCCCCGTACCCCGGCTTGAACAGATAGTCCAGGATCTGCGTGCGCTGCGCCTTGGGGTAGTCGACCAGCAGCCGCGCATTCCCGCCGCCGCCGGATATCGCGCCGATGCCGTCGAAGGTGCGACCCGGCTTGGTGCCGTCCACAGTGATCGTGGTCGAGGGCGCGGCATGCGCGGGTTCGAGGGAGGTCAGACCGAACAATGTGCCCAAGAGCAGGGCCAGGACAGTGAGATGGCAGGTGTGACTGCGTGATTTCCAGGTCATGCAGACTCCTTGAAGGATTTCGCGAACATGGAGCACTCGTCTGAGCGCCTCTGCGCCGGACCAGCACCTCACGGAGGCGGGCCCGGGGTGTTGGCACCGGCCGGGAGTGTTGGCCCCGGCCCGGAGTGTCGGCCCCGGCCGGGAGTGGGAAGACCGGTCCACCCGGGGCAGGTTCGTCCTTTACGTCAGCCTGGCGGGGTCCGCGCCTGATGCACGCCGCCGGACGCGGACTCCGGTGACGTCACGGGCATCGATCGGCGTGGGTGTGCCGCCGCCGGGCGTGCCCTGTGCCTTCTCCTGGCGCGTGCGGCCAAGCATGACGTCGCCATGGTGCGCCAGCGATGGCCGGCGCCGGAATGTGCGGTGCGGTTCACGAGCCAGGGACATGATCACTCCGTTGCGTCAGGGCCTCTAGGCGGGGCGGAGCACTTCATTGATCCGCTCCTCGACGTGACTGAGGGAGAGTGCCCCGAGAAGCGGGCACTTCGGGGACTGGCCGCCACAGGTTCAAGACGGAACGCGCCTGCCGCGGTGCGGCGGTTCGCTTCTCGCTGCGCGGTGCGGTGCGGACCGCGGCACCGCCGGAGGGATGGCCCGGGTGGGCAGTCGTACCTGCCGAACTTGGTCTCCCGGTAGGCGCATTGCGGCCAGCCCTACGTGAAATTGCACAGCAAGCCAGTTGCCCAGTATTAAAACCACGATCGCGCACATGTCAACAAGGTCGGACAGGATTACGCAGATTCAACCCACGTTTTGGGCGAACAAGCTGTGCGGCTCTGGGTGGTTGAGGTGGATCCTGTCGGGCGTGACCGTCACCGGACGCCCTCCTCACTCCGCGCCGGGGGAGGGAACGCGGTCGATCGCACATCCAAGAAGTGATCCGCCGGTCCAGGTCGGCGCGCCGGGACAGTGATTCACACAGCTCACCGATCGCTTCGGGGAGTCACCGACGATCCCTATGGCGGGCGGAAGAGGTTGACGAGCACGAAGTCGCTCCGCCGGCACCCAGCAGTTGATGATGCTCCAGCGCGTAGCGGTCCCGGGCCGAGCGGCCGGCCCGGAACATCGCCACGACCTCGTCATGGCCGGCCCGGTCCACCTCCGGCTCCGGCTCATGGAGCCGATGCCGGGCACCCAGCCGGGGGCAGGGTCGTCTCTCAATCCTGTTGCCCAAGTGGCTTCCCTTCAGACTGGCGTAAAGGCGTGCCGTCTTCTTCGTCAAGCCGTTCGACAAGGAGCATGGCCGCGTCATCCGCCAGGTGGCCCTGGGAGTGCTGAAGCAATGCCGGGTGCAATTCCTCCAGGAACTCTTGCGGGGTAACGGCGTTCACGGCCTCCATGGCCTTGGGAAGGTTGAAGAAGTCGTTGTCGCGGTTCCGGGCTTCGATGACGCCGTCGGTGTGCAGCAGCAGGCGGTCGCCAGGGGCGAACGGATAGCTCTCCGCCTCTGGAAGAGGCCCGGTGAGGAGGTCTTCCAGCCCGAGGGGCGGCAGCGGTGTGGTGGGCATGAGCGCATGGGCCTTGCCGTGGTGCAGCACCAGCGGGGGTGGGTGGCCGCGGTTGACCAGCTGGACTTCAGGTCTGTCCGCTGACAGCTGGGCCACAAGCACAGTGACGAAGCCTTCCATCTGGACTTCCGGATCAACACCGGGCATGGCGCGCTGGCGCTGCAGGGCGGAGGCACAGTGGTTCATAACTTCCGTAGGGTCGTCGTCGTAGTGCACGGACTCCCGGAAGGCGCCCAGTACGGCGGCAGCCGCACGCACGGCAGGCAGCCCCTTGCCCCGGACGTCCCCCACGATCATCCGGACCCCGTACCGGGTCTGCACGGCCTCGTACAGGTCACCGCCGATCTGCGCCCCGGCCTCGGCGGCGAGGTACATGCCGGCCGCGAGTACGGGCCCCAGCCGGGCGGGTACAGGCGGCAGCAGCACCTCCTGTGCGGCCGCGGCGATCCTGCGGACCTGGTCGAGCTCGGTCTGCCTCCGCCTGCGCACAGCGTTACTCGTCATGACGCTCGCTACCGAGACCACGAGAAGCCCCAGGAGGTTGCTGTAGCTCTGCATGCCACCCCACGCGTCGTGAAGGGTGGTGGTCGTGACACTGACGGCCAGAGCACCAGCCGCGGCCGAGAGCGTGCCTTTGGGGCCCATCGTCAGCGCGGCCAGCGCCGGCATCGCGGTGAGAAGCGGACCCGTATACAGAAAGTGCGCGGGCGAGAGTTCGATGCCCAGCCCGAGCAGGATGATCGCGAAGGGTACACACTGCGCGAGTCTGAAGAGGATCCGGCTGTGACCAGCCCCTCCAGGCCGAAGAAGTGAGCGGAACGGCGACCGCATGTGTAAAGCCTGCCTCGCTGACGGGCAGCGGTCCACCCATCGCCCATTCAGGATGGCCCGGACCAGGGCAGGTGCCACCCGCAGCACTTGGAAGACCGCCGCCAACGATGGCAGTCAAATTCGCCGACACTGTGAATGCCAAGAAAATAATATCGGGCCCGCTGACGTCAGCCCAGGTGAATGAGCTCCAGCAATGCCTGAAAACGACTCGACGTTTTTCCGTGGCCGCACCCCATACATACTCCGACCCCCACCCCTCAGGTCAGGCGCCGGGCTCGGAATACGTAGCGGCCCGCGGTCTTCACCGACGAGACGCCGCCCCACGTTCAGGATGATGGGCTCTCCGGAGCAGATTCAGGGTCCGGAATACTATTCCAGATTCATTTCCTTCCACCCCGCACGTTTTCAGAAAATGAGCGACCGATACAGACCTTCCCGAATCCACCGAGCGGCATGCTGAACCTCGTCCATCACCCCCGCATGCCGAATTAATTGACTGGCACCGCCATGGGTCATGGGGACCGCAGGCGACGCAGGCCGTAGGCCGATCGACCACGGTGCGGAGGCTGCACGAGACGTCGGTCCCATGCCCGGTACGGAGCAGAAGTCACGCGGCGGTCACGCCGGTTCAACGCCGCGGTCATGGCCGACTTTCCATTCTGACGGGAGTACCCACATAACCGATCCCTGGTGGGGGGGGTACCACATCACCCATCCACTCAGGAGGAGGCGTCATGGCGAGCGGCATCTGGAGACGCATCCCCCGACTGATCGCTGCGTCATGCCTGGCCGTGATGCTCGCCGGAACGATGGGCGTGGTGAGCGCCGAGACAGCGCCTCGAACAGCGAAGACCACGGCCGAAACATCGAGTACGGCGCCGAAAGTGGCCTGCCAGTTCCGCACCGGCACGAAGACCGGAAAGATCGTCACGTTCCCTAGAGGCTGCAGCCAGCTCCCTCCTGGCGGCACGATCGGCGGAAGCAGCGGCACAACGCCCAGTTCTCCCCCGCCTTGCGGTCCGCTGGCCGAGTCCGGATGCAGCGCAATCGCCGCAACATCGGCCGGGAAGACATCAGCCGGCACAACGCCCGGCGCTCCCCCGCCTTGCGGTCCACTGGCCGAGTCCGGATGCAACGCAATCGCCGCAACATCGACCGGCACGACGTCCAGCACGGCATCCGGAACCACGTCCGGAACCACGTCCGGCGCGTCCGGAACCACGTCCGGCACAACCGGCACCTCCGGCACCACGTCCGGCACAACCGGCACCAGCGGGTGACGAGTGCCCATCCTGGAGCTGAGCCTCAGACGCCAGGAAACAGAAGCCCCTTCACCGAAGCAGGACGATGGTGAAGGGGCAGTTCACGTTCGAGGGATGCCTGCGGCGGTAGGCCGCCCAGCCCGCGGCAGCCGACCGGAGGCGCCGTGTCCACGCGTCCGGCTCGTCACCGGATATCTCATCCCGCAGGCCACCGTCGGGCAGTGTCTTCTTCCAGGGCGGCCATGCGGGCCTTGTATTCGGCCTGCGGGATCTGCCCGAGGACCGCGAGGCGTTCCAGTTCGGCGGCTTCGATTTCATGGGCGATCTTGCGGCTCTGTTCTACTTGCTCTCTGCTGTACTTGACGGCCTTGGCGCGCTGTCTGGAGCGGTTGCGCTGTAACTCCTCGACGATCATCCGTCCGGTTTGTTCGAGGTAATCGTCGTGCCTGCCTGACCACATCTTGCCCCCTTGTTTTCGATCGACAGCGCCGGAAGCCGGATTCAGGATATCCTGGATCCGGCTTCCGGTCCGGCCATGTCTGTCAGATCTGTTGGACCGTGAACGACTTATAGTCGATGGTGCACTTGACTGCCGGTGTTCCGGCGCCGCCGCAGCCCTTGGGATGCGATTGCCACACCCAGCCCGGCGTGAGGAAGTCGGCGAACATGTCGTGCTGTACGTGCAGGCTCTTGGGACGCTTCACCTTCGCCGTCGCCTCTGCGATGGTGGGCGTCGGGTCGAGGGGCTGGATGACGGTGCGCTCACCGTCGGCGATGGACTTGTTGTGGTCATCCCACCTGGTGGTGCCGGTGACTTTGGCGACGGCCGCGACCTTGGCGGTGAAGCTTCCGCTGCCGCCCTCGGGGTGACAGGCGATTGAAGCGGAGTTCGTAATTCCGTCCACATTTCAGAAGCGGAAGAAATCGAACTTCAAAATACCGAAATTCCTTGTACCGGAGGGCAATTGGTGAGCGGCGGTGTGTCCGCGTGCTGGAGACGGTGCTGGAAGAGCACGTGCCGCTCCCACGGAGAAACGTGGCCTCACCGGTTGTCAGGAGTCGAGTTCGACGTCGTCGAGTTCGACGTCGTCGATGTCGGTGCGCCCCGGTCAGGCAGGAAGGGAACGCCACACCGTTCCCACGACACACGCGGTCGCGAAGTAGCCCCTGTGGCGCGAGTCGAAGCTCGCCTCCGGATTGTCCCCGAGCAGGACGAGCTTTCCCGGGGGCACGTACCGCTCCGGAACACCGGCCAGCGCGGGCACCCGGTCGCGGGGCACGGGGTCCCCGGGCACCGCGGCCACGCGTTTGATCACTAACGCCGGACTCGGCACCGGGCGGGCTGCGGCCGCGGCCGCGGGTACCGGAGCGGTGGCCGGGCCGGCATCCGGAAGATCCGTCACCACGACCACCTGCCCCGGTACGGGCAGGCGTCCGCGCCGCACGAGGACACGGTCGCCCTCCCGGTAGGCCGGTTCCATGCTCGCACCGCGTACGGTGACCGCGACCAGATGCCGCCCCAGCGCGGAGACGGTCAGGGCAAGGCCGACTGCCAGCGCCGGTACGCCCCCCGCCAGGGCCCATGACACCGCCCTCATGGCGCTGCCGCACCGGGCTGCACGCCCACCGGCGCGGCGTCCGTCAGATAACCGGTCGCCTGCAGAGTGAACAGACGGGCGTACTCGCCGTCCAGCGCCATCAGTGCGTCATGACTGCCCTGTTCGGCGACGAGGCCGTCCTTGAGCACGACGATCCGGTCTGCGTCACGTACCGCGCTGAGCCGGTGGGAGATCAGCAGACTGGTCCGGTTGCGCCGGTGGCCGCGCAAGGCGGCATGGATCTCGTGCTCGGCCGCGGCGTCGAGGCCGGCCGAGGGCTCGTCCAGGATCATCAGGTCCCGCCGCTCACGCAGGAACGCGCGGGCCAGCGCCAGCCGCTGCCACTGTCCGCCCGAGAGCATCACCCCGCTCTGCGCCTCGTCCCCCTCAGCCTGCGTGAAGAAGATCCGCGACAGGAGGGTGCGGTAGCCGTGCGGCAGACTTGCCAGTTTCTCGTGGATGCCGGCCCGCTCGGCGGCGGCGCGGAGCCGCTCGTCGTGGTGGAGCGCGTCCAGATCGCCGAGGGCGATGTTCTCCGCCGCCGTCATGTCGTAGTGCATGTAGTCCTGGAACACCACGCCGAGGCGTTGACGGTACGCAGCGACGTCCACCTCGCGCAGGTCCACCCCGTCCCAGAGAATGGCTCCGCTGGTGGGGTCGTAGAACCGGCACAACAGCTTCACCAGAGTGGACTTTCCAGCTCCGTTGAGCCCGACGAGCGCCAGCGCCTTGCCGTGGGGGATGCGCAGGCTGACACCGCGGAGGATCCACGGGTGCGCGTCGGAGTATCGGAACCACACGTCGCGCAGTTCGATTCCACCGCTCAGGGCGGGGAGGGGCCGTGGCGCCGCCGCCAGGGGCAGATCGGGCCCGGCTGTGGTCACCTCCAGGTAGTGGTCGAGCATCAGCAGCGCCTGGTGTGTACGGGCGACCTCCACCGCGAGCGTGGCGAGCGCGCTCTGTACACCGGCCACCGCGGCCACGAACATGGTGACGTCACCGGCCGACAGAGCTCCTGACTGTGCCGTGCGCACCGCCCACAAGAGCCCGCAGCCGGAGACCAGCGCGGCGAGCAGCCCGAGCCCTGCCTGGGCGCGGACCTCCCGCCGGTCCACCGCTCGCTTGGCGGCGTCGGACGTGCGCCGCTCGGCCAGCATCCGCCCGCGCAGAAAGCCCCCGATGCCGAACAGCCGCACCTCCTTGGCGGCTTCCATACTGGACAGCAGATCGTTGTAGAACAGCTCCCGCCGCTCGGCGGGGCCGATGTCCCACACCATCCGCGCCCGCCGTCGTGACAGCGCGATCTCCGCGAGCAGCACCGGCACTCCGGCCACCAGCACCAGCCCGGTCAGCACGGGGCTGAGCAGGAGCAGCGACCCGATGAATCCGGTGAGGGTGACGGCAGCCCGGACGATGCCCAGTGCTCCGGAGACGGTTTCGTTGGGGGTGCTTCCGGCGGTCTGCTGGGCCAGCCGCAGGCGGTCCAGGAAGCGGGGGTTCTCGAACCGCTCCAGTCCGACGAACCCGTCCACGGCGGTGAACAGCCGGTCCTGCATGAGCAGTCCCACCCGGCGGTCCAGCTCCGACCGCAGATACTGGCTGACCTGCGGCGCCGCCCCGGCCACGACGCCGACCGCGGCAAGGCAGAACCCCAGCCCGGTCAGCGTCCCGAGCGAAGCACCGGCGACCAGGTGGTCCAGCACCAGTTTGGTCAGCAGGGCCGTGGCGACCGGCAGCGCACCGGTCGCCAGCGTCAGCAGCACAAAGGACACGAGGGTGCCGGGAGCGGCTCCGGCCGCGAGCGACCACGCCGTGGTGACCCGGGCCCCCAGGCCCCGGGTCGCCCCGCGTCCGCGCGGCGTGACATTCGTGTCCCTCATAGCGCCGCGGTGACCGGTCGGTCCAGGTCGACGCGGTTCGCGGTGACCAGGATCCTGCCGTGGCCGTCCGGGGCCACCCGCAGCAGCGTCGGGAACGATCTCGCCCGGAACGCGGCGCTCAGCGGTTCGTCGGGCCCTTCCTCGACGACCACGCGGGCGACCGGGGACAGCTCGGCCACGAACGCGGCGGCCTCGGCGGGGTCGCCGACCACGGCAGCCACCACCTGTTCGCGCCCGCCGGGCAGGGTCCGCGCGTAGTCCACGAACTTCGGCATCTTCTCCTTGCACGGCTGACAACCGGGTGAGAAGAACGCCACCAGTGTGTCCGCTGCCAGCATTCCGTGGGTCAGCGGTTCGCCGTCCACCGTGGATGTGGCGAACTCCCCCACTTCCTCACCCACGGCCATATCGAGCGTGTCGAACCCACTGCCCGGCCCACTCACCCCGGACAGCAACTCGGAGTGTTCCCGCAGGCGTTTGATCACCCCCAGTGTGAGTACCAGGTCCAGCATGCACAGCGCTCCGACGAACACCACTGCCGCCATCAGGAAAGACATTCCCCAACTCCTCTTGATCCGTACGGCCCCTGCGGTGACGGGCCGGGCCTTGATCCCGTCAGTCGTGCGTGTGTTCCGGCCGGGCCGGCAGCGACGGGCGGAACAGCGCTGCGACGTCTTCGAGCCTGGTCACCAGCGCCCCGATGACGGCGCCGCCCGCCACGGCCACCGCCCAGTACGCCGGTGTGGTCCCGCCCGCGCTGCCGCTGTTCAGCGCTCCCCCCGCCGCGATCAGCGTCAGCACACCGTTGCGCAGCATGTGAAGCCGGCCCATCGGGGCGTCGGAGGCCCCGAAACAGCGGCACACCACACGTACTCTTCTGATGACCGTGAGCGTCGCGCCCGCGGTGAACGCCAGCAGAAGGCCGGCGGCGAGGGCGCACCCCACGACGCCCGCAGGCGCTGCCAACGGGCTTGCCAGCAGCAGCAAGAGCACCGCCACCTCGCCCCCCGCCACAAGCACGGCGCATACGCGCACCCAGCCGGCCGGCAGCACGTCCATGGCTGTCAGCGACTGCGCGAACCGGGAGAACGCGGCCCGGCTGCGGATCTTGCTCAGCGCCGCCACCCCGAAGACGGCGGCAAGGCAGGACGCGCTGGCTACGGCAAAAATTTCCACGGTACGGGTACCCCTCCGTGCGCCGGAGCCGACCGGGCGGCACCGCAGTGCGCGACCCGGCCGGACGGCGGCGACCTGTGAGAACTGCGCCGTCAGAAGCAGCCGCAGCGGATGAACGTATTCGTGCACTGGTCCTTCACCCACGTGTGGTTCCACCGCGCGCAGCCGGAACCCGGCCCGCCGGTGACGCACACGTAGCAGCCGGCGGCAGATGCCTCGGCCTTGGGCACGAACCGTTCGAGGAGCCTGCTCCCCATCGCTTCAATCTTCCGGTACATGTCCATACTCCCTACTCGTTGCCGGGCGCCGAATTGGCACCCCGAACGATGCTCGGGCCGCCTTGGACAAACCTTGTCCATCTCTTGAATGAGCTGGTCAGGAGGGCCTTTGGAGTTTGGCACGCAGCCGGTCGAGGTCCGTGTCGTTGTGCCCTATGGTGTGCAGGAGGTCCGCTGCCCGCTGCCAGGCTTCGCGGGCCGCCGCGGTGTCACCGCTGGCTTCGTGGGTATCGCCGAGATGTTCGAGCGCCTCGGCCTGGTTGTACTGGTGGCCGAGTTCCTCGTTCAGGTGCAGGCTCCGCAGGAAGCAGTCGGCGGCCTGCCGGTGGTCGCCCAGGTGCTGGAGCGCGTATCCGAGGCTGTCCCAGGTGTTCGCCTCGCCACGGCGGTCGCCGAGATGCTGCTGGAGGGCGAGCGCCTGTCGGCAGAAGTCGGCCGCTTCCTCGTACTTGCCGAGCTGCGCGTGGTCCCAGCCGGCGGCGTTGAGGGCCCTGGCCCGGCCGGTCTCGTGGCCCGCGGCGTCGAAGCGGTCGAGTGCGAGCAGATCGTGTTCCAGGGCCCGCTGTTGATCGCCCCGGCGCTCCCACAGCCATCCGAGGTTGAGCTGGGTGTGGGCCTCCCCGACCACGTCAGCGAGTGCCTGGTACAGGGCGAGGGCCTGTTTCAGGTGGGCGTGCGCAGCGTCGAACTGACTGGTTTCGCAGCAGGTGTTGCCCAGTTCGCGGTGAATGCGTGCCTGGTACGAGCGGTCGGCGAGGGCGTTCGCCGCTTCCAGCGCGGCGTACTGCGTCGTGGTGAGGTCGTCCCAGAGGCCCTGTCGACCCAGGAACGTGGTGAGGACGGAGACCAGTTGCCAGGTCTGGGCGTGCAGTTCGGAGTGGAGGGCGTGTTCCACGAGGGAGGTCAGCACGGCGCGTTCACTGGAGAACCACGCCAGGGCGGCTCGGTGGTCGGCCGGCTGGACGGGCGCCGCGCCCGGCAGGCTCGGCGTCAGAGCAATCGGCTCCGCGTGGGGGGACAGGAGCCGGTCGGCGGCGTGGGCGGTGTGCAGATAGTGGTCGACCAGGCGCTCGAACGCGCGGCGGCTCGTCGGCTCCGACACGGCCAGTTCCGCGGCGTAGGCGCTCAGCAGGTCGTGCATCGTGTAGCGGCCCGGCCGGTGGGCGGTCACCAGGTGCGAGCGGACCAGTTCGGTCAGGGCCCGGCTGACCCGGCGGGGCTCGGACCCGGCCAGGGCGGCCGCCGCCTCCAGGCCGATGTCGGGGCCCGCGTGCAGGCCGAGCAGGGGGAAGAGCCGCTGTGCGGGTTCACTGAGCGCGCCGTAGGACGAGGCGAAGACGGCCCGCAGGTCGGCGGAGTCGTCTCCCGCGTCGAGGGTGTCGAGGGTGCCGCCCGCCCCGTGCAGATCGCGGATGAGCACCTGGAGCGGGAAGGTCGGGTGGGCGGCGGCCCGGGCGGCGATGATGCTGATGGCCAGCGGCAGCCCGCCGCACAGCTGGAGAAGGCCGGCGGCCGCGGCGGGTTCCTCCCGCACCCGCTTCCGGCCGAGACGACGGGTGAGCAGCGACGCGGCGTCGGCGGCGGACAGCGGGCCGAGCGTGAGCAGGCGGGCGCCGTGCGCGGTGACCAGGCCGGCCAGCTGGTGGCGACTGGTGACGATGACGACGCATGTGGGGCTGCCGGGTAGCAGGGGCATGACCTGTTCGGCGTCGCGTGCGTTGTCCAGGATCACGAGGATGCGGCGTCCCTGGATCAGGCTGCGATAGAGCCCCACTTGGGCGTTCAGTCCGGTGGGGACGGATCCCTCGGGCGCGCCCAGGCTGTCGAGCAGCTCGCGGAGCGCCGAGGCGGCGGTCGTCGGCGACCCCGCGGGCTCGAAGCCGCGCAGATTCAGATAGAGCTGTCCGTCGGGGAACCGGTCCAGCCGCTGATGCGCCCAGTGCAGGGCGAGGCAGGTCTTGCCGATCCCGCCGGATCCGCCGATGCACGCGATCGCCACCGTACCGCCGCGGCGGGACGGCGGTTCCAGGAGCCGGTCGAGCTCCGCCATGGCGCGCCCCCTCCCGGTGAACAAGGGAGGGGGCGGCGGTAATTGACGCGGCACGGGGAACGGGCGGGCCGCGGGGGCCGCCGGCGATCCGTCGGCACCGTCATCGGAACCGGAGCCGGCGATGGGTGGCCCGAGGGGCCCGGCCGGTCTGTCGGCGTCCAGGTCTGGCGCGCCCACGAGGATGTCCTGGTGCAGTTGCTGGAGCGAGGGGCCCGGGACGAGGCCGAGCTCCGATTCCAGGAGCCGCCTGATGCCCCGGTAGACCTCCAGCGCTTGCGGGGTGCGGCCCTGCCGGTGCAGGGCGAGCATCAGTTGTGCGGCGATCCGCTCGTCAAGGGGGTGCGCCTGGGCCCGAAGGCGAAGGGGGGCCAGGAGCTCGGATTCCCGGCCCTGCCGCAGCAGCAGGTCGTTGAGGTCCAGTTCGGCGCCCAGGCGCTCCCCTTCGAGGGTGTCGCGCAGCGCGTTGAACCACGGGGTGTCCGGCTCGGTCGGCGCGTCGTTGGGCCACAGCCGCAGCGCCTCGGTGAGCAGCCGTGCGGCGCAGGTCTCCTCCCCGGCGGAACGGGCCCGTGCGACCAGGTCGCGGAAGCGGTGCAGGTCCACCGTCCGAGGGTCCACCTCGCACACATAGCCGTTCGGGTGGCGGCTGATCGACGCCCCGAGTTCCTCGATGACGCGACGCAGCCGTGACACATAGCTGTAGAGCGTCGTCGCGGCACGCTGCGGCGGGCATTCGCCCCACAGCCGGTCGATCAACCGCTCGACGGAGACAGGGCGGTTCGCGTCAACGAGGAGAGCCGCGAGCACCTGGCGCTGGCGCAGGTGCCCCAGATCCACCTCCCGACCGTCCACCTGCGCACCGATCGTGTGGAGCAAGCAGATCTCGACGGCCACCCTGCACCCCTTCCCCCTGTGCGTCAGTCTTCGGGCAACCCGCACGGGAATCAAGGGATATCCGGGACATTTTCACATACGCCCACGTTCGTGGGACCAGCCCGCCGGTGCCGGCTGGACGCTCACGGTGGAGTTCATGCCGTCACGGTGGAGGCCGCCACCGACAATGAGCCGCTACCACGTGCGGTCGGCCGCCTCCAGGCGGAAGCGCAGCCGGCAGATGACCGCGTCCGTGTCCCGGCGCACCGCGTGGGCGACGACCGCGCCGCGCTGGTTCTGGAGCAACCGCTGCCAGAGGTGGGCGGGTTCGGCCTCCGGGATGAGGACGGTGATGCGAGTGGCGGGGTGGCGAGCGGTCAGGTCGGTGACGTACGCGGCGATCGGGCGCCCTATGGAGCGGGTGGCCGAGGGCAGTTCGAGGAGTTCCACGCCGGGGTTCCACAGTTCCCAGTCGCGGCGCAGGGCCTCGGCGGCCGTGCGGTCCTCGGGAGCGCCGTACGTCACGGTGACCGCCACGACCTCGTTGCCCAGGGACACCGCCGCGTTCAGGGCCTCGCAGGTCAGCTGGGAGAGATGGGACACGGGCACGATGACGAGGGAGCGGGCACGGCGCGGGGGTTCGGGGATGCGGCCCAGCCCCAGGCGCTCGCCGATCCGGGCGTACGCGCGGTGTACGGCCTCGAAGGCGAGGACGAGGAGCGGCAGGGCGATGACGATGAGCCAGGCGCCCTCGGTGAACTTCGTCGCCGTCACGACGACGGCCGCGACGCCGGTGAGCAGGGCACCGAACCCGTTCAGCAGCATCCTGCCGCGCCGGCCCGGGGAGCGATCGAGGCGCCAGTGGCGGACCATGCCGATCTGGCAGATGGTGAAGCCGACGAACACGCCGATGGCGAAGAGCGGGACGAGGGTGTTGACGTCACCGCCGGAGAAGACGAGGAGCAGGGCGGCGACGGCGGCGAGGGCGAGCACGCCGTGCCGGTGGACCTGGCGGTCCGCCTTCAGCCCGAAGACGTGCGGAAGGTAGTTGTCCCGGGCGAGCAGGCCCATCAGAACGGGCAGACCGCCGAAGGAGGTGTTGGCGGCGAGGGCCAGCAGCACCATGGTGGCGAACTGGACCACGTAGAAGGCCCAGTTGTGGCCGAGTGAGGCGTCGGCGAGCTGGGCGAGGACGGTGACGCCCTCGACCGGCTGGAGGTGGAAGCGGCCGATGAGGACGGACAGACCGATCAACATCACGCCGAGCAGGGCACCGAGCGCGACCTCGGTGCGCTGGGCGCGCTTGGCGGCCGGGGCCCGGAAGGACGGCACCGCGTTGGCGACCGCTTCGACACCGGTCAGCGCCGAGCAGCCGGACGCGAACGCCTTGAGCAGGAGCAGGGCGCCGACAGAGGTGGCGTTGTGGGCGAGGGCGGAGGCATGGCCGTCGGCGGTGACGGTGGAGGCCGGGGCGTCCCGGAAGAGGCCGACGACGACCATCGTCAGGATGGCGCCGATGAAGACCGCGGTGGGTACGAGGAACGCCTTCGCGGAGTCCACGATGCCGCGCAGATTGACGGCCGTGATGAGGAGGAGGACCGCCAGGCAGATGGCCACCCGGTCGTCGTAGAGGGCAGGGAACGCCGAGGTCAGAGCCGCTACGCCGGCCGTCACCGAGACGGCGACATTGAGCACGTAGTCGAGGATGAGGGAGGCGGCGGCGACCAGGGCGGTGCGGCGGCCGAGGTGGGCCCTGGCAACCGCGTACGAGCCGCCGCCGTGGGGGAACGCGGCGATCACATGGCGGTACGAGGCGACCAGTACGGCGAGCAGTGCGGCGATGGCCAGCGTGACCGGGAGCGTGAAGCCGAGGCCGTAGCCGCCCGCCGCGGCCAGGACCAGCACGATCGATTCGGGGCCGTAGGCGACGGACGCCATGGCGTCGAGGGAGAGGGCGGCCAGACCCTGGAGGGCGGTGAGCCGGTGGCGGGCGTCCGGCTCGGGGGCACCGGCGCTCGCGGAGCCGATGGCCGGGGCGTCGGAGGCGGCTTGGCCGGAGCCGCTGACCGGCCGGGTGGTGAGGGCGCCGGTGGCGGTGTCCGGCGGTTCCTCGGGCCGGCCATCGGGCTGGGACACCATCGACATCGTTCGTCGTACCTCCGTGCGGCACTGTGCTGGACCAGCCCAGCGTGCGCGGCGCGACGGCTGCCGCCGCGGGCCTTGGCGGACCTTTGGCGGGGGAAGGGGTGTTCTTCACGAGTTCTTGACGGGGACAGGTTCCTGACGGGGTGCCTTGCGCTACCGCGCCTGAGTGCGTTTCCGCATGCGTCCTGGGGTTCCTGGATCAGGAAAGCGTCAACATCGTCGGGCTCAACCACGATCTTGCCGGGCCGATGTGACCATGGAACACCACCTATGCCGCTCGGCCACCCGAGGTCCCCCTCGCAGCACCAGGCGACGTGGGGCTGTGCAGGACCGGTGAGGGAGGGGCTTTCGGTGGCGCCGAGGGTTGTCGCAGCCGATACGCCAGGCGTGGGCGTAGGCGTACGGCCAGGAAAGCTCAAGGTGTTCCTCGGGGCAGCGCCGGGGGTCGGCAAGACCTACCGGATGCTGGACGAGGGGCGGCGCCGTGCCCGCCGCGGCACGGATGTGGTGGTGGCGTACGCCGAGTGCCATGCCCGGCCGCACACCGAGGAGAAGCTCGAAGGGTTGGAGATACTGCCCCGGACGTACCGCGAGTACCGGGGAAGCACCTTCAGCGAGATGGACCTCGACCGCGTCCTCGACCGCCACCCCGAGGTCGCACTCGTCGATGAGCTGCCCCACACCAACGTTCCCGGCGGCCGCAACGCCAAGCGGTGGCAGGACATCGAAGAGCTGCTGGCCGCGGGGATCGACGTCGTCACCACCGTCAACGTCCAGCATCTTGAGTCGCTCAACGACGTCGTGGAGAAGATCACCGGCGTGCCGCAGCGGGAGACCGTTCCCGACGAAATCGTCCGCCGCGCCCACCAGATCGAACTGGTCGACATGCCCGCCGAGGCGCTGCGCCGACGCATGGCCCACGGCAACATCTATCAGCCCGAGAAGGTCGATGCCGCGCTCGCGCACTACTTCCGCGTCGGCAACCTGACGGCCCTGCGGGAACTCGCGCTCCTGTGGGTCGCCGGTCGGGTGGACGAAACCCTGCAGAAGTACCGGTCCGAGCACGGCATCGGCACGGTCTGGGAGACCCGCGAACGCGTCGTGGTGGCGCTCACCGGCGGCCCGGAGGGCGAAACCCTGATCCGCCGGGCCGAACGGATCGCCGACCGCTCCTCGGGCGGCGATCTGCTGGCCGTGCATGTCGCCCGCAGTGACGGCCTCGCCGACGCCTCCCCCGCCGCCCTCGCGAAACAACGCGAACTGGTCGAGAGCCTCGGCGGCAGCTACCACTCGGTCGTCGGCGACCATGTGCCCACCGCGCTGCTGGACTTCGCACGCGCCGAGAACGCCACCCAGCTCGTCCTGGGCACCAGCCGCCGCAGCTGGCTGTCCCGTCTGCTGGCGCCGCGCGGCATCGGCGAGGACACGGTCGAGCTCTCCGGCGACATCGACGTCCACATGGTCACCCACGAACGAGCCGGCCGAGGACGCCGGTTGCCCGTACCCGGCCGGCAACTGCCGCACGCGCGCCGCGTCGCGGGACCGGTGGCCGGCCTCCTCCTCCCCCTGCTGCTGACCGTCGTCCTCGCCAACACCCGCGGCACGCTCAACCTGACCAGCGAGGCCCTGCTCTTCCTGGTCACCGTCATCGGCGTGGCCTGCCTCGGCGGCGTGGTCTCCGCACTGCTCGCCTCGCTCACCGCCTCCCTCCTGCTGAACTACTACTTCATCCCGCCGAGCGGACAATTCACCATCACCGAGCCCAACAACGCACTCGCCCTTGCGGTCTTCGTGGTGGTCGCCGTCACGGTCGCCGCCATCGTCGACCGCTCGCTGCGACTGGCACGTCGCGCGGCGAGCGCCACCGCGGAGGCGGAGACCCTCTCTTCCATGGCCGGGAACATCCTGCGTGGTGAGCAAGCGGTATCGATGCTGCTGGAGCACACCCGTGAGACCTTCGGCATGGAGTCGGCCGAACTCGTCCCGCGTTCGGACCAGGAGACCGAAGCGGTTGACGGCGCCGACGGACTCGTGAAGGTGCCGGCCGGGCCGGACCGCGTGCTCGTCCTACGAGGCCGCAGCCTTCCTGCCTCCGAGCACCGGGTGCTGACCGCCTTCGCGGCGCACCTCGCCGCTGCGCTGGACCACGCCCGCCTCACGGAGGCCGCGGCCGAGGTCGAACCGGTGAAGGCGGCGGACCGGATGCGTACGGCGCTGCTCGCCGCGGTCAGCCACGACCTGCGGACGCCACTGGCCGGCGGACGCGCCGCCATCAGCTCGCTGCGCAGCACGGACGTGGACTTCTCCGCAGAGGAACGAGACGAGCTGTTGGCGACGGCCGACGAGTCGCTCACCAAGCTCAACCGCCTGGTGGACAACCTCCTCGACATGAGCCGTCTCCGGGCCGGCGCCCTGACGTTGCACCTTCAGCCCACGGCGTTCGCGGACGTCCTCCCCCTGGCACTCGACACCCTCTCCGCGACGTCGGTGCCGATCGAGTCCCAGGGGCTGGCGGAGATCTGCGATGTGCTCGCGGATCCGCCGCTGCTGGAGCGCGTCATCGCCAACCTGGTGATCAACGCCGTACGGCACTCTCCCGAACACCAGCGGGTGCTGATCAGCGCCAGCGCCCTCGGCTCGCGAGTCGAGCTGAGGGTCATCGACCGGGGGCCGGGCCTGCGGCCGGAGGACCGGGACCGGATCTTCGTCCCCTTCCAACGCCTGGGCGACAACGACAACACCACCGGCCTGGGACTCGGGCTCGCGCTCTCCCGGGGCCTGGCCGAGGCGATGGGCGGCACCCTCACCCCCGAGGACACGCCCGGAGGCGGGCTGACCATGGTCCTCTCCTTGCGGGCCGATGAGCAAGGACCCTCCACGCCCTGACCATCACGTCAACCGTCAGCTTTCTTGTACCCGCACGCCTCAGCCCCTGACGGGCCTGCTTGGTGTGCCCATCCCCCGCAGGCCCCTCACCTCCGTACGGGCGGACAGCCGCGCTGCCCAGGTGAATCCCCCAGCCCCGGCAACCACCTCCGCCACAGCCTCTGATGTAGCGGTGCCGGCGAACGGCATACAGCTCCCCTCGCCGACCTGACGATCTGACGATCTGTCGTCAGGGTGATGGCGGCGCGGTGGGGAAGAGGATGGGGCTGAGGAGGTACGGCGCACGGCCCGGGATGGGCTGGTTGCCGAGGTGGGGCTGCAGTGCCGAGACCAGTTTCCCGATGAGCCCGGTGAGTTCGTCCGGACTGAGCCAGAGCGTGCCCTGGCGGTAGGAAACCGAGTCGGCTGTCGGGTTCGCCCCGTCGCGGTCGAGATAGGCGTTGAACTCGGCGATGAGGACGGCCATGGCGGCGGCGAAACCGCGGCGGTGGTCCTCCAGGGACATGGCCGCGGCGGCGTCGCCGTCGATCGAGGGGCGGTCACGGCGCAGCCGGTACCGGCGCTCGACGACGTTGCGCACGCGGTGCTCCTCGGCCACTTCAAGGAAGCCGGCCTCCGCCAGCAGGGCGACGTGCCGGTAAACGGTCACCCTCGACACCTCAGGCATCCGGGCGCACAGCTCGCCCGTGGTGAGTTCGCGCCCGCCGGACAGGGCGTGAACCACGCGCAGGCGAACCGGATGGAGAAGCAATTCGGCGATATCCACCCCTCCACTATTTCATAAATGATACCGTTATCGAAAATGAAATCGTAGGCTTACGGGGGGCAAGCGTGAGGCAGGCGACGGGGCAGACGATGGCCGTGAATGGGCGGTCCGTCCATGTGGAGGAGTCGGGTCGGGGCACCGACTGGGTCGTCTTCGAGGCCGGTCAGGGCCTGGGGCGGACCTGCTGGGACCCGGTGATGCCGCTTCTGGCCGACCGGGCGCGCCTGGTGGCCTACGACCGCGCCGGGTTCGGTCGCAGCGGCCGGACCACGGAGCAGTTGGGAATCGACGACATGGCCGCCGACCTGGTCGCGCTGGTCGATGCGGTGATACCCGGGCCCGCCCCGCTGGTACTCGTTGCGCACAGCATGGGCGGGCTGGTCGCGCGCCGCGCCGCGGAGAGTCTGGGGCCGCGACTGAGCGGGCTGCTGCTGCTCGATCCGACACCGGAGAGTGCGCCCGTCTACGACACGTTCGACGAGACCGCCGCGAAGGTCGACCGCGCACTGGGCGTGACGCAGGCGCTGGCCCGGTTCCGCCCGCTGGCCCGCATGGCCAGCGGGAACGTCCGCCGTGCCTTCCCCGCGGACACCTACGCGACCATGCTCGCCGAGGACTTCGTCCCGGCCGGCATCGCGCAGACGAGGAAAGAGTTCAAAGCCGTTGCCGCGGCCATCCCCCAGTTCCGCGCCGAGCCGCCCGGCCTCCCGACATGTCCGACGGTCCTGCTCTCGGCATCCCGCCCCGTGAAGGGCCGGGAACAGCAGCACGCCGCCATCGCCGAGCATCAGCGACGTTGGGTCGAGACGCTGCCGGATGGTCGGTTCGAAGGGGTCGACTCGGGTCACTTCATCCAGGCCGCGCAGCCGGGGATCGTCGCGGACAAGGTCGGACACCTCCTCGACCGGGCGCCGGACCGGCGCGCCCGACCGGCCTGACGGCTCCGCGCCACCCACACAAAGCGCCGGGCGCGTCTACGAGGCCGACCGACCGCTCACCCGTGCCGACCGCGAGCGGGCCACGGCCGTACTCGGCCGGTAAGGCACCACGGCAGATTTCAGCATCGAGAGCTTGTGCGGCCATCCGCGAGAGTGGGTCGAATCAGCCCGTGCGGTCAGGTCTCCTGACGACATGTCCGAAGAAGCTGCTCGCCACCGCCACCGCTGCCGCTGCCGTGGTCATGAGCGCTTTCCTGATCGTCACCAGCTTTGTGACCACCCTGCTCATCCCGGAGGACGCGTTCAAGCCAGGCGGGGAGGCCAACGGGCATGCCTTGGCCCACCTGACCCACGCATACCTGGGCTCCGCCTTCTCCGCCGTCCATGACATAAGGCGTTAGGACTCTGGCAGTAACCCGACAACACCCGGTAGGTTTCCTTGCGGAGTGCCGGGAAGTCTGGTCGGCGGCGGTTCAGCTATAGCCGAAGCCATCGAGAGACGAGTACGTGACCGACCTTACTGCCCTCCTCCTTCTCATTGTGTTCGCCACTTTGGTGGCCACGGGCGCCCGCCACTGGCGCATTCCCGCCCCCTCGCTGCTCGTCGTCGGCGGCGTACTCATCGGGCTGCTGCCCTGGATTCCGGACGTCCAGGTCGCTCCCGAAGTGATCAGTGTGGTCGTGCTGCCACCGCTGCTGTACGCGTCCGCCGAGGAGATCCCGTGGCGCGAACTGCGCGTGGTGTGGCGGCCGGTGACCGTCCTCGCCTTCGGCCTGGTGCTGGCCACCGCAGCAGCCGTGGGCGCCGTGGCGTCCGCGGTCACCCCGCTCAACACCACCATGGCGTTCGTCCTGGGCGCGGTGTTGGCCAGCACCGACCCGGTCGCGGTGACAGCCCTCGGACGCAAGATCGCGCTGCCGCCCCGCATCCAGGTGCTCGTCCAGTCCGAGAGCCTCTTCAACGACGCCACCAGCCTGGTGCTCTTCAAAGTCGCGGTGGGCGCCGCCATAGCCGCACACGCGGTCACCCTGCCCGCGGCCGGCGGCCAGTTCCTGGTGCTCGGCGGTGGCGGGGCACTGGTCGGCGGTGCCGTCGCGGGTGCGGTGGCGTTGATCCGGCGGCGGACCGAGGACCCGATCCTGGAAACGGTGATCGCCCTGGTCACACCGTACGCCGCCTACATACTCGCCGAGGACCTGCACACCTCCGGCGTCACCGCGGTCGTGGTCGCGGGGGTGGTGCTCGGCAGCACCGGCCACAAGCTCACCAACGCCACCATCCGGCTCCAGGTGCACGCCGTCTACGCCACCGTGGTCTTCCTCCTGGAGAGCGTCGTCTTCGCCCTCATCGGCCTCGAACTTCCCTCCCTCGTACGCCAGTTGACCGCTGGCGAACACAGCTGGCCGCTCGGTGTGCTCGCGGTGGCCGCCACCGTGATCGCCGTACGGCTCCTCGGGGTCCTCCCCCTCTCCGCCGTCATGCAGCGCCGCCGCGGCAACGGCGCGGTCACCTGGCGCATCCCTGCGGTGGTCTCCTGGGCCGGCACCCGTGGCGTCATGCCGCTGGCCGCCGCCCTGTCCATCCCCCTGACCGCCGACAACGGCAGCCCACTGCCGCACCGCCCACTGATCCTCGTCCTCACCACCGGCGTCGTCGTCTTCACCCTCGTCCTGCAGGGCTTCACCCTGGCCCCGGTCGTCCGCTGGTCCAAGATCGCACTGGAACCGGAGCACACCGCCCGCGAAGAAGCCCGCGCACGCGCCGGCCTCGCCAAGGCCGGGCTGGACTGCCTGGACGAACTCGAAGCCGCCGAAGCCGCGCCCGCCACCCTCATCAACCAGCTACGCCGCGGCCTGCTGGCCCGCCTCGACCAGGCCGACGCCGACCAGGACGACGACACCGCCCCGTCCTCCTCGGTCTCCGCCACCGGCTACCGGGAATTACGCCGCACCGTGATAGCCGCCGAAACCGCAAAGCTCCAACGCCTCTACGCGGACAACCACATCAGCGACATCACCCGACGCCGACTGCAACGCAGACTGGACCTCGAAGACGCCGGGCTCGGCGAGGAGTGAGACCCGTAACGCCCTGTTGCCTGGCGCAAGTCGAGTGACCGTCTGACTGCCGCCCTGTCCCGAGCAGGGCGGCCGGCCAAACGCCGACAGACGCGACGATCGGACTACGGCGCGGGCTGGGCCGGACCCAAGAACAACCTCAGAACCGGTCCGGGAACTTGACGACGACCACAAGAAGCCCGACCAGCGCCGCCGCCACCAGCAACCCCACGACGCGCTCCACGCTCACGACACCACCGCCGACATCATCGCTCCGCACATCCCGGACCTCCTTGATTCTCCGCGCACCCCCGACCGGCTCCACCGTGTCGGGCGAAGCGATGCCATACGGACAACGAGACCGCTTCCCTAACGGAATTCGAACGGTGCAAGCACTCGACTGGAGCACGGCCGCGCGTCGGCGATCCCGTTATGGACGGTCGTCCAGGGCTCGCTTGCGCCTTCGGCCGCTTCCGCATGTCGGTCGGTCTTCGGTGACTACGACCAGACATCGGCTTTGCGGCGGAGTCGCCAGAAGCCGAGAAGGACCAGCGCCTAGTAAGCCCACCGAGCGAGCCCCGCCGACCTGACCGGCCGCTGGCCGCCCAACCCGTGCCGCCGGTACTCCCGGCGCGGGGCCGGCAGCGCCGTGTGGGCATGCCCGGCGGGTCTTCGCGGCAGAGGAGCCCAGCCTCTCCACCGCTGTGCTGCTCAGGCACCGCCCCGCCGGAGACCTACTGGAGGAAACCGTCAATCAGATCGGCGTCGACGGAGGTGACCCCGGCGGTCGTGAGGCCCGACGCGCTGCCGGGCAGGCGGAGCGATCCGCCCGTACCGGTGACGAACAGGTCGGCGAAGCCGTCGCGGTCGGTGTCGCGCAAGCGAACCGTCGCGCCGAACGAGTCGTCGGTGTCAGGAGATCCGGGGACGCCCGGGCCGGAACGGGTGAAGAACTGGGCTCCGCTTCCGGAGAGCCCGCCGGTGCGGCCGCGGAGGACGTGGACGGCGCCCGCGTACTCCTTGTCGCCGAGCTTCTCCCCGTACGCGCCGATCGCGAGGTCGGCGTAGCCGTCGTGGTTGATGTCGCCCGCGGAGATCGAGGCGCCGAACGAGTCCTCCGGCTCGGGGGTGCCGGCGATCCCGGCGGTGGCCTGGGTGATGCGAGTGGCGGTCGTGGGGCCCTGGGCGCCGCCCCTCCAGACGGTCACGGCGCCCCTGCGCTTCGCGTCATCGGGGTTTCCGATGGCGATGTCGCCATAGCCGTCCTTGTCGAAATCGGCGATCAGGCCGTCTCCGACGTGGAAGTCGTGCGAGTTGACGTTCAGCACCGTGCCGGATGTGAACGTCGCGCCGCCCTTGAGGAACCACGCATTGGCCTCGGTGCGCGACTCCGGGAAAGCCGCAACGCCGAGGATCACCAGGTCGGTTGCCCTGTCCTTGGTGACCTGGCCCGCGATCAGGTGCGCGGCGTGGTGGTTGCTCCGGTCGGGGTGCGCGACCGGGCCGGATATTCCCGTACGGGAGAACGTGCCCTGGTAGACGTACGTCTCCCCGGCATTGATCACGGCGAGCTCGGGCCTGCCGTCACCGTTGAAGTCCCCAGCGGCCAGGTCGTCACCGAAGTAGCCGTACGGCTGCGGGGTCGCCTTGCCAGGCAGGGACGTGCCGCCGGAAAGGCCCTGCCTGGACCCCCACAGGATGGTGACGGCGCCCTGGTCCTCGCGTCCGTTCACGTCCTCGCCGCGCGCGGAGACCGCGAGGTCGCCGTAGCCGTCCCGGTTGAAGTCACCGGCGGCGCGCACCTCGCCGAACATGTCGTCCGGTTCATCGGCGCCCGGGACACCGGGGCTGTCCTGACCGATGGTCTGGGAGGTGGTGCCGGGGCCGTGCGCGGTGCCGAAGACGACGTGCACGGCGCCGCCGTCGGCGGACCGGGAAGCGGACGCGTAATCGCGGTATCCGTCACCGTTGAAGTCGTCCGGTGAAGCCGCGGGGGTGGCAGCCGTCGCCGCGGCCGCCGGGAGGCAGAGCAGCCCGCAGGTGAGCGAAGCGACGGTGGTCGCCGCGAGGGCGAGGCGAAGGTTCTGGCGCATGGATGTGTGGGGTCTCCGATCATGTGCGGCCCGCCGGGCGGCCCGCGCTGGCGGTCGCGGTGCGTTCCTCGGCATCCGCGGTACGGGGAAGACCACTTGAGCGGGGCGAGGGTTGTACCCGAGGCCGGTTTTCGGTGCCCGGCGCGGCCCTTGCGCCGCCGGCTGCGCTTTCCGGGCCAGCTGGCCTGCGGGAACGACGGGAGGTATGGGTGACTTGGAGATCAGCGTGCACCACCGCCTCGTCGGCCTGCACCAGTTGAGACCACCAACCCTGCGAACCTACGTGGCCACAGCACCAGGCGGAGGGTTTTCGCGTCGGCAGTGTCCGAAGGAGAGGTGTGCACTGGGAAGTTGAGGGGTGGGCGTAGCGTCTGTGCTGACCGGTAGTGAAGTGTGCGGGTCCGCACAGAGCATGGGGGTTTGGGATGGTTCGGCTTTCTCGTCGGTCGCGTGTTGCGGTGGGTGTGGCCGCCGCCGGGATCGTGGTCGCCGGCGCGATGGTGATATGTGAGGTGAACGCGTCCACGTTCGGCGTCGAGCCCGCGGCGAAGGGCGGTGCGCCGGAGTGCACCCGGATCGCGAAGGAGTACCCGGACCGCCTCAACGGGCAGGAGCGGGATCACACCGATCTGCCGGGGGTTGCCGCTTGGGGCGGTGGGGTGGTGGTGGTGCGCTGTGGGCTGACGCCGCCCCGCCCGACGACTGATGCGTGTGTCAATGTCGACGACGTGGACTGGGTGCTGCGGGAAGCCAAGTCGCAGGACGGACGGAAGCTGCTCATCACCTACGGGCGCCACCCAGCGGTGGAGGCCACGATCTCTGGCCAGGGCTCCGGCATCGACACGCTCCTCGTGGAGTTGAGCAAGACCGTGAAGCCGATCCGGCAGCACGAGCACTGCCTCTGAAACCCGCCCCTCAAACGGGGGTTGGGGCGATATGCGGACAAGGTCCCGTGAGAGTCGTCAGATCGTGTCGGCGGAGGTGTGGGGTGCGACCTGCGCTGACAAGGGCGGTCATTGAGATCGTCGCCGTGCTTGCGTTCCTCGCAGCGGTCCGCGCGTCAGCGAATGGGGGCCTTGCGACTGCGAGCCGTCCGGGCCGGCGCTGATGCGGAGGGCCGGTCGCGGCCTGAGGCGGTGGGCCGCCCTTCCGGCCCGCGCATCAGTTTTCACCCGTGTGCCCGGCCGAGCGGAGTGCGTCTGCTCGGCCGGGTCGGGCGATTTACTCGTCCTGGTGCGTCCTGATTCGTAGCTGTTCAGGGCACCTTGCGGCACGCAGGATGCCCGGCCGGGGCCGCGTGCGGCAACCCGCCGTTACCGGGCCCGGGGCGGGACGCGGGTGTCCTCGGTGCCGGGGACCGAGGCGAGGCCGTCGCAGCGCATCGCGACGTGCGCCTGGGCCGTCTGGGGGGGGCGTGGACCTGGCGGACCAGGTCCGGCGGGAGGATCGCGGTCCGGCCGGCCGAGGTCTTCTCGGTGCGGCCGTCACAGGTGATCTCCAGGTGCCGGTGGTGACCGTCCGCCGGACTCAGCACCTGGACGGTCGCGATGTGACGTTCTCGGGCGAAGGGGTGATCACGTGCACGGCGCGTCCTCGTCTTCCGTGGAGCGAGTGGGGGTGGTCCATTCGACGAGCTGGATGACGACTCCGTTGGGGTCGGTCATCTGGAAGAGGCGCTCGCCCCAGGGCTCTTCGCGCAGGGGCATGGTGATGGGGGCGCCTTCGCCACGCAGGCGGGCTTCTTCCGCTTCGAGGTCGGTGACCGTCAGCGCCAGGATCAGGCCGGCCGCCTGCTGGTCGCGTTGCTCGTCCGGGAGGACCTCGATGCCCCGGCGGAGCAGAACGATGTCGACGGCGGCGTCGTCACGGGTCAGAGAGGCGAAGCCGTCATCGGCCATGGCCACCTGGTAGCCGAGGTGGGTGGTGAGGAAGTCGCGGGAGGCGTCCACGTCGGCGACGGTCAGAGAAAGGGTGGAGACAGAGACGTTCACGGCGGCTCCTCGGCAGGCGTGCGGCGGGGTGTGTGGCGGGCTGATCGGTTGTCAGTAGGTGCGGCGCGGCGCGTGGTACTGGGTGCGGATGGGTGCCTTGCGGCGGCCGGTACGGGGCAGGTCGCGGATCAGTCGCTGGGCGGTCGGGACCGGGCCGACGCCCTGGGTGGCGGCGAGCCCCGCAGTGTTGAGCTTTCGCATGTATGACTCTTCCCTTGAGGCGAATTTTGCTACGGACGTAACTTTATGCGCGGCGCACCACGTGCGTCAAGGGTAATTTTGCTACGGGTGTAAGATTCCCTCATGGGTATCGACACGTTGGGACTCCGCGAGTCCAAGAAGCAGGAGACCAGGCAGCTGATCTCCGACCACGCCACCCGGCTCTTCATGGAGCAGGGCTTCGAGCAGACGACCATCACCGAGATCGCCACTGCGGCCCGGGTCGCCAAGAAGACGGTCACCAACTACTTCCCGCGCAAGGAGGACCTGGCCCTCGATCACCACGAGGAGTTCACCGCCGCCCTGGCCCGCGCCGTCACCGATCGGGCTGTCGGCGAGTCGGCGCTCGCCGCGCTGCGGCGGGAGTTCACCACCGCCCTTGAGGAGCGCAACCCCGTCGCGGGCTTCGCCGGCCCCGAGTTCGCCCGCATGATCGCCGACAGCCCCACCCTCACCGCCCGCCTGCGCGACCTCCACGACCAGCGAGAAGAAGCCCTCGCTGGGGCACTCGCCGACGCCGCTCGCCCCGCGACCCCGGCCATCGCTCCCCGAGCCGCAGCGGCTCTCCTCGCCGCCGCCCACCGCCTGCTGT
This sequence comes from Streptomyces inhibens, assembly GCF_022221585.1. Classification (NCBI taxonomy): domain Bacteria; kingdom Bacillati; phylum Actinomycetota; class Actinomycetes; order Kitasatosporales; family Streptomycetaceae; genus Streptomyces; species Streptomyces inhibens. The sequence goes on from NZ_CP084681.1 coordinate 820,720, forward strand.
TCCGGCGCATCCAGGAACTCACGCTCGCCGGGCACCCCAACGACCGGATCGCGGCCACCGTGGCCCCGGAGGCGGCACACGTCTTCGACCTCCTCGCCGCTTCCCTCGGCGACTTCCCCGCTGCCGTGGAATGACCCTGCCCGTGACGGGAGACCGACGTACGGCCGCCCGGCACACCACAGGCACCGCGGCCACGTCTTCCAGGTACGCAGCGCGGCCACCGAGGGCGGCGGCGGGACCACCACCGCCGCTCTGATCCGGTAACCGGCCTGTTGTGAAAGTGAATTCGGGTTCTCGCCCGCCGGCATGCGGCCGGTTCGGACTGTCAGTGCCCCTCGCTACGGTGCCGCTCATGACCGACACCACTTTCTGGACCTGCCCACCCGACCGGGAAATCCGGGGACATAGCGACGACTACACCCTCACCCTCGTCCTTCCCCCCTTCCCCACAGGCACCGTGAACCTGCCTCCCCACGACCCGGAACGGGCCCGCCACTTCGCCGAAGACTTCGACTCCATCGACGAGATCCTCGAAGAGCTGCCCCCCGTCTCCGCAGGCGACTATCTGGCTCTGGAGACGCGGGCGGACCTGGACATCATCAAGGTGGGCTGCTGGGGCAACGTCATCTCCCTGTCCGACCCTGCCCTGGCCGAGAGCATCGGCGATCTGCCGCTGCTCGGGGCATCCGCCACTCTCCGCGAGCGCTACCCCGACGCCCGGATCGTCGGCTCGGCCGACGTCGACTGCGGAGAGGTCCACACCGAAGACATCATCCAGCTTCCCGGCGGTGTGATGCTGCACACCGAAGGCTGGCCCTGCGTGGAACCGTTGGACGTCACCGGCGACCCTCAGGCCGTCGTACGTGCCCTCGACATCAGCCCTGAGACCCTCGCCGAGGAAGAGATCGACCTGGACGCGGCGTCCGACGAAATCGACTGGCGAGCCCTGGGCCGGCTCGCGCTCGGACCGTGCGACCCGTGGGGCCGCCCGGACCTCCAGATGTCCGTCTTCCGCGTCCGCCACACCAGCAGCGCCACGTTCCGGATGAAAGAGACCTGGTTCGTGAACCGGTAACGATCCGGAAGCCGGCTCCAGGTCGCCCGCGGCCCGGTGGCGATCGGGGACGCGACAGCCCGGCCTCCGGCGAAGACAGCCGTAGGCACATGGACGGCGGTGTCCACGGCACCACCGGTGGCCCGTGGGCACCGGACACACTCGCCCACACCTCCGGTAACCTGGATCTTTCCCCGCAGGAGGAGTTGCACCAGTGGAGTTCCGGCTGCTCGGAGCGGTGTCCGTCGCCACCGAGATCGGCGAACTGCCACTCGGCCCCGCCAAGCGGCGCAGCCTGCTCGCCGCTCTGCTGCTCAGGCCCAACCACCCGGTGCCGGTGGACCAGCTGACGGCCGCGCTGTGGGATCACGAACCGCCGCAGCGCGCCCGCAGTGTCATCCAGGGACATGTGTCGCGTCTGAGGGTCCTGCTCGCCGGTGCGGACGCCGAGATGTTCGGTGTCGAACTGGTCACTCAGGGCACAGCGTACGTCCTGCGGATGCCGGAGACCTTGCTGGACGCCCACCGCTTCGAAGAGCTGATGACGCTGGCTCGCAGTCAGCGTGCGCCGGCCGACGCCGTGGCGATGTATCAGGAGGCGCTGTCGCTGTGGCAGGGGCCCGCACTGACGGGCGCGTATCCGAGTCAGCCGCTCCAGACAGCAGCGCACGCGCTGGAGGAGCTTCGGCTGACCTGCGTGGAGTTGCTGGCCGCGGCCTACACGCGGATGGGTGAGCACGCCCGGGCTGCGGCCGTGCTGCGCGCGGAGGCGGATGTCCATCCGCTGCGCGAATCGCTGTCCGCCGGGCTCGTGAGGGCACTTCAGCGTGCGGGGCGCCGCTCGGAGGCGCTCGACTGGTTCCACCGCACCCGGCGGCTGCTCGCGGACGAGCTGGGGGTCGATCCGGGACGGGAGCTGGCAGACGCCTACGCGGTGGTGCTGCGCGGGGAGGATGACGATGCGGCGCACGCCCCGGCTGCGGTCCCGCCGCCCGTGCCCGTGCCCGTCACGGCGCAGGTGCCATCAGCTGTCCCCCACTCGGGCACGGTCGACCTGCTCCCGCGCATGCCGCGCGGCTTCCACGGGCGCGCAGGCGAACTCACCGCGCTCTCCAGGGTCGCCGCCGGCGAAGCACCCGTCTGCCTGGTCACCGGGCCCGCTGGAGTGGGTAAGACGGCGCTCGTGGTGCACTGGGCCCACCGCAACCGCGACCGGTTTCCCGGCGGTCTGCTCTACGTCGACCTGCGCGGTTTCAGCGATACGGGAGAGCCGACCCTCGTCGAGGTGCTGCGCGAGTTCCTGCTGGCGCTGGGGGTCGCACCGCGCCGGATACCAGAGTCGGCCTGCGGTGCGTCCGCGCTGTTCCGGTCTCTTGCCGCGGACCGTCAGCTCCTTGTCGTACTCGACAATGCGCGCGGCTCCGAGCAGGTCAGAGAGTTGCTGCCGGGCGGTGCCCGATGCGTCACCGTGGTCACCAGCCGGTACCGGCTGCGCGGCCTGATCGCCTCCGATGCCGCCCGTCCCGTCCCCGTGGACGTCCTCGAACCGGAGGACAGCACGGCCCTGCTTGCCGCGGTGCTCGGAAAGGAACGGGTGCTCGCGGAGGCGGTGGCCGCTCGGCGGCTTGCCGAGTTGTGCGGTGGGCTTCCCCTCGCGCTACGAGTGACCGCCGCCAGGCTCGCGGATCAGCCGGACTGGTCCCTGAGCGCGATGAGCGTCGAACTGTCCGACGAGTCACGCCGTTTGAGCCTGCTGGACGTGGAGGACACGGGCGTACGGGCAGCGCTGAGGCTCACCGTGCGCCGACTGCCCGAAGACGCCGCGCACCACTTCGCACATCTCGGCCGCCACCCCGGCACACACGTCGACCGGTATACGGCGGCGGCCCTGGCGGACACGGACCCGGACACGGCCGGGGCCGCGCTGGACAGGCTCGCCGCGGCACACCTCGTCACCCGGGCCACGCCGGACCGCTGGACTCTGCACGATCTCGTACGGCTGTACGCGCGCGGCCTGGACACGGGACCCGACACCCTGGTGCGGATGCTCGACCACACCGTGGCCACCGCCCTGGCCGCGGCCGGCGCGGCCGAGCCCGGCGACGAGTCGTGTTTCGCGCTGCCTGCGGACTTCCATCCCCCGCAGGCGATAAGGGAGTTCGCGGACCACGACCAGGCCATGGCCTGGTACGCGGCCGAGCGTGACGACCTGACTCTGGCGGCGGCCGCCGCACGCACCGCCGGACTGCACAGCAGGACCTGGCGGATCGTCCTGGCCATGTGGCCGCAGATGGTGTGGCGGGTCCTCGACGGCTGGACTCCCCTGCTGCAGACAGCACTTGAGGCGGCACGGGCCGATGCCGACACCCGCGCGGAGTCGCGGATCCTCGCCCTGCTCGGATGGGTGCTGACCGAAGAGGGCCGCATCCACGAGGCGCTGGTCCATCTGGAGGCCGCCCCCGTGCTCGCCTCCCGGGCCGGCGACCTGCGCGGCGAGGCGACCGCGCTAGTCAATCTGTCGCTTGCCCAAGCGGCGCTCGGCAGCCCGGAAGAGGCGGCCGAGGGCTGTGCACAGGCGGCACGACTGGCTCGCGGCGCCAACGACCGGCACACCGAGCGACTGGCCCTCTACCACCTGGCCCGACACCAACTGGACGCCAGGGAATGGCAGTCGGCCCTCGAGACGTCCATCGCCGCGCATGCCCTCCACGCCCCCTCGGACACATCGACGGCGTCCCGGGTGCTGCTACTCACAGTGGCCGGGGAGGCGTTGCTGGGGATGGGTGACGAGGCCGAGGGCGTCCGACGGCTCGAGGAAGCGGCGCGCGAGGCGGAGTCGTGCGGCTACGACGACGGTGCGGTACGGGCGCTGGGCGCGCTGCTGCGGGTGTCGGCGGATGTGGGGCTGCAGGCACGGTACGACACGGCGATGGTACGGCTCATGGCCGGGACGTGAGCAGACGCCGCGGTGGCGTTAGCGGGACGTCAGCCGCGCGTGAGCCGAACGCCAATGGGTCCGGCCAGGCTGGTCTCCACAGCGGGAACGACTCACGAGTCCCGCACGACCGCACGGGGGAACCTCATCATGCGTACATTCCGCATCGGCACCACCGCCCTGGCCGCCGCCACCGCCGCACTGGCCCTGACCCTGACCGCCTGCGGCGGCTCGGACAGCGGCAGCGGTGTGAAGGCCGACGCGAGCCAGGGTGGCGGCACGGCCGAGGGCTCAAAGAACACGGACAAGACGGCGGGGACGGGCGGCGACAAGGGGACGGGGACGAGGTCGTCCCAGGCGTCCACCGGACAGGGCACTTCCGGCTCGCGTTCCGGTTCCGGTTCCGGTTCCGGTTCCGGTTCCGGTTCCGGTTCCGGCAAGGTCACCGTCGCCGACTCCGCCGGCACCCGTCCGTGCAACGGCGACGAGATGTCCTACTCCGTACTGCACCGTCTCCCGAAGCAGCAGGGCGAGCACCTGCTGATCACCGCACGGAATGCCGACTCCAAGCCCTGCTGGATCACTTCGTATCCGTCCGTCATCCTCGGGGACACCTCGAACGTCCTGCGCCACTCGGCCAAGGACGCCCCCGGCGGCAGCACCCGGATCACGGTCAAGCCCGGCACCAAGGTCTACGCCGCCGTGAACCTCTTCACCGACAGCGCGAAGACCCACACGTCGGCGGACCTCTCCCTCGCCCTGCGCGACCAGACCGGCGACACCGGCCCGGGCACCGAGCAGCAGGCCTTCGACAGCAAGGGCGTGCCGTCGAAGTTCACCTGGTCCAGCGCCGACGTCACGAACTGGAACACTGCCAAGCCTTACGACTTCTGATCGGACCCCGCTCAGGCGCTGCGGCTGCCCTCTCGACTCGAGGTCACCGAACCCGACGCCCCGCCGGCCACCAGGCTGACGGGGCGTCGTCCCGCGCGTCTGCACGTCCGTCAGCCCCGGGACCTCGAAGGCGAGGCAGAACACTTCCTCGCCTTCGTCGGCATGGCCACAGTCCTCAACAGCAACCGCCGCCTCGCCAGATGAAGCGACACCTTTAGGCGCTGACGGCGGCCCGCCGGTCGCGGCGCTGCTTGAGATGGCCTGCGCCTGCCAGCGCCGCCACCACGACAGCCGTACCGGCGAGCTGATGACGGCCGTCCGCGCTGGCGGCCATGACGGCGAAGACACCGAGGATGGCGGCGAACGCGAGCCAGGTCAGGTAGGGGAAGCCCCACATCCGTACGGAGAGCAGCTCGGGTGCCTCGCGCTCCAAACGGCGGCGCATCTTCAGCTGGGTGAGGCAGACGATGGACCAGACGACCAGCACCGAGCAGCCGGCGATGTTCAGCAGCCAGGCGAACACGGTGGTCGGCCAGACGATCCCGGCGATCACGGCTGCGAAGCCGAACACGCAGGACGCCAGCACCGCCGCCGCCGGCACGCCCCTGGTGACCCTGCCCAGGAAACGCGGGCCCTGGCCCCGGTTGACGAGGGAGTACGCCATACGCGACGAGCCATAGATGTTGGCGTTCATCGCGGAGAGCAGTGCCACCAGCACCACGATCTGCATGATCGTGCCGGCTGCCGGGATACCGAGCCTGTCGAGCACGGTGACATACGGGCCGTCCGTGGCGACCTTCGGGTTGTTCCACGGCACCAGGGTGACGACCACGGCCATGGAACCGATGTAGAAAACGGCGATACGCCAGACGGCGGTACGGACGGCGCGGGCCACGTTCCGGCTCGGGTGGTCGGACTCCGCCGCCGCGATGGTGACGGTCTCCAGACCGGCGAACGCGGAAATGGCGGTCAGCAGCCCGGCGGCGAGTCCGGCGGCGCCGGTCGGGAAGAAGCCGCCATGGCCGGTGAGATGGCTCGTGCCGGGTGCACTGCCGAACACCCCGAGAATGCCGAGCACGCCCAGCACCAGAAAGGCGACGATCGCGGTGACCTTGACTGCGGCGAACCAGAACTCGAACTCGCCGAAGTTCTTGACCGCGGTCAGATTGCTGGCGCAGAAGAACGCCATGAAGATCGCCACCCAGCCGTAGGCCGGGATGAACGACACCCAGGTGTGCATGATCGTGCCCGCCGCAGTGGCCTCGGCGGCCACGCCGGCGCAGAGCATCAGCCAGTACATCCAGCCCGAGGTGGCCCCTGCCCAGGAGCCGAGTTCCTCCTCGGCATGCACCGAGAACGCACCGGTGGAGGGCCGGGCCGCGGACATCTCGCCGAGCATCCGCATGATCAGCATGACCAGCGCGCCGGCGCCCACGAAGAGGAGGACGATGGCCGGCCCGGCCGCGGCGATGCCGGCCCCCGAGCCCACGAAGAGCCCGGCGCCGATGACCCCGCCGAGCGCGATCATCGACAGATGGCGCTGTTTGAGGCCATGCGACAGCACGGACTCGCCGTTCTGCACGGCCTGCGGGGAGCCCTGGGGTGATCGGGTGATTGTCCGACTCATGGTCGTGCCTGTTCATTGTTTGAGACGTTCGGTGAGCCTCAAGAGTGTGAGGGGACGTGTTGCGCGTATGAGGTGAACGCCCGCTATTCGGACGGTTCACTTACGCGCAGTGAAGGAGTCGACACGCATGGGATGATGGGCGCGGCCACGAGCACTCGCAGGACCGGCAGCCACTTCCTGTACACCGCCACCACCAACACCCAAGGCACCGCACGGCTGGACGAGACGCTCACCCTGACGCTCATCCTCCTCAACGCCGGCTACAACGCCACCTTCGAGGAGAAGTGGGTGTGAATGGCGAAGGGTCCCTGCCTCGACGGAGACAGGGACCCTTGTGTGGAGCGCCCGGCAGGCCTTGCACCTGCATTTCCCGCCGGCTGGCGGGCGTCTTTCCTTGGACCACAGACGCGTGACTCCGTGTGGTGCACCGGAGTTACGTCATGATCATACAGGGTCTGCGGGACCACAGTGTCACTGGCCGTTCTGGCCGCCATTCCTCGCGACCGCCTCCGAGGGCCCGGCCCGCAGTGAACGCCGCCGCCCGGACGAGCAGGTGAACAATTCGGCGATCCGCCTGGGTTGCCTCCCCGGTTGCCCGCATCGACATGGCCGACGGACCGGCGCGACACTCCAACCGGCAATGGCACTCGGCTCGTTCACCCCGCTGTCATAGCTGAAGCGAACCACCGGACCTCACATCCAGAATCTGTCCGGTGGACCGCGCGGCGGACCCTCCCGGCACCCTCTGGCGGCGCAATTGGCCTTGAGCAGCCCGCTGGTGTAGAACTCTCCCCGATCGAGCATGATCACGTCATTTTTCGGTTCACGGGGGAATTCGGCATGAAGCCAACTCAACGTCTCATCAGCACGTTTGCGCTCGTCGCCACGCTCGGAGGTCTCACCGCCTGCGGTCCGGAGGACCCCTATGGCGACAGCGCCGGCGGCTCCAGCGCCTCCGCTCGGCCGTCGAAGAAGCCGTCCCCGAGCGATGGCCCCACGGACGAGGCCGGTGGCCCCGGCGACTGCGGGGCGCCGCCGAAGGTGCCGGCCGGGCACAAGATGGTCGAGCCCGCCGCGCCCCCGTCGAAGGGCTCACTGTCCGCGAAGGACGCCAAGCCGGTCTGCACGCCCAACGACTGGATCTACCACGGTCAGGGCAAGGCCAAGTACTACCTCTTCGCCGGGGACGTGAAGGCGGAGCTGGCCACCGGGTCCGGCAGCACGAAGTCGGTCCCCGTCGGCGAGCTGTGGATGCACGCCGGTGACTGCATGACGAACCCGAGCGCGGTGAAGGCCCCGTACAGCTGCTCCGGGAACATCTACGACATCACGCTGGACTCCGAGGGCAAGGTCAACAGCATCAAGGAGATCTGGCACGCCTGAGCCGGCCCGCCCGGCAACGTTCCATCCCGGTGGCGGCGGTCATGTTGGCGAAGCTGGGCGGCCTCTTCGGTATCACGCAGGCGGCGACGAGGCCGGCCCACGTTTCCAGGACCGCCAGGAGCGCGGAGAGACGGTCCGAGCTTCTCGCCTTCCGTCCGTGGCGCGCTCAGCGGGGTTGGGCAAGGTCGAGCTTCTCCCGAAGCTCCGCCAGCCCTCGTGTGCATCGCTCGTTGCGGCTGTCCTCGACATGGGTGTGGAGCGCGAGTACCAGCCTGCGGCCTCGCTCGTAGCGTTCGTCGCTCCAGGTCTTCAGGCGCTCCAGTCCCGCGTGCACCGGCCCGAATTCCGCGGTGTAGGGGAACAGATGGAAGCCGATGTCGACGAGCGCGGGACGGCTGACCTCCTTCAGGTCCAGGGCGGACTCGAAGGGCTCCCGCACTACCTCGCCCTCACTCACGCCGCTGTTTTCCATCTGGTCGTAGACGAGGTCCAGGGCGAACGTGTCGCCTGCCAGCAGCTCGCCGAACCGGACGGCGACCCAGGGGTGCAGCCCCGCACTCCCGCCCCTGGCCGGGTGGGACTCTCTGTGCGCGTACCGGAGTACCTTGCCCGCCTGGTTCTTTTCGTCCTGCCCGATGAGTACGTGCCCTTCGAGGTAACCCGCATAGCCCGCGAACAGGCCGTCGCACATCTCTCGTGCGTACCTCAGCGGCTTGAGAGCCGCGGCCTGGTCGCCGCTCTGGAGCAGGAGGTTGCCGAGGAGGAGGCCGGCGAGGTCCCCGGTCTCCGTGCCTTCGTGGACGTCGGCGGCCTGCTCGAATCCGTTCCGGGCCGTGTCCAGGTCGCCGGTGAGTTGGGCCGCGAGGCTCCGAAGGAGCACTCGGTCGGAGTCCAAGGATGTATCGGACCGGAAGTCCGGGGCGAGCATCACGGCGGCCAAGGGGCCAAGCCAAGGGTCCTCTCCTGCGGCCACCTGCTCCAGCCATTTTCGGCAGGAGCCGCCGAGCCCGTTCTCGCCGAGTTCGATGCCCGCCAGCGCCATTGCCGCATGCCCGGACACGGTTGTACGTCCCGTGCCGGCGATCGTGGCCAGCAGGGCCCGCGCTTCCGGGGCATCACCCGCCCGGTATGCCGCCAGCCCGCGTTCGACCTCGTCCGGCACCGGGCTCAGGGGATCGGGGGGAAGCGGAAGGGCCCTTCCGTCGGAGTCCAGCAGGGATTGACCGGTCATGTCGCTGCTTTCTCGTGGGAACGTTTCCGCGCGAGCATGCCACGGGCGGCCGACACTTGACCGTGGAAGGTTCAGAGAAGGCACCGAGCCCACACGACCCTGCCGCCTCCCGGCGGAATGGGCCTCGCCCCTGGTCCCGCACGAGCGCGGACATCGGCAGCAGCCACCGCCCCGATAGGCATCGTCGCCGGCCGGCAGCCACTGCTCGTCCCCGGTCCCCTTTCGCCGGACCCGGACGAGCTGATCACCGCGATCGAGCGGCCGCCGGCAAGTGCCGCGGTCAGTGCAGAATCTTTTCCTTCGCCCGGCGGAACTCCTCGTCGGAGATGTCGCCCCTGGCACGGATCTCCGAGAGTTTCGCCAGTTCGTCGACCTCACTGGTTCGTCCTGCACCCCGGGCGGTCTCACGCACGTAGGTGTCGAGTGCCTTCTGCTGAGCCTGGGCGTGCTCCATCTCGCGCTTGCCCATGCCCTTGCCGCGGGCGAGGACGTATACGAAGACGCCGAGGAAGGGAAGAGCGATCACAAGGACGAGCCACCCGGCCTTGGCCCAGCCGCTCATCGTGTCGTCGCGGAAGATGTCAACGATGATCCGGAAAAGCAGGACGAACCACAGGACCCATAGGAAGATCCACATCATGGTCCAGAACGCGCCAAGTACCGGATAGTCGTACGCCATGTACACGGAACTTTCCATTGCCTTCTCCCATCCATGCCACCCCCGGCGATGTCCGAGTGTGCGCGATACGGGGGCCGGCCGCTTCACCCGGCGCGGGTGAGATTCCGGCAGTCGCGGGTTGGTCGAATGAGCGTCGCCGGCCGGACGAGCAGCCACCGCCAGGTGCCATGCGCACGCCTCACCGGTCGTGGGCTCTCGCGGTGCCCGTCCCAGCGCCCTTGGAGGCCCGGCCCGGTCTGTCGGCCGCTCCGGCGAGAATGCCGAGGAGCGCCAGGACGAGGACCACGATGCCCAGGACGAGCGCCACGGATGCCGGAGTGGGGTAATTCCACAGCACCAGGGCGAGCGCGCCTGCGGCGATGACGATGCCGGTGGTCCAGCCGCGGTGGGTGTCCAGCCATTGGCCGGGGCCGCCTGTGCGCAGGCCGGAGCGGGCCAGGGCCCGGCCGGCGGTCCCGGTGCTCCAGGCGGCGCCGGAGCGTACGGCGCGGGCACCGCGGCCGGGCCCGTACAGGTAGGCCGCGAGGGCGGTGATCACCGCGATGACGAGGACGGTGCGGGTGCTCTGGCGCAGGAAGCGGACGAGCGTGTCGAAGATGGTGGCGGCCGCGTCCCGGGGCATGGTGGCCGGCCGGACGGAGTCCAGATACACCCCGCGCATGACCGCGAGGCCGATGAGCAGCGCGATCATCATCACGCCGATCCCGATCGCGGCGCTCATCAGGGCCACCCGGTGCGCGGGCACCACCCAGACGGCGAGCGCGGCCAGCGCGAGGCCCACGACGGGCAACCAGGTGCCGACGACATCGAGCAGGCGCATGGCGCCCTGCGCCTGCTGGAGCTTGTCGACCTGCAACAGCGGAACGGTCCGGTCGATCTTGGGGATGTCCGCCGCCTTCTCGAAGCCGGCGTCCACCAGGCGCTGCTTGACCTTGTCGACGATGGTGCCGATGTCCAGGACGATGGTGTCCCCCCGCGCTTGCACCGCGCTGTTCCCCTCGCCGGTGAGGACCTTCACCACCGCGGCGTGGGCAAGACGGTTGGCCTCGTCCCACACCTGGGCGAACTGGTGGCTGGTCACCACCTTCGACACCACACCGTGCACCGTGTCGGTGAGCGCGCTCTTCAGAGGGCCGGCCAGCGCCGGGGTGTGCTTCACCACCACGGGCGGTGCGCCGGCTTTCTGGAGGGCCTTGGTGAGGGATTCGGTGATCGCCTTGACGTCGACGGTGCCGACCACGCGGTTGGTCAGCCGGTCGGTCACCACATTCTGCACGGCGGGCTCGGAGGCGAGGGGTGCCACGGTCTGGACGTACCGGTCGGTGTCGACAACCTCCCTGTCCACCCAGGTGGCAACGACAGCAAGCGGGGCGAGGAGGAAGGCCAGAACCAGCAGGACGGATCCTGCCGTGTAGCGCCAGCACCGGTGGCGCACCGCGGCGGCCTTGCGCAGCCTGTCGTACTCCGCACGTTCGGCGGCGCTCAGGGCGGGCTCCTCTTCGGGCCTACCGGAGTCTTGGGGAGCGGAGGGGCTGGACGAGGCCATCGGCTCCTCCCTTCACGTCACGCGCGGAACCGTCCCTGGCCGGGCGGTGATCTCCACCGTGGCCATCGCCGCGGCCGCTCCGCATCGCCCGGGACGGGTGAGTGACCGGTGCCGTATCAGTCGGTTGCGGCGGTGATCCGCCATGTGTCGCGCTGCTGAGGCGGCCTTGCCGTGGGCGGCTCGCTCGGCCGGGGTGGTGGCGTGGAGGGCCGGATGCGTCGCTGTCACGGGTGCCTTGATGCTCCCGGCGTCAGTCCGCGAGACGGCGCATCTCCTCGACGCGCAGGCCGAGATCCCGGAAGCGGTTCAGCAGCCCGTACAGATGCGCCTCGTCGGTCACCGCCCCGAAGAACAGCGTCTGTCGGGGAGCCAGCACCCTGTCCAGCTCCGGGAACGCCTCGGCCAGGCCTGCGGATACGTGGCCGGTGACGCGGAACTCGTAACGCATGCGTCCCACCGCTCCTCCCCGCGCCTGGAACACCGTCTTCCCGCATGCTGCCCGTCGTGCGACGGGACGGCATCACCCACAGCAGGTGACCGCACGACAGGCCCGGCAAGCTCACAGAAGGCGGAACTCCCGGCCGCGCTCGACCGCTTCGCGGCGGCAGGAGACACAGAGTTTGCGGTAGATGCTCCGCAGATGCGTCTTGACGGTGTTGACGGACAGGTGCAGGGCGGCGGCGATCTCGTCGGTGGTCATCATCCGCTCCAGGTACGCGAGCACCTCCCGCTCACGGCCGCTCAGCGGTTCGATCAGGATCGGGTCGTCCTGACGGTCCGGTGGCCGCGCGGTGAGCCAGGCATGTACGCCGAGCGAGCCGTCCGGGCGGTGGAGCAGATGCCGCATCCAGGGTCTGGCCTCGGTGAAAGGCCGTCGCAGCTGTTCGGGGCGTGCCGCGTCCAGAGCCTGGGTGAGCAGGGCGTGAGCGGCTGCCCGGTCGCCGCCCAGCATCGCGGCGCGGGTCCGCAGCAGCCCGATCCGTACGCGATCGGGCAGGCTCAGCCCGGGTGAGTCTTCGATCGCTGCGACGAGGCGCAGAGCGGTCTCGGTGTGTCCGGCGGCGAGGTGGGCGAGCGCGAGGGCGACGGTCCGGGCCGGGCTTGCGGCTTCGGCCCCGTCCAAGGCGGAGATCGCCGTCGCATGGTCCCCGCGGGCCAGGGCCGCGGTGGAGCGCGCGACGGCCAGGCGTTCGGCGGGCCAGGCGTGGGGAGAAGGGACGAGTTCGTCCAGGGCCGCGAGAGCCGCTGCCCACCGGCCTTGCGCCAGTTCCACCCGGGACCAGAGGATCGCTTTCTCCGTCATCAGCACCGGGTCGTCGTGGGTGTCGGGGAGCGCCTCGGCCTGATCGATGTGGCGAATCGCGGTGCTGACCTCGCCGCGTTCGCATGCCACGGTGGCAAGCGCCAGGTGAGCGGCCGCCGAACGGTGGGGCTGGGGTATGCCGTGCTGGTCGGCGACGGCGAGGGAGCAGCGGGCGTGGTCTGCCGCCAGGGTCAGCGCCCCGTCGATCCCCTCGGCCAGGGCGAGCCGCCCCAAGCACTGGTGCCGCACGAGGTGCGTCACCTCGGCCGTACAGGCCCGCACGGCGTCCGCGAACGCCGTCCTGGCGTCGTCGAGGCGTCCGGACTTCAGCAGGGAGCAGGCCAGCCCGTGGCGTCGCAGCGCCTCGATCTCGGGGTGTTCCTTGATCCGGAATCGTGGCAGCTGCGCCATCAGTTCCCCGATGTGCCGTGCCGCCTCCTCGGCGGCCGCCGTGCCGTCCGCACCTCCGTGCCGCTGCTCGTACGGCTCGGACAACAGCCGGAGCAGGGTGTGGGTGAGCCGCGCCTCGGGCGTGGGACATGCCCCCTTGCGGTGCAGGTGGTACTCGGCCCGCGCGAGGCACGCGCGGCAGCCCACAAGGTCGCGCCGGGACAGGTGGCAGGCTGCCGCGACCAGGGCCGGTTCGGCTCCCGGGACGTCCGCGGGCATGCGGGAGAAGAGCCCTTCGAGCCCCTCGGCCTCGGGGTCGGCCAGCAGACGTCCGAGCATCAGGTGCCGGACGGCCTCGGTGGCGCCGTACTTCCAGTCCCCGCCCGCGGCCGCGTGGGCCAGGGCCTTGGTGACCTGGCCGGAACCGGTGAACCAGCGTGCGGCCCGGCGGTGCAACCTTGGTTCGAGGCCGGGCCGCTGGCTGCGCAGGTGCGCATGGAGCACCGCGGCGAACAACGGGTGGAAGCGACACCACCCCGTGTCGGCAAGGGGTTCGACGAAGGCGTTGGCACGCGTCAGCCGCGTCAGGATCCGCTCGGCGTCCTGGCGCCCTGTCAGCGCGTTGGCGAGATCGGGGTGCACCCGGTCCAGGATGCTGACACGCAGCAGCAACTCCCGGGTCGCGGCGGGCTGGGCGTCGAGGATCTCGGCGGTCAGGTAGTCGGCGACCGCGTGCTCGGAGGCGGTGAACGACCGCACAAAGCCGTCCGCGTCGCCCGAACCCTCCATGGCCAGGGCGCACAGCCGCAGCCCGGCGGCCCAGCCCTCGGTACGGCTGGTGAGGGCCTGCACGGTCTCCCCGCCCGGCACGAGCCCGTGCCCGCGCAGCAGCACGGCCACCTCGCGTGGGGTGAACGCCAGGTCGGCGCCCCGGATCTCGTACAGCCGGTCCTCGGTGCGGTAGCGGTGGAGCGGCAGCGAGGGATCCACCCGGCTGGTCAGTACCAGGCGCAGCCGCGGCCCGGCGTGGTCCAGGACGAAGCCCAGGCCCGATGCCACCTCCCGGCCGGGCACCTTGTCCAGGCCGTCGAGCACGAGGACCACCGGCTCGGGAAGCCGTTCCAGGGCGGAGCAGAGGCGGACCAGCATCGAGTGATCGGCGCTGCCGGCACCGACGGGCATGCCGATGTCACCGGTGAGTCCGAGGAACCCGCGGCGCAACGCCTCCACGATGTAGGCCCAGATGACATTGGGGGTGTCGTCGGAGTCCAGGGTCACCCACACCACCGGCCCCGGGTGCGTCCCCCCTTGTGTCCAGGAGGAGACGAGAGTCGTCTTTCCGGCACCTGCCGCGCCCGTGACGACGGTGAGCGGCCCGTTCGTGCCATCGGTGAGCCGGTCCAGGAGCCGCTGTCTGCGGACGAAGCCGCGAGCGACGGCCGGGACCGAGAACTTGGCCGCGAGCAGTGGGCCCCCGGCCGGGTCCAGCGGCACGCCGGCTACGAAGGACGTGACGGCGGTGTTCTCGCCGCCCTCTGCGCCTGAGGCACTGGTTGGAAGCATGAGCACCACCCCCAGGAGGCGATGGACGGCGCCTGGCCGGGCATGGACTCCGCTCCCGCCACCGGGTGAAGCGGCTCGTGGCGGGGAACCGGAACCGGCATTCCCATGGTCACGTGCTCGGCCGTTGATCGCCACGCGGCGACCTGGGGACGGATCGCCCGCGCCGGGTGATGCGCTTCGCGGGCCGCGCCCGTGGAGTGGAAGGCGGGAGGGGCCGCGGCAGGCGGCGGGAGGTTTGATCGCGTGGACAGACGCTGGGCCGCACGGCTGGCACTGGCGGCGGGAACGGCGGCGCTGCTGGTCCTGCTGGTGTTCGCCGGGCTTCGGAGCGTCGTGCTGGTGGCCGTGGGGCTGGCCGGGCTGGCCGCCACGGCGGTCGGCCTGTGGTGGGTGCTCGCGCACGGAGGTGCGGCCAGGGTGCTCGGTCTCCTGCTGGCGGCAGCCGCGCCGGTCGCCGTTCTGGTGCTCTACGCGGTCGCCGGGCTGCTGTGGGTGGTGCTCGTCTCGCTCGCCCTGTGGACGCTTGCCGTCGTCACGGGCAGAACAGCACTGGCACAGGACACCCGGCCGGCGCGCACGCCGGAACGCCGGGTCGCTCCTCCGAGACGCCCCTTCCTCATCATGAATCCACGCTCGGGCGGCGGGAAGGTCGGGAGGTTCCACTTGACGGACAGGGCCAGGGCTCTCGGCGCCGAAGTCGTCGTGCTGAACCCCGCGCAGCCGCAGGACGTGGCCGAGCTGGCGAGGCGGGCCGTCGACGACGGCGCAGACCTGCTCGGTGTCGCGGGCGGCGACGGTACGCAGGCCCTGGTCGCGGGCGTGGCGGCGGAGCGCGGCGTTCCGTTCGTCGTCATCTGCGCCGGGACCCGCAACCATTTCGCCATGGACCTCGGTCTCGACCGTGAGGATCCCTCGGCGTGCCTTGAGGCGCTCACCGACGGTGTCGAGCTGCGCGTCGACCTGGGCTTCATCGACGTGGGGGCGCCCGCGGCGGAAGGCCGGGGGCGCGTCTTCGTCAACAACGCCTCCTTCGGCGCGTACGCGACCGTGGTGCAGAGCCCGGCCTATCGCGACGACAAGGCCCGTACCACCCTTCAGATGCTGCCCGACCTGCTGACCCACCACAGTGGTCCGCGCCTGAAGGTGCACGCTGATGACGTCACCGTCGACGGGCCCCAAGCCGTTCTGGTGAGCAACAACCCCTACCGGATGGGAGACCCCGCGGGCCTGGGGCGCCGGGAACGGCTGGACTCCGGTGTCCTGGGAGTGCTCGGTGTCACGGTCGACAACGCGGTGCAGGCGGCCGCGATGCTGCGCGGCAGTCATGGGCCCGGACTGGCCTCGATCGCCGCCCAGAAGGTGGTCGTCGACGCCGACGCACCCGTCATCCCGGTCGGTGTCGACGGCGAGGCCCTCACCGTGCCCACCCCCGTACGCTGCTGGATCGAACCGGGCGCGCTGCGTGTACGACTGCCCCGCCACCGTCCCGGCGTGCCGCGCGGCAAGCCGCCGATGGATTGGCGCAGGGTGCGCAGGCTGGCCCTCACGGTGGGACGGGCCGCGGCGGGGCGTGACACCGGTTGATCAGCGCCGGCCGCTCCCCCGGCCGTCGCACGTTGTGACCATGCGAAGCGCGCCTGCTCGGGCACCCTGGAGGTGTGACACACCGGACCCGCGCGCATGACGCACAGTCTCGGCCACCGACCGGTGCCGCTCACGTCGACTACAGCGGCGCGGTCTACGGCTCGCTGCTCGCTGCCTCCGTGGTGGTCGGCGCCGGAACGCTCGGCTCGTTTCCGCGGTTGGAACTCATGGTGCTGCTGCTCGGTACCGGTGTGGTGTTCTGGGCCGCGCACGTCTTCTCCCGCCTCTTCGGAGCCCGTATGGTCCACGGGCCCGTGAGCCGGAAGGAGGTTCGCCGCCTGTTCGCCGACGAGCGGCCGATCCTCAAGGCGGCCGTCCCACCGGCCGCTGCCGTGGCGATCAGCCCACTCTTCGGACTGGGAGTTCAGGGAACGGCATGGCTGGCGCTCACTGTCGCTCTCGCCGGACAGGTCGGCTGGGCCACGCTGGCCGCCGTGCGCGCCGGTGCCTCGCGCCGTCTGATCCTGGTCGCGGGTGCGGTGAACCTTCTCCTCGGATTGGTCATCGTGGTCTTCAAGGTCGCGCTCCAGCACTGACGCGGCCGAGCGGCTCGCGTTCACGATCGGTCGGCGGCGGGGAAGACCACCACGCCCGCCGACCGCTGCTGATCGCGGGCGAGCCCGGCCTGCCGATGCCCCGCTACGAGGTCGGCGAGGTGATGTACGGCGACGCCATCGGTGAGGTGGTCGCCTCCGCCGATCCGTCACTGGGCGAAGGCGACCTGGGATGCACAGGTTCGGCTGGCGCGAGTACGCAGTGGCGCGGGCCGGGCTGTTCCGCCGCGTCGACCGGGACGCCTATCCGACGCCCACCACCTACCTGGGCTGCGGACTGGTCGCCTATGTCGGGCTCATGGACGCAGCGGAGCTGCGGCCCGGCGACACCGTCTTCGTCTCCAGCGCGGCGGGGGCGACCGGAAGCACGGCCGGCCAGATCGCCAGGCTCAAGGGAGCGGCCCGGGTGAGCGGCAGCACCGGATCGCCGGCCAAAGCCGCCTGTCTCACCGAGAAGCTCGGGTTCGACGCGGCCTTCGATTATCACGACGGCCCGATCGCGGACCGGCTGCGCGAGGCCGCGCCCGAAGGCATCGACGTCTCTTTCGAGGTGGCTGCAATGCCGATCGGTGAACTGGCCGCGGAGGCGGGGACCACGACCCGTACCCTGCGCTACTACGAGGAGCAGGGTCAGCTGGAGTCCGGCCGTACGGCAGCGGGTTATCGCGTGTACGAGCGCCCACGCGCATGGCGAGGCGACGGGGGCAGGCATCGGGAACAGCGCGCCACGCCACCGGGCAGACGGGAAGCGGTCTGCGGTGTGGTCCGGCATCGAACCCCCTCCTTCGGCTACTCCGACCTCCTGGAAACGTAGCTCCTGGCCGTCGTCAACACGATCCGCAAGGAATCCCCGGTGGCGTCGGGCACGTGCTTCGCACGGGCGACGATGTTCACGCGTCGAGCCCTCCGCGCTTGACGAGCTGGCTCGCGATGACGTTGCGCTGGATCTCGTTGGTGCCCTCGCCGACGATCATCAGCGGTGCGTCGCGGAAGTAGCGCTCGACGTCGAATTCGGTGGAGTAGCCGTAACCGCCGTGGATGCGGACGGCGTTGAGGGCGATCTGCATCGCCGTCTCGGAGGCGAAGAGCTTGGCCATGCCCGCCTCCATGTCGACGCGTCGGCCCGCCTCGGCCTCGCGGGCCGCGTAGAGGGTGAGCTGGCGTGCCGCGGTCAGCGAGGTGGCCATGTCGGCGAGGTAGTTGCCGATCGACTGGTGCTTCCAGATCGGCTTGCCGAAGGACTCGCGCTCCTGGGCGTAGGCGAGTGCGTCCTCCAGTGCCGCCCGGCCGACCCCGAGCGCGCGAGCGGCGACCTGGAGCCGTCCGGTCTCCAGGCCCTTCATCATCTGTGCGAAGCCCTTGCCCTCGACCTCACCGAGTACGGCGTCGGCCGGCGCCCGGTAGGCGTCGAACGACAACTCGCAGCTCTCGACGCCCTTGTAGCCGAGCTTGGGCAGGTCGCGCGAGACCGTCAGGCCGGGCCCGTGCTCAACGAGCAGGATCGAGATGCCCTTGTGCGCGGGCTCGGCCTCCGGGTCCGTCTTGCACAGCAGGGCGATCAGCCCGGACCGCCGGGAGTTGGTGATCCATGTCTTCGAACCGTTGACCACATATCCTTCCCCACCGTCCTTGCGGGCGACGGTGCGCAGGGCCTGGAGGTCGGAGCCGCCGCCCGGTTCGGTCAGGGCCATGGTGGCCCGGACTTCGCCGGTGGCCATCCGGGGCAGGTAGTGGCGCTTCTGCTCCTCGGTGCCGAAGTACAGCAGCAGCTTGGAGACCACGGTGTGGCCGCCCGTCGCACCGGCCAGGCTCATCCAACCGCGGGCGAGTTCCTCGGTGATCAGGACGTAACAGGGGGCGGAGACCGGGGTGCCGCCGAACTCCTCGGGGATGGCGAGGCCGAAGATCCCGAGCTGCTTCATCTGCTCGATCAGGGCCTCGGGGTAGGTGTTGGCGTGCTCCAGTTCCCGGACGACGGGCTTCACCTCGTTGTCGACGAAGTCGTGCACCGTCCTGACGATGAGCTGCTCGTCCTCGGACAGGATGTCGAGAGTGCTCATGCTGCGACGCTCCTCGTTGAAAGGGTTGGACGGGACGGCCGGCGTCATTGCCGCCGACAGCCCTGGACCGGCAGTTCAGATGACCTGGTCGGCCCTCATGCCGTCGATGTCGGCCGTGTTGTACCCCAGCTCGGACAGGATGCTCTCGGTGTGCTCGCCGGCGGCGGGGACGGCGTCCATACGCGGGGCGGTGCCGGCCAGGTCCGCCGGTGGCAGCAGCGCGGGCACCACCGCTCCCCCGGGAATCCGTACGTCGCGCCAGCGGTCCCGGGCGCCGAGTACGGGGTGACGCACGAACTCGTCGATGTCGTTGACGCCGGCGTTCGCGATGCCCGCCTCGTCCAGCAGCTTCATCACCTCGCCGCTGTCCGACTTGCCGAACCGCTCGGCCACGATCGCGTTGAGTTCCTCGCGGTGGGCCACGCGGTCGGGGCCGGTGGCGAAACGCGGATCTCCGACGAGCCCGGGCAGGCCCAGGAACCGCTCGCACAGGGCCGCCCATTCACGCTCGTTCTGGATGGAGAACAGCACGTCCTTGCCGTCAGCCGCGGTGTAGGCGCCGTACGGCGCGATGGTGGCGTGTTGCGTGCCGATGCGCGGGGGCTGGGTGCCGCCGTAACGGGTGTAGTAGGCGGGCTGGTTCATCCACTCGGCCAGTGCCTCGAACAGCGAGACCTCCACGGACCGGGCGACGCCGGTGGTCGCCCGTGTGAACAGCGCGGTGAGGATGCCCGAGTAGGCGTACATGCCGGCCGCGATGTCGGCGACCGACACTCCCACCCGGGCCGAGCCGTGCTCGTTCCCCGTCAGCGAGACCAGGCCGGTCTGGCACTGCACCAGCAAGTCGTACGCCTTCCGGCCGGCCCACGGCCCGCTGGATCCGTAGCCCGAGATGGAGCACGGGATCAGCGACGGGAAGCGCTCGGCGAGGGCCTCGGCGCCCAGGTCCATCCTGGCGGCCGCGCCCGGGGCCAGGTTCTGTACGAACACATCGGCCCCGCCCAGCAGTTGCTCCAACACCTTCCGCCCCTGGTCCGACTTCAGGTCGAGCGTCACGGACTCCTTCGACCGGTTGAGCCACACGAAGTAGCTGGACTCGCCGTGCACCGTGGTGTCGTAACGGCGGGCGAAGTCGCCCCCGCCCGGGCGTTCCACCTTGATGACACGCGCGCCGAGATCGGCCAGTTGGCGGGTGGCGAAGGGGGCCGCCACCGCCTGTTCGACGCTGACGACGGTGATGCCGGAGAGCGGCAGTTCTTCGGGGAGCTCGGTCATGGGGTGACCTCCAGAAGCGTGCGGGTCCCGGGTCGGGAGTACCATCATGAATGGTCATGACAGCCTTGGCGAAATAGCAATACGTAATGACCCCATGCATGCTTCGGATGGGGGGTGGAAGGAAGCTCCTTGGACATCAAGCAGCTCAAGGCAATCGTCACGGTGGCCGAGGTCGGCAGCGTCACGCGTGCCGCGGAGCTGCTGCACCTGGTACAGCCCGCGGTGACCCGGCAGATCCGCACCCTGGAGCAGGAACTCGACGTCCCCCTTTTCGAACGGACCGGGCAGGGCATGCGGCCCACCGAGGCCGGGGCGATCATGGTGGACCGGGCGCGGCGCGCGCTGAACGAGCTGGAGCGGGCCCGCGCCGAGGTGCAGCCCACTCCCGGTGTGGTGACGGGCATCGTCACCGTCGGACTGTTGGAGAGCACCAGCGATCTGCTGGCGGAGCCGCTCGTGACAGCCCTCGCCCGCGGCCACCCCGGCGTCGAGCTGCGTCTGATCACCGCCTACTCGGGGCATCTGCAGCAGTGGCTCGATGACGGGGACCTGGACCTGACGCTGCTCTACAACCTGGACAGCACGCCGTCGCTCAACGCCCGGCCGCTGGTACGCGAGCATCTGTGGGTGGTCGCGCCGCCGTCGGCCGGTCTTCGGGCCGATCGTCCCGTCCCGTTCGCGGAGGCGGCGACGCACCCGCTCGTCATGCCCGCGTCCGGGCATGCGCTGCGCAGCCTGATCGACGCCGCGGCGGTGCGCGCCGGAGCCGACATGAACGTCGCCGTTCAGACCAACTCCATGCGGGTGCAGAAGCAACTCGTGTTGGCCGGCCACGGCTGGACCGTCCTGCCCGGCGTCGGCATCGCCGAGGACGTCGCGCAGGGCGCCCTGAGTGCCGCGCCGCTGTGCGAACCCGACGTGTGGCGCTCGATCATCCTCGGCACACCGAGGTTCGGGCGCACCCCTCCCGCCGTGGAGGTCGTCGCTCGCGAGCTGGTCCGTCAGATCAACTCGTCGGTGGCCCAGGGGAGATGGCCCTCCGCCCAGGTACAGGGAGCCGACGTTCTCACCGAGGGCGAGTGACCTCACGCGCGCCTGCCCAAGCACCCAAGAACACCCCGTCGAAGGAACCCTCAGGAACCCCCATGACCGACACCGGCCAACATCTCCACCCCCTCGCCCATGCCCAGGACGGCACGGCACTGGCCTACCAGCGCCGGGGAGACGGGTATCCACTCGTCCTCCTGGCCGGACAGGCGAACAACCACCACTGGTGGGACGGCATACGCGAGGACTTCCACACCACGCACTCCACGATCACCCTCGACTACCGCGGCACCGGCGACAGCGACAAGCCCCACGGCCCCTACTCCACACAGCAGTTCGCCGAGGATGTCATCGCGGTCCTCGACCACCTGGGTGTCGAGCGCGCCGACGTCTACGGGACCTCCATGGGCGGCCGGGTCGCCCAATGGGTCGCCGCCCGCCACCCCGACCGGGTCCGGCGCCTCGTGCTGGGCTGCACCTCTCCCGGCGGCCCGCACGCCGTCGAGCGCGACACCTCGGTGCGTCGCGCCCTGGCCCAAGCCGATCCGAAGGCCGCACGGCAGGCCCTGATCGACCTGATGTACTCCCCCGCCTGGCTCATCGACCACCCCGGCCCGTACGCCACCCTCGGCGACCCCGACATGCCGCCGCATGCCCGGCGCGGCCACCTGGTGGCCAGCAACAAGCACGACGCCTGGGACGTACTCCCCCTCATCGGCGCGCCCACCCTGATCCTGCACGGCGAGCACGACCGGCTCACGCCACCGGACAACGTCCCGCTGCTCGCCGCCCGTATCCCCCACACCCGGACGCATCTGTTCCCCGACGCCCGGCACGCCTACTTCGAAGAATGCCGTACCGAGGCCGGCGCTCTGGTCGGGGCGTTCCTCGGCGAACGGTTGTAGCCCGCCCGTAGTCGGCCGCAGGTCGCAGGGCCGCAGCCGCCCACCATACGAGCAGCGCATGCGGGTATCACGCCTTTCTATTGTTCAACCTCATCCATCAGCGCTCATGATGATTGGCACCTTGAGCCGACCGAGCAGCGGAGTCGCACGGATGAGCCAGACACACGCACCGGCCCCCTCCTGGCAGGAGGACATCTTCGCCGCGTTGAAGAAGCGCGGCGTCCAGCAGATCGCCTACGTCCCGGACTCCGGCCATTCGCACACCATCCGTGAGGCGCAGCGCGACCCCTCGATCCACGACGTGGTGCTGACCACCGAGGAGGAGGGCGTCGCCGTCGTCAGCGGCGCCTGGCTGGGCGGGCAGCGCGCGGTGCTGCTGATGCAGAGCAGCGGTGTGGGCAACTGCGTCAACATGTTCTCCCTGCTGCAGATGTGCCGGTTTCCCTTCCTGACGCTGGTGACGATGCGGGGCGAGTACGCCGAGTTCAACCCCTGGCAGGGGCCCATGGGCCGTACCACCCAGCAGGCGCTGGAACTCATGGGCATCACCGTCCTGCGGGCCGACGACCCGAAGGACGTCGAGGAGACCGCCGAGGCGGCTCTGGACTCGGTGTTCGAGGCGGGCGAACGCGTCGCCGTGCTCCTCGGGCAGAAGCTGATCGGCCGCAAGAAGTGGGAGCGCGACCGATGACCGCCGTCGACACCCCGGCCCGTATCGACCGACGCCGCTTCGTCGCCGATCTGATCGCCCGCCTCCCCGAGGACGCCCTGGTGGTGACCGGGCTCGGCTCCCCCTGCTACGACGTGTTCGCGGCCGGCGACCGCCCGGGCAACTTCTACCTCTGGGGCGCGATGGGCGCCGCCGCACCGCTCGCCCTCGGCCTCGCCCTGGCCCAGCCGGAGCACCCGGTCGTCGCGATCACCGGCGACGGCGAACACCTGATGGGCATCGGCACGCTGGGCACCATCGGCGCCGTACTGCCGGCCAACCTCACCGTCGTCGTGCTGGACAACGCCCACTTCGGCGAGACCGGGATGCAGCCCAGCCACACCGGTCTGGGCACCGACCTCCTCGCCGTCGCCCAGGGCTTCGGCATCCGTGACGCCGTACGGATCACCGGTGCCGCCCAGGCCGAGGACCTCGCCGCCCGTATCCAGGCGCGCGCGGCGACCACGTACGCGCAGGTGCTGATCAACGCCGACGAGCCACCGCGCGCCCTGCCGCCGCGGGACGGCGTCGCCAACAAGAACTCTTTCCGCGCCGCGCTGGGCCTGAGCACCTTCTAGTAGGGCTTTGTTACGTGGCCTTGTCACGGTCGGTGTCTGGTAGTTCGCTGGTTGTATGAGGTCTGGTGAACTTGCTGCGTGTCGGGGCCGGTTGGAGGAGTTTGCTGGGGAGGTGTTCGCGCCGCTGGTGCGGCGGGATCAGCGTGAGAAGGGTGCCTTGTATCTGAGGGGGCTGTTGCTGGACGGCCGACGCAAGTCGATGCAGCCGATGGCCGAGCGCCTCGGGGTGGACCACCAGCAACTCCAGCAGTTCGTTACGTCCTCCACCTGGCCCTTCGATGCGGTGCGAGCCCGGCTGGCGTGGCGGGCCGTGCGGGTGGTCCGTCCGCAGGTGTGGGTGGTGGACGACACCGGTTTTCCCAAGGACGGCATCTCCTCGCCCGGTGTGGCCCGACAGTACTCCGGCACGCTGGGCAAGGTCGGCAACTGCCAGATCGGCGTCAGTGTCCATGCCGCTTCCGACACCGCCTCGTGTCCCCTGTCCTGGCGGCTTTTCCTGCCCGAAAGCTGGGACACGCCCGAGGCGGACGGCCGCAGGGGACGTTGTCGCATTCCCGACGACGAACACCACCGTCCCAAGTGGCAGCTCGCCCTGGCGATGCTCGATGAACTTGCCGGCGTCGGCCTGAGGCCCGCCGCGCTGGTCGCGGACACCGGATACGGCGCCAACGCCGACTTCCGCCGCGGCCTGGAAGACCGCGGCCTGGCCTACGTCCTGCAGGCCAAGGCCGAGATGACCGCCCATGGTGAGGCTGCCGAACCCCACCAGCCTGCCTACAGCGGCCTCGGGCCCAGGCCCCTGCCGCGTTACCGCACCCGGCCGGTGTCCTTGCGTGAACACGTGCTGGCTGCAGGGCGAGGCCAGGGGCGGACCCTGACCTGGCGCAAGGGCTCCAAGGCCGCGATGAGCTCGCACTTTGTGCTGGTGCGGGTTCGTCTTGCAGGGCGTCGGCCCAAACCCGCCGCTGACGGCACGATCCCGCTGAGCTGGCTGATCGCACAGTGGCCCGAGGGCGCGGACGAACCGGTCAAGTACTGGGTCTCCAACCTGCCCGCCGACATCCCCGCCCGCGACCTCGTCCGCATCGCGAAGTTACGGTGGCGCATCGAGCACGACTACCGCGAGCTGAAGACCGCCCTCGGGCTCGACCATTTCGAAGGACGCTCGTTCACCGGCTGGCACCGGCACGTCACCCTCGTCACCGCCGCCCACCTGTTCCTGACCGAAGCGCGGAGGAGCCCAAAAGCCCCTGCCAGGGCCTGACCCTCTACCAGGCCCTGGACCTCCTCCAACACCTCCTGGCCACCTGGACAGGCACCTGCCCCACCTGCCACCAACCCACCCCATGGCAGCCCTACGACACCACCTAACAAAGCCCTACTAGGGCGTGTCTTTCGGATCAGCCCGGGCCCGCGGCCGGCTCCGCACGACCGCACCCCACACGATGCGCCCCGCTGCGGCCGCCCCGCTCACCTGACCACAGCCCAGCCGCACGCAAGGACAGCAAGACCTCAAGGACAGAAGGACGATGCAGCCCACCCCGCCCCCGCTCAGCTCCTGCGTGAAGTCGTGGACTCCCGGACCGGTCACGGACGAAGACCCCCTGCCCGCCGGCCCGGTGGCAGCTCTGTCCGCGACCCTGAACCTGCCCGACGCCGTCGCGAAGTCCGGTGACCCGCTCCCCCCGCTGTGGCACTGGCTCTACTTCCTGCACTGGCCCGCGCAAC
Organism: Streptomyces inhibens; assembly: GCF_022221585.1. NCBI lineage: Bacteria > Bacillati > Actinomycetota > Actinomycetes > Kitasatosporales > Streptomycetaceae > Streptomyces > Streptomyces inhibens. Next base: position 845,825 of record NZ_CP084681.1, read on the forward strand.
GGGACCTCGGAACCGACGGCCACCCGCTGCACGGCCGCTTCCTGCCGCCCATCCCCCACCGGCAGCGGATGTGGGCCGGCGGACGCTGCGAGATCACCGAGCCGCTCCGCCTCGGCGAACCGGCCGAGCGCATCAGCAGCCTGAGTTCTGTGGTCGCCAAGCACGGCCGTACCGGGGAAATGCTGTTCGTCACCGAGCGCCGTGAGTTCCGGCAGCACGGCCGGACGTGCCTCGTCGAGGAACAGGACATCGTCTACCGGTCAGGACACAGCACCGGACAACAGAACGCCATCACGCTCGACGAGTCCGCCTTCCCTGACGCCAACGACCCGTGGCAGCTGCCGCTACGCCCCGACCCGGCCCTGCTGTTCCGGTTCAGCGCGCTCACCGCGAACGCCCATCGCATCCATTACGACACCCCGTACGCCCAGGGCCAGGAGGGGTACCCGGGCCTCGTCGTCCACGGCCCGCTGCTGGCCCTCCTCATGCTGGAACTGGCCCGCCGCCACGCCCCGGTACAGCAGGTGCGCACGCTGTCCTACCGGCTCCGGCGGCCGGTGTTCACCGGCGAGCACCTGGTGGCCTGCGGCAAACCCTCCGACGGGCGCGCCGAGCTGCGCATCGCCACCCACCGGGAGGCGCAACACGCCACGGCGGAGGTGACCTTCGCATGACCATGCTCAGCGACCGCATCGCCACCGCCCGGAGCCTGCTGTTCGTGCCTGGACACCGGCCCGACCGCTTCGACAAGGCGGCCTCCTCCGGCGCCGACCTGGTCGTCATCGACCTCGAAGACGCGGTCGCGGCCGAGGACAAGGACCGCGCCCGCGACAACGCCGTCGCCTGGCTCGCGCTCGGCAACCAGGCGATCGTACGGATCAACCCTCCCGGAACCCCTTGGTCCGAGGCCGACCTCAGCGCGGCTGCCGACCACGGCTGCCCGGTCATGGCGCCCGAGGCCGAAGACCCGGCCGTACTCGCGGACCTCGCCGCCCGCACGGCGGGACGGTGCGACCTCATCCTGCTCATCGAGACGGCTCTCGGCATGGAGCGGGCCCACGAGGTGTGCACCACGCCCGGCGTCGCCCGAGCCGCCTTCGGCAACGTCGACCTCGCCGGTCAACTCGGCGTCGCCCACGACGACCACGCGGCCCTGGCGTACGCCCGCGCCAAGCTGGTCCTCGCGTCGGCCGCAGCGGGCATCTGTCCACCGATCGACGGCGTCACCACCGCCGTACGGGACACGGACGTACTCACCACCGACATCGCCCGCGCCCGTCGCCTGGGCTTCACGGGCAAGCTCTGCATCCACCCGGCCCAACTCCCCGCCGTCGCCGACGGTTTCGCGCCCTCGGCAGAGGAACTGCACTGGGCACGTGCCGTCCTCCACGCCGGTGACTCGGTCACCACGGTCGACGGGCAGATGGTCGACAAGCCGCTACTGGAACGCGCACGACGCGTTCTGGCACTGGCCCATGAACCACACACCGCACACCGCGGTTCAGCAGCTGGAAACGTGACCGCCACGGGCACTACCGCACCGAGCGACCGCGGGCTGCTGGCCCGGCCTTCTCCTCGCGGCGGGTGCGCAGCAGGAGCGCGACCCAACTGCGGTAGGGCGCCCAGTGGTCGCTGATCCCGGCGAGCCGGCGCGCGTCGGAGGCGTCCGGATCGCCGAGGTCGTAGGTCTCGGCCATCGATGCGTGGAGCCGGCGTTCATGGCGGGGGAAGACGTCGGGGTGTCCGGCACCTCGGATGAGGATGAGCTCCGCGGAGAAGGGGCCGATGCCGGGCAGGGTCCGCAGATGAGTGAGGGCGTCCTCCACCGGCATCGCGCGCAGCCGGGCGGCGTCCAGATCGCCGGCGAGAGCCGCGTCGGCGAGGAGGCGCAGCCGTTCGACCTTCACTTCGGGCAGGCCCGGAACACGGCTGAGTCCGCGCAAGATCAGCGGGGTGGGGAACGCGTGCAGGAACTGTCCGGCGACAACGACGTGCTGTCCATGGTGCTCGGCGATGCGGGCCTTGATCGCGGCGGCCTGGACCATCCGGATGCGGTGGCCGATGACCGCCCAGGCCGCGGCCTCGTACGGCGAGTAGAAGCACACCGGTCGCAGCCCCGGGTACGCCGCGATGAGCTCGGCCACGACGGGATCCTTCTCGGCGAGCCGTGGGAACCCGCTGCCGTCGACGTCGAGCGAGAGGATGCGGGCCAGTTGCGCCCGCACCGCACTCACACCATTCGATTCCGCGGATGGTGCACCCATCCCGTCCTTGTCCAGGCCCCCGGTGTGCACGGTGGCATTCGCCTGTACGGAGCCCGCCGAGCCCTCTGAGCCCCCCGCCTGCCTCACCTCCGCGCTCACCGTCGAGTGGCCGTCGTCGGCGGGAAAGGCCAGGCGCAGCACCCTGCCGTCCGAGGCGTCGCGGTACCCGGCGGGCGTAAAGCCCTCCAGGAACCGCATGCTCGCCGCAAGTGAGAACGGCCCGCGCGGGGTGATGACGAGGGCGGTCATGGTCAGCCTTCGTGCGTAGTGATGGCGTAGCCCTCAGGGCCGACGAACGTGAACATCCTGCCGAACGGACCGTCTTCGGGCGCCTTGACGATGGGGATCCCGGCGGAATGGAGCCTGTCGTGCAGAGCCTGCGCGTCGGTGGTCCGGAACCACAGGGCGACCCCGAGGCCGGGCCGCTCGACGGCGTCGAGATCCACTCCCGGCAGCGGCTCGCGGACGGCGAACGGAACCGGCTCGGTGGCGAACACCACGGCGCCGGGCGGCGAGGCAGGCGCTCGGCGCAGCCCGAGATGCCCCTCGAAGAAGGCGGCAGCCGCTTCGACGTCGCGCACCTGCAGAGCGATGAAGTCCGGCCCGCTGACGGTGACAGTCATGCGTACTCCTCGATCATGATTGATGTCAGGACTTTGACATGACGGAAGATAGACGGCACCGCTCTGACATGTCAAACTCCTGACATGCACGATGGGACTCCCTCCAGCCAGGCCCCGGCCGCCGACGTGACCGCGCGCCTGGGATACCGCCTCAAGCGCGCCGCCGCAGCGCTGCGCAGCGCGATGGACAAAGCGCTGCGCGAGTACGGCCTGACGGTGCCGCAGTACGCCTGCCTCGAACTCCTCGACCAGCGCCCCGGCCTGTCCAACGCCGAGCTGGCGCGCGGCACCTTCGTCACGCGGCAGTCCATGAACGTCGTCCTTCGCGGACTGCAGGACGCCGGCCTCATCACCCGGCCGGCCACCACCGACCGCGGTCGCGCTCTGCCCGCCCACCTCACCGAGGAGGGCCACCGTCGCCTCGCGGCCGCACGCTCCGCCGTCTACGCCATCGACCAGCGCATGACCGACGCCGTCCCGGAGCAACGTCTCGCCGAGCTCCTCACCGACCTCGACCACATGGCGGCGGCACTCGACGGGTGAGAACGGCCGCGCACGAGCCCGGCAGGTGAGGGTCGGGTGGAGTTGAGCTCGCTCGCCCGATGGGCGGTTCGGGCGAGCGTGTCTCTGCGGTGGGCGGCTTCAGATGTGCGAAAGCTGTCGCGGTCGCGTGTCGAAATGAGGAAGTGGAGTCAGGGCGCCACGAGTCGGACAATCTCGCGCGGGCGTGATTCACGCTCGTCATAGGCGAGGTCCAAAGCAAATCCTGCCGCCTGGACGGCGGCGAACGACGCGGCGGATGCTTCCTCGGACTCCCATTGCACAATCGAAATCACCGCGTCGCCGTCGGCGGACACCCAGTAGTCGGCCGACAGGCATCCCGGTGTCCGCCGAAATTCCTCGGCGACCCGGTGGACGCGGGAGATGAACTCCTCATGGTGGGAAGGGCGCGGATAGTGGCTTGCTATCATGCCGACCTTCATGATGCTCTCCGTTACGTTTCTCGATGGTGTGTCGTGGTGATAGGGCACGCCGTGCGCGTACCCGGCATCCTTGGCCACCTGCTCAAGCACAATGTTGCGTAGCCATCGCGGGACAGCCCCAAGGACGCATTCATGTCGGTGAACCGGTCGACGCCGCAGCAAAGGTTCCCGTAGGCCACCCGCGGCGTGACGGCCATGGCTCATCCGCGTTCGAGGACCCGGCGGGCGGCCTTGAGCCACTGGTCCTTTTCGGCCTTCAGCACCCGGAATTCCTTCGAGTGGCTACGAATGGCGTCGTTCTGCATCCGGGTCTCCACGCCGGCCCAGACGGAGACGAGATCGGTTTTCTCCTTGCATCGTATGTCCGCCTGCGCCACGGTGATTTCCCGTCGGGAGGGTCGAGTTGACTTTCCCCACCGGGCATCACCGGTGACTGTGAGCGGGGCGGAGTAGCGGAAGCCCTTCTCCTTCATGCACGCGCTCCAATTACGGACGACGCGTACCACCTCACTGTCGCGCCTGGAGGCGTCGAATTCCTCACCGATGCGCCGGTTGAACAGGGACTGGTCGGATTGCGGAATCCCTCGGAGCAGGCTTTCGTGCGCCTGCTTCCAGCACCCTCCCCCACCCTTCTTGCCGAAGACGGCCAACTGTTCCTGTTCCGGCAGCTTCTTTCGTGCGTCCCATGCCGCTTCGCGGCGGGTCAGCTCCTGCGGGGCCGGCGGCAGGTGGTAGCCGAAGCGGGCGGCGATTTCCGATTCGATGAGTCCGTAACGTCGCCGGTTCGACGGGTCCCAGTCGACCCCGCTCGGCCGGGGCAGAGCCTTCCATCCCCTTCCATGTTCACGCATGCAGTCACGGATCAGGAGATCTTCGGCGGACTCGATGGTATGGATCTGAGGAGTGGATATCGCGTATGCGTCGAAAGGCAGGACCAGGCGTCGCGCCTCCTTGCCGATGGAAGAGACGACGGGAACATCCGCTTCCTTCCGTGACGACGGCTCTGCTGTCGCCGACGAACACCCGGTGGCCAGGACAAGGAGAGCCAGGGCGGCAAGCGCGGAACGGGATGACATGGTGAGCCCTCTGACAGTCATGAGTCAGGGGTGGGGCACCGGTGGAGCCCGGCGCCCCACCCCGAACGCGCTCCTACCGGAACCGGACGCAACTTGCCTTGTTGTCAAAGCCGTTGTTCGTCAGGTCGGAGTCCTTGCTGTGCGGTCGGCTGGAATACTTGGCGCCGCCGCAACCGTGTCCATCGTCGGCGTCGGCGTACAGATCCGCCCAGCGGTCCGTGTCGTTCTTGACCGAGCTCGTGCCGTTGTTGATCGTCCTGCGGGCGTGGTCGCCCCCGATCCACTTGTTGTTCGCCACGTTCCCGTCGGACCGGGCGAAGGGGTAGTACCCGTTCTTGAAGTTGTCGTCCTTGTAGACGTAGAACTTGCCGGCCTGCACACCGAATTCGGCGGAAGCCACGGCCGGTGCGGAACTCGTGGAAGGCGCGGCACCGGCGGTCGCCGTTCCGAGGCCGAGCAGGCTCACTGCACTCAGCGACGCGGCGGTGAGCGTGAGGACGAGTTTGCGCTTCATCTGTGTCATCTCCCCATGAGGTCATGGTCTGTCGGTGCGGCGTGGCTGGTAGCCCGGCCCCCTTCCCCGTGGTCTCAGGGGGCCTCGCCTTGCGACAGAGACGATTCAAGTGCTAATCAGAGGACACGTACAGGTGATTCGAGGAGACTCGAATGACACGGGGGAAGTGCCGATGCTTCAGTTACGCCTGAGCGCGGACTCGCTGGCCGCAACCTGCTTTGCCATATCGCCTTTGATGCAGGTGGGGGCCGTGATTCACCCTCGCTACCCGGCGGCCTCGCACCATGAAAACTTCACGGGCCGAGAAGTCAGGGAGACCCTCCGGGAACGGCGGCTGCACCTGCTGTCCGCCCTGCGCCGTGAGATCCGCGGCTACGCCCCCGGCTTCATGGCCGGGCAGAGCGACAGTCCAGGGTCCGACCTCGCGGGCGAGCTCCACCGGGTCGCCACCACGCCCACCCATCTCGTCGCCCGGCAGATGGACAGAGTGCTGCGCATGTCGTCCCCACGGGACAATCCGGCATCCTCGGCCGAGCCCACGGTCCGGACATTCCTGGAGCGGGGAGAGCGGGAGTTCGCGCAGAAAGTCGCCTGCGAGCTGGAGCAGTTCTGGAACGATTGCCTCGCTCCTGTGTGGAGTTCGATCGCTGCGCGGGCGGAAGCCGACATCGACGATCGGGCGCACGCCATCGCCCGGACGGGCCTGAGCGGCGCCCTCAATTCCTTGCACCCAATGATCGCTTATCGCGACAACACCCTGAGCGTCGGCAGCGGGCGCGGGGCCGATGTGAGCCACGTGGACTGCGGACGGCGACTGTCCCTCTTCCCTTCCCCTTTGGCTCCCGGCTGGCTGGTCAGCGTCGACCCTTGGAATGAGCGCGGCACCAGCATCATCTATCCGACGCGCCGCCCGAGCAGGCCAGGCAGTCGAGGCGGGCCGGGCGGCAGGGCGGAACAACCGTGGGGAAACGTCATCGGCCACACTCGTCTCGGTTTGCTGACGCACCTGGACTCGCCGCACACCACCACTGAACTTGCCGAACAGCACCATATGAGCCCGTCGACGGTCTCCTACCACCTCACGCGGCTCCATCAGGCAGGGCTGGTCACGCGCACCCGCGCGGGAAACCGTGTGTACTACCAGCGCACCACGAAGGCAGAGCGGCTCCTTGACCCGCCAAGCAGCCCTGCCGGTCCCACCGCACGACGGCAGGACCGTCCGGGCCGCCTCGGGCAGAGGCCGGTCACGTAAGCCAGAGGAATCGTGTCGACCTGAGGCACGTTCGCGGCCGCCGCCCCCACTGGCAAAGCCGGGCCGGCACTACAACCCGGATTTGTCACGTACGGACTGCTGGATCCTGCCCGTGGCTACGGTTCGAGCTTGTAGGAGAGCGTGTAGTAGGCGTCATCCTCGCGGAACTTCATCTCGCCGTAGCCGGCGAGGGGGACCTGCTCGCCGAGGAGGTCGTCGTCATCGGCGCTGTCGCTCTCGTACATGCGGACGACGGCGACGTCGCCCTCGAACCGGAAGGACTTGTTGATGTCGCGCTTGCCGTCCTCGCCGATCCGGGTCGAGTAGACCGGCTTCCCCCCGTTGATCGTGATGTAGATGTCGTCCTTACCGTTCCAGTCCTCCTGCTTGACGCATTCGAGCCGGCCGATGTTCAGGACACCCATAGGTTTTCCCCTCGTGGTCGTTGGTTCGCGCCTGCGAAGGTGATCCTGCCCGCCGGAGATCAACGGTCACTAAACGGCGGCGTCGGGAACGGCCCCTCGGCGGCGGCCCGCTTCGATGCGATGGCGTGGAAGTACCGGGCCCGGGGCGGCCGGGCCCGTCAGGTGGCTTTCCGTGGCGGTCCGGCGGTCGCCGGGCGCGGGGGCCAGATCTGGGGGGCGAGGATGCCGAGGACATAGGCGCGAGCGACCAGCGCGCACCTGTTGGGGGCGTCCAGGAGGTCCCGGAGGCGGCTGAGGTGGTAGTCGACGGTCTGCCGGGAGAGGTGCAGCGAGGTGGCGATCTCCGCGTTGCTGCGGCCGGCCGCCAGCAGGGACAGAATGCGTTCCTGACTGGCCGTCAAGGCAGGGTGGGACTCGTGGGCGATGCCCTGGTGGGTGACGACCGCCCAGACGCTGGTGGCCCGGGCCGCGCTCCGGCCCACCGTCGTCAGGTGCAGCCGGGCCCGGCGCTGCCGGCCGTGGGCGTCGACGAGCAGGGCGGAGGTCTGGATCCGCCGGCTGCGACGGGCTATCAGATCGTGCCAGCCGCGCCGCAGACCGGGTAATTCCGGGGCGGACGCCAGCACGGTGTCGGCCCGGCGGCCGACCAGGTCGGACAGCCGGATCTGCAGCAGCTCGGCGGCCGCCGCGCTCGCCTGCTGGATCCTGCCGCCCGCGGAGATCAGTGCGCACGGCAGCCCGCTGTGGTCACGCAGCGCGCACAGGCTCTCCTCGGCCTCCCGGCGCTGATGGAGCGCGCGGGTGTAGTCGCTGATGTCGATGTAGATGCCGGCCACACAGGTCTGGTTGCCCTCCTGCACGGGGAAGCGATGGCCGGCCGCCTGCCCGCTGCTGCCGTCCGGGCGGTGGTAGGTGAGCGTGTGCCGCACCGGTTTCCCGCGGGTGAGCACGTCCTTGTCGAGGGCGAGGACCCGCGCCGCGTCGGCGGGTGCGTCGACGTCCTCGACGTGTTTGCCGATGATGTGCTCCGGTGTGGTGCCGTACAGATGGGCGTAGGCGTGGTTCGCCCACAGGTGGCGACCGCCGGCGTCCCGGATGAAGGCCGCGGCGGGGGCGAGATCGGCGAAGGCGTCGTAACGACGGGTGGCGGCCGGGCCGGTGCCCAGCTCCACGGCGAGCCCGCGGGAGCGGCCCTGCCGCGGCGCGCCGAGACGCCAGTTCACCTCGAAGAGCCGGCCGTCGAACTGCGCCTGCCAGTGGCTGAGGCCGGCAGCAGGCGGGCCGGACAGCTCCTGGCGCACGGTGTCCAGGAAGCGCTGCGCGGTCCCCGTGTCGCCGAAGGCGCCACCCCCGCTGTCGATCACCCGCAGTTCACGGTCGGCCTCCCACCAGGACACCGGAAGGTGTTCGAGCAGCGACTTCAGACCGGTCTCGTCCACGACGGCCTCTCTGTGGTGAAGAGTTCAACGACGGCGCATGCCGCGCCACCGGCATGCGTATCCCGCGCCACCCGGGCGCATACCCGCTTCTCGGCCGATTTGGACGCATGCGCCCCGGCCGCCGGACGCACTTCCTCCGCCGCCATACGGCATCACGGAATCTTCACCGGCTGACTGCGAACTCCACAACTCTGGCGTTTGCCTGAGTGCGTGAGGCCCGCAGTGGCGCATCGGGCGGCGCCCTGCTGCTTCGCTTGAGGTACGGCGAACGGACAGCGATCCGGGCGTCGTCGGCCGCCCCGGTCCACCGGTAGGTACGGCCCCCCACCCGCCTGTAGAGGAGTCGGATTCCAGTGAGCACGGTGCTGTTTGTGTATGCCAAGGGCGGTCCGCCCTTGGGGTATGCCCTGTCACGGGTCGCCGCGCGGTCGGCAGTGCACCTGCTGGCGCTCAGCACGCTTCCGCCCACCGTCGCCCCGGCCGCCGAGCGGCTGTGCGCCTCGGTGCTGAGCCCCGCCGGGTCCGAACAGGACGACCTGGTGTCCTTGATCGTCTCCCGGGCCGAGGCCGTCGGCGCGGACGCGGTCGTCACGTTCTCCGAGTACGCGGTCGTCGCGGTCGCCGAGGCCTGTGCGAAGCTCGGCCTTGCCGGGGCCGGCGGCTCCAGTGCGCTCGCCCGCGACAAGCGGCTGATGCGCCGCACCTGGATGCAGCGGGGCATCTCCCAGCCGCGGTTTCGTCCGGTGGCCGACGAGCAGGAGCTCCGCGACGCGGCCGCCACGCTCCGGCTCCCCCTCTTGCTGAAGGCCGCCTGGAGCGCGGGCTCGACCGCACACCAGATCATCCGCTCCGCCGACGAGATACCGGCGGCCTGGGAGCGGGCGGGCGCCGTGATGGCCGAATCCGCGGAGCTGGGCTACGCCGAACTCCATGTGGCCGGAGCCGGCGGGGACTTCCTCGTCGAGGAGATCGTCCCGGGCACCGCCGACGGCTGGTTCGACCAGAGTGGCTGGGGCGACTACGTCAGCGTCGAGGGCGTCGTCGCCGACGGGGAGTTCCGCCCGGTGTGCCTCAGTGGCCGGATGCCGACCGTGGCGCCGTTCACCGAGCGCGCCGGCATCACCCCCGCGGCACTGCCGGACGACGCCCAGCGGCGCATCGTGGCTCTCGCACGCGACGCCGTCGACGCGCTGGGCCTGGAGAACTGCGGTACCCACACCGAGATCAAGCTCGGTGCGGACGGCCGGATGTGGGTGATCGAGACCGCCGCACGGTTCGGTGGCGCGATGACCGTTCCACAGATCGAGGAGGTCTTCGGCCTGGACCTCATCGGCATGCTCGTCGACCACCTGCTGGGGCGTCCGGTCGTATGGCCCGCCCAGGCCCTCACCTCCCAGGAGGCGCGCGGCGCGGCCGGCTCGCTCGTCGTCCTTGCCGTCGATGCCGCCGGTGACGCCTGGCCGGACCGCCGCGTCTGGGATTTCCCGACGGTACGGGACACGGTGCCGGTCAGCGACGGCGGCCGGCTGTCCGTGGTGGCCGAGAACTCGCTCCCGGACGGCACGCCGGTGCCGGTGTACGACCCGGCCGCGGGCGCCAACACGATGGCGGCGCTGTGCCTACTGTCCGCCACCGACCCGGAGGCCGTGCTCCGCGACTTCCAGGCCCTGGTGCACGCCCTGCCGAAGATCCTGCCCCTCGCCGGCGCCACGGAGGCCCGCTCATGAACACCACCACCGTCCTGCCGGCCGCCGCTCCGCGTCCCGTCGCCGACCGCACGGCCGTCGGCGAGCACCTTGCCCTGCCGCTGTTCCGGAGCCTGTCCGGCTCCCTGGCCGGCCACCCGTACCTCAAGGTCGTGGTGGACCGCGCCGAGGACACCTGGCACCTGCTCGACACCGCCGTCCACCCCTTCCACGTCGACTACATCGCCACCCGCGTCCTCGGCATGGAACCGGCGGAGCTGGACTCCTGCCTGGACGCCTTCAACGCCTCCGTCTACATGGCCCCCGACCGCCGCTTCCTGCTGGGGGTGCTCTCCTTGCACACCGACGAGGACACCGAGGGCCGCCGCCGGCCCTTCCTCGTCCTGGAGACGACCGAGGCCGACACGATGGACGGCGCGTTGCTGGAGGAGTTCTACACGTACGTCCGCCACCGGCTCGACGGCCGGCTGCCGCTGCTGCTGAAACCGGCGAACCACGGTCAGGAGCACGCCCTCGCCCCGATCAGCGACGTCCGGGTGCCGCGGATCCTCAGCCACGAGCTCTTCGGCCATCGCACCCGCACACCGCTCAACCCCGGAGAAGCCGCCGGCCGGCTCCGCCACTTCCGTACCCCCGAGGAGTACGCGGCCGCGGCCGGCGCCCTCGGCGGGTCCGACATCCTGGCCATGCCGTGCCTGCCGGATGACGTGCCGCGCGTCGCGGGCTTCATCAACACCGCGGCGACCACCCCGCTCTCGCACACCAACGTCCTCGCCGCCGGCTGGGGCATCCCCAACGCCATCGTCCGTGACCTGGACCGGCTCATCGACGCCGAGAGCCTGGACGGCGGCTGGGTCCGCTACCGGGTCACCGAGGACGACATCAGCCTCGTCCCGCTCGCCCCGGCGGCGGTGCCGGCCGCCCCGGCCCGGCGCCGGCAGCCGATCCGGCTGCAAACTCCGCTGCTGGACGACATCTCTGCGCGGCCGTTGCGCCGGCTGCGCCGCGCGGATCAGAACCGTTACGGCACCAAGGCGGCCAACCTCGGGGAGCTCCACCACGTCCTGGACGCCCGCACCGCCGACCTCACCGCCTTCCACGGGCAGCCGCGACCGCCCCGCCCCGACCTCTACCGCCATCTTGCCGCCCGTCTCGGCACCACGCACCCGGCGGCCCCCGGGCAACTCCGGGCCGCGGCAGCCGACTTCGTGACCGGTACCGTCAGCGCGCCGGACGGCATCGCCCTTCCGTTCGGCCTGCAGCACCGCTTCGTGACCTCCTCCCCGGCACTGCGACAGGGCATCGACCGGCTCAAGGCGGCCCTCGACCGCGGCGCCCTCGATGCGGTGGAGCCGCTCTGTCTGCGGCTGCAGCAGCTCGTCCGCACCGCTGCCTTCCCCGACGAGGTGACCCGCGAAATCGTCCGGGCACTGCCCGCCGGACCGGCCGCCGGACGCCGTCTCGTGGTCCGCTCGTCCGCCAACGCCGAGGACCTGCCCGGATTCTCCGCGGCGGGTGTCTACGACTCGGTCACCTCCGTGCACGGCGCGGACCAACTCCTGGACGCCGTACGCCGGGTGTGGGCCTCCCTGCTGTCGCCGCGCAGCGTCCGGCTCCGCCAACAGGCGGGCATCTCCCTCGACGACACCTACATGGGCGTGATCGTCCAGCCGTATGTGCCGGCCGACCTCGGCGGAGTGCTGGTGACCTGCAATCCGACCAAGCGCGCGGACTTCCGCAACGTCTGCCTCAACTGCTCGCCCGGATCGCCCGAGGCCGTCGTCGACGGCACGGCGCTGCCCCTGCAGTACCTCTACAACACGGTCGAGGGCGGTGGCCGCACCGTCGCGCTCGGTTCGTCCGGCACGGACCTGCCTGCCGCCACGCGGGAGAGGCTGGCGCAGCTGGCCCTGGCCGGCCGGCTGCTCCAGTCGCACTTCAGCGCACCGGACGTGGACCGTCCGCTCGACATCGAGTGGCTGATGACCGATCAGGGAGCGTTCCACCTGGTCCAGATCCGCCCCTACGCGCGATGAGCCGCCGCAGCGCCCGCCCGGGCAGCGCCGGTGGACCGCGGACGGCGACCCGGCCCCTGCCCCCGCGGGCCCGCCGGATCATCCGCCTGAACAACGGCTTCCAGCTGCTGTTCAACCTGCTGTGGTGGATGCCGGTCTTCTACGCCTACCAGCGGCAGGCGGGCCTCTCCGACGGACAGATCTTCGGCATCCAGAGCATCTACTACGTCGCCTTCTGCCTGTTCGAGATTCCGACCGGGCTGGTGGCCGACCACATCGGGGCCCGCAACTGCCTGCGCGCCGGCGCCGTGGTGATGACCGCGGCGAACCTGGCCCCCGTCCTCGCTCCCACCTACACCGGCTTCCTGGTGCACTTCCTGGCGATCGCCGCCGGCCGTTCCCTGACCTCCGGCGCCGCCAGCGCCTATCTCTACGACAGCCTGCGCGCCCAGGGCGCGGACGAGCACTACCTCAAGGCCGAGGGACAGGCGAGGGCCTGGGGCCTGGGCGCGAAGGTACTGTGCTGGCCGCTGGTCGGCCCGCTCATGGACCTCGCGCACGGCGCACCGTATGTACTGAGCGCCGTCAGCGCCGGCGGATCCCTGCTCTGCGCCCTGGTCCTGCCGGGCCAGGCCCCCTCCCCGCACGCGGCCGGACCGCGCCGCCGGACCGCGGCCCTGCACGACGCCGCGGCGGCGCTGCGCACGGTGCGCGCCACCCCGTGGCTCGCCATGGTCATGGTGCAGGGCGTCGCGGTCTTCACCCTCTCGCGCATCTGCCAGGTCAACCTCTTCCAGCCGGTGCTGCTGGACCACGGCATCGGCGAGAGCTCGCACGGCGCGATTCTGGCCGCCATGACCGTCGCGGAGGCGGTGGCCTCGGCCCGCCCGCAGTGGCTCAGCTCACGGCTGCGGCCGGCGGCATGGGTGACTCTGCTCAGCCTCGCGATGGCCGGGACGCTGGCGGGTCTCGCCCTCGGCGGCCCATGGACCGCCATCGCTCTGCTCTGCCTGTTCGCCGCCGTCTGCGGCTTCGTCTACCCGCTCCAGCGCAAGCTGGTCAACGACGCCATTCCACATGGCGCACCACGCGCCACCCTGCTCTCCGTCGAGAGCATCGTCGACCGCGCCGTGTGCGCACTGGCGGCCGTGGCCGCGGGTGCCTACCTCGCGGCGGGCCGCCTGGACGCACTGCTGTGGCACAGCGCGCTGCTGACCGGCGTCCTGCTGGCCGTCTGGCACCTCGCCCTACGCCGCTCCGCCCGGTCCCGCGCCCACAGCCACCCACCGGTCGCCTTGTCCGCGGCCCTCGCCCGGGACCACACCCCCCACCCGCAGGAAGCGGCCGCCCCAACCGTCGCGCACTGACGGGCCGATGCCGGGAACCGTTGTGCGCGGCCACGCGCACAACCAGGCGCTTCGGCCGTCGCAACGGCCTGTGGCGCGTCGGCATCCAAGGCATCATCCGCAATTTGGGAATGGAATCCATTTTCATATAGCCTCCTTCCGTCACCCAGTCACACAGGAGGTCACCATGGCCGTGCCCAAGCGGAAAATGTCCCGCAGCAATACCCGTCACCGCCGTGCCCAGTGGAAGGCCACCACCCCCCAGCTCGTACCCATCACCGTCGACGGCTCCCCGTACTTGGTGCCGCAGCGGCTGGCCAAGGCGTACGAGCGCGGGCTGCTGCGCCCGGAGAGCTGAGACGGCATGACGCACCACCACAACCGACTGCCCGTCACGGTCCTGTCCGGTTTCCTCGGAGCCGGCAAGACCACCCTGCTCAATCACGTCCTGGGCAACAGGGAGGGCCTGCGCGTCGCGGTCATCGTCAATGACATGAGCGAGATCAGCATCGACGCGACACTGGTACGCGGCGGCCAGGCCGCCCTCTCGCGTACCGAGGAACGCCTGGTCGAGATGGTCAACGGCTGTATCTGCTGCACCCTGCGCGATGACCTTCTCGAAGAGGTCGACCGGCTGGCCCGCGCAGGCCGCTTCGACTATCTCCTCATCGAGTCCAGCGGCATCTCGGAACCGATGCCCGTCGCGGCCACCTTCGCCTTCCCGCGCGACGACGGAGCGACGCTGGGCGACCTCGCCAGGCTCGACACGATGGTCACCGTCGTCGATGCCGCCAACTTCCTGCCGGAGCTGAACGGGGGCGACGGACTGGCCGAGCGGGGACTGGACCAGTACGAGGACGACGAACGCACCGTCAGCGACCTGCTGATGGACCAGATCGAATTCGCCGACGTCATCGTCCTCAACAAGACCGACCTCGTCGACGCACACACCGCCGACCGCCTTCAGGCCGCGCTCACCCGCCTCAACCCCGCCGCCCGCATCGTGCGCGCGCGGCACGGGCGGGTGAACTCCGCCGACATCCTCGGCACTGGGCTGTTCGACCTGGAACGGGCCCAGCAGGCCCCGGGATGGGTGCGGGAGCTGAACGGCGACCACGTACCGGAGACCGAGGAGTACGGCATCTCCAGCACGGTCTTCCGTGCCGATGCGCCGTTCCATCCCGGCCGGCTGTGGACCTTCGTCACCGAGGGACTCGACAGCGGCACCTACGGCCGGATCCTTCGCTCCAAAGGCTTCTTCTGGCTGGCCAGCCGCCCGCACGTCACCGGATTGTGGTCCCAGGCCGGAGCCGTCGCACGCTTCGAGCCTTCCGGTGCCCGCGGTGTCGGCGACAGCCAGGGCCAGGAACTGGTCTTCATCGGCACCGGGTTGCGCACCGAGGCTCTGCGAGCGGCCTTGACCGCATGCCTCCTGACCGACGGGGAACAGGAACAGCTCACCGACGACCCGTTCCCCGTATGGGACACCTACGGACTCGACGACGCCTGTGAACACGAGCACCCGGAGCTGGTGCCGCAGGCCTGACAAGCCCCGGGTTGGGCAGTGGTCGCAGCCACGGCACTGCCCAACCCGGCGTTCCGGGTCAACCGTTCCTGGTCAACGCGGGACATCACCGAGCACGCGATCGGGGAAGCCGGCCCGCGGTCGGTGCCGGTGAACGTGATGGGGGTCGTCCCGGCCCTGCGCCTGCGCGGGGTGGCGCACCGGCCCGCAACGCACTGGGGAACTCCTGCCTGGCAGGTGCCCGGCACGCGTGGCGGCGCTTCACCTCGGTCGGCGGCACCCCATGACGAAACAGCACAACTCGTCCGGCACGGGGACGTAGGGTGCGGCGGATGAGACGACACATAGATTTCGAGCGCCTGCACAACTTTCGGGACCTGGGCGGCTATCGCACCCGGGACGGCCGTACCGTGCGTTGGGGTCGCCTGTACCGGTCCGATTCGCTCTCCAAGCTCCAGGGCGCCGACTGGGACCGTTTTCTTTCTCTGGGCATCCGCACAGTGATCGATCTGCGCTACCCATGGGAGATCGAAACCAAGGGCCGTGTGCCTGATGCCGAGGGTCTCGCCTACGCCAACCTCAGCGTGGAGCATCGCCCTTACGACCAGGCTGAGATCGACCCTGACCTGGACCCCTGGCGTTTCCTCGCCGACCGCTACGCGGAGGTCGCTCTCGATGGCGCCGAGGAACTCCGTCAGGCACTAGAGATCATCGTGTCCGAGAGCGCCCCGCAGGTCTTCCACTGCGCCTCGGGCAAGGACCGCACCGGTCTGCTGGCCGGCCTGGTTCTCTCGCTCCTGGGCGTGGCCGAGGACGCCATCGCCGCGGACTTCGCACTCACCGAACTGGCCACCGAGCGGCTGATCGCGGACTGGAAAGCGGCCCACCCGGACCGGACTCTGAAGTGGCCCGGCTACGGCAGAGCGCCAGAGGAGGTCATGCGGCTGTTCCTTTCCGACCTGACCTCCACCTATGGCTCCGTGCACGACTACGCCCTCCAGCACCTCGGCGCCGACGAAACCCTGGTCTCCCAACTCCGCACGCAGCTCCTGGACTGAGCCTCGTGACAACGGTCAAGGCCCAGCACCCTCTGCGGCCAGTTGCCTCCCGCCGTCTCAACTCTTCGTACCGAGCACGCTGAACCACAGCCGCTCGTCGGAAAGCCTTCGCACTGTCAGGCACGATGGGCATTGATTGACGAGTCGGACGACCGGGCGGTCGCCTACTCCAGGAATGCCGCGGTGGTCGCCACGAACCGCTCGGCGTCGTCGAGCCACGGGTAGTGGCCTGCTCCGGGCTGAACGACGAGTTCCGCGTTCGGGAAGAGCCCGGCGAATTCGGCCGTCGACCGAGGGGGGCTGTTCAGGTCGAACTCTCCGGCGAGCAGCAGGACGGGAGCCTCGTAGCCGGCGAGCGCCGCCCTCGTGGTTTCCGGATCGAAGGCGCCGTCGGATCCGAAGAGACTGACCGCCTCCTCATTGCTCGGCCGGCTCGTCGCATGAAGAGCTTGTGCCGCGGCGTCCCACCGGCCGCAGAAGAAGGGAGCGATGGCCTCCAGGTCGCTGCCCCTGCCCTCGACGATCGCCTCCAAGGCGGCGAACGCCGCCGGGAACCACGGCTCGTTCTTCCGAAGTTGCGCGGTCTCGCGTCGCGTCTCCGCAGTGATCGTGATGCCGACGGCCCTGGTACTGGGAGTGATCAGAGTCAGCTTGCTGACGTTTCCCGGATACCGGGCCACGTACTGGGCAGCGACGTTCGCACCGGCGCAGTGAGCGAGCAGGTCCATCCGGGGAAGCCCGAGATGTTCGCGCAGGGCCTCGACATCGTCGACAAGGCGGTCGCAGCGGTAGGAGGTGGTGTCTTCGGGAAACGCGGACCGGCCGGTACCACGAAGGTCCAGACAGATCAGCGGGCGGTGCGTGGACAGGTCGCCGAGGTTGCCGAGGTAGGTGGAGTCCGCGGGGCCTCCCGGGAGGCAGACGACCGGGTCACCGTCACCGTCTCCCTCCATACGGTAGGCGAGCCGGGTTCCATCAGGCGCAGAGAAGACAGGCATGGTCAGGACCCTGTCAGCGGCTTTCGGACAACGCAATTGAGTTCCTCCTACGGCGTACCTCTGGACCACCGGCGAGGCGCCCTTGGCGATGGCACCAGCGGCCACCGCCGGGTCGCGTACCACGCCCGGACCCGGCACTCCCGGCCAACCGCCCCGCACATACCCTTCGACGTGGTCTCCCTCAGCTTCCCGGCGCAGCAGGAGCTCAACTCCAACTCCCCTGCAACACAATCGAGTTGGCGGATCTGCCATTGGTGAAGCGCGCAGTCACGCGATGGTCATCACCAGGCAGCCGGTCCGCCCGAGCCCGCCCCCACTTGCTCGGCACCCCAGGCGCCGGCTGCCTCGTGGCTGATCACGCCTGCCGCACATGCCCCTAGGTGAGTCCAGCCACCATCGACAGGATCAATCACCGCACCCGCGAACACCGCAGTGCGTACATCGACTGACACATCCCGGTCCGCGCGCCGGAGAAGTCCGGAGAAGTACGGCTCATGGAAGGGCACGTACACGCGGCTGCGGAACTGGGCAGTCAACGGCACCTGGGAACGGATCTTCACCGCGCCGCTTGCCCAGGCCCACGCCGACGAGCACCTGGACCGGGCGGTCACGGTCGACTCGACCATCGCGCCCGCGGACCGGCACGCGGCCGGGGCCCGCAAACGGGGCCCCGGCCGGCGAGCCCGACGACACGTACGCACCTGCGTCGCGCACACCCTCGCCCGCATGAAGAACTACAAGATTCTCCGAGACTGCCGCCAAAAGGGCGCCGGCCTCCACCACGCCGTCCAAGCAATCGCAACCATGCACAACCTCGCCCTCGCCGCAGAACCTAGTCGGCGCCGGAGACCACCTCGGCGAACGAGGCCACGAACGTGGTGATGAGCCGGGCGAACGCGGATCGGTCGGCGTCCGACCAGTCCGCCATCACCCGAGCGAAGACGTCCTGTCGAAGCTGGTGCATGCGGGACAGCTGCTCCCGTCCGCCGCTGGTCAGCGTGAGCAATGTGCGCCGCCCGTCGGACGGGTCGGCCTGACGGACCAGCAGCCCCTGGTCAACGGCGCGGAGCACCAAGCGACTTGCCCTCGGCTGGTCCACGCCGAGGGCGGCGGCGACATCCGTGACGCCGCACGGCAGGCCGCGGTCCTCGATGGCGTCCAGCACACCGAACAGCGTGGGATCAATCGCCCCGTCTTCATCGGGTGGCGTCAGTCGCCCCAGCGACCGACGGGTCTGGCTGCGGCGAATCGCCACCATGGCCCGCTCGACGGCGGCGACCGCCTCGTCCTGTTCGCTCTTCGACATACATGCTAGATTACATTTGTTGTAAAAATACATGCACCAGGGGGGTCGCCATGACCGGCACAACTCAACTGCCCAACGTCCGCGAGCAGCGCCCGCTCGGCTACTGGCTCAAGTACATCGACGGTGCCATTGAGACGAGATTCGACCGACTGTTCGCCGATGACGGTCTGACCCGGCGAGGTTGGCAGGTGCTGAACACCATCTCCTACGGCCCGATCACGGTCGCGGAAATCGACGAAACCATGGCGGCGTTCCTGTCCGGCGAGGAGCCGACGATGCGCCCGTACGTCGAGCGATTCGCCGAGCTCGACTGGGTGCGCGTTACCGACGCCGACGGCCTGGCACTGACCGAAGAGGGCAAGCGCACGCACCAGCGGGTCTCCGAGCAAGCCGGAACAGAACGGGTGCGGATGATGGAGTGTCTCTCACATGAGGACTTCCAGGTCCTGATGGACCTGCTACAGCGCATCGCCACCCATCTCGACGGCCTGGCGACCGAAACACCGTGTCAGTAGCCTCCGGGTGCAATGCCGCTTGAGGACCACGGCTGCCTCGCCGCAGGCGGTGGTCCCGCTGGTCGGCCGGGACGGGGACGACTGCCCGGATGGCGCGCTCGTACAAATGCTCGCGGATGGCGCGGGACGAATGCGCCTTGTCTACCAGGAGCGCATCCGGCCTGGTGCGAGGCCGGTTCGCGAGCCGGGGCCCCTTTCTGCGGGGCCCCGGCCGCGTACTGGTGCACACGCACGATATGAAGTCCACCGAAACCGACCAGCTCAGGTCGCCGTCGGCGTCAGCCCGGGCCATCAGCGCGGTGAACACACGCTCCCAGGTGTCGTCGACAGCCCACATCGGCAGCGGGTTGTAAACACCCCTCCCGCCGTACTTCACGGGCAGATGGACCCACTGCGATCCGGTCCGGAACTTCCACGCGATCGCATCTGGACGAAACGGCCCGGCCGGCTACTTCGCCTGCTGCACCTGCGCCACGATCTTCTTGGTCAGACCGAGGCCGGCGGCGCCCATATCACTGGACTGGACGTTGTAGAAGGTGGTGATGACGACCTTCCCGACCCGGGTCGCCACCAGCGTGGTGCCGCCCTCCCACTCAGGCGCGGAGAGTACGGCCTTGAGGGTCTGGTCGCCCACCTTCGGAACCTTGGTGGTCTTGATCGTCACCGAAGCGGTGGCGCCGTTGGAGGTGTCCTTGAAGTGAGCGCAGTGCTTGAGCACCTGCTCCAAGCGCGTCATGACCGTTTGCGCGTCCGCGCCTCGGAAACTGTCGATCTCCTGGTTGAACTCCTCCTGGGAGGCGTTTGCGAAGTCGCCTTGGGCGAAGGAGGCGCTCTCGATGCCGCTGGTCTGGATCCAGGCACTGGCCTCCAGCTTCGGGCAGGCGCCCGCCAAGTCGACAGCCGAGCTCGACGACGGGGGTGCGAAGGCCTTCCCCGAGTCGCGCGTGGCCTGCGGGTCGGCCTTGTAGCCCTTGGGCAGTACCCCGACCGGAAGGAGCAGGGACTTCAGCCGGGTGCCGTTGAGCAGGTCGGCGTTCGGGTCGCCCGCTGTGTGATGGGCTGACGGTCCGGACTCGTCCGTCGATGTACTGCTGGCGCCGCCGGAGGAGCACGCGCTGAGCGCGAACGGCAGTACGGCGGTTGTGGCGACCGTCACCAAGGCACGACGAAGCTTCATGAAGCCTTCTTCTGGATCAAAAACGAAATAAGAAAGGAGACGAGAGCCGTCGCGGTATGGGGGTGCGCGGTGCGGCAGGCGCTGATCGTAAGGCTGTGCAGCCGTAGCCCCCAGAGATCTGCCGCTGGCCGACTGTGAGCGCCAGCTAATCGCAGGGGGGAAGATCTCAGCAAACCGGGCAGTTGCCCCTGGTTTTCGAGATTTTGCTATGCCGAATGTCACGCGGTAAAGGCGCAACGCCTGTGGGGGCCTTGCTCAGGAATGGGCATGTAGCACCCGGATCGCACACGAGTGTCGGGGTCGCGTGCGCAGGACCGTGTGAGCCGGGCGCCGAGGCCGGGCCTGTACGGCATGTGCTGCTGGGGGCGATGCCGCACAGCGCCGACCGGCTACGGCACGGCATACGCCCACCAATCCGGAGCAGCTACTGCTGGACGCCCTGGGGACGGCGGTCTCTGATGCGAAGACCCGGGAGTGGGGCCGGGTGCACCGGGAGCAGGTCCCGCCCGGGACCGGCTGCCGATCGGTCTTGCGGAGCGTCCGCAGGGCGGGCGATACAGCAGGCATCGGCCACTCGCCCCGGGTACCGGTCGACGGCCCATCCCAGGAACGTTCGCCGAGAGAGGCTTCGTGGCCTGCGCGGCGACGGGCCCTCCTGCTCCCGCACAGGGGATGACAGGGTCCCGCCGGCCGCAGCCGCCCCCGCGCCGATGACTGGCCCGACGTCCCGAACGTGAACTGTCACCGCAAGAACGGTGACGCCGACGACAGTGCCCAGCAGAGCTCAGGGCTCAGCGCTGAAGACTCATTACAGGTGGTTCACGTCGCCGGCGACGCGGTAGGAGTGCACGGAGGTGCGATACGCGTAGGACCACGATTAGTTGCGCACCGCGTGTCCGAAGACGTACCTGCCGTTGGCGCACTTGGCCCAGGCCTGGTACGGGCCGCCCGCACAGGCGACACCCTGAGTGTTCCGCCGGTGGCAACGAGACCGGCCGCAAGCCGGGGAGACGGCGATGGGCCCCAACTCTTGAGTGAGGAGCCCGCAGCGGCTCTCGGCCACTTTGGTTACACACCGCACGACCCGCTGCCGTTCTCTCCCCGATCTGCGCGACCGGTGACCTTCACCGCCCGAGTCGAGTCCGGTTCCCCGGCATCGGTGTGCGTGCAGTGCGGGCCGAAATCACACTGGGCCGGTTGATCGTGGAGGCGGTGGTTTCATTTGTGATCTTTCTACAACGTGCCGGTCAGGAGCTGGTCGGAGCTGTTGCTCGCACGCAACGCCCGCTGCGCGCAAGGATGGCGCGGGGTTCTGCGCCACGTGGCGCAGAACCAGTCGAGGGGGGCTTCATGAACAACGGTTACTCGATCTTCGCTCGGACGATGGCCGACCTGACCTATCCGGAGGTAGAGGCAGCAGCCGAACGGGGGGCATGTGTTCTGCTGCCCACCGGGGTCATCGAACAACACGGCCCTCACCTGCCGCTGGGTACCGATGCGTACGGTGCCTACCAACTCTGTCGCCTGGTGATGGCGGAGCTGGAGCAGCGTGGGGTGGAGGCCCTGATCGCTCCGCCGGTCTTCTGGGGAATCAACCAGGTGTCGTCGGCGTTCCCCGGAACGTTCCGGACCCGCCCCGAGACCGCCGTAGCTCTGCACACCGACATCCTGGACTCCCTGTCCACCGACGGGTTTGACCGGATCTACGTGATCAATCATCAGGGGGACATCGCCCACAACCGCATGCTGCTTGACGTGGTGCAGCGACAGCACGATCAAGGGCGTACCGGGGTCGTGCTGCTGGAACCCGACTTCATCGCCGACCGGCTCGGTTGCTCATCAACCCCCGCCCTGGCGTCGTTCGCCATGCAACCGCTTTTCGAGGGCCTGGAGTTGACGGGTGAACTCGGCGTTCACGCCGAAGAGATCGAAAGCGCCCTGATGATGCGCTGGTTCCCCGAACTCGTCGACTACGACGCCATGGCCGAGCTGAAGCCGACGGGGCTGAGCGCGGAGGACCTCATGGAATGGCGCAAGGGAGGTGAACACGCCCGACGGGTGACGCCACAGGGATTCTTCGGTTCACCCAGCCCCCGTGATCCCTTCCTGTGGCGCTTCCACCAACGCATGGCCGCAGCCATGGCGGATCTCGTGACCACAGCACGGTCATCTTCCTGAACCAGCCGACCGATGACGTCACTCGCGGGCGCGTGCCCCGGGCCTGGCCTTTGCGTGCGTCCCGTACTCAGGTCTCCGTCCCGCCCTCCTGGACAAGCAAGGGCCACTGTGACGGCGGTGATGATCCTGGCCGGGGCCGTGGGCCAGGTGCGCGAGGACGCCCCGTTCCCGCCGCCGGGCGCGTGCCGCACGTCACCGTCCGCGCTGTGGTGCAACGCCTCAACGGACAGGCCGCCCAGACCCTGTCCCACGGATCAGGCTTCGGATTCGAGGGGGCACAGGTCGTAGAGGTAGGAACGGTCGCGCTTGAAGCTGCGCCATACGGTGGCAGGGGGTTCGGGTTCGTCACCGTGACTGTTGAGGGGATGTGCGGTGACGAGGCCGTCGGCGATCTCGCAGTGCCAGCCTTCGGTCGGCGCCCAGATGCACCACACCTGGCCATCCGTTCGGCGATAGGCGGGCCGGCCGTGGCGCTCGCCGTCCCGTTCGAAGTGGTAGCGGAGCCCATCGATGTGGCGCACAAAGGCGAAAGAAGCAAGAACCGTCATAGCCTCCGCACTGTATTGGACCGGGCTGCAAGGCTCGTCTCCCGTCACCAACGTGCCGGAACGGCACACCTAGCTGTCACGCACCTCGTCGCGGATCTGGTTCACCTTGGCCGCGAAGGCGTTCAGGTCCCTCTCGTTCGGGTTGGGACGGGTGCTGGGCAGAAGGCCTTGGGCCACATGCGCCACCGTTGAAGAGTCAGCCCAGGTACACGCCATGTCCAAGGACCGGGTGCTCGTTACCGGGATGGTCCGTGAGACCACGCGGCATTGAACGGGTTCGTCGGAGCCGGCCGGTGTGATCGTTTTGGGCCCGATCTTGATGACGGGATCGCCGTCCCGCCTGTCGAGCAGCTTGACGAGTTCCCGCAGAGCCGCAGAAGGATCGCGAACCTTGCCGTACACACCGGTGACGGCGAGGAGGCCGCCCTTCTCCGCGGCCGGGCGGTACACCCCAAAGGCCGGCCGGGCCTCGCGCACCTGACCGGACATCAGCTCAGCCAACCCCTGATCAGGATCGGCTGCGTCGTGCTCACGTCTGTACTGACCGCCCACCATCGTCTCGGGCATGGCCAACCGGGCCGCACGGGGATGCTTCACCTTCTGGGTGTGCGTGGGTGGTGCCGTACTTGCGCTGCCACATCCGGAAACGACGGCAGCTGCCACTACCCAGATGCTCCACGTCAGTCGGCGCACGAATCCCCCGGTCCCGGGCCTGATCACGAACGGCCATTGTGCCAGCCGGCGCCGCCGCAGGTTCGTGGCGACGCCGAAGTCACACGTGCCACTCCTGCCTCCCGCGGCGTTGGTCGAGAGCGCTGAGCAGCACTGCCTGTTACGAGAATCCGTCCAAGAGCGTCAGATCACCCCGCTGGAAACAAAGCCTCAACGCACCTACCTGATGGACCAGTTGATGCTGAACGACACCAGACCCCACCTCCCCGATCACGGGCGGATGGCTTGCACAACGGCAGACGGTAGCGAGCCAGCGGATGGCCCCGCTGACCGCCTGGCGGTCGCCGACTGTCGGCCTCGACCACGACGGTGGTGGGCCGGAAATTCATGTGCGGACCAGGTTTCCGATTGACAGGCTGAGGTCATGATGTCTCAGCGCGACCCCGTCCCCGGCTCTTCCACCACGCCCGGGGCGACGGACTGGACCACCACGCCCATCACCGCGGACCTCCTGCGCGGCGCACTCGACTTGGAACGCACCGAGCACGGGGTGCTGCCGCACCGACTGCCCGCCCGGGCCCGGGCACAGTGCGCCGACGGGCAGCTGGCCATGGCGGAGGCCCAGCCCTCCGGCGTACGGCTGGTGTTCCGCACCCGGGCCACCGCCGTCGAGTTGGACACACTCCGCACCAAGATGGCCTACCAGGGCGCCCCGCCCCGTCCGGACGGCGTGTACGACCTGCTCGTCGACGGCCGCCTGGCCGGGCAGGCCAGTGTGACCGGCGGCAACGTCCTGACGGTGGACATGGCCACCGGGTCTGCGGAAACCCGGCCCGGCCCGGTCGGCACCGTTCGGTTCCCCGGTCTTCCCGACCGTGTGAAGGACGTCGAGATCTGGCTGCCGCACAATGAGATCACCCAGCTGGTCGCCCTGCGCACCGACGCCCCCGTCGAGGCCGGGCCGGCCGGGGGCCGCAAGGTGTGGCTGCACCACGGCAGTTCGATCAGCCATGGCTCCAACGCCGCAAGCCCCACCACGACCTGGCCGGCGCTGGCCGCCTCCCTCGGCGGCGTGGAACTGATCAACCTCGGCCTGGGCGGCAGCGCCCTGCTCGATGCGTTCACCGCCCGCGCTCTGCGTGACACGCCCGCGGACCTGATCAGCGTCAAGATCGGCCTCAACCTGGTCAACACCGACCTGATGCGTCTGCGTGCCTTCACTCCGGCGGTCCACGGCTTCCTCGACACCATCCGTGAGGGGCATCCCACCACGTCGCTGCTGGTCGTCTCGCCCATCCTGTGCCCCATCCACGAGGACACCCCCGGCCCCACCGCCCCGGACTTCAGTAACCTCGGCGAGGGAAAGCTCCAGTTCAAGGCCGCGGGCGACCCCGCAGAACGGGCCGGCGGGAAGCTGACGCTCAACGTCATCCGGGACGAACTCGCCCGCATCGTGAAGCAGCGGGCGGCCGACGATGCGAATCTGCACTACCTCGACGGCCGCGACCTCTACGGTCCGACGGACTTCGCCGAGCTGCCGCTGCCCGACCAGGTCCACCCGGACGCCGCCACCCACCGCCGCCTCGGCGAACGCTTCGCCGCCCTGGCCTTCGGCATCGACGGACCGTTCGCCGCCGAGCGTGCCTGAGCGCCCGCTCCTCGTCTGGCTCCGGTCATGATCAGAGCCAGACGAGGAGCGCGGCGATGGTGACGGTGCCTCGGGCTGCCGCGGCGGAACGCCACGAAGTGTGCCGGTCTCTTCGGGCATGCCAAGTTGGCGGCACAGCCCGGCGCCGGGCACTGTCCCTGGCTCGACGATCCCGCGTGGTTCACGCGGACATGGGCGGCCTTTCTCGGCCGACGGCGTCGAGCAGCAGCTTCGCGGCCACCATCGCCCCGTCGGTGCGGAACGTGTCGGCCACGACGGTTGCTCGTGCGCGGGTCTCGGGGGTCAGGGCCGTCTTGAGCGCGGCCGACAGGGAGTCGAACGTCGGCGTCGGACCGTCGTGTGCCGCGCCGATGCCCAGGTCGGCCACCCGGCTGGCGAAATATGGCTGGTCCGCCCCCTGGGGTACCACCACCTGAGGCGCGCCGGCCCAGGTGGCCGTCGTCGTGGTGCCCGCGCCGCCGTGGTGCACGACGGCGGCCGCCCGGCGGAACAGTGCCTGATGGTTGACCTCGCCGACGACGAAGCAGTCGTCCTGGTCGTCGATCAGGGCCAGGTCGGCCCAGCCGCGGGAGACGACTGCACGGCGGCCCTGCGCGCGGATCGCCTCGATGGCCGCCCGGGCGACGTCCTCCGGATCGCGCATGGGGATGCTGCCGAAGCCCACGTACACCGGTGGTGTGCCGGCGTCCAGGAATGCCACCAACTCGTCGGGGAGCGGGCGTTCGTCCGGCAGGACCCACGCGCCGGTCTGCACCACGTCGAGGTCCGCCGGCTGCTGCCACGGGGCCAGGACCGGGTCCGCGGCCAGCCACGGGTGGTCGGTGAAGACGTGGTCACGGACGTTGTCCAACGGCGGCAGGCCGATCGACGCCCGGTGGGTATTGATCGCCTCGCCGAACACCGCCTGCGCGTCCTGGGCGTCCCGGTCCCACAGCACTCGGTTGTCGGTCACATCAGGTGGGAGCGGCCGGCCCGGCCGCGGGATCGGCGGGTGGTGCGGCGACGGCAGGCTGACCGGCTGGTAACTCGCGTACACGTAGCGGATGCCCAGTTTCTCGGCGACCGACTTCACGCCGGCCACGGCCGGCACGAGGCCGGTCGCCACCAGCACATCACACCCCTCGGCCGCCACGGTGACATTGTCATAGAACGCGGCGACCAACTCGGCCGCGCGCCGGGGCACGCCTGCCGCCGACGGCGGCGTCTTGCCGGTCACCAACTGGCGCACCGACTGGCCGGTCGGCACCATCTCCACACCGACCCCGGCCAGCCGCTTCGCGAACTCCTCATCCGGCGGCGCGCACACCCGCACCTCCGCGCCGAGTTCCCGCAACCGCACCGCGAGTCCCACCAGCGGTTCGACGCCCCCACGCGAGTCATACCCCGACAACAACACACGCATTTCGTACTCCCATTTCCGCAAATCCTGGCCTCGGCCGATGATTCTGCGGTACGACCAGGGTCTTGCCGCAAGCCCCCCGGTGCGCTATATGTTGATCATGGAAGGGAGTGAGTACTCCCCTTTCCCTCTGTCGTCCGCAGTGGACGGACAGCTTCCTCGCGAAGCCGCGGCGCGCCGCGTGCGGCGCTGCCGTCGGCCCAGGAGGATCTCCCATGCGCCACATGCCGTCTCAAGAACTCCTCTCGCAGTGAGTTCAGGCCTCGCCAGCAGATCGGCGCGCATCCCGGAGTGAGGAACGCTCCGTGGATTTCGCCGCGTCTCTCCCGACGGATGCGCAGGCGGCGGAACCAGTGCAGGTGAGCGAACGCCCGCTCCACAGTCCAGCGTTGGCCGCCCAGGCCGAAACCGCGCTCGGTGCCCCTGCGGGCGATCACCGGCTTCACACCGAGCGGCCCGGACCGGGCGGCGGTACTTGTCGTCGTCGTAGCCGCGGGCGCCCAGGACCACGCGTCCCGGATGCCGCATCCGACGCTCGACCTTGGGCAGCAACGGCTCGATCACAGCCCACAGCTCGTCGTTGACTTCCTACCGCTTCGGCCGTGCCGCCCCGCACCCCCAGATCACCAGCCCCGGAGCAATCCAACCGCCTCGAAGAAAGGGGGGCTCACACCGGACCTTCGCCGGTCGACCGGGCTCGCCCGGGCAGCAAGCGCCATCTGATCACCGACCGGCACGGAACACCGCTGACCGTCTCCTTGACCAGCGGAAACCGCCACGACATCACCCAGCTCATGCCCCTGCTCGACGCGATACCGCACATCCGGGGGACTCGTGGGCGGCCTCGCCGACGGCCGAAGCGCGTGTTCGCCGACCGCGGCTACGACTACGACTACGACAAATACCGCCGCCTTCTCCGAGCTCCAGGCATCACACCGAAGATCGCCCGCAAGGGCACCGCCCACGGTTCCGGCCTGGGGAAGACCCGCTGGGTCGTCGAGCGGACCTTCGCCTGGCTCCACCAGTTCAAACGACTGCGGACCCGCTACGAGATACGCGCCGACCTCCACCTCGGCCTGCTCCAACTCGCCTGCAGCATCATCTGCTTGAGACGACTGCGAACCTCATTCTGAAGTGATCAGTAAGACCGTACGCTGACACCAGGGGCCGGTCGGCTGCCGCCGTCGGACCGGGGCAGCGCGGTCGAGGCGAGGAAGTCGTCGAGCATGGCGATCTGCACGCCCTGGGGGAATCGGCCGGGGTCGAAGAGGGCCTGGACGACGAGTCCGTGGGTGAAGGCGACGGCAGTGGCGGCAAGTTGGTCCGGGTCGACGGCTGCGGGGAGCTCGCCAAGGTCACGTGCGGCTTCGAGGTGCGGGCGGATCGTCGAGCGCAGCCGGGTGTAGCGGTCGGCCTGTTCCGTGGTCAGCCCGTCGTCGGCGAGGGAGAGGTCCCAGGAGCTGACCCAGATGCGGTTGCGGGCGGTGTCGCCCGGGGTCAGCGGCAGGATGTCCAGGAGCATGGCGCGCACGGTGGCGAGGCCCGCGGCGGGACGCGCGCGGCGGGGCCTCTCCGCGGTGCGCTTCTCCAGCAGGTCCAAGGCGTGTGTGATCAGGGCCCGTTTGGTCGGGAAGTAGTGCATGAGCATCCCGGTCGAGACCCCCATCGCAGCGGCGACGGTACGCAGGGTCAGCCCGCCGAACCCCCTGTCGGCGAGTACGTGCCACACCGCCTCGGATACGTCCTTGCGGCGGGCTTCACGGTCTCCAGGTGCGGGCGGCATGCTGCTAGCTTACGTACCGAACGCTTGTTATGCATCCAGAGAGCGAGGCTCCCATGTTCACCCTGCCGCTCGGCGACCATGCCCAACTCCGTCCCCTGGAGCCCTGGCAGGCACAGGAGTTCCTCGCCCATATCGACCGCGCCCGGGGCTCAGTGGACCCGTGGATACCCTGGGCGACGTTCAGCACCGACCTCGACTCGGCCACGGCCACCCTCCAGCGCTACGCCGACCGTCTGGCCCAGGACACCGGCCGGATCTACGGGATCTGGCTGGACGGCACGCTGGTCGGCGGCGTCATGTTCACCCGCTTCGACAGCGCCTCCGGGGTGTGCGAGATCGGCTGCTGGCTGGAGCAGGCCGGGGAGGGACGGGGCCTGGTGACCCGGGCCTGCCGGTTGTTGATCGACTGGGCCTTCCAGGAACGCGGGATGAGCCGCGTCGAATGGTGGGTCGCGGCGGGCAACACCCGCAGCATCGACGTCGCGCGCCGACTGGGCATGACCCGCGACGGCGTGCTGCGACAGCGTTCTCCGTACCGAGGTGTGCGGCACGACAGCGAAGTCTGGTCGGTCCTTTCCGACGAATGGCCGTCTCTCGGGGACGTGCCCGGGTCCCGCGTCCAGGCCGAGCTCGATCGGCTGATGCGCGTGTTCGTCGGCGCCTTCACCAACACCGGCGACAGCCGGCCGGACCTCGAGGTCATCCGCGATGTCTTCATTCCGCAGGGGAGGATCATCGCGAACGTCGGGGACGAGCCCGTGATCTACGACCTCGACGCGTTCATCGAGCCCCGACAGAAGATGCTCACAGACGGGACGCTGACGGAGTTCTGCGAATGGGAGGTCGCTGAGCGGACCGAGATCTTCGGATCGATCGCGCACCGGTTCAGCGAATACCGCAAGTCCGGCTTCCACCACGGCGAGTGGTTCGAGGGCTCCGGCCACAAGACCACCCAGTTCGTCCGGACCCCGTCAGGCTGGAGAATGTCCTCACTGGCCTGGGACGACGCGCCCGCCACCGGGACCGAATGACCGTGCGGATCATGGTGGGACCGAGAGCCCGGGCTTTTGCGGAGCTTCCACGTCAGGCTTCAGCTTTCGCCTCGGGACGGTCGGGAGGAGCAGAAGGGTTCTGAGCCGGATGCCTCCAGTGCCGCGTTTCCAAGTCCGAGCTGTTCGCGCAGTACGGCACGTCCCGCGTCCGTGACGGCGACGATGCGGGTCGCGCCCTTGCGGGTGACCCGGCCGTGGTCAAGATCGTGCCGGAAGAATGCTGCGCCCACGGCGCCCGCCCAGGTGCGGGCGCAGGTGCGGGCGCAGGTGCGGGCGCAGGTGCGGGCGCAGGTGCGGGCGCAGGTGCGGGCGCAGGTGCGGGCGCAGGTGCGGGCGCAGGTGCGGGCGCAGGTGCGGGCGCAGGTGCGGGCGCAGTACCGTCCGGTCGAGGCAGGTGCGGACATCGCGCGGCGGGAACCGTGCGGGGATCTACATCGACCAAGGAATCCTCAACCCGCCTCTTCCGTCATCTGCTTGAGGCACCTCCGCACCTCGTTCTGAAACGATCAGTTAGGCCGATACGACTCCCTCGTGGTACGCCGCCGGCCTCGGAGCAGGGCGGACCGGCCTGTCGCGGCGCAGCCCTCTCGCACCGTCATCACGTGTCGACCGTAGGCAGAGCCGATCGGCGTTGGCTGTGCGCTGGTAGTACACCCGGCTTCCTTCTCGTACCCGTGTGACCGGCCCTGCACGGAGAGGGGGTGAGGTGGTAGGAGACGGTCGATGAGCTGAGGTGTTGGCGGTCGGCGAGTTGCGTGGTGGTACAGGGCACGTCGAGGTCGGCCAGCAGGGCGGACCGGGAGTGCCCGATGACACTTCCCAGCAGCGGGTCGGTTCCCCTGGCCGATCGGTCCGGTCCGTTGGGGCGGCGGGTCGGATAGATGAGGTAGATGCCGCGTTCCCGCCAGGGATCCACGCTGACGAGCCAACTGTGCGCCAGCTCCGAAGGAAAAAGTGTGATGTCCGTGGTTCCGGCCACCTCGATCCGCTGTTCGCTCTCCAGGTGCAGAGCGCCGCAGCGGTAAGTGATCTGCCGGTGCAGGGAGTTCAGTGCGGTGTGCGGACCGCTGCGGGCGATGATGCTCATTCGGTTCATCTGCCGGGCGACCACCGAAGAAGGCGTCGTGGCGACCTTGTGCAATTCCGCGTCGAGAGCCCGTTTTGCGGATTGCGGACGCCCCGGGAGTCATGAAGTCCGGTGCATAACCACGGATCTCGCCGCGCAGTGCGGACAGAAGATGCCGATGCCGTTCCTGCAGCGCGGCGTCGACCTGCTGGCGGCGTCGACCTGCTGTCCGTACACGCTCATATTGCTCACGGATTGAGGGCGATGCGGGTGCAGGACCACTCCGGCTTGCATCAACAGTGATACGGCGCATCGCATTGCCGCCAACGTGTCCGCGTTCATAGCGATGTTGATCACTTCTGCCCCTGACGAGCGCCGCCCCGTCTGCGCTCGAACCCCATCATTCCGTGATCCAATTCCGAGGTATCCGGGGACCCTAAGTCCAACGAGACACGGTGGCAGCACTGCCTGGCAGCTCACACTCCTCGGTGGAGGAATGGATACCGCCTGCAGATAGGGACTCGCCGAGGCACTTGGCGTCGATGCGCACGCAATTGGGCGGCACGGACCACGGCATCTTCGGCCGACGGGCGCTCCAGCCCGAGGCACGTCCCACGATCAAGCGGCGGGCGACACGGCTCAGTTGGGCAGTCACCTCTGGTGATGCATGACCAGCGGCAGGAACAGCAGGTCCACCACTTCCTCGAGATCAGCGTCGGAGGGGGTATGGCGGGCCATCGTGAGCTCGTTGACGACCAGTACCACCGGAAGCGTGACCAGCCGGTCGGGGAGCGGAGCCGCCGGGTCGACCTCGCCGCGTCGAGCTGCCCGGTCCAGGACCGTACGCATCCATTCGTAACCCGCGCCGCGGTTCCGGGACGCGAGGTATGCGGAGAGCTCCGTGTCGTGGCTCTGCTCCTCGGCGAGCACCTGCAGGATCGGGGCGAGTTCCCCCATCCGCTTGACGACGAGACGCAGCAATGCCAGTACGTCGCCACGCAACTCGCCGGTGTCGGGGGGCTCGGCCGCCAGCGGTGGCGCCTTGTGGCGCAACGCGGCCAGGACCAGCTCCCGCCGGTTCGACCACCGACGGTAGAGCACCGCGCGGCTGGTACCGGCGCGGGCGGCCACGGCCTCGTACGTCAGTTGTGCGTAGCCAACGGCGAACAGTTCGTCCCAGGTGGCCTGGAGCAACGCGGCTTCCAGCTCAGCGCCTCTTCGGCGCGTGCGCGCAGGTTCTTTGGACACATCGCGTATCTTAACTGTCGAGCACGTAAGATACGCATTGACTCTTATTGGAGAGGTTGGTTGGCATGCGCGGCAAAGGCATCCACTACGACACCGGCACCTCACCGAATGGCCAGAGCTCCCGTCCGTCCTTCGACCCCCGCATCGTTGAGCAGGAGATGCGGATCATCGCGGAGGACCTGCGCTGCTCGGCGGTACGCATCACCGGTGGCGACCCCGACCGGCTCACCACGGCGGCGATACATGCCGCGGCCGCCGGACTGGAGGTCTGGTACTCGCCGTTCCCCTGCGAGATGACGAACCAGCAGATGTTGCCGTACTTCGCCCACTGCGCCGAGCAGGCCGAACAGTTGCGCCGCGACGGCGCTGACGTCGTCCTCGTCACCGGCTGCGAACTGAGCGTGTTCGCAGCCGGATACCTTCCCGGAGACACCTTCTCCGCCCGTATCCCGGTCCTTGCGGGCCCTGGGCGCGAGGCTGCGCTCAAGGGCATCCCCGACCGGGTCAACGCATTCCTCGACGAGGTCGTCCACACTGTCCGGCCGGCCTTCGGGGGCCCGATCAGCTATGCGTCCAGCCCGCTGGACGGCGTCGACTGGAGTCCGTTCGACATCGTCGGCCTCGACGCCTACCGCAGCCTGCGGAACGCCGCCACATACCGCGACGACCTCCGCACGGACCTCGTCCATGGCAAGCCGGTCGCGATCATGGAGGTCGGCTGCTGCACCTACCAGGGGGCAGGCGACTTCGGAGGCGCGGGCTGGTACTTGGCCATGGAGCCGGACGGTGTCACCCTCAAGGCAGATCTGGTGCGCGACGAAGGTGAGCAGGTCCGCTATCTGCACGACCTCATGCCCGTATTCGAGGAGGAAGGCATCGACACGGTGTTCTGGTTCAGCTTCGCCGGCTACAGCACTCCCCACCGCGCCGCCCCCGGCTCGGACCTGGACTTGGCGTCGTACGGCATCGTCAAGCTCCTCGATGGGGACGACTCCCCCGCCCCCGCCCCCGCACGCACCTACCCCGGCATGCCCTGGGAACCGAAGGAGGCGTTCCACGCTCTCGCGGCCTACTACGGGGGCCTCGGGCGGCAACCCACCACCGACACGAGCCCGCGGTAGCCGTCAGCCCCCGTGCGCGGCCAGAACAGCTGGGTGCCCGGCCCTTGCCGGGAGCGCTGAAGGGCCGCTGTACGTCGTGGTGTTCGTCCTCCTCGGCCTGGCCACCACGCTGCCGGTCGCTCTCTTGTGGCGACAGCCGGCCGCGGCCGCCCTTGTCGTCTCCACGACGGTCGTGCTGTCACTCGTGGCCTTCCAGACGCTGACCGTGGCGGGCGTGGGTACGCAACTGCTCACCGGATACCGGCTCGGCCGCAGCGGCCCGCAGCTGCCGGCTGTGCTTCTGTCCACGCCGTTCCCGGTGCTGGCGCTGGCCGGTCCGGCAGGCGGTGAGGTTCGGGTGCACCTCCTGCTGCTGGCCTCCCTGGCCCCGGCGGCGGCCATGACGGGGATCGCCCGGCGGGCGCACGGCGAGGCCCTGGAGAACAGCGCCGCTCGGCGGGTGATCGCCGACACCCTGGTGGAGCACACGGCGCGCGGCGAACGCGCCCGCATCGCCCGTGAGTTGCACGATGTCGTCGCCCACCACATTTCCATGGTCGCCGTGCAGGCCGAGACGGCCCGGCTGGCCACCCCGGGACTGCCGGCCGCCGGTGCCGAGCGCCTGTCGGCCATCGGCGACACCGCGCGGGCGGCGCTGTCCGAGATGCGGGGGCTGCTCGGCGTACTGCGCGAGGACGCGACGACGGATCCAGCAAGCCGGCAGCCCCAGCCGGGCCTGCGCCTGCGGGAGCTCAACGCATTGCTCGACGAGTCACGGGAAACGTCCGGAACGGGCACTCGTCTCATCCTCCGCGGCCGTCCGGCCACCCTCGCCCCCGGACTTGAGCTCGCGGCCTACCGCATACTCCAAGAAGCCCTCACCAACGCCCGGCGGCACGCGCCGGGCGCCGCCGTCGACGTGGAACTGCACTACGCCCATGACGCCCTGCGGCTGCTCATCCGCGACAACGGGCCCGGCCCACCCACGGCAGCAGCGGCCGGCGGTCACGGGCTGTCCGGCATGCGAGAACGCGCTGCGGCCGTCGGTGGCGAGCTGCGCACCGGCCCCGCCGCCGGCGGCGGCTTCCTCATCGAGGCCCTCCTGCCCGGAAAGGACGAAACCGCCTCATGAGCGCTCAGTTCCCGACGGTCCGGATCGTCATCGCCGACGACCATCTGGTGGTCCGCACCGGATTCGCCGAACTGCTCAACACCCAGCCGGACTTCCATGTCGTCGGGACCGCCTCCGACGGGGCCGAGGCGGTGCACATCTGCAACGAGCTGTCCCCCGACGTCGTCCTCATGGACATCCGTATGCCGGGCGTGGACGGCATCGAAGCCACCAGGCAGCTCGCCGAGTCCGCGAGCGCCGGGCCGCGCATCCTCATCCTGACGACCTTCGACCTGGACGAGTACGTCTATGACGCGCTGCGCGCCGGAGCCAGCGGATTCCTGCTCAAGGACGTCACCGCCGAGCGGCTCTTCGACGCGGTACGTGTCATCGCCCTCGGCGAGGCGCTGCTGGCCCCGGCCATCACCCGCCGGCTCATCAGCGAGTTCGCCCAGATGCAGCCCGGCTCCGGGGCCCCTGCCGCAGCCGCACTCGCCACGCTCACCCCTCGCGAAACCCAGGTCCTGCGACTGGTCGCCGAGGGCCTGTCCAATCCGGAGATCGCCCGTCGGCTCACGGTCACCGAGGAGACGGTGAAAACGCATGTGAGCCGGGTGCTGAACAAGCTCGGGCTGCGCGACAGGACACAAGCAGTTGTCGCCGCCTACGAAACCGGGCTGGTCGTGCCGCGCTTCCGCGGGCAGGAATAGTTCGCGGTGGACTCCGCGCACTACCGTGCCGATCTGACCGAGGTACGGGCCTACGGTGCCGCGAACAGCGACATACGCACCGCGCAGCAGACCGAGACCGCCCCCTTGTGGCTCGGCTCCTCACTGACGCTGTACGCCGAGCCGCTGCGGGTCGCCCTGTCACGGTCGCCGCTGTCCGTCGTGGCCCAGGGCCCCCTCCCAGGTGATGGGCCAAGGTCTCGTAGGTTGGGCCCCTCGGAGACAGTGCGCGACGCGCGGCGGGTGCCGCGGGGAGTGAGGGGTGCGGCAGTGGACGGAAACGACTCGGTGACGGCACTCGCACGGCTCATGCCGACGACGTACGGGGTGGACGAACGGATCGACTGGAGCGAGGCCGAGGAGATCTGGAAGACCCGGTTCCCCTCGGATTACGTCCGCTTCATGCAGGTGTACGGGGCGGGGTTGGTCAGCGGGGAGATCGTGGTTCTGCTGCCGGTACCGCAGTCCGACACGTACACGGACGGGTCGGGCCTGCGGGACGAGACGGAGAACGCCCGTCTCACCTGGGAGATGTGCAAAGACGAGGCCGACTTCGACGTGGACCCCGGGTCCATCGTTGCGTGGGGCGTCAGCACGGGTGCCGACATCTACTGCTGGCTGACCACGGACGACGACCCGGACCGGTGGCCGGTGCTCGTGTGCGGGCGGCACACCAGTCCGGCGTTCCAGGTGCACCCCTTCGGTATGGCCGAGTTCCTCCAGAGGCTCCTCGGCGATACCGCGTTTCAGGAGGAGACGATCAGCGTGACCCTGCCGGAGGAGGTGTCCTTCGTCAACTGGCGCGAGCAACAGCGCCGCCGGACGGTGCGCGCCTGAAGACGCCCAGCTGCGCGGCTGACGGTCAGGTCTTGCTGAGCCGCACCACATCCCCTGCGTCGCCGCCCGCCAGGACATCGATCCGGGCTCCGGTGTCCGGATCGGTGAAGGTCTGGCCAGGCTTGTATGCGGCCATGTCCAGCTGGGTGCAGCCCGTGGGCGGGGTGGCGGTCGGGTTGGCGTTCATGATCCTGACCGGTCCCTCGCCGGTCTGGGCGGCGGAATCGACCTTGTAGATGAGGACGCCGGTGGAGCAGGCGCCCTTGTCGTTGCCCTCGGCGCGGCGGGATTCGGCGATGTACGCCGTGCTCTCGCCGGTGCGCAGTACGGCGATCTTGGTCCCGCCGGGGCGCTCCACCGGGGTCAGCTTTACGGTGCGGCGTCCGGGCCCGGGCAGGCAGGCGACCTGGTTGCCGCGGGTCCAGCCGAGCTTCCACGAGTGCCAGCCGAGGTACTGCGGGGCGGCTCCTGCGATGTTGCCCATGACGTCCCAGCCGCCGACGTACTGGTGGGTGGCGCCGGTGAAGGAGTACAGGTCCGGGAGGCCGAAGGTGTGACCGGTCTCGTGGGCGGCGACCTTGTATCCCCAACGCCACATGTCCTGCCCGAAGGTGACCGCCCATTTGATGCGGGTGCCGTCGGCGGTGACTCCGGGCGTGGTCGGGTCGTAGAGGTAGGTCGGGGAGAAGGAGATCGCGGCCGCCGCCTTCGTGGGGACGACGTAGACCATGTCGTACCGGGAAAGGTCCGCGTAGGGGTCGGCGGCGGTGATCGCGTCGCGTAGGTACTTCTCGTGGGCCTCGAAGGTGAGGCCGCGCGCGAACCCGTACGAGGTGGAGTCCGCGGGCATCCGGATCCAGCGGTGCAACGAGCTGATGCCGAGCCGGGAGCGGCCGTAGCTGGCTCTGCTCATCCAGTCGGCAGCAGGGGCGAGTTGGGTGGCATACGCGTCCGTGGAGTCCGTGGCCTGTGCGTCGGGGAAGTCCACGAACAGGGTCAGGACGCGGTGGTTTCCGCCGGCGTGCTGGAACTGGGCCGCGTCGGTGTTGTGGCCTTCGTCGGTCCAGCCGGTCTTGCCGGGGAGAGCGCAATCAGCGGCAGGGGCTGGGGCTGGGGCTGGGGCTGGCGAGTTGGGCTTGGTCTCCGCACCTGCCGTAGCCGGGGCGGCGAGGCAGGAAACGAGGGCGAATGCCGCGGCGAGGGGCCGCAGTCGGGTCGGCAGGGCGGACATGGCTCTCCCATCGGAGGCAGCGGAAAGAGGGGAGGAAGTGGAGGGAAGGGACGGACGAGCTGGGTTACGCGCGGCCCGCGGCCAGGTCCATCAGGCGGGCCAGTACACGGCCGCCGGAGGCGTTGACGCCGTCGTGCTCCCATTCGTTGGTGACCCAGACCCGGGTGGCGCCGACCTCGCGCGCGGTACCCAGGGAGAGTCCGGCGTCGACATACATGTCGTCGTGGTAGACGATCGCGGCGAGGGGGACCTGGTTTGCGACGAGGCGGTGGGGGTCGTACAGCGGCGGCCAGTCGACGCGTTCGGCCAGCAGGTCGGTGGCGTCCGCGAAGGGCCGCAGGCCCTTGATCTCGCGGAACATCCAGGGGTAGAACATCTCACCGGTGAGGAGGAGGGGGTCCGCCTCCTCGGTGAATTCGGAGAATCCGGCGAGTGCCCGGGAGGCTGCCCAGCCGGTCGGGCCGACGCCCTGCCCGTAGAGCGTCTCCTGCATCACGGCGAACAGCGGATTGTCGGTGAAGCCGGTCAGGTTCATCACCTGGTGGAGGAAGGTGTCGGTCAACTCGCCGTCGGCGTCCAGGGATTCATCGAGCAGCCAGTGGAGCCGCTCGAAGCCGTCACCCATACCGAGGGCGAGGCCGAGGGTGCGCAGACGGCGGATGGTGAGCCGGTCCCCGTCGGGCAGCCGGACCTCTGTGGTCGCGAGGAGATCGGCGATCGTGCTGAGGCGGGAGGCGTCGTCCGGGTAGCGGGCGTAGAAGTCGAGGACCCGGTCCCGCACCCGCGGGTAGGTGCGGGCGTAGACGTCGTCGGCGGTGGCGGTGAGGCCGGGCAGGCCACCCGTCACGTAGCAGGCCTTGAGGCCTTCGGGTGCCTGGGAGAGGTAGGTGAGGGTGATGAAGCCGCCGTAGCTCTGGCCGAGGGTTTCCCAGGGTTCGCCCTCGCACAGTTGACGGCGGATCAGTTCGGCGTCGGCGACGATCGAATCGGCGCGGAAGTGGCCGAGATATGTGGCGAGTTGGGCGGCGGAACCGAAACCGGAGGCGACTCGGGCGGTGACCGGTGTGGAACGGCCGGTGCCGCGCTGGTCGAGCAGCAGCACCCGGTGGGTCTTGAGCGCCTGGGCCAGCCAGCCGGGTGAACCGGCCGACGGGCGGGGTGATTTGCCGCCCGGGCCGCCTTGCAGATAGAGCAGCCAGGGCAGCCGCTCGCCCGCACGGGCCGGGTCGACGACCTCCCGGGCGAATATCTGGATGTCCGGCCCGTTGGGGGCGGAGTGGTCCAGGGGAACGGTGAAGATATGGTCGACGGTCGCGTACGCGGGGTTCATGGATCCCTTTCACAGCTCAAGAGCCGCAGCGTGAAGTGTGACATTGCACGGCCAGCATGGTGTGGCCGACTGCCGGCGGGGAGCCCTCACGTCCGCATAACTCCACGTTATGGAGGGACTGTCCCGCCTCAATGGGCTGCGGCCCGCCTCAGTGGGCTGCGGCCCACCGCGAACGGGCCGCTACCGGGCGGACTTCGCCGCGGCCTCGCTCTTGGCCCAGAGCGAGCGGACATGCCCCAGATGCTTGGCCATGCACTTCTCCGCACCCTTCGCGTCGCCCGCCAGCATCAGGTCGAGAAGTTCCAGGTGCTCCTCCGCCGACGGGATCAGCTCGCCCCGCTCGTCCAGGGCGTTGAGCCCGTACAGGCGTGAGCGCTTGCGCAGGTCGCCGACGGTTTCGACGAGCCTCTCGTTGCCGGAGAGGGCGAGGAGCGAGAGATGGAACTGCCGGTCGGCCTCCAGGTAGCCGATGAGATCGTGCTCGCGCGCGGCCCGCACGATCTCCTCGGCGACCGGCCGCAGCGCCTCCAGCTCCTCACGGCCGCCGGACCGGGTGATCCGGCCGACCATGGGGATCTCGATGAGCGCGCGGATCTCGGTGTACTGGTCGAGGTCGTGCTCGTTGACTTCGGTGACGCGGAAGCCCTTGTTGCGGACGGGCTCGACCAAGCCCTCGCGGGCCAGGTCGAGCATCGCCTCGCGCACGGGCGTCGCGGAGATCCCGAAGTCCTCGGCAAGGACCGGGGCCGAGTAGACCTCACCCGGCCGCAGCTCACCGGAGATCAGGGCGGCCCGCAGGGCGTGGGCGACCTGGTCGCGCAGCCGCTCCCGGGTGGCGTTGAGATCGCGGTGCTTCAGGTGCCCCATAGCGGTGGTGATCCCTTCATGCCGAGCGGACCACCCAGCATACAATGTCACATTGTTTGTGCAGGTGACAGGGTGTACGTGCGGCTGGAGGTGTAGAACTCCAGGGCGGCGCGGCCCTGTTCCCGCGGCCCGTGGCTGGATGCCTTGGCGCCGCCGAACGGCAGATGGAAGTCGACGCCGGTGGACGGCGCGTTGACCCTGATCATTCCGGTGTCGAGCTGGTCGAGCCCGTGCAGGACCGTGTCCAGTCCGGTGGAGTGGACCGAGGTGACCAGGCCGTACGGGACCGAGTTGGTGATCCGGACCGCGTGGGCCAGGTCGTCGGCGGGCAGCAGTGCCGCGATCGGGCCGAAGACCTCCTCGCACAGCAGCCGGTGGCCCGGGGACACCTTCTCGACCAGGGTCGGAGCCGCGTACCAGCCGGGAAGGCCGGGCACGGTTCCGCCCGCGAGTACCGAGAGCCCGTCCCAGGCAGCGCTGACCTGATCGCGAGCGTGCTCGTTGATGAGGGGTCCGCACACGGTGGAGGGGTCGGCCGGATCGCCGACCGTCACCGCCCGCAGGGCTTCCGAGAGCGCCTCACGCAGGGGGTCGAGCGCCGCGCCGACCGCGATCACGCGACTGGTGGCGGTGCACTTCTGGCCCGCGTATCCGGCGATCGAGGCGGCGATGTGGGCCGCGGCCTGCCCGATGTCCGCGTCCGGGAGGACGATGGCCGCGTTCAGGCCACCCATCTCGGCCTGGACCGGGATGCCCCGGGCCGTGGTGGCACGCGCGACCGCCTGGCCGACGGTCGTCGAGCCGGTGAAGGAGACGACATCGGCGGCGGAGACGAGTGCGTTGCCCTCGGTCGCTCCGCCGGGCAGCACGGTGAACACGTCGGCCGGCAGGGCCTGCTCGACCAGCGAGGCGAGGCGCCTGGCGCAGGCCGTCGCCTCGGGAGCGGGTTTGAGGACCACCGTGTTGCCCGCGGCGAGCGCCGGGGCGGCCTTCCAGCTCGGAATGGCGAACGGGAAGTTCCAGGGGGTGATGAGGCCGGCGACACCATGCGGACGGCGGCGGGTCAGCAGCAGGCCCGGGCCGACGGCGGGTTCGTGGACGGCGCCGCTGGGTTCGTAGGGGGCCTGGGCGTAGTACCGCCAGATCGCGACGGTCCTGGCGACCTCGGCGCGCGCCTCGGCGAGCGGCTTGCCGACCTCGCGGACAGCGAGGGCGGCCAGTTCGTCCGCGGCGGCCTCGATGGCGGCGGCGACCGCGCCCAGGGCGGCCGACCGGGCGGCAGCACCGCCGGTCAGCCAGCCGGGCTGGGCCGCGCGGGCCCGCTCGACGGCATCCGCCGCGGCGAAGGCACCGGGGGCCGGAATCGACACGAGCACATCGGAAGGGTCGGCGGGATTGCGGGAGGTGAGGGTAGGTGCAGCGGCGGTCACAGGAGGAAACCTCCGGGGAAGGGGTCGTCCGGGTCGAGGAAGTACTGAGCGGTGCCGGTGATCCAGGCGCGGCCGGTGACGGTCGGTACTACGGCGGGCAGCCCGCCGACCTCCGTCTCGGCGACCAGTCGGCCGGTGAAGCGGGTCCCGATGAAGGACTCGTTGACGAAGTCACGGTCCAGGGGCAAGGCACCGCGGGCATGCAGCTGTGCCATCCGCGCCGAGGTGCCGGTACCGCAGGGCGAGCGGTCGAACCAGCCCGGGTGAATCGCCATCGCGTGCCGCGAGTGGTGGGCGTCCGAGCCGGGAGCGGCCAGGTAGACATGCTTGACCCCGGCGATCTCCGGGTGCTCGGGGTGCACGGGCCGGTCCGGCGACGCGTTGATCGCGTCCATGACTGCGAGCCCGGCGGCCAGCAGGTCGTCCTTGCGGGCGCGGTCGAACGGCAGCCCCAGCGCGTCGAGTTCGACGAAGGCGTAGAAGTTTCCGCCGAAGGCGAGATCGTAGGTGACCGTCCCGTACCCCGGGACGTCCACCTTGCGGTCCAGGCCGGCGCAGAACGCGGGCACATTGGTGAGCGTGACCGACTTCGCCGCACCGTCCTGGACGTGTACGTCGACGGTGACCAGGCCGGCCGGGGTGTCCAACCGCACCTGAGTAACCGGCTCGCTCACCGGCACCATGCCCGTCTCGACGAGGACGGTGGCGACCCCGATGGTGCCGTGCCCGCACATCGGCAGCAGCCCGGAGACCTCGATGTAGAGGACGCCGTAGTCGGCGTCGGCGCGGGTGGGCGGCTGGAGGATGGCGCCGCTCATGGCGGAGTGTCCGCGCGGCTCGTACATCAAGAGCGTCCGGAGGTGGTCGAGGTGCTCGATGAAGTGGAGCCTGCGCTCGGCCATGGTGGCGCCGGGGATCACACCGACACCACCTGTGATCACGCGCGTGGGCATGCCCTCGGTGTGCGAATCGACGGCGTGGAAGATATGGCGCGTACGCACGATGAGTCCTTTCGCAGCAGCGCGGGGGTGGTCAGCGGTGACCGTCGGCGACGGCCTTCTCGGTGGCGGCCCGGACTCCGGCCTCGATCTCCCCCGTGAGAGGGAAGCGCGGCGGGCGGGTGGGGCCGCCACGGCGGCCGACGATGTCCATGGACAGCTTGATCGACTGGACGAACTCGGTCTTCGAATCCCAGCGCAGCAGCGAGTGCAGGGACTTGTAGAGCGGCAGGGCGGTGGCCAGGTCACCGGCGACGGCGGCGTGGTACAGCTCGGCGCAGGTGGCGGGGAAGGCGTTGGGGTATCCGGCGATCCAGCCGACCGCACCGGCCACGGCGAGTTCGAGCAGGACGTCGTCCGCACCGATCAACAGGTCCAGTTCCGGGGCGAGTTCGGCGATCTCGTAGGCGCGCCGTACGTCGCCGGTGAATTCCTTGACGGCGACGATGCTGCCGTTCTGGTGCAGCTGGGCCAGCAGCCCGGGCGTCAGGTCCACCTTGGTGTCGATGGGGTTGTTGTACGCGACGACCGGCACCCCCGCCTTGGCGACCTCGGCGTAGTGGGCGATGACGGCCTGCTCGTCGGCCCGGTAGGCGTTCGGGGGCAGCAGAAGGACCGAGCCGCAGCCCGCTTCGCCCGCCTGCTCCGCCCAGCGCCGGGCCTCGGCGCTGCCGTAGGCGGAGACTCCGGGCATGACCCGCGCGCCGTCGCCCGCCGCTTCGACCGCGGTGCGCACCACGCGGGCCCGCTCCTCGTCGGTGAGGGTCTGGTACTCGCCGAGCGAGCCGTTCGGGACGACGCCGTCGCAGCCGTTGTCGATCAGCCAGCGGACATGCTCGGCGTACGCTTCGTGGTCGACGGACAGATCGTCGTGCAGGGGCAGCGTGGTGGCGACCATGATTCCGCGCCAGGGACGGGTGCTGTTCCAGGTGGTGGCGGTCATGCCGGTGAACCCTTCGATAGTGTGTGACATTTTACTGATGGATGCGGCGCCCACAAGGGCGGACCGCGGGTCAGTCGTCGACGCCCGGGTCAGCGTCGGGCCGGATCCCGGTGGGTGCGTCGAGCGAAGCGAGTGCCGAGAGCGGCACGGGCACGGCGAACGGGCGGCGTTCGGCAGGTGGTTCCACGGCCGCTTCGCGTGCCGCCAGGCACGCTACGGCCGCCCCGCACATCCGCCCCTGGCACCAGCCCATGCCGGCCCTGGTGAGGAGTTTGACGGTGTGCGCGTCGCGGGCCCCGAGGTCGGTGACGGCTTCGCGGATGCTTTTGGCGGTCACTTCCTCGCAGCGGCACACGTCGGTGTCGTCGGTCAGCCAGCCCGTCCAGCCCGCTGCCGGAGCATGGCTGAGAGCCATCGCCTCGGCGAAGGCGCGCATCCGGTCCCGGCCGCGTTGCAGCTCGCGAACGCGGCCCTCGTGGACGGGGTGCCCGTACACTCTGGCGGCTGCCGCGAGCCCGGCCAGTTCCCCTTCCGAGCGGGCGAGCTGCGCGCCACCGACTCCCCCGGTCTCCCCCGCCGCCCACAGGCCACGCACCGAGGTCTCCTGAAGGTCGTCCAGGGCCAGGGCGGAGGTCCCGTCGACCAAGGGGCGGGTGGCGCAGCCGAGTGTGGTGGCCAGCTCGATCTGCGGGGCAAGGCCGTGCCCCACCGCGAGCGCGTCACACTCGATCCGCCGGCCCGCCCCCCGTACGGGCCGCCAGTCGCGGTCGAGCCGGGTGACGGTGACGGCCTCCACCCGGTCGGTGCCGTGCACCTCGGTGACCGCGCTGCGGGTGCGCAGCCGTACCCGGTGCCGCAGCAGCGCGGCACCGTGGACCGCCGCCTCGACCAGTTTCTGCGGGTTGGCCGCGAGCGCGCGGGGGTGACGGGCGTATCCCAGATAGCCGGACGCCTCGATCACGGCCGGGACCTGTGCGCCGGCGGTGGCGAGCGAGGAGGCGACCGCGAGCAGCAGGGGCCCACTGCCCGCCACGACCACGCGCTTACCGGGCAGCACCAGACCGGACTTGAGCATGGCCTGCGCTCCCCCGGCGCCCACGACACCCGGCAAGGTCCAGCCGGGGAAGGGCAGTTGGCGTTCGTACGCGCCGGTCGCGAGCAGGACCGTACGGGCCCGCACCCGCACCGACCGCTCCGCGGTGCCGTCGGCCCCGGTGACGGCATGCACCGCCCATGGCTCACCGTCCTCCTTCGTGACCGCCCAGACATGGTGTCCGGCGAGATGGCTGACGTCGCTCTCCTCCAGGCGCCGGCGCAGCTCCGCGAAGGCCCGCCAGTCATGGTGC
This sequence comes from Streptomyces inhibens, assembly GCF_022221585.1. Lineage (NCBI taxonomy): Bacteria > Bacillati > Actinomycetota > Actinomycetes > Kitasatosporales > Streptomycetaceae > Streptomyces > Streptomyces inhibens. The sequence goes on from NZ_CP084681.1 coordinate 889,583, forward strand.
AGGGCCTCGGGCCGCGCCGCGCCGATGGCCCGCGCAGGGTGCCGGTAGAACTGCCCACCGGTCTGGGGTGAGGCGTCCAGCAGAACCACGGACAGGCCGAGTCCGGCTGCCGTGACGGCGCCCGCGAGACCGGCGGAGCCCGCTCCGATCACCGCGAGGTCGTACGGGTCAAACGCTGAGGCGGGCATGGCCGTTTCCCTCCTGGGTGATGATCACGTCGCCAGGGCGGGCGGGCACCAGACATGCCCTGCGGTTGGGCTCTCCGTTGATGGTGGCGAGGCAGTCGTAGCACTGCCCGATGCCGCAGAAGGCACCCCTCGGGCGGCCGGCGTTGCGAGTGGTGCGCCAGGCGAGGATGCCTGCAGACCACAGGGCCGCGGCGACGGACTGCCCGGGCAGGGCGGTAACCGGACGGCCGTCCATCGTGATCTCGAAGGACGAGCCGGGGTTCGCCCCTACCAGTTCGGCGGGGGTACGGGCCACTGCGGGCCTCCTCTCTTGGTGGACGGATCAGACGGCAGCTTCGAAGCGGGCGGGGCTGAACGGGCTCATGTCCAGGGGAGGTTCGCCCTCGCTCAAGGACCGCGCGATGAGCAGCCCGGTGGCCGGGGCGAGACCGACCCCCGCGCCTTCGTGACCGCAGGCGTGCAGCAGGCCGGACACTCGTGGATCGGGGCCGATGGCCGGTAGATGGTCGGGCAGATACGGGCGGAACCCGGCATACGTCCGGATCGCCCGGACCTCGGCCAGGAACGGGAACAGCGCGGTGGCCTGGGCCGCCAGGCGGCGCAGCACCTCGGTCGACAGCGTACGGTCGAAGCCGACCCGTTCTCGGCTGGCACCGATCAGGACCGGGCCCGCCGCGGTGCCCTCGACCACGGCCGAGGTCTGGAGCGCCGCCGAGCCGCTGGCGACGTCGGCGACATAGTCGGCCGCGTACACCTTGTGCCGCACCACACGCGGCAGCGGTTCCGTGACGAGAACGAAACCGCGTCGCGGCAGCACAGGAAGCTCGACACCGGCGAGCCGGGCGACCTCGCCGCCCCAGGTGCCGGCCGCATTGACCACGTACGAGGCATGCACCTCGCCGGCCAGCGTACGCACCCCGCGTACCGATCCGTCCGCCGTGGTCAGCAGACCGGTGACCTCCTCCCCGAGCCTGAGGCGCACCCGGTCACCGCCCGCGCGCAGCAGATGCGCGGCGGCCAGGGCCGGCATGACCTGCGCATCCTGGCGGTAGTGGAAGCCGCCTGCCAGGCCGGGAGCCAGATGGGGCTCCAGGTCCCGCAACCGGTCCCCCGGGATTTCCTCCGCCCGCACACCGGCCTCCTCCTGTCCGGCCGCGAAGTCGCGCAGGGCGCGCATCCCGGCCTCACCGGAGGCGACGACGAGGCCGCCCTTGGGTTCGTACTCGATCTGCGGCGGGAGCAGTTCGGCCAGCTCCCGCCACAACTCGGTGGACAGCAGCGCGAGATCGAGCTCGGGTCCGGGCTCCTTGTCGGAGACCAGGAGGTTGCCCTCGCCGGCACCCGTGGTGCCGCCCGCTACGGGGCCGCGGTCGATCACGGTGACGGAGAGGCCGGCTCGGGCTGCGTAGTAGGCGCAGGCCGCGCCGACCACGCCCGCACCGACGACGATGACGTCCGAAGTGTTTCTCGTGGGCACGGCAGTAATATTTCACATTGCACTGACGTTGCCAAGGGTTTCACGGGATCCCAGGTGTCTACCTCATCCGCGAGGGCGGCAACCTCGGACACGAGTGAGTAACGGACGTGCCGACGCCTTGTCAGTGCAATTTCACATTACTATGTTACCGGTCACATTCCAGCGCCCCTTCTGGCTGGCCGACTGTTCTCGGAGTGACCACTGATGAAAAAGCGCACCCTTATCGCCGTCGCCACCGCCCTGGCGGCGACCACCGCATTCGGCGCGGCCGGCTGTTCCGGCTCCAAGGGCCACGGCTCCGGCGGCAAGAACCCGGCGACCGCCAACCAAGGCGCCGTAGTGGGCGGCACTCCGCAGAAGGGCGGCACCCTCACGGTCCTGTCCAATCAGGACTTCACCCACCTCGACCCGGCCCGCAACTGGGTCGTGAGCGACATGGATTTCGGGACCCGGCTGCTCTACCGCACCCTCGTGACCTACAAGGCGGCCCCCGGCACGGCGGGCGGTGAGCTGGTCCCGGACCTGGCAACCGACCTCGGCACTCCGTCCAACAACGCCAAGACCTGGACCTTCCACCTCAAGAAGGGAGTCAAGTACGAGGACGGGACGCCGGTCACCGCGCAGGACATCAAGTACAACGTGGAGCGGTCCTTCTCCCCCGACCTGCCGGGCGGCTCCGACTACGCGGCCCGCTACCTCGCCGGCGCCGAGGGCTACCAGGGGCCGGCCCAGGGCAAGCACCTCGACTCCATCAAGACACCCGACGACCACACCATCGTCTTCGAACTCCGCAAGCCCTTCGCGGAGTTCCCCAACGCCACGGTGATGCCGAACTTCGCCCCGACGCCCAAGAGCCAGGACAAGGGGCCGCAGTACGACAACCGTCCGTTCTCCTCCGGCCCGTACAAGATCGAGTCGTACGAGCGCGGCAAGAAGCTGGTGCTGGTGCGCAACACCCACTGGGCCGCCTCGACCGACGCGGTGCGCAAGGCGTACCCGGACAAGCTGGTGGTGGTGATGGGGCTGAAGGCCAACCAGATCGACGACCGGCTGATCGCCAGCCAGGGCCCGGACGCCTCCGCCGTCTCCTGGGGAGCGCTGCGGCCGGAGAGCGCGGCCAAGGTGCTGCCGAACGCGGAGGTGAAGAAGCGGCTGATCGCCGAGTCCACCAACTGCACGGACATGGTCCAAATGCACACCGGGAAGGCCCCGTTCGATGAGGTGAAGGTCCGTCAGGCCGTGCAGTACGCGCTCGACAAGGACTCGGTGCTCACCGCCTCCGGCGGACCCGCGTTCAATGACCTGTCCACCGCCTACATGCCCGCCACCCTCTTCGACGGCAAGCAGCCCGACACCCTGAAGATCCCCGCGACCGGTGACGTCGAGAAGGCGAAGCGGCTGCTGAAGGAGGCGGGCAAGCCGAACGGGGTCGAGACGAAGATGACCGTCTCGACCGGGGACAAGGGGCGGGCCGAGGCGATCCAGCAGTCGCTGGGCAAGGCCGGGATCAAGGTCACCATCGAGACCGTCGACCCGTCCGCGTTCTACGCGACGATCGGCGACACCAAGAACCGTACCGACATGGTGTACACGGGCTGGTGTCCCGATTACCCGTCGGGATCCACCTTCCTTCCCTTCGTCTTCGACGGCCGCTTCATCAAGGAGAAGGGCAACTCCGGCAACCACTCGCTCTTCCGCGACAAGCCGACCATGAAGCGGATGGACGACATCGCCGCCATGACCGATGCCAAGCAGGCCAACGCCGCCTGGCGGAAGCTGGACGGCGAGATCCTCGCCAAGTCGCCGGCCGTCCCGGTCCTGGTCCGCCGTTGGCCACTGGTCCTCGGCACCAACATCGCCGGCGCCTACGGCCAGACCTCCTTCGGCGGCCAGCTCGACTACGCCACGGTCGGCCTCAAGGCCCCCTCCAAGAGCCAGGGCTGAGGGACCGTCAGATCATGACCACCGCAACCGCACCAGCGGAGGTTCCGGCCGGCAGCGGCCCCTGGCAGCTGGCCCGCGCGGAACTGCGCCGCCGCACCTCCGTCAAGGTCTCCCTCGTCATCGTCGTGCTCTTCGTCCTCATGGCCGCCGGCGCCCCGCTGCTCAGCGGGCTCGGCGGCTGGTCTCCCGATGAGTTCGACAAGACCGCCGTCGACCCCTACCTGGGCGGACAGCCGATCGGTCCGCTCGGCGGGATCTCTGCCGACCACTGGCTGGGCGTCGAACCGGTCACCGGCCGCGACCTGTTCGCCCGTGTCGTGCAGGGCGCCCAGGTCTCCCTGCTGATCGCCTTCACCGCGACCGCGATCGTCGTGGTCGCGGGCACGGCGGCCGGGATCGCGGCCGGCTACTTCGGCGGCCGCACCGACGCGGTCCTCAGCCGGCTCATGGACCTGACCATGTCCTTCCCCTCCCTCATCTTCATGATCGCGATGATGTCGGTGGCCAAGGACGTCAACCGGATCGTCCTGATGATCGCCGTCATCGGCCTGTTCGGCTGGCCCGGCATCGCCCGCGTGGTCCGCGGCCAGACGCTCTCGCTCAAGCACCGCGAGTACGTCGACGCCGCGCGGGTGGGCGGATCGGGGCCCTGGCGGATCCTCAGCCGCGACATCCTTCCGGGCGTCGCCGGGCCCGTCATCGCGTACACCACCCTGATCATCCCGGGCATGATCGCCACCGAGGCGGCGCTGAGCTACCTAGGCGTCGGCGTCCGCCCGCCCACCCCCTCCTGGGGCCAGATGATCGCCGAGAGCGTCGCCTTCTACGACACGGATCCCATGTACTTCGTCATCCCGAGCATCTGCCTCTTCCTGACCGTGCTCGCGTTCACCCTGCTCGGCGACGCGCTGCGGGACATCCTCGACCCGAGGGGAAGCCGCACATGATCCGCTACCTCAGCCGCCGGCTGATCGGCGTGATCGGCGTACTGGTCGCGATCGCCGCCGTCACCTTCACCATCTTCTACGTCCTGCCCTCCGACCCGGCCGCCGCGGCCTGCGGCAAGTCGTGCAGCGCCGAACGCCTGGAGGCGATCCGCGCGCACATGGGTATCGACCAGCCGATCTGGCAGCAGTTCTGGGACTTCCTCAGCGGCATCTTCACCGGCCGCACCCTGGGCAGCGGCCAGTACACGCTGCATTGCGGCTTCCCGTGCCTGGGCTACTCGTACGAGAACAGCGAGTCCGTCTGGGACCTGCTGATGGACCGGCTTCCGGTATCCGCCTCGCTCGCGTGCGGCGCGGCGGTGCTGTGGCTGCTGCTCGGCCTGTCCGCCGGGGTCACCGCGGCCTTGCGCAAGGACACCGTCGTCGACCGGGTCCTGATGGTCGGCGCGGTCGGCGCCGCCTCGCTGCCGGTGTACTTCACCTCGATGATGCTGATCTACGGACTGATCCGGGTCGCGGGGCTGCTCCCGTATCCGCAGTACGTGGCCTTCGGCACCGATCCTCTGCACTGGGCGAGCAATCTGCTGCTGCCGTGGCTGGCGCTCGCCATCCTGTACGCGGCCATGTACGCGCGCCAGAGCCGGAGCTCGATGATCGAGACGATGGCGGAGCCCTTCATCCGTACTGCCCGCGCCAAGGGCCTGCCGCGCCGCACGGTCGTCGTCAAGCACGGGCTGCGGGCCGGTATGACCCCGATCCTGACCCTGTTCGGCATGGACCTGGGCGGGCTGCTCGCGGGTGCCGTCATCACCGAGTCCATCTTCGGGCTGCCGGGCATCGGGCGGCTCTTCTACAACGCGCTGTCGACCGGCGACCAGCCGGTCATCCTCGGCGTGACACTGCTCGCCGCCACCTTCATCGTCGTCGCCAACCTGGCCGTCGACCTGCTGTACGCCGCCGTCGACCCGAGGGTGAGGTTTTGATGACTGATCCTCAGATAGTGCTCTCCGTACGGGACTTGAGCGTCACGTTCGCAACGAAGCGGGGGCCGGTGCGGGCGGTGGACTCGCTCAGCTTCGACGTCCACCGGGGCCGCACGCTCGGCATCGTCGGCGAGTCGGGCTCCGGCAAGTCGGTGACCTCGATGGCCGTGCTCGGACTGCACACCGGCGCCGCGGTCACCGGTTCGATCAGCCTCGACGGGCAGGAGCTGGTGGGGATCCCCGAACGGGATTTCAACCGCCTGCGCGGCCGCCGGATGGCCATGATCTTCCAGGACCCGCTCTCCAGCCTCCACCCGTACTACACGGTCGGCGAGCAGATCGCCGAACACCACCGGGTCCACTTCAACTCCCGCCGCTCGGTGGCCCGCAAACGGGCCGTTGAGATGCTCGCCGAGGTCGGTATCCCCGAGCCCGAGCGCCGCGCCGGAGAGTATCCGCACCATTTCTCCGGCGGCATGCGGCAGCGCGTGATGATCGCGATGGCGCTCGCCTGCGAGCCCGAGCTGCTCATCGCGGACGAGCCGACCACCGCCCTCGATGTCACCGTCCAGGCCCAGATCCTGGAGCTGATCGCCCGGCTGCAGGAGGAGCGCGGGCTCGCCGTCGTCATGATCACCCACGATCTGGGCGTGGTGGCCCGGGTCGCCCACGAGGTCCTGGTGATGTACGGCGGGCGCGCCGCCGAACAGGCCCCGGTGGACACCCTGTTCGCCTCCCCTGCCCACCCCTACACCAGGGGCCTGCTCGACTCGCTCCCTCGTCTCGACGACGCCGACGACGTACCGCTGCGGGCGATCCCCGGCAGCCCGCCGTCCCTGCTGGCCCCCGCCCCCGGCTGCGCGTTCGCGCCCCGCTGCGCCCGGGCGGCCGGCGCCTCCCCGAGCGACCGACTGCGCTGCGAGACCGAACGGCCCCTGCTCTCCGGACCGGCCGGCCATCCGGCCGCCTGCCACTTCCCCGCATACGAAGGCGTCGCCTCATGACCAGTACAGCTCAGCCACTCCTCAGTGTGCGGGAGGTGACGATGGCCTTCCCGGGAAGGCGTCGCGGTACGGCTCCGGTGCGGGCCGTGGACGGCATCAGCTTCGATGTGGCGCCCGGGGAAACGCTGGGCCTGGTCGGGGAGTCCGGCTGCGGCAAGTCCACCACCGGCCGCATGATCGTACGGCTTCTCGAACCCACCACCGGCTCGATCACCTTCGACGGCCGCGACATCAGCCACCTCTCCCAGCGTGAGCTCAAACCCCTGCGGCGTGAGCTCCAGATGGTCTTCCAGGACCCGCACTCCTCCCTCAACCCCCGCCAGACCGTGGCCAGGATCATCTCCGATCCCCTTCTGGTGCAAGGGAGTTCGGCGGCCGATGCGCGCAAGCGCGCGGCCGAGCTGATGGACCTGGTCGGACTCATCCCCGAGCACATCGACCGCTATCCGCACGAGTTCTCCGGCGGCCAGGCCCAGCGCATCGGCATCGCCCGCTCGCTCGCCACCAACCCCCGGCTGGTCGTCGCCGATGAACCCGTCTCCGCCCTCGATGTCTCCGTACAGGCCCAGATCGTCAACCTCATGGAGCATCTCCAGCAGGAGCTGGGGCTCGCCTACCTCTTCATCGCCCACGACCTCTCGGTGGTGAAGCGGGTCTGCGAGCGCGTGGCCGTCATGTACCTCGGCCGGATCGTCGAAATCGGCGACAAGGAACGGGTGTACACCTCCCCCGCCCACCCCTACACCCGCGCACTGCTCTCCGCCGTGCCCCTGCCCGACCCCGCAGCCGAACGGGCCCGCGAGCGCATCACGCTCCTCGGCGACCCGCCCAGCCCGGCGGCACCCCCACCCGGCTGCACCTTCCACCCGCGCTGCCCCAAAGCCCGCGCCGTCTGCCGAACCGAGGCACCGCTGCTGCGGATCGCGGCAGCGGGAGAGCGGCGGGAGGTCGCCTGCCACTTCCCCGAGGCGGCCTGAAAGCGGTTGTGCCCCGGATCCACACAAGGGAATCCGGGGCACAACCGCCGTTCCTTCACAACGACTTGGTGACGCGCACCGACTCTCCGTAGCCATCGGCGCTCAGCACGTCGATCCGTACACCGGCCGCGGAGTCCGTGAAGGACTCACCGGCCCAGTACGGGGCATCGTCCAGCGGGCGGCATCCGCTTGCCGGGGTGGCGCCGGGTTTGGCGTCCATGACCTGGATCGGTCCGTAGCCGGTCCGCACGGACGTATCGACCTTGTAGACCAGCGCGCCGGTCGAACAGGCCGTCGTGTCCGCCTGGACCGACCGGCGGGATTCGACGACGTACGCGGTCGTCGGTCCGGTAGGCACCACGGCTATTTTGGTGCCGTTGCCGTACTCGACCGCGGTGAGATACACCGTGCTGCTGCCCGCCGAGGCTCGGCAGTGGACCTGGCTGTCATCGGTCCAGCCGAGCTTCCACGACTCCCAGCCGAAATACTGCGGCGCCTTCCCGCCGACCAGTCCCATCACGTCCCAGCCTCCGACGAACCGGTGGCCATCGGTGCCCGTGTCAAAGGCATACAGGTCCGGCAGCCCGAAGGTGTGGGCGGTCTCATGGCCGACCAGCTTGGGACCCCAGTGCCACATGTCCTGGCCGAAGGTCACCGCCCACTTGATCCTGGTGCCGTCGGCGACGACACCCGCCGTGCCAGGGTCGTACACGTACGTGGGGGTGAAGGAGATCGCCGACGCGTTCCTCGTCGCGACGACGTACACCATGTCGTACCGCGAGAAGTCCACCTGCGGGTCGGCGGCCGTCACGGCATCCCTGAGGTACGCCTCGTGCGCCTCGTGGCCGAGACCGCGTGCGAAGCCGTAGTCGGTGGAGTTGTGCGGCATCCGTACCCAGCGCTGCTGCTGGGTGATGGCGAGCCACGCCTTGCCGTGCGAGGCGTTCCACACCCAGTCCGCGCCGGGCATGAGCTGCGCGGCGTCGTCGGCCGGGGACTCGGTGGCCGGGGCGTCCGGGAAGTCCACGAAGATCATGCCGACCTTGATGGTGCCGGCGGGGCGCTGGAAGACGGAGTAGTCGGTGTCGTGGCCTTCGTCCGTCCAGCCGGTGGTGCCGCGCAGGGCGCAGGCGGATGGGTCGGCTGCGGCCGCCTTGGCGGGCGGCGTGCCGAGGAGGAGTAGGAGCATGGCGGCGAGCAGCGCAGGCAGGAGCACCCTGTGCGCCGGCGTCAAGGAGTGGGGCAGTCTCACCGGATCACTACCTCTCGATGTACGGTGTGTGACATTTCACATAAGACTGCGGATGCACGGCCCTGTCCGAAAGCTGTCGTAGCTCCATAACATCCACGCCATGGATCTGGAGGTACGGCATCTGCGGGTGGTCTGCGCGATCGCCGAGGCGGGCAGCCTCACTCGTGCCGCCGCCGCCCTGTGCATGACCCAGCCGGGAATCAGCGCCCAACTGCGCCGCATCGAAGCCATGCTGGGCGGAGCACTGTTCGACCGGAGGCAGGCCGGCGCCGTCCCCACGCCCTTCGGCGAGCTGGTGCTGAGCCGGGCCCACGCCATCCTGCCGGGCATCGACGGCCTCCTCGCCGACACCGTCCGGGCCGCCCTCCGAACGACAGCCCCCGACCGCGTCCGCATCGGGTCGGTCGGCGCCCCATTGCTCGGCCACCTCCTCCTGGCCGTAAAGGAGTTCCTGCCGCACTCCGAGGTGACCTCACGCTGTCAGTACTCCCCCGCCACTCTGCTCGACGACCTTGCGGCGGGCCGCCTGGAAGCGACGGTGCTCGGCGACCATCCCGCCCAGGAGCTACCGCCGCGTGAGGGCGTGGTGCTCGACCCGATCGTCACCGAGCCCGTCTTCGCCCTCCTGCCGACGGCCCACCCGCTGGCGGCGCAGGAGGAGGTCTCTCTGGCCCAACTCATGGACGAGGACTGGGCGGTCCCCCGCCCCGACAGCGACCGCACTCGCGAATACTGGTCGTCCGTCTGCGCTCAGGTGGATCGCCGTCCGTTCACCCCGTACGAGGCCGAGGGGCGGCAGTTGATCGAGATCGTACGGGCCGGCCTGGCCGTCAGCCTCTGCCAGGCCACCTTCATCGAGGCACCGGGCGTCACTGTCCGTCCCCTGGCCGGAAACCCTCTGTGGTACCGGCATGTTCTGGCCTGGCACCGGGACGGCCCGCTCGCCGTACACGGTGCCGCGATCCACCGCAGAGTCGCCGACGGCTATCTGGAGACGTGCGCCGCCAGCCCTGTGTACGCACGCTGGCGGGAACGGCATCCGCATGCGGCCAGGTTGGCGGAGGCCAGAGGCTGAGCGGTGACGGTGCCGAGGTAGGGGTATCCGCCCTCATGGCGTGTGGCCGCGGCTCTCAACGGCTTCAGCTTGTCGATCGCCCGCTCGACGGTGTTGTGCGGCGGCAGCCGCGCCGACGTGTTCGCCGACTTCTTCGTCGAGCCGGTCGACGAGGAGCATCGCCACATCGTCGGCCAGGCGGCCCTGGGTGTGTCGGATCAACCCCTGGTGCAGCTGTTCCAGGAACTCCTGCGGGGTGCGGGCATGCACCGCTTCCATGGCCTCGGGCAGGGCGAAGAAGGCGTTGTCACGATCGCGGGCTTCGATCACGCCGTCGGTATGCAGCAGCAGACGGTCGCCGGGTACGAACGGATAACTCTCCGCTGTGTTGGTAGAACCGGTGATGAAGTCTTCCAGGCCGAGGGGCGGCAGCAGGGAGGTGGGCATCAGCGGCTGAACCTTGCCCTGGCGCAGCACCAGCGGAGGCGGATGGCCACGGTTGACCACCTCGACCACGGGTCGGTCCGGCACCTGCACCACGATCGCGGTGACGAAACCCTCCAACCGGGTTTCCTGGTCGACCGCACCGGGCACGGCGCCCTCCCGTCGCAGCGCAGCGACGCAGTGGTTCATCACCTCCCCCAGCTCTTCCTCGTAGTGCACGGCCTCCCGGAACGCCCCCAGCACCGCCGCGGCCGAGCGCACGGCAGGCAGCCCCTTGCCCCGGACGTCGCCCACGATCATCCGGACCCCGTACCGGGTCTGCACGGCCTCGTACAGATCGCCGCCGATCTGCGCCCCCCTCTCGGCCGCTAGGTAAAGGCTCGCCGCCCGCACCGGTCCCAACCGGGCGGGCACAGGTCTCAGCAGGACCTCTTGTGCCGCCGCGGCGATCCGGCGGACCTGGTTGAGCTCGCCCTCCCTGCGCGTACGCACGGCGCTACTCGTCGTGACACTGGCCAGGGACACCAGCAAGACAGCCAGCAAGTTGGTGTAGACCTGCTGGCCGCCCCACGCATGGTTATAGGTGGCGGTGGTCACGCTGACCGCCAGAGCGACAGCCGCTGCCGCGAGGGTGCCTTTGGGGCCCATCGTCACCGCGGCCAGCGCCGGCGTCGCGGTGAGGAGCGGGCCGGTATACAGGAAGTGTGCAGGTGAGAGCTCGATACCCACCACGAGCAGGGCGATCGCGAACGGCACACACTGCCCGAGCGTGAACAGACCCCGGCTATAGACGCCCGTTCCTGGTCGAGGAGGTGAGCGGAAGAGCGACCGCATGGGTACAGCCTGCCTCGTTGAAGCTCACTGTTCCACTCATCGCTCGTCCTGACCTTCCGGCCCTTCGGTGCCCTGTGACCGGGACCCGGATATCAGGCAGCGCGACCGGCGGCGAGGCACAGGGTGCCGTCAGGTGGCGTGCCATCCGGACCAGCGAGCCACCGCGATTTCCACCACGGGCCCTTCCGGCGGGCGGTCGGCGTACTGCTGCCGGTACTTCCGCGTCAGCAGGCCTACATAGCGCGCGGACGCCGCCGACCCCTCGGCCGGCGGCAGCACGGCGGCCGTGCCGTCCGCACGCGCCCACCACAGGCGGTCCCAGTCCTCGTCGTAGCCGTCGACCAGGAGGCAGACCTCGGGGTGGGCCCGGATGTTGGCCAGCCGCTTGAGCCGGGCCGACCGCTTCGGCTTGTGGTCCACGGCGAAGACCACGGTGTCACCGGTGAGCGCGAAGACCGCGGGGACCAGGTGCGGGCTGCCGGAGGCGTCGATGGTCGCGAGGCGGGCGATCCGGGCGCGGGTGAAGCACTCCCGGGCCCGGCCGCTCGTCATCCTCGGCACGGTGGCACCCGACGGCTCACCGGAAGCGTTCCGCGGTATCGGCGAACCGGTCCAGGTACGACAGTGTCTCGGCCTCCGGCTTCGTCGGCAGGTAGAACAGCAGCCGCTCCACATCGAGCTGGGTGTACTGCTCGATGATCTCGGGCTTGATCGCCACCCCGTAGACGGTCACCGGCACGTCCCGGCCCGCGGTGCTCCGCAGCCGGTCGATCTGCGGCCCCAGCTGCTCGGGCGGCAGGCTGATGGCCAGCCAGGCGTCGCCGAGATCGGCCACCCGGTGGAAGGCCGCCTCGCCGCCGCCCACGAAGAGGGGCGGGTGAGGGCGCTGGACCGGCTTCGGCCAGCAGTGGACGGGGTCGAAGTCGACGAACTCCCCGTGGAACTCGGCCTTGTCCTTCGTCCACAACTCGCGCATGGCCCGCAGCCGCTCGTCCACGAGACGTCCCCGGGTGCGCGGATCGGTGCCGTGGTTCTCCATCTCCTCCCTGTTCCAGCCGATACCGACCCCGAAGACGGCCCGTCCGCCGGAGACAAGGTCCAGGGAGGCCACCTCCTTGGCCGTGATGATCGGGTCCCGCTGTGCCACCAGAGCGATGCCGGTGCCCAGCAGGATCCGTTCGGTCACCGCGGCGGCCGCGCTGAGCGCGACGAACGGGTCGAGGGTGCGGTAGTAGATCTCCGGCAGTTCGCCACCGCCCGGGTACGGCGAGCGGCGGTCCACCGGGATGTGTGTGTGCTCGGCGATGAACAAGGAGTCGAGCCCTCGCTCCTCGATGGCGCGCCCGAGCGCGGTGGGCGCGATGCCCTGGTCGGTGATGAAGGTTGCTACACCGAACTTCACAGCGGCTCCCTCGGTTTCCAGGCTCTCGGGTTCGTAGGGTTCATGGGGTTCGCGAGTCCGCGAGTCCGCGGCCAAAGGCCAGGTACCCCGATCGGCCCCGGCGCAACAATCCGTGCGGCCGACCGGGCGATCACCGAGCAGGGCGTGCGGGGCGGAGGTGCCCGGGGCGATGCCACGCCGGGTTGTCTCGGCAGGACCGCGCGTGACCGGAACGGCACTCGGCACATACGTCAGGCGCATACGTCGAGAGCACCGTAAACAGTCGCGGAACCATTCACCGGGGCGTGACGCGCGCCCGAGATGCGGTCAAGGAACCGAAGCCCAGGTCAGTCCCGGGGCGCGGGATTTCCCTGATGAGCCATCAGAAAGTTCGGCGTCGACTCGACGCACGACCCCTTGCCAAGCCAGATCGTACGTGTTCGGATTATCTCCATCGGGCGGCCCCCACCGTCACGAATCCGCTGCTCAACCCCTGTACGGCGGGGCGAGTCCGCCCTGCCTCCCGCTCCCCCATTCCCTTCGATCGACGCGTCCTGAGCGTGGCCGCCGCATGCCCGCGGCCGGCGCGCAGGCCGTGCTCGGCACCCGTAAGCGAGCCCTGGGAGGAACCCCGTGTTCGATCTTTCATCCGTCGATCTGCTCGACGCGTTCACCCGCGAGCTGCGGCTGTGCAAGGTGCGCAGCGGCGAGCATGTCGTCGTACTCTCGGAGCCCGGCAGCCGCGGCGACTACGTGGCGGCGGCCTTCGGTGCGGCGAAGGCGTGCGGTGCGCATGTCATCGCCGCGACCGTGCCGGGCGGCAGCCCCGCACCGATGCCGAGCACCCACACCGGTGCGGGCCCGGGTCTGGTCTCCGTCCTCAACGACAGCACCGCACAGGACCTGCTGAAGTCCGCGGACCTGGTCGTCGATCTGACCCGCGAGGGCTTCATCCACGCGCCGGTCCAGCAGGAGATCCTGCGCGCCGGCACCCGCATCATCTTCGTCTGCGACGCCCCCGACGTGCTCATCCGCAATCTGCCCGCGGAGGGCGACAAGGCCGAGGTGCAGGAAGGTGTCGACCTGCTGAAGCGGTCGTCCGTCATGCGGGTCACCTCGGACGCCGGCACCGACCTGACCGTGCAGCTCGCGGGCGCCAAGCCGGAGTTCCAGTGCGGATTCGCCGACGATCCGGGCCGCTGGGACCACTGGCCGAGCACGATGGTGCTGTGCTGGCCGGAGATCTCCGACGGGCAGATCGTGCTGGCCGAGGGCGACATCCTGCTGCCCTTCAAGGAGTACGTACGCGACCCCGTCACGCTGCAGATCGTCGGCGGGCACATCGAGAAGGTCTCCGGCGGCGCCGAGTCCGAGATGCTGTCCATGTTCTTCGAGGACGCGCAGGACCAGTGGGCGCGCAGCCTCTCCCACATGGGCTGGGGCCTGATGCGCACGGCCGACTGGTTCGCCACCGCGATGTACGGCAAGGACGATCTGATGGGCATGGACGCCCGCGCGTTCGCCGGGAACTTCCTCTGGTCGACCGGCCCCCACCCGGTGCTGGCCCGCGAGTCGTACGCCCATCTCGACATCGCCATGCGCGGCTGCACCGTCTCGGTCGATGGCACCGAGGTGGTCACCGACGGGCAGCTCACCGACCGTTGAGCCCACCACCTCGCGCACGAATCACCCGTACACTCCCGTGAGTTGGAGGAAGAGTGGCGTCCAGTCAGTCGTACGAAGTCACCGTCGTCGGGGGAGGTCTCGGCGGGCTGACCGCCGCGCTGGCACTGCGGCAGCGCGGTCTGCGGGTCACCGTCCTGGAGCAGGCGTCGCAGCTCGGCGAGGTCGGCGCGGGCATCCAGACCGCGCCGAACGCCAGCCGGATCCTGATGGGCCTCGGGCTGCGCCGGCAGATGGAGGCCATCCACACCGAGCCGCTCGACCAGGTGCGGCGCCGCTGGAAGGACGGCAGCATCGTCGGCCTGACCTCGCTGGGGCAGCGCTGCAAGGACGAGTTCAACGCCCCCTACTGGCACTACCACCGCGCCGACCTGCACCGCATCCTGCTGGACGCGTGCCTCGACCCCGAGGGACCGGGCCCCGTCGTGGAGGTGCACACCGCGAGCACGGTCGTCGAGCTGGACCGCACGGACCCGGAACGCCCCGTGGCGGTCACCGAGGACGGACGGCGCTACGCCGGTGACGCGCTCATCGGCGCCGACGGCATCCGTTCGCAGGTACGCGATCTGATGGGCGCCCCCGACACACTGCTGTTCTCCGGCGAGATGGCCTACCGGGCGCTGATCCCGGGCGATCTGATCGCGGCCGACCCGGCGACGCGCTGGCTCGTGGACCGCTACCAGAGCACCATCTGGTACGGGCCCGACCGGCACCTCGTCCACTACATGATCCGCGGCGGCGAGTACCTCAACATCGTGGCCTGCGTACCGTGCACGGACGAGGTCCGCGAGAAGTGGGCCGTTCCCGCGACGGCGCAGGATCTCGTCGACGCCTTCCCCGGCTGGGACGACCGTGTGCCGGCGATGCTGTCCAAGGCCAAGGAGGATGTCTCCGTCTTCGCGCTCTACCACCGGCGCCGCGACCCGGTGTGGATGGACGGCCGCACAGCCCTCCTCGGCGACGCCTGCCACGCGATGCTGCCCTACCAGGCGCAGGGTGCCTCGCAGGCCATGGAGGACGCCGCGGTGCTCGCCGAGGAACTCGGCGCGGTCACGGCCGACGGCATCGAAGGGGCGCTGCGCCGCTATGTCGACCGGCGCGCCAAGCACGCCGGGATGGTCCAGGACGCGTCGCTGCAGAACAAGACCTTCTACCACCTGCCCGACGGCCCCGAGCAGCGGGCCAGGGACGAGAAGCTCAAGACCTTCGACGGCGAGTCGGACCTCTCGTACGACTGGCTGTGGGGTGGCACCCCGCTCAACGATCCCGATCTCGGAGCGTTCTCCTACCAGTTCGCCCGCTGAGACCCCTCCCGCAAGACCCGCACGCTTCCCGCAAGACCCGCACGGCAGGGCCGCCAGCAGCGCGTCCGCGATGGTGCGGCACGTATCCGACACGCAACACCGTGGAGCGAACGTGAAAACAGGCGATCAGATCGTTCAGGAACTCCCCTGGAGATGGTCCGTCCAGGGAAAGATCTTCATCATCGGTGGTCTCGGCTACCTCTTCGACGCCTATGACATCGCCCTGAACGGCTTCCTCATGCCGCTGCTGGGCACACACTTCGACCTCTCGCTCGGCGGGCGCGGCCTCGTGGCCACCGCCAACCTCGTCGGCATGGCCGTGGGCGCCGTCGCCTGGGGTGCGGTCGCGGACCGGATCGGGCGCAAGAAGGCCTTCAGTGTCACGCTGCTGATCTTCGCCCTGTTCTCGGTGCTCGGCGCGCTCGCCCCGACGTACCCGGTCTTTCTCGCGCTGCGCTTCCTCGCCGGCGTGGGGCTGGGCGGCTGCATCCCCGTCGACTATGCCCTGGTGGGCGAGTTCTCGCCGCGCAAGTACCGGGGCCGGGTGCTGACCGCGCTCGACCTGTGGTGGCCGATCGGCGTGACGCTGTGCGGGCTCGTGTCGACGGCGATGCTGCCCCTCGACGGGAACTGGCGGTGGATGCTGGCGACGATGGTGCTGCCCGCACTGCTGCTGTTCTGGGCGCGCCGTGGCATCCCCGAGTCGCCGATCTATCTGACGAAGAAGGGCCGGGAGACCGAGGCCCGGCAGGTCATCGACGACCTCGTCGCCCGCACCGGCGCGCCTGTCGAGCCGTACGTCATCCCCGAGCCCGTTGCCGAGACCGGGGTGCGCGGAGTGGCCGCCGCGGCCGAACAGCTGCGCCGGATCTGGAAGTTCAGCCCGCGCATCACCTCCGCGGCCTGGCTGCTGTTCGCCACGGTCATGCTCGTCTACTACGCGGCGCTGAGCTGGCTGCCGTCCATCTTGAAGGAGGAGGGCCTCGGTGAAACGGCCGCCTTCATGAGCACCACCCTGATGAGCGGTGTCGGCATCATCGGCGTCCTGGTCTCCACCGCGCTCGTCGATGCCGTCGGCCGCAAGTGGCTCATCGGGATCTCGGCGCCGCTCGCGGCGCTCGCGTTGGTGGTGTTCGCGCTGGTGATGAAGGTGCCGACCGGGTCGGCCGTGGCGATCGCCGGGTTCGGCTTCCTGATGCAGCTCACCATCCCCGCCATGTACGCGTACGTCTCCGAGCTGTACCCCACTCCCCTGCGGGCCAGCGGCTTCGGCTGGGCCTCGTCGGTCAGCCGGGCGCTCACCGGCTTCGCCCCGCTGCTGTTCGGCTCGGTGCTGTGGCCCGTGCTGGGGCTCCCGGTGACGTTCGCGGTCCTGGGGTTCGCCGTGCTGGTGGCCGTCGTGTGGATGGCGGTGGCGGCTCCGGAGACCAAGGGCCGGGCCCTGGACGGCGACGACGAGGAGCTGCGCGTGCCCGCTCCCCGGACGGTGCCGGAGCAGGCAGCCATCTGACGGTCCGGCCGCGCGACAGCACCCCACGTACGACAGGAGGAGCATGAAGCCCGCCCCGTTCCGGTATCACCGGGCCCCCGACGTCGACGGAGCCACCCGGCTGCTGGCCGAGCTCGGTGACGACGCCAAGGTCATCGCCGGCGGACAGAGCCTCGTCGCGATGATGAACTTCCGGCTGGCCCGCCCGCGGCATCTCGTCGACATCGCCGGCATCCGGGAACTCGGCCGGCTGCACCGGGACGCCGACGGCGGTCTGCGCATCGGGGCGCTCACCACCCATCACACGGTGGAGACCGACCCGGCGGGGGTGCTCGGGGCGGGCTTCGCGGTTCTGCGGGACGCCATGGGCTGGATCGGGCATCTGCCGATCCGGACGCGCGGCACGGTCGGCGGCAGCATCGCACACGCCGACGCCACCGCCGAGTGGTGCCTGCTCGCGGTGGTCCTCGGTGCCGAGTTCGTGGCGCGGGGCCCGCGCGGCGAGCGCAGGATCCCGGCCGCGGACTTCTTCCTCGGCTACTACACGACCGCCCTCGACCCGGACGAACTCCTCGTCGAGATCGTCTTCCCGCGTCCCGCTCCGCACGCCGCCCTCACCGAATTCGCCGAGCGGCGCGGTGACTTCGCCCTCGTGGCGGCCGCCGTGGACCTCGACATCGAGGCAGGAACGGTACGCGGCGGCCGGGTGGCGCTCGGCGGGGTGGCGGCCGCGGTGGTACGGGTGCCGGAGGCGGAGGCCGTGCTGGCCGGCGGCGGCTCCTTCGACGACTGCGCGTCGGCGGCAGCGGCAGCCGTCGAGCCCCCCGCCGACGCGTCCGGCAGCACGCGCTACCGCAAGGAACTCGTCCGGACGCTGGTCCGGCGCGCCTGTGAGGAGGCGAAGTCCCGTTGAAAGAACGCACGTTGGTGGGCAGGTCGGTCGCGCGCCGCGAGGACCCGCGGCTGCTGTCCGGGCGCGGTCGGTTCGTCGACGACATCGCGCTGCCCGGCATGCTGCACGCCCAGTTCGTACGCAGCACGGTCGCCCATGGTGAGATCGCCTCGGTCGATCTCTCGGCGGTACGCCACGTCCCCGGCGTCGTGGCGGCGTTCACGGCGGACGACCTGGAGCTGGGCGACATCACCGCCCAGCTGGGGCGCCCCCTCTCGGAGTACGTCCCGACCGCCATGCCCGTCCTCGCCCGCGACAAGGTCCGCTACGTCGGGGAGCCCCTCGCGATCGTGGTGGCCCGGGACGCGTACGCCGCGGAGGACGGCCTGGAGGCGGCCAAGGTCAGCTGTACGACACTGCCGCCGGTCACCTCCGAGGAGGCGGCGCTGGCGCCCGGCGCTCCGCTCGTCCACGACGAGGCCGCCCGCAACACCCTCGTGGACGTCTCTCTCTTCGCGACGGACGGCATCGACGAGATCTTCGCGTCCGCGCCCTGCGTCGTCCACGTCGAGTCCAGGACCGGCCGGCAGAACGCGCTGCCGTTGGAGACCCGCGGCGTCGTGGCGCACTGGGACGACCGCGAGGAACAGCTCGTCCTTCAGACCTGTACCCAAGTCCCGCACCAGGTACGGACGGTGGCATCCCGTAGCCTGCGCCTCGACGAGCGCGCGGTGCGGGTCGTCGTGCCCGACATGGGCGGCGGTTTCGGCCAGAAGTGCGTCGTCGGGCGCGAGGAGATCGCGGCCGCCGCGGCGGCGCTGCGGCTGCGCCGGCCGGTGAAGTGGATCGAGGACCGCAAGGACGCCCTGTCCGCGTCGTTCCTCGCCCGCGAACAGCATTACCAGGTGCGTGCCGCCTTCGGCACGGACGGCAGGATCCTGGGGCTCGACGCGGATGTGGTGTGCGATATGGGCGCCTACTCCTGCTACCCGTTCACGGCGGGCATCGAGCCGCTGATGGCCTCCGCCGAGATGCCCGGCGTCTACAAGGTGCCCGCCTACCGGGTGCGCGGCCGGGCGATCACCACCAACAAGGCGCCCACCGCGCCCTACCGGGGCGTCAGCCGCCCGCAGTACGTGATGGTCGTGGAGCGGCTCTTCGAGCGCGCAGCCCGCGAACTGGGCCTGGACCCGGTCGAGATCCGCCGCCGCAACGTCATCACCGACTTCCCGTACACCGGCGTCAACCACATCACCTACGACCCCGGTTCCTATCTGGAGTCGCTGAACCTGTGCGAGCGGCTCGTCCAGGACGAGGGCTGGTACGAGAAGCAGGCCGCGGCGGCGGCCGAGGGGCGGCACCTCGGCATCGGCTACGCATGCTTCAGCGAGCGCACCGGATACGGCTCCACGGCCTTCGCCCAGCGCAAGATGCAGGTCGTGCCGGGCTTCGACATCTCCGAGGTACGGATGGACACCAGCGGCGCGGTGACCGTCACCACCGGCACGATGAGTCACGGGCAGAGCCACGAGACGACGATGGCGCAGATCGTCGCCGATGAACTCGGCCTGGACATCGGCAAGGTGAGGCTCCACCAGGGCGACACCGACCGCATCACCTACGGGTGGGGCACCTTCGCCAGCCGCTCCATCACCGTCGGCGGCAGCGCGGTGCGCCTGGCCGCGGCGAAGCTCGGCGACAAGCTGCGCGCCATCGCCGCGGCCCGCTGGGGCATCGACGCCGACGCGGTGGAGCTGACGGACGGTGCCGCCCGCCGCCGGGACGACACATCCGAGGTACTCACCTACGAGGACATCGCCGATATCGCCTACCTCCGGGCGCACCTGCTGCCCAAGGACATCGAACCGGGCCTGGCGGCCACCGCCACCTTCGATGTCTTCACCGACGGCACCTTCTCCAACGCCACCCATGGCGTCGTCGTCGAACTGCACCAGGGCACCGGGCAGGTGGAGATCCTGCGGTACGTATGCGTCGAGGACTGCGGCGTCGCCATCAATCCGCAGGTCGTGGAGGGGCAGTGCCGGGGCGGCATCGCGCAGGGCATCGCCGGTGCGCTGTTCGAGCAGGTGACGTACGACGACCAGGGCGAGCCGTCGGCGACCAGCTTCATGGACTACAAGGTGCCCACCGCCCACGAGATCCCCGATGTGCTGATCCACCATCTGGAGACTCCCTCCGCGTTCACCGAAACCGGCGCGAAGGGCGCCGGCGAGGGCGGCACCATCGGGGCGCCCGCCGCCGTCCTCAACGCCGTCAACGACGCCCTGCGCCCCACGGGCGTCGAGCTCGACCACACGCCCGTCACTCCCGAGACCGTGCACCGCGCCCTGAACCCGGAGGCCGCATCATGACCGACACCACCGCGCCGGCGCAGCGGGAGGTGCAGCTGATCATCCTCGATGTCAACGGCGAGCAGCACGAGGTGATCACCGAGCCGCGCCGCACCCTCGTCGACGTACTCCGTCACGAACTGCGGATGACCGGGACGCACGTCGGGTGCGAGCACGGCATCTGCGGCGCCTGCACCGTGCTGGTCGACGACCGGCCCGTACGCGCCTGTCTGATGTTCGCGGCCCAGGCCGAAGGCGCCCGGATCCGTACGGTCGAGTCACTGTCCGAAGGTGACCAACTCGGGGATCTGCAACGGGCGTTCAGCGAACACCACGGATTGCAGTGCGGCTTCTGCACGCCCGGCTTCCTGATGCTCGCCGAGGGGTTCCTCGCCGAGCGGCCGGAGGCGACCAAGGAGGACATCCGGGAGGTCGTCGCCGCCAATCTGTGCCGGTGCACCGGATACCAGACCATCGTCGAGGCGATCGACGGGTGCGCGCAGGCCCGGCGCCGGGCCTGCGCGAGCCGCTGTGACAGCAAGGAGAGTGACGTATGCAGCTGACCAACGCGGTCCCGGTCAAGGCCTCGCCGGACGAGGTCTTCGCGCTGATGAACGATGTCGAACGGGTCGCCTCGTGCATGCCGGGCGCCGCGCTCGACGGGCGGGACGGCGACGTCTGGCAGGGCAGGGTGAAGATCAAGGTGGGGCCGATCAGCGCCGCGTACGCGGGCACGGTCCGGTTCCTGGAGGTCGACGCCGAGCGGCGGCGGCTGCGGGTCCACGCCCGCGGGGCCGACACCCACGGCAGCGGGGACGCGGAGGCCGACGTCGCGCTGGAGGTGGTGGCGGCGCCAGAGGGCGCGCTGCTCCAGCTCTCCACGGATCTGGTGATCCGGGGCAAGATCGCCCAGTTCGGCAAGGGCGCGATCGCGGCCGTGTCGGACCGGATCCTGCAGCAGTTCGCACAGAATCTGGGGAGCCTGCTGGACCAGGACCGGGTCACCGGAGCGCCTGGCCCGCAGGGCGCGGCTGCGGCCCCCTCCCCCGCCTGGCAGCCCGCCGCCTCGCAGCCCGCGCTCGCGCAGGACGCCGAGCTCGACGGCCTGGCGATGCTGCTCGGCCCCGCTGCCGCCAAGTACGGCCTGGTCGCCGGAGCATTCGCGCTCGGCCTCTTCGAGGGCTGGCTGCTCGGCAGGCTAGGCGCCCAGGCACGGGAGCTGCGGGCCCTGCGGAGGGCGTCATGAGCGCCGCGCGGTACGGGCAGGAGACGGAACGCACCTACGCGCGGGCGGGCTTCGGCGCCCCCGTGCGCCGCGGCGCCCGGCCCGCGATCGTCGTGGTCGACCTCACGCGCGGCTTCACCGAGGACGGCTTCCCGTCGGGCGCGGACCTGACCGACGTCGTCGGCGCCACGGGCGCGTTGATCGAGGCGGGGCGTCCGGCCGGGGTGCCGGTCGTCCTCACCGCGATCGCCTACACGCCGGCCGAGGCGGCGGGTGACGCCGTCACCTGGCTGCACAAGGCGCAGGGCATGCGGGCCCTGATCGAAGGCAGTGCGGAGGTCGCGGTCGATCCGCGGCTGCCGCGCGCGCCTCAGGACCATCTGATCGTGAAGAAGGGCGCCTCCGCGTTCTTCGGCACCTCGCTGGCCGCCCTGCTGACCGGCCTCGGCTGCGACACCGTGCTGGTGTGCGGGGCGACGACGAGCGGCTGTGTGCGGGCGACGGCCGTGGACGCCGTGCAGTCCGGGTTCTCGGTGCTGGTGCCGCGCGAGTGCGTCGGCGACCGGGCGCCGGGCCCGCACGAGGCGAATCTCTTCGACATCCAGGCCAAGTACGGCGATGTGATCGACCTCAAGGACGCCCTCGCCTACCTCGGCGGCCTGCCCAGGAGCGCCCCATGACCCCACCGAGTCCGACGCCGGAGGACCCCATGACCCCCACCCCGCCCGCCCGCTGCCTGTCGCAGTCCACGCTCGCCGATCTCGCCGACGTACCCGCCACGAGCCGCTGGGTACGCTCGGGCGGCACGCGCCTGCACGTTCTGGACTACGGCGGCCCCGGCGTCCCGCTCATCGTGCTGCCCGGCATCACCAGCCCCGCGATCACGATGGACTTCGTGGCGCGTGAACTCACCGATCTCGTACGTCCGTTGGTCGTCGACATCCGCGGGCGCGGGCTGTCCGACGACGGCGGTTCCTACGGCCTGGAGGAGTACGCCGAGGACACCGAGGCCGTCGTCACGGAGCTCGGACTCGACCGCCCGGTGCTCTTCGGGCACTCCATGGGCGCGCGCATCGCGGCCGTGACCGCCGTCCGGGGCAAGGTCGCGCTGCGGGGCACGGTGCTGGGCGACCCGCCGATGAGCGGACCGGGGCGCGGGCCCTACCCGACGGCACTGGACGCGTTCCTGGGCCAGCTGGCGCAGGCCGTGCGCGGTACGGACGCGGACGAGGTGGCCCGGGCGTGGCCGCGCTGGCCGCGCGCGGAGCAGGAACTGCGGGCCCGCTGGCTGGCCAGCTGCGCGAAAGAGGCCGTCGTGGCCACCCACCGCGGCTTCGAGAGCGAGGACTTCTTCGACTGGTGGCCCTCGGTGCCGGGCCCCACGGCGCTGCTGTACGGCGCGGACAGTCCCGTCGTCACCGCCGAGGGCGCGGCGGAGGCGGCCGGGCTGCACCCGACGGCCGCGCTCACCGAAATCCCGGACGCCGGCCACATGCTGTTCTGGGACAATCCGCCCGCCGCGCTCGCGGCGCTGCGCGCGGCGCTGCGCCCGATGCTGACCTGACGGCCGCCCGTGGCCCCCCTTCCCGGACCGTCCCCATCCGGCTGCCGAACCGATCAAAAGCCGTGCTTAAGTGAGCTCATGGCTGACGAAACCGCACCCTCGCCGTCCACACCGCCCCGGGCTCCCGCCGCGCTGACGGCCGCCCCCGGCTACCAGGTCCGGCGCCTCTACCAGGCGTATCTCGCGGTCTGGATCCGCGCGGTGGACCCGACGCTCACCGGACCGCAGTTCGCGGTGCTGCAAGCGGTGGACGCGGCGCCGGGGCACGACCAGCGGTCGATGGCGTCGGCGGTGGCCCTGGACACGTCGACGATGGCGGACGTCGCCCGGCGGCTGGAGAAGCGGGGCCTGATCGTGCGCAGGACGGCCGCCGACGACGGCCGCCGCAAGCTGCTCTATCTGACCGAGGAGGGCGAGCGGACCCTCCACGACGCGAACAGCCGCGCCCGCCGGCTCGACGAACGGCTCCTGGAGCCGTTCGGAGCCGAGCGGCGCGAAGAGATCGTGCATCTGCTCACGTCCCTCGCCGACCACTGGGAGGGGCTGACCGAGGACGCGTAGCCCGTCCGCCGCGGCGGACCACGGGTCCTGGGTCGTCAACGACCGTACGTACACCGGACATCCGGAGGATCCCGTGACCGACCACCACATCGGCATGATCGTGCCCAGCTCGAACCTGACCATGGAGACGGAGCTGCCGCGCATGCTGCGCGAGCGCGAGGCCGTCCTCCCCGAGGACCGGTTCGTCTTCCACAGCAGCCGGATGCGTATGCAGCACGTGACGCCCGAGCAGCTGCGCGCCATGAACGCGCAGACCGAGCGCGCGGCCCTGGAACTCGCGGACGCGCGGCCCGACGTGGTCGCCACGGCCTGCCTTGTGGCGATCATGGCCCAGGGCCCGGGGCACCACTGCACCGCCGAGGCCGAGATCACCGGCGTGCTCCGTTCCCAGGGCGCGCAGGCGCCCGTGGTCTCCAGCGCCGGGGCCCTGCTCGACGGCATCAAGGCCCTGGGGGCCGGACGGGTCGCGATCATCACGCCGTACATGAAGCCGCTCACGCGCCTGGTCGCGGACTACATCGAGGACGCGGGCACCGAGGTCGTGGACGCGCTGAGCCTGGAGGTCCCGGACAATCTGGCGGTCGCCCGCCTCGACCCCGCGGATCTGCGCGACCACTGGCGGCGACTGGACCTGTCGCGGGCCGACGCGCTCGTCCTGTCCGCGTGCGTCCAGATGCCGTCGCTGCCGTCGCTCCAGCCGGTGGAGGACGCGGCAGGCCTACCGGTGCTCTCGGCGGCCGCCGCCACGGCGTACCGCATCCTCACCGAACTGGGTCTGCCCACGTTCGTCCCCGGCGCGGGAAGCCTGCTGAGCGGCCGTGAGCCCAGCCGCGCTGCGGCCTGAGCCGCTGCGGGACATCCTGGAGACGCTCGACACCCGTCCCGGCCGCCTTCAGCGGCGGCCGGTGATGGATCAGACCGGCGGTCCGCCGGCTCGCCGAGAAGGACCGTCATCGGGCCGAGCCGCATCCGCATACGAGCGGCGATCTCGGCGACCGCCCGCCCGCTCGGAGTCTCCCGCTGCCGCCTGCTGCCATGCGCCGCTGCTAATGACGCATCAGCCCCAGATGCCGTGCTGCCCTGCTGCCCTGCTGCCCTGCTGCCCTGCTGACAAGGGTCGGCGCAGAGGCCGAGGGCCGACCCGCTACCAGACAGGCGACCCTCGGCATACATCTCTTCGCGCTCCGTCAGGGCGCCGTGCACCGCGCCTGCACCGCCCGCTCGGCCTACGGCACCAGGTCCGGTGTTTCCCGCTGGTGCGGAATCACGCCCCCGTCGGACTGCTGCAGTGCCACGGTCCGCGTCGGGGCGGGAATCCTGATGCCCTCGGCCTGGTACCGCTGGTGCAGGCGCTTGATGAACTCGTGCTTGATCCGGTACTGGTCACTGAATTCGCCGACGCCCAGGATCACCGTGAAGCTGATCCTGGAGTCTCCGAATGTGTGGAAACGGACGGCCGGTTCATGGTCGGGGAGAGCACCGCTGACATCGGTCATCACGCTCTTGACGACCTCGGTGGTGACCCGCTCGACGTGTTCGAGATCGCTGTCGTAGCCGACTCCCACCTGCACCAGGATCGACAACTGCTGTTCCGGCCGGGTGAAGTTGGTCATGTTGGTGCCGGCCAGCTGGGCGTTGGGGATGATCACCAGGTTGTTGGAGAGCTGCCGCACCACGGTGTTTCGCCAGTTGATGTCGACGACATAGCCCTCTTCGCCGCTGCTGAGCCGGATGTAGTCACCGGGCTGCACCGTCTTCGAGGCGAGGACGTGCACACCAGCGAAGAGGTTGGCGAGGGTGTCCTGCAGCGCCAGGGCTACCGCGAGGCCACCCACACCCAGCGCGGTGAGCAGCGGGGCAATGGAGATGCCCAGGGTCTGCAACACGACGAGAAAGCCCATCGCCAGCACCACGATGCGCGTGATGTTGGCAAAGATGGTGGCCGATCCCGCCACTCCGGATCTGGACTGTGCCAGCGACTTCACCAGTCCGGTGATCACCCGGGCCGCGGTGAGCGTGCCGACCAGGATGAGCAGCACGGTCAGCGTCCGGTTGACGGTGCGTCCTACCGTCGGCGTCAGCGGCAGCGCCGCGGTGGCCGCCGCCAACCCGGCGCATATCGCCGCCCAGGGCACCACGGACCGCAGTGCATCCACGATGACGTCGTCCCCGCTCCACCGCGTCCGGTGCGCGTGCTTGGCCAGCCACCGCAGGGCCGCGCGCAAGAACAGGCCGGCCACGATACCGGCGGCCAGCGCGGCCCCCGCGACGATCAAGTCATGCAGTGTGAGGGCACGGTTCACCGGCCGGCTCCCACTGCCCGGAGGAACAGCTCTTCTGAGCACCGGATGTAATGTTTCGTCACCTTGACACCTGCTTGTCTCTAGGACTGTGAATGCACCGAGACGTCCGCGGACGCCCCGACACAAGCTGCCATCCTGCCGCACGCAGCGCGGCACGCAGCGGGTACCCCAGGAGGGAACCTCCGCCGACTCGTTGGTGGCGGTGAGGCACTCGTTTCCCGGGGCGTTGGCGCACCTGGGACCACTCCGGAAAGCTCATTGGCCAGTGGCGGCATGGTGGCCCAGAGCTCACCGCACTCACCGGAAATGAGAGTGCTGAACGCGGAACCGTGGTGGACGGGCCGGGGCGGGTCAGTGCCACCGCACGGTGATCAACGACATCCCGTTCCGGCTACGGACGGGCATTCCGTGGCGGGATCTGCCGGCGCGGTTCGGGAAGCGGAAGACCGTTCATGACAGGCAGCGCAGGTGGTCAGCCGACGGTACGTGGGGAGAATTTGTTGCGAGCAGTCCAAGCCGAGGCCGATGCGGAGGCCGGATCGACTGGACTGTGGTGAGTGTCGACTCGACTTCGTGTCGGGCTCATCAGCATGCGGCTGGGGCTCGCAGGCGTTCTCCGCGGGTCCCTGGGCGTCGCCGCCAACCAGCTTGGCATCGCAGCGATGAAGCCCTGGGCCGTTCACGCGGCGGGTTCACGCCCAAGATCCATCTGGCGAGCGAGGACGGACGGCGTCCGCTTGCTTTCGTGATCACACCTGGGCAGTGGGGTGATGCCCCGCAGATGATTCAGGTCTTGGACCACGTCCGCGTTCCCCGGCCGAGTGGCGGACACCCGCGCACCCGGCCGGACCACCCGTGCGCCGACCGGGCCTACAGCTCCCGCAGAAACCGCCGCCACCTGCGCCGCCGACAGATCGAGCACACGATTCCGGAACCGCCAACCAGCGGGCCAACCGTCGGCGGCGCGGTAGCTCGGGCGGCCGCCCCCCCCCCCGGATTCAACCGGGAGGTCTACAGGAGACGGAACGAGGCGGAACGGACCATCCTGACGCTGAAAGGCTTCCGGGCCGTGGCCACCCGTTTTGAGAAGCGGACATACGTCTTTCACGGCACCGTGACCGTCGCAGCCATCCGTCGCTGGCTCCGCACATGACCCACCAGACAGTTTCCAGTGCTTTGACCGCATTGGTTCGCCGGGTTGGGCGATCAAGGTCAATCATGACGAGCGGTCGGCCTCCCCATCGGACGCCTTGCCCGCTACGGACCTTGGCGTGTTCACATCCTCGGCACGGCACTAGGGTGGGACGGTGACCTCTCTTCCGGAAGACCTGTCGCCACTGATCAGCGAGGACGACCGTGGCACGGCCGTGCAGCGCGTGCAGGAGGCGTACACCGAAGGGCACATCTCGCACGAGGAGATGGACGAACGCCTCCACCAGGTGCTCACCGCCAAGACGCATAGCGAGCTCGTGTCGGCTCTGGCCTCGCTCCCGGAGGAGAATGCGGGCACCACGTCCACCATTGCCGTAGCCGGCGGACGGATCCAGCGGCGCGGTGCATGGCGGGTACCTCGGACCCTCAAGGTCGCGTCCGCATTCGGAAGGGTGCATCTCGACCTGTCCCGGGCGGTCATCGAGCATCCAGTAGTCGACATCGAGCTGCAACTAGGCACCGGCAGGGCCAAGATCACGGTGCCTCGCGACGCGATCGTCGACGTCGAGGATCTGCGCACCGGGTGGAAGGACTCGCTCTACAAGACCCGGCAGCGCTCCCGTCCCGGCGGGCCGAAGATCCGGATCTCTGGGACCATGGGGTTCGGACGGTTGAAGATCCGCCACGCGCGGCGTTAAGGCTCCATCCGGCCCCAGGACCACCTGTCCGGCACATCTTCGTCCCCGCTCGACTGCAAGTGCTGACCGCGTTGGTTCGCCTGGTTGTCAGGCTGCGGTTTCGAAAGGGCGTCCGCCCCAACGGATGCCCTTCTCGCTTCGGATACGGGCGCGTTCCTTGCGTTCGGCGGCCAGGACGTCGCGGTGGCGGGCGTTGGCGTTGCGCCATCGCAGGTAGGCGTGCAGGGCCCGGGTCTGCACGGTGTGGTTGGGGCGGTTGGAGTTGGCGATGGTGAACTGCCTCAGCGGTCCGAAGTGCGCCTCGATGGGTTGGCCCAGGATGCGTAGGTCGGGGTGAAGCACAACTCGACCTTGTTCTTCTTCGCCCAGCGGCGGATCGTGTCACCGGTGTGGGCGGAGAGGTTGTCCATGATCACGTAGATCGGGGCGCCGTCGGGGCGGGCGGCGCGGATCGACTTCAGCGCGGCCAGGGTGTTGGCGGCGCCTTTGCGGCGGCGGTTGACGCCCCACAGACTGTCGTCGCCGACCGAGTAGCAGCCGTGGAAGTAGCGCACGCCGTGAGTGCGGTGGTAGGTGGCCGGCACGCGGTCGGGACGGGTCTGTTGGGCCCAGCAGTTGCCGCCGGTGGGCCGGATACCCAGGGGGCCGAACTCGTCGAAGGCGAAGACCCGGTCCGGGAACTGGTGAAGGACGTGCTCGATGCGGTCGAGCTTGGCGTCGCGGTCGCGGTCGGGGTCGGGGTCGGGCGACTCCTTCCAGGTTTTCGTGCGCTGGAAGGTGACGCCACGGCGAGCGAGCAGGCCGCGTAACGTCTCGCGACCGATACGGATCACACGGCCGTGCACTTTGCGTAGGTAGGCGGCGAGCTTGCGCAGCGACCAGCGAGTGAAGGGCTGGCCGAGCCCGGCCGGGCGGGTGGCGGCCGTCGCGATGACGAAGTCCTCGTCGTCATCGCTGAGCAGGCGGGGACGGCCTCCCGCCCACTGAGGGTCCAAGCAGGGCAGGCCGATCTCGTTGAACCGGTGGATCACGTCCCGGACGGTGTCCTCGTCGGCCTGCACCAGCTGGGCGATCACCGGCACGCGGTTCCCGCCGGCCGAGGCCAGCAGCATCATCGCCCGCCGGTAACGCACCGAACTCGTGCTGCCCCGGCGCACGATCTGCTGCAGCCGCTGCCCCTCCTGGTCGGTCAGTCTGCGCACGTGGACAGGCTCGGCCACCGCGCCTCCAGCAGTCGGATCGGGCATCACCGCACATCCAACCGCCACGAGCACCGACCCGGCGAACCAATGCGGTCACAGCACTAGCCGTCCACCAGCGCGTCCACCAGGCGCGTCATAGAGGACCGTGGGTCAGGTGTATCCGGCCAGCTGGTCATCAGGAGGTGGTGGGCGGTGCCGACGATGGCGAGGGCCACGGTGCCCGGGTCGACGGTCTCCGCCACCCGGCCGAGCCTCCTTTCAGCCATGAGATAGCCGGTGATGGCCTCCTGGATCGCGGTGAGGCCCGGCGCCCCGCCTTCCAGGGCCTCGCGGATGCGCAGCGTGGTGGCGGGGCGGCTGATGGCAAGACCCGAGAGGGCCGGTCCGGCGGAGTCGAACAGCGCGAGGGCGACGACGTTGAGGTTCCGCGCCACCGTGCCTTGCCCGGCGAGCCCCGACAGGGCCTGAGCCTTCGCCGCCGTCCGCGCGAACCGGTCGAGGCAGAGCTCGGCCACGAATTCATCGAGCCCCGCGAAGTGCGCGTGCAACAGCCCCTTGGAGCAGCCCGCCTCGGTGGTGATGGCTCGGCTGGTGAGCGCGCCGGGCCCGTCCCGCTCCACGACACGCTCGGCGGCCGCGAACAGCCGCTCGCGTACGTCCGGCGTCGCCACTCCGCGCGGTGACATGGGCCTCTCTCTCGTTCTGCTGCCGCCGCCCTCAAGGGGCACAACTCTGCGCATATTAGCGGGGATTGCCAGTTTGGGCGAATGCCCATAACGTTTGGGCGAGTGCCCATCATCCGTCACCCACCACAGGAGGCACCCGTGTCGGACGTCGTCAACACCGAGCAGGCACAGGCATGGAACGGCCCCGAAGGCTCCCACTGGGCCCGCAACCAGGACCGCTGGAACGCCGTGAACGAGGGCTTCAACGAGCCTCTGCTCGACGCCGCCGGAATCACCGGGGACCACCGGGTCCTCGACCTCGGTTGCGGCTCCGGGCAAACCACACGCCTCGCCGCGCTCAGGGCGCCCCAAGGGCATGCGCTGGGCCTCGACCTGTCCGGCCCGATGCTGGCCGCGGCGCGGGCCCGCGTGGAACGGGAGGGCATCGCCAACGCTTCCTTCACACAAGGGGACGCCCAGGTGTACCCCTTCGAAGCAGGCGCGTTCGACGCGGCAGTCAGCCGCTTTGGGGTGATGTTCTTTGCCGACCCGGTAGCGGCCTTCGGTAACGTCGGCCGGGCGCTGCGGCCCGGCGGGCGCCTGGCGTTCGTCTGCCCGGCCGATGCCGCGCTCAACGGCTGGGTGGCGGCGATGGCGTCACTGCGCGACTTCCTGCCCGTCGGCGACTTCGGGCGGCCGGGGCTGCCCGGCATGTTCTCCCTGGCTGCCCCGGACCGCATCCGCGACGTCCTCACCACGTCCGGGTTCACCGGCATCAGCATCAACCAAGCGCAGACGTACGGGACATGGGGACACGGAGCCGAGGACGCGGCGGAGTTTCTGCTGGGCACCGGCCCCGGCCACCACCTGATGGAACAGGCTGATGCGGCCGCGCGGGCTCGCGCCCACAGCACCCTGACGGACCATCTGCGCACCCAGCAGGCGGCGGACGGCACGGTCCGACTGCTCAGCACGTCGTGGCTGGTCACGGCGGACCGCCCGGCCGACCCATCGGACAGGCTCTAGGTGTATTGCCCTGTGAGGTTGGGGACGCGGCCGGCGGGTGGTTTGCCTTTCAGGGCGGTGTGTCCGCGGTGGTGATTGTAGGTATGGAGCCACTGCGGGAACGCTTGTCGGCGTTCGGCCTCTGAGTGGTAGGGCTTTGCGTAGGCCCATTCATCGAGCAGGGTGCGGTTGAGGCGTTCGACCTTGCCGTTGGTCTGCGGTCGGTAGGGTCGGGTTCGCTTGTGGGTGATCCCGGCCGCGGCGAGTGCGTCGCGCCAGGCGTGTGGCTTGTAGCAGGCGCCGTTGTCGGTCAGGACGCGTTCGACGGTGATTCCGCAGGTGGTGAAGAGCGCCTGGGCGCGAGTCCAGAAGGCGGTGGCGGTCTCCTTCTTCTCATCTGCGTGGATCTCGCTGTAGGCGAGGCGGGAGTGGTCGTCGACGGCGGTGTGGATGTAGCTGTAGCCGGCGCCGGAGCGGGTTTTGCGGCCTGCTTGGCGGTCGAGGGTCTTGTGGCCGCCGCCGTCGGGGATGTTGCCGAGTTTCTTGATGTCCACGTGGACCAGTTCGCCTGGCCGGTTGCGTTCGTAGCGGCGTATGGGCCGGCCGGTTGCCCGGTCCAGGTGGGTGAGGCGGGCCAGGCCGAAGCGGGTCAGCACGCGGTGCACGGTCGAGGGCACCAGGCCCAGCAGGTGTGCGATGCGGGCAGGGCCCCACCGGCGCAGGGCGCTTACATCAACACCGGCGTCATCGTCCCGCACCGCAAACGCCCCGACCGGCCACTGCTGCCGGGCGAGGAGGAGGACAACGCGGAGCACCGCAGAGTCCGGGCCCGCGTCGAGCATGCCTTCGCCCGAATGAAGAACTACAAGATCCTCCGTGACTGCCGACAGCGCGGCGACGGCCTCCACCACGCCGTCCAAGCCGTCGCCCACATGCACAACCTCACCCTCGCCGCGTGATCCATCAGGCTCATCGGTCCAGCTCAACCTGACTGACCACAGCCTTCTGCAACACGCTTTAGGCAGAGGAACTTGCGGCAGTCCGCCTGATACCTGCTCGCGGAGTCCCAGCGTGTCGGGGCGCGGGTGCGAGGCTCACGCGACGGCCGGGTGTCCGTATGGTGGGGTGCGGCCCTGCCCCACCCTCTGTGCGGTTCCGAAGTGATCAAGGGGCTGACCGTACGTCAGTAGGCGCCGATCGACCAGAAGACGCCCACCTCGTTGTCGGTCACGGCGATCAGACCCAGGTCCTCGAAGAGGTCGAGGCCGTTGAGGTACTCGGAGGTGAGGAAGAGATTGGAGCGGGTGCCCGCGAGGCCGGCGGCGAGGAAGTCCGCGGCCGGATCGGAGGCGGCGGCCGTCGCGTTGGTCCAGTAGCGCGCGTCGGGTCCGTATCGGTCGAGTACCGTGCGGGCGTCCGCCAGAACGGCGTCCCGGTCCGGGCGGGAGCGGACGGGAGCGAATTCCGCTTGCCACTCCTCGGCCATGATGGCGAGCGCCGCGGCAGCCGTTTCCGCCTCCAAGGGGTACAGGAGGTCAGGGAACTGCGATGGGGCCGGTGGGTCGAAGGGGTAGGCGGGCACGGTGTCGCGGGCGGTGTTGGTGCGGTCCCGGTCCAGTCGGATCCAGCCACGGGGGTCGCGGACGGAGCGGTGCAGCACCGCCAGGACGTCGTGCGCCCAGTCCTCGTGCCGACGGGGGCCGGTGGCCGCGAAGGTGTAGACATCGTCGAGCAGCCGCAGTAGCGCCGCGTTCCAGGGACAGATGCGGCTGCGGAACTCCGTCAGCAGGCTGCCGACTTGGCGAGCGAAGACGTCCCTCGGCGCGCGGGGGATGCTCCGGAGTCGGTCGAGGGCCCACTGGACGAGCTCACCCGCCTCGTCCGCGGCAGGATCGGCAAGACCCTCCGGGAGCGGGAGGTCCGTTCCGTTGTTGAGGGCTTCCAGGTGAGCATCGAGCAGGTCGAATGCCGGCCGGGCGACAGGGATGGACACTTGATCATTTTAGGCTGACTCCTTTGGACCTTGCCGGGCCAGGCGGGACGGGGACTGGATGGCGACACCGCCAACCGCCCGGCCCATCGCGCCCTGTTCGCCTACGCCTCGCTGCTGAGGATCGAACACCCGCGCAAGGCTGCGCCGTGGTTCTTCGCGCTGGTCTACCTCAACCCGATGAACCACATGGGGTGCTCGCTTCCTGACCCCCGGACGGCCCCACCTACGCAAGCTACCCCGTTGAACAGCCCCTCGCGGCCGTTGACGCGTGCAGTGCAGACTGCGGTCGCTGGGCGGGGCCGCACTCCGGCCCCGCCGGCGCACCGGATACACCAACTGGCGCTGGTGATGGTCCGGGGGCGGGGATGACGTCCCGGACTTCCGGCTGGGCCCCGCCGCACGCGCACGCGGGGTCGGCCCACACCCCGGGGAACGGTGGAACTCGGCGCATGCACCGCCCGTTCCGCGCCGGTGTGGTGCCCGGAGCTGGGGGTGCAGACGTGGTCCCCGCTCAGGTCGGCTGTGCCGTGGCCGTGCTGCCGAGGAGACGGTCCACGAGGAGTTCTGGGTAGCCGGAGGCTGGCGGGTCGATGCCGAAGATCGCCCGCAGGTAGAGCGGCGCAACGAGCTGGTCGAGGATCTGATCGAGGGGCGGGGGGACCTCGCCGCGGGCGGCAGCGCGGTCGCGGATGCGCTCGATCGCGCCGATGCGGCGCTCGAACTGTTGTGCGCGTTCCCCCTGCGCCGTGGCGCTGCCCGGCATCGACAGGGCGACGGCCCGAATGAGCAGTCGCCCTTCGGGCGTGCGGATGCTCGCGACGCCCGCTTCGGCCCATGCCGTCAGGTCGCCGCGCAGGGTTCCGGTGTCGGCCAGCGGCCAGTCCCGTTCGAGGCGGGTGACGACCACGTCGGCCAGGAGCGCCTCCCGGCTGCCCCAGCGGCGGTAGACGCTGGTGTGGTTCACCCCGGCGCGCTGCGCGACCGCGGGGATGGTGAGGTCCGCGCCCTGGGGGTCGGACAGCAGGTCGATGACGGCCTGGTGGACGGCCGAGCGGACCTGCTCGGGGCTCTTGCGGAGGCGCGGGGCCGGTTGTTTCGGAGTCACCCACACATCGTAAGCACATTTATTTGCTTCTTGGCGCCCGCGGGTCTACAGTCCTGCCGTACGCACAGATCTGTGCGTAAGGAGGGCGTGATGAAGCCGCTGCTGTTCCCCGAGAACCCCCAGTTCTGGTACGAGACCCTGCGCTCGATGAGCCACATCGCCTACGGCGGCGCCGACTTCGGCGAGGTCGTCTCCACCAGCGCGCGTATCGAGGAAGGCGACTACGACAGCTGGCACGAGGAGTGGACGGCGACCGCCGACCGGGTGGCCGCCGAGGCCCAGCGGGCCCTGGACGCGGGTCACACAGTCAGCGCCCGGGACGGATTCCTGCGCGCCTCCAACTACTACCGGTCGGCGGAGTTCTTCCAGCACGGCCACCCGTGCGACCCCCGCCACGATCACACCTACGACCGCAGCGTGGCCTGCTTCCAGGCCGCAGCCGCGCTCTACACCCCCCGCATCGAACCGGTCCGTATCCCCTACGAGGGCACCACCCTGCCCGGCTACCTCTACCGGGCCGACGACACCGGCACGCCCCGCCCCACACTGATCATGCACAGCGGGTTCGACGGCACCGCCGAGGAACTCCACTTCAGCGGCGCGCTGGCCGCCGTGGAGCGCGGGTACACCGTCCTGGCCTTCGACGGCCCCGGGCAGCCCGGCCCTCGCCACCACCAGGGCCTGGTCTTCCGCCCGGACTGGGAGAACGTCATCACCCCGGTCGTCGACTTCGCCGAGACCCTGCCCGAGGTCGACAACGGCCGCATCGCGCTCTTCGGGAGCAGCATGGGCGGCGTACTCGCCCCCAGGGCAGCCGCGTTCGAGCACCGCCTCGCCGCCCTGATCGCCGTCGACGGCGTCTACGACCTCGGCCAGATATCCACCCGCCACATCCCCGGCGACCGCGACCAGGCCGAACGGCTCCTGCGCGCGGACTCCGCCCCCGAACTCGACGCACACTTCGAGCAGATCACGGCCCAGGACGCCACCGCGCGGTGGGCGATCAACCACGGTATGTACGTGATGGGCGTCGACACGCCCCGGGCCTTCAGTGCCTCCTACCTCGACCACACCCTCGACGGCGGCATCGCCGAGCTGATCCAGTGCCCCACCCTCGTGTGCGACGCCGCCGAAGACGAGTTCTTCAAGGGCCAGCCCGAGCAGCTCTACGAGCACCTGACCTGCCCCAGGACCCTGATGCTGTTCACCGCCGAGGAAGGTGCCGGTGCTCACTGCCACCCCGGTGCCATGCGCCTGGCCCTCGCCCGCATCTACGACTGGCTCGACACCACCCTCGCGACCGTCGCCTGAAACCCCGGCCAGCGCCGGCACTCCCCGTCACCCAGACCCGGTCCTCCCGAACCGCCGCCTCACACCACAAGGAAGCCCCGATGAACCGCACCGGAATCGCAGCCGCCCTCAACGACCTGCTCTTCAACCACGACATCACCCTGGAGGAGGCCGCCGAACGCCACTTCACCCCCGGGTACCGCCAGCGCACGGACGGACGGTGGGCCGACCGCGCCGGGTTCCTCGACCACATCAGCCACCTGCGCGGCATCGTCGCCGGAGGCAAGGTCGAGGTCCACGACGAGCTGTACGACGGCAACAAGTACGCCGACCGGCACACCTGCCACATCACCAAGAACGACGGCACCACCGTCACCATGGAGGTCTACGTCTTCGCCGACCTCGCCCCCGACGGCCGCTTCCACCGTATCGAGGAAACCACCATGATGCTGAGCGGCTCCGACGCCGACCGCAACATCGGCAGCGCCCGCTGACCCACCACCATGCCGACTGCCGGCCCCCGCCCGCAGTCGGCACACGCCCCACCGGCCCCTGGCCGACGGATCCCGGGCCGGTGGCCGCCACGTGCCCGGCGACCCGGCAGGAGAGGCTTGGTCTACTCACGCCACCAGCGGCAACTGCCCAATAGGGCTTCTCGCCGACCGCATACCTGATCGACCAAAGCCGACTTCTCAGGGAGGATCCCCTCAGCACCCCTAGGCAAGCACATTGTTTGCGTCGCCTCGCCCTCCCTCTGGGGATCCCCGTGAAGACCCTTGTCACCGGTGCCACCAGCTACGCCGGCACTCACATTGCCGCCACCCTGCGACGCGCGGGCCATACCGTCCTGGGCCTGACCCGCGACTCCGCCAGGGTCGCGCCTGAAGGGCCCACAGCCCCCCTGCCTGCGGCCTTGCGGGCAGGGTCAGGCGGGCGCCGGGAGGTCGCGGATCATGTCCGCCGCCTTCTCAGCGATCATGATCGTGGGAGCGTTGGTATTGCCCCGCACCACGGTGGGCATCACAGACGCGTCCACCACCCGCAGGCCGCTCACACCGTGCACCCTGAGCCGGGAATCGACAACAGGTCCGATGGAGCAGGTGCCCGCCGGGTGGTAGAGGGTCTGCAGCTCGCGCCGGGCGAAGTCCAGCAGGCCGGCGTCCGTCAGGGAGTCGGGGACGCGGAAGTCGGCCCTGCGGTGCTTGCGCAGGCTCGGCTGGTCGGCGATGTCCAGCAGCATCCTTACGGCCCGGACCATCGTGGCGCGGTCCTCCTCGGTGGTCAGGTAGTTGTGCAGGATGTGCGGCTTTGCGCTGGGGATCGCGGACCGCAGGGAGACCTTGCCTCGGCTGGTGGGGGTGAGCAGGACCGCGCCGAACATGAAGGCGTGGTCGAAGACGGGGCTGATGCCCTCCTCGTGGAACATCACCGGGGTGGCGTGCACCTGAATGTCAGGGGCGTCGAGGCCTTCGCGGGTTCGGTGGAATCCCCCGGCCTCACCGACGTTGGAGGTGAGCGGGCCGCGGCCCTCGGCCTCCAGCATGCGCACGTTGTCCGGTGTCTCGGCGGTCAGCAGCGACTCGGTGTCGGTCAGATAGGAGAGGCCGACGTGCGGGTGGTCCTGGAGGTTCTCCCCCACCGGGAGGTCCACCCGGGCGTCGATGCCACGGGCCGCCAGTTCGTCGGCAGCGCCGATGCCGGAAAGCATGAGCAGTTGCGGGGAGTTGTAGGCACCTGCCGACAGCACCACTTCCCGTTCCGCGTGCCGCCGCAGCAGTTCACCGCTCCGCTCCAGCTCGACACCGGTCGCGCGATCACCGTCGAACAGCACGCGGGTGCACTGCGTTCCGGTCAGCACTTCGAGGTTCGGCCGGGCCAGCGCCGGTCGCAGATACGCGACGGCCGTGCTGCAGCGCAGACCGTCTCGCTGGGTGAGGTGGTAGTAGCCGACGCCGTCCTGTTCGGGCCCGTTGAAGTCGGCGGTGTAGGCGTGGCCGGCCTCTTGTGCCGCGGCTACGTAGGCAGCCATCAGCGGATGCCGGGAACGGCCCTCGCTGACCGTGAGCGGCCCGCCGCCGGCGTGCCACGGGGACGTGCGCCCCTGGAAGTCCTCGGCGCGCAGGAAGTACGGGAGCACGTCGTCCCAGCTCCACCGCTCGGCGCCGGCAGCTGCCCAGGCGTCGTAGTCGCGTCGGTTGCCCCGGATGTAGATCATGGCGTTCATCGACGACGATCCCCCGAGCATTCGGCCCCGGGGCAGGAACCGACGCCGGCCGTCCAGGCCCGGTTCGCAGTCGCTGAGGTAGCTCCAGTCGTACTTCGTCTGGAACAGCTTGCTGAAGGCGGCCGGTACGTGGATCTCCTGGGCGTCGTCCACCGGCCCGGCCTCGACGAGCAGAACGCGGATGTCCGCGTCCTCGGTGAGCCGGGCCGCCAGAACGCATCCCGCCGACCCGGCACCCACGATGATGTAGTCGTACACCCGTCCCCCTCACCCAGCACCCTGCGGACCTCTCCACCCAAGCCGTATCGGCACGTCCGCTCACACCGTGAAACCAGCCATTGTCGATCAGATGCAGGACCCTGATCGGTTGGCCTGAAGATCCTGATCAGTTGGCCCCGCCGCCGCAGCAGCCGCCTCCGCAGCAGGAGGGGGCGTTCCAGGACATCAGCACGAACGAGACGACGACAGCCCTCAAGTGGCCAGCGCCAGTGGACCGTCCCTCTCAGTGGACCGTCACCTTCATGATGCGGCCGGAGGCTTCTACGACGAACAGCTCACGCCGCGGATCATGGTCGCCGAAGCCGCGGGGGATACGGACGCTGCAGGGCATACGCAGACCGGTCGCCAGGACACAGGATCCGCCGGTCTTCGGGTCCACCCGAATGAGTTCGCCATCGCGGAAGCTGGCGACCACCAGGTCGCCACCGAAGGAGGTGAGATCGTCAAGGAGCTTGGCGTCCCAGGGGTTTGGGCTGAGTTCCGTGACCGTGGTGTGGCGGGCCGGGTCGTTCAGGGGGATGCGTACGACGGGCGACGCGGTGCTGGTGATGACACTCGCGTACAGCTGGTCGCCGACGATTTCCAGTCCGTTGGTTCCGAAGACGGAAGCGGCCCGCGTCCACTGCTCGTCCTTTGTACCGTCCGGGCGGATCTTGAGGATGCCGGTGGCCAGCTCGCGACTGACATAGAAGTTGCCGGCGGTGTCGATGGCGAGGCCGTTGATGCCGGATATCCCGTCGACGACCTTCTCGGGTTTCGGATGGGCGGCGGTCGGGTCGAAACGGACGATGCCGCTACCTAACCCCGACGTCAGCGGATTCACACCGAAGTTGACGTACATGAATCCGTCCGGTCCGCGTCGGATACCGCCGGGACCGTTCACCGGAAAGCTGGTTTTGAGCGTGCCGTCGGGGGCATAGCCCTCGACCCGGTGCTTGGCGATATGCGCGACCCAGAGTGTGCCGTGACCGTCGAACTCCAGGTTTTCGCGCCAGTCCAGGAGCGGTACGCCCCCTTCGCGGAACACCTCCACACTCACACGCTGCGTGCACGGCTTCAGGGCCGTGCGCGCCGAGGCCCGCGCCTCGGATGCCGCCACCGGCGTCTGCGTACCGGCGACCAACAGCGCTGACATCAGACCTGCCGCCGCGGCCGTAGCAAACCCACGTATCGTCATCCCGCTACCTCCCATTGACCAGAAAATCATTGATCCCCCTGGAGAGCTGAGCCGTCCGGCATTCTCTCGTCAGAGCGCTGTGGCTTGAGCGTTCAGTTCACATCCAGGTGGCGATTGGCTTGTCCTTGTCGTCCGGGGTCCACTCGACGGCGGTTGGCGCACCCGTACCGTCGTCGGCGAGGAAGATGGCGCAGGCGCAGCCCTCGATGCTCCGCCCCTTCGTCGCCTTCTTGAATTCCGCACTATCGGCGGTCGTGCACCTCCCCCCGGGGTGGCCGGCTTCAACGGATCGCTGAAGTCACGAGACGGCAGCACGTTGAGGCGGCGGGCTCGGCCACGCTCCTTCCACTCTCCGGCGCCGGGAAGCCGAGAAGGGCAGCGAGAAGGCAGCGAGAAGGGCAGCGAGTAAGCCCGCCAATACGCCTCGGCGGATCCGATTCTTCAGATTCACGATGCCGGATCCTCTATATACGCCGTGAGTTATCACGATGGCTGGCCGTCAACAGGGCCGGTGAACTGAGCCCTCGCACAACAGCGCAGCGAAGGAGAGCACAGCGGAACGGCCCCGGCCCAGTGTGCATGACAGAACGCCTGAGTTGAAGCATCTTTCTAGAATGATCTTCTAGATATGCTCTAGAGTGCCGGCCATGGAGGACATCACTACGGCGGTGGTCACCGGCGGCAACCGCGGCATCGGGTACGCGGTGGCCGCTGAACTCGTCCGGCGGAACTGCCGGATTGTGCTGATCGCACGGGATCGGGAGCGGGGCGAACGGGCGGCTGCGGCGCTGGGCGGATCGGTCCACCTCGTGGTCGGCGATCTGTCCGTACTGTCCGAGGTGCGATCGGTGGCGGACGGGCTGCTACGGCAGTGCGGGCACATCGACGTACTGGTGCACAACGCGGGAATCTGGCCGTCCCGGTTGGTGCACACTCCGGACGGGTTGGAGCGGGCATTCGCCGTAAATCATCTGGCGCCGTTTCTCCTCAATCACCTGCTGGAGGAGCGATTGCTGGCGAACCGGACCCGGGTGGTCCAAGTCAGCGCCGGCCTGTACATCAAAGGGCGGCTCGATCTGAACCGGACTCCCGTCGGAGCCGACTTCCACCGGATGCGCACCTACTGCACCACCAAACTCGCCAACCTCCTCATGCTCCCGCTGTTCGCCAGACGCTGGCAGGGAGCGGGCGTGCATATCGACGCGGTACACCCGGGCGTGATCAGAACCGGCCTCGGAGACCCCGGCGGGGTGCGTGGCCTGCTACTGAAGGCGGTGAAGCGCTCCTGGGCCGCACCAGGGCAAGGCGCCGCCCCCGTGGTCCGGCTCGCCCTCTCGTCCGGGGGCCCTTCCGGCCGTTACTTCGACATCGACCAGCAGGTACCCCTTGAGCCCATCGCAGCCGATCCGGCCGTGGCGCAGCGGGTGTGGGACCAGGCCATGACGCTGACGGGACTCAGTGGTGCCGCCTGAACAACAGCCGGGAAGCCCGCCTCACTTCGGCGGGCTGTTCACCCTCACCGGCGTCATGCGCTTCCTCGACAACTCCTGGGTTCAGAGCATGCGCTGGCTACTCCTCCCCCAGATCGCCCCCCTGCCCATCCGCCCACCCGGTCGGTACGCCCGCTCCGCGAAAAAGCACACGCCCATCTCGCCCGCAAACGCCGTCCGGACGGGCAGCCCTAGTGCCGCATCAGGCAACGTTCGCCCTGTTGAAGTCTGGCAATGTCAGCTCGTGCTGAGTGGCTCGGTTTGCTCAGTGTCGAGCTGGTGGTCGGCCCAGATGTAGCTTTCGGGAAGCAGATCGGTGATGGAAACGGTCCGGAGGCGGTCGCCTGCCCCAACGATGACCTTCAGGTCCGGGAAGTAGTCGACAAGGACCTGGCGGCACCGTCCGCACGGGGGAACGACCCCCCGGTCGCGATCGCCCACGGCGACGATCGTGTCCAGCTCGTAGGCGCGCTGGGCGGCTGCCGCGCCGATGAGAACCAGCTCGGCGCAGGGGCCTCCCGTGAAGTGGTATGCGTTCACTGCGGTGACGATCCGGCCGTCCTGGGCACGGGCCGCGGCCGCCATGGTGTGGTTGTCGCCCCGGCAGCAAGTGCGCGCGACCTGCGCCGCGGCCTGGATGAGTTCGTGGTCGACGTGGTGGGTCTGCGTGGTCATCTTCTCTGCCTTCGTAAGGTGTCAGGCGACGTTGACCCGAGTGACGATGGCGCGCAAGCGAATATCGACTGTGTGCTTGTTCCGCCAGATGATGTAGCGGCGGATCATGCTGCCCTGCTCCTTGTGGCTGGCGTGGTCGGTGCCGTCGAGGGTGAAGTAGCGCAGGGCGGTGAACTGAGCCTCGATGCGGTTCAGCCACGAGGAGTTGGTAGGGGTGTAGGCGATCTCGACGTTGCTCGCTGCCGCCCAGGAGCCGACCCGCTGGCACTTCTTCGTGGTCAGGTGGGGTGAGAAGTTGTCGCAGACGATCGCGATCCGCACAGTCGGTGGGGTAGAGCGAGCGCAGGTAGCGGCAGAACTCCAGGAACTGAGTGCGCCGTTTGATGGGCTTGATGTGGCCGTAGAGCTTGTCTTTGGCCAGGTCGAGTGCGGCGAACAGGTGCCGTACCCGCCGTAGCGGTTGTAGGTCGCCCGCCGCCGTCGGCGCGGTTCGCGGTCGGGGTCCTTGTGCTTGCCGCCGCGTTCGACCCACTGCCTGCCCGGGTGGGGCATCAGATTGAGCGGGCCGAACTCGTCCATGCTGACGATGACTTCGGGCTCGCCGTCCTCGGGTATGACCTCTCCGTCAGCGATCGCATACAGGTGCTCGACCCGCGCCTTCTTGGCCGCGTGGTCGGGGTCGCGGGAGGTCTTCCAGGTCTTCAGGCGCCGAAAGGAGACACCTTCCTCGCGGAGCAGGATGCGCAGGCCCTCGTGGCTGATGTCGTCGACCACCCCCTCAGCGACCAGGAAGTCCGCCAGCTTTGACGGGCTCCAGGTCGAGAACGGCCGGTCACGCTCGGTCGGCTTGGACTTCGCGATCTTCTTGATCTCGCGCCGCTCGGGCAGCGTGAACGTCTTGGGCCGACCACCCTTGAACTTCGGATACAGCGACTCGAAGCCGTCGGCGTTGAAGTTGTGGATCACATCCCGGACCCGGTCGTCGCTGGTGAACGACACCTCGGCAATTCTCGCCACCGGCATGCCCTGCGCGGACAGCAGCACCATCTGGGCCCGCCGCCAGGTCACCACCGCCAGGCACCCCTGCGGATGATCCGCAACAGCCGTCCGCCCTCGTCGTCATCGATCTCGCGTACACGTACTCGTTCTGCCACCCGGACAGGGTGACGGGCACGCGCCGCCCGGCACGGCACCTGGACGGCGCGTTACGTCACAACAGGGCAAACGTTCCCTGCTACGGCACTAGCTACTCCGGCCGCAGGGACCGCCAGATCCGGTCGGGCAGGATCCGCGCAGCCTGGGCGAGATCGACGTCGTACGTGCTGGACAGCCAGCGGCGCGCGGTCTCGGCAACCGGTCCGATGACCAGCGCCTCGATCAGGGGCTCGGGGGTGGGCGCGATCTCGCCGGCTTCGATCCGCGGCCGCATCCACTCCACGACGCCCCCCAGCATGACCGCCTTGGCCGCGCGGATCTGGTCGGCGTGGGCCGCGAGATAGCCGGAGTAGGCGGAGGCATGGATGAACAGAGCGGCGTCCGGGTGCTCTTCGGTGAAGCGCAGATAGGCCCCGACGAGTGCGCGGACGCCGGTGCGAGCGGTACGGGTACGGGTCAGGGCAGCGGTCAGCTCGTCGAAAAGCTGCCCCATGCACCTGGTGTACAGAGCGGCTGCGAGACCGTCGAAGCTGCCGAAGTGGTGATAGAGGCTGCCGAGGCTGACGCCACTGGCCGCGGTGACCGCGTTCACCGTGAACCCCTGCTGGCCCGATGAGGCATACACCTGGAGCGCGGTGGTCAGGAGGCGGTCGACGGTGGCCTCGCCGCGCTGCTGTTTAGGAGACATGGTGCGGTCCCGTCGACGTCATGTAGACACCCTAATGCAATCAGAACTAGAAGGAATCATTAGAAAGACGTTCAACAATGTCCGGCTGATGGGCCATGCGTGACGTATACATCTTCCGCGACGGCGAACTCATCCCTGGGACGACCCGGTGGCCGGCCGGTCCTGCATTCCGGCTGGCAGTAGCAACGGTTCAGAACGGTTCAGCCGGCGTCCACCACCTGCACCGCTCGTTGATCAATCAGTAGAACGCCCCGACCTCCGGCAGCGAACGGTCGCCCCCACACGGGCATGCCGGGAAACCGTGGCCTCGGTCCCTCAGTGCCCGTGCAGGACGCCAGGCGCCGGTGTCGATGATGCCCGCAGGTCCACGCAGCTTGTCGACGCGCAAAGCCCTGGCAGTGACAGGAGAGCGTTCCCGACCGTGATGTCAGAAGGTGAGCGTCTGCCCCTCACGCTGGGCCTGTTGTTCGGTGTAAGCCACACCGTGGACCTTGAGTCCGGCCGGATCGAGCAGGGTGATCGATCCACCATGGTTGCCGAGATGGAATCCGTTGTGAACCGGGACGACGATGGTGGTTCCCGGTTCAAGGCGCCCGGCGGGCAATGCCAGCAATTGTTGCTGCTGGTCGGAGAGGTGCCACCCGTTCAGGTCGACCGGGGCGGCAGAGGTGTTGACCAGAGTGACGGTTTCGGCCTCGGGTGCTGGGCCGACGGGGTTGACCAACGCGGCGAGGATGCGAAGGGTCTCCTCGCCGCCGGCGGGCGGAGGAGGCGCGGCGGCGATGGTGTGGCCCGTGGTGTCGTCGGTGTGCCATGCCTGCGATTGAAACGCCAGGAAGATGGCGATCCACCGGGATTCGGCGGGGAAGTGCAGGAGCAGGCCACCGTCCTGCCACACTCCGTCGTCCTCGCGGAACCGCCCGGTATTGCCCTGGTTCATGTGAACGTCATGGATGCCGTCGCTCGGGCGGAAGCGGAACACTTTGTCGACGGCGGCCGGTTCGCCGAACCGCTGCCCGAAGATATAGACGGATGCCGTCCGATCGGCGATGGCCCGCTCCACGGAGTGGTCGAGAAGGTCGGCCAGGTCGTTGTCCACGCCGGGCAGTTCAGGTGGCAGTGTCCGCATCTGCGACGGATCGAAAAGGTTGCCGCGAATGAAGTCGAGGCTGGCTGTACCCGCGCGCGACGGCAATGACGTCCAACCGCTGCCGGCCGGCGGGAGCAGTTGGGTCATCGGATGCCGGAAGTCGTCAAGAGCTATGTACAGGAGCTCGGACGGGGACTGCTGGGAAAGAACGTTGATTGCGGCGCGATAGGAGGTGCCGTCGTTGTCGGTGAGGTGGACCTGATAGTGGGGCGAATCGTCGCCACCTTCACGCCGTCGCTCGACCGCCCTGCATGCCAACACACCATACTGATTCAGCGGCATGTGTCCGTCCTCCCAATTGCTGTCCAACAGTCAGGCTGGGCGGGCCCTTTGGCCAATATCAGATGTGAGGAGCTTGCCAGCGCGGCGAATGCGGGCGATTCGTCGTTGCCTTCGACGAACGTCGTGAATGAGCAGAGTGATCGAGTTCCTGAGCGTCGAAGAACCGAAGCGTGTCGATGTCTTCGATCTCCAGAACGGCGAGCACATCGAGATTCATTCGGCGGATCCGCGCGGCGATCACCTTCTGGTCCTCGGGTCCTTCCCTTCACCAGCATGCCCTTATAGGTGCGCAGACGCATCTGCTCGGGGTCGTCGAAGACATAGCTGGCGGGCAGCTCGCCGCAGGACCCTGCTGGATGAACGTCGCGACGTCCCTCGGAGACGAGCAGCACAACCGCCACCTGCATCTGCACATCGCGGCCGGCGACGGGGTGGCCCGGTTCATTCCCCGCAGGTGACCCCAAACCGGGCACGATGCCGTGCCGTGGGCGTCAGGCAGTTTCGGGGGGTGGGGTGCGGCCGAGCGTCCGGGCGGATCCTCGCGCCGATGGGCCCCCGATGCGCGCCAAGGCTGCGTCGGCTTCAGCGGTGTCCGTTCAGGAATCACCGGTCGGGGCGGGCGGATGTGGTCGCTCGCCGACCGCAGGCCGGGCGGCGTCCGGGAGGCCGAGCAACATGGTGCGGTGCAATGGCGCGACGTGGCGCCGGGCGATGTCGACCGCGCCCATCGGGTCGCCGCGGCGTACGGCGTCCACCAGTGCACGGTGTTCGCAGTTGGACTGCCGGAGGGCGTCCAGGGGGTAGGGCAGGTAGTAACGGTAGAGGCCCTGCAATACGGCG
The DNA here is from genome assembly GCF_022221585.1 of Streptomyces inhibens. Classification (NCBI taxonomy): domain Bacteria; kingdom Bacillati; phylum Actinomycetota; class Actinomycetes; order Kitasatosporales; family Streptomycetaceae; genus Streptomyces; species Streptomyces inhibens. Next base: position 934,510 of record NZ_CP084681.1, read on the forward strand.
CCGTACGGCGCGGCGGCGAAGGTGACGCCGGTGGCATCGGCCACCGCGAGGTGGAAGCGTCCCTCGTAGCTGCGGAACAGCGTTCCTCGTAGCTGCGGAATTCGGTCCGGCTCTGTGCTCCGTCCATGTCCGCGACCAGCCCGTCGAGGAGGTCGCGAGGGCCGCTTCGTCGGCGTTGAGGGCCGCCAGGTGGGCGATGCCGCATTCGAGGACGAGCCGGTGATCGATCAGGCGGTGGACCTCGGCGGCTGCCGCAAGAAAAAGAGCCCACCTTGCTCTCATTTCATGGTGATGTTCCCCGCGGCCCGAGACCATGCCGAGCAGCTCGCCCGGCTCGCCGGCGACCTGGGTATCTGGCTGGTGCCCGGGAGCGTGTGCGAGCGGGAACTCGGCGGCGAACTGTTCAACACCGCGCTGGCCTTCTCGCCCGAGGGATGGCCGGCCGCCTCCTACCGCAAGATCTTCCCCTGGCGGCCCCACGAGCCCTACGTCCCCGGAGACCGCTTCGTCGTCCTCGACCTGCCGGGCGACGGCCGCGTGGGCTTCACGACCTGCTACGACGCGTGGCTCCCCGAAGTCGCGCGCCACCTTGCGTGGAGGGGCGCGGAAGTGATCAGGTCGTGGTCTTCACCGGCTCCGCCTCCGCGGGCCCTGTCTTCGTGTGCTCGTTGAGGCGCTTGCCGAGCAGGACGAACAGCAGGATGAGCCCGACCGTGAGGACGATATGGCCCAGGCCGGCGATCCACGACACGGCCTCGGGGACAGGGTTGCCGAGCACGGTCCGGGTGCCGCGGATGAGCATCGTGAGAACGGTGATCGCGATGCCCGCGTTGTAGAACCAGAAGAAGTACGTGAACTGCTTCGACTCGGACAGTTGGAACTGCTTGTCGAGGGCGAGGACGATGAGGAAGCCCAGCATGCCCAGCGCGAGCAAATGGGTGTGTACGACCGACAGTTGAGTGTCGCCCTCGAAATCGTTGATCTTGGTGATCTCCCGGTAGTACAGCCCGGAGATCAGCCCGAGGATCATGTAGACGTGTGCCGCATAGTAGGACTTCCGCATCCCCGCGCCCTCTTCCGGATGGTCAACTACCGTACTGACGGGGGATATTGAAGCACCGCGGGCAGGGCCCGTCTCCAGATTTCGGAGATCGTTCAGGACCGATGATCCGCGGCTGCCTCCTCTGCGGTGCCCTGGGGATTGCTGTGGCGTTCAAGGCTCGTCGTGCGACCGGCGCCCAGCTCCGACCTGGAGATCATTTACGGGACAGCGTTGGGACTCCGACCCGTCCGCGCCTGCCGCTCCCCCGGCCGCGTCGGCTGCACGCCCGTCCGCGTCGGCCGCTCCCCCGGCCCCGGTCGGCCGCACGACCGGCCGACTCGGGCCCGCCGACCGGTGAAAGCGGAACAAAGCAGGCGTACGCTGGCGAAAACGCCGTATTGCACCACGCGTGAGCGTTGGAGGCGGCGCATGACCGACCCTTACGGCTTCCTCAAGATCCCCCGTCGGCCCGTCCCGCCGCGCCCCGTCGAAGAACGGCTCAACGACTGGGACGAGGTCTACGCGGGACAGGCGCTGCTTCCGCTCATGTCGGAGCAGGCGGGCCGCTGCATGGACTGCGGCATACCGTTCTGCCACAGCGGCTGTCCGCTGGGAAATCTCATCCCCGAGTGGAACGCGTACGCCACGCGGGGCAACTGGCGAGCCGCGGCCGAGCGGCTGCACGCGACGAACAACTTCCCCGAGTTCACCGGACGGCTGTGCCCGGCGCCGTGCGAGGACGCCTGTGTGCTGGCCCTCAATGCCGATCCGGTGACGATCAAGAACGTCGAGCAGGCCATCGCCGACCAGATCTGGGAGCGCGGGTACGCGCCCCCGCATCCGCCGGAGCGGCTCAGCGGGAAGACCGTCGCCGTCATCGGCTCCGGACCTGCGGGACTGGCGGCAGCGCAGCAGCTCACCCGCATCGGTCACACCGTCGCCGTCTACGAGCGCGCCGACCGCATCGGCGGACTGCTGCGCTACGGCATCCCCTCGTTCAAGCTGGAGAAGCAGCATCTGAACCGCCGCATCGAGCAGATGCGGGCGGAGGGCACCAAGTTCCGCACGGGTGTGGACGTCGGCGGCGATCTTGACGCCACCGAGCTCAGAAGGCGCCACGACGCGGTGGTCATCGCCGTCGGAGCCATGGAACGACGGGAGCTCCCCGTTCCCGGCCGCGAGCTGCACGGCATCCATCAGGCCATGGACTACCTGACCCTCGCCAACCGGGTCGGGGAGGGCGACTACGCCTCGTCCCCCGTCACCGCCGAGGGCAAGCATGTGGTGATCGTCGGTGGTGGGGACACCGGCTCGGACTGCCTGGGCACCGCCTTGCGTCAGGGCGCGGCCTCCGTGGTGCAGCTCGACATCAACCCGGAGCCGGGCGACACCCGGCCGGACACCGAGCCCTGGCCCACGTATCCGAAGGTCTACCGGATCTCCCACGCCCATGAAGAGGCCCGGGGCCGGGAGGGCACGGATCCGAGGCTCTTCTCCTCCGCCACCCTCCGCTTCGAAGCCGGCACGGCAGGCCATGTGCGCGCGCTGTGTCTGACGGAAGTGGAGCCCACGGCCAGAAGGCCACGGCCGGACACCGAGCAGGTGATCCCGGCGGAGCTGGTTCTGCTCGCCCTCGGCTTCTCCGGCCCGGAACGGGGCACCGGTCTGATGGAGCAGCTCGGGCTCAGCCTGGACGACCGGGGAAACTTCGCCCGGGACGTCGGCTTCGCGGCCGGAACGGCGGAGCGGGCCGAGCAGGCCGAGCCGGCGGTCCGCGCCACGACGGACGGGGTCTTCGTGGCAGGTGACGCGGGGCGCGGCCAGTCCCTCGTGGTGTGGGCCATCGCGGAGGGACGGGCCACCGCGGCGGCCACGGACCGCTATCTGACCGGCTCCACCGAGCTCCCGGCCCCCATCACCCCGATGGACCGGCCCCTGGTGGCGTGATGCCACGGGCAGCCGCTGCCGCCGCGGGCACCACCAGACGCCTCGCGCGCTACCGACCGCCGAATCCGGCGGCCCGGCTCAATGGGTGGTCCCTTGTCGGCGCCCGCCCTGTCCCCCTTGGAGCGCTGAGTAGCAGATGACCAGCAACGCCGGCGATGTACCGGCTCCCCCGCCGGCCGGCACCGGTAACGGGCCCGCCGTCTCCCGCCAGGAGTTCGACGCGCTGTTCGCGACGGTCCGTACGTGGGGCCGCTGGGCCCCTGCCGACCGCGGCGCCTGGAACCGGGTGACTCCCGACCACGTACGGCGGGCCGCCGCCCTGGTCCGGAGCGGAACGGTCGTCCCGATGGCGCGCCCCTGGAACACGGTGCCCGGCCCGGACAACAGCAAGCCCGCCCTGCACTACATGTCCGCTCTCGGCGATGTCGAGCCTGCTGAACCCTCCACCCACAAGGACTTCATCGCCGTCGATTACCACGGCAAGGCCGTCAGCCATCTGGACGCACTGTCCCACGTCGCCTACCGCGGGCAGCTCTACGACGGGCGCACCGCGCGCGAGCTCATCGACGCCGGAGGTGCCCGCTTCGGTGCCGTATCAGCGCTTGGCGCCCTCGCGACCAAAGGCGTGCTTCTCGATCTGCCCGCTGTCCTGGGGGGCAAGTGGCTGGAACCCGGACGGGCGGTGCACGCCGAGGACATCGTTGCCGCGGAGAAGGCGCTCGATGTGACGATCGGCGACGGTGACGCGGTGCTGCTGCGGTCCGGCTGCTTCCGCCGTCGCCAGGAGCTGGGCGCCTGGGATCCCGACACGGCGAGCGCCGGCTTCCACGTGGACGCGCTGCCTCTACTGGCCGAGCGCGGCATCGCCCTGCTCGGCGGCGACGGCGACAGCGACGTACGGCCCTCGCCGGTCGAGGGGCTGCATTCTCCGGTCCATGCGCTCGCCGTCGCCGCGATGGGAGTGCCGCTCCTGGACAACCTCGACCTCGAAGCGCTCTCCGCCGCCGGCACCGAGACGGGCCGTTACGAGTTCCTACTCCTGGTAGCCCCCCTGAACATCCCCGGCGGCACGGGCTCGCCCGTCACTCCGGTCGCGGTTCTGTGAGGGCCGAGCCGCATGGCACCGATGCCACGGCCGGCAGTGTCCGACGGCGTCCGGCAAGCCCGGTAAGCCCGGTAGGGCCAGGTCGTCACCGTCGGCATGCCCCGGCTCCGGAATGCGAACGCCCGGCGCTTCTCTTCCCTGTCCGCACTCAGTACCGTTATATGTGCAAAGCTCTACAATTGGATCAAACGGTACAGCTGCTCCGACGTACGGGCGGCCATAGCGGCACGTACCTATATGGGAAGTGATTTGGATGGGGCTCGTGGCAGATGGCATCGGCCCCGCACGCGCCCGTGAGCAGTTCCTTCGCGGTGGGTCGGTCGAAGGGAACGTGAGAAGCCCGATCCTGAATTCGTGGCAGCGTTCCCGATCGCTGGGGCTCTCGCCGGAAGGATGCGAGCTTCCCTTCCTCCAGGATCTCGATCTGGACGGCCGGCTCGTCCGCGCCGCTGCGCCCGTAATGGACCGGCTGCAGTCCAGGTTCGAGGGCAGGAACATGAATGTGTCCCTTGCCGATGCACGCGGGGCAGTGCTGCAACGCCGTTTCGGTGACGCCTCTCTGGTGAGGCGTCTGGCCGCGATCCAGAGTGTCCCGGGCTTCGTATTCGCCGAGCAGTTCGGCGGAACCAACGGAATCGGTCTGGCACTTGCGGAAAGACAGCTGATCAACGTCTATGGCGCCGAGCACTTCGCCGAACGCTCGCAATCAAATGCATGTTCGGCAATTCCCGTCCGGGACCTGCTCAGTGGACGCATAGAAGGCATTCTCTGCTTCGGCTATCCGCTCACCGATGCGGATGTGGCGCTGAATTCCGTGATCCGCAAGGCAGCCCGCGCGATCGAACGACGGCTGCTGGAGCAGAGTTCGACGCGGGAACGCGCCCTGCTCGACGCGTACCTCGACGCCAGGCGCCGTGCCCCGACCAGCGAAACGACAGACAACGGCCAGCTGGGCGAGCTTTCCGAGGGCGGACTGGACTGGCGTGACGAATTGATCCTCAAGGAGAAGGCCGCCGATCTGATCTCCTCGCCGCAGCGAGCCGCCGTCGAGGTACCCCTGCCCGGCGGACGGCGGGTCACCTTGCTGAGCCGCCCGGTGACCAGCCCCTCCGGCGTGGAGGGCGTCGTCATCGAAGCGGTCTTCCCCTCACCGCAACAGCGCCTCGCCGTCCCCGTCGAAGCCGATGTATCGCCCCGCCCCCTGGCACCGCAGGCCCTCGCCCGCACCGCCCCGCTGCCCGGGCACCTTCCCGGCGCCGTACCCGGCCGGGCGGCCACGACGGTCCGCAGGCCCGGCACGCCGGGCGCCGCCGGAATCACCACCGACAGGGCGACCAGTGGGTTGGTGCTGGTGGGCGAACCGGGAGTGGGGAAGTACGCGGTGGCGGCCCGACGCCGCCTGGAGCTGCTGTCCGAGGCCAGCACCCGCATCGGCACCACCCTGGACGTGAGCCGCACCGCCCGGGAACTCGCCGAGATGGCCGTCCCGCGCCTGGCCGACTTCGTCACCATCGACCTTCCCGAGGCAGTGCTGCGCGGCGAGGAGCCGACCGATCCCCGCACCGGTCTCTACCGCACGGTGGTCCACGGCATCCGCGAAGACTGCCCCTTCTACCCTGCCGGTGGACGGGTCGACCTTCGCTCCTCCACACCCCAGCTCCGTTGTCTGGCCAGCGGGCAGCCGGTACTTGAGCCCGACCTGAGGACCGCAACAGGCTGGATCGCCCAAGACCCCGGGCACGCCCAGGACCTTCTCGACCACAACGTCCACTCCCTCATCGCCGTCCCCCTCCTCGCCCGCGGCATCGCCCTGGGCGTCGCAAGCTTCTACCGCTCACGGGACCCTGCCCCTTTCGGGGACGACGACCGTTCGCTGGCCCAGGAACTCACCACCCGCGCCGCCATCTGCATCGACAACGCCCGCCGTTACACCCGCGAGCACACCATGGTCCTTGCTTTGCAGCGCAGCCTGCTGCCGCACAGCTTCCCCGAGCTGAACGCCGTCGAGGTCGCCTACCGCTATATGGCCGCCGAGTCCGGAGTCGGCGGGGACTGGTTCGACGTCATTCCCCTCTCCAGCGCCCGTGTCGCGCTCGTCGTCGGGGATGTCGTCGGCCATGGGCTGCACGCCGCCGCCACCATGGGCCGACTGCGCACCGCCGCGCGCAACTTCGCCGAACTGGACCTCGGCCCGGACGAGGTCCTCACACACCTGGACAATCTCGTGGGGCGCCTCGACCGGGACGAGGGCGGCGAGGAACGCTCCGCCGGCGGCACCGGCATCATCGGCGCCACCTGCCTGTATGTCATCTACGACCCGACCTCGCAAAAGTGCGTCATGGCCCGCGCCGGCCACCTCCCACCCGCGCTGGTCGGCCCCGACGGCACCGTCACCCTCCCCGACCTGCCCGCGGGTCCGCCGCTGGGCCTGGGCGGTCTCCCCTTCGAAACCGCCGAGTTCCACCTCCCCGAAGGCAGCCAGCTCGTTCTCTACACCGACGGACTCATCGCGGACCGCCACCGCGACTTCGACACGGCCCTCGACCAGCTGCGCCGAGCCGTGGCCCACCCGAACCGCCCACCGGAGGAGACCTGTGAGGCAGTTCTCCAGAGCGTGGTGCCCAACCACCCCGCCGACGACATCGCACTGCTCGTCGCCCGCACCCACGCCCTGGACCCGCAACGCATCGCCACCTGGGACCTGCCGGCCGACCCGGCACTCGTCTCCGGCATCCGCGCCGCGGTTACGCACCAACTGGCCACATGGGGGCTGGACGAGGTCGCCTTCTCCACCGAACTACTGCTCAGCGAGCTGGTCACCAACGCCATCCGCTACGGCACCGGCCCCATCCAGGTACGCCTGCTCTACGACCGCACGCTGACCTGCGAGGTCTCCGACACCAGCAGCACCGCCCCGCATCTGCGCCACGCGGCCACCACCGACGAGGGCGGCCGCGGGCTGTTCCTCGTCGCACAACTCACCCAGGCCTGGGGCACCCGCTACACCCCCAACGGCAAGGTCATATGGGCCGAATGCGCGCTGGAAGTGTCCGCGGGAAAGCCCGAAACCCTCGAAATATGCTTCGACGACATTCCCGCCATCGAATAGCCCATCCGGCCTCGAAGTCAAAAGGGGTCGTAGCATGGCGGAAATGCGGTAACCGGTCCCGGTAATACGCCGCAAGACCACACCACACGGCGCAATCACCACCGCGAAGCGCTCAGCAGCATTGCCGATTCAGTCGGGAAGTACCAAGAGGCCGACCCCCGGAGAAGTCTGTGCACGACGCTCCTGACAGCACCCCTCCCGCGCGCCATGGCCCGGAGCCTCTCGTCCGTATACGCGGTCTCAGCAAGCGGTTCGGCGGCACACTCGCGCTGGACGCGGTCGACCTCGACATCCACTCCGGCAGCATCCTCGCCCTCCTCGGCCCCAACGGTGCCGGAAAGTCCACCCTCATCAAGGTACTTGCGGGCATCCACCACGCGGACGAGGGCGAGGTGACCGTTGCCGGACACCCGCTCGGCACCGAAGCGGCCTCCCGCACCATGTCCTTCATCCACCAAGACCTGGGACTGGTCGAGTGGATGACGGTCGCCGAGAACATCGCCCTGGGCACCGGCTATCCACGCCGCGCCGGACTGCTGTCCTGGCGGAAGACCCAGAAGCGATGCACCGAGGCCCTGGGCATCGTCGCCGCGCATCTCGACCCGCGCGCCACCCTCGCCGACCTCCCGCGAGCCGAACGCTCCCTGGTGGCCATTGCCCGCGCACTGTCCACTCAAGCCGAACTCATCGTCCTTGACGAGCCGACCGCCAGCCTCCCGGCGGCGGACTGCGCACGGCTCTTCGACGTACTGCACACCCTGCGCGACCAGGGCCATGCCATCGTCTACGTCACCCACCGGCTCGACGAGGTGTACAAGGTCGCCGACGTCTTCGCCGTCCTGCGCGACGGCCACCTCATCAGCCAGGGCCCGCTCGCCGACCACAGTCCGGCCCAGCTGGTGCACGACATCGTGGGACACGAACCGGGCGGCTACCGGATCGCCCCCGCCGCTGGCCCTGCCGTGCTGAGCCTTGAGCGCGCACGGACCGACAACACGGCACCGGTCAGCCTGGAGCTGCGCGCCGGTGAGATCCTCGGCATGGTGGGCCTCACCGGCGCCGGACACATGGAACTGGGCCGCGCCCTCGCCGGCGCCCGGCAGATCGTGGACGGGCGGGTCCTGCTCGACGGCCGACCGTACGAACCGGGCACGGTCGCGGCCGCCGTCGGCTCCGGCGTCGGCTTCGTGACCAGCGACCGTCAGGATGAGGGCTGCGCCGCCGAACTGACCGTACGGGAAAACTTCCTGGCCAACCCTCGGGCGGACGGCCTGCCTGCCTTGCACTGGATCAGCCCCCGGCGCGAGCGGGCCGAGGCCACTGACCTGATCAAACGGTTCTCGGTGTACCCCCGGGACAGCGAGGCACCGATCGCCACCCTGTCCGGGGGCAACCAGCAGAAGGTCATGGTCGGCCGGTGGCTCAGGATGAGCCGGAGCCTGCTGATCCTCGAAGAGCCGACCGCCGGGGTGGACATCGGCGCCAAGACGGCGATCTACCGCCTGCTCCAGGACGCGCTGGCCGAAGGCCTCGCCGTCCTGCTCATCTCCACCGACTTCGAGGAGGTCGCCAACGTGTGCCATCGAGCCCTGGTATTCGTCCGCGGGGCGGTGACGGTGGAGCTGAGCGGCAAGGCCCTCACCGTCACCGAACTCGCCCACGCCTCCTCGGCCATGGCCGCCCTGACCTGGACAACGAGACCATGACCCCCTCCCCCCGTTCCCCGCTGGGCCGTCGCTTCGGTCACCTCATCGGCGCCTACGGCCTCTTGGCCCTCACCGCCCTGCTGTTCCTGGCCTTCTCCCTCACCCTGCCGGACACCTTTCCCACCCTGGACAACATCTCCGAGGTCCTGTCCAACCAGTCGATCCCCGCCATGCTCGCGCTCGGCGCGATGATCCCCATCGTCACCGCCAAGTTCGACCTGTCCATCGGTTACGGCCTCGGCCTCGCGCACGTCATGACGATGCAGCTCATCGCCAACGAAGCGTGGCCCTGGCCACTCACCTGCCTCGTGGTGGTCCTCGGCGGGGCGGTCGTCGGCACCTTCAACGGTGTCGTCGTCGAATTCGCGAAGATCGACTCCTTTATCGCCACCCTTGGCACCGGCAGCATCCTGTACGCGCTCACCGGCTGGATCACCAACGGGGCCCGGATCGTCCCCGGCCCGCACGGACTGCCGGCCGCCTTCACCGACCTCTACGACTCCAGATTCCTCGGCCTGCCGGTGCCCGCCTTCTACGTCCTCGCCCTCACCGCCGTCCTGTGGCTGCTCCTGGAACGACTGCCGCTCGGCCGGTACCTGTACGTCATCGGCTCCAACCCCCGCACCGCCGACCTGGTGGGCATCCCCACCCGGCGCTACGTCATCTACGCCTTCGCCGGATCGGGCCTGATCGTCGGCATCGCCGGTGTGCTGCTAGCCGCGCAGCAGCGCATCGGCAACCCCACCGTCGGCCAGGACTACCTGCTGCCCGCCTTCGTCGGTGCGCTGCTCGGCTCCACCGCGATCAAACCCGGCCGTGCAAACGCCCTGGGCACCCTGGTCGCCGTCGTCATCCTCGCCATCGGCCTCGCCGGCATCGGCCAGCTCGGCGCCCAATTCTGGGTCACCCCGCTGTTCAACGGCGCCACCCTGCTCATCGCCGTCGGCATGGCCGGCTATGCCGCTCGCCGACAGCTGCGCCAACGACGGACAGAACCTCCCCGAACACTCCATGACCTGCCCAAAGTCACCTCGTGACCTCCGGCTGTCCCCACCCGGCCGCCCCCCTGCCGTCCCTGCCGCGTCGTCCCCTCCGCCAGGAGCGCCCGTGCACCCGAACCGTAAGGCCGCGGTCAGCAACGCAGTCGTGCTGGCAGTGGCGGCCAGTGTCCTCGTCGGCTGCGAGCGTGGCGCATCGACCGGCGTCGGGCCCTCCTCGGCAGGGCCGACAAAAGCCGGCTGCCCCACCGTCCTGGCGAGAGACAAGGCGGCCGTCCAGCGGGCCGAGAAGACCGACTTCACCTGGAAAGGCCCCACCACGGGCCCCAGGGCAGCCTCCGGCAAAAAGATCGTCTATGTCGCGCAGACCATGACCAACCCCGGCGTCGCAGGCGCCGCCAAGGGCGTCAAGGAAGCCGCGCAAGCCATCGGCTGGAACGTCCGGGTGATCGACGGCCAGGGCACCCCCGCCGGGATCCAAGCGGCATTCAGCCAAGCCATCGCCCTCCGGCCCTCGGGCATCGTCATCGGCGGCTTCGACCCCCATCTGACGTCCCAACAGGTCGCGAAGGCCAACGCGGAACACATCCCGCTCATCGGCTGGCACGCGGTCGACTCCCCCGGCCCGAGCAAGGCCCCCGAGCTCTTCAGCAACATCACCACCAAGGTCCAGGATGTCGCGAAGATCAGCGCGGACTGGATCATCACGCACTCCCACGGCAACGCCGGAGTCGTCGTGTTCACCGATGCCTCGATTCCGTTCGCAAGGAACAAGTCCGAACTCATCAAGAAAGAACTCGCCACCTGCTCCAGCGTGAAGCTTCTGGCGGAGGAGAACATCCCGATCTCGGACACCAGCAGCCGAACCCCCCAGGAAGTCTCCTCACTCCTCTCCCGCTTTCCGGACACCTGGACACACTCCGTAGCCATCAACGACGTCTACTTCGCCGACGCCGCCCCGGCCCTGCGCGCAGCCCGCAAAAAGGGCGGCGCCGCCCCCTACAACATCGGCGCGGGCGACGGCGACCCCTCCGCCTTCCAACGCATCAACAGCAAACAGTTCCAGACAGCCACCGTCCCCGAACCACTCTCCCAACAGGGCTGGCAGATCATCGACGAATTCAACCGCGCCTTCTCCGGAAAGCCCGCCAGCGGATACATCGCCCCCGTGCACATCGCCACGGCCGCCAACAGCGGCGGGCTCACATCGTGGGACCCACCTGGCTACCGCGCGGCGTACCGGAAGATCTGGGGCAAGTAGGCCCCGGGACCCACCACACTCGGGCCCCCCGCAGAGTGCACTCCACGATCTCGTCGTGAGCGGCGATCTCGTTAGCGCCAACCCTCGTCGGCACGATCTACGCACGAACGCCGACACATACCGGCGTTGCACCGGGCCTCCAGCAACCCCTACGCAACGCGACTCAGGACGGCAGCAGTGTGCGAAATTTGCACCTTCCCTTCAAGCCCTGGCAGTCACTTTGAGTAATCACCAGCAAGGCCAGCAACCGTGCGGTCGTCCCTCGACTCTGGGCTCACTGCGCCGCTTCATGGGCCCTGGGGAGAATCTGGGGAGAATCGAACGGGGGCCGGCCCGCGCGCCGACCACTGCAGGCCGCATGCCGAAGGCGGCTGACGCAGCTCTCGCCGCGCGCATGGCGCGGTCCGTCGGCCTGGCGCTGCTGAGGGGGCGGGTGGCCGTGGACGTGTCAGAGGTGGATGTCTTTGGTCTGACGGGCGGTTCGGGATGAGCCGGTCGAGGTTGCGAGCCACGGCACGCTCGGAAGCGCCGACAGCGCGGGCGATGTGTCGGGGGCGGCGCCGGGGCGCCTCGCGATGTGCGCGAGGATCGCTCGATCACGACGGTAGCCGCGTTGCACGAGGTCCTCGCCGAACAGCCCGGCCGCACAGACGCAGAGGCACAGTGCCGTGGACAGGGCGCCGTAGTCATCACGCTGCTGTGCGGTCCACGCGTTCATGGCGCCGAGCGCCAAGAGGACGGGGCCAGTGAAGCGGGCGGACCGGAGTGCGGGATTCGACAGGTGGGCCTCCTTGGGTTGGGCCTCGGCGAGACCGAGTGGGACGCGGGTACGGACCTCCGCACGGCTGGCCTGCTGCCGGCCGTGCGGAAGTCCGCACTTCTGCGCTGACCTGGTGTTTTACGGGACGCTGTACGTTGACATGGTCCCGGAGGAGGTTCCAGTCCTTTGGGCCCGTTTCTCGTCTGCCGTGGGCGAATGCCGCGTGGATGCCGGGCACGAGGCCCTCGCCGCCCCTGTTCCTCGTTGTCGAGCACGACGCCGCCCGGCTCCAGTACGACGATCGCTCGTGCACGCTTCCTTCTCGGAGGAGGAACCTGACGCCTTTGCCTTCGAAGGTGTTGCAGCTGGCGCAGAGTGGGCCGCGGACGTATCCGTGGTCGTGGCAGTGGTCCCAGGTGAACGCTCGGCTCTGGCCGCACAGCCGGCACAGGTAGTCGTCAGCGCGCATGGTGCGTGGCAGTGACTCGTACGGCACGCCGCGAAGGTGGCCTCGGTAGGTCTGGTATGCCGCGCCCGAGCACGTCGGGCACAGCGTGATGTAGCCGTTGGCGGTGGGCGTGCGCCAGGCCCAGCGTGGGCCTTGGGTTCTGCAGCCGGAGCAGATCCGGGCCTGGTTGGTCAGGTCGTCCTCCAGCCGTTCCCAGCGGTCCAGCAGGTCCGCGTACGCCCGGGGCAGGAGCCAGTGTTCGCCCGACCAGGAGAGCAGTGGACGCGGCTTGGTGCCTGCGATGTTCTGCATGTACGAGTTGTTGCTGCGGGCTTGGATGAACTCGGTCATCGTCAGTCCGCCAGGCAGGCCGTTGTCCCCGATCCTCTTCCAGGAGTCCCAGTTCTCGTCGTACGGGCGGTGTTCCTGGAACGCCTTGCGGTGGGCGGCATCAAACATCCTGGACATCAGCTGGCGGCGCCAGTCGGGACGGTCCCATTCCTCTGGGGCTCGGTTGTCGCGGTACTCGGGCAGGTAGACCTCTGCGAGGTCATCCAGGTCGATGCGGAGCTCGGCTAACGACTCCTAACAAAAGGAGGTTTCTGGACCTCCGGGAATGACTGCGTGTCAGTTCTCGTTGATGCTGGCCGAAGGGGGTGGGAGCCAGTCGAGACGAGGAAGACCGCTGCCAGACCGTGGGAGATCGACGACGAGTTGTGGGCGCGCATCGATCCGCTGCTGCCGGTCGTCCCACGTAATCCGCGGCGTCCAGGTCGTAAGCGCCTGGATAGTCGCAAAGTGCTGTGCGGGATCCTGTTCGTGCTGTACACCGGGATCCGCTGGGAGTTTCAGCCCCAGGAGCTGGGCTTCGGCTCGGGGATGACCTGCTGGCGACGGCTGCGGGACTGGAACGAGGCCGGGGTATGGCAGCACCTGCACGAGCTGCTGCTGTCCGAGCTGCGCGCCGCAGACCTACTCGACTTCTCCCGCGCAGCGGTCGACTCCAGCCACATCCGCGCGATGAAGGGCGGGCCGGCCACCGGTCCGTCCCCGGTGGACCGGGGCAAGGCCGGCAGCAAGCACCACCTGATCGTCGAGGCGCACGGCATCCCGCTCGCGGCAATCACCACCGGCGGCAACCGCAACGACGTCACCCAACTGATCCCGCTGATCCAGGCCGTCCCGCCGATCCGCGGCAAGCGCGGCCAGCCACTGCGCCGCCCCAAGTATCTGTACGCCGACCGCAGCTATGACCACGAGGTCTACCGGGACAAGGTCCGCCGGTTCCAGATCGCCCCGCACCTCGCCCGGCGCGGCACCGGGCACGGCTCCGGTCCGGGCGTGTACCGCTGGGTCGTGGAAGGAGCGATCGCGCTGCTGCACTGGTTCCGCCGCCTGCGTATCCGCTGGGAGATCCGCGACGACATCCACCACGCGTTCGTCACCCTCGGCTGCGCCGTCATCTGCTGGCGACGACTGCGCACCGCACTTTGTCGAGAGTAAGGGCGGGCGATCAGCCCAGGGGATGGCCTGCTCGATGCGTCAGAACGCATTCGTAGCAGTCGGGCCCGCGCAGCCTCACAACCGGGACCTCAGCACGTCGACCTCACAGCCCGGCGCGAACGGGTCGAAGCCGTGCTCGATCAGCCAGCGAACTGCCAGCAGGCTTCGCAACGACCACCACGCGTGGATCACGTCGAGGTCGATGTCGGTGCCATAGCCGGCGATGACGTCGTCGAGGTGCTCCTCGTGTCCGAGCGTGAAGGTGGCGAGGTCGTACAGGGCATCACCCTGGCCCGCCTCGGACCAGTCGATGATGCCCGTGACCTCGCCGCCGTCGACGAAGACGTGCGCGATCTGCAGGTCGCCGTGCGTGAACGCCGGAGTCCAGGGCCGGAGCGCGGCCTCGGCGACCTGGCGGTTGTGGGTGACCAGGTCAGCGGGCAGGAGGCCGTTCGTCACGAGCAACTCGCACTCGTCGTCGAGTTCCGCCGCCAGCGCGACGATGCTCCGGCCGGCCCGGCCGGGCCGGGGCGGCAGCGGCGCGTCGTGCAGCTTCCGGATGGCGGCGCCCGCCGCGGCCCACGCCGCCGACGACCCGGTCGACGGCCCGCCGAGGCGCCCAAGCGTCGTCCCCGGGAGTGCGGCGATCGCGAGCACGGGCGGCTTGCGCCACAGGACCTCCGGGGTCGGGACCGGCGCGAGGGACATTGCCTCGACGTCGATGCGCGCCTGATCGGCGTCCACCTTCAGGAACACGTCGCCGACGCGCAGGGTCGCGCGCTCGGAATGGGCGACAACGACTTTGACCTCATCCATGGGCGACCAGTATCCCGGGGATGATCGCCGACGTCGCCGGGTTTATCGCGTGCGATTACGCGGCTGACTGCGTCCCAATACCCGGCGGCCTCGTGCGCGACACCGATTTCCGACCAGGTCAAGTCCACCACTTTTGTTAGGAGTCCTAAGGCGCGGCCGGCGCGGCGGACGTCGCGTTCGTCATACGTCCAGCGCGCCTTGTGCTTGTAGCTGCGCAGCGCGACGTCGCCGATGACAGTGCGGCCGTGGTGGTGCAGGAGGTAGGTGCGGAGCAGGACGGCCGGGTCTAGGAGAACGGCCCAGTGCTGGGTGAGGTCCATGAAGATGGCGCGGGCTGATTTCGGGCTGATGAGCATGGTCGGATGGTGGCAGCGGGGTCTGACACCGTCAGCGGTAGATCCGTACAGGCGAGCGACACTTCGTACTGGGATTGGAATCTCGCTCGCCGCCGGCGGATTCAGGATCGGTGACCTGGTGACAGTGCAGCTCAGCTGCGGGGGTCAGTCGGGCGGTTGCCCGTCGGGGAGAACGACGATGATGTGGATACCGTTGGGGGCGGTGCTGCCCAGCATGCGCAGCTCGTCGTAGTTGCGGACGAAGATGACCAGGTCCTTGAGCAGGTTCCAGTCGATGAACTGCGGATGGGGGCGAAGGACGCCGTAGAGCCGATTACTTGAGTACAGGGGTGTGCCCAGGGCCCAGCGGCGGTCGCCGTCGGTGTACCGCAGGACGGGGGCGCTGAGGTTGAGCAGGATGCGGGCCTTGGCGACGGTGGCGTGGTGGAGGCGCTCGCGTTCTCCGCGGGGGAGGTCCTCTTCCCACACCGGCTCGACCCCCGGGGCGCCACGCGATCCACGCTGGCGCGGCACCACCGGCGTCGGGCGGGCCAATTCGGCTCGCAGCTGGACATCGCGGCGCCGCCGCTCAATCTCCTCACGACGGTGCTGCTGTTCCAGTTCGGCGCGCCTCTCCGCCACGGCCGCGTCGTAGGCGGTGGCGGCGTCGATGTACTGCGGCGCAGTCCACACGCCTTCCCAGTAGTGCTCGTCGGTGTAGCGGCGTAACCGGTGCGGCACTGTTCGACCCGTGAGCGTCCATGCGACGAACGACCGCAGGTCAGCGGTGGTGCCCTCCCATACACCGCGTCCGAGGGCTTGTTTCAGGAGGATCCCGTCCCGCTCCTTGACGGTGAAACGGACGAGCCCGCCCGCGACCGCCCACCCGGGCTGGTTGTCGCCGGGCGGACGGACGTAGATGGAAGGCACTTCCCCCACCCACGGCCGCAGCTTGGTCCCCACCCAGCACACTCGTACGCCGTCCTTGGTGAACCGGGCGGTGCGCTCGCGGATCTCTTCGGCGGTGATCGGGGACAGCTGCGCTTCCCACGCCATGCGCACAGCGCCGTCCGGGGACGAGGCCATGACATCGGCTCGCCAGTCGCCGTCAGGCCCGCGGACCTCCAGTTCGGCGTGGTGGCCGGCGGCACGCACGGCGGTGGCCAGCTCCAGTTTCAGCAGGTGGTGCTCCATGGATTCCCCGGCCAGCGCGCAGGTGGGCGAGCCGGGGTCGTGGGCGAAGAACCGCAGGCCGTAGCGGGAAACCTTCGCATGGAGCGGGTGCGCGCACTCGGGGCAGGTCATGACGACGCGTGGGCGGACGCGGTGGATGGCATCCCACGCCCAGCCGCAGCCGAGATCGGGCTGTGTGGCATCGAGGCGGCCGCGTTCGTCGTGCTGTGCGGTGAACCCCACGCTCATCCCCCTCTGTCATGGTCCGACGGCGAGGCCGGGCCGGTGTTCGGTTGTCCGGACGCCCCGCCGTCGCACGGCGCGCGGCTTTCTCGCACCGGTGATCAGCGTGGACGTGACGGAAGCCTGTCCACCGATCTTCGCTCATTCACTCGCACGGGGGTGGAGCCTGCGATGGGATCTACGGACGCAGCATGAACGAGCCCCGATGGTGACAGCGGGGTCTGACAGTGATGATTGCCAACCGCCGCCAGGCGCACGGCATCCGGAGCATGTCCGCGGACGTGGAGATGCACCCATTGGATCTGCGGCGACTTTTGGCCCGGTGGATTGTGGATTGGACCAACCGGTCAAGGGCAGCCAGCGGCGAGCGCGGACACATCGCCCGCCGTGCCTCGAGGGCCAGCGCCACTGCTACACCTCAACCGGTGGACGGACGGGTGATCCCCGAACTCACCACCACGCGTGGTCCAGGATGGCGCTCCGCCTGGCAAATGCTTGGTCTGCCCGGAAACCGGAAACCGCCCACGGCGAGATCCGCCGACTCCGCACCCTGTCAGCCAGTACGTCGAGCGGTGCCAACGGCAGACACTGAAGAGACGGCAAGCCCGACAACGGCCATACGCGGCATGGGGGTTGATCACCACAGGTCTACACTGCCGATCATGACGCGGAGCCCTGTTGAGCTGGTGATCTTCGATTGTGACGGCGTGCTGGTGGACAGCGAGCGGATATGCGTCAAAGTGGACGCGATGATCATGGCTGACCTGGGGTGCATGTTCACTGAGGAGGAGATCATCGAGAAGTTCGTTGGCTCGTCCACCGAGGTCTACACGGCTGCCGTGGAGGAACAGCTTGGGCGGCGTCTGGAGAAGGACTGGCTGCAGCAATACGAGCATCTGTATCAGGCGGCCTTCGAAGCGGAACTGACCGCTGTCGATGGCGTCGTAGAAGCTCTGAACGACCTCACCACACCCGTCTGCGTCGCATCGAACACTCATCACGCCGGCATCAGGAGAAACCTGGAGATCGCCGCGCTGAACGATCACTTCGAGGGGCGCATCTTCAGCGCAGCCGACGTCCCCCGAGGCAAGCCTGCCCCCGACCTCTTCCTGCGCGCTGCTCGCTCCATGGGCGTGGCGCCCGGGCGGTGCGCGGTGATCGAGGACAGCACCTACGGAGTTCAGGCGGCCCGTGCCGCCGGCATGCGGGCCTTCGGCTACTGCGGCGGTCTCACACCAGCCTCGCGGCTGGAAGGACCCGGCACCACCCTGTTCGACGATATGCGTGACCTACCCAAGCTACTGGTCACCGCTACCCACTGAACTTCCGCAGCACCTCGCCCGCTACCACTTAGTGGTCAACGCTCGAATTCCTTCGGGGGTTGATCATGCGGTGGGACGGGCGGAGGATTCTTCCTGCCGATCGAGCGTGTGTCGGTCGAGCCTGGCCAGCAGATCGTCCAGGTCGGAGGTGGTAAACCTCCACTGGAATGGCTGTGCCGTGGCGTTGTAGCGGGCTTCGAATGCTCGGAGCCGGTCCCGGACCTCGCTGAGGTCCGTGAAGTCGTTGGGCGAGACGACCTTGCGCTGGACGATGGAGAAGAAGATCTCGATCTGGTTCGTCCAGGAGGCGTGCACGGGGGTGTGGACCATGACAGCGTTCGGAAACGCCCTGGTCAGGCGATCTATGGCTTTCTTCCCTCGGTGGGAGGAGCCGTTGTCGACGATCCAGAAGACGCGTCTGGCATTGGCGTAGGGCTCGGTGGTCATGACCTGGGTGACCAAGGTCATGGGCCTGATACCGGTCCTGGGTTCGCAGCGGCCGAAAACATGGGCGCGATGGACGTCGTAGGCGGCCAGGTGGGCCAGCGCGCCGCCGCGGTCGTATTCGTGATTGACGCGCACAGCCCGGGCCTGCCCGGGTGCCAGGGTTGGGTGGCAGCGGCAGCGCGCCTGGATGGAAGTCTTCTCGTCCGCGGAGATCACGTACTCGTCCTCGCTCAGCGGGACACCGTCCAGGTGCGGGCGTACAAGTCCAGCACACGGGCCGCCTTGATGCGGAAGCCGGAGTCGGTGATGAAGACCCAGGAGTGGTGCTGCCAGGGCTTGAGCGCGTCCTGCTTGAGCCAGCGCCGCACGGTGGAAGTGGAGATCGACCCGACGATGGACCGGGCGACCACCTCCCGGGCCAGCTCCGGACACGACCAGCGCGACAGCGGCGCGCCGGTCTCGGCGGGTAACTGACAGGCCAGCGCCTTGACCTCGGCAACCTGCAGCGCGGTGAACGAGACCGGTCGGCCGGACCGCTTGCGGTCGGCCAGGGCAGGCAGGCCGCCGCCGGCGAAGCGGCCCTGCCAGGTGCGCACGGTGTCCACGTGCAGCCGCGTCTGCACGGCTATTCGGGCGTTGGGACGCCCTCGGGCCGCCAATAGCACTATGGTTGCCCGCTGCCGGGCCTGATGCGGGGTCTTGTGGCCGTAAGCCATCTTCTTCAGCCGGTGGCGCTCGGAGGCGGTCAGCACGACGGGCACGGCGGAGGCGAGGGGCATGGGAGGAAAGCGACCGATCCTTCGGGGGCAACGGGGAACGGGCCGGCACCAGGCCGCACCCGTCTCTATATCCTGCGGCGTCATGGCAAAGCCCCCGAGTTGCCGAGGAAAACCGTTGGGCTGTCCGACTTGCTCCAGGCATGATCGACTCGTGGACACCTACCTGGAGACCGAGCGCTTGGCCCTGCGCCGCTTCACTGCCGATGACGCGGACCTGCTGATCGAGCTGGACAGTGACCCGGCGGTGATGCGCTACCTGACCGGCGGCAATCCGACCGCGCCGGAGCTCGTCCGCGAGCGCGGCCTGCCGAACATCCTCGCCGGCTACGAGAAGTGGGGCGGCGACCTCGGACTATTCGCCGCGCACGAGAAGGACGGCGGCGCGTTCATCGGCTGGTTCCACCTGCGTCCCGAGCCGGAGGGCCCGCTGTACGAAGCCGAACTCGGCTACCGTCTGCGGCAGGCGGCTTGGGGCAAGGGTTATGCCACCGAGGGCTCGCGGGCCTTGCTGGGCAAGGCGTTCACGGAGCTCGGTGTGCGCATGGTCTGGGCTGCGACGATGTCCGTGAACCACGGTTCGCGCAACATCATGGAGAAGCTCGGAATGATGCTCGCGGACACCATCCCTACTCCCTCCGACATGGAGATGATCGAGGGCTCCGGGCATGGAGGCGTACGGTACGAGATCACCAAGGAGCAGTGGGAGCAGCAGTAGCCACGGTGCGAACGGCCGTTCTGCATCCACGCCCACCGGAATCGGTAGGTGGAAGGCAGGAGTCGTACCAGGTTGAACCCGGGGCCCGCCACGGACTGTTGGTTACCGTCAACGACACCCCTTACTGGGCGATCAGCGACTGGGCCGGCAGCAGTAGCGGCGGCGCTGACACGGCGGCCCTACCCTGGCAGCAGCCTCGCTCTGCAACCAAGACACCCGGACCGGTCTCGCCACAAATCCTGTTCTGGGGTCAACCCCCGAACAAATTCGAGCGTTGACCACTAAGTGTGATGCGCCGGAAATCGCGATCTTAAGTCTGTTGCTGGTTGCCGGGAGTTGACAGTGCGATCTTGGTGAGGTAGTCGGCGAGGGAGTGAAGGATCTCGTCGGCGGTCTTGGTCCATCGAAAGGGCCTGGGATTCTCGTTCCAGGGCGACGTCCTGCGACAGCAGATACCGGGACAGGGCCGCACCGTAACTACCCGTCCCTTCCACTCCGGCACGTCGCACGCCGCCTAACTGGGCTGCCCATTGCGCCAGTTGACAATATCCGATCGTGGCGGCTGGGAAACTCTGTAGCAGCAAAAATCTTCCCCGTCATGGAAATCACAGCAGCTATATGAGCGTCTCGGTGCATGTCAACGCCAAGAATCGCTTCGTCCGCGGCCGACGGATGACACTCGGGATGGAGAGCGCCAACAAGGTCGATTGTTCCTCCCCCGTTGATGGTTACAGATCAGTGTCGCCACTGGCCCGGAAGAGCGGTCATCAGTGAGACAGTGCAAATGCCTTGTGCAAGGCAATCCTCCAGACATCCTCCCGAGAAAGCGTCTGTGCACACCGCCCCGCCCCGGTGAGCGACGTAGGATCGAAGGACACTCCGGTACAAAAATCCCAGGAGCCAGATCCCGGTTCACAGCGGCATTACGCCCTTCCTTCCCAACCGCACGCAACGGGGTACACCACTCCCCCTCGTCGAATGATCCCCCGAAGAAGCACAACGGCGCATGGACCACCCGGCAATCTCCATCGGCTCATGAAAGTGCGCCTGCGCGCGCCCCAAACTCTGCCGCCCAAATGCGCTATCGACGCCAATCACCCTGACCGCCGTCGGATCCCACGGCCCTGCAAGAAGCCAGCACCTCTTCGCCGTCTGCCGTCTACGGCTGCACCCAGGTGCCACAACTCTCCACAGGACCTGTCTGGAATCGCAGCAAGGCCGCGTCAACCACCACCCACCGGGCCCACCCCCAAACGCAGGAGCTCCGCCGGCACCAGCCGACGGGGGCTCCTCACCTCTCACGCCGTATCACACACGTATCACCAACAGGGGCGACGCTCCTGGACCCAAGCGTCTGACCTGCACTTACGCGCCATGCGTGGACCAGTTGGACCCCACAGGACGCTATTTACAACCTGTGCCATGTGGTTCCGCTGTCGACGGCCACGTCGTGCAGAGGCACCTGCTGGCGGCAACACGCTGCTCAGCTGGCCTGGCAGGTCCTACGGCCCGCACACGGGTGCCGGGGCTGAACTGGGCGCGGGTGGAGACCGTCTGGTGGATCGCCATAGGGCTGCTGTAGTCGATCCGGGTGCAGCGGCCGATGTCGGCTTCGCGGTGAGGGACTGTCAGTGGGGCGCCCTACGCTCCTGCTGTGAATTTCTTCCATAACCCCAACAGCCATCCCGACCGCAATCCTGACAACATGTCAGAGCGTGTCTATCTCCGGCTGATAGCCGATGACATGCTGCCGCCGGAGATCGTCGACGCCTACGAGTACGTGCGGCCCGTGGCGGAGGGTCTCGTCGAGGCCCTCTCCCTCGACCTGGGCGACGCCGTCAGCATGCTCAGGGACTGTGACGTGGCGCAGTACGGCGGGCTGGAAAAGCTGCGGGCGGCCGGACGGGCCAACCTCCTGAAGGATCCGTTCGAGTACGACACGGCCGAGCTCGATGACGGCACGGTCCTCCACCTCGTCGCCGGCGACTCCCATTACGTGGGGAGCCAGGTGCTGGTGCTCGACGAAGTTATGCGGACCACGCACGGACACCCGCCGCCGCCCGAAGGCGTGCTGGTCGCCGTCCCCGGCCGGCACCACTTCGCCTTCCACCCGATCATGGACCACCATGCGGGCACGGCCGTCAAAGCCCTGGCGTCCTTCGGCCTCGAATCGTACGAAAACGACGCCGACGATGGGAACGGCCCCATCTCCCCGTACCTGTACTGGTGGCGTGACGGAACCCTGACCTCGCTGACCGCCTTTGACAACAGAGACGGCACGCTCACGATCGAGGTGCCGGGGGAGCTAGAGCCGATCATGGGCCCGTCGGCCTAGCGGCGCGGCCGCCGGGGGTCGGCGCGCCTGCCCCCGGCCTCTTCGGCGTACAGCTCGAAGCACAGCGACCCAGACCTGTTTTCTCCCATCGATGGGAACACTGCCGCGCATCGCCGTGCCAGCCGCCGCGGAATCCCCCGCGATATCCGCATGTCCCTCGTCGTCGTGGAGCTCGCTTTGCATGTTCCTGCCACGATGGGCCGCGGGTGCGCGGTTGGCGCGGGAGGCGGCCCTGCCTGCTCGATCGCCTTCAGTAGTGCAGTCCAGGTCTCGATCTATGCAGCGGTGTTCTCCGAGCTTGTCGCTGAAATCGCGTTCGCCGTTCTGCACGAGGGCGTCCTCGACCGGAGGAAGCCGCGGAAACCCAGAACCGCCATACGGATCGACCGGACCGCGCGGGCGGAACGGATTCATCCGGATGAATGATGACGTCGATCTCTCCCCCGTATGTCGGAGACCGGGCATCCGGCTTACCTCTCGGTGGCGCCCGCTGCCTGGCTACCCAAGAGGAGTGCACCGACCTGCTGCTGGACCTCGCCGCGCGCCCTCCGTATGGCTTGGACGAATGGGTCCAAGTCAGGTCCGGGGACCGGTACGGTCGGCTAGCGCTTGGTATACGTCCTGGATCGTCGCTGAGGCAACGACCACCTTCCGGATCTTGTCCGCTTTCTCCGTGAGGCCGAGCTTGTCGAGCACTGTGACGTAACTGCCCAGGACACCCCGCAGATCATCCGCATACGCCTGTGGCGAGCGCGAGGCCAACTGCAGGAAGAGGAAGACCGCTTCCTCTATCGCGGCCCGGGCGTGTGGGAGCCCGCTGTCATCGGCTGCCCGCATGCGGGCTACTCCCCACAAGGCGTTGGCGATGAAGGGACGGTAGGCGGCCGGGTCGGCCGCGGCCAAGCGCCGTAAGGTCTCGACGACCTCTTCGGCCGCCGCCAGCGCCTCGCTCCGCCGCCCGAGTTTGGTCAGCAGGCCGGCGAGGCTGTTGACGGACACGGCGAGATTGGGCAGATGGGTAGCCGGGTCGGCTTCGACCAGGCGCCACCAGATTCCCAGCGCCTCGTGCGCGGCCGGCAGCGCTCCATCCTGCCCCAGGTCGGACAGGAGACCGGCCAGGTTGACCAAGGTCTTGGCGAGGTCGGCCTGGTAGACGTCGGGGTCGACCTCGGCCAGCCGTTTGCGGACCACCACAGCCTCGCGGGTGGCCGACAGTGCTTCCTGCAGCCTCCCCGACGCTCTCAGCCGCCCAGCGAGGTCGTTCAGAGACGTGGCGAGGCGGGACAGGTGGGCATCGGGGTCGGTCTCGGCCAGCCGCCTCCGCGCCACGACGGCCTCCTGGACGGCGAGCAACACCTCGGGCCGCTGCATGCCGGCCAGGAGAGCACCCAGGTTGTCCAATGCGCCGGCGAAGTCGAGAAGATGGGCGTCCGGGTCGGCCTCAGCCAGCCGACGGTTGATGTCGGTGGCCTCTTGGAGGACTGGCAGCGCCTCGTCCAGCCGTCCCAGGCGGGCAAACGCGGCGCTGAGGTTGTTCAGCGCTTTGGCGAAGTTGGCCGGGTAGACGTCGGGGTTGACCTCGGACATCAGCCGCCGATACATGCCGGCGGCTTCCTGAAGGACCGGCAACGCCTCATCCAGCCGCCCTGCGCTGACCAGGTAGCCGCCGAAGTTGTCCAGGGACGCGGCGAGGGCGGGTCGGTGGGCGTCGGGGTTGGCCTCGACCAGCCGCCGGTGGACCGTGACAACCTCTTGCGCGGCCTGCAGTGCCTCCTGCAGCCGTCCGAGGTCGTACAACAAGAGGCAGCGGTTACGCAGTGCTCTGGCGAGGTCGGGCAGGCAGGCGCCGGGATCTGTCTCCGACAGCAACCGGAGCAGACCGATGGCCCCTTCGGAACCTTCCAACGCGTGCTCTGGCCGCCCCACGTCGGAGAACAGGAGACTGAGACTGTCCACACACAGGGCGAGCGGGAGCATGTGGCGCGAGGGCTCGGTCTTGGCCAACCGGTCCAAGATCGCTGCTGCTTCCAGAGTGACCCGCAGAGCTCGTTCTTTCTCTCCCCGCGCAGACAGCTCGTTGCCGAGGTTGAGCAGGGCTCCGGACAGGCCGGGCAAGTGTTTGTCCGGGTCGGCCTCTGCCAGCTGCCGAAAGATCCCGGTGGCCTCTTCAGTCGCCACCAGTGCCTCGGCCCGCCGCCCCTGCGCGGACAGGTAGCTGCTGAGGTTGATCAGGGATCCGGCGAGGCCGCCCAGATTCTTGTCCGGGGCTGCCTCGGCCAGTGGACGAAAGATCTTGACGGCCTCCTCGGCGGATATCAAGGCTTTGCTGCCCAAGCCGGCGCTGTCGTACCGCGTGGAGAGATTGCTGTGCAGAACAGCCTGATCGCCGGGGTCTCTGGTGTCGGCCAAGCGGCGGGCAGTGAGGCGCTCGGCCACGGAGGCGATGCCGACGTCGAGGTCAAAGTGGCGGCCGGGTAGCACGGCGTCGATCGACTCGAGCACACCCAGGAGGCCCCCGTCGAGGAACTCCCCATCACCGATCCTGGCGAGCACTGTGAGGGCGGCCGAGCCTGCGTCCAGCGCGAGTCGGGGGTCAGCCTTCACGACGGGGTATAGGTGGCCGTCCCCGACATGGGGCCAGCGGTCGGCAGCGGCCGCGAGGTAGGAGACCGCGCGCGGGGTCCAGGCCGGTGCGGTGCCGTCGAGGTTGCGGCGGAGCAGTGCGGCAGAGGCGGTGGACGCCCAGTCGTCCGTCGGGTAGCCGGTGATCGGGCTTCCGGGCAGCATCAGGGCGAGGAAGTCCTCGGCGAGCCGGTCGGGCAGCAGGGGCTCGAGGGTGTGGGCTCGGGCGGGGTCGGTGGGCGGGTAGCAGACGGCATGGTCGGTAAGGATCTGCTCGGTGGGCGCCTGCGGCATGAGCAACTCGAGGACGGTCCGAGCGGCCTGGCGGTGAGTGGGCCCGGCAAGGGTCGCGGCGAACACCGTGCGCGCCATCACCGCGTCGGGCGTGCGGAAACCGAGGCCGCGCTCGGCGTTCTCGTACAGCTGCCGCCAGTTTTCGTGCTCCCGGTCCAGCAGGTAGACGGTGAGGCCGACTACGTCGGCGGGCGCGCGACGGCCATGGGCCGCGGCGTCAACGGCGACCAGCGCGGCCATGTGCACCGCCAACGTCAGCCCGAAGTCCGGGTGGCCCAATGGGCCTGGGGGCGTGATCGCGTGCGGATCGGTGAGATGCGGGTAGTGGCGGGTGAAGCATTCACGCGCGGTGGTGAACATCCGGTCGCGCGCGCTGCCGTCGTCAGGCAGGGGCGGCAGGTGTTGGTCGGAGGTGTCGATGCTCTCCCGGAGCTGGTTGAGCTTGCCCCGCAGTGCGGGCCACCCGCTCGCCGATCGGCCGATCAACAGGATCCTTGCTGGGACCGACCGGCGCAGGAGTCGATTGTGGAACAGCCAACTCAGGTCCGAGATGGGCCAGCGATCCGCGTAGTCGACCAGCAGCAGAACGCCTTTGTGCCCGTCCAGGCGCAGGTCCTGGCTGCCTTCTGCCGGTGGGTGGGCGTCGGTGCCGTGCACAGCGTCCACGACCTTCCACCCCATGCGCTGGGACTCGGTGGCGAGCAGGTTCGCCAGCCGGGTCTTGCCCTGGCCGCCCTCACCGTGCACCCACCGCACCGCGAACCGAGTGTCCGCGTCCCGCCATGTAGCCAGCTTTTCCAGCTCGTCGGCCCGGCCGGTGAAGTCGACGACTTCCGCGCGTGCGTCGAGCATCCGGCTGGGCTGGGCCCGCAGCCACTGCGATTCCAGGCCCGTCACCTGCCGGTGTCCGAACAGCAGATACACCGGCTTGCCGTCGCCGAAGACATGGATGTCCGCGCCGACGCATCCGTACCCGAAGCCGCTCTCGACGTGAACGACCTGCTGGACCGCTGCTGGTTCCTGCGTCATTCGGCAACCTCGGGCTCTTCACCGGCGACCAGTTGACGCGAAATCGGCTGCTCCATGGGACCTTGACGCACGATCACGTTGCCGCCCAGAGCGGCGAAGACCTGACCGTTGTCGCGCGCAACATTCGTCTGCTGCCAGATCTGTTGCGCCGGTGGCAGTTCGGCTTGCACCTCACCCACCAGCCGCCGGAGTTCCTCCGCCGCATCAGGGTGCTCGCGCAAGAACTCCGCAAGTTGCAGCCGCCAGACGGGAACCAGGTCATGCCGGGCGCCGTCGGCATCCACGGACCGCGCCACCAATGCGGCATGCCCGTCCATCTGTGCTTCGATGGCTGTTTGCTCAGCGAGTCCGGCGCGGCGGAACAACCGAGCCACCCGTGCGCGCGCCGTCGTCCAAGCATCGGTGGCCATTGCTGCCACCACGGTTGTCGCTCCCGTCATGGCCAGGGCGGCCGCATCTTCGAGCACGAAGACTCCTCGACGTCAGGAATCGGAAATGGGAGCGCAGCGCCCGGCCAACTCATCTCTGTTCACTGGACGTTGTTCTCTCTCCTTGCCTCTGCATCCTGGCACGCTGCTCTTGGTTGAAGCCTGACAGTGCCGAGTGCTATGACCAGCTCGTTACAGTGCGGCATGAGCAGCGCCCAGCCCAGAACCTTCTGTCGACCAGCATGCCCAGGCAGCCGTGCAACGACTGATGAGGCTCAGGCGAAGTCGAACAGTTGCGTGGGAGCGGATGGGGGGCTGCGGCGCGACGCATCGGACCGTCCCGAGGAGTCCGTGGTCAGAGCTCAAGGGCCAAGATCCTGAGACAGGATGGCGCAGCCCGCGAATGAGACAATTCGGCGAAGTCCAGGCCACCGGACCGGAATGGGACGTTCCGAATGAGACCCTACACACCAGCCGAGTGAGGTACCCGCGCCTGGACGATGAGAGTTCCGAGGTTGTCCGGGTCCGGGGCCTCCAGGACGCGGGCTTCTACATCCAGGAAGCCGTAGTTCATGAGGATGCCCTTCCATATGTCCTCGGAGTACGCCCATCACTGGATCGGCAACACCTTGCCTGTGAATCCGTTTCCGTACATGCCCTGCGCGCCGTAGCAACCGTCAACGGCTGGCACCTGGGAGAAGACCAGAGTGCCGCCAGGGTTGAGCCGGTCCCGGATGGCGGGGATGAGTCGACTCGGGTCGGTGAACCAGAAGGCTCCCCACACCAAGTAGAGGGCGTCATACCGCTCTTCGGTCGTCTTGAGGCAGTCCACCGCCATCCCGGAGGGCGAACCGAGCCCCCTGCACGTCGCCCCAACGCTCCTGGGCGTACTTGATCTGGAGTGGTGAGAGGTCGAGCCCGGTGGCCTCGATGCCCCTTCGGGCGAGATAGGCGACTTCATTGCCACTGCCACAGCCAAGTTCGAGGGCCGTGTCAGTAGCCGTTTCGTTTCCGAATCTGGTGTGCGGATTTTCGCAGGTCAGGTGTGATGTCCGCGTTGTCGAGGCAGTCTTGTGGCCGTCTTGTTCGTCCTGGATGGCGTGGAGGTGGCGGATGCCGTCGATGCGGGCAGTACTCGAGGGCCGTGAGCAGGCTGCTCTGCTGCGGGTGGGGGAACTGCGGGCGGAGTTCGTGTGGGGGCAGCTCTTGCGGAGGCGGAAGAGGCGCTGAATCATCGAGTGGACCACTGCCGCGCAGCCGACCGCAGCGCCTGTGACCACCGGACCCAGCCCGGGAGGCGCCCCGGACGCCGGCAGGAAACCCACCTTATCCGCGCCGTATCGGCCGCTACGATCTGACGGCCCGGCTGGGACAGGGCGGCATGGGGACGGTCTACCTCGGCCGTTCACCCGGAGAGCGCCTCGTCGCGGTCAAGGTCATCCAACGGGAGCTGGCCGCCGATCCCACATTCCGCAAGCGGTTCGGCCGCGAGATCGAGGCCGCGCGCCGAGTCGGCGGGTTCCACACCGCGTCGGTGGTCGCCGCCGACCCGCAGGGCGACCCGCCCTGGCTGGTCACCGACTACATCCCCGGCCCGTCGCTGCACCACGTCCTCGGGCAGCACGGCGCCCTACCGGTCAAGACCGTGCACACCCTCGCGGTCGGCATCGCC
Source organism: Streptomyces inhibens (assembly GCF_022221585.1). Lineage (NCBI taxonomy): Bacteria > Bacillati > Actinomycetota > Actinomycetes > Kitasatosporales > Streptomycetaceae > Streptomyces > Streptomyces inhibens. Next base: position 962,599 of record NZ_CP084681.1, read on the forward strand.
GAGGCTCTGGAAGGCATTCACGCCTGCGGCATCGTGCACCGCGACCTCAAGCCCAGCAACATCATCATTTCCGATACCGGGCCCCGCGTCATCGACTTCGGCATCGCCCGGGCCCTCGACAGCACCCGGATCACCCGTGCCGATCACGTTATCGGCACCCAGGGTTTCCTCGCCCCGGAACAACTCACCGGCGCCCCGGTATCGTTCGCCACGGACGTCTACACCTTCGGCATGGTGCTGTGCCACGCGGCCGGGGCCGTGCCCGCGGCGGACAGCGGATCCTCCGAGCCGGACCTAGGCTTGTTGCCGTCCACCTTGTCCGGCCTCGTCACCCGCTGCCTCGACCATGCCCCGGAACGCCGCCCGACCCCGACCGAAGTGGTCGAAGAGCTCTCCGGCATCCGCTCGTCCGGAGACTGGCTTCCACCCGCCGTCCGCACGATGGTCGAGCTGCACACCGCCTCCACCGTCGCCGCTGACTGAGGAAGCACCTCGGAGCACTCATGGATGCTGGTCCTCAAGGTCATGATGTGGGTGATTGCATCGCGTCACTGATCGCGGAGGCTGGTTCTGGCAGGACCCCAGTACACGGAGTGGGTCCATCGTCCTGCGGTCGCGGTGTGACGCAGAGGGCGGTCGACCGGGGATGGCTCCTGCCCGGTTCGCGTTGGAGGAACAAACACGCTGACGCGACGTCAATGGGCAGGGCTCGCGCCGCTGTCAGTCGTCATCGCTACGGTGCCCGTCATGACCGACATCTCTTTCTGGACGCACCCGCCCGAGACGGCCGTCCGCAGTTCGAACTCCGACGAATACATCATCACCCTCCTGGACCCGCCGCTGCCCGAGAGCACCGCCGAGTTGTCGCCTCACGACCACGTGCGGGCACGCGCGTTCGCTGAAGCCTTCCCTACGGTCGACGCGGTGCTGGAAGAACTTCCTCCCATGCCTGCGTCCGAGGTTCTGTTTGCGGAGACGCTCTCAGACCTGGATCTGATCACGATCGGCTGCTGGGGCAACGTGACCTGCATATCCGATCCGGCCCTCGCCACTTACGACGCCGGCATGACTCCGGTCCTGAATGAGGTCACAGCCCTCCACGAGCGCTACCCCAGTGCCCTGATCGTGGGGTCCGCTGCCCCCGACTTCGGCGAGACGCACACGGAGGACGTGATCTGTCTTCCCGACGGTCTGACGCTCTTCGCTTCCGGGTTCCCCGCTTACGAAACCCCGTGGTTCGTCGACGGCGACCCCCACACCATCCTGAGTGCTCTCGGCATCGACCTGACCGATCTGACCGACGAAGATCGCGAATACCTCTGCCTGGACGAAGAACCCCACCTCACCAACTGGGGGATGTTGGGAGGACTGGTCCTTGAGCACTGTGGCCGCAGGCTCCGAACCGGGCCCCAGATATCCGTCTTCCGCGTCCGCCACACCGAGGACTACACCTCGATGATGGAGGAGATGTGGATGTGGACGCGCTAGGGATTGTCCGGTGGGTCACGTCCGTAGCCACAGATGGATCGCGGCGAGGGTGACTGTGAGCCCACTCTGGATCCGAAGGATCACCTGCCCCACAGGGATCGGAACGACACAGGCGCAACTCAGTCACACGACCCGCCGGACACTGCCTGGCAAGGGGGGCCTCGCCCCGTACGGTTCGCAGCGAGGGGTCCCGCGACCAGCGCTGGTCGCGGGACCCCTGCTCCTTTTTCGTGTGCTTCGCGTCGGACCGCTCGTACGGGGCCGGCCCGTTAGCCACGAAGGGGTATCGCCCTCAGCGCCAGCTCACCGCGGTGAGGTTGGGGTTTTCCTGGCCCGGGCTGAGCGTCACCTTCCCGCCACCGCATCCCTCAGTCGTAGAACGAGTAGACCTCGGCGGTATGGTTGACGACCGACTTCGCGATGTTCGGGGTCGCTCCGCATATCGGCATGTTCACCAGGTTTTCGTTCACCGGGGTCCCGCCGAAGTTCGGCTCGGGGAAGAAGCACACATGGTCGACCGGGCAGGCAGCCTTGGCCCGGCTCACCTCGCTCTGGCGTACGTCGCCGGGTGACGCCTGAGCACTGGTCGCGAGGCCGAGGGTCAGCAGGCTGGCGGCCGCGGCGGACACCAGGACACCGGTCCGCAGACAACGGCTGCGCATTGATCTCCTTCTGACGTGTGGAGCGCTACCAGACCCTGGCATGTCTCACGACCCTACGGCCGGACTGCCGTCGGGCCTGGCCGCCGCATCGGCAGGTGCGGTGTCGGCCCGCATCGCACGGCCGATGGCTGCGGCGACTTCTGGGGAATCCCAATAAGCGGAGTGGGTCCACAAGCCGGTGCTGGCTCCATCGATGCCGCGGACGTCGTCCGGGTAGCTGTTCGCAACTCGTATGTCGGGCAGGCTGTCGGCCGCCGACTGCGACGCCGACGCGCCCTCGTCTGACGGATGACTCAATCGGCAGGTGGGCGCACCACGGGCGCGACCTGAAGCACATCGACCCAGTGGAACCGCTTCCGCGGAAGGCTGCACGATGATGTCCTGTGGTGGGCGGCTGCAGCCCCTCTCCAACAGTACGGGAAGGGGAGCGCGGCTCGGCAGCCACGCCTGCAGGCATACGGAGACAGGGGGATGCCCGTGGATGTTCCCATCGGGTCCGAGGAGTGGCCCGCGCGCAGTCTGCTGGGGGTGCTGTCGCTCCCGGCGCGGATGGAACTGCTCGGCCTGGGTACCGAGGCCCGGTTCAATGCGGGTGACGTGCTGCTGAGAGAGGGGTGGGACGACCGACACGTACTGCTGTTGCTGTCCGGGTCCGTCAAGGTCACGGCGACCGTGGAGAACGGTGAAACCTCGCTCCTCGCGGTCAGGGCCGGTGGAGACACCGTGGGCGAGATGGCGGCCATGGACGGAGCACCGCGCTCGGCGACGGTCACCGCCTGTGGCCCGCTGACCGCCCGGAAATTGCCAGCCGACGTGCTGCGGGAGCTGCTGCTGAACCGGCCCGAGATCTCCATAACCCTGACCGGGATCATCGCCAACCGGCTGCGCTGGGCGAATCGGCGGCGGCTTGACTTCCGCGGGTATCCGGCGAAGGTGCGGCTGGCCCGGCTGTTGGTGGAACTCGCCGACTGCTACGGAGCCGACCGGGCCGATGGAGTGGAGATCGGCTGCTCGCTGACGCAGCCGGACCTGGCCACGATGGTCGGCGCCGCCGAGACGACCATCCACAAGGTGCTGAGTGAACTACGCAAGGACGTCTTGCTGAAGACCGGCTACCGAACTGCCACCATCCTGGACCTGCCCCGGCTCACCAGGCTCGCGGACCTGTCACCTCCGCAGCCGTAGTCGAGCCGACGTCAGATCAACACCGGCAGCAGGGTCACGCTGAGTCCCGCGCTCACACCCATGACGGCCGTGCACACCACCGTGCCCGCCAACCAGCGGTACTTGCGTACGGCGACGTGGGCGAGGAACCGCACGGTGTGCGACAACTCCCGGCGATCCGCGGCGTCGTCCGGGTACGCGCCGTCAGCGGGCGGCGCGTCGGCGGGCAGGATGTCGGGGCCCGACGCCAGCTGGACGAAGCAGTACCGGTTGCCGGCCGGGCCCCGCAGCATCCGGGGACGCAGTGTCGCCGCCAGGCTCACCGCGCCCCCGACCAGACCGCAGACGAACAGGGCCAGCAGCGTCCCCGCAAACGCCCCGGCCACGCTGCCCTGCCCGCAGACGAGCACGGACTGTCGAATCCACGCTCCCGTCGTGCCGACCAGCGCCGCCTGCACTGCCGCCAGGATCCCGGCCTTCGCGTCCGCGTGCTGGTGGGTCGTCTGCAGCGCGGTGAACATGTACTGCGCGGGGCGGCTGTCGGCTGCCTGCCTGGTCGGTGCCATGAAGTCTCCTCCGGTCGACGAGCACGAGCTCCGTCCAGTAAGCGGGCGAAGGCCCCCACCGGACCAGTCACTTCTGCAGGTTCTCCGGACTTCAGAAGCGGTCGCACTTCCCAGCAACCTGTACTTTCACGGGGTTCACACCGGAATGAAGGTGTACGAATGCTGTGTACCGGCGCTCGCCTTCGGGGGAGCGGGCGGGCGTCGGTTTCCCCGGCGGGATCTGTGTAGTAACTCCTTTGAAGGGGATTTGAGAGATACGCCAATCTCCCCTCCGAGGTTCGTGTACCGAGAGGTGTCATGGTAGGGAACGGTGTGGACGAGCTGGGCGACGTACGGGCGTTCCGGCGCAGGCTGTTGCTGGCGGTCGACGCGAAGGGATACGGCGGCGTCGACGCGGAGACGCAGCGTCAGTTCCAGGAAGCGATCGTCCGGTTGCTCAACGAGGCAGCCGACACCGCCGAGTTGGACCGCGGGGAATGGGTGACGCAGGAGGGCGGGGACTCGTTGTTCGCCGTCCTGCCCGGGGATGCCTCCGAGCCGGCCTTGGTCGACGACTTCATGCGCGCCCTCGACGCCGGACTGCGAGCCTTCAACTTCGGTCAGGGGCGGCGGCCCTGGCTCAGACTGAGAGCGGCCGTCCACTTCGGCTCGGCCTCGCTGGGCGCCAACGGCTTCGTCGGCCGGGCTCCGGTCGAGGTCGGCCGCATCCTCGACTGCGCGGCCCTGCGCACCGCCCTGGTTCGGGCGCCGTACGCCTGCCTGGCCGTCGCGGTGTCGGCGACCGTCTTCCACGATGTCGTACAGGAGGCGTACACCAGCATTCCGGCGAACGAGTTCCGGCGCGTGAGTGTCGAGGAGAAGGAGCACCGGGGGGAGTCCTGGATCTGGGTCCCGGGCGCCGATGTACGGCAGCTGGACCTGGAGCCGGACCCGCAGGAGATCACGCCGAACCACGCACCGGGGTCCGGGCCCACCGTCGGCAACCTGCGCAGTGGGGACGGCAGCGCGATCGCCGTGGGCCATGGGGCCAGCGCGACGGTCACCAATGGGGCTGGCGGTCGTCCCGGTCAGGCTCCCGGAACCGCGGGTGACCGGCCGTGACCGGGAACGCCTCTGGGCAGCATGAGGCGGACGGCCGGGCGGGAAGCCAGGGCCCGAGCGCCAACAACGTGGCGGGTGGCGACGGCAGCGCGATCGTCGTGGGGCATGGGGGCAAGGCGTCGGTCGTCAACGTCTATGGCACGCGCCTGCACGCCATCGAGAAACTCCCCGTCCCGTCCGCTCCCAGATCAGCGTGGCTGATGAAGCAGCCCAGCCGTCTGCTGGACGCCCGCAGCCACGTCGTGCCCTTCATCGGCCGGGAAGCCGAACTGGAGCGGTTGCGTCAATGGCGGGACGCCCCCGGCGCGCGACTGTCGGTCCTGCTGCTGCATGCTCCCGGCGGGCAGGGCAAGACCCGGCTCGCCACGGAGTTCGCCGAACGATCACGGAGCCCAGAACTGCCGGCGGGCGAGCGATGGCGGGTCCTGCAGGCGGGATTCCGGGGTGCCCCCGTCGGCCCGTCATCGTCGGTCGGCGAAGCCGCACAAGCCGACGCCGAGGCCGGAGTGCTGCTCGTCGTCGACTACGCCGACCGGTGGGCGCACAGTGAACTGGAACGCCTGCTGTCCCACCCTGTGCTCAACCGGGAGAGCCCCACACGTGTCCTGCTGATCGGCCGCACCGTCCGCTGGTTCGCCGCCCTGCGCGCCGAGCTCGGCGAACGCCGAGCCGACTCCGGTGATCTGATCCTGCCCTCGCTGGCCGCGGACCGGCTGCGGATGTTCACCGCCGCCCGTGACCGCTACGGCGCCACCGACCTGTACGGCCTGGGGGACACCGCGGACATCCAGCCGCCGGGCTCCCTCGATCTCCCGGACTTCGGCCTGACGCTGAACCTGCACATGGCCGCGCTGGTCGCCGTCGACGCCCACGCTCAGGGCAAGAAGCCGTCCTTCACCGAGCCGCATGAGCTGTCGGCGTACCTGCTGGACCGTGAACGCCTGGCGTGGCAGCGGCTCTACGACGCCGGAAAAGAAGGGCAGACCTACCGTACCGACCCCGACGTCATGGCTCAGACCGTGTTCACCGCCGTACTCACCGGAGCGGTCGACCACATCACGGGGAAGCGAGCCCTGTTGACGCTGGACCTTCCAGAACACTCCGGGTATCTCCTGAAGGATCACCGGTTCTGCTACCCGCCCGCCGACCGGGCTCTGGTCCTGGAACCCCTCTATCCCGACCGGCTCGCGGAGGACTTCCTCGGCCTGCTCACCCCCGGGCATGACATCACCTCCTACGAACCCGATCCGTGGGCGAGCGATGTTCCCCGCAGCCTGACCGCTGAAGAGGATCTCCGGGCTGACATCGCCCCGCGCGCGGTGACCTTTCTGGCGTCCGCCGCCGGCCGCTGGACCCATGTCCGGGAGAAGGTCCTGTACCCGCTGTTGCGCAGCGATCCCGGCCTCGCGATCGCCGCTGGCAGCCCCGCTCTGACCACGCTGGCCTCCCTCGGAGACATGGGCGGCCCGGACGGCGGATCCATCGACCCAGAGCTGCTGGCCGTACTGGAGGCCGTCGAGTCCCGCTTGCCCGCGGGCCGCGACGTCAACCTGGACATCGGCATCCTCGCGGTCATGGAGGTCCTGATCGCTCACCGCCTGGCCGACACCACCGACCTCAGCGAGCGGGCCTGGCTGTACGGCACCCTGTCGTGGCGCCGAGCCAACGCCGGTCGCCGGGAGGAAGCGGTCGCCGCGGCCGAGGAGACCGTCCGTCTGCACCGGCAACTCGTCGAGGACGCCCCGGACCGTCCCGACCATCCCCATCGCCTCGGCAACCTCAGCCGCTTGGCGACCTCCCTGGCCAACCTCGGCGACCGGCTGTCCGACGTGGGGCGCCCGGAGGAGGCGCTCTTCCTCTCCGAGGAGTCCGTGGCGATCAGCCGGCGGCTGGCCGAGGCGGACCCCGTCGCTTACCAGAGCGACCTGGTGAGGTCACTCACCAGCCTCGGCAACAGGCTGTCAAGGCATGGCCGCCGGGAAGAGGCGCTGGCCGCTCTCCAAGAGGCCGCCGGTCAGGAGCGGCAACTGGCCGCCGACGCCCCAGCGCCTCAACGGAGCGACGTCGCCGGATCGCTGGCCAACCTCAGCATGCACTTGACCGATGCGGGTCGTGAGGAGGAGGGCTTGGCCGCCGCGCAAGAAGCCACCGAGCTGTTCCGGAAACTGGCTGAGGCGAACCCCGCCGCCGAGTCCCACCACCTGGCCGGGACGCTGAACAACCTCGGGCGCGCGTTGCTCGGCGTGGGCCGTGCCGAGGACGGCCTGGTGGTCGTCCAGGAGGCCACCGACCTGTTTCGGAAACTGGCGGCCGCGAACCCCACGGCCCATCAGCCCGACCTGGCCATCGCACTGCGCAACCTCAGCACGTTCCTCTCGGATCTGGACCGCAACGAAGAGGCGCTAGCTCCGGCCCAAGAGGCCGTTGAGATCCAGCGGCAGCTGGCCGAGGCTGCGTTGGGTACCCACCGCCTCGATCTTGCCCACTCGCTGAACACCCTCGGCAAGTGTCTGGGGGACCTGGGCCGTGAGGAACAAGCACTGGCCGCCACCCAGGAGGCCGCCGACCTGTTCCAGCAGTTGGCTGTGGCTCACCCCACCATCGACCTCCCCGAATACGCGGAAGTCATGTATCGGCTGTCCCTTCCTCAGAGGGAACGTCGGGAGCAGGTCCGGGCGGCCACGCAGGAGGCAACGGAACTGCACCGCCGACTGGACACGGCCACCCCCGGCACCGACCTCTCCGACCTCGCCACGTCGCTGGCCGATATCGGCATGACCCTTGCCGAGCTGGGGCGAGTGGAGGAAGCCACGACCGCTGTCGAGCGGGCCACCACCGTCCGCCTCGACTCCGGCGACCGGGATGGCGCGGCGACACTGCTCCTGAACCTCGGCAGCAAACTGGGGAATATGCGGCGGTTCGAGGAGGGAGTCACCGTCAGCGAGCGGGCCGCCACGCTCTTCCACGAGATCGGCGACCGCAGTCTGGAAGCCGCGGCGCTGACCAACCTCAGCAAGGCCCTGGCCGGCCGGGACAGGCCCGACGAGGCCGCCGACGCCTCCGGGCGGGCCGCTGCCGTCTACCGGGAGACGGGTGAGCCGCGCCTTGAGGCCGGAGCGCTGACCAATCAGGGCAACGCGCTGACGACGGCGGAGCGGCACGAGGAAACCGTCACCGTCAGCCGACGCGCCGTAGCCGTCCTGGAAGAGAGCGGCGAAAGCCGCATGGGCGCGCCACTACACAACCTCGGCCATGCCCTGTTCATGCTGGACCGTTTCGAGGAGTGTGTCGCGCCTCTCCGGCAAGCCGCCGCCGTCTACCACGAGAAGGGGAACCCCGATAGCGAGGCCGACTCCCTGGACTACCTGGGCGACGCCCTGTTCAGGCTGGAACGGTACGAGGAGGCCGCGACCGCCTTCGAACAGTCCGCGGCCCTCCGGCGCGGGATCGGCGACCCCAGAGGGGAGGGCCGGGCGTTCGAACTGCTCGCCCCCGCCCTGATCCAGCTGCGGAGATTCGAGGAAGGCATCACCGCCGCCCAGCAGGCCGCCGTCCTCCTGGGTGGGACCGGCGACCACGAGGGTGAGGCGCGGTCACTGATCAATCTGGGTAATGCCGCCGCCGAGGCGGGCCGGTTCGCCCAGGCCGCGACGGCGTGCGGGAAGGCCGCCGCTCTCTTCCGTGAGACTGGCGACCACAGCGGCGAAGCCGACGCGCTGGCCAACCGGAGCGGGGCCCTGGCGAAGGCGGAACGGTACGGGGAGGCCGTCAGCGCCTGTGAGCAGGCCGCCGCCCTCTACCGCACGGTGGGCAGGCGCTCGCGCGAATGCGCGGTGCTGCACGGTCTGGGTACCCATCTCTTCAAGGCGGGACGGTACGCCGAGGCCGTCACCGTCTACGAACGGGCGCTCGTGAGCTGCCGGGAGACCGGCGAACGCAGCAGCGAAGGCGAGGTACTCCTCGCGTTGGGCCTCACCCTCGTGTACCTGGACCGCTTCGAACAGGCAGTCACCGTCTGCGAGCAGACCGTCGTCCTCCTGCGCGAGACCGGTGATCGTGGCGGTGAGGGGGCGGTGTGGACGTGCCTCGGAACCGCGCTGGCGAAGCTGGACCGGGTCGAGGAGGCCATCACCGCCCGCCGAGAGGCCGCTGCGGCATACCGCGACACGGGCAACCTCGTCGGCGAAGCCGGCGCGTCGGGCGAACTCGGCACCGATCTGGGCAAGGTGGGCCGGTACGCGGAATCCGTCGAAGCCAGCAGGCGGGCCGCCGAGCTCTACCGGCAGCTCGGTGACGGCGCCCACGAGGCTCTCGCCTGGTACCACCTCGGTATCGGTCTGCACAGCAATGAGCAGGACGAGGAGGCCGTCACCGCCAGTTCGCGGGCCGCGGCCCTCTATCGCGAGCACGGCGACCGGCGGGGTGAGGCCAACGCACTGCAGAACCTGAGCATCGCCCTGTCGTCGGTGAGGCGGGGCAAGGAGGCCATCACCACCGCGCAGCGGGCCATCGACTGCTACCTGGAGTCAGGCGACGAGCGAGGCGAAGGCAAGTCGCTCTACAACCTCGGCACGTTCCTCCTGGGCGAGGAACGGTACGAGGACGCCATCACCGCCTACGAGGGAGCCGCTGACATCATGCAGCGGCTCGGTTCAACCTCCCTCCAAGCAGCCGCGCTACTCCACCTCTCCGACGCCCACCGGGCGCTGGGCCGCCTCAGGGAATGCATCGTCGTCCTGCGTCAGGCCGCCGATGTCTACGAAGCAATCCGCGATCTCAAGAGTGAGGGCAACGCCCGTCTCCACCTCGGTCACACGCTCCTGAAGACGGAGCGGTACGAGGACGCCGCCGACGCCTACCAGCGGTCCGCCACCGCGTACGGCGAGATTGGCGCGGTGGATCCCCAGGGCATGGCGTTGCTCGGCGCCGGTGAGGCGCTCGTGAAGGTGGGCCGGTTCGAGGAGGCCGTCACCTTCGGCCTGCGGGCCGCCGACCTGTACAGCACGGCAGGGAGCCTCGATCACGCGCGCTGGGTGCTGTTCAAGCTCAGCTCCTTGTTCGCAATGGGGAGCCGGGCCAAAGAGTGCATTCCTGTGTTGCGGCGGTGCCTCTTGGTCTGCCAGGAGATGGGGGACCGGCTTCAGGAAAGCTGGGCGCTCGTCATGCTGGGCGGTGCACTGGTGGATGCACGGCAGTACGTGGAAGCCGTTCCCGTCAACCAGCAGGCCGTCCACCTCTGCCTCGAGCTGGACAACTCCAAGGGCCTGAACTTGGCCCTGAGCCAACTGGGGAAAGCCCAACACGGCCTGAGGTTCGGCGACCACCGCCTGCCCTGACACCACGCCCCCGCCTCGCGCAGAGGCCGCTGTCGTTGAAACCATACGCACAGAGCTGGTCAGACGGTGACGAAGATGTCGACTACCGCAGTGTTCCCGGCGGCGTCCGACTTGCCGAGCACAACGTCTACGACACCGCCTGATGCGCTTCCGCCATTTACGACAGGTCGTGGATGGCGGAATGTTCCGAACGAGTGGCCGCCTGTGCCCGCTATGCAGTGGCCCGGGCGCTCGGATCGGAGGACGAGAAGTTCGACTTCCTGCTCGCCTGAGGGAAACACGTCCGTGGTCCGCGTCTCGGACCCTGTCCTTGCCGGAATCCTCATCCGTGCAGGTCATGCGGCATGTCGGTACTCGTGGAGGATGCCACCGAGGCGTTCGCGTCTTCGTATGTTGAGGCTGGCGATCTGGTCCGGAGCGGCGATCGGCGTGGGTAATGGATTCAGCGGACGGGCATTCGCGATGCCCTGGTGCGGCCGATGAGCGTTGTAGAACTGCTCGAACTCGCGCAGCGCGTGGAGCAGGTGCCGCTGGTTCCAGATCAAGGTCCGGTCCAGCAGTTCACGCCGGCAGGTCTGCACCCACCGCTCCATGAGCGAGTTCATTCTCGGCATCCGAACAAAGTCAGCATTGAGTCAGCATGGACCCTGCCAGAGGTGGTGACAGGTGGCGACACATGCACCAATCCGACCTGTACCACCTCTGAGCTGCAAAGAGGCTGGCCAACCCGCTACACCCACAACACCGCCGCCAACCTGGTGCCAATGGAAGCCGAAAATGTATCTCCGTGCCTTGCCGCTCAACGCATTCATGCATCTGCTCGTCAGGCCCCTCTTCGGCGGCCGCCAACGCGGCGGCGCGCCTCCCACCTGGATCGTGCCAAACCTTCGCGGTCGGCATGACCTCACTGTCCGTCGACCTCGCCGAACACCTTCTGGCCCCTGTCGACCTGCGCGCCGCCACTCTGGACGTCCGCATAGCCGGCCTCCTGCGCCCCGCCGCCCGTTGAGCATCACAGGTTGTGCCCGCCCGTCAGCCAGTTCGGCAGACTTCTAACTGGGGCCTCCGTCCTCGACCCCGAGCAAGTACGGTGAGTAGCTGGCGCATCGACCCCCTTAAGAGGAGCTAACAGAAAGCTTCTGTGTCGCCATGTCTCGCTTCCTGGTGGCTCGTTGGGCATGTCATGGGGAAGGGGAAGGGCCCGCCGTGGCTGGTGAGGGATGACTTGTGGGCGAGGTTCGAGCCTCTATTGCCGGTCCGTGAGCGCAGATCTCGCAATGCGGGGCGTCTGCCGCTGGATGACCGCCGGTGCCTGCAGGGGATCCTGTTCGTGCTGCATACCGGCATCCAATGGGAGTGGCTGCCACAGGAGCTCGGGTTCGGGTCGGGGATGACGTGCTGGCGCCGGCTGCGGGACTGGAACGAAGCTGGCGTATGGGACCGGCTCCACCAGGTGCTGCTGACCGAGTTGCACCAGGCGGAGAAGCTTGACTGGTCCCGGGCGGTGATCGACGGCTCGCATCGGCAGGCGCGTCGGGGCGGCCCAAAACGGGGCCGAGTCCGGTCGACCGAGCCAGACCGGGCTCGAAACACCATGTGATCACCGACGCGCACGGCACCCCGCTGGCCATCACGCTCACGGGTGGCAACCGGCATGATGTCACCCAGTTACTCCCCCTGCTCGACGCGATACCGCACATCAGGGGCCGCACCGGCAGACCTCGCCACCGGCCCCGGCGGCTGTATGCCGACCGCGGTTACGACTTCGACAAGTACCGCCGTCTGCTGTGGAAGCGCGGGATCAAACCGGTCATCGCCCGACGAGGCGTGCCGCACGGCTCCGGGCTCGGCACCGTCCGCTGGGCGGTGGAGCGCACCAACGCCTGGATTCACGGTTTTCGCAGGCTGCGGATCCGCTGGGAGATCCGCGACGACGTCCACGAAGCATTCCTCAAACTGGCCTGCTGCGTCATCACCTATCGACGCGTCCAAGCATTCTGTTAGCTCCTCTAAGCCATCACCGAGCTCCCCAGCGAGCGCTGCCCCTGGGGAGAATCTGGGGAGAACGAAGCCGCCTGGGGAGTGCATGGGGAGAATCGGCTACGTAACGCGGCCTGAAGCTGAAAGCCCCTGAAAGACGCGTATGCGCAGGCCAGGAGGCCGTCCGGACGTATATGACCAGGTCAGGGCAGTCTGGTAGATGACTTCATCCCGATCTCGGACACGAGCAGCCGGACCCCCCAGGAAGTCTCCTCACTCCTCTCCCGCTTCCCGGACAGCTGGACACACTCCGTCGCCATCAACGACGTCTACTTCGCCGACGCCGCCCCGGCCCTGCGCGCGGCCCGCAAAAAGGGCGGCGCCGCCCCCTACAACATCGGCGCGGGCGACGGCGACCCCTCCGCCTTCCAACGCATCAACAGCAAACAGTTCCAGACAGCCACCGTCCCCGAACCACTCTCCCAACAGGGCTGGCAGATCATCGACGAATTCAACCGCGCCTTCTCCGGCAGACCCGCCAGCGGATACATCGCCCCCGTACACATCGCCACGGCCGCCAACAGCGGCGGGCTCACATCGTGGGACCCACCTGGCTACCGCGCGGCGTACCGGAAGATCTGGGGCAAGTAGGCCCCGGGACACACCACACTCGGGCCCCTTTCCTTTCAAGCATTGGCAATGACTCCGAGTAACCACCAGCAGGGTCGGCAACCGTGCGGTCGTTCCGCCACTCTGGGCTCACTGCTCCGCCCCGTGGGACCTGGGGGGAATCGAAGTCCTCGCCTCTTCGCTCCTGCTCGCCGCGACGGCTGCGACCGCCCACGCCGAGGCCGGCTCCACGGCCGCCACGAGCGCCGGCGCCAAGGCGACGCTCGGCTACGAAGCGCACGCACTGCCGTCGATCGCGAGCAGCGTCGTCCTCGTCACCGTTACCAGCAAGAGCCACACCGCCTGCACGATCGACGCTTCCCCACCGTGACCTTCGCCGGCCTGGACGGCTCTGCGGAGCCGGTGCCGCCCATGCAGAGCGGCCCCCACCAACTCGGCGCCAAGAGACGCCTGTATGCGGCGCTGCGCACCGACGACCGGAGCGGCTCGGCACGTTACGAGCCTGACCGCCAGCGCCAACCCCGGCTACCCCGCCAGCAGGTTCACCGCGCGCCAGATCGGCGCTCCCGCGCCGGGAATCGCGGTGTCCGACCCGATCACCGCGTTGTGGAAGAAGACGGTGGACGAGGCGGTCGCGGCGCTCCCGAAGAACGCCTCCTGACCGCGCCGCTTGCGGTGGCGCTGTTCAGCTGTCGCGCAACAGCAGGCTCGGGAGATGCTGAGGCTGTCCTCGGGCGTTCGTGAGCTTCCGCTCCTCATGGCGCGCGCCCTCCTGGTAGCCGGCTCAGGGCGCCCCTCTATCGAGCGGCCTCGCCCTCGGCACGGCAGAGGGCGCACAGCGGGTTCTCCGGGGCGGCGAGTATGGCGTGGGGTAAGGCGTGCAGCTCAGCGCCGGTTCTGCTGAGCATATCGAGTGCAACAGGTGTGGCACCGGGTGGCGGTGGAGGGCATGTCGGCCGACGAGGTGAACCTGCGCGGCCCCGGGTGACACCTGCCGGACGGCGTCGGGTGATACCGAACGTCGGCGGTGCGGGTTTCACCTGTCCGTGGTGTGGTCGCTGGTGCGCCGTATCGTGCCCGGCGTGGCGAGAAAGGAACGTGATGGCCGCGGTTGCCGACCAGATCACTCCGTTACGGGCAGGCACTCGGTGAGCAGGTCGACGACGTCGCGCCAGGCTCGCTGCGCGTGCCGTGGGTGGTAGCCGACGCCGGGACGCACGGTGTGGTCGACCGATGGGTGGTGGAAGGCGTGAAGGGCTCCCCCGTAGACCACGAGGCGCCAGTCGACGCCCGCAGCCTGCATCTCTGCGGTGAACGCGTCCCGTTGGGCGGGCGGCATGATCGGGTCTTCCGACCCGACCCCGGCCCATACCGGGCAGCGAATGCGTGCCGCCTCACCCGGTCGGCCCGTGGTCAGTGCGTTGACTGTCCCAATCGCGCGCAGGTCGACGCCATCACGACCGAGTTCCAGTGCGACTGCGCCCCCGGTGCCGTAGCCGACGGCGGCGGTCCGGTCGGGGTCTGCCCGTGGTTCGGCACGCAACACGTCGAGCGCGGCGTGACCGATTCCTCGCATCCGGTCGGGGTCGGCGAGCAGCGGCATGCAACGGGCCAACATTTCCTCTGGGTCTTCCAAATAGCGTCCGCCGTGGAGGTCGAAAGCCAGCGCCACGTACCCCAGCTCGGCCAGAGCTTCGGCCCGGCGGCGCTCGACATCGCTGAGCCCCACCCCCTCGGGTCCGATCAGTACTGCGGGTCGGCGCTCGGCACCGGCCGGGAGCGCGAGGTATCCGATCATCGTCAGGTTGTCGGCCGGGTATTCGACCGTGCGCGTCGTAACCGTCGTCATGAGACCGGACTGTAGTGATCGTCGAGCCCGGTGGGGCCGGTGTTCACCGCTGGCAGAACAGCGCGGGTGTGCCTCTGAAATGCGGCAATGGATCACAAGATCCGTTGTGGGGGTGTGCTTCGGCACCGGGGCCATCGAGAAGATCGACGGGGTGACGGTCCTCGACATCCACGACGCCGTACGCGGCACCAGCGCAGGTAGAGCGCTACGCCGCCGGCGTACGCCTTCGTGCTCAGCTCCGCCCGATCCCGCCCGAACCGCAGGTTGCGAAGCCAACGATCAGCAACCGGGACGACCTCCAGGTCGTCGTCCAGCACCGTCCAGTACTTCCGCCCAGACGGCATCACTACGGGGAACGCCCGCATCAGCAGCTCCTGCTCCGAGTCGTACAACAACCCGCCGCAGAGCCACACCCCCCGAGAACAAGTCCCTAGGGCTCAACGAACCTCCATCACCCCACCTCACACCACACCCAACTCACCCCCAGAGAAAAGGGGTTCCCACCGAGCCCGGACCGGTGACGGGGCTGTTGGCATCGTGCGCACCGTCCGACCCGACCACTCTCCCCTGGAGATACTCCGCTCAAGGATCTCTCGGAGGTCGCGAAGGACAGGGGCGGGACGTCCGGTCGCCGTGCCGCCGTCAGGGGCGGCCGGGTGCTGCCGGGCCGCTCGGTACGGGCGGCGAGTTCACCGACGGTGGGGTTCTCGAAAACGTCGCGGACGCCCAGCTCCAGGCCGACATGCGACTGTGCACCGTCACAACGCTCCGAAGCTGTAGGGCGTGGGGCTGAACTACCGGCACCACGCAGACGATCTGGAGGTCCAGCAGCCGAAGGGCGCGCCGGGGTCGTACCTCGGGCCCAACTCCACGGTCATCGGGTACCGCATCTCCACGGTGATCAACGGGCGTACCATCTCGTCGAACACGGTCTCCGCGATGATGTGTGATCCGCACTGGCTCGTCGGCCACTTCTCCGGCAGCATGGTGCTGGAGGCGGGCAGCGTCATCGCCACGGGCACGCCAGGCGCGGGGGTCATTCAGGACGGCGACGTCGTCGAGGCGCTCGTCGAGGGTGTCGGCATGCTGCGCAACCGGGTCCGGCAGGCGGCACCGCTCGCCGGGTAGGGCACTTCTCCCCGTCACCTACGGACGGCCGCCGTCTCGCCTCGATCCCGTCCACGCCGTGGAAGAACCGCTCAGGACATGGAGAAGCATCGATGGACCTCGGCATTACCGGCAGAACCGCGATCGTCTGCGCGTCCACCTCCGGCCTGGGCAGGGCCACGGCCGAGGCGCTGGCCGCGGAAGGCGTCCAAGTGGTCGTGTGCGGACGCCGCGCGGACGTGGCCAAAGAGGTCGCGGCCGGCCTGCCGCGCGCGATGGGAATCGGCGTGGACCTGCTCGCCCCGGACGGGGCCGACACGCTGATGCGGGCCACGCGGTCCGCATTCGGCCCCGCAGACATCCTGGTACTCAACGGGCCGGGGCCACGACCGGCCCGTGTGACGGAGATCGATGAGCCGGAGCTCGGCACCGCCGTCGAGTCACTGGTGACCGCCCATCACCGTCTGGTGTCACTGGCCCTGCCGCACATGCGCGAGCAGCGATGGGGGCGGGTTCTGGCGGTGGGTTCGAGCGCCGTCGTGGCCCCCATCCAGGACCTGGCGCTGTCCGGCATCGGGCGCACCGCGCTCGCCGCATACCTCAAGATGCTGGCGACACAGGTCGCGGGAGACGGCGTCACCGTCAACATGCTGCTGCCCGGGCGCATCGCCACGGACCGGGTGCGGCGGATCGACGCCGCCCGTGCCGCCGAGTCCGGCGACACGGTGGAGGAGGTGACCGCCGCGTCCGCAATGCAGATCCCCCTCAACAGGTACGGCGAACCGGACGAGTTCGGCGCAGTCGCCGCATTCCTGTGCAGCGAGCGCGCCTCCTACATCACCGGCAGCGCAGTGCGTTGCGACGGGGGCCAGTGCCCCGTTCTGTGACGCGCAGACCGCGGCGCGAAGACCGAAGTGGGCCTTCCGTCCGCCGTGGGGAATCACCGTCCCCGTCGCGGGCGGAAGGCCCACCTCCGCCAACCTGACCTCCTGGGCGCATCGCTTGCGACGTCCGCGCCCGTCCGGAGCCCGGACCGCTGGCGTACGGCGAGTGTTGCCGCGGTCCGCATGACCAGATTCTCCGTCGGGTTCACCCGGTCGATCTCAGCCACCGCCGCCATCAGCTCGAACCGCGGCGAGCGCGTTGGCGTTGGCCATCCCGAGGTTGTCGTGTCCGTGGAAGCCGAGTGGAAGGTCGACCGACTGCCCCACCGCGTCGAAGAGTTGGGTGGCCTCGAAAGGCAGGTAGCCGCCGGCCGAGTCGACGAGGTACACGACGTCCGAACCGTACTTCGCGCACCCGCTGAGCCGCATCCGTGACACCGTCGACGTCGAGCACGTTCGTCTTCATCAGGTTCGTGAACGTTGCCAGACGGAGCTGCTTGGCGAGCGCGACGAACTCCTCGGCCGGCGTGACATCGGAGATGTCCACTCCGACGCGTACGAAGCCCACCCATGCCCGCGGCCGCGGCGCGCCTGAGGTGGTCCAGCTCGGCCAAGCCGGGGATGCAGAACATCCCCCGGTCCGCGGTCGTCAGGAACTCTGAAGCTATTTCGAGGCATCGCTCGTCGGACACCAGACTGGGCTTGACAGCGCTTCAGCGGCGTTGCGACCGAGCCCGTGACCCAGTTCCATGAACCGTATGCCCGATCCCTGGAGACCGACCAGAACGTCCCTTACGGTCTCTTCCGTGAACGGAAAATCCACGGCATTGCTGCCGTCCCGGAGCGCACAGTCCAGGATTTCGACCGACTCCGAGTGTCCATTGCCGACGACCTCGTGCGGCTGACTTGTCATTGAACATCTCAACGTTCCTGAAGCTTCCGGGTAGGAGCCGGGAAACAGCGACATTCGAGATTGGCGACGGCGTACACGGAGAGGCGGCAGAAGGGGCGGCAGACACGAGGCAGTCGGCGCGTGAAGGTGCCCCCCTGATGTGCCTCGCCTTCCCTTGCGACGCCTATCGGCAGGGTGCAAGACTGACCACGGCAATTAGCTGCGGAATGAACCTTGAACGACCGACGGACCGAACGACCCGGAAGCCAGTGGAGAGCATGGGAAGCATCCTCACCCAGAGCCAGGTCAGGTTTTACGGGGAGAATGGCTACTGTGTCGTGGAGGGAATCTTCGACAATGGCGTGCTCGACAAGGCACGCGGAATTGTGGACGATCTGTTCTCTTCTCCTGACCGCTCCGGTATCGCCGAAGCAGAACCCGAAGACGGCACAAAGGCGCGCCGAACCTGGGCGCCCACCGCACGTGACCGCGTTTTCTCCGAGCTCGCGGAGGATTCCAGGCTGCTCGTCGGAGAAGAATCTCTCGGATCTCCACCGCCGCGTCTTCATCCCCGCCTACCGCGCGGCCGACGCCCTGCCGCTCTACTACGGCCCTCACGCGGCGCACAACGAGCCCCATGCGAAGCTGCGCTGCGCGGCAAGCCGTCCAAGACCGCGCGGAGCGCGGGTGGCGTGTGGCGACTGCCCATCGCCGAGGCCGAGTTCAACTCGCTCTCCTCGACGAACTGGCCGTGGACCGGGCGGACGTGTACGGCACGTCCATGGGCGGGCGCGTCGCCCAGTGTCTGGCCGTCCGCCACTCCCGGCGGGTGCGTGCCCTGGTGCTCGGCTGCACCTCGGCCGGCGGTCGGCACGGCATCGACCGCAGCGGCAAAGTCCGCACCGACGACCTGCTCAATCCCACCGCCAACGCACCGCTGCCGGCAGCCCGCATCCCGGACTCCCGGCTGGAGCTGATCCAGGGCGCCCGTCACGCCTACTTCGAGGAGTGCCGCGACCTCGCCGGCCCGCTCGTCCTCGAATTCCCCGACCAGAAGGTGGCCCCCGGTGACCCGCATCGATGATCTACCCGTTCGGGACGAGCTGCGCGGCCAGACCCCATACGGCGCTCCCGAACTGGATGTTCCGGTATGCCTGAACGTCAACGAGAACCCCTATCCGCTGCCGGAGCCGCTGGTGCGGGCGATGGCGGAACGGGTGCGCGAGGTCGCGGGCGGGCTCAACCGCTATCCGGACCGGAACGCACTGGAGCTGAGGGCCGGGCTGGCCGGGTACGTGACACGCGCCACCGGTCACCCTGTGGATGCCCGGCGGGTGTGGGCTGCCAATGGGTCCAACGAGGTGATCCAGCAGCTGTTCCAGGCGTTCGGCGGCCCGGGCCGTCGCGCCCTCGGCTTCGAGCCGTCGTACGAGATGCACGCGCTGATCGCCCGCAACAGCGGTACGACGTGGATCTCCTGCATGCGGGACGAGGGCTTCGGCATCGATCTGCGCGCCGCGCGCGAGGCTCTCGCCGAGCAACGGCCCCACCTCGTCCTCATCACCTCTCCGAACAATCCGACCGGGGCCGCCGTCCCCGCAAAGACCGTGCTCGAGTTGTACGACACGGCGCAGGAGGCCCGTCCGTGCATGGTCGTCGTGGACGAGGCGTACGGGGAGTTCTCCGACCGGCCGTCCCTGGTGCCACTGGTCGAGGACCGTCCCCACCTCGTGGTCACCCGTACGATGTCCAAGGCTTTCGGCGCCGCGGGGCTGCGTGTGGGTTATCTGGTCGCCGACCCCGCCGTGGTCGACGCAGTACAACTCGTACGGCTGCCCTACCACTTGTCGTCCGTGACCCAGGCACTCGCCATGGCCGCGCTCGACCACTCCGACACACTGTTGGCCTACGTGGAACAGCTCAAGGACGAACGGCGCCGCGTCGTGAGCGAGTTGACGGCCATCGGCTACGACGTCAACGAATCCGACGCTCCCTTCGTGCAGTTCGGCCCCTTCGACGACACCCGCCGGGCGTGGCAGGCCATGCTCGACCACGGAGTCCTGATCCGCGACAACGGTATACCGCGTCGACTGCGCGCCTCCGTGGGGAAACCGGCGGAGAACGACGCCTTTCTGCAAGCGGCCCGTGCGGTGTGGAAGGAAACGACGGCGGCGGCAAGCACACCTCACTGAGGCGCGCCGCGTATTTCCGGCTGCACTCACCTGGTACGGAACGGGCTGAAGCCGCAGAGGTGTCAATCGCCTGGCTTCGTAGAGACGTTGGGTATGCGGCCCGGCCTTTCTGATCGGTTCGGGCTCGCTTCCTGGATGACCCATTCGAACTCGGCGGGCGGTTTCCCGCCGGCCGCGCTGTGGCGACGTTTCAAATGCGAGGTAGAGCTTGCCCTCGCCCGTGTCGATCTCCGTCATGTCGCTCCACCACAAGACATCGGGCGCGATGGCGTCGAACTCGCGTCGCACCAGGTCAGGAGCGGCTTTCCGCTTGCCAGGGCGGGTCGGCGAACGGCGACGGCGAGGCGGCTCGCAGCCTTGCAGGCCGAGCTCGGCCATGATCTCGGCGACGGTGTTCTGCGACACCTGCCAGCCCTCCTCCCACAAATCCAGCGTGATCCTCGGCGAGCCGTACGTCCGGCTGGAGCGGTCGAAGAAGTAGCGGATCCGCACGGCCGACGCCGCCCGCCTGGCCTCGCACTTCGTCGGCTCAGAGGGCCTGCGGCGCCACTTGTAAAACCACGCCTCCGGCACGCCGAGAGCCCGGCAGGAGGTGCGGTGCGGAACATGGTGCACGGTCTTCTGGTCACTGATCACCCCGACGAGCACCGCCGGGTCCGCCACAGCTACTTCACCCACAAGACCAGCAGCGATTCCGGGGTTTTTCGTT
Source organism: Streptomyces inhibens (assembly GCF_022221585.1). Classification (NCBI taxonomy): domain Bacteria; kingdom Bacillati; phylum Actinomycetota; class Actinomycetes; order Kitasatosporales; family Streptomycetaceae; genus Streptomyces; species Streptomyces inhibens. The sequence continues at coordinate 983,159 of NZ_CP084681.1, forward strand.
GAGTGGACGCGGCAGGCCTGGGCGGTAGCTGCTTGGGGTGGCGCTGCTTCCCGCCGGGTCACTGCGCTGCTTCGAGGGTGGCGCGCCAGACCGGGCTGTCGACGTAGTGGTTGTCGAAGTGCTTGGACGATTCCTTGATTTCCTGGGGGCTCGCCTCGCCCCGCATTACGCGGCCGAGCAGTCGGAGGTAGTCGAAGCGCGGCATGCCGGGTGTGAAGACGAAGAGTACGTCGGCTTCGGCTCCGGGTGCCGCGGCGAAGGCGTGCGGGGTGTGCGGCGGTACGAGCAGGAGATCGCCCTCGTGAAGGATCTTGACCTCGTTGTCGATGAGTACCTGAAGGGAGCCGCCGATGACGAAGAAGAGCTCCGAGGCCCGGGTGTGGAAGTGGGCCGGGGCGCCCACCGCCCCCTTGGTGAACTGCGAGCGGTAGCTGGTGAGTGAGCTGCCGTCGGTGCCGCAGTCGGCGAGCAGGGTCATGACGCTGCTGGGGTCGCTGGTGGTCTCGGCGTCGGCGGCGCGGGTCAGAACCGGCTTGAGTGCGGTGGCGTTCATGGTGGTTCTCCCTGGTCCTGGGCTGCTGCCGCGGGCTTCTGCCGTGGCTTCGTGACTACGACTCTAGGTAGCCGATAGACCTGTCGCAGGGTGCACTTCCGTGTCGAAAGCATGGGTCAATTCAGACCCAGGGGCTGAGCGCCCGAGGGCACCCCTTCACGGAATGGCGGGGTGTCCTGCGGCGTCATGTCGGCCGCCGGCCCAGCCCGGCCCGCCGAGCGGGGTGGCCACCGCCCGTTGAACCGGCCCGCCCTCGTACTGCCATGACCAGCTGAACGAGGCGTCAGCGGAACGTCAGCGGAACGTCAGCGCAGGGACCGAAGCTGTGCGCAGACCAGATGCCTGCATAGGGCATCGACCGCACCGACCAGATCACGCGGGGAGCCCCACATGCGTACCTCCATCCGTCGCCCGGCCGTACTCGCCGCGACCGCGGTCGCCGCCCTCAGCCTGACGCTCACCGCCTGCGGCGGCGATGACGGTGCGAAGGACAAGGGGGCCGCCGCCTCGTCCTCGAAGGCTTCGGGCGCCGGCGCCGAGAAGAAGGGCACGGCCGCCGACAGCAAGGCCGCGGCGGGCACGGACACCGCCGGTTCGGACACCTCCGGATCCAACGCCCCCGCCGCGCAGGCCGGTTCCCGGAAGAAGAACGGTGGCAAGGCCCCGGCCTGCACCGTCAGCGACGTGAAGATCTCCGCGGCCAAGCAGGACGGCGTGCCCACCACGCACATCACGCTGACCGCGACGAACGTCTCGGGCCACGCCTGCACGCTGCTCCAGTACCCGCTGATCGCGTTCGGCGACGTCCAGACCGCCAAGGACGTTCCGTCCGTCGCCAAGAGCAAGCCCGGCACCCCCGTCGTGCTGAACGCCGGAGCCCCGGCCTACGCGGCCGTGCGGATCAACAACGGCGGCGTCGACGAGAAGAACCGCGCCGTCACCTCCTTCAACGTGAACCTCTTCGCCGCCGACGGCCCCGCCGAGGGCAGCAAGGTCGTCACCGCGCCCAAGGGCGGCATCGCGATCGACGACGCGGTCACGAAGACCGGCTACTGGACGCCCGAGCTGCGCAACGGCGCCGACGAATTCTGAGCCGTCGGCGCCCTGAAGCCACAGCAGGTTCGACCGTGGCCCCGGCCGCTTCTGCCTTGCCGCTGGCCTTGATTGCCCACGTGGCACCTCTACCGGGGCCACCGCTGCCATGTCCACATCAGTGGGGCCCTGCGGCAATGCCGCTGAATCGACCGTATCCATAGAGGCAGGGTCACGATGAACCCGGAATTCCATTCACAGGTGGCCGACAAGTTCGGCGGGTATTCCAGCGGGGCACAACGCACGGAGGTCTTCCCGGACGGCGATCCGGAGGATGCGTTAGACGGCCTGGCGATCGGGCTGGTTCATACCGGCGCTCGCCTGGTGGACGTGGGCTGTGCCGACGGCCGCAACGTGCTGCGCGTCGCGCCCGCGTTCACCTCGGTTCTCGGCATCGACCTGTCGATGCCGATGTTGGAATCCGCCGGGCGCCACCGGGAGACCAGCGGGCTGGACCACGTCGAGTTCGAACTGCGTGACGCCTCCGGCACCGGTCTGCCCGATGGCGACGTCGATGTGATCACCTCGCGGCGCGGACCGCTGTTCCCGGACGAGTTCCGGAGGATCCTCAAACCCGGCGGATCACTGATCTACCTCGGCATCGGGGAACAGGGCGTGCGCGAGCTGAAGGAGGCCTTCGGCCGCGGCCAGCTCTACGGCCGGTGGGACGGTCGGCCGGTGGCACTGGAGACGGCCGAGGAGCTGACCGGAGCGGGCTTCACCGTCGTGGCGGAGAAGGCCTTCTTCTACGAGGAGTTCTTCCACTCACCGACCGACCTCGGCACCTTCCTCCAGCAGGTGCCGATCTTCGAAGACTACGACCCGGTGGCGGATCGCGGTCCGTTCGACCGTTACGTGGCATCGGCTTCCGAGGTGCGAAGCTACAGCCGACCGTGGCCGGTCGCGTTAGACCGGGCGGAAGGCAGCCGGCTCCACTCCGAAGAAGGCCACCCCTACCTCGACTTCTTCGCCGGCGCGGGTGCCCTCAACTACGGGCACAGCAACCCTTTTCCGAAGAAGGTCCTGCTGGACCACATCGCCCGGGGCGGGGTCCCGCACGCGCTGGACATGTTCACGGTGGCGAAGCGGGACTTCCTCGAGACGTTCGAAGAGCTCGTGCTCATCCCGCGGGGACTGGACTGCAAGGTGGTGTTCCCCGGACCCGGGGGCGCCAACGCGATCGAGGCGGCGCTCCAGCCGGCACGCAAGGTGACCGGGCGGCAGTGGACGTCCGCCGGAATCACGGCGGGGAGGGACCTGGCGTTCGCCATGGTCGAGGAGGACCACGGGCCCGAGGTCTCCCGGGCCGTCGCGCGGATGCTGGTGATGTCCGTCCAACGCCCGGGCGGCCAAGCACAGTTCAGCACCCAGCTCGCCGCGCAGCGGCCCACGCGTAAGCCGCTGCGGGACGGATACCACCATCGACGCGATCGTCCGAGTCTGCGGCTTCGGCTTCGCCGAGACCCTGCACCGCCGCTTCAAACGCACCCTGGGCGTCACACCGGGCCAGTATCGCCACCACTTTTCCCGCGCACGATGAAGGAGCGCCTGGGCTCGGTCGTCGCGGTGAGAAGCCCGAGTGCCACCGGCACGTCTCCTTGGGCGCCTTCGGGCACTCGGCGGACGCCGAGCACCCCAGGGCGGGCACAGCGGGCACAGCGGGCACTGAGCGGCCCACCTATACACTGTGCGCATACACCTCATATAGCGTGCGAGGCATCGGGTTGTGCAGCACCGTCAGCCCTTCGCTGACCCGGACGCCGATCTGGTCGTGGGACTACACTTCAACGGCCGGACCTGGCACGAACAGCGCATGGAGCGCACGTTCCGGGTCAACGACGCGCTACACCACGGCCTCAGTCTCATCCAGCCGCACACACCGCACCCTTCTCCCCCTCCCCCGTCCCGGTACAGCGCTGATCGGAGCAGTCTCGATGAACGACACCACGCCGGCGGAGTTCTCCCCGCCCCGGAACGCAACGGCGGGTGGGCATCCGTGGGACTGCAAGTCGAAGGCGGCCGAACACGCGCCGGGCAGGCGTTCGGTGAACGTTCCCGAGGCGGGGACGGTCGGCCGCGGACCCACGGTGTGGTTCGGCATTCTGGGCCCGCTACAGGCCCGGGTGGCAGCGGGCGATGCTGAGACGTTGAAGATCACCTTCAAGCAACGTGTCCGCCACTCGCGGTTACCTGATCCAGGTGGCCGCAGCAACTCGACGCGCTGCAGTTTCGGGAACTCGTGCACGCCGGGCAAGCGGCGGAGCGTACCGGTGATGTCGAGGGGGGCGGCGCGGGCGCTCGGCGAGGCGGTGGCCCTATGGCGTGGCCTGGCCCTTCCCGAGCGGGTTCCGGTGCCGCTCGTCGCGGCCGAGCCACGGTGCCTTCGAGAGCTGGGCGGAGGCAGAGCTCGCCCTCGGTCGTCATACGCGAGTGGTCGAAGGCATTTATGAGCTGGCGCGGCGGCACCCGTTCCACGAGCGCCTGCTCAGCACTCAGATGCCGGCGCTCTACCGCTCGGGCCGGCCGGCCGAGGCCCTAGCCCAGTACGAGGCCATGCGGCAGCTCCTGGCCCGTGAGCTCGGGCTCGAGCCGAGCCCCGTGCTGGCCGGGCTTTATGCCTCACTGCTGTCGAGCGACGGGGAGACCGAGCCGCTGCACCGCTGCCCGGCCCATGTATGGACCCAGATGCGCGCGACCGCGGTCCACGCGCCGGCCCCGGCCGAGCCGGCCCGGCTCCAGCTGTCGTGCGGGCTCATGGACTTCACCGGGCGACGATCGGCGACAGCCGAGCTCTTGGATGTGCTTGGCGACGCAGCCAACGGTTACGGCTGAGTAGCCAACCAGGTCGGCATGAGTTCCGTCCAACTTTGCAAGCCGGACCACATCGCCTGGCTGATACCACAGAAGCAGGGTATACATGGCAGACTCGTCAGGTTACAACGGCAGCGGCGTAGCGGCAGCTCCTTTCCGGGTGCTCGGGCCGCTTGAGGTGAGCGGCGAGCTGGGGGCCGTATCCGTGGCACCGGGGCGTCAAGAGATCGTCCTCGGGGCTCTGGTGCTCGAACTGAACCGGGTGGTGGAGACGACCTATCTGGTGGATGTCATCTGGGCTCACCGTCCACCGAAGACCGCACGCGCCCAGGTGCAGATCTGCATCTCCCGGCTCCGCAAGGCACTTTCGGACGGAAAAGTTGACGCCACCATCGAGACCCGCGCTCGTGGCTACATCCTGAGGGCGCCGGAGGATGCGACCGACGTCGGCAACTTCCGTCGCCTGGTAACAGAGGCACATGCTCTGGCCCGTGATGGTCTGAAGATGCCTGCGGTGGAAACGCTTCGCTCGGCGATAGGCCTGTGGCGGGGGCGGTGCCTGGCCGGTGTACCCAGCGAGGTCCTGGCCGGCACGGCAGCGCAGTTGGACGAGAGCCGCCTGGAAGCGGTGGAGACCTGCATGCGGCTGTTGCTGGAGCTGGGCCGTCACGAGCACCTGGTCGGCGAGCTGATGCAGCTTGTCGCCGGCCATCCGCTGCGTGAGCGGCTGCGGGGGCACCTCATGCTGGCGTTGTATCGTTCGGGCCGGCAGGCGGAGGCGCTGGATACCTACCACCAGGGCCGCGCGTTGCTCACCGAGGAACTGGGCCTGGACCCGGGCAGGGAACTGCGCGACCTGGCGCAAGCGATCCTGACCGACGCCCCTGGCCTGGCACTGGCTGAACAACCCGAACCGCGTGCCGTCGTGGCAACGCAAGTCTCTCCGTCGGCGCAAGAGCTTGGTGCCGATCCCGACCCCGTCGTCACACCTCGGCAACTGCCCGCCGACATCGGCGATTTCGTAGCCGACGACACGATCGTTTCAGCGATCTGCGACGCCGTTACCGAGGGCCAGGGAAAAGGGCCGCTGAGCGTGGCCTTGGTGCTTGGCAGGCCCGGTGTCGGCAAGAGCACGTTGGCCACGCACGTGGCGCACCGACTGGCAACCGAGTACTTCCCGGACGGACAGCTCTACTGCGATCTTCGAGGGCTGGGCGGACAACCGGTAGACCCGGCTCAGGCGTTGAGGCGATTCCTCCGAGCACTGGGCATACCCGGCGAGGCCATCCCCGATTCGCTTGACGAGTGCGCGGAGATGTATCGCAGTCTGCTGGCCGATCGCCGGATCCTGGTGTTACTGGACGACGCGGTGAGCGAGTCGCAGGTGATGCCGCTGCTTCCCGGAACCGGCAGCAGCGGCGTGCTGGTCACCAGCCGCAGCCTGCTGACGGCGTTGCCGGGTACACGCCGGTTCGACCTGGAGCCGCTGAGCCCGGAGCAGGCCCTCCAGCTGCTTGGACGGATCATTGGGGAGCACCGGGTCGAGGGTGAGGCGGAGGCAGCGCGGGTCCTCATACGCTTGGTGGGCGGGCTGCCGCTCGCGCTGCGTATCATCGGCGCGCGTCTGGCCGCGCGCCCGCACTGGTCACTGACCTCCATGTGGAACCGGCTTGAGAACGAGCACCGCAGGCTGGACGAGCTGGCACACGGCGAGCTGTCGATCCGGGCAAGTCTTTCGCTCAGCTACGACGGCCTGGCGGCGGCCGACCGTCGCCTGTTGTGCCTGCTCAGCCTGGCCGAAGGAACGGTGATTCCGAGCTGGCTGGGTGCCGCCCTTGTCGACGACCGCACGCTGCGCCCCACTGACCTCTTGGAACCGCTCATCGACATGCGGCTGCTCGACATTACGGCCATGGACCAGGGCGGGGAGATCCGGTACGGACTGTCGCTGATCGTGCGGACGTTCACGCAGGAACGGCTGGCTGCGGAGATTCCCGAAGCAGAACGTGTCGGAGCGGTGCGGCGAATGGTCGGTGGCTGGATGGCGCTCGCCGAGCGGGCGCACAAGGAGATCTACGGCGGTACATACACGCTCGTGTCCGGCCAGGCCGAACGATGGCATCCGCCGGAGGACCTCGTCCGGCGGTGCCTCCGCGACCCGCTCGGGTGGCTGGAGAGCGAGCAGACCAACCTTTTGAGCGCAGTAGAGTTGGCGGCCCGGTCCGGGCTGGACGAGTTGTGTTGGGAGTTGGCCACCACTCTGGTAACGCTCTTCGAGGCCCGTGGCTATCCCGACCTCTGGGAGCGCACGCATCGGATAGCGCTGACTGCGGTACAAGAGGCCGGCAACGAACGGGGCCAGGCGGCGGTTCTCGGCTCCTTGGGGACCCTGCACCTGCATCGGAGCGAGCATGAGGCAGCAGGCCCTTACCTCAGCGCCGCTCTGGGGATGTTCGAGCGGATTGGTGAAGTGCGTGGGCAGGCACTGTGCCTGCGTGACCTGGCGCGCATCGAGCGGCACCATGGTGACGACGATCGGGCACTGGCCCTTTACGAGAGCGCCGAGCGTAAATTCGTGCAGGCGGAGGACGTCATCGGTCGTGCGTACGTGCTTGGCGAGATGGCGCACATCACGATGCGGCGAGCAGACTTCACGCGAACCCGTTCATATCTCGACGAAGCCCTCGGCATCTGCCGGTCGACCGGCTTCGACCGGGGCCAAGCCCTCGTGCTGCGGCGGTTGGGCCAGATGCTGATGTACCAGCAGCAGTACGAGGCGGCGGAGCGGACCCTGCTTGAAGTTCTCGCCATGGTCAGGGCGAACGGCGATCCGGTCGGGGAAGGGTATGTGCTGCACGACCTCGGCCGGGTCAATGTCGATCTGCGTCGCGTGGAACAAGCCGTCGAGTACTACTCGCAATCGGCCAGGATTCGGGAGCGGATCCTGGACCACAGCGGGGCCGCTGCCGTACGGGCTGACATCGTTGCCATCCTAGGAAGGCCCGTGACGTCGGTCAGCTGACACGATCTGGCGGCCGGCCGGTCACGTCCAGGGCGTGTTGTCGGTGGTTGGGCCGTCGGCAAGCGTCATGGCGGCCGGCAACTTCTTGACGGACATCTCAGCTCTCCTTCGATGTGGCCATTCGTCTCGCAACCCGCTTCGCGATCCGTGCGGCGTTGCTGGAACCAGCGTGGGCCAGGTGCCCATCGCGGCCGCATGCCCGCGCTATCACCGTCTTATCCCGGCCCTGTCTGCCGTGGATGCTCCAGGATGCCGGGCCGATAGGGCGACACCGGAGATTGGGGTCCTGCCGACCTCGGCGCCCCTTCAGGGGACGGTCCTCAAGGAGTAGTCCAATGACCGTAGTGACCCGGGAAGCGGTGACGCCTGCTCTGTTCGGCGCCCCGCAACCCGAACCGCAGCACAGCACGGATCCCCCCGCGATAGCAGCGGTAGACCTTGTCAGGGAGTTCCCCCGGAAGAGGAAGGACCCGGTGCGTGCGCTCCTGGGCCTCTCCCGGACCGTGGCCCAGGGGGCAGTGCACGGACTCCTCGGCCCGAACGGGGCAGGCAAGACGACCCTCGTCAAGATTCCGAGCACCATTCTCCCGCCGACCACCGGATACGCCACGGTCTGCGGCCACGACGTCGTACGCAACGGCCGTAACGTGCACCCGCTGATCGGTGTTGTGATGGGCTGCGACCGCGGCCTGTACACGCGGTTGACCGGTCGCCAGAACCTTGAGTTCCGGGGGGCCGTGCAAAAGGTCCCCCGAAGGGTATTGCAGTCGCGCACCGAGCACTTGCTGGACCGACTCGGCCTGGCGGCGAAGGCGGACGCGAGGGTCGAGACGTACTCGCGCGGCATGAAGCAGCGGCTACACCTGGCCCCTGCGGCGGGGCGTACCTAGCGCTGAGCCTTGCCCGAGAAGTCCGTACGGACGGACATCGTTGACGATGCCGGTCCGAGCAGGAATCGCTGAAGCGCGATCACAGCGCGTGGCTGGTAACGCTTTAACGCGGTTTTTCCGTCGGCGGTCGGACGCAATACGACCCACATGCCGAATGGATTCCGCGCAGTGGTTCTGCCGGATCGATTAAACCGAGGTAGGTGATGATGAACCCGGATTTCTACTCGCGGGTTGCCGACGAGTTCGGCGAATATACCAGCGGGGGGCTGCGTACCGACGTCTTCCCGGACGGTGATCCGGAGGCCGCGTTCGACGAGCTGGCGAGGGGCCTGGGCGGTCCGGATGGCCGGCTGGTCGATGTCGGCTGCGCCGATGGGCGCAGCCTGCTGAGGATCGCCCCGGCGTTCGGCAGCGTGCTCGGCATCGACATGTCGGCGTCGATGCTGGAGTCCGCCGAGCGGAAGCGTGAGGTGATGGGGCTGGGTGACGTCAGGTTCGAGCGGCGTGATGCTTCCCGTACCGGCCTTCCTGACGGGGAGGCTGACGTGCTCACGTCCCGGCGAGGGCCGTTGTTCCCGGAAGAGTTCCGCAGGGTGCTCAAGCCCGGCGGTCATCTGATCTACATGGGCATCGGCGAGACGGACGTCCGCGAGCTGAAGGAGGCCTTCGGCCGGGGCCAGCTCTACGGCCGCTGGGACGGCAGACCGGTGATGGATGAGGTGGTGGAGGAGCTCACCGGGGCCGGTTTCACGGTGGTGCTGGAGAAGGCCTTCCGGACCGAGGAGTTTTACCACTCGCCGGTCGAGCTCGACAAGTTCCTGCGCCAGGTGCCGATTTTCGAGGACTACGACACGGCGGCGGACCGGGTTCCGTTCGAGCGCTATGTGGCATCGGCCGGCAGTGACCGTGGTGTCCGGCTTGACCGGCACTGGTTCGTGGTCCAGGCGAGGAGGGCGACATGACGATCTTCGACGATCTCGAGTCCGAGGTCCGCAGCTACAGCCGGCTGTGGCCGGTCGTGTTCGACCGGGCGGAAGGTAGTCGGCTGTTCTCCGAGGACGGTCGGCCCTACCTGGATTTCTTCGCCGGTGCGGGTGCGCTCAACTACGGTCACAACAACGCCTTCCTCAAGCAGGCTCTGTTGGACTACATCGTCCGGGACGGGGTCTCGCATGCGCTGGACATGTCCACCGTGGCGAAGCGGGACTTTCTCGAGACCTTCCAGGACCTTCTCCTGACGCCGCGAGGGCTGCAGTACAAGGTGGCGTTCCCCGGTCCGGGCGGTGCGAATGCGGTCGAGGCGGCTCTGAAGCTCGCCCGGCGGGTCACCGGACGGCAGTCGGTGGTGAGCTTCACCAACTCCTACCACGGGATGACTTTGGGGGCCCTTGCGGTCAGCGGCAATGCGGCGAAGCGTGCGGCCGCCGGCGTGGCTCTGACCTTGACGACCGCGATGCCCTACGACGGCTATCCGGGCATCGGGGAAACCGGCCCGCGCTATCTCGACCGGCTGTTGTCGGACGGGGGCAGCGGGCTGGACCGGCCCGCTGCCGTCATCGTGGAGACCGTTCAGGGCGAGGGCGGGTTGAGGGCCGCCGACGCGGATTGGCTGCGCGACCTCGCAGGCGTGTGCAAACGGCACGAGGTGCTGCTCATCGTGGACGACGTCCAGATGGGCTGCGGCCGCACAGGATCGTTCTTCAGCTTCGAGGACGCCGGGATCACTCCCGACATGGTGTGTCTGTCCAAGTCCATCGGAGGGTTCGGCCTTCCTCTGGCTCTCACTCTCATCCGGCCGGAACTGGACGTCTGGAAACCGGGCGATCACAACGGGACGTTCCGCGGTGTCAGCGGGTCTTTCGTGACCGGAGCACAGGCGCTGCGCTCCTACTGGAGTGACGGGACGCTGGAGAAGTCCACCCGCGAGCGAGGGGAGCGGATCGCGGCGGCCCTGGGTGCCATTGCCGTCGAGCACCCCGAGGCGGGCCTGGAGGTCCGGGGCCGGGGGTTCGCGGCCGGGCTGCGGTTCGCCACGCCCGGCGCGGCCCGCGCGGTGTGCGTCGCGGCCTTCGAGAACGGCCTGCTCATGGAGACGTCCGGTGCGGCCGGCGACGTGGCGAAGCTGCTGCCCCCGCTGACCATCAGCGACGACGACCTGGACGAAGGTCTCGACATCATCCGTACCTGCGTGGGCCCCGTACTCGCGCGGAGCAAGTGAGAGGTCACGGCTGTGCCAGGCAAAATTCCCGAAGTCGACCTCGAGGCGTGGCGTAAGGCATCCGACGCCGATCGCGCCCCGATCGCCGCGGAGCTGGACGCCGCGCTGCGCAGCACCGGTCTGTTCCTGGTGTCCGGGCACGGTGTGCCGCAAGCCGTGATCGACGACTTCCGGGCCACTGCCAAGCGGTTCTTCGCTCTGCGGAAGGAGGTCAAGGCTCAGTACGCCATCGAGGCCCCGTACGACGGCGGATGGCTCGAGATGCATCCCCCCGGTGGGGTCGGGGTACCGGTGAGCGAGGGCGAGGAGGCCCCGAGCGCGCCGGACCTTCACGAGTCGTTCTACGTGGGGCCTGGTCACCGTACCGGCGACGAGCAGCGGGACCGGTTCAACTATCCGGCGAACCGCTGGCCGGTCGAGCTGCCGGAGTTGCGGGCGGCCGCGGATGCGTACACGACGCATATGTTGCGGGTGGTGCAGGCGGTCAACGAGGTGCTTGCCGTCACGCTGGGGCTGCCGGAGGACTTCTTCACCTCGCGGGCGCAGCTGGCGACGTGGACGCAGAATGCCAGTTGGTACCCGTCGTATTCGAGCATCGGAGAGGTCGCTCGCGGTCAGTTCCGCAACGGGCCACATACCGACCTGGGTACCGTCACGTTGCTGAGCCGTCAGCGAGGTGTGGGTGGGTTGCAGGCGTGGAACGAGGAGGACGACTGGTTCTCGCCGCCGTACAGCCCGGACTCGCTCATCGTCAATCTCGGTGACTTGATGGAGCAGTGGACCGATGGGCGTTGGCGGGCGCTGAAGCACCGTGTGCTGCCGCCCAGCCCGGCGGCTCCGGATGAGGAACTGCTGTCGCTGGTCTTCTTCTTCGAGACCGACCCCGACACGCTGATCGAGCCGTTGGCCGCTCCGGTCGGTGGTGGCCGGGGGCTGTCGCCGGCGTATGCGCGGCGGACGGTCCTCGAGAAGCTCGGCGTCTCGCTCGACTCCGTCACGGGGGCTGAGGCATGAGCAGAATCGTAACCGTGGTGTCCGGCGGGATCGACTCGGTCACCATGGCGCATCACCTCGCCGCCGAGGGTCACGACCTTCAGGTGCTGGCCGTTGACTACGGTCAGCGCCACCGCAAGGAGCTCGAGTTCGCCGCCGCTGCCGCGGAACGGCTCGGAGCGCCGTACGAGGAGGTCGATCTGCGCTCGCTGCGGAGCGTCATGCGCGGATCGTCGCTGACGGATCCGTCCGTGGCCGTGCCCCGCCCGGACCGGCCGGTCGGCGGGAACCCGAACATCGTGCCGAACCGTAACGCCGTGCTGCTGTCGGTGGCCTTCGCGCTGGCGGTCACCGTGCAGGCGGATGCCGTGGCTTTCGGCGTCATGGCCGAGGACGTCGGCCCGTCCGACACCTCTCCGGAGTTCCTGCGGCTGTTCGTCGAGATGGAGCGGGTGGCGACCAAGGGTTCGCTTGCGCCCGAGGTCGAACTGCTCGCTCCGCTGATCGAACTGCCGAAGACCGGAGTCGTCGCTCTCGGCGAGAAGCTCGGAGTGCCCTGGGACAAGACCTGGACGTGCTTTCGCGGTGAAGAAATCCACTGTGGTGCGTGTGCGGCGTGTGTGGAGAGACGCGGAGCGTTCGCGGATCTGGGCATCACGGACCCGACGGTCTATCGCGAAGCAGTGATACCGCAGTGACCGGTGCCGGCCGCCTCACCGGTGGCCTCGACACGGAAGGAGGCGGTGCCGCGTGGAACCGGAACTCGTAGTCAACGAGATCTTCGGCCCGACCGTCCAGGGTGAAGGCCGGTCCATGGGCCGCAGGTGTGCGTTCCTGCGGCTCGGTGGCTGCAACTTGTCGTGTACGTGGTGCGATACGCCCTACACGTGGGACTGGACCGGGGCGGGCGACTCCGGGGTCAAGTACGACCCCCGCAAGGAGTTGCACCGCCGACCCGTCCGCGAGGTGGCCGAGGAGCTCCTCGCGTTCGGCGTCGAGCTGATCGTCATCTCCGGCGGCGAGCCGCTCGGCCAGCAGAACCGACTGGTCCCGCTGGTCGAGCTGCTCACGGCGCGAGGCCTGGAAATCGAGATCGAGACCAACGGCACGCACGCCGCCGACCCGGCCCTGGTGGCCGCCGGAGTCCGCTTCAACGTCTCGCCGAAGCTGGCCCACTCGGGCGATGCGGTCAATCGGCGGATCGTGCCGGACGCGCTGAAAAGCCTCGCGGTGACGGAAGGCACCACGTTCAAGTTCGTCTGCCGCAACGCCGGCGACCTGGACGAAGTAGCCGGACTGGTCGAGGAGTTCGGCCTCGACTCGGTCTGGATCATGCCGAAGGGGCAGACGGGCGCCGAGGTGAGCCGGCACATGGCCGAGCTGGCCGACGCGGTGATCACACGAGGTTGGAATCTCACAACACGCCTGCACACCTTGTTGTGGGGCGACACGCGAGGTGTCTGAACGCGTGGCTGAATCAAGCGAGAAAGGTGAATCGGAGACATGACGCTGCGCATCACGAAGAAGTTCGAGTTCTCTGCCAGCCATCGGCTCTCCGGCCTGGCCGAGGGACACCAATGTGCTCGGCTGCACGGCCACAACTATGTCGTCGAGCTGGAGCTGAGCGCCGATCTGACGGAACTGACGCCGACGGGGTTCGTTCGTGACTACGGCGAGTTGGCCCCCTTCAAGTCGTGGCTCGACCAGACGCTCGACCACCGTCACCTCAACGACCTGGTGGACAACAACCCCACCGCCGAAAACCTGGCGGTGTGGCTCTACGAGCGTTGGTCGAAGGAGTTCCCGGAACTGACATCCGTGCGAATCTCCGAAACCCCCAAGACATGGGCCGAGTACCGGCCCTGAAAAGCCGGCCGGCTGACGAGAGCAGCCGCCCGTTCATCGGAATCTAGCAACGGCCGTGCCGGTCGGACTGGAGAGGTGCCTGAATGTCTGTGACGACGTGGATGCAGGAGGATGACGTCGACTCGGAGAAGCCGCGAGAGGAAGACCCACTGGTCGGACTCGCCCGGCAGCTCCTGAAGGAGATCGGGGAGGACCCCGACCGCGACGGACTGCGCGATACGCCGGCGCGGTTCGCCCGCTGGTGGCGCGAATTCATCAACTACGAGCCGGGCTCGGTCGGTACCCTGTTCGAGTCGATCGGCCCCAAGCAGTTGGTGGTCGTCTCGGACATTCAGGTCTGGTCCCTCTGCGAGCACCACCTGTTGCCGTTCAACTGCTCGGTGACGATCGCCTACCGGCCGACCGACCGGCTGCTGGGCCTGTCGAAGTTCGCCCGGATCGCCCATCGGCACGCGCACAAGCTCCAGGTTCAGGAGCGGCTGGTCTCCGAGATCGCCGAGGACATCGCCGTGCTCAGCGGGGCGGAGGACGTGGCCGTCATCGCCAAGGGCGAGCACCTGTGCATGACGATGCGCGGCATCAAGGCGGCCGCCCAGATGACCTCGACGGCCTACCGCGGGGCCTTCGGTGAGGACGCCGGGCTCCGGGCCGAGATGTTCAACCTGCTGCGCCCCTGAAACCGATCCGCACCCTGAGACCCATCCGGGGCCGCTGCCACGGCCCTGTACACCGATCCGGGGCCGCTGCCACGGCCCTGTACCGGGTCGCGGCAGCGGCCCCGAGGAGCATGTGCCATGGAAACACCATCGGTGGCAGGAATCGGTCGGATCTCCACTCGGCCTTCGGGGCGGGAGACGCCGATGACCCTGCGCCGCGAACCGACCATCGCCGCCGGTGAGTCGATCAAGCAGAATATTCCGCTCGGATTCCGTCAGGGCTGCGCCAACGGCGGCGGGACGGGGGCTACGCCCTTCGGCCGACGACTTCGCAACCTGCGACTACAGATCGGACTGTCTCAGAAGCAGCTGGCGCGCTCCAGCACTCTCAGCGTTCGAGCGATACGCGATCTGGAGAACGGGAGGGTACGGCAACCCAGGGCAGACTCCCTGCGCCTTCTCGCCGACGCCCTTGGTATCAGCGCCCCCCAGATGAACCGGCTGGCGAACGAGCATTCGCTCGGCTTCCTGGCGGGGGCAGCCGAGCCGGCCATGAGCGGCCCGTTCATCGGCCGGGAGCAGGAGCTGGCGGCGCTGACGACGATGCTCGGCGCCGAGCACCACCGCCTGGTCACGATCACCGGGATCGAGGGCGTCGGCAAGACACGGCTCGCACTGGAGGTGGCGCACGCACTCGAGGCAGCCGAGCACTCGACGGTCCTCTGGCCGCCCCTCGACGACGGCCAGCTCCGGAGCGGAAGGGCGCCGGTGGGGGCTCCGGAGCAACCCACGTGGTTGCGCGAGGTCGTGCACTCCGGGCCCGACAGTCGTCGGCGCCTCGTCGAGACCATCGGGGAGTCGAACAGCCTCCTCGTCCTCGACGGTGCCCGGCCGGAGGACGAGCTGGCGGACATCACAGCCCATCTCCTGGCCGCATGCCCCCGGCTGCGGATTCTCGTCACGACGAGAAACCCTGTCGATATGCCCCTCGACACCCTCTTCCCCCTCGCACCGCTTCCGGTGCCCCCATCCGACACCGAGTCGGCGGACCTGGAGAAAGTGGCGTCGGTGGCGCTGTTGCTCGCTCAGGCGAAGCGACTTCAGCCGGCCTTCCGTCCCGACGCTCATATTCTCGCGGACGTCGCCCGGATCTGCCGCGCACTCGACGGCCTTCCCGCTGCTCTCGAATCCGCCGCCCACTGGAGCTTGATCTACTCCCTGCGGCAGCTCGCCCACCAACTCACCATCGAGCCGCTCACCGTTGCGCGACGACCCCACGGCGGCCATCAGCAGCCGGACGCCTACGCGTCGGTCCACCACACCATTGCCACACTGAGCAGCCGCCAACGTGACCTGCTATCGACCATGTCCCACAAAACGTCCCGCGAAATAGACGGTTACTGGTCGGTGCCGGAGGTGGCGGACAAGATGGGCCTGACGGCTGCGGAATGCGCCGACGACATCTACCACCTCCTCATCCTCGGCATCCTTCGCCGCGTCGACCACCACGACGTAGCGATGTTCAGGGTTCTCAACATCGTCAGCATCGCCGGACAGAACGCAATCGCCGGACAGAACGCCGCCGCGTGATCTGGGCACCACAGGAAGGATGAAACAGTGCGACTCTGCACTCTTCGCACCGAGACCGGTGAGGACGTCGGCGTGTCGGTGACCGGCGGAATCGCCACACTGAGCCTCATCAACGCGACCGCAGGAACCCTCTACGGCCCCACCATGCTGGACATCATCCAGAAGGGCGAGGCCGTCGCGCTCGCGTCCACGGTCGCCTCCCTGCCCGACCTCGGCGTGCCGGCCGCGCAGGGCGGGCCGGAATTCGGGCCGCTGTACCGGTGTCCGCCGAAGCTGTGGGGTGTGGGCCTGAACTACGTGCGCCACGCCGACGACCTGGGGGTACGACAGCCGACCGACGCCCCCGGCTCCTACATGCGGCCGCCCTCCACGGTGATCGGGTACGGCGACGACATCCTGCTCCCCAGCCAGTCGCAGCGCGTCACCGCCGAAGCCGAGCTCGGCGTGGTCATCGGAACCACCTGCCGCGACGTGTCACCTGAGGACGCCCCGTCCGTCATCTTCGGCTATACCACTGTCCTGGACATGACCGCCGAGGACGCGATCCGGGTCAACCCCCGCCACATTCCCTGGGCGAAGGCCTTCGACACCTTCTGCAGCCTCGGCCCCTGGGTCGTCACCCCCGACGAGATCCCCGACCTCTCCGCCGTGCGGATATCCACCGTCGTCAACGGGAAGACGATCGCGTCCAACCAGGTAGCTGCGATGATGTACGACCCCTATTGGCAGGTCGGCTACTTCTCCGGCGGCATGGTCCTCGAAGCCGGAACCGTGATCGCGACGGGAACCCCCGGCGCCGGCGTCATCAACGACGGGGACACTGTGGAAGCCCGTGTCGACGGCGTCGGCGACCTCCGCAACACCGTCAGGCTCAAGCCTGCCAAGAAACATGGAGATGAGCGCGTCTGAACTGCCCTGCGGCCGCTACCCGGTCCGCATCGGGGTACAGATCCAGCCGCAACGGTGCGGCACGCCGACATCCGGCGGGCCGCGACCCGGCTGGACGAGATGGATGTCGACATCCTGTTCAACTGGGATCACTTCTTCGCCCACTACGGCAGCCCGGACAGCGAGCACTCCGAGTGCCGGACGATGCCGGGCGCCTGAGCGGAGGCGACCTCCCACGTGGAGTTTTGGCCGCTGGTCAGCTGCAACTCGTACCGGAACCCGGACCTGCCGGCCGACATGGCACGGACGGTGGACCACATCAGTGGCGGCCGGCTGGTGCCGGGCATGGGCGCGGGCTGGTCGGAGCGGGAATTCGCCGAGTACGGCTACGAGTTCGGCACGGCCGGCAGCCGGCTCGACGACCTGGGTGAGGCGCTGCCCCGGATCGAGAAGCGCTGGGACGCCCTGACCCCCGGCCGACCCGGAAGATACGGCTGCTGATCGGCGGCAACGGGTCAACGGGGTCAACAAGACATTGCGGCTGACCGCGATCCGCGCCGATGTCTGGCACGGGTTCGGCGGGCCCGAGCAGATGGCCGAGAAGCACCGGGTGCTCGACCACTGGTGCGCGTCGGTCGGCCGGGACCCGGGGGCGACCCAAGGCATCATCGAGCACGCCCGGACAATCGGCGACGACGTCATCGCCCCGGGCCGGGCGTCGCTGGCCGCCAAGCACCCCAGCGTCGGCGACGTACGCGGGCTTGGCGTCTTCTGCGCGATCGAACTCGTCCGTGACCGCGACACCCGCGAACCGCTCGTGCCGTTCAACGCCACCGGGCGGGCCGCCGCGCCGATCAACGAGGTCGTCGCCGCCTGCACACAGCACGGGCTGTGGCCGTTCAGCCACTTCAACCGGATCCACGTCGTACCGCCCTGCACGGTGACGGCCGACGAAATCCGTGAGGGCCTGGCCGTCCTGGACGAAGCGTTGACGCTGGCCGACCGGCACTGCACCGGCAGGTGAGATCCAAAGGGGCGGGCCGCACTGGTCCGTCCCTTCGCGATGTTGGCCGGGCCGGCGGTCAGGGCCGGAATCTCCAGTACGGCTTCCGGCTGGCCGTATCGACAGCCTGCGCCAGACCCACCCGTGAAGGGGGATCGTGGCGGCCGTACATCACGGCGTTGATGTCGCTGAGCACCTCGCGGGCCTGCGCGTAGTAGCCGTGGCCGATGGCCTCGTCGAGCGCTTCCGGTGTGCCGGATTGCTCGTACTCGAACCGCAGCGCCGACGACAGGTTGGAAGCGTAGATGGCGTACTTGGGGTGCTCGGGTCCTGCGGTGTCGACGGCGTCGCGGCTGTGCCGTGCCGCCTGGTGCAGGCTGGTCACGTCGCCGGTGGCTTCGTAGGTCATGCGCAGGGCAGGTCCGAGGTGGGTGAGCCGGCCGGGCAGGGCCGGGTGGTCGCGCGCCGTACCCGAGACAGCAGCCTGAGGGGGACAGCCGACTCCGAGGCAGCGATCACGGCCCAGCCGCGGAACCGACGGCGCAGCCCACCGTCGTTGCCGAGTTGGCCCAGCCTTGTGCCGTGTGCTCGGCGCCGCCGGGGTTACGGCACCGAGCACGCTGGTCCACAAACCGTCGAGCCCGGCCCCCCTCAGCCTCCGGCGACGGCGCCCGGTGCCACCGTAGTCAGGTCGGCAGGGTCGGCAGGGTCGGGTGCGATCTCCAGCCTGACCGTCTCCCGCGCGATGGCTATGGTGCGGAGCACGGTCGCTCGGTCCGGGCCGTGCACCGAGGCGCTGACCGGAATGCACATGTTGTGGTTGGTAATCGGCACGTGGTCCCCGGGCCGGAACTCCACGAGCACATCAGCGACGCCGGGCAGGGCGCGGAGCTCGTCCAGCCCATGCATGGCCACCAGCGTGCCGGGTGCGTCGTCGTTGCGAATGACAACGGAGCCGAGCACAGCCCTGAACCCGTGATCCCCGTCGATCATGTTCGGACGGCGGCCGAGGTAGCATTCCACGGCGTCGTGGAACGGACGCAGGTCAGAGTGCCTCGTCCACATCGGGACCGCAGGCCCGCCCGAGAACCGGGCCGCGAGCTCGATCAGGTAGACATCGTCTCCGTCGCCACTGCATTTGACCTCGATGTGGCCTGGTCCCTGACGGATGCCGAACGCGTCGAGCACCTGCCTGCAAAACCGCTCCACCCGGACGTAGTCGGGATGGGCGCCGCCGATCTGGATGATGTCCCACAGGGGAAAGTCGTAGTCGCGGTCGTCGGGCCGTCGGTACTCCCAGATGTCGATCAGTCGGTGCTCACCGTCAGCGCTACAGAAATTCACCGCGTACTCGCGCCCGCGTATGTAGCGCTCCACCAACCATTCGGTGACCGGCCGACCGAGCCGGTCCACCGTCCACTCGTTGTCCGCCTCGTCCAGAGCCGCCGCGTCACTGATTACCGAAACGCCGAAGGAGCCCGTTCCCATCGTTTGCTTCACGATGACGGGAAAGCCGATATCCCGTGCGGCCTCCGCCACCTCACCGAGGGAGTGGACCAGCCGGAACTCCGGAACGCGGACCCCCGTTTGCGCGGCCCTGACCCGCATTTCCGCCTTGTTTCGCCGCGCCCAGCCCAGAGCGGGGTCGTTTCCGGGCAGGCCGAGCCGCGCCGCGATCTCGTCAGCCACGTGGAGGCTCGTCCCACTGGCGGGGACGACGGCTCGCACGTCGAACTCAGTCGCACGAACCTGCCGGACGGCGTCGTCCACGTCGCTGGCTTGGAGCGACATCTCGTGGTCGAGGTCGGCCTGCTGGTTCGCGACTGTGGAGAGACCCGTGGACAGCGAGAGCGCGTCGAAACCAAGGTCGCGTATGGCGGTCTTGT
Source organism: Streptomyces inhibens (assembly GCF_022221585.1). NCBI lineage: Bacteria > Bacillati > Actinomycetota > Actinomycetes > Kitasatosporales > Streptomycetaceae > Streptomyces > Streptomyces inhibens. Next base: position 1,002,627 of record NZ_CP084681.1, read on the forward strand.
AGTTGCGTCCGTTCCTGCTGTTGGCGGGGTCGATCAACAGGATCACTGGGTCTTTCGGTTCCACAGAAACTCTTCTCGGGCCAGGCGTGCGAATGGTCAGGGGCGGGTGAGGGCGAGCAGCTCTGCGTACAGCGTCACCAACGTCCGTAGCGACGACGACTAGCGCGCAGCCATGGCGTTGGCGGTCTCCAGCACCATGTCCTCCGCAGGGTGGACCCGGTCGATGTCGGCGACTGCGGCCATCAGCTCGAAGACGTCGACGTTCGCGGTCTTCGCGCACCTGCTGATCAGCGGGAAGAAGCTGGAGTGCGTTCGGGTGATACCGCCGACGAGCTGGTACGTGCGGTCGTCGTGCAGTCGCTCCAACGGGCGGATGACGGACTCGCTCAGCTCCGCGAGAGCCCGGAAGTCGTACGTGTTGCGATTGCCCTGGGCGTGGAGGGTCGCTGCGAACGTCTCAGTGACGGTGTTGCCGGCGCCGCGGCCGATGCCGTCGAGCGTCGTGTCGACGAACTGTGCTCCGCTCATCGCTGCCGCGAGCGAGTTGGCGTTGGCCAGGCTCAGGTTGTCGTGCCCGTGGAAGCCGAGCGGAATCGTTACCGACCGACCGACCTTCTCGAACAGCTCGGCGACATCCGACGGCAGGTAACCACCCACCGAGTCGACGAGGTAGACGGTGTCGGCGCCGTACTCCGCGCACTTCCGGACCGCATCCGTGACACCGTCGGTGCCGAGCACGTTCGTCTTCATGAGGTTGGCGAACGTCGTGATGCCGAGGTCCTTGGCGAGGGCGATGAAAGCCTCGGCCGGTGCGACGGCAGTGATATCCACTCCGATCCGGACGAACTGCATGCCGGCGGCCACGGCCTGTCTGAGGTGATCCAGCTCGGCGATTCCTGGGATGCAGAACATCCCCCAACTCGCGCTCGTCAGCGTCTCGGACGCGATGCTGAAGCACAATGCGTCGGAAACACGGGTGGGATGAGGTGTGCGCTCGGCGGCGTTGAGGCCCAACCCGTGACCCAGCTCGACGAACCGGACACCGGATTCTTCAAGACCGGTCAGGACGCTCTTGATCGTACCTTCGGTGAAATTGAAGTCCACGGCGTAACTACCGTCGCGGAGCGTGCAGTCCAGGATTTCGACTCTAGATGATCGCCTGTCCTCGGCGACCATCGGCGATGTCTCTGACATTGAACACCTCAAGCAGAGAAGTATGGGAAGGCGGTGTGTCGACACTAGTCGAGAAATGCACATCCGCCAGCGGCAGAAGCCCGGCAGGAAAGCGCACATTGACGGGCGCAAATGCCTCCCGAGACAGCGAGGAACGGCAAAGAAAGAGGGCAGAGTTGCACCGAGTCGTCGAGACCATCTCCTACTGAGATTGAACAACCTCAACGTCCACAAAGCCGCCGGCCTACGGCTGTTGGCCGAAGGCCGGGACCGGCTGACCGTCTACTACCTGCCGCCCTACGCGCCCGACCTCAACCCCGTCGAAGGGATCCGGTCCCTCCTACGACGCGGCCGGCTCTCCAACGGCGCCCGGGGCAGCGCCAGTCAGCGCACACCCGATCGGAGATCACGGACAAACGTGTCGAAGCGGGAGCGGTAGGAGCCGAAGCGCACCTCGGTCATGTGGTGGTCACCCTGGGTGGTGCCGCCGTCGATCTCGATCTCGGAGAACCACCATTGCCCGTCGGCACAGAGGAAGTCGATGCAGAGGTACGGCAGCTCGATGTCGCGGGCCACCGCCCGGGCCGGGGCGACCAGCGCATCGGGCATGGCAGTCCACCCCGCTACGCCGCCTTGGCCCACATTGCCCGCGAGTGCGTCGCCGCGCGGTTTGCGGGTCAGCACGCGGTACGGCTCACCGTCGACGTAAAACACGCGGTAGTCGACCACGTCCCGTCCCAACCACGGCTGTACCACAACCGTCAGCTCAGCCGCGGCCGCCCAGGTGAGCACGGTATCCAGTTCCCCGGCGTTGGAGGCGACGAAGACGCTGTTCCCGCCTCCCCAACTGGAGGGTTTGACGACCACCGGGAAACCGATGTCGCTCGCACGCATCGCGGCGGTACACCAGTCGAGATGGTCCGGGCCATAGCCGCGGGTACTCAGGCGCACCGTCGGCAGCCGCGGCACCACACTGCCGAAGGGCCGCAGCGCCGTGATCAGCTTTTCGTTGTTGATCAGGCTGTATCCGACGGGGAATGTGGTGTAGAACCCGGCCGCCGACAGGGCGGCGTAGGTCGTCAGGTGCCGCCAGTAGTCGAACCGGTCGACCGGCCACGTGACCAGCTTCGTGTGGAAGAAGGCCGTGTCCGCTGCAACGAGCGCGCCGCGCACGCGGACTGAGGCACCCACCTCCGTGGTGCCCACGACGACGTCGTCGACGCTGATCCGGCTCAGCAGCACGCCGGCCGCGCGCGCGGCGTCGTCGTACCGTGAGTTGATCTCGGCGTCAAAGGGATTCGGAGACTTGCTCTCGCGCTCCGAGCGGATCCAGAACATCGTGACGAGGTCAGCGGTCACGGTTCACCTCCCCACCCCGGGCAGACGCGGTGGGATCCAGGCGTTCACCGCGGACGTGCACCGCGGGGCCGCCCGCGTTCCGGCCGACGACCACGCCGTCGACGCTGATCCAGTACAGGACCGAATCGCTGTCGCGCATTGCTGTCACGCTTCTCCTCCGTGTGCCGAGGCCGAAACCGCGTCGCCCGCGGCACGGAACCGATGGAATGCTTCGCGGTAGGCGGCAAGCTGGACTCGGACGGCATCGGCGTCGAGGTCAGGCGCAAAGCCCGTGCAGTCCACGTGTGACAGCCAGAACCGATCGGCATCTTGGACGAACCCGACCCGGACGTAGGCGAGTCCGAGCGCGGTCGCGACCGAACTCGCGGGGCCGGACAGCCGCTCGGCGAGCGCCCCTTCCAGACCGGTCGGCTCTCCATCGATACACACCACGACGTGCTCGACGACGTGCTCGCCGAGCCATGGCTGCACGAGGACGGTCAGTTCGGATGCACCCACCAACTGGAGGAGGGTGGTCAGCCTGCGTTCGCTCTCAGCGATGAAGACCCGGTCGCCGGGCCGGCGGACCGCCGGGCGCACCGCTACCGGGAACTCCAGCCCCCAGTCGGCGACGCGCAGCCGGTCGCGATGGACCTCGATTTCGCGGGTGCACAGCCGCACCGACGGCAGAGTGCGCACCTCGCCCAGGTCGAACCGAAGGAGCGACACGATCGTGTCGGTCCAGGTGATCGAGTGAACGGCAGGCACGGTGACCATGAACTCGGCGGCTTCGAGAATCCCGATGGTGCTCAGCACTCGCCAGGTGTCGGGTGCCTGTGCGGGCCTGCCGAGCGAGTCGGTGTGGAAGAAGGTGTCGCGCGGGTCCACGCGGTCGCCCCGCACACGCACGATGGCGTCCTCTCCCACCTGGGTCACGACCACGTCGTCGACCGTGGCCGTGCGCAGATCGAGACCGAGGTCCGCCGCTGCTGCGGTCAGGCCTGCTACGTGCGCATGGTCGGCCGCCGCGACTGCGGTGTAGTCGCGTTCCGAGCGCAGCCAGAAGAGTATGGGGGGAGAGGCGGTGGGCATGGATCTCGCTCCTAGTTCGGGGGCGCCTGGCGAAGGGGCTCGTAAGCCGGCGTCCGAAGTCGTTCGTGCCGGCGCCAGGTGGTCAGGACCAGCCAAAGGGTGAGCGCGAAGAGTTCTGCGTCGGGTTGGGCGTCGCTGCCGAAGACGCCGAGGTAGGCGGTCGAGGTCAGGTGGGCACTGGTCTCGATTCCGCGCATCGTGACGCGGAGGTGTTCGCCCTGGGCGACGACGGTCACGTCCGGGCTGCCGGTGATGGCGCGGACGTCACCGGCAGCGGCGTTGAAAGGGCTCAGTCGTCCAGCACGGCCAGTGCCCGCGCGGGCGCGCCGTCGCCGCCGAGGACGTTGAGCACGCCGATGAACAGCGTGCTCCACCGGTTCGAGATCTCCCGCAGCACGAGGTTCTCCACGATCAGTGTGCCGGCGGCCAGCAGCGTGCGGTGCACGTCGTAGGGGAAGTTCGGCGGACGCATGCTCATCGGCAGATCAGGGCTGATCGTGTCCATGCCGATGAACCGAAGTCCTTTGGCCACAGCCCATTCGGCCGCGTCGACCGCGAGGTACGGGTGCCTGTCCACATAGGCCGGTTCGCCGTAGCGGTCGTCCCAGCCGGTGCGGATCAGCAGTGCGTCACCGGGTTCGAGGTCAACGGCGGACTCCAGGTCGGCCGCCGTGATCGGATCGGGACCATCCCGCAGCACCTCGAGGCAGTACGCCCGACCGACAAGCGCCGACGGCGGCAACTGGTCGAGCGTGGCGCCGTCCTCGACGAAATGTGACGGGGCGTCCACGTGGGTACCGATATGAGTCGGTATGTCCAGTCGCATGACCCGCATCCGGTGTTCCGCCCATGTGCTGGTGGGCGTGAACTTGGGAGCCGGGACCGTGCGCGCGTGCGGCATGCCCGGTTCCAGCGGGTGTGAGAGATCAACCGTACGTGGCATGCGGTGCTTTCTCCTTAAACTTGGCGATCTTACTACGCGATTCGGACTCGTGCAGCGCTAAGCTTGCCTCGATTTAATTGGCTCGCCCATCGTCCTGTACCCCATAAATTCGGCGCAGCCTGCGGCTGGAGGTGGATTCCTGGAATGGGTGGCGGCCGTGGAGCATCCGCCGGTTGTCCCACAGCAGACCGACGCCGCGTTCGAGCAGCACGGCCTCCGCGTCTCCCGCCGCAGCAGAAGAGATCTTGTCGAATTCGTCCATGGCCGCAAGAAGCTCTGGCGGCATCGGCGTGCCCTCGGCGGCAAACCCCTGCTCAATGTACATGCGGACATAACGCAGCTCGTAGCCGTTTGCTGTGCTCGTGAGCACGGGCTGCCGTTTGATTTTGATTCCCGCCATCTGGTCCTTCACGTCGAATGGTACGGGTTGGCTCAGTTCGGCGACGTGCGCCGGATTGATCTGGGTAAGCTGCTGAACCAGGCTGTTGACGTCCATCAGCAGCGTCTCCCCACCCGTCGCCGCGGACAAGCCGAACAGAAATGCAACGTCGGGCAGCTGCGGCAGCAAGGTGCCGTCAGTGTGATAGTTACCCGTTTTGTTCGAATTCGAGTAGTGACTGGTTTCCGCGGCTCCGGCCTTAACCTCGACGGGATAGATGAGTTCGCCGGAGCTGTACTGCGGGACCGGACGGCAAAGCGCCGTGAAGAAGTTCCAGTAAAGGGTGCAGATGTCCTGGTCGCTCAGCCCCTCCGGGGCGACCCGCACGACGGCGCCACCCGCGTCCCCGTGGATAGCTGCCAATATTCCTTCACGCAGCGCCAGGATCTCCGTACTGGTCGTCCGGAAAGCCTCTGTCGGCCAATTGTCCAGAGGCGTGTCCGCGGCTATGTCCCGCTCCAACAGCGCTGAGGTCGCCGCGCTGGGGATCGTGAATTCCGGGATCGTGAATTCCTTTGCCATCTTGACTGTCCATTTCTGTGACGAGATCAGGTCCGAGAGTGTCCGTCGCGATCGCCTCGGCCAACTTCGCGAAAGCTACAGGCCACGATCACGGATGTCGCCGAAGTCCTTGCGACTTGGTCTGCGATCAGGCCGATGCCCGCTCCAGACCTTTGTTCGCTTTGATGTCCTGGATACCGTCCTGCAGGGCTGGGCTGTCGTCCAGGTTTGACATCACCACAAAGGGCCCCGCCCGCGCCCACCTCGGATGCCGCTCGAAGAAGCGGAGTTCCCGCGAATCCTTCGAGCACAGCATCAGGTGGCGGCAAGGCGAACGGGATATCTGTTCGATGACCACGTCGAGAACGAGACCACGCGGCGGCGCAACTGTTCAGGGACGTAGGGAAGGGGATGATGGAGCGTCATGCAGCACATCACGATCCGCTCGCGGAGATATTTGGATCGGAAAGCAGCATCAGAGCTGGGAACTGTTGTCCGTGATCGGCCACACAGTTGTCGTAGATGGTCGAGACGAACTCCGTCGACGACACTGGGCCGATTCCGCCCATAATTCCTGGTCGCGATGGTGCGAGTGAATATCGTTCACGCATCAAGCGGCCACCTTCGATAATGACCCGATGGTATTTGCAGCACATCACGTTCGACAAGTTGCCATTCGCTTCGCACCGGTGGTTGCTCGGTCCTGCGACGTTCGCTCATCCGGCTCCGATGGAAGTCGATCACATCGGCGGAGAACCTGAGCCGGCCAGTGTTCAGGTATCGCACCGCGCCCTGGAGGTCACGAGCCGTCAGCACCTCGCCACGGTTGTAGACGCTGGGCGAGAAGGGAACGTCCAGGTAACCAAGCGCGAACGCCTTCACCACGCCGTCCGTGAGGCTGCCGTCGCCGGCCAACAGGACACTCTCAAGGATCTGATCCACCTCCGCCCGCAGGACGGTGGCCTCCTCGCGTACCGTTCGCTCGTCCACCTCGATGCTGTTCGCCTCCATCGCGCCCAGCCGGCTCAGGTGCAACCCCTCCTGGTTGTCGGACACCGACGGAATGGTGGTCGCCTCGACCGGTGTCTTGACGATCAGCCGCGAAGCCCCGGACAGCCGACCGGTGGCGGCCGAGGCCACGATCAACTGCGTCGCCCGCGCCCGGTCCCGTGGAAATGCTGCCATGTGCTGGTGGAACACAACGTTGACCTGAACTCCTGGATATCCCAGGTTCGCCAGATACTTCTGGCCTAGTTCGCGCAGGACCCTGATCGCCGCGATGTCCTGGGATCGATTGCCTTGTTCGGCGTATCCGAGTGAAACCGAGCTTACGCCCTGGCTGGCCGCCAGCATTGCCTCGATCACGTTGACGACGATCGCCAGGCTTGGTGGGATCAGGACCGCAGTGAGGGTGCCGAAGAATTCACGGTCGATAACCACGCCGAACTTCTCGCGGTAGAAGCCGACCAGCCGATCGACGTACTGCCACCTTCTGAGCGACTGGGCCAGCGAGTAGTCCTTGAAGTAAGGAATGTTGTACGTAATCGCGCCGCCCTCGAAGCCAGTGACGCCACCAGCACACGAAATCTCGGCGAGGAGTCGTGGGTCGCGTGTGCTGTGGCGGGTCTGCAGCGGCGTCCGCACCTCTGCGATCAACTGCCGGAGAACGTCGACCCCGTGATTCACCATGGGAAATCCGTTGAGCGTGGAGGCACCGCGCTCCCGGCTTTCCGCGATCCCGTCGCCAGCCTTCTGGTAGTCATTGTTTCTGGTAAGGGAATCGATCTGGTAGGACAGCACGTCTGCGCCGGCCCGACGCAGGGCCACGAATGCCGTGCGCTGCTCGGCGGCGAGCGCCACGCCTGAGCGCGGCTGTACCAGGAACGGTCGTTCCGCCCGGAGCCGCGGTGAGTGCGCGTGAGCGAACGACGGCTGCCGGAGGAGAAACGCCGCGTTGTCCGCCAAGTCCCTCGCACGCGCGCCGGTTGGCCAGGATTCCAGAACCTCAGGTCGCTGCTGTTGCAAGTCGCCCACGGTGAGCCGCTGGTCGGGCGGCGCCGTGCCCGGCTGGGTGGGCCAGGGGGGAGCAGCGGGTTTGCCGCGTACCGCGGGACGCCTGGTCGCGAGATCCTCGTCCAAGACCGAGAGAACCGTCGGAATATCAACATACGTCGGAAAGACCCGTCGAAAGCCCAGGCGGCGCGCTTCACCACGTATCCGTTCGGAACTGCCCACGTCGAGGTTTCCGCCGGCATACCAGATCGCATCGATGTCGGGGTACCTGAGCATCAGGTCCGGAAATTTCTTCAGATAGTGGCGCAGATGACCGTCCATACACGAGATCATCACAACATCCGCGTCGGCCGCATGCCTGAAAAAGTCGTCGAGGTTGTTCTGCGTGCCCATGAAGTGGACCGCATGGCCTGCCTCATTGATGGCATGTTTCAGCAGAGTGAGACCGACAGAATGAGCGTCGGCGCCGATCCCGCCGAGCACGATCGACCTTGGCGTCGGCAATCTCATGGTTTTTCTCCGTTACCTTTTGGCAGTGCGTGAGCGGCGAACCCAATTACCGCACCTGAGCAATACCAGGGCGTCACGTGCGCTCAACGACAGGCGCGAGCGTGCGCTCGTCCCCGATGTCCGGTCGGAGCTCGTACTTCAGTTCCATGAGGTGCTGCGTGAAGACCCGCGAGGCCGTCTCGGCGGCGCAGAAGAACGCGACCATCGGCGATGTCTCTGACATTGAATACCTCAAGCGGAGGAGTGCGGGGCAAGCGTTGCATCGACACTAGCCAAGAAGTGCACATATACCAGCGGCAGAAGCCCGGCAGAAGCCCGGCAGAAGAGCGCACTTTGAGTGGCTCAACTGCCTCTCCCGACGGCGAGGAATGTCTTGCGGCAAGTGACGGTGACGTGTACGAATTGGATCGTAAGAATCTGCGGGAGCCAAAAGGTTACTGTGCGGAAGGGTTATTCGATGGGCAGCATCCTCAGCCAGAGTCAGGTCGATTTCTACCGTGAGAACGGGTTTTGCGTCGTTGACGGGATATTCGACACCGAGCTGGTCGAGAAGGCGCGATCCGTCGTCGACGGCCTGCTCTCCTCCGCCGACCTCGCCGGTGTGGCCGAGGCAGAGCCGGAGGACGGCTCCAAAGCTCGCCGCATTTGGGCTCCGACCTCGCGGGACGAGCTCTTCGCCGGCATCGCGGAGGACACCCGGCTCCTCGACGCGGTGGAGCAGCTGATCGGTCCCGACATCGTGCTGCAGTACTCGAAGCTCAACGTGAAGCCGCCGCGCGTGGGCAGCGTCGTCGAGTGGCACCAGGACTTCGCGTTCTACCCCCACACGAACACCGACCTGGTCGCCTCGCTGATCTATCTCGACGACGCGACCCGGGAAAACGCCTGTTTGCGGGTCGTCGCCGGTTCGCACCGCCACGGCCTTCTCAACCACGAGTCGGAGGGCCATTTCGTGGGCAAGGTCTCGTCGCCGGCGGACGTGGGCCTGGATGACTCGGCGATCATCGACTGCGAGGGGTCCGCGGGATCGGTGGTGTTCATCCACCCCCTGCTCCTGCACTCGTCGGAGAAGAACCTCTCGGACATGTACCGCCGCGTCTTCATCCCGTCCTACCGCGCGGCCGACGCCCTTCCCATCTACTACGGTCCACACGCCGCGCACAACGAGCCGACGGCGAAGCTCGTGCGCGGCAGTGCGTCCAGGACCGTGCGCAGCGAGGCCGGCCTGTGGCAACTCCCGATTGCGGCGGCGGAGTTCAACTCTCTGTACCAGATTCAGGAAGGCTCCCACGTGAGCGACGGGACGAAGTCGTCCACCGGATACTTTTCCCACGAGGACGGCACGAAGGACACGGTGGGCGCCTCGATGTGAGCCGACAACACCGGCTGCCAATGGCGGGACCCACCACATCAGTTGTACCGCGGTTCCGGGCACGCCGAGACAGCGAGCCGGTCTCCCGGCCCGTCCGGTAGCCGCCTCCGGCGTACGGCGCAGTACCGCTGCGGCTTCGTGCACCGTGGGCGTGGTCAGGTCGGGATGCGAATGTTCCGCACACCCACCGGGACAAGAGCGATCCGCGGATCAACGAGACTCTCTGCGCTCGCCAGATCGACACCCATGGCCTGGCCTCCGGTGACATCTACCTGCTGCGTACCGGCACCACACTGCACCGGACGGTGCCACTGACCGAGGACGGCTCGGCCCGGACCGTTGTCAACATGACCTGGGCCTCCGCGAAGGACCTGGGCAAACCGCTGGTCGGGGACGACCGTTGGTAGGAGAACCCGGCCGCGCGGGCCGTCGAGCATCCCTGACCCTCCGCATTGGACGAGAAGCCACAAGGAGCATCATGACCAGCTCGCTGAGCGGAAGACCCGCTGTCGTGCTAATGGACCCCTGCGGGCCGAGCATGGGTTACAAACCCCAGGTGGCCGAGCGCGGAATGGCCGTGATCTCCGTTTACACGATGCCCCGCGAGCACGTCCAAACCCGGTATCCCGACCACGCGGTGGGTGACACGGTCAGCCTCTACGCGTCGGAGCTCGGCGAGATCCGGGCGCAACTCGCCGAGCTGGGCGCCGACATCCGCGCGGTGGTGCCCGCCTCCGACGTATCCGTGGACAAGGCGGACACGCTGGCTGAAGAGTTCGGCCTGCCCGGCAACGGCGCGCAGCTCGCCCTCGCCCGCCGGGACAAATCCGTAATGCGGGAGACCGCCGCGCGGGCGGGGGTTCGTATTCCCCGGTACGCGCTGCTCGAAGACGCGGCCGACATCGCCCCTGCCGCGCGCGCCGTGGGCTTCCCCGCCTTCGTCAAGCACACGACCGGGGGCTCGTCGCACGGCGTCCGGCTGCTGAGCCGGCCCCAGGACGCCGAGGACCTTTCGGCCCTGCACCAGACCGACCACTTCGGACGTCCGGTCCAAGCCTGGCTGGTCGAGCAGTACGTGCGCGGCCGGGAGCTGGGCGTGAACTTCTTCTCGCACGACGGTGCGCACCACGTCGTGGACATCTGGGAATACCGGCAACCCGACGACCGGGATTACTCGTTCCCCTACTGGGATTGGGCGCAGATCCCCCAGGACGACCCCGACTGGCAGACTGCCGTCGACTACGTGCGGCAGGTGCTCGACGCGTTCGGCGTGCGTCTCGGCCCCAGTCACACCGAGATCAAGATTTCGGCCGGCGACGCCTACCTCATTGAACTGGGCGCTCGTCTGCCGGCCTACCCCATGATCGACGGGTGGATCGCGCACAGCGATCTCGACCCGCATCGCCAGACCCTGGCCTGCCGGCTGGGCGAGGTGCCGAAGATCGCGACCGCGCCGGTGAGGCATGACGGCTTCTATGGCGCCAACGCCATTCGCAACGACGGGCCGGCCGGTCGTTTGGTGGAGATCCGCGGGCTGGACAAGGTGGAGCAGCTGCCCGGCGTGGACAAGCTGGTGGTGGGCTACCAGGCGGGCGACATGGTGCCGACGACCAGCAGCATACGGACCGTTCCGGTCAAGGTGAGTGTTTCCGCGCCGGACCGCCAGGAATTGCTCCAGCGACTGGCTGCGGTCCGCGACACCGTGGAACTAGTGATTGAACCGGTCCGCTGATCCCGATGAAGTTCTTGTCCCCGTACCGGGAACTCTTCTCTCTGCCGAAATTCGGCTCATCTCTGTTGGCGGCTGTCGCAGGCAAGCTCAGGCCTGGGATTTCTTCGCTCGCCCTCCTGCTCGGGGTCGCTCATTATCGGGGCCTCAGTCAGGCAGCCGTGGTCGTCTCGGTGTCCGCGCTGGCCGGAGCCACCCTCCCGCTGAGGGGCAGGCTCATGGACCGCCAGGGCTATACCCGGGGGATGGGGCTGTGGCTCGTGGTGTATCTGTGCGCGCTGACTGTCCTGGTGCTGAACGAACACGCACATGGACCGTTCGCCACCACATTGGTTGTCGCGTTCGTCGCGGGGGTGTCGGCTCCACCCGTCCTGATCGTGACCCGGCTGATGTGGCGCGATATGACCACGGGCAGGCTCCGGACGACCATCCTGTCATTGGACACCATGTTGGCCGACGTGGGGTTCATCGTGGGTCCGACCATCGCAGCCTTCCTGGTGGTGGCCGTGGCGCCCTGGGCCGGCCTGGCCGCCTCCGCGCTGCTGTGCACCATCGCAGTCCTCCTGCTGCTCTCCCGCGGGCTGCCGCACGAGCCCAAACCGCCGCAGTCCGCGGAGCGCCACTGGCTGGGCCCACTGCGCAACCGTGTGCTGCGCAGGACGATGGCGGCGGCAACGTCCTTCTTTCTCGCGGTCCGCGCGATCGAGTTGGCCTTTCCCGCCTGGGCTCAGCAGCACAGTTCACCGCTGATGAGTGGAGTGCTCCTCAGCTGTATGTCGGTGGGCAGTGTGACGGGTGGCCTCATCCTGGGAGGTTTGCCGGCGCGGTGGTCGGCCAAGGCCACGTTGCCCGTCACACTGGCCGTGCTGTGCCTGGGGACCCTACTGGTGGCGGCGGCCAGCTTCACCTGGACGGCGCTCCTGGTCGTGGCTGCGGCGCTCATGGGCATCGCGCTGGGGCCCAGTTTCGTGGCCCTGTGGGCGACGGTCGGCGAGCTGTCTCCGGCGAACATGTCTGCGGAAACCCTGTCGTGGGTCAGTTCGTTCATGTCGTTGGGCGGATCTGTCGGGGCAGCGGTCGGCAGTGTGGTCGCCCAAGCACTTGGGCCAGGGGCACTGCTGGTTCTCGCAGCCGTGTCCCTCGCCATCGGAACCAGCCTGGCCCACCTGGCCATCAAAGCCAAACCAGTGACGTCGGAACAGCCGCCGGAATCGATACCAATGTCGGCATGAATACGGAGGAGTAGTGACTCGTCAACGAGTAGCTCTTGTGAGCCACGTTGGTTACGATGCTTACCGCCACGATGATGGCAGCCCTTTCTTCCATCCGGACGAATTCGACATCACCCTGGTCGCACGCCCCCGCGATATCGCCCAGTTGACTCCGGGACAGGTAAGCCGCTGTATCCCTGTGGACATCCACCCCTCTGGCGAGCTTCCGGTGTCGCTGCCCGCACTGGTCGGTGACTTCGAATTCGACTGGGTGGTGGCGACCCAGGAGCGGCTGCTGCTGCCGGCTGCGCGTCTGCGCGAGGCCATTGGCGTCGGCGGCATGGGAACGGAGCACACGCTGCTGCTCCGCGACAAAGTGGCGATGAAGCGCCACTTTTCGGCGCACGGAATCCGGGTTCCGGAGTTCATGGAAATCTCCGAACCCGTTCAGGCAACAGAGCTGCTCGACAAGTTCGGCCACATTGTCATCAAGCCTGTCCTCGGCTCCTCTTCCATGAACGTGCACATTGTCCGTGGCCAGAACGAGCTGAGGAGCTTGCAACGGCAAGGATTCGCCAGTCCAGACCGGTACGAGGCCGAGGAATTCATCGCGGGTCGCCAGTTCCACATCGACAGCGTTGTCAACAACGGCGTGCCGGTTGCTGCCTCCGTCTCGCAGTATCTGGACTCGCATGAAAAGTTTCCGCTGAATGGGCAGGTCCGGTCGCATACCCTCGACGACGGGCCGGACCTCGAAGTCCTCCTGGAGTTCAACCGCGCGGTACTCGGGTGCATCCCCTGGTTCAGTGGAGCCGCACACCTCGAAGCGTTCCTCGATGACCACGGCAGGCCGGTGTTCTGCGAGTTGGGCGGCCGCCCCGGAGGTGCCGGAATAGAGTCCACATTCCGGTATCGCCACGGGGTTTCGCTGCTTTTCGCCAGCATCCTGCCGCAGGTCGGGCGCGATGTCCCGGTCAGTAGCAATCAGGCGCGCATGGACCAGCCGGCGACCGGCTGGTCCATGATCTACCCGCCGACGCTGGGCCGCTTCCGTGGGTTCGAGGCGCTTCCGCAGGCCGACTGGCTGCTCCAGCTCACGACGCCTTACCGTCCGGGTGACCCCATCAGGAAACCCAGGCAGGCAAAGGACGCGGTAGCGGTAGCGGCCGTCTGCGGCAGGGATTCACGTGAAGTGGTTGACCGGCTCGCCGAGGTCAAGAGCGAGATCATCGTGTCGATCACCCCGGAGTGATCTGTTACAACACGGGCCGCGCGCCGCCGTCGCGCACAGAGACTTGGTTATGGAGGGGATGATGGTGGAGAACATGACGGCAGACCATGTCACGAGCGAATATCTGAGGCGATGCCACGCCGATGAACGATTGCGGTCGGTAATGTTGACCAGCCACATACCGGCATCATTCCAAAACGCGCATGAACTCTTGCCCAGGCCGCATTTTGCCGATCGAAAAGCGATGGACGCATTGGGTGCCGATGTCAAGAGTATATTCGACATCATTATTTCATTGCCCGAGCGGTTGTTTGATGGCGACCTCGGTAAGTACGACTGAATCCGGCCAGTGGTTCGCTGCCGAGCAGTCGGAACCTCAGGTAGGCGGGCTTCTCCAGGAAACGGTAGCGGGCGGCGAAGTCGGGGCGCGGAGCCTGGGTGTCGATCTGGTCGACCAGGCGTGCCTCGTTACTGCCGGCGGGGAGAAGGGTGCGGATCATCTCGACGATCTCATCCCGGGTGATCATGAGCCGGGTGTCGTCGGCGCGCGCGTCGAACTCCGCGAGCCGCTTGCCCAGCAGCACGATCAGCAGACCGACGGGATAGGACAGCGAGCGTCGCAGCATCAGCCGCGGAGAGGCGTCGTCCGCGGATCGCGGCCTTCTTCGTCGTCGGGCTTGGACTGGAGGAAGGCGTAGCCCTCCATCTCCTCGATCACGACGCGCAGGCCCACGACGTCGACGTGGTCCTGGACGCGGGCACTCACGTGCAGCAGGCATCCCAGGCCCGAGGGCCAAGTAGGCGACGAGTTCGGCAAGCCCTGCTGAAGCGGGTACTCGCGCAGCGTCTCGGCCAAGGACACCTGCGCACGGGAGCCGAGTGCCTGGTGCACAGCGGCCGTGAGCCGGGCGGGATCCACGTGCACCGACTCGAACAAGGCGTCGGCGGCGAATTCCTCGTCGCCCGCCCGGATACCAGTGCTGTCGATCGATGCCCGGACCACCGGCGCGTACAGCGGCCGTTCCATCGGCAGCACGATGGAACGGTGCCGCGCCATCGATCTCGGCGACCAGATCCACACCCGGCACATCTCGCAGCGCCAGGGCACGGGACTCGATCCCCCGCACCAGCTCCAAGACGCGGCGGTCCTCCGAACGCACACGGTCGTCGAGGAACCGGCGCCGCTGATCCAACAGCTGCCGCACCGTGAGGTCCGTGCCTGATCCGATTCCGCGATGCTCTCGCGACTGCCAAGAACCTCATCCAGGAGGTCGCCTTCGCCCTTCGCCCTTCGCCCTTCGCCCTGTCCCACACGGCGATCCTGCGACGCAGCTCGCGGTCCAAGTCCTGGAGTTCGCCTCGGCCTCGCGGAGTCGGCCAGCAGCCCATGCGCCGTCGTCGTCACCTGCTGGTAGCGGTCCCGCAGCGCCGCGCTGTCCAGGACGTCCACCTCGCCGGCCTCGACACGCTCAATCTCCCGGTCGATCTCGTTCCGACGTCGCGTGAGTTCGACCAGTCGCGCTTCGGGGTCGGTTTCGGCCCCCGACATCGGCGCGGGCGACGGCGACCCCTCCGCCTTCCAACGCATCAACAGCACGCGGTTCCAGACAGCCACCGTGCCCGGACCACTCCCCCAGCAGGGCTGGCAGATCATCGACGAATTCAACCGCGCCTTCTCCGGCAAAACCGCCAGTGGATACATCGTCCCCGTACATGCATATCGCCACGGCCGCCAACAGCGGCGGGGTCACGTCGTGGGACCCGCCTGGCTACCGCGCGGCGTACCGGAAGATCTGGGGCAAGTAAGAGGCGGCACAAGCACAAACGAGGTTTCCCGCCGGATCGGCGTCCGGCCGTCGCCGGTGCCGAACCGACCTTCCGCTCGTCCACACCACACCTCGGCAATACCTCGATGGAGTGACACACATTGTTCGATCACCCATCGACGCCCGGAAGTCAAGCACCCCTTAACCTCCGGCAATTACTAGAACATTCGTCCACAATCTGCCTCTGAGATACCCGTTACGGGGTGCGGATCGGGCCGTTCTTTAGAGCATCTGTACCCCTCACACGTCCATCCGGAGGAGTCGTGAACCTCGCGCCCTTTCCCGCTCCGTTCGAATCACCGCCTTCTCGTCCATCCGGCTCCGTCGTGCCGTTGACGGCGCGGGGGCCCTGGCCCGTACTTCCGCGGCCCGGACCTCACCTCTGCCGTTCGCTCACTGATCGGGATCAATGCGCTCACTGATCGACACCCACCTGTGGAAGGAGAGCAGTAGCAGTGGTGAGAACGCGACGTCGCCGTGCGCGACGCGAGGAAGCGCAGCAGCACCCTGGTGAGGCAGCAACCGGTGGGGAGGAGCTGCAGTTCGTCGACCGGACCGGCAGCCGGGAGAAAGCCGGGCGGCAGATCCGGTTGGTGGACATGGCGCGACGGCTGCCGCAACTGGTGCGCCGCTCCGTCGCCCTGGCCTGGATCATCGACCGCTGGGCGGCTCTGGGGCTGCTGATCTGCCAGGCCGCGTCCGGGGCGATGCAGGCGCTGGGCCTCTTGGCGGTCAGCGGCACGATCGCGGCACTGTTGTCCAGCGGTGACATCTACGGTCGCCTGCTGGCCGCGTGGCCCTCGCTGGTCATGCTGGCGGGCGCGGCGGCGGCCCGGGCGCTGCTGGGCATCACGGTGGCGTGGCTGTCCTCCCGGCTGGGCCCGCAGATGAGCCGCGAGGCTGAGCAACGGCTGCTGCGGGCGGTCACCGAGGTGGAGTTGGCCGCGTACGACGCCCCCGGCTTCAACCACCGCAAGGAAGCCGCTGACCGCGGCGCCGAGATCGCCCAGGATCTGGTCAGCGAGGGCCAGGATCTGATCGCCTCGCTCGCCTCCCTCGTCGCCGGTGCCGGCGTGCTGACAGCGTTGCATCCGGCGCTGTTGCCGCTGCTGGCGCTGGCCAGTTTCCCGCAGGCGGTGGCGCAGGTCAGTGCCGCTCGTGTGCGCTATCTGGCGCGACTGCGGTCCAACGGTGACTACCGGCTGCTGTCGATCCTGCGCTGGCATGTGGGCGACCGCTACGCGGCCGACCAGATCCGCGCCGGCACCATGGCCGACTTCCTCGTCGGCCGATACCGCCACATCACCGATCGCATCAACCGCGCCGACCGGCGCGCCGCAGATACCGGGGCACGGATGTCCTTGGTCGGGGCGCTCTGCGGCGGGGTCGCCTCGGCGGCCGTGTGGGCGGCGGTGGTGTGGCTGCTGGCCACCGGCCGCATGAGCGTCGGCCACGCCGGCACCGCCGTCTTCGCTCTGCAGACGGTCGGGATGGCGCTTCGTGGACTGGTCGTCGGCGGTGCCCGCATCATGCGCACCGGTCTCTACATGGACGACTGGTCCGAATTCCTCCGGGAGGCCGGTGGATACCGCATGATCCGCGGCAGCCACGTGCCCGAGCCGCCGCAAGAGATCGCCGTGAAGGATCTCGTCTTCCGGTACGAGGAGGCGAAGAACGATGCGCTGCGGGGCGTTTCCTTCACCCTGCGGCGCGGCGAAGTCGTCGCGCTGGTCGGCTACAACGGCAGCGGAAAGACCACCCTGGCCAAGCTCCTGAGCGGCCTGTACCTGCCTACCACCGGATCGGTCACCTGGGACGGCGTGCCCACCGGCGATCTCGACCCGTACGCCATGTGGTCCCAGGTCGCCCTGGTGCCCCAGGACTACGCCCGCTGGCCGCTCACCGCCCGGGAGAACATCACCCTGGGCCAGCCCACCGAAGGCGGTGACGCCGACATCCACGCCGCATGCGCCGCATCGGGCGCCGACGAGGTGGTCACCGAGCTGCGCTCCGGGCTGGACACGGTACTGGCCCGCGACTGGCTGGGCGGACAGGAACTCTCCGGGGGCCAGTGGCAACGCATCGCGCTCACACGGGCGTTCCACCGGCCCGCCGGCCTTCTGCTCCTGGATGAGCCCACCTCTGCTCTCGATCCGCTCGGCGAGCACCGCATCTTCGCCGGCCTGCGCAAACTGGCCGCCACTCGCGCCGTCGTCCTGATCACCCACCGGCTCACCAACGTGGCCGTCGCCGACCGCGTCCTGGTCCTGGACAAAGGCCGCATCGTCCAGCAGGGCACCTTTTCCGAACTGGTCAGCCACCCCGGCCTCTTCCGCGAACTGTGGACCTACCAGCACACACGAGAGACCCACCAACCCGTCACCGCGCCATCCCCCGACGCCACATCCACCGAAACGCAGGGCTCATAGGCCCTGCCGGCCGGACCGACGGCGCTCAGCCCCGTTCGCCCAACCCCCTTACGTCACGAAGGCGGTATCCGTGGAGACGGCTACGACACAGCCCGTCCCTACCAGCACGGCGGCCCTGCTCGTCAACGACGAGGGCCAGTACCTGCCGCACCTCCGCGAGAAGCGGGCAGCCGCAGTGGGCGCGCCTGCACAGGCGCCACTACCACGACAACATCCCGCCGCGCGTCAACAATTGGATGCCTGCCAAACGCTTATGACAAAATCAGCGGGTGCAGATCGGGATGCTGGGTCCGTTCGAGGTTCGCACGGACGACGGCAGCTTGGCCGACGTGCCGGGCGCGCGGCTGCGCGGACTACTGATCGCCCTCGCGCTCAAGCCGGGTCACGTGGTCCCGAAGGCATCGCTCGTGGACTGGATCTGGGGGGAGCACCCGCCCGCCGATGCGACAAACGCCCTGCAGCGCTTGGTTTCCCGGCTGCGGAAGGCACTGCCGGACGGGGTGGTCGAGGGTCGGACGGACGGCTACCGGTTGACGGTGGAGCCCGACGCCGTCGACGCCGTGCGGTTCGAACGCCTCGTCATCGCGGGCCAGGCCCGCACCGAGGACAGTTCCCGGCGGGTGCGGCTGCTGCGCGAGGCCCTCGAACTGTGGCGCGGTGCGGCCATGCAGGCCGTCGGTCTGCAGGACAGCGCCGCGTTCGATGCCGCGGTCGTCCGGCTCGAGGGGTTGCGCCTGACCGCCACGGAGGAGCGGGTCGACGCGGAGGTCACCCTCGGGCGCGGTGCGGAGATGGTCACGGAGCTGACCGACCTGGTGGCCGCGCACCCGGTGCGGGAACGGCTCGTCGCCGCGCTGATGCGCGCCCTCGTCGCGGCCGGTCGCGACAGCGAGGCGCTGCTGGTGTACCAGCGCGCGAGGGAGGCCCTGGCCGACGCGCTGGGCATCGACCCCTCGCCGGAGCTGGCCGCGTTGCACGTCGCGCTGCTGCGGGGCGAGTTGGTGCGCAGCGAGCTCGGGCGGGGGGACGCGAGCCGCAAGACCAACCTGCGCGCCGAGCTGACCACCTTCGTCGGCAGGGGCGCAGATGTCGCTGCGGTCCGCGAGCTCATCGCCGAGCACCGGCTCACCACCGTGATCGGACCGGGCGGCTCGGGGAAGACCAGGCTGGCCACGGAGACCGCGCGCACGTTGCTCGGCGACCTGCCGGACGGGGCCTGGCTGGTGGAGCTCGCCGCCATCGGCGCGGACGGCGACGTGGCGCAGTCGACGCTCGCCGGGCTGGGCCTGCGGGACGCCCTGCTCGGCGGGGCCCCGAACGCGGAGCTGACGGACCGGCTCATCGCCGCGATCCGCGAGCGGGAGGCGCTGCTGATCCTGGACAACTGCGAGCACGTGATCGAGTCCGCGGCGGTGTTCGCCCACCGGGTGCTCGGGGAGTGCCGGCGGCTGCGGATCCTGGCGACGAGCCGGGAACCGCTCGGCATCACCGGGGAGGCGCTGTGGCCGGTCGAGCCGCTGGCCCTGCCGGAGGGGGACGCGAGCCCGGGCGAGATCGAGTCCTCACCCGCCGTTCAGCTGCTGCGGGACCGGGCCGGGGCGGTACGCCGGGATCTCGCGGTCGACGCCCACACGCCGGCGACGATGGTGCGCGTCTGCCGGGCGCTGGACGGGATGCCGCTGGCGATCGAACTGGCCGCGGCCCGGTTGCGCACCATGTCCATCGACCAGCTCGCCAACCGGCTCGACGACCGGTTCCGCCTGCTGACCAGCGGCAGCCGGACCGCGCTGCCGCGGCACAAGACGCTGCGCGCGGCGGTCGACTGGAGCTGGGAGCTGCTCACCGACGCCGAGCGGATGGTCCTGCGCAGGCTCTCGGTGTTCTCCGGCGGGGCGAGCCTGGAAGCGGCCGAACGGGTCTGCGCGGGCGACGCGGTCGAGCAGGAGCAGGTCCTCGAGCTGCTCACCTCGCTGACCGAGAAGTCGCTGCTGCGCGCCGAGGGCGACAACGCCCCGCGCTACCGCATGATCGGCACGATCAAGGAGTACGCCGGGCAACGGCTCGCGGAGGCGGGGGAATCGGACCTGGCGCGCCAGGCGCACCTGGCCTACTTCACCGAGCTCAACGAGACCGCGGAGCCGCACCTGCGCCGCGCCGAGCAGCTGGACTGGCTGGCCACGCTCGAGGCCGAGCACGACAACATCGGTGCGGCGATGCGCGGCGCGCTCGCGGCGGGCGAGGCGCAGGCGGCGATGCGGCTCGCGGCGGGCGCGGGCTGGTACTGGTGGCTCAGTGGGCACAAGACCGAGGGCATGGAGCTGATCACCGCGGCCACCAGGACGCCCGGCGAGGTGACCGACGACATCCGGGCCACGGTGTACGCCCTGGTCGTGCTGTTCGTGACCTCCGGGCCGGGCGACGAACACCAGGCCGCGGAGTGGATCCACAAGGCGTACCGGTTCAGCCGGCGCAGTCAGTACTGCCACCCGCTGATCGGGCTCGTCGCCCCGCTGGAACGCATGCTCCAGGCACCGCACGCGGTCCTGCCCGCGTTCGAACTGCTGCTGGACGACGAGGACCCCTGGGCGCGCGCGCTGGCCCGGCTGCACCTGGGCAAGATGCGGATCATGCTCGGCCAGGACGGGCGGGACGCGGACGCGTATCTGGAGAGGGCGCTCGCCGAGTTCCGGGCACTCGGCGAGCGGTTCGGGATCTCGTTCGCCCTGACCGAGCTGGCGGACCGGATCGCCGTGCGCGGCGAGTTCGCCGGCGCGTGCGAGTACTACGAGCAGGCGATCGCGGTCGTCACCGAGGTCGGTGCCACCGAGGACGTCATCCGGATGCGGTCGCAACAGGCGCGGCTGTACTGGCTGCTGGGCGACAAGGACGCCGGTGCGGCCGCCATCGCCGAGGCACAACGGTGCGCGGAGCGGGTCACCTGGCCGGGCGCGCTGGCCTTCCTGGCCCTCTCGAAGGCGGAACTCGCCCGGTGGGGCGGCAACGCCGAGGAGGCGCACAGGCAACTCGGCGTCGCGGCGGCCGTGCTGGGCGACGAAGCGGAGCAGGCGAGCCTGCGCGCGGTGACGCACGACCTGCTCGGCTACCTCGCCGACGACCCCGGCGAGGCCCGGGCGCACCGCGCGGCGGCCTGCGAGGCGGCGTCCGAGGCAGGACACGCGCCGCTGATCGCGCGGGTGCTCGTCGGGGTCGCGGACCTGGCACTGCGCCGCGACGAGCACGAGCAGGCCGTGCGGCTGCTCACGGCGAGCGCGGGCGTGCGCGGGCTGCAGGACCGCTCCCACCCGGACGTGGCTCGGATCGAGCAGACCGCGCGGCGCCGCCTCGGCGACGCGCGGTTCGCCGAGGCGGCTCGGGAGGGGACGCGGACCAGTTGGTCCCAGCTGGTCGAGGTCACGCTCGCTTCTTGAACGTGGAGACCGCCCACACGTACCCGAGGTGGGCGAGCCCGATGCACCGGACGACGGCCGCGATCGCGTCGCCGGTCGACGGGTTGCCCGCCAGCAGCCCGCGCAGCGTCTCGATGATCGGGGTGAAGGGCTGGTACTCCGCGAACCGCCGCACGCCGGTCCCATGGTGTCCGCGGGCACGCACGCGCTGCTCAGGAACGGCAGCATGGTCAGCGGCACGGTGGCCATGCCGGCCGACTCCGCGGTATTTGCAGCCAACCCCAGGGCGACGGTGAGCCAGCCGGGCCGCGAAGCTGAGCAGCACGATGAGACCGCTCGCGCCGAACCGGTCAAGGGCGCCCGCGGCCGGGCGGAATACCCTCGCGAAGGCCACCCCGATGATGGCCGCGTCGGCTCCGGTCAGCGCAGCGTGGTGACGATGACGTGCCCGGTCGGCACGGCACCGCAAGAGACATCCATGACCTTGAACCGGTTGATGACGCCCTTGGTCATGCCGGAGTTCACGGCCGTCGCGGTGGACGCCAACCCGTAGCGGACGGCCGTCACGAGCAGACCCGGCGTCGCGTGGTCGATGTAGTCCACGCCCTGGCCGACCGTGTCTCCGGCAGGGTCGGTGTCAGAGCCGTGTCAGTCGTATGTCAGGTCCGTCGGCGATCGTGGCCGCAACAACCGCCACGAAAGGCCATCCGATGAGTCAGCCGGTTCCCATCCCGCACGGCCTCCCCATGGAGCGCGATGCGGGCCCCTTCGACCCGCCCCGCCACATCACCCGGTTGCGCGAGGCTCGCCCTGTCAGTCCCATGGTCTTCCCCGACGGTCACGAGGGCTGGATCGTCACCGGCTACGACGCGGTCCGCCAGCTCATGGCCGACACTCGCTTCAGCTCCCGCCAGGACATCGGCGTTCTCCACATACCGTACGAGACCCCCGGCATGCCCGCCGCTACCGAACCGTCCCCGCAGATTCCGGGCATGTTCATCGCCATGGACCCGCCGGACCACACCCGGCTGCGGCGCAGGCTCACCGGCGCCTTCACCGTCAAACGCATGAAGCAGCTCGAAGAGCACATCATCGACATCGCCGAGCGGCAACTGGACGAGCTGGCGCGCCTTACCCCGCCGGTCGACCTGGTCAAGGAGTTCGCGCTGCCGGTGCCCTCGCTGGTGATCTGCGAACTGCTCGGTGTCCCCTACGCGGACCGGGAGACCTTCCAGGTCAACTCCGCCAAGTTCCTGGTCAAGGACGTGTCGCTCGACGAGAAGATGGCCGCGTACACCGAACTGACCACGTACCTGGCCGAACTGGTCACGCGCAAACGCGCCACCCCCGGCGAAGACATACTGTCCGACCTGGCCCGCCATGACGACCTCACCATCGAGGAGCTGACCGGCATCGCCTTCCTGCTGCTGCTCGCGGGCCACGAGACCACCGCCAACATGCTGGCACTGGGCACCTTCGCGCTCCTGGAGCACCCCGAGCAGATGGCCGAACTGCGCGCCAACCCGGATCTGCTGCCCGATGCCGTCGAGGAACTCATGCGCTACCTGTCCGTGGTCGACATCCTCTTTCGCTACGCCACGGAGGACATCGAACTCGGCGGTGAAACAATCGGCAAGGGATCGACCGTCGTCGTCTCGATGCTGGCTGCCAACCACGACCCCCAGCGCTTCGACAACCCCGACACCCTGGACGTCCACCGCAAGGCCCGCGGTCACCTGTCCTTCGGCCACGGCGTCCACCAATGCCTCGGCCAGCAACTGGCCCGCATCGAGATGCGCGCCGGTTTCGACGGACTGCTGCGTCGCTTCCCGACCCTCAAGCTCGCCATCCCCGCCGGCGAGGTGAAACTCAGGACCGACATGAATATCTATGGCGTCCACGAACTGCCGGTCACCTGGACGGAAACGGCCCGGTAAATCCGTCGGCCGAGCGCGTCACCCGTGTAGGAACGTGCCTTAGGGCCTGTCTTGTGGATCATTCCGGTGAGCGGCGAAGCCCCAACGCAGCTCCACAGGACATGCCCTGGCTCGGAGTCGTGGGTGGACCATTGAGTCGAGCCAGGTACTCGCGGCCGGACCGCCCAGGCCCCTCTCGCACCAGATTTCCTATCAGCTTCGCAGTGGCTTCGGTGAGGGGCAGTTCGCGGCCCAGGCGTTGTTCCTTGATGCTGTCGCAGTTCAACAGCCGGCCGCCATCGGTGTCCTGGCGAGTGCAGTCCCATGCCAGTTGACGGATCTCATCGGGGCGGCGGCCGGTGTCGATGAGCACGTTGCGGCGATGCGGAAGTCGCGCGATGCCATGGCCTCCAGGAGCGGGAGGGGGTTCGTCGCCGCGCTCGGGTGCGGCGGGGACGTCTTCGTCACGCAGAGCGAAATCAGGCGGGAGCCCTTCCAGGAAGTCGCAGGCTCTCCGAGAGCCGGCTCATGTGGTTTCATCTCCTCGATCGCCGGCTCCAAGCGGCACCAGGGTCGGTGACGGACGCGGCTGATGTCGCCGGTAGGGCCGATTGCCCCGCCACCGGCCGTACAGGTGATTCCCGCCGATCTGGCGCCGGGCGGGTGTGGCGCCGAGCAGGGGCAGGAAAGGATTGAATTCGCGCCGGCGTGCCACGCCGTCAGGACGTCTGCGGCGCGCCGCCGGCTTTCGAAGGCGGGGCGCAGGACAAGCGACGAGTGACGGTCCAGGCCCACAGACTCATAGACCGGCTCGACCCCAGCAGAGGTTTGACGTGAAGTGCACCTACGTACCGACGCCTCGTACCGTCCTCGCCGCTGCCGGTGTGGTGGCCCTGTTCACCGCCGCACTCACCCTGCAGAGCGCCAAAGCCGCACCCCGCCCTGCCCCTGACCCCCCGTCGGCCACCATCGCCGCTCACCGCGCCAAGGAAATCAACTCCGCCCTCAGCGGGGAGGCGGCGGGCTCCTACTACGACCCCGAGAACCACAAGCTCATCGTGAACGTGACCAGCGAGGCCGCCGCGGGCAAGGCCCGTCTGGCCGGCGCCGAAGCCAGGATCGTCAAGCATTCCCTCGCCTCGCTGGACGCCGCCCGCGCGACCCTCAAGGAAAAGGCCACGATCCCCGGGACGTCCTGGGCGATGGACCCGAAGACCAACAAGGTGGTCGTCGTCGCGGACCGTACGGTCGAGGGCGACAGGCTGCAGCAGCTCAGGGCGGTCGTCTCCTCGCTCGGCGACCGGGCTGTCGTCGAGACATCCACAGCCACGCTCCGGCCGCTGATCAGCGGCGGCAACGCCATCTGGGGCAGCGGCGCACGCTGCTCCCTCGGCTTCAACGTGACCAAGGGCGGACAGCCGTACTTCCTGACGGCCGGGCACTGCGCCAACGCGGTGCGGAGCTGGTCCGCCGCGCAGGGGGGCACCGAGATCGCCGTGACGGAGAGCGGCAGCTTCCCCGGTGACGACTTCGGCATCGCGAAGTACACCGCCGCCGACATGGTGCACCCCGGCGAGGTGGATCTCTACAACGGCAGCACGCAGTCCATCACCAAGGCGGGCGATCCGATCGTGGGCCAGAAGGTGCAGCGCAGCGGCAGCACCACCCAGGTGCGCAACGGTGACATCAGCGCGCTCAATGTGACGGTCAACTACCAGGAGGGACCGGTCGACGGTCTGATCCAGACCACCATCTGCGCGGAGCCCGGCGACAGCGGCGGCTCGCTCTTCGAGGGCACCGCCGCGCTCGGCCTGACCTCCGGCGGCAGGGGCAACTGTTCCTCGGGCGGCGAGACCTTCTACCAGCCGGTGGGCGAGGCGCTCGAGAAGACCGGATCGCAACTTGGCTGACCACGGAGCCCCTGCTCAGAAGGGTGCGGCGTCGGCTCGGACCGGCGTCCCGGCCCTGCGGTGCCGCTTTCATGAGAATCTCGCGGGGCGAAGAGTCATCGCACAGTCATGCGATATCCCGGCGTGGTGTGTATCGGACGTAACGGTGCACGAGGTACATATGTAACATGGCCCGAATCTCCGGCCGCTTCCCGTGGCTCACTTCGGGGCGCAGGTTCACCCGGCGGCGCCCGGCCGGCCACGGCCGCCGTGCGCGGCCTGACGGCTCGCCGAAGCCGGCGGCCCGGCGCCTGCGCTCCCTGGCCGGCAGCCGCAGCGTCGCCGGCCAGATGTTCCTTCTACAGGTCCTGATCGTGCTGCTGCTGGTCGTGGCCGCGGTGACCACGTTGCTGGTCCAGTCCCGGAGCGACAGGTTCCAGAGCGCGCGTGACCGCTCGCTCGCCGCGGCCGAGTCCTTTGCCCACAGCCCCGGTCTGGTGCAGGTTCTGCGCAGCCCCAACCCGTCCGCGGTGCTCCAGCCACTGACCGAGGCCGCTCGCAAGAAGGCCGGTGTCGACTTCATCGTCGTCATGAACCGGGCCGGGATCCGCTACACGCACCCCCTGCCGAGCCGGATCGGGAAGCGTTTCGTCGGCACCATCGGGCCTTCGCTCGCCGGCCACGTCACCATCGAAAGCGTTTACGGACCGCTCGGTCACGAGGTGCAGGCGGTCGTCCCGGTAACGGACGCCAAGGGCTCTGTCGTGGGCCTCGTGTCGTCCGGTATGCGGGTCAGCCGCGTGAGCAGCGCGATCGACCGGCAGCTGCCGGTCGTCCTCGGCTCCGGGGCCGCCGCGCTCGCCCTGACCACGGCCGGCACGGCGCTGGTGACCCGCCGGCTGCGACGGCAGACCCATGGGCTCGGCCCGGCGGAGATGACCCGCATGTACGAACACCACGACGCGGTGTTGCATGCCGTACGCGAGGGGGTGCTCATCGTCGACGCGGACGGGGGCGTCCTGCTGGCGAACGACGAGGCGCGCCGGCTCCTCGGCCTGCCGCCCGATGCGGAGGGGCGCCGCGTCGCCGACCTCGGACTCGCCCCCCGGGCGGCCGAGCTGCTGACCTCCGGAAGCACGGTCACCGACGAGGTACTCCCGGTCGGGGACCGGCTACTGGCGGTGAACAAACGGCCCACGGACAGTCGGGGCGGCCCGCCCGGGAGTGTGACCACGCTGCGGGACTCCACCGAACTGCTCGCCCTCGCGGGAAAGGCGGAAGCCGCTCAGAGTCGACTGCGGCTGCTGTACGACGCGAGCATGACCATCGGCACCACCCTCGATGTGCAGCGCACCGCCGAGGAACTGACCCAGGTCGCCGTGACCTGGTTCGCGGACTATGTCACGGTCGACCTCGCCGAGGCTGTCCTGAGCGGCGAGGAGCCGCCGGCGGGGTCGTACAGCGAGGCGCCGGAACTGCACCGGGTGGCGCTCGCCGGCATCCGCGAGGACCATCCCCTCTACCGGGCGGGCGAGCTCCACAGGTACGTCATGCCCAGTCCGATGGCCACCGGTTTCATCACCGGACGGTCCGTGCTCGTCTCCGACCTGCGGGCCGCCGATGACTGGCGCGCGCAGGACACCGAGCGCTTCCAGCTGGTCCTGAACTTCGGGTGCCAGTCACTGATCACCGTTCCGCTCCAGGCGCGCGGTGTGCTCATGGGCGTCGCCAACTTCTGGCGTTCCCGGGAGAACACCCCCTTCGAGGAGGGCGATCTGACCCTGGCCGAGGAGATGGCGGCCCGGGCCGCCGTTTGCATCGACAATGCGCGCCGTTTCACGCGTGAGCATGCCGTGGCCGTCACTTTGCAGCACAGTCTGCTCCCGCGCGGTCTGCCCGAGCAGAACGCCCTCGACATCGCCCACCGCTATCTGCCCGCAAAGACCGGGGTGGGCGGCGACTGGTTCGACGTCATCCCGCTACCGGGCGCCCGTATCGCCCTGGTCGTCGGTGACGTGGTCGGCCACGGGCTCCATGCCGCCGCCACCATGGGCCGCCTGCGTACCGCGGTGCAGAATTTCTCCACCCTCGACCTGCCGCCCGATGAGCTCCTCAGCTTCCTGGACGAGCTGGTCAACCGCATCGACCAGGAGGCGATCGCGGCGAACGACGAGGCCGTGGTCGCGGGTGCCACCTGCTTGTACGCGATCTACGATCCCTCCTCCGGCCGCTGCACCATGGCCCGCGCCGGCCACCTGCCGCCGGCCCTCGTCCGCCCCGACGGCTCCGTGGAGTTCCCCGACCTCCCCGCGGGCGCACCGCTCGGCGTCGGCGGCCTGCCCTTCGAGGCGGTGGAGCTGCACCTGCCCGAGGGCAGCAGCCTCGCCCTCTACACCGACGGCCTGGTCGAGGACCGCAGGCAGGACATCGAAACCGGAATGCAGGAACTCGCCACGGCGCTGGCGCACCCGGGCCGGACGCCGCACGAGACCTGCGAAGCCGTACTCGCTGCCCTGCTCCCGGGCCGCCAGCGCGACGACATCGCCCTGCTCGTCGCGCGCACCCACCTCCTGCCACCGGACCGCATCGCCACCTGGGAGATCCCCTCCGAGCCTGCGGCGGTGGCCGCAGCACGCGCGAACATCACGGAGCAGCTCGCGCAGTGGGGGCTGGAGGAAGCGGTCTTCAGCACGGAACTCATCGTCAGCGAGCTCATCACCAACGCCATCCTCTACGCCTCCGGCCCGATCCGTGTGCGCCTGCTGTACGACCGCACCCTGATCTGCGAGGTCTCCGACACCGGCAGCACCGCCCCGCACCTCCGGTACGCCGCCGTGGAGGACGAAGGCGGCCGCGGTCTCTTCCTCGTCGCCCAGCTCGCCCAGCACTGGGGCACCCGCTACACCCCCGAGGGCAAGATCATCTGGGCGGAACAGACCCTTCACTGAGGGGTCGCTGATGCCACGCTTCGTGGCCTCCTCCGATGCCCGCGCGGCGTTGCGCCATGCCGTGGTCGTGAGCCGTGGTCGCCCTGTCCTGGGGCTGTCGGGCGAATGCGCGGCCTCTGGTCGCCCGGATCAGGATGCCCACCAGCACCGCGAGGTCGGCCGCGCCCCCCGGATCGTCCGCGTAACGGGTGGTCTGGAGGGGCCCCACCTCGTCCAGCACGATGCCTTCGCGCGCGAGCACGAAGGTGAGCGCCAGCAGGGCCGCCCGGCCGTTGCCGTCGGCGAAGGGGTGGAAGAACGCCACGTCCAGGTACGTCCGGGCCGCTCGGGCGGCCGGCGGCACTTGCTTCTCGTCGCTGCCGCGCAGACAGCGCGCGAAGTCCGCCTCGGTGCGGGGGGTCAGACGGTATCGCTCGCGGCCGCCCTTCGCGTAGGCGTCGCCCGTTCGGAAGGGGGCCTCAGCCGTCCCCAGGACCAGGCGCTGCCAGCCGGCCAGCAGACCGAAGGTGAGCGGTGCGTTCCGTGCGGCGTCCGCGCGGGCCGCCGCGTAGGCGGACAGCAGACGCTCCGCACGGGCGGGGTCGCGGCGGCGGACCGGGCCCTCGCACCACGCGGTGAAGCCGTCCACCGACGGCGTGACGGGGCCGGTGACGTCCTCGGCGCCGGTACGCGCCCAGTCGACCTGCTGCCGGACCCGGCACCAGTCGGCCAGCGCGTCGGCGTCAGCCGCGGTCATGGTGTTCTTCGAGCTCGCTGTGTTCCCGGTGGTCGCGGTAGGGCAGTTGTCCGGTCAGCCCGAAGGCCAGGTCCTCGCCCACCGAGTCGATCAGCGTCGCCCGGGGCGCGGCCCAGCTCTTGAACCGCCCGCCGATGGCGTCCGCCACCGCCGCCCGGGCCTCCGCCGGGTCCATACCGGTCGAGGTGAGGAACCACTCCAGCGCCAAGGAGCACTGCCCGTACCAACCGCTCTCCGCGCCGGTGCGGTCCAGCACCCGCGTCACCAGCCGCGCCGAGGCCCGCTCCAGGTGCCAGCTGCGGTCCTCGGGGCTCGCCTGCGGGGGCGGAGCCAACTCGGCGAAGCGTGCGGCGAGTTCCTCCAGCCAGTCGCGCCACTCCAGCAGGGCGGCCACGGCCCGGGCGGCGGTCTCCTCCGGTGTGCCCACCGAGCACGCACCGCAGCACCAGCTGCCGACGACACCGCCCGCCTCCCCGACAGTCCAGTTCCAGTGCCGGGCCCACAGCCCGTACCGCTCCAGGAAGAGGGCCTCCATGTGCCGCTCGCACCACCGCTCCCCGGCCCACCAGCCCGCCATGCGGGACAGCACCGGCGGCACATACTCCTTGATCCGCTCGGTGACGTAGGCCTCCTCGGCTTCGTCCCAGACGAAGGGGTGGCGTTCCGGGTCGAGTTCGTGCCAGGTCAGCGGGCGTGGCGGGTTGTACGGTTCGGGCTGCTCGGCTGACGTGGCGCACTCCAGGCTCGTATCGGATCAGGACAGTTGGGCGATTATGCCTGGTTGTCGTCCGTATCCGCCCCTGAATTAGGACCTGTCCGACGTGCCGGAGCGGGCGCGAGTTCGCACCCGACGCCGCCGACGGACAACGTCACCTCTATGCATGCAATGTATACGTCAACGCTAGAGTTCCGGCATGTCTCTTGATCTCGGCCCCGGACCCGCTGCCGTCATCGGACGAAGGGCCGCCCCGGCCACCGTCGGAGCGCGTTGGTGGCCGCGTTGTGCGGTTCCCGGGGTGCCCGCGCTGCTGGCACTGGGACTGAGCCTGTGGGGGCTGTCCCGTCAGGGCGCGATATGGCGGGACGAGGCCGCGACATGGGAGGTGGCCCGGCGGTCCATACCCGAGATCTGGCACATGATCGGGCAGGTGGACGTCGTCCACGGGCTCTACTACCTGCTGATCCACACCTCGTTCGAGGTCTTCGGAGCCAACCTGGCGGCGCTGCGGCTGCCCTCGGCGCTGGGCGCGATCGTCGCCGCGGCGGCCACCGCGGCGATCGGCCGCAGACTCGCCGGGCCCACGGCCGGCCTCTCGGCCGGGCTGGTGCTGGCGCTGCTGCCGGTGATGCAGCGGTACGCACAGGAGGGGCGCTCCTTCACGCTGGTGACGGCAGGGGTGGCGGTGGCGACCTGGCTGCTGGTGGGCGCGGTCTGTCCGGCGGGACCCACGACGTCACGCGACGGCCGAGGGCGGCGGGCCGCGTGGGGGTGGCGCTGGGGCGGCTACACGGCGGTCATGCTCGCTACCGCGCTGCTCAACTGGCTCTCGCTCTTCGCGCTGGCGGCCCACGGCGTGACCGTCCTGATCGCCTGGCGCACCGGCCAACGCCCGCTGCTGGCACGGTGGTTGATGTCCGCCGCGGTGATCGCGGCGGGGACCCTGCCGCTCATACTCGCCAGCCTTCCGCAGGCGGATCAGGTGGCGTGGATACAGCCCGCCTCGGCCGTCACGTTGCTGGGGGTGACCGCGATGCTGGTGATCGCCCTGGCGTGCGCCCGGGTGCCGCGCCCCGCGCGTACGGAGCTGTCTCCGGTCCCGGTGGGGCTGCCGCTGCTCGCCGTCCCGCAACTCGGTCTGCTGCTGGCCTCCTGGCTCATCAAGCCGCTCTATGTCGACCGCTATGTGCTCTTCGCCTACATCGGGCTGGCGCTGCTCGTCGGCCCCGCCATCGCCTGGGCGGTGCGGGCCGCTCTGCCATACGGCCGGGCACGCGGCTGGGGGTGGCTGCGTGGCGAGATGCTGCTCGCCGGGCTGGTGGCGGTCGTATTCATCGCGCTGCTGCCGTTGGAACGGGGCCTGCGGAACCCGGAGAGCCGCACGGATGACGTGCGGGTGACGGCCGACAAGGTCGCGGAGCTGGCCCGCCCGGGGGACGGCGTCCTGTACATACCCGACCAGCGGCGTGACGCCGCGCTCGTCACGCCCGCCGAGTTCAACGGACTCGACGACCTCGCGCTGGCCGAGGACCCGGTCGCCTCCGGGACCCTGTACGGCGTGGAGGCCACCCCCGAACGCATCCGGGCCGCCATGCTTGCTCATCGGCGCGTCATCGTCGTCAGTGACATCGTCCCCTCCCCGGCGCCGTCGGCACCCCGTGACCTGACCAAATTCACCGTCCTCGCCCGGCACTTCACCCTCACCGTCTCCGCCGAGACCGGGGGACGCCGGGTGATGGTGTACGAGAAGACGCGGTGAGCCCGGGCTCCGCGCGATGGCGGGGCCAGGACCGGGCCCGGGCTCGCGCGTCAGCTTCCGGCCCCGCCGCACCCGCTCCGCGGCGGGAGTCGACCGGGCGCCGCTCGAACAGCTGACGTAAAAGATCCATAAGCTCAGGCAACCCGCCGGCCCGTGCCGCCGTCTTCCCCGTGTACAGCATCGGGGGAAGGGGAATCTTGTTCCGCAGCACGCTTCGGGCCGTGGCCGTCGCCGGTCTTGTCCTGGTCCCTGTGACGGGGCCGGTTTCCGGCGCGTCCGCGTACGGGGTCACGGCTGCCGCCATCGGGGGCAACCCGTCCGGCGGGCCCCGGCTCACGTACTTCGGTGACCAGGGCAGGGTCGAGAACGGCGGGCCGGTCTGGTTCAGCATCGAGGGGCTGCGCGCCGGGTGGGACACCGTGACCGTCCGCTCCCCCGCTCTGGTCGAACCGATCCGGCTCACCCCGGTGAAGAAGGGGTCTGCGCAGTCCGCCCAGGTCGACGCGCCGGGCTCGCACCACCGGATCCGCGGTGACATCGCACCGGGCATGTACCCCGTCACCGCGACCGCTCACGGCCGTACCGTCGCCACCACGCGGCTCAAGGTCACCGCGCGCGGATCGGCGATGATCGGCCGGTTCGTCGTCGGCCCGAAGGACGCGTTCCCGGGCAGTGACACTCCGGCCGACGTGCGCCCCGGCGGCGATGTGCTCGTGGTGCTCACCGACCGTCATCCCGCCTCCGGCGAGGACGTCCTGACCGTCACGTCCCCCGTCTTCGACGGCCGGGTGACCATCCGGAAGGACAGCGCGGACGACCCCGGCTGCAAGTGCGACGACGGGGCGACGGTCTACGCGGGCCGCGCCACGGTGCGGGGTGACGTCCTGGCGGGAAAGCACCCGCTGACCGTCATCAGCCACCACGGGCGGCAGACCACCACTCGGCGGGTGACCGTGGCCGGCGAGCCCGTCGGCCAGGGCCGGCCCTGGCTGGTCGGCGGCATCGCAGCCGGGGTGCTCGCACTCGCGGCCGGCGGCTGGGTGCTCCTGCGCCGCCGCGGCCGAAACGGCGCCGGCTCCGCCTGACGAAGGTCATTGTTCCGTCGTTCCGTCGTTCCGTCGTTCCGTCGTTCCGTCGTTCCGTCGTTCCGTCGTTCCGTCGTTCCGTCGTTCTGCTGTTCCGTCGTCATCAGAAAGCACTCCTTGCGCACGTCACCCATACACATACGCCACCTCGCCGTCTCGGCCGCCGGTACCGCACTGTTCCTGACCGGCGGCGCCCTGGCGGGCGGCCCCGTCGCCCATGCCGACGACACGCCCGCGCCGTCTCCTCGGCCGACCCCCGCCCGGACGAAGAGCCTGACGTCCGACGGGGACGGCGGCGGTTGGTCGGACGCTGACGCCCTCCGGTTCTGGACTCCGGACCGCATGGACTCGGCCACCGACCCCGCACCGCCGACCGCAGCCCCGAAGGCGGGCCTCACGGCCGCGCCCAGGGACAGCCGTTCGGTGGCGGCCGGTATGCCGACCGCGGAGCACATCCCCGGCGCCAAGTCGGTCGGCGTGATCTTCACATACGAGAAGGACCCGACCACGGGCAATATGCACGCCCACAAGTGCTCGGCCAGCGTCGTCCAGAGCCCCGGCCACAATCTGATCCTGACCGCAGGGCACTGCAGCGGCGGGAATGCCGTCTTCGTACCGTGGTACCGGACCGAGTACGCACTGGACAAGCAGACCTACGGGTTCTACCGGGTCGCCGACTGGTTCGTGGACAACCGTTACGTCAACAACAGCAAGCAGCGGGTCTCGGATCTGGACTTCGCGTTCGCCCGGCTGTCCCCCTCGTCCCAGGGCAAGAACGCGCAGGACCTCGTGGGGGCGAACACGCTGGTCCGCACGCCGGGTTACGTCAACAACGTGACGATGGTCGGGTACCCGTCCAGCCACAACCCCGAGGACCGCGCCGTCCGTTGTCCCACCCGTACGGCAGCGCTGGGCGGCTTCTACCAGATGCAGGCCAAGTGCGCCGGGATGTGGGGCGGCGTCTCCGGAGGTCCCTGGTTCTCGAAGATCGACTGGACCAAGGGCACGGGCGAGATCATCGGCAACACCGGCGGCTACAACGGCGGTGGCAACGACAACAACGCCAACTGGCTCACCTACAGCCCGATGTACGGCGACTGGCTCTTCCGTCTCTACGACGAGGCCAAGAACAATCAGCACGTCAGCCACGGCGATTCCTACCAGCAGCCCGCGCTGCCGTACGCGATGGGCAACGCCGACGCCTGGTCCCACGCCCGGCTGCTGGCCTCGGGAGAGTACACGGGGGACGGCAAGGGCGACCTGATCGTGGTGTGGGCCGACGGCGAGGTCTCGCTCTACACCGGTGACGGCCGGGGCGGCTTCACCGGTAGGCGGCGGCTGGCCGGCCCCGGAGGGACCTGGAAGGACGTCAAGTCCCTCACCGGCGGTGACTTCTCCGGCGGCAACGGCTCGGACCTGCTCGTCGTATGGAAGAGCGGCGAGGTCAGGATCCTCCCGGACGTCGGCGCCCGCGGCCTCGGCCGCGGTATCGGTCTGGCCCGAGCCGGCTCGGTCTGGAGCCACGCCGACCGGATCGTCGGCGGCAGCTTCGGCACGGCGAAGCACGTCAGCGATCTGCTGGTGCGGTGGAGCGACGGCGAGATCACCGACTACACCGCCGTCGGCGACAAGGGCTTCGGCACCGAGCACCGGTTGCAGAAGCCGGACGCCCGCTGGAAGCAGGCCACTCTGCTCACCGCGGGCGACTTCAGCGGACGTGCCAACTGGGACGCTCTGGTGCGCTGGCCGAACGGCAAGATCTCGCAGTACCAGGACACCGGCCCCGGCGGGCTCGGCAAGGAGGTCCAGATGGCACCGCCGCAGAGCATCTGGACCCAGGACGTGGTGCTGACGGCGGGCAGCTATGACGCGAACGGCTGGCCGGACGACCTGGTCGTCCGCTGGTCCGGCGGCGAGACCAGCATGTACGCGCGCACCGGCACCGCGTTCGGCGCCGAGCGCATGCTCGTCCCGCCGCAGTAGCCGGTACGGGCCCGACCGACCCGCCGGGCCCGTACCCAGAGCCCTGATTGCCGCCGCATTGCTGAAGCGGCAAGGAATGTTTCGCCACGACGGCCTCCCGCCGCGCGAGCTGCTGCGGGCGGGGAGGGAAGAAGTCACCGGTTACGGCGGACGGATCGTGTCGGACCGGGTCACCGCCGTACGCCGCGCCGGCGAACACTTCGCCGTGGGCACCGAGGACGGCCGGAGCTGGTCCGCACGCCGGCTGCTGGTGACCACCGGCCTGGTCGACGAGCTTCCCGACGTGCCTGGCCTGCGCGAGCGCTGGGGCCGTGAGGTGCTGCACTGCCCGTACTGCCATGGCTGGGAGGTGCTCGACACGCCCATCGGCGTGCTGGCCACGGGCCCCGGGGCGGTGCACCAAGCGCTGCTGTTCCGGCAGTGGTCGGGCGGCGGCCCGGTTCGCCGATGCCTTCGGCCCGGACGCGGAGGCCGCGAACTGACAGCGGGTGACCGAACGCCTCGCCCCCGCGTCAGGCCACCGGCAACCGGCGCGCGGGCCCCACGCGTCGGCATGGATATGTCGACCGTGACCGTCCTTCTACGCAAGGCCCTCCTCTTCGCCTGGCTCGAAACGCGCTGCTGCGCCTTCGCCATCGCCCTGCTGTCAGGCGTGGCCGTATCCCAGGCGCTGCCGCAGCTGCCGATCGCCAGATATGACCTGCTGGTCGCCTATGGGGTGCTGCTGACCGCGGTGTTCCTGGTCTGCCGCTGGGAGAGTGGGCGGGACCTCGCGGTCATCTCGGTGTGTCATGTGATCGGGCTGGCCTTCGAGCTGGTGAAGGTCGCGCTCGGTTCCTGGAGCTATCCGGAGCCGGCCGTGCTGAAGTTCGCGGGCGTCCCGCTGTACGGCGGCTTCCTGTACGCGGCGGTGGGCAGCTACGTCTGTCGCGCCTGGCATGTGCTGGATCTGCGGCTGATCCGCTACCGCCCCGGAGCCACCTCGGTGGTGGCCATGGCGATCTACGCGAACTTCTTCAGCCATCACTGGCTCCCGGACGTGCGCTGGCCCCTCGCCGTCGCGCTGATCGCGGTGACGGCCGGAACGCAGGTCACGTTCGCCGTCGGACGTTCCCGCCACCGTATGCCCCTTGCCCTCAGCTTCGCCCTGATCGGCTTCTTCCTGTGGCTGGCGGAGAACATCGCCACCTACCTCGGCGCGTGGCGCTACCCCTATCAGGCCCATGGGTGGCAGCCCGTCGCCTGGGAGAAGTTCGGCGCCTGGGCGCTTCTGATCAGCGTGACCTTCGTGCTGGTTGCGTGGGCCAACGGCAGGCGCGTCCCCGACGAGAGCCCGGCGGGCCCCGACGCCAACAGCTGAGACGACAGCTGCGCTTCAGCGTCCGCTCAGTGCCGCGAGGGTCGTGTCGAGGTCAGCGCCGCGCGGGCGGTTGTACGGCAGCTTGCCGAGAACGGCAGCCATACCGCAGGTGTTGGTCGCCGCCGAGAAGACCAATCCTCCGCCGATGCCCGCCGAGATCAGCTGAAAGGCCGGGTGGACGAGGCCCAGGCCGAGGCCGGTCAGGACGAGCGCGCCGGCGGCCAGCCGCACCTGGCGCTCCATTCCCCAGACAGCGCGCACGGAGCCTTCGGGGCGGTGCAGGTCGTGACCCTCGGCCGCCCAGGCGCCCGTGCCTCCTGTGAGGGACGCGGCGCTGATGCCGTGGTCGGCGAGGGTCCGGCAGGCGTTCTCGGAGCGGGCGCCGGACGCACACACCACGAGGATGTCTGCGCGGGACGCCGCCTGTTCGATCGCGGGCAGGGCGCGCCTGATCTGGTCGAGGGGGATGTTGAGGGCGCCGGGCAGATGGCCGGAGGCGTACTCGCCGGGTGTGCGTACGTCGATGACGGTCAAGTCGTGCAGCCGGGAGTGGGCCTGGCCGATGTCGAGGGAAAGGGGGGTGGTCACGGGTGCCATCCTTGATTGTCGGCGGTGCCCCGAGCGGGGGAGTACATTACCCCTAGGGGTATTTTTTCGAGGAGTGATGGTGGAGCTGGATCTCGCGGGTACGGAACTCAGAGCCGTGCTGAACCGGCTGCGCCGGGCACAGGGCCAGATCTCCGGAGTGATCCGGATGATCGAGGAAGGGCGCGACTGCGAAGAGGTCGTCACGCAGCTCGCCGCCGCGTCCCGCGCGCTCGACCGGGCGGGCTTCGCGATCATTGCCACCGGTCTGCAGCAGTGTCTGACGGACATCGACGGCAGCAAGAACACCGGTGAGGACCGCGAGCAGATGCGGGCCCGCCTGGAGAAGCTGTTCCTTTCGCTCGCCTGACGGGATGCGCTCGCCTGACGGCGTTCTGATTCGCCGGCTCCCGGTCGGCGTACCGCGCCGGCTGTTCCACCGCATGCGCCCGCGTTTCATAGCGCCGAGTCGATCAGCATGAACACGGCCAGGGCCAGCAGCACCACCGCGAAGATCCGCTGCAACAGACCACCGGAGACCTTCGCGGCCAGGCGTTTGCCGTCCCAGGCTCCGAGTACGGCCGCTCCGGCGAACGGGCCGATGACCGCCCAGCGCAGACCGTCGGCGGTGCCCGCGCGGGCCGCCAGTGCTGCCAGCGAGTTGACCGTGATGACCAGCAGGCTGGTGCCGACCGCGGCTCGCATCCGCAGGCCGAGGACGCTCGCCAGCGCCGGTACGGCGAGGAAGCCGCCGCCGACGCCCAGGAAGCCGGTGACCGCGCCGAGTCCGGCGCCGGCAGCGGCGGCCCGCCCCGGCCGGACCGGGCGATCGCCGTCGCCGCCGTCCCGCCGCCTGAGCATACGCAGCGCGGCCAGCACTGCGATGACGGCGAAGGCGCACGTCAGCAGGGCCGCGGGCACCTGCCCCGCCAGTGTTCCGGCCAGCATGGCCGGGACGATACCCGCCATGGCGAAGAGACTTCCGGTACCCCAGTGGACGTTGCCGTCGCGGGTGTGCGCGTACAGGGCGGTGGCCGAGGTGGCGGTGACGATGACCAGGCTCGCGGTGGTCGCGGCGGCCGGGGTGAATCCGAGCAGGTAGATCAGAGCGGGGACGGCCAGCACACTGCCGCCGCCCCCGAGCGCCCCGAGCGCCAGTCCGATGACGGCACCGGCGGCCAGCGCGAGCAGCAGAGTACTCACGCTATCGAGCCGCCATCGCACCACTGGTCCACCACCGGGAGGCCTGCCCCGGCCCATGCCCGCATCCCGCCGATCACACCGACGGCATCGCCGCCGGCGGTGGTGCGCTCCGCCGTCTGCTGGACGTTCACCCGGCCCGGGCCGCCTCGGAAGAATGACATCGATACTCCTCTGCGTCTCGCATGCTGCGGTGGCTCCCTGCCGGACCGTGCCCCACCGGATGCGCACGCGTCCGATTCCGGTTTCCGAACGGCGCACGGATCAGCTGGTGATGACGGTGAGCCCCGCCTCGGCGGCTGCGCCGAACGCATCGTCCACGGCAATGACCTCGCGGCCCACGGCATCGAGCAGCGACGCCGCGATCCCGGCGCGCATACCGCCGGCGCAGTGCACCCACACCTCTCCCGCGGGGATCTCGTCGAGCCGCTGAGGGAGGGCGTGGACAGGGATGTGGACCGAGCCCTCGATGTGCCCGCCGGCGCGCTCGGAGTCCCGGCGGACGTCCAGTACGACGATGTCGTCGTCGGCCTCGCGGGCCGCCAGATCGGCGAACGTGCCGCGCCGGAAGGAGCTCAGCGACTCCCCGTCCCGGATCCAGGACGCGGGTTCCCCGGTCGCCGCGGCGGCGGGCCGGTCGATGCCGACGCGGACCAGTTCACGCTGGGCCGCCGCCAGCTGCTCCGGTGATGCGGCGAGCAGGGTCACGGGCTTGCCCCACGGAATCATCCAGGCCAGGTACGTCGCTACCTTGCCGTCGCCCTCGAAGTTGTAGGAGCCCACGACATGGCCCCGGGCGAAGGCCACGCGGTTGCGCAGGTCGACGACCCACTCCCCCGCGGCAAGCCGGGCGGCGATGTCGTCGGCATCGGCGACGGCGGGCGGGGTCAGGTCGACGGGGGCCGGCCCGGCGGCATTGGCCGGACCCATGTGCGCGTAGTACGCGGGCACGTCCTCCAGGCCCGCCAGCAGATGGCGGACGAAGGTGTCCACGTCCCGAAGGAGCGCCTCGTTGACCGCCTTCTCCTTGCCGATGGTCGTGGCGTCGCCCCCGGCCTGGGAGGAGGAGCAGAAGCTGCCGAATCCGTGTGTGGGCAACACGGGTGTCTCGTCGGGCAGTTCGGCGGCGAGCCGGTGTGCGGAGGCGTGCTGATCGCGGGCCAGCTGCGCGGTGAGCCGCGGCTCGACGAGATCCGGCCGGCCGACCGTGCCGATGAGCAGGGATCCGCCGGTGAACGCCGCAACGGCCGTTCCGGCCTCCTCCAGGACATAGGAGGTGTGGTGCGGAGTGTGGCCGGGGGTGGCCATGGCGCGCAGGACCAGGCCGGAGTCGATCTCCAGGGTGTCCCCGTCCTGGACGGGTACCCGTACGAAGGAGACCCGCGCCGCGGCCGGGACCAGGTAGGCGGCGCCGGTGATCCGGGCCAGCTCCAGGCCGCCGGTGACGTAGTCGTTGTGGATGTGCGTTTCCACGACATGCGCGATGCGCACCCCTCGCCGGGCAGCCGCCGCGATCACCTGATCGATGTCCCTCGGCGGGTCCACGGCGACAGCCGCCCGGGCACCGCCGGCGACATAGCTGCGATTCCCGAGCCCTGCCAGCTCGATGGTGTCGACAAAGAACACCTGGGCGCTCCTCTCATCATATGTACCCCCGGGGGTATGTTTCGACGGTAGCACGGTTACCCCCGGGGGTATCCTTGGGACGCTCGGATTGCCTGCGGCGGACCGCTGGGCCGGACCTCGCACGTACGCCTGGGGCGACATCCCGCTCCCGGAGCGAATCAACCAACGCCGCACCGCACAGGCCGAGTTCCGGCTCCGCGCTCAAGCTTCGCGCTCAACTGGAGGGGGTGATCACACCGTGTTAACGTGAAGATATCCGTATGAGCCGGGCATTTACCCGCCTTCCTTGAACTCCGCAGAGGAGATGGTGGCCATGGCGCGGGACTCGCTGTTCCACGCGCCCCGGGCCGGCACACAGGCCCGGACAGGCGAGGAGACCCCCTACGCGGACGCGGTGGACTGGGACGAATTACGGCGGCGGATGCGCGGAGCCTTGCTGCGGCCGGGAAATCCCGGGTTCGACGACGCCCGGAAGCTGTTCAACCCGCTCAACGACGACCACATACCGGCCGCGGTGGCGCAGTGCGCGTCGGTGGCCGATGTCAGCGAGGCGGTGCTGGCGGCCGGGAACCGGGTTCCGCTGGCCGCCCGCAGCGGTGGGCACTCCTACGTCGGCTACTCGGCGCCGCACGGCGGTCTCACCCTTGACCTGCGGCGTCTGTCGGCCGTGGAGGTCCAGCCGGACGGCACCGCGACCGTCGGCGCCGGCGCGGTGCTGCGGGATGTGTACAGCGGCCTCGGCCAGGCGAACCGCTGCCTGCCGGGAGGCTCCTGCTTCACCGTCGGCATCGCCGGGGTGACGCTGGGCGGCGGGATCGGCGTACTGCAACGCAAGTTCGGGCTCACGTGTGACCACCTCCTGGCGGCCGAGATCGTCACCGCGGACGGAAGAACGCACACGGCCTCCGCCACGCGGACCCCGGACCTGTTCTGGGCCCTGCGCGGTGGTGGCGGCGGTAATTTCGGGGTCGTCACACAGTTCACCTTTGCGACCGATCCGGCTCCGGCGCTGACGGTGTTCGTGGTCGGCTTCCCGGCGGGGAAGGTGGCCGAGGTACTGAGCGCATGGCAACCGTGGATCACGGCCGCACCCCGGGAGCTGTGGGCAAACCTCAATATCTCGGGCGGGAGCCCGCCGAGTTGCCGGGTGGCCGGCTGCTTCGTCGGGCCGAGCAGCACCTGCAGTCCGCTGCTGGACGATCTGGTCTCGCGTTCCGGCGTCCTGCCCAACCGCCGAACCGTCCAGGACCGGGACTACTTCAATGCCATGCGCTTCTTCTCCGGCAGGCCGGACCGGGAGTCGTTCGTCGCCTCGTCACGGGTTCTGAGCGCGCCCACCCCCGATCCTGCCGCCCTGGCCGGTCTGCTCACCGGCCGCACGGACATGGCGATCATCCTCGACGCGCTCGGCGGCGCGGTGGCCGATGTGGGTGTCCGGCAGACCGCTTTCCCGCACCGCACCGCATTCGCCACCGCCCAGATCTACGCGGGGGCCACCGCGGCGTCCGAGGCCGAGGTGACGCGCAACGTCGGCGAGGTCGTGGCGGATCTGAACTCCCAGGGCATCGGGGGCGGTTATGTGAACTACATCGACCCGGCCCTGCCCGACTGGGCGAAGGCCTACTACGGCCCGAATCTGGAACGCCTCCGCTCCGTCGCGCACGACTACGACCCGGACAACGTGTTCGACTTCGCGCAAGCCGTCAGCCGGACCTGAACGGCGATCGCCGCACAGCCATCGGCCATCGCCACGCGGCCCTTGCGCACAGCTCTTGCGCACGGCCCTTCCCACGACCTTGCGCACGGCTCTTGCAACTGACGGCCCGTCAACCTACCCTTCCGGCACCCCCACCGCACCGGGGCGCTCGTACGGTCTCCCTACGATCCGTGCGCGGTGCAGCGGGGCGGCGCGCCGCGTGCCGGAAGGACAGCCATGTCCGACGACAGCGCTCGAAAAAACTCCCTCACCCGCCGCACGCTCCTGACCGGGGCCGCCGCCGCGGGACTCGCCACGGCAGCCGGGCTCCAGCCCGCTCATCGCATCCCCGCGGGCAGCGCAGCGGCCACTCTCACCCCTCCGCCCGGCTTCCCCGCCGGCATCCCGCTCTCCCAACAGGCCTTCAGGAACTGGTCGTTGGAGATCGTCGTCGAGAACGTCTGGACGGCTACGGCCCGTACCCCCGACGACGTCGTCACCCTCGCGAACTGGGCTCATGAGCACAGCTACCGGTTACGGGCCCGGGGCAAGGGCCACACCTGGTCGCCGCTGGTGGTACCCGCCGGCGCCGACACCACCCGTACGGTCATCGTCGACACCACCTCCCACCTCACCGCGGTCGGTGTGCGCGGCGGCAGCCCAGGGAGCGTCACCGCGCAGGCGGGCGCGACCCTCGACACCATCCTCGCCCGCCTGGAGGAGTCGGGGCTCGGCCTCGCCACCACCACCGCACCGGGCGACCTCACCATCGGCGGGGTGCTCGCCATCGGCGGCCATGGCACCGGCCTGCCCACCGCCACCGAACACCCGCCGACGGGCTCCGGCTTCGGCACCCTGAGCTCGCTGGTCACCTCCCTCACCGCCGTGGTGTGGAGCGCGACGGACGGCCGCTACGTGCTCAAGACCTTCACCCGCTCCGACCCGGACATCCGCGCCTTCCTCGTCCACCTGGGCCGCGCATTCATCACCGAGGTGACGATGACCGCCGCGGCGAACACCCGGCTGCGCTGCCAGAATTGGTACGACGTGAACGTGGCCACCGTCTTCGGACCACCCGGCGCCGGGGGCCGCACGATCAGCTCCTACCTGGACAGCACCGGGCGCATCGAGGCGATCTGGTTCCCGTTCACCGATGTGCCCTGGCTGAAGGTGTGGAGCGTGGCGCCCACCAAACCGCTGTTCGCCAAGCAGATCGACACCCCGTACGCCTACACCTTCGCCAACCGCGTCACCGAAGACATGTCGAAGCTGCTCGGGGAGATCGCCGCGGGCGGGGGCGACAAGACGCCCGCCTTCACCAAGCTCGCCATGTCCATCGTCGGCTCCGGGCTGATCGTCACCGGTACCTGGGACGTCTGGGGCTGGTCGAAGAACAGCCTGCTGTACGTGGAGCCGACGACCCTGCGGATCGTCGAAGCGGGGTGGGCGGTACTGACCTCCAGGGCGAATGTGCAGCGCGTGGTGAATGACTTCCACTCCCGCTACCAGAGCGTGCTGGCCGCTCACCAGAGCCGCGGGTCCTACCCGGTCAACGGCCCGATCGAGCTGCGTATCACCGGCACCGATCCCCTCGACGGCCCGTTCCTGTCCCCGGCCCGCGCCCACCCCGACCATCCCGAGTGGGACACCGTGGTGTGGCTCGACTTCGCCACCTATCCGGGCACGCCCGGCGCGAGCCCGTTCTTCCGCGAGCTGGAACAGTGGATCTGGCAGACCTACACGGGCTCGTACGCGACCGTACGCCCGGAGTGGTCCAAGGGCTGGGCCTACACGGACAGCGGACCGTGGACGGATCCCGCCACGCTGAGCCGCACCGTACCGGCGGCGTTCGACGACTGGCGCGCCGCCCGGGACACCCTCAACTCCTATGATCCGGCACGGGTGTTCGCCAACGCCTTCCTCGACACCCTGCTGCCCTGAGCCACTCCGGGAACGACGCCCGGTGCGGTGGCGCGAGGACGACCTGACGCCGCCGCACCATCGGCGCGACGGCGCCCGCGGGGCGCCCGTCCACAGGCGCGACGAGGCGCCCCAAGTGTCGTAAACCCAGCGTACCGCTACCTCATTCGCCCTGCTCGATGAGCCTCTTGACGCATTCCATCCCGTATGTCCCCCTTTAAACATGACGCATTTCGGCCAGCTCACGGCGAACCCGGGAGGCGCGTCATGGCCAGGGACCCGATGTACGACCTGGAGAAGGAACTGCCGTTCCGCGTCCTGACCACGGAGGGCTGGGCGCATTGGAAGAGATGGGGCTATGTCATCGTGCGTGACGTGGTACCGCAGGAGAAGATGGAGCGTCTCGCCGCAACCCTGTGGGAGTTCACCGGCCTCGATCCGCACGACGAGGAAGCCTGGTACCGGCCCGACGCCGAGAACCGTGCCATGCGGGATGTGGCCGGCAGCGGCATGGTGGAGATCTACCAGCACCAGAACCTATGGGACATCCGCCAGGAGCCCCGGCTCTACGACGCGTTCGTCGACATCTGGGACCGCGAGGACCTGTGGGTCACGCTCGACCGCGCCAACCTCAACCCGCCCAACCGGCGCAACCGGACGTTCACGGGCTTCATCCACTGGGACATCGACACCTCCGTCGATCCCCTCCCCTTCGGGGTTCAGGGGGTCGTTTCGCTGGTGGACACCGATCCCGAGATGGGCGGTACACAGGCCTACCCGGAGTTGTTCCGGGGGTTCGGCGAGTGGCTGGCGAAGCAGCCCGTGGACCGCGACCCCTGGCGTCCCGACACGGCCGGCCTGGGCGAGCCCACCCCACTGCCGACGAACGCGGGTGACCTGCTGATCTTCAACAGCCTGCTGGCCCACGGCGTACGGGAGAACACCTCGCAGCGCCAGGTGCGCCTCGCTCAGTACGTCAGCATGTTCCCCGCCGACGAGAGCAACACCGCACTCGTGCAGGAGCGCATCACGTCATGGCGTGAGAAGACAGCCCCGAAGAATCCGGCCTTCCCCGGCGACCCTCGGGGCCGGGAGAAGCAGGATCCGGTGGCCGTGCTGACTCCGCTCGGAGAGCGGCTGCTCGGGCTCCGCTCCTGGCGGAACAGCCCGGTTTCCGCGCCGTGTTGACCGGGCGGGCGAGGGACGCCGTTCAGCGCACCGACGCGGCCGGCGGGCGTTCGCGTACGGCACCGTAGGCGAGGAAGTACGCCGGCACCCGGTTCAGCCATCGCGAGGTGGTGAGCAGTTCGGTCATCCGCTGGGCGCGCTTGGGGTTGCCGAAGGGCGGCCGGCCCGTCAGCACCGGTTCGATGACCCGCGCGTGGGCGAACCGCTGAAGCGCCTGGGTCAGGGCGGTGGTCGGCCACCGGCGGCGCTGGACCCCGCGTACGTCGCGCAGGCCCACGGCACCTCCGAGCAGCGGCTCGACGAGATACCGGGCGGCGGCCACCGCGTCCTCGACGGCGAGGTTGATGCCGATACCGAAGACCGGTGACATCGCATGCGCCGCGTCGCCGATGCACAGCAACCCCGGGCGGTGCCAGCGCCGGAGGCGGTCCAGCCGTACGTCGAGCAGCTTGACCTCGTCCCAGGACCGCAGCGCGTGCACCCGGTCCGCGAGCCATGGAGCGGCGGCCGTGAAGTCGGCCATGAACGACTCAAGTCCGGCGGCGCGGCGCTCGGCGTCCGTTCCCTTGGGGATCAGCCCGGCGCACTGCCAGTAGTCCCCGCGGTCGATCATGGCGGTGAGGAACCGGTCGCCGACGCCTCCTACGAGCCCGTGCGGATCGCCCTCGCGCCGCGGCAGCCGGAACCACCAGGCGTCCATCGGGCAGGTGAACCTCCGCAGTCCCAGTTCGGGCAGCGACCGGGCCAGCGAGCCCCGGCCGTCGCAGGCCACCGTGAGGGTGGCCCTCAGCTCACCGGTACGGCCGTCGGACGTGCGGTACCGCA
Organism: Streptomyces inhibens; assembly: GCF_022221585.1. NCBI lineage: Bacteria > Bacillati > Actinomycetota > Actinomycetes > Kitasatosporales > Streptomycetaceae > Streptomyces > Streptomyces inhibens. The sequence continues at coordinate 1,047,275 of NZ_CP084681.1, forward strand.
CTCCGGTGACCCTCCCCCCAGCTCCCGGCTTCTCCCCCACTCTCGGCTTTGCTCGAGCGGGGGGACCCCCATGCGCAGGGGGTGCCTCCATGCGCTCCACCAGGAAGGAGGTCGCCTCGGTGCTCATCCGTACGGAGAAGGACGGCTCCTTCCGGGCCTCGTCCGCCAGGAGGTCGAGCAGGTCCCACTGCGGCACCATGGCGATGTAGTTGTACCTGCCCGGCAGCGCGCCGATGTCTCCGACGGTCACCAGTGAACGATCCGGGCCGAGCGGCAGCTGAACCGTCGTCACCCGCCGCTGCGGCAGACGGGCGAACCGCTCGGCCAGGCCCAGCTCTTCCAGCAGCGCCAGGGTGGAGGGATGCACGGTGTCGCCGCGGAAGTCGCGCAGAAAGTCGCCGTGCTTCTCGAGGACCGTGACCTCCACCCCGGCCCGGGCCAGCAGCAGGCCGAGGACCATCCCGGCGGGGCCGCCACCCACCACACAGCATGTCGTCCGCTCCATCGCCACCGCTCCTTGTCGCGAAACCCCGGGGTCCACCACCTCAGCACACATACCCGCAGATCCGAGCACTCCGCCGCAAAGGCTCTTCCTTTTCCTGCGGACGCCATGCGTGAACCCCGGAACTGGAGGTTCCGGGGTTCTGGCCGGCTCTGCCGGTATCGAGATGCACCAGCGGGCCGAGTAATGCCGCCGGCCCTGAAGCCATACCGCGAAGGGCGCTGTCAGACGCCGCTGGTCTGCACGGTGGCGAGGGCGGCGAGCTGCGCGACGGGCACGGAGGGCACGAGGGACTGGGCGGTCCCGACCGCGTCACCGATGCTCACCGACGCACCGTGGCCGTCGACGTCGGCACCGGCGATGGCGATGGCGATGGCGATGGCTATGGCTATGCCACCGGAAATGGTGTCCAGCTCGCTGTCGGAAATCTCGCAGATCTCGACATCAGAGGTGAAGCCCTTACGCATGGCTTTCCCTTCCCGTCAATTCTCTGACAGGAGATGTCCGCATCTTTTACTTATCACTGCACGGGGGAACCGAAAACGGAATTCAGCGGAAGGCTTCATCAGGGAATCCGGTATGCCGTTCCGCGGAGCGGCGGGCTGCATGCTCAGAGTCGATGGCCGGGCCTCGGCCCACCACGCGGTCGCGCCACCACACCGTCACCAAGAACGCAACACGGGCGAGCCATGCGCGATACCGCACCCGGTAACGTCCCTTCATTTGGGCTAATCCAGGTGAATAGGTGCGCGCCACCGCAGATGACCGGGTACCTATGCCCCGTCCAGCCCCCATAGGTACCGGACCTCACCGTCAGATCCCCTATCTGGAGCTCCGCATGGAACCCGACGCGTCCGCATTGAACTGCCCCTTCGACTATGCCGAGGCCCTCGAATTCGACCCGACGCTCAAGCGCCTGCTGACCGACGAGCCCGTCGCGCGCATCCGGCTGCCCCATGGTGAAGGGGAGGCCTGGCTGGTCACCCGCTACGACGACGTGCGTACGGTCACCACCGACCGCCGCTTCAGCCGCAAGGCCATCATCGGCCGGAACTTCCCGCGGATGACGCCTGAGCCGATCGTTCAGGACGAGGCCATCAACCTGATGGACCCACCGGGCAGCAGCCGGCTGCGCGGGCTCATCTCCAAGGGTTTCGCGCCGCGCCACATCGAACGCATGCGGGTCCGTACCCAGCGTGTCGTGGACGAGCTGCTGGACCGGATGGCGGAGTACGGCTCCCCCGCCGACCTCATGGAGCACCTGGCGGGCCCGCTGCCGCTGATCACGATCTGCGAGGTTCTCGACATCCCCGAGTCCGACCAGGCACAACTGCGAGCTCACGCACGGACCATGATGGACACCACGATCGACAACCGGGAGAACGCGGTACACGCCAAGGCCGAGCTTCGCTCCTACTTCAGCACGCTGACCGCGCAACGGCGCGCGAACCCCGGCGACGACCTGATCAGCACGCTGGCCACCGCCCGCGACGGAGACGAGATCCTCGACGACCGGGAACTGACCGTCATGGCGATGGTCCTGCTCATCACCGGCCAGGACACCACCACGTACGAGATCGGCAACATCGCCTACACGCTGCTCACTCGCCCCAAGGAGCTCGCCATGGTGCGGGCCCGGCCCGAGATGCTCCCGCAGGCCATCGATGAAATGTTGCGGTTCATTCCGTTCCGCAAGGGCGTCGGTATCCCCCGCGTCGCCCTGGAGGACGTGGAACTGAGCGGCGTGCTGATCCGGGCAGGGGACATCGTGCACGTCTCCTATCTGACCGCCAACCGGGACAGCCGGAAATTCGACCGTCCCGACGAGCTGGATCTGGAACGCACCGGTACACAGCACATGACGTTCGGCTGGGGTGGACATCACTGCCTGGGTGCCCCGCTCGCCGCCACGGAACTGGAAGTGGCCCTCGGAACCCTGCTGGACCGCTTCCCCGACCTGCGGCTGGCGAAGCCGGCGCAGGAAGTGCGCTGGAATGCGACGTCCATCTGGCGTTATCCGCTTGAATTGCCGGTGGTGTGGTGACAAAGCCGGCACTGGAGGTGTTCTGCCGTCCTCGATGATGCGTCGGCGCGCCGAGGACGGCAAGCGGAGTAATGCGCGGCATCCCGGCCGGCATTTCGCTCGACGTGCGGCCCTCAGCCGTCTGGCGTAGCGTCAAGTCTCGTGGCCAAGAGCGACGTGCCGGACACGACCTGCCCGGCACGACGAGAACTCAACCTTCGGCGCTCAGCCCGAGCGCATCCGTCCAGGGAATATCGAGCTCGGCGCCTGCGAACCGCCCAGCGGTCCGTTTCCCGTCACATTCCGCGCGCACTTCGCGCCGCGGACAGCGGATACCCCCGGCCGGCTAACACCCCAGGTCCGGCCAGGCCGCACGGCGTGGGCCATTGTCCGATAGGAGGAGATCCATGGCGGTTCTGTGCAAACCGGCAATAGCGGTCCCCGACTACGTCATCACCAATGAGGAAACCCTCGAACTGGCCCGTAGGTTGCACGGCGACCATCGGGAGCTGGGCCTCGTTCTCCGTCTTATAGAGAACACCGGGGTACTCAAACGACATCTGGTCCAGCCGATAGACACGGTGCTGAAGCATCCGGGGCTCGACGCCCGCAGCGCCATCTACGAAGCGGAATCCAAGGCCCGTGTGCCGGACGTGGTGCGCAAGGCACTCGATCAGGCGGAACTCGAGCCGCAGGAGATAGACCTGATCATCTACGTCTCCTGCACCGGCTTCATGATGCCGTCCCTGACCGCATGGCTCATCAACAAGATGGGCTTCCGGTCGGAGACACGCCAGATGCCCATCGCCCAGCTCGGCTGTGCCGCGGGCGGCGCGGCCGTCAACCGGGCCCATGACTACTGCACGGCGTACCCCGACGCCAATGTGCTGATCGTGGCCTGTGAGTTCTGCTCGCTGTGCTACCAGCCCACCGATCTGGGCGTGGGATCGCTGCTGTCCAACGGCCTGTTCGGCGACGGGATCGCCGCCGCCGTGGTCCGTGGCAACGGGGGCACCGGGGTCCGCCTGGAACGCAACGGCTCGTATCTCATCCCGCACACCGAGGACTGGATCTCCTACGCGGTCCGGTCCACGGGCTTCCACTTCCAGCTCGACAAGCGCGTGCCCGGGACCATGGAGCCGCTCACCCCGGCCCTCCGGGCCGTCGCGGAACAGCACCAGTGGAACGCCGGCAAGCTGGACTTCTACATCGTCCACGCGGGTGGTCCGCGCATCCTGGACGACCTGTGCCGCTTCCTCGAAGTGCCGCCCGATGCGTTCCGCTTCAGCCGCGCCACGCTCACCGAGTACGGCAATATCGCCAGCGCGGTGGTGCTGGACGCCCTTGGCCGCATGTTCGACGAGGCCTCGGCCCTCGACGGCCACCGCGGCCTGCTGGCCGGTTTCGGTCCCGGCATCACCGCCGAGATCGCCCTGGGTACCTGGACCTCGGAATCCTGAGGCGGTGGCGCGACCCGCGCCGCCGCGGCCGGACCGCGGCGGCGCGGGTCGCCGCTAACCCAGGAGAGCCCGTCGCGCATCTTCTGCCCGATCGAGCGAGTCGACATATCGTTCAAAGTGTCGGGATGACGACCGAGGGAGGCATTCATGTCCGAGCTCATCGTCATCGGCTACGACGACCCCACGGCAGCGAGGAAAGCCCTCAAAGCGGTTCAGGCGCCGCAGAAAGGCCGGACCGGAACCGCTCGCTCAGTAGCCGGCCGGGCGCACCAGCCCCGTCTCGTATCCGTACACCGCGGCCTGGGTCCGGTCGCGCAGGCCCAGCTTGACCAGGATGCGGCCCACGTGGGTCTTGACGGTCTGTTCCGCGACCACCAGGCGCTCGGCTATCTCCGCGTTCGACAGGCCCTGGGCGATCAGGGACAGGACCTCGGTCTCGCGTTCCGTCAGATCGCCGACCCGGTCCTTGAGCGGGGGGCGAGGGGCGCGGGTGACCCGGGAGAACTCGGCGATCAGGCGCTTGGTGATGTTCGGGGCGAGCAGGGCTTCGCCGGAGGCCACCACCCTCACCGCCTGGGCGAGTTCGTCGGCCGAGGCGTCCTTCAGCAGAAACCCTGAGGCCCCTGCGCGCAGCGCCTCGTACACGTACTCGTCGAGATCGAACGTGGTGAGGACGAGGACCTTGACGGTGGCGCCGGCCGGCCCGGTGATGCGGCGGGTTGCCTCGATGCCGCCGAGCTCGGGCATCCGGATGTCCATCAGGACGACATCGGGGGCGAGTTCGGCGGCCTTGGCGACGGCATCGAGGCCATTCACGGCCTGGCCGATGACCTCGATGCCCGGTTCGGCGTTGAGCAGCACCGTGAAGCCCTGGCGGACCATCATCTGGTCGTCGGCAATCAGCACGCGAATGGTCATGACTGGTCCTCCAGGGGGAGCATCGCCACTACTTCGTAACCACCTTCGGGTACGGGCCCGTTGGCGAGCTCTCCGCCCAGCATGGCGGTGCGTTCGCGCATGCCGAGCAGCCCGTGGCCGATGCCCTGTGAGGGCGTGGCCGGTCCGTCCGGCGCGGTGTTGGTGACCCGGACGGTCAGACCGGCCGAGTGGTACCCGATCGCCACCCGCACCTCCGCTCCGGGCGCGTGCCGCATCGCGTTGCTGAGCGCCTCCTGCACGATACGGAACGCCGACAGCTCGACGCCCGGAGAGAGCTGGCGCGGCGTTCCCGCGGTTTCGGTGCTGACCGTGAGCCCGGCGCCGCGCACATTGCCGATCAGCTCGTCCAGCCTGTCGAGGGTGGGCTGCGGGGCATGCCGCACCTCCTGCGACAGGGCGTCCTCGGAGCGCAACACGCCCAGCACCCGGCGCAGTTCGGTGAGCGCGTCGACGGCGTTCTCACGGATGCCCGCGAGGTTGTCCTTCAGCTCGTCGGACGGGTTCTCGACCAGATGGGGGGCGACCTGCGCCTGGATGGAGATGACCGACATGTGGTGGGCGACCACGTCGTGCAGCTCACGGGCGATGCGGTTGCGCTCCTCCAGCAGGGTGCGCCGGGCCCGCTCCTCGGCGGTGATCTCCTCCTGTACGACCAGTTCCGTACGGGCCACCTGGCGGCCGCGCAGCGAGGCGCCGACCACCACCGCGGTGGCGAGAATCGCGACGGCGGGAGCGACATCGGAGTCGTGCGGCCGGGAAGCGAACGCGCTGCAGGCAACTCCCGCCAGGACGCTGATCGTCAGCGCCTCGACCACGGCCCGGGGGCGGACCCGCAACGCCAGCAGGAACAGCACCGCGGCCTGCAACACGATCCCGGACCCGGTGAAGGGGAACAACGCCTCCGGGGTGATCCGGGGTTCCACGACCCAGGCGATGACGACCATCACGATCGTCGCCACCCACCAGGCCGCCACCGGCCGGAAGATCGCGACGACGAGCGCCATCGACTGGCCGCCGGCGAGCAACAGGGAGTACCAGATTCCCAACTGGTAGTCCCCCCAGTCGAGTACACCCACGTTGGATACCGTGATCAGCGCCGTGAGCAGCACCAACGCCACCGTCAGCACCGGCAGCCAGGCCAGCCAGCGAGATCGCCGCCCGCTGCGCGACACCGGGTCGTACCCCGTCGTCCACAGGTCCTCACGCAGGGCGCGAAACACCGCTCGCAGCGCGACCACGAGCCGGTGCTCGTCCTGCTTCTTCACAAGATCCACCCTAGGCCTTGTCATCACACTCCGGTCGTTCGCCCGAAGGGCGGGGCAGGCGGGAGTGTGACGGCCGGGCCTAGGCACGCCGCACCTCCGCGGTCCGGGCGGGGCGCTGCTCACGCACGACCTTGGTGTGGCCGCCCCTCCCCTGTTCGTACGTCCAAAACGCTGCCCGGCACACCAGCAGCGCCACCGCGAACACCGGCAGCCAGCACAGCCTGGCGAGCACCCAGGCCGGTCCGTCGGGCACGGTGTGCAGGCCGGGCAGGGCCCCGCCGGCCAGCAGACCGATCGCGGTGACCGCCATCATCGCGGTCTGGTGCCACAGGAAGACGGTCATCGCCGAGAGGTTGACCAGCGCCACCGCCGCCCAGACGGCGGGCCGAGCGAGCACCCGGCGCAGCGGACCGAGCAGCAGCAGGGCCGCACCGCACTGGGCGAGGCCGAAGGTGACGGCAGCCAGTGTGGGCGGGTTGAGGTTGGAGATCGCGGCGCCGGGCACCCCGACCATGGACGCGGGGTAGCCGGCGAACAGGACCAGCAGCGCGGTGGCTGCGGCGCCCCCGGTCAGCAGCACCCACCCGGTCGTACGCCCCGACAGGCCACCTCTCGCCCCGGCCGCGCCCAGGCAGTACGGGACCAGCCAGCCCGCCGCCACATTGATCCAGCCGAGCCAGGCCGGACCGCCGAGGGCGAACCGGAGCAGGTCGATGTGCAGCACGATGGCCAGCGGCCACAGCGGGTGCAGCCTGGCCACGAGCGGGGTCAACGCCGTGAGCCCCGCGAAGACCAGCAGGAACCAGAGCGGGGACAGGACGAGTTTGAGCAGCGTGTGGAGGGTGTCCGGGCCGACCCCGGTGGCGAGCATCGCGCCCGCCGCCACGGCCCACACCACCAGCACGGCGGCGACCGGCCGGAACAGCCGGGCCAGCCGGGTGCCGAACCATTGCCGATACGTCGTGCCCAGGGCGCGGGCCGATGCGTAACTCTTCGCGCCCACCTGCCCGCCCACCAGGAAGAAGACGGCGAGGGTCTGGAACATCCAGGAGACCGGGGCCAGTTGGGGCAGATTCTGCAGCGGGCTGGCGCCGTGCACCGTTCCGCTGTCGGTGACCAGGGCGGTCACCAGCCAATGGCCGAGCACCACGCCGAGGATGGCGAAGGCACGAAGGGCGTCGACGGCACGGTCACGGCCCGGCGGGGTGGCGGCGTCGATCCGCCGGACGAGGTCACGCATGACGCCCCTCCTCGGACGGGGCCTGGCCGGAGGCGATCCGGGCGATGTTCTTCAGGGAGACGGATCCGGGCTTCAGGTAGTCGCTGTGGCCGCCCGCGCCCGCCGCGAAGATCCGGGCGCCGAACTCCGGTGAGACCGGATCGACCCCGAACCCGATGTCGGCGAAGGGGAGTTGAAGCCGTATGTGCGGTACCTCGGCGACCCAGTCGTCGGCGCCCCGGCCCGCCCACACCGTGGCCCGGGTGTGCAACTGGCCGACGGTGTCGACGCCGACGCCCGGGCTGCCGTACAGGACGATGTCGGCGACCCGCAGGCCCGAGGCGGCCCGGGCGCAGACGACCGAGCCGTAGGAGTGACAGATCAACGAGGTCCGGGCGGCAGGCTTGACCTTAGTTAACTCACGTACGGAGGCTGCGAGTTGGGGAGCTGCGTCGTCCGCCCGTCCCGGCGTCAGCACCTCGGGACTCACCGTTCTGGGGGTCTCATAGCCCAGCCAGGCGACGACGGCGGACCTGCCGCCCCACTCCTGCTGGAGCGCCACGGCGCCGTCGCGGAAGCGCGCGTACGTGTCGAGGTTGGTGTCCGAGCCCGGCACCAGCACGGCGATCCGCTCGGCCCGGGCCAGGTCGCCGAAGACCTCGACGGTGCGCCCGCCGTCACGGCCGTCGAAGGACAGGAAGCGGCGGCCCGGGTCCGCCATGCTGCGCAGTGCGGCAGCCCGCCGCCGGTCGCCGTGGTCGGCGGCCATCCGCTCGGCGGCCCGGATGCCGTCACGGCTGACGGCATACCGTGCGCCGAGAACGGCGGGGGTCGCGGCCCCCAGTGGAGTGAGGGCGGCCGGGACGGGTGCCGGGACAGCCGAGGGGCGGGCCGCGCTCGACACCGGCAGCGCCACCGATGTGGCGACGAGGGCGGCGAGCAGGGTGCGGTGCAGGCGGCTGCTGCGCGGGCGGGACGCCATGGAGGATGGTCCTTCCGTACCGGATGTCATTCGTGATTCCGGTACGGAAGTTATGGATCACGCCTCGTGGTCGGCGTCCCTCCGGGGAGTGCATCTTCCGCGTAGCTCTGAAGTATGACGGGTAGGGGGGGCGGTCCCGGTCAGCCGGAGCTGTCCGCCTGTGCCGCCGCGGTATCGAGGTGCTCCGTGCTCAGCGCGGAAGAGCGCGCGGCGGGCGACACGATGTCGGTCTGTGTTTCGCGGAGCGAGAGCCTCCGCCTGATGCTCGATCGGTGAGCACGGCAGCGGACATCAGCATTGTTGGAGCGCCGGCTGGTGGCTATCGGTCGCACCGCCTGCGCGGGGCTCGTCGGGGGCATGAGGTTTTCGAGTCCTTGCGCGCACTGCCGGGCGGCCTCGGCCGAACGGGCAGCATGATGCTCTCGTAGGCGCGGACGGCGTCGTCGACATCCGGCTCGGTGACGAGGGCGGTGGCGAGTTCGGTGCCGTCGAGCATGGCGAGGTTGGCACCCAGGCCCAGGGGCGGCATCAGGTGAGCGGCGTCGCCGAGCAGAGTGATGCCGGGGACGTGCTCCCAGGTGTGCGGGACGGGCAGGGCGAACAGGGGTCGGTTGATGAACCCGCCGTCGTTGTACCGCAGGAGATGGAGCAGGCGCTCGCCCCAGCCGTCGAGGGTCTTCAGCAGATGCGTCCGCACGGCTTCCGTGTCATCGAGGTCGAGGCCGGCGGTGACCTACCAGTCCTGCGGGGCGCGGAAGGCGGCATAGCCGCGGATGTGGCCGTTGCTGTTGCGCTGGGCGAACAGGGCCTTGCCGCCGGCCAACGCCACCATGGTGCCGTTGCCGACCAGCCGCGCGAAATCGGCATGGCGCACATCGACGTCGTCGATGCCGATCTCGACGAAGGCGACACCGGTGTAGTCGGGCGTGGCGTCCGAAAGGGCCGGGCGGACCCGGGACCAGGCGCCGTCTGCGCCGATGACCAGGTCGAAGTCCTCGGTGGTGCCATCGCCGAAGTGCAGGCGGCAGGTGCCGTCGCCGAGCTGGGTGACCCCGCTGACGGCACGGTCCCACCGGACGGTGCCCGCGGCGAGGGACTCCAGGATGAGGCCGCGCAACTGGCCGCGGTCTATCTCCGGCCTGTCCTCGTCGCCGTCGGCGGGCAGCTCGTGCGCGGCGGTGGCGGGATCGAGCGTGCGCCACTCCTGGCCTTCGGGGCGGGCGAGGGCGCGGAACCGGTCGAACAGTCCCGCCGCGCGCAGGGCGGCCTGGCCGGTGTCGGCGTGCATGTCGAGGGAGCCGCCCTGCGAACGGATGTCTGGGGACGCCTCGCGTTCGAAGACGGTGACGGGGCGACCGTGGATCTGCAGGATGCGGGCGCAGGTCAGGCCGCCGAGCCGAGGTGCCGGGGCAAGCCCGAGGTGCAGCGGCGTCCGCCTTGGCTAGTGACGGGGCGTCGACGAGCCTTCGACGATGACCGCGAAGCCGTCGAGCAGCGGCCCCAGGCCGAACGCGAACAGCTCGTCGAGGCGCAGGTCGTAGCCGTCGGTGAAAGCGCTGACGACCTTGGTGAAGACGGGGTACCGGGCCGATGTGACGATCGCCTGAAGCGCGTCGGCCTGCCGGTCCATCCACTGGTCCTCGGTCAGGCCGGTGGCGGCCTCGGCCTGGGCCTCCTGTTCCAGGTTGATCGCGATGCCCTGGACATAGCTGTAGAGGAGGACGTGCAGTTCGAGCATGGTCGCCGGGTTGAGGCCGTGGCCGTCCAGGGCGCTGAGCGCCCACTCGGCATGGACCATCAGATTGGGCAGCATCAAGGGGCGGGTCAGCGGGCTGAGCTGCGCCAGCCAGGGGTGCCGGCGAAACACCGTCCACAGCGTATGTGCGCCGAGTTCCAGACGGGCCCGCCAGCCGTGGGGAGGTGTGGCCGGGTAGACCCCCTCACCGAAGGCGGCGTCGGCCATCAACAGGACCAGGTCGTCCTTGCTGGTGACGTACCGGTAGGGGGCCATGGCGGCCACGCCCAGCCGGGCGGCGACGCCGCGCATGGTCAGCGCGGTCAGCCCTTCGGCGTCGGCGATCTCCATGGCGGCACGGACGATCCGCTCACGGGTCAGATCGTGCTCGGGGGCGGTGGGGGTACGCCGCTTCGGCGGGACGGGGGTGGCGCCGGCGGCCACGACGGTGCCGATACGAGGGCGGGCCTCCACGAGCCCTTCCAGGCCCAGGACGGTCAGCGCCTTGGTGGCGGTGGCGAGTGCGACGCCCCATTCCCTGGAGATCTGACGGGTCGACGGGACCCGGTCACCTGGGGCGAGTTCGCCGTCCCTGATGCGCCGCCGGATCTCCGTGGCGATGCGCAGATAGGGCGGATCGGTATTCCCAGCCATGCCCCGGCCCTCCTCGTATTTCTTTTCAGGTCACTTTTCTCAGGCCGCAAACCTGTACTAGTGCAGAACCTACCAGCATCGATGTCGCCGACCAGGCTCCTGACCTAGTACAGGCCCCAGGAAAAGGGCAGTTGGCGGGGCTGCGCGTACGTCGTACATTCAGCGTGTACATCGTCCGAAAGGGGCTTCATCATGCAGACCGTACTCATCTCCGGCGGCGGAATCGCCGGGTCCGCACTTGCTTGCCTGCTGCACCGTCGCGGCTTCGCGCCCACCGTCATCGAGCGCGCCCCCGGGCTGCGCCAGGGTGGTCAGGCGATCGACATCCGCGGTGTCGCACTCGATGTCGTCGCCCGGATGGGCCTGTTGGACCAGGCGCGGCAGGTCCGTACCCGGATGCGTGGGATGTCGATGCTCGACGCCGACGGCACGGAGATCGAGCGTTCCACCGAGGCGACCTTCAGCAGCGGCCGGCTCGACAGCGACGACATCGAGCTGTTGCGCGAGGATCTGGTGCGGCTGCTGCACGAGCACACCCGCGACGATGTGGAGTACCTCTTCGGGGACAGCATCACGGCGCTCGAACAGGACGAGCACCAAGCACGCGCGGACTTCGCACACGGGGCGTCCCGCACCTTCGACCTGGTGGTGGGGGCCGACGGACTGCACTCGACCGTACGGCGTCTGGCCTTCGGCCCGGAGGAGACGTTCTCCCACCACCTGGGCACCTACCTGTCGGTCTTCAGCGCGGACAACTTCCTGGACCTGGACAACTGGCAGGTCTGGCTCAGGGACGGCGACGCCGGCTTCGGCATCATGCCCGTACGCGACAACACCGAGCTGAGGATCGCCTTCGGCTTCCGGTCCGAACCGCTCGACGGCGACCACCGCGACCCCGAGTGGCTCCGGCAGACCGTCACCGACCGGCTCGCCTCCCTGCGCTGGGAGGCGACAAGGCTGACGAAGGCGGCATGGGAGGCGCCCGACTTCTTCTGCGATGCGATGGCCCAGATCCGGATGGAGCACTGGTCGCACGGCCGGACGGTGCTGCTCGGGGACGCCGGGTACTGCGCGTCCGCACTGTCAGGGCAGGGGACCAGCCTGGCCCTGGTCGGCGCCCATGTACTGGCCGACGCACTCGGCCGGGCGGGCGGCGACCACCGTGCCGCGTTCGCCCACTACGAGAACCGCATGCGCCCGTTCGTCGCGCTCAACCAGGCACTCGCCACCGAGAACCCAGGCGGTCCGGCCTCCGAGGAATCCGTGACGCGGGCCAAGAACGCCCTCTCGCTCGACGGCTGACCATGGCGCATGGCGCATGAGGCGCGATCAGCCTGGGCTCCCGTGGGGCAGAGCCCATCCGGGGGCTCAGAGCGTGTCGGGGAGGGCGGGACGGCGGGACCGCTCCATAGTCGGGCATATGGCGGGTGACCAGTCACAAGGGCAGGAACCGGCGCGGCAGAAGAAGTGGTGGGCCGCGCGTTGCGAGCGGGGGCCGTGGGAGCAGAAAGAGGCGATCCGCGCGCGGATCGGCGAACTGGAGGCCGTTCTCGCCGCCACGGCGAAGCGGGCGGCGGCGGATCCGGAACGGGCCGCGGAGGCCGAGACCTTCCGAGCGCAGGCCCAGGAAGAGCTGCAAGCGGCCAAGGATACGCTCGCGCACGACAGCCACCCCGCCATGAGGCGCGCGGCACACCTGGGCTCCGCGCAGGCGCATCTCGACGCCGCGCAGAACCTCATGGTGTGGTTGTCCCCGCTCGATGAGGTGAAGGGGCTGCTTCCCGGCCTGCTGACTCTCGTCGAACAGCAATTCGCTCCCAGCGACCCACAGCGGATCGAAGTCACGGAAATCGCTCGCGAGGTCCGCAAAGCGGGCACGCTCGACCTCAGACAGCGCGCCGTTCTTGCCGAGACGTTCAGCCTTGCCCGTCGCCTCCGCCAGAAGGAGACGCTGCGCGTCCGCAGCTTCGTACGGATCGTCACGGCGGTGACCCTGGGCCTGCTGATCACCGCGGTCGTCGTCGCGCTGGCCGGCATCAAATGGCCGCACATGGTGCCGCTGTGCTTCGCCCCGTCGGACGGCGGGTTCCAGGTCGTCTGCCCGACGGGGAGCGCGAAGTTCGCGCACCCGCCGGACACCCAGCAGATCGCGGGTGTCGCGGAGGGCCAGGACTTCCTCGTCATCGAGCTCATCGGTGTCGTGTCCGCAGCCATCGCGGCCGCGGCGACGCTGCGGCGGATCAGGGGAACGTCGCTGCCGTACGACGTACCGGTGGTCCTGGCGCTCCTGAAACTGCCGACCGGGGCGCTGACGGCCGTACTCGGGCTGCTGCTGATGCGCGGTGGCTTCATCCCCGGCCTCAGCGCGCTCGATTCGTCGGCCCAGATCATCGCGTGGGCCATCATCTTCGGCTATGCCCAGCAGCTGTTCACCAAGTTCGTCGACAATCAGGGGCAAGCCGTGCTGAACGCCGTCGGTGGACCGAACCCCGTCACCCGCAAGCCCGCCGGCGACGGCAAGCTGTAGCCAAGGCCCTGTGGTGAGAGCGTGAGCGTCGACGGTCTCCCCCTGGCCGGTCCGCGGAAGGCGATCTGCGGTGGACCGGCCGGGGGATCGTCCTCGGCCGCGGCTCAGGACGCCGCGGTGAAGGCCGCGACCTGGGACAGCAGCCGGCTGTCGGCCAGATAGCCGAAGTGGGGCTCGCACGGCAGCAGGGTGTTGGTGGCGCCCTGGAGCTTGGTGCTCGTATACGGGTTGATCACGCCGTCGCAGGGCGAGTACCAGGTGCGGTACTCCACCGGTCCGGGCGTCTCGTCGCCGGACGTGAGGGTGTTGAGGAAGTCGGAGCCGGGCGTCATCTCCTTGCACGAAGCGAAGGCGATGCTGCAGAGCCCGGCGGTGTACGTGCCGTGATGGGCACCCGCCAGCGAGGCGATGTGCGCGACGCTCGACGCCCCGCCCAGCTCCTTGACGTACCACAGCGACACCATGCCGCCCATGGAGTGGTTCACGATGTCGACCTTGTCCGAGCCGGTGTCGGCCTTCACCTTCTCGACGAAAGCGGCGAGGCCCCGCGCGCTCACCTTGTTCGAGGCGTTGAAGTCGTAGGAGTACGTGAAGAGTTCACTGTTCTTGTATCCGGCGTCCTGGAACGCGGCACGCGCCGGCGCCCAGACCACGCCGGTATTGAGGTAGCCGTGCACGAACACCACGGGGGTGTGCGGCGGAGCGGCTTCGGCGGTGCCGGTCGATACCGCCGTCAACGTGGCGGCCGCGGCGGCCGTGACGGCCAGCGCACTGATGATTCTTCGCATGCGTTCCTCCGGGCAGGTGTGGATTGCGGTGAGCATGCGGCCGTACGTATGCAGTGCGCATCGGTGAAATCACCGGGGTGATCGGGGACGGGACGGACGGCGGGTCGCCCGGGGGCTCGTGTGACCGTGTGTGAGCTGGGCTTCGGTCCTCTGTGTCATACGGCGGTCGGCCCCGTGCACAACACTTTCGATCAACTGTTGTTTCCTGGCACAGCGTTGGGCGGAGGGGAGCCTCCAGCGCCTCGTTGACCAGCGGGTTTCGCCGCGTCGAGTGGTGTTTTCCGCGGTGCCGCCCGCGTGGGCGGGACAACTTCCCACCTCGTCAGGGGATTTACTTACTAGTAACTTGCTTTTCATCCCGTACTCGACGATCGGCGTCGGAACCAGGAGGAGCGACGTGCGCGCCTACCGAGCCTTACTCCCCCGCACGGTCAAGTCCGCGCACTGGCGGCGGCTGCATCTCCGGTGCTCCCTCGCCCTCACCCGGGCCGCCGCGTACACGGAGCCGCCGACACACGCCGAGCGACTCGCCTCGGCGGCACGCCACGCGCAGCTCGCCGGATCGTCGCGACGGGCCACGGCCCTGCTCGCGCAGGCATCCGAGCTGCGATCCGGCGCCACCCGCCATGGAGAGGCGGAGCTGACCCGCGGGATGCATGCGCTGCGCGGGGGTGGAGCGCCCGATGCGCGCGAAGCGCTGTTGCTGGCCGCCACGATGCTGCACGGAGCGGGCCGGGCGGACGACGAGGTGACCGCTCTCGCATGGGCCGCCGACGCCAGCTGGACGGCCGGCGACCGTACCGGATATCTCGCGACGGCACAGCACCTCGGCACCCGCGCCGCGGCGCCCGGACCTGTGCGTGACTATCACCGCGGCGTCGCGGCGGCGCTGGAGGGCGATGGCCCACTGTCCGTCACGCTGCTTCGCGCGGCCTCGCGCCCCGCCGCCGGCGACGACGGTCCGGACGCGCTCCTCCACGCGTCCCGCGCCGCCCTGGCGCTCGGCGAGCTGGCGGATGCGCGGGACCTCTCGACGCGCGCACTGGCCCACGTCGAGCCGCACCCTGCAGCGCTCCCCGCGGTCCTCGGCCACCTCTCACTCGTCGAACTCGCCGCCGACCGCTATCCGCGCGCCGCCTCCCATGCGCGGCGCGGCCTGCCGATCGCGATCGCCCACGGTCACCACAACTCCGCGTCTCAGCTGCGGAGCACCCTCGCGATGACGGCTGCGCTGCGCGGAGACTCGGCCGACTGCGGCAGCCACATGCGGGCGGCGCTGGCCACCGCGCAGGCGCACGGCCTCATGGTTCCGGCCCTGATGGCCACATGGAGTCTCGGCCTGCTCGATCTCGCGCACAACCGGCCCCGGGAGGCCCTCGAACGGCTCCGCCCCCTCGTCCGGGGCGGCTCGGGGCTGCGGCACTTCGCGTGGCACGTGCGCGTGATCCCCAGCTTTGTCGAAGCCGTGGCCCTGGCCTGTCCGGATGCGCCGGCACCGGGTCGGGAGAGAGACCTTCACCAGGCGCGGGCAGCCTTGCGCACCTTGGAGGGCTGGGCCAGGACCAGCGGCGACCGGCAGATGAAGGCCCTGACCTTGTACTGCCAGGCCTTGCTCGCCGACCGCGGAACCGCTGACGCGTACTTCCACCGGGCACTCGCCGGCGCGGAGCGGATGGGCTCCGGCTTCACGCCGGCCCGTATCAAGCTGTCGTACGGCATGTATCTGCGGCGCCACCGCAGGCCGGGTGAGGCGCGCGTGCACCTACGGGGCAGCAGGCTGCTCTTCGAATCGTGCGGAGCCGCGGTGTGGGCAGAGCGGGCCCGGGAGGAGTTACGGGCGGCCGGCCAGGCCGAACCCGGCACCCGTCCGCGGCCGCTCACCGGCCTCACGGCACAGCAGCTCCGGGTGGCACGCCATGTCGCCGAAGGGCGCACCAACCGCGAGGTCGCCACCCTGCTGGCTCTCAGCCACCGGACGGTCGACCATCATCTGCGCAATGTGTTCGCGGCGCTCGGCATTCGCTCCCGGGTCGAGCTGGTGCACGCGCTGGCGTCGGGGGGCGAGAGCACGGCGCTGGGCGTGGGCGGCGGGTGACGGGTGCCGGGTGAGGGTGCCTGGCGTCGGCCGACGGGCGACGCGTCCCGGCCATCCGCGTACGCTACGCCGTGCGCTCCACCTCCCGTACGAGATCCGGTGCCCGGCCGAGAGTCGTGAGCCGCGCGTCCAGGTCGGTGACCAGGGCCGCGGCTCCGTCACAGTCGCCGGACTGCCGGCGCCCGCAGATAGATGGGCAGGTCGTGTTCGGCGCGCATCGACAGACGCAGGGGCCTCGCCTCGCTGCCGGGCAGCGGGAGGGTGAATTCCCGTCCCGTGTACGAGATCCGCCAGGCGCGTTTCTCCATCAGCCCCTCGTCCACCGGTCACCGAGCAGGTCCATGGTGCGGGCGATGGAGCAGGGCCGGTTGGCACAGGATGTCCGCCTCATATCGCCGGCATATGAGGGTCTCAAGATGAGACCCAGCAGTTGGAGGCGTCCGACGGGCTTACGTGGCGCCGAGGACGCCCTGGGCCGGCCACCGCGTCCGACCGCCGCGCCTGCGCGCCGAGCGGCAACCGTCCGGCCACGCCGGATCGTCGCAGATCCGGCGCGGTATCGTCGGCGCACTGCTGCTCGGCCTGCCCAAGGAGCCCAAGCCGCCGACGTATCGGCGACCGAACCAGGAGAACGCCGCATGACGACCGGGTACTTCACATCCGTCGACGATGTCTCCGCTCGCCTCGCCGAGACCGGATATCTGGCGTCGCCCGCGGTCGCCACCACCGTCTTCCTGGCCGACCGGCTGGGCAAGCCCCTGCTGATCGAAGGCCCTGCCGGAGTCGGTAAGACCGAGCTGGCCAAGGCGGTCGCGGAGGTCGCGGGTGCGCGCCTGGTCCGGCTGCAGTGCTACGAAGGCGTGGACGAGTCCCGCGCACTCTACGAGTGGAACCACGCCAAGCAGCTGCTGCGCATCACCGCGGGCCGCGACGAGAGCTGGGACGCGACACGGACGGACATCTTCGGCGAGGAGTTCCTGCTCCCGCGTCCGCTGCTGACAGCCATCCGCGGCAGCGATCCGAAGGTGCTGCTGATCGACGAGACCGACAAGGCGGACGTCGAGGTGGAGGGGCTGCTGCTCGAGGTGCTCAGCGACTTCCAGGTCACCGTGCCGGAGCTGGGCACCATCACCGCGACACGCCGCCCCTTCGTGGTGCTCACCTCGAATGCCAGCCGAGAGCTGTCCGAGGCGCTGCGCCGCCGCTGTCTGTTCCTCCACATCGGCTTCCCCGAGGAGGAGTTGGAGCGCCGCATCGTACGGCTGAAGGTGCCGGGGCTCGACGCGGCGCTGGCCGAGTCCGTGGTGCGGGTGGTCGGCGCGCTGCGCGCGATGGATCTGCGGAAGGTGCCGTCGGTCGCGGAGACCCTCGACTGGGCCCGTACGCTGCTTGCCCTGGGCGCCGACACCCTCGACGAGAGCGTGGTGCGCGAGAGTCTCGGGGTGGTTCTCAAGCATCAGGACGACATACTCAAGGCGGCGGCCAAGCTCGACCTGGAAGCGGTGTGAACGCGCCGGCCGCGGCCGGTGTCCCCGAGCGGCTGACCGGGCTCGTACAGACACTGCGCACACACGGCATCCGGATCGGCACCGGGGAGACCGTGGACGCGGCGCAGGCGCTGGAGGCGCTCGGCCTGGCCGACCGGGAGCACGTACGGGAGGGCCTGGCGGCCGCGCTGCTCCACAGCGAAGGGCAACGGGCCACCTTCGACGCGGTCTTCGACCTGTACCTTCCGCGCGGCATGGGGGCACCGGACGGAGACCACCGGCCGCCCGAAGCCGGACAGCGCGTCGACCTGGCCGCGCTGCGCGAACGGCTGGCGGCCGCGCTCGCCGCCAACGACCGGGCGCTGCTCGGCCAGTTGGCGGGCGAGGCGGTGCAGGGCCTGGGCGGATACGGCTCGTCGCCGGCCGCTGACGGCTGGTCGGCGCACCAGACGCTCGACCGGCTGCGCCCGGAGACCCTGTTGGCGCGCGTCCTCGCGGCCCTCCGCACCGGCGCCGAGGGGCCCGCATTCACCGACCGGCTGGCGGCGGACGAGATCCGGCGGCGTATCGAAGGCTTCCGTGAGCAGGTGCGCGGCGAAGCACGCCGCCGGGTCGCCGAGCGGCGCGGTACGGACCAGATCGCACGCCGCGCCGTCGCACCGACCGCAGACCGGGTCGACTTCCTCCTCGCCGGACGCGCCCAACTCGCCGAACTGCGCAGGACGGTTCGGCCGCTCGCCCGCAAACTGGCCACCCGCCTGACCGCACGGCGCCGGCGCGCGGCACGGGGCCGGATCGATCTGCGCAGGACCGTGCGCGGCTCCCTGTCGACGGGCGGTGTGCCGATGCGGCCGGTCCTCCGCCGACGCCGTCCGGCCCGGCCCGAGCTCGTGCTGCTCTGTGATGTGTCCGGTTCGGTGGCGGGCTTTGCGAACTTCACCATGCTGCTCATCCAGGCGCTGCACGACCAGTTCAGCAAGGTGCGGGTGTTCGCGCTGGTCAACCGTGTCGACGAGGTGACCGGCCTGATGGAGCGCGGTGTGGCCGACCCGGAGGGGCTGGGCGGCCGCATTCTGACGGAGGCGGCGGTGACGGGATGGCACGAGCACAGCGACTACGGCGCCGCCCTCGGTGAGTTCGCGGAGCGGTACCTCGACGCGCTGGGCCCGCGCACATCCGTCTTCGTCCTCGGTGACGCCCGTACGAACATGAGCGACCCGAACCTGGCGGCGCTGCGGCAGATCACCGAACGGGCCCGCCGGGTCTACTGGTTGAACCCCGAGCCGCGCTCGCAGTGGGGCACCGGCGACTCCGCAGCCGACGCCTACGCCGCACTCGTCACGATGCACGAGTGCCGCAATGCCCAGCAGCTCGGCGCCCTCATCGGGCGTCTGCTGCCGATCTGACCGGCCGGATCGGAACTCCGGGCCGGTCAGCTGCGCGTACGTCGACGCGCTCATCGCCGTGGTCAGCGACGCCCCCCATGACTGGGAGCAACGCTTCCACTCCGCCCCCTTGTCCCCACCGACAACGGAGCCGTAGGTAGGCTGCGCGAATGCACCGACGGGCGCCGCGCGAGGAGATCATCCCCGTCGCATCCGCTCTTCTGCTCCGCGTGCCCGAGCTGGGCGAACGCCTGGCCCAGCGGATCCGGGACGAGGTGGAGTCCTATCGCGACGAGGCGCTGGTGCCCCTCGATTCGCTGCGGGAATCCTGCTCCGGCAATGTCGAGTTGCCTCTGCTGCATCTCGCGGCAGGGGCGCACCGGTCGACCTGGTCACCGCGCGGGAGACCGGCCGGGCGCGGGCGCTTCAAGACGTCCCGCTCTCCGACACGTTGCACGCCTTCCGGATCGGATTCGACTTCCTCTGGGCCGAGTTGGTCGCCGAGGCGCGGGACCCCCATGTCTCCAGCGACACTCTGGTGGCGCTGTCGTCCGCGATGTGGCGGCAGGTCGGCGACTATTCGGACGCCATGACCACGTCCTACCGCGAGGCGGCGGCCGAACTGCTGCTTCAGCGGGAGCACGACGAGACGACGCTGCGCACCGGACAAGTCCCGTCCGTCTGGCGTCTGCGGCCCGACCAGCAGATCGGGGTGGTGTCCGTACCGCCACCCGGTGCGGAGGCGGCCGCGCTGGAGGTTCTCGACAAGTGCGGGGCACGTGTGGGGGCAGCCCGTCGTACGACTCGCTGCGCGACACCCCCGGGCGCTGCATTACGCACGGCTGGCACTGGCGGGTCTGCCGGCGGGCAGGCCGGGCGTCGCCCGCTTCGACGACAACCCGTTGGCGACGCTCGTCGCCGCTGCCCCCGCGGAGGCCGACCGGGTGGCCCGGGCCGTTTTGGGCAAGGTGCTGGATCTGCCGCAGAAGGAGCGGGCGAGGCTGATCGAGACGCTGGAGCGCTGGTTCGCCGCGGCCGGATCCGCCGCCGAGACCGGCCGGCATCTGTACTGCCACGCCAACACGGTCCGCTACCGCTTACGCAGGGTCGAGGAGCTGACCGGCCGCTCACTCCAGGCCCCACGCACCGTCGCGGACTTCGGCGCCGCGCTTCAGGCGCTCCGGGTACTTCCCGTGCTCCCCGACCGGGCACCGTGAGACGACGGTGGCGGATGGTCCGCTCATCGAGGCGGAGGCGGCCGTCCGCGACATCGGTGAGCAGCAGGTGCCGGAGGCGGGTGGGGGCCGCGCGACCGTGCGTCACCAGGGCGCAGGGCTCATCATGGAAACAGCACGCAGCGCCCCGACGGGAGATACGCATGGCCGGCTGGCACGTGCGGGACTTCGCTCCGGACGATCTCGAAGCGATCGTCCGGCTCGATGCCGAGGTCGCGGCCGGCGATGAACCCGGAGCCTTCCGCCTCTCGGATGTCGTCGCGGCTCTGCAGGCCCCCCATCCCGCCGTCGTCGCCGTTGCCGATGGCCGTCTCGTGGGTGCCGCGGTGGGCCGCGTGGAGGGCGACCGGGCCTGGATCCTGCGGATCGGCATGCGGCCCGCGTGGCAGGCCCGGGGAATGGGCCGCGCCATGCTGTCCGCTCTGGAGCACCGTCTGCACGAGGCCGGGGCGACCACTCTGGCCGCGGTGGTGCCCGAGGGCGAGCCCGGTGCCGCCGCGCTGCACCACGCCGGCTTCCGTCCCCACCCGGGGCTCACCTACTTCGAGAAGACCACGGCGGTCACCGTCCACGACGCCTCCCTCTTGGCCTCCTTGGGCGGAGTGGTGCCGCCGGCGGGGCTGTGGACGAGGCTCGCGGGGATGGCCGAGGAGAAGCGGCTGATCGAACGCCGCCTCGTCCTGCCGCTCGCCCACCCCGAGCTCGCGGCGGAGCACGGTGTCGAACCCCCGCAGGCGGTCGTCCTCTTCGGCCCACCGGGTACCGGGAAGAGCACCTTCGCCAAGGCGGTGGCCAGTCGCCTGGGCTGGCCCTTCGTGGAGCTCTTCCCTTCCCGGCTTGCGCTGGAGGACGGGCTGGCGACCGGGTTGAGCCGGCGCTTCGACCAGCTCGCCCAGCTCGAACACGTACTGGTCTTCATCGACGAGGTCGAGGAGGTCGCGGGGGTGCGCAGCGGCGCCGATCCGGTGGCCGCCGGTGTCGTCAACGAACTCCTGAAGTCGATCGTGCGGTTCCGTGACCGCGACGGCAGACTGCTGATCTGCGCCACCAACAACGTGGCCACTCTGGACCCGGCGTTCCTGCGCCACGGCCGGTTCGACTATGTGCTGCCGGTCGGGCCGCCGGACACCGAAGCCCGTGGAGCGCTGTGGAAGAGCTATCTGGCCAGGGCGGGGGCCGAGGCCGACACCGAGGCCCTCGCGGAGGCCAGCGAGGGGTTCACCCCCGCCGATATCGCGCAGGCGGCCCGTACGGTCGCCCAGTCCGTCTTCGAGCGCACACTGGATTCCGGGAACCGCGCGCGCCCGGCCACCGGCGACTATCTGCAGACCATCCGCCGCACCCGCCCCACGGTGACCACGGAGATGGCGCTGGAATTCCTTGACCAGACCAGCCGGTTCGGGCGCACCTGACGCCGGTGGCGCCACTCGACGATGCTCAGCCGCACGACCGGTCGGCCACGGCTCTCCGCTGAAGGGCCGCGACGCATGATCGCCGCCTGCGGGGCGCGGGGGGCGTCGCGGGTGTAAGCAGGAGATATGCGCGTCCGGCACAATCTTCCCCGTCTCGGCAGGTCATGGCGGCCGAGCTGCGGGTTGATCGCCGTCCCGCTCGCGATCATCGTGGCGATCACGGTGATCGACATCAACACCCCGACGACCATTCATTTGGGCCCGTTCCTGGTCGCCGCCCCCGCGATCACCGCTTCGTTCGCCGGCGCCGGTGTCACCGGCGCCATCGGGGCCCTGGCCGTGGCAGCGCAGGTCGTCATCGGTCATCTGCACGGCGGTCTGATGACGGCGAACCACCTGGCACAGATCGCCGCCCTCCTCTTGATCTCCGTACTGGTGACGATCTTCCGCTATGCCCGCGACCGGCACGAGCGGCAGCTCGACCAGGTACGGTCGGTGGCCTCCGCGGCACAGCAGGTGCTGGTGCGCCCGCTGCCGGACCGGATCGGAAACCTGCGGATCGCGTCCGTGTACATCGCGGCCGAGGCCGAGGCCCAGATCGGCGGTGACCTGTACGCGGCGGTGCCCGCTCCGGGCGCGTCCCGCCTGGTGATCGGCGACGTCCGCGGCCGGGGCCTGAATGCCATCGGGGAGGCCGCGGTGCTGCTCGGGGCCTTCCAGGGCTCCGCCTACCGCAACCTTTCGCTGCCCGCCATCGTGGCGCACCTGGGAAACGCCGCCTACTGGAACAAGATGTACCTCGCCGCGGACGACGACCCGGAAGCCGAGGAGTCGTTCGTGACCGCGCTGGTGCTGGACATCCACGACGGCGGCCCGTTCATCGACATGGTGAACTGCGGTCATCCTCCGCCTCTGCTGCTGCATGACGACAAGGTCCGGCCCGTGGAGGCCGGCGAGCCCGCACTCCCCCTCGGCCTCACCACCCCCTCGGAGCGTGACTACAAGGTCGAGACCTTCGCCTTTGAACCCGGCGATCTCCTGTTGCTCTATACCGACGGTGTCATCGAGGCACGGGGCCGCGACGGCATCTTCTACCCACTGGCCGAACGGGTCGCTGCCTGCGACACGTCCGACCCCGAGTCCCTGGTCCAGCGCCTCCGTGACGACCTGCTCCGGCACGCCGGCGGAAACCTGGGCGACGACGCAGCCATGATCGCCATCGCGAAATCCTCCTGAACTGCCGTGTCGGCAAGCGGCACTTCCCGGCCGGCCAGGTAGGGCGTGCCGCTGTGCCGGGCGCCGAGGATCCTCCGCCCGGTGTGCCGCTCACCCGGCCGGTGCCACCAGGCCCCTCTCATAGGCGATGATGACGAGCTGCACCCGGTCGCGGGCGTCGAGCTTGGCGAGCAGGCGCGTCACATAGGTCTTCACGGTGGCCACCGTGATGTACAGGCCGGCCGCGATCTCGGAGTTGGACATGCCGCGCCCGACAAGGGTGAGTACCTCGTTCTCCCGCTCGGTGATGCCGTCGACCACCCGGCGGCGCGGGGTGGACGCGGGGCGGTCGGCGAACTCCGCGATCAGCCGGCGGGTGACGCTGGGTGCGATCAGGGCGTCTCCGGAGGCGACGACACGGACCGCGGCGAGGATGTCGTCCAGTGCCATGTCCTTGACGAGGAATCCGGACGCCCCGGCGCGCAGTGCGCCGTAGACGTAGTCGTCATCGTCGAAGGTGGTCAGGACGACGACGCGCGCTCGGCCGGAGCCCGCTGTGATCAGCCGGGTGGCCTCGATGCCGTCCATGCCGGGCATGCGGATGTCCATCACCACCACATCGGGCTGGAGTTCTTCGGCCAGCCGGACCGCCTCGGCGCCGGTCCCCGCCTCCCCGACGACATCGAGGTCGGGGGTGTCCGTGATGACCATCTGCAGCGCGGTACGAACCAGGGTGTGGTCGTCGGCGAGGACGACGCGGACCGTCATCGCACTCCTGCCGGCAGTGGGAGGCTGACCGTCACACGGAAGCCGCCTTCAGGACGTGGTGCGGCGGTGAACTCGCCGTGCAGCAGGCCGACCCGTTCGCGCATGCCGACGAGGCCGTAGCCGCCGGCCGGGGCGTTGCCGCGACCGTGCCCGGTGCCCGCGGTGCTGCCGCGGCCCCGGCCGTCGTCGACGACCTCGATGCACAGCTCCTCGTCCCGGTAGTCGATGGACACCTGGCAGGTGCGGGTGCCGGCGTGGCGCACCACGTTGGTGACCGACTCCTGGATGATGCGGAACGCCGACAGGTCGATCTCCGGCGGGAGTTGGCGCAGCTCCCCCTGCCACCGTAAGTCGACACGGACACCGGCGGCCGTCGTCGCCGCGGCGAGCTGGTCGATGTCCCCCAGGCCCGGCATCGGACGGAGCCACGCCGCCTCGGGTGCCTGCCCCGGTTCGGTCTGGCGGAGCGCACCGAGCATCCGGCGCAGCCCCGACAGGGTCTCCCGGCCGGCGGTCTCGACCTCGCGCAGTGCGGTACGTGCCCGTGCGGGCTGGGTGTCGATGACCCGGCTCGCCGCACCGGCCTACAAGGCGATGATGCCGATGCTGTGCGCGACCATGTCGTGCAGCTCGCGCGATCCGGAGCCGTTCGGTGATGACGGCCTGCGCGGCGGCCTGGGCGCCCAACTTCTCTGCCCCAGGACGGGTGAGCCGCGCACGAGGGCACCGCCGGCTGACGGCTGCACTGACGACATTCCGTCGCGTTCAGCCGCTCACCGATGGCGGCGGGAGGGCCGCAACGCTCATGTGGTGCGCGGCGGCTCGACGTGGGCGAGCCAAGAGGTGAGGAGTGCCTCCAGGTGTGCCGCCTCGTCTGGGGAGATGGCGTCGAGGAGGCGGCGCTCGTTGTGCATGTGCTCGGTGAATGCCTGGTCGAACAGGTCTTGTCCTGCCGGGGTGAGGGCGACCACCCGCCCTCGGCCATCGCTGGCCGAGCGGCGGCGGGTGACCAGGCCATCGCGTTCGAGACGGTCGATCCGTTTGGTCATCGCGCCGGTGGTGACCATGGTGTGTGCCGCCAGTTCGCCGGGGGCCCGCTCGAACGGTTCGCCCGCACGTCGCAGGGCGGCCAGGACGTCGAACTCGCCCTCGCTCAAGCCGTATCGCCGGTAGACGAGGCAGAGCTGCTCGGTGAGGAGCCCGGCGAGGCGATGGAGTCGCCCGATCACGCCCTGGGGGCTCACATCGAGATCTGGCCGTTCGCGGGCCCACTCGGCTTGGATCCGGGCGACGTGATCAAGGGGCGGCTGCTGCATGACTTCACTATAGCTTCCATGGAAGACATAATGCCTTCCATGGAAGCTACTTTGCGGTGGACGCTGATCACGGCGGTCGCGCCCGTGGCCTGGGGGACGAACTACTACGTGACCCACGAATTTCTGCCCGCCGGGCATCCGCTGTACGGGGCGGTGATCAGGGCTCTGCCGGCCGGAGTTCTGCTCCTCGCGCTGTGCCGGGAACGGCCTCACGGGTCGTGGTGGTGGAAGTCCCTGATCCTCGGCGTCCTCAACATGGGCGCGTTCTTCGCCCTGGTCTATCTCGCGGCGCAACTGCTCCCGACGAGCCTGGCCTCGACCATCATGGCGAACTCGCCGCTGGTCATGATGCTGATCGCCTGGGCGCTGGTCGCCGAACGCCCACAACTGCCGCATCTGATCGGCGCCGGCCTCGGCGTCGGTGGCGTCTGCCTCATGCTGCTCACCGGGGCGACCTCGGTCGACCCGCTCGGCGTGCTGGCCTCGGTCGCCGCCATGGTCATGTCGTCCTGGGGGTACATCCTCGCCAAGCGATGGAGTCGCGAGGTCGATGTGCTCGCCTCGACGTCCTGGCAACTTATTGCGGGTGGTCTTGTGCTGCTCCCTCTCGCCGTCGTCATGGAAGGAGCGCCACCGGCCCTCGACATACCGGCCGTACTCGGATTCGGCTATGTCACCGTGGTGGCGACGGCGCTCGCCTTTGTCGTCTGGTTCGCGGGCCTGCGGCACCTTCCCGCGGCGACGGTCGGCCTGGTCGGGCTGCTCAACCCGGTGACCGGCGTACTTCTCGGCACGATGATCGCCGGGGAGGAACTGACCTTCCGTCAACTGTGCGGACTGGCCCTTGCCTTGACCGGAATCCTCCTCGGCCAACCGGTCGCCAGGCGAGCGAGATGTGCGCCGGCTACGCGGTAGAGGCCAGCCAGATAGAGGTCTACCGGGTAGAGGCCTACCAGGTAGCAGTGGAGAGAGGGCTGCCGGTGACGGAGTGGGCAGCGCGGCCCGCCGTCAGCTGCGGCCCATGACCTTCCGGAGGCCGTAAGCCGCTGCGCCCGGCACCAGCACGGCGGCCCCCGAGAGCACCGAGGCCGTACGCGACAAGAACCGGCCCGGTGCCTTCGTCCGCAAGCACTTCGTGGCGATGGTGTTCGCCGCGCTCGCCGAGGAACTCAGGTCCGGCGACGTCGCGGTGGCCGGCTCCGAGGAGTACGCCGACTGGAGCGAGCAGCTGCTCGCCCGGGAGGATGTCGAGGCGAAGCCGCCCGACCACCTGGTGGAGGTCGGACTCGGCGAGCAGAGCGACACGGCGTCGTACGACGCGACGACGTAGGCTCTGCTCACGAACGCGGTCATCTTCCACAACGCCCTGGACATCGCCGAGATCGTGCGCCAGCTCCAGGAGGAGGGCCACGTCATCGCCCCGAGGACCTGGCGCACATCTCGCCGTACCTGACCGAGCACATCCGCCGCTTCGGCGAATACTCCCCCCATGAACTCGGCCTCCAGCCCGAGGCGTACGACCCGCACCTGGACGTCGACTTCAGCCCGCTGCGCGGCGACGGCCCGCCCGCCCCGGACGGCTACGGCCGGCGCGGTGTCGGCTCGTCGTCAAGGAAGCTGTCACCAGGTACACGCGATTGCGGCGCATGACCACGATCACCAAGTCCCGAGCGCCGCGTCCGCGTTGCGGCCGGCGTGCGAGCTACGGGCCGCGGAGCCGTGCACTTCGGGTTTGGTTTCCGGGCCGGAGCCTCAGCTGTTGGCCAGGGTGCGGTCGAGGAGGGGGAGCAGGCGGTCCCAGTGGCGCTGCAGTGCGGCGGGGTTGAAGGCGTCCGTGTCGGACATGGTGAAGCCGTGGACGGTGCCGGGGTAGATCTCGGAGGTGTAGCCGACACCTGCGGCATCCAGGGCCTGGTTGAGCTCGCCGAGGGCCTCGGGCGTCATGTCGCCTTCGGCGTGGCCGAGGTAGACCTGGGCGGTGAGCTTGGAGAGGCTGTCGGGCCCGTCGGCGCCCACGGGGCCGTGGAATCCGGCGACGGCGGCCACCTGGTCGGGGTGGGCCGCGGCGGTGCGCATCGCCAGGAGGCCGCCTATGCAGTAGCCGGTCACCGCGACCGGTCCGGCGGCGACCTCGGGCCGGGTGGTGAGGAACCTGAGGTAGGCGTCGGCGTCGCTCAGGACACGTTCGGCGGTGTGCGCCTCGATCAAGGGCATCAGCTGGGCGAAGACCGCGGGCCGGACCTCTTCTCCGATGTGCTCGGGAAGTTCGATCACCGGTGCCGGGCCGTGCCGGTAGAAGAGGTTGGGGACGAGCACGTAGTACCCGTGCCCGGCCAGTTCGCGGGCCATCTCCCGCAGCACGGGCCGGATGCCGAAGCCGTCCGCGTACATCAGCACCCCTGGGTGCCGCTCACCGTGGTCGGGGAAGGCGGCGAAGGCGTCGGCCTGGCCGTCCGTGGTGGGAATCTGCAACATCTTGGTGGGAATAGCGGGTCTTCCTTCCTTGGAGTTCACCGAATTAACGTTTATTGCACTAACGTTTTCGGTGCGAGTGACCGTACATCGTTAGTCGAACTAACGCAACGGATAGAATGGGCGCCATGACCAGAGCCGAAGCCGCGGACATGCCCGACGACGGCGCGCCAAAGACACCCGACAGGCTGCGTCGACGGGCGAGCCGACTACTGTCGCAGCTGTCCGCGCGGTCGGACCGGCTGATCAACGAGGGGCTGGCCCAGGCCGACGCCCGCAAGTGGCACTACGCCGTGCTCGCCTCACTGCAGGAATACGGGCCGGGCAGCCAAGCGGAGCTGAGTCGGCGCAGCGGCATCTACCGCAGCGACATGGTCAGCGTGCTGAACGAACTGGCCGAGCGTGGCCTCGTCGAGCGGGTGCCGGATCCCGACGACCGACGCCGCAACATCATCACGATCTCCGCCCGAGGCCGCCGTCGCCTACCCCGCCTCGACAAGGTCCTGGACGACCTCCACGACGAACTGCTCGCGCCCCTGAGTCCGGCCGAACGCGACCAGCTCGTGCAGTTGCTCACCCGCTTGCTGGACCACCACACCCGGACCTCCTGACCCCGCGTAGTGGCATCCGGCATCAACGCTGCCCGGGGCGCCGTTTCATGGGTGGTCGCCTGTGAAACAGGCGGCCGTCCGGCGGTCCACCTGCGGCGATCATGTTTCATGAGTTGTTGCAAACGGCTGGACGTCTGAAACACCCTCATGAAACGGTCCGGGGTCGTGAGCGGCGACTTCAACCGCGTGGAAGCGCACGTCTGCCCGATGTCCACCTGCGCCGCTCCGGCGGGCCCGCCCTGCCGCACCGGGAAGGGCAAGGTGGCCATCCAGTGCCACACCGCCCGCTTCCGGCTCGTGCCCCAACTCGCCAAGGTGTTGAACGTGCCGACCCCCGTCGTGCGCAAGCCGGGCGCGGCGTGGACCGAGCTGCCCCGGCCCGCGAGCGCCGACACCGAGCCGGTCGGGCACATCCGCCTCGGGTGCGCCCGCGCCTCGACCGCGCGGCAGTCCCTGGACGCCCAGTTGGACTCCCTCGCCGAATCCGGGGTCACCCGGATCTTCTCCGAGAAGATCTCCACCCGCACCCTCGAAGGCCGCGAGTCCGCCCGCAAGCGCGGCACGACCATCGGCGGCGCGGGCGTCACCGACTACGCCGAGGACCAGCGCGAGCAGGGAACCGACGGCGGCGACGGCCGCGCCGACGCGTACCACGGGGGCCATGGCAGGGAAGCCGGCCGCACGTACCGCGTCGGTGAGGGGCGCCGTGGCGTCGGCGAGCCGGTCGGGACCGAGGACGGTCAGAACGGCGAGCGCCACGGCCACGTACACGCCGGCGCGATGCCCAGGGCGAGGGGGATGGCGCGGGGGATGGTGCAGGCGGGGTCGCGGACCTCCTCGCCGAGGGTGGCGATGCGGGCGTAGCCGGCGAAGGCGAAGAACAGCAGACCGGCCGCCTGCAGCACCCGCGGACGGTGCCCTCGGTGCCGATGCCCGGACGGGTGGCCTGGGTCGCGCCGCTGATCAGGCAGACGGTGACGACCGCGGCGAGGACGGCCAGGACGACGGCGACGATCGCCCTGGTGAGCCAGGCGGATTTCCGCACGCCCACGTGGTTGACCGCGATCAGGGCCACGACGGCAGCGACCGCGGCCGCATGCGCCTGGCCCGGCCACGCACAGAGGCCGACGGTCAGGGCCATCGCCGCGTAGGAGACGGGGTAGCGGGCGGCGAGGCGCGCCGAGGGGGGCGCATTGCAGTACGCCACCGCCGCGGCCACCGCCAGGCCGAGGAGCAGCCCGGTCCCGGCCGCCCAGGCGGCAGGTGCGAAGGCGGCAAAGATGCCCGCCCCGATCATCGAGCCCAGCCCGATCACCACGGCATCGGTGGTGCCCAGCCGATGCGCCGGTAGCCCATCGAGGCGCACCGTGTAGGAAGCAGGTGTGGGGACAGGCAGGAAGCAGGTGTCGGTACACCGAGCCGGTCGGTGTCCGCTCCTCGGTTGCGCCGACAGAGGTGGCATATGCGGGCCATTCGGTTCGAATCGGGGCAACTTGACACGCGCGTCGGCTCGTCTTATGCAGAGGGTGGAGACGGCTTGCGCTCCATACCGGCAGGTGAGAGCACCCTGTGAGGTGCGGGTCCGAGGGAACCGCCCAAGCACTCCGTGCCGGCCATCGCTCCGGGAGCGAGCCTCGACGTGAGGAGAGGACCATGGCACGTGCAGTGGGGATTGACCTCGGTACGACGAACTCGGTGGTCAGCGTGCTGGAGGGCGGTGAGCCCACGGTCATCGCCAATAGTGAGGGGGCCCGGACCACCCCGTCGGTGGTCGGGTTCGCCAAGAACGGTGATGTGCTGGTCGGTGAGGTCGCCAAGCGGCAGGCCGTGACCAACATCGAACGTACGGCGCGCTCGGTCAAACGCCACATGGGCGAGGCGGAGTGGCGTTTCCCGGACAGTGGTGACATCGACGGCAAGCGGTACACCGCTCAGGAGATCTCCGCGCGGGTGCTGCAGAAGCTCAAGCGCGAGGCCGAGGCCTACCTGGGCGAGGACGTCACGGACGCCGTCGTCACCGTTCCGGCGTACTTCAACGACTCCCAGCGCACCGCGACCAAGGAAGCCGGCGAAATCGCGGGCCTGAACGTCCTGCGGATCATCAACGAGCCGACCGCCGCGGCACTCGCCTACGGCCTGGACAAGGAGAACGACCAGACCATCCTGGTCTTCGACCTCGGCGGCGGCACCTTCGACGTCTCGCTGCTGGAGATCGGCGAGGGCCTGGTCGAGGTGAAAGCCACCAACGGCGATACCCACCTGGGCGGCGACGACTGGGACCAGCGGATCGTCGACCACCTGACCCAGCAGTTCAAGAACGCGTACGGCGTCGATCTGTCCAAGGACAAGATGGCCACCCAGCGGCTGCGTGAGGCCGCGGAGAAGGCGAAGATCGAGCTGTCGGCCGCGACCGAGACCACGATCAATCTGCCGTACATCACGGCCTCCGCCGAGGGCCCGCTGCATCTGGACGAGAAGCTCACCCGCTCACAGTTCCAGCAGCTCACGTCGGACCTGCTGGACCGGTGCAAGGCACCGTTCCACAACGCGGTCAAGGACGCGAAGATCAAGCTCTCCGACATCAACCATGTGATCCTGGTCGGTGGCTCGACCCGGATGCCCGCGGTGACCGATCTGGTCAAGGAGCTGACCGGCAAGGACCCGCACAAGGGCGTCAACCCGGACGAGGTCGTCGCCATCGGCGCCACGTTGCAGGCCGGTGTCCTCAAGGGCGAGGTCAAGGACGTACTGCTCCTGGACGTCACCCCGCTGTCCCTCGGTATCGAGACCAAGGGCGGCATCATGACCAAGCTGATCGAGCGCAATACGACCATCCCGACCAAGCGCTCCGAGATCTTCACGACGGCCGAGGACAACCAGCCGTCCGTGCAGATCCAGGTCTACCAGGGCGAGCGCGAGATCGCGGCGTACAACAAGAAGCTCGGGATGTTCGAGCTGACCGGTCTGCCGCCGGCCCCGCGCGGTCTCCCGCAGATCGAGGTCGCGTTCGACATCGACGCCAACGGCATCATGCACGTGACCGCGAAGGACCTCGGCACGGGCAGGGAACAGCGGATGACCGTCACCGGCGGCTCCGCGCTGCCGAAGGACGACATCGACCGCATGATGCGGGAGGCCGAACGGCATGCCGAGGAGGACCGCCGCAAGCGTGAGGCCGCCGAGGCCCGCAACCAGGGCGAACAGCTCGTCTACCAGACCGAGAAGTTCCTCAAGGACAACGAGGACAAGGTCCCGGCCGACCTGAAGACCGAGGTGGAGACCGCCGTCGGCGAGCTCAAGGAGAAGCTCAAGGTCGAGTCCGCCGATGGAGACAACACGGCCGAGATCCGCGCCGCCACCGAGAAGCTCGCGACCGTCTCCCAGAAGCTGGGCCAGGCGATGTACGCCCAGGCGCAGTCCCAGGCCACGCCTACGGACACCGGCAGCAGCGGCGAAGGCAGTTCGGGCGCGGCCACCGGTGGTCAGGATGACGTCGTCGATGCGGAGATCGTCGATGACGACAAGCGGGAGGGAGGCGCATGATGAACCGCCCGACAGACGACCCCGGCCGCCGCCCGCCGCTGGTACTCGTCGGGCACGAGCCGGGTGACCACCCGTCCCCGCTTCCGCCCCATGGCGCCCGGGGGGAGGAAGGGACCGATCAGGACAGGGGTACGCCGCCCGGCCACGACCCGGCAGCCGCTCAGCCGGCAGCCCAGGAGGCGGGGCTCCGCGCCGAACTCCAGGAACGCACGGCCGACCTGCAACGACTGAAGGCCGAGTACGACAACTACCGCAAGCGGGTGCACCGCGACCGCCTGGCGCTCGGCGAGATCGCCGTGTCCAACGTCCTCGGCCGCTTGCTGCCCGTGCTCGACGCCCTCGCCGAGGCCGCCGAGCAGGGGGAGGTGACCGGCGGCTTCGGCCGCGTCGCCCAGGCTCTGGACAGCGAACTGGCGGGGCTGGGCCTGCAGTCCTTCGGCACGGCCGGCGAGCCCTTCGACCCGGTGGTGCACGAAGCCGTCCTGTACACCCCTACCGACGAGGTCGATCACACCACATGCGCCGCGATCCTGCGCCCGGGCTACCGGGTCGGCAACCATCTCCTGCGCCCCGCCGAGGTGGCGGTCGCCGGACCGCCCGACGACGGTCCCGTGAAGGCCGCGGACGCCGAGTGCACGACGACGGTGACGGCGTTGACGGCGGTGACGACGACGAAGACATCGGCGACATCGACGACGCCACGGTGGACCGGGCCGCGCGACTCCTGACGGGTGGCGCCCGTGCCGTAACGCTGTACGCGGTCGGAACCGCCTACCGTGCGGTGCGCAACTACCCCCACAAGGCGTGCGCGGCCGCCGCGCCGGCGAAGGCAGCGCCCAGGCCCACCACGACGCTCCCCACCACATTAGCCACCGCGTAGAGGCGGGCGCCTTCCTCGGCCAGCCGCAGCGTCTCGTACGAGAACGTGGAGTAGGTCGTCAGCGCGCCGCACAGGCCGGTGCCGATGAGCAGCTGCAACTGTGAGGAGGCGGCACCGGCGGTGGCGGCACCCGTGAGCAGGCCGAGGATGAGGCAGCCCACCACGTTGACGGTGAAGGTGCCCCAGGGGAAGACCGAGTCGTGCTTGCGCTGCACGGTGCGGTCGGTGAGATAGCGCAGCGGCGCACCGACCATCGCTCCGGCGATCACCAGCACCCAGTTCACCGTTCCTCCGTGGCGTCGTTGTTCTCCGGTTCGCGGCCGACGTAGGAGATGACCTCGCAGTCGTCGAGGATCACCAGCCCCTCGGTGACGAGCTCGTCGATCTGCGGGAGGAAGGCGCGGACGCGCTCCTCGGAGTCGACGATGACGATGGCGACCGGCAGATCCTCGCTCAGCGACAGCAGCCGGCTGGTGTGGATCAGGGAGGAGGCGCCGAAGCCTTCGATGCCGCGGAAGACCGAGGCACCGGCGAGGCCGGCCTTGTGCGCCCGGTGCACGATCTCCGCGAAGACGGGTTTGTGGTGCCAGACGTCACTCTCGCCGACGAAGATGGTGACGCGCAGGGCGGATCCGGTGAGCCTCATCGCTGCCTCCACTCGATGACGCGGCGGGTGAGGTGCGCCGCTGCCCAGACCGACGCCAGTGCGGCGAGCAGGGTCAGGGCCAGGTAGGCCAGGCCGGTGCGGGCGTTGCCGCCGGCCGCCAGGCGCTGGATGTCCACGGCATAGGTCGAGAAGGTGGTGAAGCCGCCCAGCACGCCGGTGCCGAAGAAGGGGCGTACGAGGCGGTGCGCGGCCCACACGTCGGTGATCACCACCATGAAGATGCCGATGATCGCGCAGCCGGTCACATTGACCACCAGGGTGGTCCAGGGGAACGCTCCGGCCGCGGTCGGCCACAGAAGGACCGCGCCGTAACGGGCACCGGCGCCGATGCCGCCGCCCACGGCGACCGCCGCGATGACCGCCGCCTGCCCACGGGGCCGTACTGCGCGCCGGGCGGGGGTGTGCAGGTCCACGTCGGGGTCGATGGGCTCGTTCCGCATGGATGTGCGGGCCTCTTCCACGTACCTCTCCTACTCGCCGGGCACCGATTCCGGGTGCGCGTCATCGCAAGTAGGGACCGTTGGCGGCGTCATCGCCGCGGTTCGGGGACGGCGGGCCCCACCGCCGTACGGTGCCCAAAGACGCACCGCCGCAGGTAAGCCTACCGGGTCTCCCCCGCGCACGCCGGAGGGGCGGTGGTCCGGCCGCCGCACAGCTCCAGGCCGAGTGCGCAGGCCGCCGACCGCGGCTTCGTCGAGGATGAGCCGCACCCCGTCCGCCGACTCTGCTGGTCCTTCCGTGGCGCCTCGTCGCCGTCACCGCGGCCCCGCAGAGGCTGCGGTCGCCACCGCCCCCCGCCCGGAGCACTCTGGAGACATAACCGTGTCGCCGTGAACCGAGCTGTGAGGTGCCCCATGAGCACACTCGAAGAACACATTGACATCGACGTTCCCGCCGATACCGCCTGGGACTGCCTTCACCGTGTGGAAGCCTATCCGCGGTTCCTGGACGGTGTACGCGAGGCGCGTACGGAGGGTGACAACCGGGCACACCTGGACGTCGACGCGCTCGGCCGCACCCGCGAGGTCGAGATCGAGATCACCGACCGTGGCGGGGAGAAGGTCATGATGTGGCAGACCACGAGCGGTCCCGACCTCGCGGGCACCTTCGCGCTGCTGCCCATCGACGGGGAGCACACCCGGATCCAGGCCCGGTTCGAATACGACCCGGGCACCATCAAGGAGGTGTTCGGCGGACCGCGAGGGTTTGCCCAGGCGGCCGCGATCGAACGGGGCGTACGCAGCGACCTGCAGCAGTTCAAGGCGTTGGCGGAACGGGAACGGTGAGCTGACACCGGCGCTCCCCCGGGAAGCACCGGCAGCCCGAAAATCCCCGGCGTCGCGGCGCCCGCTCCAGTAGCGTCCGCGCCATGATTCCTCCACGCATTCGCCCTCACTACACCGCCGACGAGCGGACCCAGCTTGTCGGTTGGCTCGACATGCAGCGCGCGATCATCCATTGGAAGTGCGAAGGGCTGTCCGATGCGGATGCCCACCGACCCGTGCTTCCGGCCTCGCCCCACATGACGATGGCAGGTGTCGTCTCCCATATGCGCTGGGTCGAGCACTGCTGGTTCGAGGTCATGCTGATGGGCCGGCCCGCCGAGGGACCGATGTTCGACGACGGCCCGGAGGATGCCGACATGAGGGTCGACGGCATCCCGCTCGCCCAGCTCCTCGACGAGTACGACCGGCAGTGCAAGGTGTCGAACGAGATCATCGCCGCCCATTCACTCGATGATGTGGGGCGGCACCCGGACTTCAGGGCCGCCGCCGCGAACCTGCGGTGGATCCTGTTCCACATGATCGAGGAGACCGCCCGGCACGCCGGTCATATGGATGCCATCCGGGAACTGGTGGACGGCGAAAGGGGCTACTACTGAGGCGCCGCCACCGACGATTGCTATCGGCGGCTGCTTCGAAGGGCAGCTGCCGAAGACGCCGTCCAGTCCACGATCTGTACCGCCGCGCCGGCGGCCTCCTGTCCCTGACAGCGAGCGTGGTGGCGGCGGGCGATGCCGTCCAGGTCGAGGTGCGAGCCGAAGGCGGGGTGGGCCGCCAGCCGGCGGGCGTACGACCACAACCGCGGGTGGTCGGCGATGCGGTGAACCGCAGCGGCGTCCAGATGCCAGCGGTGGACGGTGTCGAGCCGCACCAGTGTCACCCACAACTGGACGTCGGCGGCGGTGAGTTCGCTGCCCAGCAGGTGGTTCCGGTCGGCCAGCCGCTGCTCCAGTGAGTCCAGTGCGCCGAGCAGGGTGCCCAGCGCGGTCTCGTGGGCCGCGCTGTCGATGCCGAGCCGACCGGCGTGCTGCGCGGCCTCGTTGATGTTCCGCTCACAGAGCCGGGCGACCGCCTCGATCTCGTTCCGGGCATGGTGCGGATACAGGTCGGGGCCGTCGCCGCCGAACTGCCCGGCCAGGTCGCGCAGGATGTCGGGGGTGTGCGTACTGACGATCCGTCCCGTCCATCCGTCGCTGAGCACCGGCGCCGCGGCCGGGCCGGGGTGCTGGTGCGAACTGGCTTCGTACAGCGGGCGCAGCGCCACGTATCCGGCACCCGGGCCGTCGGGCACGGCGGGCAGCAGTGTCACCGGAAGGATGTCACCGAGGTCAAGCAGGCTGTGGGTGATGGCGATGCTCAGACAGTCCGGACAGGACAGCGAGAGGTGCAGGCGGTAGCGGTGCGGCACGGCGTAGTGGCCGCTGCGCACATCGCAGCCGATCCTGCCCCGGAGGGACGGCACGCCGGTCTGCGACGTGGTGGTGTCGGACGTGGTGGTGTGCGACGTGGTGGTGCGGGACGTGGCGGACATGCGACTCCCTGGGATCCGGGTCCGGTTCGCGGACGTACAGGCGGACGTAGAAGCGGACGTACTGGCGCACGTACAGGCCGACGGACGTACAGGCCGACGGACGTACAGGCCGATGCACGGGCACGGGTGTACGGGCCTATGCGTACAGGCGTAGGACGGGCCTGGGCGCAGGCGTATGTGCAGCAGGCGGCGGACATGGGGCGCCGTCGGCGCAGGCCCGGGCACGACGAAGAGTTCGGCGTGGGGCGGAGTACGGCGCGGCGGCGGGCCGCTATCGCCTCAGCAGAGAGGACTTGCCGCGCTGCAGACGCGCAGCAGATCGATGTGCCGGCGTGAGGTCAGAAGGGGAAGCGGCTGGATCGCGCGGCTCGCGCGGTCGGTGTCCAGCCCTGCACGCCCCATGATTTCCCACCCGTTCAATAGGGTTCCCGCCCTTGAGTGTCGAGCCGCCGTCGAGCCACGTCAAGGGTGCTGCTGCGCCTGGACGCGCGGCTGGTGCCCACCTCGGGCCGGGTGGTACGCCCGGAGAGGCCACGCCGTCCCGTTGCGGGATAATGCCGGCATGCGGATTTCAGCCAGAGCGGACTATGCGGTGCGTGCCGCGCTGCAACTCGCCGGTGCCCGGGAGGCGGGGCCGCTCAAGGCGGAGGCCATTGCCGACGCTCAGGACATTCCGCACAAGTTCCTCGAAGGCATCCTGAACGATATGCGGCGCGGCGGGCTCGTACTCAGTCAGCGCGGTGGCAACGGCGGCTACCGGCTGGCCAAGCCTCCGGAGGACATCAGCATCGCGGATGTCATCCGCGTCGTGGACGGGCCGCTGGTGTCGGTACGCGGTGTCCGCCCGCCGGAGCTGTCCTACACCGGGCCGGCCGAGTCGCTGCTGCCACTGTGGGTCGCGCTACGGGCCAATGTCCGGCAGATCCTTGACGGTGTATCCCTGGCCGATGTCGCCTCGGCCGACCTGCCCACCCGGGTGTCCGCGCTGGCCGAGGATCCGGCCTCGTGGACGAATCCCTGACCGGCGCCTGAACGATCCCTGGCCGCCCCCCCCCACTGCCTCACCGTCCGGATTTCAAGACCCGGCTGTCCACCCCTCGAACGACCCTTGCTCCAAACGGGAGTCCGGAAGCATGATTCATTCCCTACTAATCCAGTGGGAAAACTAGGGAATGCGTGAGGTGGGGCGGCCGTGCACACGCCGATCCACACGCCCGACAGGATGGTGAACGGCGCCATGCCGAAGAAGTCCGCAGCACGCACCGCCTCCCGACAGATCAACCACCCGGCCGAGGAAGGGATCTGGCCACGCGTCACCCGCGAGATCGCCGATGATCTCGCCGTCGACGCAATCTCCCGTGACCGGGCGGGCAAGCCTCCCTTCGACGAGATCTCACGACTGCGCGAAGCCGGCCTGCCGGCTCTGCTGGCACCGCCCGGCCCGCCCACGCGGGGGACCGACTGGCGCACCGCCTGTGCGGTCATCCGGGAGATCGCGGCGGCCGACAGCTCGATCGGCGAACTGCTCGGCCGGCACTATGTGTTGTCGTGGAGCGCCCGTTTCTTCGGCACCCCGCAGAAGGCCGACGTACTGGAACTCCGGGCGGCGGACGAGCAGTGGATCTGGGGCGGCAGCACCGACCTTCCGGGGTCGGCGGAGGCGGAGCTGGAGACGGGTCCCGACCTGACGCTCACACCGGCCGACAGCGGCTACGTCCTCAATGGGAGCAGGGCTTTCGCCGCGGGTGTCGCCGTGGCCGACCGGCTGGTGCTCGCCGCGGGATGTACCGAAACCGGTGAGTCGTTGATCGTGGTCGTGGACCCGGCCCACCCGGGCGTGACGGCCGACCCGGCACATGACCGCCTCGGACAGCGCCTCACCGGAGCCGGCACCGTCGGGTTCGACGGCGTCCCGGTGCCCGCCGATCAGGTACTGGGCGCCGTGCCGCGCGACGAGCACGATGTCGCCCCGTTCGCCACGCTCGCCCCTCTGACGCTGCGGCTCGCTCTCGTCCATGTCGGCCTGGGGATCGCCGAAGGAGCACTGGCCGAGGCCCGGGACTTCAGCCGTGCCACGCCGCGTATCTGGCCGATCGCGGATCCGGACAACGGCGCCTACGCGGGACGGCCAAGCGGCGATCCGTACCTCCTCCTCGCCTACGGGGAGTTGGTGGCCGCCGCCCACACCGCCGCGGCGGTCGTCGAGCCGGCGACGGAGGCTCTGGCGAGAGGACTCCTCATGGGGCGGGAACTCGGCATCGACGAACGCGCCGACATCGCGGTCCTCGTCGCCGCGGCCGAGGCCGTCACCAGCAGGTCCGCGATGCACATCACCACGCGCATCCTGGAACTCACGGACGGCGCCGACTCCCCCGCCGACGGCCCGGGGTTCGACAGGTTCTGGCGCAATGCGCGCGTCCTGACGGCACAGGGCTCCCCCACCCACAGGCTCCGCGACATCGGCGACCACTATCTGAACGGGACGCATCCGCCCTTAACTCTGCGCATTTGAGAGCGGCTTGTCCGGCTCGGGGAGGTGCTTGTCCGACTCGGGGAGGTGCTTGCCCGGCTCGGAGGGCCACAACGGATGGCCGAGATGACCCAACCCTCCGCCGGATCCGGTCAGCAGCCCGCGCTCCTTTCGCCGGCGCTCGCCTGCCACTTGTGTCCGATCCCTCGAAACAGTGCCGGGTACCCTCCAGGTACCGGAAGGGCTTGATGCCCGCCATGTATACGGCGCCGAGCAGCCCGTTCGGCTTCACCAGGACGGCCATCTGGCCGCGGTAACCGCCGGCAACCGGGACGCGCTGCTCACCGAGATGCTCGACGCATGGGAGCGCGAGGTCACCGAGGGAGTGATCGAGCAGGTCGAGAGCGGCGGAGGAGATGCCAGGGCCAAACTGGAGCGGCTGTTCACGATCGCCTCGTCCGGCGACGGGCCGATGACGGGCACCACGGACGACCTCACGATCCGCGACCGGGCCCGGCGCGACGAGGCCGTCGCGCAGCGACTCCGACGCGTCGACAACCGGCGGATGGAGTACCTGCGCTCGCTGTTCGGCTCCTTCTGCCTCGACACGGACGACGTCGAGGTCCGCTGCATGCTCGCCTGCTCACTGCGGATCGGCAATCACTTCATCGCCGCCGACCACGGCAGTCACAGCCGCGCGGAGGTGACGCAGCTGACCAGAAAACGGCTCCTGAGGTAGCCGCCTCCGGGATGACGCCCGGGCGGGGCGACCGGGTCGTCGTGGGTGCCGGCGATGACGAGTTCGGCGGGGAGTTGGCGTGCTGCCGCTACCTGCGAGAGTCCAGATCGCGGGCCAGGTGCGCACGGCGCAGGCCGTGGTTGCGCAGGTGGCGGAGGTCCTCGCGGGTGTCGTACATGAGTTGCGTGTGGAAGTAGTTGATGTACTCCAGCACCGCGAACAGCGCGAAGACGAGGCCCGGCCAGCTGCCGCTCCCGGGGTCGACGCACACCGCCCGGAGGGTGAAGAGCACACCGGCGATCAGCAACGGAACGTTGAGTACGCGGATCGCCGCGAAAGTCCTGGCGCCGGGGAGGGAGTTGCCGGCTGTCGCGACCCGGCGGAGCTTGGCGAGCCAGTAGGCGGCTCCTTGCAGGAGAAGGAGTGCGAACAACGCGAATCCCACGGCGTTCGCCGGCGTTATCGGGAAGCCGACCTTGCCGAACCAGAGTGCGGCCTGGAGTGGGATGTTGAGCAGTTCCAGGAAGGCCAGCGACCGAAGCCGCCGCTGGATCCAGGCACGAGAGCGATGGTTCATTCGAAGATCATCTCAGTGGCCGAGCGGTGAGTCGGCCGGGACCAGCTCTGCCGGCAGCAGGCTCACACCAGGTCGTCCGAAGCTCCGTCGATCTTCTGCTCGGCCCAGACGGTCTTGCCCTCGGCGGTGTAGCGAGCACCCCAGCGCTCGGCGAACTGCGCGACGAGAAGGAGGCCGCGGCCCCCTTCGTCCGTGGCGCGTGGATGCCGTACGCGGGGTGCGGTACTGCTTCCGTCGGAGACTTCGCAGGTCAGTGTGCGGTCGCGGATCATACGCAACCGGATGGGGGCGCTGGCGTAGCGAATGGCATTGGTGACGAGTTCGCTGACGATCAGCTCCGTGGTGAACGCTTCCTCCTCCAGGCCCCAGGAGGCGAGCTGGTGGGCGACGAGGGAACGCGCGGTGGAGACGACCGCCGGGTCGGAAGGGAGGTCCCATGCGGCAACCCGGTCCTCGCCCAGCGCGTGGGTGCAAGCGACCAACACAGCGGCGTCTTCAGGGGGTTGCTCGGGGAGGAGGGAGTCGGTGAGCAGTCGGCAGATCTCGCTCAGGGAGTCCGGCGGCCGGGCGAGCAGGCCTTCGAGCCGGGTCAGGCCGGCCGCCCGGTCCTCGTACGCCTGGAGCAGCCCTGGGGTGTGGAGGGTGAGCAACGCCCCCTCGGGAAGCTCCAGTTCGGCCTTTCCGAACGACGGGCCGGGCCGGCCCAGCGGCTCGGCGGCCGGGGGCACCAGGGTCGTCACCGAGCCGTTCGGATATCGGACGACGAGGCGGGAGTGGCCGGCTCCGGCCATGGTGCAGCGCCGGGAGACCGGGTCGTAGACCAGGTACAGGCACTCGGAGCCGACCCCGTCCCCATGACCGGGGCCGGGGCGGGCGTCCACGTCAGCGTCCTTGTCGGCGTCGGCGCCGGCCCGGCCGCCGGCACCCGCCCGGATGTCGTCACCTGCCAGGCGGAACACCAAGTCATCGACCCTGGCCAGCAGTTCGTCCGGCTCCAGATCCAGGTCCGACAGCGTATGGACGGCCGCGCGCAGCCGGCCCATGGCGGCCGCGGCATGCACGCCATGGCCGGCGGCCCGGCCGGCCACCAGCGCCACCCGGGCTCCGGACAGCGGGATGACATCGACCCAGTCCCCGCCGGATCCGGCGTGGACGTACTGGTGGGCGGCCTCCACGCCGATCTGATCGGGGAGTTCGTGCGGCAGCAGACTGCGCTGGAGGCTCAGCAGTGCGTTGCGTTCGCGTACGTACTGACGGGCGTTGTCCAGGCAGATGGACGTTCGGCGGCCGAGTTCCGTGGCCAGCGTCAGATCGTCCTCCTGGAAGGGGCCCAACTCCCCCCATCGGTAGAAGGCGGCGAGCCCGAGGGGCAGGTCGCGGACGACCAGCGGGATCAGCATGAGCGAGTGGACCTTCTCTTCGAGCATCCGCCGCCCGCGCACGGGGTCGGCACGGATCCACTCACTGTCCGGGTCCAGCGGGCTGACCAGCAGCGGCCGCAGGTCGCGCAGGGCCCTGGTGAACGGCCCGGCGAACGGAAAGGTGCTGACCTCGCCGACCTCGTACACGCCCGGCGGCACTTCCTTCCGGCGGGAGCGCGACGCCGCCCGGCGCAGCACCGCGTCGCCGGCGACCGGCCCGGGGGTGATCTCCCCGCCCAGGAGCGTCGGCTCCAGCACCTCGATGGCGGCGGTGTCGGCCAGTCGTGGCACCGCCAGATCGGCCAGTTCCTGAGCGGTGCGCACCACGTCCAGGGTGGTGCCGATACGCGCCCCGGCCTCGGCGAGCAGGGTCAGTCGCTCCTGCGCGCGGTGCCGGTCGGTGACGTCGACCACCGCATCGGCCACCCCGAGGATGCGGCCATGGGCGTCTTCGAGGCGGAACGCGGACGCCGAGTAGATGTGCTCCCGGCCGGGGTCTCCCGGGGGCCGGCCGCGCTTCTCGAAGCCGGTCACCGGCTTCCCCGACTCCAGGACCTGTTTCATCACCCGCTCCATGGGCTCGGCACCGAAGTCGGGCCATACCTCGGTGGGGCGACGGCCCACCGCCGTCTCGGCCGGCGTGCCCTGCATCCCCTCCGCGGCGGCATTGAACTTCAGCAGCCTGAGCTCCGGGTCGAGGACGAACAGCCCCACCGGCGATCGGGTGAACAGCGCCTCCAGAAATGCGCGGTCGATCTCCCGGGCGGACGGCGTCCCGGCGGGAGCCAGCATGACCGCCCAGCGCGGTCCGGCGCCGTCTCCGTCCTCGGGGTGGACGCTCAGCCGGCAGCTGACCGTACGGCCGTCACGGTGGCGCAGCAGGATGGCCGCGCCCTCTTCGCCCTTGTCGCCCCCGTCGCCCGGTGCGGGCCCTTCGGCTTCGTCCGCCTCGTCGGCCGTGGCCATCAGTACGGCAGCGGGCCGTCCCACGACATCGCTCGCCACGTATCCGAGCAGGCGTTCGGCCGCGGCGCTCCATTCGGTCAGCACGCCTCGCGCGTCGACCACCACCCGGGCCCACGTCTGCACCGCGGGCTCTACGGGCCGGTCGCCGCCGTACGCCCTGTCGGATGCGCCCATCGCCTCCAGCCTCACCGTGCGTCGGTGCTTTCCGCTGCCTCCCAGTGTTGCCGCCCGCAGGTCACTCTGCGAGGTCGGCCTCCCCATGTGCCACCGCGGGCCGCGCGGCCGCGGTGGCCTCCGGGATGCGGTTGCCGGGGGAATCTCGTTGGCTGCGCCCGGTGGACACCGGCCGGGTTCCCTGGCTCGAATGGCAGGTCCGGCGGGAGGCCGTTCGGGTACGCGCGGCGGAGCCGGCGAAGGGTTGGTTGAGCCTTTCGAGGTAGGCCGGCCAGTTCGCGGATGTCCCGGGACGGGTGTTGTCGCA
The DNA here is from genome assembly GCF_022221585.1 of Streptomyces inhibens. Classification (NCBI taxonomy): domain Bacteria; kingdom Bacillati; phylum Actinomycetota; class Actinomycetes; order Kitasatosporales; family Streptomycetaceae; genus Streptomyces; species Streptomyces inhibens. The sequence goes on from NZ_CP084681.1 coordinate 1,089,923, forward strand.
GGCCTGTGGGGTGTCGGAGCCGCCGCGTCAGGGCGGCCTGGAGGTGATCGTGCCCGCTGCGTCAGGACGGCCGGAGCGTGATCGTGTCCGCCGGCTCGGGGCCGGCGCATGACCGGAAGCCGTGGCCGATCCGGTCGAGGAGCGCGCGCAGCCAGCGGGTGTCCTCGGACGAGGCGTGCCGCAGCCGCATCCGCCGGGCCTGCAAGGGGGTGATCCGTACGTCGTGGAGCCTGCCGGTGTCCGGTTCCACCGAGACGAGGTAGAGCAGCCGCAGGTCGTCCCGATACTGTTCGTAGCCGGTGATGCCCTCGTAGTCATCGATGAAGTCGCCGCACCCGTGGATCACCAGTTTTCCCCGGTGCACCTCCAGGGAGCGGGGGTGGTGCGAGGAGTGCCCGTGTACGACGTCCACGCCGCCGTCCAGGAGCATCCGGGCGAAGACGCCCTCGCTGTGGGTCACGCCGTAGCCCCAGTTGGGACCCCAGTGGACCGAGGCCACCGCGATATCGCCCGGCCGCTTGACCTGCCGTACCCGGCCGATGACCTCGGCCGCGGCGGCCTCCGACGGCCTGGCCACCACGTCGACCCCACTGCGGGCCGCGGTCGCGGCCCAGGTGTGCGGGATCCCGCTGGACGGCATGCCGAAGGAGAAGACCAGGAGCCGGCGGCCGGCGTCGAGAGGGACGGTCGCCGGGCGTCTGGCGGTGTCGGCGTCCGCTCCTGCCCCGGCGGTCCGCAGCCCCGCGCCCGCCAGGGTGTCGAGCGTTTCCTCCAGTCCGCCGCGGCCGAAGTCCAGAACGTGGTTGTTGGCCAGTACGCAGACGTCGGGGTGGGCGGCGGCCAGACAGGAGAGGTTCGCGGGGTGCATCCGGTAGTGCACTGCCTTGTCGGGTGCGAACGCGTCGTTGCACGTGATGCTGGTCTCCAGGTTGATCACCCGGGCGGCGGGGGCAGCCTCATCGAGCACCGGCAGCGCCTCCCCCCATGGCCAGGAGAAGTCGACCGGACGGGGAATGGGGCCGTTCGCCGCCTCCGCCAGCTCGACATAGTCGCGGGCGTCCCGGACGAAACCCTCGCGCAGCGCCGGGTCGCCGGGACACGGCAGGATCTGGTCGACGCCGCGGCCGAGCATGACGTCACCGCAGAGGAACAGCGTGACCAAGTCACCGCCCATTCCCCCAGGTTAGGGCCAATCGCCCGAGGTTTCGCGGCGACCGCGTACGCGCTGCCCGCCGCCGCCCGGCGTGCCCGCCCGCTCAGCCGTCCGGCATGCGCGCCCCGGCGGATCCGGCCGCCTCGTCAGCCCTCCCCCCTTCGCCCACCAGCCCCGTCGCCTCGATGTCACCGCGGCTCACCAGGCGGTGCAGTTGGTGGTGGGACCGGCGCATGATGACGCCCGGCACGCCGCCTCGTAGCGCCTGCACGGCGCGCAGCCATGGCTGGGCGTAGACGGCGGGCTCCCGTCGCTCGATGCCGCGGACCAGGCGGTCGGCAACCTGTTGGGGCGGATAGATCTTTCCCGCGGGCCACGGCAGGCCGGCGCGAAGTTCCCTCAGCACAGGGGCGTGGATCATGTCGGTGTCCGCCCAGCTGAGGTAGGCGATGCCGACATCGACGCCGGTGTGCGCCACTTCGGCGCGCAGCGCATGCGCGAACGCCTCGACGCCCGCCTTGGAAGCGCAGTACGTGGACATCATGGGCACTGCCGTGATCGCCGCGAGGGAGGCGATCTGCAGGTAGTAGCCGCGTGTGGCGAGGAGCCCGGGGAGGAAGGCGCGCACCGTGAGGCAGCTGCCGATCAGGTTGACCTCCACCACCCGGCGCCAGACGGCCGGATCGCTGTGCAGGAACGGGCCGCCGGCAACGACCCCCGCGTTGGCGACCAGCACGGACGGCGGCCCCAGGCATTGCCGCACGCTGTCGGCGGCGTCCGCCATTGCGCCCTCGTCGGTGATGTCGGCGGACCAGTAACGGGCGCGGCCGGGAAGGGACGCCGCGACCCGCTGAAGTTCGGGCTCTTCGAGCCCGATCAGCGCGACCGTTGCCCCGCGGCGTACGAGCGCGTGTGCCATGCACGCCCCCAGCCCGCGGGCAGCGCCGGTCACGACGGCGATCCGGCCCGAGAGGGGCTCATTGGCCATGGCCACACTCCGCTTGGTCATGTCCACACTCCGCGATCTGCGCAGGGCCCGAGGCGCATGGTCTTCCAACGTAACGCCGGGCCGACCGGCACGCCCTTCGCCGCGGAGAGACGTGTGGCTCCCTGCCCGCGCCCGGGTCAGCGCTCCGTGCGGTCCCGGACGGGGTACGGCACGAAGGTGCTGCTGTTCTCGTCGATGGCGAGCGGCCGCCCCAGGGGCGGTACCGCGCGCTGAGGGCAGTCGAGGCGCTCGCAGATCCGGCAGCCCATGCCGATGGGGGTGGCGGCGGAGGCATTGGCCAGGTCGAGACCGTCGGAGTAGACGAGCCGGGAGGCGTGCCGGATCTCGCAGCCGAGGCCGATGGCGAAGGTCTTGCCCGGCTCGCCCCAGCCGCCGCGGTGGCGGGTGAGGGCGCGGGCGGTCCACAAGTAGCGCTGTCCGTCCGGCATCGCGGCGATCTGGACATGGATGCGCCCGGGTGCCGTGAACGCCTCGTACACGTTCCACAGCGGGCAGGTGCCGCCCGCGCGGGAGAAGTGGAAGCCGGTGGCCGACTGGCGTTTGGACATATTGCCCGCGCGGTCGACGCGTACGAAGGAGAACGGCACGCCCCGCAGGCGTGGGCGCTGGAGGGTGCTGAGGCGGTGGCAGACCGTCTCGTAGCCGAGGCCGAAGCGGTCGGTGAGGCGTTCGAGGTCGTAGCGCACTTCCTCGGCGGCGGCGTGGAAGGCGCGGTACGGGAGGATCAGCGCGGCGGCCACATAGTTGGCGATGCCGATCCGGGCGAGCGACCAGGTGGTCGAGCCCTTCTCGTAGTCCTCAGCGGCTAGTGCGGACAGCTCCTCGGCGTACTCCAGCAGGGCGAGTTGCGTGGCCATACGGAAGGCCTGCTGGCCGGGGCGCAGACGGTTGGACAGATGCAGCACCCGGGCCGTCGCGTCGTAGTGGTGCAAGCGGTCGGAGTCGGCCGCGAGCCGAACGCCATGGCGTTCGGCGAGCCGGGCGGTGAGGGCGCGCAGTACTTCGCCGGGACGGATGTCCATCTCGTCCGCGAGGTTCTCGGCGGCGAGATCGAGGTCGTGCAGATAGTTCTGGCGGCGGTAGAAGAACTCCCGGATCTCCTCGTGCGGCGAGCGCGGAGCGGCCGGGTGGTCGTGGTCGCGGCCGTCCGTCGCCTCGGCCAGCCGCTCGGCCAGCGTCTGGTTGCGCCGTCCCAGATCGAGCAGGACGCCGGCCACGGCCGGTAGCCGGGAGGCCAGTTCGGAGAGGTCGGAGGGGGACACCCGGGCGGCAGCGACCTCGTCGGCGAGCGTTTCGCGCAGGTCGGCGACGAGTCTGCTGGTGTCGCGTGCCGAGAAGAAGCCGGGGTCCACCCCGAACGCCTCGGTGAGGCGCAGCAGTACCGGCACGGTCAGCGGCCGGGAGTCGTGTTCCATCTGGTTGAGGTAGCTGGGCGAAATCGCCAGTATGCGTGCCAGTTCGGCCTGACTGAGCCGTCGCTCCTCGCGCAGCTGTCGCAGCCGCGCCCCCGCGTATGTCTTGCTCACCGGAACGTCCCTTCGATGCGGCTGAAGCCTATCCGACCAGGAGGAAGCCGGACTTGGGATGTTGGCAAGGTTGGCAAAACGGCGTCGGAAGATGCGCGGAAGTTGGCAGGCCGCCATGGTTGATGGCACTCGGTGCCACTGCCAGAGTCTGAGTGCGGCCCGCCGGACCCCGGCGGCCGGAGCGGAACTCCGGGCCCGATTTCGAGCCCTGACGTCGGGTATCTCGGCGTTCCGGTCCGGCGCCCCGGGCGCATTGCTCACCTCTCCACACACCGGGAGGGGTCCGGCGGGCGGCGGCACAGAAGGCGCGGCACTCAGTGCCTAGCCCTTCGCACACTTCACACGCACCAGGCGATACAGGCGACCCCGGGAGACGGTCATGGCGCAGACGGACACGACGACGGCCGAAGAACTGGCACAGCGGTGGGCGACGGACCCGCGCTGGAAGGGAGTTGAGCGCACGTACGGCGCCGAGGACGTGGTGCGGCTGTCCGGCAGCGTCCGCGAGGAGCACACCCTGGCCCGGCGCGGCGCCGAGCGGCTGTGGCGGCAGCTCCACACCCAGGACTATGTCCATGCGCTCGGCGCGCTGACGGGTGGTCAGGCGGTGCAGCAGGTCAAGGCCGGTCTGCAGGCCATCTACCTCTCCGGCTGGCAGGTCGCGGCGGACGCCAACCAGGCCGGCCACACCTACCCGGACCAGAGTCTCTACCCCGCCAACTCCGTTCCCCAGGTGGTGCGTCGGATCAACAATGCGCTGCTGCGCGCCGACCAGATCGCCACCGTGGAGGGCGGCGGGACCGGTACGGACGAGCGCATCGACTGGCTGGCGCCGATCGTCGCCGATGCCGAGGCCGGTTTCGGCGGTCCGCTCAACGCCTTCGAGCTGACCAAGGCGATGATCGCGGCCGGCGCCGCGGGCATTCACTACGAGGACCAGCTGGCGTCCGAGAAGAAGTGCGGCCACCTCGGCGGCAAGGTCCTGGTGCCCACCGCACAGCACATCCGCACCCTCAACGCCGCCCGGCTCGCGGCCGATATCGCCGATGTGCCGACCGTGATCGTGGCCCGTACCGATGCGCTGGCCGCCAACCTCCTCACCAGCGACGTGGACGAGCGCGACGCCCGCTTCTGCACCGGCGAGCGGACCGCCGAGGGCTTCTACCGGGTCGAGAACGGCATGGCCCCGGTGATCGCCCGCGGCCTGGCCTACGCCCCGTACGCGGATCTGCTGTGGGTGGAGACGGGCACTCCGGACCTGGCGCAGGCCCGGGAGTTCGCGGAGGCCATCCATGCGCGGTACCCGGACCAGATGCTGGCCTACAACTGCTCGCCGTCCTTCAACTGGAAGGCCGCGCTGGACGATGACCAGATCGCCAAGTTCCAGCGGGAGCTGGGCGCGATGGGCTACCGCTTCCAGTTCATCACCCTGGCCGGGTTCCACTCCCTCAACCACGCGATGTTCGAGCTGGCCCGCGGCTACGCCGAGTCCGGCATGACCGCGTATGTCGATCTCCAGGAGAAGGAGTTCGCCGCCCAGCAGCACGGCTTCACCGCCGTCAAGCACCAGCGCGAGGTCGGCACCGGCTACTTCGACCGGGTCTCCACGGCGCTCAACCCGGCCTCCTCGACCACCGCGCTCAGCGGCTCCACCGAGGAAGAGCAGTTCCACTAGAGCCGCTCCGGCCCGGCACGGTCCCGCCAGGCCACCCGTTCGACGAGGGCGTCGCCCCGGCCGCTCTCCAGGTGCGGGCCGGACGTCCGTCTCCGTCCGGCCCGCACCGCCCCACTCCGCTGAGGAGCCCCCGCATGCCTCCCACCGAACTGACCAGCGCCGTCCAGGTTCTCGGCACACCGGGCGACCGCCATGACGAGATCCTCACCCCCGCGGCTCTGGACTTCATCGGCCGCCTCGATGCCGCCTTCGCCGACCGGCGCCTGGACCTGATCACCGAGCGAAGCCGCCGCGCCACGCTGCTCGCCTCCGGCATCCCGCTCGACTTCTCGCGCGCCACCTCCGCCGTACGTACCGACCCCGACTGGCGGGTCGCTCCGCCGGCGCCGGGCCTTACCGACCGCCGGGTGGAGTTCGCCGGCCCGCCCGACCGCCGCACGGCCCTCGACGCCCTCAACTCCGGCGCGCAGGTGTGGATCGCCGACTTCGCCGACGCCACCTCGCCCACCTGGGACAACATCATCGGCGGCCAGCTGAACCTGCTCGACATCAGTGACCGACGGCTCGGCCTCACCGCTCCCCGGGGCGAGCGGCGGCCCGACGCTGTCGTCCCGGCCCTCATGGTCCGCCCCCGGGGCTGGCACCTCACCGAACAGCACCTGCGCATCGACGGCCGCCCCGTCCCCGCCTCCCTGGTGGACTTCGGCCTCTTCTTCTTCCACTGCGCCGCACGGCAGATCGACGCCGGCCACGGCCCCTACTTCTCGCTCCCCCAGCTCGAAAACCGCTACGACGCCCGGCTCTGGAACGACGTCTTCGTCCTCGCCCAGGACCTGCTGGGCATCCCGCGCGGCACCATCCGTGCCACCGTCGTCATCGAGACGATCACCGCGGCCTTCGAAATGGAGGAGATCCTCTACGAACTGCGGGACCACAGCGCCGGTTTGCACACCGGACGCGGGAACTACCTCGCCAGCCTGATCAAGAACTTCGCCCACCGACCGGACTTCGTCCTCCCCGACCGCACGAAGGTCACCATGACGGCCCCCTTCCTGCGTGCCTGCACCGAGTTGCTGGTGCGCACCTGCCACCGGCGGGGCGCCCATGCGATCGGCGCCATGGCCACCCATGTCCCCGGCCGCGATGCGCCGAGCGGCGAGGCGGCCCTGGCCGGGCTGCGGCTCGACAAGGAACGCGAGGCCCAGGACGGTTTCGACGGCTCCCAGATCGCCCATCCCGCCCTGGTCCCCGACTGCCGCGCGGCCTTCGACGCCGTGCTCGGCGGCCGTCCGCACCAGATCGAGCACACACGGGACGACGTCGACGTATCCGCCGCGCATCTGCTCTGTATCCGCCGCACCAGCGGTCCGCCCACCCACGAGGGCATCCGCTCCCATCTCGCCCTCGCCCTGCGCTACTTCGACGCCTGGCTGCGCGGCCAGGGAACGGTGACCCACTACGGGGCGGTGGCGGACGCCGCCACCGCCGAGCTCGCCCGCGTCCAGATATGGCAGTGGCTGCGGCACGGCGCGGTCACCCGTGACACCGTGCTCGGCCTGCTCGACACGGAGTGCGCGGCCTTCACCCGGGAAGACCCCGCGGCATGCGTGGCGCAGGCCCGCGATCTCTTCGACCGTACGGCGCTGTCGCGGGACCTGCCGCCGTTCTTCGCCACGGACGCTTACGCCCGTCACCTCGTGCACCGCCGTACCCTCGTACGCCGTCCGGCGGTGCGGTCATGAGCGCGCCCATCCGCCGCGTCGGCGTCGTCGGCGGCGGGCAGATGGGGGCCGGGATCGCCGAGGTCTGCGCCCGTGCGGGGCTGGACACCGTGGTCTGCGAGGCGGACGCGACCGCCGCCCGCGCGGCCCGCGAACGCCTCACCCACTCCTTGGAACGCGCTGTTCGGCGGGGGAAGCTGGACCGTCCGGCCGCCGAGGACGCACTGGCCCGGCTGGTCTTCACCGGCAGCCTGGACGACCTGGCCGACCGGCAGCTCGTCATGGAGGCCGTGGTCGAGAACGAGGAGGTCAAGGCAGAGGTCTTTGGCGCCCTCGACAAGATCGTCGAGGACCCGGAAGCCATTCTCGCCACCAACACCTCCGCCCTCCCGATCATGCGTCTCAGCATGGCCACCCGCCGGGCCGACCGCGTCGTGGGTCTGCACTTCTTCCACCCGGTTCCCGTCCTGCCGCTGGTGGAGGTTGTGGCCTCGCTCCACACCGCGCCCGGCACCGTGGCGGCCGTCGAGAAGTTCGCCACCGATGCCCTGGGCAAGCGGGTGATCCGCTCCCAGGACCGGGCCGGCTTCATCGTCAACGCGCTGCTGATCCCCTATCTCCTGTCCGCGATCCGTATGGCCGAGTCCGGCTTCGCCACCGCGGCCGATGTGGACACGGGCATGGAAGCGGGCTGCGCGCACCCCATGGGGCCGCTCCGGCTGGCCGACCTGATCGGCCTCGATACGGTGGCCGCCATCGCGGATTCCCTGTACGAAGAGTTCAAGGAACCGCACTACGCTCCTCCGCCACTGCTGCAGCGCATGGTGGAGGCGGGATTGCTCGGCCGCAAAACGGGTCGGGGATTCCACGCCTACGACCGAGGTTGAGGGGCCCGGTTCACTGCCGCGGCTGAGGGGCCGCGGCCGCTGCCGGCGGGGTGCGGAGCAGACGACTGAGGCTGCTCCGCACCCCGCCGTCACTCTCCTGACGGTGTCCGCGTCAAGCGTCACCCGTACGGGCCTCCGCGGCTGTCGCGCTCCCTCCGGCCACGACAGCCTGACGGTGCGGCCCCGTACAAGTGCTGCCGCTCCGTCACAGGGAGAGCCAGATGGCTGTGAGCCTGACCAGGGCCGGAACCGAGTGCGGCACCGAGGTGGTGGCCGGTGACCCCCGCTACGAGGCCCTGAGAAGAGGCTTCAACCAGCGCTTCATCGCGACACCTGACTATGTGTCGGTGGTCAGCTCGACGAGCGAGGTCGTCGCCGCGCTCAACAAATATCTCGCGGGCCACCGTTCCGACGAGAGTCTCCATCGGCGGATCACGGTCCGGTCGGGCGGCCACTGCTACGAGAACTTCGTCTGCGGCGACGACGTGGGCGTGATCCTCGATCTCGGGCAGATGGACCGGGCCTATCTGGACCAGGAGATGGGCGCGTACTGCGTGGAGGCCGGGGCGAACAACTGGCATGTCGCCACCCACCTCTACGCGCCGTTCGGCGTGGCGCTCCCCAGCGGATCCTGCTACTCCGTCGGCGCCGGCGGACATGTCACCGGCGGCGGGTACGGACTGCTGTCCCGGCAGCACGGACTGACCGTGGACTATCTCTACGCGGTGGAGGTCGTCGTCGTCCGCGACGGTCAGCATGCGGAGGTCGTGATCGCACGCCGTGACTCACCCGAGCGGGAGCTGCGGAACCTGTGGTGGGCGCACACCGGTGGCGGCGGCGGCAATTTCGGCGTGGTCACCCGCTTCTGGTTCAAGGGGCTGCCCAAGCCCCCGTCCGAAGTGCTGCTCCATGCCGTGGCCTGGCCGTGGGAGAAACTCAAGAAGCACCCGGAGCGCTTCAAGTCGCTGGTGCGGAACTACGGGCTGTTCTTCGAGCACGAGAACACACAGGAGCTCCCGAAGTCCCTCCGCGGCGACTACAGCGACATGTTCACCCTGCTGAAGCTGACCCAACGCGCCAACGGCAAGGTCGGTCTGATCACCCAGCTCGACGCCACCAGGCCGGACAGCGTGGAGCGGCTCACCGCCTTCCTCAAGTGGATCACCAAGGATCTGCGCATCGATCCGACACCGCTGGACCGGCGCATGGGCGAGCACGCGCCCATGGGCGGACTACAGGTGCCGACCCGGCTGCCCTGGCTCACCGCCACCCAGACGCTCAATGGCTCGGGCGACAACCAGTGCGGCAAATACAAGTCGGCGTACATGACGCGCGGTTTCACCGAGCCGATGCTCAACGCCATCTTCCGCCACCTCACGCGCGACGGTTACGAGAATCCGCAGGCGCTGCTCCAGGTCGACTCCTACGGGGGCGCGATAAACCTCCCCGAGAGCGACGACACCGCGGTTTACCAGCGCAGTTCCGTGCTGAAGCTGCAGTACCAGACGTACTGGAGCTGGCAGAAGGACTCCAACAAGGACGGTGTCGCCGACCATCACGACGCCGAGGTCGACGCGTCGATCGCGGCACCGCATCTGCGCTGGATCCGCGAGTTCTACCGCGATGTCTACAAGGACACGGGCGGTGTGCCGATTCTGTCGCCGGCCGGCACCGCTGCCGGTGCGACGCCGAAGACGGTGACCGACGGGTGCTACATCAACTACCCCGACACCGACCTCGACGACCCCGGGTGGAACCGCTCCGGCCAGCCCTCGCACCTGCTCTACTACGGCGACAACTACGGGCGGCTACAGGAGACGAAGGAGTACTGGGACCCGCGTAACGTCTTCCGCAACGCGCAGTCCGTCCAGCCGTTCACCCACTGAGCCGTCAGCCGACGTGGACCCTGGGCCGGCGGGCCCGGTCGGGTTCGGCTTCGCGGAGGACCTCGCGGGTGACGGGGGCGACCTCGCCCTGGCCGAAGAGGAAGAACCGGAGGAACTGGGCGAAGGGGTTGCCTTCGGTCCACTCGAAGTAGATGTGCGGCTGCGCTCCGGTGACGTCCCGCACGTGCAGCAGCAGGGCGGCCAGCGCGTTGGAGATGGTGGAGCTCTCCAGACAGAGCACACGGTAGCGGCCATGCAGCACCTCGCCGCGTACCCGTAGCTCGCTCTCGAATTCGGAGGGGTCGCCGACGGTGACCTCGACGAAGATGAAGTCGTCCGCGGCCGGGAGGTCGTTGTCCGTGCAGATCTGCTGGAGCTTGTCCCGGTACTCGGCCAGATCGCGCTGGTCGGGCTCGTTGGCGATGAGCCGGACCTTGCGGTGGGCGATGTCGCGGATGAACCGCTCGGCCATGTCGTCGAGCACCACGCTGGTCACGCGCAGCTCGAAAGCCCGGGCGACGCGGGAGAGGAACGACAGCAGGATGATGCCGGCGATGAAGCAGGCGCCGATCTTCACACCGTCGGGGCGTTCGATGACGTTCGCGATGGTCGTGTAGAGGAACACCACGGAGATCACGGCGAAGCCGATCGACCAGCCGCGTTCCCGGGCGCGCCGGGCGGCGATGGTCACCGCGATCGCCGCGGAGCTGATCAGGACCAGTACGCCGGTGGCGTAGGCGCCGCCCTGGGCGTCCACATCGGCGTTGAAGATCCAGGTCACCAGGAAGGCGACCAGGGTGAAGACCAGCACCATCGGGCGCACCGCCCGCGCCCAGTGGGGCGCCATGCCGTAGCGCGGCAGGTATTGCGGCATCAGATTCAGCAGGCCGGCCATGGCCGAGGCGCCGGCGAACCACAGGATGGCGATGGTGGAGATGTCGTAGACGGTGCCGAAGGCGGAGCCCAGGTAGTCGTGGGCCAGGTAGGCGAGGGCGCGCCCGTTGGCCGTGCCGCCCGGTTTGAACGCGTCCTCCGGGATGAGCAGGGTCGTGATGAAGCTGGTGACGATCAGGAACACGCTCATGATCACGGCAGAGGTGGTGAGCAGCTTCTTCGCGCCCCGGATCCGCCCCGTGGGGCGCGCTTCGGTGTCGTCGGGGTCGCCCTCGATGTGCGGCATGACCGCCACGCCGGTCTCGAACCCGGACAGGCCCAGCGCCAGCTTCGGGAAGACCAGCAGCGCCACTCCAACCATCGCCAGCGCGTTGCCGTGCTCGGTGGTCAGCGCATGGGACCAGTCGGCCACGACATGCGGCGCGGTGGCCACGTGCCACAGTCCGACGACGACCACGGCCACGTTGAGCGCCAGGTAGAGGCCCACCAGGGCGACCGCCACCCCGATCGCCTCCAGGAACCCCTTGAGGAACACCGCGCCCAGCAGCGCGACCAGGATCAGGGTGATGACCAGCTGCTGGTTGTGCAGGGCGCTGCTGACGTGCGGGTTTTCCACGAGGTGGGTGGCGGCGTCGGCGGCCGACAGGGTGATGGTGATGAGGAAGTCGGTGGCGGCGAAGCCCAGCAGGGTCAGTACGAACAGCTTGCCCTTCCAGAAGGACAGCAGCCGCTCCAGCATCGCGATGGAACCCTGGCCGTGCGGGCTCTCCTTCGCCACCCTGCGGTACACGGGCAGCGCGCCGGCGAGCGTCACGATGACCAGCACGATGGTGGCGATCGGCGACAGCAGCCCGGCGGCCAGGGCGGCGATGCCCGGCTGATAGCCGAGGGTGGAGAAGTAGTCCACGCCCGTCAGGCACATCACCCGCCACCACCGCTGCCCCCGGTGGGCGCTCTGCGGCCCGGCGTGCGGACCGGGGTGGTGCTTGGCCATGTCGGCCAGGCCCTCCAGCATCCATGCCCGCAGGCGATGGCGTGCTGCGGCCAGGGAAGAGTCCGCGGGGGCGGAGGGGGCCATCGTGCGCTCCTGTCGTGGCGCGAAAGCATCCAGCCATCGACGAGACGGCCAGGTCAGCGTACGTAATCCGGACCTCGTCGCCGTGGTGCTGCGTCGGCACGCCGCGTTCGTGTCTTCGACGCGTGGGCGCGCACCCGGTTGCCGCGGCGAGCGCAGGGGGCGTCCAACGGGCAGCCGCCCACATTTAATTCAACATTTAACATCTTCGGAATCCGTAGGACGGTGTGTCAGAGTGGGGGGAGGACTCGACAGCGCGTTCGACGCATGCCAGAGAGGGCGGCCTGTCATGTCCCTACAGTCCGACCGCCTCGGCTCGGCCACCGCCCACCCCAGGCCCGTGGCCCTGCGGAGCGAGGAGTACGAGGACCTGTTCGATCAGGCTCCGGTGATCTTCGCTGCGCTGAGCGGTCCCGGACATGTGCTGGAGGCAGCGAATCCGGCGTTCTTCGAGGTGTTCGGCGACGACCGCAGCCGTACCGGCGTACCGATCGGAGAGCTGGCACCGGAGCTGGGTCCGCAGGGCGTTCTCGACCGGCTGGACGAGGTCTACCGGACCGGCACCGCGTACCGGGCCCGGGGCGGGCGGCTGGTGCTCGGCGCGTCGGGGGCCGAGCGGGAGGGGTTCTTCGACTTCACCTACGAGCCCCGGCGCAACGCGGTCGGCCAGGTCGACGGGGTGATCGTGATCGCGGCGGAGACCACCGCGTACCACCACGCCCAGCTCCTCGCCGCCGAGCAGCGCATTCTGCTGGAGCAGATCGCGCGGGACGCCCCGCTGCCCGAGATCCTGAGCGGCATGGCCCGGGCCATCGAGGAGCTGGCCCCGGAAACCATCGTCTCGGTGCTGCTCGCCGACCCCGACGGCCTCCACCTGCGGCACGGCACCGGCGCGAGCCTGCCCGCCTTCTACAACGAGGCGATCGACGGGGTCGCCATCGGTGACGGTGTGGGCTCGTGCGGAACGGCCGCCTATCTGCGCGCGCCGGTGATCGTCACCGATATCGCCACCGACCCCCGGTGGGACGGCTACCGGGACCTGGCGCGGCAGGCCGGGGTCGCGGCGTGCTGGTCCACGCCGATCCTGGACACGGACGGTCAGCTGCTGGGCACCTTCGCGATGTACCACCGCACGCCCAAGGCACCCGAGGACAAGGACCTGGCACTCAGCGCCGCGTTCACCCGCACCGCCGCCCTGGCCATCGAACGCCACCGCGCCGTGGAGGAAGGCCACGCCGCGCGGGAGCGGGAGAAGGCCGCCCGTGAGGACTTGGCCTTCGTGCTGGACGCCAGCACCGCCATCACGCGCGAGCCGCACTACTTCGACTGCCTGCAATGCATGGCCCGACTGACCGTGCCCACCTTGGCGCCCCTGTGCCTCGTCCATGTCGTCGAGGACGGCCGGACCCGGCGGATCGCCGTGGCCGCAGCCGACCGGGCCGCGGAGGACCTCCTCACCACCCCCGGGACACGTGACAAGGTCGACCGGGCGGTTGCTCGTGTCCTGGCCGCCGGCACCACCGAGACGTACGACACCGACGCCGCTCCCGGCGGCAGCGGCCCGCGGCCCGGCGCCACCGGTTATGTGTGCGTGCCGCTGACCACCCGCGGCCGCACCTTCGGCGTACTGACCCTCCTGGCCACCGACCGGCCCCTGGACGACCATGTCATCGCCCTCGCCGAGGAGCTCGCCCGCCGGGCCGCTTCCAGCGCGGACAACGCCCACCAGTTCACCGACCGCGTCCGGCTCGCCCGCGATCTGCAGGCCGGTCTGCTGCCTCCCGAACTACCCAGGATTCCCGGCGTCGATCTGGCCGCGTCCTACCACCCCGCCGGCGAAGGGCTCGACGTCGGGGGCGACTTCTATGACGTCTTCCCGCTCGCCGACGACCGCTGGGCGCTCATGATCGGCGATGTGTGCGGGCGCGGGGCGCGGGCCGCCACCACCACCGGTATGGTCCGCCACACCGCGCGCGCCGCCGCCCGTCTCCTGAACGATCCGGCGGCCGTCGTCGCCGCCATCAACGACGCACTGACCGAGAGCACCCCCGGCCAGGACTACTTCGTCGGCGCGGACTACTTCGTCTCGCTCGTCTACGGCGAACTACGGCGCACCGCATCCCACCTCACCGTGGACCTGATGCGCGCCGGCCATGTACCCCCGCTCGTGCGCCGCGGCGGCGGCACGGTCGAAGAACTCGCCCACCCGGGCGGGCTCCTGGGCATCGACCGCGAGTTCAACGACGCCCCGTGCCGCGTCCATCTGTATCCGGGCGACAGTCTGGTGCTGGTCACCGACGGCATCACCGAGGCCCGCTCCGCCGACGGCGAGTTCTTCGACGACGACCGCTTGGCCGCTGCCCTTGTCGCCCCCCGGACCCTCGCCGCCCCCACGTCGTCCCCCACATCCGCCGACCTCATCGATGCGGTCACGGCCGCGGTCACCGCTTTCGCGGGTGACTCCACACCCGACGATCAGGCCGCGCTGATTCTCACCGCGACCTGACACCGGGGCAGACATGCACCGAGGCTGACCTGACACCGGGGCCATGGGACTCCGCAATACGACCTACCGACGTACCGACGGGGCTACGGCCTTCCGGGCCGCACCCGGGTCGGCAATGTCGGCAGCATCATGCCCCGCCCGTTCGGAGCGGTGTGCGGCATGCCGTTGCCGGCCCGTGCCGCCTTGAGGAAGTCGGGGAGTTCATAGGGTTCGGCCGCGTCCATATCGACCTCGTACCCGAGGTCTCCGAGGCTTGCCACCGTCAACCGGCTCATGGGGTTACCCGCTTCACCGATCTGCGGAGACATCAATTCCATCCCGAACACCGCTTCGCGCCAATGGCTCCCGGCGCTTCCTTCTCCGCCGACATTGGCGACCGGCACCGGCTCCGCTCCCTCGGATCCGACGAGCGTGCCGAACTCCCGCATGGCGCCGGGTCCGACGAAGGTCGGATTGGTGCCGGGGAAATGCTTGAGAAGTCCGAGTTCGCTCCAGATGGAACCGATGCCCAGCACATGGCCCATCTCGTGCGCGATGACGTCGTTGATCGTGCCGTCGTCCTCCATACGGGCCAGATCCGCCGTGTCGAACCGCATGATGCCCTTGGCGGGGAGACCTGCCCCCGAGGCCGCCGAATCGCCTCGGATATCGGTGGGCCCGGCCATTCCCAGAATGCCGAATGCCTCGTCGATCGGAACGCCTTCGGCCTCGATCAGCACATCGTCGACGACATCGTTTCCGACGACCGCGGTTTCCAGATCGCCCACGATGACGTCGGTCCAGCGCTCGGCGGCCGCGGCGAACACGTCCTGTTGGCTGTCCGTGAGGCCACCGAGGAAACGCACCTCGATGGTGAAGGGCGACGTCGTGTTGGCCAGAGTCTCGGCCCGGCGTGCGTCGGCCACGGCGCGGTAGGTCCTGAATTCGAGCGTCATTCCCTTGCTCATGGCTACCGCTCCTATCTCAGACGGCCATGCTCATGTCTCTAAACAACGCTACCCAAGAAGACCGTTGTAGACAGGGCAACCACTTCGCACCACGGCGGTTGTCACCGGGTGACGGCGGCAGTGCGGGAGGCGACCCGTCACCCCACGTCACCCCGCTCGATGCGCGTACCGAGGAGCGTTTTGGAGCGCGGAGGTTTTCTCAATACGATCCGGCGATGATCACAAGAAAACGGCTGGCGGCCGGGGTGTGCGGGCTGCTCGCCGCGATGACCGTCGCGCTTCTTCCCACACCCGCCGTCGCCGCCGATGAACCGGATGCGAAGTCTTCCCCCAAGGTCGAGTTGACGCTCGATGTCAGCGGCTCGATGCGGGCACGGGACATCGACGGGCAGAGCCGGATGGCCGCGGCGAAACAGGCCTTCAACGAGGTGCTGGACGCCGTACCGGACGACGTCCAGCTCGGCATACGTACCCTTGGCGCCAACTACCGGGGCGAGGACCGCAAGGTCGGCTGCAAGGACACCCGGCAGCTCTACCCGGTCGGTCCGCTCGACCGCACCGAGGCGAAGACCGCGGTGGCCACGCTCACCCCGACCGGCTGGACTCCCATCGGCCCCGCCCTGCTCGGCGCGGCCGACGACCTCAAGGGCGGCAACGCGACCCGCCGGATCGTCCTCATCACGGACGGCGAGGACACCTGCGCCCCGCTCGACCCCTGCCAGGTGGCCCGGGACATCGCCGCCCGAGGCATCCATCTCACCATCGACACCCTCGGGCTGCTGCCCGACGCCAAGACCCGTAGCCAGCTGAGCTGTATCGCCGAGGCCACCGGCGGCACCTACACCTCCGTGCAGCACACCAAGGAACTCCGCGATCGCGTACACCAGTTGGTGGACCGGGCCGCCGATCCCGTCGTCACTCCGGTGGCGACCGAGGGCGCCCAGCAGTGCGCCAAGGCTCCAACGCTCAAGCCCGGTCTCTACAGCGACCGTGAGAAGTTCGCCGAGCACCGCTGGTACCGGGTGGAGGTACCGGCCGGCCAGGAGCTGCGCGCCTCGGTGAGTATCGCGGCCGACCGCGCGGTCAACAACGACTACGGCGTCCTGCTGCGGGCCTCGACCGTGCACGGCCGGGAGATCGTCCGCGGCTCCGAGGCCGGCGACGGCCGTACGGATGTGATCTCTTCCGGGCTGCGCTATCCCAAAGCGCCGCTCGAAGACGCCGACGGGGACGGCAAGCCCACGGCGGAGACCGTCTGCCTACAGGTCAGCAACTCCTTCTCGGCACCCGCCTCGGTCAAGACCGACCCGGGCCTGCCCGTCGAGCTGACCATCGACCTGGTGGACGGGCCCGACGACGCCTCCGACGCGGCCTCCTTCGGCCTCGGACACGGCTGGTGGCTGCTGGGCGCGCTGGTGCTCACCGGGCTGCTCGCCGGTCTCGTGTGGGGCTGGATCTCCCGTTGGCGCGTGACCGTCTGGAGGACCAACTGATGCGCATCGTACGCACACTGATGACCGCTGTCCTGGCGGGCGCCGGCCTCTTCGCCATGACGGGAACGGCCCTCGCCGACACCGATACACCGAGCCCGAGCGCGAGTGCGGATGCGGCCGGCCCGACCGAGGCCGGTACCTCTTTCCGTACCGCGACCGCCATCAAACCGGACCAGCCGGCCACCGCCGGCGCCTCCACCGGCGACTACCTCTACTGGGTGCTGCCCGTGGACGCGGGACAGCGCGCCACGGTCAAGGCCAAGGTGACGCTGCCGGAGTCCGCCCGGCACGGCTCGGCCACCTGGCAACTCGACGTCTATGACGGGCTGCGCCGCCGCCAGGCGTGCACGTACGGCGCCCAGACCAAGGCGGCGGCCAAGGACGCCGGTTCGGTCGAGCTGTCCTGCACCCTGCGTACGGTCCGCTCCTGGGCGGAACCCTGGGCGAACGACCCGCTGCCGGGCAGCTACTACATACGCCTGACCGTCGTCGATCTGCCGCAGGAAGACCTGGGCCTGCCGGTGCGCGCCGAGGTCAGGGCCTCGACGGCCGACACGGGTGGCGCCCACGCCGTGGACGGCGCTCTCGCCGCTCCCCTGGTGCCCGGCGCCTCCACCGCAACACCCCAGGCCGACGCGAGCACGCCCCCCGGAAAGACGGCGGCCGCGCACGAGCCGGACGGCGGCTGGTCCTCCGGCCGGTGGTCCGACCGCTGGCTCTGGACGGCGGCGGGCGGCATCCTCGCCGCCCTCGCGGGCATCGCGGGCTACCAGCTCACCCGCGGATCCGGCCGCCCGTCGCGGGTCCCGCCGGGCGCCTGACCGAACGGGGCGGCCACGGCACGGTGCCATGGCCGCCCCGGTTCTTCCTTCAAGCGCGAGCCAGCTGCTCCAGGCGGCGGTGCAAGTGCTCCACATACCCCTCGGATTCGGGCTTCATGAGGACGCTGCGCAGGACCCGGGCGCCGTCGGTGTCGGCGGTGAGCTTCGGGTGGCGGGTGGTCAGCCGGTCGGCCCCGATGCGGAGGGTGCTCAGGAACACCGGGTCGTCGGTGTCGGCCATACCGGCTTGCAGGATCCGGCCGGAGGCCTCGTCGAGACGGGACAGGGTGCGCGGTTCGGTCACCGGGAAGTAGCTGACGATGTCGAGTTCCGGGGCCTGGTAGAGCTCCAGGTGCTCCGATTCCTCGATCAGTTGGGCCCAGTGGATCGCGGCACGGCGTCCGGCGGCGAGGGCCTGTCCCAGGCCGTCCGGGGTGGGTGGCAGCAGCTGGAAGGTGAGCCACAGGGCGGCTGCGGCCGCGCCCGCCCGGGAGCATTCCAGGCTGATCTCCCCGAGGTGCAGCTCCTCGGAGGTGAAGTAGGTGTACGGCGAGTCGTGCAGATAGAAGCGGCCGACGGACGGATCGCGGAAGAGGACCGCGCCGCATCCGTAGGGCTGGAGCCCGTGCTTGTGCGGATCGACCACGATCGAGTCGCACTCGGATATCGCCCGCCACGGGGCCTTGGGCAGGCCCTCGGGGCCGTCCGCGCCGGCGAGGAGGGTGAAGAACCCTCCGTAGGCGGCGTCGACATGGATGCGGACGCCGTACCGCTCGCGCAGCGCCAGCGCCTCGTGGAGGGGTTCGACGGCGCCGAGCGCGGTCGTGCCGGCGGTGAGTACGACGGTGCCGATGCGCTCCGTCCGCAGCAGATTCTCCAGCGCGTCGAGCTCCATCCGGCCGTCGTCGTCCACCGGAACCGGGTGGCCTTCCACGCCGAGGACCCGGCACATGCGGCCGTGGGTGTAGTGGGCCTCGGTGCTGAAGGCGATGCCGTCGCGGGGGTGGAGCTCACGTGCCACGAAGAGCGCCTCGAGGTTGGCGATGGTGCCGCTGGTGGTGAGGTGCCCCAGGTGTGTGTCGTAGCCGAACATCGTGGCGAGCTGCTGGACGGCCTCGCGCTCCATCTGCGCCGTGGCCGGGCCGCCGTCCAGTGCGTGGTTGTTGGGGTTGATCAGCATCGCGGTGAGGTATCCGACGACGGCCGCGGGGTGCGGCGGCTTGAGCATCTGTCCGGCGTAACGGGGGTGGAAGAACGGGTAGTTGTCCTTGAGGCGCTCGGCGAACGTCTCGAACGCGGCGGCGAACCGTGCGTCATCGACCCTCAGTGACGGATGCGGGGAGAACTGGCCGAAGCCGCCGGCCCAGTCCTCGTGGGACGTCACGGCCGCTTCGAGCCAGTGGCGCAGATCCATGGGGGCTCCTCAGGTCAGTGCCGGTCGCCGACGACGGGGCATGCCCGCACCCCCAACCGTTTGGCTCCAAATAAGCTAGCCAGCGCACCTGGACCGGTCAAGGCCCCCTCCCGTGCCCCAAGAGCCGTACGACACACCTCAGTTCGGCACTCCAAGTTCGGCAGCTGAGTTCGACAGTCCGAGTTCGCCGGTCGCGGCCGGCGCGGCGTCCGCACCCGCCCCGGCCGGCGATCAGCAGTCGCAGCAGCTACAGCAGTCGCAGCAATCACAACTGTCGCAGCAGTCGCAGTCCCGGCAGCACCCCTCGCGCTTCTTGCGCGACCACGGCCCCTCGTACTCCTCCGCGCAGCAGAGCTTGCAGGTGCAGCACAGCCCGATGGCGACCGCGCAGCCGGCGAGGAAACCGCGGGGCTTCTTCGGCTGAGGGGGGAAGTGCGGCATTCCGCCGCCCCCGCCGCCCGAGCCGCCACCGTGGCCGCCGCCCGGACCGCCGGGCGGTACGGGGCCGCCGCCGTACGGGTGCTGCGGGCTGTTCAGCGGCTGCTGACCATGCGCGTACGGGCCGCCGTACTGAGGAGGCTGGCCGTATCCGTTCCCGTACGGGTTGCCGCCCTGGCCGTCGTACGGCCCCGGCGCCCCGTACCCCTGGTGGGCGCAGGTGGCCGTACCGAAGGCGCGGTCCACCGACCGCCGCAGTTCGTGCACCAGCAGCACATGCACCAGGGCGGAGTCGGTGAACTCCACATCGCGCAGCGCGAGTCGGATGCCGTGCAGTGCGTCGTCGCACAGCCGGCGTGCCTGTGCGGTGGTGGCGCCGGTGGCGGTGAGCGGGTTCCAGGCGCCCTCGGCGGCGTCCGACGCGCGGTCCTCCACGGCGTCCAGGAGGTGGGCCAGCCGTCCGAAGAACCGGCCGGCCTCGGCCAGGGGTACGGCGTTGCCCGGGCGGCCCGCCAGCACCGCGGTGTGGGCGAAGGCCGCGGCGGTGGCCGTCTCGGTCGGTTCGGTGATGACCGTCAGCGGTGTGCCGGGGCCGGCCAGCTGCTCGATGCCCACCTGCCGGTCGACCGCGTCGACGAGCACGGCGGTGTCGAAGCCGAGCGTGGCGCCGGTGCGCGCCCCGGCCCGGTCCCAGCCCGCGGCGACCTTGCGCGCGGCGGCCGCCATGGGCCGGCGGCGCAGCAGTCCGTTCCGGTCGGCGACATGGTCACGTATCTTCGCCGAGGCGAGCACCAGGGACACCGATGCCGCGAGCCGTGCGCCTTCCCCCTTCGCCACCGAAGCGGTCCGCATCCCGCGCAGCGGGCAGGGCCCGGCGGTGCGGCGGCCGTCCGCCGCATGGGCGGATTGAGCATCCGTCAGGACGGAGACGATCAGGCCGTCGTAGTTCGTGACGACCCGGGCGAACTGCCCGTGATCGCCGCGCAGCGCGAGACAGAGACCGCACAAATGGGCCATCCACTCCGCCTTGAGCCCTTGGGACAGGCGGTGGGTGCAGGGCCTGACGATTCCGAACAAGTGAAAACCCCCGTAAAACGCCGGCACGGGCCGGCGTACGTTGCGTGGACCGGCATAGGCCGGCAGCGGCTGGAAATCGTACCCATCATGCTGTTGACCTGGACGCACGCCCCTCGCCCGACCCGATGGATCCTGCCGGGAACTCAACGGCCCGTCGATCCGACTACTCGACCGTGGAGCAGAGCAACGAGCGGGCCCGGCCCCCGGCGGCCGGGCGGATGAGCAGGTCAGGTGGGCTCGACCTACATTTTCGCGACGTGGTGTGCCGGCACGGCCGTCTGGAGGCGGTGGCCGGGGTCGATCTGAGCGTGGGCGCCGGTGAACGGATCGCGCTGACCGGGACGAACGGGTCGGGCAAGACGACGCTGCTGCGTGCGGTGCTCGGGCTGCACCGGCAGGTCGACGGGCAGATCCTGGTCGGCGGGCGGGGCAGCCGTACCGCGGCGGAATGGGCCTGGCGCCGGCGGGCGTGCGCATGGATTCCGCAGCGGCCGGCCGCGGGGCGTTTCCCTTTGCTGGCACGGGAGTTGCTGGCGAGCAGTGGCGCGCCGACGGCGGCCGGGGAGGCGGCCGGACGGCTGAGGGTGGGCGAGCTGGCGGACCGTCCGCTGAGCTCGCTGTCGGGCGGGCAGTTGCAACGGATGCACCTGGCGCGGGCGGTGGGCTGTGTGGCCGCCGGGGCGGGGGTGCTGCTCGCCGACGAGCCGACGGCGGCGCTGGACTTCGAGGGGCAGGAAGAAGCCGCCGAGGTCCTGACGAGCCTGCCGGTGACGGTTGTCGTGGTGACGCACGACCGGGCGATGGCGGCGCGCTGCGACCGGACGCTGGAGATGGCCGCCGGACGGCTGCGGGAGGTGCGGTGAACGCGCTCGACCAGGTGGGTCAGTTGCTGCAGCTGGTCCCTGTGCAGCGCGCCGGGGCCGGTCTGCTGCTGTCGGCCCTGGGGCTGCCCGTGGTGGGCGTGGTGATCGTCGGTCTGGACATCATGCCGGTGCGGTTCGCGATGATGCATGTCGCGTTGCTGGGTATCGCGCTGGGTCAACTGCTGGGTGTGGACCCGGTGTTGTGTGCGCTGCTGGCCTGTGCGCTGGCGGGCGCCGGGGTCGCGCCGCTGGCCCGTACCCCCGACGGTCTGTCGGGGGCGATGGGCCTGCTGATGAGTCTGGCCATCGCTGCCGCGCTGCTGATGCTGGCGCTGTCCGGGGTGAATGCGAACGGTGCCTTCGCGCTGCTGTGGGGCTCGATTCTGGCGGTGCGGCCGGCCGACCTCGCCGTACTGGCGGTGCTGGCCGTGCTGGTGCCCGCGCTGTTCGTCTGGCGCCGTCGCGATCTGGCGCTGCTGCTGCACGACCGGGAACTGGCGTGGTGTTCCGGCGTGGCGGTCCAGCGGCTGACCGTGCTGCTGCTGGTCCTGGTGGCCGTCGCGGTGGCCGGGGCGATCCGGCTGACCGGAGCCCTGCTGGTGGACGCCCTCACCCTGCTGCCGGCCCTCGCCGCCCGCCGCATCGGACGCTCCCTGCTGTCGATCACGTTGTGGGCGAGCGGCATCGGCCTCGTGGTGAACGTGGTCGGTTTTCTCGCCGCTCTCGCCTGGGACCTGCCACCCGGCCCGGTCCTTGTTCTCGTCGCGGGGGCCGTCGCCCTCGTGGCTCATCTCGTACCCGAACGGAGAACCTCCTCATGGCGCGTGTCCGCGTCCTCGTCCGTCCCCTCGCCGCACTGACCGCGGGACTACTGCTGATCGCCGGATGCGGCGACTCCGGGAAGACCTCGGCGGACAAGCCGGGGGGCAAGTCCGGATCGGCCTCGGCCGGCCCGGTGGTGGTCGCCACCACCAGCTGGGAGGCGGCACTGGCCAAGGCGGCCGGGGCCAAGAACGTCACCTCGATCGTCCCGCCGTCGATCCGGCATGCGCCGGACTACGACCTCAAGCCGACCGATCTGACCGCGGTGGCCGACGCCGACTTCGTCCTCTACTCGCCCTTCGAACCCTTCGCCGGACGCATCAAGGAGGCGGCGGGATCCAAGGCCGAGATGATCGAGCTCGAACTCGACAACGCGCCCGCGAAGACGTCCGCGAATGTGACCCGGCTGGGGAAGGCGTTCGGCACCCAGAAGGCGGCCGCCCGGTGGAACGCGTCGCTGACCAAGGAGTGGGACACCCTCGCCAAGCAGGTGAAGGCCACCTGGCCCGGCGGGAAGGCTCCCGCGGTGACGGCGCAGATGTTCACCACCTGGGCCGCCGAGCTGGCGGGGGCTCGGCTGGTGGGAACGTACGGTCCGGAAGCGGTGACCGCTGGGCAGCTGTCCGAACTGACCGCGAAGAAGCCGCAGTTCGTCCTCGACAACGAGAACATGTCGACCGGGACCGTGCTGCCCGGATCCGGCGCCAAGCAGGTGGACATCGCCAACTACCCCGGCAAGGACCTCGATCTGCAGGCGGTCTACCGCAAGGCCGCCGCACAGATGGAGAAGGCCTTCTCGGCGTCCTGAGCGGCGGCGCGGTCCGGTGACCGCGGAGTGTGTGGTGGAGGGGCTGCCCGTCGGGCGGCCCCTCCACCGTCGTATCAGCCCGCCTGCGCCCGGCCGGCCGGGGCGCTGCGGACGGCCTCGGCACTCGCGAGCCGGGCACGCAGTGCGGCCCGGTCGGGTTTGCCGGCGGGTGTGAGCGGCAGATCTCCGGTCAGCCGCAGCAGCCGTTCCGGATGCTTACGGCGTTCCACCCCGCGCGCATCGAGATGGGCGGTCAGGCCCGCCAGCGAGATCTCCCGGCCGGCCCGTGCCACCACGCAGGCCGCGAGCCGTTCGCCCATCAGCGGATCGGGCACCCCGACGCAGATCACGTCGCGGATGTCCGGGTGGGCGGAGAGCTCGCCCTCGACCTCGGCGGGGCTGATGTTGGCCCCGCCGCGTATCACGATGTCCTTGAGCCGGCCGACCACGCGGAGGGTGCCGTCGGCGTCGAGCAGACCCAGATCGCCGGTGCGCACCCAGCCGTCCGCCGTGCGGTAGCGCATGTTCAGCTCGGGCGCGCCGACGTAGCACAGGGGTGTCATGGGGCCGCGGGCGAGGATCTCACCGGCCTCGCCCGGGGCACCGCCCGGCAGCGGAGCGATGGTGATCTCGCAGACGGCGGGGTCGGGGCGTCCCACCCTGACTCCCGGACCGTCCTTCGGCGCGGCCTCCTCGCCGTATCCGGTGTGGCAGTTGACGCCGTCGGCCGATCCGTAGAGGTTGACCACCGGACAGCCGAACGCCCGCTCCGCCTCCTGGCGGGTGGCGGCGTCGAGTGCGGAGCCGCCGAGTATCAGCGCCGTCGGCGTCACGGCCGGGCCGCCCGCGGACGGCCGGCGCTCCAGCATCATCCGGATCATGGTGGGGACGCCGAGGACATGGGTCGGCCGATGGGCCTGGATCGCGTCGAGGGCGGCCTCGGGTGCGAACCGGTCGAGCAGTACCAGCGTTCCACCGTGCCGGGCGAGGGTGACGGCGGTGCCGTTGCTGCCGAACGCGGAGGCGAGCGGGACGAGGAACAGACAGCGCGGGTGGGTGTCGCCGGCGAGCAGCGAGCCCAGAAAGTTGCCGCGGCCGCCGGCCAGCGCATTGTGCGAGTACGCCACCATCTTCGGCTCGGCCTCGGAGCCGGAGGAGACCAGGATCCGGGCCACCGTGTCGGGGTCACAGCGGTGCGGGGTGAAGGCGTCCTCCCCGGTGGTCAGCAGATCGGCCCAGGACGGACAGCCGGCGGGGACGGGGCCGGGGCCGGCGGCGATCACCGCACGCAGGGACGGCAGCTCGTCGGCCAGCTTCGCCAGCTCCGCGGCGTGGTCGATGCCGCGGTGTGTGGTGGCCGCGATCACCGCCCGGGCTCCGGAGCGGCCGAGCAGCGACAGGGCCTCGCGCCCGCCACGGCCGACCGGAAAGGGCAGCGCTACGGCGCCGAGCGCGGCCAGAGCGAGGTCGGCGGCCACTCCCTCCCTGCCGTTGGCGAGTTGCACACCGACCACATCCCCCGGGCAGACACCGGCCTCGGCGAGGCCGGCGGCCAGACATCGGGCCTGTCTGTCCAGCTCCGCGTAGCTGAGCTCGCCCCGGGCGTCGATCACGGCGGCGCGGTGTGGCGCCGCGATCCGTTGCGCCCGGAACAGCGCGTACAGGTCGAGGTCGGGGCAGTGCCCCGCGGCGGCCCAGGTGCGGCGCAGCGTGGCGGGCACCAAGTCGGGGAACCGAGGCGTCATTGGAACCTCCAGGGCGAGGGAATGATGAGAGCGCCGTGCGGGTCGCGGGCGAAGGCGCCGTTCAGTCGGCGGTCCTGCGGCAGTGCGGGCAGGTCGGTGGTGACAGCGGTGGCGGAAAGCCCCTGTGCGCGCAGCTCGGCGACCGCCTGGTCCGTGGTCCGCTCCCGTAGCCGGGCCGACCGCTCCTGTGCGGCGGGCGCGGAGTCGTCGCTCGGCGTGAGCCATCCGTCGGCGGTCGCCAAGGGGCGGCGGAATCCGGCCGGGCGGCGCGGTTCCGCTCCGGCCGCGGCCCGCCGCAGCGCCGGCCCGGTGAGCGTGTCGGCGGCGCCGAGCAGCGACGATTCCACTCGTACGCCCCGGCCGCCGCGCTCTCTCAGCAGCAGTCCGCCGAGGATCGCCTCGGCTCCGAGCAGCCCGCCGAGCACATCGAGCAGGGTCATCAGGGAGGGCACCGGCGCCTCGTCGGCGGGGTGTACGGCCGCACCGACACCCGTGCGGGCCTGCACCATGAAGTCGGTGCCCATCGGGGCATCGGCCAGCCGCCCTGCCCAGCCGCTGGTGTACGCGTAGACCAGTCCCGGGTTCACGGCCGCCAGGCGGTCGCTGTCCAGCCCGAGTTCTTCCGCCTTCCCCGGTGCCCAGTTGTGCAGGAAGACATCCGCTCCGGCGGCCAGCTCACGCAACTCGGCGCGGCCGGCCGGGGACTTGATGTCGATCTGTACGGCGCGCTTGCCTCTGTTGAGGGCCAGCCACCGGGCGGAGATGCCGGAGCAGCAGGGCGGCATACCGCGCAGCGGGTCGCCGCCCGGTGGCTCGATGCGTAGGACATCCGCGCCGAGCATGCCGAGCAGATGGGCTGCCAAGGGTGCCTGGATGCGGCGGCCCGCCTCCAGGACGGTCAGCCCGGAGAGCGGCAGCGCGCCCTCGGGGACGGGGCCCGCGGCCGGAGCGCTGCCCGGCCCGTCGTACGGGGTCAGGGTCCACGGCGCTCCGGCCGCCTCCTCCGCCGCACGGTCGGACAGCGACCGCACCCGGCACACCTCGGCTCCCGAGAGCTCCGCGGCCTGCCGGACCCGTGCCCACGAGGCGGTACCCGCCGTGCGGTGCAGCGAGGCGGGTATCGGGGCGCAAGCCGTGGCGTAACGGAACTGGAAAGGACGCCAGCCGGCACGTATCGACTCTTCCGGCGCTCCGAGTTCCCGCCAGAACCGTGCCCAGGGCGCGGGGTCCAGCGCCTCCAGTTCGAAAAGGGTGCCGCAGCGGGCCGTGAAGGGCGGCCCGCCCGGGGAGAGGTCCACCGCTTCGGTCTCCGGCGCGTTCGCCGCCGCGAGGTACTGCGAGACGGTGAGCAGCGCGGCCCGGTCGGCGCCGGTGGTGAGGTGCGCGCCGTGCGCACTCCCCCGGGCCCGGCCGATCAGGGCGGCGAGCAGGCCCTGGACGGTCAGCACCGAGGCGCAGGTCGCCGCGTAGTCGACGGCCAGACCGCGCGGCTCGCCCTGGCGCCTGCCGTGCACCTGCATCACGCCGGTGGCGGCCTGCACCGTCGCCTCGTCCGCGGCGTCCGCACCCGGCAGTACGTCGGCCCATGACGTACGCGCGGTGATCTCGCCCGGATGGCGGCCGGTGACCGCGAAGTGTGCCGGGCCGCCCGGCTCCTCGGTCGTCTCCAACGTGGCGCCCAGCGCCCGTAGATGGCTCATCGCCGGCGCCGTGAGGGCAGACGGGCCCGCGACCCGTACGGTCAGGTCGGCCAACGGCCGGCGCGCGCGGGTGACGGCGGGGTGTCCCACGGCACTCCTCTCTCGCGGCGGCACCTCCGCCGCATCTCCTGCGTGGTTGCGGGAACCGGCCGGCGACTGCCGCCGACCAACTCCACGGCCAGTAAGTCGGACTGCCGGTTCACCGAGTTCCCGGTGAACGCGAAGGAGCACCATGCACCCCTTGAACGCCGCCGAGAGCGCACCCGAAGTGGGCCGTGCGCCCGGTGCCGCCGGGCTCGGGCAGCCCGGCTGTCCGCCCGAGGTGGCAGAGCTGCGCGGGCGCGTCGCGGCGTTCGTACGGGAGCGGGTGATGCCCTGTGAGCCGGTGCTCGACGCCGGCGGTGCACCGGCCCGCACCGCACTACGCCGGCTGCAGGACGAGGCGAAGCAGGCCGGCTTGTGGGCGCTGCCGATACCCGAGGAATACGGCGGGCAGGGCATCGGCCTGGCGCGGTATGCGCATCTGGCCGAGGTGGAGGGGGCCAGCGATCACGGCCCCGCCGCGCTCGGCTCCGCTCCCCTGCTCGATGTGCTGATGCTCGGCCGGCACGCCCGGCCCGCCGTACGGGAACAGCGGCTGCCCGCCCTCACCTCCGGTGGGCTGCGCGCCTGCTACGCGATGACCGAGCCCGATACGCCCGGCACGGACCCGGTGTCGACCACGGCCCGTGCGGTCGCCGGGCCCGACGGGTCCTGGACGCTGCACGGCCGCAAGTGGTTCATCACGGGCGCCGGCGAGGCCGATCTGGTCACCGTGATGGCCCGTATCGACGGTGCCGGGACCGGAACCGACGGCCTGTCCCTGTTCCTGGTGCCCACGACCGCCCCCGGATTCACGGTGCTGCGCGAGCTGCCGGTCCTGGGAGCCGGCGGCCAGTGGGAGATCGAGCTCGACGGCGTGACCGTGCCCTCGGACCACATGGTGGGAGAGCGGGGCGAGGCGCTGCGGATCGCCGGCGAACGGCTGCGGCTCGGCAGGGTGTTGCGCTGTTTGCGCTGGCTCGGACAGGCCGAGCGGGCCTTCGACCTGATGTGCCGGCGCGCCAACTCGCGGGAGCAGTCGTCCGGCCCGCTGGCCGGCCGGCAGTTGGTGCAGCAGCTGGTCTTCGACTCACTGCTGGCCCTGCGCACCACGCGACCCCTGGTGTACGAGGCCGTCGCGCGGCTGGCGGCGGGCGAGGACGCCCGGCTGGAGACCGGGATGGCCAAGGTGGCGGCGGCCCGGATGCTGCAACAGGTCGCCGACGCCGCCATCCAGGTGCACGGCGCGGCCGGGCTCGGGCCGGACACCGCGCTGCCCGGCCTGTTCCGTACGGGCCGCGCGGCCCGTCTGCTGGACGGGCCGGACGAGCTGCATGTCGCGGCGGTGGCCCGGCGGGTGCTGCGCGACTACGACGTCACGCCGCGAACGGATCCGTCAGGCCGGTGAGCGTCGCCAGTCCCGACGCCAGGAAGTAGTCGCCCCAGATCAGCTCATGGCGCGGGGCGAGGCCGTGCTCGGCGTCGTAGCAGCCGTTCAACAGCCCGCCCCTGGGCGACAGATGCGCCTCCGACAGGTGCCGCAGGATCCGGTGCGCCCGGTCCGCCGCGCGGCTCGCCATGGCTCCGCGGCCCGTCGTCCTTGCCAGGGCGGCGAGTTTGAGAAGGGCGACGGCTTCGATGGCGGCTGCGGAGGTGTCCAGTGGGTTCACTGGGTTCAGCGGGTTCAGCGGATCCGATGGGGCTGACGGAATTGACGAAACCGGCGGAGACGGCGGATGCCCTTCCCGCGCCCGCGGTACGAGCGGTACGCCGGGCGCGAGCCGCGGTGCGGCCAGCCGTTCCACCGCCTCCCACAGCCCGCCGTCCTCCGCCAGGCAGTGCAGTCCGTCCGCCGCCCCCAGCAGCAGCCATGGCACCGTACGGCTCCATCCGAGCGGCGGCGCGGCGTGTGGCGTCCACGTATCGCCGGTCCCCGCCTGCCACGCCGGGCGCGGCGGCTCCTCGGACTGACAGAGCGTCAGATGCCGCGTCAGATGCCCGTATGCCGCGGCTGCGCCGCCGTTCACCGGACCCGCGAGCAGCGGAACCAGGCCCGGCACCCCGTCCGCGCGCGCCAGCAGCCGCGGCCCGCCGAACGCATCGCCCCAGGGCACCAGCCCCCGCTGCGGGTCGTACGCGGCCAGGCACGCCCGCGCCGCCTCGTCCCGCAACGCGGCGGCAGCGCTGTCCTGACCGGGCCCGGCAGCGAGCGCCGTGCCGTACCAGAAGATCAATCCCCTGGTGGCGGTGTCCTGTTCGACCCAGTACGCCAGCCTCCGGGTGCAGTCCGCGGCCGCCGACCGGTCCCCGGGATCGCCGGTGGCAAGGGCACGCAGCCACAGCAGCCCGGCCCAGAATCCGCCCGTCCACGATCCGCGCGTGGTGGACTTCCATGAGCCGGTCGCGGGGTCGGCGTACAGCGGAAAGCGCGCCCCGGTCTCGTCCGTGCTCTCCCGGACCCGGGCCAGCACCGCGGCCAGCGCAGGCGCGGCCCACCCCGCGCATCCGGACGCCTCAGGCATCTTGCGCTCCGGCCGCTCCGGCCGCTCCGGCCGCTCCGGCCGCTCCGGCCGCTCCGGCCGCTCCGGCCGCTCCGGCCGCTTCGGCCGCTTCGGCCGCTCGGGCCCACCGCGGCATCAGCGGTACGGCTATCAGCGCCGCCACCGCGAACTCCACCGCCACCGCGCACCAGCCCGCGCCGTACCCCGTCGCGGCGACCAGCGCGCCGAACAACGGCGGCCCCACCGCGAAACCGGCGAAGAACCCCGCCGACACCAGAGCCGAATCCTGCCCGGCGCGCCCCGGCGCGGCGTTCCGCAGCACCACCACCATGGAGACCGCGTTCGCCGACACCGCGAACGACCCGACCGCCACCACCGCCACCCACGCCAGCGGATGTACGCGGACCGACGCGGCGAGAAGCACCGCCGAGCCCACCGCGCCGGCCGCCAGCAGCGCCGGCAGGGCCTCGGCCCGCCCCGGCCTCCCCGCCCTGCGGGACCAGCCCACCCGCCCGCCGATACCGGCCACGCCGAGTACGGCCACCAGCGCCGCGGCCGCGGTCGGCGACAGCCCCAGCCGCTGCGCACCGAACAACGCGAGATAGGTGTTGACGGACGCGATACCGCAGCCCAGCAACAGCGAGAAGACGGCCAGCCGCCGGGTCACACCACGCGCGGGCGTGGGCGCAGCGGCACGCGGACCGGAGGAGGCGCGCGGCGGATCGGGCGGCAGGGTGCGGGCCGCCCACAGGGCCGCCAGCGCCGAGGCACCGGCCGCCGCCCAGACAGCGCCCCGCCAGCCGACACCGGCCGCGAGCAGCGACAGCGGCAACCCCGCGGCGAAGGCCCCGAATTGCACCCCCGACTGCTTGAGGCCGGTGACTCCGGCGCGCCGCTCCGCGGGAACGGCAGCCAGGATGACCTTGTTGGTCGCCGGGTTGGCGAGCGCCTGCGGCAGCCCGCCGAGCGCCACCGCGGCCAGCAGCAGCACCGTCCCCGGGGCGAGACCTATCAACGTCAGCGACGCGGCGGTGAGCAGCAACAGCGCCACCAGGCAGCGCCGCGGCCCCACCCGGTCCACCAGCCGCCCCGCCATCGGCGACAGCAGCGCCGCCGCCCCGAAGCCCGCGGTGGTGGTCAGCCCCAGCACGGTGCCGGAGATCGTCCCTTCGCCGACGAGCCGCGGCCCGAACGCCCCGATCACGAACAGCTGAAGCATCGAGAACGCCATCGCCGACGTCAGCAACGCCGTCAGCGCCCACCCGCCCGCGCCGGACGCCCGCGCACCGCCGTCCGCTATATCCCCGCCACCGCTCGCCCGCACAACACCCTCCCGGCAACTCCGGCCAACTTCCAGGACCTGGTCCAGTCAGTCGGCCGGCACCGGCAATTGGTTCCCACGCGTCGGGCGCGTGGGCCCGGCCGGTGCCGGAAGGAGAGGTACGGAGGACGGCCGCTCCGCCGCGCCAGGGGGGTGCGTGGGCGGAGCGGCCGTACGGCCCGGGGCCACAGGAAAGCCGGGGCCGGGCCCGGGAATCGGGGAAAATCCCGCGGCTTACCCGTATATACGGACCGCGCCCCGCGTCCGTTCAACCGAGACATCGATGTTTTCCCCACGCCGCTCGACGAGGCCGTCCGTGAACATCAGCAACGTCTCCTCGGGGGTGAGGGAGCGCGTGACGAGTTCATATCCGCCCACCCCCGTGCCCAAGGGCGGGCCGACCGGCACCTGCACCAGATCGGTGGTGCCCTCCTTGCCGACGACCGCCGGCGGGAGATGGCCCGCGCCGGCGAACGCGGCGATACCGCGCGCCGAATCCACCCAGGACGGCAGACAGGTCGCCGGCCGGCGGGTCTCGTCCTCGGCCACGGCGGCGTCGAGTCGCCGCAGTACGCGATGGGGGCCGTCACAGCTCCGTGCCCCGCCGGACGGCACCGGCTGCAGGAGACCTGCACGGTCAGGGCCCCGGCGGGCCGACGGCCGACCGTCGGCGGCCCGTCGGGGCCCCTTCTGTGGTCGTCAGCTGAGGACGCCCATGCCCAGCAGGCCGAACAGGAGGGCGCCGACGAGGATGCGGTAGATGACGAAGGAGTTGAAGGAGTGCTTGGCGACGAACTTCAGCAGCCAGGCGATCGAGGCATAGGCGACCGCGAAGGAGACGACGGTGCCGATGACGAGCGGGACGGCGGAGGCGCCGGAGCCGATCGCGTCCTTCAGCTCGTAGATGCCCGCGCCGGTGAGGGCCGGGATGCCGAGGAAGAAGGACAGACGGGTGGCCGCGACGCGCTCCAGGTCGAGGATGAGGGCGGTGGACATGGTCGCGCCGGAGCGGGAGAAGCCGGGGAAGAGGAGGGCGAGGATCTGCGAGCACCCGACCCACATGGCGTCCTTGAGCGAGGTGTCGTCCTCACCGCGCTTGTGGCGGCCCATCTGGTCCGCCGCCCACATCACACCGCTGCCGACGATCAGTGAGCCGGCCACCACCCACAGGGAGGCGAGCGGGCCTTCGATCAAGGGCTTGGCGGCCAGGCCGACGACGACGATCGGGATGGTGGCGTAGATCACCCACCAGGCGAACTTGTAGTCGTGGTGGTAGCGCTCCTCGCGGTTGCCCAGTCCGCGGAACCACGCTCCCATGATCCGCACGATGTCCTTGAAGAAGTAGACGAGCGCCGCGGCGATCGCTCCGACCTGGATGACGGCGGAGAAGCCGACCACGGACTTTTCGTCGACGGGGATCCCCATCAGGCCTTCAGCGATCTTGAGGTGACCGGTGGAGGAGACGGGAAGGAACTCCGTCACCCCCTCGACGGCTCCGAGGATGACGGCTTGGCCGATGCTGATCGCGCTCATGGGATCCATTTCTCGGGATGGTGCGGACGGTGGGCGCGGGTGCGCCGCGGTGCGGTGGGCGTTCGGTCCAGCGACCGGGCCTGCGACAGCGGCGAGCCGGCCGTCGACGCCGTCGACGCCGTCGGCGATGATCCCAGATGGACCGGGGGCGGTGGGATTTCCCCTCCCGTAAGGGCCGGGATCCCGTAAGGGCCGGCATGCACCCCGCGCGCCCGGACGTCTACAGTGCCAGAAGGTCTACATCACTGTAGACGATCGAGGAGAGGAACGGTTCCACGACCGAGATACGGGCCGACCACCGCCCCCTCGCTGTCCGCGAGCCGCCACCCCGGTCGCGGCACCTCACAGCCCGGGGCGATCAAGGTTGCCCCGGCCGTTAGCATCAGTACTGTTGGCGTGGCTCATACGCGCGCGGCCGCTCAGTCGTGGGCCGATCGGACGCTCGGCATGACGTGCTCGGAAGTGCCTGCGAGAGGGCCGGCACCCCTATGAGCCAGGCCACCCGACCCCAGCAGAGGCGCCGATCATGGATCCAGCCGCCGCGGCAGCACCCCCCAGCACCGGCATCAGCCTGCGCCAGCTGCTGATGTCGCTGGGCGAGCCCCTGGTGGAGCTCCAGGCGGCGCCCGGCGGGCTGGACGTGGAGATCCGCAGCGTCGCGCTGCTGGACCCCGAGGATCCGCCGATGGCCCACCCCGGTGCGCTGGTGCTCGCCATAGGCGCCCGCGGTCGCGCCGCGTTCCCCGCGCTACGGGCCGGCGGGCGCGACGGGGCCGCCGCCGTCGCGGTCAAACTGGACACTCCGGCGCAGGCCGCGGCGCTCAGCGAGACCGCCGTCGAGGCGGGCGTCGCCCTGCTCTCCGTACGGAGCGAAGCGCGCTGGGAGCAGGTGGACGCGCTGGCCCGGGCGGCCCTGGAGAGTGCGCCGCCGGGGCGCCCCGGCGAGGGGGTCGAGGAGGGTGATCTCTTCTCGCTCGCCCAGACCACCGCCATTCTCACCGGCGGCATCGTCAGCATCGAGGACACCGCCAACCGGGTACTGGCCTACTCCCGCTCCGCCGACCATGACGAGGTCGACGATCTGCGGCGGCTGTCGATCCTGGGCTGGCAGGGCCCGGAACCGTATCTGGCAAGGCTGCGCGAGTGGGGCGTGTTCCAGCGGCTGCGCACCTCCGACGACGTGATCAACATCGACAGCCACCCCGAGCTGGGAATCCGCCGCCGGCTCGCGGTGGCCATCCGGTCCGGGGACCGGCAACTGGGCACCGTCTGGGTGCAGGAGGGATCGTCGCCGCTGACCGAGCGCTCGGACCAGGCGCTGCTCGGCGCCGCCCGGGTCGCCGCGCTCCACTTGGTACGGCGTCGCCGGGAGCTCTCCGCGGATCTGACGCTGACCCGCACGCTGGCGGCCGGCCTCCTGGAGGGCAGCACCGGACCTCAGCCGCTGGCGAGCCACCTGGCGCTGGACGCGGCCCGCCCGGCCGCCGTCCTGGGCTTCTCGTACGGGGCCGCCGATGCCACTCCCCCGGAGCTGACCCGCGCCGAGGTCAGCAACCTGATCTCGGTGAACACCGCGGCCCGGCACCGCAGCGCCCTGGTCACCCAGGTCGATTCGCGTATCTACGTGCTGCTGCCACAGCTGCCGCGCAGTATCGACATCGGCACGCTGCGCGCCTGGGGGCAGGAGATCACCGACGCCGCGCGGCGCCACCTGGGGCTGTCGCTACGCGGTTCCATCGGCTGCATCGTGCCGGGGCTCGGCGAGGTCCCCGAGTCGCGCCGGGAGGCGGACCGGATCCTCGACGCCATGGTGAGCGTCGGCGTCGCCACCACGGTCGCCGCGCTGCCGGACATCCAGGCGGAGGTGCTCGTCAGCGAGGTGCTGGCGCTGCTGTCCGCGCACCCGGACATGCGCGACCCCCGGCTGACCGCCCTGGTCACGCACGACAGCCGCAGCCAGGGGCAGTTGGCCGAGTCCGTCCTCGCCTATCTGAATGCCTTCGGCGACGTACGGGCCGCCGCCACCGAGCTGCATGTGCACCCCAATACGCTGCGCTACCGGATCCGCCGGGCCGAGGAGTTGACCGGTCTCGATCTGAGCCGTCCCGATCAGCGATTGCTGGCCATGCTCCAGCTGCGACTGCCGCCCGCCACCTGAGCCGCGGCGGCCGCGCGAACCACTCGCGCCCGCTTTCGGCCCGTCCGTGGAGCCGAAGCTCCTGCGCCCGCCCCACGCATCCCGCCCTTTGTTCGTAATTCTCCTAAACTGGGCGAGATGCACCATTGAGGTGACGGGCTGGCGATGATGACCTCGGAGAACGACCTGCCAGAGGGGTCGGGCCACGTATGCGACATTGCGAAGGCCGCCACGGCCGAACTGGACGCACGGGGGCGGATCACCGCATGGACCCGGGCGGCCGAGCGGCTGCTCGGCTATCCGGCCGAGGAGATCCTGAACCGTCCCGCGGCGGACCTGCTGGCGCTGCCGGGTGACAGGGCGCGGGTGGCCGCCGTCGCCCAGTGGTGCCGGGCGGGCGACGGCTGGGGCGGATCGGTGGCGGCGCGCCACCGGGACGGCCGGGAGCTGCAGCTGGCCGTGCAGGTCACGCCGGTTCTCGACGGAGCCGGCCAGGAGCGCTGGTCGGTGCTCGCACTTGAGGAGTGGCGGCTGCCCGGCGGCGGCGTGAACCAGCTGATGCTCGAACCGTTTCTGGCGCATGCGCCGGTCGGCATGGCCGTGCTGGACAACGATCTGCGGTACGTCTGGGTGAACGACGTACTGGAGCGCCTGATCCCTCTGGAGCGACGGCTGGGCAGGCAGGTCAGGGACGTACTGCCGCAGCTGGAGGCGGAGGCGTTCGAGGAGCGGATGCAGCGGGTCCTGCGGACCGGATCGCCGGTGATGGACTACGAATTCCGCAGCCCCACCTACGCGGACCCCCACCAGGAGCGCGCCTACTCGGCCTCCTTCTTCGGCCTGGCGGACCCCCAGGGCGGGCGCATCGGCCTCTGGTACATGGTCATCGACGTCACCGAGCGCTGGCGGGCCCAGGAGCGCCTGGCCCTGCTGAACGACGCCAGCGCCCGTATCGGCAGCACGCTGGATGTCAGCCGGACCGCACAGGAACTGGCCGATGTCGCGGTGCCGGCGCTCGCCGACTTCGTCGCCGTCGATCTGCTGGACTCCGTCCTCAGAGGCGGGGAGCCGGTTCCCGGACCGGTCGACAGCACACCCACCATGCGTCGCAGCGGGCAGCAGTCGGTCCATGAAGGCTGCCCGGAGGCGGGCCTGGCCGTGGGCGAAGCCGTACAGCGCTCCCCCTCGTCGCCCATCGCCCGCTGTCTGCTCACGGGCGAATCCCTGGTGGAACCGGCCCTGGACTTCGCCACCAGCGCCTGGGTCACCGAGGACCCGGTACGGGCCGCCGTCATCCGCGAGTTCGGGTTCCGCTCGGTGATGGTGGCGCCGGTGCAGGCCCGTGGCGTCACCCTGGGCGCGGCGACGTTCTTCCGGTCCCGCCGTCTCGGGCCGTTCGTGGCGGACGATGTACGGCTCGCCGAGGAGCTGGTCGCCCGGGCCGCGGTGTGTGTCGACAACGCGCGCCGCTTCACCCGCGAGCGCACCGCGGCCCGGATGATGCAGCAGAACCTGCTGCCGCACGAGCTGACCGGCGGATCCGCCCTGGAAGTGGCCTCGTGGTACTTCCCGGCGGACGCCCCGAGCGGGGTGGGCGGCGACTGGTTCGATGTGATCCCGCTGTCCGGGGCGCGGGTCGCCCTGGTCGTCGGGGATGTGGTCGGACACGGCATCAACGCCGCGGCCACCATGGGGCGGCTGCGCACGGCCGTACGCACCCTGGCCAACCTCGATCTGCCGCCCGATGAACTGCTGGCCCGCCTGGACGACCTGGTCATCGGCCTGGTCAAGACGTACGGCACCGACCCGGCCGCGGACACCGAGAACGCGAGCGTGGCCGCCACGTTCATGGGAGCCACCTGTCTGTACGCGGTGTACGACCCGGTCAGCAGACGGTGCAGCATGGCGCGCGCCAGTCACCTGCCGCCCGCCATCGTCGGCCCCGACGGCTCCGTCGACTTCCCCGACCTGCCCGCCGGGCCCCCGCTCGGCCTCGGGGCCCTGCCTTTCGAATCCGTCGAACTGGAGCTGGCCGAGGGCAGCCTGATCGCGCTCTACACCAACGGACTCATCGAGACCCGCGACCGGGACATCGGCATCGGCCTGTCCCGGCTGAGCCGCGCCCTCGCGGTGCCCGAACCGGCGCTGAAGGACATCGGCGGAAATGTCGTCAAGGCGCTGCTGTCCGGCCCGCCGTCCGACGACGCCGCCCTGCTCCTCGCCCGGACCCGCGCCCTGAGCGCCCACCAGGTCGCCTCCTGGGACCTGCGCTCCGACCCGGCCGTCGTGGGCAGCGCCCGTACCCTCGCCGGCCGGCAGCTCTCGGAGTGGGACATGGACGATCTGCTGTTCACCACCGAGCTGATCGTCAGCGAACTGGTCACCAACGCCATCCGCCACGGCACCGGACCGATCACCCTGCGTCTGATCCGGCAGGGCGCCCTGATCTGCGAGGTCTCCGACGCCAGCAGCACCTCACCGCGCCTGCGCCACGCCCGGACCACCGACGAGGGCGGCCGCGGGCTGTTCATCGTCGCGCAGCTCACCCGGCGCTGGGGCACCCGCTACACACCGACCGGCAAGATCATCTGGACCGAGCAGAGCATGCCGTCCGAGGGGGGTACCGAAGGCCTGGCGGCGTGAGGACGTGGGCGGGAGGGAGATGCCCGGGAGGAGTGGGGCGGAGCGGGAGGCCTTGTCCCGTACGGCGTCGCGGCCTCGCTCCCGTACCCCGTCACGGTCTGTCTCCACTCCCTACGGCGTCGCGGGCTACGGCCGTACGGCGTCCCCGGCGGTCGCACCGCACCCCCCGCACCCCCGGGGCTCGCCCAGCCCACCGGCAACATGGCCACAATCGTCCCCGGCCGGGACGGGCCACCCCACCAGGCCGCGTCCGGGCAGGTCGACATAGTCGCGGTCGGCATCGGCCACGACGCGACGCGGCAACGCGCCCGCGCCGGCCGGACCGGCGGTCAGGTGAGCGGTCACATACGCCGCGCTCGTCCTGGTGATGTCGCGCGTCAGCCCGAGCGGCAGCAGCGACCGGGTTTCGGCGATCGCCTCGTCCTCGCCGGCCCGCAGCACCACCCGGATGTCCGGTGCCACTCCATGGGCGGCGACCGCGACGGCGATATTGTCCAGCTCGTGGGAGCCGACCGCGGCGAGCGCCCGGGCGCGCCCCAGCCCCAGCCGAGCGAGCACCGCCCGGTCCTCACCGTGCGCCAGCACCACAGGTATCCCCATCGACCGCGCGAGCCGGAGATTCGGGGCGGCCGGTTCCCGCTCGACCCCGACGACCGGGACCCCCAGCTGCCGCAGCGTCTGGCACAGCCGCAGTCCGACCTGGCCCAGCCCGACCACGATCACATGACCGGAGCGGGGCAGCACCCGCGGCCCCAGGACACCCACCAGCCGCGGGCCGATCAGCCGGTCGACGATGCCCGCGGTCAGCAGAGCGGTGAAGCCCACCGTCACCAGCATCGCCACCCCGGACACCACCTCGTACCCGGGGTGGCCGTCGTGCGGCACGGCCGGCCCGACCCCGGCGACGACCCGGGCGGCTTCCAGGAACGCGGTGCTGACCGGCTTGTGGAAAACGCTGACCAACCACAGCCAGTCCAGGGCCAGTACGGCCACGATGCCCAGCAGCCCGATGAGCAGCAGACGGGCGTCCGCGTCATGGGGCTGCAACTGTCCGCGCAGCCGCCCGAACACCGCCCGCCGGCGCGCCGCCGCGCTCGCCCGCCACGCCGTCTCCACCAGCCGTTCCCCTTGGGACAGCCCCTTCCCTTGGGACAGCCCCTCCCCTTGGGACAGCCCCTCCCCTTGGGGCAACCGCTCCCCTCGGGACAGCCGTTCCTCGTGGGACTCCGCCTCCCGGCGGACCGCCACCGCACCCCGCCCGTCGTTCCACACGGCCAGCGCATCAGGGTCCACACACAGGCCGGCCAGCGTCGGCGCCAGCAGTTCGGCGGGTGAGACCGTCACACAACGCCGCAGCAGCGACTGGAGCTGCTGCGCCACGGTGCGGTCGAACACCGTGACCACGATCCGTACGGTGTCGCAGACATGCCGTACCGCGAGCGCATAGCGCAGCGCGGACAGGTCGTCGCCCACCAGGACGGCGACGCCGGCCGGCCGCACGGCGAGCGCCCGCCGAAGCTCCTGATCGTCCGGTGCGGCGAGATGGTCGACCGGATGCCCGCTCTCCGCCAGCGAGGCGCAGACCCGGCGTGCCAGCGTCGTGCCGCCGATCACCACGATCCCTGCGGAATCCGTCGCCGGCCCGGCCTCCGCGGATGCGTCCTCGCCTTCACGCGGCATTCCGTCCCCCGTTGCCCTCCCGTCGCACACCGCTGGTGGCGTAGGGGGTCGGTGCGGATCTGTGAGCCGGGGCGGTACATTCGGCCCGGTCGGTACGTTCGATCCGGTCGGTATGTTCGGCCCGGTCGGTACGTTCGGTGCGGAGGGCAGGGTGGCCATGGAGTCCCCTTGCTCGTCGGCCTGTGGAATGGCCGAACTCACGCTAGAGCGCGGGCCGTCAGGGACATCTGTCCGGGACGCCAAGGGTTCCCGGGTCACGTTGTCCGCCCATACCAGCAGCCGCTCCGAAGCGGACCGGAACGGGCGCGGTCAGCGGGATCCCCAGCCGATCACGGCCCGCTCATCGCCCGATCGTCCACCCGGTTTTCCGCACCCGGTCACCCGCCCTCCCCGGGCGCGAGCCCATTTTCCGGGCATGTGCATTGGCCGCTCGTACAGCTATT
Organism: Streptomyces inhibens; assembly: GCF_022221585.1. Lineage (NCBI taxonomy): Bacteria > Bacillati > Actinomycetota > Actinomycetes > Kitasatosporales > Streptomycetaceae > Streptomyces > Streptomyces inhibens. Next base: position 1,128,722 of record NZ_CP084681.1, read on the forward strand.
GAGGGCGAATTTGTCGGACCTCACAAATACGCCGCCTCGTACCGCCACATACGCTTACGCAAATCCAATCCGGGCGTGATGCGACTCACCTCCCACAAGGAGGGCGAGCACGAGCGCGGAGGCGCGATAAGCGCTCCCCCACCCGCGCAGGCATCCGAAGGCTGCGTCCCCTGTGTCGCCGCTTCGAAATTCGTCAGGGCCATGATCGCCAAACTGCCAGTACCCGGCCCTGTCGTGCGTCCACCACCGAGGCGATCCCAGCAGTCACCCCGTGCATGACCCCTCTAAACCGCAACGGATGTCGAGATGACTACACCTCCCCCCAGCCCCGTGGCCGCTCCTCCCGCTCCCCCCGGGAGCGGTCAGGCTCCGCGGCAGTCAGGGCTGCAGTCCGGCCTCAAGAACCGCCATCTGTCCATGATCGCCGTCGGTGGGGTCATCGGCGCCGGTCTGTTCGTGGGCTCCGCCTCCGGCATCACCGCGGCCGGCCCCGGCATCCTGCTGTCGTACGCCCTGGTCGGCGCGCTGGTCGTCTTCGTGATGCGGATGCTCGGCGAGATGGCGGCCGCCAACCCGACCTCCGGCTCGTTCTCCGCCTACGCGGACCGGGCGCTCGGCCGCTGGGCCGGCTTCTCCATCGGCTGGCTGTACTGGTTCTTCTGGGTCGTAGTGCTCGCGGTGGAGGCGACAGCAGGCGCCGCGATCCTCACCAGCTGGGTCCCGGCCGTCCCGCAGTGGGCCTGGGCGCTGATCGTGATGGTCGTCCTCACCGCCACCAACCTCGCCTCGGTCGCGTCGTTCGGTGAGTTCGAGTTCTGGTTCGCGGGCATCAAGGTCGTCGCCATCGCGGCCTTCATCGTCCTCGGCGGCCTGGCGATCTTCGGTGTGCTGCCCGGCTCCGACAACGCGGCAACCGGTTTCAGCAACCTCACCGCACATGGCGGCTTCCTGCCGAACGGGCCCAGCGCGATCCTCACCGGCGTCCTGATGGTCGTCTTCTCCTTCATGGGCAGTGAGATCGTCACCCTCGCTGCCGGTGAGTCCGAGGACCCCGAGCGCGCGGTCACCAAGGCCACCAAGAGCGTCATCTGGCGAGTCGGCATCTTCTACCTCGGCTCGATCCTCGTGGTCGTCTCCCTGCTGCCGTGGAACGACCCCTCGATCGCCAAGAAGGGCTCGTACGTCGCGGCCCTGGACTCCATCGGTATCCCGCACGCCGGCCAGATCATGAACGTCATCGTGCTGACCGCGGTGCTCTCCTGCCTCAACTCCGGTCTCTACACCGCCTCCCGTATGGCCTTCTCCCTCGGCCAGCGCGGCGACGCGCCGAGGGCCTTCGCCAAGACGAACACGCGGGGCGTCCCGCAGGCCGCGATCCTGGCCTCCGTCGTCTTCGGCTTCGTCGCCGTCGGCTTCAACTACCTGTGGCCGGACACCGTCTTCCAGTTCCTGCTGAACTCGTCCGGCGCGGTCGCGCTCTTCGTCTGGCTGGTCATCTGCTTCTCGCAGCTGAAGATGCGCGGCATCATCCTCCGCGAGAACCCGGAGAAGCTGGTCGTCCGCATGTGGCTCTTCCCGTACCTCACCTGGGCCACCATCGCGATGATCTCGTTCGTGCTGGTCTACATGCTCACCGACGACAGCGAAGGCGGCGGCCGGATCCAGGTCCTGCTGTCGGTGCTCCTCGCCGTGATCGTGGTCGCGGTCTCCCTCGTCCGCGACCGCCTCGGCAGCAACTCCGACAAGAAGGCAGCCGTCAGCTCCCGCTGACCGAGCGCGCGAGCGTACAGTCCCAACGTGCGGGCGGCGGTGTCCCAGAGACACCGCCGCCCGCACGGCCCTGCACGGCCCCGTCCCACCGAACTTCACCCCGGAAGGCCTCCGAAGCCATGCCCGCCTTCAGACGCCGCAAAGGCAGCCTTCCCCGCCTGCTCCCCGAGCTCGACGACATCGCCCTGGGCCAGGCCCGGCGGCGCCTGGAGACCTGCTGGTCCCGCGGCCAGCTCGACACCTCCGTCCTCGCCCTGGTGGCGAACGTGATCGACGACGCCGGCCACGACTGGGACCGCAGGGCCCACCGCGTGGGGGTACTCGCCGCGGCCGCGGGGCGGGCGCTGCCCGGTATCTGGCGCCAGAACAGCCCGCAGGACCCCGGCGCGCTCCTCCTCCACGCCTGGTCGGAACTGATCCAGGCCGGGCAGGGCTCTCCCATCGACCTGGCAGGCACCCGCGAGACCTGCCAACTCGCCGCCGGCCTGCTCCCCGCCGACCCCACCCCGTGGACCCTGTACCTCGCCACGCTCCGCATGGAGCGACGCCCCTCCCGGGATCTGTCGCCCATCTGGCGCGAGATCAAGGCGCGCGACCCGTGGAACCGCGAGGCCCACCTCCAGGCCCTGGGCTATCTGTCGCCGGACGAGTGCGGCTCCAGCTCCCTGATACTCGACCTGCTCGACGGCATGCGCTCCGATATGCCGCTCGATGCCCCCGCCGCCGGCCTGGAGCTCACCGCCCACCTCCACAACCACCAGCGGGCTGTGGTCACCGGCGGCCTGAGCGCCCTCAGCGCGGGCGAAATCTGGCGCCGCCCCGACGCTGCCAAGGCCCTCGACCAGGCAGCCCACTACTGGCCGAGCCCAGGTTTCCTCCACCATGCGGCAGCGCTGGCCGATCTCAACGTACTGGCCTACGCACTGCTCAAATCCGCGCGGATGGCCGAGGCCGCGACCGTACTCCGCACCACCAAAGGTTTGGCAACGCCCTGGCCGTGGAGCCTGGACGGCGATCCGCTGGAGAGGTTCTCGCACTTCTTCGGTCGCTATGCGGGTGACGCGTCCTCGCGGTAACCGCGCCGAGCCCCCGCCCGGGGCGCCGCCGTGGGCCCGGACCTCCCCAACTCCCCTTCGTAGAAGGGCAGTAGAGTATCCGGCCGACCACACCCCACAAGGACGGCAGCGCGCCATGCCCCAGCTCATGCTCCCCACCACCGACGCCCCACCCGTCATACGCACCGACTTCCGCAACCAGCGGGCATGGGAAGCCGCCGGCGCGGCAATCACCGCCCCCAAAGAAGAGGGCTACACCGCCGATGTCGAGTTCATCGACAACCCCGCCTTCGCCAACCTGACGGCGGCCCAGTTGCTGGAACTTCTCACCGAGGAGGCGGCCGGCAAACAGCGCTGCCTGTTCGTCGTGGACGAGACCACCCTGGCCTCCCCGGAATGGCCGGTCCTGGCGATCGGCCTGCGGGACGACCACGGACGCACGTTCCGCGTCACCGCTTCCGCCCTCTACTCGGTGGAGGCCAACCTGTCCATCGGGAACATGTACTTCTTCGAGTTCGCCGACCTGACCGACGCCGACGGCGTACTCCGGGACTTCAGCGACTGACGTACTGATACACGACCCAACTGCCTTAACTTTCATACGTAGCAAGGCAGTTGGGCGGCTCAATCCAGGGATGGCCAGGCGAGCAGCGCTTCGACCAGAGCCCGACTGCCCTCGATCCGGAGGCGATGGAGCGGTATACGCCCGAAGAGGGCCAGGAGCAGCTCGCCGGCGCTCCCGTGCACGGCGGCGGCCGGGCTCTCTTCCGCGTCGCGGGCGATGACCGCACCCGACGGGGTCAGGTCGAGCAGCCAGGAGGAGCCTTCGGCCGCATACCAGCCCACGCGGGCGGGGCGGTGCGGCCACGGGCCCGAGGTGCCGTAGGAGACAGTGAGGAACTCGGCCACACCGTCCACGGCAACGGCCGCCGGTACGGGCTCCCGAAGCCCTACGGTCTGCTGCGCGTCGTAGGCATGTACCGCGGCCTCCTTCACCTGGTGACGGGCGACCGCACCGGCGGTCAGCGGGGCCTCGGAGGCGCCCCACCAGGCCCAGCACCCCTGCTCCGGCCCCGCGGCCCGCAACGCGGTGAGCAGCAATGCAGTCGAATCGGCCGACCAGGCAACGAGATCGCAGGAAGGAGTCGTGGCCATTGGCGCGTTCTACCACTCACCGCTGACAACAGCCTTCTTGCGGATCGGCCGGGCCGGGCCCCGGGTTCAGGTGGTGGTACCCCGGCAATCGGCAAGGGCTTCGTGCACCGCGCGTCGGCCGACGTCGGCGAGGACGGGGTTGGTGACGCGGTAGTAGTGCAGTGCGGTGAGCCCGAAGCACAGTGCCCAGCCGCGCCCCCGGGCCCATGTCGCGTCGTCGGCGCCGGCCTCCGCGCGGAACAGATCGCGGGACTCGGCGGACAGCAGCGTCCAGGCGGCCATCATGTCGCAGGCAGGGTCGCCGACGCCCAGCGCTCCGAAGTCGATGACAGCGCTGAGCCGGCCGTCCCGGGCCAGCAGGTTTCCCGGCAGGAGGTCGCTGTGGACCCAGACGGGCGCGCCGTGCCACGCCGGAAGCCGCAACGCCGCTTCCCACGCCGCCGTCGCGGCTTCGCCGTCCAGCGTGCCGTCCGCGTCCAAGTCCCGGATCGCGACGCGGACATCGTCATCGCGGGTACGCAGCGGCCCGCCGCGAAAGGACGGCGGTCCGGCCGCGGCGTCGACCTGCCGCAGGGCCACGACGAAGCGGCCCAGCTCAACGGCCGCCGCGCGCAGATCGGTGAGGGGCTCGTCGAAGACGTTCTCGCCGTCGAGCCAGCGGTAGACCGACCACGGCAAGTCGTACCCCTCGCCGGGAACGCCCTTGCCGAGCGGCATCGGTACGGCGAGCGGCAGCAGCGGAGCGAGCCGCGGCAGCCACCGCTGCTCCTTGTCGACCCCGCGGGCGGCGCCAGGGGTGAGCGGCAGGCGCACGGCCATGTCGTCGCCCAGCCGGTACATCGCGTTGTCGGTGCCGGCGGAGCGGACCTTGGTGACGGGGAGATCTGCCCACTGCGGGAACTGCGCGGCGATCAGCCGGCCGACCAGGGACGCGTCGATATCGACCTCGTCGGCGTGCATCTTCGCGCTGGTCATGGACCCTCTTCCCCCATCCGGAGCGACTTCGTCCCCCGGAGCGACTTCGGCCCCGGAGCGTGTTCGACACCGACATCCTCGGCACCGGAACGTGTCGGCAGTACAACGGGCTCCATCACACCCTCCGGGGCGAAGTCCGTCCACTTGTTTACGACGGGGCCGGGCTCCACACCTCCGTACGCGTCGGCCGTCCGGCGAGCGCCGGAGCCGACCGCCTTGGTCCTGCCCCGCTGTCCCTTTAGCCTCTCGCCATGGAGTGGACAACGCTGGTTGCGACCGTACTGGGCGCTGTCATCGCGACAGGCTCGACGCTGTTGGTGGAACGCGGTCGCGGAAAGCGCGAACGGGAGGACAAGGTCTCCGCCGTGCTGCGCGACCTGTACGGCGAGTACTTGGCCGCCCTCAGCCAGGCCCGGCACACCTTCGGCAACCACACGAGCAGCCGCGGGTCCGAACCCTCTTCCAGAGGCCGGGACTCACACGACGCCTTCGCTCCGTGCTACCCGCTGCGTCAGCAGCTGACGATCACCGCACCGGCCGAAACCGTCAGGGCTTCCGATGCGGCCTTCAGGGCGCTGCGCACCTTGCGCGACCTGACAGTTGCCGGGTCGTCCAAGGAGTCGAGCGAGTACAGAGAAGCCCATGCGTGCTTCCTGCGCGAGCTGGAGCATCTGCACACCGCCATGCGGACGGACTTGGGCATCGCCCGCGACTGACCGGGCCTGGACGCCTCACGGCCCGGCGAGCCCCGTCAGGCGCAGGACGGCATCGAGCCCTCGGATGTGTCCAGGCGCGGCGCCGGCCGGCAGGATATAGGAGCGCAGGCCTGCGCCGACGGCTCCGCCGTCCTTGGCCGGATTGTCGCCCACCATCAGTGTCTCGGCGGGGTCGACGCCCAGTTCGCGGCAGGCATGCTGGAACAGCAACGGGTCCGGCTTCTCGGTGTGGTGCTCGAAGGAGTGCACCCAGGAGGAGAAATAGCGGTCCAGTCCGTGGTGGGCGAAGGTGGCGCGCAGATCCCAGCCCACATCACTGACCACCCCCAGCGCTACGCCACCGCACGTCAGTTGAGCCAGGGTGGACCCGGTGTCCGCATACGGCACCCACTGCTCAGGAGCCTGCAGCTGGCCGTAGAGCACATCGGCCACCGGTGCCAGCTCCGGGACCGACGCATACCAGGTGGTGAAGGCGTGTCGATGAGCCTTGGCGGACACATCCCGAGCACGCTGGGCCTCGATCACTTCCGGGTCCGACAGTCCGGCTTCGAGCCCGTCCAGCAGCCGGTCCATGGCACCGTCGTCCACCGGCCGTTCCAACGCGGCACGAATTCTGCCCGCATATGTTGCGATCTGGAACAAGGTGCCGGAGAAGTCGAAGAGCACGGCCCGCACGGCAGGCGGCGATTCCGGCGGGGCGGCCGTGGCGCGGATGGGGCCTTCAGGACCGCAGACGGGGATGCCATTCATGGGGGATTCCTTCCGCGTTTCCGGCGACAAAGGGCGACTCAACTCACCGCGGCTGGAGACGATATCGGACGAACCTGAGTATCTACCGCGGCCTTTGCCCGGAGGAGGGAAACGGAGGGAATCGGGGCGCGCTGTTGAAGGACAACTGTCACGCAGAACCTTTGGAGGAGCTGCACGAGTGCAGGCGGGGCACATCGGTGACGGACCGGGCCCGGTCCGGCTGCCGGGCCGGGCAGAGTGCGAGGTGCATCGGTCCCTTCGCACTCCGCCCCGGCGGCAGACCGCGGCCTACTTGACCGAGCCGGCCATGATGCCCTGCACGAAATGCCGTTGGAACGCGAAGAACACGACCAGCGGCACGATCAGGGAAAGGAACGCGCCGGGCGCCAGTACCCCGATGTTGCTGCCGAACTGCCTCATCTGCGACTGGAGGGCCACCGTCAGCGGCTGTGACTCGTTGTCGGCGAAGAGGAGGGCGACCAGCATGTCGTTCCAGACCCACAGGAACTGGAAGATGGCGAGGCTGGCGATGGCGGGGCGGCCCAGTGGCAGGACGAGTTGGGAGAAGATCCGCCACTCCCCGCCGCCGTCCATCCGCGCGGCCTCCAGCATTTCCTTGGGGATCTCCGCGAAGTAGTTGCGGAGGAGGAAGATGGCGAAGGGCAGACCGTAGGCGGTGTGGAAGAGCACCACGCCGGGGATGGAGCCGAACAGGCCGAGCGCGCCGAACAGTTTGGCCACCGGCAGCAGTCCGATCTGGACCGGCACCACGAGCATGGCGACCACCAGCAGGAAGATCCAGTCCCGGCCGGGGAACTCCAGCCAGGCGAAGGCGTATCCGGCCAGGGCGGCGATCACCACGACGGCGACGGTGGTGGGCACCGAGATCAGTACGGTGTTCCAGAACGCCTGGGTGATGCCCGAGTCCTTCAGCAGCGCCGTGTAGTTGTCGAGTGACAGCTGACCGGGCGCGGTGAGGGCGGTCCACCAGCCGCTGCTCGCGTTCGCCTCCTCCGTACGGAGGGAGGAGAGGAAGAGGCCGGCGGCGGGGGTGAGCCACACCAGGCCGATGACGAGCAGGAACACCTGGATCACGCCGCGGCTGAGCCATTTCGCCGGCCGTGCCGTCATCCTCCTGCGGGGCCCGGTGGTTGCGCGGACGGTGGTCATGACTGGCTCCTGCGGAAACGTCGGATGTTGAGGGCCATGGCCGGGACCACCAGGAGGAGCAGCAGTACGCCGAGGGCGCTGCCGAGTCCCTGGTTGTTGCCGCCGCCGAAGGAGACCAGCCACATCTGCAGGGCCAGCACATTGGCGTCCTGCTGTACCGGTCCGGGGGCGATGATGTAGACGAGGTCGAAGACCTTCATCACGTTGATCACCATCGTCACGAACACGACGCCCAAAACGGGGCTGAGCAGCGGAACGGTGATCCTGCGGAAGACCTGCCATTCGTTCGCGCCGTCCATCCGGGCGGCCTCCATGACATCCCGCGGCATCGAGGAGAGTCCGGCACCGATCAGGACGAGCGCGAAGCCGGTCCAGATCCACATATAGGCGCCGATGATGGCGGGGGTGATGAGGGCCGGGCCGAGCCAGGAGATGCCCTGGTAGGGGGCGGCGAAGTCGTTCGCGGGGAGCTGGACGGCGTAGGACCCGGGGGCCAGACCGGTCAGACGGTAGGAGCCGTCCGGTCCGGTGGTGGCCTTGGCCGCCACCTTGCCGTGGGAGTCGACCGCCTGGACGGAGAGCTTCGGCAGTCCGCGCTCACCGCGGTCGACCGTGCCGGGCTTGCCGCCACCGCCGGGGGTGAAGTCGAGATAGACCACTCCCCGCAACTCGCCGTCGGCGGCCGGGGCCTTGGCGGCGGATGCGGCGGGTCGTGCCGCCGGGGGCATTTCCTTGGGCGGGACGCCGACCAGGCCGAGGTTGACGGTGTTTCCGGGGCTGGTGCGGTGGGTGGTGCGGTAGGAGCCGTCGTGGCCCTTGGTCAGCTGCTTGTCCCCGAGGCGCGCCTTGGCGGTCGGGAAGGAGGTGGTCTCCCCCTGGACGTTGTCGTGGACGCTCACCGCCACCGCGTTGAGCACACCGCGCTGCGGATCCTGCTCGTAGGCGAGGCGGAAGATGATGCCGGCGGCGAGGAAGGAGATCGCCATCGGCATGAACATCAGCAGTTTGAACGCCGTCTTCCAGCGGATCTTCTCGGTCAGTACGGCCAGGACCAGGCCGAGTCCGGTCAGCAGCGCGGGGGCGAAGACGACCCAGATCGCGCTGTTGCGGATGGCCCGGAGAGTGGCCGGGTCCTGGAACATCTCGGTGTAGTTGTCGGCGCCGACGAAGGTGTCGCCCGAGGCGTCGTACATGCTGCGGATGACCGAGAACACGATGGGGTACGCGACGAGGGCGCCCAGCAGCAACAGTGCCGGCAGCAGGAAGACCGCGGCGATGCGCCGGCGGCGCCGGACGGCGCGCCGCACGGGGGCGGCGGGCCTGCCGGGATTGCCACGCGGTGGGAGGGGCGGGGCGCCGCGCGTCGTGGCGGGCGCCTCCGCAGGAGTGGTGACAGGCATGGATCGAGCCCCTTGGTCCTTAGTTTCCGTACGCCTTGGCGGCGGCGGCCTCAAGCTTGTGAGCCGTTGCCGCGGCGTCGGAGGGGTCGCGCAGGAAGTCCTGCAGCAGCTTCCATTCGCCGGCTCCCTGGGTGCCGCCGAAGGCCGCCGGGGCCTGGTCGGACATGTCGAAGCGCACGGAGTTCCCGGCGTCGGTCAGCGACTGGGCGGCCTTGCGGGTCACCTCGTCGTGGTACGAGCCCGCCGGCACCTTCTTGTTGGGCGAGATGTAGCCGCCGGCCTTGGCCCAGATGGCCGACGCCTCGGGCGTGGCCAGGTACTTCACCAGGTCCATGGCCGCCTTCTTGTTCTTCCCGGCCTTGAGGACCACGGCGGCGTCACCACCGCTGACCACCGGCGCCTTGCCGCCGTCGACCGCGGGGAACGGGAAGAACTTGGCGTCCTTGCCGACCTGCTTGTGCAGCTCGTCGGTGACCAGGGCGCTGACGAAGTCCCCCTCGTAGACCATGGCCGCCCCCGGCTCCGGGCCGAAGACCTGCTGGACGGACTCGGGGAAGTCGGTGCGCAGCGCGCCCGAACCGCCGCCGGCCACCAGGTTCTTGTCGCCGAACAGCTTGCCGAGCGTGGTCAGCGCCTTGACCACGGTGGGGTGCGTCCACGGGATCTTGTGGGCGGCGAGCTTGTCGTAGTTCTCCTGTCCGGCCTGGGAGAGGTAGATGTTCTCGAACCAGTCGGTGAGCGGCCAGCCGGCCTCGCCCGCGACGGAGAAGGCGGGCACGCCCGAGTCGGACAGCGCGCGGCCCGACTTCAGCAACTCCTGGTAGGACTTCGCGGGCTTGACGCCGGCCTGCTCGAAGGCCTCGGGGCTGTACCAGACCGTCGACTTGTGGGAGGCCTTGAAGTACAGGCCGTAGTAGGTCTTGTCGACCGTGCCGTAGTCCTTCCACACCTGCGCGAAGTTCTTCTTGGCCTCGGCGCCGATCTCCGCCGACAGGGGTGCCAGCCAGCCCTTCTTGGCGAACTGCTGGAGCACGCCGACCTGCGGGACCATCACCACATCGGGCGCGTTGCCGCCTTCGATCTGGCTGCCCACGACGGTGGAGACATTGTCGCCGGTGGAGGCGAAGGTGACCTTCGCGCCGGTCTTCTCGGAGAAGGCGTCCAGGACCTTCTTGAAGTTCTGCTGTTCCACGCCGGTCCAGACGCCGGCCACGGTGATCGTCTGGCCGTTGAGCTCCTGCTTACCGCCCCCGGCGGAAACTCCGCCGCCGCATGCGGTGGCGGTGAGCGCGAGGCCGAGCACGGCCGCGCCGGCCATGGCGGTTCGGGTGTGTCGTACCGCGGTGTGTCTCATGGGGGGATTCCCTTCGGTCGGACCCGCGAGGTCGGGCTGTCGAGGTGGAGCGGTGGAGGTGGAGCGGTCGAGGGGTGGGGCTATCGGGGGTCGGCGTGCATCCACCAGGCGGCGGTGGATCCCGGGAGCGTGCCCGCGGGGCAGTCGCCGCTCGCCAGCAGGGGGGTGCCGGGTACCGGGGCCGGCACCGGGTCGGTGCCGAAGTTGACGGCGCAGACCAGACCGTCGCCGCGGACGAACGCCAGCACCTGCGGCGGCGACTCCAGCCAGCGCAGGGTGCCTTCGCCGAGCTGCGGCAGGCTGCGGCGCAGCTGCAGCCCGTCGCGGTACAGGTGCCAGAACGAGCGGGTGTCGGCCAGCGCCCGGTCCGTGGCGTGTTCGGCGAACCACTCGGGCTGGGGCAGCCAGGGCTGCGCCGCGTCGGTACCGGTGGTGAAGCCGAACGGGGAGGCGTGCCCGGACCAGGGCAGCGGCACCCGGCAGCCGTCGCGGATGTGCTCCCGGCTGCCCGTACGGTGGAAGATCGGGTCGGTGAGGACCTCGTCCGGCAGGTCGACGACCTCGGGCAGGCCCAGTTCCTCGCCCTGGTAGACATACGCCGCGCCGGGGAGCGCCAGCATCAGCAGGGCGGCGGCGCGGGCGCGCTCAGGGCCCAGTTCTCCCCCGGACTCCGGCCGGGAGGTGCCCCCGGCGCTGTCGCCGGGTTCGGTCGCATACCGGGTGACGGTCCTGACCTGGTCGTGGTTGTTGAGCACCCAGGTGACCGTGGAGCCGGTGCCCGCGATGTCGGTCAGCGCCTCGGAGATGACCTTGCGGAAGATGTCGATGTCCCAGCGCGCCGTCAGCAGGTGGAAGAAGAACGCCTGGTGCAGCTCGTCGGGCCGGACGTAGGCGGCCTGCTCGCTCGGGGTCCGTACGGAGACTTCGCCGACCAGCAGCCGGTCGTGGCCGTCCCGGGCCGTGTACTCCTCGCACAGCGCCCGCCAGTCGCGCCACACCTGGTGCACCTCGGGCTGGTTCCAGGCCAGCGGGTTGACCGAGTCGCGGGTCCGCTCGTCGGCCGACGGGTCGGGGGAATCGGGGAGCTCGGGGTGCTTGAAGAGCCCCGCGGCCACATCGATACGGAAGCCGTCCACACCGCGGTCCAGCCAGAACCGCAGCACCTTTTCGAAGTCGGCGCCCACGGCGGGGTTGCGCCAGTTCAGGTCGGGCTGCTCGGGCGTGAACATGTGGAGGTACCACTGCCCGTCCGTACCGCTGCGCTCCGCTCCGCCTCCGCTCTGTTCTGAGTCCTCGGAGGCGGAGCCGGCTTCCTTGATACGGGACCAGGCGGGGCCGCCGAACATGGCCCGCCAGTTGTTGGGCGGCAGTTCCCCGCCGGGCCCGCGCCCGTCGGCGAAGTGGAAGAGCGACCGTGACGGCCCGCCCGGCTCCTCCTCCAGGGCGGCGCGGAACCACGGGTGCTCGCTGGAGCAGTGGTTGGGGACGATGTCCAGGAGCACCTTCAGGCCGAGCCGGTGGGCGTCGGCGACCAGGAGGTCGAATTCGGCGAGGTCGCCGTATACCGGGTCCACATCGCGGTAGTTCGCGACGTCGTAGCCGTGGTCGTGCTGCGGGGAGGGGTAGAAGGGGCTGAGCCAGATGCCGTCCACCCCGAGCTTCTTGAGGTACGGCAGTCCGGTGCGGACGCCGGCGAGATCGCCGATGCCGTCGCCGGTGCTGTCGAGGAAGCTGCGGACGTAGACCTGGTAGATCACCGCGTCGCGCCACCAGCGCTGTGCCGTGGCGTGGGACGCACTCTCGGCGGCCGGCGAGAGCGCGGCGGAAGCCGGGCCGGGGAGGGAGGGGGAAGGCGCGGAGTCGGCCGAGTGGCCGTTCCCTGCCGTGGCTATGAGCATCTGCCGTGATCCCGTTCTTACATGGGCATGCCGTGCGGCCTGCGGGGTCGCTGTTATGCATGCATGTTAAGTAGGGATGTCATTTGGGTGTCAACGAAATGGTCGAAAGTAGCGGCAAGATGCCCCAGTTTGTGGGTAATTTTGATGGCCGCCTGTACTTAACAAGTAAGTAGAAGAGGGGTGGTGAGGGTGAAGCAGGGACCGCTGACGGCTACGTCCGGTCGGCCGATCGCTCAGCCGCGGCCGACGATGGCCCGCAGCTCCCGCGTCAGCCGCGCGACGGTCGCATCGGTGCTCCGCCGATGGACGAGCGCGTCATGCATGACCGCCTGCACCGCCAGGCTCACCTGGTCGTACTGCGGGCTCTTGAGCCGCGGCCTGGCCGCCAGTACGCTCCGCTTCAGCGTCGGAAGGTAGGGGAAACGCCGCACCAGCTTCGGATCCGTGTACAGATCCGCCCACACCGGCGGCAGCGCCCCCTCGGTGAGCACCCGGCGCTGGACCGACTCCGTCGTCAGATACGAGATCAACTCGGCGGCCGTCTTCGGGTGCTGCGAATGCGCGTTGACCGCGAGGTTCGAGCCGCCCAGCGCGCTGGAGCCCGGCCCGTCGGGACCCGGCAGGGGTACCGCGCCGAATTTGCCCGCCACCTTCGAGGACTTCGCGTTGGCCAACGCGTACGCATACGGCCAGTTGCGCAGGAACAGCAGCCGGCCGCTCTGGAAGGCCTTGCGGGACTCCTCCTCCTTGTACGTCAGCGCACGCTGCGGGATCCATCCCTCGCGCACCCCGTCGAGGAGGAAGGACAGACCCCGGCGGGCCGCGGGCGAGTCCACCGTGACGCGGGTGCCCTCACCGGCGAGCACCGTGCCGCCCGCCGACTGCACGGCCTCCACGACGTTGGCGGTCAGCCCCTCGTACGGCAGGAACTGGCCCGCGTAACCGTCCAGCCCGTATTTGGGCGCGACGGTCTTGGCCAGCCGCGCCAACTCGGCCCAGGTGCGCGGCGGCCGCACACCCTCCCGGTCGAGCACGTCCTTGCGGTAGTAGAGCAGTCCGGCATTCGTGACATAAGGGACGGCGTAGAGCCTGCCCCGGAACGTGGCGGTGTCCACCACGGGCGGCAGGAAGTGATCCAGCGGGAACTGCCGGCCGTCCACGGGGGTGATCCACCCCGCGGCCGCGAACTCCGAGGTCCATGCCACATCGATGTTCAGCACATCGAAACGGTCACTGTGGGAGCGCAGCTCGGTCACCATCTGGGCCCGCACCTCGTCGGCCGCGTCCGGCAGCTCGACCAGTGTCACCTTCTCCCGCGGGTGCCGGTCGTTCCAGCCGTCGAGGACACCGCGCAGATAGCCGGTGAGGTCCCCGCCCGTCACCAAAGTGATCGGGCCCCGACCGTCCGAACCGGCGGCCGGCTCCCCGGCCTGTGCGCCCGCACTGCCCGCGAACAGCAGCGAGCAGATGAGCAGAGCCCTTCCCGCGGCACGTTTCCACCGCATGGGCTCCTCCTCTTACAGGCGTCGACGGGACACTGGACCGACAGCCCGCCCCATGTATACCTGTTAGATATGCGGGATACTAGATGCTGCAGGAAGATGCGTTGGCGACCCGGCTCACACTCGGACGGGTTCAGATAACCGGCAAGCAGGGCGGGGAGGGAGGGGGAGAGCGTGCGGTTGCCACTTCTGGCGCTTTTGGTCAGCGGCCCCGCACACGGTTATGAACTCAAGCAGGCCCTTGAGAACCTCCTGGGCGCGGCATACCCTCAGCCGAACGTCGGCCAGATCTACGTCACCCTGGGCAGGCTGGAAAAAGCGGGCCTGATCGCGGGAGAGGACGTCGAGCAGTCGGACCGCCCGAACAAGCGCATCTACCGGATCACCGAAGCGGGACGCGAGACGGTGGACGCGTGGTTCGAGGAGTCCACCGGCGAACCACGGGTGCGGGACGAGTTCTTCATGAAGCTCGCCCTCGCCCCCCACACCGGGACCGCAAACCAGATCACCCTGATCAACAAACAGCGCCGTCACTACCTCAACACCATGCGTGACCTGTCGAAGCTCGCGGCGGTCGAGGACCGCGGCAACCGGGTCGCGCAACTGCTGATCGAGGGCGCGATGCTGCATCTGCAGGCGGATCTCGATTGGTTGGAGCGCTGTCAAGAGGAGTTGGAATGAACCGGGACGAGCCGTCCGGACCGATATTGCGGGCAGCCGGCCTGGTCAAGACCCACCGGCCGGAAGGCGGCGCCCCCGTCCACGCGGTCCGCGGCGTCGACCTGCGCATCGAGCGTGGTGAATTCGTCGCCGTCACCGGACCCTCGGGCGCCGGCAAATCCACCCTGCTGCACCTCCTCGGCGGCCTCGACCGTCCCGACAGCGGTTCCCTCTGGATCGACGGACGCCAGGTCGACTCCTTCAGCGAGGCGCGCTGGGCGGTGCTGCGCCGCAACCACATCGGCATCGTCTTCCAGTTCTTCAACCTGGTCTCCAACCTCAGCGTCGCCGACAACGTCGAGCTGCCCGCGCTGCTGGCGGGAAGATCGCCCCGGCAGGCCCGCACCGACCGCGCCGAGCTGCTCGAAGAGCTGGGCCTGGCGGGCAAGGAGAACGCCACGCCGGGCGAGCTCTCCGGCGGCGAGCAGCAGCGCGTCGCCCTGGCCCGCGCCCTGGTCAACTCCCCCAGCCTGCTGCTCGCCGACGAACCCGCCGGCAGCCTGGACAGCAAGGGCACCAGAGAGGTGCTGCGGCTGCTCGCCCGCTTCCACCAGCGCGGCCAGACCATCCTGCTGGTCACCCATGACGCCCGGATGGCCAGCGCCGCGGACCGCGTGATCAGCTTCTTCGACGGCCAGGTGGTCGACGACGCGCACCTCGGCGGCGGCCGCAGCCGCCCCGAGGCCGGTGTCGCCGACGTGCTCAAGCTCAAGGGCTGACCGGCGTGCGAGCAGCGGCGCGCTGGGCATCCGCGCACCTCAGAGCACACCGGTCGGCGGCCGTACTGATCGTGCTGGCGACGGCCGGGATCACCATTTCACTGCTGTTGGCGACCGCCCTGTTCGCCTACGCGACCGACCCCTGGCAGCGAGCCTTCACCCAGTCCTCCGGCGCCCACGTATGGATTCACACCCAGGACGGCGCCCCGGCAGGATCGCTGGCCGAGCTGGACGAGGTACGGGCCGCCTCCGGTCCCTTCCGTACGGTCCGCGCCACCGCAGGCCTCCAGCCCGGCGGCTCCAAGGCGACGCTGGAGCTGCGCGGCACACCGCACCGCCCCGCCACCGCCGCCCCCCAGATCACCGCGGGCCGCTGGCTCGACGCGAGCACCGACGCCGGCGCCGCCAAGGGCATCGTGCTGGACAGCTCGGTGGCCCGTGCGATGTGGGCCAAGCCGGGAGACTCCCTCGTGCTGAGCGGGTTCGCGGCACCGCTGCGGGTGGTGGGCGTCGCAGACACCGCCGAGGTCACGTTCCGGGCCGGCGAGACCCCCGGCGTGGCCTGGGTGCTGCCCGCGACGCTCGCCGCCTCGGACGCGGGCCGCGACCAGCGCGGCCGGACCATCGGCCTCCAGCTCACCGATCCCGCGGACACCGACTACGTCGTACAGCGGGCGGTAACCCAGCTCGGCGCCGATCAGATCAGCGATGTCTCCACCTGGCGGCAGGCCAAGGCCGAGGCCGAGGGCGACAACCAGCTCCTCGCCCGGCTGCTCGGCGTCTTCGGACTCGGTGCGCTGCTCGCCGCGGCCCTCGCGGTCGGCGGCGCCATCAGCACCCGCATCCGCGGTCACCTACGGGACATCTCCATCCTCAAGGCCATCGGCTTCACGCCCAGCCAGGTGGTCCGGATGTTCCTCGCCCTGCACCTCGGCTTCGCGCTGTTGGGTGTCGCGCTCGGGGCGCTGCTCACCCAGACGCTGGGCACCCTGATCCCCGGCCGCATCGGGGAAGCGATGACGCTGTGGCATCAGCTCCCCGAGCATGCCTGGCTGCCCCTGGCCATCTCCGGCGGCGTGGTGGTCTTCATCGGCTCGGCGACCTGTCTGGCCGCCTGGCGCGCCGGACGCGTACCGCCGGTGCCCGTCGCGCGCGCCGCCGTGGCCACCGGCCGCCGGCTGTCCGGCACGACCCGCCGGGCGCTCGGCCTCCGCATCCCACCGGCCCTGGTCCTCGGCTGGCGAGCCGCCTTCCACCACCCGCTGCGCTCCTCGGCGGCCGTGGCACGACTCGCCGTTCCGCTGCTGCTCATCACCATCGCGCTGGGAGCCTGGGCCACCCTGGACCGCTTCACCACCCACCCCGAGAACGCCGGCCTGCCCGCCGCCCTCACCGCGCGCTCCGACACCCTGGGCGACCCCGCCCTACGCCAACTCCTCACCGCCCAGCCGCAGTTGACCGCCTACCCGGGCGCCGAGGTGCAGGCGCTCGTACCGGGCCAGACCGGAACGATCACCCTGCGCGGCCTCGGCACGGAAGCGCACCCCTACCCCTTCTCCATCGTGGAGGGACGCCCCGCGCACGGCCCCGACGAAGCGATCGCCGGACAAGGACTGCTGGACCTCCTGGACGCCCACGTCGGCGACTGGGTCCGGATGACCGTCGCCGGCCACCCGCACGTCCTGCACATCGTCGGCCGCAGCATAGAAACGGCCGACGGCGGCCGGGTGATCTCCACCGCCCTGGACACCCTGCGCGACGACGACACCACGCTCTCCGCGCCCCGCCCGGACTTCTATCAACTGGTCCTGCACCACGGCGCCGACCCCACCGCCGTACGCGACACCCTCACCAAGGCGTCCGCCGGCCGTCTCGAAGTACGCGAGATCCCCAACCCGGCCGACCAGCTGTCGGCGGTCCGCGCCGTCAGCGTCGGCCTGATCGCCGTACTGATCCTCATCGGCCTCGCGGAACTGTCCACAACGGTCAGCGCCGGTGTACGCGACCGCAGCCGCGACCTGCTCGCCCTGAGGGCCGTCGGCCTCACCCCCCGCCAAATCACCGCCGTCATCGTGTCGGCCACCGCCTTCATCACCCTGACCGCCGCCCTGACCGGCACGGCTCTCGGCGTCCTCGCCTCCCAGTGGCTCATCAACCTCCAGGGCCACACCAGCGGCTGGGGAACCGGCATCGCCCAACGCCCCGGCCTGGGCATCCTGCTGCTGGTCGTGACGGTCGCGGTGCTGGTCGCCGGGGCGGTCTCAGCCCTGCCGGCAGCTCGGGCGGCGCGGCGGAGGCTGGCGGATTCGGTTAGTGATGTGCTCTAGCGGGAGGGGGCGGCGGGGCAGTGAGGGGCAACGGTCGTGATGGCTGCGGGACGGCCATCGGCAGGGCCCTGGCGACTTGATCAGCTACGCCGAGATCCTGACCTCTGACAAGTAACTGCCAGGGAGCGCCACCGAGAGGCCGACGCCGGGATACCGATCGAGACCGAGCACATCGAGGCCAGGCACATCGAGGCCGGGCACATCGAGACCGAGCACATCCACCACCTCGGCGGCCGGATACCCGAACAGGTCGATGCCGTCCAGCACCACCGGCACGGCGGATGGGCTGGCGAGCGACTCCCGGCACCGCGTCAGAACGGCCGAGGCCAGACCGGGCCTGTCCCGGCCGAGGCCCTCGCGGTCCCGCGCATCTCCGTAGGCCAGCAGCTCCAGCCCGTCGTACCGGGCCGTGAAGGCCCAGCCGGCTCCGCAGACCCATGTCTCCCGTACATCCGCCAGGGCCGCGACGGCCCACTGGGCATCCCGCTCGGACACGCCGAACCGCAGAACACCTCCGCGATGAGGGAGATGAGGGAGAACAAGCCCCACCCCGGGCAGCAACTCGAACACATCCCGATGGTGTCCTCTACTCCCCGCCAGGACAACGGAGTTACCGCCCCCGCCGTCCGTCAGATCGTCTTGACCGTGCCGCCGTCGATGACGTAGTCCGCGCCGGTGACGTTGCCGGCCACGTCGGAGAGCAGGAACGTGATCAGGGCCGCCACCTCCCGGGGCTCGGTGATCCGCCCGGTGGTGATGCCGAACGCGTCCGGGAGCTGTTCGAGGAACGCGGCGTGCTCAGCCCCTGCCCCGGATGCGACCTTGCCTCCAAAGCCGTCGGGGTCTTCCCAGATGGCGGTGCGCACCACGCCGGGCGAGACGGTGTTGACGCGCACGCCCCGCGGCCCGAACTCCTCGGCCAGGGACTTGCCGAGCGCGGTGAGTGCCGCCTTGGCCGCGCTGTAGGCGACCGGACCGGCGGCAGGGAGCCGGGAGTTGATGGACGAGACGTTGACGATCGCACCGCGGCGCTCGATCAAGCTGGGCAGCGCGGCCCGGCTGACACGGACCGCGCTCAGCAGGTTGAGGTCGAAGATGCTCTTCCACTGCGCGTCGTCGGTGTCGAGGAAACCGATCGGCTCCACGGCGTCGCCGGCGCCGACGTTGTTCACCAGCAGGTCTATGCCCCCCAGTTCGGCAAAGGCGCTGTCCATGAGGGTGGCCACTCCGTCAGCGGTGCCGAGGTCGGCCGAAACGGCGAAGGCTCCGGATTCCTTGAGGTCGGGGGTGATCGTACGGGCGGCGTCGACGACGCGGACGCCCTCATCGATCAGCGCCCTGACGGTGGCCAGCCCGATGCCTCGGCTGGCGCCGGTGACAACAGCGGTCTTGGAACTGAGGTCGAGCTTCATGATTTCTCCAGTTCTTGAACTACAGGTACAAAATGTGGCCAGAAGACAACCCCCGACCACCCGCCACTTACCTTCTGCCACCTGCTCGCTCGCCCCCCACTCGCGGGCGAGCACGGTCAGAGGGCGTCGACCATCGCATCGATCACCCTGGAAAGACGGTCCGGCCCCTCGGCGACACGCGCCATGAGCCGCAGACCGACGACCGTGTTCAGCAACAGGCTCCCGATGGCATGAGCGTCACGGCCGGAGGCGATCTCTCCCGCCCGCTGCCCCTCCTCGACCAGCGCGCGAAAAGCATCCTCGGTACGGTCGAACATGCGCCGGACCAGTTCCGTCGCACCCTCGTCCGTCCCCGCGAGCTCCGCCGCCACGTTCACCGCCATACAGCCGCGCCGGTCCGGATCGGCAAGGTCCATCTCGACCAGAAACCGCAGCGTCTTGCGCAACCGGTCCTTGACGGGCCCCGACTCCTCAAGCATCTCGATCAGGGCGAGCGCCTGACTGTCGCGGTAGCGGCGCAGCGCCTTGTCGAACAAGGCGTGCTTGCTGCCGAAGGCGTTGTAGAGACTGCCCCTGCCGATACCGATCGCGTCGACGAGGTCCTGCGGCGTGGTGGCGGCATACCCCTTGCGCCAGAACACCTCCATGGCCTGCTCGACGGCGGCGTCCGGATCGAACTGCTTCGGCCTTCCCATGATCAGAACAGTAACAGCTTTCTTGACCTACAGGTCAAAAATCAGGAACCCCTCGCACGAACCCCTGCGCAAAGCCCAGGGCTCAGCGAGCAGCTTGATCAGCTGGTCAGGTCGACCCGCACCGTCAACAGGTTCGTGCCGACCGCTCGGACCGCGGCGCTGTTGAGTCGCGGCAAGGTCTTGAGCCGCGCACGGGCGTCGTCCTGCGGCATCAGACGGGCGGTGCCGGCGTGCCATCGCCCCTTGATCCGTACCCGAACCTGCGGATGTGCCTGAATGTTTCGCACATACTGCGACTTCTCGCCGTACTCCGAGACGAGCCAGAATTCATTCCCGATTCGGCGTCCACCGACAGGTGTCTGCCGTGGCAGGCCGGACTTTCGCCCCGTGGTCTCCACGAGAGTCTGATGCGGCAGCCGCTTGAGGATCGGATTACCGATCCGCCTCTGGAACGATGTGACGGTCCGGTACTTGATCTCGCGATAGCGCGACATTCGTGGCTCTCCCGGTCGTTGCTGGTGTTCCTCGCGGCGGTCAGGCCGTCGCAGCTTGCGGATGCGGCGCGGCGCGCTCCGAAGGGTGAGGAATTGTTCGGCGTGCGCGGATGCCGCCATCAATCAGCGTACGCGCGCGCCGGGTTGCTTCTCGTCCCGTACGAATGTGGCTCATAGAGCCCGGCCCCATTCGAAGGAAGCGAGGGCTCCCGCCGAACCCTGGCAAAACGGCAACCGCTTTGCGACCACGGTGACGTGCTGGAGATGCCGGCCGCGTACCGCGCGGCGCCGTGTACGCGATCTCGCCGTCACCCACACAGCTCAACACTCCTAGGAGCGTGTGTGCGATGGCGTAGTCGGATCGGGTGGAAATATCCGTTCATTTGGTGGCTCTGGAGTGCTTCGTACTCTTCGAGGGGATTCTTCGTGGAAGAGCGTTGGGAGACTCGCATGCGCTACACCGTCAGCTCAGGCCGCTCCGCGGCAGCTGGCGGTTTGCGTTTGCTGGTGTTCGTCGCGCTGCTGGCGTTACTGCACACCGCGCTCACCACCGACTCCTCCCAGGTGCCGATCCCCGAGGGGGACGGCTGCCGCCTTACCCGCGCCAGTGCTCCTGCCGTGTACGGCCCGGCCGGGAAGGCATGTGTGGCAGCGGGGCCGGTGCTGACTTCGACCGGAGGCGGTACGAAGCATCCTGGCAGTGGCGTGCGGCGCAAGTGTGAGGCGTCGGCCTGTCATCTACGCCACCAGGTCCCGACGGGGAGCAGCGGAAAGGCGCTCGGCGACCCTCCCGTGGAGGAGACGATCACAGCGTCGGCGGATGTCCCTTCAGGGGCCGTCGTGACGACCGCCGCCGCCAAATCGCCGAAGCGCACGGTCGTCCTGCGCTGCTGAGCCGACCCGGCCGCATTCGCGTACCCATCCCCACCCCCGTCCCTGTCCCCAGTTCTGCGACGGGGACGGTGGGGCGATCGCGGCCTGCCGTCATCAGCTTTCGGGACTTCCGCACTGCAGGAGATTTGGCATGCCCATCGATATCTTTGCCGCTCTCGGCGCGCTCGTGCGCGCCGAGGCCGCGCGCACCACGCCGAAGCCCACAACGTCGCGCATCGACGAGGCCGCGACGCAGAAGTCGGACGGGCCGGAGGCGGCCGCTCCGGCGGCCGAGTCGCCGACCGGCGCCGAAGAACCGTCGCCTTCCGCCGGAAAGCGCCCCCTCGCGAAGATGTTGCGGAAGCTGGCAGCGATCTTCGGCTAGCGCACCGGTTCATTTCGGTTTCGCCCGGCGCCGTTCGGCGTTCCGTGCGCGGCGACGCGAGAGCCCTTTCCCGTCTTCACCCTCCGCCCCTCCGCTCCGGCCTGTCGCGCGGGCGGGCGCACGGACGGGCACAGGACGCCGGCATGCAGGCGTTCGGGTAACCGATGTTGCCTGCGGCGCGAAATGGGGGAAGGAAACCAGGAGTGCCTGAAGTTACCGATCCATTGTTGGATCTTGTCAGGCGGCACCGAGAGCCCGTGGTCGTGCAGACCGTCCGGTCGACCGTCGCCGCCGTGATCTCGTACGTCGTCGCACTGATGCTGAGCAGTGAGCCGGCACCGCTGACCGCGCCGCTGACCGCACTGCTCGTCGTCCAGGTCACCCTGTTCGCGACCCTCACCACCAGCATCCGCCGAGTGAACTCGGTGGTGGTCGGGGTGGTCATCGCCATCGGCTTCAGCTCGCTGGTGGGCCTGACCTGGTGGAGTCTGGGGCTGATCATCCTTGCGTCGCTGGTGATCGGCCGTTTTGTACGGGCCGGTGAGTTCGTTCCCGAGGTGGCGATCAGCGCCATGCTGGTGCTGGGGGTGACGACGACGCGGGTGGCCGCGACGGCCTGGGACCGGGTGCTGGAGACGCTGATCGGGGCCGCTGTCGGGCTGCTGTTCAACGTTCTGTTCGTACCACCGGTGTGGGTGCAACCCGCCAGTGAGGCCATCGAGGGGCTCGCCCGCCGTATGCGGGACCTGCTGCTGGCCCTCGGCGACGAGGTGCGCGGTCACACCCCCGTGGCGGAGGCCGCTGCCCGGCTGCACGAGGCGCGCCAGCTGGATCATGACATCGTCCAGGTGGACGCGGCTCTCCGGCAGGCGGAGGAAAGCCTCCGGCTCAACCCTCGGGTCAGGGAGGGCCTGCTGTACCGCGTGGTGCTGCGCACCGGTCTGGACGCCTTGGAGATCTCTGCGGTCGTGTTGCGTACGGTGTGCCGCACGCTGACCGATCTTGCCAAGGCGCGCACGGAGGAGCCGCTCTTCCCCGCGGAGACCGCCACCGCCTTGCGGGAGCTGTTCACGCATATGGCCCGTGCGGTCGAGAGCTTCGCCGTGCTGATCACGACGCAGGTCACCACCAACGCCGACGAGGCGGAAGATCAGCTCGTCAAGGAGCTCGCCGCCAGCCTCGCCAGCCGCGAGATCGTCGCGCATCTGCTCCTCGACGGCGTACAGGAGCACCCGCGCCAGTGGCAGCTGCACGGAGCGCTGCTGGCCGAGATCGACCGGATCCTGGACGAGCTGGAGGTGGAGAAGCGGTCCGAGCGGCTGGTGGAGGAGCTGGACCGGCAGTCCCGTGAGCAGCGGGAGAAGTATCCACTGGCGGACAAGCTGCGAGGCCGG
The DNA here is from genome assembly GCF_022221585.1 of Streptomyces inhibens. Classification (NCBI taxonomy): domain Bacteria; kingdom Bacillati; phylum Actinomycetota; class Actinomycetes; order Kitasatosporales; family Streptomycetaceae; genus Streptomyces; species Streptomyces inhibens. The sequence goes on from NZ_CP084681.1 coordinate 1,151,486, forward strand.
CTGCGGATCGGGCGGTAAGCGTCTACAGCGGTGATACCTCGGCGTCCGGTGCGAGCTGCAGGCCCGCTACGGCGAGGAAGTCGGCGAGTTCGATGATGCCGCCGCCGGTGCCGTCGTCCCACTCGGTCACGAGCGCGGACTCCTCCCCGTCCCAGGTGTCGATGTCGTCGCTGGGATGTTGCTCGACGCAGCCGACGCCGCGCCGATAACGGAGGTACAGGTACTGGCCGGCGGTCGTCCATGCGTCCCACTGCGACGGGTAGGCCGAGCAGGTCTGCACCACGCGGGCGAGAGTGAGATGCATGAGGTCCCCCGGGTGCTTCCAACTGAGCATGCTGCTGCCCACTGCGTATTACGTCGGCGGAGAGTTTGTCAGAAGCGGTGGGGTGGATGGGGCGGCCGGCAGCCCCCGGCGGCGTAACGACGGGCGGCCGCAACCCCGGACGTCCCGCCCCGCCCCCGTCCGCAACCCCGCCCCGCCCCAGGACACCGTTTGTCCGCCTAACCGGTACGCGCCATTCTGGACGTATGGCATCGGTTTCCGGCCCGGACGCAGTGTCCGGCTGGGTCGTTCGGCGGCCTGGTCCGATTGCCTCCGGCCCGTTGGCGTCCGTGCGGCGTCCCGCTCCCGAACCGGGCCCCGACGATCTGCTGCTCACGGTCGAGGCCTGTGGGGTGTGCCGTACGGATCTGCATCTGGCGGAAGGGGATCTGGCCCCGCGTCGGCCGTCGACCGTACCGGGGCATGAGATCGTCGGACGCGTGGTCGCCGTCGGCGCGGCGGTCACCCGGTTCCACGTCGGTGACCGGGCCGGCGGGGCCTGGCTGCGCGGTACCTGCGGTGTCTGCCCCTACTGCCGCGCGGGCCACGAGAACCTCTGTCCGGCATCCCGCTACACCGGCTGGGACGCCGACGGCGGCTTCGCCGATGCCGCGCTCGTCCCCGCGGACTACGCCTATCCCCTCCCCGACAGCGAGAGCGCCACGCGGCTGGCGCCGCTGCTGTGTGCCGGGATCATCGGCTACCGGGCGCTGCGCCGCAGTGCGCTGCCGTCCGGTGGCAGGCTCGGCATCTACGGGTTCGGGGCCTCGGCGCATCTGGCCGCGCAGGTCGCGCTGGCCGAAGGGGCGACCGTTCACGTGCTGACCCGGTCCGCGCAGGCGCGGGAGCTCGCCCTCGACCTGGGGGCATCCTCGGCCGGCGGCGCCTACGACTCCCCGCCCGAACCGCTGGACTCGGCGATCCTCTTCGCGCCGGTCGGTGATCTGGTGCCGGTGGCGCTGGCGGCGCTGGACCGTTCGGGAACCCTCGCCATCGCCGGTATCCACCTCACCGACGTTCCCGCGCTGAATTATCAGAGTCATCTCTTCTACGAGCGGAACCTGCGCAGCGTGACCTCCAACACCCGGGAGGACGGCCGCGCGTTCCTGGAGACCGCGGCGCGGATCGGGATCCAAGTCACCGTGAGCCCCTATCCGTTGAGCCGCGCTCCGCAGGCGCTGGAGGACCTGGCGGCCGACCGGGTCCAGGGTGCCGCGGTACTGGTGCCCGGGTGACACCGAGTGACACCGGATGGCATCCGCCGACACCGGCTGACCGGGAACGATCCCTCCGTTCTGCTGTCATGACCGCCGATGATCGGCACAATGGATGTGTGCCAAATCTCACTGAATTCAGCCTTGCTGACGGAACGTCAATCCGGCTGGAACTCACTCCGACCGGCTCCGCGCCGCTCCCCCCGGCTCAGCCCGCCGACGACGATCTTCCGGACGGTATGGGCCCGACCGTGCCGGTGGCCCGCGGGGGCGGCGCGGCGGCCGGCGCGAGCGCCGTCGCGGCGATGCGTACCACGCTGCGTCCGCTCGGGCCCTTGCTCCAGGAGATCCACGACGCGGTCACCGCCTCCGAACGGCCACCGCACGAGATGTCGGTGCAGTTCGGGGTGCAGGTCGGCCAGGACCTCAAGCTCGGCATCGTCGGGGCGAACGGCCACGCGAGTCTGACGATCACGGCGACCTGGCAGCCGCAGCGGGCGGAGTGATGGGCTGGTTCCGCGCCATACCAGGCGCCACCCCGGGCACCGGATCGGACACCACCGATCCGGCGGACCCTCGATTCCGGGTGGCGTCGGTGCTCGATGCGAGGGACGGCAAAACGGCGGGCGCGGGCATCGTGCTGGCGCCGCATCACCTGCTCACCTGCGCCCATGTCGTGAACGACGCGCTCGGGAAGGAGCTCTTCGACGGAAGCCGGCCGGATGGGGCCACGCTGCGGGTGCAGGTGCACGGGCCGTCCGGCGCGCAGGTGCACGAAGCGCGGCCCGTCCACTGGATCCCGCCCCGCCGGCTCGACGGATCGGACGGGGCGCCCGGCCGCGGCGAACTGGAATGGGCCGGCGATCTGGCGGTCCTCCGATTCGCCACCGCGTTATCCGCCCCGGCGCCGCCGGAGTTCCGGCCGATGCGCATGGGGCAGTCCGTACGCGCCTGGCACGGCAGCGCGCTGACCGGCTCGTACGCCGATGTCCGGGTGAAGTCCTGCGACGGCCGCATCGGCTACATGGACGGCACGCTCTCCGGTATGGCCATCGGGCCCGCCTACAGCGGCGGCCCCTTGTGGTCGGATGCCGACTGCGCGGTCGTGGGACTCGTGGCGGCCTGTGTGCTGCCGCCCGTCGATCCGGCATCGGGCTGCGCGCTGCCCTACGACTCCCGGCACATCACCCGCCGCAGTTGGGGCATCCCCTGGCAGCGGGTCGACGAGGAACTGCGCGCGGTGGGCGCCGGCGCCCTCCTCGACCCGCCGACCGCCGACCACGACCCGGCCCAGGCCGTCCTCGCGGACCTGCTGGCCAATGTCTTTCCCGCACCGATGTTCCGGGCCGACTACGCCAGGGCGGTCGCCGAACGCTGCGGCCTCGGACACCCCACGGACGGATCCGCCCCCAGCCCGGAGGAGTTCGCGCGGCTACTGGTGACCGAGGAGCGGGCGTTGGCCGCGCTCACCGAAGCCCTGCGCTCCAGGGACCCGGGCGCCGTCTCCGCACTCATCGCCGCGGCGAAGCATTCCGCCGTACCCCGGCTGCTGTCGCCCCGGGAGCACGACCGGCTGCTCGCACTCCTCGCGGACCTGCCCGGCGATATCGCGGACCAACTGCCCGAAGCCGTACGGGCCGCGCTGCCCCTGGTCGCGGAGCTCCCCTACGACGCCCCGTTCACCGAACTCCTCGACCGGCTGGAACAGCTCTCCGGCGACAGCCGCTCGGGGCCGGGGGAACTTCGCGTACCCGGACTGCTGCGGGCGGTCGAATACGCGGCGGTGCTGTGTCCCGCGCCGGAGCGCGCCCGGCTGCGGCTGTGGGCCGACGGCGTCGCCGCCCGTCTCGGTATCCCCGCGTCCTCGCTGCGCGAACGCCGCGCCGACGCCGACGAATGGATGCTCGGGCGGCGTCGGCGCACCCGGCCGCCACGCCTGCTGGTGCACCTGGTGAAGACCGGCGCGGACGCCTTCCGGCTGCGCATCTGGAGCGACGACGGCACCGGCCCGCACCGCGCGCCGACCGAGACCGACCGCCAGTACACCGCCGCGGAGACCGCCGAGGCGGTGCTCCGGGTCCTGGAACGGCTCTGCCGGTCCGCACCCGAAGGCACCCGGCCGGTCGTCGAGGCCCTGCTCGACCGTGACAGTCTCGAACTCCCCGTGGACGAGTGGGAGTTCGCCGACCAGGACGGCCTGATCCCGGGAGTGCTGGGTGCGGAGTACGCCCTGGTGGTGCACTGCCCGGAACTCCTGCGCCGCAACGAGCGTTTTCTCTCCGACTGGCGCCACCGCTGGGGGCATCTGGAATCCTCCGGCCCCCTCCACATCACCGGCTCGTCCACCGGAGCGCGTGAGGTGTACGGCAAGTTGCTCGATCGACGCGACGCCGCCCGGGTGTCGGTGGAGGTGTCCGCACGGGTCCGGGTGGAGATCATCCAGGTGTGTCTGGCCATGGGCGTACCCGTCGTGCTGTGGGACCGCGGCCCGGCCCACGACGCCTCGCACGCCGTCCGTCAAGTCTCGGGCTCCCCGGCCCGTGCCCTGCCCGAGCAGGTCCGTTCCTACCGTGCCAAGACCCTCCACCAGCCGGCCGCCCACCCCGGCAGGCCCGTACTCGCCTGGGCCGACCCCGACCGCACCCTGCCCGAACTCCAGCTTTCCGAACCCACGGAGCTCTTATGAACCCCGAACCCACCGCCGATTGGCGGCTGTTCCAGGGAGACGGCACGCAGCGGCGGGTCACCCTGCCGCAGGCTCCCCCCTGGCGACGGTTCGGTGGGTCCCGGCGTGGTGCTGCCGGGCCGCTGCCGTATCTGATCGCTCCGCAGCATGCCGATGTGGTCAATGCGGCGCTCCATCTGCGCAGGCCGCTGCTGGTCACCGGGCCGGCCGGGACCGGCAAGTCGTCGCTGGCCCGGGCGATCGCGCATGAGCTGGATCTCGGCGAGGTGCTGCGCTGGCCGGTGAACAGCCGGGCCACTGTGCAGGACGCGCTGTATCGGTACGACGCCATCGGCCGCCTGCGGGAGACCACGCTCAGCCGTGACCGTGGCGAGGTGGAGCCGTCCATCGGGAGCTTTGTCCGGCTCGGGGCGCTGGGTACCTCCCTCGTGCCGGGTCCGCGGCCGCGGGTGCTGCTCGTCGATGAGCTCGACAAGGGGGATGTCGATCTGCCCAACGATCTGCTGACCGTGTTCGAGGAGGGGGTCTTCGAGATCCCGGAGCTGGCCCGGCTGCCCGAGTCGCAGTCGGTCGTACAGGTTCTGGCGGCCGACTCCAACGACCTGGTCACGGTGGAGCGGGGCAAGGTGCTGTGCACCGAGTTCCCGGTCGTGGTGATCACGAGCAACGGGGAGCGGGATTTCCCGCCCGCCTTTCTGCGCCGCTGTATCCGGCTGGATCTGCCCACGCCGGACGAGGAGCGGCTGCGGGCGATCGTGGCGGCCCATCTCGGTGACGGCGCGCTGGTCGGCGTGGAGGATCTGCTGCGGTCGTTCCTCCAGCGTCGCGGCCCGGGCGAGCTCGCGACGGACCAGTTGCTGAACGCCGTCTTCCTGCGGGCCGGGGGCGTCGATCTGGATGCGGACGGGCTGCTGGACGCCGTACTTCATCAACTGGGCGGGACTGTCTGAGCGATGACGGGGGGATCGGAGCGGCTGGGGGAGGTACTCGCGGTGTTCGCGGGTGCCGGCGTCGAGCTGGACCGGCACTCGCTGCTCGATGCGCTCTGGCTGGCCGGCCGGCTGCCCACGGGGCAGGACACGGCGCCTCTTGCCCGGGCGTTATGTGTCGGTCATGAGGCAGCGGATGCCGAGGACCTGGCGGATCCGCCGCCGCCCGTGCCGGACGACGGCGCCGTGACCGAGGCGGAACCACCCGACGTACTGCCGCTGGACGACCTCGGCGGTGATCTGCATGCCGCGCCGGCGCCCGCCACGGCACCGCGCCCCCGGCGGCCGGAACATCCGCTGCCGCCGAAGAACAGTGCGGCGGTACCGCTGCGGGTTCCGGAGAACAAGGCGCTCCTCGGGGAGTTGGGCATCGGCCGGGCGCTGCGCCCGTTGCGGCAGCGCCGGGCCCACACCCGTCTTCAGGAGTTCGACGAGGCGGCGACGGCCGCCGCGCTCGCCGAGAGCGGGCTGCCCGACGTCGTGCTGCGTCCCGGGCACGAACGGTGGCTCGATCTGGCGCTCGTGGTGGACGACGGTATGTCGATGCTGTTGTGGCGGCGGCTCGCCGTCGAGTGGCGGACGATGATGCAGCGGATCGGCGCGTTCCGGGTGGTGCGGGTGCACGGTCTGGACACCCGCGGTCCCGATGCTCCGTTGTTGCGCGGCCGCCCGTTCGACCCGGATACGACCTCGCTGCCGCCGGCGGTACTGGCCGATCCCTCGGGCCAGACCCTGGTTCTGCTGTTGAGCGACGGCATGGGCGCCGCCTGGCGGGACGGGCGGATGCACCGGGTGCTGGGGCGCTGGGCGGCGAACGGACCGGTGGCCGTGTTGCATGCGCTTCCGCGGCGGCTGTGGGGAGGCTCGGGAATCCGGGCCGACCGCTGGCGTGTGACCACACGTCGGCGCGGGGCCGCGGGTGGCTCGTGGACGGTCAGCGATCCGGTGCTGCCGGCCGAACTCGCGCCGTTCAACGGGCTGCCGGTGCCGGTGCTCGAGGCGGCCGCGGGCCCCGTATCGGTGTGGTCGCGGTTGCTCGCCTCGACCGGTGGCACGGTCCAGCTCCCGTTGTTGCACGCCCCGGCGGGACGGGCCGCCGTCCCGCTCGGTGACGACCCGGACGGGGTACGGCGGTTCCGTGACGCGGCCTCGCCCGAGGCGTACCGGCTGGCCGCCCATATCGCGGCGGTCGCGCCCGTGTCCGTGCCGGTGATGCGGCTGGTGCAGTCCGCGGTGCCGTGGTCCGCCGACACCGCCCATCTGGCGGAGGTGTTCCTGGGCGGTCTGATGCAGCCCGCCGAGGCGCCGGTGACCGGTCCGCTGCGCGACCAGCACCGGATCTTCGACTTCTCGGAGGGGGCCAAGTCTGCGCTGCTGGACGCCGTCTCCACGCCGGAACTGCTGCGTACCGGCCGGCACATCGGTCGCCGTCTGGAGCAGCTGGCGGGACGCTCCCCCGATTTCCCCGCATGGCTTGCGCATCCGGACGGCATGGATCGTCTGCCGACCGGTTCGCGCGCGTTCACCTCGGTGGAGCGGCGGCTGATGGCCCGGCTCGGTGCCTCCGTGCAGGTGGCGCCGCCGGACGAGGACGATATGGAGTTCGCGGGTCCCGACGGCTGGCGTCCGCTCACGGCCCGCGATCCGCGCCGGCTGGGCCCGTACACGCTGCACGGCCGGCAGCCGGGCGCGCGTTCCCTGGTCTATCTGGGCCGCGACCGTCACGGCAACGAGGCGGCGCTGCGCGTGATCCGGCCGGGTGCGCCGGACGAGGCCCGGGCGATGCTGGCCACCGAGGCGGAGGCGCTCGGGCGGATGGCCGGGCAGTACGCGCCGCTGCTGCTGGGCACGGGTGTGCACGACGATCCGCCGTGGATCGCCATGCAGCTCTACCGTCCTTCCGGGCAGGACGAGGGCGGGCCGCCGCCGCAGCTGAGCAGCATCCTGCGGCCGGACGCGGCGTCTCATCTGCGGCGCGACACGCTGCTGTCGATCGCCTACGGATGGCATCTCGCGAGCGCGGTCAATCTGTGCCATCTCAAAGGGCTGGTGCTGCCCGAGCTGACGCCGCAGAGCGTCCATGTCGTGGGCCGTTCGCTGATGCTGACCGGCCTGGGGCGGTGCGGCATCGACGGGCGCTTCCGGGCCCGGGGGGCGGAGGCGGTCCCCACCATGGCGGACAACGTCGAGTCGCTGGGGCAGATCCTGCGCAGGCTCGGGGACAAGCACCGCGCGCCGCAGTCGGCGGAGGGCGGGGACATGGCGCTGTGGCAGGGCGACACCTGGCGTCCGTTGCGGGACATCGTCACCGCGTGTCTGTCGGAGGATCCGCGGCAGCGTCCGACGGCGGGTGAGGTCGCCGAGGGCTTCGCCCGTTACGTGCCGCTGGCGACGGAGCTGCGGGCGGGTGACGGCGCGGCCTCCGGGGGTGCGGGAGACGGGGACGGTGCATCGGGCACCGCGCGCTTCTCGTTCCGCCCGGGTCCGCAGATCCCGCTGGACGACGGCTCGGCGGAGCCGGCCGAGGGGGCGGCGCAGCCGCTGCGGGGCGGGGGCCTGGCTCCGCGGCTGGGGTTGCGGCGGGCCGGGCCGGAACAGCTGCGGAAGTGGGAACTGATCCGTGCCCGCCTGGGTTTCAGCTATCGGGCCACGGTCGTCGGGGTGGAGGCGGACGTGGGCCGGAGCACGGTCACGATCGCGCTCGGGTCGCTGCTGGCGGCCGCCCGCGGTGGCCGGGTGATCGCGGTCGACGCGGGGTACGCGGTCGGTGAGCTGGCCGGCCGGCTGAATCTCGGCGGCTCCGCGGGGCTGCGCCGTGATCTGCTGCGCGCCTTGCCCTCGGTCGGTTACGAGGATGTGCTGCGCCACACCTTGGACGCTCCGTCAGGGCTGCGCGCGCTCACACACGGTCTCGGCCGCACCACCCCGGTCGCGGTGTTCGACGAGGAGTACCGCCGGCTGATGGAGCTGCTGAGCCGGCACTTCTCCGTCGTCCTCGCGGACTGGGCCCATCTGCGGACGGAGACCGTCACGGACACCGTCCTGGCGGTGACGGACCGCCTGGTCGTCGTGGCGCGGATGACCGAGCGCGGTCTCGATCAGACACGGTTGCTGCTGGCTCATCTGGCGCGCCGCGGGTACCGCGCCCTGGCGGAGCGCGCGGTCCTTGTCGTCACGGGGCTGAGCGGACCGGACCGGCCGCTGCGGCGTGAAGAGTTCGTCGAGGGGTTCCGCGACCATTCCGGCGGGCTGGTCTTCATCCCCTTCGACTACCGCCTCGACAGCCAGCGCGATATCGACATCACCCGACTGCGGTCCAAGACGTACGAGGCGTTCGTCGACCTGGCCGCGCTGCTGGCCGAGGACTTCCCCGGTCACGCACCGTGATCCGGCGCCGACTCGCTCCCCTCTCCCTGCATGCCGCACCATGGAAGATAGGCGGTAAATTACGAAATATCCGATGAAGCGGTGGCGGGGTCGACGCCCTGGCCCCGAGGGCGGATACGGCGACCGTGGCTTACGACGACGGCTTCCCGCGTACGGAGGCGGTGCAGGCAGTGACCGCGCGGGTCCTTGGGCATTCCGGGGCGGAGCTGACCGCCGTCTACGTGCCGGCCGAAGGGGAGGGCGATCTTCAGCTGGCCGAGATGGTCGGAGGTTCCTGCGTTCCCTACGGACTGCCGACGAGTTACGCGGTGTCCGGCAACTCTGCGGTCGCCGCGGCCTTCCGCACGGGCCTGCCCCAGTGGCTGAGCCCTGCGAAACCCTCGGATTTCGGCGCCTATGACGGTGCCCAGGCGGTACCGGCCGATGTCTCGCTGGGCGTGCTGCCACTGGGCGAGGATCCCAAACGGCTGGGGTGCCTGGTCGTCGTGGACAAGGCCGACGCCTTTGACGCGGACCGCCGGCACCTTCTGGAGCTGCACGCCGACCAGGTGGCCGCGGGGCTGGAGGCCGTCGCGGCGCGGGTCATGGCGCGCACCGAGCGGCGGTCGCTGCTCGGCCCCGGGCTGGACACGCTGCGGGGCGGCGCATTCACCCTGGTGCTGGGCACCGGGCGGATCGACGCGGACTCCCAGGTGCTGGAGCTGTTCGGTATCGCTCCGCAGGAGTTCGACCGGCGGGTGGAGACGCTGCTGGCGTGCACCGCGCCGGACGACATTCCCGCACTGATGTCGATCGTGGAGCCGGGCGGGGTGGCCACCGGCGGCCAGCAGCTGTCGTTCCGTATTCGCCGGCCGAACGGGGAGCTGCACTGGCTGAGCCTGCGCTGCCGGGTGCTGGTCGACGCCGACGGCGCTCCGGAGCGGATGCTGGGGGTGGTCGCCGACGCCTCCTATCTGCGTCCCAGTGCCGACGAGGTCTCCGTCGTGCAGCGGCTGTCCGCCGCGCTGGCCGGGGCGACGACCATCCGGGAGGTGAGCCGGGCGGTGGTCGCGGCGCTGCGTGCACCGCTGTCGGCCAGTCGGGTGGCGGTCGCCGAGCTGGAGGCCGACCGGCTGGTGGTGACGCTCCTCGACCCTCCGGAACCCGTTGCCTGGCCGGCCGTGTGGCAGTCCGAGTGGCGGTCCGAATGGCCCGATGCCTCGTGTCACGCGATGCCCACGCTGGAGGGCGTGCTGCGGGGCGGGCATGTCGCCCTGTGGCCTCCGGATGCCCCCTTGGAGCCCGGCCTCGCGGGCATCGGCCCCGGTGGGCTCGCCGTACTGCCGCTGCCGGCCGACGGGCGGATCGTGGGGGTGTGCCTGGTCGGGTGGGACGAGCCGCATTCGTTCGGGCCGGAGGAGCGGTCGCTGCTGACCGCGACCGCGGGTCTGGTGGGGCAGGCCCTGGTGCGGGCCCATGCGCTGGACGCCGGGCACGAGCTCGCCACCATGCTGCAGCGCAGTCTGCTGCCCCGTAAGCTGCCGGAGCTCCCGGGAGGGGTGGCCGTGGCCCGCTATCTGCCCGCCACGATGGGGCTCGAAGTGGGCGGCGACTGGTATGACGTCATCCCGCTGTCCGACGGCCATGTGGCGTTCGTGATCGGCGATGTGGAGGGGCACAGCGCCGGTGCCGCCACGATCATGGGCCAGATGCGCACGGCCATCAGGGCCTACGCGGTGGAGGGCCATCCGCCCGATGTGGTGGTCGCCCACGCCAACCGTCTGCTCCACGGCATGGAGACCGATCTCTTCGCCACCTGCTGCTATGTGGACCTGGACATGGAGGAAGGCATCGCCTGGTTCGTCCGGGCCGGGCATCTGCCGCCGTTGCTTCGGTACCCGGACGGCAGCACCGAGGAACTGTCGGTCGAGGGCGGACCCCCGCTGGGCGTGGCCGCGGACGGGGAATTCCCGTTGACCGAGGTCGGACTGGCTCCCGGCACCGTTCTGGTGCTGCTCACGGACGGCCTGGCCGAGTCGGCCAGCCTTCCCCTGGATGACGGCATCCGTCGCGTACGTGAGCTGCTCGCCGCGGCCGACCCGGCCGATGCCGGGCGGGTGGCCGATGCGCTGCTGGGGAGCGACAAGCGGCGCGACGACGATGTGGCGGTGCTGGTCCTGCGCTACGACGGGATGCGGGTCCGCCCGACCCGGGTCCGCTGGACGGTGTGGCGGCTGCCCGACGCCGTCATGCACGCCCGCCGTTTCACCGGCCGCACGCTGCGCACCTGGGGTGTGACGGAGGAGGTGGACGTGGCGCTGCTGGTGGTGTCCGAGCTGGTCACCAACGCCATTGCGCACACACAGGGCGAGGTGCGGCTGGATCTGACGCTGACCGCCGACCGTCTGCGGATCGCTGTGAACGACGCCTCGCCGCGGGCACCTGTCAAGCCGGCGACAGTGGACTGGGAGGCGACCGGCGGCCGCGGGCTGCTGCTGGTCGAGGCGATGTCGGCGTCCTGGGGCTCGGTGCCGCTGAGCGGCGGCAAGCAGGTGTGGAGCGAGGTCGCCCTGCTGCCGGGCGAGCGGCTCGGCACGGGGGATGCGGCGGCCGCTGCGGAGGGTGAGGAGGTCCGGTGACGTGAACGCTCGCCTGCGTGGTGCTGCCGTCGTCCTGGCCGGCCTGTGCATGGTGGCCGGCCCGGCCGCCTGCGGGGAGGCGGGCGGGGCGCACGAGCCGACCGGACCTGCTTCCGGCGGTGCGTTGAAGATCGGTGTGCTGATCCCGGACAGCACCTCTCGCTTCCACTATTTCGACAAGCCCCTGATCGAGAAGAAGATCCATCAGCTGTGCGGTGAGTGCACGGTGGAGACCGTGAGCGCGCAGCATGACGTGGCCACCCAGCAGCAGCAGATGGACGCGATGATCACCAAGCAGGTGAACGTACTGATCCTCGACGCCACCGACTCCAAGTCGCTGCGTGCCCCGGTCGAGAACGCGCGCCGGGCCGGCATCCCGGTCGTCGCATATGACCGCCTCGTGGAGGGGCCGGTCTCCGGCTATGTCTCCTTCGACGGCGCGAAGGTCGGCCGGCTCCAGGGCGAGGCACTGCTCAGGGCACTCGGGGACAAGGCGCACAGCAGCCAGATCGTCATGATGAACGGCGCTTCGACGGACCCCAACTCCGCCTGGTTCAAGGCGGGCGCGCTGTCCGTCCTCCAGGGCAAGGTGCGGATCGGCAAGGCGTACAACACCGCCGGTTGGCGTCCGGAAGTCGCCAACGCCAATATGTCCGGCGCCATCGCGGCCCTCGGCGCCGAGAACATCGACGGTGTCTACTCCGCCAATGACGGCCTCGCCTCCGGCATCATCTCCGCGCTGAAGGCCGCGAAGGTCGATCCGCTGCCGCCGATCACCGGCCAGGACGCCGAACTCACCGCCATTCAGCGCATCGTCGCGGGCGAGCAGTACATGACCGTCCTCAAGCCCTTCAAGCCCGAGGCCGATGCCGCCGCCACCATGGCCGTCGCACTGGCGCGCGGCGAGAAGCTCGACGACATCGCCAAGCAGCGGATCAACAGCCCGACCACGCACGGCATCCCGGCCGTGCTGCTCACCCCGGTTCCGGTGACCGTGCAGCACATCAAGGACACCGTGATCAAGGACGGCATGTACACGATCGATCAGATCTGCACCCCCAAGTACGCGTCCGCCTGCGCGAAGGCGGGGCTCACCAGGTAAGGCAGGTACCCCATGTCAGCACCGCCCTTGCTGGCGCTGCGCGGAATCTTCAAGCGGTTCGGCGCCGTCCAGGCCCTCGCGGACGTCGAGCTGGAGATCCGCGCCGGTCAGGTCGTCGCGCTCGTGGGGGACAACGGCGCGGGCAAGTCCACACTGATCAAGGTGATCGCCGGGGTCGACCCCGCTGACGAGGGCGTCATCGAGTGGGACGGCCGACCGGTCCACCTCGCCCGGCCGCATGACGCCCAGGACCTGGGGATCGCCACGGTGTACCAGGATCTCGCGCTGTGCGACAACCTCGACGTGGTCGGCAATCTCTTCCTCGGCCGCGAGATCCACCGGGCCGGCCTGCTGGACGAGGTGGAGATGGAGCGCCTCACCCTGGACCTGCTCCAGACACTCGCCATCCGGATGCCCAGCGTGCGCCTCCCGGTCGCCTCACTGTCCGGCGGCCAGCGGCAGACCGTCGCGATCTCCCGTTCGCTGATCGGCGAGCCACGGCTGGTCCTGCTCGACGAGCCCACCGCGTCGCTGGGCATCGAGCAGACCGCACAGGTCCTCGACCTCGTCGAGCAGCTGCGCGAACGGGGCCTCGGGGTGCTGCTGATCAGCCACAACATGGGGGACGTCAAGGCCGTCGCGGACTGGATCGCGGTACTGCGGCTCGGCCGCAACAACGGGTTCTTCGATGTCACGACGACGTCCCACGAGCAGATCATCTCCTCCATCACCGGGGCCACCGACAACGCCGTGACGCGCCGCGCGGCACCCGGGTGGGAGGTGGAGAGGTGAGCAGGACATGGACGTCGCCGCTGCGCAAGCGCCGGCCGGCCGGCCGGGACGAACGGCCCCCGCCCGGGCGCGCCCGGCAGAACCCCCTCGACATGCTCAAACGCAGATTCCACAGCGGCGAGCTCGGCTCGGTCCCGGTCGCCCTCGGCCTGCTCGTGGTGTGGATCATCTTCGCGGGCCTCAACGAGAACTTCCTCTCGCCGCGGAATCTGTCCAACCTGAGCGTGGATATCGTCGGTATCGGGATGATCTCGACCGGGGTCATCTTTGTGCTGCTGCTCGGTGAGATCGATCTGTCGGTCGGCTCGGTGAGCGGCCTGGCGGCGGCCGGGTTCGCGGTGCTGAACGTGATCCATGGCGTGCCGGAAGGCCTTGCGCTGCTGCTCGCGGTGGTGGCCGGCACGGTGATCGGAGCCGTACAGGGGTTCTTCTTCGCCAAGGTCGGGGTGCCCGCGTTCGTGGTCACGCTGGCTGGCCTGCTGGGCTGGAACGGTCTGATGCTCTACATCCTGGGGTCCAGCGGCACCATCAACCTGGACGACAAGGGCCTGGTCGCCATGCTGACCAACTACTACTTCACCAATGTCGCCGCCGCGTACGGCCTGGCGGCGCTCGGCACCGCCGGGTACTTCCTCGCCTCCTACCAGGACGTGCGGCGCCGCAAGGCCGCCGGAGTGCCGGCCAGGCCGCTGCGCGAGATCGTCCTGCGCACCGGTGTGCTGGCGGTGATCTGCCTGACCGCGGCCGCTGTGCTCAACGAGTTCCACGGCCTGCCGCTGGCCCTGCTGATCTTCCTGGTCTTCCTCGTGGGCCTCGACCAAGTCCTGCGCCGTACGCCCTACGGACGGATGGTCTTCGCGCTCGGCGGCAGCGTCGAGGCCGCCCGCCGTACCGGCCTCAATGTGGACCTGGTGCGGATCTCGGTGTTCATGGTGTCGGGGACGATGGCCGCCATCGGCGGCCTGTTCCTGGCCTCCCGCGTCACCTCGGCCACCCAGACCGCGGGGTCGGGCAATCTGCTGATGGACGCCATCGCCGCCGCGGTCATCGGCGGTACCAGCATGTTCGGCGGCCGGGGCAGGACCTGGTCCGCGCTGCTCGGTGTCCTGGTCATTCAGTCGATCGCCTCCGGTGTGGCGCTCATGGGCATCCAGACCGCCGCCCAGTTCATGATCACCGGTGGTGTACTGCTGGTCGCCGTGGTCATCGACTCGCTGTCGCGGCGGGCGCAGAAGGCACACGGGCGGGTCTGACACCGCCGCGTTTGGGCCGGGGTGCGCCAAGGAACACCTCAGCCGATGTCCGCGATCACCCATGCACTGTCCATCGCCGGGTCCATGACCTGGGAAATCACCTGGGCGTTGATCCTGGGCTTTGCGCTGTCCGCGATCGTCCAGGCCGTGGTGCGCAAATCCACCGTCGTCGGCCTGCTCGGCGACGACCGCCCCCGCACCCTGGCACTGGCCTCCGCGCTGGGCGCCGCGTCCTCCTCCTGCTCGTACGCCGCCGTCGCCCTGGCGCGTTCCCTGTTCCGTAAAGGCGCGCATTTCACCGCCGCCATGGCGTTCGAGATCGCTTCCACGAACCTGGTGGTCGAACTCGGCGTCATCCTGGCGCTGTTGCTGGGGTGGCAGTTCACGGCCGCGGAGTTCATCGGCGGACCGGTCATGATCCTGCTGCTGGCCTTGCTGTTCCGCCTCTTCCTGCGCGAGAAGCTGCTGGACCGGTCCCGCGAGCAGGCCGAACGTGGCCTGGCCGGCTCGATGGAAGGGCATGCCGCGATGGACATGTCCGTGCAGCGCGAGGGTTCCTTCGCGGGGCGGCTGTTCTCCGGTGCGGGATTCACCTCGACCGCGCATGTCTTCGTGATGGAGTGGGCCGCGATCATCAAGGACCTGGTGATCGGCCTGCTGATCGCCGGCGCGATCGCCGCCTGGGTCCCCGACAGCTTCTGGCGCTCCTTCTTCTTCGAAGGCCACCCGCTGGCCGCGAAGCTGTGGGGGCCGCTGATCGGTCCGCTGGTGGCGATCGCCTCGTTCGTCTGCTCCATCGGCAATGTGCCGCTGGCGGTGGTCCTGTGGAAGGGCGGCATCAGCTTCGGCGGGGTGGTCGCCTTCATCTTCTCCGACCTGCTGATCCTGCCGATCCTGAACATCTACCGGAAGTACTACGGGGCCAAGATGGCCCTCTTTCTGCTGGGCACGTTCTACGCGGCCGTCGTGGTGGCGGGCTACTTCGTCGAATTCACCTTCGGCGCACTGGGGCTGATCCCTCACCAGGCCGACGCGCAGATCCCCATGTCGGGCGTCTCCTGGAACTACACCACCTGGCTCAACATCGTCTTTCTGCTGCTCGCCGCCGCGCTGGTCCATCGATTCCTGCGCACCGGGGGCCGTGCCATGCTCCGCATGATGGGCGGCTCACCGCACGAGCCGCACGAGCCGCACGAGGGGCATGCGGCCTGACACCCCGCGGATCACCCCTCCTTCGGGTCACGCCGCGTCGCCGGTCACGGCCCGATCGTCAGTACCTGCCCCACCGGACGCCGTGGCGTACGGGGCCCGGACGGGCCGTAGCCCAGGCGGACGACCATCTGCACATGGCCGGTTCCGGAGACCGGGTCGCGCAGGATCCACCGCAGCTCCGGCCATTCGAGGGCCTGGGTCGCGAACGAGGCGGTCACACCGTGCAGCGTGGCCAGGAGCAGTACCCGCTCCAGGGCCTGGCCCGCGCTCAGCCAGTTGGTGGGGGTGTCGCCCGCGGTGCTCAGCAGCGCCAGTTGCGGGTGGCGCTCGAAGTCGAAGAACGGCCGTCCGGGGACCGGGCGCAGTCCGGCGAAATCACGGGCCGGCGCCATGCCCGCGCGCTTGCGGGGGCCCAAGGCGTAGTCCGGGATCCCGTCCACGGGCGCCTCGGCCGAGGTGTCCCGGATCCAGCTCCGCTCCTCCGCCGCCCGGTCCGGGTCCATGTGGTCATAGCCTTCCGCGTCGCTGACAAGGGCGAGCACCGTCTGGAGGTGCGGCGGCGTCACCCACGTGAACTGCGCGCCCTCGCGGCGGGCGGCCTCGGAAAGGTCCGTACGGACGCTCTCCGGGATCTGCCGGTCCGCGAAGGGGTAGCGGCTGGTGTGCCGTTCATGGATCGCGGGATACAGGTCGGTGAGCGCCTCGTCCGGCATCGCGTGCCGGGCGTCCAGCCGCACCGTGGCCAGCAGTGCCGGATCGGCCGGGACCGGCAGCAGCGTCGTGGCCGTCCGGTGTCCGGTCTGCCCGGCGGCCACCCTCAGGTTCAGCAGCGCCGCGCCACAGCCGAGGTGCAGGCCGCGGGTGGCCGGGTCGCCGTGCGGCAGCGTGCGCTCCAGGTCGGCCCGGAGGGCGAAGGTGCGGCTGCCGCGGTGGTAGCGGAAGCGCCATGGCTGGGCGTTGTGCATGGAGGGGGCGGTGGTGGCGTCGGTGACGATGCCGGTCACCGTGGCGTCGTCGAGGGTTCGGGTGGACACCGGGCACCTCCGTGGTGAGTGGACGGCCGGATGGCAGGCTCCTTCAGCCTGGTGCGTACGGGGCGGGGCGGTCAGGGGCCATCGGGCCCCGACCGTGGACCATCCGGCTCATTCCGGCCGCCGGTTGCCCGACGGTACCGGGTGGCTCATGCCGGAGCGGGCTCGGCGGCGCACTCTGGAGAGAGGCGATCCGGGACGAGATGGCGCGGGATGTGCCGAGCCGGACGCTGCGGCTGGGCGCGTCGGACATGAGTTGCCCAACGGCCGCCGGCCCCGCCACAGCCGTCCCAGGAAACGGAGCGAGGTCATGAAGGACGTCATCACCGCCGGTGTGGACGGTACGCCGGAGTCCTTGGCGGCCGTCTCGTGGGCGGCGCAGGAAGCACAGCTGCGCAACGCGCGATTGCGGCTGCTGCACGCATGGGTGCTGCTCGCGCCGGAACCGGCGCACCGTCCTCCGACCGAAGGGGATCAGAACTACTGGGCCCACCGGATGATGGACGAGGCCCGCGAGGCCGTCCGGACCGCCCATCCGGAGCTTCCGGTGGACGAGCACCTGGTGGCCAAGGACCCACTGGAGGCCCTCCGCGAGGCCGCCGGGCAGTCGGACCTGCTGGTCCTCGGCTCCCGCGATCTGGGACCGGTGGAGCGCTATGCCCTCGGGGAGCTGGGGCTCCAGCTCGTGGCGCACACCGACTCCCCCACCGTTCTCGTACGCGCCCGGCAGAGCGCCACCGAGACACGGCGGGGCGGTGATGTGGTGGTCGGGCTGAGTCTGCACGAGCCGTGTGAGGCGCTTTTGGCCTTCGCCTTCGACAGCGCCGCGCGGCGGGGTGCCACGCTGCGTGCCGTACACGGCAGGCACCTTCCGTCGTATGCGTACAACCGTGGCGGCGGAGTGGAGCCGGTCGCCGCGGAGGATGCGGAGCGGGACGCCCGGATGGAGCTGAACGCGGCGCTGCGTCCGTGGCGGGAGAAGTACCCGGACCTGCGCGTGGACGACCGGGTGGAAATGGAGAGCCCGGCGCCGGCGCTGCTGCGCGACACGGCGGACGCGGCGCTGCTCGTGGTCGGCCGCCGGCACCGGCACCGGTTGCCGGCGCCGCGTATCGGCCATGTCGTACAGGCCGCGGTCCACCACGCTCCGTGTCCGGTGGCGGTGGTGCCGCACGAGTGACCCGCACGTCACCCTCTGCCGTGCCCATGACGCCCCGCCGGAGAAGGCGGATGATGGCGGTGGGGGCATGAGAGTCCGGATCCCGGGATGCGGAGGAATGCCATGGCGAAGACTGTCGAGTGGGACGTCCGTCTGTACCTGTTCGAGGAGGACGGGACGACCACGGCACGCGTGGTGCTGAACACCGGGAGCAACTCGCTCACCGGGCACGGCAAGGCCCGGTGCAACCCCGAGGACCGGGATGTGCCGGAGATCGGGGACGAGATCGCGGCCGGGCGTGCGATGCGGGACCTCGCCGGACAACTGCTGCGGGTGGCGGACGACGATCTGGAGGGCATCGGCGCCGGACCGCCCGTACGGGAGCGGCGGGTCGCCTACGGCTGGACGAGCGCGATGGCGTGAACCTCGCCGCCGCGCGTCGGGCCCGCGGGGCCCGGGGCGGGCGGCGCGGGCGTGGAAGGAGTCGGCGATGTCGGATGCGACGATCACCGACCTGTACGAAGTGACCATGGCGCTTTCGTATCTGCGCGAGGGCATGACGCAGCCGGCGACATTCAGCTGCTTCGTACGGGAGCTGCCACCGCACCGGGGGTTCCTGATCGCCGCGGGTGCGGAATCGGTGCTCGATTTCCTCTCCGATTTCCGTCTGCGGCGCGAGGACGTGGAGGTCTTCGCCGAGACCTTGCAGCGGCCCGCGCAGGATGTGGCACCGCTGCTGGACATGCGTTTCACCGGTGAGGTGCGCGCCGTGCCGGAGGGGCGCGTGGTGCTGGCCGGTGAACCCCTGATGGAAATCACCGCTCCGCTGCCGCAGGCCCAGCTCGTGGAGTCGTTCGTACTGAATCAGCTCAACCATCAGACGGCCGTCGCCTCCAAATGCGTCCGCTGTGTGATCGCCGCGCGGGGGCGCCCCGTTGTGGATTTCTCGCTGCGGCGCACTCATGGCACCCAGGCCGCTTTCCAGGCGGCCCGTCTGGGTGCCATGGCGGGCTTCGCGGGCACCAGCAATGTGGCGGCGGCGCATGCCGAACAGCTGCCGGCCGTCGGCACCATGGCGCATTCCTATATCGAGGCGTTCGAGGACGAGGAGGCGGCATTCACCGCGTTCGCGCAGTGCCATCCCGGGCCGGTGACCCTGCTGGTGGACACCTACGACACCGAATCCGGCGTGGCGGCAGCGGCCCGCGTGCTGAATGCGCTGGGCCGGGGGGACGGATCGGCGATTCGACTGGACAGCGGTGACCTGGGAAGGCTGGCTTTCCATGCCCGCGCGATGCTGGACAACGCGGGTCTGCCCCAGGTGCGGATCGTCGCCAGCGGCGGGCTGGACGAATTCGCCGTCCACGATCTGGTGCGCTCGGAAGCGCCGATCGATATTTACGCGGTGGGCACCCGGGTCGGGGTGAGCGCCGACGCTCCCTATCTGGATTCCGCGTACAAGCTCGTCGCCTACGAGGGCCGCTCCGTGATGAAGCTTTCGGCGGCGAAGGTGACCGCCCCCGGCCGTAAGCAGGTATTTCGCCGGCCCGGTTGCCACGATGTGATCGGCCTGGCCGACGAACCGCCCCCTGAGGGCAGTACGCCGCTGCTGGAAACGCTGATGCGCGCGGGCGGGCGCAGCGCCCCGCGCGACCGGCTGGAGGACGCCCGGCAGCGGCTCGCGGCGGACGTCGCCGAGCTGCCCGCGACGGCCCGCCGCATCCGGTCGCCGCAACCTGTGCGGGCGAAGGTGTCGCGGCGGCTGTCCGTCCTGACCGACAAGGTCCGGCGGCGGATCGAGCGCGAGGTGCTGGCCCCGTTCGGCTCGCATGCCTGAGCTCACGGCGGCTTTTCTTCGTAACGTCATGGCATGACGGACAAGCAGGCCGGCGCCGGCCCCGGAAAACTGTCGCGGTCGCGGTACGAATCGGAGCTGTACCGGCTGCAGACGGAGCTGGTGAAACTGCAGGAATGGGTGCGCGTCGAGGGCGCCCGGCTCGTGGTGATCTTCGAAGGGCGGGACGCCGCCGGCAAGGGCGGCACGATCCAACGCGTCACGCAACATCTCAATCCCCGGGTGGCGCGCATCGTCGCGCTGCCCAGGCCGACCGAGCGTGAGCGCACCCAGTGGTATTTCCAGCGCTATACGGAACATCTCCCGGCCGCCGGCGAAATCGTGCTGTTCGACCGCAGTTGGTACAACCGGGCCGGCGTCGAGCGGGTCATGGGATTCTGCACGCCCGCCGAACACCAGCGGTTTCTGCGCCAGTGCCCGGTATTCGAGCGGATGCTGGTGGAGGACGGGATTCTGCTGCGCAAATACTGGTTCTCGGTGAGCGACGAGGTACAGGAGCAGCGCTTCCGGCGCCGGATCGAGGACCCGACGCGGCGCTGGAAACTCTCCCCCATGGATCTTGAGTCGCTGACCCGCTGGGAGGAGTATTCGCGGGCGAAGGACGAGATGTTCGTGCACACGGATATCGCGGAGGCACCGTGGTACGTCGTCGAGAGCGACGACAAACGCCGCGCGCGGCTGAACATGATCGCCCATCTGCTGTCGACGGTGCCCTATCCCGACGTCACCCCGCCGACCCTCGAACTGCCGCCGCGGCCCCCGGCCACGGGCTACCAGCGACCGCCACGGGATCTGCAGACGTACGTTCCCGATCACGCGGCCGGGCTTGAGAAGTGACCCTCTTGACGTGAGCAGTGACCCGCTTGAGACGTCACGGTCAGGCGTGTCCGTGCTCGGTGTGCTCGTCTTCGGCATGCTCGTGCTCGGCATGCTCGTGTTCGGCATGCTGCGGCACGACCGCCACCGGGCAGGCCGCGTGGCAGAGCGCGGTGTGCGCCACCCGCCCCAGCTGCAGGCCGAGGAAGCGGCCATGGCGGCTCCGCGCGCCGACGACGAGCAGGTCCGCGGCGGCGGCGCGGTGCACCAGCACCTTGTGAGCCGGCCCCTCGACCGTGGTGCGGCGCACGTTTACCGCCGGATGCTCGCCGGCCGCCTCGTTCAGGGCTTTGTCGAGCAGCTCCGACGCCTGCTTCTCGTGGTGGCGCCGGGCCTCTGCGGCCAGCAGCGGAGGGTCGGACGTCTCGTGTGGCGGGCAGCGCCACGCATGGGCGGCCACCAGGGTGCAGTGGCGGGCCTCGGCCTCGCGGAAGGCGAAGCGGACGGCCTCCGCCGCCTTGGCCGGGTCACCGACCCCGAGGAGGATCCGCCCGTGTGTCCCCGTCACTCCCGCCACATCGCCGCGTACCACGATCACCGGACAGCGGGCCCGGGCCGCCACCGCCAGGCTGACCGATCCCAGCAGCCAGCCGGCGATCTCGCCGCGCCCCCGCGTGCCCAGGATCAGGGCCGAGGCATGCAGGCCCTCGGCCAGCAGGGCGGCGACCGCGTCGTCGGCCAGCACCTCCGTCGACACCTTGACGTCGGCGTTACGACGGTGGACGCGTTCGGCGGCCGATTCCACGATGCGTTCCGCGAGCATCTGCTCGCTGGGCCGCTCCAGCCCCTCTGCCAGGGCCGCGCCTTCGTAACGCTCCCACCTGGAGGCGTAGACCACCCGTAGCGGGAGCCCGTGGAGCGCTGCCTCCTCCACCGCCCAGTCCAGCGACCGGAAGGCGGAATCCGATCCGTCGGTACCCACGACCAGCGGGTGCTCCATCGTCCCCACGTCCTTCCTCGCAGCGGCCGCCCGCGCAGTGGCGGAGCGGTGCGTACTCTCACCGTCGCACCGTTTCCCGGTGCCGCGCACGGTCGAACGGACATCGCCGTACGGGCCACCCGGCTCTCCTGGGCGGGGCGGGAGGCGGGCGGCGTCCGCGCAGGCCCCTGCTGCGCCCGGCGGCTACCGTGGAGGAGTGGCCCTGCCACCCTGGGCCACGACGGAGTCATCGTGGGCGACGACGGAACCCCTCTGCGTGATACCGCCCGGCGGCAGCTCGGTGCGCTGCCGGACGATCTGCAAAGGCGCCTGGATGCGATGCGGCAGGGCCCCGGCGAACCGGCGCATCTGCTGCTGGAGGCTGTGCTCTCGGTGGGCAGGGAGCTGGATCTGCCGCAGGTGCTGCGCCGCATCGTGGAGGCGGCGGTGGTGGTCGTGGACGCCGAGTACGGGGCGCTGGGCGTGGTCTCCAAAGGCACCCGGCTCTCCCAGTTCCTGCCGGTCGGGGTCAGTGCGGAACAGCAGGAGGCGATCGGCCGGCTGCCCGCCGGGCACGGCATCCTCGGTGAGCTGATCCGTCATCCCCGGCCGTTGCGGCTCCCGGAACTGTCCGAACACCCCTCGTCGTACGGCTTTCCGCCGCACCACCCGCCCATGCACTCCTTCCTCGGGGTGCCCATCCGGGTCCGTGACGAGGTGTTCGGGAATCTGTATCTCACCGAGAAACGGGGCGGCGGTGAGTTCGACGCCGAGGACGAGACCGTGCTCTCGACGCTTGCGGTCGCGGCGGGGGTGGCCATCGAGAACGCCCGGCTGTACGAGGAGGCCCGCTACCGCCAGCGTTGGCTGGCGGCCCACAGCGAGATCATCGCCGTCCTGCTGGCGGGGTCGGACGAGATGCGGGCGCTCCGGCTGATCGTGGACCGTGCGCTGGAGATCCTCACCGCGGACCTCGGTGTCGTCGCGGTCCCCGAGCAGGGCGAAAAGACGCTGCGGGTCGCCCTGGCCTCGGGCGTCGACGCCGAGGCGCACCGCGGACTGTTCCTCCCCCGTCAGGGGTCGTTCATGGGAGCCGCGCTCGACGCCAAGGAGCCGCTGATCAGCCTGGATGTCGAGCACGATCCACGGATCACCGCGGGTCCGCCGCGCTGGATGGGGCTGGGGCCCGCGGTCGCCGTCCCGATGATCACCGGTGAGCGGGCTCGTGGTGTGCTGCTGCTGGCGCGGCTGCGGCAGAGCGCCCCGTTCACCGAGCTGGAGACCGCCTCGCTGCTGACGTTCGCGGGTCAGGCGGCCCTGGCCATGGAGCTGGCCGACCAACGCCAGGACACCGAGCAGCTCGCACTGCTCAAGGACCGCGACCGGATCGCCCGTGATCTGCACGATCTGGCCATCCAGCGGCTCTTCGCCACCGGTATGACGCTGCAGAGCGCGGTGCGTTTCGTGGACCACCCGGAGGCGAGTGAGCGGCTGCTGCGTGCGGTGGACGATCTGGACGAGACGATCAAGATCATCAGGTCCACCATCTTCGGGCTCCGCGCGCACACCTCGGGCCGGACCGGCCACGGTCTGCGGGGCCGGACCGTCACGGCCGTGGAGCAGGCCGCACGCCCCCTGGGGTTCACCCCCTCCCTGCACATGGAGGGACTCATCGACACGGATGTGCCGACCGAGACCGCGGACCATGTGGTGGCGGTGCTGGGTGAGGCACTGAGCAACGCGGCGCGGCATGCGCACGCCACCGCGGTCGATATCTCGCTGATCGTGCGCGGCGGCACCTTGAGTCTGAGCGTCACGGACAACGGTGTCGGCATAGCGCGGGGCGGCCGCCGCAGCGGGCTGAGCAATCTCGCCAAGCGGGCGCAGAGCGTGGACGGCGAGATGGCGGTCGAGGCACTGGACCGCGGCGGCACCCGCCTGGTGTGGCGCGCACCGCTCCCCTCGACCTGACCGGCGACCCCGTGCGGGCGCAGAGGTCAGTGCCGATGCGGTCCGGCGGGTGGCGGCGGCCCCTGAGCGGCGAGGACGGCCGCCTGAACCCGGCGTTCCACGCCGAGTTTGGCCAGCAGACGCGAGATGTGGTTCTTGACCGTCTTCTCGGAGAGGAAGAGCCGATCGCCGATCTGACGGTTCGTCAACCCTTCGCCGATCAGGCCGAGGATCTCCCGTTCCCGCGGCGACAGCGCGGACAGCCCATCCTCCTCGGCCGCCGCGTCGGACTCCGCGCCGCGCAGACTGTTCATCAGCCGGGCGGTGGTCGCCGGATCCAGCATCGAACGGCCGGCGGCGACCGTGCGTACGGCGGCGACCAGATCCGATCCCTTGATCTCCTTCAGGACATAGCCGGCAGCACCCGCCATGATCGCGTCGAGCAGCGCATCGTCGTCGTCGAACGAGGTGAGCATCAGGCAGGCCAGACCGGGCAGCCGCGAGCGCAACTCCCGGCAGACGCTGATCCCGTCGCCGTCCGGCAGCCGCACATCGAGTACGGCGACATCCGGGCGGAGCGCGGGGCCGCGGGCCAGCGCGCGCTCGGCGGTCCCGGCGTCGCCGACCACCTCGATATCGGGTTCCGCATCGAGCAGATCCTGGACTCCGCGGCGCACCACTTCATGATCGTCAAGCAGGAACACCCGGATCGGCCGCTGCGGTGCGGACCCACCTACATCATCCATGGCGTCCTCCACGCTCTCGGTCGTCCGGCTTCGGGAGGTGTCTCCCATCGTCACCCCGCCTCCGTGCGCACACCAGGGCCGAACGGGCCCCTGCGCCGCAGCCGTGGTGCCATGGAAGGACACCGACGAACGGAACCGTCACCATGACCGGCGCGCCGGCCCTGGCAGCGTGTCTGCACTCGCTGCGGGCCGTGGTCTTCGACACCGACGGGGTCATCACCGACTCCGCCCGGGTCCATGCCGCGGCCTGGAAAGGCGCCTTCGACCCGGTACTGGCGGCCGCGGGCGGGCAGCGCCCCTTCGACCCGGTGGACGACTATCTGCGCCATGTCGACGGCCGCTCGCGGCAGGACGGCGCGGCCGCGTTCCTCCACTCCCGGGGCCTTGACCTGCCGCTCGGCGACCCGGACGACGCGCCGGGCACGGAGACCGTCCGGGCCGTCGCGGCCCGCAAGGACGAGCTGTTCACCGCGAGCCTGCGGGCACACGGCATCGCCACCTGGCCCGGCACCGTGCGCCTGCTGCGTGCGCTGCGGAGCAGGCGGGTGCCGTGTGCCGCGGTGTCGGCGTCCCGCCATGCCACCGAGCTGCTGACCGCGGCCGAGGTGCTGCCGCTCTTCCGGGCCGTGGTGGACGGCAACGAGGCGCGCCGGCTGCGGCTGCCCGGCAAACCGGACCCGGCGCTCTTCGTGGAAGCGGCGCGACGGCTCGGGGTCCCGGCCCGGGACGCCGCCGTGGTGGAGGACGCGCTGGCCGGAGTCGAGGCCGGCAGACGCGGCGGCTTCGGCCTGGTGGTGGGCGTGGACCGGACGGCCGGCCCGGACAGCGCCGCGGCCCTGCGCCGCCATGGCGCCGACGTGGTGGTGACCGACCCCGGCGAGCTGCTGACGTCCGGGGAGGGCCGATGACCCGGGCCTGGACCTGGTCGTACGAGGGGTACGACGCGGGCGCGGAACGGCTGCGCGAAACACTGTGCGCACTGGGCAACGGCTACTTCGTCACCCGCGGCGCGGCCTCCGAGGTGCTCTCCGGACCCGCGCACTACCCGGGCACCTACGCGGCCGGCTGCTACAACCGGCTCACCTCCATCGTGGCGGGCCGGCCCATCGAGAACGAGGACATCGTCAACCTGCCCAACTGGCTTCCGCTGCGCTACCGGATCTGCCCCACCGACGCCGCTCCCGGGCCCTGGCTCTCCCCCGACCACCCACAACTCACCAACCACCGGCAGACCCTGGATCTGCGGCACGGCACCCTGACGTGCTGGTCGGTCTACAAGGACGAGGCCGGCCGGCGGCTGAGCGTGGAGCAGTGCCGTCTGGTGCACATGGGCGAACCCCATCTGGCGGCGCTGCGCACGGCGTTCACGGCCGAGGGGTGGGCGGGCTCGGTGGAGGTGGAATCGGGGATCGACGGCGCGGTCTGCAATGCCGGCGTGGCGCGCTACCGCGGTCTGGCGGACCAGCATCTGACGGGCTGGGAGACCGGCAGCGAGCAGGGGAACACGCTGTGGCTGAGCTGCCGCACCCTCGACTCGGACATCCGTATCGCGCTGGCCGCGCGGACCCGCACCCCCGCCGGCCGCGGCGGAACTCCGCGGACCCAGCTCAGCGCACTGCGGGCCTTCCACACGCTGTCGCTGCCCATCACCTCCGGATCCACCACGGCCGTCGAGAAGACCGTGGCGCTCTACACCTCCCGTGACCCGGCGATCGAGAGCCCGCGGCACACGGCCGTCGACTGCGCGCTACGGGCCCCGCACTTCCGGCGGCTGCGGGCCTCGCACCGCCGCGCCTGGGAAGAGCTGTGGCGGGAGGCCAAGCTCGACGTCCCCGGAGACGCGGGCCGGATTCTGCGTCTGCACCTCTTCCATGTGCTCCAGACCCTCTCGCCGCACACCGCCGATCTCGATGTCGGGGTACCGGCACGGGGCCTGCACGGCGAGGCGTACCGCGGGCACGTCTTCTGGGACGAGCTGTTCGTGCTGCCGTTCCTGAACCTGCACCTCCCGCAGGTCTCCCAGGCCCTGCTCGACTACCGCTACCGGCGGCTGCCGGCCGCCTGCCTCGCGGCGCGCGAAGCCGGCCGGGCGGGCGCGATGTATCCCTGGCAGAGCGCCGGCGACGGCCGTGAGGAGACCCAGCAGCTCCATCTCAACCCACGCTCCGGCCGCTGGCTCCCCGACCACTCCCACCTCCAGCACCACGTCGGGTCGGCGATCGCGTACAACGTGTGGCAGTACGGGCAGGCCAGCGGCGACACGGAGTATCTGCACACCAAGGGTGCGGAGATGCTGCTGCAGATCGCGCGCTTCTGGGCCGCCGCCGCGGACTGGGACCCCGCCCTCGGCCGGTACCGCATCCGTGGGGTCGTCGGTCCCGACGAGTACCACGACGGCTACCCGGGAGCCGCGGAGCCGGGGGTGGACGACAACGCCTACACCAACGTCACCGCCGCCTGGGTGCTGATGCGCGCCCTCGATCTGTGCCATACGCTCCCCGAGGCCCATCAGCGGCAGCTGTTCGAGCGGATCGAGCTCGCCCCGGACGAGCCGGAGCACTGGGACGACCTCACGCACCGGCTCCATGTGCCGTACCACCACGGCGTGATCAGCCAGTTCGCCGGCTACGAGGACCTCGCCGAACTCGACTGGGACGGCTACCGGCAGCGCTACGGCGACATCCGGCGGCTGGACCGGATCCTGGAGGCGGAGGGCGACACGGTCAACCGCTACCAGGCGTCCAAACAGGCCGATGTGCTGATGCTGGGCTACCTCTTCTCGCCCGCGGAGCTCGCCTCGGTGTTCCGCCGGCTCGGCCACCCCCTCGACGACGACATCTGGCACGCCACCGTCGAGTACTACCTGCGCCGCACCACCCACGGCTCCACCCTCAGCGCCCTGGTCCACGCCTGGGTGCTGGCCCGCGTACGCCGTCCCGACGCCTGGACGTACTGTGAGGAGGCGCTGACCGGGGATGTGGCGGACGTGCAGGGCGGCACCACGGCCGAGGGCATCCACCTGGGCGCGATGGCCGGCACCCTGGACTTCGTCCAGCGCGGTATGACCGGTCTGGAGACCCGTGACCAGGCCCTCTGGCTCGATCCGGCGCCGCTGCCCGAGCTCTCGAAGTTCGGGGTACGCATCCGCTTCCGGCGCCACTGGGACATCGATCTGCGCATCCGTGCGGAGCAGGTACGGATCGCGGTACCGGCCTCCGAAAACGCCCCGGTGCGGGTGAAGCTGCGCGACCGGTCGTTCGCCATCGCCCCCGGCACGACCCGCCGGCTCGACCTCCCCGACGACTGACGAGGGCCGACCGGCCCCCTCCGGCTTGGCCCGCACGGCCCTGGCGGCCCACCACGTCAGGCGTTTTTCATGGTGGCATGGGAATGAGACCGGGTCATGGAGACCGGATCGTACGGACAGGTGCCGGATCGTACGGACAGGTGAGAGCCATAATGCTGCGGCAGCCGACGAATGGCGGGACAGGGCGCTCCCTGGGCGCGCCGACCGTCGTCGAACTCTCGGGAGAACTGGACTACGTGAGCGCAGCGCCCACCAATAGGCGCCTCGACCCCGTGACGGCCGGGATGCGGCCGCACTTGGTGCTCGACCTGGACCGGGTGGACTTCCTCGACTGCGGCGGCATCGCGGTGCTGTGCCGGGCCCGCCGCCGGGTCCGCGAACACGGCGGCCGGCTGACCCTGGTCGTCACCGATCCCCACTTCCGGTGGATCCTGCGGACCGTCGGCCTCGGCGACAGCTTCGACATCCTGGACGGCGCGTCGGAGACCACGGAACGGCAACGGGAACTCGCGGTCAGCGGTGCGGGCCGCCCGCCGGTGGTTCCCTCCCTCCCGTCACGGGACCGGTGACGTCGAATTCGATGTCCACAACTCCCTCGACCGCCCGCACCAGACGCGCCGCGACCGGAATGAGCGAGGTGTCCCGGACCCGCCCGCTCAGCGTGACCACTCCGTCCACCACCGTGACCCGCAGATCTCGGCAGGCGCCGGGAACAGCCGGCCCACGATCTCCTCGCGGACCTCCTGCGCCAGATCGTCGTCGGAGCGCAGAAAGACCTTCAGCAGATCGGCCCGGCTGACGATCCCCTGAAGCATCCCCTCGCCGTCCACGACCGGCAGCCGCTTCACCGACTTGTGCGCCATCGTCCGCGCGGCCTGGGCAAGATCCTCCTTGGGCAGCGGATCGGCCTCGGAGACCACCCCGACCACCCGCCCCTCCCCCGCCGGCACCGGAAGCGCGCTGACCTTCCACTGCCCCACGGTCTCGACGATTTCCTTGAACCGCGCCTCCTCGCCGACCGCGACCACGGTCTGCGTCATCACCTCACTGACAAGGTGCGGAGAGTGCCGCATGATGCCTCCTCGGTGGACGGACTGCCGCCGCCTGCCCGACGTGACATCTCCGGCGTGAAAGGTCCGCGGCCCCGCGCAACAGGGGCCGACCGGCCTGTTGCCCGCCGGTCGGCCGCCCGCTACGCGGTCACCGCCGCAGCGGCCCCTCGCAGCTGAAGTCCGCGGTGCCCGCCTGGCCCGAGGACCAGAAGGTGGTCGGGCCGAAGGAGCAGTTCATGTCGGTGAAGTTGTTGGCGGCGGGCTTTGAGCGGTCGAGGAGGAAGTTGTCGACCGTCTCGGACATGTCCTTGAAGACCTGGCTGGGATCGCCGGAGTTGCCAAGGTTGGCGGTGATCCGGCCGGTGCACACGAAGCGGCCGTAAGCCGGGTCGCCATCGTCCTTGCACGCGGGCGTGTTCTGGGTGGCCGCGGCGAAGGCGCCCTGCACCTCGTCCGCCTTGGCGAACTTCAGGGAGTCGTTGGGGGTGAACTTGGTGTTGGGGACGTACAGGTCGTCGACCTTGGCGATCTGGTCGTCGAGGAAGGCGTCGTACTGCTGCTGGAGCGCTGTGTCCGACCCCTGCTGGTTGCGCCAGGCGTCGAAGGCGGCCGGATCGTTCGCCCGCAGAAACCTGTACATCTCCTGGAGTTTCGCGGGGTGGTCGCGCCACAGGAACTCGAAGAACGTGCCGGCGTAGTTGTAGAAGCGGAAGCCGTCGCCGTTGTAGGTCGCGTGCAGCAGCTGGGCGACGCTCATCCGCGGGCCGCCGTTCGAGGTGTCCGCGATGATGCCCTTGACGAGCGACTGGCGGACGGCGATGCCGTCGTCGCGGGTTGCGCCGTCGAAGAACTCGGCGCTGCCCTCGTCCATGGCGGTGGTGCGGTCGCCCTCGTACCAGGGGCCTTCGCCGAAGGAGCCGGGCACGGCGAAGCGGCCGTTGAGGTAGTGGACGTACTCGTGCCGGAAGAGCTCTTCGAGGGTGAGCGTGGAGTCCTGGGGGACGCGGCGCTGGTAGGTGTAGAAGGTCGCGCCCTTCTCGATGTAGACGCCGCCGTTGTTGGTGCCCATGCCGGTGAGCAGCGGGTGGTAGACCTCGTAGTCGACGCGCGAGGCGTACAGGACGATGTTGAGCGTGGTGTTGGTGTCGCCGTCCAGCGGCTTGTCGGTGCCGAGCACCCGGTGGAACTGCGCCCGGACCTGCTTGGAGGCGTAGTAGAGCTGGTCGACGGTGGCGCGGTCGAGGGCGGTGCGGACCTTGATGGCGCCGCTGTCGTAGGAGTACGTGTTCGGGAAGATCTTCTTCTCGATGTCCTCCTTGCAGACGTTGTACGGCTTGCAGGCGTCGAAGGTGTTGAGCCACGTGGCGACCTTGCCCCAGGGTTCGCTGCCCTCGCCGAAGTTCTGGACGGTGGTGCCGAGAAGCTCACCGAGGTCCTTGACGATGTCCGGCTTGAGGGACGCGATCTCGCCGAACCGGCCGTACTCAAGGAGCGCGTCACGCACGACCCATGCGTTTTCGGTCCCCTTGAGGTGGGTGTAGTCCACGAAGCCCTTGAAGGTGGCACGGTAGGCCGGGTCGGCGACGACCGCTGCCTGGAACTTGGTGTCCTGGTTGCCGGAGTAGACGCCGAGGTAGTTCAGCGAGAGGGCGGAGAGGGCGGCGCCGCCCCAGGCGCGGTCCTTGTTGGTGCCGGTGTGCTGCGGGTCCATGGTGGCCAGGACCTTCTTGATCAGGCCGAGTTGGTACTGACGTCCGCCCGGGCCCACGCCGTACAGGGCCTCCCGCAGGGTGTTGCCGTTCTCCGCGGTGGCGTCGAAGGTGTGGGCCGCGGCGCCGAAGGCGTCGACCGCGGCGCGTACCGCGTTGACGGTCGGTTCGTCGGTGGTGTCGATCTCGTCGTGGGAGAAGTCCTGGTACGCCACCGCGTGCAGGTATGTGAACATCTCGTACAGGTGGCTGGTGTTCTTGCCGTCGTGGGCGGCGGCGAGACTGACGATGCGCTGGGCCACGGCCTGGACGTGGGCATCGGACATCACGGGTATGAGCCGGGGGTCCCAGTTCCAGACGAGCTTGCGCAGACAGTCGTCGGCGGTGACGGCGGGGTCGGCGAGAAAGTCCGCGAACTGCTCGGGGCTCAGGCCGGTGATCCCGTCGAGGGTGCAGGGTGCGACGGCCGGTCTCGCGTGGTGCGCGGTGCCGGTCTTCTTGGTCTGGGGCCCCGGTACGCGGCCGTTCTTGGTGAGGGAACGGGGCGCCGGCGCGGGTGACGCGTCGAACTTGGGCTGCCTGGCGAGGTGTTGGACGTGGTCGAAGGGGTTGTCGGCGGTGGGGGCTGCCGCGGCCCGGGGCTGCCTGGGCTGTGCCTGCTGGGTGGGTGCGCTGGATGGGGATGCGGCCTGCGCGGTCTGGATGGCCGGCAGGGCGAGGGTGGTGGCGAGGGTCGCGGCCAGCAGGAGTCTGCGCGGTGTATGTGGGTGTAACACCTGAACCTCCGGGAGAGTGTGGGGGGTTGAGCGAGGGGAAAGGCAAGAGCCTTCACTCCACGAGGTGCGACCCGTAACATAGTAATGTGAAATTGCACTGACAAGACCTCAGACGCCTTCTTGTCAGAAGGTGTCGAGATGACGGAAGACCCGGCGGGCCGTCAGCCCTGACGGAGGCCCTGCCTGCCCTCGGGGTGCGGCACCGTGCGGTCATCGCGTCCCTGGGCCCACAGGGAGCGGATATGCCCGAGATGGCGGGCCATGCAGTCCTCCGCCGCCTCGGCGTCCCCCGTCAGCATCAGATCGAGGAGTTCGAGATGCTCCTCGGCGGAGGGCAGCAGCTGGTTGCGTTCATCGAGGCGGGTGAGGCCGTAGAGGCGGGAGCGCTTGCGCAGGTCGCCGACCGTCTCGACGAGGCGGTCGTTGCCGCTCAGGCCCAGCAGTTCGAGGTGGAAACGGCGGTCGGCCTCCAGGTAGCCGATCAGGTCGTGCGCGCGGGCGGCGGCGACGATCTCCTGGGCGATCGGGCGCAGCGCTTCGAGCTGTTCGCGGGTGGCGGTGCGGGTGATCCGGCCGATGACCGGGGCCTCGATCAGCGCGCGGATCTCGGTGTACTGATCGAGATCGCGCTCGCTGACCTCGGTGATCCGGAAGCCCTTGTTGCGTACGGGTTCGACCAGCCCCTCACGGGCGAGGTCCAGCATCGCCTCGCGCACGGGCGTCGCGGAGACGCCGAAGTCGGCGGCGAGGCCCGGGGCCGAGTAGACCGATCCCGGGCGGAGTTCGCCCGCTATCAGAGCGGCACGCAGCTGATGGGCGACCTGGTCGCGGAGCCGCTCCTGAGCAGTGATCAGGCTGCGGTGCTTGAGTTCACCCATCGTGGTCCTCCGAGTTGGCGCGGAGGACCAGCGTACAATGTCACGTTATGCAGAATGCCTGGTGGCAGGCGGCGGGGCCGCACATCCGCCGCTGCAAACCGCTTGCCGAGGTCGCCTCGCGGTCATGAGGATGGCGCCATGCCTACCTTCACCGCTCCCGACGGAACCGCCCTCGCCTTTCATGTCATGGGTGAGGGCGAGCCACTGTTCTGCCTGCCGGGTGGGCCCATGCGCGCCTCCGCCTACCTCGGCGACCTCGGTGGACTGTCGAAGCAACGGCAGTTGGTCATGCTCGATCTGCGTGGCACCGGCGACTCCGGAATCCCCGTCGACCCGGCCACGTACCGCTGCGACCGGCAGGTCCTCGACGTCGAGGCGCTGCGCCGCCACCTCGGCCTGGACCGCGTTGACGTCCTCGCCCACTCGGCGGCCGGCGATCTCGCCCTTCTCTACGCGGCCCGGTATCCCGAGCGCATACGTACCCTCTCTCTGATCACCGCCCGTGCCCGCGCGCTCGGTGTCGACTTCACCGTGGAGCACCGCCTGGAGGCGGCCGCCCTGCGCACGGCCGAGCCATGGTTCGGGTCCGCCCGCGACGCCTTCGAAGCCATCTGGGCCGGCACCGCGACCGACGCCGAATTCGACGCCGCCACCCCCTTCTTCTACGGACGTTGGGACGCGGCCGCCCAGGCACACGCCGCGTTGGAGGTGGAACAGTGCAATGAGGAGGCCGCCGAGATCTACGCGTCGTCCGGCGCCTTCGAGCCCGCCGCCACACGCGCCGCCATTGCCGCGTTGCGCGCGCCGGTTCTGGTCCTGGCCGGTGAGCTGGACGGCGGTCCGCGGCCCCGCATCGCCGCCGCCGCGGCGCAGCTGTTCCCCCAGGCCGAACTGACCGTACAGCCCGGCAGCGGCCACTACCCGTGGCTCGACGACCCCGAGCACTTCACCCGGACCGTCGACACGTTCCTCCGGCAGTCCGTCGCGGACGAGTCCTAGGCCTGTCTTCAAATGATCTCGGGTGGTGGATCACGGTCGGGTGATACATCGTCATGAACTGCCCGATGCTGAGCGGGAGTTCATCCGGCCGCTGTTGCCTGAGTCGTTGCGGGGTCGGAAGCGGTTGGACGACCGCACCGTGCTCAACGGGATCGTGTGGAAGTTCCGTACCGGCACGGCCCGGCGGGACGTTCCCGAGCGGTACGGCCCGTGGGCCAGGTTGCACACCCGCTTCCACCACTGGGCCCTGAACGGCACCTTCGAGCGGATGCTCCGGGCCGTCCAGGCCCGGGCGGACGCGGCCTGTGACATCGACTGGCTCGTGTCGGTCGACTCCACGGTCGTGCGCGTCCACCAGCACGCTGCCGGTGCCCGAAAAGGGGGCTCCGGTTCACCGCGGTGATGGAGGCGATGCGGGTGCCCCGCATCGGCCCGGGACGACCACGGACCCGGCCCACCCACGTCCTGGGCGACAAGAGTTACAGCTCCAAGGCCATCCGGACCTGGCCGACAAGACCGCCCAGTCCTACCAACCAGCCGCCACCCTCGCATCGCTCCTGATGTGGGCGTGACAATTGAAGACAACTCCTAGGACATGTTCCTCGTTCGGATCAAGGTGTGGGCCGCCCGCGCGGATCGTGGCCGCGACCGCCGAGGCCAGGCGTGCGGACGCGGACCGCGTCGGCGATGCCTATGAAGTGGGCAGCCTCCGTCCTGCGTTGCGCCATCTTTTCCCAGAAAGGAGCGGCGGTGTTCGCTTCCGCCCCACTAAAGTTCACCCCCCAGTGACGGGCATCACACGCCTCAGGGGGGCATCAACAGGGCATGGACAGACCCCAGAACCCGGAGATGGCGCGGCAGCAGCCCCCGCCGACGTTACGGTCCAAGGCGTCCAGTAGCGACAGGCCCTGGCACAACCGAGTCGCTCCCCCGCCCCCGCCGTCGTTACCCCCGCACCTGGCGGGCGGCGTCGACCTGCGGACCAGCAAACGGCTGCTGTGGGTAGGCGGCGCCGCCTACCCGCTGCAGAACATTACGCGGGTGTACACGTTCCTGCTCACCCCACGGCGCGGTGAGGCGACCGTGCTCTTCCTCAAGCGCGTCGGAATCGTCCTGTCGGTGGTCTTCGCCCTAATGATCCTCAACGGAATCACCGGCTTCGCCAGCGACGAGGATGCCTCGCAAACGATCACCCGACTCGTCTGGATCGGCGCCGTTGTGTCGCTGGTCTACTGCGCCGGGGATTTGGGGGCGGTCCTGACCGCCGCCTCCCACTGGGTGCTGGCCGTCGAGACGTCCGGCGCGTCGACTGCCCTGGTGACCAGCAAAAACACCCAGCATCTCAATGAGCTCGTCGGCCAGGTCGTGAACTGGATCGAGAACCCCGAGATCGAGTTCCAGGTGAAGGCCGAGACGCTCCTGATCAATCCCAGGAACTACCACTTCGGCGACAACGTCAATATGTACGGCGGATCGGGCAACGTGGGGATGGCGAAGTCATGACCGGCGACAACTACTACCTCGGTGACAACGTCACCATGCACGGCGGCAAGAACAACACCGGCATGGTGAAGAACGCGGCGCCGGCCGCCATGGACCCTGAACTGCGCTCCGCCATCGCAGCGTTGACGACGCAGCTGCGACACCTGCGCGCGGAGGTGTCGCCTCTGGGCGCGCAGACGATCGACGAATCCCTGCCGGTCCTCGCCCCCAACGCCGTGGTCCAGCCGCAGGTCCGCACCCGCGCCCTGATGGCCGTCGCCGGCGTCGCCGCGACCGCCGGGGCGCTGGGCGTGCCGATCGTGGAAGCGGTGAACGGGATCCTCCAGCTCCTGGGCGCGCAGTAGCGGACGCGACGACGAGCGAGGCCCCCCGGGGCGTCACGCGCGGTTCACGCCGTCCGCGAAGGCCGGGCCCGAAGCTCGGGTCCCGCACCCGGTCGCGCCCGGCCTCTTTCACGAAGGCCCAGCTCAACCATGCGCACATAGCGGCGAAACGCTCCCGAAGCTCAAGCCACGAGCCCCAAGCCCCTTTTACGTGGACCGGGTTAGGGACTGTCTGTAGGGGAAATCAGAATCCGAGTTTTGGATCCGGTGGGGCCGCCGGCTCGGTAGGACGGTGGTGTGACACGCACACAACTCATCGACGCAAACTGGGAGTTCATCGGGCCGTTCCTGCCGGTCGGAAGGTTCGGCCCGTATCCCGAGCGGCTGCGTGAGCAGTTCGAGGGAGTGATCTGGCGCTTCCGCACCCGGCAGCCAATGGCGGGAGATGCCCGAGCGGTTCGGCGCCTGGCAGACGGTCCACAACCGCTTCATGCGAGGGCGCGACGCGGGCGCCTTCCAGGCACTGCTGGAGGCGTTGATCACCGAGGCTGCCCGCAGGGACGAGATCGACATGACCCTGGTCAGCAGCGTGGACTCCACCACCACGTGGGCTCATCACGATGCGGCCGGTATGCGGGTCAGCGAGGAGACGCTGGCCGCGTTCGAAGAGGCGGCCTCACAAAAAGGGGAGCCGGCGAGGAACAAGACGGGCAGGATGGCAAAAGCGACCCGGGCCGGGTCGAACGGCGGCGTACCCGCCAAAGACGGCGCGCCCGGCTCACGGCCGCCCTCCTCGGCCCGTCCCGCGACGGGCTGACCAGCAAGATCCACCCGGCCGCCGATCGGCGGTGCCGGCCGATGGCACTGATGCTCACCGCTGGGCAGGCCGCCGACAACCCCCAGTTCATCCCCGTCCTGAACAAGGTCCGCGTACGTCTGCCCGTCGGCCGTCCCCGCATCAGGCCCGCCGCCGTGGCTGGCGACAAGGCGTACTCCTCCCGCGCCAACCGCGCTCACCTGCGCAAACGCCATATCAAGGCCGTCATCCCGGAGAAGAAGGACCAGGCCGCCAACCGCAGGAAGAAGGGCAGCCGGGGCGGCAGGCCCATCACCCACGACGCCCTCCTCTACCCCGACCGCAACACCGTCGGGCGGGCCATCAACCGGATGAAGGCCTGGCGGGGCATCGCCACCCGCTACGACAAGACGCCCGAGAGCTACCTCGCCGGACTGCACCTCCGCGCAGCGACCATCTGGATCAGCGGCCTCCTCAAAGCCCAATGATCACAACCGAAGACAGGCCACCGGCCGATTTCGACAAGAGCCGGGGGCTCGCCACCGGGTTCACCATCGCGGCCTGCGGCAACGCCGTGGCGGCCGCCGCGTCGGCGACCGTCTTGTACGGTCTCGCCGTCGCAGTGTCGACGCTCGGCGAGATCCTCGTCTTCGCCGTCACCGCTGCCGTCGTCGCCGACCTCGCTCCCGCCCATCTCCGTGGCCGGTACAACGGCCTGATCGGCATGGCCTGGGGCACCGGTTTCCTCATCGCACCGATCGCCGGCACCCGCCTCCTTGTCATCGGCTCCACGACCCTCTGGCTGTCCTGCGCCGCCTTGTCCCTCGTCGCGGCCCTGTGCCAGCTGCCCCTGGCTCCGGCCCTCCGGCGTCGCGCGGCGGGGTGAGCGGGGCGGAGGGCAGCTTCTTGCTCCGGCTTCCTCCTGCTGATTGGCGCACCGAATCGACCTGGTCGAACGCGACCGGTTCCAGGGATGGATCAGCTCGCCCGAGACGGACTGGCAGCACGAGATGTCGGCTCCCTGGGCCGCCGGTACCAGGCGGCGTCACGCGAGGGTCACGCCGGATCAACGCCGCCGTCATGGCCGACCTCCCACGCTGATGGAGGTACCACGGCCATCCATCAAGAGGAGGCATCATGACGAGGAACATCCGGAAGCGCATACCCCACGTGGTCGGTGCGTCTTTCCTGGCCGTGACGCTCACCGGAACGGTGGGCGCGATAGGCGCGATGAGCGCTGAGACAGCACCTCAGACAACGAAGGCCGCAAAGGCGACAAAGGCTTCGACGACATCGTCGAACAGGGCACCAGCCGTGATCTGCAAGTTCCGCATCGTGAACGGCAAGCTCGTCGCGTTCCCGGTGGGATGCAGGCTTCCGGGTCGCGGTGGAACCACGGGCGCCACCACCACAGGCGCCACCATCGGCGGAGGCGGAGGCGGCACCACAGGCGCCACCACCACCGGCGCCACCGTGACGACCGGCGCCAGCACCACGACCGGCGCCACCACGACCGGCGCCACCGTGACAACCGGCGCCAGCACCACGACCGGCGCCACCAGCACCGGCGCCACCATTACCGGCGGCGGCACCACGGGTGCTACCAGCACCGGCGCCACGATCGGCGGAGGCGGAGGCGGCACGACAGGTGCCACCACGACCGGCGCCACGATCGGCGGAGGCGGCGGAGGCGGCACCACCGGTGCCACCACGACCGGCGCCACCATCGGCGGAGGCGGAGGCGGCACCACCGGTGCCACCACGACCGGCGCCACGATCGGCGGAGGCGGCGGAGGCGGCACCACCGGTGCCACCACGACCGGCGCCACCATCGGCGGAGGCGGCGGAGGCACCACCGGTGCCACCAGCACCGGCGCCACCATCGGCGGAGGCGGCGGAGGCGGCACCACCGGTGCCACCACGACCGGCGCCACCATCGGCGGAGGCGGCGGAGGCGGCACCACCGGTGCCACCAGCACCGGCGCCACCATCGGCTGAGGCAAGGCAAGCCACACGCTTTGCAGCGCTCCCGGCTCATGCCCCGAGCGCATGGTCCCTCCGGCGGTTCGTTCCCAGCACGGGCCCGATTCCGCCGGAGGGACATTTGACGTTTCCGACAGATGACGATCCGCACGGCCGACCGCGGCGAGGCTTGGCCTCGGTGTTTGACACGGCCCTGGGCGTCAGATGGTCACACTCCGGCCTTCGCTTCGGCAGCCTGTGGGTCCTTGCTGCGGCGTAGTCGCCCGGTAACGCTGCCCCGCGCGGCCGACGCCCTCGACCCGATCCAGCGCAGGAAGTTCGTCGGCAGGAAGACCATATCCGCGACGATCATCGCCAGCGAGAAGAACGGCAAGCCGCAGATCACCGCGATCGTTGCGTGTTCGGTCATCAGGACCGCGAGCAGCACGTTCTTCACTCGGCGGTTGAGGAGGGTGAAGGGGAAGGCGACCTGCGCGATCACGGTGCCGTAGGTGATCATCGTGACCACCAGTGAGCGGCTGTCGAGCACCTGGGACAGCGGGGTCCACGGGCTGAAGTAGTCCAGATGAAGCGGGTAGTGCAGGGCGGTTCCGTCCTGCCAGCGCGGGCCCTGAATCTTGTACCAGCCGGCCGTGGCATAGAGCAGGCACACCTGGGCGGCGATCACCAGCATCGCCGCGTTGTGGGTGAGGTTGGCGATCACATTCAACAGCGCCCGCAACTCGGAGTAACGACTCCGCCGCGCCAAGAACCACAGGGCCTGGATCGACCACAGCCCCCAGAGAATCAGTACCCAACCCCACGGGATCTTCGCGAATCCCGTCACTTGTGCGACCGCGAGACCCACGCCGGAGCATGCCCACAGGGCCACGCTCACCCGATCGCCGCCATCGCCACTCAGCGCCGCCGCACGCTCCCGCCGCCGCGCGTCCAGCGACCACACCTGCCCGCACCGCGTCAGCACCAGGTAGCTCGAGATCAGATGTACGAGGGTGTCGCCGCCGTCACCCAGGAGGACGTTGCGGTTCAGGAGCGACAACACCCCGATCATGAACAGCAACGACATCGTGCGGGTATGCCACCCCAGGAGCAGCAGCACGCTCGCGGCGATCACCCCGTGGTAGACCAGCTCGAACCACAGCCTGTCGTTCGACCACAGCAGCACCGTGAACGCGTTGTTCGAGGCGGTAAGGCGATGGGCGAGGTCGAATCCCCACGGGCTGGTGGTGCCGTACAGCTCCATCCGGTGCGGCCACTCGCGGATGAGGTAGAGCGCGAAGGTCAGCGCGAAGCCGATCCGGACGACTGCGGCCTGGTAAGGCGCGAGCGCCGCACCCGTGATCTTGTTCAGACCCCTGGCGATCCCCGCATCGAGCTTCGTGCTCAAGCCCTTGAAGGGTGAGGGCGCCCGGGCGATGTCCTTCTCGACGCTCACTGGAACTCCTCCTTGGAGACCGGCCACCACGGAAGCATCTGGTAGCCCGTCTGGGTGTTCTCGCGCTGGTCGCTCCACTTCGGCGCGGGAATCGGGGTGTTCGTCGCGTAGATCTGCACCTTGACCACTTGGCCGCCGTCTCGCCGCGGTCCGAGCCGGTGTGCCGCGATCCGACGCACGTAGGCCTCGGAGAGCTCGCCGCGCAGGCCGACCGCTCTCCCCTTGGCATCGTGCGTCCTGTTGTAGAAGTCCCAGGCCTGGCGCAGCATGTTCTGGTGCGCGTGGCTGGGCGCCGGATTGTCCCTGATCGCGCGGATGTCCTGGGCGGTCAGGCCCACCCAGCCCGTCAGGCGCCTGGAGCCGTCGGGGAGCTCGACCTCGGCGCGCGCATGCACGGCGATGTTCATCTGGAGCGGGTTCGGGGCGAACAGCTGCCAGTTCTGATCGAACTCCGGATAGACGTAGCCGTTGACCAGCCCGCCGAACTGCTTGCTGATGGCGTTCGGTGGGGCGACGTACAGGAAAACCAAGACCAGGTGGAGCGTGACGCCGATCGCCATCACCGCGATGGCCCCCGCGATCACGATCCGCGACAGCAGTGACCAGGACCCGTGCGGCGCGGGCGGCAGCGCGCGGACGGCTGCGGACTCTCTGGGCGCCTCGCCTTCGTCGGCTCTTTCCAGGCCGATCTCGTCCGAGGCCTCGCGTGGCTCCACAATGCTCCCTCGATCACGGGTCTCGGACATTCGGCGGATTCACTGGCGGATCACCTGGTCATTGAGCGGATCACCGCCGCC
Organism: Streptomyces inhibens; assembly: GCF_022221585.1. Classification (NCBI taxonomy): domain Bacteria; kingdom Bacillati; phylum Actinomycetota; class Actinomycetes; order Kitasatosporales; family Streptomycetaceae; genus Streptomyces; species Streptomyces inhibens. The sequence goes on from NZ_CP084681.1 coordinate 1,191,155, forward strand.
AAATCAGAATAAATACACTCATTGCCGTACAGACACTCTATTGAGCCGAATGGTTGATCGAGCGGTCCGTGACAAGGGGACTGCGGACGACGAAAGCGCCGAAGCCGCCGGAGCGTCCGGCCTCGGGGTCCCGCTTCACGTCACGGCAACGAGTTCGCCGTCCAGCGCGAGGAGTTGCAGCCGGACGCCCACGAATGTCCCGAAGGCCGACGAAGAACAGCGCCTGGGCGAGCCGCCGATGCGGTGGCGCACCCAGGCGCGCCAAGCGGTGGGCACGCCAACAGCAGCCTTCACCAACCACTTTGTTTTCGGTGTGCCGAGCCTCACCGATTCAGTAGCGGATGACCGGACGCCTGGACGACTGGACGACTGGATGCTCACAACACCGAAAGGGAACTGGCCGTACCCTCACCGCCACCGGGATTTGTCACCGGCCGGAGTGCGGCCACTGCAGTCCGTCCACCAGTTGACGCAGTCGCGGGGTGGGGCGAAGTCCGAGCTCGTCGCGGAGACGGTGCGCGTAGCGTTCGAAGCCGTCCAGCGCCTCGGACGGGTTTCCTTCCGCCAGGTACGCGCGGATCAGCAAGGCCTGGCTGCTCTCCCGCAGCGGATTCGCCTGTACGGCCGCGTGGGCGGCCGCCACCGCCCCGGCGAACTGCTGCGCGTCGATGAAAGCTCCCGCCAGTGACTCCAGGGCGTGGAGTCGAAGCTGCTGCCATTGCTCCGCCTCCGGCAATGCCCACTCGTCGTACCAGCCGGGCAGCAGGTCGTCGGAGAACTGGTCGACGGTCGCCGCGTTGAGCTTGAGGTCCTCGGCCGGGACATGGGGGTCGAGTATGCGCTGGGCCAGCGACCGGGCGCGGTACAGATCGACGGTGACCTCCCGCGCGAGGCGCACCTCGGTAGGGCAGACCTCCAGGGCTTTCCTGCCGATGCCGCGCAGGCGCGACAGCGCCGACCGCAGGTTCGCGTACGCACACTGCTCGGATGCTTCGGGCCAAAGACTCCCGGCGACCAGAGACCGAGGGGCAGCGGCACGGCCGTTGAGCGCGATAAACGCAAGAAGTCGCTTCGAGCCGACCGGGACCGTCACCGGGACATCGCCGACCACGAGGTCGAAACCGCCGAGAAGGGCGATGTGCACTGACGGCCAGCTACTCGCCGGTAGCCAAGAGAATATGAAGTCATCTGAGCTCATGGCTGTCGACCGCGGAGGGGTCGCCCCCGGCGCCCGCCGACCGGCCGCGCCGCCCAATACCTGAGGCTCGCGATCATCTGTGCACCTCCCACAAGCACATGTTGCTCTGCCCCCGGAGAGTTGTCGAATTGTGCCAAATTTGTCGAAAATATTACCTCTAATGGTGAATAGCCGACGCATGCCCGGACTCTCCGCCCGCGTCGCCGGCCCGCGGCCTTCCGGGCCCGTGAACCGGGGTGCGCCAAGCCGGGCACCGCTGCTTGCCAGCGGCTTCCCGCGAGCCCCCGATCAAGGTGCCGTGGATCTTGACGCTGCGCCCCTGCCGTCACCGCGCTGGGGCTGCGTAGCGGTGGAGAGTGACGCAGTGGCGAGGGACACCCGGCGCCCGCCCCGTGGCGCAGCAGGTGAGGGCGGGGCAGCTGGTGAGGGCGGGGCAGCTGGTGAGAGCGGCACGGTCGTGACAGCAGGGCGGCCGGCAGCGCCGGACCGGTCGGACCGGACAGACCGGTCGGACCAACCCCGACGCAACATGACAGCAGTTGGGTAGGGAATGGGGGGATTGGCCCGTTACCCTTCCCCGTCGGTGACGACACTGTGACAGTGAACGCCCTGAGGCAACTCCGGTGTGGTGACTAGACTTTGACCCACTCAGTACAGAACGTGACGACCTGTTGAACCAGCTTCTGATGCCACATCAGGCTCTCGACCGATCGCTTCGCTGTCCTACGGGGGATTGCCGCCATGTCGCTCATGCTGCCGGACTGGCTCGAGTGGGTCCTTGAGATGCTCGGCTATGACTGGCCGACGGGCGACGAGGACAAGATGAACGAGTCCGCCGACGCCTGGCGGGAGTTCGCCAACGCCGTAGAGCAGCTGCAGTCCGAAGGCGTCTCCGCCGCCGGGAACGTTCTGTCGGCCAACTCCGGCGAGAGCATCGAGGGCTTCAGCAAGACCTGGGAGAAGTACTCCGGCAACGGCTCCGGCTACCTCGACGACGCCCGTACCGCCGCCGAGCTCATCGCCTTCGCCCTGGACGCCGGCTCCGTGGTCATCGTCGGGATGAAAGTCGCGGTGATCGCCCAATTGGCCATCCTCGCCGCGGAGATCATCGCGGCCCAGGCAGCCGCGCCCTTCACCCTCGGCCTGTCCGAGATCGGCGCCGCCGGCGCCACCCAAGCCACCCGCCTGATCGTCCGACGCATCCTCAAGGAAGCGCGTGAGGCGCTGGTCGAGGCGATCCTCGAGACGGTCAAGGAGCCCGCCGTCTCCGCGCTGGAGGCCATGATCTCCGACGCCATCGCGCAGGGCGTGAACATGAACTTCGGGGCCCAGCAGGGCTTCGACGTCGGCCGCAGCGTCAAAACCGGCGCCGAGGCGGGCCTTGACGCGGCCAAGAACTCCGGCCAGACCTTCGCCGAATCGCTCCGCGACGGCGCGGGTGGCAGGGCGGGCCACCACGCCCGCGGCGGCCTGGATCACGCCGCCGGACGGGGCGGGGGCGAACATGGCGGCGGGGACGGGGGCGGCGGAGAGAGCAGCGGCTCGAACGAATCGAGCGGGTCCGGGAGCGGATCCGGGAGTGGATCCGGGAGTGGATCCGACAGCGGGTCCGGGAGTGGCAGTGGCTCCGGGAGCGGTTCTGGGAGTGGCTCCGGTAGCGGCTCCGACGGTGGTGGCTCCGGCTCGGGCAGTGGGTCGGGCTCCGGGTCCGGGTCAGGGGCTGGCTCCGGGTCCGGTGAGTCCAGCGGCGGTGGGGGCGGTACGGGCACGGGCGCCGGCAGCGGTGCCGGTGGCGGCAGCGGCTCGTCCGGCGGAAGCGGATCCGGCGGCGGCAGCGGGTCTGGATCCGGAGCCGGTGGCGGCTCCAACTCCGGCCACTCCCCCGGCGATTCAGGATCTACGGACACGGGCTCAGGCGGCAGCAACCCGTCCACCACTTCCGACAGCTCCGGCCCGGGCCAGGACGGCAACCGCAACACCCCCCAGTCACAGCCGCTCCCGCCCCCGGACCAGCGCTCTCCCTTCGACGCCGGCTACCAGGGTGGCAACGACAACCCGTACGGGGCCTCCCACACCCCCGACTCCGGACACACACCGGACTCGGGAACCTCCCCGGACTCGGGAACCTCCACAGACTCAGGAACTTCCCCGGGTTCGGGTTCCACCCCCGACTCCGGGGGCACCACCCCGGACACCTCCCGCCCTGACACGAACTCGGCGAGCACCCAGCCCGCCCCTGACAACACCCCGGACTCCGCCCGCCCCGACGCGGCACGCCCCGACTCCGACCCGGTCAGCACTCAGCCGACCCCCGACAATTCCCCGGACTCGGCACGTCCGGACGCGGCACGCCCCGACTCCGACCCGGTCAGCACCCACCCCACCCCCGACAACACCCCGGACTCCGCCCGTCCGGACCCCGACTCGATCAGCGCCCGGCCGACGCCCGACACGACCCCGGACTCGGCCCGGCCGCACTCCGACCCGGACTCGGTCGGTACGCAGCCCACGCCTGGCCCCGCGCCGCATCCGGACGCGGCCCCGACACCTGACGCGGGCCCGGCCCCGGACCATTCCGCCGCCTCGAGCCCCGACCAGTCGTCCGCGAACCAGCCCAACTCACCTTCCTCGGAAGGCCCTTCGCGTCCGGACACGTCCCAGGCTTCACAGCCGTCGCCCTCTCCCGACCCGGTGGCCGGCAACCCTCCGGGCGACGGCGGCCATACCTCCAACAGCGGCAGCGACGGCAACAGCAGCGGTAGCGGCGGTAATGGCAGCAACAACGGGGACAACTCCCAGTCCGGCGCGGGCGGCCGCCCCGCCACCCCGCACGTGAGCATGCCTTCCCAGGGCGCTCCGGCGCAGCACTCCCCCGCCTCCGGCCCGTCGATGCCGCACCGCGATCCGACGCACGGCGACGACGACACCACCGTCAGCACCCAGTCCGCCGACACCCTCACCGCACCACCGCCCACCCAGCACACCGCGGACCCCGGCACCAACACGCCCACCAACCCGCAGCAGTCGCCACAGAACACCCCGCAGAGCGCGGGCCCGATCATGGGCGCACCCACCGTGCCCGCCCAGGGCGGCGGCGCCCACACGCCCACCACCGCCCCACCGCGCGGCGGCACACCCCAGGGCACCGGCCCCGGCTCGCCCAACCGGCGTCCCGACGGCTCCCGGCCCATCCAGGACGCCTCCCCGCAACGCACCCAGGACCGCCCCGCCTACAACCCGCGCCCCACCACCCCTCAGAACGGGCGCCCCGACCCCCGTCTGCCGCAGCCCGACACCAACCGCCCGGACCCGCGCCAGCAGCCGCCACAGAACAACCAGCCGCCTCAGCAACGTCCGCCGTCCGAGCCGCGCACCGACACCCCGCAGCGCCAGGACACGCCCTCGAACTCCGAGCCCAACAACCGCCCGGACAACAACCGCCCGGACAACGAGGGCACAGACGGCGAGCGCCCGAACAACAACCGCCCGGACAGCGAGCGCCCCGACAGCGACCGTCCCACCCAGGCGGACACCCGCCCCGACGACCGCCCGGCCGACCACGCGGACACCTCCACCCCCGACACCAATCCCGACTCGGACACCAAGCCCGACCCCGGATCCAACGCCGACCACACCGACGTCAAATCCGACTCCGACTCCGACTCGGACGCCAAACCCGACACCGACAGCAACACCAAACCCGATTCCGACTCGGACACCGACGCCAATTCCGACGCCGACCCCACCCCCTCCTCCGAGACCCGCAACCGCGACCATCCGGGCGGTCTCGACGGGCCCACCGACGAGCACCAGCAGCACGTCGAGGACTCGGTCCCCAAGGACGAGAACGGCGATCCCCAGCGCCATCCCGACCCCGACGACGGCAACTGGGTCGACACCATCAACGAGCCGGGCTCCGACGCACCGGGCCGCAACAACAACTGCGTCGACGCCGCCCTGGCCGCAGCCGACACCTACTCCGGCAACCCCACCGCCGCCGCCCACCGCACCCCCGACACCAACCCCGACGGCACCCCCTCCGACCGCGGCGAAAACAACGGCCGCGACCGCATCGAGAACACCCTCGGCGCACGCTTCAACGACTACGGCAACGGCCGCGACGCCTTCAACCGCCTCGAAAACGACCTCCGCAACTCCGGCCACGGCTCACAGGCCGTCATCGTCACCCAGGACCGCAACGGCCGCGCCCACGCCTGGAACGTCGTCAACCACAACGGCAAAATCACCTACGTCGACGCCCAGACCGGCCAACGCAGCAACAAGCCCCTGCACGACGGCTCCAACGGCGTCCACGCCATCCCGCTCGACCCCAACCGCCGCCCGGTCAACGGCGACAGCTCCACACAGAAGCCGGGCAACGAGAGCGACCGGCGGCCGGCCGCCGAGCCGGCGGGGTCCGGCGATGGGAAGAAGCGTGAGCGACCCCCCGAGGACATGGAGACCGACGAGGGGGACGACAAGAAACGGCCACGGCGGGACAACGAGTCGGATCCCACCGATCACTCGGACGTCGAGATGCCCGACGCCCCGCACGACCAGGACGATCCGGACGGAGAACGCCGGCCGCCCGCCGACCCCGCAGGCACCGAGAACGACAAACAGCCGGGCGAGAAGGACAACACAAAGGACAACCCACAGGACACCAAGGACAGCGACAAGGAACAGAAGGACACCGACGAGGGCAAGGACGAGAAGCAGGACAACGACAACGACAACGACGACGACAACGAAAAGGACGAAGGCAAGGACGACGAAAAGGGCGAAGACAGCGACAAGGACAGCGACAAGGACGACGAATACGACGGACTGATCCGCGATGAACCGGACGATGCGAAGTTCACCGCGGCCGAGGCGCAGAAGCTGGTCGACTCCCAGCCGCAGGACTGGGACGACAGCGACCTGGGCCGCATGGTCGAGCGGGCAAGGCTGGACCATGGCTACTTCCAGCAGTACGCGGTGCCTGGTTCCGCCGCGGACCAGCACACCGGCAAGAACAATTTCGGTATGTCGCCGTCCGCGAACTACGCGGCATTCCGGTACGTCGTAGAGCCGGACTCGAAGGAATATGTGATGCTGGCGCGCAGCTTCGGCACCAGCGGAAATGTCACCAAGTCCGACGACCAGCCATGGACGGGCAAGTCGAAGCACTCCGAACGGGCCGCGGTCGAGTATCTGCAGCACATGCAGTCCACGCTCCCCGACGGCCAGCGGATTCGTCTCGTCGAGGTCTACACGGAACGTGCCCCTTGTGCGCAGAAGGGCTGCGCGGCCCTGATGTACCGCGTCTTCGGCAAAGTGCCGACGACGCACACGCTGCCCCATCCGGACGACGGCAGCGGTTCGGCGGAAATGCGGAAACACATCAACGATCTCAAGAAGCGGCGCGGTGAGATCTTGGGTGATGACTCCCGCCACCACCCCGCGGGCAGGGGTCCCGCGACGGCCCCTGACAGTCCCGAGTCGTCGGATGGCGAGTAAGGTTGCGCACCATGGAATTTCGCCTGGTAGGCCGCTCGAGCGCCGCACATTCGCTGGTCTCATGGCTCGCTTCCGAGGCGCCCGACGATCATGTGCGTATCGTCACGGGGGACCCTGGCTGCGGCAAGAGCTGGCTCTTGGCGTGGCTGGCGATGGCGGCCGACACGGACGCGCGGGCGTTCATCGACCAGTCCGTCGCGCCGTCCCCGCCGCCCAACGCCTTCGATCTCGTACTGGAGTCACGGGGACGTACGCAGCGGGAGATCCAGGCGGAGATCGAACAGTCGCTGCTGCCGGGGAGCGCACCTGACGGCCCCATTCCGGCCGGGACTTGGCTCCCCACCCCCTCCCTGTACAGGGAGGCCAAGCGCCGCGGCACTCCCTTCACCCTCGCGCTGCTGGACACGGCGCTGGCCGGGCGGACGTCGCTGAGCCATGTGCCCGACCAGGTGGCCGAGGAGGTGCTGTTCCCGCTCGTGCAGCCGGGAGGCGTGACCCGGAAGCGGCTGGACAACGGGGCCGAGCCGATCCGTGTCCTGCTCGATCTGCCGCGGGCCCAGGCCGAGCGCCTGATGCGACGCGCCAAGTTGCCCGCGCATGCGCTGATCGATCTGGACAGTGCGGCATTCGCCCCTGAGCGCGGCGCATTCCAGGAGTGGGTCACGGGGCTGCTGCGTGTGACGGGTTCCGTCTACGGCGAGGACGGCTCCGCGGCGGAGATCGCCGCCGAGGCCGTCACCCGTAGTTCCTGGCCCAACTTCCTGCTCGCCGAGACGCTTTGCATGGATCTGCGCGCCAGGGAGGAGCCCTGGACCCCGGAGGGGTCGGCGCCGCTGCCGACGTCATTGGACGATGCCTGGCGGTTCTTTCTGTCCTCCTTCGGGGAGGCCGCCGACGAGGTGGGGATGGCGCTCACCCCGGTGGTGCTGGCCGAGGGCGAGGCGGGCATGCCGGTATCGCTCGCCGCGCGTGCGGTGTCGACGCTCCGGGGGCAGCCGACTTCCGAAGAGGCGCTGTCGCGGGTGGTCGGGGCGGCGGCCGCGTACGTCGCGGAGGAGTTCGTGACGACGGAACCCGACACGGAACAGCCCGAAGCGGAACTGCCCGACACGGAGCAGTCCGACGCGGAACCGTCGGGTGCGCAACAGCCGGGCGCGGAACAGCCGGGCGCGGGGCAGACGGATGTCGCACCCGGCTCCGCGGACGGCACGGGCGGCACGGACAGCTCGGGCGCCGGCCGGGTCCGGCATCTGCGGCTGCGCGACACCGCCCTCGCCGCCGCGGTCCGGCGCTCGTACGGCCTTGCTCTCCCGGAGTTGCAGCGCAAGATCGCGACGGCGCTGGCGCCCCAAGCGGTGCTCACCGACGTGGAGCGCTCCTCGGCCGGTGTGCAGCGGCTCTCGCCGGAAGCCGAGTACGTCCTGGGGCCGGGGCTGGCTCATGCGGCCGCGAGTGGCGTCCTGGACGAGTGGATCGCCGATCCCGCCGTCGCCTTCCTGGCGGATCTGCCGTCCTTCGAGGAAGCCGACCGGCACGCCGACCGAGCGTCCCGGCCGGCCCTGCGCACCCGTCGGCGGGCGCTCACCCAGGCGCGTCGTCTCTACATCGGGCCGAGAACCGGCCATGTGTCGGAGCATGCCTCACGCCTCGGGCTCACGGCTTCGGTCTGTGACGACACCGAACTCGCGGACTGGCTGCTGCGGCGCGGCGTCCCCCGGATCTGGCGCACCCACTGGGCTCATTGGCGCCCGCTGGGGGTCTTCGAGCCGACGGAGTTCGATGCCGAATGGCCCGGTCCGGTGGAGTTGCACGGCTGGCGCAGCGTCGAGGGATCCGAGCAGTTCTGCACCCGAAGTGAGCTGAGCGGGCTCTACCAGTGGTGGGCGCTCGCGGACGGCGTTCCCGTCGGCGACGCGTCCACGGAGCCTCCGGAAGCCCTGGAGGAGCCGTCGAAGGAGGTGGCTCCGCAGACCGGGCCCCTGGAGGTCGTACGGGAGGAGTTCGACGGGTGGGTCGGGGTGCGACCGACGGGCGAGGAGTCCTTCGACACCGCGGCTCTTGTGTGCCCCGAAGGGCATGTGGGAGAGGTTCATCCGCTGTCCGGGGAGCGCGCTCTGCTGCTCGGCCGCAGCGGGATGATGCTCATCGATGTGGCTCAGGGACGGCCGGGCCGGCGGGCGTTGCCCGCTCGTCCGCGCCGGCGTATTTCGTGGCGGATCGTGGACGACGCCCTCTACGGCGGCGGTGCGCTGACGCGGGAGCAGCTGGATCCGTTGTTCTCCCTGATCGGGCGGCCCGTTCTCGCCGATCCGGAGCGTCTTGGTCCGCTGGCGGCGCTGCCCGATACCGCGCGTCTGCTCACCGAGGTCGGTCTGCCCGCCTCCGAGATCTGGTTCGGGGGGACGGAACAGTTCGTGCCCACGCTTCCCCGGCTCGGCGCCGGTGAGGGTGAGGGTGCCGAACGGGGCGACCGGCCGGGCGCCTCGGCGATCGGTTTCGTGGGGGACGAGAGCATGCGGCTGTGCATCGAGCACGGCAGCGGTCGCGTCGTGCTGGCCGACGTAGGAAAGGGCGGAGGGACCTTCGTATGCCTCGTCAACAGTTCGCTGGATGTCTTTCTGCGCTGCTGGACGGTTGCGCTGAAAGCGGTCGTCACCTCGAACGAGCGTGATCCGCACGAAGCGGACGAGTTCCGGGAGCACATCCTGCGCCGGCTCGGGCGTATCGATCCCGCGTGCACCCGCCGGCCGGTGAAGGGCTCGCTGGCCACGATGTGGCCTCAGCTTGTCAGTGACAGCACGTACATTCTCGAATAGCTCGACAGAGCGGTCGCTGTCCGGCGAGGGCTGCTGACGACAACGGGTAAAAGGGACTGGGCAGATGAGCAGCAATCAGACGTACGACGACGGGGCGCCGCTGGGCACCGGCCTCGGTTACACAGCGGTCTGCCGATTCCGCGATCGCGATGGTGCGGAACGCACTCAGCTGGCCCGCAGCGGTCCGGGACGCCCGCACCCCGAACGGCAGTTGGTCGACCATCTCGCGCAGCTGGGAATTCGTCCCGAAGATGTGCTGGAGCTGTACACCGAATTGCAGGTGTGCGCCCTTCCCGGCGGGAATTGCGCCGCTTTGATCTCTCGTTCCTGGCCGCAGGTGAAGGTCAGCCACACCGTGGACTACGGAACGGATGCCCGGTCCCGGGCAGCGGGCCAGCAAAAGCTTTACGAGCACGCCGCCGAACTCGCCCGGCGCGAGGGAAAGCCGCTCGCGGCCCGCCCCGCCCGGCTGCCGCTCCCGTCGAAGGGGGCGGATTCCGGCCCGCCCACGCATCCGGAGTCCGCGGCCCGCAGCGAACTGCTCGCCGCGTTCGGCGCGAATTCTCTCATTCAGCGGGAGGCCGAAGAGCTGCACAATGCCGCGCTCCCTCCCTCCGCGCTCCACACCCTCACCCAGACCGGACTGCCGGCTGATTTCCCGCCCTTCTTCCGGTTGACGCCCGGGGAACCGGCGGCGGTGGATCTGCCGGGCCGGGCGGAGCTGCGCGGCGAAACCCTCAAGCCGCACATCAAGGAGTCGTACGACTCCTACGGCTACGTCCGGATCGGGGACGACTTCGGGCGGGAAATCTGTGTCGAGCCGGCGACGGCCAAGGTGTGGGCCGTTGAACTCGGTTCGGGATGGGCCTCGTTCGTCAATTCCGACCTGGAATCCTTTGCCCGTTCGCTGGCGCTGCTGAAGCAGCGCTGGGCGGCGCGCAGGCAGCTGAGCCCGGCCGCCGCGGCGCAGGACACCGCCCGCTTCCAGAACGATCTGGCCGCCATCGACCCGCAGAGCCTGGCCGGCCCCAATCGCTGGTGGGCCATGGTCGTGGAACAGATGTGGGACGGGCTGTTGTGAGCGGCCCGCAGGGACGCGGGAATGTACTGAATTCGTTGACATAAGACATCGCCGCAACGAATTCAGGCGCGATCTAGTCACGCACACATGGAATCAGTAGAATTTTCACCATGCCCGTCCCTGCATCCACCCCTTCGTCCGTCCCGTCGCACGGCCGGAAGCTGCCGGAAACCGAGCGCACCCGCCATCGCCGGCTGCGTGAGCAGGGCAGTCTGGACCGCGATGAGCTCGATGCCGTGCTGGCCGCCGGTTTCCTCTGTCATCTGGGGGTGACGGTGGACGGCACGCCGCTCGTCGTGCCCACGGTCTACGGTGCGGACGGCAGCACGCTGTACTTCCACGGGTCGGTCGCCAGCCGCAGCCTGGTCGCCTCTCCCGGGGCGAGCGTCTGTGTCACCGTCACCCATGTCGACGGGCTGGTGCTGGCCCGCTCCGTGTTCGAGCACGGTGTCAACTACCGCAGTGCGATGGTGTTCGGCACGCCCCGCCTGGTCACCGACCCGGAAGAGAAGCTCGCCGGTCTGCGCTGCCTCACCGAGCAGGCCACACCGGGCCAGTGGGACTACGCCCGGCGCCCGAGCCGCAAGGAACTCGCCGCAACGGCGCTGCTCGCCCTCTCTCTCGACGAGGCGTCCGTGAAGATCCGCACCGGCCCGCCGGACGACGCGGACAGCGCCGACGCCGAACTCGGCCTCTGGGCCGGTGTGCTCCCGCTGCGTACGTCCTGGGGCCCCCTCGAACCGGATCCCGCGCTCGCCCCGGGCATCGCACCCCCTGCGCACCTCGCCGACCGCGCCTCGTCGCAGCCCTGAGGAAGCGGCCGTGATCCTCTAGCGTGAGGGGATGGATGCGACCGGAGCGGCGGGGGGCGCCGCCGGGCAGCGGCGAGGGCGCCTTTCCGGCCTACTACGCACCGCGCTGTGGTGGGCCGGCGGAGCTTGACGCGCGGGTGACGGCCCCGGTGTCCTAGCTCAGACACCAGCCGCAAAGTAGCGGGTGGTCACGTATTCGCCGCCGCGGTCTGCTCGTCGTGTTCGCGGAGCATGCGCATGATGGTGGCGGGCGAGGGGTGTTGGCCCTTCTTCGTGCCCGTGGTGATAACGAGTCGCTTGGCGATGTCGCGCAGGCTCATCTCCTGGTCGCGCAGGTGGAGGGCCATGTACAGCATGTCGTTGTCGGTGACTCCGGCGCCGCCGATGGTCTTGCCGCGTTTGCGGGCGGACTCGTGACCTTCGAGGGTGCGGCCTCGGATGTACTCGCGTTCCATGCCGGACATCGCGGCGAGCGCGGTGAACACGATGCCGGACGGGTCGTGCGAGCCCTTCAGTTCCCCGTTGAGGAACTCCGGGCCGACGTCGCCCGCCTTCATTTCCTCGGTGAGCATGGCGAGCTCGATGCCGCGGCCGAGCCGCTGGTGCTCGTGCACGAAGTTTTACCAGCCCGGCGTGACGCTCGGGTCCGAATCAGACCGTATTGATCACGACTCCGGACAGGCCCTGGTTCGCGGGCGCTTCGAGCTGGCGAGGGATGGCGAGGGAGCGTAGTTCTGCGGGCGGGCGATAGGTTGCCCGCCATGGCTGAACTCGGACCCGCCGCCTGGCCACCTGCCCCGATACGGACCGAACGGCTCGTGCTCCGCGAGTCCGAGGCCCGGGACCGTGCGGCGTTCATCGAGTTGTTCGCATCGCCAGAGGTCGGCACCTACCTGGGCGGCCCTCGACAGCGTGATGAGTTGGAGCGAGCGTTGCCTGAGACGCCCGAGAGGCGCCCCGGCCTTTTCGTGATCGAACTCGACGGAGCGGTGATCGGCACCATCGAGCTCAACCGGCGCGACGCGGAGCATCGGAGTCATGTCCGCCCGGATGCCGGGGAGGCCGAACTCGGCTACCTGCTCCTGCCAGGGGCATGGGGACACGGGTACGCCGCCGAGGCGTGCGCGGCGGCGCTCGGCTGGTTCGCCGACGCGCTTCCCGGCGAGCCGGTGGTGCTCCGCACCCAGACCGCCAACGACCGCTCGATGCGCCTCGCGGCGAAGCTGGGGTTCGCCGAGGTGCAACGGTACGAGGAGTGGGGCGCCGAACAGTGGATGGGCGTGTGGTCCCCGGTCACGCCGCCCGCTTGAGCTCGTGCCCGGAAGGGGTGGTGTGCCGGTCGTCAGTGGGCCCGCTCGGCGCGCTTTCCCCGAAACCCAGCGGCACCACCGCCCGGCGTGCGAGCCGACCATGATCAATCTCAGCGGCACTTTCTGTCCCGCAACTACTCACGCCCGCGAAAGGGGGTCTCGGTACGCGATCGGTCCGCGGTGTCCGCCGGGGTGCGGGGGCGGGGCACGGCGGCGGCCGGCCCCAGGTCGAGGCGCTTGTCCCTGTCCAGGCGGAAGGTGCCGTACGGGTCGACATGGGACCAGAACAGCGCGGTCAGGCCGCGCCGGTCCTCCTCGCTCAGCCGCGATGCCCAGGCCGGTTCGGCCAGGACTTGCTGAACCAGCAGGGTGTTGACGTGGACGAGCGCGGACCGGAGCAGGTGCAGGGCGAGCATCGAGGTCTCGGCGTGCTCCTTGTCCGGGCCGGTCAGGGCGCCGTCCTTGCCGTAGTGGAGCACGGTGTTCGCGCTGTTCCAGTTCTCCACGACCTGGAGCCCGCCGTGGATCTCCCGGCGCAGGCCGGGGCTGGCCACATAGTCGCAGGCGAAGACCGTGCGGACCGTGCGCCCGAGTTCTTCCGCTCACCTTCGACATGCTCGTCGAGCTGCTCGCGCGCGCCGCCGGACTCGCGGGGCTGGGGCCCGCGGGGCTCTGACGTCCTGGAGCGCGCACCGTGGCACGGGCTATCGCGCGCCGTACACCGGCTGCGGCACCTCGGCGGCGGCGAGGAGCGTGCGGGCGGTTTCGCCTGCCTCGGTCGGGGTCCAGCGGCTGCCCTTGTCGGCGGTGGGGCCGGGGCGCCAGCCCTCCATGACGGTGATCCGGCCCGCCTCGGCCTCGAAGACCCGGCCGGTGACGCCGTCGCTGGCGGTGGAGGACAGCCAGACGACCAGCGGGGAGACGTTCTCGGGGGCCATCGCGTCGAACTCGCCCTCGGCGGGCGCCGCCATCGTGTCGGCGAAGGTCTGCTCGGTCATACGGGTACGGGCCGCCGGGGCGATGGCGTTGATCTGCACGCCGTAGCGGGCCATCTCGGCGGCGGCGACGAGGGTGAGGCCGAGGATGCCGGCCTTCGCGGCGGAGTAGTTGCCCTGGCCTACGCTGCCGAGCAGCCCGGCGCCCGAACTGGTGTTGATGACCCGGGCGTCGGGCCTGCGGCCGGCCTTGGCCTCGGCCCGCCAGTGTGCGGCGGCGTGCCGGAGCGGCAGGAAGTGGCCCTTGAGGTGGACGCGGATGACGGTGTCCCAGTCGTCCTCGTCGAGGTTGACCAGCATCCGGTCGCGCAGGAACCCGGCGTTGTTGACGAGGGCGTCGAGCCGGCCGAAGGCGTCCAGGGCGGTGGTGACGAGGGAGGCGGCGCCGTCGATGGTGGTGATGTCGCCGGTGTGGGCGACGGCCCGGCCGCCGGCTGCCCGGATCTCGTCGGCGACCTGCTGGGCCGGGCCCGCGGAGGTACCGGCGCCGTCGGGTGCCACACCGAGGTCGTTGACGACGACGTGTGCGCCTTCGGCGGCGAGGGCCAGCGCATGGGCGCGGCCGAGGCCGCGGCCGGCTCCGGTGACGACGGCGACGCGTCCGGTGCAGATACCGGTCATCTCAGTTCTCCTTGGCGGCTTCGGGCGCGGTGGGGTGGTTGACGGTGGCGGCGTCGAGGAAGGCGGGGCGTTCCCCGCCGCCGTGGACGAGCAGGCTCGCGCCGGTCAGGTAGGCGGCGCGGTCGGAGGCGAGGAAGACGCAGGCGTCGCCGATCTCGGCGGGTTCGGCGAGCCGGCCGAGCGGCACGGTGGCGCCGACGGCCGCGATGCCCGCCTCGTCGCCGTAGTGCAGGGCGGCGAGCTCGGTGCGCACCATGCCGAGGACGAGGGTGTTGACCCGGACCGCCGGGGCCCATTCGACGGCCATGGAGCGGGCGAGGTGGTCCAGGCCCGCCTTGGCCGCGCCGTAGGCGGCGGTGCCGGGCGAGGGGCGGGTGCCGCTGACGCTGCCGATCATGAGGATCGAGCCGCCGGTCCGCTGACCGCGCATCACCTCGTACGCGGCCAAGGAGGCGGTCATCGGCGCGATGAGGTTGAGGTCGACGACCCGGGCGTGCCGCTCGGGGTCCGCCTCTGCGAGCAGCCGGTACGGCGTGCCGCCGGCGTTGTTGACCAGGCAGTCCAGCCGGCCGTGTTCGGCGGCGGCCTGTGCGAAGAAGTCCCGTACGGCCGGTGGGTCGCGGAGGTCGAGGGGGCGGAAGTGGGCGGTGCGGCCGGCTGCCGTGACGGGGGTGTCCGGTGGCCGTCGCGCGCAGACCACGACCTCCGCGCCGGCTTGCAGGAAGGCCCGGGCGATGCCCGCGCCGACGCCGCGGGTGCCGCCGGTGATGACGGCCACCCGCCCGGACAGATCGAGAGTCAGGCTCAACCGGCACCCCTCCCGCAGCGCGCGATCCGCTGCTAACTTCGCTACCTAACAAACGCTTGGTGGAAAGGTAGCTGATCTGCTCATGGGTGTCTCCACCTCCGAGCCGGACAACGGCATCGCGGTCGTCACCGTGGCCTTCCCTCCGGTCAACGCCCTTCCGGTGCAGGGCTGGTACGACCTCGCCGACGCCGTGCGCGCGGCCGGCCGCGACCCCGGTGTCCGCTGTGTCGTGCTCACCGCCGAGGGCCGCGGCTTCAACGCGGGCGTCGATATCAAGGAGATGCAGCGGGACACCGCATCCGGCGGCCACGACGCGCTGATCGGCGCCAACCGCGGCTGCGCCGAGGCGTTTTCGGCGGTGTACGAGTGCGCGGTGCCCGTCGTCGCCGCGGTGCACAGCCACTGCCTGGGCGGCGGTATCGGCCTCGTCGGCAACGCGGATGTGATCGTGGCGAGCGAGGACGCCACCTTCGGCCTTCCGGAGCTGGACCGCGGCGCGCTCGGCGCGGCCACCCATCTGGCCCGCCTGGTCCCCCAGCACCTGATGCGCGCGCTCTACTACACCTCACGCACCGCCACCGCCGCCGAACTGTACACACACGGCTCGGTCTGGAAGGTCGTCCCGCGCGCCGAACTGCACGACGCCGCCCTGGAGTTGGCGCGTGAGATCGCACGGAAGGACGGCTACCTCCTGCGGCTCGCCAAGGCCGCCATCAACGGCATCGACCCCGTCGACGTCCATCGCAGTTACCGCTTCGAGCAGGGCTTCACCTTCGAGGCGAACCTCAGCGGTGTCGCCGACCGCGTCCGCGACACCTTCGGCACCGAGCATCACCAGGGGGACAGGTAACCGTGACCGACAAGACCATGACACCCGAAGAGGTCGTCTCCCGGCTGCGCAGCGGTATGACCCTCGGCATCGGCGGCTGGGGCTCGCGCCGTAAGCCGATGGCGCTGGTGCGGGCGCTGCTCCGCTCCGAGATCACCGATCTCACCGTTGTCTCGTACGGCGGTCCCGATGTCGGCCTGCTCGCCGCCGCGGGAAGGATCCGCAAGCTGGTCGCCGCGTTCGCGACCCTTGACTCGATCCCCCTCGAACCGCACTTCCGCGCGGCCCGCCAGCGCGGTGCGTTCGAGCTGATGGAGGTGGACGAGGCGATGTTCATGTGGGGGCTGCACGCCGCGGCCAACCGGCTGCCGTTCCTGCCCGTACGGGCCGGCCTAGGCTCGGACGTCATGCGGGTCAACCCCACGCTGCGGACCGTCACTTCGCCGTACGCGGACGGAGAGGAGTTCGTCGCGATGCCCGCGCTGCGCCTGGACGCGGCGCTGGTCCATGTGAACCGCGCCGACCGGCTGGGCAACGGACAGTATCTGGGCCCCGACCCGTACTTCGACGATCTGTTCTGCGAGGCCGCGGACAGTGCGTATGTCTCGTGCGAGCGGCTCGTGGACACCTTCGCCACGGCCGCCCCGCAGACCCTGCTCGTCAAGCGGCACTCGGTCACCGGAGTCGTCGAGACCCCGAACGGCGCGCATTTCACCTCCTGCGTACCCGACTACGGACGTGACGAGCCCTTCCAGAAGCTGTATGCGACCACGCCCTTGCCGCAGTTCGCGGGGCGCTTCCTGCACGGGGACGAGAAGGCGTACCAGTCCGCGGTCCAGACGTGGCACGAAGAGCAGGAGGAGCGGAAGTGAGCACGACCACCACGGCCACCCGCGCCGAATACTGTGTGATCGCCTGCGCCGAGGCCTGGCGCGACAACGGTGAGGTGCTCGCCAGCCCGATGGGCGTGATCCCGTCCATCGGCGCCCGGCTCGCCAAGCGCACCTTCTCGCCCGATCTCCTCCTCACCGACGGCGAGGCGATGATCGTGGGCCTGGACGGTGCGGCCGAGGGCTGGCTGCCGTACCGCCAGCATCTGGCCATGGTCACCGGCGGAAAGCGGCACGTCATGATGGGCGCAAGTCAGCTCGACCGGTTCGGCAACCAGAACATCTCCTGCATCGGCGACTGGCAACAGCCCGCCCGCCAGCTCCTCGGTGTACGGGGCGCACCGGTCAACACCCTCAACAATCCGGTGAGTTACTGGGTTCCGAAGCATTCGACGCGGGTCTTCGTGGCGAAGGTCGACATGATCAGCGGGGTGGGCTACGACAGCGCGGCCGCGGCCGGGCCGTCCGCGACCCGCTACCACCGCATCCCGCGCGTCGTCTCCCACCTCGGGGTCTTCGACTTCGCGACATCGGACCGCGCCATGCGGCTGGCCTCCGTGCATCCCGGCGTGACGGTCGAGCAGGTCCAGGAGGCCACCGGGTTCCCGCTCGTACTGCCCGCCGAGGTGCCGTACACCCGGGAGCCCACCGCCGAGGAGCTGCGGCTGATCCGCACGGTCATCGACCCGGACGCGCTGCGCGACCGCGAGGTGCCGGCGGCATGACGGACACCAGGATCGAGACCCCGCTGACCAAGCTCGTCGGGGTACGGCATCCCCTCGTGCAGACCGGCATGGGCTGGGTGGCGGGGCCCCGGCTGGTCTCGGCCGCCGCCGACGCGGGCGCCCTGGGGATCCTCGCCTCGGCCACCATGACCGTCGAGCAGCTCCGCGCGGCCGTCCGGGAGGTCAAGTCCCGTACGGACGCGCCCTTCGGGGTCAATCTGCGGGCGGATGCCGGCGATGCGGACGAGCGGGTGGGCGTCATCGTGGCGGAGGGCGTCCGGGTCGCCTCGTTCGCACTGGCCCCCTCCCGCGAGCTGATCGCCCGGCTCAAGGACGCGGGCGTCCTCGTCATCCCGTCCATCGGTGCCCGCCGTCACGCCGAGAAGGTCGCGGCCTGGGGTGCGGACGCGGTCGTCGTACAGGGTGGTGAGGGCGGCGGCCACACCGGGAGCGTCGCCACGACCGTGCTGCTCCCCCAGGTCGTGGACGCGGTCGACATCCCGGTGATCGCCGCGGGCGGCTTCTTCGACGGCCGGGGCCTGGTCGCCGCGCTCGCCTACGGCGCGGCCGGCATCGCCATGGGCACCCGCTTTCTGCTGACGTCGGACAGCACCGTGCCGCAGGCCGTACAGGCCCGCTATCTGGCGGCGGCCGTCAAGGACATCACCGTCACCACGAAGGTGGACGGGCTGCCGCACCGGATGCTGCGCAGTGAGCTGGTCAAGGCGCTGGAGCGGTCCGGGCGCGTCACCGCGCTGCTCAAAGCGGTGCGCCATGCCGCGTCGTTCAGGAAGCTGTCCGGTCTGAGCTGGCCGCAGATGGTCCGGGACGGCCTGGCGATGAAGCACGGCAAGGACCTCTCCTGGAGCCAGGTCCTGCTCGCCGCCAACACCCCGATGCTGCTGAAGGCATCGATGGTCGACGGCCGCACCGACCTCGGTGTGATGGCCTCCGGCCAGGTCGCCGGGCTGATCGAGGATCTGCCGTCCTGCGCGGAACTCGTCGACCGGATCATGGCCGAGGCGTACGGGGCGATGGCCGCGCTGCCGGCGCAGCGAGCCCACCCGGCCGCCTGACGGACCGTCAAAGACGTGAGAGGCGCCCGGGTGGGCTCGAAGTCGGCCAGCGAGGTTCAGAGACGTTCGATGATGGTGACATTGGCCTGTCCGCCGCCCTCGCACATGGTCTGCAGTCCGAACCGGCCGCCGGTGCGCTCCAGTTCGTGCAGCAGCGTCGTCATCAGCCGGACACCGGTCGCACCGAGCGGATGGCCCAGGGCGATGGCGCCGCCGTTGACATTGACCCGCTCCGGGTCGGCGCCGGTCTCCTTCAGCCAGGCCAGCACCACCGGCGCGAACGCCTCATTGATCTCGACCAGGTCGATGTCGTCGATCGACATACCGGCCTTCTTCAGCGCGTACGCCGTCGCCGGGATCGGTGCGGAGAGCATCCGGATGGGGTCCTCGCCGCGTACCGACAGATGGTGGATACGGGCCCGCGGGGTCAGGCCGTGCTCGGCCACCGCCCGCTCGGAGGCGATGAGCAGCGCGGCCGCGCCGTCGGAGACCTGGGAGGAGACCGCCGCGGTCAGCCGGCCGCCCTCGACGACCGGCGCCAGTGCGGCCATCCTCTCCAGCGAGGTGGTGCGGCGCGGCCCCTCGTCGACGGTGACGTCCCCGTAGGCGACGGTCTCGCGGTCGAAGCGGCCCTCGTCGAGGGCGCGGACGGCCCGCTGGTGGGAGCGGAGCGCGAACCGCTCCATGTCCGGGCGGGAGATGTGCCACTTGGTGGCGATCAGTTCGGCGCCGTGGAACTGGTTGACCGGCGCTTCGCCGTAGCGGGCCCGCCAGCCCCCGGAGCCGGTGAACGGGCCCTCGGTCAGCCCCAGCGGCTCGGCGGCCCGGCGGCTGGCGAAGGCGATCGGGATCTGCGACATGTTCTGTACGCCGCCCGCGACGACCAGGTCCTGGGTGCCGGAGAGCACGCCCTGGGCCGCGAAGTGCACGGCCTGCTGTGAGGAGCCGCACTGGCGGTCCACGGTGACACCGGGCACCTCCTCGGGCAGTCCGGCGGCCAGCCAGCAGGTGCGGGCGATGTCCCCGGCCTGCGGTCCCACCGCGTCCAGGCAGCCGAAGACGACGTCCTCGACGGCGGCCGGATCGGCGCCGCTGCGCGCCATCAGCGCCGTCAGCACATGCGCGCCCAGGTCGGCGGGGTGGACGGCCGACAGACCCCCGCCCTTCTTCCCGACCGGGGTACGGACCGCGTCGACTATGTAGGCCTCGGGCATGGTGGTCTCCTTGGTCAGATTCTGCGGAGGTGCCGGTCAGTTCCGCAAGGCGATCCCGTCCAGCACCATCGACAGGTACTGGCGGGCGATCTCCTCGGGGCCGTGCTGTGCGCCCGGCCGGTACCAGGAGGCGGCGACCCAGACGGTGTCGCGTACGAAGCGGTACGTCAGCCGGATGTCGAGATCGGCGCGGAAGACCTGGGCGGCCACTCCGCGCTCCAGGGTGCCCAGCCAGGCCTGCTCGAAGTTGCGCTGGGCGTCGGCGAGGTAGCCGAAGCGCGGCTGCTGGGCGGCCAGGTGTCGAGCCTCCTTCTGGTAGATCGCGACGGCCGCGCGGTGCCGGTCGATTTCCCGGAAGGATTCGGTGACCAGGGCCTCAAGGGTCTCCCGGGGGCCGAGCCGCGCGGCGAGCACCGCGGCATATCCGGCCCACAGCTCGTCGAGGAAGCCGGCGAGGATCTCGTCGAGCATCGACTCCTTGGAGTCGAAGTGGTAGTAGAGGCTGCCCGCGAGCATGCCGACCGCGTCCGCGATCTGCCGGACGGTGGTCGCGTTGTAGCCCTGGGCGGCGAACACCTCCGCGGCGGTGGCGAGGAGTTCCCGGCGGCGCCCGGGGGACGGGGTCATGGCCGTCCGCTCGCCGTTCCCGCCGACCCTCGACATCCCCTCACTCCCGTCTCACGCATGTTGGGAGCTGACGGAGACGGTTTCCCCGGTCATGTACGAGGCGTAGTCGCCGGCCAGGAAGACGATGACATTGGCGACCTCCCAGGGCTCGGCGTAGCGACCGAACGCCTCCCGCTCGGTGAGCTCTGCCAGCAGCTCGGGCGTGGTGACCTTCACCAGGTGCGGGTGCATGGCGAGGCTCGGCGAGACCGCGTTGATGCGTACGCCGTATGCGGCGGCCTCCATCGCGGCGCAGCGGGTCAGCGCCATCACCCCGGCCTTGGCGGCGGCGTAGTGGGCCTGGCCGCGCTGGGCGCGCCAGCCGACGACGGAGGCGTTGTTGACGATCACGCCGCCGCGGCCGGCGGCCTTCATCCGGCGCAGGGCCGCCCGGGTACAGCGGAAGGTGCCGTTCAGCGTCACATCGAGGACCGTGCTCCACTGCGCGTCGGTCATCTCGACGAGGTCGGCGGTGCCGCCGAGCCCGGCGTTGTTGACCACGATGTCGAGCCGTCCATGGCGCTCTTCCGCCAGCTCCAGCAGGGCGTTGACCTGGTCTTCGTCGGTGACATCGCAGGGCAGGGCGGCCACCGTGCCGGCGCCGAACTCCTCGGTGAGCGCCTCGGCACTCTCCGTCAGACGTCGCGCATGGGCGTCGCCGATGACGATACGGGCGCCCTCCTCCAGGAAGCGGCGGGCGGTGGCGCCGCCGATACCGGCGCCGGCGGCCGCGGTGATGACCGCGGTCCGGCCGGCGAGCAGGTGGTGGCCGGGCACATAGGGGGGCGGTGTCATGCGCGAGCCTCCTGGCGCTCGACGTGGATGGGGCCTCGACGCTGCTCCTGGCGGTACGTTAACCTACCAAACACTTGTTAGGGAAGGAGGGGCGGATGCCCGCTGCCCATGACGACGAGCCCGTGCGCCACGCACGGCAGGGCCCGATCGCGACCGTCACCATGAAGCGGCCGGGGGCCTGATGAACCTCGATTTCACCGCCGCGGAGCAGGCGTTCCGGGCCACGGCCCGCGACTGGCTCACCCGCCATGTACCCGCCACCCCACTGCCGTCGCTGGAGACCGCGGAGGGGTTCGCCGCCCACCGGGAATGGGAGCGCCGGCTCTTCGCGGACCGCTGGTCGGTCGTCTCCTGGCCCGAGGAGTACGGCGGCCGGGGCGCATCGATCCTGCAATGGCTGATCTTCGAGGAGGAGTACTACGCCGCCGGCGCCCCCGGCCGGGTCGGTCAGAACGGCATCAGCCTCCTCGCCCCGACCCTCTTCGAGCACGGCACCGACGAGCAACGGGCCCGGATCCTGGGCCCCATGGCGCGCGGCGAGGTCATCTGGGCCCAGGCGTGGTCCGAGCCGGAGGCCGGCTCCGACCTGGCCTCGCTGCGGTCGACGGCCGTACGGACCGACGGCGGCTGGCTGCTCGGCGGACAGAAGACCTGGTCGTCCCGGGCCGCCTTCGCCGACCGCGCGTTCGGGCTGTTCCGCAGCGAGCCGGACACCCCCAAGCCGCATCAGGGGCTCACCTATCTGATGTTCCCGCTGGACGCGCCGGGCGTCACGGTGCGCCCCATCGGCCGCCTCGACGGCAAGCCCGCCTTCGCCGAACTCTTCCTCGACGAGGTGTTCGTGCCCGATGCGGACGTCATCGGCGAGCCGGGGCAGGGTTGGCGGGTCGCGATGAGCACCGCGGGCAACGAGCGCGGCCTGACGCTGCGCAGTCCGGGCCGTTTCACGGCGGCCGCCGAGCGGTTGGCCGCACTGTGGCGCGCGGCCCCCGAGACGGCCGATCCGGCCCTCGGCGACCGGGTGGCCGACGCACTGATCGGCGCCCGCGCCTATCAGCTGTTCACCTACGCCAACGCCTCCCGGCTCGCGGCCGGCGGGTCGACCGGTGCCGAGTCGAGCCTGAACAAGGTCTTCTGGTCCGAGCTGGACATCGCCCTGCACGAGACCGCACTCGATCTGCTCGGCCCGTACGGCACGCTCGCCGATGACGCCGAGGAAGCGCCGGCGCACGGGAGTTGGGCCGAGGGCTACACCTTCTCGCTCGCCGGGCCGATCTACGCCGGCACCAATGAGATCCAGCGCGACATCATCGCCGAGCGGCTGCTCGGCCTGCCGAAGGGACGCCGGTGATGCGGTTCCTCCTGTCCGATGAGCAGCGGGAGTTCGCCCGTACGCTGGACGGCATGCTGGGGGCGTGCGGCACCCCGGCCGTGGTGCGGGCCTGGGCGTCCGGGGAGCACAAGCCGGGCCGTGATCTGTGGGCGCGGATCGCGAAGGCGGGGGTGTTCGGGCTCGCCGTACCGGAGCGCCACGACGGGCTGGGGCCGCTGCCGGTCGAACTTGCCGTCGCCTTCACCGAGTTGGGCCGCCATGCGGTGCCCGGACCGCTGGTGGAGACGGTGGCGGCGGCCGCGTTCCTGGACCGCCTCGGGGACGGCGTCGCGGCCGGCGAGTGGCTGCCCAAGATCGCCTCCGGTGACGCCGTGGTCGGCCTGTGCGCCGGGGCCCCGTTCGCGCTGGACGCGGATGCCGCCGACGCCGTCCTCGTCGTCCGGGGCGACACGGTGTTCCGTACGGACACCCATGGCCCCGTGCAGCCCTCCCTCGACCCGGCCCGGCGGCTGTCCCGCCCGCTCAGCGGCACCGTGCTGGCCCGGGGCCCGGCGGTGGCCGCGGCCGCCGCGCATGCCATCGACGTCGCCCGGCTGGCCACCGCCGCGCAGGCGCTCGGCGTCGGCCGTGCCCTGCTGGCGGCCACGGTCGAACATGTCCAGCGGCGCGCTCAGTTCGGAGTGGCCATCGGCTCGTTCCAGGCCGTCAAGCACCGACTGGCGGACACCCTGATCGGGCTGGAGTTCGCGCAGCCGCTGGTGCATGCGGCGGCCCTGGCGGTGGCGGCGGACGCCCCGTCGGCCGGCCGGGAGGTGGCGGCGGCGAAGGTCGCGGCGGGCGAGGCCGGTCATGCCGCGGCACGTACGGCGCTACAGCTGCACGGTGCCCTCGGCTATACGGAAGAGCTGGACCTCTCGCTGTGGATCCGCAAGGCCCGCCCGCTGCGGGACGCCTGGGGCACCCCGGCCGACTGCCGGGCCCGCGTGCTGGCCGTCTGACACCGTCGGGCCTACGGGCGGCTCTTGGCGTCCAGACCGTCCAGACCGTCCATCTCGTCCAGGTCAGCCAGCATCGCATCGGCCAGATCCCGCTCGGAGGCGTAGAACCGCTCGGACCACTTCAGGACGAGCGCGGGGTAGGCCCAGGTCTCTTCGGCGCGGGCGCTCTCGACGTCCACCTCGGCACGCTCACGCATCGTCTCCGCGTACTCCCGGTGCCGGCCGAGCACTTCGCGCATCCGGTCGGCCTCCAGCAGATGGCCGAGCCACAGCCGCAGCATCACCCCGTGCTTGAGCACGGGCGGCTCCACCGGCGCCTCGCGCGCCCAGTGGCGGACCGCCGCCATCCCCTCGTCGGTGATCACATAGACCCGCTTGTCGCGATTGCCGGTCTCCTGGGCGACCATCCGCGAGCTGACGTAACCGACCTTCTCCAGGCGCTTCAGCTCGCCGTAGATCTGGCTGAAGGACGGGCTCCAGTAGAAGAAGCGCAGTGACCAGTCGGACCACTTCTTCAGGTCGTAGCCGGACAGCTCCTCGCCGAAGGAGAGCAGTCCCAGCACCGCCCAACTCGTGGCCGGCAGTGCTGGTCGCTCCGCATCGCCGGCGCTCGCCGCGCCCGCCTTCTTGTCCGTCACGTTGCGCAGTCTACGGTCCGCACCGACCGGCGCCCGAAGGATGACCGACGGACGACCGAGGGACGGCCGACGGACGGGCGACGGACGGGCGACGGCACATCCGACGAGATATCCGACGGGTATCTGACCGGTATCTGACGGGGCATCACCCACTCCCTTCCCCCTCTCTCATATACCTGCTAGACATATTTCTATTAGGAACATCCAGAGAGGTGGTTCCGTGAAATTCTCGATGATCTTCGAGGCGCAACTCGCCGACCCGACCCCCGCACGCGAACGCCAGGTCATCCACGACTGCGTCGAACAGGCCGTCCACGCCGAGGAGATGGGATTCGACCGCGTCTGGGCGGTCGAGCACCATTCGCTGAGCCAGTACGCGCACATGAGCGCCTCCGAGATCTTCCTGACCTGGGTCGCCGCCCGGACCTCGCGCATCCGGATCGGCCATGGCGTGGTGACCATGCCCTTCGGCTATCAGCACCCCGTCCGGGTCGCCGAGCGCGCCGCGATGCTCGATGTGCTCTCCGGCGGACGCGTCGACATCGGCGCCGGCCGAGGCGCCACCAAACAGGAGATGTCCATGTACGGGGTCAGCCCGGAGGACACCTATCCGCAGGTGGAGGAGGCGCTACGGATCTTCGGCAGCGCCTGGCGCGAGGAGGAGTTCGAGTGGCACGGGTCGATCGACATCGGCCCCGGCGCCGTCCTCCCCCGCCCCGTGCAGCATCCGCACCCGCCGCTGTTCATGGCCTGCAGCAAACACGACACCCTCAAGCTCGCCGCCGAACTGGGCCTGGGCGCCCTGGTGATGGGCTTCGCCGGCGCCGATGACGTACGCGAGATGCGCAAGGTCTACGACGAGGCGATCGCCGCCCGCAGCGGCGAGCGGTTCGTCACCGACCGGCCCAACGACCATCTCTCCGCGCTGTGCCCCACGGTCGTGCTCGACGACGGCGCTGCCGCGTACCGGATCGGGACCCGCGGCCAGCGGTTCTTCGCCGAGGCGATCGCCCACTGGTACGGCAACGGGCCCGCGCCGACCGGCCGTTTCGTGGACGAGGACCATGTCGCGGCGCTGGCGCGGCGCCGCGAGCAGCTGGTCGCCAGGCTGCACGAGGCGAACATCCCGGCGCGGCCCGTCGACACCGGCACCTACAACGCCCAGCACGCGTACGGCACCGCCCAGGACGCCATCGGCTACGTCGAGCGGCTGCGGGAGATCGGGGTGGACGAGGTGATGTGCCTGATCCAGATGGGCACCGTGCCGCAGGAGGTCTGTATGGAGACCATCCGGCAGTGGGGCGAGACGGTGATCCCGCACTTCCGCGCGCTCGGGGAGCGGGCATGAGCGCCGGCGGGGAGCGCCTGGACGGCAAGGTGGCGCTGATCACCGGCGCCGGGCGGGGGCAGGGCGCCGCCGAGGCGCGGCTGTTCGTGGCGTCCGGCGCATGCGTCGTGCTCGGTGACGTACGCGAGGAGGAGGGCCGCGCGGTCGCCGCCGAGCTGGGGGACGCGGCGCTCTTCGTCCGGCACGAGGTGACGGACGCCGTCGGCTGGCGGACCGTGACCGAGGCCGCGGTGTCGGCCTTCGGACGGCTCGACATCCTCGTCAACAACGCGGCGCTGTGGCGCACCGCCCCCGTCGACAAGGAGACCGAGGAGAACTTCGCGCTGCTGTTGCGGGTGAATCTGCTCGGCCCCTTCCTCGGCATCAAGGCGGTGGTCCCCGAGCTGCGCAGGGCGGGCGGCGGGGCGATCGTCAACATCGCGTCGACGGCGGGGCTCAGGGGAATTGCGCAGCACGCGGCGTACGGGGCAAGCAAGTTCGGGCTGCGTGGACTCACCGCATCCGCCGCGCTCGACCTGGCCGGCGACCGTATCCGGGTGAACTCCGTACACCCCGGAGTGATCGACACTCCCATGGTGGTGAGCGCACCGGGCCCGGACCGCCGGGAACAGGAGTGGCCACGGGTGCCGCTGCGGCGCATCGGGCAACCGGACGAGGTGGCCGCACTGGTCCGGTTCCTCGCCTCCGACGCCGCCTCGTACATCACCGGCGCCGAATTCGCGGTGGACGGGGGGCTGACCACCGGATGAGCAGGCCGACCCCGTCCCCCGACCCCCTCTCCCCCACCGCCCGCCGCCTCGTCGACGCGATGTCGGCGGACTTCCCCGACCCCGCCCGCGGTCCGCTGGACGCCGGGACGCTGCGCCGCGCCTCGGGCACCGGGAGCGGCGGGCGCCGCCCCGCCCCGGCGGGACATCTGGAAACCGCCGACCGCCGCATTCCCGGGCCGCCGGGCGCACCCCCGCTCCCCGTACGCCTCTACCGCCCGCGGGCCGAAGCCGGCGGCCCCCGCCCCCTCCTGGTCTTCTTCCACGGCGGCGGATGGGTGCTGTGCGATCTCGACACCCACGACGGCCTGTGCCGCGAACTCGCCCTGCGCAGTGGTGCGTCGGTGGTGTCGGTGGACTACCGGCGGGCCCCCGAGGACCGCTTCCCGGCCGCCGTCGAGGATGCGTACGCGGCCACGCAGTGGGCCTGCGACCAGGCCGCCGCACTGGGCGCGGACCCGGCCCGGGTGGCCGTCGGGGGCGACTCCAGCGGGGGCGCGCTCGCCGCCGCGGTCACCCTGATGACGCGCGACCGCGGCGGCCACCCCCTCGCCTCGCAACTCCTGCTCTATCCGGCCCTGGACCACCGCCTGGCGGGCCGGTCGGCGCGCGACTACGCGACCGGTTTCTTCCACACCACGGCCCATATGCGCTGGTACTGGGAGCAGTATCTGGGCCCGGACGGCGACGGCTGCCATCCGTACGCCTCCCCCGGTCTGGCACCTGACCTCACCGGTCTGCCGCCCGCGCTGCTGGTCCTGCCCGAGTGCGACCCGCTGCGGGACGAGGGCCGCGCCTACGGCCGGGCCCTGCGGCAGGCGGGCGTTCCGGCCCGGATCGACGAGTACCGCGGCACCTTCCACGGCTTCCTGGCCGCAGTCGGCACCCTGCCGGCGGCGGACACCGCGCTCGATGCGGCCGGCAGCTGGCTGAGCGGCGCGCGCTGCGGACCGGGACCCACGGGCCAATAGTGGAAAGGTGAGCCCGCAGCAGGGAGCCTCCCCGCCGACCGGGCCGCGGCAGACGGCCGGCGGGCCCGTCGGGGCGGCGCTGCGCAGAGCGCGCTACCTACTGGAGCACACCGGACACGGCCTGCGCGGACACCGGACGGTGGTCGGCAACGCGGTCCGGGTGACGGCCGCCTCCTGTGTCGCCTTCTACCTCTGCCGCTACGGGCTCGACCTGACCGTGATGTCCGTGTACGCGACCTTCACCGTGGTGTCGCTCGGAGCGCTCGCCCGGATCCCCGGATCCGGGCGCCAGCGCGCCGCGACCACCCTCACGGCGGTCCCCGCGGGCCTGGCGCTCATCACGCTGGGCACCCTGCTGGCCATACGGACCTGGGCGGCCGTGGTCGGCATGCTCGTCATCGGTTTCCTGGTCGCCTACGCGGGCACCACCGGGCCGCGGATCGCCGGCGCGGCCCCCGGGATGCAGCTGCTCTACATCCTCCCGTGCTTCCCGCCCTACGCCCCGGACACCCTTGGCCAGCGGCTGAGCGGCTTCGCGCTGGGAGCGGTGCTGCTCGCGCTGGCGCAGCGCTTCCTGCTGCCCGAACCGGACACCCCACCGTTCCGCCGGCTGCTGGCCGATGCCTCCGACGCGGCCGCGGCCCTGGCTGACCACCACGGCGGGGCCCCTCCCTTACAGGCACTCGACCGCGCGCACACGGCCGCCGACGCCCTGCGTCCGTCCCGTGTTCCCCCCGCCGATATGCCCGCCTCCCCCACCCTCGCCCACAAGGCCATGGGGCACGCGGCCGAGGCGGTCCGCACCCTGCTGTCCCGGCTGGACGCGCTGCACACCTCGGCCGGACCGCACACCGCGTACCACCCGGACACCGTCGTACTGCTCCAGGGCATCGCCGCCACCGCCCGCGCGGCGTCCCACGCCCTGCGCCGGGGGAGGCGGCTGCGGCCCGGCGAGGGGCCGTCCGCCGAGCCGTTGCAGAGCGAGCTGGCCCCCGTCCGTACGCACCGGGCGGTGACCACTCTGGAGCGGCTGAGCACCGACGACCGGCTGAGGTATCTGCGCCGCCGGGCCCTGGTGGTGCAGGCCGCCGACAGCGCCGTCGTCCTCGTCCTGGCCACCCGGCTGCTGTTCGGCGACCGTTCCGTCCACCGGGACCCCGCCGGGCACTCCTTCGCCTATGCGCGGGAGCGCGCCCCCGCGCTGTGGTGGCGCCGGCTGACCACACACTTCACCCCTCGCTCGGTGATCTTCCAGAACGCCTGCCGGTTCGCGCTCGGCCTGGCCACCGCCCGGGCCATCGCCGGAGTCCTCGATCTGCAGCACGGCTTCTGGGTGCTGCTGGCGACGCTGACGCTCACCCGTACGACGAGCCTGGAGACCTGGTCCGCGGTCCGGCAGGCGCTGATCGGCACGCTGATCGGTGCCGTGATGGCCGGCGGACTGCTGGCGCTGGTCGACAACCGGGACACGGTGTACGCGCTCGTACTGCCCCTGGTGATGCTGCTGGCGTTCATCGCCGGGCCACTGCGCGGGCTGGCCTGGGCGCAGGGCGGGTTCACCCTTGTCGTCGCCACGCTGTTCGCACAGGTCTCCCCCGTCACCTGGCAGCTCGCCCCGGTCCGGCTGGAGGATGTGCTGACCGGCAGCCTCATCGGGCTGGTCTGCGGTCTGGTGGCCTGGCCGCGCGGCGCGGGGAGAGAGGTGCGCCGAAGCATGGCGGCCCTGTGCTCGGCCATCGCCGACGCCATCGGGCAGACCACCGCACGTGTCGTCGGACGCACCGGCAGCACCGACATCGTCGCGATCAATCGTGCCCTCGTCCTCGCGCAGGAGAGCCTGGCGCAGTACCAGAGCGAGCCGCGGGAGGAGACCGCCCGGCAGCCGGACTGGCCAGCGGTGCTGGGGGCCGGCGCGGACGCCCGCCACGGCGAACGGCTGCTGCCCGGCCGCCCCGGCCGGATCACCCATCAGGAGGTGGGCGCCTGGCTACGACAGGCCGCCGGCAACACGGCGGCCGACTACCGCGCCCTGGCCCGGCATCTCCGCACCGACGACGCCCCGCCCGAGGAGCGCCGCCCCCAACCCCTGGACATCCGCGGCCTGTTGGCCGTCGCTCCACCCCTGGCGCGGGGCAGCCCGGACGGGGACGCCCACGCGCTCTCCGCCGCTCTCCTCATCGACTCGGTCATCTGGCTCGATGCGCTCACCGCCGATCTGACCCGCATCCGCGAGGAGATGTGAGGCGCGGCAGGGAGGTGTGCGGCGGGGTGGCGAAGTACGGCACCGGCTCCGGCGGAGCGCTTCGGGGGCGAGGGCGAACGCGTGTGGCGGCCGTCATCCGTCGGATGCAGGGTGTGCGGTGCGGTCCCGCCCGGGTGCGGATGACCTGATTGGCCCTGATCCTGAAGCAGTGGAGTGGCGTGTGACGGGTGACCTCTCGTCCCTCGGGCACCCGCCAGGGCAGGAGCATGAGGAGAGCACACCAGGAACCCGACAAGGCAGCATGTCGCGGTACCGCCGTGACAGCGGAACGGACACACATGAGCAATGGATTCGTGGGTCCGGAGGGTTACGGCCCGGACCCGTTCGGTGAATTCCTCGCGCGCTTCTTGGGTGGTGCCGCGCAGTCCGGGAGTGACGAAGCGGGGCGGCCGATGCCCCGGCAGGCGGATATCGCGCGCATGATGAGCGGGCCGGCCCGGGATCTGGTGACCTCTGCCGCCGCCTACGCCGCCGAGCACGGCAGCCCCGAGCTCGGCACCGAGCATCTGCTGCGTGCGGCCCTGGCCGCCGAGCCGACCCGTAGCCTGCTCCGGCAGGTGGGGGCGGATCCCGACGCACTGGCCGCCGAGATCGACCGCAGCGCCGGTACGGGCCCGCAGCGGTCCAGCGTGGCCGTGACCCCGGCGGTCAAGCGGGCCCTGCTGGGCGCGCACGAGCTGGCGAAGGACAACGGCGATTCGTACATCGGCCCGGAGCATCTGCTCGACGCCCTGGCGGCCAACCCCGACTCGGCAGCGGGCCGCATCCTGAACCTCGCCCACTTCGATCCGCAGGCGACCCCGCAGGGCAGCCACGGGCCCCAGCACGCGGGACCCGAGCACGGCGTCCCGCCGAAGCACGACACACCGACCCTCGACAAGTACAGCCGCGATCTGACCGACATCGCCCGGGCGGGCCGGATCGATCCGGTCATCGGCCGCGAGGAGCAGATCGAGCAGACCATCGAGGTGCTCTCGCGTCGCGGGAAGAACAATCCGGTGCTGGTCGGCGACGCGGGCGTCGGCAAGACGGCGATCGTCGAGGGTCTGGCCCAGCGGTTGGCCGACGGCGACGTCCCCGAGACCCTGGCGGGCCGGCGGGTGGTCGCCCTGGACCTGACGGCCGTCCTCGCCGGCACCCGCTACCGCGGCGACTTCGAGGAGCGGATGAACGGCATCATGGAGGAGGTCCGTACGCACCCCGACTCGCTGATCGTCTTCATCGACGAGCTGCACACGGTCGTCGGGGCCGGCGGGGGCAGCGGTGAGGGCGGTTCCCTGGAAGCGAGCAATATGCTCAAACCCGCCCTGGCGCGCGGGGAACTGCATGTCATCGGTGCCACCACCCTGGAGGAGTACCGGCGGCACATCGAGAAGGACGCCGCGCTGGCCCGCCGCTTCCAGCCCATCCTGGTGCCCGAGCCGTCCGTCACCGACGCGGTGGAGATCCTGCGCGGTCTGCAGGACCGCTACGAGGCGCACCACCAGGTGCGTTACACGAACGAGGCGCTGCTCGCGGCCGTCGAGCTCTCCGACCGCTACATCGCCCACCGCTTCCTGCCCGACAAGGCCATCGATCTGATCGACCAGGCGGGCGCGCGGGTGCGGCTCCGTTCGGGCGCCAAGACCACCGATGTGCGCGAGCTGGAGCGCCAGGTGGAGGAGCTGGTCAGGGACAAGGACCAGGCGGTCGCCGCGGAGCAGTACGAACGCGCCAGCGAGCTGCGTGACCGTATCGGCGAGCTCACGGTGCGGATAGAGGCCGACCAGGGAGCGCCGCCGACCGACGGGCGCAGCGTGGTGGTCACCGCCGAGGACATCGCCGAGATCGTGTCGCGGCAGACCGGTGTGCCGGTGAGCAGTCTGACCCAGGAGGAGAAGGAGCGGCTGCTGGGGCTGAAGCAGCGGCTGCACTCCCGTGTGATCGGTCAGGAGGACGCCGTCACGGCGGTCTCCGATGCCATTTTGCGCTCGCGGGCCGGGCTCGCCGATCCCAGCCGTCCGATCGGCAGTTTCCTCTTCCTCGGCCCCACCGGCGTGGGCAAGACCGAGCTGGCCCGCGCGCTCGCCGAGGCGCTGTTCGGCAGCGAGGAACGCATGGTGCGGCTCGACATGAGCGAGTATCAGGAGCGGCACACCGTCAGCCGGCTGGTCGGTGCGCCCCCGGGATACGTCGGTCATGAGGACGCCGGCCAGCTGACCGAGGCCGTGCGCCGCCACCCGTATTCGCTGCTGTTGCTCGACGAGGTGGAAAAGGCCCACCCGGATGTGTTCAACATGCTGCTACAGGTGCTCGACGACGGGCATCTGACCGATTCACAGGGCCGTACGATCGACTTCAAGAACACCGTCATCGTGATGACCAGCAACCTCGGCTCCGATGCGCTCAGCGGCGGCCGTGGTGTGCTCGGGTTCGGCCCGGACACCTTGGAGGCCGGCGACGGCGCACGGGAGCGGGCGCTGAGCGCCTTGCGTGAGCACTTCCGTCCGGAGTTCCTCAACCGGCTCGACGAGATCATCGTCTTCCGCCGGCTCACCGACGACCAGCTGCGCCGGATCACCGGTCTGCTGCTCGAAGGGACGATCCGCAGGCTGCGCGCCCAGGACATCTCCGTCGCGTTCACGACCGAGGCCGTGGACTGGCTCACCCACAGCGGCCACCAGCCCGAATACGGGGCGCGGCCGCTGCGGCGCACGATCCAGCGCGAGGTCGACAATCCGCTCTCGCGGCTGCTGCTCGACGGTGCGCTGTCGGCCGGGGACGAGGTGCGGGTGGAGGTGAAGGACAACAAGCTGGCGTTCAGCACACATGCGAAGGCGTGAGCCGGGAGGCCGTGTGGAATCGCTGGGCCCGCGTCAGACGTCTCAGGGCCGCGACGAGTCGCCGGAGGAGCGTGCCGACCGGCGGTGGAACGAACTGCTGCAAGAGGTGCGGGTCATCCAGACCGGTGTGCAGATCCTCTTCGGCTTTCTGCTCACCGTCGTCTTCACCCCGCGGTTCGCCACACTCGGGCCGACGGACCGGACGATCTACGTGGTGACGGTCCTGCTGGGGGCGGCGACCACCGGCGCGCTGATCGGCACGGTGACCTTCCACCGGCTCGTCGCCGGTCACCGGCTCAAGCCCGAGACGGTGTACTGGGCCTCGCGCCTGGCCCTTGTCGGGATCGTTCTCCTCCTGGCGACGGTCACCTCGGCGCTGCTGCTGATCCTGCGGATCGCCATGGACAATTCCGCGGTCCCCTGGGTCGTCGCGGGGCTTGTCGCCTGGTTCGTGGTCTGCTGGTTCGGGCTGCCCGCCTGGGCTCTCCACCGGTACTCGTCGCGGGGGTGAGCGGCCACCGCGACCGAGCGATTCGCCGCGCCGGAGGCATGATTGAGGTATCTGCGGCAGCAGCGGCCCGTCAGCGGCATGGGAGGTGCTCCGTGACGCACAGCATCTGGGGTTATCAGGACAGCGCGGGATACCGGGCCGGGACCGATCTCACCGGCTTCACGGTCGAGGCGATCGACGGCACCGTCGGGAAGGTCGACAAACACTCGGACGAGGCCGGCGCCGCCTCCTTGGTCGTCGACACCGGTGGGTGGATCTTCGGCAGGCATGTCCTGCTGCCGGCCGGCGTCATCTCCTCGATCGACTTCGACAGGACCACGATCTATCTCGCCCGGACCAAGAAAGACATCGAGAACGCCCCGGAGTTCGACAAGGAGCGGCACTTCGGTGACGACGACTACCACCGGTTGCTCGCCGGGTACTACGGCGCTCCGCACACCTGAAGCGCGGCGCCACCGGCGGAGCCGACCAAGGGCGCGGGCCGGGCCCCTGAGGGGGTCCCGGCCCGCGCCCTTGGTGGCGCCGGTGCGCCGGCTGCCTACACTCCCGCCGCGGCCGGACCTACCCGGCGCGGGCGGAACAGCAGCGCCGCACCCGCGAGCCCCGCGCTGACGATGGCCAGTCCCACCGCCATCAGTTCGGGCCACATGCCGGCGTCGCCCAAGCCGCTGCCCAGCGGGGCGAGGACACCCGACCGGGACAGCGCGTGCAGAGCGATGATGACCATCGCCGCCGCGGCGCTCACCGTCCAGACCAGGGCGGTGTCGCGCATCGCCAGCCAGCCCGCCAGCAGCAGGTAGATCACGGCGATGGCCATCGAGAGCCCGGCGGCCGCCTGAGCGCCCTGCATGTGTGACGCGTTCACCGGCAGATGGCTCAGACCGCACAACGCCAGGGCCGCGGCCGCGGGCCAGCGCAGTACGGACCGCAGCACTCCGGGGACCGCGTAGCCCGGCTGCTGGGACGCCTCGGAGGGCGCGCCCCACGGCGGGCCGCCGTGCGGCATGGTGCCGTCGGGCCGCTGGGCCCAGGGCGGGCGGTTGGGGGGCGGCTGGTGCGCCATGCTCTCGCCGCGTGAGGCGGCCGCCGCCTGAGCGGCGGTGCCCAGGGGGCGGACGTCGGGGTCGAGGCCGACGGGCATGGTCCTGGTGGGTTCCGGTTCGACGGGGCCACCGGGGCCACCGGGACCGGGAGGGAAGGGCCCGGACGTGCCGTAGGGGTCGGTGTCGTAGGAATCGTGGTCGTAGGGACCGGGGCCGCCGTCCTTCGTGCGGTCGAACAACTCGATCAGCTGCGCGACCTCCTCGACGGATCTGCCGACGGCCGCCGCACGCAGTGCCTCGTGGCTCGATTCCGCGGTGTGCGGAGCGGCCTGAAGGAGTTCGAAGAGCGCAGCCACCTCGCTCACCGGACGGGAAACGACCGCCACTCGCAGGGCTTCATCGCCAGGGTTGGGAACGTCGCCGCTGCGCTTGAGCAGTTCCACAAGGGCGGCGACTTCCTCCAAGGGCCGATGGGTGACTGCCTCCCACAGAAGGGTGCGGGCCGAGTTTTTCTCAGGGGTGATGGGCGGAATGTGCTCGCCGTGTTCTGTCGAGGACAGTTCGGCGTCGCCCCCACAAAGAGCTGGTTCGGATGACATGGAGGGACTCCACTGAACGAGGGGGAGCGTCAAACACCAGAAGCGCTGACACTCAGCGGACGTTGAGCTGCTGTGCTTCAGCCAACGTCCCTCTTGGCCGCCCTCGCCATTCAGGAAGGCCATCCGGTGGAGACACGCCGTGACGCCCGGGCGCGCCGTGGCCGGCGGGCCTCCACCAGCGAACTCGGGCCCGGCACCGAAAACACCCGGATATCATTCGTCACAGAGAGTCACCCTTCGAGGTGCCGAAGACGGCCCGGCCTGATTCGCTGGTAAATGCAGTTCTCAATAACACCGTTCAAGGACAGATCATGAGCGCAACAGGAGAATCACGCGCACGAATCCAGCAGATGCGGGACAAGGCTCAGGAATTGAAGGCGGCAGCGGAGCGCACCACCGACCCGGACGAGCGGAAGCGGCTCCAGGAGAAGGCGCGCAGGCTGCAGTCCCAGAGTGAGCAGGAAAGCCTTATGCGTGGCGGAGACATCTACCCCGCCGAGTGAGGGCGGCAGCCACTCCCACTTGGCAAGGTTGTAGATCTAATCGAGACGGGAGGCGGGCCTCGGCCCGCCTCCCGTCGCTGCGTCGCTGCGTCGCCGCGTCACTCAGACCGTGAACGGCTGCTGCTCCACGAATGCCTCGTCGGGCCGTCCGGAAACGAAGAAGTGGGGGCTCTGGGTGGGCGGCATGTTCCGCAGGATGTCGCGGTGGAAGGCGCGGTAGCCGCCGCGGAATGCCCCGTCCTTCCAGACGTCCAGCAGAGTTCCGGTGAATTTGCCGTTGACGTCGCCGTCGGAGGCCAGTTGATTGTCCTGGCAGGCGGAGATGAGCAGTGCGCCGGCCGCCGGCTGCCGACTCTTGTGCGCGGCGAGATCGCTCTGGAGTTCCTGGAAGAAATCCTGGTCCCGCTGGTAGATCTCGTGCTGTTTGACGACCGGCATGAGGCGTGCGGTGTTCTCGATCCGCCGGGGGTCACGCGTCTGGAACTGCTCCTGCATGGCCTCGGGGGTCAGGAATTCGCGTACCTCGATACCGGTGCCGCTGTGGCAGCAGTCGAGGAGGGCCAGGATCCGGATGCCCTGGGCGAAGCGCCCGAATTCCCGGTGCAGCTCGTCGTCGAGGAATTCGCGGTCGTAGAACACCAGGGTTTCATCAAATGCGTCCGGTTCCGCGTCGGCGCCGTCGGCACAGGGGACCTGGCCGCCGTGGCCCGAGTACGTGAAGAGCAGGATGTCGCCGCTCTTGAGGGTCTTGGCCGCCCTGCGCAGCTCGGCGGTGACGTTCTCCACGGTGCCGTCGGAGGTCAGCAGGGTCGTCGTGCCGAACCCGGCTCCCCGGGCCAGCCGGGCCATGTCGTGAGCGTCGTTGTCGCAGGCGACGAGCCGACCGTCCCAGCCGCCGTACCTGGCTGGATCGACCCGGTTGAGTCCGACATGGAGGGAGAGGCCGGTGGCCATGGGGGGAGCTCCTTAGCAACCACTGGGTGACGGGCAACGCCTGGATGCGTTCCGTAGCCTCCGGCCGTCTGAACGCGGCCCCCCGCCCAACCGCCTGAACGGTCCCCTCGGGCGGTGCGCCACCGATGCGCGCGGCTGTTCGAGTGGCTTCCCGGTGGGCACCGATCGGTGGTCCCCACCACCGGGAAGCGGTTCTCATATGATCCCATCAGATTCCCCGAGGGTCGGTGAGGCAACGGCCGGGGCGGCGTCCCGGGACTCCCTGGCAAACCGAGCGGGCTATGACGAGCACTTCCTCGGTGTCCAGGTACCGCTGCCGATGCCGAGCAGGCCCGAGGTGGAAACCGTGGTGCTGCCGTACACCCACTTCACGGTGGTGCTGCGCCCGGACCGGCGGATGGCGGCGGCCACCGCCGTCTGCATCGACGGCCGGCGTCTGCTGGAAGACACCCCCCGCGAGGGCGGCTGGCGTTTCGATCCGCGGCTGGCCGAGAGCCGGCAGACCGGCAAGGACGTGTATCGCGACAACTCCCTGGACAAGGGGCATCTGGTGCGCCGGCTCGATCCCGTCTGGGGCGAGGCGGCAGAGGCACACCAGGCCAATGACGACACCTTCCACTACACGAACGCCGCCCCGCAGGCGGATGTGTTCAACCAGGGCAAGGAGCTCTGGCAGGGCCTGGAGAACTATCTGCTCGACAATGCCGCCCGGTTCGACCGCAAGCTGGCCGTCCTGACAGGCCCGGTACTGCACGACTCCGACCCGCCCTACCGGGACGTTCAAGTGCCGCTGCGTTTCTGGAAGGTCGCGGCGTTCATCCAGGACGGGGCGCTGGCGGCGACGGCGTACGTACTCGACCAGAGCCCGGACCTGACCAGGGACGCCGACCGGGCCCTGGCCGGGGCCACGCCGGGGGCGCCGCCGCCGCTGGGCGCCTTCCGGACGTTCCAGGTGCCGGTCTCCGATGTCGTCGAGCTCACGTCGCTGGACCTGGGCCCGCTGCCCGGCGCGGATCTGATGCCGGTCGTCCGCGCCCCGAGGCAGCGCTGGATGCGGCTCGCGGCGCACGACGACATCGTGCTGCGGCGCGGCTGAACGGCAGGAGGAGGCGCAGTGCACCCCAAGGTCGTCTACGTCCACGGGAACGGGAACAAGGTCCGCTCGGAACTGCTCAAGTCCCAGTGGGACACGGCGCTCTTCGGCAGGGACATGGCCGAGGCGTCGCGGATGGCGTACTGGGCCCCGGTGCGCTATCCGGCGCCGCTGCCCGATTTCCGGCCGGATCCGCTGGACGGCGGTCCGGAGCTGATCGAGGAGCTGCCGGCACGGGCGGAAGCGGCCGCTGTCGAACCGCCTGAGGACTTCGTGGCGCGGACGCTCGGTGAAGCGCGGCTGGAGGCCGGTGAAATCGGGCTGGAGGGGCGGGCCGCCGCCGACGAGGGCGCGCTCGTCGACTGGCTGCGGGACATGACGTATCTCGCGGACACGCTGGCCCATGCCGGGGAGGACGAGGAGCCGGCGTCCGGTATGGAGCTGCCGCTGGAGGCGCTGCCGCTGCCCCAGCCGGGCCGTAGCGCGGTGTTCCGGATGCTGGTCAAGCATGCGTTCAAGGACGTCCACGCCTATTTCTTCGGCGGGGCGGGACCGGCCATGCGCGAGGTGGTCACGGAGGCACTGGAGGGCCTGGACGGTGGCCCGCTCGTGGTGGTCAGCCACAGCCTGGGCACCATCATCGCCTACGAGGTGCTGATGGAGCAGGGACGCGAGGTGGACCTGCTGGTCACCGTGGGATCGCCGCTGGCCATCTCCGAGGTACAGGATCACCTGGCGCGGCCACCGGCGGTCCCGGCGGGTGTGGCGGCCTGGCGCAATGCGTCGGATCTGCGGGATCTGGTGGCGCTCGACCACACGCTGCGGCCCGAGTACGCGCCCCACGAACGGGTCACCGATCTGCTGGTCACCAATGACAGCAAGAATCATCACGGCATCAGCGAGTATCTGGCCCAGCGCCAGGTCAGGGAGCCGGTTCACCGGATCTTCGACGACGGTGCCGGGTAGGTGTGGCATGCCGCTGACCGAAACCGAGTGGGACCTGGTCACCACCTGGGTGCAGAACTACCTGCTCGACACCACCGATCCGCACACGCAGCTGGCCCAGTACGGATTCTCCCGGGAATTCATCGGCGCGCTGCCGCTGACGCATGTCAGCACGGACAATGCCCGGGCGCTCGTGCACACCTCTCGCACGGACATCCAGCGGCAGCTGAGACTCGTCGAGGCCCTCACCACGATCGACAGACTGGCCGTACTCCCGGACATCGTGAAGGCCCGGGAATTCCTGGACCGGCTGCGCGAGGACTTCCGCGCCCATGCCGCACAGGACACCTTCCGCACCTGCGTCCTGAAGAACGGCACCGAGGCCTTCATCGACCGTCAGGACCTGCGGGAGACACTGCGCCGGTTCATCGCGGACCCGGAGAAGTTCATCCTGCTCGTCGACGGCGAGCCGGACAGCGGCCGGTCGTACACCTACAACTTCCTTCGCCATATCGGACAGCACAGCGGATTCCGTCCGGTGCGCGTCACCCTGGCGCGCACCTCCACCGCCGCCAAGGTCCTGCGGCGGCTGGCCGAATTCGTCGCCGATCCGCACACCGGCGTTTCCCCGCTGAACCCCACCGAACTCAATGACAAGCTGCCGTCGATCGACGAGGCCGCGCACTGGGTGGTCAGCCGGGCGACCACCGTCGAGGAACGCTTCTGGCTGGTCCTCGACGAATGCGACAAGCTCGATCCCAGTTCCGATGTGTGGGACTTCATCGGGCAACTGGCCATGGCCATCTACGAGCATGCCGCCGCACGAGGCGATCAGGCGCCCCGGCTGGTGCTCCTCGGATATGGCCGCTCGATGCGTCAACTGCCGTACGACCTACGGGGAAACATGTGCTGGGACACGGCGCGGGTCGCCGAACCCAACGATCTGCGCACCTTCTTCGACCAGGTCTTCCACGCCTCACCGCCGAAGGTCCTCGGCAACGGGCAGCCCTGCGAATCGTCCATCGCCGAACTCGTGGACGTGGCCGTGGAAGAGGTGCTGCACGCCACCGGCAAGGCCGACGGCCACGGCGAAAGCTATATGCGGAAGCTCTGCACGGCGGCAGAGGGGGCCATTCGTGTCTATCAATCCCTCTGAAAGCCCCCCGGTACGCCCCGCCGAGATCCGAAAGGTGTTCGCCGCCCGGTTACGCGAGGCGCTGCGTACCGGCGAGGACCGGACGCCGGACGTCTCGGACGCCCGCCGCGCCTACCGGGAGGCGGCCTGCCTGTTGAGCCGCTTCGATCCGCAGCGGCTCCGGCTGCCCGGGGAGGACCGCGCCACCGGCGGCGCGGTCCTGGAACTCGTCGACGACTGCACGACCATGGGGATGCACGAGCAGGCCGCGTGGGCCCTCAAGTCCGATGTCAGGGAACGGACGTTGCGCGGGCTGACCGGGCCCGAGGCCGCCCGGCGCGTCCTGGAGTGCAATCTCGGGCAACTGCCCCCCGGGGCGAGCCCGGAGCGCTTTTGTCTGGCCTATCTGTCCGGCAGCCCGCCGGCCACGGACCGGCTGACCGCGGACGAACTGGCCGATGCCCTCCAGGCGGTGCTGTGGCTGTCATGGGTGCCGGGCGCGACCGGGCTGCCGGACACCGCGGAGCTGCAGCACGCCCTGGAACGGGCCAGGCTCCTGGAGCCCCTGGAGCGCCTCCTGCGGCGGCCGTTCCAGGGGCGTACCCGTGAACTCGCCGAGATGCGCGACTATGTCGCACTGCCCGGTGGATCTGTGGGATCCAAGGTGTCGGCCGGTTCCACCGGCCACCCGGCGCCGGTGCCTCCGCTGATCATTCACGGTCCCGGCGGCATGGGAAAGAGCACACTGCTCGCCAAGTTCGTGCTCGACAACGTCCACGATCCGGCCGGCGGCTTCCCCTTCGCGTACATCGACTTCGAGCGGCCCACGCTCTCCATCCAGGAGCCGGTCACGCTGATCGCCGAGGCCGCCCGGCAGCTCGGTATCCAGTACCCCGCCCACTGTGCCGAGCTGGACGCGCTGGCGGACGAGTGCCAGCAGGCGGCCCGCAGCCAGCGGGAGGGGCAGGACCGGGTGTCCCAGCTGCACGAACTCGCCACCACCCGCGCCGTCCTGGGCCGCCGCTCCTCGCACGAGTTCCACCTGCTGGCCACCGGGCGGGAGACCGATCTGATCCAGCGGGTCGCCGATGTCCTGGCGCGGGCGGTGGCGGACAGCAAGAAGGCGAAGGGCAAAGAGGACCAGGAGGACCCGCCGTTCGCGATGGTCATCGACTCTTTCGAGGAGGCGCAGTACCGCGGATCGCCGGTGATCGGCCGGATGTGGGCGATCTACCTCTCCTTCCAGCGCGTCTATCCGCGGCTGCGGTTCATCGTCTCCGGCCGGGCCCCGGTCGATCATCCGGCGAAGACCATGACCATGCTCGACATCGAACTCGGCGAGCTCGATCCGGAGGCGGCCGTCGGCCTGCTGGCGTCCTGCGGTGTCACGGATCCCGAAGTGGCCCGGGCGCTGGCCGACCGGGTGGGCGGCCATCCGCTCAGTCTGAAGCTGGCCGCCCGGGCCGCCACCCTCGCGGGGCTGGAGGCCGAGCGGACGGGTGAGCTGATCGGCAGTCTGCCCGAGCGCCGCCATCAGGTCTTCCGCCGCGTCGACCAGCTGCTGGTCCAGGGCATCCTCTACGACCGCATCCTCAGCCATATCGCCAACGAGGACCTGCGCCGGCTCGCCCATCCCGGCCTGGTGCTCCGGGTCATCACCCCGGAGATCATCAAGGAGGTTCTCGCCGAACCCTGCGGGCTGCGGGTGACAACG
Organism: Streptomyces inhibens; assembly: GCF_022221585.1. Taxonomy (NCBI): domain Bacteria; kingdom Bacillati; phylum Actinomycetota; class Actinomycetes; order Kitasatosporales; family Streptomycetaceae; genus Streptomyces; species Streptomyces inhibens. The sequence goes on from NZ_CP084681.1 coordinate 1,232,127, forward strand.
CCGGACGAGGCCCGCGCGCTCTTCGAGGAGCTGCGCCGCCTCGACATGGTGGAGCCCGCCCGCCCGGACGCCGTGCGCTACCGCGGCGATGTCCGGGCCATCATGCTGCGGCTGCCGGGCGGCGACCGTACCGACGTGATGCGCGCCGTCGAACGGCGCGCGGTCGACCACTACGCCGCCCGCGAGGGGCTGGAGGCGCGCGCCGAGGAGATCTACCACCGGCTGCGGCTCGACGAGAACCCGCGCTCGGTGGAGGAACGGTGGCTGCCGGGCATCGAGCGGTTCCTGGTCGGGGCGCAGCAGGACATGACGCCCAGGGCCGCGGGCCTGCTCACCGCCAGGCTCGGCGGTGGCGCTCCCGATCAGGTCACGGCGGGCGCCGACCAGGAGGACTGGGAGCGGATCCTCGCCCGCGAGGTGGAGGATCTGCTCGCGCAGGGCTTCGCCGAAGCGGCCTTCGAACGGCTCGACCGGCGCCGGCCCTGGACACCGTGCAGCCCCCTGCACGCGCTGCTCGCCGAGACCCTCAACCGGCTCGGGCGGCGGAAGGAGGCCCGTACGGGCCTGGCGGACGCGATCGGCACGGCGGAGCGCGCGGGCTGCGGTGAGCGCCGGCTGGAGCTGCTGCTGCTCTCCGCCCGCCTCGCGGAGGACGCCGGCGATCCGGCGAGCGCGAACCGCGATCTGCGAGTGGCGGAGGATGTCGCGGTGGGCCTCGGGCAGGACCTGGAAGCGATGGGCGCACTGCTGGCCCGCGCCCAGCTGGCCACTGCCGACGGCACGGATGTGGAGGCCGATCAGCAACTCGCCGAGCGGCTGCAGACGTTGCCGGACGCCGTCCTCGCCCACCAGCCCGTGCTGGTACGCGCGGTCGCCTCGCAGATCTACGACCAGGCGCCCGGGGCGCTCAACCATGCGCTGGAGGTGGCGGGACTGCCGGCCGACGACGAGACGCTGGACACTCTCGGGGCGGCGATGCGCCGTGCGACCGGCCGGCAGCCGGCGCTGCTGGGCGCGGTGATGGAGATTCTGGACGAGGCGGCGGGGCCGTCCCGGCAGCAGTCCGGCGGCGCGCCCACCAGCATCGCGGGGATCCTGCGGCTGGCCCGCGACCGTGGCACCCTCGACGCGCTCGCCCGGCGGCTGCTGGCCGTACCCGACAAGAGCGGCGAGATCGTGGCCGGGGTGGCCGCCGCGATGGGGGTGGGCACCGGCGGACGTACGGCGTCGTTTTGCACCACCTCCGGTCCGGGGCCCGCGGGCCGTGTGTCGGCGGACGGGGACGGCACCGCGGGGTCCGGTCGCCGATGAACGCCTATCTCTCGCCGGACGAGATCCGCCGCGTGCTCGACGCCGCGGTGGAGACCGGGCTGGCCGACCCCGCGGTCCGGCCGCTGCTGCTCGACGGGATCATGCCCCGCTACCGCAGCACACTGCCGCTCAACCCCGCGCCCGGACGCCAGGTGCACTCGGATCTCAACGAGATGAACCGGGTGGAGCGGCTGGTGGACGGCTCGGTGCCGCTGGAGATCTGGCTGCGCAACGCCGTCGCCGAGACCACCGAGGCCGAGCCGCTCACCGTCTTCCAGCGGGCCCTGGACGATGTGGCGCGGCAGGCGGGCGGCGAACCGGATGTGCTGGCGGGGCTGCCCACCCCGGCCTCGGAGATCAAGGAGCAGATCGTCCATCGGGACGACACCGTCCCGATCGGCTTTCTGCGGGGCGGGGAACTGGCCGGCGGGGCGGTGGCCCGGATCAAGGTGCCGCCGTACCAAGGCGGCGCTCCGCTGCAGCCGAACGGCTTCCCGCACTCCGGTACGGGGTGGCTGATCGCTCCGGATCTGCTCGTCACCAACCACCATGTGGTCAACGCCCGGACCGGGACCGGCGCGGGGCGGCCGGTGGCCGACACCGAGGATCTGCGCCTCCAGGCCCGGCACACCCGCGCGCGGTTCGACTACGACACCGACGACGTGGAGACGGAGGAGGCCACCGTCAGCGAACTCGTCGCCGCGGACGCGGAACTCGACTATGCGGTGCTGCGGCTGACCGCCGAGCCCTCCCGGTCGGTGCTGAGGCTGGCGGACCAGCCGCTGGCGGTGGCCAGGGGCGACTTCGTGGCCGTCAACATCATCCAGCACCCCGGTGGCCAGCCGAAGCGGGTCGCGCTCCGCAACAACCTCGTCTACGAGGCGGACGAGAACGATGTCCGCTACTTCACCGACACCCGCGGCGGGTCCTCGGGATCGCCCGTCCTCACGGACGACTGGAGGGTGGTGGCGCTGCACCGGGGCACCCGGCGCGTGGAGAACGTGCTGTTCCAGGGCAGGACGACGGCCTTTGTCAACGTCGGCACCCAGATGCGCAGCGTGATGCGCCATCTGGAAACCAGCAGTCCCGGCATCCATGCCGAGATCGAGACGGCACAACAGGCCGCGCAGCGCGGCCGAGGAGAGTGAGATGCACAGAGGGAGCAGATCACCGGTGGCGGCCGGTCCCGAGCAGATCTTCTCGGATCTGCGGGAGGTCGCGGCGCGGGTGCGCGAAGGGCTGTCCTTCGAGATCCCGGAATCCTTGGAGGAGCTCCCCGCGGAGGAGCTGCCCGCCGGGCAGATCTCCCAGTTCGCCCAGCAGGAGCGGACCCGGGTGGTGGCGGCGGGTGTCAGCGGGCTGGAGAAGCTCGCCGAAGGGCGCGCGGACGAGATCAGCGACGACGAGTCCTTCGGCATGGAAGCCATCGTGCTGCTGGAGGGCCGGCCCGCGATCCTGGTCCAGAACCATGACTTCGCGCCGCAGCAGGGCGACTGGGCGGTGCTCGACGGCCACCGGGCGGCGATCCAAGAGTCGTTCGCCCGCGTCGGGCGGGTCGAGCTGTCCGGGCACATCAGTCTGGACTGGCTGGGCACCGCGTTCCTGGTCGGCCCGGACGTGGTGCTGACGAACCGCCATGTGGCGGCGGAGTTCGCCCGCGGCGACGGCGCGGGCTGGACCTTCCAGCAGGGCATCAGCTCCCGGGTCGACATGGGCGAGGAGTACGGCGACACCGTCCCGGGAGGCGGCGGCCCCGCCTATGACGTCGTCGAGGTGCTGGGAATCCACGAGGACGTCGATCTGGCCCTGCTGCGGGTCGCGCCACCGGCCGGCGGCGGTGCGCTGCCCCCTCCGCTGGCGGTGGCCGCGGACGGGCCGGCCGACCTGCCCGGTCGGCCGGTGTACTGCGTCGGCTATCCGGCGTACGACGGCCGGCGCAACGAGCCGGAGTCGATGCGCCGGATCTTCATGGACATCTACAACGTCAAGCGGCTGCAGCCCGGCACCGCCACGGAACTGGTGCCGGGCAAGAACGTCATCAAGCACGACTGTTCCACGCTGGGCGGCAACAGCGGCTCACCCGTCATCGACCTCACCGACCACCGCGTCCTGGGGCTGCACTTCGGCGGCCGCTACGGCTTCGGCAACTTCGCCGTACCGCTGTGGCAGCTGGTGGACGATCCGCTGCTGAGCCGGGCGGAGATCAACTTCGTATGAGCCGTGCTGCCCGCCGTCGGTGGGTCAGCCCGACTTCTTGACGAATTCGGTGGTGTAGGTCTTCTTCAGATCCACCGTGGCGTTCTTGAGGTTGGGGTTGAAGGCCTTCAGGACGCGCTCGACGGTCGCCGGGCCGTCGGCGGGCATCACCCCGTCCTTGGTGAACATCGGCAGGGTGTCCTTGATCGCCTGGGCGTAGAGCTCCTTGCCGCCCTGGGCGTAGTCGGACGGCATCTTGGCGGCGATCTGCTCGGCGGTGTGCGTGGACATCCACTTGAGGGTCTTCACCAAGGCGTTGGCCAGCTTCTGCACCTCCTTCTTGTGGCTGTTCACCCAGTCGGTGTTCATGTAGAGGCTGGAGGAGGGGTAGGGGCCGCCGAGGGCCTGCTTCGAGCCCTCGGGGGTGCGCATGTCGATGAGGACCTTGCCGAGCTTCTTGTCCACGATCTGCGCGACCGTCGGGTCGGTCGTCATACCGCCCTGGATCGAGCCCTGCTGGATGGCCGAGATGAAGGTCTGGCCGGCGCCGACCGCGACCGGCGTGAACTCATCGGTCTGTACGCCGTTCTTCACCGCGAGGTATTTGGTCAGGAAGTCGGTGGAGGAGCCGAGGCCGGTGACACCGAGCTTCTTGCCCTTGAAGTCCTTGGCGGAGGTCAGGTCGCCGGCCGCCTTGTTCGAGACCACCTCGACCTCGCCGGGGGCGTGCGCGAGCTGCACCACCGATTCCACCTGCTTGCCCTTGACCTGGAGATCGAGGGTGTGGTCGTAGAAGCCGACGACGCCTTGTACGTCGCCGGAGACGAGCGAGGTGGTGGCCTGGACACCGGCCGGTTCGGTGAGCAGGGTGACGTGGATGCCTTCGTCCTCGAAGTAGCCGAGCTGCTGGGTGAGTCTCGCGGGCAGATAGATGACCTTGTCGAGGCCGCCCACCATGATCTTGATCTTGCCGTTCTTGCCGCCCGCGGCTGCGGAACCACCGCCGCCGCAGGCGGTGAGGGAGGTGAGGGCGAGCATCGCGGCGGCCGCGGCGGCCGAGATCTTGACTGGGGTGCGCATGGTCACGTCCTTGTGAGGAGAAGCGGAGAAACGGTGCGGGGGTTCAGCGGTCGGTGCCGGCATCGGCCGGCTTCCAGCGGAAGAGCCGCTTTTCGAGGAAGGCCAGCAGCCCTTCGGCGAGCAGGGCGACGACGGCGAGGATCACCATGGCCGCGTACACCCCGGCCGCGTTGAAGGTGCCCTGGGAAGCCGCGACGAGCAGGCCGAGGCCCTTGGTCGCGCCGATGTACTCGCCGACGATCGCGCCGATCAGCGCGAAGCCGAAGCTGACATGCAGGCTGGTGAAGATCCATGAGGTGGCGGAGGGGATCACCACTTGCAGGGTGACCTGGCGGTTGCTCGCGCCGAGGATCCGGGAGTTGGCGACCAGATTGCGGTCGACCTCCCGGGCGCCCTGGAAGGCGTTGAAGAAGACCGGGAAGAAGACGAGCACGACGGCGGAGGCGACCTTGGAGGCCGGTCCGAGGCCGAACCAGATGAGGAAGATCGGGGCGAGGACGATCCGTGGCAGTGCGTTGAGCACCTTGATGTACGGGCCCAGCACATCGGCGAGGAAGCGGATCCGGCCGAGCGCGATCCCCAGCACCACACCGCCGATGACGCCGATGACCCAGCCGAGGAGCGCTTCGTAGAGCGTGTACCAGATCTGCTCCCACAGCGAGCCCTGCGGGGTGCCGTGCAGCGCCCACTGGGTCATCTGGTCCCAGATCTTCGAGGGCATCGAGAAGTTGAAGGGATCGATGACGGCGGCCCGGGCCAGCCACTCCCAGAGTCCGATCAGGCCGACGAGCAGCAGCACCCGGGTGCCGTGGACCAGGAGCTTGTGGTTGCGGGCGGCGCGCGCCCTGGCCTGCGTACGGTCCATGGCGGACGCGCCGGTGCCCCTCTTGGACAGCGTGACGGTTTCAGGCGGCATCCGCGGCACCCCTCTCGCGGGTGATCCGGACCTCTTCGCCGAGCGAGGACCAGATCTCCCGGTAGATCTCGATGAACCGCGGCTCCAGCCGTACCGACTCGACCCGGCGGGGCCGGGGCAGATCGATCTCGAAGACCTCCTTGACGGTCGCCGGGCCCGCGGTCATGACCACGACCTTGTCGGCGAGCGCGATCGATTCCTCCAGGTCATGGGTGACGAAGACGACGGAGGCGCCGGTCCCCGACCACAGCTCCAGGAGCTCGTCCGACATCAGCGCCCGGGTCTGCACATCGAGGGCGGAGAACGGTTCGTCCATCAGCAGAAGTTCGGGGTCGTTGACGAAGGTCGCGGCGAGCGCGACGCGTTTGCGCTGACCGCCGGAGAGCTGATGCGGATAGCGGTCCTCGAAGGACGCCAGCCCGACCCGGGCGAGCCACTCGCGCGCCCGCTGCTTGGCCTCGGCCTTCGGTACGCCGCGGAACCGGGGGCCGGCCATCACATTCGACAGCACGGTGCGCCAGGGGAAGACCGCGTCCTGCTGGAAGACGAAGCCGATCTTGTCGCCGATGCCGTTGACCGGCTCGCCGGCGACCAGCACCTCGCCTCGGGTGGGCTCTTCCAGCCCGCTGATCAGGGTCAGTGTGGTGGATTTACCGCATCCGGTGGGGCCGACCACGGCGACGAACTCACCGCGTTCGACGACCAGATCCAGATCCCGTACGGCGGTGTGCAGGGCCCCTGAGGGGGTCCGGAATGTCTTGCTCGCTCCGCGCAGTTCGATAGCGGGGCTCGGATGGCTGTTCATGGCCCGGGAGGCTAGGAGTGGTCCGGGCCACAGCGGCAGCCTTGTGGGCGCAAGCTGCCTTTCTGCGCGCAAACCCTGTTGTGCTCGTTTTGCTCACGCTAGAACAACAACGGTTCACCAGGGGGTAGGCAGTTGATCACGCACGGCTTACGGTGCGGGCATCGCGACGTAAAACGAATGAGGTGGTTCCGCATGGATGCGGAGGGCCGAAGACGAGGGAGACCCATGCGGATCCACTGGCCCCGACGCGTCTTCGCGCAGGTTCTGACGGCTCAGGTGACCCTCACGACCGGCGTGATGGTGCTCGCCACCAGCCTGTTTCTCGCCCCGCTCAGCTCCGAGCTCGACGACCAGGCGATGCGGCAGGCGCTGTCCATCGCCCAGACCACCGCCGCCGATCCCGACCTCGCCCGGAAGCTGGTCGGCACCGAGCCGGAGGCGCGCGGGCCGGTGCAGGCCACAGCGGAGCGGATCCGCAAGGCGACCGGGGCGCTGTACGTCGTGGTGATGGACACCCGCGGGGTGCGCTGGTCGCACACCAACACCGCGGAGATCGGCAGGCATGTCTCCACCGACCCGAGCCGCACCCTCGCCGGACGCGAGGTGCGGCAGATCGACACCGGCACGCTGGGCCGCTCGGCCCGTGCCAAGGTGCCGCTCCGCGATGGCCGCGACCGGATCGTCGGCGCGGTCTCGGTCGGCATCGCCTACGACAGCGTCCGGGGGCAGCTGCTCGGCACCATCCCGACCCTGCTGCGGTACGCGGGCGCGGCGCTGGCCGTCGGTGTGCTGGCCGCGATCGCTATCTCGCGCAGGCTGCGCCGCCGTACGCATGGCGTCGCGTTCGCCGATATCTCGGCGCTGCTGGACGAGCGGGAGGCGATGCTGCACGGCATCCGTGAGGGAGTGGTGGCCTTCGACCGGCACGGCCGGATCCGGCTGGTCAACGACGAGGCCGGGCGGCTGCTCGGGCTGGGCACCGAGGCCGCCGGGCGGGCGTTGGACGAGGTGCTGCCGCCGGGCCGGACCACGGATGTGCTGGCCGGGCGGGTGGCCGGGGTGGATCTGCTGGCCGTGTGCGGCGGCCGGGTGCTGATCGCCAACCGGGTGCCGACGCGGGACGGCGGGGCCGTGGTGACACTGCGGGACCGCACCGAGCTGGAGCTGCTCGGCCGTGAACTGGACGGAACCCAGGGGCTGTTGGACGCACTGCGGGCCCAGGACCACGAGCACGCCAATCAACTGCACACCCTGCGCGGGCTGTTGGAGCTCGGCAGACACGAGAAGGCGGTGGAATTCGTCACCGAGGTGGCCAGTGCCCACCGGGCGTCCGCGGAGCAGATCGCCGAGCGGGTGCACGATCCGCTGCTCTCCGCGCTGCTGGTCGGCAAGGCGGCGATCGCCGCCGAGCGCGGGGTGTCGCTGCGGGTGTCGTCCTCGACGCTGCTGCCCGATGCGGTGGTCGACCCGCGCGACCTGGTGACCGTACTGGGCAATCTCATCGACAATGCGCTGGACGCCATCGCGGAGCGCCGCCGCGACCAGCCGTTCGTCGAGGTGGAGCTGCGGGCCGAACACAGCACGGTGGTCCTGCGGGTGTCGGACACCGGGCCGGGAGTGCCGCCCGCGATGCGTGAGCGGATCTTCGCCGAGGGCTGGTCCACCAAAGCCGCCCCGCCCCTGCCCGGCGGCCGGTCCGCCGCGGGCCCGGTGACCTTCCACCGCGGCCGGGGCATCGGCCTCGCGCTGGTGCGCCGGCTCGCCGAGCGCTACGGCGGGATGGCCCGGGTGACCGCTCGCGCCGGCGGCGGCGCGGTGTTCACCGTCGTACTGCCCGAGGCGCTCGCTCTGGAGGACGGCGCTCCCGGGCACCGGCTCACGGCCACCGGAGAGCCCCGATGAACCCGAGAGCCATGGTGAACGGAGAGCCACGGATGATCGATGTCCTGGTCGTGGACGACGACTTCCACGTCGCCGAGATCAATGCCGCGTATGTGTCCCAGGTGTCCGGCTTCCGCGTCACCGGCCGCGCCCATACCGCGGCCCAGGCGCTGGCCACTCTGGAGCGCACCCATGTCGACCTGGTGCTGCTCGACCACTATCTGCCGGACGAAACGGGCCTGACGCTGGTGCGGCGGCTGCGGCAGCTCGGCCACCGCGCCGACGTCATCATGGTGACGGCGGCCCGCGATGTCGCAACCGTCCAGGACGCGATGCGCTGCGGCGCACTGCAGTATCTGGTCAAGCCGTTCGGCTTCTCCGGACTGCGGGCCAAGCTCGACGGGTACGCCGCGCTGCGCCGGACCGTCGAGGGGGTGGGCGGACGCGGTGAGGCCGGCCAGGAGCAGGTGGACCGGATCTTCGGCGCCTTCCGGGCCGCCGATTCCCCGCACACGGAACTCCCCAAGGGCCACTCGCCGGCGACCGTCGACCTCATCCGCCGGGTGCTGGGCGGGGCCGGACACCCGTTGTCCGCCCACGAGGTCGCCGAGCGCGCCGGCGTCAGCCGCTCCACGGCCCAGCGCTACCTCAAGCACCTCGAACGCAGCGGCCACATCACGCTGACCCTCAAATACGGTGACACCGGCCGCCCCGAGCACCGTTACCGGTGGACCGGCCCGTAGTGACCGCGCCCCGGCGCGGCGGTCCGTACGGCCGGCTCACCTCCGGCAGGCGTGGTCCAATGCGGCCGCGATGTCGTCGAGCACGGCGGGCGGCGGGGTGAACGGCACCCGTACGTGGTGGGTCAGGGTCGCATCCGCCGCGAAGCGCGGGCCCGGTGTGAGGTCGAGCCGGTGGGCACGAGCCCGCTCGACGACCGTATCGGCCCGGATGCCGGCCAGCCGCAGCCACAGGGCGAGCCCGCCGGGCGGGACGGTGAACCGCCAGCGGTCGTCGCCGGCGAGCAGCCCGCTCAAGTGGTCGCGCTGCCGACGCAGTTCGGCCCGGCGCCGCATCAGGACGGTGTCCGGGTCGCCCAGCAGCTCGACGGCGACCATCTGCTGCATCGGGGCCGCGGACAGCGGCCCGCACAGCGGGTTGCCGGCCAGCTCGCCGATGAACCGCGCGGTGCCGCGGATCCAGCCGATGCGCAGCCCGCCCCAGACCGCCTTGCTGGCCGAGCCGATGAGGACCGCACGCCGGATCCGCGGCTGCGGCCGGGGGGCGTCGCGCAGATCGAGGTCGCGCATGGTCTCGTCCACGATCAGGGTGACGCCGTGGCGGGCGGCCAGTGCGGCGACCGTACGGCGGGTGGCCGCGGTCATCAGCGCACCCGTCGGGTTGTGGAAGTCGGGCACCAGATAGCCGAGCCCGCCGTGTGCCGCGCGCAGGGCGTCGTCGAGCTGGTCCAGATCCCAGCCCTCGGTGGTGACCCGGCAGCCGACCGGCCGGGCCCCGGCACCGCGCAGCACATGGAGCGCGTCGAAGAAGGTGGGGGTCTCGACGGCGGCGACGCGGGGGCGCAGCTGCGCACAGAGCAGGGCGAGCGCGGCCCGCGCCCCGGAGGTGATCAGGATCTGCTCGGGGCGGGTGGGCAGGCCCTCACGGGTGTACCGCTCGGCGATCAGCGCCCGCAGCTCGGGCAGGCCGGGGCCCGGCTCCCCGTCCTGTGCCAGCAGCGGAGCCAGACGGTCCACGGCGCGCCGGGTCGCCGCCAGATAGGCCGCCTGCGGAGCGGCCGGTACGGCGCGGCGCAGATCGAGCGAACTGGTCTCCCCGGTCGCCGAGATGGGCGCGATCCGCTCGGCGGCCGCGGCCGGCAGCCGGACCGTACTGGCGCTGCCGTGCCGGGTGTGCACCCAGCCGCCGTCGCGCAGCCGGTCCAGCGCGGCGGTCACGGTGCCCCGGCTGATGCCGAGGACACTCGCCAGCCGGCGCTCCGCGGGCAGTGCGCTGCCGGTCCGCAGCCGGCCGTCCAGTACGGCGTCGCGTACCGCGCCGGCCAGCGCATCGATCAAGGGCACGGCGGGTCTGCGCCACTCACCCAGGGCCCTGACCAGCTGGTCGTCGCTCATTCGCACTGGTCCACTTTCCCACGATTGGACCAGGAGGCCTGGGCCCCCACCGGTTTAGCGTCGTCCGAAACCGATGAACGGAGCCCCCGGTGCACCCTCAACTCGCCGCAGATCTCGACCGTTTGCCGGACCTCTTGGAGGTCACCCGACGGCATGCCGTGACCTTCCTCGACGGCCTGACGAAGGCTCCGGTCGTGCCGGACCGACCGGCTCCGCGGGCGGTGCCGCTGCCCGCGGAGGCGGCCGGGCTGCAGGCCGCGCTGCGGGACTTCGCCGCGCGCTGGGAACCGGGTTTGTCGGCGAGCGCCGGGCCGCGCTACCTCGGCTTCGTCACCGGCGGTGCGACCCCCGCGGCGCTCGCCGGCGACTGGCTGACCGCGACCGTGGACCAGAACGCGATGTCGTCGCTGGACGCCACCGGCCAGCATCTCGAACGGGAGACGGTCGGCTGGCTGCGTGATCTCTTCGGCCTGTCCGACGGCCACCACGGGGCCCTTGTCAGCGGCGCCACCATGTCCAACACCGTCGGTCTGGCGATCGCCCGCGAATGGCTCGGCGAACGGCTCGGGGTCTCACCCGCCGAGGACGGGGTGGCCGCGCTGGGGACCGTACGGGTGCTGTCGGGCAGCCCGCATTCCAGCGTGGCCAAGGGGCTGTCGATGCTCGGCCTGGGCCGTGCGGCGCTGCGGACCGTGGCCACCCTCCCCGGGCGGGAGGCGGTCGATCCGGTGGCGTTGGAACGGGCGCTGCGGGAGACCGACGGCCCCTGCGTCGTCGTGGCCAATGCGGGCACCGTCAACACCGTCGACTTCGACGATCTCCGCGCCGTCGCCGCGCTGCGCGACCGCTACGGCTTCTGGCTGCACATCGACGCCGCCTTCGGCGCCTTCGCCACGCTCTCCCCGGAGCACGCACATCTCGTCGACGGCCTCGACCTGGCCGACTCGCTCTGCGTCGACCTGCACAAATGGCTGAATGTGCCGTACGACAGCGCGGTGCAGTTCACCCGTCGCCGTGATCTGCAGGCCCGGGTCTTCCAGAACGCGGCCGCCTATCTCGGCCCGCTGGGCGAGCACCCCGATCTCGTCCATCTCACCCCGGAGAACTCCCGGCGGCTGCGGGCGCTCGCGGCCTGGTTCACCCTGCGCGCCTACGGACGCGACGGCCACCGCGAGATCGTCGAGCGCTGTGTGGCCTGCGCCCACACCCTGGGCGCGGCCGTCGAAGGCGTCGAGGGCCTGTGCCTGCTCGCGCCGGTCCGGCTGAACGTCGTCTGCTTCACCCTGGCCGAATCCCCCACCGCCGAACGCCTTGCCGCACTGGCCGGCGGGCTGGCCGCCGAGGCCTTCCTGACGCCCACCGTCCACGCCGGCCGGCCCGCGCTACGGGCCGCGTTCAGCAACTGGCGCACGACCCAGGCCGACACCCGCCGGATCGCCGCGGCACTGGAGCGCGCCGTCCGGGAACTGCCGCGGCCGCGGGGCTGATGATCTCTGGGCAGGCCCATGGCCGGAGCCCGGGGCCGGGCTCTAGGCTGCCGATCATGAACCCAGCGATGACCGGCAACCCCGGCACCGAGCCCGACATTCTCGACGCCCACCGGCTGACCGCCGACCCGGAGCTGTCGGCGCGCTTCGCCGAGTCGGCGCACCGGATACTCGCGGACCTGGTCCGCGGCGGTGCGCCGCTCGGCTGGGTCGACCCGCCCCCGGCGGACGAGGTGGCACAGCTCGTCGACCGCGTCGTGCGGGCCGCGCAGGCCGGGGACGGGGCGCTGCGGGCCGCATACGTCGACCGCCGGCTGGTCGGGCTGGGCTACTGGCTGCGCTATACGCGGCCGACCAACCGGCAGCACGCCGATCTGGAGAAGCTCGCGGTGGCCTCCGAGGCCCACGGCCGGGGTCTCGGCCGCTCGCTGACCGGCGCCCTGGTCGCCGATGCCCGGGGTGCGGGGATCGAGGTCCTCACCCTGGACGCCCGGGCCGACAACGCCAGGGCGCTGCGTCTGTACCGCTCGCTCGGCTTCCGCGAATACGGGCGTCTCCCCGACTTCGTCGCGATGGGTGGACGCCGCTACGACAAGGTCTTCTACATGCTGGACTTCCGCGGCGAGGGGCAGCGGGGGGACGAGGAACGGCCGCCCACGCAGTAGCAATATCAATGCATAAAGCCGCATAACGATACGTAACGGCACGGGAGCTTCAAGGCCGGATCGCCGTCCGGGTGCATCATCTGCGTCACACCCCTTGACAGCTCCCCTGGCCGGATTCGACTATCCCGGGGTGAACCTGTCAGACAGCCAGACAGCTGGCAATGTGCCCCGACGGATCAGCGCGATGGAAGCGGTCCTGAACCATCTGCGCGGCGCCATCGAGCGGGGCGACTACGCGGTCGGGGACAAGCTCCCCTCGGAGGCGGAGCTCTGCCGGCGCCTGGAAGTGAGCAGACCCGTGCTCCGGGAGGCGCTGCGCGCGCTCCAGACCATGGGGCTGACGGTCTCACGTACCGGCAAGGGCACCTTCGTCGTCTCCGACGGCGCGGTGGCCGACCCGACCTTCGGCGACTACGCGTCCAGCGATCTGCTGGAGGTGCGTCGGCATGTGGAGATCCCGGTGGCCGGGTACGCGGCCCTGCGCCGTACCTCGGAGGATCTCGACCACCTCACCCATCTGCTGGAGCGGATGGAACAGGAGACCGACACCACCGCATGGGTGGCGATGGACACCCTCTTCCACCTCGCCGTCGCCCAGGCGGCCCGCAACCCGGTCTTCCGCAGGGTCATCGAGGAGATCCGCGACGCACTGGCCCGCCAGTCGGCGTTCCTCAATGAGCTCGGCGGACGGCGCGAGCAGTCGAACCGGGAGCACCGGGCGATCGTCGAGGCGCTCGTCGACAGCTCCGAGCACGACGCCGTGGAAGCCATGGCGCACCACCTCGCACGCGTCGAGACGACGCTGACCACCATCGTGCGGCCACAGCCCCGCACGGCCCCCTCCACGGAAGACGAGGATCACGCGTGAGCGAGCAATCCCTCCGGCAGGCGGAACGGCAACAACAGCAGGCAGCGGGGCAGGACACCGCGCCACGGCAGTCGGGCGGGCATGTGGACGCCGGTGACGCCGGCTACCAGAAGTCCCTCAAGTCCCGGCATGTCAACATGATCGCGATCGGCGGGGCCATCGGCACCGGGCTGTTCCTCGGTGCCGGCGGCCGGCTCGCCGACGCCGGACCGTCGCTGGCCGTCGCGTATGCGCTCTGCGGCCTGTTCGCCTTCCTCGTGGTGCGCGCCCTGGGTGAGCTGGTGCTGCACCGGCCGTCCTCCGGCGCCTTCGTGTCCTACGCCCGGGAATTCCTGGGCGAGAAGGGCGCGTTCGTCGCGGGCTGGATGTACTTCCTGAACTGGGCGACCACCGGAATCGCCGACATCACGGCGGTGGCGACCTATACGCACTACTGGGGCATGTTCTCCGATGTCCCGCAGTGGGTGATCGCGCTGATCGCGCTCGCGGTCGTGCTGACCGTGAACCTCATCTCCGTGAAGATCTTCGGCGAGCTGGAATTCTGGTTCGCGATCGTCAAGGTCGGTGCGCTGGTCGTCTTCATGCTGATCGGTATCTTCCTGCTGGTCACCCAGCACCCGGTCGCCGGCCACTCCCCCGGCCCCGCGCTGATCGCCGACCACGGCGGGATCTTCCCGACCGGGACGCTGGCGATGCTGCTGGTCATCCAGGGTGTGGTGTTCGCCTACGCCTCGGTCGAGCTGGTCGGCGTCACGGCGGGCGAGACCGCGGAGCCGGAGAAGATCATGCCGAGGGCGATCAACTCGATCATGTGGCGGGTGGGCGTCTTCTACGTCGGCTCGGTGGTCCTGCTGGCGATGCTGCTGCCCTGGAGCTCGTACTCGGCCGGCGAGAGCCCCTTCGTCACCGTGCTGTCCAACGTCGGGGTGCCGGCCGCGGGCGGCGTGATGAACCTCGTCGTGCTCACCGCCGCGATGTCCAGCCTCAACTCCGGCCTCTACTCCACCGGGCGCATTCTGCGCTCGATGGCGATGTCCGGGTCCGCGCCGCGGTTCACCGGCCTGATGAGCCGCAGTCAGGTTCCGTACGGCGGCATCCTGCTGACCTCGGGTGTCTGTGTGCTGGGCGTCGGCCTCAACTACGTGGTGCCGAGCGACGCGTTCGAGATCGTGCTGAACTTCGCGGCGATCGGCATCCTCAGCACCTGGGCCATGATCATGATCTGTCATCTGCTCTTCTGGCGGAAGACGCAGGCCGGGCAGCTCGTCCGCCCCGGCTACCGGCTCCCCGGCTCGCCCTGGACCGAGATCGTGACGCTGGCCTTCCTGGCCATGGTGCTGGTGCTGATGTGGGCCGACGGCGGCGCCGGCCGTACGACCGTGATGTCGCTGCCGCTGATCGTGGCGGCGCTGGTCGGCGGCTGGTTCCTGGTACGACGCCGGGTCGGGACCGTACGGGACGCGGCGGCACGCGCGAACAGCCACTACGCGGTCGCCGACAGCGGCACGAGCACTGACAGCACGGCGAGCACCGACACCTCAGCACCAACCCAGCGCAACGAAAGCACCGAAAGCTGATCATGAACCACAGCACCACCCGGCCGCGCCGCGCTCCGGGCGCACCGCCCGAGATCCGCGAACCGGCCCACGTTCCCGTCGCCCATGTGGTGCGCGGAGGCATCGTCGAGGGCGTCCACCACGGCTCGGTCGTGGTGCTGGCGGCCGACGGGAGCGTGGAATTCCGGACCGGCGACATCGAGGCCGCGTTCTATCCGCGCTCGGCGCTCAAGCCGGTCCAGGCGGTCGGTCTGCTCCGCGCGGGCCTGCCGCCGCTGGACGACGAGTCGCTGGCCCTGGTCGCGGCCAGCCACTCCGGCGAGGAACGGCACCTGGCCACCGCCCGGCGCATCCTGGCCACCTCCGGACTGACCGAGGACGATCTGCGCAATGTCCCCGATCTCCCGTACGGCACCGCCGAACGGGACGCGTGGATCGGACGCGGCCTCGGTCCCACCCGGCTCGCGCAGAACTGCTCGGGCAAGCACGCCGCCATGCTGCTGACGGCCCGCGCCCGGGGCTGGAGCCTGGACAACTACCTCGACCCGGGGCACCCGTTGCAGTGGGAGATCGCCGCGGCCGTGGAGGACCTCACCGGTCAGGGCATCGCCCACGTCACCGTCGACGGCTGCGGCGCGCCGCTGTTCGCGGTCTCCCTGCACGGTCTGACCCGGGCCGCCGCCCGGCTGGCGAAGGCCGCCCCCGGCACCGACGAGGGCCGGGTCGCGCACGCCATGCGCGAGCACCCGGAGCTGGTCTCCGGCAGCGGCCGGGATGTCGCCCGGCTGGTGCGGGCGGTGCCGGGGCTGCTCGCCAAGGACGGCTTCGAAGGCGTCCAGATCGCGGCGCTCCCGGACGGGCGGGCCGTCGGTGTGAAGATCGCCGACGGCGCCGACCGCGCCCGGATGCCGGTGACGGCGGCGGCCCTGGCGCACTGCGGAGTCGACCCCGACGTGCTGGCCGCATTCGCCACCACGCCCGTCATCGGAGGCGGCACCACCGTCGGGACCCTACGGCCGGCGGGCGCACTGGCCCCGCCGACCACCCACGCCGGGTAACTCCCCACCGCCCGCGCCCGATTGCGGCATCTCCGCTCCCCGCCCGCACCCCCCGCCGCCCCACCCTCCCCACCTCACAAAGGACCCTCTGCACCATGACTGCCGCCGGCCACCGCCGCGAACACGATCTGCTCGGCGACCGCGACATACCCGCCGATGCGTACTGGGGCGTGCACACCCTGCGCGCCTCGGAGAACTTCCCCATCACCGGTACGCCGATCGCCGCCTACCCGCACCTGATCAATGCGCTCGCCGCCGTCAAGGAGGCCGCGGCCCGGGCCAACGAAGACCTCGGACTGCTCGACCCGGAGCGGGCCGATGCCATCGCCGCCGCCTGCCGGGAGATTCGAGCGGGCGGGCAACTGCACGACCAGTTCATCGTCGATGTCATCCAGGGCGGTGCCGGCACCTCGACGAACATGAACGCCAACGAGGTGATCGCCAATCGGGCGCTGGAGATCCTCGGCCATGAAAAGGGTGACTACGCCCATCTGCACCCCAACGAGCATGTCAACCTCAGCCAGTCGACGAACGACGTCTACCCGACCGCGGTGAACGTCGCCACGATCATCGCCGTACGGGAGCTGCTCGACGCGATGACCGTGCTGCGCCAGGCCTTCGCCGCCAAGGCCGAGGAGTTCCGCGAGATCCTCAAGATGGGGCGCACCCAGCTTCAGGACGCCGTGCCGATGACCTTGGGCCAGGAGTTCTCCGCGTACGCGGTGATGCTGGAGGAGGACCAGAGCCGGCTGGCCGAGGCCGCGCTGCTCATCCATGAGATCAACCTCGGTGCCACGGCCATCGGCACCGGCCTCAACGCCCCCAAGGGCTACGCCGAAGCGGCCCGCAACCACCTTGCCGAGCTCACCGGCCTGCCCCTGGTCACCGCCGCCAACCTGGTCGAGGCCACCCAGGACTGCGGGGCCTTCGTCCATCTGTCCGGCGTCCTCAAGCGCATCGCGGTGAAGCTCTCCAAGAGCTGCAACGATCTGCGGCTGCTGTCCTCCGGTCCGCGCGCGGGCCTCGCGGAGATCAATCTGCCGCCGGTACAGGCCGGTTCGAGCATCATGCCCGGCAAGGTCAACCCGGTGATCCCCGAGGTCGTCAACCAGGTCGCCTTCGAGGTCATCGGCAACGACGTCACCATCACCATGGCCGCCGAGGCGGGCCAGCTCCAGCTCAACGCCTTCGAGCCGATCATCCTGCACTCCCTCTCGGAGAGCATCACCCATCTCGGGGCCGCCTGCCGCACCCTCGCCGAGCGCTGCGTGGTGGGCATCACCGCCAACACCGAGACGCTCCTCGCCAGCGTGCAGAACTCCATCGGCCTGGTCACCGCTCTCAACCCGCACATCGGCTACACCGCCGCGACCGCGATCGCCAAGGAGGCCCTCGCCACCGGGCGCGGCGTCGCCGAACTGGTCCTGGAACAGGGCCTGCTGCCGGCCGAGCGGCTGGCCGCCCTGCTGCGACCGGAGGAAATCGCCGGTACGGGCGGGAACTCGGCCGGCGCCTGAGCCCACGCGCCCGCACCGGGGCGCACATCTACGCCGCCGCGCACCGAGAGCCGCGAAGGCCCGACCGGCAAGCCCACGACAGCCCGGCCCGCACCCCGCGGGCCGGGCTGTCCCCGTTGGCGGGCAGCCGGGAGCCCGGCGGAGAGGATGGCCTCGGGCGTGTCCGGCGCATGAGGCGGACCGGCCCAGGACAGGGACCGGGCAGGGCCGAACCGGGCCCGTAAGGCAGCAACCGCCGCACAAGAAGACCGGCGCGAGGGAAGATCGGCACAACAGAAGCACGAGAGAAGAGGGAAAGAGAGATCCGCATGCGTATCGCGCTGTGCCAGATGACGGCATCGACCGATCCGAAGGAGAACCTCGCGGAGGTACAGGACCACGTCCGTCGTGCGGCGCGCGAGGGGGCGCGGCTGGCGGTGCTTCCCGAGGCGGCCATGGTGCGGTTCGGGGTGCCGCTCGGGGCGGTGGCCGAGCCGCTGGACGGGCCCTGGGCCCAGGGCGTGCGAGCCGTTGCCCGGGAGACGGGGGTGACGGTGGTGGCGGGCATGTTCACCCCGGCGGCCGAGGGGCGGGTGGCCAACACCTTGCTGGCGACCGGCCCCGAGGTCGAGGACTCCTACGACAAGATCCATCTGTATGACGCGTTCGGGTTCCGGGAGTCCGACACGGTCGCCCCGGGCAGCCGGGTGGTGACCATCGATGTCGACGGGGTCCGGGTGGGCCTGGCGACCTGTTACGACCTGCGGTTCCCCGAGCTGTTCCGGGCGCACGCCGACGCGGGGGCGACGGTGTCCGTACTGCCCGCCGCTTGGGCCGCGGGACCGGGCAAGCGCGCGCAGTGGGACCTGTTGGTGCGGGCCCGCGCACTGGACGCGACGGTCTGGCTCGCGGCCGTCGACCAGGCCGCGCCGGATCCGCAGGCCGATCCGGAGGTGCCCACCCAGGCGCCGACCGGCGTCGGGCACAGCGCGCTGATCGGCCCCGACGGGACCGTACGCGCCCAACTGGGCAGCGCGACGGAGCTGCTGGTGGCCGACGTGGACACCGAGGAGACCACTCGTGTACGGCGGGCGGTGGCGGTGCTGGACAACCGCCGCCTGTAAGGCCGTTCGGCGGTCAGGCCGCCAGGAGGATGCGCTGGGTCGCCTGGAGGTGGCCGCCGATGGCCGCACAGGCGGCCGCGGCGTCCCCGGCGGCCAAGCCGTCGAGGATCTGCCGGTGTTCGGCGAGCACCTCGTCCTGGCGGTTGCCCGAGCGGTACGGTGTCCTCCCCGCGCAGCGCGTCCTGCTCGGCCAGGATCTCGGCCATCTCCTCGACGGGTGCGGTGCCCCGGTCGGTCGTACGCTCCGCGGCGAAGCGCTCGATCGGACCGCGCATCTCCATCAGCTCGCCGATCTCCCGGCCGGAGACGGCCTGGCGCCGGGCGGCCACGACGGCGGAACAGAGGTCACCCGGCCAACGCCTCACCCCGCATCCTCCCGGAGCAGGTCGGCGCACTTCTCGCCGATCATCATGGTGGTGATGCACGGGTTGACGGTGACCAGCTCCGGCATCACCGAACCGTCGGCGACCCGTAGGCCCGCGATGCCCTTGACCCGCAGCCGGGCGTCCAGCGGCGCCAGGGCGTCGTCGTCGGCGCCCATCTTCACCGTCGAGGAAGGGTGGTAGACGGTGTTGTGGGTGGTGCGGATGTAGTCGAGCAGCTCGTCGTCGGTGCGGACGTCCGGGCCGGGGGCGAGTTCCGCGCCGGCCCAGGCGGAGAGCGCGGGCTGCGCGGCGATCTCGCGGGCGAGCCGGAGGCCGTGGGTCATCACGCGGATGTCGTGTTCATGGGTGAAGTAGCGCGGGTCGACCTTCGGCTTGTCGCGGAAGTCACGGGTGCGCAGCCGGACCGTGCCGCGGGAGCGGGCCCGGGTGACGTTCGGGGTGAGGCAGAAGGCGTTCTCGGAGGTCGGATAGCCGTACCGGGCGGTGTTCATGTCAAAGGGCACGGAGCCGTAGTGGAACATCAGATCCGGACGGTCCAGGCCGGGCTCGGTGTCGGCGAAGATGCCGATCTCCCACCACTGGTTGGAGGTGGTCACCATGGGCTGTTGTGCCTCCCACATGATGACGCCCTCGGGGTGGTCCTGGAGGTTCTCCCCGACGCCCGGGGAGTTGACGAGCACCTCCACACCGACCTCGCGCAGATGCTCGGCGGGGCCGATGCCGGAGAGCATCAGCAGCTTGGGGGTGTCGATCGAGCCGCAGGAGACGATGGTTTCGCGGCGGGCGGTCACCGTACGGGTGTGGATCAGATCCGGGTCGAGATATTCGGCTCCGGTGCAGCGGCGGTCGGCGTCGATCAGCAGGCGCTTGGCGCGTACTCCGGTACGGACCTCCAAGTTGGGCCGCTTGCCCATGATCGGGTGCAGATATGCCACGGACGAGGACTGGCGGGTGTTGTTCTCGTCCGAGTTGATCTGGAACCAGTTGGCGCCGCGGATCACGGTGGTGCCGGTGTTGAACGGCGTGGTGGGGATGCCGTGCTGGGCGCAGGCCGCCAGCAGGGCCGTACCGCAGGGGTCCTCGCCCTTGATGGTGCGCAGGGTGACCGGGCCGCTGCGGCCGTGGTGGTCGCCGGGCGCGTCGTTGCTCTCCAGCCGCTGGTAGAGCGGGAAGCAGTCGGCCGCGCTCCAGCCCGTACAGCCCCGCGCGGCCCACTCGTCGAGGTCCTCGGCCGGCGCCCAGAAGGCGATACAGGAGTTGTGCGAGGAGCAGCCGCCGAGCACCTTGGCGCGGGCGTGCCGCATGAAGCTGTTGCCGTTCTCCTGCGGCTCGACGGGGTAGTCCCAGTCGTAGCCGGACTCCAGCAGGCCCATCCAGCGGTCCAGACGGAGCACATTGTCGTCGCCGACGTCGGAGGGCCCGGCCTCCAGGACGCATACCGTGACGGTGGGGTCCTCGCTGAGCCGGGCAGCCACCACGTTCCCCGCGGTACCGCCGCCGACGATCACATAGTCGAACTCTTCAGTGAGCATGGGGAGTTGTCCTCCTTAGGGATCAGTCGTTCGCCTGGACGGTGACGGGGGTATCGGTGTCGGCGGTGGCTTCGGAGGCGGTGGTGGCCTGCGGCGCGGCGTGTTCGGCGAGCACACCGGTGCGATGGCGCTGGATGAACCAGTAGTAGGCGTAGCCGCCCAGCGCGACGGCGCCGACGAACAGCACCGCTCCCCAGCGCAGATACCAGTGGTGCGGCGGAGTGGCGTTGTAGACCGCGTCCCGGGGCCAGGCGAGGTTGACGATCATGCCGGCGCCCCAGAGGACGGCAAGGACATTGACCGGCAGGCCCCAGCGGCCCAGCGTGAATCTGCCGCCGCCGGCCGGCACCCATCTGCCGCGCAGCCTGGCCACCAGCATCGGTCCGGTGACCAGCAGATAGGCCAGATAGATCATGATGATGCCGATGCTGGTCACCACCGAGAAGATCTGCGGTTGGCGGATGTTGATAACCAGGACGCCGAGCGAGAGCACACCGACGATCACCGCGGGGAGTACGGGGGTCTGGAAGCGCGGACTGACCTTGGCCATCAGCGACGCGGCGGGCAGGTTGTTGTCGCGGGACATGGCGAACGCGAGCCGGATGGCGGCGGTGTGCACGGCCAGCGCGCACACGGTGACCGCGATCAGTACGCACCACAGCATGGCCTTGCCGCCGGTGTCGCCGAGTACGTCCAGCACGACGTACTGCAGTCCGTCGGTGCTCAGCCCCTTACCGTTCAGGCTGCTCACGCTCATCATGGCGAGCAGCAGGATCAGCCCGCCGAGCACGAACGAGGCGATCAGCGCCCGGAGGATGGCGCGGGGCGCGTTGCGCGAAGGGTCCAGGCACTCCTCGCCGAGCGAGGCCGCGGTGTCGAAGCCGTACATGACGTAGGCGGAGGCCAGTGACGCGGTGAGGAAGGCGCCCAGGTAGCCCATGTTCTGGCCGGCGCCCGCGTGGTGGGTCTGCAGCACCACGTCCGGGCCGCGCACCACGTGGACCGCGAACAGCACGATCAGGGCGACGGTGGCGAGCAGCTCGATGAAGACGCCCGCGGTGTTGATCCGGGCCATCAGCTTGACGCCGAAGGCGTTGACCAGGGTGGTGAAAAGGATCAGGACCGAGGCCAGCAGCACACCGTTGGTCGCGGTGTCGTACATCCCGGTGCCGTCGCCGATGAACTGGAAGGCCGCGGAGATCTTCGGCAGGGTCAGCTGGTAGGCGAGCGCCACCGCCGAGAGCGAGACGATCGAGGCGACCAGCATCATCCAGCCGGCCAGCCAGCCGATATGCGGATTACCGAGTTTCTTGGCCCAGTTGTAGACGGAGCCGGCGACGGGGTGGCGGGCGGCCAGCTCGGCGAAGGACAGCGCGATCATCAGCTGGCCGACGAAGACCATCGGCCAGGACCACCAGTAGGCGGGGCCGCCGATCCCGTAGCCGAAGTAGAAGAGTTGAAAGGTGCCGGTGAGGATGGAGATATAGCTGATGCCGGCGGCGAAGGTATGGAAATTGCCGAGGGTTCGCTTGAGTTCGGGGCGGTAGCCGAATTCGGCGAGTTCCGTGTCGTCCTGCGATGGCGCTTCGTCGGTTGCCTTCACGAGCGTTCCTCCTCAGTCGAACCAGTGCAGCGGCGTGGGGGCGGTGTTGCGCCAGATGTGTTTGATCTCGCGGTACTCCGCCAGACCGCTGGGTCCGAGTTCCCGGCCGGTCCCGGACTGTTTGAAACCGCCCCATTCCGCCTGCGGCAGATAGGGGTGGTAGTCGTTGATCCATACGGTGCCCAGGCGCAGCGCGGCCGAGACCCGCTCGGCCCTGGCCTGGTCGGTGGTCCATACGGCGCCGGCCAGCCCGTAGACGGTGTCGTTGGCGAGCCGTACCGCTTCGTCCTCGTCGGTGAAGCGCTCGACGGTCAGGACCGGCCCGAAGGACTCGTCGCGTACCACGGACATGGCGGCGTGGCAGTCGTCGAGCACGGTGGGCAAGTAGTAGTGGCCATCGGCGAGTTCGGGGTCGTCGGGGCGGGCGCCGCCGCAGCGCAGTACGGCGCCCTCGGCGAGCCCGGCCGCGACATACGCCTCGACCTTGCCGCGGTGCGCGGCCGAGATCAGCGGTCCGGTGCGGGCATGCTCGTCGAAGGGGCCGCCGAGCCGGATGAGCCGGGCACGGCGCACGATCTCGTCGACGAACCGGTCGTGCAGCGCGTCCTCGACGAGCAGTCGGGCGCCCGCGGAGCAGACCTGGCCGGAGTGCAGGAAGACGGCGGTCAGCGCATGGTCGACGGCGGTCTCGAAGTCGGCGTCCGCGAAGACGATATTGGGGTTCTTGCCGCCGAGTTCGAGGGCGACGCGTTTGACCGTACCGGCCGCGGCCGCCATGATCCGCCGGCCGGTGAGCAGCCCTCCGGTGAAGGAGACCATGTCCACGTCCGGGTGGTCGGCGAGCGGGGCGCCGGCCTCCGGTCCGGTGCCCAGGACCAGGTTGGCCACACCGTCCGGCAGCCCGGCCTCCTGGAGCAGCCGGATCAGGGCGATGGCGGTGTGCGGGGTGAGCTCGCTGGGCTTGAGGACGAAGGTGTTGCCGGCGGCCAGCGCCGGGGCGACCTTCCACGCGGTCTGCAGCAGCGGATAGTTCCAGGGGGTGATCAGGGCGCAGACCCCGATCGGTTCATGGACGATACGGCTGTCGATACCGGGCGCGCCCGGGTCCACCACCCGGCCGTCCTCGGTGCCGGCGAGACGTCCGAAGTAGCGGAAGCAGGCGGCGATGTCGTCGATATCGGCCTCGCTCTCGACGAGGCGTTTGCCGGTGTCGAGGGATTCGGCGCGGGCCAGCGCCGCCTTGTCGCGCAGGAGGAGACCGGCGACGCGCAGCAGCAGATCGCCGCGCTCGGCGTCCGGGGTGTGCGGCCAGGGGCCCTCGTCGAAGGCGCGCCGGGCGGCGGCGACCGCGTCCAGGGAGTCCTTGCCGCCGGCCTCGTCGACGACGGCGACCAGGCTGCCGTCGGCGGGGCAGCGGATCTCGCGGGTCCGCTCGGTGAGCGCGGCGCGCCAGCGGCCGTCGATGAACAGATCAGGCACGCTCGCCCTCCAGGCAGTCGGTGACCCAGTGGTGGAAGGCGCCGATGTGGTGCTCGCTGGGCACGAGCACCCCACCGTCGCGGTAGGCGCGGGAGTGCATGGCCGGCTGGGTGCGCTCGCAGGCGTCGAAGTCCTGGGCGTTGACCCGGTGGAAGAGCTCGACGGACTTGGAGACATCGGCGCCGGAGTCGACGATCTCGGGCAGATACAGCCAGTCGCATTCGACGACGGTGCGGTCGGCGGCCATCGGGAACATCCGGTGGACGATGACATGGTCGGGGACCAGGTTGACGAACACCTGCGGCCGGACGGTCATCGCGTAGTAGCGGCGGTCCTGGGTGTCCTCGATGCCGGGGAGCCGGCCGAAGCCCTCGGTGCCGTCGACGGTGAATCCCGCGGCCTCCTCGGCGAAGGCCGCGCCATGGCCGACGTAGTACTGGGCGGCGAAGCCGTCGGCGAACTCCGGGAGTACATCGGTGAGTTCGGGGTGGATGGTGGCGCAGTGGTAGCACTCCATGAAGTTCTCGATGATGAGCTTCCAGTTGGCGCGCACGTCGTAGGTGATGCGCTTGCCGAGGGCGAGCCCTTCGGTGCGGTAGCGGTCGATGGCGGCCGGATCCCCCAGCCGCTCCACGGCCGCGCCGATCACGGTGTCCTCGAAGGACGGCGGCTCGTCGGCCAGGCACACCCACGCATAGCCGAGCCACTCGCGGAGCGGGAGGGTGACCAGACCGCGCTCGGTGCGGTCGATGTCGGGCATCTTCTGCAGGTTGGGCGCGGCGACCAGGCGGCCGTCGAGGTCGTAGGTCCAGGCGTGGTAGGGGCACTGGAGGTTGCGGCGGACCTCGCCGGACTCCTCGGTGCACAGCTGCGCGCCGCGGTGCCGGCAGATGTTCAGGAAGGCGCGCAGCTCACCGGCGCGGTTGCGGGTGATCAGTACGCTCTCCCGGCCGATGCGTACGGTACGGAAGGCTCCGGGCTTCTCCAGGTCGGCGCTGCGGACCGCGCAGAACCACAGACGCTCGAAGATCTTCTCCTGCTCCTGGCGGAAGATCTCGGGGTCGGTGTAGTAGTGGCCGGCGAGGGTGGCGATCAGGCTCGGGGAGCTGCCGGTCGCGGGCGCGGTGGCTGCCGTCGGCGAGGACTCGGTGGGTGTGGTCGTCATGGCGGTCTCCTCAAGCGGCCGAGGCGGCGGGCCTGCGGGGGTCGAACAGCTCGATGGGGTGCGCGGTGGCACCGGTCAGCGCGAGATCGGCGACGATCTCGCCGACCACCGGGACGAACTTGAAGCCGTGTCCGGAGAACCCGCAGGCGACGGTCACGGTCTCCGGGTGCGCCGGGTGCCGGGTGATCACGAAGTGCTCGTCGGGGGTGTTGGAGTACATGCAGGTGGCGGCCTTGATGAAACGGCCGGGCAGGGCGGGGATACGCGGGCCGAGCTGGTCGGCCATGGCGCGTACCTCGTGCTCGTGCACGGTGCGTTCGATGGTCTCCGGTGTGCAGACGGTGCCCTTGCGGAAGAACGCGACCTTGGCACCGCCGTCGGGGCCGTCGATCGACGGGAAGCCGTAGATCTGAACGCCCCGGTCGTCCTCCCAGATGTAGATCGGATGCCGCTCGGGGACGAAGGGCCCGGTGCCACCCTCGGGCGCGAACCAGTACATGACCTGCCGTTCGATGGTGAACGGCACGCCCAGGTCGGTGAGCAGCTGGGGCGCCCAGGCACCCGGGCAGATCACCAACTGGCCTGCGGTATAGGTGTTTTCGGGGGTGTGGACGCGGACGCCGGAGCCGCCGGGCAGCTCCTCCCACCGGGTGACCGGCTCCTCGAAGTGCAGCTCGGCGCCGTCCTGGGTGGCGAGCTGGACATGGGCGGCGACGGTGTACTCCGGCCGGACCAGCCCGGCCCGCGCCTCGTAGAGCGCGACCTCGTCGTCGGCCGGGGTGAGGGTCGGGAACCGGCGGCGGATCTCCTTGGCATCGAGCATCTCGTGCGGGAGGTCCCACTGCCGGGCGGATTGCAGACTACCGCTGACGGTACGGCTGTCGGGCCGGCCGATCATCACCCCGCCGCAGAGCGTGGCGATCTCACGGCCGGTGTCCCGCTCCAGCTTGTCGTACAGCTCGTACGAGCGCAGCAGCAGCGGAACGTAGGCAGGGTCCTCGAAGTAGGACTGGCGGGTGATGCGCGAACCGCCGTGGCTGGAGCCGCGGTTGTGTACCGGGCCGAACTTCTCCAGGCCCAGGACCCGGGCGCCGCGGGCGGCGAGGTGGTGGGCGGCGGCGCTGCCCATGCCGCCGAGGCCGAGGACGATGACGTCGTAAGAGGGGGACACAGGGACCTCCTGGCGTGACTGTCGTGCTAGCGGCGGATGCGGGTCATCTTGGGGTCGAAGAGCGGCTCGTCGGCGACGGTCGCCGGGATCTTCTCGCCGAAGTACTCGATGTGCACGCCGGTGCCGGTGGCGAGCGGCGGCAGCCAGGCGTAGGCGACGCACCGGCCCAGCGTGTAGCCGTACGAGGCGCTGGTCACATAGCCTGCCGGGGCTCCGTCGACGGAGACGGGCTCCTTGCCGAGGACGTTGGCGGCCGGGTCGTCGAGCAGGAGCGCGGTCAGCTTGCGCTTCGGGGTCTCGTTTCCTTCGAGTGCGGCCCGTCCCACGAACTCCTTGTCCGTGCGGACCGCGAATCCGACTCCCGCCTCGTACGGGTTGTGCTCGGCGGTCATGTCGGCGCCCCAGGCGCGGTAACCCTTCTCCAGGCGCAGGCTGTTGAAGGCCGAGCGACCGGCTGCGATCACTCCGTGCTCCCGGCCCGCCTCCCACAGCGTGTCCCAGAGCCGCAGCCCCAGGTCGGCGGTGGTGTACAGCTCCCAGCCCAACTCACCGACGTACGACAGACGCATCGCCGTCACCGGCACATGGCCGAGGTACGTCTGCTTCGCGCGGAAGTAGCCGAAGCCCTCGTGGGAGAAGTCGTCGCGGGTCAGCGGCTGAACCAGGTCGCGGGCGAGCGGTCCCCAGACACCGATACAGCAGGTGCCGGAGGTGATGTCGCGGACCTGGACCCCTCCCCCACTCTCGGCTCCGCTCGAGCGGGAGGTGCCCCCATGCGCGTGCCGCAGCAGCCAGTCGAGGTCGGCCGGGGAGTTGGCACCGACCTGGAAGCGGTCGGGGGCCAGGCGGGCGACCGTGAGATCGGAGCGGATGCCGCCGGTCTCGTCCAGGAGCAGGGTGTAGGTGACCGCGCCGGGCTTCTTGCGGAGGTTGTTGGTCGTCATACGGTGCAGGAAGTCCAGCGCGCCCGGGCCGGTGACCTCCAGCCTGCGCAGCGGGGTCATGTCGTAGAGGGCGACCTTCTCGCGGGTGGCCCGGGCCTCGGCCGCGGCGATCGGCGACCAGTAGCGGGCGGACCAGGCGTCCCGTTCGGGGAGTTCGAGCCCGTCGGCGAGCGGGGCGTTGGCCTCGTACCAGTGCGGGCGCTCCCAGCCGCCGCCCTCCAGGAAGTACGCGCCGAGTTCCTGCTGGCGTGCGTAGAAGGGGCTGGTGCGCAGCGGCCGTGGCTGCTCCATGGGCTGCAGCGGGTGGATGACGTCATAGACCTCGACGAAGTTCTGGGCGCCGCGGTCTTCGATGTAGGCGGGCGAGCGCTGGGCGTCCTCGAAGCGGTAGAGGTCGCACTCGTGGATGTCGATGGCGGGCCGGCCGTCCGTCATCCACTCGGCGACGGCCCGGGCGACGCCCGCGGAGTGGGTGACCCAGACCGCCTCGGCGAGCCAGAATCCGCGTAGTTCGCGGGATTCGCCGAGGACCGGCATTCCGTCGGGGGTGAAGGAGAAGACGCCGTTGAAGCCCTCGGCCACCCGGCTCTCGCCCAGCGCGGGCAGCAGTCCGACACTGTCCTGCCAGCTCGGGGCGAAGTCGTCCTCGGTGAAGGGCAGCGAGGACGGCATGACGGGGGCTTCGTCGAAGGCGGGGACGGTGAAGGGGTCGACGGGCATCGGGCGGTGGGCGTACGAGCCGATCCCGATCCGGTCGGTGTGTTCGCGGAAGTAGAGGTCGCGATCCTGGAAGCGCAGGATCGGCTTGCTCGCCTCTTCCCCCAAGCTCTCGGCTTCGCTCGAACAGGGGGTGCCCCCATGCGGATCGTTGACGCCGGCGAGCTCGGGGAGCGGTTCGGTGGTGGCGTACTGGTGGGCCAGCGGGAGCAGCGGTACGTCCACCCCGGCCATGGCGCCGATCACCGGTCCCCAGAAGCCGGCGGCGGAGACCACATGGTCGGCGGGGAAGGTGCCGCGGTCGGTGACGACGCCGGTGACATGGCCGTCCTCCCGCTCGATGCCGGTGACGGTGTGCCGCTCCAGGAAGCGCGCACCCCTCCCCGCGGCCCGCTCCATCTGGGCGCGGCAGGCGAGCAGGGCGCGGGCCAGGCCGTCGTCGGCGGTGTGGAAGCCGCCGTGGAGCTTGGTCTCGTCCAGCATCGGCCACAGCTGCTTGCACTGCTGCGGGGTGAGCAGTTCGCCGCGTACGCCCCAGGAGGCGGCGAGTCCGGCCTTGCGGTGCAGATCGGCCCAGCGGGCCGCGGTGGTGGCGACTTCCAGACCGCCGACCGGGTTGAAGCAGGGCAGTCCGTCCACCTCCAGGGAGCTGAACTTCTGCACGGTGTAGGCGGCGAACTCGGTCATGGTCTTGGACGGACCGGTCTGGAAGACCAGCCCCGGTGCGTGCGAGGTGGAGCCGCCGGGGGCCGGCAGCGGGCCCTGTTCGAGGACGGTGACGTCGGTCCAGCCGCGGGCGGTCAGCTCGTCGGCCAGGGAACAGCCGACGATGCCGGCGCCGATGACAACCACTCGGGAACGGTGTGCGGGCGTACGGGACATGCCCCTCCTCCTGCTGGTCGGGGTGGTCGACTGGGGTGTTACGCCGTTACAGGACCACGACGGAACGCAGTACCTGGCCGTCGCGCATCTTGTCGAAAGCGGACTCCACCTCGTCCAGGGCGATCGTCTCGGTGACGAATCCGTCGAGGTCGAGCCGGCCGCTGAGGTAGCGGTCGATGAGGACGGGGAAGTCGCGGCTGGGCAGGCAGTCGCCGTACCAGGAGGACTTCAGGGCGCCGCCGCGCGAGAACAGGTCGATGAGCGGCAGGTCGATGCGCATGTCCGGGTCGGGGACGCCGACCTGGACCAGGGTCCCGGCCAGATCCCGCATGTAGAAGCCCTGCCGGTAGGTCTCGGGGCGGCCGACCGCGTCGATGACGACATCGGCGCCGTTGCCGCCGGTGAGTCCCCGTACGGCCTCGATGGGGTCCGTACCACGGGAGTTGACGGTGTGGGTGGCGCCGAACCGGGTGGCGCCGTCCAGCTTTCTGTCGTCGATGTCGACCGCGATGACCCGGCGCGCGCCGGCGATCGAGGCGCCGGCGATCGCCGCGTTGCCGACCCCGCCGCAGCCGATGACGGCGACGGTGTCACCGCTGCCCACGCCGCCGGTGTGCACGGCGGCGCCGTATCCCGCCATCACTCCGCAGCCGATGAGCCCGGCCGCTTCCGGGCGGGCCGCGGGGTCGACCTTCACCGCCTGCCCGGCGGCGACCAGGGTCTTCTCGGCGAAGGCGCCGATGCCGAGTGCGGGGGCGAGCGGGGTGCCGTCCAACAGGGTCATCGGCTGGGCGGCGTTGCGGGAGTCGAAGCAGTACCAGGGCCGTCCGCGGCGACAGGAGCGACAGCTGCCGCAGGGCGCCCTCCAGGCGAGTACGACGTAATCGCCAGGGGCAAGATCGGTCACACCGGGGCCGACGGATTCGATGACGCCGGCCGCCTCATGGCCGAGCAGAAAGGGGAATTCGTCGTTGATCGCACCGTCCCGGTAGTGCAGATCGGTGTGGCAGACGCCGCAGGCCTGCACGGCGACGAGCACTTCTCCCGGTCCGGGGTCCGGCACCAGGATCGTCTGCAGCTCGACCGGTGCGCCTTGTTTCGCCGCGACGACGGCATGAACTTCGTGTGGCATGCCCTACCCCTCAGTGTTGCGCAGTGCACGACTGGTTGCGCGATGAGAGACATAGTGGGAACGCCGTATCGGCAGCGTCAAGAGGTACGAGCTAGCTCTTGGTAAAGGACTTGTTACGTCCCCGGACAGGACAGCGGGGCCGGACCCAGAAGTCCGACCCCGCATCCGCACCCGCGCCCGTCAGCCGTTCAACAGGCGTACCCCATCCGCCGGGAGAGCTCCTCAGCTGCGGAAACGGTGCCCTTGACCACCTCGGGCAGCCGCTCCTCGTCCAGCCGGTAGGCGGGCACGGACACGCTGATCGCGCCGATCACCGAGCCGTCGTGCGCCCGCACCGGCGCCGCGACCGCGCGCAGACCGAGCTCCAGCTCCTCGACCGCCACCGCGAAACCCTGCTCGACCACCTCGGCGAGCTCACGGCGCAGCGCGGTGGCCGAGGTGACCGTCCGCTCGGTGAGCCGCGGCAACTTCCGGGCGAGGACGGCGTCCTGGACCGGGCTGGGCTGATGGGCGAGCAGCGCCTTGCCGCTGGAGGTGGCATGCAGCGGGGTGCGCCGGCCGAGCCAGTTCTGCGCGGTGACCGACGCGGGGCCGCGGGCCTGCATGATGTTCACGGCGGCATCGCTCTCCAGCACCGCGATATTGACCGTCTCCCCCAGCTCGTCGGCCAGCTGCCGGCAGACCGCCGCGCCTTCCTGGGAGATGTCCAACCGCACGGCCGCCGCACCGGCCAGCCGCAGCACCCCCGCCCCGAGGTAGTACTTGCCGCGCTCCTGCTCCTGACCGACCAGTCCGCGGCTCTCCAGCACGCCCAGCAGCCGGAACGCGGTCGACTTGTGCACGCCCAGCTCGTCGGCGACCTCGGTCACACCCGCCTCGCCGAGCCGGGCGAGGATCTCCAGCACGGTCACCGCCCGGTCCACCGACTGCACGGCGCTGACCGGCCCTTTCGCCGGCTTGCCGGCCGTCTGCCCCTCCACCATGTCCGTCATCTGCTGGATCTCACCACCTGGCTGCCCGATCGTGGGTCGGGATGTGAAGGGTCGGCATTTCCCGGGATCGCTTGACGCACAAGCCACCCGTCGGGATTCTGTTGCGCATAGCGCTTCATCGTGCGCCACGCGAAACTCGATGATACCGAACAGTAACAGGGGGGTCCTGTGATTCCTGTCTGCCACCTTGCCGACCTGCCCGCAGGCGAGTCCGTACGCATCGACACCGCACCTCCGATCGCCGTCTTCAACGCCGACGGGGAGCTGTACGCCATCGACGACACCTGCACCCACCAGGACGCCTCACTGTCGGACGGCTGGCTGGAGGGGTGTCTGGTCGAATGCCCGCTGCACGCCGCTTCATTCGATCTCCGTACCGGAGCGCCCACCTGTCTGCCCGCGCGCCGGGCCGTGCGCACCCACCCGGTGACCATCGAGAACGGCATGATCTACGTCCACCACGCCGCCGAGGAGGGCACCGCCGCATGAAGTCGGTCGCTGTCATCGGGGCCTCGCTGGCGGGTCTGTACACCGCGCGGGCCCTGCGCGCCCAGGGGTTCGACGGCCGCCTGGTGATCGTCGGGGACGAGCGGCACCGCCCCTACGACCGCCCGCCGCTGTCCAAGGACTTCCTCACCGGCACCACCGGCCAGGACCAACTCGCCCTGGCCGACGCCGAGGAGATCGCCGAACTCGACGCCGAATGGCTGCTGGGCACCCGGGCCACCGGGCTCGACACCGGCGGGCGCACGGTGTTCCTCGACGGCGGCCGGTCCCTGACCACCGACGGCCTGGTCATCGCCACCGGCGCCACCCCGCGCCGCCTCCCCGGCACACCACCCACCGGAGCGCACACCCTGCGCACCCTCGACGACGCCCAGGCACTGCGCGCGACCCTGGCCCGGGGCCCGGCCAGGGTCGTGGTGATCGGCGGCGGCTTCATCGGCGCCGAGGTCGCCTCCTCCTGCGCTGGCCTCGGCCATGACGTCACCGTCGTCGAGGCCGCCCCGCTCCCCCTCGTCCCCCAACTCGGCGACGCGATGGCCCGGATCTGCTCCGCTTTGCACGCGGACCACGGCGTCGCCCTGCTCACCGGAACCGGCGTCGCCCGCCTGCACAGCGGCGGCGGCGACAACCGTGTCACCGGAGTCGAGCTGACCGACGGCCGGCTGCTCCCCGCCGATGTGGTCGTCATCGGCATCGGCGTACACCCCAATACCGCCTGGCTCGAAGGCTCCGGACTGCCGCTCGACGACGGTGTGCGCTGCGATGCGGGCTGTGTCACCCCGCTGCCGCAGATCGTGGCCGTCGGCGATGTCGCCCGGGTGGACGGCAGCCGCGCCGAGCACTGGACCAGCGCCACCGAACAGGCCGCCGTCGCCGCCCAGAACCTCCTCGCGGGCAGCACCGTCGCCCGCCACCGGAGCCTGCCGTACTTCTGGTCCGACCAGTACGGCGTACGGATCCAGTTCGCCGGCCGGCGGCTGCCCACCGACACCCCGCGCATCGTCGAAGGCTCCCCCGACGACCGTTCCTTCCTCGCCTGCTACGAACGCGACGGGCACACCACCGCGGTGCTGGCCCTCAACCGCCCGCGCCCCTTCATGCGCCTCCGCCGCGAACTCGCCCGCGCCACCCAGCCGGCCACCACCTGACCTCCGCCCAGGAAGGCGCCGCCCCATGTCGCTTCTCGACAGCTCCCCATCGCTTGTGAACAGCTCCCTCCATGAGCTCGACCCCGACGTCGCCGCCGCCGTCGACGCCGAGCTGCACCGCCAGCAGTCCACCCTCGAAATGATCGCCTCGGAGAACTTCGCCCCCGTCGCCGTCATGGAGGCCCAGGGCTCCGTCCTGACCAACAAGTACGCCGAGGGCTACCCCGGCCGCCGCTACTACGGCGGCTGCGAACACGTCGACGTCGTCGAACAGATCGCCATCGACCGCATCAAGGCCCTCTTCGGCGCCGAAGCCGCCAACGTCCAGCCCCACTCCGGCGCACAGGCCAACGCCGCCGCCATGTTCGCCCTCATCAAGCCGGGCGACACCATCCTGGGCCTCAACCTCGCCCACGGCGGGCACCTGACCCACGGCATGAAGATCAACTTCTCCGGCAAGCTCTACAACGTCGTCCCCTACCACGTCGACGAGAAGACCAACCTCGTCGACATGGAAGAGGTCGAACGCCTCGCCAAGGAACACCGCCCCAAGCTGATCGTCGCCGGCTGGTCCGCCTACCCCCGCCAGCTCGACTTCGCCGCCTTCCGCCGCATCGCCGACGAGGTCGGCGCCTACCTCATGGTCGACATGGCCCACTTCGCCGGCCTCGTCGCCGCCGGCCTGCACCCCAACCCGGTCCCGCACGCCCACGTCGTGACCACCACCACCCACAAAACCCTCGGCGGCCCCCGCGGCGGCGTGATCCTCTCCACCCAGGAACTCGCCAAGAAGATCAACTCCGCCGTCTTCCCCGGCCAGCAGGGCGGCCCCCTCGAACACGTCATCGCCGCCAAGGCCGTCTCCTTCAAGGTCGCCGCCTCCGAAGAATTCAAGGAGCGCCAGCAGCGCACCCTCGACGGCGCCAAGATCCTCGCCGAACGCCTCATCCAGGACGACATCAAGCAGCACGGCGTCTCCGTCCTGTCCGGCGGCACCGACGTCCACCTCGTCCTGGTCGACCTGCGCGACTCCGAACTGGACGGCCAGCAGGCCGAGGACCGCCTCCACGAGGTCGGCATCACCGTCAACCGCAACGCCATCCCCAACGACCCCCGACCCCCCATGGTCACCTCGGGTCTGCGCATCGGCACCCCGGCACTGGCCACCCGCGGCTTCCAGGCCGAAGACTTCCGCGAGGTCGCCGACATCATCGCCGAGGCGCTCAAGCCCACCTACGACACCGAAGCCCTCAAGGCCCGCGTCACGGCACTGGCGGACAAGCTCCCCCTCTACCCCGCCCTCTGACCCACACTCCGGCCCACCCTCCGCTCCGCCCTTCCCGACCGAGGGAGTCCGCCCCCGTGGCCATCTCCGTCTTCGACCTCTTCTCCATCGGCATCGGCCCCTCCAGCTCCCACACCGTCGGCCCCATGCGCGCCGCCCGGATGTTCGTCGGACGCCTCAAGAAGGACGGTCTGCTCGCCCAGACCACCTCCGTACGCGCCGAACTCTTCGGCTCCCTGGGCGCCACCGGCCACGGCCACGGCACCCCCAAAGCCGTCCTCCTGGGCCTGGAAGGCCACTCCCCCCGCACCGTCGACGTCGAAAGCGCCGACGACGAAGTCGAACGCATCCGCACCACCAAACGACTGCGACTGATGGGCGCCGAAATAGGCACCGCCCACGAAATCGACTTCGACGAATCCACCGAACTCATCCTCCACCGCCGCCGCGCCCTGCCCTACCACGCCAACGGCATGACCCTCTTCGCCTACGACACCACAGGCGCACCCCTCCTGGAGAAGACCTACTACTCCGTGGGCGGCGGCTTCGTCGTCGACGAGGACGCGGTCGCCGGCCAAAACCCGATCGTCCCCGACGACACCGTCCTGGGGCACCCCTTCCGCACCGGCGACGAACTCCTCCGCCTGGCCCAGGACACCGGCCTGTCCATCTCCGCCCTCATGCTGGAGAACGAAAAAGCCTGGCGCACCGAGGAAGAAATCCGCTCCGGGCTGCTCGACATCTGGGGCGTCATGCAGGCCTGCATCCAACGCGGCATGTCCCGCGAAGGCATCCTGCCCGGCGGCCTCAAGGTCCGCCGCCGCGCCGCGAACTCCGCCCGCCAACTGCGCGCCGAAGGCGACGCGCAGGCCCGCGCCATGGAGTGGATCACCCTCTACGCCATGGCCGTCAACGAGGAGAACGCCGCCGGCGGCCGCGTGGTGACCGCCCCCACCAACGGCGCCGCCGGCATCATCCCCGCCGTCCTGCACTACTACATGAACTTCGTGCCCGGCGCCGACGAGGACGGCGTGGTCCGCTTCCTGCTCGCGGCCGGCGCCATCGGCATGCTCTTCAAGGAGAACGCCTCCATCTCCGGCGCCGAGGTCGGCTGCCAGGGCGAGGTCGGCTCCGCCTGCTCCATGGCCGCCGGCGCCCTCGCCGAAGTCCTCGGCGGCAGCCCCGAACAGGTCGAGAACGCCGCCGAGATCGGCATGGAACACAACCTCGGCCTGACCTGCGACCCCGTCGGCGGCCTCGTCCAGATCCCCTGCATCGAACGCAACGGCATGGCCGCCGTCAAGGCCGTCACCGCCGCGAAGATGGCCATGCGCGGCGACGGCAGCCACAAAGTCTCCCTCGACAAGGTCATCAAGACCATGAAGGAGACCGGCGCCGACATGAGCGTCAAGTACAAGGAGACCGCACGCGGCGGACTCGCCGTCAACATCATCGAGTGCTGAACCGAATGCCGGGAAGGGTCGGCGAGTTCGCGCAGCAGGGTCTCTACCGCTGCCCGGCGTCCTCTTCCGCGCCGTCGCGTGGCTCGATGCGGAAGGTGAACGCGGCGCCTCCGGGGTCGACCGCGGTCGCCCCGCCGTCGACGGTGAGTACCGCCCCGTTGACGAAGGACGCGGCGGGTGAGAGCAGCCAGCTGATTGCCTCCGCGACCTCGTGGGGCTCGCCGGGGCGGCCTGTGGGCAGCAGCCGGGTGGCCTCCTCGTAGGCGGCAGCCACGCCGCCGTCCGCCAGCCCGGCCTCCTCGGCGAATCGCGCCATGCGCCGGTCGGCCATCTCCGTACGTACCCAGCTGGGGCAGACGATGTTGGCGCGGAGCCCGTCCCGTCCGTAGTCGACGGCCAGGGAGCGGCAGAGCTGGAGCAGGGCCGCCTTGGAGGTGGCATAGGCGGCGTTGCCCTCGCCGTTGCGCAGGGCGGACACCGAGGCGACCGCGACGACCGCGCCACGCGCCGCCAACAGGTGGGGAGGAGCGGCGCGTTGGAGGAGGAACGGGCCGGTGACGTTGGTGGTCATGACGGCCTCCCAGTCCGCCACCGACAGATCGCCGACGGACCCGCCGCGGGCGATACCGGCGTTGAGCACCAGTCCGTCGAGCCGCCCGTACGTGGACACGGTGGCATCGACGAGTTCCTGCACCGCCGCGGGATCGGCGGCGTCGGACGGGTGAGCCAGCGCTCCGGTCTCCTCGGCGATGCGCTGCAACGGTTCGGGTCGGCGCCCGGAGATGACCACCTGGTGGCCGGCCGCCCGCGGCAGCCGGGCGGTGGCGGCGCCGATGCCCGTACCGCCGCCCGTCACGATGACAACGCGCTGTTCCGCCATGGTCGTTCAAGCCTTCGAGGGTGGTCGCGAGTGATCGCATACCGGCATCGCGATCATACGTACGGACGACGCCTACCGGGCGAACCCTTCCGGCCGCTTACGGATCACCGCCGACCACCCTCCCCGGCTTCCGTCAGGCCACGCCCAGTTGGCGGGCGGCGGCATCGACGGTCTGGGTGAGCAGGACCGCGATGGTCATCGGACCGACGCCGCCGGGGACCGGGGTGAGCAGGGAGGCGCGGGCGCTCGCCGACTCGAAGTCCACATCGCCGACGTTGCCGGGGTTGTAGCCGGCGTCGATCACGACGGCCCCGGGCTTGATGTGCTCGCCGCGCAGGAAGCGGGGCCGGCCGACGGCGGCTATCAGGACATCGGCCTCCCTGGTGATCGAGGCGAGGTCGGTGGTGCGGGAGTGGCAGTAGGTGACGGTGGCGTTGCGGCCGAGCAGCAGCATCCCGACGGGCTTGCCGAGGATCGCGCTGCGGCCGACCACGACGGCGTGCTTACCGGTCAGATCGACCTCGTAGTGGTCCAGGAGGCGGAGGATGCCGCCGGGCGTGCAGGAGGCGAAGCCGTCCAGGCCGAAGCTCATCGCGGCGAAGGAGTGGAAGGTGACCCCGTCGACGTCCTTCTCCGGGGCGATCGCCTCGAAGGCGGCGCGCTCGTCGATGTGCGGGCCGACCGGGTGCTGGAGCAGGATGCCGTGCACGTCGGGGTCCTGCGACAGCGCGGTGATCGTGCCGACCAGCTCCGCGGTCGTGGTCGCGGCGGGCAGTTCGACATGCCGGGACCGGATCCCGGCCTTCTCGCAGCGGGCGCGCTTCATGCGTACGTACGTCACCGAGGCGGGGTCTTCACCCACCAGCACGGTCGCCAGGCAGGGGGCCTGGCCGGTCTGCCGGGTGAGGTCCGCCGCGCGTTCCGCGGCCTGTCCGACGATGCGGCGGGCCAGTGCGCTGCCGTCCATGAGACGGGCGGTCGAGGACATGGTGTGCTCCTGGGCGTCGTTGACGGATCGCCCAGGCGCGCGGCACTGACCATGACCGGCCGAGCCGCTCCCCGGTGGTACTCCACCCAAGCGCCAGTCACGGCTCGGCGCCCACTGTAATCGACACCGGGGCACCGATGAGGGGGCGGCATCACGTACCTCCGTGACCTGGCGCCGAGAGGGGCGGCGTGGTGGAGGTGGTGGCCTCCCAGTGGCTGAGGATGCCGTCCCAGTCGTGCTGGGCCGCGGTGATCGCGTTGGCGTCCCAGGTGGCGGGCGCATGGGAGGGCTGCTGCTCCTCGTACACCTGGTACGTCTGGTAGTCGGGGTAGTTCTGGTGGTTCTGGTGGTTCTGGTGGCTTTGGTAGTGCTGGTAATTCTGGTACGGCTGCTGCTTCCAGGGCTCGTGTTCGTAGTGCTCCCCCGGGGGCTGCTGTGTTCGCTCACGCCAGGCCAGATGGGGGGTCTCCGGCTGTGGGGTGCTCTGGAGCTTGGCCATCCGCCGGTGGCGGCCGGTGCGGTCCGATTGCGGGGGCGGGGTGTGCCGGTTTTCGGCGGACAGCTGCTGGGCGCGTGCCACGAGGAGCCTGACGTCGAGGCCGAGTTCGGCGGCGAGTGCGGTGAGGTCAACTCCGGTGTGCCAGCTGCTCATCAGAACCGCGTCCAGAGCCGGCGCCCAGCCCGGTTCGCCGGTCTGGGGCGCGGGGGCCTGGGGCGGGGCGGCGTGTGGCGTGGCGGTGTGTGGCGCGGCGGTGTGTGGTGCGGCGGGCGGGCCCGCCGTGGTCCGGTGCTCGGTGACCGGGGCCGTCGTGGCCGGGCCCGCGGTGGCCTGGCCCTCGGGGTGTGCGGTGGCCTGTTGCGCCGGGGGCTGCTCCGCGGGCGGTTCTTCACACGCGGGCTGCGCGAGCAGGCTCTTGGCGACCGCGCGGGCGTCGTCCTTGCCCACCGTGCGGCGGGCCAGGCGTACTTCGCGCTCCTCCAGGCCGAGCAGGTCCGCCACCACCGCATCGCTGCCCACGGTCACGGCGAAGGCGGCCAGGGTCCGCGAACGGCGGGCCTCGGCCTCGTCGAGGAGTCCCTGCGTCCGGCGGACCTCGTCATCGCTGCTGCAAAACGCCTGTGCGAGTACCGCGTGGCGCTCCCACAACTCCCTCGGTTCCATGACTGCGACAACGTTCCTTCGCCCGGATTGGCCCGCTTCTCGGCTATAGATCACTGCATAAGGTGATATTCGATGGAGTTACGCCCCTGCCTACGGGACGTATGGAGCCGGAGCCGTAAAAATACGCAGTGACCACATGCTCGCAGAATCGTTTCTACGGCCATGAGCGCCCCTTCCTCCGGCACCGTCGCAGGTCACGGACAGACTTTCCTTCCCCGCCCCGGGGCCGCACCGCGGTGGATCACCTCCGAGATTGTCCGGCAGACACCGTTGTACGCGGGGCTGGTGAAGCTCTGGACCGAGCGGGATGCCACGGTGCCCGGCGTCGCCGATCCCGAGTGGCAGCGACTGGTCTCCTACCGTGCGCTGATGGAGGAGACCGAGACCGCCCTCACGGCCCTGCGGCCGCACCGCGCACCCGATGTGCTGCCCTCCAGGAAGTCGGTCCCGGCCGCCCGCCCGCCCCGGCTCGATGCCTGAAACCCGGGTGCGCCGGCCGCCGGAACGGGCGACCTGAAGGGGCGCCCGGCCCGGAGTACCGTTGAGTTGTCGAGATGTCCCGCTGGCCGGCCTCCTGGCCGGCAGCGGCTTTGACCAGCGACGGAGCCCGGGTGAGCGCGACGGATGACACGGACTTCAGCCCGATCGGGGTGATCGGGCGGGTCACCGTCTCGATCCCGACCGATGGCCCGGGCGAGGTGCTGCTGCCCGTACGCGGCGGGACCGAGGCCTTCGCCGCCTGGTCCCAGGAACCCATCGCCCGGCATACGCAGGTCATCGTGGTGGACCACACCTCGGCGCGGTCGGTGATCGTCGCGCCGCTGCCTGCGTGATGACCCGGCCGTTCTCTGGCCGCTACGGGCCGGATGGGCAAGCCCCCTTCACCTTCGTCCAACCGTCCCCGCACACGAACCGAGGCCGGTCGCACCGACCAGGAGCCTTCCGATGCTGTTCTGGCATGTACCCGCGCCGAACGAGGCGCTGTTGATCTCCGGCTCGAAGAGCCGGGCCGGGGATGCCCAATTCCGTATCGTCACGGGCCATGGCCGCTGGGTCATGCCCGTCAAGCAGAAGGCGAGTCTGCTGTCGCTGTCGCTGCGGGAGGCGGAGATATCCGAGGACTGCGTCACCCAGCAGGGCATCCGGCTCGCCGTCCGGGCGGTCGCCGTCTTCAAGGTGGGTGACGACCATCCGTCGATCGCCAACGCCGCGCGCCGGTTCCTGGACGAGCAGGCCACCATGGAAGAGCTGGTGGGGCGGATCTTCGCCGGTCACCTGCGGTCGATCGTCGGCGGGCTGACCGTCGAGCAGATCATCCGGGAGCGGGACCGGGTCGCCCAAGAGGTCAAGGAGGGCAGCCACTCCGAGATGGAGAAGCTCGGCATCGTCGTCGACGCCCTGCAGATCCAGGAGATCGGCGACACCTCCGGCTACATCACCAATCTGGCCGCGCCGCACGCCGCGGCCGTCGCCAGCGCGGCCCGGATCGCGGAGGCCAAGGCCGACCAGGAGGCGACCGAGCGGGAACAGCAGGCGGCGGCGCTCAAGGCGGAGTACGAGCGGGACACCGCGATCAAACGGGCCGGGTTCCTCGCCGAGACCGAGCAGTACAACGCCCGTGCCGCGCAGGCCGGCCCGCTGTCCCAGGCCAGGGCCTCGCAGGAGGTCATCGAGGAGCAGACCGCGCTGGCCGAGCGGCAGGCCTCGCTGGCCGCCCAGCGGCTGGAGGCCGAGGTGCGCCGCCCGGCGGACGCCGAGGCGTACCGGGTGCGCACCCTGGCGGAGGCACAGCGTGACCAGGTGCGGTTCGAGGCGGACGCCCGTGCCTACACCGAGCGGGCGATCGCCCAGGCGCGGGCCGATGCGAACAATGCCGTGGCGGCCTCGCTGCGGGACGGCAACCAGGAGCTGATCGCCGCCAACCGCACCGTCGAGAACCTCCCGGCGCTCGCCCAGGCCGCGGCCGAGGGCATCTCCGGCTCCCGGCTGACCGTCCTGAACGGCACCGACGGGGTGAACGAGATCGTCTCCGGCATCGTGGGCCAGGGGCTGGCCATTCTCGACAACCTGAAGCAAGCGAGTGGCGGCGCGGCCCCGCTGGCCGATGGGGCGGGCGGAGTGCCGCAGAAGCTGACGAAGCTGACGCAGGACGGGGCCGGGTCCGGGTCCGGGGGCTGACGTACGGGCAGTCGGCGTCGGCGACACATGCGATGGGCCCGGGATCCTGACCCCGGGCCCACAGCCTGACCCCGACGGGTACTAGAGGAGCCCGAGCAGGCCGAGACCGAGCAGGCCGTCTCTGCCCAGGCCCTGGCCGTCGCGGCCGTAGCCATCGCGCCCGTAACCGTCACGGCCATAGCCGTCGCGCCCGTAGCCGTCGTTGTTGCCGTAGCCGTAGCCGTCGCGGCGCCCGTCGCGCCCGAAGCCGTCGTAGCCGTCGTGGCCACCGTGCCCGAGCCGGCCGTGGCTCTTGTGGCCGTGCCGGTGGTGCTGGTTGCCGTGGTGGCCCTTGTCGCAGCGGTGGTGCGAGGAGCACAGGGTGCTCTGCGTGCTGCTGGGGGGCGCGGTCGCGGCAGTGGCGGCGCCTGCCATCGGCACCACGAGGGCAGCCGCGGTCAGGCCGGCCACTGCGAGGCCGCGAGGGATCGAACGGAGCATGTTTCCACCTTCACTCGACTCTGCAGAAAATGAATATTCTCTGCAAAGGCGACGATAAAGTGGCATTTGTCCATCGACTTGCGACCCGCCGCAGAGTCACTGGAACGCAGCAGAATCTATGACATTCCACCCAAAACCCCTCTTCCCGCTACGGAATCCCGCCATTTTCGCCGCTCTTCTCCACGTCGTTCGGCAGGCTCTCCAGCAGGCTTCCCAGCGCACCCGCGACGAGCCGGCACACCGTGTCCGGGTCGGCGCTCGCCAGTGGCTCCTTGGCGACCACCACACGCATCAGGCCGATCCCCAGCAGCCAGGACAGCGCCAGATCGGCGCGCAGTCCGCCGTTGTCCGACCCGGAGAGCGTGGCGAGGACCTCCGCGTACTCCTCCCCCAGCCCGCGCAGCGCGTCCGCGATCTCGTCGCTGCCGCCGATGGAGCGCAGACACACCTCCAGCGAGCGGTCGGCACCCGCCCCGCCGCCGGCCAGCATGCCGCGCAGCGCGACCTCGAACAGCCGCTCGGCGGGGGTGGTCCGCAGCTGCTCCTGGCCTCCCCGCGCCATCACCTCTCCGAACAGGGCCTTCTTCGAGCCGAAGTAGCGGAACAGCAGGGCTTGATTGGCCCCGGCCCGGGCCGCGATATCGCGTACCGTCGCGCGTTCGTAGCCGCGCTCCGCGAACAGTTCCGACGCGGCATCGAGCAGCCGCAGCCGGGTGCCCTGCGCGTCCCGGCGGTACGCACCCTCCGTGCCGCGCTGCGGGGACTCCCTCATCATCACGCTCCTCTCCGACGGTCCGTCACAATGACGGCCGCAATGCGTCGTTGACCACTCCGAGGGAGCGGCCTACCTTTGTAAGCAGGTGCTTACACAAGGGAGGTCACCGTGACCACAGCCGACACAGCGCCCCTCTCCTACCCCTTCAATATCCCTGAGAGCCTTGAGCTTTCCGACGAGTACGAACAGGCCCGCAACCTTCCCGGACTACTGAAGGTGCGGATGGCCTACGGCGAGCCGGCCTGGCTCGTCACCCGTTACGCCGAGGCCCGGTTCGTCCTCGGCGACCAGCGCTTCAGCCGTGCCGAGGGCGCCCTGCACGACGAGCCCCGGCAGTCCGAAGGGCGCCGCGACAGCGGCATCCTGGGCATGGACCCGCCCGACCACACCCGGCTGCGTGCGCTGGTGGCCAAGGCGTTCACCGTTCGCCAGGTCGAGAAGCTCCGGCCGCAGGTCAAGCAGCTGACCCAGGAACTGCTGGACGAGCTGGAGGCCGCCGGGCCGCCGGCCGACCTGGTGGACCGTTACGCGCTGCCCATCCCCGTCGCGGTGATCTGCCGGCTGCTCGGTGTGCCGACCGAGGACCGGCCGCGGTTCCGGGTGTGGAGCGATGCCGCCCTGTCGACAAGTTCCCTGACCGCGGCGGAGTTCGACGCCAATCTCGAAGAACTCCGCGCATATATGGGTCAGTTGATCGAGGAGCACCGGCGCGCCCCGCAGGACGATCTGATGACCGCGCTCATCGATGCCCGGGATGTCGGCGACCGGCTCTCCGAGCTCGAACTCGTCGATCTGTGCGTCGGGATTCTGGTCGCCGGGCACGAGACCACCGCCACCCAGATCCCCAACTTCGTTCTCGCACTGCTGGATCACCCGGGTCAGCTCGCCCTGTTGCGGGAGCGACCGGAGCTGATCCGGAGCGCCGTGGAGGAGTTACTGCGGTTCGTCCCGCTGGGCAGTGGTGCGAGCCAGCCCCGTTATGCCACGGAAGACATCGATGTCGGCGGCACACTGGTACGGGCCGGCACCCCGGTTCTGGTCGCGGTGGGCGCGGCCAACCGGGATGCGCTGCGCTTCGGCTCACCCGGGACGCTGGACATCTCCCGGGCCGGAAATCAGCACCTCGGCTTCGGACACGGTGTGCATCACTGCTTGGGCGCGCCGCTGGCACGACTGGAGCTCCAGGAAGCGCTCGGCGCGCTGATAACCCGGTTCCCGACGCTGCGGCTGGCCGGTGATGTGGAGTGGAAGAGCCAGATGCTGGTGCGCGGGCCCCGGGTCATGCCGGTGGGGTGGTGAGCGCATGACGTGGCAGGTGGAGATCGACCCGCGGCAGTGCATGGCCTCGGGGTCCTGTGCCGCCATCGCGCCGGATCTGTTCGCCGTCGGCGGCGCGCACGCCCAGCCGCTGAACGACCGGATCGAGGAGGACGAGCGCGCGCTGGACGCCGCCGATGTCTGTCCGGCCATGGCCATCACCGTCCGGGACGGCGAGCGGGTCATCGGGCCTCGGCCGTAGGACACAGGAGGCATCAGAAGCAGTCGGCGGGGCGTGGCGTGTGGCCGCGCCCCGTTCCGCCTGCTGCCATCGGTCCGTTTCGCTCCGGAGCGCTGTAGGGTTGCGATCTTCGGTCGGCGGAAGCCGCCCGGAGTCCCCGAAGGCCGGGCCCGCGATGCACCTCGACGAGACCCCCGCACCACTCCGTCTCGATACCGCGCTGGACGGCCTGGCCGTCACCTTCCGCGGCATGACCGCCCACCCCGGCGAGTCCAACTGTGAGTGCCACTGGGGCAGCGCGGAAGAGCTCGCGCTGCTCAAGGTGCCGGACGTGGAGCTCGACCCCGACCTGCTGCGGCGTACCTGGCAGGCCGTGGACTGGGAGGACCACGGATCGGTGCTGCGCCGGATTCTGCCCCAGTTCGCCGCGGCTCTCGTCAGCGGTCGTATCGAAACCACCGTCTTCGGCATGGCGGAAGTCGGACGCTCGTTCGCGCGCGGCCACTGGCAGCGCTGGCCTGCCGAGCAGGCCGCGGCGGTACGGGAGTTCCTGCACGCCTGGTGGGCACACAGTCTCACCTGTGCGGATACCGCCATGCCCGCGTACGAGGTGTTCGCCTGCTGTGCCGAGGCGTCCGCCACGGTCACCCCGTGGCTCACCACATGGGAGGCATTGACTCATCCGGCAGCCGACCGGCGGCTGGCCGAGGCGGCGGACCACTGGGAGAAGGAACTGCTGGGAGACCAACTCCCCTGGGATGC
Source organism: Streptomyces inhibens (assembly GCF_022221585.1). Lineage (NCBI taxonomy): Bacteria > Bacillati > Actinomycetota > Actinomycetes > Kitasatosporales > Streptomycetaceae > Streptomyces > Streptomyces inhibens. Next base: position 1,275,834 of record NZ_CP084681.1, read on the forward strand.
CTGGGAGAACAAGGAGGAGATGTACACCGAACTCACCTCCTGGCTGGTCCACCACGCCTCCGACCGGCTCCGGGCCCAGGGCGCCCCCGAGGAACTGCTGCACCGGATACGGCTGCTCGGCCTCACCGGCCCGGCCCGCTGGGACGACCGCACTGGCCAGGCCACAGGTACTGAGCCCGCGCCGCGGGCCGATGCGGCGCGTCCGGGGCCCCTCCCGTTCCACCTCGGAGCGGGGGTGCGACGATGGGCCCGTCATGGATGCGGGGCAGGTACTCAGGGGGCTACGCGCCGCGGTGTTCGCGGTGGTCTGTGTGCTGCTCGCTGCCCTGGGGCACGCGGTGATGTCGGATGCCGTGGTGCCCGCGTGGATGCTGCTCACCGCCGGGGCGGCCACCGCGGCCGCCGCCTGGTGCTGCGCGGGCCGTGAACGCGGGCCGCTGCTGGTGGGCTTGCTGACCGTCGGCACCCAGGCCGCCCTGCACAGCGCCTTCTCGTTCGGCCAGGCGGTGGCCGCCGGCGGCGGCGAGCGGCTGTCGCTCGCGCGCCGGTGGGCGGACACCTGGCTGTGTGGCGCGCAGGGGTTACGGCTCTCCGACGGTGACGCCGCGGAGATGCTGCGGCTGATGCGTCAGCAGATGGCGTCGATGCCCGCGATGGATCACGCGGGCGCCATGGGCGACATGGGCGGCGGCATGGGAAACATGGCGCACATGGGAGACATGGGCGCCGCGGACCGGATGCCGGGGATGCACGGCAGCGCGGCCGGCATGCTCGCAGCGCACCTGCTGGTCGCCCTGCTCAGCGCATGGTGGCTGTGGGGTGGCGAGCGGGCGGCCTTCCGGCTCGTACGGAGCGTGTCGGCCTGGCTGTTCGCCCCGTTGGTGCTGGTCCTGCGGATCGTGCTGCCCGAGGCGCGGCCCGCGGTGCGCGCCGCCCGGCAGGAGCCGCGGCAGGCGGTGCAGAAGCTGCTGCTGGCCCATGCGATGTCGTTGCGGGGTCCGCCGCATGAGCCGGCTGTCGGCTGACAGCACGGTCGAATTCCCGAGCCGGTGGACGGACGGGCGCTGAACGCACGCGCCGAGGTCCCGGCTTCGACTTCACCGGTCGTCGCGCGCGGCGACCGGATCATGCGAAGGACTCCAGATGATGATTCCTGTCCGGATGCCGGTGGCCGCGCTGCCCGCGTCCGCTGTCGGCCCGCGGAGCGGCGGGGGCGGGCTCCCCCGGCCCTCCCGGTCAACCGGCTCGTCGGCCGCCCGGATCCAGAGTGCCGGGAGAGACCGAAGCCGGCCACACGGACGCCGACTTCAGCCGGGCGAGCAGCGCATCGGCGGCGGCCGCGTCCCCTTCGGCGTGCGCCATGGCGCGGTCGAGGCCGGCCGTCAGCGCTCGTGTCCGCGCTTCCCACTGCCGGCAGTCGCGGCAGCCGGCGAGGTGGTCGTCGAGCCGGCGTGCGGTGATGCCGGGTGGCAGCTCCTCCTCGTCGAGGCGGGCGGAGAGTGCCGTACGGATATGCGAGCAGAGCATGCGTCCATCCTCCACGAAGCGCGGATGTGCGGCGAGGGGCGGTCGCGGTATGCGGGATGACGAGGCGGTGACGGGGTGGGCGCTGGCCGCCCGCGGCGGTGACGAACGGGCCGTCGAGCAGTTCGTGCGGGCCACCCAGCTCGATGTGCGGCGCTATGTGACCCATCTCAGCGGCGATCCGCAGGCCACCGACGATCTGGTGCAGGACACCTATGTACGGGCGCTGCGCAGTCTGCCGCGGTTCGAGGGCCGGTCGTCGGCGCGTACCTGGCTGCTGACGATCGCCCGGCGGGTCGTGGTGGACCGTATCCGCTCCCACGCGGTGCGGCCCCGGCTGGCCGCGACCGATGACTGGCAGTCGGCGGCGGAGCGGGTGCAGCCGCGCGGTGTACCGGGGTTCGACGAGGGCGTTGCGCTCGCCGAGCTGTTGACGGCGCTGGCTCCGGAGCGGCGGGAGGCGTTTGTGCTCACACAGCTGCTGGGGCTGCCGTACGCGGCGGCCGCCGGGGTGATGGGCTGCCCCGTGGGGACCGTGCGGTCCCGAGTGGCGCGCGCCCGGGAAGCGCTGGTCGCGCTGCTGACCGATGCGGAGCGGGCCGAGCCGGGTGACCGGTCGCGCGCTCTCGCGGGCGCGGTGGCCTGACGGCCGCTCCGCTGTGGCGACGGGGCTCATGGGCGGGCGGTGGCCGGTCCATGAGCCCCGTGGCATCTGCCCGGACAGGTGGCAGCGGGCAGACATCGGCAGGCGGATCTTCAGTGGCCCGGGCGTACGGCCCGGGCCCGTACCGTCTGCGGTGGGCTGTGGCGGAAGTGCAGCGTGAAGGTGAGCCGGTCGCCGGGCGCGAGCCGTGGCGGCGGGCTGATCATGACGTCGAGGGTGGTCGGCGTCATCCGCAGCGCACCGCCGGCCGGGACGGTGGCGGCGCGGACCATCGCCATGCTCCGGGCGTTGCGCCCGATGTCGACGGTACGGCTGAGCATCGCCCGGTGCCCGGCGGGGCCGGTGACGCCCGTCAGGACGTCGTCCGCGCCGCCGGTGTTGCGGATCGTGAACCATGCGGCGGTGGCCTCGGGGCCGGACGGGACCAGCACCCGGCCCTCGGCGACGCTCAGTCGCGCGGGGGTTCCCGCATTGCCGGTGGCGGTCCATACGGTGAGCGTGCCCAGGGTCGCCAGACAGGTGAGCAGCGGTACGGCGACGGCCGACACGGACGGCCGGTTCATACGGTCTCCCAACGGGTCTGCTGACGGGCGCGGTCGGCGCGACGGGCGGGCTTCTTCGCCCCGCCCGGCTGCCAGGCGCGCAGCCGCAGGCTGTTGCCCACCACGAGCAGTGAGCTGGCGGACATGGCGGCCGCCGCGAGCATCGGGTTGAGCAGGCCGACGGCGGCGAGCGGCACGGTGACGAGGTTGTAGCCGAAGGCCCACAGGAGATTGCCGCGGATGGTGCCCAGGGTGCGGCGGGCCAGGCGTACCGCGTCGGCGACGGCCTGGAGGTCCTCGCGCACCAGGGTGACATCGGCGGCGCCGATCGCGGCGTCGGTGCCGCTGCCCATGGCGATCCCGAGGTCGGCGAGGGCCAGGGCCGCCGCGTCGTTGACCCCGTCGCCGACGACGGCGACCCGGGCGCCCTGCTCCTTCAAGGTGGTGACCAGCGCGGCCTTGTCCTCGGGGCGGGCCTCGGCGTGGATCTCGGTGATGGCCAGTTGGCCGGCCACCGCGCGGGCGGTGGCGGCGCGGTCGCCGGTGGCCAGCACCGGCCGCAGTCCCAGCCGGCGCAGATGGTCCACGGCGCGGTAGCCGTCGGGGCGGAGCGCGTCGCCGACGGCGATGACGGCCTCCGGGGTGTCGTCGACGGTGACCAGGACCGCGGTGTGGCCGGCGGTCTCCGCCTCCCGCACGGCGTCCGGCAGCGGAGCCGGCAGGCCGCTGAGGTCGCCGGGCCGGGTGACCGCCACCCGGTGCCCGTCCACCGTGCCGCGTACGCCGTGACCGGGCGTGGCGCGGAAGTCGCTTACGGGCGGCAGGAGTTGACCGGGCTGGGACCGACCGGGCTCAGGCTGACCGGTCCGGGGCCGGCTCTCTTGGGCGTACGCGATGACCGCGCGCGCCAGCGGATGTTCGGAGCCCTGCTCGACGACGGCAGCCAGACGCAGGGTGTCCGCGGCGTCGAGTCCGCCGGTCCGCGGGGTGAGGGCGGTGACGCTCATCCGCCCCGTGGTGAGGGTGCCGGTCTTGTCGAGGACGACGGTGTCGATCCGGCGCAGCCGCTCCAGCGCCTGCGGTCCGCCGACCAGGATGCCGAGCTGGGCGCCACGGCCGGTGGCGGCCAGCAGCGCGGTGGGGGTGGCCAGTCCCAGCGCGCAGGGGCAGGCGACGACGAGCACGGCCACGGCGGCGGTGACGGCGGCCTGCGGGTCGGCCCCGGCGCCGAGCCAGAAGCCCAGGACGGTGACCGAGACGGTCAGTACGGCGGGGACGAAGACGGCCGCCACCGCGTCGGCGAGCCGCTGGACCGTGGTCTTTCCGGTCTGGGCGTCCTCGACGAGCCGGGTGATCCGGGCGAGTTGGGTGTCGGCGCCCACCGCGTCGGCCCGTATCTCCAGCAGGCCACCGGAGTTCACCGCACCGCCGACGGCCGCCGAGCCCGGCGCGACCTCGACCGGGCGGCTCTCCCCGCTGATCAGGGACAGGTCCAGGGCGGAGCTGCCCTCGACGACGGTGCCGTCGGTGGCGACGCGTTCCCCGGGCCGTACCAGGAAGCGGTCGCCGACCCGCAGCGCTTCCACCGGGATGCGCCGTTCGCCTCCGTCGGCCGCCCGTACGGCGACGTCCTTGGCGGCGAGTTCGGCCAGGGCGCGGAGCGCGGAGCCGGTGCCCCGCCGGGCCCTGGCCTCCATACGGCGCCCGGCCAGCACGAACAGCGGTACGCCGACGGCGGCTTCCAGGTACAGGTGCGCGGTGCCGTCGCCGGCGGTGGGCAGCAGGCGCAGCGGCATCGTCATCCCGGGCGCACCGGCCCCGCCGAGGAACAGCGCGTAGGTGGACCAGGTGAAGGACGCGAGGACGCCGAGGGAGACCAGGGTGTCCATGGTCGCGGCGCCGTGCCGCAGGCCGCGCAGTGCACGGGTGTGGAAGGGCGCGGCGCCCCATACGGCGACGGGTGCGGCGAGCATGAAGCACAGCCACTGCCAGTTGCGGAACTGCCAGGCGGGCACCATCGACAGGACCAGGACGGGGAGCGACAGCAGGGCGGTCACCAGCAGCCGGTGGCGCTCGGCGCGGGCGCCGTCGTCCTGGGGGCCTGGGGGCTCGGTGGACGGCGCCCGGCCGTCCGGGCCGGTGCCGGTGTCCGGCGCCGGAGCGGGCTCGGGGAGCTGCGCGGTGAAGCCGGCCGCCTCGACGGTGGTGATGAGGTCGGTGACGGACACCGCCGTGGGGTGGCTGACCGTGGCCCGGCCGGTCGCCAGGTTCACCGTGGCCGCGACGCCGTCGAGCCGGCCGAGCTTCTTCTCGACCCGGCCCACACAGGCGGCGCAGGTCATCCCGCCGATCGTGAGGGTGGTGGTGCGGCCGGGGTCCGGGGAGGCGGCGGTGTCCGGCGTCGGGGAGGCGGGCCGGGGCTGCCGTGTCATCGCGGCGCTCCCACCGGCACCGGGCGGGGTGCCCCGGCGCCCATACCGTGCATACCACCCATGTCCCCGTCGTCGGCGGGCGTGGAGCCTCCCGTACGGGTGCCACCGGCCGGGTGCAGCCCCGGGGCCACCGGCCCGGCGACCGCTCCGGCCGCGTACGACAGCGCGAAGAGCACCGCCAGCAGCGCGATGAATCCGATGACCGACCGTGCGGGCAGCAGCCGTCGGACGGTGTGCGCGAGAGGGGGCCGACTGCGATCGGCCGGAGAGGAGGACATCGCGTCATCGTGGCAGGGGAAAACGGTGCCCGGCGGCCGATCGGGGGCCCCTTGACGCGTGAGGTTTGTCCTGTTCCGCCGTCGGAACTCATCGGCCACCGGACCCGACTAACTGGGTTTGACCGGTGACCGTGCCGCCGCGGCCCGCACCCCCACCTGCCGAAATCGTCCGCGATCGTTGGGAACTCGACGCGCCCGCCGACCGACCTCTCCAACGCCGTGCCGTCCGGGCGCGGTTGTCCGCAGACAGCACCGTTGAAGAGGACCCCCCATGTCCATGCCGCCCGATCCCGTAGAGCTGTACGGGACGGAGTACAAACGCGACCCCTACCCCTTGTACGCCGAGCTGCGGGCGCGCGGCCCGGTCCATCGGGTGCGCTTCCCCAGCGGGGTGTGCGCCTGGCTCGTCACCGGCTACGAGGCCGCCCACCAGGCGCTGACCGACGCCCGGCTGGGCAAGCATCACTCACGCGGCAACGCGGCCTGGCAGGCCCGCGCCTCGATCATGCCCGAGCCCCAGCGCTCCCAGCTACAGGTGCATCTGCTCCATCAGGACGCGCCCCGGCACACCGAGATGCGCCGGCTGATCACCGATGCCTTCGCCCCGCAGCGCGTCGAGGAGCTCCGGCCCCGCTTCCAGGAGAGGGCCGAGGCCCTGCTCGACGGACTCCCGGAGCGTGGCACCGCCGATCTCGTCGAGACCTTCGCCGCCCGCTTCCCCTTCCAGGTGCTCGCCGAAGTCATCGGTCTGCCGAAGGAGTTCGCGGACCGCTTCGACCGGGACTGGGGCAAGGTCGTCCAGCCGGTGGGGCCCACGGATCCGGGCCGTCCGGCGTACGAGGCGCGGCTGCGCGGGCTCCAGGGGTATATCGCCGATCTGGTCGCCCACAAGCGCCGTGCGCACGGTGCGGATCTGCTCTCCCGGCTGGTGGCCGCCCGCGACGACGGCCGGCTCGGTCGGGAAGAGCTCGATTCGATGATCTTCCAGCTGCTGGTCGCCGGCCAGGAACCGGTCACCAACCAGATCACCACCGCCCTGGTCACCCTGCTGCGCCACCCCGGACACCTCGCGCAACTGGCCGCCCGTCCGGAGCTGCTGCCCCGCGCCGTCGAGGAACTTCTGCGGCACGACAGCGCCTTCGAGCTGACGACCTGGCGGTTCTTCGCCGAGGACGCCGATCTGCACGGCACCCGGATCCCGGCGGGTGACTCCGTCATCGTCTCGCTGTGCGCGGCCAACCGCGACCCCCGGCAGTTCGCCGACGCGGACACCCTCGACTTCGACCGCTCCCCCAACCCGCACCTCGCCTTCGGTCACGGCAGCCACTTCTGCCCCGGCGCCGCGCTCGCCCGAATTGAGCTCCAGATCGCTCTCGGCACCCTGCTACGACGGCTGCCGGACCTCCGGCCGGCGGCCCCCGAGGACGAACTCCGCTGGATCCCGGCGGTGTTGGCGCGCGGGGTCGACCGTCTGCCGGTGACCTACGGCGCCGGGGACGGATGCCCCGGCGCGGACGGGCCGGATGCCACGTGCTGACCAGCCCGCCCCGGCCGCGCCCCGGCACGGCAGCCGACCACGAGGCCATATGCGCGGCGGTCCTCACCACGCTCCTGCCGTACCGGCGCACACTGGACGCCGCCCACGGGGACACCCCCGAGGCCTTCCCCGCCCAACTGCGGCAGCTCGCCGCCCCGGTGGCGGCGGGCGAGCCGATCCTGTTCACCCTGCCGGGCTTCCCCTGCAAGTCGCCCAACCCGGCCAAGGTGCTCGGCCACCTCCCCGACGAGGGCGAACGGCTGGCGCTGCGCTTCCTGGACGCGCTGTGCGCCCGTATCGCGGCCGTGTACCCGCCCGGCGCGCGGGTGGTCATCTGCTCGGACGGGCATGTCTTCAGCGACCTCATCCAGGTGCCCGACCGTGACATCGACGCCTACGGTGACGCCCTGCGCGCACTGATCGACACCGAGGGCCTGACCCGACTGGACGTCTTCGACCTGCGCGAGGTGTACGGGGCCGGGTTGTCGCACGACGCCAAGCGGTCCCTGGTCCACGAGCGGTACGCGCCGGCCCTGGAGACCCTGCGTTCCCTGACCCGCGAAGACGAGCCGACCCGGCGGCTGTACCAGGGCATCACCCGGTTCCTCTTCGAGGACACCGCGTCCTTCGCCGGTACCCGTTCGGCGCTCCAGCGCGACTGCCGGCGTCGGGCGTACGGCGTGATGCAGCGCAGCCGCGCCTGGGGCGAGCTGATCGCCGCGCACCACCCGGGAGCGTTCCGGCTCTCCATCCATCCGCAGCCGCGAGGCTCGGCCAAATTCGGTATCCGTCTGCTCGCCGCGCCCGATGCGTGGCTGACGCCCTGGCACTCCTGCGTGCTCGAACATGCCGATGGACGACGGGAGTTGCTGCACCGGGCGGATGCCGAACGGCTCGGCCGGCTGGTCCTGCGCCAGGGGCGGCCGAGCCATTTCATGGCCGGGTGAGAGGTGCGGGGTGCCCGTCACCCGCCACCGGTGGGCAGCCGCTGCCGGTGGTCGAAGGCGATCAACGGATCGCCGGTGAGCGGATGTGCAGTCACCGCGGCGCGCACCCCGAACACCTCGGCCAGCAGCTGAGGTGTCAGCACCTCACGTGGCGGACCGGAGGCGACCACCCGCCCGTCGTGCAGCACATGCAGCCGGTCGCACAGGGACGCCGCGGCGTTCAGATCGTGCAGCGAGATCAGCGTCGTACGGCGCTGCTCCCGCAGCAGCGTCAGCAGCTCGATCTGGTGGCGTACATCGAGGTGGTTGGTCGGCTCGTCCAGCACCAGCACATCCGGGTCCTGTGCGAACGCCCTGGCCAGCAACGCCCGTTGGCGCTCGCCGCCGGACAGCGCGGAGAACCGGCGGGTGTCCGCGCCGGCCAGGCCGACGGCGGCCAGGGCGCGGGCCACGCTCTCCCGGTCGGCGCGGTCCTCGTCCGCGAAGGCCCGTTTGTAGGGGGTCCGGCCCATCGCCACCACTTCGCGCACGGTCAGCTCGAAGTCGCTGCCGCGCTCCTGCGGCAGCGCGGCCACCCGCCGCGCGGTCTGCCCGGGGGTCAGCGTGCGGAGGTCGGTCCCGGCCAGCAGGACCCGGCCCGCGGTGGGCCGCAGATGCCGGTAGACGGTCCGCAGCACGGTGGACTTGCCGCTGCCGTTGGGGCCGACCAGTCCGGCGATCTCGCCGGCCGCGGCCATCAGGTGCACCCCGGCGACCACATTGCGGCCCGTGTAGCCGACGTGCAGATCCTCGATGTCGACGTTCATCGGCCCGCCGCCGTCCGCCGGTCCAGGATGAACAGCAGGGCGGGCGCGCCGATCATCGCCGTCACCACGCCGACCGGCAGCTCCTGGGCGTCCATGGCCGTACGGCACACAAGGTCCACCACCACCAGCAGCAGCGCCCCGGTCAGCGCGGACAGCGGCAGCAGCCGGCGGTGGTCGCCGCCGATGACCAGCCGGCACAGATGCGGCACCATCAGGCCCACGAAGCCGATGGCTCCGGAGACCGCGACCAGTACGCCGGTCAGCAGGCTGGTCACCACGAACAGCTCGCGGCGCAGCCGGGTGACGTCCACGCCCACCCCGGCCGCGGTCTCGTCGCCCATGAGCAGCGCGTTCATGGCGCGGGCGCGCGCCTGGAGGGCCAGCCCCCCGGCGGCGACCGCGAGCACCGGCAGCCACAGCACGTTCCAGGTGGCGCCGCCGAGGCTCCCCATCAGCCAGAACAGCACGCTGCGGGTCTGCTGCTCGTCGCCCGCCTGGAGCACCAGATAGCTGGTGAAGCCGGACAGGAACTGTCCGACCCCCACACCGGCCAGCACCAGGCGCAGCGGCGAGAAGCCGCCGCCGCGGCGCGCGATGCACCACACCAGCGCGAACGAGGCGAGCGCGCCGGCGAAGGCGGCCGCCGACAGCCCCAGCCCCAGCACCCCGCCGGCGCTCGCACCCAGCACGATGGCGGCGACCGCGCCGAGCGAGGCGCCGTGGGAGATACCCAGCAGATACGGATCCGCCAGCGGATTGCGCACCAGCGCCTGGGTCGCCGTCCCCACCAGGCCGAGCCCCGCCCCCACCAGCGCCGCCAACAGGGCTCTGGGGACGCGTAGTTGCCACACGATCAGGTCGTCGGTGCCCGGCCGGGCCGGTGCGCCGGCCAGCCGTCGGAACACCACCGACCACACCTCGGCGGGCGCGATGCCGGTGGAGCCCAGTGAGACCGCTGCGGTCAGGGCCGCCGCCAGCGCGAGGCCCAGTGCCAGGGCGAGCAGTCCGGCGGAGGGCGTGCGTCGCCCGGACCGCTCCGCCGTCTCGTCGTGCGGGTCGGCGACGGTCGGGGCCACTACCGTGCCGCCTTGAAGCGCGCGGGGTGGAGCGTGTGCGCGATCTCCTCCACGGTGTCCGCGTTCCCGACACCGGCGATCGTCGTCCGCTCCGCGCCGATCCGCAGGAAGTGGCCCCGGCGCACCGCGGTGAGCCCCTTGGTGGCGGGGAAGCTCTTCAGGAAGGCCGCCGCCTCGTCGTACGCCTTGGCGTTGGCCGCCGCATCGCCCCGGTTGTGTACCGCGAGCTGGATCCAGTCCGGGTTCTTGGCGACCACGTCCTCCCACGAGACCGGCTTGAAGTCCGCGTCACAGTCGTCGAAGACATTGCGCGCCCCGGCCTGGCCGATGACGGCGTTGGCCACCTGCTTACGGCACACGGCGACCGGCTGCTTGGTCCCGGCGTCGTAGTCGAAGTAGAAGTACGTCGGCCGCTTGTCGAGCGGCACTTCGCCTACGGCCTTGTGCACCGCGGTGAGCTTGGCCCGCATCCCCGCGACGAGTTCGTCGGCCCGACGGGAGGTGCCGGTCACCGCGCCCAGCCGCCGGATGTCGCCCTCCACACCGGACAGGTCCCGCTGCGGCTTCTCGGCCATCGGTGCGCAGGCGGTGGACGCCAGATAGATGTGCCCGATCCCCGCCGCCCGGAACTCCTCCGCGGTGGGCGCGTCGCCCGCGCCGCCCATGGTGTTCATCGAGGCGAAGGAGTCGATATAGAGATCGGCGCCCGAGCCGAGCAGCTTCTCCTTGGGAATGATGTGCTTTCCCAGCACCGGTATCTTGCGGGCCCGGGCGTCCAGAGCGCCCGGCAAGGCGCCCTTGCCGGGCGGGAATCCGGTCCCGATGACCCGGTCGCCGGCGCCCAGGCGCAGCAGTATCTCCAGGGCGGCGGCATTGCTGGTGACGATCTTGTGCGGCGCGGACCGGAAGGTGGTCCTGGCGCCCTTGCAGTCGGCGATCTGCACGGGAAAACCGGAGCCGCCGCGTCCGGAGGCACTCTGGTCCGTGCCCTCCGCGCCTCCTCCGCTGCCGCCGCACGCGGTGGCGGCCAGCGCGAGAACCACCGCAAGGCCGCACAACTTCCCAGGACGCATCGAGCTTCTCCCCTACGAATCACCGGCCGGCTCCCCGGCCGTATCACCGGCCGCCTCACCGGCCGACGGGCCGCAGACACGGCCCGGCACAGATAGTCGGCCGGTCCCGGGGCGCGGTTCCAAGGCGGCGGCGTCCTTTTCCGGCAGGAGAAAGCAGACGGCTGTCGCTCATGGACGCGATGGTGGTGCCGCGAGGGGCGCGGGTTCATGGTGATCGGGCACAGATCCGGCAGTCATCCGTCACAAGGGGCGGGGCCGGGCGCTGCTCACGGGTCGAGGCCGCTGCCCTGGGGGCCGTACAGATCCAGCAGTCGGGTCCGGGTGCCGTGCAGCCGGTCGGCCACCGTTTGGGCGACGTAGAGGTACATCGCCCGGCCCAGGACGGGGTCGGATTCGCACAGGGCGCGGACCACCGCCGCGTCGAACTCCACCGCGTCCACCGGGCCGACGGTCTCCGCTCCCAGGTGCCACAGGTAGGGCGGGAACAGCCAGGACCAGCCGAGCAGTTCGTCGCGGCCGAGCGTCTCGACGATGGCCGCGCGGCGCCCGGGGACGCGCTGGTCGAGCGCGACCTGTCCGCTGCGGATGATCCAGAACCGGTCCGCCCGCCGGCCCTCCTCGAAGACGCGGGTGGCACGGGGCAGCGACACCTCGTGGGCGATTTCGGTCAGCCGGCGGCGCCGGTCCTCGGGCATCGCGTCGAACAGGTTTCTGGTCGTGGCCATCTCATCCTCCGTCCGCTGCCTGCACGATATGCGGTGTTTTACGGGGATGCCGGGAATGAGGCTCGACCGGCCGGGCCGCGACGGGGCACGCCCGGGCCGGCCGTCGGAGCCCGGGAACGGGCCGGGCCGGGCGTCAAAACCAGGGCCGGTCAGGTCAGCTGACGCCGCACCAGGTCGTGCAGCCGGCCGCCGGTGTCGGCGAGCAGCTGCGCCGGGGCGCCCTGTTCGACGATCCGGCCGTCCGCCATGACGATCACGCGGTCGGCGTCCATGACCGTGGACAGCCGGTGCGCGATCACCAGGCGGCTGGCGCTCAGCTTGCGGGTGCTGTCGATGACGATGCGCTGGGTCTCGTTGTCCAGGGCGCTGGTGGCCTCGTCGAAGAACAGGATCCGCGGGCGGCGGACCAGCGCCTGAGCGATCATCAGTCGCTGCCGCTGACCGCCGGAGATCGCGCCGCCACCGGAGATCATGGTGTGCAGCCCCATCGGCATCCGCTTGATGTCCTCGGCCAGGCCCGCCATCTCGGCGGCCGCCCAGGCCTCTTCCTGGCTGAACGCCTCGGCGCCGCAGATGCAGTCCAGGATGGACCCGGTCAGCGGCTGTGCGTTCTGCAGCACGACCCCACACTGGCGGCGCACCGCGGCCTGGTCCAGCGCGGCGAGGTCCTGCCCGTCGTAGAGCACGCTGCCCGAGGACGGCTTGTCGAAGCCGATGAGCAGCCGCAGCAGGGTCGACTTGCCGCAGCCGCTGGGGCCGACGACGGCCACGAACTCGCCCGGGCGGATCTGCAGCGAGACATCGTCCAGGACCAGGGGGCCGTCGTCGGAGTAGCGGAAGGAGAGCTTTCTGGCTTCCAGGCCGCCGGACAGCGCGCCGGGCTGGGCGCTGGCGCCGCGCACCTCCGGTGTCTCGTCCAGCACCGGCTTGATCTGCTCGAACATCGGCAGTGCGGCGGCGGCCGAGACAAAGGCGCCGGTGATCTGGGTGACCGAGGTCAGCAGCATGGTCACCGCGGTGTTGAAGGTGAGGAACGAGCCGGCCGACATGCTGCCGCGGGCCGGTCCGGCCAGCAGCATGAACATGGTGAGCGAGCAGACCGGCAGATAGACCGCGTTGAGCACGGTGGTCAGATTCTTGATCCGGCCGGCCTTCTGCTGCAACTCACGGGAGCGGGCGAACTCGCGGGCCCAGGCCGCGTACGCAAAGCTCTCCGCCGCCGCGACCCGCAGCTTGGGCAGACCGCGCAGGGTCTGGAAGGCCTGGTTGTTGAGCTTGTTGCCGAGTGTGACCAGCCGTCGCTGCCAGCGCAGCTCCCACAGGCCCATGACGAGGAAGACCGCCCCTATGACGACCAGCATGCCGACCGCCGCCAGTGCCAACGGCACGCTGTAGCAGAGCAGCAGCACAAGGTTCATCGCGCCGATCGTGGTGGACTGCACGGCCACCGGGCCGATGCCGGAGAGCACCCGGCGGATGGCGCTGATGCCCATCGCGGCGCTGGCCAGCTCTCCGGTGGAGCGTTCGGTGAAGAACTTCGTCGGCAGCCGCAGCAGCCGGTCCCATACGGCCGGTTGCAGAGCGCTCTCGATGCGGCCCTCCATCCGCAGCACGGTGAGGTTCTGCAGCAGCATGAAGGCGGCGGAGACGACGCTGGTGATGATGACGGCCAGGGAGACCTGGACGATCAGGCTCCGCTCGGCGCTCGGTACGTAGACCCCGAGCACCTTGCCGGTCGCGATCGGGACGAGCGCGCCGAGGCCGACCGTCACCAGTCCGCTGAGGGCCAGATTGCGTACGTCCATACGGGTGCCGCGCAGGCTGAAGCGCATCAGCCGCCACATGCTCATGGGCCGCTCGGGCAGCGGGCGGTAGAACATCACCGCGCGCGGCTCGAAGGCGTCGGCATTGTCCTTGCCGATGCGGATCCGCAGCCCCGAGGCCGGGTTGACCGCCTCGTAGCGGCCACGGCGCCACAGCAGCGCCACCGGGGCGCCGGACTTGGCGCGATGGCCCACCAGGGGGCCGGTGTCGGTCCGCCACCAGCGCCCGACGAGCCGGACCGCGCGGGTGCGGATCCGCGAGCTGACCGCGATCCGCTCGACGGGAGTGATGCGGTCGTTGACGGCGCCGCCCTTGGGGGGCTCGGTCAGCGTGATGCCGGCCGCCTCGGCGACCGCGCGGCAGACCGCGAAGGTGGTGTCGTCGCCGGCCCGGTCCGTCCCCGCGGACGCCCGCCCGGACCGGTCCTGACGGCCGATGGAGGCCAGCAGCGCCTGGTCGGCGCGCTCGCGAACGGTCTCGCCCGCCTTGATGCCGGCCGCCGTGCGGTCCTCGTGAGCGCGCTCCAGCTGCTCGATCCAGCGGTCGACGGCGGACAGCAGCCGGTACTGCTGGTTGACCATCCGCTGCCAGAGCGCGGGGTCCATCAGCAGATCGCCGGCCGCCTCCGCGCTGTAGGAGGCGCCGTACTGCACACTGCCGGGCGGGACCGGCATCCACAGGACGTCGTCGTCGGCCACCGCGTCGTCGCCGGGCCGGCCGTCCAACGGTGCCTCGAACAGGACGCCCAGACTGCGTGCGGTGCCCAGCGCAACGGCGTGCTCCAGCGGGGAGGGCGCCATCCCGCCCTGGCCCGGGTGGGCGGGGTCGTGGTCGTAGCCGGTCTGCGCGCCGTACTGCGCATGGGCCCCGGTGTCCCACTGATCGCCGTAGTCGTACCGGGGCAGCTCGCGCAGCGGGATCCGGCGCAGCCGGCAGTCCTGCGAGGGCCGGCCGAGCAGGGTGTGCTGTGGGCCCTCGACCGGGCCGAGCAGCAGGGTGCCCGCTTCGAGCCGGCCGAGGAAGTGCCAGTGCCCCTCGTGGACGGCGTCGACCGCGAAGAGATCCAGCGTCCCGCCCGTGACGAGCCACAGCACATGCGGCCCTTCCAGGGGGACGCTGCGCAGCCCGGCGCAGTCGACGGGCGAGCCCAGGCCGCCCAGCGCCTGCGTCACCGCGTCGGTCTCGCCCGGTCCCACGACCGGGGACGGGGATACGGATGACACGTCAGTGCTCCTTGACCAGCTCGGCGTACGGGCCCCCGGCGGCGACCAGATCCTCGTGCCGGCCGCGTTCGACGACCACGCCGTGGTCGAGGACCACGATCTCGTCGCTGTCGCGGACGGTGCTCAGCCGGTGGGCGATGACGACACAGGCGCAGCCGCGCCGCCGCAGGTTGTCCATGATGGTCTGCTCGGTCTGGGCGTCCAGTGCGCTGGTGACCTCGTCGAGGACCAGGATGCTGGGGCGCCGGACCAGTGCGCGGGCGATCTCCAGCCGCTGGCGCTGTCCGCCGGAGAAGTTGCGGCCGTCCTGCTCGACGCGGCTGTGGATGCCGTCGGGGCGACGGGCGATCACATCGTCGTAGAGCGCGGCGTCCTGGAGAGCGGCGATGACCGCGTCGTCCGGTATCGACGGGTCCCACAGCGCCACGTTGTCACGGACCGTGCCCTCGAACAGGAAGATGTCCTGGTCGACGAAGGAGACGGAGGCGGCCAGCGCACTGCGGGAGAGGTCCTCCAGGCGCTGTCCGTCGATGCGGATGGTGCCTTCCCAGGGGCTGTAGAGGCCGGAGATCAGCCGGGAGACGGTGGACTTGCCGCTGCCGGAGCCGCCGACGAGGGCGACCTGCCGACCGGGGCCGACGGCCAGGGAGAAGCCGGTCAGCAGCGGTTTGTCCAGGGGGCTGTAGCCGAAGGTGATGTCTTCCAGCGTCACATGGCCCTTGAGCCTGCGGGTGCTGGCATCCGGCTCCGGGCGTGAGTAGAGGGTGTCGACGGGGAAGCTTTCGACGTCCTTGAGGCGGGCCACGTCGGCGGCGAAGTCCTGGATTCTGCCCGCCACTCCGTTGAGCCGGGTGATGGGCGCGGTGAAGCGGGTCACCAGCGCCTGGAAGGCGACGAGCAGACCGATGGAGATATGGCCTTCGACCGCCCGGAGTCCGCCGATCCACAGGATCAGCGCGCTGTTGAGCGTGGCGAGGGTGGGGGCGACGACGGCCAGCGCGGCGCTGGGCACGCCGAGCCGCTGCTGTTCCTCCAGCGTGGTGGCGTGCTGCCCGGCCCAGCGGCGGAAGTAGCCGTTCTCCCCGCCGGTGGCCTTCATCGTCTCGATGAGCTGCAGGCCGGTGTAGGAGGTGTTGGTCAGCCGGGCGGTGTCGGCGCGCAGCTTCTGGGTGTGGGTGGCGCGCAGCCGGATCACGATCCGCATCGCGACCACGTTGAGCAGGGCGATCCCCACGCCGATGACCGTCAGTTGGGGGTCGTAGGTCCACAGCAGGAGGGCGTAGAGGATGACGACGATCCCGTCGACACCCGCCGCGGCGAGGTCGCGTGCCAGGGTTTCGGCGACCGCGTCGTTGGACTGCAGTCGCTGGACCAGGTCGGCCGGGCTGCGTTGGGCGAAGAAGGTGACCGGGAGTCTGAGGAGATGGCGCAGGAACCGGGCGCTGGTGAGGGTGGAGGAGATGATCCGGCCGCGCAGCAGGTTCGCCTGTTGCAGTCCGGTCAGCACGGCGGTAAGCGCCACCATCGCGGCCATCGACGCAAAGAGCGGTCCCAGCAGCGAGGTCTGGTTGCCGATCAGGAACATGTCGATATACGTACGGCTCAGCGCGGGCACCGCCGCGCCGACCGCGACCAGCAGCAGGCTGGCGAGCAGCGCGGCCAGCAGGGTGCCCTTCGTGCCGCGCATCCGGGCCGGCACGGCGCTCAGCACGCCGGGCTTGCGGCCGCCCTTGCGGAAGGATTCGCCGGGCTCCAGGACCAGGGCGACACCGGTGAAGCTGGTGTCGAAGTCCTCCATCGAGACGAAGCGGCGGCCCTTGTCGGGGTCGTTGATGTGTACACCGCGGCGGCCGAAGCGGCGGCCCATGCCGTCGTGGACGACATAGTGGTTGAACTCCCAGAACAGGATGGCCGGGGCCTGCACCTCGGCGAGCGCGGCCGGTTCCATCTGCATGCCTTTGGCCTGCAGGCCGTAGCTGCGGGCGGCCTTGAGCAGATTGCTGGCGCGCGAGCCGTCGCGGGAGACGCCGCAGGCGATCCGCAGCTCTTCGAGCGGCACATGCTTGCCGAAGTGGGCGAGCACCATGGCCAGGGACGCGGCGCCGCATTCCACGGCCTCCATCTGGAGGACGGTGGGGGTGCGGACGGCCTTCGCCTTCTTGGGCTTTTGGGCAGGGGGAGCGTCACGGCGGGTGCGGCGACGGGCGCCGGGCGCGGGCTCCGGGCGGTGCCGGCCGCGGACGGGCGGCGGCAGTTGCTGCTGCTGTGCTGCGGCGGAGTCGTGGGGTGCGGTCACGGCAGCAGCCAATCGATCGGGTGCTGCGCGGCCAAGTGGACGGCGCCGCCGGCCAGGGTCATGGAGTCGACGGCGTACGGCGGGCCGTCGGAGGTCGACCAGGAGTAGCCGGACCTGCTGTGCGGGTCGCGGTCGAGCTGTACCAGGACCGCCACGGGCTGGCCGTGCTGCGAGAACTGTTCGCCGAGCTGGCTGCTGCCCAGGAAGGCGCCGATGCGCTGGCGGGTCTGGGCGGTCCGGCCGACGGCCTTGACCTTGCCGCGCAGTACGCCGTACTGCTGGGCCGGCACGGACTGGACGGTGAGGTCGACGGACGCGCCCACGGGGACCGAGGCGCCGCTCTCGGCCGGTACGTACAGCGTCGCCGTCAGCGGATCGCCGGCGTGCGCGACGCGTTCCACGGACGCGACATCCGCTCCGGTCGTGACGACGGAGCCGATCGTGGCGAACATCGTGGTCAGCCGGCCGGCGGCGAGGGTGCGGACGACGGTGGTGCCCTGTGCCGTACGGACCTTCAGGAGGGGGGTGTTGGCGGCCACCTGTGTGCCTTCTTCGGCGAGTACGGCGGTGACCTGGCCCGCGACGGGGCTCTGCAGGATGTAGCTGCCCTGGCCGTGGGTGAGGATTCCGGGGGCGCTGAGGGTGGACGACACGGTGCCGGTCACCGCCCACACGGATGCGGCGATCACGACGAGGACCGTGATGGTCAGCACGAGCCAGCCCTGGGGCCGGGCGAATCGCACCGGCAGATCTATTTCCTCGGGCGACTGCAGCTTGGAAAGGGCCTGTTGGCGAAACTGCACGACACTCTTCCCTCAACGGCAATGGTCTGTTTCAGACGGGTGGCGGCCGAGTGCCCCGGGGCCCGGGGGGACCGGGTGGGCCCGGGGCACTCGGCCCGGCATGTCGGCAAGGAGGGGGCGCCGACCTGCCGTTGTCACCGTTCAAAGCCGGCTGTGCCGTGTGGCGGCACAGAGGGGGCTCAGAGACCGGCGACCAGGCCCGTGACGCCCGAGGTGTTGACACCGGTGGTCTGGGCGACCAGGCCGGTGGCGGTGCCCACGACACCGGAGACCGGGGCGACGGAGTCAACGGTGCCGGTCACGGTGCCGAGCACGTTGCCGACGAGGCCACCGGACACGTTGTCCAGGTCGCTGTCGGAGATTTCCTGGGTCTGAACCTGGGGGGTGGAGTTCATGATGTTTCCCTTCGGATGAATATCTCGAAAAAAGCCGCGCCCGAACCGTCCGGTGGGTGGTCCGGCCGCGGCAGCGGGAGTCGGGTGCCCGAAATCGGGAACCGTTGGTGTGTCTCTCGCAGTGTGAAGGATCAAAGCATGCGGGCGCGTTGTGCTGCTAATCCGACCGGTGCTGATCGGGACATCATCGGCCTGCCAAATTACCTGACGTGCACGCGTGTCCATGAATGAGTAACAGCTTCTTCACATCTTCCCCCGTTTCCTTTCCGGGGGGCCGTCGTACGCACCGCAGGCGAACGGGACATTCCCGCATCAAACCGCTTAGGCGCAGGTCAGCGCGGGGAAGCGACACGGAAGGCCGTGTGCCGACTGCGCATTCAGTGTGCAGATTCTTTGAAGACCGCCGATTTTTGCGGTTCGTTGACACGGGGTGGACGGCGAACTCCGGCACACGCTCCCGACGGAGCCCGCCGAATGTTGCACCGGCATTAACCATGACCGATTCGCCCGGACTTCATGGGCGGCATTGCAGGTGTTGAGGGTATTCAACGGAATCATCGGCACTATCCGTACGCCATTCCCCTGGACACGGATCGACCGGCGGTAGAACGGACATAACCGCATAACAACGCGGGCTTCGGACCCGCCAGAAATGGCCGATTTACCGCCCCGGTGGCAGCCGCTCACCGGCTGGGGCACGGTGAAAGGAGACCGCGGGACCGGCGGACCGGGAAGGAGCCGTACGTGGACCCCGTCGAGGCGCTGGAGCGGATCGCCTTTCTGCTGGAGCGACAGGGGGCGGTGACCTACCGCGTACAGGCGTTCCGTACGGCCGCGGCGGCGATCGGCGCGCTCTCCCCCGACGAGCTGCAAAAGCGCGCCCACGACGGTTCGCTGGGGCGGCTCAAAGGGCTGGGGCCCAAGACCGCCCGAGTGGTCGAGGAGGCGCTCGCGGAGGTGCGGCCCGAGTATCTGGCACATCTGGAGGACGAGGCGGGCGGGCCGCTGGTCGAAGGGGAGCGGGGAGCGCGGCTGCGGCGGGCGCTGCGCGGCGACTGCCATCTGCACTCGGACTGGTCGGACGGCGGCAGCCCGGTCGCGACGATGGCCAGGACCGCCCGCGGCCTGGGGCACAAGTGGTGTGTGCTGACCGACCACTCCCCCAGACTCACCGTCGCCCGCGGACTGACCGCCGAGCGGCTGCGGCAGCAACTGTCGCTGGTGGCCGAGGTGAACGAACGGCTGGCGCCGTTCCGGCTGCTGACCGGGATCGAGTGCGACATCCTCGACGACGGCGCGCTCGACCAGGAGCCGGAGCTGTTGGAGCAGCTCGATGTGGTGGTGGCATCGGTGCACTCCAAACTGCGGATGGAGAGGGCACCGATGACCCGGCGGCTGCTGGCCGCGGTCCGCAATCCGCTCGTCGATGTGCTCGGGCACTGCACCGGGCGGCAGATCACCGGCAAGCTCCGCCCGGAGTCGCAGTTCGACGCCGGGGAGGTGTTCGCGGCCTGCGCCGAACACCACACCGCGGTGGAGATCAACTGTCGTCCGGACCGCTTCGATCCGCCACGCCGGCTGCTGCGCCAGGCGCTGGAGACGGGGACCCTCTTCTCGATCGACAGCGATGCGCATGCTCCGGGCCAACTCGACTGGCAGATCTACGGCTGTGCCCGCGCCGAGGAGTGCGGTGTGCCGGCAGACCGGGTCATCAACACCTGGACGGAGCGCCAGTTGGCCACCTGGACCCGTACGGGCCGGACGCCGCGCCGCTGAACGGGCCGGTCACCCGGCGGCCGGCGGGGTCGCGGGGGCGGCCGGGGTGAGCCGCAGCGCCACGACGTAGGAGACGACCACGGCGACGATCACCAGCGGCATGACGGTGAGACCGTTGTAGCCCATCAGCAACGTGGCCAACAGCACCGACGTCATCGGGAGCCTGAGCATCGCGACGCACATCGCCCCGACGCCCATCGCGAAGCCCGGGGTGAGCGAGAGACCGGGCAGATGCGAGAGCGCCACACCGCCCGCAGCCCCGATGAACAGCGCCGGGAAGATGGGGCCGCCCCGGAAGGCGCTCAGCGAAGCGCAGTACGCCAGGCCCTTGCACAGGACGAGGAGCAGCAGCGCCGCCACCGAATAGCCGGCGCTGTCACGGAAGAGCGAACCCAGCGCCGACTGGCCCGAATAGAGCATTTCGGTCGCGGGCTTGCCGGTCGCCTCGGCGAAACCGACCGCCAGCGCCCCCACCACCAGGCCCATCACCACCGTCGCCGGTACCCGGTGACGGACCACCCGCCCCTTGAGGAACAGCGAGAGCCGCCGTACACCGGACGCGACGACCGCGGCAGCCACCCCGATGACCAGCGCCCAGCCGAACTCCGCGAGCGTCGGCTCCGTGGCCCGGGGGATGTCGTGCAGTGCGAGCGAGTACGTACCGAGGCCGGTCCAGTTCCCCAGCCCGATGAAGATCAGCGCACCGATGCCGGACGCCAGCAGACCGGGCACCAGCATCATCCCGAGCATGGGACCGCTCAGCCCCGAGACCTCCATCAGCAGGAACGCGCCCAGGAGCGGGGAGCCGAGCAGCGCGCTGACCGCCGCGAAACTGCCGGCGGCGCCCACCGTGGCGACGGCCCGGCCCGGCATGTTCAGGTTCATCAGCCGTACGGCGCCCACGGCCAGTCCACCGCCGAGGGCGATGAGCGGCGCCTCGGGGCCGAGCACCGCGCCGAAGCTGAGGGAGGCCAGGGCCGCGAGCACGATCCCGGGGAGCGCCGAGAGGGCGGGCGCGCCGCCGACCGTCAGCCCGTCGGCCGGCTCATGGCCACCGTTGCCGGGGAGGTAACGGATGGTCAGCCCGACCAGGAGACCGGCCACTGCGAGCATCGGCAGCGGCCACCACAGCGGCGTCCCGGCGAAGCCGAGCGCCCGCGGCAGGTCCTCATTGATCAGCGGTTCGAGTGCATGGACCAGCGTGAGAAAGCCGAACGAGGCGGCACAGACCGGGACCCCGATCACCGTCGCCACCAGCAGAAGCTTCAGATACCCGCCGGTGCGCACCATCGCGTACGGATCCTCGGGCACGGTGGCCGGTGCTCCGCCGACCGGGCCGGTGGGGCCGACCGACATCGCCTCGCCTCCTCACCGCCGCCGCCGTGACGAGCCTGCCATGACCGGCTCCGGTCGGCACCTCGGACACGATCCGGACGAGCGGCGTTCCTGCGCCCCTCACCCCTGAGGCGCCGCCGCTTCCTGGAGGGCGGCAAGGACCGGGCGGAAGAGCGGGTGCTCCTCGGCTCCGCGGCGTACCGCGGCGAAGACCTTGCGGGTGGGGGCCACATCGTCGACGGGGCGGACCACCACCCCCGTGAGGTCCATGTCGCGCAGGGCCGAGCGGGGGACGAGGGCCACGCCCGCCGCTGCGGAGGCGAGGGCGACGACGGCGCGGAAGTCGTCGGAGGAGTGTTCCAGGCGGGGCTGGAAGCCGGCGTATTCGCAGGCCAGGACGACCACGTCATGGCAGGGGTTGCCGGGGTAGGGGCCGATCCAGAGGTCGCCCGCGAGGTCGGCCACGGCCACCTGTGGCGCGTCGGCGAGGCGGTGGCCGGGCGGGAGTACGGCGTCGAACGGCTCGGCGTAGAGCGGGACGCGGGTCAGCCGTGGGTCGTCCGCGCCCGGTGCGCCCCGGTATTCGACGGCCACCGCGACATCGACCTGCCGGTCGAGGACCATCCGCAGGCTGGCGTCGCCCTCGGCGTCCTGGACACGGACCCGGATGCCGGGCGCGGAGCGGGCGAGCGCGGTGAGGGCGGGCGCGACGACCAGGCCGATGCCGGTGGCGAAGGCCGCGACGGTCACCGTGCCCGCCTCGCCCGAGCCGTAGGCGGCGAGCTCGGACTCGGCGCGCTCCAGCTGTGCCAGGACGGCGTTGGCGTGGGTGAGCAGGATGTCGCCCGCGGCGGTCAGCCGTACACCGCGGGCGCTGCGCTCCACAAGGCGGTGGCCGGTCTCCTGTTCCAGGGCGGCCAGCTGCTGGGAGACCGCCGAGGGCGTGAGATAGAGCGCGGCGGCCGCGGCGGTGACCGTGCGGTGGTCGGCCACCGCACGGAGGATGTGCAGCCGTCGTGCTTCGATCATGTTTCCAGTTTCGCAGCAGTGACGCTCGGGTCGCGTCACTGCCCCAGCGCGGACCTCGCATCGATGAACGCGTCGACCGCGCGGTTGACGTCCTCGGTGGAGTGGGCCGCGGACAGCTGCACCCGGATCCGCGCCTGGCCCTGCGGGACGACGGGGTAGGAGAAGCCGATGACGTAGACGCCGCGCTCCAGGAGCAGCTCCGCCATCTTGGCCGCCTCGGCCGCGTCGCCGATCATGACGGGGGCGATGGCGTGGTCGCCGGGGAGGATGTCGAAGCCCTCCTCGGTCATCCGGGAGCGGAACAGCGCGGTGTTGGCGTGTAGCCGTTCACGCAGCTCACCGGCCGACTCCAGCAGGTCGAGCACCTTGAGCGAGGCGGCCGCGATCACCGGGGCGAGCGAGTTGGAGAAGAGGTAGGGGCGCGAGCGCTGGCGCAGCAGCGCGACGATCTCGGCGCGGGCCGCGACATAGCCGCCGGAGGCGCCGCCGAGGGCCTTGCCGAGGGTGCCGGTGATGATGTCGACGCGGTCCATCACGTCGTGCAGTTCGGGGGTGCCGCGGCCGCCGGGGCCGACGAAGCCGACCGCGTGCGAGTCGTCGACCATCACCATGGCGCCGTAGCGGTCGGCCAGGTCGCAGATCTCGCGCAGCGGTGCCACATAGCCGTCCATGGAGAAGACGCCGTCGGTGACGACGAGCTTGCGGCCCGCGCTCCCCGCCTCCTTCAACTGCCGTTCCAGATCCGCCATGTCGCGGTTGGCGTAGCGGAAGCGGCGGGCCTTGGAGAGCCGGATGCCGTCGATGATGGAGGCGTGGTTGAGGGCGTCGGAGATGACCGCGTCGTCCGGGCCGAGCAGCGTCTCGAAGACACCGCCGTTGGCGTCGAAGCAGGAGGAGTAGAGGATGGTGTCCTCCTGGCCGAGGAAGCCGGAGATCCGCTGCTCCAGCTCCTTGTGGACCTCCTGGGTGCCGCAGATGAAGCGGACCGAGGCGAGGCCGTAGCCCCAGCGGTCGAGCGCCGCGTGGGCGGCCGCGACGACCTCGGGGTGGTCGGCGAGACCGAGGTAGTTGTTGGCGCAGAAGTTGAGGACCTCGCCGGGGTTGCCGCCCGCGGTGACCGCGACGGTGGCGGACTGCGGGGTGCCGATGACGCGCTCGGGCTTGTGCAGGCCGGCGGCGCGGATCTCGTCGAGGGTGCCGCGGAGGTCGTCGCGTACGGAGTCGAACATCAGGGTTTCTCCAGGAATCGGGGTGGGGCGGGACGGGCGGCGGGTCAGCTGGTCCAGTCGAGGATGATCTTGCCGCTGCGGCCGCTGGCGGCGTCGTCGAAGGCGGCGTCGAAGTCCTGGTGCGAGTAGCGGCCGGTGATCACCGGCGCGAGGTCCAGACCGCCTTCGAGCAGCACGGACATCGCGTACCAGGTCTCGAACATCTCCCGGCCGTAGATGCCCTTGATCGTGATCATGGAGGTGACGATCCGGGACCAGTCGACGGGGAACTCCTGCGACGGCAGGCCGAGCACGGCGATCCGGCCGCCGTGCGTCATGTTGGCGATCATGTCCCGCATCGCCTCGGGCCGGCCGGACATCTCCAGTCCGATGTCGAAGCCCTCACGCAGGCCCAGCTCACGCTGGCCGTCGGCGATGGTCGTCTCGGCGACGTTGAGGGCGAGGCTCACACCGACCTTGCGGGCCAGGTCGAGGCGCGGCTCGCTGACGTCGGTGATCACGACATTGCGGGCGCCCGCGTGCCGGGCGACGGCCGCGGCCATGATCCCGATCGGTCCGGCGCCCGTGATCAGCACATCCTCGCCGACCAGCGGGAACGACAGCGCCGTGTGCACGGCGTTGCCGAACGGATCGAAGACGGCGGCGATGTCGAGGTCGACGGGGACGCGGTGCACCCACACATTGGCGGCCGGCAGCGCCACGTACTCGGCGAAGGCACCATCCCGGCCGACGCCGAGGCCGACCGTGGACCGGCACAGATGACGGCGGCCCGCGAGACAGTTGCGGCACTTCCCGCAGACGAGGTGGCCCTCGCCGCTGACCAGGTCGCCGGCCTTGACGTCGGCCACATCGCGGCCGGTGTCCACCACCTCGCCGACGAATTCATGGCCGATGGTCAGCGGAGTGGCCAGCGACTGCTGGGCCCAGCCGTCCCAGGCGCGGATGTGCAGATCCGTGCCGCAGATGCCGGTGCGCAGCACCTTGATCAGTACGTCGCCCGGGCCCATGGCCGGTTCCGGCACGTCCATGAGCCAGAGTCCCGGCTCCGCCTTCTGCTTGACCAGTGCCTTCACCGCGGTGGCTCCCGTGCGTAAGAGTGCGTGCTTGCCGGGGGCGCCCCGGCCGCCCGATCTCCGCCGGAAAATCTTCCTTACGTCGGCCGCCCGGTCCATCGAGGTTTTCTTAAGCGCGATCACAGCTGCCCTTTACGCCCGTGAGGCGGCCGGGAGTGTAGGGGGTCCCGGCCGCGGGCGGCGGAATTCATCACAGCGTGAGTGGCCATGAGACCGGGGTGCCCGGGGTTACGTACGACTGGGTGGCAACACCGCACGGGTACCGACGCGACGCACCGCGGCCTCCCGTGTGCTTCGTACCTGTGCGTCCCTGGAGGTCAGTGAATTGAGCCACCGACACGTCAACAAGCGGACGGGCGCCATCGTCGGCGCGGCCGCTGCCGCCATCGCGGCCGCGGCGATCCTGCTTCCCAACGCCAACGCGAGCACGGACACGCCAACGGCCCCGCGGACGTTCAGCGCCCACTCGGCCACCCAGCTGGCGACGGCCCTCAAGGCGGATCTCGGGGACAAGGCCGCCGGCTGGTACCTGGACGGTGCGAACGGCCACCTGGTCATGAACGTGCTGTCGCAGGACGACGCCGAGAGCGTCACCGCCAAGGGTGCCGTCGCCAAGGTCGTACGCCACAGCATGACCGCACTGAAGGCCGGCGCGCAGACCCTGCGCGAGAACGCCTCGGTGCCCGGCACGGCGTGGTCGATCGACCCGAAGACCAACAAGATCGTGGTGCTCGCCGACAGAACGGTCACCGGCGCGAAGATGGCCCAACTGTCCAAGACCACCGGCGGTATGAGCGATCTGGTCACCGTCAAGCGGTCGCGGGGCGAGTTCACTCGGTACGACGGCGACGACGCGGGCAGTGCGGCGGGAGCCGGCGGTGCGCAAGGCGGCGGGCAGGCCGCGGGGCCGGTCGGCGGCAGTGCCATCTTCGGCGGCAATGCGCGCTGCTCCCTGGGCTTCAACGTCACGGTCAAGGGCGCGCCCGCGTTCCTGACGGCGGGTCACTGCGGCAACGACTCCAAGACCTGGTCGGCGGACCAGGGGGGCGGTCAGCCGCTGGGCACCGTGGCGGACTCGCAGTTCCCGAAGACCGACTTCGCGCTGGTCACCTATGACGACCCGGGCGCGCAGCCGCAGAGCGCGGTCGACCTGGGCAACGGCAGCACCCAGCAGATCACCAAGGCCGCGGAGGCCGCCGTCGGCATGAAGGTGCAGCGGTCGGGCAGCACCACCGGACTCCACGACGGCACCGTCACCGGCCTTGACGCCACGGTGAATTACGGCAACGGCGATATCGTCAACGGCCTCATACAGACGGACGTCTGTGCCGAGCCGGGCGACAGCGGCGGCTCGATGTTCTCCGGCGACTCGGCCGTCGGACTGACCTCCGGCGGCAGCGGCGACTGCACCCAGGGCGGCGAGACTTTCTTCCAGCCGGTCACCGACGCGCTGGAGGCCACGGGTGCGGAGATCGGTGCCGGCGGTGGCGGCGGCAACGGCGCGGGCGGCGGCGACACGGGGGCCGGGAACGCCGGTGCAGGGAACGCAGGGGCCGGGAACGCCGGCACGGGGACGGAAGACCCCGGTACGGGCACCCAGGACCCCGGCACGGGGACGGAAGACCCGGGTACCGGCGCCCAGGACCCCGGTGCGGGTACCCAGGACCCCGGTACCGGTGCCCAGGACCCGGGAGCCGGCGGCAGCAGTGACCCCGGTATGGGAAGCGGTGATTCGCTGAACTGACCGCTCGCCGGACCGACCACAGACAAAAGGAAATTCACGGTGGCTTCGGCCCCGCCCACCCGCAACGACGCCGGTGGGCGGGGCCGCTGCGCACGACGGGGCCCCTGAGTGTGGCGGAACCATAGCGACCGCCCGCGGAGCGGTGTCAAAATACCGGCCCTACTCCGACCCTCCCTCAGGGAAATCATGGCGTCGAACGAACTCGATTCCCCTATCCCCGTCTTCCGCGGAGCCGGGCATCTGCTCCGCCTGATCGCCGATCTGGTGCGCAGGCCACGGCGCCGGGAGTGTCCGGAGCCGGTGCGCCACCGCGGAGTGGCGCAGGGGCGGGAAGGCCTTCCGGTGATCTGTCTGGTGGGCGGTGACGATCATCCCCAACTCGCCAAGGGCATCAGCTACTTCCTCAGCCACGCCGATCCCCGGCGGGTACCGCACTGTCTGCACGATCTCCGCACCGACACCTCGTCCTCGGACCCGGAGTCCGTCGAGGCGGTGCGCCGCACCCTGGAGCGGCTGGCGCAAGGCTTCGCGCTCAGCGTCAACGGCAGCGACGGACGGGTCCGCTTCCGCCGGTTCGGCCTGGTCAACTGGCTGACACAGACCGGCGTGGGCAACGGCCCCGGCTACACGGGCGGCCTGGAGGGCAATGACCACACCCTGCTGCAAGGACTGCGGGAGCGGGAGTTCCGGCGCCGGCGGCTGTTCGGGCTGCTGCGCTCCCCGGAGACCGAGCTCGCGGTGGACGGCAATGTGCCGTGGTGGGTATGGCTGTTCGCCGTCCATGTCTTTCCGCTCGCGTGGTTCCGGGTCCGCCGCGGGCTGGGCTGTGAGTACCGCTGGCTGCTCAACCAGCCCTATCTCGCGCCGCGCGACCCGGGCACGTTCATAGGCTTCGCCGAGCGGCTGACCGCACCGCACAACCAGGTCGAAGACCCGGAACAGTTACGCAAGTTGATGGTCAACGCCTTCCTGGAGGATCTGCGGGTCGCGTTCCGCCGCCGCATCTGGCGACCCCGTACGGCCCGGCGCACCGCGTACTGCGTGGCGCTGCTGGACGGCGTGGGCCCGGGCAACTGCGGCTATCCGCTGCTGCAGGCCGTCATCGACGTACGCAACGAGACCGGCGCCTTTGATCCGCTGCTGGTGATCAGCTGTGGTGCCGAGCCGCCCGCGGACGGCACCCCGATCCGTGCCGACTGGGGCCACAGCTCGCTGTGGGAGCTCTCCGACCGGCTCTACGGCGGCTGGCGGGACACCTTTCTGCACCAGGGCCGGGCCCGTAATCGCGCGCCCTGGTATCTACCGGTCACCGTGCCACGGCTGATGCCGCCGTCCGAGGAGAGCTACGAGCTGACCCGGCGGCTGGAGGTCGCCCAGGACGCCCGGCTGCGGATCCCCGAACCGCCGTTGTGGGCGCGCCGGGTGGTGTCCGTGGTGGCGGTGTGCGGTGCGCTCGTCGCTCTGCTGGGGGCGGGCGGGCTGGTGCTGGGCGGGGAGAGCAACTACCGGCAGGCGCACTGCGGTCTGAGCCGCTTCGAGGACGATGCGGCCACCCTGCGCACCGCCGGGACCGGCGAGTGCATCGGGGTGGCCCGGCACGGCTTCACCTTCCACTCCCCCGATCCGTCGCTCGACACGACCTTGCGGACCATCTACGCCCAGAACAGCCGCGCCGAGGAGGCGCACCAGGCGTCGCCGGAACGCCCGTTCGTCACCCTGGTCCATCTGTCGGCGCTGCTCAGCGTCTCGGGCAAGCCGACCGGGCAGCTCGCCTACGGGCGTGAGGCACTCCAGGGCGCGGCCAGCGCCCAGTCCCGGCAGCTGCGCAGCACCGGCGCCACGGAGCCGATTCTGCGCATCTTCCCCGCCAACGCCGGGTCGGGAATGCGCTTCGGCACCCAGGTCGTGGACATCCTGGAACAGCTCAAACAGCAGGATCCGTCCCTCGTCGGGGTCACCGGGCTCGACCAGAGCCGGGAGGCGACCAACCGGACGATACGCAAGCTGACCGCGGTGGGGCTGCCGATGGTGGCCACGACCCTGTCGGCGGACTCGCTGGTACGGCAGTCCCCCATGTACTTCCAGGTGTCGCCGCAGAACACCAGGGAGGCGGATGTCGCCGCCGCGTACGCCGACCACCTCGTGGGACAGGGCACGAAGCGGCCGACCCGGCGGGTGCGGATCATCGGCTCCGCCGATCCCAGCGACACCTACAGCAAGACTCTCGGCGACGATGTCGCCCTGCGCTTTCGCGGGCGCGGGTTCGCGGTCGAGAGAACCTCCTTCACCCCGCCCCCGCCGCCGGGCGAGGAGCCCTCGTCGGACGCCCCCGGCCCGGGGGCGGTCGGCCAGCGCAGTTGTTCCTATCCGGGTGTGGTGTTCTTCGCGGGGCGCTCGGAGGATTTCGAGTCGCTGCTCGGCGGCATCAACGAGTCCTGCAACTCGGATCCGCCCACGATCATCGGCGGCGACGATGTGGCACGGCTGGCCGCCGACGCGGACCGCCGAGAGCACTATCCCGGGATTCCGTACGACTTCCTGGACTTCACGCTGGGCTCGGCGCGCTGCGACGGCACCAGCGAGCTGTACGCGGAGTTGAGCAAGCTGTTCCCCGAGGAGTGCGCCAAGGTCGCGAGCTCTTCGCTGGACGGCCATGCGGCGCTCGGCTTCGACGCCGTCAAGCTGTACATCAACGCGGTCAAGCAACTGCGCGAGGAGGCCGCGCAGATGCCGCTGACACCGCCCGCGGTATGGCATGCGATCAGCGGCGTCCACGGCGACAAGGCGCTCGACGGGGAGAGCGGCATCATCAGCTTCGGCGGCGATGTGGACCGCCAGGTCCCGTTGGACAAGCTGCTGTCCGTGCAGCACATCGACGGTGTGGGCAGGCCGGCCCAGGCGGGGTTCTGCGGCCGGGTCGGCGGGCAGAAGCAGTCGTCGTGGTGTCCGCCGTTGGAGGCGGAGCAGGGCCGGTGAGGGGCGGACCGACGGTCAGGCGCTCAGGCGCTCAGGCGCTCAGGCGCTCAGGCCGAGACGACGGTGAACAGACCGCCGTCGGGGTCGCGGATGACGGCCTGGGAGCCCTCGCCGTCCGCGGTCGGTGTCACGGGGGTGACGGTCCCGCCGGCGGCGACCGCGGTGGCGGTCACCTTCTCGATGTCCTGGACCGGGAAGTGGACATGCCAGCGGGGGCGCACCCGGGGGTCCGGGGCGTCCTCGACGCCGCCACCGCGCAGGGTGGCGACGGTGTGCGTACCGTCGCGGACGATGACCTGGTCGTGTTCGTAGGTCACATCGCAGCCGCCCGGCTCGCCGCTGGCCCAGCCGAAGACCTCCGCGTAGAAGATGGCGGCGGCGAAGGCGTCACGGGTGCGCAGTTCCAGGCAGGCGGGTGCGTTGCCCTGCCCGACCGACCAGGCCAGCGTCTGGCCTTCCCAGAAGCCGAAGGTGGCGCCGTCGGGGTCGGCGGCCAGCGCGGCGCGCCCGGGGCCGAGCTTGATCGGGCCGACGGCGACGGTCGCCCCGCGCTCGCGGATGCGGTCCGCGGTGTCGTCGGCATTCGCCACGGCGAAGTACGAGGTCCAGGCCACGGCGACCTGGTAGTTGCGGGCGAGGGCGCCGATGCCGGCGACCGGCTCCCCGTCGGCCATCGCCACGGAGAACTCCTCGCCGAGACTGGCCGGCCGGAACCGCCAGCCCAGGACGGCGGAGTAGAACTCCTGCGCGGCCTCCAGATCGCGGGCCATCAGACTGACCCAGCACGGAGCGCCACGTACGGGAGTGGCGGGGCCATGGGCCGACATGACATCTGCCTCCTGTTGCTCAGCACCCTTTCCCACTCTGCCAGCGACCGGCCGGGGCCGCACCAAGGACGCGCCCCCCGCCAGCGCGGTTGTGCCGGTCTTGATCAGGCTCGATGCTGTAGTTACTGAACCGGGCTGGGTTGATGCCATGAACGCATGGAACGCGGCGGGCGGCGCCGACTTCCGTGGTCCCCTCGACGTCACCAGGGCGGCCACAGCGGTTCTGGATGCCCAGGACATGGTCATCGGGTGGAGCCCGGCGGCCCGGCGACTGCTGGGATACCGGCCGGCTGACATCATCGGGCGCCCGTTGGAGACGTTCTTGCCGGCCGCCGAGGCGGCCGGTCCCCCCGCGGCCGAGCAGCCGCCGCAGACCCCGCTGAGCGGCAGCGAGCCGCGTACCGCGCGGCACCAGGACGGCCGGCTGCTGCGGGTGGCGATCACGGCCTGCCCGCTGAGCGTCACGCGGGACGCCGACGAGACCGCGCCGGCCCGCCTTCTGACGGTGACCGAGCTGGAGGCACAGCGGGTGTGGGAGTCCCAGCAGGCGATGCTGCACGGGCTGGCCACCGAGTCCCCGGTCGGCCTGGGCATCTACGACACCGAGCTGCGGCTGACCTGGGCGAATACCGCGTTTGTGCAGGAGATCGGGCTGCCGCTGCAGGAATTCGTCGGCACCTTGGCCGATGCGCTGTACCCGGACGGCGAGTTCGTGACCGAGGGGTATCCGAGGACGCTCGAAGCGGTCATGCAACATGTCCTCGACACCGGCGAGCCGGTCCTCGATCTTCACTTCGTCGGTCAGCAGCCCTCCGACCCCGGGAGCGACCATGTCTGGTCCTGCTCCTACTACCGGCTGCAGGACGCCCACGGGCAGGTGCTCGGGGTGTGCGAGGACGCCTTCGACATCACCGAGCGCTACCAGGCACAGCGCCGGCTGAACCTCCTGGTGGAGGCCGGCACCCGGATCGGCACCACGCTCGACATGGCCGTCACCGCCCGGGAGGTCACCGAGGTGGCGGTGCCGGACTTCGCCTCCGTGGTCACGGTCGACCTGATGCAGTCCGTGCTGGAAGGCGAGGAGACGGAACCGGGCAACGGCATCCTGCCCCTGCTGGTCCGCGTCGCCACCCGCTCCGCCGACGATCCGGCGGACGCCGCGCCGCACCGCCCGTACGACATCGAGTACCCGCCGGGCTCGCTCCAGTACCGCAGCATGTCCTCCGGCGGGATGGTCTGCGGGGAGAGCGCCATGGTCGTGCCGCTGCGGGCCGGCGGCACCCCGATGGGACTGGTCACCTTCATCCGCAGCGAGTACCCGTCGCTGTTCGACAAGGGGGAGATCGAACTCGCCGACGAGCTGGTCATCCGTACCGCGGTATGCCTGGACAACGCGCGCCGCTTCACCCGCGAGCACGCCGCCTCGCTGACCCTCCAGCGCACTCTGCTGCCCCAGCATCTGCCGCCGCAGTCCGCCGTCGATCTGGCCCACCGCTATCTCCCCAGCGACGACCGGGCCGGGGTCGGCGGCGACTGGTTCGATGTCATCGCCCTCTCCGGTACCCGGGTCGGACTGGTCGTCGGGGACGTGGTCGGCCATGGGCTCCAGGCGGCGGCGACCATGGGGCGGCTGCGGACGACCGTACGCGCCCTGGCCCGGCTGGATCTGTCCCCCGACGAGCTGCTGACCCGGCTGGACGACCTGGTGGGCCAGACCGCGGAGGACCAGGCGGCCACGGACGGCCCGGACGCCGGCCCGTACGACGTCGCCACCGGCGTGACCTGCCTGTACGCGGTCTACGACCCGGTCTCGCGGCACTGCACCATGGCGCGGGCCGGCCATCTGCCACCAGCCGTCGTCGACCCGGAGGGCGGGCTGTACTTCCCGGATCTGCCGGCCGGCCCACCACTGGGCCTCGGGGGCCTGCCGTTCGAATCGCTGGAGATCCAGCTGCCGGTGGGCAGCCTCATCGGGCTCTTTACCAACGGGCTGGTCGAGGCCCGCAACCGGGATGTCGACGAGGGGCTGGAGATCCTGAGCCGGGTGCTGGGCGAGCACCGCAGACCGCTGGAAGAGCTGTGTGACCATGCGCTGGCCGAGCTGCTGCCGGACGGGTCGGCCGCCGACGACTCGGCGCTGCTGCTGGTGCGCACCCGCGAGCTGGACACCCGGCAGGTGACGGCCTGGGAGCTGCCCGCCGAACCGGCCGCGGCGGGCAAGGCCCGCGAGCTGGCCACCCGGCAGCTGCGGGAGTGGGGCCTGGAGGAGCTGTCCTACGCGACCGAGCTCGTGGTCAGCGAGCTGGTCACCAACGCCGTACGGCATGCTTCGGGGCCGCTGCATCTGCGGCTGCTGCGCGACCGGACCCTGCTGACCGAGGTGTCGGACACCGGCCACACCTCGCCGCATCTGCGGTACGCCGCCAGCGACGACGAGGGTGGGCGGGGGCTCTTCATCGTCGCGCAGCTGGTGCAGCGCTGGGGCACGCGCTACACGCCGTACGGCAAGACGATCTGGACCGAGCAGGCGTATCCGCCGCGGTATTCCGGGGCGCCTGGGCCGGTCGGCTGACGCGCCGGGCGAAGCCTGGGCCCGGGCTCGCCCGGCGTACATCGTGCGGGTGTTCGGAGGCAGCCTCATGATGGAACCAAGCGAGGTCCCGGCGACTCGGCGGGCGCGGACAGAGGAGGACCTGTGACGACCAATGGCAGGGAGCAGTCGGCCGAGCGACGGCCGGCCGAGCTGTACACCGGTAGCGAGCGGCCCTACGACCCGGAGGACCTGGTGAAGGCGTCCGGGCGCGAGCCCACCCCCGCGAGCCTGGAATGGGCCAGGCGCCTGATCGCCGAGGAAGGCCCCGGCGCCATCGAGCGGTATCTGCCGTGAGTTCCTGAGCACCGGCCCCGGACGGGCGGCTCGCCCGTCCGGGGCCGCCCAGCTGCGCGCGAGCGGGCGGTGGCATCCGCCCGGCCGCGCGGGTCGCGGTGCCGGTCAGTGGCGTCGGTCCGTCCGGGCCGAGCGGCCGGCCGCTCGGCCCGGACGGCGCACCCGCGCGCGTCCTGGAGACCCCGCTGCGACCGCCAACCGCCTTCCTCCCGTCGCAACGGGTCGTCCACCGGGCGGTGTTGAGCGTACGGCCGGTGAAGTCGTCCGCGAAAGGAAAACCCCTTGCGGCGGCCCGCGCCGCTCGGCAAGATCCCCTCGGCCGAGTCCCGCTCCGGGCCTCGCCGTACATAAGGAATTCAGCCATGACCACCGAACGCATCTCCCCGCCGGTACGCGCAGGCGAGCGGGAGACCCTGCGGGCCTATCTCGACTTCCACCGGGCCACCCTTGCCATGAAGACCGACGGCCTCTCCGACGAGGAGTTGCGCAGCCGCTCGATGCCACCCTCCACACTCACCCTGCTCGGTCTGGTGCGGCACATGGCCGAGGTGGAGCGCAGCTGGTTCCGCCGGGTGATCAACGGTGAGGACGTCCCGCTCGTCTGGTCGGCCGAGGGCGACTACCAGGCGGCGTACGACGCGAGCACGGCCACTCGGGCGGAGGCGTTCGACGCCTGGCAGACCGAGGTGGCACACTCCCGCCGCATCGAACAGCAGGCGGCCTCACTCGACGTAACGGGCTACCAGCCCCGCTGGGGCGAGCATGTCTCGCTGCGCCTCGTGATGCTCCACCTGATCCATGAGTACGCCCGCCACAACGGCCATGCGGACTTCCTCCGCGAGGGCATCGACGGGGTGGTCGGCGCCTGAGCCGCCGGAGGGGCCTTCGCCGCCCCGGTCACCCCCGCATTGATCGCCACCGCATGGTCAGACCTCCCTGCCACGATGGCGACCACGACCACTCCCGACCGCGCCGTGCCGTGAGGGCGCAGGACACGCCTTAGCCGAGTTCAAGACTCGTCACGGCGAAGGTGCGTTGCTGCTCCGTAGGCGGGACCGGGCCGGTGTACATGCGTACGGTGTGCGACCGCGGGGTCAGGCCGCGCGTGGTGACCAGGGTGTGGGCGGCGCGACGGGGCTCGGGGATGTCGAGGAAGACCTCGTCGGCCGGGTCGAGGGACGCGGTGAGGGCGTCGAAGAGCGCCTCCGCGGCCTCGGGGGTGTCGGCGAAGAGCGGGCCGATGCGGTGGCCGGTGCGGGCCGGGCGGATCACTCCGTAGCCGGCGATGACGCCGTCGCGCACATACGCGCGGGCGGTGTGGCCGGGGGCCGTCAGCCAGCGGGCGACAAAGGCGCGCCGGTCGGCGGGGAAGCAGTGCCGGTCATAGGCGGCGAGGGCGTCGAGGTGGGCGGCGGTGACGGGGACGACGTCCGAGGACGGCGGCGTGCCGGGGCGGGTGGGGCGTCCCGCGTAGCGGAGGGTGTCGTAGGCGGGGGTGAACCCGGCGCGCTTGTAGGTGGCTTGCTGCTCGGGGACCGCGTCGAGGCCGACGGTACGGGTGCCGGCGTGCGGGAAGGCGGCGCGCCAGGTGGCGAGGCCCAGGCCCTGTCCGCGGTGGTCGGGGTGGACGAGGTAGTAGCCGAGGAAGGCGTAGACGTCGGAGTAGTTGACGACCGAGACCGCGGAGACGGTCCGTCCGCCGAGCCGGCCGATGAAGAAGCCGGCGGGGTCGGTGGGGTGGAAGCAGGCGGTGTCCCCGCGCCCGGGATTCCACTCTTCGTCGGCGGCCCACTGCGCCACCTCGTGCCAGTCGTCCAACGAGGCGGTGGTGACGGTGAGTTCGCCGGTCGCGGCCGGCTGGTGGTGCGGGGCTTCGCCGATGTGGGGCATGGCGCGGTTCGTCCCTTCTTGTGGGGGCAGGGGGCGGAATCGGGTGTGGTGCTGTGCGGGGCGGGCCGGCCGGGGCGTCGCGACCGGCCGGGCCGCCCGTGGTGAGGCGGGCGCGCCAGGGCCTGTCGGCCCTGGTCCGCCGGGCGGGCGCTAGATCAGGTCCATGGCGGCGACCTCGTCGGGGCGGCCGTAGCTGACCGGGCCCTGGAAGCGCCGTCGGGCGGTGGCGAACCACCACACGGTGGCGATGATCAGCACCACTGCCAGCGCGATCGGGGCGTAGTTGAACGAGGCCGGGGTGATCGGGTACGCCTGGGGCAGCATGAACAGCACATTGCTGATCAGGATCCAGGTCACCGCGATCGCCGCGACCGGCTTGCCGTAGCGGCCGAGGTTCCAGGGTCCGGCCTGGAAGTCGTCGAGCCGCAGCCGCAGGAAGATCGGCACGGCGTAGGCGAGGAACAGCCCGACGACGTTGACGCTCACCACCGCGGTGAAGGCGGTGTGGGACCACCAGCCGGGCAGCACCAGCACCAGGGGGCAGGCCGCGGCGAGCCAGACCGCCTTGACGGGCGTACGGGTGCGCGCGGACACCGAATGCCACCAACGGGAGCCGGGCATCGCGCCGTCGCGGGAGAAGGCGAAGATCTGCCGGGTATTGCTGGTCATGTTGGCGAGACCGCAGAACAGCATGGCGCCGATAACGATCAACAGCAGGAACTTGGCGGTGCTTTGGCCGAGCGCGTCGATGAGAATCTGCACCGGCGGTGCCTCGGCGGTCGCGGCGTGGCCATAGTCGCGGATCGCGTACACCAGTGCGAGCATGAGGATCAACCCGGTGATCGCGGAGTAGCTGATCGCCCGCATGATGCCCCTGGGCGCGTTGACCGTTGCCTTCACCGTTTCTTCGGACATGTGGAAACTTCCGTCGAAACCGGTGAAGGTCCAGCTGGTGACGAGCAGCCCCAGCATTCCGCCGTAAATCGCATGCGTGAAGCCGGTGTTGTTGGCGAAGTGGGTGACGAACGACGGCGACTGATGGTGGTCGGGTATCACCGTCAGCGCGCCGACGATCACCACCATGCCGATCAGTAGCCACCACACGGAAATCCGGTTCACGACCGCAACCAGCCGCACCGTATAGGTGTTGGCCAGCGCCTGGACAATGAGGATGACCGCGGTGATACCGACCGTCTGTTGCGGCGTCGGCTCGTAGGACGGCCACTGCATGGCGATGAATGCCTGGATGAAGGTGGCGGCGGCGAAGTTGGTGGCGGCCGTGCCGCCGACCTGGCCGACGAAGTTGAGCCAGCCCGTGTACCAGGACCAGGCGCCCTGGTGCCGCTTGGCCAGCTTGCCGGCCGAGAAGTAGAGCGCGCCGCTGGTCGGGTAGGCGGAGGCGATCTCGCCCATGGCGGCGCCGACGAACAGCACCATCACCGATACGCCGATCCAGCCGAAGATCAGGACCCGCGGGCCGCCGGCGTTCATGCCGAACCCGAAGGACGAGAAGATTCCGGAGATGATGTTGATGATGGTGAAGGAAATGGCGAAATTGTCGAATGCGCGGAATCTGCGGGTCAGTTTCCGCGGATAACCCATGGCATGGAGCGTCGCGTCATCATCGAGCGTGACGGGATCTTCCGGGTGAGGGGCTTTCGAGCGGGCCGGGGACGTACGCTCGGACACAACCGCAACCTTTCTGGGGGGAACCAAGGGGGGAATTGGCGGGCTGAGCTGATCGAACAGGTGGGGCGGATTCAGAGCAGACGGAGAACAGATAGGGGGTAGGAAAGGAAAAGGCGTGGAGCGGCTCGGGCGGATTTTCGCGGCCATTGATCCGGCGCGTATCAGGCGTCATGCGGAACGGGGAGTCCGCAGGAGCGTCTGGCCTTGGTCAATTGCTCCGCGGGATCGCCGAATGCGCTCCAGGGCATACGTGAGGCGTACGGCCCCATGGCCGTGAAGACTTCCCGTGCCTCGAATTCACGCTTCGCCATGAACAGCGCATGCGCCAGATACGCCAGGTCGAGCACCGGCGTGAAGCGGTAATCGGCCGCCCGCGGAAACCAGTTGCGGTAGATGCCCATCGCGGTGGAGATCCACTGGGGTTGCTCCCATGTGCGGTCCGCGAGCAGGGCGGACGGGTTGTAGTCCTCGACCAGGGCCACCAGCGGCAGCAGCCGGAGCGGCGAGGCGGCCGCGGCCCGCTGGCTCAGGAACGCGGCAACGTCCCAGCTCGCGCTGGACGAACCGCCGTAGCGGGTGAAGAAGAACGACAGGAAACGGTGGTGCGCCTCGCGGTGCCAGGGGGCGAGCCGGAGGATGTGGGCGAAGAGGTACCACGGGCCGGGCGGTGCGGTCAGCAGGCCCTGTGGCGCGGGGTCCCGCGGGCGGTCCAGGCGCGACAGCGCCAGCTGGGCCACCCAGGGGGTGGGGTCCTCGGGAAGCAGCTTGGCGGCCCGCTCACACGCCGTTTGCGCTATCCGCGCCAGGGCGCCCTTTCGGCGGTCGCCGGCGTCGGCCATGCGCAGGGCCCGGAGCATCGCCACCCGCGCCCAGAGCAACGCCGCCTCGGGGCCCGGTTCTTCGGCCAGCCAGCGCTCCGCCAGGTCCGAGTCGGCCGCCTCGGAGGCCAGCACCAGCGACCGGTGCGCCCGGACCTCGAAATCGTCCCGGGCTTCCTTCAGAACCTCGTGCGCGCTGAAGTACCGTCCGGTCCTAACGTCCATACACGCGCGCGCCAGCGCTCGGTCATTGGCCGCTGGACTCCACACGTACTGCCCCTCGAAAGAGCCGGCCGCCATGGTCCCCTCCCGGTCACGAAGGCGTCATCCCCCACACCGCATTCCAGCCGTGCCGAATTCAGCTGGATCCCTACCACCGGTCAAGTGGCAGGGGTCACACCCTACTCATCATCAACTCATCGCGAAAACAAGTCGCCTGGAATATCTGGTTCCGCACCTTTTAGTCTTGATGAGATTGAAGAGGAAACAACTTTCCGGCCGATCTCCTGAACCTCTCCACTTTGCCGCCCGATACGCCGCTGAGCATTTATTTGGCATATTCACATGTTCACAGAACATCCACAACTGGACAACGTTATCGGATACCCCTCCGCTTCGGCGGACATCAAGGCTGATCGTGGGTCGGACCGGGACCCACAACTCGGCCCCGGTGGCGCAGACACGCCCGCGGGCGGAGGGTCGCCGCACCGTGGCGCCGGAGCCCGTTCGGTAACTGCTCATAGCTCTCGGCCACTTCACGATGCTTTCCAGCCATGCCGGCCGGGGGTGGCACCGAGGCCGGGGCGGACGGCTCCCCCGAAGCCGGGGAGAGCGGCACCGAACCCGGGGCGGGCGGCGCGCGATCGCCCGGCCGGACGCGACCACCCGGGCGGGCACCGTCCGCCCGAGCCGACGGCCCGCCATGAATTTCTTGTGCGTTTTGTTGAACGAAACAACGGCCTACTGGATGCAAC
The DNA here is from genome assembly GCF_022221585.1 of Streptomyces inhibens. NCBI lineage: Bacteria > Bacillati > Actinomycetota > Actinomycetes > Kitasatosporales > Streptomycetaceae > Streptomyces > Streptomyces inhibens. The sequence continues at coordinate 1,314,226 of NZ_CP084681.1, forward strand.
ACACCACCCCGCCGCCCGACTTGGCGCCGGACAACACGGATTCGGCTCAAGAGCAACCGAATTAGCGGAAGCTACTTTCCGGAAGCGCGCGATCACATGTAGCGTTCGTCTGGACCGGAGGCCGTGGCTTCGCACCACGTCATGGCCGAGTACGGGCATGGGCGCGAGCGTTCTTACGGCACGAACGGAGCGATCGCCCCCGCTCGGCGCACCCGCATCACGAGTGCCTATGCGCCGTCCCCGCCTCACCACCGGACTGCGTCGCGCTCGCTGCGTAGCACCTCAGCACCCTTGAACGTCGAGCACCGCCATGTCTGTCCGTACACGCCTGCTTTGCAAGAGGAATGGGCCCAGATCATGTTTATGAACTCCTCGACGACCCCGCTTGCGTTGCGACCGGACGCCGACTTCGGCCGCCCGGAAATAGCCGGGCCCGGCGAAGGGCCACCCCTGGCGGTCGACCGGCTTCCCGACGGCACGTGGCAACTGACCCTGCACGACCTGGAACCCGTATCGGTCCACCGGCTGCCCTCGGACGAGGTCCACATCATCCTGGCGCCGCCGCGTGAGGAATCGCGCCACCGCGACGAGCAACCGGCCGCCCGGCCCCGGCCGGAGCCGATCCGGATCGATACCGCGGCCCGGACCGTCTTCATCAAGGGCCGCCAACTCGGCCTGCCACGGCTGGAATTCGATCTGCTGGCCCATCTTGTGCTGCATCCACGGCGCGCCTTCACCAGGGAGCAGCTGATGGCTGCCGTCTGGCCCAGCTGCCAGTCCAGCACCCGCACCGTCGATGTCCATATCGCACGGCTGCGCCGGCGCCTGGGACCGGGGCTGCGCGACTCGATCAGCACGGTCTTCGGCATCGGGTACAAGTACCAGCCCACGTCTTAGCCGGGTTTCGCCGCGGCGGACGCCGCCCGTACGCACAGGGGGGACGATGGCCGGTCGGGGGCCGGCCACCGTCCCTCGGCCGACCGCGTACGGCTGCCTCCCCGGGCGTCACCTTTCGGCCAACGCCTGTCGACCCGTCAGAGGGAGGGGACCGGAACCGGCGGCGGCTTCGTCGCGCCGGAGAGATCCGTGTTGTCCCTCATCCGGCCCCGCCGGACAATGCCCCGGCAGGGCCGGCGTTGAGGTGCGACGGGGTACCGGCGGCTGGTTCCTTGCGGACGAAGGCGCGTCGTAGGGCATGGTAGGGCTGGTCCGGGTCGTAGAAGATGCGGTGCATACGGGCCAGTTCGTCCTCCCGGTAGGCGGCGAGCGGCCGTTCGGCCTCGTCGCGTTCCCGGTCGGCCTTCTTCGTGGCGATCCGGGCCTGGGTCGCGGGTGACGACGCCAGCCGGACGGCGAGATGGGCGGTCTGTGCGGCGAACTCCTGCGGGGCGCAGTCGATGAGCCGGTCCACCAGCCCGAGCCGCTGCCCGGCCGCCGCGGTGATCGGCAGGGCGCGTTCGGTGAGCTGTGCGGCCACCTCGGAGCCGGCCCGGCCGGGCAGGGTGTACGTCCAGTATTCCGAGCCGTAGAGCCCCATCAGCCGGTAGTGGGGGTTGAGCACGACGGCCGAGCGGCACCACACCTCGTCGGCGGCCAGGGCCAGCATCGCCCCGCCGGCCGCGGCATTGCCGCCGAGCACGGCGACCACCAGCCGGTCGGTGGTCGTCAGGACGGCATGCACCAGGTCGTCCATCGCGTTGATGTTGGCCCAGGACTCCTCGGCGGGGTCGGCGGCGGCCTCGATGACGTTCAGATGGATGCCGTTGGAGAAGAAGTCCCGTCGGCCGCCGAGGACCAGCACAGAGGTCGGCCGGGCGCAGGCGTGGTGGTAGGCGGCGAGCAGCCGCCGGCAGTGGTCGGTGCTCATCGCGCCGCCGGGGAAAGAGAACTCCAGGAAGCCGGCCGGGCCGTCCTCGTGGTAGCGGATGTCGGCCCAGGTGCGAGGGCCGCCGTCGCCGGGGGCGAGCGGTGCGGGGACCTCGGGCACGGGTGGGAGACGGTCGCCCAGTGCCAGAGTGGCGGGGAGTTTGACGGTGCCGGGCCGCCCCGGGGCGCGTGGCGGCCGCAGTTCGGGGATCCATACCGCGCCGTCGGCCGTCGCCCGGCAGATCGCGCCACATCGGGTGGCGAGCAGTTCGCCCGGCCGGCCCGTCAGGGTGTCCTCCGGGTGGCCGCCGTGCAAATGCCAGGTGTCGCCGAGCAGTTCGTCCCGTACGCCGGGCTGCGAGTCGGCAGCGCGCAGTTTGCGTACGACGGTGTCGGTGGGGTCCAGGTGCCAGTCGATCCGGCGGCGTTCCTGGCGGAAGGGCGGCCGGGGGCGGCCGGGTTTCGCGGCGGCGGGCAGCGAGTCCTGCGGTTGCGGGCGGTGGGTGCCGGACGCGCAGCGTTCGACGGCGGACAGCACCGCCTCGATCGCGGCATCGGCGATCTCGTTCCGGTAGAGATCGCTCTTGCCCACATCGGGGACCGGGCAGCTCGCCGCGGCCCAGACATCACCGGCGTCCATCTCCTCATTGGCCTGCAGGACCGTGACGCCCCATCGGTCGGCGCCCAGGTGTACCGCCCAGTCCACCGAGGAAGGGCCGCGGTCGCCGACGGGGCCGGGGTGCACGATCAGGCAGGTGTACGCGGACCACACCTCGCGGGGAACGGCCGTCTTGAGCATCGGCGCCACGATCAGATCGGGCGCATGACGGTGTACGACCTCGGGGAGCGGCGTCTCTCGCGTCACCAGCTCCACGCTCACGTGGTACCCGCTGTCGCCGAGTTCGGCGTACACGCGCTGCGTCAGGCTGTTGAATGCGCCGGCGATGAGCAGAATGCGCACGGCAGACCCCCTGGAGCTGGAACCGATGAGCGGGTAACTGGTCGTGATCGTTCCCCACCCGTGGCCGTGGGCCCCGGGACCTGCTCGGCAGGTCACCCGAACGACGGCCGCCGTGCGGCGCAATGCCCGCACCGGGCGCGCACGGACGATCCGTCCTGACTGCTCGTCATATGGTTCCGCGGTTGATCATCTCGACGCAATTCCGCCAAAGTTGGCGCGCCGGGCATGCTTCCACGGCCGGCGGTATTGCGCTTCATTGACATTCGCTTGGTCATTCTTTTACTTTCGGTGCAGCGGCATCAGCGCAGGTCAGCGCCGTATGCCCGGTCCGGGGAAGGCGATCACTGCCGCCGCCCGGGCCCCGTCCGTCTTCCGCACTCTCACCGGAGGTCCCCATGGAGCAGCTCATCAAGAAGATGGCCCAGGACACCGTCTGGCAGAACTGGCTCGCCGCCAACTCCGCCACGCAGGCGGCGAAGAACGGCTGCATCAGCGCGGCGCCCAAGGCCGGCTGCATCAGCGCCACGCCCAAGGCCGGCTGTATTTCCTGAGCACCACTCCCACGATGGCCCGGGAGCGGGACGGCGGCGCTTCCCCCGCCGCCGGTCACCGCCCGCTCCCGGGCACCGCGCCCCGAATTCCCCCTGCGGACACCCCGTTCCGAGCGTTGACGAGGATTCCATGGATGGTCAGCCGACCGCCGAGGTCATCGAGCAGATCCGCGACATACCGATCTACCGCGAGTCGCTGGCGAAGGGCTACTTCCCCCTGCTCGACAAGCCGGAGATCGCGCGCGGCTTCCCCGACAACTGGATGACTCCCCGGCTGGCCGCGGCGTTGGAATCCGGCGAGGCGGAGTTCGTGCTCTCGACGGGCACCAACCACGCCCGGATGCAGATCATCCGGCCCCCGTATTTCCTGCTGCGCTCCTATTACCGGCTGTGGAGCGAGCACCCCGATATCGCCCATACCTGGGATTCGGGCTGCCGGCGCGTCTCGCTGACCACGGTGCTGGCGACGGAACACGTGGCGCGGGTCAATGCCACACGGCGCGGCACTCCGCCGGAGCCGGTCCCCACTCTCGACGACCGTTGGCTCGACGAACGCACCTGCTATCTCAATCTGCGGCTCGACCCGGCGCAGTGGGAGCGCGCCGAGGTGGTGCGGATGCTCGGCGAGATCCAGGCCGCCCGGCAGGCGCACCCGCGCGGCTGGTATCACCTCGACTGCTCCGGATATCACCTTGCGCATCTGGTGCGAAAGGTCGGAGAGTGGGGGCTGTGGGACGACTTCCCGCCGCCCGCCAGCATCATCCACGCCTACGAATACACACCGGTCAACGTCCGGCGTTATCTGGAACAGCACTTCGCCTGCCCGATCATCGATCTGTTCGGCAGCACCGAGCTCGGCTATCTCTACTTCAGCGACCGCCGCGGCACCTACTGGCCGCATCTCGACAAGATGAGCGTCGAGCTCCATCCGGTCGCCGCCGGAAGCACGATCTACCAGCTCATCGTCTCCAGTGTGCGCAATCCCTATATGCCGCTGATCCGGTACCGCTCGGGTGACTGCGTCCGCACACTGGACGGTACGGCCGACCCCGGAAAGATCGCCCAATTCTGCGGCCGGCAGAAGGAATTGCTCAGCACGCCGCACGGGCCCGTCGCACAGGGCGACCTCGACCGGTGCATCGGCGAGGCCTCGCCGCACGTCTTCGTGCATCAGTTGCAGTTGACCGGGGATTCCGGTGCGCGACTGGCGTATACGACGTTCAACGGCGCACCCGTCGCGGCCGCGGAGGCCGCGGCGTTGGAGCGGGGCATCGGGGAACTGACCGGGCGGCGCTGCCGGCTCGACCACCGTACGCATATCCCCATCGGCAAGTCGGGAAAGTACGCCTGGCTCGCGAACGACGTCAGTAGCACCCGGACAGGAGAGACATGACCAGCCGGCCGCGGATATCCGCCGACGATCTCAAGGACCTGCTCGGTGAGGCGCTGCACGCCGAGGTCGTGACGTATTTCGACGAAAAGAGCGCCGCGCCCCGGGAGTTCGTGGCGCGTCAGGTCACCGAATGCCTGCGCTATCTCTATCTCGTCTCCCGGCACCACGACCGGCTCGGCGGGCTGTTCCTGCCGGTCGAGCAGGACATCGACGAGATCTGGCACTACCTCATCCTGCAGACCCGCGAATACCGTGCACTGTGCGAGGAGCGGCTGCCGGGACGGTTCTTCATCGAACACCGCAGCATCGCCTACGAGGACTACCAGCAGGAGCCGGGCCGCGAGCAGGCGCTCGAAGAAGCCCTGCGCTGGATCCCGTTGTACTGCCAGGAATTCGGCCCGTTCGACGAGGGCGCGCTGCCGCACTGGACGATTGTGCGTTTCCTCCATGAGCAGATGGGGCTGTCGCTCGCGGATATCGCGGCGCTGGAGCCGATGGCAACTCCGTAAGGCCTGTCCCTCACCTCACCCCTGACATTCACCGCCGGTTCGATCGGAAAGGAATCATGAAGGCACGGAACGGCGCCCCGGCCCTACGCGAGGTGCCGGAACAGCGGCGCATTCTGGCCGTGCTGGTCTTCTCGCAGATACTCAGCGGTGCGGGCCTGGCCGCGGGAATCACCGTCGGCGCACTGCTGGCCGAAGAACTGCTCGGCTCGACGGGTCTGGCCGGCGTGCCCAGTGCGCTGTTCACCGCCGGGTCCGCGCTCGGCGCCGTCGGCATCGGCCAGATCTGCCGGCGCTGGGGCCGGCGCCCCGGGCTCGCGCTCGGGTACGGCGTCGGGGCGCTCGGCAGCCTCGGGGTCGTGGCGGCGGCCGCCCTCGGCAACGCTCCGCTGCTGTTCCTGGCCCTGCTGGTCTACGGAGCGGGCACCGCGACGAATCTGATGGCGCGCTACGCGGGAGCGGATCTGGCCTCCCCCGCGCGGCGCGGGCGCGCCGTGAGCACGGTGCTCTTCGCCACCACGCTCGGTGCGGTGGTCGGCCCCAATCTGGTGACGCTGACGGGAGAGGTGGCGCACTCCTGGGGCATCCCGCGCCTCGCCGGCCCGTTCCTGCTGGCCACCGCCGCGTTCGGGTCGGCCGCGGTGGTACTGGCCTGTCTGCTGCGGCCGGATCCACTCCGGCTGGCCGAGGCGCTGGCCAAGGACAAGAGCGTGGCGGAGGCCGAGGGCCCGACGGCCGAGGGCCCGACGGCCGACTCCGACGACCGGACGGCCGCCCGCCCGCGGCGGGCCGGGGTGGTCACCGGCACCACGGTCATGGTCCTCACCCAGCTTGTGATGATCGCGGTCATGACGATGACGCCCGTGCACATGCGGGCGCACGGGCATGGCACCCAGGCGGCCGGTTTCGTCATCGCCCTCCATGTCGGCGCGATGTTCCTGCCGTCGCCGCTCACCGGGCTGCTCGTCGACCGGGTCGGCCGGCTGTGGGTCGCCGGCGCGTCCGGTGTGACCCTGCTGGCCGCCGGTGTCCTCGCCGCCGTGGCCCCGCCGTCCTCCCTTCCCGCGCTGGCCACCGCGCTGGTACTGCTGGGCCTGGGCTGGAACTTCGGGCTGATCAGCGGCACCGCCATCGTCACCGACGCACTGCCGCCCGCCCGACGCGCCTCGGCACAGGGGCTGGTGGATGTCGGCATCGCGCTCGCCGGTGCCACCGGCGGCGCGTCCTCGGGCCTGGTCGTCGTCCTCGGCGGCTATCCGACGCTGGCGCTGGCCGGCGGGATCCTCGCGCTGGCGGTCGTGCCGGTGGTCGCCTGGTCGGTCCGCCGGCCGCCGCACCCCGCCGCTCGCGCGGCCCCCCGTACGGATACGGAACGGACATGAACTCCCGTCCGACCGACGGTTGTACACGGCCCTGGCCCGCAATCACGTGCGGCCGGCGCACAATCGGGGAAATCTTGAAACTTGGCGTCATTTCTCGTTATCACGCCGGAAACCTGGATGCTGCACTATTGAGACAGGCTGTAGACGCATGAACGAGCCACGGGGGGCCACGATGCGGAAGGACACCGGCATACCCGGCATACCGCTGCCGCGTCGGCTCCGTACTCTCCTGACCGCCCTCGTCGTCGTCCTGGCGTTCCTGCTGGGCGGTGTGGGGCCCGCCGCCGGCGCGGCGGCCACCGCCTTCGCCGCGCCCGCCACGAAGCCCGCGGGCGCCCCGCCGGCCGCCAAGCCCAGCTCCGACAACAACGAGGAAAAGACCAAGCGCGAGGCCGAACGCGGCCAGCCCCGGGGCGCCGCCCGGACCTCCGTCGGAGTCCCTCACCACCCCGGCCGGCCGCTGCCGCCGTACACCGACGGCCCGCCGGCGCCTCATGCCGGCACGGCCTCCGGCGGCCCCTCCGCCGGCAGCTCAACCAAGGCGGCCAGACCGGTCTCACTCCCCGTCCTGCACTGCGTGTTCCGCTGCTGAACGCGGTTGTGGTGGCCTGCCCCACCAGCCGCACCTCGCACGTTCTCGCCACCACCCCCACAGTGGCTCCACTCATCAGCAGGAGACCTCCTCATGGAGACCTTCATCCAGCATGCCCGGGGCCTGATGGCCCGTATCGCCGACCGACGTGACGCCCAGGAAACCTACGGCCGGCTCGCGGCCGGCCAGTCGCCTCTCGCCCTGTTCATCACCTGCTCCGACTCCCGGGTCATCCCGTCCCTGATCACCGGGGCACAGCCCGGCGAACTCTTCGAACTCCGGACGGCCGGCAACGCCGTCCCCGTCTACCAGGAAGGCATGGCGGCCTGCGCGGAGGCCGCGACCATCGAGTACGCGATGCGGGTGCTGCGTGTGGCCGACATCGTGGTGTGCGGTCACTCGCACTGCGGCGCGGTCGGCGCCAAGGCCCGTGGCGAGGATCTGACCGGCGCACCCGCCGTACGGGACTGGCTCGCCCAGCAGCTCTCCGACGAGCTGCCCAAGGACGAGGAGCCGACGGTCGCCGCCGCGGTCCAGCAGCATGTGCGCGAACAACTCGACCGGCTGCGCGGCTACCCGTGTGTGCAAGAGCGCCTGGCCGCCGGCGAGGTGACGCTGCACGGGTGGTTCTACGAGGTGCACACCGGCCTGGTGGCAGCACATCAGCCGACCTCCGACCTGTTCCTCCCGCTGTGAAGGCAAGCGTGCACCTCATGAAGCGACTCACCTCATTCCGGGCGGACTTCACCGCCTCCCTCGTCGTCTTTCTCGTCGCCGTCCCGCTGTGCGTGGGAGTGGCGGTCGCCTCCGGCGTACCGGCCGAGCTGGGACTGGTCACCGGCGTCGTCGGCGGACTGCTGACCGGTCTGCTGCCCGGCAGCAGCCTGCAGGTCAGCGGCCCCGCCGCCGGTCTGACGGTGCTGGTCTTCGAAGCCGTCAAGGAGTACGGCATCGGCGCGCTGGGTGCGCTGGTGCTGGCGGCCGGTGTGCTGCAACTGGCCATGGGCGCACTGAAGTTGGGGCGCTGGTTCCGGGCGATCTCGGTCGCCGTCGTGCAGGGCATGCTGGCCGGCATCGGTCTGGTCCTGATCGCCGGACAGCTCTACGCCCTCACCGACGCCAAGGCGCCGGGCAGCGGGCTGGCCAACCTCGGCTCGCTGCCGGGCCTGGTCATCGACACCGTACGGTCGGGGACCGCGCTGGCCGCGTTCGCCATCGGCGCCGGCACCATCGCCGTCCTGGTGCTGTGGCCCCGTTGGCGCCGCGCCGCACGCATCCTGCCCGCGCCGCTGGCCGCGGTCACGCTCGCCACCAGCGCGGTCTGGGCGCTCGATCTGCCGGTCGCACGCGTCCAGGTCAGCGGCCTGCTGGACGCGATCCAGCCACCCGGCCTCGCCGACCTGGGCCGGCTCACCGAGATCGGTGTGCTCGGCACGGTCCTCGCCTTCACGCTGATCGCGTCCGCGGAGTCGCTCTTCAGCGCCGCCGCGGTCGACCGGCTGCACGACGGGCCGCGTACGGATTACGACAAGGAGCTGATGGCCCAGGGTGCGGGCAACGCCGTCTGCGGTGTCCTCGGTGCCCTGCCGATGACCGCCGTCATCGTGCGCAGCGCCGCCAACGTCCAGGCGGGCGCGAAGACCAAGGCCTCGCGGGTGCTGCACGGTGTCTGGCTGCTGGTGTTCGCCGCGGCGTTCCCGGCGGCGCTGGGTGTGGTGCCGCTGGCCGCGCTGGCGGGCGTCCTCGTACACGCGGGCTGGAAGCTCATCCCGCTGCGCGAGCTGCGGCCCCTGTGGCGTGAACACCGCGGTGAGGCCGTCGTCCTGCTCGTCACCGCCCTTGCGATCGTGACGGTCAATATGTTCGAGGGCGTCCTGATCGGCCTTCTGATGGCCGTCGCGAAGACGGCCTGGGAGACCTCCCATGTGCACCTGGAGGTCCACACCCCGGACGACGCCGAGGAGCCGGTGCAGGTACGCGCCGTCGGCAATGCCACCTTCCTGCGGCTGCCCAAGATCCTGGACCAGCTGGAGGCACTGCCCGCCGACCGGGACGTGGAACTCGATCTCAGCGGGCTGCGGCACCTCGACCACGCCTGCGGCGCCGCGCTGACCAACTGGTCCGAGCAGCACCGCCGTAACCTCCGGGCGGTGGAACTGGTGTCCTGACGGGGATCCGGCGGGCGACGTCGGACAGGAGCTCGGGGGCGGTCGCGGTGTCGCGGCCGCCCCCGAGCACGAGGGCCGGTACCCGCGCCTCCCCCAGCCGGTTCCGTCCGTCCGGCGTCCGCGCGCTCTCCGGTCGGTTGCTCAGCCGCGTTCCGCGTCCACCGTCGTCAGCCGCTCGTACGCCCGTGGATCCCGGCGCCGGATGCGCAGCGCCACGACCGGTCCGGCGGCGAAGACGAGCGGCAGGGGTGCCAGCAGGGCGATATTGATGCCCGTCGGCGCGTCCGTCAGAAGGCCGAAGTTCCGGCAGACCAGCACGATGAGGACGACGAGACCGGCGCAGGAGGCCAGCGGTGCGACCACGACACGCCAGGCGGGCAACCCGCGGCGGTCGCCGCGGAAGAAGCCGAAGACGGCGAGGGCGGCCAGCGCCTGCAGCAGCATGATGCCGAGGATGCCGGTGCCGTTGGTCCACAGGAAGGTGACGGCGTACGGGTCCTGGCCGGTGAGGATCGTGGCGAGCACGGCGAGCAGGGCGATCGCCGACTGGAGGAGAACGGCGGCGGCCGGGGAGCGGTGCCGCGCGGTGACCGTGCCGAGGCGGCGGGGCAGCAGGCGTTCGCGGCCGAGGGCGTAGAAGTAACGGGTGGCGCCGTTGTGGAAGGCGAGGGTGGCGGCGAAGGCGCTGGTGATGAGGAGGAGATGCATGGCGTCGGCGGCCCAGGCCCCGGCGAAGCGCCGGGTGGCGGCGAAGACCATGTCGGTGCCCGTGGCGGCTTTCGCGACCGTCTGTGCGTGGTCCGCCCCGTAGGCGTTGATGATCGTCCAGACGGTGAAGGTGTAGAAGAGCGCGAGGAATCCGACCGCGATACAGGTGGCGCGCGACACCGAGCGCTCCGGACGGCGCGCCTCCTCGGCGTAGATCGCGGTGGCCTCGAAACCGATGAACGCGCCGACGCAGAGGACGAACATGCCGCCGGCGCCCGCGGTGCCGAGGTGCTCCGGCGAGAGCGCGCCGAACCGGGGGCCGTCGGGCCCGCCGCCGTGCGCGAACACCGCGGCTTCGAAGACCAGCAGGATCAGCGCTTCGAGCGCCAGCGCGACACCGAGCACCTTGGCGCTGAGGGTGACCTTGCGGCAGCCGAGGACACCGATGGCGACGAGCCCTGCCAGCGCCCAGGCCCACCAGGGGACGCGGACGCCGGTCAGATCGCGGAACCCGGCCCCGGTGAACCAGCCGAACACCGCCAGCAGGCCGACCTCGATGGCGTTGTACGACAGCAGGGCCACATACGCCGAGCCGACGCCGGCCGCCCGTCCGAGCCCGCGGCCGATATAGGCGTAGAACGCGCCGGCGTTGCGGACATGGCGGCTCATCGCGGTGAAGCCCGCGGCGAAGACGATCAGCAGCAGTCCGGAGAGGAGATAGCCGAGCGCCGCGGCCTGCCCGGCCATCTTGATCGCCACCGGGGCCGCACCGGCCATCACGGTCAGCGGGGCGGCCGCGGCCACGACGAAGAAGACCAGGTCAGCGGTGCCGATGGCGTTCTGTTCCAGGGTTGGGGCCACGGGTGGCGCGGGGGCCGCGGAGGCTTGCGGCGCGGGTGGCTGGGTGCTCATTGGCGAGACCGTAGGCGCGGCGCGGCCCGTGGGAAAGAGCGCATTCCGCGTGCGGGAGGCGCACGGAACACGACGGCGTGAGCGGAATAATGGTGCCCACCACGGTTGTTGAGCGAAGGACATGACGGTCGTGGGCGGCGGTCCTGCCGGCCACGGTCGATTCACACAGGCCTTCGTTGGATGGGACGGACAGCATGCCTCTTCAGGGTGAGTACGAGCCGAGCCCTGCGCAGTGGGTGCGCGATCAGGTCGCGCTGTACGAGAGCTCCGGCGGCACGGAAGGCACGACACTGCGCGGGTTGCCGGTCGTCGTCCTCACCACCCGGGGTGCAAAGAGCGGCAGGATCCGCAAGAGCCCGCTGATGCGGGTGGAGCACGACGGGACGTACGCCGCGGTGGCCTCCATGGGCGGCGCCCCCACGCACCCGGTCTGGTACCACAATGTCGCGGCCGATCCGCGGGTGGAGCTCCAGGACGGCCCGGTGCGCCGGGACATGACGGCCCGTGAGGTCACGGGTGAGGAGAAGGGGCTGTGGTGGGGGCGCGCGGTCGAGGCGTACCCCGATTACGAGGACTACCAGAAGAAGACGGACCGTCAGATCCCGGTTTTCGTGCTGGAGCCGGCGGCCACGGAGCACTGACCGGGCACCGTCGGCGCTCAGAGTGTCACGAGCGAGACCTCGGTGGCCTTGACGCTGGTCCATACGGACACCCCGTCGGCGAGGCCGAGTTCAAGGGCGGCCGACGGGGTGATTTCGGCCACCAGGTCGGGGGCCTGGTGCGAGGTGACGAGGATCCGTAGCCGGCTGCCCGCCGAGGTGATCTCCCGTACGGTCCCCGGCCAGACGTTGCGGGGGCTGCCCGCGGGCTTGTCGAGGTGTACGGACACCGCCTCGGGGGCGATGATCGCCAGGGCCTGGGCGCCGTCGGGGAGTTGGTCGGCGACGACGAGATGACCGCCGTCGGCCAGCGCGAGGCGGTCGCCGGTGGCGGTGCCCGGCCAGGCGTTGCGGCCGAGCATCCGGGCGACCCAGGGTGAGCGCGGGTGGCGGGTGACCTCGGCGGGCGGGGCGTCCTGGAGGGCGCGCCCGCCGTCGAGTACGAGAACCCGGTCGGCGAGCGAGACCGCTTCGACGGGGTCATGGGTGACGATCAGGCAGACGCCGCCGAAGCCCGCGAGATGGCCGCGCAGGGTGTGGCGGACGTGAGCGCGGGTGGTCTGGTCGAGCGCGGCGAGCGGCTCGTCGAGCAGCAGCAGGCGGGGGCGGGCGGCCAATGCCCGTGCGAGGGCGACGCGTTGGGCCTGTCCGCCGGAGAGCTGGGCGGGCTTGCGGTGCGCGAGGTGGCCGACGCCGAGCCGGTCGAGCCACTGCTGTGCCGCGCGGCGGGCCTCGGCGCGCGGGGTGCCGTGCGCGCGCAGCCCGTATGCGGTGTTGGTCAGGGCGCTCAGATGCGGGAAGAGCGCGCCGTCCTGGGGAACCCAGGCGACGCCGCGGCGGTGCGGGGGCAGTGCACTGACGTCGGTGTCGCCGAGGCGGAGCGCGGCGCGGGCGCGCGGGGTGAGGCCGAGCAGGGCGCGCAGCAGGGTGGTCTTGCCGGCGCCGTTGGGGCCGACGACGGCGATGGTGGTGCCCGGTTCGGCGTCCAGGGTCAGCTGGTTGAAGCCGGTGACCTCGGCGTGCAGCGGCCAGCGCTCCTGGGGCGCGGCGGACTGCGCGACGGACTGCGCGACGGGCGGGTGGACGCCGGTGGTGGGAGGGGCCGGGGGGACGGTGTCGTCGGCGGCGCGTGCGCTGCGGGCCGCGCGGTCGGTGGTGGCACCGGTCCAGCGGCCGCGCAGACAGATCAGGACGGCCATGGCGATGGCGAGCAGCAGCAGGGAGACGGAGGTGGCGGCCTCCGGGGAGTCCTGGAGCAGCAGATAGACCTGGAGCGGCAGGGTCTGGGTGGTGCCGGGCAGATTGCCGGCGAAGGTGATCGTCGCGCCGAATTCGCCGAGCGCACGCGCCCAGGTCAGCGCGGCGCCCGCGGCGAGGCCGGGGGCGACCATGGGGAGGGTGACGGTGCGGAACACCCGTACCGGAGAGGCGCCGAGGGAGGCCGCGGTCTCCTCGTAACGGGGGCGCAGGCCGGCGAGCGTGCCCTCCAGGCTGATGACCAGGAACGGCATCGCGACGAAGGTGGCCGCGACCACCGCGCCCGAGGTGTGGAACGGCAGCACGATGCCGAAGGTGTCCTCCAGCCAGGGGCCGAGCAGCCCGCGGCGGCCGAAACCGAGCAGCAGCGCGACACCGCCGACGGTCGGCGGCAGCACCATCGGCAGCAGCACCAGAGAGCGGACCAGCGCCTTGCCGGGGAAGCTGACCCGGGCCAGCAGCCAGGCCAGCGGTACGCCCAGCAGCAGCGACAGCCCCAGCGCCCAGAAGGACACCAGCAGCGACAGCCGGAGCGCTTCGAGGACACCCGGGCTGGTCAGATGGGTGCCGAGGTCGCTCCAGGTGGTGCGGGCGAGGATGCCGACGAGCGGCATCAGCAGGAAGGCGACGGCGACCAGCGCGGGGACGGCCAGCGCGACGGGGGTTCGGGTACCGGGCGCGCGCAGCCTGCCGGCCGGGGGCGCGGCAGCGGTGCGGGGGCGTCTCATCGCGGTTCCTGGGATCGGAGCGGGGCGGGCCGGTGGACGGCGGGCGGCGCACGGGGCTGTCCACTCCCCCGAGCCGGACAGTCCCGTGCGCGCCGTCGGGGATTACGGCTTCTGGAAGCCCGCCTGCCGCAGGATCTGCTGCGCCTCGGGCGTGCTCAGCCACTTCACGAACGCGGCGGCGGCAGCGGCGTGCTGGGACGTGCTGAGGGTCGCGGCCGGGTAGGAGGCGACGGCGTTCTGGGCGTCGGGGATGTCGACGGCGTCGACCTTCTTCGGCGCGGTGGCGGCGTCCGTCTTGTAGACGAGACCGGCGTCGGCCTCGCCGAGTTCGACCTTGCTGAGCACCGCGCGCACGTTGGGCTCCTGGGAGACCGGCTTGACGTTCAGCTTCTGCGCGTCCAGGACCTGCTTGCTGTAGCGGCCGACCGGCACCTGGGAGGCGGCGAGGACGACCTTCAGCTTGCTGTCGGTGAGGTCCTTGAGGCTGCCGATCTTCTTGGGGTTGCCCTCACCGGTGGCGATGACCAGACGGTTCTTGGCGATGACGGTGGGGGTGCCGACGTCCACCTTGATCCCGTCCATGGTCTTGGTGTCGGCGGTGACCACGGCGTCGGCGGGGGCACCCTCCCTGACCTGGGCGGCCAGTTCCTGGGAGCCGGCGAAGGAGAAGTTCACCTTCGTGCCCGGGTGCTCCTTCTCGTACACCGCGCCGGCCTTCTTGAAGACATCGGTCAGCGATGAGGCGGCCAGTACGGTGAGCTCCGTCTTGGTGACGCCGCCGCCGGACTTCTTGGCACCGTCGTCCTTCTTGCCGTCGTTGCCGTCGCAGGCGGCGAGCGGGACGAGGAGGGCGGCGGTCACGATCGCGGCGGCGGCGCGGCGCCCGGTGAAGAGCTGGGACATGAGGCGGGACTCCTTGTGACGCGGGACGACAGGGATCGTCCGAGCGGATGGAAAAGCCGCGCCGTGGACGGGCGACGCCGCTGAGATGAGGCAGCCGACCGGTGGGGACGGTAGGTGCGGTGCGGGGCGGGTGGTACCGCGGTGGATCAGCTGCGACCGCGGTGGCTCAGCCGCGGTCGATGTGCACGCTGGTGGACTTCACGCGGGCGGTGGCCTGCATGCCGACCTCCAGGCCCAGTTCCTCCACCGCTTCCCGGGTAAGGAGGGACACCAGGCGGTGCGGACCGGCCTGGATCTCGACCTGGGCGGCGACATCGCCGAGCTTGACGGCGGTGACGATGCCCGGGAAGGCGTTGCGGGCGGAAGTGTACGAGGGGTCGTCCTCACCGGTGCCGTTCTGCGCCACCTCGATGGAGAAGGCGGCCAGATCGCGGCCGTCGATGAGGCGGCGGCCGCTGTCGTCGCGATGGGTCGCGACCTTGCCGGCGTCCGCCCAGCGGCGGGCGGTGTCCGGGCTGACGCCCAGCAACCGCGCCGCCTGGCCGATCGTGTAGGACTGCATGTGCGACAAGATAGGCGACTTTGGCTCGCATTTGCAATTCATAAGGCGAAGCTATATGGCAGATGCCAGGCTCCTTGGAGGAAGGAACAAAGGCCCGACGCCCGGCTCGCACCCACCTCGTATACCGGGAGGAAGTGGCTAGAGTGCTGACGACAGAGCGGAAGATTCCCGACATTTCGCTCTGACCTTCCTCTTCCCAGATGAGGCACTTCCATGAGCCTGAGCATCCGAAACCAGATTCCCGGCACCGTCGTCTCCGTCACCCCCGGCGAGGTCATGGCGACCGTCAAGGTCCGCCTGACGAGCGGCCAGGAGATCACCGCCGCGATCACCCTGGAGGCGGTCAACGAGCTCGGCATCGAGGAGGGTTTCGAGGTACGCACGCTGATCAAGTCCACCGAGGTCGCGCTCGCCACCGGCACGGTCGACGGCCTCAGCATCCGTAACCAGATCCCCGGCACGGTCACCGATATCGCCACCGGTGGCGCGATGGCCGGCGTCAAGGTCGCCGTCGCGGGCGGCGAGCTGACCGCCGCGATCACCAAGGACGCGGTCGAGGACCTGGGTCTGACCACGGGCTCCGAGGTCACCGCGCTGATCAAGTCGACCGAGATCTCACTCGCCGCCGCCTGAGCACGCCGCGCCCCCACGTCCCCCGGCCGACGGGGGACTTCGACATTTCCGGCGGCCGCTACGACGGCTCCGGCGGGTCACAGACGCCGACCCAGATGCCGGTGATCGCGCTGATGTAACGCGCCCCGCAACGGTCGGAGGGCACCACGAGCTGGCTGCCCGCCTCGTCCAGCCGGCGCCCGTCCATGGCCGTGGCCAGCAGGACCGGCGCATCGCCGAAGTCGGGGTCGATCTCCGCCCAGGACAGCGCCGTGTGGTGCCCGTCCCCGCCGGTGACGGCCAGCAGGTAGCGGGAGCGGTCCTTGCGCCGCCGGGCGTCGAAGGCCGGACCCGCCTCGTCGAGGACGTCCCGCAGCAGCGGCCCTTCGAAGGTGTGGTGCTGCGGCCCGTTGGTCGCGCAGTCGAAGACCACCTCGGCCCGGCGCTGCGGCCACCGCTCCCGCAGGTCCGCGACGGTCAGCGTGAGCGGCCGGCGCAACTGACCGTGGATCAGAAAGCGCCGGGGTCCGGCTGATACGGAAACCCCGGGCGTCGGGCGTACGGCGGTGGTGCGGGACGGCGGGCTGAGTCGGCTCATTCGAGTCCCCCTTGGGGCGATCCACGCGGCGGCTGCCTCCCTGTGATGCCCGACCGATCCGCCGGTGAATCTCGGATGCCACCCTCCGCCGCATTTTTCCCTTGCTGTTGTGAGGCAAAAGGGGCCAAGAGGGCGGCATGTCCAGGACCGGGATTACGCCACCCCACGCCACCCGTGCGACGCCACGCCGCCCACGCCGCTCGCCGTCCGGTCGCCTCACACCGACTCTTCCCGCGACGGATGCCGTCCCGCCGACCGGCCCGGTACCGCACCGCCGGCGCGATGCTCCTCCAGAGCCGGCCACACCTTGTCGCGCAGCAGCGGGACCTCCGTGAACCGCACCCCGGTGACGTCCCGCAGGGCATGGGCGAAGGCGGGGGCCACCGGGTTGAACGGGCTCTCGCTCATCGACTTGGCGCCCAGCGGCCCGATGGCGTCCGAGGTCCGCATGAAGTGCACCTCGGTGCGCGGTACATCGGCGTAGGCCGGCAGCCGGTAGCGGCGGAACGCGGGGGGTGACGGGCACGTCGATGTCGAAGGTGTAGCGGGCGGTGCCGGTGACGACCTGCGGCCCGGCCGGGGCGGGCAGATTGCGGCCCACCGCCTGCCCCGGACAGGGCGCTTCGCCCTGCCCCGGACAGGGCGCTTCGCCCTGTCCGGGGCAGGGCGCTTCGGCGTGCCGGACGCCGCGCACCGCGCCCTCGATCGCCCGG
Organism: Streptomyces inhibens; assembly: GCF_022221585.1. Taxonomy (NCBI): domain Bacteria; kingdom Bacillati; phylum Actinomycetota; class Actinomycetes; order Kitasatosporales; family Streptomycetaceae; genus Streptomyces; species Streptomyces inhibens. The sequence goes on from NZ_CP084681.1 coordinate 1,331,297, forward strand.
TAACCGGTGCACCGGCACAGATTTCCCCTTGAACGCCCGTGGCAGATCGGCGAGTTGATCCTCGTCGAGCGCGGCGGTCGTCATCACGAACCCCGCCGTGCAGAATCCGCACTGGAAGCCCTGCGCGTCGAGGAACCTCTGCTGTACGGGGTGGAGTTCACCGTCGTCCTTGGCGAGCCCCTCGACGGTGGTGACCCGGCGGCCCTCGGCGCGGACGGCCGGGTACAGGCAGCTGTGCACGGGCTCACCGTCGACATGGACGGTGCACGCCCCGCAATCGCCGGCGTCGCAGCCCTTCTTGACCCCGAACCAGCCGCGGTCGCGCAGATAGGTGCGCAGACATTGGCCGGGGCGCGGTTCGGCGTCGAAGGGCCGCTCATTGACATGGATCTCGAAGCTCATCGCACACCGTCCCTGGTGAGTCCGCGGTTCCCGGTGAGTTCCGACCGGACCTCCTCGGCCAGCCGCAGCGCCATGTGCCGGCGCCAGGCCGGCAGTCCGTGGATGTCGTCGAACCAGTCGCCGTCGGCGACCGTCCGCTCGATGGTGTCGCGCAGTTCCTCGGCGTCCGGCGGCAGCGGGAACCAGAGGCGGAACGGCCGTACGGTGGCGGCGGTGAGGGTCACCGCCAGTGAGCCGTCGAGCGGGTCGAGGGCGCCGATGACCAGTGCGCCGGAGCGGCCGAGTCCGTACAGGGGTGCCTGTCGGAAGGCGGTACGGCACATGAGCGCCCGGGCGGGCAGGGTGACCGAGCGGAGCAGTTCGCCCGCGCCGAGGTCCTTGCGTCCGGCGCCGGTGATGAAGTCCGCGACCCGGGTGCGGCGCAGCGAGCCGTCCTGCGCCTGGAGCAGACAGCTGCCGTCGAGTGCGGCGGTCAGCGAGATCATCGGCCCGGCGGGCAGTCCGTTGCAGAGGTTGCCGCCGACCGTCGCCATGTTCCAGATCTTGAACGAGGCCAGGAAGGCGCGGCAGCACTGCTCGAACAGCGGTGCCGCCGGGGCGTCGTAGGCCGCCGCGAAGCGGGAGAGCTGGGCGATGGTGCAGGTCGCCGCGATCTCCAGCGAGCCGTCCGGTCGGCGGGTCAGCGGCTGCCGGCCCATCCGGCCGAGGTCCACCAGGCGCCGTATGTGCGGCTGCGGTTCGGAGAAGAGGTAGGTGCCGCCACCCAGCCAGGCGTCGCCGGTGCGCCAGGGGTGCGCTGCCGGGCGTCGCGCACCTCCAGCACCGTGTTCAGGTCCGTGCCGCTGAGTGAAGCAACGGCGCACCGCCGGGCACGACTGGTGCACAGCACGGAAAAACACCAACGCCGGGCCGCGGATCTGGATGATCAACCAAGAGGGCTATGGGCTTGATCAGCTTGCATTTACGATGCTGTCACTCGCATTCGCCTCGTGAATGTGAGATGCCGAGGGCTCGCGCCCGGCAGCCGCCCAAGGAGCCAGCACATGCACGTCCAAGATCTCCTCCAGGTTGATTCGCTCGATCTGACCCTGCTGTGGGGCGAGGGCCCCCTGCTCGCCCGGGAGGTCAGTGGTGTCACCGCCACCGACCTGGAGGACCCGGCCCGGTTCCTGCAGCCGGGCGAGCTGGTGCTGAGCGGACTGGTGTGGTGGTCGCCCGACGACAGCCCCGCGAAGACCGACCGTTTCGTCGCGGCGCTGCACTCGGCCGGGGCCACCGCGCTGCTGGCCGGCGAGGAGACCCATGGCAAGGTCCCGGACGTCCTCGTCGACGCCTGCCGAGCGCACGGCATCGTGCTGATCGCGGTGCCCGCGCACACCACCTTCCGTGCCATCACGGAGGCGGTGTATCTGCGCCAGTGGGGAGATCTGAGCCGGCGCCCCACCGATCACTACGCGCTGCCGGAGAACGTCCGCACCGAGCTGGCCGGTCTGCTCGCCGAGAACGCCGGACCGGACGCGCTGCTGGACCGCGCCTTTGCCCATCTGGGCGGGCCGCCCTGCTATCTGCTGACGGCGACCGGCCGGGTGATCGCGCGGACCCCGGCCGCCCCCGGCCTCTCGGCGCAGCAGGCGGTCCGGGATCTGCGGTCCGCGGTCGGCACCGGTCTGCGGATCGACGGGGAGTACGGACCGTACGACGGCTGGCAGTTGCATCTTCGGGGGGCGGCCGACGCCCCGCCGCGGGTGCTGCACGAGATCGCCGAGGTCATCGCCCACTACCGCCACCGTGCCGAGCTGCGGGAGGCGGCCGAACGGCGGGCGGCCGACGAGCTGATCGCGCTCGCCGGCACCGGCCCGGCCGACGGTGCGGCGCTCGACGGAGCGCTGCGCGCCTGCGGTCTGCCCACCACCGGTCCGTACCGGGTGGTGCTGGCCGCGCTGGGCGGGGAGGAGGACGGCGGGGCGCTGAGCGCCCTGACCGAGGCGCTGCGGCACTCCCCCGGTGAACCGTTCGCGGCCGGCCGGCTCCCGGGCGGCGAGGCGGTCGCCGTCGTGCACGCGGACCCGGGCACCGAGGGACGCACCCCGCTCGCCGAGGTCTGGCCGGCCCTGCACGCCTGCCGGCCGCAGACGCCGCTGCACGCCGGGGTCAGCGGACCGGTGGCGACCGCCGAAGGGCTCAACTCCGCGCTGGACCAGGCGCGTTATGCGCTGGCGGCGGCCCGTGCCGCGGCCCCGGAGGCCGCCCGGGTGACCTCCGTCGAGGACCTCAGCACGCTGGGCGCCCTGCTCGCCGGGGTCCCCGCCGATGTCCGTACGGCCTTCAGCAGCCGGGTGCTGGGCCCGCTGGCGCGCGGCAGCAGCTCCTCGCACCGGATGCTGCTGGAGACGCTGGAGGTGTTCCTCGCGCAGCACGGGTCATGGGCACGTACGGCCGAGACACTGCATCTGCATGTGAACACGGTGCACTACCGCATCCAGCGGATCGAGACGTTCACCGGGCGCGATCTGTCCCGGCTCGATCACAAACTGGATCTGCAGGCGGCGTTGCTGTGCCGTTGAGGGGGGCTCAGCTCCGGTCGTCCGGCCGGTCGATATGGACGTTGGTCGACTTCACCCGGGCCGTTGCGGTCACGCCGACCTCGATGCCCAGTTCCTCGACCGCCTCCCGGCTGACCACCGACACCACTCGGTGCGGCCCCGACTGGATCTCGACCTGGGCGATCACATCATCGAGGGTAACCTTGGTGACGATCCCCGCGAACGAGTTCCGCACCGACGTCAGCACATCGCCGGGCACCGGATGCAGTCCCGAGGCCCGCTCCTTGGCGAACGCCGCCAGGCTCACCCCGTCGATGACGCGGTTCCCCGCGCCGTCCCGGTCCATCCGCAGCTGCCCGCCATCGGCCCATCGGCGGACGGTCTCCGAACTCACACCCAGCAGCCCGGCTGCCTGACCAATGCTGTACGTCGGCACCCTCGCACTCTAGGGCAGCGGCCGAGCGGGGCCGACCAGGGACGTCACGGCCTGCGGACGGAGACCCCGAACAGCAAGGCCAGTTGGCGCATCGTCAGGTTTGTGCGCAAGTAGGCCGCAACCAGCAGAACCAGGACAGCCGGCGGCAGTCCCCACGGACGCCACCGCCCCGGCGCCCCCGCACGTTCCAGCGCAGCCACCTACCTCCGCCCGCCACGGAGACTCCGCAAAAACCCGTTAGGCGGACGAGGGCGACCACTGCTAGCTTTCCGGAGGCCGTGCGAGAGATCGAGGAGGTGGTACCCGTGAACGCAGTATCGACGTGGGTGCTCCCCTCCGGGGTCACGGTCGGGCGATAGACAGGTCGTCCGGGAGCGCCGTTCCAGTGCACTCCCGAAAGGCACGACCATGCATTTCACTTCCGAGCAGCGCCTCGACGACGGCGTCCTCGAACGCGAATTCACCCTCGGTGAGATCCCCGGCATCCTGTGGACACCCGCATCGGTATCCGCATCCGCACCGGCGCCGCTGATCCTGCTGGGCCACCCTCCCCTCGGGCTGCGCAAGATGTACCCCCGACTGGTGGCCCGGGCCCGGCACTCCGCGGCGGATGGCTTCGCCACGGCCACCATCGAGCTCCCCGGAAGCGGCGACCGGCCCCGTTGGCCCGCCGCCGAGCAGGCCCGCGCCGACCTGCGCCGGGCGATGGAGGCCGGCGAGCCGGTCAGCGACGAGATCGTCGACGCCCTCACCCTCCCGCTGGTCGAAAAGGCCGTCCCGGAATGGCAGGCCGCCCTGGACGCCCTCCTTGCGCTGTCCGAGATCGGCGGCCCGGTCGGGTACTCGGGGGGAGTGATCTCCATCGGCATCCGCCTGGCGGCGGTCGAGCCGCGCATCTCGGCCGCCGTTCTGTTCGCCGGGAGTTTCGTGCCTCGCGCCATGTTCGAGGAGGCCCGGCAGGTCACCATTCCGCTGCACGTCCTGCTGCAGTGGGACGACGAAGGGAACGACCGGCAGGCGGCCCTGGACCTGTTCGACGCCTTCGGCTCCAAGGAGAAGTCCCTGCACGCCAATATGGGCGGGCACACCGGCGTCCCGCAGTTCGCGGGGGACGCCGCAGCCCAGTTCTTCACCCGACATCTGAAGTGAGGCCGGGCCGTCAGACCGGCAGCAGACGGTAGCTGATGTCGGCCGGCATGCCGCTCATCGAGGACAGGTCCCGGCCCTCCGCAGCTCTCTACACCGTGGGCCCCTGCTGAACTCGGCGGTTTCCAGGCATCGTCGCAACACCGGGTTGGTTTGATCAGGCGGCGAGTAGTTCATGCAGGCGCTCGGCCGGGGTTTCCCAGCCGAGCGTTTTGCGTGGTCGCCGTTGAGTTCGGCGGCGACGGCGTCCAGGTGCTCGCGGGTGTGGGTGGACAGGTCGGTGCCCTTGGGGAAGTACTGCCGCAGCAGGCCGTTGGTGTTCTCGTGCGAACCGCGCTGCCAGGGGCTGGCTGGCCGCGCATGAAGCTGGCTCCCCTTATCAGGCCCCTTGGAATCGATCATCTAGGCTGGCGCGGTGACTGATGGGCAGGAGCGGGTGCAGCCGTCGGGAGTGTGGGCCACGGCGGTGGGGGTGGCCAGGGTGCGGGCGCTGGAGACCGAGCGGGAGAACGCGCTTTTCCGCGACCCACTGGCACAGGCCTTCGCCACCGCCGGCGGCCTGTGGCCCTCCTCGCCGCCGCTGCCCGATGACGAGGCCGCGCGATGCCGCCGGCTGGCCGTGTCGTTCTCCATCGTCATCAGGACGAAGTTCCTCGACGACCTGTTGCAACAGGCCTCCGCGTCCGGGGTCCGGCAGGTCGTGCTGCTCGGCGCCGGCATGGACAGCCGGGCCTTCCGGATGGACTGGCCCGAGGGCACCCGGCTGTTCGAGGTCGACACCGCCGCGCCACTGGACTTCAAGGCTTCGGTGCTGCGCCAGGAGCGGGCCGTCGCACGCTGCGAGCGGATCACCGTCGCGGTGGATCTGCGTGAGGACTGGCCAGGCGCGCTGGCCGCCGCAGGGCACGACCCGGCGGTGCCGACCGTGTGGATCGCCGAAGGACTACTGATCTATCTGCCCGAGGAGGCGGTGGAGCTACTGCTGGCCCGGATCAGCGCGCAGTCGGCGGCAGGCAGTCGGATGGGGCTGACATTGGGCTCGCGCGGCGTGATCGAGCGCTTCGGCGCGGACGCCGCGCAGGGATCGGCGGCGTCCATGTGGATCTCGGAGATGCCCGACGACCCGGTGGGCTGGCTGGCCGGGCACGGCTGGGAGGCCGACAGCCACACCCTGCGCGAGCGCGCTGCCGCCTACGGCCGCCCGATCAGCACCCCGCCGCAGCGCGAGGAGCGGCCCGGCGGACTGATCTCGGCGGTCCGCCGGTAGAGCGCCTCCCGGTTCCCTAGATGATCGATTCCAAGGGGGCTGATGAGTGGAGCCAGCTTCATGCGCGGCCGGCCAGTCATGCGCGCGCTGACCGCCTACGACCACTGAAGTCCGCCCGAAAATCGCCTGGCTGGACGGTGGTGTGGTCGACAGCCCTTCGCCGTGAACGAAGTGCTGCCGCAGTTGAACGAGCTGCTGTTCTCCTCGGTCGAGGGCGTGTGGGTGGAATCGGTCGAGGTGATCGACACGGTCGTCCGGGTCGAGGCCCGTACGACCGCAGGGCGGGCGGCCTGTCCGGGGTGCGGGTGCTGGTCGGGGCGAATACACGGCTCCTACCTGCGATTTCCTCGTGATCTGCCGACGGCGGGCACGTTCGTCGTGGTGTCGTTGCGGGTGTGGAGGTTCGTCTGCGAGGAGGAATCCTGCGAGCGCATGACCTTCGCCGAGCACGTACCCGGTCTCACCCGCAGGTTCGGGCGACGGACCGGGCGGCTTCGGTCGACGCTGGTGTCGGTCGGTCTTGCGCTCGCGGGCCGGGCCGGCGCCCGGATGGCGGACGCCCTCAAGGTTCCGGTCGGCCGGAACACCCGGTTGAGGCTGATCGCCTCGCTTCCGGACCCCGCCACCGCAGTACCCCGCGTGGTCGGCGTGGACGAGTACGCCCAGCGCAAGGGCCGTGTCTACGGAACCGTGCTCAAGCGCCAGATGTTCGGCCGCGCAGGATTCGAGCTCCTGCGCAAACGAGTCCTGTTGGCGTAACCGAGAGTCACGCGACCACACGAAGTGGACCAGAGCCCGTTCTCGTGAACAAAGCCAAGGAGCACTGTGGCCTGCCCCGTCCCACGTGGCTCTCGCCGAGCGCCTACCTCGGCCGGTAGGCAGCCAAGGCGGCACGTTGGCCGGCCGGGCCACGGCCGGTCGTCGCGCACTCTGTCAGGGGCACGGCTGCCCACTCACCGGGAGCGGTGGGCACGCGGAGGGCCGATGATGTACAGCGGCGAGAGACTGCCGTAGGTGACTCCGCGCGTGCGCTCCGGGGTGCGCATCGACATCGCCGCACGATGGTCGCGCCGGCCCGCACAGAGACTCCCACATCCGGGCGGCGCCCGCGGCATCGCCGATCAGCCGGGCGTCGGGGACACCGCCCTGCGGCGGCGAACCAGCGGGTGATCGCCTTGGGGGCGGCGTCGTAGCCGGGCATGTGGTGGATGACCACCACGCCTCGGTGGACGAGTGCGGGTACGGGCACGGGGCGACAGGCGGGACGGGCGTCAGGTCACGGCGTCGGCGGGGCCGGCCGGTCTGCGCACCGGGCGGGCGGCCGGTGGCTGTGCCCACTCGGCAAGATCTTCCAGCGCGGGGAGTGCGTCGCGCAGCAGGCGCTGCCGGCCGGGGGCCAGCCGGGCGATCCGCTCGGCGAGCATGCCGGTGGTCTCCCGGCGTACGGCGCCGAGCAGCGCGAGCCCGTCGTCGTTGAGGCTGATCAGGCTGGCGCGCTGGTCGTCGGGGTCGGGGCGGCGGGCTATCCAGCCGCAGCCGCCGAGCAGATCGACCATCCGGGAGGCGGTGGACAGCGCGATGTTCATCCGCGCGGCGAGTTCACCGACCCTCAGGGGGCCGTGGGCGGCGAGCACCGCGAGGGCGGCCATCCGGCTGGGGGTGAGGTCGCGGTGCAGGCTCTGGCCGCGCAGCAGCGGCAGCAATTGCTGGATGACCGCGCGCAGCCGGCCGGCCAGCTCGGCGGGCTCGGGCGCGGGGCCTCGCACCCGCCCGGTCGTGGCGTCGGACTGGTCCATCAGGGGCTCCTCGGGTGGCGCGAGGGCGGGGCCGGCGGTGGGGCCGCCGGTGGGGCCGGGGGTCGGGCCGGGGGTGGCGGGGCGTCGGTGGCGGTGGCCGCGCCGGGATGGGCTGGGGGTGCGGTGTCGGGGGTCTCGGCCACGGTTGCCGCGACCGGCGCCGGGGCCCTCCCCGCCGGGGTGGGCGCCCGGTCGTCGTGGACATACCGCCCGCCACGCAGCATCGAGGCGATGGCGGCGATCAGACAGGCGGCGATGGCGAAGTCGAAGGCGACGGCCAGCCCGTCGGAGAACGGCTGGGAGATCAGCTGGGGGAAGAACTCCCGGCCGGTCAGATACGCGGCATGACCGGGCGGCAGCTGGTCGAGCACCTGCGGTCCGAGGAGGGTCTGGACGGGGTTGTAGCCCAGCAGCGAGGCGAACAGCACCCCCACCGGCGGCAGCGCCGCGATCTTGGCGGCGTCGGCCGGCGGGACACCCTGGGCGGTCAGTCCGCTGGAGAGGGTGTGCGGCAGGGATCCGGCCAGGCCCGCGATCATCAGGGAGAAGAAGATGCCGATGGACAGCACCATGGCCGAGTTCTGGAAGGTGGTGCTGATGCCGGCGCCCACGCCGCGCTGGTCGGGCGGCAGGCTGTTCATGACGGCGGCCCGGTTGGGCGCCGCGAACAGACCCATCCCCACGCCGTTGAGCAGCAGGATCAGCGCGAAGCTGGGGTAGCCGAAGTCCACCGGCAGGGCCTGCAGCGCCACAAAGGTGCCGGCCGCGAGCAGCATGCCGCCGGTGGCAAAGGTCCGTGCCCCGAACCGGTCCGACGCCCATCCCGACACCGGCCCCGCCACCAGGAAGCCCAGCGTCAGCGGCAGCATGTAGATGCCGGCCCACAGCGGCGTCTCGGTGAAGCCGTAGCCGTGCCGCGGCAGCCAGATGCCCTGCAGCCAGATGATGAGGAGGAACATCAGGCCGCCACGACCGAGCGAGGCGAGCAGGCTGGCGAGATTCCCCGCGGTGAACGCGCGGATCCGGAAGAGCCCGAGCCGGAACATCGGCGCCGGCACCTTCGTCTCGACCACGCAGAAGACGGCCAGCAGCAGCACCCCGCCCGCCATCGCGCCGAGCACGGCGGGGTTGCTCCAGCCCATGGTGTGGCCGCCGTAGGGCTGGATGCCGTAGGTGATCCCGGTCAGCACGGCGATCAGGCCGGCCGCGAAGGTGAGGTTGCCCCACCAGTCGGGCCGGGCCGGGGTGCGGATACCGCTGTCCCGCAGCTTCAGATACGCCCAGACGGTGCCGAACACGCCGAACGGCACCGACACCAGGAAGACCAGCCGCCAGTTGACGGGCCCGAGCAGCCCGCCGAGCACCAGGCCGACGAACGATCCGGTGATGCCCGCGACCTGGTTCAGGCCGAGGGCGAGGCCGCGCTGCCGGGCGGGGAAGGCGTCGGTGAGGATCGCGTTGGAGTTGGCCATCAGCATCGCGCCGCCGACGCCCTGCAGGACCCGCATGGCGATCAGCCAGAGGGCGCCGGCCGTGCCGTGCTGCCAGGTCACCGACAGCAGCACGGAGAAGACGGTGAAGACGGCGAAGCCCAGGTTGTACATCCGGGTCCTGCCGTACATGTCGCCGAGCCTGCCGAAGCTGACCACCAGCACGGCGGTGACCACCAGATAGCTCATGATCAGCCACAGCAGCAGGCTCGTGTTGCCCGGCCGCAACGGGTCCACGCCGATGCCCCGGAAGATGTCGGGCAGCGCGATGAGCATGATCGACATATTGATGGAGGCGATCAGCACGCCCAGCGTCGTATTCGACAGGGCGACCCATTTGTAGCCCGGCCCGGGTGCGAAGCGCGGCCGTGCGCCGCTGGCGACCAGGTCTCCGGTGTCGCCGGGATCAGCAGCAGTCCTTCCCACGGGGCATCCACTCCCACCGGGACATTTACTTGCTTGACATCAACCAATTTAGCTCTCCGCGCGGGGACCCGGCCAGGGCGGGCCGCCGGGCGCGGGTGGCTCCTCGGACCCGGCCCGGCGCCCTCCGTGGTGCTCGTCATCTCCAGGTTCCCTGCTCCGAACAGAGCAGTCCGATCACCCCATAGGCGCGTCGTCGTCATCCTTGGCGCAATCGCTCGAAACGCCCCTCGGCGATACCGGACGGATCGCCAACTTCCCCATCACGCAATGGAGTTGCAGGTGGGACGACCGACTGAGAGAGCATCATGTGAACCGACAAAATGCCCGGCAGGTTGCTTTTTCCCGTTGCGCCCGATTTATGACGATGTGAATCTGGTGTCCCATTCGTCGAAGGAGTTGATCGCATGGTTACGGATCGCACAGCGCCGGTCGAGACGGCCACCCTGGCCGCCGAGGTCGAGGGACTGCTTGAACCCGCCGAGGCCGACGGTGTTTTCCGCGATACCCGTGAGTGTGGAGGTGCGCTGCTGCTGGCCGCGCTGCTCCTGATCTCGCCGCCCACCCCCCGGCCCAAGACTGACGTTCGCTAAGGCTGAGGGGAAAGCGTTGGCTGAACAGACGCAGGGAGCAGTCCCGCTGAGCGCTGTGATCGCCGATGCCGCAACCGGGGTCGCCCTCGCCCTGCGGGGTGAGGGCGACCCTTATGCGCTGTCCGGCATTCTGCGGCAGAGCGATGCGCTGACCTCGGCCGCGGTCCGGGTGCTGGGCGCCGATGCGCTCGCGCCGTACGCGGTGGAGCACCGGGCGGCGCCCGTCGGCGCGGACGATGAAGCGGTGGTACGGCAGGCGCTCGCGGCCTATCCACCCGGAGCCGATGCCTCACAGGTGTCGGTATGGAGCTACCGGGGCCTGATCGAGGCCTCGCACGCATTTCTTCCCGCGGGCGCACAGCCCTGGCCCGCGCCGCCCGAGGCCGAAGCCGCATGGGTCGCCGGCGACCCCTGGCCGAAGCTGTCGCATCGGGTGTCGCAGGTGGCCGCGCTCGCGCTGCCCGGCCTGGCGCCCGGTCTCGCCGAGCAACTGGCCGCCCGTACCGATGATCTGGCCCGCGGTTTCGTCCGGGCGGTTCGCCGCCGGGACTGGCTGCAGGCGGCCGGCCTGGGCCGTTGGCTGGCCCGGCTGCCCGACGCGCCCCCGACCCTGGGGCTCGACAGCGGACTGGCGTTCATCCGCCAGATGGGTGGCGCCGACCCACGGGTGGCGCTGCATGTCGTCGCCGCCCAGCGTTTCTACGGACGGGGTTGGTGACCGGCGGCCGGGGCGACCCCGGGCTGCTGGACCGCATGGTCCGGCGCAGCCTGGGGTGGCTGGAAGGAGCGCGCCCGCTCTTCCGCCTGCCCTCGAACGTGACGACGGACGCCGACCCGAATCTGACCCTCAAACCACTGGGTGAACTGGCCGAACTGACCCAGCTGATCGGGGTGCTGCACCCGCGGGAGGAGATCCGTACGGCGGCCCGCGGTCTGTTCGCGTTCGCCTGGAACGAGACCCGTGACGGCGAGCTATTCGCCGAGCTGATCCGCGGCGAGCCGTTCGCGACCTACCCCGTGGAGCTCTACGGGGTCTTCACACAGGCCGGGCTGCGCCATGCCGAGGTCGACGAGCTGGTGCACACCACCACACGACTGCGTGGCTGGCGGGTGGCGCGCGAGGATCACACCCGTACGCTCGGCGTGCTCAACGCCGAGCGCCGGATCGGGCTGCGGCAGCACGCCGACTTCGGCGCGGTGCTGGCGCTGACCGGCCTCGGCGGGCTGCCGGAGCCCTGGGCGCTGGACCGCAAGTCCGCGTACGGCGTGACCCATGATGTCTTCCACCTCACCGACTGGGGGCGCAACCGGCAGCGGCTGACCCCCGAACTCGCCGGCTATCTGCGGCTGTGGGTCCCCTCCTGGCTGGAGAACTGGCTGGAGGAACAGCTGTGGGACCTGGCGGGCGAGCTGCTGGCCGTCACGGCCTGTCTGCCCGCCGCCCCCTACGATCCGGTGGCCTGGCAGCGGCTGGCCGACGCGCAGGCGGCCGACGGCAGTGTGCCCGAGATGGGTGCCGCGCCGGCCACGGGCGACCCGGCCGAGGCGTTCACCGCCTGCTACCACTCCACCCTGGTGACCGCGTTCGCCGCCACCCTCGCCCGTATCGCCTCCGACGAGGCCGAGGCCGGTCCCCCGGCCGGGGACACGGCGTCGGTGGGCGGGCGGACCCCCTGCGAAAGCGAGACAGCTCTGTGACCGTGACGGCCGCATCCCCCGCCCTGCTGCACGCTGTCGGCGACCGGGCCCTGTCCTGGCTCGACGACCATCGTGAGCACTTCCGGCTGACGCCCGACGACTTCGCCTCCAACGGCGCGGTCGTCGAGCGGCTCAAGCCCATCGGGGAGCTGGCGCTCAATATGCAGGTGCTGTTCCGGGAGGGTGTGGCCGGATCCCGGCAGAAGGCCCGCGCCGGGCAGCTGCTGGACTTCACCTGGCGGGAGCTGCTGGACGGCGGCAATGTGCTGGCCCGCCTCCAGCACGACGAGCCGCTCTCCCCCGTGCCGCTGGAGGTCTATGCGACCTTCCACGAGCTGGGGCACCGCCATCCGGGGCTGGAGGCGGCGGTGGAGGTCTGCCGGCGCACCACCAGCTGGACGGCGCTGGAGATGATGCCCAACCGGCGGCTCGGCGTGCTCAACGCGGAGCGCAAACTCGGGCTGGCGCCCAGCAGCGACTTCGACCGGGCCGTGGAGCGCACCTGGCTGGGGCAGCTGCCCGAGCCGTGGACGGTGCAGCTGCACATCGCCTACGACCTCACCCACACCGTCTTCCACCTCACCAACTGGGGCGAGGCACCCGAGCGCATTCCGGAGGCCATCGCCGACTACCTCACGCGGTATCTGCCCGCCTGGATGGAGGACTGGGCGGATCTCGAACACTGGGATCTGCTGGGCGAGCTCCTCGTCGTGGACGCCTGTCTGCCGCGGCCCACGCTGGACGCGGAGCTGTGGGAGCGCTACGCCGCCGCGCAGTCGGCCACCGGCGCGATGCCCATCCAGCGCCGGATGCCGCAGGGCGACGCGGCGCGCGTCTTCGACCTGGTGCACCACCCCACCCTGGTCGCCGCGTTCGCCTCCGCGATGGCCACCTCCCGGGCCATGTCCGCCGCCTGATGGGCCCGGACGCCTGATGAGCCCCGAACGCGGCCCCGCACTCGCCGACCGCCTCGCGGACGCGGTCACCCGGATCGACGCCCCGGACATCGTGCTGGGGGTCACCCGGCACGACCGGCGGACCGTGATCACCGGCGGCGCCGCCCTGGCGCCGCCCTCACCACGCCATGCGCTGCGCTACGAACTGGGCTCGCTCTCCAAGACCTTCACCGTGCTGCTGCTCGCCGAGCTGGCCAGGGCCGGTGTGCTGTCCCTGGACGATCCGCTCGTCGCCCATTTGCCGGAACTGCCGCTGCAGCACCCGCACTCACGCCGTATCACCCTGCGGCATCTGGCCACCCACACCTCGGGGCTGCCACGGATCCCCGGCGACCTGATCGCCGGCGCGCTGCTGCATCCGTACGCCAACGGCTACGCCCACTACGACACCGAACGTCTGCTGGACACCTTCGCCCGTACCCGGCCACGGCACCGGCCGGGCACCCGCTGGCGCTACTCCAACTTCGGGCTGGCGCTGCTCGGCCCGGCCATGTCCCGTGCCGCGGGCACCGGGTACCCCGATCTGCTCACCGACCGTGTGCTGCGCCCCCTCGGGCTGACCGACACCACGCTGGGCCCCGGCACCACCGGCACCGACGCCATCGGTCACCGTACGAACGGGGTGACGCCGGTGCGCAGCGCCGACATGGGCGCCTTCGTCGCCGCCGGGTCGGTCCGCGCCACCCCCGGCGATCTGCTCACGTACCTGGAGGCGCACCTCTCCCCCGAGGACACGCCACTCGCCGGACCGCTGCGCGATGTCCAGGTCCCACTGCTGCGCCGCGGCTGGCGGCACCGCAACACCCATACCCTGACCTGGTATCACCACCCCGCGCCGGGCGGGCCGCTGCTCTTCCACGTCGGGGCGACCTTCGGCCAGCAGGCGTTCCTCGGCTACCATCCGGCGTCGCACACCGGCCTGGTCGCGCTGGCGACCCGCCGCGGCCGCACCTGCCGGATGGTGACCACCGCCTACGAGCTGCTGTACGAGCTCGCCGGCGAACGCCCGGTCTGAAGCGGGGGCGGCCGCCGGTCACAGGTCGCCCGCCAGGATCCGGGCGAGGGAGATCTCGGGGCGCTCCTCGCTGGCCCGGTGGAAGGTGTCCGTGTAGGCCTCGTCGCCGATCGCCGCGCGGGCCCGCCGCTCGCACTCCTCGCGTACCGCCCGCAACTCCGGTGTACCGCGCTGCGGATGTCCGACGGTGCGCCAGATGGCCTGGCCGCTTCCGTAGACGCGGGCCGCGGCCGCGCCGTCGCCCTGGGCCGCCACCGCGGCCGCGAGCAGGTCCAGGCCGAGCGCGATCCCGAAGTTGTCGCCGATGCCCTGTTTGGCCTCCAGCATCGCACGGGCGTGGTCCGCCGACTCCTCGGGCCGGCCCTGGAACAGCGAGATCAGCGAGAGCTGGTAGTCGGTGTAGGACCGGGTCCAGTGTTCGCCGCGCCGGACACACCCGCGCCGGAGTTCGGTCGCCTCGGCCCGGGCCTCGGTGAGCTTGCCCAGACCGGTGAGCGCGAAGATCCGTACGAGATGGCAGCGCAGCCGCCCGGGTGAGTCGAACGGGGCGTCCGGCGGCGGGCCGAGCACCTGGTCCGCGACGGTGAGCGCGGACATCGGGCGGCCGGCGATCAGATGGGTGAGGCCGATGAGATAGCCGGCCGCCAGCACCGCCTCCGCGTCGTCGGACGCCCGCGCCGCTTGTGAGCACTCCAGGCCCAGGGCGTCGGCCAGCGCCAGATCGCCCTGGAGGAGTACGGCGACGCCGAGCGCCCACAGCGCCCGGGTACGGGCCCGGCTGGGGCCGTGATGCGCGGCCAGGGCGCGGGCCAAGTAGTCGCGGGCCTCGTGCAGATGGCCGCAGCAGCTCCAGAAGAAGCCGATGGCGGCGCTGAGTTCCTGGGCCCGTTCCGGGTCGGTGACCAGGAGTCGGTCCAAGGCGGTGCACAGATCGACATGGGCGTCGGCGACCTTGCGGTACCAGCCGACCTGTTCGGGCCCCAGCCAGCCCAGCTCGGCACGGCGGCCGAAGGCGACGAAGTGCGCGGCGTGCCGGTCGGAGAGGTCCGCCACCTCGTCGAGTTCGGCCAGCCAGATCCGGCCGTACTCGCGCAGCGTGTCGAGCATGCGGAAGCGCGAGCCCTCGCGGCTGAGCACCGACTTGGCGGCCAGTCCGGCGAGCGCGGTGCGCACCCCCTGCCCGGTGAGCGGGCCACCGGCACAGACGGCGCCCGCGGAGTCCTCGTCGAAGGTGCCGCGGAAGACCGAGAGCCGGGCCCACAGCAGCCGCTCCAGCGGGGTGCACAGCTCATGGCTCCAGCCGATGGCGCAGCGCAGCGTCCGATGGCGCGGGGGGCGCGGCATCCCGTCGCCGTCGAGGGTGTCGAAGCGGGTGGTGAGCCGCTCGGCGATCCGCTCGACGGAGGTGCTCGCCAGTTGGGCGCAGGCCAGTTCCAGAGCCAGCGGGATGCCTTCGAGGCGCCGGCAGATGATGTCGGCGGCCGCCGCGTGCGGTGGGGCGGTGAGCCGGAGTCCGGGGACCGCGGTGCCGGCCCGTTCGATGAACAGGGTCAGTGCGTCGTTGTCGCCGGTGCAGGGCAGCGGGCCGATCTCGGTGGTCCACTCGCCGGCGAGGCCCAGCGGCTGTCTGCTGGTCACCAGCACGGTCACCCCGGGGGCCGCCGTCAGCAGATCTCCGAGGAGGTCGCGGCAGGCGTCGACGAGGTGTTCGCAGGAGTCCAGCACCAGCAGCAGCCGTTTGTCGGCGAGCCATGCGCACAGCGCGGCGGCCGGGGTCCGCGCCGTGTGGTCGGCCAGTCCGACGGCATCGCTGACGGCCGCCATCAGCAGTCCTTCGCCGTGCAGGGGCCAGAGATCGGCCCAGCGGACTCCGTCGGGGAACCGCCGCTCCGCCGCGCGCGCGGCCCGTATAGCGATCCGGGTCTTGCCCACGCCACCGGGGCCGGTAAGGGTGATCAGCCGGTGCTCCGTCAACTTGTCGTCGATCCGGCGAAGTTCGGTTCGCCGGCCGACGAAGCTGGTCGACTCCTCGGGAATGTTGCTCGCCACGGGCCCAGTTTGCCCCAGCTTCGGCGCGGGTGGCGGAGGGTGGCGAAAGCGGGCAGGGGCGCGCGTTGACGGTCGGCGGCGCGGCGCGGGCGACGCGCTCCGTCACGGCGTGACGATGGGGAAGTTGGGGTCCGGGGTGCTGAGGAGGCCGAAGAGCCGGCTGAGCGCCCCGGCCTCGCCGTGCTGTGCGGCCTCGGCCGGTCCGCCGCCGGTGAGCAGGCCGAGCAGCTGGGGCTTGGTGAGGGTCAGGGTCAGATCCGGGCCGCCCTCGTCGTTCGGGGTCGGGGCGCCGGGCGAACTGAGGTGGGTGAGTGCCCCGTTGGACAGCGTCAGATGCCAGGTCCGGTCCTCGTCGGGGAGGTAGAGGTCGAGGGTGAGCGAGGTGGACCAGGCGCGGGGGCCGTCGATGCGGAGGGCGAGCGAGTCGAGGAGCTGGTCGACGGTGAGCGCCATGGCGATTTCGGGGCCGGCGGTGGCCGGCCGTCCTTCGGCGGGGGTGCCGCGCAGTTCCATGGCGCCGGTGAGGTAGAAGTTGCGCCAGGTGCCGTTCTCGCAGCCGTGGCCGAGCCGTTCGTAGACGAGGGCCAGTTCGCGCCGGGCGCGGAGGTTCGCCGGCTCGGCGAAGACGGCGTGGTTGAGGAGGGTGGCGGCGAACCGCAGATCGCCCTCGGCGGCGTAGCGCTTGCCGGCGTCCACCGTGGCCTCCACGCCGCCCATGGTGTGCACATAGCGTTTGGCCTGCTCGACCGGTGGGTGCTCCCACAGGTGGGCGGGGTTGCCGTCGAACCAGCCCAGGTAGTGCTGGTAGACCGCTTTGACGTTGTGGTTCAGCGAGCCGTAGTAGCCCCGGTTGGCCCAGACCCGCTCCAGGCCCGGTGGCAACCGCAGCTCCTCGGCGATCTCGGTGCCGGTGAGCCCCTCGTTGAGCAGCCGCAGCGTCTGGTCGTGCAGATAGGCGTACAGGTCACGCTGGTCGGCCAGCAGGGCCTTGACACGGTCCTTGCCCCAGGTCGGCCAGTGGTGGGAGGCGAAGGCGACCTCGGCCTCGTCGCCGAAGAGGGCGAGCGCCTCGCCCAGGTAGTGGGACCAGACCCTGGCGTCGCGGACGGCGGCGCCGCGCAGCGCCAGGATGTTGTGCATGGTGTGGGTGGCGTTCTCGGCCAGGCAGAGGGCCTTGTGCGCCGGGAAGCAGAAGTTCATCTCGACGGGCGCCTCGGTGCCCGGGGTGAGCTGGAAGACGATGCGTACGCCGTCGACGATCTCCTCCTGCCCCGTGCTGGTGATGTCCACGGTCGGCGGGATGAGGGCCATGGTGCCGGAGGAGAGGGTGGTGCCCAGACCGCAGCCGATCTGGCCGGCCGGCCCCCTCGGGAGCTCGGTGCCGTACATGTAGACGGCGCGCCGGGACATCGCGGTGCCGGCGTAGGCGTTCTCGCTGACCGCGTGGTCGAGGAAGCCGACGGGTGCGAGTACCGGCACGGGATGGTGGCCGTGCGGCAGTACGCCGCGTCCGCCGCCGAAGTGATCGGTGTGCGAGTGGGTGTAGATCAGGCCGGTGACCGGCCGGTCGCCGCGGTGTTTGCGGTAGAGCTCCAGGGCCGCGGCGGCGGTTTCGGCGCACATGAGCGGGTCGATGACGATGACACCGTGATCGCCTTCGACCAGCGTCATGGTGGACAGGTCCAGACCACGGGCCTGGTAGATGCCGTCGGTGACCTCGTACAGGCCCTGCCGGCTCACCAGCCGGCCCTGGCGCCACAGGCTCTCGTGCGCGGTATCGGGGCAGTTTCCGGCCAGAAACGCATAGGCCTCGGCGTCCCAGACCACCCGGCCGTCGTCCGTGGTGACCTGGGGCGGGTCGAGCGCGGCGATGAAGCCGCGGTCCGCGTCGGCGAAGTCTTCGTGGTCATCCACGGGTACAGCGGTCACGGGGCGCTACCTCTCCGGGGCGGCGGGCCACAGTCAAATGCCCCACGCAACCGATTTAACCCAATTTGGGCGGCTGCCGCAGTGTGGGCGCGGGGACACCCGCCGGGGCCCGCCGCCGTGCGCGTCCAGGGCCTGTCCGGCCGGCCCCGATCCGCCGGACCGGCCCGGGGTCCGTACTAGACCGGCGCGGCCTCGATGAGGCTGAAGCGGTTGGGCTCCGGGAGCCGGGTGACGGTGCGGACGGCGAAGCCGGCGGCGCGACACAGGCTCTCGAAGTCTTCCCTGGTGCGCTCCCGGCCCCCGACGTTGACCAGCATGTTCAGGTCGCTGAGGTAGACCACGCCGGCCGCCGACGCGTCGACGACGGGCGGCAGCACCGGCTCGACGATCAGCAGCCGGCCGCTGTCGGGGATCACCCGCCGGCAGTGCCGGAGGATCTCCGCGCACTGCTCGTCGCTCCAGTCGTGGATCACACTCTTGAGGAGATACAGGTCGGCGCCTTCTGGCGCGGTGGCGAAGAAGTCCCCGGCGACCAGCGAACAGCGGCCGTCCAGCCCGTCGCGCGCCAGCTTCGTACCGGCCTGCGCCAGGCCCTCCGCGCTGTCGAAGAGGATGCCGCCGAGCGACGGATACGCCTTCAGGACCGCGGCGAGCAGGGTGCCGTCACCGCCGCCGATATCGGCCACGGTCGTGAAGCGGCCGAAGTCGAAGGCCGACGGCAGCAACGCGGCGGTGTCGCGGGTGGCCTGGCTCATCGCGGCGTTGAAGTCGGCGGAGAGTTGCGGCTGTTGGGCGAGGTGACCGAAGAAGTCCTTGCCGAAGACCGCGTCGAAGGCGGTCTCGCCGGTGCGCACGCTGTCGTCCAGCCGCTCCCAGGCCCTGAGCATGGTCGGGTCGGTGAACATCCGGACGAAGGAGTGCAGCGAGTCGGGGCCGTCGCTGCGCAGCAGGGCGCCGGCCGGGGTGACAGCGAAGGCGCCGGGAGACCGCTCGACGAGGAGTCCGATGCCGGCCAGCGCCCGCAATAACCGCCCCATCGCCGGGGGTTGTGCCGCGCACTCCGTCGCGAGCTCGTCCGCCGTACACGCGCCGTCGCCGATCAGATCGACGATCCGCAGCCGGGCGGCGGCACCCGCGGCGTGTGCCGCCATCGCGCCGTAGGCGATCCGGACCAGCGTGTCCCGGGCCTCGTTCGATGGCTGATTTTCGCGCGACATGGTGCCACACCTCTCTGGTCAACAGCGTTACGGCCAGGGTCTGGCAGGGCACAACAACGCAGTGACGTGACACCCCCGGCCTTTGGTTAGGTAACCCTAACTTCCCTCGATCTTCGGAGCAATGCCCCCCGGCTCACCGCACTGCACCCTGCCCGTACGGCGCGGCCGTCCGCACCACCCGGGAGAGGAGGGACGCCCCCTGTCCCCGTACGACGACCGCCCCTTCGGCGAGCTCGCCGAGCTGTTCCGGCGCGACGCCGCTCCCCGCACTCGCACCCGCACCCCGACCGCCGGCCGCCCGGCCCGGCCCCGCCCCTACTCCCGTGGCATCACCTGGCCGGTGGCGGCCGCCGCGGTCGTCGGCCTGGCCGCCGGCATCGCGCTGGCGCACGGCCTGCTGCTCGCGAGCGGGCTGATGCTGGCCGGGCTGTCCGGACACCTCACCGCCGGCGGCCGCGACCGGCACCGGTAACGGCCGGGGCCGACCTGCGCCCCGTACGGCATCCACAGCCGCACACGCCGCCCGGCACACAGCCGCCGACCCGCCTACCCAAAGAGGGCGGGCGGGTCGGCGGCTTGTCACACGCCCCCGTGGGGAGCGCGCCTCACGTGACGCGGCGGCTCTTCGATGCCACAGCGACACACATGGCGCCCAGCAGGAACGTCAGGGCACCGATGACGACGTTGTTCCAGATGACGCCGGCGTCCGGGCCGCTGCCGACGATCCAGGGCGAGATGATCATCCACACGCCGATCGCGCACATCGCACCGCTCAGGCCGTACATCCGCTCAGGCGCCACGGTGAATCCGACCGCCAGCAGAGCGATCGCGGCACCGAGAATGAAGTTGTGCACCACGAGCGCGGGCTGTGAGGCCGCGAAGTGGACGATCCACGGGGAAGCGGCGCAGTACACGCCGACCAGGAACACTGGCCCGTCGACGAGTACGACGTCACGCCCGCCGAGCACTCGCTCGTATCGGGCTTGCATCTCAGTAGCGTCGGGGTGACCTGCGAGATCTCCCCTGTGGTGTGAGACGTCGGCCATGCGACTCGCCTCCTTCGTCCACAAGCCTGGCCGTTTCGCGTGGCATCGGGCCGCGCATCTTTATTCTGCGCTTATGTCGCCTTTATGTGTAGATGACGGAGCTGGTGAATTGTGACGTTTTCCGGCGCCCCGCCCTCAGCCGTGGCCCAGCGCCCGCCCCAGCCCCAGATTCCAGCGCCCGCCCCGGCCGCTCAGCTCGGTCACGGTCAGCGGCGGCACATCCAGCCGCCAGAACGCGTCCGCGGGGACCCTGAGCGCACACACCGCCGCGGCCCGTACGACGTCCGGTTCGACGACGGCCACCACCCGGCCCGCATCCAGGGACATCCGGGTCAGCCAGTCCGCGATCCGGTCGCAGAGCTGCCGCAGCGACTCCCCGCCGTGCGCGGCGAAGTCCGGGTCCGAGAGCCAGGCGGACACCCCGAGCGGCTCGGCGTCGGCGACCTCCGCCAATGTCCGGCCGCGCCAGGCGCCCATCGCACAGCCCGCCAGCTCCGGCGCGGACCGGGCCGACAGCCCCAGTTCCTCGGCGGTGTGCCGGCACCGGAGGGAGGGCGAGGTGAAGACCCGGTCGGCGGTGGGCAGCGCCCCGGCCGCCGCGCGGGCGCGCCGCAGCCCGGCCTCGTTCAGCGGGCCGTCGTCATCGAAGCGCACCTCACGCTGAGCGTCGCCGGCGGCCGGTGAGACCAACATCACCCGGGTTGTCATGCCTTCTTCTCTCGCTCGTCACCAACGCCGACAACAGGCCACCCGTACAGGCAAGTTGTCCGGCCGGTGCGCCCTGTCCTGCGCCTCTCCGCCCCCCTTAGGACCTTGGCCCCGTGGCCGGATCGCGGTACCTTCCCGATGATATTGACAATGACATGACGGAAGCCGGTGGGATCCCGGCGCGGTCGCGCCACTGTATGTCCGGTTTTTTACCAGCCCAGCAGGGACGGAACCGGGCGAGCCAGACCCGGCATGTCGCAACGCACTCCAACAACTAGGGACGCGAGTTCCCCTAACAGGAGGTTCTGCCATGGCTCAGACCATCGCACCGCCGGCCGCCGGCGCCGTCACTCCGGCCCCGCTCCCCCTCAAGGCGATTGCCCCGTGGGCGCTGTTCGTCGGCATCCTCATGCTGGTTCTGCTCTACTTCGTCGGCGCCGAGCAGGGCGCCACCTCGTTGCTCTCCGGTACCGACGTGCACGAGTGGGTCCACGACGGGCGCCATCTCCTCGGCTTCCCCTGCCACTGATCGGAAGCCGCATCCATGAACTCCGTCACCGTCAGAACCCTTCTGGTGCGCGGGATGCTCGCAGGCCTGGCCGCCGGTGTCCTCGCCCTCGTCATCGCCTATCTGCTGGGCGAACCGAGGGTGGACGCCGCCATCGCGTTCGAGGAAGCACACAGCCACGAACACGGACACGAGATGGAGGTGGTCAGCCGGGGCGTGCAGTCCACGGCCGGGCTGGCCACCGGCGTACTGGTCTACGGCGTGGCGCTGGGCGGTATCGCCGCCCTCGTCTTCTGCTTCGCACTGGGGCGGATCGGCCGGTTCGGTGCCCGCACCACCGCCGCGCTGCTCTCCGGCGCGGCGCTGGTGGTCGTCTACCTCGTACCGTTCCTGAAGTACCCCGCCAACCCGCCCGCGGTCGGTGACCCCGACACGATCGGCACACGCACCGCCCTGTTTTTCCTGATGATGCTGCTCGGCATCCTGCTGGCCGTCGCCGCCACGATCCTCGGCCGGCGGCTGGCTCCGAAGCTGGGCAACTGGAACGCGACGGTGGCGGCCGGCGGCGCCTTCGTGGTCGCCATCGGCATCGCCTACGCGTTCCTGCCGGGCTTCGACAACGTGCCCGCAGGCTTCTCCGGCACGCTGTTGTGGCAGTTCCGGCTGTCGACGATCGCCATCCAACTGGTGCTGTGGACCACCTTCGGGCTGATCTTCGGCCATCTCGCGGAGCGCGTCGTCCCGGCGCGGCAGGCCGCCGCGGCACAGGCGGCACCCGTCACCTCCTGATCCGGCGCCCGCTGCCGGAAGGGAAGCACCGGGAAAGGGCCCGCGACTCCTGGTCGCGGGCCCTTTCCCGTGGCCTTCACTGCCGTGCCGCCGCTGGAGTCAGGACAGACCGGGGATGCCGTCCAGATGGGGCAGATCGTGGTCCAGGCGCTCCCGTTTGGCGCGCAGATAGCGGATGTTCTCCACCCCGGGCGGCATCAGCAGCGGGACCTGTTCGGCGACGGCGACGCCGTGCCGCAGCAGCGCCTCGCGCTTGCGCGGATTGTTCGACAGCAGCCGCACGGAGCGGACGCCGAGATCCTGCAGGATCTCCGCCGCTACGCCGTATTCACGGGCATCGACGGGCAGTCCCAGCGCGATGTTCGCCTCGACCGTGTCCAGCCCGCCCTCCTGCAGCTTCATCGCCCGGAGCTTGGCCAACAGCCCTATACCCCGACCCTCGTGGCCCTGAAGATAGACGAGAATGCCGCGCCCGGCCGCCACGATCGCGCGCAGCGCCGCGGACAATTGGTCGCCGCATTCGCAGTGCGTGGACGCAAAGGCATCACCGGTCAGGCATTCCGAATGCACCCGGGTCAGCACCGACTCATCCACGACATCGCCATGGACCAGGGCCACTTGCTCGATCCCGCTCCGCCGGTCGAGATAGCCGACGGCAAGAAATTCACCGTGGACGGTGGGCAGCCGGGTCTCCACCATGCGTGACACCAAAGGTTTTTCACGAATGGCAGCGTTGAATGCGACATCGGGGCCGGGGCCGGCATCATCGTCGGGGTCCGTCATGGCGCGATGGTACCCGTGCGGGGAAACCAGCGGCAGCGCTCGCTCAGAAGACAACAAGTATGCTGCGACGAACAGGGCTCGGCGAGTTGGCGACGAAAGGCCGCGGCACACCATGACCGCTTCGGGACAACCGGCTTCGGCCCCCGGCCTGTTGCCGGCGGATACCACCGAGGACGTACGGGCACGCCGGCCGGCGATGGCCCTGCTGCCCATCGGCAGCTTCGAACAGCACGGCGCTTTCCTGCCGTTGACCACCGACACGGTCATCGCCTGCACCCTCGCGAGGGAGCTGGCCGCAGTCCATCCCGTGGTGCTGCTGCCGCCGCTGACGGTGTCCTGTTCACAGGAGCACGCGGCCTGGCCGGGGACCGTGAGCATTTCGGCGCGGACCCTGCATGCGGTGGTCACGGACATCGCCGATTCGCTCCGCCGGTCCGGCATCGGCACCCTGATTCTGGTCAACGGGCACGGCGGAAATTACGTACTGCGCAATGTGGTTCAGGAATCCGCAGGGAGCGGGGTGCGGATGGCACTGTTCCCCGGATCGGCCGACTGGGACGCGGCGCGCGCCCGGGCCGGGGTGCGCACGCCCGGGCATCGCGATATGCATGCGGGAGAGGTCGAGACGTCCATTCTGCTGCATGCCCATCCCGAATTGGTCAAGGACGGCTATGAATCGGCGGATTGCGTCGCCGATGACCGGAAGCATCTGCTGACGCTCGGAATGTCGGCCTATACCGAATCCGGGGTCATCGGGTGCCCGTCGCTCGCATCCGCCCGGAAGGGCCGGGAATTGCTGGCCGGACTGGTCGAGGCGTTCGGCGAATACGCCGCGCTGTTCGGCGCGCGGGCGGCAGCCGATGGCTGAGGCGCTGGACGCGGCTGCGGCCTGGGAGCGGCTGCGGCGGATCCGTACGACGGAGCAGGCACGAGCCGCCGGACTGGTGGCGGACGGGGACGGCGGGCTGCGGTGGGCAGGGCCCGCCTCGCCCGAGGCCGGGTGGCTCGCGGAGCGCTATCTGCCGCTCTGCCTGGCCGGTCCGCGGATCGCGTTCGGGCAGCTCGGGCAGAGTCTGGACGGCTTCATCGCGACCCGCACCGGCGACGCCGACTATGTCACCGGTGCGGCCGACCGCTGCCATCTGCACCGGCTGCGCGCGCTGGCCGACGCGGTGGTCGTCGGGGCGGGCACGGCCGTGGCGGACGATCCGCGGCTGACCGTCCGCGCCTGTGCCGGGGACAACCCGGTGCGGGTGGTGCTCGATCCGCGGGGCCGGGTGCCGCGGCACAGCGGGGTGTTCACCGACGGGGCCGCGCCGACGCTGTGGGTGGTGGGGCCGGATGCCGGCGCGGTGCGGGACGTTGCGGGCACCGGGGTCGACATCCTCGCGCTGCCGGACGCGGCCGCGTTCGCACCGGGGCGCCTGCTGGCGGCGCTGGCGCGGCGCGGCCTCGGCCGGGTGCTGATCGAGGGGGGCGGGGTCACCGTGTCGCGCTTCTTGCAGGAGCGGGCGCTGCACCGGCTGTATCTCACCGTCGCGCCGGTCCTGCTCGGCGACGGCGTCCCCGGCCTGCGGTTTCCCGGTACGCCGGTGATGCGCGAGGCGCTACGTCCGCCGCTGCGGCGCGCCCTGCTCGGCGAGGACACGCTCTTCGAGCTCGAACTGCGGGCGCTCGGTACGCAGTCCGAGGGCCCAGCGGGCGAGCAGCACCGCGACGCCGGGGAGGCTCGCGGCGAGGGCGAGCACGCCGTAGATCACGGCGGTGGTGAGGCCCTGCGCCGCTCCTAGGCCGGCGGCGCCGAAGGCCCAGGCGGCGACGCCTTCCCGTGGGCCCCAGCCGCCGACGTTCAGCGGCAGCGCCATCGCGAGCAGCGCCAGGACGACCAGCGGCACCAGCTCGGCCGTCGGTGCGGTGACGCCCGCGACACGGGCGGCCAGCACGAACATCGCGAGGTAGCCCGCAAGGACCGCCACCGACGAGAGCGCGACACCGGGCCAGACGCCGCGGGCCAGCAGGCCCTGGCGGGCTTCGGAGAGTACGGTGCGCAGGGCGCGTTCGCCGCGCGAGGCGCCTCGGCGGCGACGCAGCCGGCAGGAGGTCGCGATCACGAGCACGCCCACCACGGCGGCGGGCAGGGCGACGCCGGGCGAGGTGAGGAAGCGGGTGACCGGCGCCAGCACCGGGGACGGGCGGGCGAGCAGCACCGCCGCCCCGACGACGAACAGGGCGAGCTGGCCCGCGGTGCGTTCCAGGACCACCGCGCGCACCCCGCGGCCCAGGTCGCCGGCGCTTCGGCCGTGCCCTATGGCGCGGTGGACATCTCCCCATACCCCGCCGGGCAGCGCGGCGTTCAGGAACAGGGCCCGGTAGTAGTCCGCGACGGCCCGGCGCAGCGACAGCCGCAGGCCCAGGCCGCGGGCCACCAGGCACCAGCGCCAGGCGCTGCACACCGTGGTCAGCAGGCCGAGACCGAGGGCGGCGAGCAGCGTGGCGGCGTCGATCCGGCGCAGGCCGTTCAGGAAGGCGTCGGACCCCAGATGCCACACCAGCACCACGAGGATCCCCAACCCCGTGAGCATTCTGAGCCAGGCCGCCCAGCCGGACCGGTTCATCACTTACTCCCGGACGGCGGCCGGGGCAGCGCCAGCAGATCGGTGTGGTGCACCGCGACGCCAAGCTCCCCCGCCGCGCACTCCTCCAGCCGCCGGCGCAGATACGCGACGGCCTCGGGCGCCAGCTCCGGGCGTTGGGCATGTGCGGCACCGACCCAGCCGCGCAGCCATTCGGCGATCAGCGCGGACTCGGCGCAGCCGAGCCGCCATGGGCTGGACTGCACCAGGACCGTCCAACCGCGCCGCTCGAACGCGGCGACGGCCGCCCCGATCGCGTCCGGGCCGAGCAGGCCGCGGCCCCCGTCCGTGCGGCGCTGATGGTCGTTGAAGGCGGCGGCGAACTCGGCGTCGAGCGGATCGGCCGGGGTCAACTCGACGCGCCCGGCCACGGAGAGGGCCAGCAGCGCCGGGCACCCCGCGCCCGTACAGGCCTCGGCGAGCGCCTCCACCTCGTCGCGGGTGAGCAGATCGAGCAGCGCGGACGCGGTGACCAACGACGTGCCGGCGAGGTCCGCGGCGGTGAGGGCGGCCAGGTCACCGCGTTCGGTCAGGGCGGTAACGGGCGTGCCGTCGGCGGCCGTTACGGGCATCCGCTCGCCGGCGTGGGCGAGCAGTACGGGGTCGTGGTCGTGGAGGATCCAGTGCTGCGGGCCGGGCAGCCGGACGGCCAGCCAGCGCCCCATCGAGCCGATGCCACAGCCCAGATCGCGGATCACCAGGCCGCCCGGGGAGCCCGCCCGGTCGGACAGCCAGGTACGCAGCGGACGCAGCAGTTCCGGTGCGCGGGCCGCGGCATCGGCGCGCTCCCGCAACTCCAGCCAGCGCGGGGCGAATCGGGGCCCGGCGGGCGCGGTCATCGCGCGCTCCCGGGCTCGTGCCGAAGCCGTTCCAGCACTCCGGCCAGACTGTGCGACGTCATCTCCCACCCCTCCAGCATGGCACGCCGCCCGCGCGCCGCGTTCTTCGACCGGTCGCGCAGCTGCGGATCCACGAGCCAGCCACGCAGGGCGTCGGCGAGCGCCGCCGGAGGCCCGGACGGTACGAGGAGGCCGGGCAGGCTGCCGTCGGGGGCCCGCCCGACGGCTTCCGGTACCCCGTCCACCGCCGTCGCCAGCACCGGAATCCCGCGCGCCAGCGCCTCGGTGACGACCATGCCGTACGTCTCGGCGTACGAGGTGAGCACCAACAGGTCGGCGGCGGCATAGTGTGCGTCGAGCTCCGCGCCCGCTCGTGGCCCGGCGAAGCCGATCCGGTCGCCGAGGCCGGACTGCGCGATGCGGCGCTTCAGTTGGTCGGCGTAGCCGGGGTCGCGGCCGGGCCCGCCGACGAAGGTGCAGTTCCAGGGCAGATCGGTGACGGTCGCCAGGGCGTCGATCAGGCGGTGCTGTCCCTTGCGCGGGGTGAGGGCGGCGACGCACAGCAGCGCGGTGGCGCCGTCGGTACCGGGCGCGAGCGGGGCGGGGTCGGCGCCCGGTCTGGCGACATGGACGCGCGCGGGCGCCAGATCGTGGTGCGTGACGAGCCGTCGGGCGGCCCACTCGCTGGTGGCCACCACGGCCCGTACGGCGTGCAGTGTGCGGCGTTCACGGGCGTCCAGCTCCGCCGCCGGGCCGGGGTCCAGCCCGGTCTCGTCGGCCAGCGGAAGATGCACCAGCACGGCGAGCCGCAGCCGTTCCGCCTCGGGGGCCAGGACCTCGGGGACGCCGCAGGCGACCAGGCCGTCCAGGAGGACGACGGCGCCGTCCGGCAGCGCCGCCAGACGCCGCGCCAGACGGGTGCGGGCGGCGGGGTCCGGCCGGGGCCAGCTCCCGGGCACCGCGTACGGGCGCACCCGCCACCCCGCCGCCGGTAGATCGCGGCACACCCGTCGGTCGTAGGTGTTGCCGCCGCTGGGCGCCGTCGGATCGTCGACGTCACCGGGCAGCACGAAGTGCACCACGCGCTCCGCCGCCGCGGTGGCGCCGGCCGGGGTCACAGAGCGCGCTCGTACGTCGCCCAGGCGATATGCGATTCATGGAGGGTGACCGATATCCCGGTCAGTTCGCGGGCGCCCTCCCCCAGGTTGCCGGCGTGGATGCGGTCGGCGAGACGGTCGGCAATGACCTTGGCCAGGGCCTCCGTCGAGGTGTTGATGCCGGCGAAGGCGGGCTCGTCGTCGAGGTTGCGGTAGTTCAGTTCGCCGACCACACCGCCGAGTTCCTGGGTGGCCAGGCCGATGTCGACGACGATGTTGTCGCCGTCGAGCTCGGCGCGGCGGAAGGTGGCGTCCACGATGAAGGTCGCGCCGTGCAGCCGCTGCGCGGGTCCGAAAACGGCGCCGCGGAAGCTGTGCGCCACCATGAGGTGATCGCGGACGGTGATGCTGAACACGGGCGTTCCTCCGGTGTGATGTCGGTCTCAGTGGTGGTGTCGTGGGAGGGGCGGCGTCGGGGTCCGCCCGGGGGAACCGTTACCGGCCCGCGGGTGCGTACCGGATGCGGTGGCACAGTGCCGGGAGGTCGCCGGAGGCGAGCCGGGGCAGTACCTGCGGCAGGTCCTCGAAGGCTGATTCGCCGGTGATCAGCGCGTCGAAGGCGGGGTCGGCGAGCAGTTCGAGGGCGAGCGCGAGCCGGTCGGCGTAGGTACGGCGGGCCCGCCGGGCCGGGGAGACGGCGCCCACCTGGCTGCTGCGGACGACCAGCCGGCGGGAGTGGAAGGCCTCCCCCAGCGGCAGGCTGACCCGTCGGTCGCCGTACCAACTCAGCTCGATGACGGTGCCTTCCGGGGCGAGCAGTTCGAGCGAGCGCGCCAGCCCGTCCTCGGTGGCGCTGGCGTGCACCACGAGGTCGCACTCGCCCAGCGCGTTCTCCGGCAGCGCGAAGTCGACGCCGAGCGCCCGGGCGGTCTCGGCACGCGCGGGGTCGGCGTCGACCAGCTGCACCCGGACGGCCGGGTAGCGGGCGAGGATTGCGGCGACACTGCAGCCGACCATGCCCGCGCCGACCACCGCGATCCGGTCGCCGACCAGGGGCGCGGCGTCCCACAGGGCGTTCACCGCGGTCTCCACCGTGCCCGCCAGCACGGCACGGGCGGCGGGCACGGAGTCCGGTACCGGGGTGACGGCGCCGGCCGGAACGACGTAGTGCGTCTGGTGCGGATAGAGGCAGAAGACCGTACGGCCGCGCAGCGCGGGCGGCCCCTCCTCGACGACGCCGACATTGAGGTAGCCGTACTTGACCGGCGCGGGGAAGTCGCCCTCCTGGAACGGCGCCCGCATCGCGGTGTGCTGGCTCTCGGGCACCCCGCCGCGGAAGACCAGGGTCTCGGTTCCGCGGCTCACCGCGGAGCAGACCGTGCGCACCAGGACCTCGTCGGCGCCGGGGCTCGCCAACGGCTCCGCCCGGATCTCGCCCTGACCTGGAGCGCTTAGCCAAAAGGCACAAGCGACGCGCGGCATCGGGATCCTCCTGGACGCTACGGCGAGGGTTCGTTGATGCTGGGGATCATGAGGACGCCGTCACCATACGCGGCGCCCATCGACTCCGCCACAAGTCCGGGAGGTCCGGTGGCTGTACAAGCGCGCTATGACATAAGGCCGTTCGCGCCGGACACCACGGCGGGCATGGGCGTACAGCTGCTGGTGCTCGAAGTGCTGTGCCGGGTGGTCGGTCTGGGAACCGCGGGCTGGCTCACGGGTTCCGCGTTCGCCGTGGTCACCTGGGCCGTGCTCACCTTCGCGCTGCGCCGGTCGTGGAACGGTTCGTTCGGGCCGGCCAACCGCGTCACACTGGCCCGGGCGACGCTCGTCGGCGGGGTGACGGCGCTGGTCGCGGACTCCTTCGACCGGCAGGCGCCGGTCGCGGCGCTGATCGCACTGGCCACCGTGGCGCTGATCCTGGACGCCGTCGACGGGCAGGTGGCCCGGCGCACCGGAACGGCGACGCCCCTGGGGGCGCGCTTCGACATGGAGGTCGACGCCTTTCTCATCCTGGTGCTCTGTGTGTATGTCGCGATGCCGCTGGGCGCCTGGGTGCTGAGCATCGGTCTGATGCGGTACGCGTTCGTCGCGGCGTCCTGGGCACTGCCGTGGCTGCGCGGTGCCCTGCCGCACAGCATGGCCCGCAAGACGGTGGCGGCGCTGCAGGGGATCGTGCTGGTCGTGGCCGGTGCCGGAATCGTGCCGCGGGCGTCCGCGGCCGCCCTGGTAGCGGTGGCGCTGGCGTTGCTGGTGTGGTCGTTCGGGCGGGACATCGCATGGCTGTGGCGGGTCAGGGAGCGGGTGGCGACGGTATGAGACCGCCGCGTCGGCCCGTCGCGCTCCCCCGTCGGCTCCGTCACGTCCCCGCGTGCCGGCCCAGATAGATGACCAGCGCCAGGAAGACCAGCAGCAGATTCGTGACGACGATGTGGAGGAACACCCGTCGCCACGGGCTGGGCCGGGGAGCCCGGTGGGTCAGCAGCACCGTGCCGGGCAGCCTCGCCAGTTGTGTCCCGGGACGGACCGCGGTCGTACGGGCCCGTCGGACACCGCAGCGTGGTGAGGTGCGGTGGCGGACGGCGAGCTCCGGACAGGCACGGCCGTGCCCACGGGTCGTACGGATCGGTCCTCGCCCCTGGAGGCGCCCCCGGCAGGGCCATGCCGTGCCCGGCCCGGAGGGCTTGGGTATGCAGGTGCGTGAGCGGACCGCGCGCCATGGCGGCGGCCCCTTACGCCTCGGTACGCCGGCCATCGGCGATCACCCGGTCCCGGTGGTCAACGGCACGCCACCGCCGGCCGGCACCGCGCCGGCCTCGGCCTGCCGCAGCTCGGTGAGGAGCGCATGCTGCCCGGTGAGCACATCGGTGAGGACCCGTCGGGCGGCGCGCAGCAGTTCGGCGACATCGCCGCCGGCCAGCGCATAGACGACGGTGGAGCCGCTGCGGGTGGCCGTCACGATGCCCGAGCGGCGGAGCACCGCCAGCTGCTGGGAGAGCGCGGACGGCTCCACCTCCAGGGCGGAGAGCAGACCGTGTACCGGCATCGGCCCGTCCTGGAGAAGCTCCAGCACCCGGATACGGACCGGATGGCCCAGCATCCGGAAGAAATCGGCCTTGGCCTGATAGAGCGGAACCCAGGCGCCGTTCACGTCCGCGCCCCGCTCTTGGGCCCGTCCGCGGCCCGTACCGCGCGCACCCGTTCCCGTACCGATTCGGCGAAACCGCCCACGCATGTCCTCCGCGTTCAGGCCGAACGGCCGTCGCGTCATCTGTTGAATTGCGGAATTCTGCAACTGTAGACGACGGGGGCGGGCGACTTGAATGGGTGTGGCGGACAAAGCGGCCCCGCCCCGGCCACCGCGTCCTGATGCCGGGCCCGGCGAGACGGCGCACCGCGGCGGGCACCCGAACGCAGTGCGTTCGCATCGCCGTTGCGGCGGCCCGATTCGCCCCGTCGGCGGCCGGGCAACCCGGTGGACAGCACCACCCGCCGACCTCATAGTGGCGCGCATGACTTCACTCATACGTCATGTGACGATCGACTGCACCGACGCCTTTCGCCTGGCCGGCTGGTGGGCGCAGGTACTGGACGGATCACTGGCCGACGACGACCGGCCGGGCGACCCGGAGGCCACGGTCACGGCCGCCGGCGGCGCGCTGCTGTTCATCGCGGTGCCCGACGCCAAGACCGTGAAGAACCGGGTGCATCTGGATCTGCAGCCGCAGGACCGCAGCCGGGACGAGGAGGTGGCGCGGCTGCTGGCGCTCGGCGCGACCCTGGTGGCCGACCATCGGCGGCCCGACGGGACGGGGTGGGCGACGCTGGCCGATATCGAGGGCAATGAGTTCTGTGTGGAGCGCAGCGCGGCGGAGCGGGCCGGCTGAACCCGGCAGCCTCAGTCCTGCGGGGACCGGGCGGCCTCGATGCGCTCCCGTGCCTCGGCGAGGTCCTCCTCGGTCGGGGCGTCGTCCTGGGTGAGCGTGCGCCGCCAGTAGCCGCTGAAGTCGATCTGCCGCTTGTCGAAGCCGCGCTCCTGGACCAGATGACGCCGTAGCGCACGTACCGCGCCCGCCTCACCGGCCAGCCAGGCGAAGCCCGAACCCGGCGGGAAGGGCAGTGCGCGTACGGCCGCCGGCAGGGCGTCGCCGTGCCCGTCCCGGTGCACCCACCGCACGGTGAGGTCCGCCGGGCTCACGAGCTGCTGCTCCTCGGCCGCGTCGGCCACCTCGATGCAGGCCAGGGCGCGGGCACCGGGCGGCAGCGCTTCGACGAGGGTGCCGATGGCCGGCAGTGCCGTCTCGTCGCCGGCCAGCAGCAACCAGTCGGCGGTGTCGAGCGGCAGCGGCCGGGCGTACATCGCCGCCGGGCCGTACCGGGCAAGGGTGTCTCCCACGGCGGCGGAGGCCGCCCATCGGGTCGCCGGGCCGGCCGTCGCCGCGGTCGTGCCGTGCAGCACGAAGTCGATGCTGATCCGGCGCCGGACGGGGTCGTAGGAGCGCACCGTATAGCTGCGCATCCAGGGCCGTTCGTCCTCGGGGATGGCGAGGAACGCCTGGTACCAGCGCATCACATCGCCGTCCGCGCCCTCGTCGGGCAGCCGGGGCGCGGTCTGGCCCGGTCGGGGGAAGCACAGTTTGAGCTGCTGGTCGGGCCAGGTGGGGAAGTCGTCGAGACCGTCCCCGGCGAAGGTGATACGGACCATGCGCGGGGTGAGCCGCCGGACGTCGGTGACCTGGATGAGCGCGACGGGCACGTCCGTCATCGGATCCTCCATGAAGGGAAGTGGCGGGAAGCAGGGGTGGGGTGGGGCTTACGCGGTGCGCATCCCGAGGTAGGTCCGCAGATGGCGGGCCGTCAGCGAGTCGCCGGTGGCGACGAGATCGGCGGGGGTGCCGGTGAACACCACCCGGCCGCCGTCCTGGCCGGCACCGGGACCGAGGTCGACGATCCAGTCGGCGTGGGCCATCACGGCCTGGTGGTGTTCGATGACGATGACGGTGTTGCCGTCGTCGACCAGGCGGTCCAGCAGGCCCAGGAGCTGGTCCACATCGGCGAGATGCAGTCCGGTGGTCGGCTCGTCGAGGACGTAGACGGCGCCCCGCTCCGCCATGTGGATGGCGAGTTTGAGCCGCTGTCGTTCGCCGCCGGAGAGGGTGGTGAGCGGCTGCCCCAGGCCGAGGTAGCCCAGGCCCACCTCGGCGAGGCGGTCGAGGAGGGCGCGGGCCTGCCCGGTGGGGAAGAACTCCCGGGCCTCGGCCACCGACATGGCGAGCACCTCGCTGATGTTCTTGCCACGCAGGGTGTACGTGAGCACCTTGGGGGTGTACCGCTTGCCCTCGCACTCCTCGCAGACCGAGGCCACGCCCGCCATCATCGCGAGGTCGGTGTAGACCAGGCCGATGCCCTTGCAGGTGGGGCAGGCGCCTTCGGAGTTGGCGCTGAAGAGGGCGGCCTTGACGCCGTTGGCCTTGGCGAAGGCGGTGCGGATCGGGCCGAGCAGCCCGGTGTAGGTGGCCGGGTTGGAGCGCCGGGAGCCGCGGATCGGAGACTGGTCGGCGACGATCACGCCGTCCCGCCGCGGCAGGAAACCATGGATCAGGGAGCTTTTGCCCGACCCGGCGACGCCGGTGACGACGGTGAGCACACCGAGCGGGAGGTCGACGCCGACGTCCTTGAGGTTGTGCAGGTTCGCGCCCCGTATCGGGAGCTGTCCGCGGGCCCGCCGGACGGTCTCGCGCAGGCGGGCGCGGTGGCCGAGATGGCGCCCGGTCAGGGTGCCGGAGGCGCGGAGCCCGGCGACATCGCCGGTGAAGCAGAGCTGTCCGCCGGCCGATCCGGCTCCCGGGCCGAGGTCGACGACATGGTCGGCCATCGCGATGGTCTCGGGTTTGTGCTCGACGACCAGGACCGTGTTGCCCTTGTCGCGCAGCCGCCGCAGCAGGTCGTTCATCCGCTGGATGTCGTGCGGGTGCAGTCCGACGGTCGGCTCGTCGAAGACGTAGGTGACATCGCTCAGGCTGGAGCCGAGGTGACGGACCATCTTCACCCGCTGGGCCTCGCCGCCGGACAGCGTGGCGGATTCCCGGTCCAGGCTCAGATAGCCCAGGCCGATCTCGACGAGCGAGTCGAGGGTGTGGCGCAGGGTGCCGGTCAGCGGGGCCACCGACGGGTCGTCGAGGGCCCGGACGAAGCGGACGAGATCGGTGATCTGCATCGCCGAGCATTCGGCGATATTGCGGCCGGCGATACGGGAGCCGAGCGCGGCGGGGTTGAGGCGGGTGCCGCCGCAGGCACCGCAGGCGGTGAAGGTCACCGCCCGGTCGACAAAGGCGCGGATATGCGGCTGCATGGAGGCGCGGTCCTTGGCGAGATGGATCCGCTGCACCTTCACCAGCAGGCCCTCATAGGTGATACGGGAGGTGCCCACCGTGATTTTGGTGGCGGGTTTGTGCAGGAAATCGTCCCACTGGACGGGGGTGTAGTCCTTCAGCTTCACATCGGGGTCGAAGAATCCGGAGAGGGCGAGGGTCTGCCAGTACCACGAGCCGACCGTGAAGCCGGGCACGGTGATCGCGCCCTCGTTGAGGGAGAGTTCGGTGTCCACCAGCGCGTCGGTGTCGATCGTGGAGACCCGGCCGAGCCCCTCGCATGTCTGGCACATGCCCTCGGCGCTGTTGAAGCTGAAGGCGGTGGAGGTGCCGGCGTGCGGGGTGCCGAGGCGGCTGAAGATGATCCGCAGCATGGTGTGGGCGTCGGTCGCGGTGCCGACCGTGGAGCGGGAGTTGGCGCCCATTCTCTCCTGGTCGACGACGATCGCGGCGCTCAGATTGCGCAGTGCGTCGACATCGGGGCGGCCGCGGCTCGGCATGAAGGACTGCACGAAGGCCGTATAGGTCTCATTGATCAGTCGCTGTGATTCGGCCGCGATGGTGCCGAAGACCAGGGAGGACTTCCCCGAACCGGAGACTCCGGTGAACACCGTGAGGCGGCGTTTGGGGATGTCGAGCGAGATATCGGCGAGGTTGTTCTCCCTGGCGCCGCGGACCTCGATCATGTCGTGGCTGTCCGCGGCGGATGTTTTCCCGTTGTCCGGCTGCCCGCCGGTTCGCTCGGCCCCCATGTCGGCTGCCACCCCTCCTGATATCTTTACGCCGTAAAGAGTTCAGCCGGTGACGTTACTTTATGCCGTAAGGAGTCGCAAGTGGTCGTATTCGCCGGGCAGGGCGACGCCCGCCGTTCGATGTCGCTGTTGTGGCGCGCCGAGGGCCCCACCGGGACACGTACGAGACGGTGGCCGGGGCCCAAACCGGCGCTGAGCGTCGAGGCGATCGTCGAAGCCGGGATCGCGGTCGCCGACGCCGACGGCATGGCGGCGCTGTCCATGCGCGCGGTCGGCGAGCGCCTGGGGCGTACCGCGATGGCGCTCTACACCTACGTCCCCGGCAAGAGCGAGCTGGTGGACCTGATGTACGACCAGGTGCTGGCCGAGCTGCCCACCGACTACGACCTGACGCCGGGCTGGCGAACCGCGGTGACGTCCTGGGCCGAGGACACCTGGGAGTTCTCTCTGCGCCATCCCTGGGTGCTCCAGGTCTCCCAGGCCCGGCCGGTGCTCGGCCCCCACGAATACCGCGGCCTGGAGACACTGCTGCGCCTGCTGTACGCCACGGAGCTGCGCTCCGCGGTGCTGCGGCGGGTCGTCGGGGTACTGGTCCACTTCGTCCGCGGGTCCGCGCAGACCGTCGCCGAAGCGCGGCAGGCCGCGGCCTCGACGGGGGTGTCCGACGAGGAGTGGTGGCAGGCCCGTTCCGCCATGCTGGACGAGATGGTCCCCGACTTCGCGGAGCGCTTCCCGCTACTGGTCCGCCTGGAGACCGAGGGCGCCGCACCGGAGACGGACGAGTCGGTGCCGTATCTGGAACGCGAGGCGCGAAAGACCTTCGAGGTCGGGCTCGGCGTCATCCTGGACGGGATCGAGGCGGCGATCCACAAGACGGACTGACCGGCAGCTGCCGTGCCTCCCGCGGCCGTTGGGGTGATGAAGTGGGCGCGTCGGCCCTGGACGGGTGTCGTCGGCCGGGTTCGGCGCGTTGGGCATCCGTGACCGTTTTCCGCTTCAGACCGTGGTTCCTGCCGACCAGCCTCGCGGCTTTCCTGACCGAGGTGTGGCCGGACGGGTCGGCTGATGCCCCGTCGGACAACCGATCCGATGCCCGGTCCGACACCCCGTCCGATACCCGGTCAGGTGATTCCGGCCCGGCCGATTGTCCGCCGTGCGCCGGTGCGGCCGGCGACGTCGACGAGCGCTCGGAAATGCCTGCTGACCGGCCCTGATGGATGGCCCGCTGGATGACTGGGCAGGGGAACTGACGGCGTGTCGAAAGCTGGCCGCTGCACCCACCGTCGTCATCGGGTTACCACGTGTGGCGAGCGGTGGTGATCGCCCATAGCTTCGCCTCATGGCGCTACGACAGATGAAATACATGGGCTGCGTGGTAGCGGCGATGGTCAGCGGGCTGGGCGCGACCATGCCGTGCGACGCCTCGGGACGGCACGTCGTCCACCCCGGAGAATCGATCCAGCACGCGGTGGACCGGGCACGGCCGGGCGACACCGTCGTCATCCGCCCCGGCATCTACCGGGAGAGCGTACTGATCCACAAGTCGCGGCTGCGGCTCGTCGGGTCCGGCAAGAAGACAGTGATCAGACCGCCCGGTAAGCGGGCCGAGAACGCGTGCGGGCAGATCGGCAACGGCATCTGTGTCATCGGCAAGGCCGGCCACCCGCTCCGCGACGTCCACATCCGCTCGCTGACCGTCGCGGGCTTCAAGAAGAACGGCATCTGGGCCTCCGGCACCGACCGACTGTCCGTGCACGGCGTGACCGTACGCAAGAACGGTGTGTGGGGCATCGCGCAGGAGAAGTCCACCCGCTCGGTGATCCGCGACAACTTCGCCGTCGACAACGGCGACGCCGGCATCTTCCTCGCGAACACCGTCAAGGAGGAGGGCGGGGCGATCGACAGCCGCGGCGCCACGATCAGCGAGAACTATCTGGCGCGGAACCGGCTCGGCATCACGGTCCGACGCGCCAGGAACCTGACGGTCGCCTACAACACCATCACCCGGAACTGCGGCGGAGTGTTCGTCGTCGGCGACGAATCACGCCCCCGGGCGGGCGAACTGACGGTGCGGAACAACCGCATCACCGAGAACAACAAGCACTGCCCCGGCAACAGCCGCCTGCCCTTCATCCAGGGCTCCGGCATCGTCCTCACCGGCACCGAGAAGGCGCAGGTGCGGCACAACCTGGTCCTGGACAACCACGGCAAGTCCCCGCTCTCGGGCGGCATCGTCCTCTTCCACAGCTTTGTGAACGCGCTCAACGAACGCAATGTCGTCAGCCACAACATCGTGCTGCGGAACAGGCCGGCGGACCTGGTCAACGGGGACCCCAAGGGCAAGCGAAACCGATTCATCCGCAATGAGTGCCGGACCTCGAAGCCGGCCGGTCTGTGCTGACGGCCGCACCGGGTGCACCACGTGCACCGGGTGCACCACGTGCACCCGGTGCGCTCACCTCAACGGGAGAATAGAGGCGGAATGACCACCGTAAGTCCCACCCCCCAGCCGGCCATGCGGCTGCGGGAGCTTGTCTTCGGCGCCGCATGCGCGGCGGCCGTACGGGCCGCGGCACGGCTCGGCGTCGCCGATGCGCTCGACGACCGGCCCGCCACCGCGGAGGAGCTCGCCGCCGCGGTGAAGACCGAGCCGCGGCCGCTCGAACGGCTGCTGCGCGCCCTGTCCTGCTACGGGATCTTCGCGGAGACCGACGACGGGAAGTACGTCCACACCGACATGTCCCGGCTGCTGCGGGAGGACACCCCCAACAGCCTGCGCTATATCTCCCTGTGGTGCACGGAGCCGTGGACCTGGGAGGCCTGGCCGCGGCTCGATGACGCGGTGCGCTCCGGCCGCAGCGTCTTCGACGACCTGTACGGCAAGGGCTTCTTCGACTATCTGCACGAGGACGCGCGGGATTCCGCCCAGGTCTTCGACCGGGCGATGACCACGTCCAGCAAGCAGTCGGCGCAGGACATCGCCGAGCTTCTCGACCTGACCGGGGCGTCATCGGTGGCGGACATCGGCGGCGGCCAGGGGCACGTCCTGGCCAGCCTGCTGGAGAAGTACCCCACGCTCACGGGCACGCTGCTCGATCTGCCCACGGTCGTGGCGAACCCGGACCCCCGGCTGCGGAAGGGCGGCCCGCTCGCCTCCCGGGTGCGCATCGTGCCCGGCGATTGCCGCGACGACATCCCGGTCCAGGCCGATGTCTACATCATCAAGAACATTCTGGAATGGGACGACGAGAGCACCCGCAGGACGCTGCGCAATGTCGTGGCGGCCGCCCGTCCCGGCGCCCGCGTCGTGATCATCGAGAATCTCATCGACGACAGCCCCTCGATGAAGTTCACCACCGCCATGGATCTGCTGCTGCTCCTGAACGTCGGCGGCGCGAAGCACTCCAAGGCGAGCCTCGTCAGCCGTATGGCGGATGCCGGGCTGGAGGTCCGCGACATCCTGGTCGTCAACCCGTATCTGCACGCCTTCGAGTGCTACATCCCGGCATGAGCCGGTCCGTGAACAGCAGGTCGCCCGGTGAGGAGGAGCCTCCTCGCCGGGCGACCTTGCCCGTTCACGGATGGACGCGGGAGCCGGGGGATCGCCTCGGCTCCGCGTGCACGTCAGCCGCTGCCGTCGCGCTCCCAGGTGTAGAACTGCTGGGCCATCGCGTCCTTGGGGCTTCGCCAGGTCTGCGGGTCGTACGCGCTGACGAAGGCGGACAGTTTCTCGCTGACGGCGCGGAACTCGGGGTGTTCCGTGACCTTGGCGATCTCCGGTCCGGGCGGCCGGTCGGATTCGATGAGGTGCAGATACACCTCACCGAACTGGAAGAGGGTCCGCCGCGAGACACCGACCAGGTGAGGCAGTTCCGTACGGTCGGAGGCCTTGAAGACCTCGGCGATGTCCGGAGCCGAACCGGGTGCCATACGAGCGACGATCAGAGCGTGGTGCATCAGGGAGGTCCCTTCGTTGCCGCCGGGTGGCGGTCCGGGCACGGCCTGGCGGGCCGTCAGCTGACGGTGGCGGACCGGAGTTCGCGGTCCCGCTGTTCGATCTTGTCCCGGATGAGCTCCATCTGGATCCGGGAGTTGCGGTTGATGAGCTCGGTCATGCCCTTGTCGTCGACCGGGGCCTGCGGCTTCATCGCGAAGTCCTGGGTCCAGTGCATCGAGGTGCCACCGGGGATCTCCGCGTACTTCCAGTGGATGTCCATGTGCTCGAAGGGACCGGTCTCGACACGGCGGGCGCGGACGGTGCGGCCCTGGCGGTCGATGACCCGCTCGGAGACCCAGCTCCAGACGGTGCCGTTGTCGTCCGGGTGCATCGTCAGCCGGAAGGTGGTCTTGTCGCCCTCCCGGGAGATCACCTCGACCGAGGCGTACTCGCTGAACAGCTGGGGCCACTTCTCGATGTCGTTGGTGATGTCCCAGACGAGGTCGAGGGGCGCCGCGATGGTGATGTCGTTCTCGGTGTGGCCGGGCATGTCAGGCTCCTGTCGTAGGCACGGTGTCGGTGTGCTTCTGGGTGGTGTTGACGAGGTCGAGGAAGTCACGCGGCGTCTTGCAGCGCTCCGCGTCGGTCGGCATCGGCCGGCCGTGCCGGTTCTCCAGCTCGCCCACGATGCCGAGCAGGCCGAGCGAGTCGAGGCCGAACTCGGCGAAGGTCGATTCGGACCGGTTCGCCAGTTCCTTGGGGTCGACGGTGAGGCCGGCGGCCGACTTCATCAGCGCTGCCAGCTCGTCGAGAGTCAGTTGAGCAGTCATCTGGGTTTCTCCTTCTCACGAGGGGGACTTGGGGCCTTTCCGCAGCACCATCGCCGCGTTCGAACCCATCAGTCCCCGGCTCAGCACCAACGCCGTCCGCAATTCGCCGGGGCGGGCCCGGCCCGTTACCACGTCAAGGTCGTGGCAGACGTCGACGACGTTGGGGGTGGGCGGCACGACGCCGTCCTCCATGGCGAGCACCGCGGCCGCGATGTCCAGAACGGGGGCACCGCAGTACGCCCGGCCGGTGCCGGTCTTGGGTGCGGTCACCGGGACCTGCGGGGCGTGCCGCCCCAGGGTGTCCGCGATGGCCAGGGCCTCGGCCCGGTCGGCCGCGGGGACACCGAGCGCATCGGCGAACACCACGTCGATCTCCTCCGGGGCGCACCGCGCGTCCTCCAGTGCACCGCGGATCGCGTGGGCGAGCCCCTCCCTGGACTCCTCCCACAGGGAGGCTCCGGTGAAGGTCGCGGCGTGCCCGGACAACACGGCCCGGACGGTGGCGCCGCGGCTCCGGGCCGCCGCCTCCTCCTCGACCACCAGCATCGCTCCGCCCTCGGCGGGTACGAATCCGCACGCGCCGTTGGTGAACGGGCGGTAGGCGCGGGCCGGGTCGTCGAGTGTGCTCAGATCGTCGTAGCCGAGCTGGCAGACGACCGAGTAGGGGGCCAACGGCGCCTCGGCGGCGCCCACGACGACCGCGTCGGTGCCGCGCCGTATGGTGCGGCAGGCATGCGCCAGGGCATCCAGGCCGCCGGCCTCGTCACTGGCCACCACTCCGCACGGCCCCTTGAACCCGCCGCGGATGGAGATCTGTCCGGTGCTCGCCGCGTAGAACCAGGCGATCGACTGGTACGGGCCGACGTGGCGGGAGCCCTGGCCCCAGAGCCGTTGCAGCTCCCGCTGGCCGAACTCACCACCGCCCGATCCGGCGGCCGTGACGACTCCCACCGCGAACGGCGAGTCGTTGTAGTCGGCACGGCCGAGGCGGGCGTCGTCCAGCGCGAGGTTGGCCGCCGCCATGGCGAAGTGCGTGAACCGGTCGGTCTGGACGAGGTATCGCTCCTCGATCAGATCCGCCGGGTCGAATCCGCGGACCTCGCCGGCGACCTTGAGCGGCAGGTGCTCGCACCCTTCGCGGGTCACCACGTCGAGGACGCTGATGCCTTCCCTGGTCGCCTTCCAGAAGGCGTCGGTGCTCACCCCGTTGGGGGCGATGACGCCAATGCCCGTGACGACGGAACGACGTTCTTTCGGGGAGCTCATCGTGCCCTCCCACCCTGTCGGGTCAGTACCACCGCTGACTGGAATCCTCCGAAGCCGCTGCCGACCGAGAGCACCGAACGCAGCGGCAGCTCCCGTGCCGTCTTGGGCACATAGTCGAGATCGCACTCCGGGTCCGGAGTCTCGTAGTTGGCCGTCGGCGGCACCACTTGATGGGTCAGCGCCAGCACGCAGGCGACGATCTCGATCGCGCCGATCGCACCGAGCGAATGGCCCACCATGGATTTGATGGAGCTCATCGGCACCTTGTGCGCATGCGCACCGAGGGACCGTTTGACCGCGGCCGTCTCGTGCCGGTCGTTCTGCTGGGTGCCCGAGCCGTGCGCGTTGACATAGTCGACCTGGGTGGCGTCGAGCTTGGCGTGGCCGAGTGCGCGGTTGATCGCCTCGGCCATCTCCAGGCCCTCCTGGGTGAGACCGGTCATGTGATACGCGTTGCCGAAGGTGGCGTAGCCGCGTATCTCGCAGTGGACGGTCGCACCGCGGGCGCGGGCGTGTTCCAGCTCCTCCAGGACCAGGACGGCGCCGCCCTCACCCATGACGAATCCGTCGCGGTGGGCGTCGAACGGCCGGGAGGCGTGGGCCGGGTCGTCGTTGTTCGCCGAGGTCGCCTTGATCGCGTCGAAGCAGGCCACGGTGATCGGGGAGATCGGGGAGTCCGACGCGCCGGCGATGCACACATCGACCCGGCCCTCCTCGATCGAGTGGAAGGCGTACCCGATGGCGTCGAGGCCGGAGGTGCAACCCGTCGAGACGGTCTGCACCGGGCCGTGGGCGCCGATCTGCTCCGCCACGGCGGACGCCAGCGAACTGGGCGAGAACGCCCGCTCCAGGTGCCGGCCGGCCGGCCGGTGGTCGACATCCCACCGCAGGCCGTGGTTGCTGACGGCGACATAGTCGTGCTCCAGTCGCGTGGTGCCGCCGACCGCGGTGCCCAGGGACACCCCGATGCGCCAGGGGTTCTCCTCCTCGGTGTCCAGGCCGGCGTCGCGCAGCGCCTCGTCCGCGGCGACCATCGCGAACTGGATGTACCGGTCCGAGCGGGCCACCTGCTCCTCGCTCAGACCGTGGGCCGCGGGGTCGAAGTCGCACTCGGCGGCGATGCGTGAGCGGAAACCCTCCGGGTTGAAGAGGGTGATGCCACGGGTCGCCGTACGGCCGGCGGACAGCAGGTCCCAGAAGGCGGGCACACCCACGCCGCCCGGGGCGACGATGCCGACGCCGGTGACCGCCACGCGGCGGGTCATGACACCGGCTCCGTGCGTTCGGGTGGCGCGGCGGGTGTGCCCGCTTCCGTGCCCTCGGTATCGACATGCCCGAGCTCGGGGCGCGGGGCCAGCGGGCCGAGGTGGAAGACCATCCGGGCCTCGACGTCGCCGACATTGCGGAAGCGGTGCCGCATATAGGGAGGGATCAGCAGTCCCTGGTCGGGACGCAGCGGGTGCGGTTCCCCGTCGAGGTCCACTTCGAGCGCGCCTTGGACGACGTACACGAACTCCTCGGAGTACGGGTGGTAGTGCTCGCCGATGCGCTCGCCGGGCTGCACGAGTGCCATGCCCATGAAGCCACTCGTGGCGCCCACCGCGCTGGGTGTCAGCATGGCGCGCAGATCACCTCCGCGCCGGCGGTTGGGCTGGGTCTCACTGAGGTCCACGATGCGTGGGCGGTGCGTGGTCATGGCTGATTCCTCCAGGGGCTGATGCCGGCGGTTGAGTGGGGGTGGATGGCTGCCGCGGCCGGATGCGGTCAGGCGCCCGGTGCCCGGCGGTCGGTGATCAGGGCCATGTCGGAGCGCTCCAGGAAGTGCGCGATCTCGCGGTCGTTGGACAGACCGCCGGCCACATCGGTGTCGAGGAGACGCCGCAGCACGGCCGTCTTGCGGGGACCGCGCACACCGAGCGACAGCATCGGATCGCTGTCGACGGGGATCCGCAGATCGATGAGCCGGACGACGATGTCGTCACGCTGGAAGATGGTGCTACCGGCGATGGGGCACGCCGGGTCGTCGGCGGCCAGCTCGTCCTGGCGCGCCAGCATCTGCGCCAGCGCCATGCCGCACCCCTCCTTGGCGGGGTAGGTCAGCGCATGCCGCCGTACGCCGTCGGGCTGCTGTTTGCCCGCCGCGACGTGGTGCACCGCGGGCAGCGCGGCGCGGGTGAAGAACACCCGGGCGGAGTTCGGGTCGCTGAGGTCGCGGTCCTGCTCCAGATACGGGTTGATGGCCTCCTCGACGGCCCGGACCTCGGGCTGCCGGGAGATGTGGCGCAGCGCCGCGACCAGGTCGCCCTGTACCTCGACCGCCCGCACGACGCGGTTGCCGTGCATGAACAGGGAGGTGCGGCGGAGCCGGGTGGTGTCGTCGACCCGGGCCTCCGGGGAGGTGTACCCGGCGAGGATCTCGGCGACCATCGATTCGCTGCCCGGCTTCACGGTGAAGGTCAGCGCGTGCCGGACCACACCGTCGCCGACGCGGGGGTTGGCCTGCAGCCGGCCCTTGGGGGGCTCGGGAGTGTGGAGGGCGACGTTCGAGGTCTCGCGCAGCACGCTGAAGCGCAGCGACCGGGTGTCGCGTACACAGCCGTGCAGCGGCTGGACCATCTTGACGTGTTCCTCGCTGTTGACCCAGGCCAGGAAGGGCGGTGCGCTCTCCCATTCACTGGTGATGAGCCACTGCGAGGGGTTCTCGATGGACTGGCACAGCTGGTCGGTGATGTGTCCGGGCACGGACGCGACCTGGTTGCGCAGGTGCTCGTAGGCTTTCAGGAAGTCCTGCTGGGCTCCGTCGTGGAGATCCAGAAGCAGCACGACCCGGAGCCGGGAGCCGTCGAAGGCTGACTGGGATATTCGTTCCGACAGCGTTGTCATCGTCTACGCATCTCCTTCGGGGCCCGATGGCCCCTGTGGTGCGTCGTCAGTTCCGGTGCGATCCGGTGACTGAGCCGGATGGTGGGGGCGGCCCGCCCGGTGTCCGGGGGCGTCCCGGATTCGATCGTGGCCGCCACCCACGGGCGGCGCGAGATCTGTGAGCCATGCAGGTGAACCGTGATCGAACAGGTCCCGGGCCGGGCATGCGTGCTCCATCTGCCCTACGCGCCCCCCGAGCTGGAGCACGCAATGAATCCCACCGCCGAAGACAGGGTTCCGGTACTCATCGTGGGCGGGTCCCTGGTAGGCCTGTCCGCATCACTGTTCCTGGGACGCCTGGGCGTCCGGCACCTGCTGGTCGAGAAGCACTCCGACACCTCACGTCACCCACGCGGGCGAGGGAACAACGTCCGCACGATGGAGCTGTACCGGGTGGCCGGCGCGGAGCGGCAGATCCGCGAGGCCGCGTCGATCCTGGCCGACAACCACGGAATTCTGCAGACGCCGTCGCTCACCGGCGACGATCAGGAGTGGCTGTTCAAGGAGATCGACCCGAGCGGTGGGCTGGCCCGTATCAGCCCGGCCGCGTGGTGTCTGTGCAGCCAGAAC
Source organism: Streptomyces inhibens (assembly GCF_022221585.1). Taxonomy (NCBI): domain Bacteria; kingdom Bacillati; phylum Actinomycetota; class Actinomycetes; order Kitasatosporales; family Streptomycetaceae; genus Streptomyces; species Streptomyces inhibens. The sequence goes on from NZ_CP084681.1 coordinate 1,375,308, forward strand.
GATCTCGAACCGGTGCTGGTGGGCAGTGCCCGCGCACTCGGCGGCGATCTGCGGTTCTCCACCGAGCTGATCTCTTTCGACCAGGACGCGCACGGCGTGACCGCGGTCGTCAAGAACCGGGAGACCGGCGAGCACACCACCGTGCAGGCGGACTACCTGATCGCGGCCGACGGCCCGCGCAGCCCGGTCCGGGAGCGGCTGGGCTTCGGCCAGACCGGGCCCGGCGACCTGTTCCACAACGTCAGCATCACCTTCCGCGCACCGGCGCTGGCGGACGTGGTGGGCGACCGCCGCTTCATCGCCTGCTACTTGACCAACCCGGAGGCCGACGGCGCACTGCTGCCGGTCGACAACGAGGCGGACTGGGTCTTCCACGCCCCGTGGCACCCCGACCAGGGGGAAACCCTGGAGGACTTCACCGACGAGCGGTGCATCGACCACATCCGCCGGGCAACGGGCGTGCTGGACCTGGATGTTGAGATCACCGGCAAGGCTCCCTGGCACGCCGCCGAACGGGTCGCGGAGCGATATGCGGCCGGGCGGGTCTTCCTGGCCGGCGACTCGGCCCACGAGATGTCCCCCACCGGGGCGTTCGGCTCCAACACCGGCATCCAGGACGCCCACAACCTCGCCTGGAAGCTCGCGGCGGTGCTGAACGGCTCGGCCGGCCCCGAACTGCTGGCGACGTACGAGACGGAGCGGCAGCCGGTGGCGCGGGAGACGAGCGCCCGTGCCTCGGCCCGCTCGGCCGAGCACAGCCACCCGGGCTATGCGCCGGCGCCCGGCGCGGGCGGTGGCCGGCAGCGCGGGGTGCTCACCGTCGCTCTGGGGTACTGCTATCCGCGCGGCGCGGTCGTCGGCGCCGACCCCGAGCTGCCGGTGGTACCCGAACAGATGCGGCTGACGGGCGAACCGGGAACCCGCGCCCCGCACATGTGGCTGCGGGTCAACGGCGAGCGGCGCTCGACCCTCGACCTGTACGAGAAGTCCTTCGTGCTGCTCACCGGCTCCGAGGGCGAGATGTGGCGGACCGCGGTGAAGGCGGCCGTCGAGCAGTTCGGCCTCCGGTTGGACTGCTATCTGGTCGGCACCGGGCCGGACGACGATCTGGTCCCCGAAGAGGGCGCCGACTGGGCCGAGAAGCACGGGACGACGTCCGAGGGTGCGGTGCTGGTGCGCCCCGACGGATTCGTGGCGTGGCGGGCGGAGGGGCGGGTGGCCGACCCCGAGGCGGCGCTCCGGGAAGTCCTCGAATCGCTGCTCTGCCGGAGCTGAGCCGCCCGGCTCTCCCCGGTCCCGTACGAAGGGCGCGAACCCGGTCGTACGGCATACGGGACGATGTCGTGAGGCACACGAGACGGTTGATTACACAGGGGCCGATGGGGCAACCATCGGCCCCTGTGGGGCGCGAACGTATCTTCTGCCCGTCACCACCGCAGGGGCATCTGCGAGCCGTCCCGGCCGCGTCCCGCAACCCGGGCGCCGATTTCCGGTTGAGTCCGGGCATGGATGCCAAGAAGCCCGCCTCCCACCCCTTTCGGCGCATCTCCCTGCCCCATCAGCCCCCGCCGCTGCCGCCGCCTCCCGCCCCCCAGGCGCGCCGCCCGGCCGAGGAGGAGACGCCGATCTTCGACCAGCTGCTCAAGGAGTGGCGCTCGGGTGCGCTCCGGCCGGTCGTCTCGTGGCCGGTCGACGATCCGGGGAAGATCAGAGCGGGCGCCGCTGTTGGGACCGATGATGGACGTCCCTTTCCGCGGACCCGTGACGAGGAGCATGACCGTGAGCCTGTACGACATCCCGCTGCGCACCCTGACAGGTGAGCCCGCTTCGCTCGCCGACTACCGGGGCAAGGCCCTGCTGGTGGTGAATGTGGCGTCCAAGTGCGGGCTGACCCCGCAGTATTCGGGTCTGGAGCGGCTTCAGCAGCGCTACGCGGACCGTGGCTTCAGCGTGCTGGGCTTCCCCAGCAACCAGTTCGCGGGCCAGGAGCCGGGCACCGCCGAGGAGATCGCCACCTTCTGCTCGGCGACGTACGGCGTCAGCTTCCCGCTGTTCGAGAAGACCGATGTCAACGGCGAGGAGCGGCACCCGCTGTACGCGGCGCTGACCGGCACCGAGGACGGCGAAGGCGCGGCGGGCGATGTGCAGTGGAACTTCGAGAAGTTCCTGATCGACGCCCGGGGCGAGGTGGCGGGCCGCTTCCGGCCGCGCACCGAGCCGGAGGCCGAGGAGCTGGTCACCGCCATCGAGGCGGTCCTGCCGGCCTGAGCCGCGCGGGCGGGCCGGTCAGGCCACGGCGCTGCCGGCGCCGGGCGCCCCGGCGGCTTCGGTGGCCGCGTCCCCGGCTCCGGCTGTGCCGTCGTCGGACGCGATCTCGAAGTCGCCGGTCAGTCCGGTCATCCGGAGCAGCCGGGCGACGCTCCCGCCGGCGATCACGCCGGCCAGCCGCAGCCGGCCGCCGCGCTGCCGGGTCCGGTAACGGGCGCGGCTGAGCAGGGACAGTCCGGCGCAGTCGATGAAGGTCACCGCGCGCAGGTCGAGTACGAGATCGGCGCCCTGGGCGCCGGTGAGGTCGTCCAGCCGGCCCGACAGCACCGACACGGCGAGAATGTCCAGATCGCCGCTGAGTTCGAGCACGGTCGTGCCGCCTGCCACCCGGCTGGGGCCCACGAGTCCGGGGTAGTACTGTGCTTCGTCCATCGGCCCGACCCACTTTCGTGCCGCGGCGCGGGAGATGGCCACGCGTCTGCGGCGGAGACATTCGGAAGGTTGTGGGGGGCGCCCGGCGCGTTCCGGGCAGGCCGGCCCGTTTCCGGGTCGTCGGTGGTGCTGTTGCGTGTCGCCTGCGCCTCTGTGTTTCTGCAGTTGTCCGTAGTTGCCTACGGCTTACCCGTCGTCCGCCGGCTCAAGTCCCGGCGCACGACACCGCTGAAGGTTGTCTCAAAGTCGCCCCTTGCGTGCGTGGCCGAGATAAGTGACCAAGGGTTTGCTCTTCGGGGCCAGGGCAAAGCCGACCACGGCCTCGATCTCGTCGTCGGTGATCCGGCCGCGGCGGCGCGCCAGGACTCCCGCGATGAGGCTCCGGACACTGCGCGGCTTGAAGTCGCAGATACCGCCGTCGGCAAGGCCGTGGCGGGCCAGGAGCGCGGCGACTTCGGCCGGGGGGCGGAGCCGGCGCGCGGCATAGCGGCCGGCCGGTACGACGCGGGTCATCGGCAGGCGCTGGAACGCCACGAGGTAGACCAGCCGGGAGACCGGGGTGCGGTTGACCGTGTCATAGACGAGCACGCCGTCGGGCGTGAGGGCGCGGGCGGCCTGTTCGATCACGCGGTCGGGGTCCGCGGTGATCTCCAGGGTGTCCGCGAGGTAGACGAGGTCGAAGGCGGCGTCGGGGACGTCGAGCCGCTCCGCGGGGGCGGCGCGGTGCTCGACGGTAAGGCTGTCGCGTGCGGCGGCCGCACGGGCCAGCGCGGTCGCGGATTCGGACGGGTCGATGGCGGTGACCTCGAAGCCGAGCCCGGCCAGGCCGTGCGCCAGCAGTCCGCGGCCGCTGCCGACGACGAGCGCGCGCCCGGAGGGTGCACGGCCGAGGCGGGCGAGAACCCCACGGGTGTACTCCAGACGTACGCCCTGGAAGGCGGCCGCACGGATCTGCCGCCCGTCGACCGCCTCCGGGGCGGGTGAGTCCAGCGCGATCAGCGGAGCGCTGCCCATGTCGTTCTCCCCAGCTCCTCGGCCCGTCGCCCCTCGGGGCTTCCCATCGAGTTCCTTAAGGGAACTTATCAGCCTCAGTCCCTTCAGGGAACTTGGTTAGCCTGGACATGTGACCCGCACTCCCCTGGCCGATGTCGCCTGCTCCATCGCCCGTGCCACCGATCTGTTCTGCGACGCATGGACGGCGCTGATCATGCGTGACGTACTGACCGGGATCGGTCGGTTCGACGAGCTCGCCCGCGACCTCGGCATCTCCCGCAAGGTCCTCACCGCCCGGCTGTCACGGCTGGTCGAGGAGGGCGTACTGGCCCGCGAGCGCTATCAGGAGCGACCGCCGCGCGAGCGCTACATCGCGACCGAGAAGGGCCGGGAGCTCTACCCCGTGCTGCTGGCGCTGATGGACTGGGGCGACCGCTGGTACGCGGGCGAGGCCGGCCCCCCGGCCCGTATCCACCATCTGACCTGCGACCGGGACACCGCGATGGTGGCCGCCTGTGCGCACTGCGGCGAGCGGCTCACCGCGGACAACACCACCCAACTGCCCGGCCCCGGAGGACGGACCGGGCCCGGCACCGAGGTGATCGGCCCATTGATCGCCTCCCGCGCCGCACAGCAGACACCCGACGCAACCGCCTCGAACAACGCCCTTTAGTGGGAGCGTCCCCTCCAGGGCGCTCGGCGCGGGCCAGGAGGGTGATCGCGAAGGAATCCCTTGACCTCAATATTGGTTGAGGTCCTAGGTTCCTTATATGTCGCCGGTCACTCACGGCGATCCCGTGACGACCCGACATCTGGAGGCCACCATGGACATGGAAGTCACCGCCTGGCATTCGCTGCACAGCACGATGACCGCACAGCAGGGCCGGCGCCGTTTCTCCCGCGGCACCCTGCGCCGCATCACGGCATTCGCCCGCCCGCACCGCCGCCGCCTGGTGTGGTTCCTCGTCCTGAGCACGGTGACCGCGATGCTCGCGGTGGCCACCCCGCTGCTCGCCGGCCGGGTGGTGGACGCGATCGTGGGCGGTGACTCGTCGGCCATCGTCGTCGGCCTGTCCGGGCTGATCGCCGTCATCGCGGTCGCCGAGGCGGGGCTGGGGCTGCTGACCCGCTGGCTGTCCGCGAGCATCGGCGAGGGGCTGATCCTCGATCTGCGGACGACGGTGTACGACCACGTCCAGCGGATGCCGATCGCGTTCTTCACCCGCACCCGCACCGGCGCCCTGGTCAGCCGTCTCAACAACGATGTGATCGGCGCCCAGCGGGCGTTCAGCGACACCCTGTCCGGGGTCGTCAGCAATATCGTGACGCTGCTGCTCACCCTCGGGGTGATGCTCAGCCTGTCCTGGCAGATCACGCTGATCGCGCTGGTGCTGCTGCCGGTGTTCGTGCTGCCCGCCCGCCGGGTCGGCCGGCGGCTGGCGGATCTGCGCCGGGAGGGCGCCGACCACAACGCGGCGATGGGCACCCAGATGACCGAGCGGTTCTCCGCGCCGGGCGCCACCCTCGTCAAGCTGATGGGCCGCCCGGACCGTGAGTCCGCCGAATTCGCCACCCGGGCCCGCCGGGTGCGCGACATCGGGGTCCGCTCGGCCATGGTCCAGACGTACTTCGTCACCGCTCTCACCCTGGTCTCCGCACTGGCGCTGGCCGTCGTCTACGGCCTGGGCGGGTTCTTCGCGCTGCAGGGACAGCTGGAGCCCGGCGCGATCGTCTCCCTCGCCCTGCTGCTCACCCGGCTCTACGCCCCGCTGACCGCCCTGTCCGGCGCGCACATCGAGGTGATGAGCGCACTGGTCAGCTTCGAGCGGGTCTTCGAGGTGCTCGACCTCAAGCCGCTGATCGCCGAGAAGCCGGATGCCCGCGCGGTGCCCGACGGCCCGGTGTCGGTGGAGTTCGACTCCGTACGCTTCGGCTACCCGTCCGCCGACAAGGTCTCCCTGGCCTCCCTGGAAGAGGTCGCCACCCTCGACACCCGGGGCGGCGAAGAGGTCCTGCACAACATCTCCTTCCGCGCCGAACCCGGCCAGATGGTCGCCCTGGTGGGCTCCTCGGGCGCCGGCAAGTCGACCGTCGCCCAGCTGCTGCCGCGCCTGTACGACACCGACGCCGGCGCGGTCCGGCTCTCCGGGGTGGATGTCGCCGGAAGGCCCCCGCCCCTTGGCGGGGGCCTTCCGGATGCCGAAAACTGAGGAGATGACGCAGCGCGCGGAACACTCGACCGTCATGGACCGCCTCGCCATCGACGATCTGATCACCGGCTATGCCGTCGCCCTGGACGACGGCGACTGGCCGGGCTATCTGGCCCTGTTCACCCCGGACGGCCGGGCCGACTACCGCTCCGCCGGCGGCATCGAGGGCGGCACCGAGGAGATCGCGGCCTGGCTCGCCGAGATGCTCCAGCACTTCGCCATTCGGCAGCATCTGATCGTCAACCGGCGGATCACCCTCGCCCGGCAGGACGAGGCACCGGGCGACACGGCCACCGTCCAGGCGGACTACCTCAACCCGATGCGGCTCGTCGGCCCCACGACGGAGGGGGAAGGCGGCCCCACCGCCCCCAACTACACCTGCGCCGGCCGCTACCACTTCACCGCCCGCCGTACCGCCGACGGCTGGCGGCTCACCGGGGTCGTCGTCCACGAGAAGTGGCGGCAGGTGCTGCCCGCCGGCGCCTGACCGACCGTTGTGCCACCGATCGGCCTACCCAACGAGGCCCCCTTTCCCTGATCGGCCCATGCGCGCACACTGACCGTCCTACCGGCGGAAACCGGCACGAGGGAGACCGTATGGACAGACCGCTCGGCCATCGGGCGCGGTGGCTCGGCTCCCCCTGGTCACGCGGTGCGGCCGCGGCGCTCGCCGGTGCGCTGCCGGTCCTCATCTTCCCCGCGCCGTCGTGGTGGTGGCTGGCGTATGTCGCCCTGGTGCCCTGGCTGCTGCTGGTGCGCTCGGCGCCGACGAACCGGCGGGCGGCGCTGGACGGCTGGCTGGGCGGCACCGGTTTCATACTGGCCGTCCACCACTGGCTGCTGCCGAGCCTGCATGTCTTCATCCTCGTACTGGCTCTGCTGCTCGGTGCGCTGTGGGCGCCCTGGGGGGTGCTGGTGCGTGCGCTGCTGGGCGACCCACCGCCCGGATCGAGCGGGGCGGCGCGATGGGGGTCCCCCCGGACGACGTCCGGGGGAGCTTCCGGCGAAGGGGGGCGGCGGGCCACGGGCGGGCGGTATACCGCCGCGCTGGTACTGGTGCCCGCCGGCTGGCTGATGGTCGAACTGGTCCGCTCCTGGGAGTACTTGGGCGGGCCCTGGGGGCTGCTCGGCGCCAGCCAGTGGCAGGTGCCGCCCGCGCTGCGGCTGGCGTCGATCGGCGGGGTGTGGCTGCTGAGCCTGCTGATTGTGGCGGTGAACACCGCGCTGGCCGAGCTGATCGCCCTCCCGGCGGCCCGGCTGCCCGCCGTCGCGGGGCTACTGGTGTGCGCGCTGGCGGGCACCGCGGCCTGGTTCTGGGCGCCGGTCCCCCGCCCGGCGGGCACGGTGCGGATCGCGGTCGTCCAGCCCGGCGTCACCGGCACCCCGACCGAGCGGCTCGCGCGCAGCGAAACACTCACCCGGTCGCTGGCCGGCCGCGGAGTGCGCCTGGTCGTCTGGGGCGAGAGCAGCCTCTACCAGGATCCGGCGGACCATCCGGCGCTCGCCGCCCGGCTGGCCGCGCTGTCCCGCCGAACGGGCACCGAGCTGCTGGTCAACGCCGATTCGCAGCAGAACGGCCGGCCGGGCATCTACAAGAGCGCGGTGCTGATCGGGCCGGACGGACCGACCGGGGAGCGCTACTCGAAGATGCGGCTGGTGCCGTTCGGCGAGTACATACCGTTCCGGTCCGTGCTGGGCTGGGCGACCCGGGTGGGCAAGGCGGCCACGACCGACCGCAGGCGCGGCCCCGCCCAGGTGGTGCTGCCGGTCGCCGGCGCCGGCGGACTGCGCATCGGGCCGCTGGTGTGCTTCGAGACCGCCTTCCCCGACATGAGCCGCCATCTGGCGCGCGACGGTGCGCAGGTACTGGTCGCCCAGTCCTCGACCTCGACGTTCCAGGACAGCTGGGCGCCCCGGCAGCACGCCTCGCTGGGCGCGCTGCGCGCCGCGGAGACCTGGCGGCCGATGGTGCACGCCACGCTGACCGGCGTCAGCGCGGTGTACGGCCCCCGGGGCGAACGGATCGGCGAGCAACTCGGCACCGACCGCAGCGCGGCGGCCGTCTACGACCTGCCGCTGGCCGCGGGCACCAGCCCGTACACCCGGTTCGGTGACTGGGCGCTGTACGGGGCGGTGGGCGCGCTGGTGCTCGCCGGCGGGTACACGGGCCTGCGGGCGCTCAGCAGGCGGCCTGCGCGAGCGCGTCGATGATCACGCGTTCGCACAGTTCATGGGTGCGCAGCGCGTCCTGGGCGGACGGCTGCCGGCCGGCACGTACGTCGTCCAGGAACGCCAGGACGATCTGCTCGATCCCGCGCTGACGGGCGACCGGCACCCAGTCGCCGCGGCGCCGGACGCTCGGCTGCCCCTTGTGGTCGATGATCTCGGCGAGATTGACGACCTGACGCTTGGTGTCCTGCCCGGAGACGTCCAGGATCTCCTCGGTGGAGCCGCTGAGGCGGTTCATGGTGCCGATCGCGGTGAAGCCGTCGCCGGACAGCTGCAGCACCACATGCGCCATCAGCCCGTCCCGGATCCGGGCACGCACATCGATGTGGTCGACCTCGCCGGGGACGAGGAACCGCAGGGTGTCGACGACATGGATGAAGTCGTCCAGCACCAGCGTGCGCGGGTCCTCGGGCAGCCCGACGCGGTTCTTCTGCATCAGGATCAGATCGCGGGCGTGCTCGCGGCACTGGGCGTAACCGGGCGCGAAGCGGCGGTTGAAGCCGACGGTGAGGCCCACTCCCCGGTCCTCGGCGAGGGCGACGATGCGCTGGGTCTCGGCGAGTTCGTAGGAGATCGGCTTGTCGACATAGGTCGGTACGCCGGCCTCGATCAGCCGGGTCACGATCTCGGGGTGGGCCGAGGTCGCCGCGTGCACAAAGGCCGCGTCCAGGCCCGTGGCGAGAAGCGAGTCCAGATCCGTGTGGAGCTGTTCCCCGGTCAGCCGGTGGGCGGCGCCGACCCGTTGGAGGGTGGCCGGGGTGCGGGTGTGCAGATGCAGTTCGAGCCCCGGTTGCGCGCCCAGCACGGGGAGGTACGCCTTCTGGGCGATGTCGCCGAGTCCGATGCAGCCGACCTTCACTCATGCTCCTTGGGTAGTGCCGCGGCCCCGGTGCCCCGCGCCCGGGCAGCATACGTGGCGGCCGGCGGCCGCCAGTCGGCGATACCGTCCAGCGCTCGCAGCGCGAGATCCGGTGCGAGGCGGGCGGTGGTGGCCATCAGGACGGCGCGCAGCGCACAGGCCGGCCGGGAGCGCCAGGTGGTGAGCCGGCCGATCCGCTCGGCCCGGCGTACGACGTCCATGGTGCGCGGCAGCCGCTGCCGGGTGTACGCGGCGAGCGCGGCGGCGAGATCGGCATCCGGCGCGGCCTCGTCCGCCAGCACGACGGCGTCCTCGACGGCCTGGCAGCCGCCCTGTCCGAGGTTGGGGGTCATGGGGTGGACGGCGTCGCCGAGCAGGGCGACCCGGCCGCGGTGGAAGGCGGGCGGCGGGGCGGCCGCGGTGTGGACATCGTTGCGGAGCACGGCGGCGGGGTCGGCGGCGGCGAGGAGGGCGGGGATGGGGTGGTGCCAGGTGCCGAAGCGGCGCAGCAGTTCGGACCGCTCGTCGTCGGCGGCCCGCCCGCCGGGCGGTACGGCCGCGGTGGCGTAGGCGTAGACCCGCCCGTCGTGCAGCGGCACGGTGCCCCACAGGCCACCGGGGCCCCAGGTCTCGTGCGCGACGTAGGGGCGGGCGGGGGCCGGGACGACGAGACGCCAGGCGGTGAAGCCGGCGTAGCGGGGTTCGGGGTGGCCGGGGAAGAGCGTGCGGCGGACGGCTGAGTGGATGCCGTCGGCGGCGACCACGAGGTCGGCGGTCAACTCCTCTTCATGGCCGTCGGCGGCCCCTTCGATCCGTACACGGGCCGGGCGGCCGGCCGCGCGCGGGTCGCCCGCGTCGACGAGCGAGGCCGCGGCCCGGGTGCGTACCGCGCCGTCGGGCAGCCGGGCGGCGAGCAGGGCGACCAGCTCGGCGCGGTGCGCGACCACGACCGGGCCGCCGAAGCGCCGGACGGCGGCGGCGTTGTCCGTACGGGCCAGTCGGCGGCCGCCGGGGAGGCGGATCTCGCCGGTGGCCTGCCAGGCGGCCATGGCGCGTACGGCGTCGCCCACGTCGAGGGTGTCCAGGGCGCGCTGGGCGTTGGGCGCGAGGCCGATGCCCGCGCCGCTCGGCTGCGCTGCGCCTCCGCTCCTTGCCGGGTATCCGGACGCGGAGCCCGGCTCCGGCGCGGCGGCGCGCTCCAGGACGGTGACCGACCAGCCGCGGCGGTCCAGTGCCACCGCGGCGGTGAGCCCGCCGATCCCGCCGCCGATCACGATCGCGGTGCGCTGCCGCATGACGCCTCCCACCTTCCCCAGGATGCGACCACAGGCGCGGCCGCATGCAACTACAGGTGTAGTTGCCTTGGAATCTGAGACTACACCTGTAGTCGGCGCGATAGGCTCCCCTGCCATGACCGTCCGCAATGGCCGCACCCCGGCGCCCGCCCCCGCTCCTCGCCATGAGCTGATCGCCGATGCGGCGCTGGAGCTGCTCGCCGAGCGCGGTATGCGCGGCCTGACCCACCGGGCCGTCGACGAAGCGGCCGGGCTGCCACAGGGCTCCACGTCGAATCTCGCGCGCACCCGGGCGGCTCTGCTGGAGACGGCGGTACGCCGGCTGGCCGAGCGGGAGGCGGCGGTGCTGACACCGGGCGAGATGCCGGCGGCACCTGCGGCTCTCACGGAGGGGGCGGGGGCCGCGGCCGATGAGGCTGTGGCGGCGGTCGCCGATGTGCTGTCCCTGGCGCTGCACCACTATCTCTCCAGGCACCGGCAGCTGCTCATCGCCCGTTACGAACTGGCCCTGGAGGCCACCCGCAGGCCCGAGCTGCGGGCGGTCTACGACCGGGCCGGCCGGGCCTTCCGGGAGCCGATGGTGGCGATGCTGGCGGCGGCCGGCTCCGCCGAGCCGGAGCGGCATGCGCTCAGCATGGTCGCCTGGTGCGACGGCGTGCTCTTCTCCTGCACGGCGGGACAGTTCCATGCGGCCGTCCCCGGCCGCGCCGCGCTGCGCGCCTCCTGCGCGGAGCTCCTCACCGGGATGCTGCGGCGGTGATGCCGCCGCTCAGCGGCTTGCCGCCGGGTGTGCTGCGACCCTGCTACGACGCATGCCCCGCGGCCTCGTCGATCCGCAGCTGCAGACGGTCGATCGCGTCCCTGAGCCCTTGGCGGTACTCACCGTCGGCGAGCGCGTTGGCCGACGCCCGGGCCCGCCGCAGCTGGGCGCGCGCATCGGCCGGGCGGTCGAGGGCGGCGTAGTCGGCCGCGATATTGAGATGCAGTGAGGGGAAGAACGCCCGCAGCGCGACGAGGGGGTGGCGGGGGCCGGGGCCGTCGGCGACGGCCGACTCCGCGGGGGCGGTTCCGGAGCTCTCGGGCCGCTCGGTGACAAAGCCCTCGGCCGCCTCCAGGGCTCTGAGGTCCCAGTCGAGTTCGTCCCTGGGGTCGTCCTGGGTGTCGGCCATGTAGTGGGCGAGGGTGCAGCGGTGGAAGGCGTCTCCCTGTGGCCCGATCTCGTGCCACAGCGCCGAGAGACGGTTGCGTGCCTCTTCCCGGTCACCGGCGCGATGCAACATGATCGCTTGGCCGATCCGGGTCAGCACACCGTCCTCGGACGTTGCCTTCCGCCGCTTCTCCACCACCGCGCACTCCCCGTATTCGCTCACCACCGTCACTGCTGTTCCCTCGACGCTAACCGCCGCAGGGGACCTTCGCTCGGTGTGCGCGACGCGCCGGTCGGCCGGGCCCGTCCTGCGGATCATGCCGCGGACCCGGGCCCGATCCGCCGGCCGGACCCTCCGGCTCAGCCCAGGTCAGGGATGCGCCAGTCGATCGGGGCATGGCCCTGAGCGGCGATCGCCGCGTTGATCTGGGTGAAGGGCCGGGAGCCGAAGAACTTCTTCGCCGACAGCGGGGAGGGGTGCGCGCCCTGCACCACGGCATGCCGCTCCTCGTCGATCAGCGGCAGCTTCTTCTTGGCGTAATTCCCCCACAGCACAAAGACCGCCGGGTCGGGCCGGGAGGCCACCGCGCGGATCACCGCGTCGGTCACCTTCTCCCACCCCTTGCCCTTGTGCGAATTGGCCTCGGCCTCGCGGACCGTGAGGACCGCGTTCAGCAGCAGCACACCCTGCTGGGCCCAGGGCATCAGATAGCCGTTGTCCGGGACCGGGTGGCCCAGCTCCTCCTTCATCTCCTTGTAGATGTTCCGCAGCGACGGCGGCGTCTTCACCCCGGGCTGCACGGAGAAGCACAGGCCGTGGCCCTGCCCCGCGCCGTGATACGGGTCCTGGCCGAGGATGAGCACCTTCACCTGGTCGTAGGGCGTCGCCTCCAGCGCCGCGAAGACCTGCTCGCGGGGCGGGTAGACCGGGCCGTCGGCCCGCTCCTGCTCGACGAAGTCGGTCAGCTCCTTGAAGTAGGGCTTCTCCAACTCGTCGCCGAGTACCCCGCGCCAGGACTCGGGCAGCATGTCGGTCACCACGTCAACAACCTCCGGTGTGTGTTGCGTTCTCCGTCACAAAACCTACCGGCGACCACTGACAACGCCGTCCGCGGGCCGATTTCCCGGGCCCGGAGCGCGCCACCGCCCGGCTCAGGCGGTGTCGAGCCGGGCACGCTGGACGGGATCCAGCCGTAGATCCAGCGCCGCCAGACTCTCGTCCAGCTGCCCGACCGAGCTCACGCCGAGCACCGGCACGACCGGCACCGGGCCGCCCATCAGCCAGGCCAGCACCACCTGGTTCACGGTGGCCCCGCACTCCGCCGCGACCTCCGCCAGCACTCGCAGCCGCGCCACCGAGCCGGGATGGTCGTAGCGCTCCGGCAGCGGCCGGTCCGCACGCGAGTAGGCGCCCCCCATCAGTGTCCCGTAGCCGACCGGCGTCAGATCGGGGTGCGCCGCCGCGTAGTCGAGGAGCTCCTCGTCGGTCTCCACCTGGAGGTCGGGCGGCAGGCCCCGGCGCGGCCGCAGATAGGTGTGCCGCTGCTGTACGGCGCGGAAGCCGGGCAGCCCGCGCCCGGCGGCGGTGTGCCGGGCCTCGGCGAGCCGCCAGGTCCGGTGGTTGCCGGCCCCGAGCGTGCCCACCACGCCGTCCTGGACGAGTCCGGCCAGCGCCTCGACGGTCTCCTCCAAGGGGACACCGCGGTCCTCGACATGTGCGTAGTAGAGGTCCACCCGGTCGGTGCCCAGGCGGCGCAGACTGCCCTGGATGGCGGCGCGTACGGTCGGCGCGCCCAGCCCCTCGGCATTGGCGGGCCATTCGGGGCCGCGGGCCGGGTCGGGCCGGGCACCGACCTTGGTGGCCAGGACCGTGCGGCCGGCCGCGCCCCGGCTGCGCAGCCAGCGGCCGAGCAGCAGCTCGCTCTCGTCACCGGTGGCGCCGGGCACCCAGCTGGCGTAGGTGTTCGCGGTGTCGAGGAAGGTGCCGCCGGCCTCGGCGAAGCGGTCCAGGATGGCGAACGAGGTCCGCTCGTCGACCGTGGTGCCGAACGGCAGCGCCCCCAGGCACACGGCGCTGATCCGGGGCCCCTGACCGCCGCCGAGTGTGCGGTAGTGCATGGCGTGTCTCGCTCTCTCCTGGCAGTCCGCTGACGCGGGGTGGTGCCGGCCCCCTGGGGACCGGCACCACGGACTCTGCCTCTTGGAGCGCACACCAAGGCAAGGCCCCTGAGGGCCCCGCCCGGCCGTCGGACCCCGGCGTTCAGACCCCGGCGTTGAGGAACAGACCGCCGTCGACGACCAGCGTCTGGCCGGTGATCCAGCCCGAGGCGTCGGACAGCAGGAAGGCCGCGGCCCCGCCGATGTCCTCCGGGACGCCGAGCCGCGCCATCGGGTAGGCGGCCGCCGCCTCCTCCTCGCGGTTCTCGTACAGCGCGGCCGCGAACTTGGTCTTGATCACCGCGGGCGCGATGGAGTTGACCCGTACCACCGGGGCGAACTCATGGGCGAGCTGCAGCGTCAGGTTCACCATCGCGGCCTTGCTCATCCCGTACGCACCGATGAAGGGCGAGGGTGCGAGGCCGGCGATCGAGGCGATGTTGACGATCGCGCCGCCGTTGTCCTTCTGCCATGCGTGCCAGGTGCGCTGCGCGAAGCCGAGCGCCGAGACGACGTTGGTCTCGAACACCTTGCGCGCGACGCCCAGGTCGAGGTCGGCGATGGGGCCGAACACCGGGTTCGTACCGGCGTTGTTGACGAGGTAGTCGACCCGGCCGAAGGCCTCCATCGCCCGCTCGACGGCGACGGCCTGGTGGGCCTCGTCGTGCGCCTTGCCGGCGACGCCGATCACCCGGTCCGCGCCCAGCTTCTCGGCGGCCTCCTTGAGGGCGTCCTCGTTGCGGCCGGTGATGACGACCCGGTCGCCGCGGGCGACCAGGGCCTCGGCGATGCCGTAGCCGATGCCGCGGCTGGCGCCGGTGACCAGCGCCACCTTGCCGGTGAGCTCGGGGAGCCCGCTGTCCTGCTCGGTCATGTCCTGTACTCCTGGAGTCGGTGGGGCGGTCAGTTGAGCGGGCCGCCGGCGACGTACATGACCTGGCCGGAGACGAAGCCGGCCGCCTCGCCGGTGAAGAAGGCGATGGCGTTGGCGATGTCCTCGGGGCGGCCGACGCGCTGCACCGGGATCTGGGTGGCGGCCGCGGCCTGGAACTCCTCGAAGCCCATGCCCACGCGCTCGGCGGTGGCGGCGGTCATGTCGGTGACGATGAAGCCGGGGGCGACGGCGTTGGCGGTGACGCCGAACTTGCCGAGCTCGATGGCGAGGGTCTTGGTGAAGCCCTGCAGACCGGCCTTGGCGGCCGAGTAGTTGACCTGGCCGCGGTTGCCGAGCGCCGAGCTGGAGGAGAGGTTGACGATCCGGCCGAACTTGGCGTCCACCATGTGCTTCTGGCAGGCGCGGGACATCAGGAACGCACCCCGCAGATGCACGTTCATGACCGTGTCCCAGTCACTTTCGCTCATCTTGAACAGCAGGTTGTCGCGGAGCACACCGGCGTTGTTGACGAGGACGGTCGGCGCGCCGAGCTCGGAGGCGATCCGGGTGACCGCCGCCTCCACCTGCTCCGCGTCCGAGACGTCACAGCCGACCGCGATGGCCGTGCCGCCGGCCGCGGTGATCTTCTCGACGGTGTCCTTGCACGCCGCCTCGTCGAGGTCGAGTACGGCGACGGCGCGGCCCTCGGCGGCCAGGCGTACGGCGGTGGCCGCGCCGATACCGCGGGCCGCGCCCGTCACGATGGCGACGCGCTGCTCGGTGGTGGACATGCGGGTTCTCCTCACCCTCGAAACCTCGACAAGCGGTCCGCCGCACCGATCCCGTGGGTGAGCAACCGCTTAGTAGCCTGAGCAGGGCTGACGCTAGAAGCCCGGCAACCCGCTGTCAACGCCCCACCACCGCGCGGTCGCCGACCTCACCTGCGGTGCGCGCCGGAACTGGCGCGATCGCATCGCACGAAGGGGCGCCCCTCCACGGCCGACGGCCAGGACGGGCGCCCCTTCGGCCGGTCGGGTCCCGGCCTCAGCGCACCAGCAGTTCCAGCAACCGCTCCGCCTCCGCGGCGGGATCGGCGGTCAGACCGGTGTGTACCGGTCCCGGCTGGACGATGGTGCTGCGCGGCGCGATCAGCCAGCGGAACCGGCGCCCCGCGTCGTCCCCCGCCGCCTGTCCGGCCCGTTCGCCGCCCGCGCAGATGCCCTCCACGGCGCCGAGCGCGGCCCGTACGCCGGCCACGTCGACCGTCGGGTCCAGGGCCAGCAGCCGGGCCTCGTCCAGATACGTCCTGGCCTCGACGAAGCGGCGGGCGTGGCAGTACACGACCACACCGGCATTGATCATCTCGCCGCGCTCGACCCGGGGCACGACCTTCAGCAAGGCGTACTCGAAGACATCGCGCCCGTTGTGCAGACCGGTCACTTCACTACCCTCCGCGGCGGCTTGCCCGCCAGCCACTGCGGTGCCTGCGAAGGCTTGTCCTTGGTGGGCTCACCGATGGTGATCTGGTCACTGATCATCCGGGCGCGGGCCAGCAGCGTGTTCACATACGCCTGGCGCAGCGTGTCCGGGGAGTCGAAGCCGGGCTCGCCGGTCAGCCATTCGTCCGGGACCTCGGCCGCGATCTCGGTCAGCAGCTCCTCGGTGATCAGCGGCGCGAACTCCTCGGCCGCCGCCACGAGATCCGGCCCGAAGGTGGCGAGCACATGGTCGGAGGCGTTGTACGGCCTGACCGAGGCCTTCTCCGCACTCGGCCAGTTGTGGTGCCAGATCATCGCGGCGCCATGGTCGATCAGCCACAGTTCGCCGTGCCAGACCAGCAGATTGGGGTTGCGCCAGGACCGGTCGACGTTGTTGATCAGCGCGTCGAACCACACCACACGGCCCGCCTCACGGGCACCCACCTCGAAGGCGAGCGGGTCGAAGCCCAGCGATCCGGGGAGGTAATCCATCCCGAGGTTCAGCCCGCCGCTGGCCTTGAGCAGCTCCTGAACCTCCTGGTCGGGCTCGCTCAGCCCGATGACGGGGTCGAGCTGCATCTGCACCAGCTCCGGCACCCGCAGCCCGAGCCGACGCCCCAGCAGTCCGCAGATGATCTCGGCGACGAGGGTCTTGCGGCCCTGTCCGGCGCCGGTGAACTTCATGATATATGTACCGAGATCGTCCGCTTCCACGATTCCCGGGAGCGAGCCGCCCTCACGCAAGGGCGTGACATAGCGGGTCGCGGTGACTTCAGTCAGCATTTTCCCAGGCTATCTGACCAACTGGCCTTACAATCAACGATTTAATCCAGACGCGTACAAGCCGAGGAATCCGCCGCGATCAGCCCTGGGGAGAATCTGGGGAGTTTCTACTGGCACGGTGGATCCCCCTTCCTCTCGAGCAGTCCGTCAATGGCGGTGCGCCCCTTGGTTCCGGCCTCCGGCATGAAGTGAGCATAGTAACCGAGCGTGACAGCCGGCGAGGAGTGCCCGAGCCACCGCGCCACAGTCACCACGGACTCCCCCGCCTCCAGCATCATCGAGGCGTAGGTGTGCCGCAGCACGTGGAATCCGTCCTTTGGCGCCGCCTCCCACTGCCACGGCTTCGCTCCTTTGGGGCGCGGCGGGATAACGCCGGCCTTGGCCAGCGCGGGTTTCCAGGTGTAGGTGTTCCACGTGTTCACGGCCACGGCGTTGCCGAATCGCGTAGCGAGAACAAGGGAGAACTTCTTTCGCGGCCTGTCTGCCCCGGGCCTCTCCCACGGGAGCTCAACCTCTACCGGCGGGAACGCCTTGACATGGCGCTTGAGCTCCTGAGCCACCGAGGGGGGCATATCGACGGTACGCGTTTTCGCCCCCTTGGGCAGGGCGAAGTACAACCTGCCGCCGATCGACTGAACTTGGCGTCGAACGCGAAGTACGCCTCTCGCATAGTCGATGTCCGCCGGGCTCAGCCCGAACACTTCGCCCTGACGAAGCCCGCACCCCAGACCAAGTACGACGGCCACTCGATGCCGAGGGCTGATCACGTCACGAACTCGCAGCGCAGTGTCCAGCGACCACGCCTCTCGGCGCTCCCGCGATGCCTTGGGCCACCGCACGGATTTCGCGTGCATCGGATTCCTGGCGAGCCGCTTGTCGTCAACGGCCGCTTCCAGGATGCTGGACAACTCGGACAAGATTCCGCGCCGGTAGTCGACCGAGGAGACCGTGGCCTCCAACTTGGCCGTGTACGCGCGCAATTCCGCCGCCGTGATGCTCCTGAGCGGGAGTTGGCCCAGATGCGGAACGATGTGAAGCCGCGCTCTCCGCTCCTGATTCTGCTGGGTCTTCGGAGTGCCTCCTCTGCCCGGCGCCCAGTGCATCGCGATGTAGTCGGCCAGGGTGATGGACCCGTCACGCGGCTCCACGAACTCCCCGCGCTCCTCGTCCGTGGCGGACCGACGAAACCACGCTTTGGCGTCCTCCAGGGTGTCGAAGGAACGGTACCGGATCCCAGGGATACCAGCGACCTTGTATCGCTTCCCCTTCCCGTAGCGAGCGGTTCTTTCCCTTTTCCCCGTTACTGGATCCTTCTTCTTCTTGATCCAGCGATCTTCTATGTAGCCGGCCAATTGGTCTCCTTATCGAAAGGGGTGGAAACGGCGCTCCACGACAGACGGCGCGTCAGATGCCGACTGTGCGGCCGGACCGATGCTGCGGAGCGGCACTCAGCGGGCTCAGAGCCGTGTTGGAGCGGGAGTCGGCCTGTTCTTGTTCACGGATCCAGGCATCCAGAGCTTTTCTCCGGTACATGACGCGACCGCGTGGCCCCATGCGGAAGCTCGGCGGTCCCTGCCGCCGGTGCCGCCAGACGTAGAGCGTGTGAGGCGAGAGGCCGAGGTACTCAGCGGCGTCTTTAACAGTCAGGAAAGCTGTGCGTGCCGCGCGGGGAGACTCAGACGGGGATACAGGTGGGCCAGGCGGGCCAGACTGAATGAGGGCATGAGGTATCGCGGATCGGCACATGAATTGGGAGTTCCTTGCTCAGAGACGAGGAGCGACAGGCGGGATCGACAGCACCAACACCACGCGCGGCACGTGCAGGGTTTGCCGCCCGTCACCAGACGGGTGCTGTCCATGCCAGAGGCACAAGCCAGGGCCGCGCTGTGCCTCCTCTCGACACGCAGCGCTGCCCTGCGTCCGTTATGACTCCACCGCCAAGCGCAGTCGAATGCGAACACCCTCGATGGTCGCGACGATCGCCGGTTTGGCCAACCGGCGATCGTGGTCTATGTTCCGCTCGCGTCCGGCTCAGAGGCCCCCTTGGCCGCCAGTCACGGCACCAGCGGGTTGGACCTCAAATGCTCGGTCCCCTTCTGGTCTGCGACCAGCAGCTCTGCCTGCCAAAGGCGCTGGAGCCTAGCAGCGACAATACGTTCCGTCCTACCAACCTGTTCTGCGATCAAACGGCTACCCACCCGGGATTCCTGACCACATAGGCAAGAATGCGGCGATCGAGGCGGCACCCGCGCTGCATCACCAAGTTCCCTCCGAAAAGGCCAGCCGCGCAGACACAAACAGATGGCCGTGGAGAGCACCCCCCGTAGTTGGATTGGGCGTGCGCAGTCCACACGTTAAGTACACCCAATACGAAGAGGACAGGTGCGGTCAGCTGGACAGAGCGCAGCGCGTGCATCGGCAGAAGAGACTCCTCATCGGGTCACCCGGTAGGCCGCTCACCGGCCTTGTGTTTCCGTGGTGTTGTACGTTGGCATAGCCCCGGAGAGGGTTCCAGTCTTTCGAGATTCTTTCTCGTCTGCCGTAGGCGAATGCCGAGACGGGAACCGCTTGCGGACGGTTATCAACCATGGCGGAGCCGCGCACCGGACTCGGAGGGCGCAGCACGGTCCCGGCCACGCGCGGCTGGCGCAGTCGGACGAGGACCGTCCGGGACGTGATCCACCGTTTCAACGCAATCGGGCTGCCTTCCTGGACTCTCGGGGGCGGGAGGCCGTCCCCGCCTGCTCATTGATGACGATGAGGATTTCGTCATTTCGTCCTTGGCACGCCCGGGTACAGCCAGGTCGTCATCTCGTTCGTCACCATCCCCGGCACCGTGGCGGTCCTCGAACACGTGGCTGGAGTCACTCCCTTCCCATGCCCCCGAGCGGGCCGCACCACTGCTCCGTCCACCGCACGGAGCGCCGCACCGTGAGAGAACACTCGCCCTCCCTGCAGCCGTTCCGCACTGTACGGACCAGTCGGCGGTTGGCCCGGCTTGTGTAGCGAACCAAGTAGCAGCAGGGCGGCTCACCGTCCCGCTCGGCGGCACCTGGGGGATGCCGCCGAGCGGATCTGAAAACGCTTCTACTCCCTGGGAGATAGGGGCAGGGTCGGCCCGCCGGTCGCGGCTCTGAAATTCTCATCGAGACACTGAAACACCGAGTGAGAACCGACAGGGGGTGTAATCGCCACCAGAAATGTTACGCACCGGTAGCCGACGATAATCAGGATTGTCGTCGGTAATCTGGACTCAACATGCTGCTGACCACGGTGTCGGACGGCGCGGAAGGCTTCAGTCACGCACGGAAGATTTCAGCCGGTACTTCAATTGCCGCACCGAACACTTCAGTGCCTGATAGGCGTTGAGCAAGGGATGCTGGCCACACGGGTCGGCATCACGAAGCCCCAGGGGGTTACGCATGTCCAACAAGCCGAGCGACTTTCGAGCCTGGCTCCTGCGCCACGTCGACGAGCAGTCACCCATCGGCGACCTCGCCCGCGACGTACGGGACGACGACGAGTGGCCCGACGGCGAACCCAAGTCGTTCGAGCTCTACAACGAGTATCTCGATTCCATGAGCGCGTGCGACGGTGCGCTGGATGCCCTTGAAGACGCATGGAGCCGCTACGACGAGATTCGGACATGAGCCTCGGCGGACTGACGCCATCCGTGCGGCGGAAGTGATCTGCGCGACCGCACGGAAGACTTCAACAGCCAGGTCACAGCCGCGCCGACTGAAATCTGCGGTGCGATCCGACACACGGGGATTTGATGGGCGCAAGAGCTGAGCTCGTCCAGATGGTTGACGCCGAACTCGTCGAAGACGGCGCGCAACTGATAGTCGCGACTCCGCCCGCCGGATCGTACGTCGACCACAACACCGTCCTCCGGCCGGGCGACGAGATCCCCACCGCGGCAGACGGGCAGCGCTATACCGAGCGGAACCATGTGTCTCCGAGGAGACCGCTCGCGCCCTGGACGAAACCGGCAGCAACGAGTTCGGGCCACGGGGATCGGCCATGCGCCGCTTCCGGGAGTGGTGCGCCAATGAGGGCCGCGTCGCCGTTCCGTGCACCACAGCCACGTACACCGAGTACGGCCGGCACCTCATGAGCCAGAAGCTCAACGTCACCACGATCCGCAACCACATGTCACTGATCCGCACGTCCATGCCAGTGGGCAAGCAGCCCGACAACAGCCTCTGCCTGCAACTCCTCAGCGACTACCGCGCCAAGAGCAAGCGGGCGTCACGCAAGAAGCAGGCATTCCCCATCACCCTGCCGTACCTCATCCCGCTGATGGTGGCCGCCGAAGCCGACAGCCGGCCGATCGGCTGGCGCGACGCCGATTTCCTTCCATCCGACTCCCCATCCATTGTTCCCGATTCGCCTGACTGCCCAGTAGAACTGGCACGCTACGGAGGCAGGTGGTGCAGGTCTACAACTCGCCCCGTGCTTCGCCCCATGGGGTGACACCGGTAGTCGATCACCGGCCGTGTTCTCAGGGATCCGGCCACGGTTGACCGACTGCGGATGGAGTATCGCGGCGGCTGGGCCGACGAGTATGAGACCCAGCCGCCACACGTCGGCGCCCCCGGACCTCTTACACCGCGAGACTGAGGTGACGTGTCCTGGTGAGCGCGACGTAGAGCGCGCGGTGGGCCTCGTCGGTGGGGTCGAGACCTCTCCGGAGCGCGGCCGCGTCGGCCTCCTCCAGCCTCACCCCGACCCGGTCCCACTCCCGCCCCTTCGCCTGGTGGCAGGTCATACCAGGGACCAGTCCCTCGCGGGCGACCTCCAGCCTCGTCCGCAAATCGGCGAGGGCGGTTCGGGGTGCCCGTTTCTGGCCCTTCGACGGCTCGACGGGCGTCATGGTGACCATTGTGGCTGCCAAGTCGGCCCAGATTCCGGCGAGATTGCCCTGGCCCGCCAGGCGCTCAAGGGCGCTACGCAGATGCGGACGCAGCTCCGCAAGAGTGTCGCTCTCCATGATGCCCAAGCTGGCCCGGGCATCGATGAGGTCGACGGCCGGCCAACCGAAGGTGCTCTGGACGAGTTCGTTCAGAAGCAGAGTGCACACAGCTTCCTGGAACTGGCCTGTCTTGGGCCTGACGGCCAGAGGAAGGATGTGAGGGTCAGCATTCCACAACAGCCTCCACTGGCGAGCAAGGACGACATCGACGTCCCCTGCCTCCCCTGCGGGAAGGACTGCCCTCTCCTTGCGGCGCAGCTGGCATGCCAACGATGTCTGGCCAGCACTGCCACGCCAGCGGAACGAGGTCTGGAGTTCACTGCGCTCGAAGCCCAGCCGGCTCAGGAGGCGGGGGACGTTCTCGGGGCGTGCACCGCGAAAGCCGTAGAGAGCCTGCCAGGGTCCCCCACCAGGGTGATGACGAGCCCCGCGTCTGCCGCAAGGCGGATGACTCCAAGGTCCAAGTCGTTCGCGTCATAGACCTCGTCGACGAGCAGGGACTGGATCGTCGTGGCGAAGTAAGCCATCACGGAGACGCGGATGCCCTCGATACGGAGAGCAAACTGCAGTACCTCACGTACTTTGTCGTGTGTGCACCGCCCTTCGACCCCGAGGTCATGCGGTGGATCCGTGACGGCAGCGTCCGTGACGAACAGCAGACTCGCGGCGGGGTCCAGGCATGGGAGAGCGAGTGGGAGTCACAGGGCTTCGGCCTGTTCGCCGTGGAGATCCGGTCCACTGGCGAGCTGGCCGGGTTCACCGGCCTTTCGGTGCCCGACTTCTTGCCGGAGGTACTGCCGGCGGTTGAGGTCGGCTGGCGGCTGGGACGTTCCCACTGGGGGCAGGGCTTGGCCACCGAGGCAGCTGCGGCCGCTGTACGGTTCGGGTTCGAAGAGCGAGGGCTGGAGCGGATCGTCAGCATCACTCAAGTGGGCAACGACGCCTCCGAACGGATCATGACCAAACTGGGGATGCATCCGGTCCGTGAGACCGTCAATCCCACCTGCGGTCGGCGAGTACGGGTGTTCGCGTTGTCGTCGGACCAGTACGTCGCAACCACTCGTTGATGGCGGCAACGAGGACGGTCGCCTCGTAGCGGACCGCGAGTTTGATGCCCCTATGGATGTCAACTGACCGCCGTTGCTGGTGTGTTGCTTCTGCCGGGGGTGATGGTCTGGTAGATCTCCCGGGCGACGTAGCGTTTGAGGCAACGGATGGCTTCGCGACGTGTCTTGCCCTCGGTGATGCGTCGTTCCACGTAGCTGCGGGTACGGGTGTCCCAGCGTAGGCGGGCCAGCACGATGGTGTAGAGCGCGGAGTTGGCCTGGCGGTCACCGCCGCGGTTGAGCCTGCGGCGCTGGGTCTTGCCTGAGGACGCCTCAACAGGACTGACGCCGCAGAGGGCGGCAAAGGACGCTTCGCTGCCCAGCCGGCCGGGGTTGTCGCCGACAGCCGTCAACAGCGCTGCGGCAGTGTCCGGTCCGACTCCGTAGACGTTCAACAGCTTGGGTGCACAAGCATCGATCGCGGTGGTGATCCGGGCCGTGAGATCGGCGATCTCCTCGGTGAGATGCATGACCCGCCGGGCCAAGAGCCGGAGCGTGCGGCGCGTAGCCGCCTCCGGGCTGGCGTCCTGCGCGGCATTCAGTTCCGGATGGCCTTGTCCGGCTGGTTGACCGCGATGTCCTCGTTGTTCAGGAAGCGTGTCAGTGCGGCTCCGTAGGAGCCGGTGCACTCCACTCCGGCCCGCCGTACCTGCCCGAAAGCACGTGCCCACGAGAGAAGTTGACGATAGCCCTCTCGGGTTGTCGGGAAGCCACGTGTGTCCAGAAGGACTCCTGTGGTGGTGATCACCGCGGCCACGTGGACGTCCTTGTGGGTGTCTATGCCCAGGACGACTTCCTCAGATGAGTCGGCCGCGTGGTGACGCGATGGGGTGTGCTGGGTCATGCTGGGCACGGTGGTCTGTCTCCTGATCGCCTCGGGAACACCGGCGTTGCCGACGTCGGGCCAGGTGCGGCGGTCAGGACTGTGACGGTGCCTGTCGCGAGGGCCCTATCGGGACACGCCCACCGGTCCGGCGGCAGCATGCACCGCCTCGAACAGCGGTCGGCAGATCAAACTCAGGGCATCAGAGCCAGTCGTACCTCGGGCCAGACCACCGCCCAAGGCGGCACCCTCACATCCTCACAGTCGTACCTCGTGGCCACGGCTCGATGTCTCTTGAAGCCGAAGAGGTACGGCAAGGCATCGTTGCAGGTCAGAGCGTGTTTCCGGGTCAGCAAGTCAGCACAAGGTCAGCGTCGGCGGCGCCGAGACGGGAAAGAGGCCGACTCCCCGCCATGCGGCGGCACGGTGTGATCCAGATCTTCGCAACGTCCGAGGTCGAGGCCCGGTGCCAGTGGTGGCACCACACTACTCCCGGCACTCCCTTGAGGCGCCGGAATTGGAGCCGCCAGTATCAGCGGGGTAACCGTCAACTCTCCGGCCCTCCCATCAGATCAGCATCCCGCCCCGCAGCAGCGTGAACTCGGCTGGCGATCGACGAGCGGCGCCCTCTACATACACCGCACGCTCTCCGCGATCGACAACAACAAGCTCGCGGGAAGCCTGAGGGCGTGGTCCCACACCGCTTCGTGCGGGGCCCAGGGCCAACGATCACTCCCGCCCCATACAGAACAGGTCGTCGGGCGTGCGCTCCGTGCGGGGCGCCGCGGTCGGGGTGGCGCCGGAGCGCGTCTGGGTGGTGGGCATCGGTGACGCACGTACGGATCCCGTTCGCCAACCTCTTGCGCATGGCTCGACAGGTCGGGCAGGAGCCGTCGGTCGCGGAAGTCGTCGCTGTCAGTCGACGATCTGGTTGACAGGGACATCGCAGATCAGGTACGGGATGCGGGCCTCGCAGGCGTTGCAGGAGTGGGCGGTCCAGGAGCTGGTGGCGCCTTTCCCGTGCCATTGCCGCATTTCGGCGTCGTCCGCGTCGGGGCCGACAAACACCATTTCGCTCATGCGCAGGTACTCGACGGACTTCCATTCAAGTCGTTTTCCGCCCAGCCCGAGCAGAAGTTTCATGGCGGAGCACGGCCTGGTCACCCCCGCAATGTTCGTATTAAGATCAACCTTCTCGCCCCGGATGGTCATCCAGCCCCGGTGGCCGGCGGGAATCGTCGGGTTCACCGACTCCCAGGCTCCTTGGTGATAGCTGATTCCGCTGAGGTGCTTTTCCCGGATCCACGGATCCGCCGTCCGCCCGCTGGAAGCGATGAGGAAGTATTCGCGCCCGCCGATTCTGGCCTCCAGTACCCCCATCATGAAGATGGCGGCCGGGTCATTCATCAGGTCGTGGTCCTGCCTGAGGTTGCGGTCGATCGTGACGAGGACATTGCGTAGCTGCGCGCTGTCGGTGACTTCTGGGATGCCGTGCAGCAGCTTCCCCTTGCTCTTGTCTTTTTTGTTCCTGGGGAAGCGGCATCGAGGGCAGGTGTCGGTCTGCTTCCCGCCGTGCAGGAGATTCGGCTCACTATCCGGCTTGCGGGGCCTTGTTTTCGGTGGCATGCGCAGCCTTCTCTCGAAGCGTCGAAGATGCGGGAGAAAATAGCACGGAGTCGCATTGCGCCCCCGTCTTACCGCGAGGGCGAGAGGGGTTTTTGGACGTTGTCGAGTGATACCCGGTCGGGATTGCGCCACCCCGCAAAGGGCACTTTTAGGCCCATCTTGGTCCAGATTCAACGTACGATATGATCGCTCTAACGGGTTATTCACTGGTACAATGTTGAATATTGTGACAAAACAGTCAAAAGCATACTGATGCCATGGAAACAGGCTAAAGCGTCAGAGGTGGCCACCCTCCGAATGGCCGGATCATCTCCGATATGAATTTTGGCGCTGGTAGCGTGCGCCCGAGTTTCACGTCGGCTTACGACGGCCCGTGCTCAGCGCGGCCCGACGGTCGGGAGGGAATGCGTTGTGGCAATGACCTGCGGCAAGCTCAAGGAATGGCTGAACGGCCTTTCCCCGGGGCAGGGGCTGGATCTTCCCGACGGAATTCCGGACGAGTTGGGAGATCTCAAGAACGCGGTGAACATCAAAGCTCTCACGGGCTGGTTCACCGTCGGATCTGGTCTCACGGAAATCGACCCGGACGCGGGCAATCTGCGTCTCAGCGGAATCGTCGCCCCGGACACGCCGACGGTCTCCCTGTGGTTCTTCACCGCCGCCGACTCGGAACCCGGGGACGACGACGCGGAAATCATCGGTGTTCAGATCGCCTTGTCGCTGAAGGACCATCCCGTGCTGTCGGTCCTCAGCGGCATCGGACTGCAGGACGTCCTGCTGGTCTACGAAATCCGCATGCTGGAGGGCGCCGCCGTTCGCGGGCTGTACGCCCAGGCGGGTCTCGCTGTCAAGGACGGGGAATCACTCGTCCTTACCTGTCCGCTGGATTTCGATGCGGAGCAGCAGAGCTTCGAGTTCCTCCTGATGCCTGAGTCAGGAAAGGAGTGGCACGTCGCAGAGGCGATCTTCGGGTTGTTCGGCGTTGCGCCGCCGTTCGTCCTGACGGACATGGCCCCGGAGCGCCTGATGGTGGCGTACGACACGGGCGCCGGAACCACCGGATTCCGGGTCGAGGCGGATGCCGGGTTCCCGCTGGGCGACGCCGACGCTGACCTCGCCCTGCGGGCTCGCCTGTCGCGGCGGGCGGACAGCGGTTACGACAAGGACGTCTCAGGGACGCTCACGGTCCAGGTCCCCGACGGTCACGGCGATCTGCGCGCACTGGGCTTCAACGTCGTGTACCAGGAGCTGTCCGGTACGAACGTAGTCACCGCCTCCTGGGCGGCCGACACGGGCGTGCCACTGGCCGACTTGGTGGCCGCGCTCGGTGTCGACCTGCCTGATCTGCCCGAGGTATTACGACCCGAACTGCATGCCCTGTCGGTGCGCTACGACTCCACGACCGGCCAGGTGCTGTTGACGGCGGCTACCGAGCGCACAGGCTGGGTCTACGCTAGTCGTCCTGGCACCGGCCCCGGCAGTCCCCGCAGCACTGCGGCCGCGCTCCGGGCCCGGCTCGGGGCGCGGGCCTCGGATCTGCCGTTGGTCGGCGAGGCGATCCCGCCCGGCGCGGACCTGGTCCTGGACGCCGTCGCCTTCACCTCGACGCCTACCGGATGGACCGCCGACCAGGCTGCCGCGCTCAACTCCGCACTGGATCAGGTCGATTCCGCGGCGGAACGCAGGCTGCCGCGCTTCGCCGCCGATAGGGCGGCCGGCCCCGGTATCGCCGTCCAGATCGAGCTGAGTATCGGGGGAGTGCCCCAAGCCCCACTGGTCCTGCCGATCACCACCGGTGCGGGCGGCACGCTGGTGGCTGCCTCCCGGGGCCCGCTCGCCGTGCGCGCGGCGGACGACACCTGGTCACGCGACCTCGACCTGGCGTTCGGGCCGGTACGGTTCTCCCGGATCGGGATCGGATTCGCGGACGGCCAGATCTTCGTCGCCCTCGACGCTGTCTTGTCGGTGGGGCCGGTCCGTCTGGTCCTGATGGGCCTGGGTCTGGGCATCGATGGGGAGTTGGACGTCGAGCCCCGGCTGCGCGGGGCCGGTGTGCAGCTGGACAAGCCGCCGCTGAAGATCAGTGGCATGGTGGAGCGCCGCACGGGCTCGGAGGTCGCACCGGGGCTCAAGGAGCAGTTCGTCGGGCTGGCCGCGATCGAGACCGGGTTCTTCGCCCTGCACGCGGCCGGGTCGTATGCCAAGGCGGTGGACGGCTGGTCGTCGATGTTCCTGTTCGGTGAGATCTCCGGGGGCGAGCGTGGGCTGTTCGGGCCTCCCCCGTTCCGGGTGATCGGCATCTCGCTGGGCTTAGGCGTCAACAGCACCGTCCGCACCCCGACCATCGACCAGGTCGGCCAGTTCCCGCTGGTGAACCGGCTGGACGGCGGCGGCAGCGGCGACACTCCGGAGCAGGTGCTGGAGAAACTGGCGGGCCCCGGCGGCTGGATCACCCCGCGTGAGGGCCAGTACTGGGGCGCGGGCGGGATCGACTTCAGCTCGTTCGAGTTCCTGCGCACCCGTGCGCTGCTGCTGGTCGAGGGCGGTGAGTCGTGGAAGGTGCTGCTGATCGGCCGCACCACGATCGACCTGCCGCGCAGCAGGGCCGTCAAGAAGCCGATCGCCCGGCTGGTGATCGATCTGGCGATCGGCTACCACCATGACCAGGGCCTGTTCTCGATGGACGCGGTGGTCGCGCCCGGTTCGTACGTCATCGACCCGGCGGCCGAGCTCACCGGTGGCCTGTCCCTGTACATCTGGGGCCAGGACCGCACCGCAGTCGGCGGTGGCAAAGGCTTCGTGTTCACTCTCGGCGGCTACCACCCCCGTTTCAAGCGGCCCGACTACTACCCGACGCCGCCGCGTGTGGGCTGGCGGTGGGCGATCGGCCCGGTGACGATTCGCGGGAAGGTGTACGCGGCGCTCACCGATGGCGCGTTCATGGCCGGCGGTGAGCTGTCCGCCAGCTACGACAAGGGCCATGGCATCCAGCTGCAGGCGTGGTTCACCGCGTGGCTGGACGCGCTGGTGCAGTGGAAGCCGTTCTACTTCGACCTGTCGATGGGCCTGAGCATCGGGGTCGCGGCCACCGTCAAGGTGCTGTTCGTGCGGGTGCGGGTCTCCCTGTCGGTGGGGGTGTCGCTGGACCTGTGGGGGCCGCCGATCGGCGGCCGGGCCAAGATCAAGGTCTGGTTCATCTCGTTCACCGTCTCGTTCGGCACCGGCCGGGACGGCGTACCAGCGATCGAGTGGCCGGAGTTCCAGGTCCAGCTGCCCGCCCCGCTGTCGATCGCCCCGCTGCGCGGGCTGCTGGTCGACGTCGACCCGGAGGAGTCCGCGGCCCGGTCCGACGCGGGGGAGCCCCTGCTGGTCTCCGCCGACGGGTTCGCCGTGCGCACCGAGGTCGCCATCCCCGCCAGCCGGATCATCTTCAACAACAACGACGACGAGCCGTTCACCGGGTCCGTCGGCGACACCATCGACATCCGGCCGATGCGCCTGCAGGGAGTGGTCTCCGAACACCGCGTCACCCTGAAACGGTTCGAGAGCCTCTACACCCCCACCGGGTGGACGGTTGACGCCTTTCGGCAGGACATGGCCAAGGCGATGTGGGGTGCGCCGCTGGGCGACCCCCGTGACGTCCTGGACGGGGATGGCCTGCTGAGCGGCTGCCTGGCCGGGATGGCCTTCGAGATCCCGAAGCCCGAACTGGCCGAGGCGGTCGGCTGGGTCGACGCGGAGGCCTTGGACGCGGACGGATTGCCGGACGCGCCGATCCCGCTGTTGGGCTCCGGGCCGGAGGGGCCGCCCTCCGCCCCGGATGAGGGGAGTATCGCCACGATCGCCGATCCGGACACCGGCATCGCCTCCGCCACCACCGCCGCCCGCCGCTCCTCGGTGCACGCCGCCCTGGCCGGCCTCGGCCTCGCCCCTGGCACCGACGAGGCGCTGACCGGCTACGAGGTCCTCGCCCGGTCCACGTTCACCAACCCGCCCATGACCACCACCGTCGAGAGGTGAACCGACGTTGAGCGGCACCGAAGACCTCCGCGTCGCCTTCCACGACTACCGTCGGCCGAAGGCCACCGCCGGCGTTTACACCCTCACGGCGGAGCACCGCCTGACCAAGAACGGCAACCGGGTCGACGTGAACCCGGCCCTCCCCGTCACCCAGCAACAGTTCGAGATCCGCGCGGTCCGGTTCGTCCTGGACCCCTCGTCCGTGCACGCCCACTACCCGGCCGAGGGCGCCGCCGGCGACTTCAGCCGCACCTTGCCGCACATCACCCTCAACCGGTCGATCCTGCCCTGGGAGCGGCTCCTGAAGGCCCGCGCGGTGCCCGAGCAGGCCCCGTGGCTGGCGCTGATGGTCTTCCGCGCGG
This sequence comes from Streptomyces inhibens, assembly GCF_022221585.1. Lineage (NCBI taxonomy): Bacteria > Bacillati > Actinomycetota > Actinomycetes > Kitasatosporales > Streptomycetaceae > Streptomyces > Streptomyces inhibens. The sequence continues at coordinate 1,404,945 of NZ_CP084681.1, forward strand.
GCGAACTCCCCGACGATCCTGAAGGGTTGGGGCAGACGACCACCCGCACGGTCGCCGAGCTGCGCCGGCCCGGCGGGGGCATCCTCGGCCCCGACCTCAGCGACATCGGCATCACCCCGGGCATCGAGGCCAGCCGCTGCCAGAGCATCGACGTCCCCGCCGAGCTGTTCACCGCCCTCGTGCCACGCGAGGAGGAACTGCACTATCTCGCCCATGTCCGCGACGTCACCCCCCGGCAGCAGCAGCGCGACGACGCCGAGACCCTCAGCAAGGGCCAGTACGCCGTCCTGGCGTCCAACCGCTTCCCCCGCCAGGTGGGCACCTACACAGCCCACCTGGTCTCCTTGGAGGGCTTCAACGGCAAGCTCGACCCAGGCCAGCTCGACGAAGGCGTGGAGTTCGTCAGGCTGTGCGTGCTGCACTCCTGGACGTTCACCAGCGACCCGGCCGGCACCCGCGACGCCGCAGCCCTGCTCGGCAACCTCGTGGCACCCGCCCGCGGCGACCGGGAGAACCTGGCGCTGCGCCTGCGCCCGCACGGGAGTGTGGCAGCGCGGTCCACGCCGGACGCCGAGCAGTACGCCCGCCGCCGCCTGCACCTGGGCTACACCCCACTGCCCTACCGGCTGCTGTCGGGGGAGACCACCTACGGCTGGTACCGCGGCCCCCTCGTTCCCGTCATCGCCGCCGAGACCCGCGACTTCGCCCGCGACACCCCGCAGACCACCGCCGACCACGCACTGATCTACGAGCCGGAGCACGGTCTGTTCGACGTCTCCTACGCCGCTGCCTGGACGCTGGGCCGGACCCTGGCCCTGAGCGATCCCGACTACAGCGAGGAGATGACCCGGGCCCGTCGCGAACTGGCCAACACCGCAGCGACGATGATGGCCCTGACCGCCGACACGAGGCTTGCCACGGCCGACCCCGGCGATCTGAACGGGCGGAGTCTGCGGGAACTGGCCTCCCCCGGTTTCGCCACCGAACTGATCGAGGTGCTCTCCCGCCCGCTCGCCCCACCCGACCAGGCCCCGGCTCGCCGCACCCGCCGTACCCGCCTCACCCAGGCCGCCGCCCGCGCCGCGCTCACCGCCGCACCCCAGGCCGCTGCTCTGCAGGCCACCGCCGAACGCCACACCCGCACCATGCCGGCCTGGCTCGACGACCTGACGCTGCTGCGCCGGGTGCCATTCAACTACCTGGTGCCCAACCCCGCGATGCTCCCCGCGGAGTCGATCCGGCTGTTCCGCATCGACGAGAACTGGATCGAGGCACTGCTCGCCGGGGCCCGCGACGTCGGCGTCCACACCTCCCTGGACGCACTCGCCGACACCGCACTCACCGCCGCCACCGACCGCCACCGCACCCGCACCGCCGACTCCCCCCGCGGCGGACTGCTGATCCGCTCCGAACTCGTCGAAGCCTGGCCGGACTTCGACATCCTCACCACCGCCGGCGGCCGCAACGTCGAGGAACTACGCCGCGACCACCTCGCCCCCGACACCCTGCTGCTCCTCCTGGACACACTGCCCGACGAGATCGTCATCCGCGAGCCTGGACAGGGCATCCACTTCGGCATCGACAGCCACGGCGACGGCGACGGCGATCGAAGTGTCCTCCACCTGCGCGACCACCGGGCCGGCGACGACCTCGGCTACCCGCTGTACCGCGACTACCCGGCAGGCGGCGGCCTGCTCACCCGCCACCTGCGGCGGTTGCCCGGGAGGGATACCCCGGACGTCCTCGCACTGCGCGGCGAGCGGGGCCTGGTGCCCGCCCTCGCCGCCGCTCTCGACCCCGCCTTGAGTGATCTCGCGCCCGGCGAGTTCGCCCTGCAACTCGTCAACGCCCCCGTCGAACAGCGCCTGACCCTCGACCCCGCGCCCGGCCAGGAGAGTGCCCGATGACCGACACCGACCTGATCGTCCCCGTCGAGGTCCACGCGCTGCTGGCCACCCGCGACGTGAACGAGCACGACGTCTTCCGCCGCTGGACCCCGAAATACCCGTGGACGTTCTCCAAGGACCACCGCAGCAACGCCGAGCCCTCCATCCAGCACTCCGAGGGCCCTCCCGACGAGGGCATCCACGTCCAGTGGCAGCTGCCCGAGGCCCTGGCCACCGGCGCGATCGACCCCGAAACCGGCACCAGCACCTTTCCCCTGGTGCCCAACCGCTGGCTCGTCATCCGCTACGCCGAGCTGCGCGGCGAGATGAAGGCCGCCGGATTCCTCGTGCACAGCGACTACCTGGAGAAGGCCGACGGCGGGCCCGTCGAATCAGCGTCCACGCCTTTCGTCGACCCGGCCTCCTCCAAGGAGACGCCCCGCGCCGACTACATCGGCCGCGTCCACCCCCTGGCTGATGGCCCCTGGCAGGAGCCCGCCGCGCGTCCGCTGTTCCTCACTGCCATCGGCAGCGGCCTGCCCGCCTTCGCCGCCTTCGCGCCCTACCACGAGAACGTCTTCCTCTTCCACGACACCCTCGCCGACCTCAAGGCCAACGACAACTACCCGCCGCCGTGCACCGTCAGCTACTGCGTCATCGGCTGGTACAGCGACGACACCGCCGACATCCTCAAGAAGGCACGCGACATCGAGGGCCTGCTGCCCCCCGACGCCGACCCCGACAACACGGCCGACGTGCTCCGTGCTCTGGGCTGGGCCGCCCCCGACGACATGTCCGGCACGATCACGCGCACCCGCTACGTCGGCACCGCCCTCGGCATCCCCTGGAACCGCGAGGGCGGACACCCGGACTCCGACCGCCCCAGGACCCGGGACGTCAACGTCGCGATCGGGCACAGCACCGCCGACGCCGTCGCCGCCCTCGCCGACCAACAGACCGGCGGCACCCCGCTCGCCGACCAGTTCAGCGCCCTGTTCCACGGCAACCCCGACGACCTCGACGGCCCCGACTGGCAGGTCTCCCTCGATGAGATCACCCGCCGGACCTGGTTCAGCGGCCACGACGGCGGCGCCACCTGGCAGGTCGTCAACCGGCCCAGCGAACAGGCCGACACCCAGGCCCCGCCACCGGAGCAGCCGGACTGGATCACCACCCTCAACCACGACCAGGATGCCTACGACCAGGCCGTGCACCGGCTGGCTGCCGCCCGCTGGCGGCTGTGGACGCTGTGGTGGCTGCGCCACCTGCCCGAAGACCGCCGCCCCCTCAATTTCGACTTCGACGAAACCGTCTGGGACCAGCAGATCGCGGAAGCCGGCGCGCAGGTCGCGCAGCTCGAAGCGGAGGTCGAAGAGCTGAGCGGCAAGGTCCCGCACGGCCTCACCCCCGAGGAGGTCCAGGACGCGATCGACCGCTACCCCGACGACAATGAACTGGAACTCCCCAAAGAGCTGGAGCTCAAGCGCAGCCCACGGCAGAGCTACTACCGCCCCGCCGACCCCGTCCTCGCCCTGACCGGCAAGGGAACCACCCAGCCGCTCGGCCGTGACGAGGACGACCCGCTGCCCTGCCGCCTGCCCTCCCGCCTCCTCACCAAAGTGAAGATCAACAACACCTGGGTGGACGTCCCGGCAGACCCGCTGCTCCCCGCCAATACGCCCCAAGTCCCAGGCATCATCCGGGCGGTAGTCGCCGAGTTCGCGCTGCTCGACAAGGCCGTGCGTACCCAGGTCACCGGCGGCGAAGCCGATTTCACCGCGCTGCACGCCATCGTCGCTCGCCCGCTCACCAGCTCCCAGGGCCCGTGGCCCGAATACACCCGTGTCTGGCGCCAGCCCTGGCTCCCGCTCTACCTCCAGTGGGAGATCAAGCACTGCGCCACCCCCTACCAGAGCAGCAAGGACACCGCCCCCCACTGGGAGTTCGACGGCGACCGCTACCGATGGAAGGGCACCGGCGCAGCCTCCGGCGACGGCGACGGCGGACGCCGCTGGAACGCCTTCGGCGGACGCGCCTTCCTCACTCCCTCCACCCGCTACGTGCTAAGCGAACAGGCCCGCCGACTCGCCGAGCATGCCCCACCGCACCTGGCGCGGCAACTGCTGGCCATGCGCGAGGATCTGGAGAGCATGGACGTGCTCTCCCAGGCTCTCGACGGCTTCCACGACTGGCTCATCCAGCACGACGGAGCCGCCCAGGCGGTCACCGACCACTCGGTCCTGGCCCTGGCCGGCGAGACCAACCACGTCCCCGACGGCGCCGAAGGCCACAGCGAGCAGCGCTTCCAGCCCGTACGCGCGGGGCAGTTCCACTTCATCGAGCTGGTCGTCATCGACCGCTTCGGCCGGGTGCTCTCGCTGGTGCAGCCGAACCAGACCGAACCCATTCAGTTCCCCCTGGTCCGCGCGGACAGCGTCGTGCCGGACCACGACCTGTTCCCCGACCCGCCCGGACCGCAGCGCTTCGTACAGCTGCCGCCCCGCCTCGTCCAACCGGCCCGCGTCCGCCTGAACCCCGTGCCGCTGCGGGCCGACCAGCCCCCCGCCGAGGCGAGCGCAACCAGCCCGGCCCCACAACTCCCCGGCGCCGACACCCCGGTGGCCGGCTGGCTGCTGGTCAACCACCTCGACCAGACCCTGCTGGTCTACGGCCCCGACGGGGAACCACTGGGCGAACTGCGCGTGGTACGCGACGCCCAGAACACCCCCACAACCGCCTGGAACGCGCTCCCGCACGCCCCCTACCGCCAACCAGAAGACGACGACTTCGTCACCGCCTACCCCCATGTGGCAGCCTTCGCCCGCGGCCTGCTCGGCCACGAACCCGAAGCCTTCGACGCCCTCAGCAAGACGATCGACACCGCGCTCGACCACATCCTCGAACCCTCACCCTACGAGGACCGCTCCCCGGCCCGGCTGATCGGCCGCCCCATCGCCCTCATCCGCACCCGCCTCAACCTGGACCTGATGGGCGAGCCGCTCAACGACCCCAGCTGGAAACGCGTCCTCACCCCGTCAGGCGAGGACTACCCCGACCACGGTGCCCACCCCGACTACCGCGACTACCCCGACCACCGCTGGACCGTCCGACTCGGCGACCCCGACCGCCTCACCGACGGCCTCATCGGCTACTTCGCCGCCGACGACCACGACCAGCGAACCCGCTACCACCGCTTCCACGCGGTCGACCCAGACGGCCCCACCAACACCTACGTGACGGCGATCGACACCGGCGCACACCTCACCCTGCCCGCCCGGCCCGCCGACCGCCCCGCCACCCACCACCTCACCCTCCTCGCCTGCCCCCACACCGCCGTCCACGCCACCACCGACATCCTCCCCGTCGCCGAAGTCTCGGTGGACGCGGACACCACCCACCGGGCCCTCGCCCGCATCCGCGCTTCCTTCCGCCTCAACCCGCTGCTCGCCCCCGACCGCTTCGGCCCGCCGGCGGCAGCGGCCTCCGTCACAGCCCGGCCCGGCCACCCGGCCTCGGCCATGGCGGACGGCGACGCGACCACCTCGTACGAGAGCAGCGAGCCGCCCGCCGTCGGCGACTGGGTCCGCCTCGACCTGCACACCGAACGCCGGGTGGAAGCCGTCGACATCCTCCTCGGCCGCCCGGACGGCGGCCACACCCCCGCCGACACCGAACTGGAAGCCTCTACCGACGGCGAGCAGTGGACCACGCTCCAGAGCAACACCCGGGTGACCGAAATCCACCACACGCCCGAAACACCGCTCACCGCCCGCTACCTGCGGCTGCGACACACCAGCCCCGCCGACGAACCCTGCACCGTCCGGGAGTTCACGGTCGTCGCCGAACCGCCGGACAAGTCCCTCGTCATGCCCCGCCCCGCGGCCTGGCACGGCGACTGGACCTGGGCCGAACCCGTCCCCGTCGACAGCACCGCGACCAGCCTCCCGCTGCCCGACTGGGACGAGCACCTCATCTACAACGCAGACCAGCTCTCCCACCCGGACGCGCCCCTGCCCATCGCCCGCTCCGGCTACCTCCAACTCCAACCGGCCGCCCCCGGACACACCCGCTCCAACCCGGCACCCGCCGCTGCACCGGCCCCGGAAGGAAGCCCGTCGTGACCAGTCCGAACCCAGCCCCCCTGCTCCTCCCCTACCGCCTGGAACACACCCCGGCGACGACCGCACAACCGGGTGCGACGGCCCTCCACCGCGTACGCCTCACCATCGGCGACGACCCGACCGGCCGCACCACCTGGCCCATCCGGTGCCAGCGGATCGCCCTCGCCCTCCCGGTTGCCGACAACGCATCCGTGCCGGCCGACGAACCCGCCATCCTGCGCACCCGCCTCGACCTCGAACGCGGCCCCGGCCGAGGCCGGCAATGGCTGGTCGAAACCACCACCACCGCCCCGGCCACCACCCTCCTCACCCTCCTCCCCGCCGAACCCGCCCGCTTCGACGGCACCTGGACCCTCGCCCTCACCCTCGACATCAGCACCCCGCTCGGCAGCCGGACCCGCATCACCGAGGACACCGCACTCGGCGACACCAACCCCCAGCGCCGCGCCGGCAACGCCACCCTCACCGCCACACCCCTGCCCAACTGACACCATCCCGCCAGCCCAGGAGCCTGAGAACCATGACTACCCCAGACCTCCCCATGCTGCTCCCGCCCGCCATGGTCCCGGACCCGAGCCCGCTCCATGTCTCCACCTTCGCCAAACCGGAGTACGCCAAGCTGACCTTCACCTACGGACGGGTGAAGTCCGGCGCCAACTGGCCCGTGCACTGCAAATGGTTCAAGGTCCGCATCCCGACCGGGCGCCAGGCATCAGCCCTGACCAGCGAACCAGCCCTGATCCGCAGCGAGTTGACTGTTCCCTCAGGCAAGCGGCCATGGAATGTCGAGCGCGATGCCCGCGACCCCAACCAGGTCGTCTTCACCTGCTCGCCACCGCCGGACGAGCCCGCCGCGTTCGACGGAACATGGAACGTCCAGCTGGAGCTGTGGGGTATCGAGGTCAACGGCGGCGCCGGCCCCGTCAACATCACCTGGGAGGAATCCACCTCGACCACCGGAGCGGACGGCGCATACCGGGAACGCACCGGCCGAGGCGAAGTCAGCAAGCGCGACGACTCCTTCTACCTCCACAGCTTCCGACCGGCCTCCGTCGTCATCAACCGAAACACCAAGGCCACCCTCCACTGGGAAGGCACCCCCCACGCCATCTACACCATGTACTACCGGAAACCGAACGGCACTCAGGGGTCATCTACGGCCAAAGACGGCGCATGGACCTCACCGGAAAACCTGGTCGACGACACCAGCTTCACCCTCAAAGCAACCATGGGCAATGAGACCCGCTACCTCACCACCTACATCAAGGTCAACAACCCCGACATCATCGTCAACACCGCAACCGCCGGCGGACTGATCCGTGCGAGAGACGGCATCACGGGGCCCGACGACGAGAGCCCCCTCACGGTTCGCGGAGGCGCAGGACTCCTGGTCCATACATCACTCGACGTCGGAACACATGCAGGAAGCACAACCATTCGAAACCCGCTCACCGTCGGAGGTCAGCTCACCGTCAACGGCGAAACGGAGCTCAACAAGTACGTCGAAGTCAACGCTCACGTCACAGTGACCGGCGGAAACAGCATCAGGACCACGCACATCCGCGGCCCCGTCAATGAACCCCTGACCATTGACGCAGACAAGAAGGGCGTCACCATCGAAGGTGCCCTCACCGCTAACGGCAACGTCACCGCCAACCGCGACGTCACCGCTCACGGCAACGTCACTGCTGTCGGAGCCGACAAGATCGTCAGGATCCGCCGACTGCTTGGAAACGGGAACGTACCTCTAGAGATCGGCAGCAGCACCAAGTTCGTCACTGGCACCAACGTCACTTTCGACGGCACTCTGCAGGTGAACGGAATCGCGCATGTCTTCGGCAAGCCGAAGCGTCTCACCCAGGGATTGAACGGCACAAGGACCTACACCACCACCACGTCCGGCTTCGTGATCGCCCACTATCGCTCAGGAAGTCGGGGACGTGTGAAGGTCAGCGTGACCATTGATGGTGTCAGCATTCCCGATGCCACCGACTTGACCGGCACCTACTGGCAGACCAACCAAAGCGGCGTCGCCGTGTTCCCGGTACCGGCCGGGAATTTCGCGGTCAAAGCCGACATCGGTTCTGGCAGCAGCGTCGACATCTGGTGGACGGCAGTTGGCACAGGATCACTATGACGGATCGCAACGACGTGATCACACACCTCGACACCGTCCACGGCTCTCCACGCCGGCACACCATCATCGCGCTTCGATCGCTGTTCCGGTGGGCGAAGAAGAACGGCACCATCTTCAAGAACCCCACCCTCCGCATCCGCGTCGGCCAGTGCGAAGAAGGCGTCATCCAGGCCCTGGAGCCCGAGCACATCAACGGCTCCGTCGCCGCCGTCACCCACCCCGCCGACCGGCTGATCCTCGCCCTCGCCGCGGTCCACGCGGCACGGCCCGGCACCATGCGCCGCCTCCAGCTCGAGGATCTCGACATCGGCAACCGCCTCCTGACCATCGACGGCCGCACCCGCCGACTGGACGACCTCACCCTTCAACTTGCCAACGAGTGGCTGGAGTTCCGCCGCCACCGTTGGCCCGACACCGGCAACCCGCATCTGCTGATCAACAAGCAGACCGCGCTGGGAACCGGTCCCATCAGCAAGAGCTCCGTCGCCGGACCGGCGCTGAACGGCAAGACCGCGACATTGGAACGACTCCGCATGGACCGCCAGTTCGAAGAGGCACTCGTCCGCGGCCCCGATCCCCTCACCTCACCGCGGTCTTCGGGCTCAGTGAGAAGACCGCGATCCGCTACGCGAACTCGCCCGCGCGCTCCTGGAACGGCCCCTGGAGACCGACCCCGCGACTTCACCACGAACCCACAGGTCCACCCCCTGACATCAACGTCCTGTGCGCAGAACCCCAGCAGCTGCCGCGGAATCAGTCCCGCGCCTCGCGGAACCGCTTCACCACCTCGCCCGCGCCCACCGCAAGGACCCCCACCACCGCCACGGTGTAGAGGAACTGCGGGGTTTGCCAGCCACCGTTGGCGTCAGATAGGAAGGCCGGGTTGAACAGCTCCTGCCGATGCAGGATCCACGCCAGCGGCAGCGTGAAGGCTGCCTGGGCGCCGGCGCTCCAGATCGCCAGTGAACGCGTCCATACCCGCACCGCCCGGATCGCGTCGAGCGTGACGAGGCCGACGAGCCCGGCCAGGATCGGCCAGATCCAGCCCGACCACAAGCCCGGGTTAAGCGCATCGAGGCGTGTGCCGCCGTCGGTCTGGTACGGCTGCGCGGTGTGCTGCCAGACGATCAGGGCGATCAGCAACGCGTGCCACGCCACCCCGGCGTAGGCCGCCGCGCCGCGTTCCTTCGACACGCGGCGGTCGGGCAGGTCGTCGGGCGTCCAGGCTCTGCCGACCGCGCCGGCCCGCTTGCCGGACCGCTCGATCAGGGCGAACACCACGGTGAGCCAGGCGATCATCTGGGCGCCGACGGAGAGCACCGCCCCGACGGCCCCGCCGATCACCTCGCCGACCCCCTGGCCGTCCAGGATGCCGAGCACCGCACTCAGGGCGGTGACCAGCGGCAGCACGGTGGACAACAGGACCGTGAGGAGCCGTACGTACGTCGGGTAGAGCCCGGGCCCGATCAGTGCGAGCGGCCGGTCCGCGTACCGGGCGGCGAGCCGGATCGGGTCGCCCATCTCGGTGAGCACCTCGCGCTCGGCGTTCTCCGGATCGGCCAGGCCACGGGCCTCGACGGTGTCGGCGATCGTGGCGCGCAGCTCGTCAGCCACGTCGCCGCGCTGGTCGGCCGGGATGCGCCGGACGACCTCCACCACGTAACGGTCGGTCAGCGTGCCGGTCTCGGACGCATGCAACTAGGCTCGCGAACTGCTGAGAGGTGGCCCCTGTCGGCGGGCTGAGGACATGAAACCGGTGATGTCCGAGCTCCTGCCGGGCGGGACCGGTCTTTGACGAGAGATCAAGGTCCCGGAACTACCGAAGGTCTCCGCCCGGTAGGGCGCGGGCGAGGCGGAGCCGGTCTGAACACGGGGATCCAGTCCCAGAACGGCGGCAGACTTCCGCCTCGCCTGGCGGCCCTTGCACTCACGTGCTCGGGCTCACCGAAGACCTATTAGAACTACCGCTATTCCACAGCCCACCAGGTCGTCATCGACGCCGACACCTGTCTGGTCGTGGTGGTCGGCCGGCCCGTAGCGGGCAACCGACACGACTCGCGTGGCTGGGAAGAATCCGGCGCCAAGGCCGCCGTCGGCAACACGATGACCATCGCCGACGGCGGCTATCAGGGCACCGGACTGGTCATTCCGCACCGCCGCCGCAAGGACGAAGAACTCCCGGACTGGAAAGTGGAACACAATCGGTCCCACAAGCAGGTTCGCGCCCGCGTCGAGCACGTCTTCGCCCGGATGAAGACCTGGAAGATCCTTCGTGACTGCCGCCTGAAAGGCGACGGCGTGCACACCGCCATGCTCGGCATCGCCCGGCTGCACAACCTTGCCCTCACGGGGTGACCCCCGCCCCATACGAGGCTGAAGAGACCTAAGGCAGGCGGCTCGCCACCTCCCCGGATCGGAGAATGCTCCCGAAAACCCTTCGACACCGCCCGAGACCAACCGGCAACACACCTCTGGCCTGGGCAAATACGCCCCGCCTCACAGATGCGCTCAAGTCACTGGAGAATAGCCAGCCACAGACTACGGGAGCAATGCGTGGGAGGCGGGATCAACGGCAATGACGTCGATGCGGGGAGGATCTGATCGACATTGTCGCCTCGGAGACCGCCACAGATCACCCTGCAAGTTCAGCGGTATCCAGCCTCGTCGCCCGACGGTATCCGCCATCCGCTAATCGCCGTCGGGGCCCTCATTGGAAGCGGGGACCTCGATCGCGACGGGCATGCAAGCATCTCCCGCCAGCATGACGCTTCTCTTGCGCCACCCCAGCACGTCACCCTCAGCCGTTGTGTCTTCGACGACATTCCCTGGACACCGAACAAAACTCAGGACAGACGTTTACATCGGGGCCAACCATAAAGGTCGAGCCTGCTCAACCACTCAGACATGCGAGGCTGCCCGCTCCCCGATTCAAGGCGCGAGACCATGGAACTGACATGCCATCACTTTTGCCTGACGAACCGTCAGCCAAGTCAGCATTGAGTCAGCATGCACCCTGCCAGAGGTGGTGACAGGTGGCGACACATGCACATGCGTCAATCCGCCCTGCACCACCTCTGACCTGCATAGATGCTGGCCAACCCGCTACTCCCGCAACCTTGCCCCAAACCCGGTGCCAGTGGAAGCCGAAGAGGCATAGCAAGGCATCGCTGCAGGTCAGAGGGTGTTTCCAGGTCAGCAAGTCAGCACAAAGTCAGGATCGGCGGCGCCACTCCGGGGAACGAGTCGGTTACCGGGGCCATACGCCGACGCCGCGGTCCGATCCTCCTCAGCATTCGGAGATCGGACCTGATGCCAGTTGTGGCACCAGAGTACAGCTGCATCCGGGAGCCCAAACGTCTCGGCGGCAACCGAAGTTGTGCGACAGCGCTTTCAGCCGGGTCCCCTCGAACTCGCGGCCGACGGCTTCCTGGGGATGCGCGGTCACCCATGTCCGGGGCTGTTCGAGCTCCTGCCGCGCTCGGTGCCGACTGGGCGATGATCCGGGGCTCACGCCTGGCCGGGTCGACAAATGACGGTATGAATGGATAGGAGTGTGCGTGCGCCGGTGGATGTAGTGCAGTGGTTCGACGCGCAGCGTGGTATCGGCCGGATTCGCCTCGACGGTGAAGCTGTGGAGGCATGCGCTGAGCAGGAGGCGGTCCATCAGGGCACGTGCTGGTGAGGGAGGGTCTCGCGTCCGCTGCAATGGCCCTCGGCCAGCCGGTAGGACAGGCCCACCACGGCAGTCTGTCCGGCCTTCACTTGGTCGGCGAGCACCCGGGAGCGGTCCAGCAGCAGGTCGACGGTGTGCCAGGTGTGCTCGGCGATGGTGTCGCTGTCCTGGGTGAGGCCGGCGGAGCGGGCGGCCAGCACGCTGGGCGTGACGCGCTCGATGACGTCCCGTACGTACCCGGGCGCGGCGACCCCATCTTCTACGGCGTCGCGGGTGGCCGCGACCGCGCCGCATGAGTCGTGGCCGAGAACGACCACCAGGGGGCAGTTCAGCACGCTCGCTCCGTACTCGATGCTGCCCAGTACCTCCGGCCCGGTGACGTGGCCCGCGGTGCGGACGACTCGAATCTTCAACCAAATGCGCACGCGCCAGGCCCATCTCGTCTGGATGGGTGGCTAGGCGCGCGACCATCCACGCCGTGGATCTAAGCCTGGACGCTTCCTGGTCATACGGAGAGCGCGCCAGGTCGTGACAGGGGCGAGTAGCCAGCGACTGATGGTGAATCCCACTTGGGGCTATCCGGTCAACCCGCGAAGGCCGCCCGGAGGCCCGCGAGGTGCCCGCGCGCCTGATGCTTCTCGACGCCATGTTCCTGGACGGGTCAACCTGGTCCGCGCCCGGACTCTGCACGCCGAGCGCCGCCGGGCGTGGGAGGGGCTGGGGCTCGCGGGCCCGAGCTGGTCGACGTCGGCGGCGCTCGTGAGCCACGGCGCGGGGGCGCTGGAGGCGACTCGTGAAGCGGGCCTGGAGGGCATCGTGTGCAAGCGGCTCACCGCGGTCGGCGCGCGGTGGGTGCTGCCACGGCTGGTCAGCGAGGTCACGTACGCCACGATCACCCGGGCCGGACTGCTGCGGCATCCCTCCTGGCACCGGCTCCGCCCCGACTTGGCCCCGGACGACATCACCCGAGCCCGTCGGGTCGGTCAGTCGGCGGGGTCGAGGCGGCCGGTTCCCAGCGGCAGCCAGGTGAGGCCGAAGTCGTCGTCGGCCGTCCCTTCGGTGGTGATGTCGAGGGTCGCGCCTCGGCGAACGGGGACATGGAAGGGGGTTTCCGCCGGGACCCGTGAGGTGTCCCGGTTGTCGGAGGTGAAGGTCTGCGCGTACTCGGCGGTGGTGCCGCCGGCGGTGACGCTGATCGCGGCCGGGGCGGCGCCGGCCTTCGCCTTGACGTGACCCACCAGGATGCCGTCGGTCCCGGCCCGCAGCCGGAGCGGACGGTCGGGGGGCGGTGGGTCCAGGCGCTGGTCTGCGCCGATCATGCGGACGTTGCGGCGGGCGCTGAGGTCGCGGACGCGCAGGTGCGGGCGGAACACTGTGACGGTGGTGGTCAGGACGCGTTCGGCGGTGCTGCCGGGCTGGGTCGCGGTGAGGCGGAAGGTCGTGGTGTCGTGCAGGGGTGGGGAGGTCCATTCCCTGGTGTCGCCGACGTCGCACTCGCCTCGGCGGCCCCAGCGCATCGTGTAGGTGGCGGGCGAGCCCTGCCAGGTGAGCCGGACGGAATCGCCGTTGGGCACGTGGATCTCGTCCGGGGCGAAGTAGCGGAAGACGAAGTCGGCGGAGAACTTGGGCACCGGGAGTTCGGTCGTGCGGGTGGCCCAGTCGGTGCCGTCGGCGCTGGTCTCCTCGGTGACGGTCAGCGCCGTGCCACCGAGCGCCGCGTTGACGGCGATGGCGCCGAGTTCGAGGGTGAGCGGGGTGACGCCGGCGAGCCAGCCCCGGCCCGCGGTGGGGATCGCGGTGAAGTCGGCCCGGCCGGGCGGTGTGGAGCGGGCGATGGTCCAGCCGCCGCCCTGGTCCTGGTGGCCGCCGCCCTGGACCGGCGCGGTGGTGATCGCCGCCGGGTTGTCCGTGAGCGCGCCGGCGCCCGTGCCGGTGGGCACTCCGAGGGTGATCCGGCGGCAGTACGCGGGGGCGGCGCCGCCGCGGGCGACCAGGCGCAGTGTGGCGGGCGCGCCGATTCTGATCGGGTCGGGGGTGGTGGTGAGGGTGTACGCGAGCAGTGGTTCGGGCGCCGGTGTCATCGGGGCATCACCTCGAACTTGCCGGTGCCCTGGGGCAGCCAGACCAGGTCGAGGGTGTCGCCGCTCTGGCCGCCGAAGTGCAGCAGGACTTCGGCGTCCTGCGGGACGGGCACGGTGATCGGGGTTTCGCCGGGTGGCGCCGCTGCGGGGTTCTCGGAGGTGAATTGCATCGTGTACTCGTTCTGCCCGGCCCGGTAGACGGTTGCGGCCAGGGTCGCGCCCGGGGCGCCGCTGAGGCCGGAGAGGTAGCCGACGAGGGTGCCGTCGGTGCCTGCCTTGTAGTACTGCGAGGTTCCGCTCGTCGGCAACGGGAATTGTTGGCGCGGGCCTTGGAGTTGGGTGATGCCGTTGACGTCGAGGTTGCCGACGAGCAGGTTGGGTTCGGTGACCGTGACGACGGTGGTGAGCGCGTACGTCCGGCGCCCGGTACCGGTGCCGTCCACGGCGACCAGCATGAAGCCGGTGGTGTGGTCGAGCTTGTGCGAGGGCCACGAGCTGCAGGCGTCGACCCGCTGGGATCTGTCGTCCCAGTACAGCGTGTACTCCGGGCCTCGGCTGCGCTCCCAGCGCAGCGTGGTGCACTCGCCGTTGGCGACCGTGATGTCGTCTGGGTGGAAGTTGGTGAGCGTGAAGTCGGCGGGCCACTTGTCGATGCGAAACGGCGTCTCCCGGTCGGTGGGTTCGCCGCCGCTCTGGGGCGAGGTCCACTCGGTGACCACGATCTCGGCGGTGCCGACCACCTCGTTGACGAGGAAGTCGTAGAGGATCATGGTGATGGCGAAGTCGCCGTCCGCGTACACCGGTCGCCGGGCCGTGAAGGTGACGGTCGCAACCCCGTCGGCCAGGCTCGCGTCCGTGGTCCAGCTCTGGTTGGGCGGCGAGGCGTAGTCCGTGGTGGTCTTGATCGTCGCCACGGCGGTCGAGGTCAGGTGGGTCTCGCCGGCGCCGTGCGGGATGGCGATGTCGATCCGGTCGAGGTACACGGGCGTGTCGGCGCTGCCCCTGACGGTGAGTTCCAGGCGGAGGGGTTCGGGTTTCTGCGGGTTGCTGACGTTGACCGGCGTCGGCACTGTGGTCACCGTGTGGGTGAGCACAGTGTCGCCCGTTCGGGCGTGCAGGATCACGCGAGTTCCTCCTCTGTGGCGTCCTGTGCCGGTTGCAGGAGCAGATAGCCGGCGCGCGCGTGCGGGACCGGGTCGTCGGTGTGCGGGTCGGTGTCGGCGGCCAGGATCGCGCGCTCCTGCCAGTCCCCGTCCGCCGCAGAGAGGGGCTCGGCCCAGGTCCACGTTCCGTGCCAGGCGGCGGGGCGGATCATCACGAGCATCTCGTCGGGCAGCGGCTGTCCGTCTCCGAACGTGCCGGGCCGGCCGCCGTTGCGGCGGGCCGGCGCGGTCACCGGGATCCGGGTGGGGGCCAGCAGCGGATTGAGGCGGAACGCGGCGCGGATCCGCAGCAGCGCGTTGTGTACCAGGTCGGCGGGCAGTTCCAGGTCGGTGACCGGGAGGATGTCCGTGGTCGCGTGGATCGGGTTGTGCGGATCGGCCAGGATCGTGAGGTGGTGCGAGACGGGGTCGCCGTCGGCCGGGCGCGCGGGGAGCTCCAGGCCCGCGCCGTTGTCGATGTCGACCAGGTATGGGTCCTCGATCGCGGGCTCGACGACGTGCAGGCGGCTGTAGTCGGTCTTGCCGCCGGGTCCCTCGGCGCTCGTGTAGTAGCCGAGGAGCCCGTCGGTGAGTTGGCCGGGGTTGCCGAGGCGGATCGGCCACCGGTAGTCGGGGTATTCCTCGGCCGACTGCCCGAGGGCGTGGTCCCAGCCGGGGTTGCTGAGCGGGTCCCCGCGCAGCTCGAGGTCGAGGCGCACGCGGTACAACGCGACCGGGCGGCCGACCAGCCGCGCGGGAGCGCGGTCGTCCTGGGCGGCGGTGTCGGTCATGCTCTCCACGCCTTGGTCGATCGTGGCAAGGAGCGCGGTGTACGGGCCGGTGGGCCCGACCAGCCCTCGGACGAAGCCGGCCAGGTGTGGGTGTTCGCGGCCGAAACTTTCGTCGGTCTCGTCGTGGTAAGGGGAGGACGGCAGCGGCGTCCACGCGGTTTCCCTGGTGCTCTGCGCGGTGCGGATGATCCGCAGTTCGCCGAACGCCTCTCCACCCGGGCCGTAGACGAGCAGATTGTCGTCGAGGTTGTTGATCAGCACCCATCCCACGAGCGGACTGTCCGAGTCACCCGCGCGACCGGCACGTCCCGCACGAACTTCGGCGTCGTCGCGCCCGGAGACCGTCCGCATCCGCACCCGCGCGTCCTGGAGCAGCCTCGGTGGCAACTGCGCGAAGCGCTTGGGCGCCTCGATGCCCTCCTCCAGCGGGGCACTGGGGGTGGTGCTGACCACAGGGCGGAGTTGCAGTTGGAGGTGGGCGTCCCCCTCCGGAGTGGCGATCACGACGGAGCGGCCGAACCGGTCGATGATGCGCAGGTCACGGAAGTAGAACTGGCCGGCGCGCACCGGCTGGAAGCGGAAGTCGACGTCGTCACCGGGCACTCCGGGCGAGGCGACGTGTCCGGCCTCCCCGGTCAGCCGGGCCACCGCCTCCGGAGTCGCGGCGCGGGCCCCGATGTCGCGCATGAGCAGGGCGTCGTTGAAGCCGTCGAGGGTCTGGGAGAGCACGTCCAGTTCGGCGTAGGCGTCGCGCAGCGTGCGCAGGCCCGCACGTTCGGCGGCGGTGGTGCCGTGGGTGTCGTTCAGCCGGTCGATCTGCCTGGCCAACACGTACGGCGCACTCGGGGTGAGGAAGGTCCGTGCGGTGAACGGGATCCACTCCGGCCCGTCCTCGCCGTTCCCGGGGTCGGCGCCGGTGCCCTCCCAGCTGTAGTCGCTGCCGTCGAAGGACCAGTTCCGGGTGCCGTCCTCGGCCTGGTAGGGGATGGGGTGATAGCGCAAGTCCCATTGCAGGTACATGGGCAGCCAGGGCTGGCTCCACACCGAGGTGTACTCGGCGAGCACTCCCTGTACGTGCTCGTCCGGCTTTTCCAGGGCCACTTCGAGCGCGCTGCGCTGTTCCGGGTCGCCGGTGGCGCGGGTGCGGGCGGCCCGGTCGAGCAGCGCGAACTCGGCGAGCAGCGCGGGTCCGGGGGCGGGCAGGTTGGGGACGTCGATCGGCCCGGGTTCGGGCCGATCCAGCGGCGGCGGTGCGACGCTCGTGTCGTCCCACTGGCCGTTCACCCGCAGCGCCGTCAACAGCCCGGACACGGTGCGGCACGGCAACGGGTCGTCGGGGTGGCGGGTCAGAGGTTCCTTGGCACCCGCGCCGGTGATCAGCACGACGGGGTCGCTGGTGCGGTGGAAAGGCGGCTCGGCGACGCGGCGCAGCTCCAGGTCGGCGGGCAGATGGTGGTCGGCGGCGAAACGGTCGATCGCCTCCTGCACCTGTTCGGAGGTGGTGCCCTGCGGGATGTGCTGGCGCAGGTCGGTCAGCTCGGCGATCAGCGCAGCGGCGCGCTCGGCCGGGGTGCCCTCATTGTCCGGTTCGAGTTGCCACGCGGCGGCCTCGTCGAAGCCGTCGGGGTGCTCGCCGGGCAGGCCCTTGAGCCACCACAGGGTACGCAACCGCTCCTGTACGTGGGCGAGTTCGCGTCCGGCCGCGTCGTGGCGGCGCTGGTGCTCGTTGAGTTCGGCCAGCCACGACGGTGTGTTCGTCGGCGCGGCGCGGGCGGGTTCGGGGCTGTCGGTGGGCCGGGGCACGATCTGCCACGAGTAGCCGGACGCGGACGCGGAGAACCAGGCACGTCGGGTGACCTCGTCCAGGTCGTGGCCCCCGTCCGCCTGATCGAGGCCGTCGATCGTCCCGTGGTACAGGGCCTTGATCAGCTCCCCGGTACGGGCCGAGCGCGACTGGAGTGCGGCGATGTCGCCGAGCGCGTCGGCGGTGCTGTGGCCGACGGCGACCGGGAGGTCGTTGTGGCCGGGCATGGCGGACGGAGGCGCCCAGTTGTAGTACGTCCACGGGATGCCGAGCGCGGTGCCGGTGTAGACCGAGCGTCGCGGACCGTCGCCGACGGGTGGGTCCTGGTCCTCGGGGAGGTCGGTGTACCCGGGCAGGGCCCAGCGCAGGGCCCGCAGCAGGTCGTCGGTGCGGTGTAGGGGCGGGAACACGCCGGGATTGTCATCACTCGGCGTTTCGGGCGGCAGCAGGCCGGGGATGTCGGCCGCCCGCCGGAGGAACTCGGCGGTGTCGTCGGAGTACCAGCCGATCACGAAGTAGCTCAGGGTGGTGGGCGCGGGCACGTTGTGGCCGTCGCCCTTGAGGTCGAGGAGCGTGTCGTGGAACGAGAAGACGTTCTGGTGGTAGGGCTGGAAGCCGGCGAACGCGGGCAGGCCGGGGCCGATCGCGGTGAGGAAGGGCTCGACGGGGGCGGGTTCGCTCCAGCCGCCTTCGCGCAGGTCGTGTGCGCGGCCGATCCAGTCCTCGCGGAGTTCGCCGTCCTCGGGGTTCTCGGACAGGAAGGGGGACGCGCCGCGCTTGCCGGGGACGCCGTTCGTGAATTCCAGGTAGTCACTGTGGATCATCCATGCCGCGGCCCGGGTCTGTCCGGCTCCGGGGCGCGGGGAGGGCACGGTGTGATGGCGGACCACGAGCCAGCGGTTGGGCACGAGGGGGAAGGTGGTCTCGCCGGTGTCGGGGTCGTAGTGACCGGAGGTGAGTGCCTCGGGCAGTTGCCACTGCACGTGCACGCCGGTCGCGATGCCTTCGGTGTCCTTGCTGGGCGCGGGTTCGGCGGCCGTCTTGTTCGCCAGCATTTTGGCGAAGTTGGGCTGCCACCGCATGAAGGCGTTGCCTTCCTTGACGGTCTCGTTGACCACCAGGGCGTGCAACTGGACGGGGACGATCAGGTCGGGATCGGTGTCCGTCATCGCGGGCTCCCGGTTGTCGTGGCGGTCGTGGCTTCCGGGAAGGCGGGCGGCTTCGGCGCGAGGCGCTGGAGGACCGGGGAGTTGACCATTTGCAGGGCGAACTGCGACGGAGTGAGGTCGTCCAGCTCGAACGCGGCGGCCAGGCCGGAGACCAGGCCGGCGTCGCCGCACAGGCGCAGCACGTCCTTGGTCCCGCCGTCCGGGCGATCGCGCAGGTATGTGCAGAACACCGTGTCTGTGTCCGGGTGATCGGGAGCGGGGAAGGAGGCGCCGGTGTCCTCGCCCAACGGGGGGTTCCCGGCGCCGCCGAGGCTGCGCAGGTTGATCCGGTCGCCGGCGTCGATGCCGAAGTGGATGCCCTGGCCGGGTTCGCGGATCTCGATCACGTCGGGGACGTCCCGGAAGAGGTACAGGATGAGGTTGGTGGCCAGCCGGTCCTGGCGCAGTTCGACGATGGGTGTGCCGTCGGCGGTCTTCGCGACGAGCGGGAAGTCCGGCCATGCTTTGACCAGTTCGGAGTTGATCAACAGGCCGGCACCGGGCCGCAGTTCGGTCCGCCTGCTCCGGCCGACGACGGCGCGCAGTTGCGGGTCCAGGTCGCGGTCCATCGAGGTGTGCATGCCGACGTCGCTCGCACCGGCGAGCACGGCGTCCAGCCACTGCTCGTCGATCCGGAACATCCGCATCGATTCGGGTGGCAGCATGCGGGGGTCGGGTACGAGGTAGCAGAACGGGATGCCACGCAGCAGGCCGAGTTCGTCGAGCCAGGCCGGCATGTCGCCGGTGTTGCGCTCGGCGGTCGCGCGCAGCAGCGACATGGAACGCTCCTCGGTGAGCAGCGCGCGGCCCTCGGCCCGGTTGAGCCGGCGGCGGCCGGTCACCCGCGGGGTGGGGCCCGGATCGGCGCGGTCGGTGAGCGCGGCGGCCAGCGATCGGCCGCCGTCAGCGGCGAGTTCGTGCAGCGCGGCGAGCCCGCGACCGGCATCGGGGTCGGTGCGGGCGCGGACCGGGTCGGCTGCCATTGCGCGCAGTGTGGCGGCCCGGTTGCCGAGTTCGCGGCGGGCACGGGTGATCTGCGCCGAGTAGTCGGGGTCGGCGAGGGCGATCGTGCGCCCCAGCGTCCACGCGGTCGCGTAGCTGACGTCGAACAGGCCGTTCTCACGTTCGTAGATCAGCGCGTGGTCGGCCGTGGTGTGGCCGCTCTCGCCGGCCTGGCCGGGGACGTCCGGGGTGGTGACCGGGGTGGCGGGTCCCCGGTACCAGGCGTAGGTGAGTTCGCCGGAGAGGGTGCGGAAAGGCACCGGCGCGTAGCCGAGTGCGAGCCGGGCCCGGGCGTAGCGTTCCGCGTCGTCGGCGGGTTCACCCTTCGGCGGGTTGATCCGCAGCGCGAGGTCTTCCGGGTCGCCGGACCAGCTCGGTTCGACCAGGTGCTGGAGCATGTCCGGGATGTCGAGCGCGTGGGTGAGGTCGGTGGTGAACGACCACGAGGACAGCGACACCAGACGCAGCGCGCGGTGGGTCCCTGGCGCGCCCGGTTCCAGTTGCGCCTCGTAGCCTTCGAGCGAGACCAGGTGCGCGGTATAGCGGCCGGCCTCGCGCGGGAAGCGGTTGGCGGTGACCACCGCGTACTTGCCCTCGGTCAGCACCTCCCCTTGGGCGCCCAGCACCGGGCGGACCACGTCGCGCACGTGCGCGAGGTAGTACATCTCCTCCTGGTACGGCGCGACCCGGCGGAAGACCTCTCGGGGGACGTCGATGGTGGCGCACTTGCTCGCGGCGATGCCGGAGGTGATCCCGCGGAGGTTGCTGGGGCCGATCACGTCCTGCTCGGTGGGCTTGATCAGTTCGGCGACGGTGCGCAGAACCGTGTCCCCGGCCGCCGCCGGGTCGTCGGGCAGTTCGCCCTCCCGGAACACCAGCAGCGCGACCCAGGGCGCGCGAGCGCGCGAGCGGACGCCGGTGAGCGAGCGTTCCCACGGCAGGATCGCCCGATCGAGGGTGATGTGCGGCAGCACCGCGTCGTAGCGACCGCTCGTTCCGGCGGGTGGGTAGTAGGCGTGCACGGACGTCTCGTGCAGGGTGAACCGGGCCGCGCGGACCTCGAACTTCTGCTCGGCGGCCGGCAGCGGATCGGTGTCGACGCGGGTGCCGTCCGCCTCCTTGAGAAGGTGTTCGGCGTGCACGGTGTATACGCCGGGGTCCGCACGGGGGACGAGGTAGTCGTGGAAGGTGACGTCGAGTCGGGGCGGTTCGTTCTGCCGGAAGGCATCGGGCACGCGGCTCACCTCGCTGCGATCGGGGTGGACATGGCGGGTGCGGCCGTGGTCAGCGGGGCGTCGGTCATGCTGCGGCCGACCAGGCGGGCGTAGTCGGTCAGCGCACCGTCGGTGTCCTTGCCGGGGGCGGCGCCTAGGCGGGTCAACGCGTCGTACACGGCACTGCGGCGAGTCGCCGTGGTAGGGGAGGCGAGCGTTTCGACGATGACGCCGACGCTGTCCGGATCGACGCCGGGCTCCGGGCCCTGGGAGTCGGCTTCGCGCAGGGGCGTGTAGCCCTCGGGCTGCGGTTCGACGCCGAGTGCGGCCGAGGTGACCGGGCCGAGGCCGGGGCCCAGGTCGGGACCAGGAACCTCGAAGTGCAGCCCGGTGAACAGGCCCGGTTCGAGGCCGGGTTCCTTGGGCGAGGGCTTGGTCACCGGTTTGCCCCACAGCGCTCGGGGCAGGTCGCGGCGGATGACAGTGCGGGTCCACAGGTTGGGGTCGGGGGTGTACTCCACACCGTCGAGGTCGAGCGTGACGATGTGTTCGGAGGTCAGGCCGGTCTTGCCCATCGGCCGGATGTCGATCTTGTTGTGGGCGGTCGCGATGGCCTGGCCGTTGAGCCGGATCACGGACGCCGGCAGTGCTGCCTCGGTGGAGAACGCGAACCCGTCGGAGGAGACCAGGAGCGGCGCCTGCTCGGCCTCGCGCGCCTGCCTTTCGGACTTGTCGACGTCGAGGAGCAGGCCCTTTTCCGGCTTGGCCCGGATCGGCGAGGGCAGCTGCATCTGGAACTCGCTCCACGGCACGGGTGGTGCGCCCTTGCGGGAGGAGCCGAAGTCGAAGCCGAAGGAGATGAACCAGACCTTGACGGTGACGTGGCCCCCCAGCGGCGGGGTCCACAGTTGCAGGTCGATGCCGACCTCGATGGAGACCCGGATCTTGACGATCACCTTGATGGTGAACGCGACGCCGATCGAGACGCCCATCGCGATGTCGAGGTAGAACGGCTTCCATTGGATCAGGGCGTCCAGGTGCGCGGTGAACCACGCGCTGAGCAGGCCCCTCTCGTAGCGGGCGGCGAGCGCGCCGCCGAACATGATCGCGCCGGGGGTGAGCGCGGTGTACCCCTGGGCCTGGATCACCACCCGGCCGCACGGGTTCCACCGGAACCCGAGCCGGGCGGGCCTGGGGTAGTAGTCGGGGAGCGCGAACTGCGGGTGGTAGCCGCCGATGCTGATCACGAAGTCGCCGCCGCGCCCCCCGCCGGTCCACACGCACAGCGCGATCCCACCGGTCAGCTCGCACGCCGGGTCGAAGAAGAACGAGCCGGGCGCGACCGCGACGTCGAGGCTGATCAGATGCTCGTCGGAGAGGTACGCCAGGCGCAGGTCGATGTTGAGGCGCGCGTGCACCCGGCCGCCGACATCGGCGTTCTTGGGGAAAGTGACGGACGTGCGGCCGAGCAACATCAGGTTGAGCCGGTTGCCGAACTCGACGAGCGCGAGCGCCTTGGTCTCGATGAAGCGGAACGACGTGAACCGCACGCCGATCGCCGCCCAGTACGAGCCGTCCTCGGGCCGGACCCACCCCGCCTTGCCGGCGAGGTTTTCGAGCATGTCCATCGGCGTCGGCGGGTCGGGCGTGGGGTCCGCGGGTGTCGGTGGAGCCTCGTCC
The DNA here is from genome assembly GCF_022221585.1 of Streptomyces inhibens. Lineage (NCBI taxonomy): Bacteria > Bacillati > Actinomycetota > Actinomycetes > Kitasatosporales > Streptomycetaceae > Streptomyces > Streptomyces inhibens. The sequence goes on from NZ_CP084681.1 coordinate 1,427,684, forward strand.
AGTCGGGAGACCAGCGGGAAGGCGGGCAGTTGGGCCGCGGTGGGCGGCCGGATGGTGCTGTTGATGCCGAAACCGGCGGACAACCCGGTGACGGTGAACGGCGACGGCCCGAACAGCGACCGGGCCTCCCTCGCGAGCAGGGCCTCGACGTACAGGAACACCGAGTTGAAGCCTTCGGTGGCGCGGAAGAACCCGCCCGCGCCCAGGACTTCGACCGCGGGCGTGGTCACCCGCACGAGACCGACCAGCCCGCCGGCGATGCCCGGGTCCCTGGCGCCGGCCCAGCGCATCGCGGCCATGATCTGCATGGGCGGCTTGACGCGGGTGATGTCGAGGGCTGCGCCCATGAGTTCCGGCTTGGGGATGAAGCCCCCCGCGAGCGGGACGACGATGCCGAGACCGTCGAGCTGGAACGTGAAGCCCGCGAGGCGGAACTCGCCGACCAGGAAGATCCGTAACCCCTTCTTCTCGTCGAAGGAACGCCGGACGGCGGCGATCTCGACCGGGCCGAAGCTGACCGGCAGACCGGGTACCCGGATGTCCTTGTCCGGCTCGGACGGCTTGTCTTTCTCCTCCTTGTCCATCGAGATCGCCAGGGCGGGCAGCTCTCCGCCGTTGACCCACCAGCTCACTACGGCGCTGAACTTCTTGGGCCACGCGTGCTCGGTCATCACGTTCGGGAGCGGGAACGTCGGCTCGGTGACGCCGGACCCGCACAGCACCCTGTTGAGTTGGTTCACCTCGTCCACGACGATCGCGCGGGACATGTAGACGATCCGCACGGTCGGGAAGACGAACGCGCCCGTGGGGATGCTCTCGCCGACCAGGCTCAGACCGGAGGCGTCGAAACCGATCCGGATGTCGAGTACGGCCGCGCTCAGCGAGGCGTTCCCGACCTTGTTGGTCTTGACGAACAGCAGGTCCACGGGGCTGGCTTCGCCGGGCTGGTCGTAACCCGGCGAGCGCGCGGTGTACAGCTTCTCGCCGGTCGGCAGGCCGGTGTGCTCGACCACGTTCTCCAGGTACGGGACCAGTTCGTCGGGGAGTTCGACCATCGGTTGGTCGATGGCGTTGAACATGTCGAGCAGGGTGACTTGTTCGGCGGCAGGGGACACGGGGCCTCCTCGGCGGGCGGGGCGGGTGGGGCGCCGGTCGCGGCGTGGTCAGTAGATGGTGAAGGCGACGGCGCCCGGCCCGATTTTCAGGGTCATCGGCATCGTCCGATCCAGTACGTGCTCATCGGTGTCGATGACCGAAACCGAAATCGACTCGGGATCGCCGACGAAGGCGTACGTTCCGGCAAAGTCGAACGCGATCCCCCGAGGGCTGCCGAGGCCGCCTTGAGCGCTGACCGGGATCCGATGGCGCACGCGGTGATCGACCGGATCGGCCACCAGGACACCGGACTTCTCGGCGTCGGGCAGGCAGTACAACGACTGCCCATCGGGCGTCAGCGCGACGTTCCGGCAGTGCGGCAGGACACCCCTGCATCGGATGCTCCCGTTGCGCACATCGACCGTCACGACGTCGGTCTGCGTTGCCACGTGCACGAAGAGACCGTCCGAAGAGATGGCCAGGTCCTCAAACTTGGTGGAATTGGGGATCCGGAAGGCTTGGCGGACCCGGCTCGCCTCGTCGTCGACCTCGATCACCACGGCGTCCCCGTCGAGTGAGCCGCCGAAGTAGAGGTACCGACCACCCGGCGCGGTGAGGATGGGTGTGTCCCACAGGGCCAGGCCGCCGGTCTCGGCGGCCTCGGCCGGGTCGTCGAACAAGTCGGTGCCACGGACCTCGATGCGCCGCGTCCGCTCGGCGGTACCGACGCGAAACGTGTCCAGGTGGAAGACCGACGGGTCGAACGTGCGGATGATGCCGTGGATGTGCAGCCCGTCTGGACTGAATCCCACGTTGCTGGAGGCGTATGTGTCCTCCGTCACCGGAGTCTCGGCGAGGAGGAGGTTGCTGGTCGTGTCGAAACACATCCAGGTGGAAACCGACCGGATGTACACGTAGCGACCGTCCGGGCTGACGGCGATCGCGTGCCGAGTGAGGTAGCTGCCCCTCACTTTGTGACTGAAGGTCACCTTTCCGGTTTCCACGTCGACGCTCTCGACGGTGCTGTGGTTGGCGTAGCCGTCCTGGGCGTAGACGTGTCCGCGGGCGAACGTCGGGACCAGGCCCGGCCACGAACTCTCGTCGACCACGGCCGCATCGGTCGTCACGGTGCGGGTGGCCAGGACGCCCTTGGCGTAGTGCGCGCCCCGGAAGAGGTGGAACTCGCCTTTGCTCGGATCGTACGTCGCCGCGCTGATCCCGTTCACGAACTCCGGGGCCTTGGCCTGCAGGCCGGGCCACATCTCCGCGAGCGTCTTCGTCTCGACCACGGCGTGGGCCCGCATGTCGTAGAGAACGCACTGATTCCCGCGGAACAGGAACGCCTGATTCCCACTCGATCCCGGCAGCGCCGCGTCGACCCCGGACGCGAACACCGCCGGCAACCCCGGGAACCGCGCCGCGATCGTGGTGACCTCCGCGACCGTCTCGTCCAACGGGTGCAGTCGCAGGCACTGCGTCCCGCGGAAGACGATGGTCCACGGGTCGTCCAACGGTGTCGTCAAGGTCGCGTCGAAGCCAGACCGGAAGGCCGCGGGGAGGTCGGGCCACCGGCGCGCGAGCGCCAACGCCCCGTCCAGCATCCGGTGGCTCCCCCAGCCGAACCGGGCCGCGCGGTCCCCTTGGACCACGAATCCGGTCTGTTCGGCCCCCTGACCGGCGTTGGCTGTCGTGAAGAATGCGTCCACTTGGTGCTCGGGCATGAGGGTCCTTCTGTGCGGGTCGGTTGGAGACGGTTGTGGTGGCACCGATGCGTCATCAGCGGGTGTAGGCGAGGTCAGCGGCGATGGCCGACCGGGTCAGCCACCGGGACACCGGAGTTGCTAATCGCGGGCGGACACGGTGGTTCGCGATGATCGAGGCGCAACGCGATCGTGGTATCTGTGGGCAACGTGCCGCGGAGCGTGACCCCGCCGGACCGGCCTCGGCCCGGCAGGGCGAAAGTTCGGCGCAGAACGTTCTCGTCGAGGTCGACTTCGTCGACCATCGGCGAATCGTCCGCTGTCTCCGCCGCGCCTGTGTGGGCCTGGGCATGCCGAATTCCGGTCGACACCACCGGGAACGGATCGAGTCTTCCCCCGACTTCCGGCCGACATCCGTCTCGGATGAAATACCAAGGTGTTCCACCTCGAAATTCGCGCCGGGACCCGCCGGATGGTGAAAGCTATGCGTACCGGCACCGGGGACGTAGAAGCGGTGGTGGCGGCCAGCCCGGCGACCCACAACACCCTCGCATCGCCCTCCGCACCATCAACCCGCAGCGCGTCGCCACGAAACACCAGGCCCGCGTCGGGCGCGTGGTCACCCGGCACAGATGCCGGGATCTTGACCACTCCCCACGGCGCTGCCTGCTCAAGGATTTCCCGGATCTCACCCACACGTACGGCCACAGAGCCTCAGCTTCCGAACCACAGCAGAAGGGAAAACAGCCCAAATACTCGCCTTTAAGATGCAGGAGCCTCACATGCCCGGCATCGAGCCTTGCCAACTGTTGCCGGTGCGTGACCGCAGCGCAATCATGCGTGACCAACACGCCAAGATAGCCCGCCATTTTCCGCCAACGGGCCCGCAGGCAACATCTGCCACTGCCGCCGCAGCAGGAAGACACACGCGACGCGTGCGCCGGCCTCTCGGCACAGAAGGCGGCGACCAGGTGACGATGTACTCGTCGCCGTCGCCGGGAAGGAAGCCGATAGCCGCGGCCGGGTAGCCCGGGGGCATCTCCTCGTCCGATGCCTCACGGATCGCCGGCTTGGTGTCGACCGCCAGGGTGAGGCGGGTGCCGTCGGTGACGAGGTCGAGGTTCATGGCGTCGATCTCGTAACGGCCGACGACGGGCCGCGACAACAGTCCGTCATACATTCGAGCGATGTGATCACTCGTTGGTGAGTTTTTATGCTCTGGTGCCCTGTCTGGCGCGACGCTGGGAAGAGCGGCGCGGGACGACGCCGCTCGGACGCGCTGTGGGTGGGGGATGGCATGACGCGAGATACGGGAGCCCGCGAGGGCCTGGACGGGCAGGCGATGCTGCTGGCGGCGGGGCTGGCGGATCTGGCGGTGAGCACGCTGGGTTCGGCTTTCGGGGCCGTGCGGGGGCTGTTGAGGCGTTCGGACGCCGCCGAGCTTGCAGCGGAGGCCGAGCAGGATCTGGTGGCGCGCGGGCGCCTCGTGCTCGACCGGTATGCGTCCGCACCCCCGGCCCACCTGGAGGTTCTCGCCCAGCACGTGCTGGCCCGACGGGCCGACGATGGCGTCTGAGCGGTGGGAGCCGACCGCGTTCAAGGCGCGCGTCGATGAGGTGCTCCAGCGTTTCGTCGCCCGGGAGACCGACCAGCTGTCGGCGATCGCCCCGGCCTTGAACCCGGTGGCGGGACAAGTGGAGGCAGCGGTCGCGGACGGCAAACGGCTGCGGGCGGCGTTCTGCTACTGGGGCTGGCGCGCGGTGGGGCAGCCGGACAGCGACGCGCTGGTGCGGGCGGCGGCCTCCATGGAGCTGGTGCACGCGGCCGCGGTCGTGCACGACGACCTCATCGACGACAGCCCGCTGCGGCACGGACGGCCCACCGCACACGTGGCCCTGCGCGGCGCCGTGGAGCACCACCCGCGGGCCGCTGCGGCCGCCCGGTCGCTGGCGATGCTGGTCGGCGATCTGCTGATGTCGCTCGCCGGGCAGTTGTTCGTCACCAGCGGCCTGCCCGCCGCCTACCTCGGCCGGGCCCGCCCACTGTGGGCGGCGCTCGCCCGGGACCTGATCGCGGGCGAGTGCCTGGAGATCCTTCACACCGGTGCCGCCCCGGACACGGCGGCATCGCTGAAGGTCATCCGCTACAAGACCGCCAAGTACACCGTCGAGCAGCCCCTGTTGATCGGTGGCACCCTGGCCGGGGCCGGCGAGCGGATGCGCGAGGGATACTCCGCGTACGGGCTGCCGCTGGGCGAGGCGTTCCAGCTGAGGGACGACCTGCTCGGCGTGTTCGGAGATCCGGAGCTCACCGGCAAGTCCGGCGCCGACGACGTGCGTGGCCATCGGCCCACCGCCCTGCTCGCGGAGACCTGGCGGCTCGCCGGGGACAACGAGCGCGAGCGGCTGCGCGCCCTGCTCGGCCAACGCGACCCGGACGGGGACGGTCTGGAGGCCGTACGCGAGGTGATGCGCCGACTGAAGGCGCCCGACCGCATCGAGAACATGATCACCGCGCGGGTCGAGGAGGCCCTCTGCGCTCTCGACGAGCTGACTCTGCCCGCGCCCGCCGCCGCCGCGCTCACCGCCCTGGCGCACTCGGCAGCGGTCCGCCGTTCCTGATGGAGACAAGGAGCCCTGCCATGCCCTACACCGAGGCATCGATGAACGCCCTACGGCAGGACGGCGACGAACTCGCCGACGCCACGGTCGCCGCCCTCTTCGAGCGCGGGGAGGTGGGCAAGTTCAACACCCTGATGCGGTACGTCTCCACCGTCGGCGCTCCCCTTCCGGACGGGCTGCCCGACATTGCCCGGGAGTACCTGGAGGCCACGAGCGCCCCGCCGGCCTGGGTGGACTGGGGGGAGATGGAGAAGGCCCGGATGTTCTTCATCGACAACAACGTGCACATCTCCACCGCGCTGTCCTTTGCCTCTATGCCCGCCTGTTACGTCGTCCCGCACGTGGCGAAGCTGCTGTCGGCGACGCACGGTCTGAAATACCCGTCCAAACGTATGGCGGAGACCGGCCAATTCACCGTCTACCTGATGCAGCCCGGCGCCTTTGAGGCCGGCAGCCGCTTCATCCCGGCCGCGCAGAAGGTCCGCCTGCTGCACGCCTCCATCCGCCACCACCTCACGCGCGAGAACCGCTGGGACGCCGGAGCGTTGGGGGTGCCGATCTGTCAGGAGGACATGATCGGCGGGCAGATGTTCTTCTCGCTGCTCGTCCTGGACAGCCTGCACCGCCTCGGCATCCACATGTCCACGGAGGGGGCGGACGCCTATTACTACGTGTGGCGCGTGGTCGGCGCCATGCTCGGCGTCAACCAGGACGCCGTCCCCAAGACCCTCGACGAGGCCCGCCAGTTCCTCGATCTGTACATGATCCGGCACATGGGTCCGTCCGAGGAAGGCGCGCACCTGACCCGGCAGTTGATCGACCTCTACGAGGAGATCGTGCCCGGCACCCTCTTCGACCCGATCGTCTCCGCACTCATCCGCCACCTCGTCGGCGACACCTGCGCCGACTGGCTGAAGGTACCCCGCACCCCCTGGGACACCGTCGTCAAGGCCGTCCCCCACCTCCTCGGCGCCCTGGAGACCATCGAGGACCGCTCCCCGCTCGGCGCCTGGGCCCTGGACCGCCTCGGCCACCTCACCAGCGTCCTCGAACTGTCCTCCCTCACCCGCGGACGCGTCATGCACTACGCCATCCCCGAACACCTCAAGAAGGACTACGGCGTCTCGTCCACGCCACCTCGCACCCGCCGATGGACCCCACCAACCGCCACAGTTTCCCAGTGATCCACGTGCTCAGGATTCGGTGACACGAACTCGCATGCGTCAAAGCACGGTGGCACGCGCTCAAGATTCGCTGGCACGGCGCACCACCGCGCTGGGCGTCTTCGCGGCCGTGGCCGTAACAGGAACTACGAGCGGCCTATTGCTCAGCGGAATCATGCGCAACGGCCGTGTGAACTGGCGGCTGCCGCTCCTCATGAATGTCCCCCTCGGTCTCGTTGTCCTGGCCGGCACCTGGGGCCTGGTCGAGGCGGGGCGACAGCGCGGGCGGCTGGATGTGTGGGGAGCGATCACCGGAGTCGGCGGCATGCTCGCCTTGGCACTCGGGCTTTCCCGCGCCTTTCGCGATGGCTGGGCCGATACAGCCGTCCTCACTTCGATCCCTGCAGCGATCGGACTGCTCGTCGTCTTTCTGATCATTCAGGCACGGACTGCGCATCCGTTGATGCCGCTGCGTCTGTACAGTGACCCTCGCCGTTCTGGCAGTTACGTGGCGATGGCACTCTGCAGCGCTCTCTTTTCAGTCTTCAATTATTTCTTTCAGCGTTCCGCGGACCCCGCTGACTACACATCGGTGTTCGTCCGGCTACTGATCGCCAGCGTGGCAGTGACCGCGATTGCCGGGGCCAGACTGCACCGTCGCTACGAGCGCAAAGCCGAGCACTTCCTGGCCTTCACCAGCATCGCCTGCACCCTCATCTGCTACCGCAGACTCGCCAAATGAGATGGCGTTTTAAGCAAGATCATCGATCTTGGAGCGGCCGTGCTGCAGCTGCCGTGTCAGAGGCAGGCCGGGAATCACGGTCGCGATTCGATGATCGAATGAGGTGACCATCAGCGCCACGCCCTCAATCGGATGAACAATCCCCTGAGTTCTCAGACAAATGACCTGCCGTACCGGGAGGGACCAGTAGATTTCCACCATCGGCCATCGAGTGGATGGCATGGCATATGTGCATTCGGTCCGTATGCGTAATTTCAGAAGGGCACGCCATGACCCAGGTCCTCGAATACGAGAGCAACGCCATCGTCGAGCTGATGGGAGTCCTCCCCGCGGACCGCGACGCGGAGTGGCTGAAGAACTCCCTGCAACAGGCAGTCATGGTCGAGCTCGCGACCATCGGCCCCTACGCCAGTGCCATGTGGTCGATCAAGCAGCCCGGCCAGACGGTCTACAACGACATCCGCGAGATCATCTTCGACGAGATGACCCACATGGGGCTGGTGTGCAACATGCTCACCACCATCGGCGGGACTCCGGTCATCGCCGACCCCAAGGTCGTCCCGAAGTACGAAGGCCCGCTGCCCGGCGGCGTGCGGCCCGAGCTGACCGTCTTCCTGGAGGGCCTGAACAAGGACTCCGTCGAGATGTTCTCGGAGATCGAGCGACCGGACAAACCGGTCGCGCAGTTCGAGACCTTCACCACGATCGGGGCTTTCTACACCACGATCGAGGATGCCTTCGAGGTGCACCAGCACCTGATCAAGGGCACCCGGCAGATCGAGTACTCCCTGGCGCACCACGGCGAGGGCAACAACATCCTCCCGCTCGACACCATCGAGAAGGTCCGGGCCGCCATCGAGGTCATCAAGGAGCAGGGCGAAGGCACCTCCGCCTCCCCCCAGAACCCCTTCCCCGGAAAGCCGGGCGAGCTGGCGCACTTCTACGTGTTCCGGGAGATTTTCCACGGCAAGAAGCTGATCAAGACCTCCGAGTCCCCGGACGTCTGGGAATTCAAGGGCGACGACGTCCCCATGCCTGCGGCCTACCCGATGGGGAGGGTCCCCCAGGGCGGTTGGGCCAACGACGAGCTGAACGCGCCCTCGGCCGAGATCCAGAAGACGCTCGGTGAGTTCAACACCGAGTTCAGCGCGATGCTGCGAGCCCTGGACCGGGCCTGGCGGACGGACGACCCGGCCGAGGGCAAGAGCGAGGTGAGCAAGGCGGTCGGCCATATGTTCGCCATGAGCCCGAAGGCGAAGTCCCTCGTGCAGCAGGAGCTGCCCGACGGCAGCGGGAAGACCTACGGACCGGAATTCCTGTACGTCGAGGAGTGAGCGGACCCGGCTCGGCGTCGGGAGCAGGGCTCTCGCCTTGGTGGCGGACAGCTTGGCTCCCGAGGTCAGGGTGACGTGGTGGCTGGTGCGGACCGCGACCGCGTAGCCGAGGCTGAGCCGGCGGCAGGTGGTCCGCAGGGCCTTGGCGCCGTAGACCTCGTCGCCGGTGAAGAAGCTCGCGCGGACCCCGGCGGCGTGCGCCTTGTGCAGCATGGCCTGGGTCTGGGCGGTCTTGCCTCTTCACGGATGGTGTCCCGCCAAGTGGTGTTAGGGGATCAAGGCGCGAAGCCACAGGTCACCCCAAGGCTGAATGATGCGCGACGGGCCGTGTCCACGGCGCGCCATCCCAGCTAGGGCCTACCTCTTCGATATTTGCTGGCGCGCATCGCCCACAACGCACGTGCCGCACAAGCCAAAAACCGCAAGTCTTAAGCCCTTTGCGGCAGGTTCAAGGACGGAAACGCACTCCACATGACGCGTCATCGAGAAAAGACCGATGACTCGCATCCGACTCGACGCATGCCCCGCCTCGCCGCTGCACTCAAGTCGCGGGAGTGGCCGGGCTACGGGAGCGGTGCGCCGGAGGTGGGACCGACGTCAATGACGTCGGCGCGGGGAGGATCCGTTCGGCAATGTCACCTCGGAGACCGCCGCAGACCACCTGCAAGTCCAGCGGTATCCAGCCTCGTCGCCCGACGGTTCCCGCCGTCCACTAATCGCTACCGCCATCCCCATTGAGAGCGGGACCACGATCGAGATGGGCACATAAGCCCCTCCGCCAGCACGACGCTTCTGTTGCGCCACCCCAGCACGTCATCCTCAGCCATCGTGCCTCAGACGGTATTTCCCCGACACCGAACAATCCCTCAGGGAAGGCGTTTACATCGGCGTCAACTGCTGAAATCGAGCCCTCTCAACCGCACGGGGCCTCCGAGGCGGCCCGCTCCCCGATTCAAGGCACAGGGCCATCGAAGTGACACGTCATCAGATTTAGCTGACGAAGCGTTAGCAAAGTCAGCGTTGAGTCAGCATGCGTCCTGCCAGAGGTGGTGACAGGTGACGACACATGCACATGCGCCGATCTGCTCTGCACCACCTCTGAGCTGCAAAGATGCTGGCCAACCCGCTACACCACCAACGTTGCCCCAAACCCGGTACCAATGGAAGCCGAAGAGGTACGGCACGACATCGTTGCAGGTCAGGGGCATTTCAAGGTCAGCAAGTCAGCACAAAGTCAGCATCGGCGGCGCCACGCCGGGAAACGAGCCGACTCCCAGGGGTCATGCGGCACGCCGTGGTCCAGACCTCCGCAGACGTCCGAGGTCGAGACCCGATGCCAGTTGTCGCACCACACAGTACAACCGCCCTGCATTTAGCGTTGATGGTGCTCGCCTTGGGGCCACTTTGTTCGGCTTCCGAAATCGCTCACGGCGCCGCCGTCGTCCCGCCGCGTGAAGTCGGACGATGCTCATGACCGACTGCTCCGCCCACACCGATGCAGGCGCTGCAGGAGGCAGGTGGAGGTGAGTGATACCTCGTCAGTTCCACTCGCGAGCAGCTGCGCGCGTGGCGTGCTAGACGCTCCTTCGGCCTGCTGGGCCGGATGCTCGCGGGCGTCTCACTCACGGGTGAGAAGCCACCACAACTTGCCCAGAATCAGTTGCAGTTCCTCGATGCACCAGAACGCGAGGCCCCTGAGACGTACGCGGCCAGCTTCCTCGCAGCAGCTACGTAGCCTGCGAAGATGACCGAGACGACCGGTGACGACCGCCGCTTTCATCCCGCCCTAGCCGATATGGCCCGAGTGGAGTTCGACTACGGCGACGAAGGCGAGGGCATCGACTTCGAGCCATGCGACGCCTTCGACTCCGTTCAGGAGACCACCGACTGGCTGCACCACTGGACCGGCAATCCCGAGCCCGACGGCAGCGCCTGCCGAGTCTTCGGGTAGGACGGCGCCGGCGGTCTCGGCGCCCTCTGGTACGCGCGGCCGGGGCAGCCCCTCACCGAGCAGCCCGTGGTGTTCCCGAGATTGTCTCCTTGGACGATCCCCGGGAGCGACCCGCTCTCACGCAACGGCGTACACCACCGTCCGTCTGTGCCCTGGGGAGAATCCGGGGAGATTCCGCTCGGCCCCGCCACCCCGCCGCCAGCGGGTCATCGAAGGCCAGACGCCCCGGTATATGGCGCGATCATCCAAGCTCCGCCCGGGCAGCGACTTTCGTCCGGCGCGGCCAGGACGGCCCAAGGAAAGACGTCATGACGTACCTGGCCAAGGAAGCAGGCGCCCTCGACCAGACACACGACCAAGATGCCGGACAAGGAGCCGCATCTCATCTCCAACGAGGCGCAGGTCAGAGCATCTCATTCGTACAGCCCATCCCAAGGTGCGGCATATGCCAGATTCGTTGATGCTGGCTGGGACTCCGTAGGGGCCATCCGCGGCCATCGATCGCATCCGCTGGTGGACGGCACCCAGCTCGTCAGCGCCTGCAACGAGCACGAACGAGCGAAGGAGGAGTTTTGGCAGCGCTGGCTCGGATTCCATTGGGTGGCGGGGGCTGCATTCTGGTCGAGGCTCCGACTGCGTTGGAGGGGCCGGTGAAGGCCGGTCGCGTCAGTGATGCCATTCATGACCTGCCGGGGAGTCTGCAGGGGGCTCTGGAGCCGGTCACGGCGGCGGCGCGCGCCACACTCGACCAACTGCGCAAGGCCGGCCCTGACGAGATCGCGGTCGAGTTCGGTATCGATCTGGCGGTCGAGGCCGGGGCCGTGATCACCAAGAGCGGCGCCAATTGCCACTTAAAGGTAACCATGATGTGGAAGAGGAATCGTCCCGGCCATCCGGGCACAGACGAGGGTTTGGACTGATCCGGTGGAGATAGCTGGCAGAGGCCCGGAAAGTGACCATGCGTCGGGATTTCTTTACGGCGTGAGCCAGATCCTTGGGCCAAATGATGAGGTGGTTGGGGCGGGCTTTCTGCTCTCCGAGGACGTTCTGGTCACCTGTGCGCATGTCGTGCGTGGGGCCGGGGCCGGGCCCGGTGAAAGCGTGCAGCTGGCTTTCCCCCACGTGGCTGGTGCGCCCCAGGTTGAGGGACATGTCCTGGAGGAGCCGTGGCGTTCCCCCGAGGACGACGACGTGGCCATTGTGCGCCTGAGCAGTACTGCAGCGGGAATGGAGGGATTGCCGTTGGGCTCTGCGGCAGGCTGCCGGGGGCATCAGGTGCGCTCGTTCGGGTTCCCCGCTCAGGCCCCGCCTGGCGGGCACTTCGGCTTCGGGGTGACCGGCGATCTGCTGCCGGCCACCGATAGCAGGGGTACACATCTGCAGTTGACTTCCGCCAACGACCTGACCACCGGGTTCAGTGGCGGGCCGGTTGTCGACGAGGTGACGGGCCTGGTCATCGGCATGCTCACCGAGATCACCGCCCCGGATGAGCACGAAAGGGGGCAAGGCATTGCCTATGTCACGCCTACGCAGGTACTGCGGGAGGTCTGGCCCGAACTGGTCGAGCAGGAGGTGTGCCCCTACCGGGGACTGGAGCCGTTCACCGCAGAGCAGGCCCAGTGGTTCGAAGGCCGGGAAGACGCAGTGCGGCAGGTGCTGGCGAACCTTGCCCAGCAGCAGCGGCTGACGCTGCTGCTGGGGCCTTCCGGTTCAGGCAAGTCCTCCCTGGTCGAAGCAGGTGTCCTGCCTGCGCTGGCCGCAGGTGAACTGCCGGGCAGCGACCGGTGGTTGCCTGTGCTCGCCCGACCGAGGCAGGACCTGCTGGCCGAACTCGAGCGCGCTGGGCTATCCGGGGCCACCACGGAGGGGATCACCGCAGCCGTCACTCGCAAACTTGCGGCCGAACCCTCCTACCAGCGTGTCATCCTGATCATTGATCAGTTCGAAGAGCTCCTCACCCAGCCCACCACCGGCCCGAAACGCGAGCGCCGCTTGGCCGCCACGGACCAGATCACCACCGCGGTCAACTCCCACGTCGAGCTCAGCGTGATCCTGATCATGCGTGACGACTTCTACCCCCAACTGGCGGCTCTGGCCCGAATGTTGGAGGCGGCGATCCCAGGACTCCTCAACGTGCCAGGTGCGCTGAGCCAGCGCGATCTGCACGACATCATCACCCTGCCCGCCCAGGACATGGGAGCTCACTTCGAGCACGGGCTGCCTGAGCAAATCATCAGCGATGTCCTAGCCATCACACCCGATGGGGCCGCATCCGGCCAGGCACCCGTCACCGTGCTGCCTCTGCTGGAGCTGACACTCAGCCAGCTTTGGCAAAGGCGCCAGGACGGATATCTCACCCATGACGCCTACCGGCGCATTGGCGGAGTCACCGGCAGCCTGACGACCTGGTGCGACACCGCCCTCAACCACCTGCCCCCCGAGCACCTACCCATCGCACAGCGGATTCTGACTTCCCTGGTGCGCCCCGCTGACCCCCGCCACCACATTCCCGCCATCCGCGAGCAGGTCTCCCTGCAAGACCTGCGCGACCTGGCAGCCGACCCCGACGCCGTGCCTAACGGCGACAGTGCCACCGACGAGGTGCTGGCTGCCCTCACTCGCCATCGCATCATCACTACCCACACACCCCGCACTCCTGGACGCCCCGACACCCCTGCCGGGCAGCCGGTGGCCGAACTGATCCATGACGCCCTCATCCGGGACTGGGGCATGCTGCGCGAGTGGGTCAGCCAGGACCACCGTTTCCAGGAATGGCTCGACCGCACCCGTGAACGGCGCGCACGCTGGGCTCAAGGGACCGACCCTGGGGACCTCCTCGGGGGAACAGCACTTGCAGAGGGCCTCGAATGGTCACAACAACGCCGCCTACCGGGCGACATCGCAGCCTTCCTCACCACGAGCCAGCAGCACCAACAGGCCGTCATCCGACGCAGCAGGCACCTCAACATGATCCTGGCCAGCCTGCTCGTTGTCGCGCTCCTCGCCGCTGGAGGAGCTCTCTGGCAGTGGCGGACAGCCGTCGGCCAACGTCAAGAAGCCTTGTCGCGTCAGCTTGCCGCCCAGTCCGGCACGCTTATCAGTGCAAGTCCCGATCTTGCTTCGCTGCTGGCCATCCAGGCATATCGCACCAGCCCCACCCCCGAATCCGTCGAAAGCCTGCAAAACGCCGCAGCCCTCCCGCTGCAGCGGCACCTGTCCGGCCACACCGGCACGGTGGAGTCGGTGGCGTTCAGTCCTGACGGGCGCACCCTCGCCACCGGCAGCGACGACCACTCTGTCCGGCTGTGGGATATGGCCACCGGCAAGAGACGGACCGTCCTGACCGGCCACACCAACGCAGTGGACTCGGTAGCGTTCAGCCCCGACGGGCACACCCTCGCCACCGGCAGCGACGACGGCACGGTGCGGCTGCAAGACATGGCCACCGGCAAGGACCGCACCGCCCTGACCGACCACGCGGACTGGCGGAACTCGGTGGCGTTCGGCCCTGACGGGCGAACCCTCGCCACCGGCAGCACCGACGACTCCTGGCAGTTGTTGGACGTGGCCGACGGCAAGAAACACACTCCCCTGACCGGCCACACTGGAATGGTGGACTCGGTGGCGTTCAGCCCTGACGGGCACACCCTCGCCACCGGAAACGACGACGGCACCACGCAGCTGTGGGACGTAGCCACCGGAAAGAAACGCACCACCCTGACAGGCCACACCGATGCGGTGTACTCGGTAGCGTTCAGCCCTGACGGGCACACCCTCGCCACCGGAAACGACGACGGCACCACGCAGCTGTGGGACGTAGCCACCGGAAAGAAACGCACCACCCTGACAGGCCACACCGATGCGGTGTACTCGGTAGCGTTCAGCCCCGACGGGCACACCCTCGCCACCGGCAGCGCCGACAACACCACGCAGCTGTGGGACGTAGCCACCGGCAAAAAACGCACCACCCTGACAGGCCACACCGATACGGTGTACTCGGTAGCGTTCAGCCATGACGGGCACACCCTCGCCACCGGCAGCAAAGACAAGTCGGTGCGGCTGTGGGACGTGGCCGGCAAGAACCGCACCACCCTGACGGACCACACCAACGCGGTGGACGCGGTGGCGTTCAGTCCCGACGGGCGCGCCCTCGCCGCCGGCAGCGACAACGGCGCCGTGCGACTGTGGGATGCGGCCACCGGCAAGAAGCGCACCACCCTGACAGGCCACACCGATACGGTGTACTCGGTGGCGTTCAGTCCCGACGGGCGCACCCTCGCCACCAGCAGTGCCGACCACACCGTGCGACTGTGGGACGCGGCCACCGGCAAGAAACGCACCACCCTGACAGGCCACACCGATACGGTGTACTCGGTAGCGTTCAGCCCCGACGGGCACACCCTCGCCACCGGCAGCCGCGACGCTACCGTGCGGCTGTGGGACGTGGCCACCGGAAAGAAACGCACCACCCTGACAGGCCACACCGATGCGGTGAGCTCGGTGGCGTTCAGCCCCGACGGGCACACCGTCGCCACCGGCAGCACCGACGACGTCGTGCGATTGTGGGATGTGGCGAGCGGTAAGGAACGCACCACCCTGACCGGCCATGCTGGACCGGTGGGCTCGGTGGCGTTCAGCCCCGACGGGCACACCCTCGCCACCGGCAGCACCGACCACACCGCGCGGCTGTGGGACATGGCTACCAGCGGGACCCGTGCCACCCTGACCGGCCACACCGCCGAGGTGTGGTGGGTGGCGTTCAGTCCCGACGGGAGCACCCTCGCCACCGGCAGCGCCGACAACACCGTGCGGCTGTGGGACGTGGCCACCGGAAAGAAACGCACCACCCTGACCGGCCACACCGACGACGTGGACTCGGTGGCGTTCAGCCCCGACGGGCACACCCTTGCCACCGGCAGCGACGACCACACCGCGCGGCTCTGGGACGTCGTCCTCCCTCGACCTGCCGCAGCGATCCAGAAAATCTGCCAGGCCGTCAACCGTGACCTCACTCCGCAGGAACGCGCGGCGTATCTGTCGGGCCAGTCAGTCAGCCCCGTATGCCCATCAAGCTGATGCAGCATCAACATGGTGCATATGGCGCGTCCGGCCAGTCACCTACAGGCTCCAAAGGGCCCCGAAATACACCTGCACCTGGATAATTGTGCCACCCACAAGATGTTCGCGGTCAAGGATTGCCCCCTGGCGTGCCCGCATTGAGATCGTTTCATCTTGAAGTTGCTGGTCACGGGGCTGGTGTGACCGGTCGTGGGGGTCCTCGTGCTGGTTGGTGGCGTGATCGGTAGCAGGAAATCGTCTGCCGCGCAGGCGGTTTGCGGAACTGCGGATCGCGGGCGGTCGCGTCTCCTACTGTCCGCAGGGCAGGGGGAGTTCAGGTCGGCTCAAAACCTTCAGCTGGATCGTGTGCCGGTGCCATCATGGTCGGCGTGTCTTCCTACGCCTTACAGCGGCTCGCAGAGCGCGACGGCATACGCGTCTACAGCGCCAAGCGAATCCCGGGAGGGTGGAGGGTCCATCTGACCTACCCCTCCTCGAAGTTCGAGGAACTCGGGGCTGACCCGGGCGATCCGATTTGCACTCCCGAGTGGCCCTGCCTGACACCCCACCAACCCAGCGCAGGGGGCGTGCTGGCGGAGTGGTTCGCCACGATCGCGGGTCAAGGCCCGGAAACTCCGCCGCCCCAGGTGGTGGCCGCGCTGAAACAGGACCTGAAGCACCTGCTGGGCGACAAGTACAAGGAGTACAAACGAGCGTAGGTTGGTCACAGGGCACGGCGGGACCGGGCGGTTGCCTGATGGCGGCCCTGCTCAGCTTGATCAGTGCCGCCTGCGCGGCCCCGGCATTGCAGCGACACTGTTGGCGAATCCTGGGGGCTGAACGTGACGTCGGCCTTCGCGACCCGTTGTGGTCGTGAAGGCCGACGTTGTGTTTGGGGAGGTTGTCGGTGTCGTTGCACGCCAGGAAGATCGACGGGGTTCCCGAGTAGACGGGACCTGACCGAGACCGCGGTGCGGCTATGGGCCAGCCAGGCCGAGGTCGAAGCGGACGAGCGCGACGGGTTGACAAGCAGCGAACGTGAGGAGTTGGCCGCGTTGCGGCGGGAGAACCGTCGGCTGCGGGAGGACGTGGGGATCCTCAAGCGGGCCACGGCCTTCTTCGCGAAGGAGACCCGGTGACGGTGCACCCGTTCATCGAGGCGGAGAAGCGAGACGGTCACAACGTCAAGCGCGCGTGTGAACTGCTGCAGGTCTCCCGAGCCGCCTTCTACGCCCGCCGCAGCGGCAGGCCCGGTCCGCGGGCGGTCCGCGATGCCGAGCTGACCGAGAAGATTGCCGAAGTCCACGAGCGGTCCCGCGCAACCTACGGGGCTCCGCGGGTCCACGCCGTCCTGCAACGGCAGGGCGAGGACTGCGGCCGCCGCCGCATCGCCAGACTGATGCGCAACGCCGGGCTGCAGGGCCGGCACCGCAAGCGACGACGGCTGACGACGATCCCTGACCCGCGGGCCGCTGCCCGGCCAGGCCTCATCATCCGGGACTTCGCGCCTGACCCGGACGGCCTCGACACCCGCTGGTGCGGTGACATCACCTACGTCCCCACCGAAGAAGGCTGGCTCTATCTGGCCACCGTCATCGACATTGCATCCCGCCGCGTGGTCGGCTGGTCCACCGCCGACCACCTGCGGACCGAACTGGTCGCAGACGCTCTCAGGTCCGCCTGCCGCCGGCGTCGTCCCACCCGGCCGGCGATCTTTCACTCGGATCGCGTCTGCCAGTACACCAGTTAGCAATTCGCCACCCTGGCAACGGAGTTCGGCGTCCGTCTGTCCGTCGGTCGCACCGGGCAGTGCTGGGACAACGCACTCGCCGAGTCGTTCTTCGCCACAATCAAACGGGAGTTGCTCGGCACGAGCACCTGGCCCAGCCGCGCCGTCGCCCGCACCGCGATCTTCGACTTCATCGAGGGCTGGTACAACTTGCACCGACTGCACAGCAGCCTCGGCTACCGCAGTCCCGCCGAATGCAAGACCGCACTCGCAGCCTGACCACCACACCGATGGTGTCCGTCAAAGCGGAACAAGCTCACCCCGCCGTGGGGCCAACTCATCGACATATCAAGGCGTTGCTGGTCTCCCTAGCTAGCTAGTCGAGGAGAAGAAGGCTTTCACCGTCAAAACGCAACCAGAAGACGCTCTACCAGCGGTTCCACACGCTGCCCTGGAGCGAAGTGACGGCCGTCTTCTACGACCGCGGCCACCGAGACTTGCGTGATCAAGGTGCTGACCGTTACCGACTCGGTGTGGACTTTCCCCACGCCGCTCACGTCGCCCGCATCGTCCGCCACGGCACCGACACCAAGACCGGCAGCGCAGCCGTGAGACTGTCTACGTCGTCACCGACCTGACCAGCCAACAGGCTTCCCCAGAGCGCCTCGCGAAGATCCTTCGCCTGCAACTGGGGGATCGAGAATCGGTTGCAATCGCCCAGTCTTGGTCGCGGGAGGCGTGCGCTCTTGTGGTACCACGGGAGCGCACGCCGGTACTGTGCTCAGCGTCAATTTCGACAAGTGCTCCCCGTTTCACTCTTGTTCCACCTTTCGTTATTTCTTGCCCGTTGATTCAATTGAAATGATCGGTCTCGCAGAAGGCTCATAAATGATCGTCGCCGCTCCTCATAAGTTCCCGTCCTCTTCCGGTGGGACATTATGGGTAGACGAACTCCGAAGGGGTATCATGCAGATCTCGCCGAATCAAGGGCCCAGTTCAGGGGGAACCAGCGTCACCATCACCGGCACCGAATTGGGTACCACTCAGAGTGTGACGTTCGGAGGCATCGCGGCCAACTTCACTGTGGTGAACGACACGACGATCGTCGCGGTCTCGCCTGCCGGTCCCGCCGGAACTGTCGACGTAGCTGTCACCACCACGGGCGGTACCGTCGTCACCCTTGCGGATGCCTTCACCTGGATCGCACCGCCTCTCTGACTGGCGGGTCCTGCCCGTCAGGTGTCCGGGGGTGGGGAAGGTCTTGTCCACCGCCGCCGGACGGCCTGCCGTCGTTTCGCCTCGACCGCCTCGACCTCGAACAGCCCATCCTCACCGCACATACCGAGATCATCCCGTACGAAAGATCACGAGACGCGGTCCGGTTGCCGGTACTGAGGCACGCTCCTAGCTAGAACGTCAGCAGCAGACCCAGCCGGAGCGGCAGCCCGCATGGCTGTGAGCTTTCCCGCCGAGCCCATCAGGACGATGGGGGCTTCCCGCGGGGCACGGCGAACTCGGCCAGTCGGGCGGCGCCCGGCACGAGTTGGGACCAAGGTCCTTGCCAGGTCAGCACCGCGATCGCCGACGTTGGGAACTTCTCCTGTGCCCGGCGCAGCGCGTCGCCGGCCGCTTCGCCGGCAAGTCGTAGCGTCAGCTCCTGGAGGCCCGGATTGTGCCCGACCAGCAGCAGCGTCCGCACCGGCTCCGGGGTTTCGCGTACGACGACGAGCAGGGCCGGGACGTCGCCGTCGTAGATCCGCGGGTCATTGATCACCTGCGGTGCGCAGCCGAGGTACCCGGCGGCCAGGGCCCAGGTCTGGCGTGCGCGGGAGGCTGTGGAGCAGACGACGAGATTGGGAAGGTAGTCGGCATCGCGCAGCCAGCGGCCGGCCGCCGGGGCGTCCCGGCGGCCGCGTGGGGCGAGCGGTCGGTCATGGTCGTCCGCCTCGGGCCAGGCCGACTTGGCGTGACGAAGGAGGATCAGCTGTCGGCTGTTCTGCTCCGTCACAGCGGCGGATCCTGTGAGTTGCTGCGGCCCACCTCGTCGGCGAAATCCAGCCCGAGTACCCGGTCGAGGTAGACGAAGGTCTCGAACTTGGCGCCGTAGGGGATGTGGGCTTGGCTCTCAAGGTGGCTCAGGGCCTCCAGTACGGCCGGGGTATGAAGGTCTTCCTCCAGTCCGGTGAGGGCTTGGCGCAGGATGTCGGCGCACATGGGTTTGGACGGTGCCCTCGCCCAGTCGGCCACTGCGCTGCGCCAGCGCACGAGCCGCTCGTCTGCGGCAGCGAGCGCCTTGGGCGTGAGGTCGACGGGGGTGTGGTGGGCGCGGGTGAGCAGGGCGAGGCGAACCGCGAGCGGGTCGGATACGGCTGTCACGGAATCAGATGCGGCGGCCCCGGGATC
Source organism: Streptomyces inhibens (assembly GCF_022221585.1). Taxonomy (NCBI): domain Bacteria; kingdom Bacillati; phylum Actinomycetota; class Actinomycetes; order Kitasatosporales; family Streptomycetaceae; genus Streptomyces; species Streptomyces inhibens. The sequence continues at coordinate 1,447,480 of NZ_CP084681.1, forward strand.
ATCGGTGTACTCCGAGCGGTCCGGTGGGCTTTCCGCGTCGACCGCAAGGCGGATCCCATCCACCACGTCCGCCGGCCGCCCTGCCCCCTCCCTCTTCATGGGACCGGTCACATGAATGTCCACCGGGCCGCCCAGCGCCTCCCCAACCTCTTGGGGATCGCCGTATGCCACGGCGGGGTGAATGCCGAGCGCGGACGCCCGCCGCGCGAGCGCCTGCCACCACCCCTCGGACCGGCCGCGGGCTGTGAGCCCGGTGAACACCTGCCCGCCCAGCAGCTCCGCCGTGCGCCCCAGCACATCGGCCACCACCAGCACGCGCAGATCGGAGAGACCGCCCAGGCCCGGCACGTGGACACAGACCCGCAGCGGACTGCGGCGCCCGGGCGCGATCTCGACAGCCTGGCCAGAGCGGGCATCGACGATCCGGAGCACCAGTTCGTCCGTCGGCGACCGATCGGCGATCAGCACCGGCATACCGCCGTTCATTCCAGGGATCCGGTGAGCCGCTCGTAGGTGTGACGGGCATCCGCGACCAGCTGCTCGGCCTCCTCGCGGGATCCGCAGCCGGTCACCTCGTAGGCGGGTTGCGGTGAGAGCCTGGCCAGCACGGCCGCCCACGCGTCGGGGCCAGCGTGCCAACGCGGTAGGTCCCGTGTATCCGCCAGGTCAGCGAAGCACGGGTCCCCGGCCACGCACAGCACTTCGTCCTCCGGATTCCCCTGTGCGGCCAGATGGAGCACCGCGACCGGCCGGGCCGGCACTGCGGCGCCGGGCACGGCCGGGTCCCGCATCAGCACCAGGGCCTCGACCGGGCGGGCGCCCTCGCCGAGCGTGTCCGGCACGCATCCCCTGCCCACCGGCCATCCGCCCCCGACGGGCGGCCCGTCCGCAGAACCGGGCAGCGGACCCGGCCAGGGGTCCTCCCGGCCGATGGCTGACCCGGCGGTCGCCTCCACCGCTACGGTGATCCCGACCATGGCAGCCACCTCCCGTGACAGCGGTTCCACTGGACACGCAGAGCCCATCAACGCCCTTGAGGCGCGGTTACGGCGAGCCTCATCGCCTGACACCTCCAGTGTCCCGCCGCCGCGGACGCCGCCACAACCGCGCAACTGGGCGCCGTGCTCGTCACGGCTCATCACGGCGCGCGGCATCATCGGGCGGTCACCGCTGTCGTGTCGACATCGCATCGTGACCTAGACTTGCAGAGTTTCGCAATTCGCTAGTTGCCATAGAGGGAAATCAGATCAACGTGCGGAGGTCAGGGTGGGCGGATTCGCCGAGGTGATGCGGGAGCGGGTGCGAGTGGCGCGGGCCGCGGCCGCCGCAGCGCGGGAGGCCGAGGACGCGTACTTGGTGTCCTTGGCGGAGGACGAGCTGGACGACGCGCTGCGGCTGGCCCGGAGCAGCGGCGTCGATCCGGACGCCGGATCAGAGCCAGAGAGCCGGGGCGAGTCGTGATCGCCGCGCAGATTCCGCTGTACCAGACGAAGGCGGAGTTCTTCCGGCTGCTCGCGCATCCGGTGCGTATCCGTGTACTGGAGCTGCTGCAGGAGGGGCCGAGGCCGGTGCGGGATCTGCTGGCGGCGATCGAGGTCGAGCCGTCCAGCCTCTCGCAGCAGCTGGCGGTGCTGCGCCGGGCCGGGATCGTGACCTCCACCCGCGAGGGTTCGACCGTGGTGTATGAGCTGGCGGGCGTGGAGGTGGCGGAGCTGCTGAGGGCCGCCCGCCGGATTCTCGTGGAGCTGCTGGCCGGGCAGGAGGACCTGCTGGTCCAGCTGCGCGGTAGTGAGTTCACGATGGGAAGGGCATCGTGACGCCCAAGGGCTGGTCTCTGCCATGGCGGCGGCAGGGCCCTCCGGCCGCCGCCCGCGAGCACGTCCTGCCCACGGTGCGGCGGCATGTGTGCACGGTCCGCGTCGGGCCCGGTGCGGTGCGGCTCGCCCGGCAGGAGGTGGCCGCGACGCTGGCAGAGTTCGGTTTCGCCCCGCGGTCGTCCCTCGTCGACGCGGCACTGTTGGTGGTGAGTGAGCTGGTGGTGAATGTGCTGCGGCATGCCGCTGAGCAGTCGCCCACGGCGGATGTCTCGGTCACGGTGGCGGCGGGCCAATTGGTGATCGGAGTGGCCGACCGGGATCCCCGGGTCCCGGATGTGGAGGCGGCGGCGCCGGGTGGGGGCCTGCGGATGGTGGCCGAGGTGGCGTCCCGGTACGACGGCACCCTCAACGTGGAGCCCGACTGGGCCGGCCACGGCAAGAGTGTGCTGGCCCGCTTCGTGATTCCCGGAGGCGACGCCCGCGCCGAAGCCTATGCCCGTTGAGCCATGGCCCCGACGGAAAGAGCACTGGCGTCCATGCGCTTTGAGATCACGTACCTGCACACCGACGGCGGCGACCATCCCTCGCATGAGGCGAGCCTCGACGAGATCACCATGCTGGTCGAGTGGGCCGGTCGTACGGGGGTGCCCGTCGGGATACGGCCCGTCACCGGACCACCGGCCCCCGATTTTCCGCAACACCGGAAGAGCAGACATGACTGACGACCACAGCAACCATCAGCCCGCCCGCGAGCCGTCCGCACACCAGCCGTCCTTCGGCGGCGGGATGTCGGAGGAGCGGAAGGAACGGGGCGCGTCCTGGCGGGTGTTCATCTATATCGCCGGGAGCCATCTCCTGCTCGGCTTCCTGGCGCTGCTGTTCTATCTGGGCTCGCACGCGCAGAAGTGAGGTGAAGCGATGGTTGCCGATTCGGGGCGGTGAGGAGTCAGCCGATGACAGTCGACGAGGGAGGCAGCCGACGGTGATCGCCGTTGCCGGGCGTACGGATCTCACCGCGCAGACGCTGAAGCTGCTGCAGGACGAGCTGGTCGGCAGGGTGAAACGGCTCGCGCCACCGGGGGCGATCGTCGTGGTCCGGGCCGGGCGGGGGCTGCCGTTGGCAGCCGGGCGTACGGCGCGGAAGGCGGGTGTACCGGTGGTGGCCGTCATGCCCGCCCAGGAGTCGGTCCCCGCGCCACTCCCCCAACAGGATCGGGCAGCAGCTGGGGAGTTGCTTTTCCTCGCCACACACGTACGGCTCCTGACTTACGCCCCAGCCGACCGCGCCGCGTGTCTGGTCGCCGACGAGCGCCTCATCGCTTCCTGCGCCACGCTGCTCGCAGTCTGGGACGGCTCGCCCGCCGGCGACCTGGACCCCACGGCCCACCTGGTCGCTTACGCCCGCAGCCGGGGCGTCTCCACCGACGTTCTTTGGGCGCCGAAGTACACGCGCCGCAGCACAATACCCGCCCCCGGGAAATCCTCATGACCGCCACACCCCCTGCTCCCGCGCACCGGGGCGAGCTCTCCCGCGAGGAGTCGTTGGCGCTGCTGGCCGGTGTGCCCGTGGGCCGGGTGGCTTTCTCGCTTCATGCGCTGCCCGCCATCCGTCTGGTCAGCCACATCGTCCTCGACGGCTGCGTGGTGTTCCGTGCCCATGAGGGCGCTTGTGTGGTGGGACGTGTCTCGGTGACGGGAGTGGTGGCGTACGAGGCCGACGAGCTCGATCCGGTGACGGGCACCGGATGGAGCGTGGGCGTCACAGGCACAGCGACCCTCGTGCGTGACCCCGCGCAACTCGCCCGCTATCGCACCCTGTTGCCCCTCTGGATCGACGGCGCCGTCGACGGTGCGAGGGATGAGGTCGTGAGAATCAGCCCCGACATCGTCACGGGCTATCGGCTGGTCCGCACGTTTGCGTCATAGATCGTTGCCCGCGTAGGAGAGGTTGAAGCTCTTATTGGTCAGGGGGAAGTCGGGGACGATCGTGTCGCGAAGGGCGACGGGCAGGGCGGGCCAGTTGAAGAAGGACGGGTCCACGGGCTTGACCCGCGTGAGGGTCTGGTCGGCGGCAAGTTCGACGCGGGTGGTGATGGTGCCGCGCCAGCCCTCGACGATGCCGACGCCGGAGCCGGCAGCCCGTGGGGCCGGGAGGGGCGGCCATGTGCAGACAGCACCGGGGCGAAGGCCGTCGGCAAGGTGGATGGTCAGGGCGATGGAGGCGTCGATCTCCTCGGCGCGTACGAGGAAGCGGGCGAGCACGTCACCGCTGGTGTGGCAGGGGACTGTCGGCGGATGGTCGTACGGCGTGAAAGGGTGGGCGATGCGGGCGTCCGCGGCGAGGCCGCTGGCACGGGCGACATAGCCCAGGCACCCCAGGTCGCGGGCGGCCTCGCGGGGCAGGCGGGCGGTGCCGGTGAAGCGGTCGCGGACGGTGGGGTGGCCCAGTGCCAGGTCGGCGATCTGCCGGATGTCGTCGCGTACGTCCCGCATGCGGACCGGGTCGGGGACAGTACGGAGCACGGCGCCGCCGGGGAGGACGCCGCCGCGCAGCAGGCGATGGCCGGTGATCTCGTCGTTGAGGCGAAGGAGTTGTTCGCGGATGCGTTGGGTGTGGGCGTTGAGGATGGAGTGGCCGACGTCGTTGCAGAGCGCGCCGAGGTCGGCGACGTGGTTGTGGAGGCGTTCCAGTTCCAGGAGGAGAGCGCGGGCGCGCTGGGCGTCGGCGGGGACGTGGGTGCCGGTGGCCTCCTCGACAGCGAGGCAGTAGGCGAGGGCGTGGCCGACGGCGGTGTCGCCGCTGATGCGTTCGGCCAGTGGCAGGCCGTGCTCGGGTGTGCGGCCGTGGAAGAGTTTCTCGATGCCTTTGTGGACGAACCAGAGGCGGGCCTTGAGTTTGAGGATGGTCTCGCCGACGACGGAGAAGCGGAAGTGGCCTGGTTCGATAAGGCCGGCATGGACGGGGCCGACCGGGATCTCGTAGACGCCGTCGCCCTCGACTGCCAGGAAGGGATAGGGGCCCTCCTGTTCAGCGAAGGGCGGGGGCGGGCCGGCGTCGGGCCGCATGGGGTACCAGCCCTTGGGCCAGTGGAAGTGGCGCACGAGGCGCCGTGGCAGCGGGTGGCCGAGGGGGACGACGCCGTACAGGTCGCGCATCTCGCGCTCGAACCGGCCGGCGGGGAACGAAAGATGGGCCAGGGTGGGCAGCTCGGGCCGGTCGGGATCGAGGCGTACGTGGAGTTCCGTGCGGGTGTCCGGAGGGCCGGAGGAGAGGAAGAGATACACCACGCGGAGGGTCCTGTCTCCGGCAGCCGACGCGTCATCGTGGTGAGCCGCGACCAGGGCGATGCGATGGCCCCCGCGCAACAAGTCCCCTGCATATTGCGACAGTTCGGATGCCGTGATGTCAATGACCTGGCGTTCGACGGGGCGCGGTTGCACGGTTTCAGTGCCTTCCGGTGATCGCGGCGGCGGTGGAGAGCAGATCGGTCAGCGGTCCGGTGGCGATGCCAAGCGCAGCGCAGGCGAGCAGGCCCAGAGCGAGTGGCAGGCCGAGGCCGGTGCCCAGCCGCACGGGTGCGGCGTCGGTTGATACGGGGGCCGGTTCGGGGGTCGCGTGGGCCTGTCCGGCGTCCGGAACCGGGACCCCGTCAGGCGCTCCGGCCCTGGCGGCGTCCGCCCCGGCAGGGCCGGCGACACGAGCGCCCTCGGAGGGAAGCGGCTTCCTGCCGACTGCGGCGCGGCCGAGCAGCATGTGGGCCGTACGGACGGCGAGGGCGGCGAACGCGGTCAGGGCCAGTAGCAGTGCCAGCGCGGTGGGCCAGCCGAAGCCTGCCGCGAATCCGGCGCGGGCGATGCCCAGTTCGGAGGCGAAGAGGCTGAACGGTGGAAAGCCGAGCAGCGCCACGACGGCCAGGCCTAAGTTGGCGCCGAGGGCGGGTGCGCGGGCGAGGAGGCTGTGGACGCGCCCGATCCGGGTGGTGCGGTAGAGGTGCAGGATGTCGCCCGAGGCGCAGAAGGCGACGGTCTTGGCTAGGCCGTGGCCGGCGATGTGCAGCAAGGTGGCGGCGATTGCGAGCGGGGTGCCGATGGCGGCGCCCAGCGCGATCAGGCTCATGTGCTCCATGCTGGAATACGCCAGCATGCGCTTGTAGTCGCCCTGGCGAAGCAACAGGGCGGCGGCCAGGGCGAGGGTGAGCAGGGCGGCGCCGGCCAGCAGGGTCTGGGCGAATCCGGGCCCAAGCGCCGCGTCCGCGATGACCTTGCCACGCAGGATCGCCGTGAAGGCGACGGACAGCAGCACCCCGGACATCAGGGCGGAGACGGGGGCGGGGGCCTGGCTGTGGGCGTCGGGCAGCCATGCGTGCAGCGGGACCAGGCCCGCCTTCGCCCCGAACCCGAGGACGAGCAGGGCGGTGCCCAGGCGCATGACCGCGGGGTCCAGGCTGTCGGCGTGGGCGACCAGGGTGGGCCAGTCCAGGGCGCTCGCCTCAGGGATGCCCGCGGCACGCGCGGCGTAATAGATCAGGACGATGCCCAGGAAGGCCAGGGCGATACCGGCCGAGCAGACCACCACGTACTTCCAGGCCGCTTCCACGGATGCGCGGGTGCGGCGGTGTCCGACCAGGAAGGCCGTAACGATGGTGGTGGCCTCGATGGCGGCCCACAGCACGCCGAGGTTGGCGGCCAGCACGGCCAGGCTCATGGCGCCGAGGAAGGCGTGGACGAGGAGGTGGTAGCGGCGTGCGGTGTGGTCGGTGGCATGCCCGGTGGCGCGTTCGTGCGCCAGGTAGGTGGTGCTTGCGGCGCAGGCCAGGAGGGCGACGGCGCCGACGACCAGGAGCATCCAGGCGGTGAGGGCATCGGCGCGCAACTGGCTTCCCAGGGCGGTGACCGCTCCGTGGGCGGGAACGGTGGCGGACAGGACGGCCCCGCAGCCCAGGATCGCGGCCGGGGAGAGCAGCCCTGCCCAGTCGGCGACGGCTCTGCGGGCACGGCCGTGCGCGGCGTCCGCCGGCGCTCCGTCCAACTCGCGAGGGGGAACCGTTCCCCCGCGTTTGACCAGGGCGCCCAGGCCGGGGGCCGCATGGGCCGCACAGACCGCGGCCGGGACGGCGACGGGTGCGCACAGGACGAGGACGGCGGCGACTCCGCCCAGCGGGGCGGCTCCTCCCAGAGGACTCGGCATCAGTCGTGCAGCTCCCGCAGGTCGTCGATGTCGGTGGTGCCGAAGGCGGCCCGCATGCGGGTGGTGAGGACCTGCAGGACCAGGACGGCGAGCAATACGTCGAAGGAGACGCTCAGTTCGACGATCAGCGGCACGCCGGAGGCCGCCAGGAAGGCGGTGGCGGTGATGCCGTTGTCCAGCAGCAGGAAGCCGACCACCTGGGCCAGCGCCCGGCGCCGGGTGGCCAGGACGAAGAAGCCGATGAGCACCACAGCCAGCCCGACCGGCAGCGCCCGGGTGGCGGGCGTGGGATCCAGGGCGACCAGCGGCCGGGCCACGGCATAGGCCAGCAGGGTCAGCACGGCCGCGGTGAGCAGGGACGCGGCGACATTGACCAGTGGCTGGGTCTCGCGGGCCTCGCTGACATCCTCCTCGTAGTGATGTTCCTCGGCCTGCTCGGCGCCGGCAGGCGTCGCGACTGCGGTCAGGGCGCGGCGCATCAGATACGGCAGCACCCCCGCCCGCAGCACCCCGAGGCCGAATGCCACGGCGAACAGGTCCCAGCGCTCCTCGTGCAGCCCAAGCAGCAGTGGCAGCGCAGCCAGCGCGAATCCCTGGAAGGCGAAGATCCTCACGATCGCGGCCACTTCGCGCCGCCACAGCACCACCACCGCTGCGAGCAGGAACGCCCCGCAGGCCAGGTCCAGCAATTGGGTGTACGTACTCTCGCTCACCAAAATCGCACCATCCGCACTGCGCTCACTCTCCGCTCAGGAAGTACGAGGAGGTCACCGCGAGCAGCGCCAGCAGAAAGGACCCCGCCAGCAGCTCGGGCACACGGAACAGCCGCAATTTGGCCCAGAACACCTCGGCCACCGCCAGCACCGCCCCCAGCACCGCGACCTTGACGGCGAACAGCACCAGCGCCACCACCAAAGCCACCCACGAAGCATCGGTGGCGACACCCCACGGCGCGAACAGCGAAGCCAGCAGCCCCAGCAGAACCGTCAGCCGCATCTGCGAGCCCAGCTCCACCAGCGCGAGGTCGGGACCTGCGTACTCCAGCACCATCGCCTCGTGGACCATGGTCAGCTCCAGGTGCGTGGACGGGTTGTCCACCGGAATCCGTCCGGTCTCCGCCAGCACCGCCACCGCCAGCGCGGCGGTCGCCAACAGCCCAGCGGGTGAGGCAAGCCGGGCGGGGTGGTGGACAGCTCCGGAGACGATCGTGGCCAGATTCGTCGACCCGGCCGGTATCGACAAGGCGAACACCGACAGCAGAATGGTGGGCTCCACCAGGGCGGCCACCGTCATCTCGCGCGAGGCCCCCATGCCGCCAAATGCCGTCCCGGTATCCAGCCCTGCCAGCGCCAGGGCCACCGTGCCCAGTGCCAGCAGCGCCACGACCACGATCAGATCCGAGCCGGCGCTGACCGGAGTGTTGGTGGACAGCAGCGGCAGCAGCGCGGCGACCACGCCCGTGGTGGCGACCAGCAGCGCGGGCGCCGTACGGAACGCGGGCCCGGTCCCGACCGGGGTAATGGGCTCCTTGCGCAGCAGCTTGCGGACGTCCCGCCACGGCTGGGCGGCCCCAGCCCCAGCCCGGCCCTCCATACGCGCCCGCACCTGCCGCATCAGCCCGGTCAGCAGCGGCGCACCGCCGACGACCACCACGACCTGGGCGGCCACCGCCGCCACTCCCCATCCGCTCACCAGCCCACCACCAGCGCCACGAACAGCGCCACCAGCGCGAAGAAGCCATAGCCGAGATACAGGTGCACACTGCCGCTCGCCAGCCTCCGGGCCTCCTGCCCGACGCGGGAGAGCCCAGCCAACACCGGCTCGTACAAGCGATGTTCGAGGCGGTCGGGGACCCGCCGCTGGTAGCGCACCCGCTCCACCAGGTACGCGGACTCCCGCACCGGGGTGACGTTCACGTCCTGCTCCGGGGCCAGTACGTCATCGAAGACCCGCTGCAACGGCTCGGCGAACGAGGTCGCGGTGTACGCCATGCGAGGTGTCGGGGCGCCGCCCCCGCAGTCCCACAACCGGTCCTTCGTACGGCGTCGCCTACGATCGATCAGACGGGGCAGGCCGGCCGCCACCGCCAGGGCCACCGTCAGCGCGAGGACCACCCACAGGGGCGACAGCGACGCGGAGACCGCCTCCAGCCGCAGCTGCGTTCCGCCACCGGACACGGCGCCCCGGCCCGCGAGGCCCGCCGCTGCCACCGCGCGATCCAGCCCGCTCCCCAACACTCCTGGTACCAGGGCCAGTCCGGCACACGCCGCCGCGAGCAGCCCCATCCCGGCCAGCATGCTGGGTGGGCTCTCCTTCGCGTTGGCGGCCTGCTCACTGCGCGGCCGGGCGAAGAACCCCACCCCCATCGCCTTGACGAACACCGCCGCCGCCAGCCCCGCCGACAGCGCGATCACCGCGCCCCCCAGCGGCAGCACGATCGCCGGGGCCACTCCCGGCACCACCAGCCCGTGGATCAGGGACTGCAGCAGCAGCCACTCGCTGATGAATCCATTCCCTGGTGGCAGCGCCACCGCCCCCAGCGCGGCCAGCGCGAAGAGCGCTGCCGTGGCCGGCATCCGCGCCCGCAGGCCCCCGAGCCGGTCCAGGTCCCGAAGCCCCGTGGCCCGCAGGACCGAGCCCGCCGCACAGAACAACAGCGCCTTGAACGCGGAGTGGTTAGCCACATGAAGTAATGCGGCCGCCAACGCCAGCGCGGCCAATGCGGCATTGCCGGAAGCGGCGAACAGCCCTGCGGCCCCTACCCCGATCAGCACCAGGCCCATGTTCTCGCTCGTCGAGTACGCCAGTAGCCGCTTGAGGTCCGAGGCCATCGCCGCCTGCAGAATCCCGTACACGGCCGACAGCGCGCCGACCGCGATCAGACCCAGCCACCACCACAGCGGCCCGCCGCCCAGCAGATCGAAGCCCACCCGGACGATCCCGTAGATCCCGAGATTCACCATCGCCGCGCTCATCAACGCCGAGACATGGCTGGGGGCTTCGGGGTGCGCCCGCGGCAGCCAGGCGTGCAGCGGGACCGCCCCCGCCTTGGAGGTGAACCCCGCCGCCAGCAGCACGAACACCGCCCCGCGCACCGGCGCCGATACGTCGTGCGCCCCCTCCCGCAGCGCGGCGAAGTCCTCGCCGCCGGCGCTCGCGGCCAGCCACACCAGGCCGATGAGCAGCAGGATGAACCCCAGGTGGGTCATGACCGCGTACCAGACTCCGGCCTCCCGCACCGAGGATCGCTCCCGGTGCTCGGCCAGGACCAGCAGCAGCGAGGTGAGCGCCATCAGCTCCCACAGCACCAGGAACGTGGACACCGAAGCCGCCGCCGGCACCAGCACCAACGTCAGTGCGAACAACGGCAGAACGGTCTGTGCCCCGCACGAGCCCGCACCGTGCCCGCCGTGCCCCGTATGCCCTCTCGCGTACCCGATTCCGTACACGGCGACCGCCGCGACCACCGCGCCCGCTACCGCCATGAACAGCCCCGACAGCGCGTCCACGGCCAGGTGCACCCCGGCCAGCGGCAGCAGACCGGGCAGTTCCATCGACCACCGGGCCCCGCCCAACGCGGCCACACCCGCGACGAGTCCGGCGATACCGGCACCAGCGGTACCCGCGCCGGCCGCCGTCGCCCGGCCCCGCCCGGACGTCAGCGGCCCGGCCGCCGCGCCTGCTCCGGCCAGCCCCGCCGCCGCGCCCAGGGCGGGCCCGATCACGCTCACCGGCCGGTCAACGTACGCAGCGCCGCCACGATCTCCTCCGGTCGCGGCGGACACCCGCGTACCTCCAGGTCCACCGGCACCACATCACCGACCGCACCTTCGACCCCGTACGCCCCGGCGAACTCACCGCAGTTGACGGCGCAGTCCCCGACGGCGACCACCGCCCTCGGCTCGGGCATCGCGGCGACCGTACGGCGCAGCGGCTCGGCCATGTTCCGTGTCACCGGACCGGTCACCAGCGCCACATCCGCATGCCGCGGGGAGGCGACCATACGTGCCCCGTACCGCTCGGCGTCGTACACCGGCCCGAACGCTGCCGCGATCTCGATCTCGCACCCGTTGCACGAGCCCGCGTCCACACACCGCACCTGGACCGAGCCGCCCAGCTCCCGTGCGATGGCGGGAGGCTCGCCCTGCGGCCGTGGCGGAGCCTCCTCCGCCACCCGCCCGGTGTCACGGATCTTGCGCAGCAGACTCATCACAGGCTCCTACTCGTCAGCGAACTCGGTGCCTCACGATGCGGGAAGCGGCCGCCTCTCGCCGTCAGCCAGAGCGCAGGTCGTCGCCGGGAGACGGCCGCCGTACAAGGGCCTACGACAGCGCGGTGCCCGGCGGCTTCTCCTCCGGCGCTGCGGCCCGCAGGTCCGCCAGCAGCTCGGCCTGCCCGGACAGCACCCCCGTCAGGATCCTCCGCGCCACTATCAGCAACTCGGCCACCTCAGGACTGGTCAACGAGTAATAAACGGTCGAACCCTCCCTGCGGGTAACGACCAGATTCGCGCGCCGCAATACAGCGAGCTGCTGGGACAGATGCGCCGGCTCGATCCCCACCTCCGGCAGCATCTCGGCCACCGCGTACTCCCGCTCACTCAGCAGCTCCAGCACCCGGATCCGCACCGGATGCCCCAGCGTCTTGAAGAACTCCGCCTTCAGTTGGTACAGCGGCGCGGTCACCGGACCGTCCTCCTGCCGCTCCCAGCTCTCGACGGCCACAGTGACCGTTTTCCCGCGCATCGCAACCATTCCGTCCTGTCTGCCATGCGGCCATCCTCGCCCAGGTCATCCAGAGTGACGACCTAGCCAATTGCTAACATTAGCAATTAGTGAGGTCGATGAAGGGAGACTCGTGCGGATCATCCCCCTGCGTGGCGCGGGCACCGCGCTGCTCAAGTGCCCCATTCCGGCCTGTGGCCTGGTCTACCTGCCCACCGCTCTCGCGCAGCAGGGCTGCTGCCCCGGCTGCGGCCACGACCGCCTGGTCCAGCTGGCCTCCACACCGGATCACGCCCTCGAGCCGGCGCGATTCGAGCCGCCCACTGCTGCGACCGGGCAGGCCCGGAGATGAGCCTCGACTGGCAGTACGCCACCCACCGCGACGTGACCGTCCTGACCCTGACCGGTCACCTCGGCGGCGAGACCACCGCCCGCTTCGTCGGCGCCATCGACTGGGTCCGGCCCCGCGCCACGGGCCCCATCCTCCTGGACGTGACCGGGCTGGTCAGCTGGAGCGACGACGGTGAGGCCGCCATCGTGGACACTGCCCGGCGCCTCGGCAGCGCCGAGCAGCCACTGGCCCTGTGCGGCGTAGGGGACCTCCCTACTCTGGTCATCACCGCCAACCGACTCGTCCCCCTGAGCGTCTACCCCGACCTCGACACCGCCCTGGACGCCCTCGCCTCCCAGGGCTGAAGCCTTCTCCCCTGTGCGGAGGGGAGAAGGACACGCCCGGCAGCGGCGCTCGTTCCGCCGTTGCCGGGCTCCGCCTCCGCATACGGCACTGCGCTGAGAACCGCTCTCCTGCCACGTCGTTGTCAGTGCCGACCGCCACGCTGTACGGCATGACGCCTTGGAACCTGATCGATCTCGACCGCGCCTTCCATGCGAGCTGGGCCGCTGACACCTGCTCCCCCGATGACCGCCCGCTCTGGCATCCCGGCAACCCCGCCCGCGGCCAGTGCGGGATAACGGCCCTGGTCGTGCACGATCTGCTCGGCGGTGACCTGGTGCTGGGCGATGCGTTTGCGTACGGGCAGCCGCGCGGCTACCACTGGTGGAACCGCCTCTCCACGGGGGCCGAACTGGATCTGACCCGCGAGCAGTTCGGCCCGGAGGAGACCGTCTCTCCCGGCCGCGTGGTGCCGCGCCCGGCGGGGCCGCCGGCCCGCTACCGCGCGGAGTACGAGCTGCTGCGCGACCGGGTCATGCACCGGCTCGGTTCCCGCGCCGCGGCTCCGTGGGCCACCGGTCAGGACAAGACCGGCTGAGTGTCACCAGGCCAATTCACGGTGCGCCATTCCCGCCGCGCGCCCGGCCCGTCGGCCGACGCGTTGTGCGTGGCCAGGGCCGCGTCCAGGTCGTGGTGTACGGGGATGGGCGGGCACATCCCGTCCGGGACGAGGGAACCGTCAGCGGGAATCGCCGCCAGCTCCAGTGACCGTCCCTGTGCAGCCAGTTGCCGGGCGGCTTCGGCGATCGCCAGCCGCCCGGCCGCAGACCAGCCGTCCAAGGCGGTGAGGTCGAGGACAACCGGCCCCCTGCCCCGGGCCAGTGCCCAGCCGACAGCGCCGCCCAAGCGGTCGGCCTCCTCCGGGCCGAGGTATCCGGCCAGCGACAGGACACAGACACGGTCGCGGGCAGTGCAGCGCCACTGAATGGTCATGATGTTGCGCACCTTCCTCGGCGCGGGGCCGGGGATCGTAGGAGCCACGGTGGAGGTCGAGGTCACAAGGGCAGAGTGATCCACACGCTCTTGCCGCCGCCGTCGGCATCCGGCCGTACCGTCCAGGTGCCGCCCCAATCAGTGATCACTTCGGCGACGGTGGCCAGCCCTCCCGGACTTTGGAGAAAGCTCAGCGGGTCGAGCGGGGCAGGATGGCGGTCGTGGACAGCGAAGGCCAGTACGTCCGCCCCCGCGGCGAAGACGACACTGAGGTGGGGCGAGACGGTGCCGGCGTGGCGGACGCTGTTGGTGACCAGCTCGCTGAGCACCAACAGGGAAGGCCCGAGCGCCGGGTGGCCGGGATTGATGCCCCAGGAGGCGTAGGTCGTCTCGGCTTCCCGGCGAGCGAGTCGAACCGAGCTCGGCACGGCAGGGCAGGTCAGCACATGACGGTGCGGCAGAGCGACAGGCAGGGTCACCGGGACCGGGGCCTCCCCGCGCCGGACGCCGCGTCCGGGGTACCTGCGGCGCGGGCGAAGCGGTAGCCGTTGACGGTCTGCGGGTGGATGCGCAGCAGGGAGTCGTGCGGGCCATGCGTCCAGCCGGGCAGGGTGCGCCGGTAGTGGGCGGCCTCGTCCTCGTTGGTGATGACCTCGGCCAGGCCGGAGGCGGTCACCGCCCAGCCGCTCCCGGTCACGGGGTGGATCTGGTCGGCATGGTAGGTCACCGTGACCCGCCCGAACAGGGCGGCGGTGGGGGCCGGTGCACGGACGATCAGTCGCCCGTACTCCAGGACATGGGAGGCGGGGCGTACGGCGGTCACGGCCCTCTGGTCGTACATCAGCCGTCCCTGGGAGGCGCCTTCGAGGAGGTACAGGGCCTCCTCTCCGGATACATCGATCATGCGCGGGGTGGTGGTCATCGGGGGGACTCCTCGGTGATCACAAGGCTGGGTGCGGTCTTCTGGGCAGGGATGGGGAGGACGCCGGCACACTGGAGGTGAGTCCGCGCGCCCTGGATGGCCTCGGGAGTGGTGGCGTACTCCCGCCCCTCGTACCGGAGCAGCTCCAACGTGCCTACGGAGTCGAGGACTTGGCGCTGGCCGGGCCGTATCCCGGAGGTCAGTACGGCGATGCCGCGCCGGTTCAGCTTCTGCACCGCGTCCTTGAGGACCAGCGCCCCGGTGGCGTCGATGGTCGTCACCCGCGACATGCGCAGGATCACCACCCGTACGTCGGCGACCTCTGTGAGCTCCAGCAGGAAGCGGTGGGCGCCCGCAAAGAACAGTGGGCCGTCGATCCGGTACGCGACGATGTGCTCGGCGAGCAGTGCGTGCTCCTCCTCGCTGTCCTCGCCGGGCAGGTGCGGCCTGAAGGGCACCTGTTCCATGCGCGCCTGTTTGGCGACCGCCCGCAACGCCAGCGCCCCGGCCACCAGCAGGCCGATGATCACCGCGTACACCAGGTCCAGGGCCAGCGTCGCCACCGCGGTCAGGACCAGGACGACGGCATCGGAGCGCGTCGCTTTGGCCATGGCCCGTAGCGAGCCGACCTCGACCATGCGGATCGCGGTCGCCAGGAGTACGCCCGCGAGCGCCGCGAGGGGAATGCGGGAGACCAGCGGCGCGGCGGCGAACACGATCACGGCGAGCACGGCAGCGTGGGTGAGCGAGGCGAGCCGGGAACTCGCGCCGGTACGGACGTTGACGGCGGTACGGGCGATGGCACCGGTCGCCGGGACACCGCCGAACAGCGGCGCGGCCAGGTTGGCGATCCCCTGCCCGAACAACTCCTTGTCCGAATCGTGCCGTTGCCCCACCGTCATACCGTCCGCGACCGAGGCCGACAACAGCGACTCCAGCGCGGCGAGCGCGGCCACGGCGACCGCGGGCGCGAGTAGGGAGCCGAGCGCGGAGAGATCCAGGAAGCACAGCGACGGCGCGGGCAACCCGGCCGGAAGGTCACCGATCGGCTTGACGGCGTCCAGGTGGAAGACCTGGGCGACGAGCGTGGCGGCGATCACCGCGACGATCGAGAACGGGATTGCGGGGCGCCACCGTGCGCCGATGAGCATGACGGCGGCGACGGCGAGCGCCAGGCCGAGGGCCGTCCAGTTGGGCTGCCGTACGAACTCCTCGGCCGCGCGCCACGTCACGACGAGGACCTTGTCTCCCTCCGGCTTGGCCACACCCAGCGCGTTCGGTACCTGCTGCAGGCCGATTACGCACGCGATGCCGAGGGTGAAGCCCTCCACCACCGGTGCGGGCACGTACTGCATGTACCGGCCGGCGCGTGCCACGGCGAGCGCGATCAGCATCAGGCCGGCGATCAGCCCGACGGTGAGCACCCCGCCCGGCCCATACCGGGCCACGATCGGGACGAGGACGACGGTCATGGCGCCGGTCGGACCAGACACCTGCAGATTCGAGCCGCCGAACACCGCCGCCAGCGCGCCCGCGACCACCGCTGTCGCCAGCCCCGCCTCCGCACCCAGCCCTGAGGAGACCCCGAAACCCAGCGCGAGCGGCAGCGCCACGATCGCCACGGTCAGCCCGGCCAGCAGATCCCGGCGCGGATTGCGGCCCATAGCCGTCAGATCGCCGCGGGTGGGCAGGAGGGAGCGGACCGGGGCCCACGCCCGGCCGAGCACGGTGCTCACTTCGCGTCGACCCCGGCTTCCCGCAGCTCGGCCAGCAACTGGTTCCGCCCGGCCAGCATCTCCGTCAAGATCCGCCGCGCAGCCCGCATCAGGTCGGCCACATCCCCGCCCGCCAGCTCGTACACGACGGTCGAGCCCTCACGGGCCGAGGTCACAATGCCCGAGCGGCGCAGCACCGCCAGCTGCTGCGACAGCGCAGCCGGCTCCACCTCGATCGCCGCCAGCAGCTCCCGCACCGGCATCGGCCCGTCCTGCAGCAGCTCCAGCGCACGGATGCGGACCGGATGCCCCAGCATCCGGAAGAACTCGGCCTTGGCCTGGTACAGCGGAACCGGCACGAACACCCTCGACCCTCATATCTCACCGCCCCGCCCGGCGAGGCACAGCTGAGTGTCGTGCCCGCGGCTACCTACGGGCACGACAGGTACAGCATGTAGCCAATTGCATAAATTCGCAATTCACTAACCCGCTACTCTGGCAAGCCCGGGGAGGGACGACGCTCAGAAGCTGTGCCGACCCCGGAGTCAATAGGGCGCCGCTCGGTCGTGGCCGGAGCGGACCAGACCTGGCAGCCGCCACGCATGAATCAAGAGAGCAAGGAAGCACGATGAGTGACGCGAAAGACAGCAACGGCAACGTGCTGGCGGACGGCGATTCCGTAACCCTGATCAAGGACCTGAAGGTGAAGGGCACCTCAGAGACCCTCAAGCGCGGAACGCTGGTGAAGGGCATCCGTCTGACCGGCCGCCCCGACGAGGTCGAATGCAACACGAAGAAGGTCAAGGGCCTGGTCCTCAAGACCGCCTTCCTGAAGAAGGCGTAATCCAGGAGCCGACCCTGCGGCTACCCCGAGCTTGCCTAAGGGAACGAGGTCACGCCGCTGTCCGTCCCGCTCTCAGCCGCCTTGTATCGGCAACGCGGACGCGGGGCATCGTGATCATGAGAACCGCGCTGCCCCCGTGAAGGGGATGGGCACGGCACAGGTTCATGATCGGCGACGAGATCGGGCGCACGGTCGCCGGTCACCAGGATCGGGGCACGGGTTTGATTCCTGCACTGGGGTCGCACCCCCGAGCTACCAGGAGGCCCTGCCTTCATGCGCGTAGGGCCGGCAGATCACCCGACTTGGAAATTCGTTCGACTTACACATTCCAAGATCGGTTGAGAGGCGGCTTCTCAGACCTTCCCGCAGATGACCTGCTTGAGCGTCGCGACCGCCTGGGCCAGGCCCCGCCGCTTCCCCATCACCTTGCCGATCGGCTTGTACGTGCCAGGGGTCTGATCGACCATGACCATCTCTGATCAGCAGTCAGTTCGCGTTACTGCGCCGGGGAAGCCGTGGCGTCGGCCTTGACGTTGAAGTTGATCTTGGATCCATCGACCGAGGTCACCGTGACCGACACACCCAAAGTGCTGCCGTCGTCCGCCGAGAGCTTGCAGCGGGTGGTGGTGCCGACCTTGCCAGCGAGGCCCTCGGGGCATGTGATGTGGGGCTTTTGCCGGCCCGTTGCGGCGGCGAGCTTTTCGGCGACCGTGGTGGCCAGCTTGTCCGCAGGCAGCTTCGGCTCGGCCTTTTCCACGTGGGCCGAGGCCGAGCAGCCGACGAGCAGCGCGCTGGCGGCCAGGATCGAAGCTGCTGCGGACAACCGAGTTATGGGCATGATGAACTCCGGTCTGACGTGATCATGGCGAGAGGGGTGCCGGAAGCATACTGGCGGTTCCGCTCCGGGCACGAATGCGGGCTTCTCCGGGCATGAGCGCGGGGGCGGCGGGGAGGGAACACGTCGGCGGTGAGCGTGACGGGCTTTCCGTGATGAGACAGCCAGGAGCTGTCGTGGGCCCGGCCAAGATCAACCGGCCGGGTTCTCACGTTCGACCGCCAGCCGAACTCCTCGGTACGGCAACGGCTTCTGACAGAAAACTGGCGTCGGCCTCTGACTGCTGACCCTCGCGAACGCGACGCCCTTCGCCAACTTGCCGCAAGCGTTACAAACGCCGACGTCGAATACGAGCGGGTGTAGCCAACATGGACGCTGGACTCGGGGCTCAATGGCGGCCTGTTGAATGCGGCACTTCCGTTGCGAGCTCGCACGGCATCACAGCTGCCCCCTATGGCGGAGGTCATGATGGTGAGGGCTTGACCAGGCTGAAGACCTCTCGGGCAACGTAGCGTTTGAGGCATCGGACGATCTCGCGCCGGGTCTTGTGATCGTCTACGCCGGAGAGCTGGGCACTCTCATGACGGCGCTCGACGAAGCCGGGCTCTGATCCTGGGACGCGCCTGTGCTCGCCCCGGACACCGGATCAAAAGTGCCGGTGCGCCACCCCAGAGGAGTGCTGTCCGCCATACGGGGCGGCGCACCGGCAACACCGTGATTACCCGAAACCGGAGCTGATCACGCCGCGACCACCTGACGGACTCCCGCGCAGGTCTCGGCGGACCTGAGCCAGCGCCGGGTGACGGGGCTGCGCCTGGGCGCCGACGACTACCTGCCCAAACCGTTCGAATACGAGGAACTGGTCGCCCGCGTCCAAGCGCTCGGCCGCCGCACCCAGCCCGCGCTGCCCCCGGTACTGGAACGAGACGGCATCGTCCTCGACACCGCGCACCGCCAGGCTCACGGGCACGGCCGCTACCTGCAACTGTCCCGCAAGGAGTTCGCCGTCCTGGACGTCCTCATGCGCGCCCGCGGCGCGACGGTCAGCGCCGAGGAACTGCTGTGGCGCGCCTGGGACGAGAACGCCGACCCGTTCACCAACGCGGTCCGCGTCACCATCTCCAGGCTCCGCGCCAAACTCGGGGACCCCCCGGTGATCGAGGCCCTGCCTGGCGTGGGCTACCGGATCTAGAAGGCGGAACCGATGCACCCTGCCAGACCGCACCACAAGACCAGCACCACCCGCCACCGGCTCGCACCGACCGTACGGGTCCGGCTGACGGCCCTGTACGGCGCGTTGTTCCTCCTGTCCGGAACACTGCTGCTCACCGTCGTCTACCTCTTCCTCGACGGCATCCCGGTGACAGTTTCCGGCGGCACAGAAGTCGGCGGCGCCGCGGCCGGCCCGACCACGCCGGACCAGTTCCCCGGCCCCGCCGGAGCCGTTCCCCCGCCTCCCGACGCCGAGCTCGAGCACATCGCCGCGCAGGCCAAGGCCGCCATGCTGAACCACCTCCTCACGGTCTCCGCGATCGCCCTCGCCCTCCTGGCCCTGCTCGCTGTGCTCCTCGGGCTGGTGGATGGCCGGCCACGTCCTGCGCCCAGTGCACCGCATCACCACCACCGCCCGACGGCTGTCCTGGCAGAACCTGCACGAACGGATCGCCCTGGCCGGCCCCCGCGACGAATTCAAGGAACTGGCAGACACCTTCGACGACCTCTTCGCGCGGTTGGGGAGCGCCTTCGACAGCCAACGACGCTTTATCGCCAACGCCTCCCACGAACTGCGCACACCACTGACCATCCAGCGCGCCGCCATCCAGATCGCCCTGGCCGACGCCGCTGCCTCTCCCCAGAAGCTGGCGACGGTCCGGGAACAACTCCTCGATGCCAACCGCCGCGCCGAACGGCTCATCGACGGGTTGCTGCTCCTCGCGCAGAGCGACCGGGGACCACTGGAGCGTGTACCGGTCGCACTGGAGAACAAGGCCGCCGAGGCGGCCGACCTGTATGCATCCACCGCGCAGGCCGCCGACGTCACGATCAACACCGACCTGCACCCGGTCACTGTCCTCGGCGACCCTGTGCTGCTCACCCACCTCATAGCGAACCTGGTACAGAACGCGATCCGCCACAATCACCGCGGCCGCAGCGTCGACATCCACCTCTCCGCCACCGCCGGACTGATCATCCGAAACACCGGCCCCCACGTACCCCCACAGGCGCTGCCCGATCTGTTCGAGCCGTTCCACAGACTCGGCACCGCCCGCACCGGCTCCGCCCAAGGCGCTGGACTCGGCCTGTCCATCGTCTCCTCCATCACGCAGGCACACAGCGGTTCAGTAACCGCCCACCCGAATCCCGGCGGCGGCCTGAAGATCCGCATCTCGCTTCCCTACCTCACTGACGCACCCCTCGCAGCCGGCACCCGGACCACCTCAGGAGCATCCTGAATCCATCAGGAGACCCCTCGATCAAGGGGGACACTGATGAACGCGGTGACGGATCAGGACGACGATCGAGTCCTGGCGGGTCATCACGTCGGGCGGCACGGCTGAAACGGCGGAACTGGCAGGGTTAGCGAACCGCAGGCACCATTCGGCGGCACGAAGTCCTCCGGCTACGGGGGGGCGACGACCGCTGGGGCATCGAGGCGTTCTCCCACACCCGCTGGCTGACCGTTGCCACCCGGCACGCCGACTACCCGTTCTGAGTCCCAGCGGGGCTGTGCCGTTCGGCGCGACCCTGGCAGGTCGGTCCGAACGGCACGGCCGCTCAGGGCTCGTCGGCCCTGTTGGGGGTGTTACGGCTTGTGGACGAGCTTGCCGACGGCGTTGGCCTCCATCAGCTGGTTGCTGGCCAGGTACTTCCAGGACAGGTTGACGAAGCCGTGGTCGCCCCAGTTGGGCCCCCAGGAGTTCTCGACCCGCACGCCCTTGCTGTTGTAGCCGACGATGGTGACCCCGTGACCGCCCGCGTACTGCTCACCGGAGGCCGGGTAGTACGTGTAGGAGGCGGCCTTTTGGAAGTTGAGGTAGAAGAAGCTGTTGTACACGCGCATCGAGATGACGACCGGCTCACCCTTGGCCAGCGCGGATTTCACTTCGTCCTTGATCTGAGCGCCGGTGTGCAGCGGGGTGTAGCCGGACAGCTTCCAGTGCGCAGCGTTGCGTATCTCGCTCGCGGTCGGCTGGGTGGTGTAGTCGAAGTCCCCCTGCCAGTAGTGGGGCCTGGAGTCGATGCCCTGCGACATGGCTATCTTGAAGTGCTGCTGCGGCGAGCTGCCCCCGTCGTGCCCCTTGGAGATCTGGGCGTAGGTGTACATGGGCGCCCGGGGGTAGGCGGAGATCTTCTGCTCCCTCTCCAGGATGGTGTAGGCCGTGTAGTCGATGGCCCACGCGGCACAGGAGCCGACCTGGCCCTGCTGGCCGGGCGTGGGGGCGTACTTGGTCAGATCGACGCTGGCGGGAGGGGTTGCGCCGACCTTCTCCTGCGATGTGCCTGCGCCTGCCACACGGGGGGCGGCGGCCACCAGCCTCGACTCAACCGACTGGCGCAGCACGGAATCGCGCCACTGCGACCGGGACGGCAGGGCGCCGAGACCATGCGGCAGGTTGCCGTGACCGGCCTGCGGTGCCTGGACGGGGACTGGGTCGCGATGGGGTACGTCGGTGCTCGCCGAGGAGACCCCGACGGTCACGGCCCCCAGGGCTCCCGCTGTGGCGAGTGCGATGCCGGTGCGCGACTTGCCGCTGATGGTCTTCCACTTGTGGGAAGCACGACGCATGGATGTCCTCCTGGGACTGTCAGGGCTCTGACTGGCCGCCGCGAGGCAGCACTTCTGAGCCCTGGGTGAGACAGCCGGGATGGATGTCCCGGCGTGCGTGGGTGTCTTGGGGCCCGCCGTACGCGATCCGGCCGTTCGACGAGGCGAACGGTTCGCGCATGGACCCGGAAAATGGGAGAGAAATGTGGGGCACCGCTCAATGAATTGAGGGCTGCCCCAGCTCTCATGAACTGGACGCTTTCGAAGGCATGTCCAATGGGCAGCAGAAATTAGCGGAGCCACGCGTCCCGAAGCAAGTCCCAAGTGGCAGCAATCACAAACTCGTTGTCGAGGGAGAGGTCATAACGGACCCTGCGCGGCGCGCGGTGCCACGGCCGTACGGAACCGTGCCGACGCCGTTCCACTCCACTGGATGCGCCCTGGGCAGGTCCGCAACAGCACAGGTCGCAGCAGGTGTCGCCGCAGGCTCCGGTGCGCGCGACGGAGCGCGGCAGGCCACGCCGGCACCCCACACCAGGGGCTGTGAGGGCACGGGATTGTTCCGTCCACGAACTCGCCGCACTGTGAACTCCATTGCCCGGCGCCGCCATCTCCGATGACACGGGCAATACCCGACGGACAACCTAAATGTCCGTACATCGGCGCCGATCTGCATCTGATGTGCCGGAATGACGGGAGTTGTCGAGGGGCCCGGAGAGTTCCGGAAAAAAATTCCTGGGTTTCTGTTATCCGGCCCGCCCCGCCAGGGTCTCCCAGGTATCGAAGGCATGCAGAAACGATTGCGACAGAGAGCGAGGACGGACATGACGCCGGAACGTGAAGCCGCGGTCATCGCGGCCGCGCAGGCAGGGGACCAGCAAGCGCAGGACGAGCTAGCGGTCGGCTGTCTGCCGCTGGTCTACAACATCGTCGGACGCGCGCTCCACGGTCATGCGGACGTCGACGACGTGGTGCAGGAGACCATGCTCCGCGTCTTGGACGGACTGGTCGGCCTGCGCAAACCGCATCGGTTCCGCTCGTGGCTGGTGTCGGTGACGATGAACGAGATACGCCGCCACTGGCGCAGTAAACAGGTGTCGGCCGCCGATACCGGGGTGGACGAGGTGGCCGACCTAGCCGATCCCGGTGCGGACTTCGTCGATCTGACCATCATTCGGCTGGGCCTTTCCGGTCAGCGCCAAGAGGTCGCCGAGGCAACCCGCTGGCTGGACGAGGACGATCGCGCCTTGTTGTCCTTGTGGTGGCTGGAAACCGCGGGCGAGTTGACCCGCTCCGAGGTGGCCTCCGCCTTGAAGCTGCCCGCACGGTTCATCGCGGTACGGGTGCAGCGGATGAAGACGCAGCTGGAAACCTCCCGGTTGGTGGTGCGCGCGCTGTCGGCGACGTCTCGTTGCCCGCGGCTGGAGCCCGTCGTTACCCAGTGGAACGGTGTTCCCTCCGCACTGTGGCGCAAGCGCATTTCCCGGCACGTCCGTGACTGCAGGGCCTGCTCGGGGCGGCGCAGCGGCCTGATACCCGCGCAAAGCCTCCTCGTCGGCATCGCCCTGGTACCGCCGAGTGCCGCTGTCGCCTGGTCGGCGGCTCAGGCAGGCCACAGTGCGGCGGCGTTCGGGCCGGCGGCCCAGCCGACCGGTGCACATGGCGGACACGCCGGCACCATGACCCCGACGGCGGGACGGCATGCGGCGCATCGGCTGACCGGTCAGGGCGGCAAGCGGTTCGGCGGCCACCGCCGTCCACGGGTCCGGCCGCGAGGTACGCACCTACTCGCCGGAAGCGCCGCGGTGACGGCCGCGGCAACCGTGATATCCGTATCCTTCGGCTCACCGGGCAGTACCCGGAAGACCGACGCCAAGGCCGCCGCAGTCCAGCCGGTCCAGGTGGAGGCGGCGCCGATATCCAACCCACCACCCCATACCCCTTCCCCCTCGGCCACCCACCGGCCGGTGGTCTCGCCCAGCCGGAAACCGACCGTCGCGCCACGCACGGCCGCACCGTCCCCGACCCGCCGGACGCCCACCCCCTCAAGCACCCCGGCCGCCAAGCCGGCCGCCGACGCGGTCGAGCAGGTCCTGGCCTTGATCAACCAGGCACGAGCCGCCCATGGACTGCCGGCCTACACCCTCACCACCGGCCTCACCCGCAGCGCGACGGCGCACAACACGGCGATGGACAACGGGTGCGGCCTGTCCCACCAGTGCCCGGGCGAAGCCCCGCTGGGAGACCGCGAGACAGCTGCGGGCGCCAAGTGGGGCGCCGCAGGAGAAAACATCGGGCAGGCATCGGCAGGACCGGACGCCCAGCAGATCGCGAAGGCTGCCGTCAGCCTCACCCAGGACATGCTGAACGAGAAACCACCCAACGACGGTCACCGCCAGAACATCCTCAGCAGCACGTTCACCCACGTCGGCATCGCCGTCCACCGGAATCCCAACGGCACCGTCTGGCTCACCCAGGACTTCTCCGACTGAGCGCCCAGCATCGACGAGTTCACGCAGCCGGTCGCTGAGCCTCTTGTCGCTGATGCCGCGCACCGCGTCTTTCAGCCGGTCGAACCGAGCAGGGCGCCGGGCGGTTCCCCGGTACCTACGCCGGTACGGGGTCCCCCAGGATTCCGCGCAGAACCGTGCCCGCGGCCGACGAGGCTTCCGCCATCTGCCTCAGCGCCTCACCGTTGAGATACCGGTAGCTCTGCGGCGGGTGAAAGGTCCCGGCGGCACGCAGAGCGCTGAGCGGCACCGGTTCCTCGAAGGGCTGGGGTTCTTCAAGCGTGAGCCCGCTGGCCTGGGCGGCGCCGCTCATGTACTCATCGAACTCCCGTCGACTGATGCCGGTTTGGTTCCGGTGGACGCGCCACACCTCCCGTGGGGAGCCGACCTTGACCGCCGCGATGCGTGCCAGCTCCACCAAGGCCATCGTGGGGGCGGTGGCGTACAGGACGACGGTCGTGCCGGGGCTCCGTCACGGCCGCCGTTGGCCGAATTCATCCCACTTTGCGTAGCGACGGCTGACCGTGCGTCAGCGTCATTTCATGGGTGGGCGCCGAACATGGCCAGGACCTCGTGCAGGGTCTGCTCGAAGAGCGGCTCGGGGTCGGCCAGTGCGAAGTCCAGGTGGCCGAACACCTCCATGGAGACCACCCCGTACAGCCGCACCCATGCCTGGACGAAGACATGCAGGACCGGTAGCGGTACGTCCTCGGTCAGGTGCTCACGCAGCTCCTCCAACTGCTCCAGCCAGGCCGGCTCGGCCAGGCCGCCGGCAGGTAGTGGGATCGTTCCCTCGCGCCACAGCTGCGTCATGAGGACGAGGAAGACCTGGCCGAAGCGCCAACTCGCGTCATGCGAGGGGTCGTCAGGGGCCGTGCCGGAGTCCGCGATGGGCTTGCCGAACAGCAGGCTGAACTCTCGGCGGTGCGAGAGCGCCCAGCGCCGGAGCTGACGGGCAGCGGCGGCCAGTCTCTGGGCAGTCGCGGCCTCCGGGCGTTCGTCGCGCGCCGCTTCCAGCGTGGACGCCAGGTCCAGGTAGAGGTCGGCGATGACCGCCTGGACCAGGGCGTAGTGGTCGGGGAAGTAGCGGTAGATGCCCGGTGCGGTCATGTTGAGTTCACGGGCGATGGCCCGCAGGGTCAGCGCCGTGGGGCCCGCCTCGGCGAGCAGTCGCCGGGCCGTGCGAAGGATGTCCGCCTCGGTCTGCTTGCGCTGTTGAGCGCGTCGGGTGGGCGGCTTGTCGGCCATCGCGGCTGCTCCTGCTCTCGCGTCCCGGCCCGGCCGTGACCAGGGCCGCACTTGACTCAGTAAACGGTGTTAGCTGTATCTTACGTGTCACTCAGTAAACAGCGTTAACCATTTTGTCCCAGCCGGAACTCTCCGGCTGGGGCAATGGAGGGGGACCGCATGCCGTACGTGATCATCCTTGGCTACTCGTTCTCGCCGGCGTGGCTGGCGTTGCCCCGTGCGGAGCGGCAGCGTCTCAAGGAGGCCCATATCGGCCCGCTCGTCGCGAAGTACGCGGACCGGGTGCGGATGCGGTTCTTCGACGCCGAGGCATTCCAGACGCGCTTCACGGACTTCGCCCTGGTGGAGACCGAGGACCTGCAGGCGTACTACTTCCTGGTGGAGGAGCTTCGTGACTCCCCGCTCGTCGGCCAGGGCTATCTGACGGTCAAGGACATCTTCCTCGGCATCGAGGACGGCCATCAGGCATACGAGGGCAGCCTGCAGGAGGCCGGCGCGTGAGCGGCCTGAGCGGCGTTGTCGTACCGGCGCCCGGGACGCGGCCGGCACGCTCGACGGTGAGCCGCTGGCTCATCACCGTGATGCGGGCACTTGCCTGCCTCTTTCTCCTCGACACCCTGGCCCAGGCCGCACTGGCCGGACTGTTCGTCACCGGCGATGTGGACCTGCTGCGGTGGCACGATGCGAACGCCCAGGTCTTGTCGGCGCTCGCAGCCCTGCAGATCGCCGCCGCCATGCTGATCCGGCTCCGCACCCGGGGTCCGCGCTGGCCGGTCGCGGTAACAGCGCTGCTGCTCGCCCTGGTCGCCGGACAGCAAGCGTTGGGCCACGCCCGGATCCTCGCCGGACACATCCCGCTCGGCATGGCCGTCTTCGGGATCGCCGCCGCACTGACCTGCTGGGCGTTCACCTTCCGCCCCCTCACCGACTCCGCGCAGGAGCTGCAATGACTTCCCGGTTCTCCCGCCGGACCGTGCTGGGCCTGCTCGCCGGTGCCGGAACGGCCATGACCCTCGGCGCCACCGGGTACGCACATCTGGCCGGCCAGACCACCGGCCGCGTCCTCGCCAGCACCACGAAGCTCCCGCCCCCCTTCAAGGTGCCGCTGCCCATACCTCCCGTCGCCCGGCCGACCAGCACCGACGGCGGCCGGGACACCTACGAGGTCGTCCAGCGCGAGGCAGCCATCGAGATCCTGCCCGGCCTCAAAACCACCGTCTGGGGCTACGACGGCCTCTTCCCCGGCCCCACATTTGTCACCCGTTCCGGCCGCCCTGCCCAGGTGCGGGTCCACAACAAGCTGCCCGTACCGACAGTGACCCACCTCCACGGCGGCGTCACCCCGCCTCAGTCCGACGGCTACCCGACCGACCTGCTCCTGCCCGCAGGCTGCAACCCGGCACTCCGCAAGGGCGTCCTCGACTCCCAGCGGGCCGGGCACGCCATGCACATCGCACCGGCCGACTGGAACGTACGGGAGAGCTACCGGACATATGAGTACCCATTGAACCAGCGTGCCACCACGCTCTGGTACCACGACCACCGCATGGACTTCAGCGCCCCGCAGGTCTGGCGCGGACTGGCCGGTTTCTTCCTCGTCCACGACGACGAGGAGGACGCGCTGCCGCTGCCCCGCAGCGAGCGGGACATTCCACTGATGCTCTGCGACCGTGCGTTCGACGCCGACGGCGCATTCCGCTACCCCGCCCTGGACCCCTCCTGCACCGGCACACCCGGCGTCCACGACGCCTACATGGGCGGCGTCCTCGGCGACGTCCAACTCGTCAACGGCGCCCCCTGGCCCCGGCTCGAAGTCTCCAACACCCGCTACCGTCTCCGCCTGCTGAACGCCTCCAACGCCCGCCGCTACCGCCTGGCCCTGGAACCGGCACCCCGCAGCGGCACCCCGTTCACCCACATCGGCAGCGACGGCGGCCTGCTGGCCGCCCCGCAACAACTGACCACCCTCACCATGGCCCCGGCCGAACGCTTCGACGTCATCGTCGACTTCTCCGCCTACCCGGTCGGCAGCCACGTCACCCTGATCAACACCCTCGGCCAGAACGGCATGCGCCAGGTGATGCGCTTCCACATCACCCGCCGGGTCAAGGACGACAGCGCGATCCCTCGCCGCCTGTCCGCACTCGACGCCCTGACACCGCGCGAGGCGGTGGCGGTGCGCAGGTTCGACTTCCGTCGCGCGGAGGGAGCGGACGAACAGCAGGTGTGGACCGTCAACGGACACCCCTTCGACACCGCCACACTGCTGGCCACACCCCGCCTCGGCACCGTGGAACGATGGCGCTTCAGCAGCGACTTCCACCACCCGGTCCACGTCCACCTCGCGCACTTCCAGGTGCTCTCCAGGAACGGTCGTCGCCCGGCCGCGACCGATGCCGGATGGAAGGACACCGTCGACGTACGGCCCTATGAGGTCGTCGACGTTCTCGCCCGCTTCGACGGCTACCGAGGGCGATACATGCTGCACTGCCACAACCTCGAACACGAAGACATGGCCATGATGGCGAACTTCCAGGTCATCTAGCTTGACTCTCTCGGGGATCTTGGGGTTTCTCCATGCGGCAGCATGATCAACGGGCATGCTCGGGGCTGTTCTGTAGATCGATGTAGTTGCCGAGGTGTCCGTTGTCCCTCCGTCCCCGTTCCGGTGAGCAGATCCCGTCTCTGACTGCGCAGGTCGCGCGGGCGAGTAATCCGGGCGGTACGACGGCGATGTGGGTGAGAGACCACCTCGACGGGCTGTGGTGTGACGAGGACTTTGCCGACTGGTACCCCCGTGACGGGCGTCCCGGCCTCTCGCCCGCCCAGCTGGCCTCCGTCTGCGTGCTGCAGTTTCTGCTCGGCCTGTCGGACCGTCAGGCCGCCGAGGCAGTGCGCTGCCGCATCGACTTCAAATACGCCATGGCCCTGGAGCTGGACGATCCCGGCTTCCACCACAGTGTGCTGGCCGACTTCCGCGAGCGTCTCACCGAGGCGATCGCGCCGACCGTCTGCTCGACCTCGCACTGGCCCGCCTCAAGGACGCCGGGCTGGTGCGCGAACGCACCACCCAACGTGCCGACTCCACCCATGTGCTGGCCGCGGTGCGCGACCTGACCCGACTGGAGCTGATCACCGAGGCGGTGCGGGCCGCCCTGGAAGAGACCGCCGGCACCGCTCCGCACCTGCTGGTTGGCCTGGTGGACGAGGAGTGGGGACGCCGCTACGGACGCCCGGTCCGCCTGGACAAGAATCCCACCCGGCCCAAGACCAGGATCAACACCACCGGCGAGGACGCCGTCCGGCTGTTGGAGCATCTGCGCGAGCACGGGGCAGGCCGCGCGTTCGGTCCGCGCCTCCAGGCCCTGCGGCAGATCCTCGTGCAGAACTACTACCGCGACGCGGCGGGCCGCCTGCGCTGGCGCACCGCCGACGACGGCGGACTGCCGCCTTCGTCCCTGGCGATCGTCTCCCCCTACGACCCGACGGTCCGCTATGCCCGTCGGGGCAGACCACCCGATGGAAGGGGTTCGTCGCCCACCTCACCGAGACCTGCACTCCCGACGGGACAAACGTGATCACGGATGTGGCCACCACCCCGGCCACCACGAACGACGCCCAGGCCCTGCCCGGCATCCACACCCGCCTGGCCCGCCGCCGTCTGTTGCCCTGCGAGCACCTCGTCGATGGCGGCTACACCTCCCTGGTCCACCTGGAACAGGCAGCCCGGAAACACCAGGTCACGGTCTCCGGACCGCTGCCGGGCAACCCCACCCGCCAGCACCGCCAGAACGAAGGCTTCGGCCGGGACGACTTCCACATCGACTTCCACATCGACTTCGACCGCCGACAGGTGACCTGCCCCAACGGCCAGGTCAGCAGGGGCTGGCGCAGCCCCTACCCGACGTCCTCACCCACTGCGGCCCCACTGATCGTGGCGCGGTTCACCAAGGGCCAGTGCCAGCCCTGCCCAGTCCGCACCCAGTGCACCAGCTCCAGCGAGAGCGCCCGGAACGTGGGCTTCCCCCGCGTGAACTCCGCGACCTGCAAGTCCGCGCCGAACAGCAGACACCCGACTGGCGAACCCGCTACGCAGTCCGCTCCGGAGTGGAAGGCACCGTCAACGAGTTCGCCCACGGACACGGCATGCGCCGCTGCCGCTACCGAGGACAGCCGAAGGCCCACCTGCAGCACGTGCTCACGGCCATCGCTGTCAACATCGAGCGCCTCAGCGATGTGTCGCCGGCCGGAGAAGCATCCCCGCCCCGGCCACCAACTGCCTTCCAAGACTTCCTGGACCAGCACGGGATCCCTCGGCCGAAGTCCTGGCGGACCGCCAGCGACTGACCTCGACAACTACAAGATCCCCGACAGAGTCAAGCTAGGGCGTGTATCGAAAGTGGATCTTGGCCATGAGGTGATCTTGATTCGTGGCACGTGGAGATCTGACAGACGAGCAATGGGCCGTGATGGAGCCGCTGTTGCCGAAGGGCAAGAAGCCGGGTCGGCCGCCGATATGGACCCGGCGGCAGCTGATCGACGGCATACGTTTCCGGGTCCGCACCGGCATCCCATGGCGGGATGTGCCTGCCGAGTACGGGCCGTGGGGCCGGGCGTACGACCTGTTCCGCCGCTGGCAGCGGGACGGCACCTGGCATCGCGTCTTCACCCAACTCCAGGCCCGGGCCGATGCGAAGGAACTGATCACCTGGGACCTCAACATCGACTCCACCGTCTGCCGGGCCCACCAACACGCCGCCGGAGCGAGGAAAAGGGGGAGCTGCAGAAGGAGCCGCCCGGCGGCGTCGCCACCGAGCCCGACGACCACGGCCTCGGGCGCTCGCGCGGCGGCCTGACCACCAAGCTGCACCTGGCCGTCGAGCAGCGACAGAAGCCCATGTCCATCGTGATCACCGCAGGGCAGCGCGGAGACTCCCCGCAGTTCGAGGTGGTCCTGGGCCGCATCAGGGTGCCCCGACCGGGGCCGGGCCGACCGCGCACCCGTCCCAAGCGAGTGCGCGCCGACAAAGCGTACGCCTCCCGTAAGAACCGCGCCTACCTGCGCAGACGTGGCATCCGCTGCACCATCCCGGACAAGGCCGACCAAGCCCGCAACCGTAAGAAGCGTGGCTCGCGCGGTGGCCGTCCGCCGAAGTTCGACCCGGCGGACTACAAGGCTCGGCACGCGGTCGAGTGCGGCATCAATCGCCTCAAAAGACACCGCGCCGTGGACACGAGGTACGACTGTGAGGATGTGGGGGTGCCGCCTTGGGCGGTGGTCTGGCCCGAGGTACGACTGGCTCTGATGCCCTGAGTTTGATCTGCCGACCGCGGCCTGAGGCGGTGCATGCTGCCGCCGGACCGGTGGGCGTGTCCCGATAGGGCCCTCGCGACAGGCACCGTCACAGTCCTGACCGCCGCACCTGGCCCGACGTCGGCAACGCCGGTGTTCCCGAGGCGATCAGGAGACAGACCACCGTGTCCAGCATGACCCAGCACACCCCATCGCGTCACCACGCGGCCGACTCATCTGAGGAAGTCGTCCTGGGCATAGACACCCACAAGGACGTCCACGTGGCCGCGGTGATCACCACCACAGGAGTCCTTCTGGACACACGCGGCTTCCCGACAACCCGAGAGGGCTATCGTCAACTTCTCTCGTGGGCACGTGCTTTCGGGCAATTACGGCGGGCCGGAGTGGAGTGCACTGGTTCCTACGGAGCCGCACTGACACGCTTCCTGAACAGCGAGGGCATCGCGGTCACCGAGGTCAACCAGCCGGACAAGGCCATCCGGCGCCGCCGTGGCAAGACCGACGCGATCGACGCTGCGGCCGCTGCACAGGCAGTGCTCTCTGGCCGGGCCACCGCTACGGCCAAGACCACCGATGGCCCGGTGGAGACGATTCGGCTGTTCAAGATGGCCAAGACATCTGCGGTCAAGTCGCGCTCGCAGGCGATCAACCAGCTAAAGGCCGTCCTGGTCGCCGCCGAGCCGGCCCTGCGCGAGTCACTGGCCGGCCTGAGCAATCCCAAGCTCATCCGCCAGTGTTCGGAACTGAATGCCGCGCAGGACACCAGCCCCGAGGCGGCTACGCGCCGCACGCTCCGGCTCTTGGCCCGGCGGGTCATGCATCTCACCGAGGAGATCGCCGATCTCACGGCCCGGATCACCACCGCGATCGACGCTTGTGCACCCAAGCTGTTGAACGTCTACGGAGTCGGACCGGACACTGCCGCAGCGCTGTTGACGGCTGTCGGCGACAACCCCGGCCGGCTGGGCAGCGAAGCGTCCTTTGCCGCCCTCTGCGGCGTCAGTCCTGTTGAGGCGTCCTCAGGCAAGACCCAGCGCCGCAGGCTCAACCGCGGCGGTGACCGCCAGGCCAACTCCGCGCTCTACACCATCGTGCCGGCCCGCCTACGCTGGGACACCCGTACCCGCAGCTACGTGGAACGACGCATCACCGAGGGCAAGACACGTCGCGAAGCCATCCGTTGCCTCAAACGCTACGTCGCCCGGGAGATCTACCAGACCATCACCCCCGCCAGAAGCAACACACCAGCAGCAGCGGTCAGTTGACATCCATAGGGGCATCAAACTCGCGGTCCGCTACGAGGCGACCGTCCTCATAGCGGCCATCAATGAGTGGCTGTGACCAGCACATTCGATACACGCCCTAGTAGGGCTTGGTCAGGTCGGTGCTGGTGGTGCGTGTCCTGTGGGTTCAGTGTGTCGTTGAAGGTGTGTGACTCCGGAAGAAATTTGCCTCTGTGCGTGGCGAGTTGGAGGACCTCGCGGTAGATGTCTTCGAGCCGTTCGCGCGTGATGATCAGCGTCGGTGGGGGCAGGTCTACCTGCGGGGACTGCTGACCGACGGGCAGCGCAAGTCGGTCGAGCCGATGGCTGCCCGACTGGGTGAGGACGGGAACCGGCAGGCCCTGGCCCATTTCGTGACGACCAGCCCGTGGGATCCGGCGCATGTGCGGGCCCGGCTGGCGTGGAAGATGGAAGCGGCGATCCGGCCGAGGGCGCTGATCTTCGATGACACCGGGTTTTTGAAGGACGGGAACGCCTCGGCGTGTGTGTCGCGGCAGTACACCGGCACCGCGGGCAAGGTCACCAACTGCCAGGTGGGTGTCTCGCTGCACCTGGCCTCCGACCACGCCTCGGCGGCGGTCGACTGGCGGCTGTTCCTGCCCGAGACCTGGGCGCCCGGGTCCGCGAAGGCCGACCCGCATAAGGTCACCCGACGCACCGCTTGCCAGATCCCCGACGATATCGGGCATGTGGAGAAGTGGCAGCTCGCACTCGACATGCTTGATGAGACCCGCTCGTGGGGGATCGAGGTGCCTCTGGCCATCGCGGACGCCGGATACGGCGATGCGGCGGCGTTCCGCCTCGGCCTGCAGGCCCGCGGCCTCAACTACGTCGTGGGCATCTCCACCACGTTGTCGGCTCAGCCCGGCGAAGCCGTGCCGGTGACTGAGGCATACAGCGGGAACGGACGTCCGCCGGCGGCAAAGTACCCGGACAAGCCGCGTGGCTTCAAGCGGATGTATTCGCGGTTTGTGGTCTTGCGGATTCGTCCTGCCGGACGCGAGATCCGGCAGGCGGTCGAGGGGCCGCAGCTGCCGGAGTGCTGGCTGCTGGCTGCTGGCTGCTGGCTGCTGGCTGCTGGCTGCTGGCCGAGTGGCCCGCCACCGAACCGGAACCGGTCCAGTTCTGGCTGTCCGACCTGCCCGCCGACACTCCACTGACCACGCTGGTCCGGCTCGCCAAGCTCCGGTGGCGCATCGAGCACGATTACGGGGAGATGAAACAGGCCCTGGGTCTGGCCCATTTCGAGGGCCGGACCTGGACCGGCTGGCACCACCATGTCACCCTCGTCTCCGTCGCCCACGCCTTCTGCACCCTGCAACGGCTGGCCAGAGCCCCAAAAGGAACGGCGCTGGCCTGAGCCTCTACCAAGTCGTCCGCGAGCTGCAGCTACTGCTCGCAGCCTGGACCGGCGCCTGCCCCACCTGCCACCGCGACATACCAGCACTCGGTCTCCAACCCACCACATGATCCGAGCCTAGAACGCTCCCTGGCACCAACGCCGTGAAGTTTGCGGCTGGGTGGGGTTGGCGAGTGGCTGCGGGCGTGAGGATGTGGATGCTGGTGGTGGCCTTGTAGCTGGTTCGGTCGATGCGGGGGCCTCGGGCTTGATACTTCGAGATGGCGGGTTTGACGATGCGGGGTCTGACCCGCAGCCGCCGTGCTCTCGTCTACCTCCGTGCGGTGGTGACCGCGCTCGGCCCGCATGCCGGATCTACCAGCGGATTCACGTGGCCTGAGCGATACGTGACCAGTCCCGAGGTCGCCATCTGCATCGGCCTGAGCGGTACGCACGTGTTCGAGGTCGTCACCTGGCCCGTCGCCCTCGCGCTCCCGGGCACACCGGCACCCATGTCTTCCGCCGCGACGGGACATGCTTGGCGCCCGCCGCCGCATGGGCATGTACTTCGGCGTAGGCCCCGGCTGAGGGACCCCTGGCTGGCGCGGTCACGGCGTTCACCCAGTCGGCGCGTGGGGGTGGGCGGCGCCTGCGCGCCTCACGTGTAGCGGTAGCCGAGGGCCCGGATGTCCTGCACGCTCCGGATGGTCTTGAACCTCGTGTAGGGCGCGAGTACGTCGAACCGGTCGTCGAGGTTCTGGGGGCGTGGTCCGCCGGTGACGGGTCGGTAGGCGTGTGGGTGGTGTTGTTGCCACATGTTCCAGACGCGGTCGACGTTCGAGTGCAAGAGCCAGAAGAGGGGGTCGTTGGGTGCGGTCGCGGGGACGATGGTGCCGTAGACGGCTCCGTGCAGTCCGAACTGCGCAGCCAGGTAGCCCTCGCCGTACACCTTCACCGCGCTGCTGGGCACGAAGATGCCGCCGACATAGAAATGCACGCGGTTGTGGTTGACGATCGCGACCTTGGACACGTCACTGCCCACAGTCGGCTGCATGATGTCGTCCACGCACTCCCCGTGCCCCCCGAAGCCGACCCAGCCTTCCCAGTACTGCCGGAAGCTCTGCTCGGGATCGGACGACAGGTCCCACGGCGCGACGTCGTAGACCGGCCGCAAGAGGGCGGCCCGCATGTCGGCCGCCGTCGGCAGGGTGGGGGCGATCGACGCCGTTCCCGGCGCCCGGACCAGGTACCTGAACTGTCCCGGGTCGTCCGACGGCGGTCCGTGGAGGGTCACTTCCCATGCTCCGCGGCGGAACGGCCCCGAGAGCACCGCGTAGTCGTCCTCGGGGGCGCCGTAGGGGCCCATGAAGTCGTCGGCCAGGACCGCCGCGGTCGACGATGGGTCGGTCCAGTCCCAGTAAGGGACGGCGATCGGTCCGCCGGCCGCGTGGGCCAGTGCGGTTTCGAAGCACAGTAGGAGGGCCCGGTGCCAGGGGAGGAACACTGGTGACATGTGGCCGTAGAAGCCGCAGCGATGGACCTGCAGGTGCCAGCTGGTGAGTTCGTCGTAGTAGCTCAGGTTGCGAGAGTAGGGCGAGGGCATGCGCTTCAGCCGGTGGATGGCCTCGACGTATTCGTACTTCTCCCGGCGGGTGAGGTCCTTGACGTCCTTGCGCACCAGGACGCGGCGGGCCGGGCCGGTTGTCGCACCGGCCCGGGCGGGGGTGGCGGTGACGGCCAGTGCGCCGGCCGCGAGAGCGGCGCCCGTCGAGGATCGCAGGAACTGCCGTCGGGATGTGTCCGCGGTGGCGGTGCGGTTGTCGGGCCCGTTGCCGGTCCGCCGCGTGTGTGAGCCCATCGTCCTGCTCCGATCTCCGGGTCTTGTGCGCGGGGGTGCGTGCCGTGGGCGAGTGGCGCAGGGCCGTGTCGCCGGGCACTCCACACAGGCACAGAGTGTAATGGATGAGTACTTTGTGTTACGGCGCCTCGCCGTGGTTCTGGAGGTGCGCCAGGCACGGTCCAGTGGCGGCTGCGGGATCTGCCCTCCTGAGTCGGGGTCTACCCGCTCCGGGCCGCCTGTCTGTTCCCGGAAGTGGGGTACCCCGGTGTATGGCGCAAGCTCGATCAGCGCGAAGGGCCGGATGCACTTCATGGTGTTCACCGAGACCTTCGACGCGAAAGTCATGTGCCGCTTCCTCGACCGGCTCATCGGCCACTTCGACCGCAAGATCCACCTCGTGGTGGACGGTCACTCCGCACACCGCTCCCGCGCGGTCCGCACATGGCTGGCCGACCACGCCGACAGGATCGAGCTGCACTTCCTACCCTCGTACTCGCCCGAACTGAACCCCGACGAA
Source organism: Streptomyces inhibens (assembly GCF_022221585.1). Lineage (NCBI taxonomy): Bacteria > Bacillati > Actinomycetota > Actinomycetes > Kitasatosporales > Streptomycetaceae > Streptomyces > Streptomyces inhibens. The sequence goes on from NZ_CP084681.1 coordinate 1,483,008, forward strand.
CTCGTCAACGCCGACCTCAAACGCAGCCTGCCCATGAGCAGCAGGGCCCGCAACCAGGCCCAACTCGCAGCCGAGACCCGCAGGTTCTACCAACGCCGTTCAGTTAGGGCTTGCAGACAATTAACCCGTAGCTTCGCGTTCTGTGGTTCATTGGTGTGCTATGGGTGCCCTGGAAGGACAACAGGCCGCGCTGGCAGCCAAGTTCGAGGCGGTCCTGCCACATCTGGATGAGCGGCAGAGGCGTCTGCTGATGGGCGCGGAGGCTCGGTCGATCGGCCATGGTGGGATCAGGCTGGTTGCCCGTGCTGCCGGTGTCCGGGAGGCCACAGTGTCGCTTGGAGTGGGCGAACTCGACTCTGGTGAGGCCCCGTTGGGGCGGGTGCGCCGGGCGGGTGGCGGCCGTAAGCGGACCGTCGATCTGGACCCGGGACTGCGTCCGGCGCTATTGGCCCTGGTCGAGCCGGACATGCGGGGCGCCCCAATGTCGCCCCTGCGCTGGACGACGAAGTCCACCCGCCATCTGGCCAGCGAACTCACCCGCCGAGGCCACCGGATATCCGCCGACACCGTTGCCGATGTACTGCGCGAGGAAGACTTCAGCCTCCAGGGCAACGCCAAGACCGTCGAAGGCAAACAACACCCGGACCGGGACGGCCAGTTCCGCTACATCAACGAGCAGGCCAAGGTCCACCAGGCCGCCGGCGACCCGGTGATCAGCATCGATACGAAGAAGAAGGAAATCGTGGGGCCGTACAGGAACGGCGGCCGCGAGTGGCGGCCCGCAGGCGATCCCGAGCGGGTCAGCACCCATGACTTCCCCGACAAGGAGCTCGGGAAAGCCGTGCCCTACGGAATCTACGACCTGGCCGCGAACACCGGCTGGGTCAGTGTCGGTACCGACCACGACACCGCGGCCTTCGCGGTGGAATCCATCCGCCGCTGGTGGGAGGGGTGCGGTCGGCACGAGTACCCGCAGGCCACACGGCTGCTGGTCACCGCGGACGCCGGTGGCTCCAACGGCTACCGCACCCGTGCCTGGAAGACCGAACTTGCCGCGCTGGCCCTGGAGACAGGCCTGAACATCACCGTGTGTCACTTCCCGCCTGGAACTTCGAAGTGGAATCGGATCGAGCACCGGCTGTTCTCGCACATCACCATGAACTGGCGCGGCAGGCCCCTGACCAGCCATGACGTCATCGTTCAGTCCATCGCCGCGACCACCACCCGCACCGGATTGAGCGTCCACGCCGAACTCGACACCACCGCCTACGAGACCGGCATCCGCATCGGCGACCGGCAGATGGACGCCCTGCCCCTGAGCCGCCACGACTGGCACGGCGACTGGAACTACACCGTCCGCCCCGAGCCACACTGCCGGGACGGGATCCCTCCCATCCCGCCCCAGGATCTGCCCGGTCCCGGTCGCGCCTGGCTGGTACATCCAGACTTGACCGGTCTGCCGCACGACCAGTGGGACCAGCTGATCACCCAGTTGAGAGCCGCCCGAGAGCTCCAGCGGGAAGAAGCCCTGCACCAACGACGCGGCGGCGACCGGCAGAAAGTCCCCGCAACCGGCCTCTACACCGGCCGCCGCCCCGGCCTCACCCTCGTCGACCGACTCCTGGCCACCATCCTCTACCAGCGACTCGGGCTCCCCCAGGTCGCCATCGCCCCGCTCTTCACCGTGACACCCGTGACCCTCAACCGGGCCATCAGCCAAACCCGCCGACTCCTCCACGACATCGGGCACACCATCGAACCCGCCGAGACGCAGCTGACCACCCTCGACGACCTCACCGACCACGCCGCACACCTCGGCATCCCCACACCAGAGATCAAGTCAGCGAGTTATTGATCTGCAAGCCCTAACTGAACGGCGTTGCTCCTAGTAGGGCTTGGTCAGGTTGATGGTCGTGGTGCGTGTCCTCTGGGTGTGGTGTGGAGTTGTGGTGGCATGACACCGGATGAAATAGCGGAGGTACGTGGTGAGTTGGATGGCTTCGCGGCTGAGGTCTTCGAGCCGTTCGCGCGTAACGATCAGCGTCGGTGGGGGCAGGTCTACCTGCGGGGACTGCTGACCGACGGGCAGCGCAAGTCGGTCGAGCCGATGGCTGCCCGACTGGGTGAGGACGGGAACCGGCAGGCCCTGGCCCATTTCGTGACGACCAGCCCGTGGGATCCGGCGCATGTGCGGGCCCGGCTGGCGTGGAAGATGGAAGCGGCGATCCGGCCGAGGGCGCTGATCTTCGATGACACCGGGTTTTTGAAGGACGGGAACGCCTCGGCGTGTGTGTCGCGGCAGTACACCGGCACCGCGGGCAAGGTCACCAACTGCCAGGTGGGTGTCTCGCTGCACCTGGCCTCCGACCACGCCTCGGCGGCGGTCGACTGGCGGCTGTTCCTGCCCGAGACCTGGGCGCCCGGGTCCGCGAAGGCCGACCCGGACAAGGTCGCCCGCCGCACCGCTTGCCAGATTCCCGAGGACGTCGGGCATGTGGAGAAGTGGCAGCTCGCTCTGGACATGATCGATGAAACCCGCTCCTGGGGGATCGAGGTGCCTCTGGCCATCGCGGACGCGGGATACGGCGACGCGGCGGCCTTCCGGCTCGGCCTGCAGTCCCGCGGCCTCAACTACGTCGTCGGAATCTCCACCACGCTGTCGGCCCAGCCCGGCGAGGCCGTCCCGGTGACCGAGCCTTACACCGGCACCGGACGGCCGCCGGTGGCGAAGTACCCGGGCAAGCCGCAATCGGTGAAACAACTGGTCATCGAGGCGGGCCGGAAGGCCGCCAGGCCCGTGCAATGGCGGGAGGGCTCCCGCCCCGGCAAGAGCAAGAGCGGCTTGAAGCGGATGTACTCGCGGTTCACCGCCCAGCGGATCCGGCCCGCAGGACGCGAGATCGCCCGCGCCACCGACGGCCCCGCGCTGCCCGAGTGCTGGCTCCTGGCCGAGTGGCCCGCCACCGAGAACGAGCCAGTCCAGTTCTGGCTCTCCGACCTGCCCGCCGACACACCGCTCACCACGCTGGTCCGACTGGCCAAACTCCGCTGGCGCATCGAACACGACTACCGCGAAATGAAACAAGCCCTCGGCCTGGCCCACTTCGAAGGCCGCACCTGGAACGGCTGGCACCACCACGTCACCCTCGTCTCCGTCGCCCACGCCTTCTGCACCCTGCAACGACTGGCCAGAGCCCCAAAAGACACGGCGCCAGCCTGAGCCTCTACCAAGTCGTCCGTGAACTGCAGCTCCTACTCGCAACCTGGACCGGCGCCTGCCCCACCTGCCACCGCGACATACCCGCAACAACACCAACCTGACCAAGCCCTACTAGCTGCCGCTCGGCAGGCAGCACTGATCAACAGCCCGGCGCAGCGCCTCGCCCAGCAGGTTGTCGAGAAACTGAAGCTGATCGACTCCCCCACCCAACGTCTCGCCCAGAAGATGGCTGCCGACCATCTGAAGCTGATCGATAGCTCCTTGCAACGCGTCGCCCGGCAGATGGCGGTCTCCATGCCGAAGCTGGACATCGCCGCTGACTTGCACCAGCCGAGACGGCGTGATGAGGCGCTTGACGACGATGTCGATCAATCAGACCCTGCCGATGGCCAGGCGGGCAGCACAGCAGAGACAGATGACACATCCGCCGACGACGACAACGCACCAGAGTGAGTGCCCTCCCACCAAGGTGACGGCGGTGCCGCTGCGTCGTTGGATGCCACGCTCTCAATTGAAGCCGAAGAGGCACTGCGCCAAGCCCCGGACGCGCTGACGTGCTTATGCACATTCAGCCGCTCCCAGGCCCTCATGTCCTGCACACCTAATTTCTCCTGCGCCGAGCCTGCGCAGGCGGCGGGTACAGCCGCGAAGGGCAGCGGCACCGACCGCCGTCGAGCCAGCCGATGGTCACCACGCCGCGCTGCTCCTGAACATGCACCGACGGCCTGATGGGAGACACCTTCCAGGCCAGTGCCGACAGCCCTGCCCCGCATTCAGGTAGCTGACACCAAGATCCGGACCATTCACGGACCAACACTCTCCCGACGGCAATCACAGCCGCTATTTCAGCAGCTCAGCACCAGCATGAGCGCTGTACCACCAGCAGACGAAGAACCTGCTGGTGGTCCTCTGCCTGACCCACGGCAGTCACGCAACGTAGCTCACAGCGCCTCAGATGATCTTGCTTCTGACGGTGCCCTCATCCCGCTGCACGTGCCTTCCCCTGGGGAGAATCTGGGGAGTTCAGGCGGCGCTGGGGAGCGCATGGGGAGAATCGGCTGAGTAGAACAGCACGAGCCTGAAAGACGCTGAAAGACCTATCCCCGCAGGTCAGAGGTCCGTATGACCGCATCACCCCAGGTCAGGGCAGCTAGGTAGAGGACTTCATGATATAAGTACCGAGATCGTCGGCCTCGACGATTCCCGGGAGCGATCCGCCCTCACGCAAAGGCGTGACATAGCGCGTCGCAATGACTTCGGTCAACATCCCCACAGGCTACGGCAGCCACTCGCCGCTCGAAATTTCTTTTGTGTCCGGTCCCGTACCGGCACACAGCGTTGCGCGAAAACTCTTCGCGGCAAGGCCTTTCCGATGAAGTGCGCGGCGTGAAGTCTCTGGCCCGAGTCACTGGCCTGAAGTCACTGGCCTGAAGTCGCCGCCGTGGAGTCCCGGCATGTCTGCATTGCATGCGGGGATCACCGCAACCGGGCCGTCGCAGCCCGGACCACACCGTCCTGGAGGACAGCACCATGACCAACTCCGCTGATTTTCCCCGTCAATTCGCGCGCAGCCGGCGTTTCTCCCTAGGGGTGCCGCGGCATTTCACCGTCTCCCCCGACGGCCGCCGTGTGCTCTTCGTCCGTACCGGCTCGGGCACCGATCCCGTGGGCCGGCTCTGGCAGTACGAGGACGGCAGGGAACGGCTGTTGGCCGATCCGGGCCTTCTGGTGGGCGCCGGCGCCGGGGCGGTCCCCGAGGAGGAGCGGCTGCGCCGGGAGCGGGCCCGCGAGCGGTCGGTGGGTGTGGTGTCGTACGCGACCGATGACGCCGCCCACTTGGTGGCGTTCGCGCTGTCGGGTGCCCTGTGGGCGGTGCGTACGGACGGCGGCGTGCCGTTCCCCGTCCCGGCGGCGGGCCCGGTGGTCGATCCCCGCCCCTCCCCCGACGGCCGGCACATCGCGTATGTGAGTCGCCGCTCCTTCCATGTCGTCGACCTGGCCGGTGCCGACGTCCGGCTCGCCCACGCGGAGGGACCGGAGGTCTCCTACGGGCTCGCCGAATACGTGGCGGCCGAGTCCATGAACCGGCTGCGTGGCTACTGGTGGGCACCGGACAGCCGCCACCTCCTGGTGGCGAGGGTCGACACCAGCCCCGTGGAACGGCGTTACCTCGGCGATCCCGCCGACCCGGCGAAGCCGCCGCGGACGATTCCGTATCCGGCGGCCGGCACCGCCAACGCCGAGGTCTCCCTGCACCTGCTCGCTCTGGACGGGGAGCGCATCGCGGTGAACTGGGACCGCGAGGCCTACGAGTACGTCGTCGACGCGGGCTGGGACGCGCACGGCCCGTTCCTCGCCGTGCAGAGCCGCGACCAGCGCATAGTGCGGACCCTCGCGGTCGATCCGGCGACCGGCAGCACCGAGGTGCTGCACGAACGGACCGATCCCGCCTGGGTGGAGCTCGTACCCGGCACCCCGGCCCGTACCGCCTCCGGCGCGCTGGTGCTCCCCGAGGACGACGGCGACACCCGGTATCTGACCATCGGCGGCCGACGGGTCACCCCGGAGGGGCTGCAGCTGGAAGCGGTCCTCGGGGTCGAGGGGGACGGGGTGCTGTTCACGGCGAGCGAGGACCCGTTGGAGACCCATGTGTGGCGCCACCGGCCCGGTCACGGCAACCGCCGGCTGAGCCGGGGCCCGGGACGGTACACGGGCGTGGGGCGGGGCGGCACGGTCGTGGTGGCGGGCCTGACACCTCGGGGTCATGAGGCGGGTGTGGTGCTGGATGCGGAGCCGGACCCGGCGATGGACGGAGGGGCGGACCCGGCGACGGGCGCGGGGAGGGGCACGGCGACGGACGCGGGGACGGGCACGGCGACGGGCGGGGGCACGCCGTACGGGGTCATCACCTCGCTCGCCGAGGAGCCGACGGTCACCCCGCGGCCGGTCCATCTCACGCTCGGCGAACGGAAGTTGCACGGCGCCCTGTATCTGCCGTCGTGGCACAAGGAGGGCACCGGGAAGCTGCCGGTGCTGCTCGACCCCTACGGCGGTCCCGGCATCCAGCTGGTGGGGCGGGTTCGCGAGTGGTTCTCCTGTGTGTCGCAGTGGTTCGCCGAGCAGGGCTTCGCGGTGCTGGTCGTCGACGGGCGCGGGACGCCGGGACGGGGACCTGCCTGGGAGAAGGCCGTGCACGGCGACCAGCTCACGCCGGCGCTGGAGGACCAGGTGGACGCGCTGCGGGCGGCCGGGGCGCACTGCGGCGATCTGGATCTGACGCGGGTGGCGATCCGCGGCTGGTCGTTCGGCGGGTTCCTGGCGGCGGCCGCGGTGCTGCACCGGCCCGATGTCTTCCACGCGGCGGTCGCCGGCGCCCCGCCCACCGACCAGCGGCTGTACGACACCCACTGGAAGGAGCGGTTCCTGGGCCACCCGGACAAGCAGCCGGAGAACTATGTGCGCTCCTCCCTGGTCGGGCACGGCCATCTGCTGAGCCGCCCGCTGCTGCTCGTCCATGGGCTCGCGGACGACAATGTGGCGGCCGCGCACACCCTGCGCTTCTCGGCGGAGCTGCTCGCCGCGGGCAAGCCGCACAGCGTGCTGCCGCTGCCCGGCGCCACGCATCTGCCGGCCGACGACGCGGTCAATGAGCAGCTGCTGCACTTCCAGCGGGACTTCCTGCTGGATGCCTTGGCAGAACGCGCCGCCCGGGGCTGACCGCGCGGTCTTCTCTTCGCCGCAACGATCGCGACCGGTATTGAACGCGCCCGGCCGTCCCTCCGTATGGACCCTGTGCAACGTCCTTGGAGCACCTCACGCACCGAAAGCACCAGGAACCGGAGGCACACCATGGCTCGACAGGCAGCGTCGGAGCGGACGGAGACCGAAGCGATGACGGCGACGGAGGAATCGGGCACAGCGGAGCCGGCGGGGCGCGGGACGGCGCGGCGGACCGTCGTGGCCGCGGTCGGCGCGGCCGGGCTGACGGCGGCGCTCGCGGCCTGCGGCGGCAGCATGGCGGACGCGACCGGCAGCAAGGAGGGAGGTGGCGGTCAGGCCGGCGCCCCGGACGCGAGCGGAGGGGGTGACAACTCCGCCGGTGGGGACGGCAGCGCGGGCGGTGACGGCAGCGCGGGCGGCGGCGGGGCCGCGCTCGCCAAGACCGCGGAGATACCCAAGGGCGGCGGCAAGATCTTCAAGGACGCGAAGGTCGTCGTCACCCAGCCGCAGGACGGCGAGATCAAGGCGTTCTCCGCGGTCTGCACCCACGCGGGCTGCCTCGTCGGCGAGGTCTCCGGCGGCACCATCAACTGCATGTGCCACGGCAGCAAGTTCGACATCACCGATGGCAGCGTGAAGAAGGGCCCCGCCACCAAGGGGCTGGCGCCCGCCAAGGTGAACGTCAAGGGCGGCTCGGTCACCCTCGGCTGACGGCGCGGCCGCCCAGCCGCCCGCCGGGCTGCAACCCCGGCGGGCGGGTGTCACGGGGCGCCGCTCAAGCCGCTGGGGAGAATCTGGGGAGAACCAAGCCCGCTCCCCTTCGAGCTGCCGTCCCCTGTCGCAGACAACACTCAGGACCGGGTCTCGCTACAGCCACGACGCGCGGGAGCGCCGGGAATCACGGAGCGTAAGGAATCCATTGAGTGGTTGCGAGCCCTGCTCACAGACCTCTTGGACGATCTCACCGACACAGACCCCAGCAGCGACCCTCACGAACAACCGGCCGTGGCAGACCGGGTCCTGCGTGAAGCGGCGCATTTGCTCACCGCACCATCGCACGTGGAACGGTGCCGGAAAATGGCTGCCCAGGCGACAGGCGGGAACCACTCGGCGCTCATGGCATCGGCACCGGTGTCCACGGCAGGACAGCCCGCCATTCGCCATCGTCTCGGACCCAACTCTTGATGACCTCGGCCACGAGGTCATGGCCGTACATCTCGAAGGGAGCGGGCACCGTGGCCTGGAAGTGGGAGCCCGGGCCACCCTCGCTGTACTCGATCAGGCAGCTCTTGTCGTCGTTGAGGTGAACCCGGATGAAGTGCTGGCCCGGTGGCTCCGGCATTTCGAGGGGCTCGACGATGAGGACCCTATGGACCAGGTTCATCTCACTCAGCAGGTCGTACAGCTTGTCCTCATCGGGGTCGTCCCAGGTCTCTCCGCTCCAGGTCTTCGCCCGTACGCGGCTCATGCGGTGCCGTCTGTGCGTACGGACAGATCCCGGACATGGTGGTGGGCGTCGGTGGTGGCTATGGGCATCACAGGTCCCAGACGACGGGCAGTCCGGCGCCGACGCCGTCCTCGGAGTAGTCATGGACGACGTCGAGGAGTTCGGCCATGCGTGCCTGCCATGCGATGTTCACCGGCAGTTTCTCCAGTGCGGCGAGCAGTCCGGTGTAGTCCTCGCATTCCAGGACGTGGAAGAGGTCCGTGCCGCTGCGCCAGATCGTCCAGGAGGTGGCGCCGGCGGCACGGATCGCCGCCGTCAGCTCCTCGGGCACTTCGCGGTGGGCTGCCTCGTACTCCTCGACGCGGTCCGCGCGGACCGTGGTGTGCAGGGCGATGCGCATGGGGCGTTGGCTCCTCAGCTTGCGGCTCTCCGGCTGTCGATTGCTCAGCTGTTGTTTCCTCAGTCGTCGATGATGACGATGTCCAGGGTGCGGGGGCCGTGTACACCCTCGACCCGCTCCAGCTCGATGTCACTGGTGGCGGACGGGCCGGAGATGAGTGTCAGCGGGCGGCGGGGGGCGAGGCGGCGCACGGCTTCCGGTACGTCCGGGGCGATCTGGTCGGAGCGTAGGACGCACAGGTGGTAGTCGGGGAGGAGAGTGAGGGCGCGTCGGCCCTGGCCGGGACCCGCGTCGAGGACGATCGTGCCGGTGGTGGCGATGGCCAGAGCGCAGGTGGTGAGCACGCCTTCGGCCGTGTCGAGCTCGCAGACGTCGAGCGGTGGCGTGTCGCTGCGCCGGGTCCAGTCGCCGTCCGGCAGCCAGTCGGCGGGGAAGCCCTCGGGAACGACGAGTGTGCCGGACACGCTCCGGTCGATCAGCGCGGTGCCGATGGCCGCGCGGGGCTCAGTGGTGCGGGTGACGGTGGCCCGGTAGCCGGCGGCGACACCGGCGAACAGGTCGACGAGATCGCCTTCGGCGTGGCTTCGGCGGTAGTCGCGAGGGATGCCCTTGGCGTCGTACGACTCGGCGGCCGGGACGTCCGTCAATGCGGAGCGGATCCGGTCGAGTACGGTCCTGCGGCTGTTCATTCCGGGCTCCTTTCGCGGCGCCACCAAGTACGGAATGTCTCGCCTGGCGGGGCCGGGGTGTCGCGGGTCTCCGACCAGCGGCGGAGCGGGCCCGGGAGGCGGCGCAGCACACCGCGCCGGGCGAGGATCCGGGCGCCGAGCGCGCCCGCCCGCTGGGCCAGGCCGAGTCGGCGCGGGGAGGACAGAGTTGCGGCCGCGGCCTTCATCAGCAGGGCCTCCGGGGTGGGAACCGGCCCTCTCCGCTTGGCGTCGACCACCTGGGCGCGTAGGTGCACGAGCACTTCCGGAATGTCGATCTTCACGGGGCAGGCGTCGTAGCAGGCGCCACAGAGGGTGGAGGCGTAGGGCAGCGAAGCGGCCTGCTCGACACCGACCAGCTGCGGGGTGAGGACGGCACCGATCGGCCCGGGGTAGACGGAGCCGTAGGCGTGGCCGCCCGTACGCTCATACACTGGGCAGACGTTGAGGCAGGCCGAGCAGCGGATGCAGCCAAGGGCCTGGCGGCCGACGGTGTCGCGCAGGGTGGCGGTGCGGCCGTTGTCGAGCAGCACCAGATGGAAGTCCTGCGGGCCGTCGCCCTCGCTGGTGCCGGTCCACATGCTGGTGTACGGATTCATCCGCTCGCCGGTGGACGAGCGGGGCAGCAGCTGGAGGAAGACCTCCAGGTCGGTGAAGGCGGGCAGCACTTTCTCGATGCCCATCACGGTGATCAGCGTCTCGGGGAGGGTGAGACACATCCGACCGTTGCCCTCGGATTCGACGACGGCGACCGTGCCGGTGTCGGCGGCGGCGAAATTGGCGCCGGAGACGGCCACCTTGGTGTGCAGGAACTTCTCCCTCAGGTGCAGGCGCGCCGCCTCGGCGAGGTCGCGGGGTTCGTCGGTGAGGTCGTCGGGGGCGGGTCTGCCCCATTCCCCCATCGCATCGCGGAACACCTCACGGATCTCGGCGCGACCCTTGTGAATGGCAGGGACCAGGATGTGCGAAGGGCGATCGGCGCCGAGCTGCACGATGAGCTCGGCGAGGTCCGTCTCGTAGGCGCTGATCCCTGCTCCGGCGAGGGCTTCGTTGAGGCCGATCTCCTGGGTGGCCATGGACTTGACCTTGATGACCTCGGTCTCACCCGTGGCCTGGACGAGCTCGGTGACGATGCGGTTGGCCTCGGCGGCGTCCGCCGCCCAGTGGACGGTGCCGCCCGCGGCGGTGACCGACTCCTCCAGGCGCAGGAGGTGTGCGTCGAGGTGGCGGAGTGTGGCCTCCTTGATGGCGGCGGCCGTGGTGCGCAGCTCCTCCCAGTCGTCGAGTTCGCGGGAGGCGGCGAGCCGTTTCCCACGGATGGTGCCGGTGGCCTTCCGCAGGTTGGCCCGGAGCCGGGTGTCGGCGACCGCTTCCTTCGCGGCTGCCGGGAAGGCCGGGCTCCCCAGCCAGACCACGTTGTCGGAGGCGCTCATGCCACGTCCCCTTCCGTCGCGGCCAGGATCTCCGCCAGGTGTCGTGCGCCCACGCCGGTGCGCAGCCGGCCGAGGCCGCCGGCAATGTGCATCAGGCAGGAGTTGTCGCCGGCGCAGAGCACCTCGGCGCCGGTGCCCTGCACGGCACGCACCTTGTCGGCGAGCATCGCGTGGGAGACGTCGGGGTTCTTCAGAGCGAACGTGCCGCCGAAGCCGCAGCAGCTGTCCGCCTCGGGCAGCTCGACGAGGTCGATGCCTTTGACGGCGCGCAGGAGTCGGAGGGGACGGTCGCCGACGCGGAGCATGCGCAAGGAGTGGCAGGTGGGGTGGTACGTGACCCGGTGCGGGAAGTAGGCGCCCACATCGGTGACCCCGAGGACGTCCACCAGGAACTCCGACAGTTCGCAGACTTTGAGGGCGACATCCCGGACTCGCGACTGGAGCCGTGCGTCCCCGTACTGGGCGGCCAGCGTGGTGTGGTGTTCCCGGACCATTCCGGCGCACGAGCCGGAGGGGGTGACGATCGCCTCGTAGTCCGCGAAGACCTCGGCGAATCGCCGCACCATGGGGAGTGCCTCGACCCGGTAGCCGGTGTTGAAGTGCATCTGGCCGCAGCAGGTCTGGGCCTGAGGGAAGCGGACCGTGTGGCCGAGCCGCTCCAGGAGCTTGACGACGGCCTTACCGGTCTGCGGGAACATCGTGTCGTTGAAGCACGTGATGAACAGAGCGATGCGCATGGCTACCGCGTCTCCGGCACGGGGACATGGCCCGATATCAGGGTGTCGCCACGCAACCGGTCCCAAACCTCTGCCGGAACCGGCCTGTTCAACGCCTCCACGGAGTCCCGGACCTCCGCTGCGGACCGTCCTCCGGTCAGCACACTCGCCACCGCGGGGTGGCCGAAGGGGAAGTGCAGAGCCGCTGCACGCAGCGGGATCCCGCCGGCTTCGGCGATCTCCCTCATCCGTAGCGCCCGTTGCAGCAACTCCGCCGGCGCAGCGGTGTAGTTGTACGTGGCGTCCGGTCCGGGGTCGGCGAGCAGACCGGAATTGAACACGCCGCCGACGATCACGCTCTTGCCACGGTCCAGGGCGGCGGGCAGCAGCTCGGCGAGCGCGGGCTGTTCGAGGAGGGTGTAGCGGCCGGCGCAGAGCACTGCATCCACATCCGTGTCGGTGAGGAAACGGGTGAGCATCGCGGTCTGGTTCATGCCCGCGCCGATGGCGCGCACCACGCCCTCGGCGCGCAGCCGCTCCAGCTCCGGGTATGCCTCGTGGAAGGCCTGCTCGCCGTGGTCGTCGGGGTCGTGGATCAGGGCGAGGTCCACACGGTCGAGGCCGAGGCGGGTCAGGCTCTCTTCAAGGGAGCGGCGCACGCCGTCGGCGCTGAAGTCCCACACGCGGCGGTGCGTTGCCGGTACGGCGAAGCCGTGTTCCAGGTCGTCGCCACCGCCGTGGTACGGCTCCAGAAGGCGGCCCACCTTGGTGGAGATGACGTACTCCGAACGGGGTTTGGCCCGCAGAACGGCACCGAGGCGCCGCTCGGACAGGCCCAGGCCGTAGTGCGGGGCGGTGTCGAAGTAACGGACCCCCTCCGCCCAGGCCGCCTCGATGGTAGCGACGGCATTCTCTTCACCGACCGGGCGGAAGAGCCCGGCCACTGCCGCGCCGCCGAAACCGAGTGCCGTGACCTCGACGCGGCTGCGGCCGAGGGTGTGCCGTGTCAGGGCGCCGGAGGGCCGTCCTGCGCTGCACCCTCTGTTCTGGTTCGCCATGACCTGTCACTGTCCCTTCGGGCGGAGCCGCAGGCCCTGCATGCCGCCGTCCACGGCCAGGGCGGTCCCGGTCACCGACGCCGCGGCAGGGCCGGCCAAGTAGACAATGGCGGCCGCCACTTCGCCGGCCGTCACCAGACGGCCCATCGGCTGCCGGGCGTCGAGCGCCGCGCGCTCCACGGCCGGGCAGGGAGCCTGCGCCAGGAGACGGCCTATCCAAGGGGTGTCGGCGGTGCCGGGGTTGACGCAGTTCACGCGGATGCCCTCGGCCACGTGGTCGGCGGCCATCGCCAGGGTCAGGGACTGCACCGCTCCCTTGCTCGCGCTGTACAGCGCCCGCTGCGGCAGTCCCGCCGTGGCGGCGATGGAGCAGGTGTTGACAATCGAGGCGTGTGCCGAGTTGCGCAGGTGGGGCAGGGCGGCGCGGCTGGTGCGCACCATGCCGAGGACGTTGATGTCCAGGACGCGCTCCCACTCCGCATCGTCATTGTCTTCTACGGTGCCGATGGCGCCGATCCCGGCGTTGTTCACGAGGATGTCGAGGCCTCCCAGACCGCGGGCGGCCTCCCGCACCGCGGCTCTGACCATGAAGGCGTCGGCGACGTCCATCGTGTAACCGCGCAAGGGCGTCTTCGCGGCATCGGGTTCGAGGTCGAGGACCGCGACGTCGGCTCCTCGGGCGGCCAGGAGCTGGGCCGTGGCAAGGCCGATGCCGGAGCCACCACCGGTGACGATGGCCTTCAGGCCGTGGAGTTCGCCGTCGTGGCCCGGCGTGGCGTGCTGATCACTCATGCTCCTGCCTTCTCCTCCCGAGCGGCGCCGTCCGCCGCCCAGAACGCACCGCCGGGATAGCGGTAGGTGTCAAGGGACTCCTGCCGCATCTGCGCTGAGAAACCAGGGGCGGCCGGGGCGGCGTAGTGACCGTGAACGATGCGGACCGGGTCGACGAAGTGCTCGTGCAGATGGTCGACGTACTCGATGACCCGGTCGTCGGTGGTTCCCGACAGCGCGACGTAGTCGAACATCGACAGGTGCTGGACCAGTTCGCACAGTCCCACACCGCCCGCGTGTGGGCAGACCGGCACTCCGTACTTGGCGGCGAGCAGCAGGATGGCGAGATTCTCGTTGACGCCACCGACGCGGGCGGCGTCAATCTGCAGCACGTCGATGGCGCCGGCCTGCAGCAGCTGTTTGAAGACGATGCGGTTCTGGACGTGTTCGCCGGTGGCCACCTTTATCGGGGCCACGGCCTGCCGTATCGCCGCGTGGCCGAGGATGTCGTCCGGGCTGGTGGGCTCCTCGATCCAGTACGGGTTGAACTCGGCCAGGGCGCGGCTCCATTCGACCGCCTCGTCGACGTTCCACCGCTGGTTGGCGTCGATGGCGATGCGGATGCCGTCGCCGACGGCGGCGCGGGCGGCACGGCAGCGGCGGATGTCGTCCTGTAGGTCTGCGCCGACCTTCAGCTTGATCTGGGTGAAGCCGTCCGTGACGGCCTGTCCGGCAAGCCGGGTGAGCTTCTCATCGGAGTAGCCGAGCCAGCCGGGCGACGTGGTGTAGCCGGGGTAGCCCGTCGCGCACAGGCGCACCGCCCGCTGCGCGGCGCCGTCGCGGCCCCGTTTGAGGAGGGCCAGGGCTTCGTCGGGGGTCAGGGCGTCGGCGATGTAGCGGTAGTCGACCTGGCTGGCCAGCCACTCGGGCTCGGCGTCGGCGAGCAGCTGCCACAGCGGCTTGCCCGCACGTCTGGCGGCCAGGTCCCAGACGGCGTTGACGACGGCGCCGATTGCCATGTGCATCACGCCCTTTTCGGGCCCCAGCCAGCGCAGTTGGCTGTCACCGGACAGGTCGCTGCTCAACGAGCTCGGGTCCGCGCACAGTTCGTCCACCGGGCGCCCGATGACGTGCGACCGCAGCGCCTCGATGGCGCTGACCTGCACGTCGTTGCCTCGACCGATGGTAAAGGTGAAGCCGTGCCCCTCGCGGCCGTCGCCGGCGTCGGTGCGCAGCACGACATAGGCAGCGGAGTAGTCGGGGTCGGGGTTCATCGCGTCGGAGCCGTCGAGCTCGCGCGAGGTCGGAAAGCGGATGTCGTACGTGTCGACGGCGGTGATCCGCGGAACGCCGGCGGTCACAGGTTCGGGGGAGCTGACAGTCACGGGTATTCGGGCCTGATTCACTGGTAGGGCCTCCTTCACTGGCGACACGAGCGTCATGCTGCGGCGAAGGTCTGGCGCTGGCCACCGAGGCCGTCGATCGACAGCTCCACGGTGTCGCCGGGGCGCAGATAGGGCTGTCCGGGCAGGCCGAGCGCGACGCCGGCCGGGGTGCCGGTGTTGATGACGTCGCCGGGCTCCAGGACCATGTACTGGCTCAAGTAATGGACGAGACAGGCCACTTGAAAGATCATGTCCTTGGTGTGGCCGTCCTGGCGGACCAGCCCGTTCACAGTGAGGTGCAGAGCGAGGGACTGCGGATCGCCCACCTCGTCGGGGGTGACCAGCCACGGCCCGAGCGGGTTGAAGGTCTCGCAGGACTTGCCGAGGTCCCACTGCGGGGAGAAGTCCAGCTGGAACTCCCGCTCGGACACATCGTGGCTGACCGCGTATCCGGCGATGCAGCCGAGGGCTTCTTCTTCGCTGTCCAAGTAGCGGGCGCGGGTGCCGATGACGACCGCGAGCTCGACCTCCCAGTCGGTCCTGGTCGAGTGGCGCGGGATGAGCACCACGTCATGCGGGCCGACGACCGTGCCCGGATCCTTCATGAACACCACGGGCCGCTGTGGGACAGCGGCACCGGTCTCTGCCGCGTGGTCACGGTAGTTGAGGCCGATGCAGACGACCTTGCCGGGGCGGGCGACAGGGGCTCCGGTGCGCAGGCCGCGGGCGTCGAGCTCGGGCAGAGCCCCAGCTTCCACGGCTGCCCGGGCACGCTCCAGGCCGCCGGAGGCGAGGAAGCCGCCGTCGATGTCGGTGGTCAGGCCGGAGAGGTCGAGGAACCGGCCGCCGCCGTCGAGGACGGCGGGCCGTTCCCGGCCCCGGTCGCCGAGGCGCAGCAGTTTCAATGGAGTTCTCCTTGCGGCGTGCGGAGGGGAGGCTCCGCAGGGCTGGATGGCAGGAACTTCAGCCCGTGCGGGCCGTTGCCGGCGGGCCTCAGTCCTGGGCACGGCCGGTGGTGACGCGGGCGATCATCAGGGCGACCAGGATGATTCCGCCGTAGATGGCCTGGATCCAGAAGGACGGCACCTGGGCGAGGGTGAGCAGGTTCTGTACGACGCCGAGCAGCAGGACGCCGGTCAGCGCGCCAAACATGGTGCCCTTGCCCCCGTCGAGGCTGATGCCTCCGATGACCGCGGCGGCGAACACCGTAAAGATCATGTTCTGGCCCTGGTTGGCGTTGATGGCGCCGACATAGCCGGTCTGCACCAGGCCGCCGAGCGCGGCGAGCACCCCGGCGACCACGAACACGGAGAGCATCACGCGCTCCACCCGGATGCCGGCCGCCCGCGCCGCCTCCGGGTTGCCGCCGATCGCGTACAGGGCGCGGCCCCAGCGGTGGTACTTGAGCAACAGCCCCGCGGTGCCGAAGGCAGCGGCAGCCAGCCACACCGACATCGGGAGGGCGAGGAAAGTGCTGGTAGCGAGGGTGTAGAAGCTCTCCGGGAGGCCGAAGAGGGTCTTGCCCTGGGTGGCGCCGACGAGCAGGCCGCGCAGCACGATCAGCATAGCGAGCGTCACGATGAAGGCGTTGAGCTTGAACCTCACCACCATGACGCCGTTGAAGGCACCCACCAACGCGCCAGCCACCAGGATGGCGAGCAACCCCATGGCCGCCGGCCACTCGGCGCCGAAGCCGGAATTGGCTACAGGCAGCACGAGCAAGGCACCGAGTGCGGGCGCGATGCCGACCACCGACTCCAGAGACAGATCGAACTTGCCGGTGATCAGGACCAGGGACTCGGCGAGCACGACCAGCGCGAGGGACGCGGACGCGCCGAGGATGGAAATCAGATTGCGTTCGGTGAGGAACGAGTCGTTGACCAGGGCACCGAGCAGCAGAAGCAGCAACAGGGCCGGGACCAGGGCGAGTTCACGGGCTCTGCGCAGCAGTATGCTCTTGGCGGCGCCCGACGCGCCGGCTGCCGTGGCGGGCGCGTCTGTGGCTGCCGGGACGGTCCGGGCCTTGGTGTCAGCCACGGTCAACTCCTTCGATCGAGGCGATCAGCTCGTGGTCGTGCCAGCCCGCCGGGTGCTCCGCCACGACCCGGCCGTGGAAGAGGACCAGGACGCGGTCGCAGCGGCGCAGGTCGTCGAGCTCGTCGGAGACCACGAGCACGGCGGTACCGTCCTCGCGGGCGGTGTCGACGCGGGCGAGCAGCGACTCCTTGGACTTCACGTCCACGCCTGCGGTCGGGTTGATCAGGACGAGCAGGCGCGGCTCCGAGGCGAGCGCCCGGGCCATCACGACCTTCTGGGCGTTGCCGCCGGACAGATCGGATACCGGCTGGTCAGGACCCTCGGCGTGGATGTCCAGGCGCTGGATGAGGTCGGTGGCGAACTTGCGCTTGGCCGTGGTCCCGACGAGGCCATGCCTACCGAGCCGGTCGAGGACACTCATGGTGGCGTTGTCGCCGATGGTCATCCCGGAGACGAGACCCTGGTCGTGCCGGTCGCGGGGCACACAGGCGACTCCGGCCTGCAGCGCGGCGGAGACATCCCCGAATGGCAGGTTCTGACCGGCCAGTCGGGCCGTCCCGGCGTCCGGCTTGTAGAGTCCGGCAAGGGTCTCGGCGAGCTGGATTTTGCCGCTGCCACTGGACCCGGCAAGGCCGACCACTTCACCCTCTCGGATGGTCAGGGCGATGTCGGCGTACACCTCGCTGCTCAGTCCTCGTACGTCGAGCAGCACGGGCGAGCCGTCGGGCACGCCGGCGCGCGCGCCACGTTCCCGGTCGGCGATCTCCTCGCCCGCCATGGCCTCCACCAGGGCGGCGCGCGGTAGTTCGGCGACCGGTGCGGTGGTGATCCAGCGGGCGTCGCGCAGCACGGTGACGGTCTGGCACACCTCGTACACCTCCTGCAGGTGATGCGAGATGAGCAGGAAGGTCACACCGGACTCCTGGAGGCCACGCATGCGGTCGAAGAGCCGCTCGATCTCCTTGTTGTCGAGCTGTGCCGTTGGTTCGTCGAGGACGATGAACCGTGCACCGCAGCTCAACGCCCGGGCGATCTCCACCATTTGGCGACCCTCGACCGAGAGCTCCGCGGTGATGGCGTCGGGCGCGACCCGCACATCCCAGGTATCGAGCAGCTCGACGGCCTCGGCCTGCATGCGGCGCCAACTGATGAGGCCGCCGAGGCCGGTGGGCTGGCGGTTGATGAAGAGGTTCTCGGCGACGGTGAGTTGGGGGACGACGGTGGGCTTCTGGTAGACGCAGGCGACCTTGCTGCGCCAGGCGTCGCGGTCGGTGAGGGGCGGCGCCGGCTCACCTTCGAAGGTCACCGTGCCCTCGTCGGGGGCCTGCAGCCCGGTGAGGATGGAGACCAGGGTGGACTTTCCGGCGCCGTTGCGGCCGACGAGGGCGTGCGACTCGCCGGGTACGACGGTCAGCCGGCCGTCGCGTAGGGCGACGGTGGGGCCGAAGCGCTTGACGATGCCCTCGGCCACGACCAGTGGGTGGGTGATGGTGTCGACGGCGTTCACTTGACGGTGTTTCCCCACAGACCGGGGTCGTCGATGTTCTCCTTGGTGACCAGCGGCGCGTACAGCTGGTCCTCCAGGGCGCCGTTCGGCAACGTGACGATCGTCGAGTTGTGGTCCGTCGGGCCTGGCTCGAAGGTCTTCCCGGCCATCGCCGCCTTGATGTAGTGCATGGCGTACTTGGCGTACGCGTCAGCGGGCTGCGAGACCGTGGCGTCGATCTGGCCCTTGCGGATCGCGGCGAGCTCCTCCGGAATGCCATCGTTCGAGACAACGGCGATGTGCCCCTTCTCGCCGACCTTCTTCAGCATCCCCTTGGCCTTGAGGATCTGCAGGGTCGGCGCGAGGTAGACGCCACCGGCCTGCAGGTAGATCCCCTTGATGTCCGGGTTGGCGTTGAGCAGCGTATCCAGCTTGGACGCGGCCGCGTCCGACTCCCACTTGGCGGGGATCTCCAGGACCTTCAGATCCGTGTACTTCTTCTTGATGCAAGCACGGAACGCCTCCGAGCGCTCCCGGCCGTTGACCGACGCCAGGTCGCCCATGATCTGCACGACCTTGCCGTGCCACACCTGCCCGCCGAGGTAGTCGCAGGCCTTTTCGCCGTACGCCACGTTGCTGGCCCGTACGACCATCGCGACCTTGCCCTTTTCGGGCGCGACGTCGACGGCGACGACCGGAACGCCCTTACGCTCGGCCTGGTCCAGGCTCGCGGAGATGGCGGCGCTGTCGAGCGGGGCCACAACCAGGCCCTTGACGTCCTGGTTGAGCTGGTTGTTGATGTCGGTGATCTGCTGCGTCGGGTCGCTGTTGGAGTTCACCGTCTTCATGGCCTCGACACCCTCGGACTTCGCCATCTTGGGGATGTAGTCGTTGTACGACTGCCAGAACGGCGAGGTCAGGAGCGGAAGGACGACGCCGACCTTGCCTTCTCCGCCGCTGGAGGCGGTGTCCTTGGTGCTTCCGCACGCCGACAGGGCGAGAGCGGCACAGGTGACCCCGGCCGCCGTTCGGACTGTCCGCGACGTGATTCTCAGAGTCCTTCTGGCCATTGCTGCGGCTCCTCACTGATGGCGCTGTACTGAATCGTGGGGGTTTGCTGGGATGTGCAGGAGATGGGGTCCGGGGCTCTTCACCGACCGAGTAAGACTATTCATCGGACCACTTAGCCACGTCAATGGGCTTCAGCCCGGCAGTTACCTCAGATTCGGCCGTGGTGGTCCGACCAATTGCGGATCTAGACTCCGCTTAGCGAACTACGGAGGACGATATGGAGACGCGCGCGGAACGGGCAGACGTACCGAAGGTAACGGTGGCCCAACGGGCCATCGACCGGATCAAGTCAATGATCGGAGAGGGGACCCTGGAGCCGGGGCAGCGGTTGCCCACAGAGCGTGAGCTGGCGGCACAGCTCGGCATCTCCCGCAGCTCCATGCGCGAGGCGATCCGCGCCCTGACCGTCATGGGCGTGCTCGAGTCCCGGCACGGTTCGGGGGTCTACGTCACCCAGCTCGACGCCGGTGGCCTCCTGGAGGCCTTCGGCGCCGTCGCGGGCCTTTCGCCCGGCCCGCGCCTGCTCGAACTCCTCGAAGTCCGACGGGTCTTGGAGTCCTCGGCGACGGGCTTGGCCGCGGCGCGTATCGGACCCGAGCAGCTGGCCGAGGTGGAACAGCACCTCAAAGCTATGGAGATGAGCAGCGACCCGGAGGAGATCCTCGCGCACGACCTCGCCTTCCATCGGGCCATCGCCACGGCCTCGGGCAACGAGTCCATGGCCGCGGTCCTCGACGGCCTCTCGTCAAAGACGTTCCGCACCCGGGTGTGGCGCGGCTACGAGGAAGAGAGCGCCTTCGAGCGGACCCACCTCGAGCACACGCGGATCTACGAGGCCCTGATCGACCGCGATCCGGAGTCGGCCCGCGCCGCGTCGTCCGTACACGTCGCAGGGGTCGAGCGGTGGCTGAGGAGGCAGCTGGACCACGGGTAGACCGCGCGCGGCACAGACCGACGACGATCAGGTCCCCCGCCGGGACAGGCGCGGGTCTCCATGACAGTCTCGCCACCGGAACGGTCAGTAGGGCCTGTGGATCCGCTGCCGACTCCGGTAGTTCCTGTCCGCCGCCTGGCCGGTGAACCCCCGCTGCTGTTTCGCACCGCCGCCTGCCGGCAGAGCCGCTTGACGCCGAAGGCGCCACGGTGATCCTCGACGAACTGGAAGCGGCTGCTCACCAGCTGGTCTCGGCCGCGAAATACTTCGCGGCCCTCCACAGGATCTCCCGCTCGAGCTCGAGTTCCTCACCCGCGCCCGCAGCTGCCGGTTCTCCTTCTCCATCGCGGTGGCCTCCACGACCCCGGGCCGGGCGACCTGCTCGGCATCCCGCACCCAAGTGCGGAGCGTCTCGTGGTTGACGCCCAGGTCCTTGGCCACCGACGCGTACGTCCCACTCGGGCTCGGGTGGTACAGCGTGACGGCATCGGCCCGGAACTCAGGCGAGTATTTCGACGTCCCCAACGGGAACTCCTGCCCTATGGATCTTCACGATCCAATGATCAGAGTGTCCACGATCAAGAGGTAACGCCCGGTGGTCGAGGCAAGGTCAGAGTGGTCGGGTCGTGGCGACCAGGCGTCCCGCATGGTCCATCACGGAGATGGATCGGATGTCGGGAAGGTGCAGGGCACTCGCCCCCGTCACAGCGGCGCTGCCGTTGGGGGTGATTGCCCAGGTGGCCGCCTGCTCCTTGCGGCCGTCTGCCGAGGAGACCTGGAGGATGAAGGGTCCTGGTGCTCCTGCGGGCAGGTCGGCCAGGGTGACGCTCACCGCAGTGCCCCAGGGCTTGGCCGTGAGCGTGGCACGGCCGGACACGGAGTACCCGGCGGCCGAGGTGAAGGCCGTGGCCGGGCCGGTCGAGTTCCGGAACGGCAGCATCGACCCCAGTCCGAGCCCGGCAACCACGATCAGGGCCGCAGCCAGTGCCAGCCACTGCCGACGAGCCCGGCGCCTGCGTGCGACATCGGCGGCGCGGACCTGCTCCAGCAGGCGGTCGAGCCCGGCCGACGAAGCCGGGGGCGCCGCTTCGGTGTCGGCCTCGCGCGTGGCCTGAGGACCGGGCGCGGACATGCCCGGGGCACGGCGGAGCAGTCCCGCCAGCGGGGCCGAGCGCGCGAGCTCGTCACGGCATTCCTGGCACGTGGGCAGATGGGACTCCAGGACGCGGCGGTCGGTCTCGCTGAGACCGCCCAGCACATACGCGCCGATCAGCATGCGCACGTCATCGTGGTCGGTACTCACCGTAGAACTCCCATTTCTTCAAAGGCTGCGCGCAGGTTGCGTACGGCGTAGTAAGCGCGGGACTTGACCGTTCCCTCCGGGATCGTGAGCCGTGACGCGGACTCGGCGACGGTCAGCCCCTCGAAGTACAGCGCCTGGATCACGTCACGATGCTCGCTGGACAAGCGTTCCAACGCTGCGGAAATCACGTGCCCCTCCAGCGCCGCCTCCACATCATCGGCAGAAGGTACAGCCGCGAGTGCCTCGTTGTCGTAGAGCGGTTCCGGACGCCGCTGCTCAGCGCGCCAGCCGTCGGTGAGCACGTTGCGGGCGATCGTGAAGAGATAGGAGCGGATGGTGACGTGGCGTGGCTCGATCTTGTCGATGCTGCGCCACGCCCGCAGCAGCGTCTCCTGCACGACGTCCTCCGCCTGCTCAGGACTGTGCACGTACCTGTGCACGAAGGAGAGCAGCACATCGTGGTGCTCGGTGTACAACGCAGTCATCAACTGCTCGTCCGGCGTCACGCTCGATGTCCTCGTCTCGCAGGCTGGGGTCGCTTGGAGCATCGCCGGGCCCAGCAGGCGGTGGACAGTCCGCGCCCCGGGGAGGCGCGGAACCAGATCCGATCCATCCGACTCACTTCCCTACATGACCGCACCGGCTGCGCCGTCTTCGAGGACGGCTGCGACATGCGGTTTCTTGTGTCCTGAGGCACTGATCGTGTGCCCTTGCCCTACGTATACGACGAGCTGGGGATTCAAGTTCATGCCGATGCCGGCGAGCGCGACGACCGGCTTATGGCCGGCGCCCGGCGCTCCGCCCGCGAGCGGGGCAAATCCGCCCGATCGACGCTGAGTCCGTCGCCCGGGTCGCCCTTCGGGAGCCCGACCTGCCATGAACTGTCGCAGGCACTGGTGGTCGATGCCCAGCCGCTCGCCATTGGCCGCATCGACTTGCGCCGTCCGCCCAGCGGCTGACCGCGCAGGTAGCTCACGCCCTTGCCCTGCTGGTCCGAGCTCCGCAGGGGAACGAACACCTCCGCCGCGAACGCCTCCAGCTCATCGCGTGAACGGCCCAGCTCGTCCGGAGCCATACGGACGAAGAACCGCCGGAACACGACCGTGACCAGCCCCCCGGCGCGCGCCACCCAACAAAGCATTACCGGTCGACCTGCGGGCTGAACCGGGTGCCGCAGGTGGTCGTACACATGACGGCAAGCCTCCCAACACTCAGGAGAACACGTCATGCGGAAGAAAAAGCTCGGCTGGGCCCTCGGCACGGGTGCGGCCATGATCCTCGGCCTGGGCGCCGCGGTCTCCGGGCTCTCCAGCGCGAACGCCTCGAGCCTGGACACGTCCGCCTCCACCAAAAAGCACCCGGTCAAGGTGGACGTCTTCGCGCCCAAGCCCGGGGACGACGCGGGCGTGGAGGGCAAGGGCTGGTTCGTGGACCTGAAGCTCTCCTTCCGGGGCAAGACCCTGGCCCGGACCGGCTTCAACGGGCTTCAGCTCACCGGCCCGGCCGCGCACAACGACATCACCCCCTTCCCCGGCACGTTCTCCACCGGCCAGGA
This sequence comes from Streptomyces inhibens, assembly GCF_022221585.1. Lineage (NCBI taxonomy): Bacteria > Bacillati > Actinomycetota > Actinomycetes > Kitasatosporales > Streptomycetaceae > Streptomyces > Streptomyces inhibens. The sequence goes on from NZ_CP084681.1 coordinate 1,506,251, forward strand.
CGACAAGATCCCTGGACTGGTCGTGCTGGACTCCACCACCAACAGCACCCTCCCCGGCTTCTCCGGGCCCGGCACCAACCTGGCCAACCTGTTCAACCTCTCCGGCGTCACCAACCGCACCCCGCACAAGACCGAACTGTGGGACACCTGGATCGTCGGCGCCCCCATCGTGGGGCAGAACGTCGACACCACCCTGACCGTGGCCGTCGTCGACGACCTCAACCACGACGGCATCTACAACGACGCACCCGGCGTCGTGAAGGACCTCAACGGCGATGGGAAGATCGGCGCCAAGGACCTGAAGCGGATGGGCGTCGCCTCCAACATCGTCACCGTCCCCTTCCACATCAACGCCGACCCCGCCTGATCCCCGCCAGGTCAGGAGGGCGCCGCTGCTGGGCCTGTGAACGCCTGCGCGTGTGCCGCAGTGCGCGCCGGCGCTGATGAGACGGAGCGACGACGATGCCGTCTTCCCGTCTTCGTCTGCTGCTCCGTACGTGGTCCCCTGCGGACACCCGTTACTCGGCTGCAGACATGTCCGGGCACTTCCTGGGCTCGCCGGCTCCCCGGATACATCATTGCCGGCGCACGCCCGGCCACGCCGAAGACCGCCCCCGCTCGCAGCGGCATCCCTGGCCGCGGGCAGGGCGTCCGGTCCGACACGGCACCGTGCTCCGCAGGTTCCCGGGCCTGGGCCCCACGGCTTCGTCCGGGAACCTGCTGCGGCCGGTGCACGGTCCTCAATTCTCTACGTCCCGTCAATTCTCTACGTCCCGTCGCACATGACTGCCAGACGACCGGGCCGACACCCGGCCCCCACCTCACCATGAGGAGCTACTCCCATGAACTCCCCGAAGACCCGTGTGGCCCTGGTGGCCTCCACGGCACTGCTGGTCACCTCCGGCGCAGCGCCGAGCGTCGCCGCCGCCCCTGCGCCTGCGCACGGTCGCACCTCCGTGGCGCTCGCCTGGTACGACACCACAGCTGACACGATCGCGACGGCTGGCTCATCACTCCCTCCGGTGACCAACAGCCGTACCTGGGCGATCAGTTGGATCGCGGCGGCGCGGGCCCTGCAACACGTGCCGTCTGGGGTCGACCGTAGGGACTACCAGGACGCGGCGCTGGCCGCTGCGGTGCACCGCGCCCTGGTCGAGCTGGTGCCCACCCGTGCCCCGGAGCTGGATGCCGCCCTGCAGCAGACCCTGGATCAGACCCCCGACGGCCCGGCCGAGACCTTGGGCGCCGCAGCTGGCGAACGCCAGGCGCTGGAGGTCCTGCACGACCGCGAGGGAGACGGCCTCGATGCGGCCTCGGTGAACGCCCCCTTCACCGTGCCGCCGGCCGCGCCAGGCGTCTGGCAACCCACCCCGCCCGCGTTCGCCCCCGCCATCCAAAACGGCAGCCGGTTCGCCCGGCCCTTCCTGCTGAAAAGCGCCCGTCAGTTCCGACTGCCCGCGCCTCCCGCTCTGACGTCCAAGCGGTACCGGACCGACCTCAAGGAGGTTCGAGACTTCGGCGAGCTGAACAGCACCGTGCGCACCGCGCGGCAGACCGACACGGCCAACTTCTGGTTCGGCTCCTCGCTGGTCCTGTGGACCAAGCCGATTCGCGTCGCGCTCGCCGCCACCTCGCACCAGCCGCTGCGCAAGCAGGCCGAACTCGTCGCCCTGTCCAACGCCACGCTGGTGGACACCCAGATCGCCACCTCCGACAGCAAGTACACCTACCCGCTGTGGCGCCCCGTCACCGCGATCCGAACAGGCGTCGGCGAGATCCCTGCCGACCCGTCATGGACCCCACTGCACACCACCCCGGCGCACCCGGACTACCCCAGCGGCCACAACACCTACGCAGGCGCGGCGGAAACCGTTCTCACCGCCCTCGTAGGACCGCGCACGGCCCCGTTCACCCTGACCAGCGGCACCGCACCAGGCGTCGTCCGTACCTACACCGCATGGCACCAGCTCACGCTGGAGAACATGGACGCGCGGGTCTGGCTGGGCATCCACACCCGACTCGCGGACGAGGCCGGGGTCACACTGGGAACCGATGTCGCCAGGTACGGCCTGAACCACGCCCAGTCGCTGTTCCAGGAGCACTGAATCGGCCAGGCGAACACCGCCTCGACTGTGCGCAAGCCCCTGCTCCGCTGCCGGTCGCCCGTGGACCCCGCCCGGCCAGAGGCTGGGCGGGGTCCACCGTGAACCACTCCTGACCGGCCGCCCCGGCGCGGGCCACGACGGCGGCCGGGTCGTCTTCGAGGGCGGGGATCCTACGGCATTCTCCGCCCCAGCCGCCGCGCCTTGCGCTACAAAAGGCGGATGGGGGACGTCCATAACGAGTTCAGCGGTACGGCCTTCGGCCCGGTCGTGCAGGCGGGCAGCATCGGCACCCTGGTGCTGCCGCCGCCCACGCCGGTGGTGCTCGCCGGCCTGCCACCGGCGCCGGAGATCTTCGTCGGCCGGGACCGGCTGCTGACGGAGATCTTGGAGGACGTACGGCCACGCAAGGCGCCGCTGCGGCTGCAGGGCACACGTACGGCGGTGCGGAAATGGCGGAGCTCCGTCGATACGTGGGAGCAGGGCAGGACGGTGGTGATGCTCTCCGGGCCACCGGGCGGCGGGAAGACCGGCCTGGCACTGCGGGCCGGGCATGAGGCGGCAGTCCGCAAGTGGTACAACCACCAGCTCTACGTGGACCTGCGGGCCTACGAGGACCCCTCGTTGAAGCCCGATGTCGTCGGGGCGCTCGGCGCACTGCTGCGCGCGCTGGGATTTCCCGCGGAGACCATGGGCGAGACCGTGCAGGCGCGCTCGATGCATTACCGCTCCCGGCTCAGCGGCTTGGCGCGGTGCGGGCATCCGGTCCTCGTGCTGCTGGACAACGCGTCCTCACACGAACAGATCGAGCCACTGCTGCCGCCCCACCCGCGCAACTGCACGCTCGTCATCGGCCGGCAGCGACTGGCAGGCGCCGGACTCACGGGCGCACGGCAGCGCCGGGTCACCGTCTTCGACGAGGCGGAGGCCGTCGCCTTCCTCCAGATGGCCATGACCAAGGCCCGGCCCGGCGACGAGCGGGCGGGCGACCTCACGGACCTCCGGGCACTTGCGGAGGTGTGCGGGCACCTCCCGCTCGCGTTGGACCTTGCGGTGGCCAAGCTCGTGGCCGTCGAGCACATGCCGGTCCAGGCCCTCGTCACCAGGCTGCGGGAAGCCTCCGGGCCGCTCGATCTCGGCTCCGGTACCACCGCGGTACGGGCTGCCTTCGATCTGTCCTACGCCCGGCTCCCACCGGAACAGGCTCGGCTCTTCCGCCTGGTCTCACTGCACCCCGGATCCCACTTCCCCACCGAGGACGCCGCCGAGTTGACGGGTCTGCCGCTCTCCGAGGTCACCGCTCACCTGGAATCGCTCGCGAACGCCCACGTGGTCGCGGAGAGCGGCGCGCAATACGGCACATACCGGCTCCATGACGTGCTCCGGCTGTATGCGCGCGAGCGCGCCGAGCGGGAGGACCCGGATACCGTCAGGCGGCATGCCGTCGCACGGCTGTTGCGCCATTATGTGCGGATCGCCCGTCAGGCCGACGCATGGCTCAGGTACGGCTCGACCCGTGGCGCAGGTGACCGGTTCGCCGACCGGGCGTCGGCGCTGCGATGGCTCGACAGCGAGAACCCGGCGCTGGTTGGCGCCGTGCGGCTGGCCGCCGCCTCCGGCTTCCCCGCCGACGCGACGGCGCTGGCCCTGCCTCTGACCTCGTACTTCGATCTGCGCAAGCACTGGGCCGACTGGACCGGCGTCCACGAACTGGCCGCCCGCTGCGCCCGTGAGACCGGTGACCACACGAGCGAAGGCGACCTCCTCCGACACATCGGGCGCGCGCACGCCCAGCGGCGCCGGTTCGATGACGCCCTGGACTGCTACCACCGGGCCCGCAGGGCGTACCGAACGGCCGGAAACGACCAGGGCACCCGGGTGGTGCTCGGCCAGGTCCTGCGCCTCTTGCAGGACGTCGAAGTCTCACCTTGGGCCGTGGCCAAGGCGATCACCCGATACGAGAGGGTCGCGGAATTCTGCCGTGCGGCGGATGACCCCACGACGCTGGCGAACGTCCTGACCAACCTCGGCAACCTCCACTACAACAACGGTTCCTACACCAGCGCATCCAACTGCCACCTGGAGGCGATGGCGGTACGCAGACGGGCCGGGGACGTACGCGGCGTGGCTCAGTCGCTGGTCAATCTCGGCAATGTGGCCCGCCGCAAGGCGGACCCCGGGCAGGCGGCCACCGATTACGACCTCGCCTCCAAGCTGTTCCGCGATGCCGACGACCGGTACGGTGAAGCGCAGGCCCTGGAGAACCTCGGCCTGACACACCTCGCCGCCCGAAATGTCCGCGCCGGGCGCGCCGCGTGGCGCGCCGCCGCCGATTGTTTCGCCGCGGATGGCCATATGGAGGAGTCCGAGCGGTTGCGCAGAGCGGTGGAGACGCTCGGCAGACGGCGGGAACGTCGGGCACTGCTGCAAGCCCTCACCGGCCGAACCACCTTCGGCGCGGGCATGATTGCCGGGGTCTCCGGGCAGGCCGCGGGTGACTCAGCCGGCGGCTCCGGCCAAAGTGACCACGACGGCGACCATGATCCGCAGCAGGGTCACGATGACCACATCGGCGACGGTCACTCCTTTGACGCAGCCGGTGCGCACGAGCCGCAGAACGTCATCAACATCGAGCACACCGACGTCGTACCGGACCACGGCAACGGCTACGGCGTCATGGACGACGATCATGACCACTACGACGACGACCAGGACCACGACTGGGACTGAGCAGATCTTCCGGCGCGCCTTCGGTGGCCGACGTGCCGTCGGTGGCAGGTCAACGGCCCGCGGAGCTCGGCTCCAGGTTGGCCCACCGGCCGGAGAATGAACTCGTCCTCTCTGCAAGGCTGTTCACTCGGTTCGCCGACGGAATCGGGGTCTGCGGCGTCCCTGGTCTCGTATCGACGGCAGGTACCCCGCGCCGTCGGCCGGCCTACGGGTGACCCGCGCGATCCGGCCCTGGCTGTCGGTCACGTAGGCGGTCAGGGCCTGGCCACCTCCGGCTCCCATGCCGCTCGCACACGAGATCGGATACAACATGTACGCCGTTGCCAGAGGTATGGCAACGGGCGGAAGTACGACGCCGGATCGGCCTGCCCCACACACTCGAACCCGGCCTTGTCCATGCCTTCAATCTCCACTGTGCGTCGCACCGGCAGCTGCAACCCTTCAGCGCCGTGGTCCACACCGCATCGGCCGCCCGATGCGCTCAACGATTGCGGTCAGCATCTCAGCAGTGGCAGCCCGGCGGACCTCGGGGTGCTCGCCATACTCGCGCAACGTCACTGGATCACGTTGAAGGTCGCTCTCCGCCGGAGAGGTGTAAGACCATTCCGCCAGGTTCGCTGTACCTCAATTCACTGATCCGATGGATTCCGCCATATATCCACTTTGGCTCGAAGGCGCGATTCCGCAGACTGGGCCGCGTTCGTGATCATTTTCAACAGCTTGAGGAGACAGCGTCCGCGTCTCGCAATGGCGATTCGGGCGAATTGATCGGAGACCGGGGCAGCCGAGAGCGCTTACCGCCATGCACAACTCCCAATCCCGGTTAGCGAAGCCGGGCATGACGGCCACGGCCTCCGGAACGTCCTCCCCGCCGACGCGGGGGTGTTTCGTCTGACCGGTGACCGCCAAGGCCCGCCTCCCTGTCCTCGCTGCGGACGACTTCTCCTTCACGACCGTACGGAAGTGACCGCGATAGCCCCGGAGCACTCCGCACCGACGGAGACGAACCGCTTTCGACACGCGAACGGGCCGGAGACCTCGCGACAGAAGAACCACCGACTCTACTGGCGCCGGTGCACCCCGAGGCTCCAGAAGGGTGAATCGCTGCTGGAGCACCTTAAAGGCAACTGCCGCCCAATCACGTACAGATGTCCCGACGACTCCGTGTACGGGCGCAGGAGGACCTGGCGCTCGGGACGGCCCTCCTACGGATGTGGCCGTCCGTTGGGGAGGAACTGGGGAGTTTCACAGTGCTGGGGAGCGCATGGGGAGAATCGCCTGCGTAAAACGGCATGACCCTGAAAGCTCCTGAAAGTTGGATCTCCGCAGGTCAGACGAGCCCTGAGCCGCATACCCGCAGGTCAGAGAAGTTCGGTAGAGGACTTCAAGGCGTTCTCCGCGGTCTGCACCCATGCGGGCTGCCTCGTCGGCGAGGTCTCCGGCGGCACCATCAACTGCATGTGCCACGGCAGCAAGTTCGACGTCACCGATGGCAGCGTGAAGGACGGCCCCGCCACCAAGGGGCTGGCGCCCGCCAAGGTGAACGTCAAGGGCGGCTCGGTCACCCTCGGCCGACCGGAGCGGGCCGCCCGGCGGGCCCCGCGGCCGGGTCAGCGGCCGCGGCGCGGTCGTTTCCAGCTGGTCAGGACGTCGTCGGTGGTGGTGACGGTGGCGACCAGGGCGAGGGTGTTGCGGACCATCGCGGGGGTGTAGTCGGCGGGCACCCCGGCGATGGCGTCCGCGGGCACCACGGCCGTGTAGCCGAGGTTGACCGCGTCGAACACGGCGTTGGGGATCGCCACATTCGCCGACACCCCGGTGACGACGAGCGCGCGGCACCCGAAGTTGCGCAGCAGCGCGTCCACATCGGTGCCGGCGATCGGCGAGAGACCGTGCAGCCTGCGCACCACCAGATCGTCCGCCGAGACCGGTATCGGATCGGCGATCCGCACCGCGGTGGACCCGGTGAGCTGCTGGACGGGCAGCCGCGCGGCCGCCGTGAAGAGGCGGGCGTTGTGATTGGCGCCGCGGCCGTCGGGGCGGCGTTCGGCGACCGCGTGCAGCACCTGGACGCCGGCGTCGTGCGCGGCCGCCACCAGGCGGGCCACGTTCGCCAGCGCCCCCGACGTGCGGGCGGCGTCGGCAAGTTCGGGCAGCGCACTGTCCGGGCCGACCACACCGCGCTGGCACTCGACGGTGAGCAGCACCGTCGTGGCCGGGTCCAGTTGCTCGATGAGCCGTGCAGCGTGTGAAGACATCGCATTCCCCTCTGGCGGGCCTGATCCCCGGCGGGCCAATCCCTGATGGGCCTGATCCCTGGCGGGCCTGTTCGAGCGCGCGAGGCTATCGGGCATTGCGCCCGCCAGGAAGAGCCCTCATGATTTCTGACACTCAGTCAGGTGGGTCGGCCGCCAGCGATTCGGTACAGGTGGTCGGTGTCAGAGCGGTGTCAGATACGCGGATGCACGGCGGAGGGCGATGACGGATGGCCGACACTCAGCGGCGCGGGCGCCGGATCATGATGACGCGGGACGAGTTGGACGTATTCCTCGGGGCGCAGCGCACCTGCCGGGTCGCGACGGTCGGGGGCGACGGCGCGCCACATGTCGGGGCGCTGTGGTTCGTCTGGGACGGGGCGGCGCTGTGGCTGTATTCGATCACCCGCAGCAAGCGGTGGGCGCAGCTGCGCACGGACCCGCGGATCGCGGTGGTCGTCGACGACGGGCACGAGTACGGCGAGCTGCGCGGGGCAGAGCTGGCGGGCCGTGCGGACTTCGTCGGCGAGGCGCCGCGCACCGGCGAGCCGTGCCCCGAACTGACCGCCCCGGAGCGGCTGTTCGCGCGGAAGTACTTCGGGATGGCGGAGATGCCGCACGACGGCCGCCACGCATGGCTGCGTCTGACGCCGGAGTCCGTCGCCTCGTGGGACTTCCGCAAGATCCCGGGGTGAGGGCGCGCGATCGGCGCGATTGCCGTGCGCGGACGGGGCCGATCCCGGCGAGGTGATCGCGTTGTCGGTGGTCTCTGCGAGAGTGGTACGGGTCAGCCCGCTGCGCACCGCGCAAGGGTGCGGGAGCGGGACGGCCCGGCCGCGACGGTCCGGGCGCCGACGAGGACGAAGGAGATCCGGTGAACGTGCTCTTCCCCGCGCTGCGCGACGCTTCGCCCGCACCCGCGCTGCGCTTCGGCGACCGCGCACTCAGCTACCACCAACTGGCGTCGGTGGCGGGGGCGCTCGCCGAACGGATCGGCGGCGAGACCCGGATCGCGATCTGGGCGACACCGACGCTGGAGACCTCGGTCGGCGTGGTGGCCGCCCTGCTCGCCGGGGTAGCCGCCGTACCGGTGAACCCGAAGATCGGCGAGAGCGAGCTTGCGCACATCGTGGCGGACAGCGCGCCGTCGCTCGTGCTGGCCGAGCCGGGCGCCGACCTGCCGGGTCCGCTCGGCGCGCTGCCCCGTATCGACGTCGACGCCGCCGAGCCGGCCGAGGAGCCCGGGCCGGCCTCGCTCCCGTACGAACCGGGCGACGAGGCCCCCGCCCTGATCGTCTACACCTCCGGCACCACAGGACCGCCCAAGGGCGTGGTCCTCCCCCGGCGTGCCATCGCGCACACCCTCGACGCGCTGGAGGACGCCTGGCAGTGGACCGCCGACGACGTCCTCGTCCACGCCCTGCCGCTGTTTCATGTCCACGGTCTGATCCTCGGCATCCTGGGGCCGCTGCGCCGTGGCGGCAGCGTGCACCACCTGGGCCGCTTCAGCACCGACGCGGTCGCCCGGGAGCTGTCCGCGGACGGCACGATGCTGTTCGGCGTGCCGACGATGTACCACCGCCTGGCCGCCGAGGCCGGCCGGGATCCGGCGCTCGCCAAGGCGCTCTCCCGCGCCCGGCTGCTGGTCTCCGGATCGGCCGCGCTGCCGCTGACCGACCATGCGCGGATCGCGGCCGCCTCCGGCCGACGCGTGATCGAGCGCTACGGCATGACCGAAACCCTCATGAACACCAGCGTGCGGGCCGACGGTCCGGACGCCGCGGGCACGGTCGGGGTACCGCTTCCGGGGGTGTATGTCCGGCTCGTCGACGACGCGGGCCGGGCCATCGAGACGAACGACGGCGAGACGGTCGGCGAGATCCAGGTCCGCGGCCCGAACCTCTTCGTGGAGTACCTCAACCGCCCCGACGCCACCGCCGCCGCCTTCGACGGCGGGTGGTTCCGTACCGGCGACATGGCGATCCGCGACGCCTCCGGGAACTACCGCATCGTCGGCCGCAAGGCCACCGACCTGATCAAGAGCGGCGGCTACAAGATCGGCGCGGGCGAGATCGAGAATGCGCTCCTGGCACACCCCGGCGTCGCCGAGGCGGCCGTCACGGGTGCGCCGGACGAGGACCTCGGTGAGCGGATCGTCGCCTGGGTCGTGGTGGAGACCGGTCCGGATGCCGGCCCGGCGCCGTCCGGCGAGGAGCTCGCCGACCATGTCGCCCGCCAGCTCGCGCCGCACAAACGCCCACGCACGGTGCACTTCCTGGACGCGCTGCCGCGCAACGACATGGGCAAGATCCTGAAGCGAGAGCTCCGTGCGTGAGGGCGGGCGCGACGAGGGCGCTTCCGCCGCGGCGAAGCCCTGCATCCGACTGACGGCCCGTCAGGCCATCGCGGCGGTCGCGGATACGTATACCGAGCTCGCCGAGTCCGGCCGGCTCGAAGCCCCGTCCGCCGTGCCCGCCGCGTCGTCCACACCGGACGGCCCGCTCGGCTGGAGCGGCTACGACGATGCGCGGGCCCGGGCCCGCGCGCGGACCGGCGAGGACGAGTCGGTGGTCACGGCCCTGGCCACGATCGGCGGGGCGGAAGCGGTCGTGGTCTCCTTCGAGTTCCGCTATCTGGGCGGCTCCCTCGGCGAACGCACCGGCGACCGCCTGGAGGCCGCCTACACCCGGGCGCGTGAGCGGGGCCTGCCGGTCGTGTCGCTGATCGCCACCGGCGGCAGCCGGATGCAGGAGGGCATGCGCGCGCTGAGCCAACTCCAGCGGGTGGCCGGGCAGTCGGCGCTGAACCGTGCCGCCGGGCTGCCGCAGCTCGCCGTACTCCGCGATCCGACGACCGGCGGCGGCTGGGCCACGCTCGGTGCGGGCGCCGATGTGATCCTCGCGCTCCCCGGGGCACAGATCGGCTTCGCGGGCTCGCGGGTCCGGCCCCCGGACGCCGATCCCTGCGCCTACTCCGCCGAGGGACAGCTGGCGTCCGGCCATATCGACGCCATCGTCCCGCCGGACCGGCTGCGCGCCACGCTGCAGCGGTGGCTGCATCTGCTGTGCGCCCCGAGGGAGCCCGGCCGTCCCGCCACCGAATCGGCACCGCCGCCGTACGCACTCGGCGCATCCGGGCTGCCGGAGACCGGCTGGGGTGCGGTGGTCCGCGCCCGTGCGGCCCGGCGGCCGCGCGCCGAGGCGTATCTGCGGGCGTACTTCGACGACCTTGAGGAGATCAGCGGCGACCGCTGCGGCGGTGTCGACCCCGGAATACGCTGCGGATTCGGCCGTCGTGACGGCCGTACGATCGCCTTCGCGGCCCAGTGCGGCACGGCCACCCGCCCGGCCGGCTTCCGTACCGCCGCGCGCCTCGTCCGGCTCGCGGACCGGCTCGGCATCCCGGTCCTCACCCTGGTGGACACCCCGGGCGCCGCGAACGACGCGGCGGCCGAGCGGGCCGGTGCCGGCGCGGCCATCGCCGACACCTTCGCGGCGCTGGCCACCGCCCGGGTGCCGGTCACCTCCCTGCTCATCGGTGAAGGCGGTTCGGGCGGCGCACTGGCCCTCGCCGCACCGGACCGGCTCTGGGCGACACCGGACAGCTACTTCTCCGTGATCGCCCCGGAACTGGCCGCGGCCATCCTCAAACGCGACGAGGCGCAGATCCACGACACGGCCGACCAACTCCGCATCCGCCCACAGGACTTGCGGGAACTGGGCATCATCCGCGACATCGTCGGACCGGCCGGAGAGGGGGCTGCCGAGTCCTGATGCGGCCGGCGGCTCCGGCGTCAGCAGCCCTCCATACGCTTCCCGGCCGTGCGGAGCGCGCCCACCGCGGCGCGGATCGACGGCCTGCGGTCGGCATCCGCGCGCCAGATGGCGTAGACATGGCGGCGCATCGTATGGCGTACGGGCACCACGCTCACCCCCTCCGGCACCGGCCCGCGGCCGAGGCGCGGAGCCACCGCGACGCCCAACCCGGCCGCGATCAGGGCGAGTTGGGTGTGATGCTCCTCCGCCATATGCGCGATGCGCGGCTCGATGCCCTTGCTGCGCAGCGTGAACATCAGCCACTCGTGGCAGAACTCCCCCTGCGGCCAGGAGATCCACTCGTCGTCCGCGAACTCCTCCAGCTCCACGGACTGCCGCTGGGCCAGCGGATGCGCCGACGGCATCGCCACGTCGGCCGGATCGTCCAGCAGCGGGGCCTTCGCCAATCCCTCGGGCAGTGACAGCGGCCGGTTGTACCAGTCCAGGACGACCGCCAGATCGGTGTCGCCGCGCACCACGCCGCGCACCGACTCGTCCGGTTCCATCTCCCGTAGCCGGGCGCGCAGTTGCGGGTGCTCGGCGCGCAGGGCCGCGAGCGCGGCCGGGAAGAGCCCGCGCGCCGCGGTGGGAAACGCGCCCAGCCGCAGCTCACCCACCGCCTGGCCGCGATGCGCCTCCAGCTCGGCCTGTGCCAGCTCGACCTGGGAGAGGATGCGCCCCGCGTGATCGGCGAGCAGCCGGCCGGCGTCGGTCAGCCGCACTCCGCGCCCGTTCTTCGCCAGCAGCTGCTGCCCGGTCTCCCGCTCGAGCTTGGCGATCTGCTGCGAGACGGCCGAGGTCGTCACATGCAGTCCGTCGGCGGCCGCGCTCACCGAACCGTGGCGGGCGACCGCACTCAGGGTCCGTAGGCGATCAAGGTTCAACATGTAAGCAACTCTACGCGATACCACGCACAAAAACTCGCTTGTGCTACGAAGTTGTACACAGCATCGTGGACGCCATGAGCACCGCCGCCGGCGCACCCACCGCCTCCGCCCCCAGCACGAACCCCGCGAACTCGCCGTCGCCCCGCACGGCCATCGCCGCGGGTCCGAAGATCGTCGGCACGACCCCTCCGGCCACTCCGGCCTCCGCCGCCCCCGGCCCCGGCAGCGGGACGGCGCGGCGCGGGCGCGCCCTCGGCTGGCCGATCCGCTTCGCCGCCCTCTGCCTGGTCTGGGGCTTCAGCTTTCTCTTCATCAAGGTGGGCACGCACGGCTTCGCGCCGCTACAGGTCACGCTGGGCCGGGTGGCGTTCGGTGCGCTGGTACTGCTGACCATGCTCGTGATCAAGCGTGAGCGGCTGCCGCGCTCGGCCCGCACCTGGGGTCACCTCGCCGTCGCCGCGTTCTTCCTCAACGCGCTGCCGTTCTCCCTGTTCGCCTACTCCGAGCTGACCATCCCCTCCACGCTGGCCGGCATCTGCAACGCCACCTCCCCGCTCTGGGGCATGGCGCTGTCGGTCGTCGCACTCTCCGAGGACCGCCCCACCCGGCGCCGGGTCGCGGGGCTCGGCATCGGGTTCCTGGGCGTGCTCACCGTGCTCGGCGCCTGGCAGGGCTTCGCCGGTACGGATCTGGCCGGCACCGCGATGGCGCTCGGTGCCTCGCTCAGCTACCCCATCGGCTGGATCTACGTCCGCCGCACCCTGGCGGGCGCCCCGCACTCCCATCTGTCCATGTCCGGCACCCAGCTGCTGCTCGCCACCGTCCAACTGGCCTTGGTGACCCCCCTGTTCACCACCGCACCGACCAGCTACCCGCTCGTCCCGCTGCTCGCCGTCTTCGCCCTCGGCGCACTGGGCACCGGCCTCGCCTTCCTCCTCCAGTACGGACTGGTCGCCGAGATCGGCCCCACCACCGCCCAGATGGTCACCTACTTCATTCCCGTGATCGCCACCGCGGCCGGAGTCGCCGTCCTGGACGAACAACTGAGCTGGAACACCCCGGTCGGCGCGCTGATCGTCCTGGCCGGCGCCGCACTCACCCAGAGCAAGCCGCGCTCCGCCGGCCCGTCGCCCGCGCGGCCCGGAGCGGCCACCGACTGACGGCCGCACCGGGGCCCCGGCCGCAGATCCAGCCCCAGGTCCAACCCCAGGTCCAGCCCGAGATCCAGGTCCAGACCCCCGAGCCCGGGCTCGGGGGTTGTCACTGTTGTGCGCTTCACTGTGCCTCGTGAAGGAAGAAACGCTGCTGGACTCGGTGCACTCCCTGGCCTGGCCCCCACGACAAGAGTTGCAGTGCTCCGTGCGCGGGCACGGAGCCGGACACATCTGCCGTATGGGCTCGGCCGAAATGACGCTCCCTCCGCTCGTCGAAACGCTCTCCGACCGGTACGGCTCACCGCGCAATCTCGCCACCGGGGGTTTCATCGATCCGACGGTCACCGAACAGCGTGGGCTGCCACTCCTTCGGCCGTTCGGGACCGCGGTCCTGGAGATGCGTGCCTGGATCCTGGGCGGCAGTTGGATCGGCTGTGGAGAGATCGACACGGGCGAGGGCCGGCGAGTGGTGCTGATCATCGCCACCCGGCCCGCGCCGGTGGCCGACGGTCTGCCCCAGGACACCACGTGGCTGGACCGGCTGATCGCCTTGACCGGCCACCGGGCCGACCGGGAGTACACCGTCGACTGGGTGGCGGTGGAGGCCCGGCTGGGCTGCGGCCTGCCCGCCGACTACAAGGACATGGTGGAGATCTTCGGTTACGGGGCGTTCGACGGCTTCATCGATCTCGCAGTGCCCGGTTTGCCGTCCGAGGAGAGCGATCTCGTCGGGGACGCGCTACGTATCGCCGGGTGGGCGAGAACGGACGGGTACTCGATGTGGAAGCCGTACCAGCCGTTTCCCGCGCCGGGCGGGCTGCTGCGATGGGCATTCACCGAGCAGGCGGACGAGTTCTTCTGGCTGACCGAGGGCCCGGACCCCGACACGTGGCCTCTTCTCGCATGCTGCGAGGAGGGCGAATGGAGCCGCTTCGACGGCTCCACCACCGAGTACGTCTACCGCCTGCTCACCGACCGGACGCTCCCTCACTCCGTAGCCCGTTACGTCGAAACCCACTGGTTCCAGAGCTACAGCGACTGAGCCCTCATCGGCGAGGGTCCCCGCCGCCACCGCACCCACCGGCCCAGGCGACCGCTGGACCTGGGTCCCATGCCCCAGGCCCCGTGGCTCCCTCGACCCCGCCCCAATTCCCCCTCACTCGGACCTCTCACTCGGACCTCTCACTCGGACCTCTCACTCAGACCCCTCACTCAGACCTCTCTCGCACCTCTCACTCGTACCGCCGCGCCTCCCCCACCCCCGTTGCCGCGGCGACGGCGTCGGCAATGGGGGCTATGTCGTCGTCGGAGAGGCCGGAGACGGTGATGCGCACGCCCGGTGGGGAGTGCATCCGGAAGCGGGCGCCGGGAGCCACCGCCCAGCCGGAGTGCAGGAGTCGGGCGACCGTGCCGGTCTCGTCCGGGACCGGTACCCAGACGTTCATCCCGCTGCGGCCTCGGGCACGCACTCCGCGCTCCGCCAGTGCCCGTATCAGCGCATCCCGGCGCCGGCCGTACGCTCCGGCCACCTCCTCGGGGTCGATCGCGGAGGTCCGCCACAGATGGGCGACAGCATCCTGGAGCAGATGGCTGACCCAGCCGGGGCCCAGAAGCTGGCGGCCCCGCACCCGGTCGACGGTCACGGGGTCACCGGTGAGCACCGCGAGGCGCAGATCCGGGCCGTAGGCCTTGGCCGTCGAGCGGACCAGGGCCCAGTGGTCGGTGACGCCGGAGAGCGGATGCAGCGGAAGGTCGACGATGCCGTGGCCGTGGTCGTCCTCGATGAGGAGTACGCCGGGATATCCGGCAAGGAGCGTGCGGAGTTCGGTGGCGCGGTCCCGGCTGACGGCGGCTCCGGTAGGGTTCTGCGCCCGGTCGGTGACGACGGCGGCCCGGGCGCCGTCCTGGAGCGCGCGCGCCAACTGCTCGGGCAGCGGGCCTTCCTCGTCCACGCCGACCGGTGCGGGACGCAGCCCGAGGGCCGGGATGAGATCGAGCAGGCTGCCCCACCCGGGATCCTCGACCGCCACCGTGTCGCCGGGCCGCAGATGGGCGGCGAGCACCCGCTCTATGGCGTCCAGTGAACCGCTGGTGACGGCGATCGGCCCCTCTGCCACACCGTCGGCGGCGAAGGCCGAGCGGGCCAGCGCCGCCAGATCGTCGCCCACGGCCGACGCGCCATAGAGCACGGGGCGCCGCGCGCTGCGCGCAGCGGCCTCGGCCAGCGCCCGTTCGAGCGGGGGCAGCAGGGCGGGATCGGGGTTGCCGTCGGAGGCATCCCGGACGCCCGGCGGCGCCTCCACCCGCAACGCCTCGCGTGACGTGGTCGGAGGACGGGGGCGCACCCGGCTGCCGCGCCGGCCCGCCGTCTCGATCACCCCTCGGTCACGGAGCGTGCGGTACGCGGCCGCGACCGTATTCGGATTGACCTCGAGGTAGACGGCCAACTCCCTTAGCGGGGGCAGGACTTCGCCTGGTTGGAGCTCGCCCGCACCGACGGCTCGCTCGACACTGGCGGCAATCTCCGATGCGCGCCGCCCTTCGATCCGATACTCTCCTAGCACAAACTTGATTATGCACTAGTGCAATGGAGATGGCAATGGCCCGCGCCGAGTCGTACGCACCGACCGACCGCACGACCCCCACCCGCGCCCGAGAACGCGCCACCTACGACCACGAGACGGTGCACGCGATCCTCGACGCGGGCTATGTGTGCCATCTGGGCTTCGTCCGCGACGGTTCCCCGGTCGTCCTGCCGACGCTCTACGGCCGGGTCGGCGACCGCCTCTATCTGCACGGTTCGACCGGTTCCCGCCCGCTGCGGATGGCCGGTCAGGCACCGGACCCCGGCCTCGAGGTCTGTGTCACCGTCACCCACGTCGACGGTCTGGTGCTGGCCAAGTCCGCTTTCCACCACTCCATCAACTACCGCTGCGTCGTGGTGCACGGCACCGCCTACCAGGTCACCGACGACGAGGAGAAGACGGCCGCGCTCGATGCCCTCGTCGATCACGTCGTGCCCGGCCGCGCCGCGGACTCCCGCCCCGGCAACGCCAAGGAACTGGCCGCCACCGCCGTGATCCGCCTCGACCTGCGCGAGGTCTCCGCCAAGATCCGCACCGGCGGCCCCAGCGAGGAGCCGGAGGATCTCGCGCTGCCGTACTGGAGCGGCGTCCTTCCCGTGGCACCGGTGTACGGCGCCCCCATACCCTCCGACGACCTGGCCCCCGGCACCCCCGAGCCGGCGTACCTCTCCGCCCGCTGAGGAGCCACCGTGCTGATCCACCCCTGGGACGCACCCACCGACGACACCGAGTGGCAACACTGGCTCGCGGCCCACGACTTCGGCCAGCTGGCCGTCAACGGCCTGCCCGGCGAACCGCCGATGGTGCAGCCGCTGCACTTCGCCTACGACCCCGCCCGCCGCGAGGCCGTCACCCACCTGGCCCGCCCCAACCCCCTCTGGGGCGCGCTGGAGGACCGGCCGACGGTGCTGCTGAGCGTGGTGGACGACTACACCTTCGTCCCCGGCCCCTGGCAGGCGACCGAGGACCAGCCGCCCGAGCACGGCGTCCCCACCAGCTTCTACGCCGCGGTCCAGCTGACCTGCACCGCCCATGTCGTGGACGACCCGGAGGCCAAGGCGGCGCTGTTGCAGCGCCAGATGGGCCACTTCCAGCCGGACGGCGGCTCGGCGCCGGTCGCCGCGGGCGAGGCACCGTACGGGCGGCTGCTGTCCGGCATCCGTGGTCTACGCCTCGAAGTGCGGGAGGTCCGCGCCAAGTTCAAGTACGGCGGCAAGCGGAGCGAGGCGGTCCAGCAGCGTGTCTCGGAGCGCCTCGCCCAGCGCGACGGCCCCGGTGATGCGGCGGCCCGCAGCCACCAGCAGCGCCGCCTGGCGGCCGCCGGTACCTCCACAGGGACGCCCCCGTCCTGAACGGCCCCACTGAACGGCCCCTTGGCCCGATGGCCACAACGGCCCGGACCGCCTGGTGGGTGCCCGGCCGACACAGCCGGCCGGGCACCCGCCCTCAGCTCGCCACCGGCGCCGTCGCCCGGGCGGCCGCCACCGCCCCGCGCGCCTCCGTGACCGCCAGTGCGGCCACGGCCGTCAGCAGGACACCGGTGCCGGTCGCCGTGGCCATCGTCAGCCGCTCCCCGAGGAACAGCACCGCGATGGCCGCGGCCGACACCGGCTCGATCAGCGAGATCACGGAGGCGGTCGCGGCGCGCACGACCGCCAGCCCCGCGAAGTAGAGCCCGTAGGCCAGCGCCGTCGGCACCGCCGCGATATAACCCATCAGCCAGAGGCTGCGACCCAGCTCGTGCGCCTGGGGCCACAGCCCCTGCATCGCCGCGAGCGGCAGCAGGCACAGCGCACCGACCGCGAACGCGCTGACGGTCGAGGCGTACTGATCACTGCCGCCGCCCTTGCCCAGCCGCCGGGTGGCCAGCGTCATCACGGCACAACCGGCCGCGGACAGCAGGGCGTAGCCGATGCCGGCGGGACGGACCGTGGTGGCTCCGGCCCCGCCGAGGACCAGGATCGCCAGCCCGGCCAGCGCCCCGCCGACGGCCAGGACCCCGCCCGCGCCGAGCCGTTCACCCATCGTCACGCGCGCTCCGATGGCGATCAGGACGGGACCCGCCCCCATGGTGACGACGGTGCCCACGGCCAGACCGGTGGCTTCGACGGCGGCGAAGTACGCGGCCTGGAAGACGGCGAGGGCGACGCCGGTCACGGCGATGCGCAGCACACGCCGGCGCATCGGCTCGTACGGGGCGGGGACGGCCGCGGCGCCCGTCCGGCGGCGGAGCACCGCCCGTACGGCGAGCAGGAGCACCAGGCCGCCGAAGGTGCGCCAGAAGGTGAGGGAGATCGGGCCGAGTCCGCTGTCTCGGTAGAGGAGGGCGGCGGCCGCGCCGGCGGTACCCCAGGCGGTCGCGGCGAACGTCACGTACACAAGCCCCCGGCCCACGGGCAGGGCGGAGGAAGAAGTGGCATGCATGGGAGGTGTGCTCCGGGAAATCCAGGACGGCGCGGTGCGCCGTGGAATGGTCGCGTGATCCCGTGTGCAGGCAGCGACGACCGGCTCGGGAACCTGCCCGAGCCGGGGTTTCCTCGGAGGCCGCCGCCCGCCTTACGCGGCGGGAGGGGGCAATACGGTCGAATGCATGATCGTCACCCTACGTGGTACACGATCCGGCCGACAAGTCGTCCCCGGAGCGGGCCGCGGCTCCACCGGGGGATGCGGCGCCACCAGGGGAACTCGCTCCCTCGGCGTCCATCGTCCCCGTACCGGCAGCCGCCACCACGACCGTCTCCGTCGCCTTCGGCTTGGCCGACTGCGCGATGAAGGCGCCGATCAACACCACCGCCCCGCCCACGATCTGCGGTGCGAAGAGGTGCTCACCGAGCAGCACCCAGGCCAGGACCGTCGCGATGACCGCCTCCAGACAGGCGACCACCCCGGCCACCTGTGGCGAGAGCCGGCGTATCGACACCACTCCGGTGAGGTAGGCGGCCACCGTGGAGATCAGCACGATCCAGGCGAGCAGCGCGGCGGCGGGCACCCGGGTCCCGTTCATCTCCGCACTGCCGCCCAGCACCGACCACTCCATGCCCCAGGGGCGGGCGATGACGGTGAGTACGACGGCGCCGATCAGCAGGCCGTAGGCGATCACGCCGAGCGGGTCCACCTGGTCATCGCCGTCGCTGCCATGGTCGGAGAGCACGAAGTAGCCGACCTGGCAGCAGGCCGCGCCGAGCGCGAGGGCGAGGCCGATGGCGTCGAAGCTCAGCCCGGACCAGACCTCCACGACGCAGGCCAAGCCGCCGACGGCCAGCACGACGCCGACCGCCGCGGCACGGGTGACCGGTCGCTTCTGGACGAACCGGACCCAGCCCAGGACGAGGGCGGGCGCCAGATATTCGATGAGCAGCGCGACACCGACGGGGATACGGGAGATCGCGGCGAAGTAGCAGGCCTGTACGCCGGCGACGGCGAGCAGCCCGAAGCCGGCGAGCAGCGCGGGCCGGCGGCGCGGCAGATCGCGGTGGCGCCAGGCGATCGGGAGCATCACCAGCGCGGCGCCGACCACCCGCAGCCAGGTGACATGCAGCGGTTCGAGGCCGGCCGCGATCAGGGGCTTGGCGGCGACGCCCGAACCGCCGAACGCGAGCGCGGAGAGCAGGGCGATGCCGAGGCCGGCGCCACGTCCCCGGGGCGCGCCCTTGCGGCTCGCCCCGACGGTGGCCGGTGCCTGGGTCCCCGACCCTGGAGTTCCCTGGCCCGGGCCGGTCGATGGACCTGCCGGGCTCCCCGAAGACGCGTGCATCGGGTCATGATGACAGCCGCGGTCAGCAGTGCCACCCCCGATACCCCTGTCAGTCCTGGCCGGGGCGCTCCCCGTCCAGGCGGGCGGCGAGCGGGGCGGTGTCGACGGAGGCCCGACGCAGGACCTCGACGGCCCGGGATTCGGGGTCGTCCACCAGGGCGGCGAGCAGATCGAGGCAGCCGGCGCGGGTGGCGTAGCGGGCGTGCGCGCGGTCGAGGGCGCCGTCCATGGCGGCGGCCGCGGCCGGCGACCAGCCGGGGACGCCGCCCTCGGTGACCATGGGGACCGCGCCGGAGTCCTCGACGGTGCCGTGCCACTCGAGTCCGTAGCCGATGCTGCGCTGTACGAGGTAGCCGAGCAGCCGCGCGACCTGCGGTCCGCCGTCGAAGGCGGCGCGTACGGCGGGGTCCGATTCCAGCAGGCCGTGCAGCAGATGCGCGGTGTCGACCTGCCGGTCACCGTCGCGGGTGGCCCGCCTGCGGGCAGCGGAGACCACCGACGCGAGCTCCACGGTGACCTGGGTTTCGAGGTCCTCCTGGGCGGGGCCGTCGCCGCCACTGTACGCAGTACGGTTTTGCACAGCCCCTACCCCACCAGCCTCTGAGCGCCGGAGCATCCCCGGCGGGAAGCATTTGCGCATCCAACGCTGGTTGGGCATGCCCGCACGGCGTCTCCTCCTCAGGGAGGAGATACAGGGGAACTGTGGAGGCCGGACATGCGGGGCGCCGCCGCCCATCTGCCCCGAACCGCGCCGCACAGAAATCTGACGACTCATCAGCAATACACGGTCATCGGTATTGAACCTTCACCCCCGTACGGCTACGTTCCGCGGCACCAGCCAGGACCGTCACCGAAGGGGTGATCGCATGGCCGAAGTCACCGCTCAGGCCCGCATCGAGGCACCGGCCGAAGAGGTCTGGGCCCGGCTCACCGACTTCGATGCGTACGGGGAGTGGAACGCCACCCACACCACCTTCCCCAAGGGCGGCCCGGAAACACTCGAGGTGGGCGCGGCCTACGAGGAGAACATGAAGCTGATGGGCTTCCCCGCGGAGGTGACCTGGACCGTGCGGGAGCTGGAGACCGGCCGGCTGCTCGACATCGAGGGCAAGGGCCCGATGGGCGTCAACCTGGGGATGCGCTACGAGCTCACACCGGACGATGAGGCGACGGCGGTACGGATCGACGGGGCGTTCACCGGCGCCGCGGTCTCGCTGATGGCCGGCAAACTCAAGGACTCGGCGAGCGCCGCGCTCAACGAATCGCTGCGCAAGCTCGCCGGCCTGGTCGCCTGACCCTCCGGGAGCCACCGCTCATTGCGGCCCCCCGGAGGCCGCTCACCACCGCATTCCCCCTCACTCACCCCTCACTCAGTCCTCTTCGGCGAGGATCAGATACAGCTCCTTGCGGGCCTTGTTGACCACCGCCATGGCCTTCTCCCGCTGCTCGGGACTGCCGGTGGCCCACACCTGCCGGAACGCCTCCACCAGGCCGCCGCCCGCCTTGCGGATCTCGTTCATCGCCTCCCAGTCGACACCGCGGCCGGCGTCCTCCCAGGGGGCGTCCGAGCCGCTGTCGGCCTCGGCGCGCCCGGCGTCGGTCAGCGAGAACAGCTTCTTGCCGCCCTCACTGGCGCTGGCGATCAGCCCCTCGTCCTCGAGGAGTTGCAGGGTCGGATAGACCGAGCCGGGACTGGGCTTCCACGCCCCGCCGCTGCGCTCGGCGATCTCCTGGATCATTTCGTAGCCGTGCATCGGACGGTCCTTGAGCAGCGCCAGGATCGAGGCGCGCACATCGCCGCGACGCGCCCGGCCGCGCGGTCCGCCGCGCCCCCGGCCGCCACCGAAGGGCGGACCCCCGAAAGGCGGGCCGAACGGGCCGAAGGCCGCGCGCCGCCGCTCCCAGCCGCCCGCGAAGTCGCCGTGGCCGCCATGGCGCCCGGGTCCGCACTGCTCATGCCGACGCTCATGTCCGTGATCGTGCCCTTGGGAACGCATGACGCGTCCTCCTTCTCTCTCATCTCTCATTGATCGATCGCGATGCTTCAACGATATATCGGGACTGTTCGTCGAAGCAAGGCCCTGAATCGAATCGCGGAGCAACGGCAGATCCTCGGCGACCGCGCGCACGAGCCCACCGACGAGCCGGCGCGGCCCGTGGTGTCGCCGGGCATCAGGCCCGTCCGCCGATGACCACACCCTCAATCCATGGCCAATTTCCTGCAATTGGCCTTGGCCTGTGGCTCTGTGGCACCTCTACGCTCACGGCCATGAGGATTCGCATCGTCGACGCCTTCAGTGAGCGTCCGTTCACCGGCAACCCCGCGGGAGTCGTACTCCTGGACTCCGACACCTTCCCCGATACGGCCTGGCTCCAGCAGGTCGCCACGGAGGTCAACCTCTCCGAGACCGCCTTCGCGCACCCGCTGCCCGAGGGCGGAGACGCCGACTGGGCGCTGCGCTGGCTCACCCCGGCCGCCGAGGTGAACATGTGCGGGCATGCCACTTTGGCCACCGCGCACGTCCTGCACACCACCGGGACGGCCACCGGCACGGTCCGCTTCCGCACCCGCAGCGGGGTGCTGATCACCACGGCCGACGACGGCGGGGCGATCACCATGGACTTCCCCACCGCGCCGCTGACACCCGTCGAGGTGCCGCCGGTCGTGGCGGACGCGCTGGGCGCCGAGATCCGCTCCACATACGACACCGGCCCCTATGTCGGCGATCTGCTGGTGGAGCTGGCCGACGAGAAGACCGTACGGGCCCTGTCCCCGGACCTCAGGGCGCTGGCCGGGCACGGCGGCCGCGGTGTGATCGCCACCGCGCGCGCCGAAACCCCCGACGGCGGCTATGACTTCGTCTCGCGCTGCTTCTTCCCGGGTTTGGGCATCGACGAGGACCCGGTGACGGGCAGCGCGCACACCGCGCTCGCCCCGTTCTGGTCGGCCCGGCTGGGCCGCGACACACTGGTCGGCCTCCAGGGCGGCGCCCGTACCGGCTTCGTACGGACCGAACTGCGCGGCGACCGTACGCTGCTGACCGGCTCGGCGGTCACGGTCATCGACGGCGAGCTGCTGGCCACCGACTGAACCGGCCCCGGCCACCACAGGGCCCAGGAGGCGCGGTACGCACAAGCGGCGTCCCGCGCCTCGCCCGTCTTATGCCGTCGGCAGCCAGCCCACCCGCCCCGCGAGCAGCGCATAGCCGACGAACGCCACGGTGTCGATGAGGGCATGCGCGGCGACCAGCGGCCCGACCCGCCCCCATCGCCGGTAGAGCAGCACGAAGATCACGCCCATCACCATGTTGCCGAAGAAGCCGCCGATGCCCTGGTAGAGGTGGTAGGAACCGCGCAGCAGCGAACTGGCCGCGAGCGCCGCCATCGGCGACCAGCCCAACTGCCCCAGTCTGCGCAGCAGATACCCGACGACGATGACCTCCTCCAGGACGGCGTTCTGCACCGCGGAGGCGACCAGCACCGGGATCTTCCACCACACCTCGGGCAGCGCCTCGGGGACCACCGTCAGATTGAATCCGGCCGCCCGCGCGCCCAGATAGAGCAGCAGCCCGCTGCCGCCGATGACCGCCGCCAGCGCGGTGCCGCGGCCCAGGTCGAAGCCCGGCCGCCGCCGGTCGAAACCGATCGCGCGCAGTCCGGGCCCCCTCTGCCCGGCGGGCGCCTCGCGCAGCAGCAGATGCGCCACCAGCGCGACGGGCACCAGGGCGGTCGCGATACCGAACAGCTGCCAGGCGAGATCCAGCCAGGGCCGGCCGGGCGCATGCGAGGCATTCAGCGTCGCCGCCTGGTCCTTGAGGCCGCCGGGCTTGGTCACCGACCCGATGAAGCTGATCAGCGCCGAGAGCGCGCTGGCCCCCAGCGAAAGGGCCAGGACGATCAGCGTCTCGCTCCGCAAGACGCTCCGGGACGGCTCCTCGGCCACCCCCGCGCCCTTCCCGGCACCCGTTCCTTGACCTGGAACGTCCGCATCGGCCACGGGACTTGCATCCGACTGCACGGCTTCCTCCACTTCCGCGTTACCGCCTCTTCGCCACCACCGCCCCGCTAGGGTCTCGACAGCAGGTACGAAGATCGCGCGCGACAGGCCGGGGACGGGCGCCATCCACGTGGCGCGTTCTCCCCTCTCCCCATCGAATCCCGATCGAGCTCCGAGACGGCGAGGCGCTACCGCAATGGGACGACACAGCTTGCCCGATGGCTCGACACCGGCGAGCACGGGGTCCCGTCCCGGTGCCCGTCGTCGCACCATCGCCGTCTCCACCGGCCTCGTCCTCGCCGTCGCCGCGGGCTCCGTGGTGGCACTGCGCAGCGATCTGCTCCCCTTCGGCGAGCCGTGTGACGGCCAGTCGGTGCGGCTCGATGTGGCCGCCTCCCCCGATATCGCCCCTGCTCTCGACGCGGTGGCCAAGACGGCCCGCGAGGGCGCCGCCCGCACCGACGGCCGGTGCCTGGACGTCAAGATCACCCCGCGGCCCGCCCACGAGATCGCCGACGCCTTCGGACAGCGGCCCGTCGACCCCGAATTCCAGGTCTGGATACCGGATTCGAGCCTGTGGGTGGACCGGGTCGACGCGGGGAGCGGCACCCCGTTGACCACCGCAGGCACCATCGCCTCGTCACCGATCGCGCTGGGTGCCGTCCCCGAGGCCGCCAAGGCGCTGGGCTGGCCGAAGAAGACCTACACCTGGACCGAGCTGACCGACGCCGCGACGACCGATGACGCACTGCGCCTGGGCGTCGCCGACCCGGCCCGCAGCGCCACCGGCCTGCTCGCCCTCGCCCGTATCAACGCCGCCAACGCCAAGGACGGCGACGAGGCCGACACCCGCACCGCGGCCACGGCGAAACTGCTCTACCAGCGGGTCGCGGACGGCGACGGGCAGGTGCTGGCCACCCTGCCGCGCGACGATTCCGGTGCGGAGCAGGGCAATCCGCGCCGCAACCAGGCGCTGCTGCTGTCCGAGCAGGCCGCGTACGCCCACAACACCGGTGAGGACGGCGGCCCGGATCTCGATCTGTTCTACCCCCAGGACGGCACCGCCCAGCTCGACTACCCGTACACCCTGGTCGACGACGATGAAATCACCCCTGAACAAACCCGCGCCGCCAACCGCTTCCTGACGCTGCTGAGCGAGCCCGACGGGCAGCGCGCGCTGCGCGAGCACGGCTTCCGGACCGACAACGGCAGGCCGGACAGCGAGGTGGTGGACGCGGCCGGCGGGGGCGAGCCCCAGCCGTACTCCGCCGACCCCGCCGATCCGCCGTCGGTCAAGGAGCTCCAGGCGCTGCTGGGCATGTGGACGGTCACGGTGCAAAGCGCCCGGCTCACCACGGTCGTGGATGCCTCGGCCTCGATGGCCAACCCGGTCCCGGACCGGGGCGGCCAGTCCCGGATGGACCTCGCCAAGAATTCCCTGCTCCAGGCGCTGGCCACCTTCACGCCCGAGGACGAGATCGGGCTGTGGAAGTTCGCCACCTACCTGGACGGCGACAAGGACTATGTGGAGCTGTCGCTCACCAACCGCCTCGGCGACCGGGACAAGGACGGCACCACCCACCGTGACGCGCTCGCCGCCGCGTTCGGCTCGCTGGCCCCCGTGCCCGGTGGCGCCACCGGTCTGTACGACACCACGCTCGCGGCGTACGAGGAAGCCTGCGGGGCGTATGCGAGCGGGAAGTTCAACGCGCTGGTCATCGTCACCGACGGCGCCAACGACGACTCCAGCGGCATCGGCCTCGACTCCCTGGTCGGCAAGCTGGAGAAACTCGCCGACCCGAAGCGGCCGGTGCCGCTGATCGCCATCGCGATCGGCTCCGAGGCCGACAAATCGGCCCTGGACCGCATCGCGGCGCCGACCGGTGGCTCGGCGCACCGCGTCGACGATCCGTCACAGATCCACCAGGTGATCCTCAAGGCCATCATGGCGGCGGGCAGCAAAGGACCGCGCTGAGCAGGCCGTGGGCGGGTGACTCCATGGCCCGCACGGCGGTCCGGATTGCCTCGATGGCCCTCTCCCGCCCCCGCTACGCCCCCTCCGTCGCCGCCTGCCGCGGTCCCGGTACGGTGGTCCGCTCGCCGACCGCCCAGGCCACCGGCCAGGTGTGCACCGGTTCCCCGGTGTGCATCAGTTCGCTGTAGCGACGGGTCATCGCGGCGAGCGCGGCGTGCCGGTCCAGTCCCTGGCGGCGCGCGTGGTGGAAGGCCGCGGCCTGCCAGGACGCCCCGTTCACCCGGCGCCGGCAGCGCTCCTCGATGATGCCCAGGTAGTGGTCGCGGTCGGCCGGTTCCACCCCCCAGGCATCCAGCCCGCGCGCCGCCAGCGGCAGCAGTTCCTTGCGTACGAGCCGTACGGCCGGGATCTCGGTGAGGGCGCCGGCCCGCCCGGGACGTGGCCAGTGCACGGTGGCGTCGATGCCGTACCGGCAGGCGGTGTCGAAATTGCGGGCCGCGGCGGCGAACGGCAGCCGCGACCAGACGGGGCGCGGTTCCTCGGCCAGTGCCCGCACCAGTCCGTAGTAGAAGGCGGTGTTGGCGATGACGTCGGTGACGGTGGGGCCGGCCGGCAGCACCCGGTTCTCGACCCTGAGGTGGGCGACGCCGTCGGCGACCGCGTAGACGGGGCGGTTCCAGCGGTAGATCGTGCCGTTGTGCAGCACCAGTTCGGCCAGGTCGGGCACCCCGCCCGCGTCGAGGACCCGCAGCGGCTCCTGCGGGCCGCACACCGGCAGCAGCGGCGGGAAGTAGCGCAGATTCTCCTCGAAGAGGTCGTACGCGGAGTCGATCCAGCGCTCGCCGAACCAGGTGCGGGGCCGTACTCCTTGCGCCTGCAGTTCGGGTGCGCGGGTGTCGGTGGCCTGCTGGAAGGCCGGCGGCCGCGACTCGCGCCACAGCTCACGGCCGAAGAGGAACGGTGAGTTGGCGCCGACCGCCACCTGCACCGCGGCGATGGCCTGTGCCGCGTTCCAGATGGCGGCGAAGCGGCCCGGTGTCACCTGGAGGTGCAGCTGGACGGAGGTGCAGGCGGCTTCGGGCGCGATGGAGGACGAACGGGAGACCAGGTGCTCGACGCCTTGGATGTCGAGTGCGAAGTCCTCACCTCGGGCCGACCGCATCTGGTCGTTGAGCAGCACATAGCGGTCGTTCTCGGAGAGGCTGGCGGCCGTGAGGTCGGTGGCGTGCAGGGTCGGCAGAATGCCGATCATCACGATTCTGGCGGCGACCTCGCGGGCTTTCCTTTCGGCGTAGGCAAGCCCCGTACGGAGTTCCTCGGCGAGCTGATCCAGGACGCTTCCGGACAATCGGTGCGGGAGGATGTTGACTTCCAGATTGCACTGGGCGAGTTCGGTCTGGAAATCACCGCTGGCGATGCGCTCAAGAACTTGAGAGTTCAGCATACGAGGCAGCCCGTCGGCACCGGCAAGATTGAGTTCGATCTCCAGACCCATGAGATTCCTGGGCCGGTCGAACCTCTTCTCCCTCAAGAGCCTCTGCAATCCCTCGAGACACTCGTGAAGCTTTCTTCGATAACGCTCCCGGTCCGCCAGGTCGATCCCGTCCGCGGCGACCTTCTCCCCCATCGAAGGGTCCCTCCTCGAGTGAACGGCCCGCGACCACGGGCCGCTTGGGGCCGTCCCCGACACGCCGGGGCTCGCGCTACGGTCGATGATGCCCCGGCAATCTGATCGATAACGCCTCAGGGGGGTGCCGGTACCGATAGGCTCGAAGTGGCGCAACGTCTGGCATTTTCCATGGGCATATCTCGGCGGCCATCGCCGTCCGCATTTCGCTCGTGAGAAACACCGACGAGATCCGGCCTACCGCGTCGTCGGTGTAATACGAGGTGGCACGACAAAAGCATGGAACAAAGCGGCGGAAAACACCTCGCGCACGGGCCTGGATTCCGCCTTGCCGGAAATCCACAAGGCCGGTAGCCGAAACACTTTCAGAACATACGTCGTATAAACTCCGCTTACGAGGCAGAGAGTTGGCGCCCAGAGTCGCGGTGTTTCCACCGATGCCGGGGCAACAGCGGCTGACCTCGCCGGGCCGCAGCCCCGGCCGGCCATGCTCTGACCCCGCACGCAGACAGCGTCGTTTGCACCCGCCACGCTCCACCGTGTCTCCGAAGTGAGAGGCGACCCACCATGCCGCTGCATGTTCCCTCTGCCCCTGCGCCCGCCCTGCGCAGCGTCCTCGCCGCCCTCGGCTCGCCCTCCGCCGTCCGCGAGGCCCCGGTCTCCGCGCTGCGCGCCCACCAGGGCCCGCTCAGCCCCGACCACCCGCTGCCCGTCCATGTCTGGGACGACATCAACCGGGCCGGCAGCAGTCCGCACACCCGACTGGCCGGCTGGCGTTTCCTGGTCCGTGGCGGGGAGCGCGCCGTGGCGACCGCCGAGGCGATGCTCACGGCGGACGGCTGGACGTTCGCGCGCTTCTGCGGCGGCCCCTACGTCGCCGCGACCGAGCGGGCCCTGGCGCAGGCCGAGGCGCTGACCACGCCCTACCAGCCGCGCCTGCTGTCCGTCCCTGAGCTGTACATGCTCACGCTATGGCTGCATCACGACCTCGACTCGGACGGCGCCGAGGGGCTGCCCGCACCCGGTGACCTGCTGGTTCCGCTGGCGCCCGCCCCGCCGGGGATCGCCGCCCACCGTCCGCAGCGCGTCGCCGACCTGCTCCCCCGGCTCACCCTGCGCCTCGCCCCCACCCCGCTGCTCCGCGAACCCGCCTGACCCCGGCGCACCCGACCGCGCACCGGCGCAAACCTCCCACCAGAGCGCGCTCCGCGGCCCTTTCCGGCCGCGGAGCGCTCTGTCGTACTCACCCGCGCGGCCTAGCCCGCGAATACCATTCCCAACCCCCTTGGGGAGGAGTGCAATTGGGAGCAACCGCCCGCACGGGTGACGCGTCCGTATCGAGTGAGTACCGCTGCTGCGAAATCCCTGCGGAATCCCGTCCGTGGGGCAACACTGGGATCGACCGATTGAAACGGGGGAGCGGCCATGAACACCTCATCGAGCCGCACAACGACGTTCACCACACCGCAGCGAAAGACAACCTCTATGTGTCAGCACCAACCGCCATGCCCGTCAGCAGACTCCACCGACCGGGAGGCCGCACACCTTGTGGCGCACCACCCCGAGCAGGGCTGGAGCCTGCTCTGCAACGGCGTCCTGCTCTTCGAGGACACCGGTGAGCTGCTGCCGGACGGGCAGGTCATCGCCCCGCACCGGGCTCGGGTCACCGCCGCGGCCTGACCCGCGCGCACCCGGCACGTACAACAGGGCCCCCGGCGGATCGCCGAGGGCCCTTGATGTTGCCCGGGTGGCTCAGTTGTCGTACTCGTCCAGCGGCGGGCAGGAGCAGACGAGGTTACGGTCACCGAAGGCACCGTCGATACGGCGCACCGGCGGCCAGTACTTCTCCGCGGCCACGACACCGGCCGGGAAGACGGCCTCCTCGCGGGTGTACGAGTGGTTCCAGTCACCGCCGAGCGCGGCCGCGGTGTGCGGGGCGTTGCACAGCGGGTTGTCGCCCTTGTCCCACTCCCCCGAGCCGACCTTCTCGATCTCCGCGCGGATGGCGATCATCGCGTCGCAGAAGCGGTCCAGCTCGCCCAGGTCCTCGCTCTCGGTCGGCTCGATCATCAGCGTGCCGGCCACGGGGAAGGACATCGTCGGTGCGTGGAAGCCGTAGTCGATGAGCCGCTTGGCGACATCGTCGATGCTCACACCGGTCGCCTTGGTCAGCGGCCGGACGTCGATGATGCACTCGTGGGCGACCAGACCGCCAGGGCCGGTGTAGAGCACCGGGTAGTGCGGCTCCAGGCGCTTGGCGATGTAGTTGGCGCTCAGCACCGCGACCTGGGTGGCGCGCTTGAGGCCCTCGCCGCCCATCAGTCGGACGTACGCCCAGGAGATCGGCAGGATGCCGGCCGAACCCCAGGGGGCCGCGGAGATCGGCCCGACGCCCGTCTCGGGGCCCGCGGTGGGCTGCAGCGGGTGGTTGGGCAGGTACGGCGCCAGGTGGGCGCGCACGCCGACCGGGCCGACACCGGGGCCACCGCCGCCGTGCGGGATGCAGAACGTCTTGTGCAGGTTGAGGTGCGAGACATCGCCGCCGAACTTGCCGGGCTCGGCGAGCCCCACCAGCGCATTGAGGTTGGCGCCGTCGACGTAGACCTGGCCGCCGGCGTCGTGCACCGCCGCACAGATCTGGGTGATGTGCTCCTCGAACACGCCGTGCGTGGAGGGGTAGGTGACCATCAGGACCGCGAGCTCGTCACGGTACTTCTCGATCTTGGCGTGCAGATCGTCGGCGTCGACCTCGCCGTCCTCACCGGTCTTGACGACGACGACCTTCATGCCGGCCATGACGGCGCTGGCGGCGTTGGTGCCGTGCGCCGAGGACGGGATCAGGCAGACGGTGCGCTGCTCGTCGCCGTTGGCGCGGTGGTAGGCACGCACGGCCAGCAGACCGGCCAGCTCACCCTGCGATCCGGCGTTCGGCTGGATGGAGACCTTGTCGTAGCCGGTGACCGTGGCCAGCCGCTCCTCCAGCTCCTGGATCAGCGTGAGGTAGCCCTGGGCCTGCGCGGCCGGCGCGAAGGGGTGCAGCTGGCCGAACGCGGGCCAGGTGACCGGCTCCATCTCGGTGGTGGCGTTCAACTTCATCGTGCAGGAGCCGAGCGGGATCATTCCGCGGTCCAGCGCGTAGTCCTTGTCGGCGAGCGTGCGCAGGTAGCGCAGCATCGCGGTCTCGGAACGGTGCTGGTGGAAGACCGGGTGGGTGAGGTACTCGTCCGAGCGCAGCAGCGTCTGCGGCAACGTCTCGGCGACGGCCGCGTCCAGCTGCTCGACGTCGCCCTGCACGCCGAAGGCGCCCCAGACACCGGCCAGCTGCGCGCGGCCGGTGGTCTCGTCACAGGCGATGCCGACCAGGTCCGCGTCGGCCTGCCAGAGGTTGACACCGGCCTCGCGGGCGGCGGCGACGACCTCGGCGGCCCGGCCGGGCACCCGCGCGGTCAGCGTGTCGAAGTACGCACCGTGCACGATCTCCACCCCGCCGGCCCGCAGGCCCTCGGCGAGGACGGCGGCGTAGCGGTGGGTGCGCCGGGCGATGGTCCGCAGGCCCTCGGGGCCGTGGTAGACGGCGTACATGCCGGCCATGACGGCGAGCAGCACCTGTGCGGTGCAGATGTTGCTGGTGGCCTTCTCACGGCGGATGTGCTGCTCACGCGTCTGCAGCGCGAGGCGGTAGGCCTTGTTGCCGTCGGCGTCGACGGAGACGCCCACCAGGCGGCCGGGCAGGCTGCGGGCGAACCGCTCGCGTACGGCCATGAAGCCGGCGTGCGGTCCGCCGAAGCCCATCGGGACGCCGAAGCGCTGGGTCGTGCCGACGGCGATGTCCGCGCCGAGCTCGCCGGGCGAGGTCAGCAGCGTCAGGGCGAGCAGATCGGCGGCCATGGTGACGATCGCGCCCAGCTCGTGGGCCTGCTCGATCACGGCGCGCGGGTCGCGGACCGCGCCGGAGGCGCCCGGGTACTGCAGCAGCACGCCGAACACACCGCGCTCGGCGATCTCGGCGGGAATGCCCTCGGTCAGGTCCGCGACCACGACCTCGACGCCGGTCGGCTCGGCGCGGGTCTCGATCACGGCGATGGTCTGCGGCAGACAGTCGGCGTCGACCAGGAAGACGCCCTGCTTGACCTTGCCGATACGGCGGGAGAGCGCCATCGCCTCGGCGGCGGCGGTGCCCTCGTCCAGGAGGGAGGCGCCGGAGGTGGGCAGTCCGGTCAGGTCGGCGACCATCGTCTGGAAGTTCAGCAGCGCCTCCAGGCGGCCCTGCGAGATCTCCGGCTGGTAGGGCGTGTACGCCGTGTACCAGGCCGGGTTCTCCATGACGTTGCGCAGGATCACCGGCGGGGTGAACGTGCCGTAGTAGCCGAGCCCGATCATGGACGACAGCACCTGGTTGCGGTCCGCCAGGCCCCGCAGTTCCTGGAGGACCTCGGCCTCGGTACGGCCCTGCGGCAGGCCGAGCGCCTCGGCGCTCTTGATCACATCGGGTACGGCGGCGTCGGTGAGCTCGTCCAGCGACCCGAATCCGACGTGCGCGAGCATCTTCGCCTGCGCCTCGTGGTCGGGACCGACGTGGCGGTGCTCGAAGGGGATGCCGCGCTCCAGCTCGGTCAAGGAGATGCGATTGGTGGTCATCTGCGGGGGCCTCCTGGTCGGTACGACCTTCGAGGGGCACCACGGCGTGGGTGCCCGGACGGCCTCCCCCTCTGTCATCTCAACCTGAGAGCTTCACCGGCCCGCGCGAGGCGGCCCGGCTTTCACCGTCGGTGAGGAGGGGTCCCGGCGCTGTGCCTGTCCGTGGCCCGCCCTGCTTTCCAGAGTGACCTCGTCCATGCGGTACGTGTGCCTGAGAGATTCCGGGGAGGATTTGCTCCTTCGGCGCCCTGGTCGCGAACGACAAAGGACTCTCCCGCATGGGGTCTACGGCCATTGGCCAGCCTACCAGCGCGCCACTCGAAGGATCCTTCGAGTGGCCGAGGCATGAAATGTGCCGTTTGGTAGTTGTCACAGGGCAGTTGCGACCAATTGGAGGGGCCGTGCAAACCGATATCGATCCCCGAAGCCTGATCGGCCGCAAAGCGTTCGACCGGAACGGCGCGAAAATAGGCACCATCGACGAGGTGTATCTCGACGACGCGACGGGGGAACCGGAGTGGGCGGCCGTACGCACCGGACTCTTCAGCCGGGATGCGTTCGTGCCCCTGGAGCCCAGCAAGATGATCGGCGAGAGCCTGCACATTCCCTACGACCGCAAGCTGATCAAGGACGCCCCGGACTTCGGCGTGGGCCGCCACCTCTCCCCCGAACAGGAACTCCAGCTCTACCACCACTACCGACTGGATATCTCCTCCCCCGACTCGGATCCGGTGTCCTCCAACGGCTCCGGCGACAAGGACTTCGGCAAGATCGCCGGCTCGGAGGACTGAGCACCACCCGGCTCCCCGCCCACCAGCGGCAGGGGCTCCCCCGGCCGCAGGGCCGGATCCTCGACGGCAAAGGTCCGCACCCTCCCCGGTGCGGACCACGGCGTTTCGAAGCGGACGGTCACTCTCCCCACCCCGCTTCCCTGCACCCACCCGGCGCCGAACTCGTCGTGCACCACATCCAGCCCCGGATGCCAGCGGCGCGGCCGCTCCTCCTCGGACTCCCGCTCACCGCTCTCGCCCCCGACCGGCTCCGGTGCCGCCTTGGCCAGCTCCTCGGCCTCCCGCTCCGTCGCCAGCTGGGCGAACAGATCCTCCTGCGTGAAATCGGCCAGCCCGCTGACCCCCACGCCCAGCAGCCGCACCCCGCCCGTGGTGTCCACCAGCTCCAGCAGCCGCACGGCCGCCTCCCGTACGACCGCGGGGTCGTCGGTGGGCCCGCGCAGCGTCTCGGAGCGGGTCAGCGTCGAGAAGTCGTAGTTACGCACCTTGATCACTACCGTGCGCCCGGAGCGCCCGGCCGCCCGTAGCCGCTGGACACAGCGGTCCGCCAGCCGCAGCACCTCGGTCCGCACCCGCGTCCGGTCGGTCAGATCGACCTCGAAGGTGTCCTCGACGGAGATGGACTTCGCGTCCCGCTCCGCCACCACCGGCCGGTCGTCCTGGCCCAGCGCCATCGCATACAGCCCTGCGCCGTGCGCCTTGCCCAGCAGCCGCACCAGCTCCGCCTCGCCGGCCTCCGCGGTCTCCGCGACGGTGTGGATCCCGGCCCGGCGCAACGTCTCGGCCGTCGCGGGGCCCACCCCGGGCAGCGTCCGCACCGTCATCGGCCCCAGCAGCTCCCGCTCGGTGCCGGGCTCGATCACCACCAGGCCGTCCGGCTTGGCGGCCTCCGACGCGATCTTTGCGAGCATCTTGGCGCCCGCGAGCCCCACCGAGCCGGTCAGGCCCGTCGCCGACCGGATGTCCCGCCGCAGCCGCTCCCCCACGGCCCGTACGGCGGCCGTCTCGGCCGGCACCCCGCCCGCTTCCAGATCCACGAACGCCTCGTCCAGGCTCAGCGGCTCCACGAGCGGCGACAGCGCATGCAGCAGCTCCATCACCGCCTCACTCACTTGGCGGTACAGGGTGAAGCGAGGAGTGAGATAAGCGGCGTTGGGACACAGCCGGCGCGCCTGGGCCGTGGGCATCGCCGAGCGGACGCCGAAGACCCGGGCTTCGTACGACGCCGTGGCGACCACTCCGCGCGGCCCGATCCCGCCGACCACCACGGGCTTGCCGCGCAGGCTCGGCTTGGCCGCCTGCTCGGCGGCCGCATAGAACGCATCCATGTCCAGATGCAGGATCGTCGGCGCGGCTCTCACATGTCCGATGCTCCCGCATGGCACTGACAATCGACCCGATGCCGGGCCGGGACCTGTGTGCGGGGCTCAGCCGGCCCGGTGGCGCCGCCGCGCCAGCTCGTCGTGCGGGTTCTTCCCGATCAGCGTCTCGCCGGTGTCCACGCGCTCTCCGTGCAGCTGTGACAGCGCGCCCTCCACGTCCCGCCACACCACGCCCACAGCGATCCCGAAGACGCCCTGACCGCCCTGGAGGAGATCCACGACCTGGTCGGGCGAGGTGCACTCGTAGACCGTGGCGCCGTCGCTCATCAGCGTCATCCGCGTCAGATCCGCCAGCCCGCGCGAGCGCAGATGCTGGACGGCGGTGCGGATGTTCTGCAGCGACACCCCGGTGTCCAGCAGCCGCTTGACGATCTTCAGGACGACGACGTCCCGGAAGCTGTAGAGCCGCTGGGTGCCGGAGCCGTACGCGGGCCGGATGCTCGGCTCCACCAGGCCGGTACGCGCCCAGTAGTCGAGCTGCCGGTAGGTGATCCCCGCTGCCGCACATGCGGTCGGGCCGCGATAGCCGATGTTCTGCGCCTCGCAGTCCCCCGACACCGCCGCGGCCGGTGCCGCGGCACGGTTCGCTGCCGCGCCCGCGTGGAGCGGCAACGCCCCTTCGGCCGCCATACCGTCGCCGGTGATTGCCACGCCGCCCTCCGTCCTCCACGTCCCGGACGGGACCTGCCATATCGACGGTATGCAGTCACTCGGGGTGCGTCAACGATCGCCGCGCTCGCCACGCCGAGTGATAATCACCCTACGAGTGGTTTCTCGTGACCTCGCGCGGGGAATGGCTAAATAGTTTGGCCGGAATCATTCGCTTCGCCCGGCCGGCGTCACTGACTGTTGGTGCCGAAGTCCTCGGGTGAGATCTGGTCGAGGAACTCGCGGAACTTCTCCACCTCGTCCTCCTGCTCGTCCGGGATGGCGATCCCCGCGTCGTCCAGCACACCGTCGGTACCGAAGATCGGCGTTCCGGTGCGCAGCGCCAGCGCTATGGCATCGGACGGACGCGCGCTGACCTCGACTCCACTGGCGAAGACCAATTCGGCATAGAAAACCCCCTCGCGCAGGTCCGTGATGCGGACCTGCGTCAGCTCCTGACCCACCGCTTCGAGCACGTCCTTGAAAAGGTCGTGCGTCAGCGGCCTGGCAGGGACCATGCCCTGCTGGGCAAAGGCGATGGCGGTGGCCTCCCCTGGCCCGATCCAAATGGGCAAGTATCGGTCGCCTCCCACCTCCCGCAGGAGCACGATCGGTTGGCTGGAAGGCATTTCCACCCGGACACCCACGACGTCGAGCTCGTTCACACAGCAACCCTAGGACGTGCCCGGCAGGTTTGGGTAGTCGGGCACTCTTTTGCTCACGGCAGCTGGACCCGCAGAGCGCTCTGCACCAGCGCCGCATGCAGCCGTACGGACAGCGTTGCCAGCTCCCTGGCAGTGGCTTCGGCATGGGCCCTGGTCTGCGGATTACGGTGCCGCCGAAGGGGTGCAACGACCTGCTCGACCAGCCCCGCCTCGCGCTCGGCGGCAGCCTTCACGGCGCGCAGATGCCGCGGTTCGAGACCGAAACGCCCCAGGTCCGCGACAAGTTTGGCCACGGTGACGGCCTCGATGTCGTATCCGCCGTCCGCATGGGGGACGATGAGTCCGTACGACTCCCAGTCGGCGAGCGCCGCCTCGTCCACCTCGGCGGCGGCCAACAGGTCGGCCCGGCCGATCCGGGCAGCCGTAGGGCGCTCCTCGCCCACATCGTGCACGCCCTCGACGAGATCCCGGGAGGGCGCGGCGGCCGGCGCGGGCAGCTGTACCTGCTCACCACGCTCCAGGGCGTCCAGATGCTCCCGGATGACCTTCAGCGGCAGATAGTGGTCCCGCTGCATCCGCAGGACGCTCGCCAGCCGCTCCACGTCCGCCGGCGTGAATTTGCGGTACCCGGAAGGTGTGCGCTTCGGCTCGACCAGCCCCTCGGCCTCCAGGAAGCGGATCTTGGAGATGGTGACCTCGGGGAACTCCTCGCGCAGCACATTGAGCACCGTGCCGATGCTCACCGGCTTGCCGTCCGAGGAGGCGGTGCCGGCGAAACCGGCACCGCCTTTCGGTGTATGGCGCATATGCCTTCCCTGGCCGGTCAGATACCGGCGCCTCGCTGGCTCGCGTAGAAGACCAGGCGGTACTTGCCGATCTGGACCTCGTCGCCGTTCGCGAGGGCGACGGAGTCGATCCGCTCACGATTGACGTAGGTGCCGTTGAGGCTGCCGACGTCGGCGACCGTGAAGAGCCCGTCCGGGCCACGACGGAATTCCACATGACGGCGCGAGACCGTCACATCGTCGAGGAAGATGTCGCTCTGCGGATGCCGGCCCGCCGTCGTCAGCTCACCGTCCAGAAGGAAGCGGCTGCCCGAATTCGGACCCCGGCGGACGACCAGCAGCGCCGAACCCAACGGCAGGGCATCGACGGCCGCCTGGGCCTCGGGGGACAGTGACGGCGTCAGGGTCTGCCCCGTCGCCTCCGAGTCGTAGGCCTCCAGCCCCGAAATGGAGATCGTCGACGTCGTCTCGGACGCCCGCTCGGGCTGAGCGCCCGGGCGCAGCGGCGCTCCACAGTTCGAGCAGAACCGGCTCGCCTCGGCGTTCCGGTGCCCACACCTCGTACAAACCGGCAAGGCCAACCCTCCACCCGTGCGTGAGGTTGATGGTTCCTGGGAACCTATGCGGCCGGACCCGGAGGGGTCAACAGAACCCGCGCCGTGCCCCCCGGACGGACCGCTGACCTCATCACGGAAGAGCGGACGGTCCTCGGCCGCACCGCTCTCGTCGGGCTGGCGCGGAGCGCGGTGCCGCGCGGAGCCGCTGCCGCCCTCCTGGCGTGCGCTCTTTCCGAACAGCTTTCCAAACAACTTCACGGGCGATTCCCCTTGTACGAAACAGACCCGCCCGTGGGGCAGGACGAACCCTCGATGCACACATCGACCCATCCGGACATCCTGTAAACGTCCGTGGCCTTCAGACAGTTTCCACCACACACCACACGCACGGTGCGTCGACCCCCCGCTACCTCATGCCCTCGCCGGGCACTCGACATACCTGTACGCCTCACTGCGATGACGACCGAGCGTAGTCAGGCCGCTTCGCCTCTCGCAAGGCGTTCACAATGATCTTCTCTTCACGGGTCACAGACACCTTGGCCTGCTCCTTTTCCAGCGTCTGAACCACTCCACCGGGGATGTTCAGCGCCGGTTCCAGGTCCTCCGGCTTACCGATGACCTTGAAGTGGTACGGCTGCATGACGCGCTTGCCGTCGATCTGCACCCCACCCCGGATGTCCGAGAGATAGGTGTTCGCGACGACCCGGACGTCATTGACCTGGATGGCCTCGGCGCCGGCCGCCCGCAGCTCCTGGATCGTGTCCAGCAGCTTGTCCGCCTCGACGGAGTGCGTCGGGTCATCGATGGTCAGGTTGATGCCGGGCCCTTGTGCCGCGACGGTCCCGGCCAGCACGCCCAGCTGCTGTTCCTTCTCCACGGTCTGCTTACGGGCCTCCTCGGCCTGGTCCGAGCTGTTCTCCAGCTCGGTCTTCTGCCCTTCCAGGCGCCGCTGTTCGTCCGTCAACCGCTGGGAGCGATTGTCCAGCTCGTCCAGAATGCGCACCAAGTCCTCCTGGCGCGCACCTCGCAGCGCACTGCTGTCACTTGTGGAACGTACCTGAATCGCCAGACCGAGGCCGAGAATGAACAGGAGCAACGCAACGATCAGTTGAGCCCGGGTCAGCCGAGGCGGCCACAGGCTCGCAACAAGCCGCTCCCGACCGGTCTTCGGGCGTTCCGTGCTCCCGTCATCGGCGACCGCGTCCGGAGTTGAGGAGTCTGCCCCTTTACCCTTCTTCTGTCCAGTACTGTCCGGTTCCTGGGCTTCGGTCCCGTCACCCGTCGCCGGCCGCTCAGGGACGCGCCGGCTCTCGGGCGGCATCGGCCGCCGGCCGACGGGGCTGCTCTCCCGGTCCGGCCGCGGCTGCTCGGGCTTCTTCTCCGGCTCCGGAGTCCCATCGGTTGCCATCCGCCTCACGCCCTGAAGACGTGCCGGCGGATCGCGGCGGCGTTGGAGAAGATCCGGATGCCCAGCACCACGACGACGCCGGTGGAGAGTTGGGCGCCGACGCCCAACTTGTCGCCGAGGAAGACGATCAGCGCGGCGACGACGACATTCGACAGGAAGGACACCACGAAGACCTTGTCGTCGAAGATGCCGTCCAGCATCGCGCGCAGACCGCCGAACACGGCATCCAGCGCCGCGACGACAGCGATCGGCAAGTAGGGCTCGACCACCGTCGGCACCACGGGTCGGACGACAAGTCCGACCACGACTCCCACGATGAGGCCCAGTACGGCGATCACGATGTGCCCTTCCCTGTGTCGGCGCCGTCCGCCTTGGCGGCACCGGCCTGCGGCTTTGCGGTACGTACGATCAAACTGGGCGCGGGCGGCAGCGTGACCTCGCTCTCGGCGGAAATCCTGGTGCGCACGCCGTAGTTCTCCTGCAGCACATGCAGATACTGACCATCGGCGCTGTCCTGGAACGCGGTGCTCAGCCGCTGCCCGTCCCCCACCGCCAGCACCGTATAGGGCGGCACCAGTGGCTTGTTGTCGACCAGTATGGCGTCTCCCGCGGCTCTGATCGCCGAGAGTGACGTAAGCCGCTGCCCATTGACGGAGATGGCCTCCGCACCGGACTCCCACAGGCCGTTCACCACGCGCTGCATGTCCCGGTCGCGTACCCGCCCGGTGTCCGAAAAACCACTGCTCTCGCGCGGCCCGCCGCCGCTGGACTCCGCCCCCTTGGCATCGTCCACGACGAGCTTCACGCCGGGCCCGGTCACCTGCGTCGAACCGGACAGCAGCGCCAGCAGTTCGGCCTTGTCGCCGCCGTGCTTCTTCAGCGCCTCGCGCTGCATCCTGCTGACGTCGTCCCGCAGCGCGTCGACCCGCTGCTGCTGCTTGTCCGCCTCGCCGGTGCCCTTCTGGATGCGATTGATCAGCTCTTCGCGCTCCTTGGCCAGCGTCGGTGCGGATATCCGCGCCTGCGCCGCCCCCACCGTCACCACGATCGCGGCCAGCACCAGGCCGGCCGCCAGCCCCAACTTGGCCCGCAGGGTGCGCGGCAGACCGCGCACGCCGGCTTCGGACTTGCGCGCGGCGGCCTCGGCGTATCCGTCGTCGAGGCTGTGATCCATCACGTTGGTCAGCAGCGACATGGACGCATCGGGGCGCGCGGCCGACGTGTTCGTGGTGCTCCGATCGGGGCGCTGCTGCGACATGCCGCACATCGTCGCACGTCGCCCGCGCAGTCTCCCAATGGCCCCACCGGCGTGCCGATTGGCGGCACGCCGGTGGGGTCAGCGTCAGCGTCCCGCGCTGTCCACCACGGCGGCCCACTCGTCCAGCAGCTGCTGAGCGGAGGCGTCGTCCGGTCCCTCCGCCCACAGGTGCGTGACCGCCTCGGCCGGGTCGGGCAGCACCAGGACCCAGCGGCCGTCGGCCTCCACGACCCGTACGCCGTCGGTGGTGTCCACGTCCCGGTCACCGGCCGCCTCGACGACATGCCGCATGACCAGGCCCTTGACCGCCCAGGGGGTGGCCAGGTCACGGCGCAGGACATGCGCCCGCGGGATCCGTGCGTCGATCTGGCTGAGTGTGAGCTGGGTGCGGGCCACCAGGCCGATCAGCCGGACGAAGGCGGCCGCGCCGTCGAAGACGCTGCTGAACTCCGGGATGATGAAGCCGCCCAGGCCGTCCCCACCGAAGACCGTGCCGTCCTCACGCGCCACCCGGGTCAGATCGTCGGGCGAGGTGGTCGTCCACTCCACCTGCGTACCGTGGTACGCCGCGACCTGCTCGGCGATCCGGGTCGTGGTCACCGGCAGCGCCACCCGGCCGGTGCGCCGCTCGGCGGCGATCAGATCCAGCATGACCAGCAGCGCACGGTCGTCCTCGATGATCCGGCCACGCTCGTCCACGAGGGACAGCCGCTCGCCCACGGGGTCGAAGCGGACGCCGAACGCGGCCCGCGCCGAGGCCACGATCTCGCCGAGCCTCACCAGCCCGGACCGCTTGGCATCGGCGGTCTCGGTCGGCCGGGATTCATGGAGCCCCGGGTTGATCGTCAGGGAGTCGACGCCGAGCCGCCCCAGGAGGCTGGGCAGGACCAGGCCCGCGCTGCCGTTGGAGGCGTCCACGACGACCTTCAGTCCCGATTCGCTGATGCCCGTGGTGTCCAAGGCACGCAGCAGGGACCCGGTATAGGAGTCGAAGACGCTGGCCGGGAACATCAGGTCACCGATCTCGCCGGGGAAGGCGCGACGGTACTCCTGGCGGGCGTAGACCCGGTCGAGTTTGCGCTGCCCGGCCTGCGAGAGGTCGGCGCCACGCTCGTCGAAGAACATGATGTCGACGGAGTCCGGCACGCCGGGCGTGGTGCGCACCATGATGCCGCCGGCGCTGCCGCGGGCGGTCTGCTGACGGGCGACGGGCAGCGGGACGTTCTCCAGGTCGCGTACGTCGATGGCGCTGGCCTGCAGCGCGGAGATCACCGCGCGTTTGAGCGCCCGGGCGCCACGGGAGTGGTCGCGCGCGGTGGTGACCGTGGAGCCCTTCTTGAGCGTGGTGGCATACGCGCCCGCGAGCCGTACGGCGAGTTCCGGGGTGATCTCGACATTGAGGATCCCGGACACGCCGCGGGCGCCGAAGAGATGCGCCTGGCCGCGGGACTCCCAGATCACCGAGGTGTTGACGAAAGCGCCGGCCTCGATGGTCTTGAACGGATAGACCCGCACATTGCCCTGCACGATCGATTCTTCACCGATGAGGCATTCATCGCCGATGACCGCGCCGTCCTCGATCCGTGCGGCCCGCATGACATCGGTGTTCTTGCCGATCACACAGCCGCGCAGATTGCACTGCTGCCCGATATAGACGTTGTCGTGCACGACGGCCCGGTGCAGGAACGCGCCGCTCTTGACGACGACATTGGAGCCGACGACGGTGTGCTCACGGATCTCCGCATCCGCTTCGACCTTGGCGTAGTCGCCGATGTACAACGGACCGCGCAGCACCGCGTCGGGATGGACCTCGGCACCCTCGGCGACCCAGACGCCCGGTGAGATCTCGAAGCCGTCGATCTCCACATCGACCTTGCCTTCGAGCACATCGGCCTGAGCCTTCACATAACTCTCGTGGGTACCGACATCCTCCCAGTAGCCCTCGGCGACATAGCCGTAGATCGGCTTGCCTTCCTTCATGAGCTGGGGAAAGACATCGCCGGACCAGTCGACCGGTACATCGGGCTCGAAGTAGTCGAAGACCTCCGGCTCCATGACGTAGATGCCGGTATTGACCGTGTCCGAGAAGACCTGGCCCCAGGTGGGCTTTTCCAGGAAACGCTCGACCTTGCCGCCCTCGTCGACGATGGTGATGCCGAACTCCAGCGGATTGGGAACCCGTGTGAGGCAGACGGTGACGAGCGCGCCCTTTTCCTTGTGGAAACGGATCAGATCGGTGAGATCGAAGTCGGTGAGGGCGTCACCGGAGATCACGAGGAAGGCGTCATCCTTGAGGGCCTCCTCGGCGTTCTTCACGCTGCCGGCAGTGCCGAGTGGCTTTTCCTCATGGGCGTAGGTGAGTTCCATTCCCAGCTCTTCGCCGTCGCCGAAATAGTTCTTGACGAGCGACGCCAGGAATTGCACGGTTACGACGGTCTCGTTGAGACCATGCCGTTTCAGCAGCCGTAGTACGTGCTCCATAATCGGCCTATTGGCGACGGGAAGCAGCGGCTTGGGCATGCTGGACGTCATCGGGCGAAGGCGTGTTCCTTCGCCGCCGGCCATCACAACGGCCTTCATGTCGGAAGCGTCCTCCTCTAAGAGACGACGGTCTTGCCGACTTCACCTGCCCGGATCGCCCACTGTTCCTGTGCTCACGTACGGGCGCCCGGGCCCTGGCACAATCTGCCGGTTCGGAGAGCTCAGTCGGCCGTGGTGTCCGCCCTGATGATTCGGCGGACCTGGACCACGTAGAGGATCCCTGCCCACCAGTAGAGCGCCGTACCCCAACCTGCGAACGCCCATCCGAAAATAGCAGCGAGCGTGTGAAGCCAGCCGCTTCCGTCGCTCAGGAGGAGCAACGGGAAGGCGTACATCAAGTTGAACGTAGCCGCTTTGCCCAGGAAGTTCACCTGGGGAGGCCCGTAACCGTGGCGTCCGAGGAATCCGACCGCGATGAGGAGCATCAGCTCACGCGCCAGCAGCGCCGCGGTGAGCCAGACCGGCAGGATCTCGCGCCACGTCAGACCGGCGAGGGTGGAGAGGATGTAGAGACGGTCGGCGGCCGGGTCGAGGA
This sequence comes from Streptomyces inhibens, assembly GCF_022221585.1. NCBI lineage: Bacteria > Bacillati > Actinomycetota > Actinomycetes > Kitasatosporales > Streptomycetaceae > Streptomyces > Streptomyces inhibens. The sequence continues at coordinate 1,548,340 of NZ_CP084681.1, forward strand.
TTCGCCCCAAGCTGCTGATCTGGTTCCAGCGCCGGGCGAGCTTGCCGTCCAGATAGTCACTGACGCCACTCAGCGCAAGGACCAACAGCGCCCAGCCATCAGCCTTCGGACCACCAAATTTCGGCCACAGGATCAACCACAAGAACACCGGCACGCCGACGAGGCGAGCCATGCTCAGGATATTCGGGATGGTGAGGACGCGATCCGTCTGGACCCGCGTCTCCTGGACCTCCACGCGGGGGCCTCCTGTGGGAAATGTGCCAATGATGCCCCCTGACCTTACCTGGCCCGCCGGCCGCGCGGCGCCCCGGGTCCCAAGATCCCGGAAACGCGAAAAAGCCCCGCCGGAACCAAGGTTCCAACGGGGCTTTCCCACAATGATTGTTCGGCGGCGTCCTACTCTCCCACAGGGTCCCCCCTGCAGTACCATCGGCGCTGAAAGGCTTAGCTTCCGGGTTCGAAATGTAACCGGGCGTTTCCCTAACGCTATGACCACCGAAACACTATGAAGTTAACCAACCCGGCAAAGACACAGGTCATTACTTCAGAACCTACACAGTGGACGCGAGCAACTGAGGACAAGCCCTCGGCCTATTAGTACCAGTCAACTCCACACCTTACGGCGCTTCCATATCTGGCCTATCAACCCAGTCGTCTACTGGGAGCCTTAACCCCTCAAGGGGGTGGGAGCCCTCATCTCGAAGCAGGCTTCCCGCTTAGATGCTTTCAGCGGTTATCCTTTCCGAACGTAGCCAACCAGCCATGCCCTTGGCAGGACAACTGGCACACCAGAGGTTCGTCCGTCCCGGTCCTCTCGTACTAGGGACAGCCCTTCTCAAGACTCCTACGCGCACAGCGGATAGGGACCGAACTGTCTCACGACGTTCTAAACCCAGCTCGCGTACCGCTTTAATGGGCGAACAGCCCAACCCTTGGGACCGACTCCAGCCCCAGGATGCGACGAGCCGACATCGAGGTGCCAAACCATCCCGTCGATATGGACTCTTGGGGAAGATCAGCCTGTTATCCCCGGGGTACCTTTTATCCGTTGAGCGACGGCGCTTCCACAAGCCACCGCCGGATCACTAGTCCCTACTTTCGTACCTGCTCGACCCGTCAGTCTCACAGTCAAGCTCCCTTGTGCACTTACACTCAACACCTGATTGCCAACCAGGCTGAGGGAACCTTTGGGCGCCTCCGTTACTCTTTAGGAGGCAACCGCCCCAGTTAAACTACCCACCAGACACTGTCCCTGATCCGGATCACGGACCCAGGTTAGACATCCAGCACGACCAGAGTGGTATTTCAACAATGACTCCCCCTGAACTGGCGTCCAGAGTTCACAGTCTCCCACCTATCCTACACAAGCCGAACCGAACACCAATATCAAGCTATAGTAAAGGTCCCGGGGTCTTTCCGTCCTGCTGCGCGAAACGAGCATCTTTACTCGTAATGCAATTTCACCGGGCCTATGGTTGAGACAGTCGAGAAGTCGTTACGCCATTCGTGCAGGTCGGAACTTACCCGACAAGGAATTTCGCTACCTTAGGATGGTTATAGTTACCACCGCCGTTTACTGGCGCTTAAGTTCTCAGCTTCGCCAACCCGAAGATTGACTAACCGGTCCCCTTAACGTTCCAGCACCGGGCAGGCGTCAGTCCGTATACATCGCCTTACGGCTTCGCACGGACCTGTGTTTTTAGTAAACAGTCGCTTCTCGCTGGTCTCTGCGGCCACCCCCAGCTCAGAGAGCAAGTCTCATCACCGGAAATGGCCCCCCTTCTCCCGAAGTTACGGGGGCATTTTGCCGAGTTCCTTAACCATAGTTCACCCGAACGCCTCGGTATTCTCTACCTGACCACCTGAGTCGGTTTAGGGTACGGGCCGCCATGAAACTCGCTAGAGGCTTTTCTCGACAGCATAGGATCATCCACTTCACCACAATCGGCTCGGCATCAGGTCTCACCCTTAACGAGAGACGGATTTGCCTATCTCTCGGGCTACACCCTTACCCCGGGACAACCACCGCCCGGGCTGGACTACCTTCCTGCGTCACCCCATCGCTTACCTACTACAGATCCGGGTCACCGGCTCCACCACGTCCCTTTGTCCGAAGACTCCAGGCCGGCTTCACGGGCTTAGCATCGTCTGATTCGATATTGGGCGTTTCAAAGCGGGTACCGGAATATCAACCGGTTGTCCATCGACTACGCCTGTCGGCCTCGCCTTAGGTCCCGACTTACCCTGGGCAGATCAGCTTGACCCAGGAACCCTTAGTCAATCGGCGCACACGTTTCCCACGTGTGTATCGCTACTCATGCCTGCATTCTCACTCGTGAACCGTCCACAACTCGTTTCCACGGCTGCTTCACCCGGCACACGACGCTCCCCTACCCATCACAACGGACGTTGGTCCACATGTTGCAATGACACGACTTCGGCGGTGTGCTTGAGCCCCGCTACATTGTCGGCGCGGAATCACTTGACCAGTGAGCTATTACGCACTCTTTCAAGGGTGGCTGCTTCTAAGCCAACCTCCTGGTTGTCTCTGCGACTCCACATCCTTTCCCACTTAGCACACGCTTAGGGGCCTTAGTCGATGCTCTGGGCTGTTTCCCTCTCGACCATGGAGCTTATCCCCCACAGTCTCACTGCCGCGCTCTCACTTACCGGCATTCGGAGTTTGGCTAAGGTCAGTAACCCGGTAGGGCCCATCGCCTATCCAGTGCTCTACCTCCGGCAAGAAACACACGACGCTGCACCTAAATGCATTTCGGGGAGAACCAGCTATCACGGAGTTTGATTGGCCTTTCACCCCTAACCACAGGTCATCCCCCAGGTTTTCAACCCTGGTGGGTTCGGTCCTCCACGAAGTCTTACCTCCGCTTCAACCTGCCCATGGCTAGATCACTCCGCTTCGGGTCTTGGGCACGCTACTCAACGCCCTATTCGGACTCGCTTTCGCTACGGCTTCCCCACACGGGTTAACCTCGCAACATACCGCAAACTCGCAGGCTCATTCTTCAAAAGGCACGCAGTCACGACGCACCGAGTAAACTCGATGCGCGACGCTCCCACGGCTTGTAGGCACACGGTTTCAGGTACTATTTCACTCCGCTCCCGCGGTACTTTTCACCATTCCCTCACGGTACTATCCGCTATCGGTCACCAGGGAATATTTAGGCTTAACGGGTGGTCCCGCCAGATTCACACGGGATTTCTCGGGCCCCGTGCTACTTGGGTGATTCTCAAACGAGCCGTCAATGTTTCAGCTACGGGGGTCTTACCCTCTACGCCGGACCTTTCGCATGTCCTTCGCCTACATCAACGGTTTCTGACTCGTCTCATCGCCGGCAGACGATGAAAGAGAACTCCCACGACCCCGCACTGGCAACCCCTGCCGGGTATCACACCAATACGGTTTAGCCTCATCCGGTTTCGCTCGCCACTACTCCCGGAATCACGGTTGTTTTCTCTTCCTGCGGGTACTGAGATGTTTCACTTCCCCGCGTTCCCTCCACACTGCCTATGTGTTCAGCAGCGGGTGACAGCCCATGACGACTGCCGGGTTTCCCCATTCGGACACCCCCGGATCAAAGCTTGGTTGACAGCTCCCCGGGGCCTATCGTGGCCTCCCACGTCCTTCATCGGTTCCTGGTGCCAAGGCATCCACCGTGCGCCCTTAAAAACTTGGCCACAGATGCTCGCGTCCACTGTGCAGTTCTCAAGCAACGACCAGCCACCCGTCACAACCCACCGAAGCAGATTTTCACCGGGGCCGGCATCGCGAAGGTTCAGACTCGAAAGCCCGCACCCTCAGATACCCAACAGCGTGCCCGACCCACTCCATCAATCCCCACGTTCCACGCCGAAGCAGTACTAGTGACAACCAACCAAGTGCGCCGAATAGTCAACGTTCCACCCATGAGCAACCAGCATCAGACATTCGCTGATGTACTGGCCTCTGACCAAGCCAGGCTTGGTAAGAAGTGCTCCTTAGAAAGGAGGTGATCCAGCCGCACCTTCCGGTACGGCTACCTTGTTACGACTTCGTCCCAATCGCCAGTCCCACCTTCGACGATTCCCTCCCACAAGGGGTTGGGCCACCGGCTTCGGGTGTTACCGACTTTCGTGACGTGACGGGCGGTGTGTACAAGGCCCGGGAACGTATTCACCGCAGCAATGCTGATCTGCGATTACTAGCAACTCCGACTTCATGGGGTCGAGTTGCAGACCCCAATCCGAACTGAGACCGGCTTTTTGAGATTCGCTCCACCTCGCGGTATCGCAGCTCATTGTACCGGCCATTGTAGCACGTGTGCAGCCCAAGACATAAGGGGCATGATGACTTGACGTCGTCCCCACCTTCCTCCGAGTTGACCCCGGCAGTCTCCTGTGAGTCCCCATCACCCCGAAGGGCATGCTGGCAACACAGAACAAGGGTTGCGCTCGTTGCGGGACTTAACCCAACATCTCACGACACGAGCTGACGACAGCCATGCACCACCTGTACACCGACCACAAGGGGGACCCTGTCTCCAGGGTTTTCCGGTGTATGTCAAGCCTTGGTAAGGTTCTTCGCGTTGCGTCGAATTAAGCCACATGCTCCGCTGCTTGTGCGGGCCCCCGTCAATTCCTTTGAGTTTTAGCCTTGCGGCCGTACTCCCCAGGCGGGGAACTTAATGCGTTAGCTGCGGCACGGACGACGTGGAATGTCGCCCACACCTAGTTCCCAACGTTTACGGCGTGGACTACCAGGGTATCTAATCCTGTTCGCTCCCCACGCTTTCGCTCCTCAGCGTCAGTATCGGCCCAGAGATCCGCCTTCGCCACCGGTGTTCCTCCTGATATCTGCGCATTTCACCGCTACACCAGGAATTCCGATCTCCCCTACCGAACTCTAGCCTGCCCGTATCGAATGCAGACCCGGGGTTAAGCCCCGGGCTTTCACATCCGACGTGACAAGCCGCCTACGAGCTCTTTACGCCCAATAATTCCGGACAACGCTTGCGCCCTACGTATTACCGCGGCTGCTGGCACGTAGTTAGCCGGCGCTTCTTCTGCAGGTACCGTCACTCTCGCTTCTTCCCTGCTGAAAGAGGTTTACAACCCGAAGGCCGTCATCCCTCACGCGGCGTCGCTGCATCAGGCTTTCGCCCATTGTGCAATATTCCCCACTGCTGCCTCCCGTAGGAGTCTGGGCCGTGTCTCAGTCCCAGTGTGGCCGGTCGCCCTCTCAGGCCGGCTACCCGTCGTCGCCTTGGTAGGCCATCACCCCACCAACAAGCTGATAGGCCGCGGGCTCATCCTTCACCGCCGGAGCTTTCCACACACAGACCATGCGGTCGTGTGTCATATCCGGTATTAGACCCCGTTTCCAGGGCTTGTCCCAGAGTGAAGGGCAGATTGCCCACGTGTTACTCACCCGTTCGCCACTAATCCACCCCGAAAGGCTTCATCGTTCGACTTGCATGTGTTAAGCACGCCGCCAGCGTTCGTCCTGAGCCAGGATCAAACTCTCCGTGAATGTTTTCCCGGCTGCGTTTAATTAAAAACTGCGGGTGACACTCGCGTTGAGCGGAACGAGTGGGCGGAATAAGCCCTCTCGTTCACAGCGTCCTCGCTGTGTGTTGCCTACCGGCACATAGTGTCGATAGGACTTTCAAAGGAACATCATCCGCCGGATGCTTCCGGCTGGACGGGGTATCAACATATCTGGCGTTGACTTTTGGCACGCTGTTGAGTTCTCAAGGAACGGACGCTTCCTTTGGATTCCCTCTCGGGCTTCCTCCGGGCGCTTCCCTTCGGTGTTTCACACTCTATCAGGCCTTTTCGGGCTTTCGAACCGCCGCTTTTCTGCAGGCATGCAGAAGCGCTCAATTCTTGAGTCTCGATCAAGACGCTGAGGAGTGCCGCCCACCTCAACCGGCCGCAGTTGATTGCGTCCTGGCTGTCTGGGGCAGGTCTCAGACAGTACAGCCCTGCTGTGGGCGAGGCAAATCGATTCGGCGGGACTCGCGGTGTGCAACCAGCGTCTGTCATGCGGAACCGTCAGTTCTTATGACTTACGCTTCTGAACGGTGCGCCGTCCAGGACAGGTAGTGACGGCGGCCTGATGAATCTCCACCCCTGGGAGGCTTCCCATGACCACCGTGACGTCCCCTCTTGCCGGACGCGCCATCGGACTCGCGGCAGTGCCCGACCCGGTGTTCTCCGGAGCGATGGTGGGTCCCGGTACCGCCATCGACCCGGTTCGTGAACCGTCGGCCGCCGTCTCGCCCGTGGACGGTGTTCTTGTATCGCTGCACCCGCATGCGTTCGTCGTCGTCGACTCCGAGGGGCACGGCGTGCTCACCCACCTCGGTATCGACACCGTTCAGCTCAACGGCGAGGGCTTCGAGCTGCTCGTGAACAAGGGCGACACCGTCACCCGCGGCCAGGAGGTCGTGCGCTGGAACCCGGCCGCGGTCGAGGAGGCCGGTAAGTCGCCGGTGTGCCCGGTCGTCGCGCTGGAGGCCACCGCGGACTCGCTCGGCGATGTGCGTGAGGACGGCGACGTCAAGGCGGGCGACTCGCTCTTCTCCTGGCAGTAGCCGGGTGCCGTCGCGGACGGCAGATAGACATCCACCGCGGCGGTGCGGCCGTCGCATTAACCGGAGACGGGTGCAATGGAGACAACGCTGCGAGGCGTCGGGGTGAGCCACGGTGTGGCCATAGGCGAGGTGCGGCACATGGGGACGGCGGTTCTCGAGCCGCCGGCCAAGCGGATTCCGGCGGACGAGGCGGAGCGCGAACAGGGGCGTGCCCGCCAGGCCGTGGAAGCTGTCGCTGCCGACCTCATAGCCCGCGGAAATCTGGCGGGCGGCGAGGCGCAGGCCGTGCTGGAGGCCCAGGCGCTGATGGCGCAGGACCCCGAGCTGATGGCGGATGTCGACCGGCGGATCGCCGTCGGCAGCACCGCCGAGCGCGCGGTGTACGACGCGTTCGCCGCCTACCGGGCGCTGCTTGCGGGCGCAGGTGAGTACCTCGCGGGCCGGGTCGCCGACCTCGATGATGTGCGCAACCGGATCGTCGCCCGGCTGCTGGGTGTGCCGATGCCGGGTGTGCCGGACAGCGACGAGCCGTATGTGCTGATCGCGCGGGATCTGGCGCCGGCCGACACCGCGCTGCTGGACCCGACGCTGGTGCTCGGGTTCGTGACCGAGGAGGGCGGGCCGACCAGCCACAGCGCGATTCTTGCGCGGGCGCTGGGTGTGCCGGCCGTCGTCGCGCTTCCCGGCGCGGGTGAGCTGGTCGAGGGCACCGTGATCGCCGTCGACGGCAGCACCGGTGAGATCTTCGTCGAGCCGAGCGCGGAGAAGCGCGTGGAGATGGAGAAGGCGGCTGCGGAGCGGAAGGCGGCGCTGGCCTCTTCGTCCGGTCCCGGTGCCACCTCCGACGGGCACAAGGTGCCGCTGCTGGCGAATGTCGGCGGTCCCGGTGATGTGGCCGCGGCGGTCGAGGCGGGTGCGGAGGGCGTCGGTCTCTTCCGGACCGAGTTCCTGTTCCTGGACGACAGCAAGCAGGCGCCGTCCGAGGAGAAGCAGGTCGAGGCGTACCGGAAGGTGCTGGAGGCGTTTCCCGAGGGGCGCGTGGTCGTGCGCGTGCTGGACGCCGGTGCGGACAAGCCGCTGGACTTCCTGACGCCGGCCGATGAGCCGAACCCCGCGCTGGGCGTGCGGGGGCTGCGTACGCTGCTCGACCACCCCGATGTGCTGCGTACCCAGCTCACCGCGCTGGCGAAGGCGGCCGAGGGGCTGCCGGTCTACCTCGAGGTCATGGCGCCGATGGTGGCGGACCGGATCGACGCCAAGGCGTTCGCGGACGCGTGCCGGGAGGCCGGGCTGCGGGCGAAGTTCGGCGCGATGGTGGAGATTCCGTCCGCGGCTCTTCGGGCGCGGTCGATTCTGCAGGAGGTCGAGTTCCTTTCTCTGGGGACCAATGACCTGGCGCAGTACACCTTCGCCGCCGACCGTCAGGTGGGCGCCGTGTCGCGTCTGCAGGACCCGTGGCAGCCGGCGCTGCTGGATCTCGTCGCGGCTTCGGCCGAGGCCGCGAAGGCCGAGGGCAAGAGCTGTGGTGTCTGTGGTGAGGCGGCCTCGGATCCGCTGCTGGCGTGTGTGCTGACGGGGCTCGGTGTCACCAGCCTTTCGATGGGCGCGGCGTCGATTCCCTATGTGCGGGCGACGCTGGCCAAGCACACGCTGGCGCAGTGCGAGCGTGCGGCGGCCGCGGCGCGTGCCGCGGACACCGCCGACGATGCGCGGGCGGCCGCGCAGGTGGTGCTCTCCGGGGAGTGATTCCGTGCGGCGCGGTGCGTCGCAGGAGTGTGATGGCCGTCCCGCCCTTGTGGCGGGGCGGCCCTTTTGTGTGCGGCTGTGCGCGCCTCTTGGCGTGCGCCTTTGTGTGTGCCGCTGCCCGGGTCAGCGGTGGCGGTGGGTGTCGGGCGGGGGTGTGAGGGGGAGGCCGGGGGCGTAGTCGACGCGGTGCTCGGGTGGGATCGGTTCGCCTGTGTCGGCGTCGGTGCAGTAGGCGGTGAAGACCTCGGCGGCGGTGAGGGGGCGTGGCCAGGAGTCGCGCAGGGACCAGCCGCGGACCGTGTCATGGGTGGTGTCGCCGGTGGCGTCGTGGCCGGCGGGGTCGGGGGTGGTGCGGGAGACGATGCCGCCGGGGGTACACAGGGCGAAGCCGGCGGCCAGGACCGTGCAGAACAGCAGGGTTTCGGATTCGGCGAGCCCGGGGCGGGCGCCGTCGCGGGCGGTGGCGTGCAGGGTCGCCAGGAGGGACGGCTCTCCTGCCGCGACGGAGCAGACGAGGTGGTGGGTGCCACCGCCGAGGGATGCGAGGAGTTGTCGGAGGGCTTGGGTGGCGCGGGCGAAGGCGGCGCGTGCCAGGTCTTCGCCACACTCCTCGCAGGTGCCGGCGCGGGCCAGGAGGGCGGAGGCGTGGTCCCAGGTCGCCCGGCGGTCGGATTCCTCGACGAGTAAGGGGAGCAGCTGGCTGAGCGGCTGGCCCTCGTACGTCAAGGTGGCGCCGGTGCAGGCGAGTTCCGCGGTGTAGCGGGTGCGGCTGGCGGGGTGGTCGGGGTCGAGGACGCGGTCCGCGCAGTATTTCTCGTAGGCGACCGGGTCGAAGAGGCTGAGGGTCGTGAGCACGCCCTGGGAGGCGAGGGTGCGCAGCAGGGCCTCCATCTGCTGGAGGTAGCTGTTGTGGTCGTCGAACGGGAAGGTGCGGTAGCGGCGCATGGCGGTGAAGTCCTGCTCGTCGGCCAGGACGGCGGCGGTGCTGGGGACTTCGCGGCGCAGACTGCGGCGGGCGGCGGACCGGTCGGTGTGCCGGGATGTGGCGGTCATGATTCCCCCTGAGTGAGCTGCGTGCGGGGATCGCACGTCACTTGTCACTGAGAGTAATCGGGGGGTCTGACAATGGCGGCCCGGCGCCGGACCGGAGCCCGTTCGGGCCTTGGCGGTCCGGCGCCGGCCCGGCCTACTGCGCGCTGTCGTCGGCCGCGCGGTCGCGGGCCACCTGCTCGTAGAAGCGGAGCAGTTCGAGGTTGTCGACGGAGCCGGGGTTGACGGCCTTGTCCAGCGGGGTGCCCTGCAGGAGGCGTTTGACGGGGACCTCGATGCGCTTGCCGGTGAGGGTGTGCGGTACGCCGGGCGCCTCGATGATGTCGTCGGGGACGTGGCGGGGCGAGAGCTGTTCCCGGATGGTCCGTTTGACGCGGTCGCGCAGGGCGTCGTCGAGGGTGGCGCCGGGGGCGAGGTGGACGAAGAGCGGCATCCAGTAGCCGCCGTCGGGGAGTTCCAGGCCGATGACGAGGGATTCGCGGATCTCGGGGAGTCGTTCGACGGCCTCGTAGATGTCGGCGGAGCCCATCCGGACGCCCTGGCGGTTGAGGGTGGAGTCGGAGCGGCCGTGGATGATGACGCTGCCGCGGGAGGTGACGGTGATCCAGTCGCCGTGCCGCCAGACGCCGGGGTACATGTCGAAGTAGCTGTCGTGGTAGCGGGCGCCGTCGGGGTCGTTCCAGAAGCGGGTGGGCATGGACGGCATGGGGTTGGTGACGACGAGCTCGCCGACCTCGTCGATGACGGGCTTGCCCTGGGGGTCCCAGGCCTGTAGGTCGGTGCCGAGGCAGGGGGCCTGGAGTTCGCCGATGTGGACGGGGAGGGTGGGGACGGCGCCGGCGAAGCAGCTGCAGACGTCGGTGCCGCCGCTGACGGACGCCGTCCACAGGTCGGCGCCGCTCTCCGCGAAGGAGTCGTGCAGCCAGCGGAAGCCGTCCGGCGGGAGCGGGGAGCCGGTGGTGGCGACGCAGGTGATGGCGGAGAGGTCGAGGTCGCGGGCGGGGTGGATCCCGGCCTTGCGGCAGGCCATGACGTAGGCGGCGGAGGTGCCGAAGACGGTGGCGCGGGTGGTTTCGGCGACCCGCCATTGGGCGGCGATGTCGGGGTGGCCGGGGCTGCCGTCGTAGAGCACGATCGTGGAGCCCACCAGGAGGCCGGCGACGAGGAAGTTCCACATCATCCAGCCGGTGGAGGTGTACCAGAAGAACCGGTCGTCGGGGCCGAGGTCGCAGTGCAGGCCGGTCTGCTTGAGGTGTTCGAGCAGGATGCCGCCCTGGGACTGGACGATGGCCTTGGGCAGGCCGGTGGTGCCGGAGGAGTACAGGACCCACAGCGGGTGGTCGAAGGGGACCTGTTCGAAGACCGGTTCGGTGTCGTTGGTGGTCAGGTCCGACCAGTTCAGGGCGCCTTCGGGGGCGGGGGTGCCGAGCAGCGGGATGTGGACGACGGCGCGCAGGGTGGGAAGTTCGGCGCGGAGTTCGCGGACGGTGTCGCGGCGGTCGTGTTCCTTGCCGCCGTAGCGGTAGCCGTCGACGGTGAACAGGACGACCGGTTCGATCTGCTGGAAGCGGTCCAGCACGCTGCGGGCGCCGAAGTCGGGGGCGCAGGAGGTCCATACGCCGCCGACCGCGGCGGTGGCCAGGAGGGCGACGACGGCCTGCGGGATGTTGGGGACATAGCCGCTGACACGGTCGCCGGGGCGGACGCCGAGGCGGCGGAGTTCGGCGGCCAGCGAGCCGACCTGGGCGCGCAGATCCGTCCAGGTGACGGGGGTGGGTTCGTGGGACTCGTCGACGTACAGCAGCGCGGGGGTGTCGGCGCGGGCCGGGTCCTCGGCGGCGCGCAGGGCGTGCTCGGCGTAGTTGAGGGTGGCGCCGGGGAACCAGCGGGCGCCGGGCATCGCGCGGTCGGCGAGGACGGTCTCGTACGGGGTGGCGAAGCGGACGTCGAACCATTCGGCGGTGGCCTGCCAGAAGATGGGCAGCTCGTCGACGGACCAGCGGTGCAGGTCGGTGTAGCTCGCGGCAGGGTCGCCGGGGGTGGGGGCGGGCGCGCCGTGGTGGGCGGCCGCCCAGGTGTGGAAACGGGTGACCTGTGCGCCGGCGATCCGGTCCGGGCCTGGCTGCCAGAGGGGTTCGGGCCGGTGTGCGGAGTGCGGTGCGGTGGTCATGATGCGGCTCCCGGGCGGTACACGTCGTCGGCGTCGGGCGCGCACGGCGGTGGGGGTCCCCCGGCCTGACGTGTGCGCGTGACACGGCTTGCCTGGACGATGCCATGTGATCGACTTGTGCACCAGGGTGGGCTCCCCACATTCGGGGGGTGGCGGATGTGGTGGGGCCATGTGACGCGGGCCGGTGGCCTGGGCTGCGGCGGGATTCGGCCATGGGACGGCGATCCGCAGGCCATGAGGTGGCCGAGCGTGACCCCGTGCAGGTGAACGGCAGTTGAACGGTGCCCGCACACCCTGGCGTCAATGGCAGGCTGACCGGCATGGACGGGCGTGATCTGGTGCGGTCGGTACGAGTGGTCAGGGCAGTCGGGCCGGCGCAGGGGCTACGGTCCGTGCGTGCGGCGTGGCGGGCGCGGAGGGCGGATGCGCAGGCGCTGCCGCGGCGTGTCGCGGAGCGGGCGCGGGTGCCGGGGGCGGCGCGTGACGCGGAGCCCCAGCCGGGCGGCGGGTTGATCCATTTCGCGCGGTCGTCGCTGCGGGTGCGGGTGGCGGCCGGCGGCGCGGTGTTCTGCGGCTGGGACGGTGCCGGGCCGGAGCCGTCGTACGCGCTGGCCGGGGCGTGTCCCGAAGTGGATGCGCGGGCGGTGCTGGAGCCCGATACGGAGGGCGGCTGGCGGGTGGTCTCCGAGCGGGTGATGGTGGCGGTGTCCCGGCACGGCGCGGTGGAGGTGCGGACGCCCGGAGGGATGGTGCTGCGGCGGGAGCTGCCGCCGCGGTGGTGGGACCGGATAGACGGGGCCGGCGCGGCGGCCGCGGTCGAGCGCGCCGGGCGGCCCGAGGGGTGCGAGGCGTCGCGGTGGGTACAGCGCTCGGAGGTCGCGGCCGACGCCCGGTTCTTCGGGCTGGGCGGCCGGGCGCACGGGCCGCGGCTGCGGGCGGGTACCTACCGTCTGTGGAACACGGATCCGGGCGGCGCCTTCGAGCCGGGCGACGATCCGCTGTCGCTGACCATGCCGGTGCAGCTGGTGGTGGCGGACGCCGGGACGCATCTGGTCTTCCACGACAATTCCTGGGACGGCCGGGTGGCGCTGCGCGAGGGCGTGGAGGGCGCGGGCTCCGGCCATGACCGGCCGGGCACCTGCGAGGTGCGGATGGACGGCGGGCCGCTGCGCTACTGGGTGCTGGCCGGCACCCCGGCCCGGGTACTGCAGGGCTGGACGGCACTGACCGGTGCACCCGCGCTGCCGCCCCGGTGGGCGCTCGGATATCAGCACGCCCGCTGGGGGTTCGGCGGAGAGGCCGAGGTGCGCCGCGTGGTGGCCGGCTACAAGGAGCGCGAACTGCCGTTGTCGGCCGTCCATTTGGACATCGACCATTTCGACCGGCACCGGGTCTTCACCGTCGACCGGGAGCGGTATCCGGATCTGCCGGGTCTGGCACGGGAGTTGCGTGCGGACGGGGTGCGGCTGGTGTCGATCGTGGATCCGGCGGTGAAGGCGGATCCGGGGGACGCGGTGTACGAGGGTGGGGCGGCGGCGGACGCCTTCGTACGGGACGCGCGGGGGCGGGAGGTGCGCGGGGTGGTGTGGCCGGGTGAGTCGGTCTACCCGGATTTCACCGATGCGCGGGTGCGCAAGTGGTGGGGCGGGCTGTACGCGGAGCGGCTGGCGCAAGGCTTCTCGGGCGTCTGGCACGACATGAACGAACCGGTCTCCTTTGCCCCGTTCGGGGAGTCGACGCTGCCGCGGTCGGCCCGGCATGCGCTGGAGGGGCGGGGCGGCGACCACCGGGAGGCACACAACGTCTACGGGCTGGCGATGGCGCGGGCCGGCTTCGAGGGGCTGTGCGAACTGCGGCCGGACGAACGGCCGTTCCTGTTCTCCCGTTCGGGCTGGGCGGGGATGCAGCGGTACGGGGGCACCTGGTCGGGGGACGTGGCGACCGGCTGGCCGGGGCTGCGGGCTTCGCTGTCACTGGTGCTGGGGCTGGGGCTGTGCGGGGTGCCGTACAGCGGTCCCGATGTCGGCGGGTTCTCCGCCGAGCCGTCCCGCGAGCTGTATCTGCGGTGGTTCCAGCTGGGCGCCCATCTCCCGCTGTTCCGTACACATTCGGCGATCTGGGCGGGGCGGCGGGAGCCGTGGGAGTACGGGATCGAGGTGCTCGGGCATGCCCGTACGGCGCTGCGCGAACGGCAGCGGCTGCTGCCGTACTTCGGCACGCTGGGCCAGTTGGCGCGGCTGACCGGGGCTCCGTATGTGCGGCCGGTGTGGTGGAGTTCGCCGAGGGACCGGGCGCTGCGGGACTGCGAGGACGCCTTTTTGCTGGGGGATGCGCTGCTGGTCGCACCCGTACTGGAGGGGGGCGTGACCCGGCGGCCGGTGCGGCTGCCGCGCGGGCGGTGGTACGACACCGCGACCGGGCGGGCATACGACGGTCCCGGGCAGGTGTGGGTGGATGCGCCGCTGTCGCGGATTCCGGTGCTGGCGCGGGCCGGTGCGGTGCTGCCGGTGGCGGGGGCGGACGGCGGGACGGAGCTGGAGGTGTGGGCGCCGGTGGCCGGGCGCGGGGGCAGCGGTCTGGTGGTGCCGGATGCCGGGGACGGCTGGCAGCGGCCGACCGTGGAGCGCTTCACCTCGCGGCGGGAGGGCGGCCGGGTGGTCGTGGAGCGTCGGGACGGGGGCGCGGTGGGGTATCCGGTGCGGGTGCGGGGGCTGGAGGGCGAGTAGCGGGGCCCGGTGGGGGTCTTCCCCTCCGCGTGCCGCGCCTGGTAGACGAGGGCCATGCCGAGACTCGCTGCCATGCTGCGCGGCCTGGCCGTCGCTGCCGCCGCCCTGATGACCGTCACCACGCTGCCGTCGAGCGCACAGGCGGGCACCGCTCAGCGGCCGGTGCCCGCGTCCAAGGCGCCGAAGGAGTTCGTCGCGCTGCGCGCGGTGGATCCCACGATCATCCAGGAGATGCGCTACTACACGCCGCACAACTTCATGGGCGTACCGGTGGACGGCTACCGCAGGCCGAAGTGCCTTCTGACGCGGGATGCCGCGAACGCGCTGCACCGTGCCCAGCTCTCGTTCCTGAAGCGGGGGTTCTCGCTCAAGGTGTACGACTGCTACCGGCCGCAACGCGCCGTGGATCATTTCGTCCGGTGGGCCAAGGACCTGGACGACCAGCGGATGAAGGCCGAGTTCTATCCGCAGGAGGACAAGACGAAGCTGTTCGACGACGGCTATATCGCCGCCAAGTCCGGTCACAGCAGGGGCAGTACACTCGATGTGACGCTGGTGCGGCTGCCGGCCGTGCCCACCCGCCCGTATGTGCCGGGTGAGCCGCTGGCACCCTGTTACGGGCCGAGGGCCGAGCGCTTCCCGGACAACTCCCTCGACATGGGGACCGGCTTCGACTGCTTCGACACGCTCGCGCACACCCTCGACCCGCGCATCCACGGGCGGCAGCTGAGGAACCGGCTGCTGCTCAAGAACGGTCTGGAGCGGGCCGGGTTCGTGAATCTCCCGGAGGAGTGGTGGCACTACACCTTCAAGCCGGAGACCTTTCCCGATACCTACTTCGACTTCCCCGTTCGGTGACCGTTCCGGCGACCCGCCGGATGACCTTGTCGGCCGCCGTGGGTCCGTACGACTCCATGAGGACCGGGGCGTTCAGCGCCTGGGCGAGGGCGCCGCTCCAGGCCTGCGGGTCGGCGCCCGGGGACTGCCAGCAGGTGGGACGGGCGGTCAACAGGCGTTCGGTGAGCCGCTGTTGGCGGGACAGGCAGCCGGGCGGCGCGGTGGGGATGCGGTCCAGGAGGCCGTCGGGCGTGCGGTAGGCGTGGGCCATGCGCAGGGTGGCGCCGCGGCGGGCCGGGGCGTCCAGGTGGGTGACGGCGAGGGCGTCCACTCCCCCGCAGACCTCGACGGCGTAGGCATGCGCGACGGCGTCGAAGTGGCCGATGCGGAAGCCTCCTTGCCAGGTGCCGTGGCCGTTGTGGGCCTCGGGGAGGGCGCGCGGCAGCGACGGGTCCTCGGTGACGAGCGGGCCGGGGCCGTGCCGGGTCGTATAGGTCCGTACGACACCCAGGCGCAGCGCGGCGCGGGGCCGGCCGGCCTCGGCGAGGAGGGTTTCGGCGCCGTCGAACGTGGTCGTGGACCAGGTGGTGTAGGGGTGGAAGCCGTGCCACTCGTCCAGGAGGACGCCCTGGGCGCCTTCGAAGACGGCCGGGCCGCGGCGCAGCAGGCGGGGCAGGTGGGTCTCGTCGACGAGGGTGAGGTGGTCGGCGAAGGCGGTGAAGGCGTCCAGGCAGGCGTCGACGGGTGGTGCGTCGAGCGGGCCGACGGCCGCGGTGAGGCGGTCGCGGAGCAGGGTGAGTTTGCGGCGCAGGGTGGTCCGTGAGGTGCAGTCGCCGGCCGTCGGGGCGTCGGCGGGGTGGGCGAGGGCGTAGGCGGCGGTTTCGCCGATGCCCATGCCGCAGGAGCCGTGCCGGGCGGTGCCGCGGGCGCGCTCCCGGGCCCGGTTGGCGGCCGCGTGGTAAGGCGTGGTGAGCCGGGCGCGCCGGTCGACGGTCAGCAGGGCGAGCGGGTCGGGGACGCCGAGCGAGGCGAGATGCCGGGCCTCGGTGGCGAGCGCCAGGGGATCCACCAGCATCAGACGGGAGAGGTGGGTGGGCACACCGCTGAAGGTGCCGGAGCCGAATTGGGCGAAGGTGTGGTGGCGGCCGTCGACGGTGACGACGTTGTGGGCGGCCTGGGCGCCGCCGTTGAAGCGGATCACCGCCGTGACCGGCGCCGCGCCCGGTCGGGGGGCGCAGAGCCGGTCGACGACGGTGCCCTTGCCGGCGTCGCCGTAGCCGAGGTCGACCACGATGGTGTGCACGGACGGGTCCTCTTCCGGTGGAGTTCCTGCGGGGTCAGAGCCGGGTGGTGCCGCCGGCCCCGGTGTCGCCGGTGGCGTCGATCAGCGGCGCCGAGGAGCGGGCGACGGTGCCGTGCTCGCGGCCGAGGGTGGCCAGCGCCTTGCCGACGCTCTCGCCCGCGTCGGAGCCGATGTCGGCGAGATCGTCGAGTCCGGCGGCGAGGTCGATGGCTTCCTCGCCGAGGCCGATGGTCAGGGCGAGGGTTTCGCAGACGGCGCCGAGGTCGTCGAGTTCGATGACGTTCTGGCCGAGCAGCTTGCGCCAGGTGCCCAGGACGGCGGTGTTGCCGACGTGGGTGGCACCGGCCGGGACGATGAAGTAGACATCGAACTTCTGCCGCACCTCGGCGAGGATCGTGGTGAGGGGGATGTCCTCGGTGAGGTGGTCGCCGAAGACCGCGCGGACCTCGCGGGCCTTGACCTTGCCGTACGGCATCTCGTCGCCGATGAGGAAGAGGTAGCCGCGGCGGCCGCGCTGCTCGTGGCAGTCGATGCTGGTGTGGCGCGCCATGGCGTACAGGGCGAGTTCGTAGGACTCGGTCATCTGACCGCCTCCGCCGCCCTCCAGGAGGATGTTGCCGAGATCGTCGTCCATGCGGTTGTCGGACTCGAACTGGCCGAGCTGGAGCGGCACCCGGTCGCAGGTGGCGTCGCCGACGGCGCCGAAGAGGATCTGCGGATGTGCGACGTACCCCTTGCGCAGCAGCAGGCCGAACAGCTCGGGGAGTTTGGTCTGCAGGACCCGCGGCACCGAGCGCATGGATCCGGTCACATCGAAGATGACGGAGATCGCCAGCGAGGTGGGGTGTTCGTCGGAGTCGCGGCTCTCGCGGGTGGTCAGCCCCTTGGGGTCGAGCGAGGCGTGCGCCGTCCAGGTGTGGCGCGGGGAGGAGGCGGTGGTGCGGTCGCTGTAGTCGAAGGCGCTGGTGCCGGCGGCGGCGCGGTAGTTCGCCGCGGCGCCGTAGACGTTGGTGGACCAGGTTCCGCTGCCCATGGTGAATCCCCCTGAGTTGTTGACCGGTTGCGTGGTTGGGTGGTGTCCGGCGCCCTGTGGTGGAGAGCGCGCGGTGTGGCTTACGGATGCCGCGCGGGCATCGTGAACGGCCGGAAGGTGCGGGGGCCGTAGAGGTCGTCGAGGAGTTGGTCCAGCTCGGCCAGCAGCCGCCAGGCGTCGTGCGGCCGGCGGGCCTGCGCGCGCAGGGTGCAGCCGCGCAGGAACGCCCGCATCGGCTGCGGGGTGCGCTCCCCCATGACGGCGGCCATGGTGCGGGAGGCGAGGTGGATGTCGGTGGCCTCGGTCGCCGGGCAACGGCCGGTGACCTCGGGCGGATAGGCGTCCCGGTGGCGTTCGACGAGCGCGGGGACGCGGTCGCCGAGGGGCGTGCTGTAGCACCAGTCGACGAGGACCAGGCCGTGCAGCTCGGGGTGGATGAGGAGGTGTTCGGGGAGTACGGCGCCGTGTACCCGGCCGGCCCGGTGTGCCCAGCCGAGGGCCACCAGGAGCCTGCGCCACATCCAGGCGGCGTCGCGCGGGTCGAGTCCGTCCGGGTAGGCCGCGTGAACCTCCGCGAGGGAGTGGAATCCGGCCAGGGGTACGAGGGCGTTGACGCGGCGTTCGATGCCGGTGTCCGGTGCGCGGTGGCGGAAGGACTCCAGCAGGCGGGGCGCATAGCCTCGGTGGCGGCGCTCGCCGTGCCGTGCCAGCCGGTTCAGCGCCTGGGCCTCGCGCTCCAGGAGGTCGTTGTCGCCGGCCGTGCGCGGGATCTTCAGCAGGGCGTCGTGCCGGGTGCCGTCCTGCTCGTACGTCGCCGCACGGAGCACCGCGAGATCGCCGGTGGCTGTTGTGGCGCCGAGGGTGTACGTACGGCGGCGGGTGGTCAGGGTCGGGTGGGCGGTGGCGGTGCGCTGCCGCCAGAGGGTGCCCAGGCGGGTGAACTCGGCTTCTGCGCCCGGACGTTCGGCCGTCGGTGCGGTGTCGGGGTGCAGCAGCCGGGCGAGTCTGCGGTAGGTCCCGGCGGCCTCGGAGTCGTCGGCGGGGAAGAGGTCCGCGGGCCGGCGGGCGGCGGCCAGCGCGGTGCGGGCGGCGGCGCGGGTGCGCGGGGCGTCCGCGGCCGTGGTGGTCATCGCACGCTCTCCTCCCGGTCGGGGCGCAGCAGCGCCGGGTGCAGCAGGCGGGCGTCGCCCGCACGGTAGAGGCGGGCGCGCGGGCCGCCGCGGGCTCCCCCACGGGCCGCGGTCGCGCCGGTGGATTCGACGAATCCGGGGACGGAGAGCACCTTGCGGTGGAAGTTCCCGGCGTGCAGCGGGCTGCCCCAGATGGATTCGTAGACGCGGCGGAGTTCGACGATGGTGAATTCCTCGCCGAGGAAGGCCGTGGCCAGCGGGGTGTACTCGATCTTTGCGCGGGCGCGGTCGAGTCCGTCGGCGACGATCCGGGCGTGGTCGAAGGCGAGCGGGAGCGGGGTTTTGGGAGCGGGCTCCCCCGCCGGCGGTGCATCGGCTGCGGGCCGGGGCACGGAATCACCCCCGTCGATCCCGTGCCCCGGACCCTGTTCTGGGGGACGCGGCCGGGCCGCGTCCGGTTCGCCGTCGGCCTGCGAAGTGTCCCCGTCCGCCGCCGGTTCCGCCGTACGGCCGTCCCGAAGGGCGCCGAGATCGATCCCGGTGACCGGGATCCAGGCCGCGGACGAGGCGTCGCCGCCGCCCCGCGCCTCGGGGAGGTCGGGCGCGAAGGCGAGGTAGGCGACCGTGACGACGGGCATCCGCGGGTCGCGGCCGGGATCGCCGTACGAGCCGAGCTGTTCGAGGTGGACGCGCTCCAATTGCGTGGCGTCCAGCCCGGTCTCCTCGGCGAGTTCGCGGGCGGCGGCCTCGTCGAGCGATTCCCGGCCGGCGCGGACGAATCCGCCGGGGAGCGCCCAGGCGCCCTGGAAGGGGCGGCCGCCGCGCTCGACGAGCAGGATGTGCAGGATGCCCGCGCGCAGGGTCAGCGCGACGATGTCGACGGTCACGGCGATGGCGGGGAAGTCACGCGGGTCGTAGGCCGCGAGGAATGCGCTGTCGCCGCCCTCGTCGGCGGTATCGCTCCCGTTGCCCTGCCGGTCCGTGTCCACGACCGCCACCTCCGCTCGTCATTCTCACTCTGAGTCTTTCTCGGAACGAGAACAACATAGCACCGGGTGCGGACGACGTCCAAGGAAAAAGCGGGAGTTGACGCTCCGACGGGCAGGCGGGCAGGCGGGCAGGCGGGCAGGCGGGCAGGCGGGCAGGCGGGCAGCTGAGCGTCGCCGGCGCTGTGCTCAGAGCCGGCCGCCGGCCGGGTCCGAGGAGAGGCGCTGGGCGACGTGGACAGGGAGGACCGACAGGCCGATCAGTACCGCGGCGACGACATCGACGACCGGTGCCTGGTGGGGGCGGGCCAGATTCTCGTAGATCCAGATCGGCAGTGTCCTGGTGCCCGCGCCCGCCGTGAAGGTGGTCACCACGACCTCGTCGAAGGAGAGCGCAAAGGCCAGCAGCGCACCGGCGAACAGGGCCGGGCGCAGCGCCGGGAAGGTGACGTACCGCAGGGTCTGCCATGGGCGGGCGCCCAGGTCGGCGGAGGCCTCGGCCAGCGAGGGCGCGATGCGGCGGAGCCGGGCTGCGACATTGTTGAAGACGATGACGACGCAGAAGGTCGCATGGCCGACGACGACGGTGAACAGGCCGAAGCCGATGCCCAGTGGCTCAAGAACGGGGCGGAACGCGGCGTTGAGGGCGATGCCGGTGACGATGCCGGGCAGCGCGATCGGCAGCACGATCAGGAACGAGACGGTCTGCCGGCCGAAGAAGCGGTGGCGGTGCACGGCGAAGGCGGCGAGCGAGCCGAGGACCAGGGCGATGGCGGTGGCGCCCAGGCCGGCCCGCAACGAGGTCCACAGCGCGTCGCGGGCGCCCGCGCTGTGCACGGCGCGGCTCCACCACTCGCCGGTCAGCCCGCTGGGCGGCCAGGCGAACGAGCGGTCGGCATTGAGGGAGTTGAGCACCACCAGAAGCAGCGGAAGGTAGATCAGGGCCAGGCCGGCGGCCGTCACACAGCCGAGCACGATGCGGGCGGTGCGCGTGAGATGCATCCGGCTGCCTCCTCGGGGACCGGTCAGAGCGAGTCGAGCGCGCCGGCCCGGCGGACGGCGGCGAGATAGCAGACGATCAGGGCGACGGGGACGGCGGAGAGCGCCGCGGCCAGCGGCAGATCGAGGGTGACCTGGGAGGCGATGACATTGCCCATGAGCTGGGTGCGGCCGCCGACGATCTGCACGGTGAGGTAGTCACCGAGGCTGAGCGAGAAGGTGAAGACGGAGCCCGCCAGGATCGCCGGGCGCACGGCGGGGGCGACGACGGAGCGCAGGGTGCGTACGGTGCCCGCGCCGAGGTCGGCGGAGGCCTCCAGCTGGTGGGCGGGCAGC
Source organism: Streptomyces inhibens (assembly GCF_022221585.1). Lineage (NCBI taxonomy): Bacteria > Bacillati > Actinomycetota > Actinomycetes > Kitasatosporales > Streptomycetaceae > Streptomyces > Streptomyces inhibens. Next base: position 1,569,249 of record NZ_CP084681.1, read on the forward strand.
CGCTCCAGGGCCGCGTACAGCGGCAGGATCATGTACGGCAGCCAGAGGTAGGCCAGCACGATGACCACGGCGGTCGCGCCGTATCCGGGTCCGCGCAGGCCCAGCGGGGCGAGCGCCGCATTCACGAGGCCGTGTTCGCCGAGCATCACCCGCCAGGCGTACGCCTTGACGAGATAGCCGGCCCACAGCGGGGTGAGCACGGCCACCAGCAGGGCGCGGCGCAGCCGGCCCCGCGCCACCCGCGCCATGAAGAACGCCATCGGCAGCGCGAGTACGGCGTCGAGGAGGGTGACGGCGACGGCGATACCGAGGGTGCGCAGGGCGACGGTGCGGTAGACGGGGGTGGTGAGGATGTCCCGGAAGTTGTCGGTGGTCCAGGTGCGGACCACGTCGGAGGTGAAGGGGTCGGTCGTCCAGAAGGCGGAGAGCAGGAGGATGGCGAGGGAGCCGAGATAGGCGAGGACCAGCCACAGGAGGGGCGGGGCGAGCAGCGCCGCGAGCCGGCCGCGCGCGCCCGGCTCGCGGCTCATGACGGGCACCGGTTCCGCGCGCTCAGCCCTTGATCTCCGTCCAGGCACGGGTCCATTCCGCGTAGTCGGTGCATGTGACGCCCTTACGGCCGTCGAGGCACTGCGGGACGGGGGTGGTCCAGAAGTGGACGCGGCGGTAGTAGCTCTCGTCGTCGGCGTGGTAGACCGCGCAGTGCCGGGGGTCGGCGGTTTCCTTGCAGGCCTTGGCGTTGGCAGGGGCCTCGCCGAAGTACTCGGCGACCTGGGCGTTCACCTTCGGGGAGACGATCCAGTTGAGCCACTTGTAGGCGCAGTTGGGGTGGGCGGCCTTGGCGGAGACCATCCAGGTGTCGGACCAGCCGGTCGCCCCTTCCTTGGGGAGGACGGCCTTGACCGGGGCCTTTTCCGCGATGGCGGTATTGGCGATGACCTGCCAGGTGGTGCCGATGACGCTGTCGCCACCCTTGAAGGCGGTGACTTCCTTCTGGTAGTCGCTCCAGTATTCGCCGATGTGCTGCCGCTGCTTCTTCAACAGGGTGACGGCGGCGGCGAGTTGCTTGCCGTCCAGGGCGTAGGGGTCCTTGATACCGAGCGCCGGCCGGGTCTTCATCAGATAGAGGGCGGCGTCGGCGATGTAGATGGGCGAGTCATAGGCGGTGACCTTGCTCGAGTACTTCGCCGCGCTGTCGAAGACGGCCTTCCAGGAGTCGGGGGCCGGCGAGACCTTGTCGGTGCGGTACATCAGCAGATTGGCGCCGCGGCCGTGCGGAATGCCGTACATCTTCCCGTCCTTGGAATTGAACGGGCGCATCTTCAGGCCGCTGAAGACCTCGCGGTAGTTCGGGACCAGGCGGGTGTTGACGGGCACCACGTCCTTGGCGGCGATCAGCCGCAGGGTGGCGTCACCGGACGCGGATACGGTGTCGTACTGGCCGGTCTTCATCAGCGAGACCATCTCGTCGGAGGTCCCGGCGATCTTGGTGTTGACCTGGCAGTCGGTCTGCTTCTCGAAGGGGTGCACCCAGTCGGCCTTGGGGTCGTTGGAGCCGTCCTCGGCGTATCCGGCCCAGGCGATGATGTCGACCCGGCCCTCGCCCTTGCCGACGGACTTCTGCTCCGCGGCTCCCCCGCCGTCCGGGCCCCCGCCGCCGGAGCCGCAGGCGACGGCCGGCAGCAGGACACCGGCCGCCACGGCGGCCTTCCACTGATTCGCGTTGCGCATGGTGAGCTCCCCTGTCGCACACGGCTGTCGAGCCCCGCCAGTATCCGGAAGCAGACCCTCTGCCACCAGAGCGCATCCTCGATCGAATGCGCCCGGTTGCGCGAAACCGACGGCTCGTCAGCCGGGGACCGCGAAGGCGTCGTTGACGTTCCACAGGAGATGGACGGCGCCGATACGGGCCGCTTCCGGCAGCCCCGCCGAGTTCAGCCGCAGTACGGTGAGCCGGTCGTCGCCCGCGTCGAGCCGGATCACGAACCGGGTGTGGGCGCCGGCGTGCGCGATCTCGGTGATCCGGCCGGCCACGCACCGCTCCCCCGGCCCCGGCGCGCCGTCCGGGCCTTCCGCGCCTTCCGGAGCGGCGATCCTGATCCGTTCGGGGCGGATGCTGTACGTCCCCGGGGCGCCGACCACGCGGACCGCGGCCTGGTCGCGCAGCAGATTGGTGGTGCCGACGAAACCCGCGACGAAGGCGGTGGCCGGCCGGTCGTAGATCTCCAGCGGCGAGCCGATCTGCGCGATGCGGCCGCGGTCGAGAACGGCGAGACGGTCACTGAGGGTCAGTGCCTCCTCCTGGTCGTGGGTGACGAGGAGGAAGGTGACGCCGGTGGCGCGCTGGATGCGGGTGAGCTCGCGCTGCATCTCCTGGCGCAGCTGGAGGTCGAGGGCACCGAGGGGCTCGTCGAGCAGCAGCAGACCCGGGTCGTCGATCAGCGCGCGGGCCAGGGCGACGCGTTGACGCTGGCCGCCGGAGAGCTGGGCCGGTCGGCGTGGGCCGTAGTCGTCGAGCCGTACGGTGCGCAGCGCCTCGCGGGCGCGGGCGAGGCGTTCAGGTTTACGTACCCCGCGCACGGTCAGGGCGTAGGCGACATTCTGCTCGACGGTCATATGGGGGAAGAGCGCGTAGTCCTGGAAGACGGTGTGGACATCGCGGCGGCTGGGCGGGAGTGCGGTGACATCGCGGCCGGCGAGTTCGATACGGCCCGCGGTGGGCCGCTCGAAGCCGGCGATCAGACGCAGCAGGGTGGTCTTCCCGGAGCCGGACGGCCCGAGGAGGGAGAAGAATTCCCCTTCCTGGAGCGTGAGTTCGGCTCCTTCGACGGCGCGTACCGCACCGAAGTCCTTGCTGACGGCGGTCAGCCGTACGGCGGGGGCGGCGCCCGTACGGGCGGGCCGGGCGTCGGTGCGGGCGGCTTCGGTCACGGGTGCTCCCCCTCGTGAACGGCTTGATCGCGCCGGTGACTGTACCGGGGTTCCGCGCCGAGCGGCAGCGTGCCACACTTCTGACGTTCCGTCAGTTCTGCGTGGGGAGGGGCCGTGGCACGTACGCGCAAACCGGTGGTTCCGGGGTGGTTCGATCTGGACGCGACGGACTTCCGGCTGCTGGGGACCCGGTGCCGGGCCTGCGGCGCGGTGTTCTTCCCCCGCGAGGACACCTACTGCCGCAACCCCGCGTGTACGAGCGACGACCTGGCGGAGGTGCCGCTGTCCCGGCGCGGCACGGTCTGGTCGTACACCGACGCGCGCTATCGCCCGCCCGCCCCCTACATCTCCGATCCGGACGCCGCGTGGCAGCCGTACACCCTGGTCGCCGTGGAACTGGCGGCGGAACGGATGGTGGTCCTCGGCCAGGCCGCGCCCGGCGTCGGCGTCGCGGATCTCACGGTGGGCACGGAGGTCGAGCTGGTGCCCGGGGTGCTGAACGAGGATGACGGGCATACGTGGATGACGTGGCGCTGGAGGGTGGTGGGAGGTGGCGGGGCCGCGTCGCTGGGACAAGGCACCTCCGGAGCGGTGCCCGCGTCACCGTATCCGCCCGTCCCCGAGGCGGCACCCGCGTCACCGCATCCGCCCGTCCCCGAAGCGGCACCCACATCACCACATCCGCCCGTCCCCGAAGCGGCACCCACATCACCACATCCGCCCGTCCCCGAAGCGGCACCCACATCACCACATCCGCCCGTCCCCGAAGCGGCACCCACATCACCACATCCGCCCGTCCCCGAAGCGGCACCCACATCACCACATCCGCCCGTCCCCGAAGCGGCACCCACATCACCACACCCGCCCGTCCCCGAAGCGGCACCCACATCACCACATCCGCCCGTCCCCGAAGCGGCACCCACATCACCACATCCGCCCGTCCCCGAAGCGGCACCCACATCACTACACCCGCCCGTCCCCGAAGCGGCACCCACATCACCACATCCACCCGTCCCCGAAGCGGCACCCGCATCACCACATCCGCCCGTCCCCGAAGCGGCACCCGCATCACCACACCCGCCCACCCCCCGAAGGGGGGTGGGCGGCGGGGAAAAAACTAAAGGCGCGGGTGGGCGGCGGGTATACAGGAGCGCAGGGCACGCACCCCCAAGCGCACCGCAAAGCAGTACGAGCGCAGGGCACGGAGGCCCGAGCGCAGACCGAGGCGGTTCGTGGGAAGCGCGGGCAAACACAAGCGCAAGCCGCGATTCCGAGCCCCCAACCCGCCCCCTGACCGGCGATGTGGCCGTGCTCGGTGCCGGTATGCACCCCTGGGGCAAGTGGGGGCGCAGTTTTGTCGAGTACGGGACGAAGGCGGCCAGGGACGCCCTCGTGGACGCCGGGCTCGACTGGCGCGAGGTGCAGAGCGTGGTCGGGGCGGACACGGTGCGCGGGGGCTACCCCGGTTATGTGGCGGGCGCGACCTTCGCGAAGGCGCTGGGCTGGCAGGGCGCCCGGGTGACCAGCGTCTACGCGGCCTGTGCGTCCGGCGCGCAGGCGATCGGCACCGCGCGGGCGCAGATCCTTTCGGGCCTCGCGGAGGTGGCGCTGGTGGTGGGCGCGGACGCCGCGCCCAAGGGCTTCTTCGCCCCGGCGGGCGGCGACCGGCCCGACGACCCTGACTGGTTGCGGTTCCGGCTGCTGGGAGCCACCAACCCGGCGTACTTCGGGCTGTACGCACGCCGCCGGATGACCCTGTACGGCGATACGACGGACGACTTCGCCCAGGTGAAGGTGAAGAACTCGGCGGCGGGCGCGGCCAATCCGTACGCCCGCTACCGCAAGCGGGTCACCGCGCAGGAGGTCGCGGCGTCGGCGGTGGTCTCCGACCCACTGCGGCTGCTGGACATCTGCGCCACCTCCGACGGCGCCGCGGCGCTGGTCCTGACCAGCATGGACTTCGCGCGCCGGCACGGCGTCGCGGACCCGGTCAGGATCCGCGCGGTCTCCACGGCCACCCCGCACTATCCGCGGACCGTACTGGATCTGCCGGACATCGCCACCGACTCGTCGGCCGCCGTACCGGAGCCGGCGACCGGTTTCCGGGCGTCGATCGCGCACACCGCCTACGAGGAGGCCGGGATCGGCCCCGAGGACCTCTCGCTGGCCGAGGTCTACGACCTGTCCACCGCACTGGAGTTGGAGTGGTACGAGGATCTGGGGCTGTGCGGCGCCGGTGAGGGTGCCAAGCTGCTGCGGGAGGGCGCGACGGCGCTGGGCGGGCGGCTGCCGGTGAATACCAGCGGCGGCCTGGCGTCGTTCGGCGAGGCGGTACCGGCGCAGGCCATCGCGCAGGTCTGCGAGCTGACCTGGCAGCTGCGGGGACAGGCGGGCGCGCGGCAAGTAGCCGGTGCCCGGGTGGGGGTGACCGCCAATCAGGGGTTGTTCGGGCATGGATCGGCCGTGGTCGCGGTGCGGTGAGGGGCGGTCGTGCGACGGCCGCTCCCCCGGGACTCCCCTGCGCCGCCGGGCTCACCCGGCCACCGCGGCGCGGCGCACGCCGCCGTACGGCGCCGCCTCCCCTGCGCCCCCGGAGCCCGCCCCTCGAACGTCCTGTGTGCATTGCGGGGGCAGTGATCCATACGCTCCGGAAGGATGCATGAACAGTGCGTTAATCACACCCTGTTCGTCGTGACGGAGGGGCAAGCTACTGCCCGTGCCTGCCTGGACGGACCAGCTTCGATTCGCCTTCCAGCCCGTCGTGAACCTCTCGACCGGTTCGGTCGCGGCGCTGGAGATACTCGCCCGCCCCGAGGACGGCGAGGTCGATGTCCTGGCATCCGCGCGCCGCTGCTCCGAACTGGACGCGGAACTCGCGGCGCTGGCGGTACGGACGGCGGCACATCAGGAGACGCTGCTGCCGCTGCACATCAATGTCTTCGCCACGACCGTCGCCGAACTGCCCCGGCTGACGTCGCTGGGCAAGGCCGTCCACGATGTGGGCCGGCGGCCGTGGGAGATCACTCTCGATCTCGGCGGGCCGTTCACCCATGTCCCGCACGCCGCGCTGCTGGAGTCGGTGGCGGTGCTGCGCGACGAGGGCTACCGGATCTGCGCGGACGGGGTCGGGGACGGTGATCTGCCGCTGCGGCTGCTCGGCGAGCTCGCGCCGGACCTCGTCAAGCTCGATGCGTCGCTGTGTGCGCGGCTGGACACCGACCGGGGACGGCAGGCCGCGGTGGCCGCGGCGCGGCAGCTGTGCGAGCGGGTGGGCGGGCTGCTGGCCATCGAGGGCGTGGAGACCGAGCGGCAGTACGCGGCGGTGCGGGACGCGGGGGTGCAGCTGGCGCAGGGCCACTTGTTCGCACCGCCGGCGCGCCGGCCGGCCACCGATGTGTACTTCCCGGCCGCGCTCCCGCCGGCGGCGAGCGGGCCGGCGGTGCCGCACCGCCCGCCCTCGGGACCGCCGGTCGCCCAGTTCCTGCAGCCCGCCGCACTGCTGCCGATGTCCGCGTCCGCGGGCGCGGTGCGCAGCCATCTCACCGGCTTCCCCGAGGTGTCGGGGGTGCTGCTGGTGGACACCGACGGGGTGCCGGTCCGGGCGATCGACCGGGACCGGTTCCTGCTGTCGCTGTCCGGGCGGTACGGGCATGCGCTGTACGCCGACCGGCCGGCGCTGCGGCTCGCGGACCGGCCGCGGACGGTCGGTGCGGACGCCACCGCCTGGCAGGTCCTCGATGTGATCGCCGAGGGGGACCGGGACCGTACCGGGGACGATGTGGCGGTGGTGGACGAGCGCGGCCGGTGCATGGGCGTGGTGCATCTCGCCGACATCGTGCGGGCGCTGGCCGAGAGCCGGGTGGAGGAGGCGGCCCGGCTCAATCCGCTGACCCGGCTGCCCGGTTCGGACGAGGTCAACGGCGAGGTGGACCGGCGGATCGCCGAGGGCCGGGCGTTCGCGCTGAGCTGGCTGGATGTGGATGGTTTCAAGCAGGTCAACGACGGTGCGGGGTTCGCGGCCGGCGATGAGCTGATCCGTTCGGTGGGGCGGACGCTGGCCCAGGTCGCGGCGGGCGAGCCGGCCAGCCGGGTGGGCCATATCGGCGGCGATGACTTCCTGGTGCTGGCCGAGCCGGACGGCTTGGAGCCGTTCGCCGCGGCGCTGTTGGACGTCGCGTGGCAGGCGGGCGGGCGGCCGGTCACGCTGTCGCTGGCGACGGCGGTCTGTCCGCCCGGGACCGTCACCGGCCACCATGAGGCGGCGGCCGCGCTCGCACCGCTGAAGAAGGCCGCGAAGGGGCTGCCGGGGGCGAGCTGGGTGCTGGGCCGGCCCGGCTCGGAGCTCACCGAGATCCGCCGCGGTACGACGGCCCGGGTGCCCGGCCCGGCCGGCCCCACGTGCACCGCCCCGCCGGGTCAGGGGGGCGTACGGGCCCGGGGGTGACGGGGCGCGGCGGTGCCCGCGGGCAGGTGCGGGGACCCCAACATCCCGTGCTGTGTGCGACCTTGACGCTCCCTCACCTCAGGTGAACACTTCCGGATGCCGGTCGGCATTGCCGCACTCAGGCACCCCGGCCGGGTGGCGGCGGCTGCCCGCTGTCCGCCGTTGGCACGCACCCTGCACGGAGGACCGGGGGACGTCCCCCGGGGAGCCAAGGAGCCGCCATGTATTCCAATGGGCACATCTTCGTCGGTGAAGTGATAGGCACCGCGATACTGATTCTGTTCGGCGCGGGTGTGTGCGCCGCCGTCACCCTGCACCACTCCAAGGCGAAGGCCGCGGGCTGGGTCGCGATCGCGTTCGGCTGGGGCATGGGCGTCCTGGCCGGTGCGTACACCGCGGCACCGCTGTCCGGCGGGCATCTCAACCCCGCGGTGACGGTCGGCTCGGCGGTCGCGGGCGGCACCGAGTGGTCGAAGGTGCCGCTGTACATCCTGGCGCAGATGGTCGGTGCGGCGATCGGCGCCGTACTGGCCTGGGCGCTGTACTACGCGCAGTTCGCGGCCAACGACGGGCGGTCCGGTGTCACTCCGCAGCCGACACTGGGGATCTTCTCCACCGGCCCGGAGATCCGCCGGCCGGTCGCCAACCTCGTCACCGAGATCATCGCGACCGTCGGTCTGGTGCTGCCGCTGCTGTTCTTCGGCGAGAACAAGGGCATCGGTATCGGCCGGGTCCCCGGCGAGCATGCGGGGGTCTACGGCTCGGGGATCAATGTGCTGCTGGTCGCGCTGCTCGTCGTCGGTATCGGGCTCTCGCTGGGCGGTCCCACCGGCTACGCCATCAACCCGGCCCGTGACCTCGGTCCGCGCATCGTGCACGCGCTGCTGCCGATTCCCAACAAGGGGTCCTCCGACTGGAGTTACGCCTGGATCCCGGTGGCCGGGCCGCTGATCGGCGCGGTGCTGGCCGGCCTGGTTCATGCCGCGGCGTTCTGACGCCGGCGGGCCCCGCCGCATCCACTCACCAGGACTTCAGGAGGCGTGACGGCATGACGGAGCACACCGAGAAGTACGTTGCCGCGATCGACCAGGGAACCACGTCGAGTCGCTGCATCATCTTCGACCACGGCGGGGCGATCGTCGCCGTCGACCAGCGTGAGCACCGCCAGATCTTCCCCAAGCCGGGCTGGGTGGAGCACGATGCCACCGAGATCTGGTCGAAGGTGCAGGCCGTGGTGGCGGGTGCGCTCGCCAAGGCGGGGCTGCGCGCGGACCAGCTCAGCGCGCTGGGCATCACCAACCAGCGGGAGACCACGGTCCTGTGGGACCGGGCCACCGGCCGGCCGGTGCACCATGCGATCGTCTGGCAGGACACCCGGACCTCCCAGCTGTGCGCGGAGCTGGGCGGCCCGGACGGCCAGGACCGGTTCCGGGATGCCACCGGGCTGCCGCTGGCCAGCTATTTCTCCGGGCCGAAGGCGGCCTGGCTGCTGGATGAGGTGCCGGGTCTGCGGGCCCGTGCCGAGCGCGGCGAGATCGCGTTCGGCACCATCGACTCCTGGCTGATCTGGAATCTGACCGGCGGCACCGACGGCGGGGTGCATGTCACCGATGTGACGAACGCGGGCCGCACGATGCTGATGAACCTGTCCACCCTGCAGTGGGATCCGGCGATCCTGTCGGCGATGAATCTGCCGGCCGCGATCCTGCCGGAGATCAGATCGTCGGCGGAGGTGTACGGCACGGCCGTCGGGCAGCTGCACGGGGTGCCGGTGGCGTCCGCGCTCGGCGACCAGCAGGCGGCGGTCTTCGGGCAGACCTGCTACGGCGTCGGCGAGGCCAAGAACACCTATGGCACCGGCTCGTTCCTGCTGCTGAACACCGGCAACCGCCCGGTGCCGTCCAAGAACGGGCTGCTGACGACCATGGGTTACCAGCTCGGTGGCGAGGCGCCGGTCTACTGTCTGGAGGGCTCCATCGCCATCACGGGCGCGCTGGTGCAGTGGTTCCGCGATCAGCTCGGCATCATCGCGTCGGCCGACGAGATCGAGCCGCTGGCGGCGAGCGTCCCGGACAACGGCGGGGCGTATGTCGTCCCCGCGTTCTCCGGTCTGTTCGCGCCCTATTGGCGCTCCGACGCGCGTGGGGTGATCACCGGTCTGACCGGCTTTGTCACCAAGGCGCATCTGGCGCGTGCCGTACTGGAGGCGACCAGCTGGCAGACGAGGGAGGTCGTGGACGCCATGTACCAGGACTCGGGCGTACAGATCACCCAGCTCAAGGTCGACGGCGGGATGACCGCCAACAAACTGCTGATGCAGCATCAGGCGGATGTGCTGGGAGTGCCGGTGATCCGCCCGGTGATTTCGGAGACCACCTGTCTGGGAGCGGCCTACGCGGCCGGACTCGCGACCGGCGTCTGGCAGGACCTGGACGAGCTGCGGGCCCACTGGAAGCGGGACACCGAGTGGACGCCGCGGATGGACGGGCAGACCCGGGACCGCGAGTTCGCCAACTGGCGCAGGGCCGTGGAGCGCAGCTTCGGCTGGCTGACGGAGGACGGCTCGGCGGCGTCCTAGGGCCTTTCCGGCCCTGACCCATCGGACAGGCCCTGGCTTCGGTGGTGCGCAGACGTACGGCCCGTACTCCGGACGGCGGAGTACGGGCCGTACTCCCGCGCCCGGTCAGGGCAGTGCGGGCTCCCGTCGGCGGTCGCCGGCCTGCATCGCATGCTCGACGACGGAGATCAGCACATCCCGCGCGGAGTCCTTGTGGCGGGCGTCGCACAGCATCACCGGCACCTGGGGGTCCAGGTCCAGGGCTTCCCGTACGGACTCCGGCGGGTAGCGGTCGGCGCCGTCGAAGCAGTTGACGGCGACGGTGAAGGGCAGACCGCGCCGCTCGAAGTAGTCGATGGCGGCGAAGCTGTCCGCGAGTCGGCGGGTGTCGGCGAGCACCACCGCGCCGAGCGCGCCGAGCGCCAGCTCGTCCCACAGGAACCAGAAGCGGTCCTGGCCCGGGGTGCCGAAGAGATAGAGGACCAGGTGGTCGTTGACGGTGATCCGTCCGAAGTCCATCGCCACGGTGGTGGTGGTCTTGGCCTCCACCCCGTCGAGGTCGTCGACCGGCCGGCCCGCCTCGGTCAGCCGCTCCTCGGTGCGCAGCGGTTTGATCTCGCTGACGGCGCCGACCAGGGTGGTCTTACCCACTCCGAAGCCGCCCGCGACCAGGATCTTGAGCGTCACCGGCTCGACGGCGGCGGACCGGCGGCGTTCGGAACGCCCGAAAGCCATGGGATCTTCTCCTGAATTTGCCGGGTATGCGGGTGGAGCTCACGCTTGTTCCCGAGCCTCGGCGAACGAGGCAGCAGGTGCAAGGGAACGGTACAACGTGCTCGGCACGGCGCCCACTTGAGATGCATCACGCTTGGGAGACGCCCGGGGGCAGAGGTCGCCAACCGTCTCATAAGGGCGGTGAGGGGGGTCCGTTGGTGCGACGGGAAAGCGTCGTGGGCGCTCAGCGCGGGGCGAGGGTGCCGGGCCGGTCGAGCAGTCCCAGCAGGCTCACGAAGCTGGACTCCACGAAGGCGCAGAGCTCTTCCTGGGCGTGGGCCTCCTCCACCGGCCAGGTGGTGACCGCCTCTTCGGCGAACGCCATCCAGGCGCGGGAGGCGAGTTCGAGCCGCGGGGCGTCCGGCATACCGAGCCGCCGCTGACCGTCGCGCACCCGGCGGGCGACCGTCTCGCGGGTTTCGCCGACGATGTCGGTGACCGCGGGGTGGCTGCCCGCGGCGCCCCGTACCAGGGCGAGATACACCTGACGGTGCTCCAGGACGTACGCCACGAAGCCCGCGATGAAGGCCCGCATCCAGGCGACCGGCTCCAGCGAGTCGTCCGGTTGCGTGGCGGCGGTGAAGCGGTCGCACTCGGCGCGGACGACGGCGCGGTAGAAGTGGCGCTTGGAGTCGAAGTAGTGGAAGAGCAGTCCGCGGGAGATGCCGGCCCGGCGGGCGACCTCGTCGGTGGACAGCTCGTCGAGGGAGCGGTCGGCGAGCATCTCCAGACCGATGCCGACCAGCTGCTCCCTGCGCTGGTCGGGGGTGAGGCGGGTGGCTCGCTTGCCGGACATGCCCGCAGTTTACGGCGGCGGGGGCCGGGAGCCGCTCGGTGCGTCCCGGCCCGTCACGGTGTCAGGCGTGCCGGCCGAGGTGGTCGAGGATCTTGGGCGTGACGACGTCGGGGACCTCTTCGGGCAGCCAGTGGCTGGCGCCCTCCAGGGCCTCGAAGCGGTAGGGGCCGTCCACCCACTCCCCCGTCGACTCGGCCGCGACGCGGCCCAGCGCGGTGTCCTCGCTGCCCCACAGGAACAGGGTGGGCACGGTGATCCGGCCCGCAGGCACCGAGATGACCGACTCGGGGGCGCGGTACCAGTTCAGGGTGGCGGTCAGCGCGCCGGGCGCGCAGAGCCTGCGGACGTTGTCGTCGACGAGCGCGCCGGGGACCTTGCCGCCGTATGCGGCGCGCAGCCGGGCGGCGTCGTCGGCGAGCAGGGCGGCCTCCGCGGCGCCGTCGTCGAGGCGGAAGAAGCGGACGTAGTCGAGGCGCCGGTGCTGGGTGAGGTCCTCGGCGACGGCGCGGTTGAGCGCGTCCGGGTGCGGAGTGGCCAGCACGGTCAGGGACTTGAGCCGCTCGGGGTGGGCGCCGGCCAGCGCCCAGGCGACCATGCCGCCCCAGTCGTGCGAGACGAGGTGGAAGCGGCCCGCGCCCTGGGAATCGGCGAAGGCGAGGGCGTCGGCGACGAGTTCGGGGACGGCGTAGTCGGCGATCCGGGGCGGGCGGGCGCGCGGGGAGTAGCCGCGCTGGTCGACGGCGACGGCGCGGTAGCCGGCCGCACCCAGGGCGGTGAGCACGGCGCTCCAGGAGTCGGCGAATTCGGGCCAGCCGTGCAGCAGCAGGGCGAACTCGCCGTCCGCGGGCCCGCAGGCCAGCGCGTCGTAGGTGTGCGGGCCGACCTGGATCTCCAGGTGCTCGAAGGGGGCCGGGGTCGCGTCCGTGGCCATGGCTGCGCTCTCCTCCTGTTGACAGTTGCTCAATAGAAGCGTAACGCGGTATTGAGCATTGCTCAACAACCTCCCGGTCATCGGCGGTAATGTGAGAGTTCAGCGGTGATGCGCCACAACGGAACTGGCCATGCCCGAGCGGAGTGCTGAATGAATCGACGCCGCACCCCCACCGGTCCGCCCTCCGAGGAGCTTCTGCACCTCCTCGGCCAGCTCACCGGCCGGGTCATGGAACGGATCAAGCTCCAGCAGGCACGGGTGGCGCTGGCCGTGGAACTGCAGCGGCACATGCTTCCGCCCGAGCTGCCGGGCCTGCCCGGACTGCAGACCGCGGCCCGTTACGTACCGGCGCAGACGGGTCTGGACATCGGAGGCGACTGGTACGACGCATTCGTGCTGCCGGACGGCTCGCTCGGCTTCGCCATCGGCGACGTCCAGGGCCATGACGTGGAGGCCGCCGCCTTCATGGGCCAGGTCCGCACCGGGCTGCACGCCGTCGCGGGTGCCACCACCGACCCCGGCGAGGTGCTGAGCAGGGCCAACAATCTGCTGCTGTCGATGAGCTCAGATCTCCTGGCGACGTGTACGTTCCTGCGCTTCGATCCGGTCCTCGGCGAGCTGACCGACGCCCGCGCCGGCCATGTGCCGGCGGTCTGGGGCACCGCAGACGGCACGGAGGTGCTCCAGGACCCGGGCGGGCTGCCGCTGGGGGTCTTCCCCGACCAGCACTACCCGGTCACCCGCCGCCGGCTGAGCCAGGTGGGCGCATTCGTGCTGATCACCGACGGGGTGGTGGAAGGACCTACCTACCCGATCGAGAACGGGCTGGCACAGGTGGCGGCCCGGGTCCGCGCGGGGTACGACGGGGACGCCGACGATCTCGCCGCCGAGGTGATCTCGGTCGCCGATCTGACCGGGCACAGCGACGACGCCGCCGTGCTCGTCCTCCGCCATGACGGCGGTCCCTACACCTAGGCGCGCGCCCCCGGCGGGGGCGCGGCGGCGAGTGGAGGCTGTGGTGCACAACGAGTGGCTGAAACGTCATGGCACCACTGCCGTGCAGATCCTCGTCGTCGCCGGCGTCTACTACGGCAGTGCCCAGCTCGGCCTGCTCCAGGAGCTGGTCCGGGGGCAGGTCACTCCGCTGTGGCCGCCGACGGGCATCGCCCTGACAGCGCTGCTCCTGTTCGGCCCGCGGATCTGGCCGGGGATCGCCCTGGGTGCCTTTCTGGTCAATGTTTCACTGGGGCCGTCGCTCCTCGTGGTGCTGGCGATCGTCGCCGGCAACACCCTCGGCCCCGTGCTCTCCTACCGGCTGCTGGAACGGGCGGGGTTCCGTGTGCAGATGGACCGGCTGCGCGACGCCGTCGCGCTGGTGTGCCTCGGCGCGCTGACCGGGATGCTGGTGAGCGCGACCGTCGGCAGCGGCGTCCTGGTGCTCTCCGGAGCGCTGACGACGGGAGACTTCTGGCCGACCTGGGCGGTGTGGTGGACCGGTGATGCGATGGGGGTGCTGGTGATCACGCCGGTGCTGCTGCTCCTCAGCTCGGCCCGATGGCCGCCGGGGGCCCGCGTCCGCCTCTACCGGTGGGCGGAGGCGGTGCTGCTGGCGGGCTGCACGCTCGCCGTCATGCTCCTGGCCGTGAGCAGCTCGGTGAATCTGCTCTTCCTGGTCTCGCCGTGCCTGATCTGGGCCGCGTTCCGCTTCGAGCGGGCCGGGGCCGCACCGTGTGCGCTGCTCGTCTCCACGGTCGCGATCATCGCGGCCGCCGAGCAGTCGGGGCCGTTCGCCCACCATGATCTGTTCACGAACATGGTCACCCTGCAAGCCTTCAACGGGATCACCGCGCTGACGGCGCTGCTGCTCGCCGCGGTCGTCACCGAGCGGCGCAACACCCACCGGGAGATCCAGCGGGTGTGCGCACAACTGGCCGAGGCGGTCTCCCGGCTGGACGCGGACACGGTCGTCGGGCAGTGGCCGCCGCCGCGCAAGAAGAAGCCCGACGACGGCGGCGGCGCCTGAGGGCACCGGGGGCGGTCACAGTGCGCGCAGGCCGTCGATCACCTCGCGCAGCACCTTCTCGTCCGGCAGCTCGGCCGGTGGTACCGGCCTGCTGACATGGACCAGCTCCGCATCCAGCAGATCCCCGATCAGCACCCGTACGACGCCGACCGGCAGATCGAGTTCGGCCGCCAGCTCGGCGACCGACAGCGGCGCCTGCCGGCACAGCTCGACGATGTCCACATGCTCGGGCGACAGCGTCTGGTCGTCGATCGTCTCCTGCGCGCGGCTCTCGGCGACCACTTGCGCGATCAGGTCGAGGCGCCCCTCCGCGGTCGTACGGGTGCGCCCCCGCGTCATGGCGTACGGCCGGACGACCGGGCCCGCGTCGTCGTCGAACCAACGGGCCGCCTCCCGGTCCCGCGCCGCCCGGCCGTCCTGGTCGCTCATGGCGTCACCGTCGTTCAGGTCGAAAGACCGGACCGGGGCGCGGTGCCCAGGTGCGTTCCCACGCGCTTGACCAGCAGCGTCATCTCGTACGCGATCAGCCCGACATCGGAGTCCGCATCGGCCAGTACGGCCAGACAGCTGCCGTCGCCGGCCGCACTGACGAACAGGAACGCGTCGTCCAGCTCGACCATGGTCTGCCGGACGTGCCCCGCGTCGAAGTGCCGGCCGACGCCCTTGGCCAGGCTGTGGAACCCGGAGGCGACCGCGGCCAGATGCTCGCCGTCCTCGCGGGTCAGGTCCTTCGAGGCGCCGGTGGCCAGCCCGTCGCTGGAGAGGACGAGCGCCTTGCGGATCGAGCCGACCCGCTCGACCAGCTCGTCCAGGAGCCAGTTCAGCTCACCGGATCCCTTCTCCGAGATCGATGCGGTGGAAGCTGCTGCCTTCGGTGCGGTCATGGACCGTCCCCTCCCGATGTGGTTCCTGGTGGTGCTGTGGTGCCTGTGTCGTCGCCGTCGTGCGTGGTCGTGTCACGGGCAGCCGGGCCTGTGGTGTCCGCGGCCGCCGGCTGCCCGGCGTCCGTCTTCTCGTCCGGTGGCGTTCCGTTCCCGCCCGGGTCCTCGCCGTTGTCGCGACGGCCGCGCTGCCAGCCGCGCTGGAGCGAAGCCATCCGGGCGCGGACCGCCTCGGCGTCCCGGTCGTCCGCGGGCGGCGCGGGCCGTGGTTCCTCCGCGGGCTGCGCGGCGGCGGCGTCGGCCTTCAGCTGGGGCGCGAGGCTGGCCTGCCGTACCCGGCGGGGCAGTCCCGTGGGCGTGGTGGGCGCGGGCGTGCCCCGGGCCGGGGTGCCGTCGGTGGGCTCCGGCCCGTCCGCCGTGTTCGGGGCGTCCGGGGCGGGGTCCTTCGGCGCGGAGGACGACGGAGTGGAGCCGGGGCTTTCGGGGCCGGATCGCTCGGCGACGGGCCGTTCGAGCTCGGGACGCTCGGGCCCCGGGCGCTCGGTTTCGGGGCGCTCCGTGGTGCCCTTCCCGTCTGCGTCGCGGTCGTCGACCGTCCTGCCGTGGTCGGAGACCAGCACCGGCGGGCGGGGGCGGCGCGGCAGCGGTGCCGGCCCGCCGCGCGGCGACTGGTCCCTGGTCTGCTGATGCTGCTCGCCCTCGGGGACGGGCGGCACCGGTGCGATACCGCGCGGCGCGGCGCCCGGGCCGGCGGGCCTGCCGGCCCGGCCCCTGCGGTCGCGGTCCGGGCTCCGCTCACGGCCCCTGAAGAGACTGTCCTCGTCCTCGACCGGGCCCAGCTCGTCCAGGCCGAGCGGCGCCTCGAGTTCGACCGGGCCGTCGATGACGGCCGGGCTGCTCCGCTCGCGCGCCGGGATCGGCACCGGCACCTGCGAGAGCGCGGCCAACTTGCCCGCGGCGTGCTCCAGTTCGTTGCCGGCCGGCCCGCCACGCAGCTCGCCGGCGCCCGGCTCGTCGTCCTCCCGGCCACCGTCACCGGTGTCGGTCAGGATCGTCCCCGGGATGAAGACCACGGCGGTGGTGCCGCCGTACGGCGAGGGCTGCAGAGAGACCCGTACGTCCTGCCGCTGGGCGAGCCGGCTGACCACGAACAGACCGAGCCGGTCGGTGTCGGACAGCTCGAACTCGGGGGTCTCGGCGAGCCGGAGGTTGGCCTCCAGCAGCAGATCCGGCGTCATGCCCAGGCCGCGGTCGTGGATCTCCAGGGTGTAGCCGTTGGCGACCCGCTCGCCGAGCACCTGGACGGCGGTGTGCGGCGGGGAGAAGACGGTGGCGTTCTCCAGGAGTTCGGCTATCAGGTGTGTGAGGTCCGAGACGGCGGGGCCGTCCACGGCCAGCCTGGGCAGCCGGCGTACCTCGATCCGCTCGTAGTCCTCCACCTCGGCGACCGCCGCGCGCACCACGTCCATCAGCTGGATCGGTTTGCGCCACTGCCGGGAGGGGGCCGCGCCGGAGAGGATGACCAGGCCCTCGGCGTGCCGCCGCATACGGGTGGTCATATGGTCGAGCCGGAAGAGGTCGGCGAGCTCGTCGGTGTCCTCGGTACGCCGCTCCATGGCGTCCAGCAGGGTCAGCTGGCGGTGCAGCAGGACCTGGCTGCGGCGGGCGAGATTGACGAACACCTCGGAGACGCCGCGGCGCATGTCCGCCTGTTTGACGGCGGCCTCGATGGCGGCCCGTTGCAGGGTGTTGAGCGCCTGGCCGACCTGGCCGGTCTCGTCGTGGCCGAATTCGAGCCGGGGTGCCTCGGTCTCCACATCGACCTGTTCGCCGGCCGCGAGCCGGCGCATCACGCTCGGCAGCCGTACGCCGGAGACCTCGTGGGCGGTCTTGCGCAGCCGGGTCAGGTCCCGGACGTGACGGCGGCCGATACGGAAGGAGACGATGATCGACACCAGCAGTGCGACAAAGCCGAGGACGCCGGCGACGGCGGCCTTGAGCAGGATGCGCGTGGCGACCGGGGCGACGCGTTGCTGGTAGCGGTCGCCGGTCTCCTTGCCCATCCGTTGCAGATCGCCGAGGACCTTCTCCGCGGCGGTGTTCCAGCGCTCGGCGTTGACCACGCGCGGTCCGGCCTGTGCACCGGCGGCGATCACCCGGTCCTCGTACGCGGTCAGTTCGCGGGCCTTGGCGGAGCGCCAGTAGTCCTCGTAGAGCCCGCGGTCCTTGGTGGGCAGGACGGGCAGGGTGGTGCCGTAGAGCACCCGGCGTTCGGCGACCCGGTCGGACAGCGCGCGCACGTCGCGCTTGCTCATGCTGCCGGAGGCGAGCACCGCGGACATCAGGGCGTCCTCGCGGGAGACCGCCTCCCGGGCACGCGTGATGTTGACCAGTGCGCGGCCCTGCTTGTCCATCTCCACGTTCTCCAGGGCGTGGAGCGCGGCGAGGAAGTCATAGCTGGGGTCGACCAGGGAGTTGTAGCCCTCCATGGCCTCGTCGCGGGTGACGGTGTTCTCCTCGACCTGGGCGCGCAGCGAGCCGAGCGAGGCCAGGCCCTTGAGGACGCTGTCCATCCGGTCGCCGGTCTCGCCGGTCAAGTCCTCGCGGACGTCGCGGACATCGGCGTCGGCGCGCAGCCGGGCGACGGCCTCGTCGGTGGCCCGGGTCCGCCCGTGGAGTTCGCTGAGCGCAGTGGCGCCGCGCCGGTCGGCGAGGTAGAGCAGGCTCTGCCGGCGCTCGCGCTGGAGGGCCTGGACGACGTCCTCGACCGGATAGCCGAGGTTCTGTACGACGTTGCCGACGTCCAGCAGCTGGTTGGCCTCACGCCCGGTGATATAGGTCATGAACGCCCACATGGACGTCAGGGACACCAGCGGTACGAGCAGCAACGCCACGATCTTCCGGCGGACCGACTTCCCGCGAAAGCGCATGGCCTCCCCTACGTCAACCCCGGCGCACGGGGGTGGTGTTCCGTCAACAAACGGCGTGAGCCTACTACTGTCGGGGGACCAACCCGAAGGCCTCTCATGGCGTTGCGGAAGCCTTGGGGAGGAGCGCCGGGGAGGGATCGTCCTGAGTTGTCCGACGATTCCCGGACAACCCGCCCGCATTCATGGGCTCGGAGACCTCACCGGCATCCTGGGGTGTGCGCAGCCGGTTGGCCGGATTTGCTCTACCCCGGGTAACCCTGCGCCGCCGCGGTGCATGACCATGGGAGGGGACGGGGTGCGACACCAGGGGCGTGTATCCGGCGAAATCCGGGCAGCCACCAAGGAGTCGGACACGCGGGGAGAGTGCGGGGAGTGTGACGCGTTCATGGACACCGACAG
The DNA here is from genome assembly GCF_022221585.1 of Streptomyces inhibens. Taxonomy (NCBI): domain Bacteria; kingdom Bacillati; phylum Actinomycetota; class Actinomycetes; order Kitasatosporales; family Streptomycetaceae; genus Streptomyces; species Streptomyces inhibens. The sequence goes on from NZ_CP084681.1 coordinate 1,587,915, forward strand.
GCGGCCGTTGTGGCAGGAGGAGCCGGCGGCCCGGCCCCGGATGGCGGATCCGGTGCGCACGGCCGCGGTGCGCGCGGTCATCATCGTGGCGATCACGCTGACTCAGGCCATGGTGGCGTTCCTGAGCACACTGGCGGGCTCCTGGCTGGCGTTCCCCGCGGTGCTCAGCACGGTCGCCAGCACCGTGGTCGCCACCTGGGCGGTACTGGACGTCTGGGTGACCCGTCAGGTGTGGGTGCAGCGCAACGGGGTGCAGTCGCAGCCGAGCAGCACGGCCCGCGAACTTCGGCGCGAGCGACGCCGGGCACGCCGGCAGGGGCGACGGGAGTCCCGGGACGGCCGCTCGCGGGTGGACCGCGCGGCGGCGTGAGCGACGCAGCGTCGTGCGATCGGGCCCGGGCCGGACGAACTCACCGGCTACGTCGCGCTGTTCGCCGGCACCTCGCGTGAAGGGCCGGGCGACGCTTCGGGGGCGGCGTCCGGGCGGAGTTCGCCGACCACCGCGTCGAGATATTCGGCCACGGCGTCCCTGTTGCGGGTCAGGCACTGGATGCGTTCGGTCATGCGATCGCGTTCGCGGGTCAGCGTGGCGATCATCTCCGGTTTCGCATCGGAGAAATGGATGACCCGGGGCTTGTCCAGGCACGGGAGGATCTGCTTGATGATCCGGGTGGGCAGTCCGGCCTCCAGCAACCCTCTGATCTGCAGGACCCGGTCCACAAGGCGTTCGTCGTACGCGCGGTAGCCGTTCCGGCAGCGGTCCGGGACGATCAGCCCCTGCTCCTCGTAGTAGCGCAGCAGCCGGCGGGGGGTGCCGGTACGCTCCGACAGCTCTCCGATACGCATGTGGTCCACCTCACGCCCAGTCGCTTGACCTTCACATCAATGTGAGGGTTCGAGCATACGGACCATGAGCAACCACACCACACAACTGGCCGGTTCCCCCACCGTATCCGGCGACCGGACGAGACTCCCCCTGGCCGCGCTGCTGGCGCTCGCCACGGCCGTCTTCGTCACCAGCCTGACCGAGACGCTGCCCGCGGGTGTGCTGCCCGCGATGAGTGCCGGCCTCGGGGTCGGCGAGTCCGCGATGGGGCAGTCGGTGACCGTCTACGCGATCGGGACCGCACTCACGGCGATCCCCCTGTCGGCGGCCACCGCAGGGTGGCGGCGCAAGCGCCTGCTGCTGACGGCGATGGCGGGCTTCGCCGTCGCCAACACGGTCACGGCGGTCTCGGTGAACTATCCGCTGACCATGGTCGCCCGTTTCGTCGCCGGGGTGGCCGCGGGCCTGGCCTGGGCGCTGCTGGCCGGATACGCCCGCCGTATGGCGCCCGTTCACCTACAGGGCAAGGCGATCGCGATCGCCATGGCCGGCATTCCGGTGGCGCTGTCGCTGGGCGTACCCGCGGGCACCTTCCTCGGCAGGGCGCTCGGCTGGCAGGCGGCGTTCTGGAGCATGACCGTGCTCACCGTCGCCCTGCTCGCCTGGATCGCCGCTACGGTCCCGGATTTCCCGGGGCAACGGCAGCACGGCCGGGCCCCGATGCTGCGGACCCTGACCGTCCCCGGTGTGGCACCGGTCCTGTTCGTCACCCTGGTCTTCGTGCTGGCCCACACCGTCCTGTACGCGTATATCGCCCCGTTCCTCGACGGCCTCGGCATGGGCGGCTCGACCGACCGCGTCCTGCTGGTCTTCGGCGCCGCCTCCCTGGTGAGCATCTGGCTGGTGGGCGCGCACATCAACCGCCGGCTGCGAGCCCTGACCGTCGCCGCCGGCCTGCTGGTCGCCGGGGCGGCCGCCCTGCTGGCAGTGGCGGCCGGCAGCCCCGCCCTGGTCTATCTCGCGGTGACGCTGTGGGGGCTCGGATGGGGCGGCGCCCCCACTCTCCTGCAGACCGCCGTGGGCGACGCGGGCGGCGAGGTCGCCGACGCCGCGCAAGCCATGCTCGTCACCCTGTGGAACGCGGCCATGGCCGGCGGCGGAGTCATCGGCGGAATCCTCCTCGGCCTCCTCGGTCCCGCTTCCTTCCCCTGGAGCGTTCTTGCGCTTCTGATACCGGTGCTGGTCGTGGTGATCGCCGCTCGCGCACACGGTTTCCCCGCCGAGCGCCCGCACATGACCTCATGAACGACTGCGCGGGGCGGGGCCGGGCGGCGGCCGGGATCGTTACGCCACCGCCTCTTCCCGTACGGCGGGCCGTACATGGATCATCCCGTCCAGGACGCTGACCTCGTGCGTGCGCACCGGCCGGCGGGCCGGCAGGCAGGTCGGTGCGCCGGTGCGCAGGTCGAACAGCGCCGCATGCAGCGGGCATTCGACGAAGCAGCCCTCGACCCAGCCCTCGGAGAGCGAGGCATCCTGATGGCTGCAGGTGTCGTCGACGGCGTAGTAACCGCCCTCGGCATGGAAGACCGCGATGGCCGGCGTGGCGTCGTCGATCTCGATCCGTACGGACTCGCCCTCGGGCAGGTCCTCGATGCGGCAGACGGGAATCATCTGGCCCCCCTCGCGCTGATCGGTATCATGTGTTCTGAATAACGCATCGCAGAGCGCGATGCGCAACAGAATCCAGGCCGGGAAGCGGGCCGTCAAGGGCTTCCCGACAGATGCCTCAGACGTGGCCCTCGGGGGCCACCGGGTGGTGACACAAAGACCCATGTCGAACACGACCGATACGTCAGACGACCGGTCCGAGGAACGGCGCGGCGGGGCGGGATCCGTCCAGTCCGTGGACCGTGCGGTGAGCGTGCTGGAGATCCTGGCCAAGCTGGGCGACGCCGGGGTGACCGAGATTTCCGAGGAGCTGGGCGTCCACAAGTCGACCGCGTTCCGGATCCTGGGCGTGCTGGAGAACCGCGGGCTGGTGGAGCAGGAGAAGGAGCGCGGGAAGTACTACCTGGGCGCCGGGGTGCTGCGGCTGGCCGGCGCCGCGGCGATCCGGCTGGACATCTCGCAGGAGGGCCAGCCGGTGTGCCGGGCGCTCGCCGACGAGACCGGGGAGACCGCCAACATCGCGGTGCTGGACGGCGACGCGGCTGTCAACATCATGCAGGCCAGGGGGGCCGCCGCGGTCACCGCGTACAACTGGCTGGGCCGGCGCACCCCGCTGCACGCCACCGCCAGCGGCAAGGTGCTGCTGGCCCATCTGCCGCAGCAGCGCCGGGAGACCCTGGTCACCCGCAAGCTTCCGCGGTTCACCGAGAACACCCTGACCACGGCGGCCGGTGTGCGCGAGCAGCTGACCGCCGTGCTCCAGGACGGATTCGCCTGTACCAACGAGGAGTTGGAGATCGGGCTGAACGCGGTGGCGGCGCCGGTGCGGGCGCACGACGGTGCGGTGATCGGCGCGATCGGTGTCTCGGGGCCGGCGTACCGGATGGAGCGCCGACTGCTGCCGGAGCTCGCGGAGCGGTCCGCGAAGGCGGCCGCCGAACTCTCCCGCCGGATGGGGTACGCGGGGTGAGGGCCCGTCCTTGCGCCCCGGGCGGAGCAGCTCATGCCCGGGGTACGAGGACGACGCTCGACCCGTAGCGAAAAATCCCCCTTGACGGATCCCTGACGGACTTCCAGCATGTCTCCTATAGCGCAACCCAGCGCACTATAGGCAACACCGAAGACGGGGGTGGAGCGCCCTCCACCCCCGTCTTCGTTCCCCGCGCAGCGCACCACTCCACCCCTCACAGGCATCCGTGCCACCTCCGCGCGCACCCGCCCCTGCCGCCACCGCAGGCGCTGTTTTAGGAGTGAGACATGCCGCACGAAGCCCGCGCCGTCGTCGCCCTCAAGAAGGGCGCGCCCGTCGAGGTGCTGCCGATCCTCGTGCCCGATCCCGGCCCGGGCGAAGTGCTCGTGGCCGTCCAGGCCTGCGGGGTGTGCCACACCGATCTGCACTATCGCGACGGCGCGATCGGCGACGAGTTCCCGTATCTGCTCGGCCATGAGGCGGCCGGTGTCGTCGAGGCGGTCGGTCCCGGCGTCACGGAGCCGGCGCCCGGCGACTACGTGGTGCTCGCCTGGCGGGCGCCCTGCGGGCAGTGCCGCTCCTGCCGCCGCGCCCGCCCCTGGTACTGCTTCAACTCCCGCAACGCGAAACGGCCGATGACCCTGCTGGACGGTACGGAGCTGACCGCGGCCCTGGGCATCGGCGCCTTCACCGAGAAGACCCTGGTCGCCGCGGAGCAGGCGGTGAAGGTCGATCCGTCGGCGCGCCCGGAGGCCGCGGGCCTGATCGGCTGCGGGGTGATGGCCGGGTACGGCGCGGCCGTGCACACCGGCGGTGTAGGCAGCGGGGACACCGTCGCCGTCATCGGCTGCGGCGGCGTCGGCAATGCCGCCATCGCGGGCGCCTCCCGGGCCGGCGCGCGGCGGGTGATCGCCGTCGATCTCGACGACGGCAAGCTGGACGCCGCGGAGCGGTTCGGCGCCACCGACACCGTCAACTCCCGTGGTACGGACCCGGTCGAGGCGGTCCGCGCGCTCACCGGCGGGCACGGCGTCGATGTGGTCATCGACGCGGTGGGCCGCCCGGAGACCTACCGGCAGGCGTTCTATATGCGCGATCTGGCCGGCACGCTGGTCCAGGTCGGTGTGCCCGCCCCGGACATGCGGATCGAGCTGCCGCTGATCGATCTCTTCTCGCGCGGCGGCGCGCTGAAGTCGTCCTGGTACGGCGACTGTCTGCCCAGCCGCGACTTCCCGGTGCTGATCGATCTGTTTCTGAGCGGCAAGCTCGATCTGGAGCGGTTCATCAGCGAGACGATTGTGCTCGACGGCATCGAACCGGCCTTCGCGAAGATGCAGCGCGGGGAGGTCCTGCGGTCGGTCGTGGTGCTGTAACCGCCCGCAGGCCGCCCCGCCGGAGCCGTCACCCCGTGGCGCCCTCCGACGGCTCCGGGGAAGTGCGCTCTTCCGGGCGGCGGTACATCCGGGTCGCCGTGATCTGGCCGTGCACCACCTCTCCGGCCGGATCCTGCTGCGGCAGACCCGGTCGCAGATGCTCCTCGACGCTGATGTACTTCAGGCCGGCCCGCAGGTCCGCGTCGTTGCGCAGCCGGATGACCAGCGGGAACTCGGCGAGCGCGGTGGTGTCGAACAGGCCGGTGGTGTACAGGAGCTGAACGCCCAGCGCGTCGGCGACGGCGCGCTGCAGCTCCAGCAGATAGGTCGCATTGGCGCGGCCGATGGGGTTGTCCAGGAACAGCGTGCCGGCGTGCCGCTGCTTGTCGCGGCCCCGGTCGTTGCTGCGCAGCGCCGCCATCGTGCAGTACAGGGCGATGGCGGCGGTCAGCAGCTGGCCGCCGGAGAAGACATCGCCCATCTGCCCGACCGGCACCCGCTCGGCGCGCAGCACCGCGTCCGGCTTGAGGATCTCCACCGCCACGCCGCGCGGCTGGAGCGCCGCGCCGACACCGCGCAGCAGCAGGGACATACCGTCCCGCCGCAGATCGCTGTTCTTCCTGACCGCCGCGCGGGTCGCCTCGTCGATGACCTCGCCCAGCCGCTCGGTGAGCGTGGCCTGGTCGGGGTCCTCGAAGCGGATCCGCAGGAACTCCTGTCCGGACCACTCCCCCAGCCCCTCGGGCAGCCGGGACAGCCGCTGGGCCGAGCGCAGCGTCGTCAGCGACGACTCGACCAGGCCGCGGAGCCGGTCGACGATGGAGTCGCGGTTGCGCTCCAGCTGCTCCAGCTCGTCGGTGAGCACCCGCAGCCGGGGCGCGAAGGCCTCCGCCCACTTGACGGCGTGGTCCGGGAGGGCCGCGGCGGGCAGCTCACGGATCTGCTGCCGGGCGGGGGTACGGACCTGTTCGTAGCGGGTGGAGTTGGCGTGCCGTACGAGGATGTCGGAGGCCTCCCGGACCGCGGACTCGGCGGCGGAGAGGTCGGCGGCGCAGCCACGCAGGGAGCGGCGGGATTCGGCGGCGGCCTGCCGGGCCTCGTCGAGCCGGCCGGCGTACGGCTCGATCCGCGCGTCGCCCGTGTCGTCGGTGTCGTGGTGGTCGCGCAGCAGATCGCGCAGCAGGGCGGCGGTCTCGTCGAAGCCGCCGGCCGCGTCCTCGGCGGCGCGGTGGGCACGCAGCAGCTCTTCGTGCTGTGCCCGGGCGCCGTCCAACGCCTCGGTGGCGGTGGCCAGTTCGCCGGCCGCGGCGCGCAGCAGCTCCTTGGCGCGGTCGGCGTCCGCGGGGACCAGCTCCTCGGGCAGCTCGGTGTGCGCGTCGCCGTCGGTGGGGGCGAGCCGTTCGGCCTCGCCGCGCAGCCGGCCGAGCTGTTCGCTGGCGGCCGAGGCGCGGCTCTCCAGCATCTGCACCAGCGACTCGGCGCGAGCCGCGGCGGCCTGCCGGGACGGGCCGTCGGCGGCGTCCGGGCTCTGAAGGAGCGCCTCCGCGCGGGTGCGGACCTTGTTGGTGAGACGGTTCAGCTCGGCCAGGGCCGCGCTCTCGTCGCCCTCGGCGCGGGCCTGCTCGGCGCGCAGATCGGCGCCGACGCCGACCTTTTCGTAGAGCTGGGAGGCGGCGCGGTAGGCCTCGCGCAGCGCGGGCAGGGAGGTGCTCACGCCCTCGGGGGCCTCGCCCAGGTCGTCCGGTACGCCGGCGATCTCGGCGCGCTCGGCGCGCAGCGCGCGGGCGGTGCGGCGGGCGTCGTCGGCGGCCCGCTGGGCGGCCCTGCGGTCCTCGTCGGCGGCCCGCGCGCGATCCACGCACTCCTCGGCCCGGGCCTCGAACTCGGCCGCTTCGTCGGCGAGTTCGCGCAGCCGGGACTGCCAGGAGGCGCGCTCGCGCAGTCGGTGGGCGAGGCCGGCCAGCAGGTCGGCGGCGCGGCGGGCGCGCTGCGCGGTCTCCTGGCGCTCGTCGCGCACCCCGGTGGCCTCGGCCGCGACCTCGTCGGCCTCGGCGCGGGCCGTCCGGGCCTCGGCCAGCTCGGCGGCGGCCCCCTCCGCGGCCGTCCGGGTCTCCTCCGCGGTGGCGGCCAGCTCACCGAGGCGGCCGGCCGGGCAGCCCGTACGCCACGAGCCGAGCCGGGCGGCCAGCGCACGGTCCCCGGCGAGCCGGGCGGCCAGCGCCCGGATCTCCTCGTCACGCTCTATGGCGCGCGCTCGCAGCGCCTGGCGCTCCTCGTCGGCGGCGGATTCGTCGTGCATCGCCGGGTTCGGCGGGACGAGAAATACGCCGCTGTCCCGCTCGTCGGGGGCGGGCGTGGGCGCGAGCAGCGCGGCGGCGGTGCCGACCGCGACGGCCGAGCGCGGCAGCAGCGCGGCCTGGGCGAGCACCTCGCGGGCCCGTGCGTGGGTGTCGGGGTCCGTGATGATCACGCCGTCGACGAGCTCGGGGCGGGCGGCCAGCACCCGGGCGTGGTCGGCGGGGGCGACGGACTGGGCGAGATAGCGCCAGCCGGGCAGCGCGGGGACACCGTGCTCGCCGAGATACTCCACGGCGGCCAGCACATCGGGCCCCGGCGGCAGCAGCCCGCCGTCGCCCAGCGCGCCGAGGATCCGGGAGTCGTCGGCGGCGGCCGTCCGCAGGTCGAACAGCTGCCGTTCGGCGGCGGTGACGCCCTCCTCCAGCAGCTCGCGCAGCGCATCGGCGTTGCGGTCCAGCTCCTCGGCGGTCAGCGATCCGGCGGCGGGACGGCGCGGGGCGACCGGGTCCATAGGGGGCGTGGCCGTACGGGGGCCGGGCACCCCGAGGGATCCGGCCTCGGACTGCGGGAGGCCGAGGAGGTCGGCGAGCCGCTGCTCGGCGCCGATGGACTCGGCGGCCCGGCGCTCGGCGTCGTACGCACGCTCCGCCGCCTGCGCCGCGTCCTCGGCGCGGGCCGCCGCGAGCTCCGCGGCGGAGTGCCGGGCGGCGGCCTCGCGGGCGTGGTCGGTGGCCTGCCGGGCGGCCTCGCGGGCCGAGTCCCAGGCCTCGACGGCGGTCTTCTCGGCGTCCGAGGCGGCGAGCGCGGCCCGGGCCGGGTCGGCGTCGGGGGCGCTGTCGTCCAGCCAGCCGGCCCGGACGGCCTCGGCGGTCTCCTCGGCGACCTCGGCGAGCCGCTGCTTGAGGTGGTCGGCCTCGCTGCGGGCGCGCTGGGCGTGGGTGGCGGCCGTGGTGGCGTCGCGGTGCGCGGATTCGCCGGCTTCCTGGAGGGCGGCGGAGCGCTCCTCCTCCTCGTTGGCGATCCCCTCACCGGCCTCGGCCGCCGCATGCAGGGCGCGGACGAGGTCGGCGGCGGCGGTGGCGCGGGCGGCGAGCGCCGGTGCGGCGTCCCGCTCGGCCTCGCGGATGGCGGCGGCGACCCGTGTGGAGCGGTCGGCGGCGGCGCGGTGCCGCAGCGCGATCTCGGCGGCCTGCCAGGCGCTGTGCAGCGTACGGGCGTCGTTCAGCTCGCGGCGCTGGGCGGCGGCGCCCTTCTCCGCGGCGGCCAGCGCCAGCGAGGCGTGCCGGTAGGCGAGTTCGGCGGAGACCAGGGAGCGGCGCTCGCGGATCCGCTCGGCGTCGGTGACGCGGTGGGCCGCGGCGGCGACCTGTTCGGCCAGCTCGGCGGCGCGGCCGCGCTCCTCAGTGCCGCGGGCGTGCAGCCGCTGGGCGAGGCCGCGGGTGCGGCGCTCCGCGCCGGCGTGCACCTCACGGGCGCGTTCGCGCTGCTCGGCGGCGTCGGCGATGCGCGAGAGCAGGTCGAGGGAGCCGGCGGTGAAGTCCCGCTCGGCGGTCAGCTCGGCGCGCCGGCCGAGCTTGTGGGCGAAGCCGTGCACGAGGTCGGCGAGGCCGTCGGTGTCCCGGGTGTCGGTGACGGCACGCAGCAGCAGATCGGTGAAGTCCGAGTCGTTCTTGACCGCGAACAGGCCGGCGGCCTCGCCCTCGTCGGCGTTCATCTCCCGCTGGTAGCGGAAGAGTTCGGGGTCGAGGCCCAAGTGGCCGAGGTGTTCGTTCCAGCGTTCGTGGATCTCTTCCCAGACGACGTCGAGGTTGGGGTAGTTCTTCCCGGCCTCGGTGAGAACGTCGCGGAAGCCCTTCATCGTGCGGCGGCGGCCCTGGGCGCCGGAGGTGCCCTCGCCGCTCTCCTGGCGGGGGCGGACGACGGTGGCCTCGGCGACGGGGAGGGAGTCCAGGCTCATGCCGGGGCCGGGCCGGAAGCTGTACCAGGCCTCGGCGAACTTGCGGGGGTCGTTGGAGACCTGCCGGCCGCGCCATTCGCTGACCTTGCCGACGACCACGCTCTCGCCGGTGAGGACGTGCTGCCATTCCAGGGCCACATGGCCGCAGTCGTCGGCGAGCAGGAATTTGCGCAGCACGCCGGAGCTGGCGCCGCCGAGGGTGTTGCGGTGGCCGGGCAGCATCACCGAGAAGATCAGCTTGAGCAGGACGGACTTGCCGCCGCCGTTCTCCAGGAAGAGGACGCCGGCGGGGGCCGGGCGGCGTGGCGGGCCGACCGGTTCGTCCTCGAAGAAGTCCGCCTGGGCCGGGGCCGGTTGGGGCACGGGCGCGCCGACTCCGCGCAGGTCCAGCACGGTGTCGGCGTAGCGCGCACCGGCGGGCCCGATGGAGTAGAGGCGGACCCTGGACAGCTCGTACATGGCGGACTCTCGTTGTCGTGGCGGGTAGTGGTGCGGTGGTCGGGGCGGGCGGAGGTCGTGCGGCGCGGTCAGCCGGAGTGGAAGGGCAGTCCGGCGTCTGCGACCAGGTCGAGGTCGTCGGTGTCCTCGCCCGGCATCAGCGCGGCGCTGCCGTCGGTGACGGGGACGATGCCCAGCTCCAGCAGCTCGGCCATGGCGGCGCTGCCGGCCATGTCACGGACCTGGAGCTGATAGCGGGCGGTGGTGCGGTAGGCGCCGCCGGCGTCGTCGCCGGTGCGCTGCAGGAAGCCGGAGTCGACGAGGAAGGTGACGGCCTTGGCGATGATGCCGGTGGTCGAACCGGCCAGCCGCCGGGCGTCCTTGGTGGCGCCGGTCGCGCTGCGCCGGGCGTAGATGCGCCAGGCGGATTCCAGGCCGGGGGCGTCGGTGGCGGGGTCGGTGTTCTCGCCCTCCTGCTCGGCGCGCTCCTCCAGGCGGCGGCAGGCCTGCCGGACGAACGCGTCGACGCCGTTGACGGTGATCCGGCCGATGTAGCCGTCGTCGGCGAGGTCTTCGGGGCGCGGGAAGGCCAGCGCGGCGACCGCCAGATGTGCCAGGCCGTGCAGGAAGCGGTCGGCGGAGTCGGCGGAGGCGCGGCGGGCGTAGTCGCCCATGCGTACGGCGAAGACGGAGTCCTCGGCGGCGGTGACGGCCATCCCGGCGCGGGTGGAGACCTCCAGGACGACCAGGCCGAGGCCGGTGGCGACCGCGTCGGCGAGCCGGGCGAAGGCGGGTTCGTCCCGATAGCGGCGCAGCAGTTCGCCGTATTCGGCGTCGCGGGCGGGCAGCAGCTTGGGCTGGAGGCCGAAGGAGACCAGCCGGGCGGCGTCGGCGGCATCGGCGGGGGTGACGGGCGCCGGCCCCGCGACGGCCGGTTCGGCGTCGGCGGTGGGCACGCCCCGGCCCGGCCCGCCGGTCCCGGACGCCGGATCCGGCTGCGGCACCTCGTCGGCGTCGTACTCGGTCACGGAACAAGCTCCTTGCGGGGGACGATCTCGGACATCTCTGGCCGCCGTGGCGGTGGGCCGCCGCACGGCGGGGTCCGGTCCCGCTGGACCGGGCGCGCACCGCCGTTCGTCGGCCGTACGCCTTGGGCGCGGGGCATCAGGCCACCTCCGAGCGGTCGGCGGCCATCCCGGCGGCGTCCAGCAGGGCCGTGCCGACGATGAGGTCGGCGCCGCCGAACTCCGGGTCGGTCAGCTCGGTGCCGTCGTCGACGGCGAACAGCAGCTGCTGTTCGCCCTGGCGGTAGGCCGTGCCGACCGGCGGGCTGGCGGCGTGCACCGCCAGCAGGGCGACGAGGTAGGGGAGTTCGGGATCGCTGCGGCGCGCCTCGGCGAGCAGGCCGGAGAGTCGGCGGGGCGCGTCGGCGGGCAGGGCGAGCAGCGCCATCGCGGCGTCGAGCTGGGCCTCGCTGAAGCGGCTGTCGTCGGGGGTCGCCACCAGGTCGGGCTCGGGCATCTCGGCGCCGAGGTGCTCGCGCTCGACGGGCGGGGTCAGCAGCACCTCGACGAGGTCGCCGACACGGACGGCCGAGGGGGTGCGCAGGCCCGTGCCGTGGGCGAAGAAGGCGTCGGTGACGCGGATGGCCTGCTCGGCGGGGAGCGGCAGCAGGCGGGCGACGAGCTGGCCGTACAGGTCGAGTCCGGAGCGGGCGACGGGGGTGGCGAAGGCCTGCCGGTCCTGCTCAGCGCGGAAGAGCGGGCCGGCCTCCAGCAGCCGGGACTGGAGCTGGGTGTGGCGGCGGATGCAGTCCTTGACGATGTCGACGAGCTCGGCGGCGCGCCGCTTGTGCTCGGGCTCCTCGGTCTCGTCGCGGGCCTTGCGGATGTTGGTGAGGATGGCGTTCTCGTGGCGGTAGCGGTCCGCGACGTGGTCCAGCGCCTCGTTGATCATGTCGGGGACGGTTTCCAGCCAGTCGACCGCGCGGACATTGCGCCGGGTGGCGTCCAGGGTCCGGCGCAGGGTCTCGGCATACTGCACGGTGCGGTAGCGGGCCTGTTCGGCGGCGAGCTGGGCGTCGGCCAGCCGGCCGCGGTTGATCAGCACCTCCAGCTTGACCTCGGCGGCGATCTGGGCGCTGGTGACGTCCGTGTCGAGCGCGCCCACCAGGACGTTGACCGCTTCGTCGGTGGCCCGCAGGAAGACGGTGCCGCCGGCGCCGGGGACCTCCTCGATGAGCTTGAAGTCGTAGTCGCGGCGGACGTACTCGCCCTCGGTGTTGAAGGTGCCGTAGACGGCGCGGAAGCCGCGGTCCACGCTGCCGACGTTGATCAGATTCTCCAGCACCCAGCGGGCCACCCGCTCGTGCTCACCCGTGGGACGGCGGGGTGCCTGCGCGGCGACCCGCGGGAGCACCTTCGCCACTATCTCCTCGTGGTCGGCGCCGGTGTCGAAGTCCATGTTCAGCGTGACGAGATCGATGACGGCGAGCGCCACCTCCGCCATGGCGTAGATCCCGTACTCACCCGCGAGGTTGGCCTTGCGCACATCGAGGTCGTGCAGCGGTGCGGTGCACGCGAGGGCGCGCAGCCGACGGGCCAGGCCCTCGTCGGCGGCCGGGCCCGGCGCGGGCCGGTGAGGGCCGTTGAGCTGGGGCGCAGCGGCCCCCGGGGCGGGAAAAGTCACGTCGCACAGAGTAGGCGCTCGCACTGACAACGGACGAAACGGCGCGGATCCGCTCATGGGTGGAACCGCAGGTGGATCCGTTGACGGACCCTGGGGAGGGTCCTCGGCCGGCCGACGCGTCAGTCTACGGCGTCGCCCGCCGCGGCCGGCCGCCAGGTCCCGCCGTGCGCCGGCGGGCCGTCCAGCGCGAGGACGGCGAAGGTGGCGAGCCAGTGGTCGCCCGTGAAGTCTCCCGAGACGGTGTGCGGCAGCCCGGCGGCCAGGTGGTCCCGGGCCGCCGCCGCGAGGACGGCGCCGCGCGGATCGTCCGACGGCAGCGCGGCGGCGATCCGGCGCAGCGCGGCCGCCCTGCTGAGCGAGAGGCCGGTGAGATGGCCGATCTGCGGGTCGGCGGGGTCGGAGACGGTGGGCGGGCCGAGCAGCGCGGCCGGTGCGCGGCGCTCGATGCCGGGCAGGAAGCGGGCCAGCCAGGAGGCGAACTCCGCCTGCGGCAGTACCCGGCCCATCGCCTCGGCCTCGGCGAGCGCCGGCGACAGGAAGTCCTGGCCGGAGGGCTCCCAGTGGGCCGGCGCATCATGGTCGTCGGCGAACCAGCGCAGGAGTGTCCCGGTGACCGGAGCTGCCAGCTCCGGGCGGCCGGCCGCGGCTGCCGTGTCCAGGACCAGGCCGAGCGCGAACGCGCTGTTGGTGTGGGTGCCGTGCCGGACCGGGTAGGTGGCGCGCCGCAGCCAGCCGCGAAGGAGGGCGTCGACGGCCTCGGCCGCCGGTGCCAGGGCGGTGGCCCAGCGCTCCCCCGCCGCGCCGCCGAGCGCCCGGCACTCGGCGGCCAGGGCCAGCAGCCAGGCCCAGCCGTAGGGCCGCTCGAAGGCGGGGTGGGCGCGCAGATAGGCCGTTTCGACGGCGAGGTGGGCGGCGGTGAGGTGGCGGTCGAGGGCGTCGGTGATCTCGCTACGGGGGACCCGGTCGGGGCAGCGGCGCAGCAGCCGGACCAGCAGCCAGTGCATATGGACCGAGGAGTGCCAGTCGTACGACCCGTAGAAGGCGGGGTGGTGGGTGCGCGGCGGCACCAGGTCCTGGGGGCCGGTCAGCAGATGCATCGGCGCGTACGGGTAGGCGCGGACCACGTTGGCCAGCGCCAGGGCGGCGAACCGGTCGGCGTGCGGGGCGAGTGGGGCCGCCTCCTGGGCGGAGGGGCCGCCGCTCAATGGGTGGCCCCTTCGGCGACGCGGAGGTCGGTGACGGTGTGTGCGGCGGTGGCGGCGATCTCCCGCAGGGCCTGGGCCACCGCGCTGACCGGCAGCGAGGGCAGGGCGCGGTCGACGACCTGTTCCGGGGCGTAGGGGACGTGCACGAACCCGCCGCGGATGCCGGGGAGTTCGGTGGCGATGAGGTGGGCGAGGCCGTAGAAGACGTGGTTGCAGACGAAGGTGCCCGCCGTGTTGGAGACGGAGGCGGGCAGCCCGGCGGCGCGGACGGCCGCCACGCATGCCTTGATCGGCAGGGTGGAGAAATACGCGGCGGGGCCGCCGGGCACGATCACCTCGTCGATCGGTTCGGCGCCCGAGGCATCGGGGATGCGGGCGTCGTCGATGTTGACGGCGATGCGTTCGACGGTGATGTCGGGGCGGCCGCCGGCCTGGCCGACGCACACCACTATCTCGGGGCGGGTCTCCTCGATCGCGGCGCGCAGCACCGCGATCGAGGCTCCGTAGACGCAGGGCAGCTCGACGGCGGACGCCTCGATTCCGGCGGGCGGTTCGGCCGCGGCGGCGCGTACCGCCTGCCAGGAGGGATTGACGGATTCACCTTCGAAGGGGGCAAATCCGGTCAGCAGTACCCGGGTCATACGGTCATCCTCGGTGCGGCTCGATAACGATCGTGGGGGGGGGCGGCGGCGGAGTGCGCCGTGGTGCGGTGGAGCGGGTTCAGAAGGCGAACAGCGCCATGATCACGATGTTGCACCCGAGCAGCACGCCCGCGGTGGGCAGCTGCGCCTTGATGGGCCCGTACTGGTCCTTCAGTTCCAACAGGGCAGCCGGAACGATGTTGAAGTTGGCGGCCATGGGGGTCACCAGGGTGCCGCAGAATCCGGCGAGCATGCCGATGGCCAGGACCGCGGCGGGGTTGCCGTCGAAGTGTCCGATCAGGACGGGCCAGCCGACGGCCGCGGTCATCACGGGGAAGGCGGCGAAGGCGTTGCCCATGATGATGGTGAACGCGAACATACCGACGCAGTAGACGACGACCGCGATGTACAGGGAGTCCTTGGGCAGTACGGAGGTGGTGAGCTTGCCGACCTGGTCGCCGACGCCGGAGACCTGGAAGATGGCGCCCAACGTAGCCAGCATCTGCGGCAGCAGCATGGCCCAGCCCATCGCCTCCAGCATGGAGCGGCCGGACTGCACCGGCACGGACACCCGCTTCTCGCGCAGCATGATCATGCCGACGACGAGGGCGACGACGGCCCCGATGCCCAGGCCCAGGATGGTCTCGCTGCCCTCCTGGAGGACCGGCTCGCCCCCGATGGACAGATGCTTGACGCCGATGGCGCAGGCCATCGCGACGACGGGGATGGTGAGCGCGGGGACGAAGAGCTTGTTGCCGAGCTTGGCGGCGCTGGCGGTGCGCTGCTCGGGGGTGGTGGTGCGCGGGGTGCCGCGCCCGGTGAAGCCGAAGCCGGCCAGAACGGCCATCACGAGCACCGCGACGCCCAGCGGTTCGGCCGGCGCCTGCTTGGTGACGACCCAGCTGCTGTAGATGAAGCCGGCGCCGATCAGGCCCCAGAAGGCGCCGGTGCCGAAGCGCTTGGGGTTGCTGCGGTCGGTGGCCATCTGGGAGGCCATCACCAGGAAGCTGAGGCCGACCAGCCAATAGAACCACTCTGCCTTGATCACTGGGCTGCCTCCACTGCGGCGTTGGGCTGGACGTTGGCGGTGAGCAGTTCGCGCTCCAACTGGCGGTCCAGGCGCAGCAGTCGCCAGCCGTGGACCACGAACGCGCACACGGCGGTGGGGATCGCCCACAGCGCGAGGTGCAGCGGTTCGAGGTGGGTGCCGTAGGTGGTGTTGACGAAGCCGGTGATCAGCAGGATGGAGCCGACGGCGAGGAAGACGTCCTCCCCGAAGAACAGGCCGATGTTGTCCGCGCTGGCGGAGAACGACCTGACCTTCTCCCGTGTCCGGTCGGGGAGTTGGCCGTATGTGCGCTCGGCTGCGCCCTCGGCCATGGGGACGGCGAGCGGGCGGACGGTCTGGGCGTGCCCGAAGACATTGGTGAGCCCGACCGCGGCGCCTATCTGCCGCAGGCCCAGGTAGAGCGCGAGGAAGCGTCCGGTGGTGAGCTTGGCGAACCGGGCGATGAGGTTACGGGCCTGCTCCTGGAGGCCGTAGCGCTCCAGGAGGCCGATGACCGGGAGGGTGATCGCGAAGATCGTCACCGCCCGGCTGCCGGCGAAGCCCTCGCCGAAGGCGGCCAGCACCTTGCCGGGTGACAGACCACCGAGGAGGCCGGTCGCGATGCCGGCCACCCCGACCACCAGGAGGGGATTGCGTTTCGTGGCGAAGCCGATCACGACCACGAGCACGCCGAGGAGCACGATCATGGGTCCGCCTTCCGCGTACGGGACCCGGCACGGGTCCATGGGGAGCGATGAAGAGATTGCAGCGGAGGCTAGGCGATTGTTCAACGATCCGACAAGGGGTCTGCGGATACTGATCTGCAGCGAATTCCGTGCGGGTGCCGGGGCGGGCCTGGGGCGGAGGTCTGCGGCCGGCCCGCCCCCCGGATGTCACCCCTCCGCGATGCGCTGGGCGTAGGCCCCCGACAACTGGCTGCGCGAATCCTCCAGATAGGACAGCAGCAGCTGCTCGGCCTCGGCGGGGTCGCCGGCTTGCAACGCCTCGACGATCTGGCGATTGCGGGTCAAATAGGGTGCGTGGAAGCGCCGGGGATCGGCCATGACATGAAAGACCAGCCGGAGTTCGGCCAGTACACCGCGCATCAGCTCATCCGTGCGCGGGCTGCCGGCCAGGGCCACGATGCCCTGATGGAAGCGGATGTTGGCGGTCGAGAGGTCCTGCCACTCCCGGTCGTCGGAGGCGGCCTCACCGGCCCGCACGGCGGCCTCGATCGCCGCGATGTTTTCGGTCGTGCGGGCGTCATAGGGCCCCTCCCCCAGACCCCGTACCGCCGCGCACTCCACGAGCGTGCGCACCCGGTAGATGTCGTCCAGGTCCTCGACCGTCACCACCCGTACGAACACCCCGCGGTTGAGCTCGTGCACCAGCAGCCGCTCGTGGGTCAGCAGCCGGAAGGCCTCCCGCAGCGTGTTGCGCGAGACGCCGAGCGCACCGCCGATGCTCTCCTCCGAGAGCCGGGCGCCGGGCGGGAAGTACCCCTCGGTGATCCGGTCGCGCAGGATGTCGGCGACCCGCTCGGCGGTGCTGGAGCGCCCGAGCAGGGCACGGTCCCGTTCCAGGCCCGAGACCTCGGCGAGCCGCCACTGATCGTTCTTCGCCACTCCGCCGGCCATACCGCTCCCCGTTCTCGCACCGTGCCGGGCGGCGGTCCGAGGCCGTCCCGGGTGTCGTGGCGAAAGTCAATCCCAGATAGGGGGACGAGACAACACACCACCGGGCGAATGCACCGGCCCTCTTGTCGGATCGTTCAACGATCCCTTACGTTGTCCCCAACGCCGGTCGGCTCGAGTGCCCTCGGGGGAGAGTCACTACGGATACGGGCCGGCCGGCCGGAACGCCCCCGCCCGCCCCGCCCGCCAGCGGGCCGCCGCGCCCGGCGCGCAGCGCGCCCGACCGGTATCGAGCACCTCTGGAACGGACATACATGAGCGAGCGCAGCATGGGGGTCCCCCCGGCCGAAGGCTGGGGGAGAATCATGGAAAGGTGCGCGCCGAGCGAATGCGAGGCCGAGCGAAGCGAGGTTTCGGCATGAGTGACGCGGTGGCTCCTGCCGTCATCGATCTCAACGCCGACCTCGGGGAAGGCTTCGGCCGCTGGCAGCTCACCGACGACGAGGCGCTGCTGTCCGTGGTCACCAGCGCCAATGTCGCCTGCGGCTTCCACGCCGGCGACCCGGCCACGATGCGGCGGGTGTGCGAGCTGGCCGTCGAGCGCGGTGTGGTCATCGGCGCCCAGGTCTCCTACCGCGACCTGGCCGGCTTCGGCCGGCGCGCGATGGATGTGCCGCCGGGTGAACTGGCCGACGAAATCACCTACCAGATCGGTGCGCTGGAGGTCTTCGCGCGCGCCGCCGGTGCCCGCGTCGGCTACGTCAAACCGCACGGCGCGCTCTACAACCGCTGTGTCCACGACGAGGAGCAGGCCGGCGCCGTCATCGAGGGCATCCGCACCGCGGGCGGCGCGCTCCCGGTTCTCGGCCTCGCCGGCTCCCGGCTGCACGAGGCCGCCCGCCGGGCCGGGCTGCCCGTCGTGGGCGAGGCGTTCGCCGACCGCGCCTACACCGCCGAGGGCACCCTCGTGCCGCGCCGGGAGCCCGGCGCCGTACTCCACGACCCCGACGAGGTCGTCAAGCGCGCCCTGGGCATGGCCCGCGACCGCACCGTCACCTCCCTCGACGGCCGGCGGGTCGAGATCACCGCCCGTTCGCTGTGTCTGCACGGCGACACCCCGGGCGCCGCCGGCCTCGCCCGGCGCGTACGGTCCGAGCTGACCTCGGCCGGTGTGCGCGTACGGAGCTTCGTATGAGGCCGCTGCCGGTCGGCGAACACGGGCTGCTCATCGAGCTGGACGACGCCGAGGAGGTCGAGGCGCTGCACGCCGAGCTGCTGCGCCGGGCGGCCGACGGCACCCTGCCGCCGGTGCGCGAGATCGTGCCGGCCGCCCGCACGGTGCTTCTCGACGGTCTCACCGACCCCCGCGGGCTGATCGCCGAACTCGCCGCCTGGGACATTCCGCCGCTCACCGCCGGCGACCGGCCCGCCGTCGAGATCCCGGTCCGCTACGACGGCCCCGATCTCGCCGATGTCGCCGCCCTGTGGGACGTCACCCCGGACGAGGTGGTGCGGCTGCACTCCGCCACCGAATTCCATGTCGCCTTCTGCGGTTTCGCCCCCGGTTTCGGCTATCTGACCGGTCTGCCCGCGCCGCTGCACGTACCGCGCCGGGACACTCCCCGTACCAAGGTCCCGGTCGGCTCGGTCGCGCTCGCCGGCCCGTACACCGGTGTCTATCCGCGCTCCTCCCCCGGCGGCTGGCAGCTGATCGGCACCACCGACACCGTCCTGTGGGACCCGTACCGGGAACCCGCCGCGCTGCTCGCACCCGGCACCCGGGTCCGCTTCGTCCCGCAGGAGACCGCCCGATGACCGACCGCGCCCTCTCGGTCGTCCGGGCCGGTGCGCTCACCACCGTCCAGGATCTCGGCAGGCCCGGCCACGCCCACCTCGGCGTGCCACGCGCGGGCGCCCTGGACGAGCCCGCGCACCGCCTCGCCAATCGCCTGGTCGGCAACCCCGAATCGGCCGCCGGCCTGGAGACGACGCTGACGGGCTGCGCCGTCCGCGTCCGTACGGCCACCACCGTCGCCGTCACCGGCGCCCCCTGCCCGGTGACCGTCGACGGCCGTCCCGCGCCCTGGGGCGCCCCGGTCCGCGTCCCGGCGGGCGCCGTTCTGGACGCCGGGCCCGCCACCCACGGTCTGCGCTCGCACCTCGCCTTCGCCGGCGGGATCGACACCGAAGAGGTGCTCGGCAGCCGCGCCGCCGATCTCCTCTCCGGCCTGGGCCCCGACCCTCTCACCGACGGCGCGGTCCTCCCGCTGGGCGACCCGCACGGCCCGCCGGCCACCGCCGACGCCGTCCCGCACGCCGGCCCGGTGACGGAGCTGCTGCTGCCGTTCCTGCCGGGCCCGCGCGACGCCTGGTTCACCGACGCCGGTCTGCGCACCCTGACCACCGGCCGCTTCCGGGTCTCCCCGGCGAGCAACCGCATCGGTCTGCGCACCGAAGGCCCGCCCCTGGAGCGCGCCCGCTCCGGCGAACTCCCCAGCGAGGGCATGCCGCTGGGCGCCCTCCAGGTCCCGCCCGACGGCCTCCCGGTGCTCTTCCTGCACGACCACCCCACCACCGGCGGCTACCCCGTCATCGGCGTCGTCCCCGAGCGCTACCTGGCCCCCGCGGCGCAGGCGACACCGGGGACACCGGTGCGGTTCGTCCGCGCGCGGTAGCGGCGCTCCGGGGCCGGCGGGCGGCCGGTCAGCCGCCGTCCGCCGCCCCGTATCCGCCGCCGCCCGGCGTCCGCAGCACCAGTACGTCGTCCACGCCGACGTCCGCCGCGTCACAGCCCCGCAACTCCTCGCGCGAACCGTCCGCCCGCTCGATGGAGTTGGCGCCCAGCGCACCCGGGGCACCGCCCGCCATGCCGTACGGCGGGATCCTGCGGTGGTTGGTCAGCAGGGCGACGGTCATCGGTTCCAGGAAGCGCAGCCGGCGCTCGACCCCGCAGCCGCCGTGCCAGCGGCCCGCGCCGCCGCTGCCGGAGCGGATGGCGAAGCTGTCGACGCGCACGGGGTAGCGCCACTCCAGCACTTCGGGGTCGGTCAGCCGGGAGTTGGTCATATGGGTCTGTACCGCGTCCGCGCCGTCGAAGCCGTCGCCCGCGCCCGAACCGCTGGCGACGGTCTCGTAGTACTGCACGCGGTTGTTGCCGAAGGTGAGGTTGTTCATCGTGCCCGAGCCCTCGGCCTGGACGCCGAGCGCGGCGTAGAGCGCGCCGGTGACCGCCTGGGAGGTCTCCACATTGCCGGCGACGGTGGCCGCCGGGAAGACGGGGGCGAGCATCGAGCCCTCCGGGATCCGGACCTGGACGGGCTTGAGGCAGCCGCTGTTGAGCGGGATGTCGTCGGCGACCAGGGTGCGGAAGACGTACAGGACGGCCGCCATCACCACCGAGCTGGGCGCGTTGGCGTTGCCGGGCTGCTGGGGTGAGGTGCCGGCGAAGTCCAGCACCGCGCTGCGGGCGGCGCGGTCGACGGTCAGCGCGACATGGATCTCGGCCCCGCTGTCGGTCTCGTAGCGGCAGCTGCCGTCCGACAGGCCCGCGATGATCCGCCGCACCGATTCCTCGGCGTTGTCCTGGACGTGCCCCATGTAGGCCTGTACGACGTCCAGCCCGAACTGTTCGGTCATCCGCCGCAGTTCATGGATGCCCTTCTCGTTGGCGGCGATCTGGGCGCGCAGATCGGCGAGGTTGGCGTCCGGTGCGCGCGAGGGGTACGGGCCGGCGGTGAGCAGTTGGCGGGTCTCGCGCTCGCGCAGCTCGCCGTCGCGTACCAGCAGCCAGTTGTCGAAGAGGATGCCCTCCTCCTGGATGGTGCTGCTGAAGGCGGGCATCGACCCCGGGGTGATGCCGCCGATCTCGGCGTGATGGCCGCGGGAGGCCACCAGGAACAGCAGCTCGGGCCCGTCACCCGCGGCGTCGGCCGCCGGTGTCCCGGAGAAGACGGGGGTGACGACCGTGACGTCGGGGAGGTGGGTGCCGCCGTGGTACGGGTCGTTGATCGCATACACGTCGCCCGGCCGCATCTCGTCGCCACGGCGCCTGAGCACCTCCTTGATGGACTCCCCCATCGAACCCAGGTGCACCGGAATGTGCGGGGCGTTGGCGATCAGATTGCCCTCGGCGTCGAAGAGCGCGCAGGAGAAGTCGAGGCGCTCCTTGATGTTGACGGAGTGCGCGGTGTTCTCCAGTCGGACGCCCATCTGCTCGGCGATGGCCATGAAGAGGCTGTTGAAGACCTCCAGCATCACCGGGTCGGCTTCGGTGCCGACCGCGACCCGGTCGGTGCGCGGCCGGGTCCGGGTCAGCAGGAGGTGGCCGCGGTCGCCCATGGCGGCCTGCCAGTCCGGGTCGAGGACCGTGGTCGCGTCCTCCTCGGCGATGATCGCCGGGCCGGTGAGGGTGTCGCCGGGGCGCAGGTCGGTGCGCCGGTGGAGGGCGGTGTCCCGCCAGCTCCCACCC
Source organism: Streptomyces inhibens (assembly GCF_022221585.1). NCBI lineage: Bacteria > Bacillati > Actinomycetota > Actinomycetes > Kitasatosporales > Streptomycetaceae > Streptomyces > Streptomyces inhibens. The sequence goes on from NZ_CP084681.1 coordinate 1,609,132, forward strand.
ACGTACATCCGGACCGTGGCGGCGGGCGTCAACTCGCCTTCCCTGCCCCCGGTTTGCACCTCGTAGCCGCGTGCGCCGCCGGCCTCGCCCAGCGCCTCGACCGAGACCGCCTCGGCCACCAGTGGTTTGTCCATGGTGAAGGCGTAGCGCTCGCGGTGTGCCCGGACGAATTCCGCGGCCATGGTGCCGGCGTCGGCCAGGGGGACGCCGATGGTGGAGTCGGTCCCGGCGTAGCGGATGAGCACCCGGGCGCGGGTGGCGATCGACGCGTCCGGCACCCCGTCGTCGAGGAGTTCGCGCCGGGTCTGCCCGGCGAGCGTCTCGCACACCTCGTGTACGTGGTCGAGCGCCGCGGCGTCGGTGAACTCGGCCTCGACGGCCTGTTCGCGCATCGCGGTGGCGTCGGCGACCCCGATGCCGTACGCGGAGAGCACGCCGGCCAGCGGCGGGACGAGGACCGTGTTGACACCCAGCGCGTCGGCGACCGCGCAGGCGTGCTGGCCGCCGGCGCCGCCGAAGCTGGTGAGGGCGTATCGGGTGATGTCATGGCCGCGCTGGACGGAGATCTTCTTGACGGCGTTCGCCATGTTGAGTACGGCGATCTCCAGGAATCCGGCGGCGACTTCCTCGGGGCCGCGGTCGTCCCCGCTCTCGGCGGCGGCCCGCCGGGCCAGCTCGGCGAAGCGGGTGCGGACCACCTCGGCGTCCAGCGGCTGATCGCCGTCCGGCCCGAACACGGCGGGGAAATGGCCGGGCTGGATGCGTCCGAGCATCACATTGGCGTCGGTGACGGCGAGCGGGCCGCCGCGCCGGTAGCAGGCCGGTCCGGGGTCCGCGCCGGCCGAGTCGGGGCCGACCCGGTAGCGGCGCCCGTCGAAGTGCAGTACGGAGCCGCCGCCGGCCGCGACGGTATGGATGTTCATCATGGGCGCGCGCATCCGTACGCCCGCGACCTCGTTGCCGAAGACCCGCTCGAACTCGCCGGCGTAGTGCGATACATCGGTGGAGGTGCCGCCCATGTCGAAGCCGATCACCCGGTCGTGGCCGTCGCCGGCCTCGGCGGCCGTACGGACCATCCCGACGACGCCGCCCGCCGGGCCGGACAACACCGCGTCCTTGCCACGGAAGTGCGCCGCCTTGCGCAGTCCGCCGTTGGACTGCATGAACATCAGCCGGATGCCGGGGAGTTGGGCGGCGATCTCATCGACGTAGCGGCCCAGGATCGGGGAGAGATAGGCGTCGACGACGGTGGTGTCGCCGCGCGGCACCAGCTTCATCAGCGGACTGACCTCGTGCGAGCAGCTGACCTGCGCGAAGCCGGCCCGTCTGGCCAGCTCGGCGACGGCCTCCTCGTGGTCGGCGTACCGGTAGCCGTGCAGCAGCACCACGGCGGCGCTGCGCAGGCCGTCCGCGCGGGCCCTGATCAGCGCCCGGCGGACCGCGTCGGTGTCCAGCGGCCGGACGAGCTCGCCGTGCGCGCCGACCCGCTCCGGCACCTCGATCACCCGGCCGTAGAGCGCCTGCGGCAGCACGATCCGGCGGTCGAAGATCCGCGGCCGGTTCTGGTAGGCGATCCGCAGCGCGTCCCGGAAGCCTTCGGTGGTCAGCAGCACCGTCGGCTCGCCCGTGCGCTCCAGCAGGGCGTTGGTGGCGACGGTGGTGCCCATCTTGACGACGGAGACCCGCTCGGCGGGCACCGGCTCGTCCGGGCCGAGACCCAGCATCATCCGGATGCCGGCCACCGCGGCGTCCCGATAGCGCTCGGGGTGGTGCGAGAGCAGCTTGCCGGTGACCAGCCGCCCGTCCGGTCGCCTGCCGACGACGTCCGTGAACGTGCCACCGCGGTCGATCCAGAACTCCCAGCGTCCGGTCATCCCGCCATTGTCGCAGCGCCCTTCACGGTGGCAGCGGCTTTCGGCTCGGACAGCGCGGCCAGCGCCGTCCGCGTGGTGTGCTCGGCGGCGGCGTCCAGCAGCCGCCCGGACCCGGCCAGGCCGTGCCGGCACTCCTGGAGCGCCAGGGCGAGCAGACCGGGCAGCAGATCGGTGCACCGGTCGGCGACCCAGCGGGTCCCGCGGGTCGCCATCCAGAGGGCGGAGGCGATGCGGGTCGGCGGCGGGCCGTCGAGCGTGAGCGGGGGCGGCGGTCCGACGGGCCGGCCGGTGTCGGCGAGCGCCGTGTGGAAGCCGCGGGCCAGCAGCCGGTGGCCGCGCTCGCTGGGGTGCAGCCGGTCCACGCTCCAGGAGGCGCGCTCGGCGACCCACGCATGGTCGGCCAGATGCAGATGGACGCCGCCGTAGCGGGCGGACACCGCATGGACGACGGTGTTCACGGCGCGCATCCGGCGGGCCAGCGGACGGGACAGCGGTCCGGGCAGCCCCAGCATCCGGCCCGGGTCGGGCAGACACGCCGTCAGCACCACGGCCCCGTCGGCGCTCAGCGCGCGGTGTGCCAGGTCCAGTGCGGCGGCCACCCGCTCGATGGCGAAGGCGCCGCGCAGGGTGTCGTTCGCCCCGACGACCAGCGACGCGAACCGGGGTGTGAGTTCGCGCGCGGCGGGCAGTTGCCGCTCGGCGACATCCGCCGCCAGCGCCCCGCTCTGCGCCAGGTTGACCAGCTGTACGGTCCCCGGCCGCTCGCCCAGGGCCGCGGCGAGCAGTGCGGCCCAGCCGCGCCAGCCGCCGCCCGGCACGGGATCGCCCAGCCCCTCGGTCAGCGAATCGCCGAGCGCCACAAAGCGGGCCGGGGCCGCGCGACGATCGCCGCCGCCCGGCGTCTGCACCGGTATCGGCACCCCCTCAGGTCTCACCGTCACCACCCGCCCCGCGGTCCGGTCGGGTGCGGGGCCACCGGCGCGGTGAGCGGCCGGCCCACCGGCGCGGGCGCGTCGTGCGCCGCCAGGAAGGCGTCGATGGCGGGCTGCCAGCCGTACCCCTCGGCCCGTTGGCGGGCGGCGGTACGCCGGGCGGCCTCGGGCCGGGCCAGCACCCGCTGGACGGCATCGGCGAAGGACGGCCCGTCGTCGAGCGCCGTATCGCCCCCGTTGCCGACGAGACCGGCCAGCGCCGAGGCCGCGCTGGCGACCACCGGTGTGCCGCAGGCGAGCGCCTCCAGGGCGGCCAGCCCGAACGTCTCGGCAGGTCCGGGCGCCAGCGCCAGATCGGCACCGGCCTGCAGCGCGGCCACCCGGGACCGGTCGGCGAGATGCCCGAGGAACGCCACCGGCAGCCGCTCGGCCCGCACCCGGGACTCCAGCCGCGCCCGCAGCGGCCCGTCACCGACCACCACCAGCGCCGCATCGACCCCGCGGCGCCGCAGCTCCGCCAACGCGTCCAGCGCCCGGCCCGGCCGCTTCTCCTGCGACAGCCGGGAGCAGAGCAGCAGCAGAACCTCGGCCCGTCCGGCACAGCGCCGCCGCAGCTCCGCGCTGCGGCAGTCCGGGTGCCAGGCGGCGAGGTCGACACCCAGCGGCGCGCGCACCACATTGCGGGCGCCGGCCCGGGTGAACTCCGCCGCCGCCCACTCGGTGGTGCACACCACCCGACTGTAGGCGTGCGCCGTACGGCGGTTGAGCCGGTCGGCCGCGGTGCGGGCGAGCGGGCGCGGTACGCCCCAGGTGCGCAGCACCCCGTCCACGCTCTCGTGCGAGACCATCACCGCGGGGACCCGGGCCCGGCGCGCCCACTCCCCCGTCCAGCGCAGCGTCGTACGGTCGGAGACCTCCAGCCGGTCGGGGGCCAGCGCGTGCAGCAGACGCTGTAGCCGGCGGCGGTCGGTCAGCATGCGGTAGCCGCCGCTGCCGGGCAGCTCCGGTCCCGGCAGGGTGATCACCCGCCCCTGTCCGGTGAGTTCGTCCCGTATGCCGCCGGTGCCGTCCGCGCCGCGCGAAGCGCCGGGTGGTCCGGGCACGATGAGCACCGGCTCGTGCCCGGCGGCCCGGTAGCCCGCGCCGAGTTCGCGCAGTGCGGTGCGCAGCCCGCCGGAGGCCGGGGTGACGAAGTTGGCGATCCGGACGATCCGCAGACCGCTCCCGGTCGTACGCCGCGGGTTCATGCCGCCACCGCCGTCCGGTCGGCGAGCACGGCCTCGTAGTGGCCCAGGAGCTGGTCGCCCACCGCCTCCCAGGTGCGGTCGGCGACGGCTCTGCGGGCCGCGGCGCCGTACCGTACGCGCAGCTCGGCGCTGCCCCCGAGGAAGCGCACCGCGTCCCGGAACGCGCCCCCGTCGCCCGGGGTCACCAGCAGCCCCGTACGGCCGTGGTCGACCAGGTCGAGCGGTCCGCCCGCGCGCGGCGCCACCACCGGCAGACCGGAGGCCATCGCCTCCTGCACGGTCTGGCAGAAGGTCTCGTACGGCCCGGTGTGGACGAAGACGTCCAAGGAGGCGTAGAGCCGGGCGAGTTCATCGCCGGTGCGGCGGCCCAGGAAGCGGACCTCGGGCAGCGCGGCCCGCAGCCCGGCGGCGCTGGGGCCCTCGCCGATGACGACGGTGCGTACGCCCGGCAGCCGCGAGGTCTCGGCCAGCAGCCGGACGTCCTTCTCCGGCGCGAGCCGTCCCACGTACCCCACCAGTAGCTCCCGCCCCGCGGCCAGCGAGCTGCGCAGCACCGCGTCGCGCCGCCCGGGGTGGAACCGCCGGGAATCGACGCCGCGCGGCCACAGGTGGACCCGCGGTACGCCGTGCTCCGTCAGATCCAGCAGCGCCGCACTGGAGGGCGCCAGCGTACGGTCGGCGGCGGCGTGCACCGCCCGGATGCGCCGCCAGGCCGTGGCCGCGCCGCCACCGAGGTAGGTACGGGCGTAGCGGCCCAGGTCGGTCTGGTAGACGGCGATGGCGGGGACCCGCCGCCGGGCGGCGGCCGCCATCCCCCGGGCGCCGAGGACGAAGGGGCTGGCGAGGTGCACCAGGTCGGGCCGGTGGTCGGCGAGCGCGGCGGACAGCCGGCGCCCGGGGAGCGCGATACGTACCTGCGGATAGCCGGGCAGCGGCACCGAGGGCACCCGGACGACGGGGCAGGGGCTCTCGTACGTACCGGCGGCCGGTGCATAGCCACCGAGCGGCGTGATGACCAGTGGATCGTGCCCGCGCCGGACGAGGTGCCGGGCGGTTTCCAGGGCGCAGTGGGCGACGCCGTTGACATCGGGCGGGAAGGATTCGGTGACGATGACGACACGCATACGGCTGTTGTCGGCGCGCCGTGCGTGGAGGGGGCCAAGGGGATCTTTCCAGCCGGCGAACGTCCCATGAGCGTTCCCCTGCGCCTGGCGTGGGGCGCCCCCGCGTACGGCGTGCCCGGGCGGCCCGGGCGCCCGGATGTCACGCTGGAAACGGACCTGACGGCGAGCGGACGACGAGGAGAGCCCAGTGACGGCGGACGACGCGGAGACGGGCGAGCCCTCGGACGGCATTCCCCCGCAGATCGGCGCCCCGGCACGCAGGGCACTGGAGCGGGCGGGCTATCTGCGGCTGTCGCAGCTGGCCGGGGCCAGCGAGGCGGAGCTGCGGCAGCTGCACGGGATGGGACCCAAGGCGCTGGGCCTCCTGCGTGATGCGCTGGCGGCCCAGGGGATGTCGTTCGCCGAGGAGTGAGCGGACCGGCCGCCCCTTGACGCCCCGGTCTCACACCGCCGAGGCGTCCGGCCCGAATCTGCTGCGCACGGCCGTCTGGACCTCGTCCTCCTCGGCCGGGTCGGCGGCCAGCCGGCGGAGCTGCTCGACGACCCGGTCGTCGCCGGTGGCGGCGTGCCGGGCGGCCAGTTCCCGGGTGGTCTCCTCACAGTCCCACAGGCACTCGACGGCGAAGCCGGCCGCGAAACCGGGGTCGGTGGCGGCGAGCGCACCGGCGGCCCGGCCGCGGAGCTGGGAGGAGGACGTCTCGCGGTAGATGTGCCGCAGGACGGGGGCGGCGCAGGCGACGCCGAGGCGGCCGGCGCCGTCGACCAGCTCCCACAGGCCGTCCGCGTCCGGACCGTCCTCGCGGACGGTTCTGCGCAGCGCGGCCAGCACCAGCTCGGCATCGCGCCGACCACCGCGGCGGGCGAGCACCGCGGCGGCGGACACGCCCAGCCGGTCCGTGCGACGCGCCCAGACACGGGCCCGCTCGACGGCGGCCACACTGCGCATCCGTTCGAAGGAGGCGAGCGCGGCGGAGGCCAGCTGCTCGGAGGAGAAGGGGTCGACGGCCGCGGCCTCGATCAGGTCGAGGACGTCCGGATCGCCGCGCTCGGCGAGGTGGTGGAGCACGGCGGCGCGCGCCGCGTCCGGTCCGCTGCGCGCGGCGCGCAGCAGCTCGGGGCGGTCCTCGGGGCCGACGACGGCGGCCAGGCAGCGGGCGGCGGCGAGGTGCCGGTGCTCCGCGGGCTCCAGGTCCAGGCCCTGCTGGGCCCACTCCAGGACCTCGGCCACGCTCCAGCCGGGGCGCGGCCCGCGCGGCCGCAGCTGTCGCTGCCAGCGGTCGAAGGAGCCCTGCTCACCGGCGGCAGCCAGTCGTGCGCCGTAACGGGCGTCCTCGGCCCACAGCCGCCAGGGCCGCGGCTCGAAGGCGTCACGGACGGCGGCGGCCAGCTCGGCATCGCCCTGCTCGGTCTCGGGGAAGCGGGCCAGGACGGCGGGGGCGAGGCTCATCAGCCCGGCGTCGTCGTCACGCAGAGCGAGCTCGTCCAGGGCCCAGCGCCAGTTGCTGCCCGCCGCGGCGTAGCTGCGCAGCAGCAGCCGGGCGGCGTCCCTGCCGTACGCGGCGAGGTGGCCCAGCACCGCGAGCGCGAGGCCGGTGCGCTCCTCCCCCGCGTCGACGAGGTCGTCGGGGTGGAAGAGGTGGCGTTCGATCTCCTCGAGCCCGCCGTCGAGCTGCATGTAGAGGCGCGCGTAGTAGAGCGAGCGGTTCTCGACCTGCCAGTCGCGTCGGGGGTCGCGCAGCACACTGTCGTTGAGTGCCGCGAGCGCCTCGGCCCGCGGCGCCGCGAGGGCATGCAGCGTCCCGTCGCCGCGGCCTCGCTGAAGGAGGCCGAGCAGGGTGCCACTGGGCGCTATGTCTGGATCGAACATGAGGTCAGCATCCGGTGCGGGGGACGGGCTGGCAACGGGATTTCCGCTGACCGGCATTCTTGCCGGTGACTGCGGGCCGTATGCCTCGTTCCCACCATGGATCGGCGGAAACGCCTGCTGTACGGCGGCCGAAGCCTAGCCTGGAAGCTGTCATTCCGCAGATTCGCCCCGGGGTTGCCACCGAAGGCCGCTGGCATATGCCGGATGCACCACCGTATCGGGTAGTGCCAAATCCCTTACGGACGGTCGCAGCCTGTGCAACAGTCGTTACCGGCCCTTCAGCCCGGCGCCGCCTGATCACGGAGTACGTCATGCCGTCCCCTCTCTTCGCGGATCACCCAGCCGACCGGCCCCCCGAGCGCGACACGGTCGAGGCACTCATCACGCAGGCTCGCCGCCTGCGCGGCGGTCTCGACGCGGTGCGCCGGGAGTCCGCGGTGGACACCGACCTCGCCATCGACCCGCAGCTGCGCTGGCAGCGGGCGCTGTGCGATCTCGCCGTGCACCACCTCGACGACCTCGGGGGCCATCTCGACCAGCTGAGAGAGGGCCTGCCCGCCCAGAGCGAGGACGACCTCGCGCCGGAGGCCGAGCTGCCGGCCGCCCCGCCGGAGCCCGAGCCGCGCGAGCGCGGTGCGCTGCTGCGCCGGGTCGGCAGCGCCGAGTGGAATCTGCTCACCGACGAGGTCAGCTGGTCCGACGAACTCTTCGCGATGTTCGGCCGGTCCCCCGCCGACGACCCGCTGACCCTTGACGAGCTGCCGTCCCTGGTCCACGCCGAGGACCAGGAGGGTCTGGCCACGATGGTCACCGACTGCCTGGTGGACGGCCGGCCGATCGACGGCGAGTTCCGCATCGTGCGTCCGGACGCGAGTCTGCGCACGGTGCACATGGTGGGCGAGCCGGTGCTCGACGCCGACGGCAGCACCGCATGCATGTGGGCCGTGCTGCGGGACGTCAGCGAGCTGCGCCGCAGCCAGCAGACGGTACGCGAGACCCGTGACTCGCTGCACCGCGAGCGGCAGATCGCGCAGACCGAGCACCGGCTTGCGGTCGAGCTGCAGGAGGCCGTGCTACCGCCGTGGCGCGGCTCCCTGCGGTTCCCGCAGGGTGGCAGGGTCGCCCTCGATCTCGCCGGGCGCTATCTGCCGTCCGGCACCCGCGCACTGATCGGCGGCGACTGGTACGACGCGCTGCAACTCCCTGACGGCAGCACGCTGTTGAGCGTCGGCGATCTCACCGGACACGGCGTCACCGCGACCTCGGGCATGGCGATGGTGCTCGGCGCGCTGCGCGGTATGGCGGTCGCGGGACAGCGGCCCGCTCCCCTGATGGGCTTCCTCAACCAGCTGCTGGACACCGCCGCCCAGCCGGCGCTCGGCAGCGCGGTGTGCGGCCGGTTCGACCCCGATACCCGCATGCTGGAGTGGGCCCAGGCGGGGCACCCCGCACCGCTGCTCTTCCGCGGCGGCACGGGGCGCGCGCTGGACCCGCCCGAGGGCGTACTCCTCGGGGCGACTTCGGGTGCGGCATACACCCAGCGCACCGAGCAACTGGAAGCCGGTGACCTGCTCGTGCTGTACACCGACGGACTGGTGCCACGCCGTACGCAGGGCGCGGACACCGCCCACGAGGGTGCCGAGCGGCTCCTCGCCCTGGCACCGCGGTTCGCCGCGGCCCGCAGTGCGCAGGACAGCGTCCGTATCGTCGTCGAGGAGTTCGGCAGCGCCGAGCGCGAGGACGACGCATGTGTGCTGATCGCCAGGGTCGGCGACTGACACACACCGCGGCAGCTGAGGGCGGACCGGCGATTCCGAAGCCGGTCGCCCCGATGGCATCGGGTGAGGGATCGTCAGTCAATAGATGAGACGGCAGATCTGGCCATGACGCCTGGCCAGGCACACGTTGCCTCGTGCGGACCGAATGACGCACCGTCATATAGGTGCCACATCCCGCTTCAGGCCCGGTAGTTGGACCGCGAAGCAGGGCGTCGAAACCAGACCTCGAAACCGGATCGGCATCAGACCGGTCAGCCCGATCAGACGCCAGGCCGGACGTCAGGTCAGACCGAGAAAGTGTCCCCGAGTCCCGATCCGAGCCCTGGGCTGAGCCGTACCCCCTTGGCCTTGGGCTTCGCCTTCGGCAGGACATGCTGGATCTCCTCGCGCAGGTCCTGGATCTTGGCGTAGTTCGCGTACTGCCCGGTGAGCCGGAACATTTCACGGAGCCGGTCCCAGGTGCGATGGGAGGAGTTCTCACCGATGGACACCAGCGCCAGCCTGGCGTAGCGGTCGGCCTGTTCGGGGTCGTCGCCGATGAAGCAGGCCGACGCCATCGAGATGTAGTCGAAGATCTGCGACCGCTGGCGGCCGTTCTCCCGCAGTCTCAGCGCCTGTTTGGCGTGGTGCTGGGCGATCCTGGCAGCCGCTGGGTCGTGGTCGGCCAGGGTACGGAAGGCCAGCGCCTGCATACCGTGCAGATCCGCCTCGTCGAACATCTGCATCCAGCACGGCGGCGGTACATCGCCCTTGTCCGAGATGAAGAGCTCCTCCGCCTCGCCCAGGGTCCGGCGCATCGCCTGGCCATGGCCCTTGGACGCCTGCGCCCAGGCCTCGATGGTGTGCAGCATGGCGCGGGTGCGCGGCAGGGTTTCCTCGCCGGAGCCGGACTTGGCCAGCGTCATCAGGTCCAGCGCGTCGTCGGGGCGGCCCAGATGGACCATCTGACGGGCGGCGCGGGAGAGCGCCTCCCCGGCGCGCGGGCGGTCGCCGCCCTCGCGCGCCGCATGGGCGGCGATGATGAAGTACTTCTGGGCGGTCGGCTCCAGGCCCACGTCATGGGACATCCAGCCGGCCAGCACCGCCAGATTGGCGGCCACCCCCCACAGCCTGCGCTGCAGATGGTCGGGGTGGCGATAGGCGAGCATGCCACCCACCTCGTTGAGCTGGCCCACCACGGCCTTGCGCTGCAGCCCGCCGCCGCGGGCCGCGTCCCAGGCGCGGAACACCTCGACCGAGCGCTCCAGCGCATCGATCTCCTGCGACCCCACGGGGGCCGCCTCGTAGCGGTCGAGGCCGATCTGGTCGAATTCGTCGAAGGAGTCGTCGGAAGCGAACGGGTTGTCGTGGCGTGGGGCGGGGGCCGGGTCGGTGTGCAGCCAGTCGTGCATGGCGCCGGTGAGTGCGGAGCCCGCGGCGAGCGCAGCGCCCGCACCCACCAAGCCGCGTCGGTTGAGCATGAGGTCCATTCCCGTGAATTCCGTGAGGACCGCAGCGGTCCGTTCGGGAGCCCACGGCAGACCGTCCATGGCCTGCCGCTTCCCCGAGCGACCGGTTCTTGCGAACCCGAGGTCCTCGATGGTTACGACACGGCCGAGGCGCTCGGTGAACAGGGAAGCCAGGACCTTGGGCACCGGATCCCGGGGACTCTCCCCCATATCGATCCAGCGCCGCACGCGCGAGGTGTCGGTCGCCAGCTGCGGATGGCCCATGGCCGCCGCCTGCCGGTTGACCAGTCTCGCCAGTTCTCCTTTGGACCAGCCGGCCAGGCCGAAAAGGTCCGCGAGACGGGTGTTCGGCTCTCTGTCCACGTCAAGCCCCCAGGTTCCTCGACTGAGTTGACAGTAACCGGCCGTGACATGGGCTGCGACCATTCGCCAGGGTTCGCCAGGGTGCGCCAGATGGTCTGCCACCCGCAGCCGCGTGTTCTGTAGATATGCCGCCCCCGGCCCGGTGGCGGGACCGCATTCCCCAGGGTGCGCGCCCTTCACAGGGACCCTGGATCGGCCTCCTGCACGGGGCCCGTTCACGGGTTCCCTCCACCGGGCCGGGGAGCGCACGCAACTCGTCGGCGCACGAAGGGATCTGTCTCACCCATGTATGCAGCATCGTCCTCCGTGACCGCCCCCACCCGGCCGTACCGCCCGCACCCCACCGGAAGCGGGCCGTATCTTGCTCCCTCTCCTTCCGCGGGGGCGGTGACCGGACTCCCCGGCGGCCGTACCCGGCGGGCACAGGGGACGGGCACCCAACCGCTCAGCGGGAGACTCGACTTGTCCGGCCCCCAGGGCGCTCAGCTGCGCGCCGCCGTTGCCTCGGTGCACCGCATCTGTCCGGAGTTCAATCCGGTCCAGGTGCTGCGGCGCAGCGGTAAGTCCGTCCTCCTGGTAGGCACCACAGGCCGTATGACCGCGGTCGCCAAGTGTTTACTGGACCACTCCCCCGCGTGGGCGGAAAGGTTCCGGCAGGAAATAAGTGCATACCGCGCATTCGTCCGGCATCGCCCGCCGGTACGGGTGCCGCGGCTCGTGGCGGCCGACCCCGACAACTGCACGCTGATCGTGGAGCGGATGCCCGGCCGGGTCGCCGCCATGACCCGGCATCCGTCCGAGGCGCCTCCCCGCGCGGACGTACGGGCCGCGCTCGGCGCGATCTGCCGGATCAATGTCTGGCGCCCGCCGGCGGGTCTGTTCGACGCGCCGCTGGACTACGCGGGCCGGATCGGCCGCTATCACGACCTGGGGCTGCTCACCGACCGGGACCTGGGCGATCTGCAGAAGCTGCTGCACGGCCTCTCGCACACCCAGGGCCAGTTCTGCCACGGTGACGCACTGCTGAACAATGTGCTGCTGTCCCCCGCGGGTCCGGTGCTGCTGGACTGGGACAACGCGGGCTGGTATCTGCCGGGCTACGACCTGGCGACGCTGTGGTCGGTGCTCGGTGACGCCCCGGTGGCCCGCCGGCAGATCAGCCAGCTCGCCCAGAATGCCGGGCCGGCCTCGCGGGACGCCTTCCTGGTGAATCTGATGCTGGTGCTCACCCGCGAGATCCGACGTTACGAAACCGCGGTCCAACGGACCATGCGCGAGCCCACGCCGACGGGGACACCGGGTCCGGGACAACCCGGGGTCCCCGCGGCGGGCGAGGAGCAGCGGCTGCTCCTGCGCCGGCTGCACGACGACTGCCAGATGGCGCGGCGTGCGGTACGGGCGGCGGTCGGCACCCGCTGACCGCCGAGGGGGAATTGTGAGCGGCGCGCCCGGGTACGGGGCGCGCCGCTCACCCATGTGCACCGTCCTGCCCCCGCTCGACTCCGTCGCCGGCCCGTCCGTGGCCACCGCCGTCCGAGCCCTGGCCATTGGTCCATTCCACTGACGCCTCGCAGGCCCGGCAACCGCTCCGGGAAGGCTCCTCTCGAGATGCCCTGACATGCGAAATCCCGACCCGAGATGGTGATTGACGGACCGTCGGCAAACGTATAGCTCTAGGGTCGCAGGGGCTCTAGTCTTTCGGTTCCCGCCCCCGTACGGCCGTTTGCGCACCAACCGTCACACCGCTCCGGCTCGGGCCGGTTCGAGGAGGTTGTTTTGCGAGGATCCGCCCCGGAAGACGAGAAGAGAATCCACCGCCCCGCCCTGCGCAGATCCGCCACCGCCGTCGCGGCGGCGGTGCTGCTGCTGCCGCTCGCGGGAGCACCGTCCGCGAGCGCCGGGCAGCCCCGGACGGACGATCTGCAGCGCGCCTTCACCGATGCCGCCGCCCGTTTCCATGTGCCGCGCAGTGTGCTGCTCGGCGTCTCGTATCTGGAGTCCCGCTGGGACGGCCACGGCGGCGCGCCCAGCGTCTCCGGGGGCTACGGTCCGATGCATCTGACCGACGCCCGCACGGCCCTGGCGCGGGCGCCGGAGTTCAGCGAGGGCCACGAGGATGCCCGCGGTGACGGCGCACGCGCCCGTAAGCGGGTGCCGGCCGACGCGGCGGAGCGGGCCGCGCTGCCGGCCGAACTCCCCGCCCGGCTGCGTACGTTGGACACGGCCGCGCGGCTGACCGGTCTGCCGGCCGAGAAGCTGCGCACGGACCCGGCGGCGAATGTGCTCGGTGGGGCGGCGCTGCTCGCGGCGGAGCAGCGCGAGCTGGGGCTGGCCGCCGACGCGGATCCGGCCAAGTGGTACGCGGCGGTGGCGCGCTACGGCGGCCAGGACAGTGCGCGCGGCGGTAAGGCGTTCGCGGACGAGGTGTTTGCGGTGATGCGCCAGGGCCAGGCGCGCACGACCGACGCGGGGCAGCGGGTCACGCTGGCCGCCACGCCCACGCCGGCTCCCGACACCGCACAGCAGAAACGTCTCGGCGGTCCCGCCACCCGGGCGGCCGCGCCGGGCGCCGGGCGCGCGCTGGAGTGCCCCTGGAACGTCGCCTGCGAGTCGGTCCCGGCGCCGTACGAGGAGTTCGACGGCAACGACTACGGCAACCACGATCTGGCGGACCGCCCCAAGGACCAGAAGGTCAACGCCATCATCATCCATGACACCGAGGGGTCCTGGGACGTCACCCTGAAGCTGATCAAGGACCCGAAGTATGTGTCCTGGCACTACACGATCCGCTCCTCGGACGGCTTGATCGCCCAGCATGTGCCGACCAAGGACGTCGCCTGGCACGCCGGCAACTGGTACATCAACTCGCACTCCATCGGCATCGAGCACGAGGGCTTCCTCGCCGCACCGGACGCCTGGTACACGGAGGCGATGTACCGCACTTCGGCCCGCCTGGTGAAGTATCTGAGCCGCAAGTACGACGTGCCGCTGGACCGGCAGCACATCCTGGGCCACGACAATGTGCCCGGCACGACGACGCCCACGATCCCCGGTATGCACACCGACCCCGGCCCGTTCTGGGACTGGGCGCACTACTTCTCCCTGCTGGGCAAGCCGTTCCACCGCACGGCGGGGTCGCACGGCGGGCTGGTCACCATCCTCCCCGACTACGACGAGAACAAGCCGCTCTACACCAGCTGTGAGAAGGCCGGTGACACCTGCGCGCCGCACGGTTCCACGGCGGTGCGGCTGTACAGCGCGCCGGATGAGAACGCACCACTGGTCAAGGACGTCGGGCTGCATCCGAACGGCAGTGACTCGACGGACGGCGTGAACGACACCGGTGCCCGCGCCACGACGGGCCAGCGGTTCGCGGTGGCGGGCCGGTCCGGCGACTGGACGGCGATCTGGTACCTCGGCCAGATGGCGTGGTTCCACAATCCGCACGACGAACCGACGGCGGTGAACGCCAAGGGGCTGATCGCCACCCCGAAGGCGGGCCGGGAGGAGATCCCGGTCTACGGCCGCGCGTACCCGGAGAAGGAGGCCTATCCGGCCGGTGTGCCGTACCAGACGGTCTCCCCGCTGCCGTACAAGCTCACCGCCGGCCAGGCGTACGCCGTCGGGGGCCGGATGACGGGCGAGTTCTTCTACGCCCCGACCTTCGACGTCTCCAAGCATGCGATCGTGCGCGGCGCGGACGTCTACTACGAGGTCCAGCTCGGGCACCGGGTCGGCTTTGTGCGGGCGGCCGACGTCGACGTACGGCAATCGGATTCGTAGGGCGGGCCCTGGCTCCGCTCGCCCGGCGGTCGGGTGAACACCTCGCGCCCGGTGGACGGCGATCCGTCCACCGGGCGCGAGGCATGTCCGCTCCGGCGTCTGCTCCGGGCTCAGCCCTGCTGGAAGAGCTCCGCCGGCAGCGGCTTGAGCAGGGCGTAGAGGTCGTCGGTGATCGGCCGGTCCCAGCTGGCGATGGTGACCAGCACGCCGTCGTTGCGGTCGAACTGGGCGCAGGAGATCCGGCCCTCGGAGCACTTGATGCGCTTGACGATCAGCAGGTTGTCGTCGTGCATCACCGGGGTGTCCTCGCTCTCGACGACCGTCACCGGCTCGTCGTTGCCGAGCGCCGCGAGCAGCTGGGCCACCTCGAAGGGCACCTCGTCGTCGTCGAGGTCACGGGCCGGGGAGCCCTCCGGCAGATTGCCGATGATCATCGCGGGGCCGCGGCCGCCGAAGAGGTCGTAGCGGAGGAAGACGCCCTGGCAGCTCCCGTCGGGCGCGGGCAGCAGCCCGGCTCCGAGATTGCCCGGCCAGTCCCCCGGGTCCATGGCGAGGACGTCGAAGTCAGGCCCGGCGGGCGTGGCTGCGCTGCGGCGGCGGAGGAAGGACATGCCGCCATCGTACGTGGCCCGGCCGGGCTCGCCGCGCGGACGTCGAGGTAAGCGTCACCCGGTGGGCGAAGCCGCCGGCCGCCCTGTTGCCGCTTCTCAGGCCCGGCCGGCCGGCGCACCGAGGAGGCGCAGCGCCTCGTCGGCGGCGTCGTACGGCACGAAGAGGTGATCGTGGTGGAAGCCGGCGACGACATTGCAGCTGAGGCCGGCCTGTGCGAGTGCGGTGGCGACGGCGGCGGTCAGCCCGACGGCGTCCAGCGCGGAGTGCACCCGCAGGGTGATCCAGCCGGCGACATAGTCGTACGCCAGGCCCGCCCGGTCGGCCTCTTCCTGACGGACGACGAGGGTGTGGCCTTCGGGCTCGGCGACGGTGACGACCGGCGTCAGGCCCTCGGGGAGAGCCCCGGGCACGGTCGTAAACACATAGCGGCCCTCGTTCAGCTCGGGTCGCATGTCGCTCAGCAGGACCTGAAGATCGCGTTCGCCCGTCATGCGGCCCACCCTACGGTGCGCCGTCCCGCCCTTCCCGGCGTCGTTCGTGGTGGCGGGCGACCCGGGCGCGGTTGCCGCAGGAGGGGGTGCACCACTCCTGGCGGGCGTGGTCCTTGACGAAGTAGCGCACACAGCGCGGGGCCGGGCAGGCCCGCAGCAGCGCGCGGTCGGGGCCGTCGAGGAAGGCGATGGCGGCGCGGGCCAGCGCGGCGACGATCCGGTCGGCGGCGGGTGGGGAGCCGGCCGGGTGCAGCCGCAGCTCGGGCGGCGCACCGGGGTCCCAGCTGAGCTGCGGTGCGGTGGGGGCCAGGGCCGCGGCGGCGTTCAGCCGGCGGATCGCCTCGCCCTCCGGGAGCAGCCGGTGGGCGTCGGCGGAGCTGGGTGGTCCCGGCCGGACGGCGCGCGCGAACAGCGACCGGACGGCGGCCCGCAGCTCCCGTACTGCGGTGTGCAGCGCCTGGTCCGGGATGACCGGGTCGGTGGCGCAGTCCAGCAGGGCGGCCCGCTCGTGCAGCCATACCGCGAGGCCGGCCGTATCGGCGAGGTCGTCGGCGACGCCGCCGTGGCCGTCGTGGCGGATGGTGACGGCGAGATCCAGTGCGAGCCGTGTTGCGGTCATGGAGCTAATGGTAACGTCGCGATTAGCCATTAACACCTCCGGGGGCGGCATGGCCGAGCCACGTCAACTGCCGTGCGGCCTCCCGGTCTTCGCGGGCGAGCCGCCCACGTTCGATCCAACACACCCGGCCGGCCCACCGCCGCGCCATCGATCACCGGACGAAGGGGTTGCTGTGGGCATGACGACGGAGCGGGCACTGCCTGTCGAGGAGGTACGGGCCGAGGTCGAGGCGGGTCAGCGGCGGCTGCGTGCCCTGCTGCCCGCGCTCACCGACGCCCAGGTGCGTGAGCCGAGCGCGCTGCCCGGCTGGTCGCGCGCCCATGTCCTCTCCCATATCGAGGGCATCGGGCTGGCCATGGCCCGGCAGGCCCGCTATGCGCTGCGCGGTGAGCTGATCGAGCCGTACGACGGCGGCCGCCCGGCGCGCGCGGCCGGGATCGAGGCCGGTGCGGTGCGCGATGCGGCGGCGCTCGGGCACGCCGTACGGGCCGCGCTGACCGAGGCGTCGGCGGCCTGGGCGGCGGTCGGTCCGGCCGACTGGTCGCGCCCGGTGCGCTACCGCGACGGTGATCTGCGCACCGCGTTGCTGTGCTGGTGGCGGGAGTTGGAGATCCATACGGCGGACGCCAAGATCGGCCACGGACCACGGGACTGGCCGCGGGAGCTGTGCCGCCACCTCCTGGACCACCTGGCGCCGCGCGCACCGAAGGATCTGCACCTCGCGCTGGAGGCCACCGACGGCACGCTCACGCGGCACTACGGATCCGGTGCCGCGCAGGCGGTGACCGTCCGCGGCCCGCTCACCGATCTCGCCGCCTGGATGGCCGGGCGTGCGCCGCACCAGCCACTCGACTGCCGTCGGTCGGGGGCGAAGGCCCCGCTGCCCGAGCTGCTCGACTGGCCGTAGCGAACCCCGCCGGCCTCCGACACCGCTCACGGAAGGACACCGCACCCGTGCTCACCACGCCTCGTACCCTCAACTTCTGGAAGGCGGGCCTGAGTTCACTGCCGCCCGAGATCTGGCGGCGCGAGGACTGGGAGGTGCTGATCCTCGCCGACAACGCCCTGACCGAGATCCCGGCGGCGCTCGGCCGGCTGCGCGCGGTGCACACTCTGGACCTCGGCCACAACGCTCTGGCATCGGTGCCCGACGAGATCGGCGGGCTCGCGGGGCTGACCCGCTATCTCTATCTGCACGACAACCGGCTCACCGAGCTGCCGGACACGCTCGGCAGGCTGGACCGGCTGGGCTATCTCAACGTCGGCGAGAATCCGCTCGGCCGACTGCCGGCGGCGCTCGGCAAGATGGCAGGGCTGGTCGAACTGCGGGCGCAGAAAGCGGAGTTGACCGCGCTGCCGGAGTCCATCGGGCGGCTCGGCCGGCTGCGGGAGCTGTGGCTGGGCGGCAATGCGCTGACCGGGCTGCCCGAGAGCGCCGGGGCGCTGTGCGAGCTGCGGGTGCTGGAGCTGCGGGAGAACGCCCTGCCCCACGTCCCCGAGGCGCTGCGCGCGCTGCCGCTGCTGCGCCGGATCGATCTGCGCGGCAACCGGATCGAGGAGGTGCCGCCGTGGATCGTGCGGCTGCCGTCGCTGGAGAAGCTGGACCTGCGCTGGAACACCGTGGAGGACACGGCGGCGACGGTCCGGGAGCTGCGGGAGAGGGGGTGTGTCGTGCTCACGTGACCGGCGGAGCGGATCCGCCGGCCACCTCGGCTCCGGCCACGAGCACACCGGTCGGCGTGCCGCGGGCGCAGGCGAGCGGCGGGCCCTGCGGCACCGGCCGACCGCTGCCGGACTCGGCTACGTAAGGTCGAACTCGCCGTCCCGGGCATCCAGCACGAACGCGCGCCACTCCGCCGGGGAGAAGATCACCGCCGGGATCTCCGGGCTGCGGCGGTTGCGCATGGCGATATAGCCCTCGACGAAGGCGATCTGGACGTCGCCCACGCCCTGGCTGCTCGACTGCCACTCGGCCTGCGTCAGGTCGAGTTCGGGCCTGGGCCCGCCCGCGAGCCGCTCCTCGGTCATGCTGTCGGCCACGTTCCCCGCTCCTCCCGGTTCGTCGTCCGCGGTCAGCCTAACCACTGTGTCCGGGGACGGACAGAGGACGTGGCGAGGCGGTGGAGTGGTGGCTCGGGGAGGGGCGCGCCGCCCGGGCGCACCCGCCCCCGAGGGGTGTCAGGCGGCCGGGGAGTCGGCGCCGACCAGCCACATCGAGAAGAACTGGGCGCCGCCGCCGTAGGCGTGCCCCAGGGCCCGGCGGGCTCCGTCGATCTGGTGGTCGCCGGCTCGGCCGCGTACCTGGAGGGCGGCCTCCGCGAAGCGGATCATGCCGGAGGCGCCGATGGGGTTGGTGGACAGCACCCCGCCCGACGGGTTGACCGGGAGGTCGCCGTCGAGTTCGGTGACGCCGGCCTCGGTGAGCTTCCAGCCCTCGCCCTCGTCGGCGAAGCCCAGGTTCTCCAGCCACATCGGCTCGTACCAGCTGAAGGGGACATACATCTCCACCGCGTCGATCTGCCGGCGCGGGTCGGTGATGCCCGCCTGCCGGTAGACATCGGCGGCGCAGTCCTTGCCGGCCTGCGGGGAGACGAAGTCCTTGCCGGCGAAGAGGGTGGGTTCGCTGCGCATCGCCCCGCCGTGCACCCAGGCCGGCGGGTGCGGCGAGCGCGCGGCCCCGGCGCGGTCGGTGAGGATCATCGCGCAGGCGCCGTCGGAGGAGGGGCAGGTCTCGGAGTAGCGGATCGGGTCCCAGAGCATCGGTGAGGCCTGGACCTTTTCCAGGGTGATGTCCTTCTCGTGGAGGTGCGCATAGGGGTTCCTGAGGGCGTTGCGGCGGTCCTTGTAGGCGACGAGGGAGCCGACGGTGTCGGGGGCGCCGGTGCGGCGCATGTACGCGCGGACGTGCGGGGCGAAGAAGCCGCCGGCGCCGGCGAGCAGGGGCTGCTGGAAGGGGATCGGCAGGGACAGGCCCCACATGGCGTTGGACTCGGACTGCTTCTCGAAGGCGAGGGTGAGGACGGTGCGGTGGACCCGGGCGGCGACCAGGTTGGTGGCGACCAGGGCGGTGGAGCCGCCGACCGAGCCTGCGGTGTGCACCCGCAGCATCGGTTTGCCGACGGCGCCCAGGGCGTCGGCGAGGTACAGCTCGGGCATCATCACGCCCTCGAAGAAGTCGGGGGCCTTGCCGATCACCACGGCGTCGATGTCCGCCCAGGTCAACTGGGCGTCGTCCAGGGCTCGTCGGGCCGCCTCGCGGACGAGTCCGGCGATGGAGACATCGTGGCGGGCGGCGACGTGTTTGGTCTGGCCGATGCCGACGACGGCCACGCACTCCTTCGCTGTCGCAGCCTTGTTCATGACTCCCCCTCCAGGACGGCGACCAGGTTCTGCTGCAGGCACGGCCCCGAGGTGGCGTGCGCGAGGGCGCGGTCCGATGCGCCCCGCTGGATACGGGCGGCGGCCTCGCCGAGCCGGATCAGTCCGGCGGCCATGACGGGGTTGGCGGCCAGTGCGCCGCCGGACGGGTTGATCCGGACCGTGCTGCCCGGGGCGTCGAGTTTCAGTGCGCGGCGCAGTACGACCTCCTGGGAGGTGAAGGGGGCGTGCAACTCGGCAATGTCCAGGGGCCGTTCGAAGGCTCCGGCGCGTTCCGCGGCGAGCCGGGTGGACGGTGAGTCGGTGAGGTCGCGGACGCCCAGGCTGTGGGCCTCGATGCGGTGGTCGAGGCCGCGGATCCAGGCGGGGCGGGCGGTCAGCCGGCGGGCGGTGTCGCCGGCGGCGAGGATGACGGCGGCCGCGCCGTCGCCGACGGGCGGGCAGTCACCGGTGCGCAGCGGGGCGACGAGGTGCTCGCCGGCCGGCACGGGGCCGCGCAGTTGGGCGTGCGGATTGGCTTCGGCGGCGGTGCGGCTGCGGGACGCGATACCGGCCAGTTCGCGCTCGTCGGTCAGGCCGGCGTCGATCAGGGCGCGGGCCTGGAGGGCGGCGAGCGCGACGGAGTCGGGCCACAGCGGGGCCACGTAGTACGGGTCGAGCTGGCGGGTGAGGACCTCGCGGACGTCACCGGGCGAGGATTTGCCGTACGCGTAGACCAGTGCGGTCTCCGCCTCGCCGGTGAGGATCTTCACCCAGGCCTCGTACAGCGCCCAGGCGCCGTCCATCTCGACATGGGATTCGGAGATCGGCGGCCAGGCGCCGACGCCGTCCAGGGCCATGGTGAAGGAGAAGGCGCGGCCTGCGAGGTAGTCGGAGGAGCCGGAGCAGGTGAAATCGATGTCCCGGGCCTTGAGGCCGGTCTGTGCCAGGACGTCGTGGAGTACCGGCATCAGCATCTCGACCTCGGAGGTCTCCGCGCTGTCGCGGACGTGATCGCTCTGCCCGAAGGCGACGATGGCGACCTCGCGCATCAGATCAGCTCCTTGTAGCTGTCGTAGTCGGCGTCGGGTTCGCCGGTGGGGCGGTAGTGGTCGGGGAAGCGGCCGTCGTCGGTCCATACGGGTTCGACGCGCAGGCCCATCCGGACCTGGTCGTACGGGATGCCGCCGATGCGTGCGTGCAGGGCCAGGTCGGCGCCGTCCAGGGCGATATGGGCGTAGACGTAGGGGACCTCGATATCGAGATTCGCCGTATGCCGCGCCTTGATGTTGACGATGCAGAAGGTGGTGACGGTGCCGCGGGGGCCGACCTCGACCTGGGCGTCGGTGGCGACGCCGCAGGTGGGGCAGGCGCCGCGGGGCGGGACATACACCTTGCGGCAGGACGGGCAGCGCTCGCCGATGGTCCTGCGGTCGGCGAGCGCGTCGATATAGCGGGACTGGGCGCGGCCGGGCGAGTAGGTGTAGTCGAGCCGGGCGGGGGCGGTGATACCGGTGACCGCGTCGGCGAACTCGCCGCTGTGCGGAGCGGGTTGGTGGCCGTTGCCGGTGCTGCGCTCCGGTTCGCTCCGCTCCGGTTCGAAGCAGGCGATGTCGGTGATCGCGCCGGTGCGCTCCGCGGCCCAGCGGACACGGACCCGCATACCGGTGTGTACGGCGTCGGCGCCGGGTGCGTCCAGTGCGTGCAGCAGTGCGGTGTCGGCGCCGTCGAGGCGGACCAGCACCCAGGCGAAGGGGGTGGCGAGCGGCTGGCCGCGGCGTGGCGCCGGGTTCCAGGCCCAGGTGGTGACGGTGCCGCTCGCGCCGACCCGGACCAGCTCGCGGATCTCCTCGGCGGTGACCGGGTCGTATTCGGCGGGCGGGACCACCACTCGGCCGTCGCTCCCCCGGACCCCGAGGACGGTGCGCTCGCGCAGCCCGGTGAGGAAGGCGCTCTGGACGGGGCCGAGCGAGCGGGTGAAGGGGAATTCCACGACGAGGGGCGCCGTGCGGACCTCTGGCATGCGGGACTCCTTGGGTCAGGCGCGCCGGTAGACGGGTGGGCGCTTCTCCGCGAAGGCCCGGGAGCCCTCTTTGGCGTCGGCGGTGTCGAAGACGGGCCAGCCGCGGGCGAGTTCGGCCTTGAGCCCGTCGGCCTCGGTCATCTCGGCGGTCTCGTAGACGGAGGCCTTGACGGCCTCGACGGCGAGCGGTCCGCAGCCGTTGATCTGTTCGGCGATCTCCAGGGCCTTCTCCAGCGCGCCGCCGTCGGGCACGACATGGCCGATCAGTCCGATGCGCGCTGCCTCGGGCGCCGGGTAGGGCCGGCCGGTGAGCAGCATTTCCAGGGCGTGGGTGCGCGGGATCTGGCGGGCGAGGCGGACGGTGGAACCGCCGATCGGGAACAGCCCGCGTCTGACCTCGAAGAGCCCGAAGGTGGCGCTCTCGCCGGCGACGCGGATGTCGGCGCCCTGGAGGATCTCCGTACCGCCGGCGACGCAGTGGCCCTCGACGGCGGCGATCACGGGCTTGCGGGGGCGGTGGTGCCGCAGCATCGCCTTCCAGTGCAGGTCGGGGTCGGCGCGCAGCCGGTCGCGGTACCGCTCGCCGGCCATCCCGTCGCCCGCGAGGGCCTTGAGGTCCATTCCGGCGCAGAAGGTGCCGCCGGCGCCGGTGAGGACGATGGAGCGGATCCCATCGTCCTCGTCGGCGGCGACCCAGCCGTCGTACAGGCCCACCAGCATCGGCAGCGAGAGCGCGTTCTTCGCCTCCGGCCGGTTGAGGGTGAGCACCAGTGTCGCGCCGACGCGCTCCACGGTCAGATGTTCCGTACCACCCATTCCGTCCTCCCGTCTCAAGACGTAGAACAGGTTGCAGTAGCCGCACAGCGACTTCAAGGCTTTTCTGACAGACAGTCAGATTTCTTGGCCGTGGCCCTTCCCTGCTCCTCGCCACGGCGCTCTAATGACCGCCAAGCCGACGCCCGCCCGGTCTGGAGGAGACGTGGAGTACAACCTTGCCGACCTCTTCGAGTCGATCGTCGACACGGTTCCCGACCGCGAGGCGCTGGTGTACCTCGACCACCCGGGCTCCGGCGCCGAACGGCGGCTGACCTACGCCGAACTGGACCGCGCCGCCAACCGCCTCGCCCATCACCTCGGCGAGCGCGGTATCGGCCCCGGCCACCACGTCGGACTGCACCTCTACAACGGCATCGAATATCTCCAGGCCCTCTACGCCTGCCTGAAGATCCGCGCCGTACCGGTCAATGTCAACTACCGCTATGTGGAAGAGGAGTTGGTCTACCTCTACCGGGACGCCGACCTGGTGGCGCTGATCTACGACGCGGAGTTCACCGCGCGGGTGGCCGCCGCCCTCCCCCACACGCCCGGGCTGCGTCATCTCGTACGGGTCGGCACCCCGCCCGCCGGCGCCCCCGAACCGCGGATCGCGCCCGTCGCGCTCGCGGACGCCGAGGCCGCCGGGTCACCCGCGCGCGGATTCGGCCCGCGCTCCGCCGACGACCAGATCGTCATCTACACCGGCGGCACCACCGGCATGCCCAAGGGCGTGATGTGGCGCCACGAGGACCTCTTCTTCTCCGGGATGGGCGGCGGCGCACCGACCGGCGAGCCGGTGGAGCGGCCGCGGGAACTGGCCGAGCGGGTCGCGGCCGGCGGCGAGGGGATCGTCTTCTTCCCCACACCCCCGCTGATGCACGGCACCTCCACCCTCACCGCGTTCATCGCCTTCCACTTCGGCCAGAAGGTCGTCATCCACCGCAAGTACGTGCCCGAGGAGGTGCTGCGGACCATCGAGCGGGAGCGGGTCACCAGCGTCTCGCTGGTCGGCGATGCGATGCTGCGCCCGCTCGTCGATGCGCTCGGCGGGCCACTCAAGGGCACCGACTGCTCCTCGCTGTTCAGCGTCAGCAGCTCCGGGGCGATCCTCTCCGAGACCGTACGCGACCAGTTCAGCGCGCTGGTGCCGCATGCCATGCTGCTCAACAACTTCGGCTCCTCCGAGTCCGGCTTCAACGGCACCGCCACCGACGACTCGGGCCCGGACAACGGCTTCCGGCTGCGCGTCAACTCCCGTATGGCCGTGGCGGATCCGGTGACGCACGAGCTGGTGCCGGCCGGCGAGGTGGGCCGTCTCGCACTGCGCGGACACGTCCCGCTGGGCTACTACAACGACCCGAAGAAGACCGCCGAGACCTTCTTCGAGGCGCACGGTGACCGTTGGGTGCTGCTCGGCGATATGGCCACCGTCGACGAGGAGGGCATCGTCACCGTCCTCGGCCGGGGCTCGCAGTGCATCAACTCCGGTGGGGAGAAGGTCTATCCGGAGGAGGTCGAGCAGGCGCTGAAGGCCCATCCGGATGTGTATGACGCGCTGGTGGCCGGGGTGCCGGACGAGCGGTGGGGCCATCACGTCGCGGCCGTGGTCCAACTGCGGTCCGGTGCCGGGCCGTTGGACCTGGAGGGCATCCAGGTCCACTGCCGGACCCGCCTGGCGGGCTACAAGGTGCCGCGCGCCGTCGTCTTCACCGACCGTATCCAGCGTTCGCCCAGCGGCAAGGCGGACTACCGCTGGGCGAAGGCGGTGGCGGCGGGCGAGCGGGAGGCGTGAGCCGGTCCCGCGTGCCCGGCGGCGGGACGGGCCGGGCGGCGGGACGGGCCGGGCACGCGGGACGGGCCGGGCGGCGGGCCGGGCACGCGGGACGGGCGGGGTGCCGGGGCGCCCCCGGGTCAGGCTTCGGCGCAGACCGACCGCAGGGAGCGGGCCAGCGCCACCGTGTGCAGGCCGTCCAGGTGCCGCTCGTGCCGTACGTGCGCGGCGGCCGCGGCCAGCAGCGGGGCGCAGTACGGCGCGGAGCGGGCGGCCGGGGAGTCGGCGATGGCCCGCACCAGCTCGCCGTTGATGCGGTTGATCTCCTTGCGCACCTCGCCGAGATCGGGGCGCTCGGTCGGCGCCCGGCCGGGGTCCGCGTCCCAGGCGCGGTGCAGCCCACGCTGAACGATCTTGCTGGCCTCGATCTGGTCCCGGAAGATCCGCACCGTCGCCTCCGGGTCGGCGCCCAGCTGCCGGGCCTGTTCCGCCACCGCGTTCAGCACCTCCTGCTCACGGGCCGGATCGTCGATCGGACTGCCGGTGCCCCATTTCGCCGCGGCCACCAGATCACCGGTGGCCAGCCGCTCCGCGGACAGCGCGGCGAGCGGGTGGAGTTGGCCGTACGGGGAGTGCGCGGTGGCGGTGGCCGCGGCAGGCGGGGTGGCCGGCGCCGCGACGGCCCCGCCGGCTCCGGTGAACAGGGCGGTCGCGGTGGCGGCGGCGATCAGCGCGCGGCGTATCGAGGTGGTCGGCTGCACGGGCGGCCTTTCGTGAATCTCGGGACTGCCGAGGGGAGTTGCCGGGACGGCGTACGGCCGTGAGCCTAGGGCCTGTCCGACGGGTCGCGTGGCGGAACTCGAGCTGACTTCGGTGTGGTCCCGTACCGGCCATCGGGACGCACGGCTGTGCCCGGGTCGTGGTCTCGGGCGCGCCAGGACCAGCACTTTGTGGTGCACATCGCTCGTTCGGGTGGTTGATGCGCGGAGGAGATCTGCGGGGCTCGCACTTGGCTGTTGACTGGCTGGACTGGAGTGAACTCGCCTACGGAACGAGGTAGTTGGTCATGATTCGTCATGTGCTTCGAACCTTGCTCGTCGCGCCCTTGGTGGCGGGCAGCCTGTGCACCGCGTCGCCGCCCGCTCAGGCGGACAGCACGACGTGCGGGGAGAAGACCTGCCGTGCGGAGTTCACAAACGACTGGGGGTACCACGAGTTCACCGTGCCGGCCGGTGTCAAGTCCATCACCATGTACGTGTGGGGTGCCGGCGCCGGTGGCGCCGGTGGTTCCACCGGCGGTGGTGGCGGCGGTGGCGGCGGCACCGAGGTGAGCCTCGCCACCAACGCCCGGCATCCCGGTGGTGGTGGCGGTGGCGGGGGCGGCGGCGGTGCGGGCGGCAACGGCGGCTCCAGCGGCGGCTACGCCGTCGGCCGGGTCAAGGTGCACCCCGGGCAGAAGCTGAAGGTGGCTGTTGGCACGGGCGGAGAGGCCGGCACCGCCGCCCGGGTGGGCAGCCATGGCGGGGCGGGCTCCGAGGACAACAACGGGACGGCCGGGCAGGACGCCTACCGCCCCGGCGCGGGCGGCATCGGCGGCGGCTCCCAGATCACCGACATCGAGTCCCGCCGCTGGCTGCTCTCCGTCGACGGCAGCTCCGCCGGCCATCCCGGCGCCGGCGGACACGGCGGCAAGGGCGGCTGCGCCGGCCATACCTTGCGCAACTGCGTCTGGGAGCCCCCCTACCGCTACCGCGGTGGTGACGCCGGTGCGCCCGGCGGTGGCGGCGAAGCCCAGCCCGCAGATGGCGGAGCGGCCTGCGGGACCGTCGGCGAGGGAGTCACGGGCGCCTGCTACGACTCCAGGGTCGGCGGTCAGGGCCAGAACGGCAGCCAGGGCACGGTCGGCACACACGGCGGCGACGGCAGCATCGGCCTGCAGGGTCAGCCGGGCGGAGAGGCCGGTGAACCCGGCAAGGGTGCCGCCGGCGGCGCGGGCGGCCAGGGCGGCAAGCCCCAATACACCGACATCGCACCCCCGGCGAACGTGGGCCTGGGCGGCGCCGGTGGTATGGGTGGTACGGGCGGCGACGGCGGCAAGGGTGGGCGCGGCGGGGTGGGGATCAACCGCCGCCCCGAGGGCAGTGGGCAGGCCGGGCATGGCGGACTGTTCGGCACAGACGGGCAGCGCGGTGGCAATGGCTACGTCCTGATCATCTGGGACAAGCCCGCTTCCTGACGCTGCAGGTTCTCTCGGCCTGCTGCCTGCATTCCGGGATGCCGCGCGTGACGGCCTCGACTCCCTGTGGCGTCGGGGCCGTCACCGCCGGATGGTCCCACTCTGCGGTGGCTCTTCCAATGCCCTCCCCTTCCCACGTTCTTCGGCGGGTGCGGCTCCAGACGCGCCTACTCCCGATCCGACAGATCTCCCCGGCCCGCACCGGCCGCAACGACGTGATCACCTTCCCGTCACGCGACCCGTCGGACACTGCCTGGGGGAACCGGGCCCCGGGGGCGCCGCGGGCTACGGGCGCGGTGCCAGGAACGAGTTGACCGCGGCGAGGAATGCGCCCGGGCGCTCCTCGTGGACAAGATGGCCGGCGCCCTCGACCGTCACCAGACGGGCGTCGGGGATCCGGTCGGCCATCTCGGCGAGGTGCGCCTGCGGGACATGGCTGGTGGGGCCGCCGCCGATGACGAGGGTGGGGGCGGTGATCTTCTCCAGGGCGTCCCACCACAGGGGGTCGGGGGCGTTGCGCTCCGCCACCACCGCGATCTTGGCGCGCCAGTCGAACGACTGCGGACCCGCCGGCCGCTCGGGCAGCTCCTGCGGCGGGTCGGCGGGCAGCGGCGGGGTGGCCTCTTCCAGGACCAGGTGGGCCACCAGATCGGGCCGGTCCGCGGCCAGCAGCAGCGCGGCCACCGCGCCCAGCGAGTGCCCGATGAGGGTCACCCGCGCCAGGCCGAGCGCCTCCAGGAATCCGATCGCGTCGTCCCGCCACCGCTCGAAGCCGTACTCGCCGGGCCAGTCGCTCAGCCCGTGGCCCCGCTGGTCGAGGGCGAAGACACGGTGGGTGCCGGCGAGCCGGCCGACCACACCGCGCCAGTCCTCACCGTCCTCCCCGAGACAGTGCAGCAGCACGGCCGGGGGCGCGTCCTCCTCACCCCACACCCGGTATGCCAGCTGGACCTCGCCGACCTGCACTTTCCGGACGTCACTCATGCGCTGGACGCTACCCGGGGGCCGTCTGCGTCACGCCCCTTGACGTGTTCGCCGCGCGCTGATTACTTGGACCCGCATGCAGCTACCGAATGATCGGTAGGGACACGAGGCGGTGACACTCCATGCCGGAAGCGGCTGCGGGCGGGGCTACGGGCGGCGAGACGTTCGACGAGGCGGAACGGCTCTCCAAGGACGCGTTGCGCGAGCTGCAACTCACACGGCTGCGCGCCTCGTTGCGGCATGCCTATGACCACGTCCCGTTCTACCGCGAGTCCTTCGACCGGGCCGGGGTGCATCCCGAGGACTGCCGCTCGCTCGGCGACCTCGCGCGCTTCCCGTTCACGGTCAAGGATGATCTGCGCGCCCACTACCCCTTCGGGATGTTCGCCGTCCCTAAGGAGAAGGTGCGCCGCATTCATGCGTCCAGCGGCACCACGGGCCGTCCGACGGTCGTCGGCTACACCGAACGCGATCTGTCGCACTGGGCGGATGTGGTCGCCCGCTCCCTCCACGCGGCCGGCGGACGGCCCGGTCACACCGTTCATATCGCTTACGGATACGGGCTGTTCACCGGCGGTCTGGGAGCGCACTACGGCGCGGAGCGGCTGGGCTGCACGGTCGTGCCGGCGTCCGGTGGGATGACCGGCCGGCAGGTGCAGATCATCCAGGACTTCCGCCCCGAGATCATCATGGTGACGCCGTCGTACCTGCTCACCCTGCTGGACGAGTTCGAGCGGCAGGGCATCGATCCCCGCAAGACCTCGCTCAAGGTGGGCGTCTTCGGCGCCGAGCCATGGACGCAGGCGATGCGCCGCGAGATCGAGGAGCGGTTCGCGATCGATGCCGTGGACATATACGGGCTGTCGGAGGTCATGGGTCCCGGCGTCGCCCAGGAGTGTGTGGAGACCAAGGACGGGCTGCACATCTGGGAGGACCACTTCTACCCGGAGGTGGTCGACCCGATCACCGGCGAGGTACTGCCGGACGGTGAGCACGGCGAGCTGGTCTTCACCTCGCTCACCAAGGAGGCGATGCCGGTCATCCGCTATCGCACCCGGGATCTGACCCGGCTGCTGCCCGGCACCGCGCGCCCCGCCTTCCGCCGGATGGAGAAGATCACCGGGCGCAGCGACGACATGATCATTCTGCGCGGGGTCAATCTCTTCCCCGCGCAGATCGAGGAGATCGTGCTGCGTACGCCGGGCGTGGCCCCGCACTTCCAGCTCAAGCTGACCCGCGAGGGCCGGATGGACCAGCTGACCGTGCGCGCCGAGGCCCGGCCGGACGCGACGCCCGAGGAGCGCACGGCGGCGGTCGGGCTGATCGCGCGCGGCGTCAAGGACGGCATCGGGGTCTCGGTCGCCGTGGAGATCGTCGATCCGGAGACGCTGGAGCGCTCGGTCGGGAAGATCAAGCGCATCGTGGACGCCCGGCCGCGGGACCAGGGATAACTTTCGTCCTGCCTGGGCCCGCCCCGCCTGCCCCGAGCTGGTGCGCGGGGGGGGCGGGGCGAGTCGGGTTCGACCGGTGGGAAGCGGGACTTCGCGCACAGGATGAACATCGCGTCAGTCCGCTTCGTATTACTGGCTACTTGCTACTTGCGCCCGGGCAACGACCGGCGGCCGCTCAGGCCGCGTGAAGAAGTCGCACGGGCCCTCCGGACGAGACCGCGGCGATCCCTACGGGGACCGCCCGAAGGGAACGAACGACTGTGACAGCCCAGCGCAGCACTCGCCTCGCCGCCCTCCTCGCTCTGCCCGTCGCCCTGGCCCTCTCGGCGGCCGCCGCTCCGGCTGTCGCCGCGGAGACGGCATTCCAGATCAACCTGAAACAGCTGAACAGCTCGGGGGGCAGCGGTACGGCGATGCTCAGTCTCAACGGCAACCAACTGACCGTGAAGATCGAGTCGAAGGGACTCGTCCCGGGGCAGCCGCACGCCCAGCACATCCACGGCTCCACCGACGGCCATGACTTCACGTGCCCGGACGCGAGCGCCGACACGGACGGCGACGGGATCGTCAACAACACCGAAGCCACGGTGCATTACGGCGATATCAACATCACGCTCACCACCGACGGTGACACCAGCCCGGACAGCGGGCTCGCCGTCGACCGTATGCCCAAGGCGGACGCCCAGGGGAACCTCTCCTACGAGCGCACCATCCCCGTGTCCCAGGACGTGGTCGATCACATCAAGGACCTCCACGTGGTGCAGCACGGCATCGACCCGAACGGCAACAAGAAGTACGACTTCGGCGCGGGCAAGAGCGAACTCGATCCCAAACTGCCCCAGGAGGCCACCGCGCCCGCGGTCTGCGGGATCGTCGAGGGCGCGGCGGTCGGTTCCATTCCGGTGGGTGGCGTGGAGACGGGTGGCGGAACGGACGACAGCAGCGAACTGCCCGCCGCGCTGGTGGGCGCCGGCGGTCTCGCCCTCGTGGCGGCGACCGGAGCGCTGGTCGTGCGCCGCAGGAGGCACGCCACCGCCTCCGCCTCCGCCGAGCCGACCGGACAGGGCGCCGCATGACGGCCCGCAGGACGACAGCCCGCTGGAAGCGCGAAGCCGCGTCCTGCGCCGCGGTGGGAGCGATTCTCCTGCTCGGCGGCTGCGGGGGCGAGAAGTCGGCGTCGCAGTCGGCTCCCGCCGGACAGCAGCCCGCGCAGGGAGGCCAGGCCGCTCCTCCCGGATCGAGAACCGAGAACGGTCAAGGGGGTGAGCAGAAGACGGGGAACGCGCGGAAGGTGGCTCCGGAGCGGCTCTCCATTCCGTCGCTCAACGTCTCCTCCACGCTCGAGTCGCTGGGGCGGAAGAAGGACGGAACGATGGAAACGCCCGTCGACCCCGACAAGGCGGGCTGGTACACGCCCGGCCCGGCACCCGGCGACAAGGGTCCGGCCGTCATCGCGGGCCATGTCAGCTGGAACGGCAAGCCGTCGGTGTTCCAGCGGCTGTCCTCCCTGAAGGCCGGTGCCGCGATCGAGGTCGCGCGGGCCGACGGGAAGACCTCGAAGTTCACCGTCAGCCGCGTCGCGCAGTACCCGAAGAACAAGTTCCCCACCATCGAGGTCTACAAGAACATCGACCACGCGGGGCTCCGTCTGATCACCTGTGGTGGCGACTACGACCAGTCGCAGCACTACTACCCGGACAACGTGGTGGTGTTCGCCGAACTGGCCACGGCGGAATAGCGGCCTGCTGGCCCGATGCCGGAGGCCGGCGTCTTCTCGGGACGTCGGTCTCCGGCTGTCTGACGACCGGCCCGGCCCTGCACCACGGCCGTCGTCGCTCAGCTCATCGTCGGGTCCCCCTTGATCAGGGCGAACGGGGCGCCCGCCGGGTCCTTCAGCATCGCCAGCCGGCCGACGCCCGGAGCGTCGGTCGGCGGGATCAGGACCGTGGCGCCGTGGTCGGTGGCCGCGGCGAAGGTGGCGTCGCAGTCGGTGACACCGAAATACGGGTGCCACTCCGATGTCGAACCGGCCGCCAGATGCTCCTTCTGCAGCTGCATGATGCCGCCATGCCCCGTGTCGTCACCCTTGCCGCCGCCCGGTGCGGAGGCGACCGAGTAGACCAGGCCGCCACCCATCGGCATGTCCTGATAGCTCCAGGAGAAGACCGAGCGGTAGAAGTCCCTCGCCGCGGCCGCGTCGGTGGTGTACAGCTCCGTCCAACAGAGGGTGTTCGGCTCCATGACCGTTTCCAGGCCCTTGGTGTCGCCCGGCTGCCACACGGCGAAGTCGGCGCCCGTCGGGTCGGTGAAGGCTGCCAGGCGGCCCGCGGTGAAGACGTCCATCGGCGGGACCCGCACGGCGCCGCCGGCCTGCTCCACCGCCTTGACCGTGGCATCCGCGTCGGAGGTCTGGAAGTACGCCGTCCAGGCGGAGCTCGCGCCCTCCTCCATCAGCGGACCGACGGCGCCGACGGTCTTGCCGTCGAGCTGGAACATGCCGTACCCGCCGGCCTGCGGCCCGGCCGACTGGAAGCTCCAGCCGAAGACGGCGGAGTAGAAGGCGACGGCGGCGTCGATGTCGGGGGCCCCGAGGTCGAGCCAGTTCGGTGTGCCCGGGACGTAGTTGGTGGTCAGCATGGGTGGTCCTCCGTTGTGCGGATGGTGACGTGCACTGCTGTTCTCCCGCCGCTTCTCAGCATGGCAGGGGGCACTGACAGTCGCCCTCCACGCGGCCCTCAGGGCGTGCCGAACCGTTCGCGCAGCTCCCGCTTGAGGACCTTGCCGCTGGCGTTGCGCGGCAGCGCGTCCACGAACATCACCCGTTTGGGCGCCTTGAACGGCGCAAGGCGGGCGCGGGCCGCCTCGATCAGCTCCTGCTCCCCCACCACGGCGCCACCGTCCGCCGCCCCGTCGCCGCCGCCCGAACCGTCCGCGCCGTCCGTGCGCCGGACGACCACCGCGGTCACCGCCTCGATCCAGCGCTCGTCCGGCAGCCCGATGACCGCGACCTCGGCCACCTGCGGATGCTCGTAGAGCACCTCCTCCACCTGGCGCGAGGCGACCAGGACACCACCGGAGTTGATGACGTCCTTGACCCGGTCGACCACCGTGAAATAGCCCTCCGCATCGCGGACGGCGAGGTCTCCGGAGTGGAACCAGCCGTCCCGGAACGCCTCGGCGGTCTCGTCGGGCTTGTCCCAGTAGCCGGTGCACAGTTGCGGCGACCGGTAGACGACCTCGCCCCGGGTGCCGTCCGGCACCTCCCGGCCCGCCTCGTCCACCACCCGCGCCTCGACGAACAACACCGGGCGCCCGCAGGAGTCCATCCGGCCCTCGTGTTCGTCCGGGCCGAGGACGGTGGCCAGCGGCCCGATCTCGCTCTGCCCGAAGCAGTTGTAGAACGCGAGCCCGGGCAGCCGGGCGCGCAGCCGCGCAAGGACCGGCACCGGCATGATCGAGGCGCCGTAGTACGCCTTGCGCAGCCCGCTCAGCTCCCGGGTGGCGAAGTCGGGGCGGTGGGACAGCCCGATCCACACGGTCGGCGGCGCGAACAGGCTGTCGGCCAGGCCCGCTTCCACCAGTGCGAAGATCCGGTCCGGATCGGGCCCGTCCAGGATGGTGTTCTCGGCGCCCACCGCCAGGTAGGGCAGCAGGAACACATGCAGCTGCGCGGAGTGGTAGAGCGGCAGCGAGTGCAGCGGCCGGTCCGTCTCCTTCAGGTCGAGGGCGACGATGGCGCTGGTGTATTCGTGCACCAGGGCGCGGTGCGTCATCATCGCGCCCTTGGGCAGCGCGGTCGTTCCCGAGGTGTAGAGCAGCTGGACGAGGGTGTCGTCGGACA
Organism: Streptomyces inhibens; assembly: GCF_022221585.1. Taxonomy (NCBI): domain Bacteria; kingdom Bacillati; phylum Actinomycetota; class Actinomycetes; order Kitasatosporales; family Streptomycetaceae; genus Streptomyces; species Streptomyces inhibens. Next base: position 1,641,749 of record NZ_CP084681.1, read on the forward strand.
CCTCCGCCAACCGGCCCGTCGCATCACCCGCCGCATCGGCGTCACCGGCAGCCTCATGGGCCACGAGCCGCTCCACCAACCCGTCGGGCGCGTCGTGGAGCGGCATGCTGCGGACGGACTCCGGCAGCCGGTGCGCAAGCGCGACATCGGTGAGCACCAGCGCGCTGCCCGACTGGTCGAGGATGTAGGCAAGATCCGTGCCGGTGAGGCTGTGGTTGACCGGCACATGCACCAGCCCGGCCCGGGCGCAGGCCAGGAAGCCGATCAGATACGCATCGGAGTTGTGGCCGTAGGAAGCGACCCGGTCGCCGGGCCGGAGGCCGTCGGCCAGCAGCACCCGCGCCGCGGCGGTCACCGCGTCGTCCAGCTCTCGATAGGTCCAGCTCCGGTCCCCGTACCGCACCGCGGTCCGCTCGGGCACCCGCCGGGCACTGCGCCGCAGGACCCCGTCGACCGTATTGCTCCGCGCTCGCGTCATGGCGCGATCCTCGACCGCACCCCACCCCGGGTCAAGGCACCCGACCGGTGAACCGGCCGCCGTCGGCGGGCGGGCCCACAGGGCACACGGCCCCTACATGGCGCGCTCCCGGCCCTCCCAGTACGGGTCGCGCAGCCGCCGCTTGTAGAGCTTGCCGTTGGGATCGCGCGGCATGACGGCGATGAAGTCGACGGACCTGGGCCGTTTGTAGCCGGCCAGCTGCCGTTCGCAGTACGCCAGGATCTCGGCGGCCAGCTCGGGGCCCGGCCGCCGGCCCTCGGCCGGTTCCACGACGGCCTTGACCTCCTCGCCCCAGTCGTCGTGCGGGATGCCGAAGGCGGCCGCGTCGGCGACGGCCGGGTGGCCGAGCAGAGCCGACTCGATCTCGGCGGGGTAGATGTTCACCCCGCCCGAGATGATCATGTCGATCTTGCGGTCGCGGAGGAAGAGATAGCCGTCCTCGTCCAGATAGCCGAGGTCACCTACGGTGAAGAAGTCACCGATCCGGTTCTTGTTCGTCTTGCCCTCGTCCTTGTGGTAGCTGAAGCCGCCGGTCCTCATCTTCATGTAGACGGTGCCGAGTTGACCCGCGGGCAGCCGGTTGCCGTCGTCGTCGAAGACGGCAAGCTCGCTGATCGGCCAGGCCTTGCCGACCGTTCCGGGCTTCTTGAGCCAGTCCTCGGCGGTCGCGAACGCACCGCCGCCCTCGCTCGCCGCGTAGTACTCCTCGACGCAGCCGCCCCACCAGTCGATCATCGCGCGTTTGACGTGGTCGGGGCAGGGCGCGGCGCCGTGGATCGCATGCCGCATCGAGCTCACGTCGTAGGCCGCCCGGGTCTCCTCGGGCAGTGCGAGCAGCCGGTGGAACTGGGTGGGCACCATATGGGTGTGGGTGCAGCGGTGTGTGTCGATCTGAGCGAGCATGTTCCGCGGCGTCCATTTGTCCATCAGGACGATGCGGTGGCCGATGTGCAGGGAAGCGCCGGCGAATTGCAGTACGGCGGTGTGGTAGAGCGGCGAGCAGACCAGGTGGACGTTGTCGTCGAAGGGCTGGATGCCGAAGATGGCGAGGAAGCCGCCCAGGTAGGCGTCCTCGGGCGGGGTGCCGGGCAGCGGACGGCGGATGCCGCGCGGGCGTCCGGTGGTGCCCGAGGTGTAGTTCATGACCCAGCCCAGGGTGCGGCCGTCGGGCGCGGACTCCGGCTGTCCGTCGAGGAGTTGGGCGTAGGGGCGGAAGCCGTCGACAGCGCCGATGGCGTAGCGCCGGGCGGCCGGCAGTTCCGCCTCGTCCGCGGCGTGCCGGGCCGCGTCCGCGAACCGCTCGTGCGCGATCAGCACCTTCGCGCCGGAGTCGGCGACGATCCAGGCGATCTCCGGGCCGACCAGGTGGTGGTTGACCGGGACGAGATAGAAGCCGGCCTGCGACGCGGCCAGGTAGGCGGTGAAGAACTCGACGCCGTTGGGGAGGACCGCGGCGAATGCGTCGCCGCGCTCCAGGCCCGCCGCCCGCAGCCCGTGGACCAGTTGGTTGCTCGCGGCGTGCAGCCGGCCCGCGGTCCACTCCTCGCCGTCCGGGGCGATCAGGACCGTACGGTCCGGGTCGGCCGCGGCCTGCGCCCAGAAGCCGTTGGGTGGTGGGGAACCATGGGTCATTCCGCTGTCCTCCTCGGGTTCATGCGCGTCCGGCGATGCGGTTGATGCGGTCGATGGCCCGCTCGAAGCCGCGGGTGAGGTCGTCGAAGACGGCCTGGACGCTGCGTTCGCTGTTCATCCGGCCGACGATCTGGCCGACGGGGGTGCCCAACAGCGGTTCGACCTCGTGCCGCTGGATACGGGAGTTGGCCTCGGCGACCAGCAGGCCCTGCAGCGGCATCGGAAGGGGGCCGGGGCCGCTCGGGTCGTCCCAGGCGTCGGTCCAGTCGGTGCGCAGCTGGCGGGCGGGTTTGCCGGTCAGGGCACGGGAGCGGACGGTGTCGGCCGGGCCCGCGGCGAGCAGTTTGGCGGTCAGCCGCCGGGAGTGCAGATCGGCCTCCTCGGTGGTCAGCCAGATCGAGCCCAGCCAGACGCCCTGTGCGCCGAGGGCGAGTCCGGCGGCGATCTGCTCGCCGGTGCCGATGCCGCCCGCGGCGAGCACCGGCAGCGGGTCGACGGCGGCGACCACCTCCGGGGTCAGGACCATGGTGGCGATCTCGCCGGTGTGTCCGCCGGCCTCGTAGCCCTGGGCGACGACGATATCGATGCCGGCCGCCTTGTGGTGCCGTGCGTGCCGGGGGCTGCCGGCGAGCGCGGCGACGAGAATGCCGTGGTCGTGGGCGCGTTGGATGATGTCGGGGGGCGGCGGGCCGAGGGCGTTGGCCAGCAGCTTGATCGGATAGTCGAAGGCCACATCGAGCTGGGTGCGGGCGACCTGCTCCATCCAGCCGGTGATCCGCCAGCCGGACGTCTCCCCCTCCGCGAGCCGCGGCACCTGGTATTTCTCAAGAAGCTCGGTGACGAACCGCCGGTGCCCCTGCGGGATCATCGCCTCGACATCGGCCTCGCTGACGCCTTCCACCTTTTTGGCGGGCATCACCACATCGAGCCCGTAGGGCAGCCCTTCGGTGTGCTCCTGCATCCAGTCGAGGTCGCGCGCCAGCGCGTCCGGCGCGGTGTAGCGGACCGCGCCGAGCACCCCGAACCCGCCGGCCCGGGTGATCGCCGCGGCGACCGCGGGGAAGGGAGTGAACCCGAAGACGGCGTGCTCGACTCCCAGCGTGTTGCTCAGCTCCGTCTGCATGGGCGCAGGATGCCGCAGCGGGCCGTACGAGGGAAGAGATTTTCTGATGCTACGTCAGAAACTTGCGCGGCGGGGCGGCGGCCCTTTTTGTCCTCTCCACAGTTACCGCCCTTGCTCCCCCTGCCGCCCCTGCTCCCTCACCCCTCCTCCAGCACCGCCATCGCCGCGTTGTGCCCCGGGATGCCGCTGACTCCCCCGCCGCGCAGGGCGCCCGCGCCGCACAGGAGGACATTGGGGTGGGTGGTGGCCACGCCCCAGCGGGCGGGGGCGGTCGCGGCGTCGTCGGAACCCTCGGGATCCGCGTATGGAAAGGCCAGGTCGCGATGGAAGATGTTGCCGCCCGGCAGGCCCAGTTCGCGGTCCAGGTCCAGGGGGGATTTGGCCTCGATGCAGGGACGGCCGTCGGCGTCATGGGCCAGACAGTCGGCGAGCGGCTCGGCGAGGTGGGTGTCCAGTTCGGCGAGGGTGGCGGCGAGCAGCTGCTCGCGGGTGGCGTCGTTGTCGGCGGTGAAGAGTCTCGCCGGGGTGTGCAGGCCGAAGAGGGTGAGCGTCTGGTAGCCCTGGCGGACCAGATCGGCGCCGAGGATGGAGGGGTCGGTGAGGGAGTGGCAGTAGATCTCGGAGGGCGGGGCGGCGGGCGGCCGGCCGGAGGCGGCCTGGTGGTAGGCCTGCTCCAGCTGGTCGTAGCCCTCGGCGACGTGGAAGGTGCCGGAGAAGGCCTCCCGCGGGTCCACCCGGCTGTCCCGTAGCCGCGGCAGCCGGGTGAGTAGCATGTTCACCTTGAGCTGGGCGCCCTCGGCGGGTGGGGGCGGGGTCTCGCCCAGCAGGTGGGCCAGTTCCCGGGGTGCGGCGTTGACGAGGACCCGGCGGGCGCCGATCGTGCCCTGGTCGCAGGTCACCTCCGCGGTCCGGCCGTCCGTCGCGAGGGCGGTCACCGGGCAGTTGGTGACGATCTCCGCACCGGCGCGGCGGGCGGCGTCGGCCAGTGCGTCGGTGAGTGCGCCCATGCCGCCGATGGGGACGTCCCAGTCGCCGGTGCCGCCGCCGATGACGTGGTAGAGGAAGCAGCGGTTCTGGCGCAGGGACGGGTCGTGGGCGGTGGCGAAGGTGCCGATGAGGGCGTCGGTGAGGACCACTCCACGGACCAGGTCGTCGGTGAAGGTCTCCTCGACCACCTCGCCCAGGGGGCGTTCGAACAGGGCGTGCCAGGTGGCGTCGTCGTCGATCGCGGCGCGCAGTGCGGCGCGGGTGGGGAGCGGCTCGGTGAGGGTGGGGAAGACGCGTTCGGCCAGGCGCCCGGTGCCGGCGTAGAAACGCTGCCAGGCATCGAATTCCCGTTCGGAGCCGGTGAGTTGGGCGAACGAGGCACGGGTGCGGTCCTCGCCGCCGGCTACCAGCAGGCCGGTGGGGCTGCCGTCGCGTACGGCGGGGGTGTAGGAGGAGACGGTGCGTTTGCGGACCGCGAAGCGCAGCCCGAGATCCCGCACGATCTTCGGCGGCAGCAGGCTGACGAGGTAGGAGTAGCGGGACAGCCGGGCGTCGACCCCGGAGAAAGCCCGGGTCGACACGGCCGCACCACCGGTGTGGTCCAGCCGCTCCAGCACCAGCACGCTGCGCCCGGCGCGTGCGAGATAAGCGGCGGCGACCAGCCCGTTGTGCCCGCCGCCGACGATGACCGCGTCATACGAAGTCCGTTCCGGCATGCCCCTTGGTAGCACGCGGTGATCTCGGTCGCCAGGTACAGGCGGCTGAAACCTCCTGCCCGGGCGGTGCGGCTTCTTGACCGGGCCCTGGGCTGCTCCTAGCGTCCGGCCGTGCTCCGCCCCGGCGCCGCCCCCGCTTGCCTCCTCCCAGGCCGTCCCGCCCACTCGTGAGGTGACTCGTGTCCCACCCGTCGGTACCCCGCATCGGCCGCACTTTCGCCGGACTGACCGCCGTCGCCGCCTGCTCGGCCGGACTGCTCGCGGCCCCCGCGCCCGCCTCCGCCGCCCCCGACCCGGCCCGCGCGCCCGGCGCCCCGCGCACCGCGGCGCGGTATCCGGATCTGGCCCCGACACCGCCGATGGGCTGGAACAACTGGTCGTACTACATGTGCAACATCAACGAGAAGGTGGTGCTCGACAATGCGCGGGCGTTGGTCCGTACGGGGCTGGCGCACAGCGGCTATGACACCGTCACGGTCGACGACTGCTGGATGAGCAGGCAGCGCGGTCCCCAGGGCGAGCTGGTGCCGGACCGGACGAAGTTCCCGCACGGCATGGCGTACATCGGACAGCAGCTGCACCGGATGGGGCTGAAGTTCGGCATCTACGAGGATGTCGGGACGCTCACCTGTGAGAAGTATCCGGGCAGTCTCGGCCACTTCAAGCAGGACGCGGAGCTGTTCGCGCGCTGGAAGGTGGACTACGTCAAGGCGGACGGCTGCAATGTGCCCACCACCCCCGGGCGCAGCAAGGAGGAGACCTACCGCGGTCTGTACGGGCAGATGAGCAGCGCCCTGCGGGCCACCGGCCGTCCGATGACCTTCTCGGTGTCCGCGCCGGCCTACTTCCAGTTCGACGGCGACAGCGTCTGGCACCGGGTCATCGGCTGGTCGGCCGAGCTCGGCAATCTGTGGCGGGGCGGGCGGGATGTGGCGCTGCAACAGAGCACACCGGCCGCGAAGTGGAAGTCGATCGTCTACAACTTCCGCTACAACGCGCATCTGGCCGACCTCCAGCGGCCCGGACGCTGGAACGACCCGGACTTTCTGCTGGCCGGTGACTCGGGCCTGACGCGGCACGAGATGCAGAGCCAGATGTCGCTGTGGGCCATGATGGCGGCCCCCCTGATCTCCAGCACGGATCTCGGCAAGCTGTCCCCGGCGGCCCGCGAGATCCTCGGGAACAAGGAGGTCATCGCCGTCGATCAGGATTCCCTGGGTGTCCAGGGGCATATCGTGCGGCAGGACGCGCGCTCCACGGTGCTGGCCAAGCCCCTGAGGAACGGCGACCGGGCGATCGCCCTGTTCAACTCGGGCGACTCGCCGCGCACGCTGTCCGTCACGGCGGGCGCGGCCGGACTGCCGGAGGCCGACTCCTACCGGCTGCGCGACCTGGTCACCGGTCACCGTGGGCACAGCGACGGCGACATCGTGGCGAGGGATGTGCCGCCGCACGGCACGGTGCTCTACCGGGTCACTCCGAGCTGATGCGGTAAACGACGGGCCGTCCCCGCTACCGCCGGCGTTCGGCGCGCTCCTGGCGCAGTGCGGCGACCCGGCGGTGCAGGGTGGCCGCCTCGCCCGCGCGGCCCAGCTGCTCCAGGCACTGGGCGAGGTCGGTGTGGCTGGCCAGTACGTCGAGATGCGCCGCGCCCAGGATCCGTTCGCGGGCGTCGGCGACCTGGCGGTAGATGTCCTCCGCCTCGCTCCAGCGGCCGAGCCAGCCGAGGGCCACGGCACTCTCCCGGCGGCTGACCAGGGTGTCGGGGTGGTCGGGGCCGAGCACCCGCTCGCGCGCCGCGGCCACCTCACGGGCCTCCACGAGCGCCTCCTGCCAGCGGTTCTGCCGCCCGAGGTTGACGCCCAGACCGTGCCGGGCGCGCAGCGTGTCCGGGTCGTCGGTGCCCTGGGCGCGGGTACGGGCCGCCACCAGGTCCCGGTAGAGGGCCAGGGCCTCCGCGCTGCGGCCGAGCCTGCCGAGGCCGATACCGACCTCGTAGCGGGCGGCGAGGGTGTCGGGATGGTCGGGGCCGAGCGTCTCGGCGCGCGCCGCCGCGACCTCCTGGTACGTCTGCAGAGCGGCCGCCCACTTGCCCAACTTACCGAGTATGTAGGCGAGTTCGTAGCGGGTGGTGAGGGTGTCGGGGTGGTTCGTTCCGAGCACCCGGGCGCGTGCCCCGGCCACCTCGCGGGCCATGGCACGGCAGTCCTCCAGCCGTCCCAGCCGGCCGAGGTTGAGCGCGACATGGTGGCGGCAGCTCAGGGTGTCGGGGTGGTCGGGGCCCAGCGCGCGTTCCCGGCCGGCCAGTACCTCGGCGTAGGTCTGGTGTGCCTCGAAGTGCCGGCCCAGGCGGCCCAGCGCATGACCGGCCTCCAGGCGGCTGGTGAGGGTGTCGGGGTGGTCGGGGCCGAGGAGCCGCTCGCGTTCGACGGCGAGCGCGCGGTGGGCCTCGCCCGCCTCCTCCCAACGGCCGAGCCGGCCGAGGTTCAGCGCGGCGGTGTGCCGGCCGGCCAGCGCGGCGAGGGCGGCGCGGCGGTCGTCCGGAAGTGCCGGGCCGGCGATACCGGCTGCCGGGGAGGCGTCGCCGCGCTGCGGATCGCCGCCGCTGGTCCAGGCGTCGGTGAGGACCGTGGCGGCCCGGTCCGAGGCGTAGCGGCGCGGCCGGTCGAGGCCTGCGGGGGAGCCGAGGGTCATGCCCTGGGTCCAGGAGGGCAGCCGCCGGGCGGGGGCGGTCATCACGCCGGGGCCGATCGCGGAGCCCCGGCCGGGGTGCGGATGGCGGGCGTCGGCGAGGCGTTTGGCCAGCTCGTCGGCGTCTCGGGGGCGGTTGTCGGGCTCCTTGGCGAGCAGTTCGAGCATGATCCGCTCGTAGGCCTCGGGCAGGTCGGGGCGGAGCGTACGCGGCGGGGTCGGTGCGGTGTCGCGGTGGCCGATGAGCACCGCCCAGGCGTCGCCGAGGTCGAACGGCGGGACGCCGGTGGCAAGCTCGTAGAGCACACAGCCGAGCGAATAGAGGTCGCTGCGGTGGTCTATGGCGTGTGCGCCGATCTGTTCGGGCGACATGTAGTGCGGGCTGCCCATGGCGATGCCGGTGCCGGTGAGGCGGGCGGTGAAGCCGATGTCGTGGCCGAGGCGGGCGATGCCGAAGTCGCAGATCTTGACCGTGCCGTCGGTGGTCCGGACGATGTTCGCCGGTTTCAGATCGCGGTGCACGATGGATTGTTCGTGGGTGTAGGCGAGTGCGGCGGTGACCTGCTCGGCGATCTCGATGACGTCCGGGACGGGCAGCGGCTGGCGTCGGTTGTCGTCCAGCAGCTGGCTGAGGTTACGGCCGCTGAGCAGCTCCATGACGATGAAGAGGGTGCCGTCGTCCTCGCCGAAGTCATGGACGACGGTGATACCGCGGTGCTGGAGGGCGGCCGCGACCCGGGCCTCGCGGCGGAAACGTTCGCGCAGCACCTGGAGGAACGACGGTTCGTGCCGGGGCCCCAGCGGCTTGAGGCATTTGACGGCGACCTGCCGTCCCAGTGATTCGTCGCGGGCCCGCCACACCTCGCCCATGCCGCCCCGCCCGATGGTGTCGAGCAGCCGGTAGCGCCCCTGGATCAGTCTGTTTTCCGGCATTGTGTATCGCCGCCCCCGTCCCCGTTGCCGCGGTCAGCCGCGCAGCTCCCCCTGCGTGTCCTCCTGCGTGCTCTTCTGCTGGTCCAGTATGGCGGCGGAACGGCGGAGCTTGTAGGGCGCTGGGCGGGTGCCGGGGCCGAGTCGCTCGACGGCGCGCAGGATGTGCCGGGGTGGCAGCTGCCAGCGGACCGTGGGCGGAATGGCGCGAAGGAGACGGCCGGTGGCGCGGAGTCTGCGGGTGACGGTGGCGGGCGGGGGCGCGCCGCGGCCGTAGAGCTGGTGTGCGTACGCCGGGAGCGCGCCGTAGGCGAGCCGTGCCACTTGCTGCCAGAGCAGTGCGCGGGCGGGGACGAGCGGGGCGGGGGTCGGTGGCCGGCGCAGGAAGTCGTCCACCTCCCGGGCCTCGCGGGTGAGCGCCAGTTCGGGCCGTACGCGGGTGAAGTAGGCGGCGAGCGCGGCCCGGTCGCCGGGGACGTCGGCCGTGTCGAGGCCGACGAGCCGGGCGCTTTCGCGTTGTTCGTGGAGGTAGGCGTCGGCCTGGGCGTCGCTGACGGGGTAGCCGGAGCGGCGCAGTACGTGCAGGTAGGAGTCGACCTCGGCGCAGTGCACCCACAGCAGCAGCGCCGGCTCGTCGATGCCGTAGCGCTCGCCGGTGGCCGGGTCGGTGGCGGTCAGCCGGCGGTGGATGCCACGGACTTTGGCGCCGGCCGCTTCGGCGGCCCCGGTCGTGCCGTAGGTGAGGGTGCCGACGAAGTTGGCGGTCCGCATCAGCCGGCCCCAGGCGTCCTTACGGAAGTCCGAGTTCTGGATGACACCGCGCACCGCGCGGGGGTGCAGCGCCTGGAGATACAGCGCGCGAATGCCCGCGATCCACATCATCGGGTCGCCGTGCATCTGCCAGGTCACCGAACGGGGCCCGAAAAGCCCGGGGTCGCCTGCCATCACCACACCTCCAGTGTGACCGTCAGCGGTACGTGGCATCCCCGATACCACCGGGGAAGGCCGGCTCGGACAGTGCCGCTTGCCGCAGGTGTTCGGCGAGCGCCGCGGTGGCCGTCGACGAGGTCCGGTCCTTGACACCCCAGGCCAGCAGATGGTGACGGCGTGCCCAGGGATCCTGTAGTTCACACACATCGAGTGGCCGGCCGGGGTCGATGGCGCGGCGCGGTACGAGGGCGAGCCCGACGCCGGCGGCCGCGAGGGCGACGAGGACGTTGAGGTTGGCAACGCTGGTGCGGTAGCGCACGACCGGAGCGTGTGGACCGAGGTGCTTCTCGATCCAGCGTCGCAGCGAGGAGTCGGCGTCGAGCCCGACGAGAGGGTGCTCGGCGACCTCGCTGTAGGTCAACGCGGTTCGGCCGGCGAGAATCCCCCCGGCCTGGCCGATCACCACGAGGGAGTCGTCGCCGAGGGGTTCCATGTCGAGGCCGCAGTCGCGGGCCTCGTCGTCGAGAACGACCCCCAGGTCCGCCTCTCCGTCGGCGAGCATCCGCACGGTCTGTGGGGTGCGGCTTTCGGAAGCCGTGACGTCGACGTCCGGGTGCGCCCGGAGGAACGAGACCAGGGCTTGTGGCACGAGCCGGTGCATCGCGGAACCGCCGCCCAGCAAGGTCAGTGGAGCGGTCGGGGACCGGGTGTAGCTCGCGACGGCGCTTTCGAGCCGCGCTGTCTGGGCGAGGACCTCGCGTGCGTGCCGGGCCAGTGTCGTCCCCGCCGGGGTGGGCCGCACTCCCCGCCGGCCGCGGATCAGCAGTGCCACGCCGGCGTGGTGCTCCAGCGAGCGCACCCTGGCGCTGGCCGAAGGCAGGCTCAGATGCATCCGGCGAGCGCCCGCCGTGATCGATCCCTCCGCCACGATGTCGAGGAAGAGCCGCAGATCGTCCAGGTCATAGCGCACCCTCATAAGCCTATGGCACACCCTTAGGCTGGGTACACCGATTACGCATTGTGGGCCCACCGGACACGGGGTGATGCTCGGCAGGTGTCCGAGATATTGCTTGTCCTGCTGGCCGGTGCTGCCGCCGGAGTGTTGAACGCCTTCGGCGGTGGAGGCACGTTCGTGGCGCTGCCCGCTCTGGTCGCGGTCGGCCTGTCCCCCGTGACGGCGAACGCGTCATCGACCATCGCCCTCGTCCCCGGCGCCGTGGCCAGCGGATGGGTCTACCGACGCGAACTCACCCCGGTCGGGACGGTGTCCACGACGGCGCTGACCACGATCAGCGTGGCCGGGGGCGGAGTCGGCGCCGGCTTGCTGCTGGCGCTGCCGGCAGCGTCCTTCGACGCCGCGGTGCCGTGGCTGCTCGCTTTCGCCACGGTGATCCTCGCCTTCGGGCGCCGCCTCTCCCGTGCGTTGAGCACCGCGCTGGGCCGCCAGCTCAGCATGAGCTCGCGCACCGTCCTTATCGGCCAGTTCTTCCTCGCCATGTACGGCGGATACTTCGGCGGTGCCGTAGGCATCATGATGCTCGCCCTGTGGAGCGTCGGCCTTGGCCTCGACACCGCGATCAGCAACCCGATGCGGGTCACCCAGCTCGCGGCCATCTATCTCAGCGCGACCGCGCTGTTCCTCATCGCTTCGGACGCACTGAACGCTCCGCTGGTCCTCGCCGGCATGCTGGCCGGCGCGGTGGCCGGCGGCTTCGCCGGCGCCCACCTCGCACGCCGTCTCTCCGCGAGGCTGCTGCGGGGCATCATCCTGACCACCGCCGTGACCATGACCGTCCTCTATTTCCTCCGCAGCTGACCACGCAGGAGAGCCGCAGTGATCTTCCATCAAGCATCGGAGCCAAGGCTGACCGACATGACCGAAGGTGACACCGGAGCCGCCGCACCGTACACGGAGGCGACCCGAGCGCGACTGGTGACGGCCTACGAGGCATACGAGCTGGCCGACCTGGCGCGCGCCGCCGTCCCGATCGGCGAGCACGAGCTCCGTCCCGATGGCACCGTCCATTCCCCGGGCTCCGTGCTGGCCGACGCCGCCCGGGTGCTCAGGGCCGCGCACCGGTTCTTCGAAGCCGCCGCCGTGTTCGAGCGACTGGGCGGCGCGAGCTGGCAACTCATCGGCGACGCCCTGGACATAGCGCCGCAAACCGCGCGGGTGCGCTTCGCGATGGCCGAGACCCGCTTCCGGGAGGAACTGCTCTCCCCCGAGGTGACCGGCTCCACCGGAGCCGACGGCGAGGTGAGCTGGTGGCGGTCCTATATGGCCAGGGAACCGCTGGAGGCAGCGCTCGACCTCGACGACTGGGTACTGCGCCACGAGGACGGGGACAGCGACCTCGGCACCGCGCCGGTGTCCGGCGGCCTGGTCCGGCGGGGGCACGGGGAACACTGAGGGGAGAAACGTGGACGCATCATCATCCGACGTGGCCCGGCTTCTGCGGGCATTCGCCATGCGCGCCTTTGTTCTTGCAATTTTCGTCGGCATCGCGGGCGAATCGGTGCTGACGGTCATTTTCGCGCTGATCGGTCTCGGGCTCCTCCTCGCACCGGCCCACGCGGCGGCGGAGCGTCGAGAGGACGTCGTTCCCTGAGCGCCCCGGATCTCGCCGCCGACCACAGCGGCGAGATCGGGGACGTCACACACGTCTCAGAGCACCAGTTCCTCCAACTCGGCCGACACCGGTTCGAAACGCACCGGCAGGCTGCTGATCCCGGTGAGGAGATTGGAATAGATCCGCTGGACGGGTCCGACGATCTCGAACCCCGCGGTGAAGTCACGAAGCGCGAGCAGCATCTCGGAAATCTCCAGCCTCGCCAGATACGCGCCGATGCAGAAATGCGGACCGTGCCCGAACGCTATGTGCTTGTTCGGCGACCGGTCGATGAGGAACCGGTCCGGGTCGGCGAAGACGCGCTCGTCACGGTTTCCCGAGACATTCCACACCGTCACCACCTCACCCTTCTTGATCCGGGTGCCGTGGATTTCCACGTCCCGCACCACGGTGCGGCCGAAATGCATGGTCGGTGAGGCCCAGCGCAACACCTCTTCGGTCGCCGGCTTGACGGACACATCGCCGCGCTTGAACGACGCCCACTGGTCCGGATTGGCGCCGAAACTGTGCACGGCGTCGATCATCGCGAGGCGACTGGTCGCGTCCCCGCCGAGGATCAGGCTGTAGCAGTTGAGCACGATCTCGTCCTCGCTGAGGAACTCGCCGTCGATCGTGCTGCCGGCCAGCACGCTGACCACGTCGTCCCGTGGCGCGGCTCGGCGTTCCTCGACCATGCTGACGAAGTACTGCAGGATCTCGTTACGGGCGGCGTCGGCCGCCTCGGAGTACTCCCCCTGGTCGTCCGAACTGATCGCGGACTTGGTCAGGCTGAGCATGTACTCCCGGTCCTGGCCCGGAACTCCGAGCAGGTCACAGATCGTGGCCATCGGAATCTTGCTCGCGACATCCAGCGCGAAGTCGCATTCACCACGGTCGATCGCTTCCGCCAGCAGTGTCCGGGTGGTCCGGCGGACATGCTCGCCTATCCTGCTCAGCACGCGCGGTGAAAACGCCTTCAACAGCACATTGCGCAACTCCTTGTGCCGCTGCCCGTCGGTCACCGGGACCATCTTTCCGGCCGCCGAGTCACCGTCGCCGAGCAGCGTGATCAGGACGTTGCCGCCCTCCGAGGTGAAGGTGGTGTTGTCCCGGTAAAGGTCGACGATGTCGGCGTACCGGCTGAGCACCCAGAAGCCGGGATTGTTCCCGACCGCCGGATGTTGGTAGAGCGGCCGGTTCGCCCGTAGCGTGCGCCAGAAATCAGTCAGGTCGTAATCCGCGAACGTCTGCGGGTCCGCCAGGTTCACACTGGCCAGATCGTCCGGAGTCGCACGGATGGGCAGGTCTTCCACGGGCTTGACCTCCATTTCGAACCGGTGAAACAGATCAGAGGCGGAAAGACTGGGTTCTCGACAGCCGGGGATCACCCGGCCTCAGGTGCAGCGCTCCGTTCTTCGCATCGAGGACTACGGCGGCGACGGTGCGCTCCCTGCGGATATCACCGTCGTCGGCGACACAGATCGGCGGCTGCGACAACACCGCGAAGTGCTCGTCGGGATCCGCGTCCGCGGGCAGCGCCCGCAGAGCGGATTTCGCCATCTGGAAGCGGCGCAGCGAGGAGTTGCGGGCGAAGACGTTCAACTCGTCCCGACCGGTGAACTCCGGGGCGAGAAAATGGTTGGTGTGCACCGACTCCCGCGTCGTCGTCACCCGGTGCTCGTCGCCGAGGACCTCCACGCAGGCGGTCCCGGTGGCATCGGCGAGCACGATCGTGCGGGAGCTGGCGAGCGGCAGCGAGCGCAGCGTGGCGATCGCCGATTCCACCGAGGTCGCGGTGTCGAGCAGATGACGAATGGCCAGATACGGCGGCAGGCCCGGACCCCAGTGCCCGCCGAGCACCAGGTTCAGACCGACCGCGAGGCCACGGGAGTTGACGCCGAGGTAGCCGAGCAGTCCAGCGAAACTCAGCACCAGGGCCTTGCGGTCGCCATGGCCGACTTCGAGCACCGCGATCTGGTCGTCCAGATTCCCGTTCAGGTCCACGGTTTGCGCCAGCACGCCCGGCCGGGCGTAGGTGGTGCAGTCACCCCTGGTGGGGATCCGCTGATATCCCATGATCTCGCGGCGCAACTGCAGCAGGGTGGCCTCGTCGAGGGTCAGCCCCGCGCCGGCCGCGAGTCCGGCGATCTCGTCGGCCAGCCGCGGCGTCGACCGGGTGATCTCCGCCCGGTAGGCGGCGATGTCGCCGGCCAGCCCGGCCACCGACACGGCAGTGGGCAGCAGGTGGTTCAGCCGGGCGACGCCATCGTCGAGGAAGGCGCGCAACCGCTTCTTCAGGGCGGTGCCATGCGCGAGGCCGAGGTCGTACGGTTCGCCATGGGCGACCATGTGCGCCACCGCGAAGGTCGTTGTCACTCAGCGTCCGCCTTGGCCGTGAGCCGCTTGCGTACCGAGGGCCATTCGCCACGCAGGATGCTGTAGTACACGGCGTCGCGGCGGGTACCGTCCGGCATCGGGTTGAAGCTGCGCAGGATTCCTTCCTCGGTCGCGCCGATGTTGCGCAGCGCACGGCGGGCCTGCTCGTTGCGCCGGTCGGTCTTGAACTCGACGCGCTCGGCGCCGAGTTGCTCGAAGGCGTGTCGTAGCAACAACAACTTGGCATGGCGGTTGACTCCCGCGCCGCGGAAGTCCCGGCCGAGCCAGGACCAGCCGATCTCCAGCCGGCCGTCCGGTTCGGACAGGTTGCCGTAGCTCATCGACCCGGCGGTGCGGCCGGTGGCCAGGTCGGTGATGTGGAAGACGACCCGCCGACCGGCTTCGTGGTCGGCGATCATCGTGTCGAAGAAGGTCTTGAAGGATGCCTCGTCGCTGACCAGCGCCACGAAGTAGCGCCAGATGGCCGGGTCCATCGCCACCGACCGGATCGGCTCCCGGTCGGTGGCGGTGATGGGCCGCAGGCGGACAACGCCGTTGTCCAGTACGGCCGGGGCGTGCTCGGACCAGCTCATCTCAACGCACCTCCGCATGCCGGGACAGCGCCTCGACGACCTGCCCGAGCGTACGCATCGCGGCGAGGTCGTGTTCGGTGAAGTGGTGCAGCCCGACCTGGGTCCGGTCGCACACCGACGTCAGGAACAGCACCTTGTTCAGCGATGTGAGGCCGAGGTGGTCGAGTTCCACGTCGGGGTCGATGGCTTCCGGTGGCAGGCTCTGCGGCAGGACCTCGGCCAGCGCGGCGCGGGCCGTTGTCTCGATGGTGTCAGGCACGGATTCCCTCCTCGGGGTCGATGACGAGGCGGCGGTAGCGTGCCTCGATCTGCTTGCGGCGGGGCTTGAACTGGGAGCTGAGCAGCCCGTTGTCGACGGTGAACCGGTCCGCCAGGACGACCTTGGCGACCTGCTCGTCGTGGTCGAGGGCGGCATTGGCCTGCCGCAGGGCCGCCGCGATCAGCCCGGTGTCCACCGGGTTGGCCGCCGGCGAGACGATGGCGACGAGTTGCCGCTGCGACGGGTTGGTCACCACGCAGTCCTCGATCGCCGTACAGGCCTTGAGACGTTCCTCGATCGGCCGCACGATGATCTTCTTGCCGTTCTCCAGCACGATCACGTCGTCGGCCCGGCCGCGCACGAACAGATAGCCGTCCTCGTCGAGATGGCCGAGGTCACCCGTGCGCACGATCCCCCCGGCCCGGAACATCGCCTCCGACTCGCCCGGTTCCGCGTGCTCATAGCGGGTGGCCACGGGACGCTCGCTACGGACGTTGATCACGCCGTCCGCGTCGATGAGAACCTCCTTTCCCGGCAGCACCCGGCCGACGCTGCCGGGCCGGTGCGCGCCGGGGTGGTTCTTGGCCACGATGCAGGTTTCGTTGAGCCCGTAGCCTTCGAAGATCGGCAGGCCGGCATCGGTGAAGTAGCGCAATGTGGCCGGGTTCGCCGGCGCGGAGCCCGTCCACAGGTAGCGGATCCGGTCGCCGAAGACCTCGACGGCCACCTCGGCCGGGGAGGCCCCGGTACGGGCGACCCTGGCCTGCAGATGGGCGCCGGTCGTCTCGTAGAAGCCGGGCACGCCCATCACCACCGTCGGCCGCGCCGTGCGCAGGGTGGCGAACGCGGCCTCGTAGGTGCTGATCGTGACGTCGTGACCGAACACCAGCGCCGAATACACCCAATACCGTTGCTGGAGCAGGGAGAGCGGCAGAAACACGAAGATGTCGTCACCGGGGCCGTGCGCGAACATCTCCTGCACCGCGGCGAGCGAACTGTCGATGCTTCCCGCGCTCGCCAGCAGCGACTTGGCCGGGCCGCTGCTGCCCGAGGTGAACTTCAGCGCGGGTGCCTCGCCGGGTTCCCACACCACGTTCGGCAACACCGCGTCGGACGGCGGGAGTTCGCGCACGGCGGCGATCGGACGCACCCGGTCGGCGGTCTCGTCCTGGTCGGTGAAGAGCACCGCGAGGCCGTAACGGGAGACGAGCTCCGCCCCGGTGGCGTCGAACTTGCCGGGGTCGAATCCCGCGGTTACCGCCTTGATCCGCAGTGCGGCCAGATCGAGCAGCACCCACTCCAGCGAGTTCGCCGCGAGGATGCCGATCCGGTCACCCGGCCGGACGCCGAGGCCGAGCAGGTGCCCGGCGACCCGGCCCGACAACTCCCAGACCTCGGTGAGGTCCCACGATTCAGCCGCGCCCAGCCGGGCGACGGACAATCGGTTGCCCGGCCGCGGCGGGCCGCTGACCACCCGGTTGATCACGCTCATTTCGCACCACCGATCCGGGCGGCCATCGCCCGTACCGTGTTCACCCGGACCAGCTCGGACAACGGGATGGTGACCTTGTACCGCTTGCGCACTCCGGCCAGGATGCGCGCCGCGGCGAGCGAGTCGGCGCCGATGTCGGTCAGCGGGGTCAGGGCGTCCACATCGGGCAGTTTGAGCACACTCGCCCACAGCTCGGCGAGCTCCCGCTCGATGCCTTCCACCGGTACGGCGTCGCCGGACGGGGCGGCCTCGGCCTCGGGCACCTCGTCCGAGGCCAGCCGCGACCGGTCGACCTTGCCGTTGGCGGTCAACGGCAGGCTGTCGTGCCACACCACGACGGACGGAACCATGTACTCCGGCAGTTGGTCGCGCAGCGCCGCACGCAGTTCGTCCTCCAGGCGCCGCCGCTCGCCGTCCGGCATCGGTGCCGGCTGATCCCGTTCGCCGGGAACCAGGTGCGCGACCAGCCGGTCGCCCCGGCTGCCCGGCCGGCGGACCACCGCTGCCTGCCGCACGCCGGGCAGCGCGACCAGCCGCGTCTCCACCTCGCCGGCTTCGATCCGGTAGCCGTTGACCTTGATCTGGAAGTCCGCCCGGCCGAGGATGTCGATCTCCCCGGACGGCAGGTAGCGCCCGAGGTCGCCGGTTCGGCAGAGCCGTACGCCCCGTCGGCGGTCGAAGAGGAACTTCTCTCCGGTCGCCTGCTCGTCCTTCCAGTACCCGCGGGCCAGGCCGGTCCCCGAGGCGAAGATCTCGCCGGTCACCCAGTCCGGCAGGTCCAGTCCGTCCTCGTCGAGCACATACGCCCTGTTGTTGTCGTTCGGCCGCCCGTACGGGATGCTCCGCGAGCCGTCCTCGTCCGGACCGATCGGGTGGACGATGTTCCAGACCGTCGTCTCGGTCGGTCCGCCGAGCGAGACCACGTCGAGCCCGGGCAGGCTCGCCCGCAGGGCCGCCGGCAGTTCCGGCGGGATGCGGTCGCCGCTCATCATCACCAGCCGCAGGTCGGCGAGCGGGGAAAGACCGTCCGCGCGTGCCTGTTCGTGCAGCAGCGCCACGATCTGCGGCACCGAGTTCCAAACGGTGACCCCGCCGCGCGCGCACATCTCGAGCCAGTGCGCCGGGTCGGCGGCCTTGTCGTGGTCGGGCAGCACGATCGCGGCACCGACGGACAGCGCGCCGAACACGTCGTAGACGGAGAGATCGAAGCTGAACGCGCTGATCGCGAACAGCCGGTCGTGCGGACCGACGCCGAACCTGCGGGTGCAGTCCGCGACGACGTTGGCCACGCTGCGGTGGCTGACCATGACGCCCTTCGGCGTGCCGGTCGTGCCCGAGGTGGGCAGCACATAGGCGAGGTCGTCGGGGTCCGCCCCGGCGATCGGCCCGGGCTCCGGCCCCTCGTCGACTCCACCGCCGTCGAGTTCGGTGCCGCAGTCCAGCGCCAGCACCGTGCACCGGCCGGCCGGGTCGCTCCAGCCGGAGTTGGTGAGTACGCACCGCACCTCACCGGCGTCGAGCAGCTCCCGCTGCCGGCGGGCGGGCAGGTCCGCGTCGACCGGCAGATAGGCCGCACCCGCCAGAAGTGTGGCCATGATCCCGACGATCTGCTCGGGGCCTCGGGTCATGACCAGCCCGACGAGCTCGTCGCGGCCGGCCCCATTGGCACGCAGCCGGCTCGCCGCGACGCGGGCCCGCCGGTACAGCTCGGCATAGCTCAGCTCACCGGTCGAGGTGATCACCGCCGGCGCCGCCGGACTGCGTCGCGCCTGTGCCACGAACGGTTCCTGCAACAGCTGTTGCGGCAGCGGCCGGTCGGTGTCGTTGGCGGCGCGCCTGCGGTCCCGCTGCTCGGCGGGCAGCAGGTCGAACCGGTGGTTGTGCCACTCGCTCGCGTCGGTGAGCAGATCGAGCAGGCGCTGATACCCCTGCGCCAGATCGTCCAGCAGGCCGTCCGGGAACAGTTCGTCGACGCCGTCGAGCTGGACGACGACGCCGCCGTGCTGCTCCATGGCGAACACGTTGAGCCAGGTCTGCGGTGTCTGGCTGATCGTGTGCACCTCGGGTCCGAACAGCTCCAGCGCGGAGCCGTCCACATCCGCGAGCGGATAGCCGAGGGCGCTGTTGAAGGTGAAGGGCATACGCGGCTGCCCGCCGCTGCGCAGGCCGAGTTCCCGCAGCACCTCGATGCCGGAGAAATGCCGGTTGTCGAGGTCGGTCCGCAGCCGCTCCTGCACCGCCTTGGCCCGCTCGGCGAAGGGCACGCCGCGGTCGAGGTCGACCGCGACGAGCATCGGGTCGCTGTACTGCCCGATCGACTCCAGGATGCGCGGATGGATCGGCGGCCGGTTGGCCACCGTGGTGGTCAGGGTGAACCGGGGGCCGGCGCCCCAGCACGCGAGGGTTTCGGCGTACGCGGCGAACAGCAGGCCGGACGGGGTGACACCGGCCGCGGCGGCGTGCTCCTTCAGCGCCGCCCACCGCTGTGCCGGCACCCGGACCACGCGCTGGGAGAAGCGTGGTGTGGTGATCGCGGACGGGCTCTTCGCCAGCGGCAGCTCAGGGTGCCCCCACAGGCTGCCGCTGTCCAGCCGCTCCTGCCAGTACGCCTTGGCCCGGGCGTACGGCTTACGGGTGCGGGCGACCTCAAGACTGGCCACGTACGACTCGAACGAGGCCTCCTCAGCGGCCGGTTGCTGCTCTCCCGCGTACCGCGCCCACCAGTCACGGAAGAACAGGAACATGCTGATCCCGTCCATGACCAGGCCGTCATGACCGACGTGCAGCACCATCCGGTCCCCGGCCAGCAGCGACACCTCGGCCGCCAGCAGCGGCGCCCGGTCGGCCGGCAGCATCCGGTGCGTCCAGCGCGCGCGTTGCGCGACCAGCCCGGTGCCGTCGTCGTCCCGCAGGTCGACCCGGTTGATCCGGACCTCGACCCGCGGTTCCTGTACCTGGGTCTGCGCCTGGGTGAACCGGGTACGCAGGCAGTCGTGCCGGGCGACCACGGCGTTCAGCGCGGCCTGGAGCCGGTCGACGTCCCAGTGGCCCTCGATCTCGTGGTAGACGTAGCTGGCCACGTTGCCCAGCTCGAACACCTCGTCCCGGCCGGCCAGATAGCCCTGCTGCAACGGAGTCAGCGCGATCCCGGGATCCGGGGTGAGGTGGGCGATGAGCTCGGACTTGACGGCCTTGATCCGGCCGACCAGCTCGGCGTCCACGCGCTCGCGCGGTCCCTGCAGCCGCAGATCCGCGCCGGCGGCGACGATGCTCAGGCCCCGGGCGCTGATCTCTTCCAACACCGTCAGGTAACTGGTCACCGGGCCACCGCCTCGGTCAGGTGCCGGCTCAGCTCGGCGACGTTCCGCTCGGAGAGCAGCTCCGACATCGGCACGTCGAGATCCAGCCGCTCCAGGATCTGGTACTGCACCGCGACCGCCTGCAACGAGGAGGCGCCGAGCTCCCGCAGTGTCTTGTCCGCCACCGCCGCCTGTGCCGGCAGTCCGAGGGTGCTGCGGACCAGGTCGGCAAGCCAGGGCAGCGGATCCGGCGCGGCTTCGTCTGGTTCGGGGGCCGCCGGTTCCTGCGGTCGGTGGGCCGCCGGCTCGGAGGCGAAGAACACCTGGCCGGCCAGGTCCACCCTGGTCCCGGCCGGCACCAGGTCCACGGTGGACGGCCAGGCCGGCTCGCTCTCGCCGAGCAGGGCGGCGAGGCGGGCGGCGAAGCGCGGCATGACCGGCGTGGCGACCCTGGACAGCAAACGGGCCGCTGCCAGTTCCAGCGCCAGCGCCGTCCGGCTCTCCGACTGCCACCCGGTCGCGCCGGCGAGCACCTCCTCGCGCTCGGCGAACGCGCGCGCGTCGGTGACGATGCCCTCCAGTTCGGCGGTGGCCGCCCGTAAGGAGAACCCGTCCTGGCCGAGGTGCCCGGTCACGGCCGCCAGCCGCCCGCCGAGCCGGGCATAGAACGCGGTGTGTTCGGGGGTCCAGATTCCGGCGTCCGGAACCACGCCGCCGAACCGTGTGTTCAGCCGGCGGCCGAGGCCGTCGAGCCAGCCCTGCCAGCCGTCGGTCAGCACCTCGCGCACGGTCGCGGTGTAGGCCTCCCGCTCGAAATTGGTGCGCTCGCCCTCGGAGCGGGTGCGGGACAGGTAGAAGCGCACCGCGTCCACCGTCTCCGGCGCGAGGATGTCCTTGCCCCACACCGCGTGCCGTCGGCTGGTGGAGAACTTCTGGTTGTCCAGCAGGTAGAACTCGTTGACGTGGTAGTCGATGTCCGGCTCCCAGTCCGGGAACGCGAGCCCGTACAGCACCGGGTAGAGGATCGAGTGGTAGAAGCTGTTGTCGTAGCCGAAGAAGTGAACGATCTTCCAGTCCTGCTCCGGCTTGTCCGCGTGCCATGTCTCGCCGATCCGGGCGCCGAGCTCGGCGATGCCGTGCAGGAAGCCGTAGGACATCTCCGGCCACACCCAGATCACCTGGTCGTCGACGCCGCGCGGCGGCACCCCCCACTGCGCACAGTGGCTCAGCGGCAGTTCGAAGGTCTCCCGCGCGAACACCCGCTCGGCCAGTTCACGCAGTCGCGCGGGCACCCGGCCGAGCCGGTGGTGCGTGGCGACGGCCTCGCGGAACTCGTGCAGCGGCAGGGCGAGCCGCGCCAGGCTGCCCGTACGGGCCGAGCCCGAGATGTTGCTGCGCGCCTCGACGAGGTCGGCGACGATGTTGGGCTCGCCGCACTCCTCGCAGATGTTGCCGTTGGTGGCGGCCGCACAGGAGGGGCAGGTGCCGGCCGCGTCGACCTCGTAGAGGTACTGGCCGGTCTCCTCGTCGAAGAGCGCGGGCAGTTCGTGCCGGGCCACCTTGCCCGACGCCTCCAGGCCGGCGAAGAAGTCGCGCAGGCCCTCGCGGTATTGGGGATCCGTGCTGGTCACGGTGAACTGGTCGGGCCGGATGTCCATCAGCTCAAGCGTTCTGGCGATCTCGGCGCTGTAGTGCGCGGCGACCTGCTCGGGCGTGCTCTGTTCCTGCGCCGCCCTGGCGACCACATAGCTCTGGTGGTCGTCGCTGCCGGTCAGGTGCCAGGCCCGCACCCCGTTCATCCGCTGGAACCGGACGAACGCGTCCGCGCCGAGATACGGCCCGGACAGATGCCCGAGGTGCAGGTCGCCATTGGGGGTCGGCGGGGTGGAGAACACGAACACCGGCCGCTCGGCGAAGCGCCGCCGGTCGGGACGGACGGCCACCTCCCCGGCGTGCCGGGGCTCACGCCAGTAGCAGGTCACGAACACGACATCGGCATCACCGGTGTTGTCGATCACATGCGTCTCGAACGGGTCGAACTTGATGACCGTGCCCGGCCCCACCGGATGCCGCGCGCCGTCCACCACGACCTCGCCGCTGCCCGACACGAAGACAAACATCTCGATCTCGTCGTGCTGGTGCGCGTCGGAGCGCTTGCCCGGCGCCACCCGGCCCCAGCCCGCCCCCAGCCCGACGACACCGGGAAGATCGATCGTGCTCATGTCGATGCCGAAGGCGTCACTGAGCGACGCGGGGTCGAAGGTGTCGATCCTCATCACACACTCCCTTTCACGCTCGTGCCCAACAACTGGACGGCCTCGGCCGCGATGGCCGGGGCGAGGCGGTAGCCGGATCCGTTGGCCGCGCCCGCGAACACCACCCGGCCATCCGGGTCGAGCCGGCGCACCAGCGGCTGCCCGGAAACGCTGTAGGCGTCGCAGAACACCCGCCCGGACGTGCAGCGCAGCGCGAGCGAGGGCGCGTAACGGCTCAGGCACGCGCGGGCCCGCTCCACGTCGTGCGCGACGAGATCGGCATCGACCTGGTCGGGGTCGACGTCCCAGTCCTGGCAGGTGTAGCTGAACAGCCAGTGCCCCCGGTAAGCCAGGGGAAGCAGGAAGGCGTCCTCGTCGTGGAAGACGAGCGCCCGGTCGGTCTCGTCCGCGGGCTGGTCGATGTGCAGCGCGACGATCTTCTTGATGCGCGCTCCGATCGGCGCGACCAGATCGGCCCATGCCGGCGCGTTCAGCCACGGTCCCGGCGCGAGCACCACCCGGTCGACGGTCAACCGCTCACCCGTGCTCAGCGAGATCCCCACCCCGGGGCCGCCCGGATCGAGCGCGGTGACACGGACTCCCTCACGTACGCCGACACGCGGGCGCAGATCGGTGACGAGCGCCTGGACCAGGCGGTGCACATCGGCGTACTGCGCGCCCTTGACGTCCCACACCGACAGGTGCGGCGGCACACGGACCTCGACGCCGCAGGCATCCAGCGCGATCGGGGAATCGTCGCGGCGGACCGGCTCGGTGTAGATCCTTTCCAGATCGCCCTGGCCGGCTTGCGACACCACCGACATACCGACGGGATAGATCGGTGAAGTGGGCCGGTCGGCCTTGAGTTTTTCGTAGAACTCCTGGCTGTATCCCGACATCCGGCGCACCCGCTCGCTCGCGCCGCGCGGGAAGTGCAGTCCGGCCGAACGCCTGCTGGCGCCGCAGCCGACCGAGTCCCGGTCGAGGAGCAGCACCGTGCCGGCCGGGTGCCGATGGATGATCTGCCTGGCCACCAGGGAGCCGATGATGCCCCCGCCGATCACTGCGACTGTGCCCAGATCCATCTCACACCCTCCCTTGCAGCTCGCCGTCCTCGCTGCCCTCGTTCGCCCACTCGACGAAGGAGGAGAGCTGTTCTTCCCGCTGCACACCGCGCAGGCGGTCGACGATGCGCTGGCTGCGCCACGCCAGCAGGCTCAGGTTCTTGTCGGCGAGACCACGCTGGGCGGGGGTCCCGTTCTGGATGAAGATGTTGTGGTCTTCGGGGCCGTCCCAGCGCACCGCGTAGTCCCGGTCCACCTGGTACTCGCCGTCGTCCCAGTCGAGCCGGTCGGCCAACGGGGCGAGCAGTTCCAGCAGTCCGGTGCGGAAGCCGGTCGACCAGACGATCACGTCGGTCGTCACATGCTGGGGTCCGTCGGGCCGGTCCTTGTTGACCACCGTCAGCTCCCACCCCGCACCGGCCTGGGCCACGCCCGTGATCTCGCGGTTCGGGTACAGCCTGATCAGACCGGGCGAGCGCGCGATGAACCGGTGGTGGTAGGTCTGCTGATAGATCGCGCGCAGCGTCGACTCGGAGATGCCGTCGCTGGAGAGGACGTTCTCCTGGTTGATCCGCTCACGGGTCGCTCGCTCCAGGCCGTAGAAGTACTCCGAATAGGACGGCATGTAGAAGTCATTGGTGAACGGTGAGTCGTCGATCGGCAGGAAGTTGCTGCGCCGGGAGAACCATGACACCCGGCTGGGCAGTTCGCCGCCTTGACGGGAGATCAGGTCGAGGAACGCCTCGGCGCCCGACTGCCCGCCACCCACCACCACGACGCGCTTGCCACCGAGATCGACGGCCTTGTCGACGAAGTCGCACACATGGAACTGGCTGGGCGCATGCCAGCCCTGTCCGGCCGGCGGAATCCATGGCCGGCTGCCGACGCCGAGGGAGATGTTGTCCGCGGTGAGCACCCGCTCGTCGGTGCGCACCTTGAACACGCCGTCGAAATCGACCGACCGCACTTCCTCGCCGAACACGATGTTCTTCATGCGCCAGGTCGCCCATTCCAGGTAGTTGCGGAACTCCTGCCGGGGCACGGCGTCGAACTGGGCATTGATGAAGTGATAGATCCGCCCCTGGTCGTGCAGATAGTTCAGGAACGAGAACTTGCTGGTCGGATCGGCCAGGCTGACCAGGTCCTTCAGCATCGACACCTGCAGTGACGTGCTGGGGATCTGCTGGCCGTCGTGCCAGCCGAAGGCTTCCTTGCGGTCGAGGAACAGGCTGGGCAGGTCCCGGTGCGGATACAGCAGCGCGGCCAGGCTGAGATTGGCCGGTCCGGCACCGATACCGAGCACCCCGAAATGCTTGTCGGTCATTTTCCGACGCCCCCGTTTCCGGTCGAGGACAGTGTGAGTTCCGCTCTCCGTTCGGTGCCGCGCTCCTCGTACCTGAGCCGTGATCGAGTCATCCGAGTTGCCCTTTCAGGACGGGGATGCGGGCGTTGGGTGAGGGCCGGTAGCCCTCGAGTGAGGGCGCCCCGGTCACCGTGGCGGCCACGCCGATGGTGATCGCGGCGGCCACCACATGTCCGGGACACCGGTGGGCACCCCGGCCGAAGGTGAACACCTGCGGGTCCGCCCGGCCGGGGCGGAACGCATGGGGATCGGGGTTGGCCATCGGGTCGCGGTTGGCCGCGGCGAGCAGCAGCAGGATCGCTGAGCCCGCCGGGACTTCGTGGCCGGCGACGGTGGTCGCGGTCGCCACGAATCGGCGGGTGTTCTGGATGGGCGCGTCATGACGGACCACCTCGGCGACGAAGGCCGGGAGATCGTCCGGCTGTCCGTGGCGGGCCAGCGCGAGCAGGGTGTTGCCGACCAGTCCCGCTGTGGCGTCATAGGTCTGCGACAGCAGGCCGATCACATTGGCGAGCAGCGGAGCGGTCGTTGGCCAGTCGTCGCGGGCGGCGAGGCGGACCAGCTCGCCGATCAGGCCACCGCTCCCGGCGCGCAGGTGCGGGCCGAGCAGGTCGAGCAGCCGTGCGGCCGCGGCGGCCGCGGCCGCCTGGTCCTCGGCGGTGGCCGAGGCGGGAACGCACCGAACGAACTCGCCGATGAGCCGGGCCGCCTCGTCCGGGAGGTCTCCGGCAAGGCCGAGCAGTGTGGCCACCACCCGTGCGGGCACCCCGAATTGGAGGTCCGCCCAGTCGGTGGCCTTGCCCGCCTGCTCAGCGGCCAGCGCGACGACCTGCTCCTCGCTGATCGTGTTCAGCGCCGAGAGCAGCACCTGCTTGCGCCGCACCTGCGAAGCACCGTCGGTCATCCGGACCAGCTCGCCGAACACCTCGCCGGCCGGGGTGCCGAGGATGCCGCGCGGCACCGGCTCGGTACCCGGCCGGACCCGGCAGGCCGGATCGGCGAGCACCTCGGACACCGCCGACGCGCCGGCCGCCACCCACAGCCCGCTGCCGGTGTCGTAGCCGAAAGGCCGGTTGGCCACCAGGTCGGCATAGAACGGATAGGGGTCGGGGTGGGTGGCCGCCGTGGTCGGCGTCGCGGGATGTGGCTGCGTCATGGTGCCCCCCGGTGTGTCCGGTTCGGATCGATCGCCGAAGCGATGATCGCCTGCTGCACTTCCGAGGAGCCCTCGTAGATCCGCAGCGAGCGGATCTGCCGGTACAGCCGCTCCAGCAGGCTGTCGCGGACCAGCCCGGCCGCTCCGAAGATCTGCACCGCGCTGTCCACGATCTCCTGTGCGGCCTCGGTGGCGTAGAGCTTGGCCACCGAGGAGTGCCTGGCATAGCGGGGGCCGCCCTGGTCGATCTCCCAGGCCGACCGGGCCACCAGCAGCGCGGCGGCGTCCAGCTTGACCTCCATGTCGGCGAAGGTGGCGCGCACCGTGGGCAGGTCGAACAGCTTCCCGCCGAGCATCGGCCGGTCCCGCGCCCTGGCCAGCGCCGCGTCGGCGGCCCGGCGGGCGAAGCCGAGCGCGGCGGCGCCGACGGTCATCCGGAACCGGTCCAGCACCTCCATCGCGATCGGGAACCCGCCGCCACGCCTGCCGAGCACCGCGTCCCGCGGCAGCGGGCAGTCGTCGAACACCAGGTGGCCGAAGGCCCGCGGAGCGATCATCGGCACCGGCTCGATGTGCAGGCCGGGCGTGGTCGCGGGCACCAGGAACGCGGTGAGCCCGAACGCGCCCGGCCCGGGACCGGTACGCGCGATCACCGTGTACACGTCGGCGACACCCGCGTTGGCGATCCACGCCTTACCGCCGTTGAGCACCCAGCCGGCCTCGGTCTCGCGCGCGTCCAGCCCGATCGCGGCGACATCCGAACCCGCCGACTCCTCGGACACCGCGAAGGCGCCGCACAGCGTGCCCGCGGCAAGGCCCGGCAGATACCGGCGGCGCTGGTCGTCGGTGCCCAAGCGGCGGATCGGGGTGGCCGCCAAGGCCTGGATGGAGAACGCGAAGTCGGCGAGATCGCCGCAGTACGCCAGTGCCTCCCGCGCCAGGCACAACGCGCGGTAGTCGTCGGGGCCGCCGTCGAGGAACGCCAGCCAGCCCGCGTCGCCGAGCGCGCGGAGGATACGCAGGCCGGCCGCTTCCGGCCGGCCGTCACCGGCGAGCAGGTCCTGGTGCTCCGCACACCATGTCACCAGGCGCTGGGCCAGCTCGCGGTGGTGATCCTCGTACAGGGGCAGTGCGAGTATCCGTGTGTCGAAGGTGCTCGGGGGCACGGTCGCGGTCATCAGATGACCACGTCCACCGGCTCGCGCCGGGCGAGGCCGGCCACCAGCTCGTGCTCGACGAAGTAGGCGAACGAGGCGTAGCCGCGCCAGATCCGCCGCCAGTGCGAGGCCACCGCGTCGGCTCCGGACAGCTTCGCCACATCGTGCAGGTAGGCGATGATGATCTCGGCCGACTGCCGTGCGTGACCGGCGGAGAGGTTGTCGATGGAGAGATGCGCCTCCTCGTAGGCGACGTCGAACCCGTGGCGGCGCAGCTTCTGCATCTCGTGCATGCGCTGGGTGCCGAGCCCGAACATCTCGATTCCCAGGTTGTAGCCGAGGATCTCGTCGTAGAGCGAGTCCGGGAACAGCGCGAGGCTGAGCTGGAACAGCGAGAACCCGTAGAGGTGATCGGGCAGTTCGTCCTGGTCGAGGAAGGCGGGGTCGCGGATGTGCGGCACCTCGATGCCCAGACTGGCGAGCACCTGGTAGATCAGGGTGATGTGGTTCTTGCCGACGTCACCACGGCCCATCTCGTCGGCGTAGATCGAATAGAGCATGCCGTCACTGCGGCGGGTGTAGCGGCCGGTCGCACCGATGCGGTGGGCCCACGCGCCGTCGATCATGCTGCCGAGCGCGAAGGTCTTCTGGCCGAAGACCACCTCGTCGCGGTCCGGGATCTCGGTCAGTGGCCGGTACGGGTTGACCAGCTTGTCCCAGTAGATGCGGTCGACGCGCTCGTTGAGCGCCGAGGGCGAGTAGTCGAACCAGCTCGCGTCGGTGAGGACGCCGTCACCGCCGTGCTCGAAGAGGACTTCGGCGCGGGCAAGACCTTCTTCGGCGTTCGCGCGGGCGAGGGCCAGGGTGTTGGGGAAGTTCTCGATGTTGACCAGCCGGTGGAGGAATGCGCGGTCGTCGCCGCGGGTGGCGGTCCGGACCTCTACGTCGGGCGGGGTCGGCCTGATCGCCGCCGCGAGCGCGCGGGCCGCGTCGTCACCGGCCGTGTTCGGGGTGAGCTCGATGTCGGACGGATCCCCCGCGGCGATCGCCTCGGCCCACCGCTGGAAGGTCGCCGCTTCGTGCTCGTCGAAGATGCCGAACATGGGACCGCCGAACTTGATGGCCCGCAGGAACCGGCACCCGCCGTCACGCGGCTTCATCTGGGGCGACGCCCGGAAGTCTGCGAGGAACGCGGCCAGGTCGAAGCCGGGATCGTCGAACCGTTCGGTCAGCGGCCTGCCGCCGACGCGGACATTGCGGTGCTGTTTGCCCGCGAACGGGGCATGCCTGGCCACGATCCGCGCCACCTGTGCGTCCAGGGAAAGGCCCGCATGCCATTCGGCGACGTCGGCGAGCAGGCGCGCATGGTCCAGTTCCATCCCCAGTGTGCGGGTGACCGCGGCGTACAGCCTGCTCCTGACCGGCGGCGGGGCCAGTGCGAGGTAGTCGGCGAGGGTGGCCCGCAGGTCCGCTTCGGTGAGCATGGGCCGTGTGCCGAGCAGCAGTTCGTCGAGGCCGAGCGCGGCCATGACGTAGTGCGTGCCGACCACCTCGGGCAGGAACGTCGCCGGCAGCTTGGCCAGGCCGAGGTAGTAGGCGCCGTGCCACGCGGTGAGCGACCGGGCCTCCGCCTGCCGCAGAAAATCCGGCGCCGTGACATCCGGCAGGAACACGCCCCGTTCTTCCAGCGCGCGCCCCCGCAGCTGGTGCAACCCGCGCCGGGGGTTGCCTTCGCCACGCCAGACGAACTGATGGCGCACCAACTGGTTCACCATGGTGGCGGGTTGGGTGGCGGGCTGGGAGACCGAGTCGAGCCAGCAGCCCCCGATCAGCGCCAGCGGCGCGCGCTGTGCCAGCACGGCGTCGCGCACCCGGGTTTCGGCTTCGCGCAACGGTTGCAGCATGCCGGTGATGTGCCGGCGCACCTGGGCCGTCCGTTCGGCGATGCCCTCGGCGTCCTGGACGGTCGGCTCCTCCGAGGTACTGAAGAAACCTTTCAGCACGTGCCGGGCAAGGAGGAACACCACCTCGGACTCCTGGTCGCCGACCAGCCGGTGATAGACGGACTCGGGGCCCGCGGCGATCACCTCGTCGGCCGTCGCCGCGGTGGCCGGGTCGAACTCGGAAGTGGACAGGTGCGCTACGACGAAGGGGTCGGGTAAGGAGAAAGCGGACATGGAAACCTCCGGACACTGTCCTCAGGCTGTTCAGCTCATGGCCGTGGTGGGTTTGTGCAGCAACATGGCGGCGCGGGAACCCGGCACGCTCGCGGCGAGCAGGTAGTACCCACCTGGTTCGGTGCGGCGGTCGACGAGATTGATCAGCGGATCGGCGGCGAAGCAGTGGCCGGTCCGGGCGGTGTTGGCGGTGTCGAGTTGTGCGAGCGTGAAGCCGGCCAGCCGTTCCTTCATCACGACGATCGGGGTGTACAGGTTGCTGTGCAGCACACCGGCCAGGTCGCCGGGGGTCAGTCCGTGCGGTGTCAGCAGGATGTCGTTGACCTGCCGCGACAGGTCCGCGCTGATTTCGTTGCCCCAGTCCAGTGTTGGTATGTCCTGTGCGCCGGCCGAGCCCAGGATCTCGTAGTCACCCGGTCGCGCGGTGACCAGACAGCCGGCGGCGCCGTCGCTGAAGAGGGCGAAGTTCTCCATCCGTTCGGACTCCGTGGCGCAGCGGTCCGCGGTGATCACCAGGACGTTGCGGTACCTGCCGGTCCGGACGAAGGCCTCGGCCACGCCGAGCCCCGTCACCAGGTTGGTGCACCGGTTGAGGGTCAGGCCGAGGAAGGCGCAGTCCAGACCGAGGCCGCTCATGATCGTCTCCATGAACCCGCCATGGGTGTGCGCGTCGCCGGGAAACCGCGTCGAGCACAGCACCAGGAAGTCCACGTCCGCCGAGCCGATGACCGTCTTCCCGGTCTCGATGACCAGTTCCTCCAGCGGCTTCTCGGTCCGGCGGACCTTGCCCCAGCCCCACAGCCGTGCGTCGGGCTGCATGCCGTACTCGCGAGCGCGCGCGGTGAATCCGGGGATCTCGTGGTGGTCCTGCTCGATCTCGCCGAGCAGGTAGCCGGGTGCGGTGAGGTAGGCAGGGGTCATGACCTGCCCAGCAGGGCGTTCGATTCGGCATAGCCGAGTGCGGACTTGGCGAAACCGAACGTGCCCGGTCCCGCGAGTTCGGCCGCCGCGTCGAGCACCGCGGTCAGCGCGGCCCTGGGCAGCGCCGAGCCGAGGCTGATCCGGCGGACACCGAGGGCGCCCAACTCGGCGACCGACCGTTCGAGGACGGGGCCGGCGGCGAGCACATT
This sequence comes from Streptomyces inhibens, assembly GCF_022221585.1. NCBI lineage: Bacteria > Bacillati > Actinomycetota > Actinomycetes > Kitasatosporales > Streptomycetaceae > Streptomyces > Streptomyces inhibens. Next base: position 1,672,187 of record NZ_CP084681.1, read on the forward strand.
GACCGGCTTGTCCAGCGAGGAACAGACCGCCTTGACGGCCTCGATGCCCGGCAGCGCCGGTGCGTAGAGCACATCCGCGCCGGCTTCGGCGAATGCCTGCAGCCGGCGGATGGTGTCGTGGAGGTCGGGGCGCCCGTGGAAGAAGTTGTCGGCCCGGGCGGTCAGGGTGAACGGAAACGGTTGCGCGCGAGCGGCTTCGACCGCGGCGGCGATGCGGTCGACCGCTTCGGCGACATCGCGGATCTCCTCGCCCGCCTCGCCCGTCGAGTCCTCGATCGACGCACCGACCAGCCCCACCTGGGCGGCGCGTCGGATCGTCTCGGCCACGTCCTCGGGGCTGCTGCCGTACCCGCTCTCCAGATCGGCGGTCACCGGCAGATGGGTCGCCTCGACGATCGACCTCGCGTTGGCCAGTGTCTCGTCCCGGCCGACCAGCTGGGCGCCGTCGACGTGGCCCATGCTGAAGGCGAGACCGGCACTGGTCGTCGCGAGCGCGGAGAAGCCGTAGCCGGACAGTATCCGCGCGGTTCCGGCGTCCCATGGATTCGGCACCACGAAGGTGCCTGTGCGGTGCAGTTCGGCGAACCTGACGGCCTTACTACGTTGGTCGGTCATGCGTCCCTTTCTCAGGCGCCGCCCGGATCTAAATGAGTTCGACCGGTAACGCCTCCGCCGCGCGGCGGATGACGTCGGTGACCGCTTCCGGATGTTGCTCGAAATAGAAGTGGCCACCCTCGGACCAGTGCATCTCGGGCTCGACGACACACTCGCGCGACCAGCCCGCCAGATCGTCACGACGGACCATCGGATCGTCGACACCGTTGACCAGAGAGATCCCGAACGGCAATGCGGCAGCGGGGTGATATCGGTACTCCGCGACCATTCTGAAATCGGCTCGGACATCGGGCAGGATGAATTCCTGCAGTTCTGGATCGGCCACAATCTCCGGCCGCATTCCCCCGTAGAGCGCCACCGCCTCGGTGAGGCTCTGCCCGTCGAGCCCTGCCACCTCGACCATCCGCGGTGTCGGGTGCAGGGCCGGCGCGACACAGCCGGAAGCGATCAGATGCGCGGGGCGATCGCCGAGCCTGCGGGCCACCTCGAAGGCGATCAGCGCGCCAAGGCTGTGGCCGAACAGCAGAAACGGCCCGGTGCGGTGCGCCGCGATCCGCTCGGCGATCTGATCGCAGACCGTCTCGATCCCGATGCGCTCGGGCGGGGTGACCGCGACCAGCGCGGTCACCCCCGCCAACGCCTCCTGCCACCCGACGAACGCCTGCGCCCTGCCACCCGCATGCGCAAAACAGTAGGTACGGGGCCACCCCGATGGCACGGCACGGGCCATGTCGAACCATGAATCCACCGGCGTTTCCCCCTTCTGTCGAGCCCCGGGCAAAACAGGGCAACGTACGGACGGTGAACTCGGGCAAAGACTCACTCGTCGACCGCTGTTCATGAGCGGATCAACGGAATACTGATCCAATTAGTTGACCACGACATGGCCTTGTCAAGACCAGATGACCATGCCTGTGGAACATTCAGAAAATTCTCGATCATCAAATTCAGCCATGGCTAAAAGTGTTCACAGAAACCCCTGATCGCAAAAATCCAGCCATGATCGAAAGTGCTCATGGACTCCTTGCCGTGAAAATTCAGCCACGGCTGAAAACGGGGGCCGCACTCACGCCGGCGCCGGCACCAGCGCTGACAACGAGCGTTCGCTGTCCAGCATGGATGCGGCGAGGAAGGCCTCGGCCTCGTGTGCCAGGCCGGGCGCGAGGAACCCCTGACACACCATCAACCTCCCGTCGCACCCGACCTCTCCGCCCCGCACCCTCGTCAACCATGGCCCGACAGTCGCGCACCAGAGTCGGCCGCGATGGCCGGGATCTCCCCTGGACGGCGCGGAGTGCGCGCAAGCGGCCCCACAACGGCGTGGACCCGGCCCCGTCGAAGCGGCACGGGGGCCGGAAATCCGAAGCCACCAACGACTCAACCGGGGCGGGGCGACTGCCACGGGCGACCGGAAATCCATCTCGCGGACCCTCGACCACGCTCCCCCACCGCGGTTCAGTGACACCGGACGCCGGACGCTTGACTGGCTCAACACGCTCTTGACCGACGCGGAGTGCGCGAACGGACTCGGACAACAGGCGGACTCAAGGGTGAAATCGGCGCGGGGGCGGCGAGGGTGTGCGGACGTACCAGGCCTGTTGCGAAAGCCGGTCCATGTCCAGAGGATCAAGAGCCATGGGCACGGAGAACTGACGAACATCCATGGGGCTCAGACGCATCGAGCCGTAGCAACAAGGCACGACCGGCCTGTCGTTCGCCAGGTAGCGAACGTGCTGGTCGCCGCCGTCAACGAGGGGATATCGACTGGCCCCGCCGCGTACCCGGTGGCTAACCTCGGCACCCATGAACCAGCGGCGGCGGAAGAAGCTCTCCCGGCATCTCTTCGAAGCAACTCTGATGGGTGACACCGCCCGGGTGAAGGCGCTTCTGCGGGCCGGGGCCGACCCGGAGCGAGCGGACAGCGAGGGCACCACCCCTCTGTATGAGGCATCCGTGAACGGAGAAGCCGCGATCGCCCGCCTGCTCCTGGTGGCCGGGGCCTCCCCGGACACCGAGAGCAGCGGACTCGGCTCGGAGGGCACGCCGTTGTGCGCAGCCGCCTGCTGGGGGCACACCGAAACGGTGCGCGAACTGTTGGCGCACGGTGCCGATCCGAACCTTCATGAAGATCACGGCACCGGTCGCTCTCCCCTGGACTGGGCGAACGACGGCCCCCATCCCGAAACCGCCGCTCTCCTCATCACGGCGGGAGCAACCCCCCACGGGGGAACCACGTAACGTCGCCGTCCGTCACCAGGGATCCAGCCGGCTCGATGCCTCAAGAGCCACTATTGCAACAGGCCCTGGCTCCAGACCCCGGCCACCGCCGGCGCCGCACGCAGACCCTGGTCGTGGCCGGCGCGGGCAGCGGCCTCTCGCACCGCGGGGTCGAGCAGGTTCGGGCCGATCGACGACGCCGCGACGTCGTCCGGGCGGATCACCGAGACCTTCGATCCCTGCGCACGCAGCGCGGCGACCTGGTCGTCGAGGTCGGTGTTGCCAGGAACGGCCATGACCTGAATCACCAGTATCTGGTCGCACCCCGCCGCGAGGTCGGCGTTCTCCGATGTGCGGATCCCGCCGTCGATGTAGCGCCGCCCGTCGATCGTGACCGGCGGCCAGGCTCCCGGCACCGCGCAGCTCGCCGCCACGGCGTCCACGAGATCAACGCCCGACGTCGGGTCGAACACGCGCTCCTCGCCGGTTTCCGCGTCCACCGCCACGACCTTCAGGTCTGCCCGCGGCCAGCTGTGCGAGGGCAGCCGGGCCTCGATCACCGCGCGTCGCTCGGCCTCCGCGACGGTCGGCGCCGCCAGCGCCATGACGCCGATCCGGCGTCGCAGATCGAGGGCGTCCGTGGCGCCGTCATGGGCGTCGAGAGACAGCATCATCAGGTCCTCGGCGCCGAGGACGGGCGACAGTTCGGGTGCCTGGAGCGCCGGATCGACCTGGCGGTCGAACAGTTCCTTGAGCGGGGTGCCACTGGTGATCTGCGCGGCCACCGTCGACCCCGCGGACGTTCCGACGATCACGTCCGCGTCCAGGACGTCGACGTTCCCTTCGAGAAGTCCGGCCAGCAGACCCGTCTGCCACGCGACTCCCGCCACACCGCCGCCGCCAAGTACCAGTCCACGTCGAGTCATTCGCCGATAATACGTTTTCGCGATTCCGTGGTACTGCCGGTCCTGGAGAGCGGCCGAAAAGCTTGTCAGCGGGCTGAATCCTGCGGTCCGAGCCGTGCCAGGTCATGTCACGGGCGGCATCGACGGGCCTGTAGTTGGCAGCTGCTCGGCGCTGTGACCAGTGCCTTTGCCGCCTACGCAGGGGGCCCCGCGTGGCGGTTCACACACTTGTCGACGTCCGTCCGAGCGGATCTTGCATCAGGACACCGTGAAGTTCGCCGCCACAGCCGAGCCGGCACTCGCGGTCGGACGGAACTATGCCGCCGTAACAGGCCGGCGTCGGCACGCGGAAGCATCGTGGACTGCCCGTCTGTCGGACGCCGAGAGATGTCCGGGCCGCTCGCGGACAGGATCTTGATCCGTCGGGCACCTCGCACGGAAAACCGGTCATGCCGGTCGCCTCTCCCCTCACCTGGGAATTGGCAATCGACTGCGAAGTGATCGCCAACGGCGCGGAATGGCAGGTTGAGGCGTTCGAGCCGCTTCATGCCGAAGCCCTGACTTGGCGAGGCCGGCCCGTTCTGCGATATGCTTGACAGGAATCTCTGTGCCCGCCGGTCCTTCCTGGAGCAGTTCGACCGCAGCGGCTAAAAAATGATTCTGTCGCGCGAGGTTGTGCCGCTCCCAGCGCGCCGCATCGTGACCCGTCGACATTCGACGAATGCATCGAGCCGAATGTCCGCAATCGAAAAATGAACGCGAGCAGCGCCACGCGCCGGTTGATGGAGTTCAGTAGGCGGTCGTCGCACGATTATCCCTCGTGAGGGAGATCAGTTTCCCATGGATCTCAACACCATCACCGAAGTCATCCGGCGACCATCCGATCGGCCAGGCGTGGACTGGCGCGAAGGCGACGCCTGGCTCGCAGGCGGAACGTGGCTGTTCTCCGTGGAGCAGCCACACCTGCGCCGTCTGATCGACCTGACGGCGTTGCGTTGGGATCCCCTCGTCCCGAGCGACACGGGCCTCGAAATCGGCGCAACGTGCACCATCCGCGACCTGTATGCCTTTGCGCTGCCAGGTGATTGGATCGCGGGCACCCTTTTCATGAAAAGCTGCGAGGCGTTCTTGTCCTCGTTCAAAGTCTGGAACTCGGCGACCGTCGGCGGCAACATCTGCATGTCCTTGCCTGCTGGCCCAATGATCACGCTGACGGTCGCACTCGAGGCAGAGTACGAGCTATGGGCTCCTGACGGGTCCGCGCGTATCGTCGATGCCCTCGACTTCACGACCGGCGACCATCGGAACATTCTTACTCCCGGGGAAATCTTGCGGCGCATCGACATTCCGGCACGTGCCCTGAGGAAACGTACCGCGCACCGCCGCTTCACACTGACCCGGCTCGGCCGTTCGACGGTATTCCTCATCGGTACTCAAACGCCGGAAATGGGCGACCTGCTGCTCACGGTCACAGCCGGCACCACACGGCCTGTGCGCATTGCTTTCGACACCGTGCCCGATGCCCGAACTCTCCAGCAGAGCATCGACGTTATCCCCGCCGACGTCTGGTTCGCCGACCCCAATGGGACCCCCGACCACCGTCGCCACCTGACAAAGCACTTCGCCGAAGAGATTCGTCGCGAACTCATAGCAGGGGGCCGGGCATGACATACATCGTGAACGGCAAGAGATTCGACGAAGAACCGGACCCCGGCCAGTGCCTGCGCACTTTCCTCCGCTCACTCGGCCACTATGGCGTCAAAAAGGGTTGCGACGCAGGCGATTGCGGCGCATGCACGGTGTGGTTGGACGGCGATCCGGTACACAGCTGCATCACCCCTGCCTCCCGCGCAGACGGTCGTGAGGTGACGACGATCGAGGGGATCGGATCACCCGGCAACCTCCATCCGATGCAGCGGCAGTTCCGCGACGCCCCGGGGTTCCAATGCGGTTTCTGCACCGCAGGAATGATCATGACGTCGGCAACGTTCACCGAGGCCCAGAAAGAGGACTTGCCGCGGGCGTTGAAGGGCAACCTCTGCCGCTGCACCGGCTATCGAGGGATCGAGGATGCCGTGCAGGGCGTCGTCGGCGCAGAGACGGCCGGGCCAGGACAGGCCGTCGGGACGAGCGTCAATGCGCCGGCAGCCGACGATGTGGTAACCGGCCGGGCCGAGTTCACGATGGACACCCACATCGAAGGCATGCTGCACCTCAAGGTGCTGCACTCACCACACGCGCACGCCCGGATCGTCTCGATCGACAAGACCGCCGCACTCGCAGTTCCCGGTGTGCATCGCGTCTACACCTGGGAAGATGCGCCGCGCAAGCGCTTCACCACGGCGATCCACACCGACCACCTTGTCGATCCGGACGACACCTTCATCCTCGACGACACGGTCCGCTTTGCCGGCCAACGCGTCGTCGCGGTCCTGGCCGACACGGTCGGAGCGGCAGAGGAGGGCTGCCGAAGGGTCGTCGTCGAATACGAGGTAATGCCGGCGGTGTTCGACCCCGAAGAGGCAATGGCCGAGGGGGCGCCACAGCTACACAGCGCGGACGATCCATTCATCCGCGATCCCGTCCGCAACATCTTGCTCGAAATCCATTCGCATATCGGCGATATCGAAGCAGGGTTCGCCGAAGCCGACGTGATCCACGAAGGAACGTACTCCTCACCGCGAGTGCAACATGCACACCTCGAAACCCACGGTTCGATCGCCTGGATGGAGAACGGTCGGCTGAACGTCCGTACCAGTTCGCAGTCACCGTCGATCGCGAAAGGCAAACTCGCCTATCTGTTCGCGCTGCGCCCGGACCAGATCCGCGTGTTCTGCAAACGCGTTGGCGGCGGCTTCGGCGGCAAACAGGAAGTGATCTCGGAGGATCTGGTCGCGCTCGCCACCCTGGACACCGGGCGACCCGTCTGTTTCGAGTACACCCGTGAGGAGGAGTTCACCACGGCTTCGACACGGCATCCGATGACGTTGACGGTCAAGCTCGGCGCGAAGGCAGACGGAACGCTCACGGCGTTCCACGTGCGCAATGTGTCGAACACGGGCGCCTACGGCAATCACGGCGGCGAAACGCTGCATGCGGGCGGCGCCGCCGTCATGATCTACCGCTGCCCCAACAAGAAGTACGACGCGTTCTCCGTCTATACGAACACCGTTCCGAGCGGGGCACTGCGCGGTTACGGGATGACGCAACCGGCGTTCGCCGTGGAATCGGCGATGGACGAACTGGCACTCGCCTTGCACATCGATCCGCTCGAACTGCGGCGACGCAATATCGTGCGGCCGGGTGATCCGCTCGTCGCCCTGCATGACGGCCCCGACGACGTGCTGTTCACCGAGGACGGACTCGCGAAGTGCATCGATCTGGTGGATGCCGCCATGGCCCGTACAGCCGATGAGCCGTCCCCCGGCCCCGGGTGGCTCGTCGGCGCCGGCGTCGCGAGTTCCTTGCACGAGACCGCGCCGCCAACCGAGCACATCTCCGAGGCTTGGGTCACGCTTGGCGATGACCTCATGTACGAGTTGGCCGTCGGAACAGTCGAATTCGGCGAGGGTACGTCGACCGCGCATGTCCAGATCGCGGCCAACCAGCTGGGCACGACCCCGTCGCGGATTCGCCTGGTGCAGTCCGACACCGACCGCACGGGATTCGATACCGGCACCTTTGCCAGTGCAGGTCTCTTTGTGTCGGGCAACGCGGTACTTCGAGCGGCAAATGCTGTGCGCGACCGCATCCTGGAATTTGCTGCCGCGCACACGGGTGTCCATGTCGTGATGTGCTCGATGGACGACGAGGGTGTCGTCTGCGGCGACCAGCGCGTGGCGTTGGCCGAGCTCGTCGCATGGGCCCGAGCGCGCGGAATTCGGTTCACCGCCGCCCGTAAGGCCTACGGCTCACCTCGAAGCGTCATCTTCAATACGCAGGGGTTCCGCATCGCCGTCCATCGGGTGACGGGTGAGATCCATATCCTTTACAGCGTCCAGGCGACCGACGCAGGCGCGGTCATCAACCCCGCGCAAGTCCGGGGACAGATAGAGGGCGGTGTCGCCCAGGGAATCGGCTTCACGCTGACCGAGAATTACCACGCCGACGTGAACGGTGCCATGGTCAACCCGAACTTCCGCAACTACCGCATCCCCACCTACGCCGATATCCCCCGCACCGACGTGCTCCTGGTGGACTCGTCGGATTCCGTTGGGCCCATGCGGTCGAAGGGGATGGCGGAATGCTGTATCAACCCGGTGGCCCCCGCGTTGGCCAATGCGCTTCACGACGCCACGGGCATCCGCTATCGCGCGCTGCCCCTGACTCCGGAACGCATTTACAGCCGACTCAACGAAAACCGGTCGGCGCCGACGGCCTGAGCCGGTCAGCGCCGTACGCGGGGCATCCCGAGGCCGATCCACGAGATGATCTCGCGCTGGATCTCATTGTTGCCGCCGCCGAAGGTGAAGATGACGGCGGAGCGGTAGCCGCGTTCCAGTTCGCCGTGCAGCACCGCGCCGGCCGAGCCCTCCTTGAGGGGGCCCGCCGACCCGACGACCTCCATCAGCCAGGCATAGGCGTCCCGCCGGGCCTCGGAGCCGTAGACCTTGACCGCGGAGGCGTCCTGCGGGGTGAGCGTGCCCTGTTGGAGTGCGTCGACCATCTGCCAGTTCAGTAGCTTCATGGCGTCCAGTCCGGTGTGGGTACGGGCCAGCCGTCCGCGTACCCAGCCCAGGTCGATGACCCGGCGGCCGTCGGCGAGTTTGGTGTCGGCGGCCCAGCGCTGGACGTTGTGCAGCGCGCGGATGGCCATGGTGCCGTGGGCGGCGAGGGTGACCCGTTCGTGGTTGAGCTGGTTGGTGATGATCCGCCAGCCCTTGTTCTCCTGACCGACGCGGCGGGACGCCGGGACGGTGATGTTCTCGTAGTAGCTGGCGGTGGTGTCGTGCGAGGCGAGAGTGTTGATCAGGGTGCAGGAGTACCCGGGGTCGCTGGTGGGGACGAGGAGCATGGTGATGCCCTTGTGGGGCGGGGCATCGGGATCGGTGCGTACGGCGAGCCATACCCAGTCGGCGGTGTCGCCGTTGGTCGTCCAGATCTTCTGGCCGTTGACGACGTAGTGGCCACTCTCCTCGTCGCCCTCCCGTACGGCGCGGGTCTTGAGGGCGGCCAGATCGGTGCCGGCGTCCGGTTCGCTGTATCCGATCGCGAAGTCGATCTCGCCGGAGAGGATCCTGGGCAGGAAGTAGGCCTTCTGTTCGTCGGTGCCGAACTGCATGATCGTCGGACCGACGGTGTTCAGCGCCATCAGCGGCAGGGGGACACCCGCCTGCGCGGCCTCGTCGAAGAAGATGAACTGTTCCATCGGGGTCATACCGCGCCCGCCGAACTCCTTGGGCCAGCCGACGCCGAGCCAGCCGTCGGCGCCCAGCCTGCGCACCGTCTGACGGTAGAAGCGCTTCTGGGCGGCGGGGTCGGCGTACCGTGCGTAGGCGTTGTCCGGCACCAGCTCGGCGAAGTAGGTGCGCAGCTCGGCGCGCAACTCCTGTTGCTCGGGGGTGTATTCGAGGTGCACGGCCCCTCCAGTTCGTCCGGTCCGGTCGTCCGGTCCGACAGCGGCCGCGTTTCTGATGGTCCGTCGGATACCGGATCGAGGGGCACAGTAGAACTTGTTCCAGAAATACGGAAGGGCGCGGGCGCGGGGCGGCACCGCGTATGCGGCCGGGGTGGCGCCGGGCGAGCCCCGGCCGGCCGTCAGGGAACGATCGAGTCGATGTACCCGCCGTCGACACGGACCGCCGCGCCGGTCGTTGCCGATGCGAACGGGGAGCTGAGGTAGACCACCATGTGCGCGATCTCCTCCGGTTCGATCATCCGCTGGATCAGCGACTGAGGGCGGTACTCCCGCATGAAGGTCCGTTGCGCCTCGTCCCACGGCACATCGCGGCCGACGATTCCATGGACGAAGTCCTCCACCCCACCGGTGTGGGTCGGACCCGCGATGACGGAGTTCACGCACACCCCACTGCCCGCCGCCTCCTTCGCGAAGCCGCGGGACACCGCGAGCAGCGCCGTCTTGGACATGCCGTACTGAATCATCTCCGCCGGAATCACCACGGCGGAGTCGCTGGCGATGTTCTGGATGCGGCCCCAGCCGCGTTCCTTCATTCCCGGCAGATAGGCACGGATCATCCGGACGGCGGTGAGCACATTGACCTCGAAATAGCGCCGCCATTCGGCATCATCGATTTCCAGGGCGGGCCGGGGCCCGAAAATGCCCAGGTTGTTGATGAGAATGTCCGCCTGCGGTACGGCATCGATGACCTGCTCGAATCCGCCGTCGGTGCTGATGTCGCCGGGCGCCGCGAGAAACGTCGCACCCGGATCCTGCGCACGCATCCGCTCCAGCGCCGCGTCCACGGACCCGGCGCTGCGGCCGCTGACCGCGACCTCGGCTCCGGCGCGGGCCAGCCCCGTGGCGATGGCGGCGCCGATGCCCTGGGTCGAGCCGGTCACCAGGGCGGTCCTGCCGGTGAGATCGATCTGCACGGTGCTGCTCCCTGTCGTCGCCTGCCCGGCCATGGAACGGTGCGCCTCAGCCTTGCACGCCACGGCGCGCACCGCAGCGGCGAGCCCTCGGCGCGACAACGCGGAACAGCCCACCCGCGACGGCCCCCCGCCCTACCATTTCGAGCGATCACCGATGCGGTGATCTCAACGGAGGGGACCCCCATGACCGAGCGACCGCGCACGCTGCTGACAGCGATCGGCGGCATCGACGTACTGCGCCGGCTGAGCAACACCTTCTACGAGGCGGTGCTCGCCGACCCGTTGCTGGCGCCGGTGTTCGCCGATTTCACCCGCACCCATATCGAGCATGTCGCCGTCTGGCTCGGCGAAGTGTTCGGCGGCGAGACCCGGTTCACCGACGAGCTGGGCGGCCATCAGGCGCTGCTGCGCGCGCACCTCGGGCTGAAGATCACCGAGGAGCAGCGGCTGCGCTGGATGGAGCTGATGACGGCCGCCGTCGAGAAGGAGCTGCCGGACGACGAACTGCTGCGCCGCCGGGTCGTCGAGTACTTCGACTGGGGTACCACGATCGCCCGTGAGGTGTCCGCCGACCCGGAGGGCACCGACCTCGGCGACCCGGGCCCGACGCCCCGGTGGGGCTGGGACGGCCTGGTCTGATCCCGGCGCGCACGAAGGCCCGGCCCGGCACCTTCGGGGTACCGAACCGGGCCTTGCCCGGGCTCCATCAGCCCACGGCGTGCTTCGCCGCGTTGTTGTGGGGCTGCATCCGGCCGCGCTGCACGTCCTTGCAGTACTTGACGAAGCCGCTGTTGGTCACGTACTTCGCCGAGACCCAGGTCGCCCGCTGCTCGCGGGTCAGGTACCAGACGCTGTTGCCGCCCACGCTCTGGGTGCGCACCTTGCACACCAGGCCGATCTGCGCGCGGTGGCGGAAGTAGCCCTTCACGGAGGAGTCCGTGCTGGGGTACTGACGCGCACTCAGGCCCATCTTCGTGGTGACGACGCCGTACGGCTTCGCGGTGGTGGTGGGCCCGGGCGTCGCCTGGGCCGGGGCCGCGATGGACAGCGTCGCACCGAGGGCGACCGCCGCGGTCAGCGCGCCCGCGCCGGCTGCCAGCTTTTTACCTCGGGCCACGAGGATTTCGGTCGTGGACATAGGGGTCTCCTGTTCTTGACGCGCAATGCCACCCATTGGCGCGAAGTGGACATTACGCGCAAATCACCCTCGGAATGTGGTGAAACGACGAACAGGCCGCCGATCGTGTGACAAGTACAAGTGCGCCCGGACCGCGGGCAGTCGCTGCCGTCCGCGCACGACGGAGCCGACGAGGTCAGCCCTCGGCGCCGGCGCGGTGGATCCCGAAGGAGGCACCTTGCGGATCCCGGATCACGGCGACCCTCGGCCCCTCGGGTACGTCCGTAGGGGGCACCAGCAGCATGCCCCCGGACTCGGCGGCCCGGGCGGCCGTCTCGTCGACATCGGCGACCGCGAAGTACGGCAGCCAGTGCGCCCGGACATCCTCCGGGTAGAACTCGTCCAGCGCGCTCATGCCGCCGAAGTCGGCGCCGTCGATGCCCCATTGCGGGTAGTCCTCGTGCGTGCCGACGGTCCAGCCGAAGATCCGCGTGTAGAAGGCCTTCGCGGCCTCCTCGTCCCGGGTGGCGAGCTCGACCCAGCCGAGCGAGCCCGGCGCGCTCAGCAGGGCGGCGCCGGCGAAGGAACGAGCCTGCCACAGCGAGAAAACGGCGCCTTCCGGGTCGGCCAGCACGGCGAAACGGCCCAGGTCGAAGACGTCCATCGGCGCCATCAGCTGCCGCCCGCCGGCCTCGGTGACCGCCGCGGCCAGCGCATCGGCGTCCCGGGTCGCGAACGACACGGTCCAGGCGGTCGGCTGCCCGGGGGCGTAGAGCGGGGTCAGCGCGGCGACGGGGGCGTCGCCCAGGTACAGCATGGTGTAGCCGCCCGCCTCGGCCCGCGGGTCGGTCTCGGCGCGCCAGCCGAAGACCTGGCGGTAGTACACCTTGGCGGCATCGACGTCCGAGGTGCCCAGCTCCACCCAGCAGGGCGCGCCGGGCGTGGGCTCAGTGATCTTCACGGTGTGTTCCGTCCCTCCGCACCGAACCATGGCCGGGCCGCACCGCGGTCGCGTCCGTACGCTGCCGACCGCTGTCCCTACGCTGCTGATCGTCCGATGGGTACGAGGGAGCCGCAACCGGAGGGCGGGCGCGGACCAGGCGTCGGGACGGCGGACGGGACGGCGGACGGGACGGCTCAGACGCCCAGGTCGGACCAGCCCTTCTTCAGGTGGGTGAAGATCTCGTCCACGGCGGGCCCGGGGTGCTCGGAGCCGGCGGCGAGCCGCGGCGCGGCCAGCACATAGCGGGCCAGCGCCCGCACCGACACCGCGTCCGCCGCGGTGCCGATCTCCGCGGCGATCGCGCCGGCCAGGGCCGTCTCGTGCCGCAGCCACATCCGGTGGGCGTACTCGGTGAGCGCCGGGGTGCCGTCGATCAGCTCCCGGAACGCCGGGAACCCCGGCGTCTCGTGGGTCGAGACCAGCAGGCCGCGCAGGTGTGCCTGCAGTGCGTCCAGGACTGTGTGACCGGGTTCGCGGTCGCGTACGGCCGCGACCAGAGCGGCGCCGTGCTCGGCGTCCTGGTCGAACACCAGGGCTTCCTTGCCGGAGAAGTGCTTGAACAGAGTGGTCACCGAGACGTCCGCGGCCTCGGCCACGTCCTTGACGCTCACCTGGTCGTAGCCGTGCTCCAGGAACAGCCGGAGGGCGGCATCGGCCAGCGCCTGACGGGTCTGGGCCTTCTTGCGTTCGCGACGGCCGGGGGTCGGCTGGGTCATGGCGGTCACGGCCTTTCCTGTCCGGCCATCTGGCGCAGATGGCGGAGCGAGCCCTGTGGGGCGTCGGGGGCGATGGCGTTGGCCAGGCCGCGGGCGGCGGCCTCGGCGGCCCGGGCGGAGCGGGGCAGCATGGCCGTTTCGTAGGCTCGTACCGCCCTCTCGGGGTCGTCGTGTTCGGTGAGTGCCAGGGCGAGTTCGCAGCCGTCGAGCATGGCGAGGTTGGCGCCCATGCCGGAGAACGGCGTCATCAGATGGGCGGCGTCGCCGAGCAGGGTCAGGCCCGGGGTGTGGGTCCAGGTGTGCGGCACCGGCAGCGCGAACAGCGGCCGGTTGATGAACCCGCCGTCGTTCTCCCTGAGCAGCGCCAGCAGCCGGTCGTCCCACCCGGCGAAGCCGTCGAGCAGTACGGCGCGGGTGGCCTCGGTGTCCGTCACCTTCACCCCGGCCTCCAGGGCCCAGTCCTGGGAGCCCCGGAAGGCGGCGTATCCGCGGAGGTGGCCACGACTGTTGCGCTGGACCATCAGGGCCTTGTTGGCGAAGCTCGCCATCATGCTGCCGTTGCCGACCAGACGGGCGATCTCGGGGTGGCGGGCGTCGGCGTCGTCGAATCCGAACTCGACGAAGGTGACGCCGGAGTAGTGCGGGGTCGCGTCGGACAGCAGCGGCCGCACTCTGGACCAGGCGCCGTCGGCGCCGATGACCAGGTCGAAGGTCTCGGTGTGTCCGTCGTCGAACTCGGCCTTGTGGCGGCCGTCACCGAGCGGATGAAGGGTGCGCAGATAGTGGCCCCAGCGCACGGTCCCGGGGGTGAGGGAGTCCAGCAGCAGGCGGCGCAGCTCGCCCCGGTCGATCTCGGGGCGGTCGGTCGCGTCGGGGGCCGGGGTGTGCTGGAAGAGCACGGTGGCGGTGCGGTCGAGCAGCCGCATCTCCTGCCCCTCGGGGCGGGCGAGGGCGGCGAACTCCTCATGGAGGCCGGCCTCGCGCAGTGCTGCCTGACCCGTCGTCATATGCAGGTCCAGCGTGCCGCCTTGCGGGCGGGCTTCGGCGGTGGCGTCGTTTTCGAAGACGGTGACCGGCAAGCCGTGCCGCTGCAGGACGCGGGCACAGGTCAGCCCACCGGGGCCGGCCCCGACGATCGCGATGCGGGGAGAGGTGGTGTTCATGCCATCCAGAAAACCACAGTGACTAAGAAAGTGCAATCGATACACTTTCCAAGTCATGCCGTCGACGGTCACGGTCGGGCGCATGAGCGAGCCCATCACCCCAGGCCAGCGACGCGCAGGGCGAGTTGAGGAAACCTCACCGACAAAAAGGACAGTTGGTCATTTCCCGGAGGGGCGCTTGCAGATTTAGGTATGCCTAACCTAATGTAACGACGCGTGTCGACGACCAAACCACCTGCCACCGCACCCCCTGTGCCCGATCCGCGTCCCTCCGCGAACGTCCTACGGCGCCTACCGCTGTTCGCGGCCGGGCTCTGCGCGCTGGCGGTCTGCGCCGCCCTGAGCCTCGCCCTCGGTGCCCGATCCGTACCGCTGTCCACCGTGCTGGACGCGCTCTTTGGAACTGCCCACGGGCGGGACGCCATTGTGGTGACGGGGCTCCGGCTGCCGCGGACGGTGGTCGCGCTCGCGGTCGGCGCGGCGCTCGGTGTCGCCGGGGCGGTCGTCCAGGGCATCACCCGCAACCCGCTCGCCTCCCCCACCACGCTGGGCATCAACGCGGGCGCCGGTTTCGCCGTCGTCACCGCGATCTATGCGCTGCATCTGACCCGGCCCGTCGAATACCTCTGGTTCGCCTTCGCGGGCGCCGCGGCCGCCGCGCTGTTCGCCCAGGCGCTGGCCCGGCGCGCCGGCGACCTCGACCCGGTACGCCTCGCACTGGGCGGCACCGTGCTGCAACTCGTGCTGCTCTCCTGGACGTCGACGGTCATGCTGGCCAGCAAGCGCTCGCTGGACGAGGCCCGGTTCTGGCTGGCCGGTTCGCTGGCCGAGCGCCCGCTGGCGGTGCTCTACCCGGTGCTGCCGACCCTGGCGATCGGTCTGGTCATCGCGCTGGTCATCGCCCCTGCCCTCAACGCGCTGGCGCTGGGCGACGATTCGGCCCAGGCACTGGGCGTGCCGGTGACCCGGATCCGGACGGCCGGCGGTCTGGCCGTCGTCCTGCTCGCGGCGTCCGCGGTGGCCGTGGCCGGTCCACTGGCCTTCATCGGACTGGCCGCACCGCACCTGGTCCGCCAGCTGCTGCGCACCTCCGACCACCGGATCGTGGTGCCCGGCTGCCTGATCGCCGGCCCCCTGCTGCTGCTCACCGCCGACATCCTCGGACGGCTCGTCATCCGGCCGTCCGAGCTACAGGTCGGCATCATCAGCGCGTTCCTCGGCGCGCCGCTGCTGGCGCTGCTGGCCCGGAAGGTGGCCCGATGAGCGACGTCGTACGGAACGGGAAGCCGGCCGGCGCCCTCTCCCCCGCCACGTCCCCCGCCACCGGACACCGGCCCGGGAGCCGCCGGACACCGCTGCTCGCCGTCGCCGGCGTCGTGGTCCTCTGCGCGCTGGTGACGGTGGCGGTGGCCAACGGCGATATGCCGCTGCCGCCCGTCGATGCGGTCAAGGGCCTGTTCGGCGTCGGTGATTCCGCGACCGTGCTGGTGGTCCAGGAGTTCCGGGCCCCGCGGATGGTCGCGGCGATCGTCGCGGGGGCGGGGCTGGCGGTGGCCGGTGCCCTGCTCCAGCGGCTGTTCCGCAATCCACTGGCCTCCCCCGATGTGATGGGGGTGACCGGCGGTGCCTCGTTCGGCGCGGTGGCGATGCTGGCCGCCGGGGCCTCGCAGGCGCTGGTCCCGCTGGCGGCGCTCGGCGGCGGGCTGCTCGCCGCGGTGCTGCTGGGGGTGTTCGCCTGGCGCGCCGGGGTCAGTGTGACCCGGCTGGTGCTGGTCGGTCTCGCGGTGCAGGCGGGTCTGTCCGCGGCGGTGAACTTCATGGTCGTCCGCTTCCCTGCCGAGCTCGCCGGCTCGGCGCTGCAGTGGACGACGGGCTCGGTGTACGGGCGGACCTGGACCGAAGTGTGGTCGGCGGGCGGGGCGGTGGCCGTGGCGCTGGTCGTCGCGTTCGCCCTGCACCGCCGGCTGGCCGTACTCGACCTGGGCGACGACTCGGCCGGCGCGCTCGGCCTGAACACCAACGCCGCACGCCTCCAGGTCCTGGTCGTCGCCATCGTGCTGGCCTCGCTGGCCGCCTCGCTCGCCGGCCCGGTCGCCTTCGTCGCGCTGGCCGTCCCGCACATGGTGCGGTTCCTCGCCGGGCCGCCGACCGCGGGGACGCTGGCGCTGTCCGGCCTCGCCGGTGCCGTACTGCTGCTCGCCTCCGATCTGGTGACGCAGCATCTGCTGCCGGTCAGCGGGCTGCCGGTCGGGGTGGTCACCGCCACTCTGGGCGCGCCCTGGCTGCTGGTGCTGATGATCCGTCAGAGCAGTTCCGTCAACAGGAGTGTCCGATGACCGCCAACCAGCTCTCCACCCACGGACTCGACCTGCGCTACGGCGACCGGCTGATCGTCGGCGGCCTCGATCTGGTGCTGCCCGGCGGCGCCGTCACCGCCGTCGTCGGCCCCAACGCCTGTGGAAAATCGACCCTGTTGCGCGGTCTGACCCGGCTGCTGGCGCCGGCCGCCGGCACCGTCGCGCTGGACGGCGCCGATATCCACCGGATGCCGGCCCGTGCGCTCGCCCTGCGGATGGGGCTGCTCCCCCAGCAGCCGGTCACCCCCGACGCGATCACCGTCGAGGCGCTGGTACGGCTCGGCCGCTACCCGCACCAGCGGCTGCTGAGCCCCTGGTCGTCGGCCGATCAGCAGGCGGTGGAGGAGGCGCTGCGGCGCACCGGCACCGCCCCGCTGCGCGATCAGCCCGTCGACCAGCTCTCCGGTGGCCAGCGCCAGCGAGCCTGGATCGCCCTGGCGCTGGCGCAGGACACCGATCTGCTGCTGCTCGACGAGCCCACCACGTTCCTGGACCTGCGGCACCAGCTCGATGTCCTCGATCTGGTCGCCGCGCTGCACTCCGAGGCGGGCCGCACCGTGGTCATGGTGCTGCACGACCTCGGGCAGGCCGCCCGCTACGCGGATCACCTCGTGGTCCTCAAGGACGGGCAGCTGGCGGCGGCCGGCGCCCCGGCGGACGTACTCGACGCGGAGCTGGTCAAGTCCGTGTTCGACGTGGACTGCCGGGTGATCCCCGACCCCGAGACCGGCACACCGCTGGTCGTCCCCAAGAGCAGCGCGAAACGGCACACCGCCGTGACCGCCTGACCCGACCGCTCTCCCCCACGAGCGTTTCCCTCTCCGCTCCGTCCCCTCTCAGGAAGCCGAACCCTCATGCTGAACCGATCCACTTCCCATGGCCTCCGCCGACTGCCGGCCGCACTGCTCGCCGTCGCCCTGGGCACCGCCGCCCTCTCCGCCTGCGGCGGCGCCACGTCCCCCGCCGCCGACGACGCGGCGAAGGGCGGCGCCGACGCCGGTGCCTTCCCGCGTACGGTCAAGAGCGCTCTCGGCGGCGAGGTGAAGATCCCCGCCCAGCCCAAGCGCGTCGTCGTCCTGGACACCGGTGAGCTCGACGATGTCACCACGCTCGGCGTCAAGCCGGTCGGTGCGGTCTCCCCGCACATGAAGACCGAGGGCGGCTTCCCCTCCTACCTCAAGGACGAGATCGGGGGCGTGACGGACGTCGGTCCGCTGCTGGAGCCCAACCTTGAGAAGATCATCTCGCTCAAGCCCGACCTGATCCTGTCCTCCAAGGTCCGGCACGAGAAGATCTACGACAAGCTCAAGGACATCGCGCCGACCGTCTTCACCGAGACCACCGGTGGCCCCTGGAAGGCCAATCTGAAGGTCCACGCCAAGGCCCTGGGCCTGGAGAAGCAGGCCGACAAGAGGCTCAAGGAGTACGAGGCACGGGCCAAGGCGCTGGGCGAGGCCATCAAGAAGAAGTACGGCAAGATGCCGTCGGCCTCGGTGGTCCGCTTCGTCGCCGGCCCGACCCGCCTCTACCAGAAGTCCTCCTACAGCGGTGTGGTCCTGGACGACATCGGGCTGGCCCGGCCGACGTCGCAGAGCTCCACCGACCCGGCCAAGACGATGCTCGACGTCAGCGCGGAGCAGATCGACAAGGCCGACGCCGACCTGGTGTTCGTGACCGTGGCGGACACGCCGGACAAGACCCAGCAGAAGGACGTCACGTCCAACCCGGTCTGGAAGGACCTGCCGGCCGTCAAGCACCACAAGGTCTTCAACGTGCCGGACGAGACCTGGATGTCCGGTATCGGCATCCAGGCCGCGGAGCACATGCTCGCCGACGTGGCCAAGGCCACCGGCGTGCAGCTGCCCAAGAGCTGAATCCCTTGGGGGTGGGGCGCCGTCCCCACAGCCCGCCCCGCCCCCGCCACGATGTCCCGCACCGCCCTCGATCCCGAAGGGGCCCCGCACATGCGGATGTACCTGCTCGCTCTCAACCCCACCGACTCGGTCACCGATGGATTCCTTCCCGCCGCCGCCCGCCTCGGCCTCGATCTGACGATCCTGACGGACCAGCCCGAAGCGCACCGGCGTGTCTCCCCTCAGACCGAGGTCCTGGAGTGCGACGTCCACGACTTCCGCGCCGTCATCACCCGCATGGCGAACCACCACCCCGCCGCCGCGGTCTTCACCAACAGCGACCATCTGCAGACCCAGGCCGCCCTGGTCGCCGAGTACTTCGGGCTGCCCGGCAAGGACTGGCGGGCCGCGCTGCGCGCCAAGAACAAGGCCGAGATGCGCCGCCATCTCGCCGCGGCCGGCGTCGACACCGTACGGTCCGCGGAGCTCGCCGCCGGCCAGGACCCGTCCACGCTCACCGCCGCCGGCCTGCCCTACCCCTGTGTCCTCAAGCCCCGCGAGGGCGTGGCGAGCGAGGATGTGGTGCTCGCCGAGGACCCGGAGGAGCTGGTGACGCTCGCCAAGGAGATCCAGGCGCGACGCCCGCAGGCGGCGCTGGTCGCCGAGGAGTTCCTCGCCGGTGAGCTCCACACCCTGGAGACCCTCGGCGACGGCCGCGTACGGCATGTCCTGGGCGGTTTCCACACCGTCGTCTCCGCCCCGCCGGCCTTCATCGAGGAGCGGCTCGATTTCGTCGCCGCCCACCCCGAGCCCGTGGTCGCGCAGGTGCTGGCCCAACTCGACGCGCTGGGTGTCGGGTTCGGCGCCTGCCACACGGAATTCATGGTGCACGAGGGCCGCGCGCGGCTCGTCGAGGTGAACTACCGCGTCATCGGGGACCAGTGCGATCTGCTGCTCGCGCAGGTCCTGGGCATCCCCCTCTTCGAGCACATCCTGCGGACGCACCTGGGCGAGCCGCTGCCCGCCGACCTGGGCGCGCGGCGCGACGGGGCGGGCCGGGTGGAGTACGCCTGCGCCGACCGGGCCGGGACGCTCACCGCGGCGCCCGCCGCCTCGGACCGGACGGTGGACGGCGTACGGCTCTCCTACCGGCCGCTGCGCGCGGTCGGCACCGAGCACCCGCACTACCGCACCAACCGCGACTACCTCGGCGTACTGCGGGCCACCGGCACCGACCGGGTCGCCGTGGACCGGGTGTCGGACGACTTCCTCGCGGCCGAGCGCTGGGAGATATCGTCGTGACCGTCGCGCTCGACACCGCAACCGACCTGGCCGGGGCCGCCGAGGAAGCCGGGCTGCTGCTGCGCGTCCTTGGCGCGCTGCTGCGCGAGGACGTGGTCGGCCTGCGCACCCGCGGCACGCTGCTGGAGCGGCCGGACGGCCCCTGGCTGAGGCTGCCCGCCGACGACGCCGCCGGGGCGCTGCTGCTGCCCCTCGGCGAGGACGGCTACCAGAGCGCGTACGCTGCGCGGCTGCCGCTCCTGGTCCGCGAGTCCGACGGCGCCCGGCTCACCACGATCGACGAGGTCCTCGCGGCGCTCCGCGCGCTCGCCGACCCCGTCGACCACGAGGGCTTCGACGCCTTCGCCGAGGAGTGCCGCCAGACCCTGGCGACGATGCGGCTGCACGCCCGGACCCGGGACGAGGTCGAGGACGAGCTGACCCTTCGCCATGGACCCGATCCCAGTGGCTGGTCGGGGCTGGACGGCGGCCTGGCGTACGACACGCTCGCCGCCCGGCTCGACCACCCCGTCTACCCGACCGCCCGCGGGCGGTCCGGGCTGGACGAGGACCAACTGCGCGCGCATGCACCCGAGTTCCGGCCGGACTTCACGCTGCGCTGGCTCGCCCTGCCGCGCGCCGCGGTCACCCTGCCGGGCGGCGGGGCGACGCTGCCCGCCTGTTGGCCGACGCCCGCCGACCTGGGCCTCCCCCACCTCGACGGCAGTCATCTCGCCCTTCCCGTCCACCCGTTGACGCTCGGCGACCCGCTGGACGGCGCGCTGCGCGAGAGGGGCCTGGAGGGCGAGGCAGTGTTGTCCGAGCGCGCCGTGGTCGACGTCGTACCGACCCTGTCGATGCGTACCGTGGCACTGACCGCCGACCCACGGACGCATCTGAAGCTGCCGCTGGCCACCGCCACGCTGGGCCTGCGGAACCGGCGCACCATCAAGCCCCGTACGCTCATCGACGGTGCCGAGGGCCAGCGGCTGCTGGAGACCGTGATCGCCCGCGAGCCGCGCTTTCGGGAGTCGGTCCTGCAGGCCGACGAGACCGTCTACGCGCACGCCGACCACGAGCTGCTGACCGTGCTGTGCCGCCGCTACCCCGCGGGGCTGGAGGGCAGTGCCGTGGTGCCGATGGCCGCACTGCTCGGCCGGGCGCCCGGCGGGCGGCTGGTGATCGACCACCTCGCGGACCGCTTCTACGGCGGCGATCCGCTCGCCCTGCTGGACGCCTGCCTCGCGCTGCTCTTCGACTGGCAGACCACGCTCTTCGGCTACGGCATCGCGCTGGAGTCCCATCAGCAGAACATCTCGCTGGTGCTGGACCACGCGGCGGACGGCACCCGGCTGCGGCTGCTGTTCAAGGACAACGACGGACCACGGATCAACACCGCCCGGCTGCGGGACACGCTGGGAGCCGACGCTCCGGACCCCACGGTCTTCGCCGACCCGCGGATCTTCGCCGAGAGCGACCGGCCGGTGCTGGACCTGTTCGCCACCATCACCGTCCATCTGTGCGCCGGTTCGTACGCCTTCGGGCTCGCCCGGCAGGGGCGTGCGCCGCTCGCGCGGCTGCTGGGTCTGGTCCGCGACCGGCTCGCCGAGGCCGTCGAGCGGCTGGGCACCGGCCCCGGCGACCCGGGCGCCGCACTGCGCGCGTACGTCCTGGACGCCCCGCACCTCCCCATCAAGGCGATGGTCAGCGCCGGGACCCTGCTCTCCAAGGAGCGTTCGGGGGCGGCCGACATCAACAAGCACTACACCACCGGCCCCAACTACCTCCTGCCGACGGGGGCTTCCCGATGAGGACCGCCACTTCTCGCCGGGTCGAGCCGGCCGCCGTCGAAACCAAGGACCGCCCGGGCCTCGCGCCCCGACAGGTGCACGCCGTGGCCGGCTGCTACTTCGTGGCGTCGTTCGCCGCCCTCGGCCTGCCGCCATATCTCACCGAGATCCTGCCCGAGCTCGGAGACGGCGCCGCCCGCTGGGCCGGTCTGCTCTACATCGTCCCCACCATCTTCGGGGCCATCGGCGCACCGCTGTGGGGACGGCTCGCGGACCGCTTCGGACGCAAACGGCTTCTGCTGCGGGCGCAGTTGGGGCTGGCGGCGGCGTTCGTGCTGGCCGGCTGGTCCGACTCGATGGGCACGTTCGTCGCGGCGCTGGTCCTCCAGGGCATTCTGGGCGGCACCTTCGCAGCGTCAAACGGCTATCTGGGGGCGGCACTTGAGGGCAATGCGCTGTCCCGTGCGCTGACCCTGATGCAGGGCAGCGCCCGTGCGGCACTGGTCTTCGCACCGATCGTCGTCGGCTCGCTGACGCCATGGCTGTCGCCGCACCGCCAGTACGCCCTGCTGGCCGTGCTGCCGCTGACCGCGGCCGTGATGCTCGCGGCGCTGCCGGAGCCGCCGGGAGCCCCGGCCGCGGCGAAGAAGGCCGAGGCCGCGACGGAGATCGATGCCGTGCAGTCGCCCGAGACGGCGAGGGGGACGGTGGCCGAGCGGGCCGGGCGTTCCCCGGTCGCGTCCCTGCGTGCCCTCTACGCCCTGGAGTTCGCCTTCGTCTTCTCCACCGTCATCTCTTTCCCGTACCTGATCTCCCTCATCAAGGAACGGATTCCGGGCACCGGCCCGATGGTCTCCGGCGTGCTGTTCGCCCTGCCCCATATGTGCTATCTGGTCGCGGCTATGGCGGTCCACACCGTCTTCCGCACCCGCCCCCGGCTCGGTATCGCGCTCGGCTTCGGCTGTATCGCGCTCGGCCTGGCCGGGCACGGCCTGGCCGACTCGCTCACCGCTTTCATCGCGGTACGCCTGGTGCTCGGCGCCGGGCTCACCCTCGGTCTGGTCTGTCTGTCCGTACTGGCCGCGGACTGCGCCAAGGGCCGCGCCCCCGGCGGGCTGTTCGGCTCGATCGAATTCTTCTCCAAGGCCGGCGCGGTCGCCGCCGGTGTGGCCGCCGCGATCGGCAACGACTGGTTCGGCCCGGCCGCGCCCCTCCTCATCGGCACCGCGATCGCCCTGGTCACGGTGCTCGCGACCGCCGCCCCTGTTCTGCTGCCCCATCTCCCCCGCACCCGCTGGAGCCCGCGATGCCTCCGCTGACCCATTCACCCGGCACTGCCCCGGCCCCCACCACCCCCACCGACCTGCCCACCGCCGACGAGGCCGTGGCGCACACCCTGCTGAACTGTCTGCTGCGCGAGGTTTCCGGCCCCGAGCACCAGACCGCCGTCGACAACGGGCAGCTGCTGCTGCGACTGCCGCGCCGCGGGGTGCTGCTGCGCATCGCGCTGCGCCGTACGTCGCTGCTCGGCGCGCACCGGTTCACCGGCCCGGTGTCCGAGCAGACCGCCGACGGCTGGGCCGAGGTCGGCTGGCGCCGACTGGCCGAGTATGTGCACGCCGAGCTGTCGCTGCGGACCGGTGTGCACAACGAGGAGTTCCTGGCGCAGATCGCCTCCAGCCACCAGGCCGTCTCCGCCGCGCTCGACGCCCGTGCCCGGCAGCGCCCGGCCGCCGCGGACCGTGACGCGGAGGACTGGCAGACCGGCTATGTCGTCTCCGAGCAGTCGCTGATCCTCGGCCACCGCTTCCACCCGACCCCCAAGGCCCGCACCGGCGACCTGGCCGCCTGGCAGTCGTACGCGCCCGAGACCGGGTCCGCCTTCCCGCTGCTGCTGCTCGCCGTACGCGAGGAGCTGATCGCCGAGGAAGCCGTCGACGACGACGCCACCGCACCGCTGGACACGCTGCACGCCGACGTCCCGGACGGCTACCGGCCGCTGCCGGTACACCCCTGGCAGTACGAGCTGCTGCGCGACCACCCCGGCCTTCAGGAGGCCCTGGACCGTGACGACATCCGCGTACTGGGCAGCGGTGAGCTGCCGTTCGCGGCGACCGCGTCCGTGCGCACGCTCTACGACGGCGCCGCGTTCCTCAAGTTCAGCCTGAACGTCCGGATCACCAACTGCCTTCGCAAGAACGCCAGTTACGAGCTGTCCGGGGCGGTGGCGCTCACCCGGCTGCTGGCACCGGTGCTCACCGACCTCGCCACGCGCTTCCCCGGCAGCGCGGTACTGCGCGAGCCCGCCTACCGCAGCCTGGCGCTGTCCGGCGCCGACGGCCGCCCGGACACCGAGCTGCTCGAAGGGTTCGGCGTCATCGTCCGCGAGGGCCTGTCCCAGCGGCTGCTGCCCGGCACCACCCCGCTGCTGGCGGCCGCCGTCGCCGACGAGTACCCCACCGGCCCGGCGCATATCTCCCGTCTGCTGGACGGCGCGGGACCGCAGGCCGCGCTGGAGTGGTGGGCCGCCTACCTCAACCTGCTGCTCCCGCCGGTGCTCGCGGCCTACTTCGACCACGGTCTGGTGCTGGAGCCGCATCTGCAGAACGTCCTGGTCTGTGTGGACGGCGACGGCATGCCCGCACAGGTCCTCTTCCGCGACCTGGAGGGCACCAAGCTCGTCCCCGAGCACCACGCCGAGCTGCTGGCCTCGCTGCCCGAGCAGGTCGCCGCGCCGATGACGTACGACGCCCAGCGCGGCTGGGACCGCGTCGTGTACTGCCTGCTGGTCAACCATGTCGCCGAGATGCTCGCGGCGCTGGCCGATCTGCACCCGGACACCGAGGCGGAGCTGTGGGCACAGGTCCGCCGCACCCTGCAGACCCACGCGGACCGCCACGGCTGCCCGCCGCGGCTGGCCGCCCTGCTGGCCGGCGTCCCGCTGCCCGCCAAGGCCAATCTGCTCACCCGCTGGGAGCGCAAGGCCGACCGCGAGGCCGGGTATGTCCTGCTGCCCTCACCGCTGGCCGAGGCCGTACTGTCGGGCGCCGGGCGCACCGACGACACCACCCCCTGGAGCGCACGATGACCGCCCCCACACCGCCGGTCCGCGACCGCGCCCTGGCCCTCTCCTCCGAGGAACTGCCGGCATATCTCTACGATCTGACGGCCCTTCGGGAGCATGCGGCCGCGGTGCGAGCCGCCCTGCCCGCGCGCGTCGAGCTGTACTACGCGGCCAAGGCCAACCCGGAGCCGGAGATCCTGGCGACGCTGCAGCCGTATGTGCACGGTTACGAGGTCTCCTCCGGCGGCGAGCTGGCGCACGTCGGCAAGGCCGTGCCCGGATCCCCGCTGGCCTTCGGCGGCCCCGGCAAGACACCCGCGGAGCTCGCTTCGGCGCTGGAGCTGGGCGTCGAGCGCTTCCATGTGGAGAGCGTCCACGAACTCCATATGCTGGCCGACCTCGCCGCCCGGCACGCCCCGGGCCGCCGGATCACGGTGCTGCCGCGCTTCAACCTGCCGGTGGGCGACGGTGCGCTGGACAGCGTGTCGCTCGCCATGGGCGGCCGTCCCACTCCTTTCGGGCTGGACCCGGATCAGGCCGACGACGTCGTCCGGCTGCTCACCGACGGCACCTATCCGCACCTCGAACTCCGCGGCATCCACGCCCACTTGGCCAGCGGTCTGGAGGCGGCGGAACAGCTTGCGGTGGCCTCCTCCATCGTGAGCTGGTCGGCAGGGCTGGCCGCCCGCCACGACATCACACTGCACGAGGTGGTCATCGGCGGCGGAATGGCCGTCGACTACGCCGCGCCGGAGCGCCGCTTCGACTGGGCGGCGTACGGCGCGGGCCTGGAGCGGCTCACCGCCGCCCACCCCGGTCTCACCCTGCGCATCGAGCCGGGCCGTGCGCTCACCGCGTACTGCGGCTGGTACGCCACCGAGGTGCTGGATGTGAAGCACAGCCACGGCGAGGAGTTCGCCGTGGTCCGCGGCGGCACCCACCATCTGCGCACCCCCGCGACCAAGGGCCACGACCAGCCCTGCACGGTCCTGCCGTCCGACGCGCCCTGGCCGTACCCCTGGCCGCGCTCCGCCGCCCGGGGCGACCGGGTCACCCTCACCGGCCAGCTGTGCACGCCCAAGGATCTGCTGTCGAGGAACGTCCCGGCCGCCGGTCTGCGCGCCGGCGACCGGGTGGCGTTCGGCCTGGCCGGCGCGTACGCCTGGAACATCTCGCACCATGACTTCCTGATGCATCCGCGGCCGGGGTTCCACTTCCTGGGCGGGACGGAGGAGGGCTCATGACCATCTCGCTGATCAAGGACGCCGAGAGCGTGGCGGAGATCGACGCGATCCTCTCCGACGGCGGCAGCGATCTCGTGCGCCGGGGGCCGCGCAGCTCAGCGGCCGTGCGCACGGGCGGCCGGCCGGATCTCACCGGGCGCCGGGGGCGACTGTGTGGCCGTCGTAACCACGGGTGATCTCCTGGCGTGACACCCGGTTAACGGGCGATCCCTAAGGTCGGGACGAGCATCCGACCACGAAGGGGACCGTCCGTGACCGCACCGAAACCGCTGGCAGAGAGCATCACGCAGGTGCGGACGGCGTGCTCGTACTGCGGTGTCGGCTGCGGGATCGTCCTGGACGTCGCGACGGGCCCGGACGGCCGGCGTACGGTCCGCAAGGCCGCCGGTGACAAGGCGCACCCGGCGAACGGTGGCCGGCTGTGCACCAAGGGGGCGACCAGCGCCGAGCTGCTCGCCGCGCCGGGGCGGCTGTCGAGCGCCCTGGTGCGCGCGGACCGCGGCGACGAGCCGGTGGCCACGGCGATGGACACGGCGATCAAGCAGACCGCGCGGCGGTTGCGCGAGATCGTCGACGAGCACGGCCCGGACGCCCTCGCGCTCTATGTGTCCGGGCAGATGACGCTGGAGGCGCAGTACCTGGCGAACAAGCTCGCCAAGGGGTTTGTGCGCACCGGGCACATCGAATCCAACTCCCGGCTGTGCATGGCGAGCGCCGGCAGCGGTTACAAGCTGTCCCTGGG
Organism: Streptomyces inhibens; assembly: GCF_022221585.1. NCBI lineage: Bacteria > Bacillati > Actinomycetota > Actinomycetes > Kitasatosporales > Streptomycetaceae > Streptomyces > Streptomyces inhibens. The sequence goes on from NZ_CP084681.1 coordinate 1,698,806, forward strand.
CGCGGACGGCCCGCCCGGCTCGTACCAGGACTTCGAGCACGCCGAGGTGTTCCTCGTCATCGGCTCCAACATGGCCGACTGCCACCCGATCCTCTTCCTGCGGCTGATGGAACGGGTGAAGGCGGGCGCCAAGCTGATCGTGGTCGATCCGCGACGCACCGCCACCGCCGCCAAGGCGGACCTGTTCCTGCAGATCGAGCCGGGTACGGATCTGGCGCTGATGAACGGTCTGCTGCGTCTGCTGGTGGAGAACGATCAGGTCGACACGGAGTTCATCGCCGAGCACACCGAGGGGTGGGAGGCCATGCCGGCCTTCCTCCAGGACTATCCGCCCGCGACGGTCGCGGAGCTCACCGGGATCCCGGAGGCGGACCTCCGCCAGGCCGCCGAGTGGATCGGCACGGCGGGCGCGTGGATGAGCTGCTGGACCATGGGCCTGAACCAGAGCACCCACGGCACCTGGAACACCAACGCACTGATCAATCTGCATCTCGCCACCGGCGCGATCTGCCGCCCCGGCAGCGGCCCGTTCTCGCTCACCGGCCAGCCCAATGCGATGGGCGGCCGCGAGATGGGCTACATGGGGCCGGGCCTGCCCGGGCAGCGGTCGGCGCTGGTGGCCGAGGACCGTGCGTTCGTCGAGGATCTGTGGGGCCTGGAACCGGGCGCGCTGCGGGCGGACGGGGCCGGCCAGGGCACCGTCGAGATGTTCCGGCGGATGGCGGACGGGGACATCAAGGCGTGCTGGATCATCTGCACCAACCCCGTCGCCTCGGTGGCCAACCGCCGGACGGTCATCGAGGGGCTGGAGGCGGCGGACTTCGTCGTCGCGCAGGACGTCTTCGCGGAGACCGAGACCAATGCGTACGCCGATGTGGTGCTGCCGGCCGCCATGTGGGCGGAGTCCGAGGGCGTGATGGTCAACTCGGAGCGCAATCTGACGCTGGTGCGCCAGGCCGCCGACCCGCCGGGCGAGGCCTGGCCGGACTGGCGGATCATCGCGCGGATCGCCTGCGAGATGGGGTACGAGGAGGCCTTCGGCTACCACAGCGCGGAGGAGATATTCGAGGAGATCAAGCGCGCATGGAACCCGCAGACGGGGTATGACCTGCGCGGGGTGTCGTACGAGCGGCTGCGGCGCACTCCCGTGCAGTGGCCCAGCGCCGCCGCCGACGGGCCGGACCGCAATCCGGTGCGCTACCTCAACGACGGCGTCAGCCAGGAGCTGGACGAGCGGGCGGACGGCAGCCGGCCCCGGCTGTCCTTCCCCACCGCCACCGGTCGGGCCGTGTTCTTCGCCCGGCCGCATCTGCCCGCGGCCGAGATGCCCGACGACGACTTCCCGTTCGTCCTGAACACCGGCCGGCTCCAGCACCAGTGGCACACCCTGACCAAGACCGGCAAGGTCGCCAAGCTGAACCGGCTCAACCCCGGCCCGTTCGTGGAGCTCCATCCGCAGGACGCGGCGGCGCTGGGCATCGGGGAGGGGGACGCGGTGGAGGTCGCCTCGCGTCGCGGCCGGGCGGTGCTGCCCGCCGTGGTGACCGACCGGGTACGCCCCGGGAACTGCTTTGCGCCGTTCCACTGGAACGATCTGTTCGGCGAGTACCTCAGCGTCAACGCGGTGACCCATGACGCGGTCGATCCGGTCTCCTTCCAGCCCGGGTTCAAGGTGTGTGCGGTGTCGCTGGCCAGGGTCGCGGGCGATGTCGGACATCCGCAGGGCGGGGCGGGTACGGCGCGCGGTGGCGGTGCGGCGGAGCACGGTGACGACCACGGGCCGAGGGGCCGCGGTGCGCTGGCGGTGCTGGCCGAGGTGTTCCGGGTCGACGATCCTGCGCCGCCGGTGCTGGCCGAGCACGAGCGCCGCTATCTGTCCGGCTTTCTCGCCGGGCTCCGCTCCGCGCCCGCCGTCGGCACGCCCGTACTGCCGGCTCAGGCGCCGTTCACCGCGGAGAGTGCGCTGTGGGTCAACGGTGTGCTGGCCGGGATGTTCTCGCGCGCTCCGGGCACCTCGCCGACGACGACGGACCCGGCGGACGGGCCCGCCGAGGCGGCCGGCACCACGCCCACCCGTGCGCTCATCGTGCTGTGGGCCTCACAGACCGGCAACGCCGAGGAGGTCGCCGCCGACACGGCCCGGCGGCTGAAGGGCAGCGGGCGGGAGGCGACGCTGCTGAGCATGGACGACAGCGCGCCGGCGACCCTGCCGCGCGGCGCCGATCTGCTCATCGTCACCAGCACCTTCGGCGACGGCGACGCCCCCGACAACGGATCGGGCTTCTGGGAGACCCTGAACGCGCCGGACACTCCGCGGCTGGACGGGATGCGCTACTCCGTGCTCGCGCTGGGCGATTCCTCGTACGACGATTTCTGCGGCCACGGCCGGCGGCTCGACGCACGCCTCGCCGAGCTGGGCGCGGTGCGGCTGGTTCCCCGTACCGACTGCGAGCCGGACTACGAGCAGCCCGCGGGGCAGTGGCTCGATCAGGTGCTCACGGCCCTGGCGGACGGCGCGGAGCGGGGCGGCGGGGCGGAGGACGACACCGCCGTGGAACCGGGCACCGCTTCGGCCCCCGCCCCGGCCGCCGGCCGCCCCTCCAAGGCCGCGCCCGCCCTCGCCCGTCTCGTCGGCAACGAGCTGCTGAGCCGCCCCGGTGCCACCAAGGAGGTGCGCCGGTTCACCTTCGACACCCGTGACGGCGACGGCACACCGCTGGACTACGAGGTGGGCGACGCGCTCGGCGTACAGCCGCAGAACTGCCCCGAGCTGGTCGCGGAGTGGCTGGCCGTCACCGGGCTCGACCCCGCCGCCACCGTGGACCTCACCGGCCTCGGCGGCGTATCGCTCGGCGAGGCCCTGCACCGCCATCTGGACATCACCACGATCACCCCGGGTCTCCTCCGGCTGGTCGCCGAACGCACCGGCGACCGGGTCCTCAAGAAGCTGCTACGGCCGGACAACAAGGGCGAGCTCGCGCAGTGGACCTGGGGCCGGCAGGCCGTCGATGTGATCGCCGAACACCCGGTCCGGGCGGCCGCGGCGGAGTGGGCCGCCGTGCTCACCCGCCTGCAACCCCGGCTGTACTCCATATCGTCGAGCCCGCTGACCGACCCCGGGCTGATCCGTCTGACGGTCTCCGTCGTCCGCTACGACAACCACCGCGGTCACCCGCGCAAGGGTGTCGCCTCGACCTTTCTGGCCGATGCCGAGCCGGGGAGTCCGGTGCCGGTCTTCGTCCGGCGCACCGCCCACTTCCGGCCGCCGGCCGACCCGGTCACCCCGATGGTGATGGTGGGCCCCGGTACCGGCGTCGCGCCCTTCGTCGGCTTCCTCGACGAGCGGCGCGCCCGCGGCCACCGCGCCCCCAACTGGCTCTTCTTCGGCGAACAGCGCCGCGCCACGGACTTCTACTACGAGGACGCACTCGACGGGCTGCGCCACGACGGGCTGCTCACCCGTCTGGACACCGCCTTCTCCCGTGATCAGCGCGCCAAGGTCTATGTCCAGGACCGGATGCGCGAGCACGGCGCCCATCTGTGGGCCTGGCTCCAGGACGGTGCCCATTTCTATGTGTGCGGTGACGCCTCCCGGATGGCCAAGGATGTCGACCGTGCGCTGCGCGATATCGCCGTCGCACACGGCGGCCTCACGGAGGACGCGGCGGCCGGCTACGTCAAGCAGCTCGCGGCCGAGAAGCGCTATGTCCGCGATGTGTACTGAGCTTCGTCCCGTGCCCGCCGTCTCAGGCGGGGACCGAGCGGAGCATCACCAACGAGCCTTCACAGTAAGGCTGTTCGCGCAGTGCACCGAACCGCTTGTCCCAGCCGCCGCTGTCGAGGTCGCGCCGCAGGTCCGCGGTGAACCGGGCGCGTGCCTGCGCGTCCACGAAGCACGCGTACAGCCAGAAGCCCCGCACCATGTCCGGATCGCAGGTCAGCACCACGACCGGGCCCCGGGCCACCCGCCGCATCTCCCGCCGCATCTCCCGCCGCCCGGCAGCGGGGTCGCTCCACTGGTGCACGCTGAAGGTCGTCATGGCGGCGTCGAACGAGTCGTCGGCGAAGGGGAGTTGTTCGGCGACGGCATCAACGGCCCGCGAGAGGTGGGCCGGACGCTGTGCGCGCATGGACGCGGAGGGCTCCACGGCCGTCACATCGAGGGTGGTCGCCTCGTAGGAACCGGCGCCGGCGCCGACATTCACCACCGTACGGGCGTCGCCGAGCGCCTGGCGGATCCGGGCGGCGATCCGGTCATCGGGCTTGCGGTGGTCGGCATATCCCTGGCCCACGGAGCCGTGGTCCACGTCTCCGGCGCTGCCGTCCGGTGTGCGTCCCTTCATGGCATGAACGTAGTGCTGCACGAACGCGCTTTTGGGTTTTTTTCTTGAACGGGCCGACCGCGGGCATTGGACGCACGATGGAGAGGAAGGAGAGCGCCATGACCGCGATAACCGCTGACACCACGACCGCCGATGCCATGACCACGGAACGCGAGCCCAAGGGACCGGGCCCCGTGCCGAGCGATCCCCGTCCGGTGCCGCGTGACCCGGTTCCGGCCGAACCGGAACCGGACGAGCCGGGCCCGAACCGCGCGGAGCCGCCCGGTGCCGAGCCGGGCGAGCACCCGGCCCCCGAGCCGCCCGACTGAGCCGGCCGACCCCGGTTGCACGCACCGCGTCACGACAGCAAGGTGTAGTGCGTGGTGCACGCCACCCTGGTGAGGAGATGAGCATGCACGACGCGCGAACGTCGGCACAGGCAAGGACAGCAGAGGCAGGAACGACGGGGGCAGGGACAACAGAGGCAGGCGCGCCGGGGCCGCTCGGCGCCGCCGAGTTACAGGCGCTCGACGCCCACTGGCGGGCCGCCAACTATCTGTCCGTGGGGCAGATCTATCTGATGGCCAATCCGCTGCTGGCGGCGCCGCTGCGCCCCGAGCACATCAAGCCGCGGCTGCTGGGCCACTGGGGCACCTCACCCGGCCTGAACCTGGTGCACACCCATCTCAACCGCGTCATCAAGGCCCGCGAGCTGGACGCGCTGTGCGTATGGGGCCCCGGGCACGGCGGCCCCGCCGTGTTGGCCAACTCCTGGCTGGACGGCACGTACTCCGAGACGTACCCCGACGTCACCCGGGACGGCGAGGGCATGGACCGGCTGTTCAGGCAGTTCTCGTTCCCCGGCGGGGTGCCCAGCCATGTCGCCCCCGAGACGCCGGGCTCGATCCACGAGGGCGGTGAGCTGGGCTACTCCCTCACCCATGCCTACGGTGCGGCGTTCGACAATCCGGAGCTGCTGGTCGCCTGCGTGGTCGGCGACGGCGAGGCGGAGACCGGGCCGCTCGCCGCGTCCTGGCACGCCACGAAGTTCCTCGATCCGGTGCACGACGGCGCCGTGCTGCCGATCCTGCACCTCAACGGCTACAAGATCGCCAACCCGACGGTGCTCGCCCGCATCCCGCAGGACGAGCTGGACGAGCTGCTGCGCGGCTACGGCCATGACCCGGTCCATGTCACCGGCGACGACCCCATGGCGGTGCACCAGGCGATGGCCGCCGCGATGGACCGCTGCCTGGACACGATCGACGGGATCCGGCGCCGGGCCCGCACCGAGGGCGCGACGGAGCGCCCCCGCTGGCCCATGATCGTGCTGCGTACACCCAAGGGCTGGACCGGTCCGCACGAGGTCGACGGGCAGCCCGTCGAGGGCACCTGGCGCTCCCACCAGGTCCCGCTGGCCGGGGTGCGCGACAACGCCGGGCATCTGCGACAGCTGGAGGCCTGGCTGCGCTCGTACCGGCCGGACGAGCTGTTCGACGCCGAGGGCCGACCGCGCCCGGAGGTGCTCGCCTGCGTGCCCGGGGGATCGCGCCGGCTGGGCGCCTCACCGCACGCCAATGGCGGTCTGCTGCTGCGCGAGCTGCCGCTCCCGCCACTGGAGCAGCATGCGGTGGAGGTCGACAAGCGCGGCACCGTGCTGCACGAGCCGACCCGGGTGCTGGGCGGTCTGCTGAAAGCGGTCATGGAGGCCACCGCACAGCGCCGCGACTTCCGGGTCGTGGGCCCCGACGAGACCGAGTCGAACCGGCTGGGGGCGCTCTACGGCGCCACCGACAAGGCCTGGCAGGCCGCCACGCTCGACACCGACGAACATCTCGCGCCGGGCGGCCGGGTCATGGAGGTGCTCTCCGAGCATCTGTGCCAGGGGTGGCTGGAGGGCTATCTCCTCACCGGCCGGCACGGGCTCTTCTCCAGCTACGAGGCGTTCGCGCACATCGTCGACTCCATGGTCAATCAGCACGTCAAGTGGCTGCGGACCGCCCGCCGGCTGCCCTGGCGGCGCCCGATCGCCTCGCTGAACTATCTGCTCACCTCACACGTCTGGCGGCAGGACCACAACGGCTTCTCCCACCAGGACCCCGGCTTCGTCGACCACATCCTCAACAAGAGCCCCGAGGTCGTCCGGGTCTATCTGCCGCCGGACGCCAACACCCTGCTCTCGGTGGCCGAGCATGCGCTGCGCAGCCGCGACTACGTCAATGTGATCGTGGCCGGCAAACAGCCGAGCTTCGACTGGCTGACCCTGGACGAGGCTCGCGCGCACTGCGCACGCGGCGCCGGCACCTGGGAGTGGGCGGGCACCGAGGACGGCAACGTTCCCCAAGCCCTCGGCTCCGGTCGGGCATGGGAGACCCGGTCCCCTGACGTCGTGCTGGCCTGCGCGGGGGACGTACCCACACAGGAGACGCTGGCCGCCGCGGGTCTGCTGCGCGTGCAGCTGCCGGAGCTGGCGGTGCGGGTGGTCAATGTCGTCGACATGGCCCGGCTGCTGCCGCCCGGGGTACACCCGCACGGCATGCCGGATTCCGAGTACGACGCGCTGTTCACGCCCGACAAGCCGGTCATCTTCGCGTACCACGGCTACCCATGGCTGATCCACCGGCTCTGCTACAACCGCGCGGGCCACCGGAATCTGCATGTCCGCGGCTACAAGGAGGAGGGCACCACCACCACGCCCTTCGACATGGTCGTCCGCAACGATCTCGACCGGTACCGGCTGGTGATGGATGTGGTGGACCGGGTGCCGGGGCTCGGGGTACGCGCCATCGCGCTGCGGCAGGCCATGGCGGACGTCCGTACCCGCCACCACGTCTGGATCCGGGAGCACGGCACCGATCTGCCCGAGGTCGCCGACTGGACCTGGCCGGGCTGACCCGGGCCGCCGGCCGCCCGCGCGGAGTAACGCGCGGCGCGGTGAGGGGGCGGCCAGGTCCCCGCATGTGAGCCTGGGGCCTGCATTTGAGCCCGAGCCCGGCCGGCGCTCGCATGCAGCCCCCAGGCCCGGGTACGCGGTCGGCGGGAGGTGTGTGGCCACCGCCCTGGCCGCGGCGCTCGCCCGGTGGGCCGTGCGGCGGCCCGTACACGGCGAACCGGCCCGCTGGACGGTGCCGCTGCGCCGTCTGCACTCCGCTCATGCGGGCGACTGTGTCGCCTGGTTCCTGGCGGGTGTCACCTTGCTGGCGGCGCTGCTCGTGTGACGGACGCGGCCGCGTCCCGTGCCGCCCGTCGGATCAGGCCCGCGACGCCTCCAGTACGTCGTCGACGACGGTCCGGTCCAGCGCCGCGCGCACCAGCCCCGAGGCGAACGCCGCCATCTCGTCCGTCCCGACCAGCCGCGCCAGCTTCCCGCTCTCCCCCGGCAGACCCAGCCGCTCCGCCCCCTGGACGGCCTTGGCATCGAGAAACGGGGCGAATTCGGTCCATACGCCCTGCACCTCGCGCAGAAAGATGGCGGAGCCCGCGGGCCCGAGGCCCGGCACCTCCTGCAGTGCGCCGCGCAGCGCACCGAGGTCGCCGTCGGCCGCCTCCCGCATCCGCCGTAGATCACCGCCGTACGTGTCGAGCAACAGCGCTGCGCCGTCCCCGAGCTGGGTGGAGGTGCGCTCGTCGTAGCGGCGGTAACCGCCCGCTCCGAGCGCGTCGACCCGCTGTTGCCAGGTCGCGTCCGCCATCCGCCGCGGCGTACGCATTCCCGCGTCGAACAGGGCACGCGCCGATGCCACGGCCACGGACGCGCGAATACGCGCACTGAGCAGACAGGACAGCACCAGCAGCTGATAGAGCGGCTGCGGGGTGTTGCCCACCCGGATCCCGCTCTGTGCCGCATAGGTTTCGCCGTGCCTGTCCAGCAGCGTCCGCGCGATGGCCCGCTGCCCGTCGCGGGGGCTCATGGCGCGAGCCCGTACGGGCGAATGCGGTCGCAGGGAGAATGTCCGGCCACGCCCTGTCCTCCGTCGTTCCGTGCGCTCTTCCGCTCTCAGCGTCCCCGGTCCGTCGATCAGGAAACAGCCGCTGCTCCGTGGGGCGCAATGCCGCCGCGCCGGTCACCGCAGCCCGTCGGGCCGCCTGCGCGCGCCGCGCAGCGACCGCCCGCGGGTCGGCACCCCGGACCACGGCTTGGACCGCGCCTGCTCCTCCACCGCCGCGATATCCCTCAACGACCAGCGCTGCGCGGTGAGTTCGGGGTCGTCGAGTTGCTGACGGCTGATCGGCGCGGCGACCGGAGCGCCCGGTTTCGGCCGCAGCGACCACGGGGCGACGGCCGTCTGCGCATAGGCGTTGCGCTGCACATCGAGGTAGAGCCGGTCGCCGCGCGACTTCCTGCGTACGGCCGTGGTGAGCCGGTCCGGGTGACGCTCCGCCAGCACCGCGGCCACCTCCTGGGCGAAACCGCGCACCGTGTCGAAGTCGCTCCTGCCGTCCAGCGGAACGGTGACATGCAGTCCCCTCGACCCGGTGGTCATCAAAACGGCCGGCAGTTCGAGCTCGTCGAGCAGCCCGACGAGCTGCTGGACGGCCTCCCGTACGGCCCTGAAGTCGGAGCCCGGCGGATCCAGATCGAACACCAGCCGGTCCGGACGGCCGGGCCGGCCGGCACGGGACAGCCAGCGGTGCAGGGTGAGACAGGCCTGGTCGGCAAGGAAGAGCAGAGTCGCCTTGTCGTCGCAGACCGGGTGGGTGACGGTGCCGCCCTCCTTGGCGACCTCCGCCCGCCGGACCCAGTCGGGGTAGTGGTCCGGGATCTGCTTCTGCAGGAAGTGCGGGCCGCCCAGCCCTTCCGGAAGCCGTTCCAGCATCAGCGGCCGCCCCCGCAGCTGCGGGACCATGGAGGCGGCCATCCGGCCGTAGTAGTCGACGACATCGGCCCTGGTCAGCCCTTCGTCGGGGAACAGCACCTTTTCCGGCCGGTGGATCTCCACCGTGCGGCGGCCCGCGCGCACCGTGTCCGTCGTCGTGCCGGCGCCGGAATCCGAGTCGTCCATGCGGGCGGGCGTACCCGCTCCGCGCCGCCCTGACTCTCGCGCGTCCGGGTGGCGGCGGGGAGCGTACGGCAGTTGCGCCGCCGCACCGGCACGGCCGCCCGCCCAGCTGTCGCCGAGTCAGCCGGGCCGTCGCAGAGTGAGTACGGACGTACACCGAGGATCCTGCGGATGGTGCCGCATGGCCGACAGGAATGGCAAGGAGACCCACATGCCACGAGGAGCGAGCGCCCCGCACAAGCGCCACCGGGACCCGGTGCCTCCCACTCCGGGCCCGGGCCCCGGGCCACCCGGACCCACGCCAGGCCCGGGGCCCGGCCCGGTCCCCGCCCCAGGACCCGATCCGGTGCCCCCGCCGGTGCCGCGTCCGGAGCCTGACCCGCTCCCGCCGAACCCCGCGCCGCCGACGCCCGGACCGCAGCCGGGACCGGCGCCCGATCCGGTCCCCCTGCCCGGCACCACATGGCGGGCCTGACAGCCGCGCCCCATCGCGCCGGCCCAGCCCTGACACCACCGCGCACCGCGGGCCTGCCGCCCCTCTCCGACAACTGGTACGTCCAACGCATCGGCGGATACCGCGGGTACGGCGCCCAGAACGCCACCGTCCGTCCCGCCGCCCGGCACACGGCCGAGCACCGGGTGCGCCAGGCCTCCGCACGTCCCTGACATGCGGATGACCGGTGCCTGTGGAAGCGTGAAGACAGGGCATGACCACCGTCGGTTCCCGCCGGTGGCCAGGTTTCTCAAGTGAGGAGTGACCCATGGCCGCTCAGAAACAGAGCGTCGGCGGGTGGACCGCATTCGCCGGAGTCCTGATGATCTTCGGTGGCGCGATGGCCTTTCTGGAGGGCATCTCCGCCATCGCCAAGGACAACGTCTTCGTCACGACGCGGAACTACGTGTTCTCCTTCAATCTCACGGGCTGGGGATGGATCCATCTGATCCTGGGCATCGTCATCCTCATCGCGGGCATCGCACTGCTCGCCAGCGGCGCGACGTGGGCGCGGGTGATCGGCGTCGCCCTCGCGGGTCTCGGAGCACTGGCGAACTTCCTGTGGATCCCCTACTACCCGTTCTGGGCCATCGTGCTGATCGCCATCAACGTCTTCATCATCTGGGCGCTGTGTGCGGGAGACAAACACCACGCCGTGGCCTGAGCCCATGGGACCGCGGCCATGACCTCCGGACCACCGGCGCCGGCCACCGCACGGGAACGTGCGGAACGGGGCAGGGCACTTCGCACCGAGGTGCCCCGCTCCAGTCATGCGGACTTCAGCCCCGCGGCCGCCCGCGACGACCCGGTGGACATCCTTGAGCGGCAATCGGCGCTCCGGGTACCGGAGTTGGTGCCCATTCGATACGGCCGGATGCTGGAGTCCCCGTTCCGCTTCTACCGCGGCGCCGCCGCCATCATGGCGGCGGACCTGGCCACCACCCCGGCCACCGGGCTGACGACCCAGCTGTGCGGGGACGCCCATCTGCTGAACTTCCGGCTGCTGGCCTCCCCCGAGCGCCATCTGATGTTCGATCTCAACGACTTCGACGAGACCCTGCCGGGACCGTGGGAGTGGGACGTCAAACGGCTGGCGGCCAGCCTTGCCATCGCGGGGCGCGGGAACGGCTTCGACACGACGGTGCGGGCCGACATCATCGGGGCCGCCTGCGCGTCGTACCGCACCCAGATGCGCCGGTACGCGGACATGCGCACCCTGGAGGTCTGGTACGCCCATGACGACATGGCCGACATCGAGGCCGAGGAGGCTCACGAACTGCGCAGCAGGGGCCGGGCCCAGCTGGCCCGCACCATGGCGGAAGCCCGTACGCGCGACGCCATGCAGGCGTTCCGCAAGCTCACCCGGGTGATCGGCGGTCAGGTACGGATCGCCCCCGATCCGCCGCTGATCGTGCCGCTGGGCGATCTGCTGCCGGACGTCGAGCGCGATCTGCTCACGGACGAGATCCGCGAACTGATCACGAGCTACGGCCGCACTCTGCGGTCGGACCATCGCAGCCTGCTGGAGCAGTACCGGGTGGTCGACACGGCACGCAAGGTCGTCGGGGTCGGCAGCGTGGGCACCCGTTGCTGGATCGTGCTGCTGCTCGGCAAGGACACCGACGACCCGCTGCTGCTCCAGGCCAAGGAGGCCGATGAGTCGGTGCTCGCCCCGTACGCCGGACCGGGGCGCCACACCAATCAAGGTGAACGGGTGGTGTCCGGCCAGCGGTTGATGCAGGCAGCCGGCGACATCTTCCTCGGCTGGGAGCGGACCACCGGCATCGACGGGCGCCAACGGGACTTCTACGTCCGGCAGTTGCGTGACTGGAAGGGCATCATGAAGACCGAGCTCATGATGCCGGTGGGGCTGCGGCGGTTCGCCGTGCGCTGCGGGGCCACGCTGGCCCGTGCGCATGCCAGATCCGGCGACCGCATCGCGATCGGCGCCTACCTCGGCAAGGGGCCGGCTTTCGACGAGGCGCTGGTGCGGTTCGCGGAGCGTTACGCGGATCAGAACGAACGCGATCATCAGGCGCTGGCGGAGGCGGTCCGCGAGGGGCGGGTCACGGCCGCGGCCACCTGAGCGGTTGGGGGGCCGAGCGGCGCGGGAGCCTGAGCGGCCGGGGTCCGGGCGACCGGGGGCCTGGACGGCGAAGGGGCGAGGGGCCGCCACCCGATCGGCACACCTCGGTACGGCCCGGGATGTACGGTTTGCCCGCCCCGCCTAGCATGGAGCCGAATGGCACCGATGAAGGCGGCCCCCATGCGCCCCACGGCGAAGTTCTCCATCAGCTTCGGCCTGGTCACGATCCCGGTCGCCGCGTACAACGCCACGGACAGTTCCGCGTCGGTCAGCTTTGTGCGGATCCATTCGCGGGACGGCGGACGGGTACGCAATCAGCCCGTGTGCTCGCTGGAAGGCGCCGAGGTCCCCCCGGACGAGATCGGCCGCGGCTACAAACCCGGCGACCGCGACCTGGTCGTACCGCTGAGTGACGAGGATCTGGACGCACTGCCGCTGCCGACCGCGAAGACGCTGACGATTCTGGCCTTCGTCGCCGGCGGGGACATCGACCCGCTGCAGATGGGCAAGGGCTACTACCTGGGCGTCGACAGCCCCGCCGCGGTCAAGCCCTATGTGCTGCTGCGCGAGGCGATGGAGCGGCACCAGCGCGTCGGACTCGGCAAGATCGCGCTGCACGGGCGGGAGACGCTGGCCATGATCCGCCCGATGGAGGGCGCACTCGTCATGCAGGTGCTGCTCTGGCCGCACCAGATCCGCCCGATGGACGGGGTGCTGCCCGAGCGGCAGGTGGACGTCGCCGCCAACGAGGTGGCCGCCGCCGAGGCACTGATGGACTCCTTCGGCGAGCTGTCGGAGGACGATGTGCACGATCACTACCGCGAGGCGCTGGAAGAGATCGTGGCGGCGAAGCTGGCGCATCGTGAGCCGGAATTCGAGGCCGGCGAGGAGCAGCCCGCCGGCCAGGTGATGGACCTGATGGCGGCCTTGCAGGACAGCGTGCGCGCCGCCAAGAGGTCCCGCGGCGAGGACGAGGGCACCGAGCACGCCGCGGACACCGCCCGGCCCGGCCGCTCCGCGAAGAAGAGCACGGCGCAGCAGGCAACGGGGAAGAAGGCGGCCGCGCAGCAGACCACCGCCGCGAAGTCCACCGCCAAGAAGACAGCTGCCAAGAAAACGGCCGCGGCGAAGAAGACCGCGGGCAGGAGCGGGCGCCGGGCCGGCTGAGCCTCCGCCCGCACACCACACCACGCACCGCACCGCACCGCACCCGGACATGAGGCGTCTGTGCATGGGTACGCGTCCTTCAACACCCCCTGCTGTCAAGACAGTTATGGAGGCTGACACATGGGTATCGGCGGGTGCATCGGTCTGCTCGCGGTGGGGGCCATCCTCACCTTCGCGGTGGACTGGCACATGGCCGGAGTCAATCTCGACCTCGTGGGCGTCATCATGATGATCGTCGGCATCATCGGCCTGGCGACGTATGTGAGCATTCTGAAGCGGCGGCGCACCCAGCCACCGTCCCCCGGTGCTCCCGTCGTCGACGTCGAGAACACTCGTTACTACAAGTAGCCCCCGGCGTGCGCGCTCCCGGCTCAGCCGCAGGAGGTATGGGGCTTCGGCATGGTGCCGTGCAGCAGGAAGCCGTCGACATACCGCTGTACGCAGGTGTCGCCGGTGGTGTAGGCGGCGTGCCCCTCACCCCGGAAGGTCAGCACGATGCTGGAGTTGTCCAGCGCACGGGCCATGTTGAGGGCGCCCTCGTACGGGGTCGCCGGATCGTTGGTGGTCGCGACGAGCAGTACGGGCGGTGCGTCGGGCGCCGCGACATCGCGGGAGGTGTCGTCGCCCGGAGCCGGCCAGCCGTCGCAGTCCAGCAGGGTCGGGGCGATGTCCGGCCCGAAGAGCGGGGAGGCCCGGGTGAGTTCCCGTTGCGCCCGGGCGTAGTCGTCGGCGCCATAGCGTTCGGAGGTGTCCCGGCAGGAGATCGCGCGCAGGGCCAGCTGGTCCTGCGGCGGCAGCTCGTCCTGCCCGATGTGGCGCACCGGGGCCCGTCCCGCGCTGCTGCCGCCGCTGTCGCTCAGGCGCAGGATCCCGGCCCCGTCGCCGCGCCGCAGCTGCGCCAGCGCCTGGCGCAGCGTCGGCCAGTCGCTCCTCCTGTACAGGGCCTCCCGCAGCGCATACACATACGTCGTCTCGTCGACCGTCTCCCCCTTCACCTTCATCGGCGTATCACTCAACTGCTCGTACCAATGGCGCAGTTGGTCCTCTGCGCGGTTTCCGTCGGTGCCCAGCGGGCAGCCGGCGTCATGGGTGCAGTCGGCGGCGAAGTCGTCCAGTGCCCGCTGGAAGCCGCGGGCCTGGGCGAGTGCGGTCTGCCAGGTGTTCTTGGTCGGGTCCTCGACGCTGTCCAGGACCATCCGGCCGACCTTGTCGGGGAATTCATGGGCGTAGACCGCGCCGAGTTTGGTGCCGTAGGAGAACCCCAGGTAGTTGAGCTTGTCGTCGCGGACCGCGGCACGCAGTACGTCCATGTCCCGGGCGACGTTGGGGGTGCCGATCCACGGCAGCAGCCCACCGGAGTACCGGCCGCAGGCCTCGTTGATGCGCTTCTCCTTCGCGGCGAGGCTGTCGTCGGCGGCGCTGCCGGGGGGTGGCGCGAGCTTGTCGCCGCAGGAGACGGGTTCGGTGTGGCCGGTGCCGCGCGGGTCAAAGCTGACGATGTCGTACTGCTGCCCCAGACGGGCGAAGGCACTGCCGCTGTCGATCAGATAGTTGACGCCGGAAGCACCCGGCCCTCCGGGATTGAGCACCAGCGAACCGAGCCGTTTGCCGGGCCCGGTCGCCTTCAGCCGGATCAGCTGGACCAGCATGGTGCTCCGCCCGGGATGGGCGTAGTCACGCGGCACCTCCAGCCGGGCGCACTCCAGCCGCTCCGAGTAGCCGGGCGGCTGCGCGGTTCCCTGGCTCTGCGCGCCGTTCTTCACATCGTGCCCGCACGACTCCCAGGAGAGTTGCTGCTGGTAGAAGCGCGTCAGATCCGGGTCATCGGCGGTGCCCACGGCCGGAGTTCCGGCGAAGCCACCGGTCAGCGCGACGACCGCCGCCACGGCCAGCAGCCGGACGGACGCCGTGCGCCGGCGAACACACCGCGCTCCCCCTACTCCCACACGAGACGGTGCACGGCGTGTTCCCGGCATATTCCGAGCCTAGAGCCGTTACCCACCTTCCGCACACCTGCCGCCGCGCAGCTGCCGCGTGGGAGGGGCCATTCGTGACGTATACGCCGTAAACATCGATGTGTACGATGTAGACGTGGTGGAGCGGAGAACGGCGGAGCGTATCGCCGACGCGGCACTCGACATCCTGGGCGGCGAAGGCCCGGAAGCGGTGAGCATGCGGCGAGTGGCCGAGGCTGTCGGGGTGACACCTATGGCGATCTACCGCCACTACCCCAATCGTGAGGCGTTGCTGCGCGCGGTGGCCGCGGACAGCCTTCAGGAACTGGGCGCGCAATGGGCCGCACGCCAGGACCCCGACCCGGTGACCAGGATCTATGGACTCCTCACCGATTTCCTCGACTTCGCCCTCGGCCGGCCGAACCTCTATCTGTTCCTGATGGCCGAACGACGCGAGCGGGCCCCACACTTCCCTGAAGACGTGCACTCCGGGGAAACCCTGGCATGCGGTGTGGTGGTGACGGCGGTCGAACAGGGCATGCGCGAAGGCACACTCAAGCCCGACGACCCGCTTGAGGTCGCACTGGCCCTCACCGCCCCCGCTCAAGGGCTTGTCCAGCTCTATCTCGGCGGCCGTATCGCCATGCCCGAAAGCGAATTCCGCGCGCTGTGCAGGCGGACGACGGAGCGAATCCTCCACGGCATTGCGGCATAGGCCTCGGCCACCGCTCCCGGCATCAAGGACAGGCGCCGGAACGGCCGTTGGCGCGGCACTCCTCACCTTCGGTTCCCGGCGGCCGCTCCACCGGCCCTGATGGATCGGCGGCCGACCTCTATGACCTACGCAGCGGCACCGGTTGCATTCCCAGGGTGCTGACGGCGACTACCCAGCGCAATCCAACCGGCGCGGCGCGGAGTGGAATCCCTACTTCTGCTCGCTCGGGATGCGCACGTGAGGACACGGATCACTCTGGAGATATGGCGCCGATCGGCAGCATGCCCACGAAAAGGTGACGCACCCATGAACGAATCCAAGTTTCTGCTCGCCGCCGCCCTGGCCGGTGGCTACGTCCTGGGCCGCACGAAGAAGGGCCGGTTCGCTCTCACAGTGGCGTCCTACCTCGCCGGGCGCCAATTCGGGCTTGAGCCACGCCAGCTCTTGGCGGAGGGGGTCCGCAGACTCGGGGAGATCCCCCAGGTCGCGGAGCTGGGCGAACAGCTGCGGGGGGAAGTCATGGATGCCGGGCGGCAGGCCGTCAAGGCCGCCGCCAACCGTCAGCTGACCACGTTCGCCGATTCGCTCCATGAGCGCACCCTCCGCCTCGAAAGCGGCGAGGAGGAACCGGAAGAGGAGGAGGAAGAGGAGGAATACGAGGGCGAAGAGCCGGCGGAGGAGTACGAGGAGGAAGAGGAGCCCGAGGAGGAGTACGAGGAGGGCGAAGAAGAGCCCGAGGAGGAGCCCGAAGAGGAGCCCGAAGAGGAGTATGAAGGCGAGGAAGAAGAAGAGGAAGAAGAGGAAGAGGAGCCGGCGGAAGAGCCCGAGGAGCGGCCCCGCCGTCGTGGCACGAAGTCCGCCGGGAAAAAGGCCGCACCCAGCCGGCCGGCCGCGAAGAAGGCTGCGCCCGCCAAGAAGGCCGCCGCCAAGAAGACCGCGGCAAAGAAGGCGGCCCCCGCGAAGAAAGCCGCCGCCAAGAAGGCCGCCGCGAAGAAGACCGCGGCAAAGAAGACCACGGCGAAGAAGACCGCCGCCAAGAAGGCTCCTGCCAAGAAGACCGCCGCACAGAAGAAGGCAGCCCCGGCTGCGAAGAAGACCGCCAAAAAGACGGCACAGAAGACTTCCCAACAGGCCGCCAAGAAGACATCAGCGCGCGGCAAGAGCCGGAGGTAACCGGTCATGGCCAGGACGGGACAGGACAACGCGGACTCGGGGCTCGATCGACTGCGGGACGAGCTCGGGGGCTTTGTGACGGCGTGGGCGGGGAATCTGGCCGAACGGGCCGGCGACAAGCTGATCGATGTGACGGGCCAGCTCACCAACGTCGCCCAGAACGGCGGTTCGCTGTCCAAGATCGGGGCCAACCTCCTCGGGGGCGACTCCCCCCTCAAGGCCGTGATCAGCGGGAAGGCGCAGGACGTCAAGGACAACATCGTGGGCAAGGCCAAAGAGGTCCTCGGAGGCGGTAAAGGGCGCAAGTCGGGAGACCAGAAGGTCACCAACATCATCGAGGTCCTCGATGTCGGAGTGCCGTTGCGTACCGCCTACGACCACTGGACGCGGTACGAGAAGTTCAACAGCTTCACCAAGGGCGTCCGCAGTGTGTCGCAGAGCGATGAGACGACCAGTGACTGGAAGGCCAAGGTCGGCCCGTCGACCCGCGGCTGGAAAGCCACCGTCCAGGAGCAGGTGCCGGACGAACGCATCGTCTGGACGTCCGAGGGCGCCAAGGGATCGACCCGGGGTGCCGTCAGTTTCCATGAGCTCGCACCCAACCTGACCCGCATCGTGCTGGTCGTCGAGTACTACGCCTCCGGGTTCTTCGAGAAGACCGGAAATCTGTGGCGCGCGCAGGGGCGGCGGCTGCGGCTGGACTTCAAGCACTTCCAGCGCTACGTCACGCTCACCGACGAGGAACCGGACGGCTGGCGCGGCGAAGTGCGCGACGGCGAGGTCGTACGGACCCATGAAGAGGCCGTCGAGGAGGAAGAGGCCGAGGGTTACGACGAGGACGAGGAGTACGGCGACGAGGAGTACGAGGAGGAGGGCGAGGCCGAGCCCGAGGAGGACGGCGAGGACGAGGACGAGGACTGGGAAGAGGAAGACGAAGAGGCCGAGGCCGAGGCCGAGGACGAGGACGAGTGATCGTGCGGTCCCCGGCGACGGCCCCGTTCCTGAAGTTGTCGTCTCAGCGACCGAGCGCCTTGCGCAGCTGCTGCTTGTTCATCGAGGAGCGGCCGTCGATGTTGCGCTTCTTCGCCTCCTCGTAGAGCTGATCCTTCGTCGGCCCCTGGGCACCGCTGTGGGAGCGTTCGCCGCCGCGCTGCGAGGCGGACTTCGGGTCTTGTGTGGAGACCTTGCTCGCCGTTTTGGACTCGCCGGAGCGCGCCCGCTCCTTGTTCACCGTCCGGGCGGCGATTTCCTTCGCACGCTCGGTGGACTCTCCCCGTTCCTGCGCGCTTTCCTTGATGTGCTCGTACTGACGCTCACGCTTCTTGCTCGAACCGGCAGGCATGAATCCCTCCTTGACTGTGTGTCGGCGGTGTCACTGCGGTAGCTGGGGAAGCACTTTGGTGCGGTAGAAGTCGAAGAAGCCCCGCGGGCCGTGCCCGATCTGATGGACGCAGACGGTGTCGAAGCCCGCCTTGGTGTACGCGGTGATCGCGGCGAGGTGCGCCTCCACATCGTCTCCGCAGAGCACGCTCTCCGCGACGCGATCGGGGGTGATCAGTTCGGCGGCCTGCTCGAAGTGGCGGGGCGTGGGGAGGATCTGCGGCAGCTCGCCGGGCAGCTGTTCGGTGGCCCAGAGCCGGTGCGCGGTCCGTAGCGCATCCTCGCGGTCGCTGGACCAGCACACCTTCAGTCCACCCATGGCCGGCTTCGAACCGCCGCCACTGCGCCGGAACCGCTCCACGGCCTCGGCGTCGGGCTCCATGGTGAGGAAGCCGTCCCCGACGCGGCCGGCCAGCTCGGTCGCGGCCGGGCCGAACCCGGACACGTCGATGGGCACCGGCTCGTCGGGAAGGGTGTACAGGCGCGCGTTCTCGACCGTGTAGTGCTTCCCGTGGTGGCTCACCTCGTCGCCCGCGAAGAGCTGGCGCATCACCTGAACGGCCTCTTCCAGCATCTCCAGTCGCACCGCCGCCCGCGGCCAGGGATCGCCCAGGACGTGTTCGTTCAGCGCCTCGCCGGTTCCCACCCCGAGCCGGAAGCGGCCCTGGGTCTGGACGGCGGCGGTGGCGGCCGCCTGGGCGGTGACGGCGGGGTGGAGCCGCATGATCGGGCAGGTCACCGCGGTCTCGATGGGCAGCGAGGTGGCCTCGGACAGTGCGCCGATCACCGACCATACGAAGGGGCTCTGGCCCTGTGCGTCGTTCCACGGATGGAAGTGGTCGGAGATCCACAGCGAGGTGAATCCGGCCTGCTCGGCCATCCGTGCCTGCTCGACGAGCGCGGCCGGGCCGTGCTCCTCGCAGGACAGGAAGTAGCCGTACTCAGCCATTGATCCTCCACATGTGTGCCGGGGGTCGGCGGCGCTACCGCTGCGGCTCTCCTCGTCCGGGCAGGCGCCGGGCTGAGCTGTCGTGGTGCGCAGGGCCTCTTCGACCGTACGGATCCTCGCCACGCTCCGCACCCGGAGCACGGGGCCGGTCCGCGACGTCCGCCGGCGGTGCCGGGTCCAGGCCGATCGGCGGGCGGCACGAGCAGCCGCATCGCGAGGGCGGCGGCCCCCGCCGTCGCGGGGAGTGCGACGGCGGGGGCCGGGCGGTGGCGGTCAGTGCCTGAGCGTGTCCTTGCCCCGTTCCACTGCCTGCTTCACCTTGCCCTTGGCCTTCTCCATCTTTCCCTTCTTCTCCAGGCTTTCGTTGCCGAGGACCTTCCCGGTGGTTTCCTTTGCCTTTCCTTCGGCCATTTCGCCGATGTTCCTGCTCTTCTTTCTGATGCCCATGTCGTGCTCCTTCAGGGCCTTCGGCCGAGCAAGCGGGGCTCGGTCGGCTGTCATTCGGACGGTGGCAGCAATGTCCCGAGAGGTCCGAGATCGAGATTGAGGTCTTGCATGGAAAGGTCGTATCGGGCACAGAGCTCCACCATGCGCTCGTGCAGAATCATGAGTGTGGCGCCCAGCCGCTCCTCCTGTTCCTCGGTGAGATCTCCGGCGTCGACCCGGTGCAGCGCCTGGCGTTCCATGAGCTGCCGCAGCAGTTCGACGAGGGTGAGAACGAGCTTGATCAGGTCCCGTTCCACCGTGTCGGGGTCGGTGGTGACCCGGTGTGTGCCGCTCCCCGCCGCCGTGCCGCGCGGCGGCTGGAGGTCCTGCGGTGCCGCGGGCAGCAGCCGGAAGGCGCGGCCGGCCGCTTCGGCGACGTCGTCGAAGTGGTTGGCGGGCCCTCGGACTTCACCTGCCATGACCATCTCCCAGGGGTGGGTCGGCAGGCCACGGGGAGAGGTTCTGTTCGCTGATGGAGACGATCAGCGCGTTCAGCGAGACGCGTACGAGGTCGATATCGGCGATCGACAGCACGATGTCACCGGTGAGGACCGCACCTCCGGTCAGCAGCCGGTCCAGCAGGTCGATCAGCGCGATCTGCCGGTCCGGCAGCGGCTCTTGCGCCGCGGTCGGCGGCCCGCCCGCCGCCCTCACGGCGTGGCCCCCTTCAACGGTTCGGCTTCGGCGGGGGTGGCGAACGAGTAGGGGGCCCAGGGCCCGGTGACCTCGACGCGTACCCCGGTAAATCCCTCGGCCGCCCGCAGCACGTCCGTACGCAACCGTTCGGCGTGCTCCAGCGGTACGAGGTAGGCGTCGTTGACGACGTTCTCCCCCGGCCCGCGGGCGAGTTCGCCCTGCTGCGTCCGGTGCTGGACCCGGTCGACCGCCACGCCGCGGGCCGCGTCCTCGACGTGCCGGGCCGCCTGTTCGGCTGTGCGGTAGGCGTCCTCGCGGGCATGGCGCTGCGCCCTGCGGTGGCTGAGGTAGGCGCGTCCGGGGCTCAGGTCCGGCTCCGCCGACGCCGCCGCCGGGCTCTCGGCGGCCGCGGACGCCTCGACGTAGATCTTGACGCCCCACTCCACATGCGCGGCCAGCTCGGACAGCCGCTCGGCGAACGCCTCCAGACGGGCGTCGAGCATCTGCCGCACCCGCTCGTCGTCGAGGTAGACGGTGGCCAGCCGGAGTGGCAGGACGGTGGTGCGCGCGGCCAGCGCCTCGATCACCCGGTGATGGGCGCGGGCGACCAACTCCAGCCAGTCCAGGTCTTCGAGGTGTGCGCGCAGTGCGGCCTCCTGGAAGTCCTGCTCGGGCACCGGGCTGACCGCGACGACCACGTCCCCGCGGTGTCCTGTGCGCACCAGATGCACCGGCGCATCCGCCACGCCGGGGAGCCCGGACAGCTCCTCCTCCAGCGATCCGTCGGCGTCCTGCGCCACGGCGTAGGCATAGGTGATGACCTCGGTCATGGCTCATCCCGCTTCTTGCTGCTCTTGCTGCGGGGGCTCGGCTGGGCCCGTTTGGTGCGGGAGGTGCGGGGAGCACGCCGGGGTGCGGCCGGGCGGCTCTCCTCCTCGTCCTCTTCCTCTTCCTCTTCCTCTTCCTCTTCCTCTTCCTCGTCCTCGGCCCGGGGCAGTTCACCGCGCTCGCGCAGGGCCTCGATCTCGGCACGCAGCCGCTTGTTCTCCTCGGCGAGCGAGCTGTAGCCGTCGGACGCGCGGGACGACAGAGCGGGGTCGTGCTCCCACCAGTCGATGCCCATCTCCTTCGCCTTGTCCACGGAGGCGACCAGCAGGCGCAGTTTGATGGTGAGCAGTTCGATGTCCAGGAGGTTGATCTGGATATCGCCGGCGATGACGATGCCTTTGTCCAGGACCCGCTCCAGGATGTCGGCGAGATTGGCCGATGAGCCCTGGCCGTACTGGGCGGACCTGGACGGGAGGTCGCCAAGTCTCCTGGCAACGGGTTCCGACACGGCCACTACCTCGCTTCCCTGGTAACCCGGCGTCCGGACGGGAGCGCGGGGCGCCCTCCGGATTCAGCTGTCGCGATCAGGTGTCGGTGCCCTGTTGATGGGCCCTGATCTCGTCCAGCCGGTCCAGCAGTTCGTCCTCGCGCCGGTCGAAGGTTTCCTCGTCGATGTCTCCCGCCAGGAGCGCTCGCTCCAGCTCGGCGAGTTCCCGCTCGACGGGTTCGGGGTCGTAGTACTCGTTCTCCGCGGCCTCCAACACGCGCTCCATGACCCAGGCCACGCCGCGCACCGGCGCCAGCGGAAAGGTGCCGAGCTGAGTCAGCAGGCCCATGACGTCTCCCTAGACGAAGCTGTAGGCGGGCAGTGGCCCGCGCAGCCGCAGATCGAAGTCCTCGCCCAGCTCCTCGGCGAGCTCCTGTTCGGCGGCGCGGAGGCGCTTTTCGTTCTTCTGGTCCACCAGGAAGGACACGCTCACGAAGTCGTTGCCGGTCGGCTTCGACACGCTCTCCTCACGGGCGAACTCGCGCAGTGCGTCGACGACCGCCGCGGCGAGCCGGTCCTGGCGCGCCTCTACTTCCTTCGCGACCAGTTCACCGAGCGCGAGCGGCAGATCCGGGCCGGCGTTGCCGCTTCTGATGTCCTCGTTGAGCCGGCGCGCCTCGTCGGACTCCGTAAGGATCTGGCGCAGCATCGCGTCCTCGTCCTGACCGGCCTTCAGGTGGTATTCGGCGCAGCCCTTCAGCGCCTGCAACCGTTCGGTGAGTTCGTCCGTACGGTCCTCCAGCACCTCGCGTACGGCGTCGTCGCCCGTAGTGGTGAAACCGAACTGCAGCGGCAGGACCGTGCCGTCGGCCATCAGCCGCTCCTGGACGGCCTGGTGGGCGCCGAGGTCCCGGCGTTTGGGTCGTAGCTCCTCGGGGGCGTCGCTGACGACCGCGGACAGCTTTTTCGTGTGCACCGTGCGAAGGGCGGTGGGCGGGTCCCCTACCCCGTCGAGACCGTCCAGCCGCTGGGGATGGTCGGTCGCGACGATGGAGTAGACGTATACGGCCATGGCTCATTCCTTCCGGTGCCGGACCGGGCGACGAGCCGGCCGCTCCCGCTTTTCCGCGTGCTCCTTGCGCCGCTCCGCGGGTTCCTCGTCGTCCTCGTCGTCCTCGTGTCCGCCCTTGAGAGCTTCGGTCACCGCCTCGGCGGCCCCGCTCAGCGCACCCTTGGCCTTGCCGTGCGAGCCACCCTCGGTGACCTCGCCGACGATGTCGGTCAGCTGGGAGGGCGCCTTGCGCCCCTCCTCCAGGTCGAGGCGGTTGCACGCCTCGGCGAAGCGCAGGTAAGTGTCCACGCTGGCCACGACGATACGGGCGTCGATCTTGAGGATCTCGATGCCGACCAACGAGACCCGTACGAAGACGTCGATGACCAGTCCGCGGTCCAGAATCAGATCGAGGATGTCGTAGAGGTTGCCGGAGCCTCCGCCGCCACCTCTGGCGACGGTTCCTCCGCTTTGCGGCACCACAGTCACGGTGCCTCCCTTCCCCGGCTCGCCCCTTCCTGCGCGGAGTGGCCGTGTAGTTCGCTCGGCGAACGGTTCTGCGGTGGCATCCGGAGCCTTCAGGTGCCCCGGTCGATCTGACTTCGGGTGTAGCGACGGATGCGCTCGTATGCCACCAGTTCACCTTCCTTGTCCAGCACCACCCGGTAGGTCGCCATCACGCTGGTGGTCGACGGGACGCGCTCCAGCTCCAGGACTTCCACGTCCGCCTGCCAGCCGTCCTCCGTGGGTTTCACCGCGGAGACGGACTCGGGGGCCCGCCCCAGAAGCTGCTGGAGCTGCTCCGCCGCGTTCCGCATGGCCCGCGGCGCCGAAACTCGGCCGGCCACGCGCTCCGGCTCGGTCTCGCCCTTCCGGCTGTCGGCCCGAGCACTGCTGGTTGTCCTGGCGGTCTTTTTGGCGGTCTTCTTACCGGACGGACGCCGAACCCGCTCTGTCTCGTCCTCTTCGCCTGCGGCCATGTTCCCTCTCCGGAACGGAGACGACACGCTGCCCGCGCCACGTTCAAGAAGCGCCATTACATGATATACATCCACAGCTCATCGCAACTCTGTACATCTCGGGCACAGCGCGTACCCGAGTGCCGCACCACAGTGAGCGGCGTAACGTCGGCACTGTCCCGTGGGAGACGTCATGACGACAGCTGTGTGAAGGTGCGAGATGAGCGACGGAGCCGGGTCCGACCCTGTGGACCGGGCGCTTCTTCGGGCGATGCGGGAGACCGGGGCATCCGCGGGCGGGCTCTACGTGCTGGCGGCCGACGAGCCGGTGCTGCGGCTGACCGTCATGAGCGGGGTTCCGGCGCCGTTCCTGGAGCCGTGGAGCCGGGTCGCGCTGGCGGCCCCGATTCCGGTCGCTGTCGCCACCCGCCAGCAGCGTCTGGTGTGGGCGGCCGGCCATCAGCAGCTGACCCGTGACTTCCCCCGTACGGCGGTGGCCGTCCCGTACGACTTCGCGCTGGCCGCGGCTCCGATCAGCGACGGGACCGGGCGCCGGGGCGCCTTGCTGCTGCTGTGGCCCGCCGGCCATCCGCCGCAGCTGTCGGCGGACGAGGCCGAGGCGGTGCGGGCCGGCTGCCGGCGTCTGGCGGCGCTGCTGGCGACGAGCCCCCTGCCCAACGGGGAGCCGGCCGAGGTGCCGCGCGTGCTGTCACCGCCCCCGGTACGGACCGTCGGCCGGGTGGAGGCGCTGGCGGCGGTCGACTACGTGGAGCGGCTGCCCGGCGGCTGCTGCGCGCTGGACCTCGACGGCTGCATCACCTTGGTCACGACCGGCGCGGAGGAACTGCTCGGCGAAGAGGACACCCGGCTCATCGGATCGCACCCCTGGGAAGTCCTGCCGTGGCTGCGCGACCCGGTCTTCGAGGACCGCTACCGCGCCGCGGTGCTCAGCCGCCGGCCGACGTCCTTCACCGCCCTCCGGCCCCCGAAACAGTGGCTCACCTTCCGTCTGTTCCCGGACGCCCGGGGCCTGAGTGTGTGGATCACCCCGTCGGGCGAGGATCACGACCCGGTGGCGTCCTACCCCGCGGAGACCGTACCCGTGCGGGCCGGGCAGATCTACCACGTCCTGCATCTGTCCGCGGCGCTCACCGAGGCCGTGGGCGCAGCGGATGTCGTCGATCTGGTCGCCGACCAGATCGTGCCGGCCTTCGGCGCCCAAGGCATGCTCATGTACGCGGCGGAGGCGGGCCGGCTGCGCACCATCGGCCACCGCGGCTACCCCGCCGAAGCCGTCGCCGCCTTCGAAGGTGTCGCCCTCAGCGCCGCCAACAGCCCGGCCGTACACGCCCTCGCCACCGGCGAGCCCAGCTTCTTCTCCTCCCCCGAGGAGTTGGAACGCGTCTACCCGGGGCTGCCGCATCTGACGGGCAAGGCCGCCCGGGCCGTGCTGCCGCTGATCGTGTCCGGCCGCCCGGTCGGCTGCTGCATCCTCGGGTACACCCGACCCCGCACCTTCAGCGTGGAAGAACGCCAGGTCCTCACCTCGCTGGCGGGGCTGATCGCCCAGGCACTGGACCGTGCCCGGCTGTACGACACCAAGCAGCAACTCGCCCATGATCTGCAGGCCGGACTGCTGCCGCACAGCCTTCCCCCGGTACCCGGGTTCGCCGTCGCCGCGCGTTACCTGCCGTCGACCCGCGGTATGGACATCGGCGGCGACTTCTACGATCTGATCCGGCTCGGCAAAGACAGCGTCGCCGCCGTCATCGGTGACGTACAGGGGCACAACGCGGCGGCCGCCGCCCTGATGGGGCAGGCCCGCACCGCCGTGCACGCCTACGCCACCGCCGGCGCCTCACCGGCCGAGGTACTGGCCCGTACGAACCGGCTGCTGACCGATCTGGACCCGGATCTTTTCACCAGCTGCCTGTACGTCCATATCGATCTGCTCACCCGGCGGGCGTGCCTGGCCAGCGCCGGCCATCCCCCGCCCCTCCTGCGCCACCCCGACGGGCACACCACGGTGCTGGACGTACCGCCCGGGCTGCTCCTGGGCATCGAGCCCGATGCCCGGTACGACGCCACGGAGATCGCCCTGCCGCCGGAATCCGTGCTGGTCCTCTACACCGACGGCCTGGTCGAAGCCCCGGGCGTCGATCTGGACCGCGCGGTCGCCGACCTGGCCGGGCGCCTTGACGACGCTCCGCCACAGGGGCCCGACGGCCTCGCCGACGCCCTTCTGCAGAACCGGCAGGACGAGGCGGACCGGCAGGACGATGTGGCCCTGATGCTCCTGGCCTCCCGGCCGATCGCGTCGACGGCAGCTGCCTGAGCCCGGCGGCACCTCAACCCGCCTTTGCCGGGCGGGCGTTGACGAACGGAGTGGCCAGCGCGCGCTGCGTCCGGCTGAGGAGGCCGCTCGGCGCGCGCCTGCGCAGGGCCGCGCGGGCCGCGTTGGCGCCGGGGGCACCGTGCACACCGCCGCCCGGGTGCGCGCCGGCGGATGCCAGATAGAGGCCCTCGACCGGGGTTTCCGGGCGGCCGAGGCCGGGCAGCGGGCGGAGAACCAGCTGCTGGTGGACGGCGGTGGTGCCACCGTTGAGGGCGCCGCCGTGCAGATTGGCGTTCATCGCCTCCAGGGTGGGAGGGGCGAGGATCCGGCGCGCCCTGATCCCCGAGCGGAAGCCGGGAGCGAAGCGCTCGACCTGTGCCTCCACCCGGTTCGCCATCATTTCTTGTTCCCGCGGGTCCCAGGCTCCGGTGATCCCGTCCTCCCCCGCGTCCCCGCGGATCCCATGGGGTACATGGGTATAGGCCCAGGCCGACTCGGTGCCGGCCGGGGAGCGGGTGGCATCCGCGGTGGTCATCTGGCCGAAGAGGACGAACGGCCGGTCCGGCACCTGCCCCATGGCGATCTGCGCGGCGAAGCGGGTGAGTTCGTCCATCCCGTCGGCCAGGTGCACGATGCCCGCGGTGGCGGCTCCCTCCGCGGTCCACGGCACCGGACCGTCGAGCGCCCAGTCCACCTTGAAGGTGGCGAAGTCCCATTGGAAGCGCCGCAGATCGGCCAGGAGCGGGCCGGGCAGATACCGGGAGTCGACCAGCCGGCCGTACAGGGCCGGTACGGACACATCCGCCAGTACGGCGCGGCGGGCCGGCACGGTCTCGCCGATCGCGGTGCGTACCGCCACCGCGCGCCCGGAGCGTACGACGATGCCGACGACGCGCTCCCCGCAGCGCAGTACGCCACCGCTGCGCTGCAGGCGCCGCACGAGCGCCGCGGTGAGCGACTGGGCGCCACCGGCCGGTACCGGAAAGCCGCAGGTCTGGCCGAGCATCGACATCAGCCACCCGAAGCCGCCACTGCCCGCCGCCTCGGGGGCGAGGTCCGCGTGCAGGGCGTTGCCGGCCAGCAGGAGCCGGCCGGCTTCGCCGCGGAACTCCTCATCTCCCAGGCGCCGTACGGGCAGCAGCATCGTGCGCGCCAGCCGCAGACCGCCCGCGCCGCGCAGCCGCGCGGCGAGCCGGGCCGTCGCGCGCAGCGGCGGGAACGGGGTCAACATGGCGTCGACGAGGTCGCTGCCGACGCGGTCCCAGACTCCGCACAGCGCCTGCCAGGCCGCACCGTCACCCACGCCGAAGGCCTCCAGCCCGGCCGCCGTGTCGGCCGTATCGCGCTCCAGCAGCGCACAGCGGCCGTCGGTCAGCGGATGCGCCAGCACCCGTGGGGCATGGCTCCAGACCAGCCCCTGTTCGTACAGGCGGAGGGCCGAGAGGACCGGCGAGGCGGCGGCCAGCGGGTAGAAGGAGCTGAACAGGTCGTTGACGTAGTCGGGGTGCACCCCGCGGTCGCTGCGGACCGCGCCGCCCGGCTCGTTCTGCTCTTCGAGCACCTCCACGGTCCATCCGGCGTCCGCCAACAGGTTGGCCGCGACAAGTCCGTTGGGCCCGGCACCGATCACCACTGCGTCCGGCATCGCTGTCTCCTGTTCACCCGGCCGTGGCCGTCGGCACAGTCGGCGGGGCGGCGGTCAGGGGCCTGTGTGCGCGCCGTGCGGGGCGTTTTCGGCCACCGCCGCCAGCCTGCTGAGCATGCTGCGGTGGCGCAGCTGCAGCAGGAATTCCAGGCCCGCGTTGTGCAGCCGCCCGGCGGGGCCGCGCAGCGGATGCTCATCGACGATGACCAGCGAATCCTCGCCCCAGCTGCGCACTTCGACGGCGATCCGGACCGTGCCCAGCCGGCCGCTGTCGACTTCGAGTTCGAGTTCCCGTGGCGGGGAGCTGTGCCGTACGACGGTGTGGCCGATGAGGTCCCAGGGACCCAGGCGCACCGTGTACTCGATCGCGGAGCCGACCTCCGGCCAGTTGCCGTCCACGGGACGCGAGTGTGCGGTGCCGACCACCCAGTCCGCGTACCGGGAGCCGTCGGCAAGTACCGCCCACAGCGCCTCGGGAGAGCGCTTGATCAGCTGGTGCCGTACCGCCACAAGCCTTCCACCGCCTCACCGCACGTCGGCCTTCGGCCTCCTCACCCAGCGTAGAGCGGGCCCGCGGGCTCGGCCTCCCGAGGCGTTTCCTTCTGTGGGCCGGATCGTTGAGGCAGCCGTGGCAGCTGTGGAGAGTGCAAACAACCAGGCCGGGGGCGGTGCCACGGCGCCTGGACACGACCCCGGGGAGACGCGGTGGCGACTGGGGTGCCGGCTGGTGACGGGGTCCGGGGACGCGTACGTGGTCGCGGCGGACCTCGTCCGGCACCGCACCACGGCGGCGGACGGATCGCCGGGGTGGGGACACGGCCTGGTCTGGTCGTTCATCGATGTGCGGCGGCGCTCCCATGCGGCCGAGTCATGGGTGGACCGGGGCGCGGTCGACGCCTTCCGCGCGGCGGCGGCCGGGGCGATGGATGCCCGGGTGCGGGCGGCGCTGCTGGAGGCCTTGGCGGCGGGCTTGCCGGTGGCGCCGGACCGGCTGCTGCCGGATCCGGTACGGGTCGGCCCCGGCCCGTTCGACATCGGCTTCGGCGCGGCGGGCACGCTGTACGAGGAGCAGGACGGCGGCCGGTACGGGCTCACGCTGCGCGGCGAGCGCGCGCACTGCGACCTGGTCTTCTCCCCCGTACCGGGCCCGGCCTCCGCGGGGACGACCGGCGACGCAACGTACGCGCCGCGCTACGCCGTCGCCGGCCGGGTCGGCGCTCCGGGCACGGAGGGCACGATCGACGTCTCGGGCGAGGGCTGGATCGAGACCGGCTCGGGCGAGGACCGGTGCAAGACCGGCCGGGACGAGGAACGGTGCAAGACCGGCCGGGGCGACGGCCGGTACCCGGCCGGGCCGGGCGGTGGGCCGCTGTCGGACGAACTCCCGGCCGGGACAAGGGACATCGGTCGGCAACGCCTCACCGTGCTGCTGGACGACGGCTGGCGGGTGACGGCCGAGAGCGTGGATCACGTCGACGTGCCCTCGCGCGCGGTGCTCGCCCATCAGGACCTGCTGACGGCATACGCCCCCGACGGCCGGGCACTGCCGGCCGATGACGCGCGCTGCCGCTCCGCCGCCCCCTGGACGTCCCTCGCGACCCTGAACACCTACCCCACCACCTGGACGGTCACCTCCGAGCAACTCCGGCTGCGCCTCGACGTCACGGCGCACTTCCCCGGCCAGGAAGTGCGCACCATGCTCGCCG
Source organism: Streptomyces inhibens (assembly GCF_022221585.1). Taxonomy (NCBI): domain Bacteria; kingdom Bacillati; phylum Actinomycetota; class Actinomycetes; order Kitasatosporales; family Streptomycetaceae; genus Streptomyces; species Streptomyces inhibens. Next base: position 1,728,179 of record NZ_CP084681.1, read on the forward strand.
GCCACGGCTTTCTGTGTGCCGCGGCGCGGGTCGCCGGTACGCGGGCCGGCCGGGCGGTGACGGGCTGGGCCCTCGTGTCGGCCGTGCCCGCGCAACGGATCGGTGACCTGGAGGAGTATCTGGGCCGGCTGCACAAGGTGACCCGGCGTGAAGTCCGCCGTCTGTACCCCGACCGGCCGTCGTCCGCGACGACCAGGTCCCTGCTCGGCGGGACCGGCGCCTCGCTCGACGGCTTCACGGACACCGCCGTGCACCAGACCCTGGTACGCCCGGTCCGGCATCTGACCGACCCCGGCGGCCGCGGCTGGCGGACGTACGTCTGCTGCGCCGCCATCGAACTGGTGGGCGTCCGGGCCGATCCGTACACGCCGCTGCTGGCCGCGGTCGAGGTGATCCACAGCGCCAATCTGGCCATCGACGACGTCCAGGACGGCTCGCTCCACCGCCGCGGTGTGTCCGCGGTGCACCGGGTCTTCGGGGTTCCGGCCACCGTCAACGCCGCCACGGCCGCCTACTTCGCCCTGGACCGGGTCATCGACGACCTGGTACCGGCGGACGACGGGCTGAAGCTCGCCGTCTGCCGGACGTATCTGCGCACGCTCCGCGCGGCGCACGGCGGCCAGGCCCTGGATCTGGCCGGCCACACCGAGGAGATGGATGCCGCGGTGGCCACGGGTGACCCGCGGCCGCTGCTGCGGCGGCTGCGGGCGGCGCACCGGTTCAAGACCGGGGTACCGGCCCGTGGTTTCGCGGAGCTCGGCGCCCTTGTCGCGCGGGCCGACGGCGCGCAACGCGCCGCCATCGGCGCCTACTTCGAGGCGGTCGGCACCGCGTACCAGATCTCCGACGACGTGCTCGACCTGCTGGGCGCCACCGCCCCGCAGCCCTCCGGCAGCAGCCGCAAACACACCGGTGAGGACCTGCGTTCCGGGACGGTGACCATGCCGCTCGCCCACTGTGTCGCGCTGCTCCCCGCCGACCGGGTGCGCCTGCTGTGGAAGGCCGTACGCGACGGCGGCGCCGATGCGGACACCGTGCACGGCGTGGCCACCGCCATCGCCCGGTCCGGTGCCGTCCAGGCCTGCCAACGGGAGGCGCGGGCGCTGGTCGACGACGCCTGGCGCACGCTCGCGCCGCTGCTGCCGGCTTCCCTGACCAAGATCCTGGTCCGGGCGCTGGGAACGTACGCGGCCCTGCGCGAACCGGAGCCGCCCGCCGCGCCGGCGCCCCGCCCGAAGTGACCGGGCGGGGCGCTTCGATGCCTCCGGCAGCACCGTGGTCGATGTGATCCGGGAGTCCGGAACCGGAACCTGTTACGCCGCGACTATCCGGGGGACCCGCGCGGAGGTCTCGGCGGACCTCAGCCACTCGGTGAGGTCGGCGCGGGCCCGGGCCACCCGGGAGCGCACGGTGCCGACCGGACAGCCCACGACCGCCGCTGCATCCGCGTAAGGCAGTCCGACCAACTGCGTGAGCACAAACGCCTCTCGGCGCTCGCGATCGAGTGCGTCCAGGAGTTCGCTCAGCGCCAGGCCGTCCTCGAATCCCGGCAGTCCGCTGGGTTGCCGGTGCTCCGCCACCGTCTGCCAGTCGTTGATGTCGGCGATACGCGGACGGGCGGCGGCGGAGCGATAACGGTCGATCACCACCCGGCGGGCGATGGACAACAGCCAGGTACGTGCGCAGGAGCGGCCGGCGAATCTCGGCAGGCTGGTGAGGGCACGCAGAAACGTCTCCTGGGCCAGATCGTCGGCGCCGTTCATATCGCCGCTCAGGTGGGCCACGAACCGCCAGACGTCCCGGTGGGTGGCGCGGACGAAGCGCTCGACCGCGTCGGGGTCTCCGTCCCGGGCGGCGAGCGCCAAGCCGGTCACCTGCTCGTCGTCCGCGGCGGTCCGCTTGCTACGGGCCGGTCCAAGAAGGGCAGGAATCATCGTAAAACATCCTTCGGAGGCTCCGGGGCGACTGCGCCAGGGCAGGGCAGTTCCCCATCGGTGGGCGGCGCTCCGAGCACCCGCGCCAAGATCGGCGGGCGTACGTCAGGGGTACCTCGGGGGTACGGCGGGCGTACGCCTTCGGGCAGGCCGGAGGGCCGTATGACCAAGGGCCGGCATGGGAAGGGCGCGCTTACAGAGGTAGGCCACGCGGATACGCCGGCACTCCGCCCGCCACCGGATCAACGCGCCTCGGGGATTCGGAGAATCGCAAAAACGTCGAAGGAATGTGGGGACGAGCGGTCAGCAGACCGAAAGCCTCGGTGGGCCCCTGCGGGAGACGGCATATTGCAACAACGCCCCGCGCAGACACAAGACATGGGAGCTCACCACCCGGCGTACGGGCAGCTTCCCACCGGTCCGGCCCAGCGTGCGCAGGACCAGCAGCAGGGGTGCGAACAGCGCCGCCGCCAGACTGCGAGCCAGCTGGAACACGGCCGCCTCGCCGCGCCACAGCCAGATTCCGCACACGAACGCGGCCAGCGCGTGGGCGAGGAACATGCCGAGTGTTCCGTGTCCGGAGTGGGTCATCTGCAGGTGACCCATGTGCCCCATGTCGCCGGCCATGGCGCCTGTATGACCCATGCCGGGCATCGTGACCATCTCGGCCATTCCGCGCATTCCACGCATGCCGCTCATCGGTGTCGGCGGAGGCGTCTGCGTCGCCAGCGGGTCGAGACCGGCTTGGCGCAGCAGCCTGAGCGCCGAGGCGCGGAGTGCCGGATCGACCCCGGACCCATTGCAGAACAGCCGCTCCGCCCACTGTCCGTCGGACGAGGCGGCGATACCCGTACCGCCTGCGGACTGCTGCGAGAAGCCGAACAGCGAGTGCAGTCCGAGCTGGGCGAACACCGTGCATCCGGTCACGACAACTGCGCCCCGCTCGCGCCCGGTCAGCCACCACGCCGCGGCGCCGGTGGCCCCGAATGCGGCGATCACGGCCCACCACGGCACCGGCTGAGCGGACATCAGCCCGTGCCCCAGGACCGTCGTCATCACGCAGACGGTCGCGAAGATCGCGGCTCGTGCAGCGCGTGAGGCCGGCCCGGTTGTCATGCCGGACATGGTGCCATCCGGCCCGTGCACCGCGGCAGGGCGGGTCGGCGCGCGTATCGACGGCCGCCCCGTATGCCACTCGGGCCCGGCGTCGGCATTTTGACGATCCGACGTGTGCCGCACGTCACCCCCCGCCTTCGGAACCATCCCTTCCGGTCGCCCGACTCCCTGAAGCGGCACGGCTGCCGGCCCTGCCACCTGACCTCGAACCGGGAGACCCCGCGTGCCCACGCCCACCGAAGAGAATGTCGCGCCCGGCGATGCCCCGGACATCGCGGGCTCCACGGAGCAGCGGCCCGCGCGGCGAGCCGGCTGGGCCGCCCTGCGCCCGCTGGTGCTGCGCCTGCACTTCTACGCCGGCGTTCTCGTCGCCCCCTTTCTCCTCGTCGCCGCGGTCACCGGCCTCCTGTACGCCTGCTCCTTCCAGGCGGAGAAAGTGGTCTACGCGCATGAGCTGAGCGTCCCGGTCGGTACGCGCACCCTGCCGCTGTCGCAGCAGGTCGCCGACGCCCGTCAGGCCCATCCGGAGGGCAAGCTCGCCGCCGTACGCCCGGCGCCGCAGCCGGGAGACACCACCCGCGTCCTGCTCTCCGACGTCCCGGGCGTGCCCGCCGGCCACCAGCTCGCCGTCTTCGTCGACCCCTACACCGGCAGTGTCCGAGGAGCGCTGGAGACATCCGGTTCCACGGGCGCGCTGCCGCTGCGCACCTGGCTCGACTCGCTTCACGGCAATCTGCACCTGGGCGAGACCGGCCGCCTCTACAGCGAACTGGCCGCCAGCTGGCTGTGGGTGGTGACCGGTGGCGGGCTCGCCCTGTGGATCGGCCGTAAGCGCACGAACCGCAAGCTGCGGGCCCTCGCGCTGCCGGATCGCCGCGCCACCGGCCGCCGCCGGACGCTGTCCTGGCACGGCGCGGTGGGCGTGTGGGCGGCAGCCGGCCTGTTCTTCCTCTCCGCCACCGGGCTGACGTGGTCCGCGTATGCCGGGGCGAACATCGACGATCTCCGGAAGTCCCTGGGACAGGCGACCCCGACCGTCTCGACGGCCGTCGCCGAGGGCCATGGGCAGCACTCGGGCGCGGCAGGGATGGCGGGGATGCCTGACATGCCGGGCATGGAGGGCATGCACCACGACGGGTCGGCCGGATCCGCGCCCTCGGACGTCGGCATCAACCAGGTACTCAAGGCGGCCCGCGCCCAGGGCCTGTCCGACCCCGTAGAGATCGTTCTGCCGACGGAACCCGGCACCACCTACCTCGTCAAGCAGGTCCGGCGCAGCTGGCCCGAGAAGCAGGACTCCGTCGCCGTGGACCCGGCCGGCGGCAAGGTCACCGACGTCCTGCGCTTCGCCGACTACCCCGTCCTTGCCAAGCTCACCCGCTATGGCATCGACCTGCACACCGGCATCCTGTTCGGCCTCGCCAACCAGATCGCGCTGGCCGCGCTCGCCCTCGCACTGATCTTCCTCATCGCCTGGGGCTACCGGATGTGGTGGCAGCGCCGCCCCACCCGCGAACGCGCTCTCTCCTTCGGCCGTCCGATACCGCGCGGAGCCTGGCGCCAGGTCCCGCTGCCCGTACTGATTCCGCTGGTACCGGCCGTCGGAGCAGTGGGCTGGGCGGTGCCGTTGCTCGGCATCACGCTCGTGGCGTTCCTGGCCGTGGACCTCGCACTCGGCGTGATCGCGCGCCGCCGCGCCTGAGCGGGATCTCACCGCTCTGTCCTTTTGTTGCCCAACTCCATTGAGGTATGGACGAGTTGACGGACACCGCCGCTTTCCGTCGACCGACGTACTCGGCAGCGCGCCGGCCAGGACATCCCCGCGCCAGGCGCCTGCTCCTTTGCTCCTTTCGGCGCGCGCGATCGCACCGGAGCTGGTCTGCTGGTAGAGGGCTTTCCTACCCGTACACCGGAGAGATCCAGATGAGCGTTTATCGAGTCGCGCAGGTCGACACGGCCGGCGGGCCGTTCGAGATCGTCGAGCGGGAGGTGCCGCAGCCGGGCCCGGGCCACGTACGGATCGCCGTGGACGCCTGCGGGATCTGCCACAGCGACGCCTTCTTCGTGAACGCCGCATTCCCCGGCGTGCGGTTTCCGATGGTCCCCGGGCATGAGATCGCCGGGCGCATCGAGGAGGTCGGCGAGGGAACGTACAGCGGCTGGCAGGTGGGCGACCGGGTGGCGGTGGGCTGGTTCGGCGGCAGCTGCGGCCACTGCACGCCCTGCAGACAGGGCGACTTCATGGTGTGCGAGAACCTGAAGGTACCCGGATGGGCGTACGACGGCGGTTACGCCGAGGCGGTGATCGCACCGGTGGACGCGCTGGCCCGGATCCCCGATGCGCTGGCGGCGCCCGATGCCGGGCCCCTGGCCTGCGCGGGCGTCACCACGTACAACGGGCTGCGGCGCAGCTCCGCCCGGTCGGGGGACCTGGTCGCCGTCCTCGGCATCGGTGGCCTCGGCCATCTGGGAGTGCAGTACGCGGCCGCGATGGGCTTCGAGACCGTGGCCATCGCCCGTGGCGCCGGCAAGGCCGACTTCGCCAAGCAGCTCGGCGCGCACCACTACGTCGACAGCACGGCGGACACCCCCGTCGGGGACGCGCTGCAGTCCCTCGGCGGCGCCAAGGTCGTCCTGGCCACCGCCGCCAACTCCGAGGCCATCACGGCGACCGTGGACGGGCTGACCCACCGCGGAGAGCTGGTGGTCATCGGCGCGGACCCCGACCCGCTGGGGATCAGCCCGACCCAGCTGCTCATGAGCGGCAAGATCGTCCGGGGCCATCCGTCCGGCACCGCGCAGGACGTGCAGGACACCATGGCGTTCAGCGCCCTGCACGGGATCCGCCCGATGACCGAGATCATGCCGCTGGACCAGGCCCCGGACGCGTACCAGAAGATGCTCTCCGGCACCGCCCGCTTCCGGATGGTGCTCACCAACCGCTGACGCAGCCCCCTCACCTCTTCACCGCGGCCCGGCCCCCCGCCGGGACCGGGTGGGCGTTCGGTCGTTCCGCGGGGGACCATGGATGCCGAAGCACTCACCAGACAGGGGGCGGCCACGGACCGGAGCGAGGGGACGGCCCCCGTGGTCCGTCGAGCGGAAGGAGTGCCCGGGTGAGCGCAGCCGACGGGCGTCCGGCTGACGCGGGTGAGCCCGAGGACAGGCCGCCGCGGCCGAGCGGGCTGATGGATCTCCTCGGTGTCGCCGCGGTGCTGCTGGACGCCGAGGGGCGGATCGTCCTGTGGAGCCCGCAGGCCGAGGACCTGTACGGCTACACCGCCGACGAGGCGCTCGGACAGTACGCAGCCCCGCTGCTCGTCCACGAAGAGCACTGGGACCTGGTGATGAAGAAGTTTGCCGACGTCATGGAGACCGGCCAGAGCTGGGGCGGCTCATTCCCCGTCCGGCACAAGGACGGCACCGCGCGGCTGGTGGAGCTGCGCAACATGCGGCTGCTGGACGACCGCGGCGACTTCTACGCCCTCGGGCTCGCCACCGACTCACCGACGCTGCGCGAGGTGGAGCGGGATGTCGCACTGTCCACCCGGCTGATCGCCCAGTCCCCCATCGGGGTGGCGATCCTCGACACCGATCTGCGGTACGTGGCCGTCAACCCCGCCCTGGAGCGGATGCACGGCATCCCCGCGAAGGACCACCTCGGCCGGCACTACCGCGAGATCATGACCTCCGCGAAGTTCGCGGTGCCCGAGGCCGCGATGCAGCAGGTCCTGGAGACCGGGACTCCCCTGGTCGACCACTCCACCATCGTCGGCCGCACCCCCGCCGACCCGGACCACAAGCATGCCTGGTCGATCTCGTTGTACCGGCTGGAGGACCCACAGGGGCGGGTTCTCGGGGTGGCCGACCTCGTCGTGGATGTCACCGACCGGTATCAGGCAGCCGTGGAGGCCGCCGAGGCCCGGCGGCGCCTGGCCCTGATCGCCGACGGCTCCGCCCGCATCGGCACCACCCTGGAGGTGGGACAGACCGCCCGCGAGCTGGCCGAGGTGACCGTTCCCGAGCTCGCCGACGTGGTCACGGTCGATGTGCTCGACTCCGTACTGGACGAGCACCGCCCTGCCCGCGGAGACGGCCCCGCGGTCTTCCGCGCCCTCGCGGTGCGGGCCGCCTACCCCACCGAAGCCGCCCAGGCCGCCGATCCACCCGGCGAGATCGCGGCCTACGACACCGACCGCCTCGCCACCCAGTGCGTGCGCACCGGCCGCCCGATCCTGATCTCCCACGCGGACGACAGCGACCTGGCGCGCATCGCCCGCGACGACCACGCCGCCTCTTTGCTGGCCCGCGCCGGGGTGCACTCCTACATGCTGGCCCCGCTCACCGCCCGCGGCCATATCCTCGGTTGCCTGGGGCTCAGCCGCGCCCGCAACCCGCTGCCCTTCGACGAGGACGATCTCGCCCTCGCCGGCGAGCTGGCCTCCCGCGCCGCCGTGTGCATCGAGAACGCCCGCTCGCACCAGAGCGTGCGCAACGCCGCCGAGACCCTGCAGCGCAGCCTGCTCCCGGACCACCCGCCCCACCTTCCCGGTCTGCGGATCGCCTCCCGGTACCGGCCCGCACTGGCCACGTACGAGATCGGCGGCGACTGGTACGACGTCCTCCCGCTCAACGACGACAAGACCGCGCTCGTCGTGGGCGACGTCATGGGCAGCGGCATCGACGCCGCCGCCACCATGGGCCGCCTGCGCACCGCCACCAGCGCCTTCGCCGACCTCGATCTGGACCCCGCCCAGGTCCTCCAGCACCTCGACAAGATCACCTCAGGGCTGGAGCACTACATCGCCACCTGCGTGTACGCCGTCTACGATCCCCACCGCGCCGAATGCCATATCGCCACCGCCGGCCACCTTCCGCCGGCCCTCGTACGCCGCGGCAAGCGCCCCGAACTCCTCGACCTGCCCACCGGCACCCCGCTCGGCGTCGGCGGCGTCCCCTTCGAGACCACCACCTTCGGTCTCGGCCCCGGCGACAAGCTGGTCCTGTACACCGACGGCCTGGTCGAGACCCGCCACCACCCCATCGACGAGCGCCTCGAAACCCTCCGCCAGCTGCTCGATGCGCCCGACCGCTCCCTGGAAGAGACCTGCGACCGGCTCCTTCGCGAACTCCGGCGTCCCGACGACCCGGATGACGTCGCCCTGCTCATCGCCCGCACACAGCCCTTCCCCCCTGGCTCGTAGCCAGGTCCGGGGCGCCGGAAGCCGAGCAGGTCGATCGAGGCCCTTGCCGCGAGCCGGCAGCAGTTGCCGTCGCAAGAGGCCAGGACCACAGTGAGAGGGAGTGTGCACACGAGATCGGAGAGACCCGTGATCGTTCTCGGCATCATCCTGCTGGTCATCGGCTTCCTGACCGGCGTCGGCATTTTGTGGACCATCGGGATCGTGCTCGCCGTTCTCGGGGCGATCCTGTGGGTCCTGGGTTCACTGGGACACGCGGTCGGCGGGCGAAGGCACTACTGGTAGCGCCACCCCGCTTCGGCCGCCACGGCCTCCGGCGCCGCCCGCTGCGGGCGGCGCCGGAAGTGTCCGCGGGCGAAGGAGGTTCACTGCCCGGGACACGTACGCGCCGTACCACCCGTTAAAGGCGACTTACCGACCGTTCCGAACGGCGTCCAGCGCCGGGGCGATCACGGCGAAGGCCCGGTCGGTCAGTTCGGCGGGGTCCTCGGCGCCGTCGCTGTTGCTCCACCGTTGAAGCACGGCGTCGAAGGCGGTCAACGCCATCCCGGCGGCCAGCTGCGAGTACAGATCGGTGTGGGCGTCGAGCCCCAGGCGGCGCGCCAACTCCCCCGTCAGGTCGTCGCGCCACTGCGCCTGGCGCTCCAGAAAGCGTGCGTACAGGGCGGGGGTGCGCAGAATCAGCTGCACCACGCGCAGCGCCCTGTCGGAGTGGTCGCCGCAGGCAGCGATGGAGACCCAGACGGCGTGCCGTAGCGCCACGGAGGGGCGCTCCTCGATGGGGCGGGCCGCCAACTCCGCGTGAATGCCGGTGCCCATATCGGCCAGGAATTGGACGACCACGTCTTCCTTGGACGCGAAGTACCGGAAGAACGTGCGCTTGGACACCCCGGCGGTGGTCGCGATCTCGTCGATGGTGACCGCGTCGAACCCCTTCAGCGCCAGCAGCTGCAGTGCCGCTTCGGCCAGCTCGTTCGAGACGAGCTGACGTTTGCGCTGGGCCATGGTGACTTCAGGGCGGGAGCTCACCGGGCAATGGTAACGCCATGCCTCGTATGGCACTCAGTAGCGTCTTGACACCGAGTGACACTAGCGACAGCATGTGCCGCATGACACAGCAGCGGCACTGGACTGCCGAGCAGATCCCGGACCAGACCGAGCGAGTGTTCGTCGTCACCGGAGCCAACAGCGGCCTCGGCCTGGCGACCACTCGGGCGCTCGTCCGCCGGGGCGGACACGTGATCCTTGCGGTGCGCGACAGGACAAAGGGCCACCGGGCAGTCGCGGAGATCACCGCCGAGCAGCCGGACGCGAGCCTTGAGGTGCGCCACCTCGACCTGGCCGATCTCGACTCGGTCCGAGCCTTCGCCCATCAGTTGCACACCGACCATCCGCGGCTGGACGTGCTCATCAACAACGCCGGCGTGATGGCGCCGCCTCGATCGCTGAGCGCGCAGGGCCACGAGGCGCAGTTCGCCTGCAACCATCTCGGCCACTTCGCGCTCACCGGACTGCTGCTCGACCTGCTGGCCGTCGGGCACAACCCCCGCGTGGTCACGGTGAGTTCGGTCAACCACCGGCAGGGGCGCATCCACTTCGAAGACCTCACCGGCGAGCGTGGCTACAAGCCCATGGCCTTCTACAACCAGTCGAAGTTCGCCAATGCCGTCTTCGGACGGGAACTCCACCGGCGGCTGACCGAGGCCGGCAGCCCCGTACGCAGTTTGCTCGCCCATCCCGGCTATACCGCCACCAACTTGCAGATGAGTGCGCCGGTCGGCCTGTGGCGGGTGATATTCGGCCACATCGGCAACCCGCTGTTCGCCCAGCCACCGGCCCGCGGCGCGTTGCCACAGCTGTACGCGGCGACCGAACCGAATGTGGAGGGCGGTGCGTTCATCGGGCCGGACGGCCCGGCCGAGCTGCGCGGCGGACCGAAGCGGGTACAGCTGTCCCCCGCGGCCGCCGATCGCGAAACCGGCCGCCGTCTGTGGGAGTTGTCGGAACAATTGACCGACGTGCGATTCGTGTAGCCAGGAAGCGTTGGAGATGAGGAGCGAGCGTGCCGATGTCCCGCGCCGTGGCGGCGACCCGGTCTTCTCGTAGGTGCGAACTGCCGCTCTCGCCACGGCCCGTGCAACGGCGACGGGACACGGGCCGAACGCCCTGGACGGTGGTGCTGGACACTGGATATGACGCACCGTGTACGACTCCAGGACCATTTGCCCCAGCAGTCCGTCCACCCACAGTTGGACACACTGTGCCCTGCTGAGGGATTCGTCCCAACTGCCGTGTGCGCAAGGGTGAGTGCGTCCCACACGTACTGACCCGAAGGGCCATCCCCACGTGCGAAGCAGACGAATAGCCCCTGTCCTGGCTGTGAGTGCCGTCGCGGCACTGGTTCCGGCACTCACGCCGGCGGCCGCCTCTGCCGCTGAGAACCCCCTACCGCAGCACCTCAAGCAGCGACCGGCATGGCACCGCTGCAGCAGCGCAACCCCGGCCTCCTTTCAGTGCGCCACCATCAAGGTCCCGTTGGACTACAGCCGTCCAGGCGGCAAGAAGATCGACCTCGCGATATCGCGGATCAAGGCGAGCAGCCCCGCCGAACGCCGCGGTGTCCTGCTGCTCAATCCCGGGGGACCGGGGGGCCAGGGCCTCGATATGCCACAGGCGCTGTCGGCCGAGCTCCCCAAGCCCGTGAAGGGAAAGTTCGACCTCATCGGCTTCGACCCGCGGGGTGTCGGCCAGAGCTCTCCCCTCAACTGCGGTCTGACCGCCGAGGAGCAGAACTGGCAGCGTCCCTACAAGGCCGCATCGTTCGCCAAGGACGTCAAGTGGGCCCGGACCGTCGCCGAGAAGTGCGACGCCAAGCAGGGCGACAAGCTGCGTCACATCACCACCCGCAACACCGCCCGTGACATGGACGTGATCCGGGCCGTGCTGGGCGAGAAGAAGATCTCCTACCTCGGGTACTCGTACGGCACCTATCTCGGAGCCGTCTACACGCAGATGTTCCCGCAGCGCAGCGACCGGATCGTACTGGACAGCGCCGTCGACCCCGCACGGATCTGGCGGGGCATGATGCAGGTCTGGGCGGAGGGCAGCGAGCCCGCGTTCACGAGGTGGAGCGAGTGGACCGCCCAGCGGAACGCGACCTACAAGCTGGGCAACACCCCGGACGAAGTCCGCAAGACGTTCTGGGCTCTGGTCGCCCAGGCCAACCGGAAGCCGATCGAGTTCCACGGCACCCCGGTGAGCGGCGACGACATCCGCGTGGGCCGCGCCATGTTCTTCAGTGTGCGCGAGGCCGCGGAGACAATCGTCGACCTGAAGAAGGCCGCCGACGGCAAGGGCCGGTCCTCCACCCCTGACACCGTGTCGCCCGAGCGACCCGCTCCGCCGGCATTCGGCCGTGCCGTGCCCTCGGACAACGCCAGCGCCAGCTTCTGGGCAGTCGTCTGCTCCGACACCCGCGCCTGGCCGCGCGACCCCGAGCAGTACCGCCGCGATGCGATCCGGGACAAGGCCAAGTACCCCCTGTACGGCGACTTCGCGTCCCACATCAAGCCGTGCGCGTTCTGGAAGAAGAACGGCAGCGAGCCCGCCACCACGATCGACAACAAGGTCGGGGCACTCACCCTGCAGAACGAGTGGGACTCCCAGACGCCTCTGCCCAGTGGCCTCGGCATGCACCGGGTCATGAAGGGCTCGAGGATGGTCACGGTCGCCGGGGGCGTCGGACACGGCATCTACGGTTCCAAGTCGTGCGCCGACAAGACGGCCACCGCGTACCTGACCACGGGTAAGCTCCCCGCGAAGGACGTGACCTGCCAGGCACCCGCGCCGGCACGTGAGCGCAGCAGCGCCGGCAAACTGCCGCTTCCCACGCCTCCGGGCATCCCGGGGATGGCGGGGATGCCCGGCCGTTTCTGACCCGTTCCGGACGAGGTGATGTGACGTGGGGCTTCTGCCGAGCGGAGGCCCCACGTCGTATGGAGACCGCGCAGGTGGCGGCCGTGACCTCCGCCGCCTGAGCGCCGACAAGGCTTGCCCGGCGGACAACCGTGGCGGGAAGCCCTCGACCGCCCCTGGCGCCAGGTGGCCTGCGCGTATCAGAGAGTCGGCGGCGTGACGGGACCTGACTGGGCGGGCAGCGTCATGGGACCTGCCTGGGGAGGATGAACTACCCGGAATTGGTGTCGGTGCGGGCGAAAATACCTTCCAGCATTCCGGTGGCCTGCCCGACCTCGATCAGGTAGCCATCAGGATCGCGCAGGTAGCAGCGGACCTCGGCACGCCGGTCGATCGGCGGAGTCAGGAACTCCGCTCCTTTCGCGCTCCATTGGGCGTAGCAGGCCTCGATGTCGGCGACCCGCAGGTTCATGAAGCTGGAGACGGTGTGGGGTTCGCTGGGCGGGACCAGCGTCACATCGGGCTTGTCCGGGGTCGGGCCGCCGCCCGGATTCATGATGATCCAACTGTTGGCGAGCTTCACGATGCAAGGGTTCTCGTCCAGGACGACCTGCCCGCCGATCACCTCGCTGTAGAAGCGGCGCGAACGCGCCACATCACGCACCGTCAAGAAATGCGTCATCAGAAGCCCCTCACCCGGGGCTGGAATACCGTCGTTGGCCATACCAAGCCTCTCCAACTAGCGGGACCGGCGGCGGCGCACCCATTCACCGGGACGGAGAGAAGCCGAAGGTGACCGACACCTTGGCGATGGCAGTGAGCCCCGTGGCGGCGCTCCCCTGTGGATGGCCTCCGCCTTCCATGTCATCGCGCCACGGTGCCCGCTGCAACCCGTGGGCGCCCGGCCAGAGCCCGAGCGGCGTTTCCGCCTGCTCGGGGGACGTACGGCACCTGCGGCCACCGACGGGACCTGTGAGCGCCTGCCAGGCGGGACGGGGCCAGACGGGTGACGATGGAACTGGATCCATCTGACCGTGCTCTTTCCTGGAGGAGGCAGACGGCATGACATACCCCTCCGATTCCTCAGGCACCGGCCCTCCGCACGGCACCGAGCCCAGAGATGTCTCCCCGGACGGGGGCCTGGGCGCCCTGGCGAACATGGGCTGGCAATTCCTGCTCACCATGGGGCTGGCTGCGATCGCCCTGGGCGTCGTTGTCCTGGCCTGGCCCAGCCAGACCCTGCGGGTCGTCGGCGTGCTCTTCGGCATCTACCTGCTGGCCACCGGTGTCTTTCAGCTGGCCGGTGCCTTTGGCACACACGTCCCTCGACATCTGCGGGTGTTGCATTTCGTCGCGGGCGCGCTCTTCATCCTGCTGGGCCTGATCTGCTTCCGGGGCACCCTGGAATCGATTCTGTTGCTCGCGCTGTGGATCGGCTTCGGCTGGCTGCTGCGCGGCATCATGGTGACCGCCACAGCGGCCTCCGCCAAGGACATCCCGGCGCGTGGCTGGCAGCTCTTCTCGGGGATCATCACCACTCTGGCAGGCATCGTGCTGATCGTGTCGCCGTTCAGCTCGATCGCCGCGCTGACCTTGGTGGTGGGCATCATGGCCATCGTCGTGGGCGCTGTCGAGGTCTTCCACGCCATCAAGATGCGCATCGAAGTCGGCCGCCTCACCCAGGGCACTGCCACCAAGCGGCGGCCCGTGTTCCACTCCCGCCCCCACCCCCAGCACTGATCACGGGGCGTACCGGCCACCCAAGCAGCGAAGCATTTTCGAGCAACTCGCGTCCGACGACCGCGCATGCTCCCTGCGCCAGCCATACCGACCTTGTCGTCCACCTCTCCGCCGACGACCGCGTCACCGACGTCCGCCTACGACGAGATCGCCTCGTCACGATTCAGCGCTCTGACACCAAGGAGATCGCCATACCTCAGCAGCGCCAAGCGGGCGTGTGGTCCGCAGAATTGGGTGACGTGGACGGCGGCCGGGAACACATCTGGGGAGTCACCTCAGGCCGTTCGAGCCCATGAGCGGGAACGGCGCCCGGCCGCCTTCCACCTGCCCCACTGAACGAAGAGCGCCGCCGGTCAGCGCAATGGACCCGACACCAGTCCCCAACGGACCGGGTGTCGGGTCCTTTGCGCTACCCACGGAAGACCGCCGCCCCGCCGCCGCTCGGTCGACCAGTGCTGGTGCCCCCGAGACCACGACGAGTCCCTGAAGGGGGTGCGAAGGGCGAGTGATAGATTCTCAACAAGCGTTTATTTTTGAGCAGTCGGCCGTGAAACCCGGGGCGAGGCCCACACCGTGGCGCCTGCACCGCATCGTGGAGAGCGAGCACCATGCGCATACTCATCACCGCCCAGGCAATCTATTCGCACCTCGCCCCCCTGGTGCTGCCAGTGGCGGAGAGAGCCCAAGAGGCGGGTCATGAGGTGGCCGTCGCCACAGGAGCCAGCGTTGTCCCGCACATCAAGGAGCGCGGACTTACCGCGTTGACGTTGCCCAACCTCCAGTCGCTGGGGGAAGCACTCCAGGGCGGTACGCTCCGGCCCCCGCCGGGCATGGAGAAGGCCGGTTCCGTGACCGTCGAGATCGCGCCGGAATTCTTCGCCGCGGCCTTCGTCGGGCACCTTGCCGACGCCGGCACCCGCGACCTCCTCGAAGTGGCGAGGAGCTGGCAACCGGACCTGATCCTCCACGAGTCGACCGAGTACGGCGGCTATCTGGCGGCGGAATGCCTCGGCATCCCACACGGCGCTTTGGACATCGCGCCGATGGCGCCCTATGCCCATCCCGTCGTGACGGAGGAGCTCAACCGGCAGCGGGGGAAACTCGGCCTGGCGCCGGTCAGCGACGCCTGGCACACGTTCCGCGCCTTCCGTGCCGGAGTCGTTCCGGAGGACTTCTACCCCACGGACAGCCGACTGCCCAGCGCCCGCTACTACCAGGTCCCCGCGCAGGCGGCACAGGGTGCCCTCGACCCGGATATCGCCCAACTCCCCACGGACCGGCCGCTCGTCCTCGCCACCCTCGGCTCGAACGCCACCCGGCTCCCTGGCGGCGCCCACGCTCTGCTGGAGACCATCATCGAGACACTCGGAGAGCTGCCCGTCACCGGTGTCGTGGCCCTGGGGGCGGACCGCGACCCGCGGCAGTGGGACGGACCACGCCCCGAGAACGTCCATCTGACGTCGTTCGTCCAGCAGGAACTGCTGCTCCGGTCCAGCGACCTGTTCATTACGCATGCCGGATTCAACGGGACCCGGGAGGCGCTGGCAGCCGGAGTCCCCATGGTGGCTGTGCCGTTGTTCGCCGAGCAGTCCCACAACGCCGGCCGGCTCCAGCAGTTGGGCGTCGGGACCCGGATAGACGTCCAGGACGTCACCCGCGAATCGCTGGCCGCGGCGGTGCGCAACGTGCTGGAGGACCGCTCCTACCGGTCCCGCGCCCAAGGACTCCAGCGCCGGGCCCACGCTCTGCCGGACCTCGACCGGCTGGTGGAGGACGCGGCAGCGCTGGTCGCCTGAGCCGGACGGCTCTCGTCCGCACACCACCACTGTGACGGTTTCGCCGAACCGTTGCGTCTCGCTCCGGCCGGTGGGACCCCACCGGCCGGAGTGCGGTAGTGGTGAGGGCCGGCCCTCCCCGTGCAACAGCATCGGCTCCCCCTCTGCGGAGCCTTCCGAACTGCCGTCGCCAAGGCCCCGGCGCCGCGCGGAGGTGCTTGTAGCATCAGGACCGGCACCGGAAAGGGGACCGACTTTGACCTGCGCCGATGCAGTGACGAATGCGCCCGGACAGGCCGCACGGCGGAATTCCGGTTCAGGGAGCCCGGCCGAGGAAGCAGCCCTTCCGGAGCGCAAAGGCGAGCGCACACGTCGGCGCATCCTGACGGCCGCACGGCGGAAGTTCGCGGAAGTCGGCTACGAGCGCGCCACCATCCGCGCCATTGCGACCGAAGCTGACGTGGACAAGTCCTCCGTGATCCAGTATTTCGGCAGCAAGCAGGACCTGTTCCGCGAGGCCGTCCACTGGCAGATCCCCCACGACGAACTCACCACCAGCGACCCCGGCCAGACGGTGGAGAACCGCCTGCGCGGCATGCTGGACATCTGGGCGGCGGATCCGGACGGCCCCATGGCAGTGCTCCTGCGGACCAGCATGACGAGCGACGAAGCGGCAGAACTGCTGCGCCGGCATGTCACCGCGGAGGTCACCGACCACATCGCTGCCACCATCGATGCCCCCGACGCACGACTGCGCGCCGCATTGTTCAGCGCGATCATGATGGGTGTCGCCGCCCAGCGCTTTCTGCTGCACATGCCCGACCTGGCCGAGGCGGACGTGGAGGACATCGTGCGGATCGTCACTCCCCTGCTCCGTAGCCTCGTCGCTCCGGACGCGTGAGCCCCAGGCCGGTGGTGAAGCTACCGTCCCCCGTCGACAACCGAGGGAGAACACCACGCGGAGCGAGACGACACCAGTCCGTAACAGTGCCGTCGGCACACGCACGGTCCGATACTGGAACCGCCGGTTCCAGGCACGTCCGAGGCCTCATGGAACGCACCTGATACCCCATCAGGAAAGTCGGCATCAAGTCAGCATCAGCCCCGGCAGACCCCGCCCCGACCGCCGAAGAACGTCAGAGAACGTCAGAGAACGTCAGAGAACGTCAAGATCATAAACGATCCATATCCACCCTGACCTGGGAAAATGCAGGTCAGGGATCCGACTGCTCGTCTCCCCAGGAGGTACCCATGAGGATGCTGATCAACGTGACCTAGTTTGGTGCGGCCGCAGGTCAGGACCATGCTGAGGGCCCCGAGGTCAGCAAACTCCCAGCATGAGTCAGGAGACGTGCACGTTGGCGACCAAACTCATCCGTGGGATGGGCAGCTCCTTCAAGAGCTGTAACTGCGCGCGACAAAGTCGATGCCCACATCCCTACGCCATCCGCTATCGCGACGCTTCAGGGCGGCAGCGCGAAGAGACGGGCTATTCCACACAGCAAGGCGCCTTGGACCGCCTCGCCAAAATCTACGACGCGAAGCGCAACACTCCCAGGCCGCAGGCAGAGCTGAAACGGGAGCTCGGAAAGCAGCGCTTCGGCGAGTATGCATCGACATGGCTGACCCGACAGCGCCACTACACCGACGGCAGCAACCGGACTGTCAACCAGCTGCTCCAGAGCCAGATACTCCCTGCGTTGGAGCCCCGTCGCGTCAACACCTTCACCTCAACGGTTGTCGAGGACTTCATCATGTCGATGGAGGAGGGAAACGTCGGCCTCGCGACGCAGCAGAACGCCTTCGACACTCTGAAGAAGATTCTCCTCGACGCTCGCCGCAAGGGCGCAATCCCGGAGGATCCCTTCGCGGATGTCATCCCGCCCGAGTACATCCCTCGGCAGGTCACCATCCCGACGCTCGACGAGATCCACGCCCTCAAAGATACGGCATCCGACCCGCTCCGCCTGCTCATCGACCTCATGTCTGGCTGCGGCCACCGCAACGGTGAGGGATATGCCGCGAACATCAACCGAATGGTCGCCGATGACGTCTACCGCATCACCGAGCAGATAGACGGTGTGAGCCGTGTAAAGGCACGCCTCAAGCACCGGAAGCCTGGCGAGTTCCGGGAAGTGCCGATGCCAGCCATTGTCCGTGAGTCTCTACTGATGTACGAGGCGAAGTACGGAGCAGACTCGGACGGCTACCTCCTCCGCACCCAGCGCAGCCCGTTCTGGGCGCACACCACCCTGCAATACCAGTGGGATGCGGCAAGGAAGAAGGCGGGCATCATCCGCAAGCTCAACCCGTACTCTCTCCGCCACTACTTCGCGTCCAACTGCTTGTCCAAGGGCATCCCGATCACGGACGTGGCCGAATGGATGGGCCACAAGAACATCGGCAAGACGTTCCGCATCTACCGGCATTTCATGCCCGCCTCCATCGGCCGCGCCGCCAAGGCCCTCAACGAGGGGCTCTGACGCCATAGAAAGAGGGGCCGAGCTTGCGCTCGACCCCTCTTCAGGTGACCCTCTGCTGTTCCACCCACCGATCCAGATCTTCGATCAGAAACTTCAGCTTTCCGCCGAAGTGGTACCGCGGAATCCCATGGCGCCGAGACTCTTCGATACATCCAACGGGGCGTCATGTCGAGGTACTGTGCAGCATCGTTGATGCCTATATATCGACGGTCCATCGATCCCTCCATGCCATTGACAACTGGAGGTTGACCAAAGAATCCGGCCGAGCCCAATGGAGCGGGATGCTCGGCCTTGGAGTGAGCAGGTTGGTCGCTCTCAGAGAAAGCGATGAGGTGACACCTTGCGCCCATAGAGCCCGCCCCGCGGCGTCTGATCAGCAGATCACCTCCACTCACGCGAAGACCACGTCCTGAGCCAGATGTTTTCGAACCGGGATGCGGCTCAAAAGCAGATGCCGAGCGGGGAGACAAATATACAGGTCAACGGCTTGGGCTCGTCCACTCCGAACAAGCCCAAGCCGGGCTGTGCTGACTTCGTGCTGACTTCCACTGCCGTCCATTCCGGTCCGGTCCGGGGGTGTTGTGCTGGATCGGTGCTGGCTTCCGGCATTGACGAGTGGCAGCACGGACAGCCTCGGGCCGCAACACGCTCACTCTTCACCGTGCGTCACCTCGGCACCAGCACCGGCTACCTCGCGGAGGCCGTCTACGACTGGCCCACGATGGCCAAAGGGCGTTGCTACGAGGAGACGGCGCGGGGCGGGCTGGCGGTCAACATCATCGAGTGCTGAGCGCGGGTGTCTCACGGCCTGCGGTCCCCGCGCATGCAGGGTTGACCCCTGTCCGATCTTAACGGATTTGGTTCCGAATTGGACCGTTGACCTGCGGCGACCAGTTCAGTTGAGACGTCGGGATGCCGGGGATCTCGGGTGATGTGGTCCCAGGCGAGCAGATGCCGGAGGCTGTCTCAGTTGATCTGGTCCGGCTTCGCCGTGTCGAACTGATACCAGGTCTGAGCCGTCAGCCACTCCTGGTAGTCCCTGAAGATCTTGGCGAGGCCGTCTGGTTGTTCTCGTGGGCATCGAGGCCGTGCCGGGCGGGCTCTCGCCGAACCGCGGTCAGCAGGGCCCGATAACGCTTGAACACTGCCCTGTGGAACGTCTGTTGAGTAGTGGCGAGGTAGTTCCCTGGGGCCCATTCGGGGTGACTGGTCAAGGTGTCTGTGGCCATGCGTGGATGAGCGGACATGTAGCGGTGGACCGTTCCGCAGGAGACGCTGCCACCCTGACCAAGGACGCGTGAACTGCCGAACGTGAACGCCGCCAGGGGGTTGGCGTTGCGGGCTCGCGTCCCTAACGTGGAGCAGAATATGAGCCCGGCTCGCATTTAAGGATCTACGCGATGGTCATCGTTCAACCTTTACGCCGCAGACTCAGATCGCTCGCGGTGGTGTCGCTGCTTCTCGCCGTGACCGCCCTGGTGCTCGGTCCGGTGCCCAACGCCGCGGCGGAGTCCAACTGGTGGGATCCGTCCGCGAGGCCTGCACCCGACTCGCAGATCAACGTCACGGGCGAGCCCTTTAAGGGCACCGACGCCCACGGCCGCGTCAGGGGCTTCGTCGACGCCCACGACCACATCATGTCCAACGAGGGCTTCGGCGGCCGGCTGATCTGCGGCAAGCCGTTCTCGGAGCAGGGCGTCACCGACGCGCTCAAGGACTGCCCCGAGCACTACCCCGACGGCTCGCTCGCCATCTTCGACATGATCACCAAGGGCGGCGACGGCAAGCACGACCCCAACGGGTGGCCCACCTTCAAGGACTGGCCCGCCCACGACTCGCTGACCCACCAGCAGAACTACTACGCCTGGATCGAGCGGGCATGGCGCGGCGGCCAGCGGGTGCTGGTCAACGACCTGGTCACCAACGGCGTGATCTGCTCGGTCTACTTCTTCAAGGACCGCAGCTGTGACGAGATGACCGCCATTCGTCTCGAGGCGAAGAAGACCTACGACATGCAGGCCTTCATCGACAAGATGTACGGCGGTCCGGGCAAGGGCTGGTTCCGGATCGTCACGAACAGCGCGCAGGCCCGAAAGGTCATCGAGCAGGGCAAGCTGGCCGTCGTCCTGGGCGTCGAGACCTCGGAGCCGTTCGGCTGCAAGCAGATCCTGGACATCGCGCAGTGCAGCAAGGAGGACATCGACCGGGGCCTGGACGAGCTGAAGGGACTGGGCGTCAGCAGCATGTTCCTGTGCCACAAGTTCGACAACGCCCTGTGCGGGGTGCGCTACGACTCCGGCGCGCTCGGTACGGCCATCAACGTGGGCCAGTTCCTGTCGACCGGCACGTTCTGGAAGACGGAGACCTGCCGGGGCCCGCAGCACGACAACCCCATCGGCAACGCGGCGGCACCGGAGGCGGAGAAGCGGCTCCCGAAGGGCGTGACCGTCCCCTCGTACGCCTCGGGCGCGCAGTGCAACACCCGCGGGCTGACCGACCTGGGCGCGTACGCGGTGCGCGGCATGATGAAGCGCAACATGATGCTGGAGCTTGACCACATGAGCGTCAAGGCCGCTGACCAGGCCTTCGACATCCTCGAATCCGAGTCGTACCCCGGCGCCATCTCCTCGCACAGCTGGATGGACCTGGGCTGGACCGAACGCCTCTACAAGCTCGGCGGGTTCGCCGCCCAGTACATGAGCGGCTCCGAGGCCTTCAGCGCGGAGGCCAAGCGCACGGACGCGCTGCGCGAGAAGTACAAGGTCGGCTACGGCTACGGCACCGACATGAACGGTGTCGGAGGCTGGCCGGCTCCACGGGGCGGGGACACCCCGAACCCGGTGAAGTACCCCTTCCGCAGCACGGACGGCGGCTCGGTGATCGGCAAGCAGACCACCGGCGAACGCACGTGGGACTTCAACACCGACGGCGGCGCGCACTACGGCATGGTCCCGGACTGGATCGAGGACATCCGGATCGTCGGCGGCCAGGGGGTCGTCGACGACCTCTTCTCGGGAGCCGAGTCCTACCTCCGCACCTGGGGGAACACCGAGAAGTACCAGGCCGGGAAGAACCTCGCCGCGGGCGCGGCCGCGACGGCGTCCTCGTCGGAGTGGTGGAACCCGGCCGTCGGCTTCAAGCCCGAGAAGGCGGTGGACGGCGACACGGGCACCCGCTGGGCCAGCGAGTGGAACGACGACCAGTGGCTGCGGATCGATCTCGGATCCGCGCAGCCGGTCAAGCGCGTCACCCTCGACTGGGAGCGGGCGTACGCGAAGTCGTACCGCGTCGAGCTGTCGGAGGACGGCACGAACTGGAAGACGGTGTGGTCCACAGCCTCCGGTGACGGCGGCCTGGACACGGCCCGTTTCGCCGGAGCCCAGGCGCGCTACGTACGCGTCAAGGGGCTGGAGCGCAGCACCCAGTGGGGCTACTCGCTTCGCGAGGTCGGCGTCTACGCCGACTGAGGCACCGACGAGGCGGTGTCCAGGGCCCGGCCCCGGTGGAGCGATCTTCGACAGCCCCGTCAGGGGGTGAGCGTTGGACGCCGTCGCTGACCGTCCGGTTCGGCGACGGCGTCCGCGGCTTCGAGTGACGGTTCGTCTCGCACACGGTCGACGACGGCTGGCTCACGCTCCTTCACCGACCGTGTCCGCTCCCTCGCTCTCGACCTGAACTACCGGATCCGGGAAGGCCATGACCAGATCGAGCGCTGGGCCATCCTCACCGCGGACGAGCCGGTGGAGGTCCTGCGCTTCGACTCCGCCGCCTGGACGCTGCCGGCCCGCGACGACTACCTGATCAGTCATGTGGTGGGGGAATCATGTGGTGGGGGAATGGGGTCGGGAGTTCCAGCACCAGCGTGACCGGGTGCCCGTCGGGGAGACCGTGTTCACCAGCCGCCTCGGCATCACGGGACAGCACGCCGGACCCTGGCTGATGCTCGATGCACAGGACGCCGCCGAGGAGCACGGCGCGCTCAGCGACCGCACCACCAGTCGGTTCGGCCGCCGCCGGCCGTGGCTGATCGTGGGCTCGCTGGTCTGCATGTCGACGCTGGTCTGCATCGGCATCCAGACGACGGTCGCCGGGGTCGCGCTCGGCTCCCTCGCGCTGTCCGCCTCGTTCATGATCATCGGCGCCGGGCTCTCCCCGGTGGTGCCCGACCAGGTCCCGGTCGCGCAGCGTGGTGTGGTGCTGGGCTGGGCCGGGCTGGGCCCGCAGGTCGGCGGCTTGATCGCGGGCGGGGTGCTGCTCGGGCTGGTCACGGGCTTCTCCGCGCAGTACATGCTGATGGCCGCGTTTCCGCTGCTGATACTGCTGTTCGCTACCACCATGAAGGATCCGCCGCTTCCCCGCCGGCACCGCGAGCCGTTCTCGCTGCGTGCCTTCCTGGACGGCTACCGGATCAGCCCGCGCGCACCCCGAATTCCTCTGGGCGATGAGCTCCCGGTTCATCATGGGCCTGGGTTACGGGTTGGTCGCGGCCGTCATCCTGGGCCTGGGCTACGGCGTGTACCTGGCCGTCGACACCGCTCTGGTCACCGAGGTACTCCTTGCCTCGGCGGACCGCGGCAAGGACATGGCCTGGCCAACCTGATGACTTCCCTACCGTACGTTCGCGTTCCCCTGATCGCCTCGGTCGTGCTCGGCAGTCCGGGGGGCTACCACTCGCTGTTCCTCTGCTCCGCAGCCATGTCCGCGCTCGGTGCGGTACTGGTCTGGAAGGTCAAGACCGTCCGCTAGACCTGCTGACTGGTCGCCAGGAGCCGGATGCGATCGTTCAGATAGCTGTTGAGGACCCGTTTGCACTCGGCGATCAGCTGGGGGTCGCCCTGCGGATCGGTACGGAAGGCCAGTTTCAGCACGCCGTCCGCGCACTCAAGGGCCACTCGCACGGCGATCTCGAGTTCGGCGTTGTCCTGGACACCGGTCAGGGAGGCGGTCAGTGCGCGCAGCGATCCGGCGACCGCGGCGTTGTTGTCCCGGTTCGGCTCCAGGATGTGGTCCTGTCCCACCGCGCCGAAGTCGACCACGCCGAACCCGGCGATGCTCCGGCGCATGGCGACGAACTCGTCGACGGTCACATCCACGATGCCCGAGATGCCGTCGGGCGCCTCGCGCTCCAGCCGGTCCTCGACCCGCGCCAGAAAGGACTCCAGATTGCGGGCGGCGAGCGCGCCGATCAGCCCCTCCCTGTCGGAGAAGAACTGGTAGAGGGTGCCGATGGGCACCTCGGCTCTGCGTGCCACCTCCTTGGTGGTCAGCGCGGCATAGCCGACCTCGTCCAGGAGTTCGGCGCAGGCATCCAGCAGCCGTTCGAAGCGTTCGGCGCTGCGCTTCTGGACCGGCAGCCGGCGCAGCGTCCCTGCAGTGCGGTCTTGATTCACGCTTCCATCATCCCATCGGAACGACTAACGTGAGTACTACTCATGTTTCGGGGGTTGTACGTGACACTGGACCATCTGCCCGCGGACTTCATCTGGGGTGCCTCGACGGCGTCGTATCAGATCGAGGGCGCCACCGAGGAGGACGGTCGCGGACCGTCGGTATGGGACACCTTCACCGCCCGCACCGGTACGATCCGCGACGGGCACACCGGTGACGTGGCCTGCGACCACTACCACCGGTACGAAGAGGACCTCGCGCTGATGGCCGAGGCGGGCCTCACCGGCTACCGCTTCTCCATCGCCTGGCCCCGGATCCAGCCGACCGGCAAGGGCGAGGTCAACCTCCGGGGCCTGGACTTCTATGACCGGCTGGTCGACGGCCTGCTGGCACGCGGCATCGAACCCGTCCCGACCCTGTTCCACTGGGACCTCCCGCAGGGCCTCGAGGACGATGGCGGCTGGTTGAACCGCGACACCGCGCACCGCTTCTCCGAGTACGCCGCCGTCATGGCCGACAGGCTGGGAGACCGGGTCCAGAAGTGGATCACGCTCAACGAGCCGTTCATCCACATGGTTTGGGGCTACGGCCTCGGCACCCACGCACCGGGCCGCACCCTGTTCCTGGACTGCCTGCCGGTCGCCCACCATCAGCTGCTCGGTCATGGCCTGGCGCTGAGGGAGCTGCGGGCGCGCGGCCTCCAGATGATGATCTCCAACAACTGCACCCCGGTCTGGCCCGCCTCGGACACCCCCGCCGACCGCGCCGCCGCGCGGGCCTATGACAGCCTGCACAACCGCCTGTTCAACGATCCGATCTTCACGGGCACCTACCCCGACCTGTCGGCCTTCGGCTCCGACGCCACTCTCGGCGGCTCGGTCCGGGACGGCGATCTCGAACTGATCTCGGCCCCCCTGGACGCGCTCGGTATCAACTACTACAACCCGACCCGGATCCGGACGCCGGCGTCCGAGGGGCTGCCGTTCGAAGAGGCCCCCATCGAGGGCTACCGCCGCACCGCCTTCGACTGGCCCGTCGTCCCCGACGGTCTACGGGAACTGCTCGTCGGCCTCAAGGAGCGCTACCCGGCCCTCCCGCCGGTCTACATCACGGAGAACGGCTGCTCGGCCGAGGACATCGTCGCCGCGGACGGCACCGTCCTGGACCTCGACCGCATCGACTACCTCGACACCCACCTCCGGGCCGTCGACGCCGCCGTGGCCCAGGGCGTGGACGTGCGCGGCTACTTCACCTGGACCCTGATGGACAACTTCGAATGGGCCGAGGGTTTCCACCAGCGCTTCGGACTCGTCCACGTCGACCACGACACCCAGGTGCGCACCCCGAAGGCGTCCTTCGCGTGGTACCGCGACCTCATCCGCGCGCAGCGCAGTTGAGCTCCCAGAACAGTGCCGCAACGCAGGTCAGGCAGCTCCCAACAGCGTTCGCACCAGCTCAGCCTCCGCTTCGGTGAGGTCGAAGCGCAGTCCGGTGAGGAGATCGCCGACCGGGCCGTCAAGGACCAGATGACCTACCGCGGCCTCCTCGCCGAACTGCTGATGACCGAGTGCGACGACCGGGCCCGCTGCCGTTCGGAACGACGGATCAAAGCAACGGGCTTCCCCCGCGGGAGAAGTCCCCGAAGCTATCCAGGGTTGCAGATCATTGATGCTCCAAGCCTGCCGGTGGGAACGTTGCTGACGCGTCGGCAACGTGAGGTTGCGACGCCTTGCTCGCGGAGTTGCCGTTGGAGGCGGAGGATCTCTCCGTGTGCGGCGGCCAGCCGCTGTTCGAGTTGTTGGACGCGTTCGCGGTGGTTGGTGCGTTCGCGGCGGAGCGCCCCGGTGAGGGTATGGATCACCGTGCTGTCGTCTGGCTCCTCGGCAACCGTCTGCGTCTTGATCACGGCCACTCATGCTCGCACGGCAGCTGCACCAAGCCGGTCGACCGGGACCGTCTCGTGCGATCCACTCCCTGTTACTGAGTCAGGGGCATGCAGGCGTGGCCTAGTAGCGTGGCTGGTGCGAACCCGGAACCTATTGGCCCGCGCAGCCGGCAATTGTTCCGGGCAACGGATCAGCCGCAGTGGTGGCCAGGGCTCGGCGGGGCCGCAGTGAGCACAGCCAAGGTGGCGGACTCCGCCGTACGAATCCGAGTGGCCAGTCGTCCGCCTGGTGCACTTCCATGGGGCCGTGGACACGACGATGATCGGTCGGAGGCAACGCAAGGTGACACTGCTCAGGGCACAACGACACCCGCGGATAGCAGGGCCGTCGTCGGCTCACGGTCCGATACTTGAACCGGCGAGCCCGCCACCTCCGTGACGCCCATAGCAGGCCTGACACACCATCAGGAAAGTCAGCATTAAGTCAGCATCAGCCCCGCCGGACCCCGCATACGACCGCCACGGATCGCCAAGATCAGAAACTGCCAGAGTCCACTCTGACCTGGGAAAACACCGGCCAGAGGCACGACTGCCTAATCTCACCAGGAGGTACCCATGAGGATGCTGATCAACGTCGCCGAAACCGTGGTCGCGGATGCGCTGCGCGGGATGGCCGCGGCGCATCCCGAGCTGGTGGTGGATACCGAGAACCGGGTGATCGTGCGGCGGGATGCGCCGGTGGCGCAGAAGGTGGCGTTGGTGTCCGGGGGTGGCAGTGGGCATGAGCCGCTGCACGGGGGGTTCGTGGGGCCCGGGATGCTGGATGCGGCGTGTCCCGGTGAGGTCTTCACCTCGCCCGTGCCCGATCAGATGGTGCGGGCCGCGGCGGCCGTGGACAGCGGCAACGGGGTCTTGTTCATCGTGAAGAACTACACCGGGGATGTGCTCAACTTCCAGATGGCGGCGGAGCTGGCGGAGGACGAGGGTGTGCAGGTCGCCAGTGTGCTCGTCAATGACGATGTCGCGGTGATCGACTCGACGTTCACGGCGGGGCGGCGCGGCACCGGGGCCACGCTGTTCGTGGAGAAGATCGCGGGGGCGGCGGCCGAGGAAGGGATGCCGCTGGAGCGGGTGGAGGCGCTGGCCCGGCAGGTCGTGGCGTCCTCGCGCAGCTTCGGGGTGGCGCTGAGCGCCTGTACGACGCCGGCGAAGGGCAGTCCGACGTTCGACCTTCCGGCCGGGGAGCTGGAGTTGGGGGTCGGGATCCACGGCGAGCCGGGGCGGGAGCGCCGCGCGATGATGACCTCGCGCGAGATCGCGGACTTCGCGGTGGACGCGGTCCTGGAGGACCTCGATCCGCGGCTGCCGGTGCTGGTGTTGGTCAACGGCATGGGCGCGACGCCGCTGCTGGAGCTGTACGGCTTCAATGCGGAGGTCCACCGGGTGCTCGACGAGCGGGGTGTGGCGGTGGCCCGTACGCTCGTCGGGAACTATGTGACGTCGCTGGACATGGCGGGCTGCTCGGTGACGCTGTGTCAGGTCGACGGGGAGCTGCTGCGGCTGTGGGACGCGCCGGTAGAGACGGCGGGGCTGCGCTGGGGGCGGTGAGGGAGGACCGAGGGAGCCGTATCCGTAGCCCTATCGGCTTCTTCACGCAGTGTGCCGGAACAACTAAGGAGAGTAGTCCGTGTCCGAAACGGCCTTGGATGCCGCGTTCTTCGTACGCTGGATGACGGCGGCCGCCGCCGTCATCGACCGGGAGGCCGAGCGGCTCACCGAGCTGGACTCGCCCATCGGTGACGCCGACCACGGCACGAACATGCAGCGCGGCTTCGTGGCCGTGGCCAAGATGGTGGAGACGGAGCCGCCGGCGACGCCCGGTGGCGTGCTGACGGCCGCCGGGCGGCAGTTGATCTCCAGTGTGGGCGGCGCGTCCGGGCCGCTGTACGGGACGCTGCTGCGGCGCGCCGGCAAGGCGCTCGGCGACGCGCCGCACGTCTCGGCACAGGAGCTGCGGTCGGCGCTGGGCGCCGGGGTGGATGCGGTGGCGCAGCTCGGCGGCTCGGCGCCGGGTGACAAGACGATGCTCGATGCGCTGGTGCCGGGGGTGGCGGCGCTGGCGACGTCCTTCGACGCGGCGGCCGAGGCGGCCGAGGGGGGTGCGCTGGCAACGGTGCCGATACTGGCCAGGAAGGGCCGGGCGAGCTATCTGGGCGAACGCAGCATCGGGCATCAGGACCCCGGGGCGACCTCGTCGGCGCTGCTGTTCTCGGCGCTCGCGGAGGTGGCGAAGTGAGTGCGGAGGGCAGCGGTGGCGCGGCGGCGCCGGTCGGGGTGGTGCTGGTGTCGCACAGCGGGCCGGTCGCCGAGTCCCTGGCGACGATGGCCGCCGGGCTCGCCGGGGGCGGTGCCACGGCGCCGGTGGCCGCCGCGGGCGGTACGCCGGACGGCGGGCTGGGGACGAGCGCGGAGCTGATCGCCGAGGCGGCACGGACGGTGGACCGCGGTGCGGGCGTGGCGATCCTGGTCGACCTGGGCAGCGCCGTACTGACCGTCAAGGCCCTGATCGCCGAGGGGGATGAACTCCCGGAGGGGGCACGGCTGGTGGATGCGCCGTTCGTGGAGGGCGCGGTGGCCGCCGTGGTCACCGCCTCGGCCGGGGCGGATCTGGACGCGGTCGCGGCGGCGGCCGGCGAGGCGTACGACTATCGCAAGGAGTGAGGGACGGCGTGCGCCAGGGCCTGTCCGACCCTGACCCGTCGGACAGGCCCTAGGCCGCCCGCCCCGCCCGGCTCAGGGTTTGCGGGCGATGCCGGCGTAGCAGGCGGCCTCCGCGTCGGTGACATGGGTGGCGTCCTCGGGGCGGTCGGGGCGCCACTGGTGGGAGAGGGTGACACCCGGTTCCAGCAGCTCCCAGCCGTCGAAGAAGCGGAGGAATTCGGCGCGTGAGCGGAGCTGGAGCCTGGTGCCGGCGTCACCGTAGATCTTGATGATCTTCCGCATCGCCTCGGGGGTGAAGTCCGGTGTCGCATGGCTCATGACCAGGGCGCTGCCGCTGGGCAGGGCGGCCTTGAGGGTCTCGACGATGGTGTGGGCGCGGCGTTGTCCGTCGTCGGGGACGAAGTGCATCAGCGCGTTGAGGCTGAGCGCGACCGGGCGGCTCAGATCGAGGGTGTCGAGGAGTTGTGGCGCCGTGAGGATGCCGGTGGGGTCGGTGACGTCGGCCGGGACGTACGCGGTGCGGCCCTCGGGGGTGCTGAGCAGCAGTGCCGCGGCGTGCGCGAGGACGATCGGGTCGTTGTCGGTGTAGACCACCCGGGCGTCGGGGGCGATGCCCTGGGCGATGTCGTGGAGGTTGGGCGGCGTGGGGATGCCGGTGCCGATGTCGAGGAACTGCCGCAGGCCCGATGCGGCGAGGAACCGCGTGGCGCGGTGCATGAACTCCCGGTTGATGCGGGCGGCGACCAGCGCGGCGGGGAACACCCCCAGCACTTCTCCGGCGGCCATCCGGTCCGCCAGGAAGTTGGTCTTGCCGCCCAGGAAGTAGTCGTAGATCCGGGAGGAGTGGGCCCGGTCCAGCCGTAGATCCACCACGGACTCGGGCTCCTGCTCGCTCATCGTGCGCTGCCTCTCCACTACGGCACGCCACCCCGGTGCTTCACCGGCGCACGGTGGCGCCACTTTTCAAGCCGTGCGCCCCAACGGCTTCCCACACGCCGCCGCACGCCCGGCTGTTGGAGCAATGCCCCGTACGCCCTGGATCATGCGGAACGCCTCCACGACACGGGCCATGGCGGCCGACCACTCCCTTATCACGAGTAGTCATATGAATACGCAGCGGAAGATTTTTATGCCCCTGATGCCACAAACAGGGTCGCTTTCCTGTTCATTGGAACGTGAGGGCAAACCGTCCTCCCGCTGCTGTCGGCGTTTCGCGCCCGCGCGGCGGTGCACGGCGAACGGAACGAGGACGGCTCGTGAGCGCAGACCGGGACCGACTTCTACCGGCGTGCGCCCCGGCGCACGTCCGCATCGCGGAGTTAGCCGCGCTCCCGCGCTGTCCACCCCGGGCCGTCGCCACGGATCCGTCCGACCACCAGCTGTCGATCACCTTCGAGGCGTTCCTGACGACACACGCCCGTAAGTGGCTGACGTACGCCTATCTGCACACCGGCAGCGAGGCCGCGGCCCGCGAGGTCACCCTGGCTGCCTATGAGCAGCTCGGCCGGCTGTGGCCGCATGCGCTGCGGCAGGCGTCGGTGGAGGCGTACGCCTGGTCGGTCCTCAAGGAACGTGTCGTGGAGTGGCTCTACGACCACCAGCAGCCCACCGCGCTCACCGAAACCGCCGCCTTCGCCGTCGTCACGCATGCGCTGCTGCGCGAGTGCCAGCAGCAGTTCGCCATGCTGGAGAGCCAGTTGGGGCTGTATGCGGCCATCGCCCGGCTGCCGGAGCGGCAGTGCGATGTGATCGTGCTGCGGCATGTCATCGGCTACAGCGATGCGCAGATCGGCTCGCTGCTCGGCGTCGACGAAGTCACCGTCCGCTCCTACGCGAGCCGCGGCAAGCGCAAGCTCGCCGCGGCGCTCGGTATCGACCAGGGAAATACCAGGGGGAACTGAAAATGTCGCACATCATGCCACCCGGCCGCCGGGAGACCGTCGAGACGCTGCTCAGCGCCGCGGCCGCGGTGCCCGGAATCGATGCTCCGGCCGGCTTCTGTGACCTCGACGACGGGGGTGCGCTCGGCCGTCTCACCGTCCCCCGGCAGGCGGGGGCGGCGGCAGCGGACGGGCCGCGGGCGACGCTGTCGCCGGCCCGCGCCGACCGCGGTGCGCCCAGCGCCTATCCCAGCGCCCGCGACGAGGCCACCCATGAACTCCAGCTGGCCTGCGCGCTGGTCGTCAATGCCGCGGCGGCCGCGGCCAGCCTGGAACGGCTGGTCAACGACCACCACATCGACCCCGAGGGCGCACTGGTCTTCGCCTGTCTGCTGCACATCACCGGGCGCTGCGACGCGGCGCACTTCTGGTGGCACTTCGGCGCCGGCGCCGGCAGCCGCACCGCCGCCTACTGCCTGTATCTCTCGCACCGTCGCAACGGCGAGTACCGCGACGCCGCCTACTGGCGCGAGCAGGCCGCGCACGCGCCCGACGAGGAGCGCCGGTCCGTGGCCGCGTTCGACGAGAAGCAGTTGCTGCCGGACGCGGCCCGGCACAATCTCCTCGTCCAGTGGCACAGCGGGCTCGCCCCGACCCTGCCGACGGCGCTGGAGAATGTGATCAACCGTCTCGTCGTGGACAGCGACGACGAGGATTTCGGTGAGATCCCACGCCCTTCGCCGACCCTCGTCCAGGACCTGGGCCGGGCCGAGTAGCGGCCCGGCCCGTCGGCGGGCGTTCAGAGGAAGTTGACGCCCTGGGCGAGCGGGAGATCCGCGGAGTAGTTGACGGTGTTGGTGGCCCGGCGCATATAGGCACGCCAGGCGTCGGAGCCGGACTCGCGGCCGCCGCCGGTCTCCTTCTCGCCGCCGAACGCACCCCCGATCTCGGCCCCTGATGTGCCGATGTTGACGTTGGCGATCCCGCAGTCGGACCCGTCGGCGGCCAGGAACCGCTCGGCCTCGCGCTGGTCGCGGGTGAAGATGCTCGACGACAGGCCCTGCGGGACGCCGTTGTGCAGGGCGATGGCCTCGTCGAGGGTGCGGTAGGTCAGGACGTAGAGGACGGGGGCGAAGGTCTCGGTGCGGACGATCTCGGTCTGCTCCGGCATCCGGACGATCGCCGGGCGGACGTAGGCGGCATCCGGTGCCTGTGCCTCGTAGCACCGCTCGCCGCCGGTCAGCAGTTTGCCGCCGGCCTGCTGCGCGGCGGCCAGCGCATCGGACATCGCCGTATGGGCGGCGCTGCTGATGAGCGGGCCGACGAGCGTCGACGCGTCGAACGGGTCGCCCAGCGGCAGTTGGCCGTACGCCTGCACGATGCGCTCCACGAGACCGTCGGCGACATCCTCGTGGACGATCAGCCGGCGCAGCGTCGTACAGCGCTGGCCCGCGGTGCCGGCGGCGGAGAAGACGATGCCGCGGACAGCGAGGTCGAGGTCCGCGGAGGGGGTGACGACGGCGGCGTTGTTGCCGCCGAGTTCGAGCAGACAGCGGCCGAAACGGGCGGCGACCCGAGGGGCGACCAGCTGCCCCATCCGTACCGATCCGGTCGCGCTGACGAGCGCCACCCGCGGGTCGTCGACCAGCCGCTCACCGCACGCCCGCGCCCCGAGCAGCAGCCGGTGCACCCCGGCGGGCGCGCCCACCTCGACGGCCGCCCGGGCGAGCAGTCCGTCGCAGGCGAGGGCGGTGAGCGGGGTCAGCTCCGACGGCTTCCATACGACGGTGTCGCCGCAGACCAGGGCGACGGCGGTGTTCCAGGACCAGACGGCGACCGGGAAGTTGAAGGCGGAGATGACGCCGACCACGCCGAGCGGGTGCCAGCTCTCGGAGAGCCGGTGGCCCGGCCGTTCGCCGGCGATAGTGCGGCCGTAGAGCTGCCGGGAGAGGCCCACGGCGAAGTCGCAGATGTCGATCATCTCCTGCACCTCGCCGAGCGCCTCGGAGCGGATCTTGCCCGCCTCGATCGTGACCAGGTCGGCGAGCTCCTCGCGGTGCGCGGTGAGAAGTTCACCGAGCCGCTTGACCAGCGCGCCGCGCCGTGGGGCGGGCACGGTGCGCCAGTCCTGGAACGTACGGTGCGCCTCGGCGATGGCCGCGTCGGCCTGCTCGGGTGTGGTAGCGGGGAGGTGGGCGAGGGTGCCGCCGGTGAGCGGGGTACGGGCGGCGAGGGTGTCGCCTTCGTGTGCCGGCGGCGCGGTATGGGCGTCGAGGTCGATGCCGCAGCGGCGGAGGGCGGTTGCCGCGCGGGCGCGCAGGGTGGTGGTGTCGGGGAGGCGGGGACCGGCGGCAGGGGTCGCGGGCATGTTGGGGCTCCTCGGGAGATCCGGATGAATGGGCCGGCAGAGCGGTCAGGGCTTTCAGGGCGGTCAGGGGCAGGTGGTCAGAGGGCCGGGGCTCCGGCGTCCGGATCGCCGCTGTCCTGATCGGCGGCGACCAGTTCTCCGTCGTCCAGAGCCCGGAGTGCCGCGCACGCCCCGAGCGTGAACAGCGCCTGCCGCAGCGAGCGGTCCTGCTGTTCCGCGTAGAGCCCGAACGGGTCGAGCACCGGCCGGCCGATCGCTTCGGAGAGGCGGTGTGCGTCGAAGGGGGTGCCCGCCAGCTCCGCGTCGCGGGTGCCGTCCTCGGTCAGGTTGGACCGGAAGATGCCGGCGGCGGAGCGGGGCAGGAAGTCCTCGTAGACGATGGGGTGGGCGGTGAGCCAGCCGTGGGTGAGCAGGCCGGTGAGGTCGGCGGGCGGGCGGCGTCCGTCCCGGGGCCGTCCGGTCACCGGGCGGTAGGTGAAGAACGCCTGGTGTTCCACGGCGAGTTGGTGTTCGGTGCCGGGGAAGCCCCGCTGCCACAGGGCACGGGCGATGTCCTGCCGGTCGGCGTCGGGGCGCAGCCCCGTCAGGCGGTCGGTCTCCGCCATCAGGCCGTCGTAACGGGCCCGGCCCGCGCGGGTCAGGGCGATACCGCGCGCCTCGACCTCGCCGAACCGGACCCGTAGCGATCCGCCGGTGACGCTCCCGTCGGGCTCGCGGAACTTGCGTGGCTCGGCCAGGGCCCGGAAGGAGGTCTGCCGCAGCAGCACATCGGGCCCGGCCCAGCGTGGTGGCCCCTGGATCCGGTCGATCATGGTGATACCGCGCTCCTCCATGCGCCGGTAGAGGGCGTCGATGTCCAGGACGCGCGGGGTGAGGTGGTTGATATGGGTGGCCGCCACCCCGCCGATGTCGGCGGCGACCGCCGAGACCCGCTCCAACTCGGTGTACCAGGCGCGGTCGACGGGTTCCGGGGACAGTTCGAACGCGGCGACCGCGAGGGCGAGGAAGCGTTCGGCGCCGGACTCGGGGAGCCCGGCCTCTTCCTCGGCGCGCTCGGCGAGGGCGAGCAGCTCCGGCGGGAAGAGCTGCCGGCGGGCGAGGAAGGCGTCGAGCCGGGATTCCAGGCCGGCATCGAAGAAGCGGCGGTCGGAGGTGGTGAGCAGCGAGGTGAAGACGCGGAAGGGGTTACGGTCCAGTTCGTCGGTGTCGGTGGGCCGGAAGGCGGTGGAGACGACGGGTACGGCGCCCTCGTCGCCGTCGCGCAGGTCGTAGAAGCCCACCGGATGCATGCCGAGGGCAGCGAAGATCCGGGCGGCCTGGCGGAGTTCCTCGGGTGTGCCGACGCGGATCGCGCCGTGGCGTTCGGCGGTGACCCGGCCGATGCTGCCGAACCGGCCGGCATCCGGGTCCCGGGCCGCGACCTCGTCGTTGACCTGCCCGGCCACCTCCAGCAGCGTGGTGTACGCGGGGACTTCGGTGCCGTACATGTCGGACAGCCGGCGGGCGAACGCGGCGCGCAGTTGCCAGGTGGGGACCATGGGGAACTCCCGGGACGAGGGGTGGGGGCAGGGGTCAGATGATGTGGGCCTCGGGGCGGACGGCGCGGCCGTCGAAGCGGGTGGCGGCGAGCGGACCGACGTCGAGGAACGGCTCCCGGCCCAGGTAGAGGTCGCGGACCAGCTCCCCCACCGCGGGGGCCTGCAGAAAGCCGTGGCCGGAGAAGCCGGTGGCGTACAGGAAGCGGCCGACGTTCCGGGCCTCGCCGATCAGCGCATTGCGGTCGGGGGTCATCTCGTAGAGGCCGGCCCAGCCGTCGACGACCGGGAGGCGGGCGAGTGCCGGTGCGCGGCGGGCGGCCGCGGTACGGAACGGCTCCAGCCATTCGTGGCTGAACTCCCGTTGGAATCCGGGCTGTTGGCGGGGATCGGACAGGCCCATGAGGAGGCCGCCGGCGGCGTCGTTGTGGAAGTAGAGGGTGGAGTCGTAGTCGAGGGTGAAGGGGATGCGGGGCGGGGCGGGGCGCAGTGGTCCGGTGAAGGCGATCTGCCGGCGCAGCGGCGTGACGGGGAGTTCGACGCCCGCCATCGCGCCCAGGGCGCCGGACCAGGCGCCCGCGCAGCAGATGACGGTGTGGGTGCGCACGGTGCCGTGCGGGGTGCGGACCGCCTGGAGTGTGCCGTCGGCGGTGTCGATGGCGGTGACCGGGCAGCGGGTGCGGACGGTCACGCCGAGCCGGCGGGCCGCGCGCAGATAGCCGGCCACCGCGGACCTGGGCAGCGCATAGCCGTCGGTGGGTGAGAAGGCGGCGGCGACGATGCCGCTCGGGTCGACGTACGGGCACAGGTCCTGGGCGGCGCGCGGGGTGATGATGCGGCTGGGTACGCCGTATGCGTTCTGGACCTCAACCCCCTCGGTGAAGGTGGCCAGTTCGCTGTCGTTGCCGAGGAGGAAGAGATAGCCGACGTTCTCCAGTCCGATGTCGGCGCCGGGCCTGCGGACGAAGTCCCGCCAGGCGTCCAGGCTGCGCAGGCCGAGCCGGATGTTGAGCGGGTCGGAGAACTGGGCGCGGACGCCGCCGATGGGTTTGCCGGACGAGCCGGACGCCGGCCGGTCGCGCTCCAGCAGGAGCACCCGGGCGACGCCCGCCTCGGCCAGGTGGAACGCGATGCTCGCCCCGATGACACCGCCGCCGATGATCACGACGTCGGCCTGCTCGGGGACGGGGACAGGGGCATCGGCCGAAGCCGTCGTGGAAGCCATCCGGGCCGCCTTCCCGTCTTCTTGTTCCGGACGGAGTGGGATGTGGGATGTCGGAGGTGCCGGAGCGGGTGGCGGGTCGGCCACCGGTGGTTCAGATGGTGGCGGGCGGACCGTGCCGCGTCCATGCACAGTTGCTGGACGCGATCTCTTAAGAGTTCTGGGCGTAGAGGGGTTTCGCAAGGCGGCACACCTCGTGGCGCCGGGCGCCTGAGGGCCCGTGGATAGGGTGCCGCCATGGAATTGCCAGGTGTCCAGCTCAAAACGCTGCTGGAGCTGACCCGGAGCGGCACGATGACCGCGGCGGCCGCGGCCCTCGGCTACACGCCGGGCGCGGTGTCCCAGCACATCGCGGCGCTGGAGCGGGCCACGGGCACGGAGCTGGTCCGGCGGACCGGGCGCCGGGTGCAGCTGACGGACGCCGGGCACACCCTCGCCACCCACGCGGAGCGGATCCTGGCCGCGCAGGCCGAGGCGGTGGCGGCGCTGGAGCGCACCCACGGCGAGGTCCGCGCGCGGCTGCGGCTGGGGGTTTTCGGTACGGCGGCCGCCGGGCTGCTGCCGCCGGCCCTGCGCCGCCTCGGTGCCCGGCATCCCGGTGTGCGGGTGGAGAGCCGTGAGGTGGATGTGGACCAGGCGTACACGGAGGTGTGCGCCGGCCGGGTGGATCTGGCGCTCGGCCTGGATTATCCGGACGCGCCGCTGGTCCGGGACGGCACTGTGGAGTTGGTGCGGTTGTGCACCGAACGGTTCTCGCTGGCGGTACCGGCGGGGCTGCCGCCGTGGGACGCCTACGACGCGGGAGCGAAGGACGACGGGGCGGACGACGCCGAGGGGAACGAAGAGGGGACGGACGACGCGGAGGTGGGGACCGCACCGCTGCGGCTGGCGGACACCGCCGGCTTCGACTGGATTCTGCCGGCGCCCGGCTCGTACTACGGGCGGGCCGTCCGCGCCGCCTGCCGCCGGGCCGGCTTCGAACCGCGGGTCGTCCACGAGGTGACCGACACCGCCACCTCGCTGGCGATGGTCGGGGCGGGGCTGGGTGTCGCGCCGCTGACGGAGCTGATGCTGCGGCTGCGCTCGGAGGGCATCACGTCCGTGCCGCTGCGGGATCCGGTCGTCCGGCACATCGTGGTCGCGGTCGGCTCCGCCGCGCGCCGGCGGCCGTCGGTGGCGGCGCTGATCGACGCACTGCGCGAGGGCGCGGCGCCGTAACGGGAATCCCGCCGCCGTCACCCCGCGGCAAGCCCAGGACCCGGCACCTGCGCTCCCCCTCTCGGGGCGTAGGACGTCTGATGTCCGATGCCGCGTTCGACCCTAAGGTCCCGCCACAGCCCCCGCAAGACGCATACCCCCACCTCACACCGTCGCTCACACGGGCCCCGCACGGCCCATCACTCCACTTGCTCCCCGGAGTTGACTGCCCCTCACCATGACCTTAGATTCACAGGACGTCTGATGTCCGATCCCTCCGTTATGCCCGTCGCGTCCCGCGCCGCGTCCCGCCCTGGAGGTCTCGGTGAAAGCTGCCCGTCCCGTCACGCTGGCCACCCTGCTCGCCGCCGGCGCCGGCCTGCTGTCCGCCCCCGCGGCACCCGCCGCCGAACCGCGCCTCGTACCGCTCCGTGCCACCGCCCGGCCGGCCCTGTACGAGACCACGGATCTGGCGGTATCCGGGCAAGGAGCGCACACCTACCGCATCCCGGCACTGACCACGCTGCCGGACGGCAGCCTCATCGCGGCGTACGACCGGCGCAACGCCAGCGCGGCCGATCTGCCCGGCAATGTGGATGTGATGGTGCGTCGGAGCACCGACAAGGGGCGTACATGGAGCGCCCCACGGGCGGCGGTGGACTACGACGGCGGGGTGGGCGCGGGAGACCCGAGCCTGCTGGTCGACCGGAAGACCGGCCGGGTCTTCCTCTTTCATGCGTACGCGCCCAAGGGCGTCGGGTTCGGCAACGCGGGCGCCGGCAACGCCCACGACAGCACCACCGTGCTGCACACCGACTACAGCTACTCCGACGACCGGGGCCTCAGCTGGCACCACCGGCGCCTCACCCATGATCTCAAGGACCCGTCCTGGCGCGGCATCTTCGCCTCGTCCGGCTCCGGCAGCCAGCTCGCCGGCGGGCGGCTGCTGCAGCAGTACGCGTTCCGCAAGGCCGACGGCAGCATGTGGGCGGCCAGTGCGTACAGCGACGACCACGGCGCGACCTGGCACATGGGGACGCCGGTCGGGCCGCTGATGGACGAGAACAAGACCGTCGAGCTGGCCGATGGCCGCGTCATGCTCAACAGCCGCACCAGCAGCACCACGAAGCGACTGGTCGCACACTCACGGGACGGTGGACTGTCCTACAGCGCCCCGGCCCCGGACGACGAGCTGATCGACCCGGCCAACAACGCCTCGATCCTGCGCTACGACCCGGCAGCGCCGGCGCACCAGCCGCGGTCGCACTGGCTGCTGTTCAGCAATACGGCGAGCACCGGCGCGCGCGAGAACCTGACCGTGCGGGCATCCTACGACGACGGCGAGAGCTGGCCCATCTCCCGGGCCGTCGCACCGGGCGCGGCGGCCTACTCCACGCTGACCCGGCTGACGGACGGCACCTTCGGGCTGCTCTACGAGTCCGGCCCGTACCAGAAGATCACTTTCGCGCGGTTCGACGATGCCTGGCTGGGGGTGAACTGCCCGGGCGGCCTGCCGTCACCCGGCTGAACCGGTGCTTCACACGGACGGGTCCTCCGCCGCGGGCGGCCAGGCCGGGCGGCTGCCGTCGGGGACGGCGGCCAGCGCATGGCCGACCGTGGGGTAGCAGGAGAAGACGCCCAGGGACTGGGTGCCGACCAGCAGGCGCAGCATCCGCACGCCGAGCGAGGCCAGCAGCAGCCGGCCCTCCAGGCGCCGGCACAGCCATTCGAGGGCGAGCAGACAGCTCAGCCCCCGCGAGTCGCAGAAGCGCAGGGCGGTCAGATCGAGCACGAGAAAGCGGTGACCGGCCGAGACCACCGACCGTGCCTCGGCGAGAAAGGCCTGCTCGGTGCGGAGATCCAGTTCCCCGCTGACGCGCAGGACCGCGCACTCATCCGCCTGCACGATCGCAGTGACCGCCAACGACCGCATCTCCGAGCTCATGCCGTCCAGACTAAGCGCCGCCGTCTGCCGCACCACCGCTGCGGCCCGCCGGCGTCCCCGGGCCCACACCCGCCCGCGGCCCCCGCCCGTGGCCTCGGCGCGGGCCCCGCGACGGGCCCGCACGAAGGGCCCGACGGACACCCTCCAGGGCATCCTCCCAGGCTGACGCCTGTCTGAAGCGGGCAAAAACGGGCAAGTTTTCTACCGTTACGGGCAGCCGTGGACGCTGCTGCGATTGCTATAAACCTGATGCGGGCGGAAACGGGCAGCTCCGTGACCGAACGCAGACCGGAAACACCCCAGACATCGGGCAGGAGTGAGCCATGAGGGCCGAGGAACGCCAGCACCGCATCCTCGCGCTCGCCCGGCAGTCCGGCCGGGTCGAGGTCGCCGATGCCGCGTCGGAGTTCGGAGTCGCCCGCGAGACCGTACGCCGGGATCTGAGCGAGCTGGAGCGCCGCGGCCTGGTCCGGCGCACGCACGGCGCGGCGTACCCGGTCGAGAGCGCCGGCTTCGAGACCACACTGGCCCGGCGGGAGACCCAGCAGGTGGCGGAGAAACGGAGGATCGCCGCGGCCGCCGCGGCACTGGTCGGAGAGGCCGAGACGGTCTTCGTCGACGAGGGCTACACGCCCGAACTGGTCGCGATGCTGCTGCCCACCGACCGTCCGCTGACCGTGATCACCGCGTCACTGCGGACCGCGTCGCTGGTCGCGGCGTCCGAGTCGGCCACCGTGCTGCTAGCCGGCGGGCGGGTCCGCGCCGGGACGCAGGCGACGGTGGGGTCCTGGGCCCGGGACATGCTCGCCCGGTTCGTGATCGACCTGGCGTTCCTGGGGGCGAACGGCGTCTCCCGGGAGCACGGGCTGACCACTCCGGATCCGGCGGTCGCCGAGGTGAAGGAGCAGGCCGTGCGCTCCTCGCGGCGGCGGGTGCTGGTCGGGGTGCACAGCAAGTTCGGCGCCAGCAGCTTCTGCCGGTTCGCCGATGTGAGCGACTTCGACGCGATCGTCACCGACGCGGGGCTGTCCGCGCCGGAGGCTCATCGCTACTCCCTCCTGGGGCCGCAGGTGCTCCGGGTCTGACCGGGGCGGGGGCCGCCCGGACGACCGGCCCCGTAGGAAACCACCGCCACCGCACCGCCGAAGGCCACACCCCCGGCCCTCGGACGGTCCCCCGAGCCTGCCCGGAACACCGCGGCAATATCCCCGTACCCCCGATATCCCCACCTCCCTCAGACGTCCCCTGAAAGGCAAGAGCCGTGAGATCACGATCCCTCGGGCAAGGCCGTACCGGCCGCGCCATAGCGCTGACATCGATCACCCTGACCCTGTCGCTGGCCGCCACCGGCTGCTACAGCGGCGCCAACAGCGCGGACAGCGGCGGTCCGCAGACCATCAATGTGCTGATGGTGAACAACCCGCAGATGGTGGATCTGCAGCGGCTCACCGCCGAGCACTTCACCAAGGAGACCGGCATCAAGGTGAATTACACCGTGCTGCCGGAGGACGATCTGCGCGACAAGATGAGCCAGGACTTCTCCAGTCAGGCCGGGCAGTACGACGTGGCGAGCCTGAGCAATTACGAGACGCCGATCTATGCGCGCAACGGCTGGCTCTCCCCGCTCGGCGATCGGGCCGAGAAGGACCCGGAGTTCGACCAGAGCGACATTCTCGCCCCGGTCCGCTCCTCGCTCACCGCCGCCGACGGCAAGGTCTACGCGGAGCCCTTCTACGGCGAATCGTCGTTCCTGATGTACCGCAAGGACCTCCTCAAGGAGGCGGGGCTGACCATGCCCACACGTCCTACGTGGCACCAAGTCGCCGACATCGCAGGGAAGCTGGACGGATTCCGCAAGGGCATGAAGGGCATCTGCCTGCGTGGCCAGGTCGGTTGGGGCCAGTTGGTGGCCCCGCTGTCCACCGTTGTCAACACCTTCGGCGGCACCTGGTTCACCAAGGACTGGCAGGCCAAGCTGGACAGCCCGGAGTTCACCAAGGCCACTCAGTTCTACGTCGATCTGGTCCGCAAGCACGGCGAGGCGGGCGCGCCACAGGCCGGGTACACCGAGTGCCTCAACGATATGCAGCAGGGCAAGGTCGCCATGTGGTACGACGCGACCGCCGGCGCCGGCTCGCTGGAGAGCTCCGATTCAAAGGTCGCCGGGAAGGTCGGCTACGCGCCGGCGCCGGTCGAGCGGACGGCGGGCTCGGGCTGGCTCTACACCTGGGCGTGGGGCCTGCAGAAGGCCAGTACGCACCAGGACGCGGCCTGGAAGTTCATCCGCTGGGCCTCCAGCCAGGAGTACGAGCAGCTGGTGGGCCGCACTCTGGGCTGGTCGAAGGTGCCTGGAGGCAAGCGGGCATCCCTCTACCGGAACCCTCAGTATCTGAAGAATTCGGGGGCCTTCGCCAAGGCGACCAAGCAGGCGATCAGCTCGGCCCGGCCCAACAACCCCGGCGTTCAGGAACGCCCGGCCCCCGGCATCCAGTTCGTCGGTATCCCCGAGTTCGCCGACCTGGGAACCAAGGTCTCCAACGAGGTGAGCTCGGCGATCGCCGGCAAGCAGAGCGTGCCCGAGGCCCTCAAGAAGAGCCAGCGGCTGGCGCAGGAGGTGTCCGATGCATACGCCAACCGCTGAGGCGACCCGGCCCGTCGAGGCCGTCGCCGCGGCTCCCGGCCGTCAAGCGGCCCGCGCCCGGCGCGCACAGCGGGCGAAGGACTGGGCCCGGCGCGCTCCCCTGCTGCCCGCGCTGGTCTTCCTCATCATCGTCACCCAACTCCCGTTCGTGGCAACGGTGGTGATCTCCTTCACCCGCTGGAACGCGCTGGCCCCCGACAACCGCGGCTTCGCCGCCTTCGACAACTACACGGCCGTCTTCACCGACCCGGCGATGCGATCCTCGGTGGGTACGACGGTGCTGCTGACGGTGACCGTGGTGCTGGTCAGCCTGCTGCTGGGGCTGGGCCTCGCGCTGCTGCTGGACCGCAGCTTCCGCGGCCGCGGCATCGTCCGCACCCTGCTCATCACCCCGTTCCTGGTGGTGCCCGTCGCCTCCGCCCTGCTCTGGAAGCACGCCCTCTACAACGCCTCGTACGGGCTGCTCAACGGCGCGCTGACGTGGATATGGGGGCTGTTCGGCAGCGACGATCCCCCGCAGCCGGACTGGATGACCGATTCACCGCTGGCCGCGGTGGAGGTGTCGCTGATCTGGCAGTGGACACCGTTCATGATGCTGATCCTGCTGGCCGGGCTGCAGAGCCGGGCGACGGACGCCATCGAGGCGGCCCGGATGGACGGCGCCTCCGCCTTCGACATCTTCCGCTATCTCAC
Organism: Streptomyces inhibens; assembly: GCF_022221585.1. Lineage (NCBI taxonomy): Bacteria > Bacillati > Actinomycetota > Actinomycetes > Kitasatosporales > Streptomycetaceae > Streptomyces > Streptomyces inhibens. Next base: position 1,769,818 of record NZ_CP084681.1, read on the forward strand.
CCTGCCGCATCTGCGCCGCTACCTGGAACTGGCCGCCCTGCTCGGGACCATCTACGTCGTCCAGAACTTCGACGCGGTGTTCACCATCACCTCGGGCGGACTCGGCACCGCGAACCTTCCGTACACCATCTACCAGACCTTCTACCAGGCCCATGACTACGGACGGGCGTCCGCACAGGGCGTCGTCGTGGTGCTGTGTTCGCTGGTCGTGGCCACCTTCGCGCTGCGCGCCGTCTCGTCCCTGCTGCGCGAGGAGGTCACCCGATGAACAGCGCACCCCTGTCCCCGCGCCGCTCCCGCGGCCCCGTCTCCCCCGACGCACGGCGCCGGCGGCGCACCGGCAGCCTGCTGGGCCTGGTGGCCTGGCTGTGCGGGATCGCCTTCTTCCTGCCCGTCGCCTGGATGGTGCTGACGTCCTTCCACAGCGAGACGGACGCGGCGACAAATCCGCCGAGCGTCGGAGCCGGGCTCAGCCTGCACGGCTACCAGGAGTTCTTCGGCGCGGGCACCGGCGTCAGCCCCTGGCCGCCGCTGATCAACTCGCTGACCGCCTCCGTCGTCTCCACACTTGTCGTCCTACTGCTGGCCGTACCGGCGGCGTACGCGCTGTCGATCAAGCCGGTGCGCAAGTGGAGCGATGTGATGTTCTTCTTCCTCTCCACGAAGATGCTGCCGCTGGTGGCCGGTCTGCTGCCGGTCTATCTCGTCGCGCAGAACACCGGGATGCTGGACAGCATCTGGCTGCTGGTCATCCTCTACACCTCGATGAACCTGCCGATCGCGGTGTGGATGATGCGCTCGTTCCTCTCGGAGGTCCCGGTAGAGATGCTGGAGGCCGCGTCGATCGACGGCGCGGGGCTGCACACCACCCTGCTCAGGATCGTCGCCCCCGTGGCCATGCCGGGAATCGCGGCCACCGCGCTGATCTCCTTCATCTTCAGCTGGAACGAGCTGCTGTTCGCCCGGGTCCTGACGGGCATCGTGGCCGGTACGTCGCCGGTGTTCCTGACCGGCTTCGTCACCAGCCAGGGCCTGTTCCTGGCCAAGGTGTGCGCCGCCGCCACCGTGATCTCCCTCCCGGTGCTCATCGCCGGGTTCGCCGCCCAGGACAAACTCGTCCAGGGCCTGTCGCTTGGAGCCGTGAAATGAAAGCCGCAGTGATCAGCGCCCCCGGCAAGGTCGAGGTCACCACCGTGGTGGACCCGACGCCCGGGCCCCGCGAGGTCGTGGTCTCCGTCGCGGCCTGCGGGCTGTGCGGCACCGATCTGCACATCCTCCAGGGCGAGTTCGCGCCCACCCTCCCCGTCGTCCCGGGCCATGAGTTCGCCGGTACGGTCGTCGCCACCGGCAGCGCCGTCACCGAACTCACCGAGGGCGACCGGGTGGCCGTCGACCCCTCCCTCTACTGCTTCGAGTGCCACTACTGCCGCACCGGCCGCAACAACCTCTGCGAACGCTGGGCCGCGATCGGGGTGACCACCTCCGGCGGCGCCGCCGAGTTCGCCGTCGCGCCCGTCGCGAACTGCGTCAAGCTCCCCGACCACATCCGTACCGAGGACGCCGCCCTGATCGAACCGCTCTCCTGCGCGGTACGCGGCTACGACATCCTGCGCTCCCAGCAACTGGGCACCCAGGTCCTCATCTACGGCTCGGGCACGATGGGCCTGATGATGCTCGAACTGGCCAAGCGCACCGGTGCGGCAGGCGTCGACGTCGTCGACATCAACCCCGAGCGACTGGCCACCGCCCGCACCCTGGGCTGCAGCAACGCGGCCGGGTCGGCCGACGAGCTGGACCGCCCGCGCGGCTGGGACGTGGTCATCGACGCCACCGGCAACGAACGCGCCATCCAGGACGCCCTGGGCCGGGTCGGCAAGGGCGGCACCTTCCTCCAGTTCGGCGTCGCCGACTACGCCGCCCGCGCCACCATCGAGCCCTACCGCATCTACAACCAGGAGATCACCATCACCGGCTCCATGGCCGTCCTGCACAGCTATGAACGCGCCGCGGAACTCTTCGCGGCCGGCGTCCTCGACCCGGAGATCTTCATCAGCGACCGGCTCCCGCTGGACGACTACGCCGGGGCGCTGAGCCGCTTCCAGGCGGGGGAAGGACGGAAGATCCAGGTGCTGCCGTAGCCCGGAGGTGTGGCGCGGGAGCGGCCGGCGGCCGGCCGCTCCCCAGGCGTACCGGCGCGAGTTCACCGTGCAGAAGCGCGGTGCCGAGCGGGGTGAGGGCATGGATGACGCAACCGCCGTCGCGGTGGCTGCGGGCCAGGTTGGCCTCGCGCAGTGCGCTGACATGCTCGCTGGCCGAGGGGGCGGAGACCCGTAAGCGGCGGGCCAGTTCACCGGTGGTCGCCGGGTCGTCGAGGGCGGCGAGGATCCGGGCCCTGGTGCGGCCCAGCAGGGTGGACAGCGCCTGTGGGTGGCGGCCGCGGGAGGTGGCCGGGGCCCAGGCGGTGGAGTGTGCGACGGGGTAGACCAGGACCGGCGGCAGTCCGGGGTCGGCGAGGGCGATGGGTCTGCGCCGGCAGAAGTGGGAGGGGATCAGGCGCAGTCCGCGTCCGTGCAGGCGCAGATCGCGCTCGTAGGGATAGTCGACGTGCAGCACCGGTGGCTCCCAGCGGAGCGTGGGGCGGAAGGTGTTGAGCAGCGCGTCGACGCCGTCGTGGCAGAGCGTGCGGGCGCGGGCGCTGCGGTCGCAGTCGACCGTGGCGGACACCTCCGTCCAGTCGGGGGCGATCACCGCGCGGTGCACCTCCTTGAACGCGTCGGCCAGTTCGTCGAGCGGCTGCCGGCTTCCGGTGGCGAGTGCGCCGGCCCAGCGCGGCAGCCGGTCCGGCAGTGCGGCGCGGGCGGATTCCTCGGTCAGCCGCGCCCGGGGCGTGTCCCGTAACGCGGCCAGCCCCGCCGCCAGGCCGTCGCGGGCCGCGTCGGGGGTGAGGAAGTCCGGGAAGTAGCGGGCGTCGGCCGGGGCCAGCGCGCTGATCAGCCGGGCGGCGCGGGTCAGGCCCCGCTCGTCCAGCTCGCGGCGGGCGCGGTCGCGCCAGGCGGCGTAGACCGCTACGCCGCGGCCCGCCGGCGCCAGCTGGTGCATCGCGAGCACCGTTTCCCAGAGCGGATCGGGCTCGGCGGCGATCTGTACGCGCGCGACATCCCGTTCGTCGAAGTGGATGTGCAACATGCGGCCCCCGCGGCATGCTCATGACCCTGTCGGCAGGGCCCCGTTGCGGGGCCTGTCGTACGGCCCCGCGGTCAGACTGCCCGGCGGGGACCGGCGGTGTCCAGGGCGGGTTCGGGGCCCCGGCCATGCGCGGGTGGTGCGGCCGGGTGCGCGGGGCGCCGGGCGGCACTCTCAGCCTTCGAGATGTCCGGCCAGCCGCTCCAGGAACGCCTGCTGGCCTCGCACCATGCGCTCCCGGGCCTGTTCCGGGGTGAACCACGCCACCTTGTCGATCTCGGGGAAGCTGCGGATCGTCCCGGACCCGCGCGGCCACTCCATCTCGAAGGTGCCGGGCTCGATCCGCTCCGGGTCGAGATCGCTCTCGACGGCCCAGACGGTCACCACCTTGCCGTTCGCCTGACGGGTCTCCCCCAGAGGTACGTACGGCCCGTCCGGGGGCGGCATCCCCAGCTCCTCCTCGAACTCCCGCCGGGCCGCGTCCTGTGCTTCCTCCGGTGGTGCGTACTCCCCCTTGGGCACCGACCAGGCTCCCGCGTCCCGCCGGGCCCACAACGGCCCGCCCATGTGGCCCAGCAGCACCTCGGCACCCCTCTCGCCGCGTCGGTACAGGAGCAGCCCGGCGCTTCGTTTTCCCGTCATGGCCCTACTCTTCCCCACCGGTGTGCGCGGCGAGCACGGTCTCCACCGTGTCCGCCTCCGCCGCGGTCTTGTCCTCCCGGTAGCGCACCACGCGCGCGAAGCGCAGGGTCACGCCCGCCGGGTAGCGCGAGGACGTCTGCAGTCCGTCGTAGGCGATCTCGACGACGAGTTCCGGACGCACCGTCACGACATGGCCGTCGTCCCGCACCGCGAGCTCCCGCAGCCGTTCGGTCTGCCAACCGAGGGTGGCGTCGGTGAGTCCCTTGAAGGTCTTGCCCAGCATGACGAAGCCGCCGTCCGGCCCGCGCGCGCCGAGGTGGAGGTTGGACAGCTTGCCGGTGCGCCGGCCGTGCCCCCACTCGGCCGCCAGCACCACCAGGTCGAGGGTGTGCACGGGCTTCACCTTCAGCCATGCGGCGCCCCGGCGGCCCGCGCTGTACGGGGCGTCCAGCGCCTTGACCACGACGCCCTCGTGGCCCCTGCGCAGGGTCGCGGCGAAGAAGTCCTCGGCGGCCGCGCGGGCGGCGGCGTCGGCCGGGTCCCGGACCACGCAGCGGCGCACCCGCAAGGGCTCGGGGACCAGCCGGGACAGTTCCATGTGCCGCTGCTCGCCGGGCAGTTCCAGCAGATCGCGGCCGTCGACCGACAGGACGTCGAAGAAGACCGGGGACAGTGGCAGCGCGGCGTGTGCGGCGGAGACGTCCACCCGCGAGCCGAAGCGGCCGGCGACCCGCTGGAACGGCACCGGACGGCCCGCACCGTCCAGCGCGATCACCTCGCCGTCCAGGATGAAGCGTGTGGCCGGCAGCGCGCGGGCGACGGCGGTGACCTCGGGCAGCCGGTCGGTGACCTCGTCCAGGGTGCGGGTGTGGATGCGGACGTCCGGCCCGTCCCGGTGCACCTGTACGCGGATGCCGTCGAGCTTCTCCTCCACGGCACAGGCGCCGAGCCGCTCGACCGCCTCGGCCACGGACTTGGCGCTCTGCGCAAGCATCGGCCCGACCGGCCGGCCGACGGTGAGCCGGAATTCCGCGAGTGCCTGCGACCCTTCGGCGAGCAGCGCGCGGGCGACGTCCCGCAGCGATCCCGCCAGCATCACGGCCCGTCGTACGTCTGCCGGGGGCACCTGTGTCGCCGCGGCGAGCCCTTCGACCGCGAGGGCGTCCAGCGCGCCCTGCCGTACCTCGCCGGTGAGCAGGCCGATCAGGAACCGCTGCTCGTCCTCGGTCGCCGCGGCCAGCAGCTCGCGTACCAGGCGGCGCCGCTCACCCTGTGCCCCGGCGCCCGCGACCCGGGCCAGTCCGGTCAGCGCCGCGTCCACCTCGCGCACGGTCAGCGTGGCGTGGTCGGCCGCCGCGACCGGCTCGCGCAGCACGCTCCAGCCGATCCCGATCCGCCCCTGCGGCAGTCGTCCGGCCAGATACGGGATGACCACGGGGGCGTCCTCCGGTGCGGCGGCCCGGAACAGCCCGGCCAGCAGCGCGATCTTCTGTGAACGCGCCGATGTCGCGGCGACATCCCTCGACACCTGTGCGAGATCGGCCAGCAGCATACGGCCATGGTGCCTCCGCGACGTCGTCCCCGCTTGCCCGGCCGGGGACGCCGCGGGTGCCCGGGCCCTGGGTCACGGGGCGAGGTAGGAGTGGAAGAGGTTTTCCGGGTCCCACTGGGCCTTGATCTCCTGTAGCCGGTCCCAGGTGGCGGGGGCGTACGAGCGCCGGGCCCGTGCGGGGTCGGCCTCCAGGTCCGTTTCGGCGATGTAGTGGCAGCCCTTGCGCTGCGGGTCCACGGCGGCCATCGCCTCCCGCAGCCAGCGTGTGTTGGCCTCGTCCTCGGCCGGGTCCTGCCAGACCGCGTAGCAGACGAGATAGGACTCGCCGAGCGGGGCGAAGGCCATGTTCCGCAGCAGCGCGGGGACCTGGGAAACCGGCTGCACGGGTGCGAGCACAAGGGACTTGCCGGAGGGTGCACGGGCCATCGCGTCGGCCATCCGCGTCAGCTGGGTTCCGTAGCTCTCCGGCGACCACAGGGTGTCCGTCGCGTACCGGTGCGCCGGTGGCCAGACCGCGACCGCGCCCTCGTGCAGGGCGGCGAACGATGTCGGCCCGGGCAGCTGTCTTGCGACGGCGAGTTCGCCGAAGGGGCAGTCGGCGAACGGTTCGAGCGCCGCGAGGGCTTCCCGCTGCGTGGTGGCGAACGCGGTGGCGGCGACGGTGATCCGGGGGCCCGGCGCAGCCGTGTCCGCCGGTTTCGCGGAGGGCACGAGGACGAAGGCCGTTTCGACGTACGGCGGGAGTTGGCGCGCGAGCGGGGCCGCCCAGCCGGTCACCCGGGCGGCCTCGGCCAGCGGGAAGGAAAGGCTGGTCGCCATGATCGACGCGGGGTGGGGGTGCAGGGTCAGGCGGAAGCGGGTGACGGCGGCGCAGAATCCCGGCCCGGCGCCGCGCGCGGCCCAGAAGAGATCGGCGTGCTCCGTCTCGCTACAGGTGACCGTCCGCCCGTCGGCGGTGACGGCCCGGATCTCCTGCACGTCCGCGCACGAGGCGCCCCATGCGCGGGAGTTCCAGCCGAGACCGCCGCTGAGCAGGAATCCGCCGACCGCCACGGAGGGGCAGTGGCCAACGGGGAAGGCCAGTTCGTGCGGGGTGAGGGCGGCGACCAGGTGCCGGCCGGTGGCGCCCGGCCCCACCGTGGCCGTCGCCGGGGCGGCTGCGGTGGCGGGGGTGACGGCGCACCGGCGGAGCCGGGAGAGATCGAGCAGCAGACCGTCGTCGCGGAGCGGCGAGCCGGACCAGTTGTGCCCGCCGGAGCGTATCGAGATATGTAGTCCCTGCGTACGGGCGTATCTGACGGCGTGCGCCACGTCCTCCTCGGATGCGGCCCGCATGATGAGGGCGGGGAACCGCCGCGGCATGACCTCGTTCCACACCGCGTCGGTGCGGGCGTTCTCGTAGCCGGGGTCGCCCCGGCGGATCAGGCTTCCGTCGATGTCGGGCGTGGGTGCCGGTGTCCGTTGGCGCATGGTGGCCTCCTCGCCACGCGGCGGATCGTCAGCGGGTGATCAGGGCGAAGACGGCGAGGGACACCAGATAGCCGAGCACCACCACCGCGGCGCCCATCACCTGCACCCGGCGGCCGATGGCCCGGCCGGGCACCAGCCAGAAGGCGAGCCCCCTGTTCACCAGAGGCATCAGCAGCCAGGTCAGCGCGCTGACGCTGAGGATGTTTCCGATGAACAGGCCGAGGTATTCGTGGATCTTGAGGTGGTTCAGCTCAAGTCCCACGGTCAGGTTGATGACCATCACGGTCGGATAGAGGGCCAGGAGCACGGTCATGGCCTGTTTCCAGTTGGGCGGAGCGCCCTCACCGTTGCCGTGGTCGAACTGGAACCAACCGCTGAACGCCGAGGCGACCTTGCGCACGTCGTAGGAGGTGAAGTACCTGCGCCCCTCCTCCAAAAGCGTCTCGCGCACATCGGATTCGAGCCACTCGTCGAGGTGCTCGCGGGAGTCGAACCGGAAGACGACGACCCAGTGCTCCTGAACGCCCTTCACCGGCTTGAACAGCTCGGAGCCCATGAATCCCGGCGCCTTCTCCTGTGCTTTGAGCGCCTTCTCCTGCCAGTTCAGAAATTGCTGTTCGTATCCGGGCTTCACCACGTGGGAGATGACGGCCGTGACCACCTCCGGAGCCACCTGGGCCGGACTGCCGCCATGGAGCACCTCCTGCGTCGGAGGTGCGACGAAGAGTCCGCGCGCTTCTTCGAGCAATTCCTGTCGCCGGCCAGAATCCAGCCAAGCGGTCAGGTGGTCCATTCCGGAAAAGCGGAAAACGGCCACCCATTCATTGGCTTCACCGGCACCGGGCGGATACACCTCGGCGCCCACAAAACCTTCGAATTCGCGGGCAGCCTGGTTCGTCTTGTCCTGCCAACGCTGATACTCGTCGGTCCGGCCTTCGCGCACCTTCTGCGAGGTCACAACGGTGGCGTTGTCAGCCGCGGAACCACGGCTTGCACGGGCACTCACCTGGAGTAGCCTAGTACATAAGCGATTTTCAGGGCAAATCGGGACTTTATCTAACCGTTCCGCCAAGGAATCGATGCCGATCGGAGACTCCGTAATGGGACAGAAAGAACTCCTCACAGAGGCCGTACGGCTCGCCACGGAATCCGTGGAGAACGGCTGGGGCGGCCCGTTCGGCGCGGTGATCACGCACAACGGGGACATCATCGCCCGCGGGCAGAACCGCGTTCTGCTGACCGGCGACCCCACCGCCCACGCCGAGGTGGAGACGATCCGGAAGGCCGTACAGGTCCTCAACCCTGAGGCTCCATCAATCGCCGTGGCGCATGAGAACGAAAGCACTCTGGAATACGTCCCCCGCCCCGAGGGGTCACCGGACCCCCTCCCGGAACGCGCCCGTATGCTGCAGGGCTGCTCGATCTACATCAGCGGTGCCCCCTGCCCGATGTGCATGAGCGCCATCTACTGGTCGCGGATGGATGCGGTGTACTACAGCTGCGACCTGGACGACACCGCGAGGATCGGCTTCGACGACACATTCCAGTACGAGGACTTCAAGAAGCCGCTCGACCAGCGGAGGATCAAGGTCGAACAGATCTACCCCGAGCTGGGCGCCCATGCGTACGAGGCGTGGACCAACCGCGAGGAGAAGCATCCGTACTGACGGCGGATCAAGGCTGTCGGCTCTCGTGCACGATCTCACCGCCGACGACGACCGTCTCGGCGACCGTGCCCGGGATGTCTTCGGCAGCCACCCGCAGAATGTCCCGGGACAGCACCACGAAGTCGGCAAGCTTGCCGACGGCCAGTGAACCCCGTTCCTTCTCAAGGAAGTTGGCCTACGCGGAGCCCATCGTGTACGCGTACACCGCGGTCTCGACACTCACCGTCTCGGCCGGCTGCCAGGCCTTCCGCACCCATCTCTGAATGCCGATATCTTGAATGCCGTTCTAACTTTTAGGACGGCATTCAAGATGTGGGACCGCTTCCCCGCCCGTCAAGACCTCTGCGGAAATTCACGGATAGGGTCGGGAGGCAGGGACCGGGCGGGACGAGGCAGGGACCAGGCGGGACCGGGACGCACGACCGGGGCGCAGGGTCCGCACGGAAGAGCAGAGGCGATACGGGTGGCAGGGGCGGCACGGCGGCGCGACGGGCACATCGCCCAGGAACGGATGCTTGAGGAGGCCATGGCCGCGATCGCCGAGAACGGTCTGGCCACGCTCACCATGTCCGCACTCGCCGAGCGGCTGGGTACCAGCGGCGGGCACATCCTGTACTACTTCGGCAGCAAGGACCTGCTGCTGCTGGAGGCGCTGCGCTGGAGCGAGGCCGCACTCACCCAGGAGCGGCACGCGCTGCTGGCCCGACGGCTGACCGCGGAGCGCAAACTCGACCTGTTTCTGGAGCTCTATCTGCCGCGCGGCCCCCGTGACGCCCGCTGGATGCTGTGGATCGAGCTCTGGGCGCGTACGCCCTCCAACGAGTCGCTGCGGCGCGCCCAGGAGGAGATGGACCAGGGCTGGCAGGACGACCTGGAGGCGCTGCTCGCCAAGGGCGTGGCACGGTCCCGGTTCGTCCCCATGGACGTACCGGCACGTGCCTCGGAACTCCTCGCGCTGCTCGACGGGTTGAGCACCCGGGTGGTGCTCGGCCAGCGCGGCACCGACCGCGACCGGGCGCTGTCGGTGGCGCGGTCGGCGACCCAGCGCCTGATCGTCAGGGCCGAGAGGTGATCCTCGGGGCCGAGAGGTGATCGTCGCGGCCGAGAGGTGATCGTCGCGACCCGCTCACTCGTACATCACATACTCCGGTTGCGGCCGCAGGGCCAGCACCTCCTTCGGCGTCATCAGGCGGCTGCCCTGCGCATCCTCCTCGTAGAACAGCTTGAAGCCGGTGTGCAGCCCGTCGGGCAGATCGCTGACCAGCCGACGCCAGGTACCGCGCTTCAGACCCGGTGAGCCGATACCGTCGGCGCTCTTGATCAGCGCCACGCCGGGCTGCGGCCGCAGCGCGGACTGTTCGCGCACCACGGACGTGGCCACCTGGTGGAAGACCAGCGGCTTCTGCGGCAGGTCGTGCACCTCGACCAGCTCCGACAGATAGCGGGCGACCTCGGTCAGCTCATGGCCATCGGTGTGTCCGTAGGAATCGCCGGGCACCTCGCCGGCGCCCATCTCCCACTCCGGGTCGAGCGCGACACCCACATCCGGATGGACCAGCCACTCGCGCAGCGCCTTGACCTCGTCGAGCACCGACGCGCGCCCCGGCTGGATGTTCAACAGCAGCAGCGCCCGCCGCCTGCGCGCCAGTCGGTGGAAGCGGCGGACGGTGGCGGCGGGCGTCCGCGAGCGGTAGGTACCGTCCGGGCCGGCCGCGGCATTGGCGACCACCGCCAGCAGTTCGAGCACGGGCAGCGGTTCGCGCCCACCGGCGTACGAACGCGCCACCTTCGCTATCTCGCCGGCCCGCTCCCCGGGATCACCGGTCCCGAGCCGGCCGAGCGCCGCGGCGCCGGGCAGACCGCAGAACCCCACCAGCCGATACCGCGGGAACAACTCCCGCCCACCACGCGGAAGTTCGGGCCGTCGCCGCTTCGCCGGATGGTCCGAGGGGCGCGCGGTGGCCGGGGCGGAGCGGCTCGGTGATCCGGGCGGGTCCGACGTGCCCGCCGGACCGGACGGGGACTGCCGCGCGCCGCCGCCGGGCGGTGACTTATGGGGAGGCGAATCGGCACGCGAGGACGATTCGGCGCAGGCGGCGAGCAGTCCGAGCCCCGCCGCCGCCGTGGCGGCGAGCACCCCGCGTCGGCTCGCCCGGGACGCACCTGTCCTGGCCTCGCCCCGCCCTGACACCTCCTCACTCCGCCCTGACGCCTCGCCGCTCCGCCGCGCCCCCTCGTCGCCCCGCCGTACCCTCTCGTCCGCCACACTGCCTCCGTCCCCCGGCATTCCGGCCGATGGCCGAACGCCGGCTGTTCCGTGGACCGGTCCGCCCCGTGCAGTGCGCATCTCCAGACCACTCGCGGCAAAACCCGGCCGGCCCGGTGCCGCGGTCAGCGTTTGCGCAGCCGCAGCGACGTCCAGCTCGCGTCGGCCGTCCAGCCGCCGTCGACGGGCAGCGCGACACCGTTGATGAAGCCGCTGCGGCCGGGGTCGGCGAGGAAGGCGGTGGCCCGGGCGATGTCCTCGGGGGCGGCGAACCGCGCCATCGGCACCCGTTCGACGATGTCGTCATCCGTATATCCGCCGGACGACTGGTCCGCGGCGTCCATCTCGGTCTTCACCCAGCCCGGACACACCGCATTGACCCGCACCCCACGGCCGCCCCACTCCGCGGCGAGGGTGCGGGTGAGCCCGATCAGGCCGTGCTTGCTCGCGTTGTAGGCGGCCCGGTCGGCGATCCCGTGCAGCCCGGCGATCGAGGCGATATTGACGATCGCGCCGCCGCCGGCGTCGAGCATCAGCCGACCCAGGGCCCGGGAGAGCAGGAACGGCCCGGTCAGATTGGTCTCCAGGACCCGGCGCCACTGTGCGGCCGTGGTGTCCTCGGCCGGTGTGAGCTGCGAGATCCCCGCGTTGTTGACCAGTACGTCGGCACAGCCGTAGCGCTCGCGCACACCGTCGGCGAGCGCGGTCACATACGCCTCGGACGTGATGTCCCCGACGACCGCGGTCGCCTCCGCCCCGGCGTCCCGTACGGCCGCCAGCGTCTCCCCCGGCTCCTTGATGTCGGCCAGCACCAGCGCATAGCCCTCGGCGGCCAGCACCTCGGCCACTTTCCGGCCGATGCCCTGTGCGGCACCGGTGACCACGGCGACCAGCACGGATTCCGATTCTGCGTTCTGCGGGCTGATGTCCATGCGGCCAGCCTGCCCCGCGGCCGGGGCATCATGAGGAGCGATGACCGGCGAAACCGGGCTGTCACGTCTCATCAAGGGCCTCGCGGAGCCGCCGGGCACGGCCGTCGCGGAGGTGTCCGCGTAGCGTGAGCATGTGATCAGGCCCCGACGCTTCGAAGCCCGGTGCGGCTCCCCCGAAACCGTCCGTAACCTCCGCCCCGTCCGTCACCTCTGGTACGCCGCATACGGCTCCAACATGCATCTCGACCGGCTGACGTACTACCTCGCCGGCGGCCGGCCCCCTGGCGGGCTGCGTACCTACCCCGGCTGCCGGGACCCGCGCCACCCCGCCCGCACGTCACCGATCATGCTGCCCGGTCTGCTGTACTTCGCCACCGAGTCACAGGTGTGGACCGGCGGCAGAGCCTTCTACGACCCCGGCGCCGGCTCCGAGCCCGACCCCGGCTCCGCTCCTGCCGACCATGGGCCCGAACTCCCCGCCCGCGCCTATCTGCTGACGCCACAGCAGTTCTCCGACATCGCCGCCCAGGAGATGTACCGGGAGCCGGGCGAGGATCTCGATCTGACCGAGGCCCTCACCCGCGGCCGATCCCGGATCGGCCCCGGCCGCTACGAAACCCTGGTCTGCGCCGGACTCCTGGACGGCTGTCCGGTACTGACCTTCACGGCCCCGTGGAGCAGCAAGGACATCGCCCCGAACCCGCCCTCCGCGCCCTACCTGCGGCACATCGCGGCCGGGATCGTCGCCTCCCACGGCTGGAGCCCGCTCAGGGCCGCCGAGTATCTGGCGGGCTGCCCGGGAGCCCAGGGGCACTGGACGGCGACCGACATCGCGGCACTGCTCACCGCTCCCGGCGCATCGTGAACCCGCAGTTCAGCCATGCGGGAGCCGTCCGCAGGGCGAATATCCGGAGGACAGCGGGTCCGGACGCGGGACACGCTCCAGAAATGTCTGATCACGAGCAAGGGATTCCGGCCCCTGGATTCCGCTTCAAGCCCACGCTGAGCGGCGAGCGGGTCCTCCTACGGCCGGTCACGGTGAACGACGTGCCCGCGCTGATGCCCATGTTCCGGGACGCGGAGGTGACGCGGCTGACCGGCAGCCACGACGATGGCGAGCCCGATGAGGGACAGCTACGGGCGTGGTACAGCACGCGTGCCGACCAGACGACCGCCTGGACCTCGCGGTGGTGGAGAAAGCGACCGGGAACGTAGTCGGGGAGGCGGTGCTCAACGAGTGGGACGCGGACAACGAGGGCTGCGGATTCCGCGTCTCCTTCGTGCCCGGAGCCCAAGGGCGCGGCCTGGGGACCGAGGCGACCCGGCTGATCATCGGTTACGGCTTCGAGAAGCTGGCTCTGCATCGCATCTCACTGGAGGTGTACGCCTTCAACCCGCGGGCCCGCCGTGTCTACGAGAAGGTGGGCTTCGTCCTTGAGGGCGTCCTGCGGGATGCGCTGCAGTGGGAGGGCGAGCGGGTGGACGCCGCGGGGATGTCGATTCTTGCGCCGGAATGGTTCCGGCACCGTGGGCGGCCGGAGCGCGCGGGCCATATGCCGGCTTGGCCGTGCCCCCTCGAACGGGTGGCGCAAGCTGCCCGGACGCTTCGGCCGCACGTGATCCTTGTCCGGCTCCGGTCGCGATCGGAGAGACACGGCCTAGGGCCTGTGTGATGTCGTGATCAATCTTGCGATCCGGATCCGCCCGGAAGGCGGATCCGGTAGGAAGGCGGTCGTGACGCGTAGCCAACTCACCGACGAGCAGTGGAAGTTGATCGAGCCGTTCCTGCCGATAGGCGAGTACGGCCCGTACCCCGGGCGGCTGCGGGAGCAGTTCGAGGGGGTGATCTGGCGGTTCCGCACCAGCAGTCAGTGGCGGGAGATGCCGCATGAGTTCGGCCCGTGGTCGACGGTCTACGGCCGCTTTCGGGTGTGGAGGGACGCCGGTGTCTTCACCGCACTGCTGGAAGGCGTGATCGCCGAGGCCGCCCGCCAGGGGAAGACGGACTTGTCCCTGGTCAGCGTGGACTCCACTGCCGCCCGCGCCCACCACGACGCCGCCGGGATGCGCATCGGCAAGGAGGTCATGGACGCCCTTGAGGAAGCCGCCGCCGAGCAGGAGCGGGCCCGGCAAAAGGGGGCCGCCGGCCAGAACAGAACGGGCAGGACGGCAATGACGACCCCGAGCAGGAAGAGCGGCGGCGCATCAGGCGACGGCGCAAGCTCCGCTTGAAGGAAGCCCAGCTCGGCAGATCCCGTGGTGGGCTGACGAGCAAGATTCATCTTGCCGCAGACCGCAAGTGCCGTCCGTTGTCACTCGTCCTGACCGCAGGACAGGCCGCCGACAGCCCCCAGTTCGTCCCCGTGCTGCAAAAGGTGAGGGTCCGTCTGCCTGTCGGCCGTCCCCGGACCCGGCCTGCCGCTGTCGCCGCGGACAAAGCCTACTCATCCCGCGCCAACCGCTCCTACCTGCGGAAACGCAACATCAAGGCAGTCATCCCGGAGAAGAAGGACCAAGCCGCCAACCGGAAGAAGAAAGGCAGCCGGGGCGGCCGGCCCACACGCCACAACGCCGATCTCTACAAGGAACGGAATACCGTCGAGCGCCTGATCAACAAGCTGAAGGCCTGGCGGGGCATCGCGACTCGATACGACAAGACGCCCGAGAGCTACCTCGCCGGCCTCCACCTCCGCGCCTCGATGATCTGGATCAACGACCTCCTGAAGCCAACTGGTTGATCACAACATCACACAGGCCCTAGTCGGACCGGTCGGACTGGTCCAACTGACGGAGCAGACCGGGCAGTTCGGCAAAGGAATCGAGCACATGGTCCGGTGTGCCACCGGCCGCCCGATGCGTCTCCGGCAGGTATTTGCCGGTCTTGACGAGCACGCCGGTGATCCCGCAGCGCTGGGCCGCCAGCACATCGGACTCGATGTCATCGCCCACCATCAGCGTGCGCCCGGCGGAGGCGCCCAGGCGCGCCAGGGCGGTGGCGAAGAACGCCTTTGCCGGTTTGCCGGTGACTTCCGCCTCGACCCGGGCGGCCCGTTCCAGCCCCGCCAGAAAGGCGCCCGTGTCCAGGTCGAGCCCGTCCGCCGTGCGCCAGTACAGATTCCGGTGCATGGCGACCAGCCGGGCGCCGTGCTGAAGGTGCCGAAAGGCCGTATTGAGCGCCGGGTAGCTGAATTCCTCGCCCGCACCGCCGAAAATCACCACCTCGGGCGCCTTCGAGCCCTCTTCACCGCCCCCCTCGCCGATGAGCGTCACCCCCTCCAGATCGTCCCGTACATCACCGCTGTTGATCAGCAGACAGCGCGCGTCCGGATGGTGTTCTCGCAGGTAGGCGGCGGTGACGGCAGGGGCGGTAAGGATGTCGTCGACGCCTACGGGAAAGCCCTCCCCGGCCAGCCGCTCGGCGATCGCGGCGCGGGTCCGCGAGGTGGTGTTGGTGACCAGCGCCAGCGGCAGTCCCGCGGCCCGGAGCCGTTCCATGGCCTCCACGGCGCCGGGCAGCGCCTTCCAGGACACCGTGAGCACGCCGTCGATATCGATCAGAACCGCTCCGATTCCATCCATACGCCGACGGTAACCACGGTCGGCCCTGGTCAGCCAGGGTCAGGGCGTACGGCCGAGAAGGGTCAGCCGCCCGACTTGCGAAGTATCGGCATATGGGGTTACTTCGAAGTGAGGTGTGGACGTGGCTTCCGTCTCCCCTGAGTAGGGGGTGCACACTGTGCTGTTCACCGACCGCGTTGATGCGGGGCACCGCCTTGCCGAAGCACTACGGCATCTGGAGGGGGACGAACCCATCGTCCTGGGACTGCCTCGCGGCGGGGTCCCGGTGGCCTTCCAAGTGGCGCAGGCGCTCAAAGCGCCCCTCGATGTGATCGTCGTCCGCAAGCTCGGGGTCCCCTACCAGCGCGAGCTGGGGTTCGGCGCCATCGGCGAAGGCGGCGTACGGGTGATCAGCGACGACATCGTCCGCCGCGGCCGGCTCGATGATGCGGACCTGGCGTCCGTGGAACATGCCGAGGCGGCGGAGCTCTCACGGCAGGCGCAGCGGTTCCGTGCCGGACGGCCGCGGCTGACCCTCGAAGGCCGGACGGCGATCGTGGTGGACGACGGGATCGCCACCGGCTCCACGGCGGCGGCCGCGTGCGAGGTGGTACGGGCGCAGGGCGCGGCCCGCGTGGTGCTCGCCGTTCCGGTGGCGCCTCCCGACGCGGCGGAGCGTCTGCGCGGCAAAGTCGATGAACTCGTCTGTCTCTCGACGCCGTTCGCCTTTTCCGCGGTCGGCGAGTGGTACCGGGACTTCTCCCAGACCCCGGACGACGAAGTCGTCTCCCTGCTGGCACAGGCCTCGGCCGGTGCCGAGACGCGTCACCCCGCGCCGTCCGCCGACATCGCGGGCGAAGCGGACACCGAGCGGGACGTGGAGGCCGAGGTGGCGATCGACGCCGCCGGGGTCCGGCTGACCGGGGACCTCAATCTGCCGGCGGGCGCCACGGCGGTCGTGATGTTCGCCCATGGCTCGGGCAGCAGCCGCCACAGCCCCCGCAACCGCCTGGTCGCCGAGGCCCTCAACCGGGCGGGCCTGGGCACTCTGCTCTTCGACCTGCTCACACCGGCGGAGGAGGCCAACCGGGCGAACGTCTTCGACATCGAAACCCTGGCCGAGCGGCTGACGGACGCCACCGGCTGGCTGCGCGACCGCGCCGCCCTCCCGATCGGCTACTTCGGCGCGAGCACCGGAGCCGCGGCGGCGCTGCGGTCCGCCGCCGCGCCCGACGCGGACATCGGGGCCGTGGTCTCCCGCGGTGGCCGCCCCGACCTCGCCGGCCCACTGCTCGCCGGTGTACGGGCTCCGACGCTCCTGATCGTGGGCGGCGCCGACCCGCTGGTCCTCGACCTCAACCGCGAGGCCGAAGCGGCCCTCCGCTGCGAAACCCGCCTGGAAATCGTCCCCGGTGCCACCCACCTCTTCGAGGAACACGGTGCCCTCGACCAGGTCGCCCATCTCGCCCGGGACTGGTTCCTCGGCCACTTGGTGGGGCAGGCGTAGCGGGGAGGGGCGGGCGTAGCGGGGAGGGGCGGGCGTAGCGGGGAGGGGCGGGCGTAGCGGGGAGGGGCGGGCGTAGCGGGGAGGGGGGCCTAGCCTGACCGATCGCTCAACGCCCCTGGCTCCAGGGTGGGTCGGGTCTCAGGTCGGGTCTCAGGCGATGGTGATTTCGCCCATCGCGCTCCAGCCGTCCGCACCCTCGATGGTGGTGCTCACGATGTCGGGGGTGCGGCTCAGCAGCGGGCGCATCTGCTCGATCCCGGCGCGGAAGTGGTCGGAATTGACATGCGCTTCGGCGGCGTCGTCCTTGAACGCCTCGACCAGTACATAGGTGTTCGGGTCCTCGATGCCGCGGGACCACTCGAACCACAGATTGCCGGGCTCGGCGCGGGTGGCGTTGGTGAAGGCTTCGACGTGCCGGGGCCACTCTTCGGCGTGCTCGGGCTTGACGGGGAACTTGACGACAATGAAGATCATCCGCCGATTCTAGGTCATCTGACACCATGTGCCGTCAAGCCGGGGCAATCATGCCGTTGCGGCCTCGCTGCGGCCTCACCATGGCCTCACTGCGGTCCCGTCGGCGCTCACCCTCCCACGTCCGCCTCCGCGGACGTGGCGCGGCTCAGCGATTTCACAAGCAGCAGCCCGACGACGATCAGCCCCACCCCGAGCCAGGCCGGCCCGGCGTCGAAGGCGAGGACCGCGATGCCCACGGGGGTCAGATAGCCCGCCAGCGGAATGAGCATGGCGCTGACCGGGGGCTCCGGCGGGCCGGAAAGATCGCGTTCGCGCCGCACACGGGCCCGTACGACCTCGGGATACCAGCTGGTGAATTCGAGCGCGACGATGATGGCCGCGATCTGGATGATCCAGCCCGTCCAGAGGTTGTTGGCATTGTGGAGCACGAGATCGCCGTAGGCGCCCGCGATTGCCGCGACACCGAACGCGGCGCCCCATACACCGGTGATGCGGTAATTGGTCCGGAGGAATGCGGGCTCGTTCCAGATCTCGCGGGGCACCTGCTCACGGGCGTACTGCAGGGTGAACGGCTGTCTGATGGCCATGGACCCCAGAGCGATCACCAGCAGTGCGATGTTCGAGATCTCCCCCGCGTACGTCTCCAGCCAGCGGTGTGCGCCCGGGGAGGCGAAGATGCCGATGATCACCATCACCGCGAAGAAGACCACATCGGAAATCTCGAGGATTTTGAAGGACGTTCCACGGTGGCGTAGGTGACCGGCGATGACAATCACCACGGCGATGGCAAGGGATATTCCGACCGCCCATTCATAGCGCCCCGGACCGACGATTACCGACATCGCGATCCATGGCGCCATACCGAAGACGGGACTGTCGAGCAGCTGCGACAGCCGGCCGCCGGTGGCGGACTCCTCCCGGTCGAGTGACATGACAACAGCCTCTCCATGAGGAGAACCTCTTTCCACGCTAGACCGCCGCGACGCCGCCCTCTACTCGGGGCGTGCCCGGAACGCCGCCCGACGAGTTCGGCAGGGGTGGGGGACGTCTCCGGGGTGGCTCAGGGGTGCGTCAGGGTGACCCCTGAAGGCAGGGCGGCCGGGACTCGGGATGCTGTGGCACATGAGTTCTTCTTCCTTGTCCCGCAGGGCAGTTGTGGGTGCCGCGCTGTCCGGTGCGGTGGTCCTCGCGACGACGGGTTCCGCGCATGCCGCCGGTCGTCCGTCCGTGGCCCGGTCGTCGGGCGGCCCGGTGCCCCCGCCTGCGCCGGCTCCTCCGACGCCGGTCCCTCCGCTGAACGTGCCCGCGCTCCGGGCCGCCGTCTCCGACCTGGAGCACCCGCAGCTGACCGCGGCCCAGCTGCGGGTGAGCGGCTCGGCCGGACGGTGGTACGGCACCGCGGGCGTCGCCGACCGCTTCACCGGCCGCGAGGTCCATGAGCGTGACACCTTCCGTATCGGCAGCATCACCAAGGTCTTCGTGGCAACGGTGGTGCTGCAGCTCGCCGCCGAGCGCCGGCTCACGCTGGAGACGCCGATCCAGCGTCATCTGCCCGGTGTGTTGCCCGAGGGCTTCCCCCCGATCACGGTGTTGCAGCTGCTGAACCACACCAGCGGGCTCCCCGCCGAGCAGGGTGAGCCGGACCTGTCCACCCCGGAAGCCATTGCCCGTCACCGCTACGACCGGTGGACGCCCCGGCAGTTGGTGGCGCTGGTCTCGCACGGCTCGGTGAAGTTCACCCCCGGCACCGCGCAGGAGTACCGGGGCATCAATTACGTCCTGCTGGCGCTGCTGATCGAGCGGCTGACCGGGTGCCACTACGGAGCGGAGATCGGCAGCCGTATCCTGCGCCCGCTGGGTCTGCGGCACACATCCGTGCCCGGCAACGACCCACGGATTCACGGGCCCCATGTGCACGGCTATATGAAGATGACGGACGGGTCCCTGCTGGACATCACCGAGTTCGAGCAGTCGGACGCCTGGGGCGAGGGCGAAATGATCTCCCACACCGGTGACCTGGACCGCTTCATCACCGCCCTGTTCTCCGGCGAGCTTCTGCCGCCTCGTGAGCTGGAGCCGATGTTCACACTGCCGCCGGACGACGTACGGATGGTGGACGGCACCCCGGCGCGCTATGCCGCCGGTCTGCAGACCGTCACGGTGAACGGCATCACCTTCTGGGGCAAGACTGGCGAGCGGTACGGTTATGCGTCGGCCATGGTCGCCACCCGCGACCAACAGCGCCGGGCGGTCTTCTCGTTCAACCCGACCCACCGCGACAAGACCCAGCTGCAGGCCACCCTGCGCATAGCCGAGGCTCTGACGAAGGCGTAAGCGTAGTAGGCGTAGGTGTAGGCCGGGCGCTGCGGGGTTCCCCGCGTCCGCGGGTGGGTTGAGGCGGACGCGGGGAGCCCACGGTTCCCCCTTGAGCGGGGGCGGATCGCAGCGCTCAGCTCAGCACTGTGGCCGCTTGCCGTGGTTGGCCCCGCTCTTACGACGGGACTTCTTCTTGCGACGGCGCTTCGAGGACATGGCGTCTCCCTTCTTCGGTTTCGCATCAATGCTTTTCGCCGAATTTCTACCACTTCATCGCGGTATCCCGCCCGGCGATCACGAGGCCGCGTACCCAGCCTTCCGGGGTCTCACCCCACCCCGGCTCGATGAATCGCCCTACGGACGTGCCGCTCGCCCCGCCCGTAACGGCGTTACAGATCGGCCTCCTCGCCGATGTACAGCCCGGCGAACGCCTTCGCCGCGGACTCGGACCCCAGCAGCCGCCGCAGCCGCGCGGAGGCCGTGCCCGCCCGGAACCGGTCGCCGGAGGAGGCGCCGTGCATCACCTCGGACAGCCACTGCGAGAACTCCAGGTACTGCCAGACACGCCTCAGACATGCCTCCGAATAGCCGGCCAGGCCGCTGTCGTCGCCCTTGTAGTGCGCGATCAGCCCGTCGGCGAGCAGCAGTGCGTCGTTGATCGCGAGGTTCATGCCCTTCGCGGCGATCGGCGCGACCAGGTGCGCCGAGTCGCCCGCAAGGTAGAGACGGCCGTACGCCATCGGCTCCACGACATAGTTGTGCATGCCCAGGACCACCTTCTCGAGCAGCGGTCCTTCGGTCAGCGGCGGAGCGCCGGCGGCGGCGAGCCGGATGCGCAGCTCGTCCCACACCCGCGCATGCGACCAGTTCTCGGCGTCCTCGCCGGGTGCCACCTCAAGGTAGTAGCGGGTGACCTGCGGGCTACGGGCCATATGGGCGCCGAACCCGCGCTCGTGGATACCGAAGACCACCCCGTCCGCGGACGGCGGCGCCTCGGCGAGCAGGGCAAGCCAGGCGACGCCGTGGTCATAGCGCGTGAGCACCGCCCGGTCGGCGGGTATCGCCGCCCGGGAAACCCCGCGCGCACCGTCGCAGCCCGCGACGAAGTCGCACTCGATACGGTGCCGGGCGCCGGTCACCGGATCGGTGTACGACACCGCGGGCCGCTCGCCGGCCAGGTCGTGCAGCCGCACCTCACGTACACCGAAGCGCACATCGCCGGCCGCCCTGTCCGCGTACGACGCGACGAGGTCGGTGACCAACAGCGGCTGCGGATAGACGAAGTGCCGGCGCCCCGACAGCATCGCCGTCCGTACGGTGTGCCGCTCCCCGTCGAACCGGAACTCGAACTCCGCCTGGGTGTCGGCCCGTTCGAGCAGCCGATCGGCCAGCCCGTGCCGGGCCAGCGCCCGCACCGCCCACTCCTCCATGAACCCGGCGCGCGGCCGCCGCTCGATGAACTCCCGGCTCTCCGCCTCCAGCAGCACACAGTCGACGCCGGCGGCGCGCAGCAGATTCGCCACGGTCAGCCCGGCCGGACCGGCGCCGACGATGGCAACGGAGGTGCGCGTGAGGGTGAGGGCGGCAGGAGAGGACACGTCGCGGCGTTCCCTTCGGGGCAGGAGAAAGATCGCACGCAGTATGTCGGTTGGCGCGCACGGCCCGCTCACCGCCCCGAACCCTCGCTCGTCCTGGTTGATCCAGGAGAAGCCGGTCGGGGTGTCGACGCTCTTGGCGGGGTCAGCGGAGTGCAGGGGCTCGTTTCAGGAAGGTGTCGAGTACGCCGTCGGCAACTTTGATGGCGCCTTGGGGCCGGGTAGCGCCCGGGATGGTGCGGAGTTCTGACGCCTGGTCCGCCTTGGCCCGGGAGAGGGTCAGCAACTCGCCGGCCCGCTCTGCATTCCCGTCGAGGCGTGCCTGGAGCGCGTCGCAGGTGGCGGTGAGGGCTTGGCCCCACAAGGTGAGGGCGTCCAGCCAGGGCTTGGCTTCTGCGGCCAGGCCTCGGTCTGTGACATGGGTTCTGATCTGCTCGGGTGCTGTGGCCATCAAGTGGGCGTACGAGCACAGTTGTTCTGCGGCCTGGCGCTTCTCGCCTCGTGCCCACTGCTTGTCGAAACGTTCCAGCCGGGCGGCCAGGGCAGGGGCCTGTGGTTGCCAGGGGGCTCCGCTCCAGCTGGGGGCCATATGCTGGGTGTCGAAGAAGAGTTGCAGTGCCCGGACGGTCGCGGGGTCTCCGTCGGCGAGGTGGTCGACGGCTGCGCGGGCGCTGGTCGTCGGGTCGTAGGCCCGGGTGTTCCACGCGTAATCGGCGCCGGTGAATTCGGCTACTTTGCTGGCCGAGGCCTGGTTCATCGGGTTGAGCACCACACCGGAGAGGTGTTCGTCCAGCTTCCTGGCGCGCTTGGCGTAGGGGGCCAGGAGGAGGCGACCGGTGGTCTGGTCGGAGTCGTTGACGGGGTAGTTGTCCCACAGCAGTACGTCGCGGCCCCACACTGCCGCGGCGTCGCGTGCCTGGTCTGCGGTGATACTGGTGGGCAGGACGTCGGTGCCGGTCCACATCATGCCGATGTGCTCGTCCAGCTGGTGGCGCAGTGTTCTCTTGTAGAGGGTGTCGGACAGGTCGCTGTACTGGGTGGGGACCATCCGCAGTGGCCGTATTCCGCGGTGGCGGTCGATGAATTCCCGCTGTACGCGGTTGAGCAGCTCGGCCTGGGCGGCGGCCAGGGACTGTTCGGTGACTGTTCCCCAGCGGGCCAAGTCCGCTGCACAGCTCCAAACCGGCAGTGGGTGGATGTCGTCGAAGGCGATGGCGAAGTCGCGTATGCCCAGGTCGTGGAGGGACTGAAGCTTGTCGGTGACGGCCTGCCGGTCGTCGGGCGAGTTGTAGCAGATGGACTTGCCCGGGGAGAGTACGTAGGTGAAGCGCACATGGTGGGCGCGGGCGGCCTTTGCCAGGTCGGTCAGCCGGCTCGCCTGCCCTGCTGGGTAGCGGTCGCGCCATCGGTCCCGCTCGTACGGGTCGTCCTTGGGTGCGTAAAGGTAGGTGTTGAGCTTCATCTGCCCGTAGAAGGCCAGCTGGGCCAGGCGTGTCCGGTGGGTCCATGGTCTGCCGTAGAAGCCCTCGACCACGCCTCGTTGCGGCATGGACGGATAGTCGACGACCGATGCTCCGGCGATGGAGGAACGGTGGATGAGCTGGGCGAACGTCTGGGCCGCGTAGTAGACGCCGTCGGTGTCCTTGCCGGCCAGCAAGACGCCCGCGCGGCCTCGCAGCGAGCCGGTGGTGATCTGGTAGCCCTCTGCGGGGAGGGTGCCTTGGCCGAAGGCCTTGCTGCGCTTCAGTAGGCCGGCCACCGGCTCGCTGTCCATCCGGCCGATGACGATGGTGAGGGGCGGTCGTCCGCCGGTGGTGGTCGCCTTCTTGAGCCCGGGGGCGCCTACGTCAGTGGCGGGCGCCTTCTCGGGGGCGGAGACATATACGTCGGTGGAGGTGATCGCCTCAGGGCCGGACACACGCACCTCGGTGGCGCCTGCCGAGCGGAGTGCCTGGTTGATGCGCTGTACGGCAGAGTCATCGGCGCCCTCGCCGCGCACTACGTCCACGGTGGCGGGGACCGGCAGGTCGGGGCCGGTGCGGCGGATCTGACGGGGCGTCGGCGAGACATGAGGCAGTGCGGGGCCTGCCTGTTCGGTAGACGTGACGGTCGGCGGCGGAGGGACGGCCGGCCGGGAGCGATCGCTGCGCGGAGGCGAGGCGCATCCCGTGAACAGGGTGGCGGTCATGGCCAGGACGGCCGTGACGAGCATGGACCGCGTTCCCGTACGCCGCGCCCACGTCACTGCGGGTCTCCCTCTACGTCGCGGGGTGCGCTCGTAGCACCGAGCAGCGTCCAGGCGGCCGTCAACAGCAGCAGGAACCAGCTGCTGGGCACCAGCAGGAAGAGAGACGTGGCGATGGAGGAAACCGGGTCCCCCAAGGGCAGGATGAGCCAGTACGTGGCGGCGCTGGTGGCCACCAGGCCCAGCGTGCACAGCGGCCAGACCAGCAGCCCGGCCGTCTTGACACGGGTGCTCCATCCTGGGGTGACCAGCCATACGACACCGCCGATCAACCAGCCCGCCACCGGCAGGATGTACCCACCGAAGACCAGGAGAAGCACCGCGCAGACCTGACGGCGGCTGCGTCCTCTCATACCGGTCAGGCCGCGCCCTGGGGTGGCGGCGGCCGTCCCTGAGGTGGCCGCCCCTCTCCATTCATGGGTTGTCGACGGTTGCGGAGTGATTCGTTCGTTCATGAGGCTCTTGCTCTTTCCTTGGGCTGTTCTCTTCGGTGAACGTGCCGTTCGCACACTGCACATTCAGCGTCATGGCGATCTCGCGCCGACCCGCAAGACGTAATAGCTCCCCACTTCGGTTCCACCGGCCGAGGAGTCGGTAAGGAACAGGAAATCCCTGCAACTTTCGTTTCACCTCATGGCACTCTTTCGATGGATGCGCTCCGGAGATAGCGGCGACCATACTTCTCGCTACCGCGTCTGAATCAGGCGGAAAAGAGTCTCCCGGATGAGGAGAGAGTCATGAGGACACCCATCAAACCCAGCACAGGAATTTCCGGCCGTACGCGGACCCGGCGGGCCGCCACGGCCCTCGCGACCGCCGGCCTCACCGTAGCCTCGCTGATCGGCACCCATTCCCCGGCTTTCGCGGCCGACGGCGTGTGGTACGACAACGACGCGCAGGTCGACGCCATGCTCGCGCGGACGGCTCCCCTCAATAGCTCAGAA
The DNA here is from genome assembly GCF_022221585.1 of Streptomyces inhibens. Taxonomy (NCBI): domain Bacteria; kingdom Bacillati; phylum Actinomycetota; class Actinomycetes; order Kitasatosporales; family Streptomycetaceae; genus Streptomyces; species Streptomyces inhibens. The sequence continues at coordinate 1,794,169 of NZ_CP084681.1, forward strand.
GCCATCATGGGCTACCCGGTCAGCGGGCTGGAAACCAAGTTGACCCCGCTCGCCGAGGTGGAGAGCAAGTATCCGCACCAGAAAGCACTTGAGGACGTGCAGACCCAGCTCGGAAGCGTCTTCAATCTTGATCCTGACGTCGCCGTCAAGGACAGCCCGGACATCCGTACAAGCAGCCAGGACGACATCGAACCGTGGATCCCGCGCGGTCCGTTCGACAATGGGATGACCGCCAAGGAGGAATGCCGTAGGCAGGGGATATCTCCCGTGCCAGGAGTAGCGGTCGAGCCGGCATGTGGCTTTGTCGGCGTACTGGAGAAGTCCTACCCGAGCAACGGTGCAACGGCGCGCGTCGCGGGAGGTTCGAAGCTCACCTTCAAGCAGCAGGCCACGGTCAGCAAAACGGAGAGCGACACCACGGGGTGGTCCGTGGGCGGGAAGGTCAACGCCAAGATCGGCAAGACGGATACCGGGGAAATCGGCGTCGAGGGGAGTTTCGAGTACAGCCAGTCGACGACCACTACGAACGGTTTCACGAGTATGCGCGATGAGACGGTCGAAACCACCGTCCCCGGCGGCCACTTCGGCTGGATCGACGAACGTGTCAACGGAGGCTGGTACATCGGCTATATCGTCTACAAGATCACCCTCATGAACGGGGCGGATGATGCGCCGAAACAGAAACTTGTCGCCATCCCTGCGCGGGTCCTGATTCAATCCCCCACCACGCTCAGCCCGGTGACATGGGCTCAACGGAAAGTCACCGCGTGAGGAACACAGCGGCACCTGGGGCCCCTCGGCCGAAAGTACGAGGGGAACCGCCGCGAAGTACGACCAAAGTCAACGTCGAATCAGCTTGTGGGTGTAGTTCCTTGCCACGCGCCTGGCCTTAGGGTCTGCCCGATGCAACTTTTCCGTCATTCCCAGCATTCCCTGCGTTCCGACCCCACGCCGCTTCACCGGTTCGGCGCCTTGATACGTCACCAGCACCCCCGTACACGCCGTTTGTTGTGGTGGGAGTCCTGGAGGGAGCTGCTGCTGGACGTCACGATCACGGTCACGGTCACGTGGGTGAACGTGCTGTACGTCGCGGATACCTCTTGGGGGAATTCGGGTCCATCCGTGCGATCCATGGCCATTGCGGTGGGTCTGACCTTGATCGTGCGGCGGCGCTATCCGGTCGCTGTCGCCGTCGCGACGCTGGTGCTCGCGCCGATTCCGTCTTTCACGCCCCGCGCCGCGTTGCCGATCGCTCTGTACTCCGCGGCCAGGCATGGGCGCTCGCGCGGAGCCCTGGTGGTGGTCTCCGGTGCCGCCTTCCTGGCCGTTGCTGTCGGCAGGGTCTGGTTCGTGCGCTCCGAACGCGGTCTCATGCTGTGGGAGCCGGAAACCTACGTGGAACTCGGCCTGGTGGTCGTCCCCGTACTGTTCGGCCTGTACATCACGGCCCGCCGTACGGTGATGGAGAACCTCAAGGAGCGAGCCGAGCGACTGGAACGGGAGCGGCATCTGCTGGCCGAGCAGGCACGCAGTGAGGAACGCACCCGGATCGCCCAGGAAATGCACGACGTCGTCGCCCACCGGGTCAGTCTCATGGTCGTGCACGCGGGCGCCCTGGAGATCGACCCTGACCAGAGTGAGCGGGCGGCCCAAGCGGGCCAGATGATCGGCCAGATCGGACGGCAGGCTCTTGGGGAGCTACGACAGGTACTGGGCGTGCTTCGGCTCAGCGACAAGGAAGACTGCCCTGTGCCGCTGTCTCCGCAACCCTCCTTGGAGGACCTGACCAAGCTGCTTCAGCAGTCCCGGGACACGGGAGTACCGGTCGCGTTGCGGATCTCGGGCGAGCGGCATCCGCTCGGCGGCACTGCGGAGCGCACCGCTTACCGGCTGGTACAGGAGGCACTGACCAACGTGCACAAGCACGCCGGCCACGCCACCACCGTCGTGCACCTGCACTACCTCCCCGGCGGGCTACGCGTCACCGTGGAGAACGACGCTCCCTCGACACGGCCGCTGCTGGACCTGCCCAGCGGCGGCCACGGCCTGAACGGACTTCGTGAGCGCGTCAGCGTGCTCGGGGGAACCTTTCTCGCCGCAGAGGGTCCTGGGGGCGGTTTCCAGGTCTCTGCTTGGATTCCCGCGGTGAAGGGGGCGGCATGACCATCCGCATTCTCGTCGTCGACGATGAAGAACTGTTCCGCTGCGGGCTGGGAAACCTCGTGAGTATGGATCCGGGGATAACCGTGGTCGGAGCGGCTTGCGACGGCGCGGAGGCCGTTCGCCTGGCCGGTACTTGCCGCCCCGATGTCGTACTGATGGACATCCGCATGCCAGGAATGGACGGTCTGACCGCCGCCCGGAAGATCCACGCTCTGCCGAACGCGCCCAAAGTCATCGTGCTCACCACGTTCGATCTGGACGAGTACGTCCACGCCGCACTCCAGTCGGGAGCCATGGGATTCCTGCTCAAGGACACACCACCGCGAGATCTCATCCAGGCGGTCAAGGTCGTCCATAAAGGCGAAGCCATGCTCGCACCCACTGTGACCCGCCGACTGGTTACGCACTTCTCCCGACGGAATTCGACCCTCCTCGACGTCGCGCGGGGGCGCCTGGCCGGCCTCACCGATCGCGAGCGCGACGTTCTGTGCCTCGTTGCGGAGGGCATGTCCAATGCCGACATCGCCACGAAGTTGTCCATGACGGAAGCAACCGTGAAAACGCACGTGAGCCGGTCACTGAACAAGCTCGGCTGCACCAACCGCGTCCAGGCCGCGATCCTGGTACATGAGGCGGGGTTCCTCCAGCCCTGATGTGCACGCCGGCGAGGACCACGCTCCCCCGGCTGCCCTACGGGCTCCGGTCACCGCCGCCGCACCCGTCGGCGGCATCTGGTCAGCAGCGTGTCGGTAAAGGCCGGCTGTCTCTCAGCCGTTGCCGCCTTCGTTCAGCCGGCAGCGGACGGCTCCCCCGTCGTAGATGACGACGTAGTCGGCCTTTCCGTCGCCGCTGATGTCGCGGAAGGTGGACTTGTCCGCCGGGTAGTGGGTGGCCTTGACGAAGTTCTCCTTCTTGGTGAAGCGGCCGGGGGCCGTGGGGTCGCTGCGATCCCAGTTGTTGATGTAGGCGTCGACGGAGCCGTCCTGCTTCACCATCAGGTAGTCCGCCTTGTTGTCACCGTTGAGCTCGTCTCCGCAGGCGATGCAGGAGGGTTGTCGTCAGTCTTCATGGCCTGTCGGAGGCGACCGCTAGCGTTCTTGTGACGTAATACCGCGCTGGCTGTTGACTCGAAGGAGTGCAGCATGGGTGCTTCGGCCTGGGACTACTACGTGCCTCACCAGGAGGATCTTGGCGTCGCGCTGGTGGAGTTGCAGCACCGAGTGTTCCTTGCTGGTGACTACTACTGGGTGCGCGGCCAGGACTGGCTTCCTGAGGAGGAGCGCCAGCCGCGACCATTGTCTCTGGACGAACTGTGGGCCGACGAGTGGACGCAGCACTCCGGCACGCACTCGATTCTCGATGTCTTCCATGTTCAAGGGGAAGATGAGGAACCCGAGATCTGTGCGGTACAGCCGGTGACCGCCGAAGAGGCCCGGAGGGCCACCGGCACGGAACGGCTCACCCGGAAACACGTTCCAGCGATCCAGGACCTTGCTCGCGAGCGCGGCTACGGCCGCTGCGCAATACTGCATGACGACCACGGGACGCCACAGGAGATCTACTTCTGGGGGTGGTCCGGAGACTGAGACATCTACCTGATCTCAGGCTGGAGGTGGAGGGCCAGCACGGCCTTGACCAGGTCCGTGAGGCGACTCGTGCTGCACCGCAGCTTGCGCAGGAGGCGTCAGGTCTTGAGGGTGGCCATGGCTTGTTCGCCGAGCGCTCGGATTTTGGCGTGGGAGCGGTTGACGGCCTGCTGGCCTGCCGAGAGGTAGTGCCAACGACCGCGGCAGGGAACGCGGATTGCGCCGCCAGCGCCTTGGTGGCCCTTGTCGGCCCAGCAGGAAATGCCGACGTCCGTCAGCGCATCGATGATGCCGTGGGTGCGGGCGGCCTGGATGTCGTGCACGGCACCGGGCAGGGTTGGCGAAGCCGATAGCCGCCTGCCGTACGGGGCCGCGATGACCTGCACATTCATCCCGTGCTTGCGGTGCTTCCCCGAGTAGTACGGCCGGTCGGTGGCGATGCGGTCGATGGGATGAGCACGGCCACGATGGCCCGGGCAGGCCGTCTCGGTGTAACGCGCCGGTGGATGGGCGCAGTTGATGGAGATATCGCATCTGATGTCACTCCTGGATTCGCGCGGCAGACCGACGGTTACTTGGCGAGGAAGGTCAGCAGGGCACCGGCGACCGGTGGCCTCGATGGGCAGGATGCGGTCGGCGCTGCCGGTCACCGGCCGAGGAGTTCCCGAAGCGCCCTGGCCACCTCGTCGGGGGCCTCTTCGGCCAGGAAGTGTCCACAGGTGACGGTGTGGTGCCGCAGGTCGGCGGCCCAGGAGGCCCACAGCGCGGCCGCGTCGAAGCCGAGGGCCGCACCCCAGTCCTGCTGGAGTACGGCGACGGGCATCCGCAGCCGGTTGCCGGCCGCGCGATCTGCCTGGTCGTGCGCGATGTCGATCCCGGCCGAAGCGCGGTAGTCGGCCACGATCGAGGGCACCGCTCCACGACAGGCCTCCAGGTAGGCAGCCCGGACACCGGGCGGGATGGCAGCCGGGTCGTTGGTCCAGGTGTCGAGGAAGTGACCGAAGAAGGCGTCGGGGCCGGCCGCGATCATCTGCTCCGGCAGGCCCGGAGGCTGGGCCATGAGGTACAGGTGGAAGCCGACAGCCGCGGTCACACCGTGCATCACCTCCCACATGTCAAGGGTGGGCAGTACATCGAGGCTGGCGAGGTGAGTGATCTTGTCGGGGTGGTCGAGTCCGGCGCGGAAGGCCACCAGGGCGCCGCGGTCGTGTCCGGCCAGGGCGAAGCGGTCGTGCCCCAGAGCACCGGCCAGGGCGAGGATGTCGGCGGCCATGGTGCGCTTGGCGTAGACCGAGCCGTCCGTTTCGGCGGGCTTGTCGCTGTCTCCGTACCCACGCAGATCCGGGCAGATCACGGTGTGGTCGGTCGCGAGGTCGGCGGCCACATGCCGCCACATCAGATGGGTCTGCGGGAAGCCGTGCAGCAGCACGATCGGAGTGCCCGAGCCGGCGGTGGCCACATTCAGGGACACGTCATCGCCGACGTGGATCCGCTGGTAGTCGAAGTTGGCGATGGTAGGTGCCATGGTTCCGGCCCATTTCCGTGGATGAGAAGGTGTTTCCATCGTGGCCGCCGCGAATGAGCATCTGATGAGTGACTTGGTTCACGACTCATGGTTCTGGCTCAACGTCTGTGGAGCTGCAAGCCCACGCCCAGGCACGTCCCCAGCGACGGGAGCTGACCTGCCGATGGGCGCTGTTCACGAGTTGGGGAGGCGCCCGCCAAGGTTCAACGGAGGCTTGAGGGTTATCCGCTCATCGGCCCTGGTCCGGCGACCAGAGGTGAGGAAAAGTCTCCGGGATCAGTTCAACGAAACACTTGAAGTCATGAATGCCCGAAACATCGAGCCGCCCAGGGCGGAGCCTGCCTTCGAGACCTGCGACAAAAAGGGAGGACCTGCCTCTGCGCAACGGCGGTGGTGGACGCTGCTGGCGGTGAGCGCGGCCCAGCTCCTCGTGGTCATGGACGGGACGATCGTGAATGTCTCGCTGCCCTCCGCCCAGAGCGCGCTCGGCATGTCCGACGCGAGTCGGCAATGGGCGATCACCGCGTATGCCCTGGCCTTCGGCGGACTGCTGCTGATCGGCGGCAGAGTCAGCGGCGCACTCGGCCATCGGCGCATGTTTCTCATCGGCCTGGTCGGCTTCGCCGCCTCGTCCGCGCTGGGCGGGGCTGCCGTGAACCCCGAGATGCTCTTCGGGGCCCGGGCCCTGCAAGGTGTCTTCGCCGCCGCGCTCGCGCCCGCCGGGTTGTCATTGTTGAGTACGACGTTCACCGAGCCGCACGAACGCGGTCGGGCGTTCGGTGTGTTCGCCGCAGTCGGTGCCACCGTTCGGCCCTCGGCCTGGTCGCAGGGGGGCTTTTGACCGAGTACGCCAGCTGGCGGTGGTGCCTGTTCATCAACGTCCCAGTCGCCCTGCTCGCCGTGCTCGGCACGACATTCGTGCCACCGGACCGCCCAATCCCCGGCGCCGGAAGGCTCGACGCTGCGGGCGCACTGCTCAGCGCCGCGGGCTTCGCCGCTGTGGTTTACGCCTTCAACGAAGCCGAACCGCTCGGCTGGAGTTCACCGAAGGTGCTGGCACTGCTGGCCGGCGGTGTCCTGCTGCTGGCCGCGTTCGCAGCCGTCGAGGTGCGCGCCCCCCGCCCGCTGCTGCCGACACGCGTACTCATGCACCGTCTGCGTGCCGGTGCACTCATCTCGATCACCCTGATGTTCGTCGCGATGTTCGGCTTCTACCTGTTCATGAGCTACTACACACAGACCGTCCTCGGCTACTCACCGGTCGAGGCGGGCCTGACGCTGATCATCAACGCCCTGGCCGCCTTGCTCGGCTCCACACTCATCGCCGGGAAACTGCACGGACGGGTCGCGCCTGCGGTGCTGATCCTGCCGGGCCTGTTCGCCGCGGCCGCCGGGATGCTCATCCTGACCCGCTTGACACCGCAGAGCACGCACATCCTGCCGCTGTACCTGGCGCCCGCCCTGGTACTCACCGGGCTCGGTCTCGGCTGCGTCATGCCCCCGACCGCCAGCCTGGCCACCGCGGACATGCACAGGCATGACATCGGAGCCGCATCGGCCGCCTACAACGCCTCCCAGCAACTGGGAGCCGCACTCGGCACCGCACTGCTCAACACCATCGCGGCCAGCGCCACGGCTTCATACCTGGCGTCAGCACGTCACGCCACGCCGAGTGCGGCATCCGTCCACGGCTACACCACTGCCCTGACAGTCGCCTTCGGCATCCTCCTCGCTGCCGCGTGCATCACCGCACCGCTGACCACGACCCGCGCCGCACGACAAACCAGGACGCAGGAGAATCAGCATCGGCCATAACAGGCGCTCGAAGGCCGCGGTGACTCCCGAACTCATCGACAATGAACATGAATGAGACTGGGGAAATGACTCCCGAAGTCGTCGACAACCGACTCCCGTTCTCGTGAACAGAGCCAGATGAGCAAGCGAGGGCTTGACCACCGGGCATGAGCGAAAGGCGGGCCGACGGGTGAGCGTCACGTTCGGGATCCTTGGCCCGGTGGTGGCCTGGGACGGCGAAGGGCGCCCGGTCGGCTTGCGAGGCCCGCGGCACCGGGCGGTGCTTGCCCGGCTGGTCGTCGCCCGAGGCCGGGTCGTTCCGGTCGGGCGTCTGGTCGAGGATCTGTGGGCCGACCCGCCCTCGGACGCGGTCGGTGCGGTCCGCACCTTCGTGGCGGCGCTGCGACGAGCCCTGGAACCCGAGCGCCGGCCTCGTACGCCGGCCCGCCTGCTGGTCACGGTCGGCCCGGGGTACGCGCTGCACACCGAGGACGACCGCGTCGACAGCCGGCTGTTCGAGCAACTGCTCTCCGGCGCGGCCGCTCTGCCGCCCGAGCAGGCTCTCCCCCGCCTGGAACAAGCGCTGGGGTGCTGGCGCGGGCCCGCCCTGGCCGACTTCCCCGAGGAGATCTGGGCCCGCACGGAGCGCTCACGGCTCAGCGAGCTACGGCTCTCCGCCGTGGAACGCCAGGCCGAGGCCCGACTGGCCCTCGGCCGGGCCGCGGACGCAGTACCCGATCTGGACGCGCATGTCTCCGAACACCCCTGGCGCGAGGACGCGTGGCGACTGCTGGCCCTCGCGCTCTACCGCAGCGGCCGCCAGGGCGAGGCACTGGCAGTACTGGCCCGGGCCCGCAACCTTCTCGTCGAACAACTCGGGATCGATCCGGGGCCGGCGTTGCGCCGCCTGGAGACGGACATCCTCGCGCAGGACCACCGCCTCGCCCCTGTCGAGCCGAGCGGGTCGCCGGGGAGAGTGTGGGCGGACGCCGCAGCCGCCTACGACCGCACCCTGACATCAGGCCCACGGGCACGGCTGGAGTCGACCGTCGACCTGCTCCGCAACCTCGCCGTGACGGGAGGCGGTGGTCTTGAGGCCGCCCGCAAGCACCGTCTGGCGACCATCTCCGCCGCCGAGGAGCTCGGCGACTCCGAGCTGACCGCCCGGGTGATCGGCAGCTACGACGTTCCCGCGATCTGGACCCAGGCCGACGACCCGCAACACTCGGCCGACGTCATCGCCTCGGCCGAGCGCACCCTGATGGGCCTTCAGCCAGGAGGGCACGAGGCCGCACGAGCGCGTCTGCTGACCACCATCGCGCTGGAATCCCGCGGAACACGCTCGGCGCGCGCTCTCCAGGCCGCCCGGCAGGCGGAGCAGATCGCCCGTCGGCTCCAGGATCCCGCGCTGCTGGCCTTCGCCCTCAACGGTGTGTTCATGCAGACCTTCTACCGGGCCGGCCTGTCGGCCCGCCGCGACAGCACAGGCGCCGAGGTCATCGCCCTGGCCGCCAGGCACGGACTGATCACCTATGAGGTGCTCGGACACCTCATCCGCGTCCAGGCCCGGAGCGCCGTCGCGGACTTTGCCGGAGCCGAACGGCACGCGGCCGCCGCAGACCGCCTCGCCGAGCGCAACGAGCTGCCGCTGGTAGGTGTGTTCACCCAGTGGTACCGGGCCCTGCGCCTTGCCGCGACCGGCCCGCCACCCGAGGCGGAAGCGGCCTATCGGGCTGCCGCCGGCCGGCTGGAGGGCGTCGGCATGCCCGGCGTGGAACGCGGGCTGCTGCCGCTCGCACTGCTCTGCTTGCGCGTGCGGCATCGACAGCCCGCCCGAGCCGACGAACGGGCCGACTGGGGACCCCACCGGCAGTGGGCCGCTCCGCTGGTCCTCCTGGCCGAGGACCGCCGCACCGAGGCCGAGGAACTGCTGGACCGGCTTCCGGACCCGCCGCCCGGCCTCCTGTACGAGGCGCTGTGGTGCCTGGTGGCTCAGGCGGCCGTCACAGTGTCCCACCGTGTCGCGATGGAACGGGCCCATGCCGCGCTCCTGCCCGCAGAGGCGGAGCTGGCCGGCGCGGGCAGTGGTGTCCTCACCTGCGGCTCGGTACGCCGGCATCTCCATGACCTCGCCACCGCCCTGAAACAGACGCGATGACTCCCCGAGCGTCAGGGCCGTACCGCTGGCCGTACCACTCCTACTTCAGGCAGCCGTCGACCAAGCGCCGTGCGTACGCAGCGTCCAGGGGGCTCGGCCGGAAGAGGATGCGGTACATGATCGGTGCCACGACGGCGTCGAGGACCGTTTCGACGTCGGGGGCGGTTTCACCGCGGGCGCCCGCCCGCCCCAGGATGACGTTGATCGCCTCGGCGGCGTACGCCGAGCACTGGCTCGCGTTGTTGCTCTCCGGGTCGCCCAGGAGGGCGTCGCGGATGTAGGCACGGCCGACCTCCGACGCCATCTCCTCGACGAACTGCTCGGCCCAGGCCCGCATGTCGGACGTCAGGTCTCCGAGGTCTTCCGGACCGGTGTCGGGCCGGAGGTGTTCAACGGCGACGTCCGAGAGGAGCTCCTGGATGTCGCCCCAGCGACGGTAGATCGTCGACGGGGTGACACCGGCCCGAGCCGCGATCAGCGGAATGGTCAGTGCACTCCGGCCCACCTCGGTATCGAGTTCGCGTACGGCGGCGTGCACGGCCTGTTGGACACGGGCACTGCGCCCGCCGGGGCGCGCCATGGGTCTGGGCATGGATACCACCTTAATGAACGTTGATGCGTCAGTTCGGCCGTAGTTCCCCTGCCCGACGGGGCGCCTGGCGCTCACTTGCCACGGGCGCGAGCCCCCGGGCGGGCTCGCTGAGTTCGTAGGCGTGCCCCGTCCGCAGCAGAACCGCCTCACCCAGCGGCCGCCCCATGAGCTGCATGCCGATCGGCAGCCCCGCCGAGTCGTGGCCGACCGGCACGGTCAGCGACGGTATCCCGGTGATGTTGGCGGGAGCCGACAGGCGGACGTAGCTGTCGGAGACACTCTCGACCGTTCCGTCGGGCCAGGTGATGGTGGACCGGCCTGCCCGCGCGGCGGTCGCCGGGACCGTGGGGGCGGCGATCACGTCGACCGTGTCCAGTACGCCGAGCCATGCCTGCCGCATGAGCGTGCGGGCCCGCTGGGCTCGCAGATGGTCACCTGCGGGCATGAGTTCGCCGGCCTCCAGAAGAATGCGCACGTCCGGCGCGTACAGCTCCGGCACCGACCGCAGCGTCTGCTGGTGGTACGCGGTTGCCTCGGGCACCATCAGACCCCACTGGGTCGCCTGGATGTAGCGCGTCATCGGGATCTCGACGTCGACGAGCTCCGCACCGAGGGATTCGAGGCGCTCGACGGCCAGCCGGACGGCGGACTCGACCTCGGCATCGACGTGGTCGAAGTAGTAGTTGCCCGGCACGCCGACGCGCAGTCCGCCGAGGTCCTCGGCAGAGGTCGGCCGGTAGTCGGCGGCGGGGACGGACAGGGATGCGGGGTCGCGGTGGTCGTACCCGGCGAGGGCGGCGAGGACCAGCGCCGCGTCCTCGACCGTCCGTGTGAGGGGGCCGACATGGTCGAGTGACCACGACAGGGGCGTCACGCCGTGGCGGGGGACGAGGCCGTAGGTCGGCTTGAGGCCGACGACTCCGTTCAGCGCGGCGGGCACGCGGATCGATCCGCCGGTGTCGGTGCCCAGCGCGAAGGTCGCCGCCCCGGCCGCGACGGCCACGGCCGACCCCCCACTGGACCCGCCCGCGACCCGCTCCGCGTCCCAGGCGTTCTTGGTCTGCGGCGTGGTCAGGCCGTAGGCGAATTCGTGGGTGTGCGTTTTGCCCAGCAGCACCGCACCCGCCGCGCCCAGGCGCGAGGCGACCGTGCTGTCGGTCCCCGCCTGGTGGCCGGCGCGCACCCGGGAACTGGCGGTGGTAGCCACACCGGCCGTGTCGATCAGGTCCTTCAGACCCATGGGAATCCCCTGCAGAGGTCCCGTGTGGCGGCCTGCCGCGATATCGCGCTCGGCTTGGCGGGCGGACTGGCGCGCACGTGCGGCCGTCACCGTCACGTAGGCCCCCAGCCGCGGTTCCGTCCGGTCGATCCGGTCCAGCACGGAGTCCACCAGTTCGACGGGCGACAGGCGGCGGGCCCGGATCTCCCGCCCGGCGGCGGCCACTGAGAGCTCATAGGGCCGCATCGTTCTTCTCCTCCCCGACGCGGTAGGCGGCAGCCGGAGGCGTGTCGCCGAAGTCGAGCTCCCGCAGGACCGAGACGACGGAATGGATGTGGTTGGCGGTGGCCGCCACGACCGAGTGGCGGTCTTCCGGCAGGAGGAGCCCCGTACGAGCAGCCCACCGGGCCGCCTCCAGGGGCGTGAGTTCAGCAGCGGACATGAGCGCTCTTTCCTGGCCGGGCCGATGCGGTGAAGGGGTCGACCCTGCCGCGACAGCCAAAAGCTAACTGTTTGCTTTAGTCGACGATAGGACTTACGTTGGCTTAACGCAAACAAATTGCCTTAAGTGCTGGGAGCGGTCCCTGCACACCGCCTCGCACCCGCGAGCCGTGAAACAGCCGGCCCCGACACACAGGTCCACACCCACCGCCGAAGGAAGCGACAACATGAAGACCCGGTCAGCCGACTCGATCAGCGGCGCCACGATCCCCTACTGGTCAGTGGGGGACATCACCGTCCACCGGGTGGACGAGGTACCTCTCCCGCCCCCGACCGGAAGCTGGCTGCTGCCCGACGCGACCCCGGAGGTCGTCGGCCGGCAGGACTGGCTCCGGCCGGACTTCGCCGACGCCGACGGCATCCTGAACCTGTCCAGCCACAGTTTCGCGTTCACGGTCGGCGGACTGCGCGTTCTGGTCGACACCGGGATCGGCAACGGCAAGACACGTGCGAACCCGGCCTGGCACGGCCTCCGCACCGACTACCTCCAGCGCCTGACGGCCGCCGGCTACCCCCCGGAGTCGATCGACCTGGTGATCCTGACCCACCTCCACACCGACCACGTCGGCTGGAACACCCGTGAGGTGAACGGCGAATGGGTGCCGACCTTCCCCCGTGCCCGATACCTCACCTCACGTGCAGAGCGGGACTTCTGGTCCTCCTACGACATGGACGAACCGCGTCGGCAGATGTTCCGCGACTCCGTTCACCCGATCGAGGACGCAGGGCTGCTCGACCTCCTCGACATCCCCGCCGATGGCCTCGACATCGCCCCCGGACTGCGCCTGATCCCCACCCCGGGCCACACGCCCGGCCACCTCGCGGTCCAGCTCAGCAACGGCGGCCGCGCAGCGCTGATCACCGGTGACTGCATCCACCACCCCGTCCAGCTGCCGCACCCGGAGATCAGCAGCTGCGTCGACATCGACCCCGCACAGTCCGAGGCGACACGCCGGGCCGTGCTCGCCTCGCTCTCCGGCACCGAAGTCCTGGTACTCGGCTCCCACTTCCCGCCGCCCACGGCCGGCCGTGTCACCGGCCGAGCGGATCTCTACGAGCTGACTCCCGTCCCCGCGCACCACCAGGGCGACGGTCTGCGGTGAACCGACGAACTCGCTCTCCAGCCACTCCTCCGCCGGCTGACGGCCGGCGTCCCCTGCACCGCATCATGGTGCCCGCCCGCATGGTCGGGCCCCGAAGTGTGGTGTCCCACCACATGTGCCCGTGACCTGGGCGTTCCTACGGTGTGGCGACACGAAACCTCCCCGCCCCCGCCCCGGAAGTGGTGACCATGGCCGCCTCGGCACCCGCTCCGCCCTCCCCCGCTCCCCCGCCTCGCTCAAGCGCATCGTCGCCGCGAGTCTGATCGGCACGACCGTGGAGTGGTACGACAACTCATCCGATCAGAGCTACGACCTGCTGTTTTCCTGTCATCGCCCCTCTGCGGTCAGCACCGAACCAGCACCGGAAAATCTCGTGCTGGGTGGGTCGTGAAGTCGAGCTCGCCCGCACAAACCACGGCTCACCGACAGGCGCTGAAAGCCGGGGTGCGGCCTCCGGGACCGAAGCCTGAGTCTGGCAGCCTGGGCCGCTTCGCGGAGTGTGCTCTCGGGCCGGACCAAATGGAAGAACTCGCGGGCCACGTAGCGCTTGAGGCAGCGGACTCTCTCGCGTCGGGTCTTGCTTTCCTTGATGCTCCGCTCGTAGTAGTCCCTGGTACGGGGGTCGAAACGGAGCCGGGCATGCACGATCCGGTGGAGCGCCGAGTTGGCCTGCCGGTCTCCCCCACGGTTGAGCCGCCAACACCGCTCGCGCCCTGAGGAGTGCTCGATAGGGCTGACCCCGCACAGTGCGGCGAACGACGCCTCACCATGGAGGCGCCCCGGGTTGTCCCCCATTGTGATCATCAGGATGGCGGCGCTGTCCGGGCCGATGCCCACCGGGGTGAGCAGCTGCGGGAAGTGGTGTTCCACGAGCCGGGCCAGGCGCTGGTCGAGTTGGTGGATCTGTCCGGTCAGCTGCTCGATGCGCTGGGCCAGCAGGCTCAGCGTGATGCGGGTGGCCTGGAGCACGTCCGCCCCTCGCCGTCGCCTTCCAAAGTGGTGCCGAATTGCGCGCAGGCGCGGAACAGCGCGGAGTTGTTCAAGCCCGCCAGCTCGTCCCGCAGCGTGGGGTCGGCGGTGACCAGGATGGCGTTGAGCTGGTTGATCGCCTGCGTGCGCGCCTTGACCGCGCCTTGGCGAGTTTGAACATCCGGGCGCTCTGCGCCGGCCCGTTCCCGGTCTTGGCCCGGACTCAGGCACGGCCGTTCAGCACCGCGCCATAGCTGCCGGCCCCCTCCGCCCCGGCCCGGGGCGCCGGCCCGAACCGGCAGGCCCACTCCAGGAGCTGGCCGTAGCCGACCGCGGTGGCGGGAAAGGCTGCCGTGTCCATCACCGTTCCGAGTGTTGCAGCGGCCGGAGGGCGTGGCGACGGCCTTCCCTCACTGAGCGCCTGCTGCGGGCCGGCTCAGCAGGCCCGGCAGGCACAAAGCAACCGATCGGGCACCAACCCCCTCTCTCCGGGAAAGGCCGTCAAGGGGGAAGCGCCGTGGGTTGGTCACGTATCACGATCGGCACGGCCGTCGCGGTGTGCGGCGGGATAGTGGTGTGCGCTGTCGGCGCGTCCAGCAGCGCGGCGGCCGACGATGGCAGCCGCGCCAGGAAGAAGACGCAGCTGCTGTACCAGACCGATGGCGAGCGGCCCGGTGAGCTCGTCGACCTCCAGGTGGTCGGCGTCGCCACGCGGCACGAGCAAGTCGTCGTGAAGTCCCCGGCCTTCGCGCACGCCGTCCGGCTCGCCTACGACCGGGACCCGATGGCGGAACCCTCGTGGGGCCTCAGCTACCAGGCGCGGGGCCAGATCGCGATGAAGGCCAAGCGCGGCAGGTACCCGCTCACGGTCGAGATCGCCGGGCGCGTCGTGGACCGGGGAAGGGTCCGTGTGGTGGCGTCGCCGCGGCCGTCGTTCGAGGTGAGTGGTTCCCTGGAGGGTGTGCGCCCCGGCGAGTCGGTGGGGCTGTTCTTCGACGACCTGTATCCGGGGGAGACCGGCAGCTCCTTCACGGTGCACTCGAAGGCGTTCAAGGGGCCGGTACCGCTCCGGCACGACGACCACGGCGGGTACTGGAACAATCCCCGGATGTTCGAGGCGGTGCCGAGCGTGCTGCCGGACGCCGAGGACGGCACGTACAAGGTGGTGCTGACCGGCCCGGACGGGCGGCGGATCGCCGAGCGCCGGCTCACGGTACGGGCCTCCCGGCCCGGCGACTACGACTACAAGGGCAAGGTGCGCGGCCCCGAGTTCTTCAGGAAGCGCAGCGACCTCGGCGAATCCACCCGCCGCTTCCGCGTCAGGGCCGGCGGCCGGATGCATGTGCTGTGGCAGGACGCTTCGCCCGACGCCGGGGAGGAGAAGCGGCTGACCGCGACCTCCCCTGCGTTCGAGGAGCCGGTGCGGCTGGAGCGGGACGACAGCAAGTCCGCCGACGGCGATGACCCGCGCTTCTACGGTCTGGCCAGGATCCGGTCCGGCCTGGACGGCGGCAGCTATCCCGTGACGGTCGTCAGCCACCACGGGCGGGTCAAGCGGAGCAGCCGGCTCGTCGTGACGGCGGCGCCGGGGCACCACGGCGACAAGCCGGGGCACGACGGCAACACGCCGGGGCGCCAACGCGATCGCGGGAGCTTCCCGGCCGTGTCGGTCATCGGCGGCGGCGCCGCGGCGCTGGCGGTGGGCACGGGCGGCGTGCTGCTGGTCCGGGCCCGTCGGACCCGGACCGGCGATTCCCGCTGATCCCGCTTCCGCCCGCCTACGCGCCGGAACCGGCCTTGCGCCGACGCACGACGAAAACCGCCCCGGCACCTGCGACGACCGCGGCGCCACCGATGGCGGCCACGGTCGGCAGCGCGGAGGAGGAACCGGTCGTGGCGAGCTTGCCGGTGACCGGGACCGCGTCGTGAGTGCCGTGCGCCGCGGGCGTGTTCCCGGCGGCACTCGTGCCGCCCGGCATCCCCGGCCTGTCCGGCATTCCCTGCTTACCCGGCTTGCCCGGCCTCCCCTTGGCGTCCTCGACCTTGCCGGGCTTGCTGCCCGCGGACAGCACCTTGAAGTCGAACTGGCCCTCCAACAGGTCGAGGTTCGCCGCAGCCATGCCGTCCTCGGCCGGACAGATTCCCCCTGGCTCTTCCCTGGTGGCCGGCCCGGCCGACCGATCAGTGCCTGGGCCATGGGTGAACGGCTCCGCAAACTCGGCATCCGGCTCGCGGCGACCCGCTCGACCGCGCTGTTCCAGCTCGCCGCCGAACTGCCCGCCGCAGTCCTCGCCCGCACCCTCGGCATCGACATCACCATCGCCGTCAAATGGCAGCGAGCCGCCGCCAGGGACTGGGGCGCCTACGCGGCCGAGGTCAGCCGCCGAGCCACCCCCCACTACCAGGAAGCAGACACCCATGCCCCTCGATGACCAAGACATGGGCACACTGCCCACAGGCCACGAGATGGTGCAAGCAGGTTGGCAGGCCGTTCGCCGGGACGGGCGAGTCCGGGACGAACTCATCGACGCTGCCTACCGCGAGCCGCTCCTGCGACAGCTATTCCCCTGGACAGGTATGGGAGAGCTGCACTTCAGCCGCTGCACCGAACCTCGCTGGACCTGGGACATCCCATACATCCAGCCCGCCAAGGGGGGTGGCTACTTGGTGTCCGGGCCCCTGCGCAGCGAATCAGTTGGTCCGGCAGCAACCGCAGAAGAAGCCGTCGCCATGGTCATCGCAAGGCTCCCGTCAGGTGCCAGCCCGGCATTCGTGGGAACCCCCGAACAGCTCGCGGTCCAAGAAGCTTCACTCGCCCCAGACCGACCAGGAACCCAGGCACCGAATGACGCCAGCCAGCCCGTCCCTCACGACTCTCGCTGAGGCACTGCCCCATTGCGCGGGAAGTTGGGCTCCACCCGGCAGTCCCTGGCTCTTGTAGCGGGACAAGTGCCGGCCGCAGAGTCCCAGCGGTTCGGTGCGTGCCGGAGCGCGCGGGACCGGCTGGTCGTGCTGCTGCTCGGGAGGGTGGGGCTGCGGCGCGGACAGGTCGCTGCACCCCATCCGTTTCAGTGGGCCGGTGAGGCTGGACATGGTGGATCGGACGCCTGGCCCTGCAGGTACGAAGGCTGTTCTTCCTTGGTGAAATCCCGGTGCAGTGCCCGGCAGATTTCCCGGCCGGCTTCAACTGCATCAGGGATAGCCACGCCCCACAACCGCACGAAGCTGCCGTCACTCACGGTGGCGAGGGTCTTGCCGTCGGGACTGAACGCCACTGAACGCACCGAGCTCGTGTGGCCGTGGAGAGTGGCGCGGGGCTTGCCGGTAACGTGCCGCCGCTCGGTCTCCGGCCGCTCCATGCCGAACCTGACCGCCTACCACACCGCGTTCCTCGTCGCCGCGTTCCTCGTCGCCGCGCTCCTGGCCGTCGTGCCCGCACTGATCGTCGAAGACGCCGACGCCGTGAGTGACGCGCCCTCACGTTCCGGGAAGAACGACTACGCGTGATGGGCGGCGGGTCATGCCTGCCGGGGAAAACACGCGTTCGCCGACCTGCGGAAACGTGATCACGTCCGGGGCTCTCGCAAGACTCTCGCACATGACCGTTTACGCGAGGCTCCCGTCATTTACGAGCGCCACGGTCAGCCGGTCGGCGTAGTCCTGCGACGAGGAGCGCGACCAGTCGGCGGGCGTCGTAGCGGGGGTCGCTGTCGGCGCCGATGCAGAGGTTTCCGATGCCGCGCATGAGGTGGTAGGAGTCGAGGCCGCAGCGGATCTCACCGGATGCGGCGGCAGCGTCGAGGAGTTGGGTGCACACCGGCAGGAGCCGGTCGAGGAAGTAGGCGTGCAGCGTTTCGAAGCCGGCGTTGTCGGTCTGCAGTGCGGCCGCGAGGCCGTGCTTGGTGACCAGGAAGTCGACGAAGAGGTCGACCCACCGTCCGAGGGCGGCGTGAGGTGTCGGGCCGGCCGCCAACAAGGCTGGACCGGCCTCGGCGCAGGCTTCGACCTGGTGCCGGTAGACGGCGATGATGAGATCCGCTCGCGTCGGGAAGTGGCGGTAGATCGTGGCTGTCCCGACGCCGGCCTTGGCCGCGATGTCACGTACCGGCGCTTCCACGCCTGACGTGACGAAGACCGCGGCGGCCGCGTCGAGCAGAGTCTCCTTGTTGCGCCGGGCGTCCGCCCGCTTGGGCGGGGCTGCGCGCCCTGCGCCCTCGTCGCTGTCGTTCATCGCGCCGTTCCCTCCGCTGTCCGAGATTGCTAAACGGGACACTGTTCCGTATCGTCAAACGGGACAGCGTTCCGTTTGTTCATGATGCCAGAACAGACGGCCGCCAACCAAGCCATGCATTGTCACCACGCTTCATCCGCAGTGGAGGAACACGGTCATGCAGTACCGCACCTTGGGCCGCACCGGTGTGCAGGTCAGCTCCCTCGCGCTCGGCGCGATGAACTTCGGCAAGATCGGGCGCACCACCCAGGACGAGGCCACCGCCATCGTCGACGCCGCTCTCGACGGCGGGATCAACCTCATCGACACCGCCGACATGTACAGCGACGGCGAATCGGAAGAGCTGGTCGGCAAAGCCATCGCCGGCCGCCGCGACGACATCGTGCTGGCCACGAAGGCGGGCATGCCCATGGGCGACGAGCACAACCACCAGGGCAGCTCGCGCCGCTGGCTGATCACCGAGCTGGACAACAGCCTGCGCCGCCTCGGTGTCGACCACGTCGATCTCTACCAGATCCACCGGTGGGACCCGAGCACCAGCGACGAGGAGACGCTGTCGGCCCTGACCGACCTGCAACGCGCGGGAAAGATCCGCTACTTCGGCTCCTCGACCTTCCCCGCATACCGCATCGTGCAAGCCCAATGGGCCGCCCGGGACAACCACCTGAGCCGTTACGTCACCGAACAGCCCAGCTACTCGATCCTGCAGCGCGGGATCGAGACCCACGTGCTGCCCGTGACCGAGCAGTACGGGCTCGGTGTGCTGGTATGGAGCCCGCTGGCCTCGGGCTGGCTGTCGGGCGCGATCCGCGAAGGCCAGGAAATCACCACCAGCCGCTCCACGTTCATGCCGCAACGCTTCGACACCACCATCCCCTCCAACCGGGCCAGGCTCGACGCAGTCGAGCAGCTGGCCAAGGTCGCCGACGAGGCCGGCCTGACCATGATCCAGCTCGCGCTCGGATTCGTGACCGCGCATCCCGCCGTGACCAGCGCGCTCATCGGTCCCCGCACCCTGGACCACCTGCACTCACAGCTCGCCGCCGCTGACACCGTGCTCTCCGCCGACGTGCTCGACGCCATCGACGCCATCGTCGCTCCCGGCACCGACCTGGCCGCGCACGAGAAGTACGACACCCCGCCGGCGCTGCTCGACCCGGCACTGCGGCGCCGCTGACCGCCGGGCGCACCGCGCCACGAGTGTGAAGAATCCGAACGGAAGGCGCTTCCATGTCCGACTCGAACACCATCATGAGTGAATCGACTTACACAGCCGACGCCGTCAGCTCGCCCACTCCGGTCCTCTCGGTCAGTCCAGTTGTGCTGTCAGCTCCCGGTCGCGCCGTGGACCTGCAGGTGCGAGTCTCCGCACCCGTGACCGGGAGCGACCTACCGCTCATCCTCCTCTCACACGGCCAGGGCTACTCGAACCACCTCTCCTCACTGAACGGCTACGCCCCCCTCGCCAACTTCTGGGCGGCGCACGGCTTCGTCGTGATCCAGCCCACCCATCTGAGCTCCAAGACGCTGAGCCTGGATCCCGATACCCCCGGGGCGCCTCTGTACTGGCGATCACGGGCCGAGGACATGAAGCGCATCCTCGACCAGCTCGACGTGATCGAGGCCGCCGTCCCGCAGCTCCTCGGGCGCCTGGACCGCAGCAGGGTCGCCGTAGCCGGGCACTCGATGGGCGGGCACACCGCGAGCCTGCTGCTGGGCGCCCGGCTCACCGATCCGCACGACGGAACGGAAGTGAACCTGGCCGAGCCCCGAATCAGGGCGGGGGTGCTGCTTGCCGCGCCCGGCAGAGGCGGCAACGCCCTCAGCCGGTCCGCAGCCGAGAATCTCCCCTTCTTCTCGACCACGGACTTCTCCAAGATGACGACGCCCACGCTCGTCGTCGCCGGCGACGAGGACACCTCTTCCCACCTGACAGTTCGGGGACCGGACTGGCACACCGATCCGTACGTCCTCTCCCCGGGCCCCAAATCCCTGCTCACCCTGTTCGACGCAGAGCACGGGCTCGGCGGGATCTCTGGATATGACGTCGCCGAGACCACGGACGAGAACCCCGAGCGAGTGTCCGCGGTCCAGCGGCTCACCTGGGCCTACCTCCGCACCCAGCTCTACCCCGGGGATTCCGCTTGGCAGGCAGCGCGTGACGCGCTGACGGCCGGCCCCAACCCGCTCGGACGAGTCGAATCCAAGTAAGAGCGCTCGCCAGTGTGCGTCACCTCACGCACACAGAAGCCCCGCCGGAGCATTCCGGCGGGGCTTTGTCGTCTCACAACACTACCCCTATGACGCGGGTCATGACTGTGTGGGCCTGACCAGGTGGAACACCTCGCGGGCGGCATAGCGTTTGAGGCATCGGACGATTTCGCGTCGGGTTTTGCCCTCCCTGGTGCGGCGTTCGTAGTAGTCACGTGTGCGTGGGTCGAAGCGCAGGCGGGTCTGCACGATCCGGTGGAGGGCGGCGTTGGCCTGCCGGTCGCCGCCGCGGTTGAGGCGACGGTACTGCCGAGTGCCCGAGGAACGCTCGACGGGGCTGACCCCGCACAGCGCGGCGAAGGATGCCTCACTGCCCAGGCGTTCCGGGTTGTCCCCCATCGTGATCAGCAGAGTGACGGCAGTGTCCGGACCGATGCCCACCACGGTGAGCAGCTGCGGGGCGTGGCGTTCCGCGAGCAGGGCCAGGCGGCGTTCCAGGTCCTGGATCTGCTCGGTGAGCTGCCCGATTCGCTGGGCCAGCAGACACAGGGTATTGCGGGTGGCCTGCAGCACCGCCTCTTCACCGCCCTTGTCGTTCTTGCTGTCGTCGGCGAGCCGTGCGCAGATACGGAAACGTTCCGCATTGTTCAGCCCGGCCAGTTCTTCCCGCAGGTTCGGGTCAGCACCAACGAGGACATCCTTGAGCTGGTTGATCGCCTGGGTGCGGGCCTTGACTGCCGACCCTTTGGTGAGTTTGTACATCCGGGCGATCTGCACAGGTCCGTCGCCTGACTTGGCCTGGGCCCGTGCCCGCCCGCTCAGCACCACCCGGGCCGCGTTCTGGGCGAGCGGGTCCGACTTGCCGCGCCGGCGGCGGTCGGTCCGGTCGGGCCGGTTCACATCGAACACGTCCGCACCCTGAGCCAGCAGGTAGCGGGACAGAGCCGCCCCGAACGAGCCGGTCCCCTCCACCCGGCCCGCCGCACCGTGCCCAGCCCCCTGGCCCACTCCAGCAGTTCGCGGTATCCAGCCGCGGTGGCCAAGAACACCTCGGTACCGATCACTGCCCCCAGATGGGTGGTCAGGACACCGGCGTTGCCGAGGGGCCGACGAAGGCGAAGGCCAGCGGGTCGCCGCCGAGAATCGCGAGCACCAGCCAGCCGCGCGGCGCCGCCGCTCCGAAGAAACGGCGGGCACCGCGTCGGCCCTGGTGAAAGTCGCGGCTATCTGGAGACGGCCTTGCCCCAGCCCTGGGCAATGTCATCCTTGGCATAGCCCAGCTGCGACTCGGTCGGGATACTCGGCGTGCCGGAGACCTTCGGCAGCTTGGCGGCCGCGGTCTTGTCGAGCGTGCCGTTCTTCTCCATGGCGGCCATCAGGGCCGGGCGGGCGTAGCCCTTGAGCCAGAGGTTCTGGCCCTCGGCGCTGTAGAGGTACTCCTGCCACAGTCGGGCGGCCGCCGGGTGTGGGGCGTCCTCGTTGATGGCCTGCGAGTAGTACTGCGCGAACTTGCCGTCCTCTGGGACCGTGACCTGCCAGTCGCGTCCCTTGCTCTTGAACTCGTCGGTGTACCTGGCGTTGAGGTAGTCCCAGTCGAGGACGATCGGCGTCTGGCCCTTCATGATGGTGGCCGAGGTGGACTGGACGGGCGTGTAGTTGCCGTTCTTTTTGAGCTTGGCGAAGAAGTCGAGGCCGGGCTGGATGTAGTCGAAGGAGCCGCCGTTGGCGAGGGCGGCCGCGTACACACTGCCGAAGGCCGAACCCGACTTGGTGGGGTTGCCGTTGAGCGCGATCTGCCCCTTGTACTCCGGCTTGAGCAGATCCTTGAAGGTGGTCGGACAGGTCTTCACGCGATCGGCATCGCAGCCGATGGAGATATAGCCGCCGTAGCCGTTGTACCAGCGGCTCATCGCGTCCTTCTGGCCGTCGGGGATGTCAATGAAGTCGGCGACCATGTACTGCGCGAGCAGATTCTGCTGGGCGGCGCTGTACGCGAAGGAGCTGCCGAGGTCGAGGACGTCGGGCGCCCGGTCCTTGCCCTTACGGGAGGTGACGGCGTCGATCTCGTCCTGGCTGGTGCCGTCCGGGTTCTCCACCTCGACCTTGATGCCGTACTTCTTCTCGAAGCCGTCGATCAGCGCGCCGTAATTGGCCCAGTCGCGGGGGAGCGCGATGGCGTGCAGCGTGCCTTCCTCTTTGGCTGCCTTGACGAGCGCGTCCATGCCCCCGAAGTCCTTGGCGTCGATCGCGGTGGCCGCGCTCTCTCCGTCGGCGTTGGTCGACGCGTCGGGGCCCGCGCCACAGGCGCTGAGGACGAGTATGGCGGCAACGAGGCCGCCGGCAAGGACGGCGGATCTCGGCAGGATCTCGGTCACGGTCTCTCCAGAGGGGTACACAAGAGGGCACAGGGGACACACGCGGATTCGCGTGGGGAGTAAGAACTTGTGCGAATAACTCGTCTGAACAAGTCGGCCATAGTAGGCACGCTGTCGATATCCAGTCCGTAACATCTTCGAAACTCTTGATTACCATTCCTGCACATCTGCAGCACGCAAGGATGTGCCACGGCGCCTCACCCACGCTGGTCGCGCTGCGCACAGAGCGCACCACTCTGTGCGAGATAGGGAGCCGGCGCGGGCGGGACTGATAGCGCCGCCCGCGCCGGGTGGCGGACCCGCCGGCACGGGGGGGAACTGTCGGGTCCGCTGCGCCGACGACCAGTCGGCTACTTCTACTGCGCCACCGGTGGATCGATTGTCACACCCGCACGACCAGGCGGCTGCAAGAGTGCATATGTCCGCACACATGGGACGTATCGCTTGGTCGGGTAACGCGGCAGCATGCTGCGACGCAGAACTGCATACGGGCGTGCGTTCGCCCCCGTATGCGATTACGGCCAGGGTGACTCCTGTGGGGGGTGGCCACCCTGGCCGTGCTCGCTCTTCCCTGCCGCCGAGGCGCTCCATACGTCGGATTGCGACTCCCCCGAGCCACAGACGCGAATCTCTACCCGTAGATGGTCAGTACAGCGGCGGCCGTGGCGGCACCGCCGCAAAGCGGGCGACCCTGATCGTCCATGCGATTGCCGACATAGCCGCCGTTCTTGGGGCTCTGGATCCTGCTCTACCTGCTCGACTCAATTACGGTCTGCCTGCCGCGCTCTATCTGCTCGCCGGGCACCTGATCGCCGGGCGGGTGCGCCGCCTCTGACCAAGCCAGGACGCCGGGCCGCGGTGCAGCGGCGCTCCGTACGCCCGACCGTGCAGCAGCGGCGGGGGCCCGCTGCGGGGGCAGGGCGTTCTTGACGGGCGCGGCTCCCATACCGGGTGCTGAACGGACTTCACCAGCGAGGAATGGGCGGGGCCGTCGTACGGCGAGCCCGCGCGGTTTCGCTGTCTCATGCCCTTGCCCCTATCCGTTGCTCCGCATCAGGTGGGGGTTGTGAAACACAGGTCGAATCAAAGGCTTCAGCTGCCAGTTCGGCGGCCCCGCGCCAGTGCGGGGGTCTGCGGCTGACGAGCCGGCGCGCCGGAACGTGGCCTGCGATCGCCTACGAATCAACGAGCTGAGCGTTCTATCAACTGGGTTCGTGGACGCGCATAAAGCGGCAGCCGATGCTGTTGTCCGGGGCGTCCCCCGGAATCTGCAGGAGCATGAGCCAGCCATCGCTCTGGCGTAGAAGCACCGTTTCGAACGTCTTACCCAGCTTTACCTTGAGTTCCTGCTTGCCCTGGAATGTTTCCAGCATCCAGATTCCCGTGCCGTTCTTCCTTTGCGCAATGCGGCCCTTGTCGTTCAGGGCTGCGGCCATCGCGACACCCGTGCGGAGCCGTCCTCCTCAAGCCTCACCGAGGAATCACACATGCCGCCGGCGTGCCACTCACCGACCAGGTCGGAGCGCGTGACGTGTTCCGCCTGCGGTTCCGGTGATCCCAAGCATCCGGAAACGAGGCCCATGCCGAGGCTGGGCAGGACCGTTCCCACCCACCGCTGCTTGCCCATCGCCATCCCCCTCTAGCGACAGGGAACAGACTGCATGTCCCTGCCAGGCACCTGCCGTCTTCAGCGCCCTGGCAGTAAGGAACGCGCTTCCGATCATCCACGATCACGCAGTCGGCCGTACGCCCCTCGGGGGCCTGACTCCCTTCGAACGCGCTCGCCACGACAAACGTCGGGATCAAACACTTCTCACCGGAACAAAACGCTCTTTTACGACGCGGTCCGCGATGCTCCTCGACCAGGGCGCCGAGGCCCCTCGTGCGATCGCTTCCTTGGTCCCGGACCGCTCCGCCCGTCGGCCGACCACCCGCAGCCGAGCGTCGAACTGGTGCTCGCCTGGCAGGCGGCCTGCTGATCATCCACCAGCCGACCCGTCAGGCCAGCACGTCCTGACCTCAATCGCGGACCGAGTCGTAAGTTTCCGCCCTGACCATCCGAGGCCGAACGCTCACTGCCCCCTCACCCAGGTCCGGTCTTGATACAACAGTCGTGGTCGAACGGCAGAGCCGCCCCGTACGACACCCAACCGCCCCGGCTGGCGCTTCACTGTCTCGCGGTTGTGGCACGTTGCGCACAACGGACGCAGACGAGAGAGCCGCCGGGATCGGCGCCCCCGAACGACCAGCGCACGGCGGTGCCCCGTGGCAAATGGCCCTCGTCTGCCTCCCCTTCGACGTCCGCACCGCTGGTACCAAGCGCCGCGCCTCATGGGCCGACAAGACCCTGACCTGCGCCTACGCCGCTGACCTGGACCACCTGGACCACACGAGACGCGCTCTACAACCTGTGCCATGTGGTTCCACCGCCGACGGCCACGTCGTGCAAAGGCACCCGCTGGAGGCAACCCGTGTTGCCCGTATGGCCTGGCAAGCCATACGGCTCGCGCACGGGTATCGCGGCCGATCGTCGCCAAGTCAGCCGAGGGTCACCGTCCCGCCCTTCCTCAACGCCGGAGTCCCGAGCGGCACCGATAGACCTATCCCAGGCATTCGGATAGCTCACGGCAAGATCGTCAGCACCAAGTCAGCACGGGCGAGGTGATCAGGGGTGATGACATGCGACTTCAGTCAGCACGGGAGTCAGCACCGCACCGTCAAAACTGACCAAAAGCGGCATCGGCACCGGCCGAGATCTGACGCTTACTTCGCCCCCGACTCCCCCTCTGCACCGCGTAATGGTGCCCGCGCGCACGGTCGGAGCCCGAAGTGTGGGGTCCCGCCACATGTGCGTCCGACCTGCACATTCCTACGGTGTGGCGACACGAAACGTCCCCGCCCCTCGTCAGGAAGTGGTGTCGATGTCCGCCCCCGCGACCGCTACCCCACCACCCACCAACCTCAAGCGCATCGTCGCCGCGAGTCTGATCGGCACGACCGTGGAGTGGTACGACTTCTTTCTCTACGGATCCGCCGCCGCGCTGGTGTTCAACAAGCTGTTCTTCCCCGGTTCCGACCCCCTTGTCGGCACCCTGTTGTCGTTCTTGACGTATGCGGTCGGCTTTGCGGCGCGGCCCCTGGGGGCGCTGGTCTTCGGGCATTACGGGGACCGGCTGGGCCGTAAGAAGCTGCTGGTGCTGAGCCTGCTGATGATGGGCGGTGCGACATTCGCGATCGGCCTGCTGCCGACGCACGCCACGGTGGGTTCGGCGGCGCCGGTGCTGCTGACCGTGCTGCGGCTGGTCCAGGGGTTCGCGCTGGGCGGTGAATGGGGCGGCGCGGTACTACTGGTGTCGGAGCACGGTGACGCGCGGCGGCGCGGGTTCTGGGCGTCCTGGCCGCAGACCGGCGCGCCGGCGGGGCAGTTGCTGGCCACCGGTGTGCTGTCGGCGATGACGGCGCTGCTGCCGGATGCGGCGTTCGTGGCCTGGGGATGGCGGGTGCCGTTCCTGCTCTCGGGGGTGCTGGTGGTCGTCGGCCTGTGGGTGCGGCTGTCGGTGGACGAATCACCGGTGTTCAGGGCCGCGTTGGCCGGCGCCGAGGCCCGGCGGGCGCAGGAGGGCGCGGTGGCGGAGAAGATGCCGCTGGTCGCCGTCCTGAAGTACCACTGGCGCGATGTGCTGATCGCGATGGGCGCCCGGATGGCCGAGAACATCTCGTACTACGTCATCACGGCCTTTGTGCTCGTCTACGCGACCGCGCACACCGGGCTGTCGCAGCAGACCGCCCTGAACGCGGTGCTGATCGCCTCGGCGCTGCACTTCGCGGTCATCCCCGCCTGGGGCGCGCTCTCGGACCGGATCGGGCGCCGGCCGGTCTATCTGCTGGGCGCGGTCGGCGTCGCCGTCTGGGCGTTCCCGTTCTTCGCGCTGGTGGACTCCAGCCACTTCGGGCCGCTGCTGCTCGCGGTGAGCGTCGGGCTGGTCTTCCACGGGGCGATGTACGCGCCGCAGGCGGCCTTCTTCGCGGAGATGTTCGCGACCCGGATGCGGTACTCGGGCGCCTCGATCGGCGCCCAGTTCTCCTCGGTGGCGGCCGGCGCGCCCGCCCCGCTGATCGCGACCGCGCTGCTCGCCGACTTCGACAGCCCGACGCCGATCGCGCTCTACGTCATCGCCGCGGCGCTGCTCACGCTGATCGCGGTGGGGGTGGCGAAGGAGACCCGTAGCCGGGATCTCACGGCGGTGGAGGCCGGCGGGCACGAGGCCGCGACGGGCCGGGGAACGGCGGAGGGCGGAGCGTCGTCGCCCGTGCCTTCCTCAAGGCTCTGAGGGACGACAGCTGATGGACGACCACTGATGTACGACAGGGGCGCGGCGGGCCCGAGGACGCTCCGGGAGACGGGGCAGCGGGCCCGCCACGCCCCCGCCGGGCGTCAGGAGGCGTCCTTGCCCTTCAGGGAGTCCTTGATCCCGCGGATGTTCTCCTTGGCGTCGTCCATGGCGTTCTTGGCCTTGCCCTTGGCCTGGTCCGTACGGCCCTCGCGCTTGATGCGCGCGTCGCCGGTGACCTTGCCGGTCATCTCCTTGGCCTTGCCCTTCATCTTGTCCCTGGATCCGTTGCCGGCCATCTCGAACTCCTTTGTCCGGTGAAGGGGGTGAAAGCTTCGCCACCACGCTGCCGCAGGTCGGCATGGTGCGCACCCGGAGGCGGCTATCGGTACGCGGCCCGCCGACGGGTGCGGCACGGATCAAGGGCTCCTGTTACTCCCCCGTATCGCGCGCCACGGCGGACGAGAGCTGGTGCAGCCGCAGCGCCAGCTGGATCTCCAGGGCACGTGCCGGGGACTGCCAGTCGGGTCCCAGCAGCCGGCTCACCCGGTCCAGGCGCTGCGCGACGGTGTTCACATGGACATGCAGCGCGTCCTTGGTACGCACCGGGCTCATCCCGCAGGCGAAGTAGGCGCCGAGGGTGTGCAGCAGATCCGTACCGCGGCGGGCGTCGTAGTCGGCGACCGCACCGAGTGTCCGCCGTACGAAGCCGTCCACATCGCGGGTGTCGGCGAGCAGCAGCCCGAGGAAGCCGAAGTCGGCGGCGGCCGCGCCCTGGCCGGCCCGGCCCAGCACCCGCAGCGCCTCCCGGCAGCGGCCGGCCTCCGCGTAGGCGTCCGCGACCGCGGCGGGGCGGGCGGCGGGGGCCGCCACCGGGGCCGACGCCCCGACCGTGACGGGCACATGGAGCGCGGCGCCGAGCCGGGCGGCGATCTCGCGGGCGGTGCGCGCCGGGTCGCCGTCGGGGTCGAGCGGCAGCAGCAGGACGGCGCCGCCGTCCCGTACGGCGGCCAGCCCGTGGCGGGTGGCGGCGAGATGGGAGGCGGCCGACCACAGGCGCCGGCGGCCGGCGCCGTGCGGCGGGGGCGAGGACGGGGGCGGGGGCGGGGGCGCGGGCGCGGGCGCGGGCGCGGTGCCACCGTCGGATATCCCGGAGCCGTCGGATGTCCCGGAGCCGTCGGCCGGCGGAGCCGTATGGGACGTAGGCGAGTTGGCGGCCGACGACGCCCCGTCGGTCACCGGCGCCCCGTCGGTCACCGGCGCCCCGTCGGTCTGCGCCTCGTCGATCTGTGCGGCCAGGACGACATGCGGCGCGTCCAGGTTCGCGCCGACCCGGGCCGCGCGTTCGCGCAGCAGGCGGGGGTCGCGGTCGGCGGCGTCCAGGAGGTCGTCCAACAGCTCGCCGCGCACGCGCTGTTCGGCCTCGCCTGCGGTCCGCCGGGCCAGCAGGAGCAGGGAGGTGACCATGGCGGCCCGCTCCAGGGTGCGCTGGTCGACGGGGTCCAGGGCCGGGTGGCCGCGCACCACGAGGGCGCCGAGCACCTCGCCGCCCGCGCCGACCGCCGCGACCCAGTCGGTGCCGTGGCGTACCGCGTGTCCGTCGGCGCGGGAGCGGTCCAGCGCCTCGGCCGGCGCCCGGTCGGGTGCGGTGAACTCCACCTCGCCGTGCAGGACTTCGGCCACCGCGTCCGCGACGTCCTGGACCCCGCCGCCGCGCAGCACCAGTTCGGTGAGCCGGTCGTGGACGTCCGAGGCGCGCTCGATGACCGCACTGCGGTCGCGGATGATCTCGTTGGCGGCCTCCAGTTCGGTGAGCGTCTTGCGTGTCTCGGCGAGGAGGTTGGCGGTGTCGATGGCGACGGCGGCGTGCGCCGCGTGGGCGGCGAGCAGCGCGATCTGGCCGGGTTCGAAGACCCGCTCACGGCGGTCGGCGGCGAAGAGGACGCCGATGACGCCGCTGCCGAGCAGCAGCGGGACTCCCAGGATCGCCACCAGGCCCTCGTCGCGGACGCCCGAGTCGATGGTGCGGGTGTGCCGGAACCGCTCGTCGTGGAAGTAGCTGTCGGTGACGTACGGGCGGGCTGTCTGTGCGACGAGTCCGCCCAGGCCCTCGCCCATGCCGAGCCGCAGCTGCTGGAACCGCGCGGAGACCGAGCCGTCGGTGACCCGCATATAGGTGTCGCCGGCGGAGGGGTCGTTCAGGGTGAGGTAGGCGACCTCGGTGCCCAGGAGGGAGCGGGCCCGGCGCACGATCGCACGCAGTACGGCGTCCAGGTCGCGCAGCCCGGCCAGGTCGTGTGCGGTGGCGTAGAGCGCGGACAGCTCGGCCTCGCGCCGTCGGCGGCCCTCCAGTTCGGTCCGTACGCGCAGCGCGAGGAGCTTGGACCGTTCCAGGGCGGCGAGCCGGCCGGCGGGGGCGCCCTCGGCGCGGGCGCGCAGCACCGGCCGCTCGTACTCCTCGGCGGCGGCGCCGGTGGCCAGCAGGCCGAGGAAGGGGTTCTCGGCCTGTTCGTGGGCCGCCTCGGACAACGACGGCGCCGGCCCGGGGCCGGGCGCGGCCCCGGGCTCGGTCTCGGGGCCGGACCGGGGCTCGGGCGACGGCTGATCGGTGCGCATGGTCACAGGGATACCTTCGGGTCGTCGCCACGCGCCAGCCTCCGCCGCCCGCGTATCGCACGCGGGCCGCTCAATGTGCGGTCCAGCCCCCGTCCAGGGCCAGCGAGGTGCCCGTCATGAAGGACGCCTGCGGGGTGCAGAGGTAGGCGACGGCCTCGGCGACCTCGTCCGGTTCGAGCAGCCGCTTGAGGGCGGAGTCGGCGAGCAGGATGTCGGCCAGTACGCGTTCCTCGGGGATGCCGTGTGCGGCGGCCTGGTCCGCGATCTGCCGTTCGACCAGGGGCGTGCGGACATATCCGGGGTTGACGCAGTTGCTGGTGACGCCGTGCGGGGCACCCTCCAGGGCCGCGGTCTTCGACAGGCCCTCCAGGCCGTGCTTGGCGGCGACATACGCGGACTTGAAGGGGGAGGCCCGCAGCCCGTGCACGGACGAGATGTTGATGATCCGGCCCCAGCCCTGTTCGTACATATGGGGCAGCGCGCCGCGCAGCAGCCGGAAGGGCGCCTCCAGCATGACGGTCAGCACCTGGTGGAAGACCTCGGGCGGGAACTCCTCGATGGGCCGGACGAGCTGGATGCCCGCATTGTTGACCAGCAGATCGGTGCCCGCCGCGGCCCGCTCGGCGGCATCCAGATCGGTGAGGTCGAGCGGGTGGGGCGCGATGCTGCCGCGGGTGCCGTCCGGGAGGGCCGCGGCGAGGTCGGCCAGGCCGGCCGCGTCCCGGTCGACCGCGCGCACCGTGGCACCGGCCGCCGCCATCCGCAGGGCGCAGGCGCGTCCGATGCCACTGGCGGCGCCGGTGACGAGGGCGGTGCGGCCGTCGAGGTCGAGGGATACCGGGCCTGGGGTGCCGATCACGGTCATGCCCGCACCCTAGGCAGCCACCGGGTCCGGCACCGATGTGTCACGGCACCACACTTCGCGGGTCGGATGTGGCGGCCGCACACGCCCGTCCGGGTGGCCGGCCGGCGCCGCGCGCGCTTCACCCGAACGGCCGTCCCGGATCGCCGCGCCCGCGCGGGGCTCCTAGCGTCGTACGACGCAATGTGCCGTCTGCGCACCGCCGCCACAAGGGAGTCCGACATGCGGAGGCTGATCGCCGTGCCGACTGTGCTGCTCGCCCTGGCCGCGGCGGGCTGCGGGGAAGGGGACGCGACGACCGGCGCCTCGGCGTCCGCCGCGGGCGAGGGCCGCACCCCGGGCCCGCAGCGCTCCGGGCCCGGTACGGCGTCCCCCACCGTCCCCGGGCAGCCGATGGACTGCGGTGTGCTCCCCGACGCGCTGGGCACCGCGGGAGACGTCGCGCTGTACGCGGACCCTGGGGCCGGCGGCACGGTGGGCTGTGTGGAGGCCCGCGGTGTGATGTCGGAGTTCTTTCTGCGGGCGCCGCGGGAGGCCCGTGACGACCGGGGCACGCTGTCCGTACGGGGGTGGCTCTGCCAGTACGAGAGCGGCCCCACCGGCACCTGGATCACGACCTGCCGCAAGGACAAGCGCGAGATGCACACGGAGGAGCCGTCCGGCCGGAACACCGGCCCGGGGCCGTCCCAGGAGCCCGGCGTCCCGGACGGGTCGCAGCTGCCCACGCTTCCCGGCGAGTCCTCGGACCCCATGGACGAGCCGTCGACGGAGGAGCTGTAAACGCTTGAGACCGCTACCGGTGGGAACGCTAGGGGCCCGCCCCTGGAGGAACCCCTGAGCAACCCCTGAGGGAACCCCGGGGCCTACCTCTGGGTCTGCTGTCCCCCCGGCTCCTCGCCCATTCCGTGGAACCACGTCGGGCCGGCCTCCAGCGCCCGCTTGATCCGGGTCAGCGCGTACTCGTCGAGCTCCGGCAGGGCGTCCACGGCGAACCAGTCCACCTCCAGCGACTCGTCGTCGTTGACCTTCGCCTCGCCGCCGACCGCCCGGCAGCGCAGTGTCACGTCCATGAACTGGCAGACATCGCCATTGGGGTAGCGGGTCGGCGGTATGGCCTCGACGAGGACCACGCCCTCCGGGACGACCCGCACCGCGGTCTCCTCGTAGACCTCGCGCACCGCGGTCTCGGCGGGCTGCTCGCCGGGCTCGGGGATGCCGCCGATCACCGCCCAGCCGCCGGTGTCGGCCCGCTTGCCCAGCAGGACCCGGCCCCGGTCGTCGAAGACGACCGCACTCACCCCCGGCAGCCACAGGAGCTGTCGGCCGATGGAGTTCCGGAGGTCTCGGATGAAATCGGGGGTTGCCATGCTCCGACCCTACGGGACCGCCCCGGCAGACCCCTGGACCTCGCCCCGGAGGAGCGGCTCAGGCTCCCGCCGGGGTCCCCTTGCGCGGCCGGAGCCGGCCGCGGATGACGCGGACGGCGCCCTCGGCGTCATCGACGGTGATGGTGAAGTTGCGCCCGTCGCCGAGCTGGAGCACCAGGCCCTCACCACGGCGTACGACCACGGCCGTGCCCTGCTCCGGGCGCCAGCGGTAGCCCCAGCCGCCCCAGTGGCGGGGCGTGACCTGCGGCTCGAATTCGGCGCCGACGACCGTGTCCAGGGGGATCCGGCGGCGTGGCACTCCTATATGGCCGCACCGCACTTCCAGGCAGTCCTTGTCGACGCGTACCGCGACATGGACGAAGGCGAGCGTGCCGAAGAGCACCAGCAGGCCGGCCGCGACACAGCCGACCACCGACATCACCAGGGGCGCGAGGCCCGAGGTCCAGGGGCTGTCGACGGCGATCTTGATGCCCAGCGCCAGGCACCCCGCGCCCACCGCGGCCAGTAGCCACTGGATGCGGTTGGTGGCGCTGCCGTGCCAGACCTCGGGAATCTCCGCATGGGCGCCGCCCACGGGGCCCGTTGTGCTGCCGGTGCCGTCGGTACTGCCGTGGTTGTCGGGGGCTGCTGCCCCCTCGTGGGGGTGGTCCCTCATGAGACGCAGCGTACGCGTCTTCGCACCCTGGGGCAGCGCGTCGGAACGTCGTTCACGACCCGGGTTGCGGTGCGGTCGGCAACGTGATGGGCATCGTGATCGGCGTCGTGATCGGTGTCACGGCCGACGTCAGCTGCGTACGGCTTCTGCGGTGTCCGTACGGCTCCCCGCGAGCAGCCGGCCCTCGGCGTAGGCGAGCGCCGCGGCCGGCAGTCCGGCCGGGCGGCCGCTGAGGATCACGCTGAGGCCGCCGGTCGGGGCGGCCGCGGGCGCCGGCTCGGCACCGATGCGGCGCAGCGCCTGGGCGGCGACCGCCTCGGCGGAGCCGTGCAGGACGAGGGCCGGGGCGCCGGGCTGCTGGAGGGCGGCGCGGATCCGTTCGGCGACCAGCTCGTAGTGGGTGCAGCCCAGAACCACGGCCCGGATGTCCCGTGGGGTGTGGGCCGCGGCGGCCACGATGGCGGCGTCGATCGCGTCCTCGTCGGCTTCCTGGACCGCGTCGGCGAGCCCGGGGCAGGGCACACCGGTGGCGTCCACGCCGCGCGCGAACCGTTCGATCAGATCCCGCTGATAGGGACTGCCGGTGGTGGCGGGGGTGGCCCAGATGGCGAGCGGGCCGCCACCGGCCGCGGCGGGCTTGATCGCCGGGACGGTGCCGATGACCGGCACGGCCGGTTCCAGTTCGGCCCGGAGCGCCGGCAGTGCGTGCACGGACGCGGTGTTGCAGGCGACGATCAGGGCGTCGGGGCGGTGCGCGGCCGCGGCGCGGGCCACCGCCAGCGCGTGGGCGGTGACATCGTCGGGGGTGCGCGGGCCCCAGGGCATGCCGTCGGGGTCGGAGGAGAGGACCAGATCGGCGTCCGGCCGCAGTCGCCGCACGGCGGCGGCCGCCGCGAGCAGCCCATTCCCGGAATCCATCAGCGCGATCTTCACCCGGACACTTTACTGGGCCGCGGGTCGGACTTGTCATACCGGGCGCCGACGGGCGGTGCCCCCGCGTGGCCGTCGGCGCGGGGTGCCCCGCTTTTTCCCCGCCCCCGAACACCGTGTCGCTCACCGGTGCGCGCCGGGTGCGGTGCGGCAGACTGCGCGCGTGGGAGCGATGGAGTGGATCGGTGCCGGGTCGCTGCTGGCCTGGGTGTGGCTGTTGCTGGGGCAGGGCTTCTTCTGGCGGACGGACGTACGGCTGCCGGACCGCCAGGATCCGGAGCGCTGGCCGTCGGTCGCGGTGGTGGTTCCGGCGCGGGACGAGGCCGCGGTACTGCCGGAGAGCCTGCCCTCGCTGCTCGGGCAGAAGTACCCGGGACGGGCGGAGGTGTTCCTGGTCGACGACGGCAGTACGGACGGGACCGGCGCGCTGGCCCGGGAACTGGCGGCCGCGCGGGGCGGACTGCCGCTGACGGTGTCCTCGCCCGGTGAGCCCGAGCCGGGGTGGACGGGGAAGCTGTGGGCCGTGCGGCACGGGATCGCGCTGGCGCGGGAGCGGACCGCGCCGGAGTATCTGCTGCTGACCGACGCGGATATCGCGCACGATCCGGACAGCCTGCGGGAGTTGGTGGCCGCGGCCGGGTCGGCGGAGCTGGATCTGGTGTCGCAGATGGCGCGGCTGCGGGTGGTGACGTTCTGGGAGCGGCTGATCGTGCCGGCCTTCGTGTACTTCTTCGGGCAGCTCTACCCCTTCCGCCGGGTCAACCGTCCCGGGGCGCGGACCGCGGCGGCGGCCGGCGGCTGTGTGCTGCTGCGGCGGGAGGCCACGGAGCGGGCGGGCATCCCGGAGTCGATCCGGCATGCGGTGATCGACGATGTGACGCTGGCGCGCGCCGTGAAGCGCTCCGGTGGCCGGATCTGGCTGGGGTTGGCGGACCGGGTGGACAGTGTGCGGCCGTATCCGCGGCTGGCCGAGCTGTGGCGGATGGTCTCGCGCAGCGCGTACGCCCAACTGCTGCACCAGCCGCTGCTGCTGCTCGGCACGGTCGTCGGTCTCGCGCTGGTGTATCTGGCGCCGCCCGTCGCGCTGGCGGTCGGGCTGGCCGGCGGCGATGCGACGCTCGCGGCCCTGGGCGGGGCGGCCTGGGCGGTGATGTGCGGGACGTTTCTGCCGATGCTGCGCTACTACGGGCAGCCGCTGTGGGCGGCGCCGCTGCTGCCGTTCACCGCGCTGCTGTATCTGCTGATGACGGTGGACTCGGCGGTGCAGCACTACCGGGGGCGCGGCGCGGCGTGGAAGGGCCGGACGTACGGGGCGCCCTGAGCCGCGCCCCCGGTGGTGGTGTCACTTGCTGGCCGGGGACCAGTCCAGGCCCCAGCCGTAGGCGTAGTCGACGGTGCGCTGCGGGCTGACGCCGGGCTCGGGGACGAGGTAGCGGGCCTCGCGCTGGACGACGAGTTCGCTGCCGGTGTTGGTGATCAGGGCGAGCGCACAGACATTGGAGGGCACCGTGCAGGCGTCGAGCGAGAAGTCGACGGGGGCGCCGTACTGCGGCTGGAGGGTGACCGTCGCGTGGAGGCCCTCGAAGCTGCGGGCGCCCGCGTAGACGGTGACGAAGATCAGGATGCGCTTGATGCGCGCCTGATGGTCGAGGTTGATGGTCATGTTCTCGCCGGCCGTGACGGCGCCGGTGCGGTCGTCGCCGTCGAGCTGGATGTACGGCGGGGCGTGCAGGGCGCCGAAGTTGTTGCCGAGCGGGTGGACCACGCCGGCGGCGCCGTCGGTGAGCTCGTAGAGCGCGCACAGATCGAGGTCCAGCTCGCCGGACGGGGGCAGCAGGGCGCCGCGGGCGCCCATGGCCTGCATCGCCTTGCGGCCGAGTTTCTTGGTCAGCCGCTTGCCGGCCGTGCCGCTGGTCCAGTTGAGGTTCACCCGCATCGCGCCGGAGGTGCCGCCCTGCTTCGTCAACGAGACGGCAGGGGCCTCCTTCGTGAGGGTGACTTTTGTCAGACGAACGGCAGGGGGTGCGGGGGCCGGTGCGGGCTGCCCCGGCGGGGGCGGAATTGACGCCGCCGGTTGACCCGTCGGCAACGGGGGCGCGGGAGCCATGGGTGGCGCCATCGGGGGCGCGGGAGCCATGGGCGGCGCCGTCGGGGGCGCGGGAGCCATCGCCGGGGGCGCGGCGGGCGGCGGGGTGGGCATGGCGGCGGCCGGGGGCGGCGGGGGCGTGGGCAGAGCGGCCGGGGCGGGCTGCGGGGGCTGCGGCGCCTGGGGCTCCTCGACGCTGATGCCGAAGTCGGTGGCCAGGCCCGCGAGCCCGGTGTCGTAGCCCTGTCCCACCGCGCGGAACTTCCAGGCGCCCTGACGGCGGTAGAGCTCGCCGAGCACGAAGGCGCTCTCGGTGGTGGCGTCCTGGCTGTCGAAGCGGGCGATCTCGGCGCCGCTCGCCGCGTCCAGCACCCGGATGTACAGCCCGGGGACGCTGCCGAAGGTGCCGCCGTCGGCGGAGGCGGCGAGCACCACCTTGTCGACGGCGGTCTCGACGGAGGCGAGGGCGACGGTGAGGCTGTCGGTCAGCGCGCCGCCGGCCGGGCGCTTGCCCTCGTGGAGTACGGCGCCGGAGGCGTGCACGGCCTGGTTGTAGAAGACGAAGTCTCCGTCGTCGCGGACCTTTCCGGACATCAGGAGCAGCGCGGAGGCGTCCACGTCCGGTGTCCCCGGGCCGGCCTGCCAGCCCAGCTCCACCCGGACCGCCGGGGCCGGGACCGGGACATTGCCGCCCTTCAGCATCGACATCGCCGCGCCTTCCTCTCGTCCGCCGTGCCCCGTCAGTGGTGGCACCTCCCAACCTACTTGGCCCGAACCGCTCCGAACGCCCCTTGTTCACCCGCGAGAAGCCAGGTCTTTACACGATTCCTACGGTCGATCGCGACCGATTTCCGCAAGTTCGCTCGCATTGGCGATCCGTAGACACTCCCAACACGTAAAACAACCCTCTTTTCAGGCTCCCCAATCGGCACATCGTGGGCTTAACTTATGAGGCATGACCTCCCCCCGCTCTACCTACGGCGGCGGCTACTACGCTTCGCCGTCCTTCCCGGACACTCCGATCTACGACAGCCTCGTCGCAGAGCGCGGTACGCCGCAGATCGCCCCGATCCGGGTGAACCCGTCCCCTTACGACACGGGTTCGTCCTATTTGCCGGCGCTGCCGTCGGCGCTGCCCGCACTTCCGGCCGCGCCCTCCCATCCCTCGCCGGCGCAGGGTTACCCGGGTGCCGCCGCGCAGCCGGTCGCCCCGCTCCAGCACGCTCCGGCGCCGTACATCCCGCAGCAGGCGGGCGTCCGCGGCTATCCGTCCCCGCAACAGCAGCAGCCCCAGCGCCCGGCCACGGGCACGGGGTATGAGGCGATGCGGCCGGCCGCTCCGGTCGCGCCGCGTCCGGCCGCGCCGTACGACGATCCGTACGGCCGCCAGTACCCACGCGGCTACTGACCCGGCCGATCGGCCAACTGTCCGAGGCTGCTGGCAGGATGGATGGCATGCCGAAGCCTGCGCTCCAGTCGATCCATCTCTATCCGGTCAAATCCATTGCGGGGTCCGGTCCCGGCGAGGCGGTCGTAGAGCCGTGGGGGCTCGCCGGGGATCGACGATGGCTGCTGGTCGATGCCGAGCGCAGGCAGATCACCCAACGTCAGCAGCCGAAGCTGGCGTTGGCGCACGCCGCAGTGCTGCCCGGTGGCGCCCTCGCACTCACCGCGCCCGGGATGCCGCCGCTGACGGTCGAGGTACCCGAGTTCGAGGAGACGGTCCCGGTCCAGGTCTGGAAGGACGAGGTCGAGGCGGTGCCCGCGGGCCAGGCGGCGGCCGAGTGGTTCCGCGGGTATCTGGGCGTCGAGTGCCGGCTGGTGCATCTCGACGCCCCGGAGAAGCGCCGTCCCATCGACCCGGAGTACTCCGAGCCCGGTGAGACGGTCAGCTTCGCCGACGGCTTCCCGCTGCTGCTGACCACCACCTCGTCGCTGGACGCCCTCAACTCCCTCATCGCACAGGGCGATCACGCCGACGAGGGCCCGCTGCCGATGAACCGTTTCCGGCCCAATGTGGTGGTGGACGGCACCGCGCCCTGGGGGGAGGACGACTGGCACCGGGTCCGCATCGGCGAGGTGGTCTTCCAGGTGGCCAAGCCCAGCTCACGCTGCGTGGTCACGACCACCGACCAGCGCACCGCCGAGCGCGGCAAGGAGCCGTTGCGTACGCTCGCCCGGCATCGCCGCTTCGGTGACCGGCTGGTCTTCGGCCAGAATCTGATCCCTCGCGGGGTCGGCACGATCCGTATCGGCGACCCGTTCGAGATACTCGACTGACGGGCCGGCGCGGCCCTTCGCCGTGGTCGCGCCGCGGGCGCTCGGGGCGGCCGCCGGACCTTTCGCGTGCCGGTGACCGGCCGGCTGTGGTGGGCGCCCCGCGCCGCCGACGGGAGAGGGCGACGGGGAGACGAAGAGCTGCGTGTCGATGTCTGCGAGGGACACCGGGAGCGACCATCTCCTTCCTGTCCAGCATCTGCGGCCCGGGGACCACGCCTTTGTGAGTTACGGCAATGACGAGGTGCGCTGGGAGGTCGTCACGGCGTTCGTACGGCTCGGGCTGGCCCGCGGCGAGAAGGTCCTGGTCCTTCCCTGCCCCGGCGTCCCCGAGGAGGAGGTGCTGGCCAGGCTCGACTTCACCGGTCGCAGCACGGTTTCGGCGCGCGCACGCGGCCAGTTGGTGGTGAGCAGTATGCGCGAGCTGATCCGGCCGGACAGCGAGTTCACCGCCGCGCGGCAGATGAGCCGGCTGGGTGCGGAGACGGAGCGGGCGACGGTCGAGGGGTACGCGGGCCTGCGGGCGTTCATCGACATGGGCTGGGTGGCCGCGCTCGGCACGGACGTCGGCGCGATGGAGCGCCGCGAGACCGGTGCGCAGGCGCTGTTCGCCGGCCGACCGTACACCGAGATCTGCGCCTACGACCGCCGCCGGTTCGACCGCGCGGTGGTCAGCGCCATGGAACGGGCGCATCCGCGCGCGCTGCTGGAGCGCCTGGGCAGTCTGCGGTCACTGCGCGGCCCGGACGGCGTGCTGTGCTTCATCGGCGAGGCGGACGCCGCGAATCAGGACACGTTCACCAGATCGCTGGAGATCGCGCTGGCGCAGACGGCGGCGCTGCGGCGGCTCACGGTGGATCTGACCCGGCTGCACTTCCTGTCGGTGGGCTGCACCGTCCGCCTGCTCACCCTGGCCCGCGCCGCCGCGGGCCACGATCTCGTCGAGGTGCGCTGCGACCGCGGGCAGCGCCGGATGCTGCGGCGGCTGGGCGGCGGGACCGTGCCCAGGCTGGTGTTGACGGAGGTGGTACGGGCGTGGTGAACCCCGATCCGGCGGGTCCGGCCGAGGTACCGGCCGAGGAGTTCGGCCGCCGGCTGTTGCAACGGCGCTTCA
This sequence comes from Streptomyces inhibens, assembly GCF_022221585.1. Taxonomy (NCBI): domain Bacteria; kingdom Bacillati; phylum Actinomycetota; class Actinomycetes; order Kitasatosporales; family Streptomycetaceae; genus Streptomyces; species Streptomyces inhibens. The sequence goes on from NZ_CP084681.1 coordinate 1,832,855, forward strand.
CCGCCCGGCTGTTGCCGCAACTGCGGCTGCTGGTCGAGGAGTGCGCCGCCCGCGAGGGGCTGTGCGAGCCGCGGCGCGGCGAATTCGTGCTGGCCGTGGACGAGATCGCGGGGAACGCCGTGGAGCATGCGGGCGGCTCGGGGCGGCTGCTGCTGCGGCGGGTGGGCGACGAGCTGGAGTGCCGGATCAGCGATGCGGGGCCCGGATTCAGCGAGGCGGTGATCCCCGAGTTGCTGCCGGGCCTGGACGGCGCCACGAAGGGCCGCGGGCTGTGGCTGGCGCGCTTGGTGGCGGACCGCTTCGCGGTCGCCGCGGAGGCCCCGGGCACGGGCATGACGGGCGCCGTGGTGACGCTGGCAGTGCGGCTGCGCTGACCACCACGGAGCCGACGGCCGGAACTCCCCGACAAGCGTTCCAGGGGCCGTTCGTTCCGTACGGGCGGATGTCGCTCTCCGGACGGGGTGATGTTGCTCTCTCTTCGCATAACCCTCGCGTGGACCACCCCTGATGCGGTATTCACGGACACGGAGAGGGGGCAACGATGCGAGCGATGAGAGGCATATGGCGCTGGCGGCACAATCCGCTGCGCCGCCGGACCGATCGGATCGAGGCCTGGGTGGCGCTCACCGCCGCCCTCCTGATCGCCCTCGGGGCGCCCTTCGCGGGCTGGTCGGCCGGCCGGGCCGCGCACGGCGCCCTGCTGGAGACCGTACGCGTGCAACACCAGGAGCGGCATCTGGTGTGGGTCACGGTCGACCGCCTGGTCTCCCGGGCCCCGGTCGACCCGGATCCGGAAACCTCTTCGCAGCGCGATGCGCACCACCGGGTCATCGCCCGTTGGACGGCCCTGGACGGCAGTGCGCACATCGGCCGGCTCGCCGCGCCGCGCCCCGTGGAGCCCGGTGAGCGGTTCCGGATCTGGACGGACGGCCATGGCCGGGTGCTGCCGCGGCCGATGGACGTCAGCACGGCCGGTACGCATGCGGTGCTGGCCGGTCTGGGCACCGCGGCGGCGGTCGGCGGACTGATCGAGGGTGGCCGGCGGCTGGTCGTAGGGCAGTTGATGGTGCGTCGCTTCCGCCGCTGGGACCAGGAGTGGGAGCGCGCGGGCCAGGACTGGGGCCGGGCGGATGCCGGGAGTTGACCCTCGGCTGACCAGCCGCTGACCGTGTCAACCGCGCCTCGCCGGGCGCGCTACGGTGGGGGCGCCAGCCTCTCGGCTGGGGCCTGGAGAACCCGAATGCGGACATCCGTGGACGGATGGTAGCCGGGCCGACGACAGCCGCACGAAGTGGGGGCACGACAGCGCCATGGCACAGGGCTCGGTCCAGGTGACGCACTCCGGAACGTCGCGTTGGCGGCGCCGTACAGGGGAGTACAGCTCGCTCGCCGCCGCCCTGGAGGCCGCCGGGGACGGTGATGTGCTGACCGTCCCGGCCGGTACGTACCGCGAGAATCTGGTGCTGGTGCGCGCGGTGACGCTGCGCGGCCCCGACGGGGCACGCGGTTCGGTGCGGATCGCCCCGGCCGACGGTGTGGCGCTGACCATACGTGCCTCGGCCACCGTCCACGATCTGCATCTGGAGGCGACGGATTCGGCCTCCCCGGCGCTGCTCGTGGAGGACGGCGCCCCCGAGCTGACCGGCCTGCGGGTGGTGACCCGGTCCGCTTCCGGCATCGAGGTCCGCGGCGGCGCCCGCCCGACGGTGCGCCGCTGCACCGTCGACAACGCGGGCGGGGTGGGCATCAGCGTTCTGGACGGCGCCGGCGGCGTCTTCGAGGAGTGCGAGGTGCTGGCAGCCGGGCAGGACGGTGTAGCGGTGCGCGGCGCGGCCCATCCGCGGCTGGAGAACTGCCGGATCCACCATGCCTCGGGCGCCGGTCTGTCGATCAACGGCGAGGGCAGCGCGGCCGAGGCGGTGGGCTGCGAGATCTACGAGATCAAGGGCGCCGGGATCCAGGTGGCCTCGCGGGCCACCGGCCACCTCACGGACTGCACGGTGCACCGCACCTCCGCCGACGGCGTCACCCTGGACACCGACGCGGTCCTCACGCTCGCCGACTGCGACATCCACGACATCCCGGAGAACGCCGTCGATCTGCGCTCCCGTTCGGTGCTGACGCTGACCCGCAGCACGGTGCGGCACTTCGGGCGCAACGGCCTGTCCGTATGGGACCCGGGCACCCGGGTGGACGCCAACCAGTGCGAGATCCACGACAGTACGGGCGACTATCCGGCGGTCTGGGTCAGCGACGGCGCCACCGCCGTACTGGACTCGACGCGGGTGCACGATGTGCCGGACGCGCTGTTCGTGCTGGACCGGGGCTCCCGCGCCGATGTGGTGGACTGCGACATCTCCCAGGTCCGCAACACCGCGGTGTCGGTGAGCGACGGGGCGACCGTGCAGCTGGACGACTGCCGGATCCGGGAGGCGGCCACCGGCGCGTGGTTCCGCGACCACGACAGCGGCGGCACGCTCGCCAACTGCACCATCGACGGGGCGCAGACCGGCGTGATCGTCACCAAGGGCGCCGACCCCACCATCGAGGGCTGCACGGTCAGTTCGCCGGCCGAGGCCGGCTTCTATGTCTCCGCGGAGGGCCGCGGCACGTTCCACGGCTGCCGGGTCACCGGCAGCTCCGGCTTCGGCTTCCATGTGATCGACGGCTGCCGTACGACGCTGACGCGGTGCCGTACAGAGCGGTGTGCGCGCGGCGGCTACGAGTTCGCCGAGGGCGGCGCCGGGCAGGGCGACGGGCCGACGGTCCAGGACTGCACCAGCGACGAGAGCCGTGCGGTGCAGGAACCGGCCGCCGGGGCAGCGCCCGCCGTCCAGCAGGCGACGCAGACGGCCGGGCTGCTGGGCAATGTGCCGGCGCAGAGCCCCCCGCCGGCCGCCGCTGCGGCCGCGGAGCCGGCGGTCAGCAGCCGGCCCTCCGACGAGGTGCTCGGCGAACTGGACACCCTCGTGGGGCTGGAGAGCGTCAAGCGCGAGGTGCGCAGCCTGATCAACATGATCGAGGTGGGGCGCAGGCGGCAGCAGGCGGGGCTGAAGGCCGCCTCGGTGCGCCGCCATCTGGTGTTCACCGGCTCCCCCGGCACCGGCAAGACGACCGTGGCCCGGCTGTACGGCGAAATCCTCGCCTCCCTGGGGGTGCTGGAGCGCGGGCATCTGGTCGAGGTGTCCCGGGTGGACCTGGTGGGCGAGCACATCGGGTCGACGGCGATCCGTACCCAGGAGGCGTTCGACCGGGCGCGCGGCGGGGTGCTGTTCATCGACGAGGCGTACGCCCTCTCCCCCGAGGACTCCGGCCGGGACTTCGGCAAGGAGGCCATCGACACCCTCGTGAAGCTGATGGAGGACCACCGGGAGGCGGTGGTGGTGATCGTGGCGGGCTACACCGCGGAGATGGAGCGCTTCCTGGCGGTCAACCCCGGTGTGGCGTCCCGTTTCTCACGGACCATCACCTTCGGCGACTATGCGCCGGAGGAGCTGCTGCGGATCGTCGAGCAGCAGGGTGAGGAGCATGAGTACCGCCTCGCCGACGGGGCCGGCGAGGCGCTGCTGAAGTACTTCACGGTGCTGCCCAAGGGGCCGTCGTTCGGCAACGGCCGGACCGCGCGGCAGACGTTCGAGGCGATGGTCGAGCGGCACGCGGGCCGGGTCGCGCAGCTCGCCGACCCGAGCACCGACGACCTGACGCTGCTCTACGCGGACGATCTGCCCGAACTGCCCTGAGCGGGCGGCGGACCGGAACAGTCCGCCGCGGGCCGCTGGCCCGGCAGGTCCGGTGCGAGCCGGGCGACCAGTTCGGCGCGCACCGTGTCGAAGACCGGGTCGGCCTGGTAGTCGCCGTGGCCCAGTATCTGGGCGGGCAGCGGATTGTGCAGGGTACGGCCGAAGGCGAGCGGGTCGCGCAGCGGTCCCTGGTCGATCCGCCGGCCGTCCTCACAGGTGAGCCGGATCGGGCCGCCGATCGGGTCGGTGAAGCGCCACAGGTTGCGCCAGTCGTCCATCTCGCGGTGCAGCCCGGTGAGCGCGGGCGGTCCGAAGAAGGCGGGGAACCAGCGTCCGTAGAGGCGCTCCAGGGGGCTGCCGTACGTCAGCAGGGCGACCCGGCTGCGGGTGACCAGGTCCAGCTGCCAGACGGCGGCGGCCGCCAGCACACTGCCCTGGGAGTGCCCGGAGATCACCAGGCGGCCGTCGAACCGCTCGGTCCAGGTGGCCATCCGCCAGGTGAGGTCGGGGACGGCGCGCTCGGCGTAGCAGGGCGGCGCGAAGGGGTGAGCGGCGCGCGGCCAGAAGGTGCCGACGTCCCAGAGGATGCCGATGGTGCGCCGCGCCGAGTGGTCACGGTAGGCGCGCCGGCCCATGGCGATCAGGAGTATCACGCCGGCGCTCATCAGCCATGAGCCGAGGGACTCCGCGGTCTCGGCGGCGGCGTGCACGACCGGCGGCGCACCGGCGGTGGCGCGGCCCGGCGCGCGCTCGGTGAGCCAGGCGCCGGCCACCGCGCCCGCGCCGAGGACGAGGGTGACCGCGGCGGTGGCCGCGACCAGGACGGGCGCCGCGTCGGTGAGTCCGGCGCGGGCGATGGTGCCGGCGATCCGCTTCGTACGGCGCTCGTCGGGGTGCTCGCGCGGGTCGTAGAGCCCGGGGACGTCCTTGGCGACCCGGCCGCGGACGATCACCACGCGGACGGCGGCGAGCACGGCCACGACGGCGACCACGACCAGCAGGGCCGGGATGACCGAGGCCTGCCAGGACAGCAGGACCGGCGGGCCGGGGATGGGGGCGTCGACCTGGCCGGGGGTCGCGCCGCCGTCCATCCAGTCGGCGAAGCGCTGCGCCACTCCCCCGGACAGTACGCCGCCGACCGCGCAGGCCAGCAGGGCGACGGCGGGCCCGCCCATGCCGCGCAGGGCGGTGCGGGCGTCGTCGCGGGCGGCGCGCTGCAGGACCCAGGCGGTCACCGCCAGCGCGAGGACCACCAGGCCCTGGAAGACGGCGATACCGCCGAAGGCGGCGGCGCCGGGCAGCGGGCCGTGGCTACGGGCTTCGGGGCGCGCCCAGCCCGTGTGCACGGCGATCAGCGCCAGTACGCCGAGGGCGGCATACGGCAGGGCCCGGACGATCAGGCGGTCGGATTCGTCGTCCGGTGCGGCCTCGCTGCGGGCGGTGCGCCAAACGACCACCAGGGTGGCCGCGGCGAGCAGGATGACCAGGGCGGTCAGGGCCCGGCCGGTGAGCGCGAGGGCGGTGTAGCCGCCGGTGCGCCGGTCGGCCTTCGCGCCGGCGGCGAGCAGCACGACGGCGATGGTCAGCACGCCCGCGGTGGTGTGGGCGGCGCGCAGCCGGGCGACCAGCCGGCGGCCGTACCAGAAGCCGTCGAGGCTGAGCGCGGTGCGTTCGGCGTCCGGGGTGTAGCGGGAGGTGCCGGGCAGCCGCGGCGGCGGCGAGGCGGACTCGTAGGCGCTCCAGGTGCGGTGCGAGAGCCACGACAGGAAGCCGATGACGAGCAGCGGCACCACGGAGGCGAGGGCGAGGCGGCGGCCGGGGGCGCTCCACCAGCCGGAGTTGTCGGGACTGAGGAAACCCAGCCAGGACTTGCCGGCGACGCAGACGGTGGTGCCGGCGCACTGCCAGGCCGTGAGGTCGAGGGCGACCTCGCAGGCCGCGGCGGCGAGCAGGACGGTGAGGGTGAGCGCGAGGATGCGCACCAGAAGGTCGTAGATCCGCTGGGCGCGGTGCTCGGGTGGTGCGGCCGGGCGCATCCAGTGGGCGAGGTTGGCGACCATGAAGGGCAGCAGGATCAGCCACAGGGCGCGGGCACCGTTGCCCGAGGTGAGGTTGGACCAGCAGTACGCCTCACGGACCGGCTCGCCCCGGTAGTCGTCGGGCCGCTGCTCGGCGTCCGCGTCCTCCGTGCGCCGGTAGCAGGCGGCGGTGTCGTCGCCGGTGATCAGCTGGACGCGTGGGTCCCTGAGCATCTCCTGAGGTGTGGTGCCGCCGACGCCGTGCACCAGCAGCTCCAGGGAGAGCTGCGGTACGGCGGGCGATGGCTCATCTGCTGTTGTGTCACGGCCCGTTGAGCGGGCATGCGGTGTCGGATCCGCGGTCTCCACTGTTGTCCCCCGTTGTGTCCGTACGGCGCCGTGCGGTGCGACGCCCTCAGGATTGTCTCTTTCCCACGAGAGCGCATCCACGCACCCCGTGTCTCCCCCACCCCCGAACCCACCCCCGCCCCTCCCCCGAAGGGGGAGAGGGGGAGGGGCGGGGAAGCAACCAGTGGGCCCTGCCGCGCCCCGGGCAGTCCCGGCCGGGGCTGCCGCCGCCCGCGCCTCGCGCCGGTGCTGGTACCGGCGGCGCCCGCGCACCAGCACCAGCACCAGCACCAGCACCAGCACCAGCACCAGCACCAGCACCAGCACCAGCACCAGCACCAACGTCACCACCAGAACCTCATCGACATCCACATCAACGCCTCACAGGCGTCACTGTCGGTGCCTCGTGCGAGGATGTGGGAACCAGTGATCGCGGGCGGCAGCCGGCGGGGACGACCCGACACAGCGAGCCGGGCGGAAGGGACGGGCCGGGGTGAGCGACAACCAGAATCTCCTCGCGGAGCAGCGGCGTGCCCTGATTCTCGACGAGGTCAGGCGGCGCGGTGGGGTGCGGGTCAATGAACTCACCCGCAAACTGAGCGTGTCGGACATGACGGTCCGTCGGGATCTGGACGCGCTGGCCCGTCAGGGCATGGTGGAAAAGGTGCACGGCGGCGCGGTGCCGGTCAGCGAACCGAGCGCGCACGAGCCCGGTTTCGAGGTGAAGTCGGCCCTGGAGCTGAGCGCCAAGGAGGACATCGCCAAGGCGGCGGCCGAGATGGCGGCGCCGGGCAGCGCGATCGCGCTGGCGGGCGGCACGACGGCGTTCGCGCTGGCGCAGCAGCTGCTGGAGGTGCCGGATCTCACGGTGGTGACGAATTCGGTGCGGGTGGCCGATGTGTTCTACGGGGCGCAGCGGGCGGCGGCCAGCGGCGGCGCCGGGCAGCGCGCGGGGGCCGCGACGGTGGTACTGACGGGCGGGGTGCGTACGCCGTCGGACACCCTGGTGGGCCCGGTGGCGGATGCCGCGATCCGTTCGCTGCACTTCGATGTGCTGTTCCTCGGGGTGCACGGCATATCGGTGGAGGCGGGGCTGTCCACGCCGAATCTGGCGGAGGCGGAGACCAACCGGCATTTCGTCCGGTCCGCGCGGCGGGTGGTGGTGGTCGCCGACCACACCAAGTGGGGCACGGTCGGGCTGAGTTCGTTCGCGACGCTGGACCAGGTGGATGTGCTGGTGACGGATGGCGGGCTGTCCGCCGAGGCGCGGGCGGAGTTCGCCGAACTGCCGCCGGAGCTGGTGGTGGCGGGCGAGCAGCCGGCGGACGCAGACATCTGACGGTCCGCCAGCTATGGTGTGCGGCGCCGGGCGCACGCCCCGGCCCGCCGTCCGTCCCGTAGGGGGTGCTCGTCCCATGGCACGCCGACTCCGCCCCGTCGAGCTCGACTTCGTCGAATCCGCCCCGCTGCGGCTGGTGTTCGCCGCGGAGGTCGCCGCGCCACCGAAGGCGGTGTATACGGCGCTGGCGGACGATGTGGCGGGCTGGTCGTGCTGGTTCACGGGCGTGGCCCGGTCGGCGCCGACGCACGGCGGCAGGGGCCGGGAGGTGCGGCTGACGGGCGGCACCCGCTTCACCGAGACGGTCCTGGCGGCCGCGCCGGACGAGCACTACGCCTACCGGGTCGACACCACCAACGCCCCTGGCCTGCGGGCCCTGTTGGAGGACTGGCGACTGACGCCGGCGGGCGGCGGCACCCGGCTGCGCTGGACGTTCGCGGCGGACGGCCCGGCACCGTTCCGCTTCGCGATGACGCTGGCCAGGCCGGGCCTGGGCCGCGCCTTCCGGGAGTCGGCGCGGGCCCTGGACCGGCGGCTGGCCAAGGCCTGAGGCGAGTCGCAGGGGTGCCGCCGCGGCGCCCGGCCGCTCGCCTGAGGCCGTCCGGCCGCACGGACGGCCGGCAGACCCGCCACAAGGCCCATCGTCGGTCCACCACAGCCCCGCCACAGGCCCATCGCGGCCCGCCGCAGGCCCTCATATGCCCCGCCGCAATCCCCTTCGGCGGACTCAGCCAGGCCAGACGCCCGTGGCCAGGAAGGTGTCGAGGGTGCGCGCGTAGGGCGCGATGTCCAGGCCCTGGGCGGCCAGCCAGTCGTCGGAGTAGTACTTGTCGAGGTAGCGGTCGCCCGGATCGCACAGCAGGGTGACGACGGAGCCCGTACGGCCCTCGGCGACCATCTCCGAGACGATCTTCAGGGCGCTCCACAGCCCCGTCCCGGTCGAGCCGCCCGCCTTACGGCCGATCGCCGTCTCCAGCGCGCGTACGGCGGCGACGCTGGCCGCGTCCGGGACCTTCATCATCCGGTCGATCGCGCCGGGCACAAAGCTCGGCTCCATCCGCGGCCGCCCGATGCCCTCGATACGTGAGGCGGTCTCGCAGCCGGTCTTGACGTCGCCGGTGAGCCAGCCGTCGAAGAAACAGGAGTTCTCCGGGTCGGGGACACAGACACGGGTGTCGTACTGCATGTAGTGGACATAGCGGGCGATGGTCGCGGAGGTGCCGCCGGTGCCCGCGGTGGCCACGATCCAGGCCGGCTCGGGATAGCGCTCCAGCCGCAGCTGCTGGTAGATCGATTCGGCGATGTTGTTGTTGCCGCGCCAGTCCGTGGCCCGTTCCGCGTAGGTGAACTGGTCCATGTAGTGGCCGCCGGACTCGGCGGCGAGCCGGGCGGCGACCTCGTAGACGGTCCGCGGGTCCTGGACCAGATGGCAGCTGCCGCCGTGGAATTCGATCAGACGGGTCTTCTCACGGCTGGTGGTGGCCGGCATCACGGCGATGAACGGCACCCCGATCAGCGAGGCGAAGTACGCCTCGGAGACGGCCGTGGAACCGCTGGAGGACTCGATGACGGGCTTGCCGGGGCGGATCCAGCCGTTGCACAGCCCGTAGAGGAACAGCGAGCGGGCCAGCCGGTGCTTGAGGCTGCCGGTGGGGTGCGTCGACTCGTCCTTGAGGTAGAGGTCTATGCCCCACTCCTCGGGCAGCGGAAAGCGCAGGAGGTGGGTGTCGGCCGTGCGGTTGGCGTCCGCCTGGACCTTGCGGACGGCTTCTTTGAGCCAGATCCGGTAGTCCGGATCCGTGCGGTCGACATCGACAGCCGGCATCGGGGCCTCGGCCCCGGCCTCGTGGTCGGGCCGGCTCTGCGGCGTCTGTACGGTGCTCACCGGCGCGCTCCTCAGGGGTGTCCAAGCCCGTGCACAATGCCGGGCCGATTCCGACTATAACCATCCCCCGCACCCTTCTCACCTGCATAAACATCACTTTGAGATACCCCAAGGAGGCCCTGGGAGAGGGGCCTTGCGGGCGCTGCGCACCGGGGGGGCACTGGTGCACTTGGCGTCCTACCGGCAAACTTCCCACAAGGGGCGGTGAAGGGCAGCTGCCCGTCTCACCGAGGAGGTGCCGGCCATGGCGGAGCCGGAATTCAACGCGACCGGCGTACGGATCGAGCGGTGGCTGCGGTCGCTGACCCGCGCCGGGCAGGTCGTCATCAGGGACGGCAGACTCGCGCTGCTGACCAGCTACGGCACGGAGATCGACAGCGCCCCGCTGCAGGCCGTGGAGGCGCACAAGCCGCTGTTCGCGGCGCGGGACCGGGCGCTGGCCACACTGAACGGGAACCGCTATTCGCTCACCCTCGGGACCCCGGAACTCTTCTTCAAGGCCCTGGAGGCGGCGCGTCCGCCACGCACCTGAACGCCCGCCCCGGCCAAGGCGGTGCGGTTGCGGGAGCGCCCCGGCTGTCTGACCCTGGACTCGTATCACTGAGGGTTCACCAGCGGTGACGCTGTGGTGCAGCGGGCATCGCTGGATCCGATCTTCGCCCTGCCAGGTACGGGGGGCGCCCGGCCTCATCAGGGAGTCGCGGTCGTGATCAGGCAGCCCAGCAGGCACTGCACGGTGGAGCTCCAAGCCGTTCCGGCTCGCATCGGACATGTGCGCAGAATCGTCTCCGCGCAGCTGCGGTACTGGCGTCTCGACGCCTTGATAGACCCCGCGGCGCTCGGCGTGACCGAACTCCTCGCCAATGTCCACCGGCACGCCCGTCCCACCAAGCAGTGCACGGTGGAACTGTGTGTGCTGCTGGATCAGTTGACGGTCTCGGTGCACGACGAGGATCCGCGGCTGCCACGGATCCGGGCCGCCGACAGCTGGGAGACCTGCGGCCGTGGCCTGGCACTGATCGCTGCCCTCAGCGAGAGCTGGGGGGTGCGCCCCGAGGACGGCGGCAAGGTCGTGTGGTTCACCCTGCCGGCGCTGACCACCGGCCCCGAGGAGGCCCGTGCGGTGCGGGCGTACTGGGAGCCGCTGCCGCTGGAGGACGCCCGCACGGCGGTCGATCCCCGGACCCGGATACGGGGCGCGAAGGTCGGCTGACCGGGGCCGGGGCCGGCCGGGCGGTCCGTTGCGAGCCGTCGCGCCAATGGTCGGCTATCAGGTCGCAGGCGGGTCGCCCACGGCCGTCGCCCTGACGTCGTGGGCCGTCATGCCGCACCTCCCTTCGACCCGACGGCGAAGTGCTCCTCCAGGACGGAGAGCCGGCGCCAGTACTCCTCCTCGTCGATCTCGCCCGCGGCGAAGCGCCGGCCGAGTACGGCGATGGGCGAGGGGGCGTCACCGCGGGCGGTGGGCCATGGGCCGCGGAACTGCCGGCCGGGCCCGCCGTGCCACCGGCCGGTGCGGCGCAGCAGCGCGACCACGCCGAAGATCACCAGTGCCCAGAGGGCGGGGACGAACAGGATCCAGGGGCCGGGGCCGCCGCCGGACCAGGGTTCGGCGAGTTCGAACATCGCCATCAACTCCTCGGTAGTGGGAAAGGTGGACCGGGTGCTTGCGGTCCGTTGAGAGACCGGGTTTCCGGTCCCGTCGGAGACCGGGCTCGCGGTCTTCTTCGAGCCTCGCCTTCCGGGGGCCGCCGGTCGTCGTACGGCCAGCGGCTTTGCCCGTACCACCAGGGAAGTACGCGCGGCATGCGCGTCTGCTCCCGCCACCTCTCGGCGCCTCCTGGACGCACACCGCCCGGCCGTTCTTGATCTCTGTAACTACTAGTATGTACAGTGCGGTCATGAGCACTCAGGAACAGCTCGGCACCCAGGAACGACTGGTGCGCAGCACCCAGGAGCTGCTGTGGGAGCGGGGCTATGTCGGCACCAGCCCCAAGGCGATCCTGGAGCGCGCGGGCGTCGGCCAGGGCAGCATGTACCACCACTTCTCCGGCAAGTCCGATCTCGCACTGGCGGCGATCCGGCGCACCGCGGAGGGCATGAAGGAGACCGCCGAGGAGTGCCTGTCCGCCCCCGGCACGGCGTACGACCGCGTCGCGGCCTATCTGCAGCGCGAGCGGAAGGTGCTGCGCGGCTGCCCGATCGGCCGGATGACCCAGGACCGCGATGTGGTGCACAGCCCCGAACTGCGCGCGCCGCTGGACGAGATGTTCGGCTGGCTCCAGGGCCGGATCACCGAGGTCCTCGCCGAGGGGCAGCGCCGTGGTGAGCTGGCCGCCGGTCCGGATCCGGCGGCCCTTGCCGCGGCCGTCGCGGCCGTCGTCCAGGGCGGCTATGTGCTGGCCCGCGCGGCCGATGACACCGCGCCGTTCGACGCGGCCGTACGGGGTGTGCTGACGCTGCTCGCCACGCAGGTCACAGCCGGCGCAGTCGACGCACCCGGCACGGGCACCACCGACTAGCGCCCGACCGGCGGCTCAACGCCGGACAGTCCCCGCCGCCCCCGCACCGACCCACCACCAGGAGCGCCCCGCCCCATGGAGATCACCCGACAGCGCCCCGCCAGCCGGCCGGGCCCCGCCGCGCACTTCACCGGCAGCGTCTGGCTCGACGAGATCGCCGCCCCGCCGCCGCCCTCCCGGCTGCGGATGTTCAGCGTCCACTTCGCCCCCGGCGCCCGCACCGCCTGGCACACCCACCCGCACGGCCAGGTCCTTCATGTCACCGAGGGCGCCGGTCTGGTGCAGCGCGCGGGCGGCCCCGTCGAGCCGATCCGCGCCGGGGACACCGTCTGGATCGCGCCGGGCGAGCGGCACTGGCACGGCGCGGCACCGGACACCTTTATGACGCACCTGGCCACCGTCGAGGCCGCCGCCGACGGCACCACGATCGAGTGGGCGGAGCTGGTCGGCGCGCAGGAGTACCCGGACGTGTAACCGCCGTAACCGCCGTAACCGCCGCAATCACCCACGGCACGACCGCCAACGACAGGACCGCCCCCTCCCCCGCCCGTACGGAGCCCGTCATGCACGCCATGCAGTACGCGATCACCCTGCCCGCCGACTACGACATGCAGATCATCCGGCACCGTGTGAAGTCCAAGGGCCACCTCCTCGACGACTTCGAGGGGCTCGGCCTCAAGGCATACGGAGTCCGTGAGCGCGGGGTCGACGGCTCGCCCGTCAATCAGTACGCGCCGTTCTACCTCTGGGCCGACCCGGAAGCCATGAACCGCTTCCTCCTCGGCGACGGATTCCGCGGTGTGGTCCGCGACTTCGGACGGCCGGTCGTCCAGCACTGGCAAGGGCTGTTCCACCGGCCCGGCCCCGCCGCCGGGGTCCTCCCGCGCGCCTTCACCCGGCGGACCGAAACCCTCCCCGAGAGCGCCGATGTGGCCACCGTCATCGCGAACGCGGTGGCCGGTCACGAGGAGTTGGCCGCGTCGGACGGTGTGCACAGCACCGCGCTGGCGCTCGATCCGCGACACTGGGAACTGATCCACTTCACCCTCTGGGCGGACGCCGCCCCGGAGTCGGCGGGCGACCGCTACCAGGTGCTGCATCTGTCCGCCCCCGGCACCGACCGGCTGGGCGCGGGGCGGCAGTGGTGAACCCGGCTCCCGCGGACGGGCCCGTCGCTCCCCCCGCTCCCGCCATCCGTACGGTCCTGGGCGATATCGCCCCGGCCGACCTCGGCGTCTGTGACGCGCACGACCACCTGTTTCTGCGCAGCCCCCAACTACCGGGCCAGGAGCTGGCCGACGCCGGGGCCGCGGCCGCCGAGCTGGCCGCCTTCCGCGCGGCCGGCGGTGCGGCGATGATCCAGTGGACGCCGTTCGGCATGGGCCGGGGCGCCGCCGAACTGCCGCGGCTGGCAAGGGAGTCGGGGGTACGGATCGTCGCCGCCACCGGGCTGCACCAGGCGGTGCACTACACCCCCGAGGTGTTGGAGCGAATCGGTGCGGATCCGGCCGGGCTGTTCGTGGCCGAGCTGACCGAAGGGATCGGCGGCAGCGGCCCCCGCGCCGGGATGATCAAGGTGGCCGGCGGCTTCCACGGTCTGGACCGGCACGCCCGGTACACCATGGCCGCGGCCGCCGAGGCCCAGCGGGCGACCGGCGCGGCCGTCGGTGTCCATCTGGAGCTGGGCACCGGTGCGCTGGACGTACTCGATCTGCTCTGCGGCGAGTTGGCGGTCCCGCCGGACCGGGTGATCCTCGGCCATCTCAACCGCTCACCGGACCTCGCCGTACACCGGGCGGCCGCCGACGCCGGCGCCTATCTCGCCTTCGACGGCCCTTCGCGCGCGCATCACGCGACCGACTGGCGGCTGCCCGACGCGCTGGCCGCGCTCGCCGACGCGGGCTTCGGCGACCGGATCCTGCTCGGCGGCGACACCACGACGGCCGGCGCCAGGTCGGTGAACGGCGGCCCCGGCATGCCGTATCTGCTGCGTCGCCAACGGGAGCGGTTGGAACTCGTCCTGGGCGAGAGGCTGGTGACGCAGTGTCTGACCGCCAATCCGGCGCGGGCCTTCGCCGCCGACTGGGCGGGCACGGCATCCGGACACCGCTTCACAGGGTGACGGAGATCCCCACATGCGGCCGCTTGCCCCCGCGCAGCAGCGCGCCGACGCCGTCCATCAGCCGGAACCGCAGCCCGTATTTGCGCGCCATCGCCCGGCGTACCCGGCCGAGTTCGGCGCTGCCCTCCAGAAGCCGGCCGGCGCCCTCGACGGTCTGTGCGCCCTCGGCGATCCGGCCGCGCACATCGCACGGGGTGACGGACACCCGCGCGTCGTTGCGCAGCCGCTTCACCTTCCAGCTGTCGTCCCGCGTCCACACCAGGAGCTCCGCCCCTTCGGCCACCGCCCATACGGGGGTGGGGACCGGGCTGCCGTCCTTGCGGTACGTGACCAGGCTGACGTACGGGCTGCGGGCGAGCGCTTCGGGAATCATGGCCGCAGCCTAAGGGCCGGCCACAACCCTGATCCGTGCCCCCCGCGCGGTACGGCGCCCGCGCTCTCACCGCTCCAGGACGACCAGCGGATCGTCCAGCACCGGCTGCCAGGCCAGCTCCGCCGCGCCGACCAGGCTGTTGTGGTCGAGGCTGCAGGGCAGGATCGGCACCCCGCCGCTGCGGCCCCACAGGCTGCGGTCGGCGACCACCGCCCGCAGCCGCTCCGGGTCGGCCTCCAGCAGGGCGCGATGCAGTCCGCCGAGGATGATGCGGTCGGGGTTGAGGATGTTGACGAGTCCGGCGATGCCGAGGCCGAGGCGGTCGATGAGGAGGTCGGCCGCGGCGCGTACGTCCGGATCGGCGTACTCGTGCCGGAGCAGATCGGCGGCCTGCTGGAGCAGCGAGACCTCGGGGCCCGGTTCGCGGCCGGCGGCGCCGAGGAAGGCGAGCGGGTCCGCCTCGACGTCCAGGCAGCCGCGGCTGCCGCAGTGGCAGGGCGCGCCCTCGGGGTTGACGGTCAGATGGCCGACCTCCAGCGCCAGGCCCGAACTGCCGCTGTGCAGCCGCCCGTCGAGCACCAGTGCCCCGCCGACACCCCGGTGGCCGGAGGCCACACAGAGCAGGTCGCGGGCGCCGCGACCGGCGCCGTGGCGGTGTTCGGCGAGCGCCCCGAGGTTGACGTCGTTGCCGCTGAAGCCGATCGTTTCGGCGACTCCGGGGATGCCGGCGTCGGCGAGCGCGCGGAGGAAGAGTGCGCGTACGGGGGCACCCGAAGGCCAGGCGAGGTGCAGGGGGTTGAGGGCCTCGCCGTCCGGTTCGGCGACGGCGGAGGGCACCGCGAGGCCGGCGCCGAGGCAGCGCCGGCCGGTCTCGCGCAGCAGCTCGGAGCCGGCCGCGACGGCGTCGGCGAGGACATGGGCCGGGTCCTCCGGGATGGTGCCGCAGCCGGGCGACGTCGCCACGATGCGGCCTCCGAGGCCGACCAGCGCGACGCGGTAGCCGTCGGCGTGGATCTGCGCGGCGAGCACCACGGGGCCGCGCTCGTTGACGAACAGTCGGTGTGAGGGGCGCCCCTGGGAGCCGGCAGAGGCGGTCGGCCGGGAGTCGACGGTGATCAGTCCGAGCGCTTCGAGCTCGGCGGCCACCGCCCCCGCGGTCGCGCGGGTCACGCCGAGTTCGGAGGTCAGGACCGCGCGGGTGGGCGCGCGTCCGGTGTGTACGAGCTCCAGTGCGGGGCCGAGGGCGCTACGGCCCCGCTCCAACCTGGTTGTCCGAGTCTGGGTCACACCCCTATTCTGGCTTTGTGCCGACGCTAAACAAAATACGGACGGCCTTTGCGGGGGGTCGCGGCTGTGTCCCCACCGATCCGCGCCTGGCCCGCCTCCGCATCGCCATCACCGCATTCTTCGCCATGGACGGCTTCCTCTTCGCCGGATGGGTCGTCCGTATCCCTGCCATCAAGGCGCAGACCGGCGCCGACGCGGGCGCCCTCGGGCTCGCCCTGCTCGGCGTGTCGGCGGGCGCGGTCGCCTTCATGATGATCACCGGACGGCTGTGCCGGCGGTTCGGCAGCCATGCCGTGACCACCGCCTCCGCCGCCGCCCTCGCGCTGAGCATCGTGCTGCCGCCGCTCACCCACTCGGCGACCGCCCTGGGGCTGGTCCTGCTGGTCTTCGGCGCCGCGTACGGCTCGCTCAACGTCGCCATGAACAGCGCTGCCGTCGACCTCATCGGCGCCCTGCGACGCCCCGTCATGCCGAGCTTCCACGCCGCCTTCAGCCTCGGCGGGATGCTCGGCGCGGGGCTCGGCGCACTGATCGCGGGCAGCCTCTCCCCCACCGTCCATCTGCTGCTGCTCGCCGTGATCGGCCTGCTGGTGACGGCCGTTGCGGGGCGGTCGCTGCGCGCGCACCCGGCGCCCGTGGTTCCCGAGCGGCTGCCTGTGCCCGCGGACGGGCCGCGCACGGGCCCCGCCGGCCGCGGGCGCCGCCTGGTGCTCGTCTTCGGCCTGATCGCGCTGTGCACCGCGTACGGCGAGGGGGCCATGGCCGACTGGGGCGCGCTGCATCTGTCCCAGGACCTGGCCGCCGGGCCCGGCCCGGCCGCCGCCGGATATGCGGTGTTCGCGCTGGCGATGACCGCCGGACGGCTGTCCGGGACCGCCGTGGTGCAGCGCTTCGGACCGGCGCGGGCGCTGATCGCGGGCGGTACGACGGCGACCGCCGGCATGCTGCTCGGCGCGCTCGCCCCCACCGCCTGGGCGGCCTGCCTCGGCTTCGCCGTCGCGGGTCTGGGGCTCGCCAACATCTTCCCGATCGCCATCGCCCGGGCCGGCGAGGCCGGTGGCCCCGACGGTGTCGCCGCGGCCTCCACGGTGGGCTACGGCGGCATGCTGCTCGGCCCGCCCGTCATCGGCTTCCTCGCCGAGGCGTACACCCTGCCCACCGCGCTGACCACGGTCGCCCTGCTCGCCGCTCTCGCCGCGGGTATCGCGTATGCGACCCGCCGGGCACACCACACCGGGCGGACGTGATTCGCCGGCCCGCCCACGGGTACGCGCACTGTGCGTATCCGCGCTCCTCCTTTCGTGCGGTAGTTGAGCCGCACGCGGGGCACCATCGGCAGACGGACGGGGACAACGGCATGGACGACGCGGCACACCGGCACCAAGACGGCGGGACCCACGGCCCACGCCCTGCGGGCGGGCCGGCCGGTCCCCGACCGCACCGGCCACGCGCCCTGCTCCGCCTGACCTTCACCAACCCGCTCTCCCTCGGCTATCTCTCCCTGGTGCTCGCCGCGGTGCTGTTCGCGCTGGTCGACGGCCTGGCGGTGCACCACCCCGACGCCTCGTTCTCCGGCATCTGGGCGCTGCTGCTCACCGCCCCCACGGTCTTCCCGCTGTGGTTGGCGGGCGATGCGCTCTGGGGCGGATCCGGCGCCCCAGAGGGGTACTTGATGGCCGCGACGGCCGTCGCGGCACTGGTCAATGCGCTGCTGCTGGGGCTGGTGCACCGCGCGCTGCGCAGCCGCCGGGACCCGCGACGGTCCGCTGTCAGTGCCGGCTGGCACACTCGTGGGCATGGAGATCACTGAGTTCGTCGAAACGCTCCGGCTGGACGGAGGACTGCTCGCCGACGCCGCCGAGGAAGCGGGCCCGGAGGCCGCGATTCCGGCCTGTCCCGAGTGGCGGATGCGCGATCTGGTCACCCATATCGGGCGGGTCCACCGCTGGGCGGCGGGAATCGTGACGCAGGGAGCGCAACAGCCCAGCCGTCCCGCCGAGGCTCCCGACCTGGCCGACGACGAACTGGTGGCCTGGCTGCGCGAAGGCCACCACCACCTCGTCCTCGCGCTGCATGCGGCCCCGCGGGACCTGGCGGCCTGGACCTTCTGGCCCGCCCCGTCCCCGCTGGCGTTCTGGGCCCGCCGCCAGGCGCACGAGACATCGGTGCACCGCGTGGACGCCCAGCAGGCGCTCGGCGCCGCCCTCACCCCCCTCCCGTCCGCCTTCGCCGCCGACGGCATCGACGAACTCCTGACGGGCATTCACTCCCTGGACCGCAGCGCGCTCCGTACGGACGTGCCCCGCACGCTCCGGGTGCGCGCGACGGACTCACCGGGCGCCAAGTGGACCGTGCACCTCTCCGACGCACCGCCGCGCATGGTGCGCACATCCGCCCCGGACGGGCCGGGCGAGGCCGCGAAGCCGGCGGACTGCACGATCGAGGGCCCGGCCGAGGAGCTGTATCTCGCACTGTGGAACCGCCTGCCGTGGGACACCATGACGATCACCGGCGATGAGGCACTGACCCGCCTGTGGCGGGAGCACGCGGGCATCTGAGCCCTGGGGGCGTTCTCCCGGGCGCCGCACACGCCGCGAGCCGCACCCCGCGTCGTGCAGCTCCGCGGCGACAGCGGCGGCCGGGACGACGTCCGGTTTCAGCCCAGCCAGCCGGGGCGCACCAGGCCCGACTCGTAGGCGAGTACGACGAGTTGGGCCCGGTCGCGGGCGCCCAGTTTGACCATGGTGCGGCTGACATGGGTTTTGGCGGTGAGGGGGCTGACGACCAGGCGGCGGGCGATCTCCTCGTTGGAGAGGCCGATGCCGACCAGTGCCATCACCTCCCGTTCCCGCTCGGTGAGTTCGGAGAGGGTGCCGGCGTCGGCCGGCTCCTTGGAGCGGGCCGCGAACTCGGCGATCAGGCGACGGGTGACGCCGGGCGAGAGCAGCGCGTCCCCGGCGACGACCGCGCGCACCGCCCGTACCAGCTCCTCCGGTTCGGTGTCCTTGACCAGGAAGCCGGAGGCGCCGGAGCGGATCGCCTCGAAGACGTACGCGTCCAGTTCGAAGGTGGTCAGCATGACGACCTTCACCTCGGGCAGCTGTGGGTCCTCGGTGATCCGGCGGGTGGCGACCAGACCGTCCACCACCGGCATGCGGATGTCCATCAGGACGATGTCCGGGCGGTGTTCGCGGACCGCGGCCAGCGCCTGCTGCCCGTCCGCGGCCTCGGCGACCACCTCGATGTCGGGCTGGGCGTTCAGCAGCACCTTGAAGCCGGCCCGGACCAGCAGCTGGTCGTCGGCGAGCAGTACCCGGATCACGACTCCTCCTCGGTGACGGTCCCGGTCACCGTATCCGCACCCGGGGCCCGGTCCCGGGCCTTCCGGCCGTCCAGCGGGATACGGGCCCGGACCCGGAAGCCGCCGTCCGGGCGCGGGCCGGCCTCGATGGTGCCGCCCAGCGCCGCGGCCCGCTCCCGCATCCCGATCAGGCCGTTGCCGCCGCCGGCCGGCTCACCCGGGCGGGAGGTCGCCGGGCCGTCGTCGTCGACCCGGATCTCCAGCGCCCCGGGGGCGTAGTGGAGCAGCACCCGGGCGGCGCGGGAGCCGGAGTGCCGGACGATGTTGGTGAGCGCTTCCTGGACGATGCGGAAGGCGGCGAGGTCGGTACCGGGCGAGAGGGCCGCGGGGGCGCCCTCGGTGGTGATGTCCACGGTGAGGCCGACGCTCTTGGCCTGTTCGGTGAGTTCGGGCAGCCGGTCCAGGCCCGGGGCCGGGGAGCGCGGGGCGTCGCCCGGGGTGCGCAGGGTGTCGAGGACCTGGCGGACCTCGCCCAGCGCCTCCTTGCTCGCTCCCTTGATGGTGGTCAGCGCGGTCCGCGCCTGCTCCGGGTCGCTGTCCAGCAGCGCCAGCCCCACGCCCGCCTGGACATTGATGACGGAGATGCTGTGGGCGAGGACATCGTGCAGCTCGCGGGCGATCCGTAGCCGCTCCTCGTCGGCCCGGCGCCGTTCGGCGGCGGCCCGCTCGGCGCGCGCCCTGGCGAGCTGTTCGCGGCGCACCCGTACCAACTCGGAGAGGGCCAGCACGGCCACCACCCAGGCGGCGACGAAGAGTTCCTGCCCCCAGGGGGCGGGCCCATCGCCGTGCGGAGGCAGCCAGCGGTAGAGCCAGTGGGCGACCAGGACATGGCTCATCCACACTCCGCCCAGCGCGCACCAGGCGACCTTGCGGTATCCGGCGACGATCGCCGCGAAGGCGCCGAGGGCGAGGGAGAGGAAGACCGGTCCGAACGGGTAGCCGGCCGCGAGGTAGACCGCACCGGCGGCGGCGGTACCGAGGGCGACGGTGCGCGGGTAGCGGTGCCGGAAGAGCAGCAGCGCCGTGCCGACGATCAGCAGGGCGCGGGCGAAGGAGTCCACGGGGACGCGGTCCGGCTGGTCGTGCCCGGCGAAACCGGAGCCGACCGTCACGAAGACCGTCACGACCAGCGTCGAGAGCCAGGGCAGCCGGGCACCGGGCCGGCCCGGCGGTTCCTCGGGCGGCGCCGACAGCCACCGTTCCCAGGCCGGGCCGAGACAGCGCCGCGCCCACGGCGGCCGTGCGTTCTCCATGCCGTCACGCTAGACCGCGGCGGGGGCCGGCGGCGTCAGCCCGGCGCAGTGATCAGCCGTACTCCCGCGGGAGTAGAGGGCGGGCGCGGCGCCTCAGCGCGGGGTGCTGAGACCGACGCTGCGGGCGAGCTCCAGGACGGCCTGCTCGAAGAATTCCGTACGGGCCTCGATCACCCGGTTGAACTGGCCGAACAGCTCGAAGCTCAGCAGCCCGAAGAGCTGCGCCCAGGCCCCGACGAGCCGCGCCAGCACGGCGCCGGGCAGCTCCACGCCCAGCTCCGCCCCGAGCGCCAGAGCATCGCCCACCACCGCGTCGGGCAGTGGCTGCGCGGGCTCCTTCAGCGCGCCGGTGGCGTGTGCGTCGCGTACGACGCCGATCAGCGCGAGGCCGACCCGGGCGGCGGGCTCTGTGGTGGTGCGGGGGGCACGGTAGCCGGGGACGGGCGATCCGTAGATGAGCGCGTATTCGTGCGGATGGGCCAGGGCCCAGTCGCGCACGCCCGTGCAGATGGCGGTCCACCGGGCGACGGGGCGGGCCGCGTCGGGGCCCCGAAGGCCGGCTGTGGCGCGCTCGGCGGCTTCGCCGACCACGTTGTAGGCGTCGACGATCAGGGCGGTGAGCAGGTCGTCGCGGCTGGGGAAGTAGCGGTAGAGGGCGGAGGAGGCCATGCCGAGTTCGCGGGCGACGGCCCGCAGGGAGAGCTTGGCGGCGCCCTCGGCGGCGAGCTGTTTGCGGGCCTCGGCCTTGATGGCTTCGGTGATTTCGCTACGGGCCCGTTCCCTGGCTCCTCGGATCGCAGTCATGGTGAGCAGTGTGCCACTTTCCGGATCACCGCACAAAAACGAGAGCAGTGCTCTTGCTTTGGTGTGCCATTCGCGTGCACACTGCTCGTAAGCGAGAGCAGTGCTCTCGATTGAGTGCGGCGCTCACGACTGCGAGCGCCCTAACAACGCAGCGCGCGAGCACCGCCCGGCGCAGAAACCGAGGAAAGCCATGTCCCAGATGACCCACTACCTCAAGCCCGGCCGCCTCGCCGCCCGCCTCAACGGCGCCATCGGCTGGCTCGCCCGCCGTGGCATCAGCCTCGCCGGCTCGGCCGACCTCGCCGTCCGCGGCCGCAAGAGCGGCGAATGGCGGCGCGTCCCGGTCAACCCGATGACCTTCGAGGACGGCCGCTATCTCGTCTCGGCGCGCGGCAACTCCGAGTGGGTACGCAATATGCGCGCGGCGGGCGGCGGCGAGCTGCGCGTCGGCCGCCGCACCCGCCCCTTCACCGCCGTCGAACTGCCGCCCGCCGAGACCCCGGCGCTGCTGCGCGCCTACCTCAAGCGCTGGGGCTGGGAGGTCAAGTCGTACTTCGGCGAGATCACCGCGGACTCCACCGACGAGGAACTTCTCGCCGCGGCCCCGCGCCACCCCGTCTTCCGGATCACCGAATCCTGAGCCCGGTGGAGGGACCTCATCCCCGGTCCAACGCCTCCAGCGCCCGTCGCGCCACCGAGTTCGTGCGCACCATCTCGGCCAGCGTCGTCGTCCCGCGGGTGATCTTCGCGAAGGCGTGCCAGGCCGGGCGGAAGCTCGTGACGGCGGCGTGCAGCAGTCCGGGGCGGCGCGAGAAGACACCGAGCATCCGCCGCCCCACACCCATCTCCACCCCCAGGCCCGCCTTGATGGCGAAGGCGTAATTGAGGGCCTGGCGGCGGGCGTCCACCGCGTCATGCGCCTCGGAGACCCGGACCGCCCACTCCCCCGCGAGCCGCCCGGACCGCAACGCGAAGGAGATGCCCTCGCGCGTCCAGGGCTCCAGCAGCCCGGCCGCGTCGCCGCACACCAGCACCCGGCCGCGGGACAGCGGCGAGTCATCGGCCCGGCAGCGCGTCAGATGCCCGGACGAGATGCTCGGTTCGAAGCCGGCCAGGCCCAGCCGGCCGATGAAGTCCTCCAGATAGCGCTTGGTCGCCGCGCCCTCGCCGCGCGCGGAGATGACGCCGACGGTGAGGGTGTCGCCCTTGGGGAAGACCCAGCCGTAGCTGCCGGGGATCGGTCCCCAGTCGATGAGCACCCGGCCCGCCCAGTCCTCGGCGACCGGCTCGGGAACCGGAATCTCCGCCTCCAGGCCGAGGTCGACCTGGTCGAGCTTGACCCCGACGTGTGCCCCTATGCGGCCCGCGCTGCCGTCCGCGCCGACCACGGCGCGCGCCAGCAACACCTCGCCGTCGCCCAGCACCACCGCGACGGTCCGCCGGTCCGGCACCTCGGCGCCGTGCTGCTCCACCCGCGAGACCGTGACGCCCGTACGGACCGTCGCGCCGGCGTCCTTGGCCGACTCGACCAGCCGGGCGTCGAACTCGGGGCGGTTGATGAGCCCGAACAGCATGTTCTTGGAGCGGCGGGTGCGGGTCAGCCGGCCGTTCAGCGAGAACGTCACCGCATGCACCCGGTCGCGCAGCGGCAGCTCGAAGCCGGGCGGCAGTGCGTCCCGCGAGGGGCCGATGATGCCGCCGCCGCAGGTCTTGTACCGCGGCAGTTCCGCTTTCTCCAGGAGCAGCACCCGGCGTCCCGTACAGGCCGCGGCATGCGCGGCCGAGGCGCCCGCAGGCCCCGCGCCCACCACCACGACGTCCCACACCTGCTGGTTGTCCTCGGCTGCCCGCTCGCTGCTCACCTGTGCTTCTGCTCCTGTTCGATGCCTGGCTGCGCGTACCGCCCGCATCCTACGGGCCGCTCTTGCGCGAAGGGCCTGTGGGAAGATCGGGGGCACTCATGCGTCCGGCCCGTCCGGCTCACGAGGCCCGGACGGCCCGTACTGCACAACGCCGCGCCCACAAGGAGCGTTCCATGTCCGACAGCCCGCTCGCCCACACCGTCGCCGCGCTGCAGCCCCGTGCCAGGACCGAGCTGGCCGAGCTGGTGGCCTTCAAGTCGGTGGCGGACCCGGCCCAGTTCCCCAAGAGCGAGTGCGAGGCGGCCGCCAACTGGATCGTCGATGCACTGCGGGCGGACGGTTTCCAGGACGTGGCGCTGCTGGACACCCCGGACGGCACCCAGTCCGTCTACGGCTTTCTGCCCGGCCCGGCCGGCGCCCCGACGGTCCTGCTGTACGCGCACTACGACGTGCAGCCGCCGCTGGACGAAGCCGCCTGGGTCTCGCCGCCGTTCGAGCTGACCGAGCGCGACGGCCGCTGGTACGGCCGCGGTGCCGCCGACTGCAAGGGCGGCCTGATCATGCATCTGACGGCGCTGCGTGCGCTGAAGGAGCACGGCGGGGTTCCGGTCAACGTCAAGGTGATCGTGGAGGGTTCGGAGGAGCAGGGCACCGGCGGTCTGGAGCGGTACGCCGAGGCACACCCCGAGCTGCTGACCGCCGACGCCATCGTCATCGGCGACACCGGCAACTTCCGGGTCGGGCTGCCGACGGTGACCGCGACGCTGCGCGGGATGACGCTGGTCCGCGTCCAGGTCGACACCCTGGAGGGCAATCTGCACTCCGGCCAGTTCGGTGGTGCGGCCCCGGACGCGCTGGCGGCGCTGATCCGGATCCTGGACTCGCTGCGCGCCGAGGACGGTTCGACGACCGTGAACGGCCTGGCCGCGGACGCCACCTGGGAGGGCCTGCAGTATCCGGAGGAGGACTTCCGCAAGGACGCCAAGGTGCTGGACGGCGTCGGGCTGACCGGAAACGGCACGGTCGCGGACCGGATCTGGGCGCGGCCGTCCGTCACGGTGCTGGGTATCGACTGCCCGCCGGTGGTCGGCGCCACGCCGTCCGTACAGGCGGGCGCGCGGGCGCTGGTGAGCCTGCGGGTGCCGCCGGGCACGGACGCGGTGGCGGCGACGAAGCTGCTGGCCGCACACCTGGAGAGCGCCGCTCCGTGGGGCGCGCGGGTCACGGTCGAGCAGGTCGGGCAGGGCCAGCCGTTCCGTGCGGACACCAGCAGCCCGGCGTATGCGTCGATGGCGGCGGCGCTGCGGGAGGCGTACGACGGTGAGGAGATGCAGACCTCGGGCATGGGCGGCTCGATCCCGCTGTGCAACACCCTGGCCGGGCTCTACCCGGACGCGGAGATCCTGCTGATCGGGCTGAGCGAGCCGGAGGCGCAGATCCACGCGGTCAACGAGAGCGTCTCGCCGCAGGAGCTGGAGCGGCTCTCGCTGGCGGAGGCGCTGTTCCTGCGGCAGTACGCGGAGAGCCGGGCCTGAGGCCCGACTGTCTTGAGGGACGATCGGGCGCCGCGCCCTGGGTGCGGCGCCCGATCCTTCGACCCCGGTGTCAGCCGACGGGGACGCCCGCCTCCAGGTGGAGCGGACAGCCCTGTTCGCGGGCGCGCAGCGCCCAGCGCAGCCGGTTCCAGCGCACCGGCGGCAGCATCTTCTCGGCCTCGGCCTCGGTGACGAAGCGCCAGTCGCGGAGTTCGGAGCCGGGCAGCAGCAGCTTGCTGATCCGGTCGCCGGTCAGGGTGCCGCCGTCGTAGAGCAGCCGGAGGCCGCCGAAGCCGGGCGGTTTGGGGGCTTCCCAGTCCAGCACCAGCAGCCGGGGCGCGCGCGGGAGCTCGATGCCCAGTTCCTCGGCGACCTCCCGTACGCCGGCATGGGCGGGCGCCTCACCGCGTTCGACGATGCCGCCGGGGAATTCCCACCCGGCCTTGTAGGTGGGGTCGACGAGCAGCACCCGGTCCTGGTCGTCGAAGAGCAGTACGCCGGCGGCGAGCGTCTCGGCGGTGGGTTCGGGGGTCTGCACGATGTCGCAGGCGCCGGCGCCGGTCCGTACGGCCTCGGCGACCCGCTCGGCGGTCTGCCGGGGTGTGAGCCGGGTGGTGTCCACGACGTGCGCATCGCCCTTGAGCCAGGGCAGCGCGTCGGCGTAGGGCCCGAGGTGTTCCAGACTCCAGCGGCGTATCGACGCATTGGTCCCGTCGTCGCCCGGTGTCTCCTCGCGGTGGGCTATGCGCGCCCGCAGGATCGTTTCCTCCGCATGTAGCAGAACATGGCGTACGGGTATCCGGCGGGCGGCGAGGGAGCCGAAGATCTCGTCGCGGTACTCCTGGCGCAGCAGCGTCATCGGCGTCACCAGCGGGCCCGGCACTTCGGTGAGCAGTGCCGCTGCGGTGTCCACGACCATCCGCCGCCAGGACGGCAGATCCTGGTAGTCGTCGACCTCCTCGAACCGCTTGGCCGGCAGCATCAACCGCAGTCCGCTGCCGAGGAGTTCGGGGTCGTAGAGCGTGCTTCCGGGAAGCAGGTCGAGCAATTCATGAGCCGCTGTGGTCTTGCCCGCACCGAACGTGCCGTTCAGCCAGACGATCACGGTTTCCCCTCTTCCCTAGACCCAGGTGAGTTGCCCGCAACACCCTGCCACGGAAACGCTCGGGACCACGGGCCGCGCGCACTGCCGGGATCGTTGCGCATTCGACCACCGGCCCGGCCAGGGAGCCTTCGCTGCCCATGGACGAGCCGATCGTGAAATGCATCGCGAGGAGGATGCCGGTCACCGATCCCCCGCCGCGAAGCCCCCGGCAAACAAGCGCTCCCCAGCCCCTCCAGTACCGAAACCCTCACCCGCATACCGGGTTCCGTACCGTCGCCGGCATTCGGGAAGGCGCATATGACGGCGGCCCATCATGCGGTCGCGCGCCGGCCACCGGCCGGTTCGGCGTCCGGTCCGCCAGGGCGTGCCCGGCGCTCATCCGCCGGACACGCCCAGGGTGCGTGCGCCCTAGCCCTTGCTCGCCCCCAGGGTCAGACCGGCGATGAAATGCCGCTGCAGGATCAGGAAGACCAGGATCGTGGGCAGCGCGACGATGACCGAGCCCGCCGCGAGCAGGTTGTAGTCGGTGAAGAACTGGCCGCGGAGATTGTTCAGCGCCGAGGTGACCGGGAGTTTGTCGCCGTCGGAGAGGAAGACCAGGCCCCACAGGAAGTCGTTGTACATCCAGGTGAATTGCAGGGTGCCCAGCGCGGCGAGTGCGGGGCGGCAGAGCGGAAGGGTGACGCGCCAGTACTGGGCCCAGACCCCGGCTCCGTCGACGATCGCGGCCTCCAGGATTTCCCGTGGCAGAGTGCGCATGAAATTGGCCAGGACGAAGACACAGAAACCGAGTTGGAAGGCGATCTGTACGGCGATGACGGCCCAGAGGGAGTCGTACATCGTCATGGAGTCGGACATCCAGTACGGCAGCGGAATCTTGTTGAACAGCACATAGAGCGGGGTGACGATCACCTGTTGGGGAAGCAGGTTTCCAGCGGTGAAGACCATCAGTACGACGATGCCGCCGCGCAGGCGCAGCCGCGCGACGGCGAAGGCGACGAAGGACGCCAGGAAGAGGGTGAGCAGGACACCGGGGACCGCGATGATGAGCGAGTTCAGGAAGTACTTGCTCATACCGGAGTCGACGAAGGCCTGTCGGTAGTAGTCGAAGGAGAGATGGCGCGGCAGGGAGAAATAGCCGTATTTCGCGGTCTCTTCGTAGGGGCGCAGCGAGGCGTAGACGGCCAGCAGCAGAGGGGCGAGAAAGGCCAGCGAGACGGCGGCCAGAAAGATCTGGACGCCGAACCGTCCGCGGCGGCGGGCCGGGCCGGGGCCGACGGGCACCGGCCGCGGAACGGGGCGCGCGGTGGTGGCAGGGGTGGTCATCGCTGCTGCTCCCCTCGCAGTTCCTGGACGAGATAGGTCACGATGAATCCCAGGGAGACCAGAAGCAGGACGACGGCGATGGCCGAGCCGAATCCGATCCGGCTCGCCTCCCCGATGATGTTGTCGGTGACCAGCACGGACAGCAGCTCCAGGCCGTTGCGGCCCTTGTTGATGGCGTAGACGATGTCGAACGCGCGCAGCGATTCGATGACGGTGATGACGCCGACGATGACATTCACCGGGCGCAAGGTGGGCAGTACGACCCGGAAGAAGGCCTGCCGTTCGCTCGCGCCGTCGATGGCGGCGGCCTCTTTGAGGCTGGGGTCGACGGATTTCAGGCCGGCGAGATAGAGAATCATGACATAGCCGGTGTGCCGCCAGCAGGCGGCCAGCAGCACCATCCAGATGTTGAGTCCGGGGTCTCCCAGCCAGTCGGTGGGATTCTTGCCGCCGATGACGGCGTTCAGTGCGCCCTGGTCCCTGGAGAGGATCAGCTGGGCGATAAAGCCGACGACGGCGAGCGAGAGCACCACCGGCATATAGAGCGTCGACTGGTAGAAGCGGCTGAAGCGGACGCCGCGGTCGATGAGGACGGCGAGCAGCAGGCCGAAGGGGGCGGCGAGCAGTCCGAGGAAGGCCAGCCACAGGAGGTTGTGGCGGACCGCCGGCCAGAATTGCGGGTAGTCGGCGAAAAGGTTGTCGTAGTTCTTGAGGCCGGCCCATTGGATATCGCCGATGCCGTCCCAGTTGGTGAAGGACAGGCCGACGGAGGCGAGCGTCGGGCCCCAGATCAAGGCGAGGTCGAGCAGGATCGGTATGCCCAGCAGCACGCCGAGGACGACGAGGTCGCGGCGGGTGTGGCGCCGCGGCCCCGGTCTTTTGGCGCGCCGTGCGCGGGTGTTCGGCACGGCGGTTCGCTCCCCGTCCTTCACAGCGGTCGGCTGACAGTGGTCACTTGACGGCGAAGATCTGCTTCTTCTGGCGTTCGATGTCGTTCACCAGGCCGTCGATGTCATCCGGTGCGTTGAGGAACTGCTGGATCGCCTGGATCATCACGGTCGAGGCGAAATCGGGCCGGGTGTCACGGTCCATGAACTGCGATATCTGTTTGGCGCCCGAAATGAGCTGGACGGCCTTCTTCTGCAGCGGGGTGTAGGCGGCGGTGTCGGCGCCGCTGTTGACCGCGATGTTGTTGGGGTCCGACTTGAGGTAGATGTCTTCCGCCTTGGGCGTGGCGAGGAACTTCAGCAGGTCCTTCGCGCCGTCCTTGTCCTTGGCCTTCTTCGACATCAGAAATCCGTCGATCGGCGCTTCGACCGCGTCCTGGCCGTGCGCCGGGTCGATTTCCGGGAAGGGGAAGAAGTCCAGATCCTCCCGGTCGGCGGCGCTGAACTGCTGGCCGGGGTGCGGCAGTCCGAGCACGGTCATCCCGGCCTTCTTCTGCGCCAGAGTCTGTGCGGCCTCCTGCCAGGTGCGGCCGTTGGCGCCCTTTTGGTGATATGGCATCAGCCCGCGCCACAGGTCGAAGACCTGCTTGACCTGCGGGCTGTTCCAGGATTTCTGGCCGCTCATCAGCGCGATATGGAAGTCGTAGCCGTTGGCGCGCATATTGAGGTAGTCGAAGGTGCCCATCGCCGGCCAGCCGTCCTTGTCGCCGAAGGCGAACGGCACCAGCCCGTCCTTCTGCATCTGCTTGGCGAGCGCCCGGTACTGGTCGAAGGTCTTGGGGATCTCGTACCCCTTCGCCTTGAAGACGCTCTTCCGGTGGAACACGGCCCACGGATAGTAGTAGTACGGCACCAAGTACTGCTTGCCGTCCAGCCCCGTCGACTGCTTCTTCAGCGCGTCGGTGAATCCGTCGAAGTCCCGCCACAGATCGCTGATATCGGAGAGCAGGCCCTTCTGCGCGAAGTACTGCATGCGGTTGCCGGCGAACCACATGAAGACATCGTCCGGGGTGCCCTGGAGATAGCGGTTGATGTTCTCCTGGAAGTTCTCGTGATTGATGGTATTGACCTTCACCGACTTCTTTGACTTCTTTTCGTACGCCGTGAACGCCTCGGCGAAGGCCTTCTTCGGCACCGCGTCCGAGGCGTTGGACCCCATCGTGATGCCGCTGGGGCCGCTGCTGCACGCGGCGAGCAGGGACGGGAGGGCCACGGCCCCCGCGCCGAGCGCCGCGCCCCTCAGCAGCGTCCGGCGGGACATCCGACGTCCTGCCGCTTCCCCGTGCATGTCTGAGCCGCTGAACGTTGACTGGACCATGTCCCCCTCCTCAGGGGTGGAACCAAACAGAACCGAACGCGAGTGGTGGGATCTCACTCCGAACGGCAGGTCGAGTCAAGGGTTTTGGCAGGCGAAGCAGGAACCGTTACCGCTCCTCTTCCAACAGACTCCAACAAGCCCTACCGTAAACACTCGCCAGTGACCGGTACATGCCCCCACCACATCTCTCGCGAAGACGGAGGACGCGAAGCATGCGCGTTCACATCCGCACCACCCCACGGCGAGGTCATCGAAGAATCGTCGGAGCGCTGTCCGCCGCGCTGTTGTGTACGGCCGGGGTGACCGCCCTGCCCGCCGCGGCCCGTACGCCCGACACCCCGGGCCCCGCCGACACCGCGCACACCACCGACACCACCCCGGCGCCCCGGCTGCCCGACGGTCTCGCCAAGACGCCCCCCATGGGGTTCAACAACTGGAACTCCACGCACTGCCGGGCGGAGTTCAACGAGGAGATGGTCAAAGGCATCGCCGACCTCTTCATCGCCAAGGGCCTCAAGGACGCCGGCTATCAGTACGTCAATCTCGACGACTGCTGGGCGCTGCCCACGCGCGACGGGAACGGCAAGCTCGTACCGGATCCCCAGCGCTTCCCGAACGGCATCAAGGCGGTGGCCGACTATGTCCACTCCAAGGGCCTGAAGTTCGGCATCTATACGAGCGCCGGCATCAAGACGTGCAACCCGGCCGGATTCCCCGGCGGCCTGGGCCACGAGAAGTCCGACGCCCAGCAGTTCGCCGACTGGGGCGTGGACTACCTCAAGTACGACAACTGCAATAACCTCGGTGTGGACGCCAAGCAGCGGTACCGCACCATGGGGGACGCGCTCAAGGCCACCGGGCGGCCCATCGTCTACAGCATCTGCGAATGGGGCGAGAACAAGCCCTGGGAGTGGGCGTCGGACGTAGGGCATCTATGGCGCACGACCGGCGACATCAGCGACTCCTGGTCGAGCATGCTCGAGATCGCGAAGCAGAATCTGCCGCTGGCGTCGTACGCCGGCCCCGGGCGCTGGAACGACCCGGACATGCTGGAGGTCGGCAACGGCGGGATGACCGACACCGAGTACCGCAGCCACTTCTCCCTGTGGTCGATGATGGCGGCGCCGCTGCTGATCGGCTCCGATCTGCGCAAGGCGACCCCGGAGACATTCGAGATCCTCTCCAACAAGGACGTCATCGCGATCGACCAGGACGCACTGGGCAAGCAGGCGACCGTGCTGAAGTCCGAGTCCGGCCGCTGGACGGTGGTCAGGCAACTGGCGAACGGTGACCGCGCGGTGGCGCTGTTCAACGAGACCGGACAGCCGCAGCAGATCTCCACCACCGCCAAGGACGTGGGCCTCCCGCAGGCCGACGGCTACCGTCTGCGCGACCTGTGGCAGCACCGCGACACCCACACCACGGGCACCATCTCCGCGACCGTGCCGGCGCACGGCACCACCGTCTACCGGGTCTCCGCCGACCGCCGCTGGGCCGACTACCCACCGGCCGTCGAGACCGGCACCGACCGTACGCCGCTGGTCGAGGCCGGCGCGCCCGCCGGCCTCCGCTCCACCGTCCGTAACCTCGGCGGCACCCCCGCCAAGAACCTCGCGGTGACGCTCAAGGCCCCACAGGGGTGGCAGATCAAGGCCACCTCGCCCGCGACGGCACGCGCACTGCCCGGCGGCAGGACGCTCACCACCAGCTGGCGGATCACCGCGCCGGCCGGCGCCGCGCCCGGCACGTACGATCTGCCGCTCACCGCCGACTACCGCTCGCCACGCGGCGAACGGGCCACCGCCACCCTGCCCGGCACGGCCCATGTCGTGGTGCCACCGCCGTCCGGGACCGCGTACGCCGCCGAGCTGCCCTGGCTCACCGCCGCCAACGGCTGGGGTCCGGTCGAGAAGAACAGCAGCGTCGGGGAGAGCGCGCCCGGCGACGGCGGGCCGATCAGCATCGGCGGCACCGGCTTCGCCAGGGGCCTGGGCGTCCATGCGCCCAGTGAGGTCAGCTTCTACACCGGTGGCCGGTGCTCGACGTTCAGCGCCCAGGTCGGAATCGACGACGAGTCCGGCTACAAGGGCTCGGCCGGCTTCGAGGTGTGGGCGGACGGCCGGCGCGTCGCCGGGACCGGCACGCTGACCGGGGCGGATGCCGCCAAGGCGGTCAGCGCCTCGGTCGCCGGAGCCCAGACCGTGCGGCTCGTCGTGACCGACGGCGGGGACGGTATCGACTACGACCATGCCGACTGGGGCGACGCCAAGTTCAGCTGCTGACGGGGCAGTTGACGGGGGAGTTCAGGGCCAGAAGGGCCGGATGGGTCGGGTGGGTCGGGTGGGTCGGGTGGGTTCACGGCCCGGCCCGCCCGGCCACCTGGCCCACCCGGCCTGACCGGCCACCCGCCGCCGGAACTCAGCAGGTGGGCAGCCCCGGGATCGGTTGGTCGTTCGCGCCGCCCTTGAGGTAGACCACGCTGACATAGACACCGGAATTGCCGCTGTCGTCATCGGTCTTGGCCCACCAGACATTCGTCCACTTCCCGTACGTCTCCCGGCGGCCCAGATTCGCCTGGCAGTAGAAGTAGTTGGTACCCATGTTCAGGGTGCCGACCTGCTGGAAGGACTGGGTGTACGAGTTCGCGGTGCGCCATACGTCGCAGTTGGCCTTTCCGCCCCCGATCGACACACACGATGTCCCCGGGGTCGGGTCGCCGCCGCCACTGCCACCGCTGGTGCCACTGCCGGACCCACCCGACGCACCGCCGCCGGACGCACCACCCGAACCACTGCCGCCGTCGGTGCCGCCCTGGCTGCCGCCCGCGTCGCCGCTCTGGTCGCCCGAAGTCCCGCCCGCACCACCGGGCTTGGGGTCGCCGGACTTCCCGCCACCGGAGGGCTTGTCCGAAGCGGACGACGAAGCGCCCTTCCCGCCGTCCTTACCCGTGCCTTGGTCGTTGGCCTTGCTGTCTTCCTTGTCGCCCTTGCCGTCCTTGCCGCCGGCCGGACTCGGCGTACCCGGACCGCCCGGTGTCCCGGCCGACTCCGCCGACTGCCGCCCGCCGTCCGCGACCGTATCGCTCGCACCGCCGCCGACCAGTGCGTACGTCACCCCGCCGCCGGCCGCGAGCACGGCGAGCACCGCCGCCACGGCCAGCACCACACGACGGCGCCCGCGGGCGGGCAGCCGCTCGGTGTCCCGCTCGGGCGGGCTCGCCGGGTACGGGTGGGCGCCTGTAGCACCCACGGGTGGACCGGGCACCACGCCGGGCGGGTCGCAGGCGGCGCCGGGGGTCGCGTACGAAAAGCCTGTCGCCTGACCGCCCGTGGCGCCGTACTGCCCCTGCGGTGCGTTGTGCTGCGGCGCGGGGGCGGGGTGCGGCGAGGAGACGGGCTGCTGTGAGGATGCGGGCTGCGGCGCCGATGGTGGCAGCGGCGTGGGCTGGGTCACCGGCGCGCCCTGAGCCCCCGGCCCCGACATCCAACTGGTCGGCGGCGCGCCCGCGTCGGCCGAACCGGCGGGGCCCGCGCCCGCGGCCGCCGCGGCCTGGCCGCCGCCCGCCTGCGGGCCGAACTCCTGCGGTGGAGGCGGCGGGGCGACCGGCCGTACATGCGTCGCGGTGGGCAGATACGGCGCACCGGGCGCCGGTGGCGTCGTGGGTTCGCGGCCCTCGGCCACCGCGTTCAGCATGCTCCTGGCCTGGGCGGCGGACGGTCGGTCGGCCGGGTTCTTGGCCATCAGGGCGTGCAGTACGGGGGTGAGCGGCCCGGCCTTACGGGGCTCGGGCAGTGCTTCGGTGACGATCGCGGTGAGCGTCGACCACACCGAGGTACGGCGGAACGGCGCGCCGCCGCCCTCGACGGCCGCGTACAGCGTCATGCCCAGCGACCAGATGTCCGAGGCCGGGGTGGGGTCCTGGCCCTGCGCCCGCTCGGGAGGCAAGTAGTCGAGCGAGCCGACCAGTTCGCCGCTGCGGGTGATGTTCGTGGTCGCGCCGTCGCCCGGGGCCTCGATGCTGGCGATGCCGAAGTCGGTGAGCACCACCCGTCCTGCCCCAGAGCCCGGGCGGTGCCCCCATCGCTCCAGCAGCACATTGCCCGGCTTCACATCGCGGTGCAGCACGCCCGCTTGGTGGGCGGCGTCCAGCGCGTCCATCACCTGGGCGCCGATCCGGGCGACCTCCCGGGGGTCGAGGGTGCCGCGCTGCTCCAGGGCGTCGTCCAGCGAGGGCCCGTCCACCAGCTCCATGACGATGACGGGCCGGCCGTCCTCGTCGATGACGTCATGGACGGTGACCACACCGGAGTGCCGGATACGGGCCGCGGCCCGCGCCTCGCGCTGCATACGGGTACGCAGATCGGCCAGCTCCGGGGCGGAGGCGTCGGTGTAGGCGCGCAGCACCTTGACCGCGACCTCGCGGCCCAGCACCTCGTCGACGGCGCGGCAGACCACACCCATCCCGCCGCGGCCGATCCGGCCGGTCACGCGGTAACGGCCGCCCAGCAGGCGCCCGGTCAGATCGGCGTCGTTGCCGGGCCGGGGCCCACTCGCGGCGGCGGCACCGGGCACGCCGTCGCCGGCACCGCCCGCGCCCCCGCCGGTGTCCGGCGAGGGGGTGCTGCCCGCCTCGCCGGATCCGCTCACACCGTTCGCCCCATGCGCCGCGTCCGCTCCGCCCTGCTCACGCTCCCCCGGTGTCACCGTCGCCGATCCCCTCGATACCCGTGTCTTGGCCCGTACGCCGTGTGCCACACGGCGTACGTCGCGGTCGGCAACAGACTAAGGGGCGCGCGGGGGCCTGTGGTGGCCTCAGGGTGTGGGGACGAAGGCATCGAGACGGGACTGTTGCGCGGCGGCCGCGGCGGCGCCCACCACTCCGGCATCCGTCCCCATCTGGGCGGGTACGACCGTCAGGCCCGACACGAACGACAGCGTCGCGTAGTCCCGCAGGGCGGAGCGCAGCGGGGCGAAGAGGACGTCTCCCGCGCCCGCGACACCGCCGCCGATGACCGCGATATCGATCTCGACGAGCGTGGCGGTGGCGGCGATCCCGGCGGCCAGCGCCTGGGCGGCTCGCTCGAAGGAGCGTATGGCGACCGGGTCTCCGGCGTGCGCGGCGGCGGCCACGGCGGCGGCGGTGGT
Organism: Streptomyces inhibens; assembly: GCF_022221585.1. Lineage (NCBI taxonomy): Bacteria > Bacillati > Actinomycetota > Actinomycetes > Kitasatosporales > Streptomycetaceae > Streptomyces > Streptomyces inhibens. Next base: position 1,867,145 of record NZ_CP084681.1, read on the forward strand.
GTCCCCATCGGGGCCCGGCCGCCAGCCGTCGGCCAGGGCCCGGCGGGCGATGTTGGGGCCGCTGGCGATCCGCTCGACACAGCCGCGGGCCCCGCAGGGGCAGGGGTCGCCGTCCAGGTCGACGCTGATGTGGCCGATGTGCCCGGCGTTGCCCGTGGGGCCGGGGTGCAGCCGGCCATTGAGGACGAGTCCGCCGCCGACGCCGGTGGAGACCACCATGCACAGCGCATTGGCGTGGCCGCGCGCGGCGCCCTGCCAGTGCTCGGCCGCGGTCATCGCGACACCGTCACCGACGAGTACGACCGGGCGCTCCCCGACAAGCGCACGCACCCCGGCGACCAGCGGAAAACCGCGCCAGCCGGGGATGTTGACCGGACTGACGGTGCCGGCCTTGGCGTCCACCGGCCCGGCGCTGCCGATGCCGACGGCCGCCACCCGCGCCCAGTCCGGGCCCGCGGCCAGCTCCCGTACCACCTCGGCCACCGCGCGCATCACGGTCGCCCCGTCCTTGTCGGCCGGGGTGGGCCGGGCGGCTCGTACGAGCAGTCTGCCGTGTGCGTCCACCAGAGCGCCGGCGATCTTGGTGCCGCCAATGTCCAACGCTGCGCTGAGGTCCGTCTGCATCGGTGTGGAATCTCCTGGTGGGCCCGGGGGCCGAGGGTACCGGCCCGGCGTGAGAACGCCAGTCTTCCCCCCTTTGACAACGTTGTCTAGAGGCTATGCTCGACGCCACACCTCGACGCCGACAGAAACAGGACCGCACACCGTGACCGACACCGCGCGGGGCACGTCCCGCCGCTATGGCACCCGGCCCACGATGAAGGATGTCGCGGCGCGCGCCGGGGTCGGCCTCAAGACGGTCTCCCGCGTGGTCAACGGCGAACCGGGCGTCACACCGGACACCGAACGACGCGTCCAGGAAGCCATCACGGCCCTGGGCTTCCGCCGCAACGACTCCGCCCGGATCCTGCGCAAGGGCCGTACGGCCAGCATCGGTCTGGTGCTGGAGGATCTCGCCGACCCCTTCTACGGCCCCCTCAACCGCGCCGTCGAGGAGGTCGCACGCGGCCACGGTGCGCTGCTGATCAACGGCTCCAGCGCCGAGGACCCGGCCCGCGAACAGGAGTTGGTGCTGGCGCTGTGCGCGCGGCGGGTGGACGGACTGGTCGTCATCCCGGCCGGTGACGACCACCGGTATCTGGAGCCGGAGATCGCGGCCGGGATAGCGACCGTCTTCGTGGACCGCCCGGCCGGCCGGATCGATGCCGATGTCGTGCTCTCCGACAACTTCGGCGGCGCCCAGGACGCGGTGGCCCATCTCATCGCACACGGCCACCGCCGCATCGGCTTCATCGGCGACCAGCCGCGGATCCACACCGCACGGGAGCGACTGCGCGGCTATCGCACCGCGATGGCCGCCGCCGGTCTGCCCGTGGACGACTCCTGGGTGTCGCTGGGCTCCACCGCCCCCGACCGGGTACGCACCGCCACCAACGCCATGCTGGACGCCCCCGAGCCGGTCACCGCGCTCTTCGCGGGCAACAACCGGGTCACCGTCACCGCCGTACGCGTCCTCGGCGAACGCCCGCGCCCCGTCGCACTGGTGGGCTTCGACGACTTCGAACTGGCCGATCTCGTACGGCCGGCGATCACGGTCGTCGCCCAGGACCCGGCACGCATGGGCCGGACGGCCGCCGGGCTGCTCTTCCGCCGCCTGGACGGCATCGACGACGCGCCCCGGCAGATGGAGATCCCCACCCGCCTGATCGCCCGCGGCTCGGGCGAAATCCCCCCGGCCGAGGACTGATCGAACCGCCCGGCCGAGAACCAACCGGGCCGCCCGGCCGGTGACCGAACGGACCGCCCTGCCCAGGACCGGTCGAGCCGCTCGCCGAAATACCGTCAACTGCCCTACGACAGCACCCCACCCCGACCTCATCGGCTCCCCCCGTTGCGGTCCCGAATCAACCCACCGTCATGCTCGCACGAGCCACTGACAGCGCCACCGCCGCCCGCACGGCGGCGTTGCGTGTACGGGGCGGAGGGGGGTTCCTGCGGCGGGGGCGGGCCGTTCGCCGAGGCGGAAGCGGCCCGGCCCGCGGCGGCGGAAGCGGCGATTCGGCAGCCTTGGCGCTCTCCCCCGCCCCCCTCAGCCCGTCTTCCCCGCCCGCCCCGCCAACGCGTCGAGGTCGGCGCGGGTCAGGCCGGTGAGGCGGGCGACCTCGGAAGTGTCCACGGCGCCGCAGTCCAGGCCGCGCAGCAAGTAGCCACTGAGCGCCTTGGCGGTGGCGGGCTCGTCCATGACGTCGCCGCCGGCCTTGGCCACATACGCGGCGAGCCGGGCCGAGGCCTGTTCCAGGCCCTCCCGGTAGAAGGCGTACACCGCCGCGTAACGGGTGGGCAGATGGGCCGGGTGCATGTCCCAGCCCTGGTAGTAGGCGCGGGCCAACGAGCGGCGGACAAGGCCGTGGTGCAGCCGCCAGGCGTCGTGCACCTGGGTCGTCGGGCCGACCGGCAGGACGTTGGTGGAGCCGTCGGAGAGGCGTACGCCGGTGCCCGCGGCCGCGACCTGTATCACGGCCTTGGCGTAGTCGGCCACCGGGTGGTCGAGCGACTGATGGGCGGCGCTGACGCCGCAGGAGGCGCTGTAGTCGAAGGTGCCGTAGTGCAGGGAGGTGGCGCGGCCCTCGGCGGCCTCGATCATGCGGGCGACGGTGGCGCGGCCGTCGGCACCCAGGATGGACTGGGTGGTCTCGATCTGGATCTCGAAGCCGATCCGGCCGCTCTCCAGGCCGCGTGCCTTCTCGAAGGCCTCCAGCAGCCGGACCATGGCGGTGACCTGCTCGACGTAGGTGACCTTGGGGAGCGTCAGTACCAGGCCGTCGGGCAGGCCGCCGGCCTCCATGAGGCCGGTGAGGAAGATGTCGAGGGTGCGGATGCCGCGGTCGCGGACGGCGGCCTCCATGCACTTCATCCGGATGCCCATGTAAGGGGCCGCGGTGCCTCCCCCAGCCTCTGGCCGGGAGGTGCCCCCACGGTAGGCGGCGGCCACCAGGGCGGCGGCGCGGGCCGCGGCCTCGTCCTCCTCGGCGTCCGGGCGGGGGCCGTAGCCGTCCTCGAAGTCGATCCGCAGGTCCTCGATCGGCTCGCGCTCCAGCTTGGCGCGGACGCGGTCGTGGACCGGCCCTGCGAGCTCGTCGGGGATGCCGAGGACGCCGGCGAGCGCGCCGGCGTCGGGGGCGTGCTCGTCGAGGGCGGCGAGCGCCTGATCGCCCCAGGAGCGCAGGGTGTCGGCGGCGAAGACGTCGCCGGGGACGTAGACCGTGTGGACGGGCTGGCGGGTGCCGGGGTCGCCGGGGTAGCGCCGCGCCAGATCCGCGTCCACCTCTGCGAGGGCGGCTCCGATTCCCTCGCGTACGGTGTCGGCGAGGCTCGTCGCCACGGTCTCCTGCTGCCCCATTCGATACCCTCCCGGTGCTTACGCCCGACGATCGAGCATTTTCCGCGTAACGGAATCAACAATCCGTATAGCGAAGTTAACCGGGTCGATGGGCGAGGTCAACACCCCGCACCCGAGGCGACGCAGGTCACGGGCCCGCGGTCGCCCTCCGAAAACCCCGTGGCGGGCCGTGGCCGACAACGAGACACTCACCCTCATGACTTGGATCGCACCCTCCATCGAGCGCAGAGACCTCCCGACCGCGGCCGGCGAACGGGAGATGCTGCAGGGCTGGCTCGACTTCCATCGCGACACCCTGCTCGCCAAGTGCGCCGGACTCACGCCCGACCAGCTCGCCGCGGCGAGCAACCCGCCGTCCACCCTCACGCTGCTCGGCCTGGTCCGCCACCTGACGGACGTCGAGCGCACCTGGTTCCGGAAGCGCTTCCTCGGCGAGGACATCGGTGATCACTACTTCACCGAGGACAACATCGACGCCGACTTCGACGACGTCGACCCGGCCGCCGCCGAGGCGAATGTGGCGGCGTTCCGCGCCGAGATCGAGGCCTGCGACAAGGCGGTGGCGGACCGCGGGCTGGACGAGACCTTCGCGACCTCGCGCGGCCGGACGCTGAACCTGCGCTGGATCTACGTCCACATGATCGAGGAGTACGCGCGCCACAACGGCCATGCGGATCTGCTGCGTGAGCGGATCGACGGCGTGACGGGCGACTAAGGTCACTCTTTTCTCTCCAAGATCACATCCACCCACAACCCCAGGAGGCCCCGTGCCCGTCGTCGTCGCCACCATCAAGACCAAGCCCGGCCGCCGCGAGGACGTCCTCGCCGCGTTCCGCCGGCACGCACCCGCCGTGCACGCCGAGCCCGGCTGCCTGCTCTATGCCGTGCACGCCGGCGAGGACCGGGTCACCGTGGTGGAGAACTGGGTCGACCATGCGTCCCTCGACGCGCACTCGGCCGGACCGGCCCTGGAGGCGCTGGGCGCGGAGATCGCGGAGGCGCTGGCCTCGCCGGTGGATGTCGCGGTACTGGAGCCGGTACCGGCCGGTGAGCCGGGCAAGGGCAGGCTGCCGAACACCTGAGTCGCCGCCCGCCCGGGCCACGGCAGCACGAGGCCCCGTACGCACCGCGCGTACGGGGCCTCGTGCGGTGGCCGTGGGCTCCCGCGAGCCGAACGGGCTCAGCCCTTGCGGGACTTGACCTCGTCGGTGAGGGCCGGGACGACGTCGAAGAGGTCGCCGACCACGCCGTAGTCGACCAGATCGAAGATCGGCGCCTCGGCGTCCTTGTTGATGGCGACGATGGTCTTCGAGGTCTGCATACCGGCGCGGTGCTGGATCGCGCCGGAGATGCCCGCCGCGATGTACAGCTGCGGCGAGACCGACTTACCGGTCTGGCCGACCTGGTTGGTGTGCGGGTACCAGCCGGCGTCCACGGCGGCGCGCGAGGCGCCGACGGCCGCGCCGAGGGAGTCGGCGAGCGCCTCGATGACCGGGAAGTTCTCGGCGCCGTTGACGCCGCGCCCACCGGAGACCACGATCGCGGCCTCGGTCAGCTCCGGGCGGCCGGTCGACTCACGCGGCGTGCGCGAGACGATCTTGGTGCCCTTGGAGGAGTCGGCGACGGTCACCGCGAGCTGCTCGACGGTGCCGGCGGCCGGCGCGGCCTCCGGAGCGGCGGAGTTGGGCTTGACCGTGATGACCGGGGTGCCCTTGGTGACGCGGGACTTGGTGGTGAACGAGGCCGCGAAGACGGACTGCGTGGCCACCGGGCCCTCGTCGCCGGCCTCCAGGTCGACGGCGTCGGTGATGATGCCGGAGCCGATACGGACCGCGAGGCGGGCGCCGATCTCCTTGCCCTCGGCGGAGGACGGCAGCAGCACGGCGGCCGGGGAGACCGCGTCGTAGGCGGCCTGCAGCGCGTCGACCTTGGGGGCGACGAGGTACTCGGTGAACTCGGGGGCGTCGGCGGCCAGGACCTTCACGGCGCCGTGCTCGGCGAGGACCTTCGCGGCCTCGTCGGCGTTCGGGCCGAGGTGCACGGCCACCGGCTCGCCGATGCGGCGGGCGAGGGTGAGCAGCTCGAGGGTGGGCTTGCGGACGGCACCGTCCACGTGGTCGACGTAGACAAGGACTTCAGCCATGGGAATGCTCTCCTGCGGGAAGAATGAGGGCGGTTGAGAGGGTGGCGGGCCTTAAATGAACTTCTGGCCCGCGAGGAACTCGGCGAGCTGCTTGCCGCCCTCGCCCTCGTCCTTGACGATCGTGCCCGCCGTACGAGCCGGTCGCTCGGCAGCGTCGTCGACCTTGGTCCAGGAGCCCTCGAGGCCGACCTCGTCCGCGTCGATGTCCAGGTCGTCCAGGTCCAGGGACTCCACCGGCTTCTTCTTGGCGGCCATGATGCCCTTGAAAGAGGGGTAACGCGCCTCACCCGACTGGTCGGTGACGGACACAACGGCGGGCAGCGCGGCCTCCAGCTGCTCGCTGGCGGTGTCGCCGTCCCGGCGGCCGGTGACCTTGCCGTCGGCCACGGCGACCTCGGAGAGCTGGGTGACCTGAGGGACGTTCAGTCGCTCGGCGAGCAGCGCGGGCAGCACACCCATCGTGCCGTCGGTGGAGGCCATACCGCAGACGACGAGGTCGTAGCCGGTCTTCTCGATGGCCTTGGCGAGCACGAGCGAGGTGCCGAGCGCGTCGGTGCCGTGCAGGTCGTCGTCCTCGACGTGGACGGCCTTGTCGGCGCCCATGGAGAGGGCCTTGCGCAGCGCGTCGTTGGCGTCCTCGGGACCGACGGTCAGGACCGTGATCTCCGCGTCGTCGGCGGCTTCCTTGATCTGCAGGGCCTGCTCGACGGCGTATTCGTCGAGCTCCGAGAGCAGACCGTCCACGTCGTCACGGTCGACGGTCAGGTCCTCGGCGAAGTGCCGGTCGCCGGTGGCGTCGGGCACGTACTTCACACAGACAACGATCCTCAAGCTCACGCCGGCTCTCCTACCTGCTTCGTCTCTTCAGAACTGCCTTGTGCTGGCAGCATAGGCGCCTGTTGGGGCGGCTCCCGGTCGGATGCGGTTCCCCACGCCGACCGTCATATTACTCGCCAGTACATCCAGTCTCATGCCCCGAATCAAGGCCGTCGAAATGTGACCTTGCCAACGGCCCTGACGGGGGAATGACGAAGCGCCGCGGGAACCGGTCAGTCCCGCAGCGCGTTGAAGCGGCCCTGGTGGTACAGCAGCGGACGGCCGGGCCCCGCGGGGTCGCCGACGAGCGGCTGGGCGAGCACGATGCGGTGGTCGCCGGCCGGCACCCGCGCGACGACCTTGCACACCAGCCAGGCGAGCACGCCCTCCAGAAGGGGGACGCCCTCGGGGCCCGTGCGCCAGGAGGTGGCGGGGCCGAAGCGGTCGGCGCCGCTGCGGGCGAAGGTGGCGGCCAGCTCCTGCTGGTGCTCGCCGAGTATGTGGACGCCTATGTGCTCGGCCTCGGAGACGGCCGGCCAGCTGGAGGAGCCGGTGCCGATGCCGAACGAGAGCAGCGGCGGTTCGGCGGCGACGGAGGTCAGGGAGGTGGCGGTGAAGCCGACCGGGCGGGAGCCGTGTGCGGTGATCACGGCGACGCCGGCGGCGTGCTGCCGGAAGGCGGAACGCAGGAGTTCAGGGGAGGCGGTACGAGGCGCGCCGAGGTCGGGCGAGACCGTCATGGAGTTGTCCTTCTGCTGAGGAGTACGGGCCCGGGCGGAGCCGCCGACGGCCGTGCGGCTGCCGGCAGCGGTGATGTCGTCGCTGCTCACACGCCCGGACAGCGGGCACTGGCAGTCCGCAGAAGGTCGACGTGGGCGCGTCCGTAGAGAAGGAGTCCTGGCCGCATCACGTCAGAGTGACGATTCGTGACCCACAGCGTCAAGGCACGTCCGGCATCTGGGAGATCAATCACGGACGGCCGCACCCAGCGCCGCGATGACATCGGCCTTGCGGGGCTGCCCGGAGGCGCGGCGGACGATCGCGCCCTTCGCGTCGAGCACCAGCACGGTGGGGGTCCGCAGGATGTTCAGATTCCGTACGAGGTCCAGATGGGCCTCCGCGTCGATCTCGACATGGGTCACCCCGTCGACCATCCCGGCGATCTCGGTGAGGGTGCGCCGGGTGGCGCGGCACGGCTGGCAGAAGGCGCTGGAGAACTGCAGCAGGGTGGCCCGCTCCCCCAGCTCCACGCCGATCTCGGCGGCGCCCAGCCGCGCCGTGTCGTCCCGCTCCCGCACCGTCAGCCTCCCATTGCGGCGTTGGTGCCACACGCCGAAGACACTCGCCGCCGCGAGCACCGCGATGCACACCATGAGTCCAGTCATCGACGGGTCCAGCGTTCATGAGACCGCAAAGATTCCCGGCGCCGCGGGCGGCCCGGTCTGCGAGAGGGTGGGGGCATGCCCATCGACAGTATCGACGTACGGGGTCCGAGGTTCGGGGCGACGCTGACGGCTGTCGTACTGGCGGCCGTGCTGATCAGCGGGAGCGGCCGGCTGCTGGCCTTCCAGGCGCTGGTGTTCGCCGTCGGGGCGGTGGCGGGTGTCCAGCGGTCCCCCTACGCATGGCTGTTCAAGGTGGCGGTGCGCCCGCGACTGTCGGCGCCGACCGCGTTCGAGGCCGCCGCGCCGCCGCGCTTCGCGCAGAGCGTCGGGCTGTTCTTCGCGGTGGTGGGGCTGGCCGGTTACTTCGCGGGGCCGCAGTGGCTGGGGCTCGCGGCCACCGGCTGCGCGCTCGCGGCGGCGTTCCTCAATGCCGCGTTCGGGTACTGCCTGGGGTGCGAGATGTACCTTCTGTTCCGGAGAACGGCCGGCTGAACCGTGTCGGTCCGTGCGCCGCACGTGACAAGAATCTCCCGGCCCTGGCGTCCGACGCGCTGGCCGCCACGGCCGTCATCGGGCACGATCTCCCGAAAGCCGCAGTTACGGCTGCGTAGGTATCCGCCGGGAGAACCCTCCCCAGGCACGGAAAAGGGGTCCTCCGGACAATGGCAGAGCTCGTCTACCCGCCGGTGATCGGCGCCGCCCGCACCCTCTTCAAGGCGCTCGATCTGAAATTCGACATCGCCGGGACGGACAACATTCCGCGTCGTGGCGGGGCGGTTCTGGTGAGCAATCACATCGGGTATCTGGACTTCGTCTTCGCCGGGCTGACGGCGCGGCCGGCCAAGCGGCTGGTGCGCTTCATGGCGAAGGAATCGGTCTTCCGGCACAAGGTGTCGGGGCCGCTGATGCGCGCGATGAAGCACATCCCCGTGGACCGCGGCCAGGGGATGCATGCCTACAAGCACGCGCTGTCCGCGCTGCGTTCGGGTGAAATCATCGGAGTCTTCCCCGAGGCGACGATCTCCGAGTCCTTCACCCTGAAGAACTTCAAGTCGGGTGCGGCGCGGCTGGCCCAGGAGGCCGGGGTGCCGCTGCTGCCGGTGGCCCTGTGGGGCACCCAGCGGCTGTGGACCAAGGGCCACAAGCGCGATCTGGGCCGTAACCACTTCCCGATAACGATCCGGGTGGGCGAGCCGATGGAGGCCGACCCGGCCGAGCAGGCCGAGAAGGTCACCGACCGACTGCGGTCCCGGGTCCAGGAGCTGCTGGAAGCGGCTCAGCGCGCCTACCCCGTACGCCCCAAGGGCCCCGAGGACACCTGGTGGATCCCGGCCCACCTCGGCGGCACCGCGCCCGCGGCACCCGGGTCCATCGCGTAACCCCGCGGCAAGGCCGCGGCAAGGCCGCGGCGGGAGCCGGGCCCGGCCGGGGCGGATCGATCACTGCGACCAGATGTCGCCGATCTCGATACGGGCGTCCGGGCAGGCCTTGTGCAGCGCCTCGGCGAGCTCGGCGCCCGCGGTCGCGAGCTCGTCGAGGGGCATCGGGGCCATCCGCTCCAGCAGGAACAGGGCGCTGACGGAGTCCTCGGTGAGGCGGGTGCGCACGCCCTGGCGCCAGTTCCAGCGGCGGCAGGTGACGCCCTCGTCGTCACACCACACCACCTCGCCCGCATCCGGGTGCTCGATGACCTCGGCGCCGCCGGCCGCGGTCGCGAACGGCTCGTCGCCGGTGGCCCGTACGAGCCGCATCCGGCCCTGGATACGGTCCAGGTCCTCGCCGCCCACCGGGATGAGGTGGGCGACGCTGATGGCGTTGTAGAGGTCGACGAGGCGGTTGATGCGCGGCAGACCGCCGTCCGCGAGGGCACGCTTGGCCAGCGCCTCGGCGGAGTTGCGGGTGCGCGAGGGCTTGCTGCCGAAGGCGGTGTACGCGGCGCGCCAGGCGGCGATGTGCGGGTCGTCCTGCGGGGCGCGCCCGTCGAGGCGCTCGGCCAGGCGGCGGGTGGCCTCGTCCAGGAGCGCCGAGCCGGCCTCGTCGCTGGGCCCGTTGGTCAGGCCGTGCGCTTCGACGGCGAGGTAACCGAAGCCGGGCGCCAGGGCGCGTACCTCGTCGGACACGTGCAGGGGGCACCGCATGTCGGAGATGTGCAGGGGGCTGGACATCGAGCCGTTCCTCAGAGATCGGTGGGGAGTAGCTGCCAGAGGTGAGGCCGGTCGACGGCCTCCCGGAGGCATTGGAGCACGGCAGCATGCGGTTCAGCAAACAGCACCGGATGGTCCAGTTCGTTGCACTCCGGGCGGGCGGTGTAGGCGAGCTGTTCGCGATCGAGGCGGAACTGCGCATCGATGCCGGGGATGTTGCCCCGCGGATCCTGCCGCGCCCAGCGCTCCTCGCCGGGCAGCTTGACGGCGACCAGACCGTGGACGAATCCGAGCTTCTGGTAGCAGAGCGCGGCGGGGATGCCGCGCGCCCGCAGCAGGGCGGCGAGCGCATGCGACTTGGCGTAGCAGATGCCGGTGCCTTGCCCGAGGACGTCCGAGGCGCGCCAGGTGACCCGCAGATCGCCGGTGTCGTAGCTGTGCGGGATGGTGTCGCGGACGAATGTGAAGGCGGCCTTGGCGTATGCATATGCATCGGGGGCGTCGGCAGACAGAGTGGCCGCGGTGGCCCGGACGAGCGGGTGCTCGTGGTCGATGACGTCACTGGCCGCCAAGTAGGCGGAGATATCCGGGGTGTTCTGGATCAGCTCCATACCCGGGGAGCGTAGCGATGCGCCCGACCGAAGGTCAATGACTTTTCGGTCGGGCGCATAACTATGCAGATGAAGAGGTGGATCAGATCTCACGCTTCAGGACTAGCGGGCGATCTCCTCGCGGAGCGCGGCGAGGAAGCCGTCGACGTCTTCCTCGGTGGTGTCGAACGCGCACATCCAGCGCACGTCGCCGGCCTGCTCGTTCCAGAAGTAGAAGCGGTAGCGCTTCTGCAGCCGCTCGCTGACATCGTGCGGCAGCCGCGCGAACACGGCGTTGGCCTGCACGGGGTAGAGGATCTGCACCCCGTCGATCTCCCGCACCCCGGCCGCCAGCCGCTGCGCCATCATGTTGGCGTGCCGGGCGTTGCGCAGCCACAGGTCCTTGGCGAGCAGCGCCTCCAACTGGACGGAGACAAAGCGCATCTTGGAGGCCAGCTGCATCGACAGCTTGCGCAGATGCTTCATCGCGCGCACCCGGTCGGGATTGAGCACGACCACGGCCTCGCCGAAGACCGCACCGTTCTTCGTGCCGCCGTAGGAGAGGATGTCGACGCCCACGGCGTTGGTGAAGGCCCGCATCGGGACATCGAGCGACGCCGCGGCGTTGGCTATCCGTGAGCCGTCGAGATGCACCACCATGCCGCGCTCATGGGCGTGTTCACAGATCGCCCGGATCTCGTCGGGGGTGTAGAGCGTGCCGAGCTCGGTGCTCTGGGTGATCGAGACGACCTGCGGCATGGCGCGGTGCTCGTCGTCCCAGCCGTACGCCTCGCGGTCGATCAGCTCAGGGGTGAGCTTGCCGTCCTCGGTCGGTACGGTCAGCAGCTTGAGTCCGCCGACCCGCTCCGGCGCGCCGCACTCGTCGACGTGGATGTGTGCGGAGGTGGCGGCGATCACCGCGCCCCAGCGGTCGGTGACGGCCTGGAGCGCGACGACATTGGCACCGGTCCCGTTGAACACCGGAAACGCCTCGGCGCGCTGACCGAAGTGGCTGCGGAAGACGCGCTGGAGGTGTTCGGTGTAGTCGTCCTCGCCGTAGGCGACCTGGTGGCCGCCGTTGGCGAGGGCGATCGCGGCGAGGACCTCCGGGTGGGCGCCCGCGTAGTTGTCGCTGGCGAAGCCGCGTATCTGAGGATCGTGGTGCTGCCGGGCGTCGGTCTTCGCTCCGGTCACGGCTCGGGGGTCAGCCACAGACGCTGTCCATTCACTTCCTGGGCGGGCCGGCTCCAGACCCCGGCGATGGCCTCGGCCAGCTCCGTGACGTCCGTGAAGCCCGCGAACTTGGCGTTCGGTCGCTCGGCGCGCATCTGATCGTTGACGAGCGCCTTCACGACCAGGATGGCAGCCGCGGCGCGCGGTCCCTGCTCACCCCCCGACTTGCGGAAGCCGTCCGCCATGGCGAGCGTCCAGGCCTCGGCAGCCGCCTTGGAAGCGGCATAGGCGGCGTTGCCACCGGTGGGCTTGCTGGCGCCGGCCGCGCTGATCAGCAGAAAGCGGCCGTTGCCGCTGCGTTCGAGGGCTTCGTGAAAGGCGAGGGAGGTGTGCTGAACGGTGCGGATCAGCAGCTTGTGCAGCACGTCCCAGTCCGCGATGTCGGTCTCCGCGAAGGTCGACGAACCGCGCCAGCCGCCGACCAGATGGACCAGGCCGTCGATCCGGCCGAACTCCTTCTCCGTACGGGCCGCCCATTCGCGGGCCTGGTCCAGGTCGAGCAGGTCGACGGTGTCCCCTATCACCGTGGCACCGCCGTGGGCGTAGCGGGCCGCGTCCACGGCCTCCGCCAGCCGCTCGGGGTTGGCGTCCGAGCCGACCACCACCGCACCGGCTTCGGCCAGTCGCAGCAGGGTGGCGCGGCCGGCCGGTCCGGCCGCCCCCGCCACGGCGATGACCGCACCCTCCAGCGGCCCCTGGCCGCCCGTCGAAGTAACCATCTCCGTCGCCTCCTCGTCCTGTCCCTCGACGGCCATCCGCCGGATGCTCCGGCCGGTCCTCACGCCGCCGCCAAAGCGTCGCTGTGGGCCGTGATGCCCTTGGTGGATGCGATCACAGCGCGCAGCTTCTTGGCGAGCGCCTCGTAGAACATGCTCAGCGGGAACTCGTCGGGGAGCACGTCGTCCACGAGTTTGCGCGGCGGCTGGTCCAGGTCGAGGGCGTCCGGCCCCTTGGCCCAGACCGAGCCCGGGTGCGGGGCGAGATAGGTCGAGACGAGGTCGTACGCGGCGAACCAGTGGACCAGCTTGGGCCGGTCGATGCCGTCGCGGTAGAGCTTTTCGATCTCGCCGCACAGCTGGTTGGTGACCTTGGGCACCCGCTCCCAGTCGATGTGCAGTGTGTTGTCCGTCCAGCGTACGACGTCGTGCTTGTGGAGGTACGCGAAGAGCAGCTGTCCACCCAGGCCGTCGTAGTTACGGACCCGGTCACCGCTGACGGGGAACCGGAACATCCGGTCGAAGATCACCGCGAACTGCACATCGCGCGCCTGGGTGTACCCCTCGGCCTCCAGCTTCACGGCCTCCTTGAAGGCGGTGAGGTCGCAGCGCAGCTCCTCCAGGCCGTACATCCAGAACGGCTGGCGCTGCTTGATCATGAACGGGTCGAACGGCAGGTCACCGTGGCTGTGGGTGCGGTCGTGAACCATGTCCCACAGGACGAACGCCTCCTGGCAGCGCTCCTGGTCGCCGAGCATCTTGCCGAGGTCCGCGGGAAGTTCGACGCCGAGCGTCTCGACGACGGCCTCGCTGACCCGACGGAAGCGGGCGGCCTCGCGGTCGCAGAAGATGCCGCCCCAGCTGAAGCGCTCGGGGGCCTCGCGGACGGCGATGGTCTCCGGGAAGAGCACGGCGGAGTGGGTGTCGTAGCCGGCCGTGAAGTCCTCGAAGGTGATGCCGCAGAAGAGGGGGTTGTCGTAGCGGGTGCGCTCCAGCTCGGCGAGCCAGTCCGGCCAGACCATGCGCAGGACGACGGCCTCGAGGTTGCGGTTCGGGTTGCCGTTCTGGGTGTACATCGGGAACAGCACGAGGTGCTGGAGGCTGTCGGCGCGCTGCTGGGCGGGCTGGAAGGCGAGCAGCGAGTCGAGGAAGTCCGGCACACCGAAGCCGCCGTCGACCCAGCGGCGCAGGTCGGTGGCGAGCGCCTGGTGGTAGGCGGCGTTGTGCGGCAGCAGCGGGGCGAGCTCGGCGACGGCCGCTATCACGCGGTCGACCTCACCGCGGACGGCGTCGGCGGACGGCGCGCCCTCCGCCTCCAGGTCGATGGAGCCGTCCTTGGACTGCCAGGGGCGGATGGTCTCGACCGCGTCCTTGAGCACGGGCCATGCCGGATGCTCGACCACACGCTCTGCGGTCAGAGTGCCCCCCTGGACACCCACAGGCGAAAGAATTTCCGTCATGACTGCCCTCCGGCGGTAGATCGTGTTGTCAGCACACCGTAACCAGCCAGGGATCGTCCACTCAAGTGGGGTAGCCGAAAATTATTCTGTTAACACCCCGCGATCACGATCATTTTTCCTGTGTGGGGCTACTTCGACACCACTTCCTGCCAGTAATGCCAAGGGTTTCCGCGCTTTCTCCTGGGACGGCCACGGCCGACGGAAGCCACCGGACGAGCCGGTTGCGCTCGTCACATTCGCCCTCCCGGCCCCGGTCCACGGTGCGGGAGCGGCCCGCGGAGACATACGGAATGGCCGATTCACCCCACTGGGGGATGGTGCCCCGGCGGACCGGACCGGCTTGCGCGGGAGGGCGTCAGCGCGCGGAGGACTCGCCCACGCAAGGGTGAGGCGGTCTGAAGCCGGATATGGCGGGTACCGGTACTGGACACACCGCGGTCCCGTCCGGCACCCCGTTCACGCCACCCGGGGCCGTTAGGCTGTGCGCCATTTCGTACCACCGTTGCCGACGGTCGACGGTCGACACTGACAGAGAGCCGACAGCACTACCGAGCCGACAGAAGCGAGGCAGCCTTGTCCTTTCTCACCATCGGACACCGCGGGATCATGGGCGTGGAGCCGGAGAACACCCTGCGCTCCTTCGTACGCGCCGAACACGAGGGCCTCGATGTCATCGAACTGGACCTGCATCTGAGCAAGGACGGCGCGCTCGTGGTGATGCACGACGCGGACGTGGACCGGACCACCGACGGCGCCGGCCCGATCGCCGAGCGCACCCTCGCCGAACTGCGCGAACTGGACGCCGGGCAGGGCGAGCGGATCCCCGTCTTCGAGGAGGTCGTGGAGGCGGTCAAGGCGCCGCTGCAGGCCGAGATCAAGGATGTGGCGGCCGCGCAGGCGCTGGCCGAGGTGATGCGGGCGCGCGATCTGGTCGGCCGGGTCGATGTGATCTCCTTCCACGACGAGGCGCTGGCCGCGATCCGGACGCTGCTGCCCGGGGTACGCACCGCGCTGGTCGGCAGCCGCTACGGCGCCGATGTCGTCGACCGCGCACAGGCCGTCGGCGCGACGATGCTCTCGCTGAACATCCGCCGGCTCACCCTCGAACTCGTCGAGCGCGCGCACGCCGCGCATCTGAAGGTCGTCGCCTGGACGGTCAACACCCATGACCAGCTGCGGCTCGCGCGCGGCCTCGGGCTGGACGGTGTGGTGACCGACCTGCCGGAGATCCGGCGGGCGGTGCGCTTCACCGCGTGAGGGTGCGCGGCACGGCGTGAGCCGGGCGGGGCGTACCGGATCACGGGGCGGGACGTACCGGGTCCCGCCGGTCCCGCCCCGGCGCACGGGGAAATCCGCAGTTCACAGACGCGCAACGTCCTTCCAGCATGCGGACGTTTTCCCCGGTGATCTCGACAGATGGCCTCGTGCACTGCCACTCTCCCGCCATGCGCCTCGCCAACCGCCCCCTTCAGCTTGCCGCTTGCGCCGCCGTCGTGCTGCTCACCGCGGCCGTCGGCTGTGCCCCGCAGGACGAGTCCCCCGGTGGCCCGCGGGCCGCCGGGCAGGGCAAGCAGAGCTGTGACCGCGGCAAACTCGCCACCGTCGCGGACGGCAAGCTCACCGTCGGCACCGACAAGCCCGCGTACGCACCGTGGTTCCACGACGACGACCCGGCCAACGGCAAGGGCTTCGAATCGGCGGTCGCCTACGCCGTCGCCGAGCAACTGGGCTACGCCAAGGGCGCGGTGCGCTGGCAGACCGTGCCGTTCAACAACGCCTTCGCGCCCGGCGAGAAGAAGTTCGACTTCGACATCAACCAGATCTCCATCAGCGCCTCGCGCAAGCGGGCCGTCGCCTTCTCCTCGGGCTACTACGACGTACGGCAGGCGGTCATCGCGCTCAAGGGCTCCAAGGCCGCGCACGCCAAGAGCATCGCCGACCTCAAGAACGTCAAGCTCGGCGCGCAGGTCGGCAGCACCAGCCTGGACGTCGCCAACGACACCATCCGGCCGACCCAGCCGGTCGCTCCCTTCCAGAAGAACGACTTCGCCAAGTCCGCGCTGAAGAACGGCCAGGTCGACGCGATCCTCACCGATCTGCCCACGGCCTTCTACATCACCTCGGCGGAGGTGCGGGACGCCAAGGTGGTCGGCCAGTTCGCCCTCACCGGCACCGCCAAGGAGCAGTTCGGGCTCGTCCTGGACAAGGAGAGCCGGATCACCGGGTGTGTGACGGCCGCGGTGGACGCGCTGCGCAAGGACGGCACGCTCGCCGCGCTGGAGAAGAAGTGGCTGGCCGACGCCGTGGACGCACCGGTGCTCAAGTGACGTACCGCAAAGGGTTGTTGAAGGAGACGGTCGAGATTCCGGAGCAGGCCGGCGAGGTCTATGTGCCCTCGCAGCGGCGGATCGAGCGGGAGCGCTTCAAGCGGGCCAGGGCCCGGCGTGCCACCGCCGTCGCCGCGCTGAGCACCCTCGTCACCGCCGTCGTCCTCTTCCTCGTCATCACCGGCTCCCCCGGCTGGCCGCGCACCCAGGAGACCTTCTTCAGCGCCGAGTACGCGCGCAAGGCGCTGCCGAAGGTGCTGGAGGGGCTGCTGCTGAATCTGCAGCTGCTGGTGGTGTGCGGGGCGGCGGTGCTGGTGCTCGGGCTGCTGCTGGCGGTGGCCCGGACGCTGCACGGCCCGGTGTTCTTCCCGCTGCGCGCCCTGGCCACCGCGTACACCGACTTCTTCCGCGGACTGCCGCTGATCATCTGTCTGCTGATGGTGGTCTTCGGCGTCCCTGCGCTGCGGCTGCAGGGCGTGACCACCGATCCGGTGGTGCTCGGCGGCTCCGCGCTGGTGCTGACGTACTCGGCGTACGTGGCCGAGGTCTTCCGGGCCGGCATCGAATCGGTGCACCCCTCGCAGCGGGCCGCGGCCCGGTCGCTGGGGCTCTCCAGCGGACAGGCGCTGCGCTTCGTGGTGCTGCCGCAGGCGGTGCGGCGGGTGGTGCCGCCGCTGCTGAACGATCTGGTGTCGCTGCAGAAGGACACCGGTCTGGTGTCCATCGCGGGCGCGGTGGACGCGGTCTACGCGGCGCAGATCATCGCCGGCAAGGACTTCAACTTCACACCCTATGTCGTGGCCGGGCTCGTCTTCGTCGCGCTGACGATCCCGATGACGCGCTTCACGGACTGGGTCACGGCCCGGATGGACCGCCGGCGCGCCCAGGGAGGCATCGTATGAGCACGACCGAGAACACACCGGTGCCGGCCCCCGGGGCGGCGCCCGACGGCGGCCCGGTGCTGCGGCTGGAGTCCGTACGCAAGACGTACGGGCGCGGCACGGTGGTCCTGCGGGATGTGGACCTGGAGGTGCCGCCGCACACCGTGACCGTGCTGATCGGCGCCTCGGGATCGGGCAAGTCCACGCTGCTGCGCTGCGCGAATCTGCTGGAGGAGATCGACGACGGGGCGATCTTCCTGGACGGTGCGGAGATCACCGATCCGCGGGCCGACGCGGACGCGGTGCGCCGCCGGATCGGTGTGGTCTTCCAGGCCTACAACCTCTTCCCGCACATGACCGTGCTGGACAACATCACGCTGGCGCCGCGCCGGGTGCACAAGGTGCCGCGCGCCGAGGCGGAGGCGCGGGCCCGTGAGCTGCTGGAGCGGCTGGGGCTCGGCGGGCGGGCCGATGAGTACCCGGACCGGCTCAGCGGCGGTCAGCAGCAGCGCGTCGCGATCGTCCGGGCGCTGGCCGGACGGCCCCGGCTGCTGCTGCTCGACGAGGTCACCGCGGCGCTCGACCCCGAGCTGGTCGGCGAGGTGCTCGGCGTCGTCCGCGATCTGAAGGAGGAGGGCATGACCATGGTCATCGCCACCCATGAGATGGGCTTCGCGCGGGAGGTCGCCGACCAGGTGTGTTTCCTGGACGGCGGGGTGGTGCTGGAGCGCGGCACTCCCGAGCGGGTCTTCGGCGATCCGCAGCACGAGCGCACCCGGCGGTTCCTTCAGCGGATCATCGAGGCGCGGCGGCTGTAAGCGGCTTGACCAGCAGTTCGAACTCCAGGTCGTCGCGCTGCGGGATGCCGAACCGCTCATCGCCGTACGGGAACGGGGTGAGCTGTCCGGTGCGCCGGTAGCCGCGGCGCTCGTACCAGGCGATCAGCTCCGCGCGCTGCCGGATGACCGTCATCTGCATCTCGCGCGAGCCCCAGGTGTCCCGGGCGATCCGCTCGGCCTCCGCGATGATCACCTTGCCGAGGCCGCCGCCCTGGAGCTCCGGGCGTACCGCGAACATCCCGAAGTACGCGTGGTCCCCGCGGTGTTCGAGCTGGCAGCAGGCGATCAGCCGGCCGTCCCGCTCGGCGACCAGCAGCCGGCCGGTCTCGTTGCCCACCACGGCGGCGACGCCCTCCGGGTCGGTGCGCTGCCCCTCCAGCAGATCCGCCTCCGTCGTCCAGCCGCCCCGGCTCGCGTCCCCGCGGTAGGCCGACTCGATGAGCTCGACGAGCCCGGGGATATCGGCGTCGAGGGCGGTACGGAAGGTCAGCTCGCTGGTGGGCATGGTGCGCGGGGTCCTCTCAGGGCCGGACGTATGGCTGAAAGGAGGCTAACAAGAGGCATGTGCGCCGTGTCAGGGACTTTGGTCACGGCCGCGCGGTGACCAAGGCCCGGACACGCGGGGGCGGCGGCGTAGGGTCCACCCATGGTGCACGTACTGAGCAGCAGGGTGCTGTTGCGGCCGTCCGATCCCGAGCGGTCACGGGCGTTCTACGGCGAGGCGCTGGGGCTGGAGATCTACCGGGAGTTCGGTACCGGGCCCGAGCGCGGCACGGTGTACTTCCTCGGCGGCGGCTTCCTGGAGGTCTCCGGCCGCGCCACGGATCCGGCCACGGACACCCTCCAACTGTGGCTCCAGGTGGCGGACGCGGCGGCGGCGCACGAGGAGCTGGTGGCGCGCGGGGTGGCGGTGCTGCGGCCGCCCGTACGGGAGCCGTGGGGTCTCATCGAGATGTGGATCGCCGACCCGGACGGCCATCGCCTCGTGCTGACGGAGGTACCGGCGGACCATCCGCTGCGCTACCGGCCCTGACCGGCCGCCCGCCCCGTGACGCCGGCGCCCCTTGCGCGCTCCCCCCTTTGCGTCCGTGCGCTCCCATGTGCGGGGCGCCGGGCGGGAATCCTGCACGCGATGCGTACGGGTGCGAGGACGGGCCCTGAGGGAGGTGCTCCGTGCACGGATCTTTGTGGGTCGGCTGGCTGCTGGTGCTGTTGTGCGCCGGGGCCGGCGCGTACTGCCTGGCGCGGGCGCGGAGCGGTCCGGCCGCGCAGCGGGTCGAGGCGCGCGGTGAGGGGCTGATGGCGCTGGGGATGGCGGCGATGGCGTTGCCGGCGTCCGCCGTGGCGCCGCCGGCGTGGTCACCGTGGCTGTTCGCCACGGCCTTCGGGGCGGCGGGCCTGTGGGCGCTGCTGCGGCGGCATCTGCATCACGCGGTGGGCGCGTGGGCCATGGTGTACATGGCGGTGGCGATGATGGTGCCCGCGGAGCACATGGGTCAGATGGGTCGGATGGGCCGGATGGCGCACTCCGCGCCGGGCGGGGTGCCGTTGCTGACGGGGCTGTTGCTCGCCTACTACACGGTGTACGTCATCGGGGCGGGGGTCCGGCTGGTGCCGGCGGCAGACCCGACGGCCGAAGGGCCGGTGGCGGACGGGCCGGTGGCGGCGGTGGGGGCCGGGCCGGCCGAGGTGCTGCGGGCCTGCCGGGTGACGATGGGCATCGGCATGCTGGCGATGCTGCTGGCGCTGTGAGCTGCGCGGAAGCCCTGGCGGCGGCCGGCGGGCCGACTCGCACAGGGGTCCGCGATGCACACCTCGGACCAGGGTGGCGTACATCACTTCCGTCGCGCGGCCGTACCAACGAGTAGCGGTCCGCTCATAGGCTGACGCCATGATGGTCCCCCTCGCGCTGATGATTCTCGGCGTGCTGGCCGCGGCAACGGCGCCGCGGCTGATGGCCCGTTCCGACTGGCCCGACCGTGAACCGGTGCTCGCCCTGTGGGTGTGGCAGTGCCTGGTCGCCGGCGTTCTGCTGTGCTGTGTGCTCGCGATGTCGCTCAGCGCGGCCGCGGCCTGGGAGGCCGTCCGCAGTCCGGTGTTCGGGTTCGCCCCACGGGTGGTCGTCGAGGCGTACGCCCTCAAGGGATACGGGCCTTGGGCCGGCGTACTGGCCCTCCTCCTGGCGGGCGGCGGCGCATGGACGGCCGTCACACTGACCCGCGAGGTACGGGCGGCGCGGGCCCGCCGCCGGCAGCGCCGGGCCGATCTGCTGCTGCGCTCCCCGCTGTTGCCCGGCGAGGAGCCCCTCGGGGAGCGGCTGGTCGTCCTGGAGGGCGACCGCCCGGGGGCGTGGTGGCTGCAGCACTCCTCACCCCAACTGGTCATCACCACCTCGGCGTTGCGACGACTGAAAGGCCGTCAGCTCGATGCGCTGATCGCCCATGAGCAGGGCCATGTGCGGGCCCGGCACGATCTGCTGCTGTACTGCGCCTCGGCACTGGCCGTCGGCTTTCCGCAGATCCCGGTGTTCGCCGCGTTCCGCGACCAGGTGCACCGGCTGGTCGAACTCGCCGCCGACGATGTGGCCTCGCGCCGCTTCGGCCGGCTGACCATCGCCCTGGCGCTGGTCGAACTCAACGAGGACCGCGGGGTGTTCGGCCCCTGCCCGGCCCAACTCGCCCAGGTGCCACAGCGGGTGGACCGGCTGCTGTCCCCCGCGCCACGCTTCACGCCGGGCCGCCGGCTGCGGATGACGGCATGCGCGGCGCTGGTGCCCGCGGTGCCGCTGCTGGTGACGTTCATTCCGGGGCTGAGCGCGCTGACGTAGGGCGCTGCCTCGCCCGAGACGCCCGGTATCGGCGAGGATCGCCCCATGCCGCCGACGCCGCGCCCCACCGTCCGGACGTCCACCGTGGACGACGACCCCTTCGCCTCAGCGCCCGCTCCCCCCGCGCCGCGCCGGGCGCTGCTCCTCGCCGCTCTCTTCACCCTGCTGCTCGCCCTGGTAGTCCTGCGCTGGGGCCCGTTGCTGTCCCTGGACACGGCCGTGACCGGCGCGCTGCACCGTACGGCGGTCGCCGCGCCCGGCTGGACCCGCCTCAACCGGGTGCTCACCGACCGGGTGTGGGATCCGTGGACGATGCGCGCGGCGCTCGCGGCGGCGGTCGGTCTGCTCGTACGGCGGGGTGAGCGGCTGCTCGGTGTCTGGGTGGCGGCCACCGCGCTCGCCGGTACGGGACTGCAACAGGGGCTCAAGGCGGTGGTGGGCCGGGCGCGCCCCGTCTGGCCGGATCCGGTGGACTCCGCGCACTACGCGGCGTTCCCTTCGGGGCACGCGATGTCGGTGGTGGTCGCGGGCGCCCTGGTGCTCTGGCTGCTGCGGCTGCACGGGGCGCGCCCGTTGTGGCGGTGGACGGCCCGAACGGTGGTCGTGGTCTCGGCCGTCGGCGTCGGCTTCACCCGGGTGTACCTGGGCGTGCACTGGCCGTCGGACGTCGTCGGCGGCTGGCTGCTGGGCGGCGCCCTGGTGGCCGGGGCGGCAGCGGTGTACCACGGCTGCGTACCGCGGACGGATTGGCCCGGCGCCGCGCGCGGGACAGGATGGTCGCCATGACCACGATCAAGGGTGTGCTCTTCGACTTCTCCGGGACCCTGCTGCGGATCGAGTCCGCCGAGTCCTGGCTGCGCGCGGCCCTGACCGCGTCCGGCACGGACATGGACGAGGCGGAGATCGCCCGCCGGGCGGCCGAGCTGGAACGGGCCGGCGCGCTGCCCGGCGGCGCCTCGCCCGTCGAGATCCCCGACGACCTGGCCGGCCTGTGGGAGATCCGCGACCGCGACGCCCGCCACCACCGCGCGGTGTACACCGGCCTGGCCCGCCAAGTCCCGCTCCCCCGGCCGGAGTTGTATGACGCGCTCTACGACCGCCATATGACGGCGGACGCCTGGCACCCCTACCCGGACGCCGCCGGCGTGCTGGCGGAACTCCACCGGCGCGGCACCCGGATCGGCGTACTGAGCAATATCGGCTGGGATCTGCGGCCGGTGCTGCGGGCGCATGGCCTGGACCGCTATGTGGACTGCTGTGTGCTGTCCTACGAGCAGGGCATCCAGAAGCCGGACCCGCGGCTCTTCGCCGTCGCCTGCCGGGAGTTGGGGCTGGATCCGTCCGCCGTGCTGATGGTGGGCGACGACCGCACGGCGGACGGCGGGGCCACGGCGCTGGGCTGTGCCTTCATGCCGGTGGATCATCTGCCGGTGGACCGGCGCCCGGACGGCCTGCGCCCGGTGCTGGACCTCGTGGACTGAGGGTTCGGGCGCCGGGGCGGGGTCAGTCCGCCGCCCGCAGAGCCAGCCATTGCTGGAGCTCGACGAGGTTGCCTTCGGGGTCCTTGAGGTGGGCGACCCTCATCCGGTCCGTCATCGGGGCCGGGCCGTGGGCGAGGACGGCGCCGCGCGCGGTGATCTCCGCGCAGTAACTGTCGAGGTCGTCGACCCGCAGGACGACAAGGGACCGGTATCCGGCCGGCGCCGCCGACAGCTCACCGAGGACCTGGCCCATCTGTGCGCGCTCCTGCAACGCGATACCCGCGGAGCCGCCGTCGCAGCTGAACTTCGCATACGGGCCGTCCTCGGCCTCGAACTGCGGCTTCAGCCCCAGGACATCCTGGTAGAAGCGGTAACAGCCGCGGAAGTCGGTGACCAGCAGGCGGATCTGGGCGAGTTCCATCGATACCCCCGTGAGATGTCGTACGTGCACTGCCGGACCGACGCTACCTCCCGACGGCGGCCGCCCGCTCGCGAAGCGTCGCGAAGTCCGGCCGGCGGCGGAAACGGAACCGCCCCGGCCGGGCGAAGTGCCGGCCGGGGCGGAACGGGTCAGTGCCGCTGACGCGTCAGGCGAGGGTCGCGAGGGCCTGGTTGAAGGTCTTCGACGGACGCATGACGGCCGAGGCCTTCTCGGCGTCGGGCTGGTAGTAGCCACCGATGTCGACCGGCGAGCCCTGGACCGCGATCAGCTCGTCGACGATGGTCTGCTCCTGCTCGGAGAGCGCCTTGGCGAGCGGGGCGAACGCCTCGGCGAGCTTGACATCGTCGGTCTGCTTCGCCAGCTCCTGCGCCCAGTACAGCGCGAGGTAGAAGTGGCTGCCGCGGTTGTCGATGCCACCCAGCTTGCGGCTGGGCGACTTGTTCTCGTTGAGGAAGGCGCCGGTCGCCCGGTCGAGGGTGTCGGCGAGCACCTGGGCGCGCGCGTTGCCCGTCGTCTGGGCGAGGTGCTCGAAGCTGACCGCGAGCGCGAGGAACTCGCCCAGGCTGTCCCAGCGGAGGTAGTCCTCCTTGACGAGCTGCTGGACGTGCTTGGGCGCGGAGCCGCCGGCGCCGGTCTCGAACAGGCCGCCGCCGTTCATCAGCGGGACGACCGAGAGCATCTTGGCGCTGGTGCCGAGCTCCAGGATCGGGAACAGGTCGGTCAGGTAGTCGCGCAGCACGTTGCCGGTGACCGAGATCGTGTCCTCGCCGCGGCGGATGCGGTCGAGGGAGAACTTGATCGCGTGGACCGGGGCCATGATCTCGATCTGCAGGCCGTCGGTGTCGTGCTCGGCGAGGTACGTCTTGACCTTCTGGATCAGCTGCGCGTCGTGCGCGCGGTCCTCGTCGAGCCAGAACACCGCCGGGTCGCCGCTCGCGCGGGCGCGGGTGACGGCGAGCTTGACCCAGTCGCGGATCGGCAGGTCCTTGGTCTGGCACATCCGGAAGATGTCGCCGGCGCCCACGGCCTGCTCGAGCACGACGTTGCCGTTGTCGTCGAGGACCCGCACGGTGCCCGTGGTGGGGATCTCGAAGGTCTTGTCGTGGCTGCCGTACTCCTCGGCCTTCTGCGCCATCAGGCCGACGTTCGGCACCGAGCCCATGGTCGAGGGGTCGTAGGCGCCGTGCGCGCGGCAGTCGTCGAGGACGACCTGGTAGATGCCGGCGTAGCTGCTGTCGGGGAGCACCGCGAGGGTGTCGTGCTCCTGGCCGTCGGGGCCCCACATGTGGCCGGAGGTGCGGATCATGGCCGGCATGGAGGCGTCGACGATGACATCGCTCGGTACGTGCAGGTTGGTGATGCCGCGGTCGGAGTCGACCATCGCCAGGTCGGGGCCCTCGGCGAGCTCGGCCTCGAAGGACGCCTTGATCTTCGCGCCCTCGGGCAGCGACTCCAGGCCCTTGAGGATGCCGCCGAGACCGTCGTTCGGGGTCAGGCCGGCGGCGGCGAGGGTCTCGCCGTGCTCGGCGAAGGTCTTCGGGAAGAAGGCCCGCACCACGTGGCCGAAGATGATCGGGTCGGAGACCTTCATCATCGTGGCCTTCAGGTGCACCGAGAACAGCACGCCCTCGGCCTTGGCGCGGGCGACCTGCGCGGTGAGGAACTCACGCAGCACGGCCACGCGCATGACGGACGCGTCGACGACCTCGCCCTCGAGGACGGGGACCGACTCGCGCAGCACGGTGGTGCTGCCGTCGTCCCCGGACAGCTCGATGCGCAGCGAGCCGGGCCGGCCGATGACCGCGGACTTCTCGGTGGAGCGGAAGTCGTCGTTGTCCATGTGCGCGACGTTGGTCTTCGAGCCGGCCACCCACTCGCCCATGCGGTGCGGGTGCGCCTTGGCGTAGTTCTTCACCGACGCCGGGGCACGGCGGTCGGAGTTGCCCTCGCGCAGCACCGGGTTGACGGCGCTGCCCTTGACCTTGTCGTAGCGGGCGCGGATGTCGCGCTCCTCGTCGGTCTTCGGGTCGTCCGGGTAGTCCGGCAGCGCGTAGCCCTGCTCCTGCAGCTCGGCGATCGCGGCCTTGAGCTGCGGGATCGACGCCGAGATGTTCGGCAGCTTGATGATGTTGGCCTCGGGGGTCTTGGCCAGCTCACCGAGCTCGGCGAGGGCGTCGTCGATGCGCTGGCCCTCCTCGAGACGCTCGGGGAAGCTCGCGATGATGCGCCCGGCCAGGGAGATGTCACGGGTCTCCACGCTGACGCCGGCCGTCGACGCGTATGCCTGGACCACAGGCAAGAACGAATACGTCGCCAGGGCCGGGGCCTCGTCAGTGTGGGTGTAGATGATGGTCGAGTCAGTCACCGGGTGCTCCGCTCCACGTCTGCAACATTGCTCGACATCAAGATATCTCGTGATCGACCTCTGTTCGACAGGGGCCCGCCCCGGGCAAAACCGGAAGAACCCGTTCCGACCCGATCCGACCGGGAAAAACCGGTTGCCCGCCGAGCGCGCGCTCTGCTCTACTCCCGGCACTTGCCGATCGACCGAGGAGCGACGAAATGCGGGAAGCGTGCATGTCCATCCAGAGGGGAATTTCCGTCGATCACAAGGACATGACGCTTCGTGCACACGCTGAACCTGGGAATTCTGGCGCATGTGGACGCCGGTAAGACGAGCCTGACCGAGCGGCTGCTGCACACCGCCGGTGTCATCGATGAGATCGGCAGCGTCGATGACGGCAGTACCCGCACCGATTCCCTGGCGCTGGAACGGCAGCGCGGAATCACGATCAAATCCGCCGTGGTGTCGTTCACCCTCGGTGGTGTCGCGGTCAATCTGATCGACACGCCCGGCCACCCGGATTTCATCGCCGAGGTGGAGCGGGTGCTGAACGTGCTCGACGGCGCCGTACTCGTCGTCTCCGCCGTGGAGGGCGTACAGGCACAGACCCGCGTCCTGATGCGGACGCTGCAACGGCTGCGCATTCCCACGCTGATCTTCGTGAACAAGCTCGATCGCCGTGGTGCGCAGGACGAACGGATCCTGCGCGGCATCGCCGAGAAGCTGACCCCGGCGGCCGTCGCCATGGGAGCGGTCCGCGGCCTCGGCACCCGCAGCCCGCGCTTCACCCCGTACGGCGCAACCGACGCCGCCTTCACCGACCGGCTGGCCGAACTGCTCGCCAAACATGACGAGGCGCTGCTGGCCGCGTACGTCGAAGACACGCCGGCCCTCTCCTACCGGCGGCTGCGCGGCGAGCTGGCGGCGCAGACCGGGCGGGCGCTGGTGCATCCGGTGTTCTTCGGCTCGGCGATCACGGGCGCGGGCCTGGCGGCGCTGAGCGCCGGTATCACCGAGCTGCTGCCGGCCGCCGAGGGCGATGTGGCGGGTCCCGCCGCGGGCACGGTCTTCAAGGTGGAGCGCGGTCCGGCCGGGGAGAAGATCGCGTACGTCCGGATGTTCTCCGGAGCGGTACGGACCCGGGAGCTGCTGCCGTTCCGCCGGCCCGGCGCCGCGCGGCACGACGCGGGCAAGGTCACCGCGATCAGCGTCTTCGACCAGGGATCGGCGCCGCGTCGCCCGTCGGTGACCGCGGGGCAGATCGGAAAGCTCCTGGGCCTGGGCGAGATCAGGATCGGCGACACCGTCGGCGTGGCGGAAACCGTGCCGGAGACGCAGCGGGCGCCCGCGCGGCGGCATTTCGCGCCCCCGACGCTGGAAACGGTCGTGTCCCCCGCCCGCCCCGCCGACAAACGGGCGCTGCACCTCGCGCTCAACCGGCTCGCCGAGCAGGATCCGCTGATCGGTCTGCGGCAGGACGAGATCCGGGGGGAGATTTCCGTAGCGCTCTACGGTGAGGTCCAGAAGGAAGTCATCCAGGCGACCCTGGCGCAGGAATTCGGGGTCGATGTCGTCTTCCGTGAGTCGACGACCCTCTGCGTCGAGCAGCCCCTCTCCTCCGGCGCCGCGTTCGAGATCATCGACAAGGATCCCAACCCCTTTCTCGCCACCGTCGGGCTCCGGGTCGATCCGGCCCCGGTCGGCGCCGGATCGGACTTCCGGCTGGAGGTCGAGCTCGGGTCGATGCCGTACTCGTTCATCAAGGCCGTCGAGGAGACCGTGCAACAGACGCTGCGCCAGGGGCTTTACGGGTGGCAGGTCGAGGACTGCACGGTGACCATGACGCACTCCGGCTACTGGGCACGGCAGAGCCACGCCCACGGCGTCTTCGACAAGAGCATGTCGAGCACGTCCGGGGACTTCCGCCATCTGACGCCGCTGGTGCTGATGAGCGCACTGCGACAGGCCGGTACGCAGGTGTACGAGCCGCTGCACCGCTTCCGGCTGGAGATTCCGGCGGACACGCTCGGGCCCCTGTCGCCGGTGCTGGCCCGGCTGCACGCCGTGGTGCGCGCCCCGGAGATGCGGGGCACGGCCTGCCTGCTGGAGGGGGAGATCCCGGCGGCCCGGGTGCACGAGCTGGGCCGGCGCCTGCCGGGACTGACCCGCGGCGAGGGCGTGGTGGAGTGTGTCTTCGACCGGTATCAGCCGGTCCGGGGCGCGATCCCGACCCGGCCGCGTACGGACCGTGATCCGCTCCATCGCAAGGAGTATCTGCTCCAGGTCGTGCGGCGGGTTGCCGGGCGCCGGGATGATGCGTGATCGTCGCGACGGACGCCCGGCATCGATCCCGTACGGGCCGCACCCCAGGAGGCATCGCACGCCATGACCACAAGCGCCTATCTCGACGCACTCTTCTCCCTCGCCGGCCGCACCGCGCTGGTCACCGGGGGCAGTTCCGGTATCGGCCGGGCCATCGCCGAGGCGCTGGGCCGCGCCGGGGCCGAGGTGGTGCTGCTGGCCCGGCGCGCGGAGCCGCTGCGGGCGGCCACCGCGGAGCTGCGTGCGGCGGGCTGTACGGCGGACTGGCTCGCCGCCGATCTGGGTGACCGGGAAGCGGTAGGCCAGGCGGCCGAGGAGATGGTGCAGCGGCACGGCGAGCCCGACATCCTCGTCAATGCCGCCGGGGTCAACCCCCGTCCACCGATGGGCGATCTGACCACGCCCGACTGGGACCGCACGATGGCCGTCAACCTGGAGGCGCCGTTTCTGCTCGGGCAGCGCTTCGGGCCCGGCATGGCGGAGCGCGGCTGGGGGCGGATCATCCATATCGCCTCGCAGCAGGCGGTCCGGGCGTTCGGCAACAGCGGTGCGTACGGGGTGTCCAAGGCGGGGCTGGCGGCGCTGGCCCGTTCCCAGGCGGAGGCCTGGTCGCGGCACGGCGTGAGCGTCAATGCGCTCGCGCCCGGCTTCGTGCGCACCCCGCTGAACGAGGCCGTGTTCGCCGACGCCGGGCGCACCGAGGCGATGGCGCGCCGCACGATGGCCGGGCGCAACGGCGAACTGGACGACTTCGCGGGCGCGGCGGTGTTCCTGGCCGGTCCGGGGGCGGCGTATGTGACCGGGCAGACGGTGTTCGTGGACGGTGGGTTCTCGGTGACGTGACCGGCCGACAGCCGGCCAATTACTGAACCACAATTCAGCAACAGATCCGTTGACACGGCCGCCGACCGCTCCAGATACTGACTCGCGGTTCAGTTATTTCCCGCGCCGCCGCCCGCCTGGAGGCACCATGTCAGCGCTCCCCACCGAACTGGTCCCGCTCACCCCCGAACAGTCCGACATCGTCGACCTCGCCCGCGCCTTCGCCCGCGACGAGATCCGCCCGCGGGCGCGCGCCGTCGACGAGGCGGACACCGTCACCCCGTGGGACCTGTGGCGCTCCGCCGCCGAGGTCGGCATCACCGGATTCATGCTCCCCGAGGAGTACGGAGGCGGCGGCTTCACCGATGTCTTCAGCCAGGTCCTGGTCCAGGAGGAGCTGTGCGTCGGCGACCTCGGCATCGGCAATCTGCTCTGCTCCAACGGGTTTTTCGCCGACCCGGTGCTCGCCCTCGGCTCCAAGGAGCAGCAGCACACCTGGCTC
This sequence comes from Streptomyces inhibens, assembly GCF_022221585.1. Lineage (NCBI taxonomy): Bacteria > Bacillati > Actinomycetota > Actinomycetes > Kitasatosporales > Streptomycetaceae > Streptomyces > Streptomyces inhibens. The sequence continues at coordinate 1,895,879 of NZ_CP084681.1, forward strand.
ACCCCGCTCGCCGGGCCCGGCACCCCGATGACCGCGCTCGCCACCACCGAGCCGGGGGCCGGCTCGGACGCCGCCGGCATCACCACCACCGCGACCCCCGTCGACGGCGGCTATCTGCTGAGCGGCCAGAAGGCCTGGATCTCCAACGCGGGCGAGGCCGAGCAGTACGTCGTCTTCGCCAAGACCGACCCCGCCCTGCGCTCCCGGGGCGTGACGGCGTTTCTGCTCCGCAAGGACACCGAAGGCGTCACCTTCGGAGAGCCGATGCGCAAGATGGGCCAGCGCGCCATCGTCTGCCGGGAGATCTTCTTCCAGGACGCCTTTGTGCCCGCCGAGCAGCGTCTGGGCGACGAAGGCCAGGGGTTCCGCGGTCTGATGCGGACCTTCGACATCTCCCGCACGGTGCTGGGCGCCGCCGCGACGGGCGTGGCCCGGGCCGCGTACGAGTACGCCGTCGACTACGCCCGTACGCGCACCCAGTTCGGCAAGCCGATCATCGAGCACCAGGCCGTCGCCTTCCGTCTCGCGGACATGCGGACGCGGCTGGAACAGGCCCGGCTGATGACCTGGCGCGCCGCCAAGCGGCTGGACGCCGGTCTGGAGGCGACGACCGAGGCCGCGATGGCGAAGCTGACGGCCTCGGAGACCGCCGCCTACTGCACCTGGGCCGCGGTGCAGACGCTCGGCGGCTGGGGGTACTCGCGTGAGTACCCGGTCGAGCAGTGGATGCGCGACGCCCGGCTGGAGGAGATCGAGGAAGGCACCTCGGACATCATGCGGCTCGTCATCGGGCGGGGACTGTGAAGGGAACCGGCACCGGGCCGGGCTCCTCGGTGCTCACTGGCGGGGAGGCGCTCGTCCGGTCGCTGGCCGCCCATGGCACCGACCTCGCCTTCGGCATCCCCGGCACCCACAACCTGGAGATCTACCGCCATCTCGCGCCGTACGGCATCCGGCACCTCGCGCCCCGCCACGAGCAGGGCGCCGGCTATGCCGCCGACGGCTACGCCCGTGCCACCGGCTGCCCCGGAGTCGCGATCACCACCACCGGGCCCGCCCTGCTGAACATCGCGGCCGCGGTCGGCCAGGCGTACTCCGACAGCGTTCCGCTGCTGGTCGTCTCGCCCGGTATGCCGCTGCGCCACCCTCGGCTGGCCACCGGGATGCTGCACGAAATGCCCAGCCAGACCGAGGCGTTCCGGCATATCACCGCCTTCAGCCATCGGGTCTCCTCGGTCGAGGAGATCGGTGCGGCCGTCGCCCGCGCCTTCACACTGTTCTGTACGCAGCGGCCCCGCCCCGTCCATATCGAGGTACCGCTCGATCTGCTGACGGCCGCCGAACCGGCGGGTGCGCCCCGAGTGGCGCCACCTCATCTGCCGGTCCGCCCACGGCCGGAGGCGCTCCGGGAGGCGGCCGAGGCGCTGCGCCGGGCGCGCCGTCCCGCTCTCGTGCTCGGCGGTGGCGCCCACGGGGCGGGGGCCGAGGCGCTGGCCCTGGCCGAGCGGCTGGGCGCGGCGGTGGCGACGACCGCGAACGGCAAGGGGGCCTTCCCGGAGTCCCATCCGCGCGCGCTCGGCGTGCGGCTGCACACCGCCGCCGTGCAGAAGTGGCTGGCCGGCAGCGACGCCGTCCTCGCCGTCGGCACCGAACTCGCCGAGTCCGACCTGTGGTCCGCCCCGCCCGCGCTCACCGGCACCCTGATCCGCGTCGATATCGACCCGGCGCAGATGTACGCGGTGCTGCCCGCGGACATTGCGCTGGTCGGCGAGGCGCGGGAGACGCTGCGGGCGCTGTTGGACGAACTGCCCCGCGTGCGGGACGAGGACGGCTCCACCACCGGCTCCGCCCCCGCCCCCGTGGACGCCGCCGCGCTGCGCGCCGAGGCCGACGCCGGGACGGCCGGCGGGCGCGACGGGCGCCGGCTGCCGTTCCTCGCCGCGATCCGCTCCGTCCTCCCGCCCGGAACCGTGCTGACCTCCGACAGCGCGCAGTGCTGCTACTACGGCGCGCTGCCGCACCTGCCCGTCGACCCGCCCGGCCGCTACCTCCACCCCACCGGATTCGGCACCCTGGGCTATGCGTTGCCCGCCGCCATCGGCGCCAAAGCGGGCGCCCCCGAGCGGCCGGTCGTCGCGCTCAGCGGGGACGGCGGGTTCCAGTTCACCGTCCAGGAACTGGCCACCGCGGCCGACCTGGCGCTGCCGCTGCCGGTCGTGGTCTTCGACAACGGCGGCTACGGGGAGATCCGCGACGAGATGGCCGCCCGCGGTGACGCCCCCATGGCCGTCGACCATCCGCCGCTCGACCTGGGCGCACTGGCCCGTGCGTACGGCGGACACGGCGCCCGCGCGACCACCCCCGGCGCGCTCGCCGAAGCCCTGCGTACCGCCCTGACCGTGCCGGGCCCCACCGTGATCACCGTCCCCGAGCCGGCGGACCACCGCGAACCGGCCCACCCCACCGAGGAGACCGACCTGTGAGTGCGAACGGCACCGCCCCGCTGATCTCCCTGACCTGGACCGACCAGGTCACCGGCCACCTCGGCCACCTCGTCATCGACCGGCTGGTGCGCGGGGTGTCCAGCGGCGGGCTGCGGATGCGCGCGGGCTGCACCCTCGAAGAGGTCACCGGGCTCGCCCGCGGGATGACCATGAAGGAAGCGCTGCACTACGACCCCGACGCCCGCTATATCCCGCTCGGCGGCGCCAAGGGCGGCATCGACTGCGATCCGCACGCCCCGGAGGCCTATGGCGTACTGACCCGCTATCTGCGGGCGATGCGCCCGTACATCGAGCAGTTCTGGACGACCGGGGAGGACCTGGGGCTGACCCAGGACCTGGTCGACAAGGCGGCCGCCGAGGCCGGTCTGGTCTCTTCCATCCAGGCCGTCTATCCGCTGCTGGACGACGAGCGCGCGGCCCGGCAGCGGCTCGCCGACGCCTTCGCCGTCGAGGTCGACGGCATCGGGCTGGACGAGCTGGCCGGCGGATGCGGGGTCGCCGAGGCGGTGCTGGCGACGCTGGACCGGGCCGGGACCCCGTACGCCGGAACCCGGGTCGCTCTCCAGGGGCTGGGCACGATGGGGGGCGCCACCGCACGGTTCCTGGCGCGGGCGGGGCTGCGGATCGTGGCCGTGGCCGATGTGAAGGGGACCGTCGCCAACCCCGGCGGACTGGACGTCGAGGCGCTGCTGCGCGGCCGGGACGCGTTCGGCGCGATGGACCGTACGGCGCTGCGGACCGGTGATGTCGAACTGCCCCCGGAGGCCTGGCTGTCCGCCGACGCCGAGGTGCTCGTCCCGGCGGCGGTGTCGTACTGCGTGACCGCCGCCAACCAGGCGCGGATCACCGCCCGTTGGATCGTGGAGGCGGCCAATATGCCGGTGGTGCCGGAGGCCGAGGCGCTGCTCGCGGCCCGCGGGATCACCGTACTGCCGGACGTGGTCGTCAACTCCGGTACCAACGCCTGGTGGTGGTGGACGCTCTTCGGCGACATCGGCGCGGACGCGGACGAGGCCTTCGCGCATATACGCCGCTCGATGCGGGCGCTGATCGACCGGATGCTGGCGCGCGCCGCGGCCGACGGCAGCACTCCGCGGGCCGCCGCGCATGGGCTGGTCACCGACCGGTTGCCGGAGATCGCCGCACGCTACGGAAGCCACCGGTGACCGGCCGGCCGGCCGGCGGCCCCTGGGAGCCGCTGTTCGACCCGCGCAGCGTCGCGGTCGTCGGGGCGTCCGACAACCCGGAGAAGTGGGGCTACTGGCTCGCCGCCGGGGCGCTGACCGGCCGGCACCGCCGCAGTGTCCATCTCGTCAACCGGCGCGGCGGCAGCCTCCAGGGCGTGCCCTTCCTCCCCGGTCTGGACGCGCTGCCCGGCGCTCCCGAGCACATCGTTGTCGCGGTACCACCGTCCGGCGTCCGTCAGGTCGTCGTCGACGGGGTGGCCGCGGGGGCCCGCTGGTTCACCGTCATCACCTCGGGGGCCGGTGCGGCGGCCGAGGACCGTGAGCTGGCGGCGCTGGTCACCGCGCACGGGGGACGGCTGCTCGGCCCCAACTGTATGGGCGTCGTCGACACCGGCAGCGATCTGCGGCTGACCTGGGGCGACTTCCCGCGCGGGGAGGTGGGCATGGTGTCCCAGAGCGGCAATCTCGCGCTGGAGACGGCGCGGCTGCTCGCCCGTGCGGGCCAGGGCATCTCCCGTTTCGTCTCCCTGGGCAACCAGTCGGACATCGATGCCGCCGACGCCCTGGAAGCGCTGATCCCGCATCCGGCGACCCGGGTCATCGCGGCGTATGTGGAGGACTTCCGGGACGGGCGGCGGATGGCCCGTACGCTCGGCGCCGCGCGGGCCGCGGGAAAACCGGTGCTGCTGCTGACCGCCGGCCGCAGCGAGGCCGCCGGACGGGCCGCCGCCTCCCACACCGGCGCCCTGGTCAGCGCGCATGCCACGGTGGCCGCGGTGTGCCGGGACGCGGGCGCGCTGCTGCTGCACGGTGCGGGTGAACTCGTCGACACGGCCGTCGCGTTGCTGGCGCCCGCGCTGCCACGGGGGCGGCGGGTGGCGGTGGCCGGGGACAGCGGCGGCCAGGGCGCCCTGGCCGCGGACGCGCTGACCGCCTGCGGCCTCGACGTACCGAGTCTCTCTCCCGCCACCGCGGCGGCCGTCGCGGACCATCTGCCGCCCGGCTCCCACGCCGGCAATCCGGTCGATCTCGCCGGCGCCGGCGAGGCCGATCTCGCCAATTACGTACGGATCAGCGAGACCCTGCTCGCGAGCGGTGACGCCGATGCGGCCGTGCTGACCGGCTACTTCGGCGATTATGCGACGGCCAATCCCTCCCAGGAACGCCACGAGTGCGCGACCGCGGGCGCGCTCGCCGCCCTCGTCACGGCGCACGGCCGGCCCCTCGTGGTGCATTCGATGGCCCGTGACACCGCCGCCCTGGCCGTGCTGCGCGACCACGGCATCCCGGTCTACGAACGGATCGAGCAGACGGCCACGGCGCTCGCCAACGCCGCCCGCTGGCGGGCGGGTTCCCCCGAGCCGCCCCCGGTGCCGCTACCGGCCGGGCGCACCGCCCCGCCCGTGCCCGACGGTGCGTACGCAACGATGCGCGCGCTGCTGTGCTCCTACGGGGTGGAGTTCCCCGCGGCGGTGTTCGTCGGCACCGCCGACGAGGCCGCGCGTGCCGCCCGCCGCACCGGATATCCCGTGGTCCTCAAGGCCATGGGCCTGGCCCACAAGACGGAGGCGGGCGGTGTCGCGCTCGGCCTGCGGGACGAGGCCGCGCTGCGCGCCGCGTTCGCCGCCGTACGCGCGGCGACCGGCGCCGCGTCCTTCGCCGTCGAGGCGATGGCGGCGCCGCCGCATGCGGTCGAGCTGATCGCCGGGGTACGGCGTGACCCGGCCTTCGGCCCCGTGGTGCTGGCCGGTCTGGGCGGGGTGACCGCAGAGCTGCTCGCCGATACCGCGCTCGCCCTGGCGCCGCTCACCGTGGACCGCGCCCGCCGGCTGCTGCTCTCGCTGCGCGGCGCCCCGCTGCTGACCGGCTGGCGCGGCGCGCCGCCCGTCGATCTGGACGCCGCGGCCACAGCCCTGGTCGCCCTCGGTCAAGTGGCCCTCGATCACCCCGAGTTGACCGACATCGAAGTCAACCCGCTGCTCGTCCACCCGGGTGGCGCCCTCGCCCTCGACGCACACGCCGTCCCGTCCGCACCCGTCACGAAAGGCCACCACTCATGACCCCCGCCACTCCCGGATTCGACGGCCGTACCTACCTCGTGACCGGCGGCGGCAGCGGCATCGGCCGCGCCATCGCGCTCGCCCTGGGTGCGGCGGGGGCACAGGTCGTCGTCGCCGGGCGCACCCCGGACAGGCTCGCGGAGACGGTCCGCCTTCTGGAAGCGGACGGCGCGCAGGCGCTCGCGGTACCCACCGACGTACGCGACCCGGCGGCCGTCGACGCGCTGGTCACCCGCTCCGTGGAGCGCTTCGGCGCGGTGGACGGGCTGGTCAACAACGCCGCGGGGAACTTCGTCGCGTCCGGTATCGATCTGAGCCCCAACGGCTGGCGCGCCGTCGTCGACATCGTCCTCAACGGGTCCTTCCACTGCACCCGGGCCGTCGCCCGCAGACTCCGCGAGCAGGGCACGCCGGGATCGATCCTGTCGGTGATCGCGACCTACGCCTGGCACGGCCACCCCGGCACGGTGCACTCCGCGGCGGCCAAGGCCGGCGTGCTGGCCATGACCCGGACCCTGGCGGTCGAACTCGCCCCGCTGGGCATCCGGTTGAACTGCCTCGCCCCCGGCCCGACGGAGACCGAGGGCGCGGGCGCGGCCCTGTGGGCGACGCCCCAGGCCCGTAAGGAGGTCCTGGACAGCGTCCCGGCCGGCCGGTTCGCCGCACCCCGGGAGATCGCCGACGCCGCGCTCTTCCTGCTCGGCGAGGGGGCCTCGTACCTGACGGGCGAGTGCCTGACCGTGGACGGCGGCCAGTGGCTCGGCAAGCAGGTGTACGGGCGGGGCGCGACGGCAACGGCCTAGTTTGCCGTTCCACGTCCGAGCGGGGTCGGTTCAGCAGGGCGGTCGCACGGTCCCCTGTCGTCGAGGCAGATCGTCACGCGCCGCCCCGCACCGCGCCGTGCAGCGTCCAACCCCACAGGGCCCCGGCGGCCAGGATCTGCAGCCACCCGCTGATGAAGAACCGGCCGCGCAGCAGTGGCCACGCCGACAGCCCGGCCACAGCGCCCAGGATGATCAGCGTGAGCACCGTGCTCGTGCTGTCGAAATCGCTGTTCGCGGCGGTGTCGAAGAAGTGATATCCGGCCTCGTTCATCACCGGGAGCAGCGTGACGAGCGCGACGATCACGTCCAGCACGAGCAGACCGACCGCCAGCCCGAAGTCGGCGGCCGGCCCCCGTCCGCGCTCCCCGTTTTCCCCTCCGTGGTGCGGGGGTGTCCGCGGTGTGGGTTCGGTGGTCATGCGCTCAGCTTCCCCCCGCAACGGGACGGGGTCCTGAGTATCTGTACTCAGGACCCCGTACCCGGTGGTGTGTCGGTGCCGGCCGCCCGCAGACGCGGGGTCACCGCCCGGTCGAACGCACCGCACGGCCCGTCGGGGAAGCCTGCCGCCCTTCGCCGTCCGGCAGTTCGCCCGCTGCGGCCCCCGCCCGCATCCGCCGCCGGGCCGGCGCCCCGAGCAGGGCGAAGCAGAGGCCCACCACGAGGAAGAGCAGCAGCGGTACGACCTGGCTGAGGGTGTACTGCAGCCGCTGGCCGGCGAAGGCCTCGGGCAGCGAGTCGGCGGCCGAGCCACCGGTGCCGAACCAGCCGACGCCGAATCCGGGCCAGATCAGCACCACGACGGTGAAGGCGACAAGTCCGGTCGCGAGGAAGGTGATCAGCCGGGCACCGGCCCGGCCGCCCGGCACACGGTACGGCCGCGGGGTGTCCGGGTACTTGCGGCGCAGCACCAGCAGGCTCGGGAAGGTGACGACGTAGGAGATGAAGGTGGTGCTGATGGTCAGCCCGAGGCCGGCCGCGAAGTACTTCTCCCCGTCGCCGTCGGTCAGTTGGAGCGCGACGATCAGCAGTACGGAGGCGAGTACCGCGGAGAGCAGATTGACCCGGACCGGCGTGCCGTGGCGCTCGGAGAACGTGCCCAGCCAGGCCGGGCCCGCGCCGTCCGCGCACGCCACGGCCTGGGCCCGGTGCGCGCCCATCGCCCAGGTGACGCCGCTGGTGAGCAGCCCGATGATCAGGCCCGCCGCGGCGATGCTGCCGAGGACGGCGCCGAAGCCGGTGAGCGTGACCGTGCCGTCGGCCGCGATATGGCCACCGTAGACGGTGAACACCGCCTTGCAGGCGTCGATGAAGCCGCCGAGGCTGCCGATCCGCTCGGCGGGAAGGACGAACAGGATGCCGAGGATCGGGCCTCCGTAGAGCAGCAGCGAGGCCAGCCCGGAGCGGAGGATGGACAGCGGGATGTCGCGCTTGGGGTTGGTCATCTCCTCGGCGGCGGTGCTGGGGAGTTCGAATCCGACGTAGTTGAAGATCAGGACCGGTACGAGGGCGAGGAACCCGGCGTAGGTGGGGGCGAACTCACCGGCCGGCAGGGCGTGCACCCCGTGCCGGCCGGCGTAGACGACGACGGAGACGAGGAAGACGCCGAGCAGCACGATCCGGGCGACGGCGCCGGCGATGGGCACCCACTTGCCGACCCGTACGGACTGCACGACGGCCAGCGCTCCCGCCCAGATGAACACCAGCCCGGCGGCGTACTTCCACAGGCCCGGCAGCGGGGTGAAGAACTGCTCCCAGGTGGTCAGGGCGATGATGCAGAGGCTGCCGCCGAGCCACACGGGGTTGGAGAGCCAGTACAGGACCTGGTTGATGCCGGCGGTCAGCCGTCCGAAGGCGAGCCGGGTCCAGACGTACGGCCCGCCCTGGACGGGAAAGGTCGAGCCGAGTTCGGCGACGAGCAGCCCGTAGGGGAGGAAGAAGACCAGCGCCAGGACCGCCATCCAGGTCAGCCCCTGCGGCCCGGCGGCGGCCACCGAGCCGATGGTGTCCAGTCCGACCAGGGTGCAGATCAGGAAGAAGAAGACATCGAGTCTGCGCAGCTCCTTACGGAGCCGGGAGCGCTGTTCGCGCCATCCCGCGGACAGGTCGGGGGCGTTGGTTCCTGGGGACGGTGGTGCTGGGGTCACGGGCTCGACCTCCGTAAACTGACTGAACGAACAGTTAGTAAGAGCAGACTGTGCGGGGCGCCGCACGGCCCGGTCAAGAGGTCGTCACCAGGTTTCGCCGGCGGGTTCCGGCGACGGTGCCTCGGCCCTGGCGACCGGCTCTGAGTAGGGTGACGGAGTGGCGAGGGTACGGTTGAGCGTGGAGGAGCGGCGCGAGGAACTGCTGCGCGCCGCCGTCGGACAGATCGAGCGGCGCGGTGTGGCGGCCCTGCGCGTATCCGATGTCGCCGCCGAACTCAAGGTGAGCAACGCGCTGGTGCTCTACCACTTCGCGACCAAGGAAAAGCTGGTCGCGGCGGCCTTCCAGTACGCGGCGGAGGCCGACCTGGCCCATCTCCAGTCGATTCTGGGCCGGCGCGGCAGCGCGCTGCGCCGGCTGCGCGCCGCACTGCGCTGGTACTCCCCCACCGGGCAGGCCAAGGGCTGGAAGCTGTGGATCGAGGGCTGGGCCGCCTCGCTGCGGGAGCCCGTACTGCGCAAGGTGGCCCAGGACCTCGACCGGCAGTGGAAAGCGGCGCTCGCCGAGGTCATCGCACAGGGCGCGGCCGCGGGCGAATTCGACTGCGCCGACCCGGAGGGCGCGGCATGGCGGCTGACCGCGCTGCTCGACGGATTCGCGGTACAGACGATCACTTACGCGGGTGCGCTGCCCCGCCGCACCATGCAGACCTGGGTCGAGGACGCCCTCACCCGCGAACTCGGCCTCGATGCCGAGCAGGACGGCTGACGGCCCTTAGTACTCCAGCCGTAGATCGTTATGTGCCCTGGTCTTGGGGCTGTCCGCCGCCGGCGGAAACTCAGGTGGCCTCAGCGCACGATCTGGGTAGAGTCGGGCGATGCCCGAGCTGAAGCGGCTGCATGCCGGCCACGCCCCGGCGGTCCTGGCCTTCGAGCTGGCGAACCGCACCTACTTCGCTGCCTCGATCTCCGACCGCGGCGATGACTTCTTCGACCAGTTCGCCGACCGGTACAACGCCTCGCTGGCCGAGCAGGAGGCCGGCAGCTGCGCCTTCTACGTGCTCGTCGCCGAGGACGGCTCGGTACTCGGCAGGTTCAACCTGTACGACTTGGAGGACGGTACTGCCAGACTCGGCTACCGGGTCGCGGAGCGGGTCGCCGGCCGCGGCGTGGCGACCGCGACCGTCCGGGAGCTGTGCCGGATTTCGACCGCGCGACACGGGCTGCGCACACTGCGGGCGGCCACCTCCCACGACAACGCCGCGTCCCAGAAAGTCTTGGCCAAGGCCGGGTTCGTCCCGGTTGGCCCTGCCACCCCGGCCGATCTTGGCGGCAAGTCAGGCACTTGGTACCAGCGCGACCTCCAGCCGTAGACCTTGATCTTGCTCGTGGGTCGGCTGCGGGAAGGCTGCGGCCACCGCTGATCATCGGTGTGTGAAGACTAACGATCTTGCGGTGGCCGCAGGTCACAGCGTAGACCCTGCTCACCGGCAGGAAGCGTTCGAGGGCCTGGTGAGCCGGATAGCCGGCCGGTTCGCCCGGGTTGAACCCCGGCGTCGGGTACGGGATCTGGTGCTGGGGCTGCCGTCGGACCTGCCACGCAAAAACTGCTGGAGCATCGGCGAATGGGCCGGAGAGGCCACCCCGGACGGCATGCAGCACCTGCTCGGCCGGGCCCGATGGGATGCCGGCGCCGCGCGCGATGACGTGCGCGAGTACGTCCTGGAGCATCTGCACGACGAGGGTGCAGTGCTGGTGGTCGACGAGACCGGGGACGTGAAGAAGGGCACGCACACCGTCGGTGTCCAGCGCCAGTACACCGACACCGCCGGGAGGATCGAAAACGCGCAAGTCGCTGTCTACCTCGTCTACGCGGGACTGCGCGGGCACGCGGCGGTGGACCGGGAGCTGTACATCCCGCGCTCCTGGACGCGCGACCCAGATCGCTGCCGAGCCGCGGGCCTGGACGAGGACACCGTCTTCGCGACCAAGCCGGAGCCGGCCGACCGCATGATCGGCCAGTTCCTCGATGCCGGGCACCGCGCCGGCCGGGTCGCGGCGGACGAGGTCTACGGCGGCAACCCGAAGCTGCGCTCCGCGCCGGAAGAGCGCCAGGTCGGCTACGTGCTCGCCGTCGCCTGCTCACATGAACTCACCACTGGCGCGGGGAAGTTCCACGCGGATGCCCTGGCCGCGAAGGTGCCCAAGCGGGCCTGGCAGAAGCTGTCGGCCGGGGCCGGTGCCAAGGGGCACCGCTTCTACGACTGGGCGGTCATCGATCTGGCCGAACCCCGCCCTGGCAGCCGCCAGCTGCTGATCCGCCGCAACCGCACCACCGGTGAACTCGCCTACTACCGCTGCTTCTCACCCGACCCGGCGCCCCTGAACACCCTGGTCCGCGTCGCTGGATCAAGGTGGCGGGTGGAGGAGACCTTCCGGTCCGGAAAGGGCCTGGCCGGACTCGACGAGCACCAAGTCCGCCGCTACACCTCCTGGTCCCGCTGGGTCACCCTGGCCATGCTCACTCACGCCTTCCTCGCCGTTGTCCGCGCCGACGAACACGCCCGGCGCCCCGCACCTGACGGGCTTACCCCGCTCACCTGCAACGAGATCCAGCGACTGTTCATCACCTTGGTCGTCCGGCCCGTGCGCGAGGTAGCCCACCGGCTCGCCTGGTCCGCCTGGCGACGCCGCCACCAGGCCCGAGCCCAAGCCGGCCATTACCGACGACCAGCCGCGAATCAGACATGAAGATCACGATCTACGGCTGGAGTATTAGGAACGAACCCGTTCGGCGCGCTCGGCCTCGCATTCCACGATGCGCGCCTTGATACGAGGATCCCCTGCGAATTCGGGCGGGAGCCGAGTCGTCTCGTAGACGAGAGCTTCCGCAATCTGACTCACTTGCAGACCGTCCACCTGGTATACGAATCGCGCATCACGGTCCTCGAAAACATCGAACAGAACGGCACACTCAAGGAGTGCCCGATCCATATTCGCTCCGCCGAATTCCGCGTCCGTGAGGTCCGCATCTGTGAGATCGGCCATGACCAACATGGCGCTCGAGAAATCGGAATTCCATAAGCGGGAACCGTTCAGCCGCACCCCCGTCATGCCGGCGCGAGTGAAATCGATGCTGCAGAGCAGCGCGCCGCGGATGCTGGCATGGTGCAGCCGCGCCTCGCAGAAGCTGGCGCCCTCCAAACTCGCCCGGTCAAGGAAGGCATTGTCGAGGAGGGCCCGGTCGAAGCGAAGCATTTCCATGTCGGCGCCGCGTAGATCCGTTCGCCGCAGATCTATTCTGCGTTCGCCCTCGTCCCGAACCGGGCGACGCCCGAGTACCGTAATCGCAGCCTGGACATGCTCATCAACCCGAGGTTTCGAGTCGAGCTCCTCGCAAGTGCTCTTCAACGGGGCAGGCGCGTGCAAGCGGACGAAGGAAGAGAGCACCTCAACCACCGTGTCATGGTCTTTCGCGGAGTCACGCATAATGCGCTCAAGAGAGTAGATTCCGCCGAGGCGCTCGGTGGCATTGGAGGATCCCAGAAGCTTGATGGCTTCAACGTAGCGTTCGGTTACTTGGCCTTCGCGAGTCTGCTCCGCCTGCTGCCGGTCCTTGGTTTGGGTATGCGCGAACTGGTCCTGGGCGAGCTTGAACTGATCCTGCGTCTGCTCGAACTGGCGCTGCGACAGCTTGTGGCTACGGTGCGTGTAGTGGACACCGAGTGCGGCGACGGCTCCGGCTGCCAGGGCGGCGAGCATGGTGCGGAATCCGGTGATGATGATCCCGGCGGACGGTGCGAGGCGAGCGTCGCGGACATGTCGGCCTTCGAGCAGCCATGGCCCCCAGATCAGCGCCGCCACAAAGGCGGCCGCCGCCAAGGTGCCCCCGATCGTCCACCACAGCTTCCTCGTCTTCGCACTCATGCCGGCCATGGTGTCCGTGCGTCACACGATGACCGCCGTCAGCGGGGAAGTTCAGAGCTTGATTTGAGGTGCGCCGCGCACGGTTCCTCTCTCCTCGGCCGCGGTGCCTGTGGGTGGCGTCACTGCCGTGCCGTGCCGGCTTCGATCGGTCGGGCGCGCAGCAGTGCGCGGGTGGGCAGGCCGGTGGCGGCGAGGGTGAGGAGGACGGCTCCGGCGGCCAGTTGCAGTGCGGTGCCGGTGGGGATGTAGGGGCGGCTCCGGTGAGGCCGCGGGCGATGGGGACAAGGGTGGTCCAGGCGATGGCGCTGCCGAGGAGGAGGCCGGATGCGGCGACGAGGAGCGCTTCCCAGCGCATCATGCCGCGCACCTGGCGGTGGGTGGTGCCGGAGAGGCGGAGCAGGCCGACTTCGCGGCGGCGGTCGAGGACGGTCATCACGAGGGTGTTGGCGGCCGCGATGGCGGCGAATCCGCCGAGGACAGCGGCCATGACGGTGTTGGCCCAGGAGTTGAGCTCCTGATTCCGGTCTGCTTGGACGCCGTATCCGGCCGCGTCGGTGACGGTGGCCTGTGGGGAGAGCGCGGCCAGCTGCCGGGCCACGGTCTTGGGGTCGGCGCCGGGGGCGGCGGAGACCAGGACCTGGCCGTCCAGGGCGGCGCTCACGTGCTGGGCGACGGCGGCGCGGGGCATCAGTACCTGTCCCACCCCGAGGCCGCGTTCGTACGTGGCGACCACGGTGGGCCGGACCTTGGTGCCGTCGCCCAGCCACAGGGGGACGCGGTCGCCGGTCTTCACGCCGAGGTCTTCGGCGAGCGAGGTGTCCAGCGCGACCGTGTCCCTGGAGGACCCGAGTGCGCTCAATGACCCGCTGCGCACGCCGAGGTCGAGCACCTTGGGCAGTTCGGCCGGGTCACCGGAGATGCCCAGGACCGTCGTCGAGGACAGCTCGTCGCCGGACCGGTAGACGGCCCCCGTGCGCAGCACTCCGGTCGCGGACTCCACTCCCGGTACCCGGGCTGCTCGTTCGGCGGTGGCCGCGGGCAGGCCGGGGCCGGTCGAGCCGAGCACATGGTCGGCGACGGCTGCGACCTCGACGTTCTGGGCGGAGGCGTGGCGGATGGTGCTCTGTATGAAGATCAGCGTTCCGCAGAAGGCGGTGACCATGACGATCGGGGTGATGGCGGAGGCCAGGCGGCGTGCTTGGGCGCGGGTGTTGTCGGCGGCCAAGGAGCCGGCGGCTCCGGCGGCGCTTGCCCGCAGGGGCAGGCCGAGGACGCTCGTGCACAGGCGGGCCAGCAGGGGGCCCAGCAGGGCGACGGCGAGCAGGAAGCACATGACCACGCCGAGGGCGGTGTTGGCGGCGTCGCTGCCGTTGAGCCGGGCGGCGAGACCGGTCAGGGCACCACCGCCCGCGAGGGCGGCCAGGCCCATGACGATCCGGGTCACGCCGGGCCGGGCGGGCTCCACGGACGCTTCCCCGAGCGCCTGGCTGGGGCGGAGCTTGGCGGGCCGGCGCGCGGCCACCCAGCCGGCCGTCAGCGCGGCCAGCACGCTGGTCCCCACCGCGGCCAGCATCGGCACCACACCGATGTCCAGGGACACTTGCCCGGGTACCGCACCGCGGTCGACGAGTTCACCGAACCACCAGCGGGCCAGCGCCAGGCCCGGCAGCACCCCCAGGGCCGCAGCGGCGGGTGCGAGGATCACCGCCTCGGTGGCGATGGTGCGGCGGATCTGCCCGGGGGTCGCGCCGACCGCGCGCAGCATGGCGAATTCGCGGGCACGCTGACCGATGGCCAGAGCGATCGTGCCGATGACGACGAAGATGGCGGTCATCGCGGCGATGCCGCCGAAGGAGCCGCCCAGCCCGATCAGGACGGTCTTGCCTTCAGCCAGAGCGGGCTCCTCGACGGCCCCGCGCGCATCACCGGTGGCGACCTCGGCGCGGCCGTCCACTGCCTGGCGGACCTGCCCGGCCAGGGCGGCGGTGGTGATGCCGTCGCGCGGCTCGACGGCGATGGCGTCCACCGTCCCCGGGTGCCCGGAGAGCCGCTCGGCCACACCGTCCGCGAACCACACACTCGGGCCGTCGGACTGGGCGGAGGCCAGCCCGGAGATCACGTAGTTCCCGCTTCCGCCCGGGGCGGTCAGCGAGACGCGGTCGCCCGGCGCAAGGTGGGCGGCGCGTGCGGCGGCCTCCTCCAGCACGACCTCCCCGGCCCTGGGTGCATGTCCCTTGGCCCGAGCGGAGGAGCCGGGAGCGGTGAGGGCGGCTGCCGAGAAGTTCCGTCCGGTCAGCACGGGCAGTGCGCCTGTCCTCTTCTCCGCCTGTACGGGGAAGGACAGGTCCGGCACGGCCGCGGCCACTCCGGGGCGGGCGGCGATCCGTGCCGTCAGCGCGCTCTCGACACGGCTGCGTTCCGGCAGAGCACGCTCTTTCGACTCCGCTCCCTCGCCCCCCTGGTAACTGATCCGGGCGTAGGGATCGCCGGAGACCACCACCGGGGATTCCGCATAGCGCACGGGCTGCACGTGCGCGGTGATGCCGGTCTGCAGCAGGGCCCCGCAGGCGGTGATGATCGCCGCCCCCAGCAGCAGCGCGATGAAGCTGCCCACGAAGGACGCGGGACGAAAGCGTACGGACGCCCGCGCGAGACCGTTCATCACGCCGCCACCCGGGCGAACCCGCCGGCCGCAGCGGTCAGTGCCACCATCCGGTCGTTCACCGACTGCGGATCAGGGCGCCACAAATTCCCCACCAGCGCCCCTTCGGCCAGGAAGAGCACCTGGTCCGCGTGGGACGCGGCCACCGGGTCATGGGTGACCATGACGACCGTGGCACCCATCGCGTCGACCGCGCGGCGCAGCAGACCCAGGACCTCCCCGGCGGACCGGGTGTCCAGGGCGCCGGTCGGCTCGTCCGCGAACACCACCTCTGGCTGCGTGATCAGCGCGCGGGCGATCGCCACCCGCTGCTGCTGCCCGCCCGACAACTGCCCCGGACGCCTGCTCCCGTGCTCTGCGAGCCCGACCTCGGCCAGCAGCTGCTGCGCCCGCCGCCGGTCCTGCCGCTCACCCGCGAGCCGCTGTGGCAGCAGGACGTTCTGCAGCACGGTCAGGGAGGGCAGGAGGTTGAAGGACTGGAAGACGAACCCGATGCGCGAGCGCCGCAGCTTCGTCAGCCGGTTCTCGCTCAGTTGAGTGATCTCCTCCCCGCCGAGCAGCACCTGCCCCGAGGTCGGCCGGTCCAGACCGGCCGCACACTGCAAGAACGTGCTCTTCCCGGACCCCGACGGGCCCATCACCGCGGTGAAGCTGCCCCGGGCCAGCGCCAGGTCCACCCCGCTCAGCGCCCGGACGGCCGAAGCGCCCCGTCCATGAGCGCGCGTGACGGCGCGCAGCTCGATCGCAGGGTGCCCACCCCCATCCCGCTCGGAGTCCATGCGGTCGCGGCGCCAGGCCATCGTGTCCCTTTCTTCGCTGGTCAACTACCTTGTCGACACTAAGTGGGGGGCTATGTGCCGACCATGGAGTCAGCCGGGCTCTTCGAGGTGGGGGTAGCCCCCGGCTCGTCGGGTGGGGATATCCCCAGGGCGGGTGCCGTAGCCGGGGATGTCACCGCCATGCCCCCACATCGGGCCGCAGCAGCTGGCCTAAGGGCTGTCCCGTAATCCCTGGCGGGCGCACGACGACAGCTACGGCACTCCCCCAGCTAACGCTGGGAGGTGCCCCCACGCCGCGTTGTCGGAACGTCCGGATACGCCCAGTATCCGGACGTCCCTCCGCCTTGCGATGCAGCTCGGCATCCGTACAGCGAATGAAGAGCCGAGACGGAGTGAGCGGTGGGGGCCCCTCCTGCGCCCTTAAGGCGTGGGGGAGAACGCAGTGCATCTGACGCCGTGCGCTGATCCACCAGGGATTACGGGACAGCCCTTAGGAAGCCAGAACGCGTGTGAGGGCGAGTACGGAGGCCAGGCCGCCGCCGAGCACAACGGTCGAGGCGGCGATGACCGGCGCTCGTACGGTCCATGCGCGCAGTTTCGCTGAGTTGGCGGCGCGGGTCAGTAGCGCGTCGCGTCCCCGGAGCACGACGAGGCCGACGCCGGTCAGGGTCAGCGCCATCCCGAGTCCGAACGCCGCCACCATCAGCACCGCGGCGCCCACCCGGCCCGTGAGCAGTCCGCTGAGGAGGACGAGGAACGCCGAGGGGGAGGGCAGCAGTCCGCCGGACGTGCCGAGGAGTGCGATGCCGCGCCAGGTGAGCAGGGATGTGCCGGGAAGAGGGTGGGCGTGGGGGTGGGGGTGGGAGTGGCTGTGATCGTGGCCGTGACTGTGGTGGTGACCGTGGCTGTGGCTGTGGCTGTGGCTCTCACTGTGGCCGTGGCCGTGGCCGTGCGTATGCCGTTGGTTGCTCAGGTGTCGTCGTAGCAGCCCGAGCCCGACCCCGACCACGACCAGCGCGGCGATCAGTTGTAGCCAGCCGGTCAGTGCTGCGATGTCCGGGGCGTTGTCCGCGGCGAGCCACCATGCGAGGGCGAGGGCGGCGACGGATGCGGTGTGCATCACGGCGACGATGACGCCCAGCCATACCGCGTCCCGTGCTCTCCCCCGGCCGCCTATGAGGAAGCCGGCTGCGAGCGTTTTCCCGTGTCCGGGGGCGCAGGCGTGGAAGGCTCCCACCGCCGCCGCGACGAGGAGTGCCAGGGGCAGTACGGCGCGGTGTGCGAGCAGTCCGGACAGGTCTGTCGTCCAGACGCTGAACGGCCCCTGCGGCCCGGCCGCCGCACCGGAGTTGCCACTGCCGGACGGGCCGAGCGTGAGCGTACGGGTCGGCTCCCCGGCCGTGTGCAGACCGCCGCTGCCCGACGGTGTGACGGAGATGGTGCGGTATTTCGGGTCGACGTCGTTGAGTGCGGTGATGGTCACGGCGACCGTGGTCACCTGTCGGGGACAGAGGTAGCGGAGGCGGGCGCCGTCCTGGACGAGGTGCGTGGTGTCTGCGTGATGCAGTGGGCAGGGTCGGCCGTCCTGGCTCAGCCGGATGTGCGAGCCGAGGTATCGCGCTTCGGACGCGTCGGCAGCGTGGGCCTCCTTGCGGAGTACGGCCAGGTCGTCCTTCGCGGCCGACCAGATGACCTCGACCGTCTTGCCGTGGGCCTTGATCCGGGCGGCGGGCGGCGTACCGAAGGGGTGTGCGTCCGCCGTGCCCGCGAGACCGAGCAGCACCAGCGTCGTGAGTACGCCGACGAGGACGGGGCGGACCGCCTTGGAGCAGACGTGGCTGAGGGTGTGCACAGTGGTGTTCCGATCAGGAGTGCCCTGCGGGTGCCTCCCTTGTCGGGGAGGCACCCGCAGGGCGGGAGAGATGTACCGGTCGGTTACCGATCAGCGCCTGGCCGCCAGCGCGTGGATCGTCCCGTCGTCGGTGAGGGCGAATACCCAGTCGCCGCTGATGGACAGTGCCGAGGCCACTCCGCCGCCGAGGTTGTACTCGGCCAGCCGTTTGCCGGTGGCGCGGTCCAGGACGAGCAGACGCCCGTCCCATGTGCCTGCGTACAGGCGGTCCTTGGTCACCACGGCGTGCATCGCGGGGGAGCCCTTCCCTGCGCTGGTGCACCCCATGGCCACCCGCCACTTGTCGTCCAGGGGGCTCTCCCCGGTCAGATGGCCGACGGGGGTCTCCCACAGCGGCTTGCCCGGTTCGGCCGCGCTGGTGTCGTAGGCGCGGATGACACCGTCCCGGCCGGCGATATACGCGGTGTCGCCCCAGACGGCGGGACTGGTCAGCGGAGCCTGCCCGGGTTCGCAGGTGCTGCTGCCGCCCACCGTGGACTGCCACTGGACCGCACCGGTCTTGAGGTCGTGACCGCGGGCGCCGCTCTGGGTCATGGTGACCAACTTCGGGTCCCCCTCGGCCGGATCGGTGAGCGCGGGGGAGGAGTGGCTGTCGATGCCGCCCTGGGTGTTCTGGACCCACAGCTGACCGCAGCTCGCGAGGTCCATGGCGACCAGCGTGTTGCTGGAATCCGTATGCAGATAGGCGGTGTTGGAGCCGGGTTGGCGGACCGCCGTGCTGTGGAACTGGCCCCAGTTGGTCGCTCCGTTGAAGCCGCCCAGCAGGTCACCGCTCTTGGCGTCGCGGCACTGGATCTTGTTCCAGTTCTGATAGACGGCGATCGTACGGTCCTCGCCCTTGAGGTCGAAGACACTGACCGGACCGCCGGCCCGGCCGTAGCGCCGCACGGTGTCGCCGTGCCGCTCCTCGTTCTCGATCGTCTGCCACACGACACGGCCGTCCCCGGCGTCGAGCGCGTAGATCCGGCCGACGGCGGTGGTCAGATAGACCTTCCCGTTGTGGAGGGTGGGTGCCGACTCGGCGTCGCCGTCCAGGTAGGTACGCCAGATCTCGCGGCCGGACGCGAGGTCGTAGGCGAGCATCATGCTGTACGGGGAGTCGAACGCCCGGGAAGAGACGATCACCTTGCCGTCGGCGATCACCGAACCATTGAGATTGAACTGCTCACCGGTGCTCGCAGCCCAGCGCAGATCGAGAGCGGTGCCCGGGTTGTCCGCACTCGCGCCGCGTCCCGCTTCGTCGCGGCCCTGACGGGTCCAGTCCTGGCCGCTCTTCGGGTTGGCCAACTCCTTTGCGGGCACGACCTTGAAGCGGTTCTTGAGGGTGGGCCATGCCGTGCCCTTGGTGTCGACGGCGGTCATCTGCGCCGTGTACGTTCCCGGCCGCAGTCCGCCTGTCCGGTCGCTGACGCGGGTCCAGGAGATCCGGGCGTCGGGACAGGGCTCCGGTTTGCCGCCGGACGGCGTGTAGCAGTTCTCTTTGCCCGTCCGGGCGTTGCCGGCGCCGAACTTCAGGCCGCTCTCGCGCCGTACCGTACGGCCTTGGCTGTCGCGGATGGTGAGGGTTGCGGTGGCCGGTGTGCGGCCGTCGTCCTCGGCGTACAGCTCGACGGGGATGGTGGCGCCGGCTCCGTGGACACTGCCGGGCGCGGGGCTGACCAGTGCCGCATCGTCATCGACGTCGAACTGCCGGTGCGTACCTCTCACATAGCCGGTGTCTTCGTTGCGCCGGGTGCGCGGGTTGTCGGTGATGTCCTTGAAGCTCAGGATCTTGTAGTCCGGGTGGGAGCCGTCGATGCCGTACGCGCCCTGGTTGTTGATCTCGACCGAGCGGTCGAAGGCGCCACGGCGGTACTCGGCCTGCTGGTTGTGGCCGGCGGCGAACATCCGCACGTCGTACTTCGCGAGTTCGTCGATGGTCGGCTGCATACCGGCGCCCGGTCCCCACTGGGTGAACAGTGACCGGTGGGCGAAGAGGAGTACCTGCTTGCCGACCGCGTGGCGCCTCAGGTCCTCTCGCAGCCACTCCAGCTGCGGCTTGAGGCCGCTTGCGTCGTAGTTGTCCTCCAGGACGACGATGTGACGGCCGTTGCGGTCGAAGCTGTACCACTCGGGACCGAGATTGCGGCGGTAGTACTCCATGCTGCCGCCGTATCCCTGGGACGTGGCGGTGCCGCCGACGTCGTGGTTACCGACCGTCGGGTAGAAGGGCATACCGAGTTTTCCGTCGGTCAGGCCCTTGCGCAGGATGTCGTAACCGGCCTGACGGCGCGGTTCCTGGGCGTAGTCGGTGACGGTCAGATCGCCGGTCGCGATGGCCATCGTCGCGCCGTCGACCTCGGACATCGCCTCGACCTGGCCGGTCCACCGCGGCAACGTCCCGCGGGCCGCCTCGTCCGAGGTGTTGGAAACCTCGATGTCGGAGTCCATCACCCACTTCTCGGTGGGGTTGGCGGCGTTCTTGTCCGGCACGAGGGCGAAGTCGATGCCGGTATGCGGACCGTCGCCGTCGGGCACCTTGTGGAAGAACTGCGGGATGTAGTCCTTGCGCAAGGCGGGGGTATAGCCGTTGGGGGAAACCACGCTGACGAGATCGGTCTCCCGGCGGCTCGGGTCCATCCGCAGGGTGTACGAGCCGTCGGCGCCGGTCGTCGTCCAGACGGCACCGTCGGTGACATCGACGCCGGGCAGGGGCGCCTCGCCCCCGTCCCGTACGCCATTGCGGTTGACGTCCTTGAAGACCGTGCCCTGGACGGACACCGGGTCGCTGTTCGCCGCAGCCGCGACCGTCTGGTCGGCGGCAAACGAGGTACCGGCAGTGGCGTACGGCACCAGCCCCGCCACCACAGCGGCACCGGCCGCAATCAGCTGCTTACGGCGCCGACGGGTGGTGCGCACCGACTGCCGCAGGTGCGGGCGCGGAGGTGTGGGCCGGTACTGCGAACGGCGCCGGAGCGCCCAGCGGAGGGCCTGCAGCGCCACGACGGCAAGGGCTGCGCCGAGCACCGCGGTGCGCCACGGGAAGGCAGTGCTCGCGGGGCCCTCATGGGCACCCCAGGCATCGACGACCGGGGCCGCCGCGGTCGCATCGACCGTATTGCCGTCGAACTCGACGACGGCCTGGGTCAGTCCGCCCTCCGTCAGCATCGACGTCAGGTCGAGTTTGTCGACATGGCAACTCCACGCCAGCTCGACCACCACACCCCCGGGGACTCCACCGCTGTCGCCGGCGACACCGGAGCCGGTGGCCGGACAGGAGGCGGTCAGAAGGCGCGACGCCCAAGCGCCCGCCTTGTCGGGCGAGACCACGTCACGGTGGACGATCAGCCTCCCGCTGGTGACGTTCTCCTTGGTGGAGACGACGAGTTCGGCGTGGTGCGGCGACACATGCGCCGACGCGGGCTGCACACCGAAGCCCAGGACGAAGAACAGCAGCACAAGACCCGCTCTGGCTGCTGCGCGGATTGGTTTCATGCGCAGGAACGCTGTCGGCGCCACAAGGCCGGCAGCGAAACGCGCGGCGACAATTCCGCTTCACGACGCCAAACAGGTGCCTCATCGGCAGACATGCGCCAAGCAGCGCGACACGGCCCGCAAGAGTCGCCATGTCGCAGACAACCATGCGGCGTTGCACAGCCTCTCCCTGGGTGACATTGCCCGGACGCCACGGAGGAGCAATGAACGCAGCGAGAACACGCCGCGGTGCCCTGGTGGGCGCGGCGTTGGCCGGGGCAGCGCTGGTCGTCTCAGCCGTCCCACCCGCCGCCGCGGTCGTCGGAGGAGACCGCGCCGACATCAAGAAGTACCCCTGGACAGTGGCCCTGACGTCGGCGGACGACGTGAAGCTTCCGGAGTGCGGGGGCACGCTCGTCGCGCCGAACAAGGTGCTGACCGCGTCCCACTGCGTGAATCCGGCCACCGTCGATCAGCTACGCGTGGTCGCCGGCCGGGAGGATCTCCGGAAAACCGGCGAGGGCACGGTCCGCAAGGTCGCGAAGGCGTGGATCCACCCCAAGGCCAACACCGAAGGGAACGGCTCCACTTACGCGCACGACATCGCCGTCCTCACCCTCAACGCCCCCATGCCCTACCGCACTCTGCCTCTCGCCACTCCGGCGCAGCAGAAGCTGTACGAGGAAGGCACACCCAACAGGGTCCTGGGATGGGGGTCCACGACCGGTCGCGACGACGATGACCGCGTGCCGCCGCTGCAGACCGCACTGATCCCCAACCGTGGCGACGAGCAGTGCGTCACCGCATATGGCAGCCGTCGCTACCAGAAGCGCTACACGATGTGCCTGGGCTACCCGGCCGGTGGTGTCAACGCCTGCTACGGGGACAGCGGAGGACCGGTCGTCGTCAAGGGGCGGCTCGTCGGTGTCATCAGCGGCGGCGGCAGCTGCACCAACCGCCTCTACCCGGGCGTCGCCGTCAAGACCGCCTCCTACTACGCGCTCCTCCAGAGCCAGATGGCCGGATAGCTGGACAGCCAGGGAGAATCACGATGACTCGACGGCACGCGTACCCGCGTATGCCCGCACTTGCCTGTCTCATGGCGCTCGTTGCCTTCGGCTTCGCCGTGCTGCCGGCCCCCACCGCCCACGCCATCGTCGGCGGTCGGAAAACGAGCACGGCGCAGGCACCATGGACGGTCGCGGTCAACCTGTGGCGGCAGACCGACACCTACCCGCGTTCGGGCCAGTTCTGCGGCGGCACGCTGGTCACCCGGACGAAGGTCGTCACCGCCGCCCACTGCGTGGTGACCGAAGAGCCCACCGATCTGGGGGTCCTCGCGGGCCGCACCGACCTGCGCCGTCATGACGGCACCCTGCGCAAGGTGACCAAGGTCTGGATCCACCCGCGGTTCGGCCGCCATCTGGAGAACGACGTCGCCGTCCTCACCCTCGATACGCCCATGCCCGCGAAGTACACGCCGCTGCCCCTCGCCACCGCCGCCGACACCGGTTCGTACCGCCCGGGCACCGGCGCACGGGTCTACGGCTGGGGCCTGCTGGACTACGAGAACCGCGAGGCCAACAGCCTGCGAACGGCGAACCTGCGCATGCTCCCCGACAGGACGTGCCGGCGACTCAATCCCGGAGGCGACTTCGACCCCAGGATGCACGCCTGCGCCAACGATCCGGTCACCGGCGCCCACCACGCCGAGGGCGACAGCGGCGGTCCACTGGTCGCGGGCGGAAAGCTGATCGGGATCGTGAGCTGGCTGGCCAACAGCAACGCCACCACGCCCACGCCTGGCGTCTACACCCGCGTCTCGGCCTTCGCCCGCGAGATCGCCGGCCAGATCCGGCAATAGGCCTCTGAGGCACCTGGGGATCTGAGGATCAGAAACTCGGAGGGGTTTCGGCCCAGACGCAGACGGCCGGGACGTCCCCGGGGTTGCTGTAGCGGTGCGGGGTGGCAGAGGGGAAGCTGACGCAGTCGCCGGGCCCCAGGCGGTAGGGGACGCCGTCGACCCAGTAGTCCAGTTCGCCGCTGAGCAGGACGCCGACCTCCTCGCCGGTGTGGCTGTGCGGCCGGTCACCGGAGGAGGCTCCCGGGGCGACCTCCAGCAGCATCATCTCCAGCCTGCCGCCGTGCTCGGGGTTGAGGAGGGTGTAGGTGACCCCGTCCACACCCGCCCGGGTCAGCTCGACGCGCTGGTCGGGGCGGGTCAGGACGCGCTGCTCGCGGTCGACGGCGTGCAGCAGCCGGCTGAGGGTGGTGCCGAGGGCGTTCACGATGGTGCGCAGCGTGTTGATCGTCGGGCTGTTCACGTCCCGCTCGACGTTGCTGAGATAGCTCCGGGACAGCCCGGTCTTCTCGGCGAGCTGTTCCAGCGTCAACCCCCGCGCCTGACGTTCGCGGCGCAGATGCCGGCCGATTCCCTCGTCCGCGTCGGGTGCCGCGCCCTGAGCGCCGTCCTTCGCCACGCGCCCTCACCTCTTTCCCGTGTCGAGTAAACAGGACATCCCATCCACTATATCGTTTGCCCGAATGTCTTACATCCTCTACTGTCCGTCTTCTATAGAAGACGCCGACGCGGGCGTCCGCTCGTCGGGCGTACCGCCGAGAACTCCTTGAGGACAGATGGACTCCGCTCCCGCTTCCCCTGCCCACGACCAAGCCCGTGCGCTGCCCGAACTCCGCCTCCACCTGGGCGCGTTGGAGCACAACGTGCACCTCATGGCGGACTGGTGCCGCGCGCACCGCCTCGAACTGTGCCCCCACATCAAGACCACGATGACCCGCCCCGTGGTCGAGCGGCAGCTGACCGCCGGGGCATGGGGTGTGACGGTGGCCACCGCCCGCCAGGCCGACACCGCGCTGAGCTGGGGCGTACGCCGGATCCTCATCGCCAACCAGGTCGTGCACCCCGCCGACCTGGCGCTCCTGCGAGCGCGCCTCGACGCCACACCCGACCTGGAGCTCTACTGCCTCGTCGACTCCGCGGCCGGGCTCCGGTACGCCCGCGCGGCCTTCAACGGCGCCGAGAACCCCCTCCGGATGCTGGTCGACGTCGGCGTGCAGGGCGGCCGTACCGGAGTGCGCGGTGCCGCTGAGGCGTACGAGCTGGGGGCAGCCGTGGCGAAGACGGGAGACGGACTGCTGCTGGCCGGTGTCGCCGGGTATGAGGGGGTGCGGCCCAACCGCCGGGACGCCGCCACGCTCGCCGCGGTCGACGCCCACTGCCGTGTGACGGCCGACGCCTTCGCCTCCCTCGCCCCGCTGTACCGGACCCCGCGGCCGGTCTTCAGCATGGGCGGCTCCGCCTTCCCCGACCGCGTCGCCGACACCGTGGCGGACCTCGCACGCCGGTTCCGCGACCTGCCCCTGGTGCCGGTGCTCCGCTCGGGTTGCTATGTCACCCACGACCACGGCACCTACGCACAGGTCTCACCCCTGCCCGGCCTGCGCCCGGCCCTCACCGTCCGGGCCGCCGTACTGTCCACCCCCGAGCCCGGCACCGCCGTCATCAACGCCGGGAAACGCGAACTCCCCTACGACGCCGGCCTGCCCGTCCTCCTTGCCGCATACACGGCGACCGGCGCCCCGCGCCCCGCGGCACAGGCCACCGCGGCCCAGATCTACGACCACCACCTGGTCCTCACCGACACACAGGGCCTGGACGTGGGCGACACCGTCGACCTCGGCATCTCCCACCCTTGCTCGGCCTTCGACCGCTGGCCCGACATCACCGTCACCGACGACAACGGAGACGTACGCGACGTGTGGCACCCGCGGTTCCACCGGTAGCCACCGTGCGCCGAGGGGTTCGCCGCCGGTTTTGCGTACTGCCTCGGCGTCCCGTTCAGGAGGGGTCGGCGGGGACGGCGGCCAGGAGGTCGCGGACCACGGGCCCGGCGGAGCCACCGCCGGTGACCCCCTGCTCGACGACGCAGGCCACGGCGACGTTGCCGCGATGGGCGGCGAGCCAGCCGTTGTTGGGTTCTTCCTCCGAGACCTCGGCGGTGCCGGTCTTCGCGCCGACGTCGCCGGGCAGGTCGGACAGGACCCTCGCCGTGCCGTCGGTGACGGTGGCGCGCATCATTGCGCGGAGTTGTGTGACGACCTTCTGCGGGAGCGGGGTGGTGGTGGTCGTGTTCCTGTTCCCGCGGGTGATCGAGGGCTGATGGAAGGTGCCGGAGACCGCGGTGGCGGTGACCGACGCCATGATCAGCGGGTTGGCCTGGATCCTGCCCTGCCCGATCATCGAGGCGGCCTTCTCGGTCTCGTCCTGCGGCGCCGGCACCGACCCGTCGTACGAGGGGATGCCGACGTGCCACTCCTGGCCGACACCGAAGTACTTGCCGGCGACGTCACCCGGTTCCTGGTCACCGAGCTTGCCGCGCAGGCCGATGAACGCGGTGTTGCAGGACTCGGTGAAGTCCTTCAGGAAGGTGGCGTTGCGGTGTTCGGAGGTCTCCACGTTGTGGAACTCCTTCCCCACCGTGAGGTACTTGGGACAGTCCACGATGTCGGCGGGTGCGACGGCGCCCTTGAGCAGCAGGGCGCCGCTGGTGACGATCTTCCAGGTGGACCCGGGCGCATAGGTGCCGGAGACGGCGCGATTGAAGCCGGACGACGGGGAGTTGGCCATGGCCAGGATCTCGCCGTTGTCGATCCGGAGCGCGACGAGCGAGGCGTTCTTGCCGTGGGCAGCGGAGGCGAGGGCCTTCTCCGCGGCGGCCTGCCAGGTGGCGTCGAGGGTCGTACGGACGGGCCGGTCGGACGGCCGGCCGGATTTCTTCCCGAAGGTGGCTTCCGTGCGCTCGACCTTTCCGGTGGCCCGGTCGACGAGCTGGATCGCACCGCGCGGGCCGGTGCCGCCCGCGCCGTCGTCGATCTGGGCCAGGACGGGGCTCAGGGAGGGGAACGTGTCGCCGGAGAGGGCCACCCCCTTCCGGTCGGTGACCTCAGGGGCGTCCGTGTCCTCGCGTTCGAGGTGGAACTTCTTGGCTCCGCTCAGACGCGGGTGGACCAGGGACAGTGTCCAGTCCACCTTCCAGCTGCCGTCGCCCTGTTTGCGGAGCGGCAGCTTTGACGTGTACGTCCAGGTGCCCAGGTCGGTTATGGGCATCTTGGCGGTGAAGGGGACGCTGACGGTGTCGTCTTCGGCCTCCGTGGGCGCCGCCGCGGTGAGCGTCGGTTTGCCGATGTCGAGGCCGGCGGTGAAGTTGCGCAGCACGTCCTGCGCCGTAGCAGGTCTGGTGGTACGGCCGGCCGCGTTCGGCAGGCGCCCGGCGGCCCAGTCGGCGAGGAAGGCGCGCGCCTGGGCCAGGGCCGCGGGATCGGGGCCTGCCGCACCACGGGCGAAGGGACCGAGACCGGCCGCGTACGTCCCGCCCACGGCGACCGCGCTCACCACGGCCACCGAGGTGACGGCCCGAACCATGGTGCGCGGCTTGCGACGGCGAGTGGTGGCGTACCCGGATTTCGGCATCGGGAAGTCCTTGTCATGTCGGTCTTGCCGGTCTGGTCCGTCGGTCTCGTCGGCCTGTTCCGTCGGTCTTGTCGGCCGGTCTTGTCGCTGCTCAGAGGCGGAAGAAATCGAGGATCGTGCTGGTCGCGTTCAGTGCGGTGCTGGTGCGCCCGAAGCCCTTGGGCGGAGTGATGCGCGAGCCCGGCCAGGCGTGTCCCGCGTCGTGCATGACGAGGAGCTGAACGGTGGCTCCCGGGTTCCTGAGGCGCCACACGGTGCGGTCGTAGCCCGCTTCGGTCTCCGTGGCCGGTTTGCCCGCCCCGCCCGCGGCCGCGAACGCCCCGGCGCTGTCCCGGGCCGACATCGTCGGTGTGACCGGTTCTTCACCGGCGGGGGCGGGGGTGGGGCTGGGCATTCCGGCGAGCGGGCGCACCGGGTCGTCGGCCCCGTAAATGATCATGGCGGGCACCGGTCCGGTGGGCTTGACCGCGGCGGCCCCCGTGGGGAGCTCGCCGGACACCGCGGCCGCTCCCGCCAGCAGTTCGGGGTGCTGGGCCGCCACGCGCAGCGCCATCGAGCCCCCGTTGGAGAACCCGACGACGTAGACCCGCTCGGGATCGGCCCGTTCCGTACGCACCAGTTCGTCGATCAGCGTCTTGGTGAACCGTACGTCGAGGTCCGGATCCGGCCGCTGCTCGGTTACCTGGGTGCCGGCGCCCCACAGCTTGTGCAGTCCCTCCGGATAGGCGATCAGCATGCCGCGCGCCCTGGCGTCCTCGTCCAGGCGGCTCTGCTCGCGCAGGTACGAGGCGGTGGAGCCGCGGCCGTGGAAGGCGATGATCAGGGGCCGGGGCTTGCTGCCGTTCGCGGCGGGCCGGTGCAGCAGGTACTCCCGCGTACGGCCGTCCACCCGCAGCTGCTTCGGGGGTTCGGCCGCTGTGGTCGGAGCCACGGAGCCGCCGGCCTTGGTCGGTGGCGCGGGCGGCTCGGTCGTCGTACCGCAGCCGGCGAGTGCGAGGCCGAGCAGCAGCGCGTGGCACCAGGCGCGCACGGTGCGGCCGCGGCGAGAGGGGGTGAAGGAATCCATGTCCTGAGGAGAGCAATGCCTCCCGGTATCTGTCCAAGATGCATATCGATCTCGAATCGATCAATTGTCGATATGATTGCTGTTCATGGACCTGGTTCGGCATCTGGAGTGCTTTGTGGCTGTTGCAGAACAGTCACACTTCGGCCGTGCCGCGGCTCGTCTGGGCATGGCCCAGCCACCGTTGTCGCAGCGCATCCAGCGGCTGGAGCGGGAGCTGGGCGTCCGGCTGTTCGAGCGCACCAGTCGGCAGGTGACGATCACCGATTCCGGGACGCTGCTGCTGGCGGAGGCCCGTGAACTGCTCGCCCGATCAGAGGCGTTCATGGCCACCGCGCGCCGCATACGGGACGGTGAGACCGGCCTGCTGCGTGCCGCCCTGTCACCCGATATCGCCGGCGAGACCGTCGCCGCGGTGCTGGCGGATTTTCCGCGGCGCCATGCCGGCCCGGAACTGGAGCTGCACGAGCTGTCCACCGCTCAGCAGCTCGCCCGGTTCGCCTCCCACGACCTGGACGTCGGGGTCATCCACCACCCCTGTGACGTCTCCGGGCTGGAACTGGGCCCGGTTCTGCGCCGCGAGTTGGGGGTACTGCTGCCGCGCAGCGCCGCCGCGGCCGCGCTCCACGAGGTGCCGCTCACGTCGCTCACCGGGTACGACCTGATCCTCTTTCCCCGGAGCAGTGCTCCGGCGCTGTACGACGACCTGCTGACCACCTGCGCCCGCAACGGCTACACCCCCGCCGCCGTCCGGCACGGCCAGGGCGCCAGTTTCGTCCGCGGCCTGGTCCTGTCCGCCGGGGCCGTGGCCCTCGGCCCGTACGACGCCCAGCCCACCGACGTCCGCGATCGGAACGCGGACGCCGGCTCGGGCGTCGTATGGCGTCCGCTCGCCGGTGCCCCACTGGCCTGGCGGCACTCCGTGGCCTGGCCGAAGGGCCGCGGCGACGCCGCCGTCAGCGCCTTCGCGGAAGTGGCCACGCACGCGCTGCGGACGACCGCCGGCGCGCGGGGCGAGGCGCCCGCAGGGCCGCTGCACCTTCGCCCGGCATCGGAGTACTGGCTGTGACCGACACCCCGGCCCGCATTCACGCGGCCTTCGCCGAAGCCGGTGGCACCGGCTGGCTGCACGCCCTCGACATCGACTCCGGCGCGCAGATCGAGGCCGGCGCGGACCAGCCGGTCTGCACCGCCAGCGTCCACAAACTCTGTCTGCTCGTCACACTCCACGAGCTGGCCGCTTCGGGGAGCCTGGACCTCGGCGAACAGATCGAGTGCCCGCCGGCCGGCCGCACGGCGGGCCCCACCGGACTGGCCGCCATGCTCGACCCCGTCCGCATATCCGTGCGCGATGCCGCCTACCTGATGATGGCGGTGAGCGACAACGCCGCCGCCGACCTCCTGCTGCGGCACGTCGGCCTCGACGCCGTCAACGACGCCATGCCCCGCCTCGGCCTCACCCGCACGCACGCCGTCCACACCTTCGGCGAACTCTTCGCCACCATCCGGGAGGACGCCGGCCCCGGCGGCGCCCAGGCACTGACCGACCCGCACGTCATCACCCGGCTCAGGGCCCTCGACCCGGCCCGCACCAACCGCAGCACCCCGCGCGACATGACCCGCCTGCTCGGCGCCGTCTGGCGCGACGAAGCCTGCACCCCCGAGCACGGCGCCGCCATCCGTCGCATCCTCGGCCTGCAGGTCTGGCCACACCGCATGGCTTCCGGCTTCCCCTTCGACGACGTCCACGTCGCGGGCAAGACCGGCAGCCTGCCGACCGTGCGCAACGAAGTCGGCGTCGTCGAGTATCCCGACGGCGGCCGCTACGCCGTCGCCGTCTTCACCCGCACCGCCAACACCGCCGCCACCCTCCCCGCGGCCGACGCCGTCATCGGCACGGCCGCCCGCATCGCCGTCGACGCACTGCGCGCGCCCTAGGTGAGCTCGAAGGCGCTACGCGGCCGAGGCCCGCACGCCGGTGCCGGGCCGGCTCGGGCCGGGAGAGCGCGTCAATCGCCCCAGATCTTGCGGTAGGCCTGGCGGTAGCCCTCGGAGTCCCAGGACAGTGCGCCGCCGCTGTTGGCGGCGGTGGCGATGTGGACGGGGGCGACGTACCCGCTGTCCGGGGTGCCGGTGAAGGCGCGGTTGAACTCATCGACGATCTGCCAGCCCTGTTCGGAGAGGGGCTCGGGCACGGTGGCGGCCTGGAACTCCTTGCCGTTGACGCGCTGGAAGGCCGACGGGTCGCCGTCACCGGCACCGATGTTGAACGGGGCGCCGGCGCCGTCCTTGCCCGCGGCGCGCAGGGCGGGCGCGGCGTGGCGGAAGTACAGGTCGTTGATGGCGGCGGAATAGGTCCACTTGCGGCCGAAACGGGACAGCAGAGAGCGGACTTCCCCGATGGAGCGGCTGTTGGCTTGGGGGATGGGGATGTTGGTGTAGCTCAGCAGCTTGGTGCCGGAGCAGGTGGCGAGTTCCTTCTTGATCAGATCGGACTTGCGCTTCGCGAAGGGTACCGAGGCGTCGGTGAACAGGACGACGCCCGCGCGGCCGTTGGACCGGGCGATGATCCAGTCGGCGCTGATCTTCGCGACGTCCTCGACCCGGGAGGTGATGTTGCTGAAGAGTTGCGGGTCTTTGCTGGGGCCGGGAGCCGGGGCGGCGTGCCAGCCGATCAGCGAAATGCCCGCCGAATTGGCCTTTTTGACGTCCTCTGCGGCTATCCCGGGATCGAAACCGCTGATGACGATGCCGTCCGGCTTGAGGCGGAGGGCCTGCTTGAAGGCGGCCCGCTGACCGTCGGGCGTGCCCTGGCCGTTGAGGGTGCGGGCGTGCCATCCGACGATCTCGGCGGCTTCCTGAACACCTTGGGCGACTCCGGCGACGCCGGGGTTGGTCAGGGTCTGGGCGATATAGACGATGGTCTTGCCGTGGACCGCCTTGGGGCCGGTGGTGGGGCCCCTCCAGGGGGCGTTGACCTCCTCGGCCTTCGTGACGGCTTGCTTGGCCCTGGAAAGGGCGGCGGGGCATCCGGGCTTGGAGGAGCTCCCGTGGGATGCGGTGGCGCCGGCGCCGGGTTCGCAGCCGACGGCGGTGGCCATGACCAGGAGTGCGGCGGCTGTCACGACCGCCTTGCGGGTGGGGTGCACGGGTCTCCTCGCAGGGCAGGATGAGGATACGGGTTGGGGTGGGGGGAGACAGATTACGGGTGGCGATGCTCCACGGCGCATCCACCTCCGGGAGGCACGGCGTACGCCACCGGCGCCGGGCCCGGTGCGGAGCGAGCCGGTCCGCGCCCTACTCCCCCACGGACACCGGCCCATCGGCCGGCATGGCACACCGCAATGGGTAACGGGCCAAATGTGACAAAGAGTTGAATACCGCTTGGCCGTTGGTGGTCATGTGTTGCATGCGCGTGCACAAGCGGTAATGTTCACGGCCGGTTGGGCATGTGGCGCAATCTTTTCGCTCGTGTATTCGGGCGAACTTCGCAAGCGTCACGATCCCCTGTCGTCGGCGGTCGGCAACAACAACACCTCGGTCACCGCTCAGGAGCATGTCGTAAGGAGGCCTGGGTGTCTGTGGACACAGTGGACCCGCCACACGAACCGGACCCGTCCCGGCGTTCACCGTTGACGCCGCGGTTCCGTCAGCAGGCGGGCGCCCTCCTGGACCGATGGCCGTTCCGGCGGAAACTCAACGTTCTGGTCATCGCGCCCGTCGCCGTCGTAGGCGTGCTTCTGGGCATCGGGGTCAACACCCAGGCGGAGAAGGCCCGGGAAGCCGGCCGCACGGCGGAGCTGGTGCGCGACAGCGAGCAGGTCGCAAGGCTGATCAACGACGTACAGGCCGAACACCGGCAGGCGCTCCTGCTGTCCGTGGAGCAGGAGTCGGCCCGGCCCGGCGCCGCCCTGCCGTCGACCGCCGCCTACCGCGGGACGCAGCGGGACACCGATGAGCAGGTCACCGCCGTGCGTTCCGCGTTCGGGGCGGGCCTGCCGAAGGAGGAGGCGCGGGCCCTTGAGTACATCCGGGGCCTTGCCGTGCTGCGCGACAAGGTCGAACGGGGCTCGGTCCCGGCCGCCGGCATCGATCCCGCGTACGCTGCCGCGGTCGGCTACCTGATCGACGGCATCGGCCTCGACCGCTTCGACGGCACCTCGTCGTCCTCGGTCACCCATCTCCTCGACACGGTACTGCGCGCCGACGCCGCCCACGCGGCCTACGAGAGCGGGGTGTTCTCCGCCCAGACCCGGGATGCCAACGCGCTCACCGAGTACACCCGGGCGGTCGGTGCTCACAAGCTCTACGAGGAGCAGACAGAACGGTTCGGCAGGATCGCCGACCCGGACCAGGTCCTGCGCCTGGGCGGGATCGAGCGAGATGCCGAGGAGAACGGCATCGACGCCCAGTTCGCGGAGCTCCAGATCGATCCGGGCTCCCTACAGGGCCAGACCCCGCAACAGCTGCGCAAGGCGATCACCGCCGGAACCCGGCAGGCCGAGGCCCGCCTCGACATCACCCGGTCGCTGACGGAGCAGATCGCCGCCCGGGCCGACGGTCTCTCCCAAGGCGCCCTGCACAACGCGCTGGCGATGCTCGGCCTCGCCCTGCTCGGCTTCGTCTCCTGGCTGACCTTCTCCGTCCTGGTCCGGCGCTCGGTCGTACGACCCCTGGCGGCCCTGACCGACGCCGCCCAGCAGGTGGTCGATGTGGCCGGCGAGGAACTCGCCAGGGTCGAGGACGACGAGTCGCCGGAGCGCACCCCGCTGCGGGCGCGACCGATCCCCGTTCCCGTCCGCGACGAGATCGGCCACCTGGCCGAGGCGTTCAACCAGGTGCAGGTCACCGCCGCGGCGCTGCTGGAGCGGCAGGTGCTCAGCCGCCGCAACGTCGCCGAGATGTTCGGCAACGTCGGACGCCGGGTCAGCAACCTCACCTCACGCCAGCTCATGCTGATCGACGCCGTGGAACGCGAGGAGACGGACGCCGACGTCCTGGAGCGGATGTATCGCATCGACCACATCGCCGTGCGCCTCCAGCGCAACGCCGACAGTCTGATGCTGCTCGCCGGAATCCGGGACCCCGAGGTGGAGGCCCGGCCGACCACCCTGGTCAACGTCATACGGGCGGGGCTCGGCCAGATCGAGGGGTATCAGCGGGTGTCCCTGCGGTCCGAGACCGAGGTCACCGTCGCGCCCGACATCGTCGACGATCTGACGCTGATGCTCGCCGAACTGCTGGAGAACGCGGTCTCGTTCTCCCCGTCCGACACGCCCGTCGAAGTGGTCGTCCGGCCCGGCACCGACATCACCTCGGACGGTGGTGCCCTGATCGAGGTCATCGACCACGGCCTCGGAATGAGCACGGAACGCCTCGACGAGGAGAACTCCCGGCTGGTCCGCCGGGAACGGCTCGACCTCGTACCGACCAAGGTCCTCGGCCTGTTCGTGGTCGGAAACCTCGCCCGGCGCTCGGGCATCCGGGTCACCCTGAGCCGTACGCCGGGCGGCGGGGTCACCGGCACCGTCTGGCTCCCCTCCGCGCTGCTGCTCGCCGTGAGCCCCGCCGCCACACCGTCCCCGGGGGCGGCCGCGGAGGTGGCCGAGGCCGTGGCGGAGCACCCGGCAACGCCCGAGCAGGAGTCCACCGCGCCCGCACCCGAGCCCGCACCGGCCTCCGCCACACCCCTGCCGGTACGAGCCCTCGGCACCACGCCCGAACAGCAGCCGGCCGCCCCCTCGCGGCCGGGCGAGCTCCCCCGGCGCCTCGCGCACCGCACGGACGCGGAGCAGACCGGCCCCGCGGTCGAGCCGCGGCCGGCACAGTCCTCCCGGCCGCTGCGACGGCGGGTACGGGGTGCGACGCTCGATATGACCACCCCGGCGGCCGACCGCGAGACCCAGGCCGTGCGCCGACCTGTCGACGCCGACGCGGTCCGTTCGGAACTCGACGAATTCGAGGCCGCCGTACGCAGGGCAGAGCGAGAGAGTGCTCCTGCCCCGAGGGATCCAGCCCCATCACCACACCAGCAATCCCGGAAGGAGTCGGGCAGTGACCACGCCGACAGGTAAGAGCAGTTCCGAGCGGGACGAACCCACCGATCTGACAGCCGCCGTGGCCGACTTCACCTGGCTGCTCGACCGGTTCGCCACCCAGACCGCCGGCGTCGTCGACGCCATCGCGGTGTCCTCCGACGGCCTGCTGATCGCCGTCTCCCAACTGCGCGAGCAGGCCGACTCCGAGCGGCTCGCGGCGATCGTGTCGGGCATCACGAGTCTGGCCGCCGGTGCGTCCGGCAACTACGGCCTCGGCGGCCTCAACAAGGTCATCATCGACTTGGAGGGCGGCCATGTGCTGGTGTCGGCCATCGGCTGCGGCGCCGTCCTCGGCGTGGTGACCTCGAAGGAGGCCAAGCTCGGCAACATCGCCTACGAGATGACCCTCTTCGCCAACCGGGCCGGGAGCGCGCTCACCCCCCAGCTGGTGCTGGAGCTCAAGAAGAACGCCGGCGCCGCACCGGCCCGCTGACCCGTCCCACACCGCGGAGGCAGGGTGCAGGCGCTGAGAAGAGGATCATGATGGCCGCCGGTGAACCAGGACCGGACGAGGGTGGGGGTCCCCCCCGCTCGAGCGGAGCCGAGAGCTTGGGGGAGGGCAGAGCCCAGGGTCCGTCGGAGCCGGCCGGCCGCGCTCCGGCGATCCGGCCTTTCCTGCTGACCGCCGGCCGGGTGGCGGGGGGCGGCGCCGGCCCACCGCTCCCGATCGAGACCCAGGTCGTGGCGACATCGTCCGGGCTCTCCGTCCTGGGCTCGCTCGCCTTCGAACAACACGACATCGTCGCGGCCTGCCGACGGCCGCAGTCGGTGGCGGAACTGGCCGCCCGGCTGCGCCTCCACCTCAACGTGATCCGGGTGTTGGCGGAGGACCTGTGCACCGCCGGACATCTGGCGGTCCATGTCCCGAACGCCAGGACAACCCAGGACATCTCCGTACTGCGAAGGGTAATTGATGGTCTCCGTGCCGTCCCCGACTCACGGGGCTCACTCCGTGACAGCGGTTGAACAGCCGCCGGTACCGGTCAAGTTGGTCATCGCCGGTGGCTTCGGCGTCGGCAAGACCACGGCCGTGGGCTCGATCTCCGAGATCCGGCCGCTGACCACGGAGGCCGCCATCACCGAGGTCGCGGCCGGCGTGGACGATCTCTCTCACACCCCCGGCAAGACCACCACCACGGTCGCCATGGACTTCGGCTGCATCACCATCGACCCGACGCTGAAGCTCTACATCTTCGGCACGCCGGGCCAGGACCGGTTCGGGTTCATGTGGGACGACGTGGTCGAGGGCGCTCTCGGCGGTCTGGTGATCGTGGACACCCGCCGCCTGGACGACTGTTACGCCGCGGTGGACTACTTCGAGCACAAGGGCATGCCGTTCGCCGTCGCCGTCAACGCGTTCGACGGCGAGGTCCACCACGACCTCGACGAGGTGCGGTGGGCGCTGGACGTCTCCGACCACGTACCGCTGATCGTCTTCGACGCACGCAAGACGGGCTCGGTCCGGGATGCACTGCTGGTCGTACTCGAAGTCGCCCTGTCCCGCGCGGAAAACACCACAGCGGGCTGACTCCCGGCCCCCCTCCCGGCCAGGCCCACTGATCCACTGCGCCAGGCAGAACGTCGCGGCGCGAAGCCACAGCCGGCCGAACTGGCGCGGCTGTCAGAGTTTCCAGAGGGCCAGCTGGCGGAACAGGCAGGCGGCCAGCGGCGTGCCGTCCGGGCTGAACTGCAAAGCGTGCAGGGGAGATTCCCCCTTGTCGGCCAGGGTTGCCTTGGGCGTCGGGACGGGGGTGGGCGACGCGGAGCGCGATGCGCGCCCGGACGGCCTCTGTGTCGAAGAGGTGGCGCCCGCCCCGTTCTTGTCCCCGGTGGCCGACGAGTCGGAAGCCAGATCCAGTCCGATCGGTACGGCGACGGCGACGGCACCGGCGCCGAGCGCGCCGAGCAGAAGAGCGCGGCGGCTCGGGCCCGGCGCCCTGGGAGCGGTAGCCGGATCCGAGGGCGGAGAATCCGCGGGCGGGGCGTCCGGCAGCAGCAGGGTGCGGCCTGGTAGCAGCGTCGTGCGGACGACCGTCTCGGTCTCGGTCTCGGTCTCGGTCTCGGTCTCGGTCTCGGTCTCGGTCTACACGAGTACGGTGTCCGCTTCCGGCAGCCCGAGCAGCCGGGCGATCTCAGCGCGCTCGTCAATCATCTCGTGCACCGCGGGCCACCGCGCCGAGGGAGAACACGCCGCTGTCCGGGGTGAGCGGCTGCCCCTCGGCCTGTTCGGGAGACATGAAGGCGGGCGAGCCGACCAGCCGGCCGGTGTGGGTGATCTCGGTGCCGCCCTCGCTGTCGGTGGCCCGCGCGATACCGAAGTCGATCACCGCGGCCGGTCGGCGCCAGCTCGGCCACCGGACGATACGGCCCGACCGTCGGCCGATCCGACGCCCCACACGGGGTTCCGGATGTGCCGGGAGGAGTGCGGTCCGTCTCTCTGTGCGCCTTGAAGGCGCGGATCAGTGCGGGCGGTTCTCGGTCACCACCACCTGACCGGGTCGGCGGCGAAGGCCGTCGTTGCCGCGCTGAGCAGTTCCTCGGAGGCAGCAGGCGCCTCCTTCGGGTGACGTGCCCGCCACTTCACGACGTACGGGCACAGGGGCGCGACCGCGAGCCCCTCGCGGCCGGCCAACTGGTACAGCTCGCGTACCAGTGCTCCCGCGTAGCCCTTGCCTGCGTGTTCGGACTCGACGACGGTGTGGACGGGTACCAGGGCCCGCTGCGGCTCTTGCAGGACGAAGTACTGGATGAAGCCGACGATCTCGCCGTCGAGACGCCCGACCAGGAGCCCCTGGTCCCTGACGTCACTGATCTCGAAGTCGCTGTCGATGCCGATGTCGTTCATGATTCTCCTCGTGGTCAGCTGGTGAAGCGTCGGATGAAGGCGAGGGCGGTGTCGGCGACTTCGCGCCAGCCGCTGTCGATGGTCAGCGCATGACCGCGGCCCTTCATCTCGGTGATCTCGGTGACCGCGTTCTGGTTGCGCTGCTGCTTCTTGTAGGAAGCGTTGGCGATGACCCACGGCACGGTGTGGTCCTTCGCGCCCGAGATGATGAGCAGAGGTCCACGCTCGGGACTGAGGGTGTCGACCTTCGCCTCGGTCCACGGATTGATGTTCGCCAACGCCGCCTGGAACAGCGGCTCGCCCGGCGCAGGCACGGCGAACCGCTCGTACAGCTCCTTGGCCTCCTCCTCGCTGACGGCGTTGGCGAAGGAGTAGCGGAACTGGTCGTAGGTGAGCGGAACGGCCCGGTGGTAGTTCGCCGGGTTGCCGAGGACCACACTCGCGGCCCGCAACGACGAGAGGGGCAGCGGCAGCACGCCGCGGAAGGGCGCCGGGTCGATGGCCACCGAGGCGGCGGACAGCCCGCGCCCGGCGATCATCTGCGTGATGAGGCCACCGAAGGAGTGTCCGATGACGACGGGCTTGCGCTCCAGCCGCCCGATCAGGCCGGCGAAGTGGTCGGCGACCTGGCGCACGCTTTTACCGGCGAAGACCTCGGGGTGGGCGTTGGCCTCGGCCACGGTGTCCGGGTCGTCGGGCCAGCCCGGCATCACAGGCGCGTACCCCGCCTCCTCGAAGACCCGCGCCCACCGCTCCCAGCTACTGGCAAGCAGCCACAGACCGTGGACGAACACGACAGGGGTGCGGGAGCCCGCGTTGATGCGCTCGATGGTCTCGAGATCGGCCGATGCTGACACGGCACATGTCCTCACTGTTGGAGATGGAAGAGGGGCGGTGGTTACGCGGTGGTCGATCGCGCCGCGTCCTTGATCAGCCCCGCGACCGTGTGGGGCCGGCTGTAGAGCGGCAGGTGTGAGCTCGCGACCTCCACCGTGTTCCGGCGGCGACTCATCGACCGAGGCTCGGGCATACCGTTCCGACTCCTTGGATGGGTGAGCGTCAGCGACAAGCTAGGGCGGTGTGCTCCACGCAAGATGACTGCATGTGCAGGGAGGTTTCCCGACAACGCACAGCTCATCGCCCCCCCACCGCGCCTGCCGACGGCCCCGCTTCAGGCGTGCCGGAGGATGTCGTCCAGCAGCCGGTCGAGGTCGGCGTCGAGCAGCGCTCTCCACCGGTGCCGCGTCGTCTGCGTCCGGGCCATGAAGTGGCGTACACCGACCGATGGCGTCCTCACGACGCACCAGTCATCCGCGGAGATCAGTTCCACGTCGATCTCACTGTCGCCGTGCGGACGGACACGCACGTCTCCCTCGCCGGTGGGGAGGATGAGTCCGGTCGCCAACAGGTCTCGCCCGAACACCCACGTGATGCCGTTCGGGGTGGTGGCGTCGGCCACGGCGAAGTCGAGCCGCACGGCCAGCGGGTCTTCCGGCAGGTAGCGCATCCGGAGGGGCAGATGACACCAGCCCCACTGCGCCGTCATCACTTTCGCCGTCACCAATTGCACGATGGGCTGCTGCACATCTGCTCCTTTCGTTACCGATCGGACGCTAGGCCACCGAGGAGCGACAACAAGCCAAAGTGCGTACGAACTCTTGACCTCTGACGCACATGTCGGTATCTGCGGACAGGCCCTAGCAGCTGTGCAGAGCCGTGTGGAGGGTGTCCATGGCCTGGGTGCGCGCGGACCTGGAGACATCGCTGGCACGCAGCGCGTCGAACAGGACGAACCCATGGACGGTGCCGTGGTAGCGCATCGACACGACGGGCACCCCGGCCTCGCGCAGGCGGGCCGCGTACGCCTCCCCCTCGTCCCGCAGGACATCGGCCTCCGCGGTCAGGATCAGGGCCGGTGGCAGCCCTTCGAGATCGCTGACCGTCGCCTGCAACGGGGACGCGGTGATCTGCGAGCGCTCGTGAGGATCGGGAGCGTACTGCTGCCAGAAGCTGCGCATGGCCGCACGGCCGAGGAAGTAGCCGTCGGCGAACTGGCGATAGGACTGCGTGTCCATGGCCGCGTCGGTGACGGGGCAGACAAGGACCTGGTGCAGGACGCGCACATCACCGCGCTGCTTCGCCAGCAGGGTCAGCGCGGTCGCGAGAGTGGCACCTGCCGAAACGCCCATGACGGCGATTCGACTCCCGTCGAGGCGGCACCCGGCGCCGTGTTGGGAGACCCATCGCGCGACGGTGTAGGCCTGTTCGAGGGCCACCGGGTAGCGAGCCTCCGGGGGCCGGTCGTACTCCGGAACGACCACCGCCGCGTCGGCGCCGAGCACAAGGTCGGCGACCAGTTGCCGGTGGGCGGTGGCATCGGTGAGCATCCACCCCAGTCCGTGGAGGAAGAGAACCACGGGCAGCGGTTCGTCTCCGTCCACAGGACGCAGGATCCGCACCCTGATCCTGTTTCCGTCGCAGCCCGGCAGGGCCAGCCATTCCTCCGTGACGTCCGCGTCGGAGCCGGAGCCGGAGCCCTTCATCAAGGGTGTGAGCTGTGCCCGTGCCCTCTCAGGACGCGTGCCGGCAGGCACCGAGGGACAGTCGTACGTCTCGACGAACCTCTTGGCCAATCGATCGAGGACGACAGGCGGTTGCGAGACCTGGGCGATGTCTTTCACAGGGCACTCCTGCACGGGCTCGGCCATGGCCGACGGTGGGGGCGCCCACCGGAAATCGGCAGGCATGCGCCGGATGCCAGGAGGGTGTTCCCGGCACCGTGCACCGACCTTACGGAGCGACCGGGCAGCAGACGGTCCACCAGGTGTACGAACACATGACGCTCCGTGCACTCCTCATGCCCAGGTGAGCAGGGACGGTCTTCCGAGCCACTCTTGTGTCGTCAGATGACTTAAGCCTGGAAGTCCGGATACGCCCACGCCGAATCCGGTGTGAGCGTGGCCTTGCGGAGACCTCTGGTCGCTCCGGCGCCATGGTCCCACTCGCCACCGGAGTACGTGAGCCAAGGAGTCTGTGTGCGATCTGTATTGAGTACGGCTTCCGATCCCGAAGCGGACAGAGTCGGCGCGTGGCAGCGCGCTGTCCGCCGTCTGCTGGCTCCGGTCCAGGTGACCCCTCGGCAGACCGCCCATCCCTTCGAAGGGAGCCTGACGGCCGTCGATCTGGGTTATCTGCGCGTACTGTCGATGGAAGCCGACCCTGTACGTCTGAGCCGCAACACCCGCCTGGTCACCGACGCGCCGGAGAACCACCTCGCCCTCGCCGTGCAGGAGTCCGGGACCGCCGCACTGCATCAGGACGGGCGCAGTGCTGTGCTGCGCCCTGGGGAACTGGCCCTGTTCGACCTTCGACGCCCCTTCGCCCTGGAACCGCGGCAGCGCTTTTGTCTGCACTTGTTCCGTCTGCCGGAACGGTCGCTGGGCGACGCCGCGGCCGGTGTGCACCGGATCACCGGACGTGCCATCGCACCGGCCGAGGGTGTGGCCGCGCTTCTCGCCCCCTTCGTCACGGGGCTCGTGGCAGACGCGGCACGCATCGCGGCACCGGTCGGCGACCGACTGGCGGGAAATGCGGCCGATCTGCTGGCCGCCTTGGTCGATGAGCTGGGCGGCGCCGACGACCGCGGCTCCACCCGCGATCACCTTCTGCCGTTGATCCGGCGCTACATCGACGAGAACCTCCGCGATCCCGGTCTTTCCCCTGAACGCATCGCTGAGGCCCACCGCATCTCGGTCCGGTATCTGCACCGCCTCTTCGAAGCGGAGGAGACCACGGTACGGAAGCTGATCCAGCAGCGGCGTGTCGAGGAGTGCGCCCGTGAGCTGGTGCGGCGGGGGCGAGCGACGCCGACCATCTCGACGGTCGCGCAGAGCTGGGGCTTCCAGAACCCGGCGCACTTCAGCCGTGCGTTCAAGTCGGTATACGGGCACTCGCCCCGTCAATGGCGCAGGGTCGCGGGAATGACGAGCGACTGAGAAACCACGACGGCCTCTCTCACCGGAGTCGTCCCGCGCGCGGGGGGCCGGCATGTCGAGCCCCCGCGCGAGAGAGTTTCTCCCTGCATACGTGCGTGCCTCAGCCCGCGAGCGCCAGGGCTCCACTCACCTTCTCCTCCGCCGGCGAGGCCGAAGCGTCGGCGTTGCGGACCTTGTGCCAGTCGCTCGGTGAGATGCCATAGGCGGCGCGGAAACTGCGGCTGAAATGGGCGGGGTTCACGAAGCCCCAGCGCTTGGCGACTGCCGAGACGGACGGGGTGACGTGCCCGAGCCGGGCCAGTTCCCGTCTGCACTCCTCCAATCGGCGCTGCTGGATCCACCGGCTGAGGGTGGTGCCTTCGTTGGCGAACACCTTGTGCAGGTATCTGACCGAGACATGATGGTGGGCGGCGATCATCTCGGGAGACAGCTCACGGTCGCCCAGATTCTGGTTCACAAAGCTGCGGATCCGCCGTGCCAGGTCGGCACGAGCGGCATTCTCGTCCGCCGTGCCAACGGCCGCGCTCTCGACCACCGTCAATTCGGACACCATCGTGCCGAGCAGATCCGTCACGAGGCCCGCGAGGCGGTGAGCGACGTGCTGCGAGTAGGACGCAACCGAGTCCGCCATGGTCTCGAGCACCGGTGCGAGGAGCTGAACCACTCCCTGGCCGGACGGCCGGTGGACTCCCCAGAGGACCTCCATGTCCTCGTCGGAAAGGCCCAGAACAGTGCGAGGGAACTGGAAAAGGTGCAGACGGAAGTCACCGTGCTCACGTAGCGCATAGGGACGTGAGATATCGATGACGAACACGTCGCCCGGCTCGCAGCGCAGGGCCCGGTCCTGCTGAGCGAGTAGGGCCGAGCCCGTCGTGTGGATACCGACGCCGATGACGTCGCCGGGATTCGACGCGAGGGACTGCGACGGTCCGACCAACCGTTGCTCTCCGCCCTCGAAGGTACTGACCTGCAGGAATCCAAAATGGTGCGAGTCGGCCCGGCCCTGGAAGGAGGAGCCGTGCGGCACGACGTTCTCCCGCGACGGGAGCGCCCGCGAGACGGAGTCCTCCGATATGAGCCGTTTCCGATCGGCGACAGACATGGTGGTGAACGCCAGGCTCATATGGGCTCCCTGGTACAGAGTGGTTCAGAGCATCGTCGGCCTGCCTTTCGGCGGCCGGTGGGGCCGTGGCCGTGCCGTGGTCCCCTGTGTCGGGCCTGCTGATGCAGGCGTACACGCAGCTCCGGCGCGATGGCGGAGACGACGCCATCTTCCGTCGCCGCGCGTTGTTTTCACCACGGAACACCTCGGTC
The DNA here is from genome assembly GCF_022221585.1 of Streptomyces inhibens. Classification (NCBI taxonomy): domain Bacteria; kingdom Bacillati; phylum Actinomycetota; class Actinomycetes; order Kitasatosporales; family Streptomycetaceae; genus Streptomyces; species Streptomyces inhibens. The sequence goes on from NZ_CP084681.1 coordinate 1,938,134, forward strand.
CTGCACTGTGGGGCAATCACACATCACGGCAGGTCAAGCGCGTGGCAGAGCTGCCGTACGGATGGTGCGGGGGCGGTGGCCACGGTCTCTGCGCCGCCTTGGGTGTCGCGCCACTCGGACGGAGGCATGCCGTACGCGGCGCGGAAGAGCCGGCTGAAGTGGGCCGGGTTGGTGAAGCCCCAGCGCCGGGCCACACCGGAGACCGTCTGCTCGGAGCTGTCGCCCCGTAGCAGATCCCTGGCGCACGCCTCCAGTCGGCGGCGTTGAATCAGACGGCTGACCGTGATCCCTTCCCCTTCGAAGAGCTTGTGGAGGGACCGGACGGACATGTGGTGAGCGGCCGCGATGGCGTCCGGGCAGAGTCCCGGATCCCCGAGGTTCCGGTCCACGTAAGCACGGACTTCCCGGGCCTGGGTGTACCGCGGACCTGTCGTGCTCCCGGCGTCACCGGCGGCGCGCTCGGTGACGAGGGTGGCTACCAAGTCCGTGACGTTGCAGGCTAGTTGGCCGACGACGTGCTCCGGGCAGTCTGCGGCTGTCTCGGCCAGTGTCACCAAAAGAGGTCCAAGTACGGCGGCCACCGGACTGTCCGGTTCGATCACGGTCGCCGTCACCCGCTCCAGCTGGTCGTCCCGTACACCAAGGGTGTGGCGTGGCACGAGGCAGACCGTCGTGCGTACACCGTGCGGGAGGTCGACCACATGCGGACGCTCGGTATCCCAGATCGCGAGCGATCCCGCGGTGATGTCGACCGTTCTCCCACCCTGCTCCAGCAGAGCACCGGTGGGCCCTACGACGGCGACCACCACATAGCCCTCGGTCTCCCCCGCGCCACGGGCGATCCGCCGTCGACCGCGGGTGAAGCACTGCGGATCCGCGTCCGTCGTGACGAAGAGCAGATGACCCAGGCGCCGGGTGGTCATACGGCCTTTCAGCGGCCGAGCGCCGTACGGAGTGACCGTGACCGGCAGCGTGGCCCTGGAAACGGCCCGGCTCCAACGACGCATCCTGTTGTCGCTGTCCGGGAATCCGGCCGTGTCGATCACAGGTGTCATGGAGGCCTCCAGTCATCTCTCCGGTGCCGGACCCCACCGCCGCACGAGCGGCCCACCGGCACCTCGACCATCCTGGAACGCCGGGTGACCTACGTCGTCGGCATGATGACTGCGAAGCGACTGTGATGCCGGGATGCGCCAGGCCACGCTTTGCTGTCAGCGCAGGTCGTCATCCTCTGCACGCACTTAGAATGCGTTCGTACAGGTGAGATCGCTGGTGCAAGGGAAGATCGGGTGCCAGGCAACATACTGTTCGGTCGGTCCGCGGAGCTGGCGATTGTCGACGAGTTGGTCGACGGACTGCCGGAGCGCGGCGGGGCACTTCTGATCCAAGGAGCCCCCGGGATCGGCAAGTCCACCCTGCTCGCCCACGCTGTCACCCAGGCCGAGAAGTCAGGGATCACCGTCCTCAAGGCGTCGGGCGTGCAGGCCGAGACGCACCTTCCGTTCGCGGGGCTGCACCAGCTGACCCGGACCTTGATGGACCGCGTCTCGCAGCTTCCTCCCGCACAGGCGGACGCGCTACGGGGAGCCTTCGGCATGGCCGAGCCGCCCTCCGGCGCCTCCGCACCCCAGTTCTTCATGATCGCTCTGGCCACGCTCAGCCTGCTCGGCGAGGCGACCACCGAGGCCCCGCTCCTGCTGGCCGTGGACGACGCCCAGTGGCTCGACATGCCGACGCTTGATGTGCTCGGGTTCCTCGCACGGCGGCTGGGCGCCGAACCTCTCGGTCTGCTGCTCGCCCTCCGCGAAGGCCACACCGCGTCGTGCGGCGTCCTCGCGTCACCGGGCACCCTCGGTCTCCGCGAACTCCGTCTGACACCTCTGGAGCCGGCCGCGGCCGACGCCCTGCTGGACGCCCGCGAACCCGGCCTCGACGCCGCCGTACACCGCCGTGTACTGGAGCTGTCCGCCGGCAACCCCTTGGCGCTCACCGAGCTTCCACTCACTCTCGGCACGGACCGGGCGACCGCCGAACCTGCGGCATCGGCGACACTCCCCCTCACCGCCAGGCTTGAGCAGGCCTTCGCCTCCCGCCTGGCCGATCTACCGCCCGACACACGCAGCACCCTGCTCATCACCGCCGCCGACGACGGGGGTGCGCTTGCCGAGGTGCTGGCCGCGGCCTCGACACTGACCGGCACAGAGATCTCCACCCGGTCCCTGGAACCCGCCATCGCCGCGCGTCTGGTGACTGCCGACGCCTTCCACATCGGCTTCACGCACCCCTTGGTGCGTTCAGCCGTCCTGGGCGCGGCAACGCTCACCGACCGTCTCGCGGCGCACGGCGCGCTGGCCGACGTCCTGCACGGACAGCCCGACCGGCAGGCATGGCACCGGGCTGCGGCGATCGGCCGCCGTGACGAGGCGGTCGCGCGGCAATTGGATCAAGTGGCCCTCAGAGCGAGAGGGCGTGGCGCCACCGCGGTGGCCATGACGGCGCTGGAACGAGCCACCACACTGAGTGAGCACTCTTCCGGAAGAGTGTCACGCCTCCTGGACGCCGCCGAACTGGGCCTCGAACTCGGCAGGACGGACCGCGCATCGAGCCTGCTGCAGCAGGCCGAACCGCTGGAGCTCGGCGTCCGGGAGCGGTCGCGGCTGCTGCTGCTCCGCGAAGGACTCGAAGTGGATGTCGCGACAAGCATCCCCCGATTGCACCTGTTGATCACGACGGCGGAGCGTGCCGCCGATGCCGGGGATCCCGGACTCGCCCTTCGGCTGCTGCGCTCGGCGGCGCGCAGATGCTGGTGGTCCGACCCTGAGCGGGGCCTGCGGGAACGCGTGGTGGCCGTGGCCGAGCGGCTGCCCGTTCCGGAGCTCCATCCGGACCTGGTGTACACACTGGCCGCGGCGACCCCGGTGGAGCGGGGAGCGACGGTGATCGAACGCCTGGAGCGCCTCGAACGTGAGGGCGGGTACGACGCCCTGGCCGCCGCCACCCTGGGTACGGCGGCCACCATGGCGAACGCCTACGACCACGCCGCGGGCTTTCTCCAGCATGCGGTGGCCGGGCTGCGCACCCAGGGCCGTCTCGGTCTGCTGGCCCAGACACTGGTGTCCCTCTCCTTCAGCGCGGTCCACACCGTCGACTGGGAGACCGGACTCCCCGGTGTGGCCGAGGCGATGCGGCTGGCCGAGGAGAACGCGCAGCCACGCTGGCTGACCGGTGCGCGGATCGCGAAGGCGCAGTTCGCAGCGCTGCACGGAGATCTGGACACCGCGCTCACCGTCATCGGTGAGGCGGAGCGTCAGGGGCTGTCCGTCGCCAATCCGTCCAATCTCGCGTTCATCCAGATCACCCGTGGTCTCATCGGCCTGGCCGCGGGCAACCACGCGGAGGCCTTCTGCTGTGTCTGGCGGGTCTTCGACCCGGCCGACCCGGCCTACCATCCGTTCTTGCAGACCCTCGCGATCGCGGAGCTGGCCGAGGCCGCCACGGGTGAGGAGCAACGGGCCATGGCGCGGGGCGCGCTGCTCCGGCTCGACGCCACCGCCGGATCGAGTAAGGCCCAGCTGACCCGGGTGAACCTGGGTTTCGCCCAGGCGCTCCTCTCCGACGACGAGCATGCGGAAGAGCGCTTCCGCTCGGCACTCGATCTGGACATGGCCCATACGCCGTTCACCCGCGCGCGACTGATGCTCGCCCACGGCACCTGGCTCCGCAGGCGTCGCCGGGTGCTGGAGGCCCGTATTCCGTTGCGGATCGCCCGGGAGTCCTTCGAGGCGCTCGGTGTGGCGCCGTGGTGCGAACGCGCCCGACAGGAACTCCGCTCGGCGGGCGAGGGCAGCAAGCGCCAGAGCCGTGCCGACTGGGACCTGCTCACACCTCAGGAGCTGCAGATCGCCAAGCTCGCGGCAGACGGCCTGACCAACAGGGAGATCGGCCAGCAGCTGTACCTGTCGCCCCGGACGGTCGGTGCACACCTGTACCGCATCTTCCCGAAGCTCGGGATCACCTCGCGTGGTCAGCTCCGCGACAAGTTGAACGCGAGCTGAACGCGAGCCGCGGCCTTCCTGTCCGCGCAAGCTTGTTGTCCCTCACCGCACGGCTCTGGTGCTACTCAAAGTAACCCCTGGTCATCGACGTTCAGCGGACCTAGCCTGCCGCCTGGATGCACGCAAGGAGGAACCGATGACCACGACCTGGGGCACGTCAGCCATCCCGCTCGGCGATCGCGCCGATGCCCTCCGCCAGACCATCCGGGAGCAGGTCGTACCCGTCGAACTCGTCCTCCCCAGGTGCCCCGAGCGTGTGTTCGCCGACGTGGTGATCGCCCAGATCGGCTCGATGCAGCTGAGCACGGTGAACGCGAACCCGGCCACCGTGCTCAGAACTCCACGGCTCGCGAAGACGGACTGGGAACCCGTGCTCTTCATCAGCCTCCAGGTGTCCGGAGAGAGCGCGGTCGTCCAGGACGGCAGACATGCCGTCCTGTGCCCCGGCGACATCGCCTTCTACGACACGCGGCGCCCCTACACGCTCCTCTTCGACCGCGGTGTCGACATGCACTTCTTCCGGATCCCGATCAGCGAGATCGCCCTCCCGGACGCCGCGATCCACGAGGTGACGGCCCGCACCCTCGGCGCTGACGGAAGCATCTCGGGGCTCACCTCCGGGTATCTCTCGCGCCTTGCCGCGAGCCCGCAGCTCCATGAAGGGACGGCCTCCCCTCTGCTCGCCGCTCCGAGCATGGAGCTCGTACGCGCGGTCATCGCCTCGGAGGCGGAGAAGCCCGCGCTGGGGACCGGCTCGTTCCACGAGACGCTCGGCCTTCGCATCCTGGAGTACATGAGGACGCACCTGGCGGACCGGGATCTGACACCGGCCTCGGTCGCCCAGGCCCACCACATTTCGGTCCGTTACCTCTACGCCATCCTCGCCAGGAGCGACATCAGCTTCGGCGAGTGGGTCCGTACGCACCGGCTGGACGAGTGCCGCAGGGAGCTGTCCCGCCGACCGCCGAGCGCGGACACCGTCTCGGCCATCGCCCACCGCTGGGGGTTCAAGTCCAGCTCCCACTTCAGCCGGGCGTTCAAGAGCGCGTTCGGTGTGTCGCCCCAGGCCTGGCGGGACGCCCTCCGCTGAGCCGTCCCGCGGCAGCCTGCGGCAGCTCCCGACCAGGGAGATCGGCACTCATCGCTGCGCCCAGCCGGGCCCCGAGGACCGCCGGACGAACGAGATCCCCGGCGCGCACGGGCTCGGAGGCCGTCGTGCACGCCGGGGAGTACCTCATGCCGCTCCGTCACACGCGGACGAGCGGCGTGTCCACCAGATGCTCGGCCAGGAACCACACCTGCGCCTCGCCGATCCGGATGACGTCGGAGACGATGAGGTCGTTGGTTCCGTCATCCCCGAGGCCCGCGACGCGGGACGCGGCGTCACGCGCCTCGATCAGAATGGTTTCGTGCGCTTCGAGCAGCCGGGAGAGCATGGCGGGCACCTCCTCGACGCCGTCCGGTGGGCGGGGCACACCGGTGATCTCGGCGGCGTGCCGAGGGTCCCCCACCGCGACACCGCCGAGGCTCTGTACACGCTCCGCGAGTGCGTCGACGATCGCCAGCTGCTCGCCGGCATGCTTGTCGAGCAGCAGATGCAGCTGATAGAAGGTCGCGCCGCGCATCAGCCAGTGATGCTTCTTGTAGAGCCCGTACAGCATCTGGGTGTCGGCCAGGATCCGATTCAGCCGCTGGCAGGAGTACCTGCGGGTGTCATGCGACAGGCCGATCGGCAACTGCTTGACCGTGCCGTACGCCTGCAACTCATGCCCCTTCTGGTGCAGAAGGGGCTGGGTACCCCCGCGCGGCTCGGGGCCGGCCGTGGTGGACACGGACGCGTTCATGTTCAACTCCGGTTCTTTTGCTGATCTGTTGGGACGTTCTGGCGAACGGGTACGCGTTCTCGTTCACAGCGTGCGGCGTACGCCCGCCTGCCGTTCGAGGTTGCGCAGCTGAACCGCGAGGTCCCCTTCGACCGCGGTCTGCGCCGGACCGCTTCGTCCGATCGGGAGAACCTCCTCGCCCCGCATGTCCTCGAGCATGAGCGCGAACGCCGCGTACAGGCCCACGGCCGCGAGCAGCAGACCGAACGACCCCGAGACATAGGCCAGCCACTCGGTGCCGGTGAGGTTGTAGAGCGCGGCGACCGCGAACCGCGGCACGGCAACACACAGGACGAACCACATGGACCGCTTGCGATGCGCGACCGAGGCCATGAGCAGAGCGAAGAACGAGAAGAGGAGGTTCAGTACGCCGAGCACTTTGGTGCCCCCCGGAGGGTCCACCACAAGCACGAGGGAACTGGCGAGCCAGGTCCCGGAGAAGCAGGCCATCAGCGTCGCTGCGAGGACGTCCCTCGCTCCGAAGGCGAGGATGCTCACCAAGAACTGGAGGGCGAAGGCCGGCAGGATCGCGAGGCCGACCGCACGATGGGCGTCGTCGCCGAGGAACCCCAGCTGCAGGCTGGCCACGATCACCGAGGCAATGGCCAAGGCGAAGAAGCCGACCGGCATCGGGGACGCGATCGGATGCAGATTGATCCGCGTCATGGGACGAAGGTCGGGCTCGAAGTGCCTGCCGGGTGGCTCGGGCTGTTCGGAAGGCTGGCCTTGGTCGGTGCTCATAGTGGTCTCTCCTGGGAGCCGTCGTGCGGGGAAGGGCTGCGGAGCGCCCGGGTCAGAGCACGAAGCACGGGTCGAATATCTCCGTGCGCGGTTCGGTCACGAAGCCGCGTGCCACGCGCCACTGGCGGTGCTGCTCGGACTCGGCGACGGCTTCCGCCAGCAGGTCGGCCTGCCGGGCACCGGTCACGCTGGGCCGCGGCGTGGCCTGGTAGCCGCCGAAGTGGGCGACCGGGCTCCATGCGGGGCTGATGGGCTCGATCGCCTCGTCGAGTCCCTCGTACTCGGCCGCTGCGTGCACGATCCGCCCGCCCACCACGGTCAGCACCGACTCGATGTGCGCGATGTCCTGCTCGGGCACGGTGAAGTAGTCGTCGGAGAGGATCGCAAGGTCACCGAAGAAGCCCTCCTTCAGGACCCCCTTGACGTCCTCCTCACCGGTCAGACGGGCTCCCCCTCGGGTGTACAGCTCAAGGGCCGTCTCACGCGAGAGCCGGTTGTCCTCGGGGTAGAGGGCCAGATCGCCGACGGTCCGCCCTGTGACGAGCCAGTGCAGCGCGACCCACGGGTTGTACGAGGAGACGCGGGTGGCGTCGGTGCCCGCGCCGACGACCAGCCCCTTGGCGAGCATGCGCCGCACCGGCGGGGTGTGGGCCGCGGCCTGGGCGCCGTAGCGGTCGACGAAGGCGCGCCCCTGGAAGGACATGCGGTTCTGGATGGAAACCGCCCCGCCGAGGGCGGCGATCCGGTCCAGGCTGGCATCGGTCACGGTCTCCGCGTGGTCGAACAGCCAGCGGTTCCCGGCCGGGAACAGCCCGTCGGCGGCGAGCTTCTCGAAGACAGCGAGGTCGCGGCGGATCGTCTCGTCGTAGGTGGCATGGAGGCGGAAGCCCCAGCCGTTCTCCATCAGCAGGCGCACGGCCTTCTCGAACTCGGCCTCATAGCCCTGGGTCAGCTCGGGGCGCGGTTCCGTGAAGTTCTCGAAGTCGGCCGCGGCCCAGGTGAGGTTCTCGCCCGCGCCGTTGAGCCGCAGCCACGCGTCGCCGTCCTCGGGCCGGACCATCTCGATCCACCGGGTGAGGTCGGCGATCTCCTGGCCGCCCGTCTGCGGGAACAGGTGATAGGCGATCCGCAGGGTCAGCTCCCCCGCGCGGGCGAGGTCGATCACCGTCCGGTAGTTGTCGGGGAAGTTCTGGAAGCCGCCGGCCGCGTCCACCGCGGAGGTCAGACCGAACCGGTTCAGCTCCCGCAGAAAGTGTTTGGTGGACGTGCGCTGATCCTCGGCGCCGAGCGGCGGCGCCTTGGCCAGCGTCGAGTAGAGGATCAGTGCACCGGGCGCCGCAAGCAGCACGCCGGTGGGACTGCCGTCCCGGCCCCGGACGATCTGCCCGCCGGGAGGGTTGGGTGTCTCGGCGGTGAATCCGGCGGCCTGGACAGCGGCGCGGTTCATCAGCGCCGACTGGTACAGGTGCAGCACGAACACCGGCGTATCAGGGGCCGCCGCGTTGAGCTCGGCGACCGTCGGCATCCGCCGCTCGGCGAACTGGTCCGCCGTCCAGCCGCCGACCACCCGGATCCACTGGCCCTTCGGTGTGCGCCCGGCTTGTTCCTTCAGCATCGCGAGCGCCTGACGCAGTGACGGCACGCCGTCCCAACGCAGCTCCAGGACGTAGTTGAGTCCGCCCCGAATGACGTGCAGGTGCGAGTCGTTCAGACCGGGGATCACCCGGCGTCCGAGCGCATCGACGACCTTGGTGGCGGGCCCCACCAGGCCCGCCACCGTACGGTCATCACCCAGCGCGATCACCTCACCACCACGTATCGCGACGGCTTGCGCCTCGGGTCGCGCGGGGTCACCGGTGTACACCTTGGCATTACGGACGAGGAGTTCGGCGGGCTCGACGGTGCCCGGCACTGGGACCATGCCCGCGACCGGCATGCTGGTCACGTGGCTCACCTCCGGTGAGATCGTGGGGCCGTCGTACACGGCCCGGTTCCTGGGGAATGGCTCCAACGTAGGAGCCGACGCGGACGCAAGGTTTGCCCTGCGTGCACATGAGTTGCTCACCCGGGCACGCAACGGCAGGCGGCCCCGCACCTCTTCAGGTGCGGGGCCGCTGCGATCGGCACAACCCTTCGGCGCCGACTCCACCGAAGGCGAACTTGGGGGCCGGTGTTTCATCGAGAGGATGCTGCACGGGACTCTCGTTGGGTGACCGGGTCAGGAACGGCTCTTCGCCGAACGGTGCAATATCGCGCGCGCGACGAGACCGCCGCCGACGCCCAGGATCGCGGCGACAGCGAGCCACCATCCGGGCCATGGCAGCAATCCCAGCGCCGCGTCGACCGACCAGGCGCCCGGTCCGGTCGACGACAGGACGGCGGCTGCGACGATCAGGAAAAAGGGGTACTCGTAGCCATCGTTCTGGACCCAGAGCCCGTGCGGCCACTTCACGGTCAGGGCTACGGTCATGGTGCCTATCGCGCCGGCCGCGGCGAGTGGTGTGAGTGCGCCCGCGGTCAGCAGCACACCGGAGCCGATCTGCGTCGTCCCTGCGGCAAGCGCGGTCAGCACACCACCGCGGAAGCCGTCGCGCCGGAACTCCTCGGTGCCGCCTTCGAGCCCCTTGCCACCGAGGTGAAAGCTCACCTTCTGAACTCCGTGAGCAGCCAGCAGAAGTCCGGCCACCGCCCTCAGGATCAGAAGTCCGAGTTCCATGGGTTACTCCTTGCGTTGATTCTGGAAGGCCTCACGATAGGAAACGCCCAGGTCAGGGACTTGTCCGAGCGTGTCCGGCGCTGTCCTGAACATGCACGACCCATCAGCGGCGAAGGCGTCGAAGGCATGGGTCACCTTGGGGACCGTGCCGTCGGCAAGCAGGGCCCGGGCCGCTTCCTCGGCGGCACGGTCGTCGGCGGTCAGTCGTCCGTGATGCTGGGCAAGGTGTCCGGACCAGGTGGCGACGAGGTAGTGCTCGACGAGCAGTTCCGGGTCGTCGCCGTCTCTGTAGAGGCCCCATGTGATGGCTCCGGTGCGGCGGCGCGCGCGGGCGACGGGCTCCATGGCGGTGAGGAAGCGGTGGGTGCGCGACTGTGGCACCCGGTATACGACGGTGACCAGGACCGGCCCGGCATCGGGGTCGGGACGGGAGGCGAGAGACGGCTCGGGCCAGTGGTCCGACCCGGTCGGGTCCGCCTCGCCGACGGGCAGGGGCAGAACGCGGACGCTCAGCCCGCCGCCCAGCACGACGGCTGCGGCGATGCCCAGCGCGGCGGCGAGTCCGAGCCGGTCGGCGAGCAGGCCCCACAAGGGCGCGGACAGCGCCATGCCGCCCTGGAAGACCATCAGTTGGACGGCCAGGGCGCGGGCTCTCACCCAGCCCGGCACACGTGTCTGCACCGCGGCGCTGAAAACGGAGAGCGCCGATATCCAGGCAAGGCCGGCAGCCGGCAGGAGACTCATGACGATCAGCGCCGGGCCGGGCAGGGCGAGGCTCGTCAGCACGGCGGCGCACAGGGCGGCGGCGATCAGGAGGAGGCCGTTCGCTCCCCAGGTCCGCCGCAGCCACGGCAGCAGAAAGGCCCCGGCCACGGCTCCGATGCCCACCGCGCCGAGCAGCAGTCCGTATCCCGAGGCGCCCAGGGCGAGACGCTGTTCCGCGACGAGCGGCAGCAGGACCCACAGCGCGGATGCCGCCGGGACGAACAGGAGCGTGCGCAGAAGGACGCGTCGGATGTCGGGTGTGTAGCGGATGTAGCGACGCCCGGCGTCCACGGCGGCCAGGATGCCTTCCCGGCCGGCGTCGCTCGGAGCGCGGTGCGGTGCGCGCCAGGCCGTGAGCACAGCTGCGGTTCCGAGATAGGAGACCGCGTTGAAGGCGAAGACCCATCCGGTGCCGGCGAGGGCCATGACGAAGCCACCGAGGGCGGGACCGACCGCACGGGCGAGGTTCATGCTCACCGAACCGAGCGCGGCGGCCTGCGGCAGCGAGGCCCGATCGACCAGGTCCGGCTGGATGGCCTGCCAGGCCGGTCCCATCAACGCCGAGCCGCCTCCGATCACGAAGAGCAGCGCGAGCAGCAGTCCGGGCCCGAGCAGTCCGGTGAAGGCCGCGACGGCGAGAGCCGCCGAGGCCGCGAGCATCGCGTACTGGGCGGCGATGAGGAGCCTTCGGCGGTCGAAGCGGTCCGCGAGGAGGCCTGCGGGAAACGCGAGCAGCAGCGGCGGGAGGCTCGTGGCGGTCTGTACGAGCGCGAGCACGGCACCGGACTGGCCGATCAGCTCCCACTGGGCGCCGACCGTCATCATCCAGGTGCCGGTGTTGGAGACGAACTGCGCGATCCACAACGCCCGGAAGACGGGTACGGCGAAGGGTCGCCACGCCTCATGGAGCCCGGACTTCCGCATGTTCCTCCCTCTCCACGGTCCGAGGGGGGCTCCGCCGTTCGCGGAGCCCCCCGACACACTCAACCGCTCAGTGCTCAGCCGGCCGCGTTGGCACCGATGAAGTGCTTGGCGTAGACGACGCCGAGGCCGTAGGCGCCCGCGTGCTCCTGGACGATCTCCATCACACCGTTGTAGGTCTCGCCGCGTGCCCAGTCCCGCTGAAGCTCCAGGAGCACCTGGACCCAGGTGACGGTCACGGCGCCGGCGCGGCTCATCCGCTCCAGGGCGTGCTCGTGGGCCTGCGGCGTGACGCCACCGGACGCGTCGGCCACGACGTACACTTCGTAGCCCTGGCCGATCGCCGACAGGACCGGCAGAACGAGGCAGACCTCGGTCCACAGACCGGAGATGACGATCTTCTTGCGGCCGGTGGCACGGATCGCCTCGACCAGGTTCTCGTCCTCCCAGGCGTTCATCGAGGTGCGGTCGATGAGCTTGTGCTCGGGGAAGACATCGACGAGCTGCGGCAGCGCCGGGCCCGAGAAGGACTCGGCGGCCACCGTGGTGATCACGGTCGGTACGTCGAAGAGCTTCGCGGCCTTCGCCAGGCCCACCGTGCTGTTGATGATCGCGGTGCGGTCGCTGCTGCCCGTGCCGAAGAACATCTGCGGCTGGTGGTCGACGAACAGCATCACCGCGTTGTCGGGCGTGAGCAGATCCGGGCTCGGCGCGGCGGAGACGTTGTCGAGGTTGAACTCAGACATGATTGAACTTCCTTAATTTCTATGGTTGTTGAGGGAAAACAGGGCCGCCGGTACCCAGTACCGGCCGCCCGTCGGCGGGGGTACTCAGATGGCGTAGAGGGCCTTGCGGAGCGCCTCCACGGCCAGGGTGATCGCGGCCTCCGCGCCCTGGGTGCCGCGCAGCGCGTTGAGCATCACGAAGTCGTGGATGACGCCCTGGACGCGGAGCGCGGTGACCGGAACCCCGGCCTCACGCAGCTTGTTCGCGTAGGCCTCGCCCTCGTCGCGCAGCACGTCGGCCTCGGCGGTGATGACCACGGCCGGCGGCAGACCGGCGAGCTGCTCGGTGGTGGCCCGCAGCGGGGACGCGGTGATCTGGGCGCGCTCGGCCTCGTCGGTCGTGTACTGGTCCCAGAACCACTTCATCGCCTCACGGCGCAGGAAGTAGCCCTCGGCGAACTGGTGGTACGACGGCGTGTCGAACGCCGCGTCGGTCACCGGGTAGAACAGCACCTGCGCGGCAAGCGCGACATCGCCGCGCTCCTTGGCCATCAGGGTCAGCGCGGCCGACATGTTGCCGCCCACCGAGTCGCCGGCCACCGCCATGCGGGTCGGGTCGAGGTTGTTCGCGGCACCCTCGCGCACGACCCACTGGGCCACCAGGTAGTTCTGCTCGATCGCCACCGGGTAGCGGGCCTCGGGCGACAGGTCGTACTCGGGAAAGACGACCGCGGCACGCGCGCCGACGGCCAGCTCCCGCACCAGACGGTCGTGCGTGTGCGCGTTGCCGAACACCCAGCCCGCACCGTGGATGTAGACGATGACGGGCAGCGGGCCCTCATGCCCCGCCGGGCGAACGATCCGCACCCGGACGCTGCCGGTCGGACCGCCCTCGACCGTCACCCACTCCTCGTCCACCTCCGGCTTCGCCACCGCACCGGACTGGACATCGTCGACCGCCTTCCGACCGTCCCCCACCGGAATCTCGTACAGGAACGGCGGCTCGGCCGTCGCCGCGGCGAACTCCGCCGCGGCAGCCTCCAGAACCGGTCGATTCCTGCTTTGCTCGTCGGACATCACGGACTGCCTTTCCTCACACGGGGCCCGGTACAGCGGGATGGCCCCAACGTAGGAGTAGGCGGAATCGAGAAGTTTTCCCTGCGTGCACAGCGCATGCCCGCCAGGGCACGGAGAACGTCGCGGGCGCGGACGTCTACGGGCCGTAAGCCCCGAGCAGTCGCCGCCAGACCTCGTTCACAGTGAGGAAGACCGGAAGCGCGTGCCACAGGTGCGTCAGCGGGACCTCCCGCACCACCGCGACCGTCCGACACGCGCGGCTTCCGGACATGTGAAGACCGCCTGCGGCACTGCCGCGTGATCGGAAGGGATCCGCGAGAACCCGGTCAAGCCGACCGAGAAGCCCGAGGGTACGGCCATCTCACTCTCGACGGCCGCGCCCGCTGCCCTCAGGTCATCGAGCAGACCCGGCCGCCTCCGGAACGCACCTGCTCAGCGGATCCCCAGCTCCGCCAGCACCCGGCGCTGCGTCGGTGAGGGCTTGGCCGGGAAGTAGAGGTAACAGACGCCGCCGGTGCCGCTGACGACCTTGCCGTCGGCGTTCTTGCGCTTGGTGCGCAGCCAGATGTTCTCGAACTGGGATGCCCGCTATTAGCAGACGCCGGAAGCGATTACAAACGTGCAGGTCAATGGCTTGGGCTCGGTCTCGGGGAACGGAGCCCAAGCCGGGCCGTGCTGACTTCGTGCTGAGTTCCGCTGCCGTCCCTTCCAGTCCGGTCGGGGCGTTGTGCTGGTCGGTGCTGGTTTCCGGCATTCACGAGTGGCAGCACGGACAGCCCAGGGCCGCGACACGCTCACTCTTCACCGTGAGTCACCTCGGCACCAGCGCCATCTACCTCGCGGAGGCCGTCTACGACGGGCCCACGACGGTCAAGCGGCATTGCATGGTCCCGTTTGGTGCGGCCGTGATCCGTACCTATCGAGTCGCACTTCTCACCTACGGAAGTGAACAGCCATGGACCAACCGATGTGGACCGTGCCGGCCCTCGCCAACTCTCTCGAAAAGCCCGTCTCATGGGTTTACGACAACCACGAGAAGCAAGCCATCCCCAGCTTCCGCGTGGGACACCAACTGCGGTTCCGGCCCAGCGAGATCAAGACCTGGCTGGAGGCAACTGCCGCGAGCAGGAGGCTGCATACGCCACGAGTACAAGAAGCCGCTGTACGCCGCTTCCCCGCTGCTCGCGCGCATGGTGGACGAAGGCCGGCCGGGCCGAAAGTCCGGGTCGGGGTTCTACCCGTACCAGGGAGTGCGGTGATGCTGCCAAGTGGCGCTGTTCAAGGGTGAATTCGCCCGGAACAGCGCCTACGGTGGCGTCGGTGGAGGGTGGCTGCGCTGTGCTCACCGAGCCCCTCTTCCGCACATCCTCGCCCGGCCAGCGCGGTCTGCACGAGACACCCCCTGGCGCGCGTCGTCAATTGGTAGAAAATCAGCCCTGACCTGGGACTTTGAGCCTTTCTGAGCTGTCAGGACCTTTCCCTCCTACTCAGCGGAGCGCACCAACCTGACTCTGCGGCAGCTGGCACCGCTGTTCGGGGTGTCGAAGTCGGCAGCCGACCGCGTCATCGACCACCTCGGGCCCACGCTGGCACTGCAACAGCGCAAGCGGTTCCGCAAGGACACCGTGCTGATCGTGGACGGCACCGTGGTCCCCACGCGTGATCACAGCGTTGCCGAGCAGTCGAAAAATTACCGGTACTCGACCAACCACCATGATCGATGCCGACACCCGGCTCGTCGTCGCCGTCGGCCGGCCGCTGCCCGGCAACCGCAACGACTGCAAGGCGTGGGAACTGTCCGGCACCAAGGACGCCGTCGGCAAAACCACGGTCATCGCGGACGGCGGCTACCGGGGCACCGGCCTGGTCATCCCGCACCGCCGCGAACGCGGCCAGACCGAACTCCCGGCCTGGCAGGAGGAGCACAACACTTCCCACCGCAAGGTCCGTGCTCGCGTCGAGCACGCTTTCGCCCGCATGAAGACCTGGAAGATCCTGCGCGACTGCCGCCTCAAGGGCGACGGCGTCCATCACGCCATGCTCGGCATCGCCCGCCTGCACAACCTCACCCTCACGGGATAGCGGGCAAACGACCAGGTCATCGAGCACGTGAAAGATCAATTACGTGACAGCCCTTAAACAGGCAAGCCCCCGAAAGACTGGAAAGGGCCTCCGATGCAGCTTGGGTTCTGGTAGTCGTCGCAACACCCCAGCTCAGGGGATGCGACGGACTTCGATGCCCTCGTGGAAACCGTCCAGACCCTGCCTGCCCACCTGGTGCGGTCGCTGACCTGGGACCAGGGCGCCGAGATGGCCGCCCACGGCTCCTTCACCCTCGCCACCCACGTCCCGGTCTACTTCTGTGACCCGGCCAGCCCCTGGCAGCGCGGCTCCCACGAAAACACCAACGGCCTGCTGGAGCGCAAGCGGGACGAGGAAGAGCAGAAGGAGCGCGCCGAGCGCGACGGTCCTTCGACCAACCTGGTCACGGGGCCGAAGAAGCGGGGGCGGGGTGGACACCGGGGTTGAGCCCGGGGCCGGATACGGACCAAGGGCCCGTGCCCACGGAGGCTCGGGCCGTCTCGCCGGCGCACCGCCTACCGGCGAACGATGGGAAGGCCCTCGAAATGGCCCGCCCCTTCTTCGGTAACCACCGGGCCTGACGGCACCCAGACGCCGTTGCGGGTGCGCGAGTTCGACATCGGCTACCCCGAACACGGCGATCGCTTTGTCTCGGAAGGTGTATCGGCCGGACGCTCCCGGGACAGCACTGTGAAACCCAGGGGTTGAGGGCTTGTCAGCGCCTCTGGGTACGCTGGCACAGACATGAAACGGACGTGAACCGGCATCTCGATGACGCCGGTTGGTGAACGGGGGCGCAGTCATGGGCGACGGGTTCAAGAGCAATCCGCAGATGCTGAAGGCCGAGGGGAAGAACTTCTCCGAGATCGGCAGGGATTTCTACCAGGCGACCACCAAGCTGAAGAACGGCCTGGCCGCGCAGGGTGACGGTGGCGGCGGCGGAGGCGAAGCGCCGAAGGAGACGACGTTCTCGAGTGTCGCCCAGGACGCCTGGAAGGGCCTGACCACCTTCAGCGACAAGGAAGGCACCCCACCGTGGGGTGACGACGAGCTCGGCGAGAAGTTCGGCGTGGTCTACGAAGGCCTGCGCGACGGCATGACGGACTCGATGGAGCACCTTGCCACCAAGCTCAACGAAATCGGCAAGGCGTTGGAGCGGATGGCGAAGAACCACGAGGAGAACGAGGACTTCAACGACGCTCTGGTCAAGGAGCAGAAGCCGGAGAACCAGTTCGGCGGCGAGGTGCGGGTTCTGAAGTCCGTGAGCAAGTGACACGGCCCGCACCACGGGGGCGTGTGGCGACCGTACAGCGGGGTGGCAGGGCCGCCACAGCAGCACAGTCGCGGCAGCCAGGGTCGAGCGTTTGCGCCGTGTCGGTTTCGGCGTCGGCTCGGCTCCGGCTCGACGTTTCGACGGCCGACTGCCCCGCACCAAGCCCGAGTCCAACCGCATGACCCCGCATGACTCACAGCCGCCCCTTCACTGACAGGAGAGAGTCCGTGTCGCATCCCGACGCGCCGGAACCGGTACAGCCCATCCCCACCACTGCCGAAGAGGCATTGGCTGCCGCTCGCGCCCGATTCGAAGTACTGGATCTGGAAGGAAACCCGGCGCCGTTGTACGTGACGGAGTTCGACATCGGCTTCCTCGTCCACGCCGTCATGCCCCCACCGCCGCCCGGCACTCAGGCGCCGTTGGGTGGCAGTCACATGGTGATCTCCAAAAGCGACGGAGCCATCACCTATGTCCCCAACTTTCCGCCGGACTCCGCGATCGAGCTGTACCGCAGCCTGCGCCGGCCCAATGGCTAGGGCGGCCGCCTGAGGGCTGGACGGCTTTGGACCGGATGTCTGCTACAGCACTGTGACACACCAGAGTTCAGGGATCAGAAGGGCCGCTGGGTAGGCTCTGGCGTGGGCATGGCTCTGCGCCGACGCAAGCCGGTTGAGCACTCACGAGGCTCCGAATGGCGCCTCCGGCAGCAGCAGACAAGCAGGGGCCCTTCCGCCGGCGGTGAGGCGGATGGGGTCGGTCGGCCCACAGGGCCGGGACAACACGAACTACATGGGCGACAACGGGGGTCTTCGTCGTGGCTTTGATGCTGCCGAACGCACTTGAGTGGGTTCTCGAGATGTGTGGCTTCGACTGGCCCACAGGCAACGAAGACAAGATGATGGAGTGCGCCAACACCTGGCGCCAGTTCGCCGCTGATGTGGAGGCCCTCCAGGCCCGTGGCATGAGCTCCGCCGGCAACGTCCTCGCCGAGAACGCCGGCGACTCCATCGAGGGCTTCAACAAGACCTGGGAGAAGTTCGCCGGCGGCTCGGGCTACTTCGACGACGCCCGCCAGGGCGCCGAGCTGATCGCCATATGCATGGACGCCGCGGCGATGCTCATCATCGGGCTAAAAGTGGCGGTGATCGCCCAGTTGGTCGTCCTGGCGATCGAGATCGCCGCGGCCCAGGCCGCCGCTCCATTCACCCTGGGTCTGTCCGAACTCGGCGCGATGGGCGCGGCCGCCGCCACGCGGATGATCCTGCGCAAACTCCTCAAGGAGATAGCCCAACAGATTTTGCAGGCGGTGTTGGAGACCGCCAAGGAACCCTTTGTCTCCGCTCTGGAAGCCATGGTCTCCGACCTGGTCGCCCAGACCGTCGAGCAGAACTTCGGCAAGCAGTCGGGCTACGACCTGGGCCGCACCGCCAAGAAGGGTTACGAAGAGGGCAAGGAGGCCCTGAAGAATTCCGGTTCCACCTTCGGCGAGTCCCTGCGCGACGGCGCCGGCTCCCGCGCGGGGCGTGGCGCCCGCGACGGACTGACCAACAGCGGAAACGACGGCGGCGACGGCTCGTCGGACTCCGGCAACGACAGCTCGTCGAACTCCAACGATTCGTCGTCGAACAACAACTCGTCGTCCAACGACAGCAGTTCGTCCAACAACTCCCCCAGCTCCTCCAATTCGTCGAACTCGCCGACCTCGTCCAACTCGTCATCGAACGACAGCAGTTCGTCGAGCAACTCCCCGAGTTCCAGTAGTTCGCCGAGTTCGAGCAGCGGCGACTCCGGGCGCAGGGCACCGGATATCGGCGGTCCGTCGTCCTCGTCTCCGTCGAGCGGTTCGGACAGCTCTTCGTCGAACCCGTCCTCGTCGTCCGATGGCCCGTCGGCTTCGAGTTCGCCCTCCTCTTCCTCGAGTACGCCGTCCAACAGCAGCACGGACAGCACCGGCAGCCCGGACTCGTCGAACCCCTCGTCGTCCTCGCCCTCACCAAGCCGTGGCTCCGACTCGCCCAGCCCTTTCGACGTGGGCACCCGGGCCTACAACGAGAGCATCGGTCGTCCTCTGGGCGACGACTCGTCCACCCCCGACTCGTCTCCGGACTCGTCCACGCCGCCCACCACGACGAGGCCGGACGTCCAGGGCGGACCGGCCCCCGACACCGCCCCCGACACCGCCCGTCCGGACAGCACACCGGACGCCCCGCCGACCACGGCACCGGGCAACGAGCCGTCCATGCCCTCCAACTCCTCGCCCATCGAGGGGCCGGGCACCACGCCGGATGTCGATGGCTCCCCGGCGCCGGACACCACTCCGGACAGCACTCGCCCGAGCCGCCCGGAAGGCGTCGACGTCCACACCCCGGAGCAGGGCGCGTCGATCCCGGACCCGCGCAACACCGAGCCCGCGCCCATGCCGTCCCCGCCGCCGGAGACAGACCGCCCCGAGGCCGCACCGGCTCCGGCTCCCGACAACTCCCGCCCCGAACCGGGCATGCACCAGGTCGACCGCGACTCGGTCACCACCATGCCCGCACCGGCCCAGGGCCCCATGCCGGGCGACTCCAACGACGGCAACAACAACGACAACCAGAACCAGGGCAGCGGCCGCGTCTCCATGCCGAGCGGCGCCATGCCCGGCAACACGCCCACCGCAAACCCCAGCCCTGGTCAGGGCCACGCGCCGACACCGTCAACACCGACCCCGCACGACCCGGACGACGACATGAGCCTCATGGGCAACGTCGCCACGGCGGCGCCCCCGGCCCCCGGTACGCAGCCCGGTGAGGCGGGCATCCCGCAGCAGGCGGCCCCGTCGTCCGCGACGCCCTCAACGTCGACCCCGGGTGCCATGCCACCACCGGCGGCCGGCCCCATCCCGATGCAGGCGCCGGCGGCAGGCAACCCCACGACGACACCGCGGGCCACCACGCCCAGCGCCACGACGCCGCGTACGGAACAGCCGAGCACCAGGCCCACGACGCCGTCGCGGGACACCCAGCAGAACCGTCCCGCATCGCCGCCGCGCACCGGGACGCCGCGCAGCGGGACGCCGCGCAGCGAGACACCGAGCCGCCCGACCACGCAGCCGCGCACTGACACACCGCGTACCGAAACGCCCAGCCGCCCCACCACACCACCACGCACAGACACGCCACGCACAGACACGCCGCGTGCCGAGACTCCGCGCACCGAGACGCCTGGGCGCCCGACCCCGCCGCCCCGCGGCGAGCAGCCGACGAACCGTCCGACGGACCAGCAGTCACCGGTCGAGTCCCCCACTTCCACGCCGAACGACCAGGGGATGCCGGCACCGAACAACCAACAGCCGGACAATCAGCACCCGGACGCCACCAACCAGACGCCCGATCAGAACCAGCCCCCCGCTGACGACAGCGCGCCCAAGCAACCCACGGCACCTCCGCCTCCGCCCCAGGCAGACGACCTTTCGGACATCCGTAACGACCTGAACACCCCGTTCGAAGGCCTGACCACACCCGACCCCGCCCATCAGCAGGACCTCGAGAACGCCCACCCGAGGAACCCCGACGGCACCCCGCAGGTGTACGCGGACCCGCGGCAAGGAAACTGGGCCGGTCTGCAGAACGACGGCGGCGTGGGGGTGCCCGGCCGGTCCAACAACTGCGCCGACTGCACTCGCTCGTTCCTCGAGACATGGTTCGGCCGCCCGACGGTGTCCGCCCCGCGCACCTTGGACCTCAATGCGGACGGCAGCCTGAACACTTTTTCCGCGGAGCGCGACTCGGTCGCCAACCAGGCGCGTTGGGCAGGCGCACCCAGCACGTATGCGGGCAAGGACCATCCCAACCCGTACGCACGTATCGCCTACGAGCTGTCGCAGGCCGGGCATGGCTCGGCAGCCGTGATCGGCGTCAACTGGCCCGGCGGTGGCGGCCATGCCTTCGCCGCGGTGAACCACAACGGCCAGATCCTGTTCGTCGACGCGCAAACAGGCGTCGTCAGCGAGAATCCGATTCACCTGGGCGCCCAAGAGGTCTTCTACACCCCGCTGGACGCCAATCGGAATCCGATCACTCCGTACTTCCTGACCCCGTCGACGCCTCAGCCGTCCACCCAGAACACTCCGGACACCAACAACAGCCCGGGCCCCGACTCGTCGACGGATCAGTCAACTCCCGACGCTCAGTCGGACGGACCTTCCAACACCTCGCCGTCCACTGACGAGGCGCCCTCCGACAACGACGACTCGACCGCCGAACAGAACGCGGACGACGGCAGCACCGACACAGCACCGCCGTCGACGACCCCGGAATCCTCCACAACACCGGAGACGACGCCGGCCCCCGAAACGACGTCGACCCCGGAGACGACATCACCGCAGAACGAGGACACCTCTCCGGACACGAACACCACCCAGGAGTCCAACCCGGACCAGGTATCCGAGACCGCCCCGGACACGGACTCCACCGCGGACCGGGGCTCGGAAGCGACCCAGGACTCGGACGCGACGGACCAGGACAGCCCGCAGCCCGACAACGCGCAGGACACGCAGGACAGCCAGGAATCTCAAGCGCCTCAGGATTCCCAGGACACCCACGACACCCACGAAACCCAGGACCCTCACGACACCGACCAGCAACCGGAGTCGAGGGAACCGGTCTTTCCGTCCACCGCCACGCGCCCCTCCGGTCCGCCGGACGGCTACGACGACCCCACCGACGCCGACACCCGTGCGCAGCAAGAGCGATTCCCGCGCAACGAGGACGGCTCGTTCCAGCAGGCCCCTGACCCGCGCGAGGGCACCTGGGTCGACGATCTGCGCGGCCAGAACCCCGACGAGTCCGGTCGTGACGTCAACTGCCCCGACGGATCACTGGCGTTCGTCGAGTCGTACGCGGGCAACCCCACGGTCGCCGCCCGCCGCAGCCCGAATGAGGACGGCACCCCCGCCGACACTCCCGAGCCCAACGGCCGCGACCGTATCGAGAACGCCCTGGGCGCCGAGTTCGACGACTTCGGCGACGGCCGCGACGCGTACAACAACCTGGAGACCACCCTCCTCAACGAGGGCCACGGCTCACAGGCCGTGATCATCACCCAGAACGCCGACGGCCGTGCCCACGCCTGGAACGTGGTCAACCACAACGGCCAGATCGTCTACGCCGACCCGCAGACGGGCCAGCACAGCACCACCCCGCTCCACAGCGGCAACAACGGCGTCTTCGCGATCCCGTTGGACGCCAACCGTCGACCCATCGAGACCACCAGCCAGCCCACCACGCAAAACCAGAGCCGGACCACACCTGTCGATACCGACCACACATCGCCCCAGCGCCCGGCCGGTTCGACCCCTGGGTCCAACGACCCCAGCGCGGAAGCCACTCGCGAGCGGCGCAACCAGAGCCTTCCCGACCCGGAAGCACGGACCGATTCGCATGCGAACCTTCCTCCGGACAAGGCACAGGGCGACCTTCGAGAAGCGCACGACGTCCATCGGATCGGTCTGGACCCGGTCCAGGCGCAGATGCGGCAGTGGGCGCAGCCGCAAGGCGACCCGCCCCGGGTGCCCTTGGCCGACGTACTGCGGGAATCCATCGATCGCCGCCAGGCGCACGCGGAGTCGGCGCAGCAGGTACGTGAAGCCAGGCAGGACTATGACAGGGCGCTGAAGGAAGTCGCCGACGCCAAGGCAGAGCGGACCAGGGCGGCGACCGCGGAGCGGAAAGCCAAGACCGAGGACGCGAAGCAGGCAGCTCAGGCCAAGCGGGCGGCGGCGGAGCAGCGGCTCGCCAATGCCCAGCAGGCTCTCCCCCAGGCTGACGCCGCCCACAAGGCCGCGATGACAGCGCACCGGAATGTTCCGATGCCGTCGACAAACTTCACCGACAGTGATCTCCGGCAGCATCTTGATCCCGCGTGGTCGCAAATGAACGACGGCCAGCGGTACGCCGCGATTGCCACTCTGGCCCGCATCAGCCAGTCCTTCCATGCCAACAACGCCGTTGGCGTGAACCCTGACCCGGCCGCGAACAACGACGCGTACAACGACGGAAAGTTCCACGAATCAGCGGCTCCCTGGCGACGTGAACTCGCATCGCACCCGGACGGGACGAACCTTCGGGATGTGGAGGACCTCAAGCGGCTGCTTGAGGAGACGGAGAGCAATTCGCCCGACCTCTCCGGCAAGAATTACGCGGTCGTGGAAGTTGTCGACCCGGACACCAAGGAAAGTCACTACATCGTCGATTCGTCGGTTCCCCCTGCCGTGGACGGCGCCGACCCGATGCACTCCGAGTCCCACATTCTCAATTGGATCGACCAGCTCAACGAGAATCGGGCAGCTCAGGGGCAGGCCAAGGTCGAGGTCAAGGGCCTCTACACCGAACGTGAGCCCTGTGGCCTGCCCAACACTGCATCCGGTCATCCCACCGGCCACGCCAACTGCTCCAGGACGATCAACGATTCCCAGGCGATGGACGGTGTTCCCGTCTACTACAGCACGACCTATCGTGCGGACCCGGACCTCAAGAAGCTGAAGGCGGCCGAGCGGGACAGACTGCGTGCGGAAGGCAGGACCGAGTCTCAAATCAGGACTGCGCTCGGCAAGTACCGCACGCCGAGCCAGCAGATCCAGGACGCGGAGATTCAGCAACACCTGAACTTCGTCAACGAATTGGCACAGACGCTGGCGAATCCGGGCCAGAACACACCGCCGGCCCCAACGCCCGACCAGAACACACCGCCCACCCAGGCGCCTCAGTCGGGCCCGTCCCATCCCACGGACCCCCACCGCACACCCCCATCGGCCCCTGCGGGCACGGACCGACGCCCTCCGGCCGACCCGGCAGGCACGGACCGGAAGTCCCCGGCCGACCCGGCAGGCACGGACCGACGTCCGCCGGCCGACCCAGAGGGCTCCGACCGTACGCTCGCGGCCGAACCGGCCGGAACCGACCGCACACCGTCGCGCGCCCCAGAGGAGAGCAACGACCAGACGAACAACAAAACCCAGGAAGACAACGAAACTCAGCCGGAATCGTCAGACCAGCCGGATTCGCAGCGGGCGGAGGCCCAGTCGACCCCCGAGGCGACCGCCACACGCGACGCGACCGGCAACGCTCCACAGCCCAATCAGCAGCAAAGCACCACGATCAGCGAGCTGGAAACCTCGCTCGCCGGCGAGGGGCACGGTGCTCAAAGGGTCTTCATCGCGCAGGACACCAACAACCAAAGCCACCCACTGACGGCGACGAATCAGAACGGCCAGATCGTCTATACCGATCCGCTGACGGGGTCGCAGAGCTTCATCCCTCTCAACTCGGGCAGCAACGCCACACCCCTCCCGTCGATCCCGGGAGACCTGATCAGGGTGTTCCGTGTCGGCCAAGAGCTCGGACTCAGTCCGCTACAGATCGCGGATTTCGTCAACGTGGCCGCCATCAAGAACAAAAAGGCAAAGGAAGGGGATACCCCCATAACCGATGCCAATATAATCGAGCAGATGCAAAACTGGTCCAATGAGGTCGAACCTCGGGGCTATCCGTACCACTTCGAGAGTAAAGAGCGATTCGATCATTTCACCTCTCGACTGCGAGATCTCGCCCGGGAATTCGGCCTCCCCGAAGGCAGCATCGTGGTACAAGGGTCTTCCCTGCGAAAGCCGGATGCAAAGGATGTCGACTTCGCGATCTTCGTGTCGGACGAAGCATTCGACACATACGTGGAGAAGTGCAAGCGAGGTCTCATCGATCGCAACACGTTGGAGGGCAGCCGCAAGCTGCGGAAGGACCTCCGCAGCTACAACAACAAGGGGTTCGTCCCCAGCTTCCTGCTGGACAGGGTCCCTGGCGATCCTGATCGCACCTTCGCGAGCGAGGCATATAGACTGACTGAAGAATTCGGTCTGCCGGGAATCGATTTTTCGGTCATGCGCGAGAGCAGCAGGTACGCCATGTACCCGAGCATGGAATTGTGAGGTCAAAGTGTCCAGCGAAATTCAGCGCTTCTACCTGGATTGGGGAATCTACCCCGGGGAAGAGGTCACTCGCGAGGAGGCCCTGGACGAGGGCGACTACACACGAGCCCAGTTCAACGAATCCGACGCACCCCTGTTCGCCGAATTCTACGATTCCGGCCGCCTTTTCCACGTTGACTACTGGACGAGCGATCCGGATAGCGTCAGGAATGATCACCTGTTGCACCATCCGGGCGTCCCCTTCGGAATCCAGTTGACCGTTCAGCACATCGGCAATTACCGCTGGAGCGTCTCTCACAGGTACGCGAATTCAGGTGATCTTGCTGGATATCTGGTCCACTTGGAGCGAATCAACACCTACGATGCCGCACTGATGACGCTACAGATCGACCTTCAGCGGCAGTTGAAAAAAATCGAGAAGAATTCCTACGACAGCGACGGTCAACTGCACTACGTCTTCGAGTACAACCCGGAGGGTGACGTCGTGAGCATCCATGACTCGCCCGAGGGCAGCACGCCGCAACTGGCGGCGGCCCTTGACGACGTTGACATGCCGGACTTCTACCGTGAGGGCTTTGCCCTGCCTGCGGGCATCGACCGCTCGTCGATCCCACTCCTGGGCGGGTAGTCGGGGTCATAGGGCAGTGCGGGTGATCGCGTGACACTCTGAATGTCGCGGGGGGGGGGCACGTTGTCCACGCATCCGTGAGCCCGTCCCCTGCTGCAAAGAGTCGACACAAGCCAGGAGGAGCATCGTGCCCGAGCCAACCACCGACACCCCCGGAATCCCCGAGGAAGAGGTCGCCGGTCGCGTCGGCGCATGGTGGCGTGAGGGTGGGCTCGGCGGCCAAGTGGCCTTTCTTGTCCCTACGGCCGGCCATGACGCCTCGGCCGTCATGCGGGAGATGCACGAGCACGTGCCCGGCAGTGTTGTCGTCGACGCCACCGGTCTCACCGCCGAGCAGGTCATGCAGCAGGCCCTCACGGCGCTCGGAGTCGATCTGTCCGCGGACAAGCGGGACGACTGGCGTTTCGCGCTCGGCTCGTGGTCCGAGGAGCGGTTGCTGCTGGTCGTCAACGCCCATCGTGCCGGGCCGACACGGCGGTCGTACGAGCCCGAACGGTTGGTGACCCGGACCCTTCCGTGGCTGGCGCGTGGCAAGTTGGCCGTGGTGGTCCATGTGGTTCCCGAGTTGCTGCCGACCCGCGTTGATCCCAGGGCGGTGTTTCGGCTGTCCGCGGCGGCCGTCGAGTCTCTGCCGGCGGTAGCGGAGTCCGTTGCCGTGCGGGCGTTGGCACTGGCCGAGCCCCGCTTCGTACCCGTCCCTGTCTGGGCCCAACTTGTCACCGCGCTGACCGGTGAAACGGCATCCGAAGACGAACTCGCTGAATTCGCGAGGGAAGGGTCCGGAATTCTTCGGCTCGGACCTCTCGGAGTTTCCTTTGTCGACGAGGGCCTGGCCGAGACCTTGCGTCGGGAGATCGAATCTGCCGAACTCTCCCGTGTCAATGGGCATGTGGTTGCTTGGCTGATGCGCTCGGCTCCGGGTTTTCGCCACCCCGAGGGGTGGGCCAGGCGCGGTGCCGTCGGCCTGTACGCGGCCACTGGGCTCGCCATGCACGCCGTACAGGCAGGAACGTACGACGATGTTCTTCGGGACGGACGCGTCATCGCCAATCTGCCGCAAACGGCGCTCATGGACGCGGCACGAAGCATCACCTTCCTCATCCCCGGAAACACGGCCGCCGCCGACGCGATTCATCTGTGGGGCTGGGGAGTCACATCGCGGCATCAGACGGAGTGGGCTTCGTGGCTGCACTTGATGGCGCTTTCGCGCGACGATCTCGAGTTCGCGTCAGCGGTCGCCTCCTCTCGTGTGACACTGCCCTGGCAGGTCAAGTGGGCCCATTGGCGACCGCCGGGTGGCTGTCACGCGCACTATCTGCGGGCCGGGAGATTCGCCGCACTGGCGGAGGTGCGCTGGCAGGGGCGACCCGCCATTGCCGGTTTGCAGCAGCGGACGGTGGACGGGGCACAGCAACCGTATGTCTCGATCTGGGACGTGGAGACGGGAGAGCGTGTCGCAGGCCCTTGGGAAAACGACGAGATTCCGCAGGAGCATCGTGCGGATCTCACCTGGCCCGCGTCACCCACCGACGGCTCCGCTTCGCCCGCTCTCGCCCGAGAATTGTTCGGCTCGTCGTCCCCCCGGCGAAGCGAGCAGGATTTTGTACTGCCTTGCGCCCCATTGGCCGTGGGTGAAGTCGTCGTTTTCGGGGGCGACTTGGGGCTGATCGCCATCCGGCCTGCGGACGGTGTGGACATCTCCGACTTCGGTGCCCGGCAGCAGCCCCTGAGTGGGAATTACGCGGACGCGGGCCCGAGCAGTCCGCTCGATGCGCCGGCTCCGAGTCGCGAGGACCTCATCGATCTGTTCGGCGAGGACAACATCTTTCCCATCGAGGCCGAGGATCTCCCGGATGGCCTCACCCACGGGGCGACGCGCGAACTTCTCCTGGAGTTCGGGCTGCCGTACATGTGGAACGAAGGAGGCATGGGAATCTTCCCCTGTGGAGACTGGGAGTCCGACATTCTCGACGAACTGCCCTCCTGGCCCGAGGGGATCGAGCCCGTTGCCGAAACCGGTCCCTTTTTTCAGATCGGCAAGTGGATGGGCGCCAAGCTCGTCATCGACGGCCCCACCGGACACGTCCTGCGCGTCCCGACCGGGCCCGACAAGGAGTATCTCGCCGGTCTTCCCGCCGCGCACAGCCTCGACAACTTCCTCACCATGGTGGCGCTGTGGGTCACCGGGCTGCGCACCCGGAGCATTCTGCGCCCGGGCGCCGAACGGGAGCAGCTCCCGTACTGGGTCCTCGGGGAGCTGGCCGATGTCGAGGAGCAGGGCGGCGAACAGCCCGCCTGGTCGTACGTACTCCACAACGAGTGACGTCGATCAGTCGGAGAGGCGGGCGACAAGACGCCTCAGTCCCTCCTGGCAGTTGACCCCCGTCTGGAGCGCCTTCCATGCCTGGGCGACCTGCAACTCGGACAGGTCGGGCAAGGTCTCGTCGATCCGTGTGCGCAGGCCCGGCATGGGCCTGCTGCCGATCAGGTCCTCGGGACGCATCGTGGCCATCAGCCCTTCGACCGCTGGACGGTCGGCCTCGGTCGGAAGGTCGGCCAGGACCAGCGCGACCACGTCCACGGACGCGAACTCCCGTGCCGCCGCCTCGTCCTTGAGCAGCTCGTCGACCACCCCGCCGATGTGCACGAAGGGGGCGAGCACATGCACGAGCCCGTTCAGGTCGAGGCCTGCGCGCAGGCGTTCGCGTTGGCGGTTCAGCCATGCGCACAGCACCTCACGGCCCATGGGCGTGCGGCAGATGCCCGGGGTGCTGCGCCAGCTGTTGAGTTCCGCGTCCCGGTGCGGGCGATAGTGACGGTGGTATGACACCCCCGCCTCCGGCAGCCCTTCCAGCTCGAGTTCGGCGTTGAGCGCGGCGCGTAGTTCGCGGGCGAAGCGGGGGTCGGCGAGCAGCCGGGTCAGGTGCGGGCGCCGGTGGACGAGCATGTGGGCGGCGCCGGGGCTGCCCAGTTTCGGCGGAGGGTCGGCCAACGGCACCCCGTGTTCGAGGAGTTCGTCCGCCAGGTCGAGCGGGATGGGGGCCCGCCTGCGGTCGGGCGCGGGACAGGGCAGGCGCACCGGAACGGCGTCGGCCGCCAGGCGTGGGGCGAGGCGCACCGCCAGGTCGTACAGCTCGTCACTACGCACACGCCAAGTTTGTTCGCTCGCCAGGCAGTCGTGCAGCAGGCGGGCAGCCTCACCGGCGGGGAGCCCCGGGCGCTCGCCCGTCAACAGGGCCAGGGCACCGCTTCGTCGGAGCAGCGACAGCCAGTCCTCCGTGCTGTTCGCGTCGTCGGGGGTCAGCCGCAGTACGTCGTACACCGTTTCCGGGCGTCGCTCGACCAGCAGCTCCAGGGCCTTCCCCTTCAGGGCGTCGACCCAGAACTTGTCCGTGTCGCCCGCGCACAGCCCGAGCCTCGGCACGATGTCCTCGAGCAGTGCGGCCACTTCGGACTCGGGATTCGCTCCCGCCGCCCGGGCCACCTTGCGCAGATCCGCGGCCATGCCCGGATACAGGTCGTGGGGCGTGTGTACGAGTCGCACCAGTACGTCGCGGAATCGCCGGAGTTGGTCCGGCGAGACCACCGCGCCCCGGGGAGCCAGTTCCTTGGCACGCGCGCGTAGTGCCCCGATGGCCAGCGCTCCATGGTCAGCGAAGGTGGCGTATCGGGCGTCAAGCCATCGCTCGTCGGGCTTGGTGTGGTGCTCGCGTTCGGCGTTCCTGGCGCGCGTGAAGTACCCGGTGGCGTGCTCCTTGTGCTTTCCGCCCGCCTTCAGGCACATGTCGGCGAGTTCGTCGAGGAAGGCGGGGAGGAACCTGGGTGCCGTCGCGGCCAGGTGCTCCAAGTCACCTTCCAAGATGGACTTGTGGAGAAGCGGGCTGCCCCAAAGGCTCCAGCCGAAGGCGTAGGCCGCCTCCAGGGCCTCCTGCTCCCGGCCGGGGTGCGCCGCCATCAGCCGCTCGGGGAAAGTGAGTTCGGTGTCCCCGGGAACCCGGATGCCGGTCGCGAACGTGTCCGTGAGCGCCCAGTCCTCCTGCGACGCCACAAGCGCGTCCCAATGGCGTGCGAAAGAGGCCCTCAGGAGGAGCGTCATGGTGTGGTCGTCGGGGTGGGCGTATGTCCGCGCGATCAGCGCCGCCTCGTCGACATCCGGTGCGGGCGGGTCTGCCGCCGGCTCGACGCCGGCGTCGTCGAGTGCCTCGCACCACACGGGGTCGGACTCGGCGAGGGCCATGGGCACGCGCGTGCCTGCGGTGGCCCAGGCTTCGGCCTGTAGGCGCGCGTGCCTGCGGTGCCCGGTCAGCGCCCGCCGCAGCCGGTACAGCCGGCGTACGCCTTCGCTGTCCGTGAGCCGGTCGGGTGCCTGCTGAAGCTTCTTGCCGCGTGGATTGCGGTAGACGACCTGGAAGTCGCCGTCCAACTCGGCGGTGTAACCGTCCACTTCGTAGCGCCGGCCCATGTTCCGGTACTCCCTCCCCGTCTTGGCTGTCGCGGCCGTCCTCGCCGTCCGATCAGGCGCGTCCGTTGAGCCGCGGGTTGTAGCGCATGTCCCGGCGGCCGATGTAGCCCGCCTCCCGCTCCGTCTCCCCCTCCACAGCTCCGCGGGCGCGTACCCCTGTACCGCCCTCGCGACCGTCGCACGCGCGCGTGCCGACACCTCGACGCGATAACGGAGGCGCGGCAGGCCTGGCCGGGTGGGATCATCTTTGCGTACGTGCTCTCAGGCTGGGGCGGCCGCGACTCGGCGCAGCACCACGAGCCAGTCGTCCTCGCTCGGCCAACCCGTCAAGTCGGCGAGCTGCCATGTCTCGTCGCCCACGGGGAAGGTCTCACCAACGCGGAGGGTGTGGCTCCGCTCCTCGGTGGCGACGGTCACGAGCCGAACCCTGACCGAGGCGTCGGACTCCCTGTAGATATCGTTCACTGAGAAGCTGGCGTTCTCGAGATTTCGCTGAATCCCGTGCCAGAGACCAATCGTGTCGGCACTACTCACTTCTCAACCTCCAAAGACGTGTACGCGTACGTACGCGAAGAGACGCGGCGCGTCGTCAGCAACGCGCCGCGCCTCCAAGGCGATCGGGGTCGATCAGAACAACCCGTGCCACATCTGCTCGACGATCACCGACCACCAGTTCCTCGGGTCGTCCAGAGCCGATGCGTCGATGGCGACGAGCTGATCCTGGAAGTCGGCGACGGCCCTGCCCGCCATGATCGGGTCGAGCGCGATCATCTCCTCGCGCGTGGTGTGCAGGAGCGCGAGGGAGCGGGCGAAGGCGGACACCGAGGCGTTGACGCGGCGGCCCGCGCCGCTTTCCGGAGTGACGGCCCAGAGCTGGCCGACCGGCTCACCCTCCAGATCGGACCCCGTGCACTGGACGGTGATCAGAGCGACCCCGTCGGTGCCGATCCTGACGTGACCCTCCAGGAACGCGAGGGAGTCGGCGCTCGCCTGGGAGCCGACCTCGCGCAGATGCGCGGCGGCATTGCCGAACAGGCCCGCCGGAAGCTCCGCCTCCGGGTTGTCGGCCGTGAAGAAGAACGGAATGTCGGGAAGCCCGGCCCATGTCAGCGTGGCCTTGGTGGCCTCGGGGAGCGGGGTGCCCGCCACGTCGTCGGCGTCGTAGCGATGTACGTCGTCAGCGTCCAAGGCCTCCGCCAGCTTGCGGCCCAGGGCAACATCGCGGAGCGGCTCGGCCGGCTCGACGTCGGTCGGCACCGGCGCGCGGTGAGGCCGTGGCGGCGGCTGCTGTCCCGCGATCTGGTGCATCGTCTCGACGTGCTGGATCAGCCCGGCGATCGCCTCGGCGCGCTCCTCGCCCCGCAGGCCGTACTCATGCGTGCAGGAGAACCGGGCGTTGGTGAAGTGACGGCCGATCAGCAGGCCCGGGTATCCGCCGGGGAGCAGGCTGGAGCTGAGGTCGGTGTGGATCGCGACCACGTTCTGCGCGGGGACGCCGAGGCTCTGGATCTCCGCCATGGCCTGGTACTCGGAGTGCGGCTCACCGGGGGCGGAGTTCTTGACGAGGCTCGTCTCCTCGCCGGTGCGCGGGTCGACATAGGTGAGGACCGTGGTGTTGCCGGGGCCGGTGACCGGCGGCTGCGCGGGCGGCGCGGCCTCCTGGCCGCCGCCGTGCTTTTGCTGATACATCCGCACGACCTCCTCGACCGGCACGGACGGCCAGGTGCTCAGCTCGCCGGTGCGGCGGTCGACCACACCGCAGGAGTGGCCGATCGTGGCCGGCGGCCGGCGCTTGCCCGTGACCGGGTCACGCTCGATCGGCGGGGCCGCGGCCCACACCACCCAGCCCAGATCGAACTCCTGCATCCGCACCTCACGGCGCTCCTGTCCCTCGGGGTTGAGCCACCCCTCGGCGGTCGCGAGCGCCTGCTCCTGGCTGATCACGGGAACTCCCTTCGAGTCTTCGGGCGGACGGGGCCGGTGCGGCCGGGGTCGGTGCCGGGCGCTCCGCGGCCCTCGTCCGAGTGGGCCTGGGTGCAGGCGGTCTGATGCGGGCGCCTTCGAGAGGCTTCGGGGCTTTGAGCCTTCGAGGCTAACGGTCTGCGGTGGGTGGGTGTCAGGCGCTCGGGTGGGCATCGGGCCCGGGGGCTTGTGGAGCCTGTGCGGCTTCCGGCTTGGGCTCGGGGGCCTGTACGGGCTCGGGCTCGGCTGCCTGGGGGTCGGGTGCGGAGCGCCGAGCGGTCGTGACACAGGGCTGCGCCGGGCGGATCTGCAGCGCCTTCACACAGCTTTCCGTGGCAACAAGGAGGATGCCGTCGGGGGAGAGGTCGGTTCCCGTGAAGGGCGTGGCGGAGATCAGGGCCGTGACGATCTTCTCGTCGCCCTTCTGCTCGCCGCGACGCCAGACGCGTACATAGTCGGCGCCGCGGCTGAACCCGAGCGGCCCCGTGGCACGCTCGTCATCCGAGAGGCGCAGGATCTGGGTCGGGTCGGCATCGATGACGGAGCCGGTGGCGAGGTCCTGCACCAGCACGGCGGGGGCCTTGGGATCGTCGGCCTTCAACGGGCTTGAACCCGGGGTGCCTTGAGGCACCGCGCTCACGGCGACGGCGAGCGGGGCCGACTCCTGAGGCTCCTGCTTCGCAGGAGCCTCCGCGGCGCTGTCCGACGCGGCCGCGGACGGGGGCAGTTTGCCGACGGTCACGGCGTCGACCCCGGCGACCGGTACGCTCCACAGGGTGTGCCAGGGAAGCTCGGGCACGATGCGGCGCAACACCGCCGCGTACTCCGGCAGTCCGTCTTCGACGAACGCGGTCTCCAGGAGCGCCGCTCGAAGGATGGCGGGTGCCTGGGTGCGGGTGAGCAGCGGGGCCGTACGCAGATATGTGCGCGCCGGTGCGTCCAACTGCTCCGGGGGTACGGCCTCCACCGCGGCGCGCAACCGCACCGGCTCGGCGTGGGCGAACAGGCCGGGGTCGGTGAGGAGCCGGGGGAGCAAACCGGCCTCCAGGGTGTGTCCCGCGATGCGATCGCGAACGTACGCCCCTGCCTTCGCCCAGTCCTGATGGGGTACGGCCTCCAGCAACTCCATGGCGATACGCGCCTGAGCGCCCGGAACATCCGGAATACCTGCCCGAACGGCGGCCTCGCCGATACCCGGGTGCTGCAATCCAAGGAGCGTCCGCTCGTCCTCGGGGATGCCTTCGCCGGCCCTCTCGATGGGGCGGATGAAGGGGGCGACGAGCAGCATGCCCCGCGCCATGTCCTCGCTCATGTCCCGCTCGGCGACGGCGGAGGCGAGCGGGGTCAGCAGGTGCACGGGCAGGCCGTCGCCCTCGGCAAGGGCGAGGGGCGCGAGGATCTGCCGCAGGGTGCGGGGGTGGGTGTCAAGTCGCTGGGCGTGCAGATCGAGCACTTCGCCGACGCTGCCGGGTAGTTGGCCCGCGTCCGCCGGGTCGAACCCCTCCGGGTGCATCAGGATCGACTGCACGGCGAGATGCACGGTCAGGCGGCTACCCGCGCCGTCTCCCGCGTGCCGGGCGATCGCCTCGGCGAGCGCGCGTCGAGCGTCAGGCTCGGTCGTGAACGGCAGCTCCGGGGCGCCGAATTGGGGATTGAGCAGCGCCTCGGCCTGCAGCACAAGCCCTTTGGGGTCGGCCCACTCGGGTGCGTCGAGGTCGATGATCTGGGCCGCGCCGGGCGGCAGGCCCTCGGCGAGCTCGACGGCGAACTCCCGGGGCACGTCGGCGAGAAGGCGTATGGACTCGACGGCGGCGAGGGGCTTCAGCACGTCCCGCACCACGTGCGCGGGCCCACCCGTCCCCCGCACCGGACCGGCCCGATCCACGTCCGGCACCACGATCGTCACCGGCCGCCCGGACAACGGGAGTTGACCGAGTTCGGGGAAGATGTCGGCGGTGCGGGTCGCGGACAACTCGTAGTGATCGGCGAGCAGCCACAGGGTCTGCGCTGCCGTCAGCCCGGCGACGCTCGGCACCGCGGGTGCGGGCAAGTCCGGAGGCACGGTCGCCGGATCGAGCGCGTCCAGCCCGAGCCCCTTGCGATACTCCGGGTCGCAGAGCATCAGGAACCCCGTGAGCAGCCGCGAACACCCGGTGCCCGGACTTCCGGTCAGGATGACGACCCGAGGCGCGCCCGGCCACTCCATCCGCCACCCGGTGAGCGCGCGCAGCGCGGCATTGCGCCCCCCGATGTAGGGGTGGGGCTCATGGGCCTTGGTCAGTTCTGGGGCCTGGGTCGGGCTGGTCATTGTCTCCCCGTTGTCCTGTCCGTCCGGCACCGTCAAGTCGTGTTGACCGCACGCCGTTCATCCTAGGGGCGATCCTGCAGCCGGACGACTCTCCCCGGCGGTGATGATGTCCGACGCACGGGTCCATGCCGACACCTGGGGCACCATCGCCCGCACCTACATCCGTCTCGCCGACGACCGGTCGCTTCCCGTTGCCATGCAGGACCGCCTGATCGCCGAAGCCGACGCCCTGACGCCCGACAATCCGTACGACGTGCACACCCTGGCTACCGGCCACCTCGGGTTTCTGCTCAAGCCGGCGGTGGACCGGTCCGACACCGGCTACGGCCCCGGTGATCGCTTGGGGCAGGGCGGCAGCGGCGGCGCGATCAGCACCCACAAGTCGTCGTCCACCATCCACGGCCGAGTCGTCACACCCTCCCGAACACCCTCCCGAACGGTCCGATCGTCACAACAGTCACGCCCCGACCAGCGCACCTCAACAAGATCCTGTTACGGGCTCTTAGGGAGAGCCTTGCGGGCAACGAACTGGGGATCAGCAGTCGGGCGAACCATCCGAGCGGAGTCAGCGAGACGTGTCAGCGTCGGGTCAGCAATCTCCTGAACTACACCCGCAACTCTTGACGAACCCCCGGAGCCACCCTTTTGAAGCGCCGCCACTCACACAGACCAGCAAGCGCCAGGTGAACGTGAACGCGCTCCGTAGCGAACCGCCCATGCCGCGCGTCCCCAAGCCCGCCGTGCCGAACCCGGCATCGACCCCGAGCTGCGGGCCACCTACCCCGCCGCCGGGCGCCCCGGCCCGTACTCCGGCCGCGGCGGCCGACTCAAGCTCCCCGCCCACCGGATGACGACCGCCACCGCGAGCGGCGCGTATCCGTTCCTCGCCGAGGGCGGCCTCGGCGCCCAGGGCATCTACATAGGCCGCGACGTCCACGCGGAAGCAGCGTTCACCTACGACCCGTTCGCCCTCTACGGGCGCCTCGACGGCTTCACGAATCCAAAAATCCTGCTCGCCGGGATCATCGGCATGGGCAAGCCCGCCCTGGCCAAATCCCTCGCCCTGCGGGCCGTGGCCTTCGGCTACCGGATCTACGTCCCCTGCGACCCGAAGGGCGAGTGGACCGTCGTCGCCCAGGAACTGGGCGGCCAGACCATCGCCCTCGGTCCTGGTCTGCCGGGGCGGTTGAATCCTCTGGACGCACCCGCCAGGCCGCACGGCGTCAGCGAGGAGGACTGGGCCAACGAGGTCCGCAAGCGCCGCCTTCTCCTCCTCGGATCACTCGCAAAGACCGTCCTTCGACGCGACCTGCACCCCATGGAGCACACCGCTCTCGACGTCGCCCTCGACCAGACCGTCGCCCACGCCGAGGTCAACGCCACCGCCCCCCTGCTCGGCGACGTCGCGCACGTGCTCGGATCACGCGAACGGCTCAACTCTGCCCTCGGCGAGCTGTCCGGCCGCCTCGGACACGCCGCCGAAGACCTCGCCCATGCACTGCGCAGGCTCGTGCACGGCGACCTGGCCGGGATGTTTGACGCACCCAGCACCGTGGCGTTCGACCCGAGTGCGCCGATGCTCTCCATCGACCTCTCGCGTCTGGGCGGTGCCGGCGACGACACCGCGCTCGTCCTGGCGATGACCTGCGCCTCCGCGTGGATGGAGTCCGCGCTCGCCGACCCCACCGGCAGACGGCGCTGGGTGATCTACGACGAGGCATGGCGCGTCATGCGACACGTCGCCCTCCTGGAGCGCATGCAAAGCCAGTGGAAGCTCAGCCGCGGCCTCGGCATCGCCAACCTCATGGTCATCCACCGCCTCAGCGACCTGCTGACCGCGGGCGATGCCGGCTCCCGGGGCCGGGCACTGGCCGAGGGCCTGCTGACCGACTGCTCAACCCGGATCATCTACCGTCAGGAAGCCGACCAACTCGGCTCTGCAGCAGCCCTCCTGGGGCTGACCGGCGTCGAAACCCAGGCCGTCTCCGCCCTCACCAAGGGACGCGGCCTGTGGAAGGTCGCAGGCCGGTCGTTCATCACCCAACACCTCCTCCACCCGCGGGAACGCGAACTGTTCGACACAGACGCCCACATGCACGCCAAGGTCCGTGAGTTCACGAATACTGACGTCTTGATCCCCATGAACCCAAGGGTGCTGGGCCGACGACGGCCTAACTGCAAGTTCTGAAGAGAAGCCTCATCACCCTAGCGATTGGGCATCGTCACGCTGTCTGGCTGGCGCGTCTGAGCCTCCATGTGCAGCTAGACGAGCGGCTCGAATGTCCGGATCTCTAGGCGCATCCCTCCGTGCCCCACCCGAGATACTCGGGTCCTCATCTACAGCTGACACAAGGTCGGTAAGCCCGGACTCCTTGGTGGCGGAGAAGCGTCACGGGGCAGGAGAGACTGACGAGTCGCTGCTGCAACCGCTGCTGCCGCGGGCGTGCCGCGGGCCGGGCCGTGGGAGATCAGCCGATTACCGTCAGGCCGAGGGCGGCGCAGATCTGAACGGCCTGGTCCGGGGAGATGACCGCGCCGCGGAACTGTGCGGCGGTGGCGATGGTGAGTTCGCCGAGGTCGGCGCCGCGTAGATCGGCGCCGGTGAAGTTGGCGGCCCGTAGGTTGGCTTCGGCGAGTCGGCAGTCTTCGAGGGTGGCGTCGCGGAAGTCGGCACCGCCGAGGTCGGCTTCGGTGAAGCGGATGCCGACGAGGTGGGCGCCGCGCAGGCTCAGGCTGTTGAGGTTGGCGACGGCCAGGTTGCAGCGGGCGAGTTGGAGGCCCACGCCGCGGTGGCCGGTGAGGCGGGCCCCGATCATGCGGCAGCCGGTGAAGGTGGCGTCGGCGAGCAGGGCGCCGCCCCATTTGGTGTTGGCCAGGTCGGCGCCGTCGCAGACGAGGTCGCCGCAGTCGGCATCGGTGAACTTGGCGCCGGCTGCGCTGCCGCCCTGCCAGCGGACCTGATCGAGCAGGGCCCCGGTGAAGTCGGCTGCCGCAGCGGTGCAGTCGGTGAAAAGGGCCTCGGCGAGGTGGGCGCCGCGCAGATTGGCCTCGGTGAAGGTGCAGCGCGTGAAGGTCCGGGGGCGCGGATCGCGACGCAGTGCCGGGCGCAGGTCGAGGCCGGTGAAGTCGAGGCCGGTCAGCTCGGTTTCGGTGGCGAGCAGCGTCAGTGGGTCTCCCGGCGGGCCGGCCGGGTCGGTGTCGTGGTCGTGGAACGGCGGTGGTACTTGGGTCATGGGTTCGGCCTCGCTCTGGGGTGTCGCGGAGGCTGCTCGCCTGGGGCGATCAGCGGGAAAGGGCAGGTTCGGCAGTCTGCCGGGGTACGGCGGCTGTTTCGTTGCGGCGGCTGACGCGGCGGCCCTTGAGGGCGTCGTACGCGAGGGTCAGGGCGAGGCCGGCGAGGGCCCACAGGGCGAGGGTGAGCCAGTAGCGGGCGATGCCGTCGCTGTCGAAGTACATGATCTGGCGCAGGCTGCCGGAGGTTGAGGTCAGCGGTAGCAGGTCGTGCAGGGCGCGGATGGGTGCGGGCATGGTCTCGATGGGCAGGGCCGCTCCGGAGGCGGGCATGCCCAGGAACATGAAGATCCCGACGGCGGGCAGCGCGGTCATGCGCCCGCAGAAGCGTGACAGGAACACAGTGGCCAGGCCGACGGCCATCACGGTGAGCCAGCCGGTGACGAGGATGGCGGGGGCCGGGCCGTGCACGGCGCCCAGGATCGGTCCGGTGATGAGCCAGACGGCGAGCGCGGCGACGGCGCCGAAGGCGGCGAGGGCGGCCACTGTGCGCCGCCGGGTGAGTCCGGTGCCGAACACGGTGGAGAGCATGACCGCCGACAGGTAGCCCGCCAGGGTCAGACCGATCGCGGCGTACATGGTGCTGGTGTCGCTGGTGTCATCGGTGCTGAGCGGGACCAGATCGCGGACCTGGAGGAACTGGCGCTGGTGGACGGCGGCATTCTGGAACGGCAGGGCGGCCATGCCGACGCGGGTGGCGCCGGCGGCCGACGCGACGTAGAGCACGGGGCCGTCCGGGTGCGGCGGTTGGGCGAAGGTCCTGCTCGCCGTACCGGCGCTGCGGTCAGCGGGTGCCGGGGCGGGGACGTAGGCGGCGGCCACGGTTCGGTGTGCTACCAGCTGTCGGGCCTCTTTGCTGGTGGTGACGGTGCTGATGTCGTATGCGTCACCCAGGGTCCGTCGCAGGGAGGAGGTGAGCGGATCGGTCTGGGCGGGCGGTCCGGCGACCGCGATCTTCAGGTGGTGCGGGGTCGGAGCGTGCATCGCGGCGGTGTAGATGCCGACCAGCAGTGCGGCCATGGCGAGCGGGAACAACAGCACTCGGGCTATTGCTCGGGGCATGTCTCCTCCACGGGAGTCTCGGGATGTCGCGCCTCTCGGGGCAAATACATCTCTCACGATACATCATTGATGATGCATGCCTAGGGATGTATCATCAGGGATATTTTTGGAGGAGAGTGCACGTGCTACCACTGACCAGTCCCATGAACCTCGCTGAGCTGCACCATCTCGGCAGGCGGCTCACCGCTGCCGCGACCTCGGCGATGAAGGGCGCCTCCGACTTGGGGCCGACCGAGCTGCTGGTGCTGGAGTGCCTGGACATCACCGGTCCGCAGCCGGTGGGAGCCATCGCCCAGCACACCGGCTTCGCCCAGAGCCGGGTATCCACCGTGGTGGCAGCACTGCACAAGCGGGGCCTGGTCGAGCTGGGAACCGACCCGGCCGACCGGCGCCGTACTGTCGCCAAGATCGCCGAGCATGCCCGCACACAGGCCCGGCAAGCCAGGAGCCGGGATGCCGAGCCGACTCTGCGACAGATGCTTCCCGGACTACCCGACGCGGAGCTCGACGCGATGATCGCCGCACTCAGAACGCTCAACGGCGCCCTGGGCGAGGCGGCGCCAGACCCCTCCAGCGGCACCGACCTCTAGTGTCCTGAGTCGGGAATTCGCCGCGTAGGGAAGTTGCGGTTCGGCATCATGGCCGGATGGCGGGGATGGGACGGCCGAACGCCGCGTTGGTACTGACCGATGACGAGCGTGCGACGTTGACCCAACGAGCCAGGCGCCGCACGTCCCCGCAGGCCACGGCCCTGTGGTGCCGGATCGTCCTGGGCAGTGCAACCGGTGCCACCAACAAAGAGGTTGCCGCCCGGCTCGGTATCGAGGCGCATACGGTCAGCAGCCGGCAGGCCCGGTGCGCAACCGCCTGGAGGGCCTGACCGACGAGCCGCGCCCCGGCGGGCCGCGCACGGTGTCCGACGAACAGATCGAAGAGGTCGTCGTGCGCACGCTGGAGAGCGCGGCGCTGCGCCTCGGCGTAGAGGGCGCCGAAGGCGAGGGAGGACTTGCCCGATCCGGACACCCCGGTGAACGCGACCAGCGCGTCCCTCGGGATGTCCACATCGATGGTGCGGAGGTTGTGCTCACGGGCGCCGCGCACCCGTACGTACGAGTCGGCCATCCCTCCATGATCGGGCACCGTCAGGGCCTGTCTGGAGAGGTGTCTCAGCCGGCGGCCGTGGCGGCGCCGATCCGCTCGCGCGCCTCCTCCCAGCGCAGCGGGGTGGCGATGGCCGCGCGCAGCGCCCTGACCTGGCGCGGCGGGAGCCCGACCGCGAGCACGCCGATGGCGCTGCCATCCCGGCCGTAGAGCGCGAGGGCGCGGCGCTCGGCCCGGTCCAGGACGGTGGTCTCGACCCGGTCGGCGCCCGCAGTCAGCCCGTACGCCTGGATCTTGAGGTCGTACTGGTCGGACCAGAAATACGGCACGGGGGCGAAGGGACGGCGTTCCTGGGCGGGGGTGTTGTCCTCCGTCTCGGCGGAGGCGGGGGCCTTCGCGGCCAGTTCGGCCAGGAGGTTGCGGGCGGCGGCCATGCCCTGTTCGGTGGCGTTCATCCGGTGCTCGAAGCGCAGCGGACGGCCGTGGAGCGGATGGTCCCAGCGGGCCACGTCGCCCGCGGCGTAGATGCCGGGGGCGGCGGCGCAGTACGCGTCGCAGCGCAGCCCGTCGGTGGTGTCCAGCGCCGGGTCGGCCAGCCACTCGACGGCGGGCCGGGAGCCGATCGCCAGCAGCACGAGGTCGGCGGGCAGCCGGCTGCCTCCCCCTCCCCCGGCGGCTACGCCCCCACTGGCGGGGGTGCCCCCATTGGCCAGCCGGACGGCGGTGACCTGCCCGCCGCCCGTTCCCGACGGGTCCGCGGGGGCCGTCTCGAACCCGTCCACCGCTCCGGTGCGCAGCTGGACGCCGTGGGCGCGGTGCTCCTCGGCGAGCAGCGCACCGACCTCCGGGCCGACGGCCGCGGCCATCGGTATCTCCTCGATGCCCACGAGCGTGACCTCGTGCCCCAACTCCCGTGCCACCGCGGCCGCTTCACAGCCCAGTACGCCGTTTCCGACGATCACCAGGCGCCGCCCACCACCGGCCAGCAGGCCGCGCAGGGTCAGCGCGTCGTCCAGGGTGCGCAGGGTGTGCACACCCGCGATGCCCTCGGCACCGGGCAGCGAGCGGGCCGCGACACCGGTCGCGATGATCACGCCAGCACAGGCGAGCTGTTCCCCGCCGTCGAGGGTGAGGGTGCGGGTGGCCACGTCGAGGCCGGTGGCCCGGGTGCCGAGCCGCAGGTCCAGGTCGAGCGGGTCGAGCTGGTCCTTGGTGCGCAGCAGCAGCTTCTCCGGCTCCCAGGCGCCGTGCAGCAGCTGCTTGGACAACGGCGGCCGGTCGTACGGGAGGTGGGGTTCGTCGCCGATGAGGGTGAGCGGTCCGCGCCAGCCGAAACGGCGCAGCGCCTCGGCCGCGGCGAGGCCGGCCGCCGAGGCGCCGACGACGGCGATCGGCAGGCCGGTCATGCGTGTACCTCGATCACGGCGGCCGGGCAGATGGCGGCCGCCTCACGGACCGCGCCGTGCTGCGCGGCGGGCGGTTCGGCGTCGAGGAGGACGACGATGCCGTCCTCGTCGCGCTGGTCGAAGACCTCGGGGGCGATCAGCACGCACTGGCCGGCGGCGCAGCACTTGTCGGTGTCAAGGGTGATCTTCATGGCAGGAATTCCCGTTTCTGTGGCGGTGGTCTCGGGGATGCGGATGGCGGCGGGGCCGCGCTCGCCCGACGGGGCGGCGGGCAGCCCGGTGTCGCCGGACGTCACCAAGTGACCGGCAGGGCGTGGCAGCCGTAGATCGTCATATCCGTGCGGAAGGGAATCTCCTCGATCGGCACCGCGGGCCGCATCGTGGGGAAGCGGCGCAGCAGCGTGTCGATCACCACCTGGAGTTCGACGCGGGCCAGGGCCTGGCCGAGGCACTGGTGGATGCCGTAGCCGAAGGCGACGTGGTGCTGGGCGTTGGGGCGGCACACATCGAGCCGGTCGGCGTCGGCGAAGACGCTCTCGTCGTGGTTGGCGGACGGCACGGCCACCACGACGCCCTCGCCGGCCCGGATGAGGTGTCCGTCGATCTCGATATCGGCGGTGGCGGCCCGGCGCGGCCCGTTGCGGACGATGCTGTGGAAGCGCAGCAATTCCTCGACGGCGCCGCGGATCAGAGAGGGGTCCTCGCGCAGCCGGTCGGCGGACTCCTGGTCATGCATCAGGCTCAGGGCGCTGAGCCCGATCATGTTGGCGGTGGTCTCGTGCCCGGCGATCAGCAGCGCGGCGGCGAAGACAAGCACCTCGTCGTGGGTGATCTCGCCGGTCCGCTGCTGCTCG
This sequence comes from Streptomyces inhibens, assembly GCF_022221585.1. Classification (NCBI taxonomy): domain Bacteria; kingdom Bacillati; phylum Actinomycetota; class Actinomycetes; order Kitasatosporales; family Streptomycetaceae; genus Streptomyces; species Streptomyces inhibens. The sequence continues at coordinate 1,979,409 of NZ_CP084681.1, forward strand.
ATGATCAGCCGGCCGAGGATGTCGTCACCCGGGTCGGCCTCCTTCGAGGTGACCAACCGGTCGAGGTAGGCAAACAGTTCGCGGCGGGCAGCCTCCCGCTCGTCATTGGGGACGGTGCGGGAGAGCAGCTTGCCGGTGAGCTGCTGAAAGATGTCGTGGTCGTCGTACGGGACGCCCAGCAGCAGGCTGATGACCAGCGACGGGACGGGCAGCGCCAGCGCCTCGACGAAGTCCACCCCGCCGTGCGCATCCCGCTCGGCGTGCTCCATCCGGTCGCAGAGTTCCTCCGTGATCCGCTGGATCTCCGGGCGCAGCGCCTCGATCCGCTTGACCATGAACTCCCGGGTGACCATCCGGCGCAGCCGGGTGTGCTCAGGCGGGTCCATGTGGACGAAGCTGCGGTTCTGGGGGTTGGGGCCAGCGGTCATACCGCTGAGCGGGTAGCCGTGGACGGTGGTGTCGGAGCTGAAGCGGGTGTCGCCGAGGACGGCCCGGACGTCGCTGTGGCGGGTGACCAGCCAGGCCCAACTTCCGTCCGGGAGTGTGATCTTGGAGATCGGCTCCTCGGTGCGCAGGGTGGCGAATTCCGTGTGGGGGCCCTCCCGGTTGAACAAGGCCGAGACCGGGGGCAGGTCGAAGGGACAGCCGCCGGAGGGCTGGACGGGCGGCCGCGCCGGGGTGGTGGGAAGTGTCATCTCGTTCATCTCACTCATCTCGCTCCTCACGCACACCGGCATGGGCGTGCGCCATGAGTCGGACGTCGTCTAAGGGGACGGCGCACCTCTCGGGTAAAAACATCTCTCATGATACATCATTGATGATGCATAACTTGGGATGTATCATCAGGGATATTTTTGGAGGAGAGTGCACGTGCTACCACTGACCAGTCCCATGAACCTCGCTGAGCTGCACCGTCTCGGCAGGCGGCTCACCGCTGCCGCAGCCTCGGCGATGAAGGGCGCCTCCGACCCGGGGTCGACCGAGCTGCTGGTGCTGGAGTGCCTGTTCACCGCCGGTCCGCAGCCGGTGGGAGCCATCGCCCAGCACACCGGCTTCGCCCAGAGCCGGGTATCCACCGTGGTGGCAGCACTGCACAAGCGGGGCCTGGTCGAGCTGGGAACCGACCCGGCCGACCGGCGCCGCACTGTCGCCAAGATCGCCGAGCATGCCCGCACACAGGCCCGGCAAGCCAGGAGCCGGGATGCCGAGCCGACTCTGCGACAGATGCTTCCCGGACTACCCGACGCGGAGCTCGACGCGATGATCGCCGCACTCAGAACGCTCCACGGCGCCCTGGGCGAGGCGGCGCCAGACCCCTCCAGCGGCACCGACCTCTAGCTCGCGATCTCGGGCCCATCGTCGTGCGCGGTGAGAGGCAGCCCCGCTCCCGCAGGCAGCGCCGGCATCGGCTCCACCGCTACCCTTACCGCGGTGCCTCGTGGGTTCCCGAACCCTCAACGCGTCCAACTGTCAGGGCAGGATGTTCGAGGGTGCCGGCGTAACGAAGTGCTGCGGTGATGGAGAGGCCGAAGAGGTCGCAGATGCGGCGCACGTCGCCGCCGGTGGCGTGGATCTCCTGCAGGATCCGGTCCTCGCGCAGGGCCTGGGGCTTGAGCTGAGCTGCCGTCCAGGGGAAGTTCCGGCTGACGGGTGTGGCGCGCGGTGCTGTCCTCCTGTTGATGAATAGGTGGGCGTTGAGGGTCGTGGGCCAGGTCTTCGACCTGTGGTCGAGGTAGGCGGACAGCCTCGTCGTCACTGGTCCCGCGAGAGGGATGGTGCGGCCTGGCAGGGTGAGGCGTCCGTCGCGGATATCGGTGAGCTGCATAGCGGCCAGCTGTGAGCTGGTCACCGCATGGAAAGCGACCATCGCGACAGCCAGCGCGACTGCGGGGGTAGGCGAGTTGAGTGCGTTGCGGATTGCCTCAGTGTCCAGTGGCACGGTGGCATTGACGGGTGTGATGGGCAGGCCGCGGGTTGGGTTGGCGAAGATCATCTTCCGTGCCTTGAGGACCGTGAAGAGCGAACGCAAGCCCTGCTCTGCAAAGTTGCGGTGTGCGCCTCGGGCCGGGAGCGAGGAGGTGAAGTCGTCCCGGTTGATCCCTGCCAGGGACTGGCATCCGGCTGCTGCCCAGGTATGCAGGATGGGAGCCATCCCGAGGATGTGGAGGTGAGCAGTCTGCGGGTGCCTAGCGCGTCTGCGTGGCGCTTGCCGGCTGCCTTCGATCATTACGTCGAGCCACGTCTGGAGCTGGTCGACCATGGTCGGTGGCAGGTCGGCGGTGTGCTTGGCGAAGTAGTGCCGCACTACCAGGGTGCGGTCGTCGATGAGGAGTTCGGCAGCGGCGAGGATCTCCAGGGTCGACAGTGCGGTTCCGCCGATCCGTGGCAGTTCGAGGACGTCGCTGGCATGGATCTTCGCGCCGGGAGTGTCCTGGAGGGCCTGCAGGAGCTTGAGAGAGCGCTTGACCTCGTTGGTGAGCCTCTTGCTCCAGCCGTGCCGGGCGGCGTGCTCACGCAGGATGCGATCGCAGCGTGACCCTGAGCAACGGCGTGCCCATCCACAAGGTGTCGCGTTGGATGGGCCACAGCTCCATCAAGATCACGGCAGACCGGTACGGCCACCTCACCCTCGACGGCAGCGAACGCTGCCGTCAGGTCATCGAGGCCACCCTCGGCGCGCACATGCTCAACGGATTCCCAGCTCCCGTAGAACCCGGTGCTGAGTTGGTGCCGGCTCAGCCGGGAAGTAGAGGTAGCAGACGCCTCCCGAACCGCTCTTGACCTGGCCGTTTGCGTCGTGGCGCTTTGTGCGCAGCCAGATGTTCTCGAACTGGCGGCGCTTGTAGACGCGGCGGACCGCCTTGTCGTCCGGGGAGGCCGGGTCGTTGGCGATGACGTCGCCGGCCTTGGTGAAGCCGATGAGGGTCATCAGATGGCCGGCGGTGCCGTAGCCCGCGCCGTCGAGTTCGGTCTTCAGGAAGGACTGGGACGTGATGAGCGGGATGCCCGCGTGGATGAGCTGTTCGGCGTCGGTGAGTGAGCCCAGGCGGGTGACGACGGCCTGGAGGTCCGGGTAGGTGGCGGCGTAGGCGGCGTTGAAGGGCCAGTTGCCGCAGCCGTCGTACTGGTAGTCGAAGGTGTGGCGGGCGGCGTGGCAGACCTGGGGGTCGGCGTAGTCGGGGTTGACCCAGGACAGCTGCTGCTGGGTGGGCTTACGGCCCCAGTATTCGATGATCATCTGGGAGGAGGTGGGGCTGCACCAGGCTTCGCCGCCGTTGTCGTACTCCGGGTACTGGCCCTTGTGGATCTCCTGCGAGTAGCGGGGGACGACCAGTTCGCGGCCTACCAGGCCGGGCTTGGATGCCGGGACCTCGAAGCGGTCGGGGACGTCCGAGCCCATGGCGCCCAGCCGCCAGACGGTCGGGGTGAGGGTGGTGCCGGGCTTGCGGTGCAGGGTGGCGCGGAGTTCGTACGAGGTCAGGCGGAGGCCGCTCGCGGGGGTGTCGATGGCGAAGGTGTCGGTGGAGATGCTGCTCCTGCCGTCCTTCTGGTCGTCGACGGAGGTGCGCCGGATGTCGGCGTCGCTGTCGCCGGCCGTCCAGCGGCCCATGACGTACCAGGGGGTGTGGCCGCCGTCCGTGTAGGTGCCGCGCAGTTCGACGGCGATCCAGGTGCCGGCGGGGGCGTGCGCGTTCCAGGAGGCGACGACCTCGGTGGCCGGGACCTTGAGGGTGTGCACGGGGGAGGTCCAGGTGGCGTACTCCCAGGAGGCGGTCCGGCCGGTGTGCGGGTCCTTGTAGTCGACGGTGCCGGCGGGGCGGGCGATATGGACGCCGGGGCGGGCGCCGTGCGCGAGGGCGGTCCCGTTGGCGTGGCCCTTGTTCCAGTCGGCTGCGGTGGTCCAGGCGTGATAGTCCACGAGGCTCTTCGATCGGCGCGCGGCGTCGTCCGGGGTGGTGGCCCGGGCCGCGGTGCCCGCGGCGGGCGTGCGGCGTTCGTCGGCGGCCTGCGCGGAGGGGGCGGCGACGCCCGCCGCGGCGGCGAGTGCGGCGGCCAGGACGGTGCGCCGGGGCGCGGAGCTGGTCATGGTGGAGTCCCCCAGTCGGATGCGTGCGATCGGGTACGAGGAGTCGGGCCGGGGCGGCGCGCGGGCACGGTCGGGTCGGCAGTGGGTCAACTATTGCCGCTCCACGCCTGCTTCGGAAGGCGGTGCGGGGCGCGTCGCGGGATGAATATTGGTGTGAACCACTGACAGGGTCGGGGGTGCGGACCACAGGCGTACGCTGGCGCGATGGATGGTGAGCTGGCTTCGCTGGCCGATCGGCTGCGCGCCCTTCCGCCCTCGTGCGGGCCGGTGCGGCTGATCGCCGTGGACGGGCACGCGGGGTCGGGGAAGAGCACGTTCGCCGGGCGGCTGGCCGCGGCGCTGGGCGATGCGCCGGTGGTGCACACCGACGATCTCGCCACCCATGAGGAGCTGTTTGCCTGGAGCGAGCGTTTCCGTGCGCAGGTACTGGAGCCGCTGTCGCGGGGCGAGACGGCGCGGTACGGGATCTACGACTGGGTGCGCGGGGAGTTCACCGAGGAGCGCGAGCTGGCACCTGCGCCGGTGGTGCTGGTCGAGGGCGTCGGCGCGGGGCGGCGGGCGCTGCGGCCGCATCTGGCGTGCCTGATGTGGATGGAACTGGCGAGCGAACACTCATGGGAAAGGGGGCAACTCCGGGACGGGCCGGGGCTCTCCGCGTTCTGGAGTGGCTGGATTCCGGCGGAGCGCGCGCACTTCGCGAGCGATCCTTCGCGCCCGTACGCCGATTTCCTGGTGCACCAGGGGCAGTTGGGGTACGAGGTACTCGTGGGGCCTTCCTCGGCGCCGTGATCGGCCCCGTAGTTCACGCTCCGTAACAGACCTTGGCCGGCACACTCGGCAGCGCCGACAGGGTCCCGCCGAGTGCCCCAACTCGGCTTGACCTGGGGGGCGTACAGGACTTACGTTCTCAATGTGCGGTTCAACGGACCGCCCGCAGACGCGAAGCCCCCGGTTGTTCCCCCGTGATCGGGGGCTTCGTTCTGTGCGAAACCACTTTTTGCCGCCGCCGGGCGCCGCCTCTCCCTCACCCTGGGTCACCGCATTCTTCGCGCCGCGGCGCAGCGCCCGGTCGTCCGTTCTTGCCCCGCACCGCCCTCTACGGCCTGCACCGATCCCGCAGGTACGATGCGAGTCCGTGCCATCGCAGGCCACGGGACCGATGCGTGCGGCGACGGTCAACTCCCGCCCGCCGTATGCCGGTTCGGAAGGCTGCGGCCCGGCACTTGCCCGGAGGCACACACGGGGGACGTTTTGTGGGGGGACGGGATGGATGTCGGCACTCAAGGTTCGCCCGCCCCGGCCGAGCTCGCCTGGCTGCGCGCGGTCGACGCCTACACCGTAGGCGCCTATCCGCAGGCGGAGGAGGAGTTCCGGGCCGCGGTGCGGCTCGATCCGTCGATGGCCGACGCCTGGCTCGGCCTGCACGCGCTGCGCGCCGACACCTCCATCGCGCTGCTGCGGATGCACCGCCATCGCGACCGCTTCGGTGAGATGCGCGCCCGTCACCGACGCACCCTCAACTCCTGGTACTGGCTGGGCTGGTGGGTCCAGCCGGTGCTGGAGACCGGCCGTGATCTGCTGCTCGCCCACGCCTCCCACTGGCTCGACGGCCGCCATGTCGCCGAGCTGGACCAGGCGCTGGCCGGCTGCCCGCCGGTGGACACCGACCCCCAGGTGCGCTTTCTGCACGCCTGCCGCGCCTATCTCGTCAAGGACTGGGACCAGCTCGTACGGCACACCGAGCCGCTGCTGGGCGACCCGGTGCTGGGCATCGAGGCCGGGCTGTTCGGCGGGATGGCCCGGGTGCGGCTGGAGATGTACGGCCAGGCGGTGCCGCTGCTGTCCGCCGCGCTGATGCGGTGCCGCAGCGAGCAGCCGCAGCGCAAGGAGCTGCGCTACTGGCTCGCCCGCGCCCATGAGGGCACCGGCCGCAGCGCCGCCGCGCTCCCCCTCTACCGCGCGGTGCACCGCGTCGACCCGGCGTTCATGGACACCGCGGCGCGGCTCGCCGCCATCACGGAGGTGGACGGCCTGGACGAGGGCACGGATCTCGCGACGGTCTCCGCGTCCGGCCTCGGCCAGGAGGCCGGCGGCGATCCGGATCCGCCGGCCCCGCTCGACCCGGTCGACGGCCGTGAGCTGCTGGTGACCGGCGAGGCCGACGGGCCGGACGGCGAACCGGTCGGCGAGCTGGGCGGGGCGCCGGCCGGGGGCGATACCGCGGCCCGGGTCAAGGCCGCGGCCCCGGGGCCGCGCGGCGTCGAGCGGCTGCCCGCCGGGCCCGCCGATCCGGTGCTGCTGGAGAAGGCGCTGGCGGAGCTGGAGCGGATGGTCGGCATGGAGCCGGTCAAGCGGCAAGTACGGGCGCTGTCGGCCCAGTTGCGGATGGCGCGGCTGCGTGCGAGCCAGGGTCTGCCGGTGCAGCCCCCCAAGCGGCACTTCGTCTTCTCCGGCCCGTCCGGCACCGGCAAGACGACCGTGGCCCGGATACTCGGGCGGGTCTTCTACGCCCTGGGTCTGCTCGGCGGCGACCATCTCGTGGAGGCCCAACGGGCGGATCTGGTCGGCGAGTTCCTCGGCCAGACCGCCGTCAAGGCAAATGAGCTGATCGACTCGGCGCTGGGCGGTGTGCTGTTCGTCGACGAGGCGTACAGCCTGTCCAACTCCGGCTACAGCAAGGGCGATGCGTACGGCGACGAGGCGCTACAGGTGCTGCTCAAGCGCGCCGAGGACAACCGTGACCGCCTCGTCGTCATCCTGGCGGGCTACCCGGAGGGCATGGACCGGCTGCTGGCCGCCAACCCTGGCCTGTCCTCCCGCTTCACCAGCCGCGTCGACTTCCCCAGCTACCGGCCGCTGGAGCTGACCGCCATCGGCGAGGTACTGGCCGCCGAGAACGGCGACCGCTGGGACGAGGAGGCCCGCGACGAGCTGTGCAGCATCAGCGGCCATGTCGTCGAGCAGGGCTGGATCGACGAGCTCGGCAACGGCCGCTTTCTGCGCACCCTCTACGAGAAGAGCTGCGCCTACCGCGATCTGCGGCTCTCCACCTGGCGTGGCACGCCCACCCGCGACGACCTCGCCACCCTACGGCTGCCCGACCTGATGCAGGCGTACGGCGAGGTCCTCTCGGGGCGGGGCCCCGATATCCAGGGGCCGCCGAAGGGACCGGACCACTGAGGCCCGTGCCGGGAGATCTCCCCCGGACGGGCCTCTGCCGGGCAGCGCGCCGCGGGCTCAGCCCGCCAGCGCCCGGTCCTCCGTGGGCAGCGACGCCTCCTCGCGGGGCTCGGTGACGCGCTCCCCCGTGTCACGCCGGGCGGCGCGCGCGGCGGGAGCCCGGTGGTGGGACGGGTCACGGACCTCGCCGACCAGCATCTCCAGGACGTCCTCCAGGGCGACCAGGCCGAGCACCCGGCCGGTCGCGTCGGCGACCGCCGCCAGATGGGAGGCGGCCCTGCGCATCGCCGTCAGGGCATCGTCCAGGGGCAGCTCGGCGCGGAGCGTGGTCATCGGGTGCCAGACGCGCTGGGGCACCGCGCGGTCCCGCTCCTCCAGGTCGAGGACGTCCTTGACGTGCAGGTAGCCCATGTACGCGCCGCCGGACGCGCACACCGGGAAGCGGGAGTAGCCGGTGCGTACGGTCAGCTCCTCCACCTGGCGGGGCGTCACCGTCGGCTCGACGGTCACCAGGCCCGCCCGGTCGAGCAGAACATCCGTGACCGGGCGGCTGCCCAGCTCCAGCGCGTCGGAGAGGCGCTCCTGTTCGGCCGGTTCGAGCAGGCCCGCCTGGCCGGAGTCCTCGACCAGATGGGTCAGCTGCTCGCTGGTGAAGACCGCCTCGACCTCGTCCTTCGGCTCGACGCGGAAGATCCGCAGCACCCCTCGGGCGCATGCGCCGAGCAGCGCGGTGACCGGGCGGCACAGCCGCGCGAAGGCGACCAGACCTGGGCTGAACCACAGGGCGGTCTTCTCGGGCGCCGCCATCGCCAGGTTCTTGGGGACCATCTCGCCGATGACGAGGTGGAGGAAGACCACCAGTGCCAGGGCTATGACATAGCCGAGCGGGTGGACCAGCGCCGCGGGGAGCCGGACGGCCTCGAAGGCCGGCTCCAGGAGGTGGGCCACGGTCGGCTCGGCGACCGCACCGAGGGTCAGCGAGCAGACGGTGATGCCGAACTGGGCGGCGGCCATCATCTGCGGGAGGTTCTCCAGGCCGTGCAGCACCTGCCGGGCCCGTGTGGAGCCTTCCGTCGCCAGCGGTTCGATCTGGCTCCGGCGGACGGAGACCAGGGCGAACTCGGCGCCGACGAAGAAGCCGTTGGCGAGTACGAGCAGCACCGCGAAGAGCAGCTGGGCCAGGATCATCGGGCCACCTCCGCACCGACCGCGGCGGGCTCACGGGACGTCCCGGGGGCGACGGGCGCCGCAGCGGGTGCGGCGGGGGCGGTCCGTACGAGTCTTATCCGCTCGGCGCGGTGGTGCGACACCAGCCGCACCCGCAGCCGCCAGCCGTCGAGCTCCGCGGTGTCGCCGGGGGCCGGGATCCGGCCGAGTATGTGTGCCACCAGTCCTGCCACCGTCTCGTACGGTCCTTCGGGGGCGTCCAGGCCGATCCGCCGCAGGGTGTCGACCCGGCAGCCGCCGTCGGCGTCCCAGGCGGGGCGGCCGTCCTCGGGCGGGGCCTGGCCCAGTTCGGGCAGGTCCACGCCGTCGTGCTCGTCACGGACCTCGCCGACGAGCTCCTCGATGATGTCCTCCAGTGTGACGACGCCGGCCGTGCCGCCGTACTCGTCGACGACCACCGCGATCGGCTGCTCACTGCGCAGCCGCTCCAGCAGCGGCTGCACCGGCAGCGTCTCGGGCACCAGCAGCGGCGGCACGGCGATCCGTCCCGCCGGGGTGCGCAGCCGGTCGTGCGCGGGGACGGCCAGGGCGTCCTTGAGGTGCACCATGCCGACGACCTCGTCGAGCCGGGTGTGGTAGACGGGGAAGCGGGAGAGTCCGGTGGCGCGGGTGAGGTTGACCACGTCCTCGGCGGTCGCGGACGCCTGCAGGGCGCTGACCCGTACGCGCGGCGTCATGACGTTCTCCGCGGTCAGATCGCCCAGCGAGAGGGTGCGGACGAAGAGGTCGGCGGTGTCCTGCTCGATCGCGCCGGCGCGGGCGGAGTGCCGGGCCAGCGAGACCAGCTCGCCGGGCGTGCGGGCGGAGGCCAGCTCGTCGGTCGGCTCCACGCCCAGGGCGCGTACGAGGCGGTTGGCGACGGTGTTCAGCAGGGTGATCACCGGGCGGAAGAAGCGTGAGAAGGCCTGCTGCGGGCCGGCGACGACGCGGGCGACCTGCAGCGGCTTGGAGACCGCCCAGTTCTTGGGCACCAGCTCGCCGATGACCATCTGGACGGCCGAGGCCAGCAGCATGCCGATGACGACGGCGACGCCGGGGACCGCGCCCTTGGGCAGGCCGACGGCGAGCAGCGGGCCGTCCAGCAGCTGGGCCAGCGCGGGCTCGGCGAGCATACCGACCACCAATGAGGTGATCGTGATGCCCAGTTGGGTGCCGGACAGCTGGAAGGAGAGTTCTCGCAGGGCGGAGACGACGGTGTGCGCGCGGCGGTCGCCGTCGGCCGCGGCTCGTTCGGCGTCCGCCTTCTCGACGGTGACGAGTCCGAACTCCGCGGCGACGAAGAAACCGTTGGCCAGGATCAGGACGAGGGCCGCCGCGAGCAGCAGCAAGGGGCCGGTCATGCCGCCGCCTCCGTGGTATGCGGGGGTTGGGGAGGGGCGGCGCAGGTACTACAGGACGATCCGTCCATTGCCGGAGGGAGTCACTCCTCGGGTCGCAGTTGGCCCACTGAGGGGCGGGGCGCACGGCGCGCCCCGGAGAACAGAGTAAACAGCGGGGCCCGGATTAGGGCAGGCTCACCCGGCCGTGTGGTCGAGCGCACCGTGCTTCTCGGTGAGGTCGCGCAGCGCGCGGGCGTCCCGGATGGCCTGGTCCTTGGCGATGCCGGGCTGGATGCCCATGGCGGGCAGGCTGGTGCCGTCGGCGAGGTCGAGGTGGACCCAGGGGTCGCCGGCACGGAGGTTGACACGCAGGATCTGGGCCCAGGCCAGTTCGCGCTTGGTGGTGAGGTTGACCACCGTGACGCCCTCCTGCCGGGCGACCACCTTGGGGCGGCTGAGCAGCAGGAGGACGGCCAGCACCAGCAGTCCGGTGACGACGAAGCTGGCCCGCTCGCCGCCGCTCAGCTTCGGCAGCAGCAGCGCGATCGCGGTGAGGGCGGTGAGCTGGGCGATGCCGACGGCGTACAGGACGGCCCGGGTGCGGGTCGGCCGGAACGTCACCGGGAGGCTGGGCAGGGGCGCGGACACGTCGTCGGTCTTCCGTCGGTGGGTGAAGCGGTGCGTTCGGGTGGCCGGTGGCGGTGCGTCAGAGCCGGCAGGCGTGGATGCCGGTGGTCAGGATCGCGCGGGCGCCGAGGTCGTAGAGCTCGTCCATGATGCGCTGGGCGTCCTTGGACGGGACCATCGAGCGGACCGCGACCCAGCCCTCGTGGTGCAGCGGGGAGACGGTCGGCGACTCCAGGCCGGGAGTGAGGTCCACAGCCTTCTCGACGTGCTCGACACGGATGTCGTAATCCATCATCACGTAGCGCCGGGCCACCAGGACGCCCTGCATACGGCGGAGGAACTGGCGCACCTTCGGGTCGTCGTCCGGTGCGCCGGTGCCACGGATGACCACTGCCTCGGACTTCAGGATCGGCTCGCCGATGATCTCCAGGCCGGCGTTGCGCAGCGTCGTGCCGGTCTCCACCACATCCGCGATGATCTGGGCGACGCCGAGCTGGATGGCGGTCTCCACCGCGCCGTCGAGGTGGACGACGGAAGCGTCCACGCCGTTGTCGGCGAGGTGCTGGGTGACCAGGCCTGCGAAGGAGGTGGCGATGGTCATGCCACCGAACTCGCTGACGTCCTTGGCGGTGCCCGGACGCGTGGCGTAGCGGAACGTCGATCCGGCGAAGCCGAGCTGGAGGATCTCCTCGGCCGGCGAGCCGGAGTCCAGCAGCAGATCACGGCCGGTGATGCCGATGTCGAGCTTGCCGGAGCCGACGTAGACGGCGATGTCACGCGGGCGGAGGAAGAAGAACTCGACCTCGTTCTCGGCGTCGACCAGGACCAGTTCCCTGCGGTCCTTGCGCTGGCGGTAGCCGGCCTCATGGAGCATCGCCGACGCAGGCTCGGACAGTGAACCCTTGTTGGGGACAGCGATGCGCAGCATGAGAGCGAGTTCCTTTGCAGCTAAGGGTGTTGGGGTGGGTGCGGGGGCGGATCAGAGGTGGGCGTAGACGTCGTCGAGGGAGATGCCCTTGGCGACCATCATGACCTGGAGGTGGTAGAGGAGCTGGGAGATTTCCTCGGCGGCGGCCTCGTCGGATTCGTACTCGGCGGCCATCCACACCTCGGCGGCCTCCTCGACGACCTTCTTGCCGATCGTATGGACACCGGCCTGTACCAGCTCGGCGGTACGGGAGGTCGCGGGGTCGCCGGTGGCGGCCTTCTGCTGGAGCTCGGAGAACAGCTCCTCGAAAGTCTTCTTGGACATGATGGTGACTACCCTACGCGGTCGCCCGCTCTCCTCAGCGCCAGGGCTCGGACACGGAACGGAGCGTCGCGGCGGTGGCGACCGCGGCGGTGACCGCTTCGTGGCCCTTGTCCTCGGTGGATCCCTCCAGGCCGGCCCGGTCCAGCGCCTGCTGCTCGGTGTCGCAGGTCAGCACGCCGAAGCCGACCGGTACACCGGTGTCGACCGAGACCTGGGTCAGGCCCTGGGTGACGCCCTGGCAGACATAGTCGAAGTGCGGGGTGCCGCCCTTGATGACCACGCCGAGGGCGACCACCGCGTCATAGCCGCGGCCGGCCAGGACCTTGGCGACGACCGGCAGCTCGAAGGCGCCGGGCACCCGCAGCAGCGTCGGCTCGTCGATGCCGAGCTCGGTCAGGGCGCGCAGTGCGCCGTCCACGAGGCCGTCCATGACCTGTTCGTGCCATTGCGCCGCGATGACGGCCACCCGCAGGTCGCCACAGTTCTTCACGGTCAGTTCGGGTGCGCCCTTGCCGCTCACGGTTCTCCTCGTACGGGTGGTGGTGCTGGGGGTTCGGTGATGTCGTGCCGGGTGGTTACTGGTTGCCGCAGGTGGTCGCACGGTCGGAGTCCAGCCAGGGCAGGTCGTGGCCCATCCGGTCCCGCTTTGTGCGCAGATACCGCAGATTGTGTTCGCCGGCCTTGACGGGCATCGGCTCACGGCCGGTGACCTTGAGGCCGTGCCGCACCAGGGCGGCGGTCTTTTCGGGGTTGTTGGTCATCAGGCGCAGCGAGCGGACGCCCAGGTCCTGGAGCATCTGCGCGCCCGCGGCGTAGTCCCGGGAATCGGCGGGCAGCCCCAGTTCGAGGTTGGCGTCGAGGGTGTCGCGGCCGCGCTCCTGGAGTTCGTAGGCGCGCAGCTTGGACAGCAGTCCGATGCCGCGTCCCTCGTGGCCGCGGAGGTAGATGACCACGCCGCGGCCGGCCTCGGCGATCCGCTGCAGCGAGGCCTCCAGCTGGGGGCCGCAGTCGCAGCGCAGCGAGTGGAAGATATCGCCGGTCAGGCACTCGGAGTGGACCCTGACCAAGACGTCCTCGCCGTTGCCGAGCTCGCCGGCGACCAGCGCGATGTGTTCGACGCCGTCGACGGTGGAGCGGTAGCCGTACGCGGTGAACTCGCCGTGCGCGGTGGGCAGCCGGGTCTCGGCCTCGCGGCGGACGGTGGGCTCGGAGGTCTGCCGGTAGGCGATCAGATCCTCGATGGAGATGATCGACAGACCGTGCTTACGGGCGAACGGCACCAGCTCGGGCAGCCGCAGCATCGTGCCGTCCTCGCCGGCGATCTCCACGATGGCGGCGGCCGGGCGCAGTCCGGCCAACCGGGCGAGGTCGACGCCGGCCTCGGTGTGGCCGTTGCGGACCAGCACACCGCCGGGCCGGGCGCGCAGCGGGAAGATATGGCCGGGCCGTACGAAGTCACCGGCCACCGATTCCCCGGAGGCGAGCAGCCGCAGGGTGGTGGCGCGGTCGGCGGCGGAGATACCGGTCGAGACGCCGTGCGCCGCGGTGGCGTCGACGGAGACGGTGAAGGCGGTCCGCATGGACTCGGTGTTGTGCTCGACCATCTGCGGGAGTTCCAGCCGGTCCAGTTCCGGGCCCTCCATGGGGGCGCAGATCAGTCCGCGGCACTCACTCATCATGAAGGCGACGATCTCGGGGGTGGCCTTCTCCGCGGCGATGACGAGGTCGCCCTCGTTCTCGCGGTTCTCGTCGTCCACGACGACGACGGGGCGGCCGGCGGCGATATCGGCGATGGCCTGCTCGACGGGGTCGAGCACCAGGGATTCGGCGTCGTACCAGCTCTGCAGTGCGGTCATGCCGCTGCTCCTTCCAGGACGGGGCGGCCTTCGGCGCGCGAGCGCAGCCACCAGTCGCGCATGCCCCACACGACGAGGGCGAGATAGACGACGTAGACGAAGCCGGAGAAGACGAGCCCGCTGCTGAAGGCGAGCGGGACGCCGACGAGGTCGACCAGCAGCCAGGCGAACCAGAACTCGACCAGCCCCCGGGCCTGGGCGACCATCGCGGCGAGCGTGCCGACGAAGATGTAGGCGTCCGGCCAGGGGTTCCAGGACAGCTGCGGCATCAGGGTGAACAGACCGCCGACGGCCGCGGTGCCCACGACGGTGCCGCCGAGCAGCAGTCCGCGCTCGCGCCAGGTGGCGAACCGCACGGCGATGGAGCCGTCCTGGGCCTGCTGCCGGCCGCGCCGCCACTGCCGCCAGCCCCACAACGCCACGCCGATGACGAGGAGTTGCTTGCCGACGCCGCCGCTGAGGTGGGCGGAGGCATAGGCGGCGACGAGGATCACGCCGGACAGGAGCTGGGCGGGCCAGGTCCATATCGAGCGCCGCCAGCCGAGCGCCAGGGCGGCCAGACCGATGGTGTTGCCGATCATGTCCGACCAGATGACGTGCTGGCCGAAGGCCGTGAAGGCCACACCGTTCAGCGGGTCGAGGACGCTCACCGGTCCATCTCCTTGACTTCCTCAAGATCCTTGATGTCCGACGTGGGCGACGTGCCCTGGCCCAGCAGCCGCTCGACGTACTTGGCGAGGACGTCGACCTCAAGGTTGACCGGGTCACCGACCTTCTTGATGCCCAGGGTGGTCAGGGCGAGGGTGGTGGGGATGAGGCTGATGGTGAAGTAGTCGTCCGCGGCGTCGACCACGGTGAGGCTCACGCCGTCGACGGTGATCGAGCCCTTCTCGACGACATAGCGGGCGAGCGCCGCCGGCAGCGCGATCTTGACGATCTCCCAGTGCTCGGCGGGGGTGCGCTCGACGATGGTGCCTGTGCCGTCGACATGCCCCTGGACGAGGTGTCCGCCGAGCCGTCCACCGAGGGCCATCGGGCGCTCCAGGTTGACGCGCGAGCCGGCGGCCAGCGCACCGAGGCTGGAGCGGTTGAGGGTCTCGGCCATCACATCGGCGGTGAATTCACCGTCGGCGGTGTCCACGACGGTCAGACAGACGCCGTTGACGGCGATCGAGTCGCCGTGCTTGGCGTCCTCGGTGACGACGGGGCCGCGAAGTCGGAAGCGAGCGGAGCGACTGGGGGCACCCCCAGCGGTGGCTGAGGGACTGTCGCCGAGGTTCTCGACGGCGACGACCTCACCCAGTTCTTCGACGATTCCGGTGAACACTTCAGTTCTCCTCGTGGAGGGTGCGGCGGATGGGGGTGGCGGTGATACGCAGATCGGGGCCGAGCCGTTCGGTGTCGGTCACATCGAGCCGCAACGCCTGGGCGATGGTGGTGATTCCGGCGTCGCCGACGGCCGCCGGTCCGGCGCCGAGCAGCAACGGGGCGAGATAGCCGACGACCTTGTCGACGGCCTGGGCGGCGAGGAACGCCCCGGCGAGCGTGGGCCCGCCTTCGAGCAGTACGGAGCGGACATCGCGCGCGTACAGGGCCTGGAGCAGTGCGGGGATGGAGAGGCCGCGCCCGTCGGCGGCGCGCGGCAGCCGGAGCAGCGGGGCGAGGCCTTCGAGATGGGCGGCGTCGGCGTCCTCGGCGACCGCGACGAGGGTGGGTGCGGTGCCGTCCAGGACGCGGGCGCCGGCCTTGACGGCGGTGGCGCCGGAGTCGACGACGACCCGGAGCGGCTGGCTGATCTCGTCGTCGGACAGCCCGCTGATCCGGACGCCGAGCTGGGGGTCGTCGGCGCGGGCGGTGCCGGAGCCGACGATCACGGCGTCCGCGGCGGCCCGCAGCCGGTGCACATCGGCGCGTGACCGGGGCGAGGAGATCCAGCGGCTGGTGCCGTCGGCTGCGGCGATCCGGCCGTCGAGGGTGGCGGCGTACTTCCACAGCACGAAGGGACGGCCGCGCAGGACCGAGGTCAGCCAGGCCTCGTTGCCGGCGGTGGCCTCGTCGGCGAGGAGTCCGCCCTCGACGTCGATCCCGGCCTCGGCCAGGGTGACGGCGCCGCCGGTGGCGGTGGGGTTGGGGTCGGAGACGGCGTAGACGACCCGGGCGATCCCGGCATCGATCAGCGCCTGGGCGCAGGGGCCGGTGCGGCCGGTGTGGTTGCAGGGTTCGAGGGTGACCAGCGCGGTGCCGCCCCGGGCCCGCTCGCCGGCGGCGCGCAGTGCATGGATCTCGGCGTGCGGCCCGCCGGCCCGCTGGTGCCAGCCCTCGCCCGCCGTACGGCCCTCGGAATCCAGGACGACACAGCCCACGACAGGGTTGGGGCTGGTGTGCCCGAGGCCGCGCGCGGCGAGCTCGATGGCTCGGCGCATCGCCGCGGTCTCGACGGGGGCTGCGGTGGCCACCGGGTCCTCCTGCCTTTCAAGGCACGGACTCCGGGGCTGTCTGGAACGACAGAAGCGGAAACGACGCCACGGGGACACCGCGGCCGGACATACACGGACCCGTCCGGGAAAATGACCGGACGCGCCGCCGACGGCGGTGTACCGAAGCTCGCCCGCCGCGCACTGCCTCCCATCCGGACTTTCACCGTCGGTGCAGGAATTTCACCTGCTCAACCGGCCGCTGGCTGCGGACGGGTCGCGGACTATAACCGCCGGTTCGGAATTACACCGACCCCGGAGTGCGCTGCTGCTTTTATGTCAGTACAGCTTCAGTCTGCCACGCCTGATCGTCGCCCATGCGAGCGAAGCGCTGTGGGCTGCCTCACAGCGCCCGGCGCGCCGACTGTCACAGACGGCGCAGGTGATTCGTCATAGCGGAGAAGCACGCGCCCCACAGGGTGCGCATCCCCTCTCCCCCTCAAGGACTGATCCGCGATGGCGACAATTCTGGTGACCGGCGGCACGGGCACGCTCGGGCGGCCCCTGGTCGACCGGCTGCTCGACGACGGCCATGACGTCCGCTCGCTGAGCCGGCGGCCGCACACCGGCACCCAGCGGCCGCGGCTGCGGTCGTACGCGGTCGATCTGCACGACGGCACCGGCCTGGCCGAGGCGATGGCGGGCGCGGACGCGATCGTGCACTGCGCCACGACGCCGACCGGCGGTGACGCGGAGGCGGCCGGGCGGCTGGTCGAGGAGGCGAAGGCGGCCGGCGTCCCGCATCTGGTGTACATCTCGATCGTCGGGGTGGACCGGGTCCCGATCAGCTACTACCGCACCAAGCTCGCGGTCGAGCGGCTGATCGAGGACTCCGGTCTCGGCTGGACGGTGCTGCGGACGACGCAGTTCCACAATCTGGTGCTCGGGGTGATCAAGGCGGGCGCCCGGTCGCCGGTGCTGCCGGTACCGACGGGCATTAGGGTCCAGCCCGTCGAGGTACGCGAAGTGGCCGACCGGCTGGCCGAGTTGGCGGCGGGCGAACCGGCCGGCCGGGTCGCGGACATGGGCGGCCCGGAGGTACTGACGGCCCGGGATCTCGTACGGGCCACGCTGGAGGCGGGCGGGCGCCGCCGGCTGCTGATGCCGCTGTGGCTGCCGGGCTCGGGGGCCGCGGCGCTGCGCCGCGGCGGGAACCTCACACCGGAGCACGCCGACGGGCGGCGGACGTACGCCGAGTTCCTGGCCGAGCGCGCTCAGCCCGCGGGGGCGAACAGCTCGTTCTGAGCGGCGTCCATCGCGGCCAGCACCGCGCCCCGCAGGACCGCCCGCCCGCCGACCGCCCCGGCGCGTACGTCGGTGCGCAGCGGGGAGAGGCGGGCCAGATGGCCGGCGACCCGGTCGGCGAGCGCGTCGCCGCCGGCCAGGCCGATCTCGCCGCCGAGCACCACACACCCGGGGTCGAGCACGGCGCACACGGCCGCCACGCCGAGCGAGACCCGCGCGGCGAGCGCGTCGAGGAACGCGGCACCGGCGTCACCGGCGGCCACGGCGGCGCGCACCAGGGCCTCGGCGGGCGGTGCGTCGGTCTCGGAGGCGGCGTCGGCCTGGCTGCCGGTCCCGCCCGGGGCCCGGATGCCGTGTTCCGCGGCGAGTGCGCAGATCGCGGCGGAGCCGGCCAGCGAGTGGAAGCCGCCGTCGCAGCCGCTCGCGGAGGGCAGCGCTTCGGTGCCGGGGACCGGCAGAAAACCGATCTCGCCGGTGCCGCCGGAGGCGCCGCGCCGCAGCTTGCCGTCCAGGACCACCGCGGCGCCGGTGCCATGACCGAGCCACAGGAGGACGAAGGTGTCGTGGTCGCGGGCCGCGCCGTCGCGCTGCTCCGCGATGGCGGCGAGGTTGGTCTCGTTCTCCAGCAGGACCGGTACGGCCATCCGGTCGCGCAGTTCAGCGACCAGCGCGGCGTGCCAGGAAGGGATCCAGTCGATGCTGCCGAGCCGGCCGGTGGCGGGGTCGACCAGGCCGGGGGCGCCGACGGCGAGGGTGTGCGGATGGCCGGCGCCCGCCGCGGCGAGGGCCTTGTCCACCGCGGCGAGGGAGGCGGCGACGGCCGTGTCGGGGGTGTCGTCCGGGCCGATGGGGACGGTCTGCTCGGCGCGCACCTTTCCCAGGAGGTCGGCGACCGCGACGGCGACGCTGTGGGTGCGCAGATCGAGGCCGACGAGATGGGCCCGGTCGGCGACGATCCCGTAGAGCCGGGCGTTGGGGCCGCGCCGCTGCGCACCGCTCTCGCCGACCACGGCGATCAGACCGGCCTCCTGGAGGCGTTCGACGAGATCCGCCACGGTCGGCCGGGACAGACCGGTCAGCGTTTTGAGCTGACCCGCCGTCAGAGGCCCCTCGGACTGCAGGAGTTGCAGCGCCAGGCGATCGTTGATCAGCCGAGCGGTGGTCGGTGAGGCGGTGCGGCCGGCGGCCGCCGCGCGCGGTGCATGCATGACGGGATTCTTTCATCCTGTCGATCCGGTCTCTTATTATCAGGCAGGCTTCCTGATAGTTTACCGCCCATGGCTGGCACCGGCGTCCACGACGACGTCCTCCCCCTCACCAGCAACAGGCTGCGCCGCGCGCGCTGGGCCGTTGCCCTGGTGTTCCTCATCCATGGATCGGTCACCGGCAACTTCGCCACCCGCATCCCCTGGATCCAGGACCACACCGGCATCTCAGCGGGCCAACTCGGCCTGGCCCTCGCCTTCCCGGCGATCGGTGCGTCCCTGGCGATGCCGCTGGCCGGCCGGATCAGCCACCGCTTCGGCGCCCGCACCGCGCTGCGCGGTCTGCTCGCCCTGTGGACCCTCTCGCTGATCCTGCCCGCCCTCTCCCCCGGCCTGTACGCACTGTGCCCGGCGCTGCTGGTGTACGGGGCGTCCTCCGGCATGTCGGACGTGGCGATGAACGCGCTGGGTGTGGAGACCGAGGATCGGCTCGGCAAGCCGATCATGTCGGGGCTGCACGGCATGTGGAGCGCGGGCGCGCTGCTCGGCTCGGCGGTCGGCACCGTCGCCGCACACGCCGGGTGGGACGCCCGGCTCCATCTGACCGGCTCCGCGCTCGTACTGACCGTGCTCGGCGCGCTCGCCTGCCAGGGCGTACTGGATCTGCGCAGCGCCCCCGAGGAGCATCCGCCGCCCCGCTTCGCGCTGCCGCCCAGGTCGGCACTGATCATCGGGGCCATAGGCTTCTGTGCGGTCTTCGCGGAGGGCGCCGGCCTGGACTGGTCGGCGGTCTATCTCCGGGACGAACTGGGCACCGATGCGGGCCTGGCGGCCGCCTCGACCACCGCCTTCGCCTGCACGATGGCGATCGCGCGGCTGGCCGGCGACAAGGTGGTGGCCCGCTTCGGCGCGGTGCGCACGGTGCGGGCGGGCGGGGTGCTGGCGACGGCCGGCGGCCTGCTGATCGTCGCGGCGAGCCATCCGGCGATGGCGATGGCCGGGTTCGGCCTGGTGGGCCTCGGTATCGCGGTCGTCGTCCCGCTCGCCTTCGCGGCCGCCGGGCGCAGCGGTCCCGCGCCCAGCCAGGCGATCGCGGGCGTGGCCACGATCACCTACACCTCCGGTCTGATCGCGCCGTCCGCGATCGGCGGTATCGCCCAGGCGACCTCGCTGACCGTGTCGTTCATGCTGGTTTCGACGCTGACGCTCGGACTGGTGGTGGGCGCGCGGGTGTTGCGGGTGCCGGGGCGCGAGGCGCGCACACGCGTGGCGGAGCCGGCGACGGACCTGGAACCGTCGTGAGGTGAGCGGGGGGGGCGCGGATCGTCCGGTCCGCGCCCGCCCCTCAGGCCGCGTCGGCCTCCGTACCCGTCCCGCCGTCCGGGTCCGCCGGCCGCAGCAGCTCCGCGGCGATCGCGCGGGCGCGGTCCGACCACGGGGTGGGGCGCAGCGTCTGCGCGTCGACGCGGACAAGCACCCGGTGGCCCTGGGCGTAGGTCTCGGTGCCGTCGGCCGAGCAGAGCCGGAAGCCGTAGGTGAGACCGGTGCGGCCGAGGCGTTCGACCCACAGGTGCGCGGCGTAGTGGCCGGGGCGGGTGACCGGGCGCTCGTAGGAGACCCGCATCTCCTTGATGACGTTGCACATGTCGCCCGCGGCGGTCCAGTCGCCGTCGAAGCCGAAGCCCTGGCCGTGCCAGTACTCCGCCCAGGCGCGCTCGGCCAGCAGCGGGTAGCGGGAGTTGTGGAGCATGCCGAGCGCGTCGAGGTCGTCGAAGTGGACGGTGACGGGGACCAGCTGCCCGTACGGAACGGGGTGGGCGGCCTGGAGGGGTGCGACGCTCACGGGTTGACGCTCCTGTGGTTCTTGTGCGGTTGCCCCAGCGGTTGGTGCGGGTGGTGCCGCTGTGGCGGGTCGGAGCCATCGTAAGCGGCTGCTTAGAATGCTTTGTCCCCCCAATGTGAAGACCTCGTTACGAAGACCCCGTGACGAAGAAGTGGAGCAGTCATGGGCCTCGGCGTGCGCTGGACCGTGCATGGCGACGGGCGCAACCCGGCCCCCGGAGCCGTGGTCAGACCGGATGAGCGGCTGTCGTGGCCGCGCACCGTCGGCCTGGGCGCGCAGCATGTCGTCGCCATGTTCGGCGCGAGTTTCGTCGCGCCGGTCCTCATGGGGCTCGACCCCAACCTCGCGATCATGATGTCCGGTGTCGCGACGGTCATCTTCCTGCTGGCCACCCGGGGCCGGGTGCCCTCGTACCTGGGCTGTTCACTCTCGTTCGTCGGCGTCGCCGCGATCATCCGGGCGCAGGGCGGCACCAGCGCGACCGTCACCGGCGCGGTCCTGGTGGTCGGTATCGCGCTCTTTCTCGTCGGCCTCGCCGTGCAGCGGTTCGGCGCGCGGATCATCCATGCCGCGATGCCGCCGGTGGTCACCGGCGCGGTGGTGATGCTGATCGGCTTCAACCTGGCACCGGTGACGGCGAGTACGTACTGGCCGCAGGACCAGTGGGTGGCGCTGCTGACCATGCTGTTCACCGGGTTCGCCGTGGTCTGTCTGCGCGGCTTCTGGTCGCGTATCGCGATCTTCCTCGGGCTGGTCTTCGGCTACGCCGTCTCCTGGGTCTTCGACCGGGCCTTCGGGATGATCCACTCGGTGAACGGCGCGGGGAAGGTCACCGACCACTGGCGGCTGGACTTCTCCGCGGTCGGCAAGGCCGACTGGATCGGCCTGCCGTCGTTCCACGGCCCCACCTTCCAGTGGTCGGCGATCCTGGTCGCACTGCCCGTCGTGATCGCGCTGGTCGCGGAGAACGCCGGACACGTCAAGGCGGTCGGCGAGATGACCGGCGACCCGCTGGACGACGAGCTCGGCACCGCGATCTCGGCGGACGGCGCGGCCTCGGTGCTCTCCACCGCACTCGGCGGCCCGCCCAACACCACCTACTCCGAGAACATCGGAGTGATGGCGGCGACCCGTGTCTACTCCACGGCGGCCTACTGGGCGGCGGCCGGCTTCGCCCTGCTGTTCGGTCTGTGCCCGAAGTTCGGCGCGGTGGTGGCCGCGATCCCCGGCGGGGTGCTCGGCGGTATCACCGTCATCCTGTACGGCATGATCGGCCTGCTCGGTGCCCAGATCTGGCTGCACAACAAGGTGGATCTGCGCAATCCGCTCCACCTCGTGCCGGTCGCCGCGGGCATCATCATCGGCATCGGCGGCGTCAGTCTGCACATCAGCGAGCACTTCGAGCTGAGCGGTATCGCGCTGGGCACGATCGTGGTGCTCGTCGGCTACCACGCGCTGCGCGCCATGGCCCCCGCACACCTGAAGGTACAGCCGCCGCTGCTGGACGAGGGCGCCTCGTCGTACGACGAGGACTGAAGGGCGGCCCGGCCGGCCCCGGTACGGGGCGCGGCGCCGCTCAGGTCGCCGCGCCCCGCACCGCCCGCCCGGCTCAGCTGCCGAGCTTCCTGACCGCCTGGTAATACGTCCAGGCCAGTCCGTTGCAGGAGGTCTTCTTCGCGCCGGAGTAGCGCCCGCAGACCCGCTTCAGGTCCGCGTACAGCGCGCTGTCCAACCGGGGTTTGTCAGCGGTGAAGGTGCCCGCCCTCTTGTAGTTGCGGTAGCCGAAGTCATGCCGTGCGCAGGAGATCTCGAAGGGAAAGCCGAAGGGGTTGTCGGGGGACTTCGAGCAGTAATCCGTGGACCAGTCGAAGGCGTAGGCGGACCATTTCGACCGGTCGCCGCGGGCCGCCACCCAGTTGCCGTAGCTCGCCGCGTCGGTCTGTGTCCAACTCGCCAGCACCTGGGGTTTGTCGGCGGGCACCGCCCGGGGCGGGGCGGCGGCCAGCAGGGCCGTGATGCCCAGGAGCGGGGCGGTGAGTGCGGCGGAAAGTCTTCGGGACATACTCCAACCTCCGGAATTCTGCACCGCGTTCACCGCGGCGCTTCCTGGAACGTCGAAAGATATGGGGCTTTCTCAAAGGCCGTTGCCGCTCTTTGCGGATCAATGACAGAGCCACAAGAGGGCGCGCCGGTTATTACCCCGTTCCGGTCAACGGCAACCGGCATACGCCGATATCAGCAATCCGGATGTCACGCTGAGCCGATGACGACGATTCAGCAATACGGCGGCCCCGGCCGGCCGGACACGACCGAGGGGTCCGCGGCCGGTCCCCCCGACGGCGCGGACGCCGCGGCGAGGGGCGTGGCGGAGGTGCTGGCGCGGATGCGGGCGCTGGCGGCGGCGCTGCCCGCCGAGGACGGGGTGGCCGTCTTCAACGGGGTCTATCTGACCGTCACCGAAGCGGTGGCGGGGCGCATCGGGCACGGCACGTTCCAGGATCCGGTGGCCGCGGGCGAACTGGATGTGCGCTTCGCACGGCGCTATTTCGACGCGGTGGACGCCGCGGCCGCCGGGCTGCGGCCGCCGGCCTGCTGGCGGCCGCTCTTCCAGCTGCGCCGGCATCCGGGGGTGCATCCGCTGCAGTTCGCGCTGGCGGGGATCAACGCCCACATCGGCCACGATCTGGCGCTCGCGGTGCTGGACACCTGCCGGGCGCTGGAGTGCGAACCGGCCGCGTTGGAGACCGACTTCGACCGGGTGGGCGGGGTGCTGACGAGCCTGGAGGAGCGGATCCGTGAACGGCTGATGCCCGGCCCCGATGTGCTGGACGTCGCCGATCCGCTGACGCATCTGATCGGGTCGTGGAGCCTGGACAAGGCCAGGGACGGCGCCTGGGTGGCGGCCCGGGCGCTGTGGAGCGTACGCCGGCTGCCGGATGTGACGGAGGAGTTCACCGAGCGGCTGGATGCCGGGGTGGGCCTGGTCGGGCGGATGCTGCTGACTCCGCTGCCCGGCTGACCCGGCCGCCACCCCGGCCGCCACTCCGGCGCCGTGCCCCGGAACTCCCGTATCCCGGCGATACGTTGCGCGAGGAGCCCCGCGACACGAAGGAGTGCAGGTATGGCCATGCGACTCGGTCTGAGCCTTCCGCAGATGCGGCAGTACGACATCGGACGGGACGTGCCCGACGTGGCGCGGGCCGCGGAGCAGGCCGGTTACGAGAGCCTCTGGGTCTTCGAGCGGATCCTGTTCCCCGAACCCGCCACCCAGGGGCTGTACGGCATCCCGGGCCTGCCCTGGCCCGATCACTACCGCTCGGTGGCCGACCCGCTGGTGACGCTGACGCTGGCCGCGGCCGCCACGGAACGGGCGCGGCTGGGCACCAGCGTGCTGGTCGCCCCGCTGCACCTCCCGTTCCAGCTGGCCCGCACCCTCGCCTCACTGGACGCGGCGAGCGGCGGCCGGGTGGTCGCGGGCCTGGGCACGGGCTGGTCGCTGGACGAGTACAGGGCCGCCGCCGTCGCCCCGTTCGCGCAGCGCGGCAAGGTCCTCGACGAGCTGATCGACGTCTGCCGGACGGTGTGGGGCCCGGACCCGGTGGCGTACAAGGGGTCGCTGACCACCATCGCGCCGTCCGTCGTCGGCCCCAAGCCGAAGCGGCCGATCCCGATCCTGCTGCCCGCCACCAGCCCCCGCGCGCGGCGCCGGCTGGTCGACAGGGCGGACGGCTGGATGCCGGTCGGCATGGGCGCCGAGGCGCTCGCCACACAGTGGGAGCAGCTGCGGGAGCTGGCCGCGGAGCGGGGGCGAAAGGAGCCGGTGCAGAGCGTGTTGCGGGTCAACACCCGGCATACGGGCACGGCGTACACGGGCCCGGACCGCAGCCCCTTCCAGGGCAGCGTCGAGCAGATCGTCGAGGATCTGTTCGCGCATGCCGAGGTGGGCCTGGAGGAGATCCTCATCGATCTGCAGGGCGATGCCCGGGACGCCGAGGAGCTGAAGGATCTCGCGGCGGAGGTGTACGCGGCGGCACGGGAGGCCGGGGTCTAGCGGGGGCCTGCCGGGGGCGGCAGACGGGGCCCGGCGGTGCCGGGCCCCGTCCCGCTAGTCCTCGGGCAGTTCGACGGGCGCGATCTCGTCGTACACATCGCCCGGGCCCGGGTTGGTGGCGTCGGTGGCGCCGCCGAAGTGGTGCATCACGCCCCACACCGCGTTGAGCGCGGTCTGCACCGCGCCCTCGGCCCAGCCGGCCGTCCAGGAGATGTCGTCACCGGCGAGGAAGATGCCGCGCTTGTCCTCGGGGAGGCGGTCCTGCATGAAGTGGGTGAACAGCCGCCGCTGGTAGCGGTAGTGGCCGGGCAGGTTGGCCTTGAACGCGCCCATGAAGTAGGGCTCGTTCTCCCAGGACACGGTGACCGGGTTGCCGATGATGTGCTTGCGGATGTCGACCTTCGGATAGACCTCCGACAGCGACTTCAGCATGACCTCCATCCGCTCGTTCGCCTCCAGCGGCAGCCACTTGAGGCTGTCGTCGCACCACGTGTACGAGAGGCAGATGACGGCGGGCTGGTCGGGACCGTTGTCGAGCAGATACGTACCGCGCGTCATACGGTCCGTCAGCGTCATCGACATGACGTCCCGGCCGGTGTCCTCGTCCTTGTCCAGCCAGAACGGCCGGTCGACGGGCACGAAGAGCTTGGAGGACTCCATGTAGTGGGTGCGCTCCATCGCCGTCCAGTGGTCGATGGGGAAGAGCGAGTCATCGCAGGCGATCTTGCTCAGCAGCATCCAGGACTGCGCGGTGAAGACGGCGGCCTCGTAGGTGCGGATGTCGCCGTCGGCGTCGGTCACCGTGATGCGGTTGCCGGCGGTGCGGTGCAGCCGGGTCACGGCGGGGCGCGGCGTGCCGTCGTGCAGCGAGGACAGCGAGGTGCCCGGCGCCCAGTGGACGATCTTCGCCGGCTCGCGCTCCCACAGGCGCAGCGGCAGCTGCTGGCTGCCGCCGACGATGCCGCGGTGGTGGTCGTCGGCCTCGGTGTAGACGACCCGCAGGATCTCCAGGATGGAGTTGGGGAAGTCGGTGTCCCAGCCGCCGGTGCCGAAGCCGACCTGGCCGAAGATCTCGCGGTGCCGGAAGGACTTGAACGCCTCCGACTCGCACAGGAACCCGTAGAAGGTCTGGTTGTCGAGCTTCTCGACGAGCCGCGCCCAGATCTCGCGGATGCGCGGCACATCGCGCTCACGCATCGCCTGGTTCATGTCGGAGAAGTCGGCGCCCTCGTCCAGGCAGGCGTTCCACGCGTTCATCACGTCGCGGTAGACCTGCGGGAGGTCGTCGACGGTGACGGCGTAGTGCGACTCGCCCTTGAGGTCGACGACGGTCGACGGGGTGTCGGGGGCGAGCGGGTTGGGGAACGGCGAGGTGTGCAGGCCCACCAGGTCGATGTAGTGCTGGAGCGCCGTCGAGGACGGCGGGAAGCGCATGGCGCCCATCTCGGCGGTCAGGCCGGCGGCCTCGGACGGGGTGCCCTCGAAACCGACGGTGCGCAGCCGGCCGCCTATCTGGTCCGCCTCGTAGACGACGGGCTTGAGGCCCATCTTCATCAGCTCGTAGGCGGTGATGATGCCGGAGAGGCCGCCGCCGATGACCGCGACCTCCTTGCCGTGCTCGACCGCGGGGATCTGGCCGAGGCCCGCCGGGTGGGCGAGGAAGTCGTCGTAGGCGTACGGGAAGTCCGGGCCGAACATGGTGATCGGCGGCTGAGCATCCGCGTGGTGGGCGGCGGTGGGCACCGTGGACGTCATCGGGGACGGACTCCTTGCAGGCAGGGCACAGCAGGCGGGGCGGGGCACGGCGGCGCGGGCCGGGGGGACGGCCGGCGCCGGTACGGAGGGGGGAGAGGGGGGTCAGGTCACGTCAGCGGGCCGTACAGCTCCGGCCGCCGGTCGTGCAGATACGGGTTGTCCGCCCGGGATTCCTTCAGGAAGACGGGGTCGACCTCGGCCCGCACCAGCTGCTCGGTGCGGCCGGCGCGGGTGCGTACGACACCGTCCGGGCCGGCCAGGCAGCTGAGGCCGACGAACTCGAACTCGCCTTCCACTCCGACCCGGTTGACGTACGCGACATACATCTGGTTCTCGAAGGCGCGGACCGGGATGACGGACTCGGCGACGAACTGGAAGGGGTGCATCTGCGCGGTGGGCACCAGCAGCAGGTCCGTGCCGGCCAGCGCATGCGCCCGGACGTTCTCCGGGAACTCCACGTCGTAGCAGATCATCACGCCGATCCGGACGCCGGACAGCTCGGCCTGGACGACGGTCTGCTCGCCCGGGGTGAACCATTCGCGCTCGAAGCAGCCGAAGAGATGGGTCTTGCGGTAGTTCGCGAGGCGCTCGCCGCCGGGGCCGATGAGCTGCGCGGAGTTGTAGACCGCGGCGCTGTCGGGCTCGTCGTGGGCGGCGCGCTCGGGGTAGCCGTAGAGCACCGCGATGCCGTGTTCGGCGGCGATCTTGCCGATGGCCTGTGCGCTGTCGCCGTCGGCGGTCTCGGCGAGGCGGTGCACATCGCCGCCGATGGCGTAGCCGGTCAGGAACAGCTCGGGGCAGGCGAGCAGTCCGGCGCCGGTCGCGGCCGCCGCACGGGCCGCGTCGTCGAGCACCCGCAGATTGTGCGCGACATCGCCGGGCCGGCCCGAACTCTGGAGCAGGGCGGTGTGCAGCGACGTCATGGGACCCCTCGGCGGAAAGGTTCGGGCGGGACGCATTGACGGTACGGGCCGCCGGCGATCCGGGACAAGGCGCCAGCGTTGCGCGCCGATGGACGATTCATTGCGCGTTCAAGGGACTCTGCGGCGATTCGTTGCGTCCGGCGTTCGCGCAGGTGGGGGCGGGGGTGCGGGGCGTCGGTCGGAGGGCGGGTGGGCCCGTGGCCGGACGGGCGGGGCCCGCCCTTCCGCCGCGCGGCAATGCCGGGTCATTCTCGCCACCGGCGTGGCGTCGGCGCCTGTCGAGATCCTGGAGAGCGGTGACGTCACGGTCGTGCCGTGGCAGGTGAAGCACTGACGGACTCCGGGCCGACCGACTCCGCGACCGTCCGCCGTACGAGTCCGCGCAGCCAGCGGTGTCCCGCGTCGGCCTCCTGACGGGGATGCCAGGCCATGGCCATGTTCATCGGCGGCAGGTCGAACGGCATCGGCAGGGTGCGCAGCCCCAGCGCGCGGACCGCCCGTGCCGCGATCCGCTCGGTGGCCAGGCCGACCGCGTCGCTGTCGCGGACCATCATCAGGGCGGCGGCGAAGGTCGGGACGGTGGCGATCACCTTGCGGCGCAGCCCGCGTGCGGCGAGCGCCGTGTCGATGGGGCCGGTCAGCCGGCCGCGGCGGGAGAAGTTGATGTGCGGGGCGTCGGCGAAGCGGCGCGCGGTGAGCGTCACAGTGGTGAGCGGATGGCCCTCGCGCACCACCACGATGCCGTGGTCGGCGAACAGCTCCTCGGTACGGATCTCCGGTTCGCGGCTGTCGATGACACCCAGCTCCAGATCCGCGGCGCCGTCACGCAGCAGCGGCAGATCGATATGGCTCTCGCCGAGGAAGCGCAGTACGACCCCGGGCGCCTCCTGGGCGACGCGGGCGACCAGCTGTGGGCCGACGGCGGTGACGAAGAGATCGTTGGCGTTGATGGTGAAGACCCGGGCCAGCTCGGCCGGGTCGGCGGGCGCGGACGGGGCCAGTACGCCGTGTGCGGCCTCCACCAGACGGCGCACCTCGGCCCTGATCTCCAGGGCGCGCGGTGTCGGCACCATGTGGCGGCCGGCGCGGACGAGGACCGGGTCGCCGATGGTGCGGCGGATCCGGCCGAGCGCGCGGCTCATGGCCGGTCCGGAGAGGCCGAGCCGGTCGGCGGCCGCGGTGACGCTCTCCTCTTCGAGCAGGGCGTCCAGCGCCGTCAGCAGGTTGAGGTCGATGTTTGCGTTTCGCGCAATCATGGAGTGCATACCTTGCATTTGAGGTCAACTCACCAGGACTCTAGCGTCCCTGTCATGACCTCGACCGCTTCTCCTCCGGATTCCCCTCCCACGACCGCCGCCGCGCCACCTGCGCGGCGGCGGTCGGTGACGGCCACGATGTGCGCCTGTGTGCTGGTCGCGCAGTCGCTGGTGGCCGCGATGAATCTGGCGATACCCAAGATCGCCGCGAGTGGACTGCACCCCTCCCCCGCCCAGCTGCTGTGGATCGTCGACACCTATGTGCTGGTCTTCGCGGGGCTGCTGATTCCGGCCGGCGCGCTCGGCGACAGGTTCGGCCGCAAGGGCGTGCTGCTGACCGGCCTCGGGGTGTTCGCGGCGGGCGCGCTGCTGAGCGCGCTGGCGAACGGTCTGCCGGTGCTGCTGGCGGGCCGCGCCGTCTCGGGTGCGGGCGCCGCGCTGCTCGTCCCGGCGACCATGTCCGTACTGCTGCACGCGGCCCCGCCCGACCGCAAGGCCGGGGCTGTAGCCGCCTGGAGCGCGGCGGTCGGCATCGGCGGGATGGTGGGCAACGCGGGCGGCGCGTTGATCCTCCAGTACCTGCCCTGGCAGGGGCTGTTCTGGGTGTACGTGCCGGTGGCCCTGGCCCTGCTGGTCCGGGTCGCGCAGTCCGCGCCCCGCGTCCCGCGGCAGACCGCGGCGCTCGACGTGCCGGGCTCGGCGCTGCTGGTCCTCGGGGCGGCGGCGCTGCTCTTCGGGATCATCGAAGGCCCGGGCCTTGGCTGGACCTCGGCCCCGGTGACCGGCGCCTTCGCCCTGGCGCTGGTGCTGTTCGCGGTGTTCGTACGGCACGGACTGCGCGCCGCGCACCCGGTGCTGGACCCGCGGCTGTTCCGGCTGCCGCGGCTGCGGGCCGGCAGCATCGGCATCGCCGTCACCTTCTTCGGGATGTTCGCGCTGTTCTACGTCAACGCGCAGTTCCTGCAGTACGTGAAGGGCTACTCACCGCTCCAGACGGGCTGTGCGATCGTGCCGCTGGCCTTCGGGATGATGGCGGTGACGAAGTACGGCATGCGCTGGGCAGCGCGGGCCGGCGAGGCCAGGACGGTCGGTGTGGGTCTGGCGCTGATCGCGGCCGGGCTACTGCTGCTCTCCACCGCCGACGCCGGTACGCCGTACCTCCTCTACCTGGTGTTTCTCCTGACGATGTCGGCCGGTGCGGGCCTGGCGATGCCGACGCTGTCGCATGCGATCGTGGCGTCGGTGCCGGCCCGCCGCTCGGGGATGGGCTCCGGACTCCAGGGCGCGGCAAGGGAGTTGGGGGCGGCGCTGGGTATCGCGGTGGTGGGCACCGTCCTGTCGGTGCGCTTCGCCTCGGGCACCGGGCACGGCGCCGCGCCGGCCACCGCGTTCACCGATGCCACGGCGCTGGGCTACCGCATCGCGGCGGGCGTGGTGCTGGTCGTGGGCGTCGCCGTGGTGGCCGGCCTGCGCACCGGCGCAGGAGCCGATCACAGCACCGGGCTTGACCTGAAGCGCGCTTGAGGCAGCAGGCTCTCCTCCATGGACACCGAATCCATGGACACCGAAGCGATGCGGCACCAGCTCCAGCACCTGACCGACCGGGCCGAGATCAGCGACCTGTTGGACCGCTACCTCCGCTCTCTGGACGAGGGGAGGTTCGACGAGGCGTGGGCCCGCGCCTTCCACACCGAGGACGTCACCGCCGAGATGCCGATCGGCACCGTCCACGGCCGGGCCGCCCTGCTGGCGCACATCAGCGCCGCGATGGCGCTCTTCGACCGCACCGTCCACCTGGGCACCAACGCCGTCATCGAGATCGACGGCGACCGGGCCACCGCCCGCGGCGCCCAGCTGAGCACCCATGTCCTGGCGGACGGCTCCGGGGAGGTCTTCGTCTCCGCGGGCCATGCGGACAGCGAGCTGGTCAGGACAGCGGACGGCTGGCGGATCGCCGCCTCGTCGCTGCGCATCGTATGGACCCGGGGGACCCCGCCACGGGTGCCCGCGGACCTCGGAGCGCAGACCTGAGCGCGGCTAGCTCGGCGCCCCCGAACCGTACCGCCGCAGCAGCGGCGAGAGCACCAGCACGGACTTCGTCCGCTCCACGAACGGCTCGCCCGCGATCCGCTCCAGCACCCGCTCGAAGTGCCGCATATCGGCGGCGAAGACCTGGACTATGGCGTCCGCCTCACCGGTGACGGTGGAGGCGGACGCCACTTCCGGGTAGCGCGACAGGCCGCGGTGGATCGCCTCGGGCGAGGTGTTGCGGCGGCAGTAGATCTCGATGAAACCCTCGGTCTCCCAGCCGAGCGCGGCCGGGTCGACCCGCACCGTGAAGCCGGTGATCGCGCCGTCGGCCCGCAGCCGGTCCACCCGGCGTTTGACGGCCGGCGCCGAGAGCCCGACCTCCTGGCCGATGTCGGCATAGCTGCGGCGGGCGTCCTCGGCGAGGGCGTGGACGATGCGTTCGTCGAGATCGTTCAGTCGCACTGCGGGTGGATCACTTCTCTGCTGTGGCCAATCGGGAGCGGCGCATGCCGTATCCGAAGTAGACCACAAGGCCCACGGCCATCCAGACTCCGAAGACCACCCAGGTCACGGCGCCGAGGCTGCCCATCATGCAGGCGCACAGCACAAAGCCGATCGCCGGGAACAGCGGGGAGAGCGGCGTGCGGAAGGTCCGCTTCATCTCCGGCCGGGTGCGGCGCAGCACGATCACCGCCACATTGACCAGCGCGAAGGCGAACAGCGTGCCGATGCTGGTGGCGTCGGCCAGCTCGCCCAGCGGCACCGCGGCGGCGAGCACACCGCAGAACAGCGAGACGATCACGGTGTTGGCGCGCGGCACACCGCTCTTGGAGTGCACCTTGGAGAACACCTTCGGCACCAGGCCGTCCCGGGACATCGCGAAGAGGATCCGGGTCTGGCCGTAGAGCACGGTCAGCACGACGCTGGCGATGGCGATGACCGCGCCGAAGGCGAGCAGCACGGCCCACCAGCTCTGACCGGTGACCGCCTTCATGATCCCGGCCAGCGCGGCCTCCGAGCCCTCGAACTTCTGCCAGGGCATCGCCCCGACGGCGATGGCCGCCACCAGGCAGTACAGCACGGTGACGATCACCAGCGAGAGCATGATCGCGCGCGGCAGATCACGCTGCGGGTCCTTGGCCTCCTCGCCGGCCGTGGAGGCGGCGTCGAAGCCGATGTACGAGAAGAACAGGGTCGCGCCCGCGGCGCCGACGCCCGCCATGCCCATCGGCATGAAGTTGGCGTAGTTGCCGGACCGCACGCCCTGTAGGGCGACACCGCAGAACAGCAGCAGCGCGACGATCTTGACGACCACCATGATCATGTTGGCCCGGGCGCTCTCCTTGGCCCCGCCCAGCAGGAACGCCATCGCGAGCATCACCACCAGCAGCGCCGGCAGATTGAAGTAGCCGCCGTCGCCGGGCGGCGCGGAGAGCGCATCCGGGATGGTGAAGCCGAGCGTGCCGTCGAGCAGCTCGTTCAGATACTGGCCCCAGCCGACCGCGACGGCCGCGACCGAGACGCCGTACTCCAGGATCAGACACCAGCCGCAGACCCAGGCGACCAGCTCGCCGAGGGTGGCGTAGGCGTAGGAGTAGGACGATCCGGAGACCGGGATGGTGCCGGCCAGCTCCGCGTAGGACAGCGCGGAGAACAGGGCGGTGATGCCGGCGATGACGAAGGCGATGATGACCGCGGGCCCGGCGGCCGGGACGGCCTTGCCGAGGACCACGAAGATGCCGGTGCCGAGGGTGGCACCGATGCTGATCATGGTCAGCTGCCATACACCCATCGAGCGGCGGAGCGTTCCGCCCTCCCCCTTGCCGCCCTCGGCGACCAGCCGCTCGACCGGCTTGCGCCGCATCAGCCGGGTGCCGAGGCCTCCGGAGGGTGGCTGGGGGTCGCTGTCCCCTACGGGTGGGGCTGCGCCGTGCTCCAACACTGGGGTGGCTCCTTTATCGCTGCCGGTTCATCGCTGCCGGTGACTGCGGATACGGATGACGGCGACCGACAGCGGCCCGTTCATGGGCATGCCAAAGCAAGCCGCAGCAGGAGACCGCCGAGCAGG
Source organism: Streptomyces inhibens (assembly GCF_022221585.1). NCBI lineage: Bacteria > Bacillati > Actinomycetota > Actinomycetes > Kitasatosporales > Streptomycetaceae > Streptomyces > Streptomyces inhibens. Next base: position 2,011,808 of record NZ_CP084681.1, read on the forward strand.
CGGTCTCCGCCACTCCACGTACAGCGCATGACCTTACGGCCCGCCGCTGACCTGCCGTAATGCGGGTTCCTTGCGCAACTACGGACGATCGTTGCGCACCGGTGCGACGGACGACGGTTCGTTGCGCACAAGCGTCAGATCATGAAGTTCGCGGCGGAGCGTCCAAGGGGTGGACACCATGGGGCCCGCATACGCGACCGGCCCCGCACCGATGCGGTGCGGGGCCGGTGAGCGGCGGATCCGGGTCGCTGTGCGGCCCTGTCGCGGGTCAGTTCCAGCTGTCGTGCAGCGGCTTGCCCTCGGCGTAGCCGGCGGCGCTCTGCACGCCGACCACGGCCTTCTCGGCGAACTCGGCCAGCGAGGCCGCGCCCGCGTAGGTGCAGGAGCTGCGGACGCCCGCGATGATCGAGTCGATCAGGTCCTCGACGCCGGGGCGCCCCTGGTCGATGAACATCCGCGAGGTGGAGATGCCCTCCTCGAAGAGCCCCTTGCGGGCCCGGTCGTAGGCCGATTCCTCGCTGGTACGGCGCTGCACCGCACGGGCGGAGGCCATACCGAAGCTCTCCTTGTACGGGCGGCCGTCGGCGGTGTGCTGGAGGTCGCCGGGCGACTCCAGGGTGCCGGCGAACCAGGAGCCGATCATGACGTTGGACGCGCCCGCGGCCAGCGCCATCGCGACATCGCGGGGGTGCCGCACGCCGCCGTCGGCCCAGACGTGCTTGCCGAACTTCTTGGCCTCGGCGGCGCACTCCAGCACCGCGGAGAACTGCGGCCGGCCGACGCCGGTCATCATCCGAGTGGTGCACATCGCGCCCGGTCCGACACCGACCTTGATGATGTCCGCGCCGGCCTCGATCAGATCGCGTACACCCTCGGCGGCGACGATGTTGCCCGCCACGATCGGGACCTGCGGGTCCAGCGCCCGGACCGCCTTGACCGCGCTGATCATGCTCTCCTGGTGGCCGTGCGCGGTGTCCACGACGAGCGTGTCCACACCGGCGTCCAGCAGCGCCTTGGCCTTGCCGGCCACATCGCCGTTGATGCCCACGGCGGCGGCGATCCGCAGCTTGCCGTTGGCGTCCGTGGCGGGGGTGTACAGGGTGGCGCGCAGGGCGCCCTTACGGGTCAGGATGCCGACCAGCTTGCCGTCCGCGTCGACCGCGGGAGCGAGCTTGCGGTTGGCGGCGTCGAGGCGGTTGAAGGCCTCCCGCGGGTCGATGTCCGCGTCCAGGACCAGCAGGTCCCGGGTCATGACCTCGGCCACCTGGGTGAAGCGGTCCACCCCGGCCAGGTCGTGCTCGGTGACGACGCCGACCGGGCGACCGCCCTCGACGACGATGCCCGCGCCGTGCGCCCGCTTGGGCAGCAGCGACAGGGCGTCGGCGACGGTCGCGACCGGGGACAGCACGATCGGCGTGTCCAGCACCAGATGACGGCGCTTGACCCAGGTCACGACGTCGGTGACGACGTCGAGCGGAATGTCCTGCGGAATGACGACCAGGCCACCACGGCGGGCAACGGTCTCGGCCATCCGGCGGCCTGCGATCGCCGTCATGTTGGCGACCACGAGCGGAATGGTGGTTCCGGACCCGTCGGGCGAGGACAGATCCACACCCTGGCGGGAGCCCACGGCGGAGCGGCCGGGCACCATGAACACATCGTCGTAGGTCAGGTCGTAAGGCACCGAAGAACTCTCTTCGAGCGCGCCGTTCTTCGGATTCAGGAATCGCATAACGCCAGGATACGGGCCCTGACCAGGGCTCATACGATTGTCCGAGCCAGGGAGTGGGCCGTGTGTGCGATCCGCCAACGGGCACTGAGCTGCTGACGTGTACACGTCGAGCCGGGTGAGCGGTCCAGACGTACGGGGTGATCTCCAGCCGGGACGACACCCGCCGGAGACGGTCCCGGACAGCTCCTAGACCCCCTGCCGGGCCCGTCCCCTGGCCATGATCACGGCCAGTCCGGTGTCCGTGTCGCGCCAGTACCCCACCGCGTCCGCGAGGACGCCCTCCACGATGCTCCAGTCCTCCGGCGCGGCGGTCGCATAGCCCTGCCAGCCCGTCACGATCAGCAGCCGGCCGCGGTCGGCGGGGCACCAGGAAAGGTCGGTGAGGCAGTCGGCGAGCGCGTCCCAGTTGCGGCCGAACCAGTCCGGCAGCCGCAGCGAGCGGGCGCACCGCTCCATGAAGGCGTCCTTGCCCACGGCCCCTTCGAGTTCCAGCGTCGCGCCGGTCCAGCCGGCGTCCCGCGCGGCGTCCAGCGCGTCCGCCACCGAGCGGTCGGCGGGCCAGGGCAGCACTCCCGGGGGCGTACTGCCGTCGAGCACCGCCGCGAGCGGCCGGGGCACAGAACCCGTCATCGGAGCACCGCCTTGAAGGTCCGGTAGTGATCGTCGGTGTAATACGTCTCGTGGCTCTCGCCGGTGACGAGACGGCGCGCACCGCGGTCCGGCGACCCGGGCGTAGGAACCGTGTACTCGTGGTAGTAGCCGCGCGGCTGACGGGGCAACAGCGCCTCACGGTTGCCGAAGACGGTCCCGTCCTGCGCGTACGGGAAGGGCCCGCCGGCGTCGATGAGCCGCAGGGTGTCCCGCGCCTGGGAGGGCAGCTTGCCGACCGGGACGACCGGCATGCCCTTCGACCGGTCCGGTACGCCAACGGTGCCGGGCGTACCGGAGGTGGCGGGTGCCCGCGTACCGGCGACGGCCGTTGCCACGGACCGCGGCGACGCAGGCGAACTCCCCTTGTCACCACCGCCGGTGGAACACCCGGTCAGTACGAGAAGCAACCCGGCGAGCAGCGCGGCGACGACAGCGGCGGCGCGGCGCGGAACGAAGCGGATCACCATGGCGCTGATGCTGTCACAGGCAGGCCCGGGCTGCTCGCCGATGAGTCCGCCAGGGGTGCGTCACGCCCCGTCAGGATCCGCCCGGTCCAGGGCGGGGCGCGGCCCGGGGCCGGTCTCCAGCAGCAGATGGTCGGCGGCAGAGGTGTCCGTGACCAGACTCGTCACCAGCCCGGAGCGCAGCACCGCGCCGATCGCCGCGGCCTTGCGCCGGCCGCCCGCGATCGCGACGACCTCGGGGATACGGCGCAGCCGGTCCGCCTCGACCGTGATGCACCGCTCGCCGAGGTCCCGGCCGATCCGCCGGCCCTCCGTGTCGAAGAGGTGCGCGGACATCTCGGCGGCCGCGCCCAGCGAGGCGTAGTGCTCCCGCTCCTCCTCCGAGAGCATGTCGTAGACGGTCGAGATGCCCGGCTCCCAGGAACCGATGGAGACACAGGCGACGGTGACCTTGTCGAAGTAGTCGAAGGCGCGGGCAATACCGGTCTGCCGGCGCAGCGCCTCGGCGGTCGCCGAGTCGGGCAGCAGCATCGGCGCGTAGATCGGGTGCGCCTCGCCTCCGGAGACATCGGCCGCGCGGCGCACCGCCTCGACCGAGCCCCGGTCGGCGGTGCCGGCGTCATAGACACCGGTCAGCTGGACGACGGTGCACGGCGGGAGCCGGCGCAGCGCGGCCGCCATGTGGATGGTCGACCGGCCCCAGGCCAGTCCGAGCACATCGCCCTCGGTGACCAGCTCGCCGAGGAGGTCGGCCGCGACCTCACCGAGGTTCTCCGGGTCGGCGGCGTCTTCGGGCGGGGTCCCGCCACCGAAGGCGGGGGGAGCATCCGCGGGCGACTCGACGACCACCGCGTGCCGCAGGCCGTAGCGGGCCCGCAGGGCGTCGGAGCGTTCGGCGTCCAGCTCGGAGGGGACCCGGATCTCGATCCGTACAAGATCACGTTCCAGTGCCGTCTCCAGCACCCGCGCGACCTTGAACCGGCTGACGCCGAACTCCTCCGCGATCTGGATCTTCGACTTGCCCTCAAGATAGAAACGGCGGGCCATGGCCGCGGCCTGCACCAGCTCGGCAGGGCCCATTCCGGACTGTGGGCGGCTGGCTACCACGAAATTCTCCCCTTTTGCGCATCTGATCGAGTCTTTGCTCATCCTTTCAGAAACCCGAGGGCAACGGGGACCATCACCGCTCCGACCGTCGTGAACGCTCGGTTGCGCCACGGACAATGGGCGGCACAGCCGCGCCACAAGAGGATTTCGGTGGCCGATATCGACCGGGCCGCCCGTCACATGTTCGATCCGGCGGCCCGCTCCCGTGCCCCGGAGTCAGTGCGCGCAGCCCCAGCCCGCCGCCGCGGTCGCCGTCTCGGCCTTCTCCCGCAGGTCCCGGACCGCCTTGGCCGGGTCGTCCGCGCCGTACACCGCGGAGCCGGCCACGAACACATCGGCGCCCGCCTCCGCACAGCGCTCGATGGTGGCCGCCGAGACCCCGCCATCGACCTGCAGCCACAACTCCAGACCGTGCCGGGAGATCAGCTCACGGGTGCGACGGATCTTCGGCAGCATGATGTCCAGGAACGCCTGGCCGCCGAAGCCGGGCTCCACGGTCATGATCAGCAGCATGTCGAGCTCGGGAAGCAGATCCTCGTACGGCTCGATCGGTGTGGCCGGCTTCAGCGCCATCGACGCCCGCGCGCCCTTGGCCCGGATCTCCCGCGCCAGCCGCACCGGCGCCGCCGCCGCCTCCACATGGAAGGTCACCGACCCGGCCCCGGCCTCGATGTACTGCGGCGCCCAGCGGTCCGGGTCCTCGATCATCAGATGCAGATCGAGCGGGGTGTCCGTCGCCTTGCTCAGCGACTCGACCACCGGCACACCGAGAGTGAGATTCGGGACGAAGTGGTTGTCCATGACGTCGACGTGCAGCCAGTCGGCGCCCTCGACGGCCTTCGCCTCCTCGGCGAGCCGGGCGAAGTCTGCGGACAGGATGCTGGGGTTGATCAAGGCCATGCCACCAGTATGGCTTGGTGGCCGAGAAGCGATGGAGGGGGGACGGGTGCAACGACCGCCCGGAGTGCGCCCTTACGCCCCGACCACAGGGCCGCCATGCTGATGATGTCGCCATCGGGCAGTGGACCGGCGGGCGGAGGGGAGACAGCGTGTACGCGGAAGATCGGCCGTCAGCGGAGCAAGCAACGCGTCTGCGGGACGAAACCCACCACTTATCGCCCGAGGCGGCCCCGGTCCAGGGCCTCGGGAACGGCCCTGCGGCACTCATCGCGCTACAGCGCTCCGCGGGAAATCGCGCCCTCGTACAACTCCTTGCCCGGGAGCCGCACGCCCACGACACCCCAGGCGGGCACCAGCAGCCACTTCAACGCTCCACCGTGCACGACGTACTGCGCTCCCCGGGCTCACCGCTCGACGAGAGCGTACGCACGGAGATGGAAGCCCGGCTCGACGCCGACTTCTCCGACGTCCGCCTGCACACCGACCCGCCGGCCCGGCGCTCCGCCACCGAGCTCGGCGCCCGCGCCTACACCTCGGGCAGCCATATCGTCATCGGCGTCGGCGGCGCCGACAAGCACACCCTGGCCCATGAGCTCACCCATGTCATCCAGCAGCGCACCGGTCCGGTCTCCGGTACCGACAACGGCTCGGGCCTGAGCATCAGCGGCCCCTCCGACACCTTCGAACGCGCGGCGGAGGAGAACGCGGCCCGCGTCCTCGCCCGCCCCGTACCGACGCCTTCCCCGGCCGTCCCAACTGCCATCTCACCCGTGCAGCAGGCCCTCCGCGACGAAGCCTCCGCGCCGACGGTCGCCCGGTTCGCGACGGCACCCTCGGGCTCGCCCGTCATCCAGCGGCGCGGCGAGAACCCCTATGCCGAAGCGAGGCAACACGAAGGGTGGGAGCTCACCGCGCACCACATCGTTCCCCACACCGCCCTCGTCGGCGCGCTCGGAAAGCTGAGCAAGGAGAAGCGTGCCGAGGTCCTCGCCCACGCCATTCCCGAAACACTCACCGACCGGATGCTCACCAACCTCAAGGTCGTACCCCCCGCCGGGCAGGACCTGGAGACGTTCAAGAGAGAGCTGAGGGAAAAGCTGGCCGGACCGGACCCCGACACCGAGACCGTGGCCGGGGTCCCGCTGGGGGACATGCGGATGTCCTTCTTCGAGTGGCAGGGCGGCAACCAGTTCTCCGGCCCCAACACCTCGATCCGGCCGGAACCGTCCACGTCGAAGGACGATATCGACTTCGACGGCCGGTACTTCACTTCGCTCGGCGAGAAGTTCAAGGAACTCACCGACCTGGGCACTGCCGTGAAGAAGGAAAACAGCGAGGACGAGACGGTCCGCCTCTTGAAGGACATGCTGAACATCACCAAGAACGTGGCCCCAGCCCCGTTCGCGTCAGCGGAATGGACCGAAATCGGGACCCTGGAAGAGCTGGAGCGGCTGGCCCAGGACCAGAGGCTGGACCGGAAACACATCCGGAATTACGCCTTCTTCAAGCTCAGGCTCTCCGAGATCGGAACCGCGAAGTACGAGGAGCTCTCAGCCGCCCCCGGAGGGGAGTACCGCTACCAGGGCGTGCCGATGCCGCTCCAGGTCAAAGGGGTGTTCGGCTATATCCCGCTGGCCGACAGCAGCGCCGTCGCCACCGTCACCAAAAGCGAAAGGGACCTCACCGACGTACTGCACGATCTCGGCGTCCCTGTCGAGTACGACAAGAACGGCGTGGATGCGGAGATCGAACTGGCGCCGGGAAAGATCACCGTCGCCGGGAAGTACTTCACGGTTCAGGGGTACCAGGACAGAATCCCCTGCAAGTCCGTCGACGGGAACAAGGTCAAGGCGGTGGCCAAGCTGATCCAGAAGAAGAAGCTGTCCACCGCCACCAGCGGAAAGTCGCTGTACCAGTACTGCCGGGAAACCGGTATGCCCATCGCCAGTTACCTCCCGAAGAAGCTGTCCGACACCCTCCAGAAGCCCTCAGCGGCCGCACCGGCCCTCCGCTGAATTCGAGACCGCCGCCTCGGCCCGTACCCGTCCCTCAGCCGGTCCGCCGCAGCAGCGCCAGATACATCGCGTCCGTGCCGTGCAGATGCGGCCACAGCTGGACGTCGGGGCCGTCGCCGAGCGCCGGGACGCCCGGCATCAGCGGCCGTGCGTCGATCCATTCCACCTCTGCCGGCAGGCCGCCCCGCCCCTTGATGACGTCGTCCACCACGGCCCGGGTCTCGGCCGGATGCGGGGAGCAGGTCGCGTAGCCGACGACGCCGCCGATCCGTACCGCCGCGAGCGCCTGCCGGAGCAGCTCGCGCTGCAGCGGGGCGAAGCCGTCCAGGTCCTCGGGGCGGCGGCGCCAGCGCGCCTCCGGCCGCCGGCGCAGCGCGCCGAGACCGGTGCAGGGCACATCGACGAGCACCCGGTCGAAGGCGCCGGCCTGCCAGGCGGGCCGGGTGCCGTCGGCGGCGATGACCGCGTACGGGCCGGGGTTGCCCTCCAAGGCCCGCGCCACCAGGCGCGCGCGGTGCGGCTGCTTCTCCGACGCGAGCAGGGCGGCGCCTCGCTGTGCGGCGAGCGCGGCCAGCAGCGCCGCCTTGCCGCCGGGGCCGGCGCAGCCGTCGAGCCAGGCGCGGTCGGGGCCCTCGACGGGCGCGTTCGCCAGCGCGAGCGCGACGAGCTGACTGCCCTCGTCCTGTACACCGGCACGTCCCTCGCGGACCGCGTCCAGCGCGCCCGGCTCACCGCCCTCCGCGAGCCGCACCGCGTACGGCGACCAGCGCCCCGGCAGCGCGCTGTCCTCGCCGACCGCCGCCAGCAGCTCCTCGGCGGTGGACCGGCCGGGCCGCGCCACCAGCGTCACCTCGGGGCGCTCGTTGTCCGCCTCCAGCAGGTCCTCGATACCGGCGCGGCCCCCGCCGAGCGCGTCCCACAGCGCCGAGACGATCCAGCGGGGATGCGCATGCACGATGCCGAGGTGGTCCTCGGGGTCCTTGTCGTACTCCGGGGCGACCCGCTCCAGCCAGCCGTCCAGGTCATGCGCCGCGACCTTGCGCAGCACCGCGTTGACGAACTTGGCCCGTCCGTCGCCGAGCACCACCCGGGCCAGTTCGACGCTCGCACTGACCGCGGCATGCGTGGGGATACGCGTGCCGAGCAGCTGGTGCGCGCCGAGCGTCAGCACGTCCAGGACCGGCGGGTCGACCTCCCGCAGCGGCCGGTCCACGCACTGCGCGATGATCGCGTCATACGTCCCCTGCCGCCGCAGCGACCCGTACACCAGCTCCGTCGCCAGCGCCGCGTCCCGGGTGTCGAAGTCACCGCCCTCGCGCGCCTTGCGCAGCAGCGGCGGCAGCACGAGATTCGCGTACGCATCCCGCTCGTCGACGGCCCGCAGCGCCTCGAACGCGAGGATCCTGACCGGGTCCTTCTGCGGGCGGCGATAGGGCTTGCTGGGGCGACGACGGGGCTGCTGACTCACAGAAAAGGTGCTCCGGATACGAGATGAGGGGTCCGTCCCAGCCTACGCGGGCGGCAGGCGGGAGCGCGCGGGGAGGTCGGGACCGATCGAAAAGGCCCGTCCTAGTCCCCCAGCCGCTCCCCCGCCTCGATCCGTACGCCACGCGCCCAGTCCGCGGCCTTCATCGGCTTCTTGCCCTGCGGCTGGACCCAGACGAGTTCGACGGGGTGGCTGCCGGTGCCGACGTACGCCGCCTTCTTCGTGACGGCGAGTTCGCCGGGTGCGAGGGCGAGCTCGGTGTGGCCCGCGGCGGAGGTGGCCGACATCAGCTTGAGGCGCTCGCCCCGGAAGACCGTCCACGCACCGGGCGCGGGCGCGCAGCCGCGGATCACCCGATCGACCCGCAGCGCCGGCGCCGACCAGTCCACCTTGGCGTCCTCGACCTCGATCTTCGGCGCGAGCGAGATGCCCTCGGCGGGCTGCGGCACCGGCGTCAGCGTGCCGTCCTCGATGCCGTCCATCGTCGCGACGAGCAGCCCGGCGCCGGCGAACGCCAGCCGGGTGAGCAGATCGCCGCTGGTGTCCGTCGGCCGGACCTCCTCGGTCAGCACCCCGTAGACCGGCCCGGAGTCCAGGCCCTTCTCGATCTGGAAGGTCGAGGCGCCGGTCACCTCGTCACCCGCGAGCACCGCGTGCTGCACGGGCGCCGCGCCGCGCCACGCGGGCAGCAGCGAGAAGTGCAGATTGACCCACCCCTTGGCGGGGATGTCGAGCGCGGTCTGCGGCAGCAGCGCGCCGTAGGCGACCACCGGGCAGCAGTCCGGCGCGATCTCCCGCAGCCGGGCCAGAAAGTCCTCGTCGCGCGGCTTGACGGGCTTGAGCACCTCGATGCCCTCCTCCTCGGCGCGCTCGGCGACGGGGCTGGCGACCAGCTTCCGGCCGCGTCCGGCGGGCGCGTCGGGCCGCGTCACGACGGCCACGACCTCGTGCCGGTCGGAGGCGATCAGGGCATCGAGGGCGGGTACGGCGACCTCGGGGGTGCCGGCGAAGACAAGCCTCATGGGTGGCGATTACCTCTCACACGCAGCGGAACGACGCACCAGTCTATGGGTCTTGGCCCAGGCCACGAGTGGTGGATCCAGGGGGCGTACGGGTTTTCCCGCGCCTCGCACGGAAGCTCGTACGCCCCCATACCGTGACCAGAGCCGCTGCTGTCGCGTTGGTCAAACAGCATTGACCTTCGACCGGGCCGCTTTGGCGGCCCGATCGCTTTCACACTTCCTTTTCCACGCCGGTTCGAGAGGCTTGCTCATGGCCGACCACGCAACCCACGACGCCCAGGCGCGCGCCAGCCTGCATCTCCTGGTGCGGGACATCGAGCGGGTCCGACGGCAGGTGGACGCACTGCGCACGCTGACCGCTCAGCTCGGCAACGTCTACCGACCGCGGCGCACGGGACCCTCCGCGGGCTTTGTCGTGTATGGACGCGCGCCCGCTCCGACGGTGCGTCTCGCCCAGGAGTTGCGCGACAGCGTCGAAACACTTGTCACGGCCGCGGTCGACTTCGACCGTTCACTGGGGTTCTCGTGGGATGCGGTGGGCTCGGCGCTCGGTGTCACCAAACAGGCCGTGCACCGCCGTTACGGTGCCCGCAGGGCAGCCGCCCAGCCCGCCGCCGACAACAGCGTTGAGCCGACGGTACGTTCGCCCGAGTCCTCGGCGACCCGCGCGGTGACCATCGCCGCGGGTCTGCCGGGCGCGCCGTCCGTCCCCGCCGCCCGCTCCATGCCCGCCCAGCCGACCGCGGCCTCCCGCGACGAGCCCACCCGTCCGGGCGCCTTCCCCGGCCCCCGCAACGGCTGAGCCACTCTCACACGGGGCTGCAGCCCACTCACCACCGCTCGCCAACGCCCCGGGACCGCCCGATGACAACGGTCCCGGGGCGGCGCCATGTCCGGGCGGGGCCAGACCCCCGACGGCCCCTTCTCCTCATCCCAGGTTTCTCCTCATCCCAGGTCCGGCGGATCGATCCGTACCCGTACCGCCTCGCCCTCCCGCTTGACCAGCCGGGCCGCGCGGGCCGCCTTGAGCGCCGCGGCGAGCACCGCGCCCTGGCCGGGGCGTACGCGTACGAGGGCGCGCTCCCAGACCTCGCCCGGCGGCGGGTCGCCCGGCCGGCGCGGGCGCGCGGGGTCCGGTATCGGCAGGGGTACGGGACCCAACACCTGGGCGCCCGCGGGGAGTTCGGCACTTCTGAGCAGCTCGGCGATGTCCTCGGCGCGGCCGGCCACGGAGGCCATCCGGGAGACCGGGGGGAAGCCCAGCTCGGCCCGCTCGGCCAGCTCGCGGACCGCATGCCCGACCGGATCCCAGCGCACCAGCGCCTGCACCGGACGCAGCGTCGGCTCCGCGATCACCGCGACGGTGCCGCCCTCCGCCTGGCCGCGGACCAGCGCGGCAGCGCCCAGCCAGCGGCGCAACGCCTCCTCCCCGGCCCGCAGATCCGGCCGTCCGAGCAGCGCCCAGCCGTCCAGCAGCAGCGCGGCCGCATACCCGCCGCCCTCGGCCACCGGTTCGGCGCCCGGCGTGCTGACCACGAGCGCGGGTGCTCCCGGCACCGTGGCCAGTACATGATCACGCCCCGACGTACGCACCGGGACCGCCGGGAACGCCCGGCCCAGCTCCTCCGCCGTCCGCCGCGCGCCCACGATCTGCGCCCGCAGCCGCGCGCCGCCGCATTCGGAGCAGTGCCAGTCCGGCTCCGGCCGTCCGCACCATGCGCAGGCCAGCTCGCCCGCGTCCTGCGACTCCAGGGGGCCTGCGCACGCTCGGCACCGCGCGGGGGTACGGCACCGCTCGCACGCCAGCCGGGGCGCGTAGCCACGGCGCGGCACCTGGACGAGCACCGGTCCGTGTTTGAGGCCCTCGCGCACCACCTGCCAGGCCATCGTGGGCAGCCGGGCGGCGCGCGCGGCGGCGTCCCGCGCCTCGTCGCCGTCGCCGACCGTACGCACCAGGGGCGCCGCGGCCCGCACCTGCTCGCGGTCGGCGGCCAGCGGGCGCGCCCAGCCCGTCTCGACCAGCTGTGCCGCCTCGACCGTGCAGCTCAGCCCGCCCAGCAGAAAACCGGCGCGCTCATTCACCGACCGCTGGATGAGCACCTCGCGAGCATGCGGCTGCGGCGCATGCGGATCACTGTGGCTGGCGTCCCCGTCGTCCCACAGGGCCACCAGCCCCAGATCGGCGACCGGTGCGAACATCGCCGCGCGCGTCCCGACCACGGCCCGCACCGACCCACGGCTGACCGCGAGCCACCGCCGATACCGCTCCTCGGGCCCTGCGTCCGCGGTCAGCAGCACATGCCGCCCGTCCCCGATCAGCTCACCGAGCGCCGCGTCCACCCGCGCCGCGGCCCGCCCGTCCGGCACCACCACCAGCGCACCGCGCCCGCCGGCCAGCGCGGCGGCCGCCGCCCGCGCCAGCTCCTGCGGCCAGGTCGCCCCGGGCAGCGCCGTCCACACCGCCCGCGGAGCATCGCCCCGCACCAGCGCCGTCAGGAACCCGGCCCCCGCCCCGTAACGCTCCCAACTGCCCACCTCGGGCGCCGCATTGGGCGGCAACGGCGCCGGCGACGGCTTGGCCTCCGCCCGGGCCCGCCGCGGCGGCACCGCCAGCTGCACCACATCGGCGAGCGTCCCGGCATAGCGGTCCGCCACCGCCCGGCACAGCCCCAGCAGCTCGGGCGTCAGCACCCGCTCGGAGGACAGCACCTGCGCGATCGGGGCGAGCACCCCGCGATAGTCGCTCTCCGCGACCCGCTCCACGATGAACCCGCTGACCAGCTTGCCGCCCTCACGCCGGCCCCCCTTCTCCCCCGCCCCGAACCGCACCCGTACCCGCACCCCGGGCTGCGCCTCGGCATCCATCGCCGCCGGCACCGCGTAATCGAAGTACCGGTCGAGGTGCACCAGCCCCTTGTCGACCAGTACCCGCGCCACCGGCAGCCCCGCCGCCAACTCGGCCCCCCGCCAGGTCCGCGGCTTGGCCCGCCCGGCTTTGGTCTCCCGCACGGCTTCCCGGATGAGGGCCAACTGCTCGCCCGCACCCGGCACCCCCGCCTCCGGTCGCCCGTTCTCCCTGCTCACAGCATCAGTATTAGCAGACGGCACGGACAGTGACCGGAGGCGCTGTGGAAAGGCCACGGCCCCGGACCGTCGAGCGGTCCGGGGCCGTGATCACATCAGGCGGCGGTACGGGGACTTACAGCCCCGCGGCCCGCTTCAGCGCCTCCACCCGGTCCGTGCGCTCCCAGGTGAAGTCCTCCAGCTCGCGGCCGAAGTGGCCGTAGGCGGCGGTCTGCGCGTAGATGGGGCGGAGCAGATCGAGGTCGCGGATGATGGCGGCCGGGCGGAGGTCGAAGACCTCGGCGATGGCATGTTCGATCTTGTCGGTGTCGACGGTGGCGGTGCCGAAGGTCTCGACGAAGAGGCCGACGGGCTCGGCCTTGCCGATCGCGTAGGCGACCTGGACCTCGCAGCGGGCCGCGAGGCCGGCGGCGACGACGTTCTTGGCGACCCAGCGCATCGCGTAGGCGGCCGAGCGGTCGACCTTGGACGGGTCCTTGCCGGAGAAGGCACCGCCGCCGTGGCGGGCCATGCCGCCGTAGGTGTCGATGATGATCTTGCGGCCGGTCAGGCCGGCGTCACCCATCGGGCCGCCGATCTCGAAGCGTCCGGTCGGGTTGACCAGCAGGCGGTAGCCGTCGGTGTCCAGCTTGATGCCGTCCTCGACGAGCTGGTTGAGGACGTGCTCGACGACGAACTCGCGGATGTCGGGCGCGAGCAGCGAGTCGAGGTCGATGTCGCTGGCGTGCTGCGAGGAGACCACGACGGTGTCGAGGCGGACGGCCTTATGGCCGTCGTACTCGATGGTGACCTGGGTCTTGCCGTCGGGGCGCAGGTAGGGGATGGTGCCGTTCTTGCGGACCTCGGACAGGCGCTTGGAGAGGCGGTGCGCGAGGTTGATCGGGAGCGGCATCAGCTCCGGGGTCTCGTCGCAGGCGTAGCCGAACATCAGGCCCTGGTCGCCTGCGCCCTGCCTGTCCAGCTCGTCGTCATCGCCCTCGACGCGGTTCTCGTACGCGGTGTCGACACCCTGGGCGATGTCCGGGGACTGCGCGCCGATGGAGACCGAGACGCCGCAGGAAGCGCCGTCGAAGCCCTTCTTGGACGAGTCGTAGCCGATGTCCAGAATCTTGTTCCGGACGAGGTTGGGGATGTCTGCGTACGCCTTCGTCGTCACCTCGCCGGCCACGTGCACCAGGCCGGTGGTGATCAACGTCTCCACGGCGACCCGGGAAGTCGGGTCCTCCTTGAGGAGCGCGTCGAGAATGGTGTCGCTGATCTGGTCAGCGATCTTGTCGGGGTGGCCCTCGGTGACGGACTCCGAGGTGAACAGGCGGCGGGACACATCGCTCCCTGGGGTTGCAGCGGCTGCTGGCTGATCATTGGCGGAAGGGCCGAGAGCTGCGCTCGGCCCGATCCACTCGCCAGTTTATCGGTCAGATGTGGCGTTCGGGCACGCGGTCTCGATTTATGGACCCCCCGTGACCTGGGACACCACGGCCCACGGTAGGACGATCACCTTGAGAATGGGCCGGGTCAAGGAAACACGCCGGTTTTTATGGGGCCGATGGAGTGAAGCAGGGGTCGGTAGGAGTGGTTCCGGCCGGGATCAGGTGTGAATCTCGGCCAAGCGGGGGGCGACCAGGTCCCAGACCGTGTCGGCCAGGGCTTCCTTGGGGCCGTACGGGACCGGGGTCTCGGTTCCGTCGGACGCCAGGATCACCGCTTCGTTCTCGGCCGAGCCGAAGGCCTTGTGCTCGCCGACCTCATTGACGACCAGCAGGTCACAGCCCTTGCGGGCGAGTTTGGTGCGGCCGTTGGCCAGGACGTCGTCCGTCTCGGCGGCGAAGCCGACGACCACCTGTCCGGGCCGCGGGCGGTCGGCGGAGAGCTCGGCGAGGATGTCCGGATTTCTGACCAGGGTGACCGGTTCCGGCTCCTGGCCGTCGACCTTCTTGATCTTGCCGGTGGTGTAGACGGCGGGCCGGAAATCGGCGACGGCGGCGGCCATGACCACCGCGTCGGCGTCCGCGGCCGCCTTCAGCACGGCCTCCCGCAGCTGGCGGGCCGTACCGATGTGGATCACGTCCACCCCGGCCGGATCGGGCAACTCGGTGTTGCCCGCGACAAGCGTGACCCGGGCGCCGCGGGCCGCGGCGGTGCGGGCAAGCGCGTAGCCCTGCTTGCCGGAGGAACGGTTGCCCAGGTAGCGGACGGGGTCCAGCGGCTCGCGGGTGCCGCCGGCGGTGACGACGACATGGCGGCCCGCGAGATCCTGCGTGCTGGCCCCCTGCGCGCCGCGGGCCAGCACCCGGCGGCAGAGCTCGAAGATCTCGACGGGGTCGGGGAAGCGGCCCTTGCCGGTGTCGACACCGGTCAACCGGCCGACGGCGGGCTCGATGACGATCGCGCCGCGGCGCCGCAGGGTGGCGACGTTCTCCTGGGTGGCGGGGTTCTCCCACATCTCGGTGTGCATCGCCGGGGCGAAGATCACCGGACAGCGCGCGGTGAGCAGCGTGTTGGTCAGCAGGTCGTCGGCGAGGCCGTGGGCGGCCTTGGCGAGCAGGTCGGCGGTGGCGGGCGCGACCACGACGAGGTCGGCGGCCTGACCGATGCGGACGTGCGGGACCTCGTGGACGGACTCCCAGACCTCGGTGGTGGCCGGGTTCCCGGAGAGCGCCGACCAGGTGGCCTCGCCGACGAAGTGCAGCGCCGAGGCGGTCGGCACGACCCGTACGTCGTGCCCGGACTCGGACAGCCGCCGCAGCAGCTCGCACGCCTTGTACGCGGCGATCCCGCCGCTGACCCCCAGGACGACCCTGGGCCGCTCCCGCTCCCGCTTGTCCATCGCTTCGCCGCTCCCCGAGCTCAGGTCCGTAGGTATGTCTGTCCCTATGACACACCAAGGGCCCGGCGGTCGCTCCGCCGGGCCCTTGGTGAGGTGCTGTGCTTGCTTACTGCGCGGGGCCCTCGATGGCCTCGGAGGTCAGCAGACCCGCGTTGATCTCGCGAAGCGCGATCGACAGGGGCTTCTCGTGGACATGCGTGTCGACGAGGGGGCCGACGTACTCCAGCAGGCCCTCGCCGAGCTGGGAGTAGTACGCGTTGATCTGGCGCGCGCGCTTGGCGGCGTAGATCACAAGGCTGTACTTCGAATCAGTGGCCTCGAGAAGCTCATCAATGGGCGGGTTGATGATGCCCTCGGGTGCGGTGATGGAAGAGGACACTCTCTACCTTCCGAAGGGGGATAAAGCCGGTGTGTAACGCAAAAGTCTGGGGCGCTCCGGGGAGCTGCGCGGTCAGCCGCTGGTGTTGTGGTCCCCGGATCGATGCAACATCAAGGCTAGCAGCTCACGGCTGACGTCCTCGACGGAGGTGTTGACAAGCGTCACATCGAACTCTTTCTCCGCCGCCAGCTCGACCTTGGCTGCGGCCAGGCGGCGCTCGATGACCTCGGGCGCCTCCGTGCCCCGGCCGGTGAGTCGGCGGACCAGCTCGTCCCAGCTCGGCGGGGCGAGAAAGACGAGCTGGGCCTCCGCCATGGACTCGCGGACCTGGCGCGCGCCCTGTAGGTCGATCTCCAGCAGGACGGGCTCCCCGGCCTCCAGCCGGTCCAGCACCGCCTTGCGGGGGGTGCCGTAGCGGTTACCCGCGAATTCGGCCCATTCGAGCAGCTCACCGTTGGCGACGAGCTTGTCGAACTCCTCGTCGTCGACGAAGAAGTACTGGACGCCGTGCCGCTCCCCGGGTCGCGGCTTGCGGGTGGTGGCCGAAACCGAGAGCCAGACCTCGGGGTGGACCTTGCGCATATGCGCGACGACCGTGCTCTTACCGACCCCGGAGGGGCCGGAGAGCACGGTCAGTCGCGGTTGTCTGGCCGGGGGTGCGGGGGTCGTCCCCCGGGAGACTGCAGTACTCATGCAGCGATTATTCCAGCTTCCCGGGGGTGCCGGAAAATTCAGGAAGCGGTGCTGCCGAACTCACGCTCCAGCGCCGCGATCTGGTTGGAGCCAAGACCCCGGACACGGCGGCTCTCGGAGATACCGAGCCGCTCCATGATCTGCTTGGCGCGGACCTTGCCGACGCCGGGCAGGGACTCCAGCAGTGCGGAGACCTTCATCTTGCCGATGACGTCGTTCTCCTGGCCCTGCTTGATGACCTCATGGAGGGAAGCACCGGAGTGCTTGAGCCGATTCTTGACCTCGGCGCGCTCCCGGCGAGCCGCGGCGGCCTTCTCGAGCGCGGCTGCGCGCTGTTCAGGGGTAAGGGGCGGAAGAGCCACGCCTACGTCACCTCGGATGTCGAACTGTCGGATACGGACCGGTGTGGAACCTAGTCGCCCCGCACCTGCGGAGCAACGAGCAACGCGCTTACGTGCAGTGCTCTCGACGGAGACTAGCGGCCAAGGCGCCCGGAGTCAGCGAGAACAGACGAAAAGTCCTGGTCAGACTCTGCTGACCAGGACAATTCGGGACCAAAGTCCCCGTCGGAAGGTGCCTAATCGAGCGCGGTCCGCACTTCGTCGGCGAATCGGTGCGCCGCGGCGCGCAGAGCGGCGGTGTCCGGACCGTGCCGCAGCACCCCTCGGCTGACGCTCGGCACGACATTGCGCACGGCGTCCCCGAAGACCGTCGGAAGGTCGGCGGGGGTGGCGCCCTGGGCACCGATGCCGGGGGCCAACAGCGGGCCGTTGATCGCCAGATCGAACGAGGAGAGATCGCCGAGCGTGGCGCCGACGACCGCGCCGAAGGATCCCAGCGGCTCGGCGCCGGCGTTCTCGGCGGCGAGGTGGCCGAGAACGGTCGCGGCGATCGTGCGGCCGTCCTCGCGCACCGCGCGCTGGACCTCCGCGCCCTCCGGGTTGGAGGTGAGGGCGAGGACGAAGAGCCCGGCGCCGCTCTCGCGCGCGAGGTCGACGGCGGGCTTCAGCGAGCCGTAGCCGAGGTACGGGGAGACGGTCAGCGCGTCCGAGAACAGCGGCGAGTCCTTGCGCAGGAAGGTCTCGGCGTACGCGGCCATGGTCGAGCCGATGTCACCGCGCTTGGCGTCCATCAGGACCAGGGCACCGCGCTCGCGCGCCTCGACGACGGCGGTCTCCAGTACGGCGAGGCCGCGCGAGCCGAAGCGCTCGAAGAACGCCGCCTGCGGCTTGAAGACCGCGACCTGCTCGCCGAGCGCCTCCACGACGGTGCGGGTGAAGCGGGCCAGGCCCGCGACATCGTCGTTCAGGCCCCAGTCGGCCAGCAGCGAGGCGTGCGGGTCGATGCCGACGCAGAGCGGGCCGCGCTCGTCCATGGCGCGGCGCAGGCGCGTGCCAAAGGGCTCCAGGGTCATCCGGTCACCTTCTTGTGCTCGGCGCCGACGGCGTCGGCGAGGGTGGCGTACGGGCTGTTGCGCAGGCGGGCCGCCAGCCCCTTGTGGAGGGCGCGGCACCAGAACGGGCCCTGGTAGATGAAGGCGCTGTAGCCCTGGACGAGGGTGGCGCCGGCCAGGATGCGCTGCCAGGCGTCCTCGGCGTTCTCGATGCCGCCGACACCGATGAGGGTGATCCGGTCGCCGACGCGGGCGTAGAGGCGGCGCAGGACCTCCAGGGAGCGCTCCTTGAGGGGCGCGCCGGACAGGCCGCCGGTCTCGGCGATCAGCGCCGGGTCGGACGTCAGGCCGAGGCCCTCGCGGGCGATGGTGGTGTTGGTGGCGATGATCCCGTCCAGGCCGAGTTCCACGGCGAGGTCGGCGACCGCGTCGACATCGGCGTCGGCGAGGTCCGGGGCGATCTTGACCAGCAGCGGGACCCGACGGTCGGTGACCGTACGGTCGGCGGCCTCGCGGACCGCGGTCAGCAGCGGCCGGAGATGGTCGACGGCCTGGAGATTACGCAGTCCGGGGGTGTTCGGGGACGAGACATTGACGACCAGGTAGTCGGCGTGCCGGGCGAGCCGCTCGGTGGAGGTGACGTAGTCGGCGGTCGCCTCGGCCTCCGGGACGACCTTGGTCTTGCCGATGTTGACGCCGACGGTGGTCGGGAAGACCGGGTTGCGGGCCGCCAGACGGGCCGCCACGGACGCGGAGCCCTCGTTGTTGAACCCCATCCGGTTGATCAGCGCGCGGTCCGGCACAAGCCGGAACAGGCGCTTCTTGGGGTTGCCGGGCTGCGGCTGGGCGGTGACGGTGCCGATCTCGACGTGGTCGAAGCCGAGCATGGTCATCCCGTCGATGGCGACGGCGTTCTTGTCGAAGCCGGCGGCCAGGCCGAAGGGGCCGTGCATCCGGCGGCCCAGGGCCTCGGTGCGCAGCTCCTTGTAGCGCGGCGCGAGGGCGGCCGCGACGAAGGTGCGCAGCACGGGGATGCGCACGGCCAGCTGGATCCAGCGGAAGGCCAGGTGGTGGGCCTGCTCGGGGTCCATGCGCTTGAAGATCAGGTGGAAGAAGAGGCGGTACATCGGGGGTGGGACCTTCCGCGGTGAGGAACGAGGGGGCTCATGCAGAGGGGGACACCGCCTCGGTGTCCCCCTCGTGGGCCCTACTCCTCGCGGGCCGCGGTGAGATGTTCGGCGTGTTCCTGGAGGGAACGCACGCCGACATCGCCGCGGGACATCGCCTCGATGCCCTGTACGGCGGCGGCCAGCGCCTGGACCGTGGTCAGGCAGGGGATGCCGCGGGCGACGGAGGCGGTACGGATGTCATAGCCGTCCAGCCGGCCGCCGGTGCCGTAGGGGGTGTTGACGATCAGGTCGACCTGGCCGTCGTGGATGAGCTGGACGATGGTCTTCTCGCCGTTCGGGCCCTCGCCCTCGGACTGCTTGCGCACGACGGTGGCCTTGATGCCGTTGCGGCGCAGCACCTCGGCCGTACCGGAGGTGGCGAGCAACTCGAAGCCGTGGGCGACCAGTTCACGCGCCGGGAAGATCATCGAGCGCTTGTCGCGGTTGGCGACGGAGACGAACGCGCGGCCCTTGGTGGGCAGCGCCCCGTAGGCGCCGGACTGGGACTTGGCGTAGGCGGTGCCGAAGACCGAGTCGATGCCCATGACCTCGCCGGTGGAGCGCATCTCCGGGCCCAGGACGGTGTCCACGCCGCGGCCCGAGGCGTCACGGAACCGCGACCAGGGCATGACGGCTTCCTTGACGGAGATCGGCGCGTCCAGCGGCAGCGTGCCGCCGTCGCCGACCCTGGGCAGCATGCCCTCGGCGCGCAGCTCGGCGATGGTGGCGCCCAGCGAGATCCGGGCGGCGGCCTTCGCCAGCGGCACCGCGGTGGCCTTCGAGGTGAAGGGGACCGTACGGGAGGCGCGCGGGTTGGCCTCCAGGACGTAGAGGATGTCCCCGGCCATCGCGAACTGGATGTTGATCAGGCCGCGGACGCCGACGCCCTTGGCGATGGCCTCGGTGGAGGCCCGCAGCCGCTTGATGTCGAAGCCGCCGAGGGTGATCGGGGGCAGCGCACAGGCGGAGTCGCCGGAGTGGATGCCGGCCTCCTCGATGTGCTCCATGACGCCGCCGAGGTAGAGCTCGTGGCCGTCGTAGAGCGCGTCGACGTCGATCTCGATGGCGTCGTCGAGGAAGCGGTCGATGAGGACCGGGTGCTTGTCGATCAGGCCGGCGTGGCGGGTGAGGTACTCGCCCAGCGACGGCTCGTCGTAGACGATCTCCATGCCGCGGCCGCCGAGCACGTAGGACGGGCGGACCATGACCGGGAAGCCGATCTCGGCGGCGATCTTCTTGGCCTCGTCGAAGGAGAAGGCGGTGCCGTACTTGGGAGCCGGCAGCCCGGCCTCGGTCAGCACCCGGCCGAACGCGCCGCGCTCCTCGGCGAGGTCGATCGCCTCGGGCGAGGTGCCGACGATCGGCACGCCGTTGTCCTTGAGCGCCTGCGCCAGGCCCAGCGGGGTCTGCCCGCCGAGCTGGACGATGACACCGGCGACCGGGCCCGCCTGGGTCTCGGCGTGCACGATCTCCAGCACGTCCTCCAGGGTGAGCGGCTCGAAGTAGAGCCGGTCGGAGGTGTCGTAGTCGGTGGAGACGGTCTCCGGGTTGCAGTTGACCATCACGGTCTCGTAGCCGGCGTCGCTGAGCGCGAACGAGGCGTGGACGCAGGAGTAGTCGAACTCGATGCCCTGGCCGATGCGGTTGGGGCCGGAGCCGAGGATGATCACGGCGGGCTTCTCGCGCGGCGCGACCTCGGTCTCCTCGTCGTAGGAGGAGTAGAAGTACGGCGTGTTCGCGGCGAACTCGGCGGCGCAGGTGTCGACGGTCTTGTAGACCGGGCGGACACCGAGGGCGTGCCGGACCTCGCGGACGACGTCCTCGCGCAGACCGCGGATCGCGGCGATCTGGACGTCGGAGAAGCCGTAGCGCTTTGCGTCCGCAAGGATCTCCGGGTCGAGCTTGTCGGCCGCGGCGATCTCGTCCGCGATCTCCTTGACGAGGAAGAGCTGGTCGACGAACCACGGGTCGATCTTCGTGGCGTCGAAGACCTCCTGCGGGGTGGCGCCGGCCCGGATCGCCGCCATGACCGTGTTGATCCGGCCGTCGGTCGGGACCTGGGCGAGCTCCAGCAGCTCCGCCTTCGCGCCGGGGGCGGTCACGAAGTCGAACTGGCTGCCCTTCTTCTCCAGGGAGCGCAGCGCCTTGTTGAGCGCCTCGGGGAAGTTGCGGCCGATGGCCATGGCCTCGCCGACCGACTTCATGGTGGTGGTGAGGGTGGCGTCGGCGGCCGGGAACTTCTCGAAGGCGAACCGCGGCACCTTGACGACGACATAGTCGAGGGTCGGCTCGAAGGAGGCCGGGGTCTTCTCGGTGATGTCGTTGGGGATCTCGTCGAGGGTGTAGCCGACGGCGAGACGGGCGGCGATCTTCGCGATCGGGAAGCCCGTGGCCTTGGAGGCGAGGGCGGAGGAGCGCGAGACGCGCGGGTTCATCTCGATGACGATGACCCGGCCGTCCTCGGGGTTGACCGCGAACTGGATGTTGCAGCCGCCGGTGTCCACACCCACCTCGCGGATCACGGCGATGCCGATGTCGCGCAGGATCTGGTACTCGCGGTCGGTGAGCGTCATCGCCGGCGCGACGGTGATCGAGTCACCGGTGTGCACGCCCATCGGGTCGAAGTTCTCGATGGAGCAGACGACCACGACGTTGTCGTTCTTGTCGCGCATCAGCTCCAGCTCGTACTCCTTCCAGCCGAGGATGGACTCCTCCAGGAGCACCTCGGTGGTCGGCGAGAGGGTCAGGCCCTGGCCGGCGATCCGGCGCAGCTCCTCCTCGTCGTGCGCGAAGCCGGAGCCGGCGCCGCCCATGGTGAAGGAGGGGCGGACGACGACGGGGTAGCCGCCGAGTTCGTCGACACCCCGCAGGACGTCGTCCATGGAGTGGCAGATGACCGAGCGGGCGGACTCGCCGTGGCCGATCTTGGCGTGGACGGCCTGCACGACCTCCTTGAACAGGTCGCGGTCCTCGCCCTTGTTGATCGCCTCGACGTTGGCGCCGATCAGCTCGACACCGTACTTCTCCAGCACACCCTGCTCATGCATGGAGATCGCGGTGTTCAGCGCGGTCTGGCCGCCCAGGGTGGGCAGCAGCGCGTCGGGGCGCTCCTTGGCGATGATCTTCTCGACGAACTCCGGGGTGATCGGCTCGACGTAGGTGGCGTCGGCGATCTCCGGGTCGGTCATGATCGTCGCCGGGTTGGAGTTCACCAGGATGACGCGCAGGCCCTCGGACTTGAGGACCCGGCAGGCCTGGGTTCCGGAGTAGTCGAACTCGGCGGCCTGGCCGATGACGATCGGGCCGGAGCCGATGACCAGGACGGACTGGATATCGGTGCGCTTAGGCACGCTGGCCCTCCATCAGGGAAACGAAGCGGTCGAAGAGGTACGCGGCGTCGTGCGGGCCCGCGGCCGCCTCAGGGTGGTACTGGACGCTGAAGGCCGGCTGGTCGAGGAGGTGCAGGCCCTCCACCACGTTGTCGTTCAGGCAGACGTGGGAGACCTCGGCGCGGCCGAAGGGGGTGTCGGAGGCCCCATCCAGGGGGGCGTCAACGGCAAAACCGTGGTTGTGCGCGGTGACCTCGACCTTGCCGGTCGTACGGTCCTGCACCGGCTGGTTGATGCCGCGGTGGCCGTACTTGAGCTTGTACGTGCCAAAGCCCAGCGCGCGGCCCAGGATCTGGTTGCCGAAGCAGATGCCGAAGAGCGGCGTCTTGCGCTCCAGGACGCCGCGCATGACGGAGACCGGGTGGTCGGCGGTGGCCGGGTCGCCTGGGCCGTTGGAGAAGAACACGCCGTCCGGTTCGACCGCGTAGACGTCCTCGACGGTGGCGGTGGCGGGCAGGACGTGCACCTCGATGCCGCGCTCGGCCATGCGGTGCGGGGTCATGCCCTTGATGCCCAGGTCGATCGCGGCGACGGTGAACTTCTTCGTACCGATCGCCGGGACGACGTAGGACTCCTTGGTGGCGACCTGGGTGGACAGGTCCGCGCCCTGCATCTCGGGGGCCTGGCGCACCTTGGCCAGCATCACCCCCGCGTCGGGCAGCGCCTCGCCGGAGAAGATGCCGACCCGCATGGCACCGCGCTCGCGCAGATGGCGGGTGAGCGCACGGGTGTCGACGCCGCTGATGCCGATGACGCCCTGGGCGACCAGCTCGTCGTCCAGGGAGCGCACCGAGCGCCAGTTGGACGGGATGCGGGCGGGGTCGCGGACGACATAGCCGGCGACCCAGATCCGCTGCGATTCGGAGTCCTCGTCGTTCACACCGGTGTTGCCGATGTGCGGGGCGGTCATGATGACGACCTGGCGGTGGTACGAGGGGTCGGTCAGCGTCTCCTGGTAGCCGGTCATGCCGGTGGAGAACACCGCTTCGCCGAAGGTCTCCCCCACGGCCCCGTAGGCACGGCCGCGGAAGGTGCGGCCGTCCTCCAGGACGAGTACGGCGGGGATCTTGGCGGTCCCCCTGGTGGAGGTCGTCATCGTGCGCCTTCCGTTTCGGTGTGCTCGGTGGTGCTGGTGGTGTGCTCGGTGGTGCTGGTGGTGCTGAGCTGGTTGATGGCCTCGACCCAGGCCGGGTGCTCACCCGCCCGGTCGGAGCGGAAGCCGGAGTCGATCTGCTTGTCCCCGTGCTCCCAGGTGACGATCAGCAGGCCGCCCTCGGTCAGGACCTTGCCGGCGATGCCCTTGTCGAGACGGGCGCCACGCAGTGCGGTGACCGGTACGAAGAAGTCCGCCGCGCCCGGCCGTACGACGTCCAGGCCCTGCTCGGTCAGGGTCAGCTCGGCGCGGCTGCGGGTGCCCAGGCCGCGCGCGACGATCCGGTCGAGCCACTGCCCGGCGGTGGTCGAGCCGTGGTAGCGGCCGCTCAATGTGAGCAGCGGCGGCTTGCCGCCTCCGGTCGGGGTGGTGGCGGGCGACGGGTGGGCCAGCGGCGGCTTGCCCGGGTCGGCGGGTGCGGCCGGCAGCTCGGGCAGATCACCCTGGAGCGTGCCGCGCCACTTCCAGCCCTCGCGCATCAGCCAGTAGACGAAGACCACGAAGACCAGCAGGCCGACGACCCAGGCGATGCGTCCGGGCCAGTTGGTGACCTCGGCGGACTTCTGCGCCGCGGCCAGGGGGATAAGTGAAGGTGTCACGCCAGCTTCCCGTCGACGACCGTTGCCCGGCCCCGCAGGAAGGTGTGGGTGACGCGTCCCGGCAGCTCACGGCCCTCGTAGGGGGTGTTGCGGCTGCGGGAGGCGAAGTGCGCGGGGTCCACCTCTCCACGGTAAGCGGAATCGAGCAGCGTGAGGTTGGCCGGCTCACCGGCCGAGACGGGACGGCCGTGGCCTTCGAGGCGGCCGATGTGCGCCGGGCGGAAGGACATCCGGTCGGCGACGCCGGCCCAGTCCAGCAGTCCGCTGTCGACCATCGTGTGCTGGACGACGGAGAGCGCGGTCTCCAGGCCGACCATGCCCATGGCCGCGGCGCCCCACTCGCAGTCCTTGTCCTCGTGCGGGTGCGGGGCGTGGTCGGTGGCGACGCAGTCGATGGTGCCGTCGGCGAGCGCCTCGCGCAGCGCCATGACGTCGGCCTCGGTGCGCAGCGGCGGGTTCACCTTGTAGACGGGGTTGTACGAGCGGACGAGCTCGTCGGTGAGCAGGAGGTGGTGCGGGGTGACCTCGGCGGTGACGTTCCAGCCCTTGGACTTGGCCCAGCGGACGATCTCGACCGAGCCGGCCGTCGACAGATGGCAGATGTGCACCCGGGAGCCGACGTGCGCGGCGAGCAGCACATCGCGGGCGATGATCGACTCTTCAGCGACCGCGGGCCAGCCGCCCAGGCCCAGCTCGGCGGAGACGATGCCCTCGTTCATCTGGGCGCCTTCGGTGAGCCGGGGCTCCTGGGCGTGCTGGGCGACGACACCGTCGAAGGCCTTCACGTACTCCAGGGCGCGCCGCATGATGACGGCGTCGTCCACGCACTTGCCGTCGTCGGAGAAGACCCGCACACCGGCCGCGGAGTCGTGCATCGCGCCGAGCTCGGCGAGCTTCTTGCCCTCCAGGCCGACGGTGACCGCACCGACCGGCTGGACGTCGCAGTAGCCGGACTCCTTGCCCAGCCGCCAGACCTGCTCGACGACGCCCGCGGTGTCGGCGACGGGGAAGGTGTTGGCCATGGCGTGGACGGCGGTGAAGCCACCGACGGCGGCGGCCTTGGTGCCGGTCAGCACGGTCTCGGAGTCCTCGCGGCCCGGCTCGCGCAGGTGGGTGTGCAGGTCCACCAGGCCCGGCAGCAGGATCTTGCCGTCCGCCTCGATGACCTGGGCGCCCTCGGCGCTGGAGACGGTCAGGTCGGTGCCGACGGCGGTGATGGTCTCGTCCGTGATCAGCACGTCCTGCGGCTCGCCACCGAGGATCTTCGCGCCGCGAATAAGGATCTTGCCCATGGTTACTTGCTCTCCTCGGTGCGTGTGCTGGTGCCGTTGCCGGCGGTCACGGCGGGCTCGTTGCCGCCCAGAAGCAGATAGAGGACCGCCATACGGATGCTGACACCGTTGGCGACCTGTTCGACGGCGGTGCAGCGCGGCGAGTCGGCGACCTCGGCGGTGATCTCCATACCGCGGTTCATCGGACCGGGGTGCATCACGATCGCGTGCTCCGGCATCCGGGCCATGCGGTCGCCGTCGAGGCCGTAGCGCCGCGCGTACTCGCGCTCGGTCGGGAAGAACGCGGCGTTCATCCGCTCGCGCTGGACGCGCAGCATCATCACCGCGTCGGACTTGGCGAGCACCGCGTCCAGGTCGTAGGAGACCTCGCAGGGCCACCGCTCCACACCGATCGGCACCAGCGTCGGCGGCGCGACCAGGGTGACCTCGGCGCCGAGGGTGTGCAGCAGATGGACGTTGGAGCGGGCCACGCGGCTGTGCAGGATGTCGCCGACGATGGTGATCCGGCGGCCGGAGAGGTCGTGGCCCAGGCCCGCGTCGACGCCGACGAGGCGGCGGCGCATGGTGAAGGCGTCGAGCAGCGCCTGGGTGGGGTGCTCGTGGGTGCCGTCACCGGCGTTGACCACGGAGCCGCCGATCCAGCCGGAGGTGGCCAGGCGGTGCGGGGCGCCGGAGTCGTGGTGCCGGATGACGACGGCGTCCGCGCCCATCGCCTCCAGGGTGAGGGCGGTGTCCTTGAGCGACTCGCCCTTGGAGACCGACGAGCCCTTGGCGGAGAAGTTGATGACGTCGGCGGACAGCCGTTTGGCCGCGGCTTCGAACGAGATACGGGTGCGGGTCGAGTCCTCGAAGAAGAGGTTGACGACGGTGCGTCCGCGCAGGGTGGGGAGCTTCTTGATCGGCCGGTCCGCGACCCGGGCCATCTCCTCGGCGGTGTCGAGGATCAGAACGGCGTCGTCGCGCGTGAGGTCGGCGGCCGAGATGAGGTGACGCTTCATCCGGTTTTCTCCGTGAGTGAAGGAGGTGTACGGGAATGTCCGTTGAGCGGGCATGCCTGCGGGCCCGGGGTCACCGGGTCCGTACGCGGTGCGCTAACGCTCGCCGGCCGGGGCGGTCTCTTTGACACCGAGCAGCACGGCGTCCCGGCCGTCCTCCTCGGTGAGCTGGACCTTGACCGTCTCCCTCAGCGACGTGGGGAGGTTCTTGCCTACGTAGTCGGCGCGGATCGGCAGCTCGCGGTGGCCGCGGTCGACCAGGACCGCGAGCTGTACGGCGCGCGGCCGTCCGATGTCGCCCAGCGCATCGAGCGCGGCGCGGATCGTGCGCCCGGAGAAGAGGACGTCGTCGACGAGCAGGACCAGCCGGCCCTCGATGCCGTCGCCGGGGATGTCCGTGCGGGCGAGCGTGCGGGCCGGGCCCAGGCGCAGGTCGTCGCGGTACATCGTGATGTCGAGCGAGCCGACCGGGACCGTACGGCCGGTGATCTCCTCGAGCTTGGCGGCCAGCCGCCGGGCGAGGAACACGCCGCGGGTCGGAATCCCCAGCAGCACCACATCGTCCGCGCCCTTGGCGCGCTCGACGATTTCGTGGGCGATACGGGTGAGCATCCGCGCGATGTCCGGGCCTTCGAGCACCGGGCGCGCGGGGAGCCGAACTCCCGCCTCAGAACTGTTTGCGTCCATACGAAACGGACCTCCTTCTCCGCCTCACGGGACGGATCTTAAAGGACGTCGAAATTACGCAGTCAGGTTACCAGGACCCCCTCCAGGGCCGGTCCGCACCCCTGACGGGTGATGGTCTGGCCCATTCCGCTTGACGAAGTCAGATTACGCTGCGTAACCTCACAGTGAGTTACCAGCCCGCGGCGGAGCCGCATGTCGATACAGCCGTCTGGGGAGTTTCATGTCCAGCGAATACGCCAAACAGCTCGGGGCCAAACTCCGCGCCATCCGTACCCAGCAGGGCCTCTCCCTCCACGGCGTCGAGGAGAAGTCCCAGGGTCGTTGGAAGGCCGTGGTGGTGGGTTCGTACGAGCGCGGCGACCGTGCCGTGACCGTGCAGCGCCTCGCCGAGCTGGCGGACTTCTACGGCGTTCCGGTGCAGGAACTGCTGCCGGGCACGACGCCGGGCGGAGCGGCCGAGCCGCCGCCGAAGCTGGTGCTCGACCTGGAGCGCCTCGCCCATGTCCCGCAGGAGAAGGCCGGCCCGCTGCAGCGCTATGCCGCCACGATCCAGAGCCAGCGCGGTGACTACAACGGCAAGGTGCTGTCGATCCGCCAGGACGACCTGCGCACCCTGGCGGTCATCTACGACCAGTCGCCCTCGGTGCTGACCGAGCAGCTGATCAGCTGGGGCGTGCTGGACGCCGACGCGCGCCGCGCCGTGCAGCACGACGAGCTCTAAAGCTTTCGCGCACCACCTGCAGAAACGTACCGCCGCTCCGGGCTCTCCGGGGCGGCGGTTTTGCGTGACCGGCGTACGCCCCCCGCGCGCAGTGCACCGGGTGCGGTGCGCCTGGGGTCCCAGAGGTACCTGGGACGGCCCTGAGCGGCGCTGTGCGGGCATGCGAAGGGCCCGGAGCGTAACCCACCGCTCCGGGCCCTGCCGTCCGCTCTGCCGACCGCCTGCTACGCCTCGCGCCGCAGGCTCGGCTTCAGCTCCTTGAGCCGGCCGAGGAGGCCGTTGACGAAGGAGGGCGAGTCGTCCGTGGAGAACTCCTTGGCGAGCTGCACCGCTTCGTCGATCGCCACCGCGTCCGGCGTGTCGTCCACCCAGAGCAGTTCGTAGGCACCGAGCCGCAGGATGCTGCGGTCGGCCGCCGGCATCCGGTCCAGGTCCCAGTCGACCGCGTACGTGGAGATCAGCTCGTCGATACGGGCGACATGGTCCGCGTACCCCTCGACCAGCTGCAGGGTGTACTCGTTCACCGGCGGCTGCCGGGAGTCGGTCCGGGCGTGACGCATCCAGTCCGCGAGCACGGACTGCACGTCGGCACCGCGCTGATCGGCCTCGAAGAGGATCTGGAAGGCGCGCTTACGGGCCTTGCTGCGGGCAGCCACGGTTAGCTGTTCACCCGGCCGAGGTAGTCGCTCGTGCGGGTGTCGACCTTGATCTTCTCGCCGGTGGTGATGAAGAGCGGGACCTGGATCTGGTGGCCCGTCTCCAGCGTCGCCGGCTTGGTGCCACCGGTGGAGCGGTCACCCTGGACACCCGGCTCGGTCTCCTGGACGACGAGCTCGACGGCGGCCGGCAGCTCGACGTAGAGCACCTCGCCCTCGTGCTGCGCCACGACGGCCTCGAAGCCCTCGATGAGGAAGTTGGCGGCGTCGCCGACAGCCTTGCGGTCGACGTGCAGCTGGTCGTAGGTGTCCATGTCCATGAAGACGAAGTAGTCGCCGTCCATGTACGAGAACTGCATTCCGCGCTTGTCGACGGTGGCCGTCTCGACCTTCACGCCGGCGTTGAAGGTCTTGTCCACCACCTTGCCGGACAGCACGTTCTTGAGCTTGGTGCGGACAAAGGCCGGGCCCTTGCCGGGCTTGACGTGCTGGAACTCGACGACGGACCAGAGCTGGCCGCCTTCGAGCTTGAGCACCATGCCGTTCTTGAGGTCGTTCGTGGATGCCACGGTTGCGGAATCTCCTGGACTGCAGGTGGTGGGACCCGGGAGAGGTGCACACCGAACCGCTACGGCTCAGAGTGCGAGCAGCTCCTTGGTCGTGATCGTGAGTAGCTCGGGCCCGCCGTCCGCCTCTGGGCGGACGACGAGTGTGTCGTCGATCCGGACACCCCCACGGCCCGGGATGTGAACCCCCGGCTCGACGGTGACCGGCACGCAAGCGTCCAGTTTACCCATGGCGGCAGGCGACAATTGAGGGTCCTCGTCGATTTCGAGTCCCACACCGTGCCCGGTCCACGGTCCGAGGCGCTCTCCGTACCCCGCAGCATCCAGCATATGACGGGTCACCCGGTCCACCTCGCGGCACTCCACACCCGGCGCGAGCGCCTCGCGCCCGGCCCGCTGGGCTGCGAAAACGAGATCGTACAGCTCGATCTGCCAGTCCGAGGGCGTGGTGCCGATGACGAAGGTGCGGCCGATCTCGCAGCGGTAGCCGCGGTAATTCGCGCCCAGGCCGACGCTGAGGAAGTCGCCCTCCTCGACCCTCCGGTCGGTGGGCAGATGCCCGAGGCGGCCGGAGTTCGGGCCGGTCGCGACGGAGGTGGGGAAGGCCGGGCCGTCCGCGCCGTGATCGACCAGACGGCGCTCCAGTTCGAGGGCGAGATGCCGCTCGGTGCGGCCGACCAGGATCGATTCCAGCAGCTCGCCCAGGGCCTGGTCGGAGATCTCGGCGGCGATCCGCAGACAGGCGATCTCGTCGTCGTCCTTGACCAGGCGCTGTGCCTCGACCGCGCAGGCCAGATCGGTCAGCCGCAGCCGCGGGGCGACCTGGGAGAGCGCCCGGTGGCGGGTGACGGTGAGGTGGTGTTCCTCGACGGCCAGGGTGTCCGCGCCGGCTTTGGCGGCCAGATCGGCGCCGGCCACGACCGGGTCGCCGCCGCGGGTGGGCAGCACCGACACCCGTACGTCGTCGACCGGCCGCCCCTCGGACGGATCACCGCTCAGCGGTCGGGCACACAGCAGCACATCGTCGGACGGGCCCAGCAGCAGCGCGGCGCCCGGCGGCGCACAGCCGGCGAGGTAGCGGACGTTCGCGGGGCGCGAGATCAGGGCGGCGGCACTTCCGGTTGCGGCGCAGCGGTCGCGCAGCCGCGTGCGTCGGGCCGCGTACAACTCGGACATATCACGAGCGTACGGCGGCTCCCCCGAGGCGGCCGGTCGAGCGCCGCCGCCCGGGGGACCGGCGTACGCCCGGGGCTACCAGGCGGGCGGGCTGGCGATGCTGCGGGCGACGACGTCGTCCAGCACCCGCACCGTCGTGGCGACATCGTGCTGGGAGTTGTCGATGATCGGCAGTCCCGAGCCGTACCAGCCGGCCATCCGCCCGTGGATCCTGGCCACCTCTTCGTCGGACAGCCGGCGGTTGCCGGTGCGCCGGGCGTTGCGCTCCAGGACGATCTCCAGACCGGGCAGCAGCACGATCGGCAGCAGGCCGGGGCCCACGTGCCGCTTCCAGCCGCCGAGGCCGACGACCGGCCGGTCCGGGAAGACGGCGTCGTCGAGGATGCAGGAGATGCCGTTGGCGAGGAAGTTACGGGCCGCGAAGCCGCAGGTCCGGCGGGCGAGGCGGTACTGCGCCTCGGAGTGGTCGTTCCAGCCGGACTGCGGGTCGGCGAAGCCGGAACGGACCCATTCGCGGACGTCGTCGAGGCTGATGTGCGCGGTCGGCACCCGGCGCGTGTCGGCCCAGTGGCGGGCGACGCTGGTCTTGCCGGCGCCGGCCGGGCCGATCAGCAGCACCGCGACGGCCGCCTGCGCGGCGTCCGGTGCGGCGGTGTCGGTGGGCGGGCTGGGCAGCGCCACCGGTGCGCCCGGCGGCAGCTGGACATGGCCGGTGATGTCGGTGCTGTGCGGGGTGGGCGGGGCCTGTCGCGGCGTGGGTCCGGGCCAGCCCTGCCCGGGGGCGGGCTGCTGCGCGGGCGGCGGCGGGGCGGCCGGAGCCGGCGGGGGCGGGGCCGAGGGGGTCGGCGGCGAGGTGGGCGGGGTGGGCCGTCCCGGGTTGGGCGTCCAGTTCATCGCGGCCCCGGGTCCTGATGCCTGCCCGCGGGGCGGCGGCAGCGGAGCCCCCACTGCGTACTGCATCCGGTGGCTCTCCGTCTCGTGCGGTCGACGTGGTGCGTGCGCGGCGCCGGGCCGGGCTGCCCGGTGCGTCGTGCGGTAACCCACCGGCCCCGAGGGGCCGTTGTGCCCCACGGCCATCGGCGTGGGTGATGCTGGAGCGAACGGTACCTTCCCCGCCACGGCAGGGAGATGTTCCCGGCCCCCGGCGCTCGATGCATGAACGACCGGGGGCGGGATCGGGTGCCCGAGGGCGCGTCAGTCGTTCAGCTCCTCGGCCAGCGCGCGGAGCGCGAGGCGGTACGAGCCGATACCGAATCCGGCGACCGTACCGCTGGCGACCGCCGCGATGACCGAATTGTGGCGGAACTCCTCGCGCGCGTACGGGTTCGAGATGTGTACCTCGATGAGCGGGGCGGTGCGCTGGGCGGCCGCGTCCCGCATGCCGTACGAATAGTGCGTGAACGCACCGGGGTTGATGACGACCGGAAT
Organism: Streptomyces inhibens; assembly: GCF_022221585.1. Classification (NCBI taxonomy): domain Bacteria; kingdom Bacillati; phylum Actinomycetota; class Actinomycetes; order Kitasatosporales; family Streptomycetaceae; genus Streptomyces; species Streptomyces inhibens. The sequence continues at coordinate 2,043,392 of NZ_CP084681.1, forward strand.
GGATCCGTCGGCGGCCTCGTGCAGCCAGCGGATCATCTCCCCCTCGTCGTTGGTCTCCCGGACCTCGGCCTCGAAGCCCAGCTCCTTGCCGAGCCGGGTGCACTCCTCGACCAGTCCGGCGTAGGAGGTGGCGCCGTAGACATCGGGCTCGCGGGAGCCCAGCCGGCCGAGGTTGGGACCGTTGAGGACGAGCACCCGCCGGGTCCTGCCGCTCATGCGCAAACCTCGCTTCGCTCGGCCCGGCATTCGCCGGGCACGCACCGCTCCATTGTTCGCTCGCTACGCTCGCTCACGTCGCGATCTCCGCGTGGGCGGCGAGCAGCATCGCCGGGTCCGGGCCTTCCAGGACGGTCGGCTTGGCGAGGCCGTCCAGGACGATGAAGCGCAGCCGGTCGCCGCGGGACTTCTTGTCGACCTTCATCGTCTCCAGCAGCTTGGGCCACTGGTCGCCGCGGTAGGTCAGCGGCAGCCCGACGGACGCAAGGACGGAGCGGTGCCGGTCGGCGGTGGCGTCGTCCAGGCGCCCGGCGATCCGGCCGAGTTCGGCGGCGAAGACCATGCCGACGGAGACGGCAGCGCCGTGCCGCCAGTTGTAGCGCTCGTTCTTCTCGATGGCGTGCGCCAGGGTGTGGCCGTAGTTGAGGATCTCGCGCAGACCGGACTCCTTGAGGTCCGCGGAGACCACCTCGGCCTTGACCCGGATCGCCCGCTCGATCAGCTCGGCGGTGTGCGCGCCGTCCGGGCGCTTGGCGGCCTCCGGGTCGGACTCGATCAGTTCGAGGATCGCCGGGTCGGCGATGAAGCCGGCCTTGATGACCTCGGCCAGGCCGGAGACGTAGTCGTGGACCGGCAGCGAGTCGAGCGCGGCCAGGTCGCAGAGCACACCGGCCGGCGGGTGGAAGGCGCCGACGAGGTTCTTGCCCTCGGCGGTGTTGATGCCGGTCTTGCCGCCGACCGCCGCGTCCACCATGCCCAGGACCGTCGTCGGCACCGCGATCCAGCGCACCCCGCGCAGCCAGGTCGCGGCGACGAAGCCGGCCAGGTCGGTGGTGGCGCCGCCGCCGACGCCGACGATCACATCGCTGCGGGTGAAGCCGGACTGTCCCAGCGCCTTCCAGCAGTACGCCGCGACCTCGACGGTCTTGGACTCCTCGGCGTTCGGCAGCTGGATGGCGATGGCTTCGTAGCCCTGGGAGGCGAGGTCCTCGCGCAACGCCTCGCCGGTGGCGGCCAGCGCCTCAGGGTGCAGCACCGCAACCCGCTTGACACTGTCGCCGATCAGGCCCGGGAGTTCACCGAGCAGCTGCCGCCCGACGAGCACCTCGTACGGGTCGGTGCCCGCCGTGCCGCCGACCTGGATACGGGTGGCCTGCTCCGTCATGCCTGTTCCTCCCTGTTGGCGGCCTGCGGGGCGTCTCCCGCGGCCTGCCGTAGCTCCAAAGCGTCCAGGATCGCGTCGACGACCTGCCCGGGGGAGCGCTCCCCCGTGTCGATCACGGCGCGCGCGACCTCGGTGTACAGCGGACGGCGCCGTTCCATCAGCTCGCGCCACTGCTTACGCGGGTTGACGGCGAGCAGAGGGCGGGGCGCGTCGAGGCCCACCCGCTTGACGGCGTCGGCGAGTTGGACGTCCAGGAAGATCACCGGCAGCCCGGTCAGCAGCTTGCGGGTACCGTCGTCCAGGATCGCGCCGCCGCCGAGCGAGAGCACGCCCGGGTGGCTGTCCAGCGCGTCGCGCACGGCCGCCCGCTCCAGCTCGCGGAAGTGCGGCTCGCCCTCGTCGATGAAGATCTCGGCGATCGGCCGGCCGGCCGTGCCGACGATATCGGCGTCGGTGTCGCGGTAGCCGACGCCCAGCCGCTCGGCCAGCAGCGCGCCCACCGTGGACTTACCGGCACCGGGCGGGCCGATCAGTACGACGACCGGGGATGTCATGTGATCGCCAGGTTGTCGAGGAAGCCCTGCACATTGCGACGGGTCTCCGGCACGCTGTCGCCGCCGAACTTCTCCACCACCGCGTCCGCGAGCACGAGGGCCACCATCGCCTCGGCGACGATCCCGGCGGCCGGCACGGCGCAGACGTCCGAACGCTGGTGGTGCGCCTTGGCCGCCTCACCCGTGCTCACATCGATGGTCGCCAGCGCCCGCGGCACCGTCGCGATCGGCTTCATCGCCGCCCGCACCCGCAGCAGCTCACCGGTCGTCAGCCCGCCCTCGGTGCCACCGGAGCGGCCGGAGGTGCGCTTGATGCCCTCGTCCGTGGCCACGATCTCGTCATGCGCCTTCGAGCCCGGCACCCGCGCCAGATCGAAGCCGTCACCGACCTCGACGCCCTTGATGGCCTGGATGCCCATGAGGGCGGCGGCCAGCCGGGCGTCCAGACGCCGGTCCCAGTGGACGTGCGAGCCGAGGCCCACCGGCACGCCGTAGGCCAGCACCTCAACCACACCGCCGAGGGTGTCGCCGTCCTTGTGGGCCTGGTCGATCTCGGCGACCATCGCCTTGCTCGCGTCCGCGTCCAGGCAGCGCACCGGGTCCGCGTCCAGCTTCGCCACGTCCGACGGCTTGGGGTAGACGCCGTACGGGGCCTTGGCCGCGGCCAGCTCGACGACGTGCGAGACGATCTCGATGCCGGCCGTCTCCTTGAGGAAGGAGCGGGCGATCGCGCCGAGGGCGACCCGGGCGGCGGTCTCGCGGGCGGAGGCGCGCTCCAGGATCGGGCGGGCCTCGTCGAAGCCGTACTTCTGCATCCCGGCGAGGTCGGCGTGGCCGGGGCGGGGGCGGGTCAGCGGCGCGTTACGGGCCAGCGCGGCCAGCTCCTCGGGGTCCACCGGGTCGGCCGCCATCACCTGCTCCCACTTGGGCCACTCGGTGTTGCCGACCATCACGGCCACCGGCGAGCCCAGCGACAGGCCGTGCCGCACCCCACCCAGGAACGTGACCTCGTCCTGCTCGAACTTCATCCGGGCACCGCGGCCATAGCCGAGCCGGCGCCTGGCCAGCGCGTCCGCCACCATCTCGGTGGTGATCGGGACCCCGGCCGGAAGGCCCTCCAGCGTCGCCACGAGTGCGGGGCCGTGCGACTCCCCCGCCGTCAGCCAGCGCAACCTGCTCAACGGTGCTCCTCATGTACTGCTCATCCGCGTACGGTCTCCCCCTGATCCTCCCACGTCGCGCGGGAGGGGCGGCGCCCAGTCCAGGGTGCGGACCGGGCGCGGGGGCCCGGGGCCGGTCCGGCGGATCAGCGGGCCGCGAGCGCCGCCTCGCCGGCCTTGCGCATCGCGGCCAGCGGCGCCGGCGAGCGTCCCGTCATCTGCTCCACCTGGAGGACGGCCTGGTGGACCAGCAGGTCGAGGCCGCCGACCACCGCGCCGCCGCGGTCGGCCCAGGCGCCGGCCAGCGCCGTCGGCCAGGGCTCGTAGAGGACGTCGAAGAGCGTGCCGGGCCGGTCGGGGACGGCGGCGGCCAGCGCGTCGGTGGTGCCCGCCGGGGTGGTGGCCACGGTCAGCGGGGCCTCGAAGGCCGCGGCGGCGTCCTCCCAGGCGGCGGTGCGGACGGTGATCCCGAGCCGCTCGCCCCAGCCGCGCATCTCGTCGGCGCGCGCGTCGCTGCGGACGTAGGCGGTCACCTCGCCGGTGCAGATACGGGAGAGCGCGGCGAGCGCCGAGGAGGCGGTGGCGCCGGCGCCCAGGATCGACGCCCGCTCGACCTGCTCCACCCCGCGCTCGCGCAGCGCGGCGAGCATGCCCGGGATGTCGGTGTTGTCGCCGAGACGGCGGCCGTCCGCCGTGAACACGACGGTGTTCACCGCCTCGACCGAGGCCGCGGTGGCGCTGATCTCGTCGAGCAGCGGGATCACCGCCCGCTTGAGCGGCATGGTCAGGGACAGCCCCGCCCACTGCGGGCCGAGCTTCTCCAGGAACCCGGGCAGCGCCGCCTCATCGACTTCGAAGCGGTCGTACGACCAGTCGCTCAGGCCCAATTCCGCGTAGGCGGCGCGATGCAGTACCGGGGAGAGCGAATGGGCGATCGGGGAGCCGAGAACCGCAGCTTGACGTGTGGGGCTCATTGCTTGGCTTTCTCGTGTTCCTTTTCGTAAATGCGGCGGTTTCGCTCGTGCTCTTCGTTCGTCTCGGCGAACAGCGTCTTTTCCGGATTGATCGAGACGAAGTAGTACCAGTTGCCCTTGGCCGGGTCGATGGCCGACTTGAGCGCGACCTCGCCCGGGTTACCGATCGGTCCGGGCGGCAGGCCCTTGAACTTGTAGGTGTTGTACCGGTCGTTGAAATTCCGCAGCTTGTCGACGGATCCGGTGTCCAAGGTGCTCTGGGACTTGGCGTAATTCACCGTCGAGTCGAAGTCGAGCAGACCGTATGTCTCGGTGTTGTTCGGCTTGAGACGGTTGTAGACGACGCGCGCGACCTTCACGAAGTCATGCTTGTACTTGCCCTCGGCCTGCGTGAGGCTGGCGACGGTGAGCAGCTGCAACGGCGAATCCAGACCGAGCTTCCGGGCGTTCGCCTCCAGGTCGTACTTCTCGTAGACCTGGTTGGCCCGCGCCACCATCTGCTTCAGGACCGCCGCCGGCTTCGCGTTGTCGCCGACGCTGTAGGTCGACGGGTAGAGGAATCCCTCCAGCGGGTCCTTGATGCTCGAGGAGTCGTCGGCCCACGAGGGCAGCCCGAGATTCTTGGCCTGGCTCTCGGCGATGCCCTTGGTCGTGCCCGCCTTGAGGTGGAGCTTTTTGTCGATGAGCGTGTAGACGGCGCCGGCCCGCAGCCCTTCACGGATCGTGAGGCCGTTACGGCTCTTGGGGTCCAGCATCAGCTCGACGGCGGCGGCGGCCGACATCTGCTTGCGGAGTGTGTACGTACCCGCCTGCATCTGTTTATCGCCCACCGCCTCAGTGAACGCGTCGGCGCTCTTGACGACACCCTCGCGCTTGAGGATCAGGCCCATTTCCGAGATCGGTGAACCGTCCGGAATGTCGACCTGGACCTCGCCGGATCCCTCACCCTCGTAGTCGGGGGCCGATCCGAAGTGGCTCATGAAGAAGTCGTAGCCGAAATAGCCGACCGCGCCCACGGCTCCGGCGAAGACCAGGGTGACGATCAGGCAGGCGGTGCCGCTGCGGCGTTTGTTCTTCTTGCCGCGGCGCTCGCGGCCGGCCCGGCGCTGTTCGCGCGGGTCGCGGTCATCACGGTCGTCGTCATCGTCGTCGCCCACGAAGAAGGAGTGCTCCGGCTCCGGCTCGCGCGGGTCCGGGTCGGCCCGCCAGTCGTCGCCGACGCCCGGACCGTCGTCGTACGCCGGGTCCGTGTGTTGCGGAGGGTGCGGGCTCTGCTGCTGCGGGTGCGGCGCCTGCTGGTACTGCTGTTGCTGCTGTGGCGGCGCCTGCTGGCGCAGATGCTGGGGCTGCGGCGGCGGGTAGGCGTCCGGGGTGGCGTAGTAGTCCGGGCTCGCCCCGCTGTACGGATCGACCGGGGGCTGCTGGCCGTAGGGGTCGTACGGGTCGTACGGCAGCTGTCCGCCCTGCGTGCCGTCCCACCCCCCGTTGTACTGCTGCTGGGAGTAAGGGTCGCCCTGCTGCTGGGGATGCGGGGCGGACTGCTGTCCGTCCCACTGGGACTGCTGCGCCTGGCGTCCGTACGAACCCTGGTCTCCGTAGAGCGGGTCCTCGGGATTCCACGGTTCGGAGCCGTAGCCCCGGCCATACTCGGTCATCGATCCCCTAGAGCCGAGAGGCGGTGCGCCCCGGCCTGGCAGCGCGCTTGCTGTACGAATCCGCCTCTACTTGCACGTGCGGCTGTTCGAACCGCCGCCACATCGCGCGGAACGTTACCGTATCGCGATCAGATGACCACTTCGACGCTCTCGCCCGGGGGTTCCCCGGAGACACGTTCGGTCTCCAGGGCGCTCTGCAGGATGACCACCGCCGCCGCCTGGTCGACCACCGAGCGGCCCTTCTTGCTCCTGACTCCGGAGGCCCGCAGCCCCTGGGTCGCGGTGACCGTCGACATCCGCTCGTCAACCAGCCGGACCCCTACGGGAGCGATGTTCTTGGCCAGCTCCTGGGCGAAGGCCCGGACCTTGGCCGCGGCCGGCCCCTCTCCCCCACTGAGGGAGCGGGGCAGACCGACCACGACCTCGAGCGGCTCGTACTCGTCGACGATCGCCTTGAGCCGGCGGTGCGCTGACGGAACGTCACGTCCCGGCACGGTCTCCACGGGGGTGGCGAGGACCCCGTCGGGGTCGCACGAGGCGACCCCGATGCGGGCGTCCCCGACATCCACGGCGATGCGTCTGCCGCGTCGCATATCTCTCACGCGGCTCAGGCCACCTCGGCCACGAGGCGCTCCACGGCCTCGATGGCCTCGGGCACCGCGGCGGCGTTCTGGCCGCCGCCCTGGGCGACGTCCGGCTTGCCGCCGCCACCGCCACCGAGCGTCTTGGCGGCCGTACGGACCAGGTCACCGGCCTTGATACCGCGCTCGCGGGCGGCCTCGTTGGTGGCGATGACCGTCACCGGCCGCCCGTTGGTGGCCGTGAAGAGGGCCACGACGGCGGCACGGTCACCCTGGATCCGGCCGCGTACGTCCAGCACCAGCTTGCGCAGGTCGTCGGCGGAGGTGCCGTCCGGGACCTGGCCGGCGACGAACGCCACACCGCGTACGTCCTTGGCGCCCGCGGCCAGCCCGGCGGCGGCCTGGAGCACCTTCTCGGCGCGGAACTTCTCGATCTCCTTCTCGGCGTCCTTCAGCTTGGCCAGGACACCGGAGATCTTCTCCGGCAGCTCCTCCGGGCGCCCCTTGACCAGCTCGGTGAGCTGGGAGACGACGGTGTGCTCACGGGCCAGGAACCGGTAGGCGTCCACGCCGACCAGCGCCTCGACGCGGCGTACGCCGGAGCCGATGGAGGACTCGCCGAGCAGCTTCACCAGACCCAGCTGGGCGGTGTTGTGGACGTGCGTGCCGCCGCACAGCTCCTTGGAGAAGTCGCCGATGGTCACCACGCGCACCCGGTCGCCGTACTTCTCACCGAACTCGGCGATGGCGCCCTGCTTCTTGGCGTCCTCCATGCTCATGACCTCGGCGTGCACATCGAGCTCACGGGCGAGGACATCGTTGATCTTCTGCTCGACGTCGGTGAGAACCGAGCCCGGTACGGCGGTCGGCGAGCCGAAGTCGAAGCGGAAGCGGCCCGGGGAGTTCTCCGAACCGGCCTGGGCGGCGGTCGGGCCGAGGGCGTCGCGCAGCGCCTGGTGGGTGAGGTGGGTGGCGCTGTGGGCACGGGCGATGGCGCGCCGGCGGGTGACGTCGATGGCGGCGTACGCGGCCGAGCCGAGCACCACCTCGCCGACCTGGACGACGCCCTTGTGGACGGTGACGCCGGGCACCGGCTGCTGGACGTCGCGGACCTCGACGACGGCGCCGGAGTCGAGCTTGATCCGGCCGGTGTCGGCGAGCTGGCCGCCACCCTCGGCGTAGAAGGGGGTGCGGTCCAACACGACCTCGACCTCGTCGCCCTCATGGGCGGCGGGGGCCGGGACGCCGTTGACCAGCAGGCCGACGATCGTGGACTCGCCCTCGGTGGCGCTGTAGCCGGTGAACTCCGTGGAACCGGACTTGTCGGCGACCTCGCGGTAGGCGGACAGGTCGGCGTGGCCGCTCTTCTTGGACTGGGCGTCGGCCTTGGCGCGCTCCCGCTGCTCCTTCATCAGGCGGCGGAAGCCGTCCTCGTCCACCGAAAGGCCCTGCTCGGCGGCCATTTCGAGGGTGAGGTCGATCGGGAAGCCCCAGGTGTCGTGGAGCAGGAACGCCTTGTCGCCGGCCAGGACGGTGCCGCCGGTGGCCTTGGTGTCCGTGACGGCGGTGTCGAGGATGTTGGTGCCGGCCTTCAGCGTCTTGACGAAGGCGGCCTCCTCGGCGAGGGCGACCGTCTCGATGCGGCGGCGGTCCTCCAGGAGCTCGGGGTACTGCTGGCCCATGGTCTTGATGACGACGTCGAGGAGCTCGGCGACGACCAGGTCCGTGGCGCCCAGCAGGCGCATGTTGCGGATGGCGCGGCGCATGATGCGGCGCAGGACGTAGCCGCGGCCCTCGTTGCCGGGGGTGACGCCGTCGCCGATGAGCATCGTGGCGGTGCGGATGTGGTCGGCGACGACGCGGAGCGAGACGTCGGAGCCATGCGCGGCGCCGTAGCGGACGCCGGTCAGCTCGGTGGCCTTGTCGATGACGACGCGCAGGGTGTCCGTCTCGTACATGTTCGGGACGTTCTGCAGGATCATCGCCAGGCGCTCGAGGCCGAGGCCGGTGTCGATGTTCTTGCTGGGCAGTTCGCCGAGGATCTCGAAGTCCTCCTTGCTGGTGCCCGCCCCCCGCTCGTACTGCATGAAGACCAGGTTCCAGATCTCCACGTACCGCTCGTCATTGACGGCCGGGCCGCCCTCGACGCCGAATTCCGGGCCGCGGTCGTAGTTGATCTCGGAGCACGGGCCGCAGGGGCCCGGGACGCCCATGGACCAGTAGTTCTCCTTCATGCCCAGCCGCTGGATGCGCTCGGCGGGCACACCGACGACCTCGCGCCAGATGCGCTCGGCCTCGTCGTCGTCGAGGTAGACGGTGATCCAGAGGCGCTCGGGGTCGAGGGCGTAGCCGCCATCGGCCTGCGAGCTGGTCAGCAGCTCCCAGGCGTACTTGATGGCGCCTTCCTTGAAGTAATCACCGAAGGAGAAGTTGCCGCACATCTGGAAGAACGTGCCGTGCCGGGTGGTCTTGCCGACCTCTTCGATGTCCGGCGTACGGACGCACTTCTGGACGCTGGTGGCGCGCGGGGCGGGCGGCTTGACCTCGCCGAGGAAGTACGGCTTGAAGGGGACCATGCCCGCGTTGACCAGCAGCAGGGTCGGGTCGTCCGCGATGAGCGACGCCGACGGCACGACGGTGTGCCCGCGCTCCTCGAAGAAGCGCAGCCAGCGGCGGCGGATTTCAGCCGACTCCATCAGTGGTCCTCTTTTCCAGTCGGTCCGGTCAGACCGTTCGGTCCGGTTGTTCTCGTGGTTCGGTACTGCGGTTCGAGCACCGCGCGGCGCGGTGCGGGCAGCTCGCGCACCTGGTCCGGCTCGCCGAGACCGAGGGCGTCGTGCAGCTGCTCTTCACGGTCCGCCATTCCGGTGCGTACGTCCAATGCAAATTGGCGCAGCCGGTGTCCGGTCTCGACGGCCTTGTCCGCGGCCTGGGCGGCGAGGCTGTCGGGCTGCAGCTTGCGCAGCTTGCGGTGGACCTTGTTGGTGGCCCACACCCCGGCGGCGGCGCCGGTGGTGAACCAGAATGCGCGGCGGAACATCGCTGTGATCAGTCCTTGGAGCGACGGTTGCGGCGCCCGCCACGGCGGGCGCCGGGCAGGGTACGGCCGACGACGACGGTGCGCTCCGGCTCCGGTGCGCCCTTCTTGCCGATCGCCCGGCGCACGCCGTAGCCGAAGGCGGCGACCTTGACCAGCGGTCCGCCGAAGGCGGAGGAGACGGTCGAGGAGAGCGCGGAGGCGTTGGCGGTGACCTCTTGGACATCGGCGGCGATGGCGTCGACACGGGCCAGCTGGGAGTGCGCGGAGCGGACGGTCGCGGAGGCGTCGGCGAGGAGCGGAACGGCCTGTTCGGACACCTCGGCCACCATCTTGGTGGTCGCCTTGAGGGTCTGCGCGAGCCTCACCAGCACGAGGGCGAGGAACGACACGAGGATCGCCCAGAAGACGGCCACGAGGATCCCGGCCACCTCTCCACCGGACACGTTGGCACCACTCTCCGACTGGTTTGGTCTGGTCTCGTCCTGCTCGAACGGCAGCCTCGACCTTATCGCGCCGTGACTGTCCGTCCGTACCCCGTTCCCTGTGCCGCAAAGGGAATCGGAAGGGGTGATTGTACGGTCCGCATCCTGCCGAGTACGCTCCGTGTGCCATGCGACGCTTCATGCGCCCCGGGCCCGCCTCCCGCCCCTCCCCCGAGCGTCCACGGACGCCGGGAAGGCTGGGAAATCTTCCCGCGGAACTCAACCGCTTCATCGGCCGCGACGACGAACTGGCCGTGCTGGTGCGGCAGCTGGAATCGGCCCGTCTGGTGACCCTCACCGGCCTTGGCGGGGTCGGCACATCACGTCTCGCCCGCCAGGGCGCAGCGATCTTGCAGGATCGCTTCTGCGACGGGGTGTGGCTGGTTGACCTGGACTCCCTGCGCGAGCCGCATCTGCTGGACCACGCCGTTGCCGAGGCCCTGGCACTGGCCGACCACAGCGGCCGTCCGGTGCGCGCCGCGCTCTGCGACCACCTGGCCGAGCGGGAACTGCTGCTCGTGCTGGACGGCTATGAGCACCTGGTCGACGCCTGCGCCGACCTGACCGCCGAGCTGCTGCGCCGCGCCCCCGCACTGCGGGTTCTGGCCGCCGGCCGGCGGCCGCTGGGGATCCCAGGCGAGAGTGTCCGGCCGCTGTTGCCGATGAACGCCGCCGACGCCACCGCGCTGTTCGCCGACCGCGCCGCGTCCGTCGTCGCCGGCTTCGCCGTGGAGCCGTCCAACGAGGCCGCGGTCACCGAGCTCTGCGACCGCCTCGACGGCATTCCGCTCGCGCTGGAACTGGCCGCCGGCCGGCTGCGCGCACTGTCCGTGGACCAGGTGCTGCACCGGCTCGACGACCGCTTCCGGCTGCTGACCGGCAACGCCCGCGGCACGCCGGCCCGCCACCAGACGCTGCGTACCGCGATCGGCTGGAGCCATGAGCTGTGCACGCCCGAGGAACGGCTGCTGTGGGCGCGGCTGTCGGTCTTCGCCGGGCAATTCGATCTGGAGGCGGCCGAATACGTCTGCTCGGGCCCGGAGCTGCCGGCCGATGAACTCCTGGACGTCATCGCGGAGTTGGTCGCCCAGTCGGTACTCATGCGCATGGAGACCGCGGCCGGGGTGCGCTACCGGATGCTGGACACCGTACGGGCCTACGGGGCGGGCTGGCTGGCCGCGACGCACGACGGCGACCGGCTGCGGCGCCGGCACCGTGACTGGTACCTGGGGCTGGCCACCTGGTGCGAACTGGACTGGTTCAGCTCCCGGCAGGCGGGGATCGCGGCGCGGATCGAGGCCGAGCTGCCCAATCTGCGGGTGGCACTGGAACAGAGCCTGGAGAGCGCCGGCGATACGCATCTGGGCCAGTACCTGGCGGGCACGCTGTGGTTCTACTGGGTGGGCTGCGGCCGGCTCTCGGAGGGCCGGCACTGGCTGGACCGGGCGCTGGAGCTGGAGAGCGACCATGACGATGCGCGGCTGAAAGCACTGTGGGTGGCCGGCTATGTGGCGGTGCTCCAGGGTGACACCGTCGGCGCGCTGGGAGCGCTGCAGGAGTGCCGCGAGGAGGCCGAGCGGACCGGTAACGCCACCGCGGCCGCCTATGCGCTGCACCGCACCGGCTGTCTGGCGCTGGTCTGTGACGACATGCCGCGCGCCGAGGAGCTGCTGCGCGGGGCGCTGATCCGCTACCGGGAGATCGGCGAGCTCAACAGCAATGTGCTGATGGGGCAGGTCGAGCTGGCGATGGCGGTGGCCTTCCAGGGGCAGCTGGCGGACGCGGTCCGGCTGTGCGAGGACGTGCTGGAGGTGTGCGAGGACCACGGCGAGCGCTGGACGCTGGCGTACGCCCAGTTCGTGCTGGCCTTCGCGGCGTGGTCGCGCGGAGACGGCGGGCGGGCCCGTGCACTACTGGAGGAGTGCCTGGCCATCGACCACACCTTCCACGATCTGCTGGGCGCGGTGCTGGCGATCGAGCTGCTGGCGCTGGTGACGCTCGGCGAGGGCGACGCGGAGGAGGCGGCGGTGCTCCAGGGCGCCGCGGGGCGGATCTGGCCGTCGGTGGGGCTGCCGCTGTTCGGCTCGCGCTACTACAACCAGCCGCACGCGCTGTGCGAGGAGCAGGCACGGGAGCGGCTGGGGGCCGAGCGGTACGAGCGCTGTCTGCGGGCAGGCGGGCGGCTCGATCTGGATACGACGGTGGCCCGCATCCTGCGGCCCGCCGGCCAGGTACCCGCGCAGCGCCGTACGGTGCGGATCACGCCGCCCCCTACGAACGAGCCCGCCGCCTCCCCCTCCGTGAGCGGCGGGGAGACGGCGGGCTGAGCGTGGTGCTGCGCCGACTGTGGTGCTTAGCGGGCGTAGTACTCGACGACGAGCTGCTCGTCGCAGATCACCGGGATCTCCTTGCGGTTCGGGTCCCGGTCGAGGCGGAACGCGAGAGCCGGCAGGTTGACCTCGAGGTAGCGCGGGGTCTCGCCGTCGAGGGCGTAGCCACCCTCACGCGCGACCTGGAAGGGGTGCTTCTCGCGGCTGCGCTCGCGGACCATCACGACGTCGCCGGGGCGGACGCGGAAGGACGGCTTGTCGACCTTGCGGTCGTTCACCGCGATGTGGCCGTGGACGACCATCTGGCGGGCCTGGTAAATCGTGCGGGCGATACCCGACCGCAGAACGAGCGCGTCCAGACGGCGCTCAAGCTCGATGATCAGCGCTTCGCCTGTCTTGAGGTCGACCTTCCGAGCGCGGTCGTAGGCACGCGCCATCTGGCGCTCGCTGATGTCGTACTGCGCACGCAGACGCTGCTTCTCGAGCAGACGGACCTTGTAGTCACTGCTCTGCTTGCGGCCACGGCCGTGCTCGCCGGGCGGGTAGGGACGGGCCTCGAAGTACTTGACGGCCTTCGGCGTCAGCGCGATGCCGAGCGCACGGGACTTCTTGACCTTGGGACGCGACTGGTTCACGTGGAACGGACCTCCGTGTAAGTTAGGTGAGGCTTACCTTAGCGCGAGGAGAACGCATGTTTCGACCTGGGATCCCCCTGCCCAGTGCCCAGAGCACCGAGGCGGGTCAGCCGCGTCCCATGGATGACGCCCAGCAGCCCACTGCCGCCGAGCGCGTACGAACCCTCGTCGAGTCCCATGGTATGGCGTCTTTGAACGTCCCCGGCGTCGAGGACCCCGACGAGACCGGCCTCTCGGCTCCCGTCTGCCGGACGGTGACACCCGACGGAGACGTGCTGTTGCTGGTTCCTGGGGACTGTGCGGCGGCCCGGGCGGCCGCACACGCGCAGGACGACGATCTGACCGCCGTGATGGAGATCACGGACGTCGCACCGGTTTCGGTGCCCCATCGCATCCGTGGAAGGGCCTGGGTGGCCGGCTGGCTGACCCCGGTACGCAACGAGCAGCGCGCCGAGGCCGCGATGCTGCTCGCGGAGCGGCACCCCGTGGGCGAGCTGCTCGGTATCGGCGAGGCGCTGCAGCCGGACCCGGGACCGGGCATGTACGGGCGGACCGCCTGGATGATGCTGCGCCTGGAGGTCGGCGAGGGCGCCGTCGACGACCTGTGGGGCGCCGAGCCCATCGAACCCGACGACTTCGCCCACGCCGCCCCCGATCCGCTGATCGCCCACGAGGCGGAGTTGCTGCAGCATCTGCACGCGGCGCACAGCGAGCAGGTGCGCGGGCTGTGCGCGCTGCTGGGCGACCGCGGGGAGGTCTGCGGGCTGCGCGACCGGGCCGTGCCGGTGGGTCTGGACCGCTTCGGGCTGCGGGTCCGCTTCACGGACGCCGAGCAGCGGTCCTTCGACGCGCGCTTCGACTTCCCGGAGCCGGTGCGGGATGTGGCGGAGCTGCGGCGGGCGATGCACGTCCTCTTCGAGGCCGCCGCGACGGAGTAGGCCGCCGCCGGTCAACCGACCGCGGCACAGCGGGTGTTGACCGCCCCGGGCCGGCTGCGCGGCGGCGCCCTATTCGGCGGCGCCCTCGCCGGAGGCGCCGCGCAGCCGGGCGCGGACCCGCTCGGCGACATCGGCGTAGCGCGCCTCCGCGCCGTGCCGCGTCGGGGTGTAGTAGCGCTTGCCGTGTACCTCGTCCGGTGCGTACTGCTGGGCCGCGATGCCGCCCGGCAGGTCGTGCGGATACTGATAGCCCTGGCCGTGGCCGAGCTTCTGGGCGCCCTTGTAGTGGCTGTCGCGCAGATGGGGCGGCACCGCACCGGCCTGGCCGGCCCGGACGTCCGCCAGCGCGGCGTCGATCGCCAGATACGCGGCGTTCGACTTCGGTGCCAGAGCGAGCGCGATGGTGGCCTGACTCAGGGTGATCCGGGCCTCCGGGAAACCGATCATCGCCACCGCCTGGGCGGCGGCGACCGCCGTCTGCAGCGCCGTCGGATCGGCCAGACCGATGTCCTCGCTGGCCGAGATCATCAGCCGGCGGGCGATGAACCGGGGGTCCTCCCCCGCCTCGATCATGCGCGCCAGGTAGTGCAGCGCGGCATCGACGTCCGAGCCGCGGATGGACTTGATCAGCGCGCTGGCGACGTCGTAATGCTGATCGCCGTCCCGGTCGTACTTCACCGCAGCCCGGTCGACGGACTCCTCCAGCGTCTGGAGGGTGATCTCCTTCTCGCCCTTGGCCAGCGCCGAGCCGGCACCGGCCTCCAGGGCCGTCAGCGCGCGCCGGGCGTCACCGCCCGCGATACGCAGCAGATGTGCCTCGGTGTCGTCGGGGAGCGTGACCGAGCCGGCGAGGCCGCGGGCATCGGTCAGCGCGCGCCGCATCAGCCCGCGCAGATCGTCGTCCGTGAGGGGTTCGAGCGTCAGCAGCAGCGAGCGGGAGAGCAGCGGCGAGATCACCGAGAAATACGGGTTCTCGGTCGTCGCGGCGATCAGGGTGACCCAGCGGTTCTCCACGGCCGGCAGCAGGGAGTCCTGCTGGGCCTTGCTGAAGCGGTGGATCTCGTCGAGGAAGAGGACGGTCTCCCGGCCGAAGCCGCCCGAGGCGCGCCGGGCACCGTCGATGACCGCGCGGACCTCCTTGACGCCGGCCGTGATCGCGGAGAGCTCCACAAAGCGCTTGTTCGTCGCCTGGCTGACGACATACGCCAGCGTCGTCTTGCCGATACCGGGCGGCCCCCACAGGAACACCGAGGACGGCCCCGCGGGGCCGCCGTCGCCCTCGCCGACAAGGCGGCGCAGGGGCGAGCCCGGCTTGAGCAGATGCTGCTGCCCCACGACCTCGTCGAGGGTGCGCGGACGCATCCGCACGGCGAGCGGAGACCCCGCGGGGTCCTTCTCCTGGCGGTCTTCGGCGGCGGCGGTGAACAGGTCGGGCTCCACGTCCATGAGCCTATGTCACCCCACTGACAACGCCCCGGCCGCCGTCATGGACGGGCCGGGGCGCCAGGGTCGTACGAGCAGGCTCAGGGGGTGTCCTAGAGCAGGGTGCTCCAGTACGACCACCACTTGGTGAGGATGAGCAGCGCGATCACGCCGTACCAGAGCACCGGCACGACCCAGTGGAACTCCAGCACCGTCCTGCGCAGCCCCTCGGGGGCCGGGATGATGCCGTGCTTGAGGTTGTGCGCGGTGGTGTACCAGAACATCAGGATGGTGACGCACCAGGTCAGCGTGCACCACAGGCACAGCGAGTTGATGCTGTACAGCGACTGGGCCATCAGCCACATGCAGAAGACCGTGGCGAGCCCGGTACCGACGTTCAGTCCGATCCAGTACCAGCGGCGGAAGCGGGCGCCGGCGAGCAGGGCCATGCCGACCGCGATGACCACCCCGAAGCCGACCAGCCCGGCCATCGGGTTCGGGAATCCGAAGACCTCCGCCTGCTTGCTCTGCATGATGTTGGTGCAGGAGAGGATCGGGCTGAGGCTGCAAGCCGGTTTGAAGTTCGGGTCCTTCAGCAGCTCGAACTTGTCCAGCGTGATGATCCAGGCCGCCAGGATGCCCAGCGCGCCGGTGATCACCAGGAGCAGAGCGAAGCCGCGACCCGCGCCGATGGTGCCCGAGTCGCTCGCGTGGTCGTCGTCGATGGACACGTCATCAACCGCTGTCATCGTCATATCGCCGTTCCGTCGGTCGCTGGGAGATGAGGCCGGGCGGGCCCGCAGGACCGCGGGCGCGCGCTTCATTCTGCCCCAACTGAACGACAGCCCACCGTTCGCTGCGCATAAACAGAGGGAACCCGCGCGCCTGCTGTTGACGTAAGGGGCCCGGACGGTCAACCCCCGTCCGGGCCCCTCCACACCGTTCGATTGCGTTTACGAGCCTCCAGGAGAGGCCCTACGCGTACGGCCTCAGCCCAGCCGGCGCCGGACCTCCTCGACCATGGTGTCCAGCGCGACCGGCGTCTGCTCGCCGCTCTCCAGGTCCTTGAGCTGGACGACGCCCTCGGCCAGATCCCGCTCGCCGGCCACGATCGCCAGCCGCGCGCCGGAGCGGTTGGCGGACTTCATGGCGTTCTTCAGGCCCTTGCCGCCGTACGCGAGGTCGGTGGCGACACCGGCCCGGCGCAGCTCGGTGACCGCGCCGAACAGCACCCGGCGGGCCTCCTCGCCGAGCGGCACCGCGTACACGGCGGTGGCGGCGGGGATGTCGAGCGTGATGCCCTCCGCCTCCAGCGCGAGCACCGTACGGTCGACGCCCAGCGCCCAGCCGACGGACGGCAGCGCGGGGCCGCCGATCATCTCCGAGAGGCCGTCGTAGCGGCCGCCGCCACCCACCGCGGACTGCGAGCCGAGGCCGTCGTGGACGAACTCGAACGTGGTGCGGGTGTAGTAGTCCAGGCCACGGACCAGCTTCTCGTCGTCCTCGAAGGCCACGCCCGCCGCGGTCAGCAGCTCGCGCACCTGCTCGTGGTACGCCTTGCAGGCCTCGCAGAGGTAGTCGCGGAGCATCGGCGCGCCGGTCAGCTGCTTCTGCACCGCGTCGCGCTTGTCGTCCAGGACGCGCAGCGGGTTGATGTCGACCCGGCGCCGGGTGTCCTCGTCCAGTTCGAGCCCGCGCAGGAAGTCCTGCAGCGCGGCGCGGTAGACGGGGCGGCACTCCTGGTCGCCCAGGGAGTTCAGCAGGATGCGGAAGTTCCGCAGGCCCAGCGCGCGGTAGGCCTGGTCGGCCAGGATGATCAGCTCGGCGTCGAGCGCCGGGTCCTCGGCGCCGATGGCCTCGGCACCGACCTGGGAGAAGTGGCGGTAACGGCCCTTCTGCGGACGCTCGTAGCGGTAGTACGAGCCGGAGTACCAGAGCTTGACCGGAAGGTTGCCGGCCTTGTGGAGGTTGGCCTCCAGTGCGGCACGCAGCACGGAAGCGGTGCCCTCGGGGCGCAGCGCGAGCTTGTCGCCGCCCTTGGTCTCGAAGGCGTACATCTCCTTGGTCACGATGTCGGTGGACTCACCGACACCGCGCGCGAACAGCTCGACGTTCTCGAATCCGGGCGTCTCGATGTAGCCGTACCCGGAGTTCTTCAGCGGTGCGGCGATCGCCTCACGCACCGCGAGATAGGTGGCGGACTGCGGCGGAATCAGGTCGTACGTGCCCTTGGGGGCCTTGAAGGTGCTCACGGAAGGTCTCGTCACATTCCTCGTCGTGGAGCGGCGCTGAAGCCGTCTCCGAGGCCGGCGGCCACCTCCCGCAGGAAGGGGTTGGTGGCGCGCTCGCGGCCGATGGTGGTCTGGGGGCCGTGGCCGGACAGGACGACGGTCGAGTCCTCCAGCGGGAGGCATACGCGCTCCAGCGACCGGAGGATCTCGGCGTGGTCGCCGCCGGGCAGATCGGTGCGTCCGATGGAGCCGGCGAACAGCAGGTCGCCCGAGAAGAAGACCGGCGGGCACCCCTGATGTGCCGGAGTGGCCGCCTGCTCGGGCATCCTGAACGTCACCGACCCCTTGGTATGGCCCGGGGCGTGCGCGACGGAGAACTCCATCCCGGCGAGTTCCAGGGCGGCACCGTCGCTCAGCTCCTTGACGTCGTCCGGCTCACCCACCGTGAGTTCGCCCATGAGCTGCTGACCGATGGAGCGGCCGATGGCCCTCTCCGGGTCGCTCATCATGTAGCGGTCCTCGGGGTGGATCCAGGCCGGGACGTCGTGCGCGCCGCACACCGGGACGACCGAGGCCACATGGTCGATGTGGCCATGGGTGAGGACGACCGCGACGGGCTTGAGCCGATGCTTTTTGACCGCGTCCTCGACTCCTTGGGCCGCCTGGTGGCCCGGGTCGATGATGACGCACTCCTCGCCGGCGGCGGGGGCGACCAAGTAGCAGTTGGTGCCCCAGGCCCCGGCGGGGAACCCGGCAATCAGCACGTTCGTCCTTAAGGATCGGTGTGGAGGGCGGACCGCAAGGCCGCTCCCGGACATCTCGGCAGCTCCAGAGCCTACCGGCGGGACTCCCGGCAGAGCGAACCCGTATACGGTACGGCCACGGCGGACGACAGCGATCGATGCTCAGACAAGGAGACGACCGGTGGTCAGCAAGGATCAGCGGCGGCGGCAACTCGCCCGGGAGAAGTTCGAGCGCCAGCAGCAACGGCGGTCCGTGGACCGGCGCAAGGCCAAACGCCGCAATGTGCTCATCGCGGCCGCCGTGGCCGTAGCCGTGGCCGCCGGTGCCACCGCCTACGCCTCCGCCGGACTGGCCGACGGCAACGAGGACGCCGACCGGGCAGCGGCGACACCGACGCCCTCCAAGGCACCGGACCCGTGCGGCAGGCCCGCCAAGGGCACGCCGTCGACGAAGACCTGGAAGAAGGAGCCGGCGATGTCGATCGACACCTCGGCCTCCTACTCCGCGAAGCTGTCGACCACCTGCGGCACGCTGCAGCTGAAGCTGGACGCGGGCAAGGCGCCGCACACGGTCAACTCCTTCGCGTTCCTGGCCGGCCAGGGCTACTTCGACCACAGCACGTGCCACCGCCTGGTCGACGAGGGGATCCACGTCCTGCAGTGCGGTGACCCGAAGGGCACCGGCCAGGGCACGCCCGGCTACACCCTCCCCGACGAGAACCTCAAGGACCGGCGGCTCAAGGGCGGTGTCTATCCGGCGGGCACGGTCGCCATGGCCAACCGTTACGACGGCAAGGACGACAAGACCCGCAACTCCGGCGGCAGCCAGTTCTTCCTCGTCTACCAGGACAGCGAGCTGCCCCCGAACTACACCCCGTTCGGCACCATCACCGGCGGCATGGACGTGCTGCGCAAGATCGCCGACGCCGGCTCGACGCGCGACCCGGCGACCGGCAACACCAAGCCCAACGCCACCGTCGTCATCGACAAGGCAACCGTCACCAAGTCCTGACCGGCAGGCCGGCACGGGGGCGGCGCGCCGTCGCTCCCGTGCGGGAACCGCGGAATTTCGGTCGTGCTGGATGCGGACAGCCGACCGCCCGTCGCCTAGATTGGCGTTTGTGTAGGGTGCCTGCTCCGACGGCTGCCACCCGCACCCGCAAGACACCCCGTCGGACCGGCCAGGGCGCGGCTCTGCCGGACAGAAACTGTGGACGATGCCGGGGGGCCGCACGCCCCCGTCGGCATCATGTGGAGGAGGCGCTGTGAGCAGCGACCCATGGGGCCGCGTCGACGAGACGGGGACCGTGTACGTGCGTACCGCCGATGGCGAGCAGGTCGTCGGATCGTGGCAGGCGGGAACCCCCGAGGAGGCCCTCGCCTACTTCGAGCGCAAGTATGAGGGCCTGGTCGTCGAGATCGGCCTCCTCGAGCGCCGGGTCAAGACCACCGACCTGTCGGCGAAGGACGCGACGACCGCGATCGACCATCTGCGCCAGCAGGTCGACGAGCACCACGCGGTGGGCGATCTGGACGCGCTGAGGAAGCGGCTGGACAAGCTCGTCGAAACCGTCGAGTCGCGCCGCGAGGAGCGCAAGGCGCAGAAGGCCAAGCAGAGCGACGAGGCCCGGCACGCCAAGGAGAAGCTGGTCGCCGAGGCCGAGGAGCTGGCGGTCAGTGAGCAGTGGCGGGCGGCCGGTGAGCGGCTGCGTGCGCTGGTCGACATCTGGAAGGGCCTGCCGCGGCTCGACCGCAAGGCGGACGACGAGCTGTGGCACCGCTTCTCGCACGCCCGCTCGGCGTTCTCCAAGCGGCGCAAGGCGCACTTCGCTTCGCTGGACGCCCAGCGCGAGGAGTCGCGCAAGGCGAAGGAGAAGCTGGTCGCCGAGGCCGAGTCGCTGTCGAGCTCGACGGACTGGGGGGCCACCGCGGCCCGCTACCGCGAGCTGATGGCGGAGTGGAAGGCCGCGGGCCGCGCCCAGCGCGAGCACGAGGACGATCTGTGGAACCGCTTCCGCGGCGCCCAGGACATCTTCTTCCAGGCGCGCGGCGAGACCTTCGCGGAGCGCGACGCCGAGCAGCGGGAGAATCTGACGCGCAAGGAGGAGCTGGCCGTCGAGGCCGAGAAGCTGCTCCCGGTCTCGGACCTGAAGGCCGCACGGGCGGCGTTCCGGTCGATCAACGAGCGGTGGGAGGCCATCGGCCACGTCCCGCGGGACGCCCGCCCGAAGATCGAGGGCCGGATGCACGCCGTGGAGCGCGCCATCCAGGAGGCCGAGGAGGCCGAGTGGCGGCGTACGAACCCTGAGGCGCGGGCCCGCGCCGCGGGGCTGACCGGTCAGCTCCAGGACGCCGTCGACAAGCTGCAGAAGCAGATCGACACCGCCCGGGCGGCCGGCAACAACGCCAAGGCCGACAAGCTCGGCCGCGAACTGGAGGGCCGCAAGGCGCTGCTGGACCAGGCGCTCAAGGGCCTGGAGGAGTTCGGCGGCTGAGAGAGCGACGTACAGAGGCGGCCCCGGTACGTATCCCGTACCGGGGCCGCCTCTGTATGTCGTTACGGCCTGCGGGCCGAGGTCACCCGATAGACGTCATAGACGCCCTCCACACCCCGCACGGCCTTCAGCACATGCCCCAGATGCTTGGGGTCGCCCATCTCGAAGGTGAAGCGGGAGGTGGCGACGCGGTCGCGGGAGGTCTGCACGGCCGCCGAGAGGATGTTGACGTGCTGGTCGGAGAGGACCCGCGTGACGTCCGACAGGAGCCGGGAGCGGTCCAGGGCCTCGACCTGGATGGCAACCAGGAAGACCGAGGACTGGGTGGGCGCCCACTCGACGTCGAGTATCCGCTCCGGCTGCCGGGACAGCGAGTCGACGTTGACGCAGTCGGCGCGGTGCACCGAGACGCCACTGCCGCGGGTGACGAAGCCGATGATGGGGTCGCCCGGCACCGGCGTACAGCAGCGGGCGAGCTTGACCCACACATCGTCGACGCCCTTGACGACCACGCCGGGGTCGGAGCTGGAGCGGCGCTTGGAGCGCGGCCGGATCGGCGTCGACTCGGCGATGTCCTCGGTGGCCTCGTCCTGGCCGCCGAGCGCCTGCACCAGCTTCTGGACGACGCTCTGCGCGGCGACATGGCCCTCGCCGATGGCGGCGTAGAGCGACGAGATGTCCGGGTAGCGCATCTCGTGCGCGAGGGTGACCAGGGAGTCGCCGGTCAGGATCCGCTGGATGGGCAGATTCTGCTTGCGCATGGCGCGCGCGATGGCGTCCTTGCCCTGCTCGATCGCCTCGTCGCGGCGCTCCTTGGAGAACCAGCCGCGGATCTTGTTCCGGGCCCGCGGGGACTTGACGAAGCCGAGCCAGTCGCGGGACGGTCCGGCGCCCGGCGCCTTGGAGGTGAAGACCTCCACCAAGTCGCCGTTGTCCAGGGTGGATTCGAGCGGTACCAGCCGCCCGTTGACCCGCGCTCCTATCGTGCGGTGGCCGACCTCGGTGTGCACCGCGTACGCGAAGTCGACGGGGGTGGCACCGGCCGGCAGCGCTATGACATCGCCCTTGGGCGTGAAGACGAAGACCTCGTTGCGGGACAGGTCGAAGCGCAGCGACTCCAGGAACTCGCCCGGGTCCTCGGTCTCCTTCTGCCAGTCGAGCAACTGCCGCAGCCAGGCCATGTCGTTGACGGTGTCCTGGCCGGCGCCCTTGCCGACGCCCTTGGGCACGTCCGTACGCACCTTGGACGTGCCGGCGACCGCCTCCTGCTTGTACTTCCAGTGGGCGGCGATGCCGTACTCGGCGCGGCGGTGCATGTCGAAGGTACGGATCTGGAGCTCAACGGGCTTGCCGCTGGGGCCGATCACGGTCGTGTGCAGCGACTGGTACATGTTGAACTTGGGCATCGCGATGTAGTCCTTGAACCGGCCGGGGACCGGATTCCATCGCGCATGGATGGTGCCGAGGGCCGCGTAGCAGTCCCGGACCGTGTCGACGAGGACGCGGATGCCCACCAGGTCGTAGATCTCGGCGAAGTCGCGGCCGCGCACGATCATCTTCTGGTAGACGCTGTAGTAGTGCTTCGGGCGGCCGGTGACGGTGGCCTTGATGCGGGCGGCGCGCAGATCGGCCTGGACCTCGTCGGTCACTATCGCCAGATACTCGTCGCGCTTGGGCGCCCGCTCGGCGACCAGCCGCACGATCTCGTCGTACATCTTGGGGTAGAGGATCGCGAAGGCGAGGTCCTCCAGCTCCCACTTGATGGTGTTCATGCCCAGGCGGTGGGCGAGCGGAGCGTAGATCTCCAGCGTCTCGCGGGCCTTCTTCTCCTGCTTCTCCCGCTTGAGGTAGCGCATGGTGCGCATGTTGTGCAGCCGGTCGGCGAGCTTGATCACCAGGACCCGGGGGTCCTTGGCCATCGCGACGACCATCTTGCGCACCGTCTCGGCCTGCGCGGCCTCGCCGAACTTGACGCGGTCGAGCTTGGTGACGCCGTCGACCAGCAGCGCGACCTGGTCGCCGAAGTCGCTCCGCAGGGTGTCCAGGCCGTATTCGGTGTCCTCGACGGTGTCGTGCAGCAGACCGGCCATGAGGGTGGCCGGGTCCATGCCCAGCTCGGCGAGGATCGTCGTCACCGCGAGCGGGTGGGTGATGTACGGGTCGCCGCTCTTGCGCTTCTGGCCGCGGTGCCAGCGCTCGGCGACCTGATAGGCGCGCTCGATCTGGCGCAGCGTCGCGGTCTCGATCTTGGGGTCATTGCCGCGGACGGCCCGCAGCAGCGGTTCCAGGACCGGGTTGTACGGGCTGGAGCGCTGGACGCCCAGACGGGCGAGGCGGGCCCGGACACGGTTGGGGGAACCGGAGCGGCCGGCGGGAGCGGGCGGCAGCGGCTTGGGCGCGGCGGGCTGGTCGGCCTTGGTGGGCGGCTTGGGCGCCCGGGCCGGCGCTGTCGCGGGCTGCGGCGAGGAGGCGGCGGGCTGGTCGGCCTTGGCAGGCGGCTCGGTCGCCGTGGCGGGCCGGTCGGCGGCCGTGGGCGGGCCGGCCGGCGGCCGGGGCTTGGCGGTGCCGTCGGGCGCGCTGTGCCGCTCGGGCGTGGGCGCGTCCGAGGAAGCCGCGGCCGGCTTCGGCTCGTCCGGGCGCGCGGCGTGGGATCCCGCCGGACGCAGTCCGGGGGAGAGCGGCTGGGCCTCGTCTGGCAAGAGCACTCCTCAAGCGGTTCCGGACCCCAGGACCTCGAACGGGCCGGGGTGCCATGGTATCGACCCCAAGGCCGCGGCTCCCCCGCGGCCATGGGTCCGTACATGACACAGCAGCAGGGGCCCCCGGATTTCTTCCGGGGGCCCCTGCTGCCGGTGTGGTGTCCGAGGTCGGCTCAGACCGTGATCAGGGCCTCCAGCGGTGCGCCCTTCAGGCCCGGTTCCACCCGCTGCCGCCCGGCGAGAAAGCCCAGCTCCAGCAGCACCGCCAGGCCGGCGATCTCGGCGCCCGCACGGCGGATGAGCTGCAGCGATGCGTCGGCGGTGCCGCCGGTGGCGAGCACGTCGTCGATCACCAGCACCCGGTCGCCGGGGGCCACCGCATCGGCGTGGATCTCGATCTCGGCGGTGCCGTACTCCAGCTCGTACGCCTGGCCGAGCGTCGCGCCGGGCAGCTTGCCCGCCTTGCGTACGGGGACGAACCCGACGCCGGCGCGGATCGCGACCGGGGCGGCGAGGATGAAACCGCGCGCCTCCAGGCCCGCGACCTTGTCCACCCGATGCCGCTCGCACAGTTCGGCAAAGGCGTCGGTCAGCGCGCCGAAGGCGACCGGGTCGGCCAGCAGCGGGGTGATGTCCTTGAACACCACGCCCGGCTGCGGATAGTCCGGAACATCGGTGATACGGCTGAGGAGCAGCTCGCGCAGAGCTCCGCCGGCGTTCATCGGCGCTTGCCCGACGGACGGCCGCGGCCACGGCCACGGGAGGCGGGCTGGTGCCGCGGTCCGACGACCGCCGTGCCGTCGCCGTCCTCGGCTTCCTCGCTGCCGGGGAGCTCGCCCTGCGGGTCCTCCTGGCTCTCGCCCTTGGCCGCGGCCGCGGCGCGCTTCGCCTGCACCCGCTTGGCCAGCGCCTTCATCTGCGGCTCGCGGCCCTTCAGGTCGGCGACCAGCGGGGTCGCGATGAAGATCGAGGAGTACGCACCGGCGGCGAGACCGACGAAGAGGGCCAGCGAGATGTCGTTGAGCATGCCCGCGCCCAGCACACCGCCACCGACGAACAGCAGACCGGCGACGGGGAGCAGCGCGACAACGGTGGTGTTGATGGAGCGCACCAGGGTGCCGTTGATGCTGCGGTTGGCGATCTCGCTGTAGGTGAAGCGGGTCTGCTTGGTGATGTCCTTGGAGGCTTCCTTGAGACTGTCGAAGACGACGACCGTGTCGTAGAGGGAGTAACCGAGGATCGTCAGCAGACCGATGACCGTGCCCGGGGTGACCTCGAAGCCGACCAGGGCGTAGATGCCGACCGTGATCGTGAGGTCGTGGATCAGGGCGACCAGGGCGGCGAGCGCCATCCGCCACTCGAAGGCGATGGCCAGATAGAGCACCACCAGAACCATGAAGATCCCCAGGCCCAGCCAGGCCTTGTTGGCGATCTCCTCACCCCAGCTCGGACCGACCAGCTGGGTGTTGACGTCCTTGACCGGGACGTTCAGGTCCTTGGCGAGCGCTTCCTGGACCGGCAGCGACTGCTTGGTGTCCAGACCGCTGATCTGGATGCGCAGCGCACCACCGCCGAGCTTCTGGACGACGACCTGATGCTCACCGGCCACCGACTCGGCCTTGTGCTGCGCCTCCGTGGAGGACACCGAGGTCTTCGGGGTGGTGAAGACCGCGCCACCGGAGAACTCGATGCCCATGTTCAGACCGCGCACCGCCAGGCCGACGATGGCCGTGATGGTGATGAGGATCGAGATGCCGTACCAGATCTTCCGCTTGCCGACGAAGTCGTAGCCGACCTCGCCGCGGTAGAGCCGGGCGCCGACGTTTCCGAGCTTGGACATCTCACGCCTCCTTCGTGTGCGTAAAGGCGGTGCTACGGCTACGGCGCAGCGGCGGCTTGGCGCCCAGACGCTGGGGATCGAGGCCGGACCAGGAGTGGCCTTCGTAGAAGAACTTCCGCCGGGCCAGCAGCGTCATCAGGGGCTTGGTGAAGAAGAAGACCACGACGACGTCGAGGACGGTGGTCAGGCCGAGCGTGAACGCGAAGCCCTGCACCTTGCCGACGGTCACGATGAACAGCACCGCGGCGGCCAGGAACGACACGAAGTCGGAGACCAGGATCGTACGGCGGGCGCGCGGCCAGCCACGCTCGACGGCCGGGCGCAGGGTGCGGCCCTCGCGGATCTCGTCCCGGATGCGCTCGAAGTAGACGATGAACGAGTCGGCCGTGATGCCGATGGCGACGATGGCGCCACAGACGGCCGGCAGGTTGAGCGCGAACTGGATGGCCGGGCCCAGCAGCGTCATGATCGTGTACGTCAGGATCGCGGAGACCCCGAGGCTCGCCAGCGCCACCAGGGCCAGACCCCGGTAGTAGGCGACGAGGTAGATGACGACCAGCGCGAGGCCGATGGCGCCCGCGACGAGGCCAGCCTGGAGCTGCTCACCGCCGAGCGCCGCGGTGACCGTGGTCTCGTCGACGATCTTGAAGGAGAGCGGCAGGGCGCCGTAGGACAGCATGTTGCTCAGGTCCTCGGCGGACTGCTGGGTGAAGCCGCCGGAGATGGTGGCGTTGCCGCCGTTGAGCCGCTCCCTGACGCGCGGGTCGGAGACCACCGCGCCGTCCAGGACGATCGCGAACTGGTTCTGCGGCGGCACCTTGGTGGCGAGCTTGCCGGTGATGTCCGCGAACTTCTTGCCACCGTCGGAGGTGAAGTCCATCTGGACGATCCAGCCCTGGCCCTGCTGGCTGTCGAAGACGGCCTTGGCGTCCTTGACGTCGGTGCCCTCGACGGCGACCGGGCCGAGCACGTACTTCTGCGTACCGTCGTCCTTGCACGCGACCACCGGGTCGCTGGGCTTGGAGGCGGCGGCCCTCTCACCGGCCGCGGCGCGCGAGGCCTTGGTGGAGCAGTCCAGCGCGGCGAACTGCTTCTGCAGCGACGCGGGGACGTCGGAGGCACCACCGGCCGGCGGCGTCGGCGGGGTGGCGGGCTTGGAGGACCCGGAGGCGGTGGGCGGGGCGGACGGCGCCTTCTTCAGGGAGTCCGTGACGGCGCGGCCCTGGGTCGTGGCGCTCGCGCTGGGCGTCGGCGAGGACGAGGCGTTCTGCTTGCCGCTGTCCTGGCTGCCCGTGGCCTTCTCACCGGTGGCCTTGTCGCCCTTGCCCTTGTCGTTCTTGCCGCCCTTGGAGGGGCTGGGCGTGGGCTCGGGAGTCTTGGTGCCCGCGGTGGTGGTCAGCACCGGCCGGAAGCCGAGCTGAGCGGTGGTGCCGACCTGCTGGCGAGCCTGCTTCGCGTTCGTCCCCTTGGGGATGTTCACGATGATGTGGTTCTCGCCCTGGGTCTGCACCTCGGTCTCGGACACACCCAGACCGTTGACCCGCCGGTCCATGATTCCCGCGGCGGTCTTCATGTTGGTCTCGTTGATCGCGTTGGGCTTGCCCGGCTGGTTCTCCGCCTGGAGCGTGAAGCTGGTGCCGCCGGCCAGGTCGATGCCCAGTCGGGGCGCCAGCGTGCCGGAGTAGAACATGCCTCCGATCAGCCCCGCCATCGCGAGGAGGACCAGGATCAGGGTGCGGCCCGGATGCCCCTGGCTCGCGGGCGCCCTGCGGCCCTTCTTCGGTGCTGCCACCTTCTCGTATCTCCCTGTCCAACCCCTCGGCCTGGGATGTCGGCCGAAGAGCCACGAAGTCTTGTGGGGACGTGCCCCCCGCCGGAGCCTAGACCGTTCCGGAACCGCGGTGCACGTCACATCGCGTGCTCCGCGGTTCCGTGGAGAGCGGACTACTTCGCGTCGTCGCCGGACTTCTTCTCGTCCTTGGCGGCGTCCGCGTCGGCCTTGACGGTGTCCTTGGCGTCCTTGGCGTCCTTGGCTTCGGTTGCGGCCTCGGCCTCGGCGGCGGGCTCGGCGTCGGCCGGGGTCTCGGCCTTGCCCAGGTCGATCTTGTCGGCCTTGTCACCCGTTTCGGTGGCGTCGCCGGCGGTGTCGCCGGTCAGCGAGGAGGCGTCGTCCGGGACGATCGGCTCGTCACCGTGGATCGGGTCGGCACCGTCCAGAATGCGGTTGTACTCCTCGTCCGCGAGCACCGCGCCGATGGCGTTCTTGGCGTAGATGGCGTGCACGCCGGGGGCGACCTCCAGAAGGACGGTGTCCTCGTGGATTTCCTTGACGGTCGCGTACATGCCACCGATCGTGCGGACGCCGGTGCCGGCCTGCATTTCATTGCGCATCTGCTGGGCTGCCTGCTGCTTCTTCTTGGCAGACCGCGTCATCAGGAACATGGCCCCGATGAGGACGATGAAGGGGAGGAGAGTCACGATACTCACGGGACGGAAATCCTTCGCACGACCGCGGCTTCGCGGTCTCATATACGGGGGTGGGTATGCCGGTCCATACGGACGGCATCGGCGGAGTCTAAGCGAGTCCCCACCAGTGGAACAACGCCCAGCATCGCACCGCAGTTCCTGACCGGGCGAGTCTCCGCGCCGTCACGCCCCGAACAGGCCCTGCTGTCCGCTTCCGCCCGCTTGCTGCGGCGGGACCATCCCGAGATGGGCCCAGGCGGCCGGGGTCGCGATCCGGCCCCTGGGGGTCCGGGCCAGCAGCCCCTCCCGTACGAGGAACGGCTCGGCGACCTCCTCGACCGTCTCGCGCTCCTCCCCCACCGCGACCGCGAGGGTGGACAGACCCACCGGGCCGCCACCGAAGAGCTTGAGCAGGGCCGTGAGCACACCGCGGTCGAGGCGGTCCAGGCCGCGGCCGTCGACCTCGTAGACATCGAGGGCCTGCGAGGCGATCTCGCGGGTGATCACGCCGTCGGCCTTGACCTGGGCGTAGTCGCGGACGCGACGCAGCAGGCGGTTGGCGATACGGGGGGTGCCGCGGGAGCGGCCGGCGATCTCGGCCGCGCCCTCTGCCTCTATTTCGACGTCCAGCAGTCCGGCCGAGCGGTGGATGACCCGCTGCAGCTCGGCGGGGGCGTAGAACTCCATATGACCGGTGAAGCCGAAGCGGTCGCGCAGCGGGGGCGGCAGCAGACCGGCCCTGGTCGTGGCGCCGACCAGGGTGAACGGCGGGAGCTCAAGGGGGATGGCGGTGGCTCCCGGGCCCTTGCCGACGATCACGTCGACCCGGAAGTCCTCCATCGCCATGTAGAGCATCTCCTCGGCGGGCCGGGACATCCGGTGGATCTCGTCGAGGAAGAGGACCTCGCCCTCCTGGAGGGAGGAGAGGATCGCGGCAAGATCACCGGCGTGCTGGATGGCGGGGCCGGAGGTGATACGGATCGGGGCGCCCATCTCGGCGGCGATGATCATCGAGAGGGTCGTCTTGCCGAGGCCCGGCGCCCCGGACAGCAGGACATGGTCGGCGGTGGCGCCACGGGCGCGGGCCGCGCGCAGCACCAGGTCGAGCTGTTCGCGCACCCGCTCCTGGCCCACGAACTCTTCGAGGTCCTTGGGCCGCAGCGCGGCCTCGACCGCGGTGTCCTCGCCGTCCGCGTCGGCCCCGACCAGCCGGTCGGGCGCGCCCATGGCGGCGTCCTCGGCGATGGGTGGTGCGGTGTCGTCCCAGTTCACTGCGGATTGCCTCGCGGGGTCGGGGCGGCCGGGCCGCCTGCGGGGTCGTTCGGGCGGGGGCGCGGGGCCCGGGTGGCGGTGGTCATCGCGTCCGGTTCAGGGTCTGCAGGGCGGCCTTGAGCAGCTGCGGCACCTGGGGTGCTCCGCCGGCGGCGACCGCCGCCTCGGCCTGCGGGGCGACCGCGGTGACCGCTTCGTCGGCCTCGCGGGTGGCATAGCCGAGCCCGATCAGCGCGGCGTGCAGCTGGTCGCGCCAGCCGGGCGTCACGGCGCTGCCGATGCCGGCGCGGCCGGTGCCGATCGGCTCGCCGAGCCGGTCCTTGAGTTCCAGGAGCAGCTTTTGCGCGCCCTTCTTGCCGATGCCGGGCACGGCGGTGAGGGCCTTCTCGTCTCCGGTGGAGACGGCGAGGCGCAGCGCGTCCGGGGAGTGCACCGCGAGCATGGCCTGGGCGAGCCGGGGGCCGACGCCGCTGGCGGTCTGCAGCAGCTCGAAGGTCTGCCGTTCGTCGTCGTCGGCGAAGCCGTACAGCGTGAGCGAGTCCTCGCGGACGACGAGGGAGGTGGCGAGCTTGGCCTGTTGTCCGAGGCGCAGCGCGGAGAGGGTGTTCGGCGTGCACTGGACGGCCATGCCGATCCCGCCGACCTCGACGACGGCGGCGTCCGGTGCGAGGGCCGCGACCGGGCCGGAGACGAAGGCGATCATCGGGTGCCCTTCTGGGGTGCCCGGCGGATGCCGGGGGCGGGAACGGGGGCGGCGCGGCGGGCCGCGGCCTGCGCCTGCTGGAGGCGGTTGACCGCGGGCGCGCGCCAGATGTGGCAGATGGCAAGGGCGAGGGCATCGGCGGCGTCGGCCGGTTTCGGTGGTGCGTCGAGCCGCAACAGGCGGGTGACCATCGCACCGACCTGGGCCTTGTCGGCCCGCCCTGATCCCGTGACGGCGGCCTTGACCTCGCTGGGGGTGTGCAGCGCGACCGGCAGTCCACGGCGGGCCGCGCACAGCATGGCGACCGCGCTGGCCTGGGCGGTGCCCATGACCGTACGGACGTTGTGCTGGCTGAACACCCGCTCCACGGCGACGAATTCGGGGCGGTGGGTGTCCAGCCACTCCTCTATCCCGCGCTCGATGAGGACCAGGCGGTGGGCGATGTCCGCGTCCGCCGGGGTGCGGACGACGCCGACGCCGGCCATCTTCAGCGGACGGCCGGCGACGCCCTCCACCACGCCGACCCCGCATCGGGTCAGCCCCGGGTCCACGCCCAGTACGCGCACGATGCCCCCCTTCCTCGGCCAACCGACAGACTGTTCGTGCAGGTTATCGGCTGCCACTGACAATGCGTCGGGGGCCGGGCGGTGTGGCCGCCGTCCGGGCCGGGTCCGACACGCGCGGACCGCTCAACGGCCTTGCCCACAGCAGACGCAACGGCCCGCCGGATCTCTCCGGCGGGCCGTTGTCGTGGTCTGGGCGGTGCCCGTCAGGCGTCGACCTTGGCCATCACATCGTCCGAGACGTCGAAGTTGGCGAAGACGTTCTGCACGTCGTCGCTGTCCTCCAGCGCGTCGATCAGCTTGAAGATCTTGCGCGCGCCCTCTTCCTCCAGCTCGACCTGCATGGTCGGGACGAAGTTGGCGTCGGCCGAGTCGTAGTCGATGCCGGCCTCCTGGAGGGCGGTGCGGACCGCGACCAGGTCGGTGGCCTCGCTGAGCACCTCGAAGGACTCACCGAGGTCGTTGACCTCCTCGGCGCCCGCGTCCAGGACCGCACCGAGAACGTCGTCCTCGTTCAGCTCACCCTTGGGGACGATCACCACGCCCTTGCGGTTGAACAGGTAGGACACCGAGCCCGGGTCGGCCATCGAACCGCCGTTGCGGGTCATGGCGACGCGGACGTCCGAGGCGGCACGGTTGCGGTTGTCGGTGAGGCACTCGATGAGCACCGCGACACCGTTGGGGCCGTAACCCTCGTACATGATCGTCTCGTAGTCGGCGCCACCGGCCTCAAGGCCGGCACCGCGCTTGACCGCGGAGTCGATGTTCTTGTTGGGTACCGAGCTCTTCTTGGCCTTCTGGATGGCGTCGAAGAGAGTCGGATTGCCGTCCGGGTCGGCGCCGCCCGTGCGGGCCGCGACCTCGATGTTCTTGATCAGCTTCGCGAAGAGCTTGCCGCGCTTGGCATCGATCACGGCCTTCTTGTGCTTCGTCGTAGCCCATTTAGAGTGGCCGGACATCCGCCTGTCTCCTTCGCGTAACCAATTTCCGAAACGAACGCCTTAGATCCTACCGGGGCTGCGTCACAGGGTGTTACGCACCATGTCCACGAACAAGTGGTGGACCCGGTGGTCACCGGTGAGCTCCGGGTGGAAGGACGTGGCGAGGACGTTACCCTGCCGGACGGCCACGGTGTGCCCGTTGTACGTCGCCAGGACCTCGACCGCTCCGCCGACCGACTCGACCCACGGCGCCCGGATGAAGACGCCCTCGACCGGTCCGCCGGGGATGCCGGTGACGTCGATGGCGGCCTCGAAGGACTCGTTCTGCCGCCCGAACGCGTTACGGCGCACGATCATGTCGATGCCGCCGAGCGTCTCCTGGTCCTCACGGGCGTCCAGCAGCTTGTCCGCGACCATGATCATGCCGGCGCAGGTGCCGTAGACCGGCTTGCCCGCGCGCACGAACGCACGCAGCGGCTCCAGCATGCCGAACGCGACCGCCAGCTTGGACATCGTGGTGGACTCGCCGCCCGGGATGACCAGGCCGTCGACCTCGTCCAGCTCCTCGGGGCGGCGCACCGGCCGGGCCAGGGCGTCCGACTCCGCGAGCGCGGTGAGGTGCTCGCGGACGTCGCCCTGGAGGGCCAGCACACCAATGGTGGGGGTGCTCATCTATGGTCCTACCAGCCGCGGTTGGCGTAGCGCTCGGCCTCGGGGAGGGTGTCGCAGTTGATGCCGACCATGGCCTCGCCCAGGTTGCGGGAGACATCCGCGATGACCTTCGGGTCGTCGTAGAAGGTGGTGGCCTTCACGATCGCGGCGGCGCGCTTGGCGGGGTCACCGGACTTGAAGATGCCGGAGCCGACGAACACGCCCTCGGCGCCGAGCTGGCGCATCAGGGCGGCGTCGGCCGGGGTGGCCACACCACCGGCGGAGAACAGCACGACCGGCAGCTTGCCGAGCTCGGCGACCTCCTTGACCAGCTCGTACGGGGCGCGCAGCTCCTTGGCGGCGGCGAACAGCTCGTTGTTGTCGCAGCCGCGCAGCTTGGCGATCTCGGCCTTGATCTGGCGCAGGTGACGGACCGCCTCGACGACGTTGCCGGTGCCGGCCTCGCCCTTGGAGCGGATCATGGCGGCACCCTCGGCTATGCGGCGCAGCGCCTCGCCCAGGTTGGTGGCACCACACACGAAGGGGGTGGTGAAGGCCCACTTGTCGGAGTGATTGACCTCGTCGGCCGGGGTGAGGACCTCGGACTCGTCGATGTAGTCGACACCGAGCGACTGGAGGACCTGGGCCTCGACGAAGTGACCGATACGGGACTTGGCCATGACCGGGATGGAGACGGCGTTGATGATGCCGTCGATCATGTCGGGGTCCGACATGCGGGCCACGCCGCCGTCCTTGCGGATGTCGGCGGGGACCCGCTCCAGGGCCATGACGGCGACGGCGCCCGCGTCCTCGGCGATCTTCGCCTCTTCCGGCGTGACGACGTCCATGATCACGCCGCCCTTGAGCTGCTCGGCCATTCCGCGCTTGACGCGCGCGGTTCCGGTCTCGGGGTTCTGGGGCGTGGTGGGCGTGCTGGACACGGTTTGACCTCACTCAGTGCGGGTGGCTGTACTCCTGCGCCCACACAACCCTTTGTGAGCGGGCCGGGAAAAGGGCCAATTAGAGGTCAGTGGATCGTGAGGGTGCGGAGTCGCAGATTCCGGCGCCGGGATTCCGGCTTTTCGATTCCGTCGCTCGGGTCGCGACTCCGAGGACCTGCCGCCGTGGTTCCGGCGCCCCGTTCCGGCTTCCCGGTTTCGCCCCGCGGTTTCGTCTCCCCGCTTCGTCTCCCCCGCTTCGGCGCTCAGTTTCCGGCCGAGCGGTCATCCAGGACGGCCGGAGGCTCGTCGTCCATTTCGAAGGCCAGCGGGAAGGGGGCGTGGCCGGCGAGCCGTAGATAGCGCACCACCCGGTGCCGGCGGACGGCGCGCGCGGCCCGTACGGCGTCGTTGTGGAAGCGGCGGGCCATCGGGACGCGACGGACCGCGGCGGTGAGTTCGGTGACCGTGCGCTCGCCGCCGGGCGCCTCCCGTACGGCCTCCAGCTGTCCTTCCTCGGCGAAAATGGCCCGCAGAGCCTGGCTCAGCTCACTCTCCGCGACCTCACGGTGGTCCTCCTCGGCCTGCCGGGCCTCGTGCGCGGCCTGGTAGAGAACGATCGAGGCGGCGGGATCGAGGACACCGGAGGTGCCCACCTCCTGCGCGACGGACGCGCGCCGGAGCAGCTGGGCGTCGAGAGCCGCCCTGGCCGCGTCGATCCGCGCGTGCAGGCGGTCGAGGCGGCCGGCCGTCCAGCTCAGGTAGATGCCGATGAGGACGATCGCCGCGGCGATCCAGATGAACGTGGTCACGGCGGGTCACGTTACCGCTGCGCCCGGCCCGGGCCGGCTGCGGGCAGGGCGGTGGGCGGCCGAGGTCAGTCCTTGGCGAGCCAGCGGCGGGCCCGGAGGCCCACCCGTTCGTCGGTGGCCACCGAGGCGGCGCCGGCGGTGACGGTCTCGTACACGGCGAGGATGTCGGCGCCGACCGTGGACCAGTCGAAGCGGCGTACGTGCTTGCTGCCGCGTTCGCGCAGTTCGGCCAGGCGGGCGGGGTCGCCAAGGAGGCGTACCGCGGCGGCGGCGAGGGCGTCCGCGTCCTCGTTGGTGAACAGTTCGCCGGCCTCGCCCTGGTCCAGGACCTGGGCGAAGGCGTCGAGGTCGCTGGCCAGTACGGGGGCGCCGGCCGACATGGCCTCCACGAGGATGATGCCGAAGGACTCGCCGCCCGTGTTGGGCGCGACATAGACATCGACGCTGCGCAGCAGCCGGGCCTTGTCCTCGTCGCTGACCATGCCGAGGAATTCGACCCGGGAGCGCATCTCGGCGGGCAGCGCCGCGACGGCCTCCTCCTCGTCACCGCGGCCGGCCACCAGCAACCGGGCGTCCGGCACCTCGGCGAGGATCGCGGGCAGCGCCTTCATCAGGACCGGCAGGCCCTTGCGCGGCTCGTCGATCCGGCCGATGAAGCCGATCGTCCTGCCCTGCCACTCGGCCTTGGGCTCGGCCCGGGCGAAGAAGTCGACGTCCACGCCGTTGGGGATGACCACCGCGTCACCGCCGAGGTGTTCGACGAGGGTGCGGCGGGCGTACTCGCTGACCGCGATGCGCGCGCTGATCTTCTCCAGCGCGGGCTGCAGGATCGGATACGCGGCGATCATCGCCCGCGAGCGCGGGTTGGACGTGTGGAAGGTCGCCACGATCGGGCCCTGAGCGGCCCAGCAGGAGAGCAGCCCCAGCGAGGGCGAGGCCGGCTCATGGATGTGGATGACGTCGAAGGCGCCGTTCTGCAGCCAGCGGCGCACCCGGGCCGCGGACAGGAAGCCGAAGTTGAGCCGGGCGACCGAGCCGTTGTAGGGCACCGGCACGGCACGGCCGGCCGAGACGACATAGGGCGGCAGCGGGGTCTCGTCGTCCGCCGGGGCGAGCACGGAGACCTCGTGGCCGAGCCGGATGAGATGGTCGGCCAGGTCGCGGATGTGGAACTGCACGCCGCCGGGGACGTCCCAGGCGTACGGGCAGACGATACCGATCTTCACGCCGACTCCGATCCGGAGGCCCCGGCGTCGCCCGCTCGGGGCTCCTTACGCGGCTCCAGGTCGGCGAGCCACAGGCGCTGCAGCATGTGCCAGTCCTCGGGGTGGTCGGCGATGCCGGAGGCGAAGGCGTCGGCGAGCGCCTGGGTCATCTGGGCGGCCTTCTCGACGCGGGTACCGGTCTCCGGGACCTCGATCTCCGGGTGGACCCGGCCGCGCATGACGGGGGTGTCGTCGTACCAGAGGGTGACGGGCAGCAGCATCGCGCCGGTCTGGACGGCGAGCATCGCGGGGCCGACCGGCATCTTCGTGGCCTCGCCGAAGAACTTGACCTCCATGCCGGAGCTGGACAGATCACGGTCGGCGACCAGACAGACCAGGCCGCCGTCCCGCAGCCGCCGGGCGAGCGTGCCGAAGGCGGCGCCGCCGGTGTGCGGCAGCACCTCCATGCCCAGGCCCTCGCGGTAGGCGACGAAGCGGTCGTAGAGGGTTTCGGGCTTGAGGCGCTCGGCGACGGTGGTGAAGGGGACACCGAGCTTGGTGGTGACCCAGACGCCCGCGAGGTCGTAGTTGCCCATGTGGGGCAGGGCGAGGATGACGCCACGGTCGCTCTTGAGTCCGTCGACCAGGTGGTGCACGTCCTCGGGCGCGAAACCGGTCCTTATCCGTGCCTTGCTCCAGGCCGGCAGGCGGAAGGACTCCATCCAGTAGCGCATGTACGAGCGCATCCCGGCCCGGGAGAGCTCGGCCAGACGCTGCGGAGAGGCGTCCGGGACCACCCGGGCGAGGTTCGCCTCCAGGCGGAGGATGCCCTTGCCACGGCGCTTCCACACCGTGTCGGCGATCTTCCGGCCGAGCCGTACGGCGACCCCTTCGGGCAGCTTCTTGACGGTGCTCCAGCCCAGGCCGTAGAGCGCGTCGGTGAGCTTGTCGGTGTCGATCCTCGGCCGGCCGGTCCTGCGTGGACTGCTCATGCGCTGTTTCCCCCTTGTGCGATGGCGTCGGCCTCGGCCGACTCGCGGCGTACCGTGACCACACGCTGGCCGAGCGTGACGGCACTGCCGACGCCGACGATCCACAGAGCGATCGGCAGCAGGACCTCGACGCCGGGCACCCCGAAGGCGTGCAGACCCGACAGGCCGCAGGCCACCAGCGTGATGACCAGCCGCTCGGCGCGCTCCACCAGCCCGTTGACGTCCACCGGCAGCCCGATGGCCTCACCCCGCGCCTTGGTGTACGAGACGACCTGGCCGCTGGCGAGGCAGAAGATCGCCATCGCGCAGAGCATCAGGCTGTCGCCGCGCCCGGCGTACCAGAGGGCGAGCCCGCCGAAGATCGCCGAATCCGCGACCCGGTCGAGCGTGGAGTCGAGAAAGGCCCCCCAGCGGCTCGAGCGGCCCAACTGCCGCGCCATGTTGCCGTCGACCAGGTCGGAGAAGACGAACAGGGTGATGACGACCGTGCCCCAGAAGAACTCGCCCTGCGGGTAGAAGATCAGGGCGCCGGCCACCACGCCTCCGGTGCCGACAAGGGTGACCGCGTCCGGGCTGACGCCGATACGGATGAGCAGGGCGGCGAACGGCGTGAGAACACGCGTGAAGAAAGCACGCGCGTACTTGTTCAGCATGGCCTTCCCGAAGGGTCGATATGGGCCGCGCGGTCAAGGGGCCACCGGCTGGCCCATCGTAGCCAGGAGGCTACGGGCCACCACGAACGCATCGCGGCGCAGGGCGCATCCCACGGCTCGGGGCCGCCACCGCGCGCCGCCGGGTGCGCCGGCGGGCCCCGGGAAGCGGTGCCGCAGACCCCTTGGGAGCACCGGGTCCTTGTGCCATGTATGGACGCATCATGGCCTCGGTGGAAAGCTCGAATCACCGCAAAGTGTCGACCTGGAGGCGAGACACATGAGCGAGAAGTCGAGTACACACCCAGGAGCCGCCGGCAGGGCATCAACGGCCGACCAGCCCACGGCCCTGCGGAACGTGGTGCTGGTCGGCCACTCCGGATCCGGAAAGACCACCCTTGTCGAGGCCCTCGCGCTGGCATCCGGCGCGGTCAACCGGGCGGGCCGGGTCGAGGACGGCGGCTGTCTGTCCGACTACGACGAGATCGAGCACCGCCAGCAACGTTCCGTACAGCTCTCCCTGGTCCCCGTCGACTGGGGCGGAATCAAGATCAATATCTTGGACACCCCCGGATACGCCGATTTCGTCGGGGAACTCAGGGCCGGTCTGCGCGCAGCGGACGCGGCCCTGTTCGTTGTCTCGGCGGCCGACGGCGTGGCCGGCGCGACCCGTATGGTCTGGGACGAATGCGCTGCCGTCGGCATGCCGCGCGCCCTGGTGGTCACGCACCTGGAGGCGTCCCGCGCCGACTTCGGCGAGATGACCAAGCACTGTCAGGCCACCTTCGGCGGCGAGGACCCGGACGCCGTGCTGCCGCTCTACCTCCCGCTGTACGGGACACCGGGCGCCGACGGCCACTCCCCCGTGCACGGCCTGATCGGCCTGCTCTCGCAGCGGGTCTTCGACTACTCCTCCGGCGAGCGCACCGAACGTGCCCCGACGGCGGAGGAGCTGCCACAGATCGAGGCGGCCCGCAACCGCCTCATCGAGGGCATCATCGCCGAGAGCGAGGACGAGTCCTTGATGGACCGCTACCTCGGCGGCGAGGAGATCGACGTCAAGACCCTCATCGGGGATCTGGAGACGGCGGTCGCGCGCGGCACCTTCCACCCCGTACTGGCCGCGGCGCCGGCCGCCGACGGCTCCAAACAGGGGCTGGGTACCGTAGAGCTGCTGGAGCTGATCACCGGCGGCTTCCCGACCCCGGCGGAGCGCGAGGCACCCGCCGTGACCAGCCTGGACGGCGCCCCCCGGGAGTCGCTGCGCTGCGACCCCGACGGCCCGCTCGTGGCGGAGGTGGTCAAGACCTCCTCCGACCCGTACGTCGGCCGGATCTCGCTGGTACGGCTCTTCTCCGGCACCCTGCGCCCGGACGAGACGGTGCATGTCTCGGGCCACGGCCTGGAGGACCGGGGCCATGAGGACCATGACGTCGACGAGCGGGTGGGCGCGCTGTCCGCCCCGTTCGGCAAGCAGCAGCGGCCGCTGCCCAAGGCGATCGCCGGCGATCTGGCGTGTGTGGCGAAGCTGTCGCGCGCCGAGACCGGCGACACCCTGTCCGACAAGGACAGCCCACTGCTGATGGAGCCCTGGACGATGCCGGACCCGCTGCTGCCGGTCGCCATCCAGGCGCACAGCAAGCCCGACGAGGACAAGCTCTCACAGGGCCTGTCCCGGCTGGTGGCGGAGGACCCGACGATGCGGCTCGAACAGAATCAGGACACCCACCAGGTGGTCCTGTGGTGCCTGGGCGAGGCGCATGTCGATGTGGCGCTGGAGCGGCTGCGCAACCGCTACGGCGTCCAGGTGGACACGGTCGCGCACAAGGTGGCGCTCCGGGAGACCTTCGGCGCCGCCTCCGCGGGCCGTGGGCGCCATGTGAAGCAGTCCGGTGGGCACGGCCAGTTCGCGATCTGCGAGATCGAGGTCGAACCGCTGCCGGGCGGCTCCGGCATCGAGTTCGTGGACAAGGTCGTGGGCGGCGCGGTGCCCCGGCAGTTCATCCCGTCCGTCGAGAAGGGCGTACGCGCCCAGGCCGCGCGCGGGGTCGCCGCCGGGCATCCGCTGGTCGACATCCGCGTCACGCTGCTCGACGGCAAGGCGCACTCGGTCGACTCGTCGGACGCCGCGTTCCAGACGGCGGGCGCACTGGCGCTGCGGGAGGCCGCCACCGACGTGCGGATCGATCTGCTCGAACCGGTGTCCGAGGTGAGTGTGCTGGTTCCGGACGACTTCGTCGGACCGGTGATGAGCGATCTGTCGGGGCGCCGCGGCAGGGTGGTGGGCACCGAGCAGTCGGGAGCCGGCCGCACCGTGGTGCGCGCCGAGGTCCCCGAGATCGAGATCGGACGCTACGCCGTCGATCTGCGCTCCCTCTCCCACGGCACCGGTCGCTTCTCCCGCGTCTACCTCCGGCATGAGCCGATGCCGCCGCAGCTCGCCGGAAAACTGCGGGAACAGGCCGAGAACGGCGGATAGTTAACGGCCGGTCAGCCGCTGTCCGACTCAACTCCCTTGGGGTGGACGGCGGCTGTACGCTGAGATCCTGCCGTTGAGCCGGTACGGCGCCGCCGCGGTTCGACGGCAGGATGCGAGGTCACAGGCTCAGAAGACTGGCTCTCAGCAGGTGTGCCGTCGGCAGAAGTCGGGAAGAGCCGCATCATCGGATGCGTGCGGTGTGGGGGCGGTAGTGGCAGACGGCTTTGACTTCAGTCCTGGGGCGCAGGTGCCGCTCTCGGGAAGCGCCGGGCAGACGGCGGCGACCCAGGCGCTGGCCTCGGCCGCCTACCGGGACAGCCCGCTCGCCGATATCTCCAAGGCCGACTCCGATTCCGGCAAGTCCGAGATCAAGAAGCCGAAGCTGTCGCTGTTCGCGCCCAACCTCGGCGAGGCGTTCTCGCGCGCGGTGCAGGTGCGGATGCTGGGCGGCGGCCGCAAGCCGCTCATCCAGTCCTTCGGGACCGAGCCGCAGACCATCGTCGAGCACTGTCTGTCGGCCACCCGCGTCCGTAAACAGCGGGACATCAAACTGACGCTGCTGATGGTGCTGTTCGGGCTGCTGTTCCTGCCCGGTGTGCTGCTGTGGCTGGGCGTCTTCCAGCTGCGCAAGATGCTCTCCAAGGACGACGGCAAGAGCCTCTCGCTGCTCGGCGGGGTGCTGCTGACCGTGCTCGGCGGCGTCGCCCTGTTCTTCATGATCAAGCTGCCGCTGAGCGGCTTCTGGCCGATGTACGCACGCGCCATGATCATCGCCCCGATGGTCGGCTGGTGGCTGGCCAAGCAGATCTGCGAGAAGACCGCGGTGGCCATGCGGGAGTCCTGGAAGGGGTTGCTGGAGGGCGGCGGCGTGGCCGCCAAGATCCCCGAGGCGGTACCGCAGGATCCGAACGAGATCGCCGCCGAGACCCTCCGGCAGAATCTCGCCAAAGTCTCCGCCGAACAGCACAGCAATGTCGTCTTCTACGCCGGTCCCAAGGGCATACTCGGCATGGGCACCCGCTGGGGCAGCTGGCAGCTCGCCGAGGAACTCAAGCCGGCGGACGAGGGCACGGAGATCAACCCGTTCCGCAGCTGGGACGTCATCCGCGCGATCCACGACAAACTGCGACTGCTGGAGCGCGGCCCACTGCACACCGGCGGATTCCCCACGCCCTCGGTCCGCCACTGGATCGTCTCGCCGGTCGGCGAGAAGGCCGCCGCCGTGAGCCGCCCCGAGGGCACCCATGTGGAGGCCTACCAGATCCGTGGTCACGAGATAGAGCGGATCTGCAACGACCAGCAGTTCGGCAGCGGAAACCGCCACTACCTCGGCGTCCAGTTCGTGCTGTGGGACGGCCAGCTCGTGATCACCCTGATGATCACCGTCACCGTGCTGCACGAGACGCTGCGCATCGAGGTGACCGGTCACGCCCTCGGTCCGGTCAACGGCCTCTTCACGACCAAGCCGGAGCCGAAGACCAAGGATGTCGCCAAGGTCATCAAGTTCTGGGAGACCAAGACCCAGCATCTGCCGCTGATCGAGGCGAATGAGGTGGTCCGGCTCGCCGCCCGCGCGCCGCTGACCTGGTTCCCGCCGGTCCTGGATTTCCTCGGCGGCAAGCTGACCCTCCCCGAGCCGTTCGGTCTGCGGCACGTCTGGGCCGACAAGCCCTGGCGCCACCGCTTCATGGCCGATGACGCACTGCGCGCCGCGACCCCGGTGCTGCGCACGGTCCACGCCGCCGCGATGAACGTCCTCAGGGAGAACGGCGTGGACACCGAGCGCTTCACCAACCGCTCCCTGATGCTCAGCGGCATGATCCAGGGCGTGGAGCCACAGAAGGCGGACGAGTACAACGCGTAAGGGGCGGCGGGTCCGTACGGTGCGACGGGGCTACCGGAAGATGCCGGTGTGCCCCAGGGAGTACCGCCCCGGCTGCGGGTAGACCGCCAGACCGTGCGGGCCCTGGCCGACCGGGATCTTGGCGAGGGTCTTGCCGGTACGGGTGTCCAGCGCATAGACCTCGGAGTTGTAACGCCCCGACAGCCACAGGACCTTGCCGTCGGTGGACAGACCGCCCATGTCGGGGCTGCCGCCGCCGCGGATATGCCATTTGTCGACGAGTTCGCCGGTCCTGAAGTCGAGCAGGGAGATGGAGCCCTCGCCGCGGTTGGAGATGTACATGTACTTCGAGTCGCGGCTGACGTAGAGGCCGTGGGCGCCCTTGCCGGTCGCCATGAGCTTCGGCTGGTCGAACGTGTCGCCGTTGAGGACCCAGATGCCGTCGGCCATCATGTCGGCGATGTACCAGGTCCTGCCGTCCGGGGAGATCTTCACGTCCTGCGGCATCGCCCCGTCGAACGGCAGCTTCTCCTGGCCGATGACCTTCATTTTCTCGGTGTCGACCTTCAGCAGCTCGCCCGAGAACTCGCAGGAGACGATGAAGTACCTTCCGTCCGGCGAGAAGTCGGCGTGGTTGACGCCCGCGCAGCCGACCGGGAGGGTCTTGCGGATCTCCATGGTGTGCGGGTCACGGAAGACCAGTTGCCGGTCCATCGAGGCCATCACGACCGCGTACTTCCCGTTGGGCGTGAAGTAGAGGTTGTACGGGTCGTGGACCTTGACCGGCTTGCCGGCCTTCCCGGTGGCGGGGTCGATCGGGGTGAGGTCATGGCCCCGGTTGTTGTTGACCCAGAGCGTCTTGAGGTCCCAGGACGGCACGACATGCTGCGGCTGTACGCCCACCGGGATGGTCTCGATGACCTTGTATGTCTTCGGGTCGATGACGCTGACCGTGTCGGAACCGGTGTTGGGGACATAGATCCGCGAGGGGAAGCCCTTGACCTGCGGCACAAGCCTGCCCGGCCGGTCCGCCGCGTAGAGGTCGTGCTCGTCGATCAGCGGCGGCATCCCGGGCAGGCCCTGCTTGGCACCCTTGACCGGCGCGCGTTCGACCGGCTGCGGGCTCTGCGCGGCGGGCTTGGTCTCGTCACCGCCACCGCAGCCCGCCGCCACCAGCACGCAGGCCACGGCGAGCAGCGTGGCCCGGTGGCGGGTGTGCGGGCTCTTACGGTCGTCGGTACGGTTCCGGTTCCGGTCAGCCATCAGGTCACTAGCTCCGTTGTCGTCACCGCGCGCAGACCGCGCCGGCGGAGGCCGTCGAGGATCGGGGGCAGCGCGGCCACCGTGCCGGCGTGCCCGAGATGGAGGCTCACGACCGAGCCCGGCCGGGCCGAGTCCAGGACCGTGCGCTGGACGGCCGGGGCACCGGGGTCGTTCGCGTCGAGGGAGTCCACGTCGTAGGACAGGACATGCGGATAGCCGGCCCGACGGGCCAGCCCGGTCACCAGATCCGTGGCCCGCCGGGTCTGCGAGGGGCGGAACCAGCTGCCGATGCTGCCGGTGAGGGTGCGCAGCCGGTCGGCGCACCGGCTGATCTCGGCGTATGCCTCGGAGGCCGGCAGAGCGCAGATATTGCGGTGGTGCATGGTGTGATTGCCCAGCTCATGGCCGCCGTCGAGGATCCGGCGGGCCATCGCGGGCTGCTCGTCGAGCCAGTCGCCGACGGCGAGGACGGTGACCTTGGCGCCCGCCCGCTCGGCCTCGCCCAGCAGGGCGGTCGCCAGCTTGGGGTCGCCGCTGCCGTGGAAGGTCAGTGCGACCGCGTGGCCTCCCCTCGGCCCGTGTTCGATCTGAACCGGCAGGCCGGGAGCCCGGGTGGGCGGCCGGGCGGCGTGCGCCGGGGCGGGCGAGGCCCGGCCCGCCCCGGAAGGACTCGGTGCGGCTCCTACGGTGCCGGAGCCCTCGTCCCGGTGAGGGTCGCAGCCCGCCACGAGCGCTCCGGCGGCCGCGGCCGAGGCGGCCGCGCGCAGCACGGAACGACGATCCAGTGAAGTCACCACCCCATTAGAGAGGCAACTAATCCGGATTAGGGCGATCTATCCGATTCGCACGAGTGCGTGTCGCCTCGGGCAGCGCCCCGGACGACGGCCGGCAGCTCCTACGCAGGCCAGGCCGCTGCCAGCATCTTCCGTGTGTCGGCGAGGAGTTGGGGCAGCACCTTGGTGTGCCCGACCACCGGCATGAAGTTGGTGTCGCCGCCCCAGCGCGGGACGACATGCTGGTGGAGATGGGCCGCGATCCCGGCGCCGGCGACGGTCCCCTGGTTCATCCCGATGTTGAAGCCGTGCGCCCCGGACGCGGTGCGCAGCGCGGTCATCGCCCGCTTGGTGAATTCGGCCAGCTCCGTGGTCTCCGGACCGTCCAGCTCGGTGTAGTCGGCGACATGCCGGAACGGGACGATCATGAGATGGCCGCCGTTGTACGGGTACAGGTTCAGCACCGCGTAGACCTTCTCACCGCGCGCGATCACGAGGCCGTCCTCGTCCGACTTCGCGGGGATCGTGCAGAACGGACAGCCGTCGTCGGCCCCCGGGCCGGTCGGCTTGTTCTCCCCCTGGATGTAGGCCATCCGGTGGGGCGTCCACAGGCGCTGGAAGGCGTCCTGCGTCCCGACTCCGATCTGCTGCTCCGGCTCGCTTGTCATACGGGCCAGCATATGGCTTCGTCCATTGACAGCGTGTCGCTGGGGCGCCTCCCCCGGGCCGCTCCGCGATGCTGGGCCGGTGGACAGGCAACAGCGGCTGCGGACGTGGGAGCAAACTGCCGAGCCCTACCTCTTCGCCGCCTCGCTGCTCTTCCTGACCTCCTACACGGTCCGGGTCCTCGTCACCGGCCTCTCCCCCGGCTGGAGCACCTTCTGGGAGATCGTCACCGTCGTGACCTGGGGTGCCTTCATCGTCGAATATCTGGCCCGGCTGCTGCTCAGCGACGACCGGCGGCACTTCGTACGCACCCGCTGGCTGGACCTGATCGTGACCGTGCTGCCCCTGCTGCGACCGCTGCGGATCGTCGATCTGCACGAGCGGATGCAGCGGCGCAGAGATCATCCGCGGCTCGCCCTGGAGGCACGCGTGATGGCGTACGCCGGACTGACCTCGCTGCTGCTGGGCTTCGCCGCCAGCCTGGCCGTCTACCACGACGAGCGCGACGCCCCGCACGCCAACATCCGCACCTTCGGCGACGCGGTGTGGTGGGCCGCCTCGACCCTGACGACGACCGGATACGGCGACGCCACACCGGTCACCGGACGCGGCCGGGTGACCGGTGTGGGCCTGATGTTCCTCGGGGTCGCCCTGGTCGGAGCGGTGGTGGGCTCCTTCTCCTCCTGGCTGATGCGGCGCTTCCGGCAGGAGGGCGAGACATGACAGGGCCCCGGGGAGCCGATCGCTCTCCGGGGCCCTGCGGTCACGC
This sequence comes from Streptomyces inhibens, assembly GCF_022221585.1. Taxonomy (NCBI): domain Bacteria; kingdom Bacillati; phylum Actinomycetota; class Actinomycetes; order Kitasatosporales; family Streptomycetaceae; genus Streptomyces; species Streptomyces inhibens. The sequence continues at coordinate 2,087,538 of NZ_CP084681.1, forward strand.
TCCGGGCGTCAGGCCTGGACGCGACGCTCGACGACGTCCAGGATCTCGGCGATCGCCTCGTCGCGCGGGATGCCGTTCTTCTGCGACCCGTCGCGGTAGCGGAAGGACACCGCACCGTGGGCGACATCCTCGTCACCGGCGATGATCATGTACGGGACCTTGGACTTCTGAGCGTTGCGGATCTTCTTCTGCATCCGGTCCGCGGAGGAGTCGACCTCGATACGCAGACCCTTCTTACGGGCCTCGGCGGCGAACTCCTCCAGATACGGGACGTGCGCGTCACCGATCGGGATACCGGTCGCCTGCACCGGCGCCAGCCACGCCGGGAAGGCCCCCGCGTAGTGCTCCAGCAGCACCGCGAAGAACCGCTCGATCGAACCGAACAGCGCGCGGTGGATCATGACCGGCTGCTGCTTCGTGCCGTCCGCGGCGGTGTACTCGAGACCGAACCGCTTGGGCTGCTGGAAGTCGACCTGGACGGTCGACATCTGCCAGGACCTGCCGATGGCGTCCTTCGCCTGCACGGAGATCTTCGGCCCGTAGTACGCGGCGCCGCCCGGGTCCGGGACCAGCGGCAGGCCCTGCTTCTCGGCCGCCTGGCGCAGCGCCTCGGTGGCCTCCTCCCACTCCGCGTCCTCGCCGATGAACTTGTCGGAGTCGTCGCGGGTGGACAGCTCCAGCTCGAAGTCGTGCAGGCCGTAGTCGCGCAGCAGGTCGAGGACGAAGGTGAGGAGCGAGTCCAGCTCGTCCGCCATCTGCTCCTTGGTGCAGTAGATGTGCGAGTCGTCCTGGGTGAAGCCGCGGGCCCGGGTCAGACCGTGCACCACACCGGACTTCTCGAAGCGGTAGACCGTGCCGAACTCGAACAGCCGCAGCGGCAGTTCGCGGTACGACCGGCCGCGCGCCTTGAAGATCAGGTTGTGCATGGGGCAGTTCATGGCCTTGAGGCGGTAGCTCTGCCCGTCGAACTCCAGGGGCGGGAACATCGCTTCGGCGTAGTTCGGCAGATGCCCCGAGGTCTCGAAGAGCTTCTCCTTCGAGATGTGCGGGGTGTTGACGAACTCGTAGTCCGACTCCTCGTGCCGCTTACGGGAGTAGTCCTCCATCACCCGGCGGACGATGCCGCCCTTGGGGTGGAAGACCGCGAGACCCGAGCCCAGCTCCTCCGGGATGGAGAACAGGTCGAGCTCGGCGCCCAGCTTGCGGTGGTCGCGCTTCTCCGCCTCGGCCAGGAAGTCCAGGTACGCCTTGAGCTCGTCCTTGGTCGGCCAGGCGGTGCCGTAGATCCGCTGGAGCTGCGGGTTCTTCTCGCTGCCGCGCCAGTACGCGGCGGCCGAGCGCATCAGCTTGAACGCCGGGATGGCGCGGGTGCTGGGCAGGTGCGGACCGCGGCAGAGGTCCTTCCAGCACAGCTCGCCGGTCTTGGCGTCCAGGTTGTCGTAGATGCTCAGCTGGCCGGCGCCGACCTCGGCGGAGGCGCCCTCGGCGGCGTCCGCGGCGGAGCCCTTGAGCCCGATCAGCTCCAGCTTGTACGGCTCGTCCGCCAGCTCCTCGCGCGCCGCGTCATCGCTGATCGCACGGCGCGCGAACTTCTGCCCGCGCTTCTGGATCTCCTGCATCTTCTTCTCGATGCGCTTGAGATCGTCCGGGTGGAAGGGGGTCTCGACGTCGAAGTCGTAGTAGAAGCCGTCCTTGATGGGCGGGCCGATGCCGAGCTTCGCCTCCGGGAACAGCTCCTGCACGGCCTGTGCCATCACATGCGCGGTGGAGTGCCGCAGGATGTTCAGGCCGTCCTCGGAAGTGATCTCGACGGGCTCGACCGCATCGCCGTCGGCGAGCTCGTACGCCAGGTCCTTGAGCTCCCCGGCCACCCGCGCGGCGACGACGCTGCGCTCGCCCTGGAAGAGGTCGGCGGCCGTAGTGCCCGTGGTCACCACGCGTTCTTCCCGCTCGGAATCGCGTTGGACGGTCACACGGACGTCTGACACCGGTCTCTCCTGACTCATGTCTCTTTCACGTCAGCGATTGCTGCGCAGCCGAATCGTACCGAGCCACCGGACCCGACCGCGAAACGGTTTCACCACCCCCGGCCCGGAAGCCCTCATTCCTCCGCGCCGCACGCCTCCTCGAAGAAGTCGAGATTCTCCTGGAGAGACTTCAGCAGACGGTCCCGCTCCGCCTCGTCGACCTGTACGGGGGTGACATCGCGGCCGCCGGTGATCCGGCGGAACCCGCCCCGGCTCTCCAGCCGCCCGCTGACCCGGATCGGCAGTCCCACCAGGTGGGCGTGCCCGGCGATCCGGTAGTCCTCCTCCCCCAGCGCGACCCGCACCTGCACCACATCGGCGCCGGTGATCACTCGCAGCCGCACCGTGCCGGGACCGCCCGGCCGCTCCCTGCGCAGCCGTACCACCGCGCCGGTCACCCGGACCGGCAGCGACGGCTCATCGCGTACATAGCGCCGGGCGGCCTGTTGCAGCGCGGGCAGATCGCCGGGCGAGAACTCCACCGGTTCGGGGCGGGCCGGGCAGCCGGCCGGGGCGCCGGCCGCCGGTGACCACTCGACCACGATCCGCACCCCCTCCGCGTCCCGCACCAGCGCGATCAGCGCCTGCGCCAGCTCATGGCAGACCCCCAGCTCGACGGCCGCGTCGAAGGCCTCCATACCGCCGGTGGCCCGCTGGTAGTCGGTGGCGTCACGGGCCGCGTGCAGCGCCCGCTGGAGCCCGGCGACCGCCCCGCGCCCGCCGCGCACCGGTACGAACGCGGTCAGCCGGCGGCCGGCCTCCGCCGGTCCGACCAGCACCTCGCCCATGAACCCCTCGGCCTGCCGTTTGTGCCGGGCTCCGTAGTAGCCGGCCCGGCCGTACGTCCCCAGGGCGCCGGCGACCAGCATCGAGCGTGCCGCACCGCGCAGCTGCTCCTGCGCCACCCAGTGCGCGGCCCCCGAGCCGCCGTCGGGGATCTCGCGCTCCCAGCGCACCTCGTCGCTGGGCACCGCCAGCCCCACCAGCACCTCGCGGGCGGAGGGCGCGGCGCTCTGCGCCAGCGCCGCCAGCGCCTCCGTGAGCAGCTCCGCACTGTCGGGGAAGCGGCGGTCGTGCGGCACCAGCAGGCTGGTTGCGCCCATCCCGCCGGGCGGCGTCCACCGGGCGTAATGACCGGCGGCGCCGCCCCGGCGCCGCCAGCCGTGCCGGGCCAGCAGCGCGCTGAGCACCGCCGGTTCGATCTGCGCGGGATCCAGGAGCCGCGCGTCATATTCGTCGGTCGGCCGGTACATCAAGGTCTCCCTCCCGCCCCGACCCGCGTCATGATCTCGCAGAGCGCTCGGTCGTCGAAGATCCGCGTGGTCGGGATCCGCACAGTGGTCCTGCGCCGGCCGGTCACCGGATGGCCGGCCAGATTGATCCAGTAGCAGCAGTGCCGCAGTTCGAGACGGTCATGGGAGGCCCAGAGCCAGTCCTCCTGGGTCCGGGGGACCAGCATCACGACCAGGATCTTGTGCACCGACACGGGCGTACGGGCCAGCTTCACCAGATGGTCGTTGTCGAGTGTGAACGCGAAGGTCGGCCCCGGCGGGCGCGGGGCGGTCTGGTAGGTGCATTTGAGCTGCACCTTGATGGTGACCTCGTCGTCGACGGTGTGGCCGGGCGCGCCATGGCTGACGTGCCAGTCGATTCCGTTGTCCGGGAAGGGCTGCGCCAGCGAACATCCGGAGGCGGCGGCGATCGCGTGGAGATAGCCCACCTGGAGGGTCTCCATGCAGGCAGTGGTGGCGAGTCCGCCGCGCTGCGGTGTGGTCCGCTGGGGCAGCAGCCCGCCCGGTTCGGGCTGCGCGAGCGTCATCGCGGGGAGCCTTCCGGGCTGTTGCCGATCGATGCGTATGGACGACGGGGAGGCGGCGGAACGCGCGGCCCGTCCCTGTGGTTGTCTCCGCGTCAAGTGGTCCGCAAACAAAGACGGTTCGAGCACCGGGCGGCTCGGGTATCACCAGCTCGGGTGATGTGCATGTCACCCCCCGTACGAGCGCGAGGAGTTGGGATGATGCCGTGCTGGTATGACGGTCCACTTGCCGCCTTCGACACCGAGACGACGGGGATCGACGTCGAGCGTGATCGCATCGTCTCCGCGGCCCTGGTGGTCCAGGAGACCCCGCGCTCGGCGCCCCGTGTCACGCGCTGGCTGATCAACCCGGGCGTCGACATCCCCGAGGCCGCCACGGCGGTGCACGGGCTGACGGCCGACCATCTCGCACTGCACGGCCGCTGGCCGGCGCCGGTGCTGGAGGAGATCGCACGCGCCCTGGCGGCCCAGTCGGTGGCCGGCCGCCCGCTGGTGGTGATGAACGCCCCCTTCGATCTGACCCTTCTGGAACGCGAGTTGAAACGGCACCGCGCCAGTTCGCTCGCCACCTACCTGGGCGCCCATCCGCTGTGCGTCCTGGATCCCCGGGTGCTGGACAAGCATCTGGACCGCTATCGCAAGGGCCGCCGTACGCTCACCGACCTGTGTGCGCATTACGAGGTCGAGCTGACCGACGCCCATGAGGCGGCCGCCGATGCGCTCGCCGCACTGCGCGTCGTGCGCGCCGTGGGGGTCCGCTTCGCCGACCGACTGGAGGGGCTGCAGCCGGCGGAGCTGCACACCCGCCAGGCGGTCTGGTACGCGGCCCAGGCCCGTGGCCTACAGGCGTGGTTCGCCCGCAGCGGCACGCCCGAGGCGGTGGATCCGCATTGGCCGCTGCGCCCCGGACTCCCCGCCGCGGCCTGATCCGGCATCAGGAATTCCGGTCCGCCCGACAAAGAAGCGGTCGGAATTCTCCCCGCAACAGATCTCCACAGTCGCAGAACTCAACACGGCAGAACTCACCATGCGGCACATCTCGACGCGCACACTTCTCCACGCGCCTACACCGCACCGCGCATACGTCTTCACGCGCATGGGTCTCAACGCGCATCCATCTCAACGCGCATCCATCTCAACGAAAAGGACCGGGCCGCTTTTTGGCGGCCCGGTCCTTGATCCCGGTGGGCGATACTGGGTTCGAACCAGTGACCTCTTCGGTGTGAACGAAGCGCTCTCCCACTGAGCTAATCGCCCGGGCGTCGGCGAGGTTTCCCTCGCGAACGACCTGAACGATACAGGGCGCCCGGGCCTTCCATCAAATTCCTGTTCCGCGGCGGACCCGCGCCACCACCCACGTCCGCCCGGCGCACCTCATCCGCGGGCCAGCCAGGCGGCAAGACCGCGCCGTCCGGCCCGCATCATCAGCGCGTGATTGGCCAGGAACAGCGGCCGCCCCAGCAGCGCGAACCGCCGCAGCAGCGGTTTGCAGACCTCGACGTCCTGCTCGAAGACGGCCCGGGTGCCGCCGGCGCCGGGCACCACCGTCCAGCGCGCCCAGCCCGCCAGATCCCCGCGCATCTCCATCTCCAGCACCCCCGCGCCCGGGTCCCGTACCCGTTCGCTCACCACCACCCGCAGGTCGTACGGCAACAGCGACCGGAACCGGGCCGTGCCGCTGGTGGCGTCGAGCAAGGCCACCTCGCGGACCTGCGGCCACCACCGGGGGTAGGTCTCGGCGCGTTCGAGGACGGCATAGACGACGGCCGGCGGGGCGTTGAGCAGCCATACGCTGCGGAAACGGTAGCGGTGCAGTCCGCGTGACCAGTCGGGCATGATCCCAGTGTGCGCCCCGCACCTGCGCGCACACCCAACAACTGCGACGGCCCGGAGACTTGAGTCTCCGGGCCGTCGTCCGGGGTGGGCGATACTGGGTTCGAACCAGTGACCTCTTCGGTGTGAACGAAGCGCTCTCCCACTGAGCTAATCGCCCGGGCGCACCGCCAACATTACCCCACGTCGGCGGGCACTTCCGACCATGCCGCGATCACTCGGAGACGTTCCACGGCATCGCGAAGCCGAACTTCCACACATAGACGGCGAGGGCCGCCGCGATGATCACCACGCCGATGGTGGTCAGAATGATGTTGCGCCGCCGCACCTTGGGGTCGAGCGCCTTCTGGGCCGCTTCGGTGACCTTTCGCTTGGTCCAGCGCAGGACCAACTGGGCCCAGACGAATTCCGTCGCCCAGATCGCCATGCCGCCGAAGATCACCAGCCAGCCGGGCCCCGGCAGCGGCAGCATGATCACGCCGGCCACCACGACCGCGAGACCGACGACGAAGACTCCGACCTGCCAGCTCAGGTGGAGCGGCCGGGAGCGCTTGATGAAGTGCGGCGCTCTGGAACCCAGCGGTTGCTCGGCCGGCACAGCATCCTCCTCGATGACCCCCGGCCCCCCGTTACTCTGCGTATTCATATCGCCAAACTTACCGGACGGGATGCCTCCGCGGAATTACCGACGGGGACGATCTCGCAATCCGCCGTAAGAGGTACCTGAAGGCACCCAAAACCGTCAGAGGGGTTTACAACGGCACCGTAGGTGGCATGTCGATTTCGCCGACGTGCGAATCCCCGAGCGCACACTGAGCGAAAGGCCCTGGCGCTTATGAACACCACGGTCAGCTGCGAGCTGCACCTGCGCCTCGTTGTGTCGAGCGAGTCCTCACTGCCTGTACCCGCGGGCCTGCGGTATGACACGGCCGATCCCTATGCCGTGCATGCCACCTTCCATACCGGAGCCGAGGAGACCGTGGAGTGGGTTTTCGCCCGCGACCTCCTCGCCGAGGGCCTGCACCGGCCCACGGGCACCGGAGACGTCCGCGTATGGCCGTCCCGGAGCCACGGACAGGGCGTTGTCTGCATCGCCCTGAGCTCCCCGGAAGGGGAAGCCCTGCTCGAGGCGCCCGCGCGCGCCCTCGAGTCGTTCCTCAAAAGGACCGATGCCGCCGTACCGCCCGGTACGGAACACCGGCACTTCGATCTCGACACCGAGCTCTCTCACATCCTTGCGGAGAGCTGAGACGCAGCACAGTTACCCGAAGCACCCTCCCGCTCACACTTGCGCCCGTCCGACTCGGGGAGACGGCGCAGGACCGACAAGTTCATACGGCACACTTCGGCGTCGTCGCCGCGGACCCACCGCGGAGACGGCGCTGAAGCTTGTTCCAGGCGCTAGAGTCGGCGACCATTCGGCAACGACACCGGGGACGGTACCCGTCCGGCCCCACCCTGCCAGGGAGCAAAACCGTGCTGATCACCCATGACACCCGGTGCGCGCTGGCAGCGATCGTCGATCTGCTGAACACCGCTCCGGAGGGCGAATCGCCCGGAGCGCCGGACAGCCTGACCGACCTCGCGGCCCTTGAGGACTTCGTCCGGCGCAACGACGTCAGCGATGTGGGCGCGCTCAGCGCCGGCGATCTGGCGGCCGTACGGGCGGTCCGCGCGCGGTTCGCCCAGGTCTTCGCGGCCGACGACGACCATGCCGCGGCCGCACAGCTGAACGCGCTGGTCGCCTCGGCGGGCACCACACCGCAGCTGACCGATCACGACGGGTACGACTGGCATGTCCACTACTTCGCGCCGGGCGCCTCGGTCGCCGATCATCTGGCCGCTGACGGCGGGATGGCGCTGGCCTTCATCGTCGTCGCCGGGGAGCGCGAGCGGCTGCGACGCTGCGAGGCACCGGACTGCCGGCACGCCTTCGTCGATCTCTCCCGTAACCGCTCCCGCCGCTACTGCGACAGCCGTACCTGTGGAAACCGGCTGCATGTCGCGGCCTACCGGGCCCGGCGCCGGGAGGCCGCGGGCTGAGCACGGCGCACGGGGTCGTCGGCGGCCCGAGCGTGTCGCACCGGTTCAGGAGCAGGTCATGGGCCCATCCTCCCGCCCGCCGCTCCGAACTCCCACCGGTTGAAGCACGAACCGGGCGGCGGCGCACCTACCGGCCTCACAGGATGAAGAGGTCGTGTACGGCACCGAGAAGGAGCAGAAAGCCGATGACGGCGAGGAAGAGCATCAACGGCGGCTGGGACAGCGCGAACAGGCAACCGCGCGGTTCGGGGGACGGGGCGTCGTCTTGGGCGAGGGCGCACTCATCGTTCATCTCGCGCGCATCATGGCGCAGATGATCGTCTGAACGCGCCCGATAAGCCCCTCAGCAGCGGGAGTTCATCAGATCCCGTGCTTTTTCAGGATCGCTTCGATGTCCGAGAAGTCATCCTTGGGTGCACCGCCCTTGCCCTGCCCGGCCTTCCCCTTCGCGGCCGGCTGGGCCGCGCCGCGACCTGCCCCGAGGGAGGGTACGGAGGCGGCCGGCGCCACCGCGTCGGGCGTGGCGGCCGCCGCGGCCTTGCGTTCCTTCCGGCTGCCGATCCCGCCCCTGCGGCGCTCGACGACCCTGCTGACCGAGAACAGCACGAACGCGAGCGCGAGCACGCCGAAGCCGGCCCAGACCGTGGGTTTGAAGACGATGTTCGTGACCCAGTCGATGACACCGGTCATCACCAGGCCGATGGGGATCAGGGAAAAGGCGGCGATGCGGGTCGCGGCCAGGAACCGCTTGCGGTATGCCGTCAGCGCGGCAATGCCCAGGCCCGCTGCCGACACCGCGGCACAGACGGTCGAGGTCAGCATCCGGTCCTCCTGCCGATGGATGGGCGAGCAGGCACTCTGCTCCCTTCCATCCTGCCTTGTCCGGGCCCGCGTGAGCCATCTTCCGGCACGGCTTCAGGGACATCTCGGGGTCGCGCTCCTCCCCAGGTCCCGGTTCGGGAACCGGTCCGCGGGCTGAAAGACTGGACCCATGAACGACGCCACCACCTCCGCCGCCCGTCCCGTCCGTCCGGTTCTGGACGTCTGGTGTGAACTGCAGTGCCCGGACTGCCGGACCGCCCTGGAGGACCTGCGGGCGCTGCGTGAGCGCTACGGCGACCGGCTCGACATCCGGCTGCGCCACTTCCCCCTGGAGAAGCACAAGCACGCCTACGTCGCGGCCCAGGCCGCCGAGGAAGCCATCGAGCAGGGGCAGGGCTGGCCGTACATCGAGGCGGTGCTGGCGCGCACCGAGGAGCTCGGCAAGCGCGGCGACAAGCTGCTGCTGGAGGTCGCCGCGGAGCTGGGGCTGGACGCCGAGGAGCTGGACACCGCGCTGATCGACGGCCGGCATCTGCTGATCGTCGACGCGGACCAGGCCGAGGGCAAGGCGATCGGGGTGAGCGGCACCCCTACGTATGTGATCGGCGGCGAGCGGCTGGACGGCGGCAAGAGCCAGGAGGGGCTGCGCGCCCGGATCGAGGAGATCGCCGACCGGCTGCTGGCCGAGCAGGGCTGAGCTCCCCCGGAGTAGCGGCTTCACGGGTGCCGCGTACGCGCCCTCACAGGATCGGCTTCCACAGCAGATACGCGGTGGGCCGGTACCCCAGCGAGTCGTAGAGACCGAGCGCCTGCGCATTGTCCGCGTAGACGTCGAGGCCGAGGGAGGCGCGGCCCGCGGCGAGGCACTCGCGCTCGGCGACCAGCATCAGGGTGCGGCCGTGGCCGCGCCCGCGGTGCTCGGGCGCCACCCGCACATCGGCGACATAGCCGCCCGGCTGGTCCGGCATCCGCAGCGCGACCCAGACGCTGCCGACATCCGCGCCGTCGTGGGCCAGGATGCGCAGCGCCTGGTCGGGCGTGTCCGGGCCGTCCGGAAGCAGGGCGCGATGGCCGGCGGCGGAGGTCTCCTCGGCGCGTGCGCGGTCCATCCCCTGGCCCCGCTGCGTACGGACGTGCTCGGCGAGCGCGGCGTCCCGCCAGGCCGGGTACTCCGCCTCGCCGATCGGCCGGTCGCTGCTGTTCCCGGGCAGCCGGGGCGGTACGGCGAGGGGTTTGCTCATCGTGCGGCTGCGCTCGGTGTAGCCCAGCGCCGCCGCGAGCCGCGCGGCGGCGCCGGCCTCGGCCGGGACGGTCAGCTCGATCTGCCGGCAGCCCCAGGTGCGCAGCACTTCCTCGGCGGCGAGCGCGGCGACCGTGGCCCGGCCGCGGTGCCGGTCCGGCGCCTCGATGTGCAGATCCACGATCCGGCCGGCCGTCGGGCCGAACCGGGCGTCGGTCGCCAGCCGGATCCCGCCGACCCGGCGGCTGTTGACGCAGACGTCATAGGGACGGGCCCGGCGCCCGTCGTCGTGCCGTTCTTCCGGTCCCGCGGGGCGCAGCGTTGTGGTCACGAGGACTTTCTACTCGCCCGTGCGCGGGCCCGTCATCACCGCGGATCGAAGTCGGCGGCGGCCTGCTCGTCGAAGATCCGCATGGCTTCCGCGGTCACCGGGCCCGGGCCGTCGGCCAGTTGGCGGCGGTCGATACGGTTCACGGCCTGGACGTCGCGCAGGGTGGAGGTCAGGAAGATCTCCTCGGCCCGCTCCAGGGCGTCCAGCGGAAGGTCGGTCTCCTTGGCGCCGGCCCAGCTGATGGTGAGGGCGCGGGTGATGCCCGCCAGACAGCCGGAGTGCAGCGGCGGGGTGTGCAGTTCGCCGTCCAGGACGACGAAGACATTGGAGCCGGTGCCTTCGCAGAGCGCGCCGACGGTGTTGGCGAACAGCGCCTCGGAGGCGCCCAGTTCACGTGCACGGGCCAGCGCGACCACGTTCTCGCCGTACGAGGTGGTCTTCAGGCCGGTGAGCGCGCCGCGTTCGTTACGGGTCCAGGGGACGGTGACGGCGGCGGTGGTGTCGGGCCGGCGGTGGGTCTCGGACAGCGCGATGACCAGCGTGGGGCCGGCTTCGCCGCGGTCCGAGCCGAGCGGGGAGACGCCGCCGGTGTAGGTGATCCGCAGGCGGCCGAGGGCCATGGGGTTGGCGTCGATGACCGCCGCGCAGCCGCGCCGTACCTCGTCGAGGTCGGGGTCGGGCAGGCCGAGCCCGCGGGCGGAGGTGGTCAGGCGCTCCAGGTGGCGGGTGAGGGCGAAGGCACGCCCGTGCTCGGCCTTGATGGTCTCGAAGACCCCGTCGCCGACCGTCAGCCCGTGGTCGAAGACCGAGACCCGGGCGCTGTCGGCGTCCTGCAGTCCCCCGTCGAGCCAGATCTTCATCGCTCTCCTCCACTCACTTCGTGCAGCCCCGACGCTACCGCGAGCAGTCTGCTCGCCTTCAACTCGGTCTCGGCCCACTCGCGGTCCGGGTCGGAGTCCCAGATGATCCCCGCGCCGGCGCCGAAGCGGAGTACGGGCCCGGTGGGTGGGGTGCGGTCGATCCAGAACGTACGGATGCCGACGGCGAGCTCGCCGGTGCGGCGGTCGGCGTCGACCCAGCCGATGCCTCCGCAGTAGGGGCCGCGGGGCGCGGTCTCCAGCTCGTCGATGATCCGCAGCGCGCTGGACTTGGGGGCGCCGGTGACCGACCCGGGCGGGAAGGTGGCGTCCAGGAGATCCGCCCAGGCGGTCTTCTCGTTCCTCTCGGCCAGTTCGCCGCGCACGGTGGAGACGAGGTGGACGAGGCCGGGGTGCGGCTCGACGGCGCACAGCGCCGGGACGGTGACGGTGCCGGTGGCGCAGACCCGGCCGAGATCATTGCGGACCAGGTCCACGATCATCACGTTCTCCGCCCGGTCCTTCTCGGAGAGGTCCGCGGCGGTCCTGCCGGTCCCCTTGATGGGGCCGGACGCGACGGTGCGGCCGTCGCGCCGCAGATACAGCTCCGGGGAGGCACTGGCGATCTCGACGCCATGGCCGGGCAGCCGGATGGTGCCGGCGTACGGCGCCGGGTTGCCGCGGGCCAGCACCGCGGACAGCGCGTCCACGTCGGCACGGTCGGGGTCGGGCAGCGGCGCGGTCAGCACCCGGCAGAGGTTCACCTGGTAGACGTCGCCGGCCGCGATGTGTTCACGGATGCGCCGTACGCCGCCGGTATAGGAGTCGCGGTCCAGGGAGCTGGTCCAGGCGCCAGGGGCGGGACCCCGCCAGCCGTCGGGGGCGGGCTCGTCGGCCGCGGTGGCCGGTCGTACGTCGCCGAAGCGGGCGCAGACCACCGCGCCCTCGAAGTCGGCGGCCACCGCCCACCAGCCCGTGGAGTCCAGGGCCGCGGGATCGCTGGTCACATCCCGCAGGTCGGTGGCTATCAGACCGCCGAAGCGGGCCATGGGAGCGAAGTCATGCACGTCAGCGAGTCTATGGCGGAGGCCCGGACCCCGCCTGCGCCGAGCGAGCAGCGCAGCACGCTGCACAAACGCGTTTTTGTACTGGCCCCGGAATCCGCTAGAGTTCAACACGTCGCCGGGACGCGGAAGCGCCCCGGAGGCCGAGTAGCTCCCGGACGTAGTCTGGGAGAGACACCTGCGGACGTAGCTCAGTTGGTAGAGCACCACCTTGCCAAGGTGGATGTCGCGAGTTCGAGTCTCGTCGTCCGCTCGATGTGGGGGATCTTCCCGAACCCCCTCACTCCTGGTGGAGTGGCCGAGAGGCGAGGCAACGGCCTGCAAAGCCGTCTACACGGGTTCAAATCCCGTCTCCACCTCCAAGGACGATTAGCTCAGCGGGAGAGCGCTTCCCTGACACGGAAGAGGTCACTGGTTCAATCCCAGTATCGTCCACTGGATCCCCGGTTGTAGGTGACCGGAAGATCCGTCCCGCGCGATTAGCTCAGCGGGAGAGCGCTTCCCTGACACGGAAGAGGTCACTGGTTCAATCCCAGTATCGCGCACGCAACTGCGGAGATCTTCGAGATCCGCGGTCCCGAGGACGATTAGCTCAGCGGGAGAGCGCTTCCCTGACACGGAAGAGGTCACTGGTTCAATCCCAGTATCGTCCACACCTGAGCCTGAGGGCCGGAGCATTTCGCTCCGGCCCTCAGGCGTTTTCAGGAGGGGAAGAGCATGTGGCCGAAGCCGCGATGATGGCCGTGGTGTCCATGGTGGCCGTGGTGGCCCTGGTGCGGGGCGCCCCAGGCGGGGGCGGCCGGGTAGGCCTGCGGGGCGGGCGGTGGCGGGGCCTGCTGGGTCCACTGCGCCTCCAGACGGGTCAGCGCCTCCAGCTCCCCGTAGTCGAGAAAGATCCCCCGGCAGCCGGCGCACTGCTCGATCTGGACGCCGTTGCGGTGGTACGTGTGCATCGGTGCATGGCACTTGGGGCACTGCATCGTCGGCTCAACTCCTTCATCCGTTGCTGCTCACTGCGGCGTCGCCGGAACGGCCTCCCGGCGACGGGGTGTTCACCCTACGACCGGGCCGGCGGACGCCAACTGGTCCGGTAGGGACGTCATCCGGGCACAGGCGTCGACGACCGCGGACTCGATCTCGTCCAGGGGGCGGGCGGCGCCGGCGGCCTTGGCGACCGCGAGCGCGGCGGTCTGCACGGTCAGGGCGCGGGCGGGAATCTCCAGGTCGGGCCAGGGGTCGCCGTCGGGGCGTACGGCCCGGCCGCCGGCGGCGCGGTACCCGGCCAGGAAGCGGGTCCAGATGTCCGGCGCGAGCAGGCCGGTGGCGAACCAGGCGGCGGGGCGGGCCAGGTCCCAGGCGCCGTCGCCCAGACCGAGGTCGTCGATGTCTATCAGGAGCCAGGGGCCGTCGGCGGCCGGGTGGCGGACGAGCTGGCCCAGATGCAGGTCGCCGTGGCAGAGGGTGCCGGCACGCGGCGGCGGGGCCTCGCCACGGGCCCAGGGCGGCAGCAGCGCCCAGGCGCGTTCGACGGCCGCGGCGGCCGCGGGCAGCGTGCCGGGGCGGGGGCCGGGTGAGCGCAGCCGGGCCAGGGCGCGGGCGGCCTTGGCGGGGCCGCGCATCGGCGGCACGGGGCCGGGGAGTTGGCGCGGGTCGACGGAGTGCAGGCGGGCCAGCAGCCGGGCGGCGTCCTCCCAGGGCGCGGCGTCGGGGTCGTCGGGCGGCACCGGGCTGCCGTACGGCCAGCGGGTGAGCGCGCGGCCGTCCTCGGTGAGGGTGAGGAAGCCGTCCGGGCCGGTGACCGGGAGCGGAGGCAGCAGGATGCCGTGCAGGCGGGGGTGGGCGGCGATACGCAGCCGGGCGGCCAGGTCCTGCGGGTCGCCGTCGGGGGCATGGGCCTTGGCCACCGTACGGCCGCTGCGGACGACCGTGCCGTCGGGGCGGTCGGCGAGTATCTCGGGGGAAGTCATCGGTGCGCCTGCCGGGGCGGACAGCGCGGCCAGGCGGTCGAGAAGCGGTGCGGTCATCGTTCCCCCGAGTCCGGTGCGAGCCGGATGTGCCGTGATGGTGGTGCGCGCTGTGGGCGGCCCGGTCCGGGATCGTACGCGCGGTACGGGCGGAGCGGTCGGGGCGGCGGCCGGGAAAACCCGAAGGCCGGGCATCTCCCCAGATGCCCGGCCGTTCGTGCCGTCCGCCGCACCCCCGTCCCCACGGGGTTTTCGGCCAGAGGTCCCCGTCCCGGGCCGCTCTCCCGGGCCTGAGGCGCCGCTCAGCGCCCCAGCATTCCGACCACGGACGACGCTTGTGTGATGACGGCTTCCCAGCCGCCGAAGACCACGGCGAGAACGATCGCCAGCGGCAGCACCATGGCCACCGCGACAAGGGGATGGCGGGTGCCGGAGGACTGCTGGCCGCCGAGCGCCGCGGCGGCCTTGCGCCCCTGCGCCCGAAGGGCCGTCCGTCCTGACGTCCGATCCATCGTCCCGCTCCCGTCGTGTCTGGGGGCGGCGGGCGTCTGACCTCGGGGGACGAGTGCTGCGCCCGCCGCTTGAAGACAACATTAGGCATCCGGCGGCCGGTGGGCGTCATGCCGTCGTATCGATTGCTCGGCCTCCAGGAGGATGACGGAACGACGCCCCGTGTACTCCCCTGGGTGGAGAGAGAGCACCAGGGACCTGGGGACATCCCCCAGGGGCTCCCTTCGGAGCCGCCGATCCGCGGGCATGCGAGGTGACCTCGCTCACTTCGGCCGCTCCCCCGCGCACCGCGGTCCTGCCCCCGCGGCACACGCTGCCCGACGCCCCTTCCCGCCGCTCGACCCCATCCCCGGCATCCGCGACCATACCGACCTGATCCCCCTTCATCATGCCAATCCCCCTTCTGTGACGGATCATTGGGAACTCTTACGGAAAATCCGGCTGCCCGGCGGCCGATGTGCTCCCGCCCTCCGGAAATCGCACCCACCACCGGCAATCCGGTCGCCGACGCATGCGCGGCCTATCAGCACAGCGAGCCGTCAATCCGTAAGCTGTGCCACGTCAGACGGTTGGCAGCGGAGGGGACTCCCCACCGCAGGTAGGGGACGGACATGGCGATGATGCGGCTCCGACGCGAGGACCCGCGTGTCGTCGGGACGTTCCGGCTGCACCGCCGGCTCGGCGCGGGCGGGATGGGCGTGGTCTATCTCGGCTCGGACAAGCGCGGGCAGCGGGTGGCGCTGAAGGTGATCCGGCCGGATCTGGCGGAGGATCAGGAATTCCGCTCGCGGTTCGCGCGCGAGGTGTCGGCGGCCCGGCGGATCCGCGGCGGCTGTACGGCCCGGCTGGTGGCGGCCGATCTCGACGCGGACCGCCCCTGGTTCGCCACGCAGTACGTCCCGGGACCCTCGCTGCACGACAAGGTCAACGAGGAGGGGCCGTTGTCCCCCGCACAGGTCGCCTCTATCGGCGCCGCGTTGTCCGAGGGGCTGCTCGCCGTCCATGACGCGGGCGTGGTGCACCGTGATCTGAAGCCGTCCAACATTCTGCTGTCGCCCAAGGGCCCGCGGATCATCGACTTCGGCATCGCCTGGGCGACCGGCGCCAGCACCCTGACGCATGTCGGTACGGCCGTCGGCTCGCCGGGCTTTCTGGCGCCGGAGCAGGTGCGCGGCGCCGCGGTGACGCCCGCCACCGACATCTTCGCGCTGGGCGCCACCCTCGCGTACGCCTGCACCGCGGACTCCCCCTTCGGGCAGGGCAGTTCGGAGGTCATGCTCTACCGCGTGGTCCATGAGGAGGCGCAGCTCGCCGGGGTGCCGGACGCGCTGGCGCCGCTGCTCGCCTCGTGCCTGGCCAAGGACCCGGCGGACCGCCCCAGCACCCTGTCGCTGTCACTGCGGCTCAAGGAGATCGCGGCACGTGAGGCGCACGGTCTGTCGGGCGGGCCGCTGGAGAACGGCTCCGGGGCCGGGACCGGTTGGGAGCGTATGGAGCGCCGCCCGTCGGACCGGCCGACCGGGCAGCGCGCCGAGGAGTACGCGCGCCAGCGCACCGAGCGGCGGACGGCGGGGACGAACCCGCGTCCGCACGCATCCCGTCCCTCGGCGCCGCGTGACTCGGTGTCCCGGCCGGCCGGCCCGGCATCGGCCGCGGGGAAGAACCCGCGGGCCGGCGGGCGCACCGCGCGACGTGTCCCGGCTTCGCGGCCGACGGGGCGAAACGGTTCGCGTACCCCGGTGCGTACGACGTCCGGAGGCCGCCGGCCCGGACCGGACCGGCGGCTGCTGCGCCAGCGGGTCATCGTGTTCGTGGTGGTGACGCTGCTGGTGGCGCTCGGTATCGCGGCGGCCCAGGGGTGCCAGGGGCCGGCCCGCGGGCTGGGCGTGGAGCGGACGGTACCGGTCGCGCCGTACGGGGGCGCGGACAGGCCCTGGGGTGCGGGGGAACAGAACCCCTAGGGGGTACGGGCGCCCCCTGCGGGCCACAACGCGGTGGGGCAGGGGGATGATTCCCGTCAGGTAGTGGATTGATTCCCGTCAGGCGGGGCGCCCGGTCGCCACCGCGTAGAACGCCACCGCGGCGGCCGCTCCGACGTTGAGCGAGTCCACGCCGTGCGCCATCGGGATACGGACCCATTCATCGGCGGCCCGCAGGGCGCCGGTGGTCAGGCCGCCGCCCTCCGCGCCCAGCATCAGGGCGGCGCGCTCCAGGGTGTGCGGGGCGGCCTCGTCGATGGCGGTGGCCTTCTCGGCCGGGGTGAGCGCGAGCAGCTTGAAGCCCGCTTCCCGTACGACGGCCAGATCGCGGGGCCAGCCCTCCAGCCGGGCGTACGGCACGGAGAACACCGCGCCCATGGAGACCTTCACCGAGCGGCGGTAGAGCGGGTCCGCGCAGTCCGGGGAGAGCAGCACCGCGTCCATGCCGAGGGCCGCCGCGCTGCGGAAGATCGCGCCGATGTTGGTGTGGTCGTTGACCGCTTCCATGACCACGATGCGGCGGGCCCCGGCGAGCAGTTCGGCGGCCTCGGGCAGCGGCTTGCGCTGCATGGAGGCCAGCGCGCCGCGGTGCACGTGATAGCCCGTCACCCGCTCGGCGAGATCCGGGCTGACGGCGTAGACCGGGGCCGGGACCTCGTCGATGACATCGCGCATGACATCGACCCACTTGGCCGAGAGCAGCATCGACCGCATCTCGTAGCCGGCGTGCTTGGCGCGCCGGATGACCTTCTCGCCCTCGGCGATGAAGAGCCCCTCCACGGGCTCGCGCCGGCGCCGCAGCTCGACGTCGGTCAGGCCGGTGTAGTCGGCCAGCCGGGGGTCGTCCGGGTCATCGACGGTGATGATTTCTGCCACGGGGAGATAGTGCCTTGTCGGTGTCGAGGTTCCCATGCCGCGTACGGAACGGGTTACCTGTGGGTAGGGGTGGCGACGGCGACCACTTCGCCGATGACGATGACCGCCGGCGGGCGGACGCCCTCGGCCCGTACGGTCTCGCCGAGGGTCGCGAGGGTGGCGTCGACCCGGCGCTGGGCCGCGGTGGTGCCCTCCTGGATGACGGCGGCCGGGGTGTCGGCGGGGCGGCCGTGCTCGATGAGCTTGGCGGCGATGGCGCCGCTGTTCTCCACGCCCATCAGGACGACGAGGGTGCCGCGCAGCTTGGCCAGCGCGGGCCAGTCGACCAGCGAGCGCTCGTCGTCGGGGGCGACATGGCCGCTGACGACGGTGAATTCATGGGCGACGCCGCGGTGGGTGACGGGGATGCCGGCGGCGCCGGGGACCGAGATGGTGCTGGAGATGCCGGGGACGACCGTGCAGGGGATGCCGGCCTCGGCGAGCGCCTGGGCCTCTTCCATGCCGCGGCCGAAGACGAACGGGTCGCCGCCCTTGAGCCGCACCACGGCCTTGCCGGCCTTGGCGTGCTCGATCAGCGCGTTGTTGATGGCCTCCTGGGCCATGAAACGGCCGTAGGGGATCTTCGCGGCGTCGATGACCTCGACATGCGGCGGGAGCTCGGCGAGCAGATCGCGCGGACCGAGCCGGTCGGCGATCACGACATCCGCCTCGGCCAGCAGCCGGCGGCCGCGGACGGTGATCAGGTCGGGGTCGCCGGGGCCGCCGCCGACCAGCGCGACGCCGGGCGTGTGGGGGCGGCGGTGGTGCGGGGCGGCGATGCTGCCGTCCCGCAGGCCCTCGACGATCGCGTCGCGTACGGCGGCGGAGCGGCGCGGGTCACGGCCGGTGAGCACGGCGACGGTCACGCCCTCGCTGCGGCCGGTGGCCGGGGTCCAGGCGGTGGCGGCCTCGGCGTCGTCGGCGCGTACGCACCACACCCGGCGGTCCTCGGCCTCCTGGGACGCCGCCGCGTTGGCCTCCGGGTCGTCGGTGGAGATCAGCGCGTACCAGGCCTCGGCGAGGTCGCCGGCCCGGTAGCGGCGGCGCTCCCAGCGGATCTCGCCGGCGTCGGCCATCGCCTCGACGGACGGGGTGGCGGACGGGGAGATGAGCTGGACGTCGGCGCCGGCGGCGACGAGCGCGGGGAGCCGGCGCTGGGCCACCTGCCCGGCTCCCAGGACGACCACCCGGCGGCCGGACAGCCGCAGTCCGACGGGGTAGGCGGCGTGTTCGGCGGCGTGCTCAGCCATGGCGGTGCGGCTCCTTGTGCGGGTGATGCGGGTTCGACGACCGGCGCAACCGCTGCGGCTCTGGAGCGGCTGATGAGGGTGGTACGGCCCGTGGGGCTACGGCCCCGGCCCACAGCCTATGGGGCTGCGGGCCGGGGGTCATGTGGGGGCGGCCCTGTCCCGGCCGGCACCCGGTCAGCTCTTCTCGGTGACTCCGGCGGAGTCGAAGGTGGCGACCTCGTGCATGGCGCGGGCGGCGCTCTGCACCACGGGGAGCGCGAGCAGCGCGCCGGTGCCCTCACCGAGGCGCAGATCGAGGTCGACCAGCGGGCGCAGGCCCAGCTTGTTCAGGGCCGCGACATGGCCCGGCTCGGCGCTGCGGTGGCCCGCGATGCACGCGGCCAGCGCCTCCGGGGCGATGGCACGGGCCACCAGGGCGGCGGCGCCGGCGCTGACGCCGTCCAGGATCACCGGCGTACGCAGCGAGGCGCCGCCGAGGATCAGGCCGACGAGCGCGGCGTGCTCCAGGCCGCCGATCGCGGTGAGGACACCGATCGGGTCGGCGGGGTCGGGCTGGTGGAGTTCCAGGGCTCGGCGGACCACATCGACCTTGCGGGCGTGCGTCTCGTCGTTGATGCCGGTGCCCCGGCCGGTGACCTCGACCGGGTCGGCGCCGGTGTAGACGGCGATCAGCGCGGCGGAGGTGGTGGTGTTGGCAATGCCCATCTCGCCCGTGAGCAGCGCCTTGTTGCCGGCCGCTACGAGGTCGCGGGCGGTCTCGATGCCCACCTCGATGGCCTTGAGCACGTCCTCCTGGGTCATCGCCGGGCCGGCCGTGAAGTCGGCGGTGCCGGCGCGGACCTTACGGGGCAGCAGACCCGGGGTGGCGGGGAGTTCGCCCGCCACGCCGACGTCCACGACACAGACCTCGGCGCCGACCTGATTGGCGAAGGCGTTGCAGACCGCGCCGCCGCCCAGGAAGTTGGCGACCATCTGGCCGGTGACCTCCTGGGGCCAGGGGGTCACGCCCTGGGCGTGCACACCGTGGTCGCCGGCGAAGATCGCGACGGCGGCCGGCTCCGGGATGGGCGGCGGGCACTTGCGGGACAGTCCGCTCAGCTGCGCGGAGATGATCTCCAGCATGCCCAGCGCCCCGGCGGGCTTGGTCATCCGCTTCTGCCGCTCCCAGGCCTCGCCGAGCGCCTTGGCGTCCAGCGGGCGGATGCCCTGCAGGGTCTCCTGGAGCAGGTCGTGCGGGCTCTCGCCGGGCAGCGCGCGGCGGCCGTAGGTCTCCTCGTGGACGACCCAGGACAGCGGGCGGCGCTTGGACCAGCCGGCCTGCAGCAGCTCGGGCTCCTCCGGGAACTCGTCGACGTAACCGACGCACAGGTAGGCGACGACTTCGAGGTGCTCGGGCAGGCCCAGGTCGCGGACCATCTCGCGCTCGTCGAAGAAGCTGACCCAGCCGACGCCCAGGCCTTCGGCGCGGGCGGCGAGCCAGAGGTTCTCCACGGCGAGCGCGGAGGAGTACGGGGCCATCTGCGGCTGGGTGTGCCGACCGAGGGTGTGCCGGCCGCCGCGGGTGGAGTCGGCGGTGACGACGATGTTCACCGGCGTCTCGAGGATCGCCTCGATCTTCAGCTCGCGGAACTGCTTGGCGCGCGCCTTGGGCAGCGACTTGGCGTACGCCTCGCGCTGCTGCATGGCGAGCTGGTGCATCTTCTCGCGGGTCTCGGCCGAGCGGATGACGACGAAGTCCCACGGCTGGGAGTGGCCGACGCTGGGGGCGGTGTGGGCCGCCTCCAGGACGCGCAGCAGCACCTCGTTGGGGATCGGGTCGCTGCGGAAGCCGTTGCGGATGTCGCGGCGCTCGCGCATCACGCGGTGCACGGCGGCGCGCTCGGAGTCGTCGTACCCGGCGGCCGGGGACGGGACCGGTACGTCGGCGGCAGCCGGGTCGTCGGCGCCTTCGGGGCCCTCTGCCGGGTGCTGCGGGGCCGCCGGCTGCGGCTGGTCGTCGTCCTGGTCCTCGCCGAGCTGGACGAGTTCGGCGGCGTCCTGCTGGTGGGGCGCCTCGTCGGCGGGGGCCTCGGCCGGGGCCTCGGCGGCGGGGCCGCTGTCGGGCGTGGGCCCGGCCGCCGCGGGCTGCTCGCCGGGGGCGGCCGCCACGGCCTGGGCGTCGACCTGCTCGCCGGCCGCCTGGGCCGGGATGCGGACGGTGACGGGCTGCTCCTCGGCCACCGGTTCGGCGGGGGCGCCGGGCTGGTCGGACGCGTCGGCCGCCACGGGTTCCGGGGTCTCCGGGGTCTCCTGGACGTCCGCCGGCACCGCGGGCCCGCCGGTCGTGGCGTCCGCGGTCGGCTCGGGCGCCGGGGCGGTCGGCTCGCCGGGGTGGTCGGCAGCGGGCGCTGCGGGCTGTTGCCCGTCCGGTGTGTCCTGGCCCTCGGGCGCCTCGGCGGTCTGCTGTCCTGCGGCGCCCACGGGGGCGCCGGGCTGCGGCTGTCCGGTGGCCAGTTGCTGCGCCTCGGGCGGCTCTATGACGGTCTGTTCCACGGGTGCGCCACCCTCGGCGACGGGCATGGCGACCGGGCCCTGCGGGGCGGCGGTGGGCATGGGGGCGGTGGTGGGCTCGGCGGCGGGGGCGCCGTCGGTGCCGGATCCGGCGGCCTCGGACGGGGCTGCGGCCGCGGGCTGCGGCTGGGCCTCGTCGACGGCGGGGGCCGGCTCGGCGGGAGCGCCGGGCCGGTCGGTGGCCTCGGCCGGGGCGGCCTGGAGCTGGTCGGCGGTCTGCTCGGCCTGAGGTGCCTGGGGGGCATCGGCGGTGACGTCCGGTGCCTCGGCCGCGGTGGCGACCGGCTGTTCCGGTACGGGCTGC
Organism: Streptomyces inhibens; assembly: GCF_022221585.1. NCBI lineage: Bacteria > Bacillati > Actinomycetota > Actinomycetes > Kitasatosporales > Streptomycetaceae > Streptomyces > Streptomyces inhibens. The sequence continues at coordinate 2,109,043 of NZ_CP084681.1, forward strand.
GCGACCTGGTCGGCCGGCGCCTCGACGAGCCCGTCCTGCGGCGGTGCTGCCGCCCGGGCGTCGGCCTGAGGCTGGTCCACGGGCTGCTGGGGGCTTTCAACGGCGGCCGCTTCCGGCTGCTGGGCCGGAGCGTCCTGCGCGGCGACGTCCGCGACAGCGGCTTCCACAGCGGTGGCGTCCATCGCCGCTGCGTCCGGCGCGACGGCCTCCGGCGCAACGGTGTCCACGGCGGCGTCCGCGGCCGCTTCCACAACCGCGGCATCGGCCACGGCGGTTGCGTCCTGGACCTGCGCCGCCACCTCCGGCAGCGCGTCCGGGGCCACGTCCTGGGGCTGCGCCCACACCTCCGCCGGCGCCTCAACACGCGCGCCCTGGACGGCCTCTGCTGCCACGGCACCCGAGACGTCCGCGGCGTCGGCGCCCACAGCATCGCCGGCCTCCGCGGCGCCCTCGGCCGGCAGCGGCATCGGCTGCGGCTGTTCGGCGGGCGTCGCGTCCTGCGGAACGGGCTGGGCGGCCGCGTCGACGGGCGCGGCGGCCGCCTGGGCGGGGGCGACCGTTTCTGCGCTCTGTGCGGCGACCACCTGGGCCGAGGCCTCGCCCCACGGCGGCACCTGTGAGGGGATCTCACCGAGCTGCGGGCCCGGCAACGGGCCCTGGCCGGCGGCCCCGTAGGTCTGCTCGGCGGACAACTGCCCGCCGTAGGGCTGGTCGCCGTACGACGGCGCCGCGAAGGCCTGCTCCGCCGCGACATCCCCGGGGGGCTGCTCGGCGTACGGCTGGTCCGCGGCTGCCTGCGCGGCGTCGGGCGCCTCGGTCGGCGCGTCGAAGTATTCGGGTCCACCGGTCGGCGATCCGGCGTGTCGCGCGGGGGCCTGGGTCGGTGTGTCGGCCGGTCCGCGGTCGGCGAGCGAACGGACCACGCCGCCGGTCGCGTCCGGGACGGGCGGGCCCATGTGCAGCGGTCGGCGCGCGGGGGTGGCCGGCGCGGCCGCGCGGGCGCGGTCCTGCTGCTGCGGTGCGGCGGGCTGCGGGATACGGACGGCGCTGAGGTCGACGGAACCGGAATCCCGGCCGCCGGTCTCATGGTCCCCGGCCTGGGCGGGCATCGCCTCGAAGCCGGTGGTCCCCTGGGCGGCCGCGTCGAACGGCACGCCCGGCTGCGGCTGCTGGGCGGGGGCCTGGTGGGTCTCGTGCGGGAGCGGCTGGGGGGCCGGCTGTTCGCTCCAGGCGCCCTGGGTGCCCGGCATCAGCAGCAGATCGTCGTCCTCGACCACGCCGTCGGCCGGGCCGAGGTAGGGGTATTCACCCGGAGGGGTCACCATGCCCGGCTGCTGCGTCGGTCCGGCGTCGGCAGGGGAGGGCGCGGCCGCCGGCTGCGGCTGCCCGGGATGTCCGCCTGCGTTCTCCGGCTGTCCCTCGCCCGGGACCTGGCCGGTGTCGGTCATGCGTACCCCTCGCCCATTGGTAGTGCTCCTTCCAACCGCTCGTGCGACGCGCTCGACCGGGGCGCGCCGACGCCCCGATAGCTAGAACGAGCGAGCGCGCCTCGCGGCACGTCCGCTCTCCAGAGCTTCATATTCGGCCAAAACCACAGCATTTTCCGGATATTGGCGTACGAAGCCGAACGCGGAACGGCGGCGCAACGATCCGCCAGCCTACCTCGCGCGGGTTGCCGTGCTGGTCACGGGTGAGGAACGCGATAGCCGCTGAGCAAAAACACCACGGAGCGCTCACGTTCGACCCAGACGGAAGTGTCCAGGTCCACGGACTGCAGCAGGGCGCACTCGACTTCGTAGCCACCGTCCGCCAGCGCCCGGCCGAGCGATTCGGCCTCGTCGCGGGTCGAGGCGTGGGTGACGATCCGTTCGGGACGGCGGGCCGCGCAGGCCGTGACGACCGCCGCTCCCCCGCCGCCGATCCGCACCACGTCGGGTTCGGGCAGGTCCTCCAGGATCTGCGGTGCCCGGCCGTGCACGACCTGGAGTTGGACGCCGTGGCGGCGGGCGACGGCGGTGGTGCGCCCGCAGGCGTCCGCGTCGGCGTCCACCGCGATGACGGCGGCGCCGAAGCGCGCCGCCTCGACCGCGGCGGCTCCGCTGCCCGCGCCGATGTCCCAGACCAGGTCGCCCACCTGCGGCCCGAGGCGGGCGAGTTGGGCGGTGCGCAGCTGGACGGACTCGCCCTCGCCCAGGGCGCCTCCGTAGGCGCGGGCCGGAAGTCCCCAGCCGCGCGGCCCGGTCGGATGGCCGACCTCGCGGCCGGCGATCCAGCCGGTGCCCTGGGCCGCGGCGCCGCCTGGAGAACCGCCGATGACGATGACGACATTGGGGTCGCGCCAGACGTGGTCGGCGACCTTGTCGGATGTGAGGACTGTCACCCGCTCCCGGTCGGTGCCCAGGTCCTCGCAGATGACGAAGGTGCGGTGGACGCCGCCGAGCAGCAGGGCGAGTTCGGCGGGCCCGGCGCCGGGCGAGGTGAGCACCGCGACCTTGGTGTGGGCGCGGCAGACGTTCACCGCGCGGCGCAGATCGCGGCTGTGGGCGACGACGATCTGGGCGTCGTCCCAGGGCATGCCGGCCCGGGCGAAGGCGGCCGCGACGGAGGAGACGGCGGGGACGACCTCCACTTCGAGGCCGTGCTCGGGTGCCCGCAGGGTGCGGACCACGCCGAAGAAGCCGGGGTCGCCGTCGGCGAGCACGACGGCGGTGCCGCGGTGCTGGGCGATCCGGCGGGCGGCCAGGGTCACGCTGCCGAGCCGGATCCGCTCGGCGTTCGCCGGAACTTCGGGCAGTGCGAGGTGATGGGCGGCGCCGGCCACCAGCGTGGCGGCGCCGAGGGCGGAGCGGGCGGCGGCGGTCAGCGGAGAGCCGTCCCATCCGATCACCGTGACCCGGTCGGCCATGCTCGTCAGTCTCCTGGGGCTGCTGTCGGTACGCGGGCGGGGGCGGCAGGCGGGGTGGCCGCGGGGCGGCCGTGGGCCGGTGGTGCCGCTGTGGTGCGCTGGTCACGCAGGTGCGCGGCAGGGCGAGGGTACCCCGAGAGGTACGGAGCCGGGTGCGGGCGTGGGTCAGTTCCACTCGGGGTAGGTGAATCCGTTCGCGTCGGCCATCCGGCCGGGGACCCCGTCGAGGTCCTCGGGCAGCAGGCTCCACACGATCAGATCGGTACGGATGTCCGTCCAGCCGCCGTCCTCCGTGCGGCTGCGGGCTATGAAGGCGTTGCGCAGCACGCCCTCGCTGATGCAGCCGGTCTTCTGGGCGACCTGCTGGGAGGCGGTGTTGCCGGCGGCGGTCCGCAGTTCGAGGCGTTCGAAACGCTGATCGTGGAAGAGCCACTGGGCGGTGGCGAGCGTGGCCTCGGACGCGTAGCCCTCGCCGCGCGCCCAGGCGGCGACGATGTAGGAGATCTCGGTGGAGCGCACCCGCCAGTTGGTGTTGCTCAGCTGCACGACGCCGACCAGGCGCTGCGTGAGGAACTCGGTGACGGCGAGGTCGATGCCGCGGCCCGCGGTGCGTTCGGTGGGTGCGTACTCGGTGACCCAGGTGTGGGCGGCGGCCTCGGTGAAGGGCTGAGGTACCGCGGTCCAGGCCGCGACCAGCTCGTCGTTCATCATCGCGGCGAGGGCGGGCACATCGGCCTCGTCGAACGGGCGCAGCACCAGCCGGTCCGTGCTGATGGAGATGTCCGGAAAGGTGGATGTCATACCGCTGCTCCAACGCCGTTGACCGTGGTGCCCAGAACGTCGCGGACTGTTACACCGCGAGGTCACGGGCCGTCTTGACCGTCTTGAATGCACCAGCATGCAGCATGCGCCCGCGGGTGTGCCACGCGCGTGGGCCCCGGCCGCGCGGTGCGCGGGTCCGGGGCCCGTACGTCGTACGTGCGGACGGCCACCTTCCGGTGACCTGCGCACGAGCAACGGCCGACTACACCCGCCCACCCCCCGAAGGGGGGTGGGCGGCGGGGACAAACAGGAGAGGCGTCAGCTCTTGGCGGGGCCGAAGGCGGGGATGACCGAGCCGTCCTTGTACTTGTCCTGGATGAACTTCTTGACCTCGGGGGAGTTCAGGAGCTTGGCCAGCTTCTTGATCCGCGGGTCGTTCTCGTTGCCCTTCTTGACGGCGAGGAAGTTGGCGTAGGGGTTGTCCGTCGCCTTCTCCAGTGCCAGCGCGTCGGTGGAGGGCTTGAGGTGCGCACCGATGGCGAAGTTGCCGTTGATGATCGCAGCGTCGACGTCGTCGATACGCGGCGCGGTCTGCGCGGCCTCCAGCTCGGTGATCTTGATGCCCTTGTTGTCCTTGACGTCGGTCAGCTTGGCGTCCGAGCCGACCCCGGGCTTGAGGGTGATCACGCCGTTGTCGGCGAGCAGCTTGAGCGCCCGGCCCTCGTTGGAGGGGTCGTTGGGCACCGAGACGGTGCTGCCGGACTTGAGGTCCGAGAGCTTGTCGATCTTCTTGGAGTAGACGCCGAGCGGCTCGATGAGCACGTTCACGACGGGCACGATGTGCGTGCCGTTCTCCTTGTTGAAGGTGTCGAGGAACGGCTTGTGCTGGAAGAAGTTGGCGTCGACCTGGCCGTCGTCGGTGACCTTGTTGGGGATCTTGTAGTCGTTGAACGGCTTGACGACCAGCTTGAGGCCTTCCTTGGCCGCCAGCTTGTTCTTGACGAAGTCGAGGATGGTGCCGTGCGGGGTGGGGCTCGCGGCGACGACGAGGGGGGCGTTCTTGTCGCTCTTGTCGCTGCTGGCGGTGGTGTCCGAGGGGGCGCTGCAGGCGCTCGCGCCGAGGGCGACGGCGGTGACGGCGGCGAAGGCCACGGAGATCTTGATGGTGTTGCGCACGAAGAGTGCCTCTTTCTTGTTCACACGCGAAGTGCTGCGTGATGTCCGCCCGGCAAAGGGTCCGGGCTCTTGGGTGGTGCGGGGGGGGCTTGGGGGTCAGGCGGCCTCGCCGGTGGCGACGGCCGGCTCCTGGGTGCGGGCGCGGCGCAGGCCGACGCGTACGGAGGAGGAGCCGCGGGCGCCGCGGCCGGCCAGCCGGCGGACGACGAGATCGCCGAGCAGCTGGACGAGCGTGACGAGGACGATCAGCTCCACGACGGTGGTGATCATCAGCGAGGTCTCGTACTGCTGGTAGCCGTAGGTGTAGGCCAGGTTGCCCAGACCGCCGCCGCCGACCGCACCGGCGATCGCGGAGTAGCCGATCAGGGTGATGACGGTGGTGGTGACGGCCGCGACCAGCGCGGGCAGCGCCTGCGGCAGCAGGACCTTGAAGACGATCGTCCAGGTGCCGCCGCCCATCGCCTGGGCCGCCTCGACCAGACCGTGGTCGACCTCGCGCAGCGCGGCCTCCACCAGCCGGGCGAAGAACGGGATGGCGGCGATGGCGAGCGGCACGACCGCGCCGGTCGGGCCGATGGAGACGCCGACGATCAGCCGGGTGAAGGGGATCAGCACCACGATCAGGATCAGGAACGGGAAGGACCGTCCGATGTTCACGATCGCGCCGAGGACCTTGTTCACCACGACGTTCTGCAGGATGGCGCCGCGGTCGGTCAGATGCAGCAGCACACCGGCCGGGATACCGATGAGCACCGCGTAGAACGTCGACCACCACACCATGAAGAGGGTGTCGAGCGTGTTGTCGTACAGCAGCGGCTGCATCTCGGTCCAGGTCACTTGGCACCTTCCTTCTGGAGCAGGGTGGCCGGCGCCGGGATCGCCGGTTCGTTGGCGGCGTCGGTGGCCGCGGCCACGTCTGCGATGTCGACCTGGAGCCCCTGCTCGCGCAGGAAGCCGATGGGCACGACGTTCTCCTCGAAGCGGCCGGGCAGCTCGATGCGCATCCGGCCGATCTGCTTGCCGCCCACGGTGTCCATGGCGGCGCCGAGGATCGAGATGTCGACGTTGTAGGTGCGCGACAGCTCGGAGATCACCGGGCGGGTGGCGGCCGCGCCGTGGAAGGTGATGTCGACGACCGTACGGTCCTCGGCCGAGGGCTCACCGCCGACCGGGAACAGCTCACGGGCCAGCTCGGAGCCGGGGGTGGCGAGCAATTCGGCCACCGTGCCCTGCTCGACGACGCGGCCGTTCTTCATCAGCGCGGCCGAGTCGCAGATCGTCTTGACGACGTCCATCTCGTGCGTGATCAGCACGATGGTCAGGCCCAGCTGGCGGTTGAGGTCGCGCAGCAGCTGGAGGATGGAGCGGGTGGTCTCCGGGTCCAGGGCGCTGGTGGCCTCGTCGGAGAGCAGCACCTTGGGGTCGCCGGCCAGCGCGCGGGCGATGCCGACGCGCTGCTTCTGGCCGCCGGAGAGCTGGGCGGGGTAGGCCTTGGCCTTGTCGGCGAGGCCGACCAGGTCCAGCAGTTCCAGTGCCTTGCGGGAGCGCTCGCGGCGATCGACCTTGAGGATCTCCAGCGGCAGCTCGACGTTGTCCTGGACGGTACGCGAGGACAGCAGATTGAAGTGCTGGAAGACCATGCCGATGTGGCTGCGGGCGGCGCGCAGTTCCGCATTGGCGCGCTTGCCGCGCCCGGCGAGGGCGGTCAGGTCCTGGCCGGCGACGGTGACCGTGCCGGAGCTGGGGCGCTCCAGGAGGTTGAGGCAGCGGATGAGGGTGGATTTACCGGCGCCGCTCTGGCCGATGACGCCGTACACCTCGCCCTCGCGGACGTGCAGATCGACGCCGTCCAGGGCGGTGACTTCGCGGTCTCCTGAACGGTAGACCTTGGTCAGGCCCGTTGTGGTGATCACAGGGAATTCCGTCACTGTCGAGTGCTCGGCGGCTCGCCCGCCGGGCACGGGGCATTCTTGCGAGTGCGGCAGAGGGGAACGCGGAGCGGCGGCGGGCGCGGGGCCCGGCTCCGGGTTCCGGTGACGCGGGGCGGCCGGTTCCGTCGAGGACGGACGCACGGCGGGGTGGGGTCCCCCTGCTCCGTAAGAGCGCGGGGGAGGGTCTCGCTTCGGGGCGCGAGGCTCAGGCGGGGGCCCTCAGCGGTCACACATTCGACACATGCAACGAGCACCGGGCGTCATTTTCGCCTCGGTCGCAGGGGTGCGGTAGCTCGTCGTGGTCATGGCGGCAAGTAAACCAGACAGCAGTGCGGGCCGATCAAATGTGTCCGGATAGCGGACCTGCCCGACCGACCCGTGGACACCGCCGCACTCCGCGATGGTGATCTCCATCGTCCCGTCCGTGGCCTGCGCGGATACCGCCGGCCGATCGCTGACGAGGACATCGGCGGACAGCTCTTCGGCCATGTGCGTTGTGGTCAACGCCACGGCGGGGCCGGACGCGGCCGCCCGCCCGCCGCCGATTAGCATCGCCCCATGCCCCACAACCCCACGGCGCGCAGCCGCGTCGCCCGGAGGTCCCGGTGATCGACGCGCTGACGATCGCGGTCGCCGTGACCGCTCTCGCCCTCGCCGCCTGGTGCGGCTTCGCCGCGTTCCGCGACCAGCCCACCAAGGACTGGCACTTCATCGGCATGGCCATAGTGTCGCTGCTCGGCATCGTGCAACTGGTCATCGCCGTCGTGCAGTTGTCGCGCGGGCAGTCGCCGGACAAGGGCACCGCGCTGTTCGTGGCGTATCTGCTCGGGGCGGCGGCCTGCGTCCCCGCGACCGGGTTCATGTCGCTCTCGGAGCGCACCCGCTGGGGTTCGGCCACCGCCGCGGCGGGCGCCGTGGTGCTGGCCGTACTGGAAGTGCGACTGTTCGACATCTGGGGAGGCGGCAGTGCCTGAGGCAGTGCCCGGGACCACGGCGACCACCGCGGCGGACGGCGCCACGGGCGGCGCCCCGGCGAAGCGTTCCCTGGGCACCGGGCCCGGACGTCTGCTGGTCGCGCTCTACGGCATCTTCACCGTCGCGGCCGCGTCCCGCTCGCTCTACCAGCTCATCGCCCAGTTCGACCGGGCCCCGCTGGCCTACAGCCTCTCGGCGGTCTCCGCGGTCGTCTACGGGTTCATCACCCTCTCGCTGGTGCGCGGAGGGGAGGGCGCCCGCAGGGCCGCGTTCGCCTGCTGCGCTCTGGAGCTGCTCGGGGTGCTCGGCATCGGCACCTGGACGCTGCTCGACCGGTCCGCATTCCCCGACGCCACCGTCTGGTCGGACTACGGCATGGGCTATCTCTTCATCCCGATCTTCCTGCCCGTCACCGGACTGATCTGGCTGCGCCGGGCCCGTACGGCGTAAGTACCACGACACCACCACATCGGGTACGGGCCCGCCCCGTGCGGGCCCGCCACGTCTCCTACGCTCCGGCGACCAGCGCCTCGGCGGCGGCTTCCGGCTTCAGTTCCTTCTCCAGTGTGACCACGCTCAGCCGCTTGGTCAGCTGCTCGGTGCCCACGGGCGCATAGCCGTGGCTGCGGTACAGCCGCAGATTGCCCTCGCTGCGGTGGCCGGTGAACAGGCGGTAGCGCCGGGCCGACCGCTCGGCCGCCAGCCGCTCCTCGACCGCGGCGAGCAGCCGGCCGCCCAGGCCGTGCCGCTGCAGCCGCGGGTGCACGATGAGCTTGGCTATCTGCGCGGTGCCGTCCGCGTCGACCGTGCCGCGCACGGATCCCACCACCTCCTCGCCGAGTCTTGCCACCACGACGCAGCCCTCGGCCAGTTCGGCGCGCAGCGCCTGAAGCGTCTGGGTGAGCGGCTCGATGCCGTAGTCGTCGTACAGCGCGGCTTCCGACTGGTAACAGAGGTACTGCAGTTTGAGGATCTGCTCGGCGTCCTGGTCGGTCGCCGCAGAGATGGTCACGCTGGTGCCCATGCGCGTATGCCTCCCCTTATTCGGTTGGTCCGGGTTCTTCCGGACTCCCCGGAATGTGGCAGCGGCAATCTCCGCCGCCGAGCATTCTGCGCAGGCATATGGGGCAAGCGGAACAGACCGGCGCCGAGCTCCCCTGTGACATTCCCAACTCAGATGAGAGTCAAGGGGAGGTGGCGCCGGTCGGGGACCTCACGTCCGCCGCTGTGCAAGCGTCGGATCAGCGCTTGCGGAACTCCGCGGCGGCCAGCAGCGCGGTGTCGGGGTTGTCGGAGAAGAGGCCGTCGATGCCGGTGCCGAGGTAGGCCTTGAAGACGCCGAGGGCATCGCCGTAGGCGTTGGGGTCGGTGCCGCGGCGGTGGTCGGCCGGCAGGAAGGCGTTCTCGTTGCGGACCGTATACGGGTGCAGCACCAGGCCGGCGGCGTGCGCGTCCTCGACGACGGAGGTGGGCGTGCCGAGCTTGCCGTCCTTGTCCCGCGGGATGATCACGGTCAGGTCCGGGCCGATGCCCTGGGCGAAGCCGGCGATCCACTTCAGGCCCTCGGGCGTGATCAGATCGGCGACCTTGCGCGGGTCGCCCGCCTCGACGAAGTCCCAGGGCCGGGAGTCGAGGGTGGAGAGCAGGACGACCTTGGGGCAGTCGACGAGCTTGCCCAGGCGCTGGATGCTGCTGGGCTCGAAGGACTGCAGGAAGTTCGGGGAGTTCTTGCGGTGCCGGCCGTGTGCGCGCAGTGCCTTGGCGACCCGTTCCTCCAGGCCGAGCCCCAGCCCCCGGAAGTAGGTGGGGTGCTTGGTCTCGATGTGCAGCCAGACCCGGCGGCCGCGCCTGCGGCCCTCGCGCTCGGCCCACTGCAGGACCTCCTCGAAGGACGGCACCTCCCACCGGCCGTCGTAAAGAGTGTTGTGCTGCCGGGTTCCCGGTATGCGCTCCTTGGCGCGCAGCGTCTTGAGCTCGGCGAGCGTGAAGTCCTCGGTGAACCAGCCGGTCAGCTTGGTTCCGTCGACGGTCTTGGTGGTCTTGCGGTCGGCGAACTCGGGGTGCGCGGAGACATCGGTGGTGGCGGTGATGTCGTTCTCGTGGCGGCAGACCAGGTGCCCGTCCTTGGTGGGGACGAGGTCCTGCTCGATGACGTCCGCGCCCATGTCGAGGGCGAGTTGGTAGGAGCCGAAGGTGTGCTCGGGGCGGTAGCCGCTGGCTCCGCGGTGACCGACGATCAGCGGTACCGGCAGCTCCTGCGGGCGGCCCGTGTCACCACGCCCGGCGGCGCCGGCCTGGCCGGCTCCGCCGAATACCGCCGCTCCCGCGCCCAGGGCCGCGGCCCCCAGCACCGTCCGCCGTCCAGGCTGCTGCCGCTTGTGCATACCCACGCTCCTTGTGTGCGGTGTCCGGTGGTGTTCCGGGTGCTTCCGGGTGTTTTCCGGGGTGCGGTGAGGCGTGTTGCGCACCTGCTCACGGAACCGGGCCGATCGTAGGCACGGACGGGTCATGCCGGGGAGACGCACGACAACTTCGGGGGGAACATGGTGGTAACACACGTCAACTGTGCGTATCGACCTCGTGAACCCGATGTGCGAGCGGGAGTAACCCGCGAGTATCGTCCTGGGCTGCAGAGTTCTGCGCCCGCTTGACATTGACCAGCCACGACCCGGAGGGCCCGTTGTCCCGCATTGTGCTCAAGGCGATTCTCGGATTCGTCATGCGTGTCCTGTACCGCCCGAAGGTCGAGGGCATGGAGCGCATTCCGGCGACCGGACCGGTGATCCTGGCCGGCAATCACGTCACCTTCATCGACTCGCTGTTCCTGAGCCTGGTGGTCAAGCGCCCGGTGTACTTCATCGGCAAGGACGAGTACGTCACCGGCAAGGGCATCAAGGGCCGGCTGATGGCGTGGTTCTTCACCAGCTCCGGCATGATCCCGGTGGACCGCGACGGCGGGCGCGGCGGTGTCGCAGCGCTGATGACCGGCCGCCGGGTGCTGGAGGAGGGCAGCGTCTTCGGCATCTACCCCGAAGGCACCCGCTCCCCCGACGGCCGTCTCTACCGCGGCCGTACGGGCATCGCCCGGCTCGCCCTGATGACCGGCGCCCCGGTCGTCCCGTTCGCGATGGTCGGCACGGACAAGGTGCAGCCCGGCGGCAAGGGCCGCCCGCGCATCGCGCCGGTCACCGTCCGCTTCGGTGAGGCGCTGGACTTCTCCCGTTACGACGGTATGGACCGCGACCGTTACGTCCTGCGGGCCGTCACCGACGAGGTGATGAGCGATGTGATGGAGCTGTCCGGCCAGGAGTACGTCGACATCTACGCCACCAAGGCCAGGGCCGCCTGACCCGTCAGCTGTGTGCCGGGCCCCATCCGTTCCTCGGATGGGGCCCGTTGCGTTGTCACTCGGCCGGCGAGCGGGTCAGCAGGGCACCCGGAAGCCGCCGGGGGCGCGCTGGCCCTCGGCGCCGCCGGTCAGCGCCGTACGCAGTGCCGCCTCGGGCCGCGGCACCACGCTGCCGTCGGCCCGGAGCAGCTGCTGGCGCTGGGTGACGGTGCCGGTGCGGGCGCCGGGCACCTCGGCGTTCTTGACCGCCACCCGGTTCAGCGGTGCGGGGTCCAGTTGCTTCTTCGTCCGCACGAAGGCGACAAAGCTCTCGAAGTCGCGGGTGTGCCGGACCGGTGCGGTGAATCCGGTGAAGGCGCTGAAGCCGTCCTGGTTGATGAGGGTGTACGAGGGGGCGGCGAGACGGTAGCGGCGTGTGAGGTCGAGTGCGGTGCCGTTGATGAACACCTCCGTGGGGTCGATCCGCCGGCCGACCCCGCCCGCGGCGTCGAAGGTGTAGCGGACATTGCCGGAGACGGCCAGCGGCGCGAAGCCGAGGCCGCCGCCGGCGGCCGGCGCCCACTGTTCCTCCAGTGCGTCGTGGATCTGCCGGCCGGTGACGGTGACGGTGAGGATCGGGTCGCCGAAGCCGACGGCGTTCCAGGCCTGGCCGAAGGTGACGGTGCCGTCCGATGCCTCGTCACGGATCAGATCGCCGGCGATCACGCCCTGTCCGACGCGCGGCGCGACCACGATGACGGCGAGCTCCGCCGGGGTGTTGGGGTGCTCGGCCGGGTCGTCCATCGGTCCGAGCGGCTGCCGGCCCGCCCACAGGGCCCAGTCGGCGACGAGGTTGCCCATGGTGCTCTCCCCCACGGCGTTGCGGCGCCGGGTGAAGGAGGCGCTCTGGGTGCCGAGCCGGGAGCGGGCGCGCCGGGAGCCGTGGTCCGCCCAGTAGCCGGCGATCGACCGCAGCTCAGGGTCCGGCGTCACATCCCGGGTGTTGGGGTGGTTGGTGGACGTGGTCAGCTCCCGGACCACCGCTCCGGTGTCCGGGTCCAGACGGAGATTGATCTCGTTGATGATCTGGCCGTAGCAGCCGGCCTCGACGAACGGGCGGGGGACGCCGTCGGGGTCGGGCAGCATCATGGTGAAGGCGCAGTGCCAGTGGCCGGTGACGATGGCGTCGATGTCCGGGGAGGCGCGCAGCGCCAGTTCGTAGGCGGGTCCCGAGGGGTTGCTGCCGCTGGAGAAGTCGCTGCCAGCCACCGCGCCGTCGTGCATGCTGAGCACGATCGCGTTGACGCCGCGTGACTTCAGCTCGGCGGCGCAGCGGTTGGCGGTCTCCAGTTCGTCCAGGGTGCGCAGTCCCGGCTGGTAGGAGCCGGGGAAGGACTCGGTGCCGATGGCGGTCAGATGGATGAAGCCGATCGGCAGCCGGCGGCCGCGGCCGGTCTCCACGTACGCGATGTTGTACGGCGCGAGGACGGACTCGCCGGTCGCGTTCCACACCATGTTGGCGCTGTAGTAGGGGAAGTTCGCGCCACGGAAGCGGCGGCCGGTGGAGTCCTTGAAGTCGTCGTCACGGCCGACGACGGGAAAGGCGTCACCGTCTTCCATGTGCGAGGTCAAGAACGTCGCCGACTTGTCGAATTCATGGTTGCCGGCCGAGGCGAAGTCCAGCCCCATGGCGTTGAGCGCCTCGATGGTGGGCTCGTCGGCGAAGGAGGAGGCGTCGAACTCCCAGCCGGAGAAGAGGTCGCCGGGGGCGAAGAAGAGCGAGTTGCGACGGCCGTCGCGCAGTCGCTCCAGGTGGGCGGCCATATAGGCCACGCCGCCGACCGTGTACTTCTTGCCGCCGGCGCCGGTGATGACGGAGTTGGCGCCCGGGGCACCCTGCAGATAGCCGTGCAGATCGGTGATGTTGAGGAGTTGGACGTCGACGTATTCGTCGGCGGTGGCCGCGTCGCGGGCGTGGCCGGTGGCGTAGGCGTTGCTCCCGATGGCGCTCGCGGTGGCCAGGGCCCCCGCGGCGGTGAAGAAAGACCGTCGTCCGATGTCGCGCACTGCGTCACTCTCCTGAGCGGGCCGTCCGTTAGGGGACGACGGGAGAGTCAAACGAGCCGCGCGGGACGGCCGGCCACCAGGACGCGTACCGGGCGTGAACGGGCGGGGGACAGTCGCCCCCAAGGCGTGTCCTGTGGATCATGGCGGGTGCGCGGCACCTTGATCCACCGGACACGCCCTGGGGCGGGGCGCATGCCACCGTCCGGCGGATCAGCGGTACGCCGTACCTGCTGCCGTCATCGATGGCGCCGGAACCTCACCGCCGGGGCCTAGGGCCTGTCTTCAAAGTCCCGTCTGCCTCGCGGCGTCTGGCACGCACGCTCGCCGCGTTGTCGGGATCATCCCGGTACACCCAGTACCGGGACGACCCTCCGCCTTGCGATCGCACGCACCAGACGCCGCGAGGCCCGCCCTACGGGCGAACGACGGGACTTTGAAGACAGGCCCTAGCGCCGTCGCGGCGGGATTTTTCGCTGCCGCTACGGGCGTTCGGCGGCGGAACCGGACCCGGTCGTGGGACCGGGCCCGAAGCCCGCCTCCGGCCCTTCTGCCGTGATCGCCACGGGCGCGGCCGCGACCGGGCTGCTCCCCAGCTCCTGGCCACGCAGCAGGAACCACGCGGCGCCCGCGGCGGCCAGCAGGACCACCGCGCCCACTCCGGCCGCGACATCCACCCCGATGACGAAGGAGTCCTGAGCGGCCTTCACCAGCGCCGCGCCCTGGTCGGCGGGGAGTTGCCCGGCCGTCTCGAAGGCGCCGCCGAGCGATTCGCGGGCGGCGTCGGCTACCGGCTCGGGCACCCCCAGGGGCGTCGCGAAGCCCCGGTAGATGCTGGTGACGATGGAGCCGAGCAGGGCGATGCCGAGGGCCGCGCCCAGTTCGTAGGCGGTCTCGGAGACCGCGGAGGCGGCGCCGGCCTCCTCCTTGGGCACATTGGAGAGGATCACATCGGCGGTGACGGTGAACGAGAAACCGGCGCCGACGCCGACGACGAACAGGATGATGCAGAGCGCGGCGGTACCGGTGTCCCCGTGCAGGGTGGTGCAGCCGGCGAGTGCGAGCCCGACCACGGCCAGGCCGCCGGCCACCACGATCCGTACGGACAGCCGCCGGGCGACCCAGCCGGCGGCCAGACCGGCGCCCACCGCGCCGACCGCCGCCGGGAGTTCGACGAGCCCGGCGTTCAGCGGCGAGCGCAGCTGCACCATCTGGAGGAACTGGGAGAGGAAGAAGACCAGTCCGGACAGCCCGAGGATGGTCAGCAGATCGGCCAGCACCGCGCCCGAGAATCCCCGGTGGTGAAAGAGCTTCATGTTCAGCAGCGGCGATTCGAGGGTGAGCTGCCGGCGGACGAACACGATCAGTGCGAGCACGCCGATGACGGCCGCGAACGCGATGTCCCAGCGGTAGCCCTCCACCGCCGCTTCCTTGATGGCGTAGACGACACAGACGATGCCCACCAGGGCCAGCAGGACGCTGGGGATGTCCCAGGGGCCGGGATCCGGATTGCGCGACTCCGGGATCACCTTGGCGCCGACGGCCACCAGCAGCGCCATCACCGGCAGGTTGATCAGGAAGACCGAACCCCACCAGAAGTGGCCCAGCAGAAATCCGCCGAGGACCGGCCCGACGGCCATGCCGGCCGAGGCCATCGCGCCCCAGATGCCGATGGCGAGGCTGCGTTCCTTGGGGTCGTGGAAGAGGTTGCGGATCAGCGCGAGGGTGGACGGCATCAGCGTCGCACCGGCCACACCCTGCAGCGCACGGGCCAGGATCATCATCTCCGGGCTGGAGGCGTACGCGGCGAGCACCGACATCGCGCCGAAGCCGACGGAGCCGATCAGCAGCAGCTTCTTACGGCCGATGCGGTCACCGAGGCTGCCCATGGACACCAGCAGGCCGGCGATGACGAAGGAGTAGATGTCACCGATCCACAGCAGCTGGGTCCCGGACGGGCGCAGGTCCTCGCTGAGGAAGGGGGTGGCGAGGCCGAGGACCGTGGCGTCGACGCCGACCAGCAGGACGGCGAGGACGAGGACGGCGAGCGCGAGCCAGCGGCCCGGCCGGGGCTGGTCGTCCACATGGGCCGAACCTGCCGGTCCTGACGCTATGGTCTCGGTCATTTCTCCATGCTCCGTCGGATGCCGCCGAGCAGCAGCTCGGCGATCGAGTGGTTGAGGTCGTTGCGGGCGACGCGCCCTTCGTGCACGGCCCAGGCGCCGGCGCCCATCAGGCCGTAGAGCGCTTCGGTGAGCCAGGCGGCGCTCAGATCGATCCGGAAGTCGCCCTCTTCCTGGCCGCGGCGGAAGAGGGCGGTGATACGGGCATCGAGCCGTGCCCAGCCGGCGTTGATCTCGCCGCCCTCGAAGAGCTGGTTCTCGGTGAAGAGGAAGGCCAGCACGGCGGCGACCGGTTCGGCCTCCTCGATCAGCCGGCGCAGCGCATCGGCCGCGTCCCCGTCCTCCAGCCGCGCGGCGTCCATCGCCTGCGCGAACTGCGCGATCCCGTGCTCCTCCAGAGCCCGGATCAGGGCGTCCCGTCCGGCGAAGTGCCGGTGCAGGGTCGCGCGGCTGATGCCCGCGGCGCGGGCGATCTCGTCCATCGACGTCGTCGCCCGGCGCGTGAGCAGCGCGGCGGCTTCCTTGAGTACCCGTTCACGATCCACGGCCATGAGACATACATTAACCGAATGAGACACCGATGTCTCACATTTTCTCTCCGGCACGCACGAGGGCGGCCCGCCCCCGGTCTCCCGGGTGCGGGCCGCCCTCGTCCTCCTCTGCCGGCTACGGCTGCTTCTTGGCCGCCGCCCACTCCTGCTGCGTCACCAGATCGGCCCGCACCTCGGCGAGCTGGACCGCCACCGCCGAGGGGGCGGTGCCGCCGCGGCCGCTGCGCGAGGCGAGCGCGCCGGGGACGTTGAGTACGTCGCGGACCTCAGGGGTCAGATGCGGCGAGATCTTGGCGAACTGCTCGTCGGTGAGCTGGTCCAGCTCGATGCCGTGCGCCTCGCACTCCTTGACGCACTCGCCCGCGACCTCGTGCGCCACCCGGAACGGCACGCCCTGCTTGACCAGCCACTCCGCGATGTCGGTGGCCAGCGAGAAACCGGCCGGGGCCAGCTCTTCCATCCGCTCGCGGTTGACGGTCAAGGTGGCCATCATGCCGGTGAACGCCGGGAGCAGCACCTCCAGTTGGTCACAGGAGTCGAAGACCGGCTCCTTGTCCTCCTGCAGATCCCGGTTGTACGCCAGCGGCAGCGCCTTGAGCGTCGCCATCAGACCGGTCAGATTGCCGATCAGGCGACCGGACTTGCCCCGCGCCAGCTCCGCGATGTCCGGGTTCTTCTTCTGCGGCATGATCGACGAGCCGGTCGAGAAGGCGTCGTGGAGAGTGACGAAGGAGAACTCCTTCGTGTTCCAGATGATGATCTCCTCGGCGATCCGGGAGAGGTTCACGCCGATCATCGCGGTGATGAAGGCGAACTCGGCGACGAAGTCCCGGGAGGCCGTCCCGTCGATGGAGTTCCCCACGCTGCCGTGCTCGAAGCCGAGGTCCGCGGCGACCGCCTCCGGGTCGAGGCCGAGCGAGGAGCCGGCCAGCGCGCCCGAACCGTACGGGGAGACGGCGGTGCGGTCGTCCCACTGCCGCAGCCGCTCGGCGTCCCGGGACAGCGGCTGCACATGCGCCAGCACATGGTGGGCGAAGAGCACCGGCTGGGCGTGCTGGAGATGGGTGCGGCCCGGCATCGCGACGTCCGGGTGGGCCTCGGCGAGAGAGACCAGCGCCTCCTGGAGGTCGGCGATCAGACCGCCGATGATCCGGGCGTGGTCGCGCAGATACATCCGGAAGAGCGTGGCGACCTGGTCGTTACGCGACCGGCCGGCCCGCAGCTTGCCGCCGAGGTCCGGGCCGAGCCGCTCCAGCAGCCCGCGCTCCAGGGCGGTGTGCACATCCTCGTCGGCGATGGTGCCGGTGAACGAGCCGTCGGCGACATCCGCTTCGAGCTGGTCGAGCCCGGCGAGCATACGGGTCAGCTCGTCCTCGGTGAGCAGGCCCGCCTTGTGGAGCACCCGGGCATGCGCGCGGGAGCCGGCGATGTCGTACGGGGCCAGCCGCCAGTCGAAGTGGACCGACGCCGACAGCTGGGCCAGCGCCTCTGCCGGGCCGTCGGCGAAACGGCCGCCCCACAGCCGTACGTCACCGCTGTTTCCGTTGCTCACTTTGCTCTGCTCCTCAAGGCTGTCGATGTGCCACCGCCTCCCCGCGAGGGCAGGGAGGCGGTCGTCGTACGGAAGTAACGAGACGGGCTCAGGCCAGGTCGCGCTTGGCCGCGATCTTGCTCGACATCCCGAAGAGCTCGATGAAGCCCTTCGAGAGCGACTGGTCGAAGGTGTCGCCGGTGTCGTACGTCGCCAGGTTGAAGTCGTACAGCGACTGGTCGGACCTCCGGCCGGTGACGACCGCCCGGCCGCCGTGCAGGGTCATCCGGATGTCGCCGCTGACCTGCTGGTTGGCCTCGTCGATAAAGCCTTCCAGGGCCCGCTTGAGCGGCGAGAACCACAGGCCGTCGTAGACCAGCTCGCCCCAGCGCTGCTCGACCTGCCGCTTGTAGCGGGCCAGTTCGCGCTCGACGGTGACGTTCTCCAGCTCCTGGTGCGCGGTGATCAGCGCGAGGGCGCCGGGCGCCTCGTACACCTCACGGGACTTGATGCCGACCAGCCGGTCCTCGACCATGTCGATCCGGCCGATCCCCTGGGCGCCGGCCCGCTCGTTGAGCTGCTGGATGGCCTGAAGGACGGTGACGGGCTTGCCGTCGATGGCGACCGGGACACCTTCCTTGAAGGTGACGATGACCTCGTCGGCCTCCCGGGGGGTCGCCGGGTTCTGGGTGTACTCGTACACGTCCTCGATCGGCGCGTTCCAGATGTCCTCCAGGAAGCCGGTCTCCACGGCCCGCCCGAAGACGTTCTGGTCGATCGAGTACGGCGACTTCTTGGTCGTCGCGATCGGCAGGTTCTTCTCTTCGCAGAAGGCGATCGCCTTGTCCCGGGTCATCGCGTAGTCACGGACCGGCGCGATGCACTTCAGGTCGGGGGCGAGGGAGGAGATGCCGGCCTCGAAGCGGACCTGGTCGTTGCCCTTGCCGGTGCAGCCGTGGGCGACGGTGGTGGCGCCGTGCTTCTTGGCGGCGGCGACCAGGTGCTTGACGATGGTCGGCCGGGAGAGGGCGGAGACCAGCGGGTAGCGGTCCATGTACAGGGCATTGGCCTTGATCGCCGGGAGGCAGTACTCATCGGCGAACTCGTCCTTGGCGTCCGCGACCTCGGCCTCGACCGCACCGCAGGAAAGCGCACGCTTGCGGATGACGTCCAGGTCCTCGCCACCCTGGCCGACGTCCACGGCAACGGCGATGACCTCGGCGCCCGTCTCCTCGGCGATCCAGCCGATGCAGACAGAGGTGTCCAGTCCGCCCGAGTAGGCGAGTACGACGCGCTCGGTCACGGGTTTCTCCTTACGGTGCATTCACTGATGGGTATAAGTATGCACTCCACCGTATGTTTCGTCAATGCATCGGTGAACGTGCAGGTCAGCGGCAGGCCAACGGCACAACACAGGCCCTCACGCCCCCTCCCTCAGCACATCGAGCAGTACGGTCACATGACTGGCCGACACTTCCTTCGTCGCCGTCAGCAGCGTCAGCGGCCCCTCCGCGGCGAGCTCCCGCAGCCGCCCCAGGGCCCCCTGCGCCGTCTCCTGCGCCAGCTCCTCGCGATAGCGCTCGGCGAACCGCTCGAACCGCTCCCCCTCATGGCGGTACCAACGGCGCAGCTCGGACGAGGGCGCCGCGTCCTTGCACCATTCGGTGAGCAGCGCGTCCTCCTTGGACAGCCCGCGCGGCCACAGCCGGTCGACCAGCACCCGTGCCCCGTCCGCCGGCTCCGGCGGCTCGTACACCCGGCGCACCCGGATAGCGTCATTCGTCGACATTTCGCCCATATCTTCATCGAATCACGGAAACAAGGGCCCCGCCGAGACCCTCTCCACGCCCCCGCCGAGCCCCCGGAGAGGCGCTACGGGGGACCCGCTTTGGATTCATGGCCCGGGACAGGGTATTTTTCTTCTGCACGCCCCGGCCGGGAAACTTCCGGCCGGTTCGAGCACCGGGACGTGGCGCAGCTTGGTAGCGCACTTGACTGGGGGTCAAGGGGTCGCAGGTTCAAATCCTGTCGTCCCGACGGTGCGAAAAGGTCCGCTGATCCGGGAGAAATCCCAGATCAGCGGACCTTTTGCGCTGTCCGCACGGCTCGGGGAGGCCGGCCGTGCGGACAACGGGAACTCACCATCCGTCAGTCGGCCCGTCCGCCGGCCGCCACATCGGCATCACGACAGTGTGCCGATCTCGCCGCGGACCTTTTCCACGACACCGGACGGGAGCGTGGCATAGCCCTGGAAGGTCAGGTTCTCCTGGCCCTTCTGGCTGGCCATATACGTCAGAAACGCCTTGGTGGCGGACCATGTCGCCGGCTTGTTGCCCTTGTCGCAGACGATCTCGTAGGTGACCACGTCGATCGGGTAGGCCCCCGGGACCTTGGTCCGGTAGTCGAGCTGGAGCAGGAGGTCGTTGCCGGTCTCGACGGTCTTGGCGCCGGCAATCGCATGGGAAGCGGCGATCACGTTGGCGTCCACCGGGGACGGCGCGCCCGTGTCGATCGAGACCGTACGGATCATGCGCGCCACCGCGTACGGCAGCTCGAAGTAGCCGATCGCGCCCTCGGTCCGCTGCACTTGGGCGGCGAGGTCCGAGGAGCCCTTGACGGACCGGCCGCCCTTGGCCGTCCACTCCTTGCTGTGCGGATGCGGCCAGTCACCCGGGGCGGTGGCGCTGAGGTACGCGGTGAAATTGTCCGTCGTGCCGGAGGAGTCGGCGCGGTGGAACGTCAGGATCGGCGTCGACGGCAGCGTGACGCCCTTGTTGAGCCGGGCGATCGCCGGATCGTTCCACCGCGTGATCCGCCCATTGAAGATCTTGGCGAGTGTGGGGGCGTCCAGGAGCAGCCGGTCGACCCCGTGGAGGTGGAAGCCGACCGCGATCGGCCCGCCGACCATCGGCAGGTGGATCGCGTGACCACCGCCGGAACAGACCTTCCGGGAACGGGCCACCTGGTCGGCGGACAGCGGGGAGTCCGAACCCGCGAAGGCGGTCCTGCCCTGCAGAAACTCGTCCTGGCCCGCCCCGGAGCCGTTGCCGACGTAGTTGATCTTCGTGCCGGGACAGGCCCGTGTGTAGTTCTTGATCCAGAACTTCATCGCGTACTGCTGCGCCGTCGAGCCGGAGGCCTGGAGAGTGGCCGGCTTGCCGCATGCGATGCCGCCGGCACCGGCGGTGGCCCCGCCGGTCGCGGTGGCGGCGGGCGAGCCGCCGGAGGAGCCGGAGCCGCCGTCCGCGCCGCAGCCCGTCAGGAACAGGGTGCCGCAGACGACCGCCGCCGCCCCGGCCGCCCTGGCGCGCGGGCCACCCTTCCACTGAAGCTTCACTCTCCAGTGCTCCTTCCTGCGGACCGGGCCCGGCCGGCGCAGCACAGAGGACTATCAGACCTCCGTCACTCTATGCATATATGTGAGCACTTTTGGTGATTCCGGGCCGGCCGGGGTGGCTCAGTGCGCCTTCTGCGCCAGCCGCAGCAGATGATCGGCCAGCGCCTGGCCGCCCGACGGGTCGCGGCTGATGAGCATCAGGGTGTCGTCGCCCGCGATGGTGCCGAGGATGTCGTGCAGTTCGGCCTGGTCGATGGCCGAGGCCAGGAACTGGGCGGCGCCCGGCGGGGTGCGCAGGACGACGAGGTTGGCGGACGCCTCGGCGGAGATGAGGAGTTCGCCGGAGAGGCGGCGCATCCGCTCCTCCTTGGCCGACTCGCCCAGCGGCGCCCGCGGCTTGCGGTCGCCGCCCTCGCTGGGCACCGCGTAGATCAGCTCACCACCCGTGTTGCGGATCTTCACCGCGCCCAGCTCGTCCAGGTCGCGCGAGAGCGTCGCCTGGGTGACGGACAGGCCGTCGTCGGCGAGCAGCTTGGCGAGCTGGCTCTGGGAGCGGACCGCCTGCCGGTTGAGGATGTCCACGATCCGGCGGTGGCGGGCGGTGCGGGTCTGCGGTACGGCCTGGCCGCCGTTGTGCACCTCGTTGTCCTGCGGCTCGATCATCGTTGTCGTCAATCTCCGGATCGTTGTGCCCCGTCGGTCCCTTGCCGGGCCGCGTCGAGGACGGCGGGGAGCTTCCGGAGGAACACCTCCGCTTCGTCGTCGGAGACGATCAGCGGCGGGGCGAGCCGGACGACGTCCGGCGCGACCGCGTTCACCAGGAGGCCCGCGTCCTGAGCCGCCTGCTGCACCTTCGGCGCGAGGGACTCCGTCAAGACGATACCCAGGAGGAGGCCCGCACCGCGGACCTGGCCGACCAATGGGTGCCCGAGCGCTTCGATTCCGTCCCGCAGTTGCTCGCCCACCCTCTTGACGTGGTCGAGGATGCCGTCGGCCTCGATGGTGTCCAGGACGGCGAGGGCGCCCGCGCAGACGACCGGGTTCCCGCTGAAGGTCGAGCCGTGCGAGCCGGGGGCGAGCAGGTCGGCGGCGGGGCCGAAGGCGAGGGTGGCGCCGATCGGGAGGCCGCCGCCCAGACCCTTGGCGAGGGTGACGATGTCGGCCTCGACGCCCTGGGCCTGGGACTCCAGCCAGTGTCCGGTCCGGCCGATGCCGGTCTGGATCTCGTCGAGCACGAGCAGGGTGCCGGTGGCGGCGGTGATCTCACGGGCGGCCCGGAGGTAACCGGGCGGCGGCACGACGACGCCGTTCTCGCCCTGTACGGGCTCCAGGATGACGAAGGCGGTGTCGGTGGTGACGGCGGCCCGGAGCGCGTCCACATCCCCGTACGGGACGTAGCTGACGTCGCCGGGCAGCGGGGCGAACGGGGCCTGCTTGGCGGGCTGGCCGGTGAGCGCGAGGGCGCCCATGGTCCGGCCGTGGAAACCGCCGGCGGTGGAGACCATGTGGGTGCGCCCGGTCAGCCGGCCGATCTTGAAGGCGGCTTCGTTGGCCTCTGCGCCGGAGTTGGAGAAGTAGACCCGGCCGGGGCGTCCGGCGAGGGCGAGCAGGCGCTCGGCGAGGGCCACGGTGGGCTCGCTGACGAAGAAGTTCGAGACATGGCCGAGGGTCGCGACCTGGTCCGAGACGGCGCGGACCACCGCGGGGTGGGCGTGGCCGAGGGCGTTGACCGCGATGCCGCCGAGGAAGTCGAGGTACTCCTTGCCGTCGGCGTCCCACACCTTGGCGCCCTCACCGCGTACCAGCGGGATGCGGGGGGTGCCGAAGTTGTCCATCATGGCGCCCTGCCAGCGCCGGGTGAGGCCCGCGTTGGTGGCCGGGCCGTTGGTGTGCGCCGCGTCGCTCATGTCGCCCCCTCGATGGTGTTGGCGTCCGGTACGACCATCGTGCCGATGCCTTCGTCCGTGAAAATCTCCAGCAGGATCGAGTGCTGGACCCGCCCGTCGATGACCCGGGCGGTGTGCACGCCATTGCGGACGGCGTGCAGACAGCCCCGCATCTTGGGGACCATGCCGCTGGCCAGGTCGGGCAGCAGCTTCTCCAGTTGGGTGGCGGTGAGGCGGGAGATCACCTCGTCGCTGTTCGGCCAGTCCTCGTAGAGGCCCTCGACGTCGGTGAGCACCATCAGCGTCTCGGCGCCGAGCGCCGCGGCCAGCGCGGCCGCGGCGGTGTCCGCGTTGACGTTGAAGACGCCGGGTGCGCCGGCAGCAGTGTCCTCGTCGTCGTTGCTGCGGGCGATGGAGGAGATGACCGGGATCCGGCCGTCGTCCAGGAGCGCCTGGACCGCGCCCGGGTCGATGGCGGTGATCTCACCGACCCGGCCGATGTCCACCCGCTCGCCGTCGACATCGGCGTAGTGCTTGGTGGCGGTCATCAGATGGGCGTCCTCGCCGGTCATGCCGACGGCGAGCGGGCCGTGTTCGTTGAGCAGTCCGACGAGCTCGCGCTGTACCTGGCCGGCCAGCACCATCCGTACGACGTTCATCGCCTCGGGCGTGGTGACCCGCAGACCGCCCTTGAACTCCGACGCAAGGCCGAGCAGATCCAGCTGGGCGCTGATCTGCGGGCCGCCGCCGTGCACGACGACGGGGCGCAGTCCGGCGTGCCGCAGGAAGACCACGTCCTGGGCGAAGGCGCGCTTGAGCTCCTCGTCGATCATGGCGTTGCCGCCGAACTTGATGACGACGGTCTTGCCGTGATGCCGGGTCAGCCAGGGCAGCGCCTCGATGAGGGTGCGGGCCTTGGGGAGCGCGGTGTGCTTCCGAGTACTCATGAGGAGTACGCGCTGTTCTCGTGAACGTAGTCGGCGGTGAGGTCGTTGGCCCAGATGACCGCGGACTCCGTGCCGGCGGCGAGGTCGGCGGTGATCCGCACCTCCCGGTAGCGCATGTCGACCAGATCGCGGTCCTCGCCCACGGAGCCGTTCTTGCAGACCCAGACGTCGTTGATGGCGACGTTCAGCTGGTCGGGCTCGAAGACGGCGGAGGTGGTGCCGATGGCGGAGAGCACCCGGCCCCAGTTGGGGTCCTCGCCGTGGATGGCGCACTTGAGGAGGTTGTTACGGGCGATGGAGCGGCCGACCTCGACCGCGTCGTCCTCGCTGGCCGCGCCCACGACCTCGATCCGGATGTCCTTGCTGGCGCCCTCGGCGTCCCCGATCAGCTGCCGTGCCAGGTCGTCGCAGACCGTGCGGACCGCCTCGGCGAACACGGCCGCCTCCGGCACCACACCGGAGGCGCCGGACGCCAGCAGCAGCACCGTGTCGTTGGTGGACATACAGCCGTCGGAGTCGACCCGGTCGAAGGTGGTCCGGGTCGCCGCGCGCAGCGCCGTGTCGAGGTCGGCGGCCGGCAGATCGGCGTCGGTGGTCAGCACGACGAGCATGGTGGCCAGACCCGGCGCGAGCATCCCGGCGCCCTTGGCCATCCCGCCGACGGTCCAGCCATCCTGTGTGACGACCGCAGTCTTGTGCACGCTGTCGGTGGTCTTGATGGCGATGGCGGCCTTCTCGCCGCCGTGCTCGCTGAGTTCGGCCGCGGCCTGCTCAACTCCCGGCAGCAGCTTGTCCATCGGGAGCCGGATACCGATCAGTCCCGTGGAGGCGACCGCGACCTCTCCGGCGCTGTGCCCGTCGAGCACCTCGGCGACCTTCTCCGCGGTGGCGTGGGTGTCCTGGAAGCCGAGCGGGCCCGTACAGGCGTTGGCGCCACCGGAGTTGAGGATCACCGCGGAGACCCGGCCGCCCTTGAGGACCTGCTCGGACCAGACCACCGGGGCGGCCTTGACGCGGTTGGAGGTGAAGACGCCGGCGGCGGCCAGTCGCGGCCCGTTGTTCACCACGAGGGCGAGGTCCGGGTTGCCGCCGCTTCCATTGGCCAGAGGGGCCTTGATCCCGGCGGCGATGCCCGCTGCGGTGAATCCCTTTGCTGCCGTGACGCTCACGGTGCGACTCCGATCGTGGAAAGCCCGAGCTCCTCGGGGAGCCCCAGGGCGATGTTCATGCTCTGCACCGCGCCGCCGGCGGTGCCCTTGGTGAGGTTGTCGATGGCGCTGATCGCGATGATCCGGCCGGCCGCCGCGTCGAACGCGACCTGGATCTGGGCGGCGTTGGAGCCGTACACGGCGGCGGTCGACGGCCACTGGCCCTCGGGCAGCAGCCGTACGAAGCGCTCGTCGGCCAGCGCCTTCTCGTACGCGGCCCGTACGGCGGCGGCATCCACACCGGGCTTTGCCTTCGCCGAGCAGGTGGCGAGGATGCCGCGGGACATGGGCGCCAGGGTCGGGGTGAAGGAGACGCTGATCCGCTCGCCGGCCACCGCGCTCAGGTTCTGGATCATCTCGGGGGTGTGCCGGTGCCCGCCGCCGACGCCGTACGGGCTCATCGAGCCCATGACCTCGGAGCCCAGCAGATGCGGTTTGAGCGCCTTGCCCGCGCCGGAGGTGCCGGTGGCCGCGACGATCACGGCCTCGGGCTCGGCGAGCCGGTCCGCGTACGCGGGGAACAGTGCGAGCGAGACGGCGGTGGGGTAGCAGCCGGGGACCGCGATGCGCCGGGTCCCCTGCAGTGCGGCGCGGCCTCCGGGAAGCTCCGGAAGGCCGTACGGCCAGGTGCCCGCGTGGGCCGAGCCGTAGAACGTCTCCCAGTCGGCGGCGTCGTCGAGCCGGAAGTCCGCGCCGCAGTCCACGACGAGCACATCGGGCCCGAGCTCCTCGGCGACCGCGGCGGACTGGCCGTGGGGCAGCGCGAGAAAGACGACATCGTGGCCGGCCAGCACCTCGGGCGAGGTCGCCTGGAGCTCCCGGTCGGCCAGCGGAAGCAGATGCGGCTGGAGCGATCCCAGGCGCTGTCCGGCGTTGGAGTGCCCGGTCAGCGCGCCGATCTCCACCTCCGGGTGCCCCAGAAGCAGACGCAGCACTTCACCCCCCGCGTATCCGCTCGCACCGGCCACTGCTGCTCGTACCGTCATGGACCCTCCTCCTTGATGGCATGACTATACGGATAGTGGCAGTTTTATGCAATGAGCTACGACGGAGAGCGCCGCCCCCTCAGGGGCGGCGTCGTCCCCGCCGTGACTCAGGCGTGCTGCGGAACCTCGTCCTTCAGCATCGTCCTGATCTGCTGCCGCAGCTCGGGGCTGTCCGTGTGTCCGTGGACGGATGCGGCGTGCTCGCTGGCGGCGCGGACCACTTCCTCCTCCTCGCCGGCGATGACGAGGGTGCAGTTCACTTCGCTCGGGTAGTCCCTGCAGTCGACCTTCTTGCGCATGGCACACCTCCTCCTCCCAGTGTCGGCCGGTGCCCCGACCCGCCGTATACGGCGAATCCCGTATGGCGCGAGGGGTGGCCGCACTGCTGCAGTGGAAGAGGACGAGGAGGTGAGAGCCATGGCGACGCCCGCCGACATCACCTCTGGCGCTGCCGTGGACCAGGACCGGGTAAGGGAGTTCCTGGAGAAGGTGATCACCGACGGCGGCGCCGCGGTGGCCGGTCTGTGCACCTCGCTCGGCGACCGGCTCGGCCTGTACACGGCCATGGCCGGCGCAGGTCCGCTCACCTCCGCACAGCTCGCGACCCGCACCGGCCTCGTCGAACGCTATGTACGCGAGTGGCTGGCCGCCCAGGTGGCCGGCGAGTACGTCACCTACGCGCCCGACACCGACACCTATCAGCTGCCCGACGAGCACGCCGCCGTCCTGGCGGACCCGGAGCTGCCCACGTACGTGGCGGGCTTCTTCACCGTGATGCAGGCCCTCTACGCCACCGAGGACACCCTCATGGACGCCTTCCGCACCGGGCAGGGCGTCGGCTGGGAAGAGCACGGCCCGGCGCTGTTCGCCGGCACCGCGAAGTTCTTCCGCCCCGGTTATGCGGCCGCGCTGGTCCCGGAGTGGCTGACCGCGCTGGACGGCGTGGTGGAGAAGCTGGAGCGCGGCGCACGGGTCGCGGACATCGGGTGCGGCTACGGCTACTCCACGACGCTCATGGCGCAGGCCTTCCCCCGCTCGCACTTCCAGGGCTTCGACTTCCACCGCCCGTCCATCGAAGCGGCCCGCGGCATCGTGGCCGAGCAGGGACTGGGCGACCGGGTCAGCTTCGAGGTCGCCGGCGCCGAGGACTTCCCCGGCGAGGACTTCGACCTGATCACGTTCTTCGACTGTCTGCACGACATCGGCGACCCGGGCGGCGCGCTGCACCACGCCGAGCAGGCCCTGGCCGACGGCGGGACCTGCATGATCGTGGAGCCGAACGCCTCGGCGAACGCGCAGGAGAACGCCAACCCCGTCGGCCGGGCGCTGACCGCCGCCTCGGTCGCCGTCTGCCTGCCGTCCGCGCTGGCCCAGCACGGTCCGCAGGCACTGGGAAACCACGCGGGTGAGGAGGCGATGCGGGAGATCGCCGACGAAGCCGGACTCCACCACTGGCGGCTCGCCGCCGAGAGCCCGGTCAACCGCGTCTATGCCGTCGGGCGTTAACAGCGCCTGACGCGCCCGGCCGGTCTTCCCCCGGCCGGCCGGGTGGCCCTCGCTTGACTGACCTCTGCCCCCTCGTCACGCTGGAAACATGAGCGCGGCCGCGGAGGTCGGCCTGCGACGCATTCTGGCCGTCGTGGACCTCCTGTTGGATGCCGTCGACGAGGAGACCCTCGTTCCGGCACTGCTTCCGCTGCTGCTCGGCGCGGTTCCCGGCGACAGCATCATCTGGGCGCCCCGCGCCGGGGAGAGCGACCGCCCGCTCACCCTGCCCGCCGGCCTCCTGACCGACGATGTCCGGGAAGCCTTCGCCCGTGAGTGGGCCACCGACTCCCTCGTCCGACATACCACCCTCGGCCCCGGCACCCCGATGCGGCGCTCCACCCTGCAGACCCGCAGCGAATTCCACGCCCTCGCCGCCTACACCGATGTCTACCGGCCGTTCGGCGCCGAGCAGCAGCTGGCGATGTCGTTCCCCGCGGGCTATGCGGCGGGCGCGCCGCGCAAGGTGTGTGTGGCGATCAGCCGCCGTGACAGCGACTTCTCCGACGACGATGTGGCGGCCGCCGCGCTGCTGCGCACCCGGCTCAGCCGCGCCCTCAACCGGCTCGCCCCGCCGGAGCCCGGGCCGCCCCTCGTCACCCGCCGCGAGTCCGCCGTACTCACCCTGCTCGCCCGCGGCCTGACCAACCAACAGATCGCCCACCGCCTGGCGATCAGCCCGCGCACCGTCGACAAACATCTGGAACACGCCTACGCGAAGCTGCGGGTCGGCAGCCGGGTCGAGGCGGCGAACGCCTGGCTGACCCGCGAGCCGGCGGCGGTGCGGCCGGCACGGTAGCGGCGTACGGGCCGGCCGGCTCAGTCGTCGAGCCGGTCCGGATCGGCGGCCACCGACTCCCAGAATTCGGCATGGGCCCGCTCGTGCAGCACGCCGAGCCGCAGCAGCCGGGCCCGCGAGCGCTGCCGGGAATCCTGCGACGGATCGAGCGCGCCCCGCAGCGACTCGTAGTGGGCGAGCCATCTGCGGTGGCGTTCGGCCTGCCGGGTGGCCAGCGCGACGATGTCGGCGGGTTCGCCGAGGTCGGCGAAGAAGAGCTTCAGCTGCGCCGGGTCGCGGGTCTCCGCCTCGGCGGTGTCCGGGTCGGCCAGCCAGCGGTCGAGGGCGGCGCGCCCGGCGTCGGTCAGATGGAAGATCCGGCGTCGGCGGCCCGCCGCCTCGGCCTCTTCCCGGAGGAGGCCGTCGCGCGCCAGCTCCGGCGGGATCCGGTAGAGCTGCGCATGCAGGATCGGCCAGAAGGGCTGGATGTCGTCCTCGACCCGGGCCTTGAGCTCGTACGGCGTCATCGGCCCGTGCCGGGCGATCAGGCCGAGCACGACGTACCGCGCCGGGCTGTACTCCGTCATCCTCGGCTCCTCACTCCCCTTGACACCATCTCATTGAGACCATACCTTCCCTCTCATCGGGACCATATCAATGAGATGGTGGACCTCGACGATCAGGTGTCGGTCGATCGGTGATCGATCGGTGACCGCTGAACAGCTCTTGCGATACAGCCTTCGCGAAACAGCTCTTGCCGCCCGAGAACGGGGAAACGAATGAGCGCCCTCACACGCGCACAGCTCCACCACGACCACATCCATCCGGAACTGGCCGAAACCTTCGCCGCGTTGCCACCGCGGCCCGAGAACCCGTACGCCGACATGGAGACCCTCCGCGCCGGCTTCCGGGCACTGATGGCACCGCGGATGCCCGCACACGACCCCCGGGTCACCATCCGGCACACCTCCCTCACCGGGCCGGACGGCAACACCATCGACGTCCAGGTGCTGCGCCCCGCCGGCGCCGAGGGCGTACTGCCGGGCGTGCTCTACATCCACGGGGGCGGCTTCGCCTACGGGGAGCTGGACGGGCCCAGCCCGATGGCGCGCGACGCATGCGCCGCGGCCGGAGCGGTCGTGGTCAATGTCCACTACCGGCTGGCCCCCGAACACCGGTACCCGGCCGGCGTCGAGGACTGCTACGCCACTCTGGAGTGGATGGCCGCGACCGCCGGTGAACTCGGCATCGACGCCGAGCGGATCGCCGTCACCGGAGCGTCCGCGGGCGGCTGTCTGAGCGCCGCCGTGTGCCTGATGGCCCGCGACCGGCAGGGCCCGCGGATCGCCTTCCAGGGGCTGCTGATCCCCTGCCTCGACGACCGGGGCGGCAGCGCCTCGATGCGGCGGGTCCAGGACCGCCGCATCCTCAACGGGACCGGCATCCGGCACACCTGGGACACCTACCTGGGCGCCGAACGAGGCCCCGGCGTCCCCGCGTACGCGGCGCCCGCCCGGGCCACCGACCTCTCCGGCCTCCCGCCCGCATACGTCCTCACCTGCGGAGCCGACCCCCTGCGGGACGAAGGGCTGGACTACGCCCGACGCCTGACGGAGGCACAGGTGCCGGTCGAGCTGAAGGATGTGCCCGGCGCCTGGCATCTCTTCGAGGCGTACGTGCCCGACAGCGAGCTGGCCCGCCGCACCACCGCGCACTGGCTGGGCGCACTGCGCACCGCACTGACGGACGGCTGACGGGGCGGCCGCCGGGGCCCGGAACGATGAGTTTCGGCGCGCGTCGCCGTCTACCCGTTGGACACCTGTTCCGGAGCGCTTCGGCGCCGTTCAACGGGAGGAACCCTCATGACCACCGACATCGAGCGGAAATCGGACGAGGCACGGATCCGGGAGCTGTTGGAGGACCGGGCGGCGGCGACGACGGACCGGGATGCGCGGCGGTTCCTCGGCCACTGCGCGCCGGAGGTCGTGGACTTCGGCCTCGCTCCCCCGCTGCAGGTCAAGGGGCCGGCAGCGCTGGACCGCGAGGCCGTCGAGGCCTGGTACGCGACATGGGACGGCCCGATCGAGGTGTCGCTGACGCAGGTGGAGATCACCGCCTGCGACGATGTCGCCTTCGCGCACAGCATCAACCGGATGCAGGGGACGAAGACGGACGGCTTCGAGGTGGATCTCTGGAGCCGGGCCACCGTCGGCCTTCGCAAGATCGACGGCACCTGGAAGATCACGCATGCGCACAGCTCGGTGCCGTTCCTGATGGACGGATCCGGGCTGGCCGCGCTGGATCTGAAGCCGTAGGGCGGCCGGGTCAGGAGTGGCGGCGGTAGGTGACCTTGTTGTGCTGGACGCGGGTGACCTCGACGGTCAGATGGCGGTCCGGGCCGATGGGGAAGTGCGCCGTGCAGCGCACCTCGGCGTAGGGCACGGCCCGGAGGTCGCCGAAGCAGCGCACCGCGTCGGGACCGTTGCGGAACGGCAGGGTGAGCTGGCCGCTGATCGTCCGGGCTATTTCGGTGCGCGGGACGGTGTGGGTACCGCGTTCGACCTCGCTGGTGGCATCGCGCTCGCGCAGCCGGGCGGCGGTGAGGGCGAGCGCTCCCGCCGCCGCGAGGGCGATGATGAGGCCGATGACGATGCCGCGCCGGGGCGGCTGTGCGATCACCGCCGTCAGCTCCGGGTGCCGCGGGCGCGGCGGCGGTGGGCGAGGGCTCCCCAGCCGGCCGCGCCCATCAGCAGCACACCGCCGAGCGTCGTGGCGGCCGGGCCGGTGCCGGCCGCCCCGCCGAGGCCGGTGTGTGAGCCGCCCTGGGGGACGATCTCGTCGGCGTCGCCGGAGACGACCACGGTGCCGGTGTAGGTCTTGGGGCCGTCGCCGTGGTCGTCGCCGTGGTCGCCCGCCTCCTGGTTCACGTCCCTCGCGCTGTACGGATCGCCGGACTCGTCGTCGTACGCCGCATGGCTCTGTTCCGCGCCCGCTCGGCCGCCGCAGGTGACGGTGACGGTGTACGAACCGGGCACCGTGCCCTCCGGCATGATCGCGGTGCCGCCCACCTGGTTGCTCAGGGTGGACAGCTGCATGGTGGGGATGTCCGCGCTGTCGAAGGTGGCCTCGGCGGTGTCGCCCGAGCAGTTGCCGCCGTCGTAGACGGAGAAGGCGGTGCCCGGCGCCACCGGGTCGGGCTGGACGACCACCGCGTGCGACGAGCTGCCCGTGGCGGGGGCGGCTTCGGCCACGGCGTCGGCGACCGCCCCGGCCACGGCATCGGTGGCGCCGTCCGTCGCGGCGTCGGCACCGTCACCGTCGCCGAAGAGCAGGACGGACACCGCGAGCGCGCCGGCCGCCAGCGCGTACAGCGGAATGTGGCGTATGTGCATAACCCGAGAGAAGCGCCCGGCTGGGCGGTACGCACCTCGATCGTGTGCCGCTCCCGGGGCCAACTGCCGGGGACCGGGCCCGTCCGCGCGCCTTTCCCGCAGGTCACGCGATTGCGTGTGCCCCGTACAGCGGAGTGGCCGGGATGAGCCTTCCGGGTGGTCCGGGCTCACGCCTCCAGCTGGAGGTCCCACTTGCCGGAGCGGCCGGTGAGCGTGGTCACCGACAGCGGCTGGACATCGATCCGCCAGTACGCGTGCGGCGGTGCCTGGAGCACGTAGACCAGGGCGGCGCGGACGACGCCGGGCTCGGCGACCGCGAGGAGCCCGTCGGCGTCCTCGGCCGGCCGGGTGTCCAGCCAGCCGCCGACGCGGGTGATGAAGGCCAGCAGCGATTCCCCGCCGTGAGGGGCGGAGCGCGGGTCGGCGAGCCAGGCCTCCACCGCGCGCGGCTCGGCGGCGGTCACCTCGCCCAGCGTGCGGCCGCGCCAGCGGCCCATGTCGCAGTCGCGGAGCGCCGGCTGGGCGAGCGGGCGCAGTCCGAGCGCCTCGCCGGTTTCCCGGCAGCGCGCGGACGGCGAGCAGTAGCGCAGTTCCGCGGCGGCCAGCCGGCACAGGACAGGGGCCGCCCGCTCGGCCTCGTACCATCCGGCGGCGTCAAGCGGGCGGTCGTCGTCGAACCGCGTCTCCAGCAGCGAGGAGCTGCGGGCCGCGGCGAGCAGTTTGAGTCGAACGCTCATTCGCCGATGGTAAGAGCAGCACCGGCCGGACGACCCCGGTTGATCAGATATCGACAGGACCCGGGTCGATCAGCCCGAGCGTCATCCACTGTTCCGGGGACACCAGGCTGCGGAAGCCGACCTTCTCGTACACACCGTGGGCGTCCTTGGTGGCGAGCGTCAGCCGGCTCAGCCCGCTGGGCGCCATGTGATCGGCGATGGCCTCGATCAGGGCCGTGCCCAGCCCCTTGCCGCGGTCGTCGCGGCAGACATAGACATCGCAGAGCCAGGCGAAGGTGGCGTGGTCGGTGACGAGCCGGGCGTATGCGGCCTGGCGGCCGGAACCGGACTCGTACAGGCCGAAGTTGAGCGAGCCCGCGACGGCGCGGTCATGCAGTTCCCGGGGGCGGTCCAGGGCCCAGTAGGCGTCGGTGGACAGCCAGCGGTGGACCAGGTCGGCGTCCAGGCGCGCCGGGTCGGTGGAGATCTCGTAGCCGTCGAGGGCGTGTTCGGTCATGCCCGGAGGTTGGCAGACGGGTGGGGGCGGCGTCGAACCGATAGGCCGGACCCGCAGGGGGACGGGCGCCTGGTCAGTCCACCGGGACCGCCAGTTCCGTGCAGGCCGTACGGAGCCTGCGGATGCCTTCCGCGATGTCGCCGGTGCCGGCCGCGGCGGCGAAGCTCAGCCGGAAATGCGCGGCCGGCGGCTCGGCGGCGAAGGAGGGGCGGCCGGCCGCGACCGCGACGCCGGCCCGCAGCGCCGCGCCGGCCAGCGCCGCCTCGTCGGTGCCGTCCGGCAGCCGCAGCCAGAGTTGGTAGCCGCCGGGCGGGACGTACCGGCCGCCGCCGCGCGCCGGATCACCGCCGTACGCCGCGCCGTACCCCGGTCCCCGTTCCACGAACGCGGGCAGCTGACCGTGCAGGGCGGCGATCAGCGCATTGCGGCGGGTGGTCAACTCACCGGCGATCAGCCGCAGATGGCGCGTCCAACCGGGCGATCCGACGAGTTCCAGGGCGGCTTCCTGGAGCGGTGCCGGCACGAAGAAGCTGTCGACGACCTGGATGGCGCGCAGCCGGTCGAGCACCGGGCCGCGGGCGGCCAGGGCGCCGACCCGCAGGTTGGGCGAGGTGGCCTTGGTGAGCGAGCGGACGTGGACGACCGTGCCGTCCTGGTCCTCCGCGATCAGCGTCGGCGGGAGTGGGGGCGCGTCGTCGTGGCCCAGCAGCCGCGCGAAGTCGTCCTCGATCACGAACGCCCCGGCCGCGCGGGCCACCCGCAGCACCTCGCGCCGCCGCTCCCGGGCGAGCACCGCGCCGGTCGGGTTCGCGAACAGCGGCTGGCAGACGAAGAGCCGCGCGCCGCTGGCACGGAAGGCGTCGGCGAGGAGATCCGTACGGACACCGTCCGCATCCGTCGGTACGGGCACCGGCCGCAGCCCGGAGGCGCGGGCGGCGGCCAGCATGCCCGGGTAGGTCGGGGACTCGACGAGGACCGGGGCACCGGGCGGGGCGACGGCGCGCAGCGCGGCGGTCAGCGCGCTCTGGCCGCCCGCGGTGATCAGTACGTCGCTGGCGGCGAGTGCGCCACCGGGGCCGCCGATCTCCCGCGCGAACCACGCCCGCAGCTCCGGCACACCCTCGACCGGCGGCCGCACCCAGGCACCCGGCCGGCGCCCGGCCCGCGCCAGTGCGGCGGAGAGGGCACGCTCGGGCTGCAGATCGGGATGCAGATAGCCGCCGTTGAGTTCGATGACGCCGGGGGCCGGCCTGGCCAGGGTGGCCAGTACGCCCGAGGCGTCGACGCTGCGCGGCACCTGGTCGCCGGCCGGTTCCGCGCTCAGCGCGATCTCCTGCCAGGAGGTGTCGACCGGCCGGGAC
Organism: Streptomyces inhibens; assembly: GCF_022221585.1. NCBI lineage: Bacteria > Bacillati > Actinomycetota > Actinomycetes > Kitasatosporales > Streptomycetaceae > Streptomyces > Streptomyces inhibens. The sequence goes on from NZ_CP084681.1 coordinate 2,143,062, forward strand.
GCCTCGCCGCGCGGCTCGGCCCGGAAGGCCCCGGCGCCGGGGCGGGTGACGACCAGCCCCTCCGCGGCCAGCTCGGCGAGGGCCCGGGAGACGGTCACCGGGCTGACCCGGTGCCGCTCCACGAGGACACGACTCGATGGCAGCTTCTCACCGGGAGAGTAGCGGTTCAGCTCCGCGCGGAGGATCGTGGCCAGTTCGGCGCCACTGCTACGCTCATGCATGAGAGCTAACGATAGCGCTACCACCCAAGTCGCGATAGCGGTCAGCGCCCCGACCGCCGCCGGCGACAGCGCCCCGAAGGCCGCCACCACCCGCGGCCCCCTGGTGAGCCGCGGCGCCCTGCTCGCCGCCCTCGGTGTCGCCTCCTTCTCCCTCACCTTCCCCGGGACCGCCTGGGCGCTGGAGGGCATGGGGCCCTGGACGGTGGTGATGCTGCGCAGCGTGCTGGCCACCGTGCTGATCGGCGGTGCGCTCGCCGTCTTCCGGGTACGGGTTCCGGAGCGGCGCCACTGGGCGGGTTTCGCGATCGTCGCGGGCGGCGCCTTCCTCGGCTTCCCTGTCCTCACCACCCTCGCCCTGCAGACCTCCACCACCTCGCATGCGGCCGTCGTGGTCGGCCTGCTGCCGCTGACCACCGCCGCCTTCTCGGCCGTACGGACCGGCGCCCGGCCCTCCCGTACGTTCTGGGTCGCCTCGCTGATCGGCGCCGCAGTGGTCATCGGCTTCGCGGTGCAGCAGAGCGGTGGGGCACCGGGCCGCGGCGATCTGTTCCTGTTCGCGGCGCTACTGGTGTGCGCGGCCGGCTACACCGAGGGCGGCCGGCTGGCCCGCCACATGCCGGGCTGGCACGTGGTCGGCTGGGCCCTGGTGCTGGCGCTTCCGGTGACGGTGACAGGGGCGGCGATCGCGCTGTCCACCGAGCCGTTGCACCTCACGGCGCACGCGGTCGGCGGGCTGCTGTGGCTGGCGGCCGGCTCGAACTTCCTCGGGATGGTCGTCTGGTACCGCGGGATGGCCATGATCGGCATCTCCAAGGCGAGTCAGCTGCAGCTGGCCCAGCCGCTGCTGACGTTGCTGTGGTCGGTACTTCTCCTGGGTGAGCGGCTGCCGCCGGCCGCTCCCGCCGCGGCGCTGGCGGTCCTGGCGTGCATCGCGGTCACCCAACGGGCGCGGGGGTGACCGACCGGGGCGCAAGGGGCCGTACGCCCGCGGCGACGGCCCCCACCGCCCGGCCGAATCCACATCCCGTCACGTCTCCCGGGTGCGGCCGCCGCCTCCGGACGTAAACTTGCCGCGATGGCAGGTAGCGCCGTCCGGGCCGAACCAGGCCCGTAAACCGTTGAAATCGTTGGCCGTTCAACCGCTCGGCCGTCGCATCGTCGGCCGTACCGGTCAGGCGGCCGCCCCGAAGCGGGGAGGACCCCTGATGCATGCGAGCAGGGGCGACCGGCTGGTGGTGCACGGCAGGACCGTCGGGCACCACGACCGGGTCGTCGAGATCATCGAGGTACTGGGCGCGAACGGCGATCCGCCTTACCGTGTCCGTGCCGAGGACGGGCATGAGGCGATCATGTCTCCCGGCCCCGACTCGGTTGTCCAGCACGGAAAGGCCACCGACATCGACCCCGGCTCCGGCCGATAACGCGATCCCGTAGGCGGATCGCCACCACGGCCGCGCGGACGGTTGCCACGTCCGCGCGGACCGCCCCTATGGCCGCGCCATGCTGCCGTAGTGATCACGTACGACCCGCGCCATGGCGCCCGCCCGGTCCTTGGCCACCTCCTTCGCCGAGAAGTAGACATGGCCGCCGACCTGCGGGTATTCGCGGGCGAAGGTGAGATGGCGGGAGAGTTCGGCCGGATCCTTCCAGGCGGCCGGCTCCGCATCGCCCGCCTTGTAGAGGGCCTCACCGATGTAGAGGTCCACGCCGGTGCCTTGGACGGTCCGCGCCCACCAGGGCACCAGTTCGGCGTAGTCGGCTGCCTTGGACCCGATGGGCCAGTAGACCTGCGGCACGATGTAGTCGAGCCAGCCCTCGCGGACCCAGCGGCGGGTGTCCGCGTAGAGGTCGTCGTAGGTCTCCACCCCGGCCTGGGTGCGGGAACCCTGCTGGTCGGTGGTGTGGTTGCGCCAGACCGCGAACGGGCTGACACCGAACCGCACCCGGCGCCCGGACTTCTGCCCGCCCGCCTCGAGCCGCTGCGCCATCTCGTAGATCAGCCGGTCGATGTTGTCCCGCCGCCAGGCGGCCCGGCTCTGGGAGGGGTCGCCGTACTCCTGGTACGCCGCGTCATCGTCGAAGTGCTGACCGGCGACCGGATACGGATAGAAGTAGTCGTCGAAGTGCACCCCGTCGACGGGGTAGCGCTGCACCGCGTCGAGCATCGCGTCCTGGACGAAGCGGCGGACCTCCGGCAGCCCGGGGTTGTAGTAGAGCTTGCCGCCGTACGGGAGGACCCAGCGGGGGTGCCGGCGGGCGGGGTGGTCGGGGGCCAGCCGGCCGGGATCGGTGTGGTTGGCGACCCGGTACGGGTTGAACCAGGCGTGCAGCTCGAGATCGCGCCGGTGCGCCTCGCGTACCGCGAAGCCGAGCGGGTCCCAGCCCGGATCGCGGCCCTGCTGTCCGGTCAGGTACTGGGCCCACGGCTCGTACGGAGAGGGCCACAGAGCGTCCGCGGTGGGCCGCACCTGGAAGAACACCGTGTTGAGCTTGCGGGCGACGGCGGTGTCGAAGTGGGCGCGCAGTTCGCGCTGTTGCTCGGCGGGCGTGCGCTTCGCGCTGGAGGGCCAGTCCAGGTTGGCGACCGTCGCCAGCCACATGCCGCGCATCTCGCGCCGTGGCGCGCGGCCCGAGGGCGCCGCGGCACCCGTGGTGAGCAGCGAGGAGGCCGCGCCGAGCGCGCCCACCGCAAACCCTCGCCGTGTGATCCGTCTCATCAAAAGTCCCCAGTTGTCCGTTTCATCCTGTCCTGAGGGCTCAGAATGCCCGCCCCGCGGCCCGTAGCACAGCACCGCGCGGAGTAACGTCGGGGCGAGGCGGGCGTCGGACCCTTACGGCGTACCGCCGGTCCTGAAGATCAGCGAAAGGCACGAGGTGACGGACACTTTCACCGACATTGCACGCGTCGGAGTGGTCGGCTGCGGCCAGATGGGCGCAGGCATCGCCGAGGTCTGCGCCCGCGCCGGGCTCGACGTCATGGTCGCCGAGACCACCGGCGAGGCCCTGGAACTGGGTCGCACCCGCTTGACCAACTCCCTCGGCAAGGCCGCCGAACGCGGCAAGATCACTGCCGCGGAGCGCGACGCGACACTCGGCCGGCTCAGCTTCACCACCGACCTCGGGGAGTTCGCCGACCGCGATCTCGTCATCGAGGCCGTCGTGGAGAACGAGCAGGTCAAGACCGAGATCTTCCAGGTCCTCGACCAGGTGATCACTCGCCCGGACGCCATCTTGGCCTCCAACACCTCCTCCATCCCGCTGGTGAAGCTCGCCGTCGCGACCTCCCGTCCGGACCAGGTCATCGGCATCCACTTCTTCAACCCGGCGCCGGTACAGAAGCTCGTCGAGCTGATCCCGGCCCTGACCACCGGCGAGGAGACCATCAAGCGCGCCGAGGCGCTGGTGCATGACGTGCTGGGCAAGCATGCGATCCGTGCCCAGGACCGCTCGGGCTTCGTCGTCAACGCCCTGCTGATCCCGTATCTGCTCTCCGCGATCCGGATGTTCGAGTCGGGCATCGCCAGCCGCGAGGACATCGACAACGGCATGGAGCTGGGCTGCGCCCACCCGATGGGCCCGCTCAAGCTGTCCGACCTGATCGGCCTGGACACCGTGGCCTCGGTCGCCGAGTCGATGTACCACGAGTACAAGGAGCCGCTGTACGCCGCTCCCCCGCTGCTCCAGCGGATGGTCGACGCGGGCCGGCTGGGCCGTAAGTCCGGTTCGGGCTTCTACTCGTACTGAGCCGGAGGACGGTCCGCCCGCCGCTCGGGGGAACACCGGCGGGCGGACCCCGGGCCGGCGGGCGCCCGTCCGCCGGCTTCGGCCCCCGTGGCGATTCCCAGTCAACCCTTGTGCGAGCACGGGCGGGAGCGTGTGAACCGCCCCGTCCGGGGTGTGCGCTTCACACCCCGTGCGAATGCCCGCGCCCCGTCACCCCCCGTCACTTCGCACGGGGTGTGAACCGCAGACCCGCATATACCCACCGCACACGCTCCCGCCCTTCGCCGCAGCGCAGTTGACTGTTGCCCGTACGGACAACGAAGTCGCTGACAGAAGGAATGAGGAGCGGACCGTGACCGCCCACCCCGAACCCGACCTGGTAACCGCCGACTTAGCGGAGCTGAGGCGTCTCCTCGACGTACGCACCGCCCGGGTCGACGGCCAACTCGCGCTGCTCGCCCAGCGCTCCGAGCAGTACGAGCGTGACGCGGACGAACTGCAGGCCCGCGTCACACGGTTGGAGAGCGCCCGCTGGCCACTGCCGTCCCTCGCCGCACTCACGGGGCTCGCGGCGTTGGTGGTCGCACTGTGGCAGGCCATGGGCCGATGACGCCCGGCCGACGTCACCGGCCGGCACCGGTCAGCCCAGCCGGATGTGATGCAGCATCAGCAAGGCGGCGGCCATATTGGCGGCCGGCACCTCCCCTCGCGCCACCATGTCGGGCACCAGCTTCAACGCCACCCACTCCCGGCGCTCGGACTCGAAGCCGTCCTGGGGCGGGCCGACGTACTCGCCCCCCTCGGACCAGTAGATGTGATGCCGCGCATCGGTGAGGCCGTTGGACGGCTCCACCGACAGGAGATGCCGGAGGGGCCCGGGACGCCACCCGGTCTCCTCCTCCATCTCGCGGGCGGCAGCGGCCGCGATGTCCTCGCCGTCCTCGACGACACCGGCGGCCAGCTCCCACCCCCAGGTGTCGGTGATGAACCGGTGCCGCCAGAGCAACAGCACCTCATTGGCCTCATTGACCACTGTGGCCACGGCGACCGGCCGCATCCGGATCAGATAGTGGTCCAGATGGCGACCGTCGGGCAGTTCCACATCGGCCAGATTGACCCGGAACCACGGATTCGCATAGACGGGCTTTTCGCTGAGATTGTTCCAACGCACGTAACTGCCACCTTCCGCTGATGAGCCGGCAAGGTGACACGAGCCCGGTCACAGCGGAACGCGCAGCACCTCGTCGATGAGATCGGCAGCCTCGTCCGTCGCGGAGCTCCCGGTCTCCGCCAGATGCTCGCGCACCGCCCGCAGCCGGTCCCGCAGCCGTTGCGACTCCATGCCCCGAGCCTGCTCGGTCATCTGCGCGGCGTTGGCCACGGCCCGGTCCGCATCGCCTTGGCGCAGCTCGATATGGGTGAGCATGGCCAGCCGGTGGACCCGGCCGCGGTCGTGTGCGGGGGTGTCGACGGCGGCGTCCGCCTGCTCCCGTGCGGCCCGCAGGTCACCGAGGCTGAGCAGCGCCTCCGCCACTTGTACGTTCACCAGGCCGGGCTGCACATAGCCCGTCTCGGCAGGCTCCAGTCCGGGCCGGATGCGCTCCGCGGCCGCCTCCGCGCGCCGGATGCACGACAGCGCGCTGGCGCCGTCGCCGAGCCGGGCGTAGGACTTGGCCTGCATCGCGTAGAGGTCCGCGGAGAGCGCCGGGGTGATCTGCGGACCCGCGGCCCGCAGCGCCGCCTCCGCGAAGGCGACCGCCTGGCGGTATTCCCGTACGAAGAGGGACTGATTGACCAGCAGCGCGATGACATACGCGCCGAGGCCGCGGTCCCCGCTGGCCTTGGCCAGCCGCAGTGCCTGATGAAGGTAGCGCTGGGCCAGCCCGAGAGCGTCCGAGTCGTACGCGCAGATACCGGCGACGGCGACCAGCCCACCGGTCGCCCGGTGCAGCTGACGGCCCGTCGCATCGCTGTAGCTGCCCCGCAGCAGCGGCGCCGCCTCGGAGTTGAGGAATCCCACGATGCGTGCTCTGGTCGCGATACCACCCGCCTTCCGGTACATCTGCTCGTAGTGCGACCGCGCGGCGCGCAGCATCTCGATATCGGCCATGCCGACCCGGGTCAGCCCGTCCCGCGACACATCGAAATCCTCGGGCGGGTTCTCCCACTCCCATACGGGCATGACGGCCGACGTACCGGTGAGCGCCGGCGCGTCGAGGAGGTGCGGCCGCTGCTGCTCGTCGGACCGCCACAGCGCGGTGGCCCGTTCCACGAACCCGGACAGCGGAGTATCGGCTTCCCGCCGCAGCCCCGGCCCGCTCAGCCCGATGTCGTCAAGCCCGACCGGCCGGTGCAGCCGCTCGCCGAGGATCTCGCAGATCAGATCCGGCACCTGCCCACGCGGCCGCTGACCCTTCAACCACCGGGCCACTGCGGTGTGTTCGTACCGCAGCGCCAGTCCACGACACCGCCCGAGCTGGTTGATACGCGCGGCGAGGCCGGCATGCGAGATGCCGGCCTCGTCGAGAATCGCGTCCAGCAGGGTATTGGGCTCCATACCGGCCTCCCGATGAACCGGGCCCACCCGCGGGCCATCAGCCCATGGCCATGTCGACGTGAATACTCCGCCAGTTGAGCGTAGTGAACCCCGCTTCACACGGGGTGTGAAGAACCCCGGGAGAGCCGACCACGGCCACGGCCCGCACTCCGGGCCGGTCGCTACGCCGCGCACCCCCGCAGCATGTACGCGATCACATCGTCGAGGCCGGACTCGACCTCCTCGGCGGAGAGCACGCGGCTCATGGCGAAGCCGGCGAAGCCGTGCAGGGTGGTGAACACCGGTATCCCGATGCGTTCGACCGGTCCGTCGCGCACATCGCCGCTGCGCTGCCCGTCCGCGACCAGTCCCATGGTGATCGCCCCGAGCCGCTGGGCGGCCGCGATCAGCGCCTCGGACGCCTCCGGGTCGTGCTTGACCGCGTACATGAGGTCGAGCAGTGCCGCGTTGGCGAGGGCGAAGTCCACGTAGGCGCGGGCGAGCGCGCCGAGCCGGTGGGCGAATGACGTGCCCGCTGCCGCCCGGGACGCGGTCAGGGCCTCGTTCAGGCGGTCGAACCCGGCCAGCGCCAGCGCGTCCAGCAGCGCCTGCTTGTCCTTGAAGTGCCGGCTGGGCGCGGCGTGGCTGACGCCGAGATCACGGGCCAGTTCCCGCAGGGACAGTGCACCCGGACCCTTCTCGCGGAGCGTCTGCTCGGCGCGGGTCAGCAGCGCGGCGCGAAGGTCTCCATGGTGGTAACGGCGAGTCTGCATGTCCCTCATCCTATCGCCCATGTATTCACTGGCTACATTGTTGGCATTGACAGCATTGTTGGCGTTGCCTACATTGGAGCCATGACCAAGACACCCAAGTGGAACGCCACCGACCTCCCCGACCAGACCGGCCGCACCGCCGTGGTGACCGGCGCCAACAGCGGACTCGGCATCGCCACCGCCGACGCGCTCGCACGGGCGGGTGCCCATGTCGTACTCGCCGTACGGGACATCGAGCGCGGTGAGGCCGCCGCCGCCACCGTGCGGGGCGCCAGGGGCAGCGTCGAGGTCCGCCGCCTCGACCTGGCCGACCTCGCCTCCGTGCGCGAGTTCGCCGCCGCCTGGCAGGGCACCCTCGACCTGCTGATCAACAACGCCGGGGTCATGAACGTCCCGGAGTCCCGGACCAAGGACGGCTTCGAGAAGCAGTTCGGCACCAACCATCTCGGCCACTTCGCGCTGACCAACCTGCTGCTGCCGCACCTCACCGACCGCGTGGTCACGGTGGCCTCCGGGGCCCACAAGCTGCCCGGCGCCCGGATGCACTTCGACAACCTGAATCTCACCGGCGAGTACAGCCCCGTCGCCGCCTACAGCCAGTCCAAGCTGGCCAATCTGCTGTTCACCCTGGAACTGCAGCGCCGTCTCACCGCGGCGGGATCCCCCGTACGCGCCCTTGCCGCACACCCCGGCTGGGCCGCCACCAATCTCCAGGGCGCCGACGCCAGCGCGCTGCGGCGCGCGCTGATGCAGGTGGGCAACCGCTTCATCGCGCAGGACAACAAGGCCGGCGCGCTCCCCACGCTCTACGCCGCCACCCAGGACCTGCCCGGCGCCAGCTACCTCGGCCCCGACGGGCTCGGCGAGATGCGCGGCGGACCGACGATGGTCGGCAGGTCGGCCGCGGCCGCCGACCCGGAAAGCGCCAAGCGCCTGTGGACGGCGTCCGAGGAGCTGACCGGCGTCACCTTCCCGGCACTGAACGGCAAGGAGATCACCGCGGGAGGCGGACGATAGCGGACCCGGCCGACCGGGCCGGCACCTGCACCCGGTCGTTGCAGAGCATCACCAGCGCCACGTCATCCGTCAGCCGGCCGCCCGCATGCCGTAACAGGGCCTCCCGCACCTCCCCCACCACCGTGGACGGCGAGGGGCCGCCCGGCGCGGCGGCCGCCGCCACGCTGTTGTGCAGCTCCTGGGTCAGCGGAAAGAACTCCCCCGCCGCATCCCGCGCATCAACCGCCCCGTCGGTGTGCAGAAACAGCCCCTCACCGGGCGCCAGCCGCCCGCACCGCACCGCGGTCAGCTTCTCGGGCAGCGGGAACAGCCCCAACGGCGGCATCGGCTCGGCCGGAGCGACCGCCACCACCGGGACGGCCGCCCCGCAGTCGATCCGATACGGCCATGGATGCCCGCAGTTCAGCGCCGTGATCGAGCCGTCCCGCGCGACCTGCACCAGCAGCAGCGTCACAAACTCCTCCGCGAGCGTGCTCACCGGCTCCGCACCGCCGCCCGCCGGCTGCTCGATGCGCACCCGCTCGTACAGATGCCGCTGGTGCGAGCGCTCCAACCGGCGCAGCACACCGTCCAGTTCGGGCTCGTCGTGCACCACCTCACGGAAGCTGCCGAGCATCGCCGCGACCGTGCCTATGGCCTCCAGGCCGTGCCCGCGCACATCCCCGATCACCGCCCGTACGCCGTGCCGGGTCCCCACGACCTCGTACAGATCCCCGCCGACCACGGCGCCCTCGCTCGCGGAGAGGTGGTCGGCCGCCAGCACCACCCCGTCGATCCGCGGCGGCAGCGGCCGCAGCAGCACCCGCTGCGCGGCCACGGCGACCTCGCGCGTACGCTCCAGCTCCCGCACCAACCGCAGCCGCCGCCCGGCCGTCAGATAGCTGGCGCAGACCACCGCGAGAATCGCGCCGCAGGTCATCACGCGTATGCCCGGCCCGGCTCCGGGCTCCGCCCCGCCGAACGGTACGAGCGCGAGCAGCGCGCACACCCCGCCGAGCAGCACGCACTGACGGCGGCCGGTGCCCGCGCAGGCGATGGCCGGCGCCGCGGCGAGGAGTTGCAGCAGCTGGCCACTGGTCGGGTGGCACAGCTCCCAGGTCACCACGCCGAGCACCCAGAGGCCGGGCAGGACGAAGACGACAGCCCGCCGGGCCCAGGCCGCCCCGGCGCGCGCTCCGCCCCTCGCCCAGGTTCGGATCATGCCGATGGTCCCCCTAGCCGGTGGTCCCCAGTCAGGCGTTGAGGCGTCGGTCCGGCCCCCTGCCGCGGTCAGCGGGCCGCATCGACCTCGTCGATTCTCGCGACGTTATGTGCCCGTCCGGCGACGATAAGTAGATAACCACCCGATGGGGTGATGGTGTAGGGATCCGATCGTCTAGTGGAGCCCTTCGTCCCTCCCAGGCGCAACAGAGCCCCCATGCAGGACGCCGAGAGCCCACCGCATCGCAAAAAAGAGCGAGGGCGCGGCCGGCTCGCACCGTCCACGCCCTCGCCCCTCAGGCACACATGCTGCCCGCTCAGCCGCGCAGCACCGCTCCGGTCCGCTCCACGGCCGCCGCAACCGCCGCGTCACGGGCCGTCGAGGCCTCTTCCGCGGTCAGCGTGCGGTCGGCGGCACGGAAGCGCAGCGCGTACGCCAGCGACTTCTTGCCGGCGCCGAGCTGCTCACCGGTGAAGATGTCGAACAGCCGCAGCGACTCCAGGAGTTCACCCGCGCCGTCACGCAGCGCCGCCTCGACGTCCGCCGCCGGGACCGTCTCGTCGACCACCAGCGCGACGTCCTGGGTCGCGACCGGGAAGACCGAGATCTTCGGCGCGCGCAGCGGACCGCCGGCGGCCTGCTCAAGGCGGTCCAGGTCGATCTCCATCGCGCACGTACGCTCCGGCAGCGCGAGCGTCTTGATGACCCGCGGGTGCAGCTCACCGGCGTTGCCGACGAGGATCTCCTCGCCGTCGACAAGAGCGAGCAGCGCCGCGCACCGGCCCGGGTGGAACGGCGCGTGCTGGTCCTGACGGACGATCAGCTCGACACCCGCCTCCCGCGCGACCGTACGGCCCGCCTCGACCGCGTCCGCCCAGATCGCGGGGCGTCCGCCGCCCCACCAGCCGGCCTGCTCACGGCCTCCGGCGAGCACCACGGCGGCACGCCGCGGCTGCTGCGGCAGCGAGGCATCCAGCGAGGCGATCTCGTCGTCGGTCGGCCGGCGGTCGACGACCAGCCGGCTGGCCGGCTTCTCGTCACCGGTCGCCCGGAAGACCGGACCGGTCTCGAAGAGCGCCAGATCGTGCGTGCCGCGGCCGTAGTTGCGGCGCAGCGCGTTCAGCAGACCCGGGATCAGGGTCGTACGGAGGTCGGGCTCCTCGTCGGACAGCGGGTTGACGAGGGTGACCGCCGCGCGCCGCGGGTCGTCCGGCTCGATGCCGAGCTGGTCGAGGACGGCCGAGCCGGTGAAGGGGTAGTTCAGCGTCTCGACATAGCCCGCGCCGGCCAGCGCCCGGCCGACCCTGCGGTGCATCCGCTGACGCTCGGTCAGCCCACGGCCGGCCGGCGGCTTCGGGAGGGTGGAGGGCAGGTTCTCGTAGCCCTCCAGCCGGATGACCTCTTCGGCCAGGTCGTTGGGCTCGCTGAGGTCCGGCCGCCAGGACGGCACGGTCACGACCAGCTCGTCCTGGCCGTAGACATCGCAGCCGACCTGCTGGAGGCGGCGGACGACGGTCTCCCGGCCGTAGTCGACACCGGCGACCTTGTCCGGGTGGTTGGCGGGGAGGGTGATCGTACGCGGCCCGCGGGGCGAGACGACCTCGGTGACGCCCTCCTCGGCCCTGCCGCCGGCCAGCAGCACCAGCAGGTCGACGGTCCGCTGCGCCGCCGCGGACGCGGCCTCCGGGTCCACACCGCGCTCGAAGCGCTTGGCGGCCTCCGAGGACAGCTTGTGCCGGCGAGCCGTACGGGCGATGGCGAGCGCGTCGAAGTGCGCGGCCTCGATCACGACATCGCTGGTGCCGTGCAGCCGGCCGGTCTCGGGGTCGGCGACCGGCGCCGCGATCTCGGTGTTGGCACCGCCCATGACGCCCGCGAGGCCGATCGGGCCGCGGTTGTCGGTGATGACCAGGTCCTCGGCGTCCAGCACCCGCTTGACGCCGTCCAGGGTGGTCAGCTGCTCGCCGGGGGTCGCGCGGCGGACGCCGATCGGGCCGTCCACGCTGGTGCGGTCGTAGGCGTGCAGCGGCTGGCCGAGCTCCAGCATCACGTAGTTGGTGACGTCGACGGCCAGCGAGACCGGGCGCATCCCGGCCTTCTGCAGCCGGCGCTGCAGCCAGAGCGGGGAGCGCGCCTCGGGCTCCAGGCCGGTGACCGTACGGGCGGTGAAGCGGTCGCAGCCGAAGGGGTCGGAGACCTGGACCGGATAACCGGAGGAGTTCGGCGGCGGCACGTCCAGCAGCGCCGGGTCACGCAGCGGCAGGCCGTAGGCGATGGCGGTCTCGCGGGCGACACCGCGCATCGACAGGCAGTAGCCGCGGTCCGGCGTGACGGCGATGTCCAGCACCTCGTCGACGAGCTCCAGCAGCTCGATGGCGTCGGTGCCCACCTCGTACTCGGGCGGCAGCACGATGATGCCGTGCGTGCCGTCGTCGCCCATGCCCAGCTCGTCGCCGGAGCAGATCATGCCGTGCGAGGTCTTGCCGTACGTCTTGCGCGCGGCGATCTTGAAGTCGCCGGGCAGCACGGCGCCGGGGAGAACGACCACGACCTTGTCGCCGACGGAGAAGTTGCGCGCACCGCAGACGATCTCCTGCGGCTCGCCGGTGCCGTTGGCCTGGCCGACGTCCACCGTGCAGAAGCGGATGGGCTTCTTGAAGCCCTCCAGCTCCTCGATGGTCAGCACCTGGCCGACGACCAGCGGGCCCTTGAGGCCGTCGCCGAGTCGCTCGACGGTCTCGACCTCCAGGCCGACGGCAATGAGCTTGGCCTGTACGTCACGGCCGGACTCCGTCGCCGGCAGGTCGACGTACTCCCGCAGCCAAGAAAGCGGGACCCGCATCAGATCTCCATCCCGAACGGCCGGGTGAACCGGACGTCGCCTTCGAACATGTCGCGCATGTCTTCCACGTTGTGCCGGAACATCAGCATCCGGTCGATGCCGAACCCGAAGGCGAAGCCGCTGTACTTCTCGGGGTCGACGCCACAGGCGATGAGCACCTTGGGGTTGACCATTCCGCAGCCGCCCAGCTCGATCCAGCCCTCGCTGGAGCAGGTACGGCAGGGGCGGTCGGGGTTGCCCACGGACTCGCCACGGCAGACGTAGCAGACCATGTCCATCTCGGCGGACGGCTCGGTGAACGGGAAGTAGTTCGGCCGCAGCCGGGTCTTCATGTCCGGCCCGAACAGCGCCCGGACCATGTGGTCGAGGGTGCCCTTGAGGTCGGCCATGGTCAGGCCCTCGTCGACGGCGAGCAGCTCGATCTGGTGGAAGACCGGGGAGTGCGTGGCGTCCAGCTCGTCGGTGCGGTAGACCCGCCCCGGGCAGACGATGTAGACCGGCGGCTCGCGGTCGACGAGCGTACGGGCCTGGACCGGCGAGGTGTGGGTGCGCAGCACGACGCCGGACTCATCGCCCTCGGTGCCTCCCCCAGACTCCGTCCGGGAGGTGCCCCCACCCTGCACGAAGAAGGTGTCCTGCATCTGGCGCGCCGGGTGGTCGGGCACAAAGTTGAGGGCGTCGAAGTTGAACCACTCCGCCTCGACCTCGGGGCCCTCGGCCACCTCGTAGCCCATCGCGACGAAGACGTCGGCGACCCGCTCCATGAACGTGCTGAGCGGGTGGCGGGCGCCGGCCGGCACCCGGTCGTGGGGCAGCGTGACATCCACCGCCTCCTCGACCAGTACGCGGGCGTCGCGCTCCGCCTCCAGCTCCTCCTGGCGGGCCTTGAGCGCCTGGTTCACACGGCCGCGGGCCTGGCCGACGCGCTTGCCGGCCTCCGCCTTGGCGTGCGGCGGCAGGGCGCCGATCTCACGGTTGGCGAGGGCGAGCGGTGAGCGGTCGCCGGCGTGCGCGACCTTCACCTCACGCAACGCCTCAAGATCGGCCGCGGCAGCGATGGCGGCCAGCGCCTCGTCCAGCCGGGCGGCGATCTCTTCCGGTTTCAGGGCTTCGACCTCGACAGGGTCGTACGACTTATTGGGTGCGGACATCTCTTCCCGTGCTTCCGGTGGACTGGCTTGGCTTGGCTCGCGTCGCCTCGGCTCTTCGATCACAAAGGTCGGATGCCGAGCCCGCGCTGTGCCCGCGATGCCTGTGCGCCAAAGGTGCCAAAGGTCAAGTCTAAGGGGAGGGCCGCAGGCGGCCGGCCCGAGCCCCTGGGGCGGGGCGCCCGCCGCTTCCCCTCAAGCCATGAAGGCCGGGGCCGCGACGGGCAGGCTAAATCGGAACTGTGCGCCGCCGGCCGGCGCCCGGCCGACCGTGATCGCCCCGCCGTGGGCCTCGACGATGCCCTTGACGATGTAGAGGCCCAGACCGGTGCCGCCGCGCTTGCTGCCCCGCCAGAAGCGGGTGAAGACGCGGCTCATCGATTCCTCGGGGATGCCGGGGCCCTCGTCGCTCACGGTGACGCTCGTCCCCTCCGCGTTGGTCGTATCCGATGCCGGTCCGACCTCGATGGTGACGGTTCCTTCGCCGTGCCGCACCGCATTTTCCAGCAGATTGCCCAACACCTGATCGACCTTGTCCGGGTCCGCCCACAGATCGGGCAGTGGTTCCAGCATCCGGATCAAGAAGCGGTCCGGCCGCTGGCCGGCGGTGGTCTGCGCCTGGACGTGCCGGCGCACCGCGGCGATCATGTCGACCCGCTGCCGGCGCACCTCCAGCCGCCCGGAGTCGATCCGGGAGATGTCCAGCAGCTCGGCGATCAGGCGGGTGACGCGGTTGGCGTCGGCGTCCACCGTCTCCAGCATCAGCCGCTTCTGGTCGTCGGTGAAGCGTTCCCACTTTTGGAGGAGGGTGGCGGTGAACCCCTTGACGGAGGTCAGCGGCGAGCGCAGTTCATGGGCGACGGTGGCGATCAGCTCGGCGTGGCTCAGCTCCGTACGGCGCCGGGCCTCGGTGCCGCGCAGCGCGATGACCAGCTGTTGTACGGGCCCGGTCGGCCGGCTGCGGACGTAGCGGGCGGAGACCAGCACCTCGCGGCCGCCGAGCAGCAGATTGCGCTCGGGCTGGCCGCGGCGGATGGCGAGCCCCCCGTAGGGGTCGGTGAGCCGCCACCAGCGGCGGCCCTCGATGTCCTGCAGCGGCAGGGCGTGTTCGAGGGGACGGCCGAGCGCGTCCTGGGGGGCGATATCGGTGATCCGGGCGGCCGCGGCGTTGAAGCAGACCACCCGGCCGGTCTCGTCGGCGACGACCAGGCCGTCGGGCAGATCGTCGGGGTCGAGCCCGAGGCCGGTCCCCAGGGCGGCCGGTTCCCCGGCGGCGGGCGACGGCGGGCGCACCGGTCCGCCGGACGGGCAGCTGTCAGTAGTGACTGTGATGCCGGAAGTCCTCACACTCATCCCCGTTACCCCCTTCCGGGCCCCCGGGCACGCAAGACTACTAGCTCCCGTCGGATGCGCCGGGAAGATCGGGGGTACGACCCTCAGGCGGGTGACACCGCGCGGCATCCGCCGGGGCTGCGCTGGGCGCGGGCCGAGGCGTAGAGGCAGACCGCGGCGGCCGTCGCGAGGTTGAGGCTCTCGGCCTTGCCGTGGATGGGGACCCGCACCACGGCGTCCGCCAGCGCCCGGGTCTCCTCCGGCAGCCCCCAGGCCTCGTTGCCGAACACCCAGGCGGTGGGTCCGCCCATGGAGCCGGCGTCCAGCTCGGCGTCCAGGTCGCGGTCGCCCGCGCCGTCCGCGGCGAGGATCCGTACCCCGGCGCCCTGGAGTCCGCCCACCACCCGCTCGACCGGTACGCCGACCGCGACCGGCAGGTGGAAGAGCGAACCGACCGAGGCCCGTACGGACTTGGGGTTGTAGAGGTCCACGGAGGCGTCCGTGAGCACGACGGCGTCGGCGCCCGCGGCGTCCGCGCAGCGCAGCACCGTGCCGGCGTTGCCGGGGTCGCGGACGTTGGCGAGCACCGCGATCAACTGCGGGCGGGCGGCGAGGATCTCCTCGAACGGCGAGTCGAGGAAGTGGCAGACGCCGAGCAGACCCTGCGGGGTGACGGTCTGGGAGATGTCGGCGACGGTCCTGTCGTCGGCGAAGTGGACCCGCACGCCGGCCGCGTGGGCCGCCTCGACGATCTCGGAGTGCCGCTCGGCGGCCTCGACGGTGGCGAACAGCTCGATGAGCGTGGGCGCGCCGCCCGTGCGGTGTGCGATGGCCTCCCGGACGGCCTGCGGGCCCTCGGCGATGAACCGGCGCTCCTTGCCGCGGAAGGCGCGGCGGGCCAGCCGCCGGGCGGCGGTGACGCGCGGGGAACGCGGGGAGATCAGCTCGGGGGTGCCCATGGGCGGCGGCTCGCTTCTGTTGTTCGGTGCGTGGAGGACCCTGGCCCGGTCCGGAAAAGCGGCGGACCCGCAGGCCGGGGCCTGCGGGTCCGCGTCACAACGTCGTCAGGCTGAAGTTCAGGCAGCCTTCGGGGCGTTGACGTCGCTCGGAAGCGCCTTCTGCGAGGCCTCGACGAGCGCGGCGAACGCGTTGGCGTCGTTGACCGCGAGGTCGGCCAGGATCTTGCGGTCCACCTCGATGTTGGCGGCCTTCAGACCCTGGATGAAGCGGTTGTACGTCATGCCGTTGGCGCGGGCAGCGGCGTTGATGCGCTGGATCCACAGCTGACGGAAGTCGCCCTTGCGCTTCTTGCGGTCGTTGTAGTTGTAGACGAGGGAGTGGGTGACCTGCTCCTTCGCCTTGCGGTACAGGCGGGAGCGCTGGCCACGGTAGCCGCTGGCCTGCTCGAGGATCGCCCGGCGCTTCTTGTGGGCGTTGACTGCCCGCTTGACGCGTGCCACTTGTTAACTCCTTGTAGCGGGGCCGTGGTTGTCGTCACACGACCCGAATCGATTGGGTCCCGGTCCGAGTAGCGCGCCCCCTCCAGTCAGTGGGGCGCGGCAGCTCACTTGCCGAGAAGCTTCTTGATCTTCGCGGCGTCGCCCGGGGCCATCTCGGCGTTGCCGGTGAGGCGACGCGTCACGCGGGACGACTTGTGCTCGAGCAGGTGGCGCTTGCCGGCGCGCTCACGCAGCACCTTGCCGGAGCCGGTGATCTTGAAGCGCTTGCTGGCACCGCTGTGCGTCTTGTTCTTCGGCATGCGCCGTTCTCTCCTCGTCAGTGGCGCTCCCGCAGGCACGGACCGGCAAGCGGGAGCGTCAGATGTATCGGTTGCTGTCCGGGGCGAGGTGCCCCGGATGGAATCCGGGGCTCACGCCTCGGGGATCACGCCTGGGCGTGCTCCTCGGTGGGCTCCTCGGTGGGCTCCTCCACGGACTGGTCCGCGGGAACTCCACCCTGGCGCTCCGCCTTGCGAGCGGCCTGCGCCTCACGGGCCTCGGCCATCGCCTCGGTCTTCTTCTTGTGCGGACCGAGAACCATGATCATGTTTCGGCCGTCCTGCTTCGGATTCGACTCGATGAAGCCGAGGTCCTCCACGTCGGACGCGAGCCGCTGCAGCAGCCGGAAGCCCAGCTCGGGGCGGGACTGCTCGCGACCACGGAACATGATCGTGATCTTGACCTTGTCACCCTGCTTGAGGAACCGGACGACGTGACCCTTCTTGGTGTCATAGTCGTGCGGGTCGATCTTCGGCCGGAGCTTCATCTCCTTGATGACCGTGTGCGCCTGGTTCTTGCGCGCCTCACGGGCCTTCATGGCCGACTCGTACTTGAACTTTCCGTAGTCCATGAGCTTGCAGACCGGCGGACGGGCGTTCGCCGCCACCTCGACCAGGTCGAGGTCGTACTCCTGCGCAAGCTCCAGGGCCTTGGCAAGCGGCACAATGCCGACCTGCTCGCCACTGGGACCGACGAGTCGCACCTCAGGGACGCGAATCCGGTCGTTGATGCGGGGCTCGGCGCTGATGGATCCTCCTCGGTAGCACCACGCGACGGCCTGGCGGACTGCCGCGTAACGTCTGTTTCGGTGTGACCAACCGCGCCGGTACATGAAAAATGCCCCGGACGGGACACAGGCGGGGCTCCGTGAATGGATCAGGAGCACCACCACGAATGTCTCCGCGGGGCGCAGCCGGACCGTTGACCCGCCAACCCTGAGGTCGGTCGGGTGGGAGATCGGAGCCTCCACTTGTGGGCCGGTCACATGCGTGTCCGGCCGGTCGGAACACCAGAATACACGAGTCAAGGGGAGGCACCCACTCTTGTGCCGCCACGGAGGCGCGCCGCGTCCAGGATGACGCTCCCGGACGCGGGGTCCGCGGGCACGGGCCATAGGCTGGAGCCGATCCCCTCAGCAGGAAGAAGTCCTAAGACATGAGCGACCAGACCCCGCAGCGGCCCGACGCCCCGGACGCGGCAGCCCCGTCGAGCCCCGACTTCGACGCCATGACCCGTGACATCGCGGAGGTGCCGGCGGTCGAGGTGATCACGACGGTCGCGGTGCATCTGATGAGCTCGGCGGCGGTCAACCTCGGGCTCGCCGAGGACGGCGCGGCGCACAAGGACCTCGACGAGGCGCGCAAGCTGATCCAGGCGCTGGCCGGGCTGGTCACCGCGAGCGCCACCGAGATCGGCTCGTACCACGCGGCGCCGCTGCGGGACGGGCTGAAGTCGCTGCAGCTGGCGTTCCGCGAGGCGTCGGTCGTGGCGGACGAGCCGGGGCAGGGGCCCGGGGAGAAGTTCACCGGGCCGGTCTACGGCTGAACGGGCCGGCGGACGGACCGCCGAGAGCCCGGACCTGTACAGCGACGAGCCCCGGCCGCCTCGGCCGGGGCTCGTCGTCGTCCGGGGAACGGTCGGCCGCTCAGGCCCGCTCTTCGGGCTCCGGTTCGCGGGGGAACATCTCGTCGGCGATGACGGCCGGCTCGTGCGGCGGATGGGTGATCTGGTGCACCACGGCCGCGATCACGCCGCCGATCAGTGGCGCGATGATGAACAGCCACAGCTGGGTGATGGCCGCGCCGCCCGCGAACAGGGCCGGGCCGATGGACCGGGCGGGGTTCACCGAGGTGCCGTCCAGCGGGAGGCCGATGAGGTGGACGGTGGCCAGCGCCAGACCGATCGGCAGACCGTCGAAGCCGATCACGGCCACCTTGTGGGTGACCGCCAGCACCACGAAGACGAACAGGAAGGTCATCACCATCTCGGCGACGAACGCACCGCCGAGGTTGATGTGCACCGCCGAGCGGTCGCCCCAGCCGTTCGTGCCGAAGGTCCCATGGGTCTGCAGCCCGGGGACCTGCTTGGCGACCAGGAAGAGCAGCGCCGCGCCGACGATGGCGCCGACCACCTGGGCGATCCAGTACTCCGTGGCGGTACGCAGCGTGATGCGGCGGGCCAGCAGCATGCCCAGCGTGACCGCGGGGTTGATGTGGCAGCCGGAGATCGGGCCGAGGGCGTAGGCAAGCGCCAGCATGGTGAAGCCGAAGGCCAGGGCGATGCCGAAGGTGCCGATGTATTCGCCCGCCAGCACAGCCGAGCCGACGGCGAAGAACACCAGGAGCAGCGTGCCGAGGAATTCGGATACGACCGTGCGGGTCAGGATCGTGCTGGTCTCCGTTTTCTCCATGGGGGCTCTCCTCGCGTGGATCTTGAGCTCTCCTCGCATTGTGCGGCCGGGGAGAGCAACGCGCCCGTTGACGGTCGGGAGCCCGGCCGGGGGTGCCGGGCCCCCGGGGTGGTGTGTCAACGCCGGTAGAGCGGTTCTCCGGCCGTCGTGGCGCCGGGGGGCAGAAGGGCCAGGTCCAGGCCGCGGACGAGGCGGGCGCGCAGGACCTCGTCGGCGGCCAGTGCCTGCGCGAGTCGCTGGGCGACCTCGGCGGTCGGGGCACCGGCGGCGAGACCGAGCGCGAGGGTGGCGTCGGTTTCGTCGGACGGGGCGAGGCGGGCCAGGAGGACGGCGGGCTCGGCGGCGAGCAGGGCGCGCAGGGCGTCGGTGACGGCCGGGTCGGCGAGCGGGTCGGCGCTCTCGCGGCCCTCGGCGAGGGCGCGCAGGGCGGGGCCGGTGAGCTGATAGGTGACCGGTCCTGCCAGGTCGACGACGACGGTGTCGGCCTGCTCGTGGGAGGCGGCCAGCAGCGCCTGCCGGAGCGGGACCGCCACGGGGCGGGCGTCCGGGCGCCAGCGCTGCAGGGTCTCCATGGACGTGAAGGCGGGGAGGGCGCGGCGGCCGTCCGGGGCCTGGAGGGTGGGGACGGCCATATCGCTGGTCTTCTCACGGCGGAGGCCGTCCGGACCCGTCTCGACCTCGCCGAGTACAGCCACGACGGGCACGAGGACGCGGGCGCCCGCCAGCGCCGACAGGAGCTGCGGCTCGGCACCGCGGTCCCGGTCGTAGGCCGCCAGGGCCGCGGCGAGGGCGGGGTCGGCGGAGCCGTCGTCGTCGGAGAAACCGGGGTCCGGGATGTTCTTCTGCACGGACCTGAGCGTATCGGCTCGGGTTTTCCCGGCTTCCGCCGCGCGTGGCTTCGGGCGCCTCAGGAGGAGCGGCGGCGCCAGATGACGAGGGCGGCCGCGATGAGGACGAGGCCCGCGGCGCCGGCGGTCCAGGGGAGCCAACCGGTGGTGGTGGCGTCGGTGTCGTCCGTGGTGGGGCCGGGGCCGAAGTAGCGGTGGGCGTAGGCGGCGGAGGACGGCTTCTGGGGAGTGGGCTTCAGGTCGGCGGCGGCCTTGATGGCGGCGGCGGGGTCGACCAGGCCGGCGCCGTAGTCGTCGTTGCGGCCGCCCTCGGGGGTGTCCTGCGCGGTGGAGGTGAGCAGCCGGCGGATCTGGTCCGGGCTGAGGTCGCGGTGCGCGGAGCGGATCAGGGCGACGGCGCCGGAGACGAAGGCGGCGGCGGGGCTGGTGCCCCAGCCCAGGTAGTAGGTGTTGTCGGGGTTGGCCATGGCGATGCCTTCGCCGGGCGCGCTGACCGTGGCGTACCAGTGGCGGGTGGAGAAGCCGGCGCGGTTTCCCGGGTGGGTGATGGCGGTGACGGCGAGGACGCCCGGGTAGGCGGCGGGATAGGAGACGTGGTCGCCCTTCAGGCCGCCGTTGCCCGCGGAGGCGACGACGGGGATGCCCTTGCCGAGGGCGTACTGGATGGCGGCGTCCTCGCGCGGCTCGGGGTGCGCGGACTCGCTGTCGTCGCCCAGCGACATATTGATCACGTCGGCGCCGTGGTCGGCGGCCCAGCGGATGCCGTCCGCCAGGGCGCCGGCCTTCTCGGTACGGGCCCGCTGGCGCTGCGGGTCGTTGTCCTCGAGGATCACCCGGACCGGCAGGATCTTGACGGCCGGGGCGACTCCGAGCACTCCGTCGTCGCGGCCCGCGCCATGGCCGTGGCCCGCGATGACGCTGGCCATACCGGTGCCGTGCTGGGCCCAGGACGGGTCGCCGGGACCGGCGCCGAAGCCGACCAGGTCCTTCTCGGGCAGGACCTGGCCCGTCAGGTCGGGGTTGTTGGCGTCCACGCCGGTGTCCAGGACGGCGACGGTGATGCCCTCGCCCTTGGTGGTGCGCCAGGCCTGCTGGGCGTGGATGGCTTCCAGGCCCCACTGCTGGGCGCGGATGGCGTCGGCCTGTGCGGGCACGGCGGGCAGTACGGCGAGCGCGGCGGAGGCCAGCGCGATGGCGGTGCCGCGCAGCACGGTCGTCCTCATGGCGCTGTCTCCGTTGTCTGGGTGGGGCTGCCGGACGCCTTGCGGAAGGCCGCCTCGACGCGGTCGGCGAGGTCCTTCGCGTCGTGGCCCAGGCCGGACTCGGCCGGGGCGGTGGTGGCACCGGGCCGGGTGGCGGCCTCGGCGGGCTGCGGCTCGCTGATGGCGCGGCCGTCGGCGAACCCGGAGACGGCGTAGACGATGACCGGGATGTCGGTGAGCACCCGGACGGTCCAACTGGCCCGCTGGGCGCGGCCGAAGCCGGCGGCCGGGGTGCCCTTGGCGGCGTACGGCAGCGGCAGGAGGTCGGTGCGGGTGCCCAGGCTCTTGGTGCTGAAGCGGGTGTTGAGGGCCATCATTCCGGCCGGGTCGGCCTTGGTGGTCTGGGCGCCGACCGTGATGACGCTGCTGCGGGTGGCATCGACGTACGTGGCGCGCAGCAGCCGGGTGCAGCCCGCTGTGGCGAACGCCTGGGCGAGCTTGGGGTCGTAGGCGTCGGTGCAGCCGCTGTCGGGGGCGACGGCGATGCGGGTCCAGGTCCGGTCGGCGCCGCCGGGGCCGACGCCCAGGCCGTTGACGGTGCGCGGGAAGAGGGTGTCGACGGGGGTGTTGTGCCAGACGTCGTGGCCCTTGGCGAAGGCGGCCTCGGCGGTGGGTGTGGCGTCGGCGGAGTCGTCGGTGAGCCAACTCCCGACCGCGGCACCGCCGATGAGGCCGATGCCGAGGACGAGGCAGGCCACGCCACCGAGCAGCCGGGCGCCCGGGCGGCGGCCGGCCGAGGGCCGGGGTGCGGCGGGCATGCCGGCGGTGGGCCCGACTCCCTGGTGCGGGAGGGGAGTTCGGGGCCAGGGCGGCTGCTGCGGACGTACGGCGCCGGGCATGGGCGGCTCGCTGCCGGGCGCCGCCGACGGGGTGGCGGAGGCCGGTTTGCGGGCGGAGGGCGGGGTGCTCGCTCCGCTGCCGGCGGCGCGCTCGGGGGCGCCGTTCCACAGCTCCTGGCTGTTGGCCAGGTGGAAGGCGGCGGTGTCGCGGAAGGAGGCGGGGCGGCCGGCCGGGGGCGGCGGCGGGGCGGGGGCCGTCGGCTCGGTGGGGACCGGGCGGCCGGGCGCGCGGTCCGGGCGGGGTGGCGGCTGTGCACCGGCGGCGGGCGGCGGCGTACGGGGCGGTGCGGGCGGCGGCGCGGCGGGGCGCGGCGGGACGGCGGGGTGCGGGGAGGGGGCGGCCGGGGTGCCCTGCGGCGGAACCGACGGCTCGGCGGGTACCCGGCGCAGCACGGCGGTCCGCGGATCCTCGTCCGGCTGCGGTGTCATCGGCGCGGGCTGCCGGGGCGGCCGCGGGGGTATGGGTGGGATGTGTCGCGCGTCGGTGAAATCGGCGTCGGTGCTCACCCGCGCTCCCCCTTGCGCCGCTGGCCCCCGGACCCGATCCGCAATCGGGGCAGGGTGGTTGGTATCCGGACAACACGCCGCTGACCTGCTGGTTGCGGTGTCGGGCCACTCTAAGGGCTGGTGCCGTCGGCACTCCAACCCCTGTCCGCCTCGTGTCCGCTCTGTCGCGATCTCTCCCCTACCCAGTGGTGGGGGTACCTCCCACGCCCTTTTGGCAGTGGGGGACGGTCTGGCAGGCTGCGGCCATGTCCCAGTACACAGCCGACGCGTATGGCGACAAAGCCCGATTCGACCGGGCCACCGCACCTTTCGACGCGCCCCTGGCCGTCGTCGACCTGGCGGCCTTCGACGCCAACGCGGACGATCTGGTGCGCCGCTCGAAGGGCAAGCCGATCCGGGTGGCGAGCAAGTCGGTGCGCTGCCGGGCCCTGCTGGAGCGGGTGCTGGCGCGCGACGGCTTCGCGGGGATCATGAGTTTCACGCTGGCCGAGTCGCTGTGGCTGGCGCGCTCGGGATTCACCGACGTCCTGCTGGCGTATCCGTCGGTGGACCGGGCGGGCTTCGCCGAGCTGACCGCCGACCCGAAGCTCGCGGCCGCGGTGACGGTGATGGTCGACGATCCGGCGCAGCTGGATCTGATCGACGCGGCCCGGCCGGCCGGCGGAGGGGGCGAGGAGGTGCGGGTGTGCCTGGAACTGGACACCTCCTACCGTCTGGCGGGCGGGAAGGTGCGGGTCGGTGCCCGGCGGTCGCCGCTGCGGGAGCCCGCCCAACTGGCCGCGCTGGCCCGGGTGGTGGTGCGCCGCCCCGGCTTCCGGCTGGTGGGGCTGATGGCGTACGAGGGTCATGTGGCGGGGGTGGGCGACGAGGTCGCCGGGAAGCCGGTGTTCTCCCGGGCGATCCGGTTGATGCAGGCGGCGGCCCGCAAGGAGCTGGCGCGGCGACGCTGGGAGGCCGTACGGGCGGTGCGGGCGGTGGCGCCGCGGCTGGAGTTCGTCAACGGCGGCGGGACCGGCAGTGTGCAGCACACCGCGGCGGAGGCGGCGGTCACCGAGATCGCGGCCGGCTCGGGGCTGTATGTGCCGCGGCTGTTCGACAACTTCCGTTCGTTCAGCGGGCGTCCGGCGGCGCTGTTCGCCCAGCCGGTGGTGCGCCGGCCGGGACCCGGCGTGGTGACGGTGCTGGGCGGCGGCTATCCGGCGTCGGGTGTGGCGGGCCCCGACCGGCTGCCGGTGCCGTATCTGCCGGCCGGGCTGCGCTACGACCCGCAGGAGGGGCCCGGTGAGGTGCAGACGCCGCTGCTGGGGCCGGCCGCGGACGGGCTGGCGATCGGCGACAAGGTGTGGTTCCGGCATGCGAAGGCCGGTGAGCTGTGTGAGCGGTTCACGGAGCTGCGGCTGATCGACGGGGACCGGGTGGTGGCGACGGTCCCGACGTACCGGGGGGAGGGCCACGCCTTTCTCTGACCGGGCGTGGCCCTCCCGGTGTGCTCAGTACACGGTGTCCTGCTGGTCGGGGACCACCGAGCCGTCGGGGCGGAGGACCGGGCCGAGGGTGCCGTCCGGCTTGGTGTAGCCGGTGGTCGAGCACGGGTACCCGTCGGCCTTGCGCTTCTTCGGCTCGATGAACATCGGGTTGACGAGCCAGTGGCCGTCGCTGTTGTCGTACGCGCGGCACATCAGTTCGGGCTTGTTGCGGTTGATGGCCAGATGCCCCGCGGTGGCGTCGCCGACGAACGTCACATCGGTCTCGGCGTCGCCCGCCGCGAAGGCGGCGCGGTGCGCGCGGTCCTGCTGCTGCCAGGCCTTGGCGCCCTTGACGTGGAAGATCTCCTGGTTGATCCAGCAGCGCTTGCCGTCGATGTACGTCAGGACCTCGCCGTTGGTGTCCTTGACGTCGCCGCAGCCCTGGACGCCGGTGGTGAGCCGGCCGTCGCTGACGAGGTTGCGGATGCCGATGACGTGGTCGCGGTCGATGCCCACGCCGGGTGCCCAGGCCTGTACCAGCGGCTCGGCGGACGCGGAGACGATCCAGACGTCGAAGCCGGCCTTCTTGAGGGTGCGGATGAGGTCGCGCTGCTGGTCGTAGTAGCGCACGTATCCGGCCCACTTGTGCGTGCCGACCGTTTGCTGCGTACCGATCGGTGCGGCGAGGTTCTCCTTGCGCGCCTTGGCGGCAAACGAGGTCAGGGCGTCCGGGCTGTGCCCGGCGAACAGCTGGGTGATCCAGACGTAGGAGGGCACCGTGCGCCGGTGGTTCCACTCCCCCGCGAACGCTTCCTTGCCACCGGAGGTCTTCTCGTCGTTGTAGACATCCAGGATCTCGTCGGTGCAGTCGGTGTCGGTCGACGTCGGCAGCGGACGCCCGGCAGGCACGGACGTGCCGCACGCCTTGGTGAGCGCGGCAGCGGCATCGTCGGTCAGCCACTTGTTGGTGGCCTTCCAGCTGGTGGGCCGGAGCACCTTGTCGTGCTTCAGCATCCAGGCCAGCGTGGCGTCGGAGATGTCGTTCTTGACGACGGTGTTGTCCCAGTCGAAGGTCGCGACCGGCTGCGCGCCGTCGGAGCCGGAGCAGCTGCCCTGCTCGTCGATCATTTTCTGCAGCTTGGCACGGTTCTCGCCGTACCAGCCTGTGGACACGTGAAGGGTCGGACAGTGACGCGGAGCCGGGCCCGCCGAGGCCGTCTGGGCGGCCGCGACGCCGCCTCCCACGACCGCGAGGGCAGCACCAGCTGCCAGCCAGCGACGCTTGTTGAGCATGGAACGCACTCCTGTCGAACGAAGAACCGAAGGCGGACGCTAACGCATGGCGGCCGGGCGTCGAGCGACGTCCGACCGCCAATGCGCTTACGCGGAAGTGAACAACAAGCGTTTACAGCGGGGTGACGTACGCGCCCGCGATACCGCCGTCGACCAGGAATTCGGCGGCGTTGACGAACGAGGAGTCGTCGCTGGCGAGGAAGGCGACGGCGGAGGCGATCTCCTCGGGCTCGGCGAACCGGCCGACCGGGACATGCACCAGGCGGCGCGCGGCACGCTCGGGGTCCTTGGCGAACAGCTCCTTCAGCAGCGGGGTGTTGACCGGTCCCGGGCACAGGGCGTTGACCCGGATGCCCTCGCGGGCGAACTGCACGCCCAGTTCGCGGGACATGGACAGCACGCCGCCCTTGGAAGCGGTGTAGCTGATCTGGGAGGTGGCGGCGCCCATCACGGCCACGAAGGACGCGGTGTTGATGATGGAGCCCTTGCCCTGGCGCTGCATGTAGGGCAGCGCGTGCTTGCAGCAGAGGTAGACCGAGGTGAGGTTGACCTCCTGGACGCGCCTCCAGGCGTCCAGGCCGGTGGTGAGGATCGAGTCGTCGTCGGGCGGGGAGATACCGGCGTTGTTGAAGGCGATGTCGACCGAGCCGTAGGTGTCGAAGGCGGTCTTGTAGAGCGCCTCGACCTGCTCGGAGTCGGTCACATCGACCTGGACGAAGGTGCCGCCGACCTCTTCGGCGGCGGCCTTGCCCGCGGTCTCGTCGATGTCGGCGCACACGACGTTGGCGCCTTCGGAGGCGAGTCGGCGGGCGGTGGCCAGGCCGATGCCGCTGCCGGCTCCGGTGATCACGGCGGTACGGCCGACGAGGCGGCGGCACACTGCGGTCTGGTCGGTCACTTGCTCTCCTCGGTGCTGTTCTGGGTGCTGATCTCGGTGCTGATGAAGATGTTCTTGGTCTCGGTGAAGGCGGTCAGTGCGTCCGGGCCCAGTTCGCGGCCGAGGCCGGACTGCTTGAACCCTCCGAAGGGGGTCCAATAGCGCACACTGCTGTGGGAGTTGACGGAGAGGTTGCCGGCCGCGACGGCGCGCGAGACGCGCAGCGCACGGCCGACATCGCGGGTCCACAGCGAGCCGGACAGGCCGTAGTCCGTCGCGTTGGCGATCCGTACCGCGTCGGCCTCGTCGTCGAAGGGGATGACGACGGCGACCGGGCCGAAGATCTCCTCGACGGCCGTACGGTCGTCGGGGCGCCCTTCCAGGACGGTGGCCGGGTACCAGAAGCCCTTGCCGGCGGGCGCCTCGCCGCGGATGGCGGCCGGGGCGTCCTCGGGAACGTAGGACCGTACGCGCTCGCGCTGGGCGGCGGAGATCAGCGGGCCCATCTGCGTCGCCGGATCGGCCGGGTCGCCGACGGTGAACGCCTTGACGGCGGGCTCCAGCAGCTCCATGAAGCGGTCGTAGACCGTCCGCTGGACCAGGATGCGGCTGCGGGCGCAGCAGTCCTGGCCGGTGTTGTCGAGGAAGGAGCCGGGGGCGGCGGCCGCGGCGGCCTCGATGTCGGCGTCGGCGAAGACGATGTTGGGGCTCTTGCCGCCGAGTTCGAGGGTGAGCCGCTTGGTCTGTGCCGCGCAGCGGGCGGCGATCTGCCGTCCGGTGGCGGTGGAGCCGGTGAAGACGACCTTGGCGACGCCCGGGTGGTCGACGAGCGCGGTGCCGGTGACCGGGCCCTCGCCGGGCAGGACCTGGAAGAGGCCCTCGGGCAGGCCTGCCTCCAGGGCCAGCTCGGCGAGCCGCAGCGCGGTGAGCGGGGTGGTCTCGGCGGGCTTGAGGAGGACGGCGTTGCCGGCCGCGAGTGCGGGGGCGGTGCCCCAGGCGGCGATCGGCATCGGGAAGTTCCAGGGGGCGATGACGGCGACCACGCCGAGCGGTTCCTGGACGGTGATGTTCAGGCCGCCGGCGACCGGGATCTGCGTACCGGTCAGGCGCTCCACTCCCCCCGCTGCGTAGTGCAGCAGATCGCGGACGTTGCCCGCTTCCCACTGCGCGTTGCCCAACGGGTGGCCGGCCTCGCGCAGTTCGAGTTCGGCGAGCGCGGAGATGTTCGCGTCGACGACGTCGGCGAAGCGGCGCAGGATGCGGGCCCGGTCGCCGGGTGCCACCGCGGCCCAGGCCTCCTGGGCCGCGGCGGCCCGCCGGACCGCGGCGTCGACCTGTTCGGGGGAGGTGGTGGGGACGGTGGCCACCACCTCCTCGGTGGCCGGATTGAGGATGTTCAGCTCGTGCAGCACAGCGTTCCTTACATGCGCTCGAAGGAGCGGAAGCGCTCCCAGTCCGTGACGGCGGCGTCGTAGGCGTCCTGTTCGACGCGGGCCATGTGGCGGTAGTGGTCGACCACCTCGTCGCCGAAGGCCTCCCGGGCGATCGGGCTGTTCTCCCACAGTTCGGCGGCCTCGCGCAGGGTCGTGGGGACGTGTGCGGCGTCGCCGGCGTAGGCGTTGCCGGTGGTGGCCTCGGGGAGCTCCAGCTCGTGCTCTATGCCGTACAGGCCGGCCGCGACCATGGCGGCGACCGCGAGGTAGGGGTTCACATCGCCGCCGGGCAGGCGGTTCTCCAGACGGTGCGCGCGGCCGTGGCCGACCACCCGCAGGGCGCAGGTGCGGTTGTCGGGTCCCCAGGCGACGGCGGTGGGCGCGAAGGAACCGGGGCGGAAGCGCTTGTAGGAGTTGATGTTGGGCGCGTAGAAGAGCGTGAAATCGCGCATCGCGGCGAGCTGGCCGGCCAGGAAGTGCCGCATGGTCTTCGACATGCCGTACGGGCCGCTCTCGTCGGCCAGCACCGGCCGGCCCTCCGCGTCCTGGAGCGAGAGGTGGATATGACAGGAGTTGCCCTCGCGCTCGTCGTACTTCGCCATGAAGGTGAGCGACATGCCCTCCTGGGAGGCGATCTCCTTGGCACCCGTCTTGTAGATGCTGTGCTGGTCGCAGGTGGTGAGCGCCTCGTCGTAGACGAAGACGATCTCGTGCTGGCCCAGGTTGCACTCGCCCTTGGCGGACTCGACGGTCATGCCGGCCGCGCCCATTTCGTTGCGGATACGGCGCAGTACGGGCTCGACGCGGCCGGTGCCCAGGACGGAGTAGTCGCCGTTGTACTGGTTGGCCGGGTTCATCTGGCGGTAGCCGCGCGCCCAGGCGTCCTCGTAGGTGTCCTTGAAGAGCATGAACTCCAGCTCGGTGCCGGCGTGGGCGCTCCAGCCGTGCTCGGCGAGACGGTCGAGCTGGCGGCGCAGGATCTGCCGGGGCGAGGCGACGACCGGCGAGCCGTCGTGCCAGGCGAGGTCGGCGGTGATCAGGGCGGTGCCGGCGTTCCAGGGGGTGCGGCGCAGGGTGGCCGTATCGGCGTGCATCGCGAAGTCGCCGTAGCCGCGTTCCCAGGAGGACATGGCGTAGCCGTCGACGGTGTTGAGGTCGACATCGACGGCGAGGAGGTAGTTGCAGCCCTCCGTGCCGTGTTCGAGGACGGTGTCGAGGAAATATCGGGCCGCGAACCGCTTGCCCTGGAGCCTGCCTTGCATATCGGTGAAGGCGAGGACGACAGTGTCGATCTCCCCGGCGTCGACGAGGACTCTGAGCTCCTCGACGGAGAGTGGGGGCGTGCGGTCTGCCACGGTGTTGCCTCCTGTCACTGCATCCGGAGGTCATAAGGTAGGCACACGAACCATTGATTGGGAAGGGGTATCGATGGACGGTGCGGCTGACCGGCTGGCACCCGTGCTGCGGCCGGTGCGCGCGGGCAACGGTTTCGAGGAGGCTCTGGAGCAGATACTCCAGATCGTCCGGCTCGGCCTGGTACCCCAGGGCGAACGGCTGCCCGCGGAGCGGGAGTTGGCGGAGCGGCTGCAGATCAGCCGGGTCACCCTGCGCGAGGTGCTGAAGGTGCTCCAGGACGAGGGCCTGGTGGAGAGCCGGCGCGGGCGCTACGGCGGCACATTCGTCCGGGGGCGTACGGAGAATCCGGGCGAGGCCGAGCTGCGGCGCCGGATCGAGAAGATCGACGTCGAGGACACGCTGCGCTTCCGGGAGGTGCTGGAGGTGGGCGCGGCCGGGCTGTGCGCGGCCCACGGGCTGACCGACGAGCAGAGTGACCGGCTGCGGGCGGCGCTGGCGGCGACCCAGGACGCGCCGCTGGCGGACTACCGCAGGCGCGACACCCTGCTGCATCTGACGCTGGCGGAGCTGTCCGGCTCGCCCTCGCTGGCCGCGCAGTACGCGGCGGTCCGGGCGAGCGTGAACGACCTCCTGGACTGCATTCCGCTCCTGGTACGGAACCTGGAGCACTCCCAGACCCAGCACAGCGCGCTGGTGGAGGCGGTGCTGGAGGGTGATGCGGACGGTGCGCGCGAGGTGATGCGCGAGCACTGCTGCGGGACCGCGGCGCTGCTGCGCGGCTTCCTGACCGCTCCGGCGCCATGAGCGCCCGGCCGACGCCGTGGGCCTGCGTTAACCATTCTTTTACGCACGGGTCTTGCGCTGGAGCGGCAGCGAGAGCAAAGGTATGCCGCTGAACCTTTGCTCGATTTCCCCCCTCGGCGAGGCAGGAGCGGCTCATGGCCGACAGCACGGAATCGCAGACCGCACCGCCCACCCCGTCCTCGGGTGGCACCACACCGGGCGGCACCGCATCGCCCGACGAGACCTACCTTGAACGGCGGACACTGCGCCGCGGCAGCGCGGGACCGCTGCTGCTGACCGGCCTGGGCGTCGCCTACGTCGTCTCCGGCGACTTCTCGGGCTGGAACAACGGCCTGGCACAGGGCGGCTTCGGAGGCCTGGCCATCGCGGCCGTCCTGATGGGCCTGATGTACACCTGTCTGGTCTTCGCGCTGGCGGAGCTGGCCTCGATCCTGCCGACCGCGGGCGGCGGTTACGGCTTCGCCCGGCGTGCGCTGGGCACCTGGGGCGGTTTCCTCACCGGCACCGCGATCCTGATCGAATATGTACTGGCCCCGGCCGCGATCTCCATCTTCATCGGTGACTATGTCGAATCGCTCGGCCTGTTCGGCCTGCACTCCAGCTGGCCGGTCTATCTCGCCTGCTTTGTGATCTTCATCGGGATCCATCTGTGGGGCGTGGGCGAGGCGCTGCGCTTCAGCCTGATCGTCACCGCCATCGCGGTCGCCGCGATCATCGTCTTCGCGGTCGCCGCGCTGACCGACTTCCATGTCGACGCGCTCAACGACATCCCCGTCGAGGCCGGCGCCTTCGGGGCCAGCTCCTGGCTGCCGTTCGGCATTCTGGGGATCTTGGCGTCGTTCCCGTTCGGCATGTGGTTCTTCCTCGGCGTCGAGGGCGTACCGCTGGCGGCCGAGGAGACCAAGGACCCGGCTCGCTCGCTGCCCAGGGCGATGGCCGCCGCGATGGGCATTCTGCTGCTGCTCGCGCTGATCACCTTTGTCGCCGCGACCGGGGCGCGCGGCAGCGCCGCGATCCAGTCGGTGGGCGATCCGCTGGTCCAGGCGCTGCAGCCGCACGGCAAGCCGACCACCATCGGCCGGATCGTCAACTACGCCGGTCTCGCGGGCCTGGTGGCGTCCTTCTTCTCCCTCATCTTCGCCGGTTCACGCCAGCTCTTCGCGCTCTCCCGGGCCGGCTATCTGCCCCGCTTCCTGTCCCTGACCAGCCGCCGCAAGGCCCCCTACCTGGGTCTGCTGGTGCCCGGCGCGCTCGGCTTCGCGCTCGCCGCGGCCACCGGCGACGGCGCCCGGATGCTCAATGTCGCGGTCTTCGGCGCCACCATCTCCTATGCGCTGATGGCCCTCTCGCACATCGTGCTGCGCCGCCGCGAGCCCGGTCTGCACCGCCCCTACCGCACCCCGGGCGGCGCGCTGACCTCGACCGTCGCCTTCGTACTGGCCTGCTCGGCGCTGGTGGCGACGTTCCTGGTCGACAAGGACGCCGCCTTCATCGCCCTCGGCGTGTACGTGGTGGCGCTGGCCTACTTCGCCTTCTACTCCCGGCACCGGCTGGTGGCCTCGGCGCCCGAGGAGGAGTTCGCGGCGCTGGCGGCGGCGGAGGCCGAGCTCGAACGCGACTAGCCACAACCCTCTTGCCGTAAACCGTTCTGCCGCCGGCCGGGTCCTCCCGGCCGGCGCCGACCGACCCGCATCGCACGCACGGAGGACGACACCCGATGTCCCAGCCGCTCATCGGCATCAGCACATATCAGGAAGAGGCCCGCTGGGGCGTCTGGACGCTGCCCGCCGCGCTGGTACCGGCCGGCTATCCGAAGCTGGTGCAGCGCTCGGGCGGGCTGCCCGCGCTGCTGCCGCCGGGTGACCCGGACAGCGCCGCGGCGACCGTGGCCCGCCTGGACGGGCTGGTGATCGCCGGTGGCGCGGATGTGCAGCCGTCACGCTACGGCGCGGAGCCGCACCCCAAGACCGGCCCGCCCGCCCTGGACCGGGACGCCTGGGAACTGGCCCTGATCGAGGCCGCGTTGGCGGGCGGCGTACCCCTGCTGGGCATCTGCCGCGGACTGCAGCTGCTGAACGTGGTGCTGGGCGGCACCCTCGTCCAGCACCTCGACGGGCACGCCGGGCCGCCCGGAGTCTTCGGACGGCACGACATCAAGCCGGTGCCCGGCACGCTGCTGGGCCGCACCCTGCCCGAGCCGGTCTCCGTACCGACGTACCACCACCAGGCGGTGGACCGGCTCGGCCGCGGGCTGCTGGCCTCGGCGTACGCGGAGGACGGCACCATCGAGGCGCTGGAGCTGCCCGAGGCGTACGGCTTCACACTCGCCGTGCAGTGGCACCCGGAGGCCGGGGACGACACCCGCGTCATGGACGCGCTGGTGGCCGCGGCGCGCCGGTCGGCGCACATCATCGAGGCATGAGGTCGTACGCCACCCCCGCGGGCTGAGACCTCAGCCCCCGCGGGTCAGCCCCAGCAGGTCGCGGGCCGGGCCCACGGGCCGCTGACCGGTCGGCCACACGGCCCGCAGATCGCGGCCTAGACGCAGTCCGCGCACCGGAATCTCGACCAGCCGGCGCGCGGTCAGCTCCTCGCCGACGGCGAGCTCACTGAGCACGGAAGGGGCCGCCTCGCTCACCACGGCCGCCTTCACCGCGGTGGTCGAGGCGAGTTCGAGGAGCGGCTCGGCCAGCCCGCCGTGCCCGCCGAGCGCCGCGTCCAGCACCTGGCGGGTACCGGAACCGCGCTCGCGCAGGATCAGCGGGGTCTCGGCCAGTTCCGCGGCGGTCAGCTCCGTACGGCGCCGGGTCCAGGGGTGGGACGGGGCGGCGACCACGACCAGCCGGTCGTGTCCGATGACCGCCCCGTCCAGCCCCGACGGCACATCCAGCCCCTCCACGAAACCGAGGTCCGCCTCGCCGCCCAGCAGCCGCTCGGCGACCACGCGGGAGTTCCCCGCGTGCAGCGATACGGCGGTCCCGGGCCGCTGCGCCCGCAGCGCGATCAGCCAGCCCGGCAGCAGATACTCGGCGATCGTCATGCTGGCCGCGACCCGCAGCCGGGAGTCGCGCCGCCCGCGCAGCGCCTGTGCGCCCGCGTCGAACGCCTCGGCCGCCTCCACCACCCGCCGCGCCCAGTCCGTCACCAGCGCCCCGGCGTCGGTGAGCCGGGATCCGCGCGGCGAGCGTTCGACCAGCGCCACCCCCAACTGCCGCTCCATCGAGCGGATACGGCTGCTGGCGGCGGGCTGGGAGATCCCCCGCGCCCGGGCGGCCCGCCCCAGGCTGCCGAGCCGGGCGACGGCGATCAGCAGCTCCAGCGCACCGAGGTCCGGGACCCGGTGCGACAGCGGTACGGCCGCGGGCTCGGCCTCACTCATCGGTCGGCCCCTCGTTCTCCTGCTCCATCCCCCTGCACATAACCCCAGCTTATGCCCTCATAGACGCGATGTCCCTGGTGGGGACGGTTCGGGGCGACGACGCTGTTCCCATGGCAACCCTCGCGCAAGCACCTTCCCGCAGCACGCCCGCCGCCGGCCCCGTAGCTCCCCGTACCCCGGCCTCGGTTCGCCATCTGGGTCCGAACTGGTACGCCGCCGTCATGGGCACGGCGATCGTCGCCAACGCCGGTGCGGCCCTGCCGCTCACCGCCCCCGGCCTGCGCACCGCCTACCAGGTCGTCTGGGCGCTGTCGGCGCTGATGTTGCTGACCCTGCTGGCCGCCCGGACCGTGCACTGGGTCCGGCACGGCGACCAGGCGCGCCGCCACCTGCTGGATCCGACCGTCGCCCCCTTCTACGGGTGCCTGGCCATGGCCCTGCTGGCGGTCGGCGGCGGCACCCTCGCGGTCGGCCGGGACCTGATCGGTGAACCCGCCGCGCTCGCCGCGGACGTCGTGCTGTGGACCCTGGGCACCGTCGTCGGACTCGTGGGCGCCGCGACCATCCCGTACCTGATGGTGACCCGGCACCGCATCGAACCGGGCAGCGCCACCCCGGTCTGGATCCTGCCGCTGGTCGCCCCCATGGTCTCGGCCGCGCTCGGCCCGGCCCTGATCCCGCATCTGCCGGCCGGCCAGTGGCGCCTGGCCCTCCTGCTGGCCTGCTACGCACTGTTCGGCATATCGCTGCTGGCCACCCTGCTCGTACTGCCGCTCGTCCTGAACCGGCTGATCCACCACGGGCCGCTGCCGCTCGCGCTGACCCCGACCCTGTTCCTCGTCCTCGGCCCGCTGGGCCAGTCCACCACCGCGGTGAACAACCTCGCCGACGCCGCGACCGGAGTCGTCGACACCTCGTACGCACACGCCATGAGCGCCTTCGCGGTGCTCTACGGCGTCCCCGTGACGGGCTTCGCCCTGCTGTGGCTGGCGATCGCCACCGCGATGGTGGTGCGCGCCTTCCGGGGCGGTATGGGCTTCGCGATGACCTGGTGGGGCTTCACCTTCCCGATCGGCACCTGTGTCACCGGTGCGGCGGGCCTGGCACGGCACACCGGACTGGACGCGTTCCACTGGCTCGCCGTGGGCCTGTTCACCGTCCTGGTGACGGCGGTGGCGGTGGCCGGCACCCGCACCGCATCCGGTCTGGCGCACGGCCGGCTGCTGGCGCCGCCGCAGCCGCAGCCGGTCCGGGCGTAGGGCGTACCCGCACACCTACCCGGCCCCGGCCAGCGCCTGTGACAGCACGCCCGGGGCCCGCAGCAGCGACGGCCCGTACCAGGTCAGATACCGGCCGCTGACCAGCGCGGCGGGCAGCGAGGGAAACGCCTCGGGCCCGTCGTCCGCGCCGAAGCGGTACGGCTCATCGGGCAGGACGACGAGATCCGCGGGGCAGGCCCGGAGTTCGTCCAGCGGGATGCGCGGATAGCGGTCGGCATGCCCGGCGTAGACGTTCCGCACCCCGAGGCGGGCCAGGAGATCACCGGCAAAGGTGTCCCGCCCCAGCACCATCCACGGCCGCCGCCAGATCGGCACCACCGCGGCCCGCTCGGCCGCCGGCACCGGCAGCTCGCGCCAGGCGGTCTCCGCGGCGTCCAGCCAGTCGGGCCTGGCCAGCCCACAGCCCCGCACCAGAACGCGCGCCAACTCGGACACCGCCTGTTCCAGGTTGCGGACCTCGGTCACCATGACGTTCAGCCCGGCCGCCCGCAGCGCAGCCAGGTCCTGCGGACGGTTCTCCTCCTCGTTGGCGATCACAAGGTCGGGCGCCAGAGCGGCGATCTTCCCGGTGTCGGGGTTCTTCGTACCGCCGATACGTGGCACCTCCAGCCCGGCCGGATGGCTGCACCAGTCGGTGGCCCCGACCAGCAGCTCGGGCGCACAGACGGCCACCGCCTCGGTGAGGGAGGGCACCAGGGAGATCACACGCATCCGTCAACGGTACGCGCCCGCGCCGCTCAGGACCGCCCGATGACACCACGGCGCAGCCCGTACGCCGCTCCGCCGGCCAGCACGAGGAGCGCCAGACCCCCTGCCGCCTGGGCCGTGTTCACCCCTTCGCCCCGGCCGCCCCGCACGGTGACGGTCTCGGTGAACCGCGCTCCACCGGGCGCACATTCGATGGTCACCTTGTACCGGCCCGGCGTCGCCCGCTCGGCGACCCTGGCACGGGCGGCCATCCCGCGTTCGCCCGGCCGCAGCACCACCGAGCCGAACAGCGTCGAGGCCGCCCGCGCGGCACCGGCCGGAGCGCACTGCCGGTCGTCACTGATGCTCACCCGTTGACCGGCCACCATCGGATTCGGCTCGACCTGAGCCGATGCGACGGGCGCGGCGATGCCCAAGGTGGTGACGCTGATCAGGGCAACGGCGGCTGTGCGTGCGGGTTTCACGACCATCTCCTTCGCCGGCCGCGACGGCGGCAACCACAAGGAAGAACCGGGATAAACAGCAGCGAATCACCCCTTCGATCGCGCCGCGACGCAAACGCGCCCGGTCGGGCGATCCCGCGCCGGCGGTCCGTGACGGACGGTGCCGCCGGCCCGCGGACGGGTCCGCACACAGCGAGCCCCGCCGTCCGGCCATACCGGAGGCGGGGCTCGTCGCACCACGGGTGAACTACGCGCCGTAGGCCGCTACTTCACCGGGGCCATCTTGTCCACGATGCCCGGATGGTCGGCGATCCACTTCTCGACGCCCGTGTTCTCCTGGCCCTTGCCGGCATCCTGGATGTCCTGCTCCAGGCTGCCGAGCTCCTCGGCGCTCATCTTCCAGTTCTTCAGCCAGCCGTGGAACTCCGGGAACTTCTTCGGGAAGCTCTTGTTGCCGAGCGTCTTGATCTGGTTGTTGGCGCCCCAGGTGCCCTTGGGGTCGGCGAGCTTGGTGAGCTGGTACTTGCTGTACGCCCAGTGCGGCGACCACAGCACGACCGCGATGGGCTCCTTCTTGTGGTACGCCCGGTCCAGCTCCGCGAGCATCGCGCTGGTGCCGGCCGAGGTGACCTCGAAGTCCTGCAGTCCGTACGCGGGCGCCACGGTGTCCTTGAGGCGCTTCATCTCGCCGGTACCCGGCTCGATCCCGATGATCTTGCCCTTGAACTCGTCCTTGTGCTCGCGCAGATCGTCGAGGGTCTTCACGCCCTTGACGTAGGACGGGACCGCGATCTCCAGCGAGGTCTTGTCGTACCAGGGCCCGACATCGACAAGATCCTTCTTGTACGTGTCCCAGTACTGCTTCTGCGCGACCGGCAGCCAGCCGTCCGTCTCGACATCGATCTGCCCCGTGGACAGCCCCGTCCACATCGGCCCGACATCGAGGTTACGGATGTTCGGCTTGTAGCCGCGCTTCTCCAGGACGTTCTTCCACAGGTACGTGGTGGCGATGCCCTCGTCCCACGCGGGGTAGCCGATGTTCGGCGCCTTGCCCGCGTCCTTGCCCTTGGCGTACGTGGCACCGGCGGACGGCGCGACCTTCTCGACCAGGCCGGGGTTCTTCTTCAGCCAGGTCCGCACGCCGTCCTGCTCATGTCCCTCACCGGCGCCCTTGATGTCGTTCTCCAGGCTGGTGAGCTGCTTCTCGTCCAGGTGGAAGTTCTTCATCCACTTGGCGACCTCGGGCTCGTCCTTGGCGAAGCCCTTACGGCCCAGCAGGTGCAGGCCGTCACCGGAGCCGAAGGAGCCCTTGGGGTCCTTGAGCTTGGTGAGCGGGTACTTGTCGTACGCCCAGTGCGGCGACCACAGCGTGACCGCGATCGGCTTCTTGGCGTGCAGGGAGCGGTCCAGCTCGCTGAGCATGGATGCGGTGGAGGACTCCTGGACCTTGTACTCGCCGCCCAGGCCGTAGTCCTTGAGCACCTTCTCCTTGAGGATCTTCATCTCGCCGGCGCCCGGCTCGATGCCGGTGATCTTGCCGCCGAACTCGCCGCCCTTGCCCTTGAGGTCGTCGAGGGTCTTGACGTCCTTCATGTAGGACGGGACCGCGATCTCCAGGGAGGTCTTGTCGTACCAGGCGCCGAGGTCCTCCAGCTTGTCCTTGTACTTCTTCCAGTACGAGGCGTGGGTCGTCGGCAGCCAGGCGTTGGTCTGTACGTCGATGTCACCGCGTGCCTGCCCGGCGAACAGCGGGCCGGCCTCCAGGGCCTGCACCGTGGACTTGTAGCCGCGCTCCTCGAGGATTTCCTTCCACAGATACGTGGTGGCCTTGCCCTCGTCCCAGTTGACGTAGCCGAGGCTGATCGGACGGCCGTTGCCGCCGCCGGCCCGACCGCCGCCCTTGCCGAACATGCCCATACCGCCGGCGAGCAGCGCGAGCACGACCACACCGACCATCGCCACGGAGGTGGCGGGCCGCCACTGCAGGAACTTCACCCCGCCGAGCGCCGCCTGCGCCTTGGCCAGCGCCCGCCGGCCGAGCGGGGAGACCCGCTGGTTGAGCGCGCCGGTCATCCGGTCCAGGTACATGGCGAGGATGACGACCGCGAGGCCGGCCTCGGCGCCCAGGGCCACATTGACCGAGCTGATCGCGTTGTAGACGGAGGAGCCGAGACCGCCGCCGCCGACCATGCCGGCGATGACGACCATGGACAGCGCCAGCATGATGACCTGGTTGATACCGGCCATGATCGTGGGCAGCGCCAGCGGCAGCTGCACACGGAAGAGCGTGCTCCGCGGGTGGGTGCCGAACGCCTCGGCCGCCTCGACCAGTTCCGGGTCGACCTGCCGGATGCCGAGCTCCGTCATCCGGACCGCGGGCGGCATGGAGAAGACGATGGTGGCGACGATGCCGGGGACGACACCGAGGCCGAAGAAGAGGATGCCGGGGATGAGGTAGACCATCGCCGGCATCGTCTGCATCAGGTCCAGGACCGGGCGCAGCGCCCCGCCGACGACCCGGCTGCGGGCCGCCCAGATACCGAGCGGCACCGCGATCACGACGGTGATCAGGCAGGCCACCAGCACCAGCGAGAGCGACTCGATGGTCGGGCCCCACTGTTCGATCGAATCGATCAGGGCGAACCCGAGGAAGGTGAGCAGGGCGGCCGGCAGACCGCGCAGCCACCAGGCGAGCACCGCGAGGATGCCGGCCAGCAGCAGCGGTTCGGGCGCGGCCAGGACCGTGTGAATCGCGTCGTAGAGGCCGTTCAGGACCTTTGTGATGAGGGTGAACAGCCAGTCGAGGTTGTCGCGCAGCCAGTTGACGGCGTCATTCGCCCAGCTGCCTATCTGGATCCTAGGCACCGGCGATCACCTTGTCCTCGGGCTTGTCGTCCACGGGCCCGTCCTCCGCCGGCTTCTTGTCGAGCTGGGCCGCCGTACCGTCCGCGGCCGCGGCCTGGGCGGGGACGCCAGGAGTCGCGCCCTGGTCGGCGGGCTCACCGAGGACGGCGAGCA
This sequence comes from Streptomyces inhibens, assembly GCF_022221585.1. NCBI lineage: Bacteria > Bacillati > Actinomycetota > Actinomycetes > Kitasatosporales > Streptomycetaceae > Streptomyces > Streptomyces inhibens. The sequence continues at coordinate 2,181,556 of NZ_CP084681.1, forward strand.
GCCGCTCGGCCGCCACGGCACCGACCAGTTCGCCGTTCGCGTCGATCACGGCGACCGGCACGGTGCTGGTCGAGGAGGGGGTGAACAGCTCGACGAGGGGGGTGTCGACGCCGACCGTCGCGGGCGCGGCGGCGCGGAACTCCGCGCCGGTGCCGAGCTTCTTGCCGTCCGGGGTCGTGCTGCCGAGCACGGTGCCGACCTCGGCCATGATCGCGCCGGCGGTCAGCACCCGGGTGCGGTCCACGTCCTGGGTGAAGGAGGCGACATAGTCGTTGGCCGGTGTGACGAGGATGTCCTCGGCGCTGCCGATCTGTACGATCCGGCCGTCCCGCATCACCGCGATCTTGTCGCCGAGGCGCATCGCCTCGTTGAGGTCGTGGGTGATGAAGACGATGGTCTTCTTGAGGGTCTTCTGCAGTTCGAGCAGCTGGTCCTGCATATCGCGGCGGATCAGCGGGTCGAGCGCGCTGAAGGACTCGTCCATCAGCAGCAGATCGGCGTTGGTGGCCAGCGCCCGGGCCAGGCCCACGCGCTGCTGCATACCGCCGGACAGCTCGTCGGGCCAGGACTTCTCCCAGCCCTTGAGACCGGTGAGCTCCAGCGCCTCGGTGGCGCGCCGCTCACGCTCGGCGCGCGGTACTCCCTGGACCTCCAGCCCGTAGGCGGCGTTCTCCAGCACACTGCGGTGCGGGAAGAGCGCGAAGTGCTGGAAGACCATGGAGATCTTCTCGGAGCGGACCTTGCGCAGTTCCTTGTCGCTGAGCGAGGTGAGGTCCTGGCCGTCGAACCGGACGGTTCCCGCGGTCGGCTCCAGCAGCCCGTTGAGCATGCGCAGCAGCGTGGACTTGCCGGATCCGGACAGGCCCATGACGACGAAAATCTGGCCCTCGTCCACCTCGATCGAGGCGTCGATCACCGCGGCGGTGGTGCCTTCCGCCCGCAGCTCATCCCGGTCGGCGCCGGCTTCGAGCCGCTGGACCGCGTCCTCGGGTCGTCTGCCGAACACTTTGTACAGGTGCTCGGCTTGCAGCCTGGACACATATACCTCTCTTGTCGCACGAGAAACGACCTGCCACCCCCGTAGACAGGTCGTGGAGCGGGACGGGTTCGGCCCGCCTTTACCGGTGGAAATGTTGAATCTCGACCGGGTCCGCTCCGGCTGCGCGCCTGCCCTCCTTTATGGGGCTCAAACACGACGGTGATTCAGCTCACATCTGTGTGACGTATGGGGCATACGGCATCATGCGGGATGTGACTCGACGCCTGATGCTCCTCGATACCGCCTCCCTCTACTTCCGCGCCTATTTCGGGGTACCGGAATCGGTCAAGGCTCCGGACGGCACCCCGGTGAACGCGGTACGCGGTCTGCTGGACTTCATCGCCCGGCTCGTCCAGGACCACCACCCCGATGACCTGGTCGCCTGCATGGACTTCGACTGGCGCCCGCAGTGGCGGGTCGATCTGATCCCCTCCTACAAGGCGCACCGGGTCGCCGAGGAGGCCCCGGCCGGCTCCGCCGAGCCCGACGAGGAAGAGATTCCGGACACTCTCTCGCCGCAGGTTCCGATCATCGAGGACGTCCTGGACGCGCTCGGTATCGCCCGTATCGGCTCGGCCGGCTACGAGGCCGACGACATCATCGGCACCCTGACCGCAGGGGCGAAGGGCCCGGTCGACATCGTCACCGGCGACCGCGACCTCTTCCAGCTCGTCGACGACCGGCGCGGCATCCGCATCCTCTATCCCCTCAAGGGCGTCGGCACCCTGCAGATCACCGACGAGGCGCTGCTGCGCGAGAAGTACGGGGTGGACGGGCCCGGCTACGCCGATCTGGCGCTGCTGCGCGGCGACCCCAGCGACGGCCTGCCCGGCGTACCCGGCATCGGCGAGAAGACCGCCGCCAAGCTGCTGGCCACCTACGGCGACCTGGCGGGCATCATGGCCGCGGCCGACGACCCCACGTCGAAGGTGACCCCCGTCCAGCGCAAGCGCCTGCTGGAGGCGCGCCCCTACCTTGCGGTCGCCCCCAAGGTCGTCAAGGTGGCCACCGATGTGCCGGTTCCCGAGGTCGACCACACGCTGCCGGCCGAACCGGCCGATCCCGAGCGCCTGGAGGCGCTGGCCGGACAGTGGGGTCTCGGCGGGGCCTTGCAGCGGCTGCTCCTCACCCTTGGCCGATGACCTGTTAGGTTAGGTATACCTAATTACCATCGCGTCAGGGGAGATTGCCGTGGCAGCAGAGCGTCCGTCCCGCAAGAAGCCCGCACTGCACCGCGCCCGGGTGCAGCGCACCGAGCAGCTCACCCCGCACATGGTCCGTGTGGTGCTCGGCGGTGAGGGGCTGGCGGAGTTCGCCGCGGGCGAGTACTCCGACCACTACGTCAAGCTGGTCTTTCCGCTGCCCGGCGTGGACTACCCCGAGCCGTTCGACATCGCACAGATCCGTGCGGAGTTCCCGCGCGACCGGTGGCCCCGGACCCGTACGTACACCGTCCGCGCCTGGGACGCCGGGACCGGCGAGCTGACCGTGGACTTCGTGGTGCACGGCGACGAGGGCCTGGCCGGGCCGTGGGCGGCGGCCGTACAGCCGGGCGAGGAGATCTTCCTTCTCGGCCCCGGCGGTGCATACGTCCCGGAGGCCGGCGCCGACTGGCATCTGCTGGCGGGCGACGAGAGCGCACTTCCGGCCATCGCGGCCTCGCTGGCCCGCATACCCGCGGGCGTTCCCGTGCACGCCTTCATCGAGGTGGCGGGCCCGGAGGAGCGCCAGGAACTGGAGGTTCCGGCCGGTACCGAGATCAGCTGGCTGTACCGTGGCGGCGCCCCCGTCGGCCGTGAACTGGTCGCCGCCGTACGGGCGTTGGAGTTCCCGGCCGGCCAGGTCCAGGCGTTCGTCCATGGCGAGGCCGGCTTTGTGAAGGAACTGCGCCGGCTGCTCCGCGTCGAGCGGGGGATCCCCCGCGAGGCCCTGTCCATCTCCGGCTACTGGCGCACCGGCCACGACGAGGACGGCTGGCAGGCCGCCAAGCGTGACTGGAACCAGCAGGTCGAGGCCGAGCAGGAGTCCGCCACGGCGGCGGCCTCCTGACCCTGCCCCAGGAAGCGGGCTCCTCCCGGGCGGCGGCCCCGCCGCCCGATCACCCGCACCACGACCGAAGACCCTCCAGGTAGCGCGCGTTATCGGCCGCCGGTACCCGGGGCCGCGCCACCATCCTCGGCGCCGGCACCCGGGGCCGCGCCACCATCCTCGGCCTCCTCGAACCGGCGGGCCGAGGCATCCACATGCGCGAGCCGGCGCATCGCCGAGAGCACCGCGTCCCCCAGCACGGTCCCCACCACGACGCTCTCCACCAGCCCGTCGACCTCCGCATTGCGCCCCACCCACGCCAGATCGGCGGCGGCCACCCGCTCACAGGCCTCCGCGTAGTCGTCCACGATCTCCTCGAACTCGCCGTGCCCGATGCCACGGAAGGTGGCCAGCGCGACGGCCAGCGCCTCGGCGGACGGATGTTCCGGCTCGACCTGCCAGCCGCGCCGGCGGATCATCTCCGCCACCTTCCGCCGCACCTCCGGCATGCCCTCCGGCTCGGCGACGGGCGGCGGGGTGATGGCGTGCTGCGCCGCGCCGAGCACCTTGTGCACCGACTCCTCCGGTGAGTCGACGGCGGCCAGCACCTCGCGGACGACCGAGACCGAAAGCCCCCCGACGTCCATCAGCCCGCGGATCAGCCGCAGCCTGCGGACGTGACTGTCGTCGTAGCTGGCCTGGTTGGGGCTGGTCAGCCGGCCCGCGGGCAACAGCCCCTCGCGGACGTAGTACTTGATCGTCGGGATCGCGACACCCGTCTCGCGACTCAACTCCCCGATGCGCATCTGCCGCCCTTTCCCGCGCCGGGCCCATATCCCGCCGCTCCGTACATACCGGGCGCCCCCGCTCTCTCCCGGCCTTGCCAATCCGGTCCCCATCATAGATAGTCCAGCTATCAGATAGCAGTAAGCGCTACTATCTATTCCGCTGGGGGACCCGTATGTCCAGATATCGTTCGCTGCTCGCCTTCTCCTGGGCGATGGCCGCACTCGCGGTCGTCGCGGCGGTCGGGATGATCGTCGACGACCGGGTCCTGGTCGGCTCACCGATCTGGTTCAAGCCGTTCAAGTTCGCGGTGTCGTTCGTCGCCTACGGGCTGACGCTCGCCTGGATGCTCTCCCGGCGCGCCGGCCGGAGCCGGGTCGGCGAGTGGGCCGCACACACCGTCGTGGTCGCCGGAGTCGCCGAGATGGCCATCATCACGGCACAGACCATCCGCGGCCGACGCAGCCACTTCAACGCCGAAACCCCGCTGGACCAGGCCCTGTTCGCCATCATGGGAATCACCATCGCGGTCCTGTGGACGGCCACCCTCGTGATCGCGATCCTGCTGTTCCGGGCCCGGCTGGGCGACCGGGCCACCACCTGGGCGATCCGGCTCGGCCTGCTGCTCGCGCTGGTCGGACTGGCGCTCGGCGCGCTGATGCTGGGGCCCACCCCGGAGCAGCAGGCCGCGGGCGGTCTGCACACCGTGGTCGGCGCACACAGCGTCGGCGTCCCGGACGGCGGCCCGGCCATGCCGCTGACCGGCTGGAACACCACCGGCGGCGATCTGCGTATCCCGCACTTCGTCGGCATGCACGCCCTCCAGGCGCTGCCCCTGTTCCTGTACGGGATCGAGTCGCTGGCCGGGCGCTTCACCCGGCTGCGGAGCGATCGGGTACGACTGCGCCTGGTGCTGGTCGCGGCCGGCTTCCTCACCGCGCTGCTGACGCTGGTGACCTGGCAGGCGCTGCGCGGCCAGGCACTGGTCCACCCGGACGGGGCAACGCTCGGCGCGCTCGCGGCCCTCGTTGCGGCCACCTCGATCGGCACGTACGCGGCGCTGCGACGGCCCGCACCCGCCGACGACGAAGGCGACGCCCAGTCCACTCAATCCCCCACGTCCCCTACGGAGTTGACGGCATGACGAGCAGCACCCTCTTCGATCTGGCCTTCTTTCTCGCGGCGCCGTTCTGGGCGCTGCTGATCCTGGCGCCCGGTTGGCGCTGGACCGACCGGATCGCCGCCTCACCCCTTCCGATGGTGCCGGTCATCGCGGTCTATCTCGCCCTGGCCGTCCCGGTGTTCCCGCAGTTGTGGGCCGCCGTCAGCCGCCCGGATCTGGCGGGCTTCCAGGAGTTGCTGCGGCTCGGTGGCGGGGCCGGCGCGATCTGGGCGCAGGTGATCGCATGGGATCTGTTCCTGGGGCAGTGGATGTACCGGGAGGCCCGCGCACTGGGGATCCATCCGCTGGTGATGGGGCCGCTGCTGGTGCTGACCGTGCTGCTCTCCCCCATCGGCGTACTGCTCTTCATCGGCATCCGCGCGGGCGTCCGCCTCCGGGCGCGCCGGCGCCCCGACCTTCGGCAGGCCGGGGCGCCCGGGGCCGAGGAGAACCGACAACTTTTCGTTCCTTGATCTCGCCCGCCGCACTGTCCGCCGTCGCGCCCGACCCCGGCCGCGCGCCGGACCAGCTCTCCGCTCGCGGCCGGCAGCGCCGGCTGATCGTCGCCCTGCACCCCAGCATCACCCGCCCCGCGGACGAGCCCGCACCGGACCACCCGGCGCCCGGGCCCACCACATCCACCGAGGCGCCGACATCCAGGGCCCGGCGGCCTCGGTCACCCCCGACGGGTTCGCGGTGCTGCTGCGCGCGCTGGGCGTCACCGACACGATGGCCGTGGGCGACCGGCTGCGCGTCGAACTGCCGGGCGTGGACCCGCTGGACGCGGTCATCGACTACCGCACCGAGCACTTCCTCGGACTGCGCACCGACGCCGGGCTCTACCGCTCGTTCGGACGCAACGCCTTCAAGGCACCGGTCGGCATCACCCTCCATCTGTTCGACGGCACCGGCGAGGGCGACGGGCAGAAGGCGGGCGGGCCCGCGGCACCCGGGCCATCTCGTACGGGCTCCTAGTCGTGGTGGAAGACCTCCCGCATCGGTGTCCACCACTCCCCCGGTACGGCGCCCTCGGTCTGCTCCTGGCAGGGGTCGGTGAGCCGCCACCACCGCTGGGTCACGGGGTCGGCGGCCATCTTGGCCATGTCGGCGGCGTAGTCGTCGCCGATGTACTCGACGTACGAGAACAGCACCTCGCCCTCAAGGAAGATCGAGTAGTTACGGAGATTGCAGGCGGTGATCGTCGCGAGCACCTCCGGCCAGGCCTCCGCATGCAGGCGCAGATACTGTTCGCGGTGTTCCGGGCGCAGTTTGATGAGCTTTCCGAAGCGCCGCACGGGGGTGGCTTTTTCGCCGCTTGTCACACTCATGGCGGCATCCTCCATCAACCGTCCCGCCCGCAACACCCGCTCACCCGGCCCCACGAACTCCGCGGCACCGTCCGGCAATTGGTTGACGGCACATACATCTACCTGTTCCACTGACCTCATGCGTCCTCAGCAGCGGCTGGTCACCCGCGACCACATCGACTTCGGTCGAGTGTGGTCGGCCTCCTGTTGCCACTGACTTCTCCGTAGCGCCCCCTCCCCCGCCGTACGGCTCTTCCGTACGGCCGCATGCCCACAGCGCATGTCCTACGAGAAGACGAGGCCACACCCATGCCTGTCGAGTTCCTCGGCATTGCCGCGACCAACGACGGTTCCGAAGTCTCCCCGCGCTCCGGCGCGTCCTTCGACAAGGACTACACACTCAAGCTGGCCCGCGCCCATGAGGAGTACGGCTGGGACCGGGTGCTGTTCGCCTACGGCTCCGGCTCCCCCGACCCGTCACCGGCCGCCGCCTATATCGCCGCGCGCACCGAGACCCTGCAACTCCTGGTGGCCCACCGCCCCAACGTCTCCTATCCGACGTTCGCCGCGAAGACCTTCGCCACCCTGGACCGGATCAGCGACGGCCGGCTCGCCGTGCACTTCATCACCGGCGGCAACGACCATGAGCAGGGCCGCGAGGGCGACACCCTCACCAAGGACGAGCGCTACGACCGCACCCGCGAGTACATCCGCATCGTCAAGAAGATCTGGACCACCCACGAGCCCTTCGACCACGAGGGCACCCACTACCGCTTCCATGACTTCGTCTCGGACACCTTCCCCGTCCAACAGCCGCATCCGCGGGTGTCGTTCGGGGGTTCCTCGCCGGCGGCGTACGCGGCGGGCGGCGCCGAGGCGGACATCTACTGCCTGTGGGGCGAACCGCTGGCGCAGACCGCCGAGCAGATCGCCTCGGTGAAGGCGGCGGCACAGGCGGCCGGGCGCAGCGACGTACCCCGGATCCAGGTCGCGTTCCGGCCGATCATCGCGCCCACCGAGGAGCTGGCCTGGGAGAAGGCGCACCGCACACTGGAGCGGATCAAGGCACGCAAGGCGGGCGGCGCGCTCAGCCGCCGGCACCCGCTGACGAACCCGCAGAACGCCGGGTCGCAGCGGCTGCTCGCGGTGGCCGCCGAGGGGGAACGGCACGACCGGGCGCTGTGGACCCCGACCGCCGCGGAGACCGGCGGCGCGGGCAACTCCACCGCCCTGGTCGGCACCCCGGAGACCGTCGCCCAGGCCCTGCTCGACTACTACGACCTGGGCGTGGACATCCTCTCGGCCCGCGGCTACGACCTGCTCGACGACGCCATCGACTTCGGCCGGTATGTCATCCCGATCGTCCGCGAGGAGGTCGCCAAGCGCGACGCGGAGCGCGCGGCCACCGGCTCACGACAGGCGTCGTAGCGGCCGGCCGGCCTTGAACCGACAGCAGGCGGCGCCGCGCCCCCGATCGAAGGGGACGCGGCGCCGCCGTCACTGCCCGGGCCGGGCCCGTACCGCTCAGCCCACCGACGAGTACGCCACCACGCCGCGCAGCACACCGTCCATGGCCCGGCGGGCCGTACGCGCCACCGAGCCGCCGGGCGGGGCCGCCGCCGCGATCTGGCCGAGGATGTCGACCAGCTGCTTGCACCAGCGGACGAAGTCGCCGGCGGGCATCTCCGCCTCGCGTAGCACCTCGTCGAGGCCGAAACCGGACGCCCAGCGGTACGCGGCCCAGGCGAAGCCGAGGTCCGGCTCGCGCTGGCCGACGCCCTCCGCCTGGTTGATCTTGTGGTCCTCCTCCAGGGCGTCCAGCCGCCCCCAGATACGGACCATCTCCCCCAGCGCGTCCCGGGCCTTGCCGGCCGGCAGCTTGGGCGCCACCGCGTCGTCCGCCTGCCGCGCCTCGTACACCAGCGCCGAGGCACAGGCCGCCAGCTCCGCCGGGCCGAGCCCCTCCCAGACGCCGTCGCGCAGGCACTCGCTCGCCAGCAGATCCAGCTCGCCGTAGAGCCGGGCCAGCCGGCGGCCCTCGTCGGTGACCGTGTCGCCCTCGAGGTAGTCCAGCTCGGTCAGCAGCGCGCAGATCCGGTCGAAGGTACGGGCGATGGTGTTCGTCCGTCCCTCGATCCTGCGCTCCAACTGCCGGGTGTCACGGGCCAGTCGGTGATAGCGCTCCGCCCAGCGGGCGTGGTCCTCCCGCTCGGCACAGCCATGGCAGGGATGCGCACGGATCGCCGTACGCAGCCGGGCGATCTCGCGGTCGTCGGCCGCCTCCGAGCGGGGCTTGCGATGCCGCGACGGCACGATGTGGCCGGCCTTCGTCCGCAGCGCGGAGGCCAGATCGCGGCGCGACTGCGGGCTGCGGGCGTTGAACGACTTGGGGATCCGCATCCGGTCCAGCGCCTCGACCGGCACCGGGAAGTCCATCGAGGCCAGCCGCTTGACCTGCCGCTCGGCGGTCAGCACCAGCGGCCGGGGGCCGTCCTGGGCATCGAAGCCGCGATGGCCGTTGGTCCGTCCCGAGGGCATGCCCGGGTCGAGGACCAGCGCAAGGCCCGCGTACTTGCCGGTCGGCACATGGATGACATCGCCGGGCTTCAGCTTCTCCAGCGCCGCCGCGGCCGCCACCCGCCGCTGCGCCGCGCCCTGCTTGGCCAGCTCCGTCTCCCGCTCCTTCAACTCCCGCCGCAGCCGGGAGTACTCCTCGAAATCGCCGAGATGGCAGGTCATCGAGCCGCGGTAGCCCTCCAGCCCCTCCTCGTTCTTCTGCACCTGACGCGAGATGCCGACCACCGACTTGTCGGCCTGGAACTGCGCGAAGGACATCTCCAGCAGCTCCCGCGAACGGTGCCTGCCGAACTGCGAGACGAGGTTGACCGCCATGTTGTACGACGGCTTGAAGGACGACCGCAGCGGATACGTACGGGTCCCCGCGAGGCCGGCCAGCGCGCCCGGATTCATCCCCCGCTGCCACAGCACCACGGCGTGGCCCTCGACGTCGATACCGCGGCGCCCGGCCCGGCCGGTGAGCTGGGTGTACTCGCCCGGGGTGATGTCGGCGTGCTGTTCGCCGTTCCACTTGACGAGCTTTTCCAACACCACCGACCGCGCGGGCATGTTGATGCCCAGCGCCAGCGTCTCGGTGGCGAAGACGGCCTTGACCAGACCCTTGACGAACAGCTCCTCGACGACCTCCTTGAAGGTCGGCAGCATCCCGGCGTGGTGCGCCGCGATGCCCCGCTCCAGGCCCTCCAGCCACTCGAAGTAGCCCAGCACCTGGAGGTCGTCGTCCGGGATACCGGCCGTCCGCGCCTCGACTATGCGACGGACCTGTTCGCGGCCCTCCTGGTCGTTGAGCCGCAGACCCGAAGCCAGGCACTGCTGAACGGCGGCCTCGCAGCCGGCGCGGCTGAAGATGAAGGTGATCGCGGGCAGCAGGCCTTCGTTGTCGAGGCGGTCGATGACCTCGGGCCGGCTCGGTGTCCAGATCCGGGCCCGCTGCCGCCGCTCGCGCTCGCGGTCCGCCTCGCGCATATTGCGGCCCCGGCGCTTGTCCCGGCCGAACGTCGGCCGGCTGTTCTCCATCCGGGCCAGCCGCTCCAGGTCGGGGTTGACCTCACGGCGGCCGCCGCTCTGCCCGTCCCGCTCCTCGAAGAGGTCGTATATCCGACGGCCCGCGAGCACGTGCTGCCACAGCGGCACGGGGCGGTGCTCGGCAACGATCACGGCGGTGTCACCGCGGACCGTGTCCAGCCAGTCGCCGAACTCCTCGGCGTTGGAGACCGTGGCCGACAGTGACACCAGCGTCACCGATTCGGGAAGGTGGATGATCACCTCTTCCCAAACAGCCCCACGGAAGCGGTCGGAGAGGTAATGCACCTCGTCCATCACCACATGGCCGAGCCCGACCAGCGACTGCGAGCCCGAATACAGCATGTTCCGCAGCACTTCGGTGGTCATCACGATCACCGGCGCCTCGGAGTTGACGCTGTTGTCACCGGTCAGCAGGCCGACCTTGTCGGCACCGTAACGCTTGGCCAGATCCTGGTACTTCTGGTTGGACAGCGCCTTGATGGGTGTGGTGTAGAAGCATTTGCGGCCCTGTTCCAGGGCCAGGTGGACGGCGAATTCGCCCACGATCGTCTTACCGGATCCGGTGGGAGCCGCGACCAGCACGCCCTTCCCGGCCTCCAGGGCCTTGCACGCCTCGACCTGGAACGGATCCAGATCGAAGTCGTACATCTCTCGGAAAGGGGCGAGTGCGGTGGCCTGCTCGGCCGCCCGGAGCTTGGCGGCGGCATAGCGCTCAGCAGGGGACATGTCCTCGGTCATCGTGCTTACGAGCCTACCGGCCACCTCTGACAACGACCCGATCTTTATGCGGGGCCTTTACCGAGCACCGCGCGCGCCCGGCCCGGCCACCGCGACAAGCCGAACGGCCCCCGGCTCACCGAGCACAGGGGCCGTCAGCAACGTCGTTCACCACACGTCACACCGGGTCACGAGCCATCACGTCACGTCGTCGAACCCACCACGCCGGTGCGACGCCCCATCCGACGGATCACCGCTCGCCTGCTCCGGCAGCATCCGCCCGGACGCGACCGGCTCGATCTCCCCGACCTCGCCCGGCGTCAGATCGAGCACGGAAGCCTCGTCGTCACTCAGCCCCGCATCCGGATTGCCGAGCTTGCGGCGCCGGTCGTTGAACAGACAGATCCCGGCGGCACCGAAGTACAGCACCACGATCGGCGCGGCCAGCAGGCCCATGGTCAGCGGGTCACCGGTCGGCGTGGCCAGCGCCGCGAAGACCGTGATGCCCAGCACCATGAACCGCCACCAGCTCATGATCCGGCCGCCGGTGAGCACCCCGCCGAAGTTGAGCAGCACCAGCAGCAGCGGCAGCTCGAAGGCGACACCGAACACCAGCACCATGCGCGTGACGATGTCGAGGAACTCATCGGCCGGGAAGAGGTTGGCCCATTCACTGGGCGTCAGCCCGACCAGCGCACCCGCGGTGGTCGGCAGCACCGCGTACGCGAGATAGGCACCGGCGAGGAAGAGCGGCGCGCCGGCCCCGACGAAGCTCAGCGCGTACTTCTTCTCGTGCTTGTGCAGACCCGGCGCGAGGAAGGCCCAGAGCTGGTAGAGCCACACCGGGCTGGCAAGGACCATGCCGGTGGTGAGGGAGAGCTTGAGCATGATCGTGAACGGTGCGAGCAGACCGTTCGCGGTGATCTCGGCGCACGGATGAGTGCGCGGACCGGCCGCGGCAGTGCCCTTGGGGCAGCCGACCGCGTCGATCACCGGACCCGTGATGAAGTGGGCGATCGCCGGGTACTGCCACATCGCGATGATGGTGACCACACCGATCGCCAGCACCGACTTCAGCAGCCGGTTGCGCAGCTCACGCAGATGCGCCGCGAGCGGCATCCGCCCCTCGGGGTCCTTCTCCTGCTTGCGGGCAGACTTGAGCAACCCACTTCCTCGTCTCGTGCAGCAGCCGTTGCCGACCGGGCCGGTGCGAATCGACCGGGCCGGTGCGACTGGATCGGTTCGGGTCAGCTCTGGTGGGTGCTCTTCTGCTCGGCCACGGGGCGCGAGCTGCTCACATCACCGGGAGCCGCCTGAATCGTACGAGGGGCCTGCTGGGCAGCGGCGTCGGAGGGAGCCTCGGACGTCGTGCCCGCGGCACCGCCTTCCGCGTCGCCGTCCTTCTTCATCGCCTTGGCCTCGCTCTTGAGGATACGAGCGGACTTGCCGAGCGAACGCGCCATGTCCGGGAGCTTCTTCGCTCCGAACAGCAGCACGATGACGACGAGAATCAGAATGATCTCGGGGGCCCTCAGGTTGCTGAGCATGTGCGACTACCTTCTCGCCGGGGCGGCGTCGTCTGTGGTGCCTGCCGATGGGGTCGGACTGGCGTCCTGGTGCTAACTCGATCGTAACGTTCGGTGGTGAACGCCGGGCAATCCCCTTGCATACTCCCGATTGCCCCGACCGCCGCGCTGTCTGAACCGCGGATGCAGCGTACCTCTCGGCCCGCCGCGAGCGCAGAGTGCCGCAGTCGCCCGGCGACAACTCAGTCCCTGCCGACCTCGTGCATCCGGGAGGCGAGCGGCGTCGCGGCCCGCTCAAGATCCTCGGCGGCCCGCTGGATCCGCTCCGATGTCGCACCGACCTGACGGGCCAGCCGCCGCACTTCGACGAAGACGCGGACGGCGAGGACGCCGAGCACGGCGATCCCGACGAAGCCGAGGGCGATTGCGATCATGGGCCAGAGCATGGGACGAGCCTATCGGTCGGCCGGGACGGCCCGATCAGCCTGTGTGCAGCCGCAGCGTGCGGACCCCGCCGCCGGTGAGCAGCTCGATGATCCGCTCGCCGGCCGGCTTGCGCACCGCGCGGCGGCAGTCGGGGCAGGTGAAGGAGTAGAAGGTGGTGCGGCTGCTGGCTCCGATCGCCAGCCGGAAGGCGTCCGAGGCCAGTTCGAAGCGGCCCCGGCAGTCCGGGCAGGCCGCCTTGAAGAGCACCGGCGCGCTCATGCCCGCCAGGGTGGTGGTCGCCATCGTGGTCGTCATCCTTCGCTGCCTCCTCCTTCTCGGTACGGTCTTCCCCCTGCGGTCGACGGGCGTCCCGCTCCCTACGGAGAACGGGACGCCCCGCGTGCTGCCCGATGCTCCGGGCCTACTCCCCGTATGCCGCGAGTGCCTGGTCGGCGGCCTCCCGCGCACTGTCCGCGAGCGCCTGCGGCGCCACGATCCGGCCGTCCCGGCCCAGGCGCAGCGCCAGCCGCCGCAGCGAGGCCGGGTCGGGGGTGCGCAGGGTGATGCGCAGTCCGCCGTCGGGGAGTTCCTCGGCGCTGTCGTGCGGGTAGTACTCGGCGACCCAGCGGCCGCCGGGTCCGACCTCGATCGAGACCTCGGGATCCTCGGCCGCGGGCTGCACCAGGCCCTCCGACAGATCACGCAGTTCGACCGGCGGCGGGTCGGCGGGCGCGTCCAGCAGCTTGATTTCGGCGACCCGGTCGAGCCGGAAGGTGCGCCGAGCCTCGGAGAGCCGGCACCACGCCTCCATATAGGTGTGGCCGACGGCGAAGAGCCGGATGGGGTCGACCTCGCGCTCGGTCAGCTCGTCGCGGGCCGGCGAGTAGTAGCGCAGCCACAGCCGGCGCCGCTCGGCGATGGCGCGGTCCACGTCGGCGAACACCCCGCCCTCGGACTCGAAGGTCACCGAGAGCCGGGAGCTGGCGCCGGCCGCCTCACCGGCCGCCGCCTCCAGCTTGGCGGTGGCGCGCAGCAGCGCCTGCCGGTCGCCCTCGCGCAGACCGGGCAGGGTGGCCACCGCGCGGGCCGCCACCAGCAGGGCGGTGGCCTCGTCGGCGGCCAGCCGCAGCGGCTCGGCGACATCGTCGGGGTTGTGCCACCAGATGCGGTCGCCGTCGGTGTCGATGTCCAGCAGGTCGCCGCCGCGGAAGCTCGTACCGCACATCGGCAGTACGTCGAGGTCGGCGATCAGCTCGTCCTCAGTGATGCCGAAGGCGCGGGCGACGTCGCCGACGCGGGCGCCGGGGCGCTCGCGCAGATAGGTCACCAGGGACAGCATCCGGCGGGTCTGGTCGATCGCGTTCGTCGCCATGGGTCTCGTATCCCTCTCAGCCCTTGGCCACGGCGCGCAGCCGGTCGATGACATCGGCACGCAGTTCCGCGGGTTCCAGTACGACCACGTCCGGCCCGAACTCCACGAGCCAGGCGTCGAGTCCGTGACCGTTGGGGATCTCCAGCTCGTCCCAGCCGTCGCCCAGGTCGCGGACGGTGAGCGCACGGGCCCGCAGCGGATAGCCGTGCTCGGCACGGAGCTTGATCCTCGCGGTGCCGGTGGCGGTCTCCCCCGCCCAGCTCTCCACGGTCTCGCGGACGGTGACGTGATCGGGCACCGGCGCGGTGAACTTCCCTTGCCGGGAACGGACCTTGCCGGTGATCCGGGAGAGCCGGAAGACCCGCTCCGCCTTGCGGTCGCGGTCCCAGCCGGCGACGTACCAGTGGCCGCGCCAGCACTCCAGGATCCATGGCTCGACCTGCCGCTGCTCGGGGTGGGCGGCAGTGGACTTGCGGTAGTCGAAGACGACCGGGCGGCGGTCGCGGCAGGCCAGCATCAGCGGCTCGAAGGCGGCTTCGTGGGCGGGGATGCGGGGTTCGAGCGCGCTGTGCGGCTGCCCGGCGTCGTAGTCCGCGCCGTCCGCGGCCAGCGGCATCCCGGCCGCGCGCAGCTTCTGCAGCGCGCCGGAGGCGGCGCCGGCCAGCCGCGCCTGCTGCCAGATCTTGGCGGCCAGCCCGAGGGCGGCGGCCTCCTCGGCGTCCAGGGTGATCGGTGGGAGACGGTTGCTGTCGCGGCGGGCGAGGTAGCCGATGTCGCCGTCGATGCCCTCGACGGTCGCGATGACCAGCCCGAGCTCGCGCAGATCGTCCTTGTCCCGCTCGAACATGCGGTTGAAGGAGTCGTCGCTGCTGGCCTCGATATAGGCCTCGATGGACGACCTGAGCTCGCGTTTCGTCAGCGGGCGTCGCGTCCCCAGCAGGCACAGCGCCAGATTCATCAGCCGCTCGGCCTTGGCAATGGCCATCGACGCCCTTTCTCGTAGAACTCCCGATCGTTGACCGTACCGCTCGGGGTGCGTGCGGCAAAGCCGAGGGCCCGTGCCATCGCGGCACGGGCCCCGTACATCAGCTGCGGTCTCCGGGGGAGACCCGCGGTCGCCTCAGACGGCGATCAGGTCGCAGACGAAGATCAGCGTCTCGCCCGGGGCGATCCGGCCGCCGCCGGCGCCGCGGTCGCCGTACGCGAGGTGCGCGGGGATGGTGAGCCGGCGGCGGCCGCCGACCTTCATGCCCTGCACGCCCTGGTCCCAGCCGGCGATGACCTGACCGGCGCCCAGCTGGAACTCCAGCGGGTTGCCGCGGTTCCAGCTGGCGTCGAACTCCTCGCCCGTGCTGAAGGCGACGCCGACGTAGTGGACCTTGACGAAGTCCCCCGCCTTGGCGACCGGCCCGTCGCCCTCCTTCAGGTCCACGATCTCGAGCTCGGTGGGAGCCGGGCCCTCAGGAAAGTCGATCTCGGGCTTGTCGATGCTCACGAATGTGCTCCTACTTACGAATCTTTACGATTACCCGGCCAGTCTGGCAGATCTTGCAGGCTCCGCAGGTCAGACCGTGCCGACGATGTCGACCGAGAACACCAGGGTGTTCTTGGCCAGCTCGTGCTGCGGGTTCGGGCCGTAGGCCAGCTTCGGCGGGATCACGATCTCGACCCGGTCACCGACGTGCTTGCCGACCAAGGCCTTGTCCCAGCCCTGGACGACCTGCCCGGTGCCGATCTGGAACGCGGTCGCGCCACCGTGGTCCCAGGACGAGTCGAACTTCTTGCCGTCCTCCCACTTCACACCGGTGTACTGCGCGATCAACCCTTCGCCGGCCTTCACCTCGGGGCCCTTGCCCTTGATCAGGATCTGCTCCTCCAGGCCCTTGGGGGCCTTCTCGCCCTTGGGGACGGTGATCTGCGCGGCCTTCTCGTCCACGGCCTTCACCTCGGGCATACCGCTCTCCGGCGCCGCCTGCGTGCCCTCGGCCTTCGCCTTCTTGTCGACCTTCTTGGCGCCGACCACATCCACGACCCAGACCAGGCCGTCCTCGGGCTTGATGCCGGACTGCGGGTTCAGGCCCTCGCCGATCAGCGCCTTGGCGGTGCCCTCGACCTCGAAGCGGCTGCCGACCTTCTGCCCGGCCACCGCGGACATCACCTTCGGCGGCAGCATCTGCTGCGTCATCTGGTCGGTGACCTCGCTGACGACCTGGGTGCGCGGCGCCCCCGGCTTGGTACCGGGCTGCGGCGTCCAGCTGCCGCCGAGGTTCTGGCCCTTCATCGTCTGCGCCGCGAAGTCCAGCCGGACCAGATCGCCCTTCTTGACCGTTGCGCCGTCGCCCTTGATGAGGGTCTTGGTGACGGCCGTGTCGGAGGGCTTGGCCCCCTTCGGCACCGTGATCTTGGGCTTCTCCCCTGCCTTGCCCTCGACCTTGACGACGCCTTCGCCCGACGAGCCCTTGTCGTCGTCGGACCCGCATGCGGCGGTGAACAGCAGGATGGGCACGGTCAGCGCAGCAGCCGCGGCGCGACGGGTGTTCTTCGTGAGGTTCATCAGTCCAACTCGGGCTCGTGGGGTGGGTGGGCAATGCCCGCCACTCTACGACCTGACCCGTCCGACGTTTCCTGGTGCAACACAGCAATGTGCCGGGAGTGTCTCGCTCCCGGCACACTGCTATTCCCCGCGGGTCACATCCCGGCGATCAGCTTCTCCACCCTGTCGTCCACGGAACGGAACGGGTCCTTGCACAGGACCGTGCGCTGCGCCTGGTCATTGAGCTTGAGGTGCACCCAGTCGACCGTAAAATCGCGGCGCTGCTCCTGAGCCCGGCGAATGAAGTCGCCGCGCAGCCTGGCCCGAGTGGTCTGCGGCGGCACCGACTTGCCCTCGAAGATCTTCAAGTCATTGCAGATCCGCGCCGCTTGGCCCTTCCGCTCCAGGAGGTAGTAAAGCCCCCGGCGGCGGTGGATGTCGTGATACGCGAGGTCTATCTGCGCCACTCTCGGGTGGGACATGGTGATGTTGTTCTTTGTGCGGTATCGCTCGATGAGCTGATGTTTCATCACCCAGTCGATCTCGGTGGAGATACGGTCGAGCTGCTCGTCCCGGATCGCCTCGAGCGTACGGCCCCACAGTTCCAGGACCTTCTCGACGGTGCCGGTGCGGATTCCGCGGCGGTCGCAGAAATCCACGGCCTTTTCGTAGTACTCCTGCTGGACTTCGAGCGCCGATGCCTCGCGCCCGCTGGCCAGCCGCACCTTGCGCTGGCCGGTGATGTCATGGCTGACCTCGCGGATGGCCCGGATCGGGTTCTCCAGCGTCAGATCGCGCATGACCGTGCCCGCCTCGATCATGCGCAGCACAAGATCGGTGGCGCCGACCTTGAGCATCATGGTCGTCTCGGACATGTTGGAGTCACCGACGATGACGTGCAGCCGGCGGTATCGCTCGGCGTCCGCATGCGGCTCGTCCCGGGTGTTGATGATCGGACGGGAACGGGTCGTCGCCGAGGAGACGCCCTCCCAGATGTGCTCCGCCCGCTGGCTGACGCAGTAGACCGCGCCCCGCGGGGTCTGCAGCACCTTGCCCGCGCCGCACAGCAGCTGGCGGGTGACGAGGAACGGAATGAGGATGTCCGCGAGCCGGGAGAACTCGCCGTGGCGGGCGACGAGGTAATTCTCGTGGCAGCCGTAGGAGTTTCCCGCCGAATCGGTGTTGTTCTTGAAGAGATAGACGTCGCCCGCGATTCCCTCCTCATGCAGGCGGCGCTCGGCGTCGACGAGCAGGCCTTCGAGAATGCGCTCACCGGCCTTGTCGTGGGTGACCAGCTCGGTCACGTTGTCGCACTCGGGAGTTGCGTATTCCGGGTGCGAACCCACGTCCAAGTACAGGCGGGCGCCGTTCCGCAGGAAGACATTGCTGCTGCGGCCCCATGACACGACACGGCGGAAGAGGTAGCGCGCCACTTCGTCAGGCGACAGTCGGCGCTGTCCCCTGAACGTGCACGTGACGCCGTACTCGTTCTCCAGCCCGAAAATGCGGCGGTCCATGACTGAACATTACGCCTGATGGCCTGCTCTGAAACCGGGTTCGACAGCCCCGTTTCGATCATTTTCCGCCGGGGCCGCATCGCCCTTACGCTGCACGGGATCCCCGAGAAATCGCTTCGTCGACAAAAGGACGAGCAGCGCGGCGAGACCACCGGCACCGGCCACCGCAAACCCCGCGGCCGCGCCGCCGCCCTCCACCGCCGGACCGACCACCGAGGCGCCCACCGCCGATCCGACGCCGAAGGTCGTCACCAGCCACGAAAACGCCTCCGTCACCGTGCCCTTGGGCGCGTGCCGGTCCACGACCACGAACGCGCAGGCCAGCGCCGGTGCGAGGAACACACCCGCGACACCGGTCAGCGCCGTCATCCCGGCCACACCGGGCGCCAGCGCCAGCGGCAGATACCCCAGCGCCAGCAGAGCGATGAGCAGCCTCAGCCGGCTCTCCGGCCGCCCCGGCCACTCACGGGCGCCATAGACGATGCCGCCGGCCAGCGCACCGACGCCGAGCGCGGAGAGCAGATAGCTGGAGACCATCCCACTGCCGTGCTCATCGGCGTACGCCACCGCCGTGACCGCTATCGACCCCAGCGCCAGCCCCACGAAGAAGAACGCGCCGAGCAGCACCAGCAGGCCGGCCGAGCGCAACGCACCCAGCCAGTGTGCCTCGCGCGGTCCGCTGCGCCACTGCCGGGACGGTTCGGAGACGACGACGGAGAGCGCGCCGAGCACCCCGATCAGGTTGATCACCAGCAGCGCGCCCCGCTCCGACCAGGCCGCCACGCACAGCGTCACCAGCAACGGCCCCACCGCGAACATGACTTCCTGCGCGACCGCGTCCAGCGCGTAGGCGGCGTGCACCCGGTCCGCGCGCTTGAGGACCCCGGGCCACAGTGCCCGCAGTCCGCCCTCCAGGGGCGGGGTGAAGAAGCCGGCGATCACCATGGCGGCGTAGGCGAGCCAGAGCACATCCAGGCCGACGGCGGCGAGCAGCGCCATCCCCAGGGCGGAGAGCACCGAGGCGGGCAGCATCACCCGCGGCTGGCCGTGGAGGTCCACGGCCCGGCCGAGCAGCGGCTGGCCCACGGCGTTGCAGACGCCGTAGACCGCGGCGAGCACGCCGGCCAGCCCGTAGCTGCCGCCCTCGGCGCGGACGAAGAGGACCACGGCCAGCGGCGCGGTGGCGTTCGGCAGCCTGCCGACCAGCGTCCCCGCCAGCAGCCGGGCCGCGTGCCGGGTTCTGAGCAGCTCCGCATATCCCGCGGCCATCCTTGCCCCTTTCGGTCCGGACCGGCCGGACGTGTTACGTATAACCTTCGTCGTTATACGTACCATGACGGCAACCCGCGGTCCACCCCGCAACGGCCGAACGCGAGGAGCGAAACACCCGGTGACCCACAACGAGGCCACGACACCCCCCGGTGCAAGCACCGGCTCCACCGGAGCGGCTGGCGCCGCGCACCCTGGTAGGCCGGCCGCCGCCCGCGCCACCAGCCGGGACGTGGCCCGCGCCGCCGGGGTCTCACAGGCTGCCGTCTCGCTCGTCCTGGGCGACAAATGGCGCGGCCGGGTCTCCCCCGCCAAGGCCGAGGCCGTCCGCGCCGCCGCCCGTGAGCTGGGCTACCGGCCCAACCTCGCCGCCCGCAGCCTGCGGATGGGCCGCACCCGCACCGCGCTCCTCGTGGTCCCCGCCCTGACCACCGAATTCTTCGCCCGGGTCTACACCGGCGCGGCCCGGATCGCCGCCGACCACGGCTTCGGGGTGGTCCTCTACCCCTCCCCCGAGGGCATCGGCCCGGCCCGCGACCCCTTCGACTCCGCCGCGGCCACCCTGGACGGCGTGATCGCCTCCTCCATGGCCGCCGAGGCGCTCACCGCGCTGCGCGCCGCCGGCCTGCCCCTGGTCATGCTGGACAGCGACCCGGACGACGACTGGGCCACCGCCACCGTCAACCTCGATATCGCCGACGGTGTACGGGAGTTGACCGGCCATCTGATCGCCCTCGGCCATCGCCGCATCACCCATCTCGCGGCCGATGTGCACTCCTGGACCTTCGACGTACGGGCCCACGCCGTCACCGCGGCGCTCGACGGCGTCCCCGGCGCGCTGCTGCGCCGGCAGCCGGCCGCCCTGAGCGTCGACGCCGGGCTGCGCGCCGCGCATACCGCCCTGACCGGCCCCGGCCCCCGCCCCACGGCGCTGCTCTGCGACGACGACATCATCGCCGCGGGCGCCTGCAAGGCCGTACGCCGTCTCGGCCTGCGGGTCCCCGAGGACATCTCCGTCACCGGATTCGACGATCTGGCGCTGGCGGTCGCCGTCGAACCGGAGCTGACGACCGTACGACTGCCCGCCGAGGAGTTCGGCGAGGCCGGGATGCGGGCCCTGATGGCAGCGCTCGACGGCCGCCCGGCCGAGGCCACGACCCTGCCGGTGGAACTGGTCACCCGCGGCTCCACCGCCCCGCCGCCCGACGCCCCCGGCAACGCCGCGCGCCCCGGCGGGCAGTGACCCACCGGGGCGCGCGATACGGGCATCCGGCCCGAAGCGGTATGTCGGAAGCGGTATGTCAGAGCAGGGGGCCCGACTCCTCGTCGGAGTCGTCCTTACCGGCAGCGCCCTTGCCGTTGGTTCCCTTGTCGCCGGCTTCCTTGGCGGTCGTGCCCTCGTCCGAGGCCCCGGTCTCCGCGGCGCCGTCGCCCGCCTCCGCGTCCGCCGCCGGCTCCTCGGCGCCCGCATCGCTGTGCCCGTCCAGCAGCCGGGACAGCTGCCCGCCCAGGATCCGCTTGAACTTGCGCTGCTGCGGCCGCGTACGGTCCAGCGTCGCGACCTCCAGCTGCTCGGCGGTCAGCGTGCGCTCGCCACCGTTGTTGTCGCGCGACAGCGACTCCACGGCCAGCTTCAGCGCCTCGGACAGCGTCATACCGTCGCGGTGGCGCTGGTCGAGATAGCTGCTGATCTGGTCGGCATTGCCACCGACGGCCACCGAGCCGTGCTCGTCGACGATCGAACCGTCGTGCGGCAGCCGGTAGATCTGGTCGTCCTCCGGGGCATTGCCGACCTCGGCGACGATCAGCTCGACCTCGTACGGCTTCTCCGCGGCGCTGGAGAAGATCGTGCCGAGCGTCTGAGCATAGACATTCGCCAGGCCGCGCGCGGTCACGTCCTCGCGGTCGTAGGTGTAACCCCGCAGATCGGCATAGCGCACGCCACCGATCCGCAGATTCTCGAACTCGTTGTATTTACCGACCGCCGCAAAGGCGATCCGGTCATAGATCTCGCTGACCTTGTGCAGGGCGCGGGAGGGATTCTCGGCGACGAAGACCACGCCGTCGGTGTACTGCAGCACCACGACACTGCGGCCGCGCGCGATGCCCTTACGGGCGTACTCGGCGCGATCGGCCATGGCCTGCTGGGGTGAGACATAGAACGGCGTCGACACCGGCTATCCGTCCCTTCCTGTCAAAAGCTCTCTCACTGGCGTGGGGCACCCCCAGCGGTGGCCGGGGGAGCAATGGCGGAACATCCGTCCCGTCAGAGCAGCGCGGCACGCGGGCCGTCGGGCTGCACGAGTCGGCGCTCATGAATGGCACGGGCGATCTCCGAGACCTCGGCCTCGGTCAGCTTCCTGTAGCCGTCCTCGGTGATCACCGTGACGATCGGGTAGATCCGCCGCGCCATATCGGGCCCACCGGTCGCCGAGTCGTCATCAGCGGCGTCATAGAGCGCCTGGACGACGGCGGTGGCGGCCTGATTCTCCGTGAAGTTCTCCTGGAAGAGCTTCTTCAGAGCGCTGCGCGCGAAGACCGAGCCGGAACCGGTCGCCGCGAAGCCGTGCTCCTCGGAACGACCGCCGGTCACGTCGTACGAGAAGATGCGGCCCTTGTCACGGTCGAGGTCGAAGCCGGCGAACAACGGCACCACGGCCAGGCCCTGCATGGCCATCCCGAGGTTGCTGCGAATCATCGTCGACAGACGATTCGCCTTGCCCTCCAAGGAGAGTTGGGCACCCTCGACCTTCTCGAAGTGCTCCAGCTCCAGCTGGAAAAGCTTGACCATCTCCACCGCGAGACCGGCCGTCCCCGCGATGCCGACCGCCGAATACTCGTCGGCCGGGAAAACCTTCTCGATATCGCGCTGCGCAATGACATTGCCCATCGTCGCCCGCCGGTCACCGGCGAGCACCACGCCCCCGGGGAACGTCGCGGCGACGATCGTCGTGCCGTGCGGCGCCTCGATGGCGCCCTGCACCGGCGGCAACGGGCGGTTGCCCGGCAGTAGATCGGGCGAGTGCTCGCCGAGGAAATCCATGAACGACGAGGAGCCAGGCGTCAGGAAGGCAGCTGGTAGACGCCCGGTGCTACGAGTGTTGGCTTCCACGCGTTTCCTTCCGGATATGCGGCCGCCCGCCTCAAGACGTCCGGCCGATCCTTGAATTGACCCAGGGCTGCGTTGCAGCTGAAGCACAGTACGCCTCGGACCTTACCCGTCTCCCGGCCGTGATCCACATGTCGGGGACCCGGCGAGAAACAGATCGGGCCGCCACCGCCCCTTACCTTGCGGCCGACCGAACGCCGTGCGCGGCAATTCCTCTCCCCACCGCGCACAGCGCTTCGGCCGCCACAGAAGACGGGCATGCCCGTTTTGGTGCTTACTGCCCGCCTTTTTGCACAAATGAGCGCACGAAATCCTCGGCGTTCTCTTCGAGGACGTCGTCGATTTCGTCCAGCACCGAATCCACGTCGTCCGACAACTTCTCCTGGCGCTCCTTGAGGTCTTCCGAGGCCTGCGCGTCCTGCGTCTGCTCCTCGACCTCTTCGGTGGAACGCGTGGCCTTCGCCTGTCCGCCGCCGCTGTCCTTGGTCGCCATATCCCTCACCCCGCTCGGTTCGCCCCGCTCGATGTGACCTTCAAGATCCGACCCTACAAGCAGGGTCCGACATCGGCCCTGCACTTGCTGCAACGCCCGGGAGTCACCTCGATGATTCCCGCACCGCGACAATTTCAGCCGCCGATCGGCTGTGGATCGCCGCGAATTCTGTCGTGCACCTGCCGTGGATCAGCGGCCGGACAGCGTCCTCACCAGCTCCTCTGCGGTACGACAGCGGTCCAGGAGCTCCTTGACGTGCTTACGGGTTCCGCGCAGCGGCTCCAGCGTGGGGACCCGTTGCAGGGAGTCACGACCAGGCAGATCGAAGATGACCGAATCCCATGAGGCGGCCGCGACATCGTCCGCGTACTGCTCCAGGCAGCGACCGCGGAAGTACGCCCTGGTGTCCTCAGGAGGCTTCTGCTGGGCCCGCTCGACGTCGGGCTCCTCCAGGAGCCGCTTCATCTTGCCCCGGGCCGCCAGACGGTTGTACAGGCCCTTCTCGGGGCGTACGTCGGCGTACTGCAGGTCGATGAGGTGCAGCCGCGCCGCGTCCCAGTCCAGGCCGTCGCGGCGGCGGTAGCCCTCCATGAGCTCGCGCTTGGCGACCCAGTCCAGCTCGCCCGACAGGCTCATCGGGTCGTTCTCCAGCCGCCCCAGCACGTCCTCCCACCTGGTCAGGACGTCCTTGGTCTGCTCGTCCGCATCCGCTCCGTAACGGTCCTCGACGTATTTGCGGGCCAGCTCGAAGTACTCCATTTGGAGCTGTACGGCGGTGAGCGTGCGGCCGCTGCGGAGCGTGATCAGACGTTGCAGAGTGGGGTCGTGCGAGACCTGATGGAGGGTGCGGACGGGCTGGTCGATGGCCAGGTCGACGGCGATGAAGCCGTCCTCGATCATGGAGAGCACCAGGGAGGTGGTGCCCAGCTTCAGGTAGGTCGAGATCTCGGAGAGGTTCGCATCGCCGATGATCACGTGCAGCCGGCGGTACTTCTCCGCGTCCGCGTGCGGTTCGTCGCGGGTGTTGATGATCGGCCGCTTGAGCGTCGTCTCCAGGCCGACCTCCACCTCGAAGTAGTCGGCGCGCTGGCTGAGCTGGAAGCCGTGCTCGTGGCCGTCCTGGCCGATACCGACCCGGCCGGCGCCGGTGACCACCTGCCGGGAGACGAAGAACGGTGTCAGATGCCGCACGATGTCCGAGAAGGGGGTCTCCCGCTTCATCAGGTAGTTCTCGTGCGTGCCGTAGGACGCGCCCTTGTTGTCGGTGTTGTTCTTGTAGAGATGGATGGGCTGGGCGCCGGGTACCTGGGCGGCCCGCTCGGCGGCCTCGGCCATGATCCGCTCGCCGGCCTTGTCCCACAGGACCGCGTCACGCGGATTGGTGACCTCGGGGGCGCTGTACTCGGGGTGTGCGTGGTCGACGTAGAGCCTGGCGCCATTGGTGAGGATCACGTTGGCCAGGCCGATGTCCTCGTCCGTGAGCTGGCTGGCGTCCGCATTTTCGCGCGAGAGATCGAAGCCGCGGGCGTCCCGCAGCGGGTTCTCCTCCTCGAAATCCCAGCGGGCACGACGTGCCCGGTGCATCGCGGCCGCGTAGGCGTTGACTACCTGGGACGAGGTGAGCATGGCATTGGCGTTCGGGTGGCCGGGGACGGAGATCCCGTACTCCGTCTCGATTCCCATTACTCGCCGTACGGTCATGCGGCCCTCCTTGCCCGGCGGCGCCCCCGGATGGGGTCGGCGCTCAAGTACCGCTGTGCTTCCGGTCCGTGCGCGTGCCCCACGCCCGCACAGCGTGACGCAGCGGTACCGAAGAGCCTAGAACGCCTTTGCGGCGCTGGGGAGATCATTACAGTCATTGCTCCAGTCCGGTTTTCCCTGGTCCATCGCGCCCTTAATGGGGGCGGCCGAGCCGCCCCCGGAAAAGCGTCCGGCTGCGGACGCCCCGTGCAGGACATCCGCAGCCGGAGAGCGGTGTTACAGGTATTGGCCGGTATTCGCCACTGTGTCGATGGAGCGACCGGTGTCCGCGCCCTGCTTTCCGGTGACGAGGGTGCGGATGTATACGATCCGCTCGCCCTTCTTTCCGGAGATCCGGGCCCAGTCGTCCGGGTTGGTGGTGTTCGGCAGGTCCTCGTTCTCCTTGAACTCGTCCACGCATGCCTGGAGGAGGTGGGAGACCCGCAGACCCTTCTGATTGTGTTCGAGGAAGGCCTTGATGGCCATCTTCTTTGCTCGTCCTACAATGTTTTCGATCATCGCACCGGAGTTGAAGTCCTTGAAGTAAAGGACTTCCTTGTCACCATTGGCGTAGGTGACCTCCAGGAAGCGATTCTCCTCGGATTCCGCATACATCTGCTCGACGACCGACTGGATCATTCCGCTGACCGCGGCCTTGCGCGATTCGCCGTGTTCGGCGAGATCGTCGGAGTGCAGCGGGAGCCGTTCCGTGAGGTACTTCGAGAAGATGTCCTTGGCGGCCTCCGCGTCCGGGCGCTCGATCTTGATTTTCACGTCGAGACGGCCGGGGCGCAGGATGGCCGGGTCGATCATGTCCTCGCGGTTCGAGGCGCCGATCACGATCACGTTCTCGAGGCCCTCGACGCCGTCGATCTCGGAGAGCAGCTGGGGGACGATGGTGTTCTCCACGTCCGAGCTGACGCCGGATCCCCGGGTGCGGAAGAGGGAGTCCATCTCGTCGAAGAAGACGATGACGGGGGTGCCCTCGCTCGCCTTTTCCCTGGCGCGCTGGAAGACCAGCCGGATGTGCCGCTCCGTCTCACCGACGTACTTGTTGAGCAGCTCGGGGCCCTTGATGTTGAGGAAGAAGCTCTTCCCCGCGGGCTGCCCGGTCACCTCGGCGACCTTTTTGGCAAGGGAGTTGGCGACCGCCTTGGCGATGAGTGTCTTGCCGCAGCCCGGCGGGCCGTAGAGCAAGACGCCCTTGGGCGGGCGGAGTTCGTGCTCCTTGAAGAGGTCGGGGTAGAGGTACGGAAGCTCGACCGCGTCCCGGATCAGTTCGATCTGGCCGCCCAGACCGCCGATCTTGGTGTAGTCGATGTCCGGGACCTCTTCGAGGACGAGTTCCTCGACCTCGCTCTTCGGGATGACTTCGTAGACATAGCCGGAGCGGGGCTCGAGAAGCAGGGCGTCGCCGGGGCGGATGGTGATGTCCAGCAGCGGCTCGGCGAGCCTCACCACCCGTTCCTCGTCGGTGTGCCCGATGACCAGGGCGCGCTCGCCGTCCTCAAGGATTTCCTTGAGGGTGACGATGTCGCCGGCGCTCTCGAACTTCATGGCTTCGACCACGTTGAGCGCTTCATTGAGCATGACCTCTTGGCCGCGCCTGAGGTCCTCGGTCTCCACGCTCGGGCTGACATTCACCCGGAGTTTTCTGCCTCCGGTGAAAATGTCGACCGTGCCGTCCTCGTTGGTCTGCAGGAAGACACCGAAGCCGGCCGGCGGCTGCGCGAGCCGGTCGACCTCCTCTTTGAGCGCGACGATCTGGTCGCGGGCCTCGCGGAGAGTATTGGCGAGACGCTCGTTCTGTGCCGAGACGCCGGCCAGGTTGGTCTGCAGCTCGACGATCCGCTCTTCGAGAATCCTCGTGTGCCGCGGAGAGTCGGCGAGCTTGCGTCGCAGGACGGCGATCTCCTGCTCGAGATAGGCAACCTGGCCGGCGGGATCTTCAGACCCTCGCCCCGGCCGGATGCCGCGGTTGATGTCGTCGTCGTGGGCTGCCACGGTCCTCACCTCCTCCAAGGAGCTGGACGCTTCCTGACCCTACCTGGGCCGGTGCAGGTTGAAACCCCTAGATCGAAAAGACTGTCGGGGTGTGTCCGATCTTCACCCTTGCGCACGTCCTCACGCCAAGGGAATACCCACCCAACAACATCGGAAAGCGAGCGGTTGTATCGTCGAGTCGGTCAACACCCGTCAGGGCTGGCGCCACTTAGACAAAAACGGTTCACGTACGCAGGAACGGCAGGCGAGATGACCGCGCAGGACGAAGCCCCAGAGCTGGAAGTCTGGATCGACCAGGATCTCTGCACCGGGGACGGCATCTGTGCGCAGTACGCGCCGGAGGTCTTCGAGCTCGACATCGACGGGCTGGCTTATGTGAAGAGCGCCGATGACGAGCTGCTGCAGGACAAGGGGGCCACAACGCCCGTCCCGCTGAAGCTGCTCACCGACGTGCGGGACTCCGCCAAGGAGTGCCCCGGGGACTGCATCCACGTCCGCCGCGTCAGCGACCTCGTCGAGGTGTACGGGCCGGACGCGGAGTAGTCGGCGGGACGCACAGCGCGTCGGCTACCGACACATCGTGTGATGAATCACGCACGCTCGGTGCTCATGGCGGCGGGGAGTTCACTCTGGACGAACTTCCCGTCCTGCCATTGCCACTTGACGCTCTTGTGCACGTCCGGGCAGCAGCGCGGAACGTCGAGCGTGGAGTAGCCCAGGAGCGCCGCGGAGATCGCGCCGTCCTTGACCACCAGGTTCTGGACGCTGAGCCGCTGTGCGGGCGCCAGGAGCGTCGCCACGATCCGAGGTGCGGCTTTGGGGTCGGTCGGCTGCGCCAGGACGTAGACGCCGCTGGGCGGCGTGCCGGTCTCGCTGTGGCAGCGGACCACCGCGACGGTCTCGGTCGTGCCGTCGTGGTCGAGGTCGCCGGAGACCTTCTTCACCACGTCGAGGCGGTTGGGCCCGCAGTCGACCGGAAAGGTCACCTTGGCCGGGTCGGGGGCAGCCACGGAGGAATGGGCCACCCTGACGTCGTGGGAGGTCGTGGCGGTGGCATCGGGGGGCTGGACGAAGGACGCGGCCGCGACGACCGCCGAGAGGGCGGTGGCGGTGGCGAGCCAGTGCATGGGGCGCGGCTGGGTGTGCAAAAGGTCCTGGCCTGCCATGGGCTGCACGCGGGGTAACTCCTGTGAAGTGCTGTGGCGGTGGGAGTGCCCAGCATCGTTCCACAGGAGAGAGCGCCAAGGAACCAGCAGGAGCGGAGTTTCCCGGGGTTTTCCGTGCCGGATCCCGGGGGGAAACGAAGCGGCGCCGCCGGCGGTTCCCCGTACGGGAACTCGTCGGCGGCGCCTGGTGGTTCGGTGGCCGCTGCCGGCCGGTCGTTCCGGCTCGGCGAAGGGGGTCAGCCGCGCTCGGCGGGGCCGCCGTCGGCGGCCGCTGTCTGGTCCTTGCCCGGTCCTGTGTAGTCCTCGCCGTACGCGCCCTTTGCAGGCCGGCGGCGGCGCAGCGGGGGCTCGACGCCGTCCGCGAGCCGGCGGGCGGTCAGCAGGAAGCCGGTGTGGCCGATCATGCGGTGGTCGGGGCGGACGGCGAGGCCCTCGACGTGCCAGGTGCGGACCATGGTCTCCCAGGCCGACGGCTCGTTGAAGGTGCCGTGTTCGCGGATCGCCTCGACGGTGCGGGCCATCTGCGTCGTCGTCGCGACGTAGGCGCAGAGGATGCCGCCGGGGACCAGAGCCTTGGAGACGGCGTCCAGGCACTCCCAGGGGGCCAGCATGTCGAGGATGACCCGGTCGACGTCCGTGTCGGACAGGTTGTCCTGGAGGTCACCGACGGTGAGCGTCCACGCGGGGTGCGGGCCGCCGAAGTAGCGCTCGACGTTCTGCGTGGCGATCTCGGCGAAGTCGGCACGGCGCTCGTAGGAGTGCAGCATGCCGTCGTCGCCGATGGCGCGCAGCAGGAAGCTGCTGAGCGAGCCGGAGCCCACACCCGCCTCGACGACGCGGGCGCCGGGGAAGATGTCGGCCATCGCCAGGATCTGCCCCGCGTCCTTGGGGTAGACCACGGCGGCACCGCGGGGCATGGACAGGACATAGTCGGGGAGCAGCGGGCGCAGCGCGAGGTAGGCGACGTTCCCGGTGGTACGGACAACACTGCCCTCGGGAGCACCGATCAGCTCGTCGTGGGGGAAGGCTCCCTTGTGGGTGTGGAAGCTTTTTCCCTCTTCGAGCGTGAAGGTGTAGTGGCGTCCCTTGGGGTCGGTGAGCTGGACCTGGTCCCCGACCTTGAAGGGCCCGCGACGGCGGGCGGCACCGGTCGGTTCGGACATGTGACCAGCCTACCGGCCCGTTGGGGCGGCGCGGACCAGTGGGCGGTGGCCGGCGGGCCGGGGGCGGCCGCCGACCGTGCCGGGGGGTCAGGCCTTGCGGGCCATGGCGGAGACGAAGGCCCGCTCGACATCGGCGGTGGACAGCACGCCGTAGATCTCACCGGTCTCCTCGACGACGAGGTATTCGGTGGCCGGGGTGGCGCGCAGATATTCCAGGAGGTCCTCGCCGGCCAGTTCGGCGGAGACCCGCATACCGTCCTTGAGGTCCTGGGCGAGGGTGCCGACCGGGACCCAGGGGCGGCGGTGGTCGGGGACACCGACGATGGCGGCCTCGCGGACGAGGGCGGTGGGCCCGCCCTGGCGGTCGACGACGACCAGGGCGCGGGCGCCGGCGTCGTTGGCGCGGCGCAGCGCCTCGGAGAGCGGGGTGTCGCTCTCGACGGGGACGGCGCGCCGGGTGAGGGTGCGGGCCGTGAGGTCGGGGAGGCGTTCGCGCAGCCGGGCCATGCGCAGGCTGTTGCCGGCGCCGGTCCAGATGATCGCGGCGAGGATCGCGGCGAGCAGGGCGTCGGTGAGCGAGTCCGCGCCGCCGATCTCGGGGCGGGCGTTGCCGAGGGCGCCGGTGTGGGTGAGCAGCGGCAGGCCGATGAGGACGGTGACGGCGAGCGCGCGGCCGACCCAGGCGGCGGCGATGGTGCCGGTCATGGGCCTGCCGGTGATCTTCCAGACGACGGCGCGCAGCATCCGGCCGCCGTCCAGGGGCAGACCGGGCAGCAGGTTGAAGATCGCGACGATCAGGTTGGAGATCATCAGGCCGCCGAGCAGCACTCCGGGGACGGTGCCGGGCTCGACCATGTGCATACCGGCGTAGAAGACCCCGGCGAGGGCGAGGGAGAGCAGCGGGCCGACGAAGGCGAGGATGAACTCCCTGCCGGGGGTCTCGGTCTCCTTCTCGATCTCCGAGACGCCGCCGAAGAACTGCAGCTGGATGCGGCGTACGGGGAGCTTGAAGCGGAGCGCGGCGACGGTGTGGGCCAGCTCGTGCACGAGCACCGAGGCGTAGAAGGCGACGGCGAAGAAGAGCGAGACGAGGTAGCGGGCGGCGCCGAGCTCGGGCAGCACGCGCTCCAGTTGGCCGCCGAAGACCCAGGTGATCAGGGCCGCGACGAGAAACCAGCTGGGGGCGACGTAGACGGGTACGCCGAAGGGACGGCCCATCAGGATGCCGCCGCCGCTGCCCTTCTTGCCCGGTGTGGGCGCCTTGGGCCCGTCGGGGTCCTTGGGCGGCTCGGGCGGCTGGGGCCGCACGGACTCCTGGGGGTCCTGCGGCTTCCCGCTGTCGTCCACGGCGTCCCCTCATCGAATACGGCTTTCGCCCCTGCTCGGCCTGTATATCTCGATCATGCAGGGCGAAGGGGTCCGGCGTCGATGGTATGCGGAGTGGATCGGCCCGATATGCCGCGGGGCCCTCACTACTGGTGACCCGTCCGCGCTTGTCAGTGGCGGGCCGTAGGGTTTTGTGCATGGGATGGAGCACGGAAAAGGCCGAGGCGGCCGCGCAGGACGGGCCGGGCGAGCCCGGGGCGGGGGTGCAGGGCGGTGAGCAGGCACGGCCGCCGGTGGCGCTGTCGCCGTCGCGGGCCGGCGATTTCATGCAGTGTCCGCTGCTGTACCGCTTCCGGGTGATCGACAAGCTGCCGGAGAAGCCGAGCGCGGCGGCGACCCGCGGCACGGTCGTGCATGCGGTGCTGGAGCGGCTCTTCGACGCTCCGGCGGCGGAGCGTACGCCGGCCGAGGCACGGGCGATGGTGCCGGGCGCGTGGGAGAAGCTGCTCGCCGAGCGGCCGGAGCTCGCCGAGCTGTTCGCCGACGACGCCGGGGGCGAGCGGCTGGCGACGTGGTTGACGGAGGCCGAGGCGCTGGTGGAGCGGTGGTTCTCGCTGGAGGATCCGACGCGTCTGGAGCCGGCGGAGCGTGAGCTCTATGTGGAGACGGTGCTGGATTCCGGGCTGCGGCTGCGGGGGTTCATCGACCGGGTGGACGTGGCGCCGACGGGCGAGGTGCGGATCGTCGACTACAAGACCGGCAAGGCGCCGCGGCCGCAGTTCGCCGAGGGCGCGCTGTTCCAGATGAAGTTCTATGCGCTGGTGATGTGGCGGCTGCGCGGTGTGGTGCCGCGGCGGCTGCAGCTGGTCTATCTGGGCAGCGGCGATGTGCTGACGTACGACCCGGGCGAGGCCGATCTGCGGGGTGTGGAGCGGAAGTTGCTGGCGCTGTGGGAGGCGATCCAGCTGGCGACGAGGACCGGTGACTGGCGGCCGCGGCCGACCAAGCTGTGCGGCTGGTGCGACCACCAGGCGCACTGTCCGGAATTCGGCGGTACTCCCCCGGTGTATCCGCTGCAGGTGCGCCCGGCGGACGAGGGCGGGGAGCAGCAGGGCAGAATGGGGCAGGTCTAACAAAGGAGAGCTCGTGGCCATCCGCGTCCTGCTGGTCGACGACCAGCCCCTGCTGCGTACGGGATTCCGGATGATTCTGGAGGCGGAGCAGGATCTGGCGGTCGTGGGAGAGGCCGGTGATGGGTTGCAGGCGCTGGAGCAGGTGCGGGCGCTGCAGCCCGATGTGGTGCTGATGGACATCCGGATGCCCCGGATGGACGGCGTCGAGGCGACCCGGCAGATCACCGGTCCGGCGAAGGACGGGCCGGCGAAGGTGCTGGTGCTGACGACCTTCGATCTGGACGAGTATGTCGTCGAGGCGCTGCGGGCCGGGGCCAGCGGCTTTCTGCTGAAGGACGCGCCGGCCGATGAGCTGGTGCAGGCGATCCGGGTGGTGGCGGCGGGCGAGGCGATGCTCGCGCCGAGCATCACGCGTCGGCTGCTGGACAAGTACGCCGGGCATCTGCCGTCGGGCGAGGAGCCGGTACCGGACACTCTGCACACCCTCACGGACCGTGAGGTGGAGGTGCTGAAGCTGGTGGCGCGCGGGCTGTCGAACGCGGAGATCGCCGCGGATCTGTTCGTGAGCGAAACGACCGTCAAAACCCATGTGGGCCATGTGCTGACGAAGCTGGGGCTGCGCGACCGGGTGCAGGCGGCGGTGTACGCGTACGAGAGCGGGCTGGTGCGCCCCGGCGCCCAGTGAGCGGCTGAGCAACGGGCCTTGACGCCCGGTGGACGGACGACGGCGGGGCCGGCCCGGGAATCCCCCGGGCCGGCCCCGCCGTCGTGTTCAGCGCCTGTTCAGGCCGGTCAGGCGTCGGCGGCCTTGCTGATCTCCCAGAACCGGAAGACGGTCGAGGAGTCCAGGGTCCATTCCAGGCCGGTGACGCCGTCACGGGCCACCGCGTACTGCTTGCCCTGCCAGATCGGGATGACCGGCACGTCCTGGGCGACGATGTTCTGCAGCTCCCGGAAGGCGGACTTGGTGGCGCCGCGGTCCTGCTGGTCGGCCGTCTTGGGCAGCAGCCGGCCGGTGATCTTGGGCGAGCTGTAGTGGTTGGACAGCACGTTGTCCTTGCCGAAGAACGGCTGGGTGAAGCTGTCGGGGTCCGGGTAGTCGGGGATCCAGCCCTTGACGTAGACACCGAACCGGCCGGCGGCCACGCCCTTGTCGTACTCCTCGGTGGGCACGCTGCGCACCTTGGCGTCGAACAGGCCGCTGTGGTTGAGCTGTTGGGCGATCTCGCGGAAGGCGGGGACGGTGCCGGGGCCGAACCGGTCGGGGGTGACCCACAGGGTGAGCGGCACCTTGCCGTGCACGCCGGCCGAACTCAGTGCGGAGGCCGCCTTGTCGGGCTGCGGGCGGTCGCCGTAGGTGTTGAAGAAGGCCGTGGTGTGGCCGGTGATGCCGGCCGGGACGACCGAGTACAGCGGTTCCGCGGTGTGCTGGTAGACGTCCCGGACGAGGGTGGAGCGGTCCAGCAGGTAGGCGATCGCCTTGCGGACGCCCAGCTTGCCGGCGACCGGGTCCTTGAGGTTGAAGACCAGGTGCATGATCTCGGCGCTGCCGCCCTCGATCACCTGGGTGCCGTGCTGCTGGTTCAGGGAGGCGCCGTCCAGGGCGGCGATGTCCTTCATGGCCAGACCTCGGTAGGCGACGTCGACGTCGCCGCTCTGGACGGCCTTCTTGAGCTTGTCGGGGGCCTGGAAGAACTTCACGGTCATCCCGGAGTTCTTGACCTTGGCGGGGCCCTTGTACGAGCCGTTGACGCCGAAGACGGCCTTTTCGTGGCCGTACTCCTTGAGGGTGTAGACACCGGAGCCGGTGGCCTTGCCGTCGGTGCGCAGCCGGTCGGCGGGGTAGTCGGCGTGGTCGACGATGGAGCCGGCGCCCGAGGCGATCTTCATGGGGAAGGTCGCGTCGGGAGTCTTCAGCCGGAAGACCACGGTCTTGGCGTCCGGGGTCTCGACCTTGTCGAGCGCGGAGAACATCACGGCGGGGCCGTCCTTGTCCTTGATGCGCTGGGTGCGGTCGAAGGAGTACTTGACGTCCTTGGAGGTCAGCGCGTCACCGTTGCTGAAGGTGAGGCCGTCCTTGAGGGTGCAGCGGTAGACCTTGCTGTCGGTGTCGGTGAAACCGCAGCGTTCGGCCGCCTCCGGCTCGGGGGTGGTGCCGCCCTTCGGGAAGCTCATCAGGGACTGGAAAACATTGTTGAACAGCAGCCAGGACCCGGGGTCGTAACCGGCTGCGGGGTCGGTGGCCTTGACCTTGTCCGTCATTCCCATGACCACGGGCTCGCCGGTGCCGGCGGCCCCTGAGTTGTCCGTACCGCACCCGGCGAGCGCGAGGAGGGCTGTTGCCAGCCCCGCTCGCATCGGGGCGGCCAGCCACTGGTCACGCTTCCTCACTACTGTCCTCACGATCTGGGTGGTGCTTGTTCGAGCCGCGGTGGGGAGACCGCGGCGGTTGTGCTGTGGTGGTTTTCCGGACCCGCGCGTCAGTCGGAGACGCCGCGGCCGAGCTCCCAGATCTGCAGGCCGGAGGCCGAGTTGAGGGCCCACTGGATGCCGGTGATGTCATCGCGGGCGGCGACGTACTGCTTGCCCTGCCAGAGCGGGAGGAGCGGTACGTCCTCGGCGATGATGTCCTGCGCCTGCTTGAAGGCGGTCCCGGCGGCGTTGCGGTCGGTCTGCTGGCGGCTGGCCGGGATCAGCTGCGACTCGACCTTGCTGTTGCGGTACGGGGAGCCGAGCCAGTTCTGCTTGCCGATGAACGGCGCGATGTAGTTGTCGGCGTCCGGGATGTCGGGGAACCAGCCCATGTTGTAGACGGTGTACTTGCCGTCCAGGGCGTCGGTGCGGAACTGCTGCCAGCTGTCGACGCCCTTGATGCTGACGTCGAACAGCTTGGTGCTGTTCAGCTGGCGCTGCAGCGTACGGATTTCCTTGACGGTGCTGGAGCCGTAGTGGTTCGTCGTGTACGTGAGGGTGAACTTCACCGGGGTGGTGATGTTCGCCTGCCGCAGGGTCTTGCGGGCGGCCGCGGCGTTGGGGTTCCCGTACTTGTTGAAGAAAGAGTTGATGTGGCCACTGAGGCCGGTGGGGACCATCGAGAAGAGCGGGTCACCGGTGTAGGAGTAGACGTTGCGCACCAGGTCGGAGCGGTTGACGATCTGCGCCATCGCCTGTCGCACGGCCTTGTCGGAGACGGCCGGGTCCTTGGTGTTGAAGGCGAGGTAGCGGATCTCCTGACCCGGCATCTCCTGGAGCGCGATGTGCTGGTCCCGGGCGTTCTCCAGGCCCCTGACCTGGTCGGGCGACAGACCGCGGTTCATCACGTCGATGTCGCCCTTGCGCAGCGCCTTCTCCGTGGACGCGGAGTCGTCGAAGAAGCGCATCTCGACCTTGTCGTTCTGCACCTTCACCCCGCCCTTGTAGCTGGGGTTCTTGGTGAAGACGGCCTTGGCGATGTGGTTGTTCTTGCGCTCGACCTTGAGGGTGTACGGGCCGGAGCCGACCACGTCGAAGCCGCTGTGGAGGCGGTCCTTGGGGTACACCTCGCCGTCGACGATCGCGGCGGCGGGCGTGGTCAGCTTCTGCGGGAAGGTGGCGTCCGGCTTGCTGAGGTGGAAGACCACCTCGGTGTCGCTGGGCGCCTCGACCTTGTCGATGTCGTTGAGCAAGGACACCGGACCGTTGGTGTTGTTGATGGTCCGCATGCGGTCGATGGAGAACTTGACGTCCTGCGCCGTCAGGGCATGGCCGTTCGAAAACTTCAGGCCGCTGCGCAGGGTGCAGCGGTACTGCTCATTCTGGGTGTCGCGGAACCCGCAGGACTCGGCGGCCTCGGGCACCGGAGCGGTACCGGACCGGGGCAGCCGCATCAGCGTCTGAAGGGTGCTGCGCATCACGTTCCACGCGTCGACGTCGTACGCCTGGGACGGGTCGAGCGGAGCGGGCGCCGCCTTGGTGGCCTCGATGTGAGTGGCCACCCCCACGACGATCGGATCGCCGCCATCGCCCGCGCCGTCCGTGCTGCCACAGGCTGCGAGTACGGGGGCGAGGAGACCGGCCAGCGCCGGCAGCACCAGGGTCTTGCGATTCATCGTCGGCAGGTTCCTTATCAGCGCAGAGGTGTTGCTCACGTCGACATTAGTAGGAACGGCCAGCCGCGCTGGGACACAAAGGAGTTGTATCGATATGGCACCTGGATAACGATGGCGGGGTGATCGATATCCGGACGGTGGAACGTTTCGCGCGTTGCTCCACCAATCCGGACACTTACCCCCGTAGAAACCACTGAAGCGGACCCCTGGAACACTTGTCGGGCCCGCTGTCGATGGCCTGGCGCGTGAGAAACGTCACGCGTTCAGGGGTCCGGGGCGGTGCAGCAATTCAGTCAGCGCATTCGTCACGGAAAATGAGCGGGCCGTTCCCCTGAGTTCTGGAGGGCTTTCACCGGGGCACGCTCAGTGCACGCTTCCACGGCTTTCCGTGATGACCGCCCGGAGAAATGGCAGATCGACTTCTTCCAGCGTGCGCACGACCGTACGGCCCAGGGCCGGCGGGATCGGTGTCACCGAGGGCACCGCGACCACCGGGCAGCCCGCCGCCTCACCCGCCGTCACACCGGTCAGGGTGTCCTCGACGACGGCGCAGCGCGCCGGGTCCACCCCCAGCCGCGCGGCGGCCGTCAGATACGGGTCCGGGTGCGGTTTGGTGCGGCTCAGGTCATCGCCCGCGAGGGTCAGCCAGAAGTTGTCCGGGCCCAGCGAGTGCAGCATCTGGTCGACGATGGCGCGGTGCGAGGCGGAGACCAGGGCGGTCGGCACCTCATGGGCGGCCAGCTCGGCCAGCAGCCTGCGGGCGCCCGGCATCAGCGGGACGCCCCGCCGGATCCGCGCCAGGAAGGCGGCGTTGAGCAGCACACTGAGCTCGGTCAGGCTGATGTCGACACCGGTGACCTGAATCAGATACCCGGCACTGCGGGTCATCGGGCCGCCGACCACCACCTCGCGGTGGGCATCGTCGAGAATGTGGCCGAGCTCGGCGAACACCTCTGCCTCCGCCTCCCACCAGAAGCCCTCGGTGTCGACGAGGGTGCCGTCCAGATCGAGGAACACGGCCTGGAGGGTCGCGGCTTCGGCCGTTCGGGTGCCGACTGCGGGGATGCTGCTGGTCATCCATCCACCTCCACTGCGACGTCCCCGAAGGGACGAAAGGGCCGGTCGTCATCCCCGGCTGGGGGAAACGACCGGCCACTACCGGACCGATAAGTGTACGACGGTCCGCGTCGAAACGCGTGGTGACGCAGGTCAGGGCCGTCCGGAGGGTACCCGGACGGCCCTGACCCGCTCACATGGAGTTACCGCGCGTTGAAGTACTTCGCCTCGGGGTGGTGGATGACGATCGCGTCGGTGGACTGCTCCGGGTGCAGCTGGAACTCCTCGGAGAGCTCGACGCCGATCCGCTCCGGCTGCAGCAGGTCGGCGATCTTGGCGCGGTCCTCCAGGTCGGGGCAGGCGCCGTAGCCCAGCGAGAAGCGCGCGCCGCGGTACTTGAGCGCGAACATGTCCTCGACATCGGCGGGGTCCTCCCCGCCGAAGCCCAGCTCGGCGCGGACCCGGGCGTGCCAGTACTCGGCCAGCGCCTCGGCCAACTGGACGGACAGACCGTGCAGTTCGAGGTAGTCGCGGTAGGAGTTGGCCTCGAAGAGCTCGGCGGTGGCGCCGCCGATCTTCGAACCGACGGTGACGACCTGCAGTCCGACGACATCGGTCTCGCCGGACTCCTCCGGGCGGAAGTAGTCCGCCAGGCAGAGCCGCCGGCCGCGGCGCTGGCGCGGGAAGGTGAAGCGGGTGCGCTCGGTGCCGTCCTCGTGCAGCAGGATCAGGTCCTCGCCCTTGGACACGCACGGGAAGTAGCCGTGCACGACGGCGGCTTCCAGCAGATTCTCGGTCTGCAGCTTGTCGAGCCAGCCGCGCAGGCGCGGGCGGCCCTCGGTCTCCACCAGCTCCTCGTACGTCGGACCGTCGCCGGTGCGCGTTTGCTTGAGGCCCCACTGGCCCTTGAACAGCGCGCCCTCGTCCAGCCACGACGCGTAATCGGCGAGCTGGATGCCCTTGACGACCCGGGTGCCCCAGAACGGTGGGGTCGGCACGGGGTTGTCGATGGCGACGTCGGAGCGCACCGCGCCCTCGGGCTCCTCGACCTCCAGGACCGCGGTGTCCCGCTTGGGCACGCGGCGCTGCTTGAGTTCGGGGAGGCTGGCGCCGGGCACTCCGCGCTTGACGGCGATCAGGGCGTCCATCAGGCGCAGGCCCTCGAACGCGTCGCGGGCGTAGCGGACTTCGCCCTCGTAGATCTCGTGCAGATCCTGCTCGACGTAGGCCCTGGTGAGGGCCGCGCCGCCCAGGATGACGGGGAAGTCGGCCGCCATCTTGCGCTGGTTGAGCTCCTCCAGGTTCTCCTTCATGATCACCGTGGACTTGACCAGCAGACCGGACATGCCGATGACATCGGCCCTGTGCTCCTCGGCGGCCTCCAGGATCGCGGAGACGGGCTGCTTGATGCCGAGGTTGACGACGTTGTAGCCGTTGTTGGACAGGATGATGTCGACGAGGTTCTTGCCGATGTCGTGGACGTCGCCGCGGACGGTGGCCAGCACGATGGTGCCCTTGCCCTCGTCGTCGGACTTCTCCATGTGCGGCTCCAGGAAGGCCACCGCGCTCTTCATGACCTCGGCGGACTGCAGCACGAACGGCAGCTGCATCTGGCCGGAGCCGAAGAGCTCGCCGACGACCTTCATGCCCTCCAGGAGGGTGTCGTTGACGATGTCGAGGGCGGGGCGGTCCTGGAGGGCCTCGTCGAGGTCGGCCTCCAGGCCGTTCTTCTCACCGTCGATGATGCGGCGCTGGAGGCGCTCCTCCAGCGGCAGGGCGAGCAGTTCCTCGGCCCGGCCGGCCTTCATGGACTTGGTGTTGACGCCCTCGAACAGCTCCATCAGCTTCTGCAGCGGGTCATAGCCCTCGCTGCGCCGGTCGTGGATCAGGTCGAGGGCGACCTTGACCTGCTCCTCCTCCAGCCGGGCGATCGGCAGGATCTTGCTGGCGTGCACGATGGCCGAGTCCAGGCCGGCCTTGACGCACTCGTCCAGGAAGACGGAGTTGAGGACGATACGGGCGGCCGGGTTGAGGCCGAAGGAGATGTTGGACAGGCCGAGGGTGGTCTGCACGTCCGGATGGCGGCGCTTGAGCTCACGGATCGCCTCGATGGTGGCGATGCCGTCCTTGCGGGACTCCTCCTGACCGGTGCAGATGGTGAAGGTCAGACAGTCGATGAGGATGTCGCACTCATGGATGCCCCAGTTGCCGGTCAGGTCGGCGATGAGCCGCTCGGCGATGGCGACCTTGTGCTCGACGGAGCGGGCCTGGCCCTCCTCGTCGATGGTCAGCGCGATCAGCGCCGCGCCGTGCTCGGCCGCCAGCGCGGTGACCTTCGCAAAACGCGACTCGGGACCGTCGCCGTCCTCATAGTTGACGGAGTTGATCACCGCGCGGCCGCCGAGCTTCTCCAGTCCGGCCTGGATGACGTTCAGCTCCGTCGAGTCCAGGACGATGGGGAGGGTGGAGGCGGTGGCGAAGCGGCCGGCCAGCTCCTCCATGTCGGCGACGCCGTCGCGGCCGACGTAGTCGACGCACAGGTCGAGCATGTGCGCGCCCTCGCGGATCTGG
Source organism: Streptomyces inhibens (assembly GCF_022221585.1). Taxonomy (NCBI): domain Bacteria; kingdom Bacillati; phylum Actinomycetota; class Actinomycetes; order Kitasatosporales; family Streptomycetaceae; genus Streptomyces; species Streptomyces inhibens. The sequence goes on from NZ_CP084681.1 coordinate 2,220,690, forward strand.
TCGCGGGCCATCTCCACACAGTCGTCCCAGCGGCCCGCCAGCATCGCCTCACGGAACTTCTTCGACCCGTTGGCGTTGGTGCGCTCACCGATCGCCAGGTAGGAGGTGTCCTGGCGGAACGGCACGGTCTGGTAGAGCGAGGCGGCGCCCGGCTCGGGGCGCGGCTCGCGCCGCGTCGGTTCGATGCCGCGCACCCGCTCGACGACCTGCCGCAGATGCTCGGGGGTCGTGCCGCAGCAGCCGCCGACCAGCGAGAGGCCGTACTCGCCCACGAAGGTCTCCTGGGCGTCGGCGAGCTCGCCGGGCGTCAGCGGGTAGTGCGCGCCGTCCTTGCCCAGCACCGGCAGGCCCGCGTTGGGCATGCAGGCGAGCGGGATACGGGAGTGCCGGGAGAGGTAGCGCAGGTGCTCGCTCATCTCGGCCGGGCCGGTGGCACAGTTCAGGCCGATCATGTCGATGCCCAGCGGCTCCAGCGCCGTCAGCGCGGCGCCGATCTCCGAGCCGAGCAGCATGGTGCCGGTCGTCTCGACGGTGACCGAGCAGATCACCGGGAGGTTGCTGCCGGTGGCCTTCAGGGCGCGGCGGGCACCGAGGATGGCGGCCTTGGTCTGCAGCAGGTCCTGGGTGGTCTCCACCAGCAGCGCGTCCGCACCGCCGGCGATCATGCCCTCGGCGTTCTGCTGGTAGGCGTCGCGCAGCGTGACGTAGGGGGCGTGGCCCAGGGTGGGCAGCTTGGTGCCGGGGCCCATGGAGCCGAGGACATAGCGCTGCTGACCGGTCGAGTCGGTGAACTCGTCGGCGACCTCGCGGGCGATCCGGGCACCGGCCTCGGACAGCTCGAAGACCCGTTCGGCGATGTCGTACTCGGCCAGGGCCGCGAAGTTCGCGCCGAAGGTGTTGGTCTCCACGCAGTCGACGCCGACCGCGAAGTACTCCTCGTGGACCGACCGGACGATGTCGGGCCGGGTGACGTTGAGGATCTCGTTGCAGCCCTCCAGCTGCTGGAAGTCCTCCATGGTCGGGTCCTGCGCCTGCAGCATGGTGCCCATCGCGCCGTCGGCGACCACCACCCGTGAGGCCAGGGCCTCACGAAGCGATTCGACGCGGGACGAGCTGATGGGCGATGGCGTATTAGAGGCCATGGAGATTGCTCCCGTGGTTGCGACGGCTGTCGGCTTTGCACCCTCCGGGAGAGGGCGCACCCGGCCAGCGTAGCTGCCGGTTCGGTACACGTGTTCCCCGTTCCACGCCGTGGACAGCACTCTTTGACCCCCCTGTCGTGCACTATCCGTGATCGTTGACAGACTCCGGTTCGATCAGCAAGAACTCCGGTTCGCTGACTTGAGTCGGCATGGGCCGATATCGTTCAGCATTGTCGAACCGCTCACTTCGGAGGTTGCCCGATGGCACGCACCATCCAGTCGCTGGAGCGCGCCGCAGCGATGCTGCGGCTGCTCGCAGGAGGGGAACGGCGGCTGGGGCTCTCCGACATCTCCTCCTCACTGGGGCTGGCCAAGGGCACCGCCCACGGAATCCTGCGCACGCTCCAGCAGGAGGGGTTCGTCGAACAGGACGCCGCCTCGGGCCGCTACCAGCTGGGCGCGGAGCTGCTGCGGCTGGGCAACAGCTATCTGGACGTGCACGAACTGCGCGCCCGGGCCCTGGTATGGACCGACGATCTGGCCCGTTCCAGCGGTGAGGCCGTCTATCTGGGCGTACTGCACCAGCAGGGCGCGCTGATCGTGCACCACGTCTTCCGGCCGGACGACAGCCGGCAGGTGCTGGAGGTGGGCGCGATGCACCCGCTGCACAGTACGGCGCTGGGCAAGGTGCTGTCGGCGTACGACCCGGTGGCGCACAGCGAGGTCGTCGAGGCGGACCGGGAGGCGTTCACCCCGCGCACGGTGACCGGCCTGGGGGACTTCGAGGGGCTGCTGGATCTGACCCGGGCGCGCGGCTGGGCCGCGGATGTCGAGGAGACCTGGGAGGGCGTGGCGTCGGTGGCCGCGCCGATCCACGACCGGCGGCGGATGCCGGTGGGTGCGGTGGGCATCACAGGAGCGGTGGAACGGCTCTGCCGGGAGGGCGAGCTGCGGCCGGAAATCGTCGCTGCGGTGAGGGATTGCGCACGTGCGGTGTCCAGGGATCTTGGTGCAGGGCGATTCTGACCAGATTTACCCCATAAGTTCACCTAAGTTTTTCGCCACGGAACCCTTGACGGGCTTCTGACGGTGAACAAAACTGCCGTTCGTCGGTCGGCATTGTCGAACACCTAACGGCAATATTCGCTATGGTGGGCGCTGTCGCCGGCCGACCACCGCCCTCTCGGAGGGCGCGGACCGCCGGAGGGACCCGGGGTTCGCCTTCCCCTGGACGAAGGACAAAGGAGTCGCCGGTGTCCAGCTCCGACATCTTCATCAGCGAGACCATCGGTACCGCTGTACTGCTCTTGATGGGTGGTGGCGTCTGCGCCGCCGTCACGTTCAAACGCTCCAAGGCGTTCAACGCCGGATGGGTGGCCATCACCTTCGGGTGGGGCTTCGCCGTCCTCACGGGTGCATACATCGCCGTGAAGTCCGGCGCGCACCTCAACCCCGCGGTCACCATCGGGCTCGCCATCAAGGGCGGCATCGAATGGAACCAGGTGCCCGTCTACTTCGGCGGCGAAATGCTCGGCGCCATGATCGGCGCGGTGCTGGTCTGGATCGTGTACTACGGACAGTTCCAGGCCCATCTGACCGACCCCGAGGTGCTGGGCGATCACACCAGCGAGGAGGGCCTGGTCGACCCGAAGGCCGCTCCCAAGGCCGGCCCGGTGCTCGGCATCTTCTCCACCGGCCCGGAGATCCGTAACGTCGTACAGAACCTGGCCACCGAGATCATCGCCACCATCGTGCTCGTGCTGGCGATCCTCACCCTCGGCCTCAGCGACAACGGCAAGGGCGTCGGCGTGATCGGCACGCTGCTGGTCGCACTGGTGGTCGTCGGCATCGGTCTGTCGCTGGGCGGCCCGACCGGATACGCCATCAACCCGGTCCGCGACCTCGGCCCGCGCATCGTGCACGCGCTGCTGCCGCTGCCGAACAAGGGCGGTTCAGACTGGGGTTACGCATGGATCCCGGTCGTCGGCCCGCTGATCGGCGGAGCCATCGCCGGTGGCATCTACCAGGTGGCATTCGCCTGAGCCGCCTGACCGCCCCGACTCCGCCCGTACAGACTTCTTGGAGCACACCATGAGCGAGACCCCCACCACCTCCCACGGCCACGGTCACGGCACCGGCACCCACGGCCATGGGCCGTTCATTGCCGCGATCGACCAGGGCACCACGTCCAGCCGCTGCATCGTCTTCGACAAGGACGGCCGGATCGTCTCGGTCGACCAGAAGGAGCACGAGCAGATCTTCCCGAAGCCGGGCTGGGTCGAGCACGACGCTGCCGAGATCTGGACCAACGTCCAGCAGGTCGTCGACAGCGCCGTCGAGAAGGCGGGGATCACCTCCGCCGACGTCAAGGCCATCGGCATCACCAACCAGCGCGAGACCACCGTCCTGTGGGACAAGAACACCGGTGAGCCGGTCCACAACGCCATCGTCTGGCAGGACACCCGCACCGACGCGCTCTGCAAGGAGCTCGGCCGCAATGTCGGCCAGGACCGCTTCCGGCGTGAGACCGGCCTGCCGCTGGCCTCGTACTTCGCCGGCCCGAAGATCCGCTGGCTGCTCGACAACGTCGAGGGCCTGCGCGAGCGCGCCGAGCGCGGCGAGATCCTCTTCGGCACCATGGACTCCTGGGTCATCTGGAACCTGACCGGCGGCGTCAACGGCGGCCACCACGTCACCGACGTCACCAATGCCTCGCGCACCATGCTGATGAACCTGCACACCCTGGAGTGGGACGAGAAGATCCTCGCGTCGATGGACGTCCCGGCCGCCGTGCTGCCGGAGATCAAGTCCTCCTCCGAGGTCTACGGCCACGCCGTCGGCGGTGTGCTGGCCGGCGTCCCGGTCGCCTCGGCGCTCGGTGACCAGCAGGCCGCGCTGTTCGGCCAGACCTGCTTCGAGCAGGGCGAGGCCAAGTCCACGTACGGCACCGGCACCTTCATGCTGATGAACACCGGCCATGAGCCGGTCAACTCCTACAACGGGCTGCTGACCACCGTCGGCTACCGCATCGGCGACCAGCAGCCGGTCTACGCCCTGGAAGGCTCCATCGCCGTCACCGGCTCGCTCGTCCAGTGGATGCGCGACCAGATGGGGCTCATCAACAGCGCGGCCGAGATCGAGACCCTGGCCAGCACGGTCGAGGACAACGGCGGCGCGTACTTCGTACCGGCCTTCTCCGGCCTGTTCGCCCCCTACTGGCGCTCGGACGCGCGCGGCGTCATCGCGGGCCTGACCCGCTATGTCACCAAGGCGCACATCGCGCGCGCCGTGCTCGAGGCCACCGCCTGGCAGACCCGCGAGATCACCGACGCCATGACCAAGGACTCCGGCGTCGAGCTGACCGCGCTCAAGGTCGACGGCGGAATGACCTCCAACAACCTGCTGATGCAGACCATCTCGGACTTCCTGGACGCCCCTGTGGTGCGCCCGATGGTCGCCGAGACCACCTGCCTCGGCGCTGCCTACGCGGCCGGACTGGCCGTCGGCTTCTGGTCCAGCACCGACGAGCTGCGCGCCAACTGGCGCCGGGCCGCCGAGTGGACCCCCCGGATGGATGCGGCCACCCGTGACCGCGAGTACAAGAGCTGGCTCAAGGCCGTCGAGCGGACCATGGGCTGGATCGAGGACGAGGAGTAAACATGAGCACCCTGCAGAGCGTCCCGGCACTCGGGACGCACCCGGCAGGCGGTTCGCACGCGAGCCGCGCCGAGACTCGGGAGCAGCTTTCCAAGGCGACGTACGACCTCCTGGTGATCGGCGGCGGCATCCTGGGCATTTCCACTGCCTGGCACGCCGCGCAGGCCGGGCTGCGGGTGGCCCTGGTGGACGCCGGTGACTTCGCCGGCGCCACCTCCTCCGCCTCCTCCAAGCTGCTGCACGGTGGTCTGCGCTACCTGCAGACCGGCGCGGTCAAGCTGGTGGCGGAGAACCACTTCGAGCGGCGTGCGGTGTCCCGCCAGGTGGCACCGCACCTCGCCAACCCCCTGACCTTCTACCTGCCCGTCTACAAGGGCGGTCCGCACGGCGCGGCCAAGCTCGGCGCGGGCGTCTTCGCCTACTCCGCACTGTCCGCGTTCGGCGACGGCGTCGGCCATGTCATATCCCCGGCCAAGGCGCAGCGCGACGTTCCGGAGCTGCGGACGGACAACCTCAAGGCCGTGGCCGTGTACGGCGACGACCAGATGAACGACTCGCGGATGGCCCTGATGACCGTCCGCGCGGCGGTCGAGGCCGGCGCCACGGTCCTCAACCACGCCGAGGTCACCGGTCTGCGCTTCACCCAGGGCCGGGTCACCGGCGCGGAGCTCAAGGACCGGATGGACGGCCAGGAGTTCGGCGTCAACGCCCGCCTGGTGCTCAACGCCACCGGCCCGTGGGTGGACCACCTGCGCAAGATGGAGGACCCGAACGCGGCCCCCTCCATCCGGCTGTCGAAGGGCGCGCACCTGGTCCTCAAGCGCACCGCCCCCTGGAAGGCCGCGCTGGCCACCCCGATCGACAAGTACCGCATCACCTTCGCCCTCCCCTGGGAGGACATGCTGCTGCTGGGCACCACGGACGAGGAGTTCGAGGGCGACCCGGCGGATGTCGCGGTCAACGAGAAGGACACCGCCCAGATCCTGGACGAGGCCGCCTTCTCCATCCGCGACCAGCAGCTCTCCCGTGATCTGATCACCTACTCCTTCGCAGGTCTGCGGGTGCTGCCGGGCGGCCCCGGCGACACCTCCAAGGCCAAGCGCGAGACGGTCGTCACCGAGGGCAGCGGCGGCATGCTGTCGGTCGCCGGCGGCAAGTGGACGACCTTCCGGCACATCGGCCGTACGGTCATGAACAAGCTCGCCGCGCTGCCCGGCCACCCGCTGGCCGACGACATGGAGCCGATCGCGCATCTGCCGAAGAAGCTTCCGCTGCCCGGTATCGCCAACCCGAACGCGGTCGCGCACCGGCTGATGGTCGACGGCGGCACGCCCGGTCCGCGGATGGCCCCGGAGACGGCCCGTCACCTCGCCACCCACTACGGCTCGCTGTCCTTCGACATCGCGCGGCTGGCGAACGACAACCCGGCGCTGGCCGAGCGCATCCACCCGGACGCGCCGGAGATCTGGGCGCAGGTCGCCTACGCGCGGGACAACGAGTGGGCCGAGACGGTCGACGATGTGCTGCGTCGCCGTACGACCCTGATGATCCGTGGCCTCGACACGGAGGATGTCCGGGCCAAGGTCAAGGACATGCTGGCGGGCTGACGTCGCGCCATAGCGGCATACGCGCAGTGACGATGGGGCGGTCCATGGGGGCCGTCCCATCGCCGTATCCGCGTGCCGTCGCGGGGCCGGGGCGGGCGGGGGCAGCCCCCGCGGTCACTGTCAGTGGCGGCTGCCATGATGTGCACCGAGACGCATCAACGGGGGGATGGCGATGGCTCGGCGACGATGGCGACGTACGGCGAAGTGGGCGGCCTGGGTGGTGGCCGTGCTGGTCGTGCTGCCGGTGACCCTGGCGGCGACGGCGCTGCGCGCCCAGTACGCGGGCGTGGCCGCGCCGGAGGCCACGACGCGCGGGCGGGACGCCTTCTGGCTCGGGCATGCCTGGGTGGACGGGCGGCGGGACGCCTCCGACGTGGCGGCGCTGCGACGGCGCATCGAGGGCACCGGCATCCGTGATCTGTATGTGCACGCCGGGCCGTTGGAGCACGACGGCACCCTGCCGCCGGCCCGCCGCGCCTATCCGCGGGCGCGCTGGCTGATCGCCGCGGTGCACCGCGAACTGCCGTCGGTGCGGGTGCACGCCTGGCTGGGCGACCGGCTGGTGTACGAGCCGGGCGAGCGGGGCGGGCTGCGGCTGTCGGACGCCGCGGCCCGTGAGGCGATCGTGGCGAGCGCCCGTCAGGTGCTGGCGGAGGGCTTCGCCGGGGTCCATCTGGATGTGGAGCCGCTGCACTCCGACAACCCCGACTATCTGCGGCTGCTGGACCGGCTCGGGCCCGCCGTCCACAGCCGGGGCGGGGTCTTGTCCGTAGCGGTCCATCAGATCGATCCGCTGCCCGACCTGCACACGGTCACCAAGGCGGTGACGGGCCATCACAAATGGCTGTCCCAGCGGTTCTTCGGGCAGGTGGCGCGCCGGGTCGACCAGATCGCGCTGATGTCGTACGACACCGGACTGCCGACCGAGAGCCTCTACGGCGGCTATCTGGCGCAGCAGACCCGGCTGGCGCTGGAGGCGACCGGGCCGCACACCGATCTGCTGATGGGGCTGCCCTTCTACCACACCGACGACATCGGCCATCACGCCTCGGCGGAGACCGTGCGGGCCGCGGTGCGGGGCATACGGCTGGGGCTGACCCGGGAGGATCCGGGCCGCCGGCGGTTCGGTATGGCGCTGTATGTCGACTTCGCCGCCACGGAGGAGGACTGGGCCGCGTACGGGAGCGGTTGGGGGCGGCGGGACAGGTCATAATGGGCTCAGACATCGGATGTCTGTGACGATATCCGGGCGACAACCGGGCGATGAGATCCGGCGGGTCCGAGCGGGGAGGTCGGCCATGGCGGTCACCGACGAGGCCATCGAGAAGATCAAGGGCATGATCGTCTCCGGCGCGCTGCGGCCGGGCGACCGGCTGCCGAAGGAGAGCGAGCTGGCGGCCGAGCTCGGCCTGTCCCGCAACTCGCTGCGCGAGGCGGTCCGCGCGCTCTCCCTCATCCGCATCCTGGATGTGCGCCAGGGCGACGGCACCTACGTCACCAGCCTCGATCCGCAACTCCTGCTGGAGGCCATGAGTTTCGTGGTGGACTTCCACCGCGATGACACGGTGCTGGAGTTCCTCGCCGTCCGCCGGATCCTGGAGCCGGCGGCCACGGCGATGGCGGCCGGCCGTATAGGACCGGCGGAACTGGACGTCCTGGAAGTCCAGTTGAACGCGCTGGGGCCGAACCCCTCGGTCGAGGATCTGGTCGCCTGCGATCTGGAGTTCCACCGCGGCATCGTCGCGGCGTCCGGCAACTCCGTGCTCTGCTCGCTGCTGGACGGGCTGTCCGGCCCGACCACCCGGGCCAGGATCTGGCGCGGGCTGACACAGAAGGACGCGGTGACCCGCACTCTCACCGAGCATCGCGCGATCCTCGGGGCGCTGCGCGACCGGGACGCGGAGGCGGCGCGGGCCTGGGCGACGGTGCATATCGCCAGCGTGGAGCAGTGGTTGCGCTCGTCGCTGTGACGCTCGCCGCCACGCGAGCCGGCGGCCGTGCCCGCGCGGCCGCCCGCCGCCGTCTCCGTGACGCTCAGACCGCGAAGCCGCCGTCGACCGCGATCGAGGCGCCCGTGATGTAGCGCCCGCCGTCGCCCGCCAGATGGGCCACGGTCGCCGCGACATCCGAGGCCTGGCCGTACGCCCCGAGTGCGGTCAGCCCCGCCTGCATCTTTGCGCTCTCGCCGTCGGCCGGGTTCATCTCGGTGTCGATGGGGCCCGGGTGCACGAGGTTGGCGGTGATGCCGCGCGGCCCCAGCTCCCTGGCCAGGGTCCTGGTGAGGCCGGTGAGCGCGGCCTTGCTGGTGGCGTAGAGGGTGCCGCCGGGGAAGGCGACCCGCTCGACCATGCAGCTGCCGATGGAGATGATCCGCCCACCCTCGGTCAGATGTGCGGCCGCGGCCTGCGCCGCCAGGAACGGCGCACGGACATTGGTCCGCAGCACCCGGTCGACATCGTCCAGGGAGATCCCCTCGAACGGCCCCAGCACACCGACACCCGCGTTGTTGACCAGGATGTCCAGCCGCCCGAACCGCTCGACGGTGCCGGCCACCGACGCCCAGACCTCTTCCGCTTCGCCGCTGTCGGCGCGTACCGCCCAGGCCCGCCCGCCGGCCCGCTCGATCTCCTTGACGACCTGGTCCGCACTGTCCGGCCGGCTCCGGTACGTCAGGGCCACCGCCGCACCGTCCACGGCCAGCCGCAGCGCCGTCGCGGCGCCGATCCCCCGGCTGCCGCCGGTCACCAGGGCCACCTTGCCGGCCAGCGGCCGGGTGCCGCTCGCCGCTGCCGCCGCCGTCGCCGTCATCTCGGTCGCCGTCATCGTCATCACCTTCGTATCGAGTCGGTAAGCGCCCCGCGTCTGTCCGCGGTACGACTCGATCCTCCGGCGCGACGCGACCCGAAACCGGCGGAATCCGGACGCCGTGCCGGTGGCCCGGCACCGCCCCTACAACGCCCCGATCCCGTACACCCGCCCGGCCGTGCCCCCGAAGACGGCCGACCGCTCCGCGGCGCCGAGCTGGCCGGTGGCGGACTCCGCGAGCGCCACCACGTCCTCGTAGCCGGCGGCCAGCGTGCAGACCGGCCAGTCGGAGCCGAACATCACCCGGTCGGGGCCGAAGACGTCCAGGACATGGCGGGCGTAGGGCAGGATCTGCTGCGGCCGCCAGGCGTCCCAGTCGGCCTCGGTGACCAGCCCGGACAGCTTGCAGCTGAGGTTGGGCAGCCGGCCGAGGCCGCTGATCGCGTCCGCCCAGGGCTGCCAGTCGCCCTGGGCGACCGCCGGTTTGGCGGCGTGGTCCAGGACGAAGGCCAGCTGCGGCAGGGCGCGTACGGCGGTGTGCGCGGCGGCCAGTTCGCGCGGGGTGACCAGCAGGTCGTAGACCAGCCCGGCGTCGGCCAGCACGCCCAGGCCGCGCAGCACGTCGGGGCGGGTGAGCCAGTCGGGGTCCGGCTCGTCCTGCACCTGATGACGGATGCCGACCAGCCCGGCGGGCAGCGCCGCGAGCGCCTCGGTGAGCGCCGGATCGGTGAGATCGGCCCAGCCGACGACACCGCGCACCGGCCCCGCCGCCGTGAGGGCGAGCAGCTCGGCGGTCTCCTCGTAGGAGGACGACGACTGGACGAGGACCGTGCCGTCGACGCCGTGCGCGGTCAGATGCGGGGTGAGGTCGGTCAGCGCGTAGCTGCGGCGGATCGGATCGGCCCAGGGCCCGTCCATCCAGGGCTGCTCGCGCCGGGTCAGGTCCCACAGGTGGTGATGGGCGTCGATACGCATCAGGGGCGCGCTCCGGGGCGGAATCAGTCGTTCAGGGGCAGCGGCAGGTCGGGGGCGAGCAGGCCGCGGGCGACGAGCGTATGCCAGAGCTCGTCCGGGATGTCGTGGGTGAACAGCCGGGCGTTCTCGGCCATCTCCTCGGGGGTGGCCGCGCCGACCAGGGCGGCGGCGACGGCGGGGTGCCCGAAGGGGAAGCGGAGCGCGGCCGCTTTGAGCGGGACCTCGAAATGGGCACAGACGGCGGCGAGTTGACGTGCCCGGTCGAGCAGCTCGGCGGGGGCCGGGGCGTAGTTGTAGGGCGCGCCGGGTGACGGGTTCGCCAGCAGCCCGGAGTTGTAGACGCCGCCGACCACCACCGAGGTGCCGCGCCGCGCGCACACCGGCAGCAGATCGTCGTGGGCGGTGCGTTCCAGCAGCGTCCAGCGGCCGGCGCAGAGCACCACATCCACGTCGAGGTCGGCGACCAGGCGGGCCAGCAGATCGCTGTGGTTCATCCCGAAGCCGATGGCGCGCACCACCTTCTGCGCCCGCAGTTCGGCGAGGGCCGGGAAGCCGGTTTCGTACACCTCACGCAGATGGTCCTCGACATCGTGCAGATGGACGATGTCGACGGCGTCCACGCCGAGCCGCTCCAGGGACGCCTCCAGCGTGGCGCGGATGCCGTCGCGGGAGAAGTCGCGGACCCGGGCGCGTGCGGGGGTGTCGACGAAGCCCTCGCCGGCCGTCTCCTCCCCCGGCGCGAGCGGCCGCAGCCGGCGGCCGACCTTCGTGGAGAGGGTGTAGCTGCCGCGGTCCCGGCCGCGCAGCGCCCGGCCGAGCCGCTCCTCGGACAGGCCCAGGCCGTAGTGCGGTGCGGTGTCGAAGTAGCCGGCGCCGGTGGCGAGGGCGGTGTGTACGACGTCGCGCGCCTGTTCCTCGGGGACGGCGCGGTAGAGGTTGCCGAGCGGTGCGCAGCCCAGGCCCAGGGGCGGGACGGTGACACCGGTCCGCCCCAACTCCCGTGGCCCGTGGGGTGGATATCGCATGGCGGGCCTCTCAGTCCTGCTTCTCGCCGCTGGTGAAACGGGAGATGACCAGCGCGATGATGATGATCATTCCGTTGAGGAACTGTGTCCACAGGGGTGGCACCCCGCCCAGCGTCATCACATTGATGACGAGCTGGAGGGTGAGGACACCGGTGAGCGCGCCGAAGAGGGTGCCGCGGCCGCCCTTGAGGCTGATGCCGCCGATCACCGCGGCCGCGAAGACCTGGAAGATCCAGCCGTTGCCCTGGCTCGCGGAGACCGCCCCGTAGTGACCGGTGTAGAGGATGCCGGCGAAGGCGGCGAGCACCCCGCCGACGGCGAGCACGATCCAGGTGATGCGGTCCACCCGTACGCCGGCCGCGCGGGCCGCCTCCGGGTTGCCGCCGATGGCGTACAGCGCCCGCCCGTGCCGGAGGTACCCCAGGGCCGCGCCGCCGACCGCGAACAGGGCGAGGCAGATCCAGACGGCGGCGGGGATGCCCATCCAGTCGGCCTTGCCCAGATAGGCGAAGGACTCCGGGACATTGCCGATGGACTGGCCCTCGGAGATGCCCACTTGCAGCCCGCGCAGCATGGTGAGCATGCCGAGGGTGGCGATGAAGCCGTTGACCCGCAGTTTGAGGATGAGGAAGCCGTTGGTGGCGCCGACGGCCGCGCCCACGGCCAGGCACAGCGGGATCGCCGTCCAGGCGGGGAAGAGCTCCAGTCCGGCGAAGCGGGCGCCGTGCGCCGGCATCACCAGCCACAGGGCGATCACCGGCGCCAGGCCGATGGTCGACTCCAGCGACAGGTCCATCCGCCCGCTGATCAGGATGAGCGCCTCACCGAGCACCAGCAGACCCAGCTCCGTGGACTGCTGGATGACGCCGATGAGGTTGTCCTGGGTCAGGAACGCGGGCGAGACGATGAAGCCTATGACGCCCAGCACGAAGATCACCGGCACCAGCGAGAAGTCCCGCCAGCGAGCCGGATCGATCCGGGGCCGGCTGCGCACCGGTGGTGCGTCCACCGCGTCGGTGGCCGGTGGCGATGCGGTCTCGGTCATGGCGCGGTTCCTTCCGTTCCTGCCGTGTCCTGCGTGCCCGGGGAGCTTTCGCTCCCCATCCCCTCCATCGCGGCGACCAGTTCGTGGTCGCGCCAGCCGCCGGTGAACTCGGCGGTCACCCGGCCGTGGAAGACCGCCAGCACCCGGTCGCAGATCCGCAGATCGTCCAGTTCGTCGGAGACGATCACGGCGCCGCTGCCGCCGTCCGCGACCTCCCGTACGACGCCCAGCAGCGCGTCCTTGGATTTGACGTCCACGCCGTTGGTGGGCCGGATGGCGACCAGCACCGCGGGTTCGCGGGCCAGCGCACGGGCGATCACGACCTTCTGCTGATTGCCGCCGGAGAGCCCGGAGACCGGCTGGCCCGGCCCGGTCGTCTTGATGTCCAGTGCGGCGATCATCCGCCGGGCGAACGCGCGGGTTCTGGAGGGCAGTACGGTCCCCATCGGGCCGAGCTGGTCGGCGACGGCCAAGGTGGCGTTCTCGGCGACGCTGCGGCCCAGGATGAGGCCCTCACGGTGCCGGTCCTCGGGGACGTAGCCGATGCCCGCGTCGAGGGCGTGCGGCACGCTGCCCGTACGGACCGGCCGCCCGCGTACCGCGATCCGGCCGCCGTCCGGGGCGCGCAGCCCGACCAGGGTCTCGCCGATCGCGGTGTTCCCGCTGGCCGTGGCGCCCGCGAGCCCCACCACCTCACCGGCCCGTACGGTCAGGTCCAGCGGTGCGAAGTGCCCGTCCGCCGCCAGCCCTTCGGTCCGCAGCAGCGGCTCACCCGCCGTCCGCGCGGCCGTCCGCACCGGCCGTGCCGCGCCCGCCCGCTCGCCCGTCATCGCCGCGACGAGGTCGTCCTCGGCCAGCCCCGCGACGGGTGCGGTCAGCACATGCCGGGCGTCACGGAAGACGGTGACGGTGTCGCACAGCTCGTAGACCTCCTGCAGATGGTGCGAGATGAACAAGAAGGCCACCCCCTGGGCGCGCAGGGAGCGCAGCTTGCCGAAGAGCCGGTCGATGCCGCCCGCGTCGAGCCGGGCGGTGGGCTCGTCGAGGATGATCAGCCGGGCGCCGAAGGACAGTGCGCGGGCGATCTCCACGAACTGCCGCTGCTCGACGCCGAGATCCCTGATCCGGGCGGCCGGGTCGACCTCGACGCCGTATTCGGCGAGCAGTTCGCGGGCCCGCTCGCGCAGCGCCCGCCAGCGGATGGTGCGCTCGCCGTGGAACCGGTTGAGATAGAGGTTCTCCGCGACGGTCAGCTCCGGCACGGTCATCGACTTCTGGTAGACGCAGGCGACCTTGCGCTGCCAGGCGGCGGTGTCGCCCCAGCCGGGGGCGGGCTCGTCGCCGAAGGTGACCCGGCCGGCGTCCGGGCGTTCCATACCGGTAAGTACGGACACCAGGGTGGACTTGCCGGCGCCGTTGCGGCCGACGAGGGCGTGCGCCTCGCCGGGCCGTACGGTCAGACGGGCGCCGTCCAGGGCGACGGTGGGCCCATAGCGTTTGACGACCCCCTCGGCGTGCACCGCCGCCCGGTCGTCGGTCTCCACGGCCACTATTTCTTCTTCTCCAGCTGATTGGCCCACAGCTTCTTGTCGTCGACGTTGTCCTTGGTGACCAGGGGCGCCGGCAGCTGGTCCTCCAGACCGTTCTTGATCTTCACGATGGTGGAGTCGTGGTCGGTCGGTCCCGGGGTGAAGGTCTTGCCGTCCAGGCCGGCCTTGGCGTAGTAGAGCGCGTACTTGGCGTAGAGGTCGGCGGGCTGGGAGAGGGTGGCGTCGATCTTGCCGGCGCGTATCGCGTCCAGCTCGTCCGGGATGCCGTCGTTGGAGATGACGGTGATGTGCCCGTCGGCGCCGGCCGGCTTGAGACGTTTCTTCTGCTCCAGCAGGGCAAGGGTCGGCTGCAGGAAGGCACCGCCGGCCTGCATGTAGATGCCGTTGATGTCCGGGTGCTGGGCGAGCAGGCTCTGCAGCTTGGCGGAGGCGACCTCGCCCTTCCAGTCGGTGGCCAGCTCATGCACGGTGATCTTCGGGAACTTCTTCTTCATGCAGGACGCGAACGCCTCCGAGCGGTCCCGCCCGTTGATGGAACTGAGGTCGCCCTGGAGCTCGGCGACCCGGCCCTTGCCGCCCAGCTTTTTGCCGAGGTATTCGCAGGACTTCTCGCCGTAGGCGCGGTTGTCGGCGCGTACGACCATGTAGACCTTGCCCTCGTCGGGGCGGGTGTCCACGCTCACGACCGGGATCTTCTTCTCCTCCAGGCGCCGCAGTTCGGCGGCGATGGCGCCGGTGTCCTGCGGTGCCATCACGATCGCCTTGGCGCCCTGGTCGGTCAGTGCCTGCACATTGGAGACGACCTTGGCGATGTCGTTCTGCGAGTTGGACAGCGGCAGCGCGGCCGGGCCGCCGTGGTCCAGGTCCTTTTCGAGGTACTGCTGGTAGGAGTTCCAGAAGTCGGTGTCCGTACGGGGCATATCGATGCCGATCGTGCCGCCCGCGGTGTCGCTGCCGCGGTTGCAGCCGGCGAGCGCGGCGGTGGCGAGCACCGCGGCACAGGCCGCCGCGCCGGTCGTACGCAGTCTCATGGGTGGTCCCTCGGTGGTGGTGTGCGGCTGGGGTGCGAGTCTCTCGGTACGGGGCGCAGGGGCAGGTCAGGTGGTGGCGGGCCGCAGGCGCAGGCCCTGCATCCCGCCGTCGACGGCGAGTGCGGTTCCGGTGATGCCGGAGGCGGACGGGGACGCCAAGTGGGCGATGGCGGCGGCGACTTCGTCGGCTGTGACCATCCGTCCCATCGGCTGGCGGGCGTTGAGGGCGGCGCGTTCGGCGGCCGGGTCGTCGGCCCGGTCGAGCAGCCGGCCGACCCACGGGGTGTCGGCGGTGCCCGGGTTCACGCAGTTGACCCGGATGCCCTCGCGGACGTGGTCGGCGGCCATCGCGAGAGTCAGCGAGAGGACCGCGCCCTTGCTGGCGCTGTACAGCGCGCGCTGCGGCAGGCCGGCGGTGGCGGCGATGGAGCAGGTGTGGGTGATGGAGACCCGTCCCGGGGCGTCGGCGGCGGTACGGCGCAGCTGCGGCAGCGCGGCGCGGGCGGTGCGCACCAGCCCCAGGACGTTGACGTCCAGCACCCGGCTCCACTCCGCGTCGTCGTTGTCCTCGACGGTGCCGATGGCGCCGATGCCCGCATTGCCGACGAGGGTGTGCAGGGCGCCCAGCTCCCCGACGGCCTCCGCGACGGCGGCCCGTACGGCGGCGTCGGAGGTCACCTCGGCCGTGACCTGGATCGCCCCGGCGGGCGCGCCCGAGGGGTCCCGGTCCAGGACGGCGACCCTGGCGCCGCGCGCCATCAGCAGGGCGGCGGTGGCCGCCCCGATGCCGGAGCCGCCGCCGGTGACGAGGGCGCTCATCCCCTCGAAGTCGGCCGGCTGCCGGCCGGTCCACTGTCCGGCGCTCATGCGGAGACCTCCTGCTCGCCGTGCTGCTGGTGGTTGTGGTGGGGCCGGTCGCGCCACACCGGCCCGTCGGGGAAGCGGTGGGCGGCGATCGACGCGGGCTTCATCCGGGCGGAGAACCCGGGTGCGGAGGGGGCGCGGTAGCGGCCCTGTTCGACGACGACCGGGTCGGTGAAGTGGTCGTGCAGATGGTCGACGTACTCGATCACCCGGTCCTCCCAGCTCCCGGACACCGCCACGTAGTCGAACATCGCCAGATGCTGCACCAGCTCGCACAGCCCCACCCCGCCGGCGTGCGGGCACACCGGGACGCCGTACTTCGCGGCCAGCAGCAGGATCGCGAGGTTCTCGTTGACCCCGGCCACCCGCGCGGCGTCTATCTGGACGAAGTCCACGGCGCCGGCCTGCAACAGCTGTTTGAAGACCACCCGGTTGGCGACATGCTCGCCGGTGGCGACCTTCACCGGCTGCCCGGAGCGCACCGCGGCGTGCCCCAGGACGTCGTCCGGGCTGGTCGGCTCCTCGATCCAGTGCGGGGTGTACGGCGCCAGAGCAGTCATCCAGCGGACGGCCTCGGCCACGTCCCAGCGCTGGTTGGCGTCGACGGCGATCCGTACGCCGGGGCCGACCGCGTCCCGGGCCAGCCGCATCCGCCGTTTGTCGTCGTCGAGGTCGGCGCCTATCTTCAGCTTGATCTGCCCGAAGCCGTCGGCCACCGCTTCCTTGGCCAGCCGCACCAGCTTGGTGTCGTCGTAGCCGAGCCAGCCGGGCGAGGTGGTGTACGCGGGGTAGCCCTCGGCCCGGAGTCGGGCGGTGCGCTCGGCGCGGCCGGGCTCGGCGGCGCGCAGGATGGCCAGCGCCTCGTCGGGGGTCAGGGCGTCGGAGAGGTAGCGGAAGTCGACGAGCGAGACCAGTTCCTCGGGGGTCAGCGTGGCGAGGAACTCCCACACCGGCAGGCCCGCCCGGCCGGCGGCCAGATCCCAGGCGGCGTTGACCAGCGCACCGGCCGCCATCTGCATCACGCCCTTCTCGGGGCCGAGCCAGCGCAGCTGGGAGTCATGGGTGAGGTCGTGGTGCAGTGCGGCGAGGTCGGCGGCGGTGGCGGGCGCGGGGCGGCCGACGACGTACGGCGCGAGGGACCGGATCGCGGCGGCCATGACATCGTTGCCGCGCCCTATGGTGAAGCAGAGGCCGTGCCCCTGCGGCCCGCTGCCGGTGTGCAGGACGACATAGGCGGCGGAGTAGTCGGGGTCCGGGTTCATGGCGTCCGAACCGTCGAGCTGCTCCGAGGTGGGGAAGCGGACGTCGTGGACCTCGAGCTCGGTGACGGTGTCGGTTACGGCCATGCGCACGCCCCCTGGGATGTTGCGGGAGAACATCGGAACTAACATCGGACCTTTCCCGGTCATCCGATGTATAGCCCCGTACGCAAGACCGCGTCCAGACCCTGTACGGAAGTTGAGCGATCAGTTCTGGTCACACATCGGATGAATCGGTACCCGTTCGTGCACAGGGGCTGCGGACCGGCACCGCAGAAGCCGTAGTCTTGGTGACGCACGCAATGGAACTGCTGCCGGCGGCCGCCCCAGACGGCCGATCCGGTCGGAAGGAGGCGCTGGGTGATCGAGCTCGAGGGGGTACCCGAGCTGATCGACCCGGTCATGGTGGCCGCGTTCGAAGGCTGGAACGACGCCGGCGACGCCGCCTCCGCCGCGGTCGCACATCTGGACCGGGAATGGAAGGGCGAGGTCTTCGCCGCGCTCGACGCCGAGGACTACTACGACTTCCAGGTGAACCGTCCCACCGTCTTCCTGGACGGCGGCGTACGCAAGATCACGTGGCCGACGACCCGGCTCTCCGTCGTCCGTGTCAGCGATGCGAACGGCAAGGGCCGGGCGCGCGATCTCGTCCTGGTCCGCGGTATCGAGCCCAGCATGCGCTGGCGCTCGTTCTGCAACGAAATCCTGGGCTTCGCCCATGAGTTGGGCGTGGAGATGCTGGTGGTGCTGGGCTCGTTGCTCGGCGACACCCCGCACACCCGTCCGGTCCCCGTCAGCGGGGTCACCTCGGACGCGGATCTCGCGCGCCGGCTGGACCTGGAGGAGTCGCGCTACGAAGGCCCGACGGGCATCGTCGGCATCCTCCAGGAGGCGTGCACCCACGCGGGCGTGCCGGCGGTGAGCCTGTGGGCGGCGGTGCCGCACTATGTCTCCCAGCCGCCCAACCCGAAGGCGAGCCTCGCCCTGCTCAACCGTCTGGAGGACCTGCTCGACATCCGGATTCCGCTCGGCGAGCTGAGCGAGGACGCGCGCGCCTGGCAGCTGGGCGTGGACCAACTGGCGGCCGAGGACAGCGAGGTCGCCGAGTACGTCCAGTCGCTGGAGGAGGCGCGGGACACCGCGGACCTCCCGGAGGCGTCCGGCGAGGCCATCGCCCGCGAGTTCGAGCGCTATCTGCGCCGCCGCGATCCGCAGGCCGGCCCCGGTGTGGCGACCGAGGGCGGGCTCGGCGACGGCCGCGACAGCTCCTACCTCCGCGACACCGCCAGCGGACGCACCCGGCCGCCCCGCCCGGTGTCCAAGGAGCCGCGCGAGCCGAAGGACACCGGCAAGGACAAGGGCTCCACCGACTCCACGGACAAGCAGGAGGACGACGGCCCGGAGACCGGCACAAGCTGAGACCGCGGCCCGTCCGCGGCACGGCGAAGGGCGCCGAACCGGCCATCGAGCCGGTTCGGCGCCCCGTGCGTTTTCCCCTCAGGTCCGCAGTGGCTTCACCCCGAGCAGTGGAAGCGCGCCCCCGCCCAGTCGCCGTGGTCGCCGGACTTCTTGCCGTCCGTATCGGTCACCTTCAGCCGTACGTGCCGGGCACCGCCCAGCGGCACATCCACCGCCACCGGCGCCGACTTCCCGGTCAGCCGGGGCGAGGTCCACAGCACCTTGCCGTCGGCCTCCACGGAGAAGGTCACCGCCCCGTAGTCGGCGATCTCGTCGTCGATCCCGGCGTCCGCGGTGAAGGACGTACAGCGTCCGCCGGCGAAGAACTCGATGTCCGAGTTGGCGTGCGTCCCGATGCCCTTGGCGTACGTCTTCCCGGCGAGGGTGAGCGGATGGCCGTCCGCCGCCCCCGACTCCCCGTTGCTGCGGTCCCGTTCGGCCGGGCCGTAGCCATTGACGGCGCTCAGCCACTCCATCTCGCTCGCCCAGGTGTCGGCGGTGGGCGCCGGTGGCACGGCCCGCACCTCGAAGCGGTGCACCGCGGTACGCAGCGCCCCCGCCGACCGGTAGCGGACGGTCGCGGTGACGGTGACCGGGTCCGCGCTCCCGGCGTCCTTGGGCGCGGTGAGCGTCAGCGCGTCGCGCCAGGTGGCGCCGGCCGCGATCCGCCCGTGGCGCACCGGTGCGGAGACGGCCCAGCCCTGGGGCGCGGCCAGCGACACCGACACCTCACGGGCATCGCGGGTGCCCGCCGTGACGGCCGTCCGTACGGTCGTCGGCGCGCCCTTGGTCACCTCCTGGCCGCCCGGCGTGCCGACCGCGACCACCGCGCCCGGTGTCCGCCCGCCGACCGCGCTGGCGCCCTTCAGCGTCAGGCCGAAGGCGCGGTCGGTGGCGCGGGCCGCGGTCTTGATCTGCACCACGCCCGCGCGGTCCGCCGGGTCGTAGAACCAGCCCTCGTCCGCCGACTTGAACGCGCTCGCGGACGGCAGCCGCTTCAGCGGCCGGCCCGCCAGCTCGACACCGCGCGGTGCGTCGCCGGTGTGCACGGTGAAGAGGTACGGCCGCCTCGTCTGCTTGCCCTCGTACGAGCCCCGGGAGGCCCCGACGTCGATCCGTACGTCGCCGCCCCCGGAGCGCGGCGCCGCCACCTGTACCCGCTGGGTGGCGCTGCCGCCGTCCCGGTGCGCACGCGTGACACCGTCGTCCTCGTAGAGCGTGAAGGAGGAACGGCCCTGCGGATAGATGTCCCAGGCGAGCGGCGAGCCGGCCGTGCGGTCCTGGTACGACCTGATGCCCGGCCACATGGGCACGGCGGCACCGGCCTTGACGAACAGCGGCAGGGTGTCCAGCGGCGCGCTGTAGCCGTCGATCGTCGTCGGTCCCTGGTAGGTGCGCCCGGACCAGTAGTCGACCCAGGTGCCCTTGGGCAGATAGATGCCGTCGCGGGTGTCACTGTCCTTGTAGACGGGCGCGAGGAGGAAGTCCTGGCCGCTGAGGAACTCGTACTTGGCCGCGTCGGTGCCGGCCTTGGGGTCGTCGGGATATTCGAGCGACAGCGGACGCACCGGGCCGACACCGGTCCGGGTCGCCTCGGCCGCGTAGGAGTACATGTACGGCAGCAGCGACTCCTTCAGCTTCAGATATTTCCGGCTGATGGAGGTGTAGGGCTCGCCGTAGCGGTAGGGCTGTTTGTCGCTGTCCGCCCAGCCGTCCATCGTCATCATCGCCGGGAGGAAGGATTTCCACTGCAGATCGCGGACATAGGTTTTCGGGCTGCCGCCGAAAATGCCGTCCACATCGCCGGTCGTATAGGCGAGTCCGGACATCGTCGCGCCGGCATACGTCGGAATCTGCCAGCGGATGTAGTCCCAGGTGCCGCTCTGGTCGCCGGACCACTGGACGCCGCAGCGCTGCGCCCCCGACCAGCTCTCCGGGGCCCAGGTGAAGCCCCGCGCGTCACTGTTGTCCTCGATTCCCTTGTAGGCGTCCTTGCAGCCGTCCAGGGCGAATTTGTAGCCGTCGCCGACCCAGGCGACATCGAGTTTGGCGATCCGCTGGCCCGCCTTGACCTGATCGGCGAGTTTGTCGATACCGTCCTCGGTCCACAGACCGAGCTTCATCTTCCGCTCGCCGAGGCCCTGTGATGTCTGTGCGAGGTTCTCATAGCCGCAGCCGTAGCCGTCGTTGACCAGCATCCAGCCGTTGGGCATATCGTTCCGCGTATACCCGTCGGCGATCTTCAAGGCGTCCAGGGTGTGCCGCTCGCCCCGGTTCGCATTGTGCAGATAGCAGTCCGAGTCGCCGATCTCCAGCCCGTACAGCGGTGGCAGGAAAGGCTTTCCGGTCAGCGAGGTGTACTGGCCGATCACGTCCTTGGCGCTCGGCCCGGCGAAGTAATAGGCGTCGAAACGCCGTTCCTTGGCGCTGGTGGTCACCGGGTCGTCGAAGGCATAGGTGTTGGGCGCGTACGTATTGCGGAAGACGCCGTACCCCGTGGAGGACAGGTAGAACGGGACGGAGTTGGGATGTCCGCCGTCGTTCCAGTTGTAGTCGACGCCCACCTCGACGGTACGGCCGCGGTGCGAGGTGTTGCCGCGCCCGTTCTGCATCCCGGCCCCGTAGAACTGCTCCTCGGCGCCGCGCGCAAGGGTCTGGGTGGTGGTCTTGTCGTCCCAGCTCAGCCCCTTCGCCTCGGACCACACCAGCGAACCGTCGGCCCGCCGCAGCTCCAGGCGGAGCGGCGCCTTGAAGGCCTTCAGGGTGACCTGGGAGGTGCTGAGTTCGTAGGCGTCGCCGGCGTCACGCCAGTGGGTGGCCGGCGGCGCGCCCTGGGGCAGCACGATGTCCTTGCCGGTGGGGTCGGAGAAGGTGCCGTCCGGCGCGAGTTCGACGCGGAAGGTACGGTCCGTCACAAAGCTGACGCGGGCCTCGGCCTTGCCGGCGTGCAGATGGTAGACGGGCCCGTCCGCGGCGAAGCCGGTGATGTCGCCGACGGTCTGTGCGGGCGCGGGACCGTCGGCCCGTACGCTGCCCACCGGGCCCGCGACGGCCGTCGCAAGTCCGAGCAGCGCGGCAACGACCGCCGCCCGCAGTCCTGTTGGTTTCCTCATGCCCGCAGCTCTAGCCCGCCGGCACGGTCGGCCACCATGGACTCTTGAACCGGACTGCTGGATTTCTGCGTGCCCGCCCATGACAAGAGGGGCGCCCCCGCCGGTCGGCGGAAGCGCCCCTGAGGACGGATTCTGCGGGTGTGCGTTACAGGGCCACGCCGAGGAGCGCGTCGACCGCGCGGGAGACGAGGCCGGGTGCGCCCTCGTCCGTGCCGCCGTCGACCGTCTGCGCGGCGGCCCACCGGTCCACGGCCGCGAGGGCGGCCGGCGAGTCCAGGTCGTCGGCGAGCGCCGTACGGATCTCCTCCAGGAGGGCGTCGGCGGACGGGCCGTCGGGGCGGGAGACCGCGGCACGCCAGCGCGCCAGCCGCTCCTCCGCCTCCTCCAGCACCGCGTCGGTCCACTCCCAGTCGGCGCGGTAGTGATGCGCGAGCAGCGCCAGCCGGATCGCCGCCGGGTCGGTGCCCTCACGCCGCACCGTGGAGACGAAGACGAGATTGCCCTTGGACTTGGACATCTTCTCGCCGTTCAGGGCCACCATGCCGGCGTGCACATACGCCCTGGCGAACGGGTGCTCGCCGGTGAGCGCCTGGGCGTGCGAGGCGCCCATCTCGTGGTGCGGGAAGGCGAGGTCGGAGCCGCCGCCCTGGACGTCGAAGCCCATGCCGAGGTGGTCCAGCGCGATGGCGACACACTCGATGTGCCAGCCGGGCCGGCCGCGGCCAAGCGAGCCGCCGTCCCAGCTCGGTTCGCCGTCACGGGCGGCCATCCACAGCATCGGGTCGAGCGGGTTCTTCTTGCCCTCCCGCTCCGGGTCGCCGCCGCGCTCGGCGGACAGCAGCCGCATCGCCTCGGCGTCCAGCCCGGAGACCGCGCCGAAGTGCGGGTCGGAGGCGACGGAGAAGTAGATGTCACCGTCCAGCTCGTAGGCGGCGCCGGCGTCGCGCAGCCGCTCCACCAGCGGGACGATGCCCGGTATCGACTCGACCGCGCCTATGTAGTGGCGGGGCGGCAGCATCCGCAGGGCCGTCATGTCCTCGCGGAAGAGGGCGGTCTCGCGCTCGGCGAGCGCCGTCCAGTCGTCACCGGTCTTGTTGGCCCGCTCCAGCAGCGGATCGTCGACGTCGGTGACGTTCTGCACGTAGTGAACCTGGCGCTTCGTGTCGAGCCACACGCGCTGAACCAGGTCGAACGCGTTGTAGGTCGCCGCGTGCCCCATGTGGGTGGCGTCGTACGGCGTGATGCCGCAGACATAGATACGGGCGACGGGACCGGGGTCGAGGGTTACCCGTCCGCCGGTCGCGGTGTCGTGGATCCTCAGGTCGCGGCCCTGGCCAGGCAGGGCGGGGACCTCAGAAGCGGGCCATGCATGCATGCCTTGAGCGTAACCGGACGGATGTTCCGCATACGAACCGGACCAGGGGTCTTGGCCGGAAAGGCGGTCTTGCGTTCGACGGCCGGACGTGCAGCAGGCGTGCACGACGGGGCCGGCGCCGGCGCGCGGCGGCGCGCCGGATCAGACGGGCGGCCAGGGAATGGCCGGCCACTCGCCGCTCGGCTCAGGGTGCCGGCCGCTGCGCAGCAGCCCGGCCACCCGCGCCCGCAGCGCCTCGATCTCGGTATCCGTGATCAGTTCGGCCAGTCGGGCGGCGAGCGGCTCCCCGTCCGCGAGCGCCGCGTACAGGCCCCGCAGGACCTCCAGCGCCTCCCCGGTCAGCGGCTCCCCCGCCCACCCCCACAGGAGCGTGCGCAGCTTGTCCTCGGCGTTGAACGTCACACCGTGGTCGATGGCGAAGAACTGCCCGTCGGCGCCGGGCAGCAGATGGCCGCCCTTGCGGTCCCCGTTGTTGATCACCGCGTCGAGCACCGCGAGCCGCCGCAGCCGCGGATGGTCGGCGTGCACCAGCAGCGCGGTGCGGCCCTCGCCGATCTGCGCGAGGCCGACCGCCTTCCACCCGGGCCCCGGTTCCTCGTCCTCCACCAGCGCCAGCAGCGCGGGCACCTCGTCGCTGCTCTCCGGCGGGTCGATCCACTCCTGGACCATGCCGGTGCCGTACGGGCCGTCCCGCAGCACCGTCGGCGGGATCAGGTCCCAGCCGCAGGCACGGGAGATCTCGTACGCGGCGACCTCGCGCTGGGCGAGCGTGCCGTCGGGGAAGTCCCACAGCGGGCGCTCGCCCGCGACCGGCTTGTAGACACACGAGGCGCTGCGGCCGTCCTGCTCGACCGTGCAGTAGAGCACGGCGTTGGACGCCTCCTGGATGCGGCCGCGTACGGTCAGCTCGGCTTCGGCGAGAAAGGCGTCCGACAGCCCCCGGACAGGCTCCGGCGCGGCCGGTGCCGCCTCCTGCGGATCCGCGGGGGCGGGCAGCTGCCCGGCCGGTTCGACGGCGGGCTCCACGGCGCTCAGGCGTCCCGTCGGTATCCGTTCTGGCGCGGACATACGTGTCCCTCCGGGTCGAGCGGCAGGCTGCACAGCGGGCACGGCGGGCGGCCGGCGTTGACGACTTCCAGCGCCCGCTTGGCGAACGCCCTGGCCATGGTTCCGGTGAGGCGCACCCGCAGCATCGGCGGGCCGTTCTCATCGTCCTGGAGCAGCCGCTCCTCGGCGTCGGCGAGGGCCTCCTCGCTGTCGGCGTCCAGCTCGACCAGGGCCTGCGCCTCGACGATCATCCGCTCGTCCTCGCCGTCCCAGGCCAGCGCCATGGTGCCGACCCGGAACTCCTCCTCGACGGGAGTCTCCAGCGGGGCGGTGTCCGCCAGCTCGGCAGGGGAGACGGCGGGTACCGGGGCATTGCCGCCGCTGCGCCGTACCACCTCGTCCAAAAGCTCGTCGATCCGCTCGGCGAGGGCCGCGACCTGGGTCTTCTCCAGGGCGACGCTGGTGGTACGGCCGGCCGCGGTGGCCTGGAGGTAGAAGCTACGGCGGCCAGGCAGCCCGACCGTACCGGCCACGAAGCGGTCCGGCGCGTCGTAGAAGAACACCTGACGGGACAACGTCCTGCTCCGATTGCTCGACTGCGGGGTCACTGCGGTCGCTGCACGTCCTGCGGACACTGCGCGGATCGCAGGCGTGGCGGGCAGCGCCGTCGCACCACCCTACTGCGCCGACTGATCACGCTGCTCCCGCACCACCGCCGACGGCCGCGTCCCGCTCGACGGCCGCGCCGCCGTCCTCCCGGGGCGCGAGCGATCCGAAGTCGCCGGTGTCCCCGAGGCGAACGACGTAGGGGCGCAGCCGGGTGTAGCGGATCACGGTGACGGAGCAGGGCTCGACGGAGATCCGCTGGAAGAGGTCGAGGTGCATGCCCAGCGCGTCGGCGACCAGCGATTTGATGATGTCGCCGTGCGAGCACATGGCGTAGGTCGCCTCGGGGCCGTGCGCCTGCTCGATCCGGGCGTTCCAGTCACGTACCGCGTCCACCGCGCGGGCCTGCATTGCGCGCATCGACTCGCCACCGGGGAAGGCGGCCGCGGAGGGGTGGTGCTGGACGACCTCCATCAGCGGTTCGTCGCTCAGCTCGGCGAGTTTGCGGCCCGACCAGTCGCCGTAGTCGCATTCGCTGATCCGGTCCTCGACGTGCAGCGTGAGCCACGGCCGGGCGTCCAGCAGCGGGGCCACGGTCTCGCGGCAGCGCTGCAGCGGGCTGGAGACGACGGCGGTCAGCGGCACCTGAGCCAGGCGGGCGGGGAGTGCGGCGGACTGGGCGGCGCCGCGCTCGTCGAGGGCGACACCGGGCGCCCGCCCGGCGAGCACGCCGGCGGTGTTTGCGGTGGAGCGGCCGTGCCGCACCAGGATCAGCGTGGGCATGACCGCCACCCTACGTTCCGCGTACGCCTTCCTGGCAGGCTGCCGGGCAACGAGCGAGAATGCCAGGTGTGATCGTGGACTGCGCCATCTACCGGGAGGGCCGCCGCACCGACTGCGCGGCCGACTTCTCCGATGCCCTGGAGGCGGCGCGGGCCGAGGGGCACTCGTTCCTGTGGCTGGGGATGTACGAGCCGACGGAGGAGGAGTTCGAGCTCGTCAGCTCCGAATTCGCGCTGCACCCGCTCGCCGTCGAGGACGCGCTCAACGCCCATCAGCGGCCCAAGCTGGAGGTCTACGACGACTCGCTGTTCATGGTGCTGAAGCCGATCACCTACGACGTCCAGGCGGACACCGTGACCGCTTCGGAGCTGATGGTCTTCGTCGGCGACTCGTTCGTCGTCACCGTCCGGCACGGGGAGGCCAGCCCGCTGGCGGCGGTGCGGCACCGGCTGGAGGAGCACCCGGAGATCCTGCGGCACGGCCCGGGGGCGGTGCTGTACGCGGTCAGTGACGCGGTGGTCGACCACTACATCGAGGTGGCCGCCGAACTCCAGGTGGATCTGGAGGAGTTGGAGACGGAGGTGTTCGCTCCGGTGCGCGTCCGGGACACCAGGAACACCGCCGCCGAGATCTACTCGTTCAAGCGGGAGGTGCTCGAATTCCGGCGGGCGACCGGCCCATTGGCGGAGCCGATGACCCGGCTGCAGAACCCGGGGGTGCCGTTCGTGCACGATCACGCCCGGCCGTTCTTCCGCGACGTGGACGACCACCTCACCCGCGCCAACGAATCGGTGGAGGGCCTGGACCGGCTGCTCTCGGACATCCTCTCCGCCCACCTGGCGCAGATGGGCGTGCGGCAGAACGACGATATGCGCAAGATCTCGGCCTGGGCGGCGCTGGCGGCCGTACCCACCCTGATCGCCGGGATCTACGGCATGAACTTCAACGACATGCCGGAGCTGAAGTGGCATCTGGGCTATCCGGTGATCCTGGTGGCGATGGCCATCATCGAGGTGTCGCTCTACCGGCTGTTCAAGCGCCGCGGCTGGCTGTGAGGCCGGCGGGCGCGGAGCCGTAGGAGCCGGAGCGCTCAGGCGAACTCCGGCGCGGAGGTCGCCGGGCCGCCCAGCGGGTCCCGCCGCTCGGGCATCCGGAGGCTGACCATCCGCCGCCAGCCTGCCAGCCGCTCATAGCCGTACATCGCCCGGATGCCGGCGGCGAGCGCCGCGGATTTCGCCTTCGGCCACTTCAGGATGCGGCCCATGTGGTCCATCACGGCCAGGCTGACGTCCCGGTAGACGACGATCTCGGCGCGCGCACAGTCGTGCAGGTTCCGCTGGATGGTCCGGCCGTGTCCGGCGTGGGCCAGCCGCAGCAGCTCCTCGTGGCAGTACGCGAGGTGGTTCTCCTCGTCGTGGGAGATCATCCGGATCGCCTTGCCCACCTCGGGGTGGTCGCCGAAGTGCCTCTTGAGCATCACCATCTGGTCGGCGGCGCGCTGCTCGGTGACCCGGCTGTGCGCGAGGTAGGTGATGACGTCGAGCTCGGTGAGCGGCTCGTCGCGGCGCAGCTTGTCGTGCGCCAGGCCGATGCCCCGACGCTCCAGCAGCATGGTGTAGTCGGCCTCTTCGGGGACCTCGGTGGGGGTCAGACCGCGCTTGCGCAGCAGGGCCTGGAAGATCCGGCCGTGCTTGTCCTCGTCGGCGCCGTGCCGGGTGACCTTGGGCGCCAGGTAGCGCAGGGAGGAGGGCATCAGTGCGGCGATCCGGCCGTTCTCCCAGCCGCCCTGGGCCTCGCCCCTGGCGGCTATGGAGCAGAACAGACGGTAGGAGTCGTCGTTGTCGACGATCTCCTGGAACAGGCTCCGGGCCGAGAACATCTGCGCCACCTCCGAACGGACACACCCGTAAAGGAACAGTCAAATCGGGTGTTCCGGGGACGGCAACCGGAGCGGCGGCCTGTTGGGCCGATCGGACGAGGCGCGCCCCGTGGCGGGGCGTAACCCGCGTGCCCGTCGCCGCGTTGTGCAGCGTGACGGTCGTGGCGGGGAAGATCCCCCGAGCCCCCACCACGGCCGCAGCGTTTCTCCGGCCCGGCGCCCGATGGCGCCGGGCCTTGTGCTGTGCCCTTACGCCAGGCCGGCGCGCTCCAGGGCCTCGGTGCCGGCCCGCAGCGAGGCCAGCCGGTCCTCCAGGGTGAAGCCGGCCGGGGCCAGGGTCAGGGTGGTCACTCCGGCCGCCGCGTACGCCTGCATCCGCTCGGCGATCCGCTCGACGGAGCCGAGCATCGTGGTCTGGTCGATCAGCCGCTCGGGGATCGCGGCGGCGGCGCCGTCCTTGTCGCCGGACAGGTACTTGTCCTGGATCTCGACGGCTTCCTTCTCGTAGCCCATGCGCCGGGCCAGCTGGTTGTAGAAGTTCTGCTTGCGGCTGCCCATGCCGCCGACGTACAGGGCGGTGTACGGGCGGAACATGTCGGCCAGCGCGCTGACGTCCTTGTCCGCACCCACGGCCAGCGGCAGCGTCGGACAGATGTCGAAGCCGTCCAGCGTCTTGCCCGCCTTTTCGCGGCCGGCCCGGATGTGGGAGATCGCGGTCTCCTCCAGGTGGTCGGCGGAGGGGAAGATCAGCAGCGCGCCGTCGGCGATCTCACCGGTCTGCTGGAGGTTCTTCGGGCCGATCGCGGCGATGTAGAGCGGGATGTGCTCACGCTGCGGGTGCACGGTGAGCTTCAGCGGCTTGCCGGGGCCGCCCGGCAGCGGCAGCGTCCAGTGCTCGCCCTCGTAGGACAGCCGCTCACGGGACATGGCCTTGCGGACGATGTCCACGTACTCGCGGGTGCGCGCCAGCGGCTTGTCGAACTTCACGCCGTACCAACCCTCGGAGACCTGCGGTCCCGAGACGCCCAGGCCCAGCCGGAACCGGCCGCCGGAGAGCGAGTCCAGGGTGGCCGCCGTCATCGCGGTCATCGCGGGGGTGCGCGCCGGGATCTGGAAGATCGCCGAACCGATGTCGATCCGCTCGGTCTGGGCGGCGACCCAGGAGAGCACCGAAGGAGCGTCGGAGCCGTAGGCCTCGGCGGCCCAGCAGACGGAGTAGCCGAGGCGATCGGCCTCCTGCGCCACCGCGAGATTGTCGGAGTCCATCCCGGCGCCCCAGTAGCCGAGGTTGATACCAAGCCTCATGCCGCTCCCCTTACCGATCAGTAACGTCGCTGTTGCGGGGACTGTAGCGCGCACCGCGGCCGGCCGTCATCGGCGGGTTGTCCACAGGTCCCCTGATCCGGGCCCATGGCCAGTAATCTCAAGGCCCATGGAGCAAAGGCACCTCGGCCGAACGGGCCTTCGCGTGTCCCGGCTGGGGCTCGGCACCCTGAACTGGGCGCGCGACACGGACGAGCAGGAAGCCGCCGACCAGCTCAAGACGTTCTGGGAGGCCGGCGGCACCCTCGTCGACACCGCCGACATCTATGCCGACGGCGGCGCCGAGTACCTCCTGGGCCAGCTGATGGAAGGGCTCGTTCCGCGCGACGATCTGGTGATCGCCACCAAGGCCGGCAGCGTCCTGGAGGCGGACCGCCGCGTCGACGGCTCCCGGCGCCATCTCCTCGCCGCGCTGGACGCCTCGCTGCAACGGCTGGGCACCGACTACGTCGACCTGTGGCAGCTGCACGGCTTCGATCCGCACACCCCGCTGGAGGAGACCCTCCAGGCCCTCGACATCGCCGTCGCCAGCGGCCGGGCGCGCTATGTGGGGCTGTCGAACTTCTCCGGCTGGCAGCTCGCCAAGGCCGCCACCTGGCAGCTCGCGGCGCCCGGCGTCCGCAACCGGCCGGCGAGCACACAGATGGAGTACTCCCTGCTGCAGCGCGGCATCGAGCGCGAGGTGCTGCCCGCGGCGCTCGATCTTGGCGTCGGCCTGCTGCCGTCGTCGCCGCTCGGCCGCGGGGTGCTGACCGCCAAGTACCGCCATGCCACGCCCGCCGACTCGCGCGGCGCCTCGGACCATCTGGCCGCGTTCGTCGCGCCCTATCTCGACGAGACGGCGAACCGGGTCGTCGACGCGGTGACGACCGCCGCCGACGGACTGGCCGTCACCCCGCTCCAGGTCGCGCTCTCCTGGGTCCGCGACCGTCCCGGAGTGGCCGCCCCGATCCTGGGCGCCCGCACAGCGCAGCAGCTCAGAGCGGCATTGTCAGTGGAGGCCCTTAGTCTTCCTGACGAGATCCGCCGGGCGCTGGACGATGTTTCGGCTCCGGTGCACCACTATCCCGATCACGACTGGAGCACGCTGTGAGTACCGACCGCCTCGCCGGCGAAACCCCGCCCGAGCAGGAGGCCGCGCCCGGGACTGCGGATGCCCAGACGCCCGAGGACACGGCCGCGCCGGAGGAAGCGGCGGCGGCACCGGGCGAGGACGC
Source organism: Streptomyces inhibens (assembly GCF_022221585.1). Taxonomy (NCBI): domain Bacteria; kingdom Bacillati; phylum Actinomycetota; class Actinomycetes; order Kitasatosporales; family Streptomycetaceae; genus Streptomyces; species Streptomyces inhibens. The sequence continues at coordinate 2,250,451 of NZ_CP084681.1, forward strand.
GAAGGAGAGCGACGGGGCGGCCGCGACGCCCGCCGCCGAGGCCGGGACTCCGGCTTCCGGTACGGCGCAGGAGACCGCGGCGTCCGGTGCGGCGCAGGAGACCGCGGCGTCCGGCTCGGCGCAGGAGACCGCGGCGTCCGGCTCGGCGCAGGAGACCGCGGCGTCCGGCTCGGCCAAGGCGAAAGCCGCGGCGCTGGCGGCGGCGGTCCGGGCCGTGGAGAGCGGCGAGCGCTCGGCCGCTTCGTTCTTCACCGAGGCCCCGCGCCCCGCCAGGCCGGCCGCGCCCGCCGCCGGCCCCCGGGCAAACGCTCCGGCCCCCGGCGGCCCTGCCCCGCAGGGCGGACCGGCCGCCCCGGCCCCGGAGGTGGCACGGCAGCGCGCCGCGCACGAGCCCCAGGGTCCCGGCCCCGCCGGCCCGCCGGCGCCCACCGCACCTGCCCCCGCGCCCCGTCCCGCCGTGACCGCCGCCCCCGGGCTCGACGGCGTACGGCAGATCCTGGCGGCCGGCGGCGCCCCTGAGACGCTGGCGGAGAAGACCGCCGAGGTGCTCGGAGAGCGGGCCGCCGAGGCGCTGAGTGAGGATCCCTGGCAGCTGCTGGGTGTGCCGGGGGTGCGCCCCGAGCAGGCCGACGGATTCGCCCGGGCGCTGCTCGGCGCCGCCTGCGGGCCGGGCGACGAGCGGCGCGCACAGGCGCTGGTCGGCTGGCTGCTGGAGCAGGCCGCCATCGCCGGGCACTCCGCCCTGGAGGCCGCCACGCTGCGGGCGGCGCTCGCCCAGCGCTCGGTGCCCGACCCCGACGAGGCGTTGCAGACCGCCATCGCGGACGGCGCGGTGCTGGTCTTCCAGGACGCGATCGAGGAGCCGGGCCGGGCGCGGCCCGTCACGGGCGATGACGAGGAGGAGGCCGAGCAGCCGGTCCGGATACTGCTCGGCCTGGACCGGTTCGCCATGGCCGAGGAGAGCGTCGCCGACGGCCTGGCACGACTGCTCAACACCTTCGAACCGCTGACGGAGCCGGAGCAGGACGCGGAGCCGGAGTCGGGCGCGGAGCCGGAGCAGGGCGCGGAGCCGGAGCAGGGCGCGGAGCCGGAGCAGGGCGTATCGGCGGACTCGGGCGAGGACGACGGCGACGGCGACGGCACGGCCGACACGGAGACCAAGGCGGAACCGGACGCGGAGACCGAGGCGGATACGGAGACGGCGGCCGGCCACGAGGACGCGCACGCCGGCCACGACGCTCACCACACGGGCCCCGACGCCACCCCCGCCCCCACACCCGTCCGCCCCTCCCCCGCCGACTGGGAGGCCGCGGCCGCCGCGGCCCCGTCGCCGTCCGCCGCCGAGCTGATCCGTGCCGCCGCGCACAGCGGCCTGGTGGCACACACCGGCGCGGAGGCGGCCCGCGCCGAGCCCGCCGCGCTGATCGCCGCGGCCCGCTCGCTGGGGCTGCGGGCCTTCGGCGCCACCCACACCGAGAACGGCCGCCGGCGGCTGGCCGCCGACCTCACCGAGATCGCGCCCGCCGCCCCGGCCGCCGGCTCCGCGGATCCGGCCGCGGCGGCGGTGACCGTATCCGGTCTACTGTCCGGGCAGGAGGGCCCGGGCCGGGACACGGACGGTGCTCTCGCGCTCGATCTGCTGGTCGTGCTGGACGCGCCGCAGCTGGATCTGGAGACCGCCGCACTGCTCGTGGAGTCGCTGACCGACGGGACCCGGCTGGTGCTCAGCGGCGACCCGGGCGTTCTGTGGTCCACCGGTCCCGGCCGGCTCTTCGCCGATCTCCTCGCGGCCCGTTTCTGCCCCCAGATCGCCTCACGTACCCCGGACTTCGGCCCGATCGGCGAGTTGGTGTCGGGCATCGGCATCGGCGAGCTGAGCCAGGTCGAGGCGCCCGGCAAGGAGGTGGTGATCGTTCCGGTGCGGGACGCCCGGGAGGCGGTGCACCGCACCGTCCAGCTGGTCGCCGACTCCGTGCCCCGGGCGCTCGGTGTCCCCGCGGACCGGACGCAGGTCATCACGGTCGGCCACGGCGGCGCGGCCGGCACCCGCGCGCTGAACGCCGCTCTCAAGGAGCGGCTCAACCCCGGCCCCGGCCGGTTCGGCGGATTCGACCCCGGCGACCGCGTGGCCTACGCCCCGGCGCCCGGCCGTACGGTGCCGGGCACGGTCACCGGCGCGGACGCCGCGGGGCTGCGGCTCGACTGCGACGGCTCCGCCGTCGTCGTACCGCGCGAGCAGGTCGGTGCGGGAGCCGTTCGGCACGGCTGGGCGCTCACCGCCCATCAGACGGCCGGGACGCGCTGGCCCGCCGCGGTGGTCGTGGTCCCCGGTGACGCGGCCGGCGGTCTGACCCGGGCCTGGGTCTATACCGCCTTCAGCCGCGGCGAGCGGCATCTGTCGGTCGTCCAGGGCGTCGACCAGGCGCTGCCGCACGCGGTCGCCGAGGTGCCCGTCAAGGAGCGCACCACCCGCCTGCGCACCCTGCTGCAGCAGCAGAGCGTGCAGACCGCGGAGGACGCACCGGCGGCCGGCTGAGCCGCGTAGACCCACTCCCGTCCGCACCACCGCACACCGCTGCCCCGGTCCGTCGTCGAGTTCCGTCGACGGACCGGGGCAGCGGCATATACGGATCAGCGTGCGGCATCGGTGCGGCGGGCACCCCGGGCCGTCCTCACCGTTCGTGGTCGAGCGGCTCCAGCAGGTCGTCGTCGCCCAGTTCCTCGTCGAAGACCGCACTGACGTCGAAGCGGCACACCACCCGCTGCGGATCTGCCTGGTCGAACGGCGCGGACAGCCACTCCCCCGGCTCGGACGGGTCGTCGGCGGCCGCCACCCACAGCGTGGAGTCGCCCTCCTCCAGGCCGAACTCCTTGTGCCGGGAGGCGATCTCGTCCGGTTCGAACTCCCCGAACAGCACGCCGAGCGCCGCATGCACACTGCTGCCGACGACCGCGGCGGCATCGACGCCGTTGCCCGCCGCCTCATCGGCGGCGTCCGGATCGAGATCGGCGATGCGCTGCGCCTGGTGCAGCAGCCGCTGCGGTTCGGCGACGGTGTAATCGCGCCGGATCAGCACGCTCAGCGCACTCGGTTCCTCCGGGCCCGCATAGGCGGGCAGCGCATCGTTCCCCGGGATCTCGAAGGGGGTGACCTCGTCGTAGGTGTCGTAGAGCAGCTCGTCATAGACCTCAGCCGCCGCGGCGAGCTCGTCGAACGCGGCGTAGACAGCCGGATCGTCCTGCCCCGAGCGGCGTTCGACCGCGTCGAGGTGACGGTCCAGCGCGGCTTTGACCGCCTCGGCGGCGGCACGTACCTCGGCAGCGGAAGGCTGCGCAGCATCAGACATAGTGCAGACGCTATCCGTACCGGGGCCGGTCCCGCACAATAGATGCGATGCCGGAATACGAATTCTGCGATGTGTATGTGCCTCGGGGAGTCTCCCGGAAGGCCACCACACGCCTGCTGACCGACCATGCCGAGTACGGACACTGGGAGTTGGACCGACTGCGTCTGAACCCCGACGGGAGCCGCAAGGTGCGGCTGCGCCGCCGGATCATTCGCCAGCTCCGCGCCACGTGGTGATCACCACCGGCGTGCGCACACAGCAGAGCGGGCCCCGTATCGGCGGGGCCCGCTCCGTGGTGCGGTGTGCGCTAACCGCGGATGATCACCGGCGAGCGGCGCGTGCCCTGCGGTAGAGCACGGCACCCCCGATCAGCAGCCCGGCGCTGGCCGGTACCGCGTAGCCGATCGTCCCGGAACCGGTCTGCGCGAGATGCCCGGCGGGCTTGGGAGTCGTCACGATCTGGCTGTGCGGCTCGGTCTGCGGGTGCAGCCCCGGAGAGGTCGGGGTGCCCTGCTGCGGGGTGTCCGGGTGGTGCGACGTCCCCGGGTGGTGGGGCTTGCCCGGCTGATGGGGCTTGCCCGGGTGGTGCGGCTTACCGGGGTGATGAGGCTTCCCCGGGTGGTGGGGCTTGCCCGGCTGATGGGGCTTGCCCGGCTGGTGCGGATAGCCCGGGCTCGTCGGCGACTCATTGGCACAGTCGTTGCCGAAGGTCGGATTGAGCAGCCCGCCCCCCGAGACATTGTTGCCGCAGGCATTCACCGGTACGTCGACCGGCGCCTGGACGCTGTTCCCCGAGCCGACACCGGGCGAATGCGATGCCCCGCCGGCGGCGCCCGAGCCGCTGTGCCCGCCCGGGTGGTGCTGGCCACCGCCGTGGTGCTTGCCACCACCGTTGGCACAGTGGTTCCCGAACGCGGGATTGAGCAGCCCGACAACATTGACGGTGTTGCCGCAGGCATTCACCGGTACATGGACCGGTACTTGGACATTGTTGCCGGAGCCCACGCCGGGCGAATGCGCGGCGCCTCCGGCGGCGCCCGCATCCGCATATGCGTAGCCGGCTGCCGCGGCGAGCACGCCACCGGCGGCCGCCATGGTGATCAGGCCCTTTTTTGCGACCTGTCTCATAGGTTGTTCCCCTGCCTAGTGCCTTACAGGAATCGTGCGAGTAGCGATCCCATGGAGAGATCCACCCGCCCAGCGAATACCCACCGGCTCCGAAATGCATGGCCTACATTCCGGAGCCGAACTGGATCAGACCCTTACGGGTGCAAGTACAACGCCAAAGAACCTCAGAAGGTCACTTGTTGACGCAGTAGCCGCCGAACGTGGGGTTCAGCAGCCCGACCACGGAGATCGTGTTACCGCAGGCGTTCACCGGAACCTGGACCGGGACCTGGACGGTGTTACCGGAAACAATGCCAGGGGAGTTCACAGCAGCGCCCTGGGCACCCGAGTCGGCAACGGCCAGGCCCGCACCGGCGAGCACAAGGCCACCGGTGGCCGCCGCAGCAGCGACGATCTTCTTGATCATTATTCCTCCTTGTAGGCAATGCGGTCCCAGCCGCGGACCGCACACACTGCAACGGGAAAAAGACCGTTGAAGCTACGAACACATCAGTACATTCACTCGTTTCAGCGAAGTCGGCGCGAACGGCAGGAAATCCACGCCGATTTCAGCTTCGGACCAGGTCCCCGGTGATGTCAGCTCTGTTCGATGAACCGGTCGAGCACCCGCACCCCGAACTTCAGTCCGTCCACCGGAACCCGCTCGTCCACGCCGTGGAACATTCCCGCGAAGTCCAGCTCCGGCGGCAACTTCAGCGGGGCGAAGCCGAATCCGCGGATCCCGAGATCGTCGAAGGACTTGGCGTCCGTACCGGCGGAGAGCATGTACGGCACGGCGCGTGCGATCGGGTCCTCGGCCTGCAGAGCCGACTGCATGGCCTCGACCAGCGCGCCGTCGAAGGTGGTCTCCAGCGCCTTGTCCGCGTGTACGTCCTCGCGCTTGACGCGCGGGCCCAGGATCCGGTCCAGGTCGGCCAGGAACTCCTCCTCGTAGCCCGGCAGGAAGCGGCCGTCGACATGCGCGGTGGCCTGCCCCGGGATGACATTGACCTTGTAGCCGGCGCCCAACTGCGTCGGGTTGGCGGTGTTTCTGAGCGAGGCGCCGATCAGCTTGGCGATACCGCCGAGCTTGGCCAGCGTGCCGTCCATGTTCTCCGGGTCGAGCTCGGTGCCCAGCGCGTCCCCGAGCTCGTCCAGGAAGGCCCGCAGCGTCTTGGTCACCCGTACCGGGAACTCGTAGCGGCCCAACCGTCCGACGGCCTCGGACAGTTCGGTGATGGCGTTGTCCTTGTGGATCATCGAACCGTGCCCGGCGTTGCCGTCCACGGTCAGCTTCATCCAGTGCATGCCCTTCTGGGCCGTCTCGATGAGATACAGCCGCAGCTGCTCGTTGACGGTGAAGGAGAAGCCGCCGACCTCGCTGATCGCCTCCGTGACGCCCTCGAAGAGGTGCGGGTGGTTGTCGACGAGGTAGCGCGCGCCGTAGGTGCCGCCCGCCTCCTCGTCCGCGAGGAACGCCAGCACGATGTCGCGCGGCGGCTTACGCCCGGTGCGCAGCCGGTCACGGACGACGGCCAGCGTCATCGCGTCCATGTCCTTCATGTCGACCGCGCCACGGCCCCAGACGCACCCGTCGGCGATCTCGCCGGAGAACGGGTGATGGGTCCAGTCGTCGGCGTTGGCCGGCACGACGTCGGTGTGCCCGTGGATGAGCAGCGCGGGCCGCGAGCGGTCCTCGCCCTCGATCCGGGCGACGGTCGAGGCACGGCCCTTGTGAGACTCGAAGATCTGCGGCTCCAGGCCGACCTCGGCGAGCTTCTCCGCGACGTACTCGGCGGCGGCGCGCTCACCCGGGCCCGAGTGGTCGCCGTAGTTACTGGTGTCGATCCTGATCAGATCCCGGCACAGGTCGACCACCTCGTCCTCACCGGTGACCGTACGGGCCGGCTGCGACTCACTCATGCCGGAACCTCGCTTCGCTCGGCCCCGCATTCGCAGGGCTCGCACCTTCCCTTGGTTCGCTCGCGGAGCTCGCTCATGCCGACACCTCGCTTCGCTCGGCCCCGCATTCGCGGGGCTCGCACCTTCCCTTGGTTCGCTCGCGGAGCTCGCTCACACTGCCTCCTCCTGGTTCACGGCCGCGTCACGCGCCCCGAGGAGCGCGGGCCGCGGCGGGGTCCACCGCCATCCTCCACCCGACGCGGGCCGCGCCCAAGGCCGCAATACTCCCGACATGCCCTGGTCACAGCCCCGCGCCCGGCCAAATGTGCGGGTGATCGACCACCCTCGAAGGTTTGCTATTGTTTTCCACGTCGGAACGGCCCAGGCCGCACCGACAGACACCTTGTCCGGGTGGCGGAATGGCAGACGCGCTAGCTTGAGGTGCTAGTGCCCTTTATCGGGCGTGGGGGTTCAAGTCCCCCCTCGGACACTTTCGGTCATCAACGCCCGCTCTGGCGCTCAGCCAGGCGGGCGTTGGTCGTTTCCACGCGGTCGTTTCCACGCGGTCGTTTCCGCCCGGGTGCGACTTGAGAACCCCGGCCGGACCGGTGTTCTCTTGCCCCTGTGAGACGCAGATCCCCGCTTCCGCCCGCACCGCTCCCCCAGCGCGACGGTATCGACCCCGTGCGGGTGCGGCTGCCCGCCGATCCCGGTGGGGCGTGGGGCACGGTCCGCGACCATCTCGTCGAGCGGTTCCAGGGGGCGATCGGGGCCGGGCGGGTCGATGACATGCTGCGGACCGGGCGGTTCGTGGGGGTGGACGGCGTGCTGAGTGGGGGTGAGCCGTATCTGGCCGGGCGGTATGTGTGGTTCCACCGGGACTTCGCGCCGGAGGTGCCCGTACCGTTCGAGGTGGGGATCGTCCACCGGGACGAGCGGATCGTGATCATCGACAAGCCGCATTTTCTCGCCACGACACCGCGCGGGCGGCACATCACCGAGACCGCGCTGGCCCGGCTGCGGCGCGATCTCGGGCTGCCGGCGCTGCAGCCGGCGCACCGGCTCGACCGGCTGACGGCGGGGCTGGCGCTGTTCGTCGTACGGCCCGAGGACCGGGGCGCGTACCAGAACCTCTTCAGCGGGCGGCGGGTGCGCAAGGAGTACGAGGCGGTGGCGCCGTACGACGGGGAGGTGGCGCTGCCGGTGACCGTGCGCAGCCGGATCGTGAAGGAGCCCGGGGTGCTGGCCGCCCACGAGGAGGCCGGTGCGGCCAACGCGGAGAGCCGGATCGAGCTGGTCGAGCGGCGGGGCGGGCTCGGGCGCTACCGGCTGCTGCCGACGACCGGCCGTACCCATCAGCTGCGGGTCCATATGAACGGTCTCGGGCTGCCGATCCTCAACGATCCGATCTATCCGGTCGTCGATGACCCGGACCCGGACGACTTCTCGGCGCCGCTTCAACTGCTCGCGAAGGTACTGGAGTTCACCGATCCGGTGGCGGGGTGCCAGCGGCGGTTCGAGAGCGGGCTGCGGCTGACGGCGTGGGATGCCTGCCCGATGGTCTGATCGTGAGACCTGGAGGACGCGGGAGACCTATGCTGACCGCTCAGGCGGGGCTCGGGGACGGCAGCGGGGGCGGCGGTGCGGGTACGGATCGAGATCGAGGCCGACCGGGACGACGGGGCCGGGGACGCGGCACGGTCGCTGTACATGTGGCTGAGCGCCGATCCGGAGGTGTCGGCCGGGGCCGGTCTTTCGCCGGTGCGGCGCGAGGAGGCGCCCGGCCGTATGGGGCCGGTTCTGGAGGCCGTCGAGGCGGTGTTCGACAGCGGGGTGCAGTTGGCTTCGCTGGTGGTGGCGGTGGCCAGTTGGCGCAGCACCCGGCCGCGTGCCGAGCGCGTTCGCATCGAGCGTGCGGGCATCAGGGTGGACGTGGACGGTGCGGATCCGGAGGCCGTCGCGCGGGTGCTGCGGGCGCTCGGCGAGGGTGCCGCCCCGGCCGCCGGGAGCGGCGAGGGTCCCGGGGCGCCGGCGGACCGGCCCCAGCAGCGGGATTAGCGTGCCGGTGGCGCAGCTGTCCGACCCGTCCCGCTCACGCGCCGTCCTGATCGGTACGCATACGTATACGGAGCTGGACGACATCCCGGCGGTGGCGAACAACGTCGACCGGCTGGCCGCGTTGCTGTGTGATCCCGCGGTGTGGGGGCTGGCGGAGGGGCGGTGCAGCGTGCTGCGGCAGCCGTCCCGGCAGACCGTCCTGGACACGGTCTACGACGCCGCCGCCGAGGCCACCGACACGATGGTGCTGTACTACGCCGGCCATGGGCTGGTCCATCCGCAGTCGGGGGAGCTGCATCTCGCGCTGCCCGGGTCGCACCCGGACCGGCCGCACACCGCGCTGCGCTACGAGGAGCTGCGGTCGATCCTGCTCTCGCCGGCCGGCGGACGTCCCTCGGCCCGGCGCAAGGTGGTCATTCTGGACTGCTGCTGGAGCGGGCTGGCGCTGGGTGGTCTGATGCACGGCCGGGACATCGTGCCCGGGGTCGCCGTCGAGGGCGCCTTTGTGCTGACCGCCACGGCGGCGACCCGTCAGGCGCTGGCTCCGCCGGGTGAGACGTACACCGCGTTCACCGGTGAGCTGATCCGGCTCGTCGATGCCGGGGTGCCGGGCCGGCCCGCGTTGCTGAGCATGTCGGCGCTGTTCGAGGAGCTGGCGGGGGCGCTGACCGCGAAGTCCCGTCCGCAGCCCCAGCAGAGCACCCGCAACTCCGCCGGGCGGATCTGTCTGTTCCGTAATCGCGCGGAGGCGGAGGCGGAGGCGGAGGCCGGGCCGGGGGCGGACGGGCCGCGGGCCGGCGGCGGGGCGGGGGCGCGGGTGCCGGTGGCGGAGACGGCACAGCCTCCGCTTCGCCGTGCGGAGGCCGGCCGCTCGCGGACGCGGGACCGGTCGCCGGCCGTGGAGCGGGAGCCGTCCTGGCCGGAGCTGGTACGCGTGGCTCTCACGGAGTCCCTGACGGTGCGGCTGGGGCGCTATCCGGTGACCCATGCGCAGTTCCGTGCCTTTCTGCGCGAACCGGAGAATGCGCGCTGGGGTCCGGCCGAGGCGCGGGCGGCGGGGACGTACGTGGACGACAACTACCTGGCGGGCTGGCGCGGCCCGGAATTCCCGGCGGGGCTCGGCGACCGCCCGGTGGTGGCGGTGAGTGCGTATGCCGCCGGCGCGTACGCGGGCTGGGCGGGGCGGCGGCTCGGGATGCCGCTGCGGCTGCCGACCGCGGCGGAGTGGGAGCTGGCGGCGGCGGCCGGCCGGAGCGGCGAGTGGTGGCGCGAGGACATCGAGGCCGGGCGGGTCAACTTCCTTGGCAGTCTTGGCGAGCCGGCGACCGTCGGGGAATTCCCCCCGAACCCGTACAACATCGGCGACCTGCTCGGTAACGTCTGGGACATCTGCGTGGACGACACGGGTTCACCGGTTTTGCGCGGCGGCGCCCACGACACTCCCGCGGCGCGCCTGCGGGAGCATCTGTCGCCACGTTCACCGGCCGAGTGCCGCGCGAACGTCGGATTCCGGTGCGCCGGCGACGTGTGACGACGAGAGGAGATCCATGCGGGGGGACGCCGTCGACGAGGTGCTGAAGCGGTTGCCGCACACCTGGAGCGCGGGCGAGGCCGAACAGGTCCAGCAGCGGTTCCGGGACAGCCGGCCGGCCGTACCGAAGCGCCTGGTGAGCAAGTTGTGGCAGTACTGGCTGCAACAGTGCCCGGACGAGCCGCTGTTCGGCGATACCGAGGACGATCTCGCGCTGGTGCTGCACGCACGGGCGCTGGGGCTCCAGGTTCCCGGCGGCGACATCGGAGCCGATGACAGCCCGGTCGCACGGTGCGCCCGGCGGGCCCGGGATTCCGCGGAGTGCGGGCCGCTGTTCCCCGCGCCGCTCACCTGGGGGCCGAAGGCCGCGCTCGCGCCGCAGGTGCGCGCGGCGCTGCCGTCCTCGCTGCTGCGGGCATGGGTGGCGGGGGACGAACAGGGCCCCGTCGAGGTGCTGGTGGTCGGCGAGGGCATCGCGGAGATCCGGCAGCAGGTGGTGCAGGCGGCGCTGACCACCTGTCTGCGGGTCAATGGACTGAGCGACCCGGAGAGCGGCGATTTCGTCGGGGACCATATCGGCGTCGGGCTGATCCGGGTGACGGCCGGGCTCTCCGGCACACAGCCCTCGCTCGACATTCCGTCGGTGTTCCGGGCGCGGTCGGTGACGGTGGCGGACGGCGCGTCCTCGACGGCCCGTGGCGCGCTGCGCGACTTCGTGGGCCTGCTGCGGTCGCTGGCACACGAGACCAGCCTGGTGGAGGTCACGGATGTCGCGTACCCGGACCTGGTGGCGTACGCCCAGGGGCTGCGGGCGCTCGCGGAGCGGGCGGCGGGCGAGCCGGACCGGGCGTTGTTGCGCCCGCCGCGCGGGGTGGACGGCCCGGATGCGGTCGGGCTGGTGTCCCTTCAGCCGTATCTGCGGACGGCCAAGGGGCACGGGGCGACCGTGGGACTGGAGTTCAGCCCGGACCTGTTCACCACGGACACCTATCTGAGCGTCGAGCAGGCCCATCAGCGCGTGCTCTCGCAGCGTCTGACGATGGACGCGCGGCTGCGCCGGGACCAGCTGGAGGCCGAGATCAAGCAGCTGAAGGCCGATCTGGAGGCGTTCACCCGGGCGAGCGTGGCGGAGCGACGGGCGCTGTGGCCGGCGACGGTGCTGCTGGTCGAGCGGTTCGACGAGCCGACCGGCCGGACGATCCGGCTCACCGAACCCGAGGAGCGGGAGACCGAGCAGTACTACGAGGCCAATGTGCCGCAGCTGATCTCGATGCGGGAGAAGTGGGCCCGGCGGATGGGCGAGCTGGTGGAGCAGCTGGAGACGGCGGTGCACCGGCCGCACGCCCCGGCGCGCCAGGTCGCCGCCGGGCGGTTCATCGATGCCGCACTGCGCGACGTGGCGCCCGACGAGAGCCCCGCCACCGAACGGGCCTTCCAGGCCTGGCGCAAGGAGGTCGCGCCGATGCTGTGGTTCGAGTGGCGGTGCGCGATGCGCCGGCACCGGATCGCCGCGGCGGATGTGTTCACCCCGCACACGGTGCTGATCAGCCGCTATCTGCCGCCGACCGCGGAGGACGCGGCGGTGCTCTTCATCCACCCGTACACGCTCGTGGACACCGCCCGCTCCGCGGTGCTCGCCGACGCCGAGCGGGCCGTGCTGGTGGTACGCGATGCCACCGACCACGCCGAGCCCGCTCCGTCCGGCGCCACCGGTCCCAGCGCGCAGACGCTCTGGGACGGTCTGGCCCAGCTGGCCGAAAAGCCGGATGCCGAGGAGGAGTTCGGCCGGCGCTTCCTCGATGCGCTGCGCACCCAGCCGTCCGGCATCGCCCGCCGGATGATCGAGGCGCTGCAGCCGTCCGAGCCCACCGCCGCCGAGGCGGACGCCATCGAGACGGCGCTGCGGACCGCGGAGCGTCATATGTCCGTCGGCGAGGGGATGGACCGGGCGCTGATGGCGATGCGCAACGAGGCGTTCCTCACCGCCCGGGAGTGTCTGGACGATCTCCAGGCCGAGCCCCCATGGCTGGCGCGGGCCTGGCTGCTGCGGGCGGTCGTGGAGTGCCGGGCCGCCCGGCTGGAGTCCCGTGAGATCCCCGGGCTGCTCGGCCACCAGATGCCCGGTCTGCCCGATGTGGCGCTGCGGGCCCTGGACGAAGCGGGCAGCGCCGACGAGGAGTTCACCCGGGCCTGGCTGGAGACGCTGCCGGAGGCCGGTCTGGACAAGGGCATCCGGCGGCTGTTCCAGGGCCTGCCGCGGGCCCGGGCGAGCTGCAAGGGGGACCCGCTGAACAAGGTGAGCGCCGAGCGGGAGTACGCGGTGTGGCTCTTCCGGCGCGCGGTGGAGAACGCCCGGCTGGCCCGGCAGCTGGACGAGGCCGGTGAGGAGCTCGCCGAGCATCAGGAAGCCGTCGACGCGGCGCTGGCCAAACTGGGCCGGGCGCTGGAGGAGATTCTGGTGGGTCCGTACGTCGGGGGTTCGCGCGGGGAGGCCGAGGAGCTCTTCGAGGTCCTCTCCGGCCAGGAGCCACCGCGCTACGGCCGAGTGGCCGGGAGGTGAGCCATGGACAACGAGCTCTATGTCGTGTGGATGGTGCGGACCTCGGAGCGCGCCATGGCGGCCGTCGAGGAGGCGCTCGGCAACTTCGCCGCGCAGGATCTGCTGCACCGGATCGGCCGGTTCAGCGAGGCCGAGAGCCGGCTGGCGGAGCTGGCCGCCCGGATCCGCGCCGCGTTCACCCCGCCCGAGCTGCCGGCCGTGTTCACCGGGCGGCATCTGCATCTGCTGGTCGGCCCGACCGTCCAGCCGCTGCTCGCGGAGATCCTCCAGAGCCCGGAACCCGAGGTGTTCGCGACGCTCTTCGACTCGCATCAGCTCGCCCAGGCGCTGCGCGAGACGGGGCACCGTCAGGACGGCATCGACGACGCCGAGTTGCTGCTGCTGGCGCTGCTGGCCAGGCTGCCCCGGCTCGCCGCCCGGCACGGTCTGGAGTCCCGCGACTGGGGCGGTTTCGTCGAGGGCCGGGGCTGGCTGACCCCGTACGCGCTGGACCGGCTCACCGAGCTGGCCCGGCGGCGCGGGTGGTCCGCCGACGCCGGCCCCACCCAGATCCTCGCGGGCGTACTGGAAGGCGTCGGCGGGCGGCCGGACGCCGACCGGGCCGCGCAGTTCGACGCACTGGCGCTGATCGAGCTGCGTCGGCGGATCGGTCTGCTCAGCGAGCGGCTGCGTGGCGACGCGCTGGAACACGCCGAGGAGGCGGCGCGGCTGGCGCCGGACCTGACCAGCGTGAGCCGGCTGCCGGCATGGCTGGAACTGTATGAGCACCATGCGGTGGCCGTGGGCATGCGGCGGCTGTTCACCGGCTCGGTGACGATCGGCGAACAGCTCAAGGGGCTGCACAGCCAGCCGCCGCCGGAGACGGGCAGGCCCAAGCCCGAGGAGAATCTCCGGGTGATCAACGAGGTCCGCTACGGATTCCTGAAGCGGCGGATGTCGTTCGACATCGAGTGCGAGGTGGAGGGACAGTCGCACCCGCTGCGCGTACTGCGCTGCCGTGGGGTGCTGCCGGGCCAGTATCCCGCCATCCGCGACACCATCCGCCAGCTGCGCGGCAGCGATCTCTCCGCACAGGGCGAGAGCCTGGGCGAGCGGCTGCTCAACACCGCGGTACCGCAACGGCTGGGCCTGCCGGGCCGGTTGCGGTCGGCGCTGCACCGCTACAGCACGGAGGCAGTCCAGTGTGTGGTGCTGACGGGCATCCGCCAGCCGGTGGCCGTGCCCGCGCCCTGGCGTGATCATCTGGGGACGGCGCTGCCGTATGCGTCGCCGCCGGCCGGTGACACCGTGTTTCCCGGGGTGGACGAGGTGGTGCGGGCACTGCGGGACAGCGTTCCGGGTTCCCGCCGAGTGGTGGAGGTGGAATGAGCCGCTCCCCAACTATGCTCGTACGACGAGCAGTTGAGGACGCAAGCCACCCGGGCCGGCCCGGCCGTCCGCACACCCCGTCATCCGCTGCGATCGTCATCCGCTGTGACATCAGATCCCTCCAGGAGGGCCGGTGGCCACCACCAGCAACCCCGCGATTCGTAACCTGCTGACGCTGGACGGTGCGGTCTCGCCGGCCGGTACGGGCACCTCCGGCGGCACGTCGCCGGCCGCCGGCAGGGACCGTCCGATCACCCTCGACGACATCGTCGTCAAAACCCTGACCGTCTTCGGGGTCCTGACGACGAGCGCGTTCCTCACCGTCTTCCGGCAACTGCAGTTCCTCGCCCTGCCGGCGCTGCTGATCGGGCTGGGCATCGGGATCTTCCTGGCCGTCCGGCCGCGGCCGAGCGCGGCGCTGGCCCTGGCCTTCGCGGTGGCGCAGGGGGTCGTGCTCGGGGAGGCGACCCGGTTCTTCGACGGACTGCACCCGGGTATCGGCACACAGGCCGTCGTCGGCACCGGCTGCATCTTCGCCGGCACGCTCGCGGCGTACGGCACCCGCGTGGTCCGGGTGAGCGCCAAGGTGACGCGCTGGGCGGTCGGTACGGCGCTGGGGCTGCTGGTGCTGATCCTGGCGAACCTGGTGGCCTCGTGGGTGTTCGGCGCGGATCTGGGTCTGCGGGACGGCGGCATCCTGGCGATCGTCATCAGCGTGGCGGCGATCGCCGCCGCGTCCTTCTTCTTCCTGGTGGAGTTCGAGGCCGCCAACCGCTTTCTGCGGTCCGGCGCCTCGCACCGGTGGGCCTGGTACGTGGCCTTCGGCCTGGCGATGACACTGGTCTGGCTCTACTTGGAGATCCTGCGGCTGCTGTCGTACCTGCGGTGGTGGTGAGAGCGCAGGCCGGTCGGCCAAGTCCCGCTCCCCGGCGGAATTTGCGATGCGGGCGGGCACCGGGCGTGCGTAGGGTGCGCAGGTCGGTGGAGTGCGAGAAGGGCTGGCAGGCGGATGCTGATCTTTGATGCGGATGACACGTTGTGGGAGAACAACGTGATCTTCGAGCGGGTCATCGACGAGTTCCTGGACTGGATGGTCCACCCCGAACTCGACCGGGACGGGGTGCGGGCCGTGCTCGACGGGATCGAGGCGGCGAACGCGGTGACCCTCGGGTACGGCAGCAAGGTGTTCCTGCACAGCCTCGGGGAGTGTGTCGAACGGCTGCGGGGACGGGCCGCGACGGTGGAGGAGTCGGCACGGATCGCCGGATGGGCGGCGGCCTTCGACGGGGGCCGGGTGGAGCTGATTCCCCAAGTGGCCGAGACCCTGGCCGAGTTGGCCCGGCGGCATGAACTACTGCTGCTGACCAAGGGCGACACCGAGGAGCAGGAGCGGAAGGTGGCGGCGTCCGGGCTGACCCGGCACTTCCGGGGCGTACACATCGTGGCGGAGAAGAACGTGGCGACGTACGAGGAGCTGACGCGCGCCTACGATCTGGTGCCGACCTCCGCATGGATGATCGGGAATTCCCCGAAGTCGGACATCCTGCCGGCCCGTTCGGCCGGTCTCAACGCGGTGTTCATCCCGAACGACCACACCTGGGTACTGGAGCACGACGAGCTCGACCCCGGCGACGACAAGGTGCTGCGGCTGTCGGCGTTCGGCGAGCTGCTGCGCCACTTCTGAGCGGGGGCGAGGATGCGAAAGGTGGCAGATGTGCAGCGACCCCGGGTGTCGGTGTCCTGTGTCTTCGTGTGCCATGACGGCGCCGGGCGGATACTCCTGGCACGGCGGAGCGCCGGAGCCAGGGACGAGCCCGGGACATGGGACTGCGGTGCCGGGGCGCTGGAGTTCGGTGAGACCTTCGAGGCGGCCGTGGCCCGGGAGGTGCACGAGGAGTACGGTGTGCGGCCGCTCGGCGTCGAGCAGATCGGGGTGCGCAATGTGCTGCGCGGCGATCCGGTCGACTCGCACTGGGTCGCGGTGGTCTTCGCCGTACGGGTGGAGCCGGACGAGGTGAGGATCTGCGAGCCGCACAAGTTCGACGCGCTCATGTGGTGCGCGCCGGACGCGCTGCCGGCGCCGCTGCATTCGCAGTGCGGGGAGACTCTGGCGCTGTGGCGCGCCGCCGGGTAGGAGCCTGGTCCCGCCCGGCGGCGCGCGCGGCTATCCGAAGCGGGAGCCGCTGACCGGGCCCGGTGAGGGGACGTGGTCGCGGGGGCCGGTGAGCCATGTGTCGCGGGCGACGGTGACGAAGCGGGCCAGCTCGGTGTCGGGGTCGGGTGGCGTGTCGCCGTCGCCGGGGTCGGGGGTGGGGTCGGCGCGTAGCAGGTCGTCGGCGACGGCCTGTTCGGGGCGGTCGTCGGGACGGCTGTTGGTGCCGGCGTCCGCGGTGGCGTGGAGCTGTGCGTCCCAGGGGGCGACGACGAGTTGCCCGAGCAGGGTGCTGATGTCGGCGCTGACGGCCGGGGGCCGGGTCCAGCAGGTGGCGTGCTCGAAGAGGACCTGCCCCGGGGCGCGTCGGTGCAGCCGCGCAAGGACGTCCCGGTCGAGGCCGTTGAGGCGGTGGGCGATGACGACGGTGTCGGTCCGGGCGGCGTCGAACGGCTCGGCGGGCAGATCGAGCAGACCGGCCGCGGCAAGCCCCAGGATGCGGCTGGAGCGGTCGGGGAGCAGCGAGACGGTACGGGGGCGGACCCTGGACCGGGCCAGGACGAGGCGCAGCCGGTGCAGGCCGTACAGCACCCGCCCGGGGTCTTCCTGGAGGAGGCCGTAGCGTCCGTTCATCCCGACCGCATAGCCGTAGGGCGAGAGGGTGGTGAGGATGCCGCCGGTCAGTGCGAAGTGCCAGCCGCGCAGGTCGGTGGCGGCGAGCGGGGCCGGGACCTCGGGGGCGGGGCCGGGCTCCAGGGGGTGCGGGGTGGCGGCCGCGCGCAGGGCCAGGGTGCGGCGGAGCATGGCGCGCAGCCGGTGGTGGGCGGGCCGCCAGGGCTCGTCGGGGACGGGCAGCCGGGCGAAGTGGCTGCCC
Source organism: Streptomyces inhibens (assembly GCF_022221585.1). Lineage (NCBI taxonomy): Bacteria > Bacillati > Actinomycetota > Actinomycetes > Kitasatosporales > Streptomycetaceae > Streptomyces > Streptomyces inhibens. The sequence goes on from NZ_CP084681.1 coordinate 2,267,350, forward strand.
GCGCGGTCCGGGTCACCGGCCATCAGGGCGTTGTAGGCCAGCAGATAGCGGTCGGGCCAGGGCCGTAGTGTCGCCTCCCGCGCTTCGAGCAGCTCGACCGCCTCCGCATGCCGGTGTTCGTCCTCGAGGGCGGCCACCAATTCGGTGCGTACGGCGCTTGAGTCGGGGGCGTGGCGCAGGGCCTCGCGCAGCGGGCGGAGGGCGAGGAAGGCGGCGCCCCGGTCGAGGCAGGCATGGCCGAAGTCGTGGAGAAGCCGGGGGTCCTGGGCGTCGGAGGCGAGCGCGTCGGCGGCCTCGGCGAGGTTGCCGAAGTCCCGTGCGTGGGCGAGGCGGCCGACGATCCGGGCCACGTCGGGGAGCGGCAGATCGTCGGCGCCGCGGAGCGCGCGCAGGGTGCCGCGGGCGTCGCCGGACTCGGCCAGGCGGAGGAGCCGGGCGATGTCGGGGTCGGTGTCCATGGGGGTGTTGTGGTGGGTGTGGGTGTGGGTGTCGGTGGAGGGGCGGTGGCTGTGCGTGGTCATGGTGAGGCCTCGTGTTCGGGCCCGCCGCAGGCGGGTGGGGCGACGCGGGCGGTGGCTGCCTACGGGGCGGCGGGTGCCGTGATGGTGGCGACGGCGCGGGACGCCGCTTCGAGCAGCCGCTCGTCGCCGTCCATCTCGGCGTCCTCGGATCCGTTGCAGAGCGGGATGCGGGTGGTCCGGTCGATCAGCTCACGCAGGCGGGGCAGCGCCGGGCGTGCGTGCTCCCCCATGGCGGCGAGAGTGTCCATCGCGACGGGGCCGAAGAGATCGCCGTCGAGGTACTGCGGCAGCAGGGCGAGGAGTTCACCGGCGGCCGGCGGGCCCTCGTGGCGCCACAGGGCGAGCGCGCCGTACACCTGTGTGGCGCCGGCCCGTTCCAGGACGTAACTCCGCAGCTGGCGGGACTGGTCCGGATCGAGGCCGCCGTGGTCGAGCAGCCATTGGAAGAGGGCGGAGTGGTCGGGTACGTAGCGACGCTTTGGGGGGCGGGAGCGCAGATAGGACTCGATGTGCCGGCGGTCGCCGGTGATCTGGGAGAGGGCGAGCGCCCGGTGGCCCGCGCGTCGCCGGGAATCCCGGGTGAGCCCTTCGAGCAGCGGCAACGCGGCCGCGGCGGGGGGCCCGATCCGGCCGAGGGAGGTGACCAGGCAGAGCTCCCGCCAGGTGGCCCACTCGGAGCCGAGTGCGTCACGTGCGGCGCACTCGGCGCGGAGCGCCTCGATGAGCTCGGGGACGCAGGCGGCGGCCGCCGGGCCGAGATCGCCGGTGATCGAGGCGGCCGTGTGCACCACGCCACTGTCGTCGGAACGGAGCAACTCCCGTAGTCGAGGTACCAGTTGACGGCGATCGAGGGTGCCGGAGCGCAGCAGACCGCGTACCGCGGCGACCGCGCCGGCGGGCGGGTCACCCGAGGCCATCCGGGCATGGACGTAGGGGGCGGCCCGCGGGTCGTCGATCACGGCGAGGGCGCAGGCGATCTTCCACGCCGTGTCGGCGGCGGTGTTCCCGGCCGGCAGCAGCGCGGCCAGATCGTCGGCGGTCAGACGGGTGGCGGTGCGGGAGGCGCAGAGGGTGTCCACGACACGATCGCGCAGATCGGGCGGTGCGGTGGGGAGCAGGCGGACCAGATGCGGCGTCAGGGCGCCGGGCGCGGCACGCCATCCCTGGAAGGCCCGCCGTGCCAGGTCCACGCCGACCCGCTGTCCGTACGCACCCGCGGTGCCGGTCAGCAGCCGGGTGGCGATGGCGTAGCAGTGCCGCTCGCGGTCCTGCCGGAACAGGGCATCGCCCCAGCGGAGGCCGGTCGGCCGGATACGGTCGGTGTCGGCGGCGGTCAGCGCGGCGACCTCCGCCTCCGCCTGGGCATCGAGTGCGGGCCATCGCTCCCCCGGTGCCGTCGCCAGCTCCTCGATGCAGGCGAGCAGGCGGACTTCGGGCAGCGGGTCGGCGCGCAGCGGTCCGGGTGGGCAGTGGGTGTCGGGCGTGTGGAGCAGGGCGTTCGCGAGGGCGATGCGGGTTACCGGGTCGGTGAGTTCATCGAGTGCCGTACGGGCCCGGTCCGCGCCGCCGGCGCGCACGAGGAGCTGGGCGGCGGCCCGGCGGGCGTCCGGATCCGGGTCGTGGAGCCGGGCCGCCGCCGCGTCGATCGGGCCCTGCCATGGTGTGCGGCTGCCGAAGGTCAGCTCACCGAGCAGGGTGAGCGCGGTGCGGCGTACGGCGGGGCAGTGTTTGTCGGTGAGGCTGATCAGCGCTTGGGTGACCGGGCCGTCCTGGTCGGCTCGCACCGCGTCGAAGACGGTGGTTCTGGCCGAGGTGCCCGGGGTGTGTACGGATCCGTCGACGACCGCTGCGGTCACTTCGGCGAGGCGGTCGCGGTCGACGGCTGACGGGGCGGAGGCCGGGTCCTGGCCCGGGGTCCGCGCGGTCATCGGGTGGGGCGGTGGCCGCCCTTCCTGTAGGTCATGCGAAGGATCATGACCGACGGGATGGGGATCGGCAACCCGTTTTCCGGGGGCGGACGGCGCTCGTCGCACCGTCCGCCCCCGGCCCGCGTCTACAGCGGTTCGATGTCGGTCAGTTCACCGTCCTCCAGCGCGAGCCAGCGTGTGATGCCGAGTTCCCGCAGGAACGTCAGATCGTGACTGACGACCATGAGCGCGCCCTCGTAGGACTCCAGCGCCGTGACGAGCCGGCGCACCGACGCCATGTCGAGGTTGTTGGTCGGCTCGTCGAGCATCAGCAGCTGCGGGGCCGGCTCCGCCAGCATCAGCGCGGCGAGCGAGGCGCGGAAGCGTTCGCCCCCGGAGAGGGTGCCGGCCTGCTGGTCGGCGCGGGCGCCCTTGAACAGGAAGCGGGCGAGCCGGGCCCGGATCCGGTTGTTGGTCGCGTCCGGGGCGAAGCGGGCGACGTTCTCGACGACGGTCAGCGCATCGTCGAGGACCTCCAGACGCTGCGGGAGGAAGCGGTACGGGACATGGGTCTGTGCCGTGCCGGCCTCCGGCGCCAGCTCGCCGGCGACGGTCCGCAGCAGGGTGGTCTTGCCGGAGCCGTTGCGGCCGGTCAGCGCGATCCGTTCGGGGCCGCGCACCTCCAGGTCGGCGCGGGCGCCGTAACGGGTCTGCAGGGCGTGCAGGGTGAGTACGGTCCGGCCCGGCGGCACGGCGGTGTGCGGCAGGTCGATACGGATCTCGTCGTCGTCCCGGACCGCTTCGGCGGCCTCGTCGAGACGCTCCCTGGCCTCCTTGAGGCGTTCGGTGTGCATGATGCGGTGTTTGCCCGCGGATACCTGGGCCTCCCTCTTGCGCTCGTTCATGATGATCTTCGGTTCGCGCTTGTTGGCGGTCATCTTGTTGCCGTAGCGGACCCGTCGCGCCAACTTGACGTGGGCGTCGGCCAGTTCGCGCTTCTGGCGCTGTACGTCGGCCTCGGCGACCCGCACCATCCGCTCGGCCGCCTCCTGTTCGACGGCCAGCGCCTGTTCGTATGCGCTGAAGTTGCCGCCGTACCAGTGGATCTCACCGCCGCGGAGGTCGGCGATCCGGTCGACGAGTTCGAGGAGTTCGCGGTCGTGGCTGACCACGACGAGCACCCCGGACCAGCCGGCGACCGCGGCGTACAGCCGTTGCCGGGCCGCCCGGTCGAGGTTGTTGGTGGGCTCGTCGAGCAGCAGCACGTCCGGGCGGCGCAGCAGCAGGGCGGCCAGCCGCAGCAGGACGGACTCGCCGCCGGAGATCTCGCCGATGGTGCGGTCCAGGTCGATGCCGTGCAGACCGAGTTGGTCGAGGGTGGCGCGGGCGCGCTCCTCGACGTCCCAGTCGTCGCCGATGGCGGTGAAGTGCTCCTCCCGGGCGTCGCCGCTCTCGATGGCGTGCAGGGCGGCGCGTGCCGCGGCGATCCCGAGCGCCCGGTCGACCCGCAGGCCGGTGTCGAGCGGGGCGTGCTGCGGGAGGTGGCCGACCTCGCCGGCGACCTTGACGCTGCCCGCGGTCGGGGTCAGTTCGCCCGCGATCAGCTTCAACAGGGTTGATTTTCCTGATCCGTTGAGGCCGATGAGGCCGGTACGGCCGGGGCCGACGGCGAGCTGGAAGTCCTCCAGGACGGGGCTGCCGTCGGGCCAGGTGAAGCCGAGGCCGGTGCAGACGATGGAGGTGGGGGTGGCGGAGGTGGACATACAGGTCTCCTGGATGCGCGTGAAGGGTGGTGGACAGCGCAGGGAGACACCACGGGAAGGGCCCGGACGGCAGCGTGGGCGGTTGGACGCCGAGGTCGCACGCGGGGCCGCGCGGCGGGTGCGTACAGCTCCACAGAGGGCTGCACCTTCCGGCGCGGGCGCGGTGTCTCAAGACCTCAGACGAGCAACGGCCTTCTCCAATCGACGGCAATGGGGCCGAGGAAGACGGTACGGGGGACGCCACCAAAACGCAAACGCATTTTTCGTTGCGTTTACGTGGCGGCGGGGCGGCGCCCCCAAGAGCTACTCCCCCACGCGCTCGCGCGGGCGCAGACGCACCCGGGCCGGGCCGGTCGCCTGAAGGGTGATGCCGGCGGCGACCGGCACCTCCTCGTCCACGGCCTGAAGTTCGTACGAGCGCAGCAGCATCGCCAGCGCCAGCACCGACTCCAGCATGGAGAAGTGCTGCCCGATACAGGCGCGCGGGCCGCCGCCGAACGGGAACCAGGCGTAGCGGTGCCGCTCCGCCTCCCGCTCGGGTGCGAAGCGCCGCGGATCAAAGCGTTCCGGGTCCTCCCACAGGTGGGGGTTCCGGTGTGTGACCCAGGGCGCGACAACCACATCGGCACCGGCCGGGATGCGGAATCCGCCGATCTCGGTGGCCTCGACGGCCCGGCGGCTGACGACCGGCGCCGCCGGATACAGCCGCATGGACTCCTTGAGCGCCTGGGTCAGATACGGCAGCCGGTCCAGGTCGGCGGCCGTGGGGGTGCGGTCCGCCAGGACACGGTCGATCTCCTCGCGGACCCGGGCCTGTTCCGCGGGGTGGCGGGCCAGGAGGTGGAGGGTGAAGGCCAGGGACGTCGCGGTGGTCTCGTGCCCGGCCAGCAGGAAGATCAGGACCTGTTCGCGGACCTCGGTGGCATCGAGCGAGCCGTCCTGCTCGTTGCCGGCCGCGGCAAGGAGGGAGAGCAGATCGTCGCCCTCGCCGGCCTCGTCGTCCCCCGCCGTTCCGGCCGCCGCCCGCCGGTCCGCGATGATGCGGTCGCACAGCGCGTTCAGCTCGTCGGTGGCGGCCCGGGCCCGCAGATTCCCGGGGGTGGGCCACTCGCGCGGGACCTTCACGGGGACGTAGGCACGCCGTACGACATAGGCGTTGATGACCGGGGCGCAGCGGTGGATGGCGTCCACGGCCTGCTCGGCGTCCAGGCCGAAGAGGATCCGGGCGACGGTGCGCAGCGCGAGCCGGTTCATCTCGGTGACCAGGTCGACGGTGGCGCCGCCGGTGATCCGCCAGCGGTCGACGAGGGTGTCGGCCTCGGCCGTCACGGCCGAGGCGTAGCTGTCCACCCGGCGCTTGGTGAACAACGGCTGCACCAGCCGCCGCTGCCTGAGGTAGTCGGCGTCCTGGCTGGTGAGCAGGCCGTTGCCGAAGGCCTGCCGGACCTCCTCGTAGAGCGGGTGGTCCTTACGGAAGTTGGCGGCCTGGGAGGCCAGGATCTGCTGGACGCCCTCGGGCGCGAAGACCGCGTGGAAGACACTGCGCAGACCGGGCGGGCCGGCCTCCAGGCGGACCACATCGCCGTACTCGCGCTGGGCCGTCAGGAACGTACTGAGGGAGTCGCGCCGGAGGTCGAGCATCGAGCCGAGAACGGGGAGGCCGGCCGGGCCGGGTATCGCGGTTTCCGGTGCGGGACCGGGCTGGGGGTGGGACTCGGTGACGGGCATGCTCGGATCTCTATCCCGGAAGCGCGGATTTCTATCCCGCCCCCTCCCGGCGTCGTGCCCCGCACCGCCCGCGTAGCATGCACCGGATGATCAACAAGCGTGCCGACCGGGCGGCCACCGCCTCCGCGGCCCCGTGCCGGGTCACCGTCTGCCGCGGCTGCTGCTGCGGCGATGGGGCCAAGATCCCGGGCGTCGACCACGCCGGGCAGATCCCGCGCCTGCGCGCGGCGCTCGACGGCGCGGCGCCGGTACGGGCCTCGGAGTGCCTGGACGTGTGCGACCAGGCGAATGTGGTCGTGGTCCAGCCGTCGGCGGCGGGCCGGGCCGCGGGCGGGCGCCCGGTGTGGCTGGGGCTGGTCAACGACGACGATGCGCTGGACGACATCGCCGCCTGGATACGCGCCGGCGGGCCGGGCATCGCGGAGCCGCCGGGTGTGCTCGATCTGTACGCGATCACGGTGTCGCGGCGGGTACGGGAGGGGCTGGAGGGCTGAGCCGCCGGGCCCCGGCCCGGCAGGTCCCCACCCGCGGCGGCGCGGAACACCGCCGGTCACCGGTTACCGGAGTCTTACGACGACGGGCCCGGCCGCCCCTCACCGCGCCCGCTGGTGTTGGCTGGAAGCATGACGTACCTCCCGGGAAGGGCCCGCTGACCCCGTGCACCGCGCAACGCCGCCCTCCGCACCCCGGCCCGCACCGTCGCACGGGCCGCCGCGCCGTGTCCTGGTCGTCGAGGACGATCCGACCGTCGCCGAGGTCGTCACCGGCTATCTCTCCCGCGCCGGCTACACCACCGAGCACGCCGCCGACGGTTTCGCCGCCCTCGAACGGGCCGCGGACTTCCGCCCGCATCTCGTCGTGCTCGATCTGATGCTGCCGGGCATCGACGGCCTGGAGGTGTGCCGCCGGCTGCGCCGCGCCGACGAGGGCCCCGCGGTCCCGGTGGTGATGCTGACGGCGCGCGGCGAGGAGGCGGACCGCATTCTCGGGCTGGAGCTGGGCGCGGACGACTATGTGACCAAGCCGTTCAGTCCGCGGGAGCTGGTGCTGCGGATCGGTTCGGTGCTGCGCCGTGCGGAGTCCACGCCGCCGGCCGCGGCGCCCGCTCCCGTTCTGCGGGCCGGGGATCTCAGCGCCGATCCCGGCGGCCGGCGGGCCGACCGCGCCGGACGTGAACTCTCCCTCACCGCCCGCGAGTTCGATCTGCTGGTCTTCCTGATGCGGCACCCGGGCCGGGTCTTCTCGCGGGAGGAGCTGCTGCACCGGGTCTGGGGGTGGGAGTTCGGCGATCTGTCGACGGTGACCGTGCATGTGCGGCGGCTGCGCGAGAAGATCGAGGAGGATCCGGCCGCGCCGCGCTTGGTGACGACGGTCTGGGGCGCCGGCTACCGCTTCGATCCCGTGGGAGGCGAGCCTCGGTCATGACGGACTTCCTGGTCATCGTGGCGCTGGCGGCGCTCGGCGCGGCGCTGGCGGGGCTGCTCGCCGCGCCCGCGGTACGGGCGCTGCGGCGGCGCTCGGTCGCGCTGTCGCTGTTCGCGGTGGCGGCGCTGGCGGTGGCCGCGATGGCGGCGGGGACGGTGGCGGTCGCCCAGGCGATGTTCCTTTCCGGGCACGACCTCGGCGTCGTGATGGCCGTGGTCGCGGTCTCCGGGGTGGTGTCGCTGGCGGCCGCGCTGCTCTTCGGCCGGCGGATCGCGGCGGGCAGCCGGGAGCTGGCGCGATCGGCCCGTACGGTCGGCAGCGAGGGCGGATTCGTGGCGCCCGCCGAGCCGCCGACGGCGGAACTCGCCGCACTGTCAAGGGCGTTGGAGGAGACCAGCGGACGGCTCGCCGAGGCGCGGGAGCGCGAGCGGGCGCTGGATGCCTCACGGCGCGAGCTGATCGCCGGGATCTCGCACGATCTGCGCACCCCGCTCGCCGGGCTGCGGGCGATGGCCGAGGCGCTGGAGGACGGCGTCGCCGAGGACACCGCGCGCTATCACTCCCGGATACGGATCGAGGTGGACCGGCTGGCCGCGATGGTCGACGACCTCTTCGAGCTGTCCCGGATCCAGGCCGGGGCGCTGGCGCTGACCCTCTCGCGGGTGTCGGTGTACGACCTCGTGGACGAGGCGCTGGCGGGGGCCGGGCCGCTGGCACGGGCGAGCGGGGTGCGGCTGGTCGACGGTGGAGTGGCGCCGCTGCCGGTACGGGTGGATGCCCAGCAGATCACCCGCGTCCTCGGCAATCTGCTGGTCAACGCGATCCGTGCGACACCGGCCGACGGCACCGTCGCGGTCAGCGCACGGCACGAGGAGGGCCGGGTGGTCCTCGCGGTCGAGGACGGCTGCGGCGGTATCCCGCCGGAGGATCTGGCGCGCGTCTTCGACACCGGATGGCGCGGGGGTGCGGCGCGCACCCCGCGAGTGGACGGCCAGGGTGGTGCGGGGCTCGGGCTGGCGATCGTGCGCGGCATCGTGGAGGCCCACGAGGGCCGGGCGACGGTACGGAACACCGGCGCCGGCTGCCGCTTCGAGGTGGCGCTGCCGTCGGCGGAGGCTCCACGGCCGGCGCCTCATGAGGAGCCGCCGGCGGGCTGAGCGGCCAGGTCCGGGGTCGTCTCCGTACGGCGGACGGGCAGGTCGCGGACGGTCCGTATCGGCGAGAAGACCAGGACCAGGGCGGCCAGCGGCACACCGGCGGTCATGATCCACATTGCCGTGCGGACGCCCAGGGCGGAGCCGAGCGCGCCGCCGAGCAGCGCCCCCAGCGGCAGGGTGCCGTAATTGAGAAACGCGCTGCTGGCGACCAGCCGGCCGAGCAGCGGCGGCGGGCAGTAGCCCTGCTGAAAGCTCACCTTGAGGATATTGCCGGCCACCACGCCCGCGGAGACCCCGAAGCTGCCCACGACGTAGAGCAGTGTCCCGGCGCCCGGGACGGTGAGCGGGATGAGCAACGCCGTGCTGGACAGGCCAAGTTCGAACAGCAGGGTGGCGCGGGCGGTGCCGATCCGGTCGGCGGTCCGGCGTACCACGAAGGCTCCCGCGACACCGCCCGTACTGGCCAGCGCCAGCAGCCCGCCGACCGCGCCGGGCGACAGGCCGACCTCGCGGACCAGGAAGACCGTCAGGAGGGACTGGTAGCCCATGAGGGCGAGGTTGGAGGTCGCGCCGAAGACCGTCAGCGTACGGAACCATCTGTCGCCGGCGACCAGTCGCAGCCCCTCGGCGACCTCCTTGGTCAGCGACCGTGGCGCGCGGTCCCCGGCCTCCGGGCGCGGTTCGCGGTACCGGATGCCCAGCAGACAGCACAGCGAGACCAGGAAGGTGGCCGCGTTGGCGAACAACCCGTTGACCGCGCCCGCCAGTTGGGCGATGAATCCGCCGGCGCCCTGCCCGGCGATCTGCGCCGCGGAGGCGCTGCCGTGCAGCTTGGCGTTGCCCTCGGACTGGTCGTCCGGCGCGAGCAGGGTGGGGAGGTAGGCGCTGTAGGCGGTCTGGAAGAGCACCGCCGCCGCGCCGGTCAGCAGAGCCACGGCGATCAGCAGCCCCAGACCGAGCCCACCGGACCGGGCCAGGACGGGTACGGCGGCGAACAGCACCAGTGACACCGCGGCGGCGGCCAGCATCAGGGGGCGGCGGCGCAGCCGGTCCACCCATACACCGACCGGGAGGCCGATGAGCAGCCAGGGCAGCCAGCCGCAGGCGCTGAGCAGTCCGACCGCGAAGGTGGAGGCGTGCAGTGTCGACACCGCCACCAGCGGCATGGTCACGTTGGTGACCGCCGCACCGAACCTGCCCGCCGTCTCGCCGCACCACAACAGCCGGAAGTCGCGGTGTCTGCGCAGCAGTCCGCTCATCGCGCGTCCCGTTCCCTGCGCGGGAAGGACTGCAGTTGGATCATGACGGGCAGCGCTTCCTCGCCGCCCGCCGCGTCCCCGCCCCCGGTCGCCTCCCGGTGCCGGTCGATGACGCTCGTCAACTCGGCGTTCAGCGCCTCCAGTTGACTCGGGGTCAGTCGCAGATCGGACCAGCGGGAGAGTGTGCCGGCGTCCCGCCAGACCGGGTCCCAGTCCTCGGCGAGATAGGTGGCGACCTGATGGAAGCCCCGCCGGACGATCTCGTCCAGATAGACCGACAGGGCGCCCCGGGTGTCCGGATCGTCGCGGAATTCGGTGGTGTTGAGGTGGTGGGAGACGCGGACGGCCTGCCACCAGCGCTCGCGCTTGGTGCCGCGGCCGGTCTCCTCCTCGATGAAGCCGTGGTCGGCGAGGTGGCGCAGATGCCAGCTGACCGTGCCGGTGTTCTCACCGAGGCGGCGGCCGAGTCCGGTGGCGGTGTCCGGGCCGTCGAGGGTCAGCAGTTCCAGGATGCGCATCCGCAGCGGGTGGGCCAGACCGCGCAGGCTCCGGGCGTCCATCGTGCGGGTGGGCGGTGCGGCGGGCGAGGCCGGCCGGGACGGCTGGTGCGCGGAGGCGTCGTCGGTCATGGCCCTCAGCATAGAGTTGCAGAGACTCCTCTGCATAGAGATCTCTGCAGAGAATTCTCTGCAACTTGAGGGCGCGCCTACCGAGTTGGGTCCTCCTCGTGCTTCCACAACGGATGCTCGTGCCTGGCCCAGTGCGCATCCACCGACCCGGTGCGCAGCCCGCGGCGGGACTCGGGATCGCGGTACGCCATCCAGACATGACCGGCGATCACGATGATCACGGTGAGCGCGAGCCAGTCGTGGACGAAGGTGGCGCCGGTGCGCCACACCAGGGGCGCGAGATGGGTGAACCACATCAGCAGGCCGGTGCCCATCATCACGAGGACCGCGCCGGCGATCCAGGCGGCGTACAGCTTCTGGCCGGCGTTGAACTTTCCGGCGGGACGGCCCCCTCGACGGCGCAGTGCGGCGCGCAGCCACTGGCGGTCGTGCCGGCCGAAGCGGTTGAGGCGGGTGAGGTCGGCGCGCAGGGCGCGGGAGCCCAGGCCGAGCAGCAGCGGGACCGGCAGCAGAATGCCGGACCACTCGTGGACGGCGACCATCAGGGCGCGACGGCCGACGAGTTCGGCGAGGAAGGGGAGGTAGAGGCAGCCCGCGGTGAGCACGCAGACGGCCATCAGGGTGGCGGTGGCGCGGTGCACCCAGTGTTCGGCGCGGGTGAAGCGCGGCACCCGGGGGCGGGACGTGGCGCCCTCAGGTGGTCGGGACATCGTCGCGTCCGTTCGACCGGCCGACCCAGGCATCGACGTCATATCCCAGCTGCTCCCAGTATCCGGGCTCGACATGGTCGGTGACAGTGATCTTGGAGAGCCACTTCGCCGACTTGTAGAAGTACATGGGCGCCACATAGAGGCGCACCGGCCCGCCGTGGTCATGGCCGAGCGGCTTGTCCTGCATCCGCAGCGCCACCAGGACGTCGTCACGCCGGGCCTGTTCGAGGGTCAGGGACTCGCTGTAGGCGCCGTCGAAACAGGTGAAGCGGACGGCCTTGGCCTGCGGGCGGACACCCGCGGCATCGAGCAGGGCCGAGAGGCGTACGCCCTCGAAGGGGGTTTTGGGGACCCGCCATCCGGTCACGCACTGGACGTCGCGGACGAGCCGGGTCTGCGGCAGTGCGCGCAGATCCGCCAGGCGGTAGCTGGCGCGGTGGCGCACCAGGCCGTCGACGGTAAGGCGGTAGCTGCTCTCGTCCTTGTGCGGCACGGAGCCGGTCACCGAGTAGTAGCGGAAGCCGCCGCCGGCCGGGAGCAAACCGGACAGCCCGGTGGGGTCCTTCTGTGCGGCGGCGCCGAGGGTGTTGTCGTAGGCGCGCTGCAGGAAGGGGGCCGCGGCGACGCCGGCGGCACCGCCCGCGAGCATGCCCAGCACCACACGGCGGCCGATCGGGGTACCCCGCCCGTCCTCGCCACCGCCGTCCGCGGCGCGGGCCGGATTCGCGTCTTTGGTCACCCTTCGATTCGAACACCCCACGGGCACGGGGGCCAGCGTCCGGGCCCCGGCGTCAGACTTTCGTCATCACCCAGCGCCAAGAAACCGCCGAGGGACACAGAAGAGCAGGGGAGACGGCGTCAGCGGTCGCCGTGGGCGCAGGCCCGGCGGAGTGCGCTCTCGCGCGCGGCCCGGAACGCGCCTTCGGCGTCGCGGCCCGCGTACGACCAGGGCGCGGGCGTACGGTGCGGGCCGATCCGCTGGAAGAGGGCGGCAGCCTCGGCCATCCTCCCCTCGTGGAACGTGGCGTGGGCGAGGAAGTTGAGATCGATCTTGCCGCGCGGATGGTCCTCGCCCTCCCACTCCAGCCACCAGTCGAAGGCGGCCTGCAGGACCTGCTGGGCGTGCCGGGTGGACCAGTGTCCGCAGTCCGCGGGGTCGGGCGGCGCAAGGCCCGCGGCGGCCCGTACGCGATAGCGCTCGGCGTGCGCGACGACGGGGAGCAGGGCCAGCGGGGAGTCGGCGGGGGCGCGTGCCGCGGCCCGCACCGCGAAGTCGTGGACCGGGTCCGCCGGGCCGTCGGTGCCGCCCGGTTGGTGGTCGGCGAGGCAGGCCGTCATCAGATGGTGGGCGTGGTGGTGGTCGGGGTGGCGGGCCCGTATCTGCTCGAAGGCGTGTGCGCTCTCGTCCGCGGTGCCCGTGCGGCGGGCGAGGATCAGCGCGCCGAGCCAGGGGGTGGGGTCGTCGGGCAGCATCCGGGCGGCGGTCGCACAGGCCTTGGCGGCGGTCCCGTGGCCGCTCTCGCCCCGGAGGGCGAGCCGGACGGTGGCGACGGCCAGGAGGGTGGCGGCGTCACCGCTGTCCGGTTCGGCGAGCTGCCAGTCGCCGGCCCAGGCGGCGCTGCCGGGGCAGGTGGCCAGAACGGTTAATCGGTGTCCGCGCAGATCCCAGTCCTCGCCGGTCTCGGCGAGCAGCGTACGTACCCGGGCCCATTGGCCCAGCGCCAGCGCATCGGCGGCGATGGCCAGTTCGGTGTCGCCCAGGGCCGGGGCGAGGGCCGGGGCGACCGGGCGGCGGGCGCGTACGAGGGGTGGCGGTGGCGAAGGGGAGATCGAAATCACGGGTCAGGGGCTCCATGGCGCGCCGCGCCGGCCGGGCACCGCACTGTGTCGTCCTCAGCGTGGTGGGGCCGGATCTGCGCGCGCCTGTACAGAGGGTGACGGTCTGGTCCGCACCAGTCATCACGCACAGCAAAGCGGTACGCAGAGCTCCGCGTCAAGACAGGAAAGGGAATGGCCGGATCCGCCAACTCGCCTTCCGGATAACGGCCTTGCACGGCCGCCTGCCGGAACCCGGCCGTGGCCCGGACCGCCCCCGGGTACGCCCGTCAGGACACCGCCCTGGCCGCCGCCCGCCCCGCCGTACGCCCGGAGAACAGACAGCCGCCGAGGAAGGTGCCCTCCAGCGAGCGGTAACCGTGCACCCCGCCGCCGCCGAACCCCGCTGCCTCGCCCGCCGCGTACACCCCGGGCAGGGGCTCGCCGCCGTCGGTCAGCACCCGCGAGGAGAGGTCGGTCTCCAGCCCGCCGAGCGTCTTACGGGTGAGGATGTTCAGCCGTACGGCGATCAGCGGGCCGGCCTTGGGGTCCATCAGACGGTGCGGGGCCGCGGTGCGGATCAGCCGGTCGCCGAGGTACTTGCGGGTCCCGCGCAGGGCCGTCACCTGGAGGTCCTTGGTGAACGCGTTGGTCATCTCGCGGTCCCGCGCCACGATCTCGTCGCGCAGCGCCGCCTCGTCGATCAGCGGCTTCCCGGTCAGCGTGTTCATCCGCCGCACCAGATCGGTCAGCGAACGCTCGACGATGAAGTCCGCGCCATGATCCATGAACGCCTGCACCGGACCCGGCGCACCGGCCCTGGCCCGGCCCAGTACCTGGCGGATGCTCTTTCCGGTCAGATCGGGGTTCTGCTCGGAGCCGGAGAGCGTGAACTCCTTCTCGATGATCTTCTGGGTGAGTACGAACCAGGTGTGGTCATGGCCGGTCCGCATGATGTGCTCAAGGGTGCCGAGGGTGTCGAAGCCGGGGAACAGCGGCACCGGCAGCCGCTTGCCGCGGGCGTCCAGCCACAGCGGGGACGGGCCGGAGAGGATCCGGATGCCGTGCAGCGGCCAGATGGGGTTCCAGTTGTCGATGCCCTCGGTGTAGTGCCACATCCGGTCGCGGTTGATGATCCGGCCGCCGGCCGACTCGGCGATGCCCAGCATCTTGCCGTCCACATGCGCCGGCACGCCGGACAGCATCCGCTTCGGGGGCTTGCCCAGCCGCTTCGGCCAGTTGGCGCGCACCAGATCGTGGTTGCCGCCGATGCCGCCCGAGGTGACGATCACGGCCTGCGCCCTGAGCTCGAAGGCACCGGTCACCTCGCGGCTGCTGGGCCTGCCGCGCGGGGCGTCCGAGGGCTCCAGGATCTCGCCGCTGACCGTGTCCACGCTCCCCGCGCTGCGGCTCAGCCCGGTGACGCGGTGCCGGAAGCGCAGCTCCACCAGGCCGCGGGCCACCCCGGCCCGCACCCGCCGCTCGAACGGTGCCACCAGTCCGGGGCCGGTCCCCCAGGTGATGTGGAAGCGGGGGACGGAGTTGCCGTGCCCGGTCGCGTCATAGCCGCCGCGCTCGGCCCAGCCGACGACGGGGAACAGCCGTACGCCCTGCCGGTGCAGCCAGGACCGCTTCTCCCCGGCCGCGAAGTCGACATAGGCCTCGGCCCACTTGCGCGGCCAGTGGTCCTCGGGCCGGTCGAAGCCGGCCGTGCCCAGCCAGTCCTGCCAGGCCAGCCCATGGCTGTCACGGATCCGCAGCCGGCGCTGTTCGGGGGAGTCCACCAGGAAGAGGCCGCCGAAGGACCAGTGGGCCTGTCCGCCGAGGGACTGCTCCGGCTCCTGGTCGAGCAGGATCACCTTGCGTCCGGCGTCCACCAGCTCCGCGGTGGCCGCCAGGCCCGCAAGCCCCGCCCCGATCACGATCACATCAGCGTCGTACGCCATCACTGCATCTCCTCATCGGGCACGCCGGGCGCCCCAGCCGCCGTGGTGGAACGATCCTCAGCGCCCCCGACTGCCGCGTCAACCGTTCGGTTACCGCGCAGTACACGAGGACGCGCGGGAGAATGGTGGGTGACCAGGGCCACCCCACTCCCGCCGCCGGATGGCTATCCTCAAGCGCATCCCCCCGCCCCGCGCGATACGAGGTGTGCGACGTGACGGTGATACTGCTCGCCCTTGGAGCGGCCTGCTGTCTGGGACTCGGCTTCGTGTTTCAGCAGGCCGCCGCGCAGCACGCTCCGATGAAGGACTTCCTCTCCCTGCGGCTGCTGCTCGATCTGGTGCGGATGCCGCTGTGGGTGGCCGGTATCGGTCTGATGGTGGTGGGGATGGCGCTCGGCGCGGTGGCGCTGGGAATGGGCGACATCACTCTCGTGGAGCCACTGCTGGCGACCAATCTGCTGTTCGCGATGGCGCTGTCGCGGCGGCTGACCCGGCAACGGCTCGGCCGCAGCGGCTGGGCCGGACTGTGGCTGCTGGCGGGCGGGGTCACCGCCTTCATCGTGGCCGGCCGTCCGCAGGGCGGGCGCAGCAGCGGCGACCATACGTGGCAGTGGCTGATCATGGGCATGGTGCTGGGCGTCGCCCTGCTGCTGGCGGCCGTCGCCAAGCGGGAGCGGGTGCATGTGAGCCTGGAGGCGGCGCTGCTGGGGATCGCGGCGGGGCTGATATACGGGCTGCAGGACGCGCTGACCCGGATCAGCGGTGAACGCTTCGGACACGGCGGCTGGTCCGCTCTGCTCACCAGCTGGCAGCCGTACGCCATCGTCGTGCTCGGTGTGCTGGCGCTGGTGATGGTGCAGAGCGCCTTCGAGTCGGCGCCGCTGCGGCTGTCGCTGCCCGCGCTGACCGCTGCTCAGCCACTGGCCGGGATCCTCTGCGGGGTGGGCTTCCTCGGCGACCAGCTCCGGGTGACGCCGGGGGCGCTGGCGTGGGAGGTGATCGGCATCGTGGCGGTCGTCGCGGGCATCGTGCTGATCGGCAGCCATCCGGCGATGCCGCCGGGCGCCGGCCGGACCGAGAACGCACGGGAGCTGCAGCCGCGCTGAGGCCGCTGCGGGCACGGCCGGCTGCCCACTTCCCCGTACGCCCCGGGGGCCACGTCCTCGTCCGGCCCTGAGTCACTCCCCGTACGGCCCTGAGCCACTCCCCCGTACGGGCCTTTCTGCGGGCCCGGTTCCCGGGTGGCGACATCGCCTCGCTTTTTAATAATGGCCAGCATTAAAGTGCCGCCATGGCCAGGACATCAGGACCCGAGACCCGGGAGAAGCTGATCCGCGCCGCCGAGGAGATCTTCGCGGCGCAGGGCGTGGACGGCGCCCGGACCCGCGACATCGTCCGGCGCGCCGGGCAGAGCAACCCCTCGGCCGTGCAGTACCACTTCGGCTCCCGCGCCGGTCTTCTGGACGCCGTGATGGCGGGCCGGCTGGCGCGTACCGAAGCCGCCCTGGCGCCGCTGCTGGAGGCCGCGGAGGCCACCGCGGCGCTCCGGGCGCCGCTGCCGGAGACCGCCGCGCCGGCCCTCAGGGAGCTGATCGGCGCCCTGGTCACCGCGGAGGCCACCGAGCTGCGCGACGACCGGGGGCGGCGCTGTCTGCGGATCTCCGCCCAGCTCAGCCACGAGAGCGGGGTGCGCACCCGGATCCCGCATCCGACGCTGGCCGGCACCGCCTGCTGGCGGCTGATCGGCCGGGTCGAGGACGCCCTCACCGAGGCCGGGCTGCCCGAGGCGCTGCGCCTGGAGCGGCTGGATCTCGCGCTGACGCTCATCGGCGCGGCGCTGGCCGACCGGGCCAAGCACCACCTCGACGGCGTCGCACCCCTCACCGGCGAGGAGCTGTTCCTCGCCGATCTCACCGGGACCACGGTGGCGTTCCTGCTCGCCTCCGCCCCGGGCCCCGCCCCCCGTCCAAGGAGTTCCTGATGAGCGATTGCCCCTTGCCCCCCTCGGCCCCCGCGAACCACCCGGCGAGCCTGGCCGGCAAGACCGTCATCATCACCGGCGGCGCCCGCGGGCTGGGCGCCGCGGCCGCCGGGCAGGCCGTCGCGGCCGGCGCCCGTGTCGTCCTCACCGACGTCCTCCAGGAGGAGGGCGCGGCGACCGCGGCCGCCCTCGGGGAGCGGGCCCGCTTCCTGCCCCACGACGTCACCTCCGAGGAGGACTGGCAGCGGGTCGCGGACTTCACGGTGGCGGAGTTCGGCGGGATCGACGGACTGGTCAACAACGCCGGGATATCCGCCGGGCAGCCGCTGGCGACGGCCTCCGTCGACTTCTTCCGCAAGGTCATCGAGGTGAATCTGACCGGTGTCTTCATCGGGATGAAGACCGTGATCCCCGCGATGAAGGAGCGCGGCGCGGGCTCGATCGTGAACATCTCGTCGGCGGCCGGGCTGATGGGTCTGGCGCTGACCGGCGGTTACGGCGCCTCCAAGTGGGGCGTACGCGGGCTGACCAAGATCGGCGCGGTGGAGCTGGGCACCGACCGGATCCGGGTGAACTCCGTGCACCCCGGCATGACCTACACCCCGATGACCGCGCAGGTCGGCATCCGGCAGGGCGAGGGCAACTACCCCAACACCCCCATGGGCCGGGTCGGCGAGGCGCACGAGATCGCCGGTTCCGTGGTCTTCCTGCTCTCCGACGCCGCGTCCTACGTCACCGGCGCCGAACTTGCGGTGGACGGCGGCTGGAGCACCGGACCGACGGTCAAGTACGTCATGGGGCAGTGAGCGGCGACGCCCGCGCCCCGGCAGGTGCGGCCCCGGCTCCTGGTGGTTGCATGGCCCCATGACCGATCAGCAACCGCTCAACGCGGACGAGATTCTCGACATCGTCGACGAGAACGATCAGGTCGTGGGGCAGGCCCCCCGCGGCGAGGCCTACGCCCGCAGGATGCGCACCCGGGCCGCCTTCGTCCTGGTCCGGGACGACCGGGACCGGATCTTCGTCCACCGCCGCACACCGCAGAAGCTCGTCTTCCCCTCCCACTACGACATGTTCGTGGGCGGGGTGGTCGGCGCCGGCGAGAGCTATGACGCGGCGGCGCTGCGCGAGGCGGAGGAAGAGCTGGGTGTGCAGGGGCTGGCGCGGCCGGAACCGCTGTTCAAGTTCCTCTACGAGACGACCGAGCACACCTGGTGGTCCGCGGTCTACCAGGTGCGCTGCGCGCTGCCGGTCGCCCCTCAGGAGTCGGAGATCGAGTGGCATGCCTTCGTGACCGAGGAGGAGCTGGCCCGGCGGCTCGGCGAGTGGCCGTGGACGCCGGACGGGCTCGCCGCCTACCGGGAGCTGCTCGCCCGGCGGGGGCCGGAGGAGGCCTGATGCGAACGGGGTACGGGACAGGCCCGACGGTAGGGTTTCGGCCATGATCCTCACCGACGGGCTGCGGTCGATCGGCGCGGGCGTACGGCTGTGGTTCTCGCCCGCGCGGGTCCGCGAGGAGGGCACGACGCCCGACTACCGCTTCTCGCTCGCCAATGAGCGCACCTTTCTCGCCTGGCTGCGCACCGGACTGGCGCTGGTCGGCGGCGGATTCGCGGTGGACCAGTTCCTGCCCCGGCTGCACGAGGGGCTGCGGGTGACGTTCACCCTCGTCCTGCTGGCGGGCGGGGCGCTGTGTGCGCTGCGGGCGGTCAACCACTGGGTGCGCTGCGAGCGCGCGATGCGGCGCGGCGAGGATCTTCCGGTCTCCCGCTTCCCCACGGCGCTGGCACTGGCCGTCGCGGTGCTGGCGGTGGCGGTGGTCGTGCTGGTGCTGCTGGGCCGGACCGACTAGCCGATGGCGGGCGGACAGCTGCCGGACGCGCCGGGACCTCGACCGGCCCTCGACCGGGACCCCGGGCTGCAGCCGGAGCGGACCAGGCTGGCCTGGCGGCGTACGACGCTGTCCGCCACGGCGATGGCGGCGCTGGCCGGCCGGCAGCTGCTGGAGAGCGATGCGCCCGGGGCGGTGGAGGCGGTTCTGGCGGTGCTGATGGGGCTGCTGTGGCTCGCCTTTGTGACCCTCGCACACCGCCGGATGCGCGCGATGACCGCCGGCCGCCCGCCGGGGCTGCCCCCGCGGACCGCGCTGCTCCTGGTCGCCTGCACCCTGGCGCCGGCGCTGTGCGGCGTGGTGATCCTGGTGCGGCCGGGTCACTGAGGACGGAGCCGGGGCCACGGGGGTACCGTGACGCGACCTCGCGGTGCCGGAGCACAGCCAACCCTCGGCACGGCAGCGGGGGGTGACGGATCATCGGACGAGGGGACACACCCGCATGGGCGACGACGCGGCGGCACGGGCCACGGCAGCAGGGACGACGTCGGCAGGGACCGCCGCCTCCGGGCCGCCCGTCCCCGAGCCCTATCTCACCGAACTCGCCGCCGGGGTCCATGCGTTCATCCAGCCGGACGGCGGCTGGTGTCTGAACAACGCGGGGTTCGTCACCGACGGCGATGCCACCCTCGTCGTGGACACCGCCGCCACCGAGCGCCGGGCCCGTCTGCTGCGCCGCCGGATCGCCGAGAGCGGCGCGCCGGCGCCCCGCACGGTGGTCAACACCCACCACCACGGCGACCACACCTACGGCAACGGCGTCTTCGCACCCGAGGCGACGATCATCGGCCATACCGCCTGCCGCCGCGAGCTGCTGGCCGCCGGGCATCAACTGCATGCGATGTGGCCACAGGTGGAGTACGGCGACATCCGCCTCACCCCGCCGGACCTCACCTACACCGACGAGCTGACCCTGCACATCGGCGATATCGAGGTCCGGCTGATCCACCCGGGCGTGGCGCACACCACCGGCGACACCATCGTCTGGCTGCCCCGGCAGCGCATCGTCTTCACCGGGGACCTGGTCTTCCACGGCGGCACACCGTTCGTCTTCATGGGGTCGCTGTCCGGATCGCTGCGCGCCGTCGAGGTGCTGCGCTCGCTGGACGCGGTCACCGTCGTCCCCGGGCACGGTCCGGTGACCGGCCCCGAGGTGTACGACGGCATCGAGCGCTATCTGTGCCATGTCGGCCGGCTGGCGCGGGAGGGCCGGGCGGCCGGCCGTACACCGCTGGAGGTGGCCCAGGAGGCGGGTCCGGGCCCGTTCGCCGAGCTGGCCGAGAGCGAGCGGCTGGTGGCGAATCTGCATCGGGCGTACGCGGAGCTGGACGGTGCCGCGCCGGGCGCACCGCTCGACCCGGTGGCCGGATTCGGCGATATGACGGTGCTGAACGGCGGGATCCCGATGGCCTGTCACGCCTGAGCCATGGCCCGGGGCGCGGCCGGCGGCCGGTCCGCGGTGCGGCGGAAAAGCGTCGCGTGACCGACGCCCCACGCACCGGCACTGGACTCCATACCGACTAGTCGGCATGATCGGTGCAGCGACCGATGGACCGTCCACTCCGTACGGAGGAGCACGATGAGCAAGGGCACCCCTCCCCCTCAGGCACCGGACCGGGAGGACCCTCCCGGCCTCGACCTGGAGAGATTGCGCGAGCATCTGGACCGGGAGCGGCCGGGGCTGGCCGGCGGCCCGCTGCGGGCGCAGCTGATCGAGGGCGGGCGGTCCAACCTCACCTACCGCGTCACCGACGGCGCCGCCTCCTGGGTCGTACGCCGGCCGCCGCTCGGCCATGTGCTGGCCACCGCGCACGACATGCGGCGCGAGCACCGCGTCATCAGCGCACTGCACGAGACGCCGGTGCCGGTGCCCGAGGCGCTGCTGCTGTGCGAGGACGAGTCGGTGATCGGCGCGCCCTTCTATGTGATGGAGCTGGTGGAGGGCGTGCCGTACCGGACGGCCGGCCAGCTCGCCCCGCTCGGTCCCGAGCGCACCCGCGCCGTGGTCCTGTCCCTGGTCGACACGCTCGTGGAGCTGCACGCCGTGGACCCGGAGGCGGTCGGGCTCGGCGACTTCGGCCGCCCGGACGGCTTCCTGGAGCGCCAACTACGGCGCTGGGGCAAGCAGTTGAGCGCCTCGAAGAACCGTGAGCTGCCGGGGATCGACGAGCTGCACGAGGCGCTGGGCCGGGCGCTGCCCGCTTCGCCCGCGCCGACCGTCGTGCACGGCGACTTCCGCCTCGACAACGTCCTGGTCGGCGCGGACGACACCATCAACGCCGTACTGGACTGGGAGATGTCCACCCTCGGCGATCCACTGACCGATCTCGGTCTGCTGGTGATGTACAGCTCCGACCTGGGACTGCCCGAGTCGCCGGTCAGCACCACCAGCGGTGCCGCCGGTCACCCCTCGCCGGCCGAGCTGATCGAGCGCTATGCCGCGCGCTCGGGCCGGGACACCTCCGCCATCGCCTGGTACACGGCGTTCGCCTGGTTCAAGCTCGCCGTGATCCTGGAGGGCATCCACTACCGCTTCACGCTCGGCCAGACCGTCGGCGCCGGGTTCGACCGGATCGGCGAGCTCGTCCCCGTCTTCATCGACCACGGACTCACCACCCTCAAGGAAGGCTGAGGCACCCATGGACTTCGCATTCGACGCCCGTACCGAGGAGCTGCGCGAGAAGCTCCTGACGTTCATGGACGAGCATGTGTATCCGGCCGAGCAGACCGCCCATGAGCAGCGGGCCGCGCTCGCCTCGCCGTGGGACACCCCGGCGATCGTCGAGGAGCTGAAGGCCGAGGCCCGCAAGCAGGGGCTGTGGAACCTCTTCCTGCCCGACGCGGAGCACGGCGCCGGGCTGACGAACCTCCAGTACGCGCCGCTGGCCGAAATCACCGGCCGCAGCCCGCAGTTGGCGCCCACCGCGCTGAACTGCGCGGCACCGGACACCGGCAACATGGAGGTGCTGGCGCAGTTCGGCAACGAGGCGCAGAAGAAGCAGTGGCTGGAGCCGCTGCTGGCGGGCGAGATCCGGTCGGCGTTCGCGATGACCGAGCCTGAGGTGGCCTCGTCGGACGCCACCAACATCGAGACGCATATCGCCCGCGATGGTGACGACTACGTCATCAATGGACGTAAGTGGTACATCTCCGGGGCGATGAACCCGCTGTGCCAGATCTTCATCGTGATGGGCAAGACCGACCCCGACGGCCCGGACCTGCGCCGCCAGCAGTCGATGATCCTGGTGCCGCGCGACACCCCCGGCGTCGAGATCAAGCGCGCCATGCAGGTCTACGGCTACGAGGACCACTACCACGGCGGCCACGCCGAGGTGCTCTTCCACGATGTGCGGGTGCCGGCGGGCCATCTGATCGGCGAGGAGGGCGGCGGCTTCGGCATCGCCCAGGCCCGGCTCGGCCCCGGCCGGATCCACCACTGCATGCGGCTGATCGGGATGGCCGAGCGCGCCATCGAGCTGATGTGCCGCCGCGCGGTGACCCGTACGGCGTTCGGCAAGCCGCTGGCCCAGCAGGGCGTGGTCCAGGAGTGGATCGCGGACGCCCGGGTGGCGGTGGAACAGCTGCGGCTGCTGGTGCTCAAGACCGCCTGGCTGATGGACACCGTCGGCAACAAGGGCGCGCACACCGAGATCCAGGCCATCAAGATCGCCACCCCGCGCACGGTCGTGGACATCCTCGACAAGGCGGTGCAGCTGCACGGCGCGGGCGGCGTCAGCCAGGACTTCCCGCTGGCGGAGCTGTGGGCCGGGGCGCGCACCCTTCAGCTGGCGGACGGCCCGGACGAGGTGCACCAACGGTCCCTGGCACGCCGGGAGTTGAAGCGCTACCTCTAGGACGTGCCCGACGGCCGGAGCCGGACCCGGCCGGCCGCCGTCGACGGAACCCGGGCGCCGGCACCCGGATCAAGGGTGCGGCGCCCGGGACCGTACGGGCGAGGCGGTGACGCCGGCCTGCCGAGCGCAGGAGGGCGTCGCCCGGTGGGCGTGAGCGCAATCTCACGCCGGGTGAACGGGGGCGCTGACCGGCGCCAGGTGATGCACCCGGGCCGGCGGCAGGTTGCCCAGCACCAGTTCCGTACGGAAGGTGTGCCGGTCCAATATCCGGCGCAGGGTGTTCTGCCCGTCGAGGACATGTTCACGAGCCGCTCGCCCGGTGAACGTGCGGCGCATCCTCGCCCCTCCCACATAGCCGAAGAAGGACAGGGTGCCGCCGGGCTTCAGGGCCCCGAGCAGCCGGTCGAAGATGTCCGCGGTCGTCGGGGCGTCGAAGTTCGCGAACGGCAGACCGCAGACGATCGTGTCGTAGGTGCCGAGGTCATGTTCCTGCACCAGGCCGGTGCGGAACTGGAGCCGCGGGTCGCTGCCGTAGGCCCCGTGCAGCAGGTCGACGAAGCGCGGATTGGCCTCGACCAGGTCGAGGGTGTCCAGCCGGCCGAGCGAGCCGGCGATATGGCGGGTCACCGCCCCGGTACCCGGCCCCACCTCGAGGACCGCGCGGGCGCTGCCGGGGCTGGGGATCACATAGCGGGTGAGGGCCCTGCCGAGCCGGGAGCCACTGGGAGCGATCGCCCCCACCTCCCGGCGCGTCCGTGCGTACTCCCGGAGAAACAGCGTTACTTCAGGCAAAGGGCACCCACATCGGTAGCTATCGGTACTATCCGCACCTTAAGTTACGGGTCCCGGATGAGGACAGCCCCTGACCGTGACCGTCCCTTGAGTCTCATCGCCCCGGGGCGCATGCCCACTGGCCTTGCTCGCAATCCAACAAATTCCCGAGGGTGCGGTCAAGGCCCGGTGGGCCCGGGTGCCGAGCGGCGCCGGGGTGCGGCCCGGCGCCGCACCCCGACGTAGTGGCTCACGGCCGCAAAGCGCGCAGCAGCAGATCGGCGAGGTGGTCCGCGACCTGCTGCGGGCTGAGCGGGCCGTTCTCGCGGTACCAGGTGCCCAGGTGGTGCACCGAGCCGAAGTGGTAGTCCACGACAAGGTCGGCGGGGATGTCGGCGGCGAACACGCCGGTGCGCTGGCCCTCCTCGATCAGGGCCCGGAAGCGCTCGTGGTAGCGCCGCCGTTCGGCGCGTACCTGCTTGTCCTTCTCCGGGCCGAGGTGGTGCATCGAGCGGAAGAAGATCTTGGTGTCGTCGAGGTTCTCGATGGTGGTGACCACGACATCGGCGGCGGCGTCCCGCAGCCGCTGCTCCACCGGTGCGTCGGCGTCCGCGAAGTGGTCCAGCCGCTCCTGCTGGAGGCGCAGCACCCGGCCGTAGACCTCGTGCAGCAGATCGTCCTTGGAGCCGAAGTAGTGGTAGAGGGCGCCCTTGGTGACGCCCGCCGCATCGACGATCTCCTGGACGGAGGTGCGGTCATAGCCCTGCTCCGCGAAGAGCCGGGTGGCGGTGGCCAGCAGTCGCTGGGCCACCGGCTTCGCGCCGCTGTTGCCGTTGCCGTCCTTCGTGCCGGCCATCGCCCTCACCTGTCCTTCGTGCGTACGTCATGCGCGGTGGCGCAGCTCCCGTCGGAGGATCTTGCCACTCGTGGTCTTGGGAAGCTCGGCCAGGATCTCCACCTCACGCGGATATTTGTACGCGGCCAGCCGTTCCTTGCAGTAGGCGGACAGCTCGGCGGGGTCGGGAGCCGTCCCCGGACGCAGACTGACATAGGCCTTCACCGACTCGCCGCGGTAGGCATCGGGCACGCCGACGACCGCCGCCTCGCGCACCGCGGGGTGGCTGTAGAGCACATCCTCCACCTCGCGCGGCCACACCTTGAAGCCGGAGGCGTTGATCATGTCCTTCTTGCGGTCGACGACATAGAGCCAGCCGTCGGTGTCCATGAAGCCGATGTCGCCGGTGCGCAGTTCGCCGTCCGGGATGCCCTCGGCGGTGGCGTCGGGGCGGCGCCAGTAGCCGGGGACGACCTGCGGGCCGCGGACCGCGATCTCGCCCTGTTCGCCGAACGGCAGGTTCTGGCCGTTCTCATCGATGATCCGTACGACGGTGTCGGGGCCGGGCACGCCGACCGCGAGCGTCCCGGAGACCTTGTCGACCGGTGCTCGCCTGCCGGGCGGGACGCTGGCGCAGGGCGCGGTGCACTCGGTCAGGCCGTAGCCGTTGTGGATGTACGGGCCGAACTCTTCGCGGAACGTCGCGACGAGCGCGGGCGGCAGCGGCGCACCGCCGGAGGACATGGTCACGAAGGACGCGAAGTGATCGCGGGTGACGCCGGGGTGGGCCATCAGCGCCATGAAGGCGGTGGAGGGGCCGACGGTGTAGGCGGGGCGGTGCTCCAGGAAGGCGTCCAGGACGACGCCCGCCTCGAAGCGGTAGGCCAGCGCGAGGGTGCCGGCGTTGGTGATACAGGCGGCCAGTTCGCAGACCATGCCGGTGATGTGGAAGAGCGGGGCGAGCGCGAAGTAGGTGGCGCCCTCGGGCAGGCCCAGGCCGGTGCGCTGGCGTTCGGCGTTGTAGGTGATGTTGCCGTGGGTGTTGGTGGCGCCCTTGGGGGTGCCGCTGGTGCCGGAGGTGTAGCTGATCAGCGCGAGGTCGTCGGCGGTGAGCTCCGGATCGGCCGGCAGCATGGGGGTACCTCCCACGCCCTTCAGGCAGTGGGGGAGAATGCTGCCGGTGGTGCGGGCGACGGTCAGCAGATCGTCGGCGCCCTCCAGCGGTCCCAGGCGCTCGCCGCGCAGCACCCGCCGGTCGTCGCGGGTCTGCAGATCCCGTTCGTACGCGGTGAGCGCGATCCGTACGGACGGTGCCTCGGCGGCGGTGGCACGCAGAAAATCGTCCCAGGTGCGGTCGGCGCAGATGACGGCGGTGACCTCGGCGTCGTCCAGGATGTGCCGCATTTCGCCGGACTTGTACATGGGGTTGACGGGCACCACCACGCCGCCCGCCTTCCAGACGCCGAGCAGCGCGAGCACGAAGTGCGGGGTGTTCTGCAGCATGACCGCGGCCCGGTCGCCGCGCCGGAATCCGCGCTGGGCGAGGTGGGCGGCGATGCCGTCGGAGAGCGCGTCGGTCTCGGCGTAGGACAGCCGGCCGTCGAAGTAGGCGAGCGCCGTGCGGTCGGGGACGCGGCCCACCGCCGCCCGGAAGGCGTGCAGTGTCGAGGGGGGCGGCTGGACGGGGGCGCGCTGGGCGTCGGTGAGCTGTGCCAGCCACGGCTTGTCCTGGTAGGAGGTCATCGGGTGCGGCCCTTTCTTGCTGATCGCCTGATCATCCCTGCGGGGAACGCCTGGGGCGACACGGGGTGGCGCGCCGGGCCCGGCCGGCCCGCCACCCCGTCCTGTCAGGCGCGGCCCTCGGCCTGTTCCAGCTTCTGCTGGAGGTGGTTCATCGCGCCGAGCCAGCGGTCGGGGTCGGCGGCCCGTGCGGTGTAGTAGTCGGCGACCTCCGGGTGCGGCAGGACCAGGAAGCGGCCCTCCGCCATCGCCTTGAACAGCGCGTCGGCGACGTCCTCGGGCTCCACGGCCGTGGGCGTGAGGACCAGGTCCCCGGCGGCCCCGGTGGCGGCCAGCATGTCGGTGCGTACGCCCTGGGGGCAGATGGCGTGGACGTCGATGCCGCGGTGGCGGTAGGTCAGCGAGAGCCACTCGGCGAAGGCGTACGCGCCGTGCTTGGTGACGCTGTACGGTGCCGCGGCAACCATGGTCAGCAGGCCGGCGGCGGACACCGTGGAGATGAAGCGTCCGCTGCCGCGCGCCAGCCACTCCGGCACCAGCTCGCGCGCCGCCCGTACATGGGCCATGACATTGACGTCCCAGGCCAGCGTCCAGTCCTCCTCGGACGCCTCGGGCCCGCCGCCGGTGCCGACCCCGGCATTGGCGCAGAAGATGTCGATCCCGCCGCCGAGCGCCTCGCGGGCGGCGGGGACGACGGCGGAGGCATCGCCGGGGACCGCGACCGCCCCGATCTCGTCGGCGGTCCGCTGCGCCTTGGCCTCGTCCAGGTCGTTGACCGCGACCCGGGCGCCTTCGGCGGCGAACCGGCGGGCCAGTGCGGCGCCGATCCCCCCGCCGGCCCCGGTCACGACAACGGCCTTGTCCCGTACGGCTTCCACGCTGTGTCTCCCTCGGTCGCGTCGGATCGACTCACAGGCAGACTAACCAGTCGGTATGTCCTGGCGGAAGAGTCCGTTTCCTGTCACGGCCGGGCGCGTTCCGCCCGGGCCCGGAGCGCGTTAGCGTGCACACGACACGTACCCGGTGGGTTTCTGATCACGGAGGTGTACGGATGGCTCTGTCGAGACGCGTACTGCTCGGGCATCTGGCGGCGAGCGGAGCGGCCGGCGCGGCGCTCACCGCGGCCGCCGGGCCGGCCCGTGCGGCGTCCCCGGCCCACAGCGGCGGACGGCGGGTGCACACCGGCTTCGACCGGCTGGCCGCCGACGGCTACCGCCTCCTGGAAGGCCGGCGGGTCGGCGTCGTGACCAACCCGACCGGCGTCACCCAGGCCGTCGAGCACATCGTGGACGTGATGCACGCCGACGACCGGGTGCACCTGACCGCCGTCTTCGGCCCCGAGCACGGCTTCCGGGGCACCGCCCAGGCCGGCGGCTCCGAGGGCCGCTACGACGATCCGGCCACCGGGCTGCCGGTCTACGACACGTACAACAAGAGCGGCAGGGAACTCGCCGGCATCTTCACCGCCTCCGGTGTGGACACCATCGTCTTCGACATCCAGGACGTCGGCGCCCGCTTCTACACCTACATCTGGACGCTGTACGACTGCATGGTGGCGGCCGTCCTCGCCGGCAAACGCTTCGTGGTCCTGGACCGGCCCAACCCGGTCACCGGCCGCTCGGCCACCGGCCCCGTACTGGACAAGGCGTACGCCTCGTTCGTGGGCCGGGAGCCGATCGCGCAGGCGCACGGGATGACGGTGGCGGAGCTGGCGCTGCTGTTCAACGGCGAGTTCGTCCCGAAGGCCGCCGGGCGCCCGGTGGAGCTGGAGACGGTCCGGATGACCGGCTGGCGACGCGCCGACTTCCACGACACGACCGGCCTGCCCTGGGTGCCGCCCAGCCCCAACATGCCCACCCCGGACACCGCGCTGGTCTACGCGGGCACCTGCCTGTTCGAGGGCACCAACCTCTCCGAGGGACGCGGCACCACCCGCCCCTTCGAGCTGCTGGGCGCCGACGGCATCGACCGGCGGTGGGCCGCGGCCGCCACCGAACTGGGCCTGCCCGGCGTGCACTTCAGGGAGGCCTACTTCGCGCCCACCTTCTCCAAGTTCCAGGGCAAGACGGTCGGCGGCGTGCAGCTGCACCTCCACGACCGCGCCGCCTTCGACCCGGTGCGCACCGGTATCGGCCTCCTGGTGACCGCGAAGCGGATCTGGCCCGGCTTCGCCTGGCGCCCGGACAACGGCATCGACCGGCTGACCGGCTCGTCGACCGTACGCATGATGATCGACGCGGGCGCCGGAACGGACGAGATCGTCGCCGCCTGGCAGGAGAACCTCACCCGCTTCCGTGCGGTGCGGCGGCGGTATCTGCGGTACACGTAGGGGCATTGGGGCGGGAATGCTCGCACCGAGCACCCGGCGCCACCCGCAGGCCACCAGCCGCCCCACTCGTTGAGTGCTGGCTCATTCGCAGTCCACGCCTCACCCGTCGGGATCCACCAGGCCCACCGCCGCGACGCAGAAGTCGGGCACCCAAGCTCCCGCCGAGGACACCGCCCTGGAGCAGGCGAAGCGCACCGGTCGGGAGGCCGAAGCCACCTCCCTCCGCGGCGAGTCGGCCGATGTTGTGGCCCCTCCGGAGGGCAAGCTCCAGGCCCGGCAGTACCTCCGATCCATGATTGCTGTGTCGGTCACCTGAGTTGCAGGTTCAGTGGACTTCAGACAGTGATCTGAGGTTGTCGTTCCATGTGAGCGGCGTAGAGAGACACTCTCTCGGCGCGAACCCATGCGGTTCGCGGTTGCCGCGCCGGCCCATGCCACAGCCCATTGCCATGCAGGACACGGCGGATGGGCCACGGCAGGGAACATTTGACACTCCTATAGCGTCGTCTTCAGACGGGCATCCGGTCGGCCAGGTGAAGAGCGAGCGGCCCCGCGGGGAGCAGGAAGCGCCCCGCCGACGCTGCTTGGAGTGCATCCGCCATGGGCCACCAGGAGAGCTTGTAGTCGGCCTCGGTGGGGGTGAGTTCCTGCGGCCCGAGCGTGAGATCCCACGCCTGAAACAGGTGGATGCGGGCGGTGGAGGCCAGGGTGATCGCGTAGGAGCCGAGGGACTCCCACTGCTGGGCGATCACCCCGGATTCCTCACGCAGCTCGCGGCGCGCACATTCCAGTGGACTTTCCCCCTTCTCCAGTCGACCGCCTGGCAGGAAGAGGTATTCGCCTCCGTGGCGGGGGAATTCGGCACTCAGCAGGGCGACAAGGCCCTGCTCGTCGCACGCCACGATCACGGCGGCATCGCGCATTGCTTCGCTCATGCCGCGTGAGCGTAGTGGTCATCCGTGCACCCATGCGGCGTATGGCACGTTGAAGACGCTGGGGTGGGCGATTCCGCGCCCGTGGAAGCCGTCGTCCCCGTACGCGTCGCCATGGTCAGCGCAGATGATCACCAGCCATCGTCCCTTCGCGGCAAGCCCGTCGAGTAGGCGTCCTAGCTGCGCGTCCGCGTAGGAGAGGGCCGCGGCCTGCGACGCAGTGGTGTCTTCGCTGGAGTCGATGTAGTGGCCGTGGGGCACATGGGTGGCCGACACGTTGACGAACAAGTACAGCGGCCTCCTTTCACCAACGGGATCAGCGAGTTCGAGAGCCTGGTCGACCTGGTGGCGCGTGGAGTCGGGTTCAGGAGAGCAGAACTCCGGGCGCCAGTGGTCTTCGTCGAACAGGTCGGGTAGCACCGATCCGAGTGGCGTCTCCCTGGAGAAGTAGGTGACACCGCCGACGCACACGGTGCGGTAGCCGTGCCGTCCCAGGCCGTCGAGGAGATTGGCCGCGTCGAACTGGAATGTCTCGGGCGGCACCTTCTTGAAGGCCGGCGGACGGCACTCCCACAGCCGGGATGGTTGTGCGGGCTGCGGCAGCTTGGGCAGGAAGCCGGAGAAGAATGCGATGTGGGCCGGCAGGGTGAACGTTCCGGGAGTCTGCCGCCGCTCCCAGCGGCCACCAGGCAGCAAGCCGGCTAGGTGGGGTGTCATCCCGGCTTCGAGGGCGGTTTGTGCCACGTCGTAACGGAGGGAGTCGAGCGTGACGAACAGGATGCCGTCGCCGGCTTCGATGATCCGGGATGCGTTGATCACGGTTGGTCCCCCGGAGTGAGCGGATGGCGCCACAGCTCGATGGAGCCCCTGGCCTGGTCGTTGACGGGAATCGGTACATGGTCCTCGGCGATCAACTTCCTGATCTCGGCAAGCCCGTTCGTGTCGTCCAGGACGACGCCTTGCCGCGTGTGCAGCCGCAGGCAGACGTCGATGGCCCCTTCGGCATCGGAAGCTGTCAGCCACCCTCCTGGGGCATCTGGCAGTTCCGCGAGCCCTGTGAGGAACTGCTCCTCGCTCTGGCCACCCATGTAGTGCACGGCGCAGCTGTAGTGCTGAGCGTTGGTGGCGCCTCGGCACAGCCGATGTGCGAAGTCGGCGATGGCGGGATGCCCGTTGTGGGCGACGACCAACTGCCGGGCCTTCTGTGTTACGACCAGGCAGGCACCGATCCACCAGGCGACGCCTTGATGGATCTGGCCGGGATACCGGCCGACGGCGCCGCCGTTGCGGATGACAGCGGCGGTGTCGATGGGATTAAGCACTCGGGGTCTCCAGCTGGGTGAGGATCCAGACTGCGAGGTCGTCGGGTGTCCTGCCGTCGGTGTCGAGCCACACCGCCGAAGGGTCGGATGCGGCGACCTGTTCAAAGTTGTGCAGCAGCCATGTGAGTCGGTCGGGCACTTTGAGCAGGTCGGTGTCGTCGCTCTTGATGTCCTGCTTGGTGGCCAGCCTCTCGCGGAGCTGTTCCTCCGAGCAGCGCAGGTAGAAGGTGCGGGTGGGCGCTTCCAGGTAGTCGCGAAACGGCTCCAGGAGTCGAGTGACGGTGTCGATGTCTACGCCGTGTACGGCGGCGTGGCAGGCGATCACGGAGGACACGTAGCGGTCGGCGATGACGGGGCCGATCATGCGGGTCTGGCGTATCGAGTCCGAGGCATGCAGCACGCCAGACAGGTAGTAGCCGAACTGTGGGAGCGCCCGGAGGCGACTGTTGATCATCGTCGACCATTCGCTGTGCGGGGCAGGCAGGGTATGTAGCCCCGTCGCGTTGAGACGTCCGGCCAGTAGCCGGGCGAGTGTCGACTTGCCGATGCCGGACACGCCCTCCAGAACGAGGAACGGGCCTTTCGCGCCCTCGTAATAGGCGGGCTGGTAGGGGGCTGGAAGCCGTGTCTTCACAGCGTCCCCTCCGTGAAGGCGGCGAGGTGGCTGGCCACGTTGTCGGCCAAGTCCTGTGGGTTGGGAAGGAGGGGGTTGATGTCCAACCGCAGGTCCTCACGCAGCAGGCAGGGCTGCACGCCGCCGTTCTGGTCCAGGCGCAGGGCCCAGAAGCCCTCGACGCACTCCGTGCGCTTCGGGCAGGTGCCGCACTGGCCGACGTGGTGGCGGCCCAAGTTGCGGTGAATCACATGGATCTCGACGCCGTCGACACGAAAGGCCCGACGGCCCTGGCCTACGCCGGTGACTTCAGTGTGTTCGTCGTTGGTGAGAGTGCGCAGGCGCGCGACGATGGCGTCGGCGGAGACCGCGGAGGAAGCGCGTGCTTCGTTGAAGTCGGTGCCGACCAGTTCGATGAACTGGACGGGCAGGCGTCGCTCCAGAGCGAAGTCCAAGACAGCTTCGACCTCGTGGGCGTTCTCCTTCTGGAGAAGGCAGTTCAGTTCGACACGCTCGAAGATTTCGCGGGCGGCCTCGATGCCGTCGAGGACCGTGTCGATGCCGACGCGTGTGTTGGCGATGGCGCGCAGCGTCTCGTCGGAAAAGTAGTGCAGCGACACCTTCACCTTGTCCAGTCGGGTGTTGGCCAGCCAGGACCGGTGAGTACGGACGCGCGTGCCGTTGGTGATGAGCGTGTAGGAAGCATCCGGCCCCTGCTCAGGCAGCCCTTCCAGAACAGGGCGCGCTAACGGGGAGGTCAAGGGCTCGCCTCCGGTGAAGTACACCCGCTTGAGACTGCGCTCCATCAGCGTGCGGATGACCGTGAGGTAGTCGGTGGCCTCGAACTTCCGATCGCGCGGCTTCCGGCTGCGGTCCATGCGGGTCAGTGGCGGGGGCACATCGCCCTCGTTGTGGCAGAACCAACAGGCGATGTTGCAGCGCGGAGTGAAGGAGACACGCAGCTGCCCGCGCAAAGCAGCGAAATTGTGCAGCGCCGTGTAATCGACGGCGTCGGCGGATACCGGGGTGAGAGGAAGGTGCATGCTGACCTCCAAAAGGGGGGAAGGCTAGGGATCGCAGAGCACTCGCAATGCAATGAGGAATTGGCCAGTTGGCCGGTTTGAAGGCGGAGCACCAGGCTGATCGGATCTCGCAGAATCACGGCGGTGATCGAGCCGTCTTCAGTCATGTCGTACCGCTCCACGTACTCGGAGCAATCAGTTCACCGGGGCAGCCGTCTGTCAGGCCACGGCTTCTTCGATTCGCTGGTCGAGGACATCCGAGAGGCTGTCGGCATCAAGCGTGAGGCGCACGATGCGGTTGACTGAGATCTCGTCGGGCACTTCGGTCACATCGACGCCGACCACCGCTTGCAGCAGATCGGCGGTGGCGTAGATCCGATCGATCCGCGAGTCCGGAAGTCTCGCTGAGGTTGACCGTCCGGGATACCGCCGACGTGTTCCGGGGAGGAGCGGTCGCCCAGTGCCGCGCGACGTCCTCCAGCCAGCGGTGCGCAGCGCCTCATCGAGTCGGGTGTCCATCACCCGCCTGCCGCCAGGTCCGAAGTACGACCGGTGGAGGCGGTGCAGGCGGTCACTGATGCTGTTGAGTTAAGGCAGGGGGACATCGACATCACCTTCTACTCCAGGAACCGGATAGGAGTTGGGGTGATAGGAGGCCGCCGCGATCGGCATGGACCGGGTGCCCGCGGGCGTGAAGCGCAGGGTCATGGCCGTCGGCGGCAGCACCCGCATGGGGCCGGTCTGCGGCCACTCCCGCAGCGGCTGAAACTTCCGGGGGGGCGAACAGCGCAGTGCACGCCCGCGGGCCCAGCCAGCCGCGCAGGCCGAGCACGTCCTCCAGTTCGTACATGAACTCGTTGTCGTTGTGCTCCGCTCCCCACATTTCCCGGCGGAATACGAGGTGCGGGCCGAGGGATACCAGCATCTCGTGGGCATGGAGCCTCTTCGCCGCATCGTCGGCACCGTTGCGCTCAAAGTTCCACGACAGCACGGTGACCTTGCCATTCTTGCTGCTGCGTCCAACGTTCATGGTGGTCGTCTCCCGGTCAGGCGGCCGTCTGGGTGGCCGGTGCGAGCGCGCGACGCAGGGCGGTGAGCCTGAAGGTGGCCACCACGGGGCAGTGATCGGATGCCTCACGGATGTCGTCGCTGACGATGACCTCCAGGCTCGTCAGCGCCTCGGCGACCTGCGGAGTGGCGTAGATCCGGTCGATCCGCTGCATCGGCCCCTGGTCCTTGCGCCACAGCGACGCGGTAGGAGCGAGCGCACCAGCCTGGCTAAGCCGCGTCGCGGCGTACTGCCCCAGCTCAACGAACACCGGTGGCCGGCCATGATGCGCCCCGGCGAGCACGTGGTCCGGTCGTGTGTCAGAGACCCGCTCTCCGCACCACTCCACCGTGCGGTGCTCGAAGTGGCTGCGGTCTTCGACCTCGGACCAGTCCGGCAGGGAGACCGCCTCGGACTGGGTGTGGGCGTAAGAGTTGCAGTCCCCGCCGATGATGGCTGCCATCCCAGGTTTGCCCAGCGTGGTCAACCGCCGTGCTTCGTTGAGGCGCCGGTCCGGATCGAAGGAGCACAGATGGAACGATGCGAGGCTCAGCTTGGTCGGGACGCCCTTGAGCCGGACGACCGGGTTGCAGATGGGGTGCCACATGCCAGTGGCGTGCTCGAAGAATTCGGTCGGCTCCAGCAGGTCACGGTTGATGTAAACGCCCGTGGGATTCGCGGACTCGGGAGTCGCATCGGCCAGGAACGGGACGAGCCCGCCGAGACGAGCGGCCTCGGCCCACACGATGCGTCGGCCGTACAGGTCGGCACGGGTCAGCTCCTGGCGCAGAAGGATGTGCGGCTGGAGGCTCGCCAGTACGTCCATCGCCAGATGCCAACGGTGGTCGGAGCCGTCACGCTCTACTCCGTTGTGCTCGATGTTCCACGAGACCACACGAATGACGTCGTCATCGAGATGACTCAACTGGTGCCCCTTAGTTGGTGGTTGATGGACCGGCTGTCATACGTGGGAATCTCGCAGCTGGACACGGGAGCCCTGGGCACGGTCGTGGTCATCGCGCTCTCCTGGCTACGGCAGGCGAGGTCAGGGTGCACCAGGTAGTCGTCTCGTCCTCGCTGACACCCCAGCGGTGAGCGGTGGCGGCGACGAGGAGCATCCCGCGACCGCTCTCCTCGTCCGCGTCCGCGTTGCGCACTTCAGGCCGACCCGGTGAGCCGTCGTCGACCTCCACCACAACCAAATCGGTGCCCCGGTCGGTGCCGAGGATCAGACGGAACCGGATCTCCGATCCTTTGCCGTGCTTCAAGGCGTTGGTGACGAGCTCGCTGATCAGTAGCACTGCACTTTCGACCAGTGACGAGAGACCCCAGTAGTTGAGCTTCGCGGCGCCGATTCGACGAAGCTGCCCGACCCAGACGCCGGCGAAGGCCACTTCGTCCCCTTCTTCCGCCCTAGGCACGTGTTCGATGGTCAACATCAGGTCATCGAGCACAGTGGGCAGAGTCTCGGCCGCGCTCCAGACGCTCCGCTCCGCAAGGACCTCTGCGCCCGTTGCAATGCCAGCCATGCCTCACTCCTCCGCAGCTCAGAGGGGCAACGCGACCTCGCCCTGTCTGTTGGCAGCCCGTACTCGTCGCGTCCTGCCCGTGTTCACGCTGGTGGGTACACAGAGCGAACCGCGATCGAGGCACTGTGGGAACCGGGTCAAGGGCTCCCGAATGGTCAAAGTGGTCAAAGATCACAGCTAGTTGCCCGACCCAGGACGGGCTAACGTCCGACATTCACCTGATGCACGTCGGTACGGGACTACGTTGGCCTTTACCGGGCGAGAGTTGGACCGAGTACCGCCCCAGCTTGGGCAAAGTGGTCAAAGATCATTTGATGCACAGGGGTTCTGTCATGACACGCGAACGAAACGAACGGCTCGCCGCATTACTGGAAAAAGCTTGCTGGTCACGGGCTCAGGCTGCGAGCGCGTTCAATCGGGTGGCCCGCGAGAACAAGCTGTTGGACTATGCGCACATCGGCCGATCCCACATCAGCATGTGGGTAGGCGGGACGGAACCGTCAGGTGCAGCACCCGTTATCTTGTGCCAGGCACTGAGCCGTCGCCTCAAACGTGAAGTCACACCAGAGGAAGCCGGTTTCGCAGAACCCCATGTCCCAGCGCGGGGGACGCTGGATTGGAGTGTCGACCCTCTGATCGCCTTGACCGACCTGGGGAGAACGGACTTGGACACGGACCGGCGACGGCTCATGGCTGGCGCAGTGTATTCGGTCACCGCACTGGCACTGCCCGGGGATAGATGGTGGCAGGCGATGGCCCAATCGCCGGCGCCGCCCCGCCGGCATCACGTTGGGCGAGCGGATGTGACCACTGTCGAGGAACTGACCGTGGCCTTTTCCCGGATGGATCAGCAGCGCGGTGGCGGCCACGGCCGTAAGGCCCTCGTCCAGTACCTGCACTCGGATGTCGCCGACTTCCTTCGAGGCGGGTTTCCCAACGAGCAAGTCAGGTGTGACATGTTCTCCGCCGCCGGGGAACTGGCCTACCTATCTGCCTGGATGGCATTCGATAATTCTGAACACGCGCTTGCCCAGCGGTACTTCATGTTGGCCATGAAGCTAGCCACACGGGGAAACAATCCTCCCTTGATCGGTCACATTCTCCGCGCCATGGCGCATCAAGCTCTTGACCTCGGGTTCTTCAAGCAGGCCCTGGACCTGTCCACCGCCTCGATGGAGGGCCGGCGATACGCATCCGCCACTCCGAGAGAGCGCGCCCTGCTCGGGGTCGTGCACGCCCGCGGTCTCGCGGCCAACAACCAAAAGCGAGCAGCCGCGCAGGCACTGCTGAGAGCCGAGGAAGATCTTGCGTCGGCCAGGGAAGGCATTTACGAACCACATCGAACGTTCTTCTTCTCTGAAGCGGCCCTGGCACACGAAACAGCATGCACTCTGCGTGACTGCGGCGACCGCCAGGAAGCCATCCGGCAGTTCCATCGCAGCGTACGCACCCGAGGAGCCGCCTTCCGTCGCACTCACGCTGTAACACTCGGGTACCTGGGGGCCACACAGATCGCCGGCGGCAACGTCGAAGAAGCTTGCGCCACCTGGAGCGGCGTGCTGGACGCCATGGAAGAGGGCATCTACTCCGGACGTGCCAGACAAGCTGTTCACGACATGCGCAAACGCGTCTCGCCATACCGAAACCGCGGCATCCCCGCCGTCGCAGAACTGGATGCGCGGGCCGCCGCATACTTGGCCCGAGTAGATTGAGCCCGTCGTGCCCAAAGACCAAGGGGATCCCATGGAGTCGCTGGAGATCACACCCATCGGCACTGTCGTCGGCGGACGCACCGAGCCAACCGATGATCACTGGGGCGGCACAGCGATTATCCGTCTCAACTCGGACTTCCCCGTAGAGGTTGTCCAGGGTTTGGAGGAGTTCTCCCACCTTCTGGTCGTGTGGCACTTCCATCTGGCCTCACCGAACGACGTGGCTTTGCATGCACGAAGCCCCCGCAACAACCCGCAATGGCCCGAAACCGGCACATTCGCCCATCGCAACCACCGGCGCCCCAACCAGCTCGCGGAGTCCTTTCCACGATTGCTCAAGGTCGACGGCCTAGATCTTCATGTCACGGACATGGACGCGGTCGATGGGAGCCCGGTCTTCGACTTGGCCCCGTACTTCAAAGAAATGGGACCTCGCGGCGAGGTATGTGAACCGACTTGGCCCGGCGAGATGTTGGCCGACTACTGGGATGACTCCCAGAGCTGACGATCACCTACACACCACGGTGCTGATCCCCATCTCCGGACGGGGGCCGAAGGAACGGCGGCATCTGGGTGGCTGATCGGCCACTCCACCACTTCCTCAACGCTGCGTAGCGTCCCCATCGCCCTATCGGGGTCCTGGTGCGACGTCCACCCGGAGTCGAAGCCGTCGAACACCTCAACGAGGCTGACGCCGCCTCGCCGGTCGCACTGGCACGGCGTCTCAATGACCGGGACGACATATCCCACCTATTGACTGGCCCCTACACCGACCAGGAAAGTGCGCTCGTGAGCAGTGACGCGACATCAGCACAGACACCGGCAACGACATCGGCGGATGCGCCGGCGACGACGGACGGGGAAGCCGCCGGCGGTGAGAGCCTGCGCCGGGTGGCGGTGGCCTCGTTCATCGGGACGGCCATCGAGTTCTACGACTTCTACATCTACGGGACGGCCGCCGCGCTCGTCCTCAACCAGGCGTTCTTCCCGACGCTCGACCCGGTCAACGCCACCCTCGCGTCCTTCTCCACGTACGCGGTGGCGTTCGCCGCGCGGCCGCTCGGCTCGGTGATTTTCGGCCATTTCGGCGACCGGGTGGGCCGTAAGTCCGTCCTGGTCGCCTCGCTGCTGCTGATGGGCCTGTCGACGGCGTTCGTCGGCCTGCTCCCCGGCTACGGCACCTGGGGCGTCTGGGCGCCGCTGCTCCTGATCGCGCTGCGTTTTCTGCAGGGCATCGGCCTGGGCGGGGAGTGGGGCGGGGCGGCGCTGCTCGCGGTCGAGCATGCGCCGCGCGAGCGCCGTGGGCTGTATGCCGCGTTCCCGCAACTCGGGCCGTCCGTCGGGTTCTTCGCGGCGACCGGGGTGTTCTGGCTGCTGTCGTCCGGGCTCGATGACGCGGCGTTCCGCTCGTGGGGCTGGCGGGTGCCGTTCCTGCTGTCGTTCCTGCTGGTCGGCGTCGGGCTGTTCGTACGGCTGAAGATCAGTGAGACGCCGGTCTTCACCAAGGTGCTGGACGCCCAGGAGGCGAGCAAGGTCCCCACCGCCGATGTGCTGCGCCGGCATCCGCGCGAACTGCTGCTGGGCGCGGGCGGCATGATCATCGCGTATGGCCTCTTCTACACCGCGACGACCTACTGCCTCGCCTACGCCACCGGCACCCTCGGCATCTCCCGCAACACCATGCTGGGGCTCTCCCTCGTCGCCTGCCTCTTCCTGGCGGCCGGTACCTGGCTCGCCGCCACCCGCTCCGACGGCGCCGGCCGCCGCAAGCTGATCCTCGCCGGAAGTGTGCTCGCGCTGGTGTGGGGGCTGGTGCTCTTCCCGTTGCTGGACACCCGACAGCCGGTGCTGATCGCCCTCGGGATCGGTGGCGCGCTGTTCTGCATGGGGGTGGTGTACGGCCCGATGGGCGCCTATCTGCCGGAGCTGTTCAGCGCGACGGTGCGGTACTCGGGCGCCTCGCTGGCCTACAACCTGGGCGGTGTCCTGGGCGGCGCGGTGGCTCCGCTGATCGCCACCCGCCTCCAGTCGGCGTACGGCTCGGCATCGGTGGGCTGGTACGTCAGCGCGATGGCGGTCGTCTCGCTGCTGTGCGTCCTGGCACTGCCGGAGACCCGGGAGCGGGAACTGCTCTAGTGACCTGAGTCAGAGGTTTGTCGTTGGCTGGACGTGAGTCGTCCTGGACCGAAGATCCCAGCTTTGTCGGTGACTGGTGCCCAGCGGGCTGTGCTTGAGGGCTGGGTGCGTCGCCGGTCGACGGCGCAGGCTCTTGCTCTGCGGTCCCGGATCGTCCTGGAGTGCCCTCAAGGTCATTCGATCGCGGAGGTGTCGCGCCGTCTGGGGATCGCTCCGGATACCGTCCGCACCTGGCGGCGGCGGTTCCTTGACCGCGGCCTGGAGGGCATGCACGACGAACCGCGTCCAGGTGTTCCGAGGAAGATCACCGACGCGGATGTCGAGCGGGTGATCGTCAAGACTCTGGAGGAGACTCCCAAGAACGCCACCCACTGGTCAACGCGGTCGATGGCCGCGGCCACCGGGATGTCCCGGTCGGCCATCTCGCGGATCTGGCGGGCGTTCGCCCTGGCCCCGCACCGCTCACAGACGTTCAAGCAGTCGGCGGATCCGCTGTTCATCGACAAGGTCCGGGACGTCGTCGGCCTCTCTCTCGATCCGCCGGAGAAGGCCCTGGTCCTCTGCGTGGATGAGAAGTCGCAGATCCAGGCCCTGGACCGGTCCCAGCCGGTCCTGCCGATGATGCCCGGTGTCCCCGAACGCCGCAGCCACGACTACATCCGGGCCGGCACCACGACCCTGTTCGCCGCTCTTGAGGTCGCCACCGGCAAGGTCATCGGATCGCTCCGTCGCCGCCATCGAGCAGCCGAGTTCAAGAAGTTCCTGACCAAGGTGGACAGGGAGGTCCCGGCTGACCTCCAGGTGCACCTGATCCTCGACAACTACGCGACACAGTAGACACCGGATGTGAAGAAGTGGCTGCTGGCGCACCCGCGGTTCCACCTGCACTTCACGCCCACGAGTGCGTCGTGGCTGAACCTGGTGGAGCGGTGGTTCGCCGAGCTCACCCAGAAGAGACTCAAGCGAGGCGTCCACCACTCCGTCCAGGCCCTCGAACGCGACGTCCGGACGTGGCTCGCCGACTGGAACAACCAACCCCGGCCCTTCGTCTGGCCCAAGACCGCCGACGAGTTCCTCGACAAGATCGCCGCCTACTGCCACCGAATCTCTGACTCAGGTCGCTAGCGGCCTTGTGTCCGGGGGCTCTTGGAGCGGCGGACCCGGGTCTCCAGCAGAACGCCCATCAGCTCGGTCTCGCCGGACCCGGTGAGCAGCCGCTTGGGCACGATCAGCAGGCCGGCCTTCCAGCCGAGGCGGCCGGTCACGACGTAGACCCGCTCCGTCTCGTAGGAGCGGTACATGGTGCGCCACGGCACCCGCATGAGCTCCTCGGAGCCGCGGGAGACGACGAAGCCGGCGTCGTCGACGACGGCCTGCTTCTCCCCCGTGGCCTGGTCGGCGCGGAACATGCGGCCGGCGAGCAGCGGGGGCAGGAACAGGCCGAGCACACCGTAGACCAGAGCGAGCGTCAGCAGGCCGGAGTTGACCGGGCCGCCGTGAGCGGAGGGCCTCAGGCTCAGCGTCGCCATCAGGACCGCAGCCACGACGATGAGCCACCGCAGGCGCCGGAACCATCCGGTCGCTGCGACGGCCTCGTCGAACTCCTCCCGCGTCAGGATTCCGCTGAAGGTGATGGTTGCCTGTCGTATGTCGTCCACGGGCGCGGAGCCTACAGGTCCGCGCCCGGCCCGCCAGGGCCTGATCGGGAAGACAGGTCCTGGTGACGTGAGTCAGAGATTCGGTGGCACTAGGCGGCGACCTTGTCGAGGATCTCGTCGGCCCACACCGAACCAACGGCAAATCTCTGCCTCAGGTCACTAGGGCGCGTCTTTCGGATCGGCCCGGGCCCGCGACGCCCGGTGGCGCCGCGCGCTCACGAGCTCAGCCACCACCGCCCGCTCTCCGTGGACAGCGCGTCCCACAGGAGGTTGAGGGGATGGCCGGGCCCGTAGGACTCCCGCTCGCCGCGCCGGGTGAAGACGCCGACCAGGACCTCGGTCCTGGGGCCCACCTCCCCGACGATCTCCAGGGTGCGCAGCCCGCCGGCTTCCGGGAGACGGCCGTCCGCGGCCGCCTCCCCGATGCCCCGGGTGACCAGCATCGCTCCGCTGACCACCCCTGAGCGCAGCAGCTCGAAGCCGTAGTGCGCGGCCTCTATCTCCGCCGCGATGGACAGTTTCTGCCGGTAGTCGGGGCCGTACCACGAGGTCAGGAAGCGTCCGATGAGGCCGCGCGCCGAGATGACCAGCGGCAGCCCGGGCAGATCGCGGGCGCCGAAGGAGGTGCCGGGGAGCCGGTCCGGCGGCAGATTCGTCAGCAGCGAGAGCCCACTGCGGCGCCACTCCATGACCTCGTACGGAGCCAGTAGCTCCGTTTCCGTGCCTTCCGTGACCACGACGCTGCCGCAGACCAGATCCAGCTCCTTGGAGCGCAGTTTGGCGAAAAAGTCTCCCGTGCGGACATGGGTGACCTTCAGATCCACATCGTCGCGTTCATAGTCCTCGCGGACGCGTTCCACCGCTTCCAGCAGAAAGCCGAGCGTATAGCGGGTGGTGCCGACGGACAGCGTCCTGCCGAGCCGGCGCCGGGCATCGTGCACACCGTCCGTCCACTCGCCCAGCGTGCGCCGCGCCAGGTCGACCAGCGCCTCGCCGGTCGCGGTGAACAAGGCGTCCCTCCCCCGCCCCTGCTTGAGCACCAGCTCCTCGCCGCACAGCGCGGCGAACGTGCGGTTCATGGTGTCCAGTTGCTTTTGCACGCTGGACTGCTCGCGGCCCAGCCGGCGGGCGGCGCCCAGCGCGGTACCCGCCTCGTGGACGACGATCAGCGTGCGCAGCTGGTCCATGGTGGTGTCCAGCAATTCGGTCGGGTACTGCTGCGGACCTGACAAGGCCATGCGCCCCTACTCGCTTTCCCATCCCCTGGAATTCAGGACTGTGCAGCATAGCCCCAACGGAAATCAGCGCCACGGCTCGCTCGTGGCCCGTGCCGGAAGGCCCCGGGGTCACACCCCGGGGCCTTCGTACGGCACTTCCCGTCTACCGGTGTGCCGGGAACTCCACGACCTGCTGATAGGTCGGCCGGTTCTGCCAGCTGATGGTGTCGTGGGTCAGACCGCCCACCGCACGGTGGATGATCGCGTCCGCGCACCACTGGTCGCCGGCCTTGCAGCTGCCGTCGCCCGGGTAGACCTGCTCGGCCGTCTTGCCGTTCGCCTGCTGCAGTGTGGCCAGCAGGGTGTCGCGGCAGACGGACAGCTCACCGCCTCCGCAGTACCGCTGGGCGAGCGGGCCGTCGACCTTGTCGCCGAGCACCGACCGCAGATCCTTGTCCGCATAGCTCCACCAGCCGTACTGGAACGCCGATCCGGCGTGCGCCCCGGTCGGGCCGTGGCCGGCCGACGGTGATTCGTCGATGGCCAGGTTGGCGCGCAGCGCGTCATAGAGATCGCCGCCGAGGCCCGGCTTGAAGACGGTCTCGATCATCTGTGGCCACCAGGCGTCCATCAGGCGCACCGCGTCCGGGTGGGTGTAGGTGTGCGAGCCCGCCGCGGTCTCCCGGCGCTGGGCGCCGTCCTTGCGCCAGGCCTCCAGCTGCTGGACCGCGGTCTTCAGCTTGGGGTCCGTGAGCGGCTTGCTGTTGATCACCCGCAGGAGTTCGGGCAGCACGTCCTCACCGCGCAGGTCGGTGCCGGCGGCCTCGGCCATCGCCCTGGTCAGCGACGCCCGGGTCACCCCGCCGTCCTTGGTCAGCGCGCGTACCCGGTCGTCCAGCAGATTGCCGCGGTGCACCGAGCCGTTGCCGAAACCGGACGAGTCGTAGTCCTTGGCCTGTTTGTTGTTCCAGGAGATGTAGTAGTCCTGGTTGACGGACTGCGGGTGCTGGGCGGGCGGGGTGTAGTCGGTGGTGTTGGTCGTGGGGTCGTAGCCCTTCCACTCGTAGGCGTCGTCCGCCTTGACGGGCAGCGACGGGTCGACAGCGGGGTTGCGGACCGGGTTGAGGCCGCTGTTGTAGTACGCGATGTCGCGGG
This sequence comes from Streptomyces inhibens, assembly GCF_022221585.1. Classification (NCBI taxonomy): domain Bacteria; kingdom Bacillati; phylum Actinomycetota; class Actinomycetes; order Kitasatosporales; family Streptomycetaceae; genus Streptomyces; species Streptomyces inhibens. Next base: position 2,309,955 of record NZ_CP084681.1, read on the forward strand.
AGTCCGCGTAGAACCAGTTGAAGGCGTAGCCGATGTGCTGGGCGGCCTTCTGGAAGGTCTTGGCATCGCGCACGTACGACGGGTCGTTGAACATCTGGAAGCCGATGATCGAGTCGGCCTCGTGGCGGTAGGTGGAGCGCTGCGCGGTGTAGGCGACGGGCTTGCCGCCGAGGGTGGCGCGATGGGTGACGGTCCCGTACTTCGTCCGGAAGACCTGCATCCGGTAGGAGCCGGCCGCCGTCGGGTCGGCGATGGTGGGCTTCCAGGAGTTGGTGCGCTCCAGCTTCTCCATGGGGACGCAGGTTCCGCGGTAGCGGTAGGAGGTGGAGTCCTTGGTGGGCTTCGAGCCGTCCGCGTTGCACAGCTCGACGGCGAAGGTGTCGGTGATGTCCTGGCCGGCGGAGGTGGCGCTCCAGGAGTAGTCCTGGCCGCGGCCGAGCTGCACATACATCCCGACGCCCGCGAAGGAGGCGCCACGGGCGCTGATCCCCGGCCCCTGGATCTCCTGGAGCATCAGCAGCTGGGGCGCGAAGTAGCCGGTCTGCGGGCCGAAGACGGCGACGGGGTTGCCGCTTGCGGTGTGCTTGCCGGAGACGAGCAGGGCGTTGGACATCCCGCGGTGCTGGGTGGGGTTGAAGCTGCCCTCGGGCAGCACCCCGTCCTTGAAGAGCCCCTCCAGCTTCTTGAACTTCTTCGGGGCCTTGACCGGGTCCTGGGGCGGGGTCTTGTCCTTGGACGCGGCCGCGCCGGTGCGGTCGAAGACCAGCGGCTCGGGGGTGACCGAGCCGCTGTCGGGCAGCGCCACGCCCTTGGCCTTGGCCGGCTTGACGGCGTACGGGAAGCTGCTGCCGTCGTGCAGCGTCTTCGCGGCCTCGGGGTCGTTCCGCTCCCGGAAGGACTCCCAGACCGCGGTGCCCTTCTCGACGCCGTACTTCTGCTGGGCGGAGAGCAGGGCGAGGGCCGAAGTGACCTCTCCGCCGCCGCCGTTGCCGAAGAGCCCGCCGACGACGGAGGCCAGCGCTATGAGGTCGGTGAGCTTGAAGGGCTTGATCTCACCGGCGTTGGTGAGGGCGTCGACATGGCCGGTGAGCACGTACTCGCCGGGGAAGTAGCGGCCGTTCTTGGACTGTTCGCGGTAGGCGTTGATGCCGTCGACATAGGCCTGGGCATCGGCCATGGCCAGCTTGCCGCGTTCGCCGTTGGAGTCGCGGATGGATTCGACCTGGGCCTGCAGATCGGCTTCGGTGTACGGGGCCTGCGGCCAGAACTGCTGCTCCAGGCCCTGGTTGGCGGGCGCACCGCCGGCGAACGAGGTCAGCTCGCCGCGGCCGATGTGGCGGAAGAGGTCCATCAGCCAGAGCCGGTCCTGGCCCGCGGCGTAGCCGGCGCCGAATTCGGTGCCGTAGCGGGTGGTGCCCTTGATGTGCGGGACGCCGGTCTTCTTGTCGCGGGTGATGGTCACATCGTCGCGCGGCGTGCTGACCTTGCCGACCTGGTCCTTGGGGACGCCGAAGGAGGCGTCGTTGAAGAACTGGGTGAGGGTGTCGTCGGTGAGCGACCGGTAGCCGCTCGCCAGCGCGCCGTAGGGGGCGAGTTGGTCGGTGGAGTGCTCGGGGTGGGTGCCGAACAGCTTGTTGCCGAGGATCTCCATCAGGGTGGCGTTGCCGGTGGCGCCGGGCGGCAGGATGTCGGCGCACTGGTCCTGGCAGTAGTCGTTTCCGTCGGGTGCGGCGGTCGCGGCCGCGGTGGGGGGCGGTGCCAAGAGCGTGGCACCCAAGGCGAACAGGGCTGCCACGGCGGCAGTCCTGAGCCTTCCGGTACGTCGTCGCATTCCTGCTCCTCGATGGGGGTCCCCCTGCTCCTCAGGAGCTCGGGGGAGGGCGGGCGGGACGTTACCGGCGGTTATCCCTGACCGGAAGATGAACAACAGTCACCTTTTCGAATTCCCCACAGCCATCAGCACGGCGCCGCCATGCCACTTCGCGGCACCCGCCACCGAACCCGCAAGAAAGTTCGATGGATCCAGGCGGTGATCGGCTACGTCCCATCGCCGTCCAGTCGGATCCTCCCCATGGAGGTGGGATGGAATGGCCGGTTTCAGAGCCCTCGCAGAACAGGTCCGCAATCCACGACTCGTCGCAGCTCAGCGGCGCACCGCCCTGCGCAAATGCCTTGAGCGCTTCGCCCCTTACGGGCACCGGGCGACCTGGCACCATCTGTGCACCCGGGCCGGTATCGCGACCCAGGACCGCGATCCGGACCCGGAGCGGCTGGTCGCCGCGCTGACCGAGTTGGAGGAGGCCCGCGACCTCTGGCTCGCGTACGAGGAGGAGTTCGCCGCCCGGCGACGCAAGGAGAAGCACGACGGCATCCGTCAGCCCGGCGTGCTCGACGACTGGCACCGCCGGACCTGGGGCGGCTGTGACATCGTGCCGTGCGCCTCACCGCAACGGCATCCGGCGGCCCGCCTCGCGGTGGTGCTGCACAGCGTGATCGTGGCGATGGAGGCCGGACGGCCGCGCCGCGACTGCCCGGTGTGCGGCTCCACCCGCTTCAGCTGGCTCCCGGACACCGGCGACGCCCCCGCGTCCGGGCCGGCCTGCCGGCAGTGCGGTGTGCTGGCCCCGGTGGCCGTGCTGACGCCCGAGGCACTGACGGCCGCGGGACGGGTCGGCGGGGCGGGGGCCTTCGCGGCGGCCTGAACGCGCCACGCAGCTACGGTCTTTGCGAACTCACCCTCGAACTGAAACAACTGTTCACGGGCTGACCACCCACCCCGGCATCGCGCCCGGCGCGGACGTCGGCCCTCCTGCCCGTACGACACCAGGCCGCACGGGCACCCGAAGGAGAGGGTGGACGTCCATGGCCGAACTGCACGATCTGACCGCGCTCGAACAGGCCCAAGGAATCCGGTCCGGTGAGCTCTCCCCCGTCGAGCTCACCGACCACTATCTGGCGCGGATCGAGCGGCTCGACGACACGCTGGGCGCGTTCCTCACCCGTACCCCGGAGATCGCCCGCAAACAGGCCGCGGAGGCCGAGAGTGAGGCCGCCGCGGCCCGTCGCGAGGGCCGCGAACTCCCGCCCCTGCACGGCGTTCCGGTCCCTGTGAAGGACCTCGTCCAGGTCGCGGGCGTGCGCTGCACGATGGGCTCGCGGGCGCTGGCCGAGCATGTGCCGACCGTCGACGACCATGTCGTCGGCAAGCTGCGGGCGGGCGGCACGATCCTGCTCGGCAAGACCAACACCCCCGAATTCGGGCTGCCTTGCTACACGGAGAACGGTCTGGCGCCGCCCGCCCGCACCCCGTGGGACCTGGAGCGCTCGGCGGGCGGCTCCAGCGGCGGGGCGGCCGCGGCCGTCGCCGGCGGGCTGGCGCCCGTCGCGCATGCCAGCGACGGCGGCGGCTCGATCCGTATCCCGGCGTCGGCCTGCGGGCTGTTCGGCATCAAGCCCAGCCGCGGCCGGGTCAGCGGCGGCCCGCTGCTGCACGATGTCACGGGCCTGGCGACGTCCGGCCCGCTGGCCCGTACGGTCGCCGACGCGGCCACTCTGCTGGACGTGCTCGCCGGCACGATGCCCGGCGACCCGTACGCGGCGCCGTCGCTGCCGCCCGGCGATACCTTCGCCTCGCACGCCCTCCGCGACCCCGGACGGCTGCGGATCGCCTGTCTGACCGAGGCGCCCGTCCCCGGCGTCGAGGTCCACCCCGACTGCCGAACCGCCACCGCCGACACCGCCGCGCTGCTGACCGGACTCGGCCACGACGTGGAGGAGTTGTCACTGCCCGCCGACGACGGCATCCGCTACGCCTTCACCCGGGTGTGGTCCGTGGTGGCCGCGCACCGTCCGCTGCCGCCGGAGGCCGAGGAGCTGCTGATGCCGCTCACCCGCTATCTGCGCGGCCGCGGCGCCGCGGTCTCCGGTCCGGACTTCACCCGCTCGATATACGCGTTCCGGATGCTCGCCCAGTCCCTCGCGGACGGTCTGATGCCGCCGGACGGCGGCTATGACGTGATTCTCTCGCCGACCGTGGCCGCGCCGCCGGCACCCGTCGGCGGACTGCGCAACGACGCCGACCCGCAGGCCGAGTTCTCCGCCATCGGCGCCTTCACACCGTTCACCGCGCTCTACAACGCCACCGGTCAGCCCGCGGTCAGCGTCCCGTTGCAGTGGAACGCCGAGGGGCTGCCGATCGGGGTGATGCTGGCCGGCCGGTACGGCGACGAGGCCACCTTGATAGCGCTCTCCGCGCAGCTGGAGCAGGCCCGTCCGTGGGCCGCCCGCAAGCCGTCCATGTGGTGACGGCCGGCGCGCGCCCGTCCCGCCGCGGGACGGGCGCGCGCCGTGCTCATGGGCCGTCCGTGCAGCACCCCTGCTCGTCGGGCGCGTCCCGCTCGCCGCTGCCGCCCGGTGTGCGCTGCTGCTGCTCGCCGCCGGCCCGCTCCCGCGCACCCTCGGGGTCCTTGGCGCTGCGGTCGACCCGCAGCCGCCGTGCGCCGGGCCCCTGTTCACCGAGGTTGTCGTACGGGTTGGACAGCGCGCACTTCTCCAGCGAGAGGCAGCCGCAGCCGATGCAGTCGGTCAACCGGTCGCGCAGTTCGACGAGTTGGCTGATCCGCTCGTCCAGCTCGGAGCGCCAGACCTCGGAGAGCCGGGCCCAGTCGGCACGGTTGGGGGTGCGCTCGTCGGGCAGCTCCGCGAGCGCGTCACGGATCACCGCCAGCGGGATCCCGACCCGCTGCGCGGCCCGCACGAACGCGACCCGGCGCAGCGCGTCACGGGTGTAGCGGCGCTGGTTGCCCGCCGTGCGGGTGCTGCTGATCAGCCCCTTGGACTCGTAGAAGTGCAGCGCGGAGACCGCGGCGCCGCTACGCGCGGAGAGCTGGCCGACGGAGAGCTCATGAACCTTGTACGGAAGCTGGGGCACGGTTCAACCCTAGGGCCTGTCCGGCTCTGATCCGCAGGGCAGGCCCCGGCCGCCGGGGAGGGCCGAGGCGTTGACAGCGGGTACCCGCACTCCGCATCCTGAGCAAGCGCTTAGTAAGCGCCGGCCGGTCTACGACGGCGGCAGACGGATCCCAAGGAGGCAGACGGAGATGGCAGAGCCCCGAGTGTTTGGATCGCTCGACGAACTGCGGGCCGCGGTCGGCGAGGAGCTCGGCACCAGCGACTGGCTGGAGATCGACCAGAAGCGGATCGATCTGTTCGCGGACGCCACCGGCGATCACCAGTGGATCCATGTGGACCAGGAGAAGGCCGCGGCCGGCCCCTTCGGCACCACCATCGCGCACGGCTATCTGACGCTGTCGCTGCTGCCCGCCCTCGTACCGCAGCTGATGCGGGTGGACAACGTGAAGATGGGGATCAACTACGGCACGAACAAGGTGCGTTTCCCCGCCACCGTCCCGGTCGGCTCGCGGGTGCGCGCCACCGCCAGGATCGCCGAGGTGACCGAGGTGTCCGGCGGTGTGCAGCTCGCCACGGTCGTGACGATCGAGCGCGAGGGCGGCGACAAGCCGGTGTGTGTCGCGGAGACGGTCAGCCGCTTTTACCTGTAGCCGCCCCGCCGGGCCCGCCCGCCGGGGCGCCCACCATGCGCAGGACGAGGTCGGCGTAGAGCGCGCCGACCTCGTCGGGCGTGCGCGGGCCGTCCGACGAGAACCAGCGGGCGACGTCCACGCACAGCGACAGCACCGCGAGGGTGGTGCCCGGCACGTCGTCGGCCCGGAACTCCCCGCTGTCCGCGCCGTCCTGGATGATCTGCCGCAGCAGCCGGTCGGTCCTGCGGCGCAGATCGGCGATCTCGGTGTAGTGCTCCGGGCTCAGCGCCTGGAGTTCGTACTGGATGACCCGGGCGGTGGTGTGGTGCTCGGCGTGCCAGCGGGCGAAGGTGCGTACGGCGTCGCGGAGCCGCTCGGTGGCGCTGCCCTCGGCCTCGGCGGCGGCTCCCATGATGCGCAGCGCCTTTTCGTGGCCGATGCCGCTGATGCGGTAGAGCAGCTCTTCCTTGGTCTTGTAGTGGATGTAGAGGGCGGCCGGGCTCATACCGGCCCGGCCGGCGATGTCACGGGTGGTGGTGGCGTGGTAGCCGCGCTCGGCGAACGCCTCGACGGCGGCGCTGACCAGCCGCCGCGCGGCGTCCGGAGTCACCCCGCCCCACTCCTCCCGCTCCTCCGCAGCCTGCTCCGCCGCCGCACCCATCGCGCACCCCGCTCCTCGACCCGCCAGGGACGTTCCTCTGACGGATCGAACACCATACCGCGCCGCTGAGCAAGCGCTTAGGTCCGGTGGGGTACGGCGGGAGAGACCCGGACCCGTGCGTCAGAAGGCGGAGACGCCGGTCAGCGCGCGGCCGATGACCAGCTTCTGTATCTGGCTGGTGCCCTCGTACAGCGTCATCACCCGGGCGTCCCGCAGCAGCTTGCCGACCGGGTACTCGTCGATGTAGCCATAGCCGCCGAAGACCTGGAGGGCGTTGTTGGCGGCGCGCACCGCGGCCTCGGAGGCGAACAGTTTGGCCTGGGACGCCGCGGTGACGAACGGCTCGCCGCGCTCGATCAGATCGGCGACCCGCCAGGTCAGCAGGCGCGCGGCATCCACGTCCACGGCGATATCGCTGATCAGCTCCTGCACCAGCTGGTGCCGGGCGATCGGCTTGCCGAACTGCTCGCGCTGCCCGGCATAGCCGACCGCGGCGTCCAGCGCGGCCTGGGCGATGCCCACACAGCCCGCCGCGACCGACATCCGGCCCTTGGCCAGCGCGGACATCGCCACCGAGAAGCCCTTGCCCTCGGGTCCCAGCATGGCGGCGGCGGGAACCCGTACGCCGTCCAGGACCAGCTCCGCGGTGGCCTGGCCGCGCAGCCCCAGCTTCCCGTGGATCTCCCGGCGTTGCAGACCCGGGGTGTCGGTCGGTACGAGGAAGGCGCTGATGCCCTTGTGGCCGGGCGCGTCGCCGGTGCGGGCGAAGAGCAGCACGACATCGGCCCAGGTGCCGTTGGTGATGAACGTCTTGGCGCCGTCGATGACGTAGCCGTCGCCGTCCCGGACCGCCCGGGTGGTCAGGTTGCCCGCGTCGGAGCCGGTGCCCGGCTCGGTGAGGCCGAAGCAGCCGACCGCGTCGCCGGAGGTGAGCCGCGGCAGCCACTCCCGCTTCTGCCGGTCGTCGCCCCAGGAGGCGAGGGTCTTGGCCACCAGCCCGAGCGAGACCGAGACGATGCCGCGCACCGAGGAGTCGCCGCGGCCCAGTTCCTCGGTGACCAGGACGTAGGAGAGATGGTCGCCGCCGGATCCGCCGTACTCCTCGGGGACGGTGAGCCCGAGGAACCCGAGGTCGCCGAGCTTCTTCACGATGCCGCGGTCGACCTGCTCCGCGCGGTCCCAGGCCGCGGCATACGGGGTGATCTCGCGGTCGACGAAGTCCTTGGCGAGCTGCCGCACCGCGGTCTGCTCCGCGCTGAGCTCCAGGTTCATCTCGGGCCCCCTGTGGACGAGAACGGTTGACCGGGTCATTAATTAGCACTGCTAGTTTTTGCTGGGCAGCCCCTACTATGTGCGTCATGGCCCGACCCCGCAAGCCCCTGCTGAGCCGCGAGCGCATCGTCTCCACGGCGCTGCAGCTGATCGACTCCGAAGGGCTGCCGGCGCTCTCCACCCGGCGGCTGGCGGCGGAGCTGGGCGTGAGCGGGCCGTCCCTCTACAACCACTTCACGACCAAGGACGAGATCCTCGACGCGGTCGCCGACACCGTCATCGCCAAGGTCGATGTATCGACGTTCGAGACCGGCACCGACTGGCGCGCCGGGCTGCTCGACTGGGCCCGCTCCTACCGCGCCGCGCTCGCCGCGCATCCGCATATCGTGCCGTTCCTCGCCCAGGGCCCCGGCCGCCGGCCGGCCGGGCTGAAGATGGCCGATGCGGCGTTCGGCGGCATGGTCGAGGCGGGCTGGCCGCCCGCACAGGCCACCAGGGTCTGTGCGATGGTCCGCTACTTCGTGGCGGGCTCCGCCCTGGGCTCCTTCGCCCGCGGCTTCGTGGACGACCCGAGCGCCTACGACCCGGCCGACTACCCGCACCTGGGTCAGGCGCACCTCTTGGCGGAGCATCAGCGCCAGGTGGACGAGGGCGCGTTCGAGGCCGGTCTGCGGGCCCTGGTGGACGGCCTGGCACTGCACCACCCGGAACTCGCACCGCCGGACGGCCGCTGACCTTCCCCTACGGGACACCCCGGCCGCCCGACTCCGTCCGCTCACCCGGCCGTGCGGCCGCCGCACGGCGGGTCAGCAGCCAGATCGAGGCCGGTGGCGACCGTGCGGCGGCTGCGGGCGGAGGGTGGTGTGCCGGTGCTGTCGTGTGGCGCGGAGGGGGCCGTGTCCATGCGTGCACACTCCGGGGGTGCGGGAAGGGATGGGGGGCGGCGCCGTGATGTCGGGCGAACTCCCCCACGTCTTAAGGGCGCGGGGGCCCCATCGACCGGCCGGTACGGCGTCAACGGACCGCGCACCACGAGTTTTTCGGCGACCGAACCACGCGGGCCGGGGGCGCTTCCCTCGTCCCCGGCCCCAACCCCTCCCCTGTTGCCTCAGAAGACGACCAGCGCCCGGCCGCCCTTGCCCGCCAGCATGGCGTCGAACGCGGCCGGGATGCCCTCCAGGCCGATGCGCTCGGTGACCAGCGCGGACAGGTCGAGCGCGCCGGAGCGGACGTGTTCGGCGATCACCGGGAGGTCGCGCGCCGGGTCGCTGTTGCCGTAGACACAGCCGGCGAGCGTCCGGCCGAAGTAGAAGATCTCCAGGGCGGAGAAGGTCACCTGCTGGTCCTGGCCGCCGATCCCGACGACCGTCGTACGGCCGCCGCGCCGGGTGGCCGACCAGGCCGTACGGATCGTGTCGGCGCGCCCCACGCACTCCACGGCGACATCGGCACCCACGCCCCCGGTGAGCTTGCGGATCCGCTTGGCGGTGTCCTCCGTGGACAGCACGAACTCGGTGGCGCCCGCCGCGCGGGCCAGCTCCTCCTTCTCCGGCGAGACATCGACCGCGACGATCGTGCCCGCGCCCGCGATCCGCGCCGCCTGCAGCGTGGCGAGGCCGACGCCGCCGACGCCGAAGACGGCGACCGACTCCCCCGCCCGCACCTGGGCGCTGTGGTGCACGGCGCCCCAGCCGGTGAGCACCGCACAGCCGAGCAGCGCGGCGTCGGCGAGCGGCACCCCGGCCGGCAGCGGCAGCGCGGCGTGCGCGGGCACCACGGTCTCCTCGGCGAACGCGGCGGTACCCAGGCCCGGGTAGAGCGCACTGCCGTCGGCGGCGAGCGTGGCGTACGGCGCGTTCGCCGCGAGGCCGGAGTGGGCGCACAGCCAGGGCTCGGCCAGCCCGCAGAAGTGGCAGTCGCCGCAGGACGGCGCCCAGTTGAGGACGACCTGGTCGCCGGGGGCCACCGTCGTCACCTCGGGTCCGACCGCGGTGACGGTGCCCGCGCCCTCGTGGCCGAGGACGGCCGGGGCGGGCTGGCGGAGGGTGCCGTTGGACAGCGACAGGTCGGAGTGACAGACACCGGCGGCGGCGAGCCGGATACGGACCTGGCCGGGGCCGGGCGCGGGCAGGTCGATCTCGGCGACCCGGAGCGGGGCGTTGACAGCGGGCAGTACGGCGGCGCGGACCACAAGGTCTCCTCGTTCGCGGGACGGCGGGACGGCGGGACAGGGTAGTGCTGCACGGCCGGGAGGCGGCATCCGCCCCCGCCGTGCAGCCCGGTCAGAACTGGAGCGACTTGGTCTGGAGGTACTCGGCCAGTCCGTGCGGGCCCAGTTCCCGGCCGACGCCGGACTGCTTGTAACCGCCGAACGGGGCGAGGGGGTTGAAACGGCCGCCGTTGATGTCCACCTGCCCGGTGTCCAGGCGCCGGGCGAAGGCGACCGCCGTCTCCTGGTCGCCCGCCCACACCGCCCCGCCCAGCCCGTAGGCGGAGTCGTTGGCGATGCGCAGCGCCTCCTCCTCGCTCTCGTACTTCAGGATCGACACGACCGGGCCGAAGATCTCCTCCTGCGCGATCGTCATGTCCGTCGTGACGTCGGCGAAGACGGTGGGGCGTACGTAGTAGCCCCGCTCCCGGCCCTCGGGCGCGTCCGGTCCGCCCGCCACCAGGCGTGCGCCCTCCTGCACACCGCGCTCGATGTAGCCGCGCACCCGGTCGCGCTGCTTGGCGTTGACGACCGGGCCCAGCCGGCTCGCGTCGTCCTGCGGGTCGCCCACGAGGTAGCCGCCCACGGCCTCCGCTGCCAGCGCCACCGCTTCCTCGTACTGGTCGCGGTGCACCAGCATCCGGGTCAGGGCATTGCAGGACTGGCCGGAGTTGCGCATCACATCGGCGACGTTGACCTGCACCGCCTTGGCCAGATCGGCGCCCGGAAGGATGACGTTGGCGGACTTGCCGCCGAGTTCGAGGGCGACCCGCTTGACGCCACCGCCGGCGATCGCGCCGATCTTCCTGCCGACCGCGGTCGATCCGGTGAAGGACACCAGGTCCACGTCCGGGTGCTCGGCCAACGCCTGGCCCGCGACGTGGCCGAGCCCGGTGACGAGGTTGAAGACACCGGCCGGTACGCCCGCCGCGTCCACGCACTCGGCGAAGAGCTGGGCGGTGAGCGGGGTGTCCTCGGCGGGCTTGAGGACGACGGTGCAGCCCGCGGCGAGCGCCGGAGCGATCTTGTTGACGACCTGGTGCAGCGGGTAGTTCCAGGGCGTGATCGCGGAGACCACGCCGACCGGCTCGTGGTAGACGGTGGAGTTGCCGATGCGCTCCTCGAAGGAGTAGGAGGCGGCCAGTTCGGCGTACGAGCCGGTGACCACGACCGGCAGCGCGGCCTGCACCCGCCGGCTGAAACCGAGTGTGGCGCCCAGCTCGGCGGTGATGGTCCGGGCGATCTCCTCCGTACGGGCGGCGAGTTGGTCGCGCAGCGCGGACAGCCGGGCGGCGCGCTCGGCCGGGGCGGTGGCGGCCCACCCGGGCAGCGCGGCGCGGGCGGCGCGCACGGCGGCGTCCACGTCCTCCGCCGTGCCGGCCGGGACGGTCGCGATGACCCGTTCGTCGGCCGGGTTGACCACCTCGATCGTCCCGGCCCCCGCGGCGGGCCGCCAGGTGCCGTCGATGAACATCGCGTCGTGGTGCTTCACTTCGTCGTCCTCCCGAGCCGGCTGCTGGTCATCGCCCCTAAACTAGCGCCGGTAGTTTTGCGCCGCCAGGCCGGATCCCCTCAAGCCTCGGCGGTTGGCTTGTGCATCTCCGCCATCACGCTGACGAATCCTGCACCGCCGTGGCCCGCGACGATGGTCCGGTCGACGAGGCCTTTGACGGCGGTGAGCACCTCGGTGTTGATGCCGCGGTGCTCGGCCGCCTCGATGATGTGCGCGATACCCGCCGCCTCCATGACGATGTTGTCCTGGTCGCCGGAGAAGACGCCGCGGTCCAGATCCTCGGCCATGTCCGCGGCGATGGCGGGCAGGATGCCGACGATCGTCTCGGTGAACAGCGTGAACTCCTTGGCCTTGATGCCCTCGGCCCCGGCCAGCGCGAAGGCGTGCACGAGACCGGCCATCGCCGAGTAGAAGAAGCCGAGCAGCGCGAGATCGTGCACCGCCGCCATGCCGTGGTCGGCGCCCAGATAGGGCGCCTGACCGCCGAGCGCCTCGAGCGTCGACCCGTACGTCTCGAACGCCTCCCGCGAGCCGCTGTAGAGGATGGTCGCCGCGGGCTGTCCGATGACCGGCGTCGGCACCATGATCGAGCCGTCGAGGTAGTCGATGCCGTGTCCGGCGGCCCATGCGGCGGCGGCCCGCGAGCGCTCCGGGGTGTCGGAGGTGAGGTTGACCAGCACCCGGCCGGACAGCTGCGCACCGACCGGCTCCAGGATCGCGTGGGACGCGGCGTAATCCAGTACGCACACGATCACCAGCGGGCTCGCGGCCACCGCCTCGGCCGCCGAGTCCGCGCGGACCGCGCCGAGCTCGACCAGCTCGTCGGCCCTGCCGGGCGTACGGTTCCAGACCGTCGTGGGGTGACCGGCCCGGAGGAAGGCGCCGGCCAGCGCACGCCCCATCGCGCCGAGGCCGAGGACGGTCACCGGGGTGCGGGTGGCGTCCGCGTCGTCGGCGCCATTCGTCCGGTTCGGGTGGTTGTTCGTCTTGTTCATGTCGTTCGCGGTGCTCATGGGGGTGCTCCCTACACATGGTGCCCGGCCCGGTGCCGGACCCGCTGTGCACACCACCCTGCCGAGCGGCGCTTACGGTCCCCTTCGGGTTTGCTTACGGTTCCTTCGGGCCGGCTTACGGGCCCCGCCGGCAATCGGCACGCTCACGCCGCCCCGCTCTCCTCCCGTACGGGCGGCCAGCCCTGCGGAGGCCAGCAGCAGGACGCCGAGCAGGACGAACGGCGCGGCGGTGCCCGCGAGTCCGGCGAGCAGACCGGCGCCGGCCGGGGCGGCGACCTGGCCCAGTCGGTTCCCGGTGAGGCGGAGCGCCAGTGCCGTACTGCGGGCCCGGTCGGGAGCGGCCTGCACGACGGTGGTCATCGACAGCGGCTGGCCGACGCCGAGACAGAAGCCGAGCGCGAGCAGCATCGCGGCCAGCGCCCAGACCGGGACCGGCAGCACCATCCCGCCGCACAGCAGACCCGCCAGCGCACAGCTGCCGGCCATCAGCGCGGTGCGGCCCAGCCGGCGGATCATCGGCGTCATCACCAGGCGGCAGGCGAGGGTGGCCGCGGCCCGCAGACTGAGCAGCAGGCCGATGGTGGTGGGGGCGATGCCGCGGTCCTCGCCGATGACGGGGAGGTAGGCGGTGAGGATGTCGGTCGCGGAGAGCACGGCCAGGCTCATGAAGATGCCGGCCGGTACGCCCCGGGTGCGCAGAATGCCGCGTACGGGGACGGCCTTGGGGACCGGGCCGCCGGCCGCGGCGGGGCGGGCGCGCTGTTCCAGCCGCCACAGCGAGGCATAGGAGACGGCGGCGACCGCACCGGAGACGATCAGGGCGGTGGCGCTCGTCGGGGCCATCCGTCCGTCCTGCTCGGAGATCACCAGTCCGGCCGCGATCGGGCCGATGAGCTGGCCGAGGGAGGCGCCGATGGTGAAGTGGCCGAAGTTGCGGTCGCGTTCCTCGGGGGCGCTGCGGCGGGCGACGATCGACTGGGCCCCGATGACGAAGCAGAGGTGCCCCAGGCCCATCACCCCGCTCCAGGCGGCCATCGCCGCCAGCGATCCCGCCAGGCCGCTGAGCGCACAGCCGCCGCTGATCAGCGCCACGCCGACGACCAGCAGCGGTGCGCAGCGGCCGTGGTCGGTACGGCGGCCGAGCGGGACGGCGACCAGCAGCGGCAGCAGCGCGTAGACGGCGGTGATGACGCCGATGGCACGTGGGTCGGCCCCCAGGGCGAGGGCCCGGTAGGAGACCGCCGGCCTGGCCATGCTCACCGCTCCTTGGGCGAAGGAGAAGGTGATGACCAGGCGCAGCAGCCAACTCCTGCCGGGCCTCGCGGTGTCGCTTCCGTCCCTCTAGATGATGCCGAAGAGCAGACCGGCGCCGAGGACCACGAGGGAGGTCAGCGCGGCCCATTTGACGGTGAACCTGGTGTGGTCGCCGAACTCGACCTTGGCCATGCCGACGAGGACGTAGACGGCGGGGACCAGCGGGCTGGACATGTGCAGTGCCTGGCCGATGAGGGAGGCCCGGGCTATCTCGATGGGGGCCACACCGTGCGCGGCACCGGCCTCGGCGAGGATCGGCACGATGCCGAAGTAGAAGCCGTCGTTGGACATGAAGTAGGTCAGCGGGATGCTGAGGACGCCGGTGACGATGCCCATGTGCGGGCCGAGCGCGTCGGGGATGCCGCTGACCAGCCAGCGGGCCATGTGCTCGACCATGCCGGTGCCGGTGAGCACGCCGGTGAAGACGGCGGCGGCGAAGACCATGCCGGAGACGTTGAGCACGTTCTCGGCGTGCGCCGCGACGCGGGCCTTCTGGTCCTTCATGTGCGGGAAGTTGACGGTGAGCGCGAGGGCGGCGCCGAGCAGGAAGAGCACCGGGATCGGCAGCGTCTGCATGATCAGGAGGGTGAGCAGCGCGACGGTGAGCGCGGCGTTGAACCAGTAGAGCTTGGGGCGCAGGGTGGCGCGCTGCGGGTCCAGGACCTGGAGATCGTCCTCGTCGGAGGAGTCCGCGCCGTCGGAGCCGGCGTCGGAGCCGGAGGTGCCGGTGCCCCCGCCGCCGGTGATGCGCTGCGCCGCGGCCGGGGCGCCGCCCTTGGTGCCGGCGCCCGCGCCGACGAGGACCTGCTCGGTCTCCTTCTCCTCCACGGTTTCGGTCACCAGGTGGGTGTCGCCGAGCGTCAGCACACCCAGCCGCTTGCGCTCGCGCCGGCCGAGGACGTACGCCAGGGCGAAGACCGCGACCAGGCCTACGGCCAGCGCGGGGATCATCGGGACGAAGATGTCGCCGGCGTCGAGCTTGAGCGCGGTGGCGGCGCGGGCGGTCGGGCCGCCCCAGGGGAGGGTGTTCATCACGCCGTTGGCGGTGGCGGCGACGCCGGTCATGACCACCAGGCTCATCTTCAGCCGCTTGTAGAGCGGGTAGAGCGCCGAGACGGTGATCATGAAGGTGGTGGAGCCGTCGCCGTCGAGCGAGACGATCGCGGCGAGCAGCGCGGTACCGACGACGACGCGCACCGGGTCGGCCTTGCAGAACTTGAGGATGCCGCGGACGATCGGGTCGAAGAGACCGACGTCGATCATCACCCCGAAGTAGATGATGGCGAACATCAGCATTGCGGCCGTGGGGGCCAGGTCACCGATGCCCTTGAGGACGTAGTCGCCCAGGTGCGCGCCCTGGCCTACCAGGACACAGAACAACGCTGGGATGAGCACCAGCGCAGCCATCGGTGACATCTTCTTCATCATGATCAGCACCAGGAAGGTGGCGATCATGACAAATCCGAGGATTGTCAGCATTAGAGGTACCTCACGTTCGCCCTTGAACATCTGCCGGGGTGGCGGTTCAGGTGACGGTAGGTCCCGCAAACTTTTGTTAACAAGGTCTTGACGCCCGAGCAATACGAGCAAAACCCCAGGTCAATGGGGACCTCGGCGGACGGGCGTGAGCAGAACCGGCAGGCCCACCGGCGGGGCGGCCGACAACGCGGGAAGTCAGTCCAGATACCGCGCCAGATAAGCCCGCAGCAACAGCTTGGTCTCGGTGACGATGGCCCGGTCGCCGCCCGGGTCCGTGCGGAAGGCGAGTTGCAGCAGCGCATCGGCGGTTTCGACGCCGACCAGGAAGGCGGTGCGCAGCCGCTCGTCGGCGGCGTCCAGCCCGAGCCGCCCGGCGAACAGGGCGAGCAGCCGGTCGGCGACCTCGTAATTGGCCTGCCGGGTCTCGCGCGGGGCGGGCACGGTGAACTCCACCAGGGCGAAGCCCGGCACCGTCCGTTTCATGGCGAGATATTCGTCGACCACCACGTCCATCGCGCGCCGCCACTCCAGCGGATCGTCGGCCGGGGCGGTCAGCCGGGCGGTGATGCGGTCGGCGTAGGCGTCGAGATTGCGCCGGGCGAGCGCCTCGGCCATGGCGCGTTTGTTGGGGAAGAAGCGGTAGACGGAGCCGATCGGGACACCGGCGCGGCCGGCCACGGCCCGGGTGCTCAGGTCCTCGTAGCCGGTCTCCTCCAGCAGTTCGGCACAGGCGTCGAGGATTCTGGCCAGGCGCTGGGCGCTGCGCCGCTGGACGGGCGCGCGGCGGAGGGGGGTGGACCGCGGGGTGGGCCGGGGGGTCGGCTGCTGCACCCGACCATCCTGCCCGCCGTTCGGCCGGGTGGAGCACCGTCGGATCGATCCTTTCGATCCGGCCATCCCGTCCGGGAGTCTCCGTTGACGGCCCCCCATGTCAATCCTAAGGTCTTGCATAGGATTCCTTGAGCGGCAGGAGCGCGCGATGACAGGCACGGGCAACGAGCAGGCGAGGAAGACGGCCGAGGGGCTGGTGTACGTCACCGGGTTCGGCAACGAGCACAGCTCGGAGGCCGTCCCGGGCGCGCTGCCGGTGGGCCGCAACTCCCCCCAGCGCGCACCGCTCGGCCTGTATGCCGAGCAGCTCAGCGGGTCGGCGTTCACCGAACCGCGGGCGAGCAACCAGCGATCCTGGCTCTACCGCATCCGCCCGTCGGCCGCGCATCCGCCGTTCGTCCGCGCCGAGCGACCCGCGTTGCGCTCGGCGCCGTTCACCGACTGCGTCCCCGACCCCAACCGTCTGCGCTGGAATCCGCTGCCCGAGCCCGCCGGCCCGGCCGACTTCCTGGACGGCCTGTGGACGCTGGGCGGCAACGGCGACGCGACCCAGCGCAGCGGTATGGCCGTCCACCTGTACCACGCCAACACCTCCATGGACCGGCGGGTGTTCAGCGACGCGGACGGCGAGCTGCTGATCGTGCCCGAGCACGGCGGGCTGCTGCTGCGCACCGAACTCGGCCTGCTGCGCGCCGAACCGGGCGAGGTGGCGCTGATCCCGCGCGGCGTACGCTTCCGCGTCGAGCTGCTGGACGCCACCGCTCGCGGCTATGTCTGCGAGAACTACGGCCGGCCCTTCCAGCTCCCCGACCTCGGCCCGATCGGCGCCAACGGCCTGGCCAACGCCCGGGACTTCCGCGCCCCGGTCGCCGCCTACGAGGACGTCGAGGGCCCCGTCGAGGTCGTCAACAAGTTCTGCGGCAACCTCTGGACCGCGACCTACGACCACTCGCCACTGGATGTCGTCGCCTGGCACGGCAACCATGTCCCGTACGTCTACGACCTGCGGCGCTTCAATGTCATCGGCTCGATCAGCTACGACCACCCCGACCCGTCCATCTTCACCGTGCTCACCTCCCCCTCGGACACCCCGGGCCTGGCGGGCGTGGACTTCGTGGTCTTCGCGCCGCGCTGGCTGGTCGGCGAGGACACCTTCCGGCCGCCGTACTTCCACCGCAATGTGATGACCGAGTACATGGGGCTGATCGAGGGCGCCTACGACGCGAAAACCGCCGGTCCAGGGGGTTTCGTACCGGGCGGCGGCTCACTGCACAACATGATGTCGGCGCACGGGCCCGACCGGGAGACCTTCGACCGGGCGAGCGCGGCCGAGCTGCGGCCCCAGAAGATCGACGACGGGCTGGCCTTCATGTTCGAGACCCGCTGGCCGCTGACGCTCACCGCACAGGCCCGGGACGCCGGGCATCTGCAGCGCGGCTACGACGACGTATGGCAGGGTCTCCAGCGCCACTTCCGCCTGTGACACCGGGGAACGCTTCGTGACCACCTTCGCTCCCGACTCGCTCGACCTGAACCGCAAGCTGCCGCTCTGGTACCAGGTCTCGCAGTCGTTGCGCGCCTCCATACTGGGCCGCTCCCCCGAGGCGCCGCTGCGGCTGCCCACCGAGGACGCCCTCGCCGAGCACTACGGCGTGAGCGTGCTGACCATGCGGCAGGCCCTCAAGGAGCTGGAGACGGAGGGGCTGATCAGCCGGCACCGGCGCCGCGGCACCTTCATCGAGCCGAGCGCCCAGCGCGGTGCGCCGGTGCGGCTGCTGGGCTCGGTGGACGCGATCGTGGCCCAGCAGTCCGGGATGCGCACCGAGCTGCTGGAGCACGGTCCGACCACCGTTCCTACCGAACTGTCCGAGTATTTCCCGGATATGGTCGAGGTGGCCGGATTCCGCCGGCTGCGCAGCGACGAGGAGACGGGTGAACCGACCAACCACGCGCGCAACTTCGTCCGCCCCGATGTCGCCTCGCGGATCGATCCGGCGGACCTGGTGCGCTGGCCGATGACCAAGGTGCTGCGGGACGCGGTGGGCGTACGGATCAGCCGGATCACCGACACCGTCGAGGCGCGGCTGGCCGACCCGGAGACCGCCCGGCTTCTGCAGGTCCCGCTGCTCAGCCCGATCCTGCACTACACCGGCGTCACCTACGACGAGGACGGCCGGGCGGTCGATGTCGCCCGGATCCACTACCGCGGCGACCGCTTCTCGTTCACGGTCACGCTGGACGCGCACTGAGCTGTTCGTCGCCGGCCGGCCACCCGCGGAGGCGGGCGAGCTCCGCACACCCCTTGAGGAAGCGGGGCACGGCCGGATGCGGGTGCTCGGCCCGCCAGACGGCGTCGAGGCACAGTCCGGGCCCCGGCTCCGCGAGGGGTACGAGGGTGATGCCGCGCGGGAGTTGGTGGGCGAGCGAGGCCACCACGAGATTGACCCCGCGCCCGGCGGCGATGCCCGCCCAGGCGTTGGAGCCGGAGGCGGTCTCGTCGAGCGAGGGCGCGAAGCCCGCACCCCGGCAGGCCGCGATCACCGCGTCGTAGTAGCCGGGCGCCATGTCGCGCGGCCACAACTGGAACTTCTCGCCCTTGAGCTGTACGAGATCCACCACCGGGGCAGCGGCGAGCGGATGGCCGTCGCCGACCGCGACCCTCAGCTCCTCGCGCCGTACCGTCCGCCGGTCGATCCCCTTCGGGTAGCCGGTCCGGGGAGCGAGCGCGAGGTCGCAGCGCTCGTCGCGCAGCATCCGGCAGACATCGCCGGCGAAGATCTCCCGGGTCTCCACCTTCAGCTTGGGCAGCCGCTCCGCGAAGTGTGCGAGCAGCGCCGGCAGGGTCTCGTACACCGCGGTGAGCGTGTAGGCGATGCGCAGCGTGCCCACCTCGCCGGCCGCGACGGCCCGTGCGTGCCGGCCGGCCCGGTCCGCGGCGGCCAGCAGCCGCTTGCAGTCGGCCAGATAGGCGGCCCCGGCCGGGGTGAGCTCGACCCGCCGGGAGGTCCGCTCCAGCAGCCGTACGCCGAGGGTGTCCTCCAGCGCCTTGATCTGCTGGCTGAGCGCCTGCTGTGCGACGTACACATCCTCGGCGGCACGCGTGAAGCTGCGGCGCTCGGCCACCGCCACGAAGTACCGCATCTGGCGCAGCTCGGGTTCCATGCGACGGCATCGTACGGCGGCGGCCCGTACCCGTCGACAAGCCGGGCTTGTCGGTCGACAACAAGCTGCGCTTGTTGATCGAGGGGCCCGCTCGTAGCGTTTACCGGGCCGAACACCCCGGCGGAACACGGCAATCCGACCCCACGACACCACCGGAGCACCGCTGATGACCATCGAGTACATCCGCTACCGCATCACCGACCCCGAGCGCCGGGCCGCCTTCGAGAAGGCGTACGCGGCCGCCGCCGAACAGCTCGACGCGGCGCCGCAGTGCCTCGGCTACGACCTGGCGCACGGCGTCGAGGAGCCCGAGCGCTACATCCTGCGCATCGAGTGGACCTCCGTGGAGGACCACCTCAAGGGCTTCCGGGGCGGCCCGCTCTTCGGCCCCTTCCTCGCCTCCGTACGGCCCTACATCGACGACATCGAGGAGATGAAGCACTACGCGCGCACGGCGGTGACCTCCGTGCCGGAGTGAGCGACGCGGCCCGCGCCGGCGACCGGGCGGCGCGGGCCGCTGGGACCGGCTCAGATCCGCTCCAGGCTCCGCCCCGTGCTGCGCGGTCCCAGCAGCGCCACGTCCAGGCACAGCAGCAGCATCAGCGCGGCGGAGCCGGTGAACACCGCGGCCGCCCCGAGGTCGGTCAGCACGCTCAGCGCGACGAACGGCAGCGCGACCGAGGTGAGCCGGGAGAGCGAGTAGGCGATACCGATCGCGCTGCTGCGCAGGCCGGTCGGGAAGATCTCGGTCTGGTAGACGTGGAAGGCATTGGAGAAGACATTGCTGCACACCGTCAGCAGGAATCCGAAGCCGACGATGGCCCAGGGGGACGCGGCGAAGCCGAACGCCAGGCCGCAGCCGGCGATGCCGAGCGCCGAGGCGATGATCAGTGTCCGGCGCTCGATCCGGTCGATGAGCGGGATCGACAGCGCGGAGCCGATCGGATAGCCGCAGAAGCTCAGCGCCGCGTACAGCAGCGACTCGGTGACGGTGTGCCCCTTCGCGGTGAGCACTACCGGTGCCAGCGATCCGAAGCCGTAGTAGCCGACGGTCTGCAGCACCTGGAAGATCCACCACATGACGGTGCGCCGGCGGTGGTCGCCGCGGAACATCTCGCCCAGCGGCACCTTCCGCTCCGGGACGGTCTCCGTCTCCGGTACGGACGGCAGGCTTCCGCCGGTCTCCCGGGCCACCCGCTCCTCCAGCCCGGCCACGATCCGCCCGGCCTCCTCGTCGCGCCCTTGTACGGTCAACCACCGTGGTGATTCGGGGAGTTGGCGGCGCATCAGCTGGATGAACGCGGCGCCCAGCGCGCCGGCGACCAGCAGCCAGCGCCAGCCGTCGATGCCCAGCAGCTGATGGGCGGCCACCAGCCGGGCGCCGAGCAGCGCGGCGACCGGAACGCCGACAAAGCCGAGGGTGTACGCGTAGGCGATATAGCGGCCGCGCACCGCCCGGGGCAGGAACTCCGCGAGATAGGTGTCCACCAGCACGAGTTCGGCGCCGAGCCCGAGGCCGGACAGAAAGCGCAGGACCAGCAGCCAGTGAAGGTTCGGGGCGAAGGCGCACAGCAGCGAGAAGAGCGAGTACGCGGCCAGGTTGATCATGAACATCCGGCGCCGCCCCAGGCGGTCGGCGAGCACCGACAGCACATTCGCGCCGACGAACATGCCGAGGAAACCGGCCGCGATCACCCAGGACTTCGCGGTGTGCCCGAGGTGCCACTGTTCGGCGAGAACCGCGGCCAGCACGCCGCCGAGGAAGATCTCGTAAAGGTCGAAGAAGGCGCCGATACCGACGATGAGCGTGATCCGGCGGTGCCACCGGGACGGCGGCAGCCGGTCCAGTCGCGCGGCGGCCCGGGTGCCGATGGGGGTCCCCCCGCGCCGTTCAGGCGTGGGGGAGGTGGTGCCCGTCATGACGGTCCTCCCTGAGCAGGTCCCGGCACGATGGGTGTCCCCCCGCGCCGTTCGGGCGTGGGGCACGGCGGCGTCCGCACCGTGCTGCCGGGCGTACGGCCAGGACCGTACTCCTTCAAGATCAGCAAGCGGAAGACCGCGTGCGCGCGCGCCCCGTCCGGGGGACGTGGCCTGTGGATTCGGTGGGGCCGCGGGGCCCGTGGATACCATGCCGGGGTCAAACCGAACGGTCCGGGAGGGGCTCCGCGTGACGGCGAAGCAGGACGCGCCACGGCTGTCCGATCTCATGCCGTGGTCCGTGGCGCCGCTGCGGCTCGGCCGTTCCTGGGTGAGGGCGCCGGATCCGGCCACTCTGCGCGCCCGCTGGCAGGCGCTGGTGGACGCCGAGGACGCGGCGGCCCGCGAGCGGCTCTTCCGGCCGTCCCGGGCCCGCACCCTGCACTCCGCCGTCGGCCAGCTGCCGGGCCAGGCGACGCCCACCGGGCGGCTGTACCGGGCGAGCGGGCCGTGCCCCGAGCCGGTGCGGATCCTGCACGGCCCGTTCGACCAGCAGTGGCTGCTGCCCGACCACCGGCTGATCGACGCGGCACGGCCGGAGCTGTGGCGGGTGGCGGACGAACGGCAGCTGTTCGCGGTCGAGTGGGGGCAGGTTCCGCAGGTGCCGGGGCCCGCGGTGGTGTGCTCCGCGCTGCTGCCCGACGGACGGCCGCCGGCCGGCCGCCCCGGACGGATCCACCCGCTCTACCGGCGGCCCGGTGGACAGGAGCCGAATCTCGCACCGGGCCTGCTCGATCTCCTCGCCCGGCGCCTGGACCGCCCGGTGAGCCCGCCGGAGCTGCTCGCCTGGACCACGGTGAGCGCCCACCACTCCCCCGACGGCTGCGCGGTACCGCTCACCGCCGACCCGGCAGTGTGGGACCACGGTGTCGCGCTCGGCGAACGGCAGTTGTGGCTGGCCACCCGGGGCGCGTACGTACCCGGGGCGGGCGACGGACTCCCGGGCGGGCACGCCGGACCGGGCGAGCGGCCACGGATGCCGGGCGGCCGCCGCCCGTACGTGCGCTCCGCGCTCCCCACCCACGGGATGCCGGACGTCCTCGGCTACGACCCGGAGGAGCAGGCGCTGCTGATCGGCAGCGGCCGGGTCTCGCCGGTGCCGCCGGGCGCCTGGGACTTCCACGCGGGCGGGGTACGGGTCCTGGAGGCGTGGTTCGCCGAGCGGACCGGCGCGGTCGCGCCGGGGACGGAGGTGCCCGAGGCCGGCTCGCTGGCGGCACTGCGCCCGGCCAACTGGCCGCAGGAGTGGACCTCGGAGCTGCTGGAGCTGATCACCGTACTGGCGCTGCTGGCCGAACTGGAGCCGCAGCAGCGGGAGTTGAGTCGGCGGACGGCGGACGGGCCGCAGCTGACGGCGGGCGAGCTGCGGGCGGCCGGCATCGTCCCGGCGCCGGTCTTCGCGCGCCGCCCGGCGTCCGTGCTCGACCACCACGAGGAGGGTCCGGAGGGCCAGTTCGCGCTGGTGTGAGCCGCGCGCGTCAGCCCTCCGCCGCCCCGGCCTGCCCCGCGTAGGCGTCGAGCACCCGCCCGATCAACCGCGCGAAGATCTCGTCCTGGTCCCCGCCCGGGGCGCTGTTCGCCAGGGCCCGGGCGACCCGCGGATACCGGCCGGTGCCGACCGTCTTCGCCAGATGGTCGGCCTGTGCCGTGCGCCGCTGTTCCTCGCTGTGCCCGGACTCCTTGGCCCGCTCGGCGGCCGCATGCTCGGCGGAGGCCATGGAGATCACGGTGCCGTTGACCATCGAGATCAGCTCCATCTTGAGCCCGTCGTCGAGCCCCGAGCCCTCCAGCGCGGCCAGGCAGAACTCCATATAGCGCAGCGTGTTGGGGCCCAGGAGATGGTGGGCCAGTACGGCGCTCGGCAGCCAGGGGTGCCGGCGCATCATGTCCCGTTCCTGTCGGGCGAGTTCGAGCAGATCGGCGCGCCAGTCGCCGGACGGGCTCTCGGGCAGCCGGTACTCGCCGCTGACCAGATCGACCATCAGGTCGACCAGATCACCCTTGCTCGGGACGTAGTTGTAGAGCGACATCGTGGCGCAGCCGACCGCCGTGGCCACCCGGCGCATGGAGACCGCCGCGAGCCCCGACTCGTCGGCGATCCGCACCGCGGCCTCGGCGATCCCCTCACGGGTGAAGGCGGGTCGGGGGCCGCGGCCCGCACGCTCGGATCGCGCCCAGATCGCCTCGGGTCCGGCCGCGCGGCCGCTTGCTGCCATGGATCGATCACCTCACCACCATCCTAGTACGTACAGCGTACGTAGTGCCGGTACGGTGGTCGCCGGCGCCGCTCACTCCTGCGGCGCCAACTCCGGCCCCAGGGACGAGAACTCCTCCTGGCTCACCACCCGCTTCGGCGGCCAGGTGATGTTCTCCGGCGGCCAGCTCTGCCCGGTGCGCTCCAGGAACCAGGCCGGTGGCTCGTACATCGGCGGTTCATAGCCGTCGGGAAGCGCGGTCTTCCAGCGGACGCCCTGGGTGCGCCGGGCGAACTCGTCCTTGACCGCCTTGAGCCGGGCCGGCCGGGTGAGCAGATCGACGGCGGTCGCGGCCAGATACCTGGCGGCGGCCAGCAGCGCGGCATGACCGGGGCCCGCGGCGGCACAGGAGGCTGTCGACCAGGTGTGCATCTTGGTGCCGATGGGGGCCAGCGCGGTACCCATCGACACCGTCGGCACCTGCCAGCTGATGTCCGCGACATCGGTCGAACCACCGCCCAGGAAGACGGGGTTGGGCGGGGTCAGCGCACCGATCTCGTCGTGCAGGCCCTTCTGTGGCAGGCCGAGCGACCGCTGCAGGTCCTTGGCGAGCCGCTGTGCCTCGCCGTCGAAGTCGGGCGGTCCGATCGTGCGCATGTTGTCGTGCATCAGCTCGGCGAACGAGCGGGACGGCAGCTGGTTCCAGCAGGCCGAGGTGATCTTGTGCTGGACCCGGGTCCGGCTCGCCTTGGCGGCCGCCTCGGAGATCGCGACGACCTTGTCGAACAGCACCCGCACCCGCTCCGGGCTGCCCTCGCGCACGTAGTACGCGATCTCGGCGATCTCCGGGGTGACATTGGGAATCTCGCCCCCGTTGGTGATGACCCAGTGCAGCCGGCCGGACGGCGCAAGGTTCTCCTCACGCAGAAACTCCGACATGGTCGCCATCATCACGGCGGCGTCCAGCGCGCTCTTGTTGCCGAGCGGGGTGCCGCCGTGCCCGGCCACCCCCAGGAAGGTGAAGGTGACCGCGGTCATCGCGGTGGTGGTGCCCCAGCCGGTCGCGTTGGACGTGGACGGATGCCAGTCGAGAAAGGCGTCGAGGCCGTCGTACACCCCCTGGCTGACGGCGTAGGTCTTGCCGATCAGCTGCTCCTCGGCGGTGGAGCCGAAGAACTTCACGGTCACCGGCAGCCGGTGGTCCCGGGCCGCCTCCGCCACCGCGGCGGCGGCCGCCGCGGCCGCGCTGCCCAGTGCGCTGTGCCCGCAGCCGTGCCCGGGACCGTAGCCGGGCGCGAACGGATCGTGGATGTACTCCCGCGGATCGTGGTGCCCCACGCCCTTGCGCTGGGACAGCCCCGGCAGCGCGTCGTACTCCCCGCTGAAGCCGAGCGCCGGACCGCCGTGCCCCTGCCGGAAGGTGGCGGTGAAGGCGGTGGGGAACCCCGCGGTGCCGAACGTCACCTCGAAGCCGGCCCGCTCCAGGAACTCCGCCTCGGCCAGTGACGACTTCCACTCCCGCAGGCTGAGCTCGGCGTTCTCCCAGATCTCGTCGTTCAGCCCGGTGATGGCGGACGCCTGGTCGTCGATCCAGCCGAGCGCGGTGGCCTTGGCGGCGCTGTTCTCGGCCAGCCCGGTGGGCGGCCGGTAGCCGCCGTCGGTGTCCAAGACGCCCTCCGCGGCGGCCGCCATGGCCGGATCCGCGCCGCCCGTCACACTGCCCACCACGCCCGCCGCACCCAGCAGCTGCATGATCCGGCGCCGGCCGAGGCCGTCCGCGCCCGGGAAGAGGGTTCCGTCGCCGTGCTCGTGCTCGTGTTGGTCATGCAGATCGCACACAAACGCCTCCGAGATGAGGTGGTTGTACGGCACAAACGATCTGCACCCTGGCCCGGAACGATCGCCCCGTCAACAGCGCGGAGTGACAGC
Source organism: Streptomyces inhibens (assembly GCF_022221585.1). Taxonomy (NCBI): domain Bacteria; kingdom Bacillati; phylum Actinomycetota; class Actinomycetes; order Kitasatosporales; family Streptomycetaceae; genus Streptomyces; species Streptomyces inhibens. The sequence goes on from NZ_CP084681.1 coordinate 2,335,053, forward strand.
GGTGTTACGCATCCGCGGGCATGGATGCGGGGCATCGGGGATATCAAGGGGCGGCACGACAAAAAACCACCCGTCGCCGAGCAACGGGTGGTGGGGAGTTTTGCGCCGGCCGGGCGGGGACGAGGCCGGGCGGTTGAGCGGAGGCTTACGGCACCTCAGGGGCGAGTTTTCCCGCCCCGGCGAGCCCATCGACGCGCTGTGGGCGCCCTGGGCCTGACGAGCGATCGGATCGCAACGCTGCGCCGGGACGGTGTGACCGCCCGAGATGCCGCTTCGGAAAGCGGGTCAGCCGTGTCCGCCGAACAACGAGCGCCGCAGCCTGCGCAGCGGTGCGAACAGCGACACCCTGGCGCCGCGGCCGTTCCTCATCCGCGAACGATCACGCGCGGTGAGCTCCTGCATCAGTGACATCGCGCCCTCCGTCTCCCGCTGCGGGATGGCAGGACCACCCAGCACCGCGAGATGGCGGTCGAGACGCGCACTGGTTGCGCTACTCCCGCAATTGATGGCAGGCACTCGCGCCCTGCTACGCACTGTTATCTGTTCCATAACTCTCCCCACCCTTACGAGGGCACCCGGCCCGGGCAGGGTAACCCTATCTCTCTTGGAGGACACGCGTGCAGACCGGTCAACGGATTCACCTGTCTCGCCCTGACGTTGACGCACACCATACGGAACGTCACGTACAAGGCGTGTACCAGGGCGAGTTGATCCCCCGTCGGACTCTGGCGGAAGCCACCGTGGGGCATCTGACGGACCGGCGGATCGCACGAGGAGAGACCGGGATCTCATGGCCTCTCCTCGTCGCACGGTGTGTGGGTGGTTACGCAGCGGAGGCGAACACCGGCAGATAGCCGCTGGACTGCCCGGCGGTGGTGGGGTGGTAGGACTCCTCGACGGGATAGGTCACGCTGTGCAGCCAGGCGCTGCCGGAGCACAGCTCATGTCCGGAAAAGGTGGCGTTGACATCGGCGAAGGTGAAGCCGTGGTCGGCGGCGCGCTTGGCGGTGACGCCATTGATGTCGTCGGCCGCGGCATTGATCGCGGCACGGGACTTCTCGGAGAGGCCGGCGAAGCAGCTGCCACCGAGCTTGTAGAAGCGCGGATAGCCCAGGACCACCACATGCGCGGCCGGGGCCTTCTGGGAGATGGCGCTGTACACCCCGTCGAGCTTGCCGGGCAGGGTGTTGTCGATGTAGGTCCTGGCCTGGGCGACCCGGGCCAGGCAGGCGCTCTCGCCCTGGAGCGCACAGGTCGTCATGGTGTCGGCGAAACCGGCGTCGTTGCCGCCGATGGAGATGCTCACCAGGCCGGTGGAGCTGTTGAGCGGAGCGAGCTGACCGCTGACAACATCACCCGTTCGGGCCCCGGAACAGGCGGTGAACTGAAAGGACGAGGGCGAGTGCGCGGCGGCCCAGAGGGCCGGGTAGGCCTTGGTGCTGCGCTTGCAGGAGCCGCTGGCACTGTCGTAGCTGCCGGCTCCGACACCCGAGGAGTAGGAGTCGCCGAGGGCCACATAGCCGGTGGCGGCGGGGAGTTGGGCGGACGCGGCGGCGCTCGCGCCGGTGAGCGCGAGCGCCGTGGTGACGAAGAAGGCGGACGTCAAGGCCGCGAATCGGGACAGTCTCATGGAACCTCCCTTAGCAGGATCTCTGCCACATCCGTCGTAGCAAGACTCGCCAGTAACCGGAAGTGTCCATGCCAAAAGTCGTTACACAGTTCACGGCAAATCTGCCGATCCGGGGGGATGTTCACTGCCATGTCATTGCTTCGCCGTGACGTGACGACGATGTCGCGCAGGACGGCAACGGCCACGGCCGTACAGAACTCCATCAAGCGCCGGTGCACCGGAGCCGGTCAGTCCTCGGTGGTGTCCCGGCGGCGGGAGAGTCTCGGCACAAGGCACGCGGTGGCCGCGACGAACGCCGCCACCAGCAGGATCACCAGCGTCGGCCGCGCCCCCGACCCGAGCAGTCCCGCACCGAGCAGACCGCCGGCGAACATCGAGCCGACCGAGGTCAGCCGGCGGCCCGCGGCGTGCGTGCCGTACCCCAGTCTCTTGTCGTGCCCCAGCAGCGACCCGCTGACCAGGGCCGTCATCGCCCGGGTCTGCACCGTGGTGGTGAGGTCGGGAGAGGCGACCCGCATCGCGGTGACATTCCGCATTCCCATCGCCACCGCCATCAGGCCGATGACGGCACAGCGTCGCCCCGGCGGCAGACCCCGGGCCGGCCCCGACTCCCATGCGGCCGCCGCCGCGACGGCCAGCAGTGTCGCCTCCGTGGCGAGCGCGACCGGGAACCAGTGGTGGCGCCGCGCGGCCAGCACCGACTCCAGCCGGGCCCCGAGCGTCGCGCCCAGCACAAAGGCACCGATCGAGACGACCGTCGCCACCACCGACAGCCCGCCCTGTCCCGCGATACCGAAGCCGAGGAAGAGCAGATTGCCGGTCTGGTTGGCGGTGAAGACCTGGCCGAGCGTCAGAAAGCTGACGGCGTCGAGCACACCGGTGGTCACGGTCAGACACACCATGATCACCGTCAGGGGGGTTCCGCTCGGCGGCTCCACGGACGCGGCTCCTTCCACCGGCCGCCTCCCCTCGCGGCACGTCCTCCCAGTCTCCGGACGGCCGTCCCCCCGCCCCGCCATTGCGCCGTCCGTGGGCCCCCTCCATACCCCGTACGCTCTGCCCGGTTGCGTATATTTCCGGTCTTCTTCGTGTCTTGACGGTGCTCTGAGCGCCGCGCGACATTGAGGCCCGGCATCCGGCGCTTATGGGGGGCAAAGCTGCCTATGCAGACCAAGACCGTCAACGGCAAGGGCTCGTACGACCAGCCGCCACCCGACGAGCGGCCGGCGAGCGCCACCACGTCGCTGGTCGCGGGGGTGGCGGTCGGCATCGGCGCGATGGGGGCCGTACTCGCACTCGCCGACATCGGCTCGCCGCTGCGCGCGCCGTTCACCCTCTTCTTCCTCCTGATGGCGCCGGCCACCGCGATCGCCACGGCACTGGGCCGGATGGATCCGCTGGGCCGGGCGGTGGCCGCCGGCGCCGGCGCGCTCGCCGTCGATCTACTGGTGGCGCAGGCCATGCTCGCGCTGCATCTGTGGTCGGTGCGCGGCGGTGTGGTGGCGGTGGCGGCGCTCAGCGGCGCCGTGCTGCTGGGCAGCGCGCTACGGCGGCGGGCCGGCCGGGCGCACGGAAATCGGGCGGACTGATATGGATGTCGCGGTATACCGCCCCGGTGAGCTGAGCGGGGCCGACCGGAACGCCTGGACCGCCGTGCAGTCCCAGGCACGCTCCCTTGGGGCGCCACAACTGGCGAACCCGTTCCTGTCCCCCGAGTTCGCGCTGGCCGTCGGACGGTGCCGGAGCGGGGTGCGGATCGCGGTGGTGCACGAGGACGGCGGGCCGGCCGGGTTCCTGCCCTTTCAGCGTTCGGCGCTCGGGGTGGGACGGGCGATCGGGCTGGGCGTCTCGGATGCACAGGGGCTGGTGCACCGGCCCGGTTTCCGGTGGGACGCCCAGGAGCTGCTGCGGGCCTGCGGGCTGTCGGTGCTGGAGTTCGATCACCTGGTGGAGGGGCAGCGCCCTTTTGCGGCGGACTCGTTCGGCGGCCATGCGTCACCCGTCATCGATGTGGACCAGGGCTTCGAGACGTATCTGGCGGGGCTGCGGGTGCGGTCGCCGAAGTTCACCCGGACCACCCTCGCCAAGGAACGCCGGCTCGGCCGGGATGTCGGGCCGGTGCGCTATGTCCACGACGAGCGCGACCCGGCGGCGCTGCTGACGCTGATGCGGTGGAAGTCCGCGCAGTACCGCAGGACGGGGCGCAGCGACCGCTTTGCGCACCCCTGGATCGTCCGGCTCGTACAGCAGCTGTTCCACACCCGTACCGATTCCTTCGCGGGTCTGCTGTCGGTGCTGTACGCCGGCGGGCGGCCGGTCGCGGCGCACTTCGGGCTGCGCTCCCGGTCCGTACTCGCCTGCTGGTTCCCGGCCTACGCCCCGGAGTTCGCGAAGTTCTCGCCCGGCCTGGTGCTGCATCTGCGGATGGCGCAGGCGGCGGCCGCGGAATCCATGGCGTATCTCGATCTGGGGCGCGGCGCGAAGGATTACAAGGATTCCCTCAAAACCCGTGAACTCCTGGTTTCCGAGGGCTGTGTGATGCGGCGGCATCCGGTGGCGCTGGGACATCGTGCGCGGCGCGCACCGGTGCGTGCGCTGCGCAATGCGGTGCTCGCCAGACCGGAGTGGTTCGAGCCCGCGGACCGCCTGCTCAAGCGGGTGGGCCGGATGCGCTCGGGGCGATGAGGCATAGCCCGTGTGAGCCCTCTGCGCCCGGCCTTTCTCGGGTTCGGGACGGCGCAATAGAGCGTACGCCGGTGCGCAATACGGGCGTACATAAGTACGTCCCGGCCAATTACGCCAAAGGGTATTTGGCGCGGAACGTCTTGCCTTAGAGTCCCGTTCATCAATACCGTCGCACATCCACCCGCATCGGACGATCATCGCAAGACGGCTCTAGGGGAGAGCTCGCCTGACACGATGATGGCCCGGTGCGGTGCGCGGTGGGGGGGTCCCGTGCGCATGGTGTTCGCCTGCTGATCATGGCTGGGCGATGACCGGAGCACGAGCCGCGCGGCCGGAAACACGCATGCCAGCTCGCCCTGCTCCCATGGCGATTTCCGCCATGACGACCGGGGTGTGAACCCCCCTTTCGACCCGGATACCCAGCACGGACCGCCCGGGGGTGGGCGGTCCACCGGACGAGAGGGAAATCAAACCCATGAGCTCGTTCCTTCGCCCGGCCGATGCGGATGAACCGCCGCTGACGCTGCTGCCGGCCCAGGCCGTCTACCGTCCCGTTTCCTCACATCTGGCCATCGCTCCGCCGGTCAGCGTCGTCATTCCGGCGATGAACGAGGCGGAGAATCTGCCGTATGTCTTCAAAACCCTGCCGGACTGGATTCATGAAGTGATCCTGGTCGACGGGAATTCCACCGACGACACCGTCCGGGTCGCCCGCGAACTATGGCCCGGCGTCACGGTCGTCCCGCAGCGCGGCAAAGGCAAGGGTGACGCGCTGATCAGTGGTTTCGCGGCCTGCACCGGCGAGATCATCGTGATGATCGATGCGGACGGCTCGGCCGACGGCGGCGAGATCGTCAGCTATGTCTCGGCGCTGGTGTCCGGCGCCGACTTCGCCAAGGGCTCGCGATTCGCCAATGGCGGCGGAACGGACGACATGACGCCCGTCCGCAAGCTCGGCAACCGGGTGCTGACCGCCATCGTCAACACCAAGTTCGGCGCCCGCTACACCGATCTCTGCTACGGCTACAACGCCTTCTGGCGGCACTGCCTGGACGAAATCGCCCTGGACTGCGCCGGGTTCGAGGTCGAGACCCTGATGAACATCCGGGTCGTCAAGGCCGGGCTGCGGGTACAGGAGATCCCCAGCCATGAGTACAACCGCATCCACGGGGTCAGCAATCTGCGGGCGGTGCGCGACGGGCTGCGGGTGCTGAAGGTGATCGTCCGTGAGCGGGGCTCCCGACGGAACCGGTCCGCCCGGCCCGCGCTGATCACCGGGGATGCGCTGTGAGCCGCGGGAGACCGGCGGCCGGCCCGGCGCTGCGGATCTCCGTCGTCATCTGCGTGCACACCGAGGACCGCTGGGACGACATCCTCGCCGCGGTGGCCTCCGTGCGCGAGCAGTCCCATCCCGCCCATGAGCTGCTGCTGGTGGTGGACCACCACCCCGCGCTGCTCGACCGACTCAGGGAGCACTTCAGAGGCGCCCACGCGGGCGCACACGCTCCCGATGCTTCCACAACTCCCCTGCTGATCATGGCCAATTCGGGACCCCGCGGGCTGTCCGCGGGCCGTAACACCGGTATCGCCGCGGCCGACGGCGAGATCGTCGCCTTTCTCGACGACGACGCGGTGGCCGAGCGGGACTGGCTGCACCACTTCGCCCAGGCGTACACGGATCCGGCCGTGATGGCGGTCGGCGGGCGCACCGAACCCGCCTGGTCGCCCGGGCGCCGACCGGTGTGGTTCCCCGAGGAGTTCGACTGGGTGGTGGGGTGTACGTACCGCGGGCTGCCGCCGGGAAAGGTGCGGGTGCGCAACGTCCTCGGCGGCAACGCGTCCTTCCGCAGGGTGGCGTTCGACCTCGTCGGCGGCTTCGCCATCGGGATCGGCCGGGACGCCGGCCGGCGGCCGCTGGGCTGCGAGGAGACCGAGCTGTGCATCCGGATCACCCGCGCCATGCCGGACGCGGTGCTGCTGATCGACGACCGGTCGGTGATCCATCACCGGGTGCCGGCCGAGCGGCAGCGGTTCGGCTACTTCCGCAGCCGGGCGTATGCGGAGGGCCTGTCCAAGGCGTTGGTGGCGCGGAGCGTCGGCGCACGGGACGGTTTGGCGACCGAGCGGCGCTATACGACCCGGGTGCTGCCCGCGGGGGTGCTGCGCGGGCTGCGGGACGCGCTGCTGGGGCGGCCCGGCGGGGCCGGCCGGGCGGGCGCGATCGTGGCCGGGGTGGCGGCCGCGGCAAGCGGCTATGTGCGCGGCGCGGCACGGGCGCGCGGAAAGCCGACACCCTTCTGGAACACGGGAGTCGGAGGTGGCGAAGACGGTGGGACGGTGGCGGCCGCGGCGCACAAGGAGGCGGCGGTATGAGCGAGCGCCCGCGGGTGGTGCCGATACTGATGTACCACGCGGTGACCGTGGCCCCGACGCCCGCCGCACGGGAGCTGTCCGTGCCGCCCGAGGCGTTCGCCGAGCAGCTGGCGGTGCTGGCCGACGGCGGCTTCACCCCGCTGACCACCGCCGCGCTGGCGGCGGCCTGGCGCGGTGGCGGCCCGCTGCCGGACAGGCCGGTGCTGATCACCTTCGACGACGGCTACGAGGGCGTCCACCGGCATGCGCTGCCCGCGCTCACCCGGTACGGCTTCCCGGCCACCCTGTTCGTCGCGACGGGGTGGCTGCGCGGCCCGTACGACACCGGCGGCGCACCGGACACCATGCTCGACTGGGACCAGGTGCGGAAGCTGGCCGCGGCCGGTGTGGAGATCGGCGGGCACAGCCACAGCCATCCGCAGCTGGACGGCCTCGGTGACGAGCGGCTGCGCCAGGAGGTGCTGCGCTGCAAGGAGATCCTCACCGAGGAGATCGGGGCGCCGCCGGAGTCCTTCGCGTACCCCTTCGGCCACTCCAGCCGGCGGGTGCGGCATACGGTGCGCGGTCTGGGCTTCCGGCAGGCGCTGGCGGTGGGCAATGCGCTCGCGGCCCGCCGCCAAGGGCCGTATGCGCTGGCGCGGCTGACGGTGCGACGCCGTACGGACACCGAGGAGTTCGCACGGATCGTCGAGGGCCGTGGCCTCGTCCGCGCCTTCGCCCGGGACCGGGCGCTCACCAAGGGGTACGCCGTGGTCCGCAGGTCACGGCAGGCGGTCCGGCTGTGTACGCCGGGCGGCTGAGAGCGCCGCGGCACACCCGCGGCGGAGGAAGGGGCAGCAGAGCCGGTGTCTGACACGTCCACCAAGGCCGAGGAGCGCGCACAACCGGAGCCGGGCGGAGGCGGCGGCCGGCGGCTGCGCCTCCCGGGGCGGGACGGCGGTCCGCTGTTCCGCAACGCCTATGCGCTGATGCTCAACACCGGCGTCTCCGGGCTGCTCGGTCTGGGCTTCTGGCTGATCGCGGCCCGTTACTACACGGAGTCCGCGGTCGGCCAGGGCTCGGCGGCGATCGCCGCGATGAAGCTGCTGGCGGGTCTGACCGCGGTGACCCTGACCGGTGCGCTGGCCCGCTTCATCCCGGTCGCCGGGCGCGGCACCGGCCGGCTGGTGCTGCGGACGTACGCGGGCAGTTCGGTGGTGGTGGCGATCGCCGCCGTCGTCTTCCTGCTCACCCTCGATCTGTGGGGCTCCTCCTACCGCTTTCTGCACGGCCCGCTCAACGGGCTCGGCTTCCTCCTGGCGGTGGTCGCCTGGTCGTTGCTCACCCTCCAGGACGGGGTGCTGACCGGGCTGCGCAGTGCGCTGTGGGTGCCGGTCGGCAATCTCGCCTTCTCCGCGGTGAAGCTGGGGCTGCTGGTGGTGTTCGCCGCCGCGATCCCCAGCGCCGGGGTCTTTGTGTCCTGGGTCGCGGCGATCGCGGTATCGGTGCTTCCGCTGGGCTGGCTGGTGTTCCGGCGGCTGGTGCCCCGGCATGTGCGGGCGACGGACCGGACCGCCCGGCCGCCGTCCCTCAAGGAGATGGGCCGCTTCCTGGCCGGCGACTACACCGGGTCGCTGTTCTCGCTGGCCGTCGTCTACCTCGTCCCCGTACTGGTGGCCTCGCAGGTCAGCGCGGCGGACAATGCGTACTTCTACATCACCACCACCATCGGCGGCACGGTCAATCTGCTCGCCCTCAACATGGGCGCCTCGCTGACCGTCGAGGGGGCGCACGATCCGGCCCAGCTGGCCCACAACACCCGGGCCGCGCTACGGCGGATGGCCCGCATCATGCTCCCGGTCTGCGTCGTGCTGTTCGCCTTCGCGCCGTATCTTCTGAGGATCTTCGGGCCCGGGTACGCGGAGGCGGCGACGCCGCTGCTGCGCTGGTTCGCGGTGGGGGCCGCGCTGCGGGTCGTGATGGAGGTCCACTTCGCGGTGCTGCGCGCCCAGAGCCGTACGTCCGGACTGGCCTGTCTGCAGGGGCTGTTGTGCGTGCTGGTGCTCGGACTGACGCTGGTGCTGCTGCCGCGGATGGGACTGACCGGGGCCGGGGTCGCGGAGATCTCCAGTCTGGCGGTGATCGTCGCGATCGCCGGCGTACGGCTCCGCCGGGTGCTGCGCGGGGAGGATCCCGTACCGGCCCCGCGCCGCGAGCCCTCCGTACGCCTCGTACGCCTCGCGCGCCTGCGGAGCCGCCCCGATCTGGCCGTGTGGGCGCTGCTGGCCGCCGCGCTCGCGCTGTTCTGGCTGCCGCTGCGCGCCATGGGCGACGCCGATCTGGACCGGATGGACGGGCTCGGGCTGATCTCGGTGCTGCCCGCGGCGACGCTGGCCGGGGTCGTGCTACTGGTGGCGGCGTTCGGAGGGGCGCTGTGGCTGTCCCGGCCGCGGCGGGCGCTGCTCACCGCCGTACTGCTGCTGACGGTGGTGGCGCTGCACGCGCTGCCGGCCGTGCTGGAGGCCGAGCCGCGCTTCCCGACGGCCTGGCAGCATCTGGGATTCCTGGACTACGTCGGGCGAACGGGCTCCGCGGTGCCGGACCTGGACGCCCGCTGGAGCTGGCCCGGCTTCTTCGCCGGGGTGCAGTTCCTCGCCGAGGCGTGCGGGGTCACCGACCTCACCGAGGTGCTGCGCTGGTGGCCGCTGACCGTTCAACTCCTCTATCTGGCACCGCTGTTCCTGCTTCTGAAGGCGGTACGGGCGAGCTGGCGGGCCAAGTGGTGCGCGGCCTGGCTGTTCGCGCTGTGCGGCTGGGTCGGTCAGGACTACTTCTCCCCGCAGGGCTTCACCTACCTCTTCCATCTCGCGTTCGTGGCGATCCTGCTGGTGTGGTTCCGCGAACCGCGGCCGCTGGCCGGCAAACGGCTGCCGGGCGAGACGGAGGTACGGCCGGCCGGCCGTGGTCAGCTGGTGGCGCTGCTCGGAGTGCTGATCGCGCTGTTCGCGGCCTCGGTGGCGGGCCATCAGCTCACCCCGTTCGTGATGCTCGGTGTGCTGACCGTATTGGTGCTCGCCCGCCGCTCGTCCCTCTACGGACTGCCGCTGCTGCTCGGTGTGCTGGTGGTGGCCTGGGTGGGGTTCCTGGCCGAGCCCTACTGGTCGGGCCATTTCGACGAGCTGTTCGGCGGGCTCGGCGGCATCGGCGGCAATGTCTCGTCCTCCGTGACGGACCGGATCGGCGGCGGCGACCCCACCCACAAGCTGGTGCTGTACACCCGGGTGGCCATGGCGGGCGGGGTGCTGACGCTGGCCTGCTGGGGGGTGCTGCGGCGGCGGGCGGCGGGGTTCACCGAACGCTCGCTCGTGGTGCTGACCTTCGTCCCGTTCCTGGCGTTCGGGATGCAGTCCTACGGCGGCGAAATGGCGCTGCGGGTCTTTCTGTTCGCGCTGCCCGGCGCCTGTGTGCTGGCGGCGCTGGGGCTGTTCCCGCGCGGTACGGGCACCCGGCGCGGGCTCGGGCCGCTCGCCGCGCTGCTGACCGGGCTGGTCCTGGCCGTCGGCTTTCTCGTCGCCCGCTGGGGCAACGAACCGTTCGAGCGGATCAGACCGGGCGAGGTCGCGGCGATGGACTATGTCTACGCCCATGACCGCCCGACGGTACGGCTGCTGTGGCTGAGCAACGATCCGGTCAACAGCGTCACCCCGGCGATGCCCTGGGGTGCCAAGGACATGGAGCGGGTGCAGTACGAACCGACGCCGGCGCCCCGCGATCCGGCCCGGGTCGGCCCGCTCCTCACGGCTCTGCGGAGCGCCGGACCGCAGTCGTATCTCATCGTCAGTCACGGCCAGTCGGAGTCGCTCCGGCTGGACTCCGGCTACCGGAAGGGCTGGGAGCAGCGGCTGCGCACCGCCCTGGACCGGCGTCCGGAGCTGCTGCGGGTGCTGTCCAACGAGCATGCGGCGGTCTACGAGCTGAAGCGGCGGCCGGCGGGCGAGGTACCACCCCCGCGGCCCGGCCCGGTGGGCCCGAAGGTGACCTGGACGCCGTGGTCGGTGCTCGGTGCGCTAGCAGTGCTCGCACTGATCCTGGTGCTGACCACCCGCGAGGTGGTACGTGTCGCGTTCGAGCCCAGCGTGCGCCAACTGCACTGGATCCAGGGGCTGTTCTGGTTCGCCATACCGCTGCTGCTGGTGTTTCTGGCGTCACTGGTACAGCGGTTCATGACGCTTTCGTGAGGCGGCGGGGCGCGGGGCGGTGCGCACGCGGACGGCAGACACCACATACGGACGCACGGGAGGCGCGTGCTCAGGAACGCGCGATCCAGCGCACTTCATACCCCTCCAGCATGACGTCCTTCCCGTCCACCGCCACCGTGCCGCGTCGGTCCGAGGTGTTGACGAGCAGCGCCGTCCGGTCGTCGGCCAGCCCCCGGATCTTCGTACGGCCGCTGTCGAGGTCGCGCGGCCGGCTTCCCGGCGGAAAGGCCCGGGAGAACCGCGACAGCAGATCCATCATCGGCAACTTCCGCCCGCCGTCGTCCCGTTCGGTGCTGGTCCACAGGCACCCCGGGCAGTCCTCGTCCTCGGTCTCCGGGTTCCAGTAGAACCCGCTGGTGGCGCCGCCGGCCGCCATCTCGATCAGCGCGGTGGCCTGCGCGGCGGTGCGCTTGCGCTCGCTCCAGCCGGCCCGGCCGCCGTCGCTCTCGTCCGCGACCTCGACGTACCACTCCGCCCACCACAGCGGCAGCCCGCTCTGCTTGCGCAGCCAGCGCCCCACATCGGCGAACTTCCGGGCGGCGGTGAACGGTCCCGGGGCGTAACGGTCGTCCTTGCTGTAGCTGGAGCCGTCGACCACCACGAAATCCGCGCCCGCCTTGTGCCGGTTCCAGTAGCCGAAGGCGTCAAGGGTGCGCTGGTCGATGCTGCCCCACGGCCCCTTGAGGGCGGAGGCATAGGTGTCATCACCCGGCACATAACTGTCCATCACCAGATAGGGCCCACCCACCTGATTGCCGCTGTTGACCTTCTTCAACTCCCGATGAACCAGGTTGTACAACTTGGTGTACCCCTCATAATTCCAGCGCCCCTTGCCATCGTCGAAGAACCCCTTGAATTCATTCCAGACGACGAAGTGGCGGACGTCCGGATAGCGCCGGGCGATCTTTCCGGCGAGCGCCGCGAAGTCCGCGTAATGCGCCGGGTCGGGGGCCTTTTCCAGGGTGCTCCAGTCGGTACGGCCGGCCGTGCCGCCCTTCATCCAGTCCGGCGCACAGCACAGGGTGAGTACGGGCGTGCCACCGGTGTGCCGGATCAGCGCCACACGACGGTCCAGATCGGCGAAGTCATAGCGCCCCGGGCTCGGTTCGGGGTTGTCCGCGCCCCAGCCCATGATGTGCTGGTTCTGTGGCATCGGGTGGGCGGCCAGCAGTTGGGCGGCCCGGGCGGTGGACGGGTCGGCGCCGTGGTCCGCGCTGAATTGCGTATGGGTGAATCCCCACCCCACGGCGGGCTTGGCGGCGGGCGACGGCAAGGGCCCCTTCGCATCCCGGTCCTCGTCCCCTCCTGGAAGGGAACACATGACCAGCAGTATCGCCAGCACCGCCACCCCGGCCGCGATCACGAAAGCCGTACTCTGACGTTCCCCACCATGACGTCGCACAAAGGGAGATTAGCGGGCCAACCGACCGGTACACCTGGTTTTCCGGTGAACGATACGTTTCCGGTACTCGGAAAACGCCGGGATAATCCGTGTACGTGGCGGGGCGCGGTGGCAGATCATGGCCGTATGAGTGCCGATCACGTCCAGCCGTCCGCCACCGAGGAGTCCCTTCCGCTCCGTCTGACCATGGACGACAGCGATTCGCCCTCCGATGTCGTCGACGCGCTCTTCCTGGGGCGGTTCGCCAAGGGCGAGCAGCCGTACGCCCGCAGCCGGTCCGTCGACCGGGTGAAGTCCGGGCTGACGCTGCTGCCGCCGGGCACCCGGATCCTGCGCTCGGCGAAGGACGAGGACCGCAGCGCCACGCTCGCCGAGGGCGACGGGTTCACCCTGCTGATCTCCCGCTGGAACCGCGGCGCGGACGTCACGGTCACCGCCGTCACCGACGAACTCGCCGAAAAGGTGCTGGCGCAGGCCACGGACGGCGCGCAGGACGAACCCGAGCCGCAGCCGGAGAACGTGCCGATGGGCTTCTGGTACTTCTCGCCGCGCCGCGGACCGCACCGCACGACCCGGCAGATCTCGGCCGGGACCTGGGAGGAGATCCGCCCCAACTACACCGCGCCGGTGGCCGATGCGATGGACCGGCTGATGAAGGTGGCACCCGAGGAGATCGCCGGCCGGCTGCTGTTGCTGCACGGCCCGCCCGGTACCGGCAAGACCTCCGCGCTGCGCACACTGGCCCGCTCCTGGCGCGACTGGTGCCAGGTGGACTGCGTACTCGACCCGGAGCGCCTGTTCAACGACGTCGGCTACCTCATGGACATCGCCATCGGCGAGGACGACAGCACCGGCAAGTCCCGCTGGCGGCTGCTGCTCCTGGAGGACTGCGACGAACTGATCCGCGGCGAGGCCAAGCACGCCGCAGGCCAGGCCCTGTCGCGGCTGCTCAACCTGACCGACGGCCTGCTGGGCCAGGGCCGCAACGTCCTGGTCGGTGTGACCACCAACGAGGACCTGGAGCGGATGCACCCGGCGGTGGTCCGCCCCGGCCGCTGCCTGGCCCGTATCGAGGTCGGCCCGCTGAACCGCACCGAAGCGGTCAACTGGCTCGGCACGGACCAGGGCATCGGCCGCGACGGCGCCTCACTGGCCGAACTGTACGCACTCCGCCGCGGCACACGGCCGGCATCGGTACCGGCACAGGATGCGGGGGCGGATGCGGGGCTGTATCTCTGAGCCGTATCGCTTGTTCCCCTCGGCCAAGCGCCAGTCGCTGCGTCAATACCCGGCAGGCGTCTCCCAGACCTCGAAGCCGCTCAGGCCCTCCGGCTCCTCCTCCCGTACCGACACCGAAGACACGGTCGCCATGGGGGGACCCTCGTGCGCCCAGTCCACCAGTTTCTGCACGCTCGCGGGATCGCCCTCGAAGAGGGCCTCGACCGTGCCGTCCGGAAGGTTCCGTACCCAGCCGGCCACTTTGTGCTCGCCCGCCATGCGCCGGCAGGTGTCACGGAAGAACACACCGTGCACCTGTCCGGAGACCACCACCCGTCTGCGGATCATCCGTGCCTCACCTCGTTCGTTCGCCCAGGCGGTACGAGCGCAGATATATCCCCGCGCCGCGGTCAGCGGGCGGAGCCACGCCCGGGCGGTGTGCGGCTCACGGAGCGGCCCGTGGCCGAGACGGCGCGGGCGAAGCCGGTGGCGTCGAGAACGGCGGCTCCTTCCACATCGTTGTTGAAGTAGGTGTAGACGTCGGCGTGGTCCGGCCAGGTGTCGGCGATCCGCCGCGCCCAGGTGGTGAGTGCCTGTCCGCCGTAGCGGGGCCAGGGTTCCGCGCGGCCCTCGTGGAAGCGCAGATACCCCCAGTCGGCGGTCCGCCAGAGGGGCGTCACGGGCCGGGATCCGCGGTCCGCCCAGCACAGCGCGGCGCCCCGCCGCTCCAGCACCGTACGGACCTTGGCGGTCCACCAGGAGTCGTGGCGGGGCTCGACGGCCACTCGCGTGCCGGCGGGGAAGCAGCCGAGGCAGGCGTCCAGCAGCCCGGCGTCCGCGTGCAGTGTGGGCGGCAGCTGGAGCAGTACGGGCCCGAGCCGGGGGCCGAGGCCGGCGGCGTGCGACATCAGCCGGGCGACCGGCTCCTCCGGGTCGCGCAGCCGCTTGATGTGCGTCAGATAGCGGCTGGCCTTGACGGCCATCACGAACCCGTCGGGGGTCCGGTCCCGCCAGTCCGCGAAGGTCTTCTCCTCGGGCAGCCGGTAGAAGGCGGCGTTGTTCTCGACGGTGGCGAAGTGCAGCGCGTACTCCTCCAGCCACAGCCGCTGCGGCCGTCCCTGCGGGTAAAGGACGTCGCGCCAGTCCTTGTACTGCCAGCCGGAGGTTCCGACGAGGACGGTCATGTCCGGATCCCTGCCCGTTCGGGGGCCGGCCGTATCAGCGAATCGCCTGGTCGTGACGCCCTTGCGGGGTGCGGACGTTACGGCCAGTGTGGTGGGGATGTGGCCATTGGCCGTCGGCAGGTTCTCTGACACGTTTTCGGCAGGTTCTCTGACGTTTGGAGTGAGCGTGGCTTCCTTCGCACTGCCCCATGCCCTGCACGGCGGGGGATCGCACAAGGTCATCGCCGTGCACGGGTGGTTCGCCGACCGGTCCGCCTTCGACACGATCGTGCCGGATCTGGACCAGGACGCGTTCCAGTACGCCCTGGTCGATCTCCGTGGCTACGGCGAGGCGAAGGGTGCGGGCGGCGCGTACACCACGGGCGAGGGGGCGGCCGATGTGCTGGCGCTCGCCGACCGGCTGGGCTGGGACCGGTTCTCGGTGATCGGCCATTCGATGGGCGGCAGCGTCGTCCAGCGTGTGCTGGCCGCGGCGCCGCACCGGGTGCGCAGGCTGGTCGGCATCTCTCCGGTTCCCGCCTCCGGGCTGCCCCTGCCACCGCCGCAGTGGGAGCTGTTCTCCTCCGCGGCACACATCCCGGAGAACCGGCGGGCCATCATCGACCTCACCACCGGCGGGCAGCGTCCGGCCGCTTGGCTGGACCGGATGGTGCGGCGGTCACTGGAGCGCAGCGATCCGACGGCGTTCCGTGCCTGGCTGGACTCCTGGGCCGGGGACGGCTTCGCGGCCGAGGTCGAGGGCTCGGCGGTGCCGGCGCTGGCGGTGACCGGGGCGCTGGATCCCGCGCTGAACGCCGAGCTGACGCGTCAGACATGGATGCGGTGGTACGCCAACGGCGCGCTGGTCGAGCTGCCGTCGGCGGGGCACTACGCCATGGACGAGACACCGCTGGAGCTGATCCGGGCCGTGGAGGATTTTCTGCGTGCCGGCAGTGACAGCGATGGCGATGGCGATGGCGATGGCGGCAGTGACGGTGCCGGGGCGGACGCCGGATGACCGTGCACGCAGCCCGTGCCGCGGACCCGGACGTGCCGGACGTCTTCGACCCGCGCGGCTACGCGGACGGGCTTCCGCACGCGGCGTACCGGCTGCTGCGCGAGCGGCAGCCGGTGGCCTGGCAGGAGGAGCACGAGGTGCTCGGCTGGCCCGCCGGTCCCGGCTTCTGGGCGGTCACGCGGCACGAGGACGTCGTACGGGTCCTGAAGGACGCGCGCACCTTCTCCTCCCACCTGGGCGCCACCCAGATCCGGGATCCCGACCCTGCTGATCTGCCGTTCATCCGCCGCATGATGCTCAACCAGGATCCCCCGGACCACGGGCGGCTGCGCCGATCGGTCAGTCGTGCCTTCACCCCTGGCCGGGTCGACCGTTTCCGGGCCGCCGTACGCGAGCGGGCCCGTGGTCTGCTGGCGGCGGCGGTCGATGCGGCGCGCACACGGGACGGGGTGTGCGACATCGTCGCCGAGGTCACGGACGACTTCGCGCTGCTCAACCTCGCCGACCTGCTCGGGGTGCCGGCCGCTGAGCGCGGGCTGCTCCTGGACTGGACCCGGCGCGTCATCGGCTACCAGGACCCGGACGAAGCGGGCCCGCCCGCGTCCGGCCCGGACGGACGTCCCGCCGACCCGCGCTCCCCGTCGATGCTGGGCGACATGTTCGCCTTCGCGCGGGAGCTGGCCGCCTTCAAACGACGGCACCCGGGCGACGACGTCATGACCGTACTCGCCTCGGACGACGAACTGGCCACGCCCGAACTGGAGATGTTCTTCTTCCTGCTGACCATCGCGGGCAACGACACCGTACGCAGCGCGGCCCCCGGGGGCCTGCTGGCGCTGGCCCGGCACCCGGACGCATACCGCGCGCTGCGCACCGGAGAGGTGGGGGCGGCGACATGTACGGAGGAGCTGCTGCGCTGGCATCCGCCGGTGCTCAGTTTCCGCCGGACCGCGGCGTGCGACACCGAATTGGCCGGCCGTCCGATCCGTACCGGCGACAAAGTGGTGGTTTTCCACGGCTCGGCGAATTACGACGAGCGGGTCTTCGCCGTGCCGCATCGACTGGATCCGGGCCGTACCCCAAATCCCCATGTCTCTTTCGGCGACGGCCCGCACCTCTGCCTGGGCGCGCACTTCGCCCGGTTGCAGTTGCGGGTGCTGTACGAAGAGACCCGCACTCTGCTGCCCGCCCTGGCGGTCGCCGGTCCGCCGCGGCGGCTGGTGTCGAACTTCATCCACGGTCTGAAGTCGCTCCCGCTGCGGCTGGTGGCCGATCCGCCCCCGTAACCCCAGGTCAGCGCACCCGTCCGCCGTCCCGGTAATCGTTGGGACTGATTCCTCTGACCCGTTTGAAGGTGGTACTGAGGGAAAAGGCATCGGCGTAACCGACGGTGCGGGCGATACCGTCCAGTGTCTGGTCCGACTCCGTCAGGAGTTCGGCCGCGAGCGAGACGCGCCAATGCGCCAGATAGTTCATCGGGGGCTGCCCGACGAGTGCATGGAAGCGTCGGGCAAATCCTGACCGGGACAATCCGACGGTCTCGGCCAGCTTGCTGACGGTCCAGGGGCGGGCCGGGTCCTTGTGCAGCAGTTGCAGTGCGTGGCCGATTTCGGGGTCGGCGAGGGCCTTGTGCCAGCGGGGCACGTCGGTGTCCATCCGGGCGGACCAGGTGCGTAACGAGACCATGAACAGCAGGTCGAGCAGCCGGTCCAGCACCACGGGCTGGACGGGTTCGGGCCGGTCGACCTCCGCGGCGACGAGTTCGAGGACCGCGTCGGCGCCGCTCGCGCCGGACAGGATCAGGGCCGGAGGCAACGACTCCAGAAGCCAGGGCGAAACATCTCCGGCGAATTGGTAAGCGCCTCGGATGATGGCCGTTTCGCCGTCGTGCTGCTGCCCGTAGGTGTGTCCCGCGGAGACGCGCCAGCGGTCTCCCGCCCTGTCGGGAGGTTCGCCGGCCAGCGCGCACCGGTCCGGGCCGTAGACGACGATGCGCACGGGGGTGGCGGGGTCATCGGCCAGGGTGTGCGGTTCCGGGCCCCGGACCACCGCGATGTCCCCGGCGTGCATCTTCCGCGGCGGATCGCCGTCCCGGAGCAGCCAGGCGCTGCCCCGTACGACCGCTTGGATGGACACCGGTGCCGCATCCGCGTAACAGACGGACCACGGTGGTTGAACGATCGACCGTGCGACGGCGGCACCACGCGCCCTGGAATGCCGGAGTAAGTCCGCGAGCACATCCACGAGGGTCACCGTAGACGAACAGACATGCCTCGTGGACTCTCAGCCATGCCTTCACCGCACACTGTCCGGTTGGCTCTCGTCCATGACTCAAACCGTGACCGTCCTCGGGGGGACTGGCAAGACCGGGCGACGCGTGGTCAGCAAGCTCCGTGCCGCCGGACACCAGGCCCGGCCCGTATCGCGATCCACCGAGGCGCCTTTCGACTGGCAGGACGACTCCACCTGGCACAGCGCCCTGACGGGTGCCAAGGCCCTGTATCTGGTGCCTCCGGCGCTTCCGAGCCAGCAGGTGGCACTGGTGCCCGGCTTTGTGCGGCGCGCCGTGGAACAGGGGGTGCAGCGGCTGGTACTGCTCTCCGCGCGGGGCATCGACCGCGCCGACCATCCGGACGCTCTCACCTGTGAACGCGCGGTGCGCGACTCCGGAGCGGAGTGGACCGTGGTGCGTCCGGCGTGGTTCGCGCAGAATTTCAGCGAGGAGTTCTTCCAGCCGCAGGTGGTGAACGGCGTGATCGCGGCGCCGGCCGGCGACGGGAAGGTCCCGTTCGTGGACGCGGAGGACATCGCCGACGTCGCCGTCGCCGCCCTTACCGACGGCCGGCACGCCGGGCAGATCTACGAGCTCAGCGGGCCGGAGGCACTGTCGTTCGGGGATGCCGCCACGCTGATCGGTGAGGCGCTGAACCGTCCGGTGCGCTTCCTCGACATCCCGCAGGAGGACTTCGTTCGCGGCGCCACCTCCGCCGGGCTGCCGGCCGAGCACGCGGGGCTGCTCGCCGGCCTGTTCGAGGTGATCCGGAACGGCTGGGACGCACAGCTCAGCGAGGGGGTGCAGCAGGCTCTCGGGCGGCAGCCCGCCGACTTCAAGACCTACGTCAACCGTTCGGCCGCCGAGGGCAAGTGGGGGGAGCCGAAGTAATTCCGGCGCGGCAAGGCCGGGGGGAGCCTTCAGAGCACACTTTCTTGACCTGGGGGGGTTGAGATGCCGCTGTCTGCGCGGATCGTCGATGTGGTCAGCTTCATGCCCGACCGAGTGGTCTCCAATGCCGAGCACTCGGACGGTGCGGACGAATGGGCGGAGCACGCCTTCTTCCGAGGCGTTGCGGAGCGCCGATTCGCCTCGCCCGAGCACACATCGGCGGATCTCGGCGTGCTCGCCGTACAAAAACTGCTCGACCGGACCGGTCTGCGTGCCGGCGAGCTCGATCTCATCATCTACAGCTGCCAGTTCAACGACACCTATTGGCCTGGCATCGGGTCGGCTGTCCAGGGCAGGATCGGCGCGGACGACGCGACGATCCTGCAGATCGACACGAGTTGCTGTTCATGGCTGTCGGGGCTGCGCACGGCACAGGCCTTCATCGAATCCGGCCGGCACCGAAACATCGTGGTGCTCACGGTGACCAATTTCGTTTCCCGGCTGCCGGAATTCCAGCGTTCGACGCGCTCGCGGGTACTCGGTGACGGCGCCACGGCGACCCTGCTGACGCCTGGCGCCCCGTCCATACTGTCTGCCCATGAGCGCTCACACGGCTCGAACTACGGGCTGTTGCGCTTCGAACCCGACTTCGTGGACGGCACGTTCAAGAACTACTGGGAGCGGGGCTGCGGGCCCATCACCGTCAACTTCACCCGGGAACGGCTGGAGTCGCTGCGCGAGAACGCGCTGACGCTGGTTCCCGAGGCCGTCGCCCAGGCATTGAAAAAGGCCGGCGTCACCGCCGAGGATGTGTCGCTGCTCATCACCCACCAGCCGAACGACGAGTATCTCGCGGAATGGCGCAGGCGGTGCGGGATCGATGTGCCGCGCGCCCACGACACCCTCGGCAAGTACGGCAATCTCTTCCATGGGTCGATCCCGGTGACCCTCGCGGACGCCTTGGACGAAGGACTGGTGCGGCAAGGCGATCTGCTCGCCTTCGGCACGTTCTCCAACGGGGGCGACCTGGTGAGTGCGATGACGGTGCGGTGGAACGGCCGACGCGGATAGTCAACGGCCACCCTTCTGTGCACACCCGAACTGACGGGAGAGCGATCTCATGACATCCCACGACGATCCGACGGAGGGCTCGGACCTCCCCGCGCTGGATCTGGTGCGCTGCGAGAACACCAGCAGCAGCGACATCGAGAAACTGATGCGCGACATGACGAAGGAGACCTACACACACGAGGAAATATTCGGCGGGTACTGCTCGCTCGCCGAATACATCGAGGTGCCGTACGACGTCGTCTTTGAATACTGCGCGGACGTGCACTCGCTGGAGGAGTGGACCTTCAGCATCCGCGATCTCTCCTACGTCGGCGGCGGAATGTACCGCGGGCGGGAAGCGATCCAGCCGAACACCGAGATATTCGTGCGCGCGGATCCGCTCAAGGGCCCCGAGCACGGCGTCATCAACTACCCGTGCGCCTGGGACCAGGGCCACGAACTGTGGATGCGCTACTACTTCACCGTCATCGACGCCACCCGCACCCTGAACCGGCCCGGGACGGTCGTGCTGTGGACCAACTGCAAGCACCCGTACTACGACCGCTCCGTCACGGACGTCCCTGACTACATCCGGGCGGGCCGCGCCAGGACCGACCGCTACTGGGTGGGTGACATCTGGCCGAACTTCGACGCGATCCACAAGATCGAGACAAAGAACCTCAAGACCATCCTTGAGAGCCGCTTCGGCTCCGGGGCACGGACCACGCCCAAAAGCTGAGCGAGCAAACTGACGCACACGTTCGCCGTCGGAATGCGGCGGACAAACGGGGGATTACAGATGCGCGTTTCCGATGCGCTCGTCACACTCTTACGCGACTGGAACACGCGCTACGTGTTCGGGGTCAGCGGAGCGAACATTGAGCACCTGCACGACGCCATCCACCGGCTCGGGCAGGGAAAACTTCAATCGGTGATGGCCCGCCGCGAAGACGGTGCGGCCTTCATGGCCGACGCCCGGGCGAGGGTGCACCGCACGCTGGGGGTCTGCTGCTCGACCTCGGGCGGGGGCATGATGAACCTCGCCGTCGGCCTCGCCGAGTCCTACGCCGAATCCGTGCCCGTACTCGCCCTGATCGGCCAGCCGCCCACCGTCTTGGAAGGCCGCGGCGCGTTCCAGGACGCCTCGGGCATCGGCCGGACGGTGGACGCGGAAGCGATGCTGGGCGCCCTCACCAAGAAAGTCATCAAGCTGGGCGCGCCGGACACGTTCTGGCGCGATGTGCTGGACGCCGCCCGTACGGCGCTCAGCGGGCGGCCCGGTCCCGTGGCGCTCCTGGTGCCCCGCGACGTGTTCGAGGTGGAGGTCGGGGACCGCCCCGACGACTACCCCGAGACCTTGGCGGACGTGGCGGAGCGCCCGGTGTTCGACCACCACGCGACGCGCCTGCTCTTCGACGAGATATCCCGGGCGAAGCGGCCGGTCTTCGTGCTGGGGCACGGTGTGCGCCGGAGCAGCAACCCGTCGGCGGTGGTCCGGTTCGCGCAGCTCACCGGTGTTCCCGTGGCGACCACCATGTCCGCGCGGGCCGAGTTCCCCAATGACGACCCGCGCTATCTCGGCGTGCTCGGCGTCGCCGGCCACACCTCCGTGGTGGACACCGTTCTCGACGCCGACCTGGTCGTCGCCATAGGCGCCGGGCTGAACATGATGACCCGCGGCCCCGTCGCGGAGTTGAACGGCGCCGCGGTGGCGGTGGTCAACCTCGACCCGGGGGAGGTCGTGCGGGCCGTCAACCCGCGGATCGTGGTCCAGGGCGACGCCGGTCTCACCTTCGAGCACCTGTTGCGGCTTTGGGAGGTGGAACCCTTCCAGGTGCCGCCGCCGGCCGCGTACGAGCTCCGCAGGTTCCTGCCCAGGCTCGCACCCTCGGTACCGTCCCGCCCGTCGGGGCACGGCTTCACGGGGGACGACCTGCGGCAGAGCGAGGCCCTCGCCCTCCTGGAGTCGCACCTTCCCCGGAACGGGCATGTGGTGCTCGACGCCGGCAACTGCGCGTCGGCGGCGATCCATCTGTCCGACGTGCCGGCCGGCGGAACATCGACCATCGCGCTCGGTATGGGAGGCATGGGCTACAGCTTGGCTGCCGCCGTCGGTGCCCAGCTGGGCTCGCCGCCCGGAACCCGTACCACCGTGCTGTGCGGTGACGGCGCCTTCCTGATGAACGGGCTCGAACTGCACACGGCCGTCGACCTGCGCCTCCCGGTGCTCTTCGTGATCTTCAACAACAACATGCACGGGATGTGTGTCACCCGGCAGCAGACGTTCTTCGACGCGCGGATCGAGTGTGTGCACTATGCGCCGGTGAACGTCGCCCAATTGGCCCGTGGCCTGGGTGCGGCCGAGAGTCTGTGGGTCGCAAGCGCGGGCACGGCCGACGAGTTGCGCACTCACCTCGCCGACTACCACGAGCGCCACCCGGACCTCCCCGGAGTGCTTGAACTGCGCATTCCGGCCGAGGAGATGCCGCCGTTCACCACGCTCCTTCCTCCGGACGAGCCGACCGTGCCCGTGCCCGTGCCGAGGGCATCCGAGGCCCTCACCTGCGCCGCCCTTTCTTCGTAGGGCACGCCCCGCTCCGCAGGGCACAGCACCTCTCCGCAGGACACGGCACCTCTTGGGGCACCCACCCCACCCCACACCCACACGACAACCACGACCGGCACCCTCCCCTGCGCGGGTGCCGGTCAGGGAGGTACCCATGCAACAGGATTCGAGTGGCCTCGGTTGCCCGATCACCGTGGAACCGAAGGACCGCCGATTCGACGATCTGGTCACCGGCGCCAACCAGCGGTGGACCAGCTCACCGGACTATGTCCAGCTCGTCTCGTCCACGCACCAGGTGATCGAAGCGGTCGAGGAGGCCCTCCGCAGCAAGGCACGGATCGCCGTTCGCAGCGGTGGGCACTGCTACGAAGGGCTGGTCGACGGCCGCGTCATCATCGACATATCGCCGATGAAGCAGGTGTATTACGACGCCCGCCGCAGGGCGTTCGCGGTCGAGGCCGGTGCCACGCTCGGCGATGTCTACAACGCGCTGTACAAGGGGTGGGGCGTGACACTGCCCGGCGGGTCGTGCCCGAGCGTCGGCATCGGCGGGCATGCGCTGGGCGGTGGATACGGTCTGCTGTCGCGGCAGCACGGACTCGTGATCGACCACCTCTACGCCATCGAGGTGGTCGTCGTCGACGCCCACCGGCGGGTGCGTACCGTCATCGCCACCCGTGAGGCCAACGATCCCCACCGGGACCTGTTCTGGGCACACACCGGGGGCGGGGGCGGAAACTTCGGGTGCGTGGTCCGCTACTGGTTCCGGTCGCCGGGCGCGACCGGTCACGACCCGGCAGACCTCCTGCCGCAGCCCCCAAGCAGGGTGCTGGTCAGCACCGTCACCTGGTCGTGGTCGGACCTGCCCGCGGCGGCGTTCAGCAGGCTCGTACGGAACTTCGGCACCTGGCACGAGGCGAACAGCGCCGTCGACACGGACAACGCGGATCTGTTCAGCCAGCTGGAGCCGGCTCCGCTGGCGGCCGGCACGGTCACCATGCACACCCAGGTCGACGCGACATCGCCGGATGCCACCGCGCGCCTGGACCAGTTCGTCAAAGCCGTCGGCGCGGGTGTCGACGTCGCCCACCGCGAGGAGCGGCAGGAACTGGGCTGGCTGCACTCCACCCAGTGGAACGGGTTCAACGGTCCGGAGACCCCGACGCTGCGGTTCAAGGCCAAGGTGGCGCAGCTGCGCAAGAGCTGGACCGAGGACCAGATCTCGGCCATGTACCACCACCTGACGCAGGTCAACTACCAAAACCCCGGCGCCCGGCTCATGTTCATCTCCTTCGGCGGCCGGATCAACGCCGTTGCGCCGAACGCCACGGCATATCCGCACCGCGACTCGATCATGCTGGCGCACCTGGTCAGCATGTGGACCGAGGCAAGCCAGGACGAACAGCATCTCTCGTGGGTTCGAGGCTTCTACCACGACCTGTTCGCCGCGACCGGTGGTGTGCCGGCGATCAACGACCGGACCGACGGCAGCTACATCAACTACCCGGACCTCGACCTCATCGACAACCCCGCGAAGGTTCCGTGGCACGAGCTGTATTTCAAGGACAACTACCCCAGGCTCCAGCGGGTCAGGGCGCGCTGGAACCCGCTCGGCATCTTCGGCCACGAACTCTCCATCGCCCTCCCGGACTGACGCCCCCGAGGCCTCGGTCCGGCAACGGGCGTCATCGACGGGGGATCAGACATGACGTTCCACATCAGGCCCGCGCTCACCCAACTGTCCCGGTACGGCGCCGGAGGCGTGGCGGTGCTCCGCCGCACACCGGAGAGCACCACGGGCCCGCTCATCCAACTCGCCCAGAACGAAGGCAGCTACGGTCCGCTCCCCTCGGCGCAACAGGCCGTCGAGGCGGCCATAGCGGCGGGGAACCGCTACCCCGAAGGGAACTACGCGACGCTCCGCAGAGCCCTGGCCGCCCATCACGCCATCCCTGAAGAGCGCATATTCGTCGCGGGCGGCACCACCGCCGTCATGCACCATCTGTCCCTGTGTCTCCTGGAACCCGGTGACGAGGTGGTGTTCGGACGCCCGAGCTTCCTCGCCTATCACCTCGAAACGCTCAAGAGGGGAGCCACTCCCGTAGGGGTGCCCCTCACCCCGGACGGCTCCTTCGACACCGAAGCGCTGCTGCGTGCGATCACACCCCGCACGAAGCTCGCCTACCTGGCCAACCCGAACAACCCCTCGGGAGGAATGCTCACCCGCGACGAGATCTCCACCTTCCTCGACGCGCTGCCCTCGCATGTCGTCCCTGTCCTGGACGAGGCGTACTTCGAGTACGTCGACCACCCGGATTACCCGGACGGCATTGCGGAGTACGCGGCACCGCACGCGCACCGCCTGGTGGTCCTGCGCACCTTCTCCAAGATCTACGGGCTCGCCGGCTTACGTGTCGGATACGCCGTCATGCCCCCCGGCCTCGTCCAAGCGGCCATGTCCGCTCAGGTTCCCTTCGAGGTCAACACGCTCGGACTGGTGGCCGCCAAGGCCTCACTCGCCGCACCCGCCCACGAGATCGCCCACCGACGCCACGAAACGATCACCCAACGCGGACTCCTCGCCGACGCCCTGACCGCCCTCGGCGTGCCCTCCCTGCCCTCGGTCGGCAACTTCCTCCAGGCACGCGTGGGCAACGCCGACGTCATCGCGGCCGAACTGGAACTCCAAGGAATCCTCGTACGCTCACTGGCCACCTGGGGCGCACCCGACAGCATCCGCATCACCGTGGGCACCCGCGAGGAGATCGACCGTTTCGTGACGGCCCTGGCGCATACGTCCATAGGGTCAGGGGGCGGCTGACCAAGGCGCCCGGCGCGACCTGGCTGCGGTATCCGCCGGTACCGCAGCCGAGGGAGTGCAAAACCCCCTCACTCGCTGAGCAGCCGTAGGAAGACCGACGAGAACAACAGCGCCAACAGGCAGGCGGACAGGGCGAAATACACCAGGGCCAGCGGAATCATGGCACCGTACGGCGTGAACTGGTTCAGCTCCGGACTGATCAGCGCCAGGGCGGAGTACTGGGCGAGCCGCCCGATATCGCTTCCGTCCTTGCCCAGGTCGTCGCTCCTTTGGACCACTGTCCGCCGGGAGGCACCGGTGTCCGCCCCGGCGGGGGCCTGGACGGCGATACCGGGGCCCTGGTAGATGACACCGCTCCCGGTCGAGGAGCCGGTGATCAACCATGCCATCAGCAGGAAGGCGGCGAAGAGCGTGGCGATATTGCGCACGATCCGTAGTGGCCGGACGCCGTATCCGCTGAGCCACTCGGTCGCGTAGGAGAAGACGGTGCGGACGACGGTACGGGCGATCTGGTCGCGGTACTGGCCACCGGTCAGAGGGCTGTATTTGTAGAACGAGCGCGTGAGGTAGTACCGCTCGTAGAACTGACAGTGCAGCGCCGCCTGGCCATTGTGGTTCTCCCGGTACAGCCGCTTGAGCCGGTTGTAGATCTGAGAGCGCTGCAGGGCGGCTTCCTGCGCGTCGAGGTCGTCGAAGGTGAAGCTGAACCGGCCGACTTGGTAGCTGCGCCGGCACAGCTCGGAGGTGTCGGGTATCACCTGGCCGAAGGGGATCTCCCGCACGTTCTGGGGGTCGTCCGCCGAGAAGGAGACCGAGCGGCGGCGCGACTCCAGCTCGAATCCGAGCAGACTGGCATAGGTGACGTTGGCCGAATCGTTGAGAAGCCAGCCGTAGGTGTACGCACCGCGAAAGTCGGCGCGGGTGAGGTTCGCCCCGTCCAGTTCCACTGCGTACAGCACGGACCGCAGGAACTTGCACCGGTAGAGGTCGGCGCCCGAGAAGTTCGCCATGCTCAGGTCGCTGTCCGAGAAATCGCAGTCCTTGCAGACAGCTCCCGAGAAGTCCGCGCCGACCAGACACCGGTTGGAGAAATCCACTCCGATGAATGTCTGACCCGCGAACGAGCGCGGCTCCCACCGCCCTTGGAACGACGTCACGACTGCCTGCCTCCGCCCACCCGGTGCCGCCTGAGCATCGGGAATCTGCTGGTGTAGTCCTTGGTGTTGGGTGCTGTACGGGGAAACGCGATCCGGTACACGTTGAGGAAGCAGTACACCTCCTCGGAGTCGAGTCCGCGGGTGGGCCGGCGGACCGTGATCTCGAAGACGATCGGTGCGGGTTTCGCGTTTCCGAATCCCGGAACGACGAAGTTGGACGACTGCAGCGTCTCCAGGCCCAGCCGCGCGTACCGCGACCGCGTGTGCAGCGAGGCCGCCAGGCCCAGTCCCAGCGACAGGCGTTCGCGCGTCACACCGAGGTAGAACGACTCCGGGCTCAGCCGGGCGTCCGGCAGGGCGATCCGTTCCACGGCCGTTCCGTGCGGCGCCCGCAGGTCGACGTCTCCGACCACCTCGTACAGCTCGTGGAGGTGCAGAGCCACCCTGTGCTCGTCCAGGAAGTGCCCGGCGGGATGGATCTCCAGGCTTCCCGCCGCCATGAGCTCGTCGATCTCGCGCTTGTTGCACAGATGCACACGTCCCCCTCGTTCGTCATGCGACGACCCGGACCGTCCCCGAGTCCGCCTCCACCACCACCTGCCGTCCGCTCTGGATCACCTCCGTGGCGTTGACGGTGCCCACCACGCACGGAATGCCCATCTCCCGGCACACCACGGAACAGTGGCTCAGCAGCCCTCCCCGGTCGGCGACGAGCGCGGAGGCCCGGGCGATCAACGGGATCATGTCGGGCGTGGGCTCCACACACACGAGGACCTCCCCGTCGGCCAGGTCCCGCGCGTCGGCCTCGCGGTGGATCAGCACACGGGCGACGCCCTGCGCGCTCCCCCGGCTCGCCGTCAGACCGTGCACCTCGTCGCGCAGCGTCCCCTGCTGCGACCGGATCAGCTCCAGGTAGGAGGATTCCAGCCGCCGGCCGAGCGCGATGTTGAAGTCGATGAACCGGAGGTCCCCGCCCGGGTCCACGACGGCTTCGTAGTAGCCCTGCAGATGGCCGTCCGCGGTGAAGCCGCAGTCCAGGCGCCGTCTCAGCGCGGTCTGCGCGTCCTTGCCCGCCCGTGTGAACTCCAGCACCGACCGGGCGATCTGCTCGTACCGGGGCTGATGGGGCTCGACGTGCCAGTCGGTGAAGTCGTATACGTACGTGCTCGGCGACGCGGCGGTGTGGTCCCCCTGGGTGAGCTGACGGAGGCTGCCGCGCACGACCTCGCCGATCACCCCGTCGGACGTCACCACAAAGATCGTGGCCCAAGCGTTCGGCATATGGGGGGAGAACTCGATGTCGTACTGGTCGAGGTCGCCGGCCTTGGACTCCAGCCAGCTGGTCAGCTCCGGGACGGGCAGATTGCGGTTCCTCAGCACACTTTCGTCGCTGCGGTGAAAGGCCCGTACGGCGTAGGCGCCCTCGGCCGAGGCCCGGAAACTCTCGAACGACCGTGCCCGGGCCGCGAGTTCGCCACCGCTGAAGTGGGTGGTCGCCAGGATGGGCAGGCCCATCAGTTCGTGCAGGAGGCCGAGTCTCGCCGCGCGTGTGGAGTCCTCGGCGAGGATGGCGTCGCGGCGCTCCGGCCGGACGTGGGCCAGCCAGTCCGCCAGGGCGGAATGGCGGCGGAAATATTCCTGCGGGGTGGGTCGTGCCATGTCAGTCCTTCTCCTTCTCACCACGAGCGGCACCGAGGTTCTCTTTGTCGAAGATGCAGGCGACGTGCCGCTCGGCGGCCTCCGCCTCGGCGCACAGTTCGCCGTTGATCGCCGCCATCGCGGGGCAGTGCCGGCCGGCGCCGGAGCCCTGGTGCCGCGGCAGCGCGAACGAAGGATTGGGTACCAGGGCCGTCCCGTCCCACCGGTGACTGTGGCCGTCGTGACTGCCGAGGAACATGGAGCACTGGAACACCCTCCCGTCCGGGAAGAGCATCAGCTCCGACCCGTTCTCCACCGCGCAGTCCAGCGGCCGGCTGTCGCGGGCGAATGCCCTCTCATACCTCAAGGGGATCGCGAGCCCCATCTCCCGTACCTGCGCGCGCAGGGCGAGCCAGTCCCGTACCGGCATCGGCAGATCGCGGCCGGCGAAGCCGCGGTTCGAGACGTAGTGGACGTTGACGTGATCCAGGCCGAGCTGTGCGAGCAGCCGCAACGTGCCCAAGGCATCGGCCCTGTTGTGACGGCCGACCGAGAGGATGCCGGAGACCGTGTGCCCGTGAGCGCGCGCGGTTTCGACACTCCGTACGGCCTGAGCGAAGGAGCCTCGCTGCCGGACGCCGTCATGCGCGTCCGGTGCGGAACCGTCGAAACTGACGGCGACGTGAAAGGGGCTGCCGCCAGGACGGGAGCTGACGAGCCTGCGCAGCGAAGCGCCACCGTTGGACACCACACGCACCCGGTAGTCCAGCTGCTGCGCGAGGGTGATGGCCGTGCCGAGATGCGGATAGAGCGTGGGTTCCCCGCCGAGGTATGCGACCTCTCTGGAGCCCCAGCGCGCCCTGGCTGTCTTCAGGAACCCCTCCAAGAGGTCCCAGCCGAGGTCGACCGGGGAATCGAGGAGATCGCCGATGAAGCAGTGCCGGCACCGCATGTTGCAGCGAAAGGTGGTGTACACGTCGACGGAGGGGACATGCATTCTTCACCCGTTGCCTTCTCTCGGGCCCTTGGCGGGCAGGGAAAGCCGGACGGCTCAGACGGTGATGGGCCGGCTCTGCACGATCCACATCCGGCCGTCGGCGCTGGCCCACTCGATGTCCTGCGGCCCGCCGAGCAAGGCTTCGCACTCGCCTCCCAGCCTCACCAGATCCTGCAGGTCCCCGGCGGACAGCGACACCGTGTCCCTCGACGCCGGACCCACCGGAAGAGCAGCGATGTCCTCACCGACCAGCCCCACCATGCGTTCCTTGCCCGCCACGACCTGCTCCAGGACGCGCCCCGAAACGTCCACGGTGAACCGGTCCGGCGTGCTTCCCCCGGCCACCACGGTGTGGCAGAACCCCCATGACGACTCCACCAGGAACTGCCGCTTCCCGGTGACCGGATGGGCGGTGAACATGACGCCGGACGAGACCGGCACGATCATCTCCTGGACGAGAGCGGCCATCCGCGTGTCCTCGCGATACCCCAGCGCCGAGCGGTAGGCCGCCGCCGAGGGCGACGCGGCCGAGGCCCGTACCTGCCTCAGCGCCGCGCGTACGCACTCGACATCGGCCTTCACGGGCATCACGGAGGCGAACACCCCCGCGAAGGAGCGGGCCGCTCCGTCCTCACCGAGCGCCGAGGAACGTACGACGACGTGCCCCGCCCCCAGTTCCGCCAAGGCGAGCCCGAGTTCCTCGGTCACGCCCTCGCACTCCACATCGTCGAGCGTCGGGGCAGGCACACAGAAGCCCCGTGGCACGCGCAGCCCTTCACGCAACAGCCTCGCGAGCGTGGCTGCCTTGGAGCCCACCTCGTCCGATGTACCAACACGGCCTAACGTGATGATCGCCACACTGCGCAGTGTAGGGGCTCATGGCACTCCGTCACCGCGAGTTGGCCAAGTCGACCGCCCCCGCTCCCCTCCCCCACAGCCCCACGACCACCACGCCCAACTCCGGCATCCACAGCCCTGCCGAGCGCCGCGGCCCAGGCTCCTCGCGGACGGTGCACCAGCTGACACAAGGACCATGGGCTCGGCTCAGCGCACCCGCCCGCGCGGCTTCAGGGGCCCGGGCGGCAGCTCGGGGGCGGGCAGCCGGTCGCCGTCGTAGCCGTGCACGTCGCCGAAGCGGGTGCCGGTCATCCAGTCCGTGCGGGCCTGTGCGATGTCCTCGTGGGAGCGGCCCACGAAGTTCCACCACATCACCAGCTGTTCCTCGAAGGGCTCGCCGCCGAGGAGCAGGAGGCTGCTGTCGGAGTCGGCGCGCAGGGGCAGTTCGTTGCGGCCGCAGCCCAGGTAGAGGAGTGCGCCGGGGGCCAGTCGGACGCCGTCGACCTCGCTCTCGCCGGAGATGGTCAGTGCGGCGTACTCGAAGTCGGGGTCGACCGGCAGGCGGGTGTCGGTGCCGGCGGCGAGGGTGAGGTCGGCGCCGGACAGCGGGGAGTAGGTGGTGCCGGGGGAGGTGGCGCCGTCCAGTTCGCCGAGGATGACGGTGGCGGAGAGCCCGCCGCCACCGGTGATCACGGGCAGGTCGGCGTGGTGCTCGAAGGCCGGGGCGGTCTCGCGGTGTTCGCCGGGCAGTGCCACCCACAGCTGGGCACCGTGCAGCAGCCGGCCGTGGCCGTGCGGGGACTCCTCGGAGTGGGCGATGGCCCGGCCCGAGGTCATCAGGCCCAGCTCGCGGGGCCGTACGGTCTGCAGGCTGCCGAGGCTGTCGCGGTGCAGCACCTCGCCCTCGTGCAGCCAGCTGACGGTCTGCAGGCCCATGTGCGGGTGCGGCGGCACCTGCATGCCGGGCTCGTCGGCGATGTCGTCGGGGCCGTAGTGGTCGACGAAGCACCAGGCGCCGACCATCCGCCGGCCGAGGTTGGGCAGCAGTCTGCGGACGACGGTGCTCTCGCCGAGGGGTACCTGCTTGCCGGGCTGGACGTCGCGGACCGGGCCCGTACGGCTGTTGCCTCCGCACAGATTGGGTGCGGGTCTGAGATCGAGGTTGCTCATGGCGCCACGATAGGCGGGGCCGGGTGGAGGGCCCTGGCAGGCACACGAGGGGCCGCGGCGTGATGTCCCGTCATGCATAGAGCTCGCGCAGCCGTACGGACAGGCAGGTCACACAGCCCTCCAGCTTCTCGAACTCGCCGATGTCCACGACGACGGGCTGGTAGCCGAGGTCGGTGAAGAGCTCGGCGCTTCTGGGGGCGCCGGCGGCCATCAGCAGCTTGCCGCCGCCGAGCAGTACGACATGTGCGCCGGACTCCTCGGGGACGGGCCGGAAGCGCGGGAAGGCGGCCGGGTCGTCGACCAGGGGCGGGTAGCCGATCACGGTGCCGTCCGGGAGGGCGGTCACCGCGGACTTGAGATGCAGCACCCGGCTCACCGGTACGGCGACCACGCGGGCGCCCAAGGGCTCGAAGGCGGCGCGGAGTTGGCGTACACCGTCGGCGTTGGTGCGGCCGCCGCGGCCGACGTAGACGGTGTCGCCGACCTTGAGGACATCGCCGCCGTCCAGCGTGCCGGGCGCCCGGACCTCGTTGACGGAGCAGCCGAGCGCCTCGGCCGCCGCGCGTGCGGCGGCCACCTCGGGTCGGCGGGGACCGGCGCCGGGGCGGGCGAGCAGCGCGACATTGCGGAACATGACCATGGTGTCCTCGATGAACACCGCGTCGGGGCAGTCGTCGGCGGGGGCCACTTCGGTGGTCTGCCAGCCGTGGTCGCGCAGCGTCTGTACGTAGGACTCCCACTGGCGCAGCGCCCGCGCGGGGTCGACCGGGCGCCGGTCGATATGGGTGACCAGGCCCTCGGCGAGCCGGGGGCCGGGGCGGCGGACGAGCGCCTGCTTGCTGGGCATGCTGCTCCTTGGGCCGGGTGGGGTGGGGCCGTGCGTCGTGCCGGAGGGCTCCGGCCAGGCGCCGGTGGGAGGGCTCCGGTCAGGCGCCGGTGCCGTAGGTGGCGCGCAGGGCGTCCTCGACGGCGGCGAGGGCGGCGCGGTGGTCCAGGCCGAGCCGCTGGGCGCGGCGGGCGTAGTTCTCGGCGGCCGCGGCGGCTTCCTTGTCGGCGGCCTCGCCGGCCGCCGCGATGAAGCTGCCGTTGCGGCCGCGGGTCTCGATCACACCGTCGCTCTCCAGGGCGCGGTAGGCCTTGGCGACGGTGTTGGCGGCGAGGCCGAGGTCCTCGGCGAGGCCGCGGACGGTGGGAAGTTTGTAGCCGACCGGCAGGCCGCCGTCCCTGGCCCGGTCCGCGATCTGGGTGCGTACCTGCTCGAACGGCGCGACGGCGGACGCCGGGTCGATGGTGAGGGTGAGGGTCGAGGTCGGGGCCTGCGGGGACACGGGGCGCTCCTGGTGCTGGTGGTGGCGGGCGGGTGCGGGGTGTGCTCGTACCCGTCGGTGCGCGTGTTTTGTCGCATCCATTGTGCGCCAGGAGCGCCCGCCGTGCCGGGAGGCGGCGGAAACCTTCTTCACACCTCCAGGGTGCCGCCGGTCTTCACACCTCCAGGGTGGTGCCGGTCTTCACACCTCCAGGGTGGTGCCGGTCGTCCGCAGCCAGGCGTTCATTCCGAGGAGCAGTTCGGCGCCGGGGCGGATGTCGCAGGCCGCGCCGTCGGCGGTGGCCTCGGTGACGGCACCGGAGTCCAGCAGCGGGCGGACGGGGGCGTCGCGGTCGGCGGCCAGGTCCTTGAGCTCGGCGCGCAGGGCCTCGCTGTAGCGGGGGTCCTGGGTGCTGGGGTAGGGGCTCTTGACCCGGTCGGCGACCAGGTCGGGCAGCACATCGCGGGTGGCGGCGCGCAGCAGTGACTTCTCCCGGCCGTCGAAGGTCTTCATCGACCAGGGGGTGTTGAAGACATAGTCGACCAGGCGGTGGTCGCAGAACGGGACGCGGACCTCCAGGCCGACGGCCATGCTGGCCCGGTCCTTGCGGTCGAGCAGGATCTGTACGAAGCGGGTCAGATGCAGATAGCTGACCTCGCGCATCCGGCGCTGGTGGCCGGTGTCGCTGTCCAGGTAGGGCACTTCGGTGAGCGCCTCGCGGTAGCGGCGCAGCTCGTATCCGGGCAGGTCGAGCTTGCCGAGGAGGCCGGGGTCCAGCAGCGCCTCGCGGGTGGCGTTGCCGCCGGAGAAGCGGCCGGAGACGCCAGCCGCGACCCAGGGGAAGGTGTCGGCGTCGACGGACTCGGGGTCGTGGAACCAGCGGTAGCCGCCGAAGACCTCGTCGGCGGATTCGCCGGACAGGGCGACCGTGGACTGTTCGCGTACGGCCTTGAACAGGAGGTAGAGGGAGGTGTCGCCGTCGCCGAAGCCGTTGGGCAGGTCGCGGGCGGCGAGCACCGCGGCGCGGTGGCCGGGGTCCGTCAGGGCGGCGGTGTCCAGGACGATGTCGTGGTGGTCGGAGCGGACATGCTCGGCGAGGGCGTGCGCGTACGGCCCGTCGGGGGTGCCGCGCAGGTTGTCGGGTTTGAAGTTCTCGGTGTAGCCGGTGAAGTCGACGGCGAACGAGCGGACCGGGCCGCTGCCCTGGGCGGACAGTGCGCCGGCGGCGAGCGCGGTGATGGCGGACGAGTCGAGGCCGCCGGAGAGCAGGGTGCACAGCGGCACATCGGCGATCAGCTGGCGGGCGACGATGTCATCGAGCAGTGCGCGGATGTGCGCGACGGTGGTGTCGAGGTCATCGGTGTGTTCGCGGGCCTCCAGGGCCCAGTAGCGCTTGACGGTCAGCCCGCCGCGGTCGACCCGGACGATATGGCCGGGGCGTACTTCGTGCATGCCCTTGTAGACGGCGTGGCCCGGGGTCTTGGTGAAGGTGATCAGCTCGGCGAGGCCCTCGGCGTCGACGACGGGGCGTACCGAGGGGTGGGCGAGGATCGCCTTGGGCTCGGAGCCGAACAGCACACCGTCGGGGGTGGGGTGGTAGTAGAGCGGCTTGATGCCCATCCGGTCGCGTATCAGCAGGAGTTCCTGGGTTCGTGGGTCCCAGAGGGCGAAGGCGTACATGCCGTTGAGGCGCTCGGCGAACGCCTCGCCCCATTGGAGGTAGGCGTGCAGCACCACTTCGGTGTCGCTGTTCGTGCGGAAGGTGTGGCCCAGCTTCTCCAGCTCGGCGCGGAGTTCGCGGTAGTTGTAGACCTCGCCGCTGTAGGTGGTGACGATCAGCGTGCGGCCGTCGTGTTCGACGGTCATGGGCTGCTTGCCGCCGTCGATGTCGATGACGGCGAGCCTGCGGTGACCGAACGCGGCGTGGGTGTCGAGCCAGATGCCGGCGGCGTCGGGGCCGCGGCAGGCCATGGTCCCGGTCATCGCCTCAAGCGTGGGGCGCTGGGTGGTCAGGTCGGTGTCGTAGGAGATCCATCCGGTGATTCCGCACATATGCGCGGCTCCCTCCATACGTGGACGGCGGGCCGTCGCGTCCCGGCGGCGGCCTGCACGATCACCGTATGCCCGGATAGTTGTATGGGCCACTTATGTCGGGGGCGGACCGTCCGGAATGAGCCACCCGCTCACCGCTGTACGGAAAAGCGGAGGCCAACCACCCCCCGCACGCCGGAAAAGGGGAGGCAAAACGGCGCATCGGCGCGTACCGTCCGCCGTCATGACGATTACCGTGCGCGACTTCCGCCCCGCCGACGCCAAGGCTGTCGCCGACCTGAGACGGGCCACGGTGCCCTTTCTGCTCGCCACCCCGCAGGGCATCGCCTGGGAGGTCTCCGCCGCCACCGCGGAGCAGCGGCTGCGGCTCCTGGTCGCCGAGCGGGACGGCAGGGTCGTCGGCTCGGTCCGCGCCATGCTGCTGCACGACAGCAGCGTCCCCGGCCAGGCCACGGCCTCCCCGCAGGTCCATCCCGACCACCGCGGCCGGGGCGTCGGCCACGCCCTGCTGACTTCGGCCGAGGAGCATCTCTTGGCGGCCGGCGCCACCCATCTCTTCGCCTGGGCGGCCGACGAGCCCGGCGCGCTGGCCTTCGCGCAACGCCACGGCTACCGCCGCACCCGCCAGGGCCGCTTCCTCCGCCTCGACCTCGCCGCGGCCGACCTGCCGCCGCTGCCCGCCGCGCCGCCACCCGGCGTCCGGCTGCACACCGGTGCGGACTTCGAGGACGACCCGCACCCGCTGTACGCGGCGGACGCCGAGGCCACCGCGGACGAGCCCGGCGATGTCGCGAGCGACGCCCTCACCTACGAGGACTGGCTGCGGCGTACCTGGGAACACCCCTATGTCGACCCGGACCTCAGCGCGGTGGTGACCGTCGACGGCGAGGTCGCCGCCTTCAGCCTGGCCGCCACCGACGGCCTCGGCCGCTACGCCTCCGCCATGACCGGCACCCGTCGTGCCTTCCGCGGCCGGGGCCTGGCCCGACTGGCCAAGACGGCCTCCCTCCACCGCGCCCGCGACGCCGGCTGCACCGAGGCCTTCACCGGCAATGACGCCGACAACGCCCCGATGCTCGCGATCAATCACGGCTTCGGCTACCGGCCGTTCGCCGTGGAGTGGCGACATGTACGGGGTTTGGGGCGAGGGTGACGGTCTCTCAAGCCCTCGTTCACCGACCGCGGTCCGAACTCTCCCCCGGGCCGCGTCCGGGAGCTGCCCGCACCACGACGTCGCGGATCAAGGCCTCCTGACGGGGAGATCGGCGATCAGCGCATACCGTTCGTCGGACACCTCCTTGCCCCACAACGCCGGGTCGCGGGAGAGCTCCTCCACATACATACGCGCCGCCAACGGCCGGACGAGGGCGGTGAGTTCGGCAGCCGGTATGCCGATCGGGTCGGCCTCGCCCCAGCGGCCCTCCACCAGCACCAGCCGGCCGCCGGGAGCGAGCAGACCGGCCCACCGGCGCAGCGCGGCCGGCTGGTCGGGGAGCGCCCACAGGACATGGCGCACCAGGACGACATCGAACCGCCGCTCCCCCACGGGTGGTTCGGCCGCATCGCCGACCAGGAAAGTGGCGTCCCGCCCGGCGAGCTTGGCGCGGGCCCGCGCGATCATGCGCGGTGAGCGGTCGAGGCCCGTGAGGCGATGACCCTGCTCGGCGGCGAGCAGGGCCAGGCTTCCCGTGCCGCAGCCCAGGTCGAGGATGTCCGCGGGCCCGGACGGCAGCCACCCGCGCAGCCGGGCGGCCCAGGCGGCACGGACGGCGGGGTCGCCAAGTCCGTGGTCGGGCTCGTCGTCGAAGGTCTCGGCGGCCGCGTCCCAGTAGGCGGCACCCTCCACCGGCAGGGGCGATTTCGCCTGGTCGGCGGGCTGGTTGGGGGGTTCGTCGACGGTCTGCCGGGACGGTTCGGCGGGCGCGTGGGTGCTCATACGCCGATGATGACAGCGACCACTGACAACGCGGGACGACCGCGATCCGGCGGGCGCCGCACGGCCGGTGGCGGGCGCCGGGAAGAGCGCCCGGCCAGGGTGAGGGAGTACCGTGGGAGGCGCCGGTGGGATGCGACGGCGCCGCCGTGAAGCGGGCCCGTCGCATGGTGCTACCGGCATTGGATCGGTCATATGTGTGCCTCCCAGAGCAGCCGCCTCTCCGGAGTCGGCGTCTTCGACCTCGCGCGGACGGCCGTGGTGATGGCCGATCGCGCCGGGGTGGCGCAGGGCTGGTCCGAGGGCGCGGAGCGTCTTCTCGGCCATTCGGTGGCCGAGGCGCTCGGCAGGCGCCTGGCGGACCTCTTCGCCGTGGTGGACCCCGAGTCGGCGCCGGACCGCAGGTGGGAGGCCCGGCTTGCGGAGACGGACGGCTGGAGCGGGCTGGAAGCCGTACGGCACAAGGACGGGCACCGACTCGACCTGGAATTCCGCATCCTGCCGGTCGTGGACGCCCGAAACCGCTCCGCACGTCTCGTCCTTGCCGCGGAGATGGCACAGGCGCCCTGGTCGGGAGCGAGCCGGTCGCTGCTGGAGGGCATCCTTGGGATGTCGCCGATCGGCGTGGGCATGGTGAACTGCGACCTGGAGTATGTGTGGCTGAACGACGCCCTGGTGCGGATGGGCGGTGCCACCCGCGAGGAGCGCCTCGGGAAGCGGTTGGGGCAGGTGCAGCCCGGCCTCGCGGTGGAATCGATCGAGGCGGAGATGCGCCGGGTGCTGGACACCGGCACCCCGTCGGTCGGCTACGAGTACCTGGGCCGCCCGCAGTCCGATCCGCAGCGTGAGCACGCCTACTCCACCTCGTTCTTTCGTCTGGAGGACGAGGCGCACCAGTCGCTCGGCGTCTGCTACATGGTGCTCGACGTCACGGAGAGTTACCGGGCCCGGCAGCGGATGGCGCTGCTGAACAGGGCCGGTGAACGTATCGGCGGTTCGCTGGACGTCTGGCAGACGGCACAGGAGCTCGCCGATGTGGCGGTGCCCGATTTCGCCGACTTCGTCACCGTCGATCTGCTCGATGCGCAGCTCTCCGGCGAAGAGCCGGTTCCCGGGCCGGTCGACGCCCCGGATCTGCTCACCATGCGCCGGGCGGGACAGCAGTCCGTCCGGGAGGGCTGCCCCGAGGCGGTGGTCTCCGTCGGGGAGCCGACCGCCTATCCCCCGTCGGCGCCCGTCGTGCTGAGCCTGACCGAGGGCAATTCCACGCTGCTGCAGACGCTGGATCTCGCGGGCGGTGACTGGGCGGCCGAGGACCCGGCGCGGGCCGCGCATCTGCGCGAGCTCGGCTTCCACTCGCTGATGGTGGTGCCGCTGCGCGCGCGGGGCATCTTCCTGGGCGCGGCCACGTTCGCCCGCTGGCAGCCCATCGGGCCGTTCCAGCCCGACGATCTGGTGCTCGCGGAGGAGTTCGTCACCCGCGCCGCGATCTCCATCGACAACGCCCGCCGCTACACCCGCGAGCACACCGCGGCGCTCACCCTCCAGCACAGCCTGCTGCCCCGGGATCTGCCCGAGCAGTGCGCGGTGGAGGCGGCCTACCGCTATCTGCCCGCCGACTCGCTCAGCGGGGTGGGCGGCGACTGGTTCGATGTGATCCCGCTGTCGGGAGCCCGGGTCGCGCTGGTGGTCGGTGATGTGGTCGGCCACGGCGTGCACGCAGCGGCCACGATGGGGCGGCTGCGCGCCGCGGTGCAGACCCTCGCCGACCTGGACCTGTCCCCGGAGGAGGTGCTGGCCCATCTGGACGACATGGTCAACCGGGTCGCCGACGACACGAACACCGACGACGGCGTGGTCGGTGCCACCTGTCTGTACGCGGTCTACGACCCGGTCGCCTGCTCGTGCACGCTGGCCCGCGCCGGTCACCCCGAGCCGCTGCTGGTCGGTCCCACCGGCGCCGGTCAGCTCCTGGAGCTGCCGACCGGGCCCCCGCTGGGGCTGGGCGGTATGCCCTTCGAATCGGCCGAACTGCCGTTGCCGGAAGGGAGTCTGCTGGCTCTCTACACCAACGGGCTTCTGCTGGACAAGGCTCTCGATCTCGACGGCGGGATCAGCCGGCTGCGCAGCGCCCTGACCGATCCGCAGGCTCCGCTGGAGGACATCTGCGAGACCGTCATCAACAGCCTGCCCGGCGCCCGGCCGGTCGATGATGTGGCGCTGCTGCTGGCGCGTACCCGGGCGCTGCCCCAGTCGCAGCTGGCCACGTGGGACATTCCCGCCGACCCCTCGGCGGTCGCCGAGGCCCGCAAGTCCGCTGATGGTCAGCTGACGGAGTGGGACCTGGAGGATCTGCTGTTCTCCGCCGAGCTGATCGTCAGCGAGTTGGTCACCAATGCCGTCCGGCACGCTTCCGGGCCGATCGGCCTGCGGATGATCCGGGCGCGGACGCTGATCTGTGAGGTGTCGGACGCCAGCAGCACCTCGCCGCACCTCCGCCATGCCCGGACGACCGACGAGGGCGGCCGGGGGCTGTTCCTGATCGCCCAGTACGCCCAGCGGTGGGGCACCCGTTACACCCCTCAGGGAAAGATCATCTGGGCCGAACTGCCGCTCCGGGCCGCGGCCGGCGACGGACCCGCGAGCGACCTGAGCGCGCTCGCCGAAGACCTCGACGCCTCGGCCCTCCTCACCGACCCCGACGGCCGGTGAGCACGGGCCCCTCAGCTCGTCCAGGGCAGCCGTACGGCCGACCGCCCGATGCCCGTTTTCGCCCCGCCTGCCTGTGCCCCCGCTTAGCCGTGTCTTAAGCACACCATAAAGATCCTCAGGATCGGCCTTCGGGCGTCAAATGCGCTGTTCAGCGGGGCTAGCGTGCGTCTCGCAAGGCGGCGTTGCGGGCCGTCGGCGCCGTCACCGGGGGACGGCGCCGTCGTCCGTATCCCGACCCCCCACCACCACCCCGCTGCCTCGTGGCCCGCTCTTCCCCGCTCGACGCAACTGATGAAGGAGACCCCCACGATGACCGCTCGTCGTAAGGCCACCGGGATCGCGCTGGTCGGTATCGCCCCGCTCACGCTCACCGTGCTCACCGCGGGTCCGGCCGCCGCGCACGGTTCGATGTCGGACCCCGTCAGCCGGGTCTCGGCCTGCTACGCGGAGGGGCCGGAGAGCCCGCGGTCCGCGGCGTGCAAGGCCGCCGTGCAGGCCGGCGGGGCGCAGGCGCTCTACGACTGGAACGGTGTCCGGGACGGCAACGCCGGCGGTCGGTCGAAGGAGAAGATCCCGGACGGCAAGCTCTGCAGCGGCGGCGATGACAAGTTCAAGGGCCTGGACCTGCCGCGCGCCGACTGGCCGTCCTCCACCCTGCGGGCCGGCAACCACACGTTCCACTACAGGGCCACCGCCCCGCACAAGGGGTCCTTCGAGCTGTACCTCACCAAGGCCGGCTATGACCCGACCAAGCCGCTGAAGTGGTCCGACCTGGAGTCGAAGCCGTTCGCGAAGGTCACCGATCCGACGCTGACCAACGGGGAATACGTCTTCGACGGGAAGGTGCCGGCGCGGTCCGGGCGCCATCTGATCTACAGCATCTGGCAGCGGTCGGACAGCCCGGAGGCGTTCTACACCTGCTCGGACGTGGTCTTCGGGAAGGCCGGCGGCGGATCCGGCGGCCCGGCGGCGCCCGCGCCGACCGCCTCCGCGCCGACCGACGCCCAGATCGCGGCGGGTGCCGACAAGTCGTCGATGGACATGAGCCGGCACGGCCACGGCGGCACGGGCAGCCACACCGATGCGGCAGCGTCGGACGCCGTCGACGCCCCGGCGCCGGCCGGTGGTTCGGGCGGAAGTGGCAACGCGGCGAAGCCCGACGGCGGTGCCCGGCCGGCCGGCGGTCAGCGGCTGGCGGAGACCGGTGGTGACAGCTCCACCGCCCCGATGGCCATCGGCGGCGCGGCCGTCCTGGCCATGGGTGCCGCGGTCCTGTTCACCACCACCCGCCGCAAGGCCGCCCGGCACCGCGGCTGAGCCCGGCGCCCCGGCCGTCCGGGGAAGCGACGCCGTCCCCTTCCTGGGCGCAGGGGGCGGCGTCTCCCCGTGCAAGGGGGCGGCTCGCGGCGTTATGCGCCGTTCGGCGGCAGCGCCTCGACGATGTCGTTGGCGACATGCTGGTAGATGACCGAGCTGCGGCAGTCGACGACCTCGCGGCGCTTGAAGACCTGGTCCATGAGGAGGGCGTGCAGCCGGTCGACGTCCGGGACGGCGACATGGACGAGGAAGTCGTCGCCGCCCGCGACGACATAGACGTTGAGCACCTCCGGCAGTGACGTCAAGAACGCCTTGAACCGCTCGATGACCTCGCGGTTCATGGGGCGGATGCGGATCGTGAGCAGCGCCTGTACGGGGCGGTTGAGGGCGCGCAGATCCACCGTGGCCCGGTAGCCGGTGATCACGCCGCGGGCGCGCAGCGCGCGGACCCGCTCCAGGCAGGTGGAGGGCGCGATGTTGAGCAGGCGGGCCAGTTCCCGATTGGTCTGCCGTGCATCGCGCTGCAGTTCGCGGACAATCGCCGAATCAATGTCGTCCATGAGCACCATGGTGACGTACGCACCGAATTTCATTCGGCGAGAGCCCACATTGATCACTTGTACGGTTACCTTCTGCGACTGTGACCGTACAACAGACCTCCCTTCCCGCTTCTGAACGGCCGGATGTACGACGGCTGGGCATCGGCGGGGGCACCGCGCTGTGCGCCGGCGCGGTGCTCGGCCCCGGCGTCCTGACCCTGCCGTCGCTGGCCGCCGCCGCGGCCGGCCCCGCCTCGATCCTGGCCTGGGTGGTGCTGCTGGCCATGTGTGTGCCGGTGGCCGCCGCGTTCGCGGCGCTCGGCGCGCGCTTCCCCGACGGCGGGGGCGTGGCCACGTATGTGCACCGGGCGATCGGTCCGCGGGCCGCGGCCGTGGTGGGGTGGTGGTTCTACGGGGCGGTGCCGATCGGCGTGGTCTCGGCGGCCTGGATCGGCGGGAAGTACGTGGCCGAAGCGGCCGGTTGGGGGGACATCGGCGCGGCCGGCGTCGCCGGGGTGGTGCTGGCGGGGTCGCTGGTCTCCAACGCGGTGGGGCTGCGGATGTCGGGCCGGGTGCAGCTGCTGCTCGGCGGACTGCTGGCGGCGGTGCTGCTGTGCGCGGTACTGGCCGCCGCTCCCCATGTGTCGGCCGGCCATTTCACCCCGTTCCTGCCCGGCGGCTGGTCCTCGGTCGGCTCGGCGGCCTCGGTGCTGTTCTTCGCGTTCGCCGGGTGGGAGGCGGCCAGCCACCTGTCGGGCGAATTCGCCGATCCGGCGCGGGATCTGCCACGAGTGACGCGCCGTACGCTCGCCGTCGTCACCGTGCTCTATCTGGGGCTCGCGGTGACCACGATCGGGGCGCTGGGGCCGGCCGCGGCCGACACCGAGACCCCGCTGACCGAACTGCTGGCCCACAGCGTGGGCGCGGCCGCCCGGCCGGTGGCCGCCGCGGCGGCGCTCTTCCTCACCTTCGGGGCGGTCAACTCGTATCTGGCCGGGGCCTCCCGGCTCGGTGCGGCGCTCGGCCGGGACGGGGCGGCGCCGCGGTGGATGGCCAAGGGCGGCGCGCCGGGTGAGGTGCCGCGGCGTTCGCTCGCGGTGCTGGGCGGGGCGGCCGTACTGCTGGGCGGGGCGGCCGGGTTCGGTGGCGTCGATCTGGATCTTCTGATGAGGGCCACCGCCACCTGCCTGGCGGCGGTGACCCTCGCCGGCCTGGCCGCCGCGCTGATGCTGCTGCCACGCCGCACTCCCCTGTGGTGCGGCGCGTGCGCAAGCGCGCTGCTGACGGTGGCGGTGCTCGCCTTCTCCGGCCGGCTGCTGGTGATCCCGGTGGCTCTCGCGTGCGCCGCGTTCTGCTTTCTGACGCTGCGGCGGGCGGTGCACCGGGGGGTCATCCGCTGAGGCGGCTCACCTGGTGAGGCGGCGCAGCAGCCGGACGTAGCGGCTCCAGCGGGCGGGTCGGGCGACGGTGCCCGTACAGGCGTGTTCGGCGCGGTCCAGGCTGTCCTCCAGGGCCGCGTCGTGAAGGTGCCGGAAGGCCAGCGGCCAGCTGAGCCGGGCCGGGCCGCGGGCGTGCATGGCGAGGGTGTGGCGCAGCAGCGTGCGGTCCGGGCCGAGCGGGTGGACGGTGTATTCGTGGAAGCCGTGGAAGCCGCGCGGCCCTCTGAAGGTGAAGCGCACCCATTGGCCCGGTACGTATGCGGCGACGGTGTAGCGGACCGGGCCGTGGCCGCCGGACGCCCCCGGGGCCAGCGGGCCGTCGAACAGCATCGGGGGCCAGTCGGGGCGCGGCCAGAGCCGGTCGGCATCGCCGGAGAGGCCGTCGATCAGCAGGCCGGCCTCGGCCCCCGGCACCGGCAGCACCCTCTCGTGCACGTTGTAGACACCCATCGCGCAGCCCTTTCCGTACCTGTACGCACCTCGTTCTAGAGGCGCCTCTCCAATATAGTGGAGAGTACCCTCTAGAACATGGCCAGGCCACCCCGTTTCGACACCGCACAGCTCCTCGACGCCGCCGTACGGCTGGCGGCCGAGTCCGGACCCTCGGGCGTCACCATGTCCGCGGTCGCGGCGGCCGCCGGCGCGCCCAGCGGCTCGCTCTACCACCGGTTCGCCGGCCGCTCGGCGCTGCTCGCCGAGGTGTGGCTGCGTACCGTCGAGGGTTTCCAGGAGGGCTACTTCGAGGCGCTGGAGTCCTCGAACGACCCACGCGCCGGGGGCCGGGCGGCCGCCCGGCACATCGTCGAGTGGAGCCGGGCGCACCCGCAGGAGGCCGCGCTGCTCCTGTACGGGGCGCATGACTTCGGGCGGGACGGCTGGTCGGACGAGCATCTGCGCCGCGCCGACGAGGGGAACATGCGGGTACGGGCATCCGTGGCGGCGCTCGCGGGTGCGCTGGGGGTGCACGGCAGTCAGGGTCTGGAGCGGGTGTCGCTCGCCGTCATCGACCTCCCGCTGTCGCTGGTACGCCGCCATCTGCGCGCCGGATCGACGCTGCCCGCACACGCCGAGGACCTGGCCGAGCAGTGCACGGACGCCCTGCTGGCCGGCGGCTGACGGCCGCGGATCCCCTCCGGCACCGAGCGTGGCCCGGCCCCCGCCGGCACGGCGGGGCCGGGCCGGCTCCCGGTCAGCCCGCGGCGCAGGTGGTCGGGGTGGCGTGGGCCGGGTCGAGGGCGTTGGCCGTCTCGTGGAAGGCGACGCGGTCGGCGAGCCCGATGGCCAGATGTTCGGCGAGGTCGGCCGGACAGAGGTCCTG
Organism: Streptomyces inhibens; assembly: GCF_022221585.1. Taxonomy (NCBI): domain Bacteria; kingdom Bacillati; phylum Actinomycetota; class Actinomycetes; order Kitasatosporales; family Streptomycetaceae; genus Streptomyces; species Streptomyces inhibens. Next base: position 2,378,796 of record NZ_CP084681.1, read on the forward strand.
GAGCAGGACGTTGCGCACGTCGGGGCCGTCGAGGAACCCGCTCCGGTAGGGCGTGACCACCTCGTCGTACTTGGTGGCGATCACGGTGTAATGCACTCCGGGGACGGTGTCGCCGCCCTGGTTGAGGCGGTTGAGCACGTCGGAGCCGACGATCTGGTCGGTCAGCCCCGGGGTCAGCTTGCCGAGGTATTCCTTGGCACCGGGGAAGTGGTCCAGCAGGCGGGTCAGGCCGTCCAGGTCGGTGCCGTGATTGTCGGGGGCCAGCCCGATCAGCGCGTTCACCTTGTCCGCGCCGCCGTAGTACTTCAGGTACACCCGCGGCATCATGCCGCCCTGCGAGTGCCCGACGAGATCGGCCTTGTGCGTCCCGGTGGCGGCCAGCACCCGGTCGACGTACGTGGCGAGCTGCCGGGCGGACGCATCGACCGCACCCAGCCCGTGGAAGAACGGGACGCCGGGCAGCTGGCCGTAGTCCAGGGAGAAGACGCAGTACCCGCGGGCCACCAAGTAGGGCGCGAGGCCGAGCCAGTTGTCCACGGAGTTGCCGAGGGTGCCGTGCACCAGGACCACCGGCCGCGGATGTGCGGCGGAGGGCTTGCAGGAGTAGTTGTTCCAGCCGCTGCTGACGGTGGAGGCGTCGGCGGAGGCGTCGGCGAAGGCCGGTGCGGTGGTGACACCGAAGGCCAGGGCGAGGGCGGGGAGGAGGGTGAGCGTTCGTGACCAGCGCAGCTTCATACGATGCTCCTTGCGGGGTGAGGGGACTCCGAAGTGCTCGGTGAGCCGTTCACCTGCGATCCGGATCGCAAGGGCCAATGCAGTTGACTGGCAAGTAAGTTACGGCCGGGTAAGCAGTGTGGACCAGCGGTGTGACGGTGAAGGAAGCGACACACAACCCTCACCGGACGTCCGGGGTGCTCGGCGCCCGAATCGTGCTCGCGCCGCGGACGGGAGCCTGCCGGACCGCATCAGCCTCAACGACCTCAGGAGGGGGCAGCGTTAGGCGCTCACTGATCACCGACAGGGAATCGGGGCATGTGAGAATCGGACGCATGACCGAGCATTCCGGGCGCTCCCAGCAGAAGCTGCTGGCCTCCGACGACGAGCGCGACCGCGCGGCCGAGCGGGTGCGGGAGGCCCTCGCCGAGGGGCGGATCGAGCTGGCCGAGCTGGACCAGCGGCTCACCGAGGTCTACCAGGCCAAGACCCGCGCCGAGCTGGAGATCGCGAACCGCGGCCTCCCCGAAACCGCCAGCAGGGGCGCACTCGTGGTGGACCGTCAGCCCACCTCCCGCTTCGCGTTGGGCCTGTTCGGCGGGTTCGCGCGCGAGGGCCGGTGGATCGTCCCGCCCAAGTTCACCGCCTGGTCGATGTTCGGCGGCGGCCGAATCGATCTGAGCGAGGCCCGCTTCACCGGCCAGGAGACCCGGTTCCTCGCCGTCGCCCTGTGGGGCGGCACCGAGATCGTCGTTCCCGACGACGTCGAGGTCGATGTCAAGGGCCTCGGCCTGTTCGGCCTGTTCGGGAAGCGCGGCGCCCGGCGCGGAAGGCCGGGCGCACCGCGCATCGTCATCAGGGGTCTCGCCATGTTCGGCGCCGTCGTCACCAAGAGCAGGCCGATGGGGAACGTACCGCGGCCGTGACGAAGCGAGCAGGCCGGCCGGGCGCCTCAGGTCGGCCCACTGATCGGGGGGCGCCTCTCCCGATAAGCCGCACGCCATGCCCCCTACGTCACGGCCGGGCCGATTGTCGCTCCCGTCCCGTACAGTCGGTAACGCCTTGACCAGGGAAGTGGCGTGAGGGGAGACACTCATGGAGACGGCGCGGACGGATCGGCCCGTAGATCTGACGGGGATCGAGGAGATTGCGTCGGAGGCGGAGCTGCGTGAGCTGATCGGTGAGCCCAGCTCCCATGCCGCGAACAAGACCCGCCACCGGCTGCAGGAGCTCGACCGCCAGTGGCTGGCGCGCTCCCCGTTCTGCCTGATAGCCACCGCGGACGCGCAGGGCCGGTGCGATGTCTCCCCCAAGGGCGACCCCGCGGGCTTCACCCACGTCCTGGACGACACCACCCTGGTGATCCCGGACCGCCCCGGCAACAAGCGCCTGGACGGCTTGCTGAACATCCTCGGCAATCCGCATGTCGGGCTGAACTACGTCCTTCCGGGGCGCGGCGACACCCTGCGCATCAACGGGCGCGCGCGGGTGCTGCGCGATGCCCCGTTCTTCGACGAACTGATCGTCAAGGGCAACCGTCCGCGGCTGGCGCTGCTGGTGGAGGTCGAGGAGGTCTACTACCACTGCTCCAAGGCCTTTCTGCGCTCGGATCTGTGGAAGCCGGAGACCTGGCAGCCGGAGGCGCTGCCCTCGCGGGCCCGGATCGTCAAGAGCCTGGAGGCCCAGGACAGGTCTCTGGAGGAGCTGGAGGAGCACTACGGGCCGGGGTATGCGGAGCGGCTCTACGGCTGAGGCTCCGAGGCGGGCCGGCCGGCGCACAAGGGCGCGCCCGGCCGATGCGCAAGGGTCCGCCGGCCTGAGCGCAACAGCCCGCCGGCCGGGGTGCTACGGCCGCCCGGCCCCGGGGCCTGATGGCTTCGTGCCCGGAGGCAGGGGCGTGGGGCCGGCTCCGCCGAGCGTCGCCGCGGGCCCGAGGACCCCGGTCCCGAAGCGTGCCCTGGCCCGGTCGATGGCCGCCTCGATGCGGTGCGCCTTCTCGTCGGCGGGGTCGAAGGTCAGCTGGCGCGCGGCGAGTTCGGCGCGGCACAGATCCTCCGCGCGCAGCGCCACGGACCGTACCCGCGCGCGCTGCAGCCCGAGCGCGGCATGCAGCGCATAGGCCGCCTCGGTCAGCGCGGGCCCGTGTGCGGTCGGACCGTCCAGCCGCCGGGTGCGGGTGGTCGTGGAGCGGTCGGCGTAGCGGACGGTGAGGGTGAGCGCGCGGGCCACCTGCCCGCTCGCGCGCATCCGGGCCCCGAGGCCGTCGGCGAGCGAGAGCAGCGCCCGGCGGCGCCTGGCCGGATCCAACTCGTCGTGGGCGAAGCGGTGTTCCGCGCCCATCGAGCGGGCGGCGGCGTTGGGTGTCACCGGCGTCGGGTCGATGCCGTGGGCCCGCTCGTATACGACCCGGCCCGTCCTCGCGCCGAGGATCCGCTGCAGGGTCGCGGGCGGTGCGGCGGCGATCCGGCCGACGCTGTCGAGTCCGTACGCACACAGGGCGCGCGCGGTCGCCGGGCCGACGCCGTACAGCGCCGAGGCCGGCCGGCGGTCGAGGAACGCGGTGACGGCTTCGGCGTCATCGGGGACGACCCGGATCTCTCCGGGTGCCGCCTCTTGGGCCGCCATCCGGGCGAGCAGCGGGTTGGCGGCGATCCCGATCGTGCACCGTACGCCGTGCCAGGCCAGCGCGCGCAGCCGCACCAGTTCGGCGATGCCCGCGGCGTCCCGGTCGAAGTAGCGCAGCGCACCGCGTACGTCCGCCAGCGCGGCGTCCGGCGGCAGCGCCTCGATCATCGGCGTGAACTGCGCGAGCAGCCGCAGCAGTTGCTCGAACTCCCCGGCGCTCACGGGAGTGTCGCCGGCGGCCCGGAACCGTACATGGAGCATGCCCGGCGGCCGCGCGGCACCGCGGGGCTCCGCACCGGGGGTCATCCCGCGCTCCCCGGGCTGGAGTGCCACAACTTACGGCCGGTGGCGGCGCGTTCGCCCGGGGGCTGGAGGTCGGCCCACGGGTGCAGCTCGTACCCGGTCTCCAGCCGGATGGTGCGGCCGGGGGCACCGACCGGCTCGGGCTCCCGGCCCCCGTCCCGGTCCCTGCCCCCGCCCCGATCCCGGTCCCCGTCCTTCCCGGGCTCCGCATCGGGCACCTCGTCCGCCGCATCCGCCCCTTTGTCCCGCCCCGCCGCGAGACGGGCAACGACCGCCTCCAGGCCGCCCTCGCGGCGTAGTTCGGCCAGCTCGGCGAGGTTCCAGGCGGCGGCGCCGACCACACTGAGGCTGCGCGGACCGCGCCGCTGGACCGTGCCGCGCACCAGCAGCAGCCAGGAATGGAAGACGGTGTGTGCGCAGGCCGCATGGCTGTCATCGAAGAAAGCGCAGTCGACCAGCCCCGTGCTGTCGTCGAGGGTGGTGAAGATGACCCGGCGGCCGGAGCGGATCGGCGGTGTCTGGGTGGCCGCCTTGGCCCCGGCGACCAGCACCGTCTCGCCGTGCCTGGCATTGCGCAGCAGCCGGGCCGGCAGCGCGCCCAGCTCCGCGAGGAACTCCTGGTGATCGGCCATCAGATGGCGGGAGGCGTCCATGCCGAGGACGCCCAGCTCGGCGCTGAGCCGTTCGACCTCGCTGAGATCGGGCAGCCCCACCGGCTCGACCACATCGGCCATCGTCTCCTGCTCCGTATGCAGCACCAGCTGTCCGCCGGAGGCGCTCCGTTGGTGGTGCTGCAGCTCGGCGATGTGCAGCAGCAGGTCGCGCCGGTTGGCGCCGAAGGAGTCCAACGCGCCCACCCGGGCGAGGCGTTCGGCCACCGGGCGGGACAGCCTGGCCCGCTGCCACAGGTCCTGGAGCGAGCGGTAGGGCCGCCCGGCCTCGATCCGCCGCGCCTCGGCCTCGCTCATGCCGTGCACATCGGAGAGTGCGAGCCGCAGCCCCCAGACGTCGCCCGAGCCACCAGAACCGGACACCAGTTCGATCCGGTGAGTGACCGCCGACCGGTTCACGTCCAACGGCAGCACCGGCACCCCGCGCCGCCGCGCATCCGCGAGCAGCAGCCGCTTCGGGTACATCCCGGGGTCGTGGGTGAGCAGTCCGGCGTAGAAGGCCGCGGGGTGGTGCGCCTTGAGCCAGGCGGACTGGTAGGTGGGCACCGCGAAGGCCACCGCATGCGCCTTGCAGAAGCCGTACGAGCCGAAGGCCTCGACGATCTCCCAGGTGCGCGCGATCACTTCGGACGGGTAACCGCGCCGCTCGGCGTGCTGCGCGAACCAGACGCGCACCCTGCCCTGCAGCTCCGGATGCGACAGCGCGCGCCGCTTCTCGTCCGCCTCGTCCCGTGCACAGCCCGTCATGATCCGCAGCAGCTCGATGATCTGCTCGTGGAACACCACCACCCCATAGGTCTCGCGCAGCGGTTCCTCCAGGTCGGGGTGCGGATAGCGGACCGCCTTGCGGCCGTGCCGGGCCTCGATGAAGGGCCGCACCATGTCGGCGGCGACCGGTCCCGGCCGGAAGAGGGAGATGTCGACGACCAGGTCGTGGAAGGTGGCCGGCTGCAACCGTCCGACCAGGTCGCGCTGGCCCGGCGATTCGATCTGGAAGCAGCCGAGCGTCTCGGTCGAGCGGATCAGGTCGTAGGTGGCGGGGTCTCCCGGCGGCACCTGTGCGGGGTCGTCGAGATCGATCCGGTGCCCCGTGGCCCGGCCGATCTCGGCGACCGTATGCGCCATCGCGGACTGCATCCGCACACCCAGCACATCGAGCTTGAGCAGCCCGAGGTCCTCCACGTCCTCCTTGTCGAACTGGGACATGGCGATGGGGGCACCTCCCATGCCCTTAAGGCTATGGGGGACCTCGCCGCTGGTGGGCACGGTGGGCGTACGGTCCAGCAGGGTGGCGTCGGAGAGCAGCACGCCGCAGGGGTGCATGGCGATACCGCGCGGCAGGGCGTCCAGCGCCTCGACCAGCTGCCACAGCCGCTCGCTGCCGGCCTCCCGTACCCCGCGGAGCTCCGGGAGTTCGGCCAGCGCCGCCCGCGCGTCGCGGGCGCGGATGTGCGGGAAGGCCTTGGCGAGCCGGTCCACCTCTGCCGGGTCCATGCCCAGGGCGGCACCCACGTCCCGTACGGCGTGCCGTACGCGATAGGTCTCGGGCATCGAGACCGTCGCGACCCGCTCAGCGCCGAAGCGGTCGAAGATCGCGCGGTAGACCTCCAGCCGGCGCGCGGACTCCACATCGATGTCGATGTCCGGCAGCGCCGCCCGCCGCTCGGACAGGAAGCGCTCCATCAGCAGCCCGTGCTCGACCGGGTCGGCGTGTGCGATGCCCAGGAGGTGGTTGACCAGGGACCCGGCGCCGGACCCGCGGGCCGCGACCCGGATGCCGCGCTCCCGTATGTCGTCGACGACCTGGGCAACCGTCAGGAAGTACGAGGGGTAGCCGAGCCGTTCGATCGTCCGCAGCTCCTCGTGCAGCCGCTCCCAGCGCACGCGGTCGCGGTCGTAGCCGCGCAGCACCATCCCGGCGGCGCAGCGCGAGCGCAGCACCCGGGCGGCGGTGCGGTGTCCGGCGCCGACCAGCCGCGGCTCGGGGAAGTGGATCCGGCCGAGCCCGATGTCGTCCTGAGGGTCGACCAGGCACTCGCCCGCGGTCTCCTCGGTCATGGCGAGAAGCTGGTGCGCCAGGCCGCGCCGGAATCCGGCCGCCTCGGCGATCCGCCCGGCGGTGCGGCTCATCGTGGCGGTGTCCTTGAGCCAGCGCTCGCCGCCGTCCCGGGCCTCGGGGCGGTGCCGGTCCACCGGCACCAGGCGGCGGGCGGAGTCCAGGACGTCGGCGACCGGGCCCTGGCCGGGGTCGGCGTAGCGGACCGCGTTGGTCAGGACGGCGCGGATGCCCTGTTCGACGGCGAAGCCGAGGGTGCGGGCGGCCAGCCGCGGGGAGCCGGGGCCGCCGCCGAGCCGCCCGTGGTCGACGACCTCCAGGCGCAGCGCCTCGCCGTACAGCTCGCGCCAGGGGGCGACGATCCGAGCGGCGCGGTCCGGGCGGCCGGCGGCCAGTGCCCGGCCGACCTCGGAGTCCGGGCCGAGCAGCACGGTCAGTCCGTCCGTGAGGGATTCCAGGGCGCTCCACGGGAGGACGGGCTGTTCGCCCCGGCCTGTGTGGGCGGCCGAGACCAGCCGGCACAGGGCCGCCCAGCCGGCCGCTCCGTCGCGGGCCAGGAAGACGGCGCGGGCGGCGGACTCGTCGAGGAAGGCACCGCCGCGCACCGGGGTGCGGCGGCGCACGGTGACTGAGCCGGCCGCGGGTCCCGACTCCCGCTCCGCCACGGCCAGTTCGGCGCCGAACAGCGGGCGGATGCCGGCCTCGGCGGCGGCCTTGGCGAACCGTACGGCTCCGGAGAGCCCGTCCCGGTCGGTCAGTGCGAGGGCGTCCATCCCGCGTTCGGCGGCGCGCTCGGCGAGCCGCTCCGGGTGGGAGGCGCCGTAGCGCAGGGAGTACCCCGAAGCGGTGTGCAGATGCGTGAACCCGGGCATCCGCACCTCCTGCGCCTCATCCGCCCCCCGACTGACCTTGTGTCCCTCGTTCCTCCCCTCCACCATAACCGCTCATCGAACATTCGTACGAACAACACGCCGGGGCCGACCCCCGCCATCCACCGATCAGCCCCACCTGCCCGGCACACCCCTCCCACCTACCGAAAGATAGGCGTGCAAAAGCCCCATACCGGCAGCCGAAAGTGTGGCGAGGAGCGGCGCATGGCCACGACGGACGACGGCACGCGCACCACCTTCCTCGGGGAGGTCAAAAGCGCGGTGACGCCCCACGCCACGCTGCTGGTGCTCGGTGTACTGGGCCTGATGATCGCGTTCATCACGTCGTACACCGGCGCCTTCCACCACCCCAGGCCGACCGACGTACCGTTCGGCGTGGTCGCCCCGGCGCAGGTCAGCCGGCAGCTGGTGGGGAAACTGGACCGGCTGCCCGGCTCCCCCCTGGACGCCCGGGCGGTGGCCTCCGAACGCGAGGCGCTGCGTCGGATCGCGGACCGGGAGATCGCCGGCGCACTGATCGTCGACCCGCGCGGCAGCACCGACCGGCTGCTGGTCGCCGGCGGCGGCGGCGCCTCGCTCTCCCAGGCGGTCGAACTGGTCGTCCGCGCGGCGGAGAAGTCGCAGCACCGCACCGTACGCACGGGAGATGTGACCCCGGCCAACCCGGGCGACAGCCGCAGCCTGTCCTCCTTCTACCTGGTGGTCGGCTGGTGCGTCGGCGGCTATCTGTGCGCGGCGATCCTCGCGATCAGCGCCGGGGCGCGCCCCCCCAACGGGCACCGGGCGGTCATCCGGCTGGCCGCGCTCGCCCTGTACGCGATCGCCGCAGGGCTGGCCGGCGCGATCGTCGTCGGCCCGGTCCTCGGTGCGCTGCCCGGCTCGTTCTTCGGACTGTGGGGCCTCGGCGCCCTGGTCGTCTTCGCGGTGGGCGCCACCACCCTGGCCTGCCAGGCCCTGCTGGGCATCATCGGCATCGGCCTGGCGATCCTGCTGATCGTCATCCTGGGCAACCCGAGCGCGGGCGGTGCCTACCCCTACCCCCTGCTCCCCCCGTTCTGGCGCGCGATCGGCCCCGCCCTCCCCCCGGGCGCGGGCACCTGGACGGCGCGCTCCCTCGCCTACTTCCGCGGCAACGCGATCACCGGACCGCTGCTGGTGCTCTCCGCCTGGGCGGTGGGCGGCACCTTGATCACCCTCGTCCTTTCGGTCTTCCGCAAGAAGGAGGAGGGCAACGGGGCGGAGGGCGGCCGGAAGGAGGGCGAGCGGCTGCCGGGCTGAGCCCGTCCCGCTCCGAACGGATGGAAAGCGGCCCCGGGGCGCGTAGCCGCTCGCACCCCGTGGAAAACACGCTGCACCACCAGGGGGCGACGGCGACCAGACTCAGGAGCAGCATCATGACCATCCCCGCCGACCGACTGTCCCACCCCGCGGTGCGTGACCTGGTCACCGCCATCAACGGCCACGACGAGCAGGCGTTCTTCGCCGCTCTCGCGCCCGGCGCGACGATGTCCGACGACGGGTCCGACCGGGACCTGCGGGAGTGGTGCGAGCGGGAGATCTTCGCCACGCGCGGGCACATGGATGTGCAGTCGGAGACGGACGGGGGGCTGTCCCTCGTGGCGAACTACCGCAATGACACCTGGGAGGAGATGCGTACGCACTGGCAGTTCACGATCGAGGACGGCAAGGTGAGCCGCTTCGAGACCGCGCAGGCCTGACGGCCCCCGGCCCCACCCGGGTCCGACCGAACACGCCCCCACCTGGGCCTGACCGACACGCCTGCCACGGCTCACATATGCGTTCCGCCGTCGATCCGGATCTCCGTGCCGGTGATGAACGCACCGTCCTGCGAGGCGAGCATCGCGATGACACCGGCGACGGTCTCGGGGCCCGCGAAGCCCTCACCGATGGCCGGGGCGAGCTTGCCGAACAAGGTCATGTCGGCGTCCTCGGGCAGGCCCGGGCCGCGGCCGCTGGTCATCCCGCTGGCGATGGAGCCCGGCGCCACACACACCGCGCGCAGCCCCCGCTTGCTGTACTCGGCGGCGATGGCGTGCGTCATGGACTGGATGCCGCCCTTGCTCGCCGCGTACGCCGACATGTACGGGTGCGCGAACGAGGCGGAGGTGGAGCTGAAGTTGACCACGACCGGCGCCTCGCCCTCCAGGAGGGCGGGCAGCGACTCACGGATCATCAGGAAGGTGCCGGTCAGATTGATCGTGATGATCTTGTTGAAGAGGTCCAGGCCGGTCTCGTGGGTGTGCGCGGAGCGCAGGATGCCGGCCGCGTTGACCAGGACGTCCAGGCCGCCGAGGCCGGCCACCGCGGCGGCCACGCCGGAGCGCACCGCCGCCTCGTCGGCTATGTCCAGCACCGCGGTCTCCAGCCGGCCGGCGGCCCCGTCCGCGGCGGCGCGCTCGGCGGTGAGCCGCAGGCCCGCGGCGTCGATGTCCGCCGCCACCACCCGGCCGCCCTCGGCGAGGATGCGGTGGACGGTGGCCTGTCCGATGCCCGAACCGGCGCCGGTGATCAGTACGCGGCGGCCGTCGAAGCGGTTCAAGCGGTTCATGGTGCTGCTCCATTCTCGAGGTGCGTATGCACGGTACGCCCGAGTGGCACGATGTGCCACTCTCACATGACATGCCGATCTGTCGTCGCGCTCCGTAAGCTGATCCCATGCCCCCCGAGCCCCGCACCGCACCGCCCTCCCACGCCTCCCGTCCCTCCCGCCCCTCGCTCACCGAGCGGCGCAAGGCCGAGACCCAGCTGGAGATCGCCCGCACCGCGGCGGCGCTGTTCGCGGAGCGCGGCGCCGCGGTCACCGCGGACGAGATCGCACGCGCCTCGGGGGTCGCACTGCGCACCTTCTACCGCTACTTCCGCACCAAGGAGGACGCGGTGGCGCCGCTGCTCGCCGTCGGGGTGCGGCAGTGGATCGACGATCTGGCCACCCCGCCGGCCGGGCCGGACGCACCTCCCGTACGCGAGGCGCTGGAGCGGGCGGCCCGCCGGGCGCTGACCCCCGCCGACGAGCCGGCCGCGGAGGCGCTGCGCCGGACCCGCGGGCTACTGCGGGTGATGCCGGGCGATCCGGCGCTGCGGGCGGTCTGGCATCGGGTGCACCACGACTCCGAGGAGGCACTGATGCCGGTCCTGTCGCGACTGACCGGCGCCGGCTCGCTGGAAGTACGGCTGGCCGCGGCCGCCGCGAACACCGCGATGCGGGTCGCGGTGGAGGAGTGGGCGGCAGGGGACGGGCCGGCGGACGGGCCACAGGGGCCGGCCGAGCTGGTGGTGCGGGGCATGCGGGCGCTGACCCGGGGGCTGCCCGAGCTGGACGGGCCGAACGGGCCGAACGGCCGGCGCGAGAAGGCCCGGTAGGGCGACGCGAGGAGCCCGGTAAGGCGACGCGAGGAGCCCGGTAAGGCGACGCGAGAGGTCCGGTAGGACGGCGGGAGTCGGGGTTCTTACCTCCGCGGGAACCCCCGGCGGCGCGGAGGGTTCCTCCGGCCCCCCTCTTCGGCCAATCGCCGGAGATCGAAACCCGCCCGAACGGCCGGTCGGCGGCCGGATCCCTCCCTTCCGGGTCCGTGCGGCCTTTGCCGGAAGCATGACCGACACGGCATCCCCGCTGGCTGCGCACCATTTATTCACAACTCCCCCGTAACATCCCCGAAACGTTCGCGCCATTACGCTCAGCTTTCATCTAACGACTCAAAGCGATCGCCGCGTGCGCACCCGGGATGCTTTCGGGGTGCGGTTGGGCCAGACTCCCGTCCGGTATCTGCACCTTCGAGCAAGGGAGTGTTCGTCATGCGATACATCACTGGGGCGGTCGCGTTCGGCGCGGCGCTGGTTCTGGGCACGCTGGCCACCACCGCACAGGCCACCGCCGCACCGGCGCAGCCCGCGCGCAGCGGTGGGCTCTACGCCCCGACGGAACTGGTGCTGACGGTCGGCCAGGGCACCAGCCGCGAGACCGCCACGGTAGAGCGCGCGGTGACGCTCAGCTGTACACCGGTGGCGACCGGCAGCCACCCGACACCGAGAGCCGCCTGCGCCCAACTGCGGTCGGTGGCAGGTGACTTCAACGCGGTGACCGAAGCCGCGTCGGAGCGACTGTGCACCAAGGAGTGGGACCCCGTCCTGGTCACCGCGGACGGCGTATGGCAGGGCAAGCGGGTGTCGTACACGTATACCTTCGCCAACTCCTGCGCCATGACCGACGGCAGCGGCTCGGTCTTCGAGTTCTGACCGGACCGGTCGAGGTCCCCGGGCACCGGACGGCGGTGCCCGGGGACCGCCGCGTTCGGCGCGCGGGCCCGGCCATGACCCATCGGACAGCCCTTAGGCTCGGCGCATGGCTGACCTCAACTCGGCGCGGCCGCAAGGCCCGACGGAAGGGACCGGCGTTGCCGTGCTCTCCGACATCCATGGTGTGCTGCCCGCGCTGGAGGCGGTGCTCGCCGAGCCGGACGTACGCGCCGCCGGCCGCATCGTGCTCACCGGCGATCTGCTCGCCGGGCCGCTCCCCCGCCAGACCCTGGACCTGCTGCGCGGCCTCGGCGACCGCGCCGTGTGGATCAGCGGGAACGCCGACCGCGAGATGGCGGCCCTGCGGACGGGGAAGGAGGACGATCCGGCGGATCCGGTCGGCCTCTGGGCGGCGGACCAACTCCGCCCGGACGACCTGGACTTCCTGCGGTCACTGCCCGCCACCGCGACGCTGGAGGTGGCCGGGCTGGGGCCGGTCCTCTTCTGTCACGCCACTCCGCGCGACGACGAGGAGATGGTGCTCGTCGACTCCCGGCCCGAGCGCTGGGCCGAGGTACTGAAGGAGGTGCCCGATGCGGTACGGACCGTGGTGTGTGGGCACACCCATATGCCGTATGTGCGGTTCACCCACGGGCGGCTGGTGGTCAACCCGGGCAGCGTCGGCATGCCGTACGGCAGACCGGGTGCGCACTGGGCGCTGCTGGGGCCCGGCGGCGGGGCGGTCACCCTGCGGCACACTCCGTTCGACTACGACACCGCCTGCGCCCGTATTGCCCGGGAATCGCGCTATCCCTCGGCGGCCGCATGGGCGGATACGTATGTACGGGCCCGGCATTCGGCCGAGGAGGCGCTGGCCGCTTTCGGGCCCGGCGACGGACGCGCGGCGCAGGGGCGGGCAGCTGAGGGGCGGACGGCGGACTGAGCGCCGCGGGACGGCGCCGGTCCCCGGACGTGGTGCGGGTCCGGGGGCCGGTGCCGTGCTCTGTGCCATGTGCGCCGCGTGGGTCGGCGCGGTGTGCCGTGCCGGTTCAGCCGATCTGCGCGCCGTAGGCCTCCAGGGCCTCCGGTACCGGCTGGAAGAAGGTTTCGCCGCCGCCGGAGCAGTCGCCGCTGCCGCCGGAGGTGAGGCCGAGTGCGCTCTCGCCGTCGAAGAGCGCGCCACCGCTGTCGCCGGGCTCGGCGCAGACGTCGGTCTGGATCAGACCGTCGACGGTGCCCTCCTGGTAGTTGACACTGGCGTTGAGCGCCTTGACGGTGCCGTCGTGCACCTGGGTGGTACTGCCGCTGCGCTGCACCTTCTCGCCGACGGTGGCTTCCGCGGCCTTGGTGATCTTCTGCGTGCTGCCGTTGTAGAGGTCGACCTCGCTCGGGTGCGCGGTGTCACCGGTGTACTTGGCGATGGAGTAGTCGTCGCCGGGGAACTTCGAGTCCTCGGTGGTGGCGATCTCCGAGCCGCCCTGCTGGTCGGACCAGCTCTTGACGGCGTTGCCGCAGTGGCCGGCCGTCAGGAAGTACGGCTGACCGTCCTTGACGACGTTGAAGCCGAGCGAGCAGCGGGCACCGCTCCCCCAGATCGCGTCGCCGCCGCCGATGAAGGGTTTGAACTCACCCTTGCTGTGGCGGACCTCCACCTTGTCACCGAGGCTCTTGGCGACCTTGGTGAGCCGGTCCAGCTTGGCGCCCTTGACCGTGCGGTCGGCGGTCACCACGACCTTGTTGCTCTGCGGGTCCACGCCCCAGGCCGTGCCGGGGATGGTCGCCTTCGACTTCAGCGTCTGCCGGGCCGCGTCGAGCTGGGCCAGCGTGTGCTTGACGAGTCTGGCCTCCGCCCCCTTCGCCCGTACGACCTTGGCCGCCGCCTCACTGACGACGTTGACCACCAGCTTCTTGGCCTTGGCGTCGTAGAACGCGCCGGCCGTACCGGTCTTGAGCTGGGACGCCAGGGTGCTCGCCGCGGCGGAGGTCAGCTTGGCCACCGTGGGGGTGGCGGCCGGGGCCGGGGCCGCATTGGCGTTGGCGAGGGTGACGGTGGCGGTGGCGGCGAGCGCAAGCGCTCCCGCGCCTGCCATCACGGCGCGCCGCTTGGGTATGCGTCGGTGCTTCAACTCAGAGCCTCCCGTGGGGGGATGGGCCCGAACCGTGGGGAGTTGCACGGGCCCGGAGAGTGAGAATCGGGACACGAACGGCTCCGCCCCGCGGAGCAGCGCCTCGGGGAGTCGCGTCCATGCCAACGTGCGGAGCCGAGTATTCCCATCCGTCTCACTCGTGCACAAGACCGAGTTCCGGTCTTACATACGGGAGTTCACCCTTTCACCACACGATGGACACACCGATATCCGCGCACGCCGCTCCTGAGTGCGGACATCAGCGGGCATGCGAGGCGCTCGGCGGCCGGCACCGTGTGAGGACCATAGCTGGCCGGATCACACCGGTCGAGGGCCGGCCCCCGCACAGCGGAGATCGCCGTACACCGCCCCGCTCAAGGGCGTGTACGACGATCGGTCGGGCGCGGCGGACGCGCCGGGCGCGGGCGCCGACGGGCCGGCGCTAAGGCAGGTTCTCCGCCTCCGGGAGCTCCTCCAGCTGCGGCAGCGGCCCCATGCCGTCACCACTCTCGACGGGGGTACGCGGCACCTCGGGCGCACCCGGTACCTCGGGCGTAGGCGATGCCTCCGGGGCGGTCGAACCGGCCGGCGGCTGTACGCGCTCCCGTTCCGCCTCCGCCTCGGCCTGGGCGGTCTGCGCCTGGGCCTGTAGCCCGGAGCGCTCCAGGAATCGCAGCAGCTCCACGGGGAAGGGCAGGACGAGGGTGGAGTTCTTCTCCGCGGCGACCGCCACCACGGTCTGCAGCAGCCGCAGTTGCAGCGCCGCCGGCTGGTCGGACATCGCCGCGGCGGCCTCGGCCAGCTTCTTGGAGGCCTGCAGCTCGGCGTCGGCGTTGATCACGCGGGCGCGCCGGTCGCGGGTGGCCTCGGCCTGGCGGGCCATCGATCGCTTCATCGTCTCCGGCAGCGAGACGTCCTTGATCTCCACCCGGTCGACGGTCACCCCCCAGCCGATGGCCGGGCTGTCCATCATCAGCTCCAGCCCCTGGTTGAGTTTCTCCCGATTGGAGAGCAGATCGTCCAGTTCGCTCTTGCCGATGATCGACCGCAGTGAGGTCTGGGCCATCTGCGAGACCGCGAAGCGGTAGTCCTCGACCCGGACGACCGCGTCGGCGGCATCCACGACCTTGAAATAGACCACCGCGTCGACGCGGACCGTGACATTGTCACGTGTGATGCCTTCCTGGGCGGGCACCGGCATCGTCACGATCTGCATATTGACCTTACGCATCCGGTCGATGCCCGGAATGATCATGGTGAAGCCCGGTCCCCGCACCGCGGACGCCAGCTTCCCCAGCCGGAGCACCACACCGCGTTCGTACTGCTTGACCACGCGCGCCGCCGCCATGAAATACACCGCACCGGCGCATGCCAGGCCCACCCCGGCCGTCACCAGTTCTTCGACCATCACGGCCCCCTGATGTGTGCCGTTTGCCGTCCGAATCGGGCGTGATTCCATGGTATGCCCGGCCCGGAGGCCGGTCGAGGCTCGCGGCGGGCACGGGGCCGGGCCCCCGTCCGCCGGCGGACGGGGGCCCTTGTGTGGTGCGGTGTACGGATACCGGTGCGTGCGAGGTGCGGGTATCAGCCGGCCGGCGTCAGTAGACGCTCACGCCGTACGCGCTGAGCGCCTCGGTGACCGGCTGGAAGAACGTGGTGCCGCCGGAGGTGCAGTCGCCGCTGCCGCCGGAGGTGAGGCCGAGCGCCGTGGTCCCCGAGTAGAGCGGGCCGCCGCTGTCGCCGGGCTCGGCGCAGACGGTGGTCTGGATGAGTCCGGAGACGATGTCGCCGCCGCCGTAGTTGACGGTGGCGTTCAGGGCGGTGACCTTGCCGCTGTGGGTGCCGGTGGTGGAGCCACGGCGGGTGACCGACTGGCCCACGGACGGGGTGGCGGCGCTGGTGATGTCCTGGCTGCCGACGGTGCCCGGGTGGGTGACCGAGCCGGTGTACTTGACGATGCCGTAGTCGTTGCCGGGGAAGCTGCTGCTCACCGTGCTGCCGATGGAGGCGCCGGAGCTGGTGCTCCAGGGCGGGTTGCCGTCGGTGCAGTGACCGGCCGTCAGGAAGTAATAGGTGCTGCCGCTGCGGACGTTGAAGCCCAGCGAGCAGCGCCAGCTGGGTGCGTAGATCGGGTCGCCGCCGGAGATGAACTTGCGGAAGGTGCCCGCGGTGCGCTCGATGCGGACCGCGTCGGCGTTGGTGCCCGCGGCCTGTTTGATCTTGGCGATCTCGGCCCGGGAGACCGTGCGGTCGGCGGTGACGACCAGGGTGTGGGTCGTGCTGTCGACCCGCCAGGCGGTGCCGGCGACATCCGCGGCACGTACCGCGTTGCCGGCGGCGGAGAGCTGGGAGGCGCTGAACGTCGTGACGGGTGCGGGGTCCTGGGCGTTGGCGGTCGGGACGGCGATGGCGCCGATGGCCATCAGTCCGGACGCCACGGCGATCAGCCGGGTGCGTCTCGCTACGCCGCTGCGGGGGGTGGTGCGCTCGTTCCTCACTGATTCCTCCGAGGGGATCGGGGAGCCGCCTGTGGGCAGCCCGGTGAGGCGCAGCCAAAGGGCACACCAGAATCCGCACGTTCATTTCGACGTGCCCCTGACAAGCGCTGAGCGGAGTTTCGGGCGCACCACCCCCGCAGCGCAAGAGGCCCACACGAATGTCTTGTGCGGGACACACGGTTGTTGCACGGCTGGAGCCCCAACACTCCGCCCCGGCAGCCTGGTTGACGGCTGCCGGGGCGGTGCTGACCCCCTCGGTCGGCGACTTGGACGGATCAGTGGACGATGCGGTTCCGCTCGCCCGCCCGCAGGGCGATGGGCAGGGTGTTGCCGGGCGGCGGGAAGGGGCAGAGGAAGTGGTCGGCGAACGCGCACGGCGGCAGCAGGGTGCGGTTGAAGTCGACGGTGACGGTGCCGTCTTCGGCGGGCGCGGGCGTCCGCAGGAAGCGGAAGCGGTAGCTGTCGGTGCCGCTGGTGGCGTCGGCGAGCACGGCCCACAGGGAGCCGTCGCCCTCGACCGCGACCTGGAGGGTGTGCTCGTCCCCCTCGAAGGCGAAGGCGAGTTCACCGGCGAGGCCGAGACCGCGCCGCTGTCCGTCGGCGTTGGGCACCTGGACCGTGCGGCCCTGTGCGTACGGCCGGAACAGGCCGGGCCGCACCCAGCGCTCGTCGTGGTCGAAGACGTCGATACCGGCGAACCCGCGGCGGGCCGGGGCGGCGGGATCGTAGTCGCGCACCGCCCAGAGGCCCTCGCGGCGCAGTACGAGCAGATGCCGCTCGCCGTGTGCCACCCGGACGGCTTCGGGGCCGGCGTCCTGGCCGAGCCGGAACGCGCCCGCCGCCGGCCTGCCGTCGACGGTGAGCCCCTCGTCGGCGTCCGCCCGCAGCACGACCGCGTCGCCCTCCTCGGTCCAGATGCCCGGCAGCCCCTCGATACGGCCGTCGGGACGGTCGGCCAGCCAGTGGGTGCCGGCCAGGGCGAGCGGGCCGTACGGCTGGGAGACGCCGGCGACGCGCCGGTCGCGCCAGTCCTGCCACTCCTGGAGTGCGTGGGTGCTCATGACCGTGAACCCTTCCCTACGGGGTGTGCGGGCTCCGTCAGCCCCAAGTGGGAGCGCCGGGTCGTGCCGGTGTATTCCGTGCGGTACACGCCGCGCTCCTGGAGGAGCGGTACGACACGGTCGACGAACGGGTCGAGACCACCGGGGTCCGATCGACGCGGGCCTGCCGACCACCTCCCTCAAAGGACCTTGGAGAGAAAGGACTTGGTGCGCTCATGGCGCGGGTGGTCGAGGACCTCGCCGGGCGGGCCCTGTTCGACGATCCGGCCGCCGTCCATGAAGACGACGGTGTCGGCGACCTCGCGGGCGAAGCCGATCTCATGGGTGACGACGATCATGGTGGTGCCCTGGTGCGCCAAGTCCTTGATGACATCGAGGACTTCGCCGACCAGCTCCGGGTCGAGGGCGGAGGTCGGCTCGTCGAAGAGCAGCAGCTTGGGTTCCAGGGCGAGCGCCCGGGCGATGGCGACCCGCTGCTGCTGGCCGCCGGAGAGCTGCCGGGGATAGGCCTCCGCCTTGTCCGCGAGTCCGACCCGCGCCAGCAGGGCGCGCGCCGACTCGACGGCGCCCTTCTTCGGGCGGCCGAGCGCGGAGACGGGGGCCTCGGTGAGGTTGTCCAGCACGGTCAGATGCGGGAAGAGGTTGAAGCTCTGGAAGACGAAGCCGATCTCCGTGCGCTGCTTGAGGATCTCGCGTTCGCGCAGCTCGTAGAGCCTGTTGCCGGACTGCTTGTAGCCCACCAGCACGCCGTCCACGCTCACCGAGCCGCCGTCGACCTTCTCCAGGTGGTTGATGGTGCGCAGCAGGGTGGACTTGCCGGAGCCGGACGGGCCGAGGACGACGGCGACCTCGCCGGTCCGGACCGCCAGGTCCACCCCCTTCAGGACCTCCAGCGAGCCGAAGCTCTTGTGGACCGAGCGGACCTCGACCATCGCGCCCTGCGTGCTCATCGGGTGGCTCCCTCGGAGAAGTGACGGTCCACGTAGTGCTGGAGGACGGAGAGCACGGTGGCCAGCGGGATGTACCAGGCGGTGGCCACCCTCAGCAGGGGCACGACCCGGGCCCAGCGCCAGGGACGGCGTACGGGAACGGCCTTCAGGGCCGCCGGGTCGTCGGCCGGCGGTGGTCCGGCCCGTCCGGGAGCGGCCCGTTGGGGAGCGGCCCGTTGGGGAGCGGCCTGTTCGACAGGGGGATCACCGGTCAGCGGCATGGGAGTCCTCGGGGGTGGGTGCGGTGCGGGGGACGGAGGCGGCGGATACGGGGACGGGCGCGGCGGCCCGCTCCCGGAGGAAGGTGAGCAGCGCCCGCGCGGTGGCGTCGTTCTGCCGGAAGGCGGGGGCATCGGTACGAGGGCGGGCGAAGGCGCCGCCGGAGCGGGCGTCGGTGTGCGGGCCGAGGGCGAAGCGGCGCGGGTGCGGGCGGCCGGACCGGTCCAGGATCCGGGCGTCGGCGGCAGCCACCGCCAGCAGTCCGGCGGGGGTGGCCGCCGCCCCGTCGGCGTACAGGGCGCGCAACAGGGCGTCCCGGGTGTGCTCGACGGTCGGCGCCGGCAGCCGCGCCTCCACCAGCGCGCGGGCCTCGACGAACTCCCCCGGCACACTGGCGCTCTCGGCACGGAACACCCCGCGCCGCTCATCCGCGGTGACGGTGATGTCGGCGCCCAGGAAGCGCACCACACCGGCCCGGGAGAGCGCGAGGAGCTGGCGTAGCCGTGGCCCCGGCGGGCCGGAGGCGAGATAGCTGAAGAAGCCGTGCCACCAGGGGCCGCGGTCGCCGATCCGCACCAGCTGGCCGTAGACCGACAGCAGCGCGAGGAAGACCGCCAGGTCGGGGCTGCGCTCGGGGTCGTGGCGGCGGGCGAGGTCGGCCTCGATATAGCCGCGCAGGCCCTCTTGCAGTGCCTCACCGTCGGGGTAGCGCACACCTGCCAGCGGATGGTCCAGGACGTCCAGGTCGAGGCGGTCGGCGGAGTCCGGGACCGCGGCGCTGACCAGGGCCTGGAGCTCGGCGCCGGCGGGGTCGGCGGCGGCGTACTTCTCCTCGAAGTCCGGCCAGTCCATACGGGTGCGCCCGGGGTGGGCGGTGAACAGCCGGTGGTAGTGGGCAAAGCCCAGTTCCTTGTCGATCAGCGGCCGGACATCGCGCCGGAAGTCGATCCCGGGCCGGGCGAGCAGTGCATCGACCTGTTCGGGCCCGAAGAAGCGGGGCAGCGGCGGCCGTTCGCCGGCCGGCTCGTAGCCGATCTTGGAGTGGTACGGGACCCCGCGCCGCGACCCGACGTGCAGGACGGGCTCACGCCCCGAGGGCCGGTAGGTCAGCTGCCCGTCGGCACCGGCCGTGTAGGTACCGCCGCGGCCCTCGGTCAGCAGCACCATCAGGTCGATGAAGGCCAGCCCGAAGCCGCGGACGAGCACCGGCTCGCCGGGGCGCAGTGCGCTCAGATCGCTGTCTGCGGTGAACGCCGGGGGCAGATGCGTCAGCCCGTGGCAGGCCGCGAACTCACTCAACTCCCGCTGTTCCGGCGGAAGTTCTGCCTCCAGATGACCCAGGGCGAGTACGACGAGGTCGGCGAGGAGCGGGGTGGGGCGGCCGTCCAGCCATACCTGCTGCCGGCCGTCACGGGAGCCCGAGACCCGTACCGCGGTGCGCCGGTGCTCATGGACGGCGACGGTCGGCGGCAGCGCGGCCACCGACCGCTCGTACACCCAGTTCAGATAGGCGCTCTGCAGCCGCCGGCCGGCGAAGTCGCGTGGCCCGAGTTCCGTGATCGCGTCGGCCAGGCCGGGTTCGACGGCGATCTCGCCGGCCCGCACCGCGCGGGCCCACTCGGCGAGCGAGGGGCCGGGCCGCACCGGACCGTCCAGCTCCACGCTCTCGTCGGTGAACATGGTGACGTCCTCGGCCGTGGAGTTCATCCACAGCAGGGGCGACTGATCGGCGCGCCAGATGCGGCCGCCGCCGGGCGGATGCGGATCGACGAGGTGCAGGTCGAGGGGGGTATCGCCGTAGAGCTCGGGGGCGTTGGCGGCGATCCGCTCCAGCAGTCCGGTGCCCCGCGGTCCGGCTCCCACGATCACGACGGACGGCCGTACGGACGACAGCGCGGGCGGCGTCATCGGGCACCGGCCGTACCGCGCGCGTAGTGCCGCTCGACGTAGAACTGGCCGACGCCGAGCACCGAGGTGACCACGACGTACCAGATGGTGGCGACCAGCAGCAGCGGGATGACCTGGTAGGTGCGGTGGTAGACCAGCTGCACGGAGTAGAGCAGGTCCTGGACGGCGATGACACTGACGATGGAGGTGCCCTTGAGGGTGCCGATCAGCATGTTGCCGGCCGGCGGCACGATGGAGCGCATCGCCTGCGGCAGCACGATGCGGCGCAGCCGTCGCCAGGCGCCCAGCCCCAGCGACTGGGCGGCCTCCAGCTGGCCCTTGTCGACGGAGAGGATGCCGCCGCGGACCACCTCGGCGGCGTAGGCGGCCTCGTGCAGGGTGAGGCCGATGATGGCGATGGTGACCGGACCGAGCAGATGGACGGTCCTGATGCCGAGGATCGTCGGGTACAGCGCCCCGATGTTGAACCAGAACAGCAGCTGCACCAGGATCGGCATCGACCGGAAGAGCCAGACGTATCCCCAACTGACACCGCGCAGCACGGGGTTGGCGGACAGCCGCATCGTCGCGAGCAGGGTGCCCAGCGCAAAGCCCAGCACCATGACGAGCACGGTCAGCCAGAGGGTGAGGCCCAGGCCGCGCAGCACCGCGGTGGTCAGGAAGTAGTCGGCGACCACGTCCCACTGGAAGGCGTCGTTGCGTACGACGGAGAGGACGGCCGACGCCAGCAGCACGAGGACGGCGGCGGCCGCCGCCCACTGGCCGGTGCGGCGCCGCGGCACGATCCGCGGGACGGTGGCGCCGGTGCCGTCGGGCGGGGCCGCGGCAGGCCGGGCGGGGGCTTCGAGGGTGTCGGAAGGTGGGTCTACCAAAGACATGGCGAAGGCTCCGTGGATGCAGAGAGCGAACACGGGAGTCGCGTGCCTTCACACAGGCGGAAAAGACAGAACGGGCCGCGCCCCTCAGCACGACCGGTTCTTGAGGCTATGCGGTGAACTCGCCCCGCTGTCAAGGCTGTCCACACTGTGAGCGATGGATCACTTCATGGTTGACGCGGAAACGGATGCCTGTTCCACTTAGTCGCATGTACGCATGGCAGCGGCTGGTCACCCGGGACCACATCGACTTCGGTCGAGTGTGGTCGTCGTCCTGTTGAGCTGACCCCCTGCCCTGAAGCCCGCCGCCGATAAGGCCGGGCCGTTTCGCGGTTCCTCTCTCCCCGCCAACCGCGCGCCTTCACACCTCGCGCCGCCGTACCGGCGCACCCTCCCCTCGCATGCTCGCAGTACCTTTCCGGCTTTTCCGTCCTCATTTCCTTCGGCACGCTCGAAGAAGGGCGCGGTATGCGCTTCGGCGTCATGACTTTGATCGACAACGTCCCGGACGCGGAGTCCGGACATCTCCTCACCCCGCACGACCGGCTCCGCGAGGTCGTCGAACTCGCCTCACTGGCCGAGGAGTTGGGGTTCGACGCTCTCCCAACCTTCGGCCGGAGGGAGCATCGCATCCAGCCGTTCACACCGTCACCGTGCTGTCCACCCTCGACCCACTACGGGTCGCGGAGGACTATGCCACCGCCGACCAGCTCTCCGGCGGCCGGCTGGCATGCGTTGCAGTTCTTCTCCGTGGACAGCGCCGGGCTGCCCTTCCACCGCAAGGCCGAGGCGCTGCGGCTGACCACCGCCGAGGTACTGCCGCAGCTACGCCATGAACCGCCCGATGCGCTGCCGTGGCCGTCCGCCGCCGCACCCCCGGTTCCGTCGCCGGCCACGGAGGGGATCCGATGACCGCCGCCGCGCACCGCCCGCCGGAGACCACCCGCCTGACGGTCCGCCACCGCCCCCTGTTCGATCTGCCCACCGCCCCGGAGTCGATCGGCCCGCTGCCGTTCGAAAAGCACCTGGAGATCCCGCGCCCATGACGCTCACCACGCCCCGCACCACCGCACTGCGCGCCGCCGCGCTCCTGACCACCGCGGTGCTGGCGCTCACCGCCTGCGGTTCGGGCGAACCGGCCGGCGGCGCCGGAGCTGCCGGACCCGCGGCCGCCGACGCCAAGATCCCCACCACGGACGTGGTCTCGTCGGTCAAGAAGGACCCGGCCGCCGCCGAACTGCTGCCCGCCGACATCCGCACCCGGGGCAGCCTCTCGCTCGCCACCAGCGTCGGCACCCCGCCCGGCGCCACGTATCTGGCCGACGGCAAGACCCTGGCCGGCCAGGACATCGACTTCGCCGACGCCGTCGGCAAGGCCCTCGGCCTCAGGATCGACCGTGAGGTGGCGAGCTTCGAGGCGATCCTGCCGGCCCTCGGCAGCGGCAAATACGACCTGGGCACCGGCAACTTCGGCGTCACCGACGAGCGCCGCAGAACCATCGACTTCGTCACCTACATCAACGACGGCCAGGGCTTCGCGGTCCGCAAGGACAGTCCGCTGAAGAAAGTCACCTCGCTGAAGCAGCTGTGCGGGCTGACGGTCGCCACCGGCGCGGGCACCACCTTCGAGGCGACGCTGGAGGAGAACCAGCATCTGTGCAAGGAGGCCGGCAAGAAGCCGTACGACGTCAAGACCTACGCCGAGCAGGGCGCGCTGTGGATCTCGCTCCAGCAGGGCCGCACCGATGTGGTGATGAGCACCATCAACGGACTGCGCTACGCCGTCAAGCAGCAGCCGGGTCTGCGGTTCCTCAATGAGTTCAAGCGACTCGACGTCGGCTTCGCGTTCAAGAAGGGCACCCCGCTGGCGCCCGCCGTCCGGGCCGCGGTGGGCCGGCTGATAAAGGACGGTACCTACGACCGGATCCTGAAGAAGTGGGGCACCGGCGCCTCGGCGATCAAGACGTCACGGATCAGTCCGCCGGAGATCCACTGAGCCAGTGAACTCCCCTGCGCAGATCCGTACTTGGCGTCCCGCACGGTAGTCGGCGCGGCAGCGTGGAGCCCGCTGCCGCGTCAACATCCCTCCAGCGGGCCGGTCGCCCGGCCGTCGGTCCGTATCTCTGTCGGGTCACCAGGCTATTGGCATTTGCCCTGGTCCCGTGCACGAACCGACCCACGGGTTCGCGCCCTGTCCCGCGGGCCATTTACCGGCGTCACCCGTTCGAGTACCGACCGTGACGGTTGTCGTACTGTCGGTTCGCGACCGGGGCGCGCAAGCTGACGGCGCGCCACCCTCTTTGCACCAGATGTGTCACGAACCCCCCGTGCGGCCGCTATCCACTTGGCACACACTCGGCCTCATGGACGACGATAGGGGCGGACACACACAGACCACGGGTGAGAGGAGGCGTCAATGGGATCGGTGCGCAAGGCGAGTGCTTGGCTTGGCCTCGTCGACGACAATGATGACGAGCGCTACTACGACGACGACTACGCCGAGGGACCCGACGCCGGAGAGTCGGTCGGCAACCCCTGGGTCACCGACCCCCGGGTCCGGGTGGCCGACGAGGCCGCCCAGGACCAGGGCACCCGCATCGCCACGGTCACCCCGGAGAGCTTCCGGGATGCGCGTGGCATCGGCGAGCTGTTCCGTGACGGCGTCCCGGTGATCGTCAACCTGACGGCCATGGAGTCCGCCGACGCCAAGCGTGTGGTGGACTTCGCGGCCGGCCTGACCTTCGGCCTGCGCGGTTCGATCGAGCG
The DNA here is from genome assembly GCF_022221585.1 of Streptomyces inhibens. Classification (NCBI taxonomy): domain Bacteria; kingdom Bacillati; phylum Actinomycetota; class Actinomycetes; order Kitasatosporales; family Streptomycetaceae; genus Streptomyces; species Streptomyces inhibens. Next base: position 2,402,751 of record NZ_CP084681.1, read on the forward strand.
GGTCGCCACCCGGGTGTTCCTGCTGACCCCCGCCGACTACAAGGTCGTCAGCGGCGAGGCCCGCGCCCACCGCAACGGCGGCTTCTTCAACCAGAGTTGAGCCAGGCACGACAGCCTCCGGCTGGGGGTCCGGGGGTCACCCCCGGGTAATGCAGCAACCAGAGTTGAGCCAGGCACGACAGCCTCCGGCTGGCAACCAGAGTTGAGCGGGTCCCGCATGCTTCCGACCGGGGATCAACCGGAGCTCCTGGGCGAGGCCGCTCACCGGAAGGCATCCAGGCCGGTGAGCGCCTTGCCCAGCACCAGTTGGTGCATCTCGACAGTGCCCTCATAGGTGAGCACCGATTCGAGGTTGGTCGCATGCCGCATGACGGGGTACTCCAGCGAGATCCCGTTGGCACCCAGGATCGTCCGGGCCGTGCGGCAGATCTCGATCGCCTCCCGCACGTTGTTCAGTTTGCCGAAGCTGATCTGCTCGGGACGCAGCCGCCCCGCGTCCATCCGCAGCCCCAGGTGATGGGCCAGCAGGATCCCCTTGTGCAGTTCGACCGCCATGTCGGCGAGCTTGGCCTGGGTGAGCTGGAAGCCGCCGATGGGCTTGCCGAACTGCTCCCGCGTCTTCGCGTAGTCCAGCGCCGCCTCGAAGCTGGCGCGCGCGGCCCCCATGGATCCCCAGACGATGCCGTAACGGGCGTGGCTGAGACAGCCGAGCGGGCCGCGCAGCCCGGTGACCTCGGGGAGCACCGCGTCGGCCGGCAGCCGTACCTCGTCCATGACGAGTTCGCTGGTCACCGAGGCGCGCAGGGACCACTTGTGCTTGATCTCGGGGGCCGAGAATCCCGGGGTGTCGGTGGGGACGACAAAGCCGCGGATGCCTTCGTCGGTACGGGCCCAGACCACCGCGACACCGGCCACCGAGCCATTGGTGATCCACATCTTGCGCCCGCTCAGCACCCAGTCTCCGCCGTCGCGCTTGGCGTACGTCCGCATCCCGGCGGGGTCGGAGCCGTGGTCGGGCTCGGTCAGACCGAAGCAGCCGATGATCTCGCCGGCCGCCATCCGCGGCAGCCACTGCTGCTTCTGCTCCTCGGAGCCGAAGCGCCAGATCGCGTACATGGCGAGCGAGCCCTGGACGGAGACCAGCGAACGGATGCCGGAATCGGCCGCCTCCAGTTCCAGGCAGGCCAGACCGTATTGGACGGCGGAGGCGCCCGCGCAGCCGTAGCCGGTCAGGGACATACCGAGCGCGCCGAGGGAGCCCAGCTCACGGGCGAGCTCGCGGATGCCGGGCAGTTCGCCGCGCTCGTACCAGTCGGCGATCTCCGGCAGGATCCGGTCGGCGGTCCACCGGCGGACGGTGTCGCGGACGGCACGGTCCTCGTCGGTGAGCAGATCGTCGATGCCCAGGGGGTCGCCGGGGTCGAACGGCGGAAGCGTCGAGGACGGCGTTGCGGACATGGCGGGGCCTCCGGCAGGTTCAGCGCTCGCGCGAAAAACTAGCAGTGGTAGTTATTGCGCGTCCGACGGTACGGCCCGCGGTGCCGCGCGGGCAAGGGTCACCGCCGCGTATGCACACAAAGGAAGGCGTGCACACACAAAGAGAGAAGAAGCCCGGTCCGGAGGAGGGATCAGCGACCGGAGCTCGCCGGAGCCGGCTCGCTGCCGCGGCCGGCGACCGCAGCCGCGCCGTCACTCGTGCCGGTGTCACCTTCCGCCCGCTCCATGGAGTCCGCGGCCCGGCGCGGCAACCGCAGCGCGATCGCCGCGCCGACCAGCAGCAGCACGGCGCTGGCGACGAGCGTGATGTGCAGCCCGCGGACGAAGGAGTCCCGGGCCGCCTCGCGCAGCGCGGCCTTGGCGGCCGGGCCCAGGCCGGCGGCCACCTTGTAGGCCTCGCCGAGGGAGTGCGCGGCCGAGGCGGCGGCCCGCCCGGGGACACCGTCGACATGGCTCAGACCGGGGGCGTAGGCGGCGTTCATCACGCTGCCGAGCAGCGCGACACCGATGCCGGCACCGAGCTGGTACGAGGTCTCCCCGATGGCGGCGGCGCCGCCCGACTGCTCGGCGGGGGCCTCGCTGAGCATCGACTCGTACGCCCCGAAGAGCGTGGACTGGAAGCCGAAGCCGAGCAGCACAAAGCCGAGGGACAGCAGCCAGGGGCGGTCCTGGCTGCTCATCGCGGTCAGACAGAGCACCGCGACAGCGGTCAGCACGAAGCCGAGCGAGACCATGGCGCGCGGGCCGAGGGCCTGCAGCATCTTCGAGCCGGTCAGGCCGGCGGCCATCGCGGCGAAGACCAGGGGCAGCATCCGCAGCCCGGTCTCCAGGGGGCTGAGCCCCAGGACGAGCTGGAGGTACTGGACGGCGATCAGCTGCAGGCCCACCAGGGCGAGCATGGCCAGCACGATGCAGCCGACGGAGGTGCCGAACGCGGGCCGGGAGAACAGCCGCATATCGATCAGCGGGTGCTCGCGCCGGTGCTGGCGCCGTACGAAGAGGACCAGCAGCGCGATGCCGACGACGATCGGCACCAGCGTGGTCGGGCCCAGCACGGCCGCGCCGCTGCCGATCCGCTTCACGCCGAGGACGATGCCCAGCACACCGAGCGCCGCGATGATCGCGCCGATCACGTCCCAGGGGCCGTTGCGCTCACCGCGCGACTCCGGCAGCAGCCAGCGGCCTATCAGGAGCATCGCGGCCATCATCGGGATGTTGATGAGGAAGACCGAGCCCCACCAGAAGTTCTCCACGAGGAAGCCGCCCAGGACCGGGCCGACCGCGGCGCCGACCGCGGCCACCGCGCTCCACACGCCGATGGCGACCGCGCGCTCGCGCCGGTCGGGGAAGACCTGCCGCAGGATCGACAGCGTCGCGGGCATGATCATCGCGCCGCCGATGCCGAGCAGCGCGCGGGCCACCATCAGGATCTGCGGATTGGGCGCGAGCGCGGCGGCGGCCGAGGCCAGGCCGAAGAGGCCGTAGCCGAGGAGGAGGATGCGCCGGCGGCCGACGCGGTCGCCGAGGGTGCCGAAGAGGATCAGCAGCGAGGCCGCGATCAACGGGTAGACATCGACGATCCAGAGGAGCTCCACCGGCCCCGGCCGCAGGTCCTCGGTGACCGAGGGCACGGCGACGTACAGGATCGTGGTGTCCAGCGCGACGAAGAGCAGGCTGACACAGAGCACGATCAGCACGGTCCAGCGGTTCCCACCGCCGCCTGAAAGTCGGGGAACACCAGCCGTCCGTCCCCTGCCGGACGTGGTCGTCCCGGACATGCAGCACCTCCAGTCATGCTCTCGCGGCCACGGATCAGGGCGCGAAAACGCCCCGGGGGAACCGGCGGCACGGGCGAGTTGAGACGTCAGACTACGCGAGTCCCCGTGACTGCCGCGTGGCTCACCTCACGATGAGACGCTCATCGCAGCGCCGCACGTTCCCCCACCGGCCGTCGACAATCGTTCTTCGGCCACCTGGATAATCGACTGGATGAACGATCTTGCCACCGCCGCCGTTCCCGGCCGGACCCGATGCGACGGCTTTGCCGTACGGGCCGCGCTGCGCCGCGCCGCGCCCGCGCTGGCGGCGTTCGCCGCGGTCCGGATGCTGGGCCTGGCCGTGCTCGCGGTCTGGTCGGCGGCGAACGGCAAGAGCTGGCACACGCTGCTGACCGCCCGCTGGGACTCGCTCTGGTACACCCGGGTCGCCGAGCAGGGCTACGGCTACAGCGTGCAGCTGGCCAACGGTGATGTGCACTCCAACCTGGCGTTCTTCCCGCTGCTGCCGTGGCTGGAGCGCGGGCTGTCGGCGCTCTCACCGCTGTCGCCCGCCGACGCCGGGATGGTGGTGGCCTGGCTGGCGTCGCTGGCCGCGGCCTGGGCGCTGTACGCGACCGGTGAGCGGCTGCACGGGCCGGGAACCGGGGTCGCCCTGGCGGCGCTGTGGGCCGCGCTGCCGGTCGGCATCGTGCAGTCGATGGCGTACTCGGAGTCCCTGTTCACCGCGCTCGCGGCCTGGGGCGTCCACTGCGTGCTGACCGGGCGCTGGGTGTGGGCGGGCGTACTGGCCTCGCTGGCCGGGCTGACCCGGCCGGTGGGTGCGGCGGTGGTCGCGGCGGTGTGGATCACCGCGGCGGTGACGGTGTGGCGGGCGCGGGCCGGCGGTCCGGGGTGGCGCGCGGCGCTCCGTGAGCACCGGGACATGCTGCTCGGCGTGCTCCTGGCGCCGCTGGGCTGGTGCGGCTACTTCCTGTGGGTGGGGGCGCAACGGGGCTCGCTCACCGGCTATCTGGACGTCCAGGGCGGCTGGGGCAACGGTTTCGACGGCGGTCTCGCGTTCGCCTCGTTCGTCGGCCACCAGCTCTCCGGGCCCGCGTTCGCGGCCGGACTCGGTCTGCTGGTCGGCGTCGGTCTGGTGATCTGGCTGTACGTGCACGGCGTACGCCGGGGCCAGCCGCTGCCGTTGGCGGTCTACGGCGGGACGGTGCTGCTGCTCGCGCTGACCGCCAAGGGCTACTTCGGGTCCAAGCCGCGGCTGATGTTGCCGGCCTATCCGCTGCTGCTGCCGCTCGCGGCGGGGCTCGCGCGGTGGCGCCCGGTGCGGTCCTGGCTGGTCATCGGGGTGGTGGCGGTGGGGTCCGCGGTCTACGGGGCGTTCTGGCTGAACGGTTCGGGCCCGCCGTGATCTCCACGGGGCCGGCAGTGATCATCTTCTGGCCGCCGCGACCGGACGCTCCCCCTCCGCGAGCACGGCCCCGAGGAAACATCACACGACGCCCGAGCAAATGACGGATAAACTCCGTCGGAGAAAAGCAGATAAGGCGCTCAGGGTGACGACACGCGAGCGTCGGGAAGGGATAGAGAATCGCCGAGAATTCCCTTCCAAATCCCTGCGGCGGGGCCGCGCTTGAGACGCATTCCACATCACATCGTCATTACAAAGCGCACAGTTTGACCAAGCACCTACATCACACGCGGTAACGTCGATTGAGTGCGTACCGATGACAAGCTCGACCAGATGGAGGAGCGCCCGACCGATCGCGCCCGACCACCCCGCATGACCCGGACCCGCCTGTGGCTGTTCTGGGGCACGCTGGCGGTGTATCTCGCGATCGTGGCCGGAGTGCTGGCCACTTCATGGCTGGTCACGTTCGACTGGCAAGTCATGTTCTTCAGGCCCTACAAGCAGTGGCCCGAGATTCATGCCTTCCTCGACTACTTCGTGGTGCTGGGGCAGCGCGGGCCGACCGCGGTGGCGGTGGCGGCATGGCTGGGCTGGCGCTGCTGGCGCCAGCGCAACCTCCACCCGCTGCTGGTGCTCGGCGCCTCGCTGCTGCTGCTGAACATCACCGTGGGCGCCGCCAAGCTCGGCATGAGCCGGCTCGGCCCGCACTACGCGACCACCGTCGGCGCCAACGAGATGTGGCTCGGGGGCGACATATTCCCCTCGGGTCACACCGCGAACGCCGTGGTCACCTGGGGCGTGCTCGCCTACCTGGCGACCACCCCGCTGCGCCGCCGCACGCTCTCGGTGATCGCCGCACTCGGCGCGCTGGGCGTCGGCATGACGACCGTTTACCTCGGCACGCACTGGGTCAGCGATGTGCTGCTCGGCTGGGCCGCGGGGCTGTTGGTGCTGCTGGCGATGCCGTGGCTGGAGCCCGGCGTCACCTGGGTGGAGGACCGCCTCATGGGCATCCTGCTGCGGCTGTGGCTGCGGCTGCGCCCCGATTCGCTGCGCGGCCCGCTGCCGGCCGGCTCGCTGGCTCCGGGAGTCTCCCGGCAGCGCATCGCCCCCGAGGGCGAGGTGCTCGTACGCGAGACGATCGGTGCCGGCACGGGCAGCCGCTCGGCCGCCCACGCCCCGGACGGCTGGCCGCACCACCCGTCGCGCCCGTACACCATCCGGTCGGAGCGCACGCCGGTCACCCCGGCGGGCAGCCGGCGGCCGCCGCACGCGGACCGCGTCCCGCGCACCACGCCGCTGAGCCCGACCTCCGGGCGCGGCCGCAACGGGAGCGGCTGACCACCCCACAACCCGCGGGGCCGGTACGCACAACCCCACCCCGCGACGAAGGCCCCGGCCGCTCTCTCCCGAGCGGCCGGGGCCTTCGTCGTGGTTGCGGTGCTCAGCCCTGCCAGCTGCGGTGCACCGCGCCGTCCTTGACCTCGAAGTTGAGCCGGCCGGCCAGGTATTCCATGGTGATCATCGCGCCCGGCGGCAGCGAGCGGACGGTGGTCCAGCCGCGCTCCCTGGCCCGCTCCTCGGCGTCCTGCCGGTCGAGGCCGACATACGTCTCGATGTCGTCCTGAGGGTTGTTCGGAAGGTTCGGTATGTCAGCCATGACAGCCACCGTAGGCGCCCGTGGCGGCCCGCGGAAGGCCCGTCCGGCGCACACGCCGGTGACTTACCGGTCCGTCATTGGTCACACTTGTGTCACAGCGGACGTTCCTGCGTTTGCCGGAACTTCCGTCACCCGTACGCGCCGAGTGACGCCGCAACCGGGTGGAAAAATAAAGTCGCCGGAATTCCGCCTTGATCAAATAGGGAACGGGCACAGCCGCTCCGGACGGCTCGGCGCACGGCGGGGAAATTAATCCCCCGTCAGCATCGCATTCCCCTTACCCGAAGGCCTTTATCAGCCGTCGGGAAATTGTCCAACGAGACACACTCCATACACATTTCCCGCACATCACCCCCGGCCGCCGGGACCCCGTCCGCTCCCCCGCCGCCCGTCCGCCGGACCGCCGCATCCACCGGGCCGCCGGTTCCACCGGAACGGACCGGAGCGCCCTCTCGCACTGCGCCACGCGCCCGAGCATCATGTCCCGGGCGCCAGTACACCTTCGACGAACGAGGTGCAGCGGATGGTTACGGACACCGACCGGGCAAGCCTCCGGCCCCCGAGGGCGCGGCGCCGCGGATCGGTGCTGGTCGACTGGCTGACGACCACCGACCACAAGAAGATCGGGCATCTCTACCTGATCACCTCGTTCGGATTCTTCCTGGTGGGCGGCCTGCTGGCGCTGGTGATGCGCGCCGAACTGGCCCGCCCCGGGCTGCAGCTCATCACCGCCGAGCAGTACAACCAGGCGTTCACCATGCACGGCACGATCATGCTGCTGCTGTTCGCCACCCCCGCCTTCGCCGGCTTCGCGAACGAGATCATGCCGCTGCAGATCGGCTCGCCCGATGTGGCCTTCCCGCGGCTGAACATGCTCTCGTACTGGTTCTACCTCTTCGGCGGCCTGATCGTGCTGGGCAGCTTTCTCACGCCGTTCGGCGGCCCGGCCTTCGGGTGGACGGCGTACGCCCCGCTCAACTCGATGGTCCGCTCCCCCGGCATCGGCGCCGATATGTGGATCATGGGCCTGGCGCTGGCCGGTTTCGGCACCATCCTCGGTGCCGTCAACTTCATCGCCACGATCATCGTGATGCGGGCGCCCGGCATGACGATGTTCCGGATGCCGGTGTTCACCTGGAACATCCTCTTCACCTCGGTCCTGGTGCTGATGGCCTTCCCCGTACTGGCGGCCACGCTGCTGGTACTGGAGGCGGACCGGCACTACGGGGCGGTGGTGTTCGAGGCACAGTGGGGCGGTGCGCTGCTGTGGCAGCACCTGTTCTGGTTCTTCGGCCATCCCGAGGTCTACATCATCGCGCTGCCGTTCTTCGGCATCATCACGGAGATCATCCCGGTCTTCTCCCGTAAACCGATCTTCGGTTACGTCATGCTGATCGGCGCGACGATGGCCATCACGGCCCTGTCGGTGATGGTCTGGGCGCACCATATGTTCGTGACCGGGGCGGTGCTGCTGCCGTTCTTCTCCATCATGTCGTTTCTGATCGCGGCGCCGACCGGGGTGAAGTTCTTCAACTGGATCGGCACCATGTGGCAGGGCTCGGTGTCCTTCGAGACCCCGATGCTGTGGTCGGTCGGCTTCCTGGTGAGCTTTCTGTTCGGCGGACTGACCGGCGTCATCCTGGCCTCACCGCCGCTGGACTTCCACGTCACCGACTCGTACTTCGTCGTCGGCCACTTCCATTACGTCGTCTTCGGGACGGTCGCCTTCGCCACCTTCGCGGGCTTCTACTTCTGGTGGCCGAAATTCACCGGCAAAATGCTCGACGAGCGCCTGGGAAAGATCCATTTCTGGACGCTGTTCACCGGCTTCCACCTCACCTTCCTCGTCCAGCACTGGCTGGGGGTGGAGGGCATGCCGCGCCGCTACGCCGACTATCTGGCCGCCGACGGCTTCACGGCCCTCAACACCCTCGCCACCATCGGCTCGTTCCTGCTCGGTCTGTCGACCCTGCCGTTCCTCTACAACGTCTGGAAGACCACGCGCTACGGCGCCAAGATCGCGCTGGACGACCCCTGGGGCTTCGGCCGCTCCCTGGAGTGGGCGACCTCCTCGCCGCCGCCCCGGCACAACTTCACGACCCTTCCGAAGATCCGCTCCGAGTCCCCGGCGTTCGATCTGCACCACCCGGAGGTGGCCAAGCAGCCGGTGGCTCCAGCGCCCGGGCAAGCCGGTCCCTGATCTCGCGTACCCGGTCGAGGAGTTCCGGCGGCTCGCGAACCTCGAAGTCGAAGCCCGTCAGCACGATATGGATCACCATCAGCTCCAGACTGTGCGCCCCCGTGCGCAGCAGACAGTGGCGCTCGTCGACCGCTTCGAGCACCCCCGCGGACGGGCTGATCCGGGCCTCGGCCTGCTCGACCGAGGCATGCAGCAGCACCGTCGCCTGCTTCGCGTACGCCTGGGTTGAGATGCCCCGGGAGACATAGGCGGCGAGGTCCTCGGCGGGCGGGGTACGGGGCGTGAAGCGGGGGCCGTGCGGCGGGGTGGGGGTGATGCGGTCGGCGCGGTAGGTGCGCCAGTCCGCGCGGTCCACGTCCCAGGCGACGAGGTACCAGCGGCGCTGGGCGCAGACCAGGCGGTGGGGTTCGACGGTGCGGCGGGAGGCCGTGCCGTTGTGGGCGGTGTAGTCGAACCGCAGCCGGTGGCAGTCCCGGCAGGCGTGCGCTAGCTCGGTGAGGACATGGGGGTCCACCCGGGGGCCGCCGCTGCCGAGCATCGGCACGGTGACGGCGTTCAGCGCGCCGACCCTGCGCTGCAATCGGTGCGGCAGCACCTGCTCCAGCTTCGCCAGTGCCCGTACGGAGGTCTCCTCGATGCCCTCGACGCCGCCGGCCGCCGCGGTGCGCAGCCCGACCGCGACCGCCACCGCCTCCTCGTCGTCCAGCAGCAGCGGCGGGAGTTCGGCGCCGGCGCCCAGCCGGTAGCCGCCGGCCGTCCCGGGCGCGGAGTGGACGGGGTAGCCCAGCTCGCGCAGCCGGTCGATGTCCCGGCGGACGGTGCGCGGGGTGACATCGAGCCGGTCGGCGAGCTCCGCGCCGGACCACTCCCGATGGGCCTGGAGCAGCGAGAGCAGGCGCAGCAGCCGTGCGGAGGTCTCCAACATGCGCCGAGTCTCGCAGCCTTTGCGGACAGCTACGGTCCTCGATACGGCCCGGGACCAGAACTGACGATACGTCAGCTCCCGTCCGGTCCGGCGACCCGTATGGCCAGGTCGTTGTCGAGCGTGTAGTACGGACCGACCCTGACCTGCCCCGCCTCGGCCGCCACCGGCAGCGCCGGGTAACTGAAGACCTGCTTCTTGTCCGCGACATCGTCCAGGAGACGGGCGATACGGACCGGCCGGGCGCCCTCGGCGGGGCGCAGCCACAGGTCCCACGGCTCGCTGCCCCGCTCCCAGCGGCCGGCCAGCTCCTCGTAGGGCAGTGTGAAGGTGAAGTCCGCGCCGTCGACGGTCAGCGGGACGGTGACCGCGGCCGGGGAGTCGGGGGCGCGGCGCGCGCGGGCCTCGGCCCGGGCGCCGGCGGCCGGGGCGGCACCGTAGAGCCGGCCGGAGACCGTCAGCCCGTCCGGCGCCACCAGAATGTCGCCGGCCTCGGCGTGCGGGCCGCGCAGCCAGCTGCGCAGCGCGAGATTGCCGAACTTGGTCGCGTACGGGATACGTACACCGAGCCGGCCGATGCCCGCCAGCGGCCGGCGGTCCACCAGCGACCGCAGATCGTTGACGCCCGGCTGCAGGCGCCGCGGGTCCTGGCCGTCGCCCAGGTCCGCGTAGGCGTTCCAGCGGCCCTCGGCGAGCGCGACGGTGCTGGGCAGTACGGCACGCAGCCGCCCGGCGCCGTTCGGCCCGAGCGGCAACCTCACCTCGTCGTCCGCGCCGTCGCCGCCGCGCAGCCGCAGCACCAGCGCCGCGCTCCAGGTGGTGTGGGTGCCCTCGGGGGCGCTCAGATCGAAGGTGAGGCCGCCCGCGGAGTCCGCGATGCAGTCGGCCCGCAGCTCCGCGGGCGCCGCCTTGCCGCGCCGCTTGCGCGGCCGCTCGGCGCCGTCGGGTCCCGCGCTCACCGGAACCGTGGGTTCCTGGTCGATGGCAGAGGACTCCTTCGTCTGGTCTTCGGTCATGGTCAGCCGGCTCGACGCGGTCACGCCGTCCGCACCCCTCTCAGCGCGGCGCGGGCCGCGTCCTTGGTGGCGTATGCGCCGCTGAGCAGTGCTCCCCGGGCGCGATGCAGGCTGCCGCGCAGCTGATGGCCCCGCCGGCGCACGAGCAGCTCGCCGAAGAGCGCTTCATGGCGCCCGGCGACCATGGCGGGGTCGAAGCGGGCGGACGAGGCCAGCGCGGCGCCGCCCATCCGCTTGCGCGCGGCATCGTCGTTGATCAGTGCGAGCAGCGAGCCGGCCAGCGCCTCCGGGTCGCCGACCGGCACCAGCTTGCCGTCGACCCCGTCGGCGATGATCTCGCCGGGACCGTGCGGGCAGTCCGTGGCGACGACCGGCAGACCGCAGCGCATGGCCTCGACGATCGTCATCCCGAAGGACTCCAGGCTGGAGGAGACGGCGGCTATCGAGCCCTTGGCCCACTCGGGCTCCAGGGGGTTGGCCGGGCCCATCAGGAAAACATGGTTGTACAGGCCGAGTTCGTCGATCAGGGCACGCAGGGTGGCCTTCTCGGCGCCGCCGCCGTAGATCCGCAGCCGCCAGTCGGGGCGCTCGGCGGCGACCCGGGCGAAGGCGCGGATCAGCACGTCATAACGCTTGACGCGGGCGAGCCGGCCGGCCGCCACGACCCACTTGCCGGTGCCGTCGGCGGGCGGCAGGGCGGGCGCCGGCACGCTGTTGGGCACCGCCTCGATGCGCACGCCGGGCAGCCGCAGCGTCCGGCGGTAGGCGCGGGCGTCGGCCTCGGTGACGGTGGTGACGGCGTCGAGCCGCGGATAGGCGCCGCGCAGCGCCAGCTTGAGCGCCCGGGGGTGGGTGTCCAGGGTGAGGTGCTCCTGGCCGATACGGACCGGGCCGCGGTGCGTCTGCTTGGCGATGTGCACATTGAGTCCGGGGCGGGTGCCGACCACCACGTCCGCCTCGATCCGGCGCAGATGCTGGGCGATGCGGCGGTCGGTGAGCTCGCTGTACTGGTCGAAGCGCCCCTCGGCGGCGGGGAAGACCTTGGCGGGACGGGCGTGCGCCGGGTCCGCGCCGTCGTAGGTGGGGCTGGATTCCCTGATGTCCACGAGATGCCGCAGCGCGACGCGGGGCCCGGGGTCGAAGAGCGGGGCGTCGCGGTGGCGCAGGACGGACACGATCTCGACGTCATGCCGCTCGGCGAGCGTACGGGCCAGGTTGCACGTGGTCCGGATCGTCCCCCCGATGCCATAGGCATTGTGAATCAGGAATGAGATGTGCATCCGCCCCCGCGTCCCCTGGTCTTCGGTCGTTCCTGGTCTCCCCGTGGACCACATCGCGCCCCCTCCCCGACGGCGCGATGCAGCCCACTGCTGAACAGAAGGACCGCAAAAAGGGGTTCCGGGTTGGGGGCTTTCGCCAAGTTGTTCCGAAAGAGTTAGGCCATCGGTAGCCGCACGAGGGAACCTCGCGGCCGCGAATCCCCTCCGCCCCGGTGACACGCCCTAAGGCAGCCTCAGCTCGGTGCCGATCTTCAGCCGGTGCGGGTTCCGCCCGACGGCCTTCCGGTTGGCCTTGTAGAGCGCCCGCCAGCCGCCCTTCACATGGTGCTTGCGCGCGATCGAGCCGAGCGTGTCATCGCGCCGTACGACATGGGTGCGTTCGCCGTGGGTCAGCCCGTAGCGCCTGGCGCACACGGGCCAGGCGCCCCAGCCCTGGGCGGCCTGCACCTTCTTCGCGACCTCGATCTGCTCGTCGCGGGTGGCGAGGTCGGCCCGCCGTGCGAAGGCGAGACCGCCGAACGCCTCCCAGGTGGGCTGCCAGAACTGCAGCCCACCGTAGAAGGTGTTGCCGGTGTTGACGTGCCAGTCGCCGCTGCTCTCACACTCCGCGAGGCAGCCCCACGGCCACTGGTCGACCGCGCAGGCGTGCGCGACCTTGCCACCGCCACCGCCTGTGGCGCCCCCGTCCGCACCGTTCGGCTCGTCGGCGGCGGCGCCACCGGGCAGGCACAGGACCAGGGCAGTGGCCGCCGCGGTGAGCAGCCCGACGGATCCCACGAGGCGCCGTGGCGCCGAAGAGTTGTCCGACATAGCCGGTGACGGTAGGCAGCCGCCTGCCGTTGGCCAGTGCGCCGCGCCCTCCAGGCCCCGGGGCCACCCGGTCCGGTGTACGGAACACCGCCGACTGCGCCAAGTTCTGCGCAAGAGTTGGCAGTAAGTGACCGCTTCCGGAACACCTTTCCGCGGATTTCCGCTGTGCGGCGATTGGTTCGATTCCGTTCCCGTCCTCGCGTGACTCCTGCCGCAGGTCACCCGTTGTCCTTGTACGAGCCGGGAGACCGCCCGGCAGACGCACAGAGATCGAGGAGCCACCCGTGCCGCGCATGCTCGACGTCAGCGACGACGTTCGCGCCGAGATCGGCGACGAAGAAGCCGACCGCCTGCTGGCCGGTGGCGACGCCCCCGGCAGCTATGACTGCACCTCCTGCCGGACCCCCGGCGACAGCGAGCAGGAGCGCACCAGCACCGTCCTGTTCGTGGGCGAGGAGACCGCGGTGCTCGCGTTCGCCCATGCCACATGCATCCCCTCGCAGGTCGTCCCGGTGTCGGAGGAGCAGCTCCAGGGAGCCGTGCGCTCCATCACCGGGGAGGACGCCGCCCCCCGTACGCCCGGAGCCGTGCCCGCGCCGGCCGCTCCGGTCCCCACCAACGGACGCCAGGCGACCCTCGGGATCACCTGCGGTCTGGTACTGATCGAGGGCGATCTGCGCCCGGCCCTGGTGGTCGAGCCGGACGGCCCGATCGCCCGCCCCGGCTCCGTCAGCCTGAACGACGACTTCCTTCCGCTGCTCCTGGAGCAGGGCTTCCATCCGGTGACGGACATGAACCAGCTGCCCGCCCCGAACCCGGGCTGGTCCGCACTGCTGGCCATGGGCAAGCTGCACGCCGTACTCCAGCCGGGCAACCCCGGCAGCCAGGCCGCCTGGTGGCAGGCCCATCAGCCGCTGGCCGTGTCCGACGGCTGGCGCGCCGCGGCCAACAAGGCGCAGGCGGTGCTGATGTACGCCGCGCCCGCCGGCACCATCGGCCACCAGCCGCGTGAGGACCTCATGCGGCAGGCGCTGGAGGACGCCGCCGCGAAGGGCGCCCTGGTCGCGGCGGCCATGCCGCTGGCCGGCACCTGACAGCCCACCGGCACCCGATCGCGGGGGCATGACCACCGATTCGGTCGGTCATGCGCCCGCGATCAGCCATTTCCGCATGAAAGCCGCATCCCACGGCCACCGGGGTCGTTGGCACATACGTGCACGCATACGACCCGTCCTCCCGCGCCCAGTACACCCACCCGATCCCCGGCATGCGCCCGTCGCGCGAACAGGGGACGACGCAGACCGCCGACCGCGGCTCGACCACGCCGATCTATGACGCGTTGTACGCCGAGTACCGCCGCTCCTTCCGGGCCCTGCCCGGGGACCGTACGGACGAGCCGGAGACCTCGGAAGTGCTGCGCGGCAGCGGGAACTGGGGCCGTACCGCGGCGTCCACGGGCCACTGGGAAGTCGTGGGCCGGCAGCCGTACCACCCACGGACCCATGCCCCGGCGGCGCTGCCACCAGGGCAGCGGGACGCCCGGCCGCACGGACGCTGATCCGCCCGCACGGCCGGCCCGGCCGGGAGACCGGCCGCTACTTCTTCTTGCTGCGCTTCTCGCGCACCCGCACCGAGATGTGGATCGGCGTGCCGTCGAAGCCGAACTCCTCGCGCAGTCGGCGCTCGACGAAGCGGCGGTAACCGGCCTCCAGGAAGCCGGAGGCGAACAGCACGAAGCGCGGCGGCTTGGTGCCGGCCTGGGTGCCGAAGAGGATGCGGGGCTGCTTGCCACCGCGGATCGGGTGCGGGTGAGAGGCGACGATCTCGCCGAGGAAGGCGTTCAGCCGCCCGGTGGGGATCCGGGTCTCCCATCCGGCCAGCGCGGTCTCGATCGCCGGGACCAGCTTCTCCATGTGGCGGCCGGTGCGCGCGGAGACGTTCACCCGCATCGCCCACGGGATCTGCACGAGGTCCCGCTCGATCTCCCGCTCCAGGTAGAAACGGCGCTCCTCGTCGAGGTTGTCCCACTTGTTGTAGGCGATGACCAGGGCGCGTCCGGCCTCCACGGCCATCGTGATGATCCGCTGGTCCTGGACGCTGATGGACTCACCGGCGTCGATCAGGACGACCGCGACCTCGGCCTTCTCCACGGCCGCCGCGGTACGCAGCGAGGCGTAGTAGTCGGCGCCTTCCTGGAGGTGCACCCGGCGGCGGATACCGGCGGTGTCCACGAACTTCCAGGTCTTGCCGCCGAGTTCGATCAGCTCGTCGACCGGGTCACGGGTGGTGCCGGCCATCTCGTTGACGACCACCCGCTCCTCGCCGGCGACCTTGTTCAGCAGCGACGACTTGCCGACGTTCGGGCGGCCGATCAGCGCGATCCGGCGGGGGCCGCCGAGGGCGGCACCGAAGGTCTGCGCGGGCGCCTCGGGCAGCGCCTCCAGCGCGGCGTCGAGCATGTCGCCGGTGCCCCGGCCGTGCAGCGCGGAGACCGGGTACGGCTCGCCGAGGCCCAGCGACCACAGCATGGCGGCGTCGGCCTCGCCTGACGGGCCGTCGACCTTGTTGGCGACCAGCACCACGGGCTTGCCGGAGCGGCGCAGCAGCTTGACGACGGCCTCGTCGGTGTCGGTCGCGCCGACCTTGGCGTCGACGACGAAGACGCACGCGTCCGCGGCCTCGATGGCGAACTCGGCCTGCATCGCCACGGATGCGTCGATGCCGAGGACGTCCTGCTCCCAGCCGCCGGTGTCGACGACCTTGAAGCGGCGACCGTTCCAGTCGGCCTCGTAGGTGACGCGGTCGCGGGTGACGCCCGGCTTGTCCTCGACGACCGCCTCACGGCGGCCGATGATGCGGTTCACCAGCGTCGACTTGCCGACATTGGGGCGGCCGATGACGGCGAGGACGGGCAGCGGGCCATGGCCGGCAGCGGCGATGTCGCCCCCGACCTCCTCGAGGTCGAAGCCCTCCTGCGCGGCAAGCTCCATGAACTCCGCGTACTCGGCGTCGCCAAGCGCACCGTGCTCGTCGCCGGTGGGGATCTGGTCGTTCATGAAGTCCGTTCCTCGTCCATGCTGTCAAATATGCGGCTGCCGCCGCGTGGTCGGTGGGCCGCTCGTACGCGTCCCACTACTCAAGTGTCGGTCAGCGCCCGATCAGGCGCCTGGCCTCTGCCAGGTGGGCGGTCAGCCGCTCCTGGATCCGTACGGTCGCCTCGTCGAGCGCCTTACGGGTGCGCCGCCCGCTGCCGTCGCCCGCCTCGAAGGCCTCGCCGAAGATGACGTCGACGCGGGCGCGCAGCGGCGGTACGGCCGACGTCAGCCGGCTGTGGCGGTCCCTGCTGCCGAGCACCGCCACCGGCACCACCGGGGCGCCGGAGCGCACCGCGAAGTACGCCAGGCCCGCCCGCAGGGAGGCGAAGTCACCCTCGCCACGGGTGCCTTCCGGGAAGATCCCCAGCACCCCGCCGCGCTCCAACACCCCGAGCGCGTCGGTGATCGCCTTGCGGTCGGCGGTGCTGCGGTCCACCTTCACCTGCCCGATGCCCCGCAGGAACGGGTCCAGCGGGCCGACGAAGGCTTCCTTCTTGATCAAGAAGTGCACCGGCCGTGGCGCGGTGCCCATCAGCATCGGGCCGTCGATGCCGTGCGAGTGGTTGACGGCGAGGATCACCGGGCCGGTGGAGGGCACCCGCCAGGCGCCCAGCACCCGCGGCCGCCACAGCCCGTACATCAGGCCGATGCCGATCCGCCTGCCGACCGCGGCACCCGCCGCGCTCGGCACCGGGCTGTCCGTCGGGCGCCGAAGGGTGCGGATCCCCGCCGCCCTGCCGCTGTCGGTCACCGAACGACCCGCCCCGCCTTCTCGGCGGCGGCGCCCTCGATGAGGGTGACCACGCACTCGATGACCTGCTCCAGCGTCAGCTCGGTGGTGTCCACCTCGACGGCGTCGTCCGCCTTGGCCAGCGGGGAGGTCTTACGGGAGGAGTCGGCGGCGTCCCGCTTGATCAGCGCCTCGCGGGTGGCGGCCAGGTCAGTGGCGTCCTTGCCCTTGAGCTCGCCGCTGCGGCGGGCCGCCCGGGCCTCGGGGGAGGCGGTCAGGAAGACCTTGAGGTCGGCGTCGGGCAGGACGGTGATGCCGATGTCCCGGCCCTCGACGACGATGCCGCGCGGCGCCTCGGCGGCGATGCTGCGCTGCAGGTCGGTGATCAGGGCCCGCACCTCGGGCACCGCGCTGACGGCGCTGACCGCGGCGGTGACCTCCTGGGTGCGGATCGGTCCCGCGGCGTCCAGGCCGTCGACCGCGATGGTCGGGGCGGCCGGGTCGGTGCCGGAGACGATCACGGGCTTGGCGGAGGCGTCGGCCACCGCGGTCGCGTCATGGACGTCGATGCCGTTGGTCAGCATCCACCACGTGATCGCGCGGTACTGGGCACCGGTGTCGAGATAGCCGAGGCCCAGCTTGGCGGCCACGGCCTTGGACGTGCTGGACTTGCCCGTGCCAGCGGGGCCGTCGATGGCGACAATCACTGCAGCCGGGGCGGTCCGAGCGGCGGTTTCCACGGTGACGAACACCTTTCTTGTACACGGGGCGGGGGTCCAAGGGCCATGCGGGCCTCGGACAAGGTTACTGGCTCACCCGCACGGCGCCGTCCACGGTGTCATTGCCGGATGGACCAGCCCCGCTCGCGCAGCTCCGCGGTCAGCACCGGCACCGCCTGCGGCTCGACCATGAGCTGGATGAAGCCCGCCTGCTGACCGGTGGCGTGCTCGATGCGGACGTCCTCGATGTTGACCCCGGCCCGGCCGGCGTCGGCGAAGATCCGGGCCAGCTCGCCGGGCTGGTCACCGATGTAGACGGCGACGTTCTCGTACGCGGTGGGGGCGGCGCCGTGCTTGCCGGGCACCCGCTCCCGGCCGGCGTTGCCGCGGCGGAGTACGTCCGCGATGCCGCTGGCGCCGCCGCCGCGCTTGTCCTCGTCGGCGGACTCCAGGGCACGCAGGGACCGTACGGTCTCGTCCAGGTCGGCGGCGACCTCGGACAGTACATCGGCGACCGGGCCCGGGTTGGCGGACAGGATGTCGATCCACATCCCGGGGTCGGAGGCCGCGATCCGCGTCACATCCCGGATGCCCTGGCCGCAGAGGCGCACGGCGGTCTCGTCGGCGCCCTTGAGCCGGGCGGCGACGAGGCTGGAGAGCAGCTGCGGGGTGTGCGAGACCAGCGCGACGGCGCGGTCGTGGGCGTCCGCGTCCATCACCACCGGGACGGCCCGGCACAGCGCGACCAGTTCCAGGGCGAGGTTGAGCACCTCGGTGTCGCCGTCGCGGGTCGGGGTGAGCACCCAGGGCCGGCCCTCGAAGAGGTCGGCGGTGGCGGCCAGCGGGCCGGAGCGCTCCTTGCCGGCCATCGGGTGGGTGCCGAGGTAGCCGGTCAGATCGCGGCCCATGGCCTCCAGCTCGCGGCGCGGGCCGCCCTTGACGCTGGCGACGTCGATGTACGCACGGGCCAGACCGCGCTGCATGGCACCGGCCAGCGCCGCCGCGACATGGGCCGGCGGCACGGCCACGATGGCCAGATCGACCGGTCCCGGTGGCGCCTCCGCGGCGCCCGCGCCGAGCGCGGCGGCCGTCAGGGCCTGGGCCTGGTCGTGGTCCTCCAGGAACACCTGCACGCCCCGTGCGTTGAGCGCGAGCGCGGCCGAGGTGCCGATCAGGCCCGTTCCGATGACGAGTGCGGTCCTCACTGCGCGATGTCCTTCCGCAGCGCCCCGGCCGCGCCGAGGTAGACATGGGCGATCCCGGCCTTGGACAGCCCGGTCTCGACATGGGCGAGCACCCGCACCACGCGATCCATGGCACCGGTGACGTCCAGCTCCTGGGCGCAGATCAGCGGGACGTCCGTGATGCCCAGGGCGCGGGCCGCGGCGGCCGGGAAGTCGCTGTGCAGATCGGGGGTGGCGGTGAACCACACGCTGATCAGGTCGTCCGCGACGAGGTCGTTGCGCTCCAGGATGGCGGTGAGCAGCTCGCCGACCTGCTCCTGCATATGCTCCGCGTCGTCCCGCTCCAGCTGGACGGCCCCGCGGACCGCTCGTACCGCCACGTCACTGCTCCCCTTGCGATATGTGCCGCGTCACGCACCTGTGCGCGCACTGATCAGCGTAACCAGCCGCACCGACATTCCGTACGCGGCGGCATTCCGTGCTGCCGGCCGGCCCGCGATCCGCCGCCCAAACCTGATGACATCCGCCCTCCCCGCCAGCGACAATCGCCGCCATGTCCGCAGCCGCCGCAGGTCACTCCCTGGTCGCCGAGCACACCGTCTACGCATGTGTGATGGGCTCGCGCGCCTTCGGACTGGCGACAGAGAGCAGCGACACCGACCGGCGTGGGGTGTATCTCGCAC
Organism: Streptomyces inhibens; assembly: GCF_022221585.1. Classification (NCBI taxonomy): domain Bacteria; kingdom Bacillati; phylum Actinomycetota; class Actinomycetes; order Kitasatosporales; family Streptomycetaceae; genus Streptomyces; species Streptomyces inhibens. The sequence continues at coordinate 2,421,730 of NZ_CP084681.1, forward strand.
CCACCCGGCTCTTCTGGGGCTTCGAGAAGCCGCCGACCCATGTGGAGGGGCCGCGCGAGGAGGAGTTCTCCTGGGAGCTGGAACGGTTCTGCCAGCTGGCGCTGCGCGCCAACCCCACGACCCTGGAGTGTCTGCACTCCCCCTTGGTGGAGCGCATCGACACCACCGGCCGGGAGCTGCTCACGCTGCGCGACGCATTCCTGTCCCGGCAGGTCCATCGCACCTTCGCGGGCTACGCCACCGGCCAGCTGAAGCAGCTGCGGGCCGATGTGCGGCAGCGCGGCACGCCCCGCTGGAAGCAGGCCATGCATCTGCTGCGGCTGCTGGCGTGCTCGCGCGATCTGCTCCGTACGGGCGTGCTCACGCTGGACGTCGGCCAGGACCGGGAGGAGCTGCTGGCGGTCAGGCGCGGCGAGGTGACCTGGGACACGGTGGAGCGCCGGATGGCGCGGCTGTCCGAGGAGGCCGAGGTGGCGGTGTCCGGTTCGCCATTGCCGGCCGAGCCGGACCGGGCCCGGGTGGCGGACTTCCTGTTCCGGGCCCGGCGCGCCTCAGCGCTCGACTGAGGGAGTTTCGGGCCCTGCGAGCCGGGCCCGGACGATCAGGTCGTGCAGCGCCTCGCGGGCGCCGGGGGCATCGGGCAGGGCGGTCGCGGCCTGGGCGGCGTCCAGCCGTGCGTGCAGCGCCTCGACGTCCGTGCGCAGCCGCGCCGTGTCCACCACCTCGCCGGCCGGGCCGTGTTCGGCCGCCTCCTTGGCCGCGATCAGCTCCGGTACGTAGGCGGGTGCGGCCAACTCGCCCACCAGGGTGGGCAGATGGGGCTGCAGCCGGCCGCCGGCCATGAGATGGATACCGGTGAGCAGCACCCGCAGGGTGTAGAGCAGCGGTTTCAGCTCGCCGGTCTTCTCGAAGAGCCGCCACTGGGTGGTCGCGAAGCCGCGGTAGTGATGGGCGTGGTGGGCGGTGAGCAGGTCCGGCGCGAGCGCGATCAACTCCTTGTGCACGTCGGTGGTGTGCACGACCAGGGGCGAGAGCAGCTGCTCCAGTACGTAGCCGTTGCGGCGCAGCAGCAGGCGAGCGAATTTCCGCAGGTCGTGCGAGACGAGATCCATTTCGACGCGGTCCCGGTCCCACATCCGGGTCCTGGTCTCGTCGGGCTCGTGCAGGCCGACGAGCGCGGCGGCCGGCAGGAGGTGGGAGCCGCGCAGGTCGACGTCGGAGTCGCGGGAGGGGAAGCCGTACAGATGCGCGCCGGAGACCGTCGCGAAGACCAGCGGATCGTCCTGTTCGGCGACCACGGCGCCCAGGTCGACGGCGGGCAGCCCGGCGGCCCGCAGGACGGCGTCCCGGCCGGCGGCTGTCAGGTGCTCAGACATCCCAGGCCTCCCCCAGCGCCAGCAGCTCGTCGCGGTACTCGATACGGGCGGCCCACTCCTCGGGCCAGGCACCGGCTCCCAGACGGGCGCCCGCGAAGGCGCCCGTCAGGCAGGCGATCGAGTCGGAGTCGCCGGAGGTGCAGGCGGCCCGGCGCAGCGCGGTCAGCGGCTCGTCGGGGAAGAGCAGGAAGCACAGCAGGCCGGTGGCCAGCGCCTCCTCCGCGATCCAGCCGGCGCCGGTGGCCAGGCAAGGGTCGGCCTCCGGGTCCGGTGCGCCGAGTGCGGCGTCCAGGCGGTCCAGGACGCCGAGGCAGTCGTCCCAGCCGCGTGCGATGAATGCCGTGGGGGACGGGTCCTGGGCGTGCTGCCACAGGTCGCCGAGCCAGTCCTCCCGGTAGTCGGTGCGGTGGTCGTGGGCGTGGGCGCGCAGCAGGCCGGTCAGCTCGGCGGGCCGGGCGCCGTCGGCGAGGACGCGCACGGCGTGGGCGGTCAGATCGCTCGCGGCGAGCGCGGTGGGGTGCCCATGGGTCAGCGCGGACTGCAGCTGTGCGGCACCGGAGCGCTGCTGCGGGCTCAGGCCCGGCGCGAGCCCGACGGGCGCGACCCGCATATTGGCGCCGCAGCCCTTCGAACCGGTCTGGCTGGCCTCGACCCACGGCCGGCCCTCGTCACTGAGCAGCTGGCACGCCCGCAGGCAGGTGTTGCCCGGTGCCCGGTTGTTGTCGGGCGAGCGCCACCAGTCGACGTACTCCGCGCGCACCGGGCCTGCCAGGGCCGGTGGTGTCAGGGCTGCGTGCCCCATGGCCGTCCGCAGTCCGCGCCCCAACGCCAGTGTCATCTGGGTGTCGTCGGTGACGAAGGCGGGCTCGGGCAGCTCCATCTGCCGCCACGGGCCACACTTGGCCAGGATCGACGGCACATCGTTGAACTCGGTGGGAAAGCCGAGCGCGTCACCGAGAGCGAGCCCGATCAGCGAGCCGGTTGCGGCGGACCCCGTGGACACCATGAAAAAACCACCCCTTAACGTCATGGTGACATTAAGGGGTGGTGAGGCGGCACCGCAAGGCGTTTCACGGCGCCGCGAAGGCCCGCGGGAGGGTTACAGCTCGACCTCGCGCATCAGCATGCCGACCTCGGTGTTGGTCATCCGGCGCAGCCAGCCCGACTTCTGGTCGCCCAGCGCGATCGGGCCGAAGGCCGTCCGCACCAGCTTGTCGACCGGGAAGCCGGCCTCGGCGAGCATCCGGCGCACGATGTGCTTACGGCCCTCGTGCAGGCTCACCTCGACGAGGTAGTTCTTGCCGGTGTTCTCCACGACCCGGAAGTGGTCGGCGCGGGCGTAGCCGTCCTCCAGCTGGATCCCGTCCTTGAGCTGCTTGCCCAGGTCACGCGGGAGCGGGCCCTGGATCGCCGCCAGATAGGTCTTCTTGACGCCGTAGCGCGGGTGCGTCAGACGGTGCGCCAGCTCGCCGTGGTTGGTGAGCAGGATGATGCCCTCGGTCTCGGTGTCCAGCCGGCCGACGTGGAACAGCCGCGTCTCGCGGTTGGTCACGTAGTCGCCCAGGCACTGGCGGCCGTCCGGGTCCTCCATCGTGGAGACGACACCGGCCGGCTTGTTCAGCGCGAAGAAGAGATACGACTGGGTGGCGACCGTCAGGCCGTCGACCTTGATCTCGTCCTTCTCCGGGTCGACCCGGAGACCCTGCTCCCTGACGATCCGGCCGTTGACCTCGACGCGCGCCTGGTCGATCAGCTCCTCGCAGGCCCGCCGCGAGCCCATACCGGCCCTGGCCAGCACCTTCTGCAGCCGCTCGCCCTCCTGGTCACCGAAGGTCTTGGGGGTCTTGACCTGCGGCTTGCTGTGGCGGGCGCGGTTGCGCTCCTCGATCTTGGCGTCCAGCTCACGGGGCCGCGAGGGTGCCTGGCCGCGGCCGCGCTGCGGGGCGCCCTTGCCGCCAGGGCGGGCCGCCTTGGACGCAGCACCCGTACGCGGACCGCCCTTGGCGCCACCGCGGGCCGCCGCACCCCGGCTGCCACCGCTCTTGGGGCCGCCGCCACGCTCGTCCTTGCGGTCCGAGGAGCCGCCGGGTCCACCGGTACCGCCCACGTCGTAGCGGCGCTCCTCGGGACGGGGACGGCCCGCACGCTGCTGCTTGTCGTCCCGCTTTCCCCCCGCCTTTGGCCGGGCGGAGCCCCCATCGGCGCCGCGGTAGTTGCCCCGACCGCTGTCCCTGTTGTTCCTGCCGCTGCTTCGCATCAATGATCCGTCTGAGAGTCGCCGCTGTCGTCTACGTCGAACGACGGAATACCTTCCGCGGAGTCACCCTCGACCGCGTCCGCCTCCGGGAGGAACGGTGCGAGCTCAGGGAGCTCGTCAAGGCCACGCAGGCCCATCCGCTCCAGAAAGTAGTTCGTCGTCCTGTACAGGATCGCACCTGTTTCAGGTTCCGTCCCCGCCTCCTCCACCAGGCCGCGCTGGAGGAGCGTGCGCATCACACCGTCACAGTTCACGCCGCGTACGGCCGAGACTCGGGAACGGCTGACCGGCTGACGGTACGCGACCACGGCCAGAGTCTCCAATGCGGCCTGGGTGAGCCGGGCCTGCTGGCCGTCCAGGACGAAGCTCTCCACCGCGTCCGCGTACTCGGCCCGGGAGTAGAACCGCCAGCCCCCGGCGACCAGCCGCAGATCGAATCCGCGCCCCTGGCGGGTGTAGTCGTCGGACAGCTCGCGCAGCGCCAGCGCGACCGCGCGGCGGGGCCGCTCCAGCACCCTGGCCAGGTGTTCTTCGGTCGCCGGCTCGTCGACGACCATGAGGACGGCCTCCAGCGCGGGCTTCAGCGCCAGCTCGGCGACGCCCAGCGCCCCCGCCGGCGCCTCGGGGCGCTCCCCCGGGCCGCCGTCCGCACCGGCCACCGTTCCGTCGGCCTCCGTGAGGTCGTACGCCTCGACGTCGTACGTCTCGCCACCGGCTCCGCCGCTCATGTCCGCTCCTCTTCCGGTTGCTCTCCCTGCTCTCCCTGCTCCGCCCCGGCGGCGCGCCGGCCCGGTTCCTGGTCGAACTCGTCCGTGACCACCGGCTCGGCCCCCTCCGCGCCCGTCCAGCGGACCGTCAGCGCCCCCAGGGCCTCCTCCTGGTCCAGGACCACCACCCGCTCCCGGTAGAGCTCCAGCAGGGCCAGGAAGCGCGCCACGACGGTGAGGGTGTCCGGCGCATCGGCGACCAGTTCCTGAAAGCTGGTCTCGCCCGCCTCGCGCAGCCGTGCCATCACCACCTCGGCCTGCTCCCGCACGCTCACCAGCGGCGCGTGGATGTGGTCGACATAGACCTGGGGCCTGGCCTTGGGCTGCATCGCCTTCACCGCGAGCCTCGCGAACCCCTCCGCCCCGATGCTGATGACGACCTCGGGCAGCAGCTCGGCATGGTGCGGCTCCAGCCCGACCGTACGGGGAAAGCGCCGGGCCTCGTCCGCCAGCCGGCCGCTGAAGATGTCCGCGATCCGTTTGTACGCGCGGTACTGCAGCAGCCGGGCGAAGAGCAGATCGCGGGCCTCCAGGAGCGCGAGGTCCGCCTCGTCCTCCACCTCTGCCGCGGGCAGCAGCCGGGCCGCCTTGAGATCCAGCAGTGTCGCCGCGACGACCAGGAACTCCGTGGTCTGGTCCAGATCCCAGTCGGGACCCATGGCCCGGATGTGCGCCATGAACTCGTCGGTCACCTTCGACAGCGCGACCTCGGTGACGTCCAGCTTGTGCTTGGAGATCAGCTGCAGGAGGAGGTCGAAGGGGCCTTCGAAGTTGTCCAGCCGGAGGGTGAACCTGCCGTCGCCGCTCGCGGGGGGCGCCTCGGCGGCCGCGGCGTCGGGGGCGGCCGCCGGTGGCTCGCCCGGAGTCTCTGGCTCGCCCCGAGCGTCTGGCTCATCAGGAGCCTCTGATGACTCGGGGGTCTCTGACGCCTCGGGGGCCTCTGACGGCTCCGGAGCCCCGGGCTCATCAGGAGCCACGGGCTCATCAAGAGCCCCGGGCCGGTCCTGCGTCGCGGGCTGTTCCGGTGCCGCCGGGCCCGCACCCGGCCCGCGCCCGAGCTGTCGGCGGGCGCGGGGAGCGGGGGCGTCGTCGTGGGTCGTCGGCATCGCGGTCCATGGTGCTGCGGTCCCGCGCTGGGGGCGACGGGCTGGTCACGGGCGGGACATCCCGCCGAGGTGGCAGGCTATCCCGACCCGCCCGGCGTGACGTTTCGGCACCGCGGCAGCCGCCGCAGGAATTCTCCGCAACGGCGAGCGACCACGACGGCGGCTCCCCGCGGTGCCGAACCGACCGCGCCCCACGCGTGGACCGTGGGATCAAGCGTCAGCGGCCCCGCAGCCGCCGCACCAGGATGCTGGCGTCGCCGCGCGACTCCAGGTCGGCGAGGACGACGGCGACCGCCTCGCGGACGATCCGGCCGCGGTCGACGGCGAGGCCGTGTTCGCCGCGCAGCACCAATCGCGCATGTTCGAGGTCCATGAGCTCCTCGGCGGAGACATAGACGGTGATCTTCTCGTCGTGCCGTTCCCGGCCGCTGGGGCGGCGGTTGGCGCCGCGGGAGCCGCCGCGGCGGCGGCCCTGGCCGCCGGCCTGCACGGCCGCCGCCGCCGCGTCCTGAGCCGCCTGGCCGGCCTGACCCGCCTGGGCCCGGTGGCCATTGGCACCGTCGCCGTCCGTCTCACGGCCGCTGTGTTCGGCCGGGGAGCCGACCGCCGGCACCCGGGGCGGGGTGGCCGGTCCGCCGTCACCGGCCACCGCCGGACTGTCCGAGCCGCCGCTGCCGGGCCGCCGCTGCCGTACCGCGGTGGTCGCCTCCGGGCCGTCCGCGGCCGGATCCGGCTCGCCGGCCGGTGCGGGCACCCGGGGCGCCTCGCCGTTGCCCGCGGAGCCGTTCGCCGTGCGGCGGGGGCTGGAGGGCTGCAACCCCCCTCCCCCGGTGGTACGGAACAGTTCGTCGGCTCCCGGCAGACTCACTCGGCGTGACACCGGGCGAGCACCTCCCTGGCGAGCTGACGATAGGCGGCGGCACCGACGGAGTTGGAGGCGTACGTGGTGATCGGCTCGCCCGCGACGGTGGTCTCGGGGAAGCGGACCGTACGGCCGATGACGGTGTGGTAGACGTGATCGTCGAAGGCCTCGACGACGCGCGCCAGCACCTCACGGCTGTGCACGGTGCGGGAGTCGTACATCGTCGCGAGGATGCCGTCCAACTCCAGCTCGGGGTTGAGCCGCTCCTGGACCTTCTCGATCGTCTCGGTGAGCAGCGCGACACCACGCAGCGCGAAGAACTCGCACTCCAGCGGCACGATGACCTTGTGAGCGGCCGTCAGGGCGTTGACGGTGAGCAGACCGAGGGAGGGCTGGCAGTCGATGACGATGTAGTCGTAGTCGGCCAGCAGCGGCTTCAGGGCGCGCTGCAGGGTCGACTCGCGCGCGACCTCGCTGACCAACTGCACCTCTGCCGCTGACAAATCGATATTGCTGGGCAGCAGGTCCATGTTGGGGACCGCGGTCTTCAGAAGCACCTCGTCGGCCGACATACCCCGCTCCATGAGCAGGTTGTAGACCGTCAGATCGAGCTCCATCGGGTTGACGCCGAGTCCGACCGACAGGGCGCCCTGCGGGTCGAAGTCGACGAGCAGCACCCGTCGTCCGTATTCGGCGAGTGCGGCGCCCAGGTTGATGGTCGAGGTGGTCTTGCCGACCCCGCCCTTCTGGTTGCACATCGCGATGATTTTGGCGGGGCCGTGGTCGGACAGCGGTCCCGGAATGGGGAAGTAAGGGAGCGGGCGTCCGGTCGGGCCGACGCGTTCGCGGCGCTGGCGCGCGGCGTCCGGCGCGAGCGTCGCGGCATATTCGGGGTCCGGCTCGTACTCCGCGTCCGGATCGTAGAAGTGCCCCTCGGGCAGGTCGTCGTAGTCGGCGAGACGGGCGGGTTCTCCACTGCCCCGGTCGCCGGCCATGGCGTTCACGTGATGGCCGTCCATGCTCTGGTGGGCTGTCGTGGAAATGCTCTGGTGGGCTGCGTAGGTGTGGACCGCGACGGAGCCGACAGCCTCGAGCCCCGAGGGACCCTGGCCCCGTGCAACCACTCCTGGTTGACCACCTCCGGGAGAAAATGTCGACTCATTCACAAGTCGTCTTACCTCCTTGGATGTGACCAGGAAACTTTATCGATAGGTCAGCGTGGCACCATGCCGACGGTTGGCGACTCTATGGCGTGTCGGGCGTCCGCAGCAACACAATCCACCGGACCCGGCACGATGTGTCGGTAACCGGACCCCTCAATGTCAAGGGCGCAAGCGGCATCGGCCCGATGTTTCGGGGGTACGCGAATCGGTTAAAGGGTTACGTTCACGGCGAGTTGGGAGCCGGTGATCCGGAGCACGGCGCTCCGCGTGTCGCACATGCGACCGGCCGGGCCCTGTCGACAAGGCCCGGCCGGATGTGCAGCGTTGACGCGCTTCGTTGACGCCTCAGCCGAGGAGGGTGCGCAGTTCGACGGTCTCGAGACCGTGCGCCTCGGCGACGGGGCCGTAGACCACCTTGCCGTCGTGCGTGTTCAGGCCCTTGGCCAGCGCCGGGTCACGACGCAGCGCCTCGACCCAACCACGGTTCGCCAGCTCCACGATGTAGGGCAGCGTGGCGTTGGTGAGCGCGTGGGTGGAGGTGTTCGGCACCGCGCCGGGCATGTTGGCGACGCAGTAGAAGACCGAGTTGTGGACCGTGAAGGTCGGCTCGGCGTGCGTGGTGGGACGGGAGTCCTCGAAGCAGCCGCCCTGGTCGATCGCGATGTCGACAAGGACACTTCCGGGCTTCATCTTGGCGACGAGCTCGTTGGTGACCAGCTTCGGGGCCTTGGCGCCCGGGATCAGGACCGCACCGACGACGAGGTCGGCCTCGACGACGGCCTTCTCCAGCTCGAAGGCGTTGGAGACGATCGTCTGCACCTTGGTGCCGAAGATCTTGTCGGCCTCGCGGAGCTTGTTGATGTCCTTGTCGAGCAGGGTGACGTGGAAGCCGAGGCCCACCGCGATCTGCACGGCGTTCCAGCCGGAGACGCCACCACCGATGACAACGGCCTTGCCCGCGTGGACACCGGGGACGCCACCGGGCAGCACACCGCGGCCGCCGGCCTGGCGCATGAGGTGGTACGCGCCGACCTGCGGGGCGATGCGGCCCGCGACCTCGGACATCGGGGCGAGCAGCGGCAGCTGACGGCCGGCCGTCTCGACGGTCTCGTAGGCGATGGCGGTGGTGCCGGACTCCAGCAGCGCGTCCGTGCACTCCTTGGAGGCGGCCAGGTGCAGGTAGGTGAAGAGCGTCTGGTCCTTGCGGAGGCGGTGGTACTCCTCCGCGATCGGCTCCTTGACCTTCAGCAGCAGGTCAGCGGTGCCCCAGACCTCATCTGCGGTGTCCAGGATGGTGGCACCGGCGGAAACGTACTCCTCGTTCGTGATGGACGAGCCGAGACCGGCGTCCTTCTCGACGAAGACCTGGTGGCCATGGCGGACGAGCTCGTTGACTCCGGCGGGCGTGATGGCCACGCGGAACTCGTTGTTCTTGACCTCGCGGGGGATGCCGACCTTCACGTCGATCACGGTCCTTGAAAGAGAGGGTGCAGGAGGAATTATCCCCTCATGCGATGCATGACGGAACTGACCGCGCCGTACGCGGCCCAGCCAGTCTATTGAAGGAGCTGCTCTTGTCTAGCCTTGCAAAGCAATAAATCTTGCGAGAAGCGCCACCGATTTCGTAGGTCACTCGGGGTGATCTTCGAGGAGCCGCTCTCCCACGGCGCGGTGGAGCCGTGCCGCCGCTGGGTCACCGAGCCGCTCAAGGGTGTCCGCAATCCGTAGCTGCAGCGCCGCCTCCAGCCGTCCGTCACCCGCTTTCCGGGCGGTCTCCACGGCCTCACGGCAGGTCCGCAGCGCCTCCTCGGGCCGCCCCGCGTACTCCTGGACCCGGGCCACCTCCCCGGTCGCCCGCGCCTGGCCGGCCACATCGCCGAGCCTGCGATACGTCCGGGCGGCCGCCCGCCACTCCTTGAGCGCATCGCCCCACCGGCCCGCGTAGGTGTGCGCGCCACCGATCCGGCCGTACAGCCGCGCCGCGTCGGCGCCCTCGTCGCGGGCGAGCCGCAGCTCCAGCGCCCGCCCGTACCAGTCGGCGGCCCGCTGCCAGTCGCCGAGCTCGGTGTACGTACCGCCCAGCGACTCCAGCGCCCGGCCGGTGGCCACCGGGTCCTTCACCGAACGGGCCGCCTCCAGTGCGCCCCGGTAACGGGTGAGCGCCTGAGCGGTACGCCCCGCCTGGCCGTCCAGATCCGCGAGGTTCAGCAGGGCGGCGGCCTTCTCGCGCGGCAGCTCGCGCCGCTCGGCGACCTCCAGGACGAGTCCGTGCAGTGCGTAGAGGTCCGGCGCGGCGGCCTCGGCGCCCTGGTGCGCGAGCAGTGTCCGGGTCAGCGCGGCCATCAACCGCCGGTCCAGAGTGTCGAGTTCACCGTCCGCGACGGCGATCCGAGCGGCGTCGAGCAGCGCGCCACGACGGCTGCGCAGCCAGTGCCCGGCGACGTCCTTCGAGGTGAAGCGCAGCGAGCGCGGCAGCCCGGCGACCTTCTGGCGGGCGGGCGAATCGGCAGGTTCGGCCATCGCTCGGCAGGACTGGAGCAGCCGTACGGTCCGCTCCAGCATCCGGGCGCGGGCCAACTGGACGTCGGCCGGCCGCTCGTGTTCCCCGAGCAGGACGCGCACCAGCGGATCGAGACAGCCGGGCAGGCGGTACTGCGGGTGCCCGGCGGCGTCGGGTGCGGCGGCGGCCGGGGCCGCGTCGCCCCCGTCGGCGAGGGGCCGCAGCAGACCGAGCGCCGCGAAGTCACCCAGTGTGGTGTCGGCCGCGGCCACCGAGCAGCCGGCCAGCGCGGAGGCGGTGTGCGCGTCCACGATGCCGGCCGGCGCCAGCGTGAGCAGTCGCAGTATCCGGGCGGACGGCGGCGGCAGCGCCTCGTAGGCGAGCCGGAAGGCGCGGAACAGCGGGCGGGCGCCGGTGGGCAGGTCCGGCGGCAGCGGGACGGCGTGCAGCGCCTGGCGCAGATCGGCGACCGAGGACTTGGGCCGGGCGGCGAGCCAGGCACCGGCCAGGACGAGCGCGGCCGGCTGGCCGCCGCACTCCTCCGCGACGCTGTCGGCGGTCCGCGGGTCGACGGTGATCCGGGTCGGTCCGGCGTAGCGGGCGAGGATCTCGACGCAGGCCGCGCCGTCCAGGCCGCCCAGGGCGCACGGCCGGACGTCCGGGATGCCGGTGAGCGGCCCCTGGGAGACCACCACGACCAGGCAGTCCGGGGCGTCCGGCAGCAGCGGTTCGACCTGTTCCGCGCCCGGGGCGTCGTCCAGGAAGAGCAGTGCCCGGCGCCCGGCGAGCGCCTCGCGCAGACACTCGGTCAGCTCGTCCTCGGCAGCGCCCGGCGGGGCATCGACGCCGAGGGTGGCCAGCAGGTCACGCGCGGTGCGGTCGGTGCCGGCCGGTGCGCCGCCCGGCCCGGTCAGCGTGGCCCGCAGCACACCGTCGGGATAGTCGTCGGCGAGCCGGCGCAGCAGCTCCTCGGCCAGTGCCGTACGGCCCGAGCCGGGGCGGCCGGCGATCAGCAGCACCCGGCTGCGGGCGCCCTTGCGGCCGGAGAGGGTGTCCAGGCCGGCGCGGGCGATATCGGCGTACAGCGCCTTGAGCTCGCGGTGGCGTCCGGCGAATCCGGTGACGGACGGCGAAGTGGCGGGAGGGACGGCGCGGCGGGCGGCGGCACCGTCCTGGCGGGACCCCGATGCCCGCCGGCCGGGCGCCGCCGTGGCGGGCACCGCCATCGCCTCCGGCGGGAGGTGCCCCCCGCCCACCGCCTGATCCGTCACCGGTCACGCTCCGTCCACCTGCGCGTACGAGTCCGCCGCGAGCACGGACGGAACCATTCCGAGCGTAGTTCACGCCTCGTCACGTACCGTGCGGAGCGCGGCGGTTGAGTCACTCGATCGGATCGGCGGATCATCCGACCGATACGGGGTGGGGCGCCGTCGGGCCGGGGCTCAGGCCTCGAAGGGGCGGGCCGGCCATGGCGCGTCGGCCGGCCGCAGCGCGTCCAGACCCGCGCCGCCCTGGGCCGCGGTGAGCGCCAGCACCCCCACGATGAGGCAGTTGTTGTGCAGCTCACCGGCGAGCGCCCCGCGCACCAGCTCGTCCTGCGGCACCCGCGCCAGCTCCATGTCGGCCTCCTCCTCGGAGACCTCGTACCGCTCCCCCTCGGCCTCGGACAGATCACGGGCGAGGAAGATCCGCACGGCCTCGTCGCAGCCGCCCGGCGTGGGGTAGACGTCGGTCAGCACCCGCCAGTCCTCGGCCTTGACGTGCGCCTCCTCGTACAGCTCGCGCTGCGCCGCGTGCAGCGGGTTCTCCCCGGGGACGTCGAGCAGTCCGGCGGGGATCTCCCACAGCCGGTGGCGTACGGGGTGGCGGTACTGGCGCAGCACCAGCACCCGGCCCGCGTCGTCGAGGGCGAGGACGGCAACCGAGCCGGGGTGAACCTGGTAGTCGCGCGTAACCATGGCGCCGTCCGGCATGACGACCTCGTCGGTGCGCACGCTGGTCTTGTTCCCGGTGAACGGCGTCGTGGTCGCGGTGACCGTCCACTCCTCCGGGGTGTCCTTGATCGCCATGGCGCGTCCTCCTGTATGTGCCTGTGCCAACGCAGAAACCGGGGCACGACCTCGATGAGGCCGTACCCCGGCAACCGTATCCGTCGCGGTGTGCGTTACTTCGCGGCGCCCGTCTTGCGCGCGACCGCGGCCTTCACCAGCCCGGCGAAGAGCGGGTGCGGACGGGTCGGGCGGGAGCGCAGCTCCGGGTGCGCCTGGGTGGCGACGAGGTAGGGGTGCGTCTCACGCGGGTACTCGACGTACTCGACGAGCTTGTTGTCCGGGGAGGTGCCGGAGAACAGCAGCCCGGCCTTCTTCTCCAGCTCGCCGCGGTAGGCGTTGTTGACCTCGTAGCGGTGGCGGTGGCGCTCCTCGACGTACGGGGCATCGCCGTAGACCTCGCGGACGATCGAGCCCTCGGCGAGCTTGGCCGGGTACATACCCAGTCGCATCGTGCCGCCCATATCGCCCTCACCTGCGACGATGTCCATCTGCTCGGCCATCGTGGAGATGACCGGGTCGGCCGCCGCCGGGTCGAACTCGGTGGAGTTCGCGCCCTCGATGCCGGCCAGGTTGCGGGCCGCCTCGATGACCACGCACTGCAGACCCAGGCACAGGCCCAGCAGCGGGACGCGGTTCTCGCGGGCGTAGGTGATCGCACCGACCTTGCCGTCCACACCACGGTCGCCGAAGCCGCCCGGGATGCAGATCGCGTCACAGTCCGCGAGCTGGGCCCGGGCGCCGGCCGGGGTCTTGCAGTCGTCGGAGGTGACCCACTTGATCTTCACGCGGGCCTTGTTGGCGAAGCCGCCCGCGCGCAGCGCCTCGGTGACCGAGAGGTAGGCGTCCGGGAGGTCGATGTACTTGCCGACCAGCGCGACCTTCACCTCGTGGTCAGGGTTGTGGACGCGGTCCAGCAGGTCCTCCCACTGGGTCCAGTTCACATCGCGGAAGGGCAGGTCCAGCTTCCGTACGACGTAGGCGTCCAGGCCCTCGGTGTGCAGCACCTTGGGGATGTCGTAGATGGACGGGGCGTCGATGGCGGCGACCACGGCGGCCTCGTCGACGTCGCACATCAGCGAGATCTTGCGCTTGATGGCGGTGGGCACCTCGCGGTCGGCGCGCAGCACGATCGCGTCGGGCTGGATACCGATGTTGCGCAGCGCCGCGACCGAGTGCTGGGTCGGCTTGGTCTTCAGCTCACCGGACGGGCCGATGTAGGGAAGCAGCGAGATGTGCACGACGAAGACGTTGTCCCGGCCGACCTCGTGGCGGACCTGGCGGACCGTCTCCAGGAACGGCAGCGACTCGATGTCGCCGACGGTGCCGCCGACCTCGGTGATCACGACGTCGACGTCGTCGGTCGCCATCCGCCGGATGCGGTGCTTGATCTCGTTGGTGATGTGCGGGATGACCTGCACGGTGTCGCCGAGGTACTCACCGCGGCGCTCCTTGGCGATCACGGTGTTGTAGACCTGGCCGGTGGTCACGTTCGCGGAGCCGTCGAGGTCGACGTCGAGGAACCGCTCGTAGTGGCCGATGTCCAGGTCGGTCTCGGCGCCGTCGTTGGTGACGAAGACCTCACCGTGCTGGAACGGGTTCATCGTTCCGGGGTCGACGTTCAGGTACGGGTCGAGCTTCTGCATCGTGACCCGCAGGCCCCGCGCCTTCAGGAGGGCACCCAGGCTGGAGGCGGTGAGCCCCTTGCCCAGCGAGGAGGCGACGCCCCCGGTGACGAAGAGGTGCTTGGTCGTCGTGGATTTGGGCGGCATGGCCAAGAGGGGGCTCCCGTGGTCGCGAGGTGGAGAGGTGCGAGGCGTCCCGGGTTTTCAGGGGTGCCGTCGCTGCGGTTCGGGGGTTCTCATGCCCACCGGTCCACGGGGTACCAGGCTATCAGCGACCTGGCATGGTCGCTCCCGGCCACTCACGGGAACCCTTGGACGACCGCCCGCATGACGCTGTCACGTGACGGAGGCCACCCGATCGGACCACCCCACTCCTTGCGAGGGTCGCGCGGATCACCCGCCTGCGTCGTATCCTGCTCGGACACTCGCAACGAGCCGTCCGGGAAGGCACCACCCCCGCCCGATTTCCGGTCCCGCTGCTCGGCGACGTTTCATGGGCAGGACGGACAGATCACAACGTCCCATGGGGGGCGTGACTCCAGTTCGACGGGAGATGCACGTGGCCGGGCGCATCGAGGACTACGCACTTATCGGCGATATGCAAACCGCCGCTCTAGTGTGCCGGGACGGCACGGTGGACTGGCTGTGCCTGCCCCGCTTCGACTCGCCGGCGGTCTTTGCAGGGCTGCTGGGCACAGAGGAGCACGGATTCTGGCGGATGGGGCCGGTCAACGGTCCCGGGGGCCGGCCCGCGCCGGCCGACCGTCGGCGCTATCGCGGCGATTCACTCGTATTGGAATCCGAGTGGGACACCCCGCGCGGTACCGTCCGGGTGATCGACTTCATGCCGCCGCGGGACGGCGCACCGCAGCTGATCCGCATTGTGGAGGGTGTCAGCGGACGGGTCCCGATGCGGTCGGAGCTGCGGATGCGCTTCAACTACGGCCGGATCGTGCCCTGGGTGCACAAGGTGGACGACCGTACGGTCGCGGTCGCGGGCCCGGACTCCGTATGGCTGGACACCGAGGCGGAGACGTACGGCAAGGATCTGACGACGTTCTCCGACTTCACCGTCTCGCCGGGTGAGCGGATCGCGTTCACGATCAGCTGGGAGCCCTCGCACAAGGAGCCGCCGGCCGTGGCGGACCCGGAGGGGTCGCTGGAGGCCACCGAGGAGTTCTGGCGCGAGTGGGTCGAGCACTGCACGTACCACGGCCCCTACCGCGATGCGGTGGTCCGCTCGCTGATCACGCTCAAGGCGCTGACGTACGCGCCGACCGGCGGGATCGTGGCGGCGCCGACGACCTCGCTGCCCGAGTGCATCGGCGGGGTCCGTAACTGGGACTACCGCTTCACCTGGCTGCGGGACGCCGCGATCACCCTGTCGTCGCTGCTGCGCACCGGCTACCGCGAAGAGGCGCGGGCCTGGCGCGAGTGGCTGCTGCGGGCGGTGGCCGGTGATCCGGAGAACCTGCAGATCATGTACGGCATCGCCGGCGAGCGGGAGCTGGGCGAGAACGATCTCAACTGGCTTCCCGGGTACGAGAATTCGCGTCCGGTACGGGTCGGCAACGGCGCCGCCGGGCAGCTCCAGCTCGACGTCTACGGCGAGGTCACCGAGGCGCTGCACCTTGCGCACATGACGGGTCTGGCCCGTAACGACTACGCCTCGCTGCTCCAGCTCAAGCTGATCCAGTGGGTGGAGAAGCACTGGGACGAGCCGGACGAGGGCATCTGGGAGGTCCGCGGGCCGCGCCGGCACTTCGTGCACTCCAAGGTCATGACCTGGGTCGCCGTCGACCGTACGGTCAAGCTGATCGAGTCCGGAGATGTCGACGGTCCGCTGGAGCGCTGGAAGGACCTGCGCGAGACCATCCACCGGGACGTGTGCGAGAAGGGTTACGACAAGGAGCGCAACACCTTCACCCAGTCCTACGGCTCGCAGGAGCTGGACGCCTCGCTGCTGCTGATCCCGCAGATGGGCTTCCTCCCGCCGGACGACAAGCGCGTCATCGGCACCATCGAGGCGATCCAGCGGGAGCTGGGCACCGAGGACGGCTTTGTCATGCGCTATCCGACGGCCGGCGAGGGCGTCGGCGTGGACGGCCTGGAGGGCGACGAGGGGGCGTTCCTGGCGTGCTCGTTCTGGCTCGCCGACGACCTCGCGATGATCGGCCGGGTGGACGAGGCCCGCAACCTCTTCGAGCGGCTGCTCTCGCTCCGCAACGATCTCGGCCTGCTGGCGGAGGAGTGGGACCCCAAGCTGAAGCGGCAGGTGGGCAACTTCCCGCAGGCGTTCAGCCATGTTCCGCTGATCGACACCGCGCTGCGGCTGACGGCCAGCGGGGCGTATGGCGGGTAGTGACCGGCTGAGTAAGGTGCCGCCCCGGTGGTCCGGGGCGGCACCTTTTTCGCGTCAGAACGGGGTCAGGGTGAGGGTGATCTCCTTCGGGGCGCCGTCCTCGATGTACGAGGCGAAGCCGGCGACGTCGTCGAAGGCGAAGCCGTAGGCCTTGCCGTCCTGCGTCGCGGCGTGCATGGCCCTGGCGTAGTGGTTGGTCAGCCGCTGCTGGTAGAAGGCAGCCGGGTCGGTGGTGGGCTGGTGCGCCTGCGAGGTGAGGGTGGAGCGGTTGAGGGCGGCGCCCAGGATGGCGGCGACCGGGCCCAGGGTGCCGTCGTTGGGGGCGGCGAGGGTGCCGTCGCAGAAGAGGACATCGCGGGTGGACGGCTTGTCGAAGGAGACCGTGCCGGTGGGGGCACCCCCACCCTGGCCCTTGAGGCCTTGGGGGACGGTGAAGGTGAGCCTGCCGCCGCTGACCCGGCCGGTGAAGGTGCCGGCGTTGGTGGTGACGGACAGGTCCTTGGCCGCGTAGGCGGACCAGGCCTCGTCGATGGCCGGGGCGAGGTAGTCCTTGGCGAACAGTCCGCTGTCCAGGCCGTGCCCCGGGGCGATGACGCGCTTGTCGCCGATGACCAGGGCGCCGAAGCCCTCGGCGCCCTTGACGTCGGAGAAGATCTTGGCGCGGGCGCCGTCCTTGAGCGTGCCGGTGGTCTGCTCCTTGGCCCCGGTGAGCTTGATCGCGAGCGGGACGCTGAACATGTCGACCATGGTGGTGTTGCAGTACATGCCGCCGGAGTTGTACGTGAACTCGGCGCAGTCGTGCAGGACGTCGTAGTTGGGGTCACCGGAGACCCAGCCCGCCGGGTAGGCGAGCGCGGCCTTGCCGTTGCCGTCCTCGACGGCCTTGAACTTGAGCTTGCCGCCGAGCGCGGTGTAGATCCGGCCGGACATCCGGGGCAGCTGGAGGGTCGTGGTGCCACTGGCGGCGAGCGGTATGGCGTAGTCGGTGAAACCGTCCGGGCCGTTGTCGGCCAGCGCGACGGGCCTCAGCTCGCCGTCCGGGGTGACGTGCACCTGCTGGGTGCCGTCGTTGCCGACGATATAGATCCAGGCCGAGGAGTTGGCGTACTCGCCGGAGTTGTTGACGATGTGCAGGGGCATTCCGGCGGCGGACCGGCCGGCCGGGGCGGGCCCGGGGACCGGGGCGGGGGCGCCGGTCGCGCGGCCGGCGAGGACGATTCCGGAGGCGGTGGCGGCGCCGGCTGCGAGGCCGCCGAGCAGACTGCGGCGAGTGATCATGAGCTGGCTCCTTGCGGGGCGGGGCGCCGGTCGGTGGGGGTGGCCCGGCCCGTACGGGCCTTCCCGGGCTGCTGGACGGAGACCGCGACATGGTCGACGAGGAGCGAGCCGCCGGGCCGGGTGGCTTCGGTGGGGGTGGCGAAGCCCGCCGCGCCGTCGGGGAACGCCCCGCCCATGGCGAGGTTGAGCAGCAGGAAGTGGCCGTGGTGGGTGGCCTTGGCCCAGCTGTCGGCGTCCATCTCGGAGGCGCTCACGGTGTGGAACTTCTGGCCGTCGACATACCAACTCAGCGATTCCGCGGCGCTGTTGGTGCGGTCCAGCTCCAGTGCGTAGGTGTGGAATCCGGCCTGGCAGGCGCTGCCCGGGCACTCGCGGGAATTGCCCTTGCCCTGGGTCTCGTTGCACGGCCCGCCGGGGTTGACGCCGCAGTGCAGCACGCCCCAGACCTTGTTGATGCCGTTGACGTTCTCCATGATGTCGAACTCGCCGATGCCCGGCCAGTTCCAGTAGGTGCCGCGGTACTCGGCGCCCAGCGTCCAGAACGCCGGCCAGTAGCCGAGCGCGCCGGCACCGGAGACATCGGGCATCCGGATGCTCGCCTCGATACGGAGCTTGCCGCCGGCCGGGGCGGCGAAGTCGGTGCGCCGGGATTCGACGCGGGCCGAGGTCCAGGTGGCGCCGCCCTTCTGCGCGGTGATCTTGAGATGTCCCGCGCCGTCGAGCTGGAGGTTCTCGGGGCGGTCGGTGTAGGTCTGGCGCTCGCCGGTGCCCCAGTTGGCGGGGCCTCCGGGATAGCCGGTTCCGGTGTCGGTGATCCAGTCGTCGGCGGAGGGGCGTGATCCGGCGGCGCCGTCGAAGTCCGTACGCCAGACTTCCTGGAAGGCGGTGGGGGTGGCTGCGGTGGCTCCGGTGACTGCGGTGGCTCCGGTGACTGTGGTAGCTCCGGTGGCCTTCGCGACGGGGGCCGCAGGGGCCGCTTCCTCCGCGGAGGCCGTGGGGAGGGTGAGGGCACAGGTGAGGGCGAGTGCGGTGCTCGCGACAAGGAGCACTGCTCTCGCCCGGTTTCCGGCCCGAATTCTCATGCTCATGACATTCTCTCCTCGGCACAGTGGGGGTATTGAGGAGTTTCGTGGGGGGGCATCCGAAGTGAGAGCGCTCTCATATCTGCGTAGGGAACCCTGCCGACTCGACGGCACACCGTCAAGTCACCGTATGGAAAAAGGAGTTCGATGGTGTCTGAGCCGAACGGTGCGCGGCCGACGCTGGAGGCGGTCGCGGCGCTCGCCGGAGTCTCCCGCGCAACGGTGTCCCGCGTGGTCAACGGCGGTGCGGGCGTACGGGCCGTGGTCCAGGAGCGGGTCCGGCAGGCGGTGCGCGAGCTGGGTTACGTACCGAACAGCGCGGCCCGCACCCTGGTCACCCGCCGGACCGGAGCGGTCGCGGTGGTCATCGCGGAGCCGGAGACCCGGGTCTTCAGCGATCCGTTCTTCGGCCGTCAACTGCGCGGTATCAGCCGCGAACTGGCCGCCGCCGACACCCAGCTCCTGCTGATGTTCGTCGAGCACCACGCCGACTACGACCGCATCGGCCGCTATCTGTCGGCCGGCCATGTCGACGGCGCGCTGATGTTCTCGCTGCACCGCGACGACCCGCTGCCGGCCATGGCCGAGCGCGCCGGGCTGCCCACCGTCTACGGCGGCCGGCCCGGCTGGGCGGGCGCCGACCGCGCCCCCCGCCCGCTGTACGTCGACACCGACAACCGCGACGGCGCACGTCAGGCCGTACGCCATCTCCTGGACCGCGGCCGCCGCCGGATCGCCGTGATCACCGGCCCGCTCGACCAGACCTCCGCGGTGGACCGCCTCGACGGCTATCGCGATGCGCTGGGCACGCCGGAGCCGGATCCGCGGCTGATCGCGGGCGGCGGGTTCACGGCGCACGGCGGCGAGCGCGCCATGGCCGAACTCCTCGACGCCGCACCGGATCTGGACGCCGTCTTCGCCTGCTCCGACCTGATGGCGAGCGGCGCACTGCGTACGCTGCGGGCCCGCGGGCGGCGGGTCCCGCACGATGTGGCGGTGGTCGGCTACGACGACCTGGAACCGGCGGCCTGGGCGGATCCGCCGCTGACCACGGTGCGGCAGGACGTGGAGGAGATGGGACGGCTGATGGCCCGGTTGCTGCTGCGGTTGTTGGATCCGCGGAAGGATCTGCGGAAGGGGGCGGGGGCGGATGGTGCCGAGGGGACGGGCGGGGCCGGCATGGACAGCGGTGATACGGACAGCGCTGCCGGGGCGGGTGCGGCGGACGCGGCGGACGCGGCGGATGCGGCGGATGCGGCGGATGCGGCGGAGCTTGCGCCGGTGATCACGAGGGCGCGGTTGGTGGTGCGGGAGTCGGCTTGAGGGGGTGGGGCGCGTGGTGGGGTGGCGGGGCCAGGGGGCTCCCCGGCTCCGGGCTCCCCGGCTCCGGGCTCCCCGGCTCCGGGCCCGGCGGCTCCGGGCCCTGCCCGCAGGTCCGGGGCTCCGCGGCTCCGAGCCCCCCGCAGGTCCGGGGCTCCGCGGCTCCGAGCCCCCACCACCCCGTCCCCACCCCTCCGGACAGCGGACTACGAGTACCGCTCGCCCACCCCACTACAGGTACCGTTCGTCGCCATGGGGCCGGAAGCAAAGATCGAAGCCGAGATCACGGTACGCAGGGCGCTGGAGCTGCCCGCGCTGCGGCGCGGGCTGCCGGAGGTGCTGGCCGGCGGGGACCGGCTGGACCGCCCGGTGCGCTGGGTGCACGCGGGCGAGGTCCCGCATATCGCCTCGCTGCTCAAGGGCGGCGAGCTGCTGCTGACCACCGGCCTCGGGCTGGGTTCCCGACCCTCCGAACAGCGCGCCTTCATCCGTAAGCTCGCGGACCGCGAGATCGCCGCTCTCGTCGTGGAGCTGGGCTCTCGTTTCGAATCACTGCCCTCCGCGCTGGTCGATGCCGCACGGGACTGCGGACTGCCGCTGATCCAGCTGCACCGCGAGGTCCCGTACGTCACCGTCACCGAAGCGATCCACACCGAGATCATCAACAGCCACTACGCGCTGCTGCGCCGCGCCGACGAGATCCTGCGGCGCTGTACGGACGTGCTGCTGCGCGGCGGTGGCGCACCCGAGGTACTGCGGCTACTGGCCGTCTTCACCGGCAATCCGCTCTGCCTGGAGGCCCCCGACGGCAGTCCGCTGTACGCGGCGGGGCCGGACGGCGGCGACGACGGCCCCGCGGACACCGACCCGCTGCTGGCCTGGGAGGGCCTGCGCGACACCGGCGTACGTATCGACGTCCCCGGCGGCGGCCACGGTCCCGACGCGGTCCGCGCCCGTCTGGTCCTGCTGCCCGTCAACGCCCCGGTGGCGCCGGTGCACCGGATCGCCGCCGAGCGCGCCGCCGATCTGCTCGCCGTCGTCATGCTCCAGTCCCGCCAGGAGGAGGTGCTCGCCGCCCGGGGCCGCGGCGACTTCCTCGCCGATCTGGCGGAGGGCCGGATCTCCGCGGCCGAGGCACCGGCGCAGGCCCGGCTGCTCGGCTTCCGCCCCGGCGCCGAACCCGTGCTCCCGGTGGTCATGCGGCTGCCCGCCGGCCTCCCCTCCCCCGGCAGCTGGGCCCTGCTCGCCCAGGCCCTGCGCGAGGAGCTCGCCGCCCCCGGGGTACCCGTACTCCTCGGCGTACGCCCCGTGGAGGGCCGGGTCCCGATGCTGGTGGCGCTGCGCGCGGGCCAGGACCGCGATGCGCTCGCCGACCGGATCGCCGAGGCGCTGCGCGCCGGGGTCGTCCGCGCGGGCCTGGACCGGCCGACGGCGCACCGGCCGGTGGTCGTCGTCGGTACGGCGGGCGACTGGGCGGCGGCGGGCCCCGGGCTGCGGCATGCGGCGGAGACGGCGGCCGCAGCCCAGGGACTGCCGGAGCAGCCCTGGTACGACGCACGCCGGCTGGACATCGAGCTGCTGCTGTGGCGGATGCGGGAACACGGCGAACAGGGCGTGCTCACCGATTTCGTGGAGCGCGCCATCGGCCCGCTGCTCGCCCACGACCGTGGCGCCCGCCAGCCGCTGCTGCCCACGCTGGAGGCCTATCTGGCCAGCGCGGGCCGCAAGGCCGAGACCGCCCGCGACCTGAACGTGAACCGGCAGACGCTGTACGACCGGCTGGCGCGGATCGCCCAGTTGCTGGGCACGGACCTGGACGACCCGCAGACCGTCCTGGGGCTGCGGCTGGCCCTGCGCGCCAGGCGCCACACGGACAAGGCGTAGCGGACGGCGGCAACCGGCGCCGGGTGCGCTACCCCGCGACCCTCTCGGCCGCCGTCCCCATACCGAGCGCGACCGGCACCCCGCCCGTGGTGCGCTCCAGGTTGCGGTGCACCCGGGGACGCCGCAGCCGGCGCAGCAGCCGGCCCGCGCAGACCACGACCAGCAGCAGCCGGCCCGCGGCGATCACCGCGTCGACGGCCCCAGGAGCAGTGTGGCGCCGAGGACCGAGCGTCCTTCGGGAAGGAACTGCGGCACCACGGCCACGAAGAAAGTCCCCACCTTGGGGTTGAGCAGACAGCTCAACAGGCCCTGCCGGAAGGCCCGTACGGGCACGAGGGGCGCCGAGGGCCGTGGGCGCCCCCGTACGCCGCCCGCCCCGCACACAGTTACGCAGCACCAGGAGAGTGTCCGGCCCGGGCACCCTCGTCACCAGTAGGGCGAACAGCGCAAAGCCCGCTACCGCGGCTGTCGCGGCGATCTCCTGTCGGCACCTGGCCATACAAATGTCCGATTCCTGTGGCCTTATCGCCTGGCGTGGCGTCACCCACACGAACGTCTGCACCACCCGGGCCGCTTGGGCCTCTTGGGCCTCTTGGGCCTCTTGGGCCTCTTGGGCCTCTTGGACCGCACGGAGTGCCTGGACCTCTTGGACCTCTTGGACCGGCTGGACCGGCTGGACCGGCTGGACCGGCTAGAAATCCGGCTGAATCGGCTGGGTCAGCTCGTCGTAAACGCTCAGGACCTGGGCGACGGTGTCGTTCTCGCTCGGCCAGCCGGCCGCCTGGATGCGGCCCGCCTCGGCCAGCGCGTCCCGCCGCGCGGGATCGGCGAGGAGCCCGAGAACGGCACGGGCCAGGGCGGCGGCGTCCCCGTAACGGACCAGTTCCGCGGCCCGGCCGACCAGTTCGGGGGTACCCCCGGTGTCGGTGGCGACCAGCGGCACCCCGGCGCGCAGCGCCTCCTGGGCGATCAGTGAGCGCGCCTCCCACTTGCTGGGCAGCACCACGAGGTCGGCGGCGGCGAGGAGTTCGGGCACATCGTCGCGGCGACCCAGCAGCTGTACGGGCAGCTGCTCGATGTCGATCCGCCGCTGCAACGCGGCCCGTTGGTCGCCCTCCCCCGCGATGGCCACCAACGGCTGCGGGTCGAGCGCGCACCAGGCATGCGCCGCGTCCAGCAGCAGATCGTGGCCCTGACTCGGATCGAGACGGCCGACCACAAGCAGCAACGGCCGGTCCACCGCGCCGAGTTCGGCCCGCTCCTTGTGGCGCATCCGGTCGTGTTCCTCGGATTCGCTCTGTGCGCTGTCGAACCGGGGGCGCGGAATCGCGACCGGCGCAAGCCGTGCATCGCGCGCGCCCCGCTCGCGCGCCCGGTCCACGAGATCCGAGCAGGCTCCCAGAACGACCGCGGCGGCGCGCGCCACCCGCCGTTCCATCAGATGCACGAGCCCGGCCCGCGCGCCCTCGATGTGCGCCTTTGTGTGCCAGGTGATGACCAGGGGAACCCGCCGCCCTCCACGGGGACCGCGCAGTCCACGCAGCGCCATCGAGGCACGCAGGCCGGCCCGGAGGCCGTGCGCATGAACCAGGTCGGCATCCCAGCAGGCGCTGCGCAGCGACGCCACGCTCGCCGGATCCGTCCGCGGGGGGACAGGTACGAACCGCGCGCCCGCGCCGGTGAAGTCGTAGGCCTCTTCGCTTTCCGGCGTACCGCAGACGGTCACCCGGACCCCGCGCGCGACCAGCCCTTCGGCCAGTGAGCGGACATGGGCCGCGCTGCCGGCGCTGCCGTGCCCCAGCACCTGGACCGTGCGCAGCGGCGACAGCCCGTGCGCCGAGGTCGGGGTGCTGATCACGTGGGCGGGCTCCTGGGTCGGGCGGCGGGACGGACCGTACCGGTAGGTCGGTCCGCTCTTGCGGATGCTTCGGCTTCTTGCGGGGTGCTTCGGCTTACTGCGCGGTGCTTCGACAGCGCGCGGCCGGCGATCGCCGGCCCGGCGGTCAGGCAGGAGACGGCGAGCGCACCCGGAACTGCGCACCGCGCCCAGGATGCCAGCCCGGCGACGTCAATTCGTCACCGTCCGCCCGCCGTTCCGGTGGGAAGTCTCACCCCAGCGCATACGGGATCACCCACATGGGCGACAAACCGCCCGCGCGGGTTCACGGTCCCGACGAGTGACCCGCCCCTCCGGAGTGCGCCCACCGCCGGGGTACGGGGCGCGTGCGCCGTTGTCCGGAGCGCGATTGGTGAATGTCCGGATCGGCTCGCCCCGTCCTCGAACGGAAGGCGCTCCCGCCGGGCCGGGCCGAAGTCGGCCGGGCGGGCACCTGGTAGGGCGGGCCCGAAGCCCGCCGAGCCGAGCATGGGCCCACGCCACGGACGGACATCACACGGGCGGACATCACACGGACGGGGATGCCGCGGAGGGAGATCCACGGACAGGCGGCTCTCCCTCCGCGGCCGCTCCCCGGACGAACGGCCTTCGGCCTTCGGTGGGCCTGGCCTCAGATCGCCGCGGCCGCCCGGCTGACGCGGTCCCCCGCGGCCGCGGTGGCGATCAGCCCCGCGGCATGCGCGGCCAGTCCCTTGCGGCCGTTCCCCGCGACGATGGCGAGCCCGAGCGCCGCGCCGAGGGCATGCGCCCCGGCGTCCCCGAGCATCGTGCGCTCCCCGAGGTCGTCGCCGATGACGGCGGCCGCGGCCCCCATGGGCGCGGCGGACAGCGGGCCCGCCGGTCCGCGGCGCAGCAGCCCGGGCGCGCCGATGGCCAGTACGGCGCCGGCCGCCCGCCCCGGCCGTACGTCCAGGAGATTCACCAAGTGCGCCGAGCCCGCGATCACCACACCCGCCAGCAGCTTGTCGGCCGGCCGCTCCTTCAGGAGGGCTCCCGCCGCGAGCCCGGCGGCGCCGATCCCGAACAGCTTCACCGCTCCACTGGTGACCTCGCCGTTCCGCAGCGCCGAAAGGTGCGCCCGGAATCCCCGCCGCGAATCACCGGCACCGAAGACATCGTCGTACGCACCACAACCCCCGGCTGCCAGCACCGCCAGCGCCGTCGCCGCCCGGGCCCGGGCGGGCAGCCCCGGCGCGGTGGCGGCGGCGAGCGCGGTGCCGGTGGCCGTCGCGAGCCCGGCGTGCAGGTCCACCGTCCGGCCGGCGTAGTTCTTCCGCTCCCACAGGACGGCACCGCCCGGTGGCCGGCTCCTCAGTGCCCCGTATGCGGCCCGTGTCGCCCCCGCCGCCCCGAGCAGCGCCGAGATCCGCCCCAGCACCCTGCTGCCGGCCACCGCCACCATGTCACTCCCCTCGCCCGGCACCCTGCCGAGCTCAACTCCCGTCACCCTAGGCGCGAGAGTTGCGCGACCACACGGGAGCCCTGCCTCTGACTCCCGCCTTCACGATTTCCCCGCCCTCGTCCCCGTTGACGGCTTTCCCCGCCACCCGTCCCCGTTGACGGCTTTCCCTGCCACCCGTCCCCGTTGATGTGTTTCCTCGCCGCCCGCCCCCTTGATGTGCTTCCCCGCCGCCCGCCCCCTTGATGTGCTTCCCCGCCGCCCACCCCCTTGATGTGCTTCCCCGCCGCCCACCCCCTTGATGTGCTTCCCCGCCGCCCACCCCCCTTCGGGGGGTGGGCGGGTGTATGTGGGGCGGGGGCGGGGGCGGGGGCGGGGTGAGCATCGACCTGACAGGCGGGACTACCTGGAGCGCGCGGCCCGTCTCACACAAAGCACGCGGCCCGTCTCACACAAAGCACGCGGCCCGCAGTACGCGAAGCACACAGCTGTAGTACACAGAGCACACGGCCGTAGTACGCAAAGCACACGGCCCGTTGTACGTGAACCAGTGAACCAGGTTGTCGGGCGCACAGGGAGCAGGCGGGAAGCCGCCGCGACGGCCTCCCTCAGCCGTCAGCCCTCAGCCCTCAGTTCCCCGTACGCGCCGTCTCCAGCAGCTCTTCCGCGTGCGCGCGGGCCGTTTCGGAGTCCTCCTGGCCGGCCAGCATCCGGGAGAGTTCGCGGACCCGCTCCTCGCCCTCCAGGACCTTCACGCCGCTCCTGGTGACCGACCCGTCGTTCGTCTTGGCCACGAGCAGCTGCCGGTCCGCGAACGCCGCGACCTGCGGGAGGTGCGTGACGACCACGACCTGCGCCGACTTCGCGAGCCTGGCCAACCGCCTGCCGACCTCGACGGCCGCCTTGCCACCGACGCCCGCGTCGACCTCGTCGAACAGGTAGGTCGGTACGGGGTCGGAGCCGGCGAAGACCACCTCGACGGCGAGCATCACCCGGGAGAGCTCACCCCCGGACGCCCCCTTGGCGATCGGCCGGGGCGGTGCGCCCGGGTGCGGGGCCAGCAGGAGTTCGACCTCGTCGGCACCGGCCGGCCCGTAGGCCACGGTGCGGCCGCCGACCTCGATGCCGTCGGCGTCCTCGGCGACCTCGGTCTGGCGGATCTCGACGGTCACGCGGGCGTGCGGCATGGCGAGTTCGGCGAGTTCGGCGGTGACCGCGTCAGCGAAACGCTTCGCCGACGCCGTGCGGGCGTCGGTCAGCGTCTGTGCCAGATCGCCCAGTTCGGCGCGCAGCGCATCCCGCTCCGCGGTCAGCTCGCCGATCCGGTCGTCGTCGCCGTCCAGTTCGGTGAGCCGGGCGGCGCTCTCCTCGGCCCATGTCAGCACCGCGGCGATGTCGTGGCCGTATTTGCGGGTGAGGTGGTTCAGCGCGGCGCGGCGCTCCTCGACGGCGGCGAGCCGCAAGGGGTCGGCGTCCAGGCCGTCGGCGTAGCTGGCCAGCTCGCCCGCCACGTCGGCCATCAGGATGCCGATCTCGCCGAGCCGCTCGGCGAGCGCGGCAAGCTCCTGGTCGTGGCTGCGTACGGTCTCCAGCGCGCGATGTGCGCCGGCGACCAGGGTGGTGGCGTCGACGCCCTCGGGGTCCTCGGGGTTGCCGGCCAGCGCGGCGTGCGCGACGGTCGCGGCGGAGGCCAGCGCCTCGGCGTGGCCGAGCCGCTCGGCCTCGGCGGCGAGTTCGATGTCCTCACCGGCCTGCGGCTCGACCGCCGCGATCTCGTCCAGGCCGAAGCGCAGCAGATCGGCTTCCTGGGAGCGTTCGCGGGCCCGCGTGGTCAGCTCTTCCAGCTCGGTGGCGACGGCGCGCAGCCGGCGATGTGCGGCGGTGTATTTGGCGAGCGGCACGGCGACCGCGTCTCCGGCGTAGCGATCCAGGGCCTGGCGCTGACGAGCCGGCCGCAGCAGGCCCTGCTGGTCGGTCTGGCCGTGTACGGCGACCAGGTCGTCGGCCAACTCCTGCAACAGGCCGACAGGTACGGAGCGGCCGCCCACATGAGCGCGCGAGCGGCCCTCGGCGGAGAGCGTGCGGCTGATCAGCAGCGCGCCGTCGTCCAGCTCCGCGCCGGCCTCCTCGGCCCGCAGGGCCGCGGGGGCTTGGGGGCCGACGCTGATCCTTCCCTCCACGACTGCCGACTTGGCGCCGATCCGCACCAGGGCGGGGTCGGCGCGCCCGCCGAGCAGCAGGCCGAGGCTGGTGACGACCATGGTCTTGCCCGCGCCCGTCTCGCCGGTCACCGCCGTGAAGCCCGGGGACAGCTCGACAACGGCGTCGTCAATGACACCCAGGGACCGGATCCGCATCTCCTCCAACACGGATACGACCTTACGAGGTCCGAGGGCCGCCCCGCGACGGCCTCCCCTCACTCCTTCCTCCGGTCCTGCGGTTCTCCGGCCGCCGACCCTGCGGAAAACCCCACCGAAAGACGGGTGGATTCCTCATGGTGCGCGATCATGCCCGGCCGTCACGCTGATCACAGTTCGAAACGAAAGGTGTGCTCATGTCCAGCGGTTTGGCGCGTGCGGCGCTGCGTGGTCACCGGCCCGCATTCACGGGGACGGCGGTGGCGACGCTGTTCTCCGCGACCGTGGTCGGCGCGTCGATGACGATGCTCGTCGCGACCGGCGCGGACGGCGTCCCGCCCGCCGCGCGGCGGGCGATGGCCGCCCACAACGTCGGCGACATGGCCGCCGTCCTCCTGCTCGGCTCGATCTATATGTCGATTTTTGTGGTCGCCTCGACGATGGGCACGGCCGTCGCCCAGCAGCACCGCGAATTCGCGATGCTGCGCGCGATCGGCGCCCGCCCCTGGCAGATCCGGCGGGCCACCGCCGCCCAGGCGGTGGCGGCCGCGATCCCGTCGGCGCTCGCCGGATGCGCGCTGGGCGCGGTGCTGGCGCGCTGGTGGTTCGACGGCATGGTCGACCACGGCCTCATTCCGCGCGAGGTTCCCTTCCGGTTCAGCTGGGTCGCGCTGCCGGTGTGCCTGGCGGTGGCGGTCATCACGTCGGCGATCGCCGGGCTGCTCGCGTCGAGCCGCTTCGCGGCGCTGCGTCCCGCGCGGGCGCTGGAGGAGGCGGCGGCGGGCCGCCGGAAGCTGGGCCTGCTGCGGCTGCCCCTCGGGCTCGCCGCGACGGCAGGTGGCGTGATCGTCTCCCGGCTGCTCGCCGACCAGCCGGCCGAGAAGGCGAGCCAGGGCGCGTTCCTGGTGCTGCTGCTGTTCTGCGTCGGTGTGGGGCTGCTGGGACCGCGCATCATCAGCCCGGCCGCCTGGCTGGTGTCCCGGCTGATCGGCCGGTTCGGCAGCGCGGCCGAGCTGGCGATGCAGAACGTCACGACGCAGTCCCGCCGGTTCTCCGCCGCTGTCGTCCCCCTGGTCCTGGTGGTGGCCTTCGGCACCACAAAGATCGCGATGCGCACCACCGCCCAGCACCGGACCGGATCCGCCGGACCGGCCGGCGAGGTGTGGCTGGACTACATCGGTACGGGGCTGTATGCGGGCTTCGCCGCCATCGCCGCCGCCAACACCCTTGCCATGATCACCGCCGAGCGCCGCCGCGATATGGCGCTGCTGCGCCTGGTCGGCTCGCATCCGCGCCAGGTGCGGGCGATGGCGGCCTGGGAGGCATCCGTCGTAGCCGGCACCGCCCTCGTTCTCGGTACGGCC
The DNA here is from genome assembly GCF_022221585.1 of Streptomyces inhibens. NCBI lineage: Bacteria > Bacillati > Actinomycetota > Actinomycetes > Kitasatosporales > Streptomycetaceae > Streptomyces > Streptomyces inhibens. The sequence goes on from NZ_CP084681.1 coordinate 2,450,377, forward strand.
ATCGCGCTGTTCACCCTCGCCCCGATGCTCCAGCAGGCGTTCGGTGACGCGCTGCCGTACGTGCCCTGGACGACGGCCGGCTCGATAGCCGGCGGCACCCTGCTGCTCGCGCTGCTCGCGACCGGACTGCCCGTCCACATCAGCCTGCGCCGCCGCGCCGCGGAAACACTCGCCGCGGCCTGACCCACTACGAGGTACGCCCATGAACAACCCCTCACCCGGCCCGAACCACGGCCACCGTCACCGCCGCGTGCCCCTGCTGTTCGCCGCGCTGACCGCCCTCACCGCCCTCACGGCCACCGCCGCTTGCACCGGCCCGGCCCGGGCGGCCCGCTCCGACACGGACGCCCGTACCGCCTCGGGAGACCCCACCACGGCCCGGCCCACCCACGCCTCGGGCGCCTCTCTGGAGGGCGTCTGGCGGATGGACGGCTACGGCACCCTGCTCACCATCAAGGGCCGCAGCCTGCGTACGTACGAGACCACCGCGATCAGCTGTCTGCCCGGCTCCGTCACGGGCACCCGCACCGGCGACCCCGATGCGCACGGCCGAAGCCGCTTCACGGTCCCGGACTCGGTCCCGATCACCGTGTCACCGGCCGGCGCCGACCGCGCCCGGCTGACCATGGAGGACACGGTCGGCCGACGGACGCTCCACCGCATCGACGGGCTTCCCGACCGCTGCGCCAAGCATCCGCCGCGCGACCCCAGGGCGGTCTTCGACGTCTTCTGGCAGACCTACGCCGAGAATTACCCCTTCTTCCGGGCGAAGAAGATCGACTGGGCGGCGGTCCGCGACCGATACCGTCCCCGCATCACGGACCGGACCACCGACGACGAACTCTTCGCGGTGCTCCGCAAGATGATCGAGCCGCTGCACGATGCGCACACCCGGGTCGTCGTCGGACCCCGCCAGTGGTTCGCGGGCAGTCGTCCCGGCACCGTCCTGCCCACCCCGGAGTCCACGGCCCGCATCGACAAGGCGATCACCGCGAATCTCGGCCCAGGTGTCACCTGGCGCACCTGGGCCCAGGGCAAGCTGGCCTACGCCGATCTCCCCGGCCGGATCGGCTACTTCCGTGTCACCCAGTTCTCCCACTACACCAAGAAGGGTGACTACGCCGGCGATGTCGCCGAGCTCGACCGCGCCCTGAACTCCGTGTTCACCAAGGCGCGTACGCGGGGCCCGGCAGCCCTGCGCGGCCTCATCATCGACGTACGTCTCAACGGCGGCGGCGCGGACGCCCTCGGTCTGCGCATCGCCTCCCGGCTCACCGATCACCCGTATCTCGCCTACAGCAAGCGAGCGCGCAACAACCCGCAGGAACCGGGCAAGTTCACCACACCGCAGCCGATCCAGGTCCGCCCCCACCGGGGTCCGGTCTACACCGGCCCGATCGCGGTCCTCACCGGCCTGCTCACCATCAGCGCGGGCGAGACCTTCACCCAGTCCCTGACAGGCCGCTCCCCCGCCCCCACCCGGATCGGCGAGAACACCCAGGGCGTCTTCTCCGACATCCTGGACCGCACCCTCCCGAACGGCTGGAGCTTCGGCCTGCCCAACGAGGAATTCCTGACCGCCGACGGCCACACCTTCGACGGTGCCGGCATACCCCCCGCCGTCCCCGCCCCGGTCTTCACCGACAAGGAACTCTCCACGCGGCGCGACTCCGCCCTCACCCGCGCCAAGGAGCTCCTCGCGGACGGCATACACGGGACCGCAGGGGACGGCGGGTAAAGCCCCGTCCGGGGACGCGCCTAGTGCGGCGCGCCCCGCCACCCCGCTACCGGGAGGGCGAACTTGGCGACCAGACGGTCTGTGAAGGAGGCATGGTGCAGACGCGCAAGTCGTACGGGTACGGCGCCACGGCGGACCTCGACGCGGGCGCCGGCGGGAAGTTCGACGGTGCGGCGGCCGTCGCACCACAGCACGCCGTGCGGGGTCTTGGGCTGGACCTCGACCGCCAGTACGGAGTGCGGCGAGGTGACCAGCGGCTTGGCGAAGAGGGCGTGTGCGCTGATCGGGACCATCAGCAGAGCCTCGACCTCGGGCCAGACCACCGGACCGCCGGCCGAGAAGGCGTACGCCGTCGAGCCGGTCGGGGTCGCACAGACCACCCCGTCGCCGCCGAAGCGCGAGACGGGCCGGCCGTCGACCTCGGTCACCACCTCCAGCATCCGCTCCCGTGCGGCCTTCTCCACGGACGCCTCGTTGAGGGCCCAGTCGGTGTGCACGACGTTGCCGTTGTTGCGGACGAGGACGTCGAGCGTCATCCGCTCCTCGACCTCGTAGGCGCGGGTGACGACCCGGTCGACGACCTTGTCCAGGTCGTCGCGTTCGGCCTCCGCGAGGAAGCCCACCCGGCCGAGGTTGACGCCGAGCATCGGCACCCCGGACGTCCTGGCGAAGTCCGCGCCACGCAACAGCGTGCCGTCCCCGCCCAGGACCACCAGCAGTTCGCAGCCCTCGGCCGCGCACTGCTCCGACTCGACACGCTGGACCGACGGCGGCAGCGGCAGATCCGCGGCCTCCTCCGCCAGCACGCGCACCCCGATGCCGCTGCGCAGCAGCCCCTGGACGACGAGTTCGGCGCTGCGGATGGCCGCGGGGCGGCCTGTGTGTGCGAGCAGGAACACCGTCCGCCCGGCTCCGGTGTTCTCGTGTGCTGCGCTGCCTTCAACTGCCTGGGTTGTGGTCAACGAGGCCCCTCCGCCACTGCACGGTCGACATCCGCCGGGTCGAGTGCAGGCGCCCCGGCGCGCAGCCACAGAAAGTACTCGACATTCCCGGAAGGTCCAGGAAGCGGGCTCGCCACCACGCCAAGTACGCCAAGTCCCAGTTCGGCCGCCCGGCTCGCGACGGCGCGTACCGCCTCGGCCCGCAGCTCCGCGCTGCGCACCACTCCGCCGCTGCCCAGCCGCTCCTTGCCGACCTCGAACTGCGGCTTGACCATCAGTACGAGGTCCGCGTCGGACGCCGCACAGCCGACCAGCGCGGGCAGTACGAGCCCCAGCGGGATGAAGGAGAGATCGCCGACGATGAGATCGACCGGCTGCGAGTCGATCTGCTCGAGCGTCAACTCGCGTACGTTGGTGCGGTCCTTCACGGTGACCCGCTCGTCGCTCTGCAGCGACCACGCGAGCTGTCCGTATCCGACATCGACGGCGACGACATGACCGGCGCCGGCCCGCAGCAGGACATCGGTGAAACCACCCGTCGAGGCGCCCGCGTCCAGCGCCCGCCGGCCCTCGATCTTCAGACCGAGTGGGACAAATGCGGCGAACGCTCCGGCGAGCTTGTGACCGCCGCGCGAGACATAGTCGGGGTCGCTCTCGTCCTCGCGTACGACCACGGCCGCGCTGGTCTCCACCTGGGTGGCCGGCTTCGTCGCGGTCGCACCGCCGACGGTCACCCGGCCGGCAGCGATCAGCTGGCTCGCGTGCTCGCGCGAACGGGCCAGCTTGCGGCGCACCAGCTCCGCGTCGAGTCGGCGTCGTGCCACTCCTGCCACCTGTGGTTCAGCTCCTGTTGTCGTACGTCGTCGAGGAAGGGGCGGGCGGCCCGGGGTGCTGGTCGAGACCGGCCAGCACATCGCGCAGCCCACGATGCACATCCTCGTACACCCGCAGATGTCCGCTCGCGGGGAGGTGGTCGGCATCGGCGAGCCGCCGCAGCCCGGCATCCACCGCGGCCTCACCGGTCGGCGTCACGCCCACCCCGAGCGGCTGCGGCCCGTCGGCGGCGGTCGGGACAGTCCCTACAGCCGCGCTGTCCTCGCGCGCCCCAAGGTGCACGGGTTCCCCAAGGTGCACGGCTTCCCCAGGCTGCGCGGGCTCCCCCGGCACGGCCCCCGTGGGTGCCTCCGGCTCCGGGCCGGACGTCGGCTCATCCATGCCCCCGACGCTACCTTGGCGAACGGGGTCAAGGACGAACGAGCCGCCCCCGACCTGGCGTATCGTCGGTCACGATGGCAACCCTCGACCAGTGCCGCGCCGCTCTCGACCGGCTGGCCCAGAACCTGTCTTCCGCAGACGGCAACGTCCGCAGCGCCGCCGCGCTCGACCGTTCGCTCAGCTGCCGCATCACGGACCTCGATGTGACGTTCGTCGGGCGGCTGGCCGACGGCACCATCCAGAACGTGACGAGCATCCCCGGCCCACCCCCGCGAAAGGCCGAGATCCGCCTGTCCATGGCGGGCGACGACCTGGTCGCGCTGGTCGACGGACAGCTGAACTTCGCGATGGCCTGGGGCAGCGGTCGCGTCAAACTGGAGGCCGGTCTGCGCGACCTGCTGCGCCTCAGGACGCTGCTGTAGTCGCTGCCGCCTCACTCTTCACAGCTTCACCGGCCCCGCCTCACCGGTCGCCGCCCCCGGCCTCATCGGTCGCCGCCCCCCCTAGGCCCGACCCCTAGGCCTGGCCCCGAGGTCCCGGCCCCTCGGCCAGGTCCCGTCCCCCGGCCCCCGGCCCCCGCCCCACCGATCACCCCCTCGGCGCCCCCGCCGCCACGGTCGCCGCCGTCTGCTCCGCCGCCGCCCGGCCGCCCCCGGTACCGCCGTTACGCGGCTTGCGCGCGGCCGGGACGACCAGCGGGGTGCCGGTCTCCGGGTCGTCGATGACCTGGCAGCTGATCCCGAAGACCCGTTCCACCAGCTCCGCCGTGACGATGTCGGCCGGCGTGCCCTCGGCGATGATCGCGCCGTCCTTCATGGCGATGAGATGGGTCGCGTAACGGGCGGCGTGGTTGAGGTCGTGCAGCACCGCGACCAGCGTCCGCCCCTGCTCCTCGTGCAGCTCCGCGCACAGGTCCAGCACCTCGATCTGGTGCTGGATGTCCAGGTATGTCGTCGGCTCGTCAAGGAGGAACAGCGGTGTCTGCTGGGCGAGGGCCATCGCGATCCACACCCGCTGCCGCTGTCCGCCGGACAGCTCGTCGACGTAGCGGTCGGCCAGCTCGGCGACGCCGGTCGCCGCCATCGACTCCTGGACGATCCGCTCGTCGTCGGCCGACCACTGCCGCAGCAGCCCCTGGTGCGGATAGCGGCCGCGCGCCACCAGGTCCGCCACCGTGATCCCGTCCGGGGCGATCGAGGACTGCGGCAGCAGCCCGAGCGCCTTGGCGACCTTCTTGGCCGGGAGCGAGGAGATCGCGGAGCCGTCCAGCAGCACCGACCCCGCGGCCGGCTTGAGCATCCGCGAGAGCGCGCGCAGCAGCGTGGACTTACCGCAGGCGTTCGGGCCGACGATGACCGTGAAGGAGTGGTCGGGGATGGCGACCGAGAGGTTCTCGGCGATGACCCGCTGGTCGTAGGCGAGGGTGACATTCTCGGCCGTGAGACGGCTCACTTCTGAACTCCTGGGGTTGTCATGTCGCTGCTTTTCCTCGGCGAACGCCGCCCTGTCGGCCGGCAAACACGGCCCGGTGGCCCGACAGTCTCCGCCCGGTGGCCCGGCAATCGCCGCCCTGTCGGCCGGCAAACACGGCCCCGTGGCCCGGCAGACTCCGCCCGGTGGCCCGGCAATCGCCGCCCTGTCGCCCGGAGAACACGGCCCCGTGGCCCGGCAGACGCCACACCGCCGCCGACACCGCCACCCGCAACACCACCACCGCCCCGCCCCTCACACCCGCTCATATCCGCCCCGCCTTACGCTCCGTAGCCAGCAGCCACAGCAGATACCCGCCGCCGAGGACGCCGGTCAGTACGCCCACCGGCAGCTGGTCGGCGCCGAAGAGACGCTGTGAGGACCAGTCCGCGGCGACCAGCAGCACGGCCCCCATAAGGGCGGCCGGCAGCAGATTGGGGCCGGGCGAGCGGGTGAGCCGCCGGGCCAGCTGGGGTGCGGTGAGCGCCACGAAGGAGATCGGCCCGGCCGCCGCGGCGGCGGCGGCGACGAGCACGACCGCGGCCATCAGGACGACCAGGCGGACCCGGTCGACCCGTACGCCCAGCGCGTACGCGGCGTCATCGCCCATCTCCAGCATCCGCAGCGGCCGCCCGTAGAGCAGCACCACCGGGACGAGTACGGCACATACGGCGGCCAGCGGCCAGACCTGGTCCCAGTCGCGGCCGTTGAGCGAACCGGTCATCCAGATGGTGGCCCGGGTCGCCTCGACGATGTTCGCCTTGGTCATGAGGTAGAGCACCATCGCGTAGAGCATGGCGCTCGCCCCGATACCGACGAGCACGAAGCGGTAGCCGTGGATGCCGCGCTTCCAGGCGAGCAGGAAGATGGCAAGGCCCGTGGCCACCCCGCCGACGACCGCGCCGACGGCGACCGCGAAGGTCCCGCCCTGGAAGTAGACGATGACGACCAGCGCGCCGACGGACGATCCCTGCGCGAAGCCGAGGACGTCCGGGCTGCCCAGCGGGTTGCGGGAGACGGTCTGGAAGACCGCCCCGGCGATCCCGAAGGCGGCGCCGACCAGCAGCCCCACCAGCACCCGCGGCAGCCGCAGATCCCGCACGATGAACTGCTGGCCGGCATCGCCGCCACCGGTCAGCGTGGCGATCACCTCGCCCGGCGTCATCGGGTAGTCGCCGGAGCCGATCAGTGCGATGCCGGCGGCCAGCGCGACGGCCAGCAGCAGCAGTCCGGCGAAGGTGGCGCGCGCGTCGAGGCGCAGCGAGAGCCCGCCCTTGGTCCGCACGGCCGTGATCCGCCGGGCCGCCGCCCCCCGCCCACGCACGCCCCCGGCCTTCGCATCCTTCCCGGTGTCTTCACCGGACTTCACACCGATGTCTTCACCGGACTTCACACCGGCGTCCTTGCCGGACTTCACGGTCGCGCTCACAGCTGGGCCATCCTCCGACGCCGTACGAGATAGATGAAGACCGGGCCGCCGACGACGGCCGTGACGATGCCGACCTGTAGCTCGCCGGGCCGCGCCACGACCCGTCCAAGGACGTCCGCGCCGAGCAGCAGCACCGGCGAGAGCACCGCGGAGTACGGCAGGATCCAGCGCATGTCGGGCCCGGTGATGGCCCGTACGACATGCGGAACCATCAGGCCGACATAGACGATCGGGCCACAGACGGCGGTCGCCCCGCCACACAGCAGGGTGACGGCGAGCATCGCCAGCACCCGGGTGCGGGTCAGCCGGGCGCCCAGCGCCCGTGCCTGGTCGTCGCCGAGCGCAATGGCGTTCAGCGGGCGGGCGATCAGCAGCGCGAGAACACCGCCGACCGCCAGGAACGGCGCGATGTGGGTGACCGTCGGCATGGTGGCGGAGGCCAGCGAACCCACCGTCCAGAAGCGCATCTTGTCCAGCGCGGCGGTGTCCATCAGGTTCACGGCGTTGATGTAGCCGACGAGGACGGCGGTCAGTGCGGTGCCGGCCAGGGCGAGCCGTACGGGCGTGGCACTGCGGGTGCCGCCGAGGACGTACACCGCGACCGAGACCACCGCGGCGCCGGCGAACGCGAACCACACATAGCCGGTCAGCGAGGTGACGCCGAAGAAGCTGATGGCGGAGACGACCGCGGCCGAGGCGCCGGCGTTGATGCCGAGAACTCCGGGGTCGGCCAGGGGATTTCGGGTCAGCGCCTGCATGACCGTGCCGGCCAGGCCGAGGGCGGCGCCGACGATCAGGCCGAGCAGGGTGCGCGGGAAGCGGACATCGCGGACGACCACGTCGCTGTCGGAGCCGGAGTAGTGGAACACCCCGTGCCACACCTGGTCGAGCGGGATCTGTTTGGCGCCGACGGCGATACCCAGGACGGCGATGACGGCCAGTACGGCCACAGAGGCGACCAGCCCCGCGGAGCGCATGACATGCCGCCGCCGGGGTGTCACGGGGGCCGGGGCCGTTGTTGCTTCGGGGGGACTGTCAACCAACACGGTAGTTAGGTTAGCCTACCCTCACATTCGACTTGCAGGCCCTCCCAGAGAGAAGCGCAGCCACCATGAGCACCTCCCGAAGCGTAACTCTGTCCCGCCGCGGCATCCTGGCCGCGGGCGGCGCCGTCGGCATCGGCGCACTGCTCGCCGCATGCGGCGGGGACAAGGGCTCGGGGAGCGCCAACAGCGGTGCCGGGAGCGGCCCCTGGTCCTTCACCGACGACCGCAAGCAGAAGGTCTCCCTCAAGAGCACCCCGCAGCGCATCGTCGCCTTCACCGGCACCGCGGCCGCGCTGCACGACTTCGGCATCGACGACCAGGTCGTCGGCGTCTTCGGCCCCACCAAGCTCAAGAACGGCAAGCCCGACCCGCAGGCCGGCGACATGGACGTCGACAAGGTCACCATCATCGGCAACGCCTACGACCAGTTCAACGTCGAGAAGTACGCCGCCCTCCGCCCCGATCTGCTGGTCACCAACATGTACGAGCCGGACGCACTGTGGTTCGTACCGGACGACAGCAAGGACAAGATCACCCCGCTGGCGAAGACCGTCGCCCTCACCTCGGCCCGGATCCCGCTCGTCAAGATCATCGAGCGCTACGCCGACCTCGCGAAGTCGCTCGGCGCCGACCTCAAGGCGAAGAAGGTCACCGACGCCAAGGCCCGCTTCGAGAAGGCCTCCGCGACGCTGCGCAAGGCCGCCAAGTCCCACCCGGTCAAGGTGCTCGCCTGCTCCGGCAGCCCCGCCCTCTTCTACGCCTCCAACCCGGGCATCAACGCCGACCTCATGTACTACAAGTCCCTCGGCGTCGATCTGATCGTGCCCGACCACCTGGACAAGGGCGGCTACTTCGAGAGCCTGAGCTGGGAGAACGCCGACAAGTACAAGGCGGACGTGCTCCTGCTGGACAACCGGACCGCCACCCTCCAGCCCAAGGACCTGGCCGCCAAGCCCTCCTGGGCCAAGCTGCCCGCCGTCAAGGCCGGCCAGATCACCCCGTGGTCGAGCGAGCCGCGCTTCTCCTACGCGGGCGCCGCCCCGCTCATCGAGTCGCTCGCCAAGGCCATCGAGAGCGCCAAGAAGGTCAACTGACGTACGGCCGCGGCGGACCGCCGCCCGCGGGCCGAAGCGGTCCACCGCGGCCTCACCCACCCCCACCACCGTCCCGGGAGGTTCCCGCATGACCACGACTGCCGCCCCCGCCACCGCACCGTTCCGCTTCTTCGATGTGCACGTCGTACGCTCCCGACGGCTGAGCCCCTCCATGGTGCGCATCACCTTCGGCGGCGAACGGCTGGACGAGCTGGCTTCCGGCGGTCGTGACCAGCGCTTCAAGCTCTTCCTCCCGCAGCCCCACCAGGACCGGCCGGTCTTCGACGACACCGGCGACGGCTGGTACCCCGCCTGGCGGGCGCAGGACCCGGCCGAGCGCGCGGTGATGCGCTCGTACACGATCCGCGAACAGCGCCCTGAACAAGGGGAGTTCGATGTCGACTTCGCACTGCACGGCGCGGAGTCGGCAGCCGCCACCGCCGGCGGCCCCGCCTCCCGCTGGGCCGCCCGCGCCCGGCCCGGCGACCGGCTGACCGTCCTCGCCCCGGCCGTCGAGGACAACGGCGGCGTCGACTTCCGGCCGCCGGCCGGCACCGACTGGATCCTGATCACCGGCGACGAGACGGCGCTGCCCGCGATCGCCGGCATCCTGTCCTGGCTGTCCCCCGGCACCCGGGCCAAGGTGTGGATCGAGGTCGCCCACGAGGACGACCGGCAGCAGCTGCCGACCTTCGCCGACGCCGATATCACCTGGCTCGTCCGGGACGAGGCGGCCGCCGCGCACCGTGAGCCGGTGCTCGACGCGCTGCGCGCCGCCGAGCTGCCCGAGGGCACGCCGTACGCCTGGGTCGCCGGCGAGGCCGGGACCGTCAAGACGGTGCGCAGGCATCTGGTCCGCGAGCGCGGAATCGACCGCAGGGCCGTCAAGTTCACCGGCTACTGGCGCCGCGGCGCCACCGAGGAGGACCTGATCGCGGAGCTGACGGCCGGCACGGCCGCGTCCGAGGAGGACTGAGCCCCGCGCCATGGGGGCACCAACGGGCCCCGGCCCGGCGGGCCCCGGCCCTCACATCCCGATCCGCTCCAACGCCTTCCCCGCGTCCGCCCCGCAACTGCCGTCCCCCGCAGCCGTCCAGGCCGCCGCGCACAGCGCCCGCAGCCCGTCCAGCGGCGTACCCTCGCCCTCCACGACGAGCGCGTCGCCGGCCGCCTCGGCCCGCCAGCCGCCGCAACGGAAGCCGCCGTCGTCCGCGGTCACCTCCGGCTGCGGCGCCAGCAGCCCGCGCAGATCCGCGTCCACATACGCCGGACGGTGCTGCGGCGGGGCGGCCAGCAGCTCGGCGGGGGTGGTGACGCCGGTGAGCACCAGCAGCGAGTCCACCTCGCCGTTGTAGGCACCCTCGATGTCGGTGTCGAGCCGGTCCCCGATCACCAGCGGCCGCCGGGCGCCGGTGCGCAGCACGGTCTCCCGGTGCATCGGCGGCTGCGGCTTGCCCGCCACCTGCGGCGTCCCGCCCGCGGCGATCCGGACGACCTCCACCAACGCGCCGTTGCCGGGGGCGATCCCGCGCTCCTTGGGGATCGTCAGATCGGTGTTGGACGCGAACCACGGCACCCCGCGCTGCACCGCGTACGCGGCCTCCGCCAGCCGCTCCCAGTCCAGCGTCGGGTCGTAGCCCTGCACCACGGCCGCCGGATCGTCGTCCGCGGAGAAAACGGGCTCCAGACCGCGCTCGCGCAGCGCCACCAGCAGCCCCTCGCCGCCGATGGCCAGCACCCGCGCGCCCGCCGGCACCTGCTCGGAGATCAGCCGCGCCACCGCCTGTGCCGAGGTGATCACATCGCCGGCGCCGGTCGGCAGCCCGAAACCGGTCAGCTGGTCGGCGACCGCCTGCGGGGTGCGGGCGGCGTTATTGGTCACATATGCGAGGTGCATACCACCGTCCCGCGCACTCGTCAGTGAGTCCACGGCATGGGCGATGACCTGTCCGCCGGCGTAGACCACCCCGTCCAGATCCAGCAGCGCCGTGTCGTACGCCTCACTCAGCGCGCGCCGGCACCCGTCGGGTTGCCTGCGAACCTGCTCGTTCATGCCGTCTCGCTCCTCGCTCCCATGTGTCGTACGAAGGGCCGCGCCGCGTACCGCGGAGGCGTGCTCCGCGCGCCGCCGCTCGCCGTTCTCCGCACCGCGCATACCGATATTTCCAGCCACGTTCGGGCTGTCCCCCGATCTTCCCTCATCGGGCCGGCGGCATAGCATTCTTCAATGACCAGTACCGACGGCCTCCGCCTCCTCCCGTTCCGCGGACTGCGCTACGCCCCGGAACGGGTCAGCAGCCTCACCGCCGTGACCTCCCCGCCGTACGACGTGGTGGTCCGGCCGGACGGCGTGCGCCACTTGGAGATCGCCGATCCGTACAACATCGTCCGGCTGATCCTCCCGCACGCCGCGGACCCCACCACCCGCCACCGCCAGGCCGCCGACACCCTGCGCCACTGGCGCGCCGAGGGCGTTCTGACGCAGGACCCCGAGCCCGCGCTGTACGTCTACGAGCAGCGCTCCGGCCAGGTGCTACAACGCGGGCTGATCGGCGCGCTGCGCCTGGACGGTCCGGTACTGCCGCACGAGGGCGTCATTCCCGAGGTGGTCGAGGACCGGGTCGCGCTGATGCGCGCGGCGGCCGCGAACTTCGAGCCGCTGCTGCTCTCCTACCGCGGCGAGGGCACCGCGACCGGCGCCACCGCGGTCATCGAGCGCGTGGTGGAGGGCGCTCCGCTGCTCGCCACCACCACGGAGGACGGTTTCGCGCACCGCCTGTGGGCGGTCACCGACCCCGCCGATCTCGCGGCCATCGACACCGATCTCGCCCGCCGGCAGGCCCTGATCGCCGACGGCCACCACCGCTGGGCGACCTACCAGCGACTGTACGAGCAGCAGCCCGGCGCCACCGCCGCCTCGCCCTGGGCGTCCGGTCTGGTGCTGCTGGTCGACACCGCCCGCTATCCGCTCCAGGTCCGCGCGATCCACCGCGTACTGCCGCATCTGCCGCCGGCCAAGGCGCTGGCGGACCTGGCCGGCGCCTTCCGCGCCCGTACGCTCCCGGGCGAGCTGTCCGCCGCCCTGGAGGCCCTGGAGGAGACACCCGGCACCGCCTTCGTCCTCGCCGGCGGGCCGGACTCCTTCCACCTCCTGGACCGTCCCGATCCCGAGCTGCTGGACCGTACGATCCGCCGGGACCGGCCCGAGCTCTGGCGGCAGCTGGACGCCACCGTGCTGCACTCCGTGCTGCTCGACGAGGTCTGGCACATCCCCGACCATCCGTCCGACATCAGCTATCTGCATCACACGCAGGCCGCCGTCGAGCAGGCGGCACGGCACGGCGGCACGGCCGTTCTGATGCGCGCCACGTCCGAGGAGACGGTCCGTCAACTCGCCCAGTGCGGTGTGACGATGCCGCGCAAGTCCACCTCTTTCGGGCCCAAGCCCGCCACCGGCCTCGTTCTGCGCACCCTGGACGACGCCGGCAACTGAATCCACCCGGCCCGCGCCACGGCACCTCGAACCCGCCCCACGACTTAGTTAGGTTAGGCTTACCTCACTACGTCGCCGGGCGGGTCTTCCCTGCCCCTGCGCACATCCCACCCTGCGCGGGACGTGGTCAAGTCCGCACCAGGGAGGACAGCTTCATGAGTCTCCTCGCGCACTCCGCCGAGGACCCGGCCGACAGCCGGACATACCTGCTCAACAACGGTACGGCCCACCGCTATCACAGCGCGGTCACCGAGGGCGTCACACGGATCAGCGCCAAAATCGCCGGCACCGTCCGCCCGTTCACCGGCATCACCGTCGACGGCCTCACCCCCACGGTCGACGGCGTCGACCTCGACGCACCGCTGCACGACGCGGCCGCCGCGCTCGACGAACTCGAAGAGGTCTACCTCCGCGACGCCGTCTACTTCCACCACCCGCGCTACCTCGCGCACCTCAACTGCCCCGTGGTGATCCCCGCCCTCGTCGGCGAGGCCGTGCTCTCCGCCGTCAACTCCTCCCTGGACACCTGGGACCAGAGCGCCGGCGGCACGCTCATCGAGCGCCGGCTGATCGACTGGACCGCCCGGCGGATCGGCCTCGGTGGGCTGGCCGACGGCATCTTCACCAGCGGCGGCAGCCAGTCCAACCTCCAGGCCATGCTGCTCGCCCGCGACGAGGCCTGCCGCCGGGAGCTGACCCGCGACGGCGCCCCTGCCGGCGCCCGCCTCACCGACGTACTGCCCCGGCTGCGGATCCTCACCTCCGAGTGCAGCCACTTCAGCATCCGCAAGTCCGCCACCCTGCTCGGCATGGGCGCGGAGGCCGTCATCGCCGTCCCCAGCGACGGGAACAAGCGGATGCGCACCGACGAGCTGGCCGCCGAACTGGCGCGCTGCCAACGTGACGGCCTTATACCCATGGCCGTCGTCGCCACCGCCGGCACCACCGACTTCGGCTCCATCGACCCGCTCCCCGAGATCGCCGGCCTGTGCGCCGGGTACGGCGCCTGGATGCATGTCGACGCCGCCTACGGCTGCGGACTGCTGGTCTCCCGCCGCCGCGAACTGCTCTCCGGCATCGAACGCGCCGACTCGGTGACCGTCGACTACCACAAGTCCTTCTTCCAGCCGGTCAGTTCGAGCGCCATCCTGGTCCGCGACCGCTCAACCCTTCGACATGTCACCTACCACGCGGACTACCTCAACCCGCGTCGGATGGCCGAAAAGCGCATCCCCAACCAGGTCGACAAGTCGATCCAGACCACCCGGCGCTTCGACGCGCTCAAGCTCTGGCTCACCCTGCGCATCATGGGCGCACCGGCCGTCGGCGAACTCTTCGACGAGGTCATCGACCGCGCCGCGGACGCCTGGAAACTCCTCCATGACGACCCCCGCTTCGATGTCGTCGTCGAGCCGCAGCTGAGCACCCTGGTCTTCCGCTACGTCCCCGGCGCCGACCGGGACCCCGAGCTCAGCGACCGGGTCAATCTGCACGCCCGGGACGCCCTGTTCGCCTCCGGCGACGCGATCGTCGCGGGCACCGTCGTCGACGGCCGCCACTACCTCAAGTTCACCCTGCTCAACCCGGAGACCACGCTCGAGGACATCGCCACCGTCCTCGACCTGATCGCCGAGCACGCCGGCGCCTTCCTCGCCGAGCAACCGCAGCCGGCGCTCAGCGCGCGCTGACCCTCCTCACCGCAGATCCCCCATCGGAGACCGTGTGTCCGCCCCTTACGACTTCATCGCCATCGGCCTCGGCCCCTTCAACCTGGGCCTGGCCTGCCTGACCGAACCGATCGACGGACTCGACGGCCTGTTCCTGGACAACAAGGCGTCCTTCGACTGGCACCCCGGCATGATGCTGGACAGCAGCCACCTCCAAGTGCCGTTCATGGCCGACCTGGTCACCCTCGCCGACCCCACCTCCCCCTTCTCGTTCCTCAACTACCTCAAGGAATCGGGGCGGCTCTACCCGTTCTACATCCGCGAGAGCTTCTATCCGCTGCGCGCCGAGTTCAACGACTACTGCCGCTGGGCGGCCGGCAAACTCGACTCCGTGCGCTTCGCCCACCAGGTCACCACCGTCGAGTACGACGAGCGCGAAGAGCTGTACGTCGTCCACGCCGAGCACATCCCCACCGGCGAACGCACGGCCCACCGCGCCCGCAAACTCGTCCTGGGCACCGGCACCCCGCCGCACATCCCCGACGCCTGCCAGGGCCTGGGCGGCGATCTGCTGCACAACGCCGACTACCTCGACGCCAAGGCCGCCCTCCAGGCCAAGGACAGCATCACCCTGATCGGCAGCGGCCAGAGCGCGGCCGAGATCTACTACGACCTCCTCCAGGACATCGACAGCCACGGCTACCACCTGACCTGGGCCACCCGCTCCGCCCGCTTCTTCCCCCTCGAATACACCAAGCTCACGCTGGAGATGACCTCACCGGAGTACGTGGACTACTTCCACGCACTCCCCCAGGCCACCCGCGACCGGCTCAACGCCTCGCACAAAAACCTCTACAAGGGCATCGACTCCGAGCTGATCAACGACATCTTCGATCTGCTCTACCAGAAGAACCTCGCCGGCCCCGTCCCCACCCGGCTCCTGACCAACACCGCGCTGAACGGGGCGAGTTACGACGAGACCTCCGGCACCTACACCCTCGGCCTGCGCCAGGAGGAACAGGGCACGGACTTCTCCCTCGACACCCAGGGCCTGATCCTCGCCACCGGCTACCGCTACCGCGTACCGGACTTCCTCGCCCCGGTCCACGACCGCATCGCCTGGGACGACGCCGGCCGCTACGACGTGGCACGCAACTACAGCATCGACACCGCCGGCCACGGCATCTTTGTGCAGAACGCCGAGCTGCACACCCATGGCTTCGTCACCCCCGACCTCGGCATGGCCGCATACCGCAACGCGTGCATCATCCGCGAGCTGCTCGGCCGCGAGTACTACCCGGTCGAAAAGGCCATCGCCTTCCAGGAATTCGCCGCCCCGGCCGGCCCGCACCACCCCATGGAGATCCCCGCATGACCCCGCTCTTCACCCGCACCGACGCCGCACTCGGGGAGTTCGCCCTACGCCCGGTCGACCCGTCCGCCGACGCCGAGCTGCTGCACCGCTGGGTCACCCACCCCAAAGCCGCCTTCTGGCTGATGCAGGACTGCGACCTCGCCGCCGTCGAGAAGGAATTCGCGCGGATAGCCGCCGACCCCTTCCACGACGCCTTCCTCGGCCTGCACAACGGCACCCCGGCCTTCCTCATGGAGCGCTACGACCCGGCCCACCGCGAACTGGTCGGCATCCACGCCGCCGAACCCGGCGACATCGGCATGCACTTCCTCACGGCCCCCACCGCCACCCCCCTGCACGGCTTCACCCTCGCAGTGATCACCACCGTCATGGAGATGCTCTTCGCCGACCCGGCCACCCACCGCGTCGTCGTCGAACCCGACGCCCGCAACACCGCCGTCCACGCCCTCAACAAGGCCGTCGGCTTCGAGATCGTCCGCACCGTCTCGCTGCCCTCCAAAGACGCCTACCTCAGCACCTGCACCCGCGACCAGTTCCTGGCCACCCGAGGAGACCACCGATGACCGCCGGCACCCGGCCGACCGCCCAGGACGCCGTCGCCCACCTCACCCCCGGCCTGTGGGCCCGCGCCAACCGCCTCCTGATCCGCAAGAGCCTCGCCGAGTTCGCCCATGAACGGCTGCTCACCCCCAAGCGCCTGCCCCAGGACGGCCACTACGCCATACGCAGCGACGACGGCAGCACCGAATACCGCTTCGCCGCCCACAGACAGGCCCTGGACCACTGGCAGGTCGACGCCGACAGCATCACCCGCCACCGCGACCACACCGAACTCCCCCTGGACGCCCTGGAGTTCTTCATCGAACTCCGCGAGACCCTGGGCCTCGGCGCGGAGATCCTCCCGGTCTACCTGGAGGAGATCAGCTCTACGCTCTCCGGCACCGCCTACAAGCTCGCCGCCGACCGGCCCGGCGCCGCCGAGCTCGCGAAGTCCGGCTTCCAGGCCGTCGAGACCGGCATGACCGAGGGCCACCCCTGCTTCGTCGCGAACAACGGCCGCCTCGGCTTCGGCATCCACGAGTACCACGCCTACGCCCCGGAGACCGCGAGCCCCCTCCAGCTGATCTGGCTCGCCGCCCACCGCGACCACGCCACCTTCACCGCCGGCGCCGACCTCGACTACGACACCCTCATCCGCGACGAACTCGGCGAAGAGACCCGCACCCGCTTCACCGCCACCCTCACCACCCTCGGCCTCGACCCCGCCGACTACTACTTCTTCCCCACCCACCCCTGGCAGTGGTGGAACAAGCTCTCCGTCACCTTCGCCGCCGAGGTCGCCGAGCAGCGCCTGGTGTGCCTGGGCCCCGGCGACGACGACTACCTCGCCCAGCAGTCCATCCGTACCTTCTTCAACACCACCAGCCCCACCAAGCACTACGTCAAAACGGCGCTCTCCGTCCTCAACATGGGCTTTATGCGCGGCCTGTCCGCGTCCTACATGGAGGCCACCCCGGCCATCAACGACTGGCTGGCCCGCCTCATCGCCGCCGATGACACCTTCCGGGCCGCCCGCTTCTCGATCATCCGCGAGCGCGCCGCCATCGGCTACCACCACCGCCAGTACGAGGCCGCCACCGCCAAGGGCTCCCCGTATCTGAAAATGCTCGCCGCCCTGTGGCGCGAAAGCCCCGTCCCCACCCTCGACCCGGGCCAGCGCCTGGCCACCATGGCGTCCCTCCTCCACGTCGACGATGACGGCGGCTCCTTCGCCGTCGCCCTCATCGAGGAGTCCGGCCTGGAACCCGCCGTCTGGCTCCGCCGCTACCTCGACGCGTACCTGACGCCCGTCCTCCACGCCTTCTACGCCTACGACCTGGTCTTCATGCCGCACGGCGAGAACGCCATCCTGGTCATCGAGGACGGCGCCGTGGCCCGGGTGATCTTCAAGGACATCGCGGAAGAGATCGCCGTCATGGACCCCGACGCGGTGCTGCCGCCGGCGGTCGAGCGCATCCGCGCCGACGTCCCCGAGGACAAGAAGCTCCTCTCCGTCTTCACCGACGTCTTCGACTGCTTCTTCCGCTTCCTGGGTGGCACCCTCGCCGACCGCGGCATCCTCGACGAGGACACCTTCTGGCGCACGGTCGCCGCATGCGTCACCGACTACCAGGCATCCGTCCCCCACCTCGCCGACAAGTTCGCGCAGTACGACATGTTCACCGACGAGTTCGCGCTCTCCTGCCTCAACCGCCTCCAGCTGCGCAACAACCAGCAGATGGTCGACCTCGAGGACCCCGCGGGCGCCCTCCAGCTCATCGGCACCCTCCGCAACCCCCTCGCCCCCTACGCGCCGACGCCCTGACATACATCCCCACCAACGCCGAAGGGCGGGACCCCACTCGGGATCCCGCCCTTCGCCTTCCGCTCACCCGGCCTCGGCCCGGCTCAGACCATCTCAGCCCTTCTCGGACCGCTCCTCGGATTCCGCACCGGCCTCATCGGGCTCGTCGCCCTCCGCCACCTCGTCGGACTCCTCCAGCACATCGGTGAACTCGACACCGTCCAGCTCCGCCAGCCGGTCCGAGGCATCCGTGGTGCCGCCCTGGTCGGCCTCCAGCGCCCTGGCGAACCAGTCACGCGCCTCGTCCTCACGCCCGACCGCCAGCAGCGCATCCGCGTACGCGTACCGCAGCCGCGCCGTCCACGGGTGCACGGCGCTCGACGCGAGCTCCGGGCTCTGCAGCGTGACCACCGCCGCCTCCGCCTGTCCCATGTCCCGACGGGCACCGGCGGCGACCAGCCGCATCTCGACCTGCCCGGCCCGGTCCAGCTTCTGCACCTCGGGCTCGCCGGCCATCGCCATCGCCTTCTCCGGCCGGCCGAGACCGCGCTCGCAGTCCGCCATGACGGGCCACAGCTCCACGCTGCCGGTCATCCGCCGCGCCGCCCGGAACTCCGCCAGCGCCTCGCTGTACTTGCCGACCGCGTACGCCGCGAAGCCCGCGGCCTCACGCACCGCCGCCACCCTGGACGCCAGTCGCAGCGCCACCCGCGAGTACCCGTACGCCTGCTCCGGGTCCTCGTCCAGCAGCTTCGCCACCATCACCAGGTTCTTGGCGACATCCTCGGCAAGCGTCTTCGGCAGGCTCAGCAGCTCCTGCCGCACATCCTTGTCGATCTCGTCACCGGTGACGTCCTCCGGGATCGGCAGCCGCTTGATCGGCTCCCGCTCCCGGTCCCGCCGGTCATCCCGACGGTCATCGCGCCCCCGGCCACCGCCGTACGGCCGACGCCCACCACGCTCGTCATCCCGCCGGAACCCACCCCGGTCATCCCGCCGCGGCCCACGATCGTCCCGCCGGAACCCACCGCGCTCACCACCACGGTCATCCCGCCGATCGTCACGGCGGTCATCACGCCGGAACCCACCGCGGTCGCCGCCCCGGTCGTCCCGACGGTCATCGCGACGGAACCCACCACGGTCACCGCCGCGGTCATCACGACGGTCGTCACGGCGGTCGTCACGGCGGTCGTCACGCCGGTCGTCACGGCGGAACCCACCGCGGTCGCCGCCCCGATCATCACGGCGATCGTCACGGCGGTCGTCACGACGGAACCCGCCACGGTCACCACCAGAGGGACGCTCGTCACGACGGAACCCACCACGGTCACCACCGCGGTCGTCACGGCGGAACCCACCACGGTCACCACCAGAGGGACGGTCATCGCGACGGAACCCGCCACGGTCACCACCAGAGGGACGCTCGTCACGACGGAACCCACCGCGGTCGCCACCAGAGGGACGGTCGTCACGACGGAACCCACCACGGTCACCACCGCGGTCGTCACGCCGGTCGTCACGGCGGAACCCACCGCGGTCGCCGCCCCGATCATCACGGCGGTCATCCCTACGGAACCCACCGCGGTCGCCACCAGAGGGACGGTCATCGCGACGGAACCCGCCACGGTCGCCACCGGAGGGACGGTCGTCACGACGGAACCCACCGCGGTCGCCACCAGAGGGACGGTCGTCACGACGGAACCCACCACGGTCACGGTCGCCACCAGAGGGGCGATCCTCACGACGGAACCCACCGCGGTCGCCACCAGAGGGACGGTCGTCACGACGGAACCCACCACGGTCACGGTCGCCACCAGAGGGGCGATCGTCGCGACGGAACCCACCACGGTCACGGTCGCCACCGGTCGAACGGTCGTCACGCCGGAACGCCGGGCGGTCCCCACCGCGCTCATCGCGCCGGAATCCGCCACCCCGCTCATCATCGCGACGCGGTCCACGCGGCCGGTCATCCCGCCGGTCGCCGCCGCGGAATCCACCACGGTCACCGCCGGAGGGACGGTCGTCACGACGGAACCCGCCACGGTCACCGCCGGAGGGACGGTCATCGCGACGGAACCCACCGCGGTCGCCGCCACGGCTGTCGCCACGGGCGTCGCCTCGCGACCCCCGGTCGTCACGCCGGAAACCACCGCGGTCACCGTCGTCGCGCCGCTGCGGCCGGCGCTCCGAACGATCGTCGGAAGAGTTGGTGGACATCGACGTGACTCCTGTCTTCGGTACTACATTCATTCTCACGCACCGACCACTTCGGCGCGCTTCGGCAAAACAAAAAGGACCCTTGGTCCCAGCATGAACGCTGGGACCAAGGGTCCTGAAAGATTGTTCGGCGGCGTCCTACTCTCCCACAGGGTCCCCCCTGCAGTACCATCGGCGCGGAAAGGCTTAGCTTCCGGGTTCGGAATGTAACCGGGCGTTTCCCTAACGCTATGACCACCGAAACCCTATCGGGTTCTAGCGAACAAGCACACTTTTTAGTTAAGAGTGAAACTTGGTTCAACCAGCGATTGCGACTGTTCGCAACCCGGGAACCACACAGTGGACGCGAGCAACTGAGGACAAGCCCTCGGCCTATTAGTACCAGTCAACTCCACACCTTACGGCGCTTCCATATCTGGCCTATCAACCCAGTCGTCTACTGGGAGCCTTAACCCCTCAAGGGGGTGGGAGCCCTCATCTCGAAGCAGGCTTCCCGCTTAGATGCTTTCAGCGGTTATCCTTTCCGAACGTAGCCAACCAGCCATGCCCTTGGCAGGACAACTGGCACACCAGAGGTTCGTCCGTCCCGGTCCTCTCGTACTAGGGACAGCCCTTCTCAAGACTCCTACGCGCACAGCGGATAGGGACCGAACTGTCTCACGACGTTCTAAACCCAGCTCGCGTACCGCTTTAATGGGCGAACAGCCCAACCCTTGGGACCGACTCCAGCCCCAGGATGCGACGAGCCGACATCGAGGTGCCAAACCATCCCGTCGATATGGACTCTTGGGGAAGATCAGCCTGTTATCCCCGGGGTACCTTTTATCCGTTGAGCGACGGCGCTTCCACAAGCCACCGCCGGATCACTAGTCCCTACTTTCGTACCTGCTCGACCCGTCAGTCTCACAGTCAAGCTCCCTTGTGCACTTACACTCAACACCTGATTGCCAACCAGGCTGAGGGAACCTTTGGGCGCCTCCGTTACTCTTTAGGAGGCAACCGCCCCAGTTAAACTACCCACCAGACACTGTCCCTGATCCGGATCACGGACCCAGGTTAGACATCCAGCACGACCAGAGTGGTATTTCAACAATGACTCCCCCTGAACTGGCGTCCAGAGTTCACAGTCTCCCACCTATCCTACACAAGCCGAACCGAACACCAATATCAAGCTATAGTAAAGGTCCCGGGGTCTTTCCGTCCTGCTGCGCGAAACGAGCATCTTTACTCGTAATGCAATTTCACCGGGCCTATGGTTGAGACAGTCGAGAAGTCGTTACGCCATTCGTGCAGGTCGGAACTTACCCGACAAGGAATTTCGCTACCTTAGGATGGTTATAGTTACCACCGCCGTTTACTGGCGCTTAAGTTCTCAGCTTCGCCAACCCGAAGATTGACTAACCGGTCCCCTTAACGTTCCAGCACCGGGCAGGCGTCAGTCCGTATACATCGCCTTACGGCTTCGCACGGACCTGTGTTTTTAGTAAACAGTCGCTTCTCGCTGGTCTCTGCGGCCACCCCCAGCTCAGAGAGCAAGTCTCATCACCGGAAATGGCCCCCCTTCTCCCGAAGTTACGGGGGCATTTTGCCGAGTTCCTTAACCATAGTTCACCCGAACGCCTCGGTATTCTCTACCTGACCACCTGAGTCGGTTTAGGGTACGGGCCGCCATGAAACTCGCTAGAGGCTTTTCTCGACAGCATAGGATCATCCACTTCACCACAATCGGCTCGGCATCAGGTCTCACCCTTAACGAGAGACGGATTTGCCTATCTCTCGGGCTACACCCTTACCCCGGGACAACCACCGCCCGGGCTGGACTACCTTCCTGCGTCACCCCATCGCTTACCTACTACAGATCCGGGTCACCGGCTCCACCACGTCCCTTTGTCCGAAGACTCCAGGCCGGCTTCACGGGCTTAGCATCGTCTGATTCGATATTGGGCGTTTCAAAGCGGGTACCGGAATATCAACCGGTTGTCCATCGACTACGCCTGTCGGCCTCGCCTTAGGTCCCGACTTACCCTGGGCAGATCAGCTTGACCCAGGAACCCTTAGTCAATCGGCGCACACGTTTCCCACGTGTGTATCGCTACTCATGCCTGCATTCTCACTCGTGAACCGTCCACAACTCGTTTCCACGGCTGCTTCACCCGGCACACGACGCTCCCCTACCCATCACAGCCTCCGTTAGGAGTATTGCTGCAATGACACGACTTCGGCGGTGTGCTTGAGCCCCGCTACATTGTCGGCGCGGAATCACTTGACCAGTGAGCTATTACGCACTCTTTCAAGGGTGGCTGCTTCTAAGCCAACCTCCTGGTTGTCTCTGCGACTCCACATCCTTTCCCACTTAGCACACGCTTAGGGGCCTTAGTCGATGCTCTGGGCTGTTTCCCTCTCGACCATGGAGCTTATCCCCCACAGTCTCACTGCCGCGCTCTCACTTACCGGCATTCGGAGTTTGGCTAAGGTCAGTAACCCGGTAGGGCCCATCGCCTATCCAGTGCTCTACCTCCGGCAAGAAACACACGACGCTGCACCTAAATGCATTTCGGGGAGAACCAGCTATCACGGAGTTTGATTGGCCTTTCACCCCTAACCACAGGTCATCCCCCAGGTTTTCAACCCTGGTGGGTTCGGTCCTCCACGAAGTCTTACCTCCGCTTCAACCTGCCCATGGCTAGATCACTCCGCTTCGGGTCTTGGGCACGCTACTCAACGCCCTATTCGGACTCGCTTTCGCTACGGCTTCCCCACACGGGTTAACCTCGCAACATACCGCAAACTCGCAGGCTCATTCTTCAAAAGGCACGCAGTCACGACGCACCGAGTAAACTCGATGCGCGACGCTCCCACGGCTTGTAGGCACACGGTTTCAGGTACTATTTCACTCCGCTCCCGCGGTACTTTTCACCATTCCCTCACGGTACTATCCGCTATCGGTCACCAGGGAATATTTAGGCTTAACGGGTGGTCCCGCCAGATTCACACGGGATTTCTCGGGCCCCGTGCTACTTGGGTGATTCTCAAACGAGCCGTCAATGTTTCAGCTACGGGGGTCTTACCCTCTACGCCGGACCTTTCGCATGTCCTTCGCCTACATCAACGGTTTCTGACTCGTCTCATCGCCGGCAGACGATGAAAGAGAACTCCCACGACCCCGCACTGGCAACCCCTGCCGGGTATCACACCAATACGGTTTAGCCTCATCCGGTTTCGCTCGCCACTACTCCCGGAATCACGGTTGTTTTCTCTTCCTGCGGGTACTGAGATGTTTCACTTCCCCGCGTTCCCTCCACACTGCCTATGTGTTCAGCAGCGGGTGACAGCCCATGACGACTGCCGGGTTTCCCCATTCGGACACCCCCGGATCAAAGCTTGGTTGACAGCTCCCCGGGGCCTATCGTGGCCTCCCACGTCCTTCATCGGTTCCTGGTGCCAAGGCATCCACCGTGCGCCCTTAAAAACTTGGCCACAGATGCTCGCGTCCACTGTGCAGTTCTCAAGCAACGACCAGCCACCCGTCACAACCCACCGAAGCAGATTTTCACCGGGGCCGGCATCGCGAAGGTTCAGACTCGAAAGCCCGCACCCTCAGATACCCAACAGCGTGCCCGACCCACTCCATCAATCCCCACGTTCCACGCCGAAGCAGTACTAGTGACAACCAACCAAGTGCGCCGAATAGTCAACGTTCCACCCATGAGCTAACCACCGCAGAACATTCGCCTGCGTTATGGCTCTGGACAACCTTGCGGCTGCCTAGATGCTCCTTAGAAAGGAGGTGATCCAGCCGCACCTTCCGGTACGGCTACCTTGTTACGACTTCGTCCCAATCGCCAGTCCCACCTTCGACGATTCCCTCCCACAAGGGGTTGGGCCACCGGCTTCGGGTGTTACCGACTTTCGTGACGTGACGGGCGGTGTGTACAAGGCCCGGGAACGTATTCACCGCAGCAATGCTGATCTGCGATTACTAGCAACTCCGACTTCATGGGGTCGAGTTGCAGACCCCAATCCGAACTGAGACCGGCTTTTTGAGATTCGCTCCACCTCGCGGTATCGCAGCTCATTGTACCGGCCATTGTAGCACGTGTGCAGCCCAAGACATAAGGGGCATGATGACTTGACGTCGTCCCCACCTTCCTCCGAGTTGACCCCGGCAGTCTCCTGTGAGTCCCCATCACCCCGAAGGGCATGCTGGCAACACAGAACAAGGGTTGCGCTCGTTGCGGGACTTAACCCAACATCTCACGACACGAGCTGACGACAGCCATGCACCACCTGTACACCGACCACAAGGGGGACCCTGTCTCCAGGGTTTTCCGGTGTATGTCAAGCCTTGGTAAGGTTCTTCGCGTTGCGTCGAATTAAGCCACATGCTCCGCTGCTTGTGCGGGCCCCCGTCAATTCCTTTGAGTTTTAGCCTTGCGGCCGTACTCCCCAGGCGGGGAACTTAATGCGTTAGCTGCGGCACGGACGACGTGGAATGTCGCCCACACCTAGTTCCCAACGTTTACGGCGTGGACTACCAGGGTATCTAATCCTGTTCGCTCCCCACGCTTTCGCTCCTCAGCGTCAGTATCGGCCCAGAGATCCGCCTTCGCCACCGGTGTTCCTCCTGATATCTGCGCATTTCACCGCTACACCAGGAATTCCGATCTCCCCTACCGAACTCTAGCCTGCCCGTATCGAATGCAGACCCGGGGTTAAGCCCCGGGCTTTCACATCCGACGTGACAAGCCGCCTACGAGCTCTTTACGCCCAATAATTCCGGACAACGCTTGCGCCCTACGTATTACCGCGGCTGCTGGCACGTAGTTAGCCGGCGCTTCTTCTGCAGGTACCGTCACTCTCGCTTCTTCCCTGCTGAAAGAGGTTTACAACCCGAAGGCCGTCATCCCTCACGCGGCGTCGCTGCATCAGGCTTTCGCCCATTGTGCAATATTCCCCACTGCTGCCTCCCGTAGGAGTCTGGGCCGTGTCTCAGTCCCAGTGTGGCCGGTCGCCCTCTCAGGCCGGCTACCCGTCGTCGCCTTGGTAGGCCATCACCCCACCAACAAGCTGATAGGCCGCGGGCTCATCCTTCACCGCCGGAGCTTTCCACACACAGACCATGCGGTCGTGTGTCATATCCGGTATTAGACCCCGTTTCCAGGGCTTGTCCCAGAGTGAAGGGCAGATTGCCCACGTGTTACTCACCCGTTCGCCACTAATCCACCCCGAAAGGCTTCATCGTTCGACTTGCATGTGTTAAGCACGCCGCCAGCGTTCGTCCTGAGCCAGGATCAAACTCTCCGTGAATGTTTTCCCGGCTGCGTTTAATTAAAAACTGCGGGTGACACTCGCGTTGAGCGGAACGAGTGGGCGGAATAAGCCCTCTCGTTCACAGCGTCCTCGCTGTGTGTTGCCTACCGGCACATGGTGTCGATAGGACTTTCAAAGGAACCTCATCCGCCGGATGCTTCCGGCTGGACGGGGTATCAACATATCTGGCGTTGACTTTTGGCACGCTGTTGAGTTCTCAAGGAACGGACGCTTCCTTTGTGCCTGTCTCACCAGGCTCTCCGGGCGCTTCCCTTCGGTCTTGCGTTTCCGACTCTATCAGATCCTTGCGGCTCCGATTTTCGCCGGTGCGATTCGGCCTTTCGGCTTCTTCGCGATTCCGACTCTATCAGACTCTTTTCGTTCCCTGCTTCTCGAAAGTCGCAGTCGGCTCGAATTCGGTCCGATTTATTGTCGGAGGTTCGCCGTCGTGCAGCTTTTTTTGCTGCCCTTTCGGCGTGGTTACTACTTTAGCGGTTTTCCTTGGCGACTCATAATCGAGCCGGCGGGGTCGAATTTCGGCAACGCGAAAGAAGACCCGTCAGGGAATCGTGCGGAGTAGTTGGTTGTGCCGCCTGGCGGTCTGCGCAAAATAGCGCTGCCCGTCTCCAGCGGCTCGGGCTACGTTAGGCGGTTGGCGATCGCGAGTCAAGTAGCGCTGGTGGCGCGGCGGCGGGGAACGTGTCGGCGGTAGGGGCTGACGGTCGGGTCGTCGGCGATCCAGTAGCGCCAGGGGTGGTCGGCACCGTCTCCGCCGACGCCGGTGCGCGGGCCGTTGCGGACCAGTTCGGGGGCGGGCGGGCGGCCGTGCAGCAGGGAGAGGGGGGCGGTGCCGCCGGTGCACAGGTCGGTTCCGTCGAGGGTGCGATCGATGTCGAGGGCGGTGGCCAGGCGGGCCGGGCCCTTGGCCAGTTCGTTGGCACTGCGGGCCTTGGGGCGGCGGCCGGCTGCCAGGGGCGCGCCGGTGAGGATCTCGCCGGCGCGCAGGAGGACTCCGCTCGCCGTGTCCTCGGGGCCGCAGACCGCGTTGAGGCTGAACCACATGCCGTAGATGAAGTAGACGTACGCATGGCCGGGCGGGCCGAACATGGTGGCGTTGCGTGCGGTGCGGCCCCGGTAGGCGTGGGAGCCGGGGTCGGTCTCGCCGTCGTATGCCTCGACCTCGGTCAGCCGGAGTTCGATCGGGCCGTCGGGGGTGTGGCGCAGGAGGGTGCGGCCCAGCAGGTCGGGGGCCACGTCCACAACGGGGCGGTCGAAGAAGTCGCGCGTGAGCGGCATACGTTCCGGTACGTCGGTCATGCGGCCCGAGGGTAGTGCAGCCGTTATGGGCGGCGACTGGCCATGGGGGCGTCGGGGTTGGGAAGGTGTGGGCGGTGGAACCGGCCTGCGTGGTTCCGCGTTCGTAGGAATCAAGCCGAGATCTCGGCGAGCTATATCAAGAGCACAGGCGTTTCGCCTGGGGAGGACGAGCATGGGATTCAAGAAGCTGCTGGCGAGCCTGGGCGCCGGGGGCGCGTCGGTGGAGACGGTGCTCTTTGAGGAGAACGTCGTCCCGGGCGGGGTCGTGCAGGGTGAGGTGCGGATCCAGGGCGGGTCGGTGGCCCAGGAGATCCAGGGGCTGTCGGTCGGGCTGCAGGCGCGCGTCGAGGTCGAGAGCGGGGACGAGGAGTACAAGCGCAACGTCGAGTTCACCAAGGTGCAGCTGGGCGGGGCGTTCGAGGTGCAGGCGGGTGCGGCGCACACCGTGCCGTTCGGGCTGGAGATTCCGTGGGAGACGCCGATCACCACGTTCCTGGGGACGCATCTGCACGGGATGAGTGTCGGGGTGACGACGGAGCTGGCGATCGCGCGTGCGGTGGACTCCGGTGACCTCGACCCGGTGAATGTGCACCCGCTGCCGGCGCAGCAGGCGATTCTCGACGCCTTCGGGCGGCTGGGGTTCCGCTTCAAGGCCGCCGACCTGGAGCAGGGGCACATCCGGGGGACGCGGCAGCGGCTGCCGTTCTACCAGGAGATCGAATTCCACGCGCCGCAGCAGTACCGCGGGCTGAACCAGGTCGAGCTGTCGTTCGTGGCGGACGACCGGGAGATGGACGTCGTACTGGAGATGGACAAGAAGCCGGGGCTGTTCACCGAGGGGTCGGACACCTACCGGTCGTTCACGGTGGGGCTGAACGACTTCGAGGCGACCGACTGGGCCGCATACCTCAACCAGTGGCTGGCGGAGGTCGGCGGCAAGCGGAACTGGCTCTAGCCTGGCCGGACAAAGTGTCAGCAAGCGACCAGGAGGTGTCGAGGTGTCCGAGCTGAAGCGGCGGCCGCTCCCGCACGATTTCCACCCGCCGGTGCCGGAGTTCACGGTACTGAGCGACGAGGTGGAGCCGGGCGGGACGCTGCGGCCGGAGCAGGTCTTCGCCGAGGGAAACCGCTCGCCGCACCTGCGGTGGGAGGATGCTCCCGCGGGGACGAAGAGCTACGCCGTCACCTGCTACGACCCCGACGCGCCGACGGGCAGTGGTTTCTGGCACTGGGTGCTGTTCGACATTCCGGCGTCGGTGACGGAGCTGGCGGCCGGCGCCGGGTCCGGGGACATGAAGGGTCTGCCCAAGGGCGCCGTTCATGTCCGTAACGACTACGGGACGCGTGACTTCGGGGGCGCGGCGCCGCCGCCCGGGGACGGTCCGCACCGCTATGTGTTCACGGTGTACGCGGTGGACAAGGAGAAGCTCGGGCCGGACGCGGGGGCCTCGCCTGCCGTCGTGGGATTCAATCTGCGGTTCCACGCCATCGGACGAGCCCAGCTGATCGCCGAGTACGAGGTGACCGCGGCGGGCTGAGCGCCGTAATTCCGTTGCGCCCCGGCGCTTCCCCCACGCACAGTGGTGTCTGTGCCGCCGCCCCTTCATCAGGGCGTCGGGCAGCAGGTACCGCAGTGGCGGGAGCGGCGGGGCGCAGGTGTGTCGTCCGCCTCCCCCATGTCTTAAGGGCATGGGAGGTATCCCCACCCGGGGCTCGCACTCGTGGCGGGTGTCCTCGCCGGCTGCCGTTCGCTCCGGGTCTCGCGTGTTTCACGGGGGTGGGACCCGGAGCGCACTCTTTTCCGGGCGCGTCGGGCGCCGTCGGATCACCCTGTCTTCATCTTCCTCTCGCTCTCCATTTCCCTTGTGGCATACGGAAATTGCGTTGTTCGGGGAATACCTGCCGCTGCACAGTGGAGCAACTTCGCCACGGGGGCGATGTGGGTCCGGGAGGTGGACGGGATGCGCGAGACGCTGGTGCTGAATGCGAGCTTCGAGCCGCTGTCGACGGTGTCGCTGCGGCGCGCGGTGGTGCTGGTCATGCAGGACAAGGCCGTCGTCGAGCACGCTCACCCGGGGCTGCGGATCCGTACCGCCTCGGTGGACATACCGGTGCCGCAGGTGATCAGGCTGAGCAGGTACGTACGGGTGCCGTTCCGAAGACGGGCGCCATGGTCGCGGCGGGGGGTGCTGGTGCGTGACCAGCACCGGTGTGCGTACTGCGGGCGTCGGGCGACGACCGTGGACCACGTCGTGCCGCGGTCGCACGGTGGTGGGGACACCTGGCTGAACACCGTCGCCTCGTGTGCGGAGGACAATCACCGCAAGGCGGACCGTACGCCCGATCAGGCGGGGATGCAGCTGCTCCGGCGGCCGTTCGAGCCGACGCCGGCGGATGCGCTGCTGTCGACGCTGGGGGTGTCGGTACGGGACGGGCTGCCGGAGTGGCTGGCGCTGCCCGCGTAGCGCTCAACAGCTGGGGCCATCGTTCAACTCCCTTTATTTGAGCAGGAGTTGGACGATGGCCAGCAGGCCGACGATGACGATGACGGCGCGCAGGGCGGTGGGCGGAAGGCGGCGGCCCACCTTGGCGCCGACCTGGCCGCCGAGGGTGGAGCCGACGGCGATCAGGGCGACGGCGGTCCAGTCGAAGGTGGCGACGAAGAGGAAGAAGATCGCCGCGACGCCGTTGACGATCGCGGCGAGGACGTTCTTGAGGGCGTTGATGCGCTGCAGGTCCTCGCTGAGCAGCAGGCCCATCAGGGAGAGGTAGAGCACGCCCTGGGCGGCACCGAAGTAGCCGCCGTAGGCGCTGGCGAGCAGCAGGCCGGCGAGCAGGGCGAGGCCGCCGTCGCGGTGGGCGGTGGTGCCGTTGCGTTCGCGGCGGGCGCGGAGCGCGGCGGCGAGCTTGGGCTGGGCGATGACGAGGATCAGCGCGAGGGCGATCAGTACGGGGACGATCGTGTCGAAGGCCTTGGAGGGCAGCGCGAGCAGCAGGATCGCGCCGCCCAGGCCGCCGATCAGGGCCGTGGTGCCGAAGCGCAGCAGACGGCGGCGCTGGCCGGCGAGTTCGCGGCGGTAGCCGATGGCGCCGCTGAGCGAACCGGGCACCAGGCCAAGGGTGTTGGAGACATTGGCCGTGACCGGTGGCAGGCCGAAGGCGAGCAGCACCGGGAAGGTGATGAGGGTGCCGGACCCGACGATGGTGTTGATCGTGCCGGCGCCGAGCCCCGCGACGAAGACGGCGACGGCTTCCCAGATGGTCACGCTGATTCCCCCATGAATGAGCGGTGTCTGCTTGGCCGATCATGCACCAGGGGCCACCGGGGTCAGTCGATCGGGGGCGCTTCGCGGTTGGGCGAGCTGGGCTTGGGGATGCTGCCGCCGCCGGACGACGGGCTGAAGTTGCCGAGGGCGCCGCCGAGGCCCTTGAGGGCGTCGCCGATCTCGCTCGGCACGATCCAGAGCTTGTTGGCGTCGCCTTCGGCGATCTTCGGGAGCATCTGGAGGTACTGGTAGGAGAGCAGCTTCTGGTCCGGGTCCCCGGCGTGGATGGACTCGAAGACCACCCGGATCGCCTGGGCCTCACCCTCGGCGCGCAGTGCGGCGGCCTTGGCCTCACCCTCGGCGCGCAGGATGGAGGACTGCTTCTCACCTTCGGCGGTGAGGATCTGGGACTGCCGGACACCTTCGGCCTGGAGGATGGCGGCGCGCTTGTCGCGGTCGGCGCGCATCTGCTTCTCCATCGAGTCCTGGATGGAGGTCGGCGGCTCGATGGCCTTCAGCTCGACGCGGTTGACGCGGATGCCCCACTTGCCGGTGGCCTCGTCCAGGACGCCGCGCAGCGCCGCGTTGATCTCCTCGCGGGAGGTCAGGGTCCGCTCGAGGTCCATGCCGCCGATGATGTTCCGGAGCGTGGTGACGGTGAGCTGCTCGATGGCCTGGATGTAGCTGGCGACCTCGTACGTCGCGGCGCGGGCGTCGGTGACCTGGTAATAGATCACGGTGTCGATGTTGACGACCAGGTTGTCCTGCGTGATCACCGGCTGCGGCGGGAACGGCACGACCTGCTCGCGGAGGTCGATGCGGTTGCGGATGGAGTCGATGAACGGGACGACGATGTTCAGGCCGGCGTTGAGCGTGCGGGTGTAGCGGCCGAAGCGTTCGACGATGGCCGCGCTGGCCTGTGGGATGACCTGGATCGTTTTGATGAGTGCGATGAACACGAGCACCACCAGGATGATCAGGACGATGATGATCGGTTCCACAGCGGCTCCCGTGCCCTTCGTTGCTGGTCCGTGCCGGCCGGCGACCGGCTTGACGTTGATCAGTCTTTCAGAGTCGTGGCTCGTCGCGCAGCGTGTTCGGGTCAGATGACGACAGCGGTGGCGCCGTCGATCTCGACGACGTCGACCTGTTGGCCGGGTTCGTAGACCTGGTTGCCATCGAGGGCGCGGGCGGACCAGATCTCACCGGCGAGTTTGATGCGGCCGCCCTGACCGCCGTCGACCCGCTCCAGGACCGTGGCGCTCCTGCCCTTGAGTGCGTCGATTCCGGACGCGAGTTGGGGGCTCTGGCCGCGGTGACGGTTGGCGAGGGGGCGTACGACGGCGATCAGCGCGACCGACACGGCGACGAACACGAGGAATTGGAGGACGGTGCCGCCACCGAACGCTGCGGTGACGGCACCGGCGACGGCGCCGACCGCGAGCATCCCGAATTCGGGCATCGCGGTCACGACGAGAGGAATACCCAGCCCTACGGCGGCGATCAGCCACCACACCCATGGATCCACGGCTTCATGGTAGATCCGTGCGGCCGCCCGGGACAGGGCGCGATCGGTCAGCGAAGGGGCAAACCCTGGGCGGTCCAGCGGTCGTTGCCGTTGCGCTCGACGATCAGCGGGAGGCCGAAGCAGTGGGAGAGGTTGCTGGAGGTCAGTTCGAGCTCGAGCGGGCCGGCGGCCAGCACCTTGCCCTGACGGATCATCAGGACGTGGGTGAAGCCCGGGGCGATCTCCTCGACGTGGTGGGTCACCATGATCATCGAGGGTGCGTACGGGTCCCGGGCGAGGCGGCCGAGGCGGCGCACCAGGTCCTCGCGGCCGCCGAGGTCGAGGCCGGCGGCCGGCTCGTCCAGCAGGAGCAGCTCGGGGTCGGTCATCATCGCGCGGGCGATCAGGGTGCGCTTGCGCTCGCCCTCGGAGAGGGTGCCGAACTTCCGGTCGAGGTAGTCGTTCATGCCGAGGCGGTCGAGGAAGGCGCGGGCGCGCTGCTCGTCGACGTCCTCGTAGTCCTCCTGCCAGCTGGCCGTCATGCCGTACGCGGCGGTGAGCACGGTCTGCAGGACGGTCTGGCTGCGCGGCAGCTTGTCGGCGAGGGCGATGCCGGCGATGCCGATGCGCGGGCGCAGATCGAAGACGTCGACCTTGCCGAGCTGCTCGCCGAGGATCGATGCGGTGCCCGCGGTCGGGAAGAGATAGCTGGAGGCGACATTCAGCAGGGTGGTCTTGCCGGCGCCGTTGGGGCCGAGGATCACCCAGCGCTCACCCTCCTTCACCGACCAGGAGACCTGGTCCACCAGAGCCCGTCCTTCGCGGACCACGGATACGTCCACCAGCTCCAGCACATCGCTCATGAGCGCGTTGTCTCCCATTGCTTCTCGGTCGTCGTGTGCACCTGTAGGCGCAGCCCCCCTGCAAACCTACGCCACTCGTTGTCAGTGCCGTTCCCTAGGCTGGGGACCATGCTCGATGAACCTCGCTCGGGACGGCTGGCGGCATGGGGAAATGCCCTATTGGCCGGACTTGTCTCGCCTGATGAAGCCGCGCATCGGATCGCGGACGACGATGCGGTGCACCGCGTGGAGGACCTGCCCGGAGAGGAGGCGCCGGTCGGGCTGACGCTCGCGCTGGGGCGGCTGCGCACCCTGGGGGCGGTCGGCCTGCGGGTGGCGCTACCGGCGCCCGGCCATCCGCTGGGGCTGTGCGGGCCGCCGGAATTCAATGCGCGGGCGCTGGAGGCCGAGGAGGCGGTGCTCGCCATCGGAGCCGGGCTCGGGCTGGTTCCGGAGATATACGAGGCCGGGCCGGAGGGGGGCACCGGGCCCGATGTGCATGTGGAGGTGGTCTGGCGCTGTCTGCCGGTGCGCGAGGCGCCGCCGGCCGATGTGCCGTCGCTGGGCGAGGCGGAGCGGGAGCTGGCGGAGGCGCTGCGGGATGCGACCGAGGTGCTCTCGAAGCTCGATGTGGCCGGGGCCGGTCCGGTGGCACAGGCGGCGCTGGAGGCGTACCGGGCGCGGGCGGAGGCCGGCCGGCAGGTACTGGCCCCGGGATACCCGCCACGTGCGGTGCGGGTGCTGGAGCTGGCACAGCGGGTCGGTGCGCTCATCGACATCGCGCACCAGGCGGGCGGGGAGCACGGCGGGGCGGTGAGCTCGTCGGAGATCGCGGCCCGTGCCGAGGCGCTGCGGCCGGTGGAGCGTACGGCCCGGAGGGCGCAGGTGGCGGCGTACAACTCCGCGGTGGAGGAGCGGGAGCGGCGCCGGGGGTGAACGCGGCGAGCCCCGCCGGACCATTGTGTGGTCCGGCGGGGCCGTCGCCGAGGTGGGCCGCACAGCTCAGGGCAGGGTGAGCTGTTCATCCCACGTCGGACAACCTCAGTTGTTCGTGGTGGCGTTGCCGAAGGCGGAGTTGAGCACACCGACGACGTTGATGGTGTTGCCGGTGGCGTTCACGGGGACGTGCACGGGGGCCTGGACGAGGTTGCCCGAGCCGATGCCGGGGGACGTCACGGCGTTGCCGCCGGCCTGCGGGCCGTCGGTGGCGAACGCCGAGCCGGCGGCGGCACCGAGGGCGAGTCCGGTGGTGGCGAGGACGAGAGCGGCCTTCTTGGCGGTGTTCATGGGGGCGAGTTCCTCACGTGGTGGCACAGAGCCGGAATGACAGTGACTGAGGGAAGGGACCGGCCGCACGCCCACGGGCGACGGGACCGGTCCGGCCCGACCCGCGTGGACCATGGCGTGGCGCGGGTCGGAAGGATCGTGCGAGCGAGCCGGCGATCAGAAGTTCTCGGACTCGTTGGCGAAGGTGGGGTTGAGCGCACCGATGACGGTGGCGGTGTTGCCGGTGGCGTTCACCGGGACGTGCACGGGGGCCTGGACGAGGTTGCCCGAGCCGATACCGGGAGAATGCACGGCCTTGCCGCCGGCCTGCGCGCCGTCGTGGGCGAACGCCGAGCCAGCAGCTGCTCCGAGGGCGAGTCCGGTGGTGGCGAGGACGAGAGCGGCCTTCTTGGCGGTGTTCATGGGGGCGAGTTCCTCACGTGGTGGCACAGAGCCGGAATGACAGTGACTGAGGGAAGGGACCGGCCGCACGCCCACGGGCGACGGGGCCGATCCGGCCCGACCCGCGCCGACTGGGGCGTCGCGCGGGCCAAGGCGGGTCGTGCGAGCGTGCCTGCGGTCAGTTGTTGACGCAGGGGTCGCCGAAGCTGGGGTTGAACAGGCCGACGACGCTGACGGTGTCGCCGCAGGCGTTCACCGGGACGTGCACCGGAGCCTGGACGGCGTTGCCGGCGACGATGCCCGGGGACTGCACCGCGGCACCCTGCGCCTGCGGGGTGTGGGCCGAGGCAACGCCGGCGCCCGCGAGGGCGAGACCGCTCGCCGCCATCGTGATGGCCGCTACCCGCTTGATGTTCTTCACTTCTCTTGCTCCTCGTTGCCGATGTCGTGACCAGCCGTCACGACTGCTCTGGACAACGGACCGGCGCGAGAAGGGATACGCCGAATGGGCTACAGCTACACGACAGTATGAATCTCGGACCGGGAGGCGACGTTCTGCTTGACGCATTGTCGTACGGAAAGCCTGTCGGCCCCCCGGTCGCGTACGGAGTTCAGGCCCCGATGCCGTGCCGTACGGCCCACAGGGCGGCCTGTGTGCGGTCGGCGAGGTCGAGCTTCATGAGGATGTTGGAGACATGGGTCTTGACGGTCTTCTCGGACAGCACCAGCGCGCGGGCGATCTCGCGGTTGGAGCGGCCGTCCGCGATCAGGCCGAGCACCTCGCGCTCGCGGTCGGTGAGTGAAGTACCGCGCCCCTGGCCGCTGTTGCCCTCGTCCTGTGCGAGCAGCGCCTCGGCCACCTCGGGCTGCAGCAGGACATGCCCGGCGTGTACGGACCGGATGGCGCCGGCCAGCGCCTCCGGGTCGATGTCCTTGTAGACATAGCCGGCCGCGCCCGCGCGCAGTGCCGGGACGACGGTGCGCTGTTCGGTGAAGCTGGTCACCACCAGCACCCGGGCGGGGTTGGCAAGCTCGCGCAGCTTGCGGAGCGCCTCGATGCCGTCCATACCGGGCATCTTGACGTCCATCAGGACGACGTCCGGGCGCAGCTGTTCGGCGGCGGCGATGCCCTCGGCTCCGTCGGAGGCCTCCCCCACCACCTCGATGTCGTCCTGGACCTCCAGGAACGTCCGCAGCCCCCGGCGTACGACCTGGTGATCGTCCACGAGCAGTACGCGGATTGCCCGCGCTTCGCCCGCGACCGTCCGTCGGCCGATGCGCGCTGCGCTGCCCTTTTCGATGTCAGCCACCGGGCACCTCCATCTCGACAGCGGTGCCCTTGCCGGGCTCCGACTCCACGGTGAGCTTTCCGCCGACGCCGCCGGCGCGGTCGTGCATCGAGACCAGACCGAGGTGGCGGCCGGCCCGGCGGACCATGCCGGTGTCGAAGCCGCAGCCGTCGTCGGCGATCCGCAGCAGCGCCCCCTGGCCGTTGCGGGCGAGGGTCACCTCGACGTTCTCGGCGCCGGAGTGGCGCAGGGCGTTGTGCAGCGCCTCCTGGGCGACCCGGAGCAGCGCCTCTTCCTGGGCGGCGGGCAGCGCCCGGACGCCCTGGGCGGCGAAGGTGACATGCGCGGAGTGGGCGCGGTCCAGGACCTGGGCCTGTGAGCGCAGGGTGGCGACCAGCCCGTCCTCGTCCAGGGCCGCGGGCCGCAGCTCGATGACGGCGGCGCGCAGTTCGTCGGCGGCCTCCGCGGCCAGCGCGGCGACCTGGTGGAGCTCGTCCTTGGCGCGGGCCGGGTCGCGGTCGACCAGGGCGGTGGCGGCCTGGGCGGTGAGGCGGAGCGAGAAGAGCTTCTGGGCGACCGCGTCATGCAGTTCGTGGGCGAGCCGGGCGCGCTCCCCCGCGATGGTCAGCTCGCGGCTGCGCTCGTAGAGGCGGGCGTTGGTGAGGGCGATGGCGGCGTGCTGGGCGAGTATGCCGAGCAGTCGCTCGTCGTCCTCGGTGAAGCCGCAGCCGCCGGACGGCTTGGGACAGCGCTTGTTGGCCAGGAAGAGGGCGCCGAGGATCTCGTCGCCGTCGGCGACCGGGAGGCCCAGGAAGTCGGACATGTCCGGGTGGGCCGTGGGCCAGCCGCCGAAGCGGGGGTCCTTCCGTACGTCGGCGAGCCGCTCGGGGGTGGCGTTGTGCAGCATCGCGGCGAGGATGCCGTGCTGGCGGGGCAGCGGGCCGATGGCCTTCCACTGCTCGGCACTGACGCCGTCCACCACGAACTGGGCGAAGCCGCCGTGATCGTCGGGCACTCCCAGTGCGGCGTACTCGGCGTCCAGCAGCTCGCGGGCCGAGGCCACGATCGTCTTGAGGACGTCGCGCACCTCCAGATGCCTGCTCATCGCCAGGATCGCGGTGCTCACCGCGGGGATCCCGGCTCCCCGTCCGTTGGTCATGGCCTCACCGTACCGGCGGGGCGGATGGCCCGTATCAGTCCGGCGAAGGCTGCCGCCTAGGCCTACCGGCCTAGGCCGAATGCCCTGGCCACGGCCGGTCCGTCGCCCGACGCCCGGCGGACGGTGGCGTTCCTACGGTGAGGGCGAGGGCTCGGGCCGGCCGGCCCGGCCGGGAAAGGGGACGCGATCATGCCGGTGGCGATCATCACGGGGGCATCGAAGGGGCTGGGCCGGGCGCTCGCCGCGGGGCTGGCCGGACGCGGCTGGGATCTGGTGGTGGACGCCAGGTCGGCGGGGCCGCTGGAGGCGGCGGCGCGGGAGCTGCGCGGGGCGGGGGTGCGGGTGGTGGCGCTGGCCGGGGATGTGACGGACGGCGGGCACCGGGCGGCGCTGGTGGCCGCGGCCGGTGAGCTGGGCGGGCTCGATCTGCTGGTGAACAACGCGAGCGCGTTGGGGGCGGAGCCGCTGGTGCGGCTGGCGGACCATCCGCTGGACGGGTTGCGGACGGCGCTGGAGGTGAATGTGGTGGCGCCGCTGGGTCTCACCCAGGAGGCTCTGCCGCTATTGCGTGCTTCCTCCTATTTCGCATCGTATGCGGGCGATATTTCCCATACAGGACAAGTCCCCTATATAAGGGGTACCGGTAATGCTGGAACATACGATTCACACCCTTACCTGGGAGATGTCCGAAATGCCGGAATGTCCGATTCGTCCCCTTATATAGCGACAAGTGGGGCGATCCTCAACATCAGCTCCGACGCCGCCGTCGAGGCGTATCCGACCTGGGGCGGATACGGGGCGGCGAAAGCGGCGCTGGATCAGCAGTCGGCGGTGCTCGCGGTGGAGGAGCCGGGGCTGCGGGTGTGGTGGGTGGACCCGGGCGATATGCGGACCGATCTGTACGCGGCCGCCGTCCCGGACGATGACGACACCGGGCGGCCGCTGCCCGGGACGGTGGTCCCGGCGCTGCTGCGGCTGCTGGACGAGGCGGCCGTCAGCGGGCGGTACGCGGCGGCGGATCTACTGGCCGGCGCGGCGGACCCGGGCGGCTCGCGATGATCGCGGAGGTGCTGGAGGTCCCGGAGGAGCTGTCGGCCCGGGTGCCGCCCGAGCAGCGGGGGTCCGGCCTGGGCCGGGACGCCGTACGGCTGATGGTGAGCCGGGGTGCGGCCGAGGTCGGACATCACGCCTTCGGTGAGCTGCCGGACCTGCTGGCGGCCGGGGACGTGCTGGTGGTGAACACCTCGCGGACGCTGCCGGCGGCGGTGGACGGCCGGGTCGGGGACGGCCGGGGGCGCGGTGAGCCGGTGGTGGTGCACTTCTCGACGCGGGCCGACCGCCGGCACCCGGCGGGCCGGGCGGTGGCCGGCCGCTGGGCGGTGGAGCTGCGCACCCCGGACGGCCGGGGCAGCACCCGGCCGCGGGCGGGCGGACCGGCGGGCACGGTGGTGCGGCTGCCGGGCCGGGCGCGGCTGGTGCTGGAGGCTCCGGTGGATCCGGGCGGCGTACGGCTGTGGTGGGCGCGGGTGGCAGGTGCACGGGTGCCGGAGCTGATGCGGCTCCACGGGCGGCCGATCCGCTACGGCTACACGGACCGGGACCAGCCGCTGGCCGCGTATCAGACCGTCTTCGCGGTGGACTCGCCCGGTGACGGCAGCGCGGAGATGCCGAGCGCCGCCCGACCCTTCACCGCCGACCTGGTGGCGCGGCTGGTCGGCAGGGGGGTGCAGTTCGCGCCGATCTCGCTGCATACGGGGGTCGCGTCGGCGGAGGCCTTCGAGCCGCCGTATCCGGAGCGGTTCGTGGTGCCGCCGGCGACGGCGTGGCTGGTGAACGCCGTACGGGCGCGGCGCAGAGCGGCGCGGCGGGCGGGTGGCCCGGCGCGGGGCGGCTCGGGTGGGCGGGTCATAGCGGTCGGGACCACGGCCGTACGGGCGCTGGAATCGGCGACCGGGGCGGACGGGCGGGTGCGGGCCGCGGCCGGCTGGACGGACCTGGTGGTGACGCCGGAGCGCGGGGTACGGGCGGTGGACGGCCTGCTCACCGGGCTGCACG
The DNA here is from genome assembly GCF_022221585.1 of Streptomyces inhibens. Taxonomy (NCBI): domain Bacteria; kingdom Bacillati; phylum Actinomycetota; class Actinomycetes; order Kitasatosporales; family Streptomycetaceae; genus Streptomyces; species Streptomyces inhibens. The sequence goes on from NZ_CP084681.1 coordinate 2,488,819, forward strand.
AGCCCACCGCCTCGCATCTGCTGATGCTGGAGGCGGTGGCGTCGGCGACGGCGGGCGGGGAGGCGCTGCGGCGCGCGTACGCCGCGGCGGTGCAGCGGCGCTATCTGTGGCATGAATTCGGCGATCTGCATCTCCTGCTGCCGGGGTGAGTTCCAGACTCCCTGCATGTCGCCATCAATGAGGAGTTGGGTGCCGACCCACGGCGCCCCCTACCGGCCGGTGCCGTACCGGCCCGAGCGGATGCCCGCGGCCGAGTCGCTGGCCCGCGCCGCCGAGCTGCGGGAGCGGATGGACCAGCGGCGTACGGTCCGCCAGTTCGCCGCCGACCCGGTGCCGGAGCAGGTGGTGAAGGACGCGATCGCCTGTGCGGCCACCGCGCCGTCCGGGGCGCATCAGCAGCCATGGACGTTCGTCCTGGTCAAGGACCCCGAGGTGCGCCGCCGGATCAGGGCGGCGGCGGAGGCGGAGGAGCGGGTCTCCTATGAGGGGCGGCTGGGCGAGGAGTGGCTGGCGGCGCTGCGGCCGCTGGGCACGGACGAGGTCAAGCCGCATCTGACGGATGCCCCGCAGCTGATCGTCGTCTTCCGGCAGCGGCACTGGCTGGGCGCGGACGGCAGCAAGCGCAAGCACTACTACGTGGACGAGTCGGTGGGCATCGCGGTCGGCATGCTGCTGTCCGCGCTGCATCTGTCGGGGCTGGCGGCGCTGGTGCACACACCGAGCCCGATGCGCTTCCTACAGGAGGTGCTGGGGCGGCCGGCCAACGAGAAGGCGTTCGCGGTGATTCCGGTGGGCTATCCGGCCCCGGAGTGCGAAGTGCCCGATTTGACCCGAAAGTCCCTTGACCAGGTCATGGTCGAGATCTGACACACACAGACTGTGCATTTGCAATTACGTCCGGCGAGATAAACCCTTCCGCACTGTGACGCCGCGCATAGGACGCACATCACTTACGACCCGGGTTAGTGGACCCCTAAAAACGGTGTGAGCTGGGAAGCGACCATTCGGGACGCGATATTCCCGCTATGGGTTCCACTAACTCGGATCGTACGTCACACCTTTGCCTGGCGAATTTCTGGCCGCTAAGAATGGCTCCCATCGCTCGGCGCCGTGATTGAAAGCTCGGCGTTGGCCGCCGCTCAAGGCCCGTGCGATGCCCCCCATTGGAAGGTCTGTCCCGCCATGCCCAAGCACGCCACTTCTGGTCTCCACCGCCTGACCCGGACGCACAAGCTCTCCGTCGCTGGTGTCGCCGCCGCCGGTGCCGCCGCTCTGGTCTTCGCCGTCGTTCCGGGTGCTGACGCCGATCAGGCAAAGAGCCAGGCCACCGCCGTCGAGAATGTGAAGCCGGTTGCCTTCGCCGCGGTCGGTACCGCCGCAAAGGCCCAGCAGGCCACGATCACCAAGCAGGCCGACGACTCCGCCGCCAAGGGCAAGGCCGAGGCCGCCGCCAAGAAGGCCGCTGCCGAGAAGGCCGCCGCCAAGGCGAAGGCTGCCGCCGCGGCCAAGGCCAAGGCCGAGAAGGCGCGCCAGGCGAAGCAGGCCGCGAGCCGGTCCGCCGTCCGCGCCGCGATCCCCGCCGCGGCCCCGAAGCCGGCCGCCAAGCCGGTCGCCAAGCCCGCCGCCAAGACCTACCCGGACAACCTCGACGGCTGGATCCGCGAGTCGCTGGACGTCATGGCCAAGAAGGGCATCCCCGGCTCCTACAACGGCATCTACCGGAACATCATCCGGGAGTCGAGCGGTAACCCGATGGCGATCAACCTCTGGGACATCAACGCCAAGAACGGCATCCCGTCCAAGGGTCTGCTGCAGGTCATCGACCCGACCTTCAAGACGTGGCACGTCGAGGGCACCTCGTGGAACATCTACGACCCGGTCGCCAACATCACCGCCGCCTGCAACTACGCGGCCGACAAGTACGGCTCGATGGACAACGTCAACTCGGCCTACTGAGCCACTGGTTCACGCAGCCTACTGAGCCACTGGTTCACGCAGTCCGCGTATGCACACACCGCCGAGGGGCGGCACCCGGTGTCGGGTGCCGCCCCTCGGGCGTATGAGCGCTCGGCGCTACTTGCGCATGACCTCCGGCTCGTGGCGGCGCAGCAGCCGCGCGACGACGAAGGCGAGCGCGATGCCCAGACTGATCAGGATGATCATGTCCATCACGTAGACGCCGGTCTGGTGCTTCCACAGCGGGTCCGGGTTGCCCGGCTCCCACGGCAGCAGGGTGTTCATATCGGCGGTCGCGCCCATCGCGGCGACGGCCCAGCGCGAGGGCATCAGCCAGGCGAACTGGGCGACGCCCACGGTGTCGAAGAGCTGGAAGAGCACGCCGGTGAAGACGACCTGGACGATGGCGAACATGACCAGCAGCGGCATGGTCTTCTCGGCCGTCTTGACCAGCGCGGAGATGATCAGGCCGAACATCATCGAGGTGAAGCCCAGCGCGATGATCGCCAGCGCCATCTCGATGGCCGGGGCCTTCGCCACCACCACGCCCTCGGTGGGCATGTTCCGGGTCCAGAAACCGATCGTCGCGATGATCACGCCCTGGAAGGCGGTGACCACGCCGAGCACGATCACCTTGGACATCAGATACGCCGACCGTGACAGGCCGGTGGCCCGCTCACGCTCGTAGATGACCCGCTCCTTGATCAGCTCACGGACCGAGTTGGCCGCACCGGAGAAGCACATGCCGACGGCGAGGATCAGCATGATCGTGCTGGCGTCGCGGTTGGTGCGGCCCTTGGCCATCGGCCCGTAGCCGAGGCCGAAATTGCTGGGGATCAGCATCGAGACCACACCGAGCACCGCCGGCAGGATCACCATCAGGGCCAGGAAGCCGCGGTCGGAGGCGAGCACCGAGACATAGCGCCGCATCAGCGTCCACAGCTGCGAGCCCCAGCTCTGGGACTTCTGCATCCGGGCCGGCGGCGGCTGGATCGCCACCGACTGCGGGGCGACGGCGTCGATGTCCGCGGCGTACATCTGGTAGTGCGGGGAACCGCGCCAGCGGCCCATCCAGTCGTAGTCGCGGTAGTTCTCGAAGGCCGAGAAGACGTCCGCCCAGGTGTCGTACTGGAAGAAGTTGAGCGCTTCCTCGGGCGGGCCGAAGTAGGCCACGCCGCCGCCCGGAGCCATCACCAGCAGCTTGTCGCAGATACCGAGTTCGGCCACCGAGTGGGTGACGACCAGTACCGTACGGCCGTCGTCGGCGAGGCCGCGCAGCAGCTGCATGACATCGCGGTCCATGCCCGGGTCGAGGCCGGAGGTCGGCTCGTCCAGGAAGATCAGCGAAGGCTTGGTCAGCAGCTCCAGGGCCACCGAGACACGCTTGCGCTGTCCGCCGGAGAGCGAGGTGACCTTCTTGTCCTTGTGGACGTCGAGCTTGAGCTCGCGCAGCACCTCGTCGATCCGGGCCTCGCGCTCGGACTCCGCGGTGTCACCGGGGAAGCGGAGCTTGGCGGCGTACTTGAGGGCCTTGGCGACGGTCAGTTCCTTGTGCAGGATGTCGTCCTGCGGGACCAGACCGATGCGCTGGCGCAGCTCGGCGAACTGCTTGTAGAGGTTCCGGTTGTCGTAGAGGACATCGCCCTGGTTGGCGGGGCGGTAGCCGGTCAGCGCCTTGAGCAGCGTCGACTTGCCGGAGCCGGACGGGCCGATGACGGCGATCAGCGACTTCTCCGGGACGCCGAAAGAGACGTCCTTGAGGATCTGCTTGCCGCCGTCGACGGTGACCGTGAGGTGGCGGGCCGAGAAGGAGACCTCGCCGGTGTCGACGAACTCCTCCAGGCGGTCGCCGACCAGCCGGAAGGTGGAGTGGCCGACGCCGATGATGTCGTTCGGGCCGATCAGCGCCGTACCGGACTTGGCGACCGGCTGGCCGTTGACGTAGGTGCCGTTGTGGCTGCCGAGGTCGCGGATCTCGAAGCGGCCGTCGGGCGTGGCGCGGAATTCGGCGTGGTGGCGGGAGACCTGGAGGTCGGAGACGACCAGTTCGTTCTCCAGCGCACGACCTATGCGCATCACCCGGCCCGTGTCGAGGCGGTGGAACGTGGTCGGGCTGCGGTCGCCGCCGGCCGGTGCGCCGCCCGCCTTCTGCGCGGGGCGCTCCTGGGGCTGCCGGGCCTGCTGTGGGGGAACAGCCTGCTGCGGCTGCTGGGCCTGCTGCGGCGGGAGGTACGGCTGCTGCTGAGCCTGTGGCGGCGCCTGCCAGCCCTGCTGGGCGGGCGGCTGCTGCTGGACGGGCGGCTGCTGGGCCGGCGGCTGGTGCGCGGGCGGCGCCTGCCAGCCCTGCGCGGCCTGCTGCTGCGGCGCCATCGCGGGCGGCGCGCTGAACGCGTCGGCGGCCGGCGCCGGGGCCGACAGGGTCACCCGAGGACCGTCGGTGGCGTTGCCCAGATGCACCGTCGAGCCGGGGCCGATCTCCATCTGGTGGATCCGCTGGCCCTGGACGTAGGTGCCGTTGGTGCTGCCCTGGTCTTCGATGATCCAGCCGCGACCGGCCCATCGCACGGTGGCGTGCCGCCAGGAAACCCTGGCGTCGTCGAGCACCATGTCGCCCTGCGGATCACGGCCCACGTTGTAGGACCGGGACGGGTCGAGCGTCCAGGTCCTTCCGTTCAATTCGAGTACGAGTTCAGGCACTCCATGCCCCATTACATAGTCCCCCGAGTGACGCCCTGAATGGGAAGTCTAGGGATGGCGAACATCGTGAGGAACTATTTCAGGCTCGGCCCTCCGACCGGAAACCGGGACGGGACTGGGGTGCGAACGGCTCCTGTTGGGGCCGCCAAACACTCCCGGAGCACGGGAAGAACCCATGGATGCGCAGGGATCACCGGATTACGGGTGTTCCGGACGCGGCGCTCTCCGGCGGGGTGGACGGGGCCCGCCGAGGACGCCATGCGCGCCCGCCGCAGAGGCCGCATGATGGGATGAAGCAGACAAATCAATAATCGATATCGCGGTCCGCCGCGGTCGCGTTCCGTCATCGGCCCGAACGCGTCGCCCCGGCACGGGTGTTGGCGTGGGGCACGCTCCGACCCCGCCTGCGGGCCGGGCGGGTCGGACACGACTCGATAACGATCGACGGGGCTCGCGGGGCGGGAGCCATGGGGCGCGGGCGCGGAGGCACGGGGCCGGGCCGGTCCGAACCCCGGACACCCGTACGGACGCGACGGCCCGGCGGTTACCGTAAGGGCACCATGAGCGCATCGCAGATCCCGCCTGCCACCGCCGTACCGGGCGATGACGTACCGACCCTCCTCGTGAAGATCTTCGGGAAGGACCGGCCCGGCATCACCGCAGGTCTCTTCGACACCCTCGCCGCCTACTCCGTCGATGTCGTGGACATCGAACAGGTGGTGACCCGGGGGCGCATCACGCTGTGCGCACTGGTCACCGCCCCCTCCCCCGCCCAGGGCTCGACCGGTTCCTCCGAGGGCGACCTGCGGGCCACCGTGCACAGCTGGGCCGAGTCGCTGAACCTCCAGGCGGAGATCATCTCCGGCCGGGGCGACAACCGTCCGCGCGGCACCGGACGTTCGCATGTCACCGTGCTGGGGCATCCGCTCACCGCGGAGTCGACCGCCGCCATCGCCGCCGCCATAACGGCCACCGGCGGCAACATCGACCGTATTTTCCGGCTTGCCAAGTATCCGGTGACCGCCGTCGAGTTCGCGGTCTCCGGCGCGGCGACCGAGGCGCTGCGCAGCGTGCTGGCCCCCGAGGCCGCGCAGCTCGGCGTGGATGTCGCAGTGGTCGCGGCCGGGTTGCAGCGCAGGGCCCAGCGGCTGGTCGTCATGGACGTCGACTCGACGCTCATCCAGGACGAGGTCATCGAGCTGTTCGCGGCGCACGCCGGCTGTGAGGCCGAGGTCGCCGAGGTGACCGCCGCCGCGATGCGCGGCGAGCTGGACTTCGAGCAGTCGCTGCACGCCCGGGTCGAGCTGCTCGGCGGGCTGGACGCGTCCGTGGTCGACGCCGTACGCAAGGAGGTACGGCTCACCCCCGGCGCCCGCACCCTGGTGCGGACCCTCAAGCGGCTCGGCTACCAAGTCGGCGTCGTATCGGGCGGTTTCACGCAGGTCACCGATGCGCTCAAGGAGGAGCTGGGGCTGGACTTCGCCTCCGCCAACACCCTGGAGATCGTCGACGGCAAGCTCACCGGCCGGGTCACCGGTGACATCGTGGACCGGGCCGGCAAGGCCAGACTGCTGCGTGACTTCGCGCATCAGGCCGGGGTGCCGCTGGACCAGACCGTCGCGATCGGTGACGGCGCCAACGACCTCGACATGCTCAACGCGGCCGGCCTCGGCGTCGCCTTCAACGCCAAGCCGGTGGTGCGGGAGGCGGCGCACACCGCGGTGAATGTGCCGTTCCTGGACACCGTGCTGTATCTGCTGGGCATCACCCGCGAAGAGGTCGAGGCGGCGAACACCCACAGCGAGTGAGCGCGGCCGGCCCCGGCGGCCGGGCGTGGGTGACCCACGGGAGACCGAAGATCTACGGCAGAAGGGCCCCGGCGGATGCCGGGGCCCTTCTGCGTTGCCTGTGCGCCTCGGCAGCCGGGCCCGGGGCCGTTCGCCTCAGCGGCGCCGGTGGCTGCCGTGGCTCATTCGTGCGGGGGGAGGTAGGCGACGAGGCGGCCGACGCCGTGCTCCACGGACTTCCAGGAGCCGGTGAACTCGATCACGGCGATCGCCGCGGTCGGGAACCCGCCGCGGTTCATCCGCGGCAGCAGATCGCCCTCCGCCTCGCCCGCGAGCGCGTCCGCGAGGGCGTGCATCCCCGGGTTGTGGCCGACCAGCATCAGGTCGTTCACCTCGTCGGAGGTCTCGTTCAGCAGCGCGAGGAGCTCGCCGAGGGAGGCCTCGTACAGTCGCTCCTCGTAGACGGTCTTGGGCCGCTGCGGCAGCTCGTGGACGAAGAGCTTCCAGGTCTCCCTGGTGCGGGCAGCGGTCGAGCACAGGGTCAGATCGGGGGTGATCCCGGCTCCGGCCAGCCGGCGGCCAGCGGCCGGGGCGTCCCTACGGCCGCGCTCGGCGAGCGGGCGCTCATGGTCGGATTCCTCCGACCATTCGGCCTTTGCGTGTCGGAGGAGGACAATCCGGCGGGGTGTATCGGCGCTCATGCGTCCCAGCTTCGCACGAAAGACGGCGCGTGGCGCGGGGTGTTGAAGCGCTCCCCCCCCTGCAGGGTGACGCGCGGGCGCAAGGGGGCATCACGCACCGATGCGGACAAGCCCGGCGAGGAATTCCAGCAGCGCGGCCAGGCCCTGCGGGGCGCTCGCCGCGCTCGCCGCACTCGCCGCGGAGGGGCTCGCCACCAGCACCAACAGGGCTATGAAGGAGACCACCGGCAGGGCCAGCGCCCACCACGGCAGCCGCTTCCGCAGGCGGTGGGCCTTGGCTGCGGGTGACCGGCTGAACACGGCGGACATACGGATCGCCTCCGCGGCGCATCGAAGGGGCGCGCGCCCGCGGGCTGCGGCGCGCTCACCGCTGCGGTGCGGTGTACTTCGAAGCTACGGATCACCGGCGACCGTTCCCACCCGGGAAGCCACCCACTTACCCCTGACCCTGACCCCCTAGGGGACGGTGGGGCCGGCCCCACCCCATCCCCGCAGGGCCGGGCCGTCGCCCGGTCATGGCGCGGCGATACTCGCGATGATCGCGACGACGACGGTCACACCGAGCATGAGACCCAGGACCAGGAGCAGCTTCTTCTGGCCACCCTGCGGATTCGGTTCGAGCACTGGCATGCGCCCAGTGTCGCACTCACGTCTCGTCCTCGATCCGGCGGTCCCGCCCGGCCAGCACACCCACCGCGATCTGCGGCACCATGAGCCCCGCCATCAGGGCGATCGGCAGCCCCCAGCCCCCGCTGTGCTGGTAGAGCGTGCCGACCAGCAGCGGTCCGGGGATGGAGATCAGATAGCCGACGCTCTGTACGAAGGCCGAGAGCTTGACGACCCCGGCGGAGCTGGTCGAACGCATCCCGATCATGGTCAGGGCCAGCGGGAAGGCGCAGTTGGAAATACCCATCAGCAGCGCCCAGACCCACGCGCCGGCGGCCGGTGCCAGCCACAGTCCGGCGTAGCCGGCCAGGCCGCAGACGCCCAGCAGCACCGCGAGCGGACCCTGATGCCGCATCCGGGTCGCCAGCCGCGGCAGCACGAAGGAGAGCGGGACGCCCATCACCATCGTGACGGCGAGCAGCACACCCGCCGTACCCGCCGAGACCCCGGCGTCGCGGAAGATCTGCGGCATCCAGCCCATCGTGATGTACGCGGCGGTGGCCTGCAGACCGAAGAAGACGGCCAGCGCCCAGGCGGTCGGTGACGAGGTGATCCGTACGGGGGGTTCTCCGGGCCGCGCCGCCTCGATCGTGGACGGTCCGGCGGCGGCGCGGCGCTGCCGTACCACCGCGAGCCACGGCAGCACGGCAACCGCGGCGAGCGCCCCCCACACCGCCAGGCCGGTGCGCCAACTGCCGCCCAGCGCCTCGGTCATGGGCACGGTGAGCGCCGCGGCGAGCGAGGTGCCCAGGGCCAGCGCCATCGAGTAGAGGCCGGTCATCGGGCCGACCCGGTCGGGGAACCAGCTCTTGATGACGACCGGCATCAGGACGTTGCTGACCGCGATGCCGGCCAGGGCGAACGCGCTGGCGGCGAGGAAGCCGCCGGTGCCGCCGGCGTACGGACGCGCCACGACGCCCACGGCGATCGCGGCCATGCCGGCGCAGACGACCGCACCGGGCCCCCAGCGCCTGGCCAGCCGGGGCGCCGCGATACCGAAGACGGCGAAGCACAGCGGCGGCACGGAGGTCAGCAGCCCGGCGAGGGTGCCGCTCATGCCGAGACCGGCGCGGACCTCCTCCATGAGCGCGCCGAGGCTGGTGATGGCCGGCCGGAGGTTGAGCGCGGCGAGGACGAGACCGGCGATCACGATTCCCGGCAGCCAGCGGCCGGCGGCCCCGGCGGCCTTCGGCGTGGCTCCCTGGAGGCCCGGCTGCGGCCCCGGGCCGTCGGCCGGCGGTGCGGTGGAGGTCGTACGGGGCCCGGCCGCGGGGCCGAGGATCGCGAGGTCTTCGTCTGCCATAGGAGCCATCATAGAATCATGGGATGAATGCTTGTCCAGCCGATATCGATAGCCTCTGCTGTCCCGGTCGGCGCCGGGCACCGGAAGGATCTGCCGGGCGCCGCGCCGCCGCCGTCCGTCCACCCCTGCACACCGGAGCGCAGCCATGCCTCTGACCTCGCCCCGCCGGTCCGCGCTCGCCGACCAGGTGATCGCGCAGCTGCGCGCCCAGATCACGTCCGGTGAGTGGCCGGTGGGATCCCGTATCCCGACCGAGCCGGAGCTCGTCGAGCAGCTCGGGGTGGCCCGCAACACCGTCCGTGAGGCCGTCCGCGCGCTGGCGCACAACGGGCTGCTGGACATCCGGCAGGGCTCGGGCACATACGTGGTGGCGACCAGCGAGCTGGCCGGCGTGATGAACCGCCGGTTCGCGGCCGCCGAGCCCGGGCACGTCGCCGAGCTGCGCAGCGCCCTGGAGGCGGCGGCCGCCCGGCTCGCCGCGCGCCGCCGCACCGAACAGGACCTGCGGCAGATCGACACACTGCTGGAGCGGCGCGAGCGGGCCTGGGAGTCCGGTGCCGCGGGAGCCTTCGTGGAGGCGGACGCGACCTTGCACATGGCGGTCGTGGCGGCCTCGCACAACGAGGTGCTGGCCGAGATCTACGCCGACCTCGGCGGCGTGCTGCGCGACTTCCTGCGGGCCGATGTGGGCGAGGAGCTGCGGCCCGAGGCGCATATGGACCACTCCCGCCTGGTGGAGGCGATCCGCGCGGGCGACGGCGACCGCGCCGCCGCCGAGGCGAGCGCGCACCCCTTCGGCTGCCGGCTCAGCCTCGTGGAGCGTGGCTGACCGCGGGGGGAACGGCGCCGGAAACGCGTACTGCCCGCCCCGGCGGACCGGAGCGGGCAGTACGGATGCGCGGTGGGCGTCAGGCGCCCATCATGTGCACGCCGCCGTCGACGTGCACGATCTCACCGGTCGTCCGCGGGAAGAAGTCGGACAGCATGCCGACGACGCCACGGCCGGCCGGCTCCGGGTCGGCCAGGTCCCAGCCGATCGGGGCGCGGTGGTTCCACACGTCCGCCAGCTCCTCGAAGCCGGGGATCGACTTGGCGGCCATCGACTTGATCGGACCGGCCGAGACCAGGTTGCAGCGGATGCCCTTGGGGCCCAGGTCACGCGCCAGGTAGCGGTTGGTGCCCTCCAGCGCCGCCTTGGCCACGCCCATCCAGTCGTACTTGGGCCAGGCGATCTGCGCGTCGAAGGTCAGGCCGACGATCGCGCCGCCGTGCTCCATGAGCGGCAGGCAGGCCATGGTCAGCGACTTGTAGGAGTACGCCGAGACCTGGACCGCGGTGCTGACGTCCTCCCAGCTCGCCTCCAGGAAGTTGAAGGCGCCCTGCGGGCCGAAGGCGATGGAGTGCACGATGCCGTCGAGACGGGCGCCCTCGCCCTGGTGCTCACGGATCTTGTCCGCCAGCCCGTCCAGGTGCTCCTGGTTGGTGACGTCCAGCTCGATGACCGGGGCAGGCTTGGGCAGCCGCTTGGCGATCCGCTCGACGAGGGAGAGCCGGCCGAAGCCGGTGAGGATGACCTCGGCGCCCTCGTTCTGGGCGACCTTGGCCGCCTGGAACGCGATCGACGACTCGGTCAGAACACCCGTGACCAGGATGCGCTTGCCTGCAAGGATTCCACTCATGCTGATCAGTGACCCATGCCCAATCCGCCGTCGACAGGAATGACGGCTCCGGTGATGTACGCGGCCTCGTCGGAGGCCAGGAAGCGGACCGAGGCGGCGATCTCCTCGGGCTGCGCATACCGCGCGAGCGGCACCTGCTTGACGATGTTCTCCCGCTGCTCGTCGGTGAGCACCCGGGTCATGTCGGTGTCGACGAAGCCGGGCGCGACGACGTTGACGGTGATGTTGCGGCTGCCCAGCTCCCGGGCGAGCGAGCGGGCGAAGCCCACCAGACCGGCCTTGGAGGCGGCGTAGTTCGCCTGGCCCGGGGCGCCCATCAGGCCGACCACGGACGAGATCAGTACGACCCGGCCCTTACGGGCCCGCAGCATCGCCCGGTTGGCGCGCTTGACCACCCGGAACGTGCCCGTGAGGTTGGTCTCGAGGACCGAGGTGAAGTCCTCCTCGGACATCCGCATCAGCAGCTGGTCACGGGTGACGCCGGCGTTGGCCACCAGCACCTCGACCGGACCGTGCTTCTCCTCGATCTCCTTGTACGCCTGCTCGACCTGCTCGTTGTCCGTGATGTCGCACTTCACGGCCAAAAACCCCGCGGGCGGCTCGCCCGAGCGGTAGGTGATGGCGACCTTGTCGCCTGCCTCGGCGAAGGCACGGGCAATGGCGAGGCCAATGCCGCGGTTACCTCCGGTGACCAGAACCGAGCGGCTCAAGAGATCACCCTTTCCGTTTTCTGTCCGTCCTGCGTTCGATACGAAACTATCGGTCACGGCGCCCTTACGTGGAATCGAGCACGGACAGGCACACGCGCCGGTCACTGTCGGGTCTCCACAGAACCACGGCGGAACCCTCCCGCCGGTGGTACCCGTCGGCCGTGTCGCACCGGCGCCGGCGCACGCGCCCCGACGGCCGGCTCGCCATGCCGCACACCGGTGTGCACTGGGCCGAGGGCGCGCCACAAGGCATGATGCAGGCGCCGACCACGGGAGGACGCCTTGCCTGCTGCACCCCATGCCCTTGACGAAACGTTCGTCGCACTGCCGCTGCGCGCGCTGGCCGACGCCGCACTGGCCCGGGCCCGCGCACTGGGCGCCGTACACGCGGACTTCCGCCTGGAGCGGATCCGCAGCGCCTCCTGGCGACTGCGGGACGCCCGGACGGCCGGGACCTCGGACACCACCGACCTCGGGTACGCGGTGCGGGTGGTGCACGGCGGGGCCTGGGGCTTCGCCTCCGGGGTGGATCTGACGATGGACGCGGCGGCGCGGGTGGCCGCGCAGGCCGTGGCGATGGCGAAGCTGTCGGCAAAGGTGATCAAGGCGGCGGGCTCCGACGAGAAGGTCGAGCTGGCGGCGGAACCCTCGTATCCGGACCGGACCTGGGTCTCCGCATACGAGATCAACCCGTTCGACGTGCCGGACGCCGACAAGACCGGGCTGCTGGCGGAGTGGAGCTCGCGGCTGCTGGCCGCCGAGGGCGTGGCCCATGCGGACGCCTCGCTGATGACCGTCCAGGAGAACAAGTTCTACGCGGACACCACGGGCACCAGCACCACGCAGCAACGGGTGCGGCTGCATCCGCAGCTGACGGCGGTCGCGGTGGACGCGGCCAGCGGCGACTTCGACTCGATGCGCACCATCGCCCCGCCGGTCGGGCGCGGCTGGGAGTACCTGACCGGCGAGCACTACGACTGGGACGGTGAGCTGGCCCGGATCCCGGAGTACCTCGCCGAGAAGATGCGCGCGCCGAGCGTCGAGGCCGGCACCTACGACCTGGTGGTGGATCCCTCCAATCTGTGGCTGACGATCCATGAGTCGATCGGGCACGCGACCGAGCTGGACCGGGCGCTGGGCTACGAGGCGGCGTACGCGGGGACCTCGTTCGCCACCTTCGACCAGCTCGGGAAGCTGGCGTACGGCTCCGAGATCATGAATGTGACGGGTGACCGGACCGCCGAGCACGGGCTCGCGACGATCGGCTACGACGACGAGGGGGTGGCCGCGCAGTCCTGGGACCTGATCAAGGACGGGACCCTGGTCGGCTATCAACTCGACCGCAGAATCGCGAAGTTGACGGGCTTCTCACGCTCCAACGGGTGCGCGTACGCGGACTCGCCCAGCCATGTGCCGGTCCAGCGGATGGCCAATGTCTCGCTGCAGCCGGCGGCGGACGGGCCGTCCACCGAGGAGCTGATCTCGGGGGTGGAGCGGGGCATCTATGTCGTCGGCGACCGCTCCTGGTCGATCGATATGCAGCGGTACAACTTCCAGTTCACCCAGCAGAGGGCGTACGCGATCCGGAACGGGCGGCTGGCCGGGCAGCTGCGCGATGCCGCCTACCAGGCGACCACCACCGACTTCTGGGGCTCGATGACCGCGGTCGGCGGCCCGGGGACCTATGTCCTGGGCGGCGCCTTCAACTGCGGCAAGGCCCAGCCGGGCCAGGTCGCGGCCGTCTCGCACGGCTGCCCGTCCGCCCTGTTCGAGGGCGTCAACATCTTGAACACGACGCAGGAGGCCGGTCGATGAGCACGCGTACGTCTCGTAAGAGCACGCCGCACGAGATCGTCGAGCGGGCCCTGGAGCTCTCCCGGGCCGACGGCTGTGTGGTCATCGCCGACGAGCACTCCAGCGCCAACCTGCGCTGGGCGGGCAATGCGCTCACCACCAACGGCGTCGCCCGCGGCCGCACCCTCACGGTCGTGGCGACCGTGGACGGCGGGCAGGGCACCGCGTCCGGCGTGGTCTCGCGCTCCGCGGTGACCGCGGACGACCTGGAGCCGCTGGTACGGGCCGCGGAGGCGGCCGCCAGGGACGCCGGGCCCGCCGAGGACGCCCAGCCGCTGGTCGGCGGCGAGAAGGCGTCCGCCGACTTCACCGACGCGCCCGCCGAGACCTCCTCGGACGTCTTCGCGGCGTTCGCGCCGGCCCTGGGCGAGTCCTTCCAGCAGGCCCGCTCCGGCGGCCGTGAGCTGTACGGCTTCGCCCACCACGGCGTCGTCTCGTCGTATCTGGGCACCTCGGCCGGCCTGCGGCTGCGGCACGACCAGCCCACCGGGACGCTGGAGCTGAACGCCAAGTCGGCAGGTTCCGGCGCGGCCGCACCCCGCTCTGCCTGGGCCGGGCGCGCGACCCGCGACTTCACCGACGTCGATCCGCGGGAGCTGGACGCCGAGCTGGGCCGGCGGCTGGGCTGGGCGAAGCGGCGGATCGAGCTGCCCGCCGGGCGGTACGAGACGCTGCTGCCGCCGACCGCGGTCGCCGACCTGCTGATCTACCAGTACTGGTCGTCCGGGGCCCGGGACGCCGCGGAGGGCCGTACGGTCTTCTCCCGGCCGGCCGACGACGACGAGGCGGAGCGGCCCGGGGCGGGCACCCGGGTGGGCGAGCGGCTCACCGAGCTGCCGCTGACCCTGCGCAGCGACCCGCGGGCGGCGGGGCTGGAGTGCGCGCCGTTCGTGCTGGCGCACTCCTCCGGCGACGATGCGTCGGTGTTCGACAACGGGCTGCCGCTGACCGCCACCGACTGGGTGCGCGAGGGCGTGCTGAACCGGCTGCCGACCACCCGGCACAGCGCCGGACTGACCGGCCTCCCGGTGGCACCGGGCATCGACAACCTCCTTCTGGAGGGCGGCGGTTCACGCTCGCTGGACGAGATGGTGGCGGCCGCCGGACACGACGGTCCCGCGCTGCTGCTGACCTGCCTGTGGTACATCCGCGAGGTCGACCCGGCGACGCTGCTGCTGACCGGTCTGACCCGGGACGGCGTCTACCTGGTGGAGAACGGCGAGGTGGTCGGCGAGGTCAACAACTTCCGGTTCAACGAGTCGCCGGTGGACCTGCTGTCGCGGGCGGTGGAGGCGGGCCGTACGGAGCCGACCCTGCCGCGTGAGTGGGGCGACTACTTCACCCGCGCCGCGATGCCGGCGCTGCGCATTCCGGACTTCAACATGAGTTCGGTCAGCCAAGGGGTGTGAGCGGGCGGATCTCGTTGTGCGCCGGGGCCCACGTGCGTAAACCCGTGCGGGGGTCCCGGTGCCATGGCCATAGACTTCTGCCCTGTCCCTTCTGGGACGCCCTGTCCTCCCTCACGGGAAATTCCGATCGATCAGGAACGCCATGACACGCCTCGGCGAATCCGTCGCCCGCGCCACCACGCTGCTCTCCGCCGACCTCTCCTCGGACGCCACGGTCCAGGAGCTGCTCCAGGAGACGGGTGCGCGGCGCTATCTCGATCTGACGGATCTGCCCGCCAAGGAGCAGGCCGAGCTGATCGCGGCCCGTACGGTCGAGGTCCTGCCGGGCGTGGAGAAGCTGGCCGAGCGGATCGAGGAGCGCCGGGCGGCCGGCAAGGGTCTGCACATCAAGCTGGGCATCGACCCGACGGCGACCGATGTGCACCTCGGGCATGCGGTGCCGCTGATCGTCCTGAGCCGCTTCCAGCGGCTGGGCCACGACGTCACGCTGATCATCGGTGACTTCACCGCCAAGATCGGCGACCCGTCGGGCCGTACGGCCGAGCGCCCGCCGCTGACCGACGAGGACATCGCGCACAATCTCGCCACGTACCGCGAACAGGTGCGCCCCTTCTTCGACTTCGAGAAGGTCAGCTTCCGGCAGAACAGCGAGTGGCTGGCGCCGTACACCTTCCCCGAGCTCCTCTCGCTGCTCGCCCAGGTGCCGGCCTCGCAGCTGCTGCAGCGCGAGGACTTCCGCAACCGGCTCGCGGCCGGCTCCGGTCTGACCATGACGGAGCTGCTGTACCCCGTCGCGCAGGGCCTGGACTCGGTGGCGCTGGAGTGCGATGTGGAGCTGGGCGGCTCCGACCAGCTGCTCAATCTGCAGATGGGCCGCAAGCTGATGGAGCTGCGCGGGCAGCGGCCGCAGCTGGTGGTGACCATGCCGCTGATCGAGGGCACGGACGGCACCGGCGCCAAGATGTCCAAGTCCAAGGGCAATTACGTCGGGCTGGGCGCGCCGGCCGACGATGTCTTCGGCAAGATCATGTCGGTGCCGGACCGGCTGATGGAGCCGTACCTCAAGGCCTGGACGGAGTGGACGGACGAGGAGATCGCGCTCGTCCTGGGCCGGGTCGCGGACCGCTCGCTGCACCCGATGGACCTCAAGAAGATCCTCGCGGGCGAGGTCGTGGCGGCGCTGTACGGCCTGGACGCGGCGATGGCGGCGCGGGCCGGGTTCATCGCGCAGTTCTCCAAGAAGTCGTTCTCCGACGTGGAGTCGCTGCCGGTCGTCGATGTCGCCGCGCACGGCGCGGAGACGGTGGCGACGGTGCTGACGAAGGTGCTGGAGTTCACGCCGAGCGCCTCGGCGGCGCGGCGGCTGGCCAAGCAGAATGCGCTGCGGCTGGTCGTGGAGGGCGAGGGCGGTCAGCAGACCGTGGTGCTCGCGGAGGCCGATTCGGTCCGGCCGCTGGCCGAGGTGCTGGCCGAGAAGCTGGCGGACATGGCCGGGGTCGCGTACCTGAAGGCCGGCCGGAAGCTGGCGCAGCTCGACGGCCGCTGACACGGCAGATGTGCGGGCGGCCGGTGCGCGAGGGTGCGCACCGGCCGCCTTCGTATGTCGTGCGGCCCTAGGAGGTGGTCCGTCTCTTGTGGCCGCGCATGGACACCCAGAGGCGGTCGCCGATGCCGACAATGAGGACCGCGCCGACCAGTTGCAGCAGATGGCGGATCCAGTCGATGCCCCTGGTCTCATTGACCCCGATGCCGGTGGCCAGCCAGTTGCCGAGGACGCTCCCCAGCATGCCGAAGATCACGGTCAGCCACAGCGGGATCTGCTGCTTGCCCGGGATGACGGCCTTCGCGATGAGGCCCAGCACCAGGCCCACGATGATGGCCCACAACCACGTCATGTCGCCTCCTCTTGCGGCGCGGTGCACGTGAGGTCGCACGTGAGGGTCGCCCCGTCAGTGTCGCTCCGCATCGGCTACGCCGCACGCCGGAGCTGGTCGTACGCAAACCGTCCTGGCGGACCCCGGCCGAACGGGGGCATGCCCCGGTCTCGAAGGCGTCGCAGCTGCGGCGTACCGTAGAAACCGACCGGAAACCGGGGAGAATCCGGCACGACTGAGCGGGTGGTGGAACGTGATGCGGAAGCAGAGCAGCGGCCAGGCCTTCCGGATCACGGGGGCCCGGCAGGGCCTGTCCGAGGACGTGCGCGGACGGCAGCGGCGGTATGTGATCTCGATGGCGGTGCGCACGGTGGCCGTGGTGCTGACCGTCGTGCTGTGGAACGTCGAGCGCCCGGTTGCCATTGCGACGCTGGTGCTGGGCCTGACGCTGCCGTATATCGCGGTGGTGATCGCCAACGCGGGCCGGGAGAACGCCCCTTCGCTCCCGAAGACGTTCGTCGCGGGGCCGACCCGGCCGATGCTGCCGCCGGGCGACTCCGACGGCTCGGCGGAATCCGTTCCGGAGCAGTCGGCGGCGGGCGCATCCACGCCGCGGCGCGACGCCGACTGATCACCACCCGGTCTGCAAAGCTCAAGAAAAGCTCAGATCAATCATGGAGTTCCGGTGCACTGCGCACCATTGCGCGTGACATACTGCGTACGCGCTCCGCATCCCCCGTCGGAGCGACGGACCGACGCCGGGCGGCTCCCCCCGTGGCTGCCCGGCGTCGTCATGTCCGCGGCACCGGGTCAAGGGTCGCAGGACGTAGGGTTGAGGCCGTGAATCTCCCGAACCTCCCCGGCTCCGACGACGTGGCGGACGACGCCGTCATCTGCTCCGCCAAGGGCTGCCGCGCCCCCGCCGTATGGGTGCTGGCCTGGAACAACCCGAAGGTGCACACGCCGGACCGGCGCAAGACCTGGCTGGCCTGTGAGGAGCACCGGGAGCATCTGTCGCAGTTCCTCGGCGTACGCGGTTTCCTCAAGGACGTGGTGACGCTGGAGGAGTGGGAGGCGTCGGCAGCCGGGCGCTGACGGCGCCGACTCAGCCGCCGATGGCGGACATCGGACGTTCGGGCTGCAGGAACGACGGGTCGTCCAGGCCGGAGCCCGCCTTCTTGCCCCACATCGCGAGCTTCCATATGCGCGCGATCTCGTCATCAGGGGCGTCGGAGCGCAGGGCCGAGCGCAGATCTGTCTCCTCGGTGGCGAACAGGCACGTACGGACCTGGCCGTCGGCGGTCAGCCGGGTGCGGTCGCAGGCGCGGCAGAACGGGCGGGTGACGGAGGCGATCACACCGACGCGGTGCGGTCCGC
The DNA here is from genome assembly GCF_022221585.1 of Streptomyces inhibens. Lineage (NCBI taxonomy): Bacteria > Bacillati > Actinomycetota > Actinomycetes > Kitasatosporales > Streptomycetaceae > Streptomyces > Streptomyces inhibens. The sequence goes on from NZ_CP084681.1 coordinate 2,506,832, forward strand.
CGTCGACGATCCAGCGCTCGGCGGGCGCGGAGCCGCGCTCGTCCTGGCCCTCGGGGGTGAGCTCGAAGCGGGTGCCCAGCGAGGCGAGGATGTCACCGGCGGTGATCATGCCGTCGCGCTTCCAGCCGTGCTGGGCGTCCAGCGGCATCTGCTCGATGAAGCGGAGTTCGTAGTCGTTCGCGACCGCCCAGGCCAGCAGGTCGGGGGCTTCGTCGTCATTGAGGCCCGGCATCAACACGGAGTTGACCTTGACCGGGGTCAGCCCGGCAGCGCGGGCCGCCTCCAGGCCCTGGAGCACATCGTCGTGCCGCTTGCGGCGGGTCATGGTCTGGAAGACGTCCGGCCGCAGGGTGTCGAGGGAGACATTGACGCGGTCGAGACCGGCGTCGCGCAGCGCGGTGGCGGTGCGCTGGAGGCCGATGCCGTTGGTGGTCAGCGACATCTGGGGGCGTGGGGCGAGGGCGGCGACGCGCTCGACTATGCCGACCAGGCCGGGGCGGAGCAGCGGCTCACCGCCGGTGAAGCGGACCTCTTCGATGCCCAGATCGCGCACGGCGATGGTGATCAGCCGGACGATTTCGTCGTCGGTGAGCAGATCCGGCTTGGCAAGCCACTGCAGGCCCTCTTCCGGCATGCAGTACGTGCACCGCAGATTGCACCGGTCGGTGAGCGAAACGCGCAGGTCGGTGGCCACACGACCGTAAGTGTCGATGAGCACTGGGCCCCCTCCCCGAGAGTGGTGGATCACTGTTCCTTCGAGCCTACGCGATGGGTGTGACAGCGGGCAGAGCTGAGAAGCACGAGGTGAGCGGGGCGGCCTCGTAGATCTCTACGACGCCGCCCCGCTTGGGCGCTGTACAGACCGCTCGGTACGGCCCTCTCAGTGAGCTCCGGTCCCGGTCAGTGAGCGGACCTCCAGCTCGGCGTACTTCTTGGCGTCCGGCTCCTCCTTGGAGAGCAGAGATCCCAGCCAGCCGAGCAGGAAGCCCAGCGGGATGGAGATCAGGCCCGGGTTCTCCAGCGGGAAGAAGTCGAAGTCCGCGCCGGGGAACATCGAGGTCTCCTTGCCGGAGACGACCGGCGAGAAGAGCACCAGCAGGACCGAGGAGGCGAGGCCTCCGTAGATCGACCACAGTGCGCCCTGGGTGGTGAACCGCTTCCAGAACAGGCTGTAGAGGAGGGTCGGGAGGTTGGCGGAGGCGGCGACCGCGAAGGCGAGCGCCACCAGGCCGGCGACGTTCAGCCCGCGGGCGAAGACGCCCAGGACGATGGCGACGGCGCCGATCCCGACCGTCGCCCAGCGGGCCGCGCCGATCTCTTCCTTCTCGGTGGCCTTGCCCTTGCGGATGACGTTGACGTAGATGTCGTGGGCGAAGGACGACGACGAGGCGAGTGTGAGGCCGGCGACCACCGCCAGGATCGTCGCGAAGGCGACCGCGGAGATGACGGCGAGCAGCACCGCGCCCCCGGTGGATCCGGCACCGCCGCCGATCACCTCGGCGAGCTGCGGGGCCGCGGTGTTGCCCGCCTTGTTGGCGGCGGTGATCGCCTCCGGCTTGATGAGGGCCGCGGCGCCGAAGCCGAGCGCGATGGTCATCAGGTAGAAGACGCCGATGATGGCGATCGCCCAGTTCACGGACTTACGGGCGGCCTTGGCCGTCGGGACCGTGTAGAAGCGGATGAGGATGTGCGGCAGGCCCGCGGTGCCCAGGACGAGGGCGAGGCCCAGCGAGATGAAGTCGATCTTCGAGGTGGCGCTGGCGCCGTATTTGAGGCCCGGCTCCAAGAAGGCGGAGCCCTTGCCGCTGTTCTCCGCCGCGGCGCCGAGCAGCGTGGAGATGTTGAAGTCGAACTTGAGCGCCACCAGGAAGGTGATCAGCAGGGTGCCGGCGATCAGCAGCACCGCCTTGACCATCTGGACCCAGGTGGTTCCCTTCATCCCGCCGATCGTGACGTAAAGGATCATCACTATGCCGACGAGGACGACGACCAGGATCTTGCCCGCCTCGCTGGTGATGCCCAGCAGCAGGGTGACCAGGGCGCCGGCGCCCGCCATCTGCGCGAGCAGGTAGAAGATCGAGACGACGATGGTGGAGGTGCCGGCGGCCGTACGGACCGGGCGCTGGCGCATCCGGTAGGCGAGCACATCGCCCATGGTGAACCGGCCGGAGTTGCGCAGCGGTTCGGCGACCAGGAGCAGTGCGACGAGCCAGGCGACGAGGAAGCCGATGGAGTAGAGGAAGCCGTCGTAGCCGAAGAGGGCGATGGCGCCGGCGATGCCGAGGAAGGACGCGGCGGACATGTAGTCGCCGGAGATGGCCAGGCCGTTCTGGAAGCCGCTGAACTGCCGGCCGCCGGCGTAGAAGTCCTCCGCGCCCTTGGTCTGCCGGCCGGCCCAGACCGTGATGGCGAGGGTGGCGGCGACGAAGACCGCGAAGAGGGTGATGATCAGGGCGCGGTGCTCGCCCGCGCCACCGGCCGCGAGCTGGAGCGCGAGCGGCTGCTGGGTGAGGTTCATGCGTCGCCCTCCAGACGGGACTTGATGGCCTCGGCCTTGGGGTCGAGCTTGGCGGCGGCGTGCCGGGAGTACCACCAGGCGATGAGGAAGGTGGTGACGAACTGGGCGAGGCCGAGGACGAAGGCGACGTTGAGGTGGCCGATCACCTTGGTGGCCATGAAGCCGCCGGCGTAGCTCGACAGCAGCACGTACACGAGGTACCAGAGGATGAAGGCGACGGTGAGCGGGAAGGCGAACGAGCGGTGTGCGCGGCGGAGTTCATCGAATTCCTCGCTCGACTGCACCTGGATGTAGTCGGGCGGCTCATGCGTTCCCGGGTCGGTGGTCGGTGCGGCGCTCACGGAGTCTCCTGACGCGAAGTGGCTGGTTCCCGGGGCCGCCCGACGGATCCGCGCGGGAGCGGCCCAGGCCGACGATAAAGCGCACGTGAGTGACGTAGATCACGAATGGTAGAGCCGTGTCCCACGATCCAACAGGGGGGCGTTGGTTGAATCCCAGAAGAAACCGAGGGAATGCCCGCGCCGACCGCCACCGTGCGCGGGGCGCTTCGTTGAGCCCGGTGTGAATCCGCCGCCCCAGCAGGCCCCGCAGCCACCCGCTCCCCGTCGGCCCCCGTACGGCAGTGTCCGGCTGCCGGCGCCGCTCACCGTCGCTCCGCCGGAGCCGCGGCCAGGGACCGCCCCGTCCGCACGCCGCTGGTACGGCCCGCGGATCGCACTGCCCCCGCTGAGCATCACCACCCTGCGGCGCAACGGCTGAGGCAACACCCCCTGGCGCGGGATCGGCTGACCCGACAACAGCTGATGTCACATCAATTCCGTATCAGAGGCAGGTTTTCTCCCCGTTCCATTGCTGTGCGTCATTGATCGCCGATAACTTCACGTCTCACTGCATCCGCCCGTGCGCAACCCGCGCACGGGCGGTCTCACGGATGATGTGGAGTCCCCATGGCCCATCCCCGATCCAGACGCATGCGGGCGCTGGCCGTACCGCTCGGCCTGGCTCTGACGGCGTCTCTCGGTTTCCTCCCGAACGCGGCCACCGCCGCGTCCCAGGATTCCGCCCCGGCCGCCGCGGTCACGACCGACGGCCCGCTGCTGTCCTACGTCGTGAACACCACGCCCGGCCATGCCGCGGTCGGCAAGGTGGAGAAGGCGATAGCCAAGGCCGGCGGGAAGGTGATCATCGCCCATGAGCAGATAGGCGTGATCGTCGTCCACTCGGCCAACCCGCAGTTCGCCGCCACCATACGGACGGTGCCGGGCGTACAGACCGCGGGCGCGACCCGCACCGCGCCGATGAAGGCGTCGGGCACCACGGACGTCGGCAAGCCGCAGAAGATCGACCTGTCGAAGTCCCAGCTCAAGGCGGCAAGCAGCGCGGCGAAGGCGAACGGCGAGGAGCCGCTCGAACCGCTGCAGTGGGACCTCCCCGCCATCAAGGCCGACCAGGCCGCGAAGGTGAACCCCGGCAGCAAGAACGTCACCGTCGCCATCATCGACACCGGAGTGGACGACACCCACCCGGATCTGAAGGCCAACTTCTCCGCGAAGCAGTCCGCCAACTGTGTGGGCGGTGTGGCCGATACGTCCAAGGGTGCCTGGCGCCCCTGGGACCCGGACAGCGACTACCACGGCACGCATGTCGCGGGCACGATCGCCGCGGCCCGTAACGGCGTCGGCGTGGCCGGTGTCGCCCCGGGCGTGAAGATCTCCGCCATCAAGGTCAGCGAGCCGGAGACCAGCCTGTTCTACGCCGAGAGCGTGGTGTGTGCCTTCGTCTTCGCGGCGGACCACGGCGTGGAGGTGACCAACAACAGCTACTACGTCGACCCCTGGATGTTCAACTGCAAGGACGACGCCGACCAGGCCGCCATCGTCGACGCGGTCGGCCGCGCGGCGAGCTACGCCCAGCGCAAGGGCGCGATCAACATCGCCGCCGCGGGCAACTCCAACCTCGATCTGGCGGCCCCCAAGCTCCCGGACGCCTCCAGCCCGAACGACTCGACCCCCGTCGAGCGCACCATCAACCCGAAGACCTGCTGGGACGTTCCCACCCAGCTGCCGGGCACGGTGACGGTCGCGGCGACCGGCGTCAACAAGCTCAGGTCCTCCTACTCGAACTACGGCCTCGGCCAGATCGATGTGGCCGCACCGGGCGGCGACTCGAAGCAGGTGCCCGAGCTGCCCGCCAAGAACGGCAACATCCTCTCCACCATGCCGGGCGGCGACTGGGCGTACCTGGCCGGCACGTCCATGGCGACCCCGCATGTCGCGGGCGTGGCGGCGCTGCTCAAGAGCGCGCACCCCAAGTCCAGCCCGCAGGAGATCCAGTGGCTCCTCAAGGAGCAGGCCGACAACCCCGGCTGCCCCACCGGTGACACCACCTGCACCGGCACCAAGCATGTCAACAGCCACTTCGGCTACGGCATCGTCGATGCGCTGGATGCGGTGAAGAAGTAACAGAAGTAGCCGTACCGGGAGGGCCGGGGGTACGCCCCCGGCCCTCCTTGTGCGTCGGGATCAGCCCGGCGCGCGGCCGAGAAAGGCCGCCAGCCGGTCGGTGGCACCCGCGCCGGGCGGGGCCGCGCGCTCCGGGGCGAAGGAGCTGCCCTCGGTGCGCGGCGCGGCGCCGTAGATCCGGCGCGCCGCCGCCAGGGTCTCCTCGGCGACCTGGGGCGCCAGCCCGGTGGGCGCGCCCGTCGCGCGCGCCAGGTCCCAGCCGTGCGCGAGGAGTTCGACCACGACCTGCTGGACGATCATCGCGCCGGGCGCGTCGTAGGGACCGTAGGTGCGGTGCAGCATCCCGCTGCCGGTGAACGCGGCGAGGGCGGCGCGCGCCGAGTCCGTGAAGGCCGCGACATGGTCGTCGCCGAGATGGTCGGCGGTGTGGTCGGTGCGCGGATCGTCCTCGGCGATCGAGGTGGCCATCAGGTTCTCCCACACCATGTGGTCGAGCAGCTGCCGCACGCTCCATCCCGCGCACGGCGTCGGCAGATCGAGGTCCGCCGGCCGTACGGCGGCCACCAGGGCGGCGACATCCCGTGCCACCTGCTCGTAGGCGTACAGGACGCGGTCGGGGTCGGTGCCGTCGAATGCCGAGCGGTCCAGCCCGACGGGCCGGAGATGGGCGCGCAGCGCGGCCGCGGTCCAGGTGCCCGCGGTGTCCCAGCGGGGTGGGGCGGGCCGGCCGGTGACCGTGCACAGCAGCTGCCAGTAGCGCTCGACGGCCGGCTCGGCGGCGGTCTCCAGCTGTTCCAGCAGCCGGGCGCGGGCGGCCGGGCCGTCCTCGGTGGCCGGGTCGGGGGTGCCGGACTGGGTGGGGATCCAGGCGGCGATCAGCTCGGCGACGAGGGGCTCGGCGGCCGGGGAGTCCGGGGCGATACCGGCCGTGACGGCCGCCTCGCCGCGTTCCCGCATCAGCTCGGCGACGCGCACCGCGGCCTGCTCCTGCCCGGTGCCGGGCTCCCCGGCCGCGTCCGTCTCCCCCACGGCGCCGGGCTCCCCGGCCGCGTCCGTCTCCCCCGCCGCGCGGGGCTCCCCGGCCGTGGGGGCCGTACGCGCGCCGTACTCGGCCAGCCGGCGCAGCGCGGCCCGTAGCTCCGGCTCGCGGACCAGCGCGGCCAGTTCGATCCAGGCGCCGATCTGCTCGGGCGTGGGGTCGTCGGGCAGGTCGGGGGTGGCGGCCAGCAGACCGCTGCGGTAGGCGGGGGCGGGCACACCGTCGAGGGCGTCCTCGACGAAGTCCGCGATGATCCGGCGGCGTTCCGCGGCCGACAGACGGGCGAGTTCGGTCATGTGCGGCAGCTCCTCTGCTGCGCTGCCCCGCGCGGCCACCGTACGCAGCACGGCGCGCTGCAGCCGCAAGATGGGGGTCCCCCCATGCCGTTCAGGCTATGGGGGAGGATCTGCGCGTCCAGCGCGTCTGCCCACTGGGCCGCCGTCTCGGCGAACGATGGGGGTCCCCCCATGCCGTTCAGGCTATGGGGGAGCTCGCGGTGCAGTACGGACCGGATCGCCGCCGTCCCGATGCCCAGTTCGCGCAGGCTGCGCACGATTTCCAGGCGGGGCGGGGCGTCCGGGCCGTACAGCCGGTAGCCCGCGGGGGTGCGGGCGGCGGGCGGCAGCAGGTCCGCGTCCGACCAATTCCGGATGGTCTTGACCGGGATGCCGGTCAGGCGCGCCAGCGCGCCGATGGTGAGCAGGCCCGTGCCGTCCTCGTACATGCCGTCCACTGTCGGGTCTCCCACGGGGGGAGACTCAAGCGGCGGCGTATCCGGCCGCCCCGGCCGGGCGTTCACCGGCCGCCGCTCGCTACGGGACGCCCGCTTCGGGGAGCGCCGGAGCGGGGCTCGGCGCGGGTCGCGGAGCTGTGGTGGCGGCGGCCCGGCGCACGCCGCCGGCCAGCGCGAACTGGGCCCCGGCATAGGTGAGCATGATCCAGAACTGCGGGGCCGGCAGCTGTGGCCAGTGAGCGATACCACTCGCGATCAAGGTGTCGGAGAGCAGGAAGAGCAGTCCGCCGGCCGCGGCCCAGGGCCCTGCCCGCAGTGCGCCGAACGCCATCGCTGTGAGCAGCAGGCTGTAGCCGGCGACCGGGATCCGCAGATCGGCCGGGAGGTCCGGCCACAGGAGCACCACGGTGGCGGCCAGGACGACCGCGTAGGCCGCACCGGCTCCGGCGGTCCGCCCGCGCCCGTACGGCGCCCCGTGCCGGGCGAACAGCAGCAGATAACAGACGTGCCCGGCGGCGAACGAGCCCATCCCCACCAGGAAGACGGTGTCCCCGCCGATCTGCAGGAAGGTGTCGCCGCCACAGCCGAACAGCAGCGCGCCGGCCAGCAGCCGGGGGCCGCCGCGCGCCAGGACGTATCCGGCGAGCACCGGCATCAGCGCCGGCTTCGTCAGCTGCGCGACGGCCGTGACTCCCCCGAGCAGCGCCCCGAGGTGGACGACGGCCAGCACGGCGAACGCCCCGAGCAGCGGCCGTACGCCCCGGGGCCAGCGGGCCGTCACGCGGCCGGCTCCTCGACGGAGGCGCGCCCCTTGGTCCCCTTCCGGGACTCCCGGCGCTCCCCCGCCGCGGTCCGCCCGGCCGGCTGCCAGCCCGGCCCGCGGAACACCCGCCCGGCGCGCTCGCCCCAACTGCCCGCGGCCCGTACGTCGCGTGCGATGGCGGCGTACTCATGGGTGGCCACCCGCAGCGGGTTGAACGTCTCGATGTTCTTGGTCAGTCCATAGACCGGCCGCTCGGTCTCGGCGACGAACGAGCCGAACATCCGGTCCCAGATGATCAGGATCCCGCCGAAGTTACGGTCCAGGTAGCCGCCCTGCGAGGCGTGGTGGACGCGGTGGTGGGACGGCGTGTTGAGCACGAACTCGAAGGGCCGGGGCAGCTTGTCGACCCGCTCGGTGTGCACCCAGAACTGGTAGACGAGGTTGACACCGGAGGTGAACGCGATCGCGGCCGGATGTACGCCGAGGGCGACCATCGGCACATAGAACGGCCAGACGGTCCATGTCGTCCAGGGCTGCCGCAGTGCGGTGGTGAGGTTGAACTTCTTGCTGGAGTGGTGCACCACGTGGCAGGCCCACAGGACGCGGATGACGTGGTGGCCGCGGTGCGACCAGTAGTAGAAGAAGTCCTGCGCGAGCAGCATCAGCAGCAGCGTCCACCACAGCACGGGGATCCGCAGCGGGGTGAGCTCGTAGACCGCGGCGTAGATCGCCACGATGGGTATCTTCCACAGCGCATCGAACACGAGACTGCCCAGCCCCATGCCGACGCTGGTGGCCGCGTCCTTGGCTTCGTAGCCCGCCGCATCCTCATCGGGATGCAGGCGACAGCTCACCATCTCGACCACGGTGAGCAGGACAAAGGCCGGTACGGACCACAACACGACATCGGGCAGGTGCGGCATGCCCCGCACGATAAGGGGGGTGAGGGGGGTGCCGCTAGAGGTTGTTACCGATAAGTATGTGAGACGTGCTGTCAGCTGGCGGGTGACCGCGTACCCCGGGTAGCCCGCTTCGACGACCGGAAACGAGGTCCGATGACCACCGCACCCACCATCGCCCTGCTCGGCGGCGGCTTCTCCGACGATCCCGACACGCTGCTCGACGACTTCGTGCTGGACGCCGCCGGGCGGACCCGGCCCAAGGTCTGCTTTCTGCCCACCGCCAGCGGCGATGCGCCGGGGTATATCGAGGGGTTCCACACGGCGTTCGGGGCGCGGGACTGCGAACCGAGCCATCTGGAGCTGTTCCGGCGCAGCGTGAGCGATCTGCGCGCGTTCGTCCTCGCGCAGGACATCGTCTACGTCGGGGGCGGCAACACCGCCAACATGCTTGCCGTCTGGCGGCTGCACGGCCTGGACACGATCCTGCGCGAGGCATACGAGGCCGGGGTGCTGCTGTGCGGCATCAGCGCCGGGGCCTGCTGCTGGTTCGAGCACGCGTTCTCCGACTCCTTCGGCCCGCCGGCGCCGCTCGCCGACGGGCTGGGGCTGCTGCCGGGCAGTCTGTGCCCGCACTACGACAGCGAGCCGCAACGCCGGCCCGGCTACCTTGCGGCCGTCAACGACCGTGTGCTGCCGGGAGGTTGGGCCATCGATGACGGCGCGGCCGGACTGTTCACCGACGGCCGTCTGGTGGACGTCGCCGCCCGCACGCCCGGCGCCACACTCCGCCGTGTGCACGTCGACGAGGACGGTGCGGTGGCTGAGGTGGCGCAGACGGCGCGGTTGCTTCGCGTTCAGGAGCGAGGTGGCGCGGCCGACTCCCGCCGGCCACGACCGCCGTCCGGGCGGGGCCAGTAGGCGCGCTTGTCCATGAGGAAGTCGATGTCGACGGCGCCGTCTTGGGCCAAGCGTCGCGAGTCCGCGAGAGCCTGGGCGCGCCTCCTACCGGCAGCGGCAAGCGCGTCGTCGGGCCACCCGGAGTCCGCGTTGACGGGTGTCTTGGTCACGCTTACGTCTCCTTGCGTAGGTAGCAGGTACGGGTACCGACGATGCCGGATCCAGATGCCCAGCCAGGCCGCACCTCACCACACCCGCACCGCCCCACCCCGGGCGAACGCCGGGCTGGTGGCGGTCGGGGGGATCTGCTCCAGGGGTTCGGCGATCTCGGTGACGGTGGGGCCGACCCGGGCGGCCAGGGGGGCCAGGTGGTGGAGGTCGAAGCCGTAGACGTGGGCGGCGTTGGTGCCGAGAAAGGCGGCGGTCTCGTGGGTGGGGAGGCCGGCGTAGGCCAGGCGCAGGGCCTCGCGGGAGTGCGGGTGGGTGCCCTCGTCATGGGGGTAGTCGCTGCCCCACATGATCTTGTCGAGGCCGATGCGGTGGCGGAGCGGGACCTCGTGCGGGCGCATGAAACTGGCGCCCACGTAGCAGTTGTCGCGCCAGATCTCGGCCGGGGAGCTGCCCATGGCCGCGGCCAGGCCGACGCCGAATTTGGACTCCGCGGTGGCGGCTTTGGACGCCGCCGCGACCAGGCGGCCGTGGTAGTAGTCCAGCATGTCCAGGACGCCGGGGATCCAGCCGGAGCCCTGTTCGGTGAGGACGAGGCGGAGGCCCGGGTGGCGGCGGAAGGCGCCGCCGAAGATGAGGTGCCACAGGGCGCGGTGGGAGAACCACGTCGTTTCGACCATGAAGACGGCTCGGGCGGCGGGTTCGTCGCCGAGGGGCGGGGAGGCCGAGCCGCCATGGTGGTTGACGGGGACGTCCAGCTCGGCGCAGACCGCCCAGAGGGGGTCGTAGACCTCGGAGTGGAGTTCGGGGAGGCCGGAGCCGGGCGGGGTGCCGGGCAGCAGGATGCCACCGGTGAGGCCGGCCTCCTTGGTGCGGCGGACTTCTCGTACGGCCTCGTCGACATCGTTGAGGAGGATCTGGGCGACGCCGGCCCGGCGGCCGGGGGCGTCCGCGCAGAAGTCGGCGAGCCAGCGGTTGTGGGCGCGCAGGCCCGCCCAGCGCTGCTCGAACTCCGCGCGGGTGGGGGCCGGGGCCATCAGGGACGCGGAGGGGAAGAAGGGCGGGATGGTGTTCGGGAAGACGACCTCGGCGACGATACCGTCGGCCTCCAGTTCGGCCAGCCGGCGGCCGGAGTTCCAGTTGCGGTCGGCGGTGTCGGCGAGCAGATCCTCGTAGGGGTTGACGTAGGTCGCCGCCCAGGCGTCGAAGGCCTCGTGGTGCCGGGAGGCCAGGTACGGCCGGTAGTCGAGGAGGTCGGCGCCGGCGTGGCAGTCGGCGGAGATGACGGTGTAGCGGTCGCCCCCGGGCTCGGTCCGTGGTGGATGGCTCATTGTTCGGTCCCCCATACCGGGAAGTCGTGGTCGGTGAGCCAGTGGCGGCCGACCTCACGTGAGCGGGCCCAGGAGGCCTCGACCGCCGACTGGTCGGCGGGCTGGCCGAGTTCGGCGGGGGTGGGGCCGATACGGCGGGCCAGCGGGGCCAGCTCGGCGGTGTCGAAGCCGAAGACCTCGGCGGCGGCCAGGCCGAGCATCCGGCGGGTCTCGGCGACCGGGATGTCGTGGAAGGTCTTCCGCAGCCATCCGCGGGTGTCGGGCCAGGTGCCCTCGGGGTGCGGGAAGTCGCTGCCCCACAGGATGTTGTCGACGCCGATCTCGTAGCGCTGGGCGAGTTCGCGGCGTTTGGTGTTGGTGGCGCAGATGAAGAGCTGCCGGTCGAGGTACTCGTGCGGCGGGCGTTTGAGCTCGGCGAACGGGGAGAGCTTTTTGCCGCCGTGTGCGCCCAGATAGAGGCGGTCCATGAACCACAGGAGGTTGGGCAGCCACCAGCAGCCGGATTCGGCGACGCCGAACTTCAGCCCCGGGTGGCGTTCGAAGACGCCGGACCAGAGCAGGAACCACAGGGGGCGAGCGGGCCACCAGGTCACCTCGGAGACGAAGATCCCGAGGTGGTCACCGTATTCATGGCGGGGCGCCGCTCCGGAGTGGGTGACGACGGGCATCGCGCACTCGGCCGCGGCGGCCCACACGGGGTCGTAGCGGCGGTCGTGGTACGGCTCCTTGTCGACCCACATGGAGGGGATCATCAGGGCGCCGAGCCCGGACTCCTTGGCCCGGTGGATCTCGGCCACGACCCGACCGGTGTCGGCGGTGACCGGCAACAGGGCGACGCCGCAGTGCCGTTCGGGGTGCTCGGAGACGAAATCGGCGAGCCAGCGGTTGTGCGCCTGCGCGCCCGCCATGCCGAGGTCGGGGTCCTGGTCCCCGGAGAGGCCGAGGCCCACACCGAACGGGGCCGCCGTCCCGCTGTCGACGGCATCCGCGTCCGGGAAGACCACCTCCGCGGCCACGCCGTCGCCGTCGAGTTCCTTGAGGCGCTGGGCGGTGTCCCAGCCGCCGCGCAGGCCCTCCTCGTTGTCCTGGAACCACTTGGCGGCGAAGGCGTCGTTGCGGATGCCGAGCCGGGTGGCCTCCGCGCGGCGGGCGTCGCGCTCGCCGAGGAACTCGTCGAAGGCGCGGTGGAAGCGGGCGTCGAGGTAGGGGCGGTACTCCTCGGTGGGGAGTCCGGCGTGGCAGTCGGAGGAGATGATCAGGTACGGATCGGGTGCGTCCTGTCCGCCCCGCGTGTCCTGTCCGCCCTGCCCGTTCTGTCCGCCCTTGGGGTGCTGTGGAGGGGTCATCGCGGAACCTCCTTCAGTCGTCCGCGTCGAGAATGAAGTGCTCCAGGTAGGCGGGGGCGGCGCGGTCGAGCATCGAGGCGGCCCTCGCCCGGATCTGTGCGTCGGTGTGCTCGCTGGGCGGCAGCAGCCAGAAGCGGCCGGCCCGGACGCCGTCGACGACCTGCTGTGCGACGTCCTCGACGGGGGTGAAGGCGATCTCCTGCCCGGCCTCCTTCATCGCCGCCTCCCACTGCGCCAGGCTGCGGTACGGCGTACGGCGCGGCCGGGTCTTGGCGTAGCGCGCGGGCCGGTTGCGGTGCGACTCCCACAGGCCGGTGCGGAGCATGTGCGGGCCGGGGAAGAGCACCGAGGCGCCGATGGGGGCGCGCTCCGCCGTCAGATGGGCGTAGAGCGATTCGGTCATGGTCACCACGGCCGCCTTGGTGACGGCGTAGACGGACGCGGTGGGCAGTGGCGCGATCCCGCCGTCCGTGGAGGAGGTGTTGACGACATGGCCGGGCTCGCCGGCCGCCAGCATCCGGGGCAGAAAGCACTGCACGCCGTGGAAGACGCCCCAGACGTTCACCGCGAACGCCCACTGCCAGTCGCGGGGCTCGTGTTCCCACATCCGGCCCTCGGCGCCGGAGCCCACCCCCGCGTTGTTGCACAGCAGATGGACGGCGCCGAAGGTGTCGTACGCGGCCTCGGCGAGGGCGGCGACCTCCTCCCGTACGCCGACGTCCACGGTGCGCGCCAGTACCTGAGCGCCGTCCACGGCCAGCTCGTCGGCGGCGGCGCGCAGCGGCTCCTCCTCGACGTCCGCGAGGACGACCTTCAGCCCGTCCGCGGCGAAGCGGCGCGCCATGGCCAGGCCGATGCCGCTCGCGGCGCCGGTGACGACCGCGACCTGTCCCGCCGTCAGCTCCATGCCCGCTCACCTCTCCGCGCCACTCGGGCCGACCGCTTCTCCGGCCGGGGGCCCGGGCGTTGCCCTCCGGGACGACACGGCATCAGGCGCTCCCCTCGGGCGGTCCGTCGAGGATCTGCCGTGGATCGTCGTAGCGCTGGTGGACGTACGGCAGCAGGGCCTCGGCGCCGACCCGCTCGACGACCCGGCCCTGCTGGTCGGTGGTCTTCTCGCCGAGGGTGATCTCGACGAGGGTGCGTACGGGCAGGTCGGCGACGGGGTCGTACATCGACTCCCGGAGGACCACGTCCCCGGTGACCTGCTCCAGTTTGCGGACCTTCTCGTTGCGGACGCAGTGCACCAGCACGGGGTCGATGTCGAAGCCCGAACCGTCCACGGCGGGCAGGAACTTGAAGTAGAAGTCGGTCTTGCGTACCGGCTCGGGGACCGGCAGCGGGCCGTTCACCGCGCCGCGCACCTCGACGAAGGCGATGCCGTGCCGGGCGAGCGCGGCACGGACGACCGGGCCGTCGCGCTCGACGGTGACCTCGCCCAGTTTCTTGGGCTCGCCGAAGACCTCGCGGCCGCCGATGAGGGCCCGCTCGTGGGTCATCGGCATGACGAGCGGATACCAGCCGTCGACGCCGTGGTGCGTGGCCGCGACGGCGACCGAGCCGGCGCCCAGCGGGTAGCCGGGCAGGTCGACCTTGCTGATGGTGGCCCGGACCAGCGGGCGGCCGGAAGGTGTGAGCGGCGGCGGCAGGACGGCCGCGACCGCGTCCGGGTCGCTCTCCCAGACGGCCACCACGCCGGTGGACCAGATGTCGGGGAGCTTCGAGCTCGCGGTGCGCGCCGCGGCGATCTCCGCCTCGGTGCGCGCTCCGTAGCGTATGCGTGCCATGTCGTACCACCCTTCGTCTGCGATGACTTGCGGGGGTCGTTCGAGGCGCCTGTAACACTGTTACACCGTGCCGGATGAAGGGTAAAGGGCCTTGCATCAAAGGGAGTTGGGGGATGGTTGAGGAATATGACACGTACCGCGCTGACCGGCGAAGAAGTCCTGACGGCCGCCGCCCGGCTGGTCCGGGCACAGGGCCCGGCGGCGCTGACCATGCGCCGACTCGCCACGGAACTGGGCACCGCCGTCACCTCCATCTACTGGCACGTCGGCAACCGCGAGTCGCTGCTGGACGCCCTCGTCGAGCGCACCGTCCGGGAGATGGGCGAGATCCACCCCGTCGGGCACACGCCGCATGCCCGGATCGTCTCGGTCGCCCGCGCCCTGCGTACGGCGCTGCGCGAGCGGCCCCAGCTGATCGCGATGGTGCACGAACGCGGCCTGACGGAGCGGATGTTCCTGCCCGCGCAGCAGGCGCTGGTCCATGAGATGCACGCCGCGGGGCTGCGCGGGGAGCTCGCCGCGGAGGCGGTGCGCGCCGTCCAGTTCCAGGTCGTCGGCTTCGTCCTGGTCGAGCGCAATCGCGAACGGTCGCCGGAGCAGCACCCGAGCGAGGGCGAGCTGTGGGACTCCCCCACCGCCGGGCACGATCCGGCGCTGGCCCGCGCGCTGGCCGGCCCGGTCGACGCCGAGCGATTGTTCGTCGTCTCGCTGGAGGCGCTGGTGACGTCGCTGCTCGCCCCCGGGCAACCCGCCGGCGGGCCCGCCGGCTGAGCGCCCTTGAAGCGCCGCCCGCGGCGGCGCGGCGGCGCACCGTCAGCGCCCGTGACGAGCCGGGTAATTGTAGGGGCAACGGGCGCCCGGCCGCGCACCGCGCGCGGCGGCGGTTCGGTGGCTGTCGGTGGCGGCCCGTATCCTCAGGGACCATGCTCGAAGACCGCATGCCAGCAGCCGACCCGATCGCACCGAAGATCGGGCAGCAGCCGGGCCCACAGACGCCGCCGGCTCCCTGGCCGACCGCGTATCCCCAGGGATACGCGGTGGTCGACGTGGAGACCACCGGCCTGGCCCGCGACGACCGGATCATCTCCGCCGCCGTGTATCAACTCGACGCACAGGGCGAGGTCCAGGACCACTGGTACACCCTCGTCAACCCGCAGCGGGATCCGGGGCCGGTCTGGATCCACGGTCTGACGAGCGCGGTGCTCGCCGACGCCCCGCTCTTCCCCGAGATCGTCCCGGAGCTGTCCAAGCGGCTCGAGGACCGGGTGCTGGTCGCGCACAACGCCATGTTCGACTGGTCGATGATCGCCCGCGAGTACGCCCGCGCCGCGGCGACCGCCCCGGTGCGCCAGCGGCTGTGCACCATCGCGCTGTCCAAGGAGCTGCGGCTCCCGCTGCCCAACCACAAGCTGGAGTCGCTCGCCGCCCATTACGGCGTGGTGCAGGAGCGCGCCCACCATGCGCTGGACGACGCCCGGGTACTCGCCGAGACGTTTCGTCCCAGTTTGCGGCGGGCCGCGCAGGAGAATCTGCGGCTGCCGCTGCTGAGCTGCCAGCCGCTGACGGAGTGGTCGGACACCCCCGCGCCCCGCCAGCGCGCCAGCGCCTCGTCGTACCGCCCCACCTCCTGGCGGCCGTCCCGTAAGCGCCCGGCGTGCCCGTATCCCAACCCGGGGCGCTTCGAGGCGGGTGGCCGGCTCGTCCAGGGGATGCGGGTCGCCTTCTCGGGCGACACGTCCGTGGACCGCGAGCTGCTGGAGGACCGTGCCATCGAGGCCGGCCTCCATGTCGCCACGAGCGTGTCCCGGCTGACCAGCCTGCTGGTGACCAATGACCCCGACGCGCCGACCTCCAAGACCGCCAAGGCCGCCTCGTACGGCACGGTCGTGATCGACGAGGCGGCGTTCATGCAGCTGCTGCAGGACGTCGAGCCGGCAGCCACGGCGCCTGCTTCCGGGTGAAGCCCGTCCAACACACCCGCCGGCACCTCGCCCCGCGCGGGCGCCGCCCGCACCCTGTGGCGCATGGCACGTTGTGAGGTCTGCGGAAACGAATACGGCATGACGTTCGAGGTGCACGCGCAGGGCGCGGTGCATGTCTTCGACTGCTTCTCCTGCGCCATCCACCGCATGGCGCCGATCTGTGAGCACTGCCGGTGCCAGATCATCGGCCAGGGCGTGGAGGCGGACGGGAAGTGGTACTGCGGTGCGCACTGCTCCCGCTCGGACGGGAAAGTGGGCATCGTCGACAGGGTCTGACCGGGGGATCCGGGAGCAGGCCCGGGAGCCGGTCCACCCGACCGGTGCGGACCGGCGGCCGGACCCGCCGCTCGGGAGCAGGGGCGCCCCAGGTACCGTCGAAGCCGTGTACCGCTTCCTGTTGTCCCGGCAGTGGGTGATCGTCACCCTCGTGGGTCTTGTGCTGATCCCCGTCATGATCAAGCTGGGCTACTGGCAGCTCCACCGCCATGAGCACAAGGTGGCGCAGAACCAGCTCATCGCGAGCAGCCTGGCCGCCCGGCCGGTCCCGGTCACCGAGCTGACCGCCGTCGGCCGGGAGCTGCCCCGCCACGACATGTGGCGCACGGTCACCGCCACCGGCACCTACGACACCGCGCACGAGGTCGTGGTCCGCCAGCGCACCGCCGCCGACGAGCAGAGCATCGGCTACTACGTCCTGACCCCGCTGGTCCTCGGCGACGGCGACGCCGTGCTGGTCAACCGCGGCTGGATCTCGGCGGGCAACGACCTCACCAGGTTCCCGGACGTACCGGCCGCCCCCAAGGGCAAGGTCACCGTGACCGGCCGGATGATGGCCGACGAGACCACCGCAGTCAGCGGCATCAAGGACACCAGGGGCCTGCCCGCCCGCCAGGTCATGCTGATCAACAGCAAGGAGCAGGCGAAGCGGGTCGGCCGGTCGATGCTCGGCGGCTATATCGAGCAGACCGCGCCCAAGCAGTCCGGCGGCACGCCGGAGCTGGTCCCCGAGCCGGACCATGACTCCATCGGCCCGCACATGGCGTATGCGATCCAGTGGTGGCTGTTCGCGGCGGCGGTACCGGTCGGCTGGGTCGTCCTCGTACGCCGTGAGCGCCGCGACCGTGCGGCGGCCGCGGCCGAGGAAGCCGAGGGTCCCCAGGAGGACGCGCAGGCCGGCGGGCAGACCGCGGATTCCGCCGGGTCCGGGGAGACCGAGGCGGCCGGCGACGCCGCGACTCCGGCCCCGGCCAACCCGTAGCCCGGACAGCCGCCACCCCCGCGTAGCGCATCCGCCGGGCGGGAAGGGGCGCTGAGTGCACCCACATATCGAGGACTATGCGCTCATCGGCGATCTGCAGACCGCCGCACTCGTCGGCCGCGACGGCTCCATCGACTGGCTGTGCCTGCCCCGCTTCGATTCCGGCGCCTGCTTCGCCGCCCTCCTCGGCACCAAGGAAAACGGCCACTGGGGGCTGGCACCGCACTCCCCCGATGCCCGCGCGCGGCGCTCCTACCGTGGCGATTCGCTGATCCTCGACACCGTCTGGGAGACCCCCACGGGCAGCGTCCGTGTCACCGACTTCATGCCGCAGCGCGACCGCGCGCCCGATGTCGTACGGATCGTCGAGGGCCTGCGCGGCAGCGTCGAGATGCGCGGGGTGCTGCGGCTGCGGTTCGACTACGGGCGGGTGGTGCCCTGGGTGCGCGCCGCCGAGGGCTGCCGGGTCGCGATCGCCGGGCCGGACTCGGTGTGGCTGCGCACCCCGGCCCAAGGCCGCACCTACGGCAAGGACTTCAGCACCCGTTCGGACTTCACCGTCGCCGAGGGCGAGCGCACCGCGTTCGTCCTGACCTGGCACCCCTCGCACGAGCCCCGGCCGACCCGGATCGACCCGTTCGAGGCGCTCCAGGACACCCTGGAGGACTGGCACGCATGGTCCGCGCGCTGCCGCTACAACGGCCCGCACCGCGAGGCCGTGATCCGCTCACTGATCATCCTCAAGGCCCTCACCTACGCGCCCACCGGCGGTATCGTCGCGGCCCCCACCACCTCGCTGCCCGAGGAGCTGGGCGGCGTACGCAACTGGGACTATCGCTACTGCTGGCTGCGCGACGCCAGCCTCACCCTGAACTGCCTGCTCTCCGCCGGATATCTGGAAGAGGCCGGCGCCTGGCGGGACTGGCTGCTGCGCGCGGTGGCCGGCGCCCCCGACGATCTGCAGATCATGTACGGGCTGGCCGGTGAGCGGCGGCTGCCGGAGACCGAGCTGCCGTGGCTGGCCGGATACCTCGACTCCGCGCCCGTACGCATCGGCAACGCCGCCGTCGAACAGCGGCAGCTCGATGTCTACGGCGAGGTGATCGACTCCTTCCACATCGCGCGCACGGCCGGGCTGCCGGCGGAGCCGCACGCCTGGAGCATCCAGCGCGCGCTGGTGGACTACCTGGAGTCCACCTGGCGCGACCCCGACGAGGGGCTGTGGGAGATCCGCGGGTCGCGCCGGCACTTCGTGCACTCCAAGGTCATGGCCTGGGTAGCGGCCGACCGGGCGGTGCGGACGATCGAGATGTACCCGAAGCTCAGCGGGGACCTCGACCGCTGGCGGGCGATGCGCGACGAGGTCCACCGGGAGGTGTGCGCACAGGGGTACGACGCCGACCGCGGCACCTTCACCCAGTTCTACGGCTCCACGGAACTGGACGCCGCGACCCTGCTGATCCCCCGTGTCGGCTTTCTGCCGGCTGACGACCCGCGGGTCGTCGGCACCATCGACACGGTGCGCAGGGAACTGTCGCACGACGGTCTGCTGCGCCGTTACAGCACCGAGGGCGGCTCGGTCGACGGGCTGCCGGGCGGCGAGGGCGCGTTCCTGGCCTGCTCGTTCTGGCTCGTCGACGCGCTGCAGCTGAGCGGCCGGCGGGACGAGGCCCGGGAGCTGTTCGAGCGGCTGCTGGCGCTGCGCAACGATGTGGGGCTGCTCTCCGAGGAGTACGACCCGGCCGCGCGGCGCCAGCTGGGCAACTTCCCGCAGGCGTTCAGCCATATCGGCCTGGTGGGGACCGCCTTCGGGCTGCTCGACGGGGCAGGGGCAGACTAGGGCCATGGATTTGGGACTCACCGACCGGACATACATCGTCACCGGAGCGACCCGCGGCCTCGGTTTCGCCACCGCCCGTGAACTGGTCGCCGACGGCGCCAACGTCGTGATCAGCGGACGCACCGAGGAAAGCGCGGCAGCGGCGGCCGCCTCGCTCGGCGCGCGCGCCCACGGGGTGGCGGCCGACAACGCGGACGCGGATGCCGCCGACCGCCTGGTGGCCGCCGCCCGCGAGCGCTTCGGCCGCCTGGACGGCGTACTGATCAGCGTGGGCGGCCCGGCGCCCGGCACGGCCGCCGACAACACCGACGAACAGTGGCGGTCGGCCTTCGAGTCGGTCTTCCTCGGCGCGGTACGGCTGGCCCGCGCGGCCGCCGCCGAGCTGGCCGAGGGCGGTGTGATCGGCTTTGTGCTGTCCGGCTCGGTGTACGAACCGATCGGCGGTCTGACCATCTCCAACGGGCTGCGCCCCGGTCTCGCCGGCTTCGCCAAGTCGCTGGCCAACGAGCTGGGCCCGCGCGGCATCCGCGTCGTCGGCGTGCTGCCCGGGCGGATCGCCACCGACCGGATGACCCAGCTCGACGCGCTCTCCGGCGACCCGGAGGGCACCCGTGCCCGCAACTCCGCCTCGATCCCGCTGGGCCGCTACGGCAAGCCGGAGGAGTTCGGCCGGGCCGCGGCGTTCCTGCTGTCGCCGGCCGCCTCGTATGTCACCGGTGTCATGGTGCCGGTGGACGGCGGGGCCCTGCACGGCTTCTGACGGGGTCTGTGCCAGGGCCGGGGCTGATCGGGCCGGAGGGGCCCTAACTGACCCGCTCGGGGCGGTGCTTGACCGCGCGCAGCCGGACGTCCGCCGGCAGCCGGTCGAGCCCCGCCGAGCGGCGGGCGTGCGTGACGGCCTCGTCGGACAGGCGCCGCACGACGGTCCCGGGGTCGGCGTGCGGGGCGAGGGCCAGCACGGCGCGCACCCGGGGCTCGGTGCGGCGGCCGGTCAGCAGCACGCCGGCCCGGTCGACACCCTCCAGCGACTCCGTTTCGGCCTCGACGACACCCTCCAGCGCCCGGCCGCGCAGCAGGGCGCCCTCGCCGTCGCCGCTGTCGACGAGGATCTCGTTCAGCCGGTGCCGCCGCAGCTGGGCCAGCAGCCACCACACCATCAGCAGGACGAAGACGGCCAGGGCCGTGATGACGGCCGGCCACCACCAGCCCTCGTCCGTCCAGCGGGTGCGGGTGTGCGCGGAGAGCAGCACATCGTCGGGGCGGGACCAGGGCCAGCCGCCGGGCAGGCCGAGGTGCCATTTCGCGGGCAGGTCGAAACCGCCTAGCAGCACCAGGCCGCCGGCGCCGAGCAGCAGCACACCGGTCAGACCGAGCAGTACCCGGTTGGTCGTTCTGCGACCCCTGCGCATCGCGCGCTCACCTCCTCTTCGGGCGCCGGACGTCCACGGTCAGGCCGAGCCGGTGCGCCAGACCCAGCTGCCGCAGACCCTCGCCGAGCGCCGTGTCGAGGTCGCCGCGGACCTCGTCCAGCTCGCGGAAGTGGGAGACCGCATGTGCTTTGGCCTTGTGGCGGGTGACGATCATCCGTACGGACTGGACTCCGGCGACCTCCATGGCGCGGTCCCGCAGCACCAGCGCGGCGGCCGAACGGTCGAGCCCGGCCCGGATGCCGGAGGCGACGGGCCGCATCGGCAGCACTTGGCGCAGGCCGGGGGTGACGGCCAGCACGATCAGCCAGATGCCCAGCACCACCGCGACCGCCGCGGCGGCCAGCACCCAGGGGGTGTCGAGGTGACGGGTGGCCAGTTCGCCGGCGAGCCGCCGGCGCCAGGCCGTCGCGGGCCGCTCGGCGCGCACCGCGGCCACGTCGTAGAGCAGCAGCCCGGCGGCGGCCAGCAGCACCAGCGCGACCAGGGCGGCCGGCACCCGGCGGGCCGACCAGAAGCGCCCGGTCCGGCCGTCGTCCGCGGTGCTCGTATGGGCGGCGCCCGATGCGGACTGCGTCAGCCCGTCCGTCTCGTCCGACGGTTTGTCGAGCGTGGGCAGCCGCCGGGTGTCCGGCTGCTCCGCGTCGTCGTCGCTCATCGCACCCTCCCCCGGTCCGTGTGCTCCAGCAGCGGTGAGTGCAGACGCTCGACCTCCACCGCGACCTCGGGCACGTCCATGCTCGCCAACGCCTTTACCCGTTCGGTGACGTGACGACGCACCACGCGGCACTGTGCGCCGATGTCGGAGGGGTAGCCCAGCTCCACGGCGATCCGCAGCCGGGCCTCGCCGAAGTTCTCGCGGTACTCGCGCCGGTGGACGGTCACCGTCGCATGCGCGTCCGTACGGGCGCGCGGGGACTCACCGCGCAGCGCCTCCCGGGCCGCCTGCGCGGCGATCTTCGCCACCACCCGGTCCGCGATCCTGGTCGCGCCCCGCTCACCTGCCGGTACGTCAGCGGGAGCGGCGACCGGTGACACCGTCGCCACCCGGCCTCACCGCCGCCGGTCGTCGCGGTCGCTGGTGCGCGGCCGGAAGAAATCGCCGGCCTCCAGGTCCCCGTCCAGGAACCTTCCGGCCACGAACCCGATGGCGCCCAGCGCCGCCACCAGGACGAAGGCGCCGAAGCCGCCGAAGTATCCGGCGAAGCCCAGCGCCATTCCGGCCAAGAGGCCGACCACGGCCATGCTCATCGTGCGCTCCTTCGCTGCCACTCCGGACGGGCCCCGCTATTGGAGCCGCGGCTCCGCTTCCTCTTCTTCGTCTGCCTCGTCGGGCAGCTTGACATCGCTGACCGCGATATTGACCTCGACGACCTCCAGGCCCGTCATCCGCTCCACGGCGGAGATGACGTTCTCCCGGACCGAGCGCGCGACATCGGCGATGGCAACGCCGTAGTCGACCACGATCTCCAGGTCCAGCGCGGTCTGCACCTCACCGACCTCGGCCTTCACCCCGCGGGTGGCGGTCGCGGACCTGCCGCCGCCGGGTACCCGGTCCCGTACGGCACCGAGCGTGCGGGCGAAGCCGCTGCCCATGGCGTGCACGCCGACGACATCCCGGGCCGCGAGACCGGCGATCTTCTCCACGACTCCGTCGGCGATGGTGGTACGCCCACGCGAAGCGGGGTCTCCACCGCCCCGCTTGACCGGGGTCCTCGGTCCCTCTGCCTGCTGCTGGCTCTCGCTCATCGCCGTTCGTCCCTTTCCGCGGGGAGAAGCGGTCCGCCCGCTCCGTTCCTCACAGTAGGTGCGGTTCCCCGGAGCCGCTTGGGGGATGCGGCAGCAGAGTGCCCCGTACGGCGCCGTTCGGCGCACCGCCCTGCTGTACGGGCCGGTCTGCGGCAGGCTGGGGACGTTGTCCGGGACGTGTCCGGGGAACGGCCTCGGAAATGGACCGGGACCGGCCGGGAAAGGGGTGACGCGGTGGCCGCGAACCAGATGGCGCGGGCCGTGCGGCAGCAGCTCGCGATCGGCCGGGTGCTGCCGCTCGGCGGGCCCGCGGACGGGTCATGGATCACCGAGCACGCGGCCGCCGGGGCGCTGCGAAGGGCCTCCGGTGTGCCGGCCGGTGTACGTATCGGCACGCTGCGGCTGTCGCTCGCCGATCCCGGCCACGCCCCGGAGCCGGCGGTGCCGGCTCCGCCGAGCGCGCTGCCGCCCGGTCCGCTGCGGATCGAGGCGGACTTCGCCGCGGTCGCCGACCGGCCGCTGCCCACCGTCGCCGACCAGGTGCGCACGGCGCTGCTGGAGGCATCGGTCCGGGAGTTGGGGCTGGTGGTGGCTGTGGTGGATCTACGGGTCAGCGGTCTGCTGGAGGCGGGTGAGACCGGGGCCGAGGCGGCATCACCTCCGCGCGCTTCCCGTACCGAAGGCCCGCCTGCCGCCTCGGCAACGGACGACCGGACCGGCGCGGCGCAGGACGGCCGGGCGCAGATCGCCGCCGTCACGCTGGGCGTGCCGGGCGTGGCCCGTCTGGCGCCGGTGCTCGGCGGGCCGTCCCGCCCGGTGCGGCTCTCCGACGGGCATGCGCTGATCCAGCTGGCGACCTCGGCCGGCCATCGCGCACTGGATGTCGCGGCCGCCGTACGGCGGGCGGTGACCGCCGCGCCGTCCGCGCCGTCGACGGTCGCCGTGCTGGTCACGGCCGTGGAACAGGGCTGACGGGCGCGGCCGGCCGGGCGCCGCAGGCTGGCGACCGGCCGGGCACGTCCGTAGTTGCCGGGGTGCGGTGCTACTCCCCCACACCCGCGAGGTCGCGCAGCCGGCGCGCCTGGGCGGCACGTTCGGCGATGCGCTGCTCCTCGTACGTACGGCCCGCGGCGCCGGCCAGCAGAGCCTTGGTCTCGATGACGGCGTCACGCGGCGGGGCGGTGAGCGCGGCCGCCAAATCGGCGACGGCGGCGTCGAGTTCGTCCCCGGGCACCACAAGGTTGGCGAGGCCGATCCGCTCGGCCTCCTCGGCATGCACAAAGCGCCCGGTGGCGCAGATCTCCAGCGCCCGGGCGTAACCCACCAGCCCGACCAGGGGGTGAGTGCCGGTCAGATCCGGTACGAGTCCCAGGCTGGTCTCACGCATGGCGAACTGCACGTCCTGTGCCACCACCCGCAGATCGCAGGCGAGGGCGAGCTGGAAGCCCGCACCGATGGCGTGCCCCTGCACGGCGGCGATGGACACCAGGTCGTTGCGCCGCCACCAGGTGAACGCTTCCTGGTACTCGGCGATCGTGGCGTCCAGTTCACCGTCCGAACCGCGCGCCAGATCGAGGAACGACGGCTCGCCGTCGAAGCCTTCGGGCGTGAACGCCTGCCGGTCGAGGCCCGCGGAGAAGGACCTGCCCTCACCGCGCAGCACCGCGATCCGGATGTTTCCCGGCAGCAGCGAACCCGCCTCGGCCAACGCCCGCCACATGGCCGGCGACTGCGCATTGCGCTTGGCCTCGTTGGCGAGGGTCACCGTGGCGATCGCGCCGTCCACGGTGAGCCGCACACCGTCCTTGTCGAGCAGAGTCATCAGCGCCTCCGAGTCAGCCAGCCGCACCTGCGTGCGTAAGTGACTGAACGGTAACCTCCCGGTCGACTGTTCGGTCGACCGGGGGGACACCGTCTGTACCCGGAGTCGCGGCCGTCAGGCCGAGGCGGCCTTCTTGCCCCTGGTGGCTCCGCCGCGACCGCGCAGGACCACACCGGATTCGCTGAGCATCCGGTGCACGAATCCATAGGAGCGGCCGGTTTCCTCGGCCAGCGCCCGGATGCTCGCTCCGGAGTCGTACTTCTTCTTCAGGTCTGCCGCGAGCTTCTCGCGCGCGGCGCCGGTTACCCGGCTGCCCTTCTTCAGAGTCTCGGCCACCCGTGCCTCCTCGTGGGAAGTGCGCTCTGGACTCTCATGATCACCCCTCCCCGGCTTCCTGGCCACCCATTCCGCAAGGTCAGTACGACATCGTTTGCCGGCGGACGCCCGGTCACGCCGGCCGGAATTTCCCATTCCGCCCGTCCGGCGAGCCGCCGGAACGCGGTCGGTCGCGAGAAGTAGCAGGTCAGGTGGTGTGCGGCCGAAAAGATGACGGCCGGGCCCCTGGGGCCCGGCCGCACGTCGCAGGCTCGCCGGTGTACGAGCCGTTCTCACTCAGATGATGGATCACACATCGGCCGAATGATCCATACGGCATGATCCATACGCCGTGATCCGTTCCGCGTGATCCGTTCGGCCCGGGTCAGGCCAGCGCCACCAGGTCCGCGTAATCCTGGCCCCACAGGTCCTCGACACCGTCGGGCAGCAGAATGATCCGCTCCGGCTGCAGCGCGTCCACCGCGCCCTCGTCGTGCGTCACCAGGACCACCGCGCCCGTGAAGGTGTGCAGCGCGCCGAGGATCTCCTCACGGCTGGCCGGGTCGAGGTTGTTGGTGGGCTCGTCGAGCAGCAGGACGTTGGCCGAGGAGACGACCAGCGTCGCCAGGGCGAGCCGGGTCTTCTCGCCGCCGGAGAGCACCCCGGCGGGCTTGTCGACGTCGTCCCCCGAGAAGAGGAAGGAACCCAGCGTCTTACGGATGGCGACCAGGTCCATGTCCGGGGCGGCCGAGCGCATGTTCTCCAGGACCGTACGGTCCGGGTCCAGCGTCTCGTGCTCCTGGGCGTAGTAGCCGAGCTTGAGGCCGTGCCCCGGGCGGACCGCGCCGGTGTCCGGCGTCTCGACGCCCGCCAGCAGCCGCAGCAGGGTGGTCTTGCCGGCGCCGTTGAGGCCGAGGATGACGACCCGGGAGCCCTTGTCGATGGCCAGATCGACGTCGGTGAAGATCTCCAGGGAGCCGTAGGACTTGGACAGGCCCTCGGCGGTGAGCGGGGTCTTGCCGCACGGTGCCGGGTCCGGGAAGCGCAGCTTGGCGACCTTGTCGGAGACGCGCACCGCGTCCAGACCGGCGAGCAGCTTGTCGGCGCGCCTGGCCATGTTCTGCGCGGCGACGGTCTTGGTGGCCTTGGCCCGCATCTTGTCGGCCTGGGTGTTGAGCGCCGCGGCCTTCTTCTCGGCGTTCGCCCGCTCGCGCTTGCGGCGCTTCTCGTCGGCCTCGCGCTGCTGCTGGTAGAGCTTCCAGCCCATGTTGTAGACGTCGATCTGCGAGCGGTTGGCGTCCAGGTAGAACACCTTGTTCACGACGGTCTCGACCAGGTCGACATCGTGCGAGATGACGATGAAGCCGCCGCGGTAGGTCTTGAGGTAGTCGCGCAGCCAGACGATGGAGTCGGCGTCGAGGTGGTTGGTCGGCTCGTCGAGCAGCAGGGTGTCGGAGTCCGAGAAGAGGATCCGGGCCAGCTCGACGCGGCGGCGCTGACCACCGGAGAGGGTGTGCAGCGGCTGGCCGAGGATACGGTCGGGCAGCCCGAGGCTGGCGGCGATGGTCGCGGCCTCCGCCTCGGCGGCGTAACCGCCCTTCGTCAGGAACTCGGTCTCCAGGCGCTCGTACTTCTTCATCGCCTTTTCGCGGGTGGCGCCCTTGCCGTTGGCCATCCGGTCCTCGTTCTCGCGCATCTTGCGCAGCACGCTGTCCAGATCGCGGGCGGACAGGATGCGGTCACGGGCCAGGACGTCCAGGTCGCCGGTGCGCGGGTCCTGCGGCAGATAGCCGACCTGGCCGGAGCGGGCGACCGTGCCGGAGGCGGGGATGCCCTCACCGGCCAGCACCTTGGTGAGGGTGGTCTTGCCGGCGCCGTTGCGGCCGACGAGGCCGATGCGGTCGCCCTTGGCGATACGGAAGGAGGCGGACTCGATGAGGATGCGGGCGCCGGCACGCAGCTCAAGGCCGGAGGCGGTGATCACGGAAAAAGCTCCAGGGCAGGAAGACGGCGGGTTGGACGGACGGTCCGAAAGCGGTCTACGCCGTCTAATGAACCCAAAGGAGAACTGCCATAGCAGGCAGTCTAACGGCCCTGTGCAAGTAGTTTTTCCGAGCGGTCGACGAAGGCGCCGCCCGGCGGGGCGTCGGGCGCGAGGGTGAGGCGGTCGCCGTGCGGGGCGGGCCGGGCTTCGCGGGCGACGGTGGCCAGCGGCAGGGCGAGGAGGGCGGCGGCGAGAGGGATCGCCACGGGGCCGAGGCCGCGCCTGGTGCGCCGGCCGGCCGGGACAGGCGGTCTGGACACCCGGGCCCCCTGGTCAGGAGATCTGCCGATCGAGCGATGAGCGTAGCGGCGGGCGGGGCGGTCAGCGGGGCGCCCGGTGGCGACACGGCGGGCGGCGGCAGGCACGTCCCCCGTTCGGCCGCCACGGGCCGGGGTGTGGGGGGCAGGTCGCGAGGGGCGGGCGCAGACGTTCACGGGCGTTGTCAGACCCCGGTGCCACACTGTGCCCCATGAATGTGATCCATGACACAGAGGTGCCGGCCCGACTCGTTCGAAAGGTTCGGTGATCTTCATGGCAGGCACGCCGACGATGTATCCGACGGTTCTCTACCGAGACGCACAGGCCGCGATCAGACAGCTGACGGAGGCCTTCGGCTTCACCGTCGGCGCGAAGTACGAGGGCGAGGACGGCATGGTGCTGCATGCCGAACTCTCCTACGGCAACGGCGCGGTCATGCTCGGTTCGAAGGGCCGTGGCGGCATCTTCGACGAGGCGATGAGCGAGGCCGGGCCGATCGGGGTCTATGTCGTCGTCGAGGACACCGACGCGCATTTCCGGCGGGCCGAGGCTGCCGGGGTGGAGATTCTGATGCCGCCCACGGACCAGGACCACGGCTCGCGGGACTACATGGCGCGGGACGGCGAGGGCAACGTCTGGAGCTTCGGGACGTATGCCCCGGGGGCCGCGGGCTGATCCGATGCGCCCGCCGCCCCCGCAGCCCCGCTCAGACGCCGCCCGTGTGGACCTGGAACGCCGCACGGCGTACGGCCTTGGCGAGCGCCGGGTCGGGATGGGCCGCGGCCAGCGCCACCAGCACCTGGACGGTACGGGGGTGCCCGACGGCGCGCACCTCCTCCAGGAGGCGCGGCACCGAACCCTGGACCGCCGAGTCGAGGTGGCGCACCAGCAGCTGGGTCTCGCCGTGGTCGGCGACGGCCGCCGCGGTGTCCACCCACAGCCAGGTCGACTCCTCGCGGGTGAGCACATCGGGCGCGGTCTCCGGGTCGCCGCCCTCGTGCTCGACCAGCCACAGCAGGGCGTACG
Organism: Streptomyces inhibens; assembly: GCF_022221585.1. NCBI lineage: Bacteria > Bacillati > Actinomycetota > Actinomycetes > Kitasatosporales > Streptomycetaceae > Streptomyces > Streptomyces inhibens. The sequence continues at coordinate 2,534,499 of NZ_CP084681.1, forward strand.
GCCGCAGGCCCGGTTCGTCGGCCGCGGCGCGTACGGCGGGCTCGGCCGGTGCACCGACCGCGCGCAGCGCCTCGAAGGCCAGACCGCGCAGCAGCGCGTCCTCGCCGCGGGCCACGGTCAGCAGCTCCTCGACGGCGGCACCGACGGAGCGGGCGGCGAGCCAGGCGCGGTATTCGGCGCGGGCCGGGCCCGGGGTCAGCCGGGCGCAGCCGCGCAGCATCGCCTCCGCGGACTGTTCGATATTGCCGGCCGGGCTCTGCGCGGCGACGCAGATCTGCTCCAGCTTGACCCACACCGACCAGTTGCCGAGCGGCGTCAGCTGTGCCTCGGACGCATCGTCCGCGCTGTCGTACGCCCCGTCGTAGGCGCCGTCCTGCGCACCGTCCGGCGGCACCAGCGCGCCGACGGTCAGCAGGGCGTCCAGCGCCCAGCCCAGGAGCTCGGCCAGCGACGCCCCCGCGGCGTCACCGGCCGTCCCGGCCGCAACGGCCTCGTCGTCGGCGCCGCCGGGGGCCGGGTCCTGCCCGTAGGGGACCTCGCAGCGTTCGGTGCGCAGTTCGGTGACGCGCTGGTCGAGCATGTCGAGCAGCACCGGCAGCCGTACGGGCCCGGCCGACAGATGCAGCAGGGACAGCAACTGCGGCAGCGCCTCGACGACTTCGGCGACGATCGTGGGGCCGGCGCCGGCCGGTGTGGGGCGGGCCAGCGACCAGGCGTCGAAGAGCGCGACCCAGCCGCGCAGCACGGCGGTGTCGTCGCGGTCCCAGGCGCGCAGCCGCCAGCCGGGGCGGGCGAGGCCGTCGTGGAGCTCGACGAGTCCGGCGAGCCGGGCCCGGTCCCAGTCGATACGGACCTGCTGCGGCGTCAGGTGCAGGGCTTCGGCGGCGCGTTCCACGGCGGCCTTCGGCAGCGCTCCGTCCGGCCCGGCCCGCAGGCTGCCTCCGGTGCCGCCGGCGGCACCGACGCTGTCGGCCCAGCGGGCGAGCCGGGCCGCGCCGGCCAGCACGGCACGGGCCTGCCGGGCCAGCTCCGCGGGCGGCGGAGTGCCCTCGGGCGGGCGGGGCGCCGGGCGCTTGGCCCGGGTTGTCACCGCCCGGCGGGCGGCCGCAACCGATTGACGCGGGACGAGTCGGAGCCGGGAGTCGCGCGGAGTACGGGACGTCACAGGTGCAGTCTTGCCGTTGACGGCCCGAAAGCCCAATCGGAACCCGGCTTGCGATCTAGCGGGGCCGCACCATCTCGCCGACCCATCCCTGATATGGGGAGTTGTCCCCCTGTATGCCCGTGCGTCATCGGCGCTGCGGATCCGGCGGAAGTGGGAGCGGGGTGGGCGGGCGCGCTACATGAGCGGGGTGAGGAAGCGGCGCAGCGCCTCTTCGTAGCGGGACGGGTCGGCGTTCCACATCGCGGCGTGCGGTGCGTGCGGGACCGGCTGAAGCGTGATCAGCTCCGAGCGCCGGGCGGCGAAGGAACGGGAGGCCGCCCAGGGGGCGATCATGTCGTCGGGGCCGTGGAAGAGCAGGGTGGGGATGGTCAGCTCGTCCGGGTCGACGGCGTCCTCGGGGCGGTCGACGGGCATTCCCGTGGTGCCCTCGGCGGCGCGTACGACCAGCGGCAGCAGGGCGCGCGGGACCCGCCGGGCGGCGGCCAGCGCGCGGACCGTGGCGTGCCGGTCGAGGACCGGGGAGTCCAGGACGAGGCCGCTGATCCGGTCGCTCAGCGCGGAGTGGACGGCGGCGCGCAGCGCCATGGTCGCGCCGGTCGACCAGCCGTAGAGGACGACGTCGTGGGCGCCGTAGCGGAGGGCGTAGCGGATCGCCGCGTCCAGGTCGCGCCATTCGGTGTCGCCGAGATGGTTGATGCCGTCGGCGGTGCGCGGGGCGCCGATGTCGTTGCGGTAGGCCAGGTCGAGGACGGGCAGCCGGTGGCGGTGCAGGAAGGGCATGACCACCATGGGGTGCTCGCGGGTGGTGCCCAGGCCGTGTGCGGTGATGACCCAGGTGTCGCGTACGCCGGGCAGGAACCACGCCGGGAGGGGCCCGAGTTCGCCGGGGATGTCGACGTCGGCGCAGTCGAGGCCGAGGGCGTCGCGGGGGTTGCCGATGTGCACCTGCGGGGTGAGCCGCATCCGTTTGCCCGGTTTGAGGGTGCCGTGGGTGACCCGTTCCAGGCGGCGTACGACCGCGTCGGCGGGGTGCGGGGTGCCGTGCACGACGGAGCCGACCACGGCGTGGCAGCCGTTGCCGGTGAGGCCGTAGGTACCGGGCCGCAGGGACGCCAGGCTGCGGGTGAGGACGATGCGCTCATCGGTGGCGGAGTGCACGGTGAGACGGGAGTCGCCCGGCAGGGGGTGGTCGGGCGACGGTTTCAGGGCAGTCTCGCTGGCGTACCGACCGACCGCCACGGCGGCCGCCCCGGCACCGATCACGGTGATGGCGGCCACGGCCGCCGCAGTACCCAGACGCACCTCACCAGTGTGCGCAGCGGCGCCGGGTGCGGCCACCCGGCGGACTCGGGCGGGTGAGGGACGGGACGGCGGACGGTGCGCCGGGCCGCCGTCCCGGCCGGGCGCTCAGCCCTGGTGGCCGCGCTGGCCGTAGCCGCGCAGCTGCGCGCCGGCCGCTTCGAGCTGACCGGCCGACAGCAGGCTGGGCGTATGCCCCGGGACGGACTGCGCGGTGAGCCAGACGCGGCACATCCACTCCAGCTGGGCGGTGCGGTCCAGCGCCTGGTCGAGGCTGTCGCCGTAGGCGATGGTGCCGTGGTTCTGCAGCAGGGCGCCGGTGCGGTCGCGGAGCGCGTCGAGCATGTGCGCGGCGAGCTCGTCGCTGCCGTACAGGGCGTAGGGGGCGACGCGGACGGGGCCTCCGAGCGCCGCGGCCATGTAGTGGATCGGCGGAAGTTCGCGGACGAGGGTGGAGACGGCGGTGGCGTGCGGGGCGTGGGTGTGGACGACGGCGGTGGCCGTGGTGTGGTGGTAGACCGTCAGATGCATGGGCAGTTCGCTGGTCGGCCGGAGCGAGCCGATGATCTGGTGTCCTTCGAGGTCGACGGCGGTGGTGTCGGCGGGGCCGAGCCGGTCGTAGGGGACACCGCTGGGGGTGACCAGGATCAGGTCCCTCAGGCGGCGCGAGACATTGCCCGAGGTGCCGACGACCAGGCCGTCGGCGACGGTTCTGCGGGCGGTGGCGACCAGTTCGCTCCAGGCGGCGGCGAGGCGGTCGGGGTGATCCTTCATGGGTCCTCCGGCGCGGTGCGGCGAAAGCGGATGCGGTGCGCGCCACCGTACGAGCAGGCCGGGGAAGGGTACGCCAGGGGCCTGCCGGGACGGTACCGCCATATGGGGATACATAGCGACTATGGGCGATGGGCCGGAAGGCGGTTGGCCGGAAATAGTCCGTCTTGCACCGGACGCCCGTTAACGTCGGGGGGAGGTGTCGCGTATGTCACCCACCGGCAGTGCGCCGGCAGTGCGCCGGGGGCGGGCCGGCCGTCGGGTGGTCACAGCCGCCGGAACGGCGTGCCGGCACAGCTCATCAAGTTCGCCACAGGGTGATGCGGAAGTGACGCCAGGGACGCCTCCGCGTGAACACTGCGGTGGTGTCACTGGCGCGCCCGCCCCAGTTCACTTTCCGTTCACCCACTCTCCGTACGGTCCCCAGCGACACTGACCTTCGAACTGATTGCCTGGGTGAATGGAACACATCACGCTTCTCATCGGGATCGTGATCGTCACGGCCTTGGTGTTCGACTTTACGAACGGCTTCCACGACACGGCCAACGCGATGGCCACCACCATTTCCACCGGGGCCTTGCGACCCAAGACCGCGGTGGCGATGTCAGCGGCACTGAACCTCGTCGGAGCGTTTCTGTCGGTGGAGGTCGCCAAGACCATCTCCGGCGGGATCATCGACGAGAGCGCGGGCATCAGACCTGAAGTGATCTTCGCCGGCCTGGTCGGCGCCATCATCTGGAACCTGCTGACCTGGCTCGCCGGGCTCCCCTCCAGCTCCTCCCACGCGCTCTTCGGCGGTCTGATCGGCGCGACGCTGGTGTCCGTCGGCACCAACGGTGTGCATGGCGAAGCCGTCGTGATGAAGGTCCTGATCCCGGCGGTGGCCGCCCCGATCGTCGCGGGCCTGGCCTCCATGGCGGCGACCCGGCTCACCTACCGGCTGACCCGCAACCGCGACGAGGCCGACACCGCCAAGGGCTACCGCGCCGGGCAGATCGCCTCGGCCGCCCTGGTCTCGCTCGCCCACGGCACCAACGACGCGCAGAAGACGATGGGTGTGATCACGCTCGCGCTGATCACCGGCGGGGTGGTCGCCCCGCACGCCGACCCGCCGCTGTGGGTCATCGCCTCGGCCGGTCTGGCCATCGCGCTCGGTACGTACCTGGGCGGCTGGCGGATCATCCGCACGATGGGCAAGGGCATCACCGACATCCAGCCGCCGCAGGGCTTCGCCGCCCAGACCGGCGCCGCGGCCACCATCCTGGCCTCCTCCCACCTCGGCTTCGCGCTCTCCACCACCCAGGTCTGCTCCGGTTCCGTGATGGGCTCGGGCCTGGGCCGCAAGGGCGGCGTGGTGCGCTGGTCCACGGCCGGCCGGATGGTCGCCGCCTGGGGCCTGACGCTGCCGGCCGCCGGTGCGGTCGCGGCGGGCGCCGCGTTCCTGGCCGGCCAGGGCGACTGGGGCGTCGCGGCGGTGGCGATCCTCGCGCTCGGCATCTGCGGCGCGATCTGGGCCGCCTCCCGGCGCAAGCCGATCGACCACACCAACGTCAACGACGGCCCGGCCGCGGAGCCGGTGGGTGTGGTGACCGCCGCACTGCGCACCGTCTCCCCTCCGCCCGCAGGCCAGCCGGTCCCGGTGTCCGACGGGCCGGAAGCCGTCGATACGCCGACCCCCGCGGCCGACACCACGACCCCCGCCCCGCGCGCCAAGGCCGCGACGGTCACCCGCTAGCTGTCATCACCTAAGGAACGCAATGAGCATCGACTGGGCAGCTCTCGGCCAGGTCTTCGGTGTCACCCTCGTGGTGACGGTCGGGATCGTGGGCCTGTTCACCGTCGGCATCGTCGGTACGTCCCGCAAGCCGCAGCGGGAGGGCGAGGCCGCCGTGGCCACCGCCCCCGGTGCGGGCGCGCGGGCCGGTGCGGTGGCCGCCTTCGCGATGTGCGCGGCGGCCGTGGCGTACGGCATCTATCTGATCGTCGCCGCCTGACGCAGCCGGGTACGGCAGCGAGCGGAAGCGACCACGAACGAGGCGTCCGGAGGACCGCGGCATCAGCCGTTGTCCGCCGGGCGCCTCGTCCTTTGCTGTTCACCCCGCCCGGTGAGCGCCTCGTCCGCCTCCCGGGCCAGGGCGTCGGCGATGGCCGTACCGCCGCGGCTGTTGAGGTATTCGGAGACCCGGATCTGTACGACCTTGCTGAAGGTCTGGTAGTGGGTGCTGCGCGGGCGCGGTTCGGCGGCCCGCAGCGCCGCGTACAGCGTCCGGGTGTACGGCGGCTCCTGGCCGGGCCACGGCGCCCGCTGCCCGGTGCTGCCGTGCTCGGCGCGCTCGGGCGGCAGCGGGCAGTGCGGCGCCTTCGCCGCCTCCCGGTACGCCGAGTCACGGGTCGCCGCGAACCCCCGCTCCAGCAGACAGCGCTCGCTGTCCGGGCCGGTCAGCGCCTCGATCAGGGCCCGGGCGCCGGCCGGCCGCTTGCTGCCGGCGGAGATCGCCAGATTCTGCCCGCCCAGGACGGACATCCGTTTGCCGTCGGTGGGGCGGGCCGGCAGCTCGGCGACGTCGAACTGTGTGCCGGGGGTGAGCTTCTCGGCGACCGAGGCGTACTCCACCGGCCAGTTGCGCATGAACAGCGCGCGGCCGTCGGCGAACCAGCGGCGGCTCTCCGTCTCGTCCATGGACATGGTCTCGTGCGGCATGATCATCGAGTCCAGCCGGTCCTTGATCTCGGCGACGCCCAGCTGGAGCGCGCCGATCTGCTCGCCCTGGGTGAAGCTGGTGGCGTCCGGGTCACCGCCCATGGCCCAGGCCGACTCCAGGGTGTTGACGGTCAGCCCTTCGTAGGGCCGTAGCTGGGCGACCATGCCGTACATCTTCCGGTTCGCGGTGGCCTTGCCGTCGTGGGCGAGCTTGCGGTTGAAGGCGTCCGCGACCTGGCCGGCCATGTTCTTCAGCGCGCCCCAGTTGGACGGGGGCGCGTCATAGCCGTACTCGTGGAGGATGTCCTTGCGGTAATAGAGCAGCCCGGCGTCGGAGTTGAAGGGGACGCCCCAGATCTGGCCGTCGTAGGCGACGGTCTTGACCACACTGTCCAGGAAGTCGCCGTCCAGGCTCGTGCCCCAGGGACGGATCACGCCCGCCTCGGCGAACTCCGCGGTCCAGGCCACATCGAGGTTGAGCACGTCGTAGTCGCTGTTGCCGGACTGGCCCGCGGCCAGCAGCTGGCTGCGCTGGCCGTCGGCGGTGTCCGGGAGCTTGACGATCCGCACCGAGCGGCCGGTGCGTTTCTCGAAGGCCCGGATGAGGGCCTGGCGGACGCCGGTGCTGCTGAGGTCGCTGCCGGTGGCCAGGACGATCGGGCCCTTCTCCGGGCCGGGCTGCGGCCCCGACGTACAGCCGGTGGCCGCCGCCGTCAGCGTCAGACACAGCAGGACGGTGGGCAGACCGGCGCGTGGGCTTCTCACCGGTCGTGGGCTTCTCACCGGTCGTGGAGTTCTCACCGGTCCTCCTTGCCCGCGGTGCCGATGGAGGCGACCAGGCCGGCCAGCAGATCGGGGGCCTGCGGCCCGCCGGGCACACACTGGCCGTGCGAGGCACCGGCCAGCCCCTGGAGGGCGAAGGTGTCACAGCCGGCCCTGCCCATCACCAGCGTCAGGACCGGCACCACGGGTTTCTCCTTCAGCAGGGCGGTGAGGGCCGCTTCCACGCCCGCCGCCCGCCGCGGGCCGCCGTCGTCCTCGTCGAGGATCAGCACGATCGCCTGGTTGCCGCCGGCCGACTTCTTCATCTCCCGTACGGCCGCGGTCAGCGCCTCCTCCATCGCGGCGCCGTGGTCGACGAGTTCGTCCGTTCCCCCCTTCGCGATGCGGTCCAGCGCGGCCTTGCCCCGGGCCGGGTCGGTGCTGCCGAGCGGGACGACGCGGCGCACCGCACCGGGGTCGTCGGGGTGTGCGCGGTCCGGGAAGGTCCACAGGCCGTAGGTGTGGCGGGCGCCGACCATCTCCAAAGTGCGGCCGGCCGCGCCGAGGGCGACCGGGAGCTTGCCGCCCTCGGCCATCGAGGTGGAGGCGTCCATCAGGATCAGCAGCCGGCTGGACCTCTGTGCCTTGTCGTAGCCGTCCAGCACCCGGGCGACCTGGCCCGCGCCGGCCCGGAAGGGGGTGACGGCGGCGTCGGGATCGACGCCTGCGCGGCTGCTCCGCAGCGGGGAGCCCGGTGCCGGCGCGGGCACCTCGCCGTCGTTGCCGGGCACGCCGCGGTAGCCCTGCTCGGTAAGGGTGCGCCGGCCGCCCGCCGGGTCGCGGAGCCAGTCGGCGAACCGGTTGACCGCGGCCTGCCGTGGGGCGGCGTCCGCGGCGCCGCGCCAGTCGACCCGGATCAGCGGATGGTCGAGCGCCGGGACGTTCTTGGGGTAGTAGGCGGCGTACCGGTCACCGGGGGCGAGCGCGGCGTCCAGGGCCGGGCAACTGCCGATGGCGTGGCCGAGGTTGAAGTCGGCGAGGGACTTCTCGGAGACCAGCGGCGCCGAGCGGGCGCCCTGGCCGGTGCCGGGGCGGGCCGGGTTGCCCCGGTCCGCGCCGGGTCGCAGCGAGCACAGCAGCTCGGTACTGCCCGCGTACTGGCTGCCCGGGGCGGAGAGCCGCTGTTCGGCGCCCTCGGCGAGGGTGGGGTCGGGGGTGCCCGACGAGCCGATGTGGGAGCCGTCGTTGGCGAGATAGAGGCCGATGGTGTGCAGCAGTCCGGTGCCGGACAGCACCGGGCTCGGCCGCAGGAGTTTGAGGTCGCGGTGTGCGCTGTCGGTGCCGGTGAGCAGGTCCTGCCAGGAGACATCGACCTGTTCGACGTCGTCCAGCCGCTTGTTCGCCGGGATGCCGACGACGAGCGGGCTGTAGGCGACCGGGCCGGTGTTGTGCAGGGTCGCCGGGGAGCCGTGGGCGGGCATACCGCGGCGGGCCTCCTCGTAGTCGGCGGTGGATTCGGGGATCCACAGGTCGGGCTGTGGTCCCGGCCGGTAGAGGGGGTCGGTGCCCTTGCCGTCCGACGTGCCCTGGCCGGTGCCCTTGGCCTCGCCCTGCCAGCGGTCGGCGGCGGCGAAGCCCTGGTCGATCTGGTCCTTGGCGGCGGAGTAGACGGTGATCTGGGTGCGCCGGCAGCCGCCGGGGAGGTCGCTCTCGCCGTGCAGCGGGCGGGTGTTGAGGTCGGACATCTCGTAGTCGAAGGCCGCCTGGCGCAGGGCGGGTTCGGCCTCGGGGGCGGTGAGCAGCCGCAGTTCGAGGGCGGGCGGGCAGGCCGGAAGGGGGCGCAGTACGTGCAGTGCGGTCAGCCCGGCGGCGGCCAGCGCGAGCACGGTGCACAGGGCGAGCAGGAGTTTGAGGCGGCGCCGGATGTGCTGGTTGAACCAGCGGCGTAAGCGGATCCGCGGCGGGGTCGGCGGCCGGACCTCGGGGGTGGCGAAGGACAGGATGACGTCATCGACGGTGTTCTGCTTCGCCGAGCGGGGCTGCCATACGTCGCCCATCGGCGTTTGCGCGTCGGCGAGCCGTTCGCGCAGTGCCCGTACGAGGTCCTCGAAGGTGACAAAGCGCTTGCCGGGTATGCCGCGTTCGAGGATCTGCACCAGGGCGCGGGTGAAGAGGGTGCCGCCTGCCGGTTCCTCGCCGCTGAAGATACGGCGGTTGGGCTGGGCGGCCATCAGCAGCGACATGGGCTTGCCGAGGGAGTGGAAGGCCCCGTCGGCGTTGCCCGAGTAGCAGCACTCCAGGACGATCACGATGCGCTCGGCCCGGGCGTTGTCGAGGCAGGAGAGCACCATGTCCTGCCAGGAGACGGTGGTGTGGCTCTGCTGGGGCACCGAGGTGCCGACCATCAGCTGCAGATTCCCGCCGTCGCTGCCGATCCAGCCGTGGCCGGAGAAGTGCACCAGCAGCAGACCGCGCGCCTCGTCGGCGGCGGTCTTGAGCGCCTGTCCCACCTCCCAGGGCTCCCTGGGGCGGCAGAGGGTGACCTCGTCGGCGGTGAACAGGTCGGTGCCGGTCAGTGCGCGGGCGAGCTCCTCGGCGTTGTCCTCGACCGCGGGCAGGCCGGTCAGCGTCTCGTAGTCGTGCACACAGACCAGCAGCGCCCGGTTGCGTTTTCCCCGTGCGTCGTATTCGGACATCCGGTTCAGTCCTCGCGGGTGCTGCCGCTCTCCTGTGCCGGGCTGCCAGGATCGGGGTGTTCGGGGCCGGCGTCGCCGACCGCGCTCAGCTCGCCGTCGGTGCCTACGGAGACGGCGGGCGCCTCGCCCGCGGCGCGCTCCTCCCTGCGCCGCCGCAGCCACTCCCGTAGCGCGATGGTCATCCCCTTGGTGAGCTCGGCGGCGACCGCGCCCACGATCACCAGGATCAGATCGTCGACGCCCACGGCCATATCGCCCAGATCGGGCCCGTCCGCGGTGTGGTCCCGCTCGTCGGCGGGATGCGGGCGCTGCTCCCAGCCGTGTTCCTGCCGGTTCAGCCAGGGCTCGCGCTCCAGCCACGCCCTGAGGTCGTCGATGTCCTGCTGCGGATTGTTCGTTCCCGTGATCCTGATCCGGATCTCATGACGATCGGCGCTCTCCGGCATCCCCCAGCCCCCTTCCGGCGGCCCCATCGCCGCCGTGCACCAGATAGTGACGTGGGATCAGGTGCGCAGGCAACCGTCCGTGACGCGACAGCCACCCTGTGGCGTGCACCACAGCGCCTGCCACAGGGCAGCGTCGCAGGTCAAGAGTGAGTTGACGGGCATTCGCGGAGCGTGGTGGACTGCCGGAGCCAATCGGCGACAGATGAGGAAGTCCGGTGAGAATCCGGCGCGGTCCCGCCACTGTCACCGGGGAGCGTTCCTCCGACGAAGGCCACGGCTCGTGCTCGTACGGGCTGGAAGGCCGGGGGAAGCGCCGATCCGGGAGCCAGGAGACTCTTGTCGCCGTCACGTCGAGCCAGGGCGCGGACCCTGAGTGAGGACATACCGCCATGCCCGGCCGCCGTTCGAGAGCTCCACTCCCCGCTGCCGCAGGGCCCCTTCGAGGCCTGACGGCGGTCTGATCCGATGCGCGGCGAACACGCGGGATATGCGTGCGGCGCGGCCCTCGGCTTTCTCGGCGACCTGATCGCGGCGGATCCTCGGCGCGGCCATCCGGTGGCCGCGTTCGGCCGGGCCGCGGGTGCCGTCGAGCGCCGGCTGTGGCGCGATCACCGCGGGTACGGGGCGGCCCATGCCGTGCTGTGCGCGGGTGGGGCGGCCGCCGGTGCCGCGCTGCTTCAGCGTGCCGTACGGGGCAGCGCACCGTCCCTCCTCCGTAATGGCGCACAGGTGGCGCTGACCGCGGCGACGGTCTGGGCCGTGCTGGGCGGTACCTCGCTCGGCCGGGAGGCGCGGGCCATCGGCGGTGCGCTGACCGTGGGCGATCCGGACCTGGCGCGGGAGCGGCTGCCGCATCTGTGCGGGCGCGATCCGCAGGCGCTGGACGGGCCGCAGATGGCCCGCGCGGTGGTGGAATCGGTCGCCGAGAACACCTCGGACGCGGTGGTGGGCGCCCTGGTGTGGGGCGCACTCGGCGGGGTGCCGGGCCTGGTGGCGTTCCGGGCGGTGAACACGCTGGACGCGATGGTGGGTCACAAGTCGCCGCGCTACCGGCGGTTCGGCTGGGCCTCGGCCCGGCTCGACGATCTCGCCGGCTGGCCCGGCTCCCGGCTGACCGCCGCACTGACCGTGCTCGCGGGCCCCGACCGGCGCGGCGCGCTGCGGGCCTGGCGGGCGGACGGCGGGGCGCACCCGAGCCCCAACGCGGGCCCGGTGGAGGCGTCGTTCGCGGGCGCGCTGGGCGTACGACTGGGCGGCACGCTGGCGTACGGCGGGCGGGTGGAGCACCGTCCGGTGCTCAACGGCGGGGCGCCGCCGGTCGGCGTGCCCGATATCGAGCGGGCGGTACGGCTCTCGCGCCGGGTGAGCGTCATGGCGCTGGCGGCGACGGTGGCGGGACGGCTGGCGGCCGGCGCGCTGCGACACGGCACTGGAAACGGGAGGAAGCCCCGATGAACGGGCGGTTCGAGTCGGCCGGCGGAGCCGTCGGCGGTGGCCTGTTGGTGGCCGGTACGACGTCCGATGCCGGCAAGAGCGTGGTGACGGCGGGCATCTGCCGCTGGCTGGTCCGGCAGGGCATCCGCGTGGCGCCCTTCAAGGCGCAGAACATGTCGCTCAATTCGTTCGTGACGCGGGAGGGCGCGGAGATCGGGCGGGCGCAGGCGATGCAGGCCGCCGCCGCCCGGGTCGAGCCGACCGCGCTGATGAACCCCGTGCTGCTCAAGCCGGGCAGCGACCGCAGCAGCCAGGTGGTGCTGCTGGGCAAGCCGGTGGGTGAGCTCAGTGCCCGTGGGTACTTCGGGGGGTCCGGGGGGTCGTCCCCCGGGAAGACGCAGTATGCGGGGCACCGGGAGCAGTTGCTGGGGACGGTGACCGACTGCCTGGCCGAGCTGCGGCGGACGCACGACGCGGTGATCTGCGAGGGCGCCGGCAGCCCCGCCGAGATCAATCTGCGGCGTACCGACATCGTGAACATGGGTATCGCCCGGGCCGCCCGGATCCCGGTCGTCGTGGTCGGCGACATCGACCGCGGCGGGGTGTTCGCCTCCTTCTTCGGCACCACCGCGCTGCTGTCGCGGGAGGACCAGGCGCTGGTCGCGGGCTATCTCGTCAACAAGTTCCGGGGCGATGTGACGCTGCTGGAGCCGGGGCTGGAGATGCTGCGCGGCCTGACGGGCCGGCCGACGCTGGGCGTACTGCCCTTCGCGCACGGCCTCGGCATCGACGAGGAGGACGGCCTGCGGGTGTCCCTGCGCGGCGCGGTGCGCGAGAGCGTGGTGGAGCCGCCGCACGGCGCGGACGTCCTGCGGGTGGCGGTCTGTGCCGTACCGCTGATGTCGAACTTCACGGATGTGGACGCGCTGGCCGCCGAACCGGGCGTGGTGGTGCGGTTCGTGGACCGGGCCGAGGAACTGGCCGACGCGGACCTGGTGGTGCTGCCGGGCACCCGGGGCACGGTCCGGGCGCTCGCGTGGCTGCGTGAGCGCGGCCTGGCGGACGCGATCGCCCGGCGGGCCGCCGAGGGCCGCCCGGTGCTGGGCATCTGCGGCGGCTTCCAGATGCTGGGCGAGCGCATCGAGGACGAGGTCGAGTCGAAGGCGGGCACGGTCGAGGGGCTGGGGCTGCTGCCGGTACGGGTGCGGTTCGCGGTCGAGAAGACCCTGGCCCGGCCGGTCGGCACGGCGCTGGGCGAGCCGGTGGAAGGGTACGAGATCCACCACGGGGTCGCCGAAGTGACGGGCGGGGACGAGGCGTTCATCTCTGATGGCCAAGGACACAGCCTCGACGGCTGCCGGGCCGGCTCCGTATGGGGCACGCACTGGCACGGCTCGCTGGAGAGCGACGGCTTCCGCCGGGCCTTCCTGCGGCGGGTCGCGGCGGACGCGGGGCGGGCGTTCGTACCGGCCCCGGACACCGGCTTCGGCACGCTGCGCGAGGAACAGCTGGACCGCCTGGGCGATCTGATCGAGGAGCACGCCGACACGGACGCGCTGCTGCGGCTGATCGAGAAGGGGGTGCCGGAGGGACTGCCGTTCGTGCCTCCGGGGGCGCCATGAAGGGTACGCACAGGACGAATCCGGAGCCGGTCGGCGACGTGGAGGACGACAAGGCATGACAACCACCCACAACACGACCCCGCAGTACCCCTTCACCGCGGTCGTCGGTATGGACGATCTGCGGCTGGCCCTGCTGCTGAACGCGGTGAGCCCCGCGGTCGGCGGCGTGCTGGTGCGCGGTGAGAAGGGCACCGCCAAGAGCACCGCCGTACGTGCGCTGTCGGCGCTGATGCCGACCGTGGACGTGATCAGCGGCTGCCGCTTCGCCTGCGCCCCCGCCGCGCCCGACCCCGGCTGCCCCGACGGGCCGCACGGGACGGGTGCCGCCCTGGACCGTCCGACGCGGATGGTCGAGCTGCCCGTCGGCGCCTCGGAGGACCGGCTCGTGGGCGCGCTGGACATCGAGCGGGCGCTGTCGGAGGGCGTGAAGGCCTTCGAGCCGGGCCTGCTGGCGGACGCGCACCGCGGCATCCTCTACGTCGACGAGGTCAATCTCCTCCACGACCATCTGGTGGACCTGCTGCTGGATGCCGCCGCCATGGGCGCCTCCTACGTGGAGCGCGAGGGCGTCTCCGTGCGGCATGCGGCGCGGTTCCTGCTGGTGGGCACGATGAATCCGGAAGAGGGCGAACTGCGGCCGCAGTTGCTGGACCGGTTCGGGCTGACCGTCGAGGTCGCCGCATCGCGCGAGCCGGACCAGCGGGTGGAGGTCGTCCGGCGCCGGCTGGCGTACGACGCCGATCCGGCCGGCTTCACGGCGCGCTGGGCGGCCGAGGAGGACGAGCTGCGCGCCCGCATCGCCGGGGCGCGGGAGCTGCTGCCCCGGGTGACGCTGGGGGACGCGGCGCTGCGGCAGATCGCCGCGACCTGTGCCGCGTTCGAGGTGGACGGGATGCGCGCGGACATCGTGATGGCGCGCACCGCGACCGCGCTGGCCGCGTGGGCGGGGCGGACGGACGTCCAGGAGGAGGACGTACGGCAGGCGGCGCTGCTGGCGCTGCCGCACCGCCGGCGCCGTAATCCCTTCGATGCGCCCGGCCTGGACGAGGACAAACTCGACCGCACGCTGGAGGAGTTCGGCGGGGCGGACGAGGGCGCGGACGGCGAGGACGATCCGGAGCCGGACGGTCCGGACGGTGGCCCCGACGGGGGCGGGCCGGGCGGCGGGCATCCGCAGCAGGACGGCGGGCCCGAGGAGTCGCCGCTCCCGCCGGGCCCCGAACTGCCGCATCAGCAGGAGCGGGAGACGCCCCAGGCGCCCCGGGCCCCCGAGAAGCCCGAGCCGGAGACGGAGCCCCGGCCCCAGGGCGGCGCGGCCGGCGAGAAGCCGGCGGTCGGGGCCACCGAGCCGTTCAAGACCCGCCGTCTGGATGTGCCGGGTCTGGGCGAGGGCGCGGACGGCCGCAGGTCGCGGGCGCGTACCGCGCACGGCCGGACGACCGGGGCACGGCGTCCACAGGGCGCCCTGGGCAAGCTGCATCTGGCGGCGACCGTGCAGGCCGCGGCGCCGCACCAGCGGGCGCGCGGCCGCAGCGGTCGCGGGCTGGTGGTGCGCCGGGACGATCTGCGGGAGGCGGTGCGCGAGGGCCGGGAGGGCAATCTCGTGCTGTTCGTCGTGGATGCGTCGGGCTCGATGGCGGCGCGGAAGCGGATGAGCGCCGTCAAGGGGGCGGTGCTCTCGCTGCTGCTGGACGCCTATCAGCGGCGCGACAAGATCGGCATGATCACCTTCCGGGGCAGCGGCGCCGAGCTGGCGCTGCCCCCGACGTCGTCGGTCGAGGCGGGTGCCGCGCGGCTGGAGCAGCTGCCGACGGGCGGCCGTACGCCGCTGGCCGAGGGGCTGCTGAGGGCCCATGAGGTGCTGCGGGTGGAGCGGATGCGGGACGCCTCGCGGCGGCCGCTGCTGGTGGTCGTCACCGACGGGCGGGCGACCGGCGGCCCGGAGCCGGTGGTGCGGGCCTCCCGCGCGGCCCGGCTGCTGGCCGCCGGGGGCACCGCCTCGGTGGTCGTGGACTGCGAGGCGGGCCCGGTGCGACTGGGGCTGGCCGGCGAGCTGGCCCGTGAGCTCCAGGGCACCGCGATCACCCTCGACGAGCTGCGCGCGGACAGCGTCTCCGCGCTCGTACGGACCGTGCAAGGCAACAGGAAGGCCGCGTAATGCCGCAGGGACAGCCGTCCGTCGTTCCGAACGACGGGCTCACCACCCGCCAGCGCCGTAACCGCCCGCTGGTGTTCGTCCACACCGGCCAGGGCAAGGGCAAGTCCACCGCCGCCTTCGGGCTGGCGCTGCGCGCCTGGAACCAGGGCTGGCCGGTCGGGGTGTTCCAGTTCGTGAAGTCGGCGAAGTGGAAGGTCGGCGAGGAGCGGGCGCTGAAGGTGCTCGGCGACTCCGGCGAGGGCGGCAGCGTCGCCTGGCACAAGATGGGCGAGGGCTGGTCCTGGGTGCAGCGCGACATCACCTCCAGCGAGGACGCGGCGCGTGAGGGCTGGGAGCAGGTCAAGCGGGATCTGGCCGCGGAGACCTACAAGCTGCTGGTGCTGGACGAGTTCGCG
This sequence comes from Streptomyces inhibens, assembly GCF_022221585.1. Taxonomy (NCBI): domain Bacteria; kingdom Bacillati; phylum Actinomycetota; class Actinomycetes; order Kitasatosporales; family Streptomycetaceae; genus Streptomyces; species Streptomyces inhibens. The sequence goes on from NZ_CP084681.1 coordinate 2,549,948, forward strand.
TATCCGCTGAAGTGGGGCTGGATCGACACCGAGGAGGTGGTGTCGGTGCTGCGCGACCGTCCCGGTACGCAGCATGTCGTCATCACCGGGCGGGGCGCGCCCGAGCCGCTGCTGGACTTCGCCGATCTGGTGACGGACATGACGAAGGTCAAGCACCCGATGGACGCGGGCCAGAAGGGCCAGCGGGGCATCGAATGGTGAGCCGGGCAAGCATGGCGAGTACGGCATGAGCGGCGGCTCGATCCCGCGGCTGGTGATCGCCGCGCCGTCGTCGGGCGCGGGGAAGACGACGGTGGCCACCGGGCTGATGGCGGCGTTCGCCGAGGCCGGGCTCACGGTGTCGCCGCACAAGGTGGGTCCCGACTACATCGATCCGGGCTATCACTCGCTGGCCACCGGGCGCCCCGGCCGCAATCTGGACGCCTATCTGTGCGGTCCGGACCGGATCGCACCGCTGTTCCTGCACGGCGCGGCGGGCGCCGATCTCGCCGTCGTCGAGGGCGTGATGGGGCTGTTCGACGGGGCGTCCGGGATGGGCGAGCTGTCCTCGACGGCGCATGTGGCGAAGCTGCTGCGGGCGCCGGTGGTGCTCGTGGTGGACGCGTCCTCGCAGTCGAGGTCGGTGGCCGCGCTGGTGCACGGCTTCGCGTCATGGGATCCGGAGGTACGGCTGGCCGGGGTGATCCTCAACAAGGTCGGCTCGGACCGCCACGAGGAGCTGCTGCGCGAGGCGATGGGCTCCTCCGGTGTGCCGGTGCTCGGCGCGCTGCGGCGTGACGGGCTGGCCGGTACGCCCTCCCGGCATCTGGGTCTGGTGCCGGTGGCCGAACGGCGGGCCGAGGCCGTGGAGTCGGTACGTGAACTCGCCGCGCGGGTGCGCGCGGGCTGTGATCTGGAGGCACTGCTGGCGCTGGCACGGACGGTGCCGGAGCTGCCGGACGCGGCATGGGACCCGGCGGCGGAGGTGGCCGCGGCCGGGGGCACCGCCGCAGGTGCCCGCTCCCCCGCGAGGCCGCTGATCGCCGTCGCGGGCGGCGCCGCGTTCACCTTCTCGTACGCCGAACACGCCGAACTGCTGGCCGCCGCGGGCGCCGAGGTGGCCCCGTTCGACCCGCTGCGGGACGAACAACTGCCGCCCGGTACCCAGGGGTTGGTGATCGGCGGCGGCTTCCCCGAGGTGTATGCGCCGGATCTGTCGGCGAACGCGCCGCTGCGCGCGGCGGTGGCCGCGCTGGCCGCCTCGGGGGCACCGGTGTCCGCCGAATGCGCCGGGCTGCTCTATCTGTCCCGGTCCATCGACGGCAGGCCGATGTGCGGGGTGCTGCCCGCCGAGGCCCGGATGACCGAGCGGCTCACCCTCGGCTACCGGGAGGCGGTGGCGCTGCGGGACAACGCGCTGGCCGCGGCCGGGACCCGGGTGCGCGGCCATGAGTTCCACCGCACGGCGCTGGAGCCGGGCGCGGGCACGGACCCGGCATGGGGCCTGACGCATCCGGAGCGGCGGGTGGAGGGCTTTGTGACCGGCGGGGTGCATGCCTCGTATCTGCATGTGCACTGGGCCGCCGAGCCGTCGCTGGCCCGGCGGCTGGTGGCGGGCGCGGCGCGTGGTGCGGTCGCCCGGGGTGCCACGCGATGACGGGCGGCGCCCCCGCGGCCGGCGCCCCCGCCGTCCTCGACCACCTCGTCTACGCCACCCCGGACCTGGAGCGCACGGTCGCCGAGGTCGCCGAGCTGACCGGCGTACGGCCGGTGCGCGGCGGCAGCCATCCGGGCCGGGGCACCCGCAACCATCTGCTGGGCCTGGGCGGCGGGGCGTACTTCGAGATCATCGGGCCCGATCCGGAGCAGCCGGCGCCGGACGGGCCGCGGTGGTTCGGCATCGATGCGCTGACCGGGCCGCGGCTGGTCACCTGGGCGGTCCGGGTCACCGGCATCGCCGGCCGGGTCGCCGAGGCGCGGGCGCGGGGCTACGACCCGGGTGACCCGGTGGCGATGGCCCGGCGGACGCCGGACGGCGGGCGGATCGCCTGGCGGCTGACCCCTCCGGGGGCGGGCGAAGGGCTGGGGCGTGTCTCCCCGGTCTCCCTGGCCCCCTTCCTGCTCGACTGGGGCGCGACCCCGCATCCGTCCGGCAGCGGGCTCCCGGTGCTGCCGCTCGTCTCGCTCGGCGCGACGCACCCCGACCCCGGGGCGGCCCGGGCCGAGTGGGCGGCGCTGGGCGTGCGGTGGCCGGGAGAGCCGGTCGCCGACGGGCCCGCCCAGCTCACCGCGGTACTGGAGGGCCGGCACGGTCGGGTGGCGTTCGGGCGGGGAGCCGTCGCCGTATGAGACGCCGGACGGCGGGTACGCGGGGGCCCGGCCAGGGCGCGGAGCCGGGCGCCGGGGCGGCACCGGCGGCCGGTGCCGGCGCACCGCTGGTCGTCGGGGTGGGCGCGCGCCGAGGTGTCCCGGTGGGTGAGGTGCTGGACCTGATCGCGGACACGCGCGCGGCGACGGGGCTCACGGCCCGGCCGGTCGGGGCGCTGGCGACGGTGGAGGCCAAGGCCGCGGAGCCGGGGCTGACCGGGGCGGCGCGCCGGCTGGGGGTGCCGTTGCTGTCGTTCCCGGCGGCGGCGCTGGCGGCCGTACGGGTGCCGGGTCCGTCCGCGGCCGCGGCGGCCGCCGTCGGGACGCCGAGCGTCGCCGAGGCGGCCGCGTTGCTGGCCGCGGGGCCGGGCGCCGAACTGGTAGCCGGCAAGCGGAAGTCGGCGCCGCACGGCCGACCGGCCGGGGCGACCTGCGCGCTCGCCGTACCGGCGGATGCCGGTGAGCGGGCGCTTACCGCGGGTAGGGAGGGAGCGGCCGCTGCCCCCACCCGTGGGGCCGATATCGTCATGACCTCCCCCAACCCGCCCCGCCATGGCCCGGATCGGCGGCCGGGGGTGGTCGGCGACCAGGCGCCCGACAGCGAAACCACCGGTACCAAGGAGACCCAGTGACCCCTCCCGCACTGCTCATCGCCGGTCACGGCACCCGTGACGAAGGCGGGGCCGAGACCCTGCGCGCGCTGGTGCGTGTGCTCGGCGAGCGCCACCCCGAAGTGCCCGTCGCCGGCGGGTTCTTCGGTGCCGCGTCGTCGCCACTGCCGCTGGGCGACGCCGTCGACGGGCTCGTCGAGCGGGGCGCGACCCGGTTCGCCGCCATACCGCTGCTGCTGGCCCCGACCGGTCCGGTACCGCATGCGCTGCCCACGGCGCTGGAGCTGGCGACGGCGGGCCACCCCGGGCTCGGCTACGCCTGCGGCACCGAGCTGGGGCCGCACCCCAAGCTGCTGGAGGTGCTGGAGCTGCGGCTGGACGAGGCGCTGGGCGGCGGCGCCCGCAGGCCCGAGGACCGGGCCCGTACGACGGTGCTGCTGGTGGGGCGGGGCGCGGCCGATCCGTACGCCAATGCCGAGGTGGTACGCGCCGCGCGGCTGCTGTGGGAGGGGCGCGGCTTCGCGGGCGTGGAGACCGCGTTCATCTCGCAGGCGGCGCCCGATGTGCCGGCCGGCCTCGACCGGTGCAGGACGCTGGCCGCCGCGGCCCCGGGCAACGGCGGGCCGGGCCGGATCGTGGTGCTGCCCTACTTCCTCTTCTCCGGTGGTCTGTGGGAGCGGCTGCAGATGCAGACCGAGGGCTGGGCCGCGGCGCACCCCGGCACGGAGGTGCTCAGCGCCGGGGTGATCGGCCCCGTGGCCGAGGTGGCCGAGGTGGTCATGGAGCGCTATCGCGAGACGGTGGCGGGCGATCCGCTGCTGAGCGGTGCGCCGGGCGGTTGCCGGGCGGCGGCGGAGGACGCCCGGGAGCCGGACGGTGCGCAGCAGGCCGCCGCGGTGCCGGCGGGCGCCGGGGAGCAGTGAGCATGCCGGCGTCCACCGAGTCCGCGCGGCTGCGGGAGCCCCGCCCGTCCGCCCCGCCCCACGAGCCCGACCTCCGGCACCACGGCGACGCCGAAGTACGGGGCGCGGGCGGCGAGTTGACGGATCTGGCGGTCAATGTCCGGGCCGGCACTCCCCCGGCCTGGCTCAAGGCCCGGATAGCCGCTTCGCTGGACGGCCTCGCCGCGTATCCGGACGGCCGGGCGGCGCGCCGGGCGGTCGCGGCCCGGCACGGTCTGCCCGCCGAGCGGGTGCTGCTGACGTCGGGGGCCGCGGAGGCGTTCGTGCTGATCGCGCGCGCCGTACGGGCCCGTCGGCCGGTCGTGGTGCATCCGCAGTTCACCGAGCCCGAGGCGGCGCTGCGGGACGCCGGACACGACGTCGGACGGGTGCTGCTCGCCGAGCGGGACGGCTTCCGGCTGGATCCGGAGGCGGTGCCCGAGGACGCCGATCTGGTCGTCGTCGGCAACCCGACCAACCCCACCTCGATGCTCCATCCCGCGGCGGTGCTGGCGCGGCTGGCGCGGCCGGGCCGGACGCTGGTGGTGGACGAGGCGTTCATGGACGCGGTGCCCGGCGAGCGGGAGTCGCTGGCCAGGCGCACGGATCTGCCGGGCCTGGTCGTCCTGCGCAGTCTCACCAAGACGTGGGGGCTGGCGGGGCTGCGGATCGGCTATGTACTGGCGGCCGAGGACACCGTCGCCGCCCTGGAGCGGGCGCAGCCGCTGTGGCCGGTCTCCAGCCCCGCGCTGGCCGCCGCCGAGGCGTGCTGTGCGCCGGGGGCGCTGGCGGAGGCGGCCGCGGCGGCCGAGGACATCGCCGTGGACCGGGCCCATCTGCTGGCCCGGCTGGGCGAGTTCCCGCAGATCCGGGTGGCCGGCCCAGCGGCGGGCCCGTTCGTGCTGATCCGGCTGCCGGGCGCGGAGGAGGTACGGGCCGGGCTGCGGGCCCGCGGTTTCGCGGTGCGCCGCGGCGACACCTTCCCGGGTCTGGGCCCCGACTGGCTGCGGCTCGCGGTGCGGGACGGGGCCACGACGGACCGGTTCGTGGCGGCGCTCGGCGCGGTGCTCGGGTAGCGCCCGCCGGCGTACCCCTCGGGACTGCATCTCCCGGGGGACAATCCCCGGACCCCCGGCCGGAGAAGACCTCGCCGGGGTCCCGAACCATGCTGCGACAGGGACCCCGGCGAGGGTGAGGTGCGCCGTACGGGCCCATACGGCGCACCTCGCGTACCCCGCGCGCGGCGCCCCCACAGCACCGGCGCGGTGTACGGGTCGATCAGCCGCGGCCACCCTGCGGCGCGGCGCCGCGGCGCCGGCGGGCGTAGACCATCGATCCGGCACCCGCGACGAGCAGCAGGGCCGCGCCGCCGGCGAGATACGGAGTGGTCGAACTGCCGCCGGTCTCCGCGAGGTTCTGGGTGCTCGGGTGGGAGCCGGTCTGCGACACCTGGGTGCCCTTGCCACCGGACTGCTCGGTGCCGCCGCCGCTCGTGCCGCCGCTGGTCTGCCCACCGCCGGTCTGGCCGCCACTGGTCTGACCACCGCTGGTGCCGCCGGAGCCGTTGTGCTCGGGCGCCTTCCCCGGGGCGGTGCAGGTGGCCCGGGCGAGGGTGACCCGGCCGCGTACATCGGCGACGTTGAGCTTCAGCGGGTTGACGGAGACGTTCAGATCGAGCGCGGTGGCCGCGGCGGTCTTGGACGTGACGTTCTTCTTGGACAGGTCGAGCCGCACCTCGCCCACGCCCGGCACCTTGACCTCCGTCGTCCCGGCCGCCTTGAGCGTGACCTTCTTGCCCAGGACGAGGACGCTGCCCAGCACGTTCGACTCGGCCCGGGGCCGGTGGCCCGCCTCGCACACCGCCTTGGCGGTGACCTGCTGGACCTCGATCAGGGACAGCAGCGGCAGACCGGGCAGATGCACCTTGGCGCGCACCAGGTTGGCGAAGCCCTCGGCCTTGTGGCGGTCGGCGGTGGCCCGTGCGGTGGCGACATCGGCGCGCAGCACGCTGAACGGCTTGCCCTGGTTGATGCCGTCCAGGTCGACGGTGAGCAGGGTCTTGTCGGCGGAGGCCGGGGCGTGCACCTCGTTCAGGACGACGTTCAGCGGGACATCGAGCGTCTTGTTGAGCAGACCGACGTTCAGGCCGGTACGCAGCACGACCGCACCGGACGTGCCGGGGGTCGAGCCGTGGTCTCCGGTGGCATGTGCGGGCGCGGCGCCGAGCAGGACGGCGGGGCCGGCCGTGAGCGCTGCGGCGACGAAGGTCGCGGCGAGGCGTCGGGGCATGCCGGAGGAGCTGGTGGGACTGGTGGACACGTGTGTGGAACCCCCACAGGAGAAATGGAGTCGCCGGCCGCGCCAATGGGGGACATCACGCGGGCCGACGACCTCGACCCGCACATCGTGTCTGCACGGAGGGTGAACAGGCAGCCACGTGAGGTCAGTTCACTCCAATGGGTGGTTTCCGCGCCTCTATTCGATTCCCGCGGCACGATGCATCACCCACGCCACAATCGCCCCACCACCTGGGTGACCTGGGTTGACCGGCGACGTTCAACGGCTCATCGCATGAGGGCGCCACCGTTGACGTCGCCTTCCCCGCGGAACAGGGGCCGGAGCCGCCCTAGCCGACCACCTGGCCGCGCAGCACCACCCGCCGCGGCGCGGCCAGCACCCGGACGTCCTCGCGTGGATCGCTCTCGTAGACCACCAGGTCCGCCGAGGCGCCCTCGGTGAGGCCGGGGCGGCCCAGCCAGTCCCTGGCGCCCCAGGTGGTGGCGGAGAGCGCGGCGACCGCCGGCAGACCGGCCTTCGTCAGCTCGACGACTTCCTCGGCGACCAGGCCGTGGGCGAGCGAGCCACCGGCATCCGTGCCGGCGAAGATGGGCACCCCGGCGTCGTAGGCGGCCCGTACGGTGTCGTAGCGGCGCTCGTGGAGCCGCCGCATATGGTCCGCCCAGCGCGGGTACTTCGCCTCGCCACCGGCCGCGAGCTGCGGAAACGTGGCGATGTTGACGAGCGTGGGGACGATGGCGACGCCCCGCTCCGCGAACAGCGGGATGGTCTCCTCGGTGAGTCCGGTGGCGTGCTCGATGCAGTCGATACCGGCCTCGACGAGCGGGGCGAGGGAGTCCTCGGCGAAGCAGTGGGCGGTGACCCGGGCGCCGAGCCGGTGCGCCTCGGCGATGGCCGCCTCCACCGCGCCAGGGGGCCAGCAGGCCGACAGATCGCCGGTGGAGCGGTCGATCCAGTCGCCGACGAGCTTGACCCAGCCATCGCCGCGACGGGCTTCCCGGGCGACATAGGCGACCAGGTCGTCCGGCTCGATCTCGTACGCGTAGTTGCGGATATAGCGCTTGGTACGGGCGATGTGGCGGCCGGCGCGGATGATCCGCGGCAGGTCCTCGCGGTCGTCGATCCAGCGTGTGTCGGAGGGGGATCCGGCGTCGCGGATCAGCAGGGTGCCGGCGTCACGGTCGGTGAGCGCCTGTTTTTCGCTGGTGGGAGCGTCCACCGGGCCGTGTGCGTCCAGGCCGACATGGCAGTGGGCGTCGACCAGGCCCGGCAGTGCCCAGCCCTCCACGGTGGTGGCATCGCGTGCCATGGCCGGCCGGTCGTACGTCACCCGGCCGCCGACGATCCACAGCTCGTCGCGCACATCGTCCGGCCCGACGAGGACCCTCCCCTTGAGGTGCAGCACCGCACCTTCACTCATGGACGTCATACCGGCACTTTAGGCGGCGCCGCGGGGGCCGCGGCAGTGGCGTCGGGCCGCTGTGCATTCGCCTTCCCCCCGGCCGTCGGCCGGAAGCCGACGAGCGTCGGCCACGGCTTCCCCACCGCGCGTTCGCTTCTGTTCTCCACGCGTTTCCGCTGCGCCTTCCCGGCGCCTTCGCTGTGTGTTCTCCGCGCGTTCTCCGCACGGTTCTCCGTACGTTTCCGGACAATCCCTCGCGCATGTTCTTGCGGGTCTTGTCATGGGTTTGCCGCACGCGTTTCCATGGCCCTTCCGCCAGACCTTCTGCCGGCGAATTACCAATTCTTCAGATGTGCAGCTTCCCGTATTCTTCTGCCCGCTTTTCCGCAGCTCAAACGCCAAGATTTCGCTAGTGGCAAGTGCCGTAATTCGGACGCATCTCGACGGCGTTACAGAGCTGTGACCGACTACACAGCGTGTCCGTTTCGCCCCGAACTTCCCGGTCAAATCGGCACATCTTGCAGCCTCGTCGCGCGCCCGGGCGCCCCCGCGCGGTAACATATATCGATCGCTTCCGTAACCCCTGCCCGCGATGCAATTTCCCTTTTCCCTGGGTAAATTTAATTCCCATGACCGCCGCACAAGCAGACCATGCACGTGCCCGTAGCGATATCGGAGAATTTCCGGAGGGCTTCAAGCTCGACACCCCACGCGTGGAGGACGGAGCCGCGATCTGGCGCATCGCCCGCGACTCGAAGGCGCTGGACCTCAACTCGTCCTACAGCTACCTCCTGTGGTGTCGCGACTTCGCCGCCACCTCTGTCGTCGCACGCGACACGGAGGGCGAGCCGGCCGCCTTCGTCACCGGGTACATCCGCCCCGAGCGCCCGGAGACCCTCGTCGTCTGGCAGGTTGCCGTCGGCGAGGCGCACCGCGGCCGGGGACTGGCGGCCGCACTCCTGGACGGGCTGACCACCCGGGCCATGGACGAGCTGGGCATTCGCTTCGTCGAGACCACCGTCACCCCCGACAACACCGCGTCCAACCGGATGTTCGCGTCGTTCGCGGAACGGCACTCGGTGCCCGTGAGGCGCGAGGTGCTCTTCGATGCGGGGCTGTTCCCCGAGCAGGGCCACGAGCCGGAGGTGCTGCACCTCATAGGCCCGTTCACACCACCGGCCCCTCCAGGGCGGTAACCCCCGAGGGCCGCACGGCCACAGAGCCGCAGCGGCCGAGCGGAACCGGCACCCCGTGGGACCGCCGTCGCCGCCCAGCCCCCACAGACTTCCTCATCCTTTCGCCACTCATCTCCCAGGAGCATGCTGTGACCATCACCCAGCCCGATCTGAGCGTCTTCGAGACCGTGGAGTCGGAGGTGCGCAGCTACTGCCGTGGCTGGCCCACCATCTTCGACCGCGCACAGGGCAGCCGGATCACCGACGAGGACGGGCACACCTACCTCGACTTCTTCTCCGGCGCCGGATCGCTCAACTACGGCCACAACAACCCGGTACTCAAACGCGCCCTGATCGACTACATCGAGCGGGACGGCATCACCCACGGCCTGGACATGTCCACCACGGCCAAGCGGGCGTTCCTGGAGTCGTTCCAGAACATCGTTCTGCGGCCGCGCGACCTGCCCTACAAGGTCATGTTCCCGGGCCCGACGGGCGCCAACTCCGTCGAGGCGGCGCTGAAACTGGCCCGTAAGGTCAAGGGCCGCGAGTCGATCGTGTCCTTCACCAACGCCTTCCACGGCATGTCGCTGGGCGCGCTCGCCGTCACCGGCAACTCCATGAAGCGGGCCGGCGCCGGCATCCCGCTGGTGCACGGCACTCCCATGCCGTTCGACAACTACCTCGACGGGGCGTACCCGGACTTCCTGTGGTTCGAGCGGCTGCTCGGGGACCAGGGCTCCGGTCTGAACACCCCCGCCGCCGTGATCGTCGAGACGGTCCAGGGCGAGGGCGGCATCAATGTCGCCCGCCCCGAGTGGCTGCGCGCCCTCGCCGACCTGTGCGAGCGCCGCGACATGCTGCTGATCGTGGACGACATCCAGATGGGCTGCGGCCGTACAGGTGCCTTCTTCTCCTTCGAGGAGGCGGGCATCGTGCCGGACATCGTCACCGTCTCGAAGTCCATCAGCGGCTACGGCCTGCCGCTCGCGCTGACGCTGTTCAAGCCCGAGCTGGACATCTGGGAGCCGGGCGAGCACAACGGCACCTTCCGCGGCAACAACCCGGCCTTCGTCACCGCCGCCGCCGCGCTCGACACCTACTGGGCCGACGGCCAGATGGAGAAGCAGACTCTCGCCCGCGGTGAGATCGTCGAAGCGCACCTGAAGGCCATCGTCGAGGAGCACCCGGACGCCATCGCCGAGTACCGCGGCCGCGGTCTGGTCTGGGGCCTGGAGTGCATCGACAAGAGCCTCGCGGGCAAGATCGCCACGCGCGCCTTCGAGCTGGGTCTGCTGATCGAGACCTCCGGCCCGGAGAGCGAGGTCGTCAAGCTGCTGCCCGCGCTGACGACCACCCCCGAGGAGCTGGACGAGGGCCTTCGTACCCTCGCCCGCGCGGTCCGCGACTGCGCCTGACCCCCGCGGGGTTCCTTACCGTTCCACAGAAAGGCACCGACTCACCGTGATCGTCCGATCCTTCAAGGACATCGAAGGCACCGACCGCCACGTCAAGGCCAAGTCCGGTACGTGGGAGAGCAAGCGCATCGTGCTCGCCAAGGAGCGCGTCGGCTTCTCGCTGCACGAGACCATCCTGTACGCGGGTACCGAGACGTCGATGTGGTACGCGAACCACATCGAGGCCGTGCTGTGTGTGGAGGGCGAGGCCGAGCTCACCAACGACGAGACCGGCGAGAAGTACACCATCACGCCCGGCACGATGTACCTGCTCGACGGGCACGAGAAGCACACCATGCGGATCAAGGAGGACTTCCGCTGCGTGTGTGTCTTCAACCCGCCGGTCACCGGCCGCGAGGACCACGACGAGAACGGGGTCTACCCGTTGCTCACCGAGCCCGAAGCGGAGCCCGAGGCGGTCTGAGGCGTCACCTCACCCGCCTGCCCCGTCCGGCAGCTGAGGAAGGCACGCACACACGCACGGAAGCCAGAGCCCGTACGAGAGGAGAGGAAGGCAACACCATGACCACCGCACCCGAGCGCATCGCCGACCTGTACCCGACCCGTGGGACCGCCGAGGTCATCACCCCGCGGAAGGACCCGGTGGTGTGGTCGCAGCCCGGAGCGGCCGGCCCGTTCGCGCCGTCCGAGCTGAGCGACTTCGAACGCGACGGCTTTTTCGCCATCGGGGAACTGCTCACGGCGGAGGAAGTCGCGGTGTACCGCGCCGAACTGGACCGGCTGGTGCTCGACCCGGCGATGCGCGCCGACCCGCGCTCCATCGTCGAGTCGAAGTCGCAGAGCGTACGGTCCGTCTTCGAGGTGCACAAGATCAGCGAGGTGTTCGCCCGGCTGGTCTCGGACCCGCGGGTGGTCGGCCGCGCCCGGCAGATCCTCGGCTCGGACGTCTATGTCCACCAGTCACGGATCAATGTGAAGCCCGGCTTCGGTGCCTCCGGCTTCTACTGGCACTCGGACTTCGAGACCTGGCACGCCGAGGACGGTCTGCCGAACATGCGCACCGTGTCGGTCTCGATCGCGCTGACGGAGAACTACGACACCAACGGCGGCTTGATGATCATGCCGGGCTCGCATCAGCACTTCGTGGGCTGCGAGGGTGCGACGCCGAAGGACAACTACAAGCGGTCCCTGCAGATGCAGGACGCGGGCATCCCGTCGGACGAGGTCCTGACGAAGATGGCGGACCGGCACGGCATCCGCCTGTTCACCGGCAAGGCCGGCTCGGCGACCTGGTTCGACTGCAACGCGATGCACGGCTCCGGCGACAACATCACGCCCTACCCGCGCAGCAATGTCTTCATCGTCTTCAACAGCGTGGACAACGCGGCGGTGGAGCCGTTCGCGGCTCCGGTCCGGCGCCCGGAGTACATCGGGGCGCGGGACTTCACGCCGGTGAGGTAGACACGGCGGAGACACCGGTGGCGCGGTCGCCGCACAGCAGGGTCTGTGCGGCGACCGCGCCGTCTCGTGCGAGGAGGCGTTTCGGGAGTACGGCTCAGTCCGTCAGCGCCGGGTAGTCGAGGTAGCCGGTGTCGTCGCCGCCGTAGAAGCTTGCGCGGTCCGGGGTGTTGAACGGGCCGCCGGCCGCCAGCCGCGCGGGCAGATCGGGGTTGGCGAGGAACAGCGCGCCGTACGCGAGCAGATCGGCCGCACCCTCCTCGACGAGCGGGAGCTCCTGGAGGCCGGTGGGCCGGCCGTCGGTGGCCGGGTTGAGCACGAAGGTGCCGCCGAAGCGCTTGCGCAGCCTGGCCAGCAGCTCCAGGTCGCGCACATCGCAGGTGTGCAGGTAGGCCAGGCCCAGCGGGGCGATGGCCTCGATCAGCGCGGTGTAGGTGGCTTCGGGTGCGGGTTCGGTCATGTCGTTGAAGGTGTTGCCGGGCGAGATGCGCAGACCGGTGCGGTGCGCGCCGACCGCGTCGGCGACGGCCCTGACGACCTCGATGGCGAAGCGGGCGCGGCCCTCGTCGGAGCCGCCCCACTCGTCGGTACGCAGGTTGGAGTTGGGCGCCAGGAACTGGTGGACCAGATAGCCGTTGGCGCCGTGGATCTCCACGCCGTCGAACCCGGCCTCGATCGCGTTACGGGCCGCGGCCGCGAACCCGGCGATGGTCTCGCGTACCTCCTCGCCGGTCAGCTCGCGCGGGGTGACGAAGTCCTTGAGGCCCTCGTGGGTGAAGCCCTGGCCGGCCGCGGCGACCGCGGAGGGCGCGACCGGCACCAGGCCGTCGGGCAGCAGCACCGGGTGGCCGATGCGGCCGCCGTGCCACAGCTGGGCGAAGATCTTGCCGCCCGCGGCGTGCACGGAGTCGGTGACCTCGCGCCAGCCGGCGATCTGCTCGCGGGTGTGCAGGCCGGGGGTCAGTGGGTAGCCGCGACCGATGAGTTCGGTCTGGGTGGCCTCGGTGATGAGGAGACCGGCCGAGGCCCGCTGGGTGTAGTAGCGGACCATGGACGGGGTGGGGACGCCCTCGGCGGTGGCGCGGTTGCGGGTCATGGGCGCCATGACGATGCGGTTGGCGAGGGGGATGCCGGCGAGGTCGGTGGGGTCGAACGCGGTGGTCACTGACGGCCTCTCAACTGTGGTCAACGGGTCATCAACTCAGGTACGGAGCTGAATCGTTGGCCATTACATCAGCAACCACCGCGACCCCGGCATTCCCGCCGCGCCGGGACCCTAACCGTCGAGCAGGGCCAGCAGCCGGTCCACGTCATCCGTCGAGTTGTAGAGATGGAAGGCCGCGCGGAGCAGCCCGCCGCGCACCGAGATCCGTACTCCCGCCTCGGTCAGCCGGCGCTCCGCGTCCGCGAGCCCGGGGGTGGAGACGATCGCCGAGCCGGGCGCGGGACGGGGCGCGAGGCCGCGCTCGGCCAGCCCCGCGCGGTAGTGGTCGGCGAGCGCGGTGTTGTGGGCGTGAATCGTGGCCACGCCCAGCTCCTCGATGAGGGCGAGGGAGTGCTCGGCGGCGACGTAGGAGAAGTGGGCATGCGGTTCGTCGAAGCGCCGGGCGGTGGCGGCCGGCCGGATCACGCCGTAGTTGGACTCGCCGATGTCCTCTCCGGCGACCCAGCCCGCATGCAACGCGGCCGGCCATGCCCCGTCGCCGCCGTCGCCGTGCTCCCCGCCGAAGGCCATGAAGGTCGTACCGCGCGGGCACAGCAGCCATTTGAAGGCGCCGCAGACGACGAAGTCGAAGTCGGTGGCGCGCAGCGGCAGCCAGCCGGCGCCCTGGGTGATGTCGAGATACGTACGCGCCCCATGGGTCCGCGCGGCCTCCCGTACCGCCGGCAGATCGGCGATCCGGCCGTCGAGCGACTGCACGGCGCCGAGGGCGACGAGGGCGGTGCCGGGGCGCACCTCGTCGGCGAGCGCCTCCAGCGGTACGGTGCGCAGCTTGACGCCCGGGTGGGTGGCGAACGGATTGACCAGGGAGCTGAAGTCGCCCTCGGGGGCCAGCACTTCGGCGCCCGGCGGGAGCGAGGCGGCGACGAACGCGGACTGCACCGCGACCGAGCTGCCGATGGCGACCCGTTCCGCGGGGATGTCCAGCAGCCGGGCGAAGGCGGCCCGGGAGGCGGTGGGGGGTCCGAAGTAGTCGCGGCCCATGGTGCCGTAGGAGGCGGATTCCTCGATGGCCGCGCGCAGGGCGGCGGCGCTGCGCCGGGGGAGGAGTCCGCTGGAGGCGGAGTTCAGATAGGTCGTCTCGGGCGCGAATTCGGCCCCGCCCAGTGGCTCATGTCGCTGCATGACTCCACTGTGCGGGGCGATCCGCGCCCCGTCCACGGCGTATCCGCCGGGCCGGCCCGCAAGCATGGCTCATCCGTGCAGGTCGCAGGGCATGCGGGCGGGCCGGGGAGCGGTCACTTCCCGGGAACGGCGCAGCCGTCGTCCCCGCAGACCTCGGCGTCGCGGGCCGACAGGACTTGCACGGCACCGTCGGCGTGGGCGCGCTCCAGGGCCTGCCGGAAGACCTCGGCGGGCTGGCCGCCGGAGATGCCGTACCGGCGGTCGATGACGAAGAAGGGCACGCCGGTGGCGCCGAGCTCGGCGGCCTCGCGCTCATCGGCGCGTACCTCCTGGGCGTACGCGTCGGGGTCGGCCAGCACCCGGGCGACCTCGTCGGCGGGCAGGCCGGCGGCGACGGCGATCTCGCTGAGCACCGCGGGGTCGCCGAGGGTCCTGGCCTCGGCGAAGTTGGCGCGGTAGAAGGCGTCGAGCAGCGCGTCCTGGACGCCGTGCTCCTGGCCGAGGTGCAGCAGCCGGTGCAGATCGAAGGTGTTGCCGTGGATCCGGTCGGAGCGGTAGCCGAGACCCTCGTCGGCGGCCGCGGCGGCGACCCGGGCCTCCATCTCCTCGGCCTGCGCGCGGCTGACGCCGTACTTCGTGGCGAGCATGTCGAGCACCGGTATGTCGGTGGCGGCCGGTGCCTTCGGGTCCAGCTCGAAGGAGCGGTGCACCACCTCGACACCGTCGCGGTGCGCGAAGGCGGCGAGCCCGGCCTCGAAACGGGCCTTGCCGATGTAGCACCAGGGGCAGGCGATGTCGGACCAGATTTCGACGCGCATGAGCTGACTTTCCTCGTGGTGGATGTGTCCTGGTGCAACCTCGTGGGGCGGCGGGCTATTCCGCGGGTACGGTCCGGGCATGACCTCGCCACAGGGATTTCTCGGCTTCTGGGAGACGACCGGGTCCGCCAAGACCTTCACCCATCCCCTGGATCCGGCGCTGCTGGACGCCTATGTGCCAAGGGCCGCGCGGGTGCTGGACTACGGCTGCGGCTACGGGCGGCTGACCGCCGAGCTGGCCGGGCTCGGGTATCGCGAGGTGCGCGGGGTGGATGTCTCGGCGGCGCTGATCGCGCGGGGGCGGCGCGAGCATCCGGGGCTGGATCTGATGCGGTGGGCCGGGTTTCCGCTGCCGTTCGAGGAGGGGTCGTTCGATGCGGCGCTGCTGTTCGCGGTGCTCACATGTGTGCCGGGGGACGGGGATCAGTCGGCGATCGTCGGCGAGCTGGGGCGGCTGGTGCGCCCTGGCGGGGTGCTGTATCTGAGCGATGTGCCGTTGCAGGACGATCCGTACAACCAGGAGCGCTATGCGCGGTTCGCGCAGCGGTACGGCACGTACGGGGTGTTCGAGACGCCCGACGGCGGGGTGTTCCGGCACCATCCGCCACAGCGGCTGCGGGGCCTGGTGCGGGCGGCGGGCTTCTCGGTGGTGACGGAGCGGGTGGGGTCGGTCGCCACGCTGGACGGGCGGACGGCCGGGCGGCTGCAGATCATCGCCCGGCGGGAGGCGGCAGCGGCGTCGGATGCTCTTGGGGCGCCAGGTCCAGCGCCAGGGTGAGGTGGGTGGCGTCGGGGGCGGGGCGGCGGTCCGGGTCGGGGCGCCAGCCGAGGCCGGTGTAGAAGGCGCGGGCCCGGTGGTTGTGCCAGAGCACGTCGAGGACGGCCCGGGAGAAGCCGGCCGCGCGCCAGGCGTCGAGGCAGGCGGTGTGCAGGGCGCGGCCGACGCCGGTGCCCCAGTGGGCGGGGTCGACATGGAGCTGGTGGAGCGTGACGGTCGGCCCGTGGCGGTCGGTGCGAGGGCGGTAGGAGGCGGCGCCGAGGACCGTGTGGTGCCGTACGGCGCAGAGCGCGGGGGTGTCGTCGCGGTCCAGTACGCGTGCCCAGGCGTCGTGCCATCGGGCGTGCTCGGCCACGGCGTCGAAGGGCGCGTCCGGGAAGCGGGCGCGGTGGTACGCGGCGCGGGCGCGGGCGTGCAGGGCGGCGATCGCCGCCAGGTCCGCGTGGGTCGCGGCGCGGACCTGGAGGGCGGCCGCTTCGGTGGGGGGACGCACGGTGCCGAGGGCCCGGGCCGATCCGGAAGACACGCCCTACGCGCCCTCGGCGCGGCCGTCGACCCGGCGCGGCAGGCCGAACGGGTTGTCCTCGCGCAGCTCGGGCGGCAGCAGCGCGGCCGGGGTGTCCTGGTAGGCGACCGGGCGCAGCCAGCGTTCGACGGCGGTGCCGCCGACGGAGGTGGAGGTGGAGGTGGTGGCCGGGTAGGGGCCGCCGTGGTGCTGGGCGGGGGCGACCGCGACGCCGGTCGGCCAGCCGTTGACGACCACCCGGCCGGCGAGCGGGGTGACCTCGGCCAGAAGCCGGGCGCCGCGCCCCGCGTCGTCGGTGCCGGCGCTCTCCGCGTCGCTGAGTTGCAGCGTCGCGGAGAGGTTGCCGGGGAGCCGGGCGAGTACGGCGCCGATCTCGGCCTCGTCGGCGTAGCGGGCGACGACGGTCACCGGGCCGAAGCACTCCTCCAGGAGGAGGTCGTGCGGGCCTTCGGTGGCCAGGCGGGCGGCGGGCACGGCGAGGAACCCGGCGCTGACGGTGTGCTCCCCGCCCGCGCCGGGGGTCACCGGCGCCTCGACGTCGGGGAGCTCGGCGCGGGTGCGCACCCCGTCCAGGAACGCCTCCCGCATCCGGTGGTCGAGCAGCACGCCCGCCTCGGTGTCGCTGACGGCGGCGGTCAGCGACTTCAGCAGCCGGTCGCCGGTCTCGCCCTCGGGCGCCAGGACCAGGCCCGGCTTGACGCAGAACTGGCCGACGCCGAGCGTCATCGCACCGGCCAGCCCGGCGCCGATCTGCTCGGCGCGTTCGCCGGCCGCGTCCTCGGTGATCACGACGGGGTTGAGGCTGCCCAGCTCGCCATGGAAGGGGATGGGGTGCGGGCGGGCCGCGGCCGCGTCGTACAGGGCGCGGCCGCCGCGTACCGAGCCGGTGAAGCCGGCCGCGGTGATCAGCGGATGGCGGACCAGGTCGATACCGGCCTGAAAGCCGTGCACCAGGTTCACCACGCCCTCCGGCAGGCCGACCTCGGTGGCGGCGCGGCGCAGCAGCGCGGTGCACAGCTCGGAGGTGGCGGGGTGGTCCGGGTGCGCCTTGACGACGACGGGGCAGCCGGCCGCGAGGGCGCTGGCGGTGTCGCCGCCGGGCACGGAGAAGGCGAGCGGGAAGTTGCTGGCGGAGTAGACCGCGACGGCGCCCAGCGGGATCTTGTAGCGGCGCAGATCGGGCCGGGGCGGGGTGAGGCCGGGGTCGGCGTGGTCGATCAGTACGTCGAGGAAGGCGCCGTCGTCGACGATGTCCGCGAAGGCCCGCAACTGGTAGGTGGTGCGGGTCAGTTCGCCGGTGAGCCGGCCGGGGCCGAGCGCGGTCTCGGCGTCGGCGGCCTCGATGACCGCCTCGCCCGCCTCGTCGAGCAGGGCGGCGGCGCGGCGCAGCAGGGCGGCGCGTACGGTGCGGTCGGCGAGTGCGCCACGGGCGGCGTGTGCGGCGCGGACCACCGCGTCCACCTCGTCCGCTGTGGCCTCCACCGCAACCTGTTCCCGCTGCTTCCCGGTTCGGGGGTCGACACTCCAGACTGGTGCTGCTGCTGCCACCGTGCATTCCTCCCGGGCGATGCCGTGCCGAGTCCCTTCAGGGACGTTCCGAACCTTGCAGCACACCGGACCGCGTTCGATATGCTGAACGACGTCCCGGATCATGAACAACTGGGACTCTATGGCGGTCCGAACAGAGGGGTCAAGGGCGATGTCAGCTGCCGATACCGGTGGATCGCAGGTCAAGTCCGCGGTGCGGACGGTGGAGCTGCTCGAGTACTTCGCGGGCCGCCCCGGTATGCACAGCCTGGCTTCCGTCCAGGAAGCCGTCGGCTATCCGAAGTCCAGCCTCTACATGCTGCTGCGCACCCTGGTCGACCTGGGCTGGGTCGAGACCGACGCCACCGGCACCCGCTACGGCATCGGCGTGCGCGCGCTGCTGGTCGGCACGTCGTACATCGACGGCGACGAGGTGGTGGCCGCGGCCCGGCCGACGCTGGACCGGCTCTCCGACGACACCACCGAGACCATCCACCTCGCCCGCCTGGACGGCACCAACGTCGTCTATCTCGCCACCCGTCAGTCGCAGCACTATCTGCGCCCCTTCACCCGCGTCGGCCGGCGGCTGCCCGCGCACTCCACGTCACTGGGCAAGGCGCTGCTCGCCACGTACACCGACGACCAGGTCCGGGCGATGCTGCCGCCGACCCTCGCGCAGCTGACCGAGCACACCATCACCGACCGCGAGCAGCTGATCGAGGAACTGCACGCGGTGCGCGAGCAGGGCTATGCGGTCGACCGCGAGGAGAACACGCTGGGCCTGCGCTGCTTCGGCGTCGCGATCCCCTACCGCACCCCGGCCCGGGACGCGATCAGCTGCTCGGTGCCGGTGGCCCGGCTGACCCCGGCCCATGAGCAGATGATCAAGGACACCCTGTTCGACGCCCGCGACCGGCTGACGCTGGCCACCCGGCGGCTGTGAGGCGGACCGGCCGGCAGCCCGGCTGAGCGGCCACTCCCCCGTACGGCGGAGGCAGATCGTCGCCGGGGCCGAGGTGGCAGGGGCGGGCCGCCGGAAGTCTGGACGTCATGAGCATCCAGAGCGGCCAACAGGCCCCGGCCCCGCACCTCCCCGGCGAGCTCCCCGCCCCGCGCGGGGCCGCCGGTACCGCCCGCACCGTTTTGCGCGTGACCACCCTGGCCGCCTGCGTCCCCTATCTCTCGCTCAAGATCGCCTGGGTCGCGGGCAGCCGGCTCGGCATCCCCGAGGGCAGTGCGCTGCGCCAGGACGGCAACTCCCTGATGGCGCTGAACCTGCTCACCGTGCTGATGGACGCGGCGGTGATCGTGCTGGCGTTCCTGCTGACCCGGCCCTGGGGACAGCGGGTGCCGGCCTGGCTGCTCGCGCTACCGATGTGGTGCGCGACCGGACTGATCGCGCCGATCCTCGCGGTCTTCCCCGTGCAGAGTCTGGCCGCGGCGCTGCGCGACGGCGCGGGCGGCAGCGGCGGCTCCGGCGGCAGCCCCGACGAACTGCTCGCCCCCTGGGTGTGGAACATCGTCTACAGCGGCTTCATCGTGCAGGGCCTGGCCCTGGGCACCCTCTTCGTGCTCTACGCCAGGGAGCGCTGGGGCCATCTGTGGCGCGGCTGTCTCGGCACCCTCCCGCCCAGCCCGACCCGCTCCGCACGGCGGCTGACCGCGGCCGCGGTGGCCGTGCTCAGCCTGCTGCCCGCCGCGGTGCATCTGCTGTGGGCGACCGGCAGCACGGCCGGGCTGAACCCCGCGCGGGCCGCGGCGGTGGATCTCGACGCCCGGCTCAACGACGCCGGGTACGTACTGTTCGCCGTGCTCACCGCGGCCGGCGCGCTGACGCTCGCTCACGGCCGCGGCCGCCGGGTCCCGCTGCTGCTGCCGCTGGCCGCCACCTGGATCGGGGCGGGCGCGCTGGCCTGCTGGGGCGGCTGGATGACGCTGACCACGCTGACCGTCACGGCGGCCGACCCGAAGCTGCCCACACCGCTGATGAGCCTCACTTACGCTGTGCAGATGATCGTCGGGATGCTGGTGGCCGTGGCCGGGGCGCACTTCTTCGCCGAACGCGAGGCCGCGCGGTGCGCATAGCGGGCCGGCACCGGATCCGGGTGCTGGGCGCCCGCTGGATCCATCTGATTCTGGGCGGCGCGCTGTTGATGCCGTTCTTCCTGGTGGCCTCGGTCGTCCTGGCGCTGCTCATGGACGGCGCCGACCCACTGCGGGACATGGCCTCGCAGTTCATCGCGTTCGGCTGCGCGCTGCCGCTCGCCGCCCTGGTCGCGCTGCTCCTCCCGCCGATGCGGCCGCTGGAGGTGTCCGCCGTACGGACGCTGTGCGGCGTCCGCGCGGAGCGGCTGGCCGACGGACCGGCCATGTCCTGGGCGGCCCGTCGGCGCACCGCGCTCTGGTTCGTGGCGCATCTCGCGGCCGGCGGCATCGTCAGCGGGATGACGCTGTCCGCGCCGCCGGCCGTGATCGTGCTCCTCGTCATGCCGTTCTCAAAGCCGCTCCAGCACACCGCGCTGATGTGGCCGGAGGTCTTCCACGGTGTGTACGGCCCGCTCGCCGGGCTGGCGCTGCTGGCCCTGATCGTCGGCACCGCCTGGACGGCCGGGGAACTGCTGGCCCGCTGGGCGCCGTTGCTGCTGGGGCCCACGCCCGCCGACCGGCTGGCCGCAGCCGAGCGCCGGGCCGCCGATCTCGCGTCCCGCAACCGGCTGGCCCGCGAACTGCACGACTCCGTGGGGCATGCGCTCAGCGCCGTCACCCTACAGGCGAGCGCGGCCCGCCGGGTGCTGGACGCGGACCCGGAGTTCGCCCGGCAGGCGCTCACCGCCATCGAGGAGACCACCCGCGAGGCGGTCGCCGAACTGGACACCGTACTGGGGCTGTTGCGTGAGGAGGACTGCACCGATCCGGCGGCGCCGGCGCCGACCCTGGACGGCCTGGAGGCGCTGCTCGGCCGGACCCGCGCGGCAGGCGTGGCGGTCGAGGCGACGGTCGAGGGGCGGTGTGCCGGGCTGCCCCCGGTGGTCTCGCGGGAGGCGTACCGGATCGTGCAGGAGGGCCTCAGCAATGCGCTGCGGCACGCCGGGCCGGTACCGGTCCGGCTGCAACTACGGGTGGGAGATGGGCAGTTGACGCTGCGGATGGAGAATCCGCTGGCGGGGGACGACACCGGGCCGGACCCCGCCGCGACGGCAGCGCGTACGGGCGGCGGCCGGGGGCTGCGCGGGATCACCGAGCGCGCCCGGCTGCTGGGCGGCGAGGCGACGGCCGCGGCGCAGGACGGCGAATGGCGGCTGGCGGCCCGGCTGCCGCTGCCGCTGCCGGGGAAGAGCGAGCACACGAGGGGGATGGACGGGGCATGAGCACGGTTCAGCACGACGGCATCGGTGAGATTCCAGGCAGCGGGGCCGGCGAGCCCCCCGGAAGCCCCCGGCCCCTGCGCATCGTCCTGGCCGACGACGAGCGGATGGTGCGTACGGCGCTGCGCGCGATCCTGGGCGCCGAGGGCGATATGGAGGTCGTCGGCGAGGCGGCGAGCGGCGCCGAGGCGGTACCGCTGGTCCGTGAACTGCGCCCGGACATCGTGCTGATGGACGTCCGGATGCCGGAGATCGACGGGATCCGCGCGACCGAGCAGTTGCTCGCCGGGATGTCCGAGCCGCCGCGCATCATCGTGGTGACGACCTTCGAGAACGACGCCTATGTGTATGACGCGCTGCGGGCCGGCGCCAGCGGGTTCCTGCTCAAGCGGTCCGGCGCGGAGGATCTGGTCCAGGCCGTACGGCTGGTGGCACGCAGCGACTCGCTGCTGTTCCCGGCGGCGGTGCGCGCGCTGGCCGCCCGGCACGCCGGCGAGCGGGCCGCGGACGATGCGGTGCGGGCGCTGCGGGCCCGGCTGTCCGAGCGGGAGCGTGCGGTGCTGCGGCTGATGACCGGCGGGCTGACGAACGCCGAGATCGCGGACCGGCTGGGGGTGGGCCCGGCCACGGTGAAGACGCATGTGGCGGGGGTACTGGCCAAGCTCGGGGTGCGGGACCGGACCCAGGCGGTGATCGCCGCGTACGAGTGCGGATTCGTCCGGCCGGGGTGAGCGCCGGGGCCAGGGCCCCTCCGATGGGTCATGGCCGGGCCCGAGGCGTCTGGCACGGGACCTCGCGGCGTTGCCGGGAGGGCGGTGGGCCCGTACGGGGAGGTCCGTAGGGGGCGGCTGGGCCCCTTGCATTCGACCTGCCCGGGGGCGGGGTCAGTATGGGGGCCGCTTCCCGGAGTTGTCCCCGATCTTGCGCAGCGCGTCCCGTACGGCCGCCAGGTCGCTCTCGCTCGCCAGGCCCGCGTGGTAGAGCCGCAGTTCGCCGGCGCCCAGCGAGGCGGCGTGCATGGCGTCGGCGGCGAGGGTGCCGGGGCTGCCGCCCATGCCGGAGACCACGGTGAAATTGGCGGCCAGCACGGTCGCTTCGACGGCTGAGGCGGTCCTGGCGGCGGAGGCGGTCTCGGCGGCGGAGGCGGTCTCGGCGACAGTGGCCGTCTCGGCGGCGCAGGCCGGTTCGGCCGTACGGCCGGTGAACGGGGCGAGCACCTGCGCGCGGGCGGCGGCCCCGCCGGTGCACGGCAGCACCACCCCATCGGCGTGCGCGAGCACATCGGCCGGGTCCACACCGGCGTTGGCGCCGCAGCGGTGTGCGGCGGGGTCGGCGTGCAGCAGCACCCGGAACCCGTCCACCGCGGCATCCCGTACGGCGCGTACCGCCGCGCGCTGCAGCGTCCGGGCGGCTCGGTCCCGCCAGGTGCGCAGCACCCCCGCGAGCTCCGTGCCGAGCAGCGCCTCCACCGCGGCCCACTCGCCCTCCCTCTCCCAAGGACCTTCGACAAGCTCCGGTCCAGGGGGGACCTCCATCGCCGGTCCGGCCTCGCCGGACGCCCACAGCGGCTCCAGGGCCCGCACCACGGCCGTCCGCAACTGCCGTGCGGGCACGCCCAGTTCGGCGTACCCCTCGGCGCACACCGTGCAGAAGCACACCGACATCAGGTACTGGGCGGCGCCGGAGAGCGGCACTCCGGCGATCTTGTCGTGGGCGTGCAGATGGGCCAGTCCGTACCAGCCGCAGGACTCCAGCTCGGTGCCCCGGGCGCCGGGCCGTACGGCCGCCTCGGCGGCGAGGTCGACGAGGTAGTCGCGCACCTCGGGGCGGGCGATGCAGGGCGCCCAGGGATAGGGGTCGCCGTAGGCGTTGCGCACGACGGTGGCCGGATGCTCGGCGCCCAGGCGGGAGTTGTGCGCGAGGACGACCCAGGTGTGCACCTCCAGACCGGCGTCGGCCAGCGCCCGCGCGGCCGCGCCGAAGGGGTCCGGATCGCTCACCCAGTCCTGGGTGTACGGCCGCAGCTCCCGGCCGGCCCAGCGGGCGGGGTCCGGTGGGTAGAGGACGGCGGCGTGCCGGGCGGTGACGATGCGGTGGCGGGGGTGGCGCGGGGTGAGGGCGCGGGTGGAGTGGTAGGCGGAGGCCAGGGTGACCTGCTGGATACCGAGGCGGACGAGGCGTCCGGCGGCGTCCGGGTCGCCGACCACGTCCCAGGGGTAGAGGAAGGCGGCGGTGCGCATCAGGCACCGGCTCCGGGCGCGTCCGCGACCAGGGCCAGACCGTGCTCGATCAGCGCGGCCAGCTCCTTGAGGTGCGCCGGGGCCGGTTCGCTGAGCGGCGGGCGGACCTCGCCGACGTCCAGGCCGCGCATCCGTACACCCGCCTTGACCAGCGATACGGCGTAGCCGCGGCCCTGGTTGCGCAGTTCGACCAGCGGCCGGTAGAAGCCGTCCAGCAGCCGGGCCACGGTGTCGTCGTCGCCGGTGGTAAGCGCCCGATGGAAGGCGAGGGCGATCTCGGGGGCGAAGGCGAAGACGGCGGAGGAGTAGAGGTGTACGCCCAGGCCCAGGTAGGCGGGGCCGGTGAGTTCGGCGGTGGGCAGGCCGTTGAAGTAGAGGAAGTCCTCGTCGGGGGCCTCGGTGCGGACGGCGCTGATGATGCGCTGGAGCAGATCGAGGTCGCCCACACCGTCCTTGAGGCCGATGATGCCCGGGGTCCTGGCCAGGGCGGCGACGGTGGCCGGTTCGAAGACGGCGTTGTCGCGCTGGTAGACGATGACGGGAAGCGGGGTGGCGGCGGCGAGTGCGGTGTAGTGCCGCAGCAGTCCCTCTTGGCCCGCGACGACGAGGTAGGGCGGCATGGCCAGCAGTCCGTCGGCGCCGGCTTCCTGGGCGAGGCGGGCGAAGTGGACGGCGAGCGCGGTGCCGTAGCCCGCACCGGCGATGACCGGGACCCGGCCCGCGGTCTCCTCGACCGCGGCCGCGATGCAGTCGGCGAACTCCTCGGGTGCCAGCGCATGGAATTCGCCGGTGCCGCAGCAGGCGAAGACGGCGGCCGCGCCCGCGTCGATGCCGCCGCGGACATGGGCACGGAAGGCCGCCAGGTCCAGGGCGCCGTCCGGCGTGTACGCGGTCACGGGGAAGAACAGCAGTCCGTCGAGGCGGTCGGCGAGCTGGGGGTACCTCCTGGAGGGACCCCCGCCCGGACGAAGTGTGGGGGAGGCAGCTGGAGGAGGGTGTGCGGTCACGGGCTCTCCCTGGCATGCTTGTGCATGTTTCTGATCAGCGTCCATGTTTCTGAACGCAGCCACGCTAGAGCAGCCTTACCGCACCGGTCAAGGGCCCACAACTGGCGGGCGGCAAGCGGATTTGCCGGGTCCGTCAAGCGTCTTGACCGGCCGAGATCGAGCTCCCTACCTTGTCCACACATCTGAATGCCGTCCGTACATACAGCCTTGCAGCTCAGCCGGAGGAGTACCCGCCCATGACCGCACCCCGCACCGTCCTTCTCACCGGCGCCGCCGGCGGGCTCGGCACCCTGATGCGCGAGCTCCTGCCGCCCCACGGATACCGGCTGCGCCTGTTCGACCGGCGAACCATCGAGAACACGGAGGGCGAACCGGAGGCGATCACCGCCGAGTTGGCCGACACGGACGCGCTGCGCGAGGCCGTACGCGGGGTCGACGCGATCGTCCATCTCGCCGGCATCTCCCTGGAAGCCCCGTTCGAGAAGATCCTGCACGCCAACATCGAGGGCACCTATCACCTCTACGAGGCGGCGCGCGAGGCGGGCGTGCGCCGTATCGTCTTCGCCTCCTCCAACCACGCGGTCGGCTTCACCCCGCGCCCCGCGGACGGCTCCGCCGCCATCCCCGTCACCACACCGCGCCGCCCCGACACCTACTACGGCCTCTCCAAGGGGTTCGGCGAGGACCTCGCCTCGCTCTACTGGGACCTGCACGGCATCGAGACCGTCTCGATCCGCATCGGCTCCTGCTTCCCCAGGCCGACGTCGGTGCGGATGCTGTCGATCTGGCTGAGCCCGGCCGACTGCGCGCGGCTGCTGCACGCGGCCCTGACCGCGCCGGACGTGGGCCACACCGTCGTCTACGGCTCCTCCGCCAACACCCGCCTGTGGTGGGACCTGTCCGGTGCCCGCGCCCTGGGCTACGCACCGCAGGACGACTCCGAGCCGTACGCCGCGGAGCTCATCGCCGCGCACGGCGCACTGGATCCCACAAACCCCGAACACACCCACCTCGGCGGCGCCTTCTGCACCGACCCGCCCAGGTGGCCGTACTGAACACGGGTCGCACCACGCCACGGAACCCGCGCCGCCCGGGCGGCGTCCTGGTGGGTGTACCAACCCTCCGCGCAGGAACGAGGAACGCATCATGGGCATCGTCAGCTGGCTCGTACTGGGGCTGATCGCGGGCGTCATCGCCAAGGTCCTGCTGCCGGGGCGGGACCCGGGCGGACTGGTCGGCACGACCCTGATCGGCATCGTGGGATCGTTCATCGGCGGCTGGCTCTCCACCAAGATCCTGCACCGCCCGATACCGAAGGACTTCGGCGAGCCGTCCATGTGGATCGCCTCGATCGCCGGCGCCCTGGTCCTGCTGATCGCCTACCGGCTGCTGTTCGGCAACTCCCGCGAACGCCGATGAGCGGGCCGGTCGGCCGTCCGGCCGTAGGTAATGGAACCGCAAAGGCGAACCGATCGTTGGTCCCGGCATGACCGCTATGACTCCTGGCTCGAACCTCCCGCTCACCGCCGTTCGGGTGGCGGTGGATGTCACCGCGCCCGTGCGGCTGGATGTGTCGGGCCTGCTGCTCGCCGCCGACGGCAAGGTGCGCTCCGACGACGACTTCGTGTTCTACAACCAGCCCGCCGGACCGGGCGTGACGCACTCCGCGGCGGCCGGCGGCGGTGACACCATCACGGTGGACACCGCCGCGGTGCCCGACGGCATCGAGAAGGTCGTGGTCACCGCGAGCCTGGACGCCGCCGGCGCGACCTTCGCCGGCACGGAGCCGACCGGCACGGTCCGTAACGCCGACGACGGCAGCGTCATCGCCACCTTCACCCCGCCGCAGCTCGGCACCGAGACCGCGCTGGTGGTCGTCGAGATCTACCGCCGGGCCGGCGCCTGGAAGGTCCGCGCGGTCGGCCAGGGCTATGCCAACGGCCTGGCCGGGATCGCCACCGACTTCGGCGTCAGCGTGGAGGAACCGGCCGCGCCCGCCGCGGCGCCGCAGGCACCCCCGGCAGCCGCAGCCCCCGCCGGCCAGTGGGCACCGCCCACCGGCGCCCCGGCCCCGGCCGCCCCGCCGCCGGCCGCCGCTCCCCCGGCCCCGCCCGCCGCGCAGCCCGCCGCCCCGGCCCCCGGCTCCGGCAAGATCAACCTCGACAAGGGCCGCGTCAGCCTCCAGAAGAACCAGACGGTCTCGCTGGTCAAGGGCGGCCGCCCGCTGCTCAGCTCGGTCACCATGGGCCTCGGCTGGGAGCCCGCCTTCCGCGGCAAGAGCATCGACCTGGACGCCTCCGTCATCGCCTACGGCCCCGACCGCAAGAAGGTCGACAACTGCTTCTTCGGCAAGCTGATGATCCTGGGCGGCGCCATCCAGCACTCCGGCGACAACCTCACCGGCGAGGGCGCGGGCGACGACGAGGCGATCACCGTCCACCTCGGCGGGATCCCCCCGGAGGTGACCGGTCTGGTCTTCGTCGTGAACTCCTTCTCCGGCCAGAAGTTCTCCGACGTCGCCAAGGCCTACTGCCGCCTGATGGACGCCCAGAGCGGCGAGGAGCTGGTCCGCTTCGACCTCACCCACGCCGAACCGCGCACAGGCGTGATGATGGCCAAGCTCATCCGGCAGTTCTCCGGCGAGTGGGAGATGACCGCACTGGGCGAGTTCGTCGACGCCCGCACGGTACGCGGCATGGTCAAGCCGGGCGGCCAGGCCCTGTGACCTGACCGCGGCACCGTCCCTGACCGCCTCGGCCGCGGCGGGGACGGTGCCGCGCCGTCCCCGGCAGCTCACTCACGCGCCGTCAGGCCCACCACCCGCGCCAGCCTCTCGAACGACTCCACCAGCGCCGGGCGGTCGTAGGAGCTGGTGGTGACCAGCACCTCGTCCGCGCCGCTGCGCCCGATCAGCGTGCCGAGCTCCTCGGCGACCTGCTCCTCGGTGCCGTACACATGGCCGCGCTGGGCGTCCTCGTAGAAGCCCCGCTCCCGTTCCGACATCGCGGCACCGTCGGCCGGCCCGTCGTCGGCGGGCCGCAGCGGCGGAAACACCCCATGGGTACGGGAGTACGCCAACGACCGCGCCTCCGGCAGCAGCAGCCGCCGCGCCTGCTCCGTCGTACCGGCCACCGCCACCGTCCCGGAGATCACGACATACGGCCGCTCCCACAGCCCCGAGGGGCGGAAGGCGTCCCGGTAGGCGTCGATGGCGTCCAGCATCTTCTGCCTGCCGCGGAGGTCACCGATGACCAGGGCCAGCCCGGCCGCCGCGGCGACCTGCGCACCGGCGCCGGTGGCCAGCACGAACGCCGGGACCGTGAGCCCCTCGGCGGGCCGGGCGTGCACCTGCGGATGGGCCGTCTGGGTGCCCGCGAAGTACCCCAGCAGCTCGGCGAGTCGGTCCCCGAAGTCCTCGGTGGCGTCCTTCTCCGTGCCCAGCGCCCGGCGGATGCCGCCGGTGAAGCCCACCGACCGGCCCAGCCCCATGTCGATCCGGCCGGGGAAGAGCGATTCCAGCACCCCGAACTGTTCGGCGACGACCAGTGGCCGGTGGTTGGGCAGCATCACCCCGCCCGTCCCGACCCGGATCGCGGAGGTCGCCGAGGCCACCGCGGCGGCCAGCACCGTCGGTGCCGATCCGGCGACCCCGGGCACGCTGTGGTGCTCGGAGACCCAGAAGCGGTGGTAGCCCAGCCTCTCGGCGCGCCGCGCCAGGTCCACCGTGTCCCGCAGCGCCGCCGCCTCGGGATGTCCCTCCCTGGTGCGGGAACGGTCCAGGATCGAGAATTGTGTCGTCCGTATCGTCGAGCTCACCACCTCTCCTTCAACGTCCGCACGCCCCCAAGATTCCCCCCACGGCACACGCGAGGAGCGTTCGATGACGCAGCAGCCGCCGGCCGGCCCGACCGAGCCCACGGATCACCCGGACGGCCCAGCGCCGCCCGACCTTCCCGAGCGGGTCGCGAAGATCTACGGCGAGTTCGACCTGAGCACCGTGTCCGCCTTCGCCGGCGGCTTCATCAACTTCGGTTACTGGGCCGGGGTGCCGGGCCATGCGGACCGGCCGCTGAGCGAGGCCGACCGGGTGCGCAGCGAGCAGGATCTCTACCGGCTGGTGCTGGACACCTTCGACCGGCCGCAGGGCCGCAGCGCCCTGGAGGTCGGCTGCGGGCGCGGCCTGGGCTGCGCGCTGGCGCTGCGGGAATTCGGCCTGGGCCAGGTCATCGGCCTGGATGCCCACCCCGACCAGATCGCCCGCGCCCAGGAGGCGAACGCGGCGCTGCTCGGCGCCTCCGCCGGGACCCCGGCCCGGCTGGACTTCCTCCTGGGCGCCGCCGAGGACATCCCGCTGCCCGACGACGCCGTCGACTGTCTGTACTCCGTCGAGGCCGCGCAGCACTTCCGCGATCCGGCCGGTTTCGCCCGGGAGGCGGCGCGGGTGCTGCGCGCGACCGGCCGGCTGGCGCTGACGACGTTCTTCGCCCGCACCCATGAGGCCGCCCGCGCGCTGCCCGGTCTGCTGCCCCCGTACGCCGACGGCCTGGACGTCCCGCATGTGGTCGACGATGTCGCCGCGACGCTGGCCGCGGCGGGTCTGCGGGAGGTCCGCGTCCGACCGATCGGCGACGGGGTCTGGGAGGCGTACGACCGCTATATGGCTCAGCGTCCCGAGCTGCGTGACGAGTGGCCGCGCCGCTATCTGACGGCTTATCGGGACGGTCTGCTGGACTACTACGTCATCACGGCCGTGGCCGGCTGATCCTCCCCATGCCCTTGAGGCAGGGGGGAGGCTCAGCAGGCGGTGCCGCTAGCGCTGCCGGCGCTGCCGCTTCCACGGGCCGGTGATGGCCAGCATGATGCCGGGCTCCTGGATGTTGGCGAACAGCGTCCGCCCGTCCGGGGAGAAGACCGGGCCGGTGAACTCACTGAACTCCGGCTTGTCCGCGGTGCCGTTGTTGAGGTCGTTGCGCGCGATCGGGTAGGTGCGGCCGTCGTCGGTGGCCCCGAAGAGGTGCTGTACGCCCTCGCCGTCCTCGGCGATGATCAGCCCGCCGTAGGGCGAGACGGTGATGTTGTCGGGGCCGTCGAACGCGCCGTCCTTCGAAGGGTCCTGATTGACCCCCAGCAGCACCTTCAGGGTCAGGGTCCGCCGCCGCGGGTCGTAGAACCAGACCTGTCCGTCGTGCTGGACCGGGCTCTCCGCGCGGGCGAAGGAGGACACGATGTACGCGCCGCCGTCCGCCCACCACAGGCCCTCCAGCTTGCGGGCGCGGGTGATCTCACCGTCCGTGAACTGCTTGCGCACCGAGACCGTACGGGCATCGCGGTCGGGGACCTCGACCCAGTCGACGCCGTAGACGGTGCCGGTCTGGGTGGCGCGCGAGAGGTCGTCGACGAACCGGCCACCGGAGTCGAAGCACTTGAAGGCCTCCAGCACGCCCGCGTCATCGGCCAGCGTGCGCAGTTGTCCGCGGCCGTGCCGGAAACCGTGCGGCGGGGTCCAGCGGTAGAAGAGGCCGTTGGGGGTGGCGGCGTCCTCGGTCAGGAAGAGGTGGCCGCGCTTGGGGTCGACGACCACCGCTTCGTGGGCGTAACGGCCCAGCGCCTTGATCGGCTTGGGGTCGCGGCCGGCCCGCCTGTCGTGCGGGTCGACCTCGAAGACATAGCCGTGGTCCTTGGTCATGCCGTGCTCGCCGGCCTTGTCCTCGGTCTCCTCGCCGGTGAGCCAGGTGCCCCAAGGGGTGGTGCCGCCCGCGCAGTTGGTGGACGTACCGGCGATGCCGACCCACTCGCCGACCGGGGTGCCGTCCTTGGCGACCTCGACGACCGTGCAGCCGCCGGACGCCGCCGGGTCGTAGACCAGCCCTTCGGCCAGCGGCACCGGGTGCGGCCAGTCGGCGCGCGGGCCCTTCAGCTCGTGGTTGTTGACGAGGAGGGTGGTGCCGCGGTGCCCCTCGAAGGTGCCGGTGCCGTCGTGGTTGGAGGGCGTGGACTCACCGGTGTCGAGCTTGGTCACCCCGGTCCGGGTGATGATCTTGTACGAGAACCCGGCGGGCAGCGCGAGGATGCCGTCCGGGTCCTCGATCAGCGGGCCGTAGCCGATCGTGTGCCCCTGGCCGTCCGCCGCACCGTCCGGGCCGGCGGCCGGCGCTTCCTCGCCGATGGCTCCCGGCGCGGTGGCCAGCACGCCGACGCTGCCGGCCAGCGCGACCCCCGCGCCGGTGAGGGCGGAACGCTTGGCGAAATCTCTCCGGGTGAGCGGCATTGTCATCTCCTGGATGGCCGGTTTCTTCCCCTGTGCCTGCGCCGCACACGTTCCCGCGCGCCTTCGAACTCCAGTTGAACGCGGCGCGACATCCAGGAAGCAGTTACGCCACCCCGGCCCTCCCGGGCACTGCCTCAGCCCGACTGCCGCGAGCGCGCCTTGAACGCGGCCTTGCGGGCCTCCTTGGCGGCCTTCTTGTCCGGGTGCAGCCGGCCCATGGCCTCCAGGACGTCGGCGGTGGCCGGGTGGTCCACCCGCCAGGCGGTGTCGAAGAACCCGCTGTGCTGGTCGGTCAGGCCCTGGACGAGTTCGCGCAGCTCGGGCACGGCGTTCTCGTCGGCGCTGTCCAGCTGCGCCGCGATGGTGTCCACGGTCAGCCAGAAGATCATGCCCTCGGACGGCTCGGGGATACCGGGCAGCGCGCGCTCGGCGAGCCAGACCCGGGCCAGACCGCCGAGCTGGCGGTCGTCGAGGACCTCGCGCAGCGCGGTCTCGGCGTCCGGCGAGACCAGCGAAAGGGTCTGCTGGGCGGCGAGCCGGCGGCGCGGGGCGCGCTCGTCGTCGCCGCGGGCGGCCGCCAGCAGGTCACGGGCGGCGTCCAGCGGCGTACGGGCGGCGAGCCACCGCTCGGACTCGGCCTGGGCGAGCGTCTCGGGGTAGTCGGGCAGCGCGTCCAGGAGGACGTCGGCGCCCTTGTCGGTGAGGTCGCCGACGGCCGGGGCGTGTGCGCCCGCGTCCAGCAGCCGGGCGCGTACCGCGTAGACGCCGAGCGGAGTAAGGCGGACCAGGCCGTAGCGGGAGACGTCCTCGTCGGTGAGCGGCTCGGCAGCGCGGACTGTCTCCCCGTCCTCGTCCACTTCCTCGATGAGCGCCTCGTCGACCGGCCTGTAGGCGATCAGACCGATCGGCTCCAGCACCCGGAACTGGTCGTCCAGACGCATCATCGCCTCGGAGACCTCTTCGAGGATGTCGTCGGTGGGCTCGTCCATGTCGTCCGGGATGATCATGGAGGCGGCCAGCGCGGGCAGCGGCACGTCCTGGTCGGGGTCCTCGCTCAGGGCGGTGAGCAGATAGAGGTTGCCGAGGATGCCGTCCAGCACCTCGGCCTCCTCCTCCGGGTTCCAGTCGATCGCGTCCAGATCGAGTTCGCCGCTCTCGGTGAGCTGGTCGGCGAGGTCGGCGAGGTCGGGGGCGGCCGCGTCGGCGAGCACGGTCTCCATGCCGCCGAGCCAGATGTCGAGGATGTCCTGGGGGCTGCCGGAGGTGAGCAGGTTCAGCTCCTCGCCGGGGGTGGCGGTGCCGACCGCGGCATCGTCGGGAAGTCCGGCGCCGTCCTCGTCCGCCGAGTCCTCGGAGCTCTCCTCGATCTCGACCAGCCCGGTGTCCACCGCGAGCTGCCAGGCCTCGGCGGTGTAGGCGGGGCCGTCCTCGTCGCCGGCCAGACCGAGGTGCTCGGTGGCGGCGCCCAGCGCTTCATGGAGGATCTCGCCGCCGACGCCGACCGGGACGCCGCGCTCGGCCCAGCGGGCGAGCTTGGCGGCCCGGGCCATCAGGGGGGCGCTCAGCGCGTCCCGGGCCAGTTCCGCTTCGGAGTGCAGCCGCACCGGCGGCAGGGTGGGGCGGTCTGCGGACATCTGGGGCTCAGCTCCTCGTACGGACTTCGGCTCGTGCGCCGACCAAGCGTAGACGGAATTCTCCGTATCTCGGACGGTTCACCCCCGCGCCCCTTGCCGGTCACCGGGAGAACCTTGACAACTCCCTTGTGCGCACAAGAGATTGACGCGCGTAGCGTGCGCCGGTCCAGCGCCGCGCGCACGGTGCCACTACCCCCCATAACCCTATATATCCCCTCGGAGGCATGCATGCCGTC
This sequence comes from Streptomyces inhibens, assembly GCF_022221585.1. Taxonomy (NCBI): domain Bacteria; kingdom Bacillati; phylum Actinomycetota; class Actinomycetes; order Kitasatosporales; family Streptomycetaceae; genus Streptomyces; species Streptomyces inhibens. The sequence goes on from NZ_CP084681.1 coordinate 2,582,343, forward strand.
CCGTCGTTCGCTCCGCAGACCGGCCGCCCTCAGCGCGGTGGCCTGCGCCGCCCTCGCCGGTGGACTGCTGACCGTTACGCAGTCCTCCGCCTCCGCGGCCGGCGTCCGGATCCACGACATCCAGGGCAACACGCGAATATCCTCGCTGGCCGGAAAGCAGGTCAGCGAGGTGCCCGGCACGGTCACCGCGGTCCGGTCGTTCGGCTCGGCGCGCGGTTTCTGGGTGCAGGACCCGCATCCGGACAACGACCCGGCCACCAGCGAGGCGGTCTTCGTCTTCACCGGCAAGGAGACGCCGAAGGTCACGGTCGGCGACGCGATCACCTTCTCCGGCACGGTCAGCGAGTACTACCCGGGCGGCAAGGACGCGGGCCTGCAGTCCGTCACCGAAATCACCGACGCGACCTGGCAGACCGTCTCCGCCGACGCCCCGCTGCCGGCCGCCTTCAAGCTCAACCCGGCCTCGGTGCCGAACCGTTACGCCCCCGACGCGGGCGGCAAGAGCATCGAGTCGCTGACGCTGCGCCCCTCCTCGTACGCGCTGGACCGCTATGAGTCGCTGGAGGGCATGCGGGTCTCGGTCTCCGGCGCCCCGGTCGTCGGCCCGACCAGCACCCACAACGAGCTGTGGGTGACCGCCGAGCCGGGCCACAACCGTACGGCCCGCGGCGGCACGCTCTACCGCTCGTACGCGGACCCCAACGGCGGCCGGGTCAAGGTGGCGTCCCTGATCCCCTTCTCGCAGCGGCCGTTCCCGGTGGCCGATGTCGGTGACGAGCTGACCGGCACCACCGCCGGGCCGCTGGACTACGACAGCTTCGGCGGCTACACGCTCCAGGCCACCGAGCTGGGCAAGGTCACCGATCACGGCCCGGCGCAGGAGACCACCCGCAAGCAGAAGTCCGACGAGCTGGCGGTGGCCACCTACAACGTCGAGAACCTCTCCCCCACCACCCCGCAGGCCAAGTTCGACCGGCTCGCGAAGGCGCTGGTGCACAATCTGTCCGCCCCCGATGTCGTCGCCCTGGAGGAGGTCCAGGACGACAACGGCGCCACCGACAACGGCGTGGTCACCGCCGGCGTCACCCTCAAGAAGCTCACCGACGCCATCAAGGCGGCGGGCGGCCCGGCGTACGAGTGGCGGCAGATCGACCCGGTCAACGACCAGGACGGCGGTCAGCCCGGCGGCAACATCCGTGTGGCGTTCCTGTTCAACCCCGACCGGGTGTCCTTCACGGACATCAAGGGCGGTGACGCCACCACCCCGGTGAAGGTGGTCGCCGACCACGGCAGGGCCACGCTGTCCGCGTCCCCGGGCCGGATCGCGCCCACCGACCCGGCGTGGAAGACCAGCCGCAAGCCCCTGGTCGGCCAGTTCTCGCTCAAGAGCCGCCCGGACAGCCGGGTGTTCGTGATCGCCAACCACTTCAACTCCAAGGGCGGCGACCAGGGCCTGGACAGCCGTTTCCAGTCCCCGGCCAGGACGTCGGAGACCCAGCGCACCGCGCAGGCCGGGCTGGTCAACGCGTTCGTCAAGGAACTGCTGGCCAAGGACCCGAAGGCCGATGTGGTGGTGGCCGGCGACCTCAACGACTACCAGTTCTCGCCGGCCCTCAAGACCCTGACCGGCGGGGGTGTGCTCACCGACCTGGTGGGCCGGCTGCCGCGCTCGGAGCGTTACGGCTATGTCTACAACGGCAACTCGCAGGTGCTGGACCACATGCTCACCAGCCGCCATCTGCCCCGGGCCGACTACGACATCGTGCACATCAACGCCGAGTACGCCGACCAGGCCAGCGACCACGATCCGCAGGTGCTGCGGATCCGGCCGTAACACCTGCGGCATGTCACCCCGTGTGACACTCCCGTCACTCGCCTGGCTCACGTCGGGGGGCCAACTGCCGCTGAGGGTGCGGTACTGGAGTTCGTAAGCAACATTCGGCGAGACATAGGGAGTCATCATGCCGAAGTCCCAGAACCGTAAGTCGGGCAACAAGGACCGTGCCGCCGAGCGGCGCACCGACCAGCGGAAGCCGAAGTCGTCGGAGGAGTCCGCAGCCGAGCGGACCCAGGACCTGAAGCGTTCGCGGAATGGCCTGACTGACGCGTGATGGGCCTGTGATGCCCGGGCGGCCGTCGCACCGAACGGTGCGGCGGCCGCTTCGCGTGCGCCGACCGACGGTCCCCACTCATCGTAGCGATACTTAAGGAATCACCCAGCACAACTAAGTGGACGTGAAATATGAGACGCCCTCACACTTCCGCCATGGACACTGTCACCCCACCCCTCGCACCGCCCCCGGCCGCGGCCTCCTTCGGCCGTACCGCGGCCGCCATGATCACCCCGTTCACCGCGGACGGGGAGCTCGACACGGACGGCGCACAGCGGCTCGCCACCCACCTCGTCGACGAGGGCGGATGCGATGCACTCGTACTGAGCGGCACCACGGGCGAGTCCCCGACCACCTCGGACACCGAGAAGGAGACCCTGCTGCGGGCCGTCGTCGAGGCGGTCGGCGACCGGGCACGGATCACCGCCGGGGTCGGCACCAGCGACACCCGGCACACCGTCACCCTGGCCCGCGACGCCGAACGGGCCGGTGCGCACGGCCTGTTGGTGGTCACGCCGTACTACTCACGGCCCACCCAGGAGGCCGTCACCCACCATCTGCGGACGGTCGCGGACGCCACCGGGCTGCCGGTGATGCTCTACGACATCCCGGGCCGCACCGCCACCGCGCTGAGCGCCGCGACGCTGCTGCGACTGGCCGCCCATCCGCGGATCACGGCCGTCAAGGACTGCGGCAACGACCTGCTGAAGTCGGCGAAGGTACTGGCGTCGACGGAGCTGGCCTATTACGCGGGCTGCGATGAACAGATCCTGCCGCTACGGGCCCTCGGCGGCACCGGCTGCATCAGCACCGCCGCCAATGCCGCACCGCGGGCCGTGCGCGCCGTCATGGACGCCTATGACACCGGCGACACGGCCGAGGCCGCCCGCCGCCAGCTCGCCCTGGTCCCGCTCATCGAAGCGGTGACCGGCGGCGACACCCCCGGCACGGTCGCCGCGAAGGCGCTGCTGAACCACCTCGGCCTGCCCGCGGGGCCGGTCCGAGGGCCACTGCTGGCGGCGGACGCGCAGCTCACCAACCGGCTGGTGGCCGCCCTGCGGACGGCCCTGGACCGGACTGCGGATACGGGGACCGCGGTGCGCCCGGCTGCTGTCCCGGGGTAGCGGGGAACTGCGCGGGCGCCGGACCGAAGCCGCCCGGCACACCTGGCTGCCCGCCCGGCTGCCCGTACGGCTGCCCGCCCGGCTGCCCGTACGGCGCGTCGGCCCGGTCCTGCCCGGCGTCGCCCTCGCCCCGGTCCGGCGCCGGCGGCTGCTCCTCGTCCGGCACCAGCTCCCGCACCAGCAGCGTCGCCCCGGCCACCGCACCCGGCATCAGCACCACCGCGATGAACGGGATCAGGAAGAGCAGCACGATCGGGGTGCCGAAGCCGACCGCGAGCGCCTTGCGGCCGCGCAGCAGCCGCAGCCGCTCGCGCACCGGGATGTCCCGGCGCTGCATCGCCACCGAGGTCAGCTCCACGGCGAGGAAGAAGCCGGAGACACAGAAGCCGATGGCGGGGATCACGGTCTGCCCGAGGAACGGCACGAACCCGAGGACGAACAGCAGGATCCCGAAAACGGCGGCCCGCAGCAGCACATGGACGCTGTCCCGCAGCGCGATCCAGATCTCCTGCCACAACGGCCGGTCCGACCCCGGCGGGCAGTGCCCCTCGCTCTCCTCGACCTTCTGCGACAGCGACTCGTAGAAGGGGTCGCCGATCAGCAGCGTGACGGCGGTGAAGGTCAGCACGGACAGCGTCAGCCCGCCGGCGAACAGCAGCGCCACGAACAGCCCGCGCAGCAGCCCCTGCCAGGGCGAGCCCCAGCCGTCGGCGAACGGCGTCGCCCAGGCGGCGATATCGCCGGACCACAGGGCGAGCACGGTGAGCACCGCGGCATACAACACCAGGGCGATCAGGGCCGGGATCAGCCCGAACCCCCACCACCGGCCGTTCCGGGCGACCCAGCGTTGCCCCTTGCCCAGATACCGCATCCCCGCTACAAGATCACGCATGCCCCAAGCCTATCGGCGCCCGGCCGGACCGGGGACGGCGGCAGCACACCAACGGCCCGGCGGAGCTCCGCCGGGCCGTGGCACCACCGTGAACGGTCAACCGTGCACGCGCAGTTGTGGCTGTCCGTTGTGGCTGCCTGCTGCGACTGTCAGTCGTGGCTGTCAGTTGTGGCTGTGCAGGATCTCGTTGAGGCCGCCCCAGGCCGCCTTGTTCGGCCGGGCCTCGACGGTGCCGGTGGTGGAGTTACGGCGGAAGAGGATGTTGTCCGCGCCGGAGAGCTCCAGGGCCTTGACGATCTGGCCGTCGGGCAGCGTGACACGGGTGCCCGCGGTCACATACAGGCCGGCCTCGACCACGCACTCGTCGCCCAGCGCGATACCGATGCCCGACTCGGCGCCGAGCAGGCAGCGCTCGCCGATCGAGATGATCTGCTTGCCGCCGCCGGAGAGGGTGCCCATGGTGGAGGCGCCGCCGCCGATGTCGGAGCCGTCGCCGATGAGCACGCCCGCGCTGATCCGGCCCTCGATCATGGAGGTGCCCAGCGTCCCGGCGTTGAAGTTGACGAAGCCCTCGTGCATGACGGTGGTGCCGGCCGCGAGGTGCGCACCCAGGCGCACCCGGTCGGCGTCCGCGATCCGCACACCGGCGGGCGCGACATAGTCGGTCATCCTCGGGAACTTGTCGACGCTGGTGACCTGGAGATGCAGCCCCTCGGCGCGGGCGTTGAGCCGTACCGTCTCCAGCTGGTCGACGGCCACCGGGCCCAGCGAGGTCCAGGCGACGTTGGACAGCAGACCGAACATGCCGTCCAGGTTCTGCCCGTGCGGCTTGACCAGCCGGTGGCTGAGCAGGTGGAGGCGCAGATAGACGTCGTGCGCGTCCAGCGGCTTGTCGTCGAGGGAGGAGATGACCGTCCGGACGGCGACGACCTCGACATCGCGGACCGGGTCGGGACCGATCGCCTTGAGCACGGCGGCGCCCAGCAGTTCGGTGGCGCGCTCGTCGTCCAGCTGCTCGGTGCCGGCCGGGCCGGGGCCCTCGGCAGTCGCAGCGACCAGCTCGGGCGCCGGGAACCAGGTGTCGAGAACGGTGCCGTCGGAGGTGACGGTGGCGAGCCCGGCGGCGACGGCGCCGGTCGTACGGGAAGCAGAAGTAGCAGCATCGGTCATGTTCGAAACCTAACCGGAGGGCGCCCGTCGAGGCGAACCGGTCTCAGCGATCGGGCCGGGTCGTACGGTCGCACAAGGCCACTCGTACGGCCGCACGAGCCGGCCGGCCGCCGCTCCGGGCGGCCGGCTTCAGCCCAGCACCCCGGCCAATCCGTCCCGCACCACGGCGGGTTCGAAGGGCTGCCCGGTCAGCAGATGCTGTAGCACCAGCCCGTCGGTGAACGCCACCACGGCGCGCGCGGTCCGCTCGTCGCCGATCCGCCGTCCGAGCAGCCGCACCATCTCGTCCAGGCACTCCGCGGCGATCGGCCGTACCGCCTCGTGCCGCAGCGCCGCCAGATACAGCTCGTACTCCAGCTCCACCCGCGAGCGGTCACCGGCCAGGGTCCCCTCGACGAGCGCGGCGACCTCGTCGGCGAGCGGCGCCGCCGGGTCGATGCCGTCCACCCAGCGCGCGAAATCGGCCATCCACTCGCCGTTGACCTGCCGCAGCGCGGCGCTCAGCAGCTCGTCCAGGGTCGCGAAGTGGTACGTGGTCGAGCCGAGCGGGACATCCGCCGCGGCGGCCACCGCGCGATGGCTGAGCCCGGCGATCCCGCGCTCGCCGACCACGGCGATCGCCGCGTCGATGATCCGCTGCCGCCGGTCGGGGTCATAGCGCCGGGCCATCAGTGCGCACCGTCCAGATTCAGCACCACGACCCCGGCGATCACCAGCAGCACCCCGAAGACCTTCAGCGCACTGGCGCTCTCGCCCAGGAACGCGATCCCGATCGCGGCGATCACCGCCGTCCCGGCGCCGGACCAGATGGCGTACGCGGTGCCGACGCTCATCGACTTGAGCGTCTGGGCGAGCAGCGCGAAGGCGAGCAGATAGCCCAGCGCGGTCCCCAGCGACGGCCACAGTCTGCTGAAGCCGTCGCTGTACTTCATCGAGGTGGTCGCGAGGATCTCGGAGAGGATCGCGCCGGCGAGCGTCACATAGACCATGCGTACGAGCGTACACAACGATGCGTACGGTCGTACACAAGCAGATCGGCGGTCAGTTCCCCTTCGGCGCCAGCCGGGCCAGGGCGGCGCTCAGCGCCTCGGTGCGGGGGCGGTGGCGGGTGTTCTGGAAGGCCCGGATCAGCCAGCCGTCGGCGCCTTCGGCGGGCTGCCGGGTCATGACATAGGTCTGGACGGACATCGCCCGGCGTGAGGGCCGGGTCCGCTTCCCCTTCAGGACGGCGCCCCGGGCGTGGAGCAGGGCGACGTCCGGCGCGAGGAACTCCAGATCGGTGATCTCGGCCCACAGCCGGGAGCCCTTGAGTACGCCGTCGAAGAGGCCCCGGTGTCCCTCGACGACGCCTTCGCGGCCGGTCAGCCTGCCGCCGAAGAAGGTGACGTAGTCGGCGTCCTCGGTGAACGAGCGCCCGTAGGCGTCGGCGTCACCCCATGCCCGCCGGTGCGCCTCGAAGCGCTCCCGCACGTCCGCCGCCTCGCGAAGTTCCGCCGTACTCATGGCTCCCCCTGATGTGCTCATGGCTCCTCCTGACGGGAATCGGCCGCTGTTTTATATGCATGCACGCATGCAATATATGCGGCCGTGCAAGTATGTGGCAAGGGGTCCGCCCCGGAAACAGCCGACGGGTCCGCCCCGGGAAGGTGAGCGACATGTCCGAACAGCGGCACAACGCCCTGCTGCGCCAGCACGCCGACAGCTATCGCGCCTACGTCACGGCCACCGTGCTGCACGGCCAGGCCGCCGCGGAGGCGCTCGGCCAGCACCCCACCGACCTGTACGCACTGCACGCCCTCGACCTCGCCGGCCCGCTCACCACCGGCGCCCTGGCCGAACGCATCGGGCTCTCGCAGAGCGCCACCACCCGCCTCGTCGACCGTCTGGTGCGGGCCGGCCGGGCCCGCCGGGCCCCCGACCCCGACGACCGCCGGCGGGTCCTGGTCGAGCCGCTGCCGATCCCGCACGACGAGGACGAGGCCGCCTTCGGCCCCGCGCGCCGCCGGATGGCCGAGGTCTTCCGAAGCTTCACCGCGGACGAACTGCGCGTCCTCTTCCGCTACTTCGCCGCCGCGGCGCCCGCGCTGCGCGATGCCACCGCCGAGACCAAGGGGCTGCCGGTGGCCGGCGGGCCCGGAAGCTGACACCGCGGCGCTCCCGAACAGCGAAACGGCCGTGCCCGCCAGTGGTGACTGGCGGGCACGGCCGTATCGCTGCGGAAGATCTCGTCAGACGTTGAAGCCCAGCGCGCGGAGCTGCTCGCGGCCATCGTCGGTGATCTTGTCCGGGCCCCACGGGGGCATCCAGACCCAGTTGATCTTCAGCTCGTTGACGATGCCGTCCGTGGCGGACTTCGCCTGGTCCTCGATGACATCGGTCAGCGGGCAGGCCGCGGACGTCAGCGTCATATCGATGGTGGCGATATTGGCGTCGTCGATGTGGATGCCGTAGATCAGTCCGAGGTTGACGACATCGATGCCCAGCTCGGGGTCGACGACGTCGTACAGCGCCTCGCGGACCTCTTCCTCGGATGCCGGCTTGGTGGTGGTCGGGGTCTCGGTCATGCGGTCTTCGCCTCCTCGGAGAGGGCCTTGGCCGTGGCGTCCTTCCAGGCCATCCAGCTGAGCAGCGCGCACTTCACGCGCGCCGGGTACTTGGAGACGCCGGCGAACGCGACCGCGTCCTCCAGCACCTCCTCCATCGCGTCATCCGGCTCGACCTGGCCCTTGGACTGCATCAGCTCCAGGAACGTCTCCTGGATCTTCTGTGCCTCACCGAGCTGCTTGCCGACCAGGAGCTCGTTGAGCACCGACGCGCTGGCCTGGCTGATGGAGCAGCCCTGGCCCTCGTAGGACACATCCTCAATCGTCGCGCCATCGAGCCGCACGCGCAGCGTGATCTCGTCACCGCACGTGGGGTTGACATGGTGCACCTCGGCGTCGCCGTCCCGAAGACCGCGCCCATGCGGGTGCTTGTAGTGGTCCAGGATGACGTCCTGGTACATGGAATCCAGCTTCACGACTCAGTCAGTCCTCGTCCTCATCCGCTGTGCCTGATTAACCGAAGAAGTTGCGGACGTGCTCCAGGCCCTCGACCAAGGCGTCGACCTCGGCAGGCGTGGAGTACAGATAGAACGACGCTCGCGTGGTCGCGGGAATTCCGTAGCGCAGGCAGACGGGCCGTGCGCAGTGGTGACCCACCCGGACCGCGATGCCCTGCTCGTCCAGCACCTGGCCGACGTCGTGCGGATGGATGTCGCCGAGTGTGAAGGAGATCGTCGCGCCGCGCTCCTCGGCCGTGCTCGGGCCGATGATGCGCAGGTCGGGGACCTCCAGCAGCCGCTTGACGGCGTACTCGGTGATCGCGTGCTCATGCGCGGCGATCTTGTCCATGCCGATCGAGGCGAGGTAGTCCACGGCCGCGCCGAGGCCGACGGCCTGGGCGATCGGGGGCGTACCGGCCTCGAACTTGTGCGGCGCGGGCGCATACGTCGAGGAGTGCATCGAGACGGTCTCGATCATCTCGCCGCCGCCGAGGAACGGCGGGAGGTCCTCCAGCAGCTCTTGGCGGCCCCACAGGACGCCGATACCGGTCGGGCCGCACATCTTGTGGCCGGTGAAGGCCACGAAGTCGGCCTGCAGCGCCTGGACGTCCAGCACCATGTGCGGGGCGGCCTGCGAGGCGTCGATGCAGACCAGCGCGCCGACTTCCTGGGCGCGCCGGATGATCGTGTCGACCGGGTTGATCGTGCCCATGATGTTGGAGACCAGCGTGAAGGAGACGATCTTCGTCTTCTCGGTGATGACCTCGTCGATGTTGGACAGGTCGAGCCGGCCGTCGTCGGTGATGCCGAACCACTTCAGCTTCGCGCCGGTGCGCTGCGAGAGCAGCTGCCACGGGACGATGTTGGAGTGGTGCTCCATCTCCGTGATGACGATCTCGGTCTCGTGGTCCACGCGGTAGGGCTCATCGGCCCAGCCCAGCATGTTCGCCACGAGGTTGAGCGACTCGGAGGCGTTCTTGGTGAAGATCACCTCGTCGCGGCTCGGCGCGTTGATGAAGGCGGCGACCTTGTCGCGGGCGCCTTCGTACAGCGCCGTGGCCTCCTCGGCGAGCACATGCACGCCACGGTGGACGTTGGCGTTGTGCTGTTCGTAGTAGGCGTTGAGCGCATCGAGGACCTGGCGCGGCTTCTGAGACGTCGCCGCGTTGTCCAAGTACACGATCTTCTTCCCGTCGTGGACCTGACGGTCCAGGAGGGGGAAGTCCTTACGGATCGCCTCTGTGTCGAGGAGGCCCGGCAGCTGTGTCACGCGGTTGCGCCACCCTTCGTGTATGCCTCGTAGCCCTCGGCCTCCAGCTTGTCCGCGAGCTCGGCACCGCCGGACTCGGCGATCCGGCCGTTCGCGAACACATGCACCTGGTCGGGCTTGATGTAGCGCAGGATGCGCGTGTAGTGGGTGATCAGCAGCGTGCCGACCTGGCCGGTCTCGCGGACGCGGTTGACGCCCTCGGAGACGGTGCGCAGCGCGTCGACGTCCAGACCGGAGTCGGTCTCGTCGAGGATCGCGATGGCCGGCTTGAGCAGCTCCAGCTGGAGGATCTCGTGGCGCTTCTTCTCACCGCCGGAGAAGCCCTCGTTGACGTTCCGCTCGGCGAACGCGGGGTCCATCTGGAGACGCTCCATGGCCTCCTTGACCTCCTTGACCCACAGCCGCAGCTTGGGGGCCTCACCGCGGATGGCGGTGGCGGAGGTGCGCAGGAAGTTGGAGACGGAGACGCCGGGGACCTCGACCGGGTACTGCATGGCGAGGAAGACGCCGGCCCGGGCGCGCTCGTCGACGGACATCTCCAGGACGTCCTCGCCGTCGAGGGTGACGGTGCCGCCGGTGATCGTGTACTTGGGGTGACCCGCAAGCGAGTAGGCGAGGGTCGACTTGCCGGAGCCGTTGGGGCCCATGATGGCGTGCGTCTCGCCCTGCTTCACGGTCAGGTCGACGCCCTTCAGGATCTCGCGCGGACCGTTCTCGGCCTCGACGGAGACGTGCAGGTCGTGGATCTCAAGCGTTGCCATGGGGAACTCAGGACTCCTGGGTGACGGAGACGAGCACGTCGTCCCCTTCGATCTTTACGGGGTATACGGGGACGGGGCGCGTCGCGGGAAGGCCGTTCGGCTTGCCGGTACGCAGGTCGAAGCTCGAACCATGAAGCCAGCACTCGATCGAGCAGTCCTCGACCTCGCCCTCCGAGAGGGAGACATTCGCATGCGAGCAGATGTCGTTGATCGCGAACACCTCGCCCTCGGTGCGGACCAGAGAGATCGGCGTGCCGTCGAGTTCCACCCTCTTGGGGGTGTCCTCCTCCAGCTCGCTGAGCGCCGCTGCGCGTACGTACGTCATACCGAGGACGCTTCCAGCTCGGCCTCGATCTTGCTCATCAGACGCTCTTCGACGTCCGGGAGACCGATCTGCTGGACCAGCTCGGCGAAGAAGCCGCGGACGACCAGCCGGCGGGCCTCGTCGGCCGGGATGCCGCGGGCCATCAGGTAGAACAGCTGCTCGTCGTCGAACCGGCCGGTCGCCGAGGCGTGTCCGGCGCCGACGATCTCGCCGGTCTCGATCTCCAGGTTGGGCACCGAGTCGACCCGCGCGCCGTCGGTCAGCACGAGGTTGCGGTTGAGCTCGTAGGTGTCCGTGCCGGTCGCGGACGCCCGGATGAGAACATCGCCGATCCAGACGGCGTGCGCGTCCTGGCCCTGCAGCGCGCCCTTGTAGGTCACGTTGGAGCGGCAGTTGGACGCCTCGTGGTCGACGAAGAGGCGGTGCTCGTGGTGCTGGCCCTCTTCGGTGAAGTACAGGCCGTAGAGCTCGGCCTCGCCGCCGGGGCCGGCGTAGGTGATACGCGGGTGCAGCCGGACGAGGTCGCCGCCGAAGGTGACGACCACGGACTTGAAGGTGCCGTCCCGGCCGACGAGGGCGTTGTGCTGCCCGACGTGGACGGCCTTGTCGTCCCAGTCCTGGACGGAGACGACGGTCAGCTTGGCGCCGTCACCGAGGAGGTAGTCGACGTTGGCGGCGAGCACCGCGTCACCGATGTGGTCGATGACGACGACCGCCTCGGCGAACGCGCCGAGCTCGATGACCTGGTGGCCGAAGGCGGTGCCGCCCTCGCCGTGCACGGTGATCCGGATCGGCTCGGTGAGCACGGTCTCCTTGGGGACCGAGACCACCGAGGCCTTCTCGAAGGAGCTGTACGCCTGCGCGGCGACCCGGTCCACGGGCTTGCCGGCCTTGCCGACCCGCGGGTCCTCACGGCCGACCAGCTCGTGGGTGACGCCCTCGGGCGCGGTGATGTCGACCTTGAGGTCGGCACCGCCCGCGACGGCGCTGCCGTCGTGCAGGCCCCTCAGGCGCGCGAGGGGCGTGAAGCGCCACTCCTCCTCGCGGCCGTGCGGCACCGGGAAGTCCGCCACGTCGTAGGACGGCGGGGCGCTCATCCGGGTGGCGACGGTGGACTCCGCGGCCACCGCGATGGAGCCGGTGGTCGTGGAACCCGCCGGGATGTTCTGAGCCTCAGCCATGGCTGTCGTCGTGCTCGCTTTCTGCAATCAGGGAGTCAGTCGCTGCGTGGGGGCGGGCGTCAGCCGACCGCGCCTTCCATCTGCAGCTCGATCAGCCGGTTCAGCTCCAGCGCGTACTCCATCGGCAGCTCACGGGCGATCGGCTCGACAAAGCCGCGCACGATCATCGCCATGGCCTCGAACTCCGTCAGGCCGCGGGCCATCAGGTAGAAGAGCTGGTCCTCACTGACCTTGGAGACGGTCGCCTCGTGGCCCATGGAGACGTCGTCCTCGCGGACGTCGACGTAGGGGTAGGTGTCCGACCGGGAGATGGTGTCCACCAGCAGGGCGTCACACAGCACGTTGGACTTGGAGCCCGCGGCGCCCTCGCCGATCTCGACCAGACCGCGGTAGGAGGTCCGGCCGCCGCCTCGCGCCACCGACTTGGAGACGATGTTGGAGGAGGTGTTCGGCGCCATGTGGACCATCTTGGAGCCGGCGTCCTGGTGCTGGCCCTCGCCCGCGAAGGCGATGGACAGCGTCTCGCCCTTGGCGTGCTCACCCATGAGGTAGACCGCCGGGTACTTCATGGTCACCTTGGAGCCGAGGTTGCCGTCGACCCACTCCATCGTCGCGCCCTCGTAGGCGACGGCGCGCTTGGTGACCAGGTTGTAGACGTTGTTCGACCAGTTCTGGATGGTCGTGTAGCGGCAGCGGCCGCCCTTCTTCACGATGATCTCGACCACCGCGGAGTGCAGCGAGTCCGACTTGTAGATCGGCGCCGTGCAGCCCTCGACGTAGTGGACGTAGGCGTCCTCGTCGACGATGATCAGCGTCCGCTCGAACTGGCCCATGTTCTCGGTGTTGATCCGGAAGTAGGCCTGCAGCGGGATGTCGACGTGGACACCCTTGGGGACGTAGATGAACGAGCCGCCGGACCACACGGCGGTGTTCAGCGACGCGAACTTGTTGTCACCGACCGGGATGACCGTGCCGAAGTACTCCTGGAAGAGCTCCGGGTGCTCCTTGAGCGCGGTGTCGGTGTCCAGGAAGATGACGCCCTGCTCCTCCAGGTCCTCACGGATCTGGTGGTAGACGACCTCGGACTCGTACTGCGCGGCGACACCGGCGACCAGACGCTGCTTCTCCGCCTCGGGGATGCCCAGCTTGTCGTAGGTGTTCTTGATGTCCTCGGGCAGCTCCTCCCAGGAGGCGGCCTGCTGCTCGGTGGAGCGGACGAAGTACTTGATGTTGTCGAAGTCGATGCCCGACAGGTCCGAGCCCCAGTTCGGCATGGGCTTCTTGTCGAACAGCTTCAGGCCCTTGAGGCGGAGCTTGAGCATCCACTCCGGCTCGTTCTTCTTCGCCGAGATGTCGCGGACGACGTCCTCGGAGAGACCGCGCTTCGCCGAAGCGCCGGCCACGTCGGAGTCGGCCCAGCCGTATTCGTACTTGCCCAGGCCCTCGAGCTCGGGGTGAGCAGTCTCCGTGGGGAGCGTCATGCGGGGTTCCTCCCGGCCGTGCTTGCAGATGCTGTGGTGGTCTTGGTGGTGGTGCGTTGCGTGCTGTTCGCGGCCTTGCCGGCACCGGCCTTCGGTACGAAGGTCGTGCACACCCCGTCACCGTGGGCGATGGTGGCAAGCCGCTGTACGTGGGTCCCGAGCAATCGGGAGAAGACCTCGGTCTCCGCCTCGCACAGCTGCGGGTACCGCTCGGCGACATGGGCGACCGGGCAGTGGTGCTGGCAGAGCTGTTCACCGAGCTGGGGATTGGGCGCGCTGCGCGCCGTAGCAGCGTACCCGTCCGCGGTCAACGCCTTCGCAAGGGCCTCGGTGCGACGCTCCGGCTCGACGGCCTCGACCGCCTCACGGTAGCCCTCGGCCTGGGCCGCGAGCCGCGCGCGGGCGAATGCGGCGACCGCCGCCTCGCCCTTCTCGCCGCCGCCCGCGCTCTGCGCGATCCAGCGCAGCGCCTCGGTGGCGAGCTGGTCGTAGGCCTGGTCGAAGGCGTCCCGCCCGCAGTCGGTGAGGGCGAAGGCCTTGGCCGGGCGGCCGCGGCCACGGGTGCCGTAGACCCGCTTCTCGCGGGGCTCGACGACGCCCTCCGCGGCGAGCGCGTCCAGATGGCGGCGGACCGCGGCCTGGGTCAGTTCCAGACGGAGTGCGAGCTCGGCCGCGGTGGACGGACCGTGGTCGAGGATGGAGCGGGCGACCCTGTTGCGGGTGCCCTGCTGTTCGTCGTGCGGCGCCGGGGCGTGCGCGGCGGGCGCACGCCGCTCGGTCTGCTCGGGCGTGGAGGCGGCCGGCCCGGCGGTCTGCTCGACCGCGGGCCCTTCCTGATCCTCGCTCGCGTATTTCACAACGTCATTGTTGCGTAATTCGTCAAAGCGATTCAAGCCTCGTCCGGATCACGGACAGGTGGCCTCTATCACTTAGGCTTACCTAATTCAAGCCCCACCGGGACCCGTCGAAGCACCGCCGACCTGCGATGGAGCGCCCCGGCCCGGCGGCCGCCCGGCACGGCCCGCGGGCGCCGAAAATCGTACGGCCGCGCACCGCCATATTGACCACCCCCGGGCGCCGGTCAGCACCCAAGCCCCCGTTGAGGGCTGACCGGCGACTCTCCGTAGACTGCCCGGCATGCGCAGCACCTCCCCGGGGAGCGATCCCCGGACCCCCGGCCGAGAGTCTGCCGTCGAGGTCGTCGGCCTGGTCAAGCGATACGGGACCAAGACCGCCGTGGACGGCCTCGACCTGACCGTCGCACGCGGCGCGGTGACCGCCGTGCTCGGCCCCAACGGCGCCGGCAAGACCACCACCATCGAGACCTGCGAGGGCTACCGCCGCCCGGACGCCGGCCAGGTCCGCGTCCTGGGCCTGGACCCGATCGCCGACGCCGCGGCGCTGCGGCCGCGGATCGGCGTGATGCTGCAGTCCGGCGGCGTCTACGCGAGCGCCAGGGCCGAGGAGATGCTGCGGCACACCGCCACCCTGCACGCCCACCCCCTCGACGTCGGGCTGCTGATCGAGCGGCTCGGCCTGGGCAGCTGCGGCCGGACGCCCTACCGGCGGCTCTCCGGCGGCCAGCAGCAGCGGCTCGCCCTGGCGATGGCCGTGGTCGGCCGCCCCGAGCTGGTCTTCCTCGACGAGCCGACCGCCGGCCTCGACCCACAGGCCCGGCACGCCACCTGGGACCTCGTACGGGAGCTGCGCGCCGATGGCGTCAGCACCGTACTGACCACGCACTTCATGGACGAGGCCGAGCAGCTCGCCGACGATGTCGCGATCATCGACGGCGGCCGGGTGATCGCCCAGGGCAGCCCCGAGCAGCTGTGCCGCGGCGGCGCGGAGAACAGCCTGCGCTTCACCGGCCGGCCCGGCCTCGACCTCGCCTCGCTCCTCAAGGCGCTGCCCGCGGACAGCGCCGCCACGGAGCCGGCCGCCGGCACCTACCGCGTCCACGGCAAGATCGACCCACAGCTGCTGGCCACCGTCGCCTCGTGGTGCGCACAGAACGGGGTGATGCCGGACGCCATAGCCGTGGAGCGGCACACCCTGGAGGACGTATTTCTTGAGCTCACGGGCAAGGAGCTGCGCGCATGACCGCCACCGAGACCGGTTCCGCTGCCGCGACCGGCACGTTCGCCCCGCGGCCCGGTGCGGCACCGCTGCCCCGGATGATCCGTGCGCAGGCGGCCCTGGAGACCAGGATGCTGCTGCGCAACGGTGAGCAGCTGCTGCTGACCGTCGTCATTCCGACGCTGCTGCTGGTGCTGTTCTCCGCGGTCGACGTCATCGAGGTGCCCACCGACACGGCCGGCGGCGCCGGCAGCTCCGTCGACTTCCTGGCGCCCGGCATCCTGGCGCTCGCCGTGATGTCCACCGCCTTCACCGGCCAGGCCATCGCGACCGGCTTCGAGCGGCGCTACGGCGTGCTCAAGCGGCTCGCCGTCTCGCCGCTGCCGCGCTGGGGGCTGATGACCGCGAAGACCTGTGCGGTGCTGGTCACCGAAGTCCTGCAGATCGCGCTGCTGACGGCGGTCGCCCTCGCGCTGGGCTGGTCCCCGCACGGCAACCCGTTCTCCGTGGTGCTGCTGCTCCTCCTGGGCACCGCCGCCTTCTCCGGCCTGGGCCTGCTGATGGCCGGCACGCTCAAGGCGGAGGCCACCCTGGCGGCCGCCAATCTGGTGTTCCTGCTGCTGCTGGTCGGCGGCGGCGTCATCGTCCCGCTGACGAAGTTCCCGGAGGCCGCCCAGAGCATGCTCGGGCTGCTGCCGATCGCGGCGCTGTCCGACGGACTGCGCGACGTCCTCCAGCACGGCGCCGGCATCCCCTGGCAGAACCTCGGCATCCTCGCGGTGTGGGCGGTGCTCGGCCTGGGGGCTGCGGCGCGGTTCTTCCGCTGGGAGTAGTGGCCGAGGGCGCCGTCGGGCCCGTACGGATACCCCCCGAACCCTCCGGCGGGAACACAAACCGGACCCTCGTGAAAACTCGCACAAGCAGCCGCCTACGATGGCTCCCGTGCCGAATTCGCTGAACCCCCTTGAGCTGATCGCCCGCCGCTGGCAGCCCTCCGCGGCCTTCGTGCGACGGACCGCACTGGCCACCGTCGTCATGGCCGTGATCATCGTCGTCACAGGCGGCGCGGTCCGGCTCACCCAGTCCGGACTGGGCTGCTCGACCTGGCCCACATGCACGCCGGAGAGCCTCACGCCGACCTCCGCGATGGGCATCAACGGCCTCGTCGAGTTCGGCAACCGCACCCTGACCGGCGTGCTGTGCGTGGTCGTCGGAGTGTTCATCATCGCGGCCCGTGCCCGGCACCCCCGGCGCCGCTCGCTCACCCGCCTCGGCTGGGCGCAGTTCTGGATCGTCATGATCAACGCCGTCGTCGGCGGCATCACGGTCCTGACCGGCCTGAACCCCTACATCGTCAGCTCGCACTTCCTGGCGGCCACGGCGCTGCTCACGGTCGCCGTGCTCAGCTGGAAGCGGGCGGGCGAGGGCGACGAGGAGCCGCGCGACCTGGTCGCCCGCCCGGTCCGCCAGCTCGGCTGGCTGCTGGTGGCGGCGACCGGCGCGCTGACCGTCATCGGCTCGATCGTCACCGGCACGGGACCGCACGCGGGCGACGCCACCAAGATCGACCACCGCATCCCGCTGAACTGGCAGGAGATCACCCAGCTCCACGTCGACTTCGTCTACATCGTCGTCGGCCTGACCGTCGCCCTGTGGTTCACGCTGCGCGCCGTCAAGGCACCGGCCGCCCCGCGCCGGATGGTCCTGGAGCTGTTCGCCTGCATCGCCTTGCAGGGCGTCATCGGCTATGTCCAGTACTTCATGGGCCTGCCCGAGCTCGTCATCGGGTTCCACATGCTGGGCTCGGCCCTGGTGTGGATCTGTGTGCTGCGGGTCTGTCTGTCGCTGCGCGACCGCGGTCCGCTCCAGGAGCAGGACCCCGACGAGTCCGCTCCCTCCGGCGAGCAGGAGGCACCCGAACCTCAGGTGGCCTCCGCGTCCAGCCGGTAGACCCGGCACGCGGTCCCCGATCCGACCATCTCGGTGATCCGCCGCCCGTCCTCGGCCACGCACAGCCCCTCGTCGGTCCACTCCCGTACGAGGCGCCGCATGGCGCGCAGGAAGAACCGGGCGCCGGTCACATACAGCTCGGGCAGCCCGCGGGCGCCCGAGGAGAACAGCAGCTTGCCGAACGGCGCCTGACCGAGCGTCTCCTCGGGGCACGGCCCGGCGTCCGCGTAGACATGGGCGTGCACCGCGGCGAGCTGCGCCGCCCGCCGGTGGTGCGGCGCCCCGGGCAGCAGCACGAGATCCGCACCGATGCCGGTCGTGGCGCGCAGAAAGGCCGCCAGCGGCTGCGGATCGGGGCTGTGCAGCTGCACCGGCAGCCCGGTCGCCACCGCGCTCCACAGCAGATGCCGTACGAGCGCGGGCTCCCCGAGCCGCTCCCCGGGGCGGCGGCCGCGCAGCCAGCGGTCCGCGGCGCGCCGTACCTCGCCGGCCTCGGGGGCGCGCCCGTCGCAGTAGGTGGCGCCGGAGGCGAAGGCGGTGGCGTGCTGGGCCGCCGCGTAGAGGGCCTCGGCGGTGTAGCCGATGAAGGAGTCGACGCTGCCGGAGGTGTCGGCGACCTGCTCGGCGAGCGGTTCGAGCCGTACGACCTCGTGGGCGCGGGCCTCGGCGGCGGTGGCGAGTTCGGTGGCCGAGGTCAGATCGCTGGGGGTGCCGGCCTCCAGCAGGAACGTGCCGATGCCGGAGCCGCGCAGCAGCATCCGGCCGGCCTTGTAGGCGCCCACCTCACGCCTGCGGGCCAGATAGCGGGCCGGCGGACAGTGCGGTTCCAGGCCGAGCAGCGGGGGGCACCAGCGGCGTATCGCGAGCCCGGTCCAGCTGTCGAAGTAGCTGGTGCCGGCGGGGGCGGGGCCGTGTGCGCCGGCCGCGGCGGCGAGGTGGGTCTCGAAGGAGCCGAGGCCGAGCTCGCCGTGCACCGCGCCGTGGCTGTACTGATCGATGAGCGGTGGAAGTCCGTCCATCCGCTCCTCCTCGCCGAGAGCCCACCGGGGGCGGCCGAAGCGCCGCGCCTGGTGGGCTTAACGGACGAGGTGGTGGTGAGGTATCGGGCTCCGCTTCCGGCGTGCGCTCCGGCGCACGGCGCCGTCGCCTCGCGAGAGCCTCAGGCGTTGGCCGGGCCGCCGATCTGGATGCCCGCCATCCGGGACCACTCGTAGGGGCCGGTACGGACCTTGGCGGCCAGCTCGCCGTCGAAGTCGTCCTGGAGCGCGATGCCGGCCCGCTCGGCGGCGTCCTTGGCGGAGTCGAAGCTGTCGGCGACGAGGTTTCCCCACTCGCCGTTGGCCCCGACAAGGGCGATCCGGGTACGGCCGCGGCCGATGTGCGCGAGCTGGCCCTCGGCGCTGCCGCCGTGCGACTCGGCGAAGGCGCTGATCTGCTTGGCGAGCTTGGCCGTGCGCCTGCCGGCCCGCTTGCCGGCCTTCGCGTCGGCCGCCGACTCCACCTGCTCGTCCGCCTGCTGGGTGTCTGCCATGGACAGCATGCTACCCGCGAGTACGGCCGTTTGTGAGGGTGATCCCCCACACCTCTCAACGAAGGAAGGGATCCACCGCGACGGCGACGAACAACAGCGACACATAGGTGATGGACCAGTGGAAGAGCCGCATCTCCTTGAGCTTGGGGCCCGTGATCCCGGCCTTGGCGCGGGACTGCAGGGCGTGCGCCTCCTTGAGCCAGAAGGCGCCGCAGGCGAGCGCGACCGCGGTGTAGAACCAGCCGGTGTAGCCCAGCGGCTGCAGCAGCAGCGAGACGCCGACCATCACCCAGCTGTAGGCGACGATCTGCCGGGCCACGGCCTTGTTGCCGGCGATGACCGGCAGCATCGGCACACCGACCCGCTCGTAGTCGTCCTTGGCCTTCATCGACAGCGGCCAGTAATGCGGCGGCGTCCAGAAGAAGATGACAAGGAAGAGGACCAGCGCGGCCCAGGAGACCGAATTCGTCACCGCGGACCAGCCGATGAAGACCGGCATACAGCCCGCGATTCCGCCCCAGACAATGTTCTGTGCGGTTCGCCGCTTGAGGATCATTGTGTAAACGACGACATAGAAAAGCAGCGCCGCGAGCGACAGCACGGCCGACAGCGGGTTGACGAAGTACCAGAACCAGGCGGTGGAGCCGACCGCGAGCGCGGTCGCGAAGACCAGGCATTCGCGCGGCGAGACCATGCCGGTGACCAGCGGCCGCTGCGAGGTGCGGTCCATCAGCGCGTCGATGTCGCGGTCGATGTACATGTTGTAGGCGGCCGCACCGCCGGCGGAGAGATACCCGCCGACGCAGGTCGCCAACACGAGCCACAGGTCGGGGACGCCCTTGGCCGCCAGGAACATCACCGGCACGGTGGTCATCAGCAGCAGTTCGATGACACGTGGCTTGGTCAGCGCCACGAATGCCTTGACGCGGGGCCCGAACGGCTGCTTTCCGGGACTCCCGGGGACCTGAGAGAGCTCCCCCACAGCCTTGACGGCGTGGGCGGTGCCCCCACCCGCAGGACGGGATTCGACGGCCGTCACGCACACCCCTGGAAGTAACATCTGCGGCGTCCGCCGCGGAAGAAATAAGGCTTGCAAGCTCGTCCGGCCGGGAAGGCGCGGTAAAGGCTTGCGCGTACCACGCCACTTTAGACGTTGGCCATACAGCGATCTTCGCGGGGGTGGGCTCGTGTTGGGCGCCCTGGCGCGGGGCGGGGCGGGCACCTTTTACCCGGGCGTTCGCTTGACGTTCAGGAGGCGAGCGCGAGCACCGCCCGGCAGTCTGGTCGTATGGCTGTCGCGTGACAGCCGGGTCGGGAACGACCGAAGTCCCGATTTGGCTGCCCAAAGCGCCCGGCTGCCATGACACCACCCACCGACTGAGCGCCCAAAACATCGACTGAGCGTCGAAAAGACGCACGCACTTGCGGGGGTAGGCTCGACACCGCCTGCGGACATACCGTCCCCGGCATTCGACATGTGGAGAGGAGCCCTGACTCAGGGTGAGCACCAAGCCGACCACCACAGATCTCGAGTGGACCGAACTGGACCAGCGGGCAGTGGACACCGTCCGCGTCCTGGCCATGGATTCCGTGCAGAAGGTCGGTAACGGCCATCCGGGTACGGCCATGAGCCTGGCTCCGGCCGCCTACCTTCTCTTCCAGAAGCTGATGCGGCACGACCCGGCGGACGCGAACTGGACCGGACGCGACCGGTTCGTCCTCTCCGCAGGCCACTCCAGCCTGACCCTCTACATCCAGCTCTACCTCGCCGGCTACGGCCTGGAGCTGGACGACCTGAAGGCGTTCCGCACCTGGGGCTCGAAGACCCCCGGTCACCCCGAGTACGGCCACACCACCGGCGTCGAGACCACCACCGGCCCGCTGGGCCAGGGTGTCGCCAACGCCGTGGGTATGGCGATGGCGGCCCGCTACGAGCGCGGTCTGTTCGACCCCGAGGCCGCGGCGGGCACCTCGCCCTTCGACCACACCATCTGGTGCATCGCCGGTGACGGCTGCCTCCAGGAGGGCATCTCCGCCGAGGCCTCCTCCCTGGCGGGCCACCAGAAGCTCGGCAACCTCGTCCTGCTGTGGGACGACAACCACATCTCCATCGAGGGGGACACCGAGACCGCGGTCTCCGAGGACACCCTCAAGCGCTACGAGGCCTACGGCTGGCACGTCCAGCGCGTCGAGCAGCTGCCCAACGGCGACCTGGACCCGGCCGGTCTGGCCAAGGCCCTGCTGGCCGCCAAGGCCGAGACCGGGCGCCCCTCGTTCATCGCGGCCCGCTCGATCATCGCCTGGCCGGCCCCCCACGCCCAGAACACCGAGGCCGCGCACGGCTCGGCCCTGGGCGAGGAAGAGGTCGCGGCCACCAAGCGCGTCCTGGGCTTCGACCCGGAGAAGTCCTTCGACGTCGCCGACGAGGTGCTCGCGCACACCCGCGCCGCCCTCGACCGCGGCCGCGACGCCAAGAAGGAGTGGGAGAAGTCCTTCGCCGCCTGGCGCACCGCCAACCCGGAGCGCGCCGCGGAGTTCGACCGGATCGCCGCGGGCGAGCTGCCCGAGGGCTGGGAGGACCACCTCCCGGCGTTCGAGACCGGCAAGTCCGTCGCCACCCGCGCCGCGTCCGGCAAGGTGCTGCACGCCCTCGGCGCGGTGATCCCGGAGCTGTGGGGCGGCTCGGCCGACCTGGCCGGCTCGAACAACACCACGATCGACAAGACCTCCTCGTTCCTCCCGGCGGACAACCCGCTGCCGGAGGCCGACCCCTACGGCCGCACGATCCACTTCGGTATCCGTGAGCACTCCATGGCCGCGGAGATGAACGGCATCGCGCTGCACGGCAACACCCGCATCTACGGCGGCACCTTCTTGGTGTTCTCCGACTACATGCGCAACGCCGTCCGGCTGTCCGCGCTGATGCACCTGCCGGTGACATACGTGTGGACGCACGACTCCATCGGTCTGGGTGAGGACGGCCCGACCCACCAGCCGGTCGAGCACCTCGCCTCGCTGCGCGCCATCCCGGGTCTGAACATCGTCCGCCCGGCCGACGCCAACGAGACCGCGATCGCCTGGCGCGAGATCCTCAAGCGCTTCACGAAGGAGTACGGCGTGGGGGCCCCGCACGGCCTCGCGCTGACCCGTCAGGGCGTGCCGACGTACCCGGCCAACGAGGCTGCCGCCAAGGGCGGTTACGTGCTGTTCGACGCCGAAGGCGCCGACGGACAGAGCGCCGCGCCGCAGGTCGTGCTGATCGGTACCGGTTCCGAGGTGCAGCTCGCCGTCGAGGCGCGCGAGCGGCTGCAGGCCGAGGGCGTCCCCACCCGCGTGGTGTCGATGCCGTCGGTCGAGTGGTTCGACCAGCAGGACCAGGCCTACCGCGAGAGCGTGCTGCCCCCGTCCGTCAAGGCCCGTGTCGCCGTCGAAGCCGGCATCGGTCTGACCTGGCACCGCTTCGTCGGTGACGCCGGACGCATCGTGTCGCTGGAGCACTTCGGTGCCTCGGCCGACGGCAAGGTGCTCTACCGCGAGTTCGGCTTCACCGCCGACGCGGTCGCCGCCGCCGCCCGGGAATCACTCGAAGCCGCCGCGCGCTGACGCCCGTACACAACAAGTAGGAGATGCAGAACCCATGACAGACGCACTCAAGCGCCTCTCCGACGAAGGCGTCGCGATCTGGCTGGACGACCTGTCGCGCAAGCGCATCACGTCCGGCAACCTCGCCGAACTGATCGACCAGCAGCACGTCGTCGGTGTCACGACGAACCCGTCGATCTTCCAGAAGGCGATCTCCTCGGGCGACGGTTACCAGCAGCAGGTCACCGACCTCGCCGCCCGCAAGGTCACCGTCGACGAAGCCATCCGCATGATCACGACGGCGGACGTCCGCGACGCCGCCGACGTCCTGCGGCCGGTCTTCGACGCCACCGGCGGCCAGGACGGCCGGGTCTCCATCGAGGTCGACCCGCGCCTGGCGCACAAGACCGTCCCGACCATCGCCGAGGCCAAGCAGCTGGCGTGGCTGGTGGACCGCCCGAACACGCTGATCAAGATCCCGGCCACCAAGGCGGGCCTCCCGGCGATCACCGAGGTCATCGGCCTGGGCATCAGCGTCAACGTCACGCTGATCTTCTCGCTGGAGCGCTACCGCGAGGTCATGGACGCCTACCTGGCGGGCCTGGAGAAGGCCAAGGCCGCGGGCCTGGACCTGTCCCTGATCCGTTCGGTGGCGTCGTTCTTCGTGTCCCGTGTGGACTCCGAGATCGACAAGCGCCTGGACAAGCTGGGCACGGACGAGGCCAAGGCCCTCAAGGGCAAGGCCGCGCTGGCCAACGCCCGGCTGGCCTACGAGGCGTACGAGGAGGTCTTCTCCTCCGAGCGCTGGGCCGCCCTGGACAAGGCGGGCGCCAACAAGCAGCGTCCGCTGTGGGCCTCGACCGGCGTCAAGGACCCGGACTACAAGGACACGCTGTACGTCGACGAGCTGGTCGCCCCGGGCACGGTCAACACCATGCCGGAGGCCACCCTGGAGGCCACCGCGGCCCGCGGTGAGATCAAGGGTGACACCGTGCGCGGCACGTACGCGGCGGCCAAGGCCGACCTCGACGCGCTCGCGGCGCTCGGGATCTCGTACGACGAGGTCGTGCAGCTCCTGGAGGACGAGGGCGTGGAGAAGTTCGAGGCGTCCTGGAACGACCTGCTCAAGTCCACGGAGGCGGAGCTCAAGCGCCTCGCTCCCTCGGAGGGCTGATCTCCCTTGACTGGTTCACACGGAGCCAATCCGCTTCGTGACGCCGCGGACCGACGGCTCCCGCGTATCGCGGGGCCGTCGGGCCTGGTCATCTTCGGCGTCACGGGCGATTTGTCCCGCAAAAAGCTGATGCCTGCCGTCTACGACCTGGCCAACCGCGGACTGCTCCCGCCGGGTTTCTCCCTCGTCGGGTTCGCCCGTCGTGAGTGGGAGCACGAGGACTTCGCGCAGGAGGTGTACGAAGCGGTCAAGCAGCACGCGCGTACGCCGTTCCGCGAAGAGGTCTGGCAGCAGCTGGTCCAGGGCTGCCGCTTCGTCCAGGGCAACTTCGACGACGACGAGGCCTTCGAGACGCTCAAGGAGACCATCCAGGAGCTCGACAAGGCGCAGGGCACCGGCGGCAACTTCGCCTTCTACCTGTCCGTGCCGCCGAAGTTCTTCCCCAAGGTCGTCCAGCAGCTCAAGAAGCACGGGCTGGCCGACCAGAAGGAGGACTCCTGGCGCCGCGCGGTCATCGAGAAGCCCTTCGGCCACGACCTGGAGAGCGCACAGGAGCTCAACCGGATCGTCCACGAGGTCTTCCCGCCCAACGAGGTCTTCCGGATCGACCACTACCTGGGCAAGGAGACGGTCCAGAACATCCTGGCGCTGCGCTTCGCCAACACGATGTTCGAACCGCTGTGGAACCGCAGCTATGTCGACCACGTCCAGATCACGATGGCCGAGGACATCGGCATCGGCGGCCGGGCCGGCTACTACGACGGCATCGGCGCCGCCCGTGACGTCATCCAGAACCACCTGCTCCAGCTGCTCGCGCTGACCGCGATGGAGGAGCCCGCCTCCTTCGAGGCGGATGCGCTGGTCGCGGAGAAGACCAAGGTGCTGGGTGCGGTCAGGCTCCCCAAGGACCTCGGCAAGGAGACCGTCCGCGCGCAGTACGCGGAGGGCTGGCAGGGCGGCGAGCAGGCCGTCGGCTATCTCCAGGAAGAGGGCATCGACCCCAAGTCGAAGACCGACACCTACGCCGCGATCAAGCTGTCGATCGACAACCGCCGCTGGGCGGGTGTCCCCTTCTATCTGCGCACCGGCAAGCGTCTGGGCCGCCGGGTCACCGAGATCGCGGTGGTCTTCCAGCGCGCTCCGCACTCCCCCTTCGACCACACCGCCACCGAGGAGCTGGGGCAGAACGCCCTGGTCATCCGGGTGCAGCCGGACGAGGGCGTGACCGTGCGGTTCGGTTCGAAGGTGCCCGGTACCTCGATGGAGGTACGGGACGTCTCGATGGACTTTGCGTACGGCGAATCCTTCACCGAGTCCAGCCCCGAGGCGTACGAGCGCCTGATCCTGGACGTCCTGCTGGGTGACGCCAACCTGTTCCCGCGCCTGGAGGAGGTCGAGCAGTCCTGGCGGATTCTCGACCCGATCGAGGAGTACTGGGAGAAGCACGGCAAGCCCGCGCAGTATCCGGCGGGCACCTGGGGCCCCATCGAGGCGGACGAAATGCTCGCACGAGACGGACGGAGCTGGCGTCGGCCATGAAGATCGATCTGACGGAAACCACAGCCAGCAAGATCAACAAGGCGCTGGTGGAGGGCCGTCGCGCCGTCGGCACCCCCGCCATCGGCATGGTGCTCACCCTCGTCATCGTCACCGACGAGGAGAACGCCTACGACGCGCTCAAGGCGGCGAACGAGGCATCCCGCGAGCACCCCTCGCGCACCCTGGTCGTCATCAAGCGGGTCAGCCGGTCGCCGCGCGACCGCGCCAAGGCCCGCCTGGACGCCGAGGTGCGGGTCGGCACGGACGCCGGCACCGGCGAGACGGTCGTCCTGCGGCTCTACGGCGAGGCGATCGACCACGCCCAGTCCGTGGTGCTGCCGCTGCTGCTGCCGGACGCCCCGGTCGTGGTCTGGTGGGCGGTGAACGCCCCGCTGAACCCCGCAAAGGACCCGCTCGGCGCGCTGGCCCAGCGCCGGGTCACCGACGCCTACGCCTCCGAGCAGCCGATCCAGGAGCTCTCCGCGCGCGCCGAGACGTACACGCCCGGCGACACGGACCTGTCCTGGACGCGGATCACCCCGTGGCGTTCGATGCTCGCGGCGGCGCTCGACCAGGCCCCGTGCTCGGTCACCTCTGCCGAGGTGGAGGGCGAGGAGTTCAACCCCAGCTGCGAGCTGCTCGCCATGTGGCTGGCCAGCAGGCTGAACGTCCCGGTCACCCGCAAGGTGTCGGCCGGCCCCGGTCTGACCGCCGTACGGATGGAGTCCAGCAGCGGCACGATCGTGCTGGACCGCCCGGACGGCTCGCTGGCCACGCTCTCCATGCGCAACCAACCGGACCGTGCGGTGGCCCTCAAGCGCCGGGTGACCTCGGAGCTGCTGGCCGAGGAGCTGCGCCGGCTCGACCCGGACGACATCTACGCCGCCGCGCTGGAGTACGGCGTGGACCGGCTCGGTCACCAGGCGGAGGGGAAGCCGGCCGAGAAGACGTCCGAGGAGCCGGCGGCCGCCGACAACGCCTCGGCCAAGCCTGCGGCGAAGAAGGCGCCCGCCAAGAAGGCGGCCGCCAAGTGAGTGCTCCGCAGGTTGTCGTCCACCGCGACAAGGAGCTGATGGCCAAGGCCGCGGCGGCCCGGCTGATCACGAAGATCGTGGACGCCCAGGCCGCCCGTGGCTTCGCCTCCGTGGTCCTCACCGGCGGGCGCAACGGCAACGGGCTGCTCGCGGCCCTCGCCGAGGCGCCGGCCCGGGACGCGGTCGACTGGTCCCGGCTCGACCTGTGGTGGGGCGACGAGCGCTTCTTGCCGGACGGTGATCCGGAGCGCAACTACACCCAGGCCCGCGAGGTGCTGCTGGACAGCGTCCCGCTGGACCCGGCCCGGGTGCACGCCATGGCGCCTTCGGACGGCCCGTACGGCAATGACGCCGACGCCGCCGCCGAGGCCTACGCGGCCGAACTCGCCGCCGCCGCGGGCCCCGAGGACCACGGCCCGGTGCCGTCCTTCGACGTCCTGCTGCTGGGCGTCGGCCCGGACACCCATGTGGCCTCGCTCTTCCCCGAACTGCCCGGCGTCTACGAGCAGGAGCGGACGGTGGTCGGGGTGCACGGCGCGCCCAAGCCGCCGCCCACCCGCGTCTCGATGACCCTGCCCGCGATCCGCGCGGCGCGGGAGGTCTGGCTGCTGGCGGCCGGCGAGGACAAGGCCAATGCCGCGGCCATCGCGATCTCCGGCGCCGGTGAGGTCCAGGCGCCGGCGGCCGGCGCACGGGGCCGCAGCCGGACCCTGTGGCTGCTGGACGAGGCGGCGGCGGCCCAACTGCCGCGCGGCCTCTACCCGCCGGCCTCGGCCTGAGCGCTTCTGGTGACGCCGAAGGCCCCGCACCCTTGAGGGTGCGGGGCCTTCGGCGTCACGGGACGATCCCGAGGATCAACGCCCGCGCATCTCCCGGTACTTGGCGACCAGGCCGGCCGTCGAGGCGTCCAGGCCCGGCACCTCGGCGCCTTCCGTCAGGGCCGGTTCGACACGCTTGGCCAGGACCTTGCCCAGCTCCACGCCCCACTGGTCGAAGGAGTCGATGTTCCAGACCGCGCCCTGGACGAACACCTTGTGCTCGTAGAGCGCGATCAGCTGGCCGAGTACGGACGGGCTGAGCTCCTTGGCCAGGATCGTGGTGGTGGGGTGGTTGCCCTGGAACGTCTTGTGCGGCACCAGTTCCTCGGCCACACCTTCGGCCCGCACCTCGTCCGGCGTCTTGCCGAAGGCGAGCGCCTGGCTCTGCGCGAAGAAGTTGGCCATCAGCAGATCGTGCTGGGCGACCAGGCCCGGCAGCAGATCGGGGACCGGCTGGGCAAAGCCGATGAAGTCGGCCGGAATCATCTTCGTGCCCTGATGGAGCAGTTGGTAGTAGGCGTGCTGGCCGTTCGTACCGGGCGTGCCCCAGACGACCGGGCCGGTCTGCCAGCCGACCCGATTGCCGTCGCGGTCAACGGACTTGCCGTTGGACTCCATGTCCAGCTGCTGCAGATAGGCGGTGAACTTGGAGAGGTAGTGGCTGTAGGGCAGCACGGCATGCGACTGGGCGTCGAAGAAGTTGCCGTACCAGATGCCGAGCAGGCCCAGCAGCAGCGGGGCGTTCTCCTGCGGCGGGGCGGTCCGGAAGTGCTCGTCGACGAGGTGGAAGCCGGCCAGCATCTCGCGGAACCGCTCCTTGCCGATCGCGATCATCAGCGACAGGCCGATCGCGGAGTCGTAGGAGTAGCGGCCGCCGACCCAGTCCCAGAACTCGAACATGTTGTCCGTGTTGATGCCGAACTCCGCCACCTTCTCGGCGTTGGTCGACAGGGCCACGAAGTGCTTGGCGACGGCTCCCCCGCTCTCGGCTTCGCTCGAGCGGGAGGTGCCCCCACCTCCGGCGCGCAGACCGGTCAGCAGCCAGTCGCGGGCGGAGATGGCGTTGGTGATCGTCTCGATGGTGGTGAAGGTCTTCGAGGCGATGATGAACAGCGTCTCGGCCGGGTCCAGGTCGCGCAGCGCCTCGTGCAGATCGGCGCCGTCCACGTTGGAGACGAAGCGGAACTGCATGTCCCGGTGGGAATAGGCGCGCAGCGCCTCGTACGCCATCGCCGGGCCCAGGTCCGAGCCGCCGATGCCGATGTTGACGACGGTCTTGATGCGCCTGCCGGTGTGGCCCTTCCAGTCGCCGGAGCGGACCCGGTCGGAGAAGGTGCCCATCTTCGTCAGGACGGACTGCACGCCGGGGACGACGTTCTCCCCGTCGCTCTTGACGACCGCCGAGCCGGGCGCGCGCAGCGCGGTGTGCAGCACGGAGCGCCGCTCGGTGATATTGATCTTGTCGCCGCGGAACATCGCGCCCCGCAGCTCGCTCACGCCGGTCGCCGAGGCCAGGTCGCCCAGCAGCCGCAGCGTCTCGTCGGTGACCAGGTGCTTGGAGTAGTCCAGGTGCAGATCGCCGACCTGGAGGGTGTAGCGCTCGGCGCGCGCCGGGTCCCGCTCGAACAGCTCACGCAGCCCCACCTCCCCCAGCTGCTCCCGGTGCTTGCTCAGCGCGGTCCACTCAGGCATCTGGTCGAGCCTGCTGCGGCCTTCTGCGTTCATCTCGGACATCAGCCTTCTTCATCTCGTACCGGCCCCGCCATCTCCCAACCTAATTGATCAGCACGCGGTAGGAGGTATCTGTCCGCTGCCGGACGAGGCGCTGTCGGGGGCCTGAAGAACAGGTATCAGCGCGACGGCGCCCGGCCGCAGCTACGCGGACGGCCCGGCCGGAGGGGTGTATCCCCTCCGGCCGGGCCGTCCGGTGTGTGTGCGGATCCGTCAGATCTCGCCGCGGAGCTTGGCGAGCGCCTCCGCGAGGATCGCCTCACCGTCGGCGTCGCTGCGGCGCTCCCGGACGTAGGCGAGGTGGGTCTTGTAGGGCTCGGTACGCGGCGGGTCCGGCGGGCTGTCCCGGTCCTTGCCTGCCGGGAAACCACAGCGCGGGCAGTCCCAGGTCTCCGGAACCTGCGCATCGCCGGCGAAGCTGGGCTGCGTCTCGTGCCCGTTGGAGCACCAGAAGGAGATGCGGGTGCGCGGCGCGGACTCGCCGCGCTCGGCCTCCCCCATCGGCCCCGCCCCGACCCGACTTCCTCGGATCGCGTTGCCACTTGCCACGGTCGTAACTCCCTGCGTAATGGTGCTGCCACGCTTTCACAGCAGCTGCGCTGCGGAACGCCCCAGTCTACGTAAGGCCCAACGCGCGTCCAGTGAGCGGAGTTACCCCTCCTAGGACGCCGCCCTCATGATAGGCCGCGCCTCCGACGGTATGTCAGTTACCGAGCTTCATCAGTACGCCAAGGACGACAATGCAGGCGAACCACAGCAGACCGATCACGATGGTGATGCGGTCCAGGTTCCGCTCGGCGACCGAGGAGCCACCGACCGAGGACTGCATACCGCCACCGAACATGTCGGACAGGCCGCCACCCTTTCCCTTGTGCATGAGCACCAGCATCATCAGCAGCAGACTGAAGACGATGAGGGCGATCGAGAACCCGATGACCACGGCTGGACCAACTCTCTAGGACTGACGGACGGACGTATGGAACAACATGCACGAAACAAATGGTGCGGGGCCGGGGTCGGCGCTGCTGCACCGGTCCCGGCCCCGACAGGGTACGACGAGGGCTCCCCCTCGTCATAGCTGCTACTGGTCGCGGAAGCGGACGATCTTCACAAACTCGTCCGCGTCGAGCGCCGCGCCGCCGATCAGCGCGCCGTCGACGTCCGGCTGCGCCATGATCGCCGCGACATTGCCGGACTTGACCGAGCCGCCGTACTGGATGCGGACCTTGTCGGCCAGCTCCTGGCTGTAGAGCTCGGCGAGGCGGCCACGGATCGCACCGCAGACCTCCTGCGCGTCCTCGGGGGTGGCGACCTCGCCGGTGCCGATGGCCCACACCGGCTCGTAGGCGATCACGATCGTCTCGGCCTGCTCGGCCGGGATGTCCTTCAGACCGCCGTCGACCTGGGCGAGGGTGTGCGCGACCTGGTTGCCGGCCTTGCGGACGTCCAGGCCCTCACCGACGCACAGGATCGGGGTGAGGCCGTGCTTGAACGCGGCCTTGACCTTGGCGTTGCAGATCTCTTCGTTCTCGCCGTGGTACTGGCGGCGCTCGCTGTGGCCGACGGCCACGAACGTGCACTTGAGCTTGGCGAGCATCGCGCCGGAGATCTCACCGGTGTAGGCACCGGAGTCATGCGCGGAGAGATCCTGCGCGCCGTACTTGATCTTGAGCTTGTCGCCGTCGACCAGCGTCTGCACCGAGCGGAGATCGGTGAAGGGCGGCAGGACCGCGACCTCGACGGCGTCGAAGTCCTTGTCGGTGAGGGCGAAGGCGAGCTTCTGGACGTGTGCGATGGCCTCGAGGTGGTTGAGGTTCATCTTCCAGTTGCCCGCCATCAGCGGGGTGCGGCCGTTGTTGAGAGCGGTCACGGTGTTTCAGTCCTCCAGAGCGGCGAGGCCGGGGAGCGTCTTGCCTTCGAGGTATTCGAGGCTGGCGCCGCCACCGGTCGAGATGTGGCCGAAAGCATTCTCGTCGAAGCCCAGCAGCCGGACCGCGGCGGCACTGTCACCGCCGCCGACGACGGTGAAGGCGTTCGAGTCCAGCAGACCCTGCGCGACGGCCTTGGTGCCGCCGGCGTAGTCGGGGTGCTCGAACACGCCCATCGGGCCGTTCCAGAAGACCGTGCCCGCGTCGGTGAGCTTCGCGGCGTAGAGCTCGCGGGTCTTCGGTCCGATGTCCAGGCCCTCCTCGTCGGCCGGGATGGCATCCGCGGCGACGACCTTGGGGTTGGCCGGGGCCTTGGTCTTCAGGTCCGGGAATTCGGCCGAAACCAGCACATCGACAGGGAGGACGAACTCCACGCCGCGCTTCTCGGCCCGCGCCAGGTACTCAAGGCACGCCGGGACCTGGTCCTCCTGGAGCAGCGAGATACCGACCTCGTGGCCCTTGGCCTTGAGGAAGGTGTACGCCATACCGCCGCCGACCAGGATGCGGTCGGCCTTCTCCAGCAGCTGGTCGATGACGGCGAGCTTGTCGGAGACCTTGGCGCCGCCGAGCGCGACCACGTACGGGCGCTTGACGTCCTCGGTGAGCTTCTTCAGGACGCCGACCTCGGTGGCGATCAGGTCGCCGGCGGCGTGCGTAAGACGCTGCGGCAGGTCGTAGACGGAGGCGTGCTTGCGGTGCACGGCGCCGAAGCCGTCGCCCACGTACAGGTCCGCCAGGGCGGCGAGCTGGTCGGCGAAGGCGCCGCGCTCGGCGTCGTCCTTGCTGGTCTCGCCCGCGTTGAAGCGGAGGTTCTCCAGGACGGCCACCTGGCCGTCGGCCAGGCCCGCGGTCACGGCCTGGGCGGACCCGCCGACCGTGTCGGTCGCGAAGGCCACGTCCTGACCGAGGATCTCGCCCAGCCGCTCGGCGGCGGGGGCCAGCGAGAAGGCCGGGTCCGGGGCGCCCTTGGGGCGGCCCAGGTGCGAGGCGACGATCACCTTGGCGCCGAGCTCGGCGAGCCTGGCGATCGTCGGGGCGACGGCGCGGATCCGGCCGTCGTCGGTGATGGTGGTGCCGTCCAGCGGCACATTCAGGTCGGCGCGGACAAAGACTCGCTTGCCGGCGACGCCTTCGGTGGCGAGGTCGTCGATCGTCTTCATGGTGACTCCGTGACTCTGTTCGGAAAGTCAGTCATAGCACGGGGCCCGCACGACGCTTCATCGCGTCGTGCGAGCCCCGCCCTTACATCTGTGGTGACTTAGCGGTCAGAAACCGGTCAGAGCTGGCCGCCGACGAAGACGGTCAGGTCCACCAGGCGGTTGGAGTAGCCCCACTCGTTGTCGTACCAGCCGACGACCTTGATCTGCTTGCCCTGAGCCATCGTCAGCTTCGAGTCGAAGGTGCAGGAGGCCGGGAAGTTCACGATGTCCGAGGAGACGATCGGGTCCTCGGTGTACTCGAGAATGCCCTTGAGCTGGCCCTCGGCGGCCTTCTGGAAGGCGGTGTTGATCTCGTCCTTGGTGACCTCGCGGTCGAGCTCCAGGACCAGGTCGGTGACCGAGCCGGTGGGGACGGGCACGCGCATGGCGATGCCGTCCAGCTTGCCCTTGAGCTGCGGGAGGACCAGGGCGGTGGCCTTGGCGGCACCGGTCGAGGTCGGGATGATGTTCTCCGCGGCGGCGCGGGCGCGGCGCAGGTCGCTGTGCGGGAAGTCCAGGATGCGCTGGTCGTTGGTGTAGGCGTGGACCGTGGTCATCAGGCCCTTGACGATGCCGAAGTTCTCGTCGAGCACCTTCGCCATCGGCGCCACACAGTTGGTGGTGCAGGAGGCGTTGGAGATGACGTGGTGCTTGGCGGCGTCGTACTTGTCGTTGTTGACGCCCATCACGATCGTGATGTCCTCGTCCTTGGCGGGCGCGGAGATCAGGACCTTCTTGGCGCCGGCCTTGATGTGCTTCTCGGCGTCGGCCTTCTTCGTGAAGATGCCGGTCGACTCGATGACGATGTCGGCGCCGAGCTCGCCCCAGGGGAGGTTCGCCGGGTCGCGCTCGGCCATCGTCTTGAAGGTCTGGTTGCCGACCGTGATGGTGTCGTCGGTGTGGCTGACGTCCTGCTTGAGACGGCCCAGGATGGTGTCGTACTTGAGCAGGTGGACCAGGGTGGCGTTGTCGGTCAGGTCGTTGACACCGACGATCTCGATGTCCGCACCCTGCTCCAGGAGCGCGCGGAAGTAGTTACGACCAATGCGGCCGAATCCGTTGATGCCTACGCGGATCGTCACGAACCGATCTCCTCGTTGGTGCGCCGGCGCAGTTACCGGCGAGCTGTATGGGATGTCCCCGACCGCCCCCGACCCTACCCCTTGGACGAGACGTACGTGACATTGACATCGACGACCAAAGGTGCTCAAGCGAGCGGCCCCGAGCTCCTCTGACTTACGTCCGTACGCACCCCTTTCTGACCGTCTGCACGCACGCGCCCCCGGCACCCTTTTACGGGCGCCGGGGGCGCGTGGGGAGAAGGACCGGCTCCGGCTCAGCCGACCATGCCTTCGGCCAGCTCCTCGGTGAGGTTGGATTCGGTGCCGGGGATGCCGAGGTCCTGGGCACGCTTGTCGGCCATCGCCAGGAGGCGCCGGATCCGGCCGGCGACGGCGTCCTTCGTCAGCGGCGGGTCGGCGAGGGCGCCGAGCTCCTCCAGCGAGGCCTGCTTGTGCTCCATACGCAGCCGGCCGGCCGCCGCCAAGTGCTCGGGGACCTCCTCGCCGAGGATCTCCAGGGCGCGCTGGACCCGGGCGCCCGCGGCGACCGCGGCGCGCGCCGAGCGGCGGAGGTTGGCGTCGTCGAAGTTGGCGAGGCGGTTGGCGGTGGCCCGGACCTCGCGGCGCATCCGCCGCTCCTCCCAGGCCAGCACCGACTCATGGGCGCCGAGCCGCGTCAGCAGCGCGCCGATCGCGTCACCGTCACGGACGACGACGCGGTCCACGCCGCGCACCTCACGGGCCTTGGCGCCGATGCCCAGCCGGCGGGCGGCGCCGACCAGTGCGAGGGCCGCCTCGGGCCCGGGGCAGGTGACCTCCAGGGAGGAGGAGCGGCCGGGCTCGGTGAGCGAGCCGTGGGCGAGGAAGGCCCCGCGCCAGGCCGCCTCGGCGTCGCAGGTCGCGCCGGAGACCACCTGCGGGGGCAGCCCCCGGATGGGGCGGCCGCGGCCGTCGACCAGGCCGGTCTGCCGCGCCAGCTGATCGCCGCCGGCCACCACCCGTACGACATAGCGGCTGCCGCGCCGCAGGCCGCCGGGAGCCATCACCACCAGGTCGGAGCTGTGCCCGAAGATCTCCAGGATGTCCTTGCGCAGCCGCCGGGCAGCGATGCCCGTGTCCAGCTCCGCCTCGATCACAATGCGTCCGCTGACCAGGTGCAGACCACCCGCGAACCGCAGGATCGACGAGACCTCCGACTTCCGGCAGCAGGTCCGGGTGACGGGGAGCCGGGAAATCTCATCCTTCACCGCAGCCGTCATCGCCATGGGCCGATCCTTCCATGCATCCGAAAAATACGGTCGTACGCGGCTGCCAGCAGCTCCGGGTCGTGCCGGTCGGGGGCTCCCCCGGCGCTCGACCAGGCGTCGTCTCCTTGTGCGGCGACCGCCGCCAGCTCGACCTCGCTGCCGACAAGCTGCTTGGCGGCAACCGTCAGACCTTCGATGTCGGGCACGGCGGCCTTGTCGGCCAGCACCACGTCGAAGGCGAGTTTAGGGGCGTGTCGGGCCAAAACCTCCAAATGACGCTGCGGTGAGAAGCCATCGGTTTCGCCCGGTTGGGGCGCAAGGTTGAGCGAAAGGACTTTTCGGGCCTTGGTCTCCTCCAGCGCCTCGCGCAGTTCCGGCACCAGCAGATGCGGGATCACGGACGAGAACCAGGAGCCGGGGCCGAGCACCACCCAGTCGGCGTCACGCACCGCGGCCACCGCCTCGGGGACGGCCGGCGGGGCCTCGGGGACCACATGGACGGACTGCACCTCGCCGCGTGTGAGCGCGACGGTGGCCTGGCCGCGGACCGTGGTGATCTCGTCCGGACGCTCCGCGTCATGGCCCCTGACCTCGGCCTGGAGTTCGAGCGGCACCGCCGACATGGGCAGCACCCGGCCGTGCGCGCCGAGCAGCTTGCCGACCAGGTCGAGCGCCTGGACATGGTCGCCGAGCTGCTCCCACAGGGCGACGATCAGCAGATTGCCGACGGCGTGGTCGTGCAGCTCGCCCTCGCTCTGGAAGCGGTGCTGGATGACCCGGGCCCAGGTCTGGCCCCAGTCGTCGTCACCGCACAGCGCGGCCAGCGCCTTGCGCAGATCGCCGGGCGGCAGCACGCCCAGCTCGTCGCGGAGCCGGCCGCTGGAGCCGCCGTCGTCGGCGACCGTGACCACGGCGGTCAGATCGCCGGTGATGCGGCGCAGCGCGGCCAGCGAGGCGGACAGGCCCATGCCGCCGCCGAGCGCCACCACCTTGGGGGTGGCGCCCTTCGTCATACGGCCGCTGGGGACGAATCTGCGGACCCGGCGCAGCCGTGGCGTGCGCCCGCTCACTCGCGCCCCATGTCCCGGTGGACGACGACCGTTTCCACCCCTTCGGAGACCAGACGGCGGGCGAGCTTCTCGGACATCGCGACGCTGCGGTGCTTGCCGCCCGTGCAGCCCACCGCGACGGTCACATAGCGCTTGCCCTCGCGGCGGTAGCCCTCCGCGACGATCCGCAGCAGCTCGGCGTAGCCGTCCAGGAACTCCTTGGAGCCGGGCTGGCTGAAGACGTAGTTGGAGACCTCGTCGTTGAGGCCGGTGAACGGCCGCAGCTCGGGGACCCAGTGCGGGTTGGGGATGAAGCGGCAGTCGATGACCATGTCGGCGTCGACGGGCAGGCCGTACTTGAAGCCGAAGGACATGACCGTGGCGCGCAGCTCGGGGACCTCTTCGCCGGCGAACTGGGCGTCCAGCTTGGCGCGCAGCTCGTGGACGTTGAGGCTGGAGGTGTCGATGACCAGGTCGGCGTCGCCGCGCAGCTCGCGCAGCAGATCACGCTCGGCGGCGATGCCGTCGACGATCCGGCCGTCGCCCTGGAGGGGGTGCGGACGGCGTACCGACTCGAAGCGGCGCACCAGGGCCTCGTCGGAGGACTCCAGGAAGACGATGCGGCGCTTGACGTTCTGCGCGTCGAGGGTGGCCAGCGACTCCTTGAGATTGGCGAAGAAGCGGCGGCCGCGGACGTCGACGACGACCGCGATCTTGGCGACATTGCCCTGCGAGCGGGCGCCCAGGTCGACCATCGGCGGGATCAGCTCGGGCGGGATGTTGTCGACGACGAACCAGCCGAGGTCCTCCAGGCACTTCGCGGCCGTGCTGCGGCCGGCGCCGGACATCCCGGAGATGATCACCAGCTCGGGGATGGCGGCGCTCTCGCCCTGGTCGGTCGTGCCCGTACTCACCTGTGCACCGTCTCTCTCGGTTTCCTGCTCTTCGTGTGGAGTGCTCATCGGTCCTGCCCCCGTTCTGATGACAACGCGGCCGGCGGGGCCCCGTCATCCTCAATGATCTCTCCTGTGGCGGTGTTCACCGCGGGGGCGGACGGTGCCGCTCCCGCCAGCGCGGCGGCGACCGTCTCCGCGGTCTTGCGGCCGACGCCCGGTACCTCGCAGATCTCGTCGATCGTGGCGGCCCGCAGCTTCTTCAACGAACCGAAGTGCTTGAGCAGTGCCTGGCGGCGGGTGTCGCCCAGCCCGGCGACGGCGTCGAGCGGTGAGGCCTTCAGCCGCTTGGTGCGCTTGCTGCGCTGGTAGCTGATGGCGAAGCGGTGCGCCTCGTCGCGGACGCGCTGGAGGAGGTAGAGGCCCTCGCTGCTGCGCGGCAGCACGACCGGGTCGTCGTCCTCGGGCAGCCAGACCTCCTCCAGGCGCTTGGCCAGACCGCAGACGGCGACGTCGTCGATGCCGAGCTCGTCCAGGGCCCGGCGGGCGGCCGCGACCTGCGGGGCGCCGCCGTCGACGACCACGAGCTGGGGCGGGTAGGCGAACCGTTTGGGGCGTCCGTCCTCATCGGTGGGGCGGTTGGCCGTGGGGTCCGGTTCCGGGTCGTCCACGCGCGCCGTGACGGTGCCGTTCGTGACGCCGTTGTCGTCCACGCGGGCGTCGGCGGCCGGCTCCTCCGTCCACTCGCCGGACTTCTGCTTCTCCTGGAGGTAGCGCTTGAAGCGACGGCCGATGACCTCGTGCATGGAGCGGACATCGTCCTGGCCCTGGAAGGTCTTGATCTGGAAGCGGCGGTATTCGCTCTTCCGGGCGAGGCCGTCCTCGAACACCACCATCGAGGCGACGACGTCATCGCCCTGGAGGTGGGAGATGTCGAAGCACTCGATGCGCAGCGGCACCGAATCCAGGCCGAGGGCCTCGGCGATCTCCTCCAGGGCACGGGAGCGGGTGGTCAGGTCGGAGGCGCGCTTGGTCTTGTGCAGGGCCAGCGATTGCTGGGCGTTGCGCGCGACCGTGGCCATCAGGTCCTTCTTGTCGCCGCGCTGCGGGATGCGCAGCGAGACCTGGGAGCCGCGGCGCTGGGAGAGCCACTGCGCGACCGGCTCGACGGGGTCGGGGAGCGCCGGGACCAGGACTTCCTTGGGCACGGCGTCGCCCTGCTCCTCGCCGTAGAGCTGCTGAAGGGCGTGTTCGACGAGGTCGCCGGTGGTGACGGCCTGCACCTTGTCGGTGACCCAGCCGCGCTGGCCGCGCACCCGGCCGCCGCGGACGTGGAAGATCTGGACGGCGGCTTCCAGCTCGTCCTCGGCGACGGCGATCAGATCGGCGTCGGTGGCGTCGGCGAGCACCACGGCGCTCTTCTCCATGGCCCGCTTGAGCGCCCCTATGTCGTCGCGCAGCCGGGCGGCGCGTTCGTACTCCATCTCCTCGGCGGCGTCCTGCATCCGACGCTCCAGGCGGCGGATGTGGGCGCCGGTGCGGCCGACCATGAAGTCGCAGAATTCCTCGGCGAGTTCTTGGTGCTCCTCGGCGGAGATCCGGCCGACGCAGGGGGCCGAGCACTTGCCGATGTAGCCGAGCAGACAGGGGCGGCCGATCTGGGCGGAGCGCTTGAAGACACCGGCGGAGCACGTCCGCACGGGGAAGACGCGCAGCATCAGGTCGACGGTCTCGCGGATGGCCCAGGCATGGCCGTACGGACCGAAATAGCGCACGCCCTTCTTCTTGGCGCCGCGCATGACCTGGACGCGCGGGAACTCCTCGTTGAGGGTCACCGCGAGGTAGGGATAGCTCTTGTCGTCGCGGTACTTGACGTTGAAGCGGGGGTCGAACTCCTTGATCCAGCTGTATTCGAGCTGGAGGGCCTCGACCTCGGTGGAGACGACGGTCCACTCCACGGAGGCGGCGGTGGTGACCATCGTGCGGGTACGCGGATGGAGGCCGGCCAGGTCCTGGAAGTAGTTGGCCAGCCGCTGGCGCAGGCTCTTGGCCTTGCCGACGTAGATGACCCGGCCGTGCTCGTCGCGGAACTTATAGACCCCCGGCGAGTCGGGGATCTGTCCCGGCTTGGGTCGATAGCTGCTGGGGTCTGCCATGAACACCACCCTACTGACCGCCACCGACAATCACGGTTCCCGGCCGCTCCCGTTCGCGGCCGGGCTGCGGCGGCCGCGGCCGTCAGTCCGCCACCGCCGGGGCCCCGGCCTGCGGCGCGGGCGGCTCCGGGAGGGCGAAGTGCCGGTGGAAGAACTGGATCAGCGGGCCGACGGCCAGCGCGTACAGCACCGTCCCCACGCCGATCGAGCCGCCGAGGAGGAACCCGGCGGCGAGCACGGTGACCTCGATGGCGGTGCGCACCAGGCGGGTGGAGCGGCCGGTGCACCGGCACAGTCCGGTCATCAGGCCGTCGCGGGGGCCCGGCCCGAAGCGGGCGGAGATGTACAGGGCGGTGGCGATGCCGTTGAGGACGACGGAGCCGGCCAGCAGCGGGATGCGGACCGTCAGGGCGGCGGGCGGCGGGACCAGCCGGAGCGTGAGGTCCATGACCGTGCCGACGATCAGGACGTTGGAGACGGTGCCCAGGCCGGGGCGCTCGCGCAGCGGGATCCACAGCAGCAGTACGGCGGCCGAGGCGAGGACGACGACGGTGCCCATGGACAGGCCGGTGTGGGCGGAGACGCCCTGGTGGAAGACGTCCCAGGAGTTGAGGCCGAGTCCGGCGCGCACCTGGAGGGCGGTACTGGTGCCGAAGAGCACCAGGCCGGCGTAGAGATGCGCCAGGCGTCGGGTGAGGATCATCGTGGCCGGCCTCCGGGGCGAGGAGTGCGTGTGCGCCCCATCTTGCGAACGGTGGCGCATCGGTGCGTGATGTAGCAGATCAACACAATCCCGCAGAAGGGGAAGTTCCGGCCAGCACACGCCAGGAGGGGACGTCAGGGACATGACGGCCCGTCAACGGCCGTACAGGACGCACGAATCCGCCGCCGTTCGGCGCACGGCCCGGGCACAAATGCCGTCAATTCCGATAGTCG
Organism: Streptomyces inhibens; assembly: GCF_022221585.1. Classification (NCBI taxonomy): domain Bacteria; kingdom Bacillati; phylum Actinomycetota; class Actinomycetes; order Kitasatosporales; family Streptomycetaceae; genus Streptomyces; species Streptomyces inhibens. The sequence goes on from NZ_CP084681.1 coordinate 2,621,605, forward strand.
ATCTCGTGGACGATCACCGGATTGACGCGGAAGTGAGTGCCACGTACGGCGCGACTCGGCGACTCTGTCCGCGTGACTGCAGAACGCGTCCGTACGCCGGTCGACACGGCGCACGCCTGGTTCGCGGACTATCTGTGCCGCCCCCATGCATTCCTTGGCCGGGACGGTGCGGTCTGCCCGTTCGTCGAGCCGTCGCTGAAGGCGCATTCCCTGCGGGTGGAGGAGTGGCGGCTGCCGGCCGGGATCACCGCCGAGGCGCTGGCCGGTGTCGTCGAGCGGATGACCGCGACGTTCGCGAAGCTCGACCGGGTGGGCCGAAACCCCGCCCTGCACGCCCTCGTCGTGGTCCTGCCGCAGCTCGGGGCGGCGCACGGGGCGCTGCTCGACCAGGCGCAGCGGCGGGCGAAGACCTCTTTGGTCCGGCGCGGTCTGATGCTGGGGCAGTTCCATCCCCACTGTGACGAACGCGCCGCCCGCAACGGGGAGTTCCCGGTGTCGCGGGCGCCGGTCGCGATGTTCGCGCTGCGGCGAATGGCCTTTCACGATGTGCTGTTTCTCGATTCCGACCCGGAATGGTTCGCGGCCTACCGGGACCGTTTCGGCACCAGATACCGGAGCGGAACGGCGCCCGATCCGCTGTTCGCGGAGCTGTTCCACCGAGCTCAGGAGAGATGGGAAGGGAAAAATCACGTGAGTGCCACACCACCCGACCTCGGGGTGAGCAGCGACACCGAGCGGGCCGCGCGGGCCGGCGCCACCGGCGGTGAGCCGGTCCTCGACTTCGCCGGGCAGAGCACGCCGTACATCGACTACCAGAGCATCGATGTGCTGCTCTCGCTCCAGCATCCGCGCTCCCCCGCGCCGTCCGAGCTGCCCTTCTACATCCTGGGGCAGGTCAAGGAGCTGCTGTTCAAGCTGGTCTACGAGGAGCTGGTCCGGGTGCGGTCGCTGCTGGACGGCGACCGGGTGCCGGACGCGGTGTGGGGCCTGCACCGGCTGCGGCGGGTGGTGGAGCTGCTGGTCGCGTCGTGGGACGTGCTCGGCACACTGGCGCCGACGGAGTTCAATGCGTTCCGCGACCACCTGGGGCAGGCGTCGGGCTTCCAGTCGTACATGTACCGGATGGTGGAGTTCGCGCTCGGCAACAAGGCGGCGGAGCTCGCCAGGCCGCACCGGGGCGTGCCGCATGTGCACCGTCAGGTCCAGGAGGCGCTGCACGCGCCGAGCGTGTACGACGCGGCGCTGGCGCTGCTGGCGCGGCGCGGTGCGGCGATTCCGGCCGGGGTGCTGGAGCGGGACTTCTCCGCCGCGTACGAGCCGTCGGACGCGGTCGAGCGGGCCTGGGCGGAGGTGTACCGCACGGGCGGCCCGGCCGATGAGACGTTTCTGCTCGCGGAGGCCCTGATCGGGGTCGCGGAGGCGGTCGGCCGCTGGCGGTCGGTGCATCTGCTGACCGTCGAGCGGATCATCGGCACCAAGCCGGGCACCGGCGGCACCCTGGGGACGGCCTGGCTGCGCCGGGTCAACGAGCATCGCTTCTTCCCGGAGCTGTGGACCTGCCGGGGGCTGCTGTGAGGGCCCTGGGCGGTGGGACGGCCGCCTTGGAGAAGGCCGCGCGGCGGGCCCGGCGGCTGGACGCGCAGGACCCGCTGGCGCCGTTCGTCGACCGCTTCGCGCCGGTGCCCGACGGCCAGGTGTTCCTCAACGGCGGCTCGCTCGGCCGGCTGCCCGCCGCCACCCCGGTGCTGCTGGACCGGGTGGTGCGCGGCGACTGGGGCGACCGGCTCGCCCGGGCCCGTACGCAGTGGCTGGACCTGCCGCAGCGGGTCGGCGACCGGATGGCCGAGGTCGCGCTCGGCGCCCGGCCCGGCGAGGTGGTGGTCAGCGACTGCACCAGCGTCAACCTCTACAAGCTGACGGTCGCCGCGCTGGACGCGCGCCCCGGCCGGCGCACCGTGGTGGTGGACGACGACAACTTCCCCACCGACCGCTATGTCGTGGCCGGTGTCGCCGCCGACCACGGGCGGGCGCTGCGCACCGTGCACACCGATCCGGACGCCGGGCTCGACCTGGAGACGCTGCGGGCGGCGGTGGACGAGGACACCGCGGTGGTCGTGCTGTCGCTGGTCTCGCACCGCTCCGGGGCGCTGCTCGACATGGCGGAGGTGCACGAGATCGCGCACGCCCAGGGAGCCCTGGTGCTGTGGGACCTCAGCCATGCGGTGGGCGCGGTGGACCTCCAACTGGCCGCCACCGGCGCCGATCTGGCGGTCGGCGCCACGTACAAGCATCTGATGGCGGGGCCCGGCTGCCCGGCGCTGCTGTACGTACACCGCGATCTGCAGTCGCAGGCCGTACAGCCGGTGCACGGCTGGTACGGGCACCGTGAACAGCTCGCCATGCGGCCCGAGTACGACCCGGATCCGACCATACGGCGCTTCCTGACCGGCACCCCGCCCGCCCTGTCGGTGGTCGCCGCGGAGCCCGCGCTGGATCTGCTGGCGGAGGCGGGGATGGCGGCGGTACGCGCCAAGAGCCGGGCGCTGACCGGGTTTCTGACGGAGCTGGCCGGGGCGGTACTGGTACCGCGCGGGCTGCGCCCGGCCGGGCCCGCCGACCCTGAGCGGCGCGGCGCCCATGTCACCTACCGGCATCCGCAGGCCGGGAAGCTGGTGCCGGCGCTCGCCGAGGCGGAGCTGTTCGTGGACTACACCCACCCGGACCGGGTGCGCCTGTCCCCCGCGCCGCTGTCGACCCGCTTCGGGAATGTCGTCGAGGCGGTGCGGCGGTTCCGGGAGGTGCTGACCGCCTTCGACCCTCCCCCGTACCGCAAGGGCGTGGGGGTGCCCGAAGCGGCCGTCGACCCCTACGGGAGGGCCCTGTGAGCCGTCGTGTGCTGGTGACCGGAGCATCCCGCGCGGACGGCATCGGAGCGGCGATCGCCGCGGCACACGCGGCGCGCGGGGACCGCGTCGCGGTGCATGCCCGCGCGGACACGGCGGCCGGCGAGGCGGTGGCGGCCGCGCTGCCCGGCACCGGGCACACCACCGTCACCGGTGATCTCGCGGATCCGCGGCGGACCAGGGAGGTGTTCGAGGCGGCGGAGGCCGCGCTCGGCGGGGTGGACATCCTCGTCAACAACTCCGCGGTCCACCGGGAGCAGCCGATCGCTACCCAGTCGTACGACGACTGGCAGGAGGTGTGGCGGCACACGCTGGACGTCAATCTGATCGCCGCCGCGAACCTGTCCTGGTGCTTCGTACGGCATCTGCTGGACCGGCCCGGGGGCTCCACGGGCGGGCGGATCGTGATGGTCGGCTCGCGCGGCGGCTACCGGGGCGAGCCGGACTTCCCCGCCTACGGGGCGAGCAAGGCGGGGATGCATGCGCTGGCCCAGTCGCTCGCGGTGGCGCTGGGGCCGCACCGGATCGCGGTGGCGGCGGTGGCGCCCGGTTTCACCGTCACCGGGCTGACCGCGGAGCTGCTGCACGGCCCCGAGGGCAAGGACATCCTGGCCGCGCACCCACTGGGCCGGGTCGCCGATCCGGCGGAGATCGCGGCCGCCGTGGCCTGGCTGACCTCCGAGGAGGCGGAGTGGGCGACGGGGGCGGTGCTCGATCTCAACGGGGGGTCGTATCTGCACTGAGCTGCGCACCCCCCACCCCCGAATCCACTCCCCGCCTCCTCCCCTGAAGGGGGAGGAGGCGGGGGAAGGCCTGCCCGCCGCGCGGACGGCGTGCGGCGGACAGGCGGCTCGGATCAGCGGCTGCGTCGCCTGCGCAGCACCGCCGTGCCGGACAGTCCCAGGGCGACCAGGGCGGCGGCGCCCGCCACCGTCGTGGCGGCGGTCACCGGCAGGGAGTCGCCCTCCAGCGCACTGGCCGCGACGGGCTGCGGACCACGGTCCTCCTTGGCGCCGGGGGCGGTCCCCGGCCCGTAACCGCCGGCCATGCCGCGCTTGTCGTACGCGGAGCCCGGCAGCTTGTCGCCGTACGCCTTCGCCACCCGCTTCTGGTAGGCGGCGACGGTGGTGCCGTGTGCGCCGACGGCCTTGCGCGCGTCGGCGTCCAGCGGCTCGATACGGTCGCCGCGCTGCAGATACCAGGCGTCGATCTGCGGCTCGTGGAAGACCGTGCCGTCGGCGTCCCGCGCGGTCCCGGCCGCGGCGTAGCGGGTCTCGTCGTCACCGGCGGCGATGTTGACGACCTTCCAGGCGGCGCCCTGCCGCGCGGTCCACACGGACGCCGTGCGGCCGTCGGCGGCGACGGCCTTGCTGGCGAGGAACTCCAGGCGGGCGACCGGGGCCTTGGCCTTGCCGCGGACGAAGTCCGGTGACAGGCCGTAGACGGGAACGGTGCCGCCCTCGATGTGCGCGGCGGCCTGTGGCGTGCCGGGTGCCACGGCGCGGGCGCCGCTGCGCTTGCGGTCGGCGGCGAAGAAGCGGGTGAGGGTGTCCAGGGTCGCGGGTGCGGTGGCCGCTTCGTGGGCGGCGGCGACGCTCGCGCGGGCCGGAACCTGGGGTGCGGGGACGGGTGCCGCGAGTGCGAGGTGCGGGGCGAGGCCGATGAAGGCGGTGGCGAGCGTCCCGGTGGCGGCGGCGCGGACCACGGTGCGGACGGCGGTGCGCTTCGTCATGGCCTCAGGCTCCTATCCGGTAGAGGGAGTGGGTCCAGGAGAAGGAGCTGCCGTTGACGTAGTAGTCGAAATCGCCCCAGTTGTAGCGGTAGTTGCTGCCCCAGGGATCGCCCCAGTAGACCCAGTTGCGGTCCGTGTCGTAGCCGTAGATCACATGCATATGGCCGCCGCCGGAGGACCACTGGATGCGGGTCTCGATGGGACGGTCGGCGTCGATCTCACTCTGGACGGTGCTGTAGCGGAGCCAACCCGACACATATGAGCCCGAGTTGATGCCCATCCAGTCGAAGGCGTTCTGCACGTTGCCGAGGTTGGCCTGGTTGTTGGGGCAGGTGGTGCCCTGCTGCCGGTTGAACGCGGCGTTGCAGAACTCGTTCTGGCTGTAGTTCCTGCCGTACCAGGTCGCGATGGTGTTGCCGGAGGCCGCCCAGCACCAGTTGGTCTTCTCCTGGGCCTGCATGGAGATGTCGAGACGGTTGGCGGCGAACGGTGCGGCGGCGGTGTCCGAGGCGGTGACGGCGTGTGACGGCGGCGCGAGGGGGGTGGCGGACGCGGTGGTCGTCCCGGTGAGCGTGGTCAGTGCGGCGGCGGTCAGTGCCGCGGCCGACAGCCATCTGCGGCGGGAACGGCGTGCGTGGGGTGCACGGGTCATGGCGTTCCTCCCGAAAAGGGGGGTGAGGGGGTGAGAGGAGCGCATCCGGATGCTGCTGAGGAGCATCAGGTGTTGTCGCAGGCAGGTCAACACGCTTCAATGCGGGATGACATGGGGGTGTGGACGAACGGGCCCGGATGTGAACGTCCGGTGCCCGGCGTACCGCGGTGAACAGGCAGGCAGAGCGCGCAGCGTGCGACCCGGTTGTGAACGTTCACCCGCGCGCTGGAGGATTGAGACAATGGCACAGAACGCTCCCCAGCCGGCCGAGCTGGAACAGCTGCTGCGGACCGGCCCGTTCCATCTCGCGCTGCGCAGCGCGCTCACCGCACGGGGTCTCGCGCTCACCCGCGTCCAGCACAAGCTCGCACAGCGCGGCATCACCATCGGGGTGACCAGCCTGAGCTACTGGCAGCAGGGCGCCCGGCGGCCGCAGCGCCCCGAGTCGCTGCGGGCGGTGCGCGCCCTGGAGGAGGTCCTCGAACTGCCCGCGCGCTCGCTGCACCGGCTGCTGGTGCCGGAGGGCGGCGCCCGTCCGGAGGCCGAGCGGCCGCCCGCTCGCTCGTACCGCTCACTGATGGCGCCCGCCGACGCGCTGCAGCAGCTGTTCGCCGAGCTGGAGACCCCCGCGGACGGCGGGCTGCACACCGTGGGCCATCACGAGCGGGTACTGATCGGGCCCGAGCGCCAGCTCGTCGAGCGGGAATCGCTACAGGTGGTCCGCGCGCACCGGGACGGCGTGGACCGGTATGTGGCCATCCACCGGGGCGAGTCGGGCTGCGATCCGGCCCGGGTGCGGGTGCGGGCCGCGGAGAACTGCCGGCTGGGGCGGGTGCGCGGGCACGCCGAGGCCGGGGTGGTGGTCGCCGAGCTGCTCTTCGACATCCGGCTGCGGGCCGGTGACACCCATGTCTTCGGTTACGTCTTCGAGGACGGCAGCGGCGGACCGAGCGCCGAGTATCTGCGCGGCTTCAGCTTCGCCGGCAGCCAGTACGTCCTTCAGGTGCGCTTCGACGAGGCGGCGCTGCCGGTGCGCTGCCGCCGCTTCGCCCAGGCCTCGGCGGGCGCCCCGCGCAGCGCCCAGCAGGAGCTGACACTCAGCGGCCGGCACCACGCGGTGCACCTCGTGGAGCAGGGGGTACGGCCCGGGATACTGGGGATCAGCTGGGACTGGGGGTGAGTTCCCCGGTGCGGACGGCCGGGTTCCCGAGGAGGACGGCGGCTGCGCTCAGCCGGCGATCAGCTTGCCGCCCCTGGCCTTGACCGGTACCTCGGGCAGCGGCTCGGACGCCGGGCCCTGGATGACCTTGCCGGTGGTGACGTCGAAGCGGCTGCCGTGGCAGGGGCAGCTGCCCTCCTTCTTCTCGACGTCGGACAGGATGCAGCCGGCGTGCGTGCACTTGGCGCTGAAGCACTTGTACTCGCCCTTGGCGGGCTGCGACACGACGAGCCGGTCCTCGCGGTAGAGCTTGGCGCCGCCGACCGGAACGTCGGCGGCGGCCCCCAGATCGACCGGCTCGGTCGGTACCGCCGACGCGTTCGCGCCCGAGTCCCCCGGCGAGCAGGCCGCCAGCCCGAAGCCGGCGGCACCGGCGAGCGCGGCCCCCCGCAGCACGGTCCGGCGGGCGGGGGACTGGCTCATGGCTGCTCCTGGGATCACGGGGTCGTGGGCCACCCTCAGTGGCCGGCGGCTCCCGACGATACCGGCACAGATCGTTCGGCTTCCGGCCGGGCCGGGCGCCCGGCCGACCACCGCCTCGCCCACCTCGACGATCTCGCCGGCCAGCTCGTGCCCGGGGATCAGCGGGTGGACCGCGGCGGGAGGTTCGCCGCCGAGGAGGTGCGGTGACCACGAGAGCGCGTATCGGCGCCTCCTCACGACGTCGTGCGGGTTCAATGCCGGGACCCTACAGAAGAACGACGTGGACGTAAACGCTTGCGCAAGCGTTTACGTTTGCCGCCTGATACTCGTAATGTGGTGGACGTCGCGGGGCAGCGGCACCACCGTGGGGCCGCACGCTCGGGAGGAAGAACCGGATGACGACGATGGCGGATGTGGCGCGGCGGGCAGGGGTCTCCGTCGCCACGGTCTCGCATGTGCTGAACGAGACCCGGCCGGTGCGCCCGGACACCCGGGCCGCGGTGCTCGGCGCCATCGACGAGCTCGGCTACACCCACAACACCCTGGCCCGCTCCCTGGTCACCTCCCGCACCCGCTCGATCGGCCTCGCCGTCTCCGCGATCAGCAACCCGTACTTCACCGAGATCCTCCAGGGCGTCGAGGCCGGCGCACTGGAGGCCGGCTACAGCCTGCTGATCGCCGATCCGCACGACGACCCGCGGCACGAGCGCAAGGTGGCCCAGCTGCTGCACGAGCGGCGGGTGGACGGCATGATCGTCGCGCCGTCCGCCGAACCCGCGGAGCTGGTCGAGTATCTTCTCCGGCGCGAGGTGCCCACCGTCTTCCTGGACCGGCTGGTCGGCGACGAGCACGACCAGGTGTGCGCCGAGAGCACCGGCCCGGTCCGTCAACTCGTCGAGCATCTGGCCGACTTGGGGCATACCCGGATCGGCCTGGTGGCCGGCCTCCCCGGGCTGAGCACGACCACCGAGCGGGTCCAGGGCTACCGCGAGGGGCTGCGCGCCCGCGGTCTGCCGTTCGCGCCCGAACTGCTCGCCGGCGGCAGCTCCGAGGCGGAGGGCGCCCAGGACGCCACCCGCCATCTGCTCGCCGCACCCGAGCCGCCCACCGCGATCATCACCGCCAACAACGCCATGACCATCGGCGCGCTCCGGGCGCTGCGCGCCATGGGCCTTCAGGTGCCCGGCGATATCGCGCTGGCCTGCTTCGACGACTTCTCCTGGGCCGATCTGTTCACGCCCCGGCTGACCGCGATCGCCCAGCCCAGCAAGGACATCGGGGCCGCGGCGGTCCGGCTGCTGCTGGAGCGCCTGGAGGAGCCCGACCGGCCCCCGCGCACCATCCGCCTCCCCTGCACCTTTGTGCACCGTACGTCGTGCGGTTGCGCCGCATCCGCCCCGGCCACTCCCCCGGCCGCACCCCTGGTCGCCCAGGAAAGGAACCGCACCCCGTGATCGTCGTCGCCGGCGAGGCGCTGATCGACCTCGTCCCCAGTCCGCAGGGTCCTTCTCCGGACGGTCAGTTGCCCGCGCTGCTGCCACGGCGCGGCGGCGGCCCGTACAACACCGCGGTCGCGCTGGGGCGGCTGGGCTCACCCGCCGTGTTCTGCTCCCGGATCTCGACCGACACCTTCGGCGAGACGCTGCTGCACGGGCTGCGCAGCGCCGGCGTGGACACCTCGCTGGTGCAGCGCGGCACCGAACCGACCACGCTCGCCGTGGCGGACATCAGCCCGGACGGCTCGGCAGGCTACGGCTTCTACGTCGACGGCACCGCCGACCGGCTCTTCACCCTGCCGCCGGCGCTGCCCGACGCGGTCCGCGCGCTGTCGCTGGGCACCTGCTCGCTCGTGCTGGAACCGGGCGCGAGTGCGTACGAGTCCTTGCTGCGCCGCGAGGCCCGGCGCGGTGTCTTCACGGCGCTCGACCCCAATATCCGCCCCGGCCTGATCCCCGACCCGGACGCCTACCGGGCCCGCTTCCGGTCCTGGCTTCCCGATCTCGCGCTGCTGAAGCTGTCGGAGGAGGACGCACTGTGGCTGGCGGGGCCGGACGTCGCCGTGGGCGACGGCTGGGGCGCGGTCACCGCGGCGGCCGGGGAATGGCTGGGCGCGGGGCCCGCGGCGATCGTCATCACCCGGGGCGGCGACGGTCTGACGGTCCTGACGCCGGGCGGCGGCGAGGTGACGGTCCCCGGCGAAAAGGTCACCGTCGTCGACACCATCGGCGCCGGCGATACGGTCAACGCGGCGCTGCTGCATCGTCTGGACGCCCACGACGCCCTCTCGTACGCCGCCGTCGCCTCCCTCGGCGCCGACGACTGGTATGACATCCTCCGCTTCGCCGCCCGCGCGGCCGCCGTCACCTGCTCACGTGCGGGCGCGGAGCCGCCGTTCGCCACGGAGTTGGCGGCGTAGCGGGGCGGGGGGTACGGGGGGCAGGGACGCGGGGGGCATGGACCCGGGGGCATGGACGCGGGGCGGTTCGCTACTCGGGCGTCGCTGTGGCCGGCAGGTCGGCGCGGCCCAGGACCGGGCAGCCGAGGGCATCGGTGAGACGACTGCGCTGACGGTACGTCAGTTCACCGGCGAAGATCACCGCGCTCGCGGCCGTCGCGGCGCGGGCCGCGGCAAGCTCACGCAGCTTGCCGGACCCCAGAACCGTGGTGGCCGAGTAGGGCAGGCCCATGGCCCGTACGCCGCCGGTGGAGACCCCCCGTCGCTGTACAAAGCTCCCGGCGACCACGGCGCCGCGCTCCTCCAGCTCGGCGGTCAGGGCCGCCATCACCGCGGCGTGGTCCCGCACCTTCGCCGGGAACAGGCCCGCGACCAGGACCGTCCGACCGGCCAGCGCCGGGACGGACAACGGGGCGGGCGGTCCGCTACGCCGGTTGCCCGCACCCCCGCGCGACGCCCTGCGCCCGGCCCGCCGACGCGACCGTCCCCCTTGCTCCCGGCCTCGGTCACCGCTTCGCACCGAGCTCCTCCTCCCTCTCCCCCGGTCCCCGATCCCGATCCCGTTCCCGGTTCCGGTTCCGTGCAGCCCGGCGCACCTCTCTGCATCGACCCCGTCCGCGCCCTCCGTCCGCGTCCCCTGCCCGCGGCGCCCGCCCGCCCCGTACCGACGACGGGCCGCCACCGCCCTCGTACAGGAGAGCGGTGACGGCCCGGCCGGGTACGGCTCGCGGGTGTCAGGAGGCCCCGCGGGCCCGCGCCGTTGTCTTCTTGGCCGCGGTCTTCTTCGCCGCGACCTTCTTGGCCACCGGCTTCTTTGCCGGCGCCGCCACCGTCGTGGCATCGCTGACGCGGTCGCCGAGGATCTCCCGCAGGAACTTGCCGGTGTGGCTGGCTGGGACCGACGCGATCTCCTCCGGCGTGCCTTCGGCGACGACCAGTCCGCCGCCGTTGCCGCCCTCGGGGCCCATGTCGATGACCCAGTCCGCCGTCTTGATCACATCGAGGTTGTGCTCGATGACGATCACCGTGTTGCCCTTGTCGACCAGCCCGGACAGCACATTGATCAGCTTGCTGATGTCGTCGAAGTGCAGACCGGTGGTCGGCTCGTCGAGGACATAGACCGTGCTGCCCGTCGAGCGCTTCTGCAGCTCGCTGGCCAGCTTGACGCGCTGCGCCTCACCGCCCGAGAGCGTCGGCGCGGACTGCCCGAGCCGGACGTAGCCGAGGCCGACCTCGGTGAGCGTCTTGAGATGCCGGGAGATGGTCGGCACCGCCTCGAAGAAGCTCAGCGCCTCCTCGATGGGCATGTCCAGCACCTCGGCGATGGACTTGCCCTTGTAGTGGACCTCCAGCGTCTCGCGGTTGTAGCGCGCACCGTGGCAGACCTCGCACGGCACATACACATCCGGCAGGAAGTTCATCTCGATCTTGATCGTGCCGTCGCCGGAGCAGTTCTCGCAGCGACCGCCCTTGACGTTGAAGGAGAAGCGCCCGGGCAGATAGCCGCGGACCTTCGCCTCCATCGTCTCCGCGAAGAGCTTGCGGACATGATCGAAGACGCCGGTGTAGGTGGCCGGGTTGGAGCGCGGGGTGCGGCCGATCGGCGACTGGTCGACATGGACGACCTTGTCCACCAGATCGTCACCCGCGACCCGGGTGTGGCGTCCCGGCACCGACTTGGCGCCGTTCAGCTCGCGCGCGAGGTGGGTGTAGAGGATGTCGTTGACCAGCGTCGACTTGCCGGAGCCGGAGACGCCGGTGACGGCGGAGAACACACCGAGCGGGAAGGAGACGTCGATGTCGCGGAGGTTGTTCTCCTTCGCGCCGTGCACCGTCAGCCGCCGCGCCGGGTCGGCCGGCCGGCGGATGTCCGGCGTCGCGATGGCCTTCTTGCCGGACAGATAGTGCCCGGTGATCGACTCCTTGTTGGTCAGCAGCTGCTTCATCGGGCCGCTGTGCACGACCTTGCCACCGTGCTCACCCGCGCCCGGGCCGATGTCCACGACCCAGTCGGCGATCTTGATGGTGTCCTCGTCGTGCTCCACGACGATCAGGGTGTTGCCCATGTCGCGCAGCCGCACCAGGGTTTCGATCAGCCGGTGGTTGTCGCGCTGGTGCAGACCGATCGACGGCTCGTCGAGGACGTAGAGCACGCCCACCAGGCCGGAGCCGATCTGGGTGGCGAGACGGATGCGCTGGGCCTCACCACCGGAGAGGGTGCCGGCCGCGCGGTTCAGCGAGAGGTAGTCCAGGCCGACGTCGACCAGGAACTTCAGCCGCTCGTTGACCTCCTTGAGGACCCGCTCGGCGATCTTCTTCTCGCGGGCGTTGAGCTTCATGTCCCGAAGGAAGTCGGCGCAGTCGCTGATCGACATGGCCGCGACCTCGGCGATCGACTTCTCCTGGACCGTGACGGCGAGCACGATCGGCTTGAGGCGGGTGCCGTCACAGGTCGGGCAGGGCACCTCGCGCATATAGCCCTCGAAGCGCTCGCGGCTGCTGTCGCTCTCCGCTTCGGAGTGCCGCCGCTTGACGAACGGCACGGCGCCCTCGAACGGGGTGGTGTAGGCCCGCTCGCGGCCGTACCGATTGCGGTAGCGCACCTCGATCTGGGTCTTGTGGCCGTGCAGCAGGGCCTTCTTGGCGCGCGCCGGCAGCCCGGCCCAGGGGAGGTCCGTACGGAATCCGAGGGCGTCCGCGAGCGCGCCGACCAGGCGGCCGAAGTACTCCTTGGTGTGGCCGTGCGACCAGGGGTGGATGGCGCCCTCGTCGAGACTGCGGTCCTCGTCGGGGACGATCAGCTCGGGGTCGACCTCCATGCGCGTACCGATGCCGGTGCAGTCCGGGCAGGCGCCGAAGGGCGAGTTGAAGGAGAAGGAGCGCGGCTCCAGCTCCTCGAAGGACAGATCGTCGTAGGCGCAGTACAGATGCTCCGAATACATCCGCTCGCGCTGCGGGTCGTCCGCGTCGAGGTCGACGAAGTCGAGGATGACCATGCCGCCGGAGAGGCCGAGGGCGGTCTCCACGGAGTCGGTCAGCCGCCGCTTGGCGGTCTCCTTGACCGTGAGGCGGTCGATGACCACCTCGATGGTGTGCTTCTCCTGCTTCTTCAACTTCGGCGGCTCGGCGAGATGGATCGTCTCCCCGTCGACCCGCGCCCGGCTGTAGCCCTTGGTCTGGAGGTCGGAGAAGAGATCGACGAACTCGCCCTTGCGCTCGCGCACCAGCGGGGAGAGCACCTGGAAGCGGCTGCCCTCGGGCAGCTCCAGGACCTTGTCGACGATGGCCTGCGGCGACTGCCGGGCGATCGGCCGCCCGCACTCGGGACAGTGCGGCTTGCCGATACGGGCGAACAGCAGACGGAGGTAGTCATAGACCTCGGTGATCGTGCCGACCGTCGAGCGCGGGTTGCGCGAGGTCGACTTCTGGTCGATCGATACCGCAGGGGACAGGCCCTCGATGAAGTCCACATCGGGCTTGTCCATCTGCCCGAGGAACTGCCGGGCGTAGGAGGAGAGCGACTCGACATAGCGCCGCTGCCCCTCGGCGAAGATCGTGTCGAAGGCGAGCGAGGACTTGCCCGACCCGGAGAGCCCCGTGAAGACGATGAGGGAGTCGCGGGGGAGGTCGAGCGAGACGTTCTTGAGGTTGTGCTCGCGAGCGCCACGGACGATGAGACGGTCGGCCACGCCGGTCGGCACCTTTCTTGGAGAGGGGCGGGAGCCGCGGCTCTGCGTCCGCCGCTCGGTGGGTGAGCAGAGGCGGCGGAGCGAGCGGAGCCCCCGCCCCAGGGTATGGGGCCCGCCGCGGCACTGTCATTGGGATGCCACACACGAGCCTATAGCACGCGCATTCGATTTACGGGGCTCTCAAGCCCTCTTCACCCAAACGTGTGGCGGCCCCGCAACCTTCCCGCCAAGGCCGCACCGCCATACCCAGCGGGGACCCACCGAAGACACCGCCTCAACCGAGGCCGGGCAGCGCCCGCTCCAGTGCATCGAACGTGCGCCACAGCACCACCTCCTGCCCAACGGCCACCTCGTCCGCCGGGTCACCCCCGAGCTGACGGGCCACGGCATCGGCGTACGCCACCCGGATCGCCGCGATGATCAGCGCAGCGGCCAGCCGGGCGTCATGGCCGGGCCGTGCGGCGTCACCGCCGGCGGCCTCGGCGAGCAGTGCGCCGAGTGTGTTCTCCATCTCCTCGACCGCCTCACGGCCGCGCGCCCGCAGCGCCGGCGACTCCAGCACCGTGCGCCAGAAGTGTTCGAATCCCTCCCCCACCGCGGCCAGCGGGTGTCGCTCGGCCAGCAGACCGAGGGTGAGCCGGCGCAGCGCGGCGAGCGGCGACTCGTCCGCGCCGCGCTCCCGGATCGCGCGGGTGATCAGCTCCAGCGCCTCGGGAATCCGGTCCAGGAAGAGGTCTTCCTTCCGCGGGAAGTAATTGAAGACCGTCATCGTGGACACCTCGGCGGCGCGGGCCACCTCGGCGACGGTGACGTTGTCGAAGCCCCGCCGGATGAAGAGCAGCGTGGCCTCGCCGGAGATCCGCTGCCGGGTCTTCAGCTTCTTGCGTTCGCGCAGCGTGAGCCGCCCGTCCTCCTCGTCGAAGCCGGCCTCTTCCTGTCGGCCGCCGATCCGCTCGTCGCCGATCCGCTCGTCGCCGATCCGCTCACCACTGATCCGCTCGCCGCCGGTTGCCGGCTCGTCGCCGCGCCGCTGCTCATCCGCCATGACCGACATTCTAAGTCTTTTTTATTGACAACAAACTTTTAGTGACTACACTCGTCTCCCATGAACCATGACGCAGACGTAGTGGTGGCGGGGGGCGGCCCGGTGGGGCTGATGCTCGCCTGCGAACTCGCACTGGCAGATGTCTCGGTCGTCGTCTTGGAGCGACTGACCGAAGTGGATACGACGATCAAGGCAGGGGCGATCACCTCCCCCAGCTCGGAGGCCTTCTACCGGCGCGGGATGCTGCCGGACCTGGCGGAGGTACAGCGCGGCGCCATCGAGATGTTCAGCTCGTTCCTGCGGCAGCGCCAGGCCGCGGGCGCCTCCGGGGTGAAGCCGCCGCCGAAGTTCGCCGGGCACTTCGCGGGCATCATGCTGCGCGGCGACCTGCTGGACGAGTCCGACCCGGACTTCGACGGCCCCGGGCCCGCCGCCGAAGTCGGCCTCGTACCTCAGGAAGCCCTGGAACGGCTGCTCGCCGCCCGCGCCGCCGAACTGGGCGTAGTCCTGCGCCGCGGGGTGACGCTGACCGGCTTCGACGCCGGCGAGGACGGCGTACACGTCCACACCTCGGACGGGTCGCTGCGCACCGGCTGGCTGGTGGGGTGCGACGGCGGCCGCAGTACGGTCCGCCGGCTCGCGGGGTTCCCGTTCCCCGGTACCGACCCCGAGATCACCGGCCATCAGGCCCTCGTGGAGATGACCGGCTCGGAGGCGCTGGGGCTCGGCTGGAACCACACCGGGACCGGGTCATACGTCCACGGCCCGGTGCCCGGCCGGCTCCTCACCGTGGAGTTCGAGGGACCGCCCGCGGACCGCGAAGCCCCCGTCACCGCCGAGGAGTTGGAGGCGTCGCTGCGGCATGTCTCCGGTGTGGCCGACGTCAAGATCCACAAGGTGCACTCGGCGACCCGGTTCACGGACAACGCCCGCCAGGTGCCCGACTACCGCGCGGGGCGGGTGCTGCTGGCCGGTGACGCCGCGCATGTGCACTCACCGTTCGGCGGCCAGGGGCTCAACCTCGGCATCGGCGATGCGATGAACCTCGGCTGGAAGCTGGCCGCGACGGTGCGCGGCCGGGCGCCGGAGGGGCTGCTCGACACCTACACGGCCGAGCGGCACCCCATCGGCGCGTGGGTCCTGGAGTGGACCCGGGCCCAAGTGGCGCTGATGCGGCCGGAGTCCCATACCCGGGCGCTGCGCGGGGTGATCACCGAACTGACCGGAACGGTCGACGCCACCACCTTCTTCGCCAAGAAGATCTCCGGTGTCTGGCAGCGCTACGACCTGCCGGGCGACCATCCGCTGACCGGCCGCAGCGCACCGGATCTGGAACTCTCCGACGGCAGCCGGCTCGCGGACCATCTGCGCGGCGGGCAGGCGCTGTTGCTCGATCTCGCCGATGACGCCGATCTGCGCAAGCGCGCCGCGGGATACGGCGACCGGGTACGGGTACGCACCGCCGGCTGCCCGAAGCGGCCCGGCCTGGCCGGCCTCCTGGTACGGCCGGACGGCTGCACCGCCTGGGCGGCGGACTCCCCCGGCCCCTCCGGCACTCCCGGCTCCCCCGACACTCCCGGCACTCCCGGCTCGCAGGGCTCCCTGGACGAGCTGGACGCCGCGCTCCGCCGGTGGTTCGGGACGCCCGACGACACGGCGGCGGCCTGACCGCCGGGAGATACCGCGGGCGGCGCCCGTCAGCGCCTCCGGCCGCCGCGCGCCGCCCGGCCCCGCCCGCGTACGCCCCGATCGTCGCCCGCCGACTCCCTAACTCGCCCTCGTGGCGCTAGCGTCGGACCATGACCCTCACCCTGCCCGACTTCCCGCACGATGTGGCAGCCGTCCGCGAAGCCACCGAACGGCTCCTCGTCTCGGTGAGCAAGCTCGACGACGCGGCGATCGGCGAACCGTCGCTGCTCCCCGGATGGACCCGCGGCCATGTCCTCGCCCATGTGGCACGCAACGCGGACGCGCTGGTCAACCTCCTCACCTGGGCGCGTACGGACGTGCGGACGCCGATGTACGCCGGCGCCGAGGCCCGCGACAGCGCCATCGAACGGGACGCCGACCGCTCCTTGGCCGCGCATCTGGCGGACATGAAGGAGAGCGCCGCGCGGTTCGACGCGGCGGCGGATGCGCTGCCGCCTGCGCGCCGGGCGTTCGAGGTCGAGATGCGCAACGGTGTCGTCGAGCGGGCCGACCGGCTGCCGCTGCGCCGGCTGGCCGAGATCGAGCTGCACCATGTCGACCTCGGCGTCGGCTACACCGTCGAGCAGCTGTCGCCCGCATTCCTCGACAGCGAGCTGGCGTTTCTGTCCGAGATCAAGTTCGCCGGACACCCGGATCTACCCGCCCTGGAGCTGCGGGCCGACGACGGCCGCCGCTGGCTCACCGGCCGCCCGGCCACCGGGCCGGGCACCGGGACCACGCCCGTGGTGGTGACGGGCTCAGCGGCGGCGCTGGTCGGCTGGCTCACCGGCCGCGGCGACGGCCGCGAACTCGACAGCCAGGGTGCCGCGCTACCCGCCATTCCGCCCCTCTAGTGTGAAAGGCACGTCCTAGAGTGGTCCCATGGGCTACAGCGGAGCAGTGAAGGTCGGCGGAGCGGCCGACGTGCACGAGCTGACCGACCTGATGATCTCGAAGGTCGCGGTCGGTCCGATGGACAACAACGCCTATGTGCTGCGGTGCCGGGCGACCGATGAGCAGCTGCTGATCGACGCGGCCGCCGAGCCGCACACCCTTCTGGCGCTGATCGGCGACAGCGGCATCGCGTCCGTCGTCACCACGCACCGGCACGGTGACCACTGGGGCGCGCTGCGCGAGGTGGTCGATGCGACGGGTGCGCGGACGTACGCGGGGCGCTACGACGCCGAGGGCATCCCCGTTCCGACGGACGTACTGGTCGAGGACGGCGACACCATCACCGTCGGCCGCGTCGAGCTGACCGCGCGCCACCTGGTCGGCCACACCCCCGGCAGCATCGCGCTGGTCTACGACGACCCGCACGGCGCCCCGCATCTGTTCACCGGGGACTGTCTGTTCCCCGGCGGTGTCGGCAACACCTTCGGCAACGCCGAGAACTTCCGCAGCCTGATCGACGACGTACAGAGCAAGCTCTTCGGCCAACTCCCCGACGAGACCTGGATCTACCCGGGCCACGGCAACGACACCACGCTCGGCGCGGAGCGGCCGCACCTCGCGGAGTGGCGCGAGCGCGGCTGGTAGCGCACGGCGGCGGACGGGCGGCTCCGTACGGGCGGGCCGGCAGCGGAAATACGGTGCCGTCCGGCCGCCCGTCCCTCTAGCCTCACGCCATGCCGACATCCGCACGCCCCACCCACGCCCTGCGCTGTCCGCCCAAACCGCGCCCCGGTGACCGCGTCGCCGTGCTCTCCCCCTCCTCGGGCCTTCCGGAGCGGTTGCCGATTCCGTACGAACTCGGTCTCGCCCGGCTGGAGAAGGAGTTCGGGCTGGTGCCGGTCGAGTACCCGGCCACGCGGAAGATGGGCGCCTCTCCGCAGGAGAGGGCCGCCGATCTGCATGCGGCGTTCGCGGACCCGGAGATCACCGCGGTCTTCGCCAGCATCGGCGGCGACGATCAGCTCACCGTGCTGCCCCACCTGGACCGCGAGGTGTTCCGCGCCCACCCCAAGCCGTTCTTCGGGTACAGCGACAACACCAATCTGCTGGCGTACCTCTGGAACACCGGAATCGTCGGCTTTCACGGTGCCACGGTGATGTGCGAACTGGGCCGCCCCGGGGCGATGCACCCGCTCACCGCGGATTCGCTGCGCGCCGCGCTGTTCAGCTCGGGCCCGTACCCACTGCGGCCGGCCGAGCGCTACCGTGACGAGGGCCGCGACTGGGCCGACCCCGCCACCTTCGCCGCCGAGCCCGCCATGTGGCCGGGCGACGGCTGGCGCTGGCACGGGCCCCAACGGGTGGTCGAGGGCCCCAGTTGGGGCGGCAACATCGAGGTGCTGTCCTGGATGCTGCTGGCGAACCGCGAGATCCAGGACGATCTGGCGGTGTACGACGGCTGTGTGCTGTTCCTGGAGACCTCCGAGGAGCTCCCGAGGGCCGACGATGTGTACTTCGTGCTGCGCAGCATGGGCGAGCGCGGCCTGCTCGGGCGGTTTCCGGCGCTGCTGATGGGCCGCCCCAAGGCATGGTCGCTGTCGCGCCCCAACTCCCGGGAGGCGAAGGCGGCCTACGTACGGGAACAGCGCGCGGCGGTACTGCGTGCGCTGGCCGCGTACGCCCCGGACACCGTCGCGGTCTTCGATGTGGACCTCGGGCACACCGACCCGCAGCTGGTGATCCCGTACGGGGGCACGGTCCGGGTCGACGGTGTGGCGCGGCGGATCACGGTCACGTACTGACGGCGGGCGGCAGCGGCGGGGCGCCTCCGGAAAGCAACGGCGCCCGGCTCCGCTCCGGGGGGGGAGCGGGAACCGGGCGCCGTCCGAGCCGAGCCCCGGGCCGGGGCAGGTCACCGACGTCAGGCGTCGACGGACTCCTTGGCCTCCGCCTCTGCCGCCGCCTGCTTCTTCGAGGCGCGCAGGCTGGTGATCGTCGTGACGACGAGCACGGCGCAGATGACGCCCAGCGAGACCGGGATGCTGATCTCCGGAACGGCCACACCGGACTCGTGCAGCGCGTGCAGCACCAGCTTCACACCGATGAATCCCAGGATGATCGACAGGCCGTACGAGAGGTGGACCAGCTTCTTGAGCAGCCCGCCGATCAGGAAGTACAGCTGCCGCAGACCCATCAGGGCAAAGGCGTTGGCGGTGAAGACGATGTACGGGTCCTGGGTGAGGCCGAAGATCGCCGGGATCGAGTCCAGCGCGAAGAGGACGTCGGTGGTGCCGATCGCCAGCATGACGATCAGCATCGGCGTCATCAGCCGCTTGCCGTTCTCGACGATGAACAGCTTGGTGCCGTGGTACTTGTCGGTCGACGGGAAGCGCTTCTCGACCAACTTCAGGAAGCGGTTCTCCTCGAACTCCTCGTCCTCCTCCTCGGCACGCGCCTCCTTGATGAGCTTCCAGGCCGTCCAGATGAGGAACGCGCCGAAGATATAGAACACCCAGGAGAAGTTGGCGATGATCGCGGCGCCGGCGCCGATGAAGCCGGCCCGCAGCACCAGCGCGATCAGCACGCCGACCAGCAGCACCCGCTGCTGGTAGATCGTGGGGACCGCGAACTTCGCCATGATCAGCACGAAGACGAAGAGGTTGTCGACGCTCAGGGACTTCTCGGTGATGAAGCCGGCGAAGAACTCACCGGCCGGCGCGGTGCCGCCGAACAGCAGCAGCCCGAGGCCGAAGAGCGCGGCGAGCGCGATCCAGACACCGGTCCAGATTCCGGCCTCCTTGATGGAGACCTCGTGCGGTTTACGGCCGCCGATGAAGAAATCGGCGGCGATGAGGGCACACAGACCAAGGATGGTCAGCACCCACAGGGTCAGGGAAACGTCCACTGCTCCTCCGGCAGAGTCGTACGGCACTCACAGCGTCGTCGCTGCCGGAGGTCTCTTCCGCCCCGCTCATGGGAACGAGGCCGACGCCCCGGGATCGTCACACTCACGATCCGTGATGACGGGTACGTCGTCGTGGGAATACTCCCCTCCGCACAAAGAAGAGTAAAGGAAGACCAAGGAATAGTAAAGAAAAGGATAAAGTCGCTGGTCAGACGGGTTGCTGGTGGTTCGGGGCCGTCGGCGACGGCTCGGTTCGTGCGCTTCAGTGCCGCCCGGCCCGGCGGGCCTCCGCGAGCCGGCCCAGCACCTGGCGCACCACCTGACTGCCCTTCGGGGCGAGCGGCGGCTCGTACGTCCAGGCATGGCCGACCCAGGGATCGGCGAGGTGGGCGTCGGGCACCGGTGTGATCCGCAGCAGGGAGCGCCACAGCGGGTCCAGGACCGGGCCGTACTCCCGGCTCTGGGCGCGGTCGGCGACCATCATCAGATGCACCCCGACCGCCGGGCCCTCATCGGCCAGATAGCGGAGCTGGGTGAGGGCGCGGTCGTCGAAGCCGTGCGGGAAGTCATGCACGATCAGCAGCTGCTCGGCGGTGTCGAGATCCGGCGGCAGTGCGTCACCGGCGCGATTGCGCACGGCCATCTGGACGAGGTCCACCCGGCGGGTCAGCCCCTCCAGAACCGAGGCCACGCCCTTGGCACCGGGCAGCGGGGCGGCGGGCAGCGCACCGCTCTCCACCAGCGGCGCGAGCGCCGGCGCCGCCGTACCGCCCGGGTCGATGACCTGGACCGCGAAATCGCCGACGGGGTGGACGGCGAGCAGCCGGGCGGCGATCGCGACCGCGGTCTCCATGGCGAGCCGGCGCAGTTCGGCCTCCTCCGGCGCCCCGTCCGTGAGTGCGCTGCCCAGCTCCCGGCGGCCGTATGCGCGCTCGGGATCGGGGCTGCCGCCCCGGGCGTAGGCATCGGGCCCGCTGTCGATCCACAGTCCGCGCTCCAGGGGGAGGCGTACGAGCATGGGGATGCGCAGGTCCAGCACCTCCGGGAGGTGCAGGTCGCCCAGGCGCAGCGCCATCGGGCGCTCCAGCGGGACGTGGTAGCCCTGCCATACGGGGTTGTCCCAGCGGGCGAAGCCGGGCGGCAGCGCGGGCTCCACGACCTCCGACTCGGCGGCGAGCTGGGCGAGATCGCGGTCGAGGGCGGCGCGGGCCTGGGTGACGAGCGTGGCGTGCTTGTCGCGGGCGGCAGCTCGGGCGACATCGACGGCGGTACCGAGGCGGTTGCGCGGGTCGGCCAGGGCCTTGTCGAGCTCCTGCTCCAGGCGGGACTCGGCGAAGTCGGATGCGCTGCGGTAGGCCGCGACCGAGCGGGCCAGATCCTCGAACATGCCCCAGACCTGGTTGTAGAGCCGCTCCTCCATGCTCCATCCGGCGGCGTCACCGGCCACCGGCGCCGGGGGGCCGTCGGGCGATGCCGGGGTCCCCGCTGATGCGGTCGCACCCGCCGAGGCCGCGGCGGACGGGACGGGGGCGGCCGGCGGGCCGGCGGGGGTGGGGGTGGGGGTGCTGCGGCGCTTGGGGTGGCGGTAGTCGACGGGGCCACCGCCTGCCGGGGCGGGCGACGCCACGGATTTGGCCCCGCTCCCGGCCCCGGTCCCGGACGTGGCTCCTGCTTTGGACCCGGCCCCGGACGTGGCCCCGGCTGCGGTACCGGGCCCGGTCGTGGCTCCGGTTGCGGTACCGGGCCCGGTCGTGGCTCCGGCCCCGGCGCGGGGCCCGGTCCCTGTCGTGGCTCCCGTTCCGATCCCGGCGCCTGTTGTTGTCGGGCCGTCAGGTGCCGTGGCGTTCGCGGGGTCGGTCCGGTCCGCGGCGGACGGGCCGGAGGGGCCCGCTCCGGGCCGATCGGAACGGCTCGCCGCGACGGGGGCGGGCGCGGGGACCGCGCGGGCATGCCCCCGGCCGACCGCTTCCTCGATCTCCGCGGCCAGCTCCGCCGCCTGCGGCAGCCCCTGATCGCACAGCATCGCGGTGAGGCCACCGGCGTAGCCCTGGCCCACGGCGCGCACCTTCCAGGCGTCCTGCCTGCGGTACAGCTCCACGGCGACAACGGCGGACTCGGCGCCCAGGCCGGTGATGGTGTAGCCGGCGATGCCGGTGCCGTCCAGGCCGGTGACCGTGACCGAGGGCGCGGCGGCCGCGCCGAAGGTGGTCAGCGGGCCGATCCCGGTGGGCAGCGCCAGCAGCACGCTCACCCGGTGGACGGCGTCGGGCAGCGCGTCGAGATCCACCGCGATGCGGTGCTCGGCGGCGGCCTGACGGGGAACCTCGATGCCGGTACGGCGGGGTGCCCCCGGGTGGGCGACGGCCTCGACGCCCGAGAGCCTGCCCTGCTCGTCGCCGAGGGCGACCCCGGCCACGACGGGACCGCCCGCCGCCACCCGGATCTCCACCCGTGTCCGGTCCAGCGGATGGTTCTGCCCCCGGACCAGCTCGGCCGTCATCGTTGCTCCCCCTGGTTGTCGTACGTCCTGGCTGGTTACCGTACGTCCCGGGCCGGCCCGGGCGCAGGCCCGGAGCGCGGCGGCGGCGCGGCCCGGTGCGCGGTGCGCGGTGCGCGGTGCGCGGTGCGCGGTGCGCGGTGCCGCGACGGTGTGGCGGTGTGCCGGTGTGCCGGTGTGCCGGTGTGGGCGGTTACAGGTGCGGCACGATCGCCGGCACGAGATCCTGGAACGTCCGGCCGACAGAGGGCTCACCAATGGCGGTCATCTGCCAGCCGTTGCCCACGCGGTGCACCTTGGACATGACCTGTGCGGTGTAGTTGCCGCCGCCCGTGAGGGTGTAGCGGGCCAGCTCCTCACCGGTGGTCTCATCGACCAGTCGGCAGAACGCGTCCTGCACCTCGGCGAAGGTCTGGCCGGTGAAGGAGTTGACGGTGAACACGATCTGGTCGATGTGCACCGGCATCCGTGCCAGGTCGACCAGGATCGCCTCGTCGTCGCCGCCCTGGCCCGCGCCGCCGACCAGGTTGTCGCCGGTGTGCCGGACCGCGCCGTCGTCGCTGATCAGGTGCTGGAAGAAGACGACATCTATCGGCTTCTTGTCGGCGAACAGCACCGCCGAGGCGTCGAGGTCGATCTCGTTGGTCCGCCTTCCGAAGAGACCGCGGCGCGGCGCCGAGCGCCACCCCAGCCCCATCCGCACCGCGGTCAGGGTGCCTCCGTCGGACTTCTGCAGGCTGATGCCCTGCCCCTTGGACAAATTGACCGACACGCGCCGTCCCCTCTCTGTACTGTCCCGCCCAGCTTTCCGGCGGCCCCTTCGACCCTACGCACGACGGCGGGCCGAGACCGCGCCGGACCCGCGCTTTGTGGCGTTTCTGCAACACACCGGGCGCCCCCTGGGCACACCCCGTCCCCATGCGGCGATGCCCGCGCCGGGAGGACGCGGCCCGCCCCACGGGCCGGCCGCGCGCCCACCGCGATGCTCCCCCTCGGCCCACCCGGGCCCCCCTTACTTCACCCCGGCCTCCCTCATTTGCCGCAGCTCCTTCTTCAGTTCGCCCACCTCGTCGCGCAGCCGGGCGGCGACCTCGAACTGCAGCTCGGCCGCGGCGGCCCGCATCCGCTCCGTCATCTCCTCGATGAGCTCGGCGAGTTCGGCGGCGGGACGGTCCGTCAGGACCGCTCCTGCCTTGCCGCCCTTGCCCTTGGCGGCCTTCGCGCCGAGTGCCGGGACCGGCGCCTTGCCCTTGGCCTCCTTGGCATCGGCCCCCTTGCGGAACCCGGTGCCCAGCAGCTCCTGGGTGTCGATCTCTTCCCGGGCGATGGTGGCGACGATGTCGCCGATCTTCTTGCGGAGCGGCTGCGGGTCGATGCCGTTCTCCTTGTTGTACGCCAGCTGCTTCTCCCGGCGGCGGTTGGTCTCGTCGATGGCCTTCTCCATCGCCGGGGTGACCTTGTCGGCGTACATGTGCACCTGTCCGGAGACATTGCGCGCGGCACGTCCGATGGTCTGGATGAGCGCCGAACCGGAGCGCAGGAAGCCCTCCTTGTCGGCGTCCAGAATGGCCACCAGGGAGACCTCGGGCAGGTCGAGGCCCTCACGCAGCAGGTTGATGCCCACCAGGACGTCGTACTCACCCGATCGCAGCTCGCGCAGCAGCTCCACGCGCCGCAGGGTGTCCACGTCGCTGTGCAGATAGCGGACCTGGATGCCGAGCTCGAGGAAGTAGTCCGTGAGGTCCTCAGCCATCTTCTTGGTGAGGGTGGTGACCAGGATGCGTTCGTTCTTCTCCGTCCGCTGCCGGATCTCGTGCACCAGATCGTCGATCTGCCCGTCGGTGGGCTTGACCACCACCTCCGGGTCGACCAGCCCGGTCGGACGGATGATCTGCTCGACGAAGCCGTCGCCGCGTGCGAGCTCGTACTTCCCGGGGGTCGCGGACAGATAGACGGTCTGGCCGATGCGCTCCAGGAACTCTTCCCACTTCAGCGGCCGGTTGTCCATGGCGGACGGGAGCCGGAAGCCGTGCTCGACAAGGGTGCGCTTCCGTGAGGCGTCGCCCTCGTACATGGCGCCGATCTGCGGGACGGTGACATGCGACTCGTCGATGACCAGGAGGAAGTCGTCCGGGAAGTAGTCGATGAGGGTGTTGGGCGCGGAGCCGGGCTCACGGCCGTCCATGTGCATCGAGTAGTTCTCGATGCCCGAGCAGGAGCCGATCTGCCGCATCATCTCGATGTCGTACGTGGTGCGCATCCGCAGCCGCTGGGCCTCCAGATGCTTGCCCTGCTTCTCCATCGTGGCGAGGCTGTCCGCCAGCTCGGCCTCGATCCCGGCGATGGCCCGCTCCATGCGCTCGGGGCCGGCGATGTAGTGGCTGGCCGGGAAGATGTACAGCTCCTGGTCCTCGCTGATGACCTCGCCGGTGAGCGGGTGGAGCGTGGACAGTGCCTCGATCTCGTCGCCGAACATCTCGATCCGCACGGCCAGCTCTTCGTAGACCGGGAAGATCTCGATGGTGTCGCCGCGGACCCGGAAGGTGCCGCGGGTGAAGGCCACATCGTTGCGCGTGTACTGGATGTCGACGAAGCGGCGCAGCAGCTGGTCACGGTCGAATTCGTCGCCGACCTTCAGCGGCACCATCCGGTCGACGTACTCCTGCGGGGTACCGAGGCCGTAGATGCAGGACACCGAGGCGACCACGACGACATCACGCCGGGTGAGCAGCGAATTCGTCGCGGAGTGGCGCAGACGTTCGACCTCCTCGTTGATGGAGGAGTCCTTCTCGATGTACGTATCGGACTGGGGGACGTACGCCTCGGGCTGGTAATAGTCGTAGTAGGAGACGAAGTACTCGACGGCGTTGTTCGGCAGCAGCTCACGGAATTCGTTGGCGAGCTGGGCCGCGAGGGTCTTGTTGGGCGCCATGACGAGCGTCGGGCGCTGCAGCTTCTCGATCATCCACGCGGTGGTCGCCGACTTACCGGTGCCGGTGGCGCCCAGCAGGACGACATCCTTTTCACCCCCGCGGATGCGCCGCTCCAGCTCGGCGATGGCCGCCGGCTGGTCGCCATTGGGCTGGTAGGGGCTGACGACCTCGAAGGGCGCCACCGTGCGTTCGATCTTTGATACGGGCCGCATGGGATCCACCGTACGACCCGGCACTGACAACCGGCGTAAAGAATGCTCCGACCTGCGACGTTGTCGGGGTACCGACGGCCGGCGGGCCCGGGACGCCGGGCGGCGGTGACGGTCGGACGCCGGGCGGCGGGGACGGCGGGACGCCGCCCGGGCCGCGGCCGTCGCGTATCGGGTTCGGGTGTCCGGGAGATCCCCGGCTCCCGGGCCGACCCGGGGCCGGTCCGGCGGCCCGGCTTCCGGCGGCCCCGGCCAAAACCGGTCAGAAGCACGACGGGTGACACATCATCGGCCGAGATGCGCGGATGCCGCGGCTCCGGCAAGTTGGACGGCGTCGGAGCGTACGTCTGTTGCACGGCTAATCCGGGCATCCTGCAACTGCGCGGCGCTCCAAAACGGAACACCGGCCACTTCTCGTTCAGCACCCGGCCACCGCACGACCGCCTCCTGCTACGGCCCGGCTGCGAGCCTCTGCCCGTCCGACCCGGTTCACGTCACTTCACGTCAGCTCACGTCCACGACGTCACGAGGAGTCCGTATGCGTATTCGCCCCGTCGCCACCGTCGTCGCCGGTGCGCTCCTGGGTCTGTCCACGCTCGCCCTCTCCACAGCCGCCGCGCAGGCCGCACCGCAGCGGGACACTCCGCTGACGGTCGCCCACCGCGGCGCCTCGTCGTACGCGCCCGAGAACACCCTCGCCTCGATCGACGCCGCCGCCCGGCTCGGCTTCGAATGGGTCGAGAACGACGTCCAGCGCACCAAGGACGGCGAGCTGGTCATCCTCCACGACAACTCGCTCGCCCGGACGACCAACGTCGAGCAGGTCTTCCCCGGCCGCTCCCCCTGGAACGTCTCGGACTTCACCCTCAGGGAGATCGAGAAGCTGGACGCGGGCAGCTGGTTCGGACCGAAGTTCGAAGGCGAGCGGGTGCCGACCCTTGAGGACTACATGGACGAGGTCGAGCACAACGACCAGAGCCTGCTGATGGAGCTCAAGTCGCCGGAGCTCTACCCCGGCATCGAGCGGCAGACCCTCAGGGAGCTGCGCCGCGCGGGCTGGCTGGGCGAGGGGCACGTCAGACACCGCCTGATCATCCAGAGCTTCAACGCCGACTCCGTCAAGACCGTGCACACCCTGCGGCCGGACATCAAGACGGGCTTCCTCGGCAACCCCTCCGTCGCCGACCTTCCCAAGTTCGCCAAGTACTGCGACCAGATCAACCCGGTCCACACGGCGGTCACCCCGGAGTACGTCGCCGCCGTGCACGGGCTGAGGGGCCCGCACCGCAGACCGCTGGACCTGTACACCTGGACCGTCGATGACCCGGCCACCGCGGTCAAGGTCGCCAAGCTGGGCGTCGACGGCATCATCACCAACAAGCCGGACGTGGTGCGCGAGGCGCTGGAGGGCGACGACGACTGATCGCCGGAGGGCGGCGGGGAGCGGCCGCCTGCGACGGCCGCCGGTCCGTTCCCCGTCGCATTGTCAGTGGTGCGTCCTACCCTGATCAGGTGACGAACGCAGAGCAGGTTTCCGGGCCGGCGGCAGCACCGGACGCGGCGCCGGAGGCAGCGCCCGCGGCCCGGCGCGACTGGGCCTGGACCCGTCTGGAGACCCCGATCGGTCCGCTGCTGCTGGCCGCGACCCGGGAAGGCCTGGCCCAGGTCGCCTTCCATGCCGACGAGCGGACGACCCGGCGTGCGCTGACCCGTCTGGAGCAGTTCTTCGGCGGGCCGCCGCTCCCCGGGATACCTCATCTGGCGACGGCCGCCGCCGAGCTCACCGCCTACTTCTCCGGGGAACTGCGGTCCTTCACCGTGCCCCTGGACTGGTCGCTGTCCGCCGGCTTCAACGCCCGGGTCCTGCACGCCCTGGCCGCCGGTGTCCCCTACGGCAGCGTCGTCGGCTATCAAGACCTCGCCGACCGGGTCGGGGAGCCGGGCGCCGCCCGTGCGGTGGGCGCGGCGATGGGTTCCAATCCGCTGCCGGTCGTCGTCCCCTGCCACCGTGTCGTGGCCAGCGACGGCGGGATCGGCGGGTTCGGCGGCGGTCTGGAGACCAAGCGCCTGCTGCTGGCCCTCGAAGGTGTGCTGCCCGCTCCGCTCTTCTGATTCCGACCGTCGTCCGTCCTCCCCGGGGCGGCTCCTACGAAGGGCAGCACCGTGTCCCGTCAGATCGCTCTGCTCCGCGGCATCAACGTCGGGGGCCACAACTCCTTCCCCAAGGCGAAGCAGCTGGCGCTGGCCGAGTCCCTGGGGTTCAAGGACGTCTCCGTCCTGCTGCAGACCGGCAACATCGTCTTCACCGACCCCGGTACGCCGCCGGAGGAGACGGCCCGGGTGATCCACGACCGGATCGCCTCCGAGCTCGGTCTGACGGTGCCGGTCGTCGTCCGGACCCGGGACGAGCTGGCCGCCGCGATCGCCGCGAATCCGTTCCCACAGGCCGTGCCGGAGCCCAAGAGCCTGCATGTCACGTTCCTGTCGGCGGTGCCCGCCGACACCTCGCGGCTGGACGCGCTCGACCCGGCCGCGTTCGCGCCCGATCAGTTCCGTCTGATCGGGCGCGAACTGTATCTGTGGTGCCCGAACGGCATCGGCCGCTCCAAGCTCGCCGATGCGGTGAGCCGCGCCCCGCTCGGGGTGACGGCCACCGCCCGTAACTGGAACACCGTCACCAAGCTCCTGGCCCTGGCGGACGCCTGACCTCGCCCGGCGCCCCGGCCATCAGCGCCAGCCGTAGCGCTCGCGCAGCCGGTTGACGACGAGGTTGAAGCGGCCCCGGTCCAGCGCGCAGGCCTCGCGCCGCATTCCGGCCGGGTGCACCCTCAGCACCCGGTCCACCGCCACCCATGAGTCGCGCCCCGCGCGGTCCCACGGGCCGGCCCCTATGGGGACCCATTCGCGGTCGTCGTTGTGCCGCTTGCTGGAAAGCTGCACGGCCAGCAGCGTCCCGCCCGTCTCGCGGGCGACGACGAGCACCGGCCGGTCCTTGCCCCGCCCGTCGTTCTCCTCGTAGGGCACCCAGGTCCAGACGATCTCGCCGGGGTCCGGGTCGCCGTCGTGGTCGGGTGCATAGGACATCTTGACGGTGCCGACGGAGCGCGGCCGGGCTTCCACGGTCGCGGTGGGCCCCTGGCTGCCGGGCAGCGGGGCGCACTCGTCGGATGCATTGAATGAAGTGGTCACGGCCTCACGCTAACCGCCGCCGTGAACAGGGCGGTCAGCGGTCCGCGCCCGGCGCTCGACGACCGATTGTCAGTGGTCGGCCGTACGGTTTTCAGCAGCGGGGGAAGGCCGTTGGGGCCGCCCGGGGGAGGGATCACCATGTCCGAGGCCACGACGTATCTGGAGCTGTCCCAGGAGGACGGCAGCGCCCACAAGTTCTACGAGGTGACGGTCGCGAACACGGTCGTTTCGGTGCGCTACGGCCGCATCGGCGCGGCCGGCCAGCAGCAGACCTCGACGTTCCCGACGTGGGAGAAGGCGCAGGCCGCGGCCGCCAGGAAGATCGGCGAGAAGGTCCGCAAGGGCTATGCCCCGGCCGTCCGGGGGCAGCGCGCCGCCCGGGCGGTGACGCGGCGCCAGGTCACCTCCGCCCCGTCGACGGCCCGCGCGGTCGCACCGGTGCTGTGGCGGTTCCGTACGGGCGCGTCGGCGTTCGGCATCCATATCGCCGAGGACCGCTGCTGGGTCGGAAATCAGAACGGCGATGTCCACACCCTCGGCCACGACGGCGAGGTGCTGGCGCACTACCGGCTCCCGGACGGCGTCAAGTGCCTGGTGGCGGACGACTTCTGGATCTACGCCGGCTGCGACGACGGCACGGTCTACGACCTCTCCTCCAAGCTCCCCTTCGCCGCCTACGACATCGCTCACGACGTCGACATCTTCTGGCTGGACATCCGCGAGGGAATCCTCCATGTCGCCGACCGCAGCGGCGGGCTGACGGTGATCGACCACGAGGACGAGCACCAGTGGTCACGGCGCAGCCCGGGCGAGCACGCCTGGATGGTGCGGCGGGACGAACACACCGTCTACCACGGCCATCACAGCGGAGTGACGGCCTACTCCGCAGACGGCAGCGGCGAGTTGTGGCACACCCCGACCCAGGGCGCGGTGCTGTTCGGCTGGCAGGAGGACCACTCGGTGTACGCCGGCACCGACCGGCGCGTCGTCCAGCGGCTGGCGAAGGACGACGGGGCGCTGGAGGCCACGTACCGGTGCGACGCGGTCGTCTACTCCTGCGCCACGGCCCCTGGCGGCCGCTATGTCTTCGCGGGCGACTCGGCCTCCTCGGTGTACTGCTTCACCGCCGACGGGACCCGTCTGTGGAAGCTGGGCACCGGCGGCGGATCGGCGCTGTCGATGCAGTATCTGGACGAGAAGCTCTACATGGTCACCACCGACGGATCCCTGGTGTGTGTGGACGCCTCCGACGCGGCGATCGCCGCCGCCCGCTCGGGCACGGTTCCGGTCGCCCGGGATGTGAAGTCCGCGGCCGCGCTGCCCACGTACACCCCGTCGGCCACGGTGCAGACGGTGGCTACCACCGCAGCCACGGGGATCGTGGTGGAGTGCGTACAGGACGGCGGCCGGCTGCGGGTGCATGTCGTCTCCGACGGTTATGAACCGTCCTGGAACGTCCAGTTCCCGCGTCATATACGCCGGGCCGGGGCGCGGTATGTCGTCGATGATCTGTCGGCGGCCTCGGGCGGTTTCTACCGCGTCCGGGGCGAGATCCGGCAGCTCGTCTGAGGCCGCGCGCTCAGACCGGCCCGTTCCATGCCGGCCGGCGGGGATCGTCGGCCCGTACGACGACATCCGCCGCCTCCTCGGGCCGTGTCTCCGCCTCGTAGCGGGCGAATGCGGGCAGCGTCCAGCGCTCGTGCTCCGGGGTGCGGCGGGCGAGCGCGGCCGGCGACAGCTTCAGATGCACGGTGAGATCGAAGGGAAACCAATGGCCGAGCAGCAGCGGGCCGTGCAGCAGCAGGACGCCGCCGGGCGGCAGTTCCACGTACGCACTGCGCGTCGCCCGGTCCGCCACCGGATCCCACAGATCCGGGAGCACCCGCCCGGTGCCGCCCGGGTCCAGCGGCTGGAACACCTCGCGCCACAGCGCCTGCCGGTCGAACCACTCGTCGTGGTAGGCGTCGGGGTCCTCGCGGCCGTACTCCAGCCGCAGGGAGGCGGGGCGCAGAAAGCCGAAGGTGCCGGCCTTGTGCACCGCCCGCCCCCGGACGCGCAGCGCCTCGGCGAGCCGGCCGGCCAGCTCGCCGGGCGAGGCGGCGGGAGCCCCGTCCACGGCCACTCTCAGCCAGGGGCTCCCGTCCTTCGCCGTCGTCGCGACGATCCGCTCGGCGAGCGCGTCGGTGAGCCGTTCCCAGGTGATCGCTTCGAGCCGCACCCCGCCATTCTGCCCGGCCGCGCGGCGCGGGGCGCGCCGCGTCAGCCGGGGAGCGGCCCGTTCGGCGGGGTGGGGAAGGTGACGCTGCCCGAGACGACGCCGGCCTGGATCACCGGGCCGTGCTGCACACCACCGCTGATGGTGTTGTGCACCTCCCGCACCGTCTGGCGGTCCCTCTCGGGCGCCACCTCGTCGAGCAGGGCCCGGAGTTCGGCCGCCGCGGCGGGGTCCTCGCGCAGCAGCCGCCGCAGCCGCAGCCCCCAGGCCGCGGTCACGCCCGCCACCCCTTCCTGGTCACCCTCCTCCTGGGCCGCGACCAGATCGGCGCGCGAGACCTCCAGCTCGCCTTCGAGCGCTTCCTCGTCGGCCGTGCCCCGGCGCCGGGCGAGGAAGGCCGCCATTCTGCCGCGGACCGCCGCCCAGCCGTCCGTCGCCATCTGCTGCACCAGCGTCGTCGCCCCCGCCGTAGCGAGCGCCACCAACTCCGCTTCCATCAGACCCCCTTGTGCGTCGTTCGTGCTTCCTTGTGCGGCGGCCGGCGCCTCCGTCGGAGAGCGGGCCGGTTCATGAACGGGCCGGTGACCGGTTGCCGCGGTTCAGACGTGGTCCGCGGTCGGCCGGGCGGCTCCGTAGCGGCTGAGTTCGGCCGCCGCCTCCTTCGTCGCCTCGATGACGCTGTCGGGGGCCACCGGCATCACGGACTTGAGCTTGAGGAGCAGGACCGCTCCCATGATCGAACCGTCCCACATGATCGGTGCCGCGCAGGAGTTCCATCCGGCCATGCACTCCTCGTACCCGAGCGCGTAGCCGAGGTCACGCACCTCCGCGAGGGACTCCAACAGCGCGCCGTTGTCCCGGTAGACGCCGGGTCCGGCCTGGTCCGGTACGGGCTCGGCCAGCACCCGCTGCTGGGTCACCTCCGGCAGGTAGGCGAGGATCGTCCGCCCGGAGGCGCCGGTGCGCAGGGATCGCGTCACGGACAGCACATCACGCGGCGTCATGCCCAGCTCCGCGAGGTCGGAGTCGCCGACGGCCATGTCGATGCACTGCCGCTGCGCGCCGGAGAAGGGCGCCACCATGTAGAGGAACGCCAGCCCGCCGTCGGTGGCCATCCGCAGTTCGCGGAGCACGGTCTGCGCGCCGTCGAGCCGGTGGTCGAGCGCGGTGAAGGCGAGCTGGGCGGCCGAGGTCCGCAGCCGGTAGAGGCCGCGGTCCACCCGTTCGAAGATCCGCTGGTAGATACCGGACTGCAGGATGCGGTAGACGACGGAGTCGTCCAGTCCGGTGAATTCGGCAATCTCACCGGGACCGTGGGCGGATCCGCCGAGCTCGGCGAAGGCCGTCTGGACGAGGAAGACCCGCTCGGCATGGCCGGATCCCGACGTCCGGGATCCCGCCGACGAAGCGCCCTTGGACGTCTGGCGCGTATTCCTGGCGCGGCCCGGGGTACCCGGCGCCATGGCGGTGGTGCCCGAAGCGGAGGCGGGCGCGTCGGCCGCGGCCGACGCTCCCGACGCTGTGGTGCTGTTGCCCATCGTGTGCTCTCTCCCCTGGCAGTGATCCGCGCCCGAAGGCGCACGGCATCTCCGGTGCGAGCCGACACCCTCATCGCCCGCGGCTGGTGCTGCGGTCCTCGGCGGAGGGCCCCGGGGTGCGCCCCCGGAGCCGTGGTGCCCGACCGGCGTTCCGGGCTCCCGGAATTATCGGGCGGCGTCGAGGGCCAGTTTCCCGGTCGGGGTGCGGGCGGCCAGATCGTGGTGCGCCCGCGCCGCCTCACCGAGCGGGTATCCGGCGCCGGTCAGCGGCTTGAGGGAGCCGTCGGCGACCGCGTCGAACAGCGCCCGCATGGACGTCGGCAGCGCCGTACGGTCCGCGTAGAGCTGTGGCAGCCAGAAGCCCGAGACGGTGATGGACCGCTCCATCAGGTCCCGGGTCGGCACGCTCGCCAGGTCCCCGCCGGCGAACCCGTACACGGCGAGCCGGCCGCGCGGCGCGACGGCGGCAAGGGTGCGCGCGAAGGTGACACCACCGGTCATCTCCAGCGCCGCCTCGACCGGGCCGCCCGCCGCGTCCAGGATGCGTTCCGTCAGGTCCTCGGCGGTCGAGTCGACGACCGCATGGGCACCCAGTTCCTCGGCCAGCTTGCGCTTCTCCGGCGAGCCCGCGAGGCCGATGACCTTGGCCCCGGCGCGCGCGGCGAGCTGGACGGCCAGCGAGCCGACGCCCCCGGCAGCGGCCGGCACGACGGCGGTCTCGCCCTCGGTGAGGCGCAGCGAGGTGAACAGCAGATGCCAGGCGCTGTTGCCCTGCAGCGCCAGTGCGACCGCCTGTTCGTCGCTGATGGCGTCGGGGACGTCCCAGGTGACGCGGCGGTGCAGCAGCGCCTTCTCGGCGTATCCGCCGCCGCGGCACAGCCCGACGACGCGTCGTGTGCCGTCCACCGTCCCGACGACCTCGTTGCCGGGCGTGTACGGCAGCTCGACGGGCGCGAGATAGGAGTCCCCCCGTACGTGCACATCCGCGTAGTTGATGCCGGCCAAGGTGACATCGACCAGCGAGTGGCCGCCGCGGGGCGCCGGCTCGGGGACGTCTTCGAGCCGCAGCACGTCCGGGCCACCGAATTCTCGCATCACAATCGCGCGCACGACTCTCCCTCAGGTTTTCCGGTGCGGTGCCCGCACAGGGTAGGCACGGCGCCCACCGCACCGCGGGCGTCCGATCATTTCGCGCCAACCATCCGGGGCTTCCTGCGCCCTCGCTCTTCTCCTCACGAGAATTTCCCGCCCGCTTTCTCGCGACGCGAGAAAGTAGGGAAGCGACTTCCACCGGTTGCTCCGTTTTGCTCCAGATCTACCCATCGGTATCCCCGGGGTGGCTCTCACGCGTCTCTCGCTCAAACCTGGCTATCGGATGTGATCGCCGCCGCCTACGATCCGGAAATGTGTCCGCCGTTGACCAGATGTGACGGCCGCGCCCCCAGGGGTAGAGCCTGCTCCGCGAGGCAGTTGTGCTCACCCGCCCCACCCGGTGGTACGGGCGGGTGGCGGAGGGCGTGGCCGTGCACGGGGCAAGGCGGGCACGGCCTGAGGGGGAATCATGATGGGGAAATCGGGGGGCGGCAGGCCGGCGTTCGCGCCGGCCTGCCGGGACCCACAGCGAGCACAGCCACTTCCACCGGCACCTCTGCGCATCCTGCGGACCGCGTCCGCGTCCCTGCCATCGTCGTTGACGGCCTCATTCACGGCCGCCACCGACGCCGTCATCGCCGCCGCGCGCCGACACTCCCGCCCGTACGTGGCACCGCCCTTTCCGGACGTGTCCCGCCCCCGCCGGGGAACCGCGCCCCGCCGCCGAGAAAGGGACTGTCCATGAATGCGTCGAGCAGTACGAGCAGCAACGGGCTCCAGTTCACCCACCCGTACCTCGCCGTGGTGCTCGGCGGCGGCTTCACGGGCATGCTCGCCGCCGCGGCGCTGTCCGAACACGCCGATGTCGTCGTCGTCGAGCGGGAGAGGCTGCCGCGAACTCCCGCACTGCCCACGGACCTTCCGCAGGCCCGGCACGCCCATCTGCTGTCGGCGGACGGTGCCCGGATGGTCGATGCCTTGCTGCCCGGCAGCGTCGAGCGCTGGCTGGCCGAGGGCGCCCGCCGGGTGCCGATGCCGGCGGAGCTCACCGGCCGCTCGCCGCAGGGCTGGTTAGGCCGACGGCCGCGCTCGCCGCATCTGATCGCCTGCTCCCGCGATCTGCTCGACCGGGTCGTCCGCCAACAGGTCCCGACCCTCCCCGGGATGACCGTCCTCGACGGAACCGAGGCGGAGGAGTTGACCGGCACGGCGGAGCACATCACCGGAGTGCGCGTCCGGGACACGACCAACGGCGCAACGTATCGGCTGGATGCCGACCTCGTCGTCGACGCCACCGGCCGGCACTCCCTCACACAGAACCGTCTGGCGGCGCTGGGACTGCCCACCGCACGCGAAGACGTCTCGGACTCCGGGATCGTCTCGGCGACCCGGATCTTCCGCGCCCCCGACGGCACGGAGAACACCCCGGTGATCACCTGCCGTTCGGCTCTCACCAGCGAGGTTCCGGGCCCTTCCGGGCCCCCGCGCTCGCTTCCCGGGAGGACGGCGACACTGGTCCCGATCGAGGGCGGGCGCTGGCTGGTCACGCTCACCGGCGCCGGGGACGACCGGCCGTCCGAACACGCCAACCGATTCGTGCCGTTCGCCCACCGCACGGGTAACTCCGCCGTCGGCGATCTCATCGCCGACGCCGAGCCGCTGAGCGAGGTGCGGCTGTCCCGCGACACGGCCAACCGGCGGCGGCGCTACGAACAACTGCCGTCCTGGCCCACCGGATTCATCGCGCTCGGCGGCACCGTGGTCTCGCTCAGCCCCGACTACGGTCAGGGCCTGTCCCTCGCCGCCCACAGTGCCGCCGCGCTGCGCGAGGCCCTGCGACGGCACGGGATGGACGATCCGGCACTCGCCCGGAAGATGCAGCGCACCATCGGGCGCCTCGTCGAGGAACCGTGGTCCCTGGCCACCGGGGAGGATCTCCACTCCCCCACCCACCGGACCGCCGTCTGCCGCGCCTACGTCGACGTTGTCACTCCGTCCTCCCCCACCGCCCCCTTCCTGCTCCCCTCCGCGGCACTCGGCCTGCTCCGCGGCACCGCACGACGGCGCCCGACGGCAAGCGGATCACCGGCCTGGGATGCCTCCCCGAGCTCGCCGCTCCCGTCCCGTCCCCCGTCAGCGGCCGAAGCACCGTCCACCGCCCCGCGACCACCCGCCGCGACCGGTGCCTCCTCCGCCCTCTCCGCACTGCCCGCCACCTCGGCCACCGCCCTCTCGGCCGCCCCGCCCCCTGAGTCACCCCCGCCCCATCACCCCGGCCCCGAACCCCTGCCCCGGCGCCTCCCCCGCCGCCTCAGCTTCGGACCGTCGGCCCTGCGCCGTATCAGCGAGGCAACCCGCCGGAAACCGGCCGACGGCTGAGGTCATCGCTCCGGGCCCGCACGCCTTCCCCCGCCCGTCACCTGCTCGCCTCTCCGCGTCGGCGCTGATTTACCGTAGGGGCGCCGGAGAGAGTTCAGATCACAGCCAGGGGGTTGCGGACAACGGTGAGGGGCGCTAACAGCAGCATGGCCGCGAGCCGCGAGCCGCGAGCCGCGAGCCGCGAGCCGCGAGCCGCGAGCCGCGAGCCGCGAGCCGCGAGCCGCTGTGCGTGTGCCTGTGAGGGCGCGTGCGCAT
Organism: Streptomyces inhibens; assembly: GCF_022221585.1. NCBI lineage: Bacteria > Bacillati > Actinomycetota > Actinomycetes > Kitasatosporales > Streptomycetaceae > Streptomyces > Streptomyces inhibens. The sequence continues at coordinate 2,657,518 of NZ_CP084681.1, forward strand.
GTCCCGGTGCCGGTGACCGTGACACCAGCCATGGGCTCATACCGCCGCTGCGCGTGCCCGTGGGCGAGGACCCCGAGCGCTGGCTGACGTTCGCGGGCGAGCGCACCGTCGTGGCCGTGGCGCGTACCGTCACCTCGACCGTCCGGGTCCTCGATGTCCTGCGCCCGGTCCTGCGCGACGACCCGCGCATCTCCCTCGTCTTCGCCTACGACCCCACCTCCGCCTTCAACGACGGCGTCCACGATCTGCTCCGCTCGGTCGGCGCCCGTGTCCTGCCCTGGCACCAATTCGCCCGTATCACCCCCGACCTGATCATCACGGCCTCCGAAAACGCCGACCTCACGGAGTCGCACCACACCGCCCCGGTTCTGGTCCTCCCGCACGGCGTCGGCTTCCACAAGGTCGTCCCGGACTCCCGCAGCGACCGGGACCGGCTCGCCGGGGTCGTACCGGACGCCCTGCTGCGCAGCGGCCGCGCCCGGCTCGCCATCTCGCACCCGGACCAGGCCGCCCAGCTGGCCGCCGCCCACCCCGCCACCGCCGGCAGCACCCTCCTGGTCGGCGACCCCTGCTATGACGCACTGCGCGACGGACGGGATCTGCGCGCCCGCTACCGCCAGGCCCTCGGAGTGCCGGACGACCGACGGCTGATCATGCTGAGCTCGACCTGGCGCGAGCATTCCCTCCTCGGCCGGGATCCCGCGCTCCCGGCCCGGCTGCTCGCCGAACTGCCCATGGACGACTACGCCGTCGCCCTGGTCACCCACCCCAATATCGCCTCCGCCCACGGCCGCTACGCCGTCCGTTCGCTCCTCGACTCCGCCCATGCCGCCGGGCTGTTGTCCCTCCCTCCGACGGCGGGCTGGCAGGCCACACTGCTCGCCGCCGACCTCCTCATGGGCGACCACGGGTCGGTCACCTTCTACGGGGCCGCGCTCGGTACGCCCCTGCTGCTCGGCGCGTTCGGCGAGGACGAGGCGGTGGCGGGCACTCCCATGGCGGAGCTGGGCCGGATCGCGCCGCGGCTCACTCCCGACGCCCCGCTCCGGCCGCAGATCGAGCAGGTGCTCAACGCCCTGCCGCCGACCGGCGACGACACCATCGGCCGGCTCCGCAAGCTCGGCGAGAGCGCCTTCGCCGCCCCGGGCCGCGCCCTGGACCTGCTGCGCACCGCCGTCTACGACCTCCTGGGCCTGCCCGAACCGACCGGCCCGCCACCCCCACGCCTGGCGCCGGCCCCTCCCGTACCGCAGGACCGTCCGGCAGATGTCACCGCGGCCTACGTGACCACGGTGCCCGGTACGGGGCCCGACGGCCTGCGGGTGTCGGTCGAGCGCACCCCGGCCGCCGTCGACTCCTTCTCCCTCCTGGAGCGGGCCGACGCTCCGGACGGCCCCTTCCGCCATCTCTCGTGCGCCGATGATGAAGAGGACCGGCAGCTGGCGGAGAGCGCGTCCGTCCTGGTCCGCCGCGCTCCGGTCCGTACCGCCGTCGCCGCCGACCGGTGGATCGATGACACCCTCGCCCGCTACCCCGGCTGTCTTCTCGCCGCCGTCTCGGTCGCCGACCGCGGCTGCCGGGTCGGGCTCGGCGACGGCCGTACGGTCGAAGTCTCCGCCACCGGCCTCCTGGACGACCCCGCCGTACTGGCCGCCGTCGTCTACGCCTCGCTGCGCGCACACCGCCCGTTGGACGGCATCGTCGCCCTCACGCTCGGCAGCCGCACGGAGGACGCCGCACTGCGCCTCGCCCCGGACACCCGACGGTCACCCGGCACCTGCTGAGCAGCCGGCCGCTCGACCACGCCGAGCAGGCCCGTTCCGGTCGCCCGGCTACTCGGCCGCCTCTTCGGCCTCCACCAGCATGCGGCGCAGCTCGACGGCGCGCGGCCCGCCGCCCGCCTCGTATATCTCCAGCGCCCGGGTGAGGTGCAGCCGCCACCGCTCGCGGTCGCCGGCCTCCTCGGCCATCTCGGCGAGCGCCTCGCACACCTCCGCCTCGTAATGGACGGCCCCGCGCTCACGCAGCATCCCCGCGGCCTCCTCCAGGGCCGTGACCGCCTCATCGATGCACCCCAGCGTCCCCTGCACACGCCCCAGCGCGGCCAGTGCCCGCGCTCCCATCCGTCGGTCCTCGATCGCCATGAACCGGTCATAGGCGTCCCGCAGCGTGGCCAGCGCATCCTCGGTGCGGCCGACGGCATGCTGTGCGCAGCCCATGAAGTACAGGCCGATGGCGATACCGCGCTCGTCGCCCGCGGCCCGGTAGAGCGTCATCGCCTCCTCGTAGGTGGTGATGGCGCAGTCCGGATCACAGCGGTCCCAGTACCGCCCGTAGAACTCGCGGACGGATGCCCGCAGCAGCGCATGGCCGGAGGTGTCGGCCCGTGCGATGGCCGTCTCCAGCTCCTTGCGTGCCCGGGCCAGTTCGTCGCGGTCCATCAACGGGCGCGAGAGCAGCGTGCGCAGCCGGGCCTCGGCGGCGGGATTGCCGTCCGCCGCGGCCTCCCTGGCGCCGAGGTCACCGGACTTGACCCAGTCGTTGAGGTATCTGCGGTTGAGGTAGAGCGCGGTCAGCGCCTCGGCCAGCTCCCAGGCCGAGCGGTGCCACCGGTGGTCCGCCGCGGCCCGCTGGGCGGACAGCAGCTCGTCGCGCCAGACGTCCAGCCACTCCAGCGCCTGCTGCCGGTCCCGGAAACCGGCCCCCTGGTCCGCCTCCCCGAGACGTTCGACGTACCGGCCGATGCGCATCCGGTTTCCCATGACGGCCAGGTCGGCGTGCGCAGCGCGGGTGAGCAGATGGTCAACTATCCGCCGTACGACGGCGGTGCGCTCGGTCTCGCTCTCCTCCTGGGCCGCCTCCCGGGCGTGCAGTCGCACCAGGTCGTGGAAGTCGTACCGCCCGTCCGCCGCCACCGTGACCAGGCTCGCGGTCTCCAGGACGTCGAGCTGCTCGGCTGCCTGCAGTTCCGTCGTCCCGGCGGCCGCCGCGGCCGTCCCCGCGTCCCACCGACGTCCTGGATACAGCCCGAGCACCCGATACAGCCGCGCGGCCTCCTGCGACAGCGCCGCATACGCCACCCCGAAGACAGCCGTCACGGCTCGCTCCCCTCCCCTGCGCAGGGCATTCAACCGGCGTTGGTCATCGGCCAGTTCATCGGCAAATGCCTCGACCGGCAACCGCGGGTGCATCACCAACCGGGCGGCGGCGACATGCAGCGCCACCGGGAGGCCGCCGCAACTCTCCACAATGCGCTCGGCGGCAGCCTCGCCGTCCCCCGCGATCCGCTCCTCCCCGCACAGGCGCTTGAGCAACTGCAGCCCGTGCTCGGCCTTCAGGGGCTCCAGTGGCATCAGCCGCGCTCCCACGTCCAGCAGCTCGCCGAGCATGCCCTGGCTCGTCGCCAGCACCACGCTCCCGGGCGCGCCCGGAATCAGCGCCCGTACCTGCGCCGGCTCGGTCACATCGTCCAGGACCATCAGCACCCGCTTGTCCGCCGTCCAGCTGCGGAACATTCCGGTCAACTCGCCCAGCGTGTCCGGCAGATACCGGTCCTCGGCCCCCAGCGCCCGCAGACAGCGGCTGACGCCGGCCGAGACGTCCCCGCCCACCTGGGCCCGCAGCTCGGCGAAGTCCACATAGAACTCGCCGCCGGGAAAGCGGCCGCGCTCCCCCTGCGCCCATCTGCGCGCGGTCGCGGTCTTGCCCACCCCGGGCAGTCCGCTGAGCACCGCCACCCCGCCGTGCTCACCCACCCAGCCGCTGATGGCCTCGATCACCGGCTCACGGTCGACGAATTGGGCCACCCCGGCCGGCACCTGCCGGGGCACCGGAACATCCGGGCGCTTCACCTCGAAGCGCACATCGCCATGGATCACCCCGGCCTGCACCACCGGCCCGTGCGCCGTCCCGCCGAACTCGTTCCGTACGCCTTCGTCGCCCACCCCGTGCTCCCCCACGTCGACCCCCGTCCTTCCGCCCCGCGACCGGTCGATCGGTTCGATCGGTTCGATCTGTCGGATCGACTCCGTACGCCAGAACGCTACTTGACGGTACTGACAATGCGGCGGCGGTGAAGGCGGGGTCCAGCGCACCGGACCGCCACTCGATCACATTCGGTCGGCAAGGACGAAAATCGGTCGCTGGGTGGTTCGGCGTCGATCACAGTGAGGGGGGCGGCGCACTGGGCGGCGCCTGATGCTGTTGCAGGAACGGGGACGGGGATGTCGACGCTGCGCGTCACGGTCGAGGAACTGACGATTCATGAGCATCCGAACGCCGATGCGCTGGAGCTCGCGCAGGTGGGTCTGTATCGCGCGGTCGTCGCCAAGGGTGTCTATCGGACCGGCGACCTGGCCGTGTATGTGCCGGAGCAGGCCGTGCTTCCTGAGGAGCTGGTGGCCGAGCTGGGGCTGACGGGCAAGCTGGCGGGCTCGGCGGCCAATCGCGTCAAGGCGATACGGCTGCGTGGCGAGCTGTCGCAGGGCATCGTGTGCCGCCCGAAGGCGCTGGGCGGGGTGGACCTGGCGCGGGCGCGGGAGGACGGCACCGACTTCGCGGCGGAGCTGGGGATCGTGAAGTGGGTACCGCCGGTGCCGATTTCGATGAGCGGCGATGTGGAGTCGGCGCCCGATCTGCTGCCGTGGATCGATATCGAGAACCTGAAGCGGTATCCGGCGGCGTTCACCGACGGCGAGCCGGTGGCGGTCACGGAGAAGGTGCACGGTACCGCCTGCTGCCTGACGTACAGCGCCCGGGACGGGCGCGTCCAGGTGACCTCCAAGGGGCTCGGTGCGCAGCGGCTCGCGCTGGCCGAGGACCCGAAGAACCTGTATTGGCGTGCGGTGCGCGGACATGACGTCCCACGGGTCGCTGCGGAGATCGCCGGGGAGCTGGGGGCTGTGCGGGTCGGCGTCTACGGCGAGGTGTACGGCGACGGCGTCCAGGATCTGGGCTATGGCGCGGACAGCCGGCGCGGGGATCCGGCGTACGCGGTCTTCGACATCGCGGTGGACGTCGGCGGGCAGCCGCGCTGGCTGGATCCGGAGGAGCTCGCGAAGGTGCTGGACGGTCGGCTTCCGGTGGTGCCGACGCTGTTCAGCGGCCCGTACGACGCGCGGCAGGTGATGGAGCTGGCCGAGGGGCGCGAGACGCTGTCGGGGCGTGCGGTGCACATCCGGGAGGGTGTGGTCGTCCGTCCGCTCCGGGACCGCTACAGCGCGGTGCTGGGCGGGCGGGCCATCGCCAAGGTGGTCAGCGGCGCGTATCTGACACGCAAGGGCGGCACGGAGTACGAGTAGCCGACCCGCCCACGCGCCGCGCCCGGTCCGGCAACGGGTCACACGTCGGCGGTCCGGTGGGCCTCCTGGGGTTCCGGTGCGAGCCCCAGGAGGCGGCGGGCGAGGGTGAGGGGGGCATGTGGATTGCGGGTGGGGGCGGGGGCCTTGGTCCGGTGCGCGGGGAGGCGTTCGACGGTGGTGGTGCCGGTGTCGGATTCCAGGGTGGGTGCGTAGCCGGCGGCGCGCAGGGCGTCCAGGGTGGCGGCCGGCGGGCGGCCGCTGACCAGGACGGTCGGGGCGATGGCGCGCAGCGCGAGGTCGCGCAGCGCCCGGTGGGCGGCGAGTTCCTTGACGAGGGCTTCGTCGTCGGAGCGGATGCAGCAGGCGGCGGGCAGGACACGCATCCGGCCATGGGTGCGGGCGGCGTCCCGGACGAGGTAGCCGAGTGGCTGCGGCAGGGTGCCGGTCGCCGAGGCGCGGGTGAGGTCGTCGAGGAGGGTGTCGGCGGTGTGGCCGGTGTCCAGCGCACGGCGTACGGAGGCGGGGGTGAAGCGCCAGGTCACGGCGTGGCCCTCGGACTCGCGATCGGCCGCGGAGGTGAGGAGTCCGGCGAGCGCGGCGGCGGGGCGGCCGGGGACGACGGCGGTCAGATCGGCCTGGAAGTGGGCCTGTTCGAGGAGCGGCGGGAGCAGTTCGCCGAGCGGCTCGTCGAGGGAGTGCGGGTCAGCGAGCAGCGCGCGGCCGAGGGGCGTGAGGGTGCCGTGGGCGACCAGGCCCAGGTAGGCCGCCTCGTGGAGGGTGTGGGCGGCACGGTCCTCGGCCATCGGCTGGCGGGTGACGGCGAGGGGGCGGTACCAGTCCGCCGTCCGCAGGAGCTGCTCCAACGGGGTGCGGGTGCCCTCCTGTTGGGCGGGTGATCCGGCGAGCGGCAGTGCGGGGAGGGGTGCTCCGGAGCCGGGCGGGACGGTGGCCGAAGCGGCGAGGAGGGCGTGGCGGAGAGCGGGTGCGTGCCGGTCGTGTCCGCGGATCAGTGCGGTCGGGGTCTCACCGAACGGGGTGTGGGTGGGGATGGCCCACAGGGCGGACCAGGCGGCGAGGAGCGGGGCGAGGCGTTCGCCGGGCGGGCGGCCGAGCCAGTCGTCGTAGGCGCTGGTGGGGAGCGCGGTGATACCGGCCGGGGTGCGGGTCAGCGCGATCAGGTCGGCGGCCAGGGTGAGGTCGAGGAGGAGGCGGGTGTGCGGTTCGGTGGCGCCGGCCGCCTTGGCCAGCCGTTTGATCTCCCGTACGGCCAGCCCGCCCGACTTGCGCAGCGCGGCGGGCTGCGTCGCCAGAGAGGCCAGCAGGCGGTCGACGGTGGCGGCCAGGGTGGCGGCAGCGGCCCGGGATTCGTCGTGCGGCGAGGTCGCGGGGACCGATGCGGCGGGCAGAGCGGCGCCGCCCGGGGCGGGCAGTGGGGCGTCCGCGAGGAACGGGCCGAGGTCGTGGGCGGTGAGGAGTTGCGGGGCGCGCGGCGGGACGACGACCGTGCCGTCCTCGGTGGGGGCGGCGAGTCCGTCGTCGTGGAGGGCACGCAGGGCCGCCTCGGCAGCGGTGCGCGCGGGGCCTGTGGTGGCGCCGAGGGCGGCGAAGACATCTTCGGGCGGGACGGGTTCGGTGGCCAGGTGCGCGAAGGAGAGCTGGTGCGCCATCAGGGACTGGTAGTCGGCGCCCGGTGCGGGGGCGGCGGGGCCGGGAGCGGCACGCCCCGCGCGCTCCTGACTGATGCGGGCGGTGGTCGCGAGCACCTGCAGCCGGGGGTGGTCGAGGTGCAGCACCAGGTGGTGGAGGGTTTCGTACGACCACAACGCGCTTGCCAGACCACGTAGTTCGGTGGGGGCGGGCCGACGGGCGAGCGGCTCGGCATGGCGGGCCAGGAGTGCGGCGAGCTGCTCGGGGGTGCGCCGGGCGAGGGATCGGGTGAGTGCGTCGAGACCTTCCACGGCCCTGAGGTTAGTCATCGCGCGAGCAGGGTGGTGAGCGCGCCTACGGGGTCGGGGTCCGCGGGGCCGGTGGGCCACCAGTCCTCGGCGCCGGGCTCGGATTCGTACGGATACCAGCGGTTGTCGCGGCCGAAACGGAGCTGGATACGGCCGCCCGGGTCGGTGAGGTGGTTGTGGCGCGGGCGCAGGGCCGGAAGGTCCGCGGCCAGGAGGGCGCTGCGGGCCCGGTCGAAGTCGCCGGCCGGTGGATTCCAGGTGGTGTCGAGGAGGGCGAGGCCTTCGGGGCCGCCCTGCCGCCAGGCGGCGACGGAGCGGGCCACGTCCGTGGGCGTACGTCCGGTCGCCATCGCGAGGTCGCGGTAGAGGGCGCGGGTGGTGGAGGTCAGGCCGGCGGTGGGGTGGGCGGTGGCCGCCAGGCGGATGGCGTCCTCCCACGGCGGCAGCGCCGGGAACGGGCTGTGGACGGCCGGGCGGCCGCTTCCGGGGCTCGCGGATCCGGCGGCGGATACGCAGGCGTGAGCGCGGGCCGCGGCGTCGGCGGCCAGGAATTCGAGGGTGGCCGGGTCGAACGGGAGGCCGTCGCCGTCGGGCAGGGCCGGCGGGTGACCGGGCTGTGGTGGCGCCGGCAGGGGCGGCGGGAGCGGCGGCCGGGGGCGGTCGGCGAGGGCCTCGCGGGCAAGGACACCGGGAGATGCGGGCGTCCCCTGCGCGAGGGGCTCCCCGGGGGCGACGCCGGGAGCCACCGCGGCAGTCCGTTCGCCGCCGGCGGCTCGTGTGGCTCTTTCACTCCCTGACGCTCGGCTGCTGTGGGGCGGCGTGGTGGCGACACACGTGTGGGCGCGGGCTTCGCGGGCGGTGAGCGCGGTGTTGCGGCGGGAGAGTTCGTCGAGGAGTTCGCGTTCGCCGCGGCCGCGCATCAGCAGCAGGACGAACGGGTCGGCGTCCAGCAGGCGGGCCACCTGGAAGCAGAGCGCGGCCGCGTGCTTGCAGGGCCTGCCGTTGTCGGGGCACGAGCATCGGGGTACGAGATCACCCGGCCCGGGGAGGAGACGCACCTCGCCCTCGGCCAGCGCACGGGGCAGCTTCTTGGCCAGCAGCGCGGTGAGCTGGCCGGGCTCCGCGGCGATGGCGTCCAGGAGGCCGTCCCAGTCCTGGTCGCCAAGGGTCCTGAGGCGGATTTCGGCGCTGTACGGGCGGGGCCTGCTCCCCCGTACGGTGGCGACGATGCGGCCCGGGGTGACATTGATGGTGTCGACATGGCCGTCGCGGGCGTACGTCCGGCCCCGGGCGAGCCGGGCGCTGTCGAGGGCGGTGGTCTCCAGCGCGTCCAGCCAGGCGCTTCCCCACCAGGATTCGGCGAACAGCCCCCGGGCGCCGGTCCGGGCCGGCAAGGGCGGGAAGGTACGGGAGCGGTCCGCGCGGGCCAGCCGGTCCGCCGCGGCGGCGCGTCCTGAGGTGGGGCGAGGGTTCATCCGGGCCTCCTCAGGGAGACGAGGTCGGCCAGCTCGGCATCGGACAGCTCGGTGAGCGCGGTCTCACCACCGGAGAGCACCGCGTCGGCGAGTGCCCGTTTGGCGCTGAGAAGTTGGGCGATGTTGTCCTCGACCGTGCCCTCGGCGATCAGCCGGTGCACCTGGACGGGCTGGGTCTGGCCGATGCGGTAGGCACGGTCGGTGGCCTGCTCCTCCACCGCCGGATTCCACCACCGGTCGTAGTGGATCACGTGTCCGGCGCGGGTGAGATTCAGCCCCGTGCCCGCCGCCTTCAGGGACAGCAGGAAGACCGGGGCCTGTCCCGACTGGAAGCGGTCGACCATCTTCTCCCGTTCGGCGACGGGCGTGCCGCCGTGCAGGAACTGCGTCGGGATGCCGCGGGTGGCGAGGTGCCGTTCGAGCAGCCGCGCCATGCCCACGTACTGCGTGAAGATCAACGTGGCGCCGCCCTCGGCGAGGATGGTGTCCAGGAGCTCATCGAGGAGTTCGAGCTTCCCGGAGCGCGCGGACAGGCCAGGGGCGGTCTCCTTGAGGTACTGCGCGGGGTGGTTGCAGATCTGCTTGAGGGCGGTGAGCAGCTTCATCACCAGGCCACGGCGCGCGATGCCCTCGGCGGCCTCGACCCGGGAGAGGGTCTCGCGGACGACGGCTTGATACAGCGCGGCCTGTTCGCGCCCCAGCGCCACCGGGTGGTCCGTCTCGGTCTTCGGCGGGAGTTCGGGCGCGATCCCGGGGTCGGACTTCTTGCGGCGCAGGATGAACGGACGCACCAGTCTGGCCAGCCGCTCGGCCGCCTCCGGGTCCTCGCCGCCCTCGACCTCACGGGCGTGCAGCGCACGGAACGTCTTGAGGGGGCCGAGGAGTCCGGGGGTCGTCCAGTCGAGGAGTGCCCACAACTCGGAGAGGTTGTTCTCGACGGGGGTGCCGGTGAGGGCGATCCGGGCGGGAGCCTTGATGCTGCGCAGCGCCTTGGCCGTCGAGGAGCGCGGGTTCTTCACATGCTGGGCCTCGTCGGCGACGACCCAGGCCCAACGCCGGCCGGCCAGTTGGGTGGCGCTGCTGCGCATCGTCCCGTACGTCGTCAGGACGAAGCCGCCCTCCAGGTCGTCGAGGCTGCGGCCGGCGCCGTGGAAGCGGCGGACGGGCGTACCGGGGGCGAAGCGCTCGATCTCGCGCTGCCAGTTGCCGAGGAGGGAGGCGGGGCAGACGACGAGCACCGGCGCGCCGGGCCGTTGGTGGAGATGGAGCGCGATGACGGTGATGGTCTTGCCCAGGCCCATGTCGTCGGCGAGACAGCCGCCGAGCCCGATGGAGGTCATGGTGTCGAGCCAGGCCATGCCCCGTAGTTGGTAGTCGCGCAGGGTCGCGCGCAGTCCGGGCGGCTGGGGCAGGGGCCGCGCCTCCGTGGTGAGACGGCCGCGCAGCGCGGCGAGGGCGCCCAGGGGCACCACCTCAACCTCTTCGCCGTCCACCTCCGTGGTGCCGTTGAGCGTCGCGGCGAGGGCGTCGACCGGCTCCAGATAGCCCAGTTCCCGCTTGCGCGCCTTGCGTACGAGCCCCGGGTCGACCAGGACCCACTGGTCACGCAGCCGGACGACGGGGCGGTGCGCCTCGGCGAGGGCGTCCATTTCCGCCTCGGTCAGCGGCACCCCGTCCATCGCCACCTGCCAGCGGAATTGCAGCAGTTCACGTGTGTCGAAGAAGCCGAAGCCGTCCGCGGCCGAGCCCGGTGCCGGGCGCAGCACGGCCGCCGCCGTCAGGCCGCGGGCCAGTTCCTTGGGCCAGTGGACGGCCACCCCCGCGGCGCCCAGCCGTGGCGCGGCCTCGCCCAGCAGGTCGTACAACTCGTCCTCGCTGAGCGGCAGTACGTCGGGGACCGGCCGCTCCAGGAGGCGGGTGAGCGGGGCCCAGACCCGGGCGGCGCGGCGCAGCGCCAAGAGGGTGTCGACGCGGGAGCGCGGCCCGAAGTGGTCGGGGCCTTCGCCCTCCCACAGGCCGCGGGCGTCGGCGACCAGGGTCGGGTCGGTGAGGCTGTGCACCTGGAGGACGGCGCCCGCCGCACTGCGCTCCTCGGCGTCGCCCGCGCTGTCCTGGTCCCCCATGTCGAAGAGCTTGTGCGACGCGAGGTCGAGGCGCAGGGAGAGCCGTACCCCCGCGTCCACGCCGGCCGCCACCTCGGCGGCCCATTCCCGGGCGCCGGGAAGGTACTGCGGCGCGGTCGCGGCGAACGGGGCACCGGCCACCAGCCCGGCGGCGGGGGTACGCGGCAGCGCGTCGACGACCGCGTCCACATAGAGCCGTACCAGGGCCGCGGGATCGTGCAGCTGGAGCGGGCGGCTGCCGGGGAGCGGCACGGCGTAGGCCTCGGCGGGCATGGCGGCGGCGATGGCCCGGAGGTGTGCGATGTCTTCGGGGTCGAGCGGGCCGGCGCGCCAGGCGTCGGTGTCCTCGATGGTCAGCCCCGGCAGCAGTCTGCCGCGCGCGGCGAGGTGCAGCGCATGCAAGGTGGCCGCGCCCCAGCCGGCGGCGGCCGGATCGGCACCCGGGTCGTACCGGGCCCGGATCAGCAGCGGGACGGCCTCGGCCAGCGGAAGCAGCACGGCCGGGACGGTGCGGCTGCGGGCGCCGTTCCCATGCCGCCGGGCAACGGTCAGCTGCGTCGGCTCCGCGCCCCCGTCCTTGCCCGCTGCCCCTTCATCGCCGCTCCCGGTGCCGACGTCCGGGAGCGGACCGTCATCGGGACGCCAGAACGCGATCTTCCCCGCGCGCGGCGGCCGGGCGGGCAGAAAGACCGCGGCGCAGCGGGCCATGGCGGCGCCGACCCCGTCCCCCGCGCCCCCGGGCACGGCTGTGGGCGGAGCGTCCGGCGAACGGGGCTCCCCCGCCACCGCCTCCCACCGCCTCGTCATGCCATGCCTTACTGCTCGGTCCTGCGCTGTTTGGTACTGCACTGCTTGGTACTGCACTGCTTGGTCCTGCCGCGAGGGTTCCGGCACGCACCGGGCCTGCCGCACCCGGCCTCCTCCTCCGCCCCCGACCTGCGAGTCTACGGTCGTACGCACTGCGCCCCCCCATGTCCCGCTGCCCGCCGGCGTCGGTCCCGCCGCGGCAGCCCTGCACGAGTTCGATGGAAGCAGACGGCACTGACAATGCGTCCCGGCCGGCGTTTCCCGCCCACGAACCGGAGTTATCCACAGGCCTTGGAACGCCTCTCGCCCGCACCCCCGAAATCGGTTACAGTCAGTGACGTAATCACTCTCAGTGATCAAGTGATGCCGGTGAGGAGCTCCCATGCATACCCCCATGTACACCCCCATGCACACGCCCACGCCCGAGCAGGACGCCGCGGCACAGGCCTTTCCGACCGGCTCACATCTGGTGATCCAGGCCGGTGCCGGGACAGGCAAAACCACGACCCTCGCGATGCTCGCGCACACCGCACGGAAACACGGCCGGACCGGCCGCTATATCGCCTTCAACAGAGCTGTCGCACGCCACGCCGCCCGGGCGTTCCCCACCGAGGTGGCCTGCGGCACCGCCCACGCCCTCGCGTACACCGCCGTGGGCAGAAGCTACCAAGCGCGCATGAACGCCCCACGGCAAGCGGGCTGGCGCACGGGCGCGGCCCTGGGTATCGACGACGGCCTGTCCTTACGCATCGGAGCACGCAAGGTCAACAACAAGGCGCTTTCCCACACGGCCCTGCGCACGGTCACCCGCTTCTGCCAGTCAGCGGACAGCGAGATCGCACCCCACCATGTCCCGCCTCTGCGCGGAGCCGAATCCCCGCCGCTGCACGCACAACTCGCCGACCTCGTCCTGCCCTACGCACGCAAGGCTTGGGCCGACCTGCAACACCCGGACCACGGCGTGGTCCGCTTCGAGCACGACCACTACCTCAAGATGTGGGCGCTGAGTGAGCCCGTCATCCCGGCGGATTTCCTGCTCCTGGACGAGGCACAGGACACCAATCCCGTGGTCGAGCAGGTTTTCACGGCCCAGCGCGACCATGCACAGCTGGTGCTGGTCGGGGACTCCGCTCAAGCCATCTACGGCTGGCGCGGTGCGCGCGACGTCATGACCGGCTTCGACGGCAGACAGCTCAGCCTCTCCCGCTCCTTCCGCTTCGGACCGGCTCTGGCGGCCGAGGCCAACCGCTGGCTCAGGATCGTCGGCGCGCCGATCCGGCTCACGGGGTCACCGTCCCTGGAGACAGAGTTGTGTACGGTCCGCGCGCCGGAGGCGATCCTGTGCCGGACGAATGTGGGGGCGATGGTGGAGGTGATACGGCAGCTGGAGGCCGAGAGTCGGGTCGCACTCGCGGGCGGCGGCGAGGCACTGAGCGCCCTCGCACGCGCCGCGCACGACCTTGAGGCCGGGCGACGCACCGCCCATCCCGAGCTGATGCTCTTCGAGACCTGGGCGGAACTGCGCGAGTACGCCGAGTTCGATCCGGCCGGACGGGATCTGCTGCCACTGGTGGAGCTCGTCGACGAGCACGGCACGGAAGCCGTACTGCGCGCGTTGGACCGGCTCTCGCCCGAGGATTCCGCCGAGGTGACAGTGTCCACGGCCCACCGGGCCAAGGGACGGGAGTGGGCAAGCGTACGCATCGCGGACGATTTCACGGGCCCCGATGACCTGGACGAGCGCGGCGAGGACGGAGCGCCGCTTCCCGGGCCGGTCGATGTCGACGAGGCGCGCTTGGCGTACGTCGCCGTGACCCGCGCCCGGTCGCTGCTCGACATCGGCGGGCTGTCGTGGATCAACAGCCACCCCGCCGGCGATCCGCCCGGCGGCGAAGAGCAGCCCGAAGGGCAGCGGAAACCCCGGAGCACAAACCGTTGAAAGGGGTGACGGAGACAGGTGACTAGCTCGTCGATCGGGAGGATCCTGGAGGTGGGAGATGGGTGCCGATGCGTACGGGAAATGAGCCCCTTCAGGCGCGCAGCCCGCTGAAGATTCGCCGTGGGCTGGCGCTGTGGGGGTTGCTGTGGGCGATCGCCGGGGCCGTGGTCTTCGCCAGTGCCGGCCGACCGGAATGGGCTGCCGCGTGTGCCGCCCTGGCCATGGTGGCAGCGACGGACCTGGCCATGGTGATCCGCCACATCCGCCAGGGACCGCACTACCAGCCGGGCAAGGACATACCGCCCTACGAGCCTGATCGAGGCCGGAACGAGGCATTCGGAATACGCAAGAACACCGGCGGCAGGCACGACACCAGACCGTAGCGGCGGCCGGACGGCCGGGTGGGCGGACGGCCGGGTGGCCGGGCGGGCGGACGGCCGGGCGGGCGGACGGCCGGGCGGGCGGACGGCCGGGCGGGCGGGCGGACGGCCGGGCGGCCGGGTGGCCGGACGGACGGGCGGGCGGACGGACGGGCGGACGGACGGACGGGCGGACGGACGGGTGGCCGGACGGGTGGCCGGGTGGCCGGGCGGGCGGACGGACGGGTGGCCGGACGGCCGGGCGGGCAGACGGGCCGACGGGCCGACGGGCGGGCCGACGGGCCGACGGGCGGACGGGCGGACGGGCGGACGGGCGGACGGGCGGACGGGCGGACGGCGTACCAGGACATGCGGGGGACGCCGGTGGGTTACGCAACATGCGGTGAGGCGCCGGGCGTTCGCGGGAACGGCCCACCATGCGCGGACAGCCCCGTACGCCGGGACAGGCCGCTACTGCGTGGACGCCCGCTATTCCGGATCGCCGGCTGGGCGGTCGGGCGCGTGATCGCCGTTGCCCGTGTCGCGTGCGAAACGGGCCGCTTCGATGAACTCCGGGCGCGGTTCGAGGGCCGCCGCCAGGCGGAAGTGGCGCAGCGCCTCCTCGGGGCGGTTGGCGCGCTCCAAGGTGCGGCCCAGCGCGAAGTGCGCAAAGGCGTTGTCCGGCTCGCGCTCCAGCACGATCTGGAACTCGAGTTCCGCCGGCCGTAGTTGAGCGGCGAGAAAGAAGGAGCGGGCACGCAACAGCCGGGCCGCGGTGTTCTCGGGGTGCGCGGCGATGACCGAGTCCAGCAGCCGGATCGCACCGCGCGGGTCGCGGGCCGCCAACAGCTGCTCCGCGGCGCGGAAGTCGATGACATGCGTCTCGGGACTGCTCTCGGGCACGGCCTGCTCCTCTCCGTCGCCGTCGGGGCATGCGTCAGCCACGGACCGTACGACGTTACCTGGGGCACAACAAACCCAACGGTCGCGGCATTCCCCGGCCGGCCCAGCCTCAACCGGCCCTGGCCACGCCGCAAGACGACCGCAACAAGCCGAGGCGGAGGGAGAGAGAGGGGGAGGGGGGAGGGGCGGGGGCAGGGGGAAGACGGAGGGGCGACGGCAAGGCGGCCGCCCAAAGCACGGAGGCACGCCGCCGTACCTCCCCCGCCAAGGCGCTTGGGCCGCCACACGCCCTCCCGCCGGCGCCCGGCCCACCCCCTCCCGCCCTTACCTCAGGCCCACTTCGCCCCGCCCCTTACCTCAGGCCCACTTCGCCCCGCCCCTTACAGGCTGATGTGGTACGCCTTGCGCAACGTCTCGTGCACGGTCCACTGCGTGCGGTCGCCCTCGCGCAGGACGCAGGCGTCGCCCGGTCCCACTTCAAGGACCGAGCCGCCTTCGACCTCAATGGTGGCGCGCCCGCTGACGACCACGAACAGCTCATTGGCCTCGGTGTCCGTCACCACACCGGGCGTGATCTGCCAGATCCCGCGGATCTGCAGGCCGTCGGGGGACTCCCACAGCACCTTGCCCGTCACCACCGGCTCGCCGGAGACGATCTGGGAGGGATCCAGCGGTTCCGGCTCCAGATCGGCGTCCGCGATACCGGGGATGTTGACCACGAACGATGCGGGTGCCGAGCCGTCGGCGGAGCCGGATTCGGACTCGGAAGCGGGGCCGGAGGAGGAGCCAGGGCCGGGCTCCGGGGTGGAGGCGGGCCGGACGTCGGGCGTGTTGGCGTCGAGATCGGAAGCAGCAGTCATGGCGGCGAGAGTATCGCCCGGCCTCATGCGCCCCGCAGCCGCTCCCACACTACGCGGACCTGGGGTTCCAGAGCTTCCAGCGGTCCGTCGTTGTCGATGACGAGGTCCGCGACGGCCAGCCGCTGTTCACGGGTTGCCTGAGCCGCCATCCGGGCCTTCGCCTCGTCCTCCGCCATACCGCGCAGCCGTACCAACCGGTCCAGCTGGGTCTGCGGTGCGGCATCGACCACGACCACCAGGTCGTACAGCGGCGCCAGGCCGTTCTCCGTCAGCAGCGGCACATCGTGGACCACCATCGCGTCCGGCCCCGCCGATGCTTCGAGTTCGGCCGACCGCGCGCCCACCAGCGGGTGCACGATCTCGTTCAGCGCCTTCAGCTTCTCGGGGTCGGCGAACACGATCCCGCCCAGCTTCGGTCGGTCCAATGTGCCGTCCGGCCCGAGGACGTCGTCCCCGAACTTCTCGACCACTGCCGCCAGTCCGGGCGTCCCCGGCTCGACAACTTCGCGTGCGATCTTGTCGGCGTCCACGATCACCGCGCCGTACGACGCCAGCAGTCGCGACACCTCGCTCTTGCCCGCACCGATTCCGCCGGTCAGCCCCACCTTCACCATGGGCCCACGCTATACGGTGCGCGGAGACGGCAGGTGCCCAGGAGGCGCCGGGTGGGGGGATGGCGGGATCAGGCCCCGCTGCCGCCGCTGTCTCCCTCCCGCTCCGCCAGGAAGCGTTCGAATTCCCTGCCGATCTCGTCGGCAGACGGGAGTTCCACCGGCTCGGCCACCAGATTCCCCCGGCTCTCCGCCCCGGCCACCGCGTCGTACTGGTGCTCAAGACCGCTGACCAGCGCGACCAGCTCCTCATCGCCCTCCGAGATCTGCCGCTCGATCTCCTCCTGCGTCCGCAGCGCCTCCGTACGCAGCGAATGCGCCGCCCCCGGCAGCACCAGACCGGTCGCGGCCGTCACCGCCTCCAGCGCCGTCAGCGCGGCGTCCGGATACGCGGACCGGGCGATGTAGTGCGGTACATGCGCCGCCACGCCCAGGACATCGTGGCCCGCTTCGGCCAGCCGGAACTCGATCAGCGCCTCCGCGCTGCCGGGCACCTGCGCCTCGTCGAAGAAGCCGCCGTGCCCCGGCATCAGATCGGTGCGGTTGCCGTGCGGGGTGATGCCTACGGGGCGGGTGTGCGGGACGCCCATGGGGATGCCGTGGAAGTTCACCGAGAGGCGCACACCCAGCCGCTCCACGATTTGCTTCACGGCGCCCGCGAAGCGCTCCCACTCGACGTCCGGTTCGGGTCCGGACAGCAGCAGGAACGGTGCGTCGGTGGTGTCGCGCACGAGCCGCAGCTCGATGCTGGGGGTCTCGTAGGCGGTCCAGCGGTCGCGCTCGAAGGTGAGCAGCGGGCGGCGGGCGCGGTAGTCGACGAGGCGGTCGTGGTCGAAGCGGGCGACGACCTCGTTCGGCAGGCCGTCCAGCAGCCTCTGCACGATCTGGTCGCCGGTCTCGCCGGCGTCGATGTACCCGTCGAAGTGGTACAGCAGCACCAGTCCGGCGGAGTCCCTGGAGGCGATTGCCTCGACCTCCGCGAGCCCGCTCGGCTCCCATGCGTACAAACTCTGGGGATCCAACACAGTGACCGCCCCTCCTCGTTCTCATGAACGCCAACGCGCGATCGTCCGTAGGCATTCCCGGCGCCGGACGCCACCCGTCGTACTTCGGCCACGCCCCGTGCCCCACACCCGCCCCACCCGGCCCACCCCACCCACGCCGCCCCCAGTCACGTAGCCCCACCGCCCCCTCCCCGGCCCAGGCCCCTCTCACCCCTGCCCCAGCTCCCTCCCTCACTCTCCCCCGCCCTCCCCCACCACCTCAAATTCAAGGACATGAACTCAACTCCCTTACTGCAGAGACGAGTTCACCCCACACCCGCCCCACCCCAAGGCTTGACGCACACCACCTCCGCCTCTAGCTTCACCTCCGCACGGCAGATTCATACTGAAATCCAAGGTTCATATATGGGAAGGAAGTTGAATGCGTACACCCCGTTCCGCCCGTTCCCTCCGTTCCCGCTGTTCCCCCCGTTCTCACCGCTCCCCCCGTCCTCGCCGCTCCCCTCGCATTCGCCCCCTCTTGACCGCCCCCGGCGCCGCCGCCCTCCTGGGCGCCGCGTTACTCCCCCTGGCCACCTCAGCCACCTCAGCCACAGCCGCCACTGACAGCACTCCTGCCGCTTCCCCCACCCGAGCCATCGAGGTGTCGACAGCCGCGCAGCTCAAGGACGCGCTAGCCGCCGCGAAACCGGGTGACTCGATCCAGCTCGCCGACGGCACGTACAACGGCAACTTCAAGACCACCGCCGCCGGCACCTCCGGGTCCCGCATCACGCTCACCGGTTCGTCGAAGGCCGTCCTCACCGCGGGCGGCGGCTACGGGCTGTACCTGAACGGCGCCTCGTACTGGACCGTCAAGGGAATCACCGTCACCGGCGGCCAGAAGGGGATCATGATGGACGCCTCGAACGGCGTCGTCATCGACTCCGTCACCGTGCATGACCTGGACATGGAGGGCGTGCACTTCCGCAAGTCCAGCAAGGACGGCGTCATCAAGAACTCCACCATCCGCGACACCGGCAAGAACGGCAGCGGCATGGGTGAGGGGGTGTACGTCGGCAGCGCGGGCGGCACCGACGACAAGAGCGACAACGCGCAGATCCTCGGCAACACCATCGGGCCCGGTGTCGGCGGCGAGAACATCGACATCAAGGAAGGCACCACCGGCGCGAAGATCATCGGTAATACGTTCGACGGTAGTGGGCTGACCGGCGCCCACTACGACGACTCATGGGTCGACATCAAGGGCAACAAGGTCCTCGTCGAGAACAACAGGGGCAAGCACACCACCAACAACGGCTACGAGACCCACACCCAGCAGTCGGGCTGGGGCTGCGGCACGGTCTTCCGTGGCAACACGTCCGATCTGAGCGGCGCCACCGGATCCGGCCGTTATGGATTCAACATCACCCATTACGACGCGTCCGACTGCCCGGTCACCATCGCGGGCGACAACACCGTCACCGGCGGCCGCGGTGTCGCCAATCCGGGCATCCCCGTGGGCTGACCGTTGGGCAGCGATGCCCCCCCCCGGCCCCGAGGCCACCCCTCAGACCCCCTTGGGGCCGCCGGCTCGCGCCCCGGGGAGACGCCCCGGACATGCCCCACCCTGGAAGCGGCGCCCTGGACATGGCCGTCCCCGGGTACGACGAAGGCCCGCTCCCCCTGAGGGGAACGGGCCTTCGTCTATCGGCTAGTGCCTAGCGGCGAACCGCTGGGCGCCTGTCGACGCGAGCTCAGCTCTGGCCGCCGGCCAGCTTCTCGCGCAGCGCGGCGAGCGCCTCGTCCGACGCCAGGGCGCCGGAGTTGTCCGCCGACTCCGAGGAGTACGAGCCGCCACCGGTGCTGCCGCCACCGGCCTGGCCGCCACCCTGAGCCGCCGGCGCCGCAGCGCCCTCGGCCGCAGCCTGCTCGTCGGCCTCGCGGGACTTGATGACCTGAGCCTGGTGCTGCTCGAAGCGCTGCTGCGCCTCGGCGTACTGGTTCTCCCACGCCTCGCGCTGGGCCTCGTAGCCCTCGAGCCAGTCGTTGGTCTCCGGGTCGAAGCCCTCGGGGTAGATGTAGTTGCCCTGGTCGTCGTAGGACGCGGCCATGCCGTACAGGGTCGGGTCGAACTCGACCGCCGACGGGTCGGCACCGAAGGACTCGTTGGCCTGCTTCAGCGAGAGGCTGATGCGACGGCGCTCGAGGTCGATGTCGATGACCTTGACGAAGATCTCGTCGTTGACCTGGACAACCTGCTCCGGGATCTCCACGTGGCGCTCGGCCAGCTCGGAGATGTGGACCAGGCCCTCGATGCCCTCGTCGACGCGCACGAACGCACCGAAGGGAACGAGCTTGGTGACCTTACCCGGGACGACCTGACCGATCTGGTGGGTCCGGGCGAACTGCTGCCACGGGTCTTCCTGGGTGGCCTTGAGCGACAGGGAGACGCGCTCGCGGTCCATGTCGACGTCGAGAACCTCGACGGTGACTTCCTGGCCGACCTCGACAACCTCGGACGGGTGGTCGATGTGCTTCCAGGAGAGCTCGGAGACGTGGACGAGACCGTCGACGCCACCCAGGTCCACGAAGGCACCGAAGTTGACGATGGAGGAGACGACGCCGGAGCGCACCTGACCCTTCTGAAGGGTGGTGAGGAAGGTCTGGCGGACCTCGCTCTGGGTCTGCTCCAGCCAGGCACGGCGGGACAGGACCACGTTGTTGCGGTTCTTGTCCAGCTCGATGATCTTGGCCTCGAGCTCCTTGCCCACGTAGGGCTGAAGGTCGCGGACGCGGCGCATCTCGACCAGGGAGGCCGGGAGGAAGCCACGGAGGCCGATGTCGAGGATGAGACCACCCTTGACGACCTCGATGACGGTACCGGTGACGATCCCGTCCTCTTCCTTGATCTTCTCGATGGTGCCCCAGGCACGCTCGTACTGGGCGCGCTTCTTCGAGAGGATCAGGCGGCCTTCCTTGTCCTCCTTCTGGAGAACAAGGGCTTCGATCTCGTCACCGACGGCGACGACCTCGTTGGGGTCGACGTCGTGCTTGATCGAGAGCTCGCGGCTCGGGATGACGCCTTCGGTCTTGTAACCGATGTCGAGCAGGACCTCGTCCCGGTCGACCTTCACGATGACGCCGTCGACGATGTCGCCGTCGTTGAAGTACTTGATCGTCTCGTCGATCGCGGCGAGGAAGGCTTCCTCGTTACCGATGTCGTTGACCGCAACCTGCGGGGTGGTGGCGGTGGTCTCGGTGCTGCTCGTCATGTGGGAAAGGGCTCCGGTGCGGACATTGAAGTCGTAGGTACTGCTACGCCGAGAGCCCGTATCGCCTCTGCATAAGCCGGACAGTGTCAAAGACGCATCTTCCGGAAGTTCAGAGATGCCGGAGCATCCGTCACAATCCGAAACGCCTCAAAACCGAGGGGACATACATACAGATGCGAGCGCGGCCTGCTCCGTCTGAGGCGCGCAAGCCCGCAGCGCAACTTGTAGCATACGGGGGCAGCCGGACGCGGTCAATGCGCGAACGCGCACACCCGGGGCAGAACGCCCCATAACCGGCACACGCGGTGTTCCGCGAGGTCGAACGGCCTCACAGTCCCTGCAGCTACAAGCAGTGCGAAGACTACGACGACGGGCGCAATGAACCAAGACCACGAGCCGGAGGCGACCCGCCGTGACGCCTCGGACACCGAAAGCAGCCGGGCCAATCGGGGCTGGTGGGACCGTAACGCCGACGAGTACCAGAGCGACCACGGCGCGTTTCTCGGGGACGACCGCTTCATCTGGGGTCCCGAGGGGCTCGACGAGGCGGACGCCGCGCTGCTCGGGCCGGCCGCCGAGCTGAAGGGGCGGCGGATCCTGGAGATCGGTGCCGGCGCGGCGCAGTGCTCCCGCTGGCTGGCGGCGCAGGGCGCGCTCCCGGTGGCGCTGGATCTCTCCCACCGGCAACTGCAGCACGCGCTGCGGATCGCCGACGGGCTGGCCGACGACGCCACCGAGCTGGTGGAGGCGGACGCCGGGGCGCTGCCGTTCCGCGACGGCAGCTTCGACCTCGCCTGTTCCGCGTACGGCGCGCTGCCGTTCGTCGCCGATCCGGTGCGGGTGCTGCGCGAGGTGCGCCGGGTGCTGCGGCCGGGCGGCCGGTTCGTCTTTTCCGTCACCCACCCCATCCGCTGGGCCTTCCCGGACGAGCCGGGGCCCGAGGGGCTGTCGGTGGCGGCTTCCTACTTCGATCGCACGCCGTACGTCGAACAGGACGAGAGCGGCCACGCGGTGTACGTCGAGCACCACCGGACGCTGGGCGACCGGGTCCGGGACGTGGTGGCCGCCGGTTTCCGGCTGGAGGATCTCGTCGAACCGGAATGGCCGGAGTGGAACACCCAGGAGTGGGGCGGCTGGTCCCCGCTGCGCGGGCATCTGATTCCGGGGACGGCGATCTTCGTGTGCGTGGCGGGGGCTTAGGGGCTCGGGGGGCTGCGGGGGCTCAGGGGACTTAAGGGGCCTCCCGCCGCCGTCTCCGGGCAGCGGCCTGCCGACGTGCGTGGCCGGGGCGTCAGACTGGGGGCGTGATCCTCCCCCAACCTTCGGCCGGGGGCGCCGCCCACGCCCTTGCCCAGCTGCCCGTACGCACCGCGCTGCCCGCGCTCCGTGCCGCCCTCGACGGGCCCGGTACGGCGGTGCTCTGCGCCCCGCCGGGCACCGGCAAGACGACCCTGGTGCCGCTGGTTCTCGCCGGCCTGACCGGTGAGGGGCCGGTGCGGCGGGTGCTGGTCGCCGAGCCACGCCGGATCGCGGCCCGGGCCGCGGCGCGGCGGATGGCCTGGCTGCTGGGCGGGAAAGTCGGCGAGGACATCGGGTTCACGGTGCGCGGTGAGCGCCGGGCCGGTCCCCGCACCGTCGTGGAAGTGGTGACCACCGGGGTGCTGCTGCAGCGGCTGCAGCGCGACCCCGAGCTGGCCGGGTTCGATGTGGTGGTGCTCGACGAGTGCCATGAGCGGCATCTGGACGCCGATACCTCCGCGGCCTTCCTTCTGGACGTACGCGAGACGCTGCGGCCCGAGCTGCGGCTGGTGGCCGCGTCGGCGACCACGGACGCCCAGGGGTGGGCACGTCTGCTGGGCGGCCCCGACGGGGCGGCGCCGGTCGTCGAGGCGGCGGGCGTGTCGCATCCCGTAGGGGTGGTGTGGGCGCCTCCGGAGCGGCCGGTGCGGCCGGCACACGGGATGCGGGTCGATCCGGCGCTGCTGACGCATGTGGCGGGCGTGGTGCGGCGGGCGCTGCGGGAGCAGTCGGGCGATGTGCTGTGCTTTCTGCCCGGTGTCGGGGAGATCGGGCGCGTCGCCGGGGAGCTGAGCGGTGTGGACGCCGAGGTGCTGCAGGTGCACGGGCGGGCGCCGGCCGAGGTGCAGGACGCGGTGCTGGCGGGCGGGGACGGCGCCCGGCGGGTGGTGCTGGCGACGTCGGTGGCGGAGTCCAGCCTGACCGTGCCGGGCGTGCGAGTGGTGGTCGACAGTGGCCTGGCGCGGGTGCCGCGGACGGATCATGCGCGGGGGCTCAGCGCGCTCACGACCGTACGGGCCTCCCGGGCGGCGGCCCGCCAGCGCGCCGGGCGGGCCGGGCGCGAGGCGCCGGGTGTGGTGTATCGGTGCTGGTCGGAGGGCGAGGACGGGCGGCTGCCGGCCTTCCCCGATCCGGAGATCAAGGTGGCGGATCTGACGGCGTTCGCCTTGCAGGCCGCCTGCTGGGGCGATCCGACGGCGAGCGGTCTTGCACTGCTCGATGCGCCGCCGGCCGGTGCGCTGGCCGCGGCGCGGGAGGTGCTGACGGCGATCGGCGCGGTGGACGAGGACGGTCGGGCGACGGAGCGGGGCACCCGGATGGCGCGGCTCGGGTTGCATCCCCGACTGGCGCGCGCCCTGGTGGACGGCGCGCCCGAGGTCGGCGTACGGCGGGCCGCGGAGGTGGTCGCCCTGCTGAGCGAGGAGCCGCCGCGGGCGTACGGGGACGATCTGGCGGCCGCGTGGCGCACCGCGCGACGGGGTGGCGATGCCTACGCCGCCAGGTGGCGGCAGGAGGCCCGGCGGCTGGCGTCGGCGGCTGGAGAGCCGGGGGCGCGGCCGGGGTCAGGTTCAGGGTCGGCTTCAGGGTCGGCTTCAGGGTGGGGCGAGGTTTCGGGTGCGGGTGAGGTGTCAGGGTCGGGCCGGGGCCCGGGAGCGGGCGGTCGTGCGGGCGAGGGCTCGGGCAGGCGTCCCGGCGCCGGCGAAGGCGCGGCCGCGGCCAGGAGCACCGGCGCCGGTTCCGGCGGCGGCACGAACGGCTCCCGCGGCCCCGCAGGCTCATCCCCCACCGACGACGCCGTCGCCGGGCTCATCGCCGCGTTGGCGTTTCCGGAGCGGGTGGCGCGGGTGCGCGGGGTCGGGAGTTATCTCATGGCATCCGGGACCGGGGCCGAGCTGGCGGGGGCCGGGCCGCGGCCGGGGACTCGGGCCGGGGACACCTCGCGGCTGCGGGAGGCGGGGTGGTTGGCGGTTGCGGTGGCGGACCGGCCGGTGGGGGCGGTGTCGGCGCGGGTGCGGCTGGCGGCGGTGATCGATGAGGCGACGGCGTGTGCGGCGGCGCGGGCGCTGTACTCCTCCGGTGAGGAGGTGCGCTGGTCGGACGGGGACGTGGTGGCCAGGACGGTGGCCCGGCTGGGGGCGATCGAGCTTGCGGTGCGGCCGCTGACCGCACCCGATCCCGGGCTGCTGCGGGACGCGGTGGTGTCGGGGCTGCGGCGGGAGGGGCTCGGGCTGCTGCGGTGGTCGGCCGGCGCGATGTCGTTGCGGCAGCGGATGGCGTTCCTGCACCGGGAGTTGGGCGCGCCATGGCCCGATGTGTCGGACGCGGCGCTGCTGGAACGCATCGAGGAGTGGCTGGGTGTGGAACTCGGGCGGGCGCGGCGGCGGGCCGATCTGGAGCGGATCGACGCGGGGCAGGCGCTGGCCCGGCTGCTGCCGTGGGCGACCGGTGACGCGGCCCGTTTCGAGGAGCTGGCGCCGGAGCGTATCGAGGTGCCGAGTGGTTCGCGGGTACGGGTGGATTACGGCGGCGAGCAGCCGGTGCTGGCCGTCAAGCTGCAGGAGTTGTTCGGCCGGCAGGAGTCACCGCGGGTGGCCGACGGCCGGGTGCCGGTGCTGGTGCATCTGCTCTCCCCCGCGGGGCGTCCGGCCGCCGTGACGGCCGATCTCGCCTCGTTCTGGAGGGACGGATACCGGTCCGTGCGGGCGGAGTTGCGCGGCCGCTATCCCAAGCACCCCTGGCCGGAGGACCCTTCGACGGCCGAGCCGACCCGGCACACCACGGCGCGGCTCAAGCGGGGCTGACCCGAGGGCCGCGTGCACGGAGTCAGGCTGCGACCCCCTCTCCCCGCAGCTTGGCCGCATACCACTCGCTCAGCGTCTCCGGCCCCGGCAGCGCCGTGTCCCTGTCGGCCGGTACGACCACCAGCACATTGCGGAGGAAGCAGGAATAGCAGACAGGGTCGGCGTCCTGGGCGAGGCACAGGAGCCGGTCGCCGCCGCGCCAGAGGGCGAAGTGCAGGTCGGCGTCGGGGGTGCCGTCGGCCGGGTCGGGGCGGCTGGTCATGGCGCTGGGGGGGCCGAAGCGCGCGGTGAGGAGCGCGGCGGCGGCCTGCCAGTCGGCGTCCAGCCGGCTGCGGCCCTGGTCGGGGTGGAGGGTCCAGCCGCGGGCCCGGCCCCAGACCGCGGCGAGGTGGTCGGCGTCGGACACACCGTCGTACTCGGGGTCGTAGACGCTGAAGGTCGCCCAGGTGGTCTGGCCGGACGGGCCCGGGTCCCCGTCGTAGTGGCCCGACCAGATGACCTGTCCGGCGGCGGTTTCGTAGGAGTCGTCGAATTCGGAGTAGCGCCATCCGTGGGTGGTCAGGAAGGCGTCGAAGGCCTCAATGCCGTCCAAGGAGTCGACGGACTCGATGGGTCCGTCAGAGAGGCCGGCGGCGGGTGTGTGGGCGCGGTGCTCGTGGTGAGCGTGGTCCCGGGCATCCGACGGGGTGTCGTCGCAGGCCAGGTGGGTCAACTCCACGAGCTGTGCGATGACTTCGTCGGTGACCGGGCAGTTCGCCAACGTCATGTGTTCACGTTACGGGCCGCCACTGACAACGCCGTCGTCGGGCGCCGGCGACAGTGCGGACGAGGGCCGCCGGGCCGACGCACCGGGGCGGCGGCTGCGGGCTTCGAGGTGCAGGCTCAGTGCGAGCAGCGCCGCCCCGAGGACCAGGAACCCCCAGGGGAGGTAGCTGGTGAGCAGCAGGACCAGGGTGCGCTGGGAGGTCACCAGGGCCACGATGGAGTCGACGTAGTCGTCGCGCATCTTCACATGGCCGGCGAACGCGGTGACCTTGCCGCCACCGGGCAGCAGATCGCCGCCGCGCAGCTCCTCCTTGTGGTTCTCCTGGCCGTTGACCGGTGCGCCGGTGACCGGGTCCACCCAGAACATCCGCTTGGTGGTGTACCAGCGGGTGGTGCCCATCTTCTTGACGGACTCCGGGGTGATGCCCTTGACCGGCATCTTCTTGGGGAGCGGGACCTTGGTCCAGGGGATGGTCTGCTCGAAGTAGTAGACCTCCAGGCCGCGGAAGGTGCGCGTCCCCTTGTAGTGGATGGGGGCCGAGGTCCGGGTCTGGGCGTCGAAGTAGGTGTAGTCGCGCTTCTCGGTGAGGAACGGCCACTTGTACTCGATGCCTTCGCGGCGTACCGGGTCGCCGTCGACCATCTCGCCGGTGGCGTGCACGGGTTCCTGGGAGTGCGCGTCGAAGATGTAGCGCTCGGGGATTTCGGAGACCATCTTGCCGTCGGGGCCGGCGACGTAGGACAGGGCGTCCCAGACGACGACGTCGCGGCCCGCGGTCTGCTCGATCCGGTCGGATGCGGCGACATCGCCCTTGAGGGTCTGCACGATGGTGACCTTGGGGACCTGCTTGGCCTTCATCGTCCCGTAGTCGATGAGGGTGGCGGGCCTGGCCTCCAGGACCGTGTCCTGGTACTGGCTGGGCGGGATCTTGGCGAGCCGCGGGAAGGCGTACCAACGCATCAGCGGGGACAGGGCGGTGAAGAAGACGGCGAGGGCGAGCAGCACCAGGCTCGCCCTGCGGCGCATCCCCCTCGCTGCTGTACGGCGGGCGGGATCGGCGGTGTGGGAACCGGCCGGGGGTGTGGGGGTTGTCCCCGTAGTGGGCACAGTGCGGCGCATGGCGGTGGCGTCCCTCCCTCAGGGGTGCTTGGGGACGGTGGTCAGCAGCGGTTTGGGCGAGGCCGTGCCGCTGGGCGCGCCGATCGCGGTGATCGTGAAGATGAGGGCGAGCGCCGCGGCCAGTCCGGCCGCGGCTGCTGTCAGGGCGCGCATGGGCGGCCTCCCGGAGAGCTGCTGTGCCTGTCCGGGGGACGTCCCCGGGCCCCCGATGGCGTCAGGGCGGGGGCACCGTAGCAACGGGCGGCTGAGATGAGAACACGTTGCACCGCCGTCCCGCCCTGGACGGCGGGCGGGACGGCGGTGGGACTGCGGTGCCGGGCCGGGCGCGGAGGCCGGCCGGAGGAGCTGCCTCCGTGGTGGCGAGGGCCGGGCGGCTCGTTACGACCCGGCCGGGGCGGCGACCTTCAGCTTGATGGTGAGGACGGTGCCGTCGGCGGTGGTCAGCCGCAGCAGGAAGGTCCCGGCGTGCGCGTCCGTGTAGATCTTCGGGAGCTTGAGCAGGCCGTCGGCGTCCGTGGTGAGCCCGGTGAGTGTGCGGACCGGCTTGTCCTTGTCGTCGCCGGTTGCCTCGGGGTCCTTGAAGTAGGGGCCCTTGTCGTTCTCCACGGGGTTCTTCGGGTCGTCGGTGACCATGGTCGCGGTGACCGGCACACCCGCCGCGATCTTGTCCTGGTACGTCGCCTTGACCTCGACCGCGTCCTCCGCGAAGGCCTGGCCGGCGGTCGCCGTGAGCTCCTTGTCCGAGGTACGGGCGAGCTTGTCGGCCTTCGGCGCCGGCTTTGCCTTGACGGTGGCGCCGAAGTCTACGGCGGGCACGGTACGGCCGAGGGCCGTCGCACGGATGGCGAAGGCGCCGGCCTTGTCGCCCGCGCGCAGTGTGGGCGCGGTGGCCAGGCCGTTCTTGTCCGTGGTGACGGTGACGGTGGTCGCGTCGTCGGGGAAGCGGGCGTCGGTGGAGGCGGGGAGGGTGAAGCGGACGGGGGCGCCGGCGACCGGCTTGCCCGCGGAGTCCTCGGCGCGCACCTGCGGTGACGTGGCGAACTCGGTGCCGGCGGTGGCGCTGAGGTCCTTGGCGCCGACCCGTTGGAGGGCGGTGAGCGGGGCGGGCTTGGTGGGCGGCTTGGGGGTGGGCTTGTCGGTGGGCTTCCCCGTGCCGCCGCCCGGTGTGGGTCCGGTGCCGTCCGAACCTCCCGGCGTGCCGGGCTCGTTCGGCTTTCCCTTGCCGGGTGTGCCGGATCCGCCGGGCTTCGGGCCCTTGCCGGGCGCCTTGCCGGAGCCCCGGCCATGGCCCTTACCGCCGCCGGCCGGGGCGTGGTTGTCGCCGCCGGTCGCGCCGGAGCCGCGCCGGTGCACCGGGAGCACGCCCTTGCCGTCCGGCACCTCGTGGGTGCCGTGGCGGTAGAACTCGAACCAGGACAGCACGGTCCGCAGATATTCCTCGGAGTTGTTGTAGCCGAGGATCGCCCGGTTCAGGTCGCGCTGGGCCGAGAGGTCGCGGCCGTTGGCGCAGAGGTAGCGGCCGGCGGCGAGCGCCGCGTCGTAGACGTTGTTGGGGTCCTTCTTGCCGTCGCCGTTGCCGTCGGCGCCCCAACCGCTGCTGTCAGGGCCGCCCTCGGACCAGGTGGAGGGGATGAACTGCATCGGGCCCACGGCGCGGTCGTGGGTGAGGTCGCCGTCGTAGCGGCCGTGGTCGGTGTCGGTGATCCGGGCGAAGCCATGGCCGTTGAGCTGCGGGCCGAGGATCGGCTGGAGGGTCGTGCCCTCGGCGTCGACCGCTCCGCCGCGCGCCTGGCCGGATTCGACCTTGCCGATTCCGGCGAGCAGCTGCCAGGGCAGCCGGCAGCCCGGGTCGGACGCGCCGATCCGGGATTCGGCCTTCTTGTAGGCGGCGAGGACGGTGGCGGGGATGCCGGCCTCGGCGGGGCCGGTGCCGAGGGCGGGGCCATGGCCGGTTTTGTGCGAACCGTTGGGCGGCGCCGGGCTCTTGAAGGGCGGCCGATCGGTGAAGTATGTCGAGCCGCCGTCGATGGGGGTGTCGGCAGGGGGCGGGGTCGGTTCCTGTTCCTCGCCGGCCGCGCTCCCGGTGGCGGCCGGCGCCTGAGAGGCGGTCAGGGCGGCGAGCACCAAGGCCACCACGGCCGTCGTGGCCGCTCCCCTTCGGAGCCGCCGCCGGAATGTGGCTGCCATATGTGGTCCCCTCCGCGTTGCCCCACCGCGTTGCTGACGCGGTGTCGCGCTCCCCAGCGCTCCAACTCAGGCGACACTACGACAACTCGGGCCCGGCATCTACCACCCTCATCGGACACATAATGATCCGAATCGATCAAGGGGAAGCACCATGCCGTTCACGCTCAGCCATGCCGCCGCTGTGCTCCCGGCCATCCGGCGGACCGGCGCAGCACGCGGTCCGTTGGTCGCCTCGGCGCTCGTCGCGGGGTCGTTCGCGCCGGACATGACGTACTACGCGGACACTCTGGTGCCGGGTGCCATGGAGTTCGGCGAGGTCACCCACTCGCTGTTCGGCGTGCTGACGGTGGACGTCCTGTTCACCGCGGCGTTGGTCGGGGGCTGGCTGTTGTTGCGCGAACCGTTGCTGGAACTGCTGCCCCGGGCGTGGCGCGGACGGGTCCGGGCGTTCGCCCATGGGCGCCCCTGGAAGCCGCGCGGACCCGGTGAACTGGCCGCGCTGACCGGCTGGTTCCTCCTCTCGGCGGTGCTCGGCGCCACCACTCATGTGGTCTGGGACGCCTTCACCCACCCGGGCCGCTGGGGCACCCGGCTGATACCCGGCCTGGACCGGACCGTGGCCGGGTTCCCGGTCGCCACATATCTGCAGTACGGCACGTCGGCGCTCGCGCTGGCGGGGATGGGGTGGTTCGTGTGGTCGGCGCTGCGGGGTGAGGGCGCGGGCAGGGGTGCTGGTGCGGGGCCGGCGGCGCCCGCCGCCATCCCCGCCCTGACCGTCCGGCAGCGGCTGCTGGTGGCCGCTCCGCTCGCCGTGTGCGTACTCCTCGGCGCCCTGCACCGCACCCTGCGGGCACACGCCACCTACGGCGACGCGGCGACCTGGTTCGACTACATCCCGTCCGTACTCTTCGGCGCCGGCGCCGGCCTCGCCCTCGGGCTGCCGCTCTACGCGGTGGCCGTACGGCTGCTGCACCGCCACCCGCGCCGCACCCGGGCAGCCGGCCACGGGGCCTCGGTGCGGCTGCCGAGGCCGGCGGACCGGTCCGCATCCCGGACGGGGTCCGCGCCGGGTGCCGCGTCCGCCTCAGGAACGAGGGCGTCCTCCTCCGAGTGATGGCACCCGGGGAGCCTGCTGTGCACCCGCGCCCGCTGCACGACGTCGGGCTACTCGACGAGAGTCGCGTCGGGCTGCTGCGCCGGGGTCGGGGCAGCGCGCCGGGCGGCTCGCAGCAGGCACGCACCGCAGGCGAAGCCGATGGCTGCCGCCAGCAGATGACCGACGGTGGTGAAGTCGGGCAGCACACCGCTCCAGTCGCCGCCGGTCACCGGCCAGGCGACGACCCCGGCCGCCGCGAGCCACCGCGCCCGCTTCAGCAGGAGTGCCCCCGTCGCAAGCACCGCCTCGGCCCCGTAACTGATCCCGAAGTCGGTGGCGTGCCGAACGCTGTCCGGGTACCAGCCGTGGGCGATGGCCACGTGGATCAACGGCACGGTGAGCAGCGTGGCAGTGAGGTGTCCCAGGACGAAGATGCCGAAGGCACGCCCCGCTCCGTATCGCCGTTCCAGCCATGCCAGGCACACGCTGACGCCGATGCCGAGCGTGATCAGCGTGCCGACGAAGGCAAGTGAGGTGAATTCGGTCAGAGTGCCGTCAAAGAACAGCATGCTGCCCGCCAGTACACGGACCGGACGGTCGTGAAGATTGTCCAGATTGGTACTGACGCCGAGCACCACTCGCTGCGCCTCCGCGGTGGACAGCACCGAAGTGCACCACAGATGGGTCAACAACAGCAGTCCGACATATGCAGTGGTGACCGGATTGCGGGAGACGTAGGTGCCCAGGACTCGGGCGACACGGCGCATCACGGGGTGATCAAAGCAGAGCGCTTGCGCCGTCGACAAGATCCACGACGCGTCAGGCAACGACCGTGATCCGGCCACCGCCGGGCGGGCCGGACCGGGCCGGAACTCGACGCCGTGCGGGCCGGGTTGCGGCCGGCAGAGCCGGGGCGGAGCGGGGCCCTGCCTTCCCTGCTCCCTTCCCGGCCCGCCTCCGCCTCAGTGCGCCGCCGACTCCCAGTCCTTGCCGGAGCCGACCGAGACATCCAGCGGGGCCCTCAGTTCGACCGCCGCGGCCATCTCCCTGCGGACCAGTTCCTCGACCTTCTCGCGTTCGCCCGGGGCCACCTCGACGACGATTTCGTCGTGGACCTGGAGCAGCATCCGCGACTTCAGCTTCGCCGCGCGCAGTGCCGCGTCGACCCGCAGCATCGCGATCTTGACGATGTCGGCGGCGGTGCCCTGGATCGGTGCGTTCAGCGCCATCCGCTCGGCCATTTCGCGGCGCTGGCGGTTGTCGCTGTTGAGGTCGGGGAGGTAGCGGCGGCGGCCGAGCACCGTCTCCGTATAGCCGGTGGCGCGGGCCTCCTCCACCACGCGCCGGAGGTAGTCGCGCACCCCGCCGAACCGCTCGAAGTAGTTGTCCATCAGCTTGCGGGCCTCGTCGGGCTGGATGCCCAGCTGCTGGGAGAGGCCGAAGGCCGACAGGCCGTACGCCAGGCCGTAGGACATCGCCTTGATCTTGCGGCGCATCTCCGGGTCGACCTGGTCCTTGCCGACCGAGAAGACATGGGAGGCGACGGTGGTGTGCAGGTCCTCACCGGAGGTGAACGCCTCGATCAGGCCCTCGTCCTCGGAGAGATGGGCCATCACCCGCAGCTCGATCTGGCTGTAGTCGGCGGTCAGCAGCGATTCGAAGCCCTCGCCGACGACGAAGCTGCGGCGGATCGCCCGGCCCTCGTCCGTACGCACCGGGATGTTCTGCAGGTTGGGGTCCGTGGAGGACAGCCGGCCGGTGGCGGCCACGGTCTGGTTGAAGGTGGTGTGGATCCGGCCGTCCGCGGCGATGGTCTTGATCAGGCCCTCGACCGTGGTGCGCAGCTTGGCCTGCTCACGGTGCCTGAGCATGATCACCGGGAGTTCGTTCTCGGTCTGCGCGGCCAGCCAGGCCAGTGCGTCGGCGTCGGTGGTGTAGCCGGTCTTGGTCTTCTTGGTCTTGGGCAGGCCCAGCTCACCGAAGAGAACCTCTTGCAGCTGCTTGGGCGAGCCCAGGTTGAACTCATGGCCCACGGCGGCATGCGCCTCCTGCACGGCCTGCTGCACCGCGCCCGCGAACTGCTGCTCCATCCGCTCCAGCCAGCCCCGGTCCGCGGCGATACCGGCGCGCTCCATCCGGGCCAGCAGCTCGCTGGTCGGCAGCTCCACATCGCGCAGCAGCTCGGCCGCGCCGACCTCCGCGAGCTTGGCCTCGAAGGCCGTCCCCAGGTCGAGGACCGTGCGCGCCTGCGCCATCAGGGCGTCCGCCTCGGCCTCCTCGTCCGCACCGAACGCCAGCTGCCCGTCGCCGGCCGCGGCCGGGGCGAGATCGCGCCCGAGGTATTCGATGGACAGGGCGTCCAGGGCGAAGGAGCGGCGGCCGGGCTTGACCAGATAGGCGGCCAGCGCCGTGTCCATGGTGACGCCGTCGATCCGCCAGCCGTGCTCGCCGAAGACCCGCATCAGGCCCTTGGCGTTGTGCATCACCTTGGGTCGGGCGGCGTCCGCGCTCCAGGCGGCGAAGGCCTGCTCATCGGCCTCGTCGAGCTGGGACGGGTCGAACCAGGCGGCCGGGCCGTCGGGGGCGGCCAGCGCCACCTCGGCGACGCTGCCGCTGCCCAGGCTCCAAGCATCGACGGTGGACACGCCCAGCGGTCCGGTGCCGTGTTCGGCCAGCCACGGAGCGAGTTCGCCCGGACCGACGACCGTGCCGTCCACCTCGACGCCGGCGGCCGGGGTGGCCTCCTCGGCGGCCTCCTCGGCGCCCGGGTCGACGGAGTGCAGCCGGTCCCGCAGGCCCTGGTTGCGGATCTCCAGCGCATTGAGGAAGACCGTGAGCGCCTCACGGTCGTAGGGCTCGCGGGTCAGCGCCTCCGGGCCGCACGACAGCTCGACATCGCGCACCATCTCCGTCAGTCGGCGGTTGAGCTTCACCGCCTCCAGGTGCTCACGCAGATTGGCGCCCGCCTTGCCCTTGACCTCCTCGGCGCGCTCCACCAACTCGGCGAACGAACCGAACTGGTTGATCCACTTCGTGGCGGTCTTCTCACCGACGCCCGGGATGCCGGGGAGGTTGTCGGACGGGTCGCCGCGCAGCGCCGCGAAGTCGGGGTACTGGGAGGGGGTCAGGCCGTACTTCTCGACGACCTTCTCCGGGGTGAAGCGCGTCAGCTCCGAGACGCCCTTGGTGGGGTAGAGCACCGTGACGTTGTCGGAGACCAGCTGGAAGGAGTCGCGGTCGCCGGTGACGATCGAGACCTCGAAGCCCTGCGCGGTGGCCTGCTCCGTGAGCGTGGCGATGACGTCGTCGGCCTCGAAGCCCTCCACCGCGAACCGCTTGACCCGCATCGCGTCGAGCATCTCGCCGATCAGCTCGACCTGGCCCTTGAACTCGTCGGGGGTCTTGGAGCGGTTCGCCTTGTAGTCCGGGAACTCCTCGGAGCGCCAGGTCTTGCGCGAGACGTCGAAGGCCACCGCGAAATGCGTGGGCGCCTCGTCGCGCAGGGTGTTCGCGAGCATCGACGCGAAGCCGTAGATCGCATTGGTCGGTTGTCCCGTGACGGTCGTGAAATTCTCCACGGGCAGGGCGAAGAACGCCCGGTATGCCATGGAATGCCCGTCCATCAGGAGCAGGCGGGGACGGCCGCCCGCCGCCGCCTCGGTGCCGGTCGCTTCGCTCTTCTTCGCTGCCTTTGCTGCCACGCCCCCGATCCTGCCACGCCCCACTGACAATCCCCGCCGCGACGGCTCCCGCCCCTGCCGTACGCCGCCCCGGCCCCTGCCGCCCACCCCCGGTCCCCCGCCGCCCGCCGCCCGCCGCCCGCGCCGTACACCCCGGCCGGCGCCCCGGACCACCGATCCCCGCGATCACCCCTACACCGCTCCGCCCCGTCCGTGACAGGATCGGATGTGTACGGCAACGATCCGCCACGCCCCGGCGGAGCGAGCACCAGCTCAAGGCTCAAGGGAGAGCGCCATGGCAGGCAAGCCGCCCGCGTCGGACCCCATCCAGGACGCGCCCGAGGTCAGCGAACCCCAGCACTCCGCCGTCGGTCTGCCGGCCATCACCCACGCCCTGCGCATCGCGCAGCAGCAGATGGGCGTGCGCCGTACCGCCCTGACCCTCCTGCGCGTCAACCAGCCGGACGGCTTCGACTGCCCCGGCTGCGCCTGGCCCGAGCCCGACAAGCCGCACACCGCCGAATTCTGCGAGAACGGCGCCAAGGCCGTCGCCGAAGAGGCCACCCTGCGCCGCGTCACCCCGGACTTCTTCGCCGACCACCCCGTCGCCGACCTCGCCACCCGCAGTGGCTACTGGCTCGGCCAGCAGGGCCGCCTCACCCACCCCATGTACCTGGCCGAGGGCGCCGACCACTACGTTCCCGTCCCCTGGGAGCAGGCTTTCGACATCATCGGCGAGGAGCTGACCGCCCTCGACTCCCCCGACGAGGCCGTCTTCTACACCTCCGGCCGCACCAGCAACGAGGCCGCCTTCCTCTACCAGCTCTTCGCCCGCGAATTCGGCACCAACAACCTCCCCGACTGCTCCAACATGTGCCACGAGTCGTCCGGCTCCGCCCTGACGGAGACCATCGGCATCGGCAAGGGCAGCGTCCTGCTGGAGGACCTCTACAAGGCCGACCTGATCATCGTCGCCGGCCAGAACCCGGGCACGAACCACCCCCGGATGCTCACCGCCCTGGAGAAGGCCAAGGCCGGCGGCACAAAGATCATCTCGATCAATCCGCTCCCCGAGGCCGGCCTGGAACGCTTCAAGAACCCGCAGACCCCGCGCGGTCTGGCCGGCGGCGGCACGCCCCTGACCGACCTCTTCCTCCAGGTACGCCTCGGCGGCGACCAGGCCCTCTTCCGCGCCCTCAACCGCCAGATCCTGGCCACCGACGGAGCCGTCGACGAGGAATTCATCCGCGAACACACCCACGGCTTCGAAGAGTTCGCGGCAACCGCGCGCGACGACGACGACTGGGACGAGACGCTGCGCGCCACCGGCCTGACCCGCGAGGAGATCGACCGCGCGCTGGCCATGGTCCTCGCCTCCCGCCGCACGATCGTGTGCTGGGCGATGGGCCTGACCCAGCACAAGCACTCCGTCCCCACCATCCAGGAAGTCGTCAACTTCCTTCTTCTGCGCGGCAACATCGGCCGCCCCGGAGCCGGCGTCTGCCCCGTACGCGGCCACAGCAACGTCCAGGGCGACCGCACCATGGGCATCTTCGAACGGCCCGCGCCCGCCTTCCTCGACGCCCTGGAAAAGGAGTTCGGCTTCGCGCCGCCCCGCGAACACGGCCTCGACGTCGTCCGCGCCATCCGCGCCCTGCGCGACGGACAGGCCAAGGTGTTCTTCGCCATGGGCGGCAACTTCGTCGCCGCCACCCCCGACACCGACGTCACCGAGGCCGCCATGCGCCGCGCCCGGCTGACCGTCCACGTCTCCACCAAGCTCAACCGCTCGCACGCGATCACCGGCGCCCGCGCGCTGATCCTGCCGACGCTGGGCCGTACGGAGCGCGATGTGCAGGTCGGCCCGAACGGGAAAAGCACCGAGCAGTTCGTGACCGTCGAGGACTCCATGGGCATGGTGCACGCCTCCCGCGGCCGCCTGGCACCCGCGAGCCCCCAGTTGCTGTCCGAGACCGCCATCGTGGCCCGTCTGGCCCGCCGCGTCCTGGGCGACAACAGCCGTACTCCCTGGGGGGAGTTCGAGAAGGACTACGCGACGATCCGCGACCGCATCGCCCATGTCATCCCCGGCTTCGAGGACTTCAACGCCAAGGTCGCCCACCCCGGAGGCTTCGCCCTCCCGCACGCCCCCCGGGACAACCGCAGTTTCCCCACCGCCACCGGGAAGGCCAACTTCACGGCCGCGCCCGTCGAATACCCCACCGTCCCCGAAGGACGGCTGCTGCTGCAGACGCTGCGCTCCCACGACCAGTACAACACCACCATCTACGGCCTCAACGACCGCTACCGCGGCATCAAGAACGGCCGCCGCGTGGTGCTCGTCCACCCCGACGACGCCCGCGAACGGGGCCTGGCCGACGGCGCGTACACCGACCTGGTCAGCGAATGGACGGACGGCAGCGAGCGGCGGGCGCCCGGCTTCCGTGTCGTGCACTACCCGACGGCCCGCGGCTGCGCGGCCGCCTACTACCCCGAGACCAATGTCCTCATCCCGCTCGACCACACCGCCGACACCAGCAACACCCCCGCGGCCAAGTCCGTGGTGATCCGCCTGGAAAGCCCGCACCAGGACTGACGGCCACCAGGCCGGCCGGCGGGAACAACAACCCCGCGCCGAGCGCTCGCTCAGGGGCCTGATAGGAACAGGCACGGATCGACGACGATCACGGGCGAGCGAACGGAGCCGTAGGCATGGGTGAACACAGCACCACAAAGTTTCCGCAGGAGATCCTCGACCAGTGGACCGGCCTCGGCCTCGACCTGCCCGCCCTCTTCTCCGCCGGACACCTCGGCGAGCGGATGAGCGTCCAGGTCACCGAGGCCGCGCCCGACCGCGTCGTCGGCACCATGCCCGTCGAGGGCAACACCCAGCCCTACGGACTCCTGCACGGCGGCGCCTCCGCCGTCCTGGCCGAAACCCTCGGCTCCGTCGGCTCCATGCTGCACGGCGGCCCCACCAAGCTCGCCGTCGGCGTCGACCTCAACTGCACCCATCACCGCAGCGCCCGCTCCGGCCTGGTCACCGGCGTCGCCACCCCCGTACACCGCGGCCGCTCCACCGCCACCTACGAAATCGTCATCACCGACGAACACGACAAGCGCGTCTGCACCGCCCGGCTGACCTGCATGCTGCGCGACATCGACGCCGACGCCTACCGCGGCTGATTTCACCCGGGACGGCGCCTCGCCGCCCCGCCATTACGGCCCCGTACCCGGCCCCCGGGAGCGGGGCCGTTCGCATGTCCGTAACGCTGCGTAACGTCCGTGCAATCCCGCACCCACCCCACGCCCCAGGCCCCGCACGGGCCCCGGCTCCCCCGCGCCCGCACCGTCCGATAACCGGACGTCTCTCTGCCCCCGTCCGCCCCAACCGCCCGTGGAAGTGCAAGTTCGCCCTCCGCACCGCGTTCGCTCCTCAGCGGTAAGGACCATGACGGCAAAACACTCATCGACGGTCATAACAAGAGCGTCACATCCTGGTCAGCGCCTCTGCCGACGCGACGAACACCGCTCTAGAGTCACCGCCAGTCACCGCGCCGCCGGGCGTGCTGTGAGAACGGACACGTCTGCCCCCCGTACAGCCCGGCGCGCGAATCGGCCATGCGACAGCTGTGGCCGCGCCAGGGAAAGGACTGCTCGTGCGTCACCGTTCCTTGCTCATCCTCACCACCGCAGTCGCCACCGGTGCCCTCACGCTCTCCGCGTGCGGCTCACGCGGTGCCGACAACAAGAGCGGCGACGGAAAGACCACCGTCGTCATCGGCCTCGACGCCCCCACCACAGGGGAGCTCTCCGCCCTGGGTCTGGGTATCCGCAACTCCGCCCAGCTCGCCATCGACAACGCCAACAAGGCCGGCGAGGTCAAGGGCGTCACCTTCAAACTCGAAGCCCTCGACGACAAGGCCCTGCCCAACGTCGGCCAGCAGAACACCACCAAGCTCGCCGGCGACAAGGACGTCCTCGGCATCGTCGGCCCGCTCAACTCCGGCGTCGCCCAGTCCATGCAGCAGGTCTCCAAGCAGAACAACCTCACCCTGATATCCCCGGCGAACACCACGCCCGACCTCACCCAGGGCCCCGACTGGCGCAAGAACAAGCGCGTCCGCCAGTTCCCCACGTACTTCCGCACCGCCACCACCGACGAGGTGCAGGGCGCCTTCGACGGCCAGTACGCCTACGAAAAGCTGAAGGTCAAGAAGGCCTACGTCATCGACGACCAGAAGACCTACGGCGTCGGCCTGGCCTCCTCCTTCAAGGACCAGTTCACCAAGCTCGGCGGCAAGATCGCCGGCACCGAACACGTCAGCCCCGACGACCGCGACTTCAAGGCCGTCGTCTCCAAGGTCAAGTCCGCCAAGCCCGACCTGGTCTTCTACGGCGGCGAATACCCCGCCTCCGGCCCCCTCAGCCAGCAGCTCAAGGACGGCGGCGTCACCGTTCCCCTCATGGGCGGGGACGGCATGTACAGCGGCGACTACATCAAGCTGAACAAGAAGGCACAGGGCGACTACGCCTCCTCCGTCGGCAAGCCCGTCGAAGAACTCCCCTCCGCCAAGAAGTTCATCGCCGACTACAAGGCAGCCGGCTTCAAGGAGGCCTACGAGGCCTACGGCGGCTCCACCTACGACGCCACCTGGGCCCTCATCCAGGCCGTCAAGGCCGTCGTCGGCGACAACGGCGGCAAGCTGCCCGACGACGCCCGCAAGAAGGTCTCCGACGCCATGAACAAGGTCAGCTTCGACGGCGTCACCGGCCCCGTCGCCTTCGACAAATTCGGCGACACCACCAACACCATGATCACTGCTTACCAGGTCGACAAGGGCGCCTGGGCCTCCCGCTTCAGCGCGGAATTCAAGAAGTTCGACAAGAGCTGACCGACCGACGAGACACCCACCGACAACCGCGGGCCGCGCCAGGACGCCACAAACGACCTTGGCGCGGCCCGTGGCACACCGGCACCCCGGAATCTCGTAACTCCCACACAACGGAGGCCCTGCGGTGAACGAACTGCCGCAACAGCTGGCCAACGGACTCATCCTCGGCGCGATGTACGGACTCATCGCGATCGGCTACACGATGGTCTACGGAATTGTCCAGCTCATCAACTTCGCCCACGGCGAGATCTTCATGGTCGGCGGCTTCGGAGCGCTCAGCGTCTACCTCGCCCTCCCGGCCGGCACCTCACTCGCCCTCGCCCTGCCGATCATGCTCCTCGGCGGCATCGCGGTATCCGTCCTCGTCGGCATCGCAGCGGAACGTTTCGCCTACCGCCCGCTGCGCGGCGCCCCACGCCTCGCCCCCCTCATCACCGCCATCGGCCTGTCCATCGGTCTCCAGCAAGCCATCTGGAAGTGGTACCCCGACGGCAAACAGGCCCGCGTCTTCCCCCAGTTCAAGGGCCACTCCTTCGAGATCCTGGGCGCCACCATCCAACGCGGCGACATCTTCGTCCTCATCGCCGCCCCCGCCTGCATGATCGCCCTCGGCTTCTTCGTCGCCAAAACCCGCAGCGGCCGCGCCATGCAGGCCACCGCCCAGGACCCCGACACGGCCAAGCTCATGGGCATCAACACCGACCGCATCATCGTCCTGGCCTTCGCCATCGGCGCCGCCTTCGCCGGCGTCGCCGCCGTCGCCTACGGACTGCGCACCGGCGAGGTCCAGTTCCGCATGGGCTTCATCATGGGCCTCAAGGCGTTCACCGCGGCCGTGCTCGGCGGTATCGGCAACATCTACGGCGCGATGCTCGGCGGCGTCGTCCTCGGCGTCGCCGAAGCCCTCGCCACCGCCTACATCGAAGAGATCCCCGGCATGCAGCAATTCGGCGGCGGAGCCTGGAAGGACGTCTGGGCCTTCGTCCTCCTCATCCTCGTACTCCTCCTGAGACCACAAGGCCTACTGGGCGAACGCGTCGCGGATCGGGCGTGATAGCGATGACCACAGACACCACCAAGAACACCGCTCCGGGCGTGCTCCCCCTCCCCGAACGCACCGCCCGCATCACCACCGCCGCAGGCGCCCTCGCCACCGCCGTCACCACCGGCCTCGCCTGGACCTGGAGCAACGACTTCCCCGGCGAACTCACCTACTACGGATCCCCCGCCGGCCTGCAGATCGTCACCCTCGTCGGCGGCATCCTCACCCTCCTCCTCGCCACCGCCGGACTCGGCCTGCGCGGCCTGCAATGGCTCACCCCCGGCGGCCGCAACGCCTCCGTACTCCTCGCCGCCCTCGCCACCTTCGCCGCCACCTGGTTCACCCTGATCGCCATCGCGATCCAACTCGGCGGCCTCGTCAACCTCGAACCCGGCGGCTTCCTCGCCGGCCTCACCTCACTGGTCACCCTCCTCGGCGCCCTCGGACTGCCCGCCGACCACACCAGTGACCAGCCACCCACCGGCGCCTGGCAACGCTTCACCGGAGCCCTCGCCGCCACACCCGTGAAGCGCCGCACCCGCGAACTCCCCGCCTGGGCCGAAATCCTCATCATCGCGGGCGCCTTCGCCGCCGGACTCTTCGCCTTCACCTACGGCATCGACACCGACGACGGCGCTCCC
The DNA here is from genome assembly GCF_022221585.1 of Streptomyces inhibens. Lineage (NCBI taxonomy): Bacteria > Bacillati > Actinomycetota > Actinomycetes > Kitasatosporales > Streptomycetaceae > Streptomyces > Streptomyces inhibens. Next base: position 2,697,634 of record NZ_CP084681.1, read on the forward strand.
TTCGTGGGCTACCTGCTCTTCATGGTGCTCGCCATCCCCGCCCTCAACCGGGCAGGACTCATCGCGCGACTCACCGCACTCACCCACAAACACCGCGGCCCGGCCCTCGCCGCCGCCTTCATCGCCGCCGCCAGCTTCCCCTTCACCCAGGACACCGACCAGTACACGATCATCGGGGCCAACATCCTGATCTTCGCCACCGTCGCCCTGGGCCTCAACGTCGTCGTCGGCCTCGCCGGCCTGCTCGACCTCGGATACGTCGCCTTCCTCGGCGTCGGCGCCTACGCCGCGGCCCTCGTCTCCGGCTCCGCCGAATCCGCCCTCGGCATCCAGTTCCCCTTCTGGGCAGCCCTCCTCACCGGAGCCGCCGCCTCCCTCGTCTTCGGCGTCCTCATCGGCGCCCCCACCCTGCGGCTACGCGGCGACTACCTCGCCATCGTCACCCTCGGCTTCGGTGAGATCTTCCGCATCGCCATGCTCAACCTCAATGGCACCACCGGCCCCGACGTCACCAACGGCGCCATGGGCATCCCGAACATCCCCAACCTGGAGATCTTCGGCTTCAACTTCGGCGAACCCCACGACATCCTCGGCATCCCCATCGCCACCTACGGCAACTACTACCTGCTGATGATCCTCGTGACCGCCTTCGTCGTGCTCGTCTTCCGACGCGCCGCCGCCTCCCGCATCGGCCGCGCCTGGATCGCCATCCGCGAAGACGAAACCGCCGCCATCGCCATGGGCATCAACAGCTTCCGCCTCCGGCTCCTGGCCTTCGCCCTCGGCGCCGCCCTCGCCGGACTCGCCGGGACCGTCCACGCCCACGTCGTCACCACCGCCACCCCCGAACAGTTCCAGTTCGCCGGCCCCCAGCCCCCCAACTCCGCCTTCCTCCTCGCCGCCGTCATCCTCGGCGGCATGGGAACCCTCAGCGGACCCCTCGTCGGCGCCGCACTGCTCTTCCTCATCCCGGCCAAACTCGACTTCCTCCAGGACTACCAGCTGCTGCTCTTCGGCATCGCCCTCGTGCTGCTGATGCGCTTCCGGCCCGAAGGCCTCATCCCCGACCGCAGGAAGCAGCTCGAATTCCACGAGACCGGCCAGCTCGACGTGCCCGATCAGCGCCTCCCCGACGGAGACGCGACCATCGGCGTCACCAAGGCAAAGGCGTGACGACACCATGACCACACCCACCCTCGCGACCACCACCCATACGGTCCTCGAAGCCTCCGGCGTCACCATGCGCTTCGGCGGACTCACCGCCGTACGGGGCGTCGACCTCACCGTCGGCACCGGCGAAATCGTCGGCCTCATCGGCCCCAACGGCGCCGGCAAAACCACCTTCTTCAACTGCCTCACCGGCCTCTACGTCCCCACCGAAGGCACCGTCAGCTACCAAGGCACCCGCCTCTCCCGCAAACCCCACCTCGTCACCCAGGCCGGTGTCGCCCGCACCTTCCAAAACATCCGACTCTTCGCCAACATGACCGTCCTCGAAAACGTCCTCGTGGGCCGTCATACGCGCACGAAGGAAGGGCTCTGGTCAGCCCTGCTACGCGGCCCCGGCTTCAAGAAGGCCGAACGCACCTCCGAGGAGCGCGCCATGGAACTCCTCGAATTCACCGGCCTCGCCCACAAACGCGACCACCTCGCCCGCAACCTCCCCTACGGCGAACAACGCAAGCTGGAGATCGCGCGGGCACTCGCCTCCGAACCGGGCCTGCTGCTGCTCGACGAACCGACGGCCGGTATGAACCCCCAGGAGACCCGGGCCACCGAAGAGCTGGTCTTCGCCATCCGGGACAAGGGCATCGCCGTCCTCCTCATCGAGCACGACATGCGCTTCGTCTTCAACCTGTGCGACCGCGTGGCCGTCCTCGTCCAGGGCGAAAAGCTCGTCGAAGGCACCTCCGAAGTCGTCCAGGCCGACGAGCGGGTCATCGCCGCCTACCTCGGCGAACCCTTCGAAGGCGACCCCGGCGAAGCCGAAGTCTCCGAGGTCGAGGCCGCGGAAGCCCACGCCGCGGAAGCCGTCGCCGAACCGGCACCTGCCGACGCGGAGGACTCCGCCAGCACCCAGGGAGGACCCCAGTGACCGCACTGCTCGAGGTCGAGGACCTCCGGGTCGCCTACGGCAAGATCGAAGCCGTCAAAGGCATCTCGTTCTCCGTCGAAGAGGGCCAGGCCGTCACCCTGATCGGCACCAACGGCGCCGGCAAGACGACCACCCTCCGCACCCTCTCGGGCCTGCTCAAGCCCACCTCCGGAAAGATCGTCTTCGACGGCAGGCCGCTCACCGGCGTCCCCGCCCACAAGATCGTCTCCCTCGGCCTCGCCCACTCCCCCGAAGGCCGGCACATCTTCCCCCGCCTCACCATCGCCGAGAACCTCCAGCTCGGCGCCTTCCTCCGGAAGGACACCGCCGGCATCGAGGCCGACATCCAGCACGTCTACGACCTCTTCCCCATCCTCGGCGAACGCCGCAAACAAGCCTCCGGCACCCTCTCCGGCGGCGAACAGCAAATGCTCGCCATGGGCCGGGCGCTGATGTCCCGCCCGAAGCTCCTCATGCTCGACGAACCCTCCATGGGGCTCTCGCCGATCATGATGCAGAAAATCATGGCAACCATCCGCGAACTCCGCTCCCAGGGCACCACCATCCTGCTCGTGGAACAGAACGCGCAGGCCGCCCTCTCCCTCGCCGACCAGGCCCACGTCATGGAGATCGGCCGGATCTCCCTCTCCGGCAGCGGCCCCTCCCTCCTCCACGACGAGTCCGTCCGCAAGGCCTACCTCGGCGAGGACTGAACCCGCACACCACCCGCACCCGGCAACACGAAAGCGGCCCCGTACCGATCACCGGTACGGGGCCGCTCGCGATCTTGCCGGACGCTACTGGTCCTTCTGCTGCTTCTTCTCCTCGGCGTCCTCGATGACCGCCTCGGCAACCTGCTGCATCGACAACCGACGATCCATCGACGTCTTCTGGATCCACCGGAACGCGGCCGGCTCCGTCAGCCCGTACTGCGTCTGCAGAATGCTCTTCGCACGGTCCACCAGCTTCCGCGTCTCCAGCCGCTGCGTGAGGTCCTCGACCTCCTTCTCCAGCGTCTTCAACTCGGTGAACCGGCTGACCGCCATCTCGATCGCCGGAACGACGTCACTCTTCGAGAAGGGCTTCACCAGATACGCCATCGCACCCGCGTCCCGCGCCCGCTCCACCAGCTCACGCTGCGAGAACGCGGTCAGCATCAGCACCGGGGCGATGCTCTCCTCGGCGATCTTCTCGGCCGCCGAGATGCCGTCCAGAACCGGCATCTTCACGTCCAGGATCACCAGATCGGGACGGTGCTCCCGGGCCAGCTCCACGGCGGTCTGCCCGTCCCCGGCCTCGCCGACGACGGTGTAGCCCTCTTCCTCCAGCATCTCTTTGAGATCAAGACGGATGAGCGCCTCGTCCTCGGCGATCACGACGCGCGTGGTCAGGGGCGGGACGTGCGACTGATCATCATCAGCGACGGGCTGCTCGGGCTCGGCGGCGCTCACGGGACTCCTCGTTCCAGGCAGGTGGTGCCATTGCAGCCTACCTAGCGGCAGGGACCAACGGTGAACCGGTACACTCGCGGAGTACCTGGCCGGGTTGGCGGAACAGGCTTACGCGGATGTCTCAAACACATCTGTCCGAAAGGACATACGGGTTCGAATCCCGTACCCGGCACCTTGAGAAAGCGGAGGCTCACGCTCGCGTGAACCTCCGCTTTTTGCTACCCGTGGCAACGATCAGCCACGCACAGTGGCTGCATGTACGACATCAGCACACGTAAGCGAGCCCTCGCGCTGGTGAGCCAGGGGCGCAGCTTGAACTCGGTCAGCAAGGAGACGGGGATATCTCGGGCCTCTCTCCGCTCCTGGCAGCTGCGCATCGAGCCGCTGCCACGCATGCGAGTCCAGGCAGAGCCGTGCACGCGCTGCCAGTGCACCCCGGAACCGCCCGAGAACGCGAGGGAATACTCCTACCTCCTTGGCCTGTACCTCGGCGACGGCTGCGTCAGCGCTCATCCGCGTACCGGGTACTACCTACGCATCGCTTGCGCGGATGCATGGCCGGGCCTGGTGGACGCCTGTGAGGCCGCCATGCGCGCGGTCAACCCCACTCGGAGCGCCTACCGCACACGAGCCCAAGGCTGCGTGTCGGTGGTCAGTTACAGCCAGCACTGGCCGTGCCTCTTCCCCCAGCACGGCCCCGGCAAGAAGCACGAGCGGCCGATCGTCCTCGAAGCCTGGCAGCAGCAGATCGTGGACGAGTTTCCCTGGGAGTTCATCCGGGGGCTCGTCCATTCCGACGGCTGTCGGATCACCAACTGGGCGACGCGTATGGTCGCCGGGGAGCGTAAGCGCTACGAATACCCGCGGTACTTCTTCACCAACATGTCCGCCGACATCCTGCGGCTCTATACGGACACCCTGGACAAGGTCGGCGTCGAGTGGAAACTCGCCCGGCGATCCCGCAAAGCGGAGAACATCTCCGTAGCCAAGCGCGCCTCCGTGGCCCTCATGGACCAACACATCGGGCCGAAGTACTGACAGGGACGGCAGTCAGGACCTCGGCCCAGCGGGATCGCGGTGCGGGTGGGGCTACTTCGGGATGTCGTCCTCGCCGATGTGGTGGACGCGAACGAGGTTGGTGGAGCCGGGGACGCCGGGTGGGGAGCCGGCGGTGATGATGACGACGTCGCCCTTCTGGCAGCGGCCGATCTTGAGGAGCTGTTCGTCGACCTGGGCGACCATCTCGTCGGTGGAGTTGACGGTCGGGCCGAGGAAGGTCTCCACGCCCCAGCTGACGTTGAGCTGGGAGCGGGTGGCCGGGTCGGGGGTGAAGGCCAGGAGCGGGATGGGTGAGCGGTAGCGGGAGAGGCGGCGGACGGTGTCGCCGGACTGGGTGAAGGCGACGAGGAACTTGGCGCCGAGGAAGTCGCCCATGTCGGCGGCGGCGCGGGCGACGGCTCCGCCCTGGGTGCGGGGCTTGTTGGCTTCGGTGAGCGGCGGGAGGCCCTTGGCGAGGAGGTCTTCCTCGGCGGCTTCGACGATGCGGCTCATCGTCTTGACCGTTTCGGTGGGGTACTTCCCGACGCTGGTTTCGCCGGAGAGCATGACGGCGTCGGTGCCGTCGATGACGGCGTTGGCGACGTCGGAGGCTTCGGCGCGGGTGGGGCGGGAGTTGTCGATCATCGAGTCGAGCATCTGGGTGGCGACGATGACGGGTTTGGCGTTGCGCTTGGCGAGTTTGATGGCGCGCTTTTGGACGATCGGGACGGTTTCCAGCGGCATTTCGACGCCGAGGTCGCCGCGGGCGACCATGATGCCGTCGAAGGCGGCGACGATGTCGTTGATGTTGTCGACGGCCTGGGGCTTTTCGACCTTGGCGATGACGGGGAGGAAGCGGTTTTCTTCGCGCATGATGCGGTGGACGTCTTCGATGTCGCGGCCGCTGCGGACGAAGGAGAGGGCGATGATGTCGGCGCCGTAGCGCAGGGCCCAGAGGAGGTCGTCCTGGTCCTTTTCGGAGAGGGCGGGGACGGATACGGCGACGCCGGGAAGGTTGAGGCCTTTGTGGTCGGAGACCATGCCGCCTTCGATGACCTTGGTGCGGACGCGGGGGCCGTCGACCTCGATGACTTCGAGGGTGACCTTGCCGTCGTCGACGAGGATGTGTTCGCCGGTGGTGACGTCGGCGGCGAGGCCGTCGTAGGTGGTGCCGCAGATGTGGCGGTCGCCTTCGGTGGACGGTTCGACGGTGATGGTGAACTCGTCGTCGCGTTCGAGAAGTACGGGCCCTTCGCGGAATCGGCCGAGGCGGATCTTCGGACCTTGAAGGTCGGCGAGGATGCCGACGCTGCGGCGGGTTTCTTCGGATGCTTTGCGGACCCGGTCGAATCGCGCCTCGTGGTCGGCGTAGGTGCCGTGGCTCAGGTTGAAGCGGGCGATGTCCATTCCGGCGTCGACGAGGCCTTTGATCTGCTCGTACGAGTCGGTGGCGGGTCCCAGTGTGCAGACGATCTTTGCTCGGCGCATGTTTCGACTCTATGACTTACCGGGCGGTAGGGAACTGTAAAGAAGTGACCGCTCAACGAGCGCTTGGTGAAAGGCTGTTGACAAGTAATGGAATGCGCGCGAAGGCGCTCCGATGAGCAGAATATCGCCCTCGCGCGGCTCGGTCTCACAGTGCGGGACGGGTCATCGTAAAGCGCGCGTTGACGTTCGCGTAGACGGTTTGGCGCTCGGGTTCGAGGTCGAGGGCGGGGGCGGATTCCTGGACGGCGGCGCCGCCGTAGCCGGCGAAGGAGCGCATGGCGGGGGCTGCCATGGGGGCGGTGTTCTCGGCGCCGAGATCGGCGATTTCGACGATGGCGTCGAGCCGGGCGCCGAGGGCTTCGGCGTATTCGCGGGCGCGCTGGACGGCTTCGCGGACGGCCTGGGTGCGGGCGTTGCGATGGGCGGGCGAGTCGGGGCGCAGGGCCCACCAGGGGCCGTCGACGCGGGTGAGGTCGAGGTCGGCGAGGCGGGTGGTGAGTTCGCCGAGGGTGGTGAAGTCGTTGAGGGTGGCGGTGTGGGTGACGCGTCCGTGGTAGGCGCGGATGCGTTCGTGGCGGCCCTTCTCGGTGAGTTGGGGGGTGAGGCTGAAGGTGCCGGTTTCCAGTTTTTCGATGGCGTCGCCGTAGCTCTTGATGAGGGTGAGGGCTTGTTCGTTGCGGCGGGTGAGGTCGGCGAGGGCGGCTTTGCGGTCGGTGCCGCGGGCGCTGACGGTGACGACGATGCGGGCGATTTCGGGGTCGACCTCGAGGCGGGCTTCGCCGCGTACGGCGAGGCGGGGGGTGTCGGGGGTGCCGTATGGGAGGGCGGTGGGGCTGGTGCCGGTGGTGGGGGTGTGTTCGGTGGGTGTGTCGGGGGTGGGGTCGGTCATGGTGCCTCCCGGGTTCGGTGGGGGGGTGGTCGGTGGGCGGGGTGTCGGGGTGGGCGTGGGGTGCAGGGTCGCATATCGGGGCGGGGTGGGGTGGGTCATCCGCTGCCGGGCGGTGAGGGGTGTTGCGGTGGGGGCCGCTGCGCCAGAATCTACGCGCGTTGTCCCTGTCCGTAAGGCCTTTCGTCCAAGGGAGTTGGCATGTCGCTCGACCGTAGGAAGTTCGTGGGTGGTTCCGTGGTGACGGGAGCCGGGGTGGCGCTTGCGGGGGCCACGGGCGCGCCGGCGGCGGCGGTGGGGGTTCAGGGCAGCGGCGGGCGCGGCCACGGTCGCCGTCGGGAGCGGTATGCGTTCACGGTCATGGGCACGACGGATCTGCACGGCAATGTCTTCAACTGGGACTATGCGACGGACGCGGAGTTCGACGACGCGGCTCACAATGATGTCGGGCTGGCGAAGATTTCGACGCTGGTGGCGGATGTGCGGCGGGAGAAGGGCCGGCACAACACGCTGCTGATCGATGCCGGTGACACCATTCAGGGAACCCAACTGGCGTATTACTACGCCAAGGTGGATCCGATCACGGATCCGGGCGGTCCGGTGCATCCGATGGCGCGGGCGATGAATGCGATCGGCTATGACGCGGCGGCACTGGGGAATCACGAGTTCAATTACGGGATTCCGGTTCTGCGGAAGTTCGAGGAGAGCTGTGATTTTCCGCTGCTGGGGGCGAATGCGGTGGATGCGAAGTCACTGCGGCCGGCGTTCCGGCCGTATGTGATGAAGCGGTTGCGGACGCCGCACGGGCGGGAGGTGAAGGTGGCGGTGCTGGGTCTGACGAATCCGGGGATAGCGATCTGGGACAAGGCTCATGTGCAGGGGAAGCTGGCGTTTCCGGGGTTGGTGGAGCAGGCGGCGAAGTGGGTGCCGAAGCTGCGGTCGATGGGCGCGGATGTGGTGATCGTGTCGGCGCATTCGGGGACGAGTGGTACGTCGTCGTACGGGGATCAGTTGCCGTATGTGGAGAATGCGGCGGTGCTGGTGGCGGAGCAGGTGCCGGGGATCGATGCGATTTTGGTGGGGCATGCGCATGTGGAAGTTTCCGAGCGGCGGGTGCTGAATGAGCAGTCGGGCCGGGAGGTGGTGTTGTCGGAGCCGTTGAAGTGGGGGCAGCGGCTGACGCTTTTCGATGTGGTGGTGGATTGGCGTCGGGGGCGTTGGGGGGTGGGGTCGGTTGGTTCGCGGGTCTTGAATTCGAATGCGGTGGCGGAGGACCGGCGAATCACGGGTCTGTTGCGTGCGGAGCACCGGAAGGTCGTGGCGTATGTGAACCGGGTGATCGGGCGGTCGAAGGCGGAGATGACGGCGGCTCAGGCTCCGGTGCGGGACACGCCGATATTGGACTTCATTGCCTTTGTGCAGGCGGAGGTGGTGCGTAAGGCGCTGGCGGGGTCGGCGTATGCGTCGTTGCCGGTGTTGTCGCAGGCGTCGTGTTTTTCGCGGACGGCGACGGTTCCGGAAGGTGATGTGACGATCCGGTCGATGGCGGCGTTGTATCCGTTCGACAATACGCTGGAGGCGCGGGTGCTGACGGGTGCGCAGGTGCGGGCGTATCTGGAGTTTTCGGCGCGGTATTACGTGCGGACGGCGGCCGGTGATGGTCCGGTGGATCCGTCGAAGATCACGAATGCGGACGGTACGCCGGATTACAACTATGACGCGGTGAGCGGGGTGTCGTACGAGATCGATATCGCGAAGCCGGCGGGTCAGCGGATCGGGAAGCTGATGTTCGACGGGAAGCCGGTGGATGATGCGGCGCGGTTCGTGCTGGCGGTGAACAATTACCGGGCGAGCGGTGGCGGCAATTTTCCGCATGTGGCCGCCGCGGAACAGGTTTGGTCGACGTCGGACGAGATCCGGAATTTGATTATCGGTTGGGTGCAGGAGAACGGGGAGATCGATCCGGTGAAGTTTGCTTCGGTGGCCTGGAAGTTGACGCGGGACGGGGTGCCGGTTTTCTGAGGACGGCACGGGTGGGCGGCGGCGGTGCCCGGGGCATCGCCGCCGTGGGTCAGTGGCGTGGCACGAGGGTGGAGCCTTGGCGGGGGACGGTGCCGGTTCGGGGGGTTGAGGGTTGGGGGAGGCCGAAGGTGGTGAAGGCGGTGCGGGTGGGGAGGGGGTAGGGGGTTTTGTCGGTGAGGGAGTTGAGGATGGTGGCGCTGCGCCAGGCGGCGAGGCCGAGGTCGGGGGTGCCGACGCCGTGGGTGTGGGTTTCGGCGTTCTGGACGTAGATCGAGCCGGTGACGGAGGGGTCGAGGGCGATGCGGTGGTGTTCGTCGATGCGGGGGCGTTCGCCGGAGTCGCGGCGTACGTAGGGGTCGAGGGCGGCGAGCAGGGTGTCCATGCGGCGTTCGCGGTAGCCGGTGGCGAGGATGACGGCGTCGGTGGTGAGGCGGGAGCGGGTGCCTTGCTGGGTGTGGTCGAGGTGGAGTTCGACCTTGGTGGTGCCGACGCGGCCTGCGGTGCGGACGCAGACGCCGGGGGTGAGGGTGGTGTCGGGCCAGCCGCCGTCGAGGGTGCGGCGGTAGAGCTCGTCGTGGATGGCGGCGAGGGTGGTGTGGTCGATGCCCTTGTGGAGCTGCCATTGGCCGGGGACGAGGTCGTCGCGGACGCGTTCGGGGAGGGCGTGGAAGTAGCGGGTGTAGTCGGGGGTGAAGTGTTCGAGGCCGAGTTTGCTGTATTCCATGGGGGCGAAGGCGGGGGTGCGGGCGAGCCAGTGGAGGCCTTCGCGGCCGGCGGGGCGGGCGCGGAGCTGGTCGAGGAAGATTTCGGCGCCTGACTGGCCGGCGCCGATGACGGTGATGTGGTCGGCGGCGAGCAGGCGTTCGCGGTGGTCGAGGTAGTCGGCCGAGTGGATGACGGGGACGGCGGGGGCGTCGGCGAGGAGGCGTAGCGGGACGGGGATGTGGGGGGTGGTGCCGATGCCGAGGACGAGGTTGCGGGCGTAGGTGCGGCCGAGGGCTTCGGCTTCGCCTTCGGTGCCGAGTTGGGTGAAGTCGACTTCGAAGGCTTCGCGTTCGGGGTTCCAGCGGACGGCGTCGATCTGGTGGCCGAAGTGGAGGTCGGGGAGGTTTTCGCTGACCCAGCGGCAGTAGGCGTCGTATTCGGCGCGGTGGAGGTGGAAGCGCTCGGCGAAGTAGAAGGGGAAGAGGCGTTCGCGGGTTTTGAGGTAGTTGAGGAAGGTCCAGGGGCTGGCGGGGTCGATGAGGGTGACGAGGTCGGCGAGGAAGGGGACTTGGAGGGTGGCGCCGTCGATGAGGAGGCCGGGGTGCCAGTGGAAGGCGGGTCGCTGGTCGTAGAAGGCGGTGCGCAGGTGGGTGAGGGGGTGGGCGAGGGCGGCGAGGGAGAGGTTGAAGGGGCCGATGCCGATGCCGGCGAGGTCGAGGGGTTCGTCGGGGCCGGTGGTGTCGGTGGTGAGGGCGCCTTCGGGGGGTGGGGTGCTGGTCATCGGGGGATGTGGCCTTCCACGAGTTTGAGGAGGGTGGTGAGGTCTCCGGGTTGGGTGTGGGGGTTGAGGAGGGTGGCCTTGAGCCAGAGCCCGGTGGGGGTGGTGGCGCGGCCGAGGACGGCTTGTCCGTCGTTGAGGAGGGTGCGGCGGATGGTGGCGAGGGTGGTGTGGTCGGCGCCGGTGGGGCGGAAGAGGACGGTGCTGAGGGTGGGGCGGGAGTGGAGTTCGTAGCGGGGGTGGGCCTCGATGAGGTCGGCGAGGGTCCGGGCGGCGGCGAGGGCGCGGTCGACGAGTTCGCCGAGGCCGTGGCGGCCGAGGGCTTTGAGGGTGACGGCGATTTTGAGGATGTCGGGGCGTCGGGTGGTGCGCAGTGAGCGGCTGAGCAGGTCGGGGAGGCCTGCTTCGGTGTCGTCGTCGGCGTTGAGGTAGTCGGCCTGGTGGGCGAGCGGGGCGAGGGTGGTGGGGTCGGGGACGGCGAGGAGGCCGGCCGCGACGGGTTGCCAGCCGAGTTTGTGCAGGTCGAGGGCGACGGTGTGGGCGCGGTCGAGGCCGTGCAGTGCGGTGCGGTGGGTGTCGCTGAAGAGCAGGGGTCCGCCGTAGGCGGCGTCGACGTGGAAGCGGGCGCCGTGCCGGTCGGCGATGTCGGCGAGGGCGGGGAGGGGGTCGATGGCGCCGGAGTCGGTGGTGCCGGCGGTGGCGGTGAGGAGGAGGGGGCCGGTGCGTCCGGCGAGGTTGGCGAGGCAGGTGTGGACGGTGTCGGGCGTGAGGATGCCGTCGGGGGTGGGGAGGGTGAGGGGTGCGGGGAGGCCGAGGAGCCAGGCGGAGCGGTGGATGGAGTGGTGGGCGTTGGCGCCGCAGATGATCTGGAGGGGGCGGGTGGGCCGGTGCGGGTCGGTCGCGGAGCCGTGGGGGGCGGCTTCGCGGGCGAGGAGGAGGGCGAGCTGGTTGGATTCGGTGCCGCCGGTGGTGATCAGGGCGTCGGGCCGGGAGGCCCGGGGGTAGACGAGGGCGGCGAGTGCATGGCCGGCCAGGGCCTCCAGTGCGGAGGCGGCGGGGGCCTGGTCCCAGGAGTCCATCGAGGGGTTGAGGGCGCTCGCGGCGAGGTCCGCGGCGGTGGCGAGGGCCAGTGGCGGGCAGTGCAGGTGGGCCGCGCAGTGGGGGTCGGCGGGGTCGGCGGCGCCGGCTGCGAGGGTGTGCACGAGGGTGCGCAGGGCGGCGTGCGGGCCGGTGCCGTGCTCGGGCAGCAGGGGGTGGCAGGCGTCGCGTACGGCGCGCGCGACGGTGTCGGGTCCGCCTGGTGGCAGGGGGCCGGCGCGGTCCTCGGCGCCGGTGGTGAGGGCGTCGAGGACGGTGTCGAGGAGGGGGCGGAGTGCGCGGGGGCCGTTGGTGCCGCCTGCGAGGGCGGTGCCGGCAGGGGGCACAGACATCAATGTGCTCTTCTGTCAGGGGAGTTGGGGCCTTTGTCCATGACGGACGAATCTTAGGCGGCCCTAAGTTACTTTCCCTGTACGGTGCGTATCCACTGGTCGTGGCCATACCACCCGTAAGTGGTACGGGGGTACCGCAGGTGTTCGGGTGCCGCCGGCTGCCGGTCCGGCGGCACCCGTTGTGCCGGGTCCGGCGCTACGCGCCGTCGGCCGCCGCGCGTATCGCGACCGCCCGCCGCAGATCGTCGAGCTGGTCGATGAGCTTGCGGCGCAGGGCGGGGGTGGGGTCGCCGTCGGTGAGGCAGGTTTCGCCGAGGCGGAGGGTGTCGTCCTCGATGAAGGTGGCGGGGAAGGCGTAGCGGCCGGCGGCTTCGGCGAGGGCGGGGCCGCGGGCGGCGGCGAGGGCCGGGGCGTCGGTGAAGTAGCGGCTGACGTAGGGGCGGAGCAGGTCGTGCTGTTCGGGTGACCAGAAGCCGGTGGCGGTGGCGGTGAAGAGGTAGTTGGACAGCGCCGCGGTGTCGTCAGTGGTGAACAGGGCGTCCCAGGCGGCCTGTTTGGCGGCCGGGTCGGGGAGGGCCGCGTGGCAACGGGCGGCGCCTTCGCGGCCGGTGGCGCTGGGGTCGCGGGCGAGTTCGGCGTCAATGGCTTCGGGGGTGGCGGCGCCGAGGGTGGCGAGCCGGCCGAGGATGCGCCAGCGCAGTTCGGGGTCGAGGTGGGGGCCGCCGGGGACGCTGCCGTCGTCGAGCCAGTCCTGGATGCCTTCGGGGGTGGTGGCGCTGTCGATGTAGGCGCGTACGGCGGTGAGCCGGAGTCCTGCCGCGGTGCCGTGTTCGGGGCCTTCGGTGCGGCGCAGGATGTCGCGGCTGAGGGCGGTGAGGGTGGCCAGCGCGGTGTGGCGCTCGGCGGCGGGGAGGTAGCGGTCGGCGATCTGGGTGCGGGCGAAGGCGAGGACGCCCTGGACGATGGCGAGGTCGGTTTCGTACGGGAGGTGGGCGCGGGCGGCGTCGAGGTAGGCGGTGGGTGCGAGCTCGCCGTCGCGGACCATGTCGCGGGCGGCGTTCCATACGACGGCGCGGGTGAGCGGGTCGGGGAGGCCGGACAGCGCGGCGAGGGCGGTGTCCCAGGAGGCCGTGTCGAGGCGGACCTTGGCGTAGGTGAGGTCCTGGTCGTTGAGGAGGAGCAGGGCGGGGCGGGGGCCGGAGGAGCTGAGGGCGCAGTCGCCGGTGGCCGGGATGTCGGTGGTGAGGCGGTCTCGCAGCACCAGGCGTTTCGGGTCGTCCGGGGCGTGGTCGTAGAGGCCGACGGCGATGCGGTGCGGGCGGCTGCCATCGGCCCGGTCCGGCGCTGCGGAGTGGTCGCTCTTCTCCGCGAAGAGCGGGGGGCTGCCCTGGTGGTGGATGTTCACGTGCCAGTGGGCGCCGTCGTGGGTGACTTCGGGCGTGAGGGTGTCGACCCCGGTCGTCCGCAGCCAGCGCTCGGCCCAGGCGTGGACGTCGCGGTCGGTGGCACCGGCGAGGGAGTCGATGAAGTCGGCGAGGGTGGCGTTGCCGAAGCGGTGCCGGGCGAAGTGGTCGTTGATGCCGGCGAGGAAGTCCTTCTCGCCCATCCAGGCGACGAGTTGGCGCAGTGCGGAGGCGCCCTTGGCGTAGGAGATGCCGTCGAAGTTGAGGAGGGCGGAGGCGGTGTCGGGGACGTCTTCGGGGGTGGGGGCGACGGGGTGGGTGGAGGGGCGCTGGTCGGCGTCGTAGCCCCAGCCCTTGCGGGCGATGGCGAAGTCGGTCCAGGTGTCGGTGAAGCGGGTGGCTTCGGCGAGGACCTGGTAGCCCATGTATTCGGCGAAGGACTCGTTCAGCCAGATGTCGTCCCACCACTTCAGGGTGACCAGGTCGCCGAACCACATATGGGCCATTTCGTGGGAGATGACCATGCCGCGGGTCTGGCGTTCGGTGTCCGTGACGGCGGAGCGGTAGATGAATTCGTCGCGGAAGGTGACCAGGCCGGGGTTTTCCATGGCGCCGGCGTTGAATTCGGGGACGAATGCCTGGTCGTAGGAGTCGAAGGGGTAGGGCTCCTCGAAGAGCTGGTGGTAGCGGTCGAAGCAGCGGCGGGTGATGTCGAGGATTTCCTCGGCGTCGGTGTCGAGGTGCGGGGCCAGGGAGCGGCGGCAGTGGATGCCGAAGGGCAGTCCGGCGTGTTCGGTGCGTACGGAGTGCCAGGGGCCGGCGGCGACGGCGACGAGGTAGGTGGAGATCAGGGGGGTGGGGGCGAGGGTCCAGTGGCCGGGGTCGCCTTGGGTGGCGATGCCGTTGCCGAGGACGGTCCAGGTGGTGGGGGCGGTGACGGTGAGCGCGAAGACGGCCTTGAGGTCGGGCTGGTCGAAGGCGGCGAAGACGCGCTGGACGTCCTCCATGAACAGCTGGGTGTAGACGTAACTCTCGCCGTCGGCGGGGTCGGTGAAGCGGTGCATGCCTTCGCCGGTGCGGGAGTAGCGCATGGTGGCCTGGAGGCGCAGTTCGTGGTCGCCGGGGGTGAGGCCGGTGAGCGGGAGGCGGTTGCCGTCGAGGGCCGCGGGGTCCAGGGGGCGGCCGTCGAGGGTGGCGGAGTGCAGCTCGACGGGCTTGAGCTCGACGAAGGTGTCGCCGTCGGCTCGTGCGGTGAAGTGGATGACCGTACGAGAGGCGAAGCTGTCCTCACCCTGGGTGAGGTCGAGTTCGATGTCGTAGCGGTGGACGTCGATGAGTCGGGCTCGGGTCTGCGCCTCGTCGCGCTGCAGTTCGGGCATGGGTGTCATGCTGCCGTACGGCCGGTGGCCTGTGCACGGGGGTTTGACCTCCGAGGAACCGCCGGACGTGGGGGCGGGCGCCTCGCGGGGTTGCGTGTGTGCCGCGGGGGCCGCACCGGCACCCTCCCCCAGCCACAACCACCCCTCAGCCACCCCACCCGCTGACCAACGGCGGATCATCCGGGTCCGGGATCTGGGTCGACCAGCCACCCGGAACGCTGCGGACCTGGCGGTCGCGGAAGCGGACCGGGGCGGTGCCGACGCGTCGGGTGAAGAGGCGGCTGAAGTAGGCCGGATCGTCGTAGCCGACCCGGCGGGCCACCGCCGCGACCGGGAGTTCGGTGCCCACCAGGAGCTCCTTGGCCCGGCCCAACCGGATCCCCAGCAGATAGTCCTTGGGGCTGCAGCCCGCCCCACGCCGTACCGCGGTGCGCAGTTCCGCGGGCGTCATACCGTGCCGGGCCGCATGCTCGGCGACCGACAGCGGCAGGAACGCGTCCCGGGCCAGGGCCTGGAGGACGGGGTCGCCGTCGGCGTCGGTGTCGGCACG
Organism: Streptomyces inhibens; assembly: GCF_022221585.1. NCBI lineage: Bacteria > Bacillati > Actinomycetota > Actinomycetes > Kitasatosporales > Streptomycetaceae > Streptomyces > Streptomyces inhibens. The sequence continues at coordinate 2,712,859 of NZ_CP084681.1, forward strand.
GGCGCGGCGCAGCGCGACGAGGAGTTCATGGACCGCGGCGGAGGTCTCCACCTCCAGGAGGGGGTTGCCGCGCCGGGCGGCCCGCGCGATCCGCCCCACGGCCGCCCGCGCCGGCCCGGTGTCGGCGAGCGGTACGAGCGGGCGGTCCGGCTCGATGTAGCCCAGTTCGGTGTACGTGGCGGCGGCCGGCCCCGTGAAGTCGACGAAGCTCTCGTCCCAGCCGGTCTCCGGATCGGCCCCGTAGTGGTGCGGCACGCCCGGCACGATCCACAGCAGGGCGGGCGCGGTCACCGTCCGGCGCCGCCCGTCGGGGGCGGTGAACCAGCCGCGGCCGGCGCTGATGACGATGGCGACATGGTGGTCGAGGGTGCGCGGGCCGACCGTGGGCAGTGCGCCGTGCTGCAGTCCGACGCCCAGGCACACCAGGCCGAGCCGGTGGTGGGCCGGGCTCGGAGTGAAGTACCGCATCCAGGTGTGGTACACGCCCGGGCCTCCCGTCGCTCCGTCCGCTCCGTCCGCTCCGTCCAAACAACGCCGATCTTTGTCCATGGACCGTCACACCGCCAGAGGGCGAGGGTGATCGATGACCGTGAGCGCCCGGCCGGTGGCGCACAGACGACGAGCGAGGGCGGGAATCGTGGCGCAGTTCGTGGTGGGCGAGCGGGACTTCGCGCTGGACGGGCGGCCGTTGCGGCTGCTGTCCGGGGCGTTGCACTACTTCCGGGTGCACGAGGCGCAGTGGGACCACCGGCTGGCGATGCTCCGCGCGATGGGCCTGAACTGTGTGGAGACGTATGTGCCGTGGAATCTGCACGAACCGCGGCCCGGCGAGTTCAAGGATCCGGAGCAGCTGGGGCGCTTTTTGGACGCGGTGCAGGCGGCGGGGCTGTGGGCGATCGTCCGCCCGGGGCCGTACATCTGCGCGGAGTGGGAGAACGGCGGGCTGCCGGAGTGGCTGACGGGGCCGCTGGGCCGGCGGGTGCGGACGTGGGACGCGGTGTATCTGCGGGCCGTGGACGCGTGGTTCGAGCGGCTGCTGCCGCAGGTCGTGGCGCGGCAGTGCACAGCGGTATCGGGGCCCGGCGGACCGGGCGGCGGGCCGGTGATCATGGTGCAGGCGGAGAACGAATACGGCTCGTACGGCAGCGATGCGCGGTATCTGGCGTGGATCGTGGAGCGACTGCGTGAGCGGGGGATCCGGGTGCCGCTGTGCACCTCGGACGGGCCCGAGGACCACATGCTGAGCAGTGGCTCGATTCCGGGGGTGCTGGCCACCGCCAACTTCGGGTCGGGGGCCCGGGAGGCGTTTGCGACGTTGCGCCGTCATCAGGCGGACGGTCCGCTGATGTGTATGGAGTTCTGGTGCGGGTGGTTCGCGCACTGGGGGCAGGCACAGGCGCCGCGGGCTCCGGAGGACGCGGCGGCGGCGCTGCGGGAGATTCTGGAGTGCGGTGCGTCGGTGAACATCTATATGGCGCACGGCGGCACCAGCTTCGGTGGCCGGGCGGGGGCCAATCGCGCGGGTGAGCTGCAGGACGAGGCGCTGCGGGCGACGGTCACCTCGTACGACTACGGGGCGCCGGTCGATGAACGCGGGCGTCCGACGGAGAAGTTCTGGCGGTTCAGGGAGGTGCTCGCCGAGTGGGCGGAGGGGCCGCTGCCGGAAGTGCCGGAGCCGCCGCTGGTGCTGTCGGCGCCCGTGCGTGCGGTGGTCGGGGAGTGGGCGCCGGCCGGGGAGGTGATGGCGGCGCTGGGCGGTGCGGAGGTCGAGGGGGGCGGTCCGGCGACGTTCGAGGAGCTGGGTGTGGACCGGGGCGTGGTCCGCTACCGGGTGGAGGTGCCGGGGCCGCGGGGACGGTATCCGCTGCGGGTGCGCGGGCTGCGGGACCGGGCGGTGGTGTGGGTGGACGGGGTGCGTACGGCCGTGGTGGACACCGAGGACGCGGTGATCGGGGAGGTGGCGGGGCCGGCGTCGGTGGAGTTGTGGGTGGAGTCACTGGGGCGGGTCAACTACGGACCGCGGCTCGCCGAGTCGAAGGGGATCGTGGGCGGGCTGCTGCATGAGCGGCAGTTTCTGCACGGCGTACGGTCGCGGGGGCTGCGGCTGGACGCGATGGAGGATGCCGAGGCGGTGGCGAAGGTGGCGTTCCGGGCGGCGGCGGGGGCGGAGGGGGCCGCGGGGCTGTACCGGGGGACGCTGACCCTGGCCGGGCGGCCCGGTGACGCCGATCTCGCGTTGCCGGGCTGGACGCGTGGTTTTGTCTGGATCAACGGGTTCTGTCTGGGGCGCTATTGGGCCGTGGGGCCGCAGCGCACCCTGTATGTGCCGGGTCCGGTGCTGCGTGAGGGGGACAACGAGCTGCTGGTGTGGGAGTTGGAGGGCGCCCCGGCCCTGGTGGGGGAAGGGGCGGGGGCGCCCGGTCTGTATCCCTGCGCGGCGGTGCGCTGAGGGATCCGTGGGGGCGGGCCGGCCCGCCCCCACGGCGCGTCACACCTCGCGTACCTCGAAGGTGTCGAGGACGAACTCCGCCGTCCCGTCGTCGCCCACCTTGCGCAGTCCGACCCATGCCTCGCCGCGGTCCGGTGCGGTGAACTCGTAGGCCCAGGTGGTGGGTCGGGTGGCGACCGGCAGGGGGCTGCGGGTCAGTTCGCGGGCGGTGGGGTCGTCGACCGCGGTGATCCAGGCGTACTGGCCGGCCTTCTCGTTCTCGTAGCGGAAGGTGATCCGGTAGCGGTGGCCGGGGGTGAAGCGGACGGTGTGCGGGACCGTCCGGTAGACGAGACCGGTGTTCTCGCCACGCGATTTGAGCGACTGGCCGCCGTCGATGACATCGTCGATCGCCTTGCCGTTCCAGCCGCGCTGGGTGAACGGGGCGTGCCGCTGGGCGATATGGGTGCGGGGGTCGGTGACATCGCCCGCGTCGCCCTTGACGAAGACGCCCCAGCCCTGGGGCACGTTCTCGAAGTCCTCGTAGGCCAGTGCGCCCTTCTTGGCGGTGGGCTCGGCGGGCACGACGCGTACGTTGTCGAACCGGACGCGGGCCCGGCCCGCCGCCGCGGTCAGGGCGAGGGTGACCGGGCCGCCGCCGTCGGGGACGGTGAAGTGGGTGAACAGCCGCTGGAAGCGGGTGCGGGACTTGCGGTCGGCGGCGACGTAGTTGCCGGCGGTGGAGGCGTCGGTCCAGTTGGCGGCGGTGACGCCGTCGGCGGTACGGATCTCCAGGGCGGCCCGCCGCCGCTCGCCGGCCTCGGCGCCGACCTCGATCTGCACGGAGGCGGCGTAGGTGCCGGGGGCGAGCCGGGTGAGTTTCTGGGCGACGGTGGCGGCGCCGCCCGCGCCGATGACCAGCTCGTGGTCGCCGAGTTCGGAGAGCTTGACGGCGGCCGGGCCGGTGACCTGCCAGCCGTCCAGGGTGCCGGAGTGGAAGCCGGGGTCGGTCAGGGGCGTGCCCTCGCCCCAGCCGGGTCCGCCCTGGGCGGGGGCCTTGCTCCGGTGGACGACGTAGGCCACGCCGGCCCGGGCGGTGAGGGTGATCTTGCCGCCGTTGACCGGGACCCGGGTTTCCTGGGTACGGCCCTGGTCGGTGAGCCGGTAGGCGTAGACCGTGGTGGCGTCCGACCAGCCGCGGGGCAGTGTCCAACTGGAGGTGCCGCCACGGGGGTTGTAGTGGTAGAGCTTGTCGGGGTCGGTGGCCCGGCGGGGCTCCCAGGGGAGCAGATAGGTGCCGCCGTCGTAGACGAGGCGGCCGTCGGTGGTGATCTTGCGGGTGCCCTCTGCGTCGCTGACGGAGGTCTTGGTGGGGCCCTCGAAGGTGATCTCGTGCGCGCCCCAGGTCTTGATCGGGTACGCCTGGAGGTATTTGGCGGGCAGGGCGTCGGTCCAGATGATCGTGTGGAAGGCGTGCCAGTCGGTCTTGCCGACCCAGCCCTCGAAGTTGCCCATCCGGCCGCTGCCCAGCAGCGTGGGCCACTTGTCGGCGAAGACGTCCTTGTGGTGGTTGCGGACGAAGCGGATCAGCCGGGAGTTGATGCCGCGGGAGGTGTCGGGGCCGTAGTCGGTCTCATTGGCCCAGTGCGACCAGAGGGCGGAGCGCTCCAGCCCGTGGCCCCATTCGGTGGTGACCTGCCAGCCCTGGTCGCGCAGATGGCGCTGCAGCCGGTCGGAGTTCCAGCCGGACTCGCGGAAGACGTCGATGTAGAGGGTGGTCAGGGCCGGGTCGGTCTCCTTGCGCAGTTGGGCGAAGCGCCGGGCGATGTCGCCGGAGACCAGGTCGCGGCGGGGGTCGATGCGGTAGGACTGGTCGAGCCAGTCCCATTGCTTGTCGTCCTTGTCGACGAGCCGCTCGGAGAAGGCGTGGGCGACGGGGTAGGACTCGGTGGCGTTGACATGCACCGCGAAGTCGCTGTTCCACTTCTTGCCGGCACGTACGAGGGCGTTGAGGTCGGCGAGTCCGCCGGCCCGCCGGTTGTAGTTGCCGCCGTAGTCGGGGTGCGCGGAGTCATGACCCTCGGACTGGTAGCCCTTGAGGAGGGTGAACTGCCGCAGCCCGTCGGTGGCCAGCGCGATCCGCTTGACGTTGTCGAGGGTGGCGAGGAACGGGTTGGTGGCCTGGCTGGCGAAGTTGAACGGGATGTGCGGGACGACCCGCAGATGCTGTTCGTCGGCGCCCAGCGGCACCACCATGATGTCGCGCAGCGCGATCGCGGCGTCCTGCCAGTCGACGGTGCCGTCGCCGTTGCGGTCGCGGGTGACGATGACGGTCGCGTACGGCAGCGGGTCGGTGGCGTCCACCGGCTGTCCGGCGGCCCGGTGCGTCCACTGCCCGCAGACCAGCTGTGCCTTGACGAAGCCGTCGCCCTTGACGGTCTGCCGCCACAGCCGGCCGTTCTCCCAGGTGGTGGCGCCGGAGGGCTTGTCGTGGACGGTGTTGGTCTCGACGGCCGCGGCCAGCCGGTCGGTGGCGACGACGGCGTAGGCGCATCCGGTGGGTGCGGCCTCGGCGGGGGTGTCGGCGGTGACCTGCACCAGGGTGTCGCCGCTCTTGGCCTTGTCGAGTTCGATCCGGGCGGCGAGCAGCGCGGCGCCGGGCTGGTCGCTGCGGACGCTCAGCAGGGCGAGGCCGGGGATGTCCAGGGTGCCGATGCGCAGCGCCGGGGTGTCGGTGATCCCGGTGACCCGCCAGGTGACCTGCCAGTCCCGGACGGCGATCTCGACGGTGAGCTCGGTGCCGCCGTCGAAGCGGAGGGTGTAGGTGGCACGGTCGGCGCGGGTGCGGTGGGTGACCTGCGGGGTGCGGGCGGTGCCGTCGATGAGGACCTGGGCGACCGGGGTCTCCTGGCCGTGCAGGACGGCGCCGGTGCCGCGGTCGGTGTAGGAGACGATGCGCGGGAAGGCGGTGTCGACGCGGATCTCCAGCGCGTCGGACCGCAGTACCGCCTCGCCGGCGCGCGGTGCGGCCGCGGCGGGGTGTGCGCCGAGCGGGAGGGCGCCGGCGACCCCGGCGAGCGCGGTGGCGGTGACGACCTTTCTGCGGCTGGGCCCGCGCGGGGCGCCTGTCTGTTCGTTCACGCGCGCTGTCCTCCTTCGTACCTGCACTGCCTGTCGGACGACAGCGTGCTGCCGGTGCGGGGCGTGCGCCTATGGACAAAGGAGGGGCAGGTGTTGGACAGATGTGGGGCCAGGAGCGGTACGGGTTCCGGTCCGGGCGGCCGGCGTCAGGCCGGGACCGCGCGCGAGGGGGCGTCCGCGTCCGACTCGCACTCGACGGGGCCGTGATGGCCGCCCAGCAGGACGTAGGCGAGGGCCGCGGCGGAGGCGGCGAGGAGCAGGGCGGCGACGACCGTCACACGGTGGTCGCGGTCGCGCGCCGGGGGCCGGGGGCGGGGCTCGAAGGACATGTCGTTCACGTTAGGGAGCTGCCACGGGGCCGCCCATGGGCCGTACGGTCATCGCTGACGGCACAAGACCCGGTCGAAAGGGTGAGATTGGTCCCCGGCGGGGACGGACCAACGTCCGGGAGGCGGGGGACCAAGGACCGGGACCAAAGACCCGGACCAAGGTCCGGGGGCGAGGACCGGGGGCGAGGACCGGGCGGAGGCCAGCGGCCGAGGACCCGGCGGAGGCCAGCGGCCGAGGACCCGGCGGAGGCCAGCGGCCGAGGACCCGGCGGAGGCCAGCGGCCGAGGACCCGGCGGAGGCCAGCGGCCGAGGACCCGGCGGAGGCCAGCGGCCGAGGACCCGGCGGAGGCCAGCGGCCGAGGACCCGGCGGAGGCCGGCGGCCGAGGACCGAAAAGGCCCGGGGAGCAACGGCTCCCCGGGCCCTTCGTGTACGCGCGTGGTGCGATCAGCCGCCGAGTTCGCCCGCGGCCTTCTTGATGTTCGCGGCGAAGGCGCTCACCTCGCTGTAGACACCGGGCTTGCCGGGCCGTGCGCAGCCCTCGCCCCAGGAGACGATGCCGACCTGGAGCCACTGGCCGGCGTCGTCCTTGCGGAACATCGGGCCGCCGGAGTCGCCCTGGCAGGTGTCGATACCGCCGGTGTCCAGCTTGCCGGCGCAGATCTCGTCGCCGGGCGTCAGCTGGTCGCCGTAGGCCTTCTGGCAGGCGGCGTCATCGACGAACGGCACACTCGCCTTGAGGAGGTAGCGCTGCTGGTCGCCGCCTTCCTTGTCGGCGCCCCAGCCGGCGATGGTGAAGTCGCCGTTGTTGAGCTTGTCGTCCTCGGCGATCTTCAGGGTGGGCTGGTCTATCGGCTTGGCGAGCTTGATCAGCGCCCAGTCCTTGCCCTTGCCGTCGTAGCCGGGGGCCTGCAGGACCTTGGTGGAGTTGACCTTGACGGCGGCGGAGTCCTCCAGGTCGACCACGCCCGCGGTCGCGGTGATGGAGGTGTTGTCGCCGCTGCCCTCGACGCAGTGCGCCGCGGTGAGCACGATGTCCTTGGCGTAGAGGGCGCCACCACAGCCCATCGACAGCCGGACCATGAAGGGGAATTCACCCTGGTCGGCCTTGGTGCCGCCGACGACCTTGGTGTGGACGGAGCCGGACGGGTCCGGTGCGGGGGCGGCGGAGGCCGAGCCGGGCTGGAGGCTGAAGGCGGCCAGCGCGATCGCGCCTACGGCAGTGCTTCTTTTGAGGTGCTTCCGGTAGCTGCGCAACGGGCTTCCTTTCGTGGGGGGTTGCACGTCGATGACGAGCCCATGCCAACACCGGAGCCGGACGTGGCCGTCGCGAATATGAGCGTGGAGGACGACAGCACGCCGTAAGGCGTCCGGACCCAGTGGGGGATGAGTCCGTAAAGCGCCCTGTGATTATGTGGAGTGGGCGATCAGAGTGACAAGGGTGCGCATCCGGCCAACTCCCTTACCACCCAGGCCCCGTACGGCCCATACCGGACGTTCCCGGACACCCGTAGAGTGGCCGGGTGACCACGGGTGGCAGCGAGATCGAGCACGGATATCCCCATATCGACACGGTGCGTTCGGCCGTCACGGCCCTGTTCAAACGCCTGTCGTACGACACGGTGAGCACCTTCGCCACCAGCGTGCTGCCGGTCGATGTGGCCTTCGACGACACCGAGGACCTGCATCTGGGCGCCCAGCGGATCGCCCGCGCCCTCGTCCGGCAGCTGCATCTGCCGGACGCACGGATGGTGGTCACCTTCCGCGAGATGGAACATGCGGCGAACATCGAACTCACCGCGGGTCCCGAGTACTTCATCGAGCTCAACGACCGCTTCAGGAAGCACCGCAAGGACATCGGCGCCGCGCTGGCCCATGAGGTGATGCATGTCTATCTGCACCGACTGGATCTGTCGTTCCCCGGCACCCACGACAACGAGATCCTCACCGACACCGCCACCACCTATCTCGGCGCGGGCTGGCTGCTGCTGGACGCCTATCGCGAGCACGGCCCGCTCTCGCAGAAACTCGGTTATCTGACGCCGGAGGAGTTCGGCTATGTCCTCGCCAAGCGGGCGGAGTTCTTCGGTGAGGACCCGGGGCCGTGGTTCACCAGCCCGCAGGCGTACGACGCGTATACGGCGGGGGTGGCGCGGGCCCGCCAGGACGCGCGCCGGCCGCCGCTCGCCGCCGCAGGCTGGGCCGCCCGGCTCCGTTACGCCAAGGACCGCCGGGCGGCGCAGGATCCCCGGCGCGCCGAACGGCCGGCCGGCCCCGGTGACGGCTATGTCTTCGAGGGCCCGTCGCCGCTGCGGGTGTCGTTCCCCTGCCCCGCCTGCCATCAGCGGATCCGGGTGCCGGTGCGCGGCCGGCTCCAGGCGCGCTGCGGGCTGTGCAAGACGCTGCTGGACTGCGATACCTGACGGGGAGCCGACTGCGGCGAAGGGCCTGCCGCCCGGTCGCGCCCGGCCGGGAACGGCGTTTTCCGCTGCGGGGGGCTGGGCTAGACCCAGCCCTCCAGGCCCGCCAGGAAACCGTCGAAGTCGTCGCGGTGGATGGTGTGCCCGGCGCCCTGCACCGTACGGACCTCGAAGCCACGGGTCGTCAGCTCGGCCGCCTCGTGGCCGGAGAAGAGGAACCCCTCCCCCGCGATCTGCACCAGCGAGGGGACGACCGGCTTCTCGGGCGTACGGTCCTGCAGGCGCTCGGCGGACAGTGCGAGGGCGGTGCCGGTGTCCCAGTCGGCGAGCGTGGCCAGTTCGATGTCCACATCGGCGGCGTCCCAGCGCGGATTGAAGCTCCGCACCATCGTCCGGTCGGCATTCTTGAACGCGAGGAAAACGGCCGGGTCGACGGGCTGCTCGACCCGGCCGAGCGACCATGCGGGATCGCTGTAGACCGCCCGCCGCGGCTGCAGCCGCTCCACCGCCAGGGACAGCGCCAGGCCGCCCAGTGAATGCCCGATGGCGACCTCGGGGGCGGCGGGCAGGGTCTCCACGAGGTCCTCGGCGAACAGTTCGGCGCCGTAGTCGCCGCGCGGACTGCGGCCGTGGCCGCGCAGATCGACGGCGATGACGCGATAGCCCCGCTCGGCGAGCGCGGGGCCGACCCGGTGCCAGGTGCGGTGGTCGGACATCATTCCGTGGACCAGCACCGCGGTCCGCCCGCCGGCGCCCCATTCATGGGTGTGCAGCTGCATGCCCGTTCTCTCCTCGGTCCGTCCGCTCTCCGGCTCACGCTGTCCCCGGACCCGGCTCCCGGGCCGGGACCGCACCCGGCCGAGATTACACGTGTAAGTAGACTCCGCGGAGGTGCCCCGCCCCGACCACGCCGGGCAAAAACCCTGTGCGAGGATGCCCAGCAGCATGACTGACCCAGCGGTCCCCCGGGCCACCCCAACACCCCCGACCAGCGCGGCCGTTGCCCGTCGCGCCGGGGTCTCGCGCGCGACGGTCTCCTACGTCCTGAACGGGCAGGCCGCCGGGCGCGTCGGCGAGCGCACCCAGGCCAGGGTCCGGGCCGCCGCCGAGGAGCTGGGATACGTACCGCACGCCGCCGCCCGCAGCCTGCGCGCCGGCCGGGGCAGCATCGTTCTGCTGGCCGCCCCCGCCGACACGGCCTTGGCCTTCGGCCCCCTCTTCACCCGTTTTTTGGCCGGATTCCAGACCGCGCTGCACCACCTCGGCTACACCGGCGTGCTGCACGGCGCGCCCGCCGCCTCCCCGACGGCGGCCGCCCGCGCCTGGGCCGAACTACGGCCCGCCGCCGTACTCACCCTGCACGGCCCGCCGCTGGACGCGCCCGCGGTCGAGCTGCTGCGCCGCGCCGGCACCGCCGCGGTCCTCACCCACGGCCCGTCGGCGCCCCCCGGCGCCCACAGCCTCTTCCTCGACCAGCGCGAGGCCGGACTGCGGGCCGGTGAACATCTGCTGGCCCGCGGCCGCCGCCGGATCGGCGTGGTCCGGCCCGCCGAACCGGGCCTGACCGCCTTCGCCGAGTCCCGGCTTGCGGGCGTACGGGCCGCGGCCGCCGCCCACCCCGACGCCGAGGTGCACCCGCTCGACCTCGCCCTCACCGAGGAGTCCGCGGCACGGCTCGCCGCCGCCTGGCAGGAACGGGGCCTGGACGCGGTGTTCGCCTACAACGACGAGTACGCGATGCTGCTGATGCGCGCCCTGCAGGACGCCGGCCACACCATCGGCACCGGCGCCCCCAGCCGTATCGCGGTGGTCGGCGCGGACGATCTGCTGCTGGCCCGGCTGCTGCGCCCCCGCCTGACCAGCGTCCGCGCCGAGATCACCCCGCCGGAGCGGGTCGCCGAATGGGTCGCCGCCCTGATCCGCGACCCCGCCGCCGCGCCCCTCACCCACCGGCTGGGCACCTTCCATGTCGAGGCGCGCGATTCCGGCTGACCCGGCGCCCCGTCCCGCTCGCGCGGGCCGCGGCACACCTCGCCGGCCGTTTCCGTCGTCAGCGCCAGTCCTTCTCCGGTGTGGCCGCGGCCAGAACGGCGCGGGCGCCGCCGCGGATCGGGTCGCCGTGGGATACGCAGACGGTGTCGACGTCGTCGAGGGCGGCGAGCCGCCGGAAGGAGGCGATGGCCGTCTCGCGGTCGACGTTGAACGGCCCGAGGACCACATGGGTGCCGCCGGGGCCGGTGCCGATGATGTCGCCGGGGAACAGCAAGCGGCTCTCGGGGAGGTGCAGCGCGATTCCGCCCGGTGTGTGGCCGGGAACGTGCAGGACCCGTACCGGCTCCGGCCAGTCGTCGAGGGTGTCTCCCTCCTGGAGGGCGACATCGACCTCGACATGGCGCAGCGGCGGAACCTCGGCGGTCGCGAAGTTCGCCATGATCCCGTCGTGCAGCGTCTGTTCGGCCGCGGTCAGCGCCGCCGCGGGTTCGGGGGCGGTGCCGCGGATGTACGGGACGTCCGGTGCGCCGGCCAGTACGCGGGCGCCGGTGGCGGCGACCAGGTCGGCGGCGGAGCCCATGTGGTCGATGTGGGAGTGGGTGAGCACGATCTGCCGCAGCTGGTCCGGCCGGCCACCGAGCCGGGCGAGTGCGTCGAGGATGGCAGGGGCCGAGCCGGGGATGCCGGTGTCGACCACGGCGTACCCGTCGTCGGGAAGGGCCACGACGTACACGTGCCCTACGGGGAAGGGGAGTTGCCAGACGGCGGAGGCGATTTCGGTGAGTGTGTCCATGGGACGGACGCTAACTGGCAGGCGGGGCGCTGCCACCGGCTTTGCGCCGTGGGCGGATTGAGCGTATGGCGAAAGAGGCCGGAACCTGTCTTGCCTTCGGTACGTCACAGCGCTGAACCAAGGAGGCATGTCATGCGAGGATCCCACCTCTCCCGCACCCGTACGCTCGCCGCCGCGCTCGCGCTGGCGGCATCCGGCGCCGTCGCACTGTCCGGCTGCGGGCAGAAGCAGCAGACCGTGGGCACCGCGCCGCCGCCGAAGAAGCAGGACGCATTCGAGCGGCGGGCGGACCAGATCGTGCGCAGCTGGCCGAAGGTCTCCCCGATCGCGGGGCGGCAGCAGGCGCTGTTGCCGTTGGTCGGTGTGGAGCGCCCCAAGAACACGGACGTACGGGAGATCACGGTGACCGTGGGGCACAGCGCCTGCGATATCCGCTTCGGCGCGCGCAGCCATGAGTCGAAGGACCTGGTGGTGATCACCGGCTGGGGCAAGAAGAAGAGCGCCAAGGGGATGTGCACCGAGAACCTGGCCACCGACAGGGTGACGGTGCGGCTCAAGAGTGCGCTGGCCGACCGCAAGGTCGTGGACGCGGCGACCGGCAAGCAGCTTCTCAAGGGGTGAGCGGTGGGCGGACGGCCGGCGGCCGAGACCTGCGGGCGTGTTCGATCCGCGGTGGGCGCTGGAGTCCGCTCCAAGATCTAGGCTCGGCCGTATGAGCCCTTCCATCGCCACCAACACCCGTGTCGAGCTGCCCGAGCTGCTGGAGTTCGTCCGCCCCCGTCACCGTGCGATCCTGCTCACCCGCCGTTCCGACGGCACTCCGCAGGGCTCGCCGCTGACCTGTGGGGTGGACGACTCCGGGCGGCTGGTGATGTCGACGTATCCGGAGCGCGCCAAGGTCCGTAACGCCCGTCGGGTCTCGTCGGTCAGCGTCATCGTGCTGTCCGACGAGTGGAACGGCCCGTGGGTGCAGATCGACGGCGAGGCCGAGGTCATCGACGCCCCGGATTCGGTCGAGCCGCTGGTCGAGTACTACCGCAATATCGCCGGTGAGCACCCGGACTGGGACGAGTACCGGGAGGCGATGCGTCAGCAGGGAAAGTCGCTGATCCGGGTGACACCGATGCGCTGGGGCCCGCTCGCGACCGGCGGTTTCCCGGCCCGCCTCGCGGAGGGCGACGACGCGTAGGGCGTGTCCTGGTGTGCCGCGACCGGGCGGGCATCAACGGGTGGTGCGGGTGCCGCCGTTGACGTTCAGTACCTGGCCGGTGATGTGCCGGGCCGCCGGTGAGGCCAGGAAGGCGACCGTTCCCGCGATGTCGTCCAGGGAGCCCGCGCGGCGCACCGCCGAGGCGGCCACCAGGTGGTCGCGGCGCTCGTCGGTGAGCCGGTCGCGGAAGAACTCGGTGCCGGCGATATAGCCGGGTGAGACGACGTTGGCGGTGATGTCGCGGGGGCCGAGCGCCCGCGAGAGATCGACGTTCCAGGAGGCGAGGCCGGCCTTGGCCGCGCCGTAGGAGCCGGCTCCCTGGTCGGCGGCGATCGACCCGATGTGGACGACCGCGCCGCCGGCCGCCAGCCGGTCCTCCAGCGCCTTGGTGGTCAGCGCGGCGCTGAGCAGGTTGGCGTCGAGGTTGGCGCGGAAGTCCCGGGCGTAGGCCGCCAGGTCGGTGGTGCCGTCCGCGTCGAAGTCGGTGTTGCCGCCGGCGTTGTTGACCAGGAGGTCGATCCGCCCGGGGAGTTCGGCGAGCAGCGCGGTGAGCGCGGCCGGATCGGTGTGGTCGCAGACCAGCGGGCGGAGGGTGGCGTGGCCGGCTGCCGTCTCGTTGAGGGGGCCGGTGCGCCGGCCGGTGACGACGACGTCGTCGCCTTGGGCGGCGAAGTGGTGGGCCACGGCGCGTCCGATGCCGGATCCGCCGCCGGTGACCAGGATGGTGCGTGACATATGCTGAGCTCCGTCCATCACGTTCAGCTCTAAATTTAGAGCTGAACATAACATCACCGGGAGAGCCCGTGGCAAGAGAGAACGAGGCGAAGGACGGCTACGGCTACCCGATGGACCGTGCCACCTCGTACCCCGTCGAGGAGATCGCCGCCGCCTGGGAGCGCGAACGCCCGGGCACTCCGGTCTCCTCGATCGGGATCGTGACGCCGATCTGGCGGCTGGCCAAGCTCCTGGGCGACGACCGGCGCCGGGTGCTGGCCCGCGCCGGGGTGGACCCGGCCACCCTCGATCTGCTCAGTGTGCTGCGCCGCAGCGGCGAGCCGTACACCCTGACGACCCGTGAGCTCAGCCATCGCTCCCTGGTCACCGCGGGGGCGGTCTCCCAGCGGGTGGCGCGCGCCGAGCGCGAGGGGCTGGTGACCCGGCGGCCCGGCGAGGGCCGTCCGCGTACGGTGCTGGTCGAGCTGACACCGGCGGGCCATGCGCTGGTCGAGGCCACCGTCGACCAAGTGCTGTGCCGCGAGGCCGAGTTGATCGACGGACTCTCCCCCGAGCAGCAGGAACAGCTGGCCGGTCTGCTGCGGATCCTGCTCCAGGACACCCAGCGCAAGCTCGGCGACGACCGGATCGGCCATGTCGGAGAGGGCTGACCGGGCCGCGCCACGGTCAGCCGCGGGGTGGCCATCCGCGGGGCGGTGAGAACGTCAGGGACGGGAAGAGCGCCGCGTCGGGCAGCGCGAGCTGGGCACGGAAGGCCGCCCGGCCGGTCTCGGTGAGGGTGAGGATCCGGGTGGCATGGGCCTTGACGATCCAGCCGCGGTCCAGGGCGTGCCGGTAGAGGGCGGCGCCGACCGCGCCGGAGAGGTGCTGACGGCGCACCGTCCAGTCGAGGCAGGTGCGGACATGGGCCCGGTGGGCGGCCGACGGACCGGCGTCGGGGATACCGAGGGCGGTCAGCCACTGGGCGCCGGCACCGGTCAGCACCAGACCGTAGTCCCGTGCCAGCAGGCCGCGTTCGGTCATCGCCTCCACGATGGCCACGCCGAGTGCGCCGGCGATGTGGTCGTAGCAGGTTCTGGCGTGGTGCAGGGCTCTGCGCTGGTTGGCCTCGGCCAGCGAGCGGATCGGGACCTGGCGGTAGGGGGCCAGGCCGGCGAGGTTCTCCAGGGTTTCCGCGGTGTCCGGCCCGGCCAGCCGTACATAGCGCCGCCGCCCCTGGCGTTCCTCGGCTAGCAGGCCGCCGGAGACCAGGAGGTTGAGGTGCTCGGTGGTGGTGGAGGGCGCCACCGCGGCGTATTCGGCGAGTTCGCCGGCGGTCCAGGCGCCGCCGTCGAGCAGGGCCATGCAGATGGCGGCGCGGGTGCGGTCCGCGAGCAGCGCCGCGAGGGCGGCCAGATCGGGGGTTTCCGCGACGCTTTCATTATCGGCGTCCCATCGGTTCATGCGCAGAGAGTAACTGCAGATAACATTTCGGTGAGCACCGAATCATCCGGCTTCTATCCTCTGAGGCATGAAAGGCGCAGTGGAGAAAAGCAGTTCGGTCACCCCGGCGCTGCTGTCCACGGAGAACGACGACGGGACATTCGTGCTGGTCGAGCTGCGGATCCGGTGGGAGCTCGGCCCGGTGGTGAGCGTCTGGCTGCCGGCCCGTGGCCGTACCGCGCAGAATCTCGCGGTACGCCCGGACGTGGTGTTCAATCTGCCGCCGGACGGTACGGGGACCGATGAAGGCGCGGGCGCCATGCCGTCCGCGAAGGACGCACCGTGGACGGAGCCGTCCGAGTTGGTGCGGCCGCCCCGACTGGTGCACTGTCCGGTGCAGTTGGAGGCGCGGCGGGTCGGTGAGCGCACGGTGACCGACGGGGCGTGGACGCAGATCGAGGCACAGGTGCTGCGGGTGCATGCCGACCCGCGGTGGGTGCTGCCGCTGAGCGACCGCCGGATCGATCTGGGGGACCGCCGTATCGATCTGGGGGCGTGGCATCCGCCGGTGCACGACTTCCGTCCGTCGGCCGCACCACCGCAGCAGGCCGTGCCGGCACCCGCGCGGGAAATGGCCCGGCAGTTGGGACGGCGCTTCCCCGCGGAACGCAGCGGCTCCTAGGAGCCCGGCCCCGCGGCAAAAGCCCGCGGCGCCTGCCCTCCGGTCGGGGGGAGGGGACAGGCGCCGCGGTTGTTCCGTACGACGTTGTACGGGACATTCAGGGACGGGGACTCACACGGTCAGTGCGCGATCCGTCGGCTTGATGGGAGCCGGCAGGGCGCTGGCTCCGGTCAGGAAGCGGTCCACGCCACGGGCGGCGGAGCGGCCCTCGGCGATGGCCCACACGATCAGCGACTGGCCGCGGCCGGCGTCACCGGCGACGTACACGCCGGGGACGTTGGTGGCGAAGTCCGCGTCGCGGGCGACATTGCCGCGCTCATCGAGCTCCAGGCCGAACTGCTCGACCAGGCCGTTCTCCTGGTCGGTGCCGGTGAAGCCCATCGCGAGGGTGACCAGCTGGGCCGGGATCTTCCGCTCGGTGCCGGGCTTCTGCTCCAGCTTGCCGTCCTTGAACTCCACCTCGATCAGGTGCAGGAACTGGACGTTGCCGTCCTCGTCGCCCTCGAAGTGGGTGGTGGAGACGGAGTAGACCCGCTCGCCGCCCTCCTCGTGCGCGGAGGTGACCTTGTAGAGCATCGGGAAGGTCGGCCAGGGCTGGCCCGCGTTCCGCTCCT
Source organism: Streptomyces inhibens (assembly GCF_022221585.1). Lineage (NCBI taxonomy): Bacteria > Bacillati > Actinomycetota > Actinomycetes > Kitasatosporales > Streptomycetaceae > Streptomyces > Streptomyces inhibens. The sequence goes on from NZ_CP084681.1 coordinate 2,728,625, forward strand.
CGCCCGGCCTGGGCATGATCTCCAGCTGGGTGACGGAGGCCGCGCCCTGACGGTGGGCGGTGCCCACGCAGTCCGCGCCGGTGTCGCCGCCGCCGATGACGACGACATGCTTGCCCTCGGCGCTGATCGGGGCGACGGTCAGGTCGCCCTCCTGCACCTTGTTGGCGAGCGGCAGGAACTCCATCGCGAAGTGGATGCCGTTCAGCTCACGGCCGGGCACCGGCAGATCGCGGGAGGTGGTGGCGCCGGCGGCGATGACAACGGCGTCGTAGCGCTTGCGCAGCTTCTTGGCGTCGATGTCGCGGCCGATCTCCACCTCCGTACGGAACTTGGTGCCTTCCGCGCGCATCTGCTCGATACGGCGGTTGATGTGGCGCTTTTCCATCTTGAACTCGGGGATGCCGTAGCGGAGGAGACCACCGATACGGTCCGCGCGCTCGTAGACGGCGACGGTGTGGCCGGCCCGGGTCAGCTGCTGGGCGGCGGCGAGCCCGGCCGGGCCGGAGCCGATGACGGCGACGGTCTTGCCGGAGAGGCGCTCGGGCGGCTGCGGGGTGACATCGCCGTTGTCCCACGCCTTGTCGATGATGGAGACCTCGACGTTCTTGATGGTCACCGGTGGCTGGTTGATGCCCAGCACACAGGCGGCCTCACAGGGGGCGGGGCACAGGCGACCGGTGAACTCCGGGAAGTTGTTGGTCGCGTGCAGCCGCTCGCTGGCCCCGGTCCAGTCCTCGCGGTAGGCGTAGTCGTTCCACTCGGGGATGAGGTTTCCGAGCGGGCAGCCGTTGTGACAGAACGGGATGCCGCAGTCCATGCAGCGCGACGCCTGCTTGCTGATGATCGGCAGCAGGGAGCCGGGCTGGTAGACCTCGTTCCAGTCCTTGACGCGCTCCTCGACGGGGCGGGTCTTGGCGATCTCGCGCTCGTGGGTCAGGAAGCCCTTGGGGTCAGCCATTGGTCGCCGCCTCCATCATCTTCTCGTGGGTCTCGGACTCGGAGAGTCCGGCTCGCTCGGCGGCGTCCTTGGCGGCGAGCACTGCCTGGTAGGTGGCCGGGACGACCTTGCTGAAGCGCGCGGCGGCCGCGTCCCAGTCGGCGAGGAGCTTGGCGGCGACGGTGGAGCCGGTCTCCTCCTGGTGGCGGCGCACGACGTCGTGCAGCCACCGCTTGTCGGTGTCGTCCAAAGTGGTGACCGCGTCGGCCAGCTCACGGTTGACCATGTCCGGGTCGAGGTCGATGACGTAGGCGATACCGCCGGACATGCCCGCCGCGAAGTTGCGGCCGGTCTCACCCAGGATGACGGCGTGGCCGCCGGTCATGTACTCGCAGCCGTGGTCGCCGACGCCCTCGGAGACCACCGTCGCACCGGAGTTACGGACGCAGAAGCGTTCGCCGACCCGGCCGCGCAGGAACAGCTCGCCGCCGGTGGCGCCGTAGGCGAGGGTGTTGCCGGCGATGGTGGAGTACTCGGCGAGGTGGTCGGCGCCGCGGTCCGGGCGGACCACGATCCGGCCGCCGGAGAGGCCCTTGCCGACGTAGTCGTTGGCGTCGCCCTCCAGGCGCAGCGTGATGCCGCGCGGCAGGAACGCGCCGAAGGACTGGCCGGCCGAGCCGGTGAAGGTGATGTCGATGGTGTCGTCGGGCAGGCCCGCGCCACCGAACTTCTTCGTCACCTCGTGGCCGAGCATGGTGCCGACCGTGCGGTTGATGTTCCGTACGGCGACCTGGGCGCGGACGGGCTGCGCGGCCTCGGGGGTGTCCGCGGACAGCGCGTCGGCGGCGAGCTTGATCAGCTCGTTGTCGAGCGCCTTCTCCAGACCGTGGTCCTGGACGGTGATCTGGTGGCGGACCGCGCCCTCGGGCAGCTCGGGGACGTGCAGCAGCGGGGCCAGGTCCAGGCCCTGCGCCTTCCAGTGGTTCACGGCCTTGGTGGTGTCCAGCAGCTCGGCGTGGCCGACGGCCTCTTCGAGGCTGCGGAAGCCCAGCTCGGCGAGGAGCTCACGGACCTCTTCGGCGATGAACTGGAAGAAGTTGACGACGTACTCGGCCTTACCGTTGAACCGCTCGCGCAGCGTCGGGTTCTGGGTGGCGATGCCGACCGGGCAGGTGTCCAGGTGGCAGACGCGCATCATGACGCAGCCGGAGACGACCAGCGGGGCGGTCGCGAAGCCGTACTCCTCGGCGCCCAGCAGGGCGGCGATGATGACATCGCGGCCGGTCTTGAGCTGGCCGTCGGTCTGCACCACGATCCGGTCGCGCAGGCCGTTGAGCAGCAGCGTCTGCTGGGTCTCGGCCAGGCCCAGCTCCCAGGGACCGCCCGCGTGCTTGAGGGAGGTCAGCGGGGAGGCACCCGTACCGCCGTCGTGGCCGGAGATCAGGACCACGTCCGCGTGCGCCTTGGAGACGCCCGCGGCGACGGTGCCGACGCCCACCTCGGAGACCAGCTTCACGTGGATGCGGGCCGCCGGGTTGGCGTTCTTGAGGTCGTGGATCAGCTGAGCCAGGTCCTCGATGGAGTAGATGTCGTGGTGCGGCGGCGGGGAGATCAGGCCCACGCCCGGGGTGGAGTGCCGGGTCTTGGCGACCCAGGGGTAGACCTTGTGGCCGGGCAGCTGGCCGCCCTCGCCGGGCTTGGCGCCCTGCGCCATCTTGATCTGGATGTCGTCGGAGTTGACGAGGTACTCGCTGGTCACACCGAAGCGGCCGGAGGCGACCTGCTTGATGGAGGAGCGGCGCGCCGGGTCGTAGAGACGGTCGGGGTCCTCGCCGCCCTCACCGGTGTTGGACTTGCCGCCCAGCTGGTTCATGGCGATGGCGAGGGTCTCGTGCGCCTCGCGGGAGATCGATCCGTAGGACATCGCGCCGGTGGAGAAGCGCTTGACGATCTCGGACGCCGGCTCGACCTCGTCGATCGAGATCGGCTCGCGGTCGCTCTTGAAGCCGAACAGGCCGCGCAGCGTCATCAGCCGCTGGGACTGCTCATTCACCCGTTCGGTGTACTTCTTGAAGATGTCATAGCGGCGCGTGCGGGTGGAGTGCTGGAGCCGGAAGACGGTGTCCGGGTCAAAGAGGTGCGGCTCGCCCTCGCGGCGCCACTGGTACTCGCCGCCGATCTCCAGCGCGCGGTGCGTGGCGGCGATGCCGGAGGCCGGGTAGGCCTTGGCGTGCCGCGCCGCGACCTCCTTGGCGATGACGTCCAGGCCAGCGCCGCCGATCTTGGTGGCGGTGCCGTGGAAGTACTTCGCGACGAACCCCTCGTCGAGACCCACGGCCTCGAAGACCTGCGCGCCCCGGTAGGAGGCGACGGTCGAGATGCCCATCTTGGACATGACCTTCAGGACGCCCTTGCCGAGCGCCTTGATCAGGTTCTTGATGGCCGTCTCGGTCTCGACGCCGGGCAGGAAGGTGCCGGCGCGGACCAGGTCCTCGACGGACTCCATGGCCAGGTACGGGTTGACCGCGGCGGCGCCGTAGCCGATGAGCAGCGCGACATGGTGCACCTCACGCACATCGCCGGCCTCGACGAGCAGACCGACCTGGGTGCGCTCCTTGGTGGCGATGAGGTGGTGGTGGACCGCGGAGGTCAGCAGCAGCGACGGGATCGGGGCGTGCTCGGCGTCGGAGTGCCGGTCGGAGAGCACGATCAGCCGGGCGCCGTCGTCGATGGCGGCGTCGGCCTCGGCGCAGATCTCCTCGATCCGGGCGGCCAGCGACTCGCCGCCGCCGGAGACCCGGTAGAGGCCGGAGAGGGTCACGGCCTTCATGCCGGGCATGTCGCCGTCGGCGTTGATGTGGATGAGCTTGGCCAGCTCGTCGTTGTCGATGACCGGGAAGGGCAGGGTCACGCTGCGGCAGGAGGCCGCGGTGGGCTCCAGGAGGTTGCCCTGGGGGCCGAGGGAGGAGATCAGCGAGGTGACCATTTCCTCGCGGATGGCGTCCAGCGGCGGGTTGGTGACCTGCGCGAAGAGCTGGGTGAAGTAGTCGAAGAGCAGCCGGGGACGCTCGGAGAGCGCGGCGATCGGCGAGTCGGTGCCCATCGAGCCGATGGGCTCGGCGCCGGCCTTGGCCATCGGCGCGAGGATGACGCGCAGCTCTTCCTCGGTGTAGCCGAAGGTCTGCTGGCGGCGGGTGACCGAGGCGTGGGTGTGCACGATGTGCTCACGCTCGGGCAGGTCCGCGAGCTCGATCAGACCGGAGTCCAGCCACTCCTGGTAGGGGTGCTCGGCCGCGAGCTCGGCCTTGATCTCGTCGTCCTCGATGATGCGGTGCTCGGCGGTGTCGACGAGGAACATCTTGCCGGGCTGGAGGCGGCCCTTGCGGACGACCTTGGCCGGGTCGATGTCCAGGACGCCGACCTCGGAGGAGAGCACGACCAGGCCGTCGTCGGTGACCCAGTAGCGGCCCGGGCGCAGACCGTTGCGGTCGAGGACCGCGCCGACCTGGGTGCCGTCGGTGAAGGTGACACAGGCCGGGCCGTCCCAGGGCTCCATCATCGTGGAGTGGTACTGGTAGAAGGCGCGCTGGGCCGGGTCCATGGCGGTGGAGTTCTCCCACGCCTCGGGGACCATCATCAGCACCGAGTGCGGCAGCGAGCGGCCGCCGAGGTGGAGCAGCTCCAGGACCTCGTCGAAGGAGGCGGAGTCGGAGGCGTCCGGGGTGCAGACCGGGAAGATCCGCGCGAGGTCTTCCTCGGACCCGTTGCCGAAGAGCTTCGAGGCGAGCTGGGACTCGCGGGCCTGCATCCAGTTGCGGTTGCCCTTGACCGTGTTGATCTCGCCGTTGTGCGCGACGAAGCGGTACGGGTGGGCGAGCGGCCAGCTCGGGAAGGTGTTGGTGGAGAACCGCGAGTGGACCAGCGCGATGGCGGTGGCGAAGCGGCGGTCCGAGAGGTCCGGGAAGAAGGGCTCCAGCTGGCCGGTGGTCAGCATGCCCTTGTAGACGATCGTGCGCGCGGACAGCGAGGGGAAGTAGACCCCCGCCTCGCGCTCGGCGCGCTTGCGCAGCGCGAAGGCCTTGCGGTCCAGGGCCAGGCCGGTGTTCTCGCTGTCGCCCACGAAGAGCTGGGAGAAGGCCGGCATGGTGGCGCGGGCGCCGTTGCCGAGCAGCTGCGGGGCGACGGGGACGACCCGCCAGCCGATGACGTCCAGGCCTTCCTCATCGGCGATCGTCTCGATGCGTGAGACGGCTTCGGCCGCATCCTGGGCATCGGACGGGAGGAAGGCGATGCCGACGGCGTAGGCGCCGGCCTCGGGGAGCTCGAACGTGACGTTCTCACGCAGGAACGCGTCCGGCACCTGGAGCAGGATGCCGGCGCCGTCGCCCGAGTCGGGCTCCGAGCCGGTGGCACCGCGGTGCTCCAGATTCGTCAGGACGGTGAGCGCCTGCTCGACCAGTGCGTGGCTGGCCTCGCCGGTGAGGGTGGCCACAAAGCCGACGCCACAGGCGTCGTGCTCATTGCGCGGGTCGTACATCCCCTGCTGGGCGGGGCGCCCGTCCATGGGCGACCATGCGGCGGCGCTGGCGCTGCTGGTGGTCGCGGAGTGCGTGGACGCGGAACGCATCGGCTCTCCCAACGTCGTCGTGGCATAGGCATTGCCGAGGGACGACGTTGGCCCTCCGCGAAATTTCGTGCAGGTTACAGGATGGCTGCCTTCTCGAAAAGCGAAAAGGGGCTTCCAACATGCGGACACCGCATGTGCGGTGGGTCAAGGACGCGGACGGAAACGGAGCCGTCCCACAGGCGGCGTTCGGCGAGCGACATTGCCCGCGACGCCTGGGCCTTATGCCCGGCCGTCAACGAATCGAAACCGCCGGGTAACGCGTTAATTATGCAGTCACCCGTATGCAACGTCACCCTACGACGGTTCCGAACAGTGCCCCCAGGGCGTACGTCACACCCGCGGCCGCGCCACCGAGGGCCAGTTGACGCAGCCCGCTGAACCACCAGGAGCGGGCCGTCACCCGCGCCACCACAGCCCCGCACGCAAACAGACCGACCAGTGCGAGCAGCACCGCCGGCCATATCGCCGATGCCCCCAACAGATACGGAAGGACAGGCAGAAGCGCGCCCAGCGCAAACGATCCAAAGGAGGAAATCGCGGCAACGGCGGGCGAAGGAAGGTCGGACGGGTCGATGCCCAATTCCTCGCGGGCATGGATCTCCAGCGCCTGCTCGGGGTCCCGGGAAAGCTGTTCGGCGACCTGCCGGGCGAGCGCCGGCTCGACGCCGCGCGATGCGTAGAGGGCCGCCAGCTCCTCCAGCTCGTCCTTCGGGTGCTTACGCAGCTCGGCCCGCTCGACGTCCAGCTCGGCCTGCACCAGCTCCCGCTGCGAGGCGACCGAGGTGTACTCCCCCGCGGCCATCGAGAAGGCACCGGCGGCCAGACCCGCGAGGCCGGTGATGATGATCGTCTGCTGCGACAGCGCGCCGCCGGCGACACCCGTCATCAGGGCGAGGTTCGAGACCAGACCGTCCATCGCGCCGAAGACGGCGGGGCGCAGCCAGCCGCCGTTCACATCGCGGTGGGTGTGATTGTCGCGGTGGGCCACATGCGTCGGCGCCGCGGCGTCCATGATCTCCATGACGGACATATCGGGACCTACTCCCTTCAGCGAGGTGTGGGCCGATGGCGGCACTTCCCCCTCCAACCCCTCGAAGCTATGCGCGTATTGCCCTCCACCGCTAGCAAGGAAGGCCGAACTTACCGCGCTGACCTGCGGTTTTTCCGCGAGGTGGGTCATGAGATCCGGGTCACAGCGCCTTTCGGGGCCCGCTTCGGGGTGCGGTCCGGTGCCGATCGAGGGAGTCGACCGGGTGACCCTGCCGCCCGGGACAGGAGACCCGGGCCGCCGCGTGGCACGGATACAGCGCAGCGGTCCGCTGCCGGACGGCGCCCCGCAGTCCCGGGCGGCGTTCCGGCCCGTACGACAGAACGGCACGCACCATGAGCGCAGCGCACCCCACGCCCTCGGATCCGGCGGTGCCCGGCAGCGCGGCCGATCGTGTACGCGACCGGGCCCGCGGCGCGATGCTCGGGCTCGCCGTCGGTGATGCGCTCGGCGCCCCCGCGGAGAACATGAAGCCCTCTCAGATCCGCCGCCGCTGGGGCCGGATCGAGGGCTTCGTCGAGGACGACCCGGCCGGCACCGACGACACCGAGTACGCCATCTTCTCGGGGCTGCTGCTCGCCGCGCACGGTTCGGCGCTGACCGTCGCCCACGTCGAGGCCGCCTGGCACCAGTGGATCGCCGACCGCGACGAGGGGCCGTTCCGCGGCGCGGGCTTCAGCGAGCGCGGGACGCTGGAGAACCTGCGCCGCGGCCTCGCCGCCCCGATCTCCGCCCAGCACCGGCACGCCTGGAGCGACGGACTGGCGATGCGCGCCGCCCCGTTCGGGGTGTTCGCCGCCGGGCGGCCGGCCGAGGCCGCGCGGCTGGTCGCCATCGACGGCACGGTCAGCCACGACGGCGAGGGGATCTACGGCGGCCGGGCGGTGGCCGCCGGGGTCGCCACCGCCATGGTCGTCCTCCCTCAAGGACCTTCGACAATCCCCCGGTCTCAGCTCCTCCCCCAGTCTCAACTCCTCCCCCAGTCTCAACTCCGTTCGACCGGGGGGACCCCCATGCCCGGGGGGACCCCCATGCCCGGGGGGACCCCCATGACCGGGGGGACCCCCATCGGTCCAGGGGGGACCCCCAACACCGACGCGGTGATCGCCGCCGCGCTGTCCGTCGTACCGGAGGACTCCTGGACGGCCCGCTCGCTGCGCCGGGCGGTCGGCGCCGCCCAGCGCTCCCGGTACGACCCGGGCATCACCCAGCTCGGCACCGAGCGCGCGGTGCGCTCCGCCGTCGTGGTCGGCGGCTACCCCTGGACGGATCTGGCGCCCGAGGCCGTCGGGCTGGCCTTCGGCGCCTTCGCGGCGGCCCGCGGTGACTTCTCCGCCTCGGTGCTGACCGCGGTCAACATGGGCCGCGACGCCGACACCACGGCGGCCGTCGCCGGTGCGCTGGCCGGCGCCCTGTGCGGCGCCGCCGCGATCCCCGAGGCCTGGGCCGGCGCCATCGGCCCGGCGCGCGGCAGCTGTCTGCCGTCGATGGCCGGCTATCACGTCCTGGACATCGCGGAGCTGCTGGCGCCGGGCGGGGCGGGGGCCGTCGCCGGGTCCGGCGTCGGGGCGAAGCCCGCGGCCGGGTCCGGCGTCGGAGCCGGAGTGGGCGTCGGATGAGCGCCGGGCGCGCGGTGTGGGGCGCCGACGCCCCCGCCACGGCGGACGCCGACGCGGACCCCGCGGACGGTGCCCGTAGCCGTATCGAAGGGCTGCTGCTCGGGCTCGCCTCGGGCGATGCCGCCGGATGGCCCGCGGCGCGGCACCGGGCGGCCCGGATGCCGGAGTGGACCCGGCGGCTGACGCGTGAGCTGGACACCTTCGCCGAGCAGAACGCCACCACGACGCTGCCCGTGCCGATCGCCCTCAACCAGCCGCCCGAGCCGCTGCGGCTCGGGCCCTCCGACGACGCCGAGTGGGCGGCCTTCACCGCCGAGTCGGTGCTCACCGCGGCCGGTGCGCTCCTCAGTGACCTGGGCCGGGACCGACGGATGCGCGCCGCGCTCGACCTCGCATGGAACGCGCTGGCCAACGAGGTCGCCGCGGCCGCCGACCGGGCGCCCGAGGTGGAGTCCGCCGTACTGCCGCTGCGCGCCCGGATCTCCGTACGGGCCGGGCTCGGCAACCTCGCCGCCGGGCTGCGGCCGCCCGCCACCGGCCACGACAATCCGCACTTCTTCGACGATGCGGCGTGCGTCCGGGCCGCCGTACTGGCCGTGGTGCACCCGGGCGAACCCGCCGCGGCGGCCGATCTGGCCGAGTACGACGCGCGCTACACCCAGGACGGCGACGGGGTGCACGGCGCCCGTGCGATGGCCGCCGCGATCGCGGCCGCGCTCGGCGGGGCGGCGGCCGGCGGCTGTGTGGACGCGGCGCTCGACCAGCTCCCCGAGGGCACCGAGATCCGCCGTAACGCGCTGCACGCGATCCGGCTCGCGCGGGCCTTCGCCACCGACGGTCCTCGCCACTCAGGCCGTCCCGGCACCGCCTTCGCCCTGGTGCCCGTGCTGGAACACGAGATCGTCGACCACGTCTACAGCTACGGCATCGCGGCCGCCGAGACCGTCCCGGTGGCGCTGGCACTCGCGCTGGCCGCGGACGGACTGGTCGCCGAGGCGGTACCGGCCGCCGCCTGCCTCTCCCGGGTCGCCGACTCCGCGCCGGCCCTCGCCGGGGCGCTGACCGGCGCGCTCGGCGGCGCTCGCGGACTGCCCCGCACCTGGCGCGACGCCTGCCGGGTGCTCTCCGGCTGTGCGCTGCCACGGCTGGCCGGCACTGACCTGGTCGAGCTGGCCGGGCTGCTCGCCCGTACGGAGCTGACCGCCCCCGAAGCCTCCACCACGGCCACCGCCGCGGCCCTCCCGGAGGCGCTCTCCGACGCCCTCCTGACTTCCTCACCCTCCACCGTGGAAGGACTCACCCGCACATGACCCACGCAAGCGAACAGACCCCGACGACACCCACCCCCGACACCCAGGTCCTGCCGGTCACCCCCCTCACACGGCCCACGACGGCCACTCCCGTCAGTCACCCCACGCCGCCTCCGGCACCCCCCGTCCCGCCGACCCTGGAGGACCGGGCGAGCGGCGCTCTGGTCGGCGCCGCCGTCGGCGACGCGCTCGGCGGGCCCGTCGAAGGCTGCACACCGGAGCAGATCGTCAAGCGGCACGGCGGCCGGGTCGAGGGCATCGTCGGCCCGTTCCACGACGACTGGCGCACCGCCCGCCCGATCGCGCCGTACCACAAGGGCGATGGCCATGTCACCGACGACACCTTGATGACGCATGCGCTGGTGCGGGTCTACGAGACGGTGCGCGATCACCTCGACGCCTACGACATCGCCGACCATCTCGTACCGGATCTGATCGGCACCCCGCGCTGGATCCCGGAGCTGGAGGCCGAGGCGCTGCCGCTGCAGCGGATCTTCCTCGCCGAGAAGTGGATCGTGGCGCGGCTGCACTACGGGCATGCCGATCCGCGTGAGGCGGGCGTCGGAAACATCGTCAACTGTGGTGCGGCGATGTACATGGCGCCGGTGGGCATCGTCAACGCCGGCAATCCGGACCGGGCCTACGCCGAGGCGCTGGACATCTCCGGCGCCCATCAGTCCTCGTACGGCCGGGAGGCGGCGGGGGTGTTCGCCGCCGCCGTGGCCGCCGCGTTCGCCCCCGAGGCCACCCCGTCGTCGGTGATCGTCCAGGCGCTCCGGCTCGCCAAGGACGGCACCCGCGCCGCGATCGAGGCGGTCTGCGAAGCCGCGGCCTCGCTCAGCGACTACGAGTCCGCGCTGGGCGCGCTGCGCGCGGCGATCGCCCCCTTCGACACCGTGGGCCCGGACTACCGCAACCCCTCGCTCGGCGCCCGCCGCCCCTCCCGTCTGCACGCCATCGAGGAACTCCCCATCGCGCTGGGCATGTTGCTGGTCGGCGGAGGCGACTTCCGGGCCACGGTGCTCGGCTCGGTCAACTACGGCCGCGACTGCGACTCGATCGCCACGATGAGCGGTGCGCTCGTCGGCGCGCTGCGCGGCGCCTCGGCGGTACCGGCCGAGTGGGCGGCGGAGGTCTCCCGCGCCAGCCGCCTGGATCTGCAGGCGCCGGGGGCCGCGCTGGCCACCGTCGCCCGCGAGATCTTCACCCGCGACCGGGCCCGCGCCCGCACCCATGAGCAGGCCTTCACCGCGATCTCGGCCATCCCGGCGATGACGGAGGCGAGTGGACGGTGACCGGCACCGCGGTGGCCGCCGCCCGGACGGCACCCCCCGCGGACGGGGCGCCGCTCCGGGTGACCTGGGTGCAGCCCGAGGACCTGATCGGGCATGAGCTGCGGCAGGCGGCGGAGGACGGCCGGGACGCGGCCGGGATCGCGCGGCGGTGGCGGGCGGCGGGCGGCGCGCCGGCGCCGGGCCGGGCGGGCGCCTCCCCCGGGCCCGTGGACCCGGCCCTGCGCGCGCTCGCCGTGACGCTGCTCGACGAACTGGCTCTGCTGCCCTGCCCGTCGGCGAACGATGAGCCCACCGATCTGACGGTAATTCAGGCGGGGTGGCTGCGGGAGCCGTCGAGTGGCAGGGCGGGACCGGGCGGCGGCGCGTCCGCCGCCCGGCTCGAAGCCGCCTGGCTCGGGCGGGCGGCCGGCTGTCTGCTCGGCAAGCCGGTCGAGAAACTGCCGCTCAGCGGGGTACGGGCGCTCGCCCGCTCGACCGGCAACTGGCCGCTGGCCGCGTACTTCACCGAGATCGGACTCGACCCCGCGGTGGCCGCACGGCACCCCTGGAACCGCCGCAGCCGCGCCACCTCGCTCGCCGAGAACATCGACGGCATGCCCGAGGACGACGACCTCAACTACCCGCTGCTCGGCCTGCTGCTCCTCGAACGCCACGGCCATGGCTTCACCACCGCCGACGTCGGGCGGCTGTGGCTGGACGAACTGCCGGCCGGCCGTACCTTCACCGCCGAGCGCCTCGCGTACCGCAATCTCCTGGACGGCATCGAGCCACCGCACACCGCGCGGCACCGCAACCCGTTCCGTGAGTGGATCGGCGCGCAGATCCGCGCGGACATCTTCGGCTGGACCCACCCCGGCGACCCGGCGGCCGCCGCGGCACAGGCCTGGCGGGACGCCACGCTCAGCCATACCGCGAACGGGGTGTACGGCGCGATGTTCGCGGCCGCCGCGCTCGCCGAGGCGGCGGGGGGTGCCACGGATGTGCACGGCGCGCTGCGGGCCGGACTCGCGGTGATCCCCGCGCGCTCCCGGCTCGCGCGGGCCGTCCGCTTCGGGATCGCGGCGGCGCACGACGAGCCCACCGGTACGCCGGAGGGTTTCGCCACCGTCGTCGACCGGCTGCACACCGCGTACGGGCACCACCACTGGGTGCACGCCGTGCCGAACGCCGCGCTACTGGCCGCCGCGCTCACCCACGCCGACGGCGACTTCACCGGCTCCATCTGCCGTGCGGTGTCCGGCGGTTGGGACACCGACTCCAACGGCGCGACGGCCGGCTCGCTCACCGGGCTGCTCGCCGGATCGCCCGACGCACTGCCCGCCCACTGGACGGTGCCGCTGCGGGGCCGGCTCGCCACCTCCGTCGGCGGGCTGGACGGCATCGGCTTCGACGCCCTCGCGGAACGCACCGCCGCGCTTGCCGCGTAGGGCGTGTCTTTCGGATCACCCACCCGACCTACCGGAGGCCTCCGCACCATGACCGACCCGTCCCTGTCCGGGATGTCCCGGCCCGCCGCCGGCGGCCGTCCCGCCCCGGAACCCGTCCCCTCCCCCGGCCCGCTCGCCGGGCTGCGGGTGCTCGATCTCGCCACGCTGTTCGCCGGTCCGCTCGCCGCCACCCTGCTCGGTGACTTCGGCGCCGAGGTGATCAAGGTCGAGCATCCGCGGCGGCCCGATCCGTCGCGTGGCCACGGGCCCGCCAAGGACGGCATCGGACTGTGGTGGAAGCTGCTGGGCCGCAACAAGAAGACCATGACGCTCGATCTGTCCCTGCCGGGCGGCCGGGACGTACTGCTGCGGCTCGCCGCCGGCGCGGATGTCGTCGTCGAGAACTTCCGGCCCGGGACCCTGGAGAAATGGGGCCTGGGCTGGGCCGAGCTGTCCGCCGTCAACCCGCGCCTGGTGCTGGCCAGGGTCACCGGCTTCGGGCAGTTCGGCCCGTACGCCCGGCGCCCCGGATTCGGCACGCTCGCCGAGGCGATGAGCGGATTCGCCGCGATCACCGGCGAGCCGGACGGGCCGCCGACCCTGCCCCCGTTCGGCCTCGCCGATGCGATCGCCGCGCTGACCACGTCGTACGCCGTGATGGCCGCGCTGCGCGGGCGGGAGGCCACCGGCCGGGGCCAGGTCGTCGATCTGGCGCTCATCGAACCGATGCTGACCGCCCTGGGTCCGCAGCCGCTCTGGTACGACCAGCTCGGCCACATCCAGCCGCGGACCGGCAACCGCTCCGCCAATGTCGCGCCGCGCAACACCTACCGCACCGCCGACGGCTCCTGGGTGGCGGTCTCCACCTCCGCCGAGTCCGTCGCCGAGCGGGTGATGCGGCTGGTCGGCCGGCCCGAGGTGATCGAGGAGCCCTGGTTCGGGACCGGTTCCGGGCGCGCACAGCACGCCGACGAGCTGGACGCGGCGGTCGGTGACTGGATCGCGCGGCACGACCGGGCCGAGGTACTGGCCGCCTTCGAGGAGGCCGAGGCGGCCGTTGCGCCCATCTACGACATCCGCGATGTGATGGCGGATCCGCAGTACCGGGCACTGGGATCGATCACCGAGATCCCGGACGAGGAGCTCGGCACGGTCCGGATGCAGAACGTTCTCTTCCGGCTCTCCGAGACGCCGGGCGCCATCCGGTGGGCGGGCCGTCCGCACGGCGCGGATACGGACGAGGTGCTGGCCGGCCTGGGGCTGACCGGCCCGGAGATCGCCGGACTGCGCGCGGCGGGGGCGCTGTGACCCCGGTGCCGCCGGAGCCGCCGATGCCCCGTACGGCCACCGCTCCCCCGCCGCTGACCTGGCTGTATGTGCCCGGGGACCGGCCGGATGTGGTCGCCAAGGCGCTCGGCTGCGGGGCCGATGTGATTCTGGTCGATCTGGAGGACGCGGTCGCCCGGGGCCGCAAGGACTATGCGCTGCGCGCCACCGCCGAGCTGCTGAGCGACCCGGCACCGGGCCCGGCACCGGTGCATGTCCGGGTCAATGCGCTGGACGGCCCGCTCGCCGAGACCGAGATCCGCACTCTGGCCGTACTGCCGGGGCTGGCCGGTCTGCGGCTGCCCAAGGTGCAGGGCCCGGCCGATGTCCACCGGGCCGCCGGCTGGGCCACGACGGCGGCGGGGCCGGTTCCCGAGCATCTCCCGTACGCCATGGAAGCGGCCGTGCGCCCCACGGGGCGCACGCTCTCGGGACGCCTCGCCACCGCTCGTACGGCCCGTACGCCCCATATGGCCCGCGCGGCGCGCACGGTCCGGTCGACCACCACCGCCACCCTCGCCCCCTCGGCCACCCCCACCACGGGCACTCTCCCCGCCACCCCGGCGCTGTACGCCCTGCTGGAGTCCGCGCTCGGCATCGAGCACGCCTTCCCCATCGCCACCGCCCACCCGGCGCTGCGCGGGATCGCGCTCGGCGAGGCCGATCTGTGCGCCGAACTGTGCGTACGGGACGAGGCGGGGCTGGCCTGGCCGCGCAGCCGGACCGTGGTCGCCGCCCGCGCGGCCGGTCTGGCCCCGCCGCCGCAGTCGGTCTACCCGGATGTCCACGATCTGGAGGGCCTGGCCCGGTCCTGCGCACAGGGCCGGGCACTGGGGTTCCTGGGCCGGGCGGCGATCCATCCCCGCCAGCTCCCGGTCATCGAGGCGGCCCATCTCCCGTCGGCGGAGGAGGTCGAGGCGGCACAGGAGATCGTCCGGGCGGCCGCGGCGGACGGCGGGGCGCAGGCGCTCGCGGACGGCCGGTTCGTCGATGCGGCGGTGGTCGCGGGGGCACGGCGGGTGCTGGCCCTGGCCGAGCGCCGGCGCTGAGGCCGTACGACGCAAAGCGCCGGGCGGATTCGTATATCGAATCCGCCCGGCGCTGAAGGCAGCCGGTGGCCGCCTCAGGACTTCTTGGTGCTGCCGCTCCCGGCGGGCTTGGCGGCATCCGCGGCCGCGGACGCTTCCTCGGGCTTGTCGTCGGGCTTGTCGTCGGGCTTGTCCGCAGCCTTCTCGTCGGCCTTGTCGTCACCGGCGGCGTCGGCGGGCCGGTCCTTCGCGGACGTCTCGGCCTCGTCGGCCGCCTGCTTCGCGTCGTCGTCGGCGGCGGCGTCGGCCTTCGTCTCGGCGTCGGCCTTCGGCTTCGCCGAAGGCTTGTCGACCGAGACCTTGCCGCCGTCGGTGCTGTCACCCTCGGCGCTCTCGCTGTCCTTGCCACTCCCGGCGGCATCCGCGTCCGCGCCCTCCGCGAGCTGCGCCCCCGGCTCGACGACCTCTTCGCGGCCCGGTGCCTTCTTGGCGGAGATCACCAGGTAGGCGACGGCCAGCAGGCCGACGATCAGCGCGGTCCAGACGTTCAGCCGCAGGCCCAGGATGTGGTGCGCCTCGTCGACCCGCATGTACTCGATCCAGGCACGGCCCGCGCAGTAGGCGGCGACGTAGAGCGCGAAGGCCCGTCCGTGGCCGAGCCGGAAGCGCTTGTCGGCCCAGATCACCAGCGCCGCGACGCCGATGCACCACAGGCACTCGTAGAGGAAGGTCGGGTGGTAGGTGCCGCCGATACGGCCGATGGCCGGGTCGGAGCTGATCTTCAGCGCCCACGGCACATCGGTCGGCTTGCCGTACAGCTCCTGGTTGAACCAGTTGCCCCAGCGGCCGATCGCCTGCCCGAGGGCCAGGCCGGGCGCCAGCGCGTCGGCGTAGGCCGGCATCGGGATGCCGCGCCGGCGGCAGCCGATCCAGGCGCCCACGGCGCCGAGCGCCACCGCGCCCCAGATACCGAGGCCGCCTTCCCACACCTTGAAGGCGTCGAGTGGATGGCCGTTCTCGCCGAAGTACGGCTCATACGTCGTGATGACGTGGTAGAGGCGGCCGCCGACCAGCCCGAAGGGCACGGCCCATACGGCGATGTCCGCGACGGTTCCGGAGCGGCCACCGCGCTGGATCCAGCGCTTGTTGCCGAGCCAGACACCGACGAAGACGCCGATGATGATGCAGAACGCGTAGCCGCGCAGCGGGATCGGGCCGAGATGTACGACGCCGACCGACGGGCTGGGAATGAATGCGAGGTCCATGGCAGGGACGACGCTACCGCGCCGGGTGGGGTCGGGGACAACCCACCCGGCAACGGCTCCGTAACGACGGTGCCCTCACGCCATGACGCTGCGTGTCCGGGCTCGGCCGCGGCGGCGACGAGGGCGGCGCCCCGTCAGGACGAGGGCGAAGCGCTCCCTCCGGTCCGCATCCCCTGCGGCGACGCGCTCTTGTCCGGCGCCGCGCCGCTGCCCGGCGCGCCGCTCTTGCCCGGTGAGGCGCTCTTCCCGGGGGAGGCGCTCCCGGCGGGCGAGGCGCTCTTGCTGCCGGGCTGCTTGCCCTTGTTGGCGTCCAGCACCATCTTCTTCAGGTCCGCGGGGGTGGACCGGCCGCCCTTCTCCTTGGCGAGGTCCTTGCCGTTGAGCAGGACGGTGGGGGTGCCGCGGTATCCGGAGTTGGCGAAGGCGTCGTTGGACTTGCGCACAAAGGCGTCGTACTTGCCGTCGTTGACGCACTTGGTGAAGGCGGGGGTCACCAGTCCCTTGACCTTGCCGGCCAGCTGGAGGAGGTACTGCTTGTCGGCGAACTTGTCCTGCGGCTCGGGCGGCTGGTTGGCGTAGAGCACGTCGTGGTAGTCGCGGAACCGCCCGGCGTCCTGCGCGCACAGGGCGGCGTTGGCGGCGTTGAGGGATCCCTTGCCGCCGGAGTTGCCGTCGATGATCGTCACGAGGTGGTACTCGTTCTTGAGCTGGCCGGAATCCTCCAGTTCATGGATCACCGGACGGAAGCCGGTCTCGAACTGCTGGCAGGCGGGGCAGCGGAAGTCCTCCCACACCGTCAGCGTGGACGGGGCGTCGGCCGCGCCCACCGGGATGGCGGGTTTGTCGCCGCCGCTGGCCTGCTTCGGGCGGGCCGTTTCGTTGTCGGAGCTGCTCCCGCCGCCGCTGGACGAGGACATCCAGACGGCGATGCCGCTCCCGACCGCCAGCACCACCACCACCGCCCCGGCGACGATCGCCTGTCGGCCGCGCCGGGCGCGCGCCTTCTCCTTCTCCCGCTGTTCCTGCAGTCGCTCGCGGGCGCTTCTCTTACCCTCATGGTTCTTCTGGCTCACGCCCCTGGACAACGAAGCGGAGGGGTGCCGCTGCACCCCTCCGCACCGATGTTCGCCCTATCGAGGGACAGTGCCGCGCGCCGCCGTGGACATCGGCCCGGCCGCGCTCACCCCTGCTGGGCCCTGTCGTCGAACTCCCGCCTGCCCCGCGACGCTCCCCCAGCTAACGCTGGGAGGTGCCCCCAGGCACGCACTCCCCCACGCCTTAAGGGCGCGGGGGGACCCCCATGCCGCGTTGTCGGGCTCACCCCGATACACCCAGTATCGGGGCGACCCTCCGCCTTGCGATCGCGCTCGGCTTCCGAAGAAGGATCGAAAGAGCCGAGACGGAATGAGCGGAGCGAATGTAGTGCACCAGACGCCGCGGAGCCCGCCCTTCGGGCGAACGACGGGAGTTTGACGACAGGCCCTAGTAGGGCTTTGTTAGGTGGTGTCGTAGGGCTGCCATGGGGTGGGTTGGTGGCAGGTGGGGCAGGTGCCTGTCCAGGTGGCCAGGAGGTGTTGGAGGAGGTCCAGGGCCTGGTAGAGGGTCAGGCCCTGGCAGGGGCTTTTGGGCTCCTCCGCGCTTCGGTCAGGAACAGGTGGGCGGCGGTGACGAGGGTGACGTGCCGGTGCCAGCCGGTGAACGAGCGTCCTTCGAAATGGTCGAGCCCGAGGGCGGTCTTCAGCTCGCGGTAGTCGTGCTCGATGCGCCACCGTAACTTCGCGATGCGGACGAGGTCGCGGGCGGGGATGTCGGCGGGCAGGTTGGAGACCCAGTACTTGACCGGTTCGTCCGCGCCCTCGGGCCACTGTGCGATCAGCCAGCTCAGCGGGATCGTGCCGTCAGCGGCGGGTTTGGGCCGACGCCCTGCAAGACGAACCCGCACCAGCACAAAGTGCGAGCTCATCGCGGCCTTGGAGCCCTTGCGCCAGGTCAGGGTCCGCCCCTGGCCTCGCCCTGCAGCCAGCACGTGTTCACGCAAGGACACCGGCCGGGTGCGGTAACGCGGCAGGGGCCTGGGCCCGAGGCCGCTGTAGGCAGGCTGGTGGGGTTCGGCAGCCTCACCATGGGCGGTCATCTCGGCCTTGGCCTGCAGGACGTAGGCCAGGCCGCGGTCTTCCAGGCCGCGGCGGAAGTCGGCGTTGGCGCCGTATCCGGTGTCCGCGACCAGCGCGGCGGGCCTCAGGCCGACGCCGGCAAGTTCATCGAGCATCGCCAGGGCGAGCTGCCACTTGGGACGGTGGTGTTCGTCGTCGGGAATGCGACAACGTCCCCTGCGGCCGTCCGCCTCGGGCGTGTCCCAGCTTTCGGGCAGGAAAAGCCGCCAGGACAGGGGACACGAGGCGGTGTCGGAAGCGGCATGGACACTGACGCCGATCTGGCAGTTGCCGACCTTGCCCAGCGTGCCGGAGTACTGTCGGGCCACACCGGGCGAGGAGATGCCGTCCTTGGGAAAACCGGTGTCGTCCACCACCCACACCTGCGGACGGACCACCCGCACGGCCCGCCACGCCAGCCGGGCTCGCACCGCATCGAAGGGCCAGGTGGAGGACGTAACGAACTGCTGGAGTTGCTGGTGGTCCACCCCGAGGCGCTCGGCCATCGGCTGCATCGACTTGCGTCGGCCGTCCAGCAACAGCCCCCTCAGATACAAGGCACCCTTCTCACGCTGATCCCGCCGCACCAGCGGCGCGAACACCTCCCCAGCAAACTCCTCCAACCGGCCCCGACACGCAGCAAGTTCACCAGACCTCATACAACCAGCGAACTACCAGACACCGACCGTGACAAGGCCACGTAACAAAGCCCTACTAGGTGTACTCGGTCATGACTTTGGTGACAGTCGGCTGATCGGGGGCTGGCCTTCGAGCGCGGTGTGTCGGCGTCGAGTGTTGTAGAAGCTCAGCCACGGCGCCAGGGCCTGGGCGCGTTCGGTGTTGCTGGTGAACACCTGGTGGTAGGCCCATTCGGTTTGCAGGGTGCGGTTGAAGCGTTCGACCTTGCCGTTGGTCCAGGGGCAGTGGGGACGGATGAACCGCTGCTGGGCACCGAGGTCGGCCACGGCCCGGCGGAAGGCGGTGCTCTTGCGGTAGGCCCAGGCGTTGTCGGTGATGACGCGCTCGATGCGGCCGATGCCACGGGCTGCGAAGAAGCCGGCAGCGCGGGTGAGGAAGCCGGCGCAGGTGTCGGCCTTCTCATCAGCATGGATCTCGGCGTAGGCCAGCCGGGAGTGGTCGTCGACGGCGGCGTGGACGTAGTCGTAGCCGATCCTGGCCTGCTTTTGCGCGTAGGTCTTGCCGGCTTGGCGGCCGTGGGCCCGCCATCCTCCGCCGTCCGGGATCCGTCCGATCTTCTTGACGTCAAGGTGGACGAGTTCCCCGGGCCGGGCACGTTCGTAGCGGGCGTGGCTGCGGCGTTCGGCGCGGATGGGCTGTCCGGTCAGCGGGTCGCAGGATGCCAGGCGAGGCATGTGATGGCGGCTCAGGATGCGGGTCACAGTCCGTGCGGGGACACCGGTTTCGGCGGCGAGGAAGTCCGGCCCCCGCCGGTGGACGTGCCGTGCGCTGAGCACTGCGGCCTCGATGTGTGCGGGAGTACGCCTCGGGCAGGTGTGGGGGCGGCT
Source organism: Streptomyces inhibens (assembly GCF_022221585.1). Lineage (NCBI taxonomy): Bacteria > Bacillati > Actinomycetota > Actinomycetes > Kitasatosporales > Streptomycetaceae > Streptomyces > Streptomyces inhibens. Next base: position 2,748,186 of record NZ_CP084681.1, read on the forward strand.
GGAGCGGTCGTGCAGGCCGCTCCAGCCTTCGGCCCGGAAGCGTGCCACCCATCGGTGCGCGCACTGCCGGGAGACTCCCAGTTCCTTGGCCACATGCGCCACCGGACGTCGGCCGGGGACGACACGGCGCACCAGAAGGCATCTGCCGTGAAAGGTCAGCCGGGCATTAGCGTGGGCCATCAAGACCTCCGGTTGTGGTGAAGACAGGCATCTCCACTACGCCCGGAGGTCTCTTCTTGATCAACTACCGACGCGGGTCACCAACCTCTTGGCCGAGTACACCTAGGCCCGCTTGCGTACGCCCTCGGCCAGCTCGCCGGCCAGGGTCCGGACCCCGGCGAGGCCGGCGTCCAGGTCGCCGTCCGCCGCCAGCAGCCGCTTGACGAACGCCGAGCCGACGATCACTCCGTCGGCGAACTGGGCCACCTCGGCGGCCTGTTCGGGGTTGGAGACACCCAGGCCGACGCAGACCGGCAGGTCGGTGGTGGCGCGGGTGCGGGCCACCAGCTCCTGAGCCTCGCGGCCGACGGACTCGCGGGTTCCGGTGACGCCCATCAGCGAGGCGGCGTAGACGAAGCCGCTGCCGGCCGCGGTGATCTTGGCGAGCCGCTCGTCCCGGCTGCTCGGCGCGACCACGAAGACGGTGGCCAGGCCGTGCTGCTCGGCGGCCTTGCGCCACACCTCGGACTCCTCGACGGGCAGGTCCGGCAGGATGCAGCCGGCGCCGCCCGCCTCGGCCAGGTCGGCGGCGAACCGCTCGACGCCGTAGCGGTCGACGGGGTTCCAGTACGTCATGCACAGCACCGGGGCGCCGGTGGCGGCGTGCACCTCGCGGACCGTGCGGATCACATCGACGATCTTCACGCCGCCGCGCAGCGCGATGTCGTCGGCGGTCTGGATGACCGGGCCGTCCAGGACGGGGTCGCTGTGCGGCAGGCCGACCTCGACGATGTCGCAGCCGCCGTCCAGCATCTCGGTCATCGCCCGTACGCCGCCGTCCACGGTCGGGAAGCCGGCCGGGAGGTAGCCGACGAGCGCGGCACGGTTCTCGGTGCGGGCCTGGGCCAGCACCGCGTTCAGCAGCTCCACGTTGCCCGCCATCACTTCGCCCCCTGGCGCTCGCCGTTGTTGTCGCCGTCGTACAGCCCGAAGTAGCGGGCTGCGGTGTCCATGTCCTTGTCGCCCCGCCCGGAGAGGTTGACCAGCAGCAGGCCCTCGGGGCCCAGCTCGCGGCCGACCTCCAGGGCGCCGGCCAGCGCGTGGGCGCTCTCGATCGCCGGGATGATGCCCTCGGTCTGCGACAGCAGCCGCAGCGCCTGCATCGCCGCGTCGTCGGTGACCGCACGGTATTCGGCGCGGCCGGCGTCCTTGAGGTAGGCGTGCTCGGGGCCGATGCCGGGGTAGTCCAGACCGGCCGAGATCGAGTACGGCTCGGTGATCTGGCCGTCCTCGTCCTGGAGAACGTAGCTGCGGGAGCCGTGCAGGATGCCGGGGGTGCCCTCGGTGAGGGTGGCCGCGTGCTCGCCGGTCTCCACGCCGTGGCCGCCCGGCTCGCAGCCGATCAGGCGGACGTCCTTGTCGGGGAGGAAGGCGTGGAAGAGGCCGATGGCGTTGGAGCCGCCGCCGACGCAGGCCAGCGCGGCGTCCGGCAGCCGGCCTGCGCGCTCGATGATCTGGCGACGGGCCTCGACGCCGATGACGCGGTGGAAGTCGCGCACCAGGGCCGGGAAGGGGTGCGGTCCGGCGACCGTGCCGAAGAGGTAGTGGGTGCGGTCGACGTTGGCGACCCAGTCGCGGAAGGCCTCGTTGATGGCGTCCTTGAGGGTGCGGCTGCCGGACGTCACGGAGATGACCTCGGCGCCGAGCATCCGCATCCGGGCGACGTTGAGGGCCTGCCGCTTGGTGTCGACCTCGCCCATGTAGATGGTGCAGTCGAGACCGAAGAGGGCGCAGGCGGTGGCGGTGGCGACGCCGTGCTGGCCGGCGCCGGTCTCGGCGATGACGCGGGTCTTGCCCATCCGCTTGGTGAGCAGCGCCTGGCCCAGCACGTTGTTGATCTTGTGCGAGCCGGTGTGGTTGAGGTCCTCGCGCTTAAGGAACACCCGGGCCCCGCCGGCCTGTTCGGCGAACCGCGGCACCTCGGTGAGCGCGCTGGGGCGCCCGGTGTAGTTGACCATCAGGTCGTTGAGCTCGGCCGCGAAGGCGGGGTCCGCCTTGGCCTTCTCGTACTCGGCGGCGACCTCGTCGACCGCGGCGACCAGCGCCTCGGGGATGAACTTGCCGCCGAAGGCACCGAAATAGCCTTCGGGGGTGGGCACGCGCCCCTCGGGGTCGGGAAGGAAGAACTCGGAGGACATCTGACGCACTCCTAGGCCGGGGCGGCTGCCCCGGAGGTCCGGTTTATGTCGGAATTTTCGAGATGCGGGCATTACGGTATGCGGCGCGCGCTGCGGAGGGTCGCCGCCGTCGCGGAGCCGGCGGGGCCGGTGCCGCGGAGGGGCGGGCAGGGGCGTGCTTCAGAGCAGCCCGGCGCCGGCGAGGGGCCGACGCGTCAGCGCGCGGACCCCGGTCGCCATCGCATGCCGTTGATCTGTCCCGGCTCGGATCCGATGTGGTACCTGACCCTGCGTCCGTGGACCCGCCGTGCGGGTGCCCGGCAGCCCCGCGGCCGGCAGCCGCGGCCGAGGGCGGGGTGGGGAATGCGGGAGGCCCCCGCCGCGGCGGGCAGGCCGGCCCGGCCCGGGTGCGGTACCCGGGCGGGGCGGCGGATGCCTGCGGCGATGGCGGTCATGTCGGTGGGCCGGTGTCCTTGCTGTCCGCTCAGGACCGGCCGTGGCGGATCGCCGGGTGGGAGCCCGCCGCGACCAGGTCGGCGACCGCGGTCTTGGGGTCCTTGCCGGTGACCAGCGACTCGCCGACCAGCACCGCGTCCGCGCCGTCGTTGGCGTAGGCGATCAGGTCGTGCGGGCCGCGGACGCCGGACTCGGCGATCTTGACGATGTGGTCGGGGATCTCGGGGGCGACCCGCGCGAAGTTGCCGCGGTCGACCTCAAGCGTCTTCAGGTTGCGGGCGTTGACGCCGATGATCCGGGCGCCGGCGTCCACCGCACGGGCGACCTCTTCCTCGTCGTGCACCTCGACCAGCGGCGTCAGCCCGATCGACTCGGCCCGCTCGATCAGCGAGACCAGGGCCTCCTGCTCCAGGGCGGAGACGATCAGCAGCGCGAGGTCGGCGCCGTAGGCACGGGCCTCCCACAGCTGGTAGGCGGTGACGATGAAGTCCTTGCGCAGGACGGGGATGTCGACCTTGGCGCGTACCGCCTCCAGGTCGGCCAGCGAACCGCCGAACTTGCGCTGCTCGGTGAGGACGGAGATGACCGCGGCGCCGCCCGCTTCGTAGTCGGCGGCCAGGCCGGCCGGGTCGGCGATCGCGGCAAGCGCGCCCTTGGAGGGGCTGGAGCGCTTGACCTCGCAGATCACCGTGACGCTCTCGCCCTTGAGGGCCGCGACACCGTCCTTCGCGGGGCGTGCCTTCTGGGCCCGCTCCTTGAGCTCGTCGAGAGTGACGCGGGCCTGCCGCTCCGCGAGGTCGGCGCGGACCCCGTCGATGATCTCGTCGAGCACACTCACGCGAGCGGCCTCCTTCTTGAGCGGTGGAGGTGGACAGTGGCCCGTGGGACGAACTGTCCCATCCGGCTCTCCGATGGTATCCGCCATACGATGCAGGTCCCGCATCCGGTTGACCGTGGTCCCACAACCTGGACATCTCCGGGTTCCGCGGGGATCTGCACGCCCGGCCCGGGCGGTCGGCCGGTCATGGGATCAGTCCGCCGCCGAAGGGGAGGTTGCGGACGACGGTGAAGGCCAGCAGCAGCCCGCCCAGCGCCCACCAGTGGGCGGCTCTCGGCCGGGGGCCCGCCGTACGGTGTCCGCGCGCCGCCCGGCCCAGCCAGAGCAGCCAGAAGACCGCACAGGCGGCGTACGCGGCCACCGCGAGGGCGTTGGCACCCAGCGCCGCGGCCGGGTCGCCATGTGCGAGGTCATGTGCGCTGCGCAGTCCGCCGCAGGCCGGGCAGTAGAGGCCGGTGAGGTGCAGCAGCGGGCAGACGGGGTAGTGGCCGGGCTCGTTCGGATCGACGGCGCCGACGTAGGCGAAGGCGGCGGCGGTGGCCGCGAGGGCGCCCAGGGGCGCCGCGAGGCGGCGTGGCAGACCGCCCTCCAGCGGGGCTTTCGGTCGGAGCTCGGCCACGGGATCGCTCACGCTGCCGATTGTCCTGCCTCACGCGTGAAGGCGCAGCTTCTCGGCCGCCGTACGGGGTGTGCACGGACGGCGGGTACGGCACCCACGGGTGCGTACGGGCCGGGAAGCGGCGCCTTCGAGGGGCGTGACGAGGAGAGCGGGGCTCAGCTCTCCTGCGGCTGGGCCTGCGCCTGGGGACGCGGCTTGGCGGAGCGCTTGGGCTCCTGGCCCATGCCGGCCGCGCGCATCAGGCCACCCACCACGGCGCCGAGACCGATCAGCACCATGCCGGCCCAGAAGCCGGGCACATTCGCCAGCACGATGAAGGCTCCGGCGACACAGAAGCCGATGAACGAGATGATGACGCCGGTCCAGGCGGCGGGGGTGTGTCCGTGGCCACTGCTCGACATGAATGCTCCTCGTTGCTCTATCGCGCCGGTTCCGGGCGCGGTGATCCTCGTCGCCCATTGTCACCGATGACGGGCCGGACACTTTTACCGGGTGGGGTCCTCACCGCGGTCCAGGGACTTCCAGATCTCCTCCGGACGGTCCAGATCCGGGGCGGCCGGGGCACGCCGCGGACCGCGGGCGCCGCCGGGCGTGCGCTCGTAACGGCCCGACATTGCAGGCCAGTGGCGGCCCTGCGCCAGCGCCAGCAGTCCGGCGATCAGCAGCAGCAGCCCGCCGGCCGCGGCCACCCACGGCCAGCCGGTGTGCGTGACGTGATGCACATCGGCGCCGCTCAGCCCGACCGCCGTCGCGGCCTTCTCACGCAGCGCGGAGGTGTCGGTGTTGCCCAGCACCGCGGCGACGACGATGCCGATGCCGCTGAGCGCGAGCAGCGCGGCGACCGCGATCCGGCCGGCCCGGCGCACCGCGAAGACGGCGACCAGCGCGGCCAGGCCGACGACGGCGAGCGCACCGGGCACGCCGGTCACATCGGCGCCGGTCACGGTGCGCGGCAGTTCGCCCTGGGCGAGCACCGCGGAGCCCGTGGCCCAGGTGCGGCCGGAGGCCAGCAGCGCCAGGCTCGCACCGGCCGCGCCGGCCAGCAGCGCGAGGGCCAGGCTCCGCCTGGCGCTGTGGGGCGCGGCGGCCGGCGCCGGCGCGGAGGCGGGCGCGGCGTCTGTGGGGGTATGGGATGCGGCACTCACGCGTACCACTATCGCGCACCGGCCGGCGGGGACCGGCGCGCGGGGTGGGTAGCGGGCGTGCGTCCGGCTACTTGCCCAGGTGGTTGGCCGTGTGCACGGCACGCAGCACCGCGGCCGCCTTGTTGCGGCACTCGGTGTCCTCGGCCACCGGGTCGGAGTCGGCGACCACGCCGGCGCCCGCCTGGACGTAGGCGGTGCCGTCCCGCAGCAGCGCCGTACGGATCGCGATGGCGGTGTCGGAGTCGCCGGCGAAGTCGAGATAGCCCACGCAGCCGCCGTACAGGCCGCGCCGGGTCGGCTCCAGCTCCTCGATGATCTGCATGGCGCGCGGCTTGGGCGCACCGGAGAGGGTGCCGGCGGGGAAACAGGCGGTGAGCACGTCGAAGGCGGTACGGCCCTCGGCCACCTTTCCGGTGACCGTCGAGACGATGTGCATGACGTGGCTGTAGCGCTCGATGGACATGAAGTCGACGACCTCGACGCTGCCCGGTTCGCAGACCCGGCCCAGGTCGTTGCGGCCCAGGTCGACCAGCATCAGATGCTCGGCGCGCTCCTTGGGGTCGGCCATCAGCTCGTCCGCGAGGGCCTGGTCCTCCTGGACGGACGCGCCGCGCGGGCGGGTGCCGGCGATGGGGTGCACCATCGCCCGGCCGGCCTCGACCTTGACCAGCGCCTCGGGGCTGGAGCCGACCACGTCGAAGGCGGCTCGCTCACCGCCCTCGCCGCCGTCGAAGCGGAAGAGGTACATGTACGGGCTGGGGTTGGTGGCGCGCAGCACCCGGTAGACGTCCAACGCGCTGGCCGTGCACGGGGTTTCGAAGCGCTGGGAGGGCACGACCTGGAAGGCCTCGCCGGCCCGGATGCGCTCCTTGATGTCCTCGACGGCTTCCTGGTAGGCGGCGCCGCCCCACTCGGCGGTGTACGGCGGGACCTCGGACGGCGGCATCGCGGCGGCGCCGGCGTGCGCGGGCCGGGCGAGGTCGTCGGCCATGGTGTCCAGGCGGGCCACCGCGTCCGCGTAGGCCTCGTCGATGCCGGTGTCGAGGTCGTTGTGGTTGATCGCGTTGGCGATCAGCAGGACCGTACCGCTCCAGTGGTCGAGGACGGCGAGGTCGGAGGTGAGCAGCATGGTCAGCTCGGGCAGATGGAGGTCGTCTGCGGTCTGCTCGCCGATCTTCTCCAGCCGGCGCACGATGTCGTAGCCGAGGTAGCCGACCATGCCGCCGGTGAACGGCGGCAGCCCCTCGCCCTCGATGAGGTCCCGGGGGGTGTGCAGCGCCTCGACGGTGGCGCGCAGCGCGGCGAGCGGGTCGCCGTCGGTGGGCACGCCGACGGGCGGGGCGCCCAGCCAGTGCGCCTGGCCGTCACGGGTGGTGAGGGTGGCGGCGCTGCGCACGCCGATGAAGGAGTAGCGCGACCACGTACGGCCGTTCTCGGCGGATTCCAGCAGGAAGGTGCCGGGGCGTTCGGCGGCGAGTTTGCGGTAGAGCCCGACCGGTGTGTCGCCGTCCGCGAGCAGGCGCCGGGTGACGGGGATGACCCGCCGGTCCTTGGCGAGGGTGCGGAAGGTGTCGAGGTCCGGAGTGGCGGTGCCGGTGGTTCCCGTGGTCATGGCAGCGGAGCCTACTGGTCCCGGCCCTGCTCGGTGGCCAGTACATCGGCATCGAAGCAGGTGCGGTCGCCGGTGTGGCAGGCGGCGCCGACCTGGTCGACCTGGATCAGGACGGTGTCCGCGTCGCAGTCCAGCGCGACCGACTTGACGAGCTGGATGTGGCCGGAAGTGTCGCCCTTGACCCAGTACTCCTGGCGGCTGCGGGACCAGTACGTGCAGCGGCCGGTGGTGAGCGTACGGTGCAGCGCCTCGTCGTCCATCCAGCCGAGCATCAGCACCTCGCCGGTGTCGTACTGCTGGGCGATGGCGGGGACCAGGCCGTCGGCGCCGCGCTTGAGGCGGGCGGCGATGGCGGGATCCAGGGCGGACTCGGCCGGGGAGGCGGGGGCGGCGTCCGGGGCGGGGGTGCGGCTGCTGGTCATGGCTCCATTGTGCCGTGCGGCATCCTGCAGATATGCATCATCAGCAGCCCCCGCCCGTGCCGCCACCGCCGCCGGATCCGGACCGCGCCGCGCGGGTGGCGGCACGGGTGCTGGGGGCGGTGTTCGCGGCGGCGGTGGTGGTGGCTGTGGTGGTCGCGGTGGTGGTGTTGCGGAGGTAGCCCGGTACGGGGCTCACACCCCCAGCTTCGCCGCCATCAGCTGCGCGATCGCGTCCTTGTCGCCGTCCAGCTCCACATCGGCGACCTCCTGCCGGCCGAAGGCGAACATGGTCAGCTCACCCGGCTCCCCGACGACCGTGACCACCGGGGTGCCGCGATGCGCCACCGCGGTCCGCCCGTCCGGCCGCCGCAGCACCATCCCGACCGGGGACTTGCGCCCCAGCACCCGGGCCATCCGCTCGATCCTCGACCAGAGCGCGTCGGCGAACACCGGGTCCAGCTCCCGCGCGGCCCAGTCCGGCTGCGCGCGCCGTACGTCCTCGGCGTGCACATAGAACTCGACGGTGTTGGACGCCTCGTCGATCTGCTTCAGGGCGAACGGCGACATCCGCGGCGGCCCGGTCCTGATCAGCTGGATCAGCTCCTCGTACGGCTTGCCGGCGAACTCCGCCTGCACCCGCTCCAGCCGTGCGGCCAGCGGCTTGACGAGGATCCCGCCGGCCGCGTCGGCACGCCGCTCGCGCACCACCACATGCGCGGCCAGCTCCCGCGCGGTCCAGTTCGCACACAGCGTCGGCGCCTCGGGGCCTGCGCTCTCCAACAGGTCGGCGAGAAGGAGCCGTTCACGCTTCGCATGGGTCGACATGCGGCCAGCCTACGACCCGCCCCGGTCTCCTGCCACGGCACCGCACCCGCCCCTCGCGGGGGTGGCCGGGGCCGGTCGCCGGGGCTCAGGACATACCCGGGTCCAGGTGGTCCAGCAGGATGCGCTCCAGCTCCCGGGCGGCGCGCGGCGGGGAGACGTCGCCCCGGTGGGCGACGGAGATCACCCGGTGCATACCGGGGGTCGCGAAGCGGGTGACGCGCAGACCGGAGCGTTCGGCGACCATGCTGGGGACGACGGCGACGCCCAGCCCGGCCCGGACGAAGCCGAGGACGGCGTCCATCTCGCCGCCCTCGACGGTGAAGGTGGGTTCGAAGCCGGCCGCCCGGCAGGCCGCGGTGGTGAATTCCCGCAGGTCGTAGCCGCGGCGGAACATGGCGAGCGGCCGGCCGCGCAGATCCTCCACGCGGATGCGGGTGCGCCGGCCGACGGGGGCGGGGCGGTCGGGGGCGGAGACCACGACGAGTTCCTCGCGCAGCAGGTCGGAGGTGGCCAGGGCGGGGGCCTGGACCGGGAGCGGGGTGATGATCAGGGCCAGGTCGAGTTCGCCGTCGGCCAGTGCCCGGACCAGGTCCTGCGAGCCGTCCTCGGTCACGATCAGGTCGACGCCCGGGTAGGTGGCGTGGAAGGCGCTGAGGACGTCCGGGACGAGGCTGGCGCAGAGGCTGGGCGGGGCGCCGAGGCGGAGCCGGCCGCGGCGCAGCTGGGCGACCTCCTGGACCTCGCGGCGGGCGGTCTCGGTGTCGGCGAGGATGCGGCGGGCGAGCGGGAGCAGGGTTTCGCCGGCGTCGGTGAGGGTGATGTGGCCGCGGGCGCGGTGGAAGAGTTCGGCGCCCAACTCCCGTTCCAGGGCCCGGATTTGCTGGGAGAGGGAGGGCTGGGCGACATGTTCGCGTTCGGCGGCGCGGGTGAAGTGGCGGGTGTCGGCCACGGCGGTGAAGTAGCGGAGCTGCTGCAGCTGCATAAGGGGAATGTAAAGCATCGATAGGCCTGGCCTATCGAGATGAGCCGGACCATGTCTTGGACTGATGGGCCGGACGGTCCTTACCGTCGGGACCCATGGCACTGGACACGCGGACGGATCGACGGCCGTCCTTCGCGGGCCTTCTGTGGGGCTCGACCGTCGGCAAGAAGACGGCGATGGCCGTCAGCGGCATCGTGATGCTGCTGTATCTGGTCGTCCATATGCTGGGCAACCTCAAGATCTTCTTCGGGGCCGTGGACTTCGACGCGTACGCCGCCTGGCTGCGCACCATCGGCGAGCCGTTCCTGCACCACGAGTGGTTCCTGTGGATCGCGCGGGTGGTGCTGGTGGCCGCGGTCGTGGTCCATGCGGTGGCCGCGTACCAGCTCAGCCGGCGGGACATCGCCGCCCGGCCGACCCCCTACGCGCACCGGCGCCGCCGCGCGACCTATGCCACCCGGACGATGCGCTGGGGCGGTGTCATCCTCGGCCTGTTCATCGTCTGGCACATCCTGGATCTGACGACGCTGACGGTGAATCCGCGCGCCGAGGCCGGCCATCCGTACGAGAACGTCGTGGCGACCTTCTCCACCTGGTACGGCAACACCGTCTACATCGTGGCGATGCTCGCCCTGGGCCTGCACATCCGGCACGGCTTCTGGAGCGCCGCGCAGACCCTGGGCACCAACCGGCCCGGTCGCGACCGGCTGCTCAAGGGCCTCGCGAACGGGCTCGCCGCCGCCTTGACCCTGGGCTTCATCGCCGTCCCCGTCTCCGTGATGACCGGAGTAGTGAGCTGACATGACTTCGACCGCCGACCTGACGACGCACGGCAACTACGCCGACTACGTGACCGGCGCGCCCGTCGCCGACACCGCGGCCCCCGACGGGCCGATCGCCGAGCGCTGGGACCGCCGCCGCTTCGAGGCGAAGCTGGTCAACCCGGCCAACCGCCGCAAGCACACGATCATCGTCGTCGGCACCGGGCTCGCGGGCGGCGCGGCCGGCGCGACGCTCGCCGAACAGGGCTACCACGTCGAGCAGTTCTGCTACCAGGACTCGCCGCGCCGGGCGCACTCCATCGCCGCCCAGGGCGGGATCAACGCCGCGAAGAACTACCGCAACGACGGCGACTCCGTCCACCGCCTCTTCTACGACACCGTCAAGGGCGGCGACTTCCGCGCCCGTGAGTCGAACGTCCACCGCCTCGCGCAGATCTCCGTCGAGATCATCGACCAGTGCGTGGCGCAGGGCGTGCCGTTCGCCCGCGAGTACGGGGGCCTGCTCGACACCCGGTCCTTCGGCGGCGTACAGGTGTCGCGGACGTTCTACGCCCGCGGCCAGACGGGCCAGCAGCTGCTGCTCGGCGCCTACCAGGCGCTGTCCCGGCAGATCGCCGCCGGGAACGTCGCCATGCATCCACGTACCGAGATGCTCGATGTGATCGTGGTGGGCGGGCGGGCCCGGGGAATCGTCGCCCGTGACCTGATCACCGGGAAGATCGACACCTACTTCGCGGACGCGGTGGTGCTCGCCACCGGCGGCTACGGCAACGTCTTCTACCTGTCGACGAACGCCATGAACTCCAACGCCACGGCGGTGTGGCGGGCCCACCGCCGCGGGGCGTACTTCGCCAACCCCTGCTTCACACAGATCCACCCCACCTGCATTCCGCGCAACGGCGACCACCAGTCGAAGCTGACGCTGATGAGTGAGTCGCTGCGCAACGACGGCCGTATCTGGGTGCCGAAGACCCGGGGCGACGACCGCCCGCCGAACAAGATCCCCGAGGACGAGCGCGACTACTACCTGGAGCGCATCTACCCGTCCTTCGGCAACCTCGTGCCCCGCGACATCGCGTCCAGGGCCGCGAAGAACGTCTGCGACGAAGGGCGCGGCGTCGGCCCCGGCGGCCAGGGCGTCTACCTCGACTTCGCGGACGCCATCGCGCGCATGGGCCGCAAGGCCGTCGAGGCGAAGTACGGCAACCTCTTCGACATGTACGCCCGGATCACCGACGAGGACCCGTACCGGGTCCCGATGCGGATCTACCCGGCCGTGCACTACACGATGGGCGGACTCTGGGTCGACTACGACCTGCAGACCACGATCCCCGGCCTGTTCGCGGTCGGTGAGGCCAACTTCTCGGACCACGGCGCGAACCGGCTCGGTGCCTCGGCCCTGATGCAGGGGCTCGCGGACGGCTACTTCGTGCTGCCCTCCACCATCAACGACTACCTGGCGCGCCATCCGCACCACGACGAGGTCTCCGGCGAGCACCCTGTCGTACGGGAAGTGGTGGCCGAGACCGAGGACCGGCTCGCGAAGCTGCTCGCCGTCGACGGCGACCGCACGCCCGACTCCTTCCACCGCGAACTCGGCGAGCTGATGTGGGAGTTCTGCGGTATGGCCCGTACGGAAACGGGGCTGCGCAAGGCTCTGGAGCGCATCCCGCAGATCCGTGAGGAGTTCTGGCGCCGCATCAAGGTGCCCGGGACCGGAAAGGAGTTCAACCAGTCCCTGGAGAAGGCCAACCGCATCGTCGACTACCTGGAGCTCGCCGAGCTGATGTGCCTCGACGCGCTGCACCGCGCCGAGTCCTGCGGCGGGCACTTCCGCGAGGAGTCGCAGACCCCGGACGGCGAGGCGGCCCGGCGCGACGAGGAGTTCTCCTACGCCGCCGCCTGGGAGTTCATCGCGACCGGTGACGCTCCCGTCCTCCACAAGGAAGACCTCGTCTTCGAGTACGTCCACCCCACCCAGCGGAGCTACGCATGAGGCTCACCCTGCGCGTCTGGCGCCAGAAGAACGCCGACGCCCCCGGCGCGATGTCCACGTACGAGGTGGACGGCATCTCCCCGGACATGTCGTTCCTGGAGATGCTCGACACCCTCAACGAGGAGCTGATCCTGGGCGGTGACGACCCGGTCGCCTTCGACCACGACTGCCGCGAGGGCATCTGCGGCGCCTGCTCGCTCGTCATCAACGGCGACGCCCACGGACCGGAGCGGACCACCACCTGCCAGCTGCACATGCGGTCCTTCTCCGACGGCGACACCATCGACATCGAGCCCTGGCGCGCCTCGGCCTTCCCCGTCGTCAAGGACCTGGTCGTCGACCGCTCCGCCTTCGACCGCATCATCCAGTCGGGCGGCTACATCACCGCCCCCACCGGCGCCGCCCCCGAGGCGCACGCCACCGCCGTTCCCAAGCCGGCCGCCGACACCGCCTTCGAACACGCCGAGTGCATCGGCTGCGGCGCCTGCGTGGCGGCCTGCCCCAATGGCTCGGCGATGCTCTTCACCTCCGCCAAGGTCGTCCACCTCAACTCCCTGCCCCAGGGAGCCCCGGAGCGCGCCTCGCGCGTCCTGGACATGGTCGGCCAGATGGACGCCGAGGGCTTCGGCGGCTGCACCAACACCGGCGCATGCGCCACCGCCTGCCCCAAGGGCATTCCGCTGTTCAGCATCACCACGATGAACCGCGAGTTCGTACGGGCGGCACGGAAGGGGCGCTGAGTCACACCGCGGCGCGTCACACCGCGGCGGTCCCGATGAGCCCTTCCCGGGTGACGAGCGCGGCCAGCTCAGGCTCGCTCATCCCCGCGGTGCCGTCGGGCCGCCGCGGCAGGACCAGATAGCGGCTCTCCGCACTGGAATCCCACACCGTGATCGCGGTGTCCGCCGGCAGCTCCAGCCCGAACTCGGCCAGCACGGCACGCGGTTCGCGCACCACCCGCGAGCGGTAGGCCTCGCTCTTGTACCAGGACGGCGACGGCCCCAGCAGCCCGATCGGATAGCAGGAGCACAAGGTGCACACGATGACGTGGTGCGCGGTCCCGGTGTTCTCGACGACCTTGAGCCGCTGCTCCTGGATCCCGCCCGCCATCGACAGCCCCACCTCCGGCAGCGCGGCATTGGCATCGTCCAGCAGCCGCGCCCGGAAGCCCTCGTCGACCCAGGCGCGCGCCACGATCCGCGCCCCGTTGACCGGCGAGGCGCCCTTGAGCATCGCGGCGAGCGCCGCGTCCAGCTGTTCCTCGCCGACCACGCCGGCCTCGATCAGCCGCTCTTCCAGCCGCCTCACCCGCGCCGCCACCGGCGCACTCGCGTGCTCCCCGCTCATGCCTCGTCCTTCCGCACCGGCTCGATGTACGACTCCCAGAGGTCGACGGTGACCTCGTGATCCCCCTCGCCCCACAGGTCCGCCGCCGCGAAGGCCACGGTGTAGACGGGCTCGACCCGTGGCTCGGCGACACCGGCCGCCACCTCGTCGGCAAGCGCCCAACTGCCCTGAGACTCGACGATCCGCCCGAGCTGGCCGCGGACGTACCGCGGCACACGGGTGTGCCCCGCCGGATCGCCGGCGCGTACCCGGACCCGCTCCCCCGCCCGGAGTTCACCCATCGGAGAGCACCTCGCGCTCCGCGAGCAGGGTCTCGATCGCCTTCAGCCAGCGCTCGTAGTACGAGGTGGCCAGGTACTCCTGGGGATCCATCCGCTCCACCGCGTCGCGGAACTCGTCGAGCCGGTAGACCCCGTTCCGTACCAGCACGGAGTTCAACGCGAACACCCGCGCCTCCCAGTCGGCGTGGAACGGCGGCTCGTCCGCCTCGATCTCCAGCGCCCCGAACCCGGTCTGGCCGCCCACATCGTTGACACGACTCATGGGCGGAGCCTACGGGGTCAGCGCACCGGGTGACCCGCCTCGCGCAGGGCGTCCTTGACCTGGCCGATGCGCAGATCGCCGAAGTGGAAGACGGAGGCGGCGAGGACGGCGTCGGCGCCGGCGGCCACGGCCGGAGCGAAGTCGTCCAGCTTGCCGGCGCCGCCGGAGGCGATCACCGGGACGGTGACGTGCTTGCGGACCGCCTCGATCATCGCGACGTCGTAGCCGTCCTTGGTGCCGTCGGCGTCCATGGAGTTGAGGAGGATCTCGCCGGCGCCCAGTTCGGCGGCGCGGTGGGCCCATTCCACGGCGTCGATACCGGTGCCGCGGCGGCCGCCGTGGGTGGTGACCTCGTATCCGGACGGCGTCCCGGCGTCGGTGCGGCGGGCGTCGACGGAGAGGACCAGGACCTGGCTGCCGAAGCGTTCGGCGATTTCCCGGATCACGTCGGGGCGGGCGATCGCGGCGGTGTTGACGCCGACCTTGTCGGCGCCGGCCCGCAGCAGCTTGTCGACGTCCTCGGGGGTGCGCACGCCGCCGCCGACGGTGAGCGGGATGAAGACCTGCTCGGCGGTGCGGCGGACCACGTCGTAGGTGGTCTCGCGGTTGCCCGAGGAGGCGGTGATGTCGAGGAAGGTCAGCTCGTCGGCGCCCTCGTCACCGTAGATCTTCGCCATCTCGACGGGGTCGCCCGCGTCCCGCAGGTTCTGGAAGTTGACGCCCTTGACGACCCGGCCGTTGTCGACGTCCAGGCAAGGGATGACTCGGACCGCCAGGGTCATGTCTGTTCAGGCCTCTCTGAAAGCTCTCGGAAAGCTTCTAGTTCTACTTCGACCAGCACGCGGGGGTCGGCGAAGCCGGAGACCACGAGCACGGTCGTGACGGGCGGTGCGCCGTCGAAGAGCTCCTTGTGCGCGCGGCCGGCCTCGTCCACATCGCGGACGTGGGTGAGGTACATACGGGTGCGCAGGACCGCGTCGGCGCCGAGGCCGAAGGGCTTCAGCGCCGCCAGCGCGTTGGTGAAGGCGGCCTTGGTCTGTTCGTAGGGATCGCCCAGACCTTGCACGATGTCGTCGACCAGTGGCATCGTGCCGGCGACCAGAACCCGGTCGCCGGCCGCCACGGCGCGTGCGAAGCCGATGGCCGCTTCCAAGGGACTGTCGGTCCGTACGCGCTCGATGGTCATCATGCGGCCTTCCGTTCGCCGTTACGACACTGCTGCCAGCGCCTCTTCGAGGGTGAACGCCTTCGCGTAGAGCGCCTTGCCGACGATCGCGCCCTCGACACCTTCCGGTACCAGCGTGGCAAGTGCCCGCAGGTCGTCGAGGGAGGAAACGCCGCCGGAGGCGACGACGGGGCGGTCGGTGACCGCGCAGACGTTGCGCAGCAGCTCCAGGTTGGGGCCCTGGAGGGTGCCGTCCTTGTTGATGTCGGTGACGACGTAGCGGGCGCAGCCCTCGGAGTCCAGGCGGGCCAGCGTCTCGTAGAGGTCGCCGCCGTCGCGGGTCCAGCCGCGGCCGCGCAGCGTCGTACCGCGGACGTCCAGACCGACCGCGATCTGGTCACCGTGCTCGGCGATGATCTTGGCGACCCACTCGGGGTTCTCCAGGGCCGCGGTGCCGATGTTGACGCGGGTGCAGCCGGTGGCCAGGGCGGCGGCCAGCGAGTCGTCGTCGCGGATGCCGCCGGACAGCTCGACCTTGATGTCCATCGAGCGGGCGACCTCGGCGATCTGCGCGCGGTTGTCGCCGGTGCCGAACGCCGCGTCGAGGTCGACGAGGTGCAGCCACTCGGCGCCGGCCCGCTGCCAGGCGAGGGCCGCCTCCAGCGGGTCGCCGTAGGAGGTCTCGGAGCCGGACTCGCCGTGGACGAGGCGGACGGCCTGGCCGTCGCGGACGTCGACGGCGGGGAGGAGTTCGAGCTTCGGCGCGTTCGGCATTACAGGGTCTCGATCCAATTGGTCAGGAGCTGGGCACCGGCATCGCCGGACTTCTCGGGGTGGAACTGGGTGGCCCACAGCGGACCGTTCTCGACCGCGGCCACGAACGGCTCGCCGTGCGTGGCCCAGGTGACCTTCGGCGCGGCGATGTGCGGGTTGCCGACCTCCAGCTCCCAGTCGTGCACCGCGTAGGAGTGCACGAAGTAGTAGCGGGAGTCGGCGGGCAGGCCGGCGAAGAGCCGTGAGCCCTCGGGGGCGTCGACGGTGTTCCAGCCCATGTGCGGGACGATCTCGGCCTTGAGCGGGCCGACCGTGCCGGGCCACTCGTCCAGGCCCTCGGTCTCCACACCGTGCTCGATGCCGCGGCCGAAGAGGATCTGCATGCCGACGCAGATACCCATGACGGGGCGGCCACCGGACAGCCGGCGGCCGACGATCCAGTCACCGCGGGCTTCCTTCAGCCCCCGCATACAGGCGGCGAACGCGCCGACGCCGGGGACCAGCAGCCCGTCGGCGTTCATCGCCCGGTCGTAGTCCCGGGTGATCTCCACCTCGGCGCCGACGTGCGCCAGTGCCCGCTCGGCGGAGCGGACATTGCCGAAGCCGTAGTCGAGGACGACGACCTTTTTGGCGGCGGTCAATTCCATACCTCCAGCCGCAGCACGCCGGCGGCCAGGCACATCGCCGACCCGATGGACAGCAGCACGATCAGGCTCTTGGGCAGCTGCTGCTTCCAGAAGGAGTAGATGCCACCGAGGAGGAAGAGTCCGAGCAGGATGAAGACGGTGGAAAGGCCGTTCACAGCGCTCCCTTGGTGGAAGGAATGATTCCGGCCGCCCGCGGGTCGCGTTCGCTGGCGTAGCGCAGGGCCCGGGCCAGCGCCTTGAACTGGCACTCCACGATGTGGTGGGCGTTGCGGCCGTACGGGACGTGGATGTGCAGCGCGATCTGGGCCTGGGCGACGAAGGACTCGAAGATGTGCCGGGTCATCGTCGTGTCGTACGAGCCGATCATCGGCGCCATGTTCTCCGGCTCGGTGTGCACCAGATACGGGCGGCCGGAGAGGTCGACGGTCACCTGGGCGAGCGACTCGTCCAGGGGCACCGTGCAGTTGCCGAAGCGGTAGATGCCGGACTTGTCGCCGAGGGCCTGCTTGAAGGCGGCACCCAGCGCGAGGGCGGTGTCCTCGATGGTGTGGTGGGTGTCGATGTGCAGATCGCCATCGGTCTTGACCTTGAGGTCGAACAGACCGTGCCGGCCGAGCTGGTCGAGCATGTGGTCGTAGAAGCCGACACCGGTCGACACTTCCACGTCCCCCCTGCCGTCGAGGTCGATCTCGACGAGCACGGACGTTTCCTTGGTGGTGCGCTCCACGCGTCCTACGCGGGTCATCGCTTGCTCTCCTTCAGTACTGCACGAACCGCGTCGAGGAACGCGTCGTTCTCGGCCGGGGTGCCGGCGGTGACCCGCAGCCAGCCCGGTACACCGTTGTCACGGACCAGCACGCCGTGGTCGAGGATCGCCTGCCAGGTGGCCTGCGCGTCGTCGAAGAGGCCGAACTGTACGAAGTTGGCGTCGGAGGCGACGACCTCGCAGCCCATCGCGCGCAGCTCGTCGACCAGGCGGTCCCGCTCGGTCTTGAGCTGCTCGACGTACTTCAGGAGCGTATCGGTGTGCTCCAGCGCGGCGAGCGCGGTGGCCTGGGTGACGGACGAGAGGTGGTACGGGAGCCGGACGAGCTGCACGGCGTCGACCACGGCGGCGTCGGCGGCCAGATAGCCCAGCCGCAGCCCGGCGGCGCCGAACGCCTTGGACATGGTCCGCGAGACGACCAGATTCGGCCGGCCCTCGATCAGCGGCAGCAGCGAGGGGCGGTGGCTGAACTCGCTGTAGGCCTCGTCGATCACCACCAGCGCGCCCCGGTCGTCCGCCCGGGCCGCCTGCGCGGCCTCGTACAGCGCGAGCACGGTCGCGGCCTCGACGGCGGTGCCGGTCGGGTTGTTCGGCGAGCAGATGAAGACCACGTCGGGCCGCTGCTCGGCGATGGCCGCGACCGCCGCCTCGACGTCGATGGTGAAGTCGTCGTTGCGCGGGCCGGAGATCCAGCCGGTGCCGGTGCCGCGGGAGATGAGCGCGTGCATCGAGTACGACGGCTCGAAGCCGATGGCGGTGCGGCCGGGGCCGGCGAAGGTCTGCAGCAGCTGCTGGATGACCTCGTTGGAGCCGTTGGCGGCCCAGACCTGGTCCTTGGTGACCTCGTGGCCGCCGGTGCGGGTGAGGTAGCGGGCCAGCTCGGTGCGCAGCTCGACCGCGTCCCGGTCGGGGTAGCGGTTGAGCTGCCGGGCGGCCTCGGTCACCCGCTCGGCGATCCGCAGGACCAGCTGCTCGGGCAGCGGGTAGGGGTTCTCGTTGGTGTTCAGGCGTACGGGCACGTCCAACTGCGGGGCACCGTACGGGGACTTGCCGCGGAGCTCGTCCCGGATGGGGAGGTCGTCGATCTTGGTCACGTGCCTGCTCACTTGCTCTGCGGGACCTTCCATTCGAACCTGGCCTTCAGCGCGGCACCGTGGGCCGGGAGATCCTCGGCCTCGGCGAGGGTCACCACATGGTGGGCGACCTCGGCCAGCGCATCACGCGAGTAGTCCACGACATGGATGCCGCGCAGGAAGGACTGCACGGACAGTCCGGAGGAGTGGCAGGCGCAGCCGCCGGTGGGCAGCACGTGGTTGGAGCCGGCGCAGTAGTCGCCCAGCGAGACCGGGGCGTACGGGCCGACGAAGATCGCGCCGGCGTTGCGGACCCGGGCGGCGACGGCGGAGGCGTCGGCGGTCTGGATCTCGAGGTGTTCGGCGCCGTAGGCGTCCACGACCCGCAGGCCCTCGTCGATGCCGTCGACGAGGACGACGGCGGACTGCCGTCCGGCCAGCGCCTCGGTGATCCGCTCGATGTGCTTGGTGGCCGCCACCTGCCGCTTCAGCGCCTCGCCGACGGCGTCGGCGAGCTCGGTGGAGTCGGTGACCAGGACGGCCGCGGCGAGGGTGTCGTGCTCGGCCTGGCTGATCAGGTCGGCGGCGACGTGCTCGGGGTCGGCGGTGGCGTCCGCGAGGACCGCGATCTCGGTGGGGCCGGCCTCGGCGTCGATGCCGATACGGCCCTTGAGGAGGCGCTTGGCGGAGGCGACGAAGATGTTGCCGGGGCCCGTGACGAGGTTGACCGGCAGGCACTCCTCGGTGCCGTACGCGAACATCGCGATGGCCTGGGCGCCGCCGGCGGCGTAGACCTCGTCGACGCCGAGCAGCGCACAGGCGGCGAGGATCGTCGGGTGCGGCAGGCCGCCGAACTCCTTCTGCGGCGGGGAGGAGACGGCGATGCCCTCGACGCCGGCTTCCTGGGCCGGGACGACGTTCATGACGACGGAGGACGGGTAGACGGCCAGGCCGCCGGGGACGTAGAGGCCCACCCGCTCGACCGGCACCCAGCGTTCGGTGACCGTGCCGCCGGGGACGACCTTGGTCGTCACGTCCGTGCGGCGCTGTTCGCGGTGCACGATCCGGGCGCGCCGGATGGACTCCTCCAGGGCGGCCCGCACGGCCGGGTCCAGCTCGGCGAGGGCGCTGCGCAGTGCCTCGGCGGGCACCCGTACGCGCTCGATCTCGACGCCGTCGAACCGCCGCGCATAATCGATCAGCGCCGCGGTGCCGCGATGGCGTACGTCCTCGCAGATGGGCCGCACCTTCTCCAGGGCGGCTTCCACGTCGAACTCGGCACGGGGCAGCAGGTCGCGCAGGGCGCCGCCCTCGGGAAGGGCGTCACCGCGCAGATCGATTCGGGAGATCACCCTCCCAGTGTCTCAGACCCACTCTTGGGCCCGAGCGGCCGTATCACTCAGTGATACACAGCGACACACCGTCCGGACGCACGGTCAAGCCGTGTGCGGAAGTTGACCGGAGTTGGCCCTGACCACGCGTGTTCAAGCAGTCACGTGGCGGGCAAGGGCCACCTAAGGCGTACGGGGAGACCTGCGGGACGCACCACGACCACAGCACACGACCAGCGCACCACATGCGTCCGAACAGGTTGCGACACACCACGGGAGAGCAAGGGGGATCCACAGTGACCGAGCCCGGGGACGGCGACGCGCCCGCCGACCTGCAGCTGACATCGGCGGAATGGAGCATGTGGCAGGCCTTCCGCAACGGCAGCACCTGCGATCTGCACATCGGGGACCCGGTGCGCGACGATCCGCACGGGCAGCATCTGTGGGGCCCCGAGCGCCGGGTGCGGGCCCGTGTCGTGGCGCTGCTGCTGCTCGACGGGCCGCCGGCGCAGCCGGGGCGGGTCTCCGCCCTGAAGGTCACCGGCGCGTACATCACGGACACTCTCGACGTCGCCGGGGGCACGATCAAGCCATTCGTCGAGCTGCGGGACTGCCGCTTCGAGGCCGAGGTGGTGCTGCCGGAGAGCCGTTTCACCACGCTGCGGCTGGTGAACTGCGCGATACCCCGGGTGGAGGCGGCCCGGCTGCACACCGAGGGCGATCTGCATCTGCCGCGCTGTGTGGTGCACTCCGGCATCCGGCTCACCGACGCGCAGATCGGCACGGACCTGATGCTCAATCAGGCGGTGGTGCACAAGGACCGACAGGGCCGGTCGATCATGGCGGACGGGCTGACCGTCGCCCAGGATCTGCAGGCCGAGATGCTGGAGTCCTACGGCGAGCTGTCGCTGCGCGGCGCCACCATCGGCGTGTCGCTGAGCCTGCGCGGCAGCCGGCTGAGCAACCCCTTCGGCCGCCGGGCGCTGAACGCCCCGCAGCTGACCGTCGAGCGCACCCTCTATCTGACCGCCGCCGGCCTCGCGAACTCCCCGTTCTCCAGCAGCGCCACACCCCCGTACGGCATCGCGCACACCCCCTCGCGCGGCACACGTATGCAGCGCTTCGAGTGCGAGGGCGGGATGCGCCTGGACGACGGGCGGTTCGGTGACGCGGTCGACTTCGAGCACGCCCGGTTCATCATGGAGTCCGACCAGGAGCTGTCGCTGCGCCGCATACAGACGCCGGAGCTGCGCTTCCTCGGCGAGCGCCCGCAGCGCGGCCGGGTGATCCTCTCCGG
Source organism: Streptomyces inhibens (assembly GCF_022221585.1). Classification (NCBI taxonomy): domain Bacteria; kingdom Bacillati; phylum Actinomycetota; class Actinomycetes; order Kitasatosporales; family Streptomycetaceae; genus Streptomyces; species Streptomyces inhibens. The sequence goes on from NZ_CP084681.1 coordinate 2,769,142, forward strand.
CGCCCGGGTCGTCAATCTTGTCGACAAGTCGGCGAGCTGGCCGGGGCTCGGCGGACTGTGGATGGCCGGCTTCGCGTACGAGACGCTGATCCCGCGCGGCCACTTCCCGCTCGCGCAGCGGCTGCAGTGGGTGGCCGCCGCGACCCCCGAGTACGCGCCCGAACCGTACGAGATGCTCGCCACCTCGCTGCGCGCCAGCGGTGAGGACTCCGACGCCCGCGAGGTGCTGCTGGCCAAGCAGCGGCGGCGCCGCGAGACGCTGCCGCTGGCGGCGAAGGCCTGGGGGTTCCTCCAGGACTGGACGGTGGCGTACGGCTACCGCCCCGGGCGGGCCGCGGTGTGGATGGCGATCCTGTGGGCGATCGGCACGATCTACTTCTCGATGTCCCCGCCGCCGCCCCTCAAGGCGGGCGAGACGCCGCCCTGGAACCCGTATCTCTACTCCCTCGACCTGCTGCTGCCGGTGATCGACCTCAATCAGGGCGCGGCCTGGAAGCCGGGGGGCGGTGCGCAGTGGGCGGCGGCGGTGCTGATCCTGGCGGGCTGGGTACTCGCGACAACGGTCGCGGCCGGTGCGTCACGGCTGCTCCGCCGGCAATAACCCTGGTCCGGGTGGTGGCCCCGGTCGCCACAGGCTCTAGGCTTACCGGCTGTGACCTCCGTGCGCCTACCGCTCTTCCCGCTGAACTCGGTGCTGTTCCCGGGACTCGTGCTCCCGCTGAACGTCTTCGAGGCGCGGTACCGAGCGATGATGCGCGATCTGAGCGCGCTGCCGGAGGACGACCGGCGCTTCGCGGTGATCGCGATCCGGGACGGCCGGGAGGTCGCGCCCACCGCGCAGGGCATGCCGGACGCCACGGTGCCGTCCGCCGACGGTCCCGCGGCGGGCTTCGGCGACGACCCGATCCAGGCGTTCCATTCGGTGGGCTGTATCGCGGACGCGGCGACCATCCGGGAGAAGTCGTCCGCCGACGACACCGGCTACGAGGTCCTGGCCACCGGCACCACCCGCTTCCGGCTGCTGTCGGTGGACGCCTCCGGGCCGTATCTGACCGGTGAGCTGGAGGAGCTGGAAGAGGGCCAGGGGGAGGGCGCGGGCGCGCTCGCCTCGGGCGTCGTACGGGCCTTCCGTACGTATCAGAAGCGGCTGGCCTGGGCGAACGAGCGGACCCTGTCGAGCGGGCAGGACCTGCCGGGCGACCCGTCGGTGCTGTCGTACCTCGTCGCCGCCGCGGCCGTGCTGGACGTCCCCGCCAAGCAGCGGCTGCTGGAGGCGCCGGACACCACGGCCCGGCTGGCGCACGAGCTGAAACTGCTTCGCCACGAGTCGGCGCTGCTCGGTAAGCTCCCGTCGCTGCCGGCCGTGGATCTGACCAGGCAGCCGACCAGCCCCAACTGACGCGAGGCACGAAGACGTTGGCGAAGAAGTCCAAGAAGTCCGTCGGCACGCCCGCGACGGTCGCCCTCACCGAGGCAGGCGTCGCTTTCACGACGCACTCCTACGAGCACGACCCGGCCGCACCCTCGTACGGCGAGGAGGCCGCCGAGGCCCTCGGTGTCGCGCCCGACCAGGTGTTCAAGACGCTGCTCGCGGAGGTCGACGGCACGCTCACGGTCGCCGTGGTCCCGGTGTCCGGGTCCCTCGATCTCAAGGCGCTGGCGGCCGCGGTCGGCGGCAAACGGGCCGTGATGGCCGATCCGGCGGCGGCCGAGCGCAGTACGGGATACGTCCTCGGCGGGATCTCGCCGCTGGGTCAGCGCAAGCGGCTGCGTACGGTCGTGGACGCCTCGGCCGAGGGCCGGCCGACGGTCTGTGTCTCGGCGGGCCGACGCGGGCTGGAGGTCGAGCTGGCACCGGAGGATCTGGTGGCGCTCACCGATGCCCGGGTCGCGCCGATCGCGCGCGACTGACGGAGTCGGCGGGGCGGCCGCGATGACGGGCCGCCCCCTAGGCGTACGGGGCTCAGCCCTCGGCCGGCGGTTGCTGCGTGTGGTGGCCGGACCAGTCCTGTCCTTGGTGGCCGGACCAGTCCGGCGCCGGCGGCTCCGGGTCGCGCGGCCCGAACAGCCCGGTCAGCGCCAGCTGCGTCAGCATCGCGGCGATCGGCCAGACCAGCAGCGCGCCCTTGGCCTGCAGCCGCAGCGGGCCGTAGAAGGTGACGCCGGGGCCGACCTGCTTGGCGTGCGCGGCCACGTCCGGGGTGGGGCCCAGCCACATGCCGGTCAGCCAGCCCAGCGCCGCGCCCAGCAGACCGCCCAGGACCAGCGCCACCACCAGCGGAATTCCGCCGCGCCGGCGGAAGAGGAAGACCGCCGCCGTGCTGAGCACACCGAAGGCCAGGGACAGCAGGACGAAGGTGCCGTCCGCGCCGATCGCCTCCTCGCCCTCGGTGTTCTTCAGGTAGACGTTGCGGGTGTCCGCGATCAGCGGGATGTGCGGCGCGAGCCAGTTCCACACCACGCCGAGCAGCACACCGCTCACCGCGACCAGGAGTGCGATCAACGCGCCCTCGCGCAGCTCGCGAGCGAGCTCGGGGCCGCCGAGGCCGGTGTGGTCGCTGTGGTCGGCGGTGGAGCCATGGCCCCCGGCGGGCGCGGCCTCGGGGTGCTGCGGCTCTTCGGGCGGTTGGTTGTCGGGTGGCGTCAGCGGTGCGGTCACCCCGTCATCGTGCCAGGTGGGGCCGGTGGCACCGGCATCAGGACGCCCGTTCGGGGCGGGGGCACCGGTCATCGGGTCGCCGCCCGGCGGTACGCCCAGGTGGCGACGGCCAGCGAGAGCACCCCGACGGCCGCGCAGACGCCCAGGTCGGCGCCGACCGCGACCCAGTCGGGGTGCGGGTCGAAGCTGCGCGCCAGCGCTTCCACGCCGTAGGTGGAGGGCAGCAGATCGCGGGCCCAGCCGATCAACGCGGGCATCCCGTCGGGCGGCAGTACGCCCAGCAGCAGCGCCGCCGACATGCCCAACTGGCCGCAGAGCGTGGCGAGTTCCTGGCGCGGGGCGAGCAGCCCGAGGGCCGCGCCGAGGCCGGACAGCGCGGCTCCGGCGAGCGGGAGCACGGCGGCCAGTACCCAGAGGTTGGCCATCGGCAGCTGGAAGAGCACACAGCCGGTGACCGCGGTGACCACCGTGCCGGGCACGGTGAACGAGGCGTAGGCGGCGGCCGCGCCGAGCACCACCGCGGCCGGCGGCACCGGCAGCGTCGCGTAGTGGTCGAGTCCGCCGCCGGCCCGTAGCTGGCCGAAGTACTGGGCGAGGAGGTTGAGTGCCACGAACGCGACGACCAGCACGGCGGAGCCGGACACCACGGACCGCGCCGGGGCGCCGCCGTCGACCACTCCGCGCAGCAGGACCATGATCCCTACGGACTGGAAGGTGGCGACGAACAGCAGCGGGATCCGGGCGACCCGGGCCCGGGAGAGCTGGGCGCGGTAGACGGCGCCGAGCGCGGGCACCAGGCCGGCGCGCGGCGCCAGCGGGGCGGCCTCACCGTCCTCGGACCACGCCCCGGCGCCCGGGGACACCCCCGCCACCGCCTGCGCGGGAACCACACTCACCCTGTCACCAAGCCTTCCTTGCCACGCCCCCGGTATGCCATACGTCCGCCGCACCCGCCGCCGTTCACGCCTTCACCAGTCCCTCCGCGCGCCCGCCGAGCGCCAAATACACGTCCTCCAGGCTCGGCGTGGCCAGCGTGAAGTCGTCGAGGGCGGCGAAGGCGGGGCCCGCGGTGACCGCGGCCACGGCGGAGCGGGCCTGGTCGGCGGGGAGGCGCAGGGTCCAGCGGCGGCCGGAGGTGCGGGCGGCGGATTCGAGGGCGGCGATCTCGGGGACCTCCAGCGGCGGGCGGTCGCGCCAGACCAGCTCCAGCCGTACCTCCTCGCTCACCATGTCCTTCAGTCCGCCGGGCGTGTCGCAGGCGATGACCCGGCCCCGGTCGATCACCGCGACCCGGTCGAGCACGCTCTCGGCCTCCAGGACGTTATGGGTCACCAGCACGACCGTGGCGCCGTGCTCGGCCCGGCGCCGGTCCACGGCGGCCCATACGGCGCGCCGCGCGACCGGGTCCATGCCGGTGGTCGGCTCGTCCAGCACCAGCAGCGGCCGCGCGCCGATCAGCACGGTGGCGAAGCAGGCCAGCCGCCGCTGCCCGCCGGACAGCTTCTTCAGCGTCCGTCCCGCGATGTCGCCGAGGCCCAGCTCGCCGATCACCGCGTCCCGCTCGGCACGCGCCTCACGGGCGCCGAGGCCGCGCAGTCGGCCGGTGGTCTCCACGGCCAGCGCGACCGTCAGCTCGTCCAGGGCCGTGGACTCCTGCCCCAGATAGCCGAGCAGCCGGGCCGCCCGCTCCGGGTAGCGCACCAGATCATGGCCGAGTACGGAGATGGTGCCGGAGTCCGGGCGCAGCAGTCCGGTCAGCTGGCGTACCAGGGTGGACTTGCCGGCTCCGTTGGGGCCGAGCAGCCCGAAGATCTCGCCGCGTCGTACGTCCAGGGTGATGCCGTCGTTGGCACGTACGGCAGGCGCCTGTGCCGCGCCGCGGCGCCCGCGCATCGCGGGGTACGTCTTCACCAGGTCCCGCACGGCGCACACCGGCCCGCCGCGCTCCGCCTGTTTTGCGCCCGTCCTCACGAGCTACGAGGGTACGCGGCCCCGGACCGCCTCCGGCCCGCGGGGCACCGACGGCGCGCCCGGGGACGGAGCGGACGCCGGCCGTCAGTCCCCGGCCGGAGCGTGCTCGGCAGCCGTACGCAGATCGACCTCGCGCCAGAATCCGGCCCGGATCGCATAGCGGTCGTGTTCATCGATCTGGTCGTCCTTGTGGGCGAGCAGCCCGAACCGGGCGGCGTAGCGCAGCAGTTCACCGTCGATGCGGTGCGGGATGCGGGGGTACTCCGTCGACAGCTGCTGGAGATGCGCGGAGTCGGAGAGCCGCTCGGTCCAGCGCCGGGCGAAGACCTGACCGACCTCGAAGGGGTCGCCGCTGACCGCGGTGATGTCCTCCTCACGGTCGGCCCAGCGCTGCTCGGCGCTGGTGAGCTGGGCGAGGGTGGGCAGGCCCGCGGTCTCGGACGGTTCGCCGACCGGCCCGCCGCGCTCGACCCAGCCCTTGTCGGACGACCAGCGCAGGGTGGCGCCGGCCGCGGGTGCCGGCTGGACGGGGCCGCCCGTACCTGCGGCTGTCTGGCCCGCCGCGCGGTCGCGGCCGAGCCCGGCCAGGTCCTTGGGGGTGGGGACGCCCTTCGCGCCGACGGCGCCCGGCTCGGCCCCGGCCACCGGGTCGGCCTCGTCGCCGACCGCGAGCCGCGCCGCCCCGTTGGTGCCGTTGCGTTCATGGGTGCGCTCGGCGGCTTCCGGGCCGGACGCGGAGGCGGCGGCCGCCGCGGCCGCGGACTCCGGCAGCGGCGCCGAGAGGATCGCGGCGATCTCGGGGCGCGGTACGGGCGGCGGCGCGCAGGGCCCGCCGAGCTCCTTGGCGCGTACCGCGCGGGTGATCCAGGCCCGGTCCAGCACCCGCCGCTCATCGGCCTCGGCGACCAGGTCCTCGGACTGGTTGTAGTCGCCGTCCGCGGCCTGTACGGCCCACAGGTGGACGGCGACGCCGTGCTCCTTCGCCGACATCAGGCCGGGCAGCAGATCGCCGTCGCCGGTGACCAGCACGATGTCGGAGCAGGCGCGGTTACGGGCGAGTTCGGTCAGCTCGGCGTGCATGGCGGCGTCCACGCCCTTTTGCGCCCAGCGGCCGTCGCTGCGGGTCAGGGCGCCCAGCCGGACGGTGACCCGGGACATCACGCGCAGCCGGCGGTGCTCGGGCTGTGGGACGCGGTCGGGGGCGCCGTCGAACCAGTAGATCCGCAGCAGCGGGCGTTCGGTGTCCGCCTCGGCGCGCTGGCGCAGGCCCTGGATGAGCGCGGCGTGATCGACGGTGATCCGGGAACGTGCGGGCTCTCCGGCGAGCAGGCTCGCAGCGGCCCCGAGCAAATACCCGGCGTCCACGAGGACGACACAGCGATCCACGATCCACCCTCTTCCCTGAGGTGCTGAAGTCCGGTCGCCCCCCGGCTCGGCCCGTGGCACGAGTTCTCTTCGGCTTCCTTCGAGTCTGCCCGACCGTACGGGCGTTATCTGCCCGAACTCGATCATCGGCGTGGCGGATTCGGCGGGGATCCCGAGTACAGCGCGTGATCGGCCGTTTTACGCACGGTAATTGTCCGAAATGCAGGCTTCTGTCCGGCGTGTAAGTCTGGTCCCGGCCCAGATCCCAGATTCCCCCTCAGGAGGCAACGGTCATGGCCAAGGACAAGAAGCAGAACCGCAGTCAGCAGCAGAAGGCCTCCGCGGCCGAGCGCGGCCAGCAGGAGGCCCAGAAGTCGTCCATGGAGGCGCAGGCCAAGTCCGCCGCCACAGGCTCCCCCTCGGATCTCGCCCGCAAGAACCGCGAGCGCCGGTTCGGCCACAACTGACTTGTCCCGCAGATGAGTTGAGGGGCGCGTCCACTACGGGCGCGCCCCTCGGGGTAACTCGGCTCAGCGGTTCACCGCGGGGTCAGCCCGCCAGGCAGGACGGGCCGAGCAGCACCTTCAGATCGCCGAACAGCGACGGGTCGGGCGTGACCCGGTGGCGGTCGAGTCGGAGCACGGTCGTCTTGCGCGCCCCCTGCAGCTTGATCCGCACCTCCGTGGAGCCGCGGTGGCTGCTGAGCACCTCGCCCAGCTTCTCGACCATCGGCGGGGTGACCTTGACCGTCGGAATGGTGATCGTCACCGGCGCGTTGGTACCCGCCTCGGAGAGATCGGGGACCATCATCTCCATGGCGACCAAGCGCGGGATGTCCTCGCGCTTGTCCAGCCGGCCCTTGACGAAGACCACGGTGTCCTCGACGAGTTGGGTGGACACCAGCTGGTAGGTCGCCGGGAAGAACATGCAGTCGATGGAGCCGGCCAGGTCCTCGACGGTGGCGATGGCCCAGGCGTTGCCCTGCTTGGTCATCTTTCGCTGCAGACCGGAGATGATGCCGCCGATCGTGACGATCGAGCCGTCCGAGTAGTCGCCCCCGGTCAGCTGGGCGATGGCGGCGTCCGCCTTGTCGGACAGTACGTGTTCCAGGCCGAAGAGCGGGTGGTCGGAGACGTAGAGACCGAGCATCTCGCGCTCCTGGGCGAGCAGATAGGTCTTGTCCCACTCGATGTCCGAGAACTCGACGTCCAGGCCGAAGCCGGGGCCCTCGTCGGCGCTGTCGTCGCCCATGCCGCCGAAGAGGTCGAACTGCCCCTCGGCCTCCTTGCGCTTTACCTGGACGACGTTGTCGATCATCGGTTCGTAGTGCGCCGTCAGGCCCTTGCGGGTGTGGCCCATCTCGTCGAAGGCGCCGGCCTTGATCAGTGACTCGGTGGTGCGCTTGTTGCAGACGACCGCGTCGACCTTGTCGAGGTAGTCGGGGAAGGAGAGGTACTTCCCCTTCGCCTTGCGGCAGCGGATGATCGAGTCGACCACGTTCTGACCGACGTTACGGACCGCGGTGAGGCCGAAGAGGATCACGTCGTCGCCCTGGGCGGCGAAGTTCGCCTCGGACTCGTTGACGTTGGGCGGCAGCACCTTGATGCCCATACGACGGCACTCGTTCAGATAGACCGCCGACTTGTCCTTGTCGTCGCGCACGGAGGTCAGCAGCGCGGACATGTACTCGGCCGGGTAGTTGGCCTTGAGGTAGGCGGTCCAGTAGGTGACCAGGCCGTACGCGGAGGAGTGCGCCTTGTTGAAGGCGTAGCCGGCGAACGGGACCAGGACGTCCCACAGGGCCTGGATCGCCTGGTCGGAGAAGCCCTTCTTCTTCGCGCCCTCCTGGAAGAGCACGAAGTTCTTCGCCAGCTCCTCGGGCTTCTTCTTGCCCATGACGCGGCGGAGAATGTCGGCCTCGCCGAGGGAGTACCCGGCGATGATCTGGGCGGCCTTCTGGACCTGCTCCTGGTAGACGATCAGGCCGTAGGTGAGGCCGAGGACCTCCTTGAGAGGCTCCTCCAGCTCCGGGTGGATCGGGGTGATCTCCTGGAGGCCGTTCTTGCGCAGCGCGTAGTTGGTGTGCGAGTCCATGCCCATCGGGCCCGGGCGGTACAGGGCCGAGACGGCGGAAATGTCCTCGAAGTTGTCGGGCTTCATCAGCCGCAGCAGCGAGCGCATCGGGCCGCCGTCGAACTGGAAGACGCCGAGCGTGTCACCGCGGCAGAGCATCTCGTAGGTCTTGGGGTCGTCCAGCGGGACGGAGAGCAGCTCCAGCTCGACGCCCTTGTTGGCCTTCACCATCTTGACGGCGTCGTCCATGATGGTCAGGTTGCGCAGGCCCAGGAAGTCCATCTTCAGCAGGCCGAGCGACTCGCACTGGGGGTAGTCCCACTGCGTGATGGTCACGCCGTCCGTGTGCCGCACCCAGATCGGGGCGTGGTCGACGATGGGCTCGCTGGACATGATCACGCCGGCCGCGTGCACACCCATCTGCCGGACCAGGCCCTCGACGCCCTTGGCGGTGTCGATGACCTTCTTCACGTCCGGTTCGTTCTCGTACATCCCCCGGATCTCGCCCGCCTCGCTGTAGCGCGGGTGGCTCGGGTTGGTGATGCCGTCGAGGTCGATGCCCTTGCCGAGGACGTCGGCGGGCATGGCCTTGGTGAGGCGGTCGCCCATCGCGTACGGGTAGCCGAGGACACGCGCGGAGTCCTTGATGGCGTTCTTGGCCTTGATCTTGCCGTAGGTGCCGATCATGGCGACCTTGTCGGCGCCGTACTTCTCCGTGACATACCGGATCACTTCGACGCGCCTGCGCTCGTCGAAGTCGATGTCGACATCGGGCATGGAGACGCGCTCGGGGTTGAGGAACCGCTCGAAGATCAGCCCGTGCTCGATCGGGTCGAGGTCGGTGATGCCCATCGCGTACGCCACGATCGAACCGGCCGCGGAGCCTCGGCCGGGGCCGACCGCGATGCCGTTGTTCTTGGCCCACATGATGAAGTCGGCGACCACGAGGAAGTAGCCGGGGAACCCCATCTGGATGATGACGTCCATCTCGTACTCGGCCTGCTTCTGGCGGTCCTCGGGGACGCCGCCCGGGAAGCGGCGCTTCATGCCGACCCGGACCTCCTCCTGGAACCAGGTGACCTCCGTGAAGCCCTCCGGGATGTCGAACTTCGGCATCAGGTCGCGCTTTTCGAACATCCCGCTGACGTCGATCTGGTCGGCGATCAGCTGGGTGTTGGCGCAGCCCTGCTGCCAGGCGTCCGAGGAGTCGATGGCGTACATCTCCTCCGTGGACTTGAGGTAGTAGCCCGTGCCGTCGAAACGGAAGCGGTCCGGGTCGGAGAGGTTCTTACCGGTCTGGATGCACAGCAGGGCGTCGTGCGCCGTGGACTCGTGGGCGTAGGTGTAGTGCGAGTCGTTCGTCACTAGCGGCGGGATGCCGAGTTCCTTGCCGATCTTCAGCAGATCGTCGCGGACCCGGCGCTCGATCTCGATGCCGTGGTCCATCAGCTCAAGGAAGTACCGGTCCTTGCCGAAGATGTCCTGATACTCACCCGCGGCCTTGCGCGCCTCGTCGTACTGCCCCAGCCGCAGCCGGGTCTGCAGTTCGCCGGAGGGGCAGCCGGTGGAGGCGATCAGGCCCTCGGACCACTGGGCGATGGTCTCCTTGTCCATCCGCGGCCACTTCTGCAGCCAGCCCTCCGCGTACGCGTCCGAGGACAGCCGGAAGAGGTTGTGCAGACCGGTCTTGTTCGCCGCCCAGATCGTCTTGTGCGTATAACCACCCGAACCCGAGACGTCATCGCGCTTCTGGTGCGGCTGGCCCCACTGGACCTTGCGCTTGTTGCGCCGCGACTCCGGCGCCACATACGCCTCGATCCCGATGATCGGCGTCACCCCGGCCTTCTTCGCCGAATGGAAGAAGTCGTACGCGCCGTGGAGGTTGCCGTGGTCGGACATGGCGATATGCGTCATGCCCATCTCGTTGCACGCCGCGAACATGTCCTTCAGCCGCGCCGCACCGTCCAGCAGTGAGTACTGGGTATGGACGTGCAGGTGCGTGAACGGCGGCTTGGCCACGGCGGAAGACCTCCGGAAAACAGTCGGCGGCTGGGGGCACCTCCCAGCGGTGGCCGGGGGGTGAGACGGTCTTGAAGTCTACGACTCCCGACCGACAATCGCGGGTACGCAGGTGACGCTCGCGGGGCACTCACGAGTAGCCTCGCCCGTTGTCAGTGGCAGATCGGCGACCGATGATCTGCCACGTATCTCCGTACCATCTTCCGCACCTCAGGAGGCACCCAGCGATGCCGTCCCAGCACGCCCCGGCACAGGACGCCGCGCAGCGCGGCGAGGAGATCCTCGCCGTTTTCGACACCGCCTTCGGAGAGCTGCTGGCCGCCGACCCCGCCGCCTTCCGCGTGAAATTCCGGAAGATGGCCGCCTCCGCCTTCGCCTTCTACCGGGGCACGGCGTGCCTGTTCTACCGGGACCTGGAGGCGCTGGCCGCGGCGGACGGCGGGACCAAGGACCGCGGCCCGTATCTGGACGAGCGGACCGGCCGGGTGTGGATCCACGGCGATCTGCACGCCGAGAACTTCGGCACGTACATGGACTCCATGGGCCGGCTGATCTTCAACGTCAACGACTTCGACGAGGCGTACGTCGGCCCGTTCACCTGGGACCTCAAGCGGTTCGCCGCCTCGGTCGCGCTGATCGGCTACGCCAAGGCGCTCAGCGACGAGCAGATCACCGACCTGGTGCGCACCTACGCCGCCGCCTACCGGGAGCGCATCCACGCACTGGCCTCCGGGGCGAAGAGGGCCGACAAGGACGCAGTGCCGCCCTTCACGCTGGACACCGCCGAGGGCCCGCTGCTGGACGCGCTGCGCGACGCCCGCTCGCTGACCCGCTTCGGGCTGCTGGACTCGATGACGGAGATCCGCGACTTCGAGCGGCGCTTCGCGGCGGGCGGCGGCAGCGTCGAGCTGGACGCGGCCACCCGCTACAAGGTGCTCGCCGCCTTCGACGGCTATCTGGAGACGCTGCCGGAGTCGAGCCTGGACCGCCCGGACTCCTACCGGGTCAAGGATGTGGTGGGCCGGCGCGGTATCGGCATCGGCTCGGCCGGTCTGCCGTCGTACAACATCCTTCTCGAGGGCAACAGCGATGCCCTGGAGAACGATGTGGTGATCTACATGAAGCAGGCGCAGACCCCGGCGGTCTCCCGGCACATCACCGATCCGCAGGTCCGCGGCTACTTCCAGCACGAGGGCCACCGCACGGTCATCTCGCAGCGCGCCCTCCAGGACCACGCCGACCCGTGGCTGGGCTGGACCGAGCTGGACGGCGCGGGCCAGCTGGTCGCCGAGATCTCGCCGTACGCGGTCGATCTGGACTGGTCCGACATCGACGACCCGGAGGAGATCGCCGCGGTCGTGGCCGACCTGGGCCGGGCCACCGCGACCATGCACGCCGCCGCGGACGACGAGAGCGGCCACTCCCTGGTGCCGTTCTCGACGGAGCGGGCCATCGACGCGGCCATCGCGGCCGACGAGGACGGCTTCGCGCCGCTGCTGGTGGACTTCGCGCACTCCTACGGCGCCCGCGCCCGTGCCGACCACCAGGTCTTCGTGGACCTCTTCCGCAACGGCCGGATCCCGGGCCTGTAGGGCCGAAGGGCTCTGGAGGCGGGGGCGCCCGATGATTCCCGTACGCACCGATTTTTCCGGTACGCAGGGCTTCGGGCCCCCTTAGCCGCCCCTTATCCCGGCCCATGGCACACTCGGCTGCAATGGACATCTCGGCGGCACACCTGCGGGCACTGCGCGCAGCGCTCTTCACGGCGCTGTGCGTCACGCTGTCCTCGGCGTCCCATGTGCTGCTGTCCCATATGCCGCTGCCGCTGACCACCGTCGCCGCGCTCTCGGCCACCGTCTTCGTCATCGCCTACGCGCTGGCCGGCCGGGAGCGAAGCTACGGCCGGATCGCGGCGCTGCTGGTCCCCCTGGAGCTGGCCGCCGACACGGTCTTCAGCATCGGCCAGCACACCTGTTACGGGGAGGCCGGCGGCCCGGTCACCGGCCCGCTGCGCTCGCTGGGCGTGGATCTCCTCTGCGGCGGCGGCACCATCGGCACCCCGTTGATGCGGCTGTCCGGGGACGACACCGCACCCGCACCCGCCTCGGCCTGGCTGCTGCTGCTCGCGGCGCATCTGGCCATCGGGCTGCTGGCGGCCGGCTGGCTGCGCCGCGGTGAGGCCGCGCTGACCCAGCTGCTGGGCGCGGTGGCCGGCTTCGCCTTCCGTCCGCTGCTGATCGCCGTCGCGGTCATCGGCGCCACCGCCGCCCCGCGCCGCCCGGCGCCCGCCCCCGTACGGACCGGGCACACCGCCCGCACCGTCCCCCTGCTCGTGCACTGTGTCGTCCGCCGTGGGCCGCCCTGCACGCTCGCTGCGTAGGCCTCCGGCCCCGCAGCAGGCCTACGCCCGCGGTGCGCGCGTACGCGCCCGCCAGGACGCACCTCCCTTCCCACGGATTCCCACGGAGCAGGAACAGCCATGAGCAACCGCAACAACCAGGCCAACAAGCAGGCAGCCCGCGAGCGGCTGCGCGCCGAGCGTGAGCGGCAGGCGAAGAAGGAGCGGGTCCGCCGGCAGCTGACCGTCGGCGGTGCGATCGTCGGCGTGCTGGCGATAGCCGGCGGCATCGCCGTGGCGGTCGCCAACACGGGCGGCGGCAGCGACTCCGCCGCCACCGCGGCCGCGGGCAGCGACGTCTGGGCGAAGGCCGCGAAGGCCAACCTCGTCAAGCCCGCCAACACCACCGGCGCCAAGGGCACCACCGTCGTCATCGGCAAGCCGAACGCCAAGAACACCCTGAGCCTCTTCGAGGACCCGCGCTGCCCCGGCTGCGCGGGCTTCGAGCAGAACGTCGGGGAGACCGTCGAGAAGGACATCAAGGACGGCAAGTACAAGGCGTCCTACCACCTCGGCACGTTCCTCGACGCCAACCTCAAGGGCACCGGCTCCAAGAACGCGCTCAGCGCGCTGGGCGCCGCCCTCAACGTCAGCTCGGACGCCTTCCTGAAGTACAAGTACGCGCTGTACTCGAAGGAGTTCCACCCCGAGGAGACCGGCCCGGACAAGTTCGCCGACGACAGCTACCTGATCAAGGTCGCCGACACCATCCCGGCGCTCAAGGGCAACGCCGCCTTCCAGAAGGCCGTCAAGTCCGGCACGTACGACCGCTGGGCGCTGGAGATGTCCACCGAGTTCAACTCGCACAAGGAAGTCACCAGCACCCCGACCGTCAAGGTCAACGACACCGTGATCGGCACGGACAGCCCGCAGGGCAAGGTCGCGCCGTCCTCCCTGGCCGAGTTCACCTCCATGGTCGACAAGGAACTGAAGCACTGAGCAACACAGGGCACTGACGCGGGCGATGGCCCGCCCCGGCCGGCGTGCGGACCGCACGCCGGCCGATGCCAAATCTTGACTCCGCCTTGTGCCGTGCACATGGCAGACTCCCGCCCATGCAGGCGACGGGAGTGCGCCCGGGCGCCCGGCCGACGGCCGCGCCGGGGGCCGAACTCAGGACGGTGCGCGCGGCGTTGTTCACCGCGCTGTGCACCACCCTGTCGGCGACCTCCCATGTGCTGCTCTCGCGCGCCCCGCTGCCGCCGGTGACGGTCGCCGCGGTCTGCGCCGGCATCTTCGCCGCGGCCTATGCGCTGACCGGCCGGGCTCGTGGCTACGGCGCCGTCGCCGCGCTCCTGGTGCCGCTGGAGCTGGCCGCCGACACCGTCTTCACCACCGGACAGCACGCCTGTTACGGCCGCGCCGGCGGCCCGGTCACCGGCCCGCTGCACTCCGTCGGCGTCGATCTGCTGTGCCGGGGCGGCGAGTTGGGCACCCCGCTGGCGCGCATGGCCGCCCATCCCTCCGCACCGCTGCCGCCGGCCGTCCCGGCGGCCGCCCCCTGGCTGCTGCTCGCCGCCCATCTCGCGGTCGGCCTGCTCGCCGCCGGCTGGCTGCACCGCGGGGACGCCGCCCTGGACGCCCTGTTGCGGGCGGCCGCGGCGGCCACGTTCCATCCGCTGCTGACCGCGGTCACGATCGTCACGGCCGCGCTCACCCCGCCCCGCCGGCAGATCCGCCCCCTGCACCCGATCCCGCCGGCCCGCCCGCTCCCCCTCCTCGTGCACTGCGTACGGCGCCGCGGCCCGCCCTGCCCGTCCGCCGCCTGACCAGCCCGTACGAGCCACCACGGACCCCGAGGGGGATCACCCATGAGCAACCGCAACAGCCAGACCAGCAAGACGGCAGCCCGTGAACGTATCCGCGCCGAGCGCGAACGTCAGAAGAAGAAGGAGAAGCTGCGCCGCCAACTCGTCGTGGCGGGCGCGGTGATCGGCGCACTGGCGTTGGCCGGCGGCGTCGGCTTCGCCGTGATGAAGGCCAACGAGCCGACGGGCTGGGAGGCCGCCAAGGAGGCCGAGCTCGTCGCCCCGGCACACACCCAGGGCAAGAACGGCACCGAGATCCTGATAGGTGACAAGAACGCCAAGGAGACCCTGGAGGTCTTCGAGGACGTCCGCTGCCCGGCGTGTGCGGCCTTCGAGCAGAGCAGCGGCAAGGCCCTGCTCAAGGACATCGAGGACGGCCGGTACAAGGTCCGCTTCACGATGTACAGCTTCATCGACGGCCTGTCGGGCGGCGAGGGCTCGAAGAACGCGCTGAGCGCACTCGGGGCGGCGCTGAACGTCAGCCCGGAGGCGTTCTTGAAGTTCAAGGCGGCGCTGTACTCCACCAAGTACCACCCCGACGAGCGCGAGGACCTCTACGCCAAGGACTCCGAACTGCTCAAGGTCGCCGGCGAGGTGCCCGAGCTCAAGAACAACAAGGCGTTCGCCACGGCGGTCAAGAAGGGCACCTACGACCGCTGGACGATGGACATGACCGCGCTGTTCGGCCGTAAGGGCGTCAAGGGCACGCCCACCTTCATGCACGGCGACAAGAAGCTGGTGATGGACGAGATCCCGCAGCGGCGGATGACGCAGGCGCAGTACAACCAGCTCGCCCAGGCCAACTTCAAGAAGATGATCGACAAGGAGTTCGGCCCGGCGAAGGGGACCGCGGGACAGGGCTCGGGCAAGGACTCGGGCAAGAGCGACAGCACGGGCGAAGGCGGAGCGAAGGGCATCCGCGAGGGCGAAAAGGACCCCTCGGGCGCGCACTGAGTGCCGTATGGGCAACGGGTGGGCGAATTCTCGGAATTCCCGGGGAACCGCCCTCCCGAAGCCACTTACCGACCAGTAGGGTGATCGGCCGTGACCGATCATGACCAGATCTCGCGCCGCACTGCCGTTACGGCCGTAGCCGCCACCGCCGCACTTCTGCCGTTCGCCGGCGCCGCCACCGCGCACGCCCAACAGGCCCCGGGCCAGGGCCGGTTCTTCCAGCACGGCGTCGCCTCCGGTGACCCGCTCCCGGACGGCGTCCTGCTGTGGACCCGGGTCACGCCGACCCCGTCGGCCACCCCGGGCTCCGGCCGCGGACCGGCCACCAAGGTGAGCTGGGAGGTGGCGAGCGACCAGGGCTTCGCCACCGTCGTCGCACGGGGCGACGTGACCACCTCGGCGGCCGCCGACCACACCGTCAAGGCGGACGTCCGCGGCCTGCGCCCGGCCACCCCCTACTACTACCGCTTCACCGTCGACGGGCAGCGTTCCCCCGTCGGCCGCACCCGCACCGCACCCGCGCACGACGCCGCGGCCGGCAACGTCCGCTTCGGCGTGGTCTCCTGCGCCAACTGGGAGGCCGGCTACTTCTCGTCGTACCGGCACCTGGCGGCCCGTACGGACCTGGACGCGGTGCTGCATCTCGGCGACTACCTCTACGAGTACAAGTCGGGCGAGTTCCCCGACTTCAAGTACGTCGTCCGCCCGCACTCCCCCGCCCATGAGCTGCTCACGCTCGCCGACTACCGCATCCGGCACGGCGTCCACAAGACCGACCCGGACGCGCTGGCCATGCACGCCGCCCACCCGGTCATCGCCATCTGGGACGACCACGAGTTCGCCGACAACGCCTGGAAGGGCGGCGCGGTGAACCACACACCGGGCGCCGAGGGCTCCTGGTCCGCGCGGATGGCCGCCGCGAAGCAGGCGTACTTCGAGTGGATGCCGGTGCGGCCGTCCATCGCCGGCACCACCTACCGCAGGCTGCGCTTCGGCACCCTCGCCGATCTGCATCTGCTGGATCTGCGCTCGTTCCGCGACGAGCAGGCCAAGCCGGGCAGCGGCGCGGTCGACGACCCGAGCCGGACGATCACCGGGCGGGCCCAACTGGACTGGCTCAAGGCCGGCCTTACCCGCTCGGACACCGCCTGGCGGCTGGTCGGCACCTCGGTGATGGTCTCGCAGGTCGCGTTCGGCTCCATACCCGCGCATCTGCTCGGCCCGCTCGCCGAGATCCTCGGCATCCCCAAGGAGGGCCTGGCGGTCAACACCGACCAGTGGGACGGCTACACCGACGACCGGCGCGAGCTGCTCAGCCACCTCAGCGACCGCGGTATCGACAACACCGTGTTCCTGACCGGCGACATCCATATGGCCTGGGCCAACGATGTACCGCTCCAGGCGGCGACCTACCCCACCACCCGGCCGGTGGCGACGGAGTTCGTGGTCACCTCCGTCACCTCCGACAATGTGGACGACTTCCTGCATGTCGCCCCGCACACCATCTCACTGGCCGGTGTCGCCGCCATCAGGGCCGCCAACCGGCATGTGAAATGGCTGGACATGGACTCGCACGGCTACAGCGTCCTGGACGTCAACGCCGAGCGTACGCAGATGGACTACTTCGGTATCTCGGACAAGACGGACCCGAACGCCACCAGCAAGCTGCTGCGCTCGTACCGCACCCGGTCCGGCAGCCAGCAGATGGAGCGGGCGGACCAGCCGGTGGGCTGAAACCCACCGGCATCACCGGCCTCACCGGCACCGACAGCCCCGCCTGCCCGCGGTGCTACAGCTCGGCGAGGAACCCCAGCGCCACCTTCCAGGCGCTCTCCGCCGCCTGTTCGTCGTAGTCCGGCAGATCGGGGTCGGTGAACAGATGGCCGGCGCCGGCGTAGCGGAAGACCTCTACGTCCGCGCCGGCCCTGCGCATCTGCAGATACCAGGCGTTCAGCCAGTCGTGCGGCTCGTACGGGTCCGGGTCGGCGACATGCAGCTGCACCGGCAGCTCGTCGGCCACGGTGCCCTCCGCGATGTCGGAGGTGCCGTGCAGCAGAAGCAGCCCGCGGGTCTTCTCGTCGCCCAGCGCGAGATTCTGGGCGACCGAGCCGCCGAAGGAGAAACCGGCGTAGACCAAACCGCGGTCGGAGTACGGCGCGGCGGCCGTGATGGCGCGCTTGAGCAGCTCCTCCTTGCCGATCTCGTCCTTGATCACGATGCCGTCCGGCACCGATTCGGCGGTCCGGCCGTCGAACAGATCGGGGACGATCACCTCATGTCCCGCGGCCCGCAGCCGGTCCGCCGCCGCGTGCACCGCGGGACGCAGTCCGCACACCGAATGAAACAGGACAATCGTCGAGGACCCGCTGGTCGAAGACTCGGTGGAGGCCGGCACTGACATCACTTCCCTGGGTTGGATCGCACTCCCCCCATCGTGCCAGCTACGGTCGGTAGGACCGGCAGGAGCACACCGCGCCGCACCACGCGAAGGAGGGACCCCATGTCCCTGGAGGACATGCTGCGTCCGATCGCCGTCGTCGGCGGCTCGATCGTCGTCACGCTCATCCTGGTCTGGGGCACCGACCGGGCGCTGTGCCGGATCGACGCCGGACACCCCGAAACCCCGCTGTGGGGGCTGCTGCGCCGCTGCCGGATACCCCTGCAAGTGGCGCTCTGCGCGGCCCTGTTGCGCGGCTCGTACGACGAGACCGGGCTGAAGATCGTCGAGGAGCACGCGGACGGGATCGGCCGGGCGCTGAGCCTGGTCCTGATAGCGGCCACCGCCTGGCTGGTCGTACGGGCCGCGGCGGCGATCGTCGAGTCGTCGTACTCGCGCTATGCGGCGAGCGCCCGGGATGCGGCGCGGGTGCGGCGGGTGCGGACCCAGGTGACGCTGATCCAGCGGGTGGTGACGGCCGTGGTGATCGTCGTCGCGGCCGCCTCGATGCTGCTGACGTTCCCCGCGATGCGGGCGGTCGGCACGTCCATGCTGGCGTCGGCCGGACTGCTGGGCATCGTCGCCGGTATCGCCGCCCAGTCCACCCTCGGCAATCTCTTCGCGGGGCTGCAGATCGCCTTCGGCGACATGGTGCGGATCGGGGACACGGTCGTCGTGGACGGCGAGTGGGGCACCGTCGAGGAGATCACCCTGACGTTTCTGACCGTACGGACCTGGGACGAGCGCCGGATCACCATGCCGGTGTCGTACTTCACAGGCAAGCCGTTCGAGAACTGGTCGCGCGGCGGCTCACAGATGACCGGCAGCGTCCTCTTCCACCTCGACCACAGCGCGCCGGTGGAGAAGATGCGCCAGCGCCTGCACGAGATCCTCCAGGAGTGCCCGGACTGGGACGGAAGGTCCTGGAGCCTGGTGGTCACCGACACCACCGCGTCCACGATCGTGGTGCGTGCCCTGGTCACCGCCCGCGACGCGGACACCATATGGACGGTGCGCTGCGAGGTCCGCGAGCGGATGATCGAGTGGCTGCGGACCGAGCATGCCTACGCGCTGCCGCGGATCAACACCGCGCCGGCACACCTGGAGCTGGACCACGACGCCGTCGGCCGGGGCGAGGAGCGTCCGCGGCGCTGAGCCCCCGTCAGAGCGGGCCCCGTCACGGCACGGGGCGCAGGCTCCGCATGTCCAGGTGCCGCAGCACCCGGTCCACGACCTCCGGGTCCGCACCCGGCTCGCTGCGCGCGGCCAGCACCTCGTGCCGGGCGGCCGAGAGCATCTCGTTCTGGATGCGCTGCACCTTCTTCAGCCGGCTGATGCGCTTCTCGAACAGCTCGCGCCGCTCTTCGTCGACGATGTCCGGCGCGATACGGGCGCCGACGTCGTACGCCCGGCGCGCCAGCTGATCCCTGACCTCCTCGGGCAGCTCCTCGACCTCCATGATCTCCTTCAGCCGCCGCTTGGACGCCTTGATCACCCGGATCGCCAGCTCCCGCTCCAGCGCGTCCACGGCATCGGTGTCGGCCCGCACCCGGAGCTTGCGTACGAGCCAGGGCAGGGTGAGGCCCTGGACGAGGAGGGTGGCGAGCACCACAGCGAAGGCGATGAAGAGGATCTCGTCACGGGCCGGGAAGGCGCTGCCGTCGATGCCGTACGGGATGGCCAGCGCCAGCGCCACCGAGGCCACCCCGCGCATCCCCGACCACCACATGATGAGCGTCTCGCGCCAGCTCATCGGGATGTCCTCGTCGTAGTCGCGGCGCTTGTGCATCCGCTTGGCCAGCCAGGCGGCGGGCAGCAGCCAGGCCAGGCGGACGGCGACGACGACCCCGGTGACCGCGGCGCCGGCGCCGAGCAGCTCGCCCCAGCGGCCGGACGCGGCCCCGAGGATGCTGTGCAGCTCCAGGCCGATCAGCCCGAAGGCGACGCCGGTGACGAGGGTGTCGATGACTTCCCAGAAGGTGTATCCGGCGAGCCGGCCCAGCACATCGTCCGCATCGACCGCGTACTCGGCGAGGAACAGCCCGGTGGTGAGCACCGCGAGCACCCCGGAGCCGTGGAACTCCTCGGCCAGGACGTACGCGATGAACGGCACCATCAGCGTCAGACCGATCTGCAGCGTCGGGTCGCCGAGCAGCCCCATCACCTTGTTGGCGACCCAGCCGAGCAGCAGGCCGACCACCGTGGCGACCGCGGCGGACAGCACCAGCGAGCCGAGCGCGACGGGCACCGAGAAGGTCCCGCTGACCATCGCGGCGAGCGCGACGTGGTAGAGCACGATCGCGGTGACATCGTTGAACAGCCCCTCGCCCTCCAGGATCGAGACCAGCCGGCGGGGCAGCCCGAGCTTGCCGGCGACGGCGGTCGCGGCGACCGGGTCGGGCGGCGCGACCAGCGCACCGAGCACCACCGCCGCGGCCAGCGGCATACCGGGCACCACCGCCTGCGCGACGGCGGCGACGACGGCCGTGGTGGCGAAGACCAGCGCGACGGCGAGAAGGAAGATCGGCCGGATGTTGGCCGCGAACTGCCGCCAGGAGGTGCGCTGCACGGCCGCGTAGAGCAGCGGCGGCAGCACCACCGGCAGGATGTACTCGGGCGGGATCTCGACATTGGGCACGAACGGCACCAGCGCCAGGACGGCACCGGCGAGGGTCATCAGCACCGGTGACGGCAACCCCAGCCGGTCGCCGACCGGAACCATGATCACGGCTCCGAGCAGAAGGACGAACATCAGAGCCAGCTGATCCACGGTGGCTACGCTCCGGGGTGGGATTCGAGCACTTTGCCCCAAGCGTGCCATGGCGACTGCGGTTGGCCGCCGTGTCGGCGTCCGTAGCGTTTCCGCACGTCCGCGGCCGCCGGCCGGGCCGGCGGCCGCGGTACGTCAGGAGGACGGCGGCCGCGGTACGTCAGGAGGCCGGCGGCCGCCCGCCGGATCAGCCGCTCTCGTCCCGGACGGTGTCCAGGGCGTGCCGCAGATCGTCCGGGTAGGCGCTCTCGAACTCGACCCAGCGCCCGTCGGACGGGTGCTCGAAGCCCAGCCGGACCGCGTGCAGCCACTGCCGGCCGACGCCGAGCCGCTTGGCGAGCGTGGGGTCCGCGCCGTATGTCAGGTCACCGACGCAGGGGTGGCGGTGCGCGGCCATGTGCACCCGGATCTGGTGGGTGCGGCCGGTCTCCAGCTTGATGTCGAGCAGGCTGGCCGCGCGGAACGCCTCGATGAGGTCGTAGTGCGTGACGGACGGCTTGCCCTCTGCGGTGACCGCCCACTTGTAGTCGTGCTGCGGGTGCCGGCCGATGGGAGCGTCGATGGTGCCGCTCATCGGGTCCGGGTGGCCCTGGACCAGGGCGTGGTAGCGCTTGTCGACCGTACGCTCGCGGAACTGCTGCTTGAGCAGGGTGTAGGCGCGCTCGGACTTGGCGACCGCCATCAGGCCCGAGGTGCCGACGTCGAGGCGGTGCACGATGCCCTGGCGCTCGGCGGCACCGGAGGTGGAGATGCGGTAGCCGGCCGCGGCCAGACCACCGATGACGGTGGTTCCGCTCCAGCCGGGGCTCGGGTGCGCGGCGACACCGACCGGCTTGACGATCACGACGATGTCGTCGTCGTCATGCACGATCTCCATGCCCTCGACGGGCTCGGCGACGATCTCCACGGGCGGCGCGGCCTGCGGCATCTCGACTTCCAGCCAGGCGCCGCCGCGCACCCGCTCGGACTTCATCACCTCGGATCCGTCGACCCGGACCTTTCCGGCGGCGGCCAGCTCGGCCGCCTTCGTACGGGAGAAGCCGAACATCCGGGCCAGCGCGGCGTCGACGCGCTCGCCCTCCAGGCCGTCCGGTACGGGCAGGGTGCGGATCTCGGGAATGGTGCTCACCCCACGAGTATGGCAGTTACGCCATGGTGTCCCGCCCGGCGGCCGGGGCCGGGGAGCCCGACGGCCCGTCAGTCCTTGTGGAGCGTGCCGTCGGGGTCGAGCCCCCGGAAGGAAAGGATCACGATCAGGATGCCGCCGCAGACGATCGCGGAGTCGGCGAGGTTGAAGACCGCGAAGTGCGCGGGGGCGATGAAGTCGACCACCGCACCCTCGAAGACGCCCGGCGAGCGGAAGATCCGGTCGGTGAGGTTGCCGAAGGCGCCGCCGAGCAGCAGCCCGAGCGCGAGGGCCCAGGGCAGGCTGTAGAGCTTGCGGGCGATCCGGGCGATCACCACGATCACGGTCGCCGCGATGATCGTGAGGAAGATCGTCAGCGCCTCGCCGATGCTGAATGCCGCACCGCGGTTACGGATCACCTCGAACTGCAGCAGCGTCCCGATGACCTCGACGGGCGCATGGTGTTCCAGTTTGGCGACCACGAGAAGCTTGCTGCCCAGGTCGAGCAGGTAGACCAGGAGCGCGACCACCAGCAGCGCGCCGATCCGCCGCTTGCCGCGGCCGGCGCTCTGCTCCGGCTCCGCCGGTCCTCCCGCTTCGGCTCCCGCTGTGGGATCCGCTCCGGAGCCCGGCTCGGGTTCCGGGGTACCGGTGATGCGTTCCGCCTCTGCCACGTGTGAGTCCCTCAGCCCGTCGTGTCCGCGGCCAGGCTGCGCCTGGCTGAGTCACGAGAGTACGGCACACGCGTACGCACCCGGGCGGTACGGGTGCCGCGCGCGACAACGGGACTTCGCGGACCCGCCCGCCTCAGCGGCGCTCCTGCTTCTGCTTGCACTCCACGCACAGCGTCGCCCGGGGGAAGGCCTGCATCCGGGCCTTGCCGATCGGGTTGCCGCAGTTCTCGCACAGCCCGTAGGTGCCCGCGTCCAGCCGGCCGAGGGCGCGCTCGGTCTGGTGGAGCATCTCGCGCGCGTTGGAGGCGAGCGCCAGCTCGTGTTCACGGGTGATGTTCTTGGTGCCGGTGTCGGCCTCGTCGTCGCCCGCGCCGTCGCCGGAGTCCCGCATCAGCCCGGCGATGGCGTCCTCGGCCGAGGTGATCTCCGTCCGCAGCCGCACCGCCTCGTTCATCAGCTCGGTCCGCGCCGCGGTGACCTCGGCGGGCGTCCAGGGGTCCTCACCGGGCCGTACGGCCAGCTCGTCCGGCGCCGCGGCCAGCCGGGCCAGGGGCACCGCGGAGTCGTTGCCGTGCGCCTTGGCCGTTGCGGCCGTCTTCTTCGCCACCACCGTGTTGGCTCCCGTCTTCTTAGCGGGCACCGCGGCCTTCTTGGCCGGAGCCTTTTTCGCGGTCTTCTTCACCGCTGTCTTCTTCACCGCTGTCTTCGTCGCGGTGGCGTTCTTCGCCGTCGTCTTCTTCGGCACCGCCTTCGTGGCCGTGGCCTTCCCGTGCGAGGTCGTGTGGGCCGCCGTCTTCTTGGCGGCCGTCTCCTTGGCCGCCGCCTTCTTGGCGGTCTTCTTCGGAGCGGTCTTCTTCGGGGCAGGCTGCTTCGCGACGGCCTCGTCGGCAGGCGTCGTGCTCTTCTCCGCGGCGGTCTTTTTCGCCACCATGGCCGCGACCCCTTCACATATGTGACTTTGTTCGCGAATCGTGACGGGAACGATAAATCGCTGCACGGCACGCGGCAACGGGACGCACCGCCCGTACGGTCCTGCCGCGCGGCCGGGACGTCCGGTCTGCCTCGGTTGTGCCCCGCTCCCCGCCCCGTAATCCGCCCGGCGATCCACCACCCGGCTTCTCGCCATTCGGGTCACCGCGAGCGGCCGGACGTGGGGCGGGAGGCTCGCCGTACGGGGCCGGCGCCCGGCCCCGGCCGCCGGCCGCCGGAAATCCGGTCGGCGGAAATCGGTCGGCCACTGTCTGCGCGGCCCCGTACACTGGGCCCAGCGAGAGGCATTGATGGGACGAGTAGCGTCGGACGCAGCCTGCAGCGACCCGGGGATGGTGGAAGCCCGGGGGCGTGCACGACGTGAAGATCACCCCGGAGCCGCCGGAAGAAAGCTTTGGACAGTGGGCTCCGCCCACGGGCTTGGACAGTGGGCTCCGCCCACGGGCCTCAAGCCACCCAAGGCGAGTAGAACCGGCAGCGCGACCCCAATGAGGGGGCGGTGCAGTGGCACCGCCAAGGAGGGTGGTACCGCGGGAGCCGAGGCTCTCGTCCCTCCGGACGGAGAACGCAGCAGGTGTCCGCCGGAGGAAACCCCGATGAGTCCGCAGCCCCAGTACCGCCAGGTACCCGCCCAGGTAGACCTCCCCGCCCTTGAGCACGCCGTGCTCGAGTTCTGGCAGGAGCAGAAGGTCTTCGCCCGTACCCTCCAGCAGTCCGAGGGACGGCCCGAGTGGGTCTTCTACGAAGGCCCCCCGACGGCCAACGGCATGCCCGGCGCCCACCACATCGAGGCGCGCGTCTTCAAGGACGTCTTCCCCCGCTTCCGCACGATGCAGGGCTACCACGTCGACCGCAAGGCCGGCTGGGACTGCCACGGCCTCCCGGTCGAGCTGGCCGTGGAGAAGGAACTGGGCTTCAACGGCAAGAAGGACATCGAGGCGTACGGCATCGCCGAGTTCAACGCCAAGTGCCGCGAGTCGGTGACCCGCCACACCGACGCCTTCGCCGAGCTCACGACCCGTATGGGCTACTGGACCGACCTCGATGCCCCGTACCGCACGATGGACCCCGACTACATCGAGTCGGTGTGGTGGTCGCTGAAGGAGATCTTCAACAAGGGCCTGCTGGTCCAGGACCACCGCGTCGCCCCCTGGTGCCCGCGCTGTGGCACCGGTCTGTCGGACCACGAGCTGGCGCAGGGCTACGAGACGGTCGTCGACCCCTCGGTCTTCGTCCGCCTCCCGCTGACCTCGGGCCCGCTGGCCGGCGAGGCCGCACTGCTGATCTGGACGACCACCCCCTGGACCCTGGTCTCCAACACGGCCGTCGCCGCGCACCCCGACGTCACCTACGTCGTCGCCACCGACGGTACGGAGCGGCTCGTCGTCGCCGAGCCGCTGCTGGAGAAGGCCCTCGGGGAGGGCTGGACGGCCACCGGCCGCTCCTTCACCGGCCGCGAGATGGAGCGCTGGGCCTATGAGCGCCCGTTCTCCCTCGTCGAGCTGGAGGGCGCCAACTTCGTCGTCAACGCCGAGTACGTCACCACCGACGACGGCACCGGCCTCGTCCACCAGGCCCCGGCCTTCGGTGAGGACGACCTCAAGACCTGCAAGGCGTACGACCTGCCGGTGATCAACCCGGTCCGCCCGGACGGCACCTTCGAGGAGCAACTGGCGCTGATCGGCGGCCAGTTCTTCAAGAAGGCCGACGAGGCGCTGGTCACCGACCTCGACGCCCGCGGTCTGCTCTTCAAGCACGTCGCCTACGAGCACAGCTACCCGCACTGCTGGCGCTGCCACACCGCGCTGCTCTACTACGCCCAGCCGTCGTGGTACATCCGCACCACCGCGGTCAAGGACGCCCTGCTCCGGGAGAACGAGAACACCAACTGGTTCCCCGAGTCGGTCAAGCACGGCCGCTACGGCGACTGGCTCAACAACAACATCGACTGGGCGCTGTCCCGCAACCGCTACTGGGGCACCCCGCTGCCCATCTGGCGCTGCGAGGAGAACCACCTCACCTGCGTCGGCTCGCTCACCGAGCTGACCGAGCTGACCGGCACCGACCAGTCGGGCCTGGACCCGCACCGTCCGTTCATCGACGAGATCACCTTCGCCTGCCCGACCTGCCAGGGCACCGCGACCCGCGTGCCCGAGGTCATCGACGCCTGGTACGACTCGGGCTCGATGCCGTTCGCGCAGTGGGGCTACCCGTACCGCAACAAGGAGCTGTTCGAGAAGCGCTACCCGGCGCAGTTCATCTCGGAGGCCATCGACCAGACCCGCGGCTGGTTCTACACGCTGATGGCCGTCGGCACCCTGGTCTTCGACAAGTCGTCGTACGAGAACGTGGTCTGCCTGGGCCACATCCTCGCCGAGGACGGCCGGAAGATGTCCAAGCACCTGGGCAACATCCTCCAGCCGATCCCGCTCATGGATCAGCACGGCGCCGACGCGGTCCGCTGGTTCATGGCCGCCGGCGGCTCGCCGTGGGCCGCCCGCCGGGTGGGCCACAGCACCATCCAGGAAGTCGTCCGCAAGACGCTGCTGACGTACTGGAACACCGTCGCCTTCCAGGCGCTGTACGCCCGTACGTCGAACTGGGCGCCGTCCGCGTCCGACCCGGCCCCCGCCGACCGCCCGCTGCTGGACCGCTGGCTGCTCGGCGAGCTGAACACGCTCACCGAGCAGGTCACCCAGTGCCTGGAGACGTTCGACACCCAGCGGGCCGGCAAGCTGCTGTCGTCCTTCGTCGACGACCTCTCCAACTGGTACGTCCGCCGCTCCCGCCGCCGTTTCTGGCAGGGCGACGCGTCCGCGCTGCGCACCCTGCACGAGGTCATCGAGACGGTCACCCGGCTGATGGCCCCGCTCACCCCGTTCATCACCGAGCGGGTCTGGCAGGACCTGATCGTCCCGGTCACGCCGGACGCCCCGGAGTCCGTCCACCTGTCCACGTGGCCGGTCGCCGACCAGGCGCTGATCGACCCGGCGCTGTCGGGCCGGATGCAGCTGGTGCGCCGGCTGGTCGAGCTGGGCCGCGCGACCCGCGCCGAGTCCGGTGTGAAGACCCGCCAGCCGCTGTCCCGTGCGCTGGTCGCGGCGCACGGCTTCGCGGATCTGCCCGAGGACCTGCGCGCGCAGATCGCCGAGGAGCTCAACGTCAGCTCGCTGGCGTCGCTGTCGGAGGTGGGCGGCTCACTCGTCGACACGACGGCGAAGGCCAACTTCCGTGCACTGGGCAAGCGGTTCGGCAAGGGCGTCCAGGCGGTCGCCAAGGCCGTCGCCGCGGCGGACGCCGCGGCCCTCTCCCTCGCGCTGCGCGAGGGCACGGCGAGCGTCGAGGTCGACGGCGAGACCGTCTCGCTCGCGCCCGACGAGGTGATCATCACCGAGACCCCGCGCGAGGGCTGGTCGGTGGCCTCCGACGCGGGTGCGACGGTCGCCCTCGACCTGGAGATCACCCCGGAGCTGCGCCGGGCGGGCCTGGCCCGCGACGCCATCCGGCTGATCCAGGAGGCCCGTAAGAACAGCGGTCTGGATGTCGCCGACCGGATCGCGCTGCGCTGGCGGTCCACCGACGAGGAGCTCCGTACGGCGCTGACCGACCACGCCGGCCTGATCGCCGACGAGGTGCTCGCCACCGACTTCACCCCGGGCGAGGCGGACGGTTCCTACGGCCCCGCGTTCACGGACGAGGGCCTGGGCCTCACCTTCCAGCTCCGCAAGGCGTAACCGCCCGGCGCTGCCGGTACGTCCGTACGACGCTCCGAGCCCCCCGACGCGACCCGCGTCGGGGGGCTTTGTCATACCGGGACGTTCTCACCCGGAGGCCGACAACTTCACGCAAAAGGGCCGGGCCCCGAAGGAATGTTCCCTCGGGGCCCGGCCCTGATTGCCGACTGTGCGCGCTACGCGGGCGTCAGTTGTCGTCCTCGTCGATCAGGAAGCCGCGCATCGGCGACGGCGTCTGCTGCATCGGCTGCGGGCTCTGCGGCCGCACCGGAGCCATCGGCTGGGTCATCGCCGGCGACATCTGCTGCTGACCGCCATAGGACGGACCGCCGCTGGACTGACCGGCCATGGAGTGGTTGCCACTCATCGACGGGCCGCCACCCATGGTGTGGTTGCCGCCCATGGTGCCCGCACCCGCCGACGCCATCGACGGGGACGGCGGCAGCGAAGGTGCAGCCGGGGTCCGCGGCGGGGCCAGCGAGTCGTCCGCCTGGTTCTCCAGCTGACGCAGCTGGCTCTCCAGGTAGGACTTCAGCCGCGTGCGGTACTCGCGCTCGAAGCCGCGCAGGTCCTCGACCTTGCGCTCCAGCGTCGCGCGGGCCGACTCCAGCGAGCCCATCGCCACGCGGTGCTTCTCCTGCGCGTCCCGCTCCAGCGCATCGGCCTTGGCGCGGGCGTCCCGCTCCAGGCCCTCGGCACGGCTGCGCGCCTCGCCGACGATCTTGTTGGCCTCGGAACGGGCCTCCGCGATCGCCTGGTCGGCGGTCTGCTGTGCCAGCGACAGCACGCGTGCGGCGCTGTCACCGCCGGGGCCACCCTGCTGGGGAGCCTGCGGCAGCTGCTGGGGTCCGCCGGGGCCGCCCATCGGGCCACCCATCGGACCGCCGGGGCCCATCGGACCGGGACCGTGCGGTCCCTGCGGGCCGTGACCGCCAGGACCTGGGGGCAGCTGCGGTGCACCACCGGGCAGTTGGGGCGGGCCACCCATCCCCTGCTGCTGCGGCGGGACCGGCTGCGGACCTGATATGGCGGCGGGCACAGGAGCCCCGGGCCTCTGCTGCTGGTCCTGCTGCTGGTCGGGTCCCTTGCGCAGGCCCTGCTGCTGCTGGTTCTGCGCGGCGGCGCGGGTGGCAGCGGCCAGCTTGGCGCGAAGGTCCTCGTTCTCCCGCAGGAGCCGGGTCAGTTCGGCTTCGACCTCATCGAGGAAGGCATCGACCTCGTCCTCGTCATAGCCTTCTCGGAGGCGGACGGTCGTGAACTGCTTGTTCCGCACGTCCTCGGGGGTCAACGGCATCTCTACTTCACCTCAACGTAGTCGTCGGCAATCGGCAAGACCGTATCGTTCACACCAACAACACCGACCTCACGACGGTGATCAGGATGTAGACGATGATCATCAATACGAAGAAGGACAGGTCGAGCGCCACGCCCCCGAGACGCAGCGGCGGGATTACCCGCCGCAGAAGCTTGAGTGGCGGATCAGTGACAGTGTAAGCGGCCTCAAGAACGACCACCATCGCCTTGCCGGGTTGCCATGAACGGGCGAACTGGAACACATAGTCCATCACCAGCCGGAAGATCAACACGATCAGGAAGCAGTACAGCGCGATGTAGATCACCTGACCAAAGACACTCATCTCGCGCGTCCCTCTCCCCTTGCCTTGCTCCTGTGTTGGCCTTACGGCCTCGGTGTGCCCGGTGTTGCGTCTCAGCTCTGGTTGAAGAACCCGCCCTCTGCGATGCGGGCCTTGTCCTCCGCCGTGACATCGACGTTAGCAGGCGACAACAGGAACACCTTCTGCGTCACCCGCTCGATGCTGCCGTGCAGACCGAAGACCAGACCGGCAGCAAAGTCGACAAGTCGCTTCGCGTCAATGTCGTCCATCTCCGTGAGATTCATGATCACCGGAGTGCCCTCACGGAAGTGTTCCCCGATGGTACGGGCTTCGTTGTAGGTCCGGGGGTGCAGTGTGGTGATGCGGTAGGGCTCCCGCTCGGACACAACCTTGGGCATGATCACCGGTGCGTTCTTCTCCAGATTCGGACGGTCGGGTGTGATGGATGCCACGGGGGCGATTCGCGCGGGTCGTCCGCTTTCCGCGGCGAGCGGGGCCGGTTCGCGTTGCGCCGGAGGCGTCACGACACGGACGGGTTCCTCCCGTTCCGGGCGTGTTTCGGCCTGCACTTGATGCTGCTGCCGCCGCCCTCGATCGGGTTCCGGGTCAAGCTCGGGCTCGAACTCGTCGTCGGGGTCGAACCCCCGGCCGTCGTACCCATCGTCCTCCACGAGGCCGAGGTAGACCGCCATCTTGCGCATCGCGCCGGCCATTCTCTGCGTCCTCCGCTCTGTGGTGGATCGGCTCCGTCGCCAGAGGCCTTGGATCCACGCGGGCCTCCCGCTTTCTGCGGGAATGACCATATTTTGTGCTGTGGTCCGACTTGCTTCGCGACGTTACCCGAGCCGTGGTCGGACTCCGAGTACCGCAGTGCCGACGCGCACATGTGTCGCTCCGGCTGCCACGGCGTCCTCAAGGTCCGAGCTCATGCCTGCTGACACCATGTTGGCAGCAGGATGGGTGGCGCGCAGGTCGGTTGAGATTTCCATGAGTCGTTCGAATGCGGCGAGTTGGCGGCCGGCATACGGCCCGGCCAGCGGCGCCACGGTCATCACACCGTCCAGACGCAGCCCTTGGGCGCCGGCGATCGCGTCGGCGAGCGCCTCGACCCCGTCCGGCGCCACCCCGCCCCGGTCCGCGGCACTCTTCCCGCCCACCCGCCCGGCGTCCCCCGACTCCGCGTCAAGTGCCACCTGGATCAGGCAACCCAACTCACGCTCGGCGCGGACGGCTTCCTTGGAGAGCGCGGTGACCAATCTGGTCCGGTCGATCGATTGAACAATTCCGGCATAACCGGCCACGGAACGCACCTTGTTCGTCTGCAATTGACCAACGAAGTGCCAAGTAAGGGGCAAATCAGCGCATTCGGCAGCCTTGGGTGCCGCCTCCTGGTCGCGGTTCTCCGCGACCTGCCTCACCCCCAGCTCCGCGAGCAACCGGACATCGCTCGCGGGGTAGGTCTTGGTGACCACGATCAGGGTCACCTCCTCGCGCGGCCGGCCGGCCTTGGCGCATGCGGTGGAGATACGATCCTCCACCCGCGCCAGGTTCTGCGCCAGTTGAGTTCTGCGGTCGTCCGTCATCACTCGGCCTCCCCACCTCCGGCAGGGGTACCCCCAAGCCATACGTAGCTCGCGAGCCGCCCGGTCGTGCGGTCGCGTCGATAAGAGAAATGGTCCGCCGATTCGCGCGTGCAGATGTGCGAATCCTCACGCACCGGCACCCCCGCGGCGGCGAGTTGGGCCCGTACACCTGCGGTGACATCCACCGCCGGGGTGCCCCAACCGGTCGTCGCAAACGCCTCGGGCACCACCGTGGCAACCTCGGCGCGCATCGCCTCGGGCACCTCGTAACAGCGCCCGCAGATCGCGGGTCCGGTGTACGCGATGATCCGCGCCGGCTCCGCGCCCAGCTTCACCATCGCCTCGACGACCGCCGGCACGACCCCGGCGACCAGACCGGGCCGGCCTGCGTGGGCGGCGCCCGTGATCCCGGCGGCCGGGTCGGCGAGCAGGACCGGGGTGCAGTCCGCGGTCAGCACCGCGAGCGCGAGGCCCCGGCGGCCCGTCACCACCGCGTCCACGCAGGGGATGTCCTTGTCGCGCCACGGCCCGTCGACCACCGCCACGTCCCGGCCGTGGACCTGGTTCATCCAGACCACCGCGGCCGGGTCGAGGCCGAGTTCCCCGGCCGCGCGTGCCCGGTTGGTGCGTACGGCCTGCGGGTCGTCGCCGACCGCGCCGCCCAGATTGAGCTGCTCATACGGAGCGGCGCTCACCCCGCCCCACCTGTCGGTGAAGGCGAAATGCGCGCCGCTCTCGTGGTGCTGGTGCCCTATCACTTCGGTGCTTCGGTCACTTCAGGAAGTCGGGAACGTCCAGTTCCTCGGCCGCGGAGTCCGAGTACGGACGGGCCGGGGGAACCTGCGGAGCGCTCGCCGGGGACGACGGGACCTCGCCCAGCGAGGAGGATTCGGCCGAGGCCGGCTCCTCGTCGCGCACGGGCACCGAGCCCAGTCCGCCGAAGGACGACGTACGCGGCTCCGGCGGGGCGGCCGGACGGCTGGTGGCCGGGGTGGGCTCCTCGCGCTTGGGGGACGACAGCGCGGACTGCGCATCGCGACGGGCCGGCGGCTGACCGCCGTCGAAGCCCGCGGCGATGACGGTCACCCGGACCTCGTCGCCCAGTGCGTCGTCGATGACCGCACCGAAGATGATGTTGGCTTCCGGGTGCGCGGCCTCGCTGACCAGCTGTGCGGCCTCGTTGATCTCGAAGAGACCGAGGTCGGAGCCGCCCGAGATGGACAGCAGCACACCGCGGGCACCGTCGATCGACGCCTCCAGGAGCGGCGAGGAGATCGCCATCTCCGCGGCGGCCACCGCGCGGTCGTCGCCGCGCGCCGAGCCGATGCCCATGAGGGCGGAGCCGGCCTCGGACATCACGGACTTGACGTCGGCGAAGTCGAGGTTGATCAGGCCCGGTGTGGTGATCAGGTCGGTGATGCCCTGGACACCCGACAGCAGCACCTGGTCCGCAGACTTGAACGCGTCGAGCACGCTCACCTGGCGGTCCGAGATGGACAGCAGTCGGTCGTTGGGAATCACGATGAGGGTGTCGACCTCTTCGCGCAGCTGGGCGATGCCGTCCTCGGCCTGGTTGGCGCGACGGCGGCCCTCGAAGGTGAACGGCCGGGTGACCACACCGATCGTCAGGGCGCCCAGCGAGCGGGCGATGTTGGCGACGACGGGCGCGCCGCCGGTGCCGGTGCCGCCGCCCTCACCCGCGGTCACGAAGACCATGTCGGCCCCCTTGAGGACCTCCTCGATCTCCTCACGGTGGTCCTCGGCCGCCTTGCGACCCACATCCGGGTTCGCGCCGGCGCCGAGTCCGCGGGTCATTTCGCGGCCGACGTCGAGCTTGACGTCGGCGTCGCTCATCAGCAGCGCCTGTGCATCGGTGTTGATCGCGATGAACTCGACGCCCTTGAGCCCGACCTCGATCATCCGGTTGATGGCGTTCACGCCACCGCCGCCGATGCCGACGACCTTGATGACTGCGAGGTAGTTCTGCGGTGCTGCCACGTCGAAGGCCTCTCGCCTCGAGTTACGTGTCGTCGCCGCACTTGACGTGTGGACGCCGACTGATGCCGATGGGACGGTCCGTATAGCCGACCCGAACCCTAACGTTGAAGTTTAGGGTTACCTGTGCCTGTGTTCCTTGGTTCCATAGTCCCTTTGGAACGAGACACTAAGTCGACAAGGCGCGCGCGTTCAACGAACACGCCGAACCTCCCGTTTTTCTTTTCACCCTATGTGATCACCCATAGTCGTAGCCATCCAGGGTGCTGGCCTGCGGCTACGAACGTCAACTCCCCGATACCGCAGGGGCACTGGGAACCGAGATGTCGAAGTGGCGCCCGTCACGTGCCGCTTTCAGCAGCGCGGTGAGCACCTTCGCCTTTTCGGCGCCCTGTTCACTGCTGCCCCAGGCGACCGTGCGCCCGCCGGCCAGTTCGAGGGTGATGGAGTCATAAGACCGTACGCGAACCTTACGTACGTCCTTGTGCACGGCCGACGGCAGATCCTGGGCGACCTCGACCGCGGCGCGCCGCAACCGGTCGATTCCGAACCGGCGCAGACTCGGGGAGTCCGATACGGACATTTCCAGAAGCGGAACGCCCTTGGGAGCGGCGCCGACGGTGGCGAACCGGACGCCCTCGGCGTCCACTTCGACAAACTTTCCGCCCGCTCGCATCAGCAGTTCCGGCGTTCTTTCGGTCACCTTCAGACCGATCGTGTGCGGCCAGGACCGCTCGACGTCAACTGCCTTGATGCGCGGCAGCCGTGCGCGCAGCCGGCGGGCAAGTGCGTCCGTATCCACCGAAACCAACGGCGCGTTCATCGGGGCATCGGCCGCGTCGACGACTTCACGCGGTGTCAGAACCTTCGTGCCACTGGCCCTGACCTGTTCGACCCGGAGCCAGTTCGAGGCGTAGAGCGCCCAGACGCCGAACGCGCCGAGCAGCGCCGCGAGGACCATGATGATGATCAGACCACGGCGGCCCGGCGCGCGAAGGGGAATGCGCATCCACCGGAATCTTCGCCCGCGTACCTCCGGGACGGAGGGCGGGCCGGACGGTGACTTCTTCTCGCCGCGCCGGGCGGTTGTCGGTCCGGCCACGCTCCCTGCCTTCTCTCGTGCGCTACTTGTTGCGCTGCGCGATCGCCTCGTACACCATGCCGACCAGCAGCTCGTCGGCGTCCCGGCGGCCGAACTCGGAGGCCGCGCGGGACATCTCGTACAACCGGTGCGGATCCGCGAGAACCGGGAGCACGCTGCTCTGCACCCAGTCCGGGGTCAGCTGGGCGTCATCGACCAGCAGGCCCCCGCCGGCGTTGACCAGCGGCTGGGCGTTGAGCCGCTGCTCGCCGTTGCCGATGGGCAGCGGGACGAAAGCGGCCGGGAGCCCGACGGCGGACAACTCGGCGACGGTCATCGCGCCCGCGCGGCAGAGCATCATGTCGGCCGCGGCGTACGCGAGATCCATCCGGTCCACGTACGGTACCGGGACATAGGGGGGCATCCCGGGCATGTTGTCCACATGCGGCAGTTCGTTCTTCGGGCCGACCGCGTGCAGGACCTGAATACCGGCGCGCTGGAGGGCCGGAACGGCGGCCTGAATGACCTCGTTCAGCCGGCGCGCGCCCTGGGAGCCACCGGACACCAGGAGTGTCGGGAGGTTGGGGTCGAGACCGAAGGCGGCTCGCGCCTCGGGGCGGACCGCGGCGCGGTCCAGGGTGGCGATGGTGCGGCGCAGCGGAATACCGACATAGCGGGCACCGCGCAGCTTGCTGTCGGGCGTGCTGACGGCGACGAACTTGGCGTACCGCGAGCCGATCTTGTTCGCCAGACCGGGGCGCGCGTTGGCCTCGTGGACGATGATCGGCACACCGAGCCGCTTGGCGGCCAGATAGCCGGGCAGCGCCACATAGCCGCCGAAGCCGACGACACAGTCCGCCTTCGTGCGCTCCAGGATCTGCTCGGCGGCCTTGATCGTGCCGCGCAGCCGCCCGGGGACGGTGATCAGTTCGGGCGTGGGCTTGCGCGGCAGCGGTACGGCCGGGATGAGACCCAGCTCATAGCCGCGCTCCGGGACGAGCCGGGTCTCCAGCCCCTTCTCCGTGCCGAGTGCCGTGATCCCCACGGTGGGGTCCTGCCTCCGCAGTGCGTCCGCGAGGGCGAGCGCGGGCTCGATGTGGCCGGCGGTCCCCCCACCGGCGAGTACGACATGCACCGAAATTCACCGCTCTCCGGACGGCCGCTTCTTGACGCGCCGTCTCATCGTCTTCCATCTCACCCCAGCCGGTTTCCTTCCGAAAACCGGCTTCCGCGTAGCCAACGCAGCCAACGCCGCCCGCGCAGCGGGCTCGTCACGCGCGAAGGCGATCAGCAGCCCGATGGCGAACATCGTGGGCAGCAGGGCGGAGCCTCCGTAGGAGAACAGCGGGAGCGGGACACCGGCGATCGGCAACAGGCCGAGCACCGCACCGATGTTGATCACGGCCTGGGCCGTGATCCAGGTGGTCACGCCTCCCGCGGCGTACCGTACGAAGGGGTCCTCCGTGCGTCCGGCCACGCGGATACCCGCATAGCCTAGAGCCGCGAAGAGGGCGAGCACCGACAGCGTCCCCGCCAGACCCAGTTCCTCCCCGGTGATGGCGAAGATGAAGTCGGTGTGCGGTTCAGGGAGTTCACCCCATTTTTCCATACTCGCACCCAGCCCGGAACCGAAGAATCCGCCGGATGCCAGGGCATAGATTCCGTGCACGGCCTGCCAGCACTGGTCACCGGGGCCCGGATCGGTCGCGCCGATGCAGGCCAGCCGGGACATCCGGTTGGCACTGGTCTTGATCAGCAGCGCCCCGATCACCGTGGCGGTGCCCAGCACCCCCACGAACAGCCGGGTGGGCGCTCCGGCCAGCCACAACAGTCCGAAGAGGATCGCCGTGAGAATGATCGCGGTGCCCATGTCGCCGCCGAGCATGATCAGCCCGAGCAGCAGGAACGCCACCGGGATCAGCGGCACCAGCAGATGCTTCCACTGCACCAGCAGCTTCTTGTCCTGCTTGCGGGCCAGCAGATCGGCGCCCCACAGGACCAGCGCGAGCTTGGCGAACTCGCTCGGTTGCATCTGGAAAGGGCCGCCGAGGTTGATCCAGTTCTGGTTGCCGTTGACCGCGACCCCTATGCCCGGAATCTGCACCAGGCACATCAGGAACACCGAGACGGTGAGCAGCGGGTAGGCCAGCCCGCGGTGCAGACGCACCGACAACCGGGACGCGATCACCAGCAGCCCGCCGCCGAGGGCGGCCGCGAGCAGCTGCTTGCGGAAGAAGAACGTCGGGGAGAGCCCGGACTGCAGCGCCTTGATCTGGGACGCCGAGTAGACCATCACCAGGCCCAGGACGGTGATCAGCAGGCTGCCGCCGAGGATCAGGTAGTACGCGGTCAGGGGGCGGTCCCAGGCCCGTTTCAGCCGGGTGTGGAGCCCCCGGGGGCCGCCCGCGGTGCGCCTGCCGCGCGGCGGGCGCACCGCGGAGGTCCGGCGGGGCGGACGCGACGGGGCAGCCTTCGCCGATCTGGCCGTCATCCTCGTCCCCTCCACAGGTGTGCTCGCCGCCGGGTTTCGACGACAGCGGGGAGATGCGGTCTAGTGATCCCGTGCGGTCAGCTCACCGACCGCGTCGGCGAAGGCGTCGCCCCGCTTGTTGTAATTGACGAACATGTCCATCGAGGCACAGGCCGGGGCCAGCAGGACGGTGTCGCCGGGCTGGGCCAGGCGGGTCGCTTCCCGGACCGCCTCAGGCATCGCCCCAGTGTCGGTCCGGTCGAGGTCGACCACCGGGACATCGGGGGCGTGTCGCGCCAGGGCTTCGCGAATCAGCGCCCGATCGGCGCCGATCAGCACCACGCCGCGCAGCCGGGCCGCCGACTTCTGCACCAGCTCGTCGAAGGTCGCGCCCTTGGCGAGGCCGCCGGCGATCCACACGATGTGCTCGTACGCCGCCAACGACGCCTCGGCGGCGTGGGTGTTGGTGGCCTTGGAGTCGTCGATGTAGGTGACGCCGTCGATGTCCGCGATGTGCTGGATGCGGTGCGCGTCCGGGTGGAAGGCACGCAGTCCGTCGCGTACGGCAGCGGGCCGGACGCCGAAGGCACGGGCCAGCGCCGCCGCCGCGAGGGCGTTGGCGATGTTGTGCGGGGCGGGCGGGCCGGAGCCGGGCGCGATGTCGGAGATCTCGGCGAGCTCCTGGGCCTGCTTCTGCCGGTTCTCCACGAAGGCGCGGTCGACGAGGATGCCCTCGACGACGCCGAGTTGGGAGGGGCCGGGGGTGCCGAGGGTGAAGCCGATGGCGCGGCAGCCCTCCTCGACGTCGGCCTCGCGCACCAGGTCCTCGGTCGCCTTGTCGGCCACGTTGTAGACGCAGGCGACGGTGTTGCCCTCGTAGATCCGGCCCTTGTCGGCGGCGTACTCGGCCATGGAGCCGTGCCAGTCGAGGTGGTCGGGGGCGATGTTGAGGACCGCGGCGGAGTGCGCGCGCAGTGACGGCGCCCAGTGCAGCTGGTAGCTGGAGAGCTCGACGGCGAGCACGTCGTAGGGGCGTGCGCCGTCCTTGCCCTGGCCGAGGACGACATCGACGATCGGGGTGCCGATGTTGCCGACGGCCATGGTGTGCAGGCCCTCGGCGGCCAGGATCGAGGCCAGCATCCGCACGGTGGTGGTCTTGCCGTTGGTGCCGGTCACCCCGAGCCAGGCCGCGGCGTCCGGCCCCCGCAGCCGCCAGGCGATCTCCACATCACCGACCACGTCCACACCGGCCGCGGCGGCCGCCGCGAACAGCGGGCTGTCCGGCTTCCAGCCGGGCGAGGTGACGACCAGCTCGGTGCCCTCGGGGAGGGTCGCGCCGTCGCCGAGACGGACCGTGACCCCCTCCGCCGCCAGCTCACGGGCTGCCGCCTGCTGCTTGTCGCCGTCACCGCCGTCCACGACGGTGACATGGGCGCCGAGGCCGGCCAGGGCGCGGGCGGCACTGATGCCGCTCACACCCAGGCCGGCGACGGTGATGTGCTGACCGGCGAACCCCGCGGGGATGTCGGTCGGGCCGTGCGTGGTCACTTCGCTGCCTGCCAGCCGCCGTAGAAGATGCCGAGTCCCACGATGACGCACATGCCCTGGATGATCCAGAATCTGACCACCACAAGGACTTCGGACCACCCCTTGAGTTCGAAGTGGTGCTGGAGTGGCGCCATCCGGAAGACCCGCTTGCCGGTCAGCTTGAAGGAGCCGACCTGGATGACCACGGACATGGTGATCAGGACGAAGAGACCGCCGAGGAGGGCGAGCAGCAGCTCCGTACGGGAGCAGATCGCCAGGCCGGCCAGCGCGCCGCCCAGGGCCAGCGAGCCGGTGTCACCCATGAAGATCTTGGCGGGTGAGGTGTTCCACCACAGGAAGCCGAAGCAGGCACCCATCAGCGCGGAGGCCACGACCGCGAGGTCGAGCGGGTCGCGGACCTCGTAACAGCCCGGTCCGGCGGTGATCTGGTTGGCGCAGGATTCCTGGTGCTGCCAGATACCGATGAAGGTGTACGCGCCGAAGACCATCACCGAGGCGCCGGTGGCCAGGCCGTCGAGGCCGTCGGTGAGGTTCACGCCGTTGGACATCGCCAGGATCATGAACAGCGCCCAGATCACGAAGATCACCGGGCCGATCTGCCAGCCGAAGTCCTGGGTGAAGGACAGCCGGTCGGAAGCCGGGGTCTGCCCGCGCAGGTCGGCGAACTGCAGCGACAGCACCGCGAAGGCGATACCGACGATCAGCTGGCCGGCCATCTTCGCCTTGGCGCGCAGGCCCAGCGAACGCTGCTTGACGATCTTGATGTAGTCGTCGAGGAAGCCGACCAGGCCCATGCCCGCCATCAGGAACAGCACCAGCACACCGGAGAAGGTGGGGTCGCTGCTCGTGATGACCTTGGTCAGCGCGTAGGCGATGATCGTGGCCAGGATGAAGGCGATACCACCCATCGTGGGCGTACCGCGCTTGCTGTGGTGGTCGCGCGGGCCGTCATCGCGGATGAACTGCCCGTACCCCTTTTTCGCCAGCAGCTTGATCAGCACCGGGGTACCGATCAGGGTCAGGAAGAGCCCGATCATTCCGGAGAAGAGGATCTGCTTCATCGAGTTCATCGGGACGCGGCTCCACCCTCAGCGCCCAGTACGCCCTCGTCGTCCAGCAATGCTGCGGCGACCCGCTCCAGCCCCACCGACCTGGACGCCTTCACCAGCACGACGTCTCCCGGTCGCAGCTCGCTGCGCAACAGGTCGACCGCCGCCCGCGCGTCGGACACGTGCACCGACTCCTCACCCCACGAACCCTCGTTCTTGGCGCCCATGTCGAGCCAGGCCGCTTCCCTGCCGCCGACTGCCACGAGCTTGCTGACGTTGAGCCGGACGACCAGCCGCCCGACCGCGTCGTGTTCGGCGAGCGACTCCTCGCCGAGCTCGGCCATCTCACCGAGCACCGCCCACGTACGACCGCCCGTCGCCTTGGCGGCTGCGCCCATCGCGACCAGCGCTCGCAGCGCCGCTCGCATGGACTCCGGGTTCGCGTTGTAGGCGTCGTTGACGACCGTCACGCCGTCCACGCGCTCGGTGACCTCCATACGCCAGCGGGAGAGCGTGCCGGCTTCGGAGAGCGCGATGGCGATCTCGTCTACGGGCATGCCCAACTCATGGGCGACGGCGGCCGCGGCGAGCGCGTTCGACACGTGGTGCTCACCGTACAGCC
Organism: Streptomyces inhibens; assembly: GCF_022221585.1. Lineage (NCBI taxonomy): Bacteria > Bacillati > Actinomycetota > Actinomycetes > Kitasatosporales > Streptomycetaceae > Streptomyces > Streptomyces inhibens. Next base: position 2,808,084 of record NZ_CP084681.1, read on the forward strand.
GCATGGTCACATCACTGCACCCGGAGGGTGTGTGAAGCGTGAAGGCGGGCTGTCCGAGCTCCGTGAGCCGGACATTCTCGGCACGTACCGCGGCGTCCGCGGCCTCACCGAACAGGATCGTGCGGGCCTTCGTACGGGACGCCATGGCGCGTACGTACGGATCGTCGGCATTGAGCACGGCGATTCCGCCGTCCTCGGCCGAGGGCAGCGCCTCGACGAGTTCGCCCTTTGCCTCGGCGATCTGCTCGCGGCCGCCGAACTCGCCGATGTGCGCGCTGCCGACGTTGAGCACCAGACCGATCCTCGGCGGGGTCAGCTCCGCGAGGTAGCGGATGTGGCCGACGCCGCGGGCACCCATCTCCAGGACGAGATGGCGGGTGGTGTCGTCGGCACGCAGCGCGGTCAGCGGCAGCCCGATCTCGTTGTTGAGATTGCCCTCCGGCCAGACGGTCGGGCCGTGCCGCTGCAGCAGCTGGGCGATCAGGTCCTTGGTGCTGGTCTTGCCGGCCGAGCCGGTGAGGCCCACGACGGTGGTGCCCAGTCGCTCGACCACGGTACGGGCGAGCGCACCGAGGGCGGCGACAACGTCGTCGACGACAATCGCGGGGACGCCGACGGGGCGGGCGGCCAGTACGGCCACCGCGCCCGCCTCGACGGCACCCGGCGCGAAGTCGTGGCCGTCGACGCGCTCACCGGCGAAGGCCACGAACAGACCGCCGGGACGCACCGCGCGGGAGTCGGTGACAACCGGCCCGGTGACCGTGCGGGTGTCGTCCGGTATGTCGTGCTGCTGCCCGCCGACGATGTTCGCGATCTCGGCGAGGGACAGGGAGATCACAGGTCACCCCCGGCGAGGGGCAAGCGGTGACGGTGGAAGGATTGTGCGCGCATGGCGGTGTGTCATCCCTGGTGGTTCGGCTGCGGTGACTGCTGCGACTTCTGCGATTCCTCGATGGCATCGCGCAGCACCTGACGGTCGTCGAAGGGGCGCACCACTCCGGCGATGTCCTGGCCCTGCTCGTGGCCCTTGCCCGCGACGATCACGGTGTCACCGGGCTCGGCGCGGGCGACGGCGGCGGCGATGGCGGCGGCCCGCTCTTCTTCGACCAGCACCGTGCCACGTTCGTGGATCGGGACCTCGGCGGCGCCCGCGAGCATGGTGGCGAGGATCGCGAGCGGGTCCTCGTTGCGGGGGTTGTCGGAGGTCAGGATGGCCGTGTCGGCGAGGCGGGCCACCGCGGCGCCCATGGGGGCGCGCTTGTGCGGGTCGCGGTCGCCGCCGCAGCCGAGCACGGCGTGCAGCTTGCCGTCGGTGACCTTGCGCAGCGCGCGCAGAACCGATTCGACGGCGTCGGTCTTGTGGGCGTAGTCGACGACCGCGAGGTACGGCTGGCCGGCGTCGATACGCTCCAGGCGGCCGGGCACGCCGGGGACCGCGGCGACGCCGTCGGCGGCGGTCTGCGGGTCGACACCGGCGACGACCAGGGCGGTGATCGCGGCGAGCGCGTTGGCGACGTTGAACGGGCCGGCGATCGGGGACGCGGCGCGCAGGGTCTGGCCGTCCGGGCCGTGCACGGTGAAGGTCGAGCCGAGCGCGCCGACCTCGACGTCAAAGGCTCGCCAGTCCGCGTCCGGGTGGCCCTCGGCGGAGAAGGTGGTGACCGGGACCTCGGACTCGCCCTCGGCCAGCCGCTTGCCGTATTCGTCGTCGAGGTTGACGACGCCGGCGCGGCTGCGGGCCTTGGTGAACAACTGGGCCTTGGCCTGGAAGTAGTCCTCCATGCCGGAGTGGAACTCCATGTGCTCCGGGCTGAGGTTGTTGAAGATCGCGACGTCGAAGACACAGCCGTCGACCCGGCCGAGGACCAGTGCGTGGCTGGAGACCTCCATGGCGACCGCCCGGACGCCGCGCTCGCGCATCACCGCGAACAGCGCCTGCAGGTCGGTGGCCTCGGGGGTGGTGCGCTCGGACTTGATCCGCTCGCCGCCGATACGGGTCTCCACCGTGCCGATCAGGCCGGTCAGCCCGCCGTCCGGCCGCTTCGCGGCCGCCGCCCGTAGCCCGCCCTCGATGAGGTACGCGGTGGTGGTCTTGCCGGAGGTGCCGGTGATGCCGATCTGGAGCAGGTCCTCGCCCGGCGCGCCGTAGATCGAGACGGCCAGCGCGCCCATCCGCGCACGGGGGTTCTCGACGACGAGGACCGGCAGGCCGGTCGCGGCGGCACGCTCGGCACCCGACGGGTCGGTCAGGATCGCGGCGGCGCCGAGGTCGGCGGCCTGGGCGACGAAGTCGGCGCCGTGCAGACGGGCGCCGGGCAGCGCGGCATAGACGTCGCCGGGGCGGACCGCCCGGGAGTCGTGGGTGATGCCGGTGACCGAGACGTCGGCAGCGGAGGACGGGGCCGGGGCGCCCAGCTGCTCGACGAGGTCCGCCAAGGGGGTGGGGCGGACCTGTTCAGGGCGCGGCGCTCCCGGATAGGTACCGGAGCCACCCTTCGCGGCGTGCTGGGGTTTGGGGGACTGATCAGCTTGTGACACGGCGGTGAGCGTACCGGGCACAACCGGCCCGGGGCGAAGTGAGGGCCGTGGGGAGGGGCGGTTTCGGGGTTCGGGGGTGCCGTCGGGAGTGATGGTCGTCACGGCGGGATTGCCTCGATTTCATTGGCCTGGCGTGAACGTGACCGGCAGCCGCGGGGGCTTGGCGCCGGTCGGCGGGACCTGGAGGGTTTTCAGCGCGAAGGCCATGACCTGCTGGTAGATCGGGCCGCAGACCTGGCCGCCGAAGTAGCTGCCCGTGGTGGGGTTCTGGACGGCGCAGTAGACCGTGATACGGGGCTTGTCGGCGGGCGCGAAGCCCGCGAAGGAGGCGGTGTAGCCGTGGTACCGGCCGGTCTTGGGGTCCACCCGGTTGGACGTGCCGGTCTTGCCGCCGACGCGGTATCCGTCGATCTTCGCCTTCGCGCCGGTGCCTTCCTCGTCGTCGACGACCGATTCGAGCATGGTGGCGAGCGTACTCGCGGTCTTCTGGCTGACCACGCGGTTCTTGGCGGGCTTGGGCGCCGGTACGTAGTGGCCGTCGGGTCCGGTGCTGCCGCGGACCAGTGTGGGGGTGATGCGCTCGCCGCCGTTGGCGATCGTGGAGTAGACGGAGGCGGCCTGTACGGCGTTGAGGGAAAGCCCCTGGCCGAAGGGGATCGTGTACTGCTGCGAGGTGTTCCAGTTCTGCGGCTTGGCCAGGATGCCGGCGGTCTCCCCGGGGAAACCGAGCCCGGTCGGCTTCCCGATCCCGAACTTGCGCAGGTAGGAGTAGAGGACCTGGTTGGCCTGGGGCTGTGTCCTGCCCAGCTGGCCGGCCGCGAGGATCGTGCCGATGTTGCTGGACTTGGCGAGCACGCCGTTGAGCGTCAGATGCCAGGTGGCGTGATCGACGTCGTCGGCGAACAGCCGGTCGCCGCGGTGCAGCCGGTTGGGCACGGTGACCTGGGTGGATGAGGTGGCGACGCCCTCCTCCAGTACGGCGGCCATCGACATCAGCTTGCTGGTGGACCCCGGCTCGAACGCGTCGGACAGCGCGGCATTGCCCAGCGCTTCCGGATCGGCCTTGGAGATGTCGTTGGGGTCGAAGGCGGGCGAATTGGCGAGCGCCAGGATCTCGCCGGTGCGGGTGTCCTGGACGACGACGTAGCCGCGGTCGGCCTTGGACTTGGCGACCTGCTGGGTGATGGCCTGCTGGGCCGCCCACTGGATGTCGCGGTCGAGGGTCAGCTCGACGTCGGAGCCGGGGACGGCGGGGTGCTCCTGGGTGTCGGCGGTGGGCACCCGGCGGCCGCCGGACTGGGCGTAGACGAGCTTGCCGTCCTTGCCCGCCAGCTGCTTGTCCAGGCGGGCCTCCAGGCCGCCGCCGCCCTTGCCCGCGCTGTTGACGAAGCCGAGGACGCCGGAGGCGAGGTCCTTGTTCGGGTAGAGGCGCTTGCTGTGTTTGTCGGCGAAGATCCCGACCAGGACGTCGGGGCGGGGCGCGCGCTTGGGGGCGGCGGCCGCCTTGGCGTCGAGGGTCTTGCGGAGGTCCTTGATCCGCTTCCAGACCTGCGGGGTCTGCTGCCGGGCGAGCAGGACATAGCGCGTCTTGGGCTGGGCGAGCTTCTCGGTGAGGGCGGCCCTGTCCTCGCCGAGGATCGGCGCGAGCAGCGCGGCGGCCCGCTGCGGGGCGTCGTCGATCTTGGTCTTGCCGGGCGCCAGCAGGCTCGGGTCGGCGGTGATGTCGTACGCGTCCACGGTGGTGGCCAGGTCCACGCCGTTGCGGTCGGTGATCGCACCGCGCTCGGCGGCCAGCTTGACCGGTACGTAGCGGTTCTCGTTGGCCTTGGCGGCGAACGCCCCGGCGTCGATGGCCTGCACCTGGAAGAGCCGTACGACGAAGGCCAGCATGATCAGCGTCAGCCCGAGGGAGACCAGCCGCAGCCGGGGGCGCGGGCTGCCCAGGCGGAGCGCCGGGGACCCGGGGCGGGGGCGTACGGGGCGGGGGCCGGGGCGACGGGCGGCGGGCCGGGGCGCGCCGGGCTTGGGGGTGCCCGCCTTGGGCGCGGGGCGGCGGGCGGCGGGCGGGCGGCCGGCACGGTTCCCGGCCTGGCCGCCGCGCTGGGCGGGGCGCGGTACCCGGCGCGGGTCCCTGGGCTCGGTCATACCGCGTTCACCTGCCGAAGGTCGTCGGGGAAGGGGCGGGCGCGGAGCCGGGTGCGGTGGGGGCGGACGAGGCGCGCGAGCCGGCGGCGACCGGGGAGGCCGGGGGGTACGCGGAGGCCGGCGGGGCCGGGTTGCCGTGGGTGACCGCCGCGCCCGGTGTGCTGTCCGGGCCCAGTGCGCCGGGCGGGACCGGCGGCTCGACGGACGGTGGCTGGACCGGTGGCACGGGCGGGACCGGCGGGGCGGGTGGAGCCGATGCGGCGGTCAGGCCCGCCGCGCCCAGGACCGACGGCTCGGCGGAGGTGCTCAGGGGCGCCCCCTCGGACGTGGCCGCCCTCGGCTTGCCGCGGACCGTGCCGTCCGGGAGCAGGAAAGCGGGGCTGCCGCCGGGCACCATCCCCAGCCCCCGGGCGCGCCGCTCCAGCGCACCCGGAGCGGAGTAGGCGTCCACCTCCTGCTGCAGCGCCTGCTGCTCGTCCGTCAGCTCGTCGGTCTTCTTCTCCAGCTTGCTGAGCTCGAACGACCCCTGGTTCAGGGCGGAGTTGAGCAGCAGCAGGGTGATCAGCCCGGAGCCCAGGAGGACGACGATGAGCAGGACGAAGGGGGTGCGCGCCGCGGTGCCGCGGGCGGTGCCGCCGGAGGGGAACAGCGCGGCAAGGCGTCTCTGCCCTGCCCGCGGCCGCCCCTGGCTTTTCACGCGGTGTCCTCGACGTTCTCGCGGATGCGCTCCGCGCCGCGCAGCCGGGCGGGGGCGGCGCGGCGGTTCTCGGCGACCTCCTCTTCCGTGGGGAGTTCGGCGCCGCGGGTCAGCAGTTTCAGCCGGGGCTGGTAGCGCTCGGGGACGACCGGCAGCCCGGCCGGTGCGGTGGTGGCGGCACCGGCCGCGAAGACCTGCTTGACCAGGCGGTCCTCCAGCGAGTGGTAGGAGAGCACGGCGATCCGGCCGCCCACGGCGAGCGCCTTCACGGCGGCCGGAATGGCACGCTCCACACTCGCCAGCTCGCCGTTGACCTCGATGCGCAGCGCCTGGAAGGTGCGCTTGGCGGGGTTGCCGCCGGTGCGCTTGGCGGCCTGCGGCAGTGCGTCGCGGATCAGCTCGACCAGCCGCGCGCTGTTCGTGAACGGTTCCTTGGCGCGCTCACGGACGACGGCCTCGACGATCCGCTTGGCCTGCTTCTCCTCTCCGTAGGAGCGCAGGATCCGCACCAGCTCACCGGGCGCGTAGGTATTGAGGACGTCGGCGGCGCTGATGCCGGTCGTCTGGTCCATCCGCATGTCCAGCGGGGCGTCCTGCGCGTACGCGAAGCCGCGGTCGGCCTCGTCGAGCTGCATGGAGGAGACGCCGAGGTCGAACAGGACGCCCTGGACACGCGGGGTGCCCAGCCGGTCGAGGACCTCCGGGAGCTCGTCGTAGACGGCGTGCACCAGGGTGGCGCGGTCGCCGAACGGGGCCAGCCGCTCGCCCGCGAGCTTCAGGGCGGCCGGGTCGCGGTCGAGGGCGATGAGCCGGGCCGCCGGGAAGGCGGAGAGCAGCGCCTCGCTGTGCCCTCCGAGGCCGAGGGTGCAGTCGACGACGACCGCACCGGGCTCGGCGAGCGCGGGGGCGAGCATGTCCAGACACCGCTGGAGCATGACGGGTACGTGGCGAGTGTTGCTACTCATGCGCCTTCCGAATGGGGTGGGCGGCAGGTGGGTCCCCCGGCCGTTGGCTGGGGGATGCCGCACGTACCGCTTGGTCCCCGCCCGCTCTGAAGGGGAAGTGGTACTCCGGCGACGGGGAAGTGACGTCGGAAGACCATGGGAGCGGGAGGAGGCCGAGCCATACGTACGCCTTCGCGCACGCGAGGAATTCGGTATCCAAGGAGAGCGTCACGCCTCCCACTTCGCGCCACTTTAGTCCACCGGCTCTCCCGGTCAATCAACCGGTTCCGCGCGTCCTGCGACGGCTTTGCCGCGGACTTTCCCACAGACTTCCAGCGGCCTTCTCACCCGGACGGCGGGGGCGCACGCCGGCCTGTGGATTACCTCACAAGGAGTGATGATGACCCCTATGCCCGGCCTCTCATGCAGCCGAAAGAGCCGGCGACGATTACCTTGAGTCCATGCCCATACCTGCGTCGCAGCCGTTGCCCCCGTCCGCCGACAGCGCCGCCGTCCGTACCGGTGGCACGGTCACCGACCGCCTCATCGAGGCGAACCAGCGTTATGCCGCCGCCTTCACCGATCCGGGAATGGACGCCCGGCCCGTCCTCAAGGTCGCCGTCGTGGCTTGTATGGACGCCCGGCTCGACCTGCACGCCGCGCTCGGCCTCGAGCTCGGCGACTGCCACACCATCCGCAATGCCGGCGGTGTGGTCACCGACGACATCATCCGCTCCCTGACGATCAGCCAGCGTGCACTCGGCACCCGCTCGATCGTTCTCATCCACCACACGGGCTGCGGTCTGCTCAGCCTGACCGAGGACTTCCGCCATGAGCTGGCAGCCGAGGTCGGACAGCGTCCCACCTGGGCCGTAGAGGCGTTCAAGGACCTCGACGAGGACGTACGGCAGTCCATGCAGCGGGTGCGCACCTCGCCGTTCCTGCCGCACACCGACGATGTCCGCGGCTTTGTCTTCGACGTGACGACGGGGCTGCTGCGGGAGATCGATCCGCTCGCCTGAGGCGCGGGGCCGGTCCGCTGACGTGCGGACCGGCCCAAAAGGTCGGGTTCGCCGGGATGGCCGGGACATATCCGTGCGAGTTATCCACAGGTCATGACGCGAAGCCGCGCGGGCGGCAAGAATGCGTACGTGACGTCGTCCGGGCAATGGCCGGGCGCGACGCGCATTTCGGGGTGGGCCGGGTCCGCAGAGGGGGCGTCGGTCCGTAGTACGGGGCCGAGGAGGGCCGAGTGACGACGTATGGCGAACGAGCGAGCCTTGGGGGTCCCCCGGCGCGTGGGGGTCCCCCCGCTCGAGCGGAGCCGAGAGTGGGGGAAGAGCCGAGCGCATGGGGAGATCTGAGCACCACCGCGGAGCGGATTCACCGGTCGGTGGAGAGCGTGATCGAGGGCAAGCCGGAGGTCGTACGGCTCGCGCTGACCGTGCTGCTGGCAGAGGGACATCTGCTCATCGAGGATGTGCCCGGTGTCGGCAAGACCATGCTCGCCAAGGCGCTGGCCCGCTCCATCGACTGCTCGGTGCGGCGCATCCAGTTCACCCCCGACCTGCTGCCCTCCGACATCACCGGGGTCAGCATCTTCGATCAGCAGCGGCGGGACTTCGAGTTCAAGCCCGGCGCGATCTTCTCCCAGATCGTGATCGGCGACGAGATCAACCGCGCCTCCCCCAAGACCCAGTCCGCGCTCCTGGAGTCCATGGAGGAGCGTCAGGTCACGATGGACGGGCAGACCTACGAGCTGCCCAGCCCGTTCATGGTCGTCGCCACCCAGAACCCGGTGGAGATGGAGGGCACCTACCCCCTCCCCGAGGCGCAGCGGGACCGCTTCATGGCGCGGGTGTCGATCGGCTATCCCAGCCCGGCGGCCGAGCTGCAGATGCTGGATGTGCACGGCAGCGCCTCCCCGCTCGACGACCTCCAGCCGGTCGCGCACGCCCACGAGATCGTGAAGCTGGTCGACGCGGTGCGTACGGTCCATGTCGCCGAAGCGGTGCGCAGATATGCCGTGGACCTGGTGGTGGCCACCCGCAGCCACCCCGAGCTGCGGCTGGGCGCCTCACCGCGGGCCACGCTGCATCTGCTGCGCGCCGCCAAGGCCTCGGCCGCGCTCCTGGGCCGTGAGTACGCCCTCCCGGACGATGTGCAGTCGCTGGCGGTGGCGGTGCTCGCCCACCGGCTGCTGCCCACCGCCCAGGCCCAGTTGAACCGCCGTAATGCCGAGCAGATCGTGCTGGAGATCCTGCAGCGCGTCCCCGTCCCCGACCGGTCCGCGCAGCCATGGCGGACACCCGGCCAACGGCCGCCCGGCGTACGGGGGTTGTGATGTCCGACGGGGGGAGCGAGGGGACGCCGGAGCGGGGCGGGCTGCGGGCGGCCCTCGGGGGGCTGACGACGCGCGGAAGGTCGTTCCTGGCGGCCGGGGTGGCCGCCGCGGCGTGCTCGTACCTCCTCGGGCAGGCGGATCTGCTGCGGGTCGGGCTGCTGCTCGCCGCCCTTCCGCTGATGTGTGTCCTGGTCCTGCACCGCACCCGCTACCGGGTCGCGGGCAGTCGTACGCTCTCCCCCGCCCGGGTGCCCGCGGCCGCCGAATCCCGGGTCCTGCTGCGGATGGAGAACATCTCCCGGCTGCCCACAGGCGTGCTGATGCTCCAGGACCGGGTGCCGTACGTCCTCGGGCCCCGGCCACGCTTCATCCTGGACCGGGTCGAGGCCGGCGGCCGCCGCGAGGTCTCCTACCGCGTCCGCTCCGACCTGCGCGGACGCTATCCGCTGGGGCCGCTCCAGCTGCGGTTGTCCGACCCGTTCGGGATGTGTGAGCTGACCCGTTCCTTCAGCGCCGTCGACACCCTGACGGTGGTGCCGCGGGTCGAACCGCTGCCGGCGGTGCGGCTGGCGGGCGAGGCCGCGGGCTACGGCGACGGACGGCAGCGCTCGCTGGCGCTGGCCGGCGAGGACGATGTCATCCCGCGCGGCTATCGGCACGGCGACGATCTGCGCCGGATCCACTGGCGCTCCACCGCGCGCTACGGCGAGCTGATGGTCCGCAGGGAGGAGCAGCCGCAGAAGGCGCGCTGCACGGTCCTGCTCGACACCCGCGACATCGCCCACCCCGGTACGGGCCCCGATTCGGCCTTCGAGTGGGCGGTGGCGGGCGCCGCCTCGATTGCGGTGCATCTGCTGGAGCGCGGCTTCTCGGTGCGGCTGCTGACCGATACCGGCAGCTCGGTGCCGGGCCCCGACGGCGCCGGCAGCTTCGCGGGCGGCACCGAGTCCGCCGACGCCGCGGGCCTGCTGCTGGACACCCTCGCCGTCGTGGAGCACTCCGAGGAGGACGGGCTGTCCGCGGCGTACGACATGCTGCGTGGCGGCAACGAAGGACTGCTGGTCGCCTTCTTCGGCGATCTCGACGAGGAGCAGGCGGCGGTCGCCGGGCGGATGCGCCGGCGCAGCGGCGCGGCGATCGCCTTCGTCCTGGACGGCGACGCCTGGACGCGGGGCCCCGGCGGCATCAGATTCGCCGGCGGCCAGGTCCCGGTCGCCGAACGGCTGCGTCTGCTGCGGAGGGCGGGCTGGACCGCGCTGCCGGTGGCCCCCGGTGACGCGCTCGCCGACCTGTGGCGGGCGGCCGCGGACCGCGCGGCGGCGGCGCCGCACGGGACGGCGGAGGCGGACGCCTCGGAGACGGTGGCAGGGGGCTGGTCATGAACGGGTACTCGGGCCGGGGAGGGGACGGGCACGGTGAGCGGGTCACGGACGGGCGGCTGCTGATGGACGGTCGGCCGGTGGTGCCCCACGCCTGCGACCGGTGCGGGCTTTGCCCGGGTGGTCCTGAGCGAAGTGAGGCACGGGCATGAGCGGCCGGGCACGACTGGCGCTGTGTGCGATGGTGGCCACGCTGTGTGCCGCCTGCGCACTGCTGCCGCTGGTGGAACCGATCGGCTGGATGATCCAGGCGGCGATTCTGCTGGCGATCATGACCGGCGTGGGCGCGCTGGCCCGCCGGGTCCCCCTCGCCGGACCGCTGGTCATCGGCGCACAGGCCCTGGTCGCCGTGCCGCTGCTGACCCTGCTCTTCACCCCTGGTGAGGCGATCGTCGGCCTGCTGCCGGGCCCGGAGGCCATCGCGGAGTTCGGCGAGCTGCTCCAGGGCGGCGTACAGGACGTGGGCCGGTACGCCATCCCCGCTCCCGTCACCCCCGGTATCCGGCTGCTGCTGGTCGCCGGTGTGCTGGTGATCGGCCTGGTCGTGGACGCGCTGGCGGTCACGTACCGCAGCGCAGCGCCCGCCGGGCTGCCGCTGCTCGCGCTCTACTCGGTCGCAGCGGGGCTGTCCCAGGGCGGCGCGGGCTGGCTGTGGTTCCTGATCGCGGCGGCCGGCTATCTGCTGCTCCTGATGGCCGAGGGCCGCGACCGGCTCTCCCAGTGGGGCCGGGTGTTCGGCGGGACGGGCAGCGGAGCGGACCGACCGGGCGGCGGACCGGCGTTCGCCGCCGGCGACGGTGGACCGGCGCTGGCCCCGGTCCGTACGGGCCGCAGGATCGGCGCACTGGCGCTCGGGATCGCGCTGGCGGTGCCCGCCGTGCTGCCCTCCCTCGGCAGCGGGCTGATCGGCCGGGCCGGCGGCGGCGCGGGCTCCGGCAGCGGTGGCGGCACGATCTCCGCGGTGAATCCGCTGGTGTCGCTGCAGGACAGCCTCAACCAGCCCGAGGACAAGGAAGTTCTCAACTACCGCACGACCGCCGCCGACACCCGCGGCCTGTATCTGCGGATCGTCGCCCTCGACCAGTTCGACGGCACGACCTGGAAGCCGTCCGAGCGTACGGTCACGGACGTCCCCGAACAGCTTCCGCAGCCGCCCGGCCTCAACTCCACGGTCGGCCGCAACCGCATCAACACCTCGATCTCGACCGCCGAGTGGTACGCCCAGAACTGGCTGCCGCTCCCCTACCCCGCGTCCAAGGTGGACATCTCCGGCCGCTGGCGCTTCGAGCCCGAGGGCCGCACGCTCGTCGGGGACCGCGGGCAGAACACCCGCGGCCTGCAGTACCAGGTCGAAAGCCTGCAGGTACGGCCCACGTCCCGGCAGCTGGCCACCGCCCCCGCGCCGCCCACCGACCTGCTGCGCGAGTACACCAAGATCCCCGACTCGCTGCCGCCCGTCGTACGGACCACCGCCCGGCAGGTCACCCACGGCGCACCGACCGCCTACGCCAAGGCCGTCAAGCTTCAGGACTGGTTCGCGCTCTACGGCGGCTTCAGCTACAACACGGACGTCCGGGCCGGCAGCGGATCCGGGGCCATCGCGCGGTTCCTGCGGCAGAAGGAGGGCTTCTGCGTCCACTTCTCGTTCTCGATGGCGGCCATGGCCCGGACGCTGGGCATCCCCGCCCGGGTGGCGGTCGGCTTCACCCCGGGCACCAAGCAGCCCGACGGCACGACTTCGGTCAGCCTCAAGGACGCGCACGCCTGGCCCGAGCTGTACTTCCAGGGCATCGGCTGGACCCGCTTCGAACCGACCCCGACCCGCGGCAGTATCCCGGACTACGCCTATCCCGACACCTCGGGCACGGCCGACCCCGGCAGCCCGACACCCCGGCCCTCCCACTCCGAGGCCCCCTCGGACGGCCCGACCACGGCCCCGTCCTGCGGCCCCCGTGAGCAGCGGTCAGATTCCGGCTCGGCATGCGTGACGCTGCCCGCGCAGTCCGGCGCCCGCCCGCCGGAAGGCGGCCTGTCCCCCTGGGTGATCGCCGTCATCGCGCTCGGCGCCGTACTCGTCCTGCTGCTGCCCACGGTCCCGCTGCTGTGGCGACTGCGGACGCGTTCCCGGCGGCTGGCGGCCGGCGGACCGGGCGGGGACATCGCGGCGGACGCTCTCGCCGCCTGGCGGGAGCTGCTGGACACAGCCTGGGACTTCGGCATCGTGCCGGACGAATCGCTGACCCCGCGCAAGGCGGCCGCACGGATCATTCACATCGGGGAACTGCAACCGGAGCCGGCCGCGGCCGCGAACCGAGTTGCGGCGGCGGTCGAACAGGCTCTGTACGCCCCGCATCCGCGGCCGGTGGCCGGCCTCGCCCTGGATGTACAGCAGATACGGGCCGGGTTGCAGGCCGGGGCGACCCGTGGCATGCGACTGCGTGCCCAGCTCGCGCCACGCTCCGCTGCCCGTCTGCGGTGGGCTTGCTCCGCCCGCTGGACGTCCCTGCTGCTCCGCCTCCGCACCAGTCGGCCGGTGGCCACGGCACGGCGCGCGGCGACCGTCCTCCGGCCGGGACGGCAGCGGGCCTGACCCCTTGCACGAAAAACGTGTTGCGGCACGAAAAACGTGTTGCGGCCACCCGATCCTGTCGGGTGGCCGCAACACGAAGAACCGGGAATCCAGCAGCCGGAGAGCTGCGGCCGGCAGCGGTGAGCTGCGAAATCCTGGCGTGAAAAGAGCGGGAGGTAACGTCCGGAAGAAATGGTGGAGAGCCGTTGGACGAACCGGTGGAAGAGACCGTTGCGGGGGCGCGGTGAACTGCCGGGGCCATGAACTCGTCTGAGCCGGGGCCAGGCCCGGTGTCCGGTGGGCCCGGTGGACCGCCTGGCGGAACCCTGCGAGCCCGTCCGGTCCCTCGGCTCAGTGGCCCTGCTGTTCGTCCCTGCGTCGCTGCCAGCGGTCCTCGATGCGGTTCATCATCGAGCGGCGCTGCCTGGCCTGACGGCGTGCCGGACCGGCTGCGCCGCCTCCGGAACCCGCACCGGCGTGCTGCTCACCCGGCTTCGGAGCCTTGCGCCATCCTGTGACCGCCAGCACCGCACAGCCGAGCATGACGAGGAAACCCACCACGCTGATCCAGATCTGCTGCGCGACCATGCCGGCCATGAGCAGGGCGATACCCACCAGGAAGCCCGCGACCGCTTGGTAGACCCGTCGCCGGGTGTACGTACGCAGCCCGCTTCCCTCAAGCGCTGTCGCGAACTTGGGATCTTCGGCGTACAGCGCTCGCTCCATTTGCTCGAGCATGCGCTGCTCGTGCTCCGAGAGCGGCACGGAGTCCTCCTACTCGTCGGTCGCGGGGGGCGACCGGGGTGCGACCCTTTCAGGATAGGCAGGGAATCGCCCCCGTGAAACCCGCCCCTCGACGCCAATTCACTGTCCGGGCCGCCGTGGCGGCCGGTGGTGATGTTGCCTGCATTCCCCACCCGCCTATCCGTCATGCCGGAACGTCGTACCCCGATCATACGGGGCGAAGGGGCTGATCGGGTGGCCTGTGGCCGACTGCACGCGGTAGCCGGGTGTGCCGCGTGGGTCAGTCGCGCTCCGCGAGGACGTGCAGCTGAGTGGCCACGGAGTGGAAGGCGGGCTGCTCGGCGGCGGCCGCCTCGAGCTTCAGCAGCGCGTCCATGGCGCCCGGCTCGGTGTCGACCAGCACGCCGGGGACCAGGTCGGCGAAGACCCGTACGCCGTGGACCGCGCCGACCTCCAGGCCGGTGGCGGAGACCAGGTCGGTGAGCTGGTCGGCGGTGAACCGGCGCGGCATCGGGTCGCCCTCGCCCCAGTGCCCGGCCGGGTCGGTGAGGGCCTGGTGAGCCTCCCTGAAGTGGCCCGCGAGGGCACGGGCGAGGACGGCGCCGCCCAGGCCGGCCGCGAGCAGGCTGAGGGTGCCGGCCGGGCGCAGCGCGTCGACGGCGTTGCGGATGCCCTCGGCCGGGTCGTCGACGTACTCCAGCACGCCGTGGCAGAGCACGGCGTCGTAGCCGCCGCGCTCGACGACGTCGAACAGGCCGTGGGCGTCACCCTGGACCGCGCGTACCCGGTCGGCGACGCCGGCCTCCGCTGCGCGGCGCTCCAGGGCGAAGAGGGCGTTGGGGCTGGGGTCGACGACGGTGACGCGGTGGCCGAGGCGGGCCACCGGCACGGCGAAGTTGCCGGTGCCGCCGCCGGTGTCGAGGACGTCCAGGGCGTCGCGCCCGGCGGCCTTGACCCGGCGCTCCAGGGCGTCCTTGAGGACCTCCCAGACCACGGCGGTACGAAGGGATGCGCGCGGGCGCAGCGGGTCAGACACGGCGGGTGGCTCCTCGGCGGGGGCATGAACATCTAGGCGTCCACCACCCTATTCCGTCCCGCGCCATCCGCCGCCTGCGGAGCCTCACGAAGGGGGTGTGGCGGGGTGGGGACGGGGGTGGACGGAGGTGGACGGGCTGCATGGTGGCGGCGGGGCCTCTCCTCCCTCCCCTCCCCCCCCGCCCCACCCCACTCCGCTCCCCGCCCCCGGGACGCAGTGCCCCCGGTCACAGCCGCCCCGTCAGACGCGCGCGCCTCCCCCAGGCGGGACGCCCCCGTCGCCGACTCGGTCGCCCCTACCCCGCCCGCTGGGGCGGCAGCGACGGCTGGAGGAGCAGCATGCGCTCCACCAGGCGCAGGAACATGGCGGCGTCACGCAGAAGATCGTCGGCGTCGCGGCGGCTGGCCGCGCCGGCTATGCCGGCCTCCGCCTTGGCGCGGCGGGCGGCGCCGGCGGCGAACAGGGCGCTCCACTCGGTGAGTTCGGGAGCGACCTCGGGCAGCACCTCCCAGGCGCTACGGATACGCTGCCTCCGGCGCACGGTGGTCTCCGGCCTGCCGCGGACGGCGAGGACGGCGGCGGCGGTGCGCAGTGCGGCCAGGTGGGCCGTGGCGAACTGCTCGTTGGGGGTTTCCAGGGTCTGTGCTTCGTCGAGGCCGTGCTGGGCCTTGGCGAGCAGGTCGAGGGCGGCCGGTGGTGCGGCCGCCCGTCGCAGGACGGGGTGGACATCGCTCGGGGGACCGTACGCAGCGGAGCTGCCCGCGCTGGGACGAGCTGCCATGACGAACCTCCTGTCGTCGCATGCCGGTTCGGGACCGAATGCCGATTCGGGACCGTATGACCCCATCGTGAGGTACACCACTGACAATCGGCCCTGACCTGCTCTTTCGTCGTGAAAGGGGAAGGGAACCCCGGCGGATTCCCAAGACCCCCTTGCGGAACGGGGGGTGGGGTGCTGCATACTTTTTGAACTGACCAGTCAGTTCAAAGGAGGGGATCGTGGACAGCACCCCGCACGGGGCGGCGGTCACGGCCGCGGGATTCGGGGTCAAGGGCCCCCGCGGATGGGCGTTCCGGAACATCGACATCACGGCCGCGCCCGGCTCACTGATCGCCGTGCAGGGCCCCTCGGGCTCGGGCCGTACGTGTCTGCTGCTCGCGCTCACCGGCCGGATGAAGTCCGCCGCGGGCACCGCCGAGATCGGCGGACTGCCGCTGCCCAAGAAGATGTCCGCGGTCCGGTCCGTCACCGCGCTCGCGCATGTGCCGGGTGTCACCGAGCTCGATCCCGCGCTGACCGTGGGCGAGCACTTGCGCGAACGCGCCCTGTTGCAGGGTCGGTTCGGCGGTTCGCTGCGGGGACTGCTGCGGCCGCGCCGGGAGCGCAGGGCCGAGGCCCGCGCCCTGGTGGACGACGCGCTCGCGGCGGCCGGTCTCGACCCGGAGTCGCTGCCCAAGGGGATCCGTACGTCGGTGCGCGATCTGGAGCGGCTGGAGGCGCTGCGGCTGTCCGTGGCGCTCGCGCTGATCGGCGGGCCGCGGCTGCTGGCCGTCGACGACACCGATCTGAAGCTGTCCGACGGGGAGCGCGCGGCGGCCTGGGCGATGCTGCGGAGCCTTGCGACGGCCGGCACGACGGTGCTCGCGGTGTGCAGCGAGCCACCCGAGGGCGACGAGGGCGTGCTGCTGGTGCGTACGGGCGACCGTCCGGAACAGGACCCCCCGCAGGCCGCGCCCGGCGACGGCCCCAGCGCCACACCGGACGCCGCCCCGGAGAGCGACGACGGCGGGAAGAGCGAGAACGGGCACGACGACGAGGAGGGGGCGGCCGATGCGCTCGCCGAAGCTGGCCGCGCTTGAGCTGAAGCGGTTCGGTAGGGGGAAGCTGCCGCGCGCGGCGCTGGCGGCCCTTCTGCTGCTGCCGCTCCTGTACGGCGCGCTGTATTTGTGGTCCTTCTGGGACCCGTACGGGCGGCTGGACAGGATTCCGGTGGCGCTGGTCAACGAGGACAAGGGCGCCGAGGTCGACGGGAAGCGGATCTCGGCGGGCGACAGCATCGTCTCCGGGCTGCGTGACAGCCACACCTTCGACTGGCACCCCGTGGGCGCCGAGGAGGCCGCCAGGGGCGTCGAGGACGGCTCGTACTACCTCTCGCTGTCCATCCCGAAGGACTTCAGCCGGCGGATCGCTTCCAGCTCCGGGGACCACCCGGAGACCGGCGCCCTCAAGGTGCGGACGAACGACGCGAACAACTACATCGTCGGGCAAATCTCCCGGACGGTGTTCTCCGAGGTGCGCTCCGCGGCCTCCGCGAAGTCGTCACGTACGTTCCTCGACAAGATCTTTGTGTCGTTCTCGACGCTGCACGGCAGGACCGAGCAGGCCGCGGACGGTGCCGACCGGCTCAAGGACGGCATCGGGCAGGCCAAGGACGGCACGGGCAAACTGGCCGACGGTCTGGGCACCGCGAAGAACGGCAGCGGCAAACTGGTCACGGGCCTGGGCGACCTCGACGCGGGCGCCGGGCGGCTCACCCAGGGCAGCTCCGACCTCGCCCGGGGAGCCGGTACGGCCGCCCGCGGCTCGCGCCAACTGGCCGACGGTTCCGGGCAGGTGGCGCAGGGCACCCAGCAGCTGGCCGACACCGTCAACGGCGTCGTCGGCAAGGTGGGGCCGTTCATCCGGGCGCACGGCAAGGAGATCGGCGAGGCGGCACAGCTCGTCGCGGACGGCTCGCAGGCGGTCCGGGACCATCTGGACAAGCTGCCCGCCGCGGCCGCCGACGGGGCGAAGCTCTCACGAGGGATCTCCGACCATCTGGCCACCTATTACCGGCTGCGCTGCGAGAGCGGGGTGCAGCTCGACACCTCCTGCGCCGAGCTGAAGAAGCTCACGGAGCAGGCGGACACCGCGGCGGACAAGGCCGAGGAGGTCAGCGGATACGTCCACGACCAGAAGAACCTGGAACAACTGGGGCGGGACCTGGACACCTTGCACTCGTTGGCCAGTGAGCTGGCCGAGCGCGGGCCCACCCTGGGCGCCGATATGGACGCCGCGGTCAAGAAGATCAACGACCTCAACGACGGTGCGCACAAGGTCTCCGCGGGCGCCCGCAAGCTGGCCGCGGGCAACGCCCAGCTGGCCGCCGGCGCGGACAAGCTCAACGACGGTGCGCACCAGCTGCACGACGGCACCGGCCGCGCCGCGGCCGGAATGGGCGACCTCGACTCCGGTGTGGGCAGGCTCAAGGACGGCGCGCAGACACTGGACGGCGGCATGTTCAAGCTCTCCGACGGCTCGCAGAAGCTGGCCGGCGGGCTGCACGACGGGGCGAAGCGGATCCCCGACTACGGCAAGAAGGACCGCGACACGCGCACCCTGGTGATGTCCGATCCGGTGCAGCTGGCCTCGGACTCCGCCCACAAGGCGCCCAACTACGGCACCGGGTTCGCCCCGTACTTCATCCCGCTGTCCCTGTGGGTCGGCTCGATGGTGGCGTACATGCTGATCCAGCCGCTCAACCGGCGGGCGCTGGCGATGGGCGCGTCCTCCTGGCGGGTGGCGGTGTCCGGATGGCTGCCGGTGTTCGGGGTGGGGGTGCTGCAGACCGCGGCGCTGATGTCCGTGCTGCACTTCGCGCTCGGTCTGGAGATGGTCCGGGCGGCCGGCACGATCGGCTTCCTGGTGCTGGTCACGGCCTGTTTCTCGGCGATCGTGCAATGGCTGAACGCGCAGTTCGGGCCGGCCGGCCGGATCCTGGTGCTGGCGCTGCTGATGCTCCAGCTGACCTCGGCGGGCGGCACCTACCCGGTGCAGACCAGCCCCGGCTTCTTCGGCGCCATCCACCCCTATCTGCCGATGAGTTACATCGTGGAGGGGCTGCGACGGCTCATCACGGGCGGTGGGCTCGCGCCCGTATGGCAGGGCAGTGCGGTGCTGCTGGCGTTCACCGCCGGGGCGCTCGCGCTGACCTCGCTGACGGCGCGCGGCCGGCAGGTGGTGCGGATGAAGGACCTGCATCCGGAGCTGAGCCTGTGACCACGCACCCGGTGGGGACCGGCACAATCGCCCCCATGGACAGCTCCAATACACGCCGCGACGCCACCCGGCGCAAGCTCTTCGAGGCCGCGGTCACGCTCATCGCCGAACAGGGCTTCTCGTCCACCACGGTGGACGAGATCGCCGAACGGGCGGGCGTCGCGAAGGGCACCGTCTACTACAACTTCGCGAGCAAGAACGTTCTCTTCGAGGAGCTGCTGCGGCACGGCATCGAGCTGCTGGCGACCTCCTTGCAGGCGGCCGCCGAGGAGGTCGCGGACCGGGGCGGCAGCCGTATCGACGCGCTGGACGCGATGATCCGGGCCGGTCTGGACTTCATCTCCCGTTACCCGGCGCTCACCCAGCTCTACGTCGCCGAGCTGTGGCGCACCAACCGGGCCTGGCAGTCGACGCTGATGGTGGTGCGCGAGCGGGCCATCACGGTGGTGGAGGACGTGCTGCGCGAGGCGGTGGCCGATGAGGAGCTGAGCGACGACATCGACATCCCGCTGACCGCGTCGGCGCTGTTCGGGATGGTCCTGGTGGCCGCCCTGGACTGGCAGTCCTACCAGCCGGACCGGTCGATCGACGAGGTGCACGCCGCGCTGTCGCGGCTGCTCCAGGGGCGGGTCAGCGGCCGCCCCGCGTAGTCCTCGGTATACGAGTGCGCGCCGTATTGGTCAGGTACGGCGCGCACCCCTTTTCTCCCCCGTGGGCCCGCACAAAAGAGTGCGCTGCCCTGGCACGGATCGTTCCCCCACCGATCCGACCAGGGCAGCGATTCCCCCGTGCTCCCCCGTGGAGCCCCCGTGGCTCCCCCGTATTTCCCCCGTACCTCCCCCGTTTTCCCCCGTGCTTCCCCCGTCACGTCCGGGAGCCGCGCCGCTCCGCCGCCCCGTGTCGGCGGTGCGGCGCCGCTTCCCTTCCGTGGTCCCCACTCTTTCGTCCGGGAGGCCGCCGGCCCATCCGCGTACCTACTCATCTCGGCGTCTGAGTACGGATACTCAAACCTGAGCACCGGCCCCCAACCACCGCCTACGATCGGCCGGGTGTCCGTACTTCCCTTGGTGTTCACCAGTGGCTGGGCGAGCGGGATCAACGCCTATGCCGTCGTCCTGCTGTTCGGCCTGCTCGGCGCGACCGGCGTCACCGATGAGGTGCCCGCGTCGTTGCAGCGCCCCGATGTGCTCATCGTGGCCGGGGTGCTCTTCCTGTGTGAGGCCGTCGCCGACAAGATCCCGTACGTGGACTCGGTCTGGGACGCCGTGCACACGGTGATCCGGCCGGTCGCCGGCGCCGTGGTGGCGGCGCTGCTGGCCGGGCACAACGGTTCGCTGCCCGAGCTGGCGGCGGGCGTGGTGGGCGGCTCCACCGCGCTGCTGAGCCATCTGGTCAAGGCGGGCACACGGATCGCGGTCAACACCTCGCCGGAGCCGGCCAGCAACATCGTGCTGAGCCTGCTGGAGGATCTGGGCGTCGCCGGGATCATCGCCTTCGCGGTCTTCCATCCGGTGGCAGCGGCGGTCATCGCGGCCGCGCTGCTGACCGCGGGTATCGCGCTGGTGGTCCTCCTCTGGTCGCGGATCCGCCGCTTCCTGCGGCGCAGGCGTCAGCGGCGCGAGGAGAAGCGGCTGGCCACCGCGGGCGGCGCGGTGCCACCGGCGGCCTGAAGCGGCGTCGGCACAGGGCCCGGCGGCGGCCGTGCGGGCGTTGTCGGTGGGGCCGGATAAAGTCGCAGGCATGGCACGGATTGCGGTGATCGGCGCCGGGATGGGCGCGATGGCAGCCGCCGCCCGGCTGGCCGTCGCGGGCCACCAGGTGGCGGTGTTCGAGCGTGCCGCGACGCATGGCGGCGCGGTGCGACGGTTCGAGCGGGACGGCTTCGCCTTCGATACGGGGCCGGGCCTGCTGCATCTGCCCGCGGTCTACCGCGATCTGTTCCTCAAGACCGGCCGTGAGCCGTTGGAGAGCTGCGTCGAGCTCTCCCAGGTCGACCCCGCGAGCCGCCATGTCTTCGCCGACGGCACGGCCGTATCGCTGCCGAACGCCTCTCGGGCCGGTGTCCTCGCGGCTCTGGACGAGGCGCTGGGCGCCGGCTCCGGTGAGCGCTGGAGCGCGCTGGTGGGCCGCGCCCGCGAGGCCTGGGACGCCACCCGCCGCCCGCTCCTGGAGGAGCCGCTGTGGCGGGAGTGGCGGGTGCTGGGGCGCGATCCGTATCCGGCGGTGCGCAGGCGCGGGCTGTTCGGCCGGGGCAAGGGCCCCACGACGGCCACCCTCGCCGAGGTCGCCCGCCGCGAGCTGGCCGACCCCCGACTGGTCGCGCTGCTGGAGAGCCATGCGCTGGCGTACGGCTTCGACCCGCGCAGCGCCCCGGCGAGCGCCGTCGTGCTGCCGTACATGGAGCAGACCTTCGGGAGTTGGTACCCGCGCGGCGGTATGCGGGCGCTGGCCGACGCGCTGTACGAGCGCTGCCTGGCGCGCAAGGTGGAGTTCACCTTCGGGGCGGAGGTGACCGGGATCGTCGAGAACGACGGGCGGGCGGCCGGCGTCGAGCTGGCCGACGGCCGGGTGGCGGACGCGGAGTTCGTGGTGGCGGGCATCGATCCGGCCGGGCTTCCCGCGCTCCTCGGGGGGCGGGATCCGTACGGGGAGGACGAGGTGCGTCCGCGGACCGGTCCGGGCGACCGTGCGCCGGGACGGCTGACGGTCTGTGTGGCGCTGCGCGGCGCGCGGGAGGCGGGAGCGGCGCATCGGACCGTCGTCCATGCGCCGGACCGGGCCACGGAGCTGGCGGGCGTGTTCGGGGACGGCCTCGATCTGCGGATGCCCTGCGAGCGGCCGACGGTGACGGTGCTGCGCCCGGACGATCCCGCCTCCCGGCCCGATGACGGCCATGAGGCCGTGACGCTGACCGCGACCGTGGCCCCGCACGGCCCGGTCGACTGGCGGGACCGCGAGGCCGCCGCGGCGGACGCCGACCGGCTGACCGAGATCGCCGAGGCCGCGGTTCCCGGGCTGCGGGAGCGGATGCTGTGGCGGGAGATTCTGCCGCCCACGGACGACATGTTGGTGCCGGGACCGGCGCTGGCGGGGCAGGAAGGCCGCTTTCTGCGGCCCGGCAACCGCACCCGGATACCGGGGCTCTACGCGGTCGGTGGCTGGTCACACCCGGGCGGCGGGCCGGCGCATGCCGGGATGTCCGGCGCGATCGTCGCGGGCCTGATCGTCAACGGTGACGACTGGCACGGCTCGACATGAGGGCGTAGCCGCGGCCGCGGCCGGCGGTGGTCGCCGCGGCCCTAGGGCGTGTCTTACGGATCAGGCCGGATCAGGGAGCGGGGCCTGGTGCGTGCAGCTGCAAGGCGGAGGAGGGAGTCGACGCGGAGCGATGGGGGTCCCTCCCGCTCGAGCGAAGCCGAGAGCGGGGGAGAGTGAGGACGACGCCGCAGATGTGCGCGCCAGGCGCCCCGCGAGCCCGGCCTGATCCGTAAGACACGCCCTGCGTGTCCCGCCCGGACTCAGTAGCGGTAGGGCTGCCCGTCGTAAGTCTGCTGCTGGTAGGGCGGGTAAGGCTGCTCGGGCGGGAGTTCGCCGTCGCGCTGCTGGGGGACCCAGACCCCGCCGGGCGGTGTCTCGCCGTAGCCCTGCTCCGGGTTCTGGCCGAGCGGCTGCCCCTGGCTGTCGTACTGCTGCGCGCCGTAGGGCGGCTGGGCGTAGGGGTCCGGCTGCTCGTACGGGTCGTAGGTGGCGGCGTACTGCTGGGCGCCGGTGTACGGGTCGGCATAGGGCGCCTGCTGGCCCTGGCCGTCGCCGTAGGCCGCGTAGGGGTCGGCGTAGCCGTCCTGGCCCGCGGCGGGCCGGCCGTAACTGCCGCCGTACGCATAGCCGTTGCCGTCGCTGTTCCCGTTGTCGGCGGCGCTGCCGTAGGCGTCGTAGCCGCCGTAGCCGGGCTGCGGGGCGCGGGCGTCGGGGCTGTATATGCCGTACTGGCCGGTCTCGTCGGGCATCGGCTGCGGGGCGTAGACGGCGCCGGCGTCGGCCTGTGCGTAGTCGTCCTGGACGGCGAAGGGCTGCGTGGCATAGACGCCCTGGTCCTGGGGGGCGCCCTGGTCCTGGTACGGATCCTGGCCGCGGTAGCCGCCGTTGGCCTCGTAGGCGTTGGGCGCGTAGTCGCCGGGCGCGTACGCGGTGGCCTCGTAGTCG
This sequence comes from Streptomyces inhibens, assembly GCF_022221585.1. Classification (NCBI taxonomy): domain Bacteria; kingdom Bacillati; phylum Actinomycetota; class Actinomycetes; order Kitasatosporales; family Streptomycetaceae; genus Streptomyces; species Streptomyces inhibens. Next base: position 2,830,722 of record NZ_CP084681.1, read on the forward strand.
CCCGCACGGTAGTCGTACGAGCTCTGCCCGGCGTAGGTGTCCTGGCTCTGGAAGCCGCCGGTGGACTCGAAGGTGTCCTGGCCCCCGTCGGCGCCCTGGCCCGGGCCGTCGGCGGGCGCCACGGCCTCCAGATCGGACACCTGGAGGGTCGGCTCGGCGGTCGGCTTGCCCGTCGGCCGGGCCCGGCGGCGCCGGCTCTCGCCGGGCTTGCCGCCCAGCGCCCAGCCGGTGTTGAAGCCGCGCTTGAAGGAGAGCGTCACATTGGTCTGGCCGATGGCGAAGGCGATCGCGCCCACCCCGATCACGATCACCGAGGGGATGATGACGCCGACGACCACGCCGAGGAAGCCGGTGAAGGCGAGCAACCGCCAGCGCAGCCGGGCCTTGTACTGGAGCAGGACCTCACCCAGCAGCCACAGGGCGACCAGGCCGAACGCGATGTAGAGGACCGTCCAGCCCATATACGCCCCTCTTCCGCCGCTCGCCGGCAACCGTGATCAGGACTGCTGGTGCAGGCCCAGATTCTCGTAGATTTCCAGGGTCGCCGTGGAGTGGTTCAGGGTAATGAAGTGCAACCCGGGAACGTCCTCGGCCATCAAGCGCGCACACAGGTCCGTTGCGTACTCGATGCCAATGGAGCGTACCGCCGCCGGATCGTCCTTGACCGCGAGGATGCGCTCGGCCAGCTCGGGCGGGAAGGCCGCATTGCTGAGCTGTGCGAACCGCTCGATCTGGCGCACGTTCGTCACCGGCATGATCTCCGGAATGATCGGCGTTGAACAGCCCGCCGCCGCAACCCGTTCCCGCAGCCGGAAATAGTCCTCGGGGTAGAAGAACATCTGGGTGATGGCGAAGTCCGCGCCGGCCCGGCACTTGTCGACGAAGTGGGTGACGTCCGTGTCCCAGTCCGTCGAGCGCGGGTGCATCTCGGGGAAGGCGGCGACACCGACGCAGAAGTCGCCGGACTCCTTGATGAGCCGGACCAGGTCGGCGGCGTAGGCGACGCCGTCGGGGTGCTTGACCCACTCGCCCATCGGGTCGCCGGGCGGGTCGCCGCGCAGCGCGAGCATATTGCGGATCCCGGCGTCGGCGTACTGGCCGATGATGTTGCGCAGATCCGCCGTGGAGTGATTGACCGCGGTCAGATGGGCTACCGGGGTGAGGGTGGTGTCGGTGGCGATCCGCTCGGTCGCGCGCACCGTGCCGTCACGGGAGGTGCCGCCGGCGCCGTACGTCACCGAGACAAAGGTCGGGGCGACGGCCTCGATCCGACGAATGGCGTTCCACAGGGTCCGCTCACCCTTCTCGGTCCTCGGGGCGGCGAACTCGAACGAGTAGGACTGCTTGCCGGAAGCGAGCAGTTCGCGCACGGTGCGTGCGCGATCAGTCCTGGTGGAAGCTGTACCTAGGGCCATACCGGCAGGTTAACCACCGGCCGGGCACACACCAACCGTCATCGGCGTTATGCCTGGTTGGTCCGGTTCATGTCCACTGGTTGGACATTTTCCGGCCTCCCGGATGACCGGAAGGCGTCACAGAACCGCCCGACGCCCGAAAACGCCGCCAGCAGTCCCTAGGCTCCCTAGGTGTACTCGGCCAAGAGGTTGGTGACCCGCGTCGGTAGTTGATCAAGAAGAGACCTCCGGGCGTAGTGGAGATGCCTGTCTTCACCACAACCGGAGGTCTTGATGGCCCACGCTAATGCCCGGCTGACCTTTCACGGCAGATGCCTTCTGGTGCGCCGTGTCGTCCACGACCGACGTCCGGTGGCGCATGTGGCCAAGGAACTGGGAGTCTCCCGGCAGTGCGCGCACCGATGGGTGGCACGCTTCCGGGCCGAAGGCTGGAACGGCCTGCACGACCGCTCCAGCCGCCCCCACACCTGCCCGAGGCGTACTCCCGCACACATCGAGGCCGCAGTGCTCAGCGCACGGCACGTCCACCGGCGGGGGCCGGACTTCCTCGCCGCCGAAACCGGTGTCCCCGCACGGACTGTGACCCGCATCCTGAGCCGCCATCACATGCCTCGCCTGGCATCCTGCGACCCGCTGACCGGACAGCCCATCCGCGCCGAACGCCGCAGCCACGCCCGCTACGAACGTGCCCGGCCCGGGGAACTCGTCCACCTTGACGTCAAGAAGATCGGACGGATCCCGGACGGCGGAGGATGGCGGGCCCACGGCCGCCAAGCCGGCAAGACCTACGCGCAAAAGCAGGCCAGGATCGGCTACGACTACGTCCACGCCGCCGTCGACGACCACTCCCGGCTGGCCTACGCCGAGATCCATGCTGATGAGAAGGCCGACACCTGCGCCGGCTTCCTCACCCGCGCTGCCGGCTTCTTCGCAGCCCGTGGCATCGGCCGCATCGAGCGCGTCATCACCGACAACGCCTGGGCCTACCGCAAGAGCACCGCCTTCCGCCGGGCCGTGGCCGACCTCGGTGCCCAGCAGCGGTTCATCCGTCCCCACTGCCCCTGGACCAACGGCAAGGTCGAACGCTTCAACCGCACCCTGCAAACCGAATGGGCCTACCACCAGGTGTTCACCAGCAACACCGAACGCGCCCAGGCCCTGGCGCCGTGGCTGAGCTTCTACAACACTCGACGCCGACACACCGCGCTCGAAGGCCAGCCCCCGATCAGCCGACTGTCACCAAAGTCATGACCGAGTACACCTAGGTCCTGTCTTCCCAGGTCCGGATGCGCTTGGCCAGTGCCGCGGCCGCCGCGCCCGGATCGTCCGCCTGGGTGAGGGCGCGGACCACCACGACCCGGCGGGCGCCCGCCTCCAGCACCTCGTCCAGATTGCCGGCGTCGATCCCGCCGATCGCGAACCAGGGGCGCTCGGGCGCCCGCGACGCGGTGTAGCGGACCAGGTCGAGGCCGGGGGCATGGCGGCCCGGCTTGGTGGGCGTCGGCCAGCACGGGCCGGTGCAGAAGTAGTCCACCCCCGCCTCGGCGATCGCGGCGTCCACCTCGGTCTCGGCGTGGGTGGAGCGGCCTATGAGGACGTCCGGTCCGAGAAGGGCGCGGGCGGCCGGAACCGGCAGATCGCCCTGCCCGAGATGGAGCACATCGCTGCCGATCGCATGGGCGACATCCGCGCGGTCGTTGACCGCGAGCAGCTTGCCGTGCCGCCGGCAGGCGTCCGCGAAGACCTCCAGGTGTCTGAGCTCCTCGCCGGCCTCCATGCCCTTGTCGCGCAGCTGGACGATGTCCACGCCCGAGGCGAGCACCGCGTCCAGGAACTGTGCGAGGTCGCCCTGCTGCTTGCGGGCGTCCGTGCAGAGGTAGAGCCGGGCGTCGGACAGGGCCTGTCGTGCGGTGGTCATCGGGCGGCTACCCCCCAGGTCGGGGGCGTACGGGCCGGGCCTTCCGGCCCGTACGCCCCTCAGATGTGGATACGGATGCTGGTGCGGTTACTGATGAGAGCGCCGCGCGGGGCGCGTCAGACGGCGAGGGCCTGGGCCCGGCGCTTCACCTCCGTGCCGCGATTCTCGCGCAGCGCCTGCGCCGGCGTACCGGGCAGGGTCTCATCCGCGGTGAACAGCCATTCCAGCATCTCCTCGTCGGTGAAGCCGTCGTCCTTGAGCAGGGTGAGCGTGCCGACGAGGCCCTTGACCACCTTGTCGTCCTTGATGAAATCGGCGGGCACGTGCAGCGCCCTGTTCTCGCCGCGGCGCACCGCGATCAGCTGGCCCTCCTTGACCAGCTGCCGCACGCGCGTCACCTCGACGCCGAGCTTTTCGGCGATGTCGGGGAGGGTGAGCCAGGCGGGGACGAGTCCATCGATGTTTGCGTCAATCTCGGTCACAGGACAAGCGTGCCACCTCGCACTGACAGCCGGTAGCCGGGCATCGCCGTCAGGGGCTTCGTGCACACCGGAGGGTGACGACGCGCTCCGGCGCGGCCACCGGCTGCGCGCCCGCGGCGCCCCCGGCCGGCGGCGCCCCGGCTACAGCGCCGCGGCCTTCAACGGTACGGCCGCGTTCGCGGCCCGCTCCCGGTCGAGGGCCACGCCCCGCTCGATGAGCTTGCGCCCCTGGGCGAGGTCCCGCGGCCGGCCCACCGCCAGCAGCGCGACCAGCCGCCCGTCGCGCAGCCAGATCACCGACCAGGCGGCCCCGGCCGGATCGCCGCGCCAGACCAGCTCATCGGCGTCCACATGGTGGCCCGCGTACTGGACGAACCGGCCGAACTGCTCGGACCAGAAGTACGGGACGGGGTCGTAGACCACCCCTTCCGCCTCACCCCGGGCGATGTTCTCGGCGACCGTACGGGGGCCCTGGAGGGCGTTGTCCCAGTGGTGGATCAGCAGCCGGCTGCCGTAGCGGGTCGACGGGAAGGACGCGCAGTCGCCGACCGCGTACACATCGGGCACGGAGGTGCGCAGCCGCTCGTCGGCCAGCACGGAACCGTCCTCGGGCGACACCGCGACGCCCGAGCCGGCCAGCCAGGCGGTGGCGGGCCGGGCGCCGATGCCGACGACCACGGCGTCGGCGGGCAGCCTCGTGCCGTCCGCGAGCGTGACCATGCCCGAGGTGACGGACGCGACCCGGGCGCCGGTGCGCAGCTCGGCGCCGGCGTCCGCGTACCAGCCGGTCATGTGGGCGGCGACCTCGGCGGGCAGCGCACCGGCCAGCGGGCGGTCGGCGGCCTCGACGACGGTGACCGCGCAGCCCGCCTCGCGCGCGGCGGTCGCGAACTCGGCGCCGATCCAGCCGGCCCCGACGACCACGATCTCGTGCTGCGCGGCGAGCACCGGCCGCAGCCGTTCGGCGTCGTCGAGGGTGCGCAGCAGATGGACGCCGGGCAGCCCCTCGCTGCCGGGCAGCAGGATCGGGTCGGCGCCGGTGGCGATGACCGCGTAGTCGTACGGCACCGGGCCCTCGGCGGTCTCGACCAGATGGGCGTCCGGTACCAGGGCGGTGACCCGGCGGCTGAGGTGGAGTTCGATGTCGAGCGCGGCGAAGTCGACGTCGAAGGTGGAGCCGTCCGCCTTGCCCAGCAGCACCGCCTTGGACAGCGGGGGGCGGTCGTAGGGCTGGTGGGGCTCGTCGCCGAGGAGCGTGATCGCGCCGCGCCAGCCCTGTTCGCGGAGGGCGACCGCGGTCTGCACACCGGCGATTCCCGCGCCGACGATCACGACGCGCGGCGTGCGGTCAGGGGCCTGGGAAGACTTGCTCTGCTCGCTCACCCGATCACTCTAGGACGGCGGAAGACGCCGTTCGCAGCAGCGCGCAAGGAGATCTCTGACACAGCGTCACAGTCGGTCGCCCGGGGGCGCGGCCCCATGGGCGCACGGCCTCGCTCCCTTACGACGCGTCGCGGCCCCGTATTAGGGTGACGGATACACGCACTCGCGGGAGCCTGGACGCACCGGGCTGAGAGGGAGGCTGGCCGGCCTCCGACCGTACGAACCTGATCCGGGTCATGCCGGCGAAGGGAGGGGCTGGACGCCCATGCATCCACCTGCCACACCGTCGAAACCAGCCACCGGGCACCCCGATGTGCTCGTCATCGGGGGCGGCATCATCGGCCTGGTCACCGCCTGGCGGGCGGCCGGCCGCGGTCTGACCGTCGCGGTGGCCGACCCCGCGCCCGGTGGCGGCGCGGCCCACGTCGCGGCCGGCATGCTGGCCGCGGTCACCGAACTCCACTACGGCGAGCAGACCCTGCTGGGCCTCAACCTGGCCTCGGCGCGCCGCTATCCGCGGTTCACGGACGAGCTGGAGGAGGCCGCCGGGCAGCGGATCGGCTACCGGCGGTGCGGCACCCTGGCCGTCGCGCTGGACGCCGACGACCGTGCCCACCTGCGCGAGCTGCACGCCCTGCAGATCCGGTCGGGACTGGACTCGCAGTGGCTCACGGGACGCGAGTGCCGCCGTCTGGAGCCGATGCTGGCCCCCGGGGTGCGCGGCGGTCTGCGGGTCGACGGCGACCACCAGGTCGATCCGCGCCGGCTGGCGGGCGCCTTGCTGGTGGCCTGTGAACGCGCCGGGGTGGTCTTCCACCGGAGCCGGGCCGAGCGGCTGACGGTCGACGGCGGCCGTGCGTCCGGGGCCGAACTCGCCGACGGCACACGGCTGTCGGCCGGTCAGGTCGTCCTGGCCGCGGGCAGCCACAGCGGCCGTCTGGCCGGGGTGCCCGACGAGGTGCTGCCACCGGTGCGCCCGGTCAAGGGCCAGGTGCTGCGGCTGCGCCTCCCCCAGATGCCGGCCGGCTCCGCGGCCTTCCTGTCGCGCACCGTACGGGCCGTCGTCCGTGGCGGCCCCCTCTACCTGGTGCCGCGGGAAAGCGGCGAACTGGTCGTCGGCGCCACCAGCGAGGAGATGGGCTGGGACACCACCGTCACCGCGGGCGGGGTCTACGAGCTGCTGCGGGACGCGCACGAGCTGGTCCCCGGCATCACCGAGCTGCCGCTCGTGGAGACCTGCGCCGGTCTGCGCCCCGGCTCCCCCGACAACGCGCCGCTGCTCGGGCCGACCGAGCTGGCCGGCCTCCACCTGGCCACCGGCCACTTCCGCAACGGTGTGCTGCTGACGCCGGTCACCGGTGACGCGATGGCCGAGGTGCTGGCCACCGGAAGCCTCCCGGAAGAGGCCCGCCCCTTCTCCCCCACGCGTTTCTCGGCCACCACCCCCGGGCCCGAGCGCGTCCGCGCCCCACAGGAGCAGCCCGTATGAGCGAGCGCAGCGAGCGAACAATGAGCAGGTGCGCGCGTCGCGAAGGCACGCCCGCCGAGCGAAGCGAGGCCAGCGCATGAGCGCCTCCACCGTGTCCGTGTCCGTCAACGGCGAGGCCCGCGAGATCCCCGGCGGCCTCACCCTCGACCAGCTCGTCGCCACCTTGTCGAAGGCTTCCGCCGGGGTGGCCGCCGCGGTCAACGAAACCGTGGTGCCGCGCACCCAGTGGCCCACCACCCCGCTCGGCAACGGCGACCGCGTCGAGGTGCTCACCGCGGTCCAGGGAGGCTGATCCACAGACATGACCGATACCGCAATCGTCCGAGGGACGACCCCCGCCGCGTCCGACAGCGGCTCCCCCGCGGGCTCCGACACCCTCACCATCGCCGGCACCACCTTCGCGTCCCGTCTGATCATGGGGACCGGTGGCGCGCCCAGTCTCGACGTCCTGGAGCGTGCGCTGCTCGCCTCCGGTACGGAGCTGACGACGGTCGCCATGCGGCGGCTGGACCCCGCCGTGCAGGGCTCGGTGCTGTCCGTACTGGAACGGCACAAGATCCGGGTGCTGCCGAACACGGCGGGCTGCTTCACCGCGGGCGAGGCGGTGCTCACCGCCCGGCTCGCCCGGGAGGCGCTCGGCACGGACTGGGTCAAGCTGGAGGTCGTCGCCGACGAGCGCACCCTGCTGCCCGACCCGATCGAGCTGCTGGAAGCCGCCGAGACCCTGGTGGACGACGGTTTCACCGTGCTGCCCTACACGAACGACGATCCGGTGGTGGCACGCAAGCTGGAGGATGTGGGCTGCGCCGCGATCATGCCGCTGGGCTCGCCGATCGGCTCCGGCCTGGGCATCCGCAATCCGCACAACTTCCAGCTGATCACCGAGCGGGCCGGCGTCCCGGTCGTGCTCGACGCGGGCGCGGGAACGGCCTCGGACGTCTCGCTGGCCATGGAGCTGGGCTGCGCGGCGGTGATGCTGGCGTCCGCGGTGACCCGTGCGCAGGAGCCGGAGCTGATGGCCGCGGCGATGCGGCACGCGGTCGAGGCCGGCCGGCTGGCGTATCGCGCGGGCCGGATTCCGCGCCGGCACTTCGCGCTGGCGTCCTCGCCCACGGAGGGTGTCGCGGAGCTGGATCCGGAGCGGCCGGCGTTCTAGGCGGCGGGGCGGCCCGTCCACGCCGCTCCCCCGCCTCTCCTGTCACCGTTCCGCTGCAGTACGGCCCGTACCGCGGCCGCGGAGTTCGAGCTGTCGGTCCTTGCTCGTAGACTCATCTGCCGTGGATACGACCCTTCAGGACCCGCTCGTGGGTCAGCTGCTCGACGGCCGCTATCGCGTTCTGGCGCGCATCGCCGCAGGTGGTATGGCCACGGTCTACCGGGCCATGGACACCCGGCTCGACCGTGTGCTCGCACTGAAGGTGATGCACCCGAGTCTCGCCACGGACGGGGCGTTCGTGGACCGCTTCATCCGTGAGGCGAAGTCGGTCGCACGGCTGTCGCACCCGAATGTGGTGGGCGTCTTCGACCAGGGCACGGACGGTACCTACGTCTATCTGGCGATGGAGTATGTCGCCGGCTGCACGCTGCGCGACGTACTCCGCGAGCGGGGCGCCCTGCAGCCGCGGGCCGCGCTGGACATCCTGGAGCCGATCCTGGCCGCCCTGGGGGCCGCGCACCGCGCCGGTCTGGTGCACCGCGACATGAAGCCGGAGAACGTCCTGATCGGCGACGACGGCCGGGTCAAGGTCGCCGACTTCGGCCTGGTGCGCGCGGTGGACACCAACACCACCGCCTCGACGGGCTCCGTCCTGGGGACCGTCTCCTATCTCGCCCCCGAGCAGATGGAGCACGGCACCGCGGACGCCCGGGTCGATGTCTACGCCTGTGGTGTGGTGTTCTACGAGATGCTGACCGGCGGCAAGCCGCACACGGGCGGCTCCGCGGCGCAGATCCTCTACCAGCATCTGCACGAGGATGTGCGGCCGCCCTCCGGGCTGGTGCCCGGCCTGGCGCCGCAGCTGGACGAGCTGGTCGCACTGGCCGCCGCCCGCGATCCCCAGCAGCGCCCGCAGGACGCGGTGGCGATGCTGTCCCGGGTGCGGGCGGCGCGGTCGGAGCTGTCCGACGAGCAGCTGGATGTCGTCCCTCCGCAGGCCAAGGAGGTGCCCGCGGGCGGCCTCGTCGGCGCCGGCGCCGATGACGGCTCGGAGCGTACGGATGTGATACCCCGGCCGGGCGGCATACAGCTGCCGCTGCCGGGGGCGGACGAGGCGGAGCTGAACCGCACCAGCCGGCTGGAGGTGCCGCCGGCGGAGCAGACGACGCGGCTGCGTCCGGTGCCCGCCGCGCCGCCCCGTGGGGGCCTGCTCCAGCGCCGGCGGCTGGCCACGGTCATCGCGGCCGTGCTGCTGCTCCTCGGTGTCGGCACGGGCGTCTGGTACATCAACTCCGGCCAGTTCACCACCGTCCCCGCGGTGCTGGACATGCCGCAGGCCAAGGCCGAGAAGACGCTGCGCGACGCGGGGCTGGGTGTGAAGGTGGTGCGCGGCTTCAGCTCCAATGTGGAGCGCGGCCATGTCATGAAGACGGATCCGGCGAACGGCAAGCGGATCCGCGGCACGGGCACGGTCACCCTCACCGTCTCCCGCGGCCCGGACATCGTCACCATCCCGGATCTGTCGGGCACCCCGCTCGCGGACGCCAAGCGCAAGCTGCGCGACCGCGGGCTGGTCCCGGGCATCGAGACCCGGGATTTCAGCACCGAGGTCGCCAAGGGCTCGGTGATCAGTACGGATCCGGCGGCGGGCAGCAAGCGGCGGCCCGACACGGCGGTGGCGCTGACCATCAGCCGGGGCGCGAAGGTCGTGGTGCCGGGTGTGGTCGGCGACGAGCGGGCGGACGCGGTGTCCGAGCTGCGCGATGCGGGCTTCGAGGTGCGCTTCGCGGACCAGCCGGCCTTCTCCACGCAGGACAAGGGCACCATCGCCCGGCAGTCCCCGGGCGAGGGCGACACCCGCGGCGAGGGCGACACGATCACCCTCACGCTCTCCAAGGGCCCGGAGATGATCACCGTCCCGGATGTCACCGGCGAGAACGTCGAGGACGCGAAGAGGGAGCTGACGGATCTCGGCTTCGCGGTCGAGGTCAAGAAGCCGTTCCTCTTCCCGCAGGACACCGTCGACACCCAGTCCGTCGACTCCGGTGAGAAGGCGCCGAAGGGCAGCACGATCACCATCAAGCTCAAGGGAGCGCTGTAGGGCCACCCGCTCCGCGGTCCGGCCGCCGTCCCCCGGGACGGCGGCCGTGCGGCACCTGGCACCCTGGGAGGGTGAGCAGATCCCCCTCCCCCAAAGGCGCCGAGCAGCGCGCCCGTGCACGTAATCCGGTCGGCGGTCATGTACCGGTCGCCGGTGGCCTGGCGAAGGTCGGCATTCCGTACGCCCATGAGATGGGCGACGAGGTCGTGCAGGTCTTTGTGGCCAATCCGCGCGGCTGGGCGACGACGCCCGGCAACCCCGAACAGGACGAGGCGTTCCGGGCGGCCTGTGCGCTCCAGGGGATCCCGGCGTATGTCCATGCGCCGTATCTGATCAACTTCGGGTCGCACACCGAGGCGACGGTCGACAGGTCCGTGACATCGCTGCGCCACTCGCTGCGCCGCGGCCGGGAGATCGGTGCGCTCGGGGTCGTCGTGCACACCGGCTCGGCGACCGGCGGACGGCCCCGTGCGACGGCGATGGCGCAGGTCAGGGAGCGGCTGCGGCCGTTGCTCGACGAGCTGACGCACCCCGACGATCCCTGGCTGCTGCTGGAGCCGACGGCCGGGCAGGGCGCTTCGCTGTGTGCGCTGGCGGAGGATCTCGGGCCGTACTTCGACGCGCTGGACCGGCACCCCAAGCTGGGGATCTGCCTCGACACCTGCCATGCGTTCGCGGCCGGGCACGACATGGCGGCGCCGGGCGGGACGAAGGCGCTGCTGGACGAGCTGGTGGAGGTCGCCGGCGAGGGCCGGCTGAAGCTGATCCACGCCAATGACTCCAAGGATGTCGTCGGCGCCCACAAGGACAGGCACGAGAACATCGGCGCGGGCCATATCGGCGCCGAGGCGTTCGGTGAGCTGTTCCGCCATCCGTCGACGGTCGGCGTACCGCTGGTCGTCGAGACGCCGGGCGGCAAGGAGGGGCACGCGGCGGACGTGGCCCGCCTCAAGGAGCTGCGCGCGAGCTGAGCCCGCCGGCCTGCGATCTCCCTTGAGGAATACCCCCCAGGGGTATACGGTTCCTCCTGTCGGACAGGAACCGTCATCGCGCGTTGGGGGCATCCCATGGAGCACACACACCACGAGCACCACGCGATCACACAGGCACCCGGCGAGCACGGCGGCCATCCGGACCACGCCGGTCACACGGATCACTCCGGCCATGCCGTCCATGCCGCCCACGGCCCGGTCAGCTGGGCGATGGCCGCCAGGGCGACCCTGCACTGCCTGACCGGCTGCGCCATCGGCGAGATCCTCGGCATGGTGATCGGCACCGCACTGGGCTGGCACAACGTCCCGACGATGATCCTGGCGATCGTGCTGGCCTTCGCCTTCGGCTACTCGCTCACCCTGCGCGGCGTCCTGGCGGCGGGCGTCGACTTCAGGACGGCGTTCCGGGTCGCGCTGGCCGCCGACACGCTCTCCATCGCCGTGATGGAGCTGATCGACAACGGCGTGATCGCGGTCTGGCCCAGCGCGATGGACGCGCAACTGGCGGACGCACTGTTCTGGGGCGCCCTGGCCGCCTCACTGGCGCTCGCCTTCGTGGTGACCACACCCGTCAACAAGTGGATGATCGGCCGCGGCAAGGGCCATGCGGTGGTGCACCGCTACCACCACTGACCGCCGCAGCCCGCCACGGAACCACCGGCCGCACACCCACCGGGGGTATACGGGATCAGAGCTCGGGGCCGTCCCCGGGCTCTTCCTGGTACGAGTAGCGCTGCTCCCGCCAGGGGTCGCCCACATTGTGATAGCCGCGCTCCTCCCAGAAGCCGCGGCGGTCGGCCCGCATGTATTCGATACCGCGGACCCACTTGGGGCCTTTCCAGGCGTACAGATGCGGAACGATCAGGCGGACCGGGAAGCCGTGCTCGGCGGTGAGCAGTTCACCCGAGCGGTGTGTGGCGAAGATGCACTTCTCCGCGGCGAAATCCTCCAGCCGCAAATTCGAACTGAAGCCGTACTCGGCCCACACCATCACATGGGTGACATCGGGCGCGGGCGGCGCAAGATCCAGAATCGTCCGGGTGCGCACCCCGCCCCATTCGGCTCCCAGCATGCTGAATTTCGTCACGCAGTGCATATCGGCGACGACCGTGGTGTAAGGCAGCGCCGTGAATTCCTCGTGCGACCAGCAGTGCTTCGCGCCGTCGACGGTGGCACCGAAAGCCCGGAACTCCCAGCGTTCGGCACGGAACTTGGGGACCGGCCCGTAATGCGTCACCGGCCAGCCCCGCTGCAGCCGCTGCCCCGGAGGCAGCAGAGGAGGCTCCTCTTCGCGGCTTTCCGGCTGACCCATGCCCTCCATGTTGTCAGACCGGAAGGGGTGCCGATGACCAGGGAGGGAGGGATTCGGACAACTCGTACTAAGCGTGAACTTACTGGACGTTCCACTCCGGGCGGTGCGAGGATGCGCGGCACCTGCCCATATCTCGCGTGGAAGGAGCCCGCAGCCATGCAGGGCGACCCCGAGGTCATCGAATTCCTCAACGAGCAGCTGACCGCCGAGCTGACCGCGATCAACCAGTACTTCCTGCACGCCAAGATGCAGGAGAACTTCGGCTGGACGAAGCTCGCGACGTACACGCGCTCCGAGTCCTTCGACGAGATGAAGCACGCAGAGCTCCTGACGGACCGGATTCTCTTCCTCGACGGTCTGCCGAATTACCAGCGGCTGTTCCATGTACGGGTCGGCCAGTCCGTCACCGAGATGTTCCAGGCGGACCGGCAGATCGAGGTCGAGGCCATCGACCGACTCAAGCGCGGTATCGAACTCATGCGCAACAAGGGCGACATCACCTCGGCGAATATCTTCGAGGACATCCTCGCCGACGAGGAGCACCACATCGACTATCTCGACACCCAGCTGGAGCTGATCGAGAAGCTGGGAGAGGCGCTCTACATCGCCCAGGTGATCGAGCAGCCGAGCTGAGCGAGCGGCGCGATGGCGGGAGCCTGCCGGACGGCCCTCAGAACTACGCGACCCCCGAGAGCGCCGCGGGCGCCCCTGCGCCCGCCTCCGCGCCCAGGGGATCGGGCGCAAGCGGCTCGGACGCGAACGGGTCGGGCGACAGCGCCGTGGACGCGCCGTTGTCGATGAGCTCCCGGCGAGGGCAGTCACCCCGGCCGAGCAGCGCCTGGATGCGGCGTACACAGCCTCCGCAGTCGGTGCCGGCCTTGCAGGCGGAGGCGATCTGGCGGGGCGTGCAGGCGCCCGTAGCCGCGTGTTCGCGGACCTGCTTCTCGGTGATCCCGAAGCATGAGCAGACGTACACGCGGTTTCACCTCCATGGGGGCGGCTCGGCGATGACTCATCGATCAGCTGATCTTGAGTGAGGTAACCCTTACCTTACCTGGCCCGGCGGGGGCTTCACAACGCAGTGGGGCGCGGATCACAGGATCCGCGCCCCACTCTCGTCTTGCGCCTTCGTGCCCCTGACCGTCAGCGCAGGTCAGCGGCGGACCGCCTCACTGGTCGCGGTACATCTCCGCCACCAGGAACGCCAGGTCCAGCGACTGGCTGCGGTTGAGCCGCGGGTCGCAGGCGGTCTCGTAGCGCTGGTGCAGATCGTCGACGAAGATCTCGTCGCCGCCGCCCACACACTCGGTGACATCGTCGCCGGTCAGCTCGACGTGGATACCGCCCGGGTGCGTGCCGAGGCTCTTGTGGACCTCGAAGAAGCCCTTGACCTCGTCGAGCACATCGTCGAAGCGCCGGGTCTTGTGACCGGAGGCCGCCTCGAAGGTGTTGCCGTGCATCGGGTCGCAGATCCAGGCGACCCGCGCGCCGGAGGCGGTGACCTTCTCGACCAGCTCGGGGAGCTTGTCGCGGACCTTGTCCGCGCCCATACGGGTGATGAAGGTCAGCCGGCCCGGCTCACGCTCGGGGTCGAGGCGCTCGATGAGCGTGAGCGCGTCCTCGGGCGTGGTCGTCGGGCCGAGCTTGACGCCGATCGGGTTGCGGATGCGTGCGGCGAACTCGATGTGCGCGCCGTCCAGCTGACGGGTGCGCTCGCCGATCCAGACCATGTGTCCGGAGACGTCGTAGAGGTTGCCGGTACGCGAGTCGACCCGGGTCAGCGCCGACTCGTAGTCGAGCACCAGCGCCTCGTGGGAGGAGTAGAACTCGACGGTACGGAACTCCTCCGGGTCCACCCCGCAGGCGTTCATGAAGTTCATCGCACGGTCGATCTCGCGGGCCAGCGCCTCGTAGCGCTGCCCGGAGGGCGAGGACTTCACGAAGTCCTGGTTCCAGGCGTGCACCTGACGCAGGTCGGCGTAGCCACCGGTGGTGAAGGCGCGCACCAGGTTCAGCGTCGCGGCGGACGCGTGGTACATCCGCTTCAGGCGCTGGGGGTCCGGGATACGGGCCGCCTCGGTGAACTCGAAGCCGTTGACGGAGTCGCCGCGGTAGGTCGGCAGCGTCACCCCGTCGCGGGTCTCGGTGGGCTTGGAGCGCGGCTTGCTGTACTGGCCGGCGATCCGGCCGACCTTGACCACCGGGACGGACCCGGCGTAGGTCAGGACGGCACCCATCTGGAGAAGCGTCTTGAGCTTGTTACGGATGTGCTCGGCGGATACGGCGTCGAAGGCCTCCGCGCAGTCGCCGCCCTGAAGCAGGAACGCCTCACCACGGGCGACCGCTCCCAGGCGCTCACGCAGCTGGTCGCACTCGCCCGCGAAGACGAGCGGCGGATAGGACTCGAGCTCCGCGATCACATCGCGCAGAGCCTCTTGGTCCGGCCAGTCAGGCTGCTGCGCCGCGGGCAGGTCTCGCCAGGTGTTGCCACCGGCGTGGGATTCAGCGTTCACGGTCACAAGCCCCACATTACGGGGTCCCGTGGGGGTGTCCGTCCGGCATCCGGACTTTGAGACGCACCGCACTCGGACGGTCCGGTAGGGTGCCCTCCATGTACACGCGACCGGCCATGAACATGAACTGGTGGTGGACCGCTCATCCGGCGGCCCACTGATTCGCGCGCACACCACACACTTCGCGAAGGCCGCCCGAGGGGCGGCCTTCGGTGTTTCCGGCGGCCGTACCCCTTCTCTGGCTCACCCGGAAGGAACCCGCCATGCACCGCGAGCCCCACACCGACGCCGCCGCGCTCGTCCAGCGGCTGCTCGACCCCGCCTGCCCGCCGTTCGCCCTGCTGCGCCGCCGCTCCCCCGGGCGGGAGACGGGCGACACCGTAGAGGTGCTGATCGGCGAGGTGACCGAGGTCGAGCGACTGGCCGACATCCCACTTGCTGAGACGGTGCCGGATGCGCCGGTGATCGACGCGCTCGCGCTGATCCCGTTCCGGCAGATCCGCGAGCGCGGTTTCCGGGCCCACGACGACGGCACACCGCTGGCCGTGCTGCGCCCGAGCGAGAGTGTCGAACTGCCGCTGGACGACGTGCTGGCGGCGCTCCCGGCGCATGACGTACGGGTGACGGACGGGGCGTTCGATGTGGACGACGACGCCTACGCCGAGATCGTCGGGCGGGTGGTGCGGGACGAGATCGGCACCGGCGAGGGCGCGAACTTCGTCATCCGCAGGACGTTCGAGGGCGAGATCGCGGACTTCTCGGCGGCCGACGCGCTGGCACTGTTCCGGCGGCTGCTGGCCGGTGAGCGCGGGGCGTACTGGACGTATGCGGTGCACCGCCCCGGGGTGCGCACGCTGGTCGGCGCCAGCCCCGAGGTGCATGTCCGGATGACCGGGGGCACGGTCGTGATGAATCCGATCAGCGGGACCTACCGCTACCCGGCCGGCGGCCCCACCGCCGAGAGCCTGCTGGCGTTCCTCGGCGACCGCAAGGAGGTCGAGGAGCTGTCCATGGTGGTGGACGAGGAGCTGAAGATGATGTGCACCGTCGGCGACAGGGGCGGTGTGGTGATCGGGCCCCGGCTCAAGGAGATGGCGCATCTCGCGCACACCGAGTACGAGCTGCGCGGCCGCTCCACCCTCGATGTGCGCGAGGTGCTCAAGGAGACGATGTTCGCGGCGACGGTCACCGGGTCGCCGGTGCAGAACGCCTGCCGGGTCATCGAACGGCATGAGCCGGTCGGCACCGACGGGCGGGGGCGCGGCTACTACGCGGGCGCGCTGGCGCTGATCGGGCGGGCACCGGGCGAGGGGCGGGACGAGGGCGTGGGCGCGCAGACGCTGGACTCGCCGATTCTGATCCGTACCGCCGATATCGCCGCGGACGGCCGTCTCCGGGTGCCGGTCGGCGCCACGCTGGTGCGCGCCTCCGACCCGTACAGCGAGGTCGCCGAGACGCACGCCAAGGCGGCGGGGGTGCTCACCGCGCTGGGGGTACGGCCCGCGCCGGCGCGTCCGGCGGCCGAGGGGCGGCCGCCGCGGCTGGCCGACGACCCGCGGGTGCGGGCCGCGCTGGACGCCCGCCGGGCCGACCTGGCCCCCTTCTGGCTGCGGATGCAGACCACCGCGCCGACCGCCGCGCTGAGCGGACATGCCCTGGTCATCGATGCCGAGGACACCTTCACCGCGATGCTGGCGCATCTGCTGCGGACCTCCGGGCTGGAGGTCACCGTGCGCCGCTTCGACGAGCCGGGGCTGCGCGAGGCCGCCCGGGCGCACCAGGGCCCGGTCGTGCTGGGCCCGGGGCCGGGCGACCCGTCCGACGCCGCCGACCCCAAGATGCGCTTTCTGCGGTCGCTGACCGCCGAGCTGGTCGCCGGCCACCGGCACGGGCCCGCCCGTCTCCCGGCCACCACCCCTCATCGAGGCCCTTCGGGCCGCGCGATTCTCGGCGTCTGCCTCGGACACGAGCTGCTCGCCGCGGAGCTGGGGCTGGAGATCGTCCGCAAGGAGGTGCCCTTCCAGGGCGCGCAGGAGCGGATCGACTTCTTCGGACGCCAGGAGACGGTGGGCTTCTACAACACCTTCACGGCCCGCTGCGACGACTCCACGGCGGCCGAACTCGCCATGCACCGCGTGGAGTTGAGCCGGGACGTGGAAAGTGGCGAGGTGCATGCGCTGCGCGGTCCGGGCTTCGCGGGGGTGCAGTTCCATCCGGAGTCGGTGCTGACCCTGGACGGCGCCTCGGTCACTGCGCAGCTGCTGGCAGCTGTCCTCGTGTGACCAGCATGTTCTCGTTGGTGCGGCCGGTCAGATAGTCCTCGACATTGGCCACGGTGGCCTCGACGATCTGACCGACCGCATCCTCGGTGAAGTACGCCTGGTGCGAGGTGACCAGCACGTTCCCGAAGGTCATCAGGCGGGCCAGGGTGTCGTCGTTGATGATCTCCAGGGACCTGTCGAAGTAGAAGAGCCCGGCCTCCTCCTCGTAGACGTCCAGGCCGACGCCGGTGAGCCGGCCGGCCTTGAGCGCATCGACGAGGGCGGCGGCGTCGACGAGCCCGCCGCGGCCGGTGTTGATCAGGATCGCATCGTCCTTCATCGCGGTCAGCGCGGCGGCGTCGACGAGGTGCCGGGTGGCCTCCACCAGCGGGACGTGCAGGGTGATCAGATCGGCCTCGGCGAACAGCCGCTCCTGGGCGACGTACTTCATGCCCAGCTCGGTGCAGCGCTGGTTCTCGACGAGATCCCAGCCCAGCAGGTTCATCCCGAAGCCATGGGCGATCCGGGTGAACGCCTCGCCGATCTTGCCGGTGCCGAGCACGCCCGCCGTACGACCGCGCAGATCGCGGCCCATCAGGCCGTCCAGCCGGAAGTCGAAGTTACGGGTGCGGTTGGTGGCCCGTACGATCCCCCGGTTGACGGCCAGCGCCAGGGCCCAGGCGAATTCCGCGACCGCGTACGGCGAGTAGTGGGAGACCCGGCCGATGGTCATGCCGAGGTCGGCGGCGGCCTGCAGATCGATGTTGTTGAAGCCCGTGGAGCGCTGGGCGACCATCTTCGTCCCGCCGGCCGCGAGGGTCTGCAGGACGTCCGCGCTCAGATCGGCATTGACGCTGGAGCTGACGATCTCGTAGCCGCGCGCGATGGGGGCGGTGTCGCGGTTGAGGAAGACATCCACGCCGCGGACCTGGTGACGGCCGGCGAAGGCCTTCTCCAGGAACGGCCGCTCATCCGCCTGCACACCGAATGCGACGATGTCCACGAGCTCTCCCGGATTCTCCCGCCGGTTCTCTTCGCTGGTCCCTTTCCTTCCGACCTATGGGCGACAGGCCGGATATGTCGCGTACGGCGAATATACGGCCCATCGCCCGGCAGTGCCGCCCGGCGTACGGGACGGGGCAGGTCGGCAGGAGCGAAGCGGCAGCGGCCCGGCTCAGCCGAAGAAGACGCCGACCTCGGCGTAGCGCGCCGGATCGACGGTCTTCAGCTTGGCGGTCGCCTCCGCGATCGGCACCCGGACGATGTCCGTGCCGCGCAGCGCGACCATCTTCCCGAAGTCACCGTCGCGCACCGCGTCGATGGCGTGCAGCCCGAAGCGGGTGGCCAGCCAGCGGTCGAAGGCGCTCGGCGTACCGCCGCGCTGGGTGTGCCCGAGGACGGTCGTCCGGGCCTCCTTGCCCGTACGTGCCTCGATCTCCTTGGCCAGCCACTCCCCCACACCGGACAGCCGGACATGCCCGAAGGAGTCGGTGGAGTCGTCCTTGAGCACCATCTGGCCGTCCTTGGGCATCGCACCCTCGGCGACGACCACGATCGGGGCGTAGCGGACCTTGAAACGGGACTCGATCCACGCGCAGACCTGCTCGATGTCGAAGCGCTGCTCGGGGATGAGGATGACATTCGCCCCGCCGGCGAGACCCGAGTGCAGTGCGATCCAGCCGGCGTGCCGGCCCATCACCTCGACGACCAGGACCCGCATATGGGATTCGGCGGTGGTGTGCAGCCGGTCGATGGCTTCGGTGGCGACGCCGACGGCGGTGTCGAAGCCGAAGGTGTAGTCGGTCGCCGACAGATCGTTGTCGATGGTCTTGGGGACACCGACACAGGGGATCGCGTGTTCGTCCGAGAGCCGGGCGGCGACGCCGAGGGTGTCCTCACCGCCGATCGCGATCAGCGCCTCGATCTCCTCCTTGGCGAGCGTCTCCTTGATCCGGCGGACGCCGTCGTTCTCCTTGAACGGGTTGGTCCGCGAGGAGCCGAGGATCGTGCCGCCACGGGGCAGGATGCCGCGCACCGCCGGGATGTCCAGCGGCACGGTGTCGCCCTCCAGGGGCCCGCGCCAGCCGTCCCGGAAGCCGACGAAGTCATATCCGTACTCCTGGGTGCCCTTGCGGACGATGCCCCTGATCACTGCGTTCAGTCCCGGGCAGTCGCCGCCGCCGGTCAGTACTCCGACCCGCATCGCTGCTTCACCTACATCCCGTCAGTGGCCGCGCACGGCCGTGATTTGAGCCGACGCCGGTCACGCTAATGGTGATCTGGGTCACTTCGGGATGGGACAAGCGGTGATTTCGGTGATTTACCAGGGAGTTGACGCGAGGTGTTCACCCGTACGGGCGGATCTCACCGGCCGCGGCCGGTGATCTTGCCGGTCACGCCTCGTCGAGGCCACGCTCGATCGCATAGCGCACCAGCTCCACGCGGTTGTGCAACTGGAGCTTGCCGAGGGTGTTCTGGACGTGGTTCTGCACCGTGCGGTGCGAGATGACCAGCCGCTCGGCGATCTGCTTGTACGAGAGTCCCTTGGCGACCAGGCGCAGCACCTCGGTCTCACGGTCCGTCAACTGCGGTGCGCCCGGCTCGTCCGGTGTCGCCGGGGCCGGCTCGGTCGCCAGCCTGCGGTACTCGCCCAGCACCAGACCGGCCAGGCCCGGTGTGAACACCGCGTCGCCGGCGGCCGTACGCCGCACCGCGTCCAGCAGCTCCTCCGTGCTCGCCGACTTCAGCAGATAGCCCGTCGCACCGGACTTGACCGCCTCCAGGACATCGGCGTGCTCACCGCTCGCGGACAGCACCAGCACGCGCAGCGCCGGATTGGCGCCGACCAGCTCCTTGCACACCTGGACGCCGGGAAGCCCCGGCAGATTGAGGTCCAGGACCAGCACATCGGGCGCCGCGGCCTGCGCCCTGCGCACCGCCTGCGGGCCGTCGCCGGCCGTCGCCACCACCTCGAACCCGGCCTCCGCCAGATCCCGCGCGACCGCGTCGCGCCACATCGGGTGGTCGTCGACCACCATGACCTTCAGGGCCGTCTGCTCCGTCACGCTCTTGCCTTCCCCCGCCTTCCGCCCTCGGGCGCAGTGCCCTTGGGGACCGTCAACTCCACTTCCGTGCCCTGGCCGGGGACCGAGACCCACTCCGCGCTGCCGCCCAGGTCCCGCAGCCGGCCGCGGATCGACAGGGCCACCCCCAGGCGGCCCTCGCGCTCGGCGTCCGCGAGCCGGCCCTCGGGGATACCGGGGCCGTCGTCGCGGACCGTCACGATCACCGCATGCGGCTCGTCCTCCACCAGGATCCACGCGTGGGCGTCGCCCCCCGCATGCACCCGCACATTGTCCAACGCGGCACTGACAGCGGCCGCGAGCTCCGCCGCCGCGGCGGCCGGCAGCTCGACCGGTGCGCCGGGCTCGGAGAAGGTGACGCCGGCGCTCGCGAACGGAGCGAGCAGCGCCCGGACGTCGCACGACCCGTCGGTGACCGGTGGCGGTGCGGCCACCATGGGCGCCGCCTCCCCCGCCCTGCCCTCACCGGCCGCGTACGGCACGGCCGTTGCCGCGTCGCCCGGCCGCGCCCCGTGCGCCGACGGAATCAGTCCGCCGGCGACCAGGGTGCGCAACGCGACCTCCTGTTCGCCCGCCATCCGGCCCAGTTCGGCCGCCTCACCGCCGATCGCGGCGCCGCGCCGCTGCACCATCGCCAGCACCTGGAGCACGCTGTCGTGGATGTCGCGGGCCAGCCGCTCCCGTTCGCGGGTGGCGGCGTCGATCTGCAGCGCACGGGCGAGGGTGCGCTCACTGGCGCGGGCCACCTCGACGACATAGCCGATGGCGACGCTGGCCACCCACACCAGCACCACGTTGTGGATGGTGTCGCGGGCCAGCTCCTGGCGTTCGACGAGATTGGTGACCGCCACGGCGCTGGAGGCCACCGCGGCCCAGCGCCAGCCGCCCTTGATGGCGAAGCCCAGGACGGCGCCCGCGGTCCAGATGGAAGGCAGCGTCGGCGCGCCGTCCATGATGCGGGCGTGGCTGTCGACCAGCGGTGTGATGAGGATGCCGCCGACCGCGAAGCCGAGGTCGGCGATCAGGAACCGCCGGGTGCAGCGCTCCGGGGAGGTTGTACGGCGCCAGGTCAGCGCCATCCAGACGGTCAGCGCGCCCATGTACGCGGCGGCGCCCAGCGGATGCTCGTACCTCCGGTAGGAGAGCGCGACCAGGCACAGGGTGTAGACGAGGGTGAGGATCCGGTAGCCGGTGAGCGCGCGCCACAGCGGGAGCTCGACGGACATCCGCAGCACCTTCGGGTGCTTGCCGTGGCGCCTGGCGGCAGCCATGCCGCCGGTCACCGTCCGTATGTCCGCATCCGTCATTGCCGGCCCCCACCCCTCGCCGGGCGCGCCCACGCCCGGCCTCGGCACTGCCCGTCTATTCGGCGGCGGCCTTCTTGGCCTGCTCCGCCTCGGCCTTCTTCTTCGCCTCCACGGCCTTGGCCGCATCGGCGATCTGCCGCTTGGCCGCGGTCGCGTAGATGTCGACGTACTCCTGGCCGGAGAGCTTCATGATCTCGTACATGACCTCGTCGGTGACCGACCGCAGGATGAAGCGGTCGCCCTCCATCCCCTGATAGCGGGTGAAGTCCAGCGGCTTGCCGATACGGATGCCCGGCCGGATCATCTTCGGCACGATCTTGCCCGGAGGCTGCACCTTCTCGGTGTCGATCATCGCCACGGGGATGACCGGTGCGCCGGTGGCCAGCGCCACCCGGGCCAGGCCGCCCGGCTTGCCGCGGTAGAGCCGGCCGTCCGGGGAGCGGGTGCCCTCCGGGTAGATGCCGAACAGCTCACCGCGCTCCAGCACCTCGATGCCGCTCTTGATCGCCGCCTCGCCGGCACCCCTGGCACCCGAGCGGTCGACCGGCAGCTGGCCCACGCCCTTGAAGAACGCGGCGGTCAGCCTGCCCTTCACGCCCGGGGAGGTGAAGTACTCGGCCTTGGCGATGAAGGTGACCTTGCGGTCGAGCACCGCGGGCAGGAAGAAGGAGTCCGAGAAGGACAGGTGGTTGCTCGCGAGGATCGCCGGACCCTCGGCGGGGATGTTCTCGATGCCTTCCACCCAGGGCCTGAAGGCAAGCTTCAGCGACCCGCCGATGGAAAACTTCATTGCGCCGTAGATCAACCGACTGCCTCCTGTGTGTGACGCAAAGACCTTAACCTGCCCCGGGGGCGCCGCTCGCCCCGCGCCGGTCCTCGGACCTACCCGCCTGCCGTCACTTTGCGTACTCTTAGGTAACTCGCCAGGTCCCCTTATCGAACGGAGTCCCCCGGTGCCGCTCCTTCCCGGAGCCGAGCCGTTCCGCCGTGACGGCGGAGAGGTCGGCGTCCTTGTGTGCCACGGCTTCACCGGCTCCCCCCAGTCTGTGCGCCCCTGGGCCGAATATCTGGCCGACCAGGGGCTGACCGTCGCCCTGCCGCTGCTGCCCGGTCACGGCACCCGCTGGCAGGACCTGCAGATCACGACCTGGCAGGACTGGTACGCCGAGGTCGACCGCGAACTGCGCGCGCTCACCGAGCACTGCACCAAGGTCTTCGTCTGCGGCCTGTCGATGGGCGCCGCGCTGGCGCTGCGGCTGGCCGCCAAGCACGGCGATGCGATCAGCGGGGTGGCCGTGGTCAACCCCGGCAACAAGGTGCATGACGCGGCCGCGCCGCTGCTGCCGGTGCTGCGCCACCTCGTACGGACGACCAAGGGGATCGCGAGCGACATCGCCAAGCCCGGCTCCGAGGAGGTCGGCTACGACCGGGTGCCGCTGCACGCGGCGCACTCGCTGCGCCGGCTCTTCCAGCAGGTCGACTCCGAACTCCCGGGCGTCACCCAGCCGTTGCTGGTGATGACCAGCCCGCAGGACCATGTCGTACCGCCGGTGGACTCCGAGCGGATCCTCGCCCGGGTCTCGTCGACGGACGTCCGGCAGACGCTGCTGGAGCGCAGCTACCACGTCGCCACGCTCGACCACGACGCGGAGCAGATCTTCCGGGACACCTTCGCCTTCATCTCCCGGCTCGCCCCGGAGGCGCGGACGGACGCGGCGGACGCTGCCCAGGAGGGAACGGCGACCCGTGGCGGAGCGTAGCCCCCGCGACCCCCGGGACCCGCTGGACGAAGAGGCCGCCTGGGCCGAGATCGTGGCGGGCTACGGCGAGCAGCCGTCGTTCCCCGCGGCGGGCGACGCCACCAAGGACGCGAAGAACACCCACGACGCGACGGACGTGAAGGCCGTGCGGGACAGAAAGGCCGATCCGGACGACGGGAAGGGCGAACCGGACGACGGGAAGGGCGATCCGGACGGCCGGAAGAGCGATCCTGACGACGGGAAGGGCACCGGCGACGAAAGCGGCCCGGGCGACACCGCGCGCCCCGGCGACACCGCGCGTCCGGGCAGCTTCGTCGTCTTCGCACCGGGCGTCGGACCGCGCGACTGGGCCGCCTCCGAGCCGTCCGACGACGACTTCGACGCGACCGACGAGGGCCACTTCACCCCGCCCGAGCCGCCCCCGCTGCCGAAGGCCGATGTCACCGCCAAGTTCGCCTGGATCGCGGCGCTCGGCGGCCCGCTGCTGCTGGTGGCCATGGTGATCTTCCAGCAGCCGGTGACGTGGTGGATCACCGTCCTCGGCATCGGCGGCTTCCTGGGCGGCTTCGCCACTCTGGTGGCGAGGATGAAGAACGACGACGACGGCGACGATGACGACCTGCCGGGCAGCGGCGCGGTCGTGTGAGGTATTCGGCCCGTCCGGCGATTGAGGACACGCGGCCGAAGGTCTAACCGCCGGCCGGCACCCGCAAGGCCGCCAGCACCGGCAAGTGATCCGACGCGGCCTGAAGGTCATCCCCCCGCACGCCCGGAAGCCCATGCGGGACCCCACATCCCAGCACCTCGACGCCGTCGGTGGTGAAGACCGCGTCGATCCGCTGCCGTGGCTCAAGGGGCGTGGAGGTGAACTCCCCGCCCCACGGTTCGGCCGCCCACCCGTCCCTGAGCGCCCCCGCCACCCGCCGGAAGCTACGGCCCTCCGGCCGGTCGTTGAGGTCGCCCCCGGCGACGGCGTGCGGCGCCTCCAAGGCGGCGAGCCGCTCCAGCAGCAGCCCGGCCTGCTCGTACCGCTCCCGGTCGGCGAGGCTGAGATGGCAGCTGAGCACGCCCAGCCGGGCCCGGCCGAGCCGGACCACCGCGGTGGCGAAACCGCGCTGGTGCAGCCCGGGGGTGCGGGGCAGCAGAACGTCCTCCGTACGCTCCACATGGGCGCGGAGCGTGGAGAGGATCATCGGGCCCGCGGTCGTGCCGCCGCCGGTGACATACACCAGGCCGGCCGCGCGGGCCAGCCGCTCGGCGGCCTTGCGCCAGCGGAAGAACCGCGGCGCCTCCTGGATCAGCACGAGATCGGGGGCGCAGGCCTGGATGACCCTGGCCAGCGCCGCCCGGTCGTCGCGCATCGAGCGGATGTTGTAGCTGAGCACACGGACGATCGCGGATCCGTCTTCCTCGGTGCCGGACGCGGGGAGCCCGGGGCACTCAGCCACCATCGGCGGTCAGCCCTGGCGCGCCAGGTCGGCGGCGCCCACCAGCCCCGCCTTGCCGCCGAGCTGGGCGGCGAGCACCTGGGCGTGTGGCCGGTACTGGTTGCCGACCAGCCAGCGGCGGAAGGACTTGCGGATCGGTTCGAGCACCAGCTCGCCCTCGTCCGAGACGCCACCGCCGACGATGAAGGCGGAGGGGTCGAAGAGCGAGGCCAGGTCGGCGAGGCCCGCGCCGGCCCAGCGGGCCAGCTCCCGGAAGGAATCGATGGCGACCGGGTCGCCCTGGCGGGCGGCCTCGCTGATGTGCCGGCCCTCGATGCCCTCGGAGGTGCCGTCGCCAAGCGACAGCAGGATCTGGGCGTTCTCGGGGGTGGCGAAGGCGCGCTGGCGGGCGTAGCGCAGCAGGGCGCGGCCGGAAGCGTACTGCTCCCAGCAGCCCTGGCTGCCGCAGCCGCACAGCAGGCCGTCGGGCACGACCCGGATGTGGCCGAATTCGGC
The DNA here is from genome assembly GCF_022221585.1 of Streptomyces inhibens. Lineage (NCBI taxonomy): Bacteria > Bacillati > Actinomycetota > Actinomycetes > Kitasatosporales > Streptomycetaceae > Streptomyces > Streptomyces inhibens. Next base: position 2,855,837 of record NZ_CP084681.1, read on the forward strand.
GGCGACACCGAAGCGGCCGCGGCGCAGCTTGTTGCCGATGATGATGCCGCCGCCCAGGCCCGTGCCGAGGGTGATGCAGATGACGTCGCTGTGGCCCTGGCCGGCGCCGAACTTGTACTCGCCCCAGGCCGCGGCGTTGGCGTCGTTCTCGACGACGACGGGAAGGCCGACGCGCTGTTCGACCTTGTCCTTGAGTGGTTCGTGGCGCCAGTCGATGTTCGGTGCGAACAGGACCGTGGCCCGCTTCTCGTCGACATAGCCGGCGGCGCCGATGCCGACGGCCTCGACATGATGGCCGGCCCCGACAGTGCGGATCGCCTCCGCGATGGCTTCGGTCAGCGCATCGGTGGACTGCGGCGTCGGAACCTTGCACGTCTCAAGGATCGAGCCCTCTTCGTCGACCACGCCGGCCGCGATCTTCGTGCCGCCGATGTCGACGCCGATGGTGAGTCCCATGTGTCCCTCAGTTTTTCGCTCGAACCCCGCCAGGATCCACCGTACCGGAGATGGAGGGACCTCCCTGGTCGTTGAGCCTTTGGGGGATCAGTCGAGATCGATCCGCTCGGTGCCCGCAGGGCCGTCGTCGTCGCGCGGATCGTCGTCGCGGCGGCCGCCGGGCCGGTCGTCGACATCGTCACGGGTCCAGCGGCGCTCACTGCCCTCAACGGCGGAGCGGTAGGCCGCGAGCAGCTCGGAGCCGGCCGCGGCGAGGTGGTCGAAGATATCGGGATTGCGCTCGATGACCGGCTCGACGGCGGCCTTGGCCTGCTTGAACAGCTGGTTGACGGCTCCCTGTGCGGCGATTCCGCCGAGCGCGCCGGGCAGCTGGATGCCGGCGAGCTTGTCCGTCACCGCGTCGGCGAGCTTGCGCAGCTCCTCGGCGGCGCTGCCCGGCTGCGGGCCGTACGTGGAGCGGCGGCGGGCCTTCTCGGCCGCGAGGTCCTCGGCGCAGGCCGTCTCCCAGGCGTCGGCATCGGGCTCGGCACTGTGGTCGGCGGGGCGCTCGGTGGCATCGCTCATGATGAACTCCGTGGACTCCTGCGGCGAGGCGGTACGGCGAAGGGGTGCGGGACGGGCACGTCGGGACGGCTCACCCTCGACGTTACCCGAACGGTGGTACCGCGTTCAGTCGCTCTTGGGCCACAGGCCCGGGTCGGGGGTGAAGCGGATCTCCAGGACACCGTCGCGCAGTCCCGCGCCGGAGACGGTGCAACGGCGCAGCGCGGAGGGGAGCGTACGGATCCGGCGGAAGCGGCCGACGGTCACCACGATCTCGTCGCCGCGGCGCACCAGGCCGAGGCCCCTGCGTTCGGCGCCGGGCAGCGGCACCTGCCAGACCAGGATGCCGTCGGTGGCCAGACGGTCCTCGACGGTCCACGGGTCGGGGCGGGGTCCGTCGACGGGCCCGGTCCCGCCGGTTTCGCCGATCTCGCCGGTCGGCCCGTCGATCAGCTCGTCGAGCTCGTCGACGCCCTGGGGGTCACGGCCCAGGTGCCGCACCTCGTGGACGGGCACGTCGGGGAATTCCTCGCGCAGCGCCTTGAGAGCGGTCTGCTGGCTGCCGGAGAGCGCGGCGAGGAACGGGTCGGCGGAGCCGGTGGGCAGCAGCCGGTTGACGACCACGCCGTCGGTGCGGCGGCCGTGCAGCGCGAGTCCGGCGCGGATGGTGCGCAGGTTGGCGGCGGCGACCGGGCCGGCCTCGGTGACCAGGCGTACGGAGGTGCCGGGGTCGTCGATCGCCCGCTGGACGGCGGCGAGTTCGGTCTCCCAGCGCTCGGCGGCTTCGTACAGCTTCTGGGCCGGCATCGGGACGCCGGCGAGCTGGGCGAGCACCGGGCGCAGCGCGCGGGCCGCCTGGCGCTCGGGCGGCAGCAGGCGGCGCAGATAGCGGCGTACCTGGGCGGGCAGGGCGAGCAGCCGGATCGTTTCGGAGGCCGACGGCATGTCGACGACGACCATGTCCCAGTCGTCCGAGGCGTGTTCGGCGCGCAGCGCGTGCAGCAGCGCGAAGTCCTCGGAGCCCGGGAGTTCGGTGAGCTCGTCCTCGTCGAGGGGGGCCGCGCCGAGCAGGTCGAGGGCGGCGCCGGCGCGCTCCTGGAAGGCGAGGAATTCCTGGCGGAAGCGGTCGCCGGGGTCGATCCGCCGGGCGTGCAGACCGGGCGCTATCGGGGTGGGCGCGTCGGCGCCGAGGGGGGTGCCCAGCACCGTTTCCGGCGCGCTGCTCTCGGTGGTGAGCAGGAGTGCCCGCGCGCCCTGCCGGGCGCCGGCCAGGGCGGTCGCGGCGGCGAGCGTGGTGCGGCCCGCGCCGCCGGGCCCCGTGACAAGGACGATGCGCACGCTCAGAGCTTCTTGGCCTCGTCGGCGGACCGGGCCTCGTCGACGGGCCCGTCGTCGTGGCCGCTCTCGACGCGCTTCTTCAGCCCGGCCAGCGCACGGTCGATGATGACCTTCTCGGCCTTGCGCTTGATCATCCCGAGCATCGGGATCTTGACGTCGACGGTGAGCTGGTACGTCACCTCGGTGCTGGCGCCGTTGTTCAGCGCGGCGAGACGGTAGGAGCCGTCGAGGGCGCGCAGCATCTGGGACTTGACCAGGGACCAGCTGACCTCGTTCGCACCGGTCCAGGTGTAGGCGAGGGTGTGGTCGTCCTTGATCGCGCCGGCGTCCAGCAGCAGGCGCACCTGCGCCGCGCGGCCTTCGTCGTCCTTGTCGAGCACCTCTGCCTCTTTGACCTCGCCGGTCCACTCCGGATAGCGGTCAAAGTCGGCGATCACTCCCATCACTTCGGCGGGTGCCGCCTCGATCGTGATGCTCGAGCTGGTGTGTTCGGCCATCGCCGTGACTCCTCCATGCCGATTCATGCCGGTCCGCCGACTCTTCCCCAAGCTCTCAGCTCCGTTCGAGCAGGGGAGACCCCACCGCGCGGTGTCTCTGCTGCCAAGAGCCCGTCGTCGAGCCCGGCCGGGATTCGACGACAGGCTCTGAGGCTACCGCGCGGGCGAACGGAGGCGGACACCAGCGGGCCCGCCACGACCGGGCACACGGCCCTCGGGCCGCCGGCCACCGGGCGCTCCGCCCCCGCCCGTTCCCGCTCACCACTCCAGAACGTATGGCGTCCCCGTGGCGTTGAAGTGGCCGACATTGACGCATTCCGTGCCCCCGATCCGGACCCGGCGGGCGAGCGGCTGATGTACATGACCGAAGAGGGAGTAGCGCGGCCTGGTGGTGCGGATGGCGTGCAGCAGCGCCGCGCTGCCGCGCTCGAAGCGGCGGGCGACGGTGTCGTAGCAGAGCTCGGGCACGTCCGGCGGGATGTGGGTGCACAGCACGTCGACCTCGCCGACCGCCTCGATCTTGGCGGCGTACTCCTCGTCGCTGATCTCGTACGGGGTGCGCATCGGCGTGGCCAGTCCGCCGCCGACGAAGCCGAAGACCCGGCCGCCGATCTCGATCCGCTGTCCGTCCAGGACGGTGGTACCGGGCCCGGCGTACTCGGGCCACAGGCGCGGTATGTCGACGTTGCCGTAGGTGGCGTACGTGGGTGTCGGGAAGGCCGCGAAGAGTTCGGCGTACTGCCTGCGGACCGCGCCCTCGATGACCGACTCGCGGCTCACGCCCGTGCCGTCCAGCTCTCCCCACAGCCTGCGGCCGAGCTCGCGGGCCTCCTCGAAGCGCCGGGCGGTGCGGAGTTCGACCAGTGCGCCGGCGTTCGCTGCGCCGAAGAGGTCGGGGAAGATGCCGCGCGAGTGGTCGGCGTAATCGAGGAAGAGGACCAGGTCACCGAGGCAGACCAGGGCGTCGGCGCCGGTCCCGGCCGCCGCGAGGTCCCGGCTGTTGCCGTGTACATCACTGACCACATGCACGCGCATGGCGTCACCCTAGATCGCGCGAGCGCGCGCGGGGAGGGCCCCCGGACGAGCTGGGGTTACTTTCGGGTCACCGACCCGCTGGTCTAGTCTGCGCGGGACAGTCCCCATGGCGTATCTCCCAGCGTGTGACGCATCGAACATCTGGGCGTCACCCCCTATCCCAACCGCAATACCCATGGGTAACGTCCGGGCAGTCCAATCCCCCCTGCATGATCATGGACCGCCGCCGGTGTACACACAGCGTCGTGGCGCCGGCGCTTTTGAGGAGCAGCAGTCTTGCGCGAGTTCAGCCTTCCGGCCCTGTACGAGGTCCCCGCGGACGGCAATCTGACGGATCTTATCCGCCGAAATGCCGCGCAGCACCCGGATGTTGCCGTCATGGGACGCAAGGTGAACGGTGAGTGGCAGGACGTCACCGCCACCACCTTCCTCGCCGAGGTCCGCGCCGCCGCCAAGGGCCTGATCGCTTCCGGAATCCAGCCCGGTGACCGGGTCGGCCTGATGTCGCGCACCCGCTACGAGTGGACACTGCTGGACTTCGCCATCTGGAGCGCCGGCGCGATCACCGTCCCCGTGTACGAGACCAGTTCCGCCGAGCAGATCCAGTGGATACTCGGCGACTCCGGCGCGGTGGCCTGCCTGGTGGAGACCCCCGGCCACGAGGCGACCGTCGAATCGGTCCGCGACCGGCTGCCCGACCTGGCGAACATCTGGCAGATCGAGCGGGACGCCATCGCCCGGCTGCGGGCCGCCGGCGCCGGCCTCACCGACGACGAGGTGGACGCGCGCAGCGCGCTCGCCGACGCGGACTCGCCGGCCACCATCGTCTACACCTCCGGCACCACCGGCCGCCCCAAGGGCTGTGTGCTCAGCCACCGCAGCTTCTTCGCCGAGTGCGGCAATATCGTCGAGCGGCTGCGCCCGCTGTTCCGCACCGGTGACTCCTCGGTCCTGCTCTTCCTCCCCATCGCCCATGTCTTCGGCCGCCTGGTGCAGGTCGCCTCCGTGATGGCCCCCATCAAGCTGGGCCACGCCCCCGACATCAAGAACCTCACCGACGACCTCGCCTCCTTCCGGCCGACGCTGATCCTGGGCGTGCCCCGGGTCTTCGAGAAGGTCTACAACTCGGCGCGGGCCAAGGCCCAGGCCGACGGCAAGGGCAAGATCTTCGACAAGGCCGCGGAGACCGCGATCGCGTACAGCCGCGCGCTGGACACCGCGGACGGCCCGGCGCTCGGCCTGAAGCTGAAGTACAAGGTCTTCGACCGGCTGGTCTACGGCAAGCTGCGGGCCGTCCTCGGCGGCCGCGCCACCCACGCCATCTCCGGCGGCGCCCCGCTCGGTGAACGCCTCGGCCACTTCTACCGCGGCATCGGCTTCACCGCCCTGGAGGGCTACGGCCTGTCGGAATCCTGCGCGGCCACCGCCTTCAACCCCTGGGACCGCCAGAAGATCGGCACCGTCGGCCAGCCGCTGCCGGGCTCCGTGGTGCGTATCGCCGACGACGGCGAGGTGCTGCTGCACGGCGAGCACCTCTTCACCGAGTACTGGAACAACCCCACGGCCACCAAAGAGGCCCTGTCCGACGGCTGGTTCCACACCGGCGACCTCGGCACCCTCGACGAGGACGGCTACCTCGCCATCACCGGCCGCAAGAAGGAAATACTGGTCACCGCGGGCGGCAAGAACGTCGCCCCCGCCGTGATCGAGGACCGCATCCGGGCGCACGCCCTGATCGCCGAATGCATGGTCGTCGGCGACGGCCGGCCCTTCATCGGCGCGCTGGTCACCCTCGACGAGGAGTTCCTCCCCCGTTGGGCCGAGGAGCACGGCCACCCCGCCGACGTGAAGCCGGCCGAGATCGCCGACGACCCCGAGCTGCTGGCCGCCGTCCAACGCGCCGTCGACGACGGCAACGCGGCCGTCTCGAAGGCCGAGTCGGTCCGCAAGTTCCGCATCCTGCCGGCCCAGTTCACCGAGGAGTCGGGCCATGTCACGCCGTCGCTGAAGCTGAAGCGGAATGTCGTGGCGAAGGACTTCGCCGAGGAGATCGAGGCGCTTTACCGGGCCTAGGACGGGCCCGACGGGTGACCGGACGTGGATGTCCGGTCGGCCGGACACCGTCGAGATCCGCCGTCGTGGCCGAGCGCCGCGGCGGCGGATCTTCTTGTGGCGGGCCGCCGTCGAGGGCCGGCCTGCCGCCTACAGCAGCTCCTTGAGGTGCTCCGCCAGCAGGTCCCAGCGCCATTTCTCCTCGACCCAGGCGCGGCCGCGTTCGCCCATGGTGCGGCGGAGGGCGGGGTCCTTGAGGAGGGTGATGATGTGTTCGGCGGTGGGGGTCGGGGAGCCGCCGGGGACGACCCAGCCGGTTTCGCCGTTCAGGACCGCGTCGGGGGCGCCGCCCGAGTCGCCCGCCACGACGGGGAGCCCGGTCGCCGAGGCCTCCAGGTAGACGATGCCGAGGCCCTCGACATCGAGCCCGCCGCGGCGGGTGCGGCACGGCATCGCGAAGACATCGCCGGCGCCGAAGTGGGCGGGCAGTTCCTCCCAGGGGACCGCCCCCGTGAAGCGCACCGCGTCCCCGACGCCCTTCTCCAGGGCCAGCGCGTGCAGCTCCTTCTCGTACGGGCCGCCGCCGACGATCAGCAGCACCGCGTCGGGCACCGCGGACACGATGGCGGGCATCGCCTCGATGAGGGTGTCCTGCCCCTTGCGCGGTACGAGCCGTGAGACACACACCACGACCGGCCGCCCGGCGAGCCCGAGTCTGGCCCGTACGGCGTCGCCGCCCGAGCCCGGGTGGAAGGTCTTCTCGTCGACGCCGGGCGGGAGTTGGACCATCCGTGCGGCGGCTTCGGGAGTGAGTGCGTCCGCGATCCGCGAGCGGGTGTACTCGCCGAGGTAGGTGAGGGTGTCCGTGCCCTCGCCGATACGGCGCAACAGTTGGCGGGCGGCCGGCAGCTGCGCCCAGCCCGCCTCATGGCCGTGTGTGGTCGCCACGATGCGGCGGGCGCCGGCCGAGCGGAGCGCGGGAGCCATCAGCCCGAGCGGCGCGGCGGCGCCGAACCATACGGAGGAGCAGCCGTGTTCGCGCAGCAGCCCGGCGGCCCGCCGGGTCACCCTCGGGGTGGGCAGCAGCATCGTCGTACGGTCCCGGACGACCGGGAAGGGCTGCTCGGCGTCGAACGCCGCGGTGGCCGCGAGACCTTCCTTGCCGCGCTTCCAGGTCGAGGCGTAGACGACGACCTGGGAGGGGTCCAGACGCAGCGCCATGCTGTGCAGAAAGGCCTGGATACCGCCGGGCCGGGGCGGGAAGTCGTTCGTGACGATCAGGGTCTTGTGCACGATGGTCTCTCGACGGTCGGTCCGAGCGGTCGGTCTCGGCGGTTCGGGCCCGACAGTACCGGTCGCGGAACGGCCGGCGGCGGCCCGCCCCGCCACGCCCGTCTCTCCTCTACGGTCGTGACCAGCCCCTACCGGCATCATGTCGGCAGGCGCGGCCGACGAGCGACGAGGTGACGATGACCAGCATCAGCAGAGCGCGCGGGGCGGGACTCCCGGTCGCGGTGTGGGCCGTGACCCGGGCCGTGGTCCTGCTGTGCGTCCTGAGAGTGCTGGTGCTGCCGGGACCGGATGTCACCACCGATGTCTCGGTGATCTACCAGGGCTGGTTCGAGGTCCTGAAGACCGGCACCTTCCCGCTGGACGATGTGACCTGGCAGTACCCGCCGGCCGCCGCGCTCGCCGTGCTCGCCCCGGGTCTGCTGCCCCTCGACTACGCGCCGGCGTTCTACGCCCTGGTCCTGGCCGCGGACGCGGCGGCGCTCGCGCTCTTCCTGCGTGCCGGCCGGCGCCCCGGCCATCGCCCGGCCGGGGCGTGGGTGTGGATCGTGGGCGTCACGCTGCTGGGCCCGACCGCGTACGCCCGCTACGACCTGCTGGTCACCGCGGTCGCCGCCGCCGCGCTGTTCGCCGCCGTCCGCCGGCCGCGGGTGGCGGGCGCGCTGGTCGCGTTCGGTGCGCTGCTGAAGGTCTGGCCCGCGCTGCTGCTCACCGGGGCGGCGCTCCGCGGCCGCCGGGCGGGCGCCCTGTGGCGCAGCGCCGCCGGCAGCGCGGCCGGGCTGACCCTGTTCTTCGTGGCCGCCGCACCGGGCGCGCTGGCCTTCCTCACCTTCCAGCGCGATCGCGGTACGGAGATCGAGTCGCTCGGCGCCCTGGTCTTCCATGTCGCCCGCCACTACGGGTGGAGCGGCCAGGTGCTGCTGAACTACGGCTCGGTGGAGTTCCTCGGACCGGGGGTCCCGCTCGTCAGCACCCTCGCGCTCGCGCTGAGCGTCGCCGCGCTGGGCTGGCTGGTCCTGTGGCGGATGCACGCCCGGGAGCGCACGCCCGCGACGCTGTGCGACGCCGCGTTCACCGCGACCCTGCTGTTCACCACCACCAGCCGGGTGATCAGCCCGCAGTACATGCTCTGGCTGGTGGGGCTGGCCGCGGTGTGCATGACCGTACGCGGCAGCCGGCAGGCGCCGGCTGCGGTGCTGGTCCTGCTCGCCACCGGGGTCACACTGCTGGAGTTCCCGGTCGGGTTCGCGCATGTGGTGGCGAGCGATCTGCGGGGCATCGCGCTGCTGGCGCTGCGCAACGGGCTGCTGGTCGCCGCATCGCTGCTCGCCTGCCGCCGGCTGTGAACCTCGACGCGCGGGCCCGGACGCGGGCTCCCCGGGTCCGTCGAGCTGATCGCCGCGCGGACGGCGGCGGGCGATACCGCTGCCCCCCTCACCGCTCCAACAGCCGCTTCACATAAGCCCGCCACCGACGGGTGAACTCCTCCAGGCCGACGCCCAGTTGGGTCCGCATCGCGCGGTCCGTGCGGTCGGCGCGGGACGGCGGGCGGTCCGGGTGGTGCCGGCCGGGGGATCCCGCCCGGGCGGTGCCGTGGGGCGCCGCCGTCCCCTGCACGGCCTCCATGGGCGCGCCCGTGTTCCCGGCCGAGGCGGGTATCCCGCTCTTGCCCGCCGCCCGGTAGAACGTGATCAGCTTGGCCTCGCCCCACTTGTCGGCGATCATCCGGCAGGCCAGCCAGCTGCCCTCGTACGCCTTCGCCAGCCGGTCGGCGCCGGCCTTGAAGCCGAAGTCGGCGTCGGTCGGGAGGCGGGCGGGGAGCTTGCCCCCGGCGAGCGCGCGAGTGAGTTCGGGGGCGGCGGTGGCGGGCTTGCGACGGGTACCGCGGTAGGCGACCCAGTCGGCGAAGCCCTCGGAGAGCCACAGGGGGGTGGCCGCGGTGGTGACCGTACGGGTGGCGACATGCGTGGTCTCGTGGGTGAGGACCACCTTGCGGCCGAGGTCGTTGAGCTCCTCGTACGCATCGGGGTTGACGATCACGCGGTCCGCGGGCGCGCTCGTCGACACCCCCGCCTCGCCGGTGGTCACCGCCGCGATCCCGGCATAGCCGGACGGGTCGTCGCTGCCCATCAGCTGCGCCATCCCCTCGACCGAGTCGGGCGCCTCCACCACCACCTTGTGCGCCCACTTCCCCTTCCAGGCGTCGGAGACCACGGGCACCGCCTGGTCCACCCGGCGCGCCAGGTCCCGCAGCCGCGCCGGATGCCCGGCGCCGCCCAGGACCAGGCTGTAGCGCCCGCGGACCAGCCGTACCGGACCCTGGTCCCACAGCTGGCGGGTGCCGATCCTGCCGACCGCCGTGCCGTCGGTGTCCGAGGAGATCAGCCAGCGGCCGTCGCGCTCGGTGAGCGTGAGGTACTGGACGGCGTTGACCGGCGCGGTGTCATAGCCCTTGAGGCGGTAGCGCAGCCGTACCTTCGCGGCCAGCTGTTCACCGCCGTCGGGGAGCGGGAAGGCGTCGGTCGAGTCGAGGTCGTAGTTCCAGTCGGCGAGCGGGACACCGGCCAGGTGGGCGAACATGGCGCGCTGACTGTTGCGGTAGCCGGTGGCGCGGGGGTCGACGGCGGCCAAAAAGCCCGTCTCGTCCCGCTGCCGGACGGCCTGGGCACGGGCGTCGAGCATGCGCTGGACGTCCGGGAAACGGGCCGACGGCGAGGGCGCGGGCCCGCAGCCGGCCACGGGGGCGAGCAGCGCGAGGAGCAGCGCGGCGCAGCCCGCCGCCCGGGCACGCGACGGCGCCCGTCTCGCCCACTGGTCTGACATGCGGACGATCGTAGATCCGGGCCGGCCGGGGCAAAAACGCTGGGATCCGCCTCAGGGCCTGGTGACGGCCGAGATCGGCATCATCGCGACCGGGTCGTAGCGCACCCGCGCGCCGGGATAGGGCGCGTGGACCACATGGCCGTTGCCGACGTACATCCCGACGTGACTGGCGTCCGAGCGGTAGATGACCAGGTCACCGGGTTGTGCCTGGCTGAGCGGGACCTGCCGGCCGGCGCCGCGCTGGGCCTGCGACGTACGGGGCAGCCAGACGCCGGCCCGGCCGTAGGCCCATTGGGTGAGTCCGGAGCAGTCGAAGGCGGAGGGGCCGCTGCTTCCCCAGGCGTACGGGGAGCCGACGGCGGCGCGCACCGCGGCGACGGCCGCGGCGGCCCGCCCGGAGGCCGGTACGGCGCCGCCCAGGTCGGGGACCACCTCGCCGCGTCCATCACTCCTGGAGGCCCGGGCGTAGGCCTCCCTGGCGTCCCTGGGGAGCGCGTTCAGCAGCCGCCGCGCGGCGGCCAGCTTGCGCTGGACGTCCTTCTTGTGGCGGGCGACGTCCTTGCGGCCGGCCTCCAACTCCGCCAGCTTGCGTACGGTCTCCCGGCGCTGCTGTTCCAGGGACCGCTGCGCCGCCCGCAGTTCGTGCAGCCGGCCGGCCTGCGCGTTGCTGAGCCGGTCGAGTGTGGAGGCCTTCTCCAGGTAGCTGTCGGGCCGCTCGGAGAGCATCAGCTTGAGGGTGGGGTCCAGCCCGCCGTCGCGGTACTGGGCGGCGGCCAGCGCGCCGAGCCGGCCGCGCATCCGGTTGACCCGCTCCTGGGCGCGGGCGGTGCGGTCCTGCAGGGTCGCCACCTCGTCGCGCAGCTGCTTGGCCCGGGCGTCGGCGCCGTCGTACTTCTCGGTGGCCCGCTCCGCCTGCTCGTAGAGCTTGTCGACCTGTGCGGTCGCCGCTTCGCGGCCGGCGACCGGGTGTTTCGCGGGGTCGGCGGAGGCCGGCTGTGCCGACAGCGCGGCGGCGGTCGCCAGGGCGGCCGACAGAACGGTGACCCCGGCGAGGGTGGTCTGGCCCTGCTGCGAGGTACGGCGGTGGGACACCACGAGAGCCGCACTCCTTTCGATGGGGGTCCCCCCCCCTGTTCGAGCGCAGCCGAGAGCTTGGGGGAAGACCCTGCCGCCCTGGAGGGCGTCGGTGACCGGATGCTGCGAGGGCAGACAGTAACGGCGCCGGTCCACACCGAACAAAGACCACTTTTCGTACGCAAAAAGCCGCCCCGCCGGTGACTGTGCAGGTCACCGGCGGGGCGGTAGGTCAGCGGCGAGGGCCGCAGTTCGCCCGAACGGGCGTCAGGTTGAGAGTGTTGTGAGGCTTTTCAGACCCGGACGCCGAACGCGAACGGCATGTTGCCGATCGCCTCGTAGCGCACGGAGGCGCCGGGCTTCGGCGCGTGCAGCACCTGGCCGTTGCCCGCGTAGAGGCCGATGTGGTGCAGGTCGCTGTAGAAGAGCACCAGATCGCCGGGCTTGAGGGCGTCCTGCGAACCGATCCGGGTACCGGCGTTGGCCTGTGCCTGCGAGGTACGCGGCAGCGACTGGCCGGCCTGCTGGTAGGCCCAGGAGGTCAGACCCGAGCAGTCGAAGGACGACGGGCCGGTGGCGCCCCAGACGTAGGGCGAACCTATCTTGGACTGGGCGGCCTGCAGGGCGGCCGCACCGCGCTGCGAAGCGGGCACGTCATCGCCGAGGTTGACCCGCTCGTTGCTGCGGTTGGCGCGGTCCTCCTTGGCCTGCATGGCCGCCCGCTCCTTGGCGGTCAGGGTGTTGAGCAGCTCCTGCGCCTTGGCGAGCTTGCCCTTGATCTCGTCCTTCTTGTCACCGAGCGCCTTACGGGTCTCGGAGAGGTCCTTGATCTTGCTCGCGGCCTCCTCGCGCTCCTGGGCGAGCCGGCGCTGCTTGTCCGCGATGGTCTTCAGCTGCTCGGCCTGCTTGCCGCTCAACTGGTCGAGCGTGGCGGCCTTTTCGAGGTAGGTGTCCGGGTCGCCGGAGAGGAACAGCTGGACCGAGGGGTCGATGCTGCCGCTGCGGTACTGGCCGGAGGCGACCGCCCCCAGGCCCTTGCGGAGCTGGTTGAGCTCGCCCTGACCGCGGGCGACCTTGTCCTGGAGGTCGTCGACCTCCTTCTGGAGCTTGTCCTGCTGCTCCTTGGCCCCGTTGTACTTCTCGGTGGCCTGCTCGGCCTGCTCGTAGAGCTTGTCGACCTCGGACTTGACGTCCTTCTTCGACTGCTGGTGGGGGTCGGCCTGGGCGGCCTGGGACGAGAGGGCGACGGCCGCCGCGGCGGTGGCGGTGAGCACGGTCACGCGGGTACGGCTCGGCTGCTTGGGTCGACGGTGGGACGCCACGGGGGCGAGCTCCTTCTTCCTCCAGCCGCCTACCGGGAAGTGGGGGGGTAAGACCCCGGCTCCGCGTGAACGCCGCGGACTCGGCGGTACCTTCACTGTTCATCCCGGTTGGATGATCACCTGTATGAAGGTTCGGACTGACCTTAGTAACCGAGCTGTGATCGCTTCAAATCCTCACGGGAAAAATCTGCGCCACAAACCCCATCCTTTACCAACATCACACAGGCAGTAAGCATCAATTGACGCTCAGATACGGATGGCAAGCGACTTCCCGGGCTCCGGCGGCCCTCGGGGCGCGTTGCGTCAGGTGCGGGCAAGTCGTTTGAGGAGCAAGGCCGATGCGACCGGCCGCGCCCCGGCCTTGGCGACACCGTCGGCCACTTCCCGGTCCGTGGAGACCACGACGACCGGACGGCCGGGCGGTTCGGCCCTTACCAGCTGACGAATCAACTCATCGGCCGTTACGCCCGGTTTGCTGAAAAGGACCCGGACTCCACGCGGCGGCGCGAGCAGCACCGGCGCCGCCAGCTCCGCACCGTCGAAGACACACGTCATCTCCGCGCCGGTCTGCGCCGCCAGCACCGCGAGACCGCCCAGCAGCCGCAGCCGCTGCTTGTCGAGCGGCATGGTCGGATAGCCGGTTTTGGTGACGTTGTAGCCATCCACCACCAAATGCGCCTGAGGCAGCGCCAGAAGCTGGTCGAGCAGCGCCGGGTCCGTCTCCGACAGCGCCCGCGTGGCAATGTCCTTGGGCGTCATCCGGCCCGGAGCGACCGCCTCGACGGTGTCCGCCGGGTGGACGTTGGCGGGCGGTAGGGCCAGCTCGCGGCGCAGCCCCTGGGCCGCGTCCAGGACCGTGTCCAACAGCAGCCGCAGCCGCATGTCCTCGACGCTGCGCCCCTCGCGGGCGGCCCGCCGGCCGGTCTCCAGCAGCGCCTCGGCCTCGGCGATCCGGGCTTTGAGCCGGCGCAGCTCGCTGTCCGCCGCGGTCTTCTCGGTGGCCGCCCGGTCCCGCGCCTCGGTCAGCGCGGCCTCGGCCTTGCGCACCGCCGCCTCACCGCGCTTGACGTCACTCAGCGCGCTGCGCAGCTTGCGCCGCAGCGATTCGTTCTCCTTGCGGACGGCGTCCAGATCCGTCCTGATGCGTTCGGTGTCCGCACGGGCCTCACCGCGTGCCTGCGCCAGCTCCTCGCGCAGTCCGGCCAGCTCCCGCTCGGCCTCCTCGCCGGCCCGCTCGGCCCGCGCCCGCTGGGCCTCCTCACCCGCCGCCGCGACAAGCTTGACCCAGCCGTCCGGGCGCAGCACATAGGCGGCCGCGGCCACATCGAGCGGATCGGCCGCGGCGGGCGGGTTGCCGTGGTCCAGGGCCTCGGCCAGCTCCGGCTGGGCCTCGCGCAGCTTGGCCGCGATCCGCTGCCGGAAGACCGCATCGCTCTCCAGCGCCGCGGCCATCGCGTTTCCGGCGAACTTGGCCCGACGAGTCGGGGTGAACCGGGCGTACTGCCGCAGCGGCGATGGGAGTTCGGCGACCGTCAGCGCGCCGAACGACTCCGCGGTGAGCGCCACGACCCGGCGCCGTACGCCCTCGGGCAGCGGTCGGTCGAGCACTTCGTCCGCCGCACCCTCGGGTGCGTCGTCACGCTGGGCCCCCGGCTCCCCTTCTGGACGGTCCACCACGGCTGCATCGCTCCGATCTCAGGCGCTCGCGCCCGGACGGTCGACCAGCTCGATCTGGTCGACCGCGTTGCACCAGCGGCAGCGCACGGACTCGATGCTCTCACTGAGAACCTCGCGCTCCTCCACCTTCGGGTCCCCGGCCAGGTCCAGGTGGACGTACTCCACGACCTTGGACTGACGGGTCACATCGAAACGCGTGAGGTTGCCGCACAGCGTGCAACGCCACCGGGTTTCGGCCGTCGGCAGGGGAACAGCCATCGTGTCGTCCTCTTTCGTGCTCATCGATCTCGTGCTGTCGTGCGGTTCACGCGGTGCGCCGTCGGACTGCGGGAGTTCGCAAGGTTATGCCTGCAACCCTACGGCCTGATGGGGGGCCGGTGCGGGCCCCGCCCAGGAGCCGGGACGCGGCGAGGCACTCTGTCCCGATTGCCCCCCATTGAGCCATGATCGCTTCATGACGGCGCCGTCTTCTCCTCCTCGTCTGCCCGGTCTCACCCGTCCCGCGCACCCCGTCCGCTCCCTCAAAGCGCTCTTTTCACGGATGACGAATGTCCTGATCTGCCTGTGCTGCGCGGTCTTCGTGATCGGGCCCGCCTCCGGCCTGAACCGGATATACGGGAGCGGCGACGCCCTGTTGAAGGCCCAGACCGCGTATTTCGAGCGGTGGGGCGTGATCCCGCTGGATCTGTGGAGCGGCTCGGCGCGGGCGCTGATCACCCCGCTCACCGCGCTGTTCGTCCACGGCAGCTGGCTGCATCTGCTCGGCAACATGCTGTTTCTGTACGTCTTCGGCGCGATGGCCGAGGCACGGATGGGCCGGCTGCCGTTCGCCGCCTTTTACCTCATCATCGGCTACCTGGCACTGCTCGGCTACGCGGCCGCACACGCCGGCTCGGGCCAGACGCTGGTGGGCGCCTCCGGCTCGATCTCCGGCGTACTGGGCGCCTTCCTCTACCTCTTCCCCAAGGCCCGGGTCACCAGCGTCTTCCCGTTCCTGTTCTTCCTGCCGCTGCGCTTTCCCGCCTGGATCGTGCTGTTGTTCTGGTTCTTCCTGCAGTGGCAGGCCGCCCAGGACGACCCCCACGGCCCCGGTGTCGCCTACCTCGCGCATGTGGTCGGCTTCGCGCTCGGTTTCCTCTACGCATGGGTCCGCTACGGGAGGGATAGTGTGGGGGCCACCAGGGGGAATGTCCGGGCGACCGAGGGAGAGAGCCAGCCGTGATCACGTCGATCGTGCTCATCAAGACCAGCGTGGACCAGATCCCGGAGATCGCCGAGAAGATCGCCGCACTGGACGGCGTCAGCGAGGTCTACTCGGTCACCGGTGCGCACGACCTGATCGCCATGGTGCGGGTCGCCGCCCACGACGACCTCGCGGATGTCATCCCCGGCCGGATCAGCAAGGTGCCGGGCGTCGCCTCCACGGAGACGCATATCGCCTTCCGTACGTACTCCCAGCACGACCTCGAAGCGGCCTTCGCCATCGGCCTGGACGCGTAGGGCGTGTCCTAGGGCGTGCCCTGGACGCCGCGCCCGACGGCGAAGACCGCTCGGTCCTCGTCGTCAGGCCGAGGTGTCGGGCACGCAACGCCCGTCCTCGGTGCGGTAGTTCCAGCGCGCGCCGTCCGCCACCAGCTCCTTGACCGCCCGCACGAACCGCTCGACATGCTCGTCGGGGGTGCCGGCGCCGAAACTGACCCGGATGGCGTTCAAGGAACGCTCGCCAGGCGCCGTCTCCGGGGCACCGCACTCCCCCGGCTCCTGCGGCTCGCTGCCCAGCAGGGTCCGTACGAGCGGGTGCGCGCAGAACAGCCCGTCGCGCACCCCGATGCCGTACTCGGCGGACAGCGCGGCCGCGAAGTGCGAGCTGTTCCAGCCCTCGACGACGAAAGAGAGCACGCCCACCCGCGGGGCGTCGTCGCCGAAGAGCGAGAGCACATTGACCTCGGGCACCTCGGCCAGGCCCTCGCGGACACGGGCGATCAGCTCCTGCTCGCGGGCGACCAGACCGTCGAAACCGGCCTCGGTCAGCGCCTGGCAGGCGGAGGCGATGGCGTAGGCGCCGATGACGTTCGGCGAACCGGCCTCGTGCCGGGCCGCGGTGGTGTGCCACTCGACGTCCACACCGCCGTCCGTACGGCGGGAGACCTTACGGCTGGCGCCGCCACCCGCGAGGTACGGCTCGGCGGCCTGCAGCCAGTCGGCGCGGCCGGCCAGCACACCGGCGCCGAACGGCGCGTACAGCTTGTGTCCGGAGAAGGCGACCCAGTCGACGTCGAGCTCCGCGATGTCGACGGGGTGGTGCGGGGCGAGCTGCGCCGCGTCCAGCACGATCCGCGCGCCGTGCGCATGCGCGGCGGCCGCCAGCTCCCGCACCGGCCACAGTTCACCGGTCACATTCGACGCACCGGTCACACACACCAGCGCCGGCCCGTACGGCTCGCGCTCGGCCAGTGCCTTCTCCAGCGTGTCCACCGCCTGCTGCGGGGTGCGCGGCGCGTTCAGATACGTCACCGCGGTGTCCGGGCGCTGCTCCCACGGCAGCAGCGAGGCGTGGTGCTCGGTCTCGAAGACGAACACCCGGGTGTTCTGCGGGAGTACGGCGGCGAGCAGGTTGAGCGAGTCGGTGGTGGAGCGGGTGAACACGACCTGGTCGCCCTCCCGTCGCCCACAGCCGAGGAACTTCGCGATGGTGGCGCGGCTGTTCTCGAAGAGGTCGGTGGACAGCTGCGAGAGGTAGCCGGCGCCGCGGTGCACGCTGCCGTAGTACGGGGCGTAGGCGGCCACGTCGTCCCAGACCCGCTGCAGCGCCGGCGCGCTGGCGGCGTAGTCCAGCGCGGCGTAGTCGACCTCGCCGCCGGTCACGAGCGGGACCAGGACATCCCGGCCGAGAACCGGCAGCGGGGCACAAACGGAGCGGTCGGCGGCAACGGCGGAAACAGACATGGCGAACTCCCGTGAGAGATAAGCGAATTCGCTGCGGGGCGGGCGCGTCAGGGTGCGTCACAGCGCACGGCGGAGCGCCGCAGCGTAAAAAGAAAAGGGGTGCGGAAAAAGGGGCCGTCGGCCCTATCGCATTCGCTGATTCACGGAAGTTCTCCCTCGAGGACCAGGATCCCTGGCGAGGGATCCGCGCTTGCCGCAGACCTCGCTGCCTGCGGCCTGGTCATCACCCGGGGCACCCCGCCACGGAAGGAGGGTTGCCGGACAGCGGGCCGGGGCCTATGTCGCTGTCACTCGTGACCTGCGCAGCATCATGCCACACGATCAACAACGCACAAGCCCCGGTCCGTATGACGGACTGGGGCTTGCGTCACACTCTGCGTCACCGGCCGCTCATGCGTTGCTGGCGGCCACCCAGCGCTCCAGCACCCGCTTGGCCGCCCCGGAGTCGATCGAGGCGGCGGCCTTGTCGATACCGGCCCGGATCTGCTCCGCCAGCGGGGCGTCGGCCGGCTCCAGCGCGACCAGCGCCGCCGCGGAGTTCAGCAGCACCGCCTCACGCACCGGCCCGGTCTCCCCGTCCAGCAGCCGGCGGGCCACATCCGCGTTGTACGAGGCGTCCGCACCGCCCAGCGCCTCCACCGGCACCAGCGGAATCCCGACGTCCCGCGGGTCGAAGGCCTCCTCGCGCACCGCACCGTCCCGCACGATCCACACCCGGGAGGTCGCGGTCGTGGTCAGCTCGTCCAGACCGTCGTCGCCGCGGAACACCAGCGCCGAGGAGCCGCGCTCGGCGAGCACCCCGGCCAGGATCGGCGCCATCCGGGCGTCCGCGACGCCGGTCGCCTGGGCGCGGACCTTCGCGGGGTTGGTCAGCGGGCCCAGCACATTGAAGGTGGTACGGATGCCGAGCTGGCCGCGGGCATTGGCGACATGGCGCAGCGCGGGGTGGAACTTCACCGCGAAGCAGAAGGTGATGCCCGCCTCCTCCGCGACCTCGGCGACCCGCCGCGGGGTGAGATCGAGATTGACGCCGAGCTTCTCCAGGACGTCGGAGGCGCCGCTGGCCGAGGACGCCGCGCGGTTGCCGTGCTTGACGACCTTCGCGCCGGTGCCGGCCACCACGATCGAGGACATCGTGGAGATATTGACGGTCTTGGCGCCGTCGCCGCCGGTGCCGACGATATCGACGCTCGGCCCCGGCACCTCGATCAGCCGGGCGTGCGCGTACATCGTCCGGACGAGTCCGGAGATCTCCGCGACGGTCTCGCCCTTGGCCCGCAGCGCCACCGCGAACCCGGCGATCTGGGCGTCGCTGGCCTCGCCCCGCATGATCTTGTCCATCGCCCAGGCGGTGTCGTCCGCGGCGAGGTCACGGCCGTCGAGCAGGGCGTTCAGGATGCCCGGCCAGGTGCGGGCCGCCACGCTGTCGCCGCCAACCGGGGTCACAACGTTCATGGTCCACGCTCCTGGTTCGTCTCCTGCTTATGCCGTCACCCTACCGAGCCGGCGATATGCCGGAGGGCCCCGTCCGATCGCCGGACGGGGCCCTCTGGGTGGCGTACTACCTACGGTGCGCTACGAGGCGCCGAGGTGATCAGTGGTGGCCGTGGCCGCTGGTGATCTCCTGGTACTCCTCGACCGTGGGCTTGGCGATGACGTTGTCCTCGCCGTAGAAGGACTTCGAGAGCTTGGCGCGCAGCTTCTGCGAGCGCGACAGCTTGCGCTCGACGCCGTTCTCGTCGACCTCCGGGCCCAGCTCGAGCGGCTCGGGCTGCTCGTGCTGCGTGAGGACGTGCAGCTGCTCCTGGCTGAGCGGCTCGTGGACCTCGATGAACTCACCGTGCGGCAGGCGCTTGATGATGCCCGACTCGCGGCCGTGCAGCACCTTGTCCTTGTCGCGCCGCTGCAGACCCATGCAGATCCGCTTGGTGGCGATGAAGGCCAGCACCGGAAGGACGAAGAATCCGATCCGGACGAACCAGGTGAGCGAGTTGAGCGACAGGTGGAAGTGCGTGGCCCACAGGTCGTTACCGCCACCGATCAGCATCACGAAGTACGCGACCAGCCAGGCCACACCGAAGCCGGTACGGGTCGGGACGTTGCGCGGGCGGTCCAGGATGTGGTGCTCGCGCTTGTCACCCTTGACCCAGGACTCGACGAACGGGTAGACCGCGATGGCGACCAGGACCAGCGGGAAGATCAGAATCGGGATCAGCACACCGAAGTTGACGGTGTGACCCCAGAAGTTCCACTCCCAGCCCGGCATGACACGGACGAGGCCCTCGGCGAAGCCCATGTACCAGTCCGGCTGCGCACCAGTGGAGACCTGGTCCGGCCGGTACGGCCCTATGGCCCACACGGGGTTGATGCTGGCGATCGCGGCGATCACCGAGATCACACCGAAGACCAGGAAGAAGAAGCCTCCGGCCTTGGCCATGTAGACCGGCAGTAGCGGCATGCCCACGACATTGTTGTTGGTCTTGCCGGCACCCGGGAACTGGGTGTGCTTGTGGTAGAAGACCAGGATCAGGTGCGCCACCAGCAGGCCGAGCATGATGCCCGGCAGCAGCAGCACGTGCACCGTGAAGAACCTCGGGATGATGTCGTGCCCCGGGAACTCCCCGCCGAAGATGAACATCTGCAGGTACGAGCCGACCAGCGGCATCGCCAGGATGACGCCCTCGATGAACCGCACACCGGTACCGGAGAGCAGGTCGTCGGGGAGCGAGTAGCCGGTGAAGCCGGTGAACATGCCCAGCACGAACAGCAGGAAGCCGAACAGCCAGTTGACCTCGCGCGGCTTGCGGAAGGCGCCGGTGAAGAACACCCGCATCATGTGGACCATCATCGCGGCCAGGAAGACCAGCGCGGCCCAGTGGTGGATCTGCCTTATAAGGAGACCGCCCCGGACGTCGAAGCTGATGTTCAGCGTCGACTCGAAGGCCTGCGTCATCCGGATCCCCTGCATGGGCACATAGGAACCGTGATAGGTCACCTCGGCCATGCTCGGGTGGAAGAACAGCGTCAGATAGACACCGGTCAGGATGATGATGATGAAGCTGTAGAGCGCGACCTCACCCAGCATGAAGGACCAGTGGTCCGGGAAGATCTTGCGCATATTGGACTTGGCGAGGCTGTAGATGCCCAGCCGGCCGTCCGCCCAGTCGGCGATCCGCTCGCCCCGTGGCGCCTGGCCACGGCGCGTGGTGGTCGCGCTCGTCTCGTTACTCATCCGCGCTCCCAGAAGCTCGGGCCGACGGGCTCCTCGAAGCCGCTTGCGGCCTCCAGGAAGCCGTCCTTCTCCGTGATGTGCAGCTGCGGCAGGGCGTGTCCGGCCGGACCGAAGATCACCCGACCACCGTCAGAGAGGTCGAACGTCGACTGGTGGCAGGGGCAGAGCACGTGGTGCGTCTGCTGCTCGTACAGGCTGATCGGGCAACCCACGTGGGTGCAGATCTTCGAGTACGCCACGATGCCCTCGTGCGACCAGGACAGTTCGTGCTTGTCCTTGATGTTCTGCGGCTGAATCCGCACGAGCATCAGGGCGTCCTTGGCGATCTTCTCCGCGAACTCCTCGTCGTCGTCCTCCAGCCCCTCGGGCTTGGCGAACGTCAGGGAGCCGACCGCGATGTCCTCGGGACGCAGCGGGAGGTTGGTGGACTGGTTGACGAGCCGGACGCCCTTCTTCCAGTTCGTCGTGCGCAGCTTCGTACCGGGCAGCGGACCGAGGTCGCGCAGCAGCACCACGCCGGAGAGCGGCACCAGGGCCAGCGCACCGAACATCGTGTTGCGGATCAGCTTGCGGCGGCCGAACTGCGACTCCTTCGCACCCTGTGCGAAGTCCGCCAGAACCTTGGCCTTGACCTCGGGCGGAGCCTGGATCGGGTGCCGCTCGTCGGCGACCTCCTCGTCCGACATCAGCGTGCGGGCCCAGTGGACCGCGCCGGCGCCGATGCAGAAGAGCGCCGCGCCGAGCGTCAGACCGAGCGCGAAGTTCAGACCGCTGATGTAGCCGAGCGGCCAGATGTAGACGATCTTGTCGATCGGGATGGCCACGTACGCGGCGATGAAGCCGACCGTGGCGATCATGGACACCAGGAAGAGGAGGGCGACGGTGCGCTCGGAGCGCTTGGCGGCCCGCTCGTCGATGTCCTGGGCGCGGTGCTCGTGGGCCGGCAGGCCCGGGTCGGCGAACGGGTTGTCCGCCGTGGTCACCACGCCTTCGTGAGCCGTCTCCCGCTCACTGGGCAGAATTTCTTCTGGCACGTCTTCGTGTCGTCCAGTCTCGCTCATGACTTCTTGGCCTTCGTAGTCCGGGCTGCGACCCAGATGGCGACCGCGACCAGCGCGCCCAGGCCGAAGATGTAGCCGAAGAGACCCTCACTGACCGGACCGAGACCGCCGAGGTCGAGGCCGCCGGGGCTCTCGGATTCATCGCCGTTGACGGCGCCGAGGTACGCGATGATGTCCTTCTTGTTCTGCTTGCTCAGCGAGCCGTCACCGAAGGAGGGCATGTTCTGCGGGCCGGTTTCCATGGCCTCGTAGATGTGCTTCGGGTCCACGCCCTCGAGCGTCGGCGCGTACTTGCCGTTGGTGAGGGCACCGCCCTTACCGGTGAAGTTATGGCACTGCGCGCAGTTGGTGCGGAACAGTTCGCCGCCCTTGCCGATGTCGGCACCGTCCGAGCTGTACTGCGACTTCTCGGGCACGGTGGGACCGGCGCCCAGCGACGCGACGTAGGCCGCGAGCTGGTCGATCTGGGCGTTGGTGTAGATGTTCTTCTTCCGCGGCACCTGGGCGCCGGGCTGCTGGGCCGGCATACGGCCGGTGCCCACCTGGAAGTCCACGGCCGCGGCGCCGACGCCGACCAGGCTGGGGCCGTCGGTGGTGCCCTGACCGCCGGTGCCGTGGCAGCTGGCGCAGCCCACGGCGAAGAGCTTCTTGCCCTCCTTGATGGCAAGAGACTGGGCGGTGTCATCGGCCTGAGCCTTGTCCGCCGGCGCGAACGCGGCGTACAGCCCCCCAGTGACCGCCAGCGCGAAGAGTAGGACGACGAGCGCCGCCAGCGGATGGCGCCGTCGTGCGGAGAGCTTTTTCACGGATTACCCCGGTGTCAGGATCTTCTGCGTCGATGCTTTGGCTATGTCTGTCTGATATGCGGGTCGGTCGGGACCGGTTACCGGATCAGGTAGATCGTGGCGAAGAGGCCGATCCAGACGACATCGACGAAGTGCCAGTAGTAGGACACGACGATGGCCGCGGTGGCCTGCGTGTGGGTGAACCTCTTGGCCGCGTACGTCCTGCCCAGGACCAGCAGGAAGGCGATCAGACCGCCCGTCACATGCAGTCCGTGGAAGCCGGTGGTCAGGTAGAACACCGAGCCGTACGGGCCGGACGAGAGCGACAGGCCCTCGTGCTTGACCAGCTCCGTGTACTCGAAGACCTGACCGCCGATGAAGATCGCACCCATGACGAAGGTGACCGCGAACCAGGCCCGGAGCTTCTTGACATCGCCACGCTCGGCCGCGAAAACGCCGAGCTGGCAGGTCAGAGAGCTGAGCACCAGGATCGTGGTGTTGGTCGCGGAGAACGGAAGATTCAGCGCATCGGCGGATTCCTTCCAATACTCGGCTCCGGTCACCGATCGAAGGGTGAAGTACATCGCGAAGAGGGCCGCGAAGAACATCAGCTCGGAACTCAGCCAGATGATGGTTCCGACGCTGGTGAGGTTCGGCCGATTGACCGACGGGTGCGCGTGCCCGGTTTCTACTGTCGTTGCTGTCGCCACGACCGACATTATGTCGGTCGCTTATCCCGCCCTCACTCCGGGGGGTGCCGTTCGGTGTGTCAAGGACGTATGCCCTGCTCGTACGGCCCAATTCCGCCGTCGCCCGAAGGGAGGACGCCCGGCGTGGACCGGCCTCCTCCGGCGCCGCCGGGACCGGTCCTGACGGCCCGTCGGGCAGATCTTGGATCCGCTCAACCCCTCCTGCGGGCACCCGCCGCGGGAGTAGCATCCGCCCCACCCGATGCTGTGCCGCTACGAAGCGTGGAGGAACGATGCAGGCGACTGCCACGGTGCTGGTCTACAGCGACAACGCCAACACCCGCGAGCAGGTCCGGCTGGCGGCCGGACGGCGCCCCGCCGCCGATGTCCCGCAGATCGAGATCCTGGAGTGCGCCACCGCACCGGCGGTCCTGGAGGCCCTGGAGCAGGGCGGCATCGACGTCTGTGTGCTGGACGGCGAGACCGCGCCCGCGGGCGGGATGGGTGTCTGCCGGCAGATCAAGGACGAGATCTTCCGGTGCCCGCCGGTGCTGCTGCTGATCGGCCGCCCGCAGGACGCCTGGCTGGCCACCTGGAGCCGGGCGGACGCCGCGGTGACCCATCCGCTGGATCCGGTGGCCTTCGCCGACGCCCTGGCCGGCCTGCTGCGCCGAAAGCACCTCGTACAGGCCTGAGCGGCCTGCTGAGAGCCCCTCAGAGCCCCGGGCGCAGCCGGGCGTCGTCGGCGGGATTCTGCTCGCGCTCGGCCGCTCCTGTGGTGCTGGAGGCCTTGCTCTTCAGTGCGCTGCCGGCGCGCCATTCCTGCCAGGGCATGTTCCAGTCGCCGAAGCCGTTGTCGAACGGCGTCATGGTGTCGCCGCCGCTGTTGACGACCTTGACGATGTCGCCGACCCGCACGGTGTTGAAGAACCACTGGGCGTTGTTCGTGGACATGCCCGTACAGCCGTGGCTGACGTTCGCCGCGCCCTGTGATCCGACGGACCAGGGTGCGGCGTGCACATATTCACCGCTCCAGGTCACCCGGGTGGCCCAGTGGACCGGCAGGTCGTAGGCCTCCGAACTCCCGGCGGCGATGCCGACGGTCGAACTGCGCATCCGTACGAAGCTCTCCTTGCCGAGCACGACCTTGACGCCGTTACGGGTGGAGAAGCCGGGTTTGCCGGTGGTGACGGGGATGGTGTTGATCGTCTCGCCGTTGCGCTTCACCGTCATCTGGTGCGCCGAGGCATCGGTGACGGCCTCCACACGGTCGCCGGTGGTGAGCTTCACGGGCTTGGACGTGCCGCCGTAGAGCCCCTTGGCGATCTTCAGGCCGGCCAGGTTGCTGTGCACCGAGATGGTGGCGTGGGCGGGCCAGTACGTCTTGGGGCGGAAGTGCAGCTTCTTGTCGTCCACCCAGTGCCAGGCGCCCTCGACGCGCGGCATGGAGTCGACCTTCAGGGCGCTCTCCACGATGGCCCGCGCCTTGACGTCCTTGATCGGCTGGCTCAGCTCGGCGGTGACCGGCTGGCCGACGCCGTACTCGCCGCTCTCCGGGCCGAAGACGGCGGTCAACTGGCCGTCGGCATCCGTGGTGTGGACCACGAGCGTCTTGCGGCCGGGAGAACCGTCCTCCTCCTCGGTGCTCACCCGCACCGTGTAGCGGGTGCCGGCGGCCAGTGGCACGGTGGTACGCCAGTGCCTGCCGTCGGCGCTCAGTTCGCCGCGGACGAAGCGGCCGGTGGAATCGGTGGCGGTCACGTCCGTGATCCGCGCCTCATCGCCCTTGACGGAGACCTCAAGCGGCTTGTCGGGGTCCGCTTTCTGCTTTCCGTCGGGGGTGTTGGCCGTGATCTGGTCGCCCGCGTCGTAGGGGTTGGCGGAGAGCTGATCCGACGCCGAGCCCCCGCACGCGGCAGCGCTCACCGCGAGGGGCACGAGCAGGAGGCCGCAGCTCAGCACCGTCCGGGTTCGAGGTCTGTGACTCATGACCCAAAAATATGAAGAATCACCTGTCTCAGCGCGCTGGAGGACTGCAAACGGGTCTGCCCCGGCCCCCCAAACGGGGCGGGCCCGGACACCTGTTGAGGTGTCCGGGCCCGCCGTGGCGCAGTTGCGCCGTGCTCACTGCGTGCGGTTCTCGCCGTGGTAGTACTCGAAGACCCAGCCGAAGAGGCCGACGAGGATCACCGGGAGGGAGAAGTACAGCAGCCACCAGCCGAAGACCACGCCCATGAAGGCGAGCGCACCGCCGACGGCCAGGGACAGCGGCTGCCAGCTGTGCGGGCTGAAGAAGCCCAGCTCACCGGCGTCGTCCGAGACCTCGGCGTTCTCGTTGTCCTGCGCACCCGCGTCGACCCGCCGGGCCGTGAAGGCCAGGTAGTAGCCGACCATGATGCACAGACCGAAGGCCAGGAACAGCGCGGTGGTACCCGCGGGCTCCTTCGACCACAGGCCATAGACGATCGCCATGGCCAGGACGAAGACGGAGAGCCAGATGAACATCTTGCCCTGGATCTTCACTTGCCCGCCTCCTTGCCGCCGGCGAGGGACTTGTCGTCCTCAGTGCCGTGACCGTTGTGCAGCGCGTCAAGGGCCGCGATCTCCGGGTGGTGCAGGTCGAACGCCGGGGATTCGGAGCGAATACGCGGCAGGGTGAGGAAGTTGTGCCGCGGGGGCGGGCAGGACGTCGCCCACTCCAGCGAACGGCCGTAGCCCCAGGGGTCGTCGACCTCGATCTTCTCGCCGTACTTCGCCGTCTTCCACACGTTGTACATGAACGGCAGGATCGACAGGCCCAGCAGGAACGAGCTGATCGTCGAGATGGTGTTCAGCGTCGTGAAGCCGTCGGCCGAGAGGTAGTCCGCGTAACGCCGCGGCATGCCCTCGGCGCCCAGCCAGTGCTGGACGAGGAAGGTGCCGTGGAAGCCGATGAACAGCGTCCAGAAGGTGATCTTGCCGAGGCGCTCGTCCAGCATCTTGCCGGTGAACTTCGGCCACCAGAAGTGGAAGCCGGCGAACATCGCGAAGACGACCGTGCCGAAGACGACGTAGTGGAAGTGCGCCACCACGAAGTACGAGTCGGAGACGTGGAAGTCCATCGGCGGCGAGGCCAGGATGACACCGGTCAGACCACCGAAGGTGAAGGTGATCAGGAAGCCGATCACCCAGAGCATCGGCGTCTCGAAGGACAGTGAGCCCTTCCACATCGTGCCGATCCAGTTGAAGAACTTCACACCGGTCGGCACCGCGATCAGGAACGTCATGAAGGAGAAGAACGGCAACAGCACGCCGCCCGTCACATACATGTGGTGCGCCCACACCGTGACCGAGAGACCGGCAATCGAAATCGTCGCCGCAATCAGACCGATGTAACCGAACATCGGCTTCCGGGAGAAGACCGGAATGATCTCGGAAACGATGCCGAAGAACGGCAGGGCGATGATGTACACCTCGGGATGACCGAAGAACCAGAAGAGGTGCTGCCAGAGCAATGCGCCGCCATTGGCCGCGTCAAATACATGCGCACCGAATTTACGGTCCGCCTCCAGCGCGAACAGCGCCGCCGCCAGCACCGGGAAGGCCAGCAGGACCAGCACACCGGTCAGCAGCACGTTCCAGGTGAAGATCGGCATCCGGAACATCGTCATGCCAGGCGCGCGCATGCAGATGATCGTGGTGATGAAGTTGACCGAACCGAGGATCGTGCCGAAGCCGGAGAAGGCCAGACCCATGATCCACATGTCGGCACCGACGCCCGGCGAACGCACCGCGTCCGAGAGCGGCGAGTACGCGAACCAGCCGAAGTCCGCCGCACCCTGCGGGGTGAGGAAGCCGGCCACCGCGATCAGCGAGCCGAACAGGTAGAGCCAGTAGGCGAACATGTTCAGCCGCGGGAACGCCACGTCGGGCGCGCCGATCTGCAGCGGCATGATCCAGTTCGCGAAGCCCGCGAACAGCGGCGTCGCGAACATCAGCAGCATGATCGTGCCGTGCATCGTGAACGCCTGGTTGAACTGCTCGTTCGACATGATCTGCGTGCCGGGACGGGCCAGCTCGGCGCGCATGAGCAGCGCCATGAGGCCGCCGATGCAGAAGAACGCGAACGACGTGACCAGGTACATCGTGCCGATGGTCTTGTGGTCAGTGGTCGTCAGCCACTTCACGGCAGCGATACCGGGTTGCTTCTTGCGTACAGGCGGTGCTGCCGGAGCCGTATCGGCGGCGGCACCCTGAGGTTCGTTGAGGATGCTCACTGGTTCTTGGTCTCCGCATTCCTGGCGTGATCCGTCTGCTTGATGCCCGACGGCAGGTATCCGGTCTGGCCCTTCTTCGCCAGGTCCTTCAGGTGCTCCCGGTACCGCTCGGGGGAGACGACCTTGACGTTGAAGAGCATCCGAGAGTGGTCGACGCCGCAGAGCTCGGCGCACTTGCCCATGAAGGTGCCCTCCTTGTTGGGGGTCACCTCGAAGACGTTGGTGTGGCCCGGGATGACGTCCTGCTTCATCAGGAACGGCACCACCCAGAAGGAGTGGATGACATCGCGCGACGTCAGCACGAACTGGACCGTCTCGCCCTTCGGCAGCCACAGGGTCGGGCCAGGGTTACCGGTCTGCGGGTTCCGCGTGCCCGGGATACCGACGTCGTAGACACCGTCGGCACCGGCCGGCGCGGTCTTCTTCCACTTGTCCGGGATCGCGGAGAGCGCGCTGGAGTTGATGTTCGTGGTCGACTTGTTGCCGTCCACGTCCTCCAGGTAGTTGAACCCCCAGCTCCACTGGAAGCCCACCACATTGACGACGTGGTCCGGCTTCTTGGAAGTCTTGAGGAGTGCGCTCTCATCGCGCGCGGTGAAGTAGAAAAGCACCGCGATGATGATGAACGGAACAATCGTGTACAAGGCCTCGATCGGCATGTTGTACCGGGTCTGCGCGGGGACCTCCACCTTGGTCCTGCTGCGGCGGTGGAAGATCACGCTCCAAATGATCAGGCCCCACACCAGCACGCCCGTTGCGAGGGCGGCGGCCCAGGAGCCCTGCCAAAGAGAGAGGATCCGCGGCGCCTCGTCGGTGACGGGCGTTGGCATGCCGAGGCGGGGAAAGTCCTTATATGTGCAACCAGTAGCGGTCGCCAGGACCAGGCCCGCAGCAAGCACCTGCGGCAGCTTCCGCCGCATCGGGCGCCGCGACGAGCGGTCGGAGCCGTTGGGACTCACGTAGCGCCTTCCCGAGAGTCTCGCCCGCGCGGTCGGCTGCGGCCTTACTCGCTGGTCGGTCGCCGCCCTGCGTCGGGCAGGGGTTTGGATGTTTATGCGGACCAAACCCTACTGGACGCTATTTGGGGTCGCGCGGGGAGGGTGCCCAACGCGCCGCGACGCACCCCTAAGGGGTGGCCGGCTCCCCCGGGGAGCATCCGCCGGACCCCCGATTACCCGCTCCCACCAGGCATCTGACGGCATGCCCGGCACCGTGCCCGCGCTGCCCGCCGGGCCCCGCGGACGGCCGCCCCGCCCGCCGTGACCCGGGGCCGCGCTCCGCACCCCGGTGGGGCTCCCCCAGGCGTCGGCGGGGGGACTAACGTCTCGTACGTGCCCTACTTCGACGCGGCGTCCGCCGCACCGCTGCATCCCGTCGCCCGTGAGGCCCTGCTCGCCTCGCTCGACGAAGGCTGGGCCGACCCGGCCCGCCTCTACCGCGAGGGGCGGCGCGGCCGACTGCTGCTGGACGCCGCGCGTGAGGCCGCGGCCGAGGCCGTGGGCTGCCGCCCGGACGAGCTGGTTTTCACCCCTTCGGGGACGCAGGCGGTGCATCGGGGCGTCGCCGGGGCGCTGGCGGCCCGGCGGCGTGTCGGCCGCCGGCTGCTGCACTCCGCCGTCGAGCACTCCTCCGTACTGCACGCCGCCGAGGTCCACGAGGCGGCCGGCGGGACCCGCGCGGAGCTGGCCGTGGACCGTACGGGCCGGGTGGCGGCCGACGAGGCCGCCGCCGCGCTCACCCCGGACACCGCGCTGGTCTGTCTCCAGTCCGCCAACCACGAGGTGGGAACCGAACAGCCGGTCGAAGAGGTGGCCGCGCTCTGCCAGGAGGCGGGGGTGCCCCTTCTGGTGGACGCCGCGCAGTCGCTGCCCTGGGGCCCGGTGCCCGGTGCCTGGTCGCTGCTGGCGGCGAGCGCCCACAAGTGGGGCGGTCCGCCCGGGGTGGGGCTGCTCGCGGTCCGCAAGGGGACCCGGTTCGCGCCCCAGGGGCCGTATGACGAGCGGGAGTCCGGCCGTAGCCCGGGGTTCGAGAACATCCCGGGGATCGTGGCCGCCGCGGCTTCACTGCGTGCGCTGCGGACGGCCCCGGAGACCATGGACGAGGCGGCGCGGCTGCGGCGGCTGGTGGAGCGGATCCGCACACGGGTGCCGGAGCTGGTGCCGGATGTGGAGGTGGTCGGCGATCCGGTGCGCCGCCTCCCCCATCTCGTCACCTTCTCCTGTCTCTATGTCGACGGAGAGACGTTGCTGCACGAGCTGGACCGTGCCGGGTTCTCGGTTTCGTCCGGATCGTCCTGTACGTCCAGCACCCTGACGCCGAGCCATGTGCTGCGCGCGATGGGTGTGCTGTCCGAGGGGAATGTGCGGGTCTCGCTGCCGTACGGCACCGCCGAGGCGGATGTGGACCGCTTCCTGGATGTGCTGCCGCAGGTGGTGCGGTCGGTGCGGGAGCGGCTGGGGGTACCGGCGGCGGGGCCGGAGACCGTAGCGGCGACGGCCGGCGGGGCCGCGGCGGCCCCGGCGCCCCACGAGGAGCCCGACGAGCCCGCCGGCCTGGTCGTCGACTCGCTCGGCAGGCGTTGCCCCATCCCGGTCATCGAGCTGGCGAAGGTGATCGGCCAGGTGCCGGTCGGTGGGACGGTGACGGTGCTCTCCGACGACGAGGCGGCCCGGCAGGACATCCCTGCCTGGTGCGCGATGCGCGACCAGGAGTACGTGGGCGAGCGGTCCGCCGAACGCGGCGCCGCGTATGTGGTGCGGCGCCGCGTCTGACGGAAGGGTCCGGCCGGTTCAGGCCAGGTACTGCTGGACCTCGGTCGCGGCCTCGTGACCGTACGCCTTGGTGAAGCGGTCCATGAAGTGGCTGCGGTGCAGCTCGTACTCCTGGGTGCCGACGGTCTCGATGACCAGCGTCGCCAGCATGCAGCCGACCTGGGCGGCGCGCTCCAGGCCGACGCCCCAGGCCAGACCGGACAGGAAGCCGGCCCGGAAGGCGTCGCCGACGCCGGTCGGGTCGGCCTTGGCGTTCTCCTCGGGGACGCCGACCTCGATGGCCGGCTCGCCGACCCGCTCGATGCGGACGCCGTTGGAACCCAGGGTGGTGACGCGGGTGCCGACCTTGGCGAGGATCTCCTCGTCGGTCCAGCCGGTCTTGGTCTCGATCAGGCCCTTCTCGTACTCGTTGGAGAAGAGGTAGGCCGCGTCCTCCAGGAGGGTGCGGATGGCGTCGCCGTCCATACGGGCGATCTGCTGGGAGAAGTCGGCGGCGAAGGGGATCCCACGGCCGCGGCACTCCTCGGTGTGCCGGATCATCGCCTCGGGGTCGTCCGCGCCGATGAGGACGAGGTCCAGACCGCCGACCCGGTCGGCCACGTGCTGGAGCTCGATCAGCCGGGCCTCGCTCATCGCGCCGGTGTAGAAGGAGCCGATCTGGTTGTGGTCGGCGTCGGTGGTGCACACGAAGCGCGCGGTGTGCAGCACCTCGGAGATGCGTACGGAACGGGTGTCGACGCCGTGGCGGTCGAGCCAGGCGCGGTACTCCTCGAAATCGTTGCCCGCGGCGCCGACCAGGATCGGCGCGGTGCCGAGCTGGCCCATGCCGAAGCAGATGTTGGCGGCGACACCGCCGCGGCGGACATCGAGCTGATCGACCAGGAACGAAAGGGAGACCGTATGCAGCTGGTCGGCCACGAGCTGGTCGGCGAAGCGGCCGGGGAAGGTCATCAGGTGGTCGGTGGCGATGGAGCCGGTGACTGCGATACGCACGACGGGTCTGCTCCTGCGGAGGGCGTAGGGGCGGGCGGACGGAGAGCAACGCTACCGGGCACGGTGCGGGGCCACCCGGTCATCCCGGACACTTGGATCTGCTGAAACCAGCAAATAACTACCCAATAGTAGGCCTTTCTCGCCGGCACATGGCTGCGTACGGTGCCTCTATGACCAAGCCTGTGAAAGCCGTCACATCGCGCGCCGCCTGCTCACCCGCCGTATCGGACCCGGAATCGCTCGACGAGCTACGCGGCGACTGCGCCCGGATGGCGGGGCACTGGAAGGCCGGGCGGCGGACCGCGCCGGCACCGGGGCGCGCCTCCGATCTGCACGGGATCAAGGTTCCTGCCACCTCCGCCGCGCTGGTGGACGGAATGTCCGAGTACGGCGACTGAACGATCGCTCGGCGCCCGAACGGCGGTCAACGGGAACCGCGCGCGCCCCCACTCCGTCCCATCGACGTCCACCCCACGGAGGATGGCACGTCAGATGTTCAGCGGAGCTGAAGGAGCGATGCGGTGAACACCGAGGACACCAACGACACCCCGAACCCCAAGGAGCGCAGGCGGCGCACCCCGATGGTGGTCGCCTCGATGGCTGCCGCGGTGCTGCTGGCCGGGGGTGGCGCGGCGTACTGGGCCTCGTCCGCGTCCAACGGCGACGGCTCCGGCGCGGGCGCCCCGGCCAAGGGCGACCCGCCGCCGCTCGCGCTCGACGGCTACGACGGCGGCTCGATCGCGGCCGGTGAGCCCAATCCGCAGGGCGCGAAGTACCGGGCCGTGACGAAGCTGCCCGACGGGCCGGGGTCCGCGCCGGTGTACCGCCCCAAGGGGGAGATCAGCCGGGAGTCGGTGGAACGGCTGGCGAAGGCGCTGGATGTGGCCGGAAAGGTCCGCTCGGAGGGCACCACCTGGAAGGTCGGCGGGCTGACACGGGATGCCCGTAGCCCCGTCCTCCAGGTGAACAAGACCGGCTCGGGTTCCTGGACGTACTCGCAGTACGGCACCCCGGGCGGGACGAACTGCGCGCTGCCCGCCTCCCCCAAGGACGGGACGGGCGAGGACCGGCCCGCCGGCGGTGCCTCGTCGAGCCGGCCCGGCTGTCCCTCGTACCGCGGCGGCGGGGACATCACGACCGAGGACGACAGCAGCGGCAAGGGCGCGGTGTCGCCGGAGAAGGCCAAGCAGGCGGTGCGGCCGGTGCTCAAGGCGATCGGCCAGCAGAGCGCCAAGCTCGATGCGAGCGGGCTGTCCGGCGCGGTGCGGATCGTGACCGCGGATCCGGTGCTCGGCGGGCTGCCGACGTACGGCTGGCAGAGCGATCTACAGGTCGGTTCGGACGGTCAAGTGGTCGGCGGCAGCGGCCAGTTGGCGAACCCGGTCAAGGGCGCGGTGTATCCGGTGCTGAGCGCCGACAAGACGCTCGACCGGCTGAATTCGGGCGATGGACGCAAGCCGGCCGGCTGCCCCTCGACGCCCGCAGGGAAGGGCGGCAAGGACGACGGGATCGCGCCGTGCGAGCCGGCGCCGACGAAGGCGCAGAAGCCGGCCGAGGTGACCGGTGCGGTCTTCGGGCTCGCGGTGCAGTACGTAAAGGGCGGGCAGGCGCTGGTGCCGTCGTGGCTGTACACGGTGCGCCAGCCGGGTGCCGGCAGCGGCCCGGACGCGACATCGACGGTCGCGCACCCCGCGGTGAACCCGAAGTACCTGGCCCACCCGGGCGACGGCACCTCGAAGAGCCCGGGGCAGCCGCCGAAGGGGCCGTCCGGGAAGCCGGGCGCGATGGCGCTGGAGTCGTACGACGTGAGCGACGGCGGCAAGAAGCTCACCGTGCACTTCTGGGGCGGTGTGTGCAGCGTCTACTCGGTGAGCGCCGAGGAGTCGGCCACGACCGTGCGGACCAAGGTCGTCGGCAAGGACAAGCACCCGGGCCAGATCTGCGTGAAGATCGCCAAGGAGTTCACCGAGACCGTGACGCTGGAGCGGCCGCTGGACGGCCGGAAGGTGATCGATGTGTCGACCGGTGAGTCCGTGCCGAAGCGGTGAACGGGCCCGGCGACCGGCCGGCCCGTGAGCGGATACGACGAAAGGCGGCGCTCCCCACTCGGGGGCGCCGCCTTTCGTGCGTACTACCCGTGGCCCTTAGCTGAAGGAGTCGCCGCAGGCGCAGGAGCCGGTGGCGTTCGGGTTGTCGATCGTGAAGCCCTGCTTCTCGATGGTGTCGACGAAGTCGATGGAGGCACCGCCCAGGTAGGGGGCGCTCATCCGGTCGGTGACGACCTTGACGCCGTCGAAGTCCTTGACGACATCGCCGTCGAGCGAGCGCTCGTCGAAGAAGAGCTGGTAGCGCAGCCCGGAGCAGCCGCCGGGCTGAACGGCCACCCGCAGCGCGAGGTCGTCCCGGCCTTCCTGCTCCAGCAGGCTCTTGACCTTCGACGCGGCCGCGTCGGACAGGATGATGCCGTCGCTGACGGTGGTCTCGTCCTGAACGCTCATCTACATCTCTCCCGGGTTGTACGGACCGCTTGTCATCGGATGCAACCAGCTGCAACCGGAGACGTCCCGGATTAATTCCGGCTGGGCGCAAACTTGTGGAGAAGCCTTCCGGACACTGCCGGGGGCAGCCTCTCTCATCCTTCTTCTCTCATGCTCGCACACCGGCGGCCGGGAACAGGTGGCCGACCACACACGGCGGGGTGGTGATGCGTCACATCGACACGATGGCCATCGTCAAAGTGACGTGAAGCAGCTATGATAGATAGCGTCAAATAGACGAAAAGGCAGTCTGCAGAAATGAGAGGGTGCGTGTCGTGACCACCGCCCAGCCCCTGGACGTCCAGCCGACCCCGCTGGCCCTGCTCCTCCTCGGCCGCGAGGCCGACCCGAAGAGCGAGCGCGGCGTGGAGTGCCCCGGCGACCTGCCGGCGCCGTCGGACCCCGACCTCGTCGAGCGCGCCCGCGCGGCCAAGGCGAAGCTCGGGGACAAGGTCTTCATCCTCGGGCACCACTACCAGCGCGACGAGGTCATCGAGTTCGCCGACGTGACCGGCGACTCCTTCAAGCTCGCGCGGGACGCCGCCGCCCGGCCGGACGCGGAGTACATCGTCTTCTGCGGTGTGCACTTCATGGCCGAGTCCGCCGACATCCTCACCGGCGACGGCCAGCAGGTCATCCTCCCCGACCTGGCCGCGGGCTGCTCGATGGCCGACATGGCCACCGCCGAGCAGGTCGCCGAGTGCTGGGACGTGCTCACCGAGGCCGGCGTGGCCGAGCAGGTCGTGCCCGTCTCGTACATGAACTCCTCCGCCGACATCAAGGCCTTCACCGGCAAGCACGGCGGCACGATCTGCACCTCCTCCAACGCCAAGCGGGCGCTGGACTGGGCCTTCGAGCAGGGGGACAAGGTTCTCTTCCTGCCCGACCAGCACCTGGGCCGCAACACCGCCGTCCGCGACATGGGCATGTCCCTGGACGACTGCGTGGTCTACAACCCGCACAAGCCGAACGGCGGCCTGACCGTCGAGCAGCTGCGGGACGCGAAGATGATCCTGTGGCGCGGCCACTGCTCGGTCCACGGCCGGTTCTCCCTGGACTCGGTGAACGACGTGCGGGCCCGCATTCCGGACGTCAACGTCCTCGTCCACCCCGAGTGCAAGCATGAGGTCGTGGCGGCCGCGGACCAGGTCGGCTCGACGGAGTACATCATCAAGGCCCTGGAGGCCGCCCCGCGCGGCTCGAAGTGGGCCATCGGCACCGAGCTGAACCTGGTCCGCCGGCTGGCCAACCGCTTCGCCGCCGAGGACAAGGAGATCGTCTTCCTCGACAAGACGGTCTGCTTCTGCTCGACCATGAACCGCATCGACCTCCCCCACCTGGTGTGGACCCTGGAGTCGCTGGCGTCCGGCAAGGTCGTCAACCGCATCGAGGTCGACAAGGAGACCGAGAGCTTCGCGAAGCTGGCGCTGGAGCGGATGCTGGCGCTGCCGTAGGCGCCGTGGGCGCCCCTTTGTCGCCACGCAAGACCGGCGGCCCCGCCTCGGGAGAGGCGGGGCCGCCGGTCATTTCTTCGGGGCCTCCAGAGTCCAGCGCACCTTGTCGTTGTCCTTGATCGCGGTGCCGCAGGGCCCGGTCGTGATCTTTTTCTCGTTCACATACGCGGTCCACTTTTTGCTGTCGTCGGCAACATCGCCATGGATGCTCGTGACGACAAAGTCCTGCGTGGCGTCGTCCCAGCGCGCCTGTACGCCGAAGCCGAACTCTTCGTCGGCGTCGACCAGGGCGGTGAGGGGCGTGGGGCTTCCGTCGCCGGCGGCGCAGTAGAAGCCGCCGAAGACGAAGCGCGCCACCGTCCCGGTGCCCACGCTGGCGGTGTAGGCCCCGCCCGTGACCTTCACGCGGACGGAGGCCGTGGTTCCGGTGGCGGCGGCCGGTGGAGCGGCCGCGAGAGCCAGGGCGAAGGCGATCCCGGCAGCGGTGACAGGGGCGGCCTTGCGGGCCAGGGCGGACGGCACGGTCGCTCACCTTTCGTCGGATCAGCACCAAAAGCTACGATCCCATCACCCAGTGCGATCGGCGAGCCGGTCACCCCGGCCGACCGCAACTCCGAAGACGCGGAAACACACGAAGGAGCCCCCGCAGCCGTAGGACACGGCTGCGGGGGCTCCTGTCGGCGGCCCCGCGGTCAGACGCTCGCGGGCTCCGGCGCGCGCTCGTCGTCGCCCTCGGCGGACGCGACCGGCAGGCCGGCCTTCTTCGCGCGCTTGGCGGCCTTCTTCTTCGCCCGGCGCTCCTTGCGCAGCTCGATCATCGCGTAGAGCGTCGGGACGAGGAGGAGGGTGAGCAGGGTGGAGGTGATCAGACCGCCGATCACGACCACGGCGAGCGGCTGCGAGATGAAGCCGCCGTCACCGGTGATGGACAGGGCCATCGGCAGCAGCGCCATGATCGTGGCCAGCGCCGTCATCAGGATCGGGCGCAGACGGTGGCGGCCGCCCTCGATGACCGCCTCGACCACGCCGTAACCCTGCGACCGGTACTGGTTGATCAGGTCGATCAGCACGATGGCGTTGGTGACCACGATGCCGATCAGCATCAGCATGCCGATCATCGCCGGGACGCCCAACGGGGTGCCGGTGGCGACCAGCAGACCGATCGCACCGGTCGCCGCGAACGGGATCGAGACGAGCAGGATCAGCGGCTGGATGAGCGACTTGAAGGTGGCCACCAGCAGCATGAAGACGATGGCGATGGCCGCCAGCATCGCCAGGCCGAGCGAGGAGAACGCGTCGGTCTGGTCCTGGGAGACGCCGCCGATCTTCGCGGTGGCGCCGTCCGGCAGCTTCAGGGCGTTGATCTTGCTCTGCAGCTCGGTGCTGACCGCGCCGGTGTTGTCACCGGTCGGCTTGGCGGTGATGGTCGCCGAGCGGGCGCCGTCGATCCGGGTCATCTGGACCGGACCGGGGACGGTCCGCACGGTGGCGATGGTGCCGAGCTTGACCGGGCCCGCCGGGGTCGGGACGGCCAGGTTCTTCAACTCGGCCTCGGTGGTGGCCGGGTGGGCCGACTTGATCACGATGTCGCGCTCGGTGTCGGCCAGGACGGCCTTGCCGCTGGTGGTCCCGCGGACCGCCTGGGCGACCGCGGCGCCGAGCGTGGCCTGGTTGTAACCGGCCGCCGCCGCCTTGGCGTTGGGCTTGACGGAGATCCGCGGCACGCTCTGGGCCAGGTCGCTCTGGACGTCGGTGACGTCGTCGAGCCCCGCGACGGCCTTACGGACCTGCTCACCGGCCTTCTTCAGGACGTCGACGTCGCCGGCCTTGACGACCACGCTCAGGTCCTGGCTGCCGAAGCCGCCGCCCGCGGTGACGGTGGTGTCGCCGATGGACTTCCCGAGCTTGTCGAGAGCGGCCCGCAGATCGTCGGTGACCTTGCCGGAGTCGGCGGCGTCCTTCAGCTTGAGCTGGTAGGAG
Source organism: Streptomyces inhibens (assembly GCF_022221585.1). Taxonomy (NCBI): domain Bacteria; kingdom Bacillati; phylum Actinomycetota; class Actinomycetes; order Kitasatosporales; family Streptomycetaceae; genus Streptomyces; species Streptomyces inhibens. Next base: position 2,892,648 of record NZ_CP084681.1, read on the forward strand.
GCCTGGTTGGCGCCGGTGCCGCCGCCGAAGGCCGCCATGAAGCCGGAGGAGCCGACGGTCACCTGGTAGTCGGCGATGTCGTCGTTGGCCGCCAGCAGCTTCTCGACCTTCTTGGCCTGCGCGTCGGCCGCGCCCAGGCTGGTGCCGGGCTTGAGCTCCTGCTTGAGGGTGAGGGTGTCCTGGTCGCCCTGGTCGAAGAAGTTGGTCTTCAGCAGCGGGCCCATGCCGAAGGTGCCGATGAGGATGACGACGGCGATGACCAGGCTGGTGACCCGGCGGCGGGTCGCGAAGCGCAGCACCGGGACGTAGAGGCGCTGCAGCGGGCTCTTGGTCTCGTTCTCCTCCGCCGTGCGGCGCAGCTCGTCCACGGTGGTGCCCTCGGGGATCTCCGGGGCGCGCAGGAACCAGTACGACAGCACCGGGACGACCGTCAGCGAGACGATCAGGGAGGAGAGCAGGGCGACGGTCACGGTCAGCGAGAAGGAGCCGAAGAGGGCGCCGACCATGCCGCCGACCACACCGATCGGCAGGAAGACCGCGACCGTGGTGAGGGTGGAGGAGGTGATCGCTCCGGAGACCTCACGGACGGCGGAGAGGATGGCCTCGCGGCGCTCCTCGCCGTAGCCGAGGTGCCGCTTGATGTTCTCCAGGACGACGATGGAGTCGTCGACGACGCGGCCGATCGCGATGGTCAGCGCGCCGAGGGTGAGCATGTTGAGGGAGAGGTCCCCGGTCCACAGCACGATCAGGGTGATGACGACCGAGAGGGGTATGGAGACCGCGGTCACCAGCGTGGAGCGCAGGCTGAGCAGGAAGACCAGGATGACGATGACCGCCATGACGAGGCCGAGCAGGCCCTCGGTGGTCAGCGAGTCGATCGACTTGGAGACCGCCGGGCCCTGGTCGGAGGCGACCGTGACCTCGGTGCCCTTGCCCAGGTCCTGACGGATCTTGGTGAGCTTGTCCTTGACCGCGTCGGAGATCGCGACCGCGCTGCCGTCCTGGTCCATCGTCACCATCACGGCGAGGCTGGGCTTGCCGTTGGTGCGGGTGAGGGAGGTCGGGGTGGCCGACTCCTCCTTGACGGTGGCGACATCGCCGAGGCGGACCGGCTCGGCCGACTGGCCGGCACCGGCACCGGCGCCGCCGGCCGCCGGGGCCGGGGCGAGGGTCAGGTCCTTGATCTGCCGTACGGAGGTGAACCCCGCGCCGACCTGAACGGTCCTGCTCTGCCCGCCCTCGGCGAACGAACCGGCCGGCACCGACGCACCGCCGGCCTCCAGTGCCTGGCCGAGCGCCTGGGAGTTGAGCCCGGCGGCGGCGAGCTTCTTGTCGTCGGGGGTGACCGCGACGATCCGGTCCTGGACGCCGTCCACCGTGACCTGGCTGACGCCGTCGATGTTCTTCAGGTCCGGTACGACGCTGCGGTCGAGCTGGTCGGCGAGCGTCTGCTGGTCCTTGGCGGAGGAGGAGACGGCGAGGACGACGGTGGGGATGTCGTCCGTCGAGCCGGCCACCACCTGCGGGTCGACGTCCTTGGGCAGCTTCGCGCGGGCGCGGTTCACCGCCTGCTGGACATCGGCGACCAGGCGCTTGGAGTCATTGCCGTAGTCGAACTGCGCCATGATGACGCCCGAGCCCTCGCTCGACGTCGAGGTGACGCTCTTGATGCCGTCGACCGCCTGGATACCGTCCTCGAGCGGCTCGATCACCTGCTTCTCGACGACATCGGGCGAGGCGCCCTGATACGGCGCCAGAACGGAGACCATCGGGAGTTCGATGGACGGCAGGAGCTGCTGCTTGAGCTGCGGGATCGCGATGGCGCCGAAGGCGATCGCCACGATCGACATCAGCGCTACCAGGCCCCGTTGTACGAGGCTGAGTCGGGACAGCCAGGACATGGGTGGGGTCTCTCTTCTGTTCTGAAAAGGACGGCAAGGGTCGGCGGGGCCTGCCCGGGCCCGGCGGCGGGGGGCCTTTGCGGGCCCACTTACACCTTCGGCCATGTCCTGGCCGGTTTTCCTCGCTCGCAGGTCGGTTTCCGGCTCGCGGCCGTACCGCGTTCGGAGTACGGCTTACTCCACCCTTACTGCACCCGTGGGCGTACGAGCCCTGACTCGTAGGCGATGACCACCAGCTGGGAGCGGTCGCGGGCGCCCAGCTTGGCCATCGCGCGGTTGACATGCGTCTTGACGGTGAGCGGGCTGACCGCCAGCTGTTCGGCGATCTCGTCGTTGGGCAGCCCGCCGGCCACCAGGACCAGCACCTCGCGCTCGCGGCCGGTCAGCGTCGCCAGCCGCTCCGCGCCCCGCCCTCCGGGCCCACTGTCGGCCGAACTGCCGCCCTGGGCGAGGAACTTGGCGATCAGCCCCTTGGTCGCGACGGGCGACAGCAGCGCCTCACCGGCCGCCGCGATCCGGATCGCGTTGAGCATCTCGTCGGGCTCGGCGCCCTTGCCCAGGAAACCGCTGGCGCCGTTCCGCAGCGACTGCACCACATAGTCGTCGACCTCGAAGGTCGTCAGGATCACCACCCGGACGTCGGTCAGCTCCGGGTCCTCGGTGATCATGCGGGTGGCGGCCAGACCGTCCACGCCGGGCATCCGGATGTCCATGAGGACGACATCGGGGTGCTCCGCCCGGGTCAGCTCGTACGCCTGGGCGCCGTCGGAGGCCTCCCCGACGACCCGCATGTCCGGCTCGGAGTCGACCAGCACCCGGAACGCGCTGCGCAGCAGCGTCTGGTCATCGGCGAGCAGCACCTTGATCGTCATGTTGTCTCCCCCGTACGGACGGACTGCAGTGGAAGGGTGACCCGCACCTGGAAGCCGCCGGCCGCGCGGGGGCCGGTCACGACCGTGCCGCGCAGCGCGAAGACCCGCTCACGCATCCCGATCAGACCGTGGCCGCCGCCGCTGTCCTCCGGCTCGCCGGGCCCGCCCCCCACGGCCGGACGGTCGCCGCCCTTCTGCCGCGGCACCCCGGCCCGGCCCGCTCCGTCGTCCAGGACGGTCACGGTCAGCGTGGTCTCGGAGTGGATGATCCGCACCGTGGCGCGGGCCCCCTCACCGGCGTGCTTGTGCACATTGGTCAGCGCCTCCTGGACCACACGGTAGGCGGTCAGATCGACGGAGGCGGGCAGCGGCCGGGGGGCGGGCGGCAGGTCGAGATCGACGGGGATCCCGGCGCGGACGAACCCCTCGACGAGCTGGTCGAGGACGCCGAGGCCGGGCGCGGGCTCGGTCGGCGCCGTGGGGTCGTCGGAGTGCCGCAACAGGCCGACGGTGGCGCGGAGTTCCTCCAGCGCCGACCGGGACGCCTCACGGACGTGCGCCAGCGCCTGCTTGGCCTGGTCGGGGCGGTTGTCCATGACGTGCGAGGCGACCCCGGCCTGGACGTTGACCAGGGCGATGTGGTGGGCGACGACGTCGTGCAGCTCGCGGGCGATGCGCATGCGCTCCTCGGCGACCCGGCGCCTGGCCTCTTCCTCGCGGGTGCGTTCGGCGCGCTCGGCGCGCTCGCGGATGGCGTTCACAAAGGCACGGCGGCTGCGGACGGCATCGCCCGCGGCGGCGGCCATGCCCGTCCAGGCGAAGATCCCGAGGTTCTCCTGCGCGTACCAGGGGCGGGGCCCGTAGAGCATCGCGGCGGCGGTCAGCACGACGACGGTCAGTGCGCCGATCCGCCAGGTGGTGGGCCGGTCGGTGCGGGAGGCCAGGCTGTAGAGCGCGATCACGGCGGAGGCGGCCACCGGGGCGCGCGGATCGGTGGAGCGGGCGACCAGTTCGATGATGGTCAGCGCGCAGGTGGCCGCCAGGACCGTACGGGGCAGCCGTCGGCGCAGGACCAGGGCGGTGCAGGCCAGGGCGGCCAGCACCACGGTCGTCGCGGTCAGCTCATGGCCGCCGAACCGCGGGCCGTGCCGGCCGTGCGGATCGGCCACCGCGCCGAACAGGATGCACCCGAAGGCGGCCACCGCCAGGACGGCGTCGAACGCCAGCGGGTGCGTCCGGTGCCAGTGGAAGCGGCCGGCGCGGGGCGCGTCCGGACGAGGTTCGGGGAGGCTCACAAGAGCAAACGGTAGCGCCCCGGTCCGGGAAGGACCGGGGCGCTGTGCGCTGGAGTGGAGGTGGGCGGCGGCGGTCAGCCCGGGATGAGGCCGTCGTCGCTGAGCATCTCCCGGACCTCTTCGAGGGCCGCTTCCTCGTTGGGGAGGATCAGCTCCGACGGCTCCAGGGAGTCGTCGGGCAGCGGTTCGCCGAGGCGGCGCACCGCATCCAGGAGAGCACTCAGCGTGCGCTTGAAGCCGTCCGTGTCGCCGCTCTCCATCTCGGAGAGCAGCTCGTCGTCCAGCTTGTTGAGCTCGATGAAGTGGCTGTCCGCCACCTTCACCTGGCCCTCCCCCATGATCCGTACGATCACGACGGTCTCCCTTGGTCCGGTCCGACGATCTCTGTGAGGCTAACCGCCGCCGACCGTCACTGCTTGTCGAAACGCGGCTGGTCCTGCTGCGGGGAGGGCTGGGCCTCGCCGCCCTGGCCGCTCTCGATCGCCTGCTTGCCGGCCGACGGGCCGCCCGCGAGCTCGGCCTTCATCCGCTGCAGCTCCAGTTCGACATCGCTGCCGCCGGACAGGCGGTCCAGCTCGGCGGTGATGTCGTCCTTGGCCATACCGCTCGGGTCGTCCAGCGCACCGGAGGCCATCAGTTCGTCGATCGCACCGGCCCGCGCCTGGAGCTGGGCGGTCTTGTCCTCGGCCCGCTGGATCGCGAGGCCGACGTCGCCCATCTCCTCGGAGATGCCGGAGAAGGCCTCGCCGATCCGGGTCTGCGCCTGGGCAGCCGTGTAGGTGGCCTTGATCGTCTCCTTCTTCGTACGGAAGGCGTCGACCTTGGCCTGCAGCCGCTGTGAGGCGAGCGTGAGCTTCTCCTCCTCACCCTGCAGCGTCTGGTGCTGCGTCTCCAGGTCGGTGACCTGCTGCTGCAGCGCGCTGCGCCGGGTCAGCGCCTCGCGGGCCAGGTCCTCGCGGCCGAGCGCCAGCGCCTTGCGGCCCTGGTCCTCCAGCTTGGCGGACTGGCCCTGGAGCTGGTTGAGCTGCAGCTCCAGGCGCTTGCGGGAGGTCGCCACGTCGGCGACACCGCGGCGTACCTTCTGCAGCAGTTCCAGCTGCTTCTGGTACGAGTAGTCGAGGGTTTCGCGCGGGTCTTCGGCCCGGTCCAGGGCCTTGTTGGCCTTCGCGCGGAAGATCATCCCCATCCGCTTCATGACACCATCGCTCATGGGCCTCGCGCGCCCCCTTCTGACCGAATCACTTCGGGCTTAGGCTCCAGCACATCTACAGACCCCACAGTACGGGCCCTGGTTCCATTACCGCACTGTTCGCGCCCGGATGCGCTCCTCCTCCAGGACGATCGCGGAGCGCATCTTCTCCCGCGCAAGGAGTAGGGAGAGGCCTGATGCGGCGATATCGGCGTACGCCGTTGCCGGATCGTGGCCGTCGGACCCTGGCCCCCGGGCGGGGAGCACGTACCCTTGGGTTTTGTGTTCCGAAGCCGTTCGAAGGATGAGCAGGCCGCGACCGCCAAGGTGACCGCGGACCAGCCCCAGCAGCCCCGCGACCCGCAGGCCCCCAAAGGCCGCCCGACACCCAAGCGCAGCGATGCCCAGTCGCAGCGCCGCTCCCGTGCGCATACGCCGACCAACCGCAAGGACGCGGCCAAGGCACAGCGGGAGGCCCGCCGTGCCGATATGGCCCGCCAGCGTGAGGCGATGGCCAGCGGCGACGAGCGGTATCTGCCGGTGCGCGACAAGGGACCGGTGCGCCGGTTCGCGCGGGACTTCGTCGACTCACGCTGGTGCGTCGCCGAGTTCTTCCTGCCGATGGCGGTGGTGATCCTGGTGCTCACCATGGTCCGGGTGCCGTCGATCCAGACCATCGCGCTGCTGTTGTGGCTCGTGATCATCGTGCTGATCGTGCTCGACTCGGTCCTGATCTGGTTCCGCCTGGGCAAGCGGCTGCAGGAGCGTTTCCCGAACGAGAACCTCAAGGGCGTGAAGGCGTACGCGGTCATGCGGACGCTGCAGATGCGGCGGCTGCGGCTGCCGAAGCCGCAGGTCAAGCGGGGTCAGCGCCCCTGAGGGTGGCACGCTGGATGTGATGACGCAGGGCCGGGTCCGTCCGTACGGACCCGGCCCTGCGTCGTGGGGGGGCTCAGCCCTCGGCGCCCTCGGCGGCCGCGTGCAGGCTCATCGGGGCGGAGTAGATCTCCTGGCCGTCCTCGAAGAGGCGGACCTGGTCGACGCCGCCGTCGAGCAGGGCCTTCCACTCCTCGCCGATCCAGGATTCCGCGTCGCCCTGGGTCGTGAACTCCTCCGGTTCCACGGCGGGTGCCGTCTCCGTACCGTCCGCCTTCTCGAACCGCCACGTCCACGCCATGTCCGCCTCCTGAATCCCGCCGAGTACGTGCTTGTGCCACCGCGGACCGCGTGCCGACGCACTCCGCCATGTGGTGCTTGCGTGCTGATCGGCAGCCTAACGGCCGTGTCGAGCCCGCCCCCGCCGCGCTCACCGGGCGCGGACGCGAGAAACTCGGCGGTGTGGATGTGACTCTCCTAGGCACCGGGGCCCCGCAGGGGCTGCCGCGCCCCGGCTGCCCGTGTGCCGCCTGCGCGACCGCCGTCGGCGACGAGGCGCGGGCGGCGACCGCGCTGCTCGTCGACGGTGCGCTGCTCATCGACCTGACTCCGGGCCCGGCCTTCGCGGCGGCCCGCGCCGGGCAGTCGCTGGCGGGCGTACGGCAGGTGCTGCTCTCGCATCCGCACGCCGGGCCGGCGATGGAGGTGCCGGCCGGGCTGCCGACACCGGGCCGGGTCGCCGACGGGCGGGAGCTGGCGCTGCTCGACGGGCACCGGGTGCGGGCCATCGCGGTGGACATCCCGGGTACCGGCTACGAGATCTCCGGCTCCGAGGGCGAGCGGCTGCTGTATCTGCCGCCGGGTGCGGCGCCGGCCGGGCTGGGCGACGGCAACCATCCCGCGGCGGGCGGCGGTTACGAGGGCATGGGCGGCACCGGCCCGTACGACATGGTGCTGGTCGACGTACTGGAGCGGCCGGACGCGCTGGCCCGGCTGCGGGCGAGCGGGGCGGTCGACGCCGCGACGGATGTGGTCGCGGTGCATATCGACCACAGTGTGCCGCCGGGGCCCGAACTGCACCGCAGGCTGGCGGCGGTGGGCGCCCGCGCGGTGCCGGACGGCAGCTCGCTGGTGGTCGGCGAGTTCCACGCGGTGCCGGATCTGCCGCGGCGCACGCTGGTGCTGGGCGGGGCGCGCAGCGGCAAGTCGGTGGAGGCGGAGCGACGGCTCGCGGCCTTCCCGGACGTGGTGTACGTGGCCACCGGCGGCACCCGGGACGGCGACGAGGAGTGGGCGGAGCGGATCTCGCTGCACCGCGAGCGCCGCCCCAACAGCTGGCGCACCGTCGAGACCTGCGATCTGGTGCCGCTGCTGGCGGCCGCCGGGCCCGGTACCGACCCCGGCACCGGGCGGCCGGCCGATGCCGCACCGCTGCTCATCGACTGTCTGGCGCTGTGGCTGACGCATGTCATGGACGAGGTCGGGGCGTGGGACGACGAGACCTGGGAGGCCGGCGGCCGGCGGGCGCTGCGGGAGCGGACCGATGCGCTGGTGGCGGCACTGAGGGAGACCCACCGGCCGGTGGTGGCGGTCAGCAACGAGGTCGGCTCGGGGGTCGTTCCGGCGACCTCGGCGGGCCGGAGGTTCCGGGACGAACTGGGGCGGCTGAACGCGGCGTTCGGCGCGGAGTGCGAGCAGGTGCTGCTGGTCGTCGCGGGCCAGGCGCTTGCGCTGCGTGGATGACGGATGCCCGGCGGGGCCCGTGTCCGCTTGCCCGCGGGCGCGGCGGCGGGTGCTCTTGACCCGTGACCGAAACCGAGCTGACCGAGACCGGAGCGCAGGGCCGGCGAAGCGCCCGTCCCGCGCGGGAGCCGGGGGCGCGCGGGCGGTGTTTCGACGCGGCCGTACGCGCCTATCTGGTACGGCATCCGGAGGCGACGGTGGTCGCGCTCGGCGAGGGGCTCGGTACCGCGTTCTGGCGGCTGGACAACGGGCGGCTGAACTGGCTGACGGTGCAGCCGCCGGAGACCGCCGCGGTGCGCCGGATGCTGCTGCCGGACGGCGCCCGGCGGCGTACGGTCGCCCGCGCGGTGACCGATCACGACTGGCTGGACGCGGTACGCGAACCGCAGCGCGGGGTCATCGTCACGGCGCCCGGGGTGCTGATGCGGCTGTCGCCGCCCGCGGTGCGCGCGCTGCTGGCTGCGTGCGCGGAGCGGTTTCCCGGCGGTGCGCTGGTCTTTGACGCGCTGCCACGGTGGGCGTCCGCGCTCGCCCGACGGGCCGCCGGGCCGGCCGGCGGCCGCCGGCCTGCTCCGGTGCGCTGGGGCCTGGACCGCGCCGAGCTGCCGCGGCTGGCCGCCGCGCACCCGGGCATCGTCGCCGTACGCGAAATCCACCGGCCGGACTTTCCCGCCCGCTACCGGCACCGCATCCCGGTGCTGCGTGCGCTGACGCCGCTGGTGTGCGAGGTGCGCTTCGCCGGCGCCCGTTGCCCCGGAGCGTCTCGTCAGCCGTGAGTTGACGGTAATCTGCGCCCAATGAGCGCCCTGAACCTCGATGACTTCGCCCACCTGATCGAGCGCCCCGACGGCGGTGTGCGCCGTGACGCCGAGGAGCGGCGGGCGCGGCTGGCCGTGCCGCCGGGCGCGCTCGGCCGCCTCGACGAGCTGGGCGAATGGCTGGCCGCCGCGCAGCAGCAGGTGCCGGTGCGGCCCATCGAGCGGGCGCGGGTGCTGCTGTTCGCGGGCGATCACGGCGTGGCGGAGCTGGGTGTGTCGGCGCGTCCGGCGGGCGGCACCAAGGATCTTGTACGGGCCGTGCTGGACGGCGCGAGTCCGGCCGCGGTGCTGGCCCGTGGCGCCGGGGCGCAGCTGCGCGTGGTGGACATGGCGGTGGACTGCGATCCGGAGGAGCTGCCCGAGGAGGTCACCCGGTACCGGGTGCGGCGCGGTTCGGGGCGGATCGATGTCGAGGACGCGCTGACCGCCGAGGAGGCCGAGGCGGCGTTCCGGGCCGGGATGGCGATCGCCGACGAGGAGGCGGACGCCGGTACCGACCTGGTGGTGCTGGGCGATCTGAGCGTCGGCGGCACGACGGCCGCGAGCACCCTGATCGCCGCGCTGTGCGGGACGGACGCCTCGGTGGTCACCGGGCGGGGCGGTGCCCGGATCGACGATCTGGCGTGGATGCGCAAGTGCGCGGCGATCCGGGACGCGCTGCGGCGGGCCCGTCCGGTGCTCGGCGATCAGCTGGAGCTGCTGGCCGCTTCCGGTGGCGCGGATCTGACGGCGATCACCGGTTTTCTGCTGCAGAGCGCGGTGCGCCGGACGCCGGTGATCCTGGACGGGGTGGTCTCGGCGGCCTGTGCGCTGGTGGCCCAGCGGGTGGCGTTCCGGGCGCCGGACTGGTGGGTGGCCGGTCAGGCGAGCGGGGAGCCGGCGCAGGCGAAGGCGCTGGACCGGATCGCGCTCAACCCTCTGCTCGATCACGGCGTCACTGCTGGTGAGGGGACGGGGGCGCTGCTGGCCCTGCCATTGGTGCAGGCGGCCGCGGCCCTGGCGGCAGAACTGCCCGTACGCGACTGACGCGGCGCCGGCCGGCAACCAGCCGGCCGTCCGCGCTCGGACGAACGCTCCGGACCGGGGCTTTCACCACTTCACGCCCGTACCGGACCACCGGCGGCGCCCCATAAGATCACGCTTTACACGTTTTATGGGAGACATCGCTTGAGTCGGGACGAAGACCGCGCAGACCGCCCCCGCGGTCGCTGGTCGCAGCGCGGTGCCACATTCGGCATCTGGTATCTGCGCACGGTCACCTTCATCAATTTCCTGAGCGCGGTGTGGGTGTCGTTCGCCGATGACATCCGCCGGCACAACATCGAGGAGTACTTCACTCCGTATCTGCTGACGGCCGGATTCGCGTCCGGTGCCTTCTCGCTCTTCCTGTCGGTCACTCTGCGGCGGCGCAAGCGGGCGGCCTGGATCTTGAATCTGGTGCTGTCCGGGCTGCTTCTGCTGCTGTTCGGGTTCGCGCTGATAGCCGCCCCCGAGTTCCGCGAACATGCGCAGAACTGGGTGTCGCTGGCGCTGACGCTGCTGTTCGCGGCGGCGCTGGTGGTCGGCCGCCGGGAGTTCTATGCGAAGGGCGACCGGGCGAACCCGAAGCTCGCCGCGGTCACCGCGGCCGGCGGGCTGCTGGTCGCCTCGCTGCTCGCGGCGCTGTTGGTGACCGTCACCAACACCGCGCAGGACGGTTCCTCGACCTTTGCGCAGCGCTGGCGTTACGGCCTGATGCGGCTGGTGTCCCTGGCCGCCGACGACCGCGCGTTCCCCGGGATCGCCACCCCGAACTGGGTCAATGTCGCGATCAATGTGCTGAGCACGCTGCTGCTGGTGGCCGTCCTGTGGGCGGCGTTCCGGTCCGTACGCAGCACCGAGGCGATCACCGAGGACGACGAGGAGCGGCTGCGCGCCCTGCTCGCGCGCCACGGCGACCGCGATTCGCTGGGCTACTTCGCGCTGCGCCGCGACAAGAGCGTGATGTTCTCCCCCAGCGGCAAGGCGGCGGTCACCTACCGCGTGGTGGGCGGGGTGTCGCTGGCCTCCGCCGATCCGCTGGGCGATCCCGAGGCATGGCCCGGGGCGATCGAGGCGTGGCTGGCCGAGGCCCGGGAGCACGGCTGGGCGCCGGCCGTGATGGGCGCGGGCGAGGAGGGCGGCACGATCTACGCCCGGCACGGTCTGGACGCGCTGGAGCTCGGCGACGAAGCGATCGTGGACACCGCGGAGTTCACGCTCGGCGGCCGGGCGATGCGCACCGTACGGCAGGCGTACAACCGCATCGAGCGGGCCGGCTACACCGTCCGTATCCGGCGTCACGAGGACATCCCCGCGGAGGAGATGGACCGGCTGCTGCGGCTGGCCGACGACTGGCGCGACGGGGAGACCGAGCGCGGCTTCTCGATGGCGCTGGGCCGGCTCGGCGACCCCGCGGACGGGCGCTGCGTGATGCTCGAATGCACCGACGAACAGGGCGAGCTGCGGGCGCTGCTCAGCTTTGTGCCGTGGGGCACGAAGGGCCTTTCGCTGGACCTCATGCGGCGGGACCGCAACTCCGAGAACGGGCTGATGGAGTTCATGGTCCTGGAGCTGATCCAGCGCGCGAAAGAGGTGGAGATCACTCAGCTCTCACTGAACTTCGCGATGTTCCGCTCCGTCTTCGAACGTGGATCGCGGCTCGGCGCGGGCCCGGTGCTGCGCCTGTGGCGCTCGCTGCTCAGCTTCTTCTCCAGGTGGTGGCAGATCGAATCGCTCTATCGCGCCAATGCGAAATACCGACCGATCTGGGAGCCGCGGTACATGCTCTTCGAAAAGAGCACCGATTTGCTGCGGATCGGAATCGCCGCCGGCCGTGCGGAAGGCTTTCTTGAAGCACCCGGTCTGCCCAAGTGGCTGAACCGCAAGCACCTGGAGAATGTGAGATGAGCCCGGCTGGGGCGGGGCGGCGCGAAGGAACCGCGCCGGGGCGGCGGGAAGGACCCGTGCCGGGGCCGCGGGGGATGTCCCCCCTGCACCGCGCCGCGCGTGCCGAGTGGGGCCCACTCCTGCGGACGGTGCGGTCCGCGCTGGCCGCGAGGAAGCTGCGGGCGATTCCGGTGACGCTCGCCGCGGTGTGCCTGACCCTCGTCCTCCAGTTCGTGCAGAACCAACCCTGGGGCTATCAGCCGGTCCAGGACATCGGCTCCGTACAGGCCTGGGAGCATCTGTGGGTGGCGCTGCTGCGTACCCCGCTGTCGCTGTTCGTCCCCGCGCTGGACCTTCCGGTGTGGGGCGCGCTGGCGCAGATCCTGGTGGTCTTCGGGATCGCGGAGATCTGTGTGGGCTGGCGGCAGACGATGGCGGTGGCGTATCTCGCCACGCTCGCCGGGACGATGTACGCCCGGATCGGCATCTGGATCGGACCGGAGAGCCCGATCGGGCTGCCCGACTCGGACAAGTACGTCATCGACACCGGGCCGTCGGCGGCAGTGGTGGGGCTGGCGGTGTTCGTGTGCTGGCGCTATCGCGCGTGGGTCACCTGCGCGGTGGTGGTGCTCGCGATGCTCGTCGAGGTGGTGTTCATCAAGAACAACCTGGCGGGCAAGGAGCATGTCGCGGCGGTGCTGGCGGTGCTGGCGCTGTGCGGGGTGTGGGAGGTGTGGCGGCCGCGCAAGCCGCGCGACGCCCAGCGCGTCACCGGTTTGGAGCACCCCCGATGACATGCTCGACCTTGCGGCGCAGCGCCGACCAGCGCCGGTCGTGACGGTAGGCGCGGACCTGGGAACGGGCCCGCGCCTTCGGCCGTTTGCGGTAGAAGCGCCTGGCCCAGGGCGAGTTGGGCCGGGCCAGCCGGATCGCGCCGAAGAGCGCGACGAAGGGCACGAAGACCCCGATGACGGCGATCCGGCCCTTCCCCTTGAAGAGCGCGACGACCGCGAAGAGGAAGTTGACGGCCACGGTCCGTACGACCGTGAAGCGGTCGGCCGTCTCGTCCGGGCTCAGTTCATTGACGCCGAACGGCAGGAAGCCGGCGAGGACCAGGGCGACCAGCGCGGCGGTGAGGATGACGATCTCGACGCTCTTGGTGCCCTGCTCGGTCCAGTACACATCGTCGAGGTGCAGGATCAGCGCGAACTCGTCGAGGACGAGCCCCACCCCCATGCCGAAGAGCACCGCCGCCACACCTGCGCCGAAACCGCGCCCGTCCCCGGCGAGGGCGATGAAGCCGCCGACGACCATCAGGACCACACCGGGGACGACATGGTGGACATGGATGCCGCCGGGGGTGATGTTGCGGAACGGCCCCTTGCCCGCGCGGATGAGACGGGTGATGACCCGGGTCACGAGGAAGGTCAGCACGAACGAGGCGAGGGCCAGCAGCAGCGGCAGCCGCCCCGGCTCGACGATGTTGCGGTACCACCAGTGGCCCATCCCACACGCTCCCCTTCGTCACGTAAGGACACGTAGGGACAATTAGGCACCGTTCCCTCGATCAGGGTCGGCAATCAAACGCCGCGGGCGCCCGTATAGCCTGCCGCGGTGACCGAGACGCCCGCTCCCCCGGCCCCCTCCGACGCCCTGCGCTTCGCGTTCGGAACGCTGACCGTGCTGCCGGTACGCGTCACCCGCTGGGACCGCGCCACGGCACGCGGCGGAATGCTCTGTGCGCCGCTGGCCGGGCTGGTCGTCGGGCTGTGCGCGGCCGCGGTCGGCGGGGCGCTGCTGCTGCTCGGCGGTGGCCCGCTGCTCGCCGCGGTGGGCAGCGCCGCGGTGCCGGCAGTGCTCACCCGCGGACTGCATCTGGACGGGCTCGCGGACACCGCCGACGGCCTGGGCAGCGGCAAGCCCGCCGAGGATGCGCTGCGCATCATGAAGCAGTCCGACATCGGCCCGTTCGGGGTCATCACGCTGCTGTTCACCCTGCTGGCCCAAGTGGCCGCGCTCCACGAGCTGTACGCCGAGGGCTGGGCGCACGGCGCGCTCGCGGCGGCCGTCGCGGCGGCCGTCGCCCGCTGTGCACTGACCCTCGCCTCCCGCGCAGGGGTGCCGGCCGCCCGGCCGGAGGGGCTCGGCGCAGCGGTCGCGGAGACCGTCCCGGTGCGGGCGGCGCTGCTGTGCGCCACGCTGGTGGCCGCCGGATGCGCGGCCGCGGGTGCCGTCTTCGGGCCGTACGGCGCGCTGCACACCGGGCTCGCGGCGCTGCTCGGTCTCGGGCTCGGCGAACTGCTGCTCGGGCACTGCCGGCGGCGGTTCGGCGGGGTGACCGGCGATGTCTTCGGCGCGCTCGCGGAGAGCGCGGGGGTGACGGCGCTGATCGTGCTGACGCTCGGGTAGCAGGCTCGGGCGGCAACTCACCCCGAAACCACGGGTGGACTCCAACTACTCCGGGGTGAACGCCAGTTAACCTCGTACGACGCCGGGCGCAGCCGCCCCGCCGGGTGCCGGTGTGGTATCGGACGGGCCTGGCTGCGCAGCCGAGCGTAGGCTCGGCCGCAGCAGCGCGCTGCGCGCAGACGGAATCCCCGGACGGAACAGGACCCTTAACACCGTGACTGCACTGACCCTCAGTACTTCTTCCGCCGCAACGGTGCGCGCGGATGCCGTCGTCGTCGGCGTGGCCAAGGGCGCCAAGGGCGTCGTTGTCGCTCCCGGCGCCGAGGCCGTGGACAAGGCCTTCGGCGGCAAGCTCGCCGCCGTGCTGGAGACCCTCGGTGCGAGTGGTGCCGAGGGCGAGGTGACCAAGCTGCCCGCCGCGGACGGCCTCAAGGCGCCGGTCGTGCTGGCGGTCGGCCTCGGCGAGGCGCCCGCCAAGGGCGACGACTACGACAACGAGGCGCTGCGGCGCGCCGCGGGCAGCGCCGCCCGCGCGCTGGCCGGCAGCAAGAAGGCCGGCTTCGCGCTGCCGGTCGAGGACGCCGAGGCGGCCGCCGCGGTGAGCGAGGGCGCGCTGCTCGGCGCGTACACCTTCACCGCGTACCGCTCCAACGGCAACGGCCAGAACGCCAAGGGCGGCAAGAAGAACGACGCGAAGTCGGCGCCGCTGGCGGAGGTCGCGATCCTCGGCGGCAAGCCGCGCGACAAGGAGTTCAAGGCCGCCGCCGAGCGGTCCCAGGCGCTGGCCGCGGAGATCAACCGCGCCCGCGACCTGATCAACACCCCCTCCAACGACCTCAACCCGAAGTCCTTCGCGGCCGAGGCGCAGGCCGCGGCCAAGGAGTTCGGCCTCGAGGTCGAGGTGCTGGACGAGAAGGCCCTCAAGAAGGGCGGCTTCGGCGGCCTGATGGGCGTCGGCCAGGGCTCGGAGGCCCCGCCGCGGCTGGTGCGGATCGCCCACACCCACGCCGAGGCGACCAAGACCCTCGCCCTGGTCGGCAAGGGCATCACGTACGACTCGGGCGGCATCTCGCTCAAGCCGGCCGGCCACAACGAGACCATGAAGTGCGACATGAGCGGCGCCGCCGCGGTGTTCGCCGCGGTCGTGGCCGCCGCCAAGCTGGACCTGGAGGTGAATGTCACCGGCTGGCTGGCGCTCGCCGAGAACATGCCGTCCGGCTCCGCCACCCGCCCCGGTGACGTGCTGACCATGTACAGCGGCAAGACCGTCGAGGTGCTCAACACCGACGCCGAGGGCCGCCTGGTGCTGGCCGATGCGCTGACCCGCGCCTCGGAGGAGTCGCCGGACGCGATCGTGGACGTCGCCACACTGACCGGCGCGATGGTGCTGGCGCTGGGCCACCGCCACTTCGGGATCATGGCGAACGACGACGCCTTCCGCACCTCGATCCACGAGATCGCGGAGGAGGTCGGCGAGCAGTCCTGGCCGATGCCGATGCCCGACCACCTCCGCAAGGGCATGGACTCGCCGGTCGCCGACATCGCCAACATGGGTGAGCGGATGGGCGGCGGCCTGGTCGCCGGACTCTTCCTGAAGGAGTTCATCGGCGAGGGCATCACCTGGGCACACCTGGACATCGCGGGCCCGGCCTTCCACGAGGGCGCGCCCTGGGGCTACACGCCCAAGGGCGGTACGGGTTCCGCGGTGCGCACCCTGGTGCGGCTGGCCGAGCGCACCGCCGCGGGCGACCTGGGCTGACGGCCGGCGCGGGAATTTCTTCCCGCTTGCCCGTCTTGTTCCTACGGCCCCGCGCATACCGCCCGGGGCCGTAGGTGTGCGACCGCCCTGCGGCCGCCCCGCGTTCGCCCTCAACGAAATCCGCCCACCCGTCTCCCACCACCACCCTTCCCCGGCGGCGCTTCGCGCCTCCGCACTTTTTGTACCAACCAGTAACCCCTTCGAGGCGGCCCATCCGCCGTCCAGAGCCCGGCCCGCCGTCCCGGCTTCGTTGAACAAGTGCGAAGATGGGTTCTCGGCAGGACAGGGCCCCCCTTACCCAGGGCCGAAGTAAAAGCGGCCGAACAACAGCCGCGGACCGGTCATCGACGACCGGCTCCGGCGCACCCATGCATGGAGGACGTGACGTGGCGAACGACGCCAGCACCGTTTTCGACCTAGTGATCCTCGGTGGCGGAAGCGGTGGTTACGCCGCTGCCCTGCGCGGGGCGCAGCTGGGCCTGGACGTCGCCCTGATCGAGAAGGGCAAGGTCGGCGGCACCTGCCTGCACAACGGCTGCATCCCCACGAAGGCTCTGCTGCACGCCGGTGAGATCGCCGACCAGGCTCGTGAGAGCGAGCAGTTCGGTGTCAAGGCCACTTTCGAGGGCATCGACATCGAGGCGGTCCACAAGTACAAGGACGAGGTCATCTCGGGCCTGTACAAGGGCCTGCAGGGCCTGATCGCCTCCCGCAAGGTGACGTACATCGAGGGCGAGGGCCGGCTGTCCTCCCCGACCTCCGTCGACGTGGGCGGCCAGCGCGTCCAGGGCCGCCACGTCCTGCTGGCGACCGGCTCCGTGCCGAAGTCGCTGCCGGGCCTGGAGATCGACGGCAACCGCATCATCTCCTCGGACCACGCGCTCAAGCTCGACCGCGTGCCGAAGTCTGCGATCGTCCTGGGCGGCGGCGTCATCGGCGTCGAGTTCGCCTCGGCGTGGAAGTCCTTCGGCACCGACGTCACCATCGTCGAGGGCCTCAAGCACCTCGTCCCGGTCGAGGACGAGAACAGCTCCAAGCTCCTGGAGCGGGCCTTCCGCAAGCGTGGCATCAAGTTCAACCTCGGCACCTTCTTCGACAAGGCCGAGTACACCGCCGACGGCGTGAAGGTCACCCTCGCCGACGGCAAGACCTTCGAGGCCGAGGTGCTGCTGGTCGCGATCGGCCGCGGGCCGGTCTCGGCGGGCCTGGGCTACGAGGAGCAGGGCGTCGCGATGGACCGCGGCTACGTCCTGGTCGACGAGTACATGCAGACCAACGTGCCGACCATCTCGGCCGTCGGTGACCTCGTTCCCACCCTCCAGCTCGCGCACGTCGGCTTCGCCGAGGGCATGCTGGTGGCGGAGCGGCTGGCCGGTCTGAAGACCGTGCCGATCGACTACGACGGCGTGCCGCGCGTGACGTACTGCCACCCCGAGGTCGCTTCGGTGGGTATCACCGAGGCCAAGGCCAAGGAGCTGTACGGCGCCGACAAGGTCGTCGCTCTGAAGTACAACCTCGCGGGCAACGGCAAGAGCAAGATCCTCAAGACCACGGGCGAGATCAAGCTCGTCCAGGTCAAGGACGGTGCCGTGGTCGGCGTCCACATGGTCGGTGACCGTATGGGCGAGCAGGTCGGTGAGGCCCAGCTGGTCTACAACTGGGAGGCCCTGCCGGCCGAGGTTGCGCAGCTCGTGCACGCGCACCCGACGCAGAACGAGGCTCTCGGCGAGGCCCACCTGGCCCTGGCCGGCAAGCCTCTCCACTCCCACGACTGACCCCAGTCCCGGGCGCGACCACATCCCGCAATTCGTAAGGAGCAACCGAAACCATGGCGGTTTCCGTAACCCTGCCGGCGCTCGGCGAGAGCGTCACCGAGGGCACCGTCACTCGCTGGCTGAAGGCCGAGGGTGAGCGCGTCGAGGCCGACGAGCCGCTGCTCGAGGTGTCGACCGACAAGGTCGACACCGAGATCCCGGCCCCGGCCGCCGGCGTTCTGACCTCCATCAAGGTGGCCGAGGACGAGACCGTCGAGGTCGGCGCCGAGCTGGCCGTCATCGACGACGGCACCGGTGCGCCGGCCGCCGCCCCGGCCCCGGCCGCTGCCGAGGCCCCCGCTGCCCAGCCGCAGCCCGAGCCCGCCCCGGCCCCCGCGGCCCCCGCCCCCGCTGCCGCCCCCGCCGGCGCTGCCGAGGGCACCGACGTCGTCCTCCCCGCGCTCGGCGAGAGCGTCACCGAGGGCACCGTCACCCGCTGGCTGAAGGAGGTCGGCGAGGAGGTCCAGGCCGACGAGCCGCTGCTGGAGGTCTCCACCGACAAGGTCGACACCGAGATCCCGGCGCCGGCCTCCGGCACCCTGCTGGAGATCGTCGTCGGTGAGGACGAGACCGCCGAGGTCGGCGCCAAGCTCGCCGTGATCGGTGCGGCCGGTGCCGCCCCGGCCGCCGCGCCCGCTCCGGCTGCCCCGGCCCCGGCCGCCGCTCCGGCACCCGCGCCCGCTCCGGCTCCGGTCCCGGCCGCCGCTCCGGCGCCCGCGCCCGCCGCCCCGGCTCCCGCCCCCGCCCCGGCACCGGCCCCCGCGCCGGCTCCGGCCGCTCAGGCCCCGGCCGCGCCGGCCCCCGTCACCCCGGCTCCGGCTGCCGGTGAGGGCGAAGGCGCCTACGTCACCCCGCTGGTGCGCAAGCTCGCCGCGGAGAACGGCGTGGACCTCTCCACGGTCAAGGGCACCGGTGTCGGTGGCCGGATCCGCAAGCAGGACGTCATCGCCGCCGCGGAGGCCGCCAAGGCCGCCGCTCCGGCCGCTGCCGCCCCGGCCGCCGCGTCGAAGGCCCCGGCCATCGAGGTCTCCCCGCTGCGCGGTCAGACCGTCAAGATGCCGCGGATGCGCAAGGTCATCGGCGACAACATGATGAAGGCCCTGCACGGCCAGGCGCAGCTGACCTCCGTGGTCGAGGTGGACATCACCAAGATCATGCGGATGCGCAACAAGGCCAAGGACGCGTTCGCGCAGCGTGAGGGCGTCAAGCTCTCGCCGATGCCGTTCTTCGTCAAGGCCGCTGTCCAGGCGCTGAAGGCCCACCCGGTCGTCAACGCCCGGATCAACGAGGCCGAGGGCACCATCACCTACTTCGACACCGAGAACGTCGGTATCGCGGTGGACGCGGAGAAGGGCCTGATGACCCCGGTCATCAAGGACGCCGGTGACCTCAACATCGCCGGTATCGCCCGCAAGACGGCGGACCTGGCGGGCAAGGTCCGCGCCAACAAGATCACGCCGGACGAGCTGTCCGGTGCGACCTTCACCATCAGCAACACCGGTTCGCGCGGCGCCCTGTTCGACACCGTCATCGTGCCCCCGAACCAGGTCGGCATCCTGGGCATCGGTGCCACCGTCAAGCGCCCGGTGGTCATCAACCACCCGGAGCTCGGCGAGACCATCGCGGTGCGCGACATGACCTACCTCGCGCTCTCCTACGACCACCGTCTGGTGGACGGCGCCGACGCCGCCCGCTACCTGACCACGGTCAAGCAGATCCTGGAGGCCGCCGAGTTCGAGACCGAGATCGGTCTCTGAGCCCGGTAGTCAACCGGTAGGTGTGCAAGGGGTCGGCCCCGGCTCGTACGGCATCTCGTACGAGCCGGGGCCGACCCCTTTGCGCGTCCGCGTCCCGGATAATGGCCCCCTTGCCACCCCCGCTCTGAAGGAGCACGTCATGACCCCGCCCGTCGTCCATTCGCTGCGCGAGCAGATCCGCGAGCACATCCTTGAGGGGATCGTCAGCGGCCGCTGGCAGCCGGGCGAGCGGATCGTGGAGCGGCGGATCGCGGTCGAGCTGGAGGTCAGCCAGACGCCCGTACGGGAGGCGCTGCGGGAGCTGGAATCGCTGCAGCTGATCGAGTCGGCGCCGAACAAGGGCGTACGGGTACGGAATCTGACCGCGGACGACCTCAAGGAGAGCTATCCGGTGCGCGCCGGCCTTGAGCAGGTGGCCGCGGAGCTGGCCGCCGGGCGGCTGGCCGAGGACACCGCGACGCTGGAGCGCGAGGTGGCGGCGCTGCGCGAGGCGGATCTGGCGGGTGACGGGGAGGCCCAGGTGCGGCACACGGTGGCCTTCCACCGGGAGATCGTGCGGGCGGCCGGTAACGCCGTACTGCTGCACACCTGGGAGTCGCTGGGCATCGAGGTCTGGACGACGCTGTCGATCCGCTGGTTCAGTCCGGAGCCGCGCTCGCACGCCCAGGACCACCAGGAGATCGTGGACGCGTTCCGGCGCCGCGACCCGAAGATCGGCACCCTGCTCAAGGCGCATGTGCTGAGCTGCGCACCGAGGGTCTGAAGGGCGGAGAGAGGGGGTTCCGCGACAGCGCGGGGCCCGCTTCCGCCCCCGCTTTCGGTCCCGTTTTCGGTCCGCTTTCGGTCCCCTTTTCGGTCCCGTTTTCGGCAACCAGGAACCCTTTCCACCCTGGCACGGGGTGCCCGAAATTGCGGCACCCCGTGCCGACCTGCGGTTATTCCCTTCGCGAGCGTTGATCGATCATCGATCAGAGGCGTATCGTCGCCTGTCGGGGCGCGACACCCCTGCCTGCCAAGCATCCACTCGCACTCCCGACCGACCGTCCGGAAAGGGGCCACCCATGCCCGATCCCGTACGTACCACGTACAGCCAGCTCGACCAGATCCCGGACCGGGACCCCGAGGAGACCGCCGAGTGGCGCGAATCGCTTGACGCCGTCACCAAGGCCGCGGGCCCGCACCGTGCCGCGTATCTCATGCGCCGCGCGCTGGAGCACACCGGTGCCCCCGGGCTCGCGCCCCTGGAGACGGACTACGTCAACACCATCCCGACCTCCGCCGAGCCCGGCCTCCCGGGCGACGAGGCGATGGAGGCCAGGATCACCGCCTGGAACCGCTGGAACGCCGCCGCCATGGTGACGCGCGGCTCGCGGTTCGGCGTCGGCGGCCACATCGCGACCTTCGCGTCCGCCGCCTGGCTGTACGAGACCGGCTTCAACCACTTCTTCCGCGGCAAGGAGGGCGACGGCAGCGGCGACCAGCTCTACATCCAGGGCCATGCCTCGCCCGGCATCTACGCCCGCGCCTTCCTCGACGGCCGCCTTTCCGAGCAGCAGCTCGACAACTTCCGCCAGGAGGCCGGCGGCAACGGTCTGCCCTCCTACCCGCACCCGCGGCGCCTGCCCTGGCTGTGGGAGTTCCCGACCGTCTCCATGGGCCTCGGCCCGCTCTCCGCGATCTACCAGGCGCGCTTCAACCGCTACCTGGCCAACCGCGGCATCAAGGACACCGCCAACTCACACGTCTGGGCGTTCCTGGGCGACGGCGAGATGGACGAGCCCGAGTCGACCGCCGCACTCGCCCTGGCGGCCCGCGAGGGTCTGGACAACCTGACCTTCGTCATCAACTGCAACCTCCAGCGCCTCGACGGCCCGGTCCGCGCCAACTTCAAGATCGTTCAGGAGCTGGAGGCCCAGTTCCGCGGCGCCGGCTGGAACGTCGTCAAGTCGCTGTGGGGCTCCGCCTGGGACGAGCTGTTCCAGCTCGACACCACCGGTGCGCTCGTCCGCCGTCTGCGCCAGGTGCCGGACGCGCAGTTCCAGACGTACGCCACCCGCGACGTCGCCTACATCCGCGAGCACTTCTTCGGCGCAGAGCCGGCCCTGGTCGAGATGGCCAAGGTGCTGACCGACGCGAAGATCGCCGAGTGCTTCCACACCTCCCGCGGCGGCCACGAGGCCCGCAAGGTGTACGCGGCTTACAAGGCGGCCGTGGAGTACCAGGGCGCGCCGACCGTGATCCTCGCGCAGACCGTCAAGGGCTACACCCTGGGCGCCGGCTTCGAGTCCAAGAACGCCAACCACCAGATGAAGAAGCTCTCGGGCAAGGAGTTCCGCGCCATGCGCGACCTGCTCGACCTTCCCATCCCGGACTCCAAGCTGGACGAGGAGCTCGTTCCGTACGGCCACCCGGGCGCCGACTCCCCCGAGGTCCGCTACCTTCAGGAGCGCCGCGCGTCCCTCGGCGGTCCGGCCCCGGCCCGCCGGGTCCACCCGGTCCCGGCGCTGCCCGCGCCCGAGGAGCGCGCCTTCAAGGCGCTGTACAAGGGCTCCGGCAAGCAGGAGATGGCCACCACCATGGCCTTCGTCCGCCTCGTCAAGGACCTGATACGGGACAAGCAGACCGGCAAGCGCTGGGTGCCGATCGTTCCCGACGAGGCCCGTACCTTCGGTATGGAGTCGCTGTTCCCCTCGGTCGGCATCTACTCGCCCAAGGGCCAGACGTACGAGCCGGTCGACCGCGACCAGCTGATGTACTACAAGGAAGCCACCGACGGCCAGATTCTCAACGAGGGCATCACCGAGGCCGGCGCCATGGCCGACTTCATCGCCGCCGCCTCGTCGTACGCGACGCACGGCGAGCCGATGATCCCCTTCTACATCTTCTACTCGATGTTCGGCTGGCAGCGCACCGCCGACCAGATGTGGCAGCTCGCCGACCAGCTCGGCAAGGGCTTCATCGTCGGCGCCACCGCCGGCCGTACCACCCTGACCGGTGAGGGTCTTCAGCACGCCGACGGCCACTCGCACCTGATCGCGTCCACGAACCCGGCGTCCCTCAACTACGACCCGGCCTTCGCGTACGAGATCGCGGTGATCGTCAAGGACGGTCTGCGCCGGATGTACGGCGAGAACCCCGAGAACGTCTTCTACTACCTCACCGTCTACAACGAGCCCAAGGTCCAGCCGGCCATGCCCGAGGGCGTCGAAGAGGGCATCCTGCGCGGCCTGTACCGCTTCAAGGAGGCCGCTCTCGACGGGTCCGCGGCTTCCGAGGCCCCCCGCCTCCAGCTCCTCGGCTCGGGTACGGCCATCCACTGGGCCCTGGAGGCGCAGCAGTTGCTGGCCGACGACTGGGGCGTAGCGGCGGACGTCTGGTCGGTGCCGTCCTGGACGGAGCTGCGCCGCGACGCCCTGGAGTGCGACGCCGCCCGTCTGGAGGGCGAGGACCGGATCCCGTACGTCACCCGTGCACTGGCCGGCGCCCCCGGCCCGGTCGTCGCGGTCAGTGACTGGATGCGTGCCGTCCCGGACCAGATCGCCCCCTGGGTCGAGCAGGACTGGACCTCCATCGGCACCGACGGTTTCGGTCTCTCCGACACCCGCGAGGCGGCCCGCCGCCACTTCGGCGTCGACCCGCAGTCGGTGGTCGTCCAGGCGCTGGCGTCCCTCGCCCGCCGCGGCGAGGTCAAGTTGGAGACCGTCAAGGAGGCCAAGGAGCGGTACGGCCTGTGAGATGTGGGCGGCCCTGGCCGACACCGGGTGCCGCCGACGTGGGCGGCCCCGGCCGACACCGGGTGCCGCCCGCCTTTGAGGGGCGCTCCCGTGCCGGGTGCGTCCGTCTTTGAGGGGCACCCCCGTGCGGGGTGCCGCCCGCCCCTTCAGGGGCACCCCCGAACTCCCGTGCGGAGGCCACCATCCCGCGCCCGGGGCCTCCGCACGGGAACCCTCCGGCCCGGCCGGTCATGCCCTGACAACGGCCGGGCCTTCTTATCTTTTTCCCCGCCGCCCACCCCCCTTCGGGGGGTGGGCGGGTGTGGTGGTGCGGTTCCGCGGCTTGGGCTCTCCCGCCCGCCCCGCCCGCCCTGCCTGACGCACCTGCCCCGCCTGACGCACCTGGCCCACCCGTCCCGTCCGGCGCACCTGGCCCGCCCGCCCCGCATCCCCTGCCCGCCCATACCGTCCCGCCCCCCGGCATTGTCAGTGGGCCTCGGCATGATGGGGGTATGCGTGCTGCCCGGCTGATCAAGATGGTGTTGCTGCTCCAGTCGCGGCCGTCGATGACGGCCGCCGAGCTGGCGCGGGAGTTGGAGGTCTCCGAGCGCACGGTCGCCCGGGACGTCCTCGCCCTCTCCGAGGCCGGGGTGCCCGTTTACGCGGACCGCGGCCGGGCCGGCGGCTACCGCCTCATCGGCGGCTATCGCACCCGTCTCACCGGCCTCGGCCGCAGCGAGGCGGAGGCGCTCTTCCTGTCCGGAGTCCCCTCCGCCCTGCGCGAGATGGGGCTCGCGGACGCCGCCTCCGCCGCCCGTCTGAAGGTCTCCGCCGCTCTGCTGCCCGAGTTGCGGGACGCCGCGACCGGCGCCGCCCAGCGCTTTCATCTCGACGCGCCCAACTGGTATCAGGAGCCCGAGCCCCCCGCCCTGCTGCCCGCGATCGCCGATGCGGTCTGGGACGACCGCCGGATCACCGCCCGCTACCTCCGTAAGGACACCGAGGTGGAGCGGGAGTTGGAGCCGTACGGCCTCGTGCTGAAGGCGGGGGTCTGGTATCTGGCGGCGCGTACGCGGGGTGACTACCGGGTGTATCGGGTCGACCGGTTCGCCGCGGTCGAGTTCGGCGGGGCGGACGAGCGTAGTGGCGCGGACGAGGGCAGCGGGACGGACGACAACGGCCAGGCCGGCATGCCTGGCGGGGGCGGAGGCCGCTTCGTCCGCGACGAGTCCTTCGACCTCCCGGCGTTCTGGGCGGAGCGGGCCACGCAGTTCACCCGCTCCCTCCTGCGCGAGGAGGTGGTGCTCCGGCTCTCGAAGCGTGGCGCGCTGCAACTGCCGTACGTCACCGAGCGCATGGCGGCCCGCGAGGCGATCGAGGCGGCGCAGGCCGCGGGCGGCCCCGACGCGCACGGCCGGCTGACCGTCACCCTGGCCGTGGAGTCCGCCGAGGTCGCCTACGCCCAGCTGCTGGCGCTCGGCCCGGAGGGCGAGATACTCGCGCCCTCCGGGCTGCGTGAGCGCTTCGCGGCGGCCGCCCGACGGACGGCCGCTCTGTATACGTAGCCCGCGCTACGTAACCCGAGGCGAGGGCCCCGCTACCGGTAGCCCGCCGCGCTCGCGTCCTTCCCCCCGAAGACCACGTCCTCGAAGTAGCCGAAGCAGTCGGGCCGGGAGCCGTCCGTGTCCGTGAAGTCGTACTCCTTCGCCAACTGGCCGCTGGAGAGCGACTGTCCGCTCCAGCGCCGCCTGTCCGGATCGGCGGCCAGCGCGCGGACCGAGCGGCCGATCAGAGCCGGCGACTCGGCGATGGCGAAGTGCGGCTCCTCGGCCACCGCGTCGCGCCAGGTCTCCTCCGTCACCCCGAAGTGGTCGAGCATCTCCTCGGACCGCAGAAAGCCGGGGGTGAGCGAGACCGCCGTGCCGTCGTACTCCGTCAGCTCGGCGGCGAGGCCGAAGGCCATGCGATGCGGGGCGTTCTTGGTGAGGTCGAAGCAGAGGTTGTCACGGTAGGTGCGGTTGAAGGCGGCGGTGCCGTCGGTGACCTCGACGACCAGCCCGCCGGGCCGCCTGATCAGCAGCGGCAGCGCGTAGTGGCCGGTGATGATGTGGGTGTCGATGCCGAGGCGGAACATCCGCAGCCCGTTGTCCAGATCGAGGTCCCACAGCCTGGTGTTGAACTCGATCAGCCGGTCGCCGCCCCAGACGCTGTTGACCAGCACATCCAGTCGCCCCTGCTCCCGGTCGATGCGCTCGATCAGCGCCTTGACCTGCGCCGGCTCCAAGTGGTCGGTCGGTACGGCGATCCCGGTGCCGCCCGCCGCGGTCACCAGCTCCGCGGTCTGCTCGATGGTCTCGGTGGGCCGGCCGACCTCGCTGACCCGCTCCCGGGTCGTCCGCCCGGTCACGTACACCAGGGCACCGGCCCGGCCCAGCTCCACCGCCATCGCACGGCCCGCGCCCCGGGTCGCCCCGGCTACCAGCGCCACCCGTCCCGCCAGTTCTTTCCGTTCCGTCACGTACGCCACTCCTCGCTGTCAGGTGCCTCGCATCCGTACACCGCGACCCTGACAGCGATACCCGACACCTTCTGTCCGGATTCCGTGGCCGTTTTACCCGCGACCCGCCACCGTTCCCGCCTACGGCCGAAGGGCCCGCACGCTCCCCCCGCCCCGCAGTCGTCCGACGACCTCGGCGGCGGCGTTCTGCCCGGCCGGTGCGGCGAGCGTGGCCGATGTGCCGGTGGCGCGTACCCCGCCCGTCGCGTCGATACCGCCGACCTCCCGGCTGCCGGCCGCGAGCAGGTACCACTTCCCGGACTTGGCCTGCCAGTGGACGTCACCGACCACATGCGGTCCGAAGCGGCTGCAGGCGGCGGTGTTGGCGGCCCGTCCGGCGATCCGCCCGGGGTCGGCCGGGCGGGTGGCGGGCGGCAGGAACTGTACGGTCACGCTGCCGGGCCCGCGCCAGGTGTCGGCACGGGTGCACACCCAGGTCGCGCTGCCGCCGTTCTCCGGGAGCTGCTGCGAGGCGAACGCCCAGGTGTTGACGGACCGTACGCCGGCGCCGCGCAGCGACCGTAGTTGACAGGCGGTATGGGCCAGCCCGGCCAGCGCCGCGGGGTCGGTCGCCTCGCGCGGGCCGCTGCCCGGCCGGTCGTCGGACGGTGGCGGCGGCAGGTACGTCAGATGGACGGGGACGAGATCGTCGAGGTCGGTGAGCAGGAAAGCGGGGTTCGCGACGGCGTCCACGATCCGCGTCGAGGACCGGAATTGCGCCACCGGCCAGCGTCCGCAGCCGGCGTCCGCCGCGGGCGGTGTCGGGATCCGGTCGGTGACCCCGTCCGGGGCCACATGAAGGCCGTGCGCCGGCGCGCCGGCCGCCAGCAGGTCGCGGACGGCGATGTCGGAGATCCACGGCGCGAGCAGATAGCGCATCCAGCCGTTGCCGCGGCCGATCACCAGCGCGGCACCGCTCGTCAGATCCGCGCCGTCGACGCGGGCGAAGTGCAGGCTGGGGGTGGCGTCTTCGGGTTCGGCGTAGCGGACCAGGCGCTCCCCGTCGTGGAGGACCACCACCATGACGTTGTCGATCAGGCCCGCGTACAGCAGCTGCGGCGGATGGTCGGGCGGCCGGGTGGAGGTGTCGGCGGCCGCGGTGATCCGGGCGTCGGCGGGTGGCGCCGCCCAGACCCGTAGCGCCCGCGCCAGCAGCTTTTTGTCGCCGGCCTGCCGGCCGCGGGCGGGCCAGGCGGTGAAGTCCACCCGGGAGGTGTCCGCCCACTGCTCGTTGGGGGTGCGCAGCAGCCGGGCCGGGTCCAGCGCCTGCTGTGCGGCGGTCTCGGCGTGCCCGGCCCGGTCCCCGTCGCCGCCCGGCACCCCGGCCACCACCGCGCCGATCGCCACTACGGCGGCGAGGGCGACCGATGTCCGCACCCGCTGCCGGCGGCGCAGCAGATCCGTCGGCCGGGTCTGTACCGTGCACGGATCGAACTCGCCCGAGTTCAGCAGCGTCACGGCGCCGGCCCCGGTCTCCCGGTCCAGCTGCCCGGCCGCCCGCTGCGCCGCGTCCGGGTCCTCGATGCCGGCCCGCGCCAGCACGGCGCGGGCCGCGTCCTCGTCCAGGCCCTCCAGATGCCACAGTCCGATGGCGGCCCGCACCGCCGCGGGGACGGCGGACAGCGCCTGGTCCAGGGCGAGTTCATCGGCGCCGCCGGCCCGGGGGAAGAGCCGCAGCCCCCACACCACGGGCACGGCCGGCAGCCCCAGGCCCTGCCGTCCCTCGTACGCCAGCGCCAGCCGCAGGGTCCGCAGCCGCACCAGGTCGTAGCCGGATTCGGCCGCCGGGCCGCGCTGGGCGGGCAGCCCGCCGTCCGGACGGCGT
Organism: Streptomyces inhibens; assembly: GCF_022221585.1. Taxonomy (NCBI): domain Bacteria; kingdom Bacillati; phylum Actinomycetota; class Actinomycetes; order Kitasatosporales; family Streptomycetaceae; genus Streptomyces; species Streptomyces inhibens. Next base: position 2,920,083 of record NZ_CP084681.1, read on the forward strand.
CGGCGGGCCCGCCACGGCAGCGCCCGCTGGACCAGGCCGTGCGCGGTCAGGACCCGGCGGTGGCGGCCCATCAAAGGGGGCAGTACGAGGTAGGCGAGGCGGACGAGCCGTGGGTAGTGCTCGACGATGGCCGCCTCGGCCCGCTCGACTTCGGCCCGGGTGCGTTCGTCCATGGGCATCGCCTGAAACAGCCCTTCACGAAATGGCAGATATGCCGTCGTTCGGTCGTTGCAAGCCTTCCAACGAGTGATTCTTGGGACGGTCACACGACGGAGCGCCGATCCGGAGGAGCGATCACCGCTCCGGACGCCCCGTCACCGGTCCGGATAACGACCCCGTCGCATCTGGGGTACTCGGCATGCGGCGCGCGGCGGCAGGGCAGATGCTGGAGCGGTGATGGACGAGACGGAGTTCTGGGAGCTGATCGACAGTTCGCGCGAGGCCGCCGAGGGCGACCCCCAAGAGCAGGCCGACGCGCTGGTCGAGCGGCTGCTCGGGCTCGACCCGGACGCCGTCGTGGACTTCGCCCGCCACTTCGAATCCCGTTACAACCGGGCGTACGCCTGGGATGTGTGGGCGGCGGCCTCCGTGATGCTGGGCGGGGCGAGCGACGATGCCTTCGACTACTTCCGCTGCTGGCTGATCGGCCAGGGCCGGGAGATCTTCGAGGGCGCGCTGCACGACCCGGACCAGCTCGCCGAGCTGCTGGACGACTTCGACGAGGCGGTGGACGGCGATGCCGAGGAGCTGGGATACGCGGCCGACGAGGCGTACGAGCAGATGACCGGCGGCGTGATGCCGGACCTGGGACTGCCCCCGGCGCCCCGCGAACCGTTCGGCACCTACCTCGACTTCGACGACGACCAGGCCCTGGCGGAGCGCTTCCCCCTCCTGTGGGACCGGTTCAAGCCATAGCGGGCGCGGCGGGCCGGGCCGCAGATGCCGCCATCGGCCCGTCGGTGCGGGCAGTATGGGCCGCATGCGGATCGCGATCACTGGCTCGACCGGTCTCATCGGCACGGCGCTCGTACAGTCCCTGCGCGCGGACGGACACGAGGTCGTCCGGCTCGTACGGCGTGAGCCCACCGCCGCCGACGAGGTGCGCTGGGACCCCAAGGGGCAGGAGGTCGACACGGCCGGGCTGACCGGATGCGAGGCGGTCGTCCATCTCGCCGGCGCCGGGGTCGCCGACCATCGCTGGACGGCGGCCTACAAACAGGAGATCCGCGACAGCCGGGTGCTGGGTACCCGGGCCATCGCCTCGGCCCTCGCCTCGATGGACACCCCGCCGCGGGTCTTTGTGTGCGGCAGCGCGATCGGCTACTACGGCGACACCGGTGACCGGCGTACGGACGAGAGCGCGCCGGCCGGTACGGGGTTCCTGCCGGAGGTCTGTGTGGCCTGGGAGGACGCCGCGAAGCCGGCCCAGGACGCGGGCATCCGCACCGTCTTTGCCCGCACCGGTCTGGTCGTGGCGCGCTCGGGCGGCGCCTGGGGCCGGCTCTTCCCGATCTTCCGGGCCGGCCTGGGCGGCCGGATCGGCGACGGCAGCCAGTACTGGAGCTTCATCTCCCTGCACGACCACATCGCGGCGCTGCGCCATCTCATCGACACCGAGGGCCTGGCCGGCCCGGTCAATCTCACCGCGCCGGAACCGGTCACCAACCGCGAGGCCACCGCCGTCATGGGCCGCGTCCTGAACCGCCCCACGCTCTTCACCGTCCCGGCGTCGGCCTTGCGTCTCGCGCTCGGTGAGTTCGCCGGCGATGTGCTGGGCAGCCAGCGGGTGATTCCGCGCCGGCTGCTGGACTCCGGGTTCACCTTCGCCCATCCCCGGATCATCGAAGCGGTGCGGGCCGCATAGCCGTGCGGCCCGCGCGGCCGTCCACTCCGCGTAGGCGTCCGGCCCGCAAGACCGAGCTTTGGCCAAGGGTGCTCCGGCGCGCCCCCGGGCGCCCCCTGTCGCCGGCGCCGCCGGCTCCCTACCGTCCTCGCACACACCACTCGGCATCCCGTGCGGCGGCACCGGGCATGACTTCGGTGCACCGCCGCTGGGACCGATCTCGGGAGGGCATGTGCTGCGCGCCGCATCGACCGTGGACGTCGTCATCGTGGGAGCCGGCCCGGCCGGTCTCGCCGCCGCCCGCCATCTGACCGGCGCGGGAGTGTCGGTCACCGTCCTGGAAGCCGCGGACCGGATCGGCGGCCGGTCCGTCACCGACCCCCTCGACGGCTTCCGGCTGGACCGCTGCGCCCGGCCGCTGGCCGTCTCCGCCGCCGAGCTGCGCCGCACCCCTGGCCTCGGCGGTCTGACGCGGCGTCCGTTCGCGCCCGGCCTGTGCGTCCACAACGGCCAACGGGCGCATCGCATCAGTGCGCCCCGGAGCACGAGGGGCGCACTCGCCGCGGCGCGCGCCCTCTCGCGCGCCGACCGCACCACCGGATCCGCCGCTCCCCCTGCCGGCGCCGCCTCGGCACCACCCGCCGACCGCGCCATCCGCGATGCCCTGGCGAGCCGCCCCACCTTCCCGCCGCGCGCCCATGACACGTTCCTGCGGCCCCTGCTCGGCGCGCTGCTGTGCGATCCGCAACTGCGCGGCTCCAGCCGTGGCGGCGCGGCGGCGCTGCGCGACTACGTGGAGGGCCGGCTCTGGCTGCCGGCCGGCGGCGCCTCGGCCGTCCCCGAGCTGCTCGCCGCCGCACTGCCGCCCGGCACGGTCCGTACGTCCGTGCAGGTCACCGCCGTCTCCACCACCGGCGTCAGCACCGCCGAGCACGGCCCCGTCCCCTGCCGCGCGGTGCTGGTGGCGACCGGTGCGCGGGACGCGGCCGAGCTGCTGCCGGGGCTGCGGGTGCCCGCCTTCCACCCGGTGACCGTCCTGCACCACACCGCCGGAGCGGCCTTCGGCGGCCGCGGCGCGCCCTCCCGCGACACCGCGCTCGTCCTGCCGACGGACGGCCCGGTCGGGTACACCTACCTGGCCGGCGCGATCGACCCGTCCCGTACGCCGCCAGGGCGGTCCCTGATCACCACGACCGTGCTCGGCGCCGCGGCGGCGCTGCCGCTGTCCGTCCTCGACAAGACGGTCCGGCCCCAGCTCGACCGGATCTACGGCGCCCGGAGCGACGACTGGCAGCTGCTGACCGGCCATCACGATCCCTACGCGGTCCCCGCGATGCCGGCCCCGCACGATCCACGCACCGTGCGGGTGCTGTCCGGTCTCTACGTATGCGGCGATCACCGGGACACCAGCACGCTCCAGGGCGCGCTGAACTCGGGCCGCCGGGCCGCCCGCGCCGTCCTCCAGGACTTCGGCCTGCCCGGTCTCACGACGGAGCCGGACACCGTGCGCACGGCAGCCTGACCACGACGGCCGGGCCCTGCCGCCCGCCGACGCGCCTCACCCCAGCGCCGCCACCCGTTCCCGGTAGCCCCGCACCGCCGCCGCGTCCCGGTACGGCTCCAGGCGGCGTTCGAACTCCCTGACGTACTCATGGGCCCGTACGGACCGCATCTCGGAGGCCTGTAGGGCCGCCTCGGCACCCAGCGTGCAGGCCTGCTCCAGCTCGCCCAGGCCCAGCCGCGCGGTCGCCAGCACCACCCGGCAGAAGAGCCGGCTGCGGGCGAAGCCGGCGGCGCGCAGCTGCAGGGAGCGTTCGGCGTGCTGGGAGGCCGCGCGGTACTGCTGGAGGTCGCGGTGGCAGTGCGCCAACTCGTCGGCCAGCTGCGCCTCGTCGAAGAAGCGCGCCCAGTACGGGGTGTCGTCGCCGGGGCGGGCGGTCTCCAGCGCCCGCTCCGCGCGGGCCAGCGCCGCCGTGCACGCCCGGACCTCGCCCAGGACGCCGTGGCCGCGCGCCTCAGCGGAGTGCAGCAGTGCCTGGACGACGGGCGGCGCGCTGCTGCCGATGCCCTGCTGTGCGACCCGCGCCAGCTGGACGGCCTCTCTGCCATGCCCCAGATAAACGGCCTGCCGGCTCATCGTCACCAGGACGTAGGAACCGTACGCACGGTCGCCGGCGGCCTGGGCCAGCCGCAGGGCCTGGACGAAGTACCGCTGCGCCAGGCCGTGTGCGGCAATGTCGTACGAGGTCCAGCCCGCCAGCCGGGTCAGATCGGCGGCGGCCGCGAACAGCCGACGGCCGGTGGCCTCCCCGTAGGTGCCGCGCAGCATCGGCTCGGCCTCGTGCTCCAGATAGCGCACCAGGGCCTGCCGGGCGTGGCCGCCGCCGTAGGCGTGGTCCAGCGCCCGGAACAGCTCGCCGACCGAGCGCAGCGCCGCGATGTCGCCGGAGGTGACCCGGGAGCCCTGGGTGCGGTCGACGCGGTCCGTACGGCGCTGCCGCGGCACCGAGACCCGGCCGCCCTGGGCGGGCACCCGGACCGAGCCGTCGGCGGCGGTCTCGCCGCGAGCCACGCGTTCGTCGGCGCGGCCGATCAGCCAGTCCCGGCTGGGCACCACGAGCCCGGCCGGGGTGAAGGCGATCTTGCGGAGCTCGGCATGGCTGCCGGAGTCCTTGCGCCACAGACCGCTGACGATGTCCACCGCCTCACTGGGGGTGGCGGCGAATTCCAGCCCGGCGTACACCGGCGCACAGGCGTCCAGCCCCAGGTCCTGGGCGGACAGCCGGCGCCCGAGCCGGCGGGTGAACACCTCGGCGATGAGCGCGGGGGTGGTGCCCCTGGGCTGCTGGCCGCGCAGCCAGCGGGTCACCGACGTCTTGTCGTAACGGAGGTCGAGGCCGTGCTCGATGCCGAGCTGATCAACCCGTCTTGCCAGCCCGGCATTGGAAAATCCCGCCTCGGCGATGAGCGCGGCGAGCTGGCGGTTGGGCGTGTGGTGCGGGGGTCGTTCCGTCATCAGCTTTACCGGTCTCCTGCCTTCCGGGCCGGGCAGCCGGTATCGGCGGCCCCTGTCCGGCATGCTCATCGCCCTTGTGGAACGGCGTGAATGTAACGGCCTTCGGAACCTTTCTCGCGGCCTGCGCCACGCGTTCATCCGATCGTGTGAGCAGGGGCGGGGGCAGGTCGGACACCGGCCGCCTGCGGGCACCGGGAGCGGCGGCCGTACAGTGGCATGGGCGCGAAGTGGCATCAACGTTGCAGCAAAGTGCAACAGAGGTTCGAAGAGGAGCTGCCGTGACTGCGATCTCTCGGGGGGAGACCCCCGCACCCGAGGGGCTGCGCTTTGTGCATCTGGGCTTCGGCGCCGACGCCGTGGACTACGAATCGGCCTGGCAGGAGCAGCGCCGGGTGCACGCCGCCCGGTTCGTCGACGAGGTACCGGACACCTGTCTGCTGCTGGAGCATCTGCCCGTGTACACCGCGGGACGGCGTACGTCCGAGGACGAGCGCCCGCTGGACGGGACCCCGGTCGTCGACGTGGACCGCGGCGGGAAGATCACCTGGCACGGGCCGGGCCAGCTGGTGGGCTACCCCATCCAGAAGCTGCCGCGCCCGGTTGACGTCGTCGCCCATGTCCGCCGCCTCGAAGAGGCGCTGATCCGGGTCTGCGCCGAATTCGGCGTGCAGGGCACCCGGGTCGAGGGCCGCAGCGGTGTGTGGATCCTGGGCGACCCGGTGGAGCAGCGGGCGGCCCTGGGCGGGCTGAACCTCGACTTCGACCCGCGGGTGACGGACGAGCTGTTCGACCCGCGGCTGAACGGCCCCGAGTACGCACCGTCCAACGCCGGCCAGCGCCGCGAGGACCGCAAGCTCGCCGCGATCGGCATCCGCGTCGCCAAGGGCGTCACGATGCACGGCTTCGCGCTGAACGTGAACCCGGACAACACCTCGTTCGACAAGATCGTGCCGTGCGGCATCCGGGACGCGGGCGTCGCCTCGCTGGCCAACGAGCTGGGCCGGGAGATCACCATCGCCGAGGTGCTGCCCGTCGTCGAGAAGCACCTGCGGGACGTCCTGGAGGGCGCCGAGCTCCTCCCCCGAGCGGTCTGACCCGAGGGCCGCCACCATGAACCCCGGACACCGCCGGGAATGCAACCCCGCCGTAGAGGGTTGCCACGCACGTAAAGACGTGCGAATCAACGGGCGTACCCTGGTGTACGCCGAAGAAACGAAGTCGTAGGGAGCCGGACGTGTCCGCAGTCGCACCCGACGGACGCAAGATGTTGCGCCTGGAGGTCCGGAACAGCCAGACCCCCATCGAGCGCAAGCCCGAGTGGATCAAGACCCGGGCGAAAATGGGTCCCGAGTACAACCACCTCCAGGGCCTGGTGAAGAGCGAGGGCCTGCACACGGTCTGCCAGGAGGCGGGCTGTCCCAACATCTTTGAATGCTGGGAGGACCGCGAGGCGACCTTCCTCATCGGTGGCGACCAGTGCACCCGCCGCTGTGACTTCTGCCAGATCGACACCGGCAAGCCGCAGGAGCTGGACCGCGACGAGCCGCGCCGGGTCGCCGAGTCCGTGCAGACCATGGGCCTGAAGTACGCCACGATCACCGGCGTCGCGCGCGACGACCTGGAGGACGGCGGCGCCTGGCTCTACGCCGAGACGGTCCGGCAGATCCACGCGTCGATGCCCGGCACCGGCGTCGAGCTGCTCATCCCGGACTTCAACGCGGTCCCCGAGCAGCTGGCGGAGGTCTTCTCCTCCCGCCCCGAGGTCCTCGCGCACAACGTCGAGACGGTCCCGCGGATCTTCAAGCGGATCCGCCCCGGCTTCCGGTACGAGCGCTCCCTAGAGGTGATCTCCAAGTCCCGCGAGGCCGGTCTGGTCACCAAGTCGAACCTCATCCTGGGCATGGGCGAGGAGCGCGAGGAGATCAGCCAGGCGCTGCAGGACCTCCACGACGCGGGCTGTGAGCTGATCACGATCACCCAGTACCTGCGCCCCTCCGTGCGCCACCACCCGATCGAGCGCTGGGTCAAGCCGGCCGAGTTCGTGGAGCTCAAGGAGGAGGCCGAGGAGATCGGCTACGCCGGCGTCATGTCCGGCCCGCTGGTCCGCTCCTCCTACCGCGCCGGCCGCCTTTACCAGCAGGCCATCGAGCGGCGCGAGGTCGAGGCGTCCAGTCAGGCGGTTTGAGCTCCCCGGCGCGCCATCTTGTGAAACGTGGCACATGCTGGAGAACACGCGGCCCGCACTCCCCCGACGGGGGGCGTGGCGGGCCGCGTCAACGTTTCATTGGTGTTTGACCGGCAGGTCATCCGTTGGTAACACCTTTCCGTGACGATGGATGCACGCACCGCTCCCGCACCACCCCTGCTTCACCGATAGCCAGAGGGAGTCACCCACCATGCAGGCCGCGCCGCTCCGCGCCACCCCCGCCCTCCCCATCCCCTCCGTCACCGGCGCACTGCGCGCCGTCGAGGCCGTACTGATGCGCGGCGGGCAGCGCACCGCCCGCCGTAACGCCTGGACGTCGGTCCTGGAGGACCGCCGCCGTGCCAAGGACCGGTACGAGGCCGAGTACGTACTGGAGGCCGCGGCGACCCAGCGCCCGCACGCCACGTAGACTGCGCTGTATGGCGAGGAAGGTAAACGCTGAGGGCGCTGTCGGCGCTGCCGGCGCTGAGAACCCCGGGCGGCTGAAGCAGATCGCCCTGACCTACAAGATGACCCGTCGGGTCGACTCCAAGGTCGGTCTTGTCGTCGCTGGTGTAGGCATCGTCGTATTCGGCGTTCTCCTTGCCATCGGCTTCGCGATCGGCCACCCCATCTACGCGGGAATCCTGGGCTTCGTCCTGGCCTTCCTCGCGATGGCGATCGTCTTCGGACGGCGCGCCGAGCGAGCTGCCTTCGGGCAGATGGAGGGCCAGCCCGGTGCGGCGGCCGCCGTGCTGGAGAACGTCGGCCGCGGCTGGACGGTCACCCCCGCGGTGGCCATGAACCGCAACCAGGACGTGGTGCACCGCGCCGTCGGCAAGGCCGGCATCGTGCTGGTCGGCGAGGGCAACCCGAACCGTCTCCGTGGCCTGCTGGCCGCCGAGAAGAAGCGGATGGCGCGTACCGTCGCCGACGCCCCCGTCCACGACATCGTGGTGGGCGACGGCGAGGACCAGGTGCCGCTGAAGAAGCTCCGTACGACCCTGCTCAAGCTGCCGCGCGTGCTCCCCGGCGCTCAGGTCACGGCGGTCAACGACCGGCTGCGTGCGCTGGGCGACCTGATGAGCAACATGCCGGTCCCGAAGGGGCCGATGCCCAAGGGCATGCGGATGCCCAAGGGCGGCGGCAAGACGCGCTGACCAGGCCGCGCTGACCCGAACATCCGACGGATACGGCGAACGCCCCGGAGCTCAGGCTCCGGGGCGTTCGCCGTATGAGCGAGCGGTCGAACGCGTCACATACGGACCTGGACGGCGCGCGCGAGGCGATCGTGGAGACCCCGGCCGTCCCGATCCCACACCACGGCCGGAATGACCACGACAAGCAGCACCGTGCGCAGCAACACCCGCGGCAGCGTGATCCGGCCACCGCCTTCCGCGATCACCCGCAGGCCCAGCAGCCGCTTGCCCGGTGTAAAGCCGACCGTGCCGACCGTCAGCACACTGAGCACCGCGAAGACCACCAGCGCCCAGTTGCTCGCCGACTGCGCCTTGCCGCCGCTGAGGAGGCCGTACGCGATGAGCATGCACAGCGCCCAGTCGATGAAGAGCGCGGCGAAGCGGCGCCCGGGGCGCGCGAGCGAGCCGGGGCCCTCCTCCGGCAGCCCGAGCCGCTGCCCGCGGTATCCGAACTCGACACCCATGTCCTCGGCTGCCGCGCGGGGCCCGGAGATCCACGATCCGATTGCTTGCCTGTTGTCCACCCGTCCACGGTACTGCGACCGCATACGTTCGATTCGCGGAGGGCAGGTACGGGCGGGCGAGGGCCCGTACGGGCGACCGAAGAAAGGGGAATCACGGCGGGGACCAAATGCCCCACTTTGGAGCACACTGGGTGATAAGGGCGGCCGCGCGCCGGTTAACCTCGGCGAAACAAATGGGTCATGCTTGGGAAATCCCGCCTGCCTATGGTCGGGCAAGCGCGCCACCGCACATGGACGCGCTCCGAGTAGCAACCCCGCGTCCGCCGACCGGTGACCGGGCTAGGAGGAGTTGGATGTTCCAGAACGCCGACGAGGCCAAGAAGTTCATCGCGGACGAGGACGTCAAGTTCGTCGACGTCCGATTCTGCGACCTGCCCGGTGTGATGCAGCACTTCACCATCCCGGCGAAGGCGTTCGACCCGGCCGAAGAGCTCGCGTTCGACGGCTCCTCGATCCGCGGCTTCCAGGCCATTCACGAGTCCGACATGGCCCTGCGCGCGGACCTGTCGACGGCTCGTGTGGACCCGTTCCGCCGCGACAAGACCGTCAACATCAACTTCTTCATCCACGACCCGATCACGGGCGAGCAGTACAGCCGCGACCCGCGCAACATCGCCAAGAAGGCCGAGGCCTACCTCGCCTCCACCGGCATCGCGGACACCGCGTACTTCGGTCCGGAGGCGGAGTTCTACGTCTTCGACAACGTCCGCTTCGAGACGTCGGCGAACCAGTCGTTCTACCACATCGACTCCGAGGCCGGCGCCTGGAACACCGGGTCGGAGGAGAACAACCGCGGCTACAAGGTCCGCTACAAGGGTGGCTACTTCCCGGCCCCGCCGGTCGACCACTTCGCCGACCTGCGCGCCGAGATCTCCCTGGAGCTGGACGCGGCCGGCCTGCAGGTCGAGCGTCAGCACCACGAGGTCGGCACGGCCGGCCAGGCGGAGATCAACTACAAGTTCAACACCCTGCTCGCCGCCGCCGACGACCTGATGCTCTTCAAGTACATCGTGAAGAACGTCGCCTGGCGCAACGGCAAGACCGCGACCTTCATGCCCAAGCCGATCTTCGGTGACAACGGCTCCGGCATGCACGTCCACCAGTCCCTGTGGCAGGGCGGCGCGCCCCTCTTCTACGACGAGCAGGGCTACGCCGGCCTCTCGGACACCGCCCGTTACTACATCGGCGGCATCCTCAAGCACGCCCCGTCGCTGCTGGCCTTCACCAACCCGACGGTGAACTCCTACCACCGCCTGGTCCCCGGCTTCGAGGCCCCGGTCAACCTGGTCTACTCCCAGCGCAACCGCTCCGCGGCCATGCGTATCCCGATCACGGGCTCCAACCCGAAGGCCAAGCGCGTCGAGTTCCGCGCCCCGGACCCGTCCTCGAACCCGTACCTCGCCTTCTCCGCCCTCCTCCTGGCGGGCCTGGACGGCGTCAAGAACAAGATCGAGCCGGCCGAGCCGATCGACAAGGACCTCTACGAGCTCGCCCCCGAGGAGCACGCGGGCGTCCCCCAGGTCCCCACCTCCCTCCCGGCCGTCCTCGACGCCCTCGAGGCCGACAACGAGTACCTCCAGCAGGGCGGCGTCTTCACCTCCGACCTGATCGAGACCTGGATCGACTACAAGCGCACGAACGAGATCGCCCCGATCCAGCTGCGGCCGCACCCGCATGAGTTCGAGCTTTACTTCGACATCTAAAGAGCAGGGTCGGGTGACCTGGGCGGGAACCCGGAAGACCTGCTGCGACCTGCGAAAACGCTGCTCGTAACTTCTCGTGGTTCCCGGCTGTTTTCCACCCCCTTGTGCACCGCGTGTGCACCGGTCCACCCAAAGCCTGACCCGACGTCAGCACAGCAGTGGGGCCGCCACTCCGTTGGAGTGGCGGCCCCACTGGTTTGTCAGCGCGGTCAAGACAAAGAACCCGTCCGCCGTGCCTTCTTGGTCTCCAAGCAATCGGCCGGGTCGGCGACCTTCGGTGATGGCTGCTGCAGGTCGCTGACCTGGCCTTTTGCTGATTGCTGGCGATGGGGTACGACGGTCTTGATCGGGTGTCTTGCGCGCTGCCGAATGGGCTGAGAGGAACGCGCCGTAGCCCGCTTCCGCTTCCGTGTATCGCCTGCAAGGGCATCGATTTTGCCGAGAGGCTGGGCCGCCACCACTGGTCCGTAGGGCTACGGTGGCGCGGCTGACCGTTTGCGGACGCGTGCACCGCCGCTACGAGCGCTACCTGATCGTCGCAGGGGCGCCGCAGGCCGATCTGCTGCCGCCAGTTCTGCCTGCAGGGTGACGGGACTTGTCCAGGGTTTTGTTCGCCGCCTGGAAAGCCGCACTCCTCAGGTCAAGAAGAGCATCGGGTGGTACCCCGCAGGTGCCTGTCGAGCGACGGTCTTGGCGTGGTGACGAGGCGGGGCCGTGTTGCCGGCGGAGGCAGTCCGCAAGACGGGCCTGGATGCGGCGATATCGGCGGCGCTGGCACCGTGGCGCAAGCAGCGGGCGGTGCACGCTCCGGGCAAGATCCTGCTGGATGTCGCGCTCGCGGCCGCACTCAGCGGGGGCTTCCTGGTGAATGTCGGGATGGTGCGGGCCGAGCCGGCACCCTTCGGGCCGGTGGCTTCCGACCCCACCGCCTCACGGCCTACCGCGACGGCCAGCCCGTCAACCACGACGTAGCCGACGCCAGCACGTCATTTCCGAGCCGGAGCCCAACTCCTGCGGCCACTCCCCACTGGATCCCCGTGTGCGGCACGAACACGTTCGTCCAGGGGCATCAGGTTCCTGGTCCGTCGCGGCCGGCGACAACGGCGCCCTTCGCGACCACTTCGAAACCAGCCACGACGGTGCCCTCCCCACACTCACTGCAACGGTCCTCGACGGCTTCGTCGCTGAGACCGGCTTCGTCCTCGAATCGCCGTAACTCCAGTCATTCAAGGTCAGTAGGGCCTCTCAATTGACAGACCCCGAAGCTGGGTCGTCTGCCGGTGGGGGCGGGACAGGCGGCTGGACATGAGAGTGAGGAACTCCCACGGGATGTGCGCTTCGGTGACTTACGCACGGGGCTGAGGTGGGCGTGTGAGGCAGCTCACGCCCGGGGACTGCATAGCGGGACGTGGGTCAGTGCCTTTGTAGGGGTGTAGGCGAGTGATCGAGGCGGGGGACGGCGTTGATGAGGCAGTTGCGAACCGATGCGTTCGACCGGTTCGTCGCGGCTCGTTGGCCGGCACTGCTTCACCTGGCGCATCTGCTCACCGGCGGAGATCGGCATCGGGCCGAGGATCTGCTGCAGGAGGCGCTGGTCAAGCTGTGGTTTGCGTGGCCGAGGGTGGCCGAGCAGGCGCCGGAGGCGTATGTGCGCCGGGTGCTGGCACGTGCGGCGGCTCGCTCGGCGCGACGTCGCTGGTGGGGCGAGCGTCCGGTGGAACGGTTGCCGGAGCTTCCCGAGGCCGGCGATGTGGCCACTGCCGTGGAGGAACGGACTCGGTTGGAGGCCGCGCTGGCATTGCTGCCGGTGCGACAGCGCACCGCGGTGGTGCTGCGCTATTACCAGGACCTGTCCGAGGTGCAGGTTGCCGAGGCGCTGGGGTGTCCGGTGGGCACCGCCCGCTCCCTTACGTCACGAGGCGTGACGCGGTTGCGGCAGCTCCTCGGTGACGCCATCGAGCCGGTGAAGTGAAAGGAGACATCATGGAAGACTTCGAACACGAACTCGCGCGGATGATGCGCGATACCCAGGCAAACACCCCCTTTGAGGACCAGCACCGGCAGCGGTTGCAAGCTGGGGTCCGTGCCCGTCGGCGTGCTCGGACGGTCTGGATGGCCACCGGCTCGGCGCTGACGATCGCGGGGCTCGGCGTCGGGCTGGAAGTCCTGCCGAGCGCTTCCGCTCAAGGCGGGCCCACCGTTCCTCATCACCAACCCACCTCCACGACCGCGCCGGTCCCCATCCCGACCCGCACCTGCACGACCGTGCCGGTCCCGATTCCGACCCACACCTCAACGACCGTGCCGGTCCCGATCCCCACCCGCACCTGCACGACCGCGCCGGCCCCGATCCCGACCCACACCTCAACGACCAAGTAGCGCCGGCCAAGGTTCGGGCTATGGCGGTTGAGGAGCGGACGGTAATGGCAGGAATGTCGAGACCAAGGTGCGGGGATCTTGGAGCGGCGGGCATCGACCCGCCGGCGGAACAGCCTGACGCCAAACTGACAGCGCGCGCCCGGGATGGAGGAGATGGAGTGGGAGGGCCGTAAGTACGCTTCGAAACTCGCCGCTTACCTGCGCGACTCCGTTTCGGCAGCGGCACCGGGGCGAGGAGCGCCTCGCCCGTGCGAGCGCTGCGCCGCACTGCTGCTGGAGCTTCGAGTCGACCACCACCGACCGCCCGCCGACCGGCAGATCCGCGAGTCGACACCGGTGATACCGGGTACCTGCCGCTTCGGTTGCCCACGCCGCGACCAGGCCACCGGGCCGCAGCGGGTCAGGCCACTACCCGAACCAACTTGCCGTCGACATCCACGTGCCGGGCACCTACGGCAGCAACCATCTGACGGAAGATGATCTTCAGAACCTCTACATCAGCAACAACGACACTGCCACGGTGTCTGTTGGCCCCACCGCCATCGCGCAGAGCCGTTTAGTTCGCAGGCAATCAGCCACTGAGATGGTCCCGCTGGCGAAGGCGCCACCAAGAGATCGCCATGCGATGCCACTGCCAAAGACGTGCCCAGCGCCGCGAGCTCCATGACTTCACGTCAGTCCTGGCTGCACTCAGCAACCTTCTCCTGACCAGCGACGACAGCTGCCTGCAACTGGAATATCGAGGCGTATCCAGATTGGCAGAGGTCATGGGCTATCAGCCCGAGAAGACAACCCTGCTCGATCCAAATTTTTCCCCATGCGCCTTACGTGACCGATTGGTTCAGGCGCCGAATGACTCCACCCTGGCAAGCCGTCATCAACGGGTGCTCCGACCGCCGAGTGGCAGCAACTCGGCGGGCAAGGACAGTCGGGAATCAATGCAAATACCTATCAACTTGCGAGACTAAGGACGATTTGAAAAAGTGCCTACCGTATTCGTCAGGGTTTTCAAAGCGTCCGGTCTTCGAAAAAAGATACTCTTCACGCTGGGAATCTTGCTTCTCTATCGGTTGGGGCAGAACGTTCCGGTCCCCGGGGTGGATTATCGGAGCGTTACGCGGTGCATCAAGGAGGGTGTCGGCAACGGCGGCCTCTTCGGCCTGATCAACACGTTCAGCGGTGGTGCGCTACTGGAGCTCACCATTTTCGCCCTGGGGATCACGCCGTACATCACGGCGAGCATCATCCTTCAACTGCTCACGGTGGTCATTCCGCGCCTGGAGGCGATGAAGAAGGAGGGCCAGGCGGGTACCGCGAAGATCACCCAATACACCCGGTACCTGACGCTGGGCCTGGCGGTGCTCCAGGGCGCCGCCCTGGTGGCCAAAGCCCAAAGCGGTGGGCTCTTCCCCACCTGCCAGGTCCGCACCCAGATCGTCCCGGACATCTCGATCTTCAAGACCTCCGTCATGGTCATCACCATGACCGCCGGCACCGCCGTAGTGATGTGGCTCGGAGAGCTGATCACCGATCGCGGCATCGGCAACGGCATGTCAATCCTGATGTTCACCTCTCTCGCCGCCAGCTTCCCGGCCAACCTGGGGGATATCAAGAAGTCGGGTAAAATCCTGGGCGGCTGGGGCGAGTTCGCCATCGTGATCGCGGTCGGCCTCTGCATGGTTTGCCTCGTGGTCTTCGTCGAACAGGCGCAGCGCCGGATCCCGGTCCAGTACGCAAAACGAATGATCGGCCGCCGTTCCTACGGCGGCACTTCGACCTACATTCCACTGAAGGTGAACCAGGCGGGTGTAATTCCCGTCATCTTCGCCTCATCACTGCTCTCCATCCCCAGTTTGATCGATCTCGGCGGTAACTCAGCATCAGGATGGACCCGGTGGATCGCCACCAATCTCGCCAGGGGTGACCAACCGATCTATCTGACACTTTACTTCCTGCTGATCGTTTTCTTCGCGTTCTTCTACGTCGCCATCTCCTTCACCCCCAAAGAAATTGCCGACAACATGAAGAAGCATGGCGGCTTCATCCCCGGTATCCGTGCTGGCCGACCCACCGCTGACTACCTGGGCTACGTGCTCAACCGGATCACCTGGCCGGGAGCGCTCTACCTGGGGCTTATCGCCCTTGTGCCCACAGCGGCACTGGTGCTGTTCAACGGCAGCAATTTCCCGTTCGGCGGCACGAGCATCCTCATCATCGTGAGCGTCGGATTGGAGACCGTGAAGCAGATCGAGAGTCAGCTCCAGCAGCACAATTACGAAGGGTTCCTGCGCTGACGCGCATCGTCCTGGCTACGATGGCCACGTAGCCAGGACGAACAATCGCGGAATGCCGACTCAACCTCGCTCTTTCAGAGGATTTCCGAAGCTTGGGATTCCATCGTGGGCTTGAGCGGCTTGAGCGGCTTGAGCGGCTTGAGCGGCTTGAGCGGCTTGAGCGGCTTGAGCTGATCATCGGTTGTCGGCTGAGCCACGGGGGCCTTCGTCGGCTGGGTTGGTGGCAGCGGCCTACTCGTAAGCCCAGGCCGGGTCGGCCAAAGATCAGGCCTTCTTCGTCTCCAAGTAGTCGGCCAGGTCGGTGAGTTGCAGCGATCCTTGCTGTACTGCGCGTCGCCCTCCGAGGATCAGGGCAGACCGCGAGAGGCAGTCACTTGTCCTCACACGAGTGCGGGCGGTGAGCCAGGTGGTAGCGAGGCCGAGTGCGGTCCAAGCCCGATCCGCCCCAGAGGCGGCATGGCCACCGGTTCCGGGTCAAGCATGGACCCCCAGGGTGACCGGCGCGGTCAATCGCAGGTCAGCGTCGCGTAATGGCAGGTCATGGGGATGACCTCGGTCCACGTGCTGACAGCCGTCAGCAGTCTCGACGTCTGTGACGCTGACGTAGGCCGTCTCGCCGTCAGCTACCGCGCCAACCTGGACCAGGGAGACGTCGATATCCTCTTCGCCGCCGGTCCCGGTCCCGGTCCCGGTCCCGGTCGCCTGGCCCTCGGCGACATCCACGCCGCGACGACGCCTACCTGGTACCGCTCTTGGGCATTACGAGCGGTGATTTTTGCGATGCCGTGGTAGGCAGTCAATGACATGACGCCCACCCCCGCCCCAATGACCGCACCTTTGAGTCGATCGCTCCTGGTATAGAGGCCGCCGCCGTAGGCAGGACTGGTGGAGCCCGGGCCCAGAGACAGTGTGAAGGCGGTGGCTGTAGCGGGCGTGGCCACTTTTCGAGGCTTCGGGTGGGGAATATGGAGAGCTGCCATGGCGGATCCTCCTCGGCGGGAGCGGATGCCTGGCTGGCCCCTGCGGACGGGCTCGTCCGATCGCGGAGAGCCAGGTCCAGGGTGTGCGACCACGGTGACAGTTTCCGGCCCGGCTGCCTACGCCGGGGACAGGAGCTGTGTGGGCGCACGGGTGCGGCAGCCCCCGCCGGTGTGCCTTCGCGCTCTACTTCGACATCTAGAAAGCAAAGCTCGAACTCGGCGCGCAATAGTCGAGAAGCCTTGAGTGGTTGTTTCCGTCCGACATCGGCGGAAACAACCACTCATTGCGTTTTCCCGCGGGGTGGCAGGTGGTCAGGGGCGGAGCAGGTAGTCAGGGGCGGAGGTGCGCGGGCCGGCTCAGGTGCGGGTGCAGTCGGGGCACAGGCCCCGGTAGGTCACCTCGGCCTCGCGGACGGTGAAGCCGAACCGCTCGGAGGCGGGCAGATCGGCCAACGGGTCGCCGCCGGGGTGGACGTCACGGATAGCGCCGCACTGCGAGCACACCAAGTGGTGGTGTGGGCGGTGGGCGTTCGGGTCGTAGCGCTTGGCGCGGCCGTCGGTGGCGACCTCGATCACCTCGCCGAGCGAGACGAGTTCGCCGAGAGTGTTGTAGACGGTCGCGCGAGAGATCTCGGGCAGCCGGGCGGTGGCTCGCGCAAGCACCTCGTCTGCGGTGAGATGAACATGGTCGCCGTCGAGTACCTCGGCGACCACCCGGCGCTGTGCGGTCATCCGCCAGCCACGTCCGCGAAGCCGTTCCAGCAGGTCACTCATGCGCACCAGCCTAACTGTGCATCGCCTGAAAAGAATCCGTACGGGCCTGGTTGTCGTATTGACTTGGATTGAGTCCATCGTAGGATCGGCTCCAGCGAGAGCCAAGGGACAGGACAACAGCAGGAAAAAGCATGTGACGGTTGAGGAGACGCATCCGCTCGGGTTCGAGGGACGCGTCGTGTCGTCGCTGACGGCGACTGCGCGGTCGGCGAGGCCCCTGCCCGAGCGCACCGACGACCCCGGCTTGCCGAACGACGAGGTCGAGGTCATCTACTGGAGCCTGTGTCCCGACCGTTCCAGCGCCCGCAGTTCCTGAGCACCGTGATCCGCCTGGCCCGGAAGGATTCCCATGCCTGAGAACCATGACGCAGCCGCCGTTGACGCAAAGACGGAGGGCGGAGGTGGCTGCCCGGTCGCGCACGGGCGCGCCCCGCACCCGACCCAGGGCGGCGGAAACCGCCAGTGGTGGCCGGATCGGCTCAACCTGAAGATCCTCGCCAAGAACCCGGCGGTGGCGAACCCGCTGGGTGAGGAGTTCGACTACGCCGAGGCGTTCAACTCCCTCGACCTCGCGGCCGTGAAGCGGGACATCGCGGAGGTGCTGACCACCTCGCAGGACTGGTGGCCGGCCGACTTCGGCAACTACGGCCCGCTCATGATCCGTATGGCCTGGCACAGCGCCGGTACGTACCGGATCAGCGACGGCCGCGGTGGCGCCGGTGCCGGTCAGCAGCGCTTCGCGCCGCTCAACAGCTGGCCGGACAACGCCAGCCTCGACAAGGCCCGCCGCCTGCTGTGGCCGGTCAAGAAGAAGTACGGCCAGAACATCTCCTGGGCCGACCTCATGATCCTCACCGGCAACGTGGCGCTGGAGACGATGGGCTTCAAGACCTTCGGCTTCGCCGGCGGTCGCGAGGACGTATGGGAGCCCGACGAGGACGTGTACTGGGGTCCGGAGACCGAGTGGCTCGGCGACGCGCGCTACACCGGCGACCGCGAGCTGGAGAACCCGCTCGGCGCGGTGCAGATGGGCCTCATCTACGTCAACCCCGAGGGTCCCAACGGCACCCCGGACCCGATCGCCGCGGCCCGCGACATCCGTGAGACGTTCCGCCGCATGGCGATGAACGACGAGGAGACCGTCGCCCTCATCGCCGGTGGCCACACCTTCGGCAAGACCCATGGCGCGGGCCCGGCGGACCACGTCGGCGCCGACCCCGAGGCCGCCCCGATGGAGCAGCTGGGCCTGGGCTGGAAGAGCACGCACGGCACGGGCGTGGGCGCCGACGCCATCACCAGTGGTCTTGAGGTGACCTGGACCAGCACGCCGACGCAGTGGAGCAACGGGTTCTTCCAGAACCTGTTCGGCTACGAGTGGGAGCTCACCAAGAGCCCGGCCGGCGCCCACCAGTGGGTGGCCAAGGACGGTGCGGGCGCGGGCACCATCCCCGACGCGCACGACGCGTCGAAGAGCCATGCGCCGACGATGCTCACCACGGACCTCGCGCTGCGCCTCGACCCGGTCTACGAGCCGATCTCGCGGCGCTTCTACGAGAACCCCGAGGAGTTCGCGGACGCCTTCGCCCGTGCCTGGTTCAAGCTGACCCACCGTGACATGGGCCCGGTCGTGCGCTACCTCGGCCCGGAGGTCCCGTCCGAGACGCTGCTGTGGCAGGACCCGCTGCCGGAGCGCACGTACGCGCTGATCGACGCCGCGGACATCGTCTCCCTCAAGGAGCGGGTCCTCGGCTCGGACCTCACGGTCGCGCAGCTCGTGTCCGCGGCCTGGGCATCGGCCTCCTCCTTCCGCGGCAGCGACAAGCGCGGCGGCGCCAACGGTGCCCGCATCCGCCTGGAGCCGCAGCGCAACTGGGAGGTCAACAACCCGGACGACCTCGCGCAGGTGCTGCGTACGCTCGAAGGCATCCAGGAGTCCTTCAACTCCGCGCAGACCGGCGGCAAGCAGGTCTCGCTGGCCGACCTGATCGTGCTCGCGGGCAGCGCGGCCGTCGAGAAGGCGGCCAAGGACGCCGGCCTCGACATCGAGGTGCCCTTCACGCCGGGCCGGGTGGACGCCGCGCAGGAGCAGACGGACGTGGAGTCGTTCGCCGCGCTGGAGCCGGCCGCCGACGGCTTCCGCAACTACGTCGGCAAGGGCAACCGCCTCCCGGCCGAGTACCTGCTGCTCGACAAGGCGAACCTGCTGACCCTGAGCGCGCCCGAGCTGACGGTCCTCGTCGGTGGCCTGCGCGTCCTGGGGACCAACCACGCCCAGGCGAAGCACGGCGTCCTCACCGACAAGCCGGGCACGCTGACGAACGACTTCTTCGTCAACCTGCTCGACCTGGGCACGACATGGAAGTCGACGTCCGAGGCGCAGGACGAGTTCGAAGGCCGCGACGCCACCGGGGCGGTCAAGTGGACCGGCACCCGTGCCGACCTCGTCTTCGGCTCGAACTCCGAGCTGCGCGCGCTCGCGGAGGTCTACGCGAGCGATGACGCGAAGGAGAAGTTCGTGAACGACTTCGTCGCGGCATGGGACAAGGTGATGAACCTGGACCGGTTCGACCTCGCCTGATCATGACGTCCAGGCCGGCCCGCACCGGCCGGCCTGCCGTGCACCCTTCGTGCACCCGTCGTGCACCACCCCGCCCGCCGGAGGGTCATCGGTGCGGATCGGAGCACTTCTCCGGCGGTACTTCGACAGTTAAGAACGTCGCAGGTCAGAGTGGGTTTTCGCGCTCCTGGGCCGTCTGTGGGCCGTCGGCCGTGTTCTTCCGTTCTCGGAAGGCGCGGCCGACGGCCTTTGCGTGTGGGGCAGCGCCGCGAGCCTGGACGCCCTCACTCCGGGGCGAGCACCCTGTTCGTCGGCGCCGCAGGAACGTCGATTCGCGGCAGGACGCCGATGACGGCGATGGGTCCGTTCCGACGGCGATGTCGTTGGCTGTACGAACCACGACGAACCTCTGACTCGGGTCACTGGCCGTCATCACGGTTCAGGACGCGGCGGGCGGCTGCCAGCCAGCGGTCCTTGCGGGCTTTCGCCTCGTGCAGCCGGTCGGTGTTCTGCTGGATCAGACGGCGTTGGATGCGGGTCTCGGCCGCCGCCCAGACCGTCATCACCTTGGTGGACCGCTGACAGGCCGCATCGGCGCGGGCGGTGGCGCGTTCGGCCGGTGTGGGTTCGGCCGTCTTCCAGCGCTCGCTGACGGCGGCGGCCATGGGGTCCGGGTAGTCGAAGCCCGCCTTCGCCATGCATGCGTGCCATTTGCGCACGGCGTCGCGTACTTCGGGGGCATGCCGGGAGGTTTCCAGGGCGGTGCCGGTCAGCTGGTTGAAGGCGTGGTAGTCGGGTGGGGCGGTGTCGCCGACGAGTTGGTGCTGGGCGGTCTTGAGGCAGCCGCCCTTGCCGGAGGGGCCGTAGGCCGCGCGCTGTACCTCGGCCGGGAGCGCCTCGCGCTCGTCCCAGGCGCGGTTGCGCCGTACCACCGACGGCGGGTCGGGGCGCGGGTGGTACCCGTAGCGGACGGCTTCCGCCTCGTCGGCTCCGTATCGGCCGACGTTCTGCGGCTCGATGTCCCGGGCGTCCACCCGGGGCAGGGTCTTCCACTCCATGCCCAGGTCGTTCATGCACCGGCGCATGAGGATGTCCTGTGCGTCTTCCACGGCGTGGGTCTCGGCCACGGTCGATGCATAGGCGTCCAGTGGCAGCAGGAGCTGCTCGGCCTGCCGGGTCACAGGCTGGGGTGTGGCGGCGTGCGGGGCGGGCGTGGACTCGTGCTCCACGGCTGTGCAGGCGGTGGTGGCCAGGAGCAGCAGTGCGAGCGCGGTGGTGGTCCGGGGGCGGGAGGGCGGCATCGTTGCCTCTCGGAGTGCGTTGCGCGGTGTGCGCCAGGCGGGGCGGGGTGCGCTGGCAGGCGGGCGGGGTGCGCCCCCCGGCGCCGCACCCCGCCCGTCAACAACTCGCTGTCAGCGCAGCTCAGCGCTAGCGGTTAACGGAACATGACGGAGGTCGTGGTGTCGGGCATGCCGCGGTTGCCGAAGTGCGCCTCCCGGTCGCCCGGCGCCAGGGAGAAGTGGGCGCCGTGGCCCTTCACACCGGAGTAGAAGGTGACCGTGCGGTTGCCCCAGTTGATGGCGGAGCTGATCGTGTTGTTCCAGCCGTCCTTGCTCAGATCCCACATGTCCTCCGTGAAGGTCGTGTTCCTGTTCTTGTATTTGGCGTCCTGGAACACCTGGACCTTCGTGACACGGCCCTGGGCCGCGGCAACGTCCGCGTGACCATCGGCGGAGGCCGGCAGTGCGACACCGAGCGTGAGTACGGCAGCGGCGGCGACTACAGCGGCTATCTGGCGGATACGCATGATGTGCCCCTTTGGCTGGTGATCACGCGGAATGCGCGATGTTGGTGATCGGTTGGGCCGGGCCGCCCATGCCCCGAACCGGGGGAAGTGCGGCCCTTGCGCCATGACGATTCAAGCCCTCGGCACAGCCGGGCGACCTCGTTCCCATTGACGATCCGCCTCCGCCGCACGGGGGAGCCGTACCGCTCGCCTGCCGCCCCGGCCTTACGGGTTCCGGTGGGCGGACCGGCGTCGTCTCCGTCACGTTTTTTGCAACTTGTTGCACAAGGCTTACCGGCTGGTCTACAACTGGCTTCACGACCACCCCGCACGGAGGCGAGGCCCCCATGAGCCAGTACCCGCACCTGATGAGCCCGCTCGATCTCGGGTTCACGACCCTTCCCAACCGGGTGCTGATGGGGTCGATGCACATCGGGCTGGAGGAGGCGGAGAACGGCTTCGAGCGGATGGCCGCCTTCTACGCCGCCCGTGCGCGGGGCGGCGTCGGGCTGATGGTGACCGGTGGCATCGCGCCGAACGAGGCGGGACGGCCGTACGAGGGCGGGGCCAAGCTCACCACCGAGGCGGAGGCGGCGCAGCACCGGACCGTGACCGCGGCGGTGCATGCGGCGGGCGGGCGGATCGCGATGCAGATCCTGCACTTCGGGCGGTACGCGTACCACGCCGATCTGGTGGCGCCGAGCGCGATCCAGGCCCCCATCAGCCCCTTCCCGCCGCATGCGCTCACCGACGACGAGGTCGAGCAGACCGTCGAGGACTACGTACGGGCGGCGGAGCTGGCCAAGTCCGCCGGGTACGACGGGGTCGAGATCATGGGCTCCGAGGGCTATCTGATCAACGAGTTCATCGCGGGCGCGACCAACCACCGCACGGACCGGTGGGGCGGCTCGTACGAGAACCGGGTGCGCTTCCCGCTGGAGATCGTCCGTCGCACCCGGGAGCGCGTCGGCACGGACTTCATCCTGATCTACCGGCTGTCGATGCTGGACCTCGTCCCGGGCGGTTCCACCCTGGAGGAGGTGATCGCGCTCGCCAAGGAGATCGAGGCGGCCGGCGCGACGATCATCAACACCGGCATCGGGTGGCACGAGGCCCGTATCCCCACCATCGCGACCTCGGTGCCGCGCGGTGCGTACACCTGGGTGACGAAGCGGCTGATGGGGTCGGTCTCCGTTCCCCTGGTGACCAGCAATCGCATCAACACCCCCGAGGTGGCCGAGGAGTTGCTCGCCGACGGACGCGCCGACATGGTGTCGCTGGCCCGCCCGTTCCTGGCCGATCCGGACTTCGTCGCCAAGGCGCGGGACGGCCGGTCCGATGCGATCAACACCTGCATCGGGTGCAACCAGGCCTGCCTCGACCACACCTTCAGCGGCAAGATCACGTCCTGCCTGGTCAATCCGCGGGCCTGCCACGAGACCGAGCTGGTGCTCTCCCCCACCCGGCTGCGCAAGCGGCTCGCCGTGGTCGGCGCCGGTCCCGCCGGGCTGGCGTGCGCCGTGTCGGCCGCCGAACGCGGCCATGACGTCACGCTGTTCGACGCCGCGGCCGAGATCGGCGGGCAGCTGAACATCGCCAAGCGGGTGCCGGGCAAGGAGGAGTTCGAGGAGACGCTGCGTTACTTCCGGACGCAGCTGGAGGCATGGGGTGTGGAGGTACGGCTGAACACCCCCGTCACGGCCGGGGACCTCGGTGCGTATGACGAGATCGTGGTCGCCACGGGTGTCACCCCGCGCACTCCGGAGATCGAGGGGATCGACCACCCGAGCGTCGTCAGCTACCTCGATGTGCTGCGCGACGGCGCGCCGGTCGGTGAGCGGGTCGCGATCATCGGGGCGGGAGGCATCGGCTTCGATGTCGCCGAGTTCCTGACCGATGCCGGTGACGCGGCGAGCCAGGACCCCGAGACGTACTTCCGCGCCTGGGGTGTCGACACGGCCTACGAGGAGCGCGGCGGGCTGCGCGCGCCCGAGCGTCCCAAGACCCCGCGCCAGGTGCATCTGCTCCAGCGCAAGACGTCGAAGGTCGGCGCCGGCCTCGGCAAGACCACCGGCTGGATCCACCGTACGGAGCTCAGGCACCGGGGCGTGACGATGGTCGCCGGGGCGGCGTACGAGCGGATCGATGACGCGGGTCTGCATCTCACGGTCGACGGCACGGTGGCGACGCTCCCGGTGGACACGGTCGTGCTGTGCACGGGCCAGGAGCCCCGGCGGGATCTGTACGAGGAGCTGCGCGCCGAGGGGCGTGCCGTGCATCTCATCGGCGGTGCGGATGTCGCCGCCGAGCTGGACGCCAAGCGCGCCATCCAGCAGGGGACGGAGCTGGCGGCGGCCCTGTGACCTGCCCGGGACGTGCCTAGGATCTCCCCATGTCCCTCCCGCACGCGATCCTCACCGCCCTGCTCGAGAAGCCGTCGTCGGGGCTGGAACTGACCCGCAGATTCGACCGGTCGATCGGCTACTTCTGGTCGGCCACCCATCAGCAGATCTATCGCGAGCTGGGAAAACTGGAGCAGGCCGGGCTGATCCGCGCACTGCCCTCCGATCAGCCGTCCCGCGGGCAGAAGAAGGAGTTCGAGGTGCTGCCCGCAGGCCGTACCGAGCTGACCCGGTGGGCATCGGGTGAGCAGGACCCCAAGCCCATCCGGGATGCGCTGCTGCTGCGGCTGCGGGCGGCGGCGGTCGTCGGGCGCACCGGGCTCGACGAGGAGCTGCGACGCCATCTGACACTGCACCGGCGGCAGTTGGCGGAGTACCAGGAGATCGAGGACCGCGACTTCGGGGCCGCTGCGGATCCGGAGGACCGTTTGCGGCGGCTTGTGCTGCGGGCCGGGATCGGTCTGGAGACCTTCTGGGTGCAGTGGCTGGAGGAGGCGCTGGCGGAGGTGGCCAACATGGAGGGCGCGCCGGGTGAGCCGGGCGCGCCTCGCCGGGTGTGAGCGTGGGGCGGCCGGCCCCGGGGAAGTCCCGGGGCCGGCCGCCCTGTTGTGGTGCCGGGGCGGTGCGCCCGGGGCGGTCAGCAGTTGTCGTAGATGAGGGCGCGCACCAGGCGGCAGGTCGTGTCGGACGGGGTGTGGACCCCTATTTCGGCCGCGGTGCTGCGGATTTTGCGGTTGTGGGCCTGCTCGGGGCGGTACACGCCGGTGTCGAGCAGGGCTATGGCCAGACGCATGGCCTTCAGGCGGCGGTTGTGGGATTCGTACCGTTCGCGCGGCCATCCGGCGGGCAGCGGCTTCTTGGGCAGTGGGTGGGCCGGGAGAGGCTTCGTCATGAGTGTGGCAGCGGCCATCGGCGACCTCCTGGAGCGTGGATGAACCCTCACTGACTGGTTCCCATTCTACTGGCCACCACTGACAAAAGCCCCTGGCCAGGGGGGATTTGGACCTCCTGGCCGGTACTCCGGGCCGCCCCTTTCGCCGGCCTCCCGGGCGGGCCCTCCTCAGGCCGTCGCGGTCGTCGCCCGCAGGAGGGTTTTGTCGGGCTTGCCGACCGGGGTGAGGGGGATCGCGTCGAGGAGACGGACGGCTGTGGGGGCGTAGAGGGCGCCCTTGTGCTCGGTGACGAAGGCCCGGAGGTCGTCGGTGTCCACGTCGTACCCCGGGGCGGGCACGACCGCAGCGTGCACCTCCTCCGCCTCGTCGACCGTACGCACCCCGTAGACGGCGCAGTGGGCGACCGCGGGGTGGGTGTGCAGCAGGTCCTCGACCTCCGCCGGGTGAACATGGCCGCCCACGACGATGATCAGGTCCTTGACCCGGTCGACGAGGTAGAGCCGGCCCTCGTCGTCCAGGTAGCCGACGTCGCCGGTGCGCAGCCAGCCGTCGCCGGGCAGCACCTGCGCGGTCAGCTCGGGTTGCTTCCAGTAGCCGGTCATCACGCCGGCGGAGCGTACATGGACCTCCCCCTGCTCCCCCGCCGGCAGGTCCCGCCCGTCCGCGTCGCGGACGGCGAGCTCCACGCCGGGCAGCGCGTGGCCGGCGGTGATCCGGCCGCCGGGGCCGGTCCGGGTGTGGTCCTCCGGGAGGGCCACGGCGATCGACATCGCCTCGGACATGCCGTACATCCCGTACAGCACCGGACCGAAGGCCTTGGTGGCCTGCATCAGCCGGGACGGGGAGGCCGCGCAGCCGCCGTAGGTGATGCTGGTGAGCGAGCTGAGGTCGGTGGTGGGGACGGTGGGGTCGTCCAGGAGCTGGTAGAGGAGCGGGGGCAGCAGCCAGAGGTGGGTGATGCGGTCGTGGGCGATGGCGGCGAGCACGGCGGCGGGGTCGAAGGCGCGGTGCAGTACGACGGTGCCGCCGGCCGCGAGCGTGACATCGGCGAGGATGCCCGCCAGGTGGGCCAGTGAGGTGCAGGCGAGGAAGCGGGGCTTTGCGCCGTCGGCGGCCGGCGGCTGTTGGGTGATCATCGCGGCGTACGGGGCGTGCGCCATCCGGACCCCCTTGGGGATGCCGGTCGTTCCCCCGGTGTGCCGGATGCACCAGTCGTCCTCCGGGCGGGCGGCGCTCGGGACGACGGGGGTGGTACGGAGGGCCGCGCAGGCGGCCAGCAGGTCGGGGCCGAGGGCGGCCGGCGCCGGGCCGAGGGTCATGACCTCGGGGAGCGGGCCCTTGGTGTGTGCGAGCACGGCCCGCGCGGTGTCGTGGAGGACCGGATCGACGAGGAGCAGGGCGGTTTCCACGCTCTCCGCGATCCGGGCCAGGGTCTCGGGGGCCATCCCGTCGTAGAGGAAGACCACACGGGCGCCGAGGAGGTTGGCGGCGTAGCGGGCCGCGAGCACCTCGGGGCAGTTGCCGCTGAGGAGGGAGACGGTTCGGTCGCGGCCTATGCCGTGGTCGGCGAGGACCGCGGCCATCCGGTGGACGGTGGCGTGTAAGGCGCCGGCGGTGACTTCGGCGCGTGCGTCGGTGCCGGGTCTGCCGCCGGCGCCGCCTCTCCCGTCCGCCGTGGCCGGTACGGCGTCGACAGCCGTGGTCACCGCGGCGCGGGACGGATCGCGGGCGAGGGCGGCGAGGACCACGTCGACGTAGCTGGTGAAGCCGGTGGCGGGTGTCGTGGCTGTCATGGCGGCGGGGCTCCCTTGGTGCGTGGCGGGGCGGCTGACGCCCACGACGCTACGGGGGTTCGCTCATACCCTCCACGACCAAAATCGCCATGTGTTCATGACCCCAGAGGCATGAGCGGCATCAGTGTCTCCTCGGCCGCCGCCAGGATCTGGGTGACGCGCAGACCGAAGTGGATGTCGCAGGCGTTCGGCAGACCGGTCTCTGCGGAGGCGAGCAGGGCGTCGACGGCGCGGTGGTAGGCCGGTTCGGGGCCGCCCTCGCGGCGGGGCAGGGAGGTGATGCCGGCTTCGCCGCGGAGGGTGACCTCGACACCGGACGCGGCGGCGGGGGCGGTCAGGCCGACCGTCACCGAGCTTGCCGCGCCGCCGCTGTGGCGCATCGTCAGCAGGACCGTGTCGGCCGGTCCCCGGGCGGCGCTGACCGCTTCCGCGTCGCCGAGAATCGGCAGGAGCACGGACAGCGCGTGCGGGCCGATGTCCCACAGGGCGCCCTTCTCGCGGCGCCAGGGCGAGTGGGCGTACGGGCTGGCGCTGCCGGTGGCGAAGACCGCGGCGAGCCAGTCGGCGTGTGCGGTGAACCAGCCGCCGATCGCGGCCTGGGCGGCGATCCACTTGCCTTCCCGCTCCCCGAAGCGGGCGGTGAAGAAGACCACGGAGGCGACGCCCGCGCGTTCGGCGGCCTCGGCGACGGCGCGCGCCTCGGGCACGGAGGTGGCGACCGGTTTGTCCAGGAGGAGGTGGCAGCCGGACTCGGCGGCCCGGGCCGCCAACGGGGCCTGGACGGACGGCGGCAGGGCGATCGCGACGGCGTCGCAGTCGGCGAACAGCTCGTCGGGGGTGGCGTACGGGCGGGCGCGATGGACCTGGGCCAGCGCGGCGGCCGCCTCGGGCCTGCGCCCCCAGATGCCGGTGAGGTCGACGCCCGGGTGAGCGGCGAGGGCGGGGGCGTGGACGCTCCGCGCCCAGGGTCCGGTGCCGAGGAGTCCGATACGCACGATCGTCATGCGGCCAGTCTCTCGCGGGGCGTGGGACGGGGTGGCCGGTTCGGCACGCCCGCGCCGCGATCCGTGCGCCCCTGGGCCCCGTCCCGTAATCCGTATGACCGGCGCGCGCCCGCGGTGTTACGTTTCGGGGGCCGGCCGCGGGACTCCGGTGCGACTTCCGGACCTGCTCTGCTAAGCAACGATTCGCTGCTCGTGCCCCCATTCCCCGGCCGGCATCCGACTACCGGGGGGTGGATGGCGTGGCGAGCTCCGCGGAGCTGGTGGCGGCCGAGGACGTGCTGCTGTTCGTGAATGCCGCGATCACCTCCACCGGGCAGCGCGAATTCCGTTCCGACGAGCACGAACAGCATCTGTCGCTGGACTTTCTGCATGCGTACGTACGCGTCAACTACCGCCCGCTGTACGCCGCTTCGCTCGCGCTGGACATCAACGACCACAATGCGGCGCTGATCGTGCGCCGGCTGCTGGAGACGGCGGGCGAGGCGACGGAGCGGGAGCGGCGCTCCGAGGGGCGGCTGATCGCGGCCCGGCTGGCGCGGCTGCCGGCACCGCGCGTCTACCGCCTCTTCCGTGCGCTGCGCACCGCCAAGGTCAACAACCGCCGGACCCGCGCGATCATGCGCGACTGGCTCGCCGCGCGCCCGGACCCGGCGCTGGACGCGGTGAAGTACCGCGCCGGCCTCAAGTGCGCGGCGCGCCACGCCCATCTGCCGCTCGGCGAACGGAGCGGCGACGGTGGTGGCGACAGCGGCGGCGAGCTGGGCGATTTCCTCTTCGCGCCGGGCCGCCGCAAGCACTTCACCACTCCCCTGCTGGACGCCTGGCGGCGGGCGCACTACGAGCAGGGCGCCCTGTACGAGCTGCCGTTCACCGTCGCCGAGGGGTTCGCGGCGACGCACGGGGTCGGCCGCCGCGCCTTCCTGGAGCGCATCGCGCCGCGGATGACGCGGCTGGAGCGGCTGCGGGTACAGGAGTCGGCCCGTACACACCGCGCCGAGGTGGCCATCGATCTCGCCGCCATGCCGCTGACCCGGCTCGCCTCGTACGTCCTCGGGCTCCCGCTCGACGACCGGGCCGCGCGGCGCGCCGAGCTGACCGGTGCGCTGCGGGCCGCGGCGCGGCGTACGGCGGGTGCGCAGGCCGGGACGTGGGGCCGGGTGGCGGCCGTACTGGACGACAGTTTCTCCACGACCGGTTCGCGGCAGAAGCCGCGTCGTCCGCTCGCGACCGCGCTGGCCTGCCACTTTCTGCTGGAGGCGCTGGCGGGGTCCTATCTGCCGCTGTGGACGTCCGGGCGGCAGGACGCGCTGCTGGCCCACCCCTACGGGCCGACGCCGCTGGGGATGCGGCTGCTGGACGCGCTGGAGTACGCGCCGGAGCGGCTGGTGATCGTCTCGGACGGTTGGGACAACGCGCCGCCGGGGCTGGCCGGTGAGGTGCTCCGGGTGTGGCGGGCCCGCCTCGATCCGGCGCGCCGTACCTCCCTCGTCCATCTCAACCCGGTGTACGACGCCGAGGACTTCGCCGTACGGCGGCTGTCCCCTTCGGTGCCGACGGCCGGGGTGCGCAATGCGGAGGATCTGCCGGCGCTGGTGCAGCTGGCCCGGTTCGCGGAGGGGCGTACGGGGCTCGCCGAGCTGCGGGCCCATATGGACGACCGGGTGCGGCAGTTCCTGGGGGAGGAAACGGACGGGGAGCGGGGCGCGGTATGAGCAGGCTGGATCTGAGCGGGCTGCGGGCCCGCCCGGCACAGGTATGGGGTGCGGTCCGGCTCGTCCCTCTGGTGCGCGCGGAGCCGATCAGCGATCTGCGGCTGCATCGCGAGCTCTACGAGGACGGGCCGACGGCGGTGCGGGCCGGCGGGCACACGTCCTACATCTCGTACATTCCGCATGGTTTCGTGGCGAACTGGACGGGTGACGGGTCGCCCGCCGCCGCGTACGGCTCGCAGTTGAGCGATGAGCGCGGCCCGGTGACCTGCGCGCCGCTGCACCTTCCGCGCAAGCTCGTCCAGAGGCAGCGCGGGAAGGGGCGAGCATCCGGCGGCGCTTCGGGCGGGCTGCGTTTTCTGCCGCTCCATCTTGCGCTCGACGGCTATCTGGCGCTGCACTTCGGCGGGCCGTCCGTCGTATGGGAGGAGTGGACCCGGCGTGCGGTGCGCGACGGGCTCTCACCGCGCGCGGAGTGGGCGTACCGGGGCGAGCGGATGCCCGGTCTCGACGATGCGCTGCGGATCTTCGAGATCCATCCGGGGCAGTGCGGGGTGATGGTGTACGTCGCCGACTCCCTGGCCGCCGCTTTCGTGGTGCCGCATCCGGACGACTACCGGGCGCTGCACCCCTCTCTCCTTCAGGACCTGTACGGCGAGCTGATGTATCAGTACGCCCTGTACGGCGGGCCGGTGCCGGAGTTCACGACCCGGATCGCGGCGGAGTACATCACCTCGCTCGCGGAGCTGCGCTCGGCCGCCGAGCGGCGGCAGCTGGAGTGGGAGGCGCAGCATGCCGACCTGATGGCGGGCGAGCTGCTCGACGCGTCCTATGACGTACGGCAGGTGTATCGGATGGGGCGGTTCCGGCTGTCGCGGTTCCTGCCGCCGTTCGCGCTGCACCGCACGCAGCACATCGGGGAGGCGATCACGGACGGGAAGGGGCGGGTCGCCTACCTCAAGACGTTCCGGCTCTCCGACAAGCAGGTCCGGCGCGGCCATGTACTGCATCGGCTCGCCTCGCACGAGTGGCATGTCGGGCGCACCGCGGAGGCGATGGGGATCAGCGGCCAGGAGCTGGTGCGCCGCGTTCACCATCTGGGGTTCGAGGCTCTGCTGAAGCAGCACCACTGAGGCCTCCGCCACACCGCCAGACATAAAGGCGGACATATCGACCCATGGAATCTTGGGCATATGGGCTCGAAAACCTTCGGAATGGCGGGATGTCCGGCTGAGTAACCTGCGGTTCACAAATGGGCAATGGACGGGAAACGGCTCATTGCGAGAGTGCTCCGGTACGCCCGCACGCGTACCCGCACCTACCCGTATAAGAGGACCCCGTGACCATCAAGGCCGAGTACATCTGGATCGACGGCACCCAGCCGACCGCCAAGCTCCGTTCCAAGACCAAGATCCTGGATGGGGGTCCCTCCCAGGCCTTTGGCACTGGGGGAGTGTCCACGCTGCCTCGCTGGGGCTTCGACGGGTCCAGCACCAACCAGGCCGAGGGCCACTCCTCGGACCTCGTCCTGGAGCCGGTGTTCAGCTGCCCGGACCCGATCCGCGGCGGCGACCACCTGCTGGTGCTGTGCGAGGTGCTCAACACCGACCTCACGCCGCACTCCTCCAACACCCGCGCCCTGCTGCGTCCGGTGGCGGAGAAGTTCGCCGGCCAGGAGCCGATCTTCGGCATCGAGCAGGAATACACCTTCCTCAAGGGCGACCGGCCGCTCGGCTTCCCCGAGGGCGGCGGCTTCCCGGCCCCGCAGGGCGACTACTACTGCGGCGTGGGCGCGGGCGCGATCTTCGGCCGGGAGATCGTCGAGAAGCACCTCGACCTGTGCCTGGCGGCCGGTCTCGGCCTGTCCGGCATCAACGCCGAGGTCATGCCCGGCCAGTGGGAGTTCCAGGTGGGCGCGCTGGCGCCGCTGGAGGTCTCGGACCACATGTGGGTGGCGCGCTGGCTGCTGCACCGCGTGGCGGAGGAGTTCGGCGTCACCGCGTCGCTGGACGCCAAGCCGGCCAAGGGCGACTGGAACGGCGCGGGCGCGCACACCAACTTCTCCACCCGCGCGATGCGCGAGGGCTACGACGCGATCATCACCGCCTGTGAGGCGCTGGGTGAGGGCGACAAGCCGCTGGAGCACGTGCGCCAGTACGGCACCGGCATCGAGGACCGTCTGACCGGTGCGCACGAGACCGCCCCGTGGGACGCGTACTCCTACGGCGCCTCGGACCGCGGCGCCTCGGTGCGTATCCCCTGGCAGGTCGAGGTGGAGAAGAAGGGCTACATCGAGGACCGGCGGCCGAACGCCAACGTCGACCCGTATGTGGTCACCCGCCTGATCACGGACACCTGCTGCACGGAGCTGGCGCGGCGCGAGCAGGTCTGACGCGGACGCAGCAACGCATGAGGGGCCGGGCCGGTTGGTCCGGCCCCTTCGCGTGCCGGGACCTGGGCCGGTCGGGGCGGTCGTGGCGGCCGGGCCGGTCGGGCCGGTCGGGCCGGTCGGGCCGGTCGGGCCGGTCGGGCCGGTCGGGCCGGTCGGGCCGGTCGGGCCGGTCGGGCCGGTCGGGCCGGTCGGGCCGGTCGGGGTGATTGTCAGTGGCGGCTGGCACGCTGGGGGCATGCTTGCGATCAGCGTCACGACCGAGACCGGGGCGGACCATGCGCACCCGACCGAGGCCGAACTCACCGGGCTGCTGCGGCGGATCGGCGCCGACGACGACCATTTCGTGGTCGTCGAGCGGATCCCCGACGAGGCCCATGTGTACCTCCAGACCTGGCGGGACGGCTCCGGGCCGTTCCGGGTGGAGTACCGCGACGGCGGACCGGAGCGGCACTTCAGCGTGGAGACCGACGACATCGAGGCGGTCGTCGCCACCTTCCTGGACTGGGCGCGCGGCGGGGAGGCCTGGCGTACGGCGCTCGACTGGCGGCCGGCGGATCTGTACTCCACGCCCGGTCTGACTCCGGAGACCCGCGCGGCGGCCGAGGAGCAGGCCCGTAAGGGCATACGTTCCGGGTTCTGGAATTTCCATGACGCCGCGCAGGGCGTCTGTGACTCCTTCGACCCCGAGGACACCCAGGTCTCGCTGGACGAGGCGCGGCGGATCGTCGCGGGGCTGTGGGAGGAGCGGCTCGCCGAGCAGGCGCAGTGGCCCGAGGTGACCGACCCGGAGCGGCTCGGGCAGGCCTTCTCCGCGCTGGACGCCCAGGGGCTGACCGCCCGGATGAACTTCAGCTGTTGCAGCAGCTGCGGGCTCGGAGAGATAGGAGCCGAACGCGCCGAGGGCGACCGGGGTTTCGTCTTCTTCCACTACCAGGACACCGAGGCGGCCGCGGAGGGCCACGGGCTGGCGGTCCGCTACGGCGCCTATGCGGATGGCGGGGAAGGGGCGGTGGAAGGTTCCGGGGAGGGGGCTGCGGAAGGTTCCGGGGAGGCTTCGGCGGAGGAGCGTGCCGCGGTCGGGCGGACGGTGGTGGCGGCGCTCGCCGAGGCGGGCCTGCCGGTCCAGTGGGACGGCGATCCGGACCGGGTCATCGAGGTCGCCCCGCTGGACTGGCGCAAGCGGCTGCCGATGGGGGTCTGAGATGCGACGGATGCCCATGCGGCGGATACCCCGGCCGCGGGCCAGACCGACCGCCGTGCCCTGGCTCGCGCCGCTGTACGTCGGTGCCTTGCAGCTCGGTGCGTACGCCACCGCGCGGCTGCCCGGCCCACGGCGCACGGAACTGCTGCGTACGCAGTCCACCAACGTCGCCAATCTGCGGGCCGGCCGATGGCACACGCTGGCCACCAGCTCGGCGTTCGTCGAGGAACCGCTGCCGGTGCCGTACGGCGCCGCGCTGCTCGCCACCCTCGGTACGGCCGAGGCACGCTGGGGCGCACCGCGCGCGGCAGGGGTGTTCGCGGCCGGCCATGTCGGTGCCAGCCTGCTGGTCCACGCGGGCCTGCGCGGCCGCGTGTGCACAAATCCTCCGGACGCGACCGCGCGGGCCGTCGATGTCGGGGCCAGCTACGGCTTCTACGCGACGCTGGGCGCGCTCGCCGCGACGGTCCCCCACCGCGGCGCGCGGGCCGCGGCGACAACCGGTCTGCTGGCACTGGGGATACGGCCGGTGCTGCGCCGCGGGCGGACGTTCACCGACGCCGGGCATCTGGCGGCGCTCGCGCTCGGGGTGGCGATGGGCGCGGGAATGCGGAGGGGCGGCGACCGGATTCCAAGGCCGAAGCCGAAGCCGAAGCCGATATAGGTGACAACATGCCCGCGCATCGGATTCCAGCCACCGTCCCCGGCGCCGGGACGGCCCTCAACTCCGTTGCGCAAAAGCCGAGTCGGGACCGGATCTCCCCCGGTCCCGGCGCCCGCCCGGCCGCGGCGCGGCGCAATCCCGTCACAGCGCCACCCTGGCGAGGGACAGATCACCGACCGTCTGGTTCAATGGGGTCCATGGCCAGCCTTACAGACACCGCGACAGGTCGCAGCGACCTTGAGCCCTTCTGGCCGTCCCGGCAGGCGCACGCATTCGACCGTCTGTGTTGCCGCGCGCACTGAGCGCGGGCCCGCACACGCCTCACCGACGCCGCTGACCGGCGTCCCCAGCACTGCCCGCGCGCACGACGTCCCCGACGCCCCTCTGCGCGAAAGAGCTGACTCCTGATGACGAACGTCCGTACCCTGACCGCCGGTTCCGCGACGGCTCCCGTTTCCCCCCTCACCACCCCGCACCCCCACCGCCACCGACTGCGCGCCGTGGCCCCCGACGAGGCCGCCGCCGACCCGGGCGGAAGCTCCCCCGGGCTCCGTCCGGAGGGACCCCCGGCGCGCCACAGTGTCCAATCGGTCGCCGAGCTGCTGAACTCCGGCGCGACCTGGCTGCCGGCGCCTCAGCACAGCCTGCCCGCGCTGCCCGGCCAGCCGCCGATGGTCGGCTATCTCGTTCTCGTACCGGCCGAACAGGCCGCCGCCCAGCAGCCGGCCGACCGGCCCGACGTGACCGCGCCGACCGGCGACGAGATCGTGCGGATCGACCCCGAGCAGCGGACCGCACGGGTCCAGGACCGGCCGCTGGACCTGACGTACCTCGAATTCGAGCTGCTGGCCCATCTGGTCGCCCATCCGCACCGGGTGCACACCCGCGACCAGCTGGTGACCACGGTGTGGGGGTACGGGCATGTCGGCGACGGCCGCACCGTCGACGTCCATGTCGCCCGGCTGCGCCGCAAGTTGGGCGCGGAGCACCGGTCGTCGATCGTGACGGTGCGGCGGGTCGGCTACAAGTACGTGCCGAGCGTCTGAGGCCGGGCTCAGTCGCCCTCCTGCCGCGGGCCCGGCCGGGCGGGGACCCGCTCCCCCGCCCGGCCGGTGACGACCGTACGCCGGCATGACCGCCGCCGATCCGGGGCACCGCGGCGATCCGGGTCACCCCGTCGGCCCGGGTCTCCTCGCCGGTACAGATATCCCGCGCACCCCGCCACCACCAGCCCTATCCCGGAGACCAGCAGCATCCCCTTGGCCGGGGAATCGCTGAGCGCCGCGCCGCCAAGACCGCCGAGCGCCGCACTGCACAGCGCCCAGGTGCCCGCGCCGATCGCGTCCAGCACGACGAAGCGGCGGAACGGGAAGCGGACGCTGCCGGTCGACAGCGCGGCGACCACCCGCCCTCCGGGCACGAAGCGACCGGCGATGACGAGCAGCGCGGCGTGCCGTTCGACCATCGTGCGGGCCCTGGCGTGCCGGGCCCGGCCGCGTTCGCCGCGCAGCAGCCGGCCGATCGCCCGCGGGCCCGCGTACCGCCCCACGGTGTAGCCGAGGCAGTCACCGGCCAGCGCCCCGGCCGCCGCGACGCCCGCCAGCAGGGCGAGCAGCGGCAGATCGGGTCCGATGAGCACCGCGACCAGGACGACGGTGGTCTCGCTCGGCATGAACGGCAGCAGTGCGTCGAGAGCGGACACCAGCAGGACGATCAGCCACAGCCAGGGTGAGCCCAGCATGCCCTGGAGCGGCTCGGTGAGCTGGTCCAGCTGCTCAAACATGGGCCGGGGTGTCCCGCACGGGCGCAGTCGGCTGTGCCGCATCCCGCGGTGATACGGCCGGCACCGGTGCGCCACGTACCGCCGCTCCCGTCCTCTGCCGGCCGCCCAGCACCGCCCCGGCCGCCAGCGCCGCCAGCGCCCGCCGGTCCAGGCCGGCGTCCGCCGCCGTCAGCGCCGGATGTGCGGTGACGCGGACGGTCAGCGCGCGGGCGGCGAGCACCCGGCGCAGGGAGGCGGCAAAGGTGTCCTCGCCGCAGAACGCGGCCACGGTGCTGGGCAGCCCCTGCTGGGTGTAGTTCAGGGTCACCGGGCGGACGGGTGCGCCCGCGTCGATGGCGGCCTGGAAGGTGGCCCGGCGGAAGACTCCCTGGTCGGGCGTGCACCAGGTGGTGGCCTGCGGGAAGACCGCCACCGACCGCCCGGAGGCGAGCAGTTCGGACAACTCCCTTACGGTGTGGGGAAGTTGGCGGGGGCTCGTACGGTCGATGAAGTACGTACCGGCTCGGCGGGCCAGGCTGCCGACGACCGGCCAGCCGCCGACCTCGCGCTTGGCGAGCAGGGTGACCGGTTCGACGGCGAGCAGGGCGGGGATGTCGAGCCAGGAGATGTGGTTGACGACGATCAGGGTGCCGGGGCCGCCTTCGGCGGTGAGCGAGGCCGCACCCTCGACACGTATGCCGAGCGCGGAGAGCAGCCCCGCGGCGTGGGCGCGCAGCCGTACCGGATCGGCCATCCGCCCGCCGTCCGTCAGCGCGCGCCGCACCTTGTGGGCGAACACGGCGCCGCGCCGGGCGATTTCGGTCGCCGGTACCCGCGGCAGCGCATGGGTGGCGCAGCCCGGGGTGCAGTCGGACCAGACGTCCCAGGGGCCGTTCACCGCTCCCCCAGGAAGTAGCGCCGGTAGCGGTCGCCCAGCCGCTCCATGTCCAGGACGACGAAGAAGTCGGCGACATCGAACTCGGGGTCGTGGGCGGGTGCGCCGCAGATGAAGGCACCGATGCGCAGATAGCCGCGGAGCAGCGGGGGCAGCTGGGCGAGGCTGGGGCGCTCGGGGGCGGGGACGGCCGAGTGCCAGGGGTGGTGCGGGGTGACCTGAAGCTCGGGCGGGGCGGCGTAGCGGGTGCGGCCCAGTTCCCAGGCGTGGGTGGCGGCGGTGCCGCCGTCGGCGAGCGGGACGGAGGCGCAGCCGGCGAGGTAGCGGTGGCCGGAGAGCAGGGTGTAGCGGGCGAGCGCGGCCCACATCTGGGTCATCACCGCGCCGCTGCGGTGGTCGGGGTGGACACAGGAGCGGCCGGCCTCGATGAGGGAGGGGCGCAGCGCCGCCAGGGCGCCGAGGTCGAACTCGCCGTCGGAGTACAGCCGCGGGCTGCGGCCGGGCGGCAGCAGCCGGTAGGTGCCGACCACCTCGCCGGTGGCGGTGTGGCTGACCACCAGGTGGTCGGCGAGGTCGTCGACGGCGTCGATGTCGTGGCCGGCCAGCGGGGAGTGCAGGGTCGCGCCCATCTCCTCGGCGAAGACCTGGTGGCGCAGCCGCTGGGCGGCGCGGATCTGCTCGCGGGTGTCGGCGATCTCCGCGGTGTATCCGGGGTCGGTGGGTGCGGAAGCGGAAGCGGGCACGGGTGCGGCGGCCGGGGCGGTGCCGGGGACGGGGGCGGACGCGGTCGATGCCATGCTCATGGGAGCCCTCCATGGGGAGTGGGGAGGCTGTGCGAGGCGTGCAATTCGACGGGGGTGTGGGACTGCGGGGGCCGGCGGGCCGCGCGGGGTAGCCGGTGCGCTGCTCCGCGGTGGTGCCGGGTACACCCCTGCCGGGGGCGTAACCCCATGACCTGGCCCTTCTCTACGCGGCAGACTGTTCCCGTGTCCGACGGCCGGGCGCGTGAAGCCCAGGGAGCGAACGGATGAGGGTCCGCAGAACACTGGTCGCCGCGGTCCGGGGACTGGGGCTCGCGGTGGCCGTGGAGGCGGGTTCGGTCGCGTTGTTCGTGCTCATCGTGGTGTCGATGGGGCTGATGGTCATCGGGGTGGGGATCCTCACGACTCCGCTGGTGCTGTCCTGGGCACGCGGGTATGCGCATCTGCGCCGGGTGTGGGGGTACGACCTGGCCGGGGTGCGCATCCCCGCCGCGTACCGTCCCTTCCCCGCCGGTCTCGGCCACGGCCCGGTCGGCCAGGCGCGGCGCTGCGCGGCGCTGCTGCGGGATCCGGCGACCTGGCGGGAGCTGCTGTGGCTGCCGGTGGACGCGTCGGCCGGCATGCTGCTGGCGCTGCTGCCGCCCTCGCTGATCGGGTACGGGGCGGGGTTTGTGCTGCTGCCCCTCCTGGAGTGGCTGACCGGTCTGGGCGGCGAGATCCTCGGTCTGGGTTTTCTGCCCACCGACCAGCCGGCGATGCTGGTCGCGGCGCCGGTGCTCGGTGCCGGTCTGCTGGCCCTGGCGTGGTACGGGAATCCGGCGCTGCTGCGGGCCCATTTCCTGCTCGCCGCGGCGTTCTTGACGCCGCCCAAGGCCGATCTGACCGAGCGGGTGGCGCGGCTGACCGAGACCCGGCACGACGCGGTGGACGCCTCGGCCGCCGAGCTGCGCCGGATCGAGCGGGATCTGCACGACGGCGCGCAGGCCCGGCTGGTGGCGATGGGCATGAGCCTGGGCACGATCGAGGCGCTGCTGGAGAAGGACCCGGCCCGGGCCAGGGAGATGCTCGTCAGGGCCCGTGAGTCCTCCGCCGAGGCGCTGACCGAACTGCGCGATCTGGTCCGCGGGATCCATCCGCCGGTGCTGGCCGAGCGCGGTCTGGGCGATGCCGTACGGGCGCTCGCGCTGCGGATGGCGATCCCGGTCGAGGTGGAGGTGGAGCTGGCGCGGCGGCTGGAGGCGCCGGTGGAGTCGGCGGCGTACTTCGCGGTCAGCGAGGTGCTGACGAACGCGGCGAAGCATGCGGGCGCCGACCGGATACAGGTCGACATCCAGCATCTCGGGGGCCGGCTGCGGATCACGGTGTGGGACAACGGGCGGGGCGGCGCCGTGCTGCGGCCGGCGGCCGCGGGCGGTGCGGGCACGGACGGCTCGGGGCTGCGCGGTATCGACCGGCGGCTCGGTACATTCGACGGCATCCTCGCCGTCAGCTCCCCCGCCGGCGGTCCGACGCTGGTGACGATGGAGATTCCGTGCGTGTAGTGCTCGCCGAAGACCTCTTCCTGCTGCGGGACGGGCTGGTCCGGATGCTGGAGGCCTACGACTTCGAGATCGTCGCGGCGGTGGAGAGCGGTCCCGAGCTGACCCGGGCGCTGGCGGAGCGGGAGCCGGATGTCGCGGTGGTCGATGTGCGGCTGCCGCCGTCGTTCACCGACGAGGGGCTGCAGTGTGCGCTGGCCGCCCGGAAGGCCCGGCCGGGGCTGCCGGTGCTGGTGCTCTCCCAGCATGTGGAGCAGCTGTACGCGCGCGAGCTGCTGGCGGACGGCAGCGGCGGGGTGGGCTATCTGCTCAAGGACCGGGTCTTCGACGCCGAGCAGTTCGTGGATGCGGTGCGCCGGGTGGCGGCGGGCGGTACGGCGATGGATCCGCAGGTCATCTCGCAGCTGCTGTCGCGGCGTTCACGGGACCGGCCGATGGCGCGGCTGACGCCGCGCGAGGTGGAGGTGATGGAGCTGGTGGCGCAGGGCCGGTCCAATACGGCGATCGCGAGCCGGCTGGTCATCACGGAGCGGGCGGTCGCCAAGCACACCTCCAACATCTTCGGGAAGCTGGAGCTGCCGCCGTCGGACGACGACAACCGGCGGGTGCTGGCGGTCCTGGCCTACTTGGACCGCGGCTGACCGACCGTTAGCGTGCCCCTCGCACGGGTCTGTTGTTACCACCGAGCAGTGGGGGCACACGTGAGCCGACCGTCACGACGCGCGCTGTTGGGAACCGCCGGAGCGATCGGCGCCGGGGCGGCGCTCGGCGGGGCCGCCCCCGCCGCCGTCTCTGCCGCCGGGCGGTCCGCACACCTGCCGGAGCGGGCGGCACCGTACGACACCGCGCCGGCGCGGGCGGCGCTGACCCGGCTGCTGCCCCGGCACGCCGACCAGTTCCAGCTGGTGCCGCTCGCCCCGGAGGACGGCACCGACCGCTTCCGGGTGGACGGCCGGCCGGGCCGGATCACGGTCGCCGGGACCACCCCCGCGGTGCTGCTGACCGGCGTCAACTGGTATCTCAAATACACCTGCCGGGCCCATCTGTCCTGGGCCGGCGACCAGCTGGAGCTGCCCGCCCGGCTGCCCGCCCCCGCCTCCCCCGTCGAGCGCGCCACCTCTCTGCCGCACCGCTTCGCCCTCAACGACACCCATGACGGCTACACCGCCCCGTACGCGAACTGGCCGCGCTGGGAGCGGCTGATCGATGTGCTGGCGCTGCACGGCGTGAACGAGGTGCTGGTCACCCCCGGCGCCGAGGCCGTCTACCACCGGCTGCTGACCGGGTTCGGCTACTCCGACGCCGAGGCCCGCGGCTGGCTCCCGGCGCCCTCGCACCAGCCGTGGTGGCTGCTCCAGAACATGAGCGGCTACGGCGGTCCCACCAGCGCCCAACTGATCGCCAAACGCGCCGAGTTGGGCCGCCGGATCACCGACCGGCTGCGCGAGCTCGGGATGCGTCCCGTACTGCCGGGCTACTTCGGCACCGTTCCGGACGGTTTCGCCGCCCGCAACCCCGGGGCCGTAACCGTGCCGCAGGGCACCTGGTCGGGCCTTGAACGCCCCGACTGGCTCGATCCGCGCACCGACGTCTTCGCCGAGGTCGCCGCCGCCTTCTACCGCCATCAGCAGCAACTCCTGGGCCCCGCCGACCATTTCAAGATGGATCTGCTGCACGAGGGCGGCGACCCCGGTGACGTACCGGTGCCGGATGCCGCACGCGCCGTCGAGAAGGCGCTGCGCACCGCCCGGCCCGGCGCGACCTGGATCATCCTGGGCTGGCAGAACAACCCCCGGCGCGATCTGCTGGACGCCGTCGACCACGACCGGATGCTGATCGTGGACGGCCTCAGCGACCTCGACACGGTCACCGACCGGGAGCGGGACTGGGGCGGGGTGCCGTACGCCTTCGGCAGCATCCCCAACTTCGGCGGCCGCACCACCCTCGGCGCCAAGACCCATATCTGGGCCGAACGGTTCACGGCCTGGCGCGACAGGCCGGGCAGCAAGCTCGCCGGGACCGCGTACATGCCGGAGGCCGCGGAGCGCGATCCGGC
Source organism: Streptomyces inhibens (assembly GCF_022221585.1). Taxonomy (NCBI): domain Bacteria; kingdom Bacillati; phylum Actinomycetota; class Actinomycetes; order Kitasatosporales; family Streptomycetaceae; genus Streptomyces; species Streptomyces inhibens. The sequence goes on from NZ_CP084681.1 coordinate 2,960,393, forward strand.
CGCCTTCGAGCTGTTCGGCGAACTGGCCTGGCGGGAGCGGCCGGTGGACCGCGCCGCCTGGTTCGACGGCTATGCCGACCTGCGCTACGGCGCCCGGGACGAGCACGCCCGCACCGCGTTCGGCGCGCTGCGCACCAGCGCGTACGAGATCTCCAGCAAGGACGGCCGCCCGCACGACTCGGTCTTCGCCGCCCGCCCCGGTCTGACCGCCCGCTCCGGCACCGTCTACGCCACCCACACCCCCGCCTTCGACCCGGCCGCCTTCGACACCGCCTTCGCCGCGCTGCTGAAGGTCCGCCCCGCGCTGCGCACCAGCGACGCCTACCACCACGATCTGACGGACGCCGCCCGGCAGGCCCTCGCCAACCGGTCCTGGCAGCTGATCGGGCAGCTCCAGGACGCCTACCGGCGCAAGGACCGGGACACCTTCCGCGCGCTGTCCGGGCTGTGGCTGCGGCTGATGCGGCTGAGCGAGGAGGTCACCGGCGCACACCGGCAGTTCCTGCTCGGGCCGTGGCTGGCGGACGCCAGGGCCATGGCGTCCGGCGCCGAGGAGGAGGCGCGGCTGGAGCACAGCGCCCGTGCGCTGATCACCACCTGGGCCGACCGGGCCTCCGCCGACGGCGGCTCGCTCGCCAACTACGCCAACCGCGACTGGCACGGCCTGATCGGCGATGTCCATCTCCCGCAGTGGCAGGCGTACCTGGACGAACTGGCGGACGCGCTGGCGGCGGACCGGCCGCCGAAGACCTTCGACTGGTACGCCATGGAAGAGCCCTGGACCCGGGCGCGCAAGAGCTATCCGCTGCGCCCGACGGCCGATGCCCACCGCACCGCCCAGCGGGTCCACGACACCCTCGCCAAGGCTCCCTACCAGGGCACCGTCACGGTCGGCGCCGCCCCGTCCACGCTGCCGCCGGGCGGCCGTGCCACCGTCACCGCGGCGCTGCGCAATGTCAACGGGCTGCGCGCGACCGGCCGGGTGGACTTCGCGCTGAGGGGGGTGGCGGCCGACGCCGAAGGGCCGCTCTCGCTGCCGTCCGTCCCGCCCGGCGGCACCGGCAGGGCCCGCTGGCGGGTCGCCGCCCCGGCCGGCCCCCTGGACGCGCCGCTGCGGCCGCTGCCGTACGAACTCACCACGGAGTACGGCCCGAAGGGCGAGCCGCGGGTCCGCACCTCGCGGCACGGCACGCTGTTCGTGGCCGGGCCGCTGGACCCGGAACTCAGCACGGTCACCACCAATGCGGCGGTCTTCGGGCAGCTGGAGGACCGCTTCGCCGTCAACGGCTCGGGCGCGGACCTGTGGAGGGCCACCGCCGAGTTCGGCGCGGTCTACCGGGCGGGCGCGCTGACCGCCGGCGGGTCGGTGACGGTGGAGGTGACCGGGCAGGACCCGACCGGCCCCTGGGCCCGCGCCGGCCTCGTCGTCCGCAACCGCCTCGGCACGCCCGCCCAGGGCTCGCCGGACGCCCTCGGCTTCCTCAATCTGTCCGTGACGCCCGCCAACGGCGTGGTGCTGTCCTACGACGCCGATGGCGACGGCGCCCTGGACACCTACCGGCGGATCACCGGCATCACCGCGCCCGTACTGCTCCGCCTGACCCGCGGGCCGGACCGCGCGGGCTCCGGTACGTACACCGGCGCCTGCTCCACCGACGACGGCGCGACCTGGCGCGAGATCGCCACCGTCCGCGTCCCCGGAGCCGGCGCGCGCCAGGACACCGGGCTGCACCAGTCCGCCGCCAACTCCGGTACCGGGGACCGCGGGACGGCCGAGTTCCGTCGCTGGAAGCTGTCCTGACCACCGCGTACGCTGACCGCAACGGACCACGAGCGAGGGGATCACGGTATGAGTGCCGCAGCTGAGAAGGAGTGGCTCTACGCCCTCGACATCTCCGACGCCACCTGGCAGCGCGCCCCGGGCGAGTCCGAGGAGGCCGTCGAGATCGCCTTCCTGGAACGCGGCGCGGTGGCCATGCGCAACTCCACGGATCCCGATGTGGTACTGCGCTACACCGAGGCGGAGTGGCGGGCCTTCGTACTCGGCGCACGGGACGGCGAGTTCGACCTGGAGCGTTAGGGCGTGTCCGCAAAGTCCCGCCTGGCTCGCGGCGTCTGGCACGCACGCTCGCTGCGTTGTCGGGATCGTCCACGTAGACCCACTACGAGGACGACCCTCCGCCTTGCGATCGCGCTCGGCCTCCGAAGAACGATCGAAGAGCCGAGACGGAATGAGCGCAGCGAACGTAGTGCACCAGACGCCGCGAGCCCCGCCCTTCGGGCGAACGACGGGACTTTGCGGACACGCCCCAGCACCGGTCGGGCCCCGGCAGCCGGGCGGCCACCGCGGACGGCGTACCGCGGTGGCCGCAGCCATGTGCGGTCACCCGCCAGGGCCCCCGGGCACGTCGGTGACCATCACAGGATTCACTCGTTTCACCGAACGTGAAGCAGCAGCAGGCGACACCCCAGCGTCCGGACCGCACCTCCCCCGGCAGCCTTGAGGAGTTCGGTGCGGTCATCGACGTCGAGCAGGCCGAGGCGGCGCTGGTCGAGCACTATCCCCGGCTGGTCCGGCTGGCCTATCTCGTCCTGCCGCCCGGCCAGAGCCGCAGCCGCCGGGTGCTGGCCGCCCATGGGGTGGTGCAGCGGACCCTGCCGCGCCAGCGCGCCTCCACCCGCGGGCTCGGCCTGCCCACCCAGCGCATCGGCACGGACGCGGCGATCGACCCCGGCTATGCCTTCGTCCGGCTGCGGGTGCTGCGCCAGGCACTCGCCGCCGGGCGCACGCATCGGCGGCTGCCCGCCCTGCCGCCCCTGTTCCCCCAGGTGTGGGGCCTGCGGCTGTTCCCGCGCTCCGGCGGCGCCGATGAACTCGCCCTGGACCAGGCGCTGGCCGCGCTGTCCGGACCCGCCCGGGCGGCGTTCGTGCTGCGCGATCTGGAGCGGCTGAGCCCGCCCGAGGCGCGCCGGGTGCTGGAGGCCGCCGGGGTGGCGGACCCCCGCGAGGCACTGGACGAGGCGGAGCGGGCCGAGACGCCGGCCGGCAGCCGGGACCGGTCGCTGCTGGAGTCGCCGGAGTTCGACCCGTGCGCGCTGCAGGCCCGGCCGACGGATCTGATCCGGCGGCGGCAGCACTGCCGGGCGGTGCTGGCGGCCGGCGCCGCGGTGCTGGTGTGCGGGGCGCTGCTGGGGCTGCCGGGCGAGGGCTGGGGCCCGGACGGCGCGGCCGCTCCGCCGTACGCGCGCAACACCTCGGCCGAAGCGGCCCTGGATCCGGGGAAGTTGGCGGTGACGTCGCCGGCCGTCTGGAAGAACGCCGCGCGGCAGGACTTCTCGGCCTGGCCGGCCCGTGGCGACCGGATCCACGACAAGGCGCTGCTGCGGCGGGCGCTGGCCGTATGGGCCAGGCCCGGGGCCGGGGTGCCGCTCTCGGCGACGCCCGGCACCCCGTCCGGGCCCGCCGCGGGGCCCGCCCAGCTGCTGTTCGCGGGCGTGGTGGACCACGCGGTGGTGGTGCTCTTCCACGACGGGCTGCGGGTGGTGCGGTACGCGGAGACGGCGGACGGCGAGGGCCGCGGCGACGGCACGGGCGCGGCGCTGGACTTCGCGCGGACGGACGGCGCGGCGGCGGATTCGGCGAGCGCGGTGGTGGTGAGCCGTACGCAGAGCAATGTGCGCTATCTGACGGCGCCCTGGGTGAAGCCGGGGCGGCTGGTCGATCTGCTGAAGCCGGAGGCGGCGGGGCAGCCGTTGCACCTCGATGCGAACGGGGTGACCGACCCGGTGCCATCACCGCAGCCCGCGGAGAAGTGCACGGCCTGGCCGGCGCTGCGGATGGGCGGCCGGCTGCTGACCGATCTCGGTGAGCTGACCCCGGTGCGGCTGACGTACGGCCCCCCGCGGAGGCCGGGCGAGGTGTCCGGTCCGCAGGCCAGGACGGCGTGGGCGCGCACGGCCTGCCAGCTGGCCGTGGTACGCGGGCAGGGCGTGCGGACGGTGAACTCCTGGGAGTTCGCGCGGCAGCAGCTGCCCGGCGGCACGGGCAGCGCGGCCTGGCTGTGCACCCGCGCCGAGACCTGGCGCGGTGCGGGCAGTCGCACGTTGGCGCAGTTCCAGGCGCCGGCGCCGGGCGGTCGGCCGTATGCCCCCGGGGCGGTGACGGCGCGCGCCGACGGTGGTACGGCCTGCGGCCCGCGGGCGCCGAGGGCGCTGACCGGGGTGCTGTGGAAGGCCACGGACGGCCAGTGGTGGCTGCTGGCGGCCGGCAGCGAGCGGGTCACCTCGATCACCACGACCGGCGGCGTCGAGGGCCGGGCAACGGGCCGCTTCCTGGCGCTCCCGGTCAAGGCGGGCGCCGGCGCGGAGCTGGCGGGGCGGCTGGCGAACGGCGGGAAGATCGAGGCGCTGGGCTGAGGCGAGGCGCCGGGGCGGTGCGGCGCAGGACGCCGCCCGGCCGCGCCCGGCGATTTTCGTCGTCCGAGGGGTACCGGCATTCCTTACCCGCCAGTACATTGACGCCATGTCTAATACGGCCTCGCTGCGGCCCCGGTCGGTCGCGTCCGAGCACACTCCGTTGAAGGCCCGCAACGTCGCGTTCGACTGGGCGGACACCCCCTTGCACTGGATACCCGGCGACCCCTCCAGCACCCACACGATCAATGTGCTGCATCTGCTGCTGCCGGCCGGCGAGCGCTGGTTCGTGCACGTCTACAAGCAGGTGCTGCCCTACATCCGCGACCCCCGACTGCGCGCGGACGTGATCGGGTTCATCGGCCAGGAGGCGATGCACTCCCAGGCGCACGACGACGTCCTGCCGCATCTCAAGGAGCAGGGCCTGGACCCGACTCCGTACACCGCGCAGGTCGACTGGCTCTTCGAGAAGCTGCTCGGCGACCGCACGCTGCCACCGGGCCGGGCCCGCAAATGGTGGCTGCTGGAGCGGGTCGCGACGATCGCCGCCATCGAGCACTACACCGCGTTCCTGGGCGACTGGGTGCTCAACGCCGAGGCACTGGACGCCAAGGGCGCCGATCCGACGATGCTCGATCTGCTGCGCTGGCACGGCGCGGAGGAGGTCGAGCACCGCTCGGTGGCCTTTGATCTCTTCGTCCACCTGGACGGCGGCTACCGGCGGCGGGTACGCACCTGGGCCACGGCCTTCACCGCGCTGGTCTTCCTGTGGCAGCGCGGCACCCGCTTCTTCATGGAGAACGACCCGTCGCTGATCGACGGCCGGGCAAGCTTGCGGGAGTTCCTCCGCGCCGGCCGGCAGGGGGTGCTGCCGACCACCGGGGCCATGGCCCGCTCGATCCCGCAGTACCTCAGCCGTACCTACCACCCCTCGCAGCACGGCAGCACCGAACAGGCCGCCGCGTATCTCGCCGGATCCCCCGCCGCGACCGCGGCCGAGGCCCGTACGGCCGGAGGCGCCTGAGATGCCCCGCATACGTACCGTCGTCGTGGTCGCCGCGGCCGCGCTGGTGGCCCGGCGGGCACTGCGCCGCCGCATCAAGGCATCCCCGCTGTGGCCGATGCCCGCGCTGGAGAACCCCGTCTCGGGAAGGGGACGGAAGGGCTCGGCCGCACGGCAGTTGAGGGTCGTGGAGCGCGTGGAGGAGGCCGAGGGCGTCGTACGGCTGCGCCTGGAGGGCGAGGAACTCCCGGGCTGGGAGCCGGGCGCGCATATCGACCTCGTCCTGCCGTCGGGGGCCGTACGCCAGTACTCGCTGTGCGGGGAGCCCGCGACGCCCGGCTCGTACACCATCGCGGCCCGGCTGATCGAGGACGGCCGGGGCGGCTCGCGCGAGGTGCACGAGCAGCTGCACGAGGGGACGGTGGTGGAGGTCCGCGGGCCGCGCAATCGCTTCCCGCTCCACGACAGCCATGCCTACGTCTTCATCGCGGGCGGTATCGGCATCACCCCGATCCTGCCGATGCTGCGGCAGGCCGAGCGGGAGGGGGTGCCGTGGCAGCTGGTGTACGCGGGGCGATCGCGGGCCTCGATGCCGTTCCTGGCGGAGATCGAAAAGCTGGCGGGGGCCGGCACGGACCGGGTGACGGTGGTCGCCGAGGACGAGGCCGGCCGGCCCGATCTGGCCGCGGTGCTCGCCGGTGCGCCGCCGCACGCCGCGGTCTACTGCTGCGGGCCCGAGCCGCTGATGGACGCGGTCGCGGCGTTGTTGCCGGCCGTGACCGAGGGGCTGACGCTGCACACCGAGCGGTTCGCGCCGGCCGCCCCCGCACCGGCGGGCGAGAACGCACCGTTCGAGGTGGAGCTGCGCCGCACCGGCCGTACGGTCACCGTGCCCGCGAACACCAGTGTGCTGCGGGCGATCCGCGAGCAGGCGCTGCCCGATCTGCCGTACTCCTGTGAGCAGGGCTTCTGCGGCACCTGCCAACAGCGGGTGCTGGCCGGTGAGGTGGACCACCGCGACGAGCTGCTGACCGACGCCGAGCGCGACGACTCGCTGCTGATCTGTGTCTCGCGGGCGCGCGGCGGGGGGCTCGTGCTCGATCTGTGATTGCCATTTCGTGATTCCGTGCCGCGCCCCGGATCGTTAGGGTGGTCCGCATGACGACCGGGGCGCGCCGCAGGATGGGCGTCGAGGAGCGGCGCGAGCAGCTGATCGCCGTCGCACTCGACCTCTTCAGCCACCGTTCCCCCGAGGATGTCTCGATCGACGAGATCGCCGAGGCGGCCGGTATTTCCCGGCCGCTGGTCTACCACTACTTCCCGGGCAAGCAGCAGCTGTACGAGGCCGCGCTGCGGCGGGCCGCCGAGGAGCTGACGGCCCGGTTCGTCGAGCCGCACGAAGGTCCGCTCGGCGCCCGGCTGTTGCGGGTCATGGAGCGGTTCTTCGACTTCGTGGACGAGCACGGTCCCGGGTTCTCGGCGCTGATGCGCGGCGGTCCGGCGATCGGTTCGACGCGTACCGGCGCGATGATCGACGGGGTGCGACAGGCCGCCTACGAGCAGATCGTCGCCCATCTCGGCATCCCCGACCCCGCCCCGCGGCTGGAGTTGGTGGTCCGCTCCTGGGTCTCGCTGGCCGAGACCACCGCGCTGCTGTGGCTGGACGGGCGGCGCGTGCCGCGCCGCGAGCTGGAGCGGCAGCTGGTCCACGACTTCGCGGCGCTGGCGGCGGTGAGCGCGGCGTACGACGAGCGGATGGCCCAGGTGGTCCGCCGCATACTGGCGGACGAACCGGACGACGGGATGTTCGCGGACCTGGTCGGGCGGCTGATGGCGCTGCCGCAGCCGGTCTGACGTACGGCGTCGGGGCGGGCCGGGCCGGACCCGGCGGCGGGGCCGGACCCGGCGGCGGGGCCGGACCGAGCGGCGGGGCCGGACCGAGCGGCGGGGCGGGCTGCCGCGGAGCGGGTGGGGCGGCTGCGGCACAATCCCCGCATGGATGAGATCACCTTCCGGCTCGCCGAGGACGGCACCGATCCCGGTGCGCTGGCCGCGCTGTACGACGCCGCGGCCCACTGGATGCTGGAGTCCGGCATAGATCAGTGGAAGCCCGGCGCGAAGGACGAAGAGCACTTCCGGCTGCGGATGAAGGACGGCGAGGTCTGGCTGGCGGAGGTTGCCGGGCGGATGGTGGGCGCGTTCGAACTGTGGTGGCGGGACGAACCCGCGTGGGGGCCGCAGCCGCCGGAGGCGGGCTATGTGCACCGGCTGATGGTGGACCGCGGGCGGGCGCCGGCCGGGACCGGCCGGGCGATGCTGGGGTACGCCGAGCGGCGGATCGCCGAGGAGGGCCGGGAGTGGTCCCGGCTGGACTGCCTCGCGTCCAATCCGCGGCTGTGCTCGTATTACGAGGGCGCCGGCTACACCGTCGTCGGGGAGCAGCCGTTCAAGGAGGATGCCGGCGGCAGTCCGTACGCCGTCACCCTCCTCGAAAAGCGGCTGGCCGGCTGATCTCGGCCGGCCCCGGCCCCGGGCCCCCGGCTCAGCGGTGGCGGAAGACCGCGACCGTGCGGGCCGGGACGGTGAAGGTGCCCGATGCGCGCGCAGAGGAAGCGGTGGCGGTCACCGGGTCCGCGCCGTGGGCCTGGACGGGGTGCAGGGCGTAGCGCTCACCGGCGAGGTCGTGGACGGTCTGGGCCTGCTGGTGCGGGGTGGCATTGAAGATCACGACGAGGTTGCCGAGCCGCATGGTGATCACGCCGGGTGTCTCGTCCTTTCCGGAGAGGGGGAAGGACAGCGCCGACTGGACGCCGGCGGTGGTGTCGAGGCCGAAGGCCGGCTCGGTGGCGTGGATACGGAGCAGATCGCGGTAGGCGGCGGAGGCCTGGGTGATCGCGGCGCAGCCGGGGCGGAGCGCGGGGTCGGCCAACAGGGGCTTGGCGTAGGGCCACTTGTCCTTGTTGTCGGCGGCCGGCGGCAGCCCGCGGCCGAAGCCGTTGCCCTCGGCGCAGTTCCAGTGCAGGGCGTTGAACCAGTCGCCGCTGTCGAAGGAGTTGCGGTCCAGGGACTTGGAGCGCAGCAGGTCGGAGCCCGCCTGGGAGAGCGCCGGGCCTTGCGAAAGGGTTGCGGTGGCCAGCGCAAGAACTTGCAGACGGGATCGGTCGGCGGCGCCGGTGTGCTGCGGCAGTTTGTAGGCGAGCGCGTCGTAGAGGGTTTCGTTGTCGTGGGCGTCGGCGTAGGCGAGGGCGTCACCGGGGGCGGCGGCGTAGCCGGCCGGGGCGCCGTTGTAGTCGATCTCGGAACCCTTGACGCGGCGTCCCGTGGCGTCGGTGAAGGTGTAGTCGGCGAGGTTGCCGGTCAGGCCGACCTTGATCAGGTCCTGGTAGTGCAGGAGACGGGCGCGTTGCTCCTCCGGTGTCCCGTTGGCCGCCGCCGCGTTGGGGTCGGTGTACAGGCCCGAGGCGAAGCCCTGGACGCGGGGGTCGGCGTCGAAGGGGCCGCCGCCGCGTACCGCGTCACGGGCCCGGTCGCTGAAGGTGGCGATGCCGGTGCCTGCCATGTTCTTCTGGGTGGCCTGGACGAAGCGGGCGTCGTTCGCGGCCTCGCCGAAGTTCCAGCCCTCGCCGTAGAGGACGACCGACTTGCCGTCCACCCCGTCCTTGGCCGGCGTCAGCGCGTCGAGGGCCTTGCGGACGGCGAGGATGTTGGCCTTGGGGTGGTGGCCCATGAGGTCGAAGCGGAAGCCGTCGACCTTGTACTCCTTGGCCCAGGTGACGACGGAGTCGACGACGAGCTTGCCCATCATGGTGTGCTCGGGCGCGGTGCCGGAGCAGCAGGTGGAGGTGGCCACACCGCCGTCGTCGAGCAGCCGCTGGTAGTAGCCGGGCACGATGCGGTCCAGGACGGAGTGCGGGTCCTGGCCGCTTGCCGCGGTGTGGTTGTAGACGACGTCCATGACGGTGCGCAGCCCGGCCCCGTTCAGGCTCTGCACCATGCGGCGGAATTCGACGGTGCGGGCGGTGCCCTGGGGGTCGGAGGCGTACGAACCCTCGGGGACGGTGTAGTGCAGGGGGTCGTAGCCCCAGTTGTAGGCGTCGCGGGCGGCCGTCTTTCCGACGCAGTCCTGCTGGCGGTCGGAGTCGGGGGCGTACGAGGCGAGAGCACAGTCCGGCCGCTGCTGGTCGGCGCGGCGCTCGGGGACGGTGGCGAGGTCGAAGGCCGGCAGCAGATGGACATAGGACGTGCCGGATTGCGCAAGGGCTTGCAGATGGCGCATGCCGTCGGACCGGCGGTCGGTGAACGCGAGGTACTGGCCCGGGTGGCGGGAGGTGCGGTCCTCGACGGAGAAGTCGCGGATCTGCAGCTCCTGGATGCGGGCCTGGCGCAGCGGCACCGCAGCGGGCTTGCGCAACCCCGCCCAGCCCTTGGGTGCGAGCTCGGGGTCGTCGAGGTCGGTGACGAGGCTATGGGTGGAATCGGCGGTCAGGGCGGTGGAGTAGGGGTCGGTGACCTTGTTGGTGACGGTCTTGCCGACGGTCGGCGCCCAGACGGTGACGAGGTAGCGGTACGGCTTTCCGGCCCAGCCGCGGGCGCCCTGGACGTGCCAGACCCCGCTGGCGCCGTCCCGTCGCATGGGGACCGTACGGCCGTCGAGTTCGAGCGCGACGGTGCGGGCGGTCGGCGCCCAGACGGAGAGGGTGGGGCGGCCGTGCTGGAAGACCGGCCCCAATGCGGCCTGTTGGGCACGGGCGCCGTACAGGTCGTCCAGAACTCCGGGTATCTGTACGCCGGTTGTGGCGCGCTGCCCGTCCGCCGTGCGCTGGGTGGCGACGATCCGGCCACGCAGCGCGGTACGGGCCAGCCCGCGGTCGCGGGGGTCGGTGGTGAAGGCCGGATAGCCCGCCAGATGCGGATAGGCGGCCCGTTCGGACGGGCTGAGCGTGCCCGGAGTGAGCCGGATGCGCTTCCCCGCCGCCCCGAACTCCAGCTGGGCGGCGGTGCGTTCGGCCCCCTTCCAGACCACGGTGTCGCGGTCGATCCACTGGGCCAGGGCCTGGTCCGGGCCGGACGGGGACGCCTGTGCTTGTTGCTGCGGCGGCGCGACGAGCAGAGCCGCCGCGCCGAGGGTCAGGGCAAGGGCGGCGGCCAGGCGCCCGCGGGACCGGCGTGTGGTGAAGGACATGGCTCATGGTTCTATCTGCGCCGATTCCTTGTTGCAAGACCTTACGCAAGACATTGCAACGGTGTTACGTTCCCGCAGTAGCCGCTCCGGCCGACCGGAGGCCCCTCACCGGGCCCACGCGCCCGGCCGGCCGGAGCGGCGTCCAGCCCCGGCTGCGCGACTCAGCCACGGTCAGGCGCGGCGGCTCAAAGCGGAGGGCGTAACACCGGTGCGAGAACAGACAGTTCGCGGGCGGCCGCACCCAGGTACTCAGCTCGTACGCCGGGAACTGTACGAGCGGAATAGGTGGACGGGACGAGTAACAGGCCGTAACGATGGGTGACTTGCGGGGTCAGTACCAGTGACATCGGGAGTACCCGTCATGGAAGACAGCAGCAGCGACTACTCCGAGCACTACGACAGCGGCGAACCCGAGCCGTCCGACAGCCTGAAGACTTTCGGAGCCGTCTACCAGGGGTTCCGTGAACACGCGGGATTCACCCAGGAGTCCCTGGCCCCGGAGATCCGGTACTCGTCGCACTACGTCGGCTCCGTCGAGCAGGGGCGACGCCTGCCGTCGAAGAAGTTCATCGACCGCTCGGAGGAGGTGCTGGACGCGCGCGGAGTCCTGCGGAAGGCGGCGAAGCGTCTGTCGAGGCAGCGCGGTCTGGCGTCCTGGTTCCGTGAGTGGGCAAGGCTGGAGGAGAAGGCAATCAGCCTGTACACCTACGAATGCCGCCTCGTCCCTGGCCTGTTACAGACCGAGGCGTATGCGCGGACGCTGTTCGAGAATCGTGTCCCGATGCTGTCCGACGAGCAGGTCGAGACCCAAGTGACCGCCCGCCTGGAGCGGCAGAAATTGCTGCGGAACCGGCCGAACACAGCGTTCAGCTTCATCATCGACGAGCATGTCTTCACGCGCCCCACAGGCGGCGCGGAAACCGTCCGGGGACTCATCGACCACGTACTGGAGCATACGGCCCTCCGGAACGTGGAAGCGCAGGTGATGCCGCTCGAACGGGGCGTGCATGCCGGTCTGAACGGTCCGTTGCAGCTGTCGGAGATGCCTGACAACGAGTGGTTCGGCTACTGCGAGGGACAGGAAAGCGGCCAGCTCATTTCCGACCCGAAGACGATCAGCACGCTCCATATGCGCTATGCGAAACTGCGTTCGCAGGCCCTCACCCCCGAAGACTCCCGGGGTCTGCTGACGAGGATGCGAGGAGCGCTATGACGACCGCCACCGAACTGGCCTGGTTCAAGAGCAGCTACAGCGGCGACTCCGGCGACAGCTGCGTAGAGATCGCCCCCACCCCCACCACCATCCACATCCGCGACTCCAAGGACAAGGACGGCCCCCGGCTCGCCGTGCCGGTCGAGGCGTGGGCGGCGTTCGTGTCGCACGCGGTCCAGGAGGTCTGACCCGGGGCAGACCGCGGCCACGGCACGGCTACGGCCGCATCGACAGCAGCACCCGTTCGCGCACCGTGTCGAGGAAGGCCGGTACCTCCTCCATCTTGGTGTTGGTGCACTGCACGATCAGCCCCATCACCTCGCCTGCCGACACCGCGATCACCATGGGCCAGGCGCGGGCGATCTCCACCCGCTCCTCCATGTTCTTGACGACATGGATGGCGAGGTTGAGTTCGGGGACATTGCGGGTGTCGCCGTAGCTGAAGCCCTTCTTGATGACCCACATCTCGGGGATGACCAGGCCGTGGACGATGATGTGGGCCATCGCGAACATGGCGCGGGCGGCCTCCACCGCCGAGTTCTCGTCGTCCTCGTCGTAGAGCGCGGCCACCGCGTCCTCGTCCTCGGCGAGGTGCGCCTGGATGAGCGCCACGCCGTGCAGCACTTCTTCCTTTGTGTACGGACGCACCTCGTCGCTCATCACACACCCACTCCTGGCCGCCGGTCACCGATCGTTCAACACAGCGCACTCAGTGTGGCAGGAGCCGGTCCACGCCGGAGGTCATTCCCGTACCGGCCCCGTCGATCCCCGTACGACCAGCTCCGGCTGGAAGACGAACTCGGTGCGACGGCCGGGGGTCTGCCGGCCGTGCGCACGGTCATGGATCTCCTCGATCAGCGCGCCCACCGCGGCGGTCGCCATCGCCTGCACCGGCTGGCGCACCGTGGTCAGCGGCGGGTCGGTGAAGGCGATCAGCTGGGAGTCGTCGAAGCCGACCACGGAGAGCGCTCCCGGTACGTCCAGGCCGCGCTGGCGGGCCGCGCGCACGACCCCGAGCGCCATCAGATCGCTGCCGCAGACGATGCCGGTGCAGCCCTCGTCCAGCAGCGCCGCGGCCGCCGCATGGCCGCCCTCGACGCTGAACAGGGTGTGCTGGACGCGTCGTTCGGCCTGCCCCCTCGACAGGCCGAACGACTCGCCCAGCGCCGCCACGAAGCCCTCGGCCTTGCGGCGGGAGGGGACGTAACGGGACGGGCCGACGGCCAGCCCGATCCGCTCGTGGCCCAGCTCGGCCAGGTGGCGCACCGCCATCCGGGCCGCCGCGCCGTCGTCGGGTGAGACGAACGGCGCGTCGATGTGCGGGTTGTAGCCGTTGATGAGGACGAAGGGGACGCCGCGGGACGCCAGGCGGGCGTAGCGGCCGGGGTCGGCGCGGGTGTCGGCGTGCAGGCCGGAGAGGAAGACGATGCCGGTGACACCGCGTTCCTCCAGCTGCTCGACGAGTTCGTCCTCGGTGGCTCCGCCCGGCATCTGGGTGCACAGCACCGGTGTGTAGCCATGGCCAGCCAGCGACTGCTCGATGATCTGGGCGAAGGCGGGGAAGATCGGGTTGGTCAGCTCGGGGATGACCAGTCCGACCAGCCCGGCGCTGCGGCGGCGCAGCCGTACGGGACGTTCGTAGCCGAGGACGTCGAGCGCGGCGAGCACCCGCTGCCGGGTGCTCGCCGCCACGCCCGCCTTGCCGTTCAGGACCCGGCTGACGGTCGCCTCGCTGACCTGCGCCTGGGCGGCGATGTCGGACAGCCGGGGGGTGGCGTGGGCAGGGGGCAGGGTCACTCCTCCCACCAGACAGCGGTATCGGCGGGCAGGACGAAGTCGCCCTGGGGTACGTCCAGTTGACGGGAGGAGAGCAGGAGCCTGCCGGGTGCTGGCAGCCGGATGGGCGCCTCGGTCACATTGACGGTGCAGACCAGGCCGCCCGGCCGGCGGAAGGCCAGGACGCCCTCGGGTGCGGTCAGCCATTCGACCGTCTCGCCCGCGCCGAGGCCCGGGTGGGTGCGCCGCAGCGCCAGCGCGGCGCGGTACAGCTCCAGGGTCGAGCCGGGGTCGCCGGTCTGGGCCTGGACGCTGAGCCCGGCCCAGTCGGCGGGCTGCGGAAGCCAGCTGCCGCCGTCGCCGAAGCCGTACGGCGCCTGCTGACCGCTCCAGGGGATCGGCACCCGGCAGCCGTCACGCAGGCCGTCCTGCCCGGTGTCCCGGAAGAAGGAGGGGTCCTGGCGGACCTCGTCGGGCAGGTCGGTGACCTCGGGCAGGCCCAGCTCCTCGCCCTGGTAGAGGTAGGCCGAGCCGGGCAGCGCCAGCATCAGGATGGTGGCGGCGCGGGCGCGGTCCAGGCCCCCGCCGAGGCGGGTGCGGTGGCGTACGACGTCGTGGTTGGAGAGCACCCAGGTCGTCGGGGCGGCCACCGGGCGCATGGCGTCGAGCGAGGAGTCGATCGCCTCGCGGAGCGCGTCCGCGTCCCAACCGGTGTTCAGGTAATGGAAGTTGAAGGCCTGGTGGAGTTCGTCGGAGCGCAGGTAGAGCGCGGTGCGTTCGGCGGTGGGGGTCCAGGCCTCGGCGACCGCGATCCGGTCGCCGGAGTACTCGTCGAGGACGGCGCGCCAGGAGCGGTAGATGTCGTGGACACCGTCCTGGTCGAAGAACGGCAGCACCTGGTTGCCGAGCAGTTTCAGCTGCTCGCCGTGTCCCATGTCGGGCAGGCCGGGGGCCTTGACCAGGCCGTGTGCCACGTCCACCCGGAAGCCGTCGACGCCCAGGTCCAGCCAGAAGCGCAGGATGGAGCGGAACTCGTCCTGGACGGCGGGGTGTTCCCAGTTGAAGTCGGGCTGCTCGGGTGCGAAGAGGTGGAGGTACCACTCCCCATCGGGGACCCGGGTCCAGGCTGGGCCGCCGAACAGCGACTCCCAGTCGTTGGGCGGCTCTTCGCCGTTCTCGCCGCGTCCCTTACGGAAGTGGAAGCGCTCACGGGCCGTGGAGCCGGGGCCCTCGGCGAGTCCCCGCCGGAACCATTCGTGCTGGTCGGAGCAGTGGTTGGGGACGACGTCGACGATGATGCGCAGGCCCAGCCGATGGGCCTCGCGGATGACGGCCTCGGCGTCGGGCAGGGTGCCGAACATCGGGTCGATGGCGCGGTAGTCGGCGACGTCGTAGCCGGCGTCGGCCTGCGGGGAGGCGTAGAAGGGGCTGAGCCAGACGGCGTCCACGCCCAGGTCACGCAGGTACGGCAGGCGGCTGCGGATGCCTGCCAGATCCCCCATGCCGTCGCCGTTGCCGTCGGCGAAGCTGCGCGGATAGACCTGATAGATCACCGCGTCGCGCCACCAGTCGGTGGCAGGAGTGACGTTGTGCTGTGGAGTCATATCAACCCTTGGTGGTGCCGGCGGTCAGTCCGGATACGAGGTGGCGCTGGGCGAAGGCGAAGACGAGCGCGGCCGGCACGGCGATGATCACGGCGGCGGCGGTCATCGAACCCCAGTCGTTGGTGTACTGGTTGACGAAGGTCTGCAGGCCGCCGGCGAGCGTCAGATTCTCCTCGCCGGTCATGAAGGCGGACGCGTAGGCGACCTCGGCCCAGGCGGTGACGAAGGTGTAGAAGCCGGTGACGGCGAGGCCGGGGCGGGCCAGCGGCAGGACCAGACGCCAGAAGGTGCCGAACGGATTGAGGCCGTCGACCCGTCCCGATTCGTCGATCTCCACCGGGATGGTGTCGAAGAAGCCCTTCATCATCCAGGCGCAGAACGGAACGGCGATGGTCAGATACGTCACGACCAGGCCCGCGGGCTGGTTGAGCAGGCCGAGGCTCGCCAGCAGGTTGTACAACGGCACGATCAGCACCGCGACCGGGAACATCTGGGTGATCAGCAGCAGCCACATCAGCGGGCGCATACCGGGGAAGCGGAAGCGGCTGACGGCGTAGCCGGTGGTAGCGGCGATGAAGACGCCGAGGACGGTGGTCAGCCCGACGATGATCACGGAGTTCTTGAACCAGGTCAGGAACTCGGTGTCGGCCAGTACATGGGTGTAGTTGGCGAAGGTGAAGTGGGTGACGACGCCGGTGGAGAAGGCGTCGGTCCTCGGTTTGAAGGACGTCACCAGCAGCCACAGCGGCGGGAAGACCGCGATCACGGCCGCGGCGGCCAGGGTCGCGTGCAGCCCTATGGACGCGGGCCGGGAACGCTGGTTGCGGGTACGGGTCTTCGGTGTGCGGGTCGTGCGTGTGCGGGTCATGGTCACCACACCTCTCCCTGCTTGCGCAGCGCCCGGCGGTAGACGACGGCGACGATCGAGAGCAGTACGAGGATCAGTACGCCCCAGGTCGCGGACTCGGAGAAGTTGCGGGGGCTGTCGACGAAGGAGAGCCGGTAGGCGTAGGTCACCAGGATCTCGGTGGCGTCGCCGGGGCCGCCCCGGGTCAGCAGGAAGATCACCGGGAACATGTTGAAGGTCCAGATGGTGGAGAGCAGGATCACCGTGCTGCTGACCGCGCGCAGTCCCGGCACGGTGATGTGGCGAAACCGCTGCCAGGCGCTCGCGCCGTCCATCTCGGCGGCCTCGTACAGCTCCCCCGGTATGGACTGCAGTCCGCCGAGCAGGGCGACGAGCATGAAGGGCACGCCGAGCCAGACGTTGACGGCGATGACCGAGAGCTTGGCCCAGGTCGGGTCGTTGAGCCAGGGGATCGCGTCGATGCCGCCGCCGGCCAGCAGCTTGTTGAGGATGCCGTTCTTCTCGTTGTAGAGCATCCGCCAGGTGAAGACGGAGATGAAGGCGGGGACGGCCCAGGGCAGGATCAGGGCCAGGCGGTAGAAGGTGCGGCCGCGCAGCGTGCGGTTGAGCATGTTCGCCAGCGTCAGGCCGGCCAGGAAGGTGATCGAGACACAGCCGACGGTCCACAGGACCGTCCAGCCCAGACGGTCCCAGAAGACGCTGTCGGAGAGCACGGCCTGGTAGTTGTCCAGGCCGGTGAACTTGTAGGTGGCGGGGATGTGGTTGACGCCGATGTCGCGCTGGACGTTGGCCTCATTGGCGTCGGTGAGCGAGAGGAAGACGCCGCGCACCAGCGGGTAGCCGATGATCACCCCGATGACGAGTACCACCGGGGCGACCATCGTCCATGCGTACCAGTGGGTGCCCAGCGCCCGGCGCACCCGTACAGCAACGGTCACTTGTAGTCCTTGAGCAGCTTCCGGTAGGCGTCGCCGGTCGCCTTGGCGGCCTGCTCGGGCGTGGCGGCGCCGGTGAGCACCTTGTTCATCTGGACCTTGATCGGCTCGAAGAGGGAGTTGCCCTCGGCGATCCAGGGGCGCTGGACGGCGCCGTCGACGGCGGGCTTGAAGAACTTGACCATCTCGTTGTTCTTGACGGCCGGCACGTCGTACACGGACTTGCGGGTGGGCAGCAGGCTGAGCTTGTCGGTGGTCTCCTGCTGGACCTTGGCGGAGCTCATGTACTTCACGAAGGCGTACGAGGCTTGCAGGTTCTTGCTGCCGGCGTAGACGGAGAGGTTCCAGCCGCCCTGCGGGGAGCCCTGGGCGGAGCTGCCGCCGGGGACGGGGGCGACGCCGAGGTTCTCCTTGTTGGCGGGGGACTTGAATGCCTTGCCGGCGCGGGCGCCCTCGATGTCCCAGGGGCCGTCGACGGCCATCGCGACGGTGCCGTCCTTGAGGGCCTTGAGCTGGTTCTCCTGGCCGTCGGTGGCGTCGGTGACGGCGGCCTTGGAGTCGACCAGGTCCTTGATGGCCTTGAACGCCTTGACGCCGGCGCCGTCGTCGATCTCGACGACCTTGTCGCGGGCGTCGACCATGTTGCCGCCCTCGCCGTAGAGGTAGGGCAGGAACCAGTAGGGGTCGTCGCCGCGCAGGTAGAGGGCGGTGGCGCCGGTCTTGGCCTTGATCTTCTTGGCGGAGGCGGCCAGCTCGGCGAAGGTCTTGGGCACCTCGACGCCGGCGTCCTTGAGGATCTTCTTGTTGTAGAAGAGGCCGAGGGTGTCGATGACCTGCGGCGCGGCGTAGGTCTTGCCCTTGAACTTGGTGGAGCCGACGGCCTGCGGGAGGTAGTCGTCGCTCTTGTCGAGGGCGGGGGTGCCGTCGAGCGGGGCGAGGTAGCCGAGGTTGGCGAAGTCGGCGACCCAGGCGACCTCGGTGCGCATCACGTCGGGGGCGCCGGAGTTGCCGCCGGCCGCGTTCTTGAACTTGGCGTTGGCGTCACCGAACGGGACGTTCACGTACTGGACGTGGACCTTCGGGTGCTCTTTCTGGAAGCCCTCGGCAAGCTTGCGGTAGGTCGCCTTCTCGGCGTCGTTGGAGGTGTCCCAGAAGGTAACGGTTCCGGACAGTTCGCCGCCGCTGTTGTTACTCCCTCCGCTGTCACCCCCACCGCACGCCGTCGCTGCCAGTGCCAGGCCCGCTACCAGCGCGGTGGCCGTTACGCCCCGTATGCCACGCCGCATGTGAACTCCTTAGGGAAATGCCTCAGATGGCGGTCAGGAACGTAACAGCGCTGCAAACAAACCGAAAGACCTTGCGGCAATTTTCTGCAAGACCGTTGGAACAAATTGCAACGGGATGGCCGGAACGGGACCCTCCCGGCATCCGTGGCACCGTCACCGCGCGGCTGCCCGAGCGTTGATTCCGTGAAGGCACCAACGCCCTCTTGACCTCGACAGGGACGGCAGATGACCCAGGAGCTCACTTCCCCCAGCCCCGCCCCCCAGGCCCCCGGACCGGGCCGAGGTCCGTCGTGGTGGCGCGACGCCGTCATCTACCAGGTATACGTACGCTCCTTCGCCGACAGCGACGGCGACGGCATCGGCGATCTGCGCGGGGTCCGCGAGCGCCTGCCGTACCTCCGGGACCTGGGCGTGGACGCCGTCTGGCTCACGCCCTTCTACGCCTCACCACAGGCCGACGGTGGCTATGACGTCGCCGACTACCGCGCCGTCGACCCGCTCTTCGGCAGCCTCCAGGACGCCGACGACCTGATCCGCACCGCCCACGAACTGGACCTGCGGGTGATCGTCGACATCGTCCCCAACCACACCTCCGACCGGCACCCGTGGTTCCAGGACCCCGAGCTCGCCCGGCAGCGCTATCTCTTCCGCCCCGGCAAGGGCAAGGACGGCGAACTCCCGCCCAACGACTGGGAGTCGGTCTTCGGCGGCCCGGCCTGGACCCGCACCGACCGCGGCGACTGGTACCTCCACCTCTTCGCCCCCGAGCAGCCCGACCTGGACTGGGACAATCCGGATGTGCACGCCGAATTCGAGGCCGTCATGCGCTTCTGGCTCGACCTCGGCGTGGACGGCTTCCGGATCGATGTCGCGCACGGCATGGTCAAGGCACCCGGCCTGCCGGACATCGGCCACGGCCAGCAGGCCAAGCTGATCGGCACCCAGGTGCTGCCCTTCTTCGACCAGGACGGCGTGCACGCCATCCACCGCGCCTGGCGCCGCCTCCTGGACGGATACGGCGACGCCCACGGCAAGCAGGTCGTCGGCGTCGCCGAGGCCTGGGCCCCCACCCCCGAACGCCTCGCCCTGTACGTACGCCCCGACGAACTGCACCAGGCCTTCAACTTCCAGTTCCTGAACGCCGGCTGGCAGGCCGGCGCGCTGCGCTCGGTCATCGACGCCTCGCTCGCCGCCACCGCCTCGGTCGGCGCCCCCACCACCTGGGTGCTGTCCAACCACGACGTCGTACGGCACACCACCCGGCTCGGCGGGGGCCTGGACCGCGCCCGCGCCGCCACCCTCCTGATGCTGGCCCTGCCCGGCTCGGCCTACCTCTACCAGGGCGAGGAGCTGGGACTGCCGGAGGTCACCGACCTGCCCGACGAGGCGCGCCAGGACCCGGCGTTCTTCCGCGGCCACCGGGCCTCCGGGGCCAGCGGCCAGGACGGCTTCCGCGACGGCTGCCGGGTGCCGCTCCCCTGGTCCGGCGAGCTGCCGCCGTACGGCTTCGGGCCCGGCGGCAGCTGGCTGCCGCAGCCCGCCGACTGGCGCCGCCTCACCGTCGCGGCGCAGACCGGCGACCCCGCCTCCACCCTGGAGCTCTACCGCACCGCCCTCGATCTGCGGCGACGGCTGCCGGGCCTGGGCGACGGGACGATGAACTGGCAGCCGGCCCCCGACGGGGTGCTCGCCTTCAGCCGCCCCGGCGTGCTGTGTACCGTCAACACCCTGGGCCACGACGTCGAACTCCCGCCGCCCGGAACACCGCTGCTCTCCAGCGCCCCGGTGACCGTCAACAACGCCGCCGCCGTGCTCCCCGGCGACAGCTGCACCTGGTGGGCAATCTGACGGCCGAACGGTACAGTCCCACCCATGACCGCCCGGCTGGCCGATATCGCAGCGCAGGCGGGTGTCAGCGAGGCCACCGTCAGCCGGGTGCTCAATGGAAAGCCCGGTGTCTCCGCCACCACCCGCCAGTCCGTGCTTGCCGCACTCGACGTGCTGGGCTACGAGCGCCCGGTGCGGCTGCGGCAGCGCAGCGCGGGCCTGGTCGGGCTGATCACCCCGGAGCTGGAGAACCCGATCTTCCCGGCGTTCGCCCAGGTCATCGGCCAGGCGCTGACCCGGCAGGGCTACACCCCGGTCCTCGCGACCCAGACTCCGGGCGGCTCCACGGAGGACGAGCTGACCGAGATGCTGGTCGACCGCGGGGTCGCCGGCATCATCTTCGTCTCCGGGCTGCACGCCGACACCTCCGCCGATATGCAGCGCTATGAGCAGCTGCGCGGCCAGGGCGTGCCGTTCGTCCTCATCAACGGCTTCTCCGACAAGGTGCAGGCGCCGTTCGTCTCCCCCGACGACCGGGCGGCGGTGGATCTGGCGGTCACGCATCTCAGCGCGCTCGGCCACCGGCGGATCGGGCTGGCGCTCGGCCCCCAGCGGTTCGTTCCCGTCCAGCGCAAGATCGAAGGTTTTGTCCGCAGCATGCAGGAGCGGCTGCAGATCGGCCCGGCCGAGGCGGAGCCGTTCATCCAGCACTCCCTCTACACCCTGGAGGGCGGCCAGGCCGCGGCGAGCGCGCTGATCGAGCGGGGCGCCACCGCCATCATCTGCGCCAGCGACATGATGGCGCTCGGTGCGATCCGCGCGGCCCGGCAGCGCGGGCTCGACGTACCGCGCGAGATCTCCGTGGTCGGCTTCGACGACTCCCCGCTGATCGCCTTCACCGACCCGCCGCTGACCACGATCCGGCAGCCGGTCACGGCCATGGGGCAGGCGGCGGTGCGCGCGCTCCTGGAGGAGATCGGCGGCACCCCGGCCCCGCACAGCGAGTTCGTCTTCCACCCCGAGCTGGTGGTGCGCGGCTCGACCGCCTCGGCCCCGAAACCGGCCAGGATCCCCAAGCCGCTGCGGGCCCACTGAGGGCTGCGGCCCTGAGAACGGCGGGGGTCTTCCGTCCGTCGCAAGACGGATACAGAGGGTCGAATACCCGACCGAAGGATGATCGACGAGACGTCCCTTTCTGGCAGACTGTCTGCCTATGGGTGATGCGAATACGAGGACTTTGGACGGCCTGCCGACCACCCCGCCACCCGCCGGGGAGCGTGTGGACCGCCCTGCGAGCGAAGGCCGGTTGGCCCGATTGGCCCGATTGCGGTCCCCTCGCACACCCCGCCTCTGGTTCGAGATCCTGCTGATCGCGGTCAGCTACTGGACGTACTCACTGATCCGTAACGCGGTGCCGGAGCAGAAGGCGCAGGCGCTGAAGAACGCCGACTGGATCTGGCAGGCGGAGCACTCGCTGGGCATCGCCGTGGAACACACCGTCAACCACGCGGTGAACGGCGTGACGTGGCTGATCGTGTCGATGAACTACTACTACGCGACACTCCACTTCATCGTCACGATCGGTGTGCTGGTCTGGCTCTACCGCTGGCATCCGGGCCGCTACGCCGCCGCCCGGCTGGCCCTGTTCGCCACCACCGGTGTCGCCCTGATCGGCTACTACTTCTACCCTTTGGCGCCGCCCCGGCTGATGCCGGACGGCGGCTTCGTCGACACCCTGATCAAGCACGGGACATGGGGCTCGATGGCGTCCGGCAACCTCGCCTCGATGTCCAACCAGTACGCCGCGATGCCGTCGATGCACATCGGCTGGTCGCTGTGGTGCGGTATCACTATCGCGCTGCTGGCCAAGCCGCTGTGGGCCAAGGCCCTCGGGCTGCTCTACCCCACCGTGACGCTGCTGGTCATCGTCTCCACCGCCAACCACTTCTGGCTGGACGCGGTCGGCGGAGTGCTGTGCCTGAGCTTCGGCTTCGCGCTGGCCGGTGTCTGGTACGGCACGCTGCCGCATCGTCTGTCGCGGGTGGTGCCTGCGGTGGCGTAGGCACCACAGGCCACGCGTATCGGCTTCGGCCGTACCAGCCCACCGTCCGATGGGTGACCCGGCCGCCGGTCATCGTCAGGTGTGCCGGGCTCGGCGCTCGACCGGGCCTTCGAGCTGACGCCGGCCGGGTTCCTCGGGCACTGCCGGGGGCTGCCGGCGCCGGACGCCGCGGCTCACGCCCCGTAGAACAGCTCCTCGACCACGCTGCGCGCCCGCCGGGTGATCCGCCGGTAGTCGTCGATCATCTCGCCGACGTGCCCCTCCTCGTACCCGAGGTAGCGGCCCACCGCCGCCAGCTCCCGGCCGTCGACCGGGAAGGTGTCGCCGGGGCGGCCGCGCACCAGCATCACCGCGTTGCGCACCCGCGCCGCCAGCACCCAGGCCTCGTCCAGGGTCTGGGCGTCCTCGGTGCCGATCAGCCCGGCGGCGTGGGCCGCGGCCAGCGCCTTGCGGGTACGGGTGGTGCGCAGCCCGGGGATCTCCCAGCCGTGCTGCATCTGCATCAGCTGCACCGTCCACTCGACATCGCTCAGACCGCCGCGCCCCAGCTTGGCGTGGGTGGTCGGGTCCGCGCCGCGGGGCAGCCGCTCGGACTCCATCCGGGCCTTGAGCTTGCGGATCTCGCGGACCGCGTCGTCGCCCAGGCCCTCGGCGGGATAGCGCAGCGGGTCGATCAGCTCGATGAACCGCTGTCCCAGCTCGACGTCGCCGGCGACCGGTTCGGCGCGCAGCAGGGCCTGCGCCTCCCACACCAGCGACCAGCGCCGGTAGTAGGCGGCGTACGAGGCGAGGGTGCGCACCAGCGGTCCCGATCTGCCCTCCGGGCGCAGATCCGCGTCGATGGGCAACGGCGGGTCGGAGGAGGGGAGTTCGAGCAGCCGGCGCATCTCGTTGGCCACCGCGTGGGCGGCCTGGGCGGCCTCCTGCTCGTCGGCGCCCTCGCGCGGCTCGTGGACGAACAGGACATCGGCGTCCGAGCCGTAGCTCAGCTCATGTCCGCCGAACCGGCCCACGCCGATCACCGCGAAGTGGGTGGGAAGGGTGTCGCCCCACTGCTCGCGGACCGCGGCGCGCAGGGCACCGGCGAGGGTGGCGGCGTTGAGGTCGGAGACCGCGGCGCCGACGGTGTCGACGGAGTGGCCGTGGTCGGTCTCCGCCGGGCTGAACTCCGTGCCGTACGCGCCGATCACATCCGCCGCGGCCGTACGGAACAGCTCCCGGCGGCGCACCCCACGGGCCGCGGCGGCCGCCGCCTCCGCACCGTCCGCTCGGCCGACCGCGGCCAGCACCTCCTGCTCCAGCGCCGCCCGGGAGCGCGGCTGCAGCCCGTCGGGGGCGCCCAGCAGCGCGACCGCCTCGGGGGCGCGCAGCAGCAGATCGGGGGCGAACCGGCCGGCGGACAGCACCCGGGCGAGGTTCTCGGCGGCCGCGCCCTCGTCGCGCAGCAGCCGCAGATACCAGGGCGTCTTGCCGAGCGCGTCGGAGACCTTGCGGAAGTTGAGCAGCCCGGCGTCCGGGTCGGCGGAGTCCGCGAACCAGGCGAGCAGCACCGGCAGCAGCGTGCGCTGGATGGCGGCCTTGCGGGTCACGCCGGACGCCAGCGCCTCCAGATGCCGCAGCGCGGCGACCGGGTCGGCGTAGCCCAGGGCTTCGAGGCGATGGCCGGCGGCCTTGGCGGAGAGCCGGGTCTCGCCGGGCTCCAGATGGGCGACGGCGTCGAGCAGAGGCCGGTAGAAGAGCTTCTCGTGCAGTCGGCGCACCTCGCGGGCGTGCCACTTCCACTCCCTGCGGAGGGTGTCGACCGGCTCGGTGCGCAGGCCCAACGAGCGTGCCAGCCGCCGGAGTTCGACCTCGGCCTCGGGCATCAGATGCGTACGGCGCATCCGGAAGAGCTGGATACGGTGCTCCAGCGTGCGCAGAAAACGGTAGGCGGCATCCAGCGCCGCGGCGTCCTGGCGCCCGACATAGCCGCCGGCCGCCAGCGCCGCCAGCGCGTCGAGGGTGGTGGCGCTGCGCAGCGTGGCATCGCTGCGGCCGTGCACCAACTGCAGCAGCTGGACGGCGAATTCGACATCGCGCAGCCCGCCGGGGCCGAGCTTGAGCTCCCGCTCGACCTGGGCCGCGGGGATGTTCTCGACGACCCGGCGGCGCATCTGGCGCACATCGGCGACGAAGTTCTCCCGCTCGGCGACGTCCCACACCATCGGCGACAGCGCGTCGACGTACTCCTGCCCCAGCCCCAGGTCACCGGCCATCGGCCGGGCCTTGAGCAGCGCCTGGAACTCCCAGGTCTTGGCCCAGCGCTGGTAGTAGGCGAGATGGCTGCTGAGCGTGCGCACCAGCGGGCCGTTGCGGCCCTCGGGGCGCAGATTGGCGTCCACCGGCCAGATCGTGCCCTCGACCGTGTTGTCCGAGCACAGCCGCATCATGCGGGCGGCGAGCCGGGTCGCGGCCTGCAGCGCCTTGGCCTCGTCGACGCCTTCCTTGGCCTCGGCGACGAAGATGACATCGACGTCGGAGACATAGTTCAGCTCCCGGCCGCCGCATTTGCCCATGCCGATGACCGCCAGCCGGCTCACCGCCGCGTCGCCGGGGGCCTCTTCGTAGCTGATCTCCAGGGCGGCGCGCACCGTGGCGGTGGCCAGGTCCGCCAGCTCCGCCGCCGCCTCGGCGACATCGGTCGTGCCGCACACATCGCGGGCCGCGATGCCCAGCAGGGCCCGGCGGTAGGCGGCGCGCAGCGCATCCGCGCGCGGCCGGTCGGCGCCCCGCTCGCCCCAGATGCCCTCGGCGAGCGCCTGCTCGAACTCGGGGGTGGTGGGGTGCAGATCGACCGACTCGTAGGTGACCAGCGACTGCCAGTCGTCCGGATGCCGGGCGAGATGGTCGGCAAGCGCCTCGGAGGCGCCCATCACGCCCAGCAGCCGGTCGCGCAGCGGTTTGGCCGCGACCAGGGTGCTCAGCAGGGCCTGCTGCTCGTCCGGTTCCTGCGCCTCCACCAGGCGGACCAGACCGCGCAGCGCGAGGTCCGGGTCCGCGGTGGCCCCCAGCGCCTCCAGCAGCACCGAGTCATCGCGTACGGGGGCGAGTTCGGGGGCTTCGAGCAGCTCCCCGGCCGCCGAGGGGTCGGTGAAACCGTGTCTCAGCAGCCGGGTGAAGGTGCTGCTCCGCCGTCCCTGCGGAGCGGGTAGTGCCATGGTGCAGCCTCTCGGTGGCCGGTGGCTCAGAGCACGGGCAGCATCTTGCGCAGCTCGAAGGCGGTGACCTCCGACCTGTACTCCTCCCACTCCTGCTTCTTGTTGCGCAGGAAGAAGTCGAAGACGTGCTCACCGAGGGTCTCGGCGACCAGTTCGCTGCGCTCCATCAGGTCGATGGCCTCGCCGAGGTTCTGCGGCAGCGGCTCGATGCCCATCGCCCGGCGCTCGGAGTCCGACAGCGCCCAGACGTCGTCATCGGCGCCGGCCGGGAGTTCGTAGCCCTCCTCGATGCCCTTGAGACCGGCCGCCAGCAGCACCGCGTACGTCAGATACGGGTTGGCGCCGGAGTCGATCGAGCGGACCTCGACCCGGGTCGAGCCCATCTTGCCGGGCTTGTACATCGGGACGCGGATCAGCGCGGAGCGGTTGTTGTGGCCCCAGCAGATGTAGGAGGGAGCCTCGCCGCCGGCGCCGGCGGTGCGGTTGGCGCCGCCCCAGATGCGCTTGTAGGAGTTGACCCACTGGTTGGTGACGGCGGAGATCTCGCCCGCGTGCTTGAGCAGACCGGCGATGAACGAGCGGCCGACCTTGGAGAGTTGGTACTCCGAGCCGGACTCGTGGAAGGCGTTACGGTCGCCCTCGAAGAGCGAGAGGTGGGTGTGCATACCGGAGCCCGGGAACTCCGAGAACGGCTTGGGCATGAACGTCGCCTGGACGCCCTGCTCCAGCGCCACCTGCTTCATGACCAGCCGGAACGTCATGATGTTGTCCGCGGTCGACAGCGCGTCGGCGTAGCGGAGGTCGATCTCCTGCTGGCCGGGCGCGCCCTCGTGGTGGCTGAACTCCACCGAGATGCCCATCGACTCCAGCATCGTGATGGCCTGCCGGCGGAAGTCCATGCCGACGTTCTGCGGGGTGTGGTCGAAGTAGCCGGAGGAGTCGCCGGGGGTGGGCCGCTGGCCGTCCACCGGCTTGTCCTTGAGCAGGAAGAACTCGATCTCGGGGTGGGTGTAGAAGGTGAACCCGAGGTCGGAGGTCTTGGCCAGGATGCGCTTGAGGACATAGCGCGGGTCGGCGTACGACGGGGAGCCGTCCGGCATCAGGATGTCGCAGAACATCCGGGCGGTGCCGGGGGCCTCGGCGCGCCAGGGCAGGATCTGGAAGGTGCCGGGGTCGGGCTTCGCGATCATGTCGGATTCGTACACGCGGGCGAATCCTTCAATGGCCGAGCCGTCGAAGCCGATGCCCTCGTCGAAGGCCTGCTCCAGCTCGGCGGGGGCCACCGCCACGGACTTGAGGAATCCGAGTACGTCGGTGAACCACAGCCGGACGAAGCGAATGTCGCGCTCTTCCAGCGTCCGGAGCACAAACTCCTGCTGCTTGTCCATGGGTCACCAATCCTTGCAGGTCAATCGGCCTGTCCACACGCGGGGAACGACGCGGTGTGGCACACCAGTATCACGTGCGGGGGTTACCGTCACATTACGCACCCTTGGCCTGAATCAGAACCGCCGCCCCGTAACCCTCCTCGCGGATCCTTCCCCGTAGGGAACGAGGTCAGCGCGGTCCGCGGCGCCGAACAGCCGGCTTGGCCCAGTCTTGGGCCGCAAATGATCACCCATTGACCCGGTATTGACGGCTCCGTGCCTTGCCGTTCCTACGCTGACTCCGACCGGTGCAAGGCGATCCGGAACAGCCGGAACATACGGGGAGACGGGGCATGGGACAGGGCTTCCAGACCAACCCGGACGCGATATTCCACTGCGCGTCCGGCACCGAACAGCATCAGGAGGCGGTCCCGCGGATCGCGCGGGCGCTGGAGCATGTGGACATACCGTCGGGTGCCTTCGGCAAGCTGCCGGAGTCCGACGAGCTGCACACCTCGTACAACGAGCACGCCACCGCGGCGCAGCAGAACATCCATGACATCACCGACCTGCTGCAGAGCGCGGCGGAGAGCCTGCGGGCGATGGCAGGCGCCTATGTCGCCAATGAATACGCCCTCCAGGAAGGCTTCGGCGGGAGCGGCGCGGGCGGCGGGAGCGTGCCCGTATGAGCGTCTCGGCCGCCTATGCGTGGGTCAACAAGGAGATCGAGAAGCTTCCCGACGTCGAGGAGATCCACAACAGCGAGGAGCACGGCATCGACGCCGGGCTCGACGACGCGATCCGGTGGTTCCTCGACAAGATCGGGCTGATGGACGACCTGGAAAAGGTCACCGGCATGCCCACGCAGCTCACCGCCGCCGCCAAGGAGTGGCGCGCACAGGCCGATGCGCTGCACAAGGTGGCCGACGGGCTGCGGTCGGCGGCACGGGCGCTGCCCGAGCAGTGGGAGGGCGACGCCTCCGACGGCTTCGGCCACGGGATGGGCAAGATCGTCGATGCCATCGACGACACCGCCAAGGACATGGGCAAAACCGCGGGGATCCTCAGTCAGGCCGCCGCGGAGTGCAAGTTCGCCGAGGACGCCATCGTCGCGATCATCCGCGAGGCGATCGAGTGGGCGGCGATGACCCTGGCCGCGATGGTGATCACCGACATTCTCACGCTGGGCCTGGCGACGGTGGTGGACGGCCTGGTCGCGGAGGCGGAGGTCGCGGTCTTCATCGGCCGGGTCGAGAAGGTCTCCACGGGCCTGGCCAAGACGCTGCGGGACCTGATGAAGGCCGTCAAGGAGTTCAAGAGCGGCGCGAAGTCCTTCAACGAGGCGCGCAAGGTCGCCGCCACACTGCGCAAGCTGGGCGGGCCCACGGGCATGCGCGGGCAGAGCATGCGGGACTGGATGGCCCACCACATCGTCACCGGCCAGATCGCCGGTCACGGCTCGAAGCCCCTCATCGGCGCCGCCACCGGCCTCACCGGCGACTACAAGGCCCCGGCCGAGGAAGCGATCAAGCACTTCGGCAAGGAGGCGCTGGACGACGACGGCCCGAAGGAGCCGAAGCCGTATCGCGTGCCCAAGGGCAGTATCGAGGACACCTTCGGCTGAGTGCCGGGGCGGACAGAGAGACGGATATGCACCCCACCCCCGTCGTCCCGGAGCGGGACGCCTGGCTCATCGCGCACGGTTCGGGTCATCTGCGGCCGGGAGAGACCCTGTACGGCGCCCTGCCGGTGAAGCTCGACCCGCTGGTGCCCGACGTCATCCCCAAGCGCTGCCGCCGGCCCAAGCCCGCGGCGCGGGAGAAGGCACGGTTCAAGGGATGGCAGCGGATCTTTCTGCCCGTGGGCGCTGTCATGTGGCTGTGTTCCGTCCCTGCCGGGCTGGTGGAAGCGGGTGCGCACCACACCTGGCGCGGGGTGCGCCGGATCTTCCGCGGGCGTGTCTGGGAAGGGGGCTGGGACAGCGTCGCGGGGTGGTTCGTCATCACCACCCGCACCGGCACGCCGGACGTCTCCCACTACGCCAACGAGCAGCTCGCGCTGGCCTTCACCGACCAGCGGCTGTTGCTGCTGAGCAAGCCCTCGATGCCGGAGCGGGAGGCGGCCCGGCTGCTCGGCGAGCTGCCGCGTGGACGGTACGGCCTGCGGCGCGACCCGCATCCCGCGCGCCACACGTCCCGGGTGGACATCGCCTTCCCCGACGGATCCTGGCTGGCACTGGAGGCCGGTGAACGGCGGCAGGTGCCGCTGCTCACCGGCCTCCTGGGGCCGGCCTAGCCAGGGCCTGTCCGGCGGATCAGGGTCGGACAGGCCCTAGACGGACGGCACCGCCGCGTCGCGCCCCGTCCCCGACAGATCCAGTACCGCCCGGACCACCGACTCCGGCACATCGGCCATCACCAGATGGCCCGCGGGCGCGGCGACCGCGAACCGGCCGCCCAGCTCGGCGGCGAGCGCCCGCTGCCGCTCCAGCCAGCGCAGTTGGCCCGCCGTCTCGCTGCCGTCGTACGCCGCCAGGACCGTCACCGGTGCGCCCGGCATCGGATGGTCCGCACGCAGCGCGGCGAGCTCGGCGGCCTGGTAGAGGTAGGTGGCGTTCTCCAGGGCACAGGCCTTCACGACCCGGCTGGTGCGGTAGCCGGCGCGCTCCCACGGGTGCGGCGGGTGGCTGCCGACGGTCGAGACACGGCCGATCAGACGGCGGGTGACCGGGCCCAGGACGCGCGGCAGCCCGGCGGCGGACAGCGCTCCGGCCAGCCCGCCCGCCCAGGCGGTACGCAGCGCACGCGGCAGCCGGGGCCGCGGGCGCTCCTCGACACTGCCGTCGACCAGCACGGCCCCGGCGCAGCGGTCGGGGTGCAGCCGGGCGAACGCCTCGGCGTGGAAACCGGCGAGCGAGTGGCCGACGACGGTGGCGGGGCCGAAATGGCCGAGCGCGTCCAGGAGATGGGCGATCCGGTCCGCCTCGGCGGCGAGGGTGGGCGGCGCGGGCGCCGGTCCGCTCAGGCCGAGACCGGGGCGGTCGAAGCGGACGACGGTGCGGTGCGGGGCGAGCAGCGCGGCGACCGCGTCCCAGTCGAACCACGCCATGCCAAGGCCGCCGCTGAGGACACAGACGGGGCCGCTGCCCTCGGTCAGCACATGCAGCGGTACTCCGTCGACGCGCAGAATGCGGCCGGGGGTGGGCAGCGGGCGCGGGGTTCGGCTCATCGGTCTCCTTCTCCTGGCTTCGGGTACGGGGACGGCTTCGGGGACGGCTTCGGGTGCGGGGACGCCGGCGGGGCGGGCGGCACCGGCCGTACGGCGGGCTCCGCGGCGCCCGTCCGTGCCGACCGCGCCACACAGCCTGCGAGCAGCACGATGTAGAGGGCCACCAGCAGGACCTGCAGACGCTGTCCGGCGCCGAGGGCCAAGGTGCCCTGACCCGCGGTGAAGGCCGCGACGGAGGCCAGCGTCCAGATCGTTGCGGCGAGTTCGGCCAACACCAGCGGCGGTCCGAGGCGGCCGAGCGCCGGCCATCGGTCGTAGCGCCGGGCGGCGAAGGTCAGCAGGACCAGCGCGGCGAGCGCGCCGATCATGGCGCAGGAGCTGCTGAGGGCGTGCGCGGTATGGGTGGCCGGCACCAGGCCCGCGGTCTCCCGGGCCGCGCACGCCGGGTCGCTGGTCGGCGCGCAGCTCAGCGGCAGCCGGGAGTCGACGGCCGTGGCGGCGCCGAAGAGCGCCAGCGCGACCCAGCCCGCCGTCGCCCACGGTCTGCGTTCCAGGGTCAGCAGCGCGGTCACCGCACCGGCGAGTACGAGCAGCCCGGCGATCAGATCGGTGGCGCGGAAGAGCCCGCCGAGCGGCTGGTCGGCGGCGGCCAGCTCGCTGACGTACGCCTGCACGGGGTCGAGGCCGGTGGCGACCACCAGCTCCAGCACCCACGCGGTGTACGCGAGGGCGCCGAGCAGCAGCAGCGCGGCGGCCGCCCGGTGGCGGGCGGCGGCGGGAGGGCGGGTACGGGTCACGGACATCCAGGTGTTCGGGAGGACCCGGCCCGCCGCGCGGCAATCCCCGGCTGCCGCCGGGGGTGCCCCCGCGCAGGCCGTTGGCGCGGGTAGGCCAAGGATAGGCGGGTGGTTGAGGGGCGGGCCGGGCCGGTGGCCCCCCGTTCGGCGGCCACCACTGGAGGCCCATACCCCTCGGGGGTAGGGTGCGTGAGGCGGCCGTCATGACGTCCGCCGGTTCGTCGTTCCGTCGAGAGGTCCGCGATGCGGGAACAGGGCAAGGCCGCCGCGTGGTGCGGCCGACTGCTGCTGTTCACAGCGCTGATCGTCGGCATCGTCACCACGCATACGTCCGGGTACCCGATGACCGGACACGACGGGCACGACACCCGCGTCGTTCTCTGTGTCTGGGCGCTCGCCCTCCTGGTCCTCCTCGGCGTCGGCACGCTGACCGGGCGCCCGGAGACCGGCCTGCTCGCGGCGGTGCGCGCACGTCTGCCGCACGGCCGGTGGCAGATATCCGCGTCGCCGCGCCTCAAACTCCTCGCCCGACTGTCGGTGCTGCGCGTGTAGGAGCGCGCCCCGCCGCCGACGCCCACCGGAGTCCGCGGCAGCGCCGCCCCTCACACCGACCCTCGCTCACCACCGACATCGTCACGAGGTGCTTCTCCCATGCGTACGCACTCCCGCCGCGCCCTGCTCGGCGCGGGTATCGCCGTCGCCGGCAACGGTCTGCTGACCGCCTGTGCCACCGGCGCATCCGGCTCCGGCCGGCAGGCCGGCCCGGACGGCAAGAACGTCATGGACCACTCCCACGACTCCGGCGACGTGCCGCCCGGCTATGTCTCCCCCGACGGCCCGGAGGTCGCCGAGACCGAGCGCAGGCGGGGCGCGGGCCCTGTGCGCCATTACTCGCTGACCGCCGCCGAGACCCGCCTCGACCTGGGCGGCCGTACCGTTCGGACCTGGGCGTACGGCGACGAACTGCCCGGCAAGGAGCTGCGGATCACGGCGGGCGACAGAATGGCGCTGACCCTCGCCAACCACCTTCCGCAGTCCACGACCCTGCACTGGCACGGGCTGGCCGTGCGCAACGACATGGACGGCGTCCCGGGCCTGACCCAGCGGTCCGTCAAACCCGGCGCCACCTTCGACTACCACTTCGCGGTCACCGA
This sequence comes from Streptomyces inhibens, assembly GCF_022221585.1. NCBI lineage: Bacteria > Bacillati > Actinomycetota > Actinomycetes > Kitasatosporales > Streptomycetaceae > Streptomyces > Streptomyces inhibens. The sequence goes on from NZ_CP084681.1 coordinate 2,992,305, forward strand.
CCCCGGTACGCACTGGGTGCACCCGCACTACGGCGTGCAGCTGGACCGCGGGCTCTACACGGCGCTCATCGTCGAGGACCCCAGGGAGCCGCTCTCGTACGACCAGGAGTGGGTCGTCATGATCGACGACTGGCTCGACGGGATCGACGGCAGCACACCCGACGCCGTGCTGACCGAGCTGCACCACGGCAGGAACCACCATGGCATGGGCCACGAGGACATGGACGACGGTCCGCGAACGAGGGGCGGCGGCGGAACGACCCATGGCGCGCACGGCAAGGACGGACAGGCCGCGGCGCCCTCCGACGGCCCGTCGCGGGTGCTGAAGGACGCCAGGAGCAGGCTGCTGCGCGGCATCGCGGGCGATGTGGACCACCCGTACCACCTCATCAACGGCCGTACCGCCGAGGACCCGCAGACCTTCCGCGCCAGGCCCGGCGACCGCATCCGGATCCGGTTCATCAACGCGGGCAGCGACACCTGCTACCGCGTCGCGCTCGGCGGCCACCGGATGACCGTGACCCACACCGACGGCCGCCCCGTCGAGCACGACACGACCGATGCGCTGCTGATCGGCATGAGCGAGCGCTATGACGTCATGATCACGGCCAAGGACGGCGTCTTTCCGCTCACCGCGCTCGCCGAGGGCAAGCAGCGCTCCGCGCTGGCCGTGCTGCGCACCGGAAGCGGCGAGGCGCCCGGCCCGTCGGTGCGCCCCAAGCGGCTGTACGGCAAGTTGGTGACCGCGGACCGACTCAGGGCCGCCGAGTCGGTCCGGGCCGTATCCCGCCGACCCGACCGCACCATCGACATGACGCTCTCCGGCTCCATGAAGAGGTTCGACTGGTCGATCAACCGGGAGGCGTACTCGTCGTCGCAGCGGTACGCGGTCGAGGCCGGTGAACGGGTCCGGATCACCTTCCGCAACCACTCCAGGATGTGGCACCCGATGCATGTGCACGGGCACACCTTCACGCTGCCGGACGGCGGCCCCCGCAAGGACACCATGATGGTGCTGCCCGGCCGCAGGATCGCGGTCGACTTCGACGCCGACAACCCCGGGCTGTGGATGGTCCACTGCCACAACCTCTACCACTCGGAGTCGGGGATGATGACGGTCATGGGCTACCGGAAGAAGTGACCCGGCACGGCGTGCGACGGGCGGCCCGCAGGGCGATTCGGGCCGCCCGGCACGCCGCCGTTCAAGCCCGCCCGTAACGCCTCCGAAGCACCACCGACACCGCTTCGACCCCCCATTGCGTCAGAAAGACGATTACACTGGCGGGGTGCCTCAACTTCGTCTCGCCCTCAATCAGATCGATTCCTGTGTCGGCGATCTCGCCCAGAACGCCGAGACGATCGCGCACTGGACCCGGCACGCCGCCGACCAGGGCGCACACCTCGTCGCGTTCCCCGAGATGGCGCTGACCGGCTATCCCGTCGAGGACCTCGCACTGCGCCCGTCGTTCGTCGAGGCGAGCCGCACCGCGCTGCGGGCGCTGGCCGGCCGGCTGGACGAGCAGGGCCTGGGCGACCTCCCGGTGATCGTCGGCTATCTCGACCGCGGTGAGCAGGCCACACCACGCTACGGACGGCCCGCGGGCGCCCCCCAGAACGCCGCCGCCGTGCTGCACCGCGGCGATGTCGCCCTGTCCTTCGCCAAGCACCACCTTCCCAACTACGGCGTCTTCGACGAGTTCCGCTACTTCGTCCCCGGCGACACACTGCCCGTCGTACGGGTGCACGGCGTGGATGTCGCGCTCGCCATCTGCGAGGACCTGTGGCAGGACGGCGGCCGGGTGCCGGCCACTCGCAGTGCGGGCGCCGGGCTGCTGCTGTCCATCAACGCCTCACCGTACGAGCGGGACAAGGACGACACCCGGCTGGAGCTGGTCCGCAAGCGGGCCCAGGAGGCCGGCTGCACCACCGCGTATCTGGCGATGATCGGCGGCCAGGACGATCTGGTCTTCGACGGCGACTCGATCGTCGTCGACAAGGACGGCGGGGTGATCGCGCGGGCCCCGCAGTTCGCTGAGGGCTGCGTACTGGTCGATCTGGAACTGCCCGCCGCGGCGCCCGTGCCGCCCTCCGGCGTGCTCGACGACGGACTGCGCGTCGCCCACCTCACCCTCTCCTCCGAGCCGCTGCCGTCCTACGTCCCCGAGACCCTCGGCGGCGAGGCCGAACGCCTCACGGACATCGAGGAGATCTACACCGCGCTGGTCGTCGGCCTGCGCGCGTATGTCGCCAAGAACGGCTTCCGCAGCGTGGTGCTCGGCCTCTCCGGCGGGATCGACTCCGCGCTGGTCGCCGCCCTCGCCTGCGACGCCCTGGGCGCGGGCCAGGTCCACGCGGTGGCGATGCCCTCGCGCTACTCCTCCGAACACTCGCTCACCGACGCCGCCGAACTCGCCCGCCGTACGGGCCTGTCCTTCCGTACGGTGCCGATCGGCCCGATGTTCGACGCCTACATGCAGGCGCTCCCCCTCACCGGCCTCGCCGAGGAGAACCTCCAGTCGCGGCTGCGCGGAACGACCTTGATGGCGATCTCCAACCAGGAGGGCCACCTGGTCCTCGCCCCCGGCAACAAGTCCGAGCTGGCCTGCGGCTATTCGACCCTTTACGGCGACTCGGTCGGCGGCTACGGCCCCATCAAGGACGTCTACAAATCGGTCGTCTACGAGCTGGCCCGCTGGCGCAACCAGGCCGCCGCCGACCGCGGCCGGACCCCGCCGATCCCGGAGAACACCCTCACCAAGCCGCCGAGCGCCGAACTCCGCCCCGGCCAGGTCGACACCGACTCGCTCCCCGACTACGACATCCTGGACCGCATCCTGGAGCTGTACGTCGACCGCGACCGCGGCCTGGCGGACATCGTCGCCCAGGGCTTCGACGAGGAACTGGCCGCGCGGGTGGTGCGGATGGTCGACACGGCCGAGTACAAGAGGCGCCAGTACCCGCCGGGCACCAAGATCTCCGCCAAGGGCTTCGGCAAGGACCGGCGGCTGCCGATCACCAATCGCTGGCGGGAGACGCCGGGCCGCGCCTAGGCCCTGTCGCCGAACTCCCGCCGCGACGCCTGGCACGCAGGGGCGGCCCCGGTCCGTCGTGCCGTGCGGGGTCAGCCCAGGTGTCCCCCGGCGGGCACACCCGCTTCGACGGGCGCGGCGGTCCGCGGCTCCGGGTCCGCCTCCCCGCCGCGGGCCACGATCCGGGACGTGTCGTGGGTGGCGCGGTCCAGGAGGCCGGCGACGACGGCGACGGCGAGGCCGAGGGCGGCCAGGACGGCGCCGACCAGGGTCGGGGAGGTCCAGCCCCAGCCGGCCGCCAGGGCCAGGCCGCCGACCCAGGCGCCGCCGGCGTTGGCGAGGTTGAAGGCGGACTGGTTGGAGGCGGCGGCCAGGGTCGGGGCCTGCTGGGCCTTGTTCATGACCAGCATCTGGAGGGGCGTGGTGGTCAGGAAGCCGACCGCGCCGATCACGACGACGGTGACCAGGGCCGCCCATTTCACCTGGGCGGTGAAGTGGAAGGCGGTCAGGACGAGGGCCAGGGCGGCCAGCGAGCCGTACAGGGTCGGGCGCAGCGCCCGGTCGGTGAGTGGGCCCGCGGCGAGCGCGCCGAGGGTCATACCGATGCCGAAGAGGGCGAGGACCAGCGGGACCGAGCCCGGCGCGAAGCCGGTGACCTCGGTCATCATCGACGCGAGGTAGCTGTAGACGGCGAAGATCCCGGCGAAGCCGAAGACGGTGGTCAGGAGGCCGAGGAGCACCTGACGGTTGCCCAGCGCCCGCAGCTCGCGCCCCAGGCCACTGCGTTCCTCGGCCGGCAGCGGGGGGATCAGCCGGGCGAGGGAGGCCATCGCCACCAGGCCGATGGCGGCCACGATGAGGAACGTGGAACGCCAGCCGAGCTGCTGGCCGAGGAGGGTCGCGGCGGGGACGCCGATGATGTTGGCGATGGTCAGGCCGAGGAACATCGTGGCGACCGCGCGGGCCTGCCGGCCCTCGCGCACCAGCCGGGCGGCGACCACCGCGCCGACGCCGAAGAACGCACCGTGCGGGAGACCGGCCAGCAGCCGGCCGGCGATCAGCAGCCCGAAGGTGGGAGCCAGGGCCGAGGCGAGGTTGCCGACCGTGAAGACGCCCATCAGCAGGACCAGCATCCGCTTGCGCGGGATCCGGGAGCCGAGGGCGGTCAGGAGCGGGGCGCCTATGACGACGCCGAGGGCGTAGGCGGAGACGAGGTAGCCGGCGGTGGGCACGGAGGTGCCCAGATCGTCCGCGACGTTGGGCAGCAGGCCCATCATCACGAATTCCGTGGTGCCGATACCGAAGGCCGAGATCGCGAGCGCGAGCAGAGCCAAGGGCATGAAAGACCTTTCAAGGGTTGTGCGTGCGGGCGGGCAGGCACGCAGTCAGCGGACCGTAAGCTTTTTAAGTTTACTTACGGAACAAAGTCTCTCAGGCCCAGTATTCCGGCGCGCGAACGGGGCGTGACAAGCCCGCGTCAGATCTTCACCGACGCGGCGACCGGGAGATGGTCACTGCCGGTCGACGGCATCACCCAGGCCTTGACCGGGTCCATCCCCTTCATCATGATCTGGTCGATCCGGGCCATCGGGAACGCCGCCGGCCAGCTGAAGCCGAAGCCGTCGCCCGCCGCGCCCTGGGCGGAGCGCATCTGGGAGGTGACCGGGGCCAGCGAGCGGTCGTTCATCGTGCCGTTGAGGTCACCGAGCAGCATGACCTTCTTCACCGGGTCGGCGGCGATCGCCTCGCCCAGCGCCTCGGCGCTGCCGTCACGCTGATTGGCGGTGAAGCCCGCCTCGACCTTGACCCGTACCGACGGCAGATGCGCGACATAGACGGCGAACTTCTGGCCGTCGGCGGCGGTGACGGTGGCGCGCAGCGCGCGGGTCCAGCCCATCTTGATGTCGACCGGTGCCGCGTCGGACAGCGGGCGCTTGCTCCACAGACCGACGGTGCCCTGCACCGTGTGGTACGGGTACGCCTTCGCCAGCCCCTGCTGGTAGGTCGGCAGCGCGGCGCCGGTCAGCTCCTCCAGGGCCACCACATCGGCGCCGGCTGCCACGATGTCCCGGGCGGTGGCCGCCGGGTCGGGGTTGTCGGCGTTGACATTGTGCGTGGCGACGGTGAGATTGCCGCCGGTGCCGGCCTTGTCGGTGATCTGACCGGCGAAGAGATTGAGCCAGGCGAAGACCGGCAGCACCAGCGCGATGAGCGCGGTCGCCGAGCGGCGCAGCACCGCGATGACGAGCAGCAGCGGGACGGCCAGCCCCAGCCACGGCAGGAAGGTCTCCAGCAGACTGCCCAGATTTCCCACGGCGTTGGGGATCTGGGCGTGCAGAAGCATCAGCAGCCCGAGGAGTACGGCGAGCACCGCGAGCACGATGCCGCGCCGCCACATCCCGTCCGGACGCCACCAGTTCCGCAGGCGTTCGGCCCGGGAACCGGCCCGCGTGGGGTCCTGCCCCTGTCCCGGCTCCGTCATGTATGCCTGCGCCATTCCGTTGTCCTCACTGCCTTGCTCCGGTGCGCCTCACCTGTGGTCCTCGACCCTAGGCGATGGTCCGTAATGCGCTTTCTTAGAACTGAGGACGGCGCGGTGGCGGGTCGGGGTTCCGGTCCTGGGGTTCGTGACAACGGCTGTGACAGAACGGGCATGGTCCGGTCATATGGCGTCCGGCCGGGTGGCGGGTGCCGCACGCCCCAACACGCCGGAGCGGACACGGTGTTCAGCCCGCCGCGCTTTCCGCCCGGGGCCGTACGCCTTCCAGGACCATGTCGACGATGTCCTCGGCGAGCCCCTCGGGGAGTTCTTTCCACTCGTGGAGGAGGGCGCGGGCCAGCATCGGGCCGATGAAGAGGTCGGCGAGGGTTTCCAGATCGTGGTCGGCGCGGATCTCGCCGTTCGCCACACCCCGCCGCAGCACGGCGAGCAGCGCCTCGTGGCGGGCCCGTACGACGGCGTTGTGGTACTCCGCCCACAGCTCGGGCTGCGCCTGGACATGGCTGACGACGGTGCGCAGCAGCGCGGAGCTGCGCTTGGCCAGTCCGCGCCGGCGCAGGAATTCCAGCAGTGCGACCAGGTCGTCGCGTACCGAGTCGCCGGCCGGCGGCGGGCCCTGGACGTCCAGCGACCGCATGACGTCGAGCATCAGCGCGCTCTTGCCGGACCAGCGGCGGTAGATGGTGGCCTTGCCGACGCCGGCCTCGCGGGCGATGCGCTCCATGGACAACTCGCCTATGGAGACACCGTTCTCGATCAGCCGCAGCACGGCCTCGATGATGGCGGAGTCGGCCGCGGCGCTGCGCGGCCGGCCGCGGCGCTCGGCGGCCACCGGACCCGGCCCCGCCTCGGCCGCCGCCACCTCGGAGTCCTCCGCCGCCCCGCTCATCGCTCCACGCCCGCCCTTCGCTCCTCCCGCGGCTCCGCAGACCGCGGCGTCGGCCCCATTTTGCCGGGCAGGAATGCCAGGACCACCACGGCACCGATCAACGAGACGGCGGCCGAGCCGATGGCGGTGACGTGTATGGCGTGGAGGAAGGCCCCGTCGGCGGCGGCGACCAGCGGACGGCCGGCCGGGCCCATCCGGTCCGCGAGGCCGAGGGTCGCCTCGATGGACTCGCCGGCCGCGTGCCGGGCGGCGGCCGGCACACCCGGCACGCGCTCCAGTGCGTCCTGGATGCCGTCGCGGTAGGTGGTGGACAGCAGCGAGCCGAGGACGGCGACGCCGAGGGTGCCGCCGACCTGCCGGAAGACGTTGTTGAGCGCCGAGCCGGAGCCGGCCTTCTCAAGCGGCAGCGACTGCATGATCGCGACGGTGACCGGCGGCGTGATGTGCGCCATGGCGGCGCCCTCCAGGAAGAACAGCACCTCCATGACCCAGATCGGGGTTTCGGTGTCCAGCAGCAGCAGTCCCACCATGGTGGCGGCCACCATCACCATGCTGAAGGTGCACACCGCGCGGGCGCCGTAGCGGTCCACGGCGAGCCGGGCCCTCGGCGCGAAGATCATCTGTGCCACGGCCAGCGGCAGGATCAGCAGACCGGCCTCCAGCGGGCTGTAGCCGCGCACGCTCTGGACGTAGAAGACGATGAAGAACGTGACACCCATGAGGGCGAAGAAAGCCAGGGCGATGGCGGCGATCGCGGCGGAGAAGGCGGGCTTGCGGAAGTAGCCGATGTCGATCGACGGATGGTCGCTGCGCTTTTGGTGCACCACGAACCCGGCGAGCACCACCAGGCCGCCCGCGATCGCGCCGGCCACCTGCGGGTCGGCGAAGTCGGCGAGCTGGCCGCTCTTGATGATCCCGTAGACCAGCAGGACCAGGCCGACGACCGACAGCAGCACCCCGCCCGGGTCCATCCGGCCGGGGCTGGGGTCCTTGGAGTCGGGCACCAGGATCAGCATCGCGGCCAGGGCGAGCAGCACGATCGGGACGTTGATGAGGAAGACCGAGCCCCACCAGAAGCGGTCGAGCAGCAGCCCGCCGGCGATCGGGCCGATCGCGATGGCCAGGCCCACGCCGCCGGCCCAGATGCCGATCGCCCTGGGCTGCTCCTCGCGTTCGAAGACGTTCATCAGGATGGCGAGGGTGGCCGGCATGACGAAGGCGCCGCCCAGGCCCATGACGGCGCGGAAGGCGATCAGCTGGGCGGGCGACGCGGAGACCGCGGCGAGCACCGATCCGGCGCCGAACACCGCCAGGCCGAAGAGCAGCACCTTCTTGCGGCCCAGGCGGTCGCCGAGCAGGCCGGAGGTGAACAGCAGCCCGGCGAAGACCAGGGTGTAGGAGTTGATCGCCCACTCCAGCTCACTCTGGGTGGCACCGAGGCCGGCGGGGATCGGCGTGGCGATCGTCTTCATGGCGACGTTCAGGATGGAGTTGTCCAGCACCACGATCAGCAGGCTGAGCATGAGGGTGTACAGGATCGCCCAGCGGCGGCGGTGGATGCGCTCGGGTACGTGCCGGGCGGCTGGTTCGCCCGCAGCGGTGGACGAGGGGGGTGAGGTGGCCATGGCGGCACCATAGACGCTTTATCGATACGGACCCGTTCCGTATCGATGAAGACTCGGCCGAGTCCCCCGCCGCACCGGCAAACGGGTGAACCGCGCCGCCCTCCCCCACCGGTCTGCCCGCCGGCACCCCGCCCATGAATGCGCGCGCCTCGGCCACTTACCCCTCCTCCCCTTTTCCTTTGCGCACGGGCCGTGCCAGCATGGAGGGGAGTCCGGGGACGCCGTCAGGGTGCCTCGAGATGATGAACAGGAGCCGTCACCATGACGCAGCTTTCGCCTGCCCAGAAGTCTGTGCCGAAGACGCTGTACGGGGGCACGAGTTCGCGCCGGATCACCGTCCGCGACATCGCCGCCGCCAAGGAGCGCGGCGAGAAGTGGCCGATGCTCACCGCCTACGACGCGATGACCGCCTCCGTCTTCGACGAGGCCGGGATCCCCGTACTGCTCGTCGGCGACTCGATGGGCAACTGTCACCTCGGCTACGAAACGACCGTGCCGGTCACCATGGACGAGATCGCCATCCTGGCCGCGGCGGTCGTGCGGGGCACCAAGCGCACCCTGGTCGTCGGCGATCTGCCCTTCGGCGCGTACCAGGAAGGGCCGGTCCAGGCGCTGCGCAACGCCACCCGGCTGGTCAAGGAAGCGGGAGTGGGCGCCGTCAAGCTGGAGGGCGGTGAGCGCTCGGCCGACCAGGTGGAGCTGCTGGTCTCGTCCGGTATTCCGGTGATGGCGCATGTCGGGCTGACCCCGCAGTCGGTCAACGCCTTCGGCGGCTACCCCGTCCAGGGCCGCGGCGAGGAGGCCGCCCAGCAGCTGCTGCGGGACGCGAAGGCCGTGCAGGACGCGGGCGCGTTCGCGGTCGTCCTGGAGGCCGTGCCGGCCGAGCTGGCCGCCGAGGTCACCCGTTCGCTGCACATCCCGACCGTCGGCATCGGCGCGGGCCTGGACTGCGACGCCCAGGTGCTGGTGTGGACCGACATGGCCGGCATGACCGCCGGCCGGGTGCCGAAGTTCGTCAAGCAGTACCTCCAGCTGCGTGAGCTGCTCGGCGGCGCGGCCAAGGCCTTCGCCGAGGACGTCATCGGCGGCACGTTCCCGGCCGAGGAGCACACCTTCCACTAGGCGGCACCTTGCGGCGGGCTCGCCGGCGGAGCGGGCCCGCCTGCGAAGCGGCTCGTCGGCAAAGCGGCTCGTCGGCAGAGCGACCCCTCAGCGGCGGCCGGAACACACCGTTCCGGCCGCCGTTGCACAGGCGGGCCGACGGGCCTGTCGGTCGTATCGGTGGCGCTGTCGGTCGTATCGGTGGCCCTGTCGGTGGCCTGTCGGTGCGTTGTCGGTGGCGGCTGGCACCTTTGGGGGCATGACGCGACAGACGATAACCACCAGGGGCGGAAACGCCGTGGAGGTGCGCGGTCTGGTCAAGCACTTCGGCGACGTCAAGGCTGTCGACGGGGTGGACCTGGACGTGAAGGAAGGCACCGTACTCGGCGTGCTCGGCCCCAATGGCGCCGGCAAGACGACGCTCGTACGCTGCCTGTCCACCCTCCTGGTGCCAGACGCCGGCAGCGCCGTCGTGGCCGGCTTCGATGTGGTGCGCCAGCCCCGCGCACTGCGCCGCACGATAGGCCTGACCGGGCAGTACGCCTCGGTCGACGAAAAGCTCTCCGGCTGGGAGAACCTCTACATGATCGGGCGACTGCTCGATCTGTCCCGCAAGGACGCCCGCGGCCGCGCGGACGAGATGCTGGAGCGGTTCTCGCTGACCGAGGCCGCCAAGCGGCCCGCGGCCAAGTACTCCGGCGGTATGCGCCGCCGGCTCGACCTCGCCGCCTCGATGATCGGCCAGCCGGCGGTCCTCTATCTGGACGAGCCGACCACCGGCCTGGACCCCCGCACCCGTAACGAGGTGTGGGAGGAGGTCCAGCGGATGGTGCGCGAGGGCGCCACGGTCCTGCTGACCACGCAGTACATGGAAGAGGCCGAGCAGCTGGCCGACGAGCTGACGGTGATCGACCGCGGCCGGGTGATCGCCGAGGGCCGGGTCGACGAGCTGAAGGCCAAGGTCGGCGGGCGGACGCTGCAGATCCGGCCGTCGGAGCCCGGAGAGCTGGACCGGATGGTGGGCGCCATCGCGCAGGCCGGTCTGGACGGCATCGCGGGTGCCACCGCTGACCACGACGGGGGTGTGGTCAACGTACCGATCATCAGCGATGAGCAGCTGACCGCGGTGGTCAGCGTGCTCGGCCAGCGGGGCTTCTCGCTCGCCGGGATCAGCACCCATCTGCCCAGCCTGGACGAGGTGTTCCTGGCCATCACGGGCCAGAAGACCTCCGAGGCCGGCGCGCCCGAGGACGACATGGACCAGCAGTACGCGGAGGTATCGGCATGAGTGCCGCAACGATGACGGCGCCGCTCGCCAAGCCCGGCGCCGACGAGGGCCGGATCGGGCTGCGCGCCAATCTGCGGCATATCGGGGCGCTGGTGCGGCGCAACGCCCTGCAGATCAAGCAGGACCCGGAGTCGATGTTCGACGCCCTGCTGATGCCCATCATCTTCATCCTGCTGTTCGTGTACGTCTTCGGCGGCGCGATGTTCGGCCCGGGCAACCAACAGAAGTATGTCCAGTATCTGGTGCCCGGCATGATGGCGATGATGGGCATGAACATCGCCATGGCGGTGGGCACGGGCGTCAACGAGGACTTCCGCAAGGGCGTCATGGACCGCTTCCGGACCATGCCGATAGCCCGGTCCTCGGTCCTGATAGCCAAGATCGTCGTCGAGGTCGGCCGGATGCTGATCGCCACCGCGATCCTGCTCGGTATGGGCTTTCTGCTGGGCCTGAAGATCGAGGGCGGCATCCCCGCGTTCCTCGGCGCGATCGCGCTGTCCACGGTCTTCGGCGCCGCCCTGATGTGGATCTTCATCCTGCTGGGGCTCGCGCTGAAGACTCCGCAGGCGGTGCAGGGCATGGCGATGTTGGTGCTGATGCCGCTCCAGTTCGGCTCGTCGATCTTCGCGCCGACGAAGACGATGCCCGGCTGGCTGAAGGGGTTCACCAGCGTCAACCCGCTCTCCAACCTCGCGGACGCGGCCCGCGCCCTGATCAAGGGCCAAGGCGCGGTGGCACACCCGACGCTGATCACCCTGGCCTGGGCGGTCGCCATCACGGCCATCACCATGCCGCTCGCGGTCCGCAAGTTCCGCAACAAGACCTGACGCGCCCGGGGCCCGGGGCCCCGGGAGTGACAGCCTTCGCCCGGCTCGCGTCAGATGAGGGCGGTGGCCTCTTCGAGGGAGAGACCACCGCCTTCGGCGTACCCGGCTTCGTACGTGGCATCGCCGACCAGCGCCCGCGCGGCCGCCTCGGTACGGGTCCGGTCGTCGCGGATGATCAGCGCCGGGACGTGGCTGGTCGCCCGCAGCGCGTCGTACGCACCTACCAGACGCGCCGCGTCCCGGCCCCCCGACTCGCCCCGTACGGCCATCAACACCCGTGCACCGGTGAGGAGTTGGACCACCGGCAGATCCGGGGCGACCATCTGGGCCAGGGAGTCCTGCATCAGCTCCATGGCCGCCCGGAACCTCGGCAGCAGGCCCTCGCTGTGTCCCTCTTCCAGATCCAGTGAGATCAGCGACGACTCCAGCAGCCCGGCGAACAGATCCGGGGGCCGCGGGGTGAACAGCTCCTGCACCGTGTGCAGTTCCGCGCGCGCCTCCTGCAGCCGCCCCGTCATCGTCAGCCGCATCGCCAGCATCATCCGCGCGAACGGCTCGGTGTCCCGGCCGCTGTTGCCCTTAGCGGCATCGGCCAGCACCTCGCGCAGCATCCGCTCGCCGGTCTCCGCCTGGCCGTCCTCGATCAGCACCGAGCCCAGCCGGCAGCGCAGCAGCAGAGTCTGGCCGTGCGCACCCAGCTCCTCGGCGTGCACCATCGCGGCCCGGTAGTCGCGCGCCGCGAGCGCGTACTCACCGCGCTTCTCATGGGTTTCGCCGCGCCCCGACAGCGCCTCGGCGGCCCCCCAGGCGTCGCCGAGCCGCAGGAAGATCCGCAGCGCCTCGTCGGCGTCGCTGCCCGCCTGCGCCAGCCCGCCGCGGAGATCGTTGTAGATCTTGGAGCGCAGTTGCAGGATGTAGGCCAGCTCCCACTCGTAGCCGAAGTCGCGGCAGGCGCGCACCGCGCTGTCGACGAGCTCCGCCAGTTCCTCGAACCGCCCGGTGAGCAGCACCGCGTAGTACCACAGCACCCCGGGCACCTTGCAGGTCTGGGGCATACCGATGCGGTAGACGGCGAGCATCCCGGCCAGCTCCTCCTGCAGCTGGGGATGGCGCAGCGCCTCGATATCGCTGTCCATGCTGGAGAGCGCGACCAGCCGGACCCCGCGGCGGGCCTCCGCCAGCTGCTCGGGGTCCATCGGCGGTGGCCTGTCGATGGGCTGCTCGGGCAGATCGGGGGCCGGTTCGAGGGGCGGCAGGAAGGGGTTGGGGCCGAGCGTCCCGGCCGCCGTCGCCCAGTGGCGGGCCTCGTTGCGGTGATCGCGCAGCGACCAGAACCACTGCAGGGACAGCACCAGACACAGCACCTCGTGCTCGTCGCGGGCGGCGAGGGCGCGGCGCAGCGCGGTGCGCAGATTGTCGTGCTCCAGCTCCAGCCGGTCCATACAGGGGCGCTGGCCGGGCCCGCGCAGCAACGGGTCGGAGGTACGGGCCAGTTCGCGGTAGGCGACGAGATGGCGGCGCTCGGCAGCGGCCCGCTCGCCCGCCTCGTCCAGCCGCTCGGCGGCGTACTCCCCCACCGTCTCCAGGAGCCGGTAGCGCATCTGTCGGTCCGGCGCCGGTGCCGCCACCACCAGCGACTTGTCGATCAGTGAGCCGAGCAGCCCGGCCACCTCGCGCCCGTCGACGCCGTCGCCCGCGCACACCTCTTCCGCCGCGGCCAGATCGCAGCCGCCGGCGAAGACGGACAGCCGGCGCAGCACGGCCCGTTCGGGCTCGTCGGTCAGGTCCCAGGACCAGTCCACCACCGCGCGCAGCGTCTGCTGCCGGGGCAGCAGGGTCCGGCTGCCGCTGGTCAGCAGCCGGAAACGGTCGTCGAGCCGGTCGGCGAGCTGCCGCGGCGCGAGCAACCGCAGCCGGGCGGCGGCGAGTTCGACGGCGAGCGGCAGCCCGTCCAGCCGGCGGCAGATCTCGGTGCAGGCCGCTGCGGTTTCCTCGTCGGCGTCGATCCGGAAGCCGGGGCTGGCGGCGGCCCCGCGGTCGGCGAGCAGCCGCAGCGCGACCGGGTCGGGCAGCGGCCCGACCGGCCGCAGCACCTCGCCCGGTACGGCCAGCGGCTCGCGGCTGGTGGCCAGCACCGTTACGCCGGGGCAGTCGGCCAGCAGCCGCTCGGCGAGCTCGGCGGCGGCGCCGATCACATGCTCGCAGTTGTCGAGGACGAGCAGCATCCGGCGTCCCCCACAGTGCTCGGCGAGCCGGGCGAGCGGGTCCAGGGCGGTCGGGTCGGCGGCGGCGCGCAGCCCCTCGGCGGTGGTGCCGCGGACGACGGTCTCACGGGCGCCGAGCGCGGTCAGCACCGCCTCGGGCACGGTCTGCGGATCGTCCACCGGCGCCAGCTCCGCCAGCCATACGCCGTGCGGCCAGGCGTCCGGCAGCGCGGCCGCAGCGGCCTCGGCGCCCTCCTGCGACAGCCGCGTCTTGCCGGCGCCGCCGGGGCCCAGCAGCGTCACCAGCCGGTGCTCGGCCAGATCGGCGCGGAGCGCCGCCAGATCGGCGTCCCGCCCGACGAACGAGGTGAGCCGGGCGCGGAGGTTTCCGGGGCGGGCGGGGACGGCGGGGGCCGCGGGGGCGGAGCCGTGCGGTGGCTGCGCGGCGTGGGGGTCGTACGGGGCGTGCGGGGCGTATGCGCTCGCGGTGTGGTGCGCGGCGGGGACGGCGGCCGTGGCACCGGCCGAGGTCGGCGGAGGAGGCGGCGAGAGCTCAGGAACCGGCCGCAGCAGCTCCGCGTGCAGGGCGCGCAGCTCGGGGCCCGGGTCGGCGCCGAGGCGGTCGGCGAGGCCGGTGCGTATCTCCTCGTAGGCCGCCAGCGCCTCCGCCGTACGGCCCGCGGCGCGCAGCGCACGCAGCCGCAGGGCCTGGAAGGACTCGTCGAGGGGGTGGGCCTGGCACAGCGCGAGCAGGGTGGGCAGCGCCTGGGCGGCCCGGCCGAGCACGAGGTCGGCGGCGAGACGGGTGCGCTGGGCGTCCAACCGGCGGCTTTCGGCACGCGCCGCCTCGGCGCCCGCGTCCGGGAGGTCGGCGAGGGCCGGGCCGCGCCAGAGCGCCAGCGCATCGTCGAGCAGGGCGGCGGCGCGGGCCGGGTCCGCGTCGGTGAGCGCCCGGCCGCCCTCCGCCACGAGCCGTTCGAAGCGGTGCAGATCGACCGCGTCGGGCTCGGCGCACAGCCGGTAGCCGCCGTCGGCCGAGGCGACCGCGGTGTGGCCCAGGGCACGGCGCAGCCGGCCGACCAGCGCCTGCAGCGCACCGGCCGCGTCGGCGGGCGGGTCCATGCCCCAGATGTCGGCGATCAGCACGTCCGGGGACAGCGCCCGGCCGGGGCGCAGCGCGAGGGCGGCGAGCAGCGCGCGCAGGCGTGCGCCGCCGAGGGCGACGGGGGTGCCGTCGGCCCGGTCGGCCTGGGTGGTGCCGAGAATTCCGTAACGCACCGGGTCATTGTCGTCCAAGGCCGGAACTCCGGGGCCACCGCGCTTCGTTTCGCGGACGACGGGCCGGGGAGGGGTCCGTGAACGAGCCCGTTCAGGGGGACCCGTGCGCCGGCCGCCGTACCGCGGTTACGGTCATGGCTGCCCTTCACGCGACCCTCGGGAGCCCGCACCATGACCACAGCAATCCGGAGCGCCGACCGACGCGTCAGTCCGGTCTTTCTCGCGCTCGTCGCCGTCCTGGCCGTGTCGGGGTGGGCCGTGTGGAGCGGGACGCTCGCGGCGAACACCGGTTTCGCGGTGTTCTTGTTCGTGGTGTCCGGCTGGGTGGTGTCGCTGTGTCTGCACGAGTACGCCCACGCCCGCACCGCACTCCACAGCGGCGACATCTCGGTGGAGGCCAAGGGCTATCTGACGCTGAACCCGCTGAAGTACACCCATGCGCTGCTGAGCATCGTGCTGCCGGTGATCTTCGTGATCATGGGCGGGATCGGGCTGCCGGGCGGCGCGGTGTTCATCGAGCGCGGGCGGATCCAGGGGCGCTGGCGGCACAGTCTGATCTCGGCGGCGGGGCCGCTGACCAACATCCTGTTCGCGGCGGTGTGCACGGCCCCGTTCTGGCTGCACGGCCTGGACGGCGTACCGGCTCCGTTCCGCTTCGCGCTGGCGTTCCTCGCGCTGCTCCAGGTGACCGCCGCGCTCTTGAACTTCGTGCCGGTGCCGGGGCTGGACGGCTACGGCGTGATCGAGCCGTGGCTGTCGCTGAAGCTGCGGCGGCAGGTGGAGCCGTTCGCGCCGTTCGGGCTGCTGGCGGTCTTCGGGCTGCTGTGGGTGCCGGAGATCAACCATGTGTTCTTCGAGCTGGTGGATGCGATCCTGCGCGGCCTCGGCGTCTCGCCGCTCGACAGCTACTTCGGCCAGGAGTTCTTCCGCTTCTGGCAGGGCGAACCGCAGATTTCGCAGGTCAGCGGCGTGATCTAGGGCGTGTCCGGGAGGTTCAGCCGGCCGCGTTCGCCTGCTGCGTCCGCTCCAGCTTCGCCTTGCGCAGATAGAACCACGCCATGTTGCTGGAGACACCGGCCAGCAGGATCCAGACGATGCCGATGAAGCTGCCCTCCACGAACGAGACAACGGCTGCGGCTACCGCGAGGACGCACACCAGAAGTGCAAGGACGGCAAGGCGGGGCATGGGATCGGCTCCTGTGTCAGGGTCGGGCAATCCCTCCCAGTGTCCCCCATGTCCCGCCCGCGCCGGGCAGCGGTCCGTCCGGTCGGCGGTACCCGGCGCCCGGACCGCCGGCCCCGCCGCCCGTCTCAGACGTCGGTGACCCGCAGGCCCGCGTGCGCCTTGTAGCGCCGGTTGACCGAGATCAGATTGGCGACCAGCGACTCGACCTGGTGGGCGTTGCGCAGCCGGCCGGCGAAGACACCGCGCATACCGGGGATACGGGCGGCCAGCGCCTGGACCAGGTCGGTGTCGGCGCGGGACTCGCCCAGCACCATCACATCGGTGTCGATCTGCTCGACCTGAGGGTCCTGGAGCAGCACCGCGGACAGGTGGTGGAAGGCGGCGGTGACCCGGGACTCGGGCAGCAGGACGGCGGCCTGCTCGGCGGCGCTGCCCTCCTCGGGCTTGAGCGCGTAGGCGCCCTTCTTGTCGAAGCCGACCGGGTTGACGCAGTCGATGACGAGCTTGCCGGCCAGCTCCTCGCGGAGCGCCTGGAGGGTCTTGGCGTGACCTTCCCAGGGCACGGCGATGATCACGACATCGCTGCGCCGGGCGCATTCGGCGTTCTCCGCGCCCTCGATGCCCAGGCCGAGTTCGTCGGCGGCGGTCTGCGCCCGCTCGGCGGCCCGGGAGCCGATGATCACCTTCTGGCCGGCCCTGGCGAGCCGGTAGGCCAGGCCGCGGCCCTGGTCGCCGGTGCCGCCGAGGACGCCGACCACCAGGCCGGAGACGTCCGGGAGGTCCCAGGGGTCACGCTTGAGGGCGGCCTTCACACGGGTCGCGACGTTTTCGGACTGGGCAGCGTCAGGAGTAGTCATGACAGCGATCCTGTCACGCCGTTACCGCTTCACCGCGGCGCGGTCACGACTTCACGTACCGCTTCACCGCGGCGCGGTCACGACTTCACACTGCCTTCGGTCAGGCCCGTACGCCAGTACCGCTGGAGCACCGTCATCAGCACCATCAGCGGCACCACGGACAAGAACGCACCGCCCACCGTGTACTGATAGAGCACCGGTTGGCGGTCCGCGTAGCCGGTCCAGGACGTCAGGCCCAGCTGGATCGGGTAGAGGTCGGAGTCCGAGAGCATGACCAGCGGCAGGAAGTAGTTGTTCCAGATGTGGACGAACTGGAACAGAAAGACGGTGACCAGCGCCGGTGTCATCAGCCGCAGCCCGAGCCCCCCAAAGATCCGTGCCTCGCCCGCGCCATCGATCCGGGCCGCCTCCAGCAGCGAGTCGGGAACCGCCGCGGCCGCGTAGATCCGGCACAGATAGACCCCGAACGGGCTGACCACGCTGGGGATCAGCACCGCCCAGTAGGTGTTGGACAGGCCCATCGAGCTGAAGAGGAAGTAGAGCGGCAGGGCGAGCGCGGTGCCGGGGATCAGCACGCCGGCGAGCACCGCGTTGAAGATCGCTTCCCGGCCGCGGAACGGGAATTTGGCCAGCGCATAGCCGGCCGCGCCGGACAGCAGGGTGGCGCAGACCGCGCCGATCCCGGCGTAGAGCACGGAGTTGGCGAACCAGCGGGCATAGATGCCGTGGTCGTAGGTGAGGACATCGACAAGGTGGTCGATGGGGTGCGGATGGTCTGCGAACCAGAAGCCGAAGGTGCCGAAGAGATCGGCGCTGTTCTTGGTGGCGGAGACGATCAGCCAGTAGACGGGCACCAGGAAGTAGATCGCGGCGACGGTCAGCAGCGAGGCGGTGATGATCCGGTAGCGGACCGGCGGCCGGGTCATCCGCGCTCCTTCGCGCGCCCGCCGACCAGCCGCAGAAAGCCGAAGGACAGCACGCACGCCACCAGCGCGAGCAGCACCGCCTCGGCTGCCGCCACATGCTGGTTGTTGCCGACGAACGCCTCGCTGTAGGCGTGCAGGTTGGGGGTGAAGCCGGAGTCGATGGAGGAGGCCAGCGGGCGCAGCACCATCGGCTCGGCGAACAGCTGGAGGGTGCCGATGATGCTGAAGACGCAGGTCAGCACGAGCGCCGGCCGGATCAGCGGGAGCTTGATGTGCCGGGCGACCTGCCAGGCGGTGGCGCCGTCGATCCGGGCCGCCTCGTACAGCTCGCCCGGTACGGCCTTGAGCTGGGCGATCAGCACCAGCATGTTGTAGCCGGTGAACTGCCAGGTGACGATGTTGGCGATGGACCACAGGACGGTGCCGCGGGAGAGGAAGTCCACGTCCCACCCGACCGAGTCGGCGATCTTCACCAGGGGGCTGATGCCCGGGACGTACAGAAAGCCCCACAGGATCGAGGCGATCACACCGGGCACGCCGTACGGGAGGAAGAAGGCGCTGCGGAAGAAGGTGATGCCGCGGGCACTGGCGCTCTCCAGCAGCAGCGCGAGGGTGGTGGCGAGCACGATCATCAGCGGGATCTGGACGGCGCCGAAGAGCAGCACCCGGCCGAAGCCGGTCAGGAACCGGTCGTCGGACAGGGCGTGGGCGTAGTTGGCGAGGCCGGTGAACGCCTCGTGTTCCCGGCCGCCGAGGCCGAGCGGGCCGGTGCGTTCGGTCTTGTACAGGCTCTGGTGGACGGCGTAGACGATCGGGGCGATGAAGCAGAGGCCGAAGAGGGCGAGGAAGGGCAGCACGAAGCCGGCCGCGGCGCGGCGGTTGCGGGCCTCGGTGCGGGAGGCGCGGCGCGAGCGGCGCTGCGGGGCCCGCTGCTTCGGAGTGACCGGCTCCGGACGGCTCAGCGTGTCCCGGCTCACCCGCCGCTCTCCACCTTCAGGCCCTTGCCCTTGAGGTCGGCGAGGGTCTGGCCCTGCACCTTCTTCAGGACGGAGCGGAAGGAGCTGCCGTCGGCGAGTGCGTCGGTGAAGGCGTCGCCGAGCCGCTGATAGAGGGTGTCCACGCCGGGCCCCCACTGCCAGCTGGTGTCGACGTGCGCCCCGGCGTCCGCGAAGATCTTGCTGTACGCCTGGCCGCCGAAGAAGTCCTTGTCGACGTCGAGGTCGGTGGTGGCATAGCCCTTCTTGGCGCTGGGGAAGCCGTAGCCGCCGTCGATCAGCAGCGCGATCGACCGGGGGTCGGTGTTGAGCCAGACGGCGAAGTCCAGGGCGTCCTCGGGGTAGCTCGCCTTGGCGAACACGGCGGTGGTCGAGCCGCCCCAGTTGGCGAAGACCTTGCCGCCCGCCTTCCACTGCGGCAGCGGCGCGGCCCGCCACTTCCCCTTGGTGCCGGGAGCGTTGCCGACCAGCAGGGCGTCGCCCCAACTGGCGCCCACCCAGGCCGGGATGGCGCCGGTCTGCAGGTCCTTGTACCAGGCGTTCTGCCGGTCCGGGATGGTCTTGACGAGCTTCTGTCGGACGAGGGATTCCCAGTAGTCGGCGACCTTGCGGGTGGGCTCGTCGTCGATGTTCACGATCCAGGTGTCGCCGTGGGTCCCGTACCACTTGGCGCCCGCCTGCCAGGCGAGGCCCGAGAAGCGGTTGCCGTTGGTGGGGGCGAAGGTCTCGATCCAGGCGCCCTTCTTACGGATGGCCTTGGCGGCCGCCTCGTAGTCGTCCCATGTCCCGGGGACCTGGACACCCCACTTGTCGAAGAGGTCCTGGCGGATGAACAGGCCCATCGGCCCGGACGCCTGCGGGACGGCGTAGATGCCCTTGCCGAAGACGGACTGCTGCCACTGCCAGCCGAAGAACTTGTCCTTGTGGCGGGCGGCGCCGAGCGGGGCGAGGTCCAGCAGCCCGTTGTCGAGCAGAAAGCTGGGGATGACCGGGAATTCGATCTGGCCCAGGTCGGGCGGGTTGCCGGCCTTGATGGCGGCGTGCATCTTCGCGTACTGCTCGCCGTTGACGGCCGACACCTTCTCGACCTTGACCTGTACCTCGGGGTTCTGGCGGTTCCACAGGTCGACGGGTTTGTCGATGCCCGGCACCCAGGACCAGAAGGTCAGATCGATCTTCTGTCCCTTCTTGCGTTGGCGGGGCGCGTCGCCGTCACCACTGTCGCCGCAGCCGGCGAGCGCGAAGCCGGCGGCGAGGGCGGCGGCCCCGCCCAGGACCGTTCTGCGATGCATCGGGTTCATGGGGCTGCTGGTCATGCGGGCTCCTCCACGGGGATGCGGCGGAAGGTGATCGTCGAGTAGGCGCTGAAGTCGCCCGTCTCGTAGAGCAGTCCGACGCTCCCGCGGTCGAGGCGTACGAGGTCGGAGTAGGCGGCCGGGAGCCCGGCGACGGTGTGCGCGTGGCGCCAGGTCAGGCCGGCGTCGCGGCTGGTGCGCAGGGTCATCAGGGCGCGGGCGGCCGGGTGGGCGGGTCCGGAGAAGAGCAGTGCGTCGCGGTCGCCGAGGTGCAGCGCACTGCCCTGGCAGGCCGGTCCGGCGAGGCCCGCCTGCGGCCGGAAGGGCCGCAGCAGGTGCTCACCGCCGTCCGTCGAGACGGCATCGACGCGCCGCCAGGCGGCGGCTGCTTCGTTGCGGGCGTTGAGATAGACGCTGCCGTCGGGGAGTTCGGCGGCGGTGGTCTCGTTGGGGGCGACGGCGGGGTCGGTGCCGCTGTCGCGGTAGCCGATCCGCCAGCTGGCGCCGTCGTCGTCGCTGAGCAGGGCGTGCCCGCCGTTGTAGCGGGGCTCGGCACCGGTGTCCTCGGGGGCGGTGGGCGGGGTGGAGTGGTTGGCGGGGACGATCAGCCGCCCGGCGTACGGGCCGTGGCGCAGCCGCAGCGCATGGCCGGGCCCGGTGGCGTACCACCGCCACTGCGGCAGCTTGGCCTGGTCGGTGATCTCGCGGGGCGGGCTCCAACTCGCACCGTCGTCATCGCTGTGCTGGAGCCGGACGCGCCGGCCGTCGGCGGGCGGCACCCGGCCGCGGCGGATGCGGTCCTCGGTGGCGTCGGCGGCGTTGTGGACCTGTAAGAGCAGTACCCGGCCGCCGGCGAGCACGACCGGGGCGGGGTTGCCCACGGTGCCGGTGCCGTTGCGGGCGACGATCTGGAGCGGGCCCCAGGTGCGGCCGCCGTCCATGGACCGTTTGAGCACGAGGTCGATATCGCCGGAGTCGGCGGCCGAGGAGACCCGGCCCTCGGCGAAGGCAAGGACGGCCCCGGAGCGCGCCCGGACCACGGCGGGGATCCGGAAGCTTGTGTACCCCTCGGTCCCGGCCCGGTACGGCACTGAGCTCTCGTACGCCATGGGTCACCCCCAACGGGCAAGGACGTAGGATGTCCCCTGTCCTGAGGCGACCATAGGAAGTGCCCAACTGACCGTCAAGGCAGTGCACATGGCACTTTTCCGTGTCGGCAAAGGCACCGTCGACAGAGGGTGAAATCCCGGTGAACGGGATCAACGGCGCCCTCGACGATGCCTTCGCCGCACTGCCGGGCGGGTTTACGGTCCCGCTACTCGGCCAGTCGGCGCCGGATACCGTCGAAGTGCCGGTGTATCGCCTCCACGGCGCGGTCACCGTCACCCGCCTCCAACGCGTCGACGATCTCCTGATGCTGACGGTGGGTCACCTCCGGGTCGGGGCGGTCGTCGGAGAGGTCCTCGCGCACCCGGCGCAGCGCCGCCCAGAACGCGTCCAGCACCTCGCTCAGCAGGTGGTTGCCCATCGAGCGGTACAGCGCGAGATGGAAGGCCCGGTCGGTGGCGCTCTGCACCTGACCGCCGCGCGCCTCCTCCGCCATCCGCTGCACCAGCCCCTTGAGGACGGCGAGATCCTCGGCCGGGAGATGGCGCGCGACGGTACCGATCAGGCCCGCCTCCAGCGCCTCGCGGACCTCCATCAGCTCGTACAGGCTCGGTTCGCCCTGGTGGTGGCGGACCGCCGCGCGGAAGGCGACACCCTCGACGAACGGTTCGAGGGTGAGCGGGCCGACGTAGGTACCGAAGCCGTGCCGGATCTCGACGATGCGCATGGCCTGCAGCGCCTTGAGCGCCTCACGGACCGAGTTGCGGCTGACGTCGAGCAGAGCGACCAGCTCCGCCTCGGTGGGCAGCGGATCGCCCGGCGTCAGTCTGCGCTGCAGGATCAACTGCTTGATCTGCGCCTGCACGTCCTCGGCCATCGTCCCTCGCGCCATGGAATGTCCCTCTCCCTCTCCCGCGCCTGCCGTGCCGCCGGCCGGTCCGCCACCGCCCCCGCCGGGACCGCGAATCCTTGACCGACCGCCCGTGAACAGGTCTATTGTGCTCCGAGATAGGACATCCCACGTCCCACGTCCTATATCTCCCCGGCCACCACCACCTCCGCCCACACCCCTTGCCACCGCCTCTGCCACCACCCGTACACCTCTGACATCTGACATCGGAGCCCCCCGGAGAGCCCCCATGGCACTGCCCGCGCCCCTGCACGGCGTCATCCCGCCGGTCTGCACCCCGCTCGACCCCCACGGCGAGGTCGACACCGCCTC
Source organism: Streptomyces inhibens (assembly GCF_022221585.1). Classification (NCBI taxonomy): domain Bacteria; kingdom Bacillati; phylum Actinomycetota; class Actinomycetes; order Kitasatosporales; family Streptomycetaceae; genus Streptomyces; species Streptomyces inhibens. The sequence continues at coordinate 3,014,634 of NZ_CP084681.1, forward strand.
CCTCACCCGCCTGGTGAACCACCTCATCGACGGCGGGGTGCACGGGCTGTTCGCGCTCGGCTCCACCGGCGAGGTCGCCTACCTCACCGACACCCAGCGCGCCACCGCCCTGGAAGCCGTCATCAAGGCCGCGGACCGCCGCGTCCCGGTGCTCGCCGGCGCCATCGACACCACCACCGCCCGGGTCCTCGACCACGCCCGGACCGCCGCCGACCTGGGCGCCGACGCCCTGGTCGCCACCGCGCCCTTCTACACCCGCACCCACCCCCGGGAGATCGCCGGACACTTCCGCCACCTCCGCGCGGCCGTGCCCCTCCCCCTGTTCGCCTACGACATCCCGATGGCCGTCCACAGCAAGCTGCCGCCGTCCCTGGTGCGCGAACTGGCCGAGGACGGCACCCTCGCCGGCCTCAAGGACAGCAGCGGCGACGAGGCCGCACTGCGCCGGCTGCTCGTCCTGCTCGGCGGCCGCACCGCCCGCCGCAACGGCCCCGCCCCCGACTTCTCGATCCTCACCGGCTCCGAACTCACCGTGGACACCGCCCTGTTGGCCGGTGCCGACGGCGTCGTCCCGGGCCTCGGCAACGTCGACCCGGCAGGCTATGTACGCCTCTACACGGCCGCCCGAGCCGGCAACTGGGAGCAGGCCGCCGTCGAACAGGAACGCCTGGTCACCCTGTTCTCCATGGTCGACGTCGCCCCCGAGCCCGACATGGGCCGCAGCTCCTCCGCCCTGGGCTCCTTCAAGGCCGCCCTCCACCTGCTCGGCATCATCGATCGCGGCACCACCGCCTTCCCCCAACTGCCCCTCAGCAAGCAGTCGGTGACGGAGATCGGCCGCCTGCTCACCGCGGCCGGTCTCCTGCCGACGCAAGGCGGTGAGGAGTCCACCCGCGCCTCGGCGATGCTCTCGTCCCGTACGGGTGACAGCTGTTGAGACGGCAACCAGGCGTCGGCGTACTGCGGCAGTATGCCGGGCCATGGATGCCGTACGGGTCGCGCTGTTGCGTGAGGTGCTCGCCGGGACCGAGTGGGTGCAGGACAGCCGGCGGTTCGCCGGGTCGCTGCGGGCGGCCGTCGCACCGCACGGTGGTGGGCTGCTGCTGGTCGGCAGTGCCGCGTACGAGCCGTGGCATCTGGCGGCCCATCTGGACGACGAGGCCGCCTGGTCGGGGCTGCCGGAGCTGTCGCCGACGCTGGTGCGCCATCGTGTCCCCGGCGGGGCGCCGGCCCATCTGGCGGTGGGGCTCGGCCGGCTGGAGGCGGCCGGGCGTGGCGAGACGCTGCTGGTCGTCGCGCCGGGGCAGCCGGGCACCGGGCTGCTGGAGCGGGTGCACGACGCCCGCCGCAACGGCGCGACGGTGCTCGCGCTGGACGGCGGCGACCGCGATCTGCACGCGCTGGCCCATGAGGCACTCGCCGCGCCCCCGGCCCCGGCCGACGGCGGGCCCCCCACACCCCAGGAGCTCGACCTCGATACGGTCCAGCATCTGGTGAGCGCGGCCGCCGGCGAGAACAGCCTGCCCACGCCCCGCGGACACCGCCGCTTCCGCGACCGGCTGGCCCGGCTCGCCGACGAGCTGACCGCACCGCCGCCCCCGCGCTGGTAGCCCGTCAGATCTGCCCCGTCGGCGGTTGAGAGGTCGCGCGGATTGACGCGGTGGTGGTGCCTCGGTGGCAAAGCAGGCACAGGTTCTGTTGATCATGGAGTTGCGACGCCCTGTGATCACCGGGGGGGGATCTGTGCCTGATGAGAGCCAGCGTTACCGCCCCAGGGCGGCGGGTGGCATTAGGCCTCCCGGCCCGGGGTGTCTGGCGGTGCCTCACCCAGGGCTCTGCTGAGCGTTTTCAGTACCGCGATCACCGCGTCGACTTCCGCGTCGGGTAGCGCGGGGAGCATCTGCCGCAGAGTCGTTTCGGCGTCTCGGCTCCTGGCTTCCCGGGCCTGTGCGCCGGCACGCTCGGCGATCTTGGCGACAGTCCGGCGCCGGTCGGCCGGGTCGGCTCCCAGCTCGACCAGGCCCCGCTTGTGCAGTGCCGCCACCACCGTGGATACCCGGCTCTGAGCGAAGCCGGTGCGCTGGGCGATGGCCCCCACCGGCTGCGGACCGGTGGTGTACAGGCACTCCAGTACCAGCAGCTCGGTCGGCCCCAGGTCGGAGGCGCCCTTCATCGCCGAGATCGCGGCAGCCGTGAGGCGCCTGCCGAGTTGATGCAGCTCAGCGAGGTTCATGGGACTGGTCGGCGGTACCACGTACACCCTCCTTGGGGACCATCTCCGATGATACATCTACAGTAATGCATCACGAGAGATGTATCTTGGAAGATGCATCTTGAGAAATGGATTTCCTGGAGGCGCACACATGACAGCGCCAAGACATTCCGAGGAGGACACATGGTCCGATCGATAGTCCGGGTACTGCTGTTCCCGTTCGCGATGGTCGTGCTGCTGGTCGGCATCTACACCGCCGCGATGCACACACCGACCCCGCACCACCTGAAGATCGCGGTCGCCGGACCACCAGCGCAGGCCGGGCCGCTGGCCACTTCCCTACGGAAGACCCTGGGCGACGCGTACGACGTCAGCACCGTCGCCTCCACCGAACAGGCACGGCAGCTGGTAGCGCACCGGGCCGTGGCGGCCGCCTACGTCCCCGCGCCGACGCCCGGTGACCGCACCGCGGGTACGCCCAGCACGACGTTCGCCCGACCGCCGCAGCCAGACGGCCCTCTGCTCTATACCGCCTCAGCCGCCGGCGCCGCCCAAGTCAACCTGGCCGCCGCGCCGTTCGCGAACGTCGCCGTCCAGCAGCACCAGTTCCTCCAGGTCCGCGACCTGGTCCCGCTCAGCACCGATGACACCAGCGACACCAGCACCATGTACGCCGCGATCGGTCTGACCCTGGCGGGCTACCTGTCGGCGGTCATGCTCTCCACCGTGTTCGGCACCGGACTCACCCGGCGACGCACAGTGGCCGCCCTCGCCGCCTTCGGCGCCGTCGCCGCGCTCGCCGTCTGGCTCATCACCGGACCGATCCTGGGCGCCGTGCACGGCCCGGCCCCCGCCATCCTCGTCACCGGCTGGCTCACCGTGATGGCCGTCGGCCTGGCCACCGTGTTCCTGTCACGCTTCTGCGGGCGCATGACCGCGCTGCCCGCCGTCGGGATCTTCATGTTCCTGGGCATGCCCGCCTCCGGAGCGGCCCTGCCCATCGAGACCATGCCCGCACCCATCCGCGCCCTGCACGACCTGCTGCCGATGACCTCAACCTCCGGCAGCCTGCGCCAGATCATGTACTTCGACAGCGACGGCATCGGCCGCTACTGGCTCACCCTCGCCCTGTGGGCCCTCGCCGGCCTCGCCCTGACCCTCGCCTACGACGCCCTCAAGGCCCGCCGCACCGGCCACCGCAACGACACAGCCAACCAGCCTCGGCAGGCCGCTGAACCCGCCCTCTCCCGCTGACCGCGCCGCGACGCCCCCACCCCGAACACCCCAGAGCGAGGCCGACCATGACCGAAGCACCAACGCCTTTCCACCACCACGGCCACGACACCGACCCGGCCAACCCGCCGGCAGACCCACTGACGCTGCTCGCCGCCCGAACCGACCTGACCGACGTCGACTTCACCGGCCTCGACCTGCGCCCGGCACTGCGTCGCGATCCGCGCCCCCGGACCTTCACGCGCTGCACCTTCACCGAGGCCAACCTGCGCGGCGCCCACCTCGCCGAGGCCGTCTTCACCGACTGCACCGCTACGGCAGCCGACTTCACCGGGGCCCTGCTCGATCAGGCTCGCTGGCAGGGCGGCAGCGCAGCCGGCGCCAAGTTCACCGATGCCGACTGCGGCGACCTCGTCTGCGACGGCGCCGACCTGGCCAACACCAAATGGGGCGGCGCCCTGCTCGCCGACGCCACCTTCACCGGCTGCCGCATGATCGGGGCCCGCCTCACCGGCCACCGCGGCGTGGGCCTCCAACTCGCCCGCTGCAACCTGGCCGTCGCCAACCTCAACAGCCTGAGCCTGCGCGGCGCCCACCTCGTCGGCATCCGCTTCACCGAAGCCGACCTCGGCGGTGCCGACTTCCGCGACGCCACCCTCGAAGACTGCCGACTCGCCGAAGCCAACCTACGGGCCGCCAACTTCACCGGCGCCGATCTACGCGGCGCCGACCTCGGCGAACTCACCATCGCCACCGCCGCACAGTTCCGCGGCGCGGTCATCTCCCCGAGCCAAGCCGCCCACATCTGCACCGCCCTCGGCCTGAACGTCATCGGCTGATCCCCGTTGGAAAGACAGGCGCAGATCTCCCCGGTGATCACAGGGCGTCGCAACCCCGTGATCGCCAGGACCTGTGCTGTTCTGCCGTCGGGATACCACCACCGCGCCCGACTGCATGACCTTTAAATCCTTTGCGCCGCCCCGCGCCCGCGCGCACGATGGTGCATCGTGACTCCGGACGGCGCCCCACCTTCGCCCCCTGCCCGCCGACGTCTGTCCGCGCTCCTGCCGGATCTGGCGCCCTGGCGCTCCTCTCGCGATTTCCGGCTGATGTGGTGCGCGGGCGCGATCACGGTCTTCGGCAGCTTCCTGACGTTCGTGGCGCTGCCGCTGCAACTGAAGGAGCTCACCGGCTCCACGCTCGCGGTCGGCGCGCTGGGCGCGGTGGAGCTGGTCCCGCTGATCGTCTTCGGTCTCTACGGTGGCGCGCTCGCGGACTCCGTGGACCGCCGCCGGCTGATCGTCTGGAGTGAGGTCGCGCTCGGCCTGATCTCCGCGGTGCTGCTGCTCAACAGCATGCTGCCGGACCCGCTGGTATGGCCGCTGTACGCGACCGCGGCGGCGTCCAGCGCGCTGACCGGTCTGCAGCGGCCCGCCCTGGACGCGATCGTGCCGCGGATCGTCCCGCACGACCAGCTCGCCGCGGCCGCCGCCCTCAACTCGCTGCGCTGGCAGATCGGCGCCATCGCGGGGCCGGCGCTGGCCGGCGGACTGCTGGCCTATGCCGGGCTGCGCTGGGCGTATGCGATCGACACGGTCACCTATGTGGCATCGGTGCTGCTCGCCCTGAAGCTGGCGCCGTCGCCCGCCTCGCACGATGCCCAAAAGCCGTCGCTGCGCGGGATCGCCGAGGGCGCGCGCTACGCCTGGAGCCGCAAGGAGCTGCTGGGCACCTACGCCATCGATCTCACCGCGATGCTGTTCGCCTTTCCGCTGGCGATCTTCCCGTTCCTCGCCGACGACCTGGACGCACCCTGGGCCCTGGGCCTGATGTACGCGGCGCTGCCGGCCGGTTCCTGCCTGGTGAGCCTGACCAGCGGCTGGACGTCACGGGTCCACCGGCAGGGCCGGGCGATCGCGCTGGCGGCCGCCGGATGGGCGCTGGCGATCGCCGTCGCCGGGCAGCTGCACAACGTCTGGCTGGTGCTGCTGTTCCTGACCCTGGCCGGTTCCTTCGACATGATCAGCGGCATCTTCCGCTCGGCGCTCTGGAACCAGACCATCCCCGACGAGCTGCGCGGCCGGCTGGCCGGCATCGAGCTGCTGTCGTATTCGGTGGGCCCGCAGCTGGGCCAGGTCCGGGTCGGCGGGATGGCGGCGCTGACGAGCGTACGGACGTCGGTGTCGGTGGGCGGGCTGCTGTGCTTCGCGGCGGTCGGGCTGATGGCGCTCGGGCTGCCGAAGCTGATGACGTACGACGCGAGGACGAGCGAGCATGCGCGGCGGATGCGGGAGCGACGGGCCGCCGCGGCCGGCAACGGAAAGGCCGGCGTCGGCGAGGGAGGCGTCGGCGAGGGCAGCAGCGGGAGTGGCGGCGAGGCCCGCGGTGGTGACGACGCCCGCGCCGGAACCGGTTCGCAGGAGCCCGACGCGGATCCGGCGACGGCCTGAGCCGGCGGGCGGGCGGGCGGACCGACGGAGCCCCGCCCCGGCTGCTCGACTCCCCCGCTCCCCTTCCCCGCCTGCTCCCCTTCCCCGGCTACTCCTCTTCCCCGCCGCCCTTACCCTGGCCCGCGCCCGTGTCGTGCCACTTCGGGTCGGTCTCCCACTCCACGTTCCGCTCGCGGGCGGTCTCCATGGCGTGTGCGGCCTCCTCGCGGGTGGCGTAGGGGCCGAGGCGGTCGGCGGCGCGGCACTCGGGCCCCTCCTCGACCTTCTGGTGCTTGAGGCAGTAGTACCACTCGCCCGGCCTACCGACCGTCGGCCTCTTGAACAGCGCCATTGCCGCCTCCTGTGGGTGCATCAGTGCCACCATCCTGCCCGACGGCCCGCGGATACACTCGCTGGCATGTCTGGCCAGTCGCTTCTTGTCCCGGGGAAGATCTCCCCCACCCGCCCCGTCCCTGTCTCGATCCCACGCCCCGAGTACGTCGGAAAGGACGCACCGACCCCGTATACGGGGCCCGAGGTGCAGGACGCCGAAACGATCGAGCGGATGCGGATCGCCGGCCGGATCGCCGCGCAGGCGATGGCGGAGGCCGCCAAGCTCATCGAGCCCGGCGTGACGACCGATGAACTGGACCGGGTCGCCCATGAGTTCATGTGCGACCACGGGGCGTACCCGTCCACGCTCGGCTACCGGGGCTTCCCCAAGTCCCTGTGCTCCTCGCTCAACGAGGTCATCTGCCACGGCATCCCGGACTCGACCGTCCTCAAGGACGGCGACATCGTGAACCTGGACGTCACCGCGTACATCAACGGTGTGCACGGCGACAACAACGCCACATACCTGTGCGGTGACGTGGACGAGGAGTCCAAGCTGCTGGTGGAGCGCACCCGGGAGGCGCTCAACCGCGCGATCAAGGCGGTCAAGCCGGGCCGGCAGATCAACATCATCGGCCGGGTCATCGAGTCGTACGCCAAGCGCTTCGGCTATGGCGTGGTCCGTGACTTCACCGGTCACGGCATCAACTCGTCCTTCCACTCCGGTCTGATCGTTCCGCACTACGACAGCCCGCACCACACCACCGACATCAAGCCCGGCATGACGTTCACGATCGAGCCGATGCTGACGCTGGGGTCGTACGACTACGACATGTGGGACGACGGCTGGACGGTGGTGACCAAGGACCGCAAGCGGACCGCGCAGTTCGAGCACACCTTGGTGGTGACGGAGACCGGGACGGAGATCCTCACCCTTCCCTGACGGGAGCGCCGGGGGGAGTACCGGCGGGAGCGCCGAGAAAGCGCCGAGGAAGCGGGCCCTTGTTGCCGACGGTACGTCGGGAGCAAGGGCCCGCTTTGCCGACAGGGCGTCGGGAACGGGGGTAGGCTGGTTACCGACAGGACGTCGGGAACAGGTTGACTTAGGTAAGCCTAAGTAGTTAGGTGGGCCCGAGCGCCAGGGGCTCCGTGGAGTCCCTGTTCCCGCCCGCTCCCCTCGGTACCGGAGGTCCGCTTTGGAAGCGTCCAGCCCGACCCCGTCCACCCCGTCTGCTCCCTTCTCCACGGTCATCCGCACCGCGTCCCACGAGCAGCACACCGAGGCCGAGAACTCCTCCTTCATGAGCGACCTCCTCGGCGGCAAGCTCGGCGTCGCGGCCTACCGGCGCTACACCGAACAGCTGTGGTTCGTCTACCGCGCACTGGAGGACGCCTCCGAAGCGCTCGCCGACGACCCGGTCGCGGGCCCCTTCATCCGCCCCGAACTGGCCCGCACCGCCCAGCTGGAGCGCGACCTGTGCCACCTCGGCGGACCGTCCTGGCACACCGGCCTCCAGCCGCTGCCGGCCACCGCGGCGTACGCCGCCCGGGTAGCGGTCTGCGCCCGGGACTGGCCGGCCGGCTATGTCGCCCACCACTACACCCGCTACCTGGGCGACCTCTCCGGCGGCCAGATCATCCGCGGCACCGCCGAAAAGACCTGGGGCTTCGCCCGCAAGGGCGACGGCGTCCGCTTCTACGTCTTCGAGGACATAGCCAACCCCGCCGCCTTCAAGCGCGAATACCGCGCACTGCTGGACGCGCTGCCGGTGGACGACCTGGAGAAGCAGCGGGTGGTCGACGAGTGCAAGCGCGCCTTCGGGCTGAACGGCGCGGTCTTCCGCGAGCTGGGCGAGCAGTTCCCGCTGAGCGCGTAGCGGCCGGGCACGGGGCGCCGGTCGCTGATCGCCCGTCCACGTACTACGGCGTATCGCGGCGGACCCGACCGCCGACCGCGATGGTGCCGTCCGGACAGATACGGGTGAGGATCTGGGAGCCGGTGCCCTGGCGGATGTCCAGGGGGCGGCCCAGTTGGTGGGTCAGGAGCATGGCGGCGGCGCCGGTCGCCTCGTCCTCGACGATGGTGTCGCCGCGCCGTGGGAAGGCCCGGGCACGGACCACACCCGCGGGCTCGTCCTGCCAGGCCCAGGCGTAGAGCCAGCCCTCCCCCGGCGGCGGCGCGGGCAGGGCGTCGACCTCTGCCACCGAGGCGTGGCGCTCGGTGCGGCGCTCGGGCACCCACTCCGCGCGGCCGTGCACCCAGGTGAGGTCTTCCTCGAAGCCGACCGCGACCTCGCCGGCCGGCGGGCGCAGGGTGCGCGGCGGGCGGCCCAGGGTGCGGAGCAGCCAGGCGAGGCCGACGAGCGGATGCCCGGCGAAGGGGAGTTGGACGCTCGGGGTGTGGATGTCGACGGTGCCGCGTGCGGCGTCGTCGAGGAACACGGTCTCGCTGTAGCCGAGTTCGGCGGCCAAGGCAGCGCGGTCGGCGACATCGGGCAGTGCCGTCCCGTCGCGCACCACGCCCAGCGCATTGCCCCCGGCCCCGTCCGGTCCGCAGAACACCCGGAGGACATCGACATCGGCATCGAGTTCGGTCATGCGGATATTGAATCGGACGGCGAGGTGGAACAGGGGGCCGGGCGGGGTCGCGGTCGCGGACCGGAACGCCGCCGGTCATGCCCCGTCGCGAGGCACGACCCTTACCTTGACCGGCACGTGATGGTTCCGTGACCGGGTGCGGGTCAATCCGTAATCGGCTCGTTGCCCATGAGAGCGGGATCACTGGACAGGGTGGGCAGAAGTAGGTAAGCCTCAGATAAGTTAGGGCCGCCTTAGTGGCGATCTTAACCGCTGTCTATCGTTCCTGTACGTCGTTTCCGTACATCCGAGCCCGCCTGGAGCCCCCGTATGCGAGCCCTTCGCACCTCCGTCGTCGCCGCCATCGCCGCGGCCACGGCCGTCACCGCCGTCGCCGGCTGCGCCGCGAAGAACGACGGCAAAGGGGGTGGCGGCAAGGGGGTCATCGAGGTGACCGCGACCGACACCGGCTGCGAGCTCTCCGCCAAGGAGTTCCCCGCCGGACATGTCCGGTTCGCGGTGCACAACAAGGGCTCCAAGGTCACCGAGGTGTACGTCTACGCGCCCGGCGACCGGATCGTGACCGAGCGGGAGAACATCGGCCCCGGCACCAGCGCGGAGATCACCGCCGAGATCAAGGCCGGTAAGTACGAGGTCGCCTGCAAGCCCGGCATGAAGGGCGACGGCATCCGCCAGAAGATCACCGTCAGCGGCAAGGGCGCGAGCACCAAGAAGCGCGACCCCAAGCTGGACGCCGCGGTCGCCGCCTACCGCAAGTACGTCCAGGAGCAGGCCGACCAGACCCTCCCGGCGGCGCAGAAGTTCGCCGACGCGGTCAAGGACGGCGATATCGAGGCCGCGAAGAAGACTTATGCCGTCTCGCGGGTCGGCTGGGAGCGCACCGAGCCGGTCGCCGAGTCGTTCGGTGACATCGACCCCAAGGTCGATGTGCGCGCCGACGGCGTGGAGAAGGGCCAGAAGTGGACCGGCTGGCACAAGCTGGAGAAGTCCCTGTGGGAGGAGAAGAAGATCTCCGGGGACGACAAGAAGCTCGCCGACCAGCTCATCACCGACCTGAAGGACTGGCAGAAGCGGGTCGGGAAGGCCGAGATCACCCCGACCAGCATGGCCAACGGTGCCAAGGAGCTGCTCGACGAGGTCGCCACCGGCAAGGTCACCGGTGAGGAAGAGCGCTACAGCCACACCGACCTGGTCGACTTCCAGGGCAATGTCGAGGGCGCCGAGAAGACGTACGAGCTGCTGAAGCCGGTCGTCGCCAAGAACGACGCGGCGCTGGCCAAGGAGCTGGACAAGCAGTTCAAGGCGATCCGCGACCAGCTCGACAAGCACCGCGACAGCGGCTCCGCCGACGGCTTCGCCTCGTACGACACGGTCGGCAAGAGCGAGCGCAAGGAGCTCGCCGACGGCGTCAACGCGCTGGCCGAACCGCTCTCCAAGCTGGCCGCCGCCGTGGCCACCGCCAAGTAGTCCGCCGCCAGGCAAGGGGTCACCATGACGCACGACGACGGCAAGATCACCGCGGGCGAAACGGCCGCGCAGAACACCACCGCCGAGGACACCGCCGAGGACACCTCCGGCAAGGACACCAACGGGCGCGTGCCCTCGCGGCGTTCGCTGCTCGGCTGGGGCGGCGCGGGCCTGGCGCTCGGCGCGGTCGCGGCCGGCGGTACGGCGGCGGCGCTGCGCGTCGGCAGCGACGCCCAGCCGGCCGGCGCGGACGCGACCGCGGGCGCCGCGATCGCCTTCCACGGCACCCACCAGGCCGGTATCGCCACCGCCGTCCAGGACCGGCTGCACTTCGCGGCGTTCGATGTCACCACCGACGACCGCGACGAGCTGATCGCGCTGCTCAAGGAGTGGACGAAGGCGGCGGCGCGGATGACGGCCGGCGACGCGGTCGGCGACGGTGCGATCGGTCTGCAGGCGGAGGCGCCGCCGGACGACACCGGCGAGGCGCTCGGTCTGCCGCCGTCCCGGCTCACCCTCACCTTCGGCGTCGGCCCCACGCTGTTCGAGAAGGACGGCAAGGACCGGTTCGGCCTCAAGGGACGCCGGCCCGAGGCGCTGGTCGATCTGCCGCAGTTCCCCGGCGACAACCTCGACAAGGCCCGCAGCGGCGGCGATCTGTGTGTCCAGGCGTGCGCGGACGACCCGCAGGTGGCGGTCCATGCGATCCGCAACCTGGCCCGGATCGGCTTCGGCAAGATAGCCGTCCGCTGGTCGCAGCTGGGCTTCGGCAAGACGTCCTCGACGACGCCGGACGCGCAGACCCCGCGCAACATGATGGGCTTCAAGGACGGCACGCGGAATGTCGCGGGCACCGACAAGGCGGCCCTGGACAAGCACGTCTGGGTCGGCGAGAAGGACGCCAAGGGCGACGCCGGCTGGATGGCCGGCGGCTCCTACCTCGTCGCGCGCCGGATCCGGATGCACATCGAGACCTGGGACCGCACCCCGCTCAAGGAGCAGGAGCAGATCTTCGGCCGCGACAAGGGCGAGGGCGCGCCGGTCGGCAAGAAGCACGAGCGGGACGAGCCGCATCTGAAGTCGATGCTGCCGACCGCGCATGTCCGCCTCGCGCACCCGGACTCCAACAGCGGGGCGCGCCTCCTGCGCCGCGGCTACTCCTTCACCGACGGTACGGACGGCCTGGGGCGGCTGGAGGCGGGGCTGTTCTTCCTCGCCTACCAGCGGGACGTACGCCAGGGCTTCATCCCCGTCCAGCGGAATCTGGCGCGCAACGACGCGCTCAACGAGTACATCCAGCACGTGGGTTCAGCGGTCTTCGCGGTGCCGCCGGGCGTCCGGAACGCGGACGACTGGTGGGGCCGGGCGCTGTTCGCCTGACACCGTCGACGCCGTGAAACAGCTTGTCGACCCCATGAAGGAGTCGACCCCATGAAGGAAGGGACGGAACCGACGTGTTCGGCAATTACCTGATCGGTCTGCGCGAGGGCCTGGAAGCCAGTCTCGTCGTGTGCATCCTGATCGCCTACCTGGTCAAGACCGGGAGGCGGGAGGCGCTGCGCCCGGTCTGGATCGGTATCACGCTCGCCGTGGTGCTCTCGTTCGCGTTCGGTGCCGCGCTGCAATTCGGTTCGCAGACCCTGACGTTCAAGGCGCAGGAGGCGCTCGGCGGCTCGCTGTCGGTCATCGCGGTCTGCCTGGTGACCTGGATGGTCTTCTGGATGCGGCGTACCGCGCGGCATCTGAAGAAGGAGCTGCACGGCAAGCTGGACGCGGCGCTGCAGATGGGCACCGTGGCGCTGGTGGTCACCGCGTTCCTGTCGGTGGGCCGTGAGGGCCTGGAGACCGCGCTGTTCATCTGGACCGCGGCACAGTCCGCGAACGACGGCGTACGGCCGCTGGTCGGGGCGCTGCTGGGCCTGCTGACGGCTGTTCTGCTGGGCTGGCTGTTCTACCGCGGCGCGGTGCGGATCAACCTCGCGAAGTTCTTCACCTGGACCGGCGGCATGCTGGTGGTGGTCGCTGCGGGCGTGCTGGCGTACGGCTTCCACGATCTGCAGGAGGCCGACATCCTGCCGGGTCTGACCACCCAGGCGTTCGACATCAGCGCACAGATCCCGGTCGACAGCTGGTACGGCACGCTGCTGAAGGGCATCTTCAACTTCCAGCCGGACCCGACCGTCCTTCAGGTCACGGTGTGGGCTCTGTATCTGATCCCCACGCTCGCGTTCTTCCTCGCCCCCGGTAGGGTTGCGCCGAATCGTGCCACCCCGGCGGCCTCCCAGTCCGCCCCGGTCGCCCCGAAGGAGCCCGAGCCCCATGACACGCAGGTCGCCGTTCCGGGTGCCCGCAACACTGACGTCGGCAGCGGCGGCGCTGGTGATACTGAGCGGGTGCATGACGGTGCACGGCGAGAGGGAGAAGCTGCCGGCGGTGACGAAGGCTGAGGGCGCCAAGGCGCTCACACGCTTCGCCGACGGCTTCAACAAGGCCAATCGTCAGCTCGATCCGAAGCTGAACCCCTCCTTCGAGGCGGGCGCGCTGCTCGCCATCGACCAGGCGGGGATAAAGGCGGCACACGCCCTCCGGCCGCAGGGCAATCCGAACTTCCCGGCGCTGGCGTTCAAGGACGCGCACTTCACCGTGCCCAAGCAGGCGGGCTGGCCGAAGTTCTTCATCGCGGACGCGGTCAGCAACCGGAAGAACGCCAGTGGCCAGAACACCCGCTGGTTCCTGGTGTTCAGCCGCGACGGCATCAACCAGAAGTGGCGCGCGGTGTACCTGGCGACGTTCGCGGGCAACAAGGCACCGGAGCTGAAGACGGACCAGGACGGCTTCGCCGAGGCGGTGCCCGCCGACGCCTCGTCCGGTCTGACGGTGGCCCCGGGCAAGCTGAGCGGCGCCTACGCGGACTATCTCAACACCGGCAAGGGCAGCACCTTCGCCTCCGGCCGGGAGACCGACGGCTGGCGCGCCCGCCGCGCCCGGGACGCCAACCAGCCCGGCGCGCGCATCCAGTGGGAGGACGCCGCCTCGGGCTATCCGCCGGTGGCGCTGCGGACGGCGGACGGCGGGGCGCTGGTGTTCTTCTCGACCCTCTACCACCAGCAGAAGACGGTCTCCACGGGATTGACGATCACGGTGCCGGCGGGCCTTCAGGGCCTGCTGGAAGGGCCGCCGAAGAAGACCAACAAGATGGCCTTCACCACCGTCTCCGGCCAGGCGGTCACCGTGCCGGCCAAGAGCTCCGGGGGCAAGGTCACGGTCCTGAACCGGATCGAGGCGAAGACGTCGGTCAAGCCGCTGTAGGCGGGTGCCGCCGCAGCCGGATCGCGGGTGACACCGCAGTCGTACGCGGAAGGGGCCGTCGGGATGATCCCGGCGGCCCCTTCGGCGTACGTACGGGGGTGGGCCTCGGCGGACCCGCTCAGCGGCCGATCGGCCAGGCCGCCGTCTCGTGGTAGGGCTCGCGGTCGTTGAACTCAGCGCAGGCGTCGGTGAGCGACTCCAGCAGCGTCAGTGGGTCGGGCAGCGGCAGCTCGGGGCCGCGCAGCCAGGTCACCGCGGGCTGATCGCCGGGCAGTGTCGAGGGCGGCAGCAGGACATAGCTGCCGCGGCAGTGCCAGCGCAGCCCCGGATGCTCGTCCATGGTCTCGGGGTGGCAGTCCAGCTCGCACGGCCACCACTCGTCCTCGTCGTCCGGGGTGCCGCGGGTGGCGGTGAAGAACAGCATCCGGCCGTCGCCGAAGCCGGCGCCGCTGAGCGTGATCGGCCCTACGTCGATGCCCGCCGCGTCCAGCCGGCCCAGGGCGCTGCGGCCCGCCTCGACCGGGACGTCGAGCACGTCGTGGGCGATGCCGGTGGCGGTGATGAAGTTGGCCTGCGGGAGGGTGCGGACCCAGGCGGCGACCTTGTCGCGGTCGGTGGTGGCGACGGTCTGCCAGCCGAAGGAGATGGGATGCCGGCCGGGGGTGGGACAGCCGATGCGTTCACAGGAACAGCCGTAGCCGGAGGGGTGCGCCGCCGGGGCGACGGGGAAGCCCGCGTCGGCCGCGGCCAGCAGCAGGTCCTCGCGGCCGCGCGCAGCCGCTGATCCCGTGTCCGTATCGCCGCCGTCCGATCCGCTCTTCGGCCGGCGCAGCCACTGGGAGAACCTGCTCTTGCGTTCCATCTATCCCCTCACTTCGAGCGGTGGTCTGGGATCAATGCTGCCACCATCCTGCGCCTCGGGTGACCGGTGTGGAGATCCGGGGTGAACGAAGGGCGGCCGAATACCGGCAATTCATCCCATCGGCGACACATCGTCGCCCCTGCCCGCCGGCCCCCGGCGGATTCAGTCGCGAGGTCGCAGGCCGCGCAGTACCTGGTCGACAAGGGTGTCGACGAAGTCGTAGGTCAATTCGCCGGTGCGCATCAGCCAGCGCTGTGAGAAGGGACTCAGCACCATCTCGGCGGCCACCCGCACATCGATGTCGGCGTCGACCTCGCCCGCCTCCTGCGCCGCCCGCAGCCGCTCGACATAGACCCGGATGCCGGGTTCCAGCAGCCGGCCGACGAAGGTACGGGAGAGTTCCTCGTCGTTCGCGCCGGCCACGGCGAGGGCGCGGTAGGGGGCCTGGAACGTGGGGTCGTTGAATTCATCGGCGGTCGCGCGCAGCACGAACTTCAGGTCCGCGGCCAGATCGCCGGTGTCCGGGAGGCCCTGTTCGTAGTCCTCGACATCGACGGTGAACGCGTCCAGCAGGACGGCGGCCTTGGAGGGCCACCAGCGGTAGATCGTCTGCTTGCCGACTCCGGCCCGGGAGGCGATGCCTTCGATCGTGAGCTTGTCGTAGCCGACCTCGCCGACGAGCGCGAGGGCGGCGTCGAAGATCGCGCGACGGGAGCGTTCGCTGCGGCGGGAGGAGTCGGGGGCTGCTTTGTTGGCCATGGAGCGGAGTCTAGCGAGAGGAAGGCGAGACGTATCGTCTTGACGAGACGCACCGTCTCGCCTCATGATGGATCCCGAGCGAGACGCTTCGTCTCGCGTCACGGTGAGGAAGGGGATTCCCATGAGCAAGGGAAATGCGGGCGGGATGCTGGGTGTCGGCGGGACCCGGAGCAAGCTCTCACGAGGGGCGTTGCGCGGCGGCGCGGGCGGTGGCCGTGGTCACGGGCAGCCCGATCCGCAGGCACACCGCCGTGAGCTGCTGCGCAAGTTCCAGGAGCGGTCGCAGAAGGAGTGAACCGTGTGAGCCACTCACCCCGGTCAGGACCAGTCGTCGCCCCAGGAGGCGTCACGGGCCTCGCGGTACTGGGTGCCGTGGCGCTTGGTGACGGTGGTGCGTTGCAGCGCCTCGTGGGCCGTGCAGAGGTCCAGCAGAACCTGGCCCTTGCGGAGTTGGGGCTTGCGGACGATCCGGGCCGGGGCCGGGGTGGCGTCAAAAGCGGTGGCGGCCACGTAGCTGAACTTTTCGTCCTCGTACGGGAGGGAGCCGCCCTTGACCTGGCGGTGGAGGGAGGAGCGGCTGACCCGGGCGGCGAAGTGGCACCAATCTCCCCCAGCTACCGCTGGGGGTGCCCCCACACTCCGGACAAGCGGGACGATCGGGCAGCTGTCGCTGTGCGGGCAGGGGGCGACGATGCGCAATCCGGCGTCGATGAGCTGGGTGCGGGCCTCGCGGATGCGGAGGTAGCCGTCGGGGGTGCCCGGTTCGATCAGGACGACGGCCTGGGCGGTGGCCGCGGCGGCGACCACGGCGTGGCGGTCCTCGGGGCGGAGTTCGCCGAGGACGTAGGAGACGGTCACGAGGTCCGTGCCGGGCGGGACGGTCAGGCCCTCGCCGATGGTCCCGCGCTGCCACCGGGTATCGGGGAGGATCCCCTCGGCCAGCTCGCGGCCCAGGTCGAGGGCGGGCTGGGCCCAGTCCAGGACGGTGCTGTGGTGGCCTTCCCAGGTGGCGGCGGTGGCCCAGGTGGCGGCGCCGGTGCCACCGCCGATGTCGACGTGGGTGGCCGGGGACCAGTCGGGTATCCGGGCGGCGAAGGCGGTCAGCGCGGCCCGTACGGCTTCGAAGGTGGCCGGCATCCGGTAGGCGGCGTACGCGGCGACATCGGCGCGGTCCCTGAGCACCGGGGCGTCGGTGGGCGTACGGCCCCGGTAGTTGGCGATCAGGCGGTCGACAGCCTGCGCGGCCTGCTTGGGCGGCAGGCCGTCGAGCAGGCCGGCCAGTGCGGCGCGCAGTTCCTCGTGCATTGGAGAAATTCTACGGGGCCCGCCGGGGGCCCGTTCCGGGGTGCCCCGCCGGTCGGGCGGCGCGCGTCACGGCGCGGGCCAGACGGGTGGCGGCCTCGGCGCGTGGGGCGCTGCCGCTGTCGCGGCGGCGGGGGTGGACGGTGTTGGCGAGCAGGATCAGAAAGGTGTCGGTGGCGCGGTCCAGGACCAGGCTGGTGCCGGTGAAGCCGGTGTGTCCGGCCGCGCCGCGGCCCGCCAACTCTCCCATGAAGTACGGCTGGTCGACGCCGAAGCCGAGGCCGGGCGGGTCGAGCAGGGCGGCGACGGTGCCGGCGCCGAGGATCCGGGTGGTGCCGAAGACGCCGCCGTTGAGCAGCGTCCGGCACAGCACGGCCAGGTCCTGGGCGGTGGAGAAGAGGCCGGCGTGGCCGGCGACACCGCCCAGGGCCCAGGCGTTCTCGTCGTGCACCTCGCCGCGCAGCATGCCGCGGTCCGCCTTGGCCCAGGGGCGCCGCTGGTCCTCGGTCGCCGCCACACCGTGCGGCGCCAGCGGGCCGTAGCAGGTGCTGGACATGCCCAGCGGGCCGGTGATGCCCTCGCGGATCAGGGCATCCAGGCGCCGGCCGGTGAGCTGCTCCAGGATCAGCTGGAGGGTGATGAGGTTGAGATCGGAGTAGCGGTAGGCGGGGCCCCGGCCGCCGGTCGGGGCTGCCGCCTCCTGCCACAGGAGCGCCAGTTGTGCGGTGCGGCCCCGGTGGTCGTGGAACGGGAGCTCGGGGGCGAGTCCTGAGGTGTGGGTGAGCAGCTGCCGGACGGTGATACCCGGGGCGAAGGCCGACAGGTGGGACCTGACCTCTTCGTCGAGGGCAAGGTAGCCGCGTTCGGCCTGCTGGAGCGTGGCGATGGCGGTGAAGAGCTTGGTGAGCGAGGCGAGGTCGAAGACGGTGCCGACCCGCATCGGCTCCCACAGGTCACGGGGCAGATCGACACCACGGTCCCGCTCGGGGTCGTAGGCCCGGTAGCGCAGTGCCCAGCCCGCGGCGGCCTCGGTGACGACGACCGGGCCGCGGCCGGCCAGCACGACGACTCCGGGGCACCAGGGCGAGGGGCCCTCGGGCAGCGCCCGCACACCACGGACCAGCCGTTCCATCCAGGCGGGGTCCAGTCCCGCCTGGGCCGGCGTGCCGTAGGTGAGTCCCGGTGCGCTCAGAGTCTGGTCCTCTCGCCGTTGCTCCCGTTGCTCTCCCCCCTACGCTGCCACGGGCGGCACATTCCCAGGAAGCTCACGAGCGCCAATACGGCACAGCAGAGCTGTACGAGGGCCATCGGTACGGCGGTCCGCTCCCCCGCGATGCCCACCAGAGGGGAGGCCACCGAACCGAGGAGGAAGGTGGAGGTGCCCAGCAGCGCGGAGGCGGAGCCGGCCGCGTGCGGGGTGCGCACCAGCGCCAGGGTGTTGGTGCTCGGCATGACCAGGCCCATGGCGGCCATCAGGACGAAGAGGCCGGCGGCCGTCGGGACCAGTCCCACGTCGCCGAAGACGCCGGAGGACATCAGGAGCAGACCGGTCGCGGCGAGAGCGATCACGGCCAGTCCGGTGCCCAGCACCTTGTCCAGGCCGACCCGGCCGACCAGGAGCTTGCCGTTGATCTGGCCGACGATCACCAGGCCGACGGAGTTGATGCCGAACAGCAGGCTGAAGGTCTGCGGGGAGGCACCGTAGATCTCCTGGACGACGAACGGCGAGGCGGAGATATAGGCGAAGAGGGCGGAGAAGGCGAAGGCGCCGACGAGGAGGTAGCCGGAGAAGACCCGGTCGGCGAGGAGATCGCGCATGGTGCGCAGGGTCTCGCCGAGGCCGCCGGGGTGCCGGCGCTCGGGCGGGAGGGTTTCGTGCAGGGTGCGCCATACGAGGAGGGTGAGCGCCAGCCCGACGGCGGTCAGGACGACGAAGACGCCGCGCCAGTCGGTGATCTGGAGGATCTGGCCGCCGATGAGCGGGGCGACGACCGGCGCCACACCGGAGATCAGCATCAGGGTGGAGAAGAACCGGGCCATCGCCACCCCGTCGTACAGATCGCGCACCACTGCCCGCGCGATGACGATGCCGGCCGCGCCCGCCAGGCCCTGCAACAGGCGGAAGGCGATGAGGAGTTCGGCGTTGGTGGCGAGCGCGCACAGGGCGGTGGCCAGGACGTAGATCACCATGCCGGCCAGCAGCGGGCGGCGGCGGCCCCACTTGTCGCTCATCGGGCCGACGATCATCTGGCCCAGGGCCATGCCCGCCAGGCAGGTGGTGAGGGTGAGCTGGACGGTGGCGGCCGGGCTGTGCAGTGCGGCGGTGACCTGCGGCAGGGCCGGCAGATACATGTCCATGGAGAGCGGCGGGACCGCGGTGAGACCACCGAGGACGAGGGTGACCAGGAGGCTGGTGCGGCGGGACGCGGCCGGTGCTGCTGCCGCGCCCCGCTCGGATATCGCGGGTGAGTCCTGGGTCTCGGCCGTGGTGGAGCCGGGCTCCGTCATGAAGGTCTCCATGGGTCGTTGATGGCTGAACCATGGTGTCATGCACGGGGCGGCCGCCGGCCGCTTCCGGGGCCGTCCATTGGACCTAGGGCGGACGGCCCGCGGTCCTAGGACGGACGTCCCGGTCAGGCCGGCTTGAGGCCCGGGTCGCCCGCCTCGGAGACGAACGAGGCGGCGGTGTGCACCGGCGCCCCGGGGCTGGTGACGGCGGACACCGTCCGGTAGTCACCGCGGGCGGTGTCCCGGTCCAGGGTGACGGTGAGGTAGCCGCGCCGGCCGTTGTAGAACTTCATGTGCGGGTTGGCGGCCATGTATGTGGCCCAGTTGGCGGGCTTGTCCGCGCCGTCCTTGCCGCTGGCGATCGAGGTGGTGACGAACTCCACGCCCGTGGTGCGCGAGCCGGGGTCCTTGAAGTCCTTCTTGATGTCGAAGGCGTAGTGGACGTGCACATCGCCGGTGAGCACGACGAGGTTGTCCACGCCCGCCGACTCGGCGCCCGCCAGGACCCGGCGGCGGGAGGCCGCGTAGCCGTCCCAGGCGTCCATGCTGAGCTGGTAGCCGGCGCCGGTGGCGTTGCGCCGCTCGGAGAAGGTGACCTGCTGCGGCAGGACGTTCCAGCGCGCGGTGGACTGCCGCCAGCCGTCGATCAGCCAGCGCTCCTGGGTGGCGCCGGTCAGGGTGCGCCCGGGGTCCTCGGACTCGGCGCCCGGTACGTGCCAGCCGTCGCCGTAGGCCTGGTCGGAGCGGTACTGACGGGTGTCGAGGATGTCGAACTGGGCGAGCTGCCCGTACTGGAGGCGCCGGTAGAGCCGGGCGTCGGGGCCGTTGGGGCGCTGCGGGCGGCGCAGCGGCTGGTTCTCCCAGTACGCGCGGTAGGCGGCGGCCCTGCGGACGAGGAACTCGGCGGGCGGGAGGTTGTCCTCGCTGATGTCGGAGGCGTAGTTGTTCTCCACCTCGTGGTCGTCCCAGGTGACGATGAAGGGGTGCGCGGCGTGCGCGGCCTGCAGGTCCGGGTCGGACTTGTAGAGGGCGTAGCGCAGCCGGTAGTCCTCCAGGGTGACGGTCTCTCGGTTGAAGAGGGCGGGCAGCTTGCGGTCGGTGTAGTTGCGGGCGCCGCCGACCGCGCTGACCGGGTACTCGTAGAGATAGTCGCCGAGGTGGAAGACGACGTCGAGGTCCTCCTGCGCGAGGTGCCGGTAGGCCGTGAAGTAGCCGTCGTGGTAGGCCTGGCAGGAGACCGCGGCGAGCTTCAGCTCGGAGATCCGGGCGCCACGGGCGGGCGCGGTGCGGGTGCGGCCGACGGGGCTGATCCAGCTGCCGGCGCGGAAGCGGTAGTAGTAGACCCGGTCGGGCGCGAGGCCGGTGGGCTCGATGTGCACGGAGTGGTTGAACTCGGGGTGCGCATCGGCGCGGCCGCGGCCGGCCAGCCGCTTGAAGTGCTCGTCGTAGGCGACTTCCCAACGGACGGTGACTCTGGCGTTCGGCATGCCGTTGCCCAGCTCGTACAGGCGCGGCGCGAGCCGGGTCCACAGCACGACGGAGCCGGGCTGCGGGTCACCCGAGGCGACGCCCAGGGTGAAGGGGTTCTCGGTGATCGTCCGCGCATCGGCCTCGGCCGCGTACGCGGCGCCCGTGCCCGGGAGGTTGGTCGCGAAGGCGAGCGCGGCGGCGGCCCCGGTGACGGTGAGAAAACGGCGGCGGCCGAAGTGCGCGGCGGCGGCCCGGATCTCCTGCTCGTGCGGTGCGTGGCTCATCTGGCCCTCCCCTGACGGCGGTTGTCCTCTGTGATTGGAGGGCGGCAGGACGGCGCCGCGCTGTCCCGTGTACGACGCATGCATGACAGGTGGATGAGGACTGGTCCCGCAACGGACGTCGCCGGACAATCACGGCACCCGACGCGCCCGACGACGTCTCCGTAGGATTCAGGGCATGGCTGAACTGATGGTGCGCGACGGCACCTGGACCTTCGACGACGAGGTCGTACGCATCGTGCCGGGGCGCGAGCGCGGGGTGCACAAACTGCGCCAGGATCTCGGTGAGTTCACGGTGCCGCTGGCCGCGATAGCCGGCATCGCCTACGAACCGGCCCGCAAGGGCGGCCGGCTGCGGCTGCGGCTGCGGGACGGCGCCGACCCGCTGCTCCAGGTCACCGGCGGCGGTCTGCCGGACGAGGCGAACCCGTATCAGGTGGCCGTGGACGCCGCGCGGGCCGATGTCGCCGACTACTTCGTCGACGCCGTACGGCAGGCCCTGATGCTGGAGCAGATGCCGGACGGGCCCACCGACCGCTATCTGCTGCCCGGCCCTTCGGTGCCGCTGACGGCCGCCGGGGTGGACGGCATCGCCACCTTCGACGGTGAGCGGGTGCACCTGGAGTGGCGCTGGAACACCAGCGAGACCAAGCGGCATTGGGGCCCCAGGGACTTCGACCTGGCCGACCTGGAGGCCGTGGAGTGGCGGGCCGCCGCCGGTCTGGAGTCCGGCTATCTCCGCTTCCGCACGCGCGGCGCCACGGAGCGGATCAAGCCGGAGCACGACCCCAACTCCATCGAGCTGTGGGGCTTCAAGAAGGAGAGCGGCACGACGGCGCTGCTGGCGGCCGCGGTGGCGGCGCGGCTGCCGCACCCCGCGGCCGGCGCCGAGAAGGCCCTGACCACAACGGCCCTGACGGCGGGGCCCCAGGGCGTCCCGGCCCGCACCCCGCCCGCACCGAAGACGGCCGGCGCCGCCCCCGCCGACGACCATGACGCGCTGCTGCGCCGCCTGCGGGAACTGGGCGAGCTCCGCCGCGACGGCATCCTCACCGAGGAGGAGTTCACGGCCGCCAAGGCGGCGGTGCTGGAGCGCTTCCACACCGGCGGCTGAGTCACGGCGGCGGCGGCCGGTCCGCTCCCCTTACGCCGTTTACGCTGCCGCCATGGCACAGAACACACAGCGGGCACGGGCAGCACAGGCAACGCCGATGGCACGGGCCGGGCAGGTGGCGGGGACCGCGACCGCGGCCCGGCCCACCCTGCCGGCACCGGCCACCCGGGGCGGGCACACGACGCAGACCGCGCCGACGCCACAGGAGGCGCGGGAGGGCGGGGCGGCGCCCCGGAAGGTGGCCGTGGTCACCGGCGCCGGCTCCGGCATCGGGCGGGCGGTCGCCCATGCGCTGGTCGCCGCCAACTGGACGGTGGTGCTGGCCGGACGTCGCGCAGAGGCCCTGGCGGAGACCGCCCGCCTGGTGGGCCACGTGGACATCGAGGCCCCCACGATCATGACGGTGCCGACCGATGTCACCCGGCCCGACGAGGTCGACGCCCTCTTCGCGGCCGTCCGCGACCGCTTCAGCCGCCTCGATCTGCTCTTCAACAACGCGGGCACCTTCGGCAAGGCGGCGCCGCTGGACGAGCTGGCGTACGACGACTGGCGCACGGTGGTGGACGTCAACCTCACCGGTGCCTTCCTGTGCGCACAGGCCGCGTTCCGCACCATGAAGACCCAGGACCCGCAGGGCGGCCGGATCATCAACAACGGTTCGGTCTCCGCCCACACCCCGCGGCCGCACTCCATCGCGTACACCGCCACCAAGCACGCGATGACCGGTCTGACCAAATCGCTGTCCCTGGACGGCCGTCCGTACCAGATCGCCTGCGGCCAGATCGACATCGGCAACGCGGCGACCGAGATGACCGGCCGGATGCAGACCGGCATTCTGCAGGCGAACGGCCAGATGGCCGTCGAGCCGGTGATGGACGCGGCGGATGTCGCCCGCACGGTCGTCCATATGGCGGCGCTGCCGCTGGCGGCCAATGTGCAGTTCGCGACGGTGCTGGCGACCAACATGCCCTATATCGGGCGCGGTTGAGGGTTCCGGACCGGCCGTCGCACCGAATCCCGGTACGCCCTCTGCCCTCCCGCCGCTTCCGGTGGCACGCTTACCTCGGATCCGCACCACTCGTCTGCCGGGCCGCCCCGCGCGGTCCCGTCCCCCCGCGGCCGCGCGCGCCTTGTCGCGCGCGGCCCCCGCAGAAGGAGTTACGCGTGAGACGAACCGTTCGTGGCATACCGTCAGTTCACGGCATACGGGCGCGGCACACCGCGGGCAGGTCCCGGGCCGTCCTCGGCACCCTGACGGCCGCCGGTACGCTGCTCGCCCTGCTGCTCCCCGCCGGCCCGGCCGGCGCCGCCGCCCCGCACCACTCCCCGCGCTCCACCGCCCCGCGGACCGGCCTCGAAGCCTTCTGGACCGCCGACCGGATGCGCGCCGCCACCCCCCTGGACCTCGCCACGCCGGCGAAGAAGTCCACCACCGCCGGCGCGGTCCCGCGCAGCGCCCCGCTCAAGGTGCAGCCCACCCTCCCGCAGCTCCCGAAGGTGCCGTCCCTCCCGTCGCTGCTCCCCGGGGTCCTCCCCCAGGCCGGCGGGCCGTGGACCGGCGGCGGCGCGGTCGTCAAGACCACCGGCCGGGTGTTCTTCACCTACCAGGGCCGCAACGCCTCCTGCTCCGGCGACGCGGTGACCAGCGCCAACAAGAGCACCGTGATCACCGCGGGGCACTGTGTGAAGCTGCAGGGCGCCTGGCACACCAACTGGGTCTTCGTCCCCGGCTACCACGACGGTCAGGCCCCGTACGGCACATGGCCGGCCGCCACAACGCTCTCCACGCCACAGTGGACGGCGAGTGAGGACATCAACTACGACGTCGGCGCGGCGGTCGTCGCCCCGCTCGACGGCAAGAAGCTCACCGATGTCGTCGGCGGTCAGGGCCTGTCGTTCAACTCCGGCTACAACAAGGCGATGTACGCCTTCGGCTACCCCGCGGCCGCCCCGTACGACGGCAGCAAGCTGATCTACTGCAGCGGCACCACCATCAAGGACCCGCTGTTCTCCAAGGACCACGGCCTGTCCTGCAACATGACCGGCGGCTCCAGCGGCGGCCCCTGGTTCACCTCGTTCGACGAGAAGACCGGCACCGGACTGCAGTCCTCGGTGAACAGCTTCGGCTACCAGTTCCTGCCCGACACCATGTTCGGCCCGTACTTCGGCGACGACGCCAAGAACCTCTACAACAAGGCCCAGGCGTCCTGAACCAGGCACGCCGACCCACGCACCGGGGCCGTACGGCGACGCACGCCGTGCGGCCCCACCCTTACGGCCCGGCCCACCCGAAGTCGTCATAGCCCCCGCCGGCCACCGCCGACGCCGCGACGACGATCGCCACCAGCACACCGAAGACCAGCAACGGCCGTGCGCTGTACGCCAGTTGGCGGGCACGCCCCGGCCGCCGTCCGGCGCCAGATCCCCGGCCGTACGTCCCTGGGGAGTCCGCACGTATGCCACGCCGCCACCCCAGGGCGCGGGTGATCCGCCGTTTCCAGTAGACCAGCCGGTAGTAGTGCTTGAGCACCGCCGCCCCCGTACGTCCATTCGAATGAATTTCCCACGAGGGTAGTGGCCGTACGGCGGCGGCGCGGTGCGATGGTTCGATACGGAACCTCAGCCGGACGACATCTCCCGCAAGGAGGCGAGCAGCTCCTCACCGTCGGGCACACCCAGCCCCGTGCAGGCATTCCAGCCATGGGCTGCGCTGAAGGCGCCGTTGCTGCCTTCGATGATCTCGCGGAAGCCCCGCGAGGTCCGTCCGGGCTCCGCGCCGGCGTACAGCAGGGGATGCATCATCCCGAGCGGGCGGCCGAGCGCCTCAACCATGCGGCAGGTCAGGGCCGCCCAGAGGGGCGCGACGGCGCTGGTGCCGCCGATGACCGTGCGACGGCCGTTCACCAGCACCTCGTAGCCGGTGGCCGGGTCGGCGACGCCCGAGACGTCCGGCACGCCACGGCCCGGAGCGCTCCCGTTGTGCGGGACGCCGGCCGTGTCCTGCCAGGACGGAAGGCGGAACGCCTCACTGACGCCGCCCCCGGTGGCGCCACCGCCGTCGAGGCCGCCCCACACCTTCTCGCTGCGCACCTTGCCGGTAGCGGGGTCGGCCTCCAGGTGGGTGCCGCCGCAGGCCAGCGCATGCGGACTGGACGCCGGGAAGTCGGTGTGCGGCAGCCCGTCGCCGACCCCGTCACCACTGCCGTCGTCACCGGCCGCGACACACACCGTCACACCGAGCACCGCGGCATCGGCGAGCGCCTCGTCGAACACGGTGCGGGCCTGCTCGGTCCACTCGGACTCCGGCGCGCCCCAGCTGATGCTCAGCGCGGCCGGCGTCGGGGTGGCATGGACGGCGGCGCTCACCGCGGACACGAAGCCCCGGTCGGTGTTGTGCGCGAAGTACACCTTCTGCTCGGCACCCGGTGCCAGCGCACCCGCGACCTCGATGTCCAGCAGCACCTCGGCGTCCGCGTCCTCACCGGGGTGGTTGCGGGCGCCCCCGACGCTCACCGCGGTCACCCGCGGCGTCGGCAGGCCGAGGGACTCGAAGTAGGTCGCGAGTTCGGGCTGCCGGAAGCCGCCACCGAGCTCCGCGAGCGCCAGCGTCTGGCCGCTGCCGTCGGTGCCGGGCGGGAACTTGTAGACCTTGGCGAGCTGCGACGGCTTGTAGGAGATCCGGCGGGCCTCGGCCTCAGCGTGCCGCAGATGGGGGCGCGCCTGCGGCCGGTCGTCGAGACCGAGCACCGCCACGACCACACCCTCCAGTTCGGCGGGCACCTTCAGCGGGCCCTCGCGGTGGCGGTGCTCGACGGGCGCACCGCCGGCCGGGTCCGGGCTGGCCACCTGGGACAGCCGGGTCCCGAAGGCCGCGGCCATATCGTCCACGGTGCCCGTCACCTTGGCGCGACGGGACGCCAGATCGACGTCGGCCACCTGAACGCGATGGCGGCCCAGCACCTCGCGTACGAGCTCGACATCGGCCGGGTCGGCGCCGTACCGCTCGGCGAGCTCGGCCTGCGAGATCGTTTCGGGCCCCACGATCAGCTCGCGGGGAACCTCCGCCCGGCGGCGCAGCATCACCATGGCCTCGATGGGCATCGAACCATCGAGGGGTCCTACGGGGCGCGCCTCGGATGCGGCCAGGCGTTCACTACCAGGTATGGGAACGAATCGACTCATAGCACAAAGTATCGGGCCGATTACCCTCGGACTGCATGTCGAGCGGGCCGGCGAGGTGCGCGTATCGTCGCGGCCGTGACATCGATGAGAAAGATCATCTTGATGATGTCGGTGTCCCTCGACGGATTCATCGAGGGACCGGACCGCCAGATCGACTGGCACATGGTCGACGACGAGCTGCACCGCCACTTCAACGAGCAGCTCAGGGCGATGGGCGCCTTCCTGAACGGCCGCGTCACCTACGAGCTCATGGCCGAGTTCTGGCCCACCGCCGACTTGGACCCCTCAAGTACCGGACCGATGGCGGAGTTTGCCGGTATCTGGCGGGACATGCCCAAGATCGTGTTCTCCCGGACCCTGGAGCGGGCCGACTGGAACACCACCGTCATGCGGGACGTCGTCGTCGACGAGATCATGGCGCTCAAGGCGCGGCCGGGCGGAGACCTGGCGCTCGGTGGCGCCGATCTCACCGCGGCCTTCCTGCGGCACGATCTGATCGACGAGTACCGCATCTACGTCCATCCGGTCCTCATCGGACGGGGCAAACCCCTGTTCCCGGCATCGGACGCCATGATCACCCTCCGGCTCGCCAGGACCCGGACCTTCGGCAACGGGGTCGTCCTGCTCCGTTACGAGCGTCCCGACGCGTCGCCCTCGCCGGGATGATCAGCGCCCCTGTGCCCCGTCACGTCCTGGGCCGGTCGCGGCAGGACAGCGCGTCGATGGTCTCGACCCGGGGCTTGTAGTCGGTCTCCCAGGTCGGGTCGGCCTTGGGAATGGACCACAGCGACGTCGAGAAGTCGTGGCTCCAGCTGTTGCTGCTGACGTAGTCCCGCAGCGCGTCGCGCAGCTTCAGACAGTCCTGGCGGTGGCCCTTCTTCATGGCGATGCCGTAGTGGTTGGCGGAGCCGTAGGTGATGTCGGGGACGACCCTGAGACCGGGGTTCTCCTGGGTGAAGCCGTAAAGGATCATCTGGTCGGTGGAGACCGCGTCGGCCACCTTCGTGTCCTTGAGGTCCTTGATGCAACTGGAGGCGTCCGGGCGCTCGTAGACCGCGATCCGCTCGTACTGCGGCCCCTCCAGCGTGGTGACGGAGGTGGTGCCGGGCCAGGTGCAGACCCGCTTGCCGAAGAGGTCCTCGGGCTTGCGGATCCGGTGGTCCTTGCTGCGGACCATGATGCCCTGGTACGTGGACGCGTACGGGCCCGCGAAGTCCAGCTCCTTCATACGGTCGACGGTGATCGAGAACGTCGCCGCGACCAGGTCCTTCTTGTTCTCGGTGAGCACCGCGGCACGGTCCTCGGACGGCACGATCCCGAAGTCCGGCTCCGCGCCGACGGACTTGAGGATCTGCTGGGAGACGGTGATGTCGAAGCCCGAGAACTTGTAGGTGTGCACCACGCCGGTTCCCGGCTGGTCGTTCTTCGCCCCGACCGAGACCTTGCCGTCCGCGAAGAGCGACTCCGGCTCCGAGGCGCCGCAGGCGGTCGCGGTCAGCGCGGCAAGGCCGAGCAGGGCCGCGACCGGGAGGGTGCGGTGGCGGCGGCCGGCCGCCGGTGGTACTCCTGCGCTCATAGAACTCCCCGTTCTGGTCTTCTCATCGTTCGCGTTGGTCGTGCAGCCCCGCTGGTTGTCGTGCAGCCCCGCTAGTTGTCGTGCAGCACCGCGCCCGTCGTCTGCACGTCCATACGGCAGCCGCGGGCGGTATGCAGCCTGACGTCGATCCGCACGGTGCTGACCCGCGCGCCCAGGGTGAAGTCGACGGTGCCGCCGGGGCGGATCGTCGTCGGCTGGGCGGCGGCGCCCGAGGTGAGCAGGGAGACCGTCGCGGTGGTGTCCGGCAGGCAGGTCGGGGCCGCCGGGTTGTGGTCGGCGATGGCCAGCGTCAGGCGCAGGGCATTACGCGGTTTCTCCAGGGCAGGCGCGTCCAGGAGGAGAGTGAGCGAGTGGCGCGCGGCGTCGTCCAGCGGCTGTGTGCCCTGTGCGCGCACCTGCCCGGTCACATCGATCTCGCCGTGCGTGCGGACGCTCTGGAACGCCAGCCAGCCGCCGACGGTGGCCAGTACGGAGACCAGCGAGAGAGTGCCGACCACCCGGGCGTCACGTGGCCTCCGGTTGAGGACGCGGGCGGCGCCCGTGACGAGCGACAGTCCGGCGAGCGTGCCCCAGAGGGCGTACTGGCCGGCCGGCCCGTCCGGCCACCCGGTCCATGCGATCACCACGACCGCACAGGCCAGCAGCAGCGGCAGCCAGCGTGCGCTGGGGTGCATCACCCACTTGATGATGATCTTCTTGATGTCGTTGGCCGCGATCGAGTAATCGCCGTGCGCCGTCGGGTTGTTGTGGATGTCGCCGCCGTTGTCGCGGACACCGCCGCTCATGAGCTGTCCCGGGTGCGGTCGCTGCCCCCCATGTGGATGTCGCCGTGGATCTCGCCGGCCGCGATGGAGCCCTGGCCGGTCGCGGTCGGGGTGCTGTAGACGATGCGCCCGCCCGCGGACGAGGCGAGCCGGCCGACGTGATCCAGCAGGTGGCGCTCGTCCCTTCGGTCGGCGGGGGCCCGCAGCCAGGCGGCCACCGCGGCGGACAGCAGCTGGCGCTCCTCATGGGTGAGGCCGGCGAGCAACTCGTCGAGAGCATCCGCACGCTCCGCGTCGAGAACCGGCTGGGTGGCGCCACCAAGGCCACCACCGTCACCGTCGCCACGGCGCACCAGCCGGCGGAAGAACCCCTCGCCGGCCGTCACCGTGCGTTCCGCGATCCGCTGTTGAGCCGCGGTGATCACAGAGGTGCCCAGGCTGTTCGCCGCCAGGGCAAGGTAGGGAGCGATCTCGGCGGATACGGTCGCCAGGTCGGACATCTGGTTCTCCCCACACTCATGAGTCACGGGCATCATGCCGCAACGCCCTTACGGGAAATGCGTGTTACCCATGTGGAGCATGAACCACACCCACACCAATGTGGGGTTTCGGGTCGGTTTTCCCGGCGGGGTGGCGATGGGGCAGGTGAGACTCATCCCCCCGGCCGCACGGGCGGACCGGAGCACACAGGCGGCGCACGAGTCTGCCTGTACGCCGGGTCAGTCCGCTCGGGACTCAGCGCGCGTTGCACAGCTCTTGGCAGACGGCGCATCGTGCACTGCTGGAGCAGGCTGACCGCCTGGTGGCGGTGTGGAACGGGTAACCGCCTTCGGCCAAGAGCGGGGGCACCGCTGATGTGGTGTCCGAGGCGAGGGCAGCCGGCCTACCTGTCGACGTGGTGTGGCCGGTGGGCGCCACCCGGCAGGGTGAACGCACGAGCCCCTTGACCGCAGGTCAGGGGCTTAAGAGGCGGACGAGTCGGCCTGTACGCCGGGTTCTGTCGCCCCCGGGAAGGATCACGCTTTGACCTGCATGTTTGCATGATCTTTTCGGGCCGTTGTGCCCGCGGGGACTTCTCGGGGACTTTCAGTCGAGATCGGTGAACCACGCCTCGATGGCGGAGAGTCCGCGGGCGCCGGCCTGCGGCATGAAGTGAGTGTAGGTGCGGAGAGTGAAGGCCGGGTCGGAGTGACCGAGCCACTGCGCCAGCGAGACGATCGACTCGCCCGCCTCAAGCATCACCGAGGCAAAGGTGTGCCTCAGGACGTGGAATCCATGCTCCCGGCTCGGCTCCCAGACTCGGGTGGCCTTCTCCCCCGGCTTCGGCTTCGCGAGGGGCGGGATCACCCCGGCCTTGGCGAGCGCCGGCTTCCAGGTCTTGGTGTTCCAGGTGGTGCGGTTGATTGCGCCGCCTCGTGTCGTACTGACCAGGAGCGGGATCGTGACCGTACGCCGCTTCTCGCGGGGAAGGTCCGGCTCTTCCGGGTCGAGCCATGGCAGGGTGACGAGAACGGGCTTCAGCCACTCCTGGTGCGTCAACAGCCGCTTGGCAAGGGCGGCCGACAGCGGGACGTCGCGTTCCTTGCCTCCCTTCGGCGGGCCGAAGTACAGCTGCGACCGGTGCCGCAGGATTTGCCGCTCGATGTGCACCGAGTCTCCGTGGATGTCTCCGGGGCTGAACGCGAACGCCTCCCCCTGGCGGAGGCCGCACCCGACGCCGAGGTCGAGCGCCACCTGGTATCGGTCCGGGAGCCCCCGACGAACGGCGTCCACCCGCGACTGCTCCCAGGAGCGAGCTTTCCGTTCCGGCTTCTTCGGCGGCTTGATGCTGCTGTTGCCCTTGCAGGGGTTGCGGAAGAGGCGTTTGTCCTCGACCGCGGCCTGCATGATCGCCTTCAGGTAGATCCAGGCGACGTGCGCCGTGCCGGCTCCGACCGCGCGCTGCACGTCGGCGGAATATTTGCGGAGCTCTGCGGTGCTAATGTCCCGCAGCGAGATCTCGCCTAGGTATGGCAGTACGTTTCCCCAGATCCGATACTCCATGCTCTCCCGCGTCTGTGCGGGGTGGACCTGCGACGGCCACCAGTGCTTCTCGACATACTCGCGGAGGGTGATCTCACCATCGCGGGCATCGACGAACTCGCCGCGACGCGAGTCGGTCTGTGCCTCGGCGAGCCACGCCTTAGCGTCCGCGACCGTGTCGAACGAGCGATCTTGAACGCCCGGGATTCCCTTCACCCGGTAGCGGGTGCGCTTCCCCCAGAGTTCGGTGCGCTCGCGCTTGCCGGTCTCCTTATTCGGCCGCTTCTTGAGCCACCTGTCCTCTATGTATCCCGCCATATGAAGCCCCTTAAGGTCGGAGAGCCAATTCACAAGGCACCTTCCGCGCCATGCTCAGCACACAGACGACCTCCGTCTGCAAGAAATTCCGCGTATCGTCCACGCCTTCAACTCGCCGGTCCTGGGCCACAGCCCGCTGCGACCGGTCCGACTCCAAGACCGGCCATCCGCATCAGGCCACCGTGCGTGGCGAACGCCGCTGTGTCGTCCTGTTCATCGGGCTAAGGGCCGGGTTCGAACGCGAATCGGCTTCCTGTTGTTCCGCCAGCCACGCATCGAGCAAGTCCCGGCGATACATGACCCGCCCGCCAGGGCCCATACGGAAGCTGGGCGGTCCCTGCCGCCGGTGACGCCAGACGTACAAGGTGTTCGTCGAGATACCAAGGTATGTAGCAGCGTTCTCCACGTTCAGGAACGCTGTCTCGACAAAAGGCTGCTTCTGATGACTCATTGGATATCTCCGGGTGAGAACTTCGCCGTACCGGCATCCGCGCCGGTCTCCCACCAGCAGCGCAGCAACGATGTGCGGGCTGCTCCTGGTAGGCAGAGACCAGCGTCCGGAGAAAAGCCGGTTTGGACCGGCCGCGATTAAGTGCTAGACAGCCGCTCGTAGCAGCAGGCCACCTGATCGGTCCGGCGGGCACTACGTATGCCGATATGCCCATCAGAGCATCGGGGGGATGCAGGCCGCCGACGTGAATGCCAGGTACAAGGAGACCGCGCGGCGGGCTGGCGGTCGACATCATCGAATGACAAGGTCGCAGGTCCTGAACAGCACGTTTGTATCTTTCAGCGCTGTCAGAGCCTTCCCTGCTTACGCGGTGGAAAGTCCCTCAAACCTCTCCCTGGGACAGGCATGAAAGTCCTTGAGGCCGTCCCAGGGTGTGAAGCGGATGGTGTCCCGCCGAGCGATATAGCCGATCAAGATTCGTGAACGCGCGGGTATCTGCCGGCGGCGTGCGCCCGCTTCCGGTGGCTGCTCCCTGAGCAATGGGCGGGCCTCCGGAGCTCGCACCCACGACGGCGTCGTCGCGCTGTGCAGCCGCGTGTGCGCTCCGCCCAGGCCGACGAAGTCGGCTATCACCTGAAGGTGCCCCCTCAGGCGCAGATCGTGACCGCTCGGCATGAAGGTGACACACACGGAACGGCCGGATCACCCA
Source organism: Streptomyces inhibens (assembly GCF_022221585.1). Classification (NCBI taxonomy): domain Bacteria; kingdom Bacillati; phylum Actinomycetota; class Actinomycetes; order Kitasatosporales; family Streptomycetaceae; genus Streptomyces; species Streptomyces inhibens. The sequence continues at coordinate 3,046,554 of NZ_CP084681.1, forward strand.
CGCTCACCCGCACAGAACCACTGGCAACCAAGCCGTCCCGGTCCCCAGCAACCTGAGCAAGGCGAGCATTACGAGGGCCTCGTCTCTGGCGCGGCGTCCCCACCGACGGTCGCTCCGCTTCGCTCATCACGCCAGTAAACTTAAGGTAGCCGGGTATCACAACTAGTGCTCACACTGCTCGATCACGCCACCTGAACCAGCAGCGACATGGATCTTTAAACTCAATACCTTGCACGGCGCAAACCGAAGTTACCAGCGTGACGGCCGAGTTTGCGCTGCGGGGACAGGTGCCACATGGACGGAGACGACGAGAAGGCATGCCACCCCTGCCGCGCCCGGGCGCAGTCGCCGCACCCGGCTCTCCCACCTTCGCCCTCCATACCCTGGGGTGGCGTGCCTTTCAAGACCTGTGTGCGGCGGTCCTGCGGCACGTATGGGGGCAGTCCGTTCATGCCTTCGCCGACTCGAACGATGGGGGCCGTGACGGTGCCTTTTATGGCTCATGGCAGCAGCCAGCCGCCTCCACGGGGATCCAGGACTTACCCGCCGGCCCATTCGTGCTGCAGTGCAAGCACACCAAGAAGTCAGACAGTACCCTTGCCCCCTCCGATCTCGATGAGGAGTTCGCAAAGGTCAAGTCGCTTGTCAGGCATGGGATCTGCCACAGCTACGTCCTTCTGACCAACGCGCGAGTCAGCGGAACCTCAGAAGCCACCATCTGCGCTCGGCTACGTAGAGCCGGAGTCATCCACCCCCTGGTTCTTGACGGCCAGTGGGTGTGCGACACCATTGCCACCCACCAACAGCTGCGCATGTTCGCGCCCCGGGTCTACGGACTGGGCGACCTCTCGCAGGTCCTCGACGAACGCGCGTACGTTCAAGCGCAGTCGCTCCTCGGTGGCTACCTCCGCGAGGAGTTGTCAACCTTCGTAGTCACCACCGCCTACCAGCGAGCCTTGAGAGCCGTACAAGAACACGGCTTCGTCCTCTTGCTCGGAGAGCCCGCTGCCGGTAAGTCGGTTATCGCTTCGACCTTGGCCATGACAGCTCTCGACGCGTGGGGCTGCCTGACCGTGAACGCCCACGACGCCGCCGCACTCGTGCAGCACTGGAACCCACACGAGCCGAACCAGTTCTTCTGGATCGACGACGCCTTTGGTTCAGTGCGCCACGAGCAGCAGCTCACCGACAGCTGGTCACGGCACATGCGCAAAGTCATGGCCGCCGTCCACGGTGGAGCAAAAGTCGTACTCACATCCCGCGACTACATCTATCGCGACGCCCGCCCTTACCTCAAGGAATACGCCTACCCTCTGCTTCACGAACAGCAGGTGGTCGTCGACGTTGCTCAACTCCCCATGGCAGAACGCCGCCAGATCCTCTACAACCACGTCAAGCGCGGCGACCAACCGCGCGAGATCCGAGCGGCCATGAAGCCGCATCTGGATGCCGCAGCCGCCGCAGAGCCCTTCCACCCTGAGGTGGCTCGACGCCTAGGCAAGCAGGCATTCACCCGCCACCTTGAGCTGACCGCGGACGGTATCACTCGCTTCATGGCTCGCCCAACCACGTTCCTCCGCGACGTCTACACAGAACTTGGACCCGACGAGAAAGCCGCCCTCGCCCTCACCTACCAAGCAGGCGAACAACTACCGGCACCCCTCAGCCTGGACGGCCCACAGAGCGAGGTGATCACCCGGCTTGGCAGCACTCCTGCTGGCGTCAGCCGCGCACTTCACGCACTGAACGGCACCTTCCTGCGGCTCTCCCATCCGCCCGGCAGCGGCACCGCCAAAGCATGGTCGTTCCGGCACCCCACACTGCACGAAGGCTTCGCCGAACTCATGGCGGATGACCCCAATCTCCTGGGCGTCTTCATCGCCGGCTCGAACTGGCGCACATTGCTGAACCGCATTGACTGCGGCACGCAAGGACAGCACGGCACGCTCCTGCGCGTCCCGGCTTCCCTTTACCCCACGGTTGCCCAGCGCCTACATGACATCGAACCTGAAACACGAGGGCAGTGGGAAGATCGATCCCTGTGGCACGCCTTCTTCGCTACACGCTGTTCCGATGCGTTCTTGAAGGTCTACACCGAAACCGACCCACAGTTCCTGTCACGCCTGATGGACGAACGGTCATTTCTGTACACCAGTCTTGATGCCACCCATGAGGCCAAGGTTCTTGCCCGCCTGCATCAAGCTGGTCTCCTCGGACCAGACGAGCGCGGGCGCATCCTGCAACGAGTCACTGAAGTCGCCGTGGAGGCACCCGATGCTGGGTGGCTGCGGCTCCCCGAGTGGCAAGTCCTGCTCACCGACACTGACCGGGATCATCTACTCAAAGAGGTACGAGCCGCACTCATACCCAACCTGGAATCCACACTTGACGACTGGTACGACAACCAGGACCCCAGCGTTGATCCGTCGGACTACTACCAGACCCTGAAGACAGAGCTCCGGACGTTTCGGGAGGCATTCGATGCCGACCACCGAGCGGCAACAGCTCTGGACCACGCGCTGGAACAGATTGAGAAGATGATCGAGATCGCATATGAAGGCTACGATCACGTACCGTCGAACTTCGCATCCGACGGTCATGCGACACCACGCTTGTCCTCGTGCAACCGGAGTATTTTCGACGACATCGACACCTGACATCCCTCCCCCTTAGCGCGCATTCAGCCTCCGCAGGACCCCGCGGCTGACGCTGGTTAGGTTGTTGCAACACCCATCCAGCAACATCCGTAGCGCCGCACTGCCCGGAAGAACCGGCCGTGCGACCTTTGTGGCTACGGGCAGATAGAAGAGGACCATGGTCCGACCGTCGCGCAGTGCCCCTTCGGGGAATGGGCGGCGCCATGGCCGCCCGATTCCGTTCGGGGAACGGTGGGCCAGCGAATCGGAGAGATCCCTGATCCGAGAGTGGTGATCAGCCGCAGTCTTCGGCAAAGACTCGGGAGATCGTCAAGGTACCGCCGACGCGCAGGTATTCCTCGGAGGTCTCTGGCCCCGAGGCCAAAGCGCCCAGCGGTCGAGGCGGTATGAACGCCGTCTCCCCAGACCACTAGATGCTCCGGTCCAGCTTGAACAAACCGGGAGCGCGGCGCTCGCCTGCATCACAAGGGTCTTGCACGGGAGGATGTCCACCGGATCTGCCAGGGTCGCCGACGTAGAGGCGGACGCTGGAGCGTCTCCACAAACCCGTCTCGTCAGGTCAGTAGTTCGCAGCGATGTATGCGTAGGCCCGGTCAAACAGAGCTCCCGTCGGCGGCAGACCGTACTCCTTCAGGATGACCCGAAGCTGGCGGCGAACTTCTCGATCCCCAGGTTGACTGGCCTGCCAGCCGGTGTACCGGGTCTGAAGAACTAGGGCATCGATCTTCTCGATGACGCTCTCCAGGATTCGGGGAGTGAAGTCGGGCTGATACTCCAAGAAGATCTGGGTGAGCGCGCCTAGCCGGGGATCGGGCAAGATCGCTACTTCACCGAGTCGGCCCTCGCGCTCGGCGCGATCGGCCCTCGCAACGTCCCGGGCAAGTTCGAGGATGCGCTTCAGATACTCGACGCTCTGTGTCGCATCGATAATCTTCGTCTGTCGGAGCTGTTCCAGGCGCTCGGCCAAGCTCTCGTAGAGGGGGTGAACCGTGATGCCGGCGAGCTTGCGTGCGAGACGCTTCGCGATGCTGTCCAAGACCTCGGCCGCGGTAATGGGCCTCTCATCATCTGGATCATCAAAGCCAAGATCGAGCTGCTGGATGACCTGGACCATCCCCGCGTCAAGTACGACTTCCTCCAGACCGCTTGCATCGATGCGAACGTCGCCAATGTGCCTGGCGATAAGGTTCTGCGTCTTGGCCCCAAGCCGCATCCATAGCAGTTTGTCTGAAAGCTGCGACGGCTGGATCGAGGCATAGATCTTCGCAAGCCAACGGTAGTCCGGCTCGTAAGTGCGCAGTTCGGGTGCCGGCCAAAGGAACTCGAACAGGCCCTGCGCCATGATGAATTCCTTGGCGAAACCCTCGCGCGGCTTGGTCGTCGCGAGGCGCTCCTGTGCCTTTTGCAGAGTCGCGAACCCGGCATCGGTTCGGTCGATGCCATCGAAGCGTGCGAGAGCGGTAGCGATGACATGCGCCAGTTCGCTGTACAAGTCCTCAACATCGATCAGTGGCTTCTTCCGGCCGGTATACCCAACCTTCAGAGCCGCGGCCAACTCCTTGCCGAGACCGACATAGTCCACGACGAGACCATGCAACTTCTCTTGTCCAGTGACTGGATTGGTCCATCGCCGATTCGGCCGGGTGATCGCCTGAAACAACGTGTGCGCTCGAAGGGGCTTGTCCAGGTAGATGACGCCCTCTGCCGGTGCATCAAATCCTGTGAGTAGCTTGGCCGTTACGATCAGGATCTTGAGGGGATCCTCCGGGTCACGAAAACGCTGCTTGACCTTCGCCTCTGCTGCTCGGTCGCGGTCGTAGACCCACCACTCTTCAGGATCGGGATCGTCCTTTCCTGTCCGGCAAGTCATCACCACCGTGCACTCCTCGTCCTCACCGAGGAGCTCGCTGATGGCATTTTGGTATGCCACGCACATAGCGCGGTCGTATGCGACGACCTGTGCCTTCAATCCAAGCGGGGCAATCTTGGCTCGGTAGTGACGCACGATGTCGGCAGCCACGGCGGCGATGCGATTCGGTGACGCCATGATCGATGCGACGGTGCCAGCCTTCCGGGTAATCAGCGACTGTTGTTCATCACTGATCCCCTCCTCTGCCGCTAGCTCCGCGAACGCTTGATTCAAGTTGGCGGCATCGATGTGGAAGTCGACGAGACGAGTCTCCACGTGAACCGGCAGGGTGGCTCCGTCTGCAATGGAGCGCTCTACCGAGTAGTGGCTGAGGACGTGCCCAGGGTCATCGGGGTGGCCGAAGTTGTCCCAGGTGTCGCGGGGACCGATTGAGATGGGAGTACCTGTTAACCCGACCCTGGTCGCCTTGGGGAGCGCCGCGCGCAAGTCCCGCCCCAGGCGCCCATCTTGAGTTCGGTGCGCCTCATCGACCAGCACGATGATGTTGCTACGCCTACTCAGCACACCCGCGTTCGCGAATCGGAAGACTGTGGTAACAATCACGCCCCTCCGTCCCTTCGTGAGCATCTTCCGAAGCTCAGGGGCGCTCTCCGCAAGGGCTGTGTCCATCACACCGACGGCCCGAAACTCGGAGGCCAGCTGTTCGAAGAGATCAAGCCGGTCGAGAACGACTACGATCGTGGGCGCATCAAGCGCTGTCGACTCCTGGCGGAGTTTGGCCGCTGCAAAGGCCATGAGCAGGGTCTTCCCCGAGCCTTGATGGTGCCACACCAAACCCTGGTCCCGCAAAGGATCGCGCGCTCGCGTGACAATGCCTTCGACCGCTTCTACCTGGGGATAGCGCGGAATCACCTTCTTGGCCACCGTGCCAGTGGCTGAGGCCTGATACGTAAAGAAGGTGTAGGTGTTGATGATCTCCAGGATCAGCTCGGGACGTAGCAGCAGTTCCGCAGACCGGAGTATGGCTTGGAGTGACGGCATGCGGATGGGGTCCGCTGTCGAGGCCCACGGCAGCCAGTGCTCGGCTGGCTGCCCAATCGCGCCATAACGCAACTCCTTACCTTCCGTAGCGAAGGAGAAAACATTTGGGACGAAGAAGCTAGGCGTCCGTGTCTCATATATGGAGTGAACCTCATTGGCCCCATCAAACCAAGAAACGGAGCTGTCGACTGGGGTCTTTGTTTCCCCGATAACGAGCGGAAGGCCGTTCACCCACAAGACAATGTCGTATCGACGGGTGTCAGCACCTACGAACACGACCTCGTTCGAGACGATCAGGGAATTCTTGTGGGGGGCGGAGTAGTCGATCAGGTGAACCGGGACATCGCGCCGGGTGCCAACGAATCGGTGCGTGACCTGCCCGCGCAGCCATTCGAGCATTTGCCGGTTCGTTGCAAACAAACCGTCGTCGCTCACTGCCAGAAACAGAGCCCTCAGCTTCGGAAGCACCTCGTCCACGCGGGACGGTTTCTTGGCAATGGCCGGGTTGAGACGGATCAGAGCTTCACGGACCTCACCTTCCACCATCGGTGATGTCGGCAGCCTGGCCAGGTCCCTCCCCGGGACGTGTGTCCATCCCATGTCGGGCTCGACCAGCCGCGCGATGAGCGCAGCTTGAACCGTCGATGCCTCCGACATGCCCCCCATAAAGCCCTCCTCAGTTCAACAAGTGGTCATAACTATCAGGAATCAGATGGCGCCCAGAGAGAAGATCTTCAAGAAGCGCATTTCGCAGATCCTTCGCAGATCCCAGCTTTCGCTCCAGCGCAGACACCGTCTCCCCCTGTGCACGAAGCAGATCCGCAATTCTCTGCTGTTGCGGAAGTTCCGGAAACGCCACTTCCAGACTCATGATCTTCTGCTGGCTAACGTTCACCATCGACGCGCTGGTTCCGGTGGCGGCGGCCGTAAGGCGACTGCGCACCTCGTCGGTCTGCATTGCGTATGCGAGAAAGTCGGGATCAACGACCTCCGGATCGCTCACGAGTCTGAGCGTCTTGTCGCAGAGGAACAACCCTGGGCGAACTTTATGCACACGGCAGACCATCCCCACTCTCTCGGGAGAGTTTGCGCGAGTCATCAGGACATCGCCCTCCTGCACCTCCCACCGGGGGTCCAGGAAGATACCCGAAGTCACCGCCTTGCTCTCCTCTGCTACAAAGCCAGCCTGCTGAATAGCAGATACCTTCAGCACGCCTCGCTCATCTGCGCTGGGGGGCCGACGCTCGGCCTGGAAGCTCTTGCCGGCCTCGATCCTTTCAATTAGCGAGCGGAGTGGCGTCTTCGGGAGAGACGAGATTTCATTCTCACGCACTCTCCCCGAGGTAACTACAGCGGCGCGGAGTGCACGCTCGCAGGCCGACACCATAGAGTCTGCAGATGAAATGAGATCGACGATTCGCCACTGCTCGGCGATTGAAGGAATGGACACCTCAATCGCGAGAAGCTGGCTCGGAGAGACGCGCTTTCGACGCTGGACGGAGCCGGTCGCTCTCTCTGCCATCTTCCCCCAGAAAGATGACCTCTGGCAGATCAGTGATGCAAACTCTGGAGTGATCCTAGTCGAATCCAAAAGAAAGGTGGGGAATTCGGGCGACACCACAAACCCATCGAACTCCTCCGGTACGACAGCAATAGGCCCTTCCCAAGCTGTCAGCTTACGCATGACGATGCGATTGGGACGCAGGACATGTAGCTTCGGATAGCTCGTCTCAGTATCTTTCAGCACCCCGCGGTTAAATACACCGCGCCCCTCATTGTAAACACCCGCATAGTCAAACTTCGAGCCCGGCTCAACGGCGATCGTTTCGATCTCCAACTTAGCGATTTCACCAAGGGGGAGCGTCTCCCAATTACTGCTCATAGCCTGCCGCCTTCAGTCTCGCATCGAAGCGACTCTCCGCCTCACGCAGAGAATCCTGAGCTTGACGGAAGTGTTTCAGAGCTGAGTGCACGTCTACGGATTCAACTACGGCAGACTTGAGATACCGACCAAGATTGAGGTCCCAGCCATTCTTTTTGATCTCGGCACGAGGGGCCCAGTAGGTTGTTACGGAGCCATCCAAGGCATCTTCGCCGGATCGGTAGCTATCGATGATGGCCTTAAGGTCCGAGGCATCCATCGTGTTTCGCGTCCGCCCTCGGACATAGCGTTGCGATCCATCGATGAATAGAATCCCTTCCTCCTTCCTATTCTCCCGAATCCGAGAATTAACCGCACGGAAGATCATGATGCAAGCAGGGATGGACGTCGAGTAGAAGAGATTCTGCGGCAGGCCAATCACTGCCTCCAGCAGGTTTTCGTTGATCAGACCGGCGCGAATCTCGCTTTCAGCAGCACGAAACAGGGCACCGTGCGGCATTACTACACCGACACGCCCTTTCTTTGGATGCATAGAGGAGACCATGTGCTGAATCCATGCATAGTCTCCATTACCTTTGGGCGGCGTTCCCCAGGATGATCGCTTCCAAGGGTCGTTCTGCCACGCCTCACCTCCCCAGTTTTTTAGGGAGAACGGAGGATTGGCGATCACGACATCGAATCGCGCCAACTGATTGCGGGAATCATGAAACTTAGGGGTTCGGAGCGTATCGCCACGCTTGATATCAAAGTCCTCGATATCGTGGATGTAGAGATTCATCCGCGCGATGGCTGCGGTCGTGAGGTTTACCTCCTGACCGTACAGTCGGAGCGTGCGGGTATCCCCGCCAGCATCCCGAACCTCATTGACCGCTTCTACAAGTATTCCTGCAGAACCGCATGCCGGGTCATAGATTGATTCGCCGGGCTGGGGATCCAACAGGTGCGTGAGCAGCTGCACAATTGGCGGCGGCGTGAAGAACTCGCCAGCCTTCTTTCCCGAAGCTTCAGCGAACTCTCGTAGAAGATACTCGTAAGCAGCACCGAGCATGTCTCCTGAGACGGAACCCGGATCAAGGTTGATTTCATCAAAGCTCTTGAGCAAGTTGTTCAGCGCGTGCTCGGGGAGACGGTCGGTATTTCCCCAGGCCACGTCACCAAAGATGCCCCCGAGAGTAGTCGGGTTAGCCTGCTGAATCAGGTCCAGCGCCGTCTGAAGGTGAACACCAACATTCTTGTGTTTCCGGCGGATATCTCGCCAGTGGCACTCATCCGGCACCTGGAAACGATAGTTATCGGGGTGCAGTGCTAGAGTTTCGTCGTTACCAAAATCAATAAGTGCTCGCCGGTGCTCGTAGTCCCAAGTGTCGGAGATGCGTTTGAAGAAGAGCACCGGGAAGACATAGGCTTTGAAGTCCGCATGCTCAACAGGTCCGCGGAGGCTGTTGGCCGCAGCCCACAGCCGTGATTCAAGCTCCGGCAGGGTCACGGTCACTCTGCGCTCCTTCTAGGTCATGCTCGAGGGGTGGAAACAGGCTACCGGCCACCACGGACAGCCGAGCCCAGACTGCGAACGTCCAGCACGTAAGACGTTGCTGTCCTGCCCAGCCACCGATCGTATCGACCCCGGCACAGCAGGGCCCTCACGCAACTCTCGCCCTGGGGTGTTGCGCAGCTTCGTGACGATGCAGTCAGGTCATCAGCCGGAATAAACCACCGCCGTCGCCGATTGTTCGTTCGCAATGATCAAGCCAGGGCGGGAGGCACGTGAGTAACCTGAAGGTCTTCAGGGTGAGGGGCGGGCGAGCCACCGAGATCCCCGGGGCGTCCGTGGGTGTGGAGCGCGAGTTGCAGTCGCTGATCGAGGCCAACATGGAGGCGATGCTCGGCATCCGCTTCCTGGCCAGCGAGTACACAACGGGTCGGCACCGGGGCCGGATCGACTCTTTGGGCCTGGACGAGAACGGGACTCCGGTCATCGTGGAGTACAAGCGCTCCCTCGATCAGAACGTGACGAATCAGGCACTGTCGTACCTGTCGTGGCTCCACGACCACCACCACGAGTTCGAGAGCCTGGTCAAGGAGAAGCTCGGCACCGAGGCGGCCGACGCGATCGACTGGAGCAATCCCCGACTCGTCTGCATCGCCGGGAACTTCACGCACCATGACACGGTGGCCATCGAGATGATCGGCCGTCGCATCGACTTGGTGAGCTACCGGGTCTTCGATGATGTGCTTACGCTGCAGCTGGTCGCCTCCGTTGCCGGCGCCGCAGCCCGGACTCGAGGAAAGGCGCCCGCCGCGTCCCGAGTCTCCAGTGCGATTTCGCCGAAGTCGGTTCAGCAGTACCTCGACGAATCGCCGAAGGATCTTCAGGATCTGTACGCGGAGCTCGATGAGGTGCTCCTGTCCCATGGGGATGTGCAGAAGGAGCCCCAGTTGCACTACATCGCGTACCGGCGGATCAAGAATGTCGCCACGGTGCGCGTCCAGCCGCGCAACCGGATGCTGGTGGTCAACCTGAAGCTGGACCCGGACACCGTGGAGCTGGAGGAGGGTTTCTCTAGGGACGTCCGCGGGCTGGGGTGCCTGGGGATCAAGGACGGTGTCGAGGTGCGCATCAGATCGCGTGATGATCTCGCTCGGGCCGGTGAACTGATCCGGCAGAGTGTCGACATGGGGTGACTCCAGAGACGGTCAAGGGCGGTTGCGTCATCGGGTTTCGATGCCGCAACCGCCCTTTCTGCTTCTGGCCCGGTCGGCTGGGGTGTCTGGCTCTCACTCTTCGGGTCCGGCGAGTTCGAAGTCGTCCTGGGTCAGGACACTGCGGAGGCGCGTTTCAGCGATGCCTGCGTAGTGGTCGGAGAGTTCGACGCCGATGAAGTTGCGGCCTTCCTTCAGTGCGGCGATGCCGGTGGCTCCGGAGCCCGTGAAGGGGTCGAGGACGGTGCCGCCGGGCGGGCAGACCTGGACGAGCTGCTGCATGACCTCGACCGGCTTTTGGGTGATGTGGACGCGGTCCTTGCGGGGCTGGGAGGCGATGTAGTGGCCGGGCAGGTAGAGGTCGCGGGTGTTGTCGAGGCTTCCCTTAACGCCCCAGAGGATGAACTCGGAGTCCTGCTTCGGGCCGCCCTTGCGAGGTCGTGAGGCTGGCTTGATCCACGGGATGGTGCCGGACCAGGTCCAGCCGGCCATCTGCAGGGCGTCCGAGGTCGTCGGGTCCTGCCTCCAGTCGGAGAAGACCATGACGACGGCGTGTTCGCGGCTGACGCGGTAGGCCTCGGTGAGCAGTTCGCTCAGCCATGCGCGGTAGGAGCGCTGGTCGCGGTTCTCCCCGGGGAAGTTGGCCAGGTCGTGGCGGGCGTCGCCGCTGGTGTACTTCGCCCGTGCGGTGCGGGCGGTGCGGTCGGAGCTGGTGCGCCCGCCGGAGTTGTACGGCGGGTCGGTGATGACGCTGTCGACGCTCTCGTCCGGGAGGGACTTCAGGACGGTAAGCGCATCGCCTCGGTGCAGGGTGTACGACGACATTCGGCGGATCTCTCTTTCCGGAAGACGGCCTCATGCACGCACCCTTGGAACGGGATTTGCGTGCCAGTGCTGCTCGGGACAACCGCATGGGCGGTTCCTGGGGTGAGCAGTGGGCCGGAGGTTAGCGCCTTTTTCCGGCCGCACCCAATGACGTGATCTTGGTCGTTCCTTTCATGATCGCGTCTCGTTTGGGGCGGCCGGATTTTGTCTCTACAGTCTCGGCGTGTTCGCAGGACGGGGACTGTTCCCAGCCCTGTTGGGCTGTGCTGATGCGTGTTGCCTCGTCCAATCGGCGGCCCGCTCGGCACCCGTGAAAACCCTGACGGATGTGAGGGAGAGGAATTCATCATGTGGCGTCTGAGATTACGGGCGCGGCTGGCTGCCGCGTTGCGATAAAGGGTCCGGCACTTCGGAGTTAGCAGCTTCGAAGCACGGCCCTCCCTTCGGGGACTTTCGAATGTTTAACCGGCGTGGTGCCGGTGGCCTTTTCGACGAGAACGCCGGCGCCACGCTGCCTACGAGTAAGGAGCTGCTGATGCAGCATGCCCAGGCGCGCCCCTCGCCCGAGCCGGATCTCCGGATACGCCAAGCGTCCGGTGGCTGGCTGTGAAGAAGGTCGCTGCGATAGCCGGGGGCGTTGTCCTCGCCCCGGTGCTGTTGATCGCGCCCATCGCCGTCGCCTTGGCCGGCGCCAGCAACGCCCAGGCCGCCTGCGGTGAAGCCGGTGGTGCCGGTGCGGTGGACGCCAAGGCCGTGGCCAAGCAGGTGGAGTCGATCCTCAAGGGCAGTGGCAAGGGTTCGGTGTCCGTTGCGGGGCTGGACAACGCCAAGGAGCAGATACCGAACGCCAAGACCATCCTGGCCACCGGCCTCGCGATGAAGGTGCCTGCGCGGGGGCAGATCGCTGCACTGGCGACTGCTTTGCAGGAGTCGGGGCTGCGGAACTTGGACTACGGCGACCGGGATTCTCTCGGTCTGTTCCAGCAGCGTCCCAGCCAGGGCTGGGGCACCGCGCAGCAGGTCCGGGATCCGGTGCACGCCTCGACGAAGTTCTACGAGGCGCTGCTGAAGGTCTCGGGTTGGCAGTCGATGACCGTCGCCCAGGCCGCGCAGGCGGTCCAGGCGAGCGGGTTCCCCGATGCGTACGCCAAGTGGGAACCGCTGGCCACGGCCCTTCAGAAGGCCATCGCCAAGAACCTCCCGGCCAAGGACGGTTCCGATAAGGGCGCCACGCCGGATGCCCCTGATGGTGGGTGCAGTACGGGAGGCGACGGGAGCGGGTTCGGCCCGATCCCTGCCGGGGCCGTTCCCGAGGGTTACAAGATTCCGACTGATGCGCCCAAGTCGGTTCGCACGGCGATCCGTTGGGGCCTGGGTCAGCTCGGCACCCCGTACCAGTGGGGTGGCCACTGCACCGATGCGCACGGCCAGGACCCGATGGGCCACTGTGACTGCTCGTCGTTGATGCAGGCGTCGTACAAGGCCGGCGGGGTCTCGATCTCCCGGACCACGTACACACAGGTGAAGGAGGGTAAGGCGGTCAGCGTCGATGCCCTCAAGCCTGGCGATCTGCTCTTCACCCGCGGCACAGCAGCCGCGCCGGAACACGTCGGGATCTTCATCGGCCAGGGGCTGATCCTCCAGGCTCCCAAGACCGGTGACGTGGTCAAGATCTCGACTCTCGCCTCCTGGCGGCCGGATGTCCTCGCCGCCCGCCGCATCGTCTGACCGACCTCTCTCCCCCTCTCCTCTTCCTCTCTTTCGGGCCTTCGCATGCCCTAATTCGCACTGGAGTTCCCATGAAACTCATGCAGCACGCCCAGTACCTGGCTTACAACCCCGGCGTCACGCCGAAGCAGGGCGGGCTTCCCGGTCTCGATGTCCTGAAGAACGTGATGGGCAGTATCAACCTGTTCGGCATCATCGCCGCGGTCGGCGCCCTGGTTATCTCCGCGGTCGTCTGGGCCTGGGGCCACCACAGCGGCGGCCACCAGGCGGAGGCCAACGGCAAGAAGGGCACGGCGGTTGCCGCGGGTTGCGCCCTGCTGCTGGGCGCGGCCAACGGCATCGTTGCGTTCTTCTCCGCCATGGGAACGCAGGTCCACTGATGCCGAAGAAACGTCTCCGCATTCCCGAGGAGCGCACGTACGGAGAACCGACCTCGGTGCTGCGGCGCTCGCTGATCGGCGGCATCATCTTCGCGGTGCTGCTGGCCGTCGCCGGTCTCGTCGCGTATCTGAACCGTACGGACAGCCCAGCCTCGGCGAAGCCCTCTCCGCCGCCGGCGTCCGCTCCGGAGTCGTCGCCCTCTCCCGAGGCGACTGACAGCAAGGGGGTGGCTGTCGCGGCGCCGCCGAAGACGAGCGATCCGATCGTGTTCGCCAAGGCGGCCACGAAGGTCCTGTGGACGTACGACACTCGCTCGTTCTCCCAGGCCGAGCATCTGGCCGGGCTGAAGCGGTGGATGACCGGCGAGAAGAAGTACGCCGACTGGAAGTCCGTCACCAACCAGGTGCCCAGCCCGGTGCTGTGGTCGCGGCTGCATGACAACCGCCAGCACGCGAGCGCCACGGTTGGCGAGGGTCACTTCCCGCAGGCGTTCAAGACCGCCTTGGCGCAGAATCCCGGTGCGATCACCGAGGCGTACGTCTACGCCGTCACGGTCACCGGCAACCAGACCCTCGCCTGGAAGGGGTCAGGAGCCGGGTCCGAGGCCCGTTCGATGACCCTCGCCGTCCAGTGCCGCCCGCACCAGAACTGCGCGCTGGCAGCCGTCCTGCCCAACGCCGCGCCATGACCGCCCTCAACCCGGATAAGGAGGTGCCCTGATGGGAGCCTGCGACCTTCCTCTGATGAATACGGTCTGCGACGCCGTCGGCGGCGTCGTCAGCTCCACCGGCGAGGCGGTCACCGATGGCATCGGTGCTTGGATCGCCAAGTCGATGGGCGAGGTGGCCCAGTCCGCGGCCGACCTCGCGTCCAAGGCGGTCGATCAGACCACCGCTATCGATCTGAATGCCGAGTGGTTCCGCAACAACTACGAACTGCTGTTGCCGATCGGGTTGATCCTGACGGTGGGCACGTTCTGCCTGCAGCTCACTCGTGCTGCCTGGCGTAGGGATGAACGTGCCCTTGCCCAGGCTGCGTTCGGGACCATGGTGGGCGTTTTCTTCGCCTTCGCTGCCATCGCCTGTACCACCGTCGCCATCACTGTGGTCGACGCGCTCAGTGCCGGTCTGTTCAAGGCGGCCAACAGTTCTGTTGATGATGCGGTTCGCCGCATGATCAAGGTCAATGAGCTGGGGGCGATGTATGGCCTGGGCTGGGGTGTCCCCTCGATCATCGCGCTCGGCTGCGCCATCGGGGCGTTCTTGTACTGGGCTGTGATGGTTGCCCGCAAGGTCGGCATCCTGGTCTTGGTCACGCTGGCGGTCTTCGCTGGTGCCGGCGGGGGCTGGGAGGTGGCCAGGCGCTGGCGCCGCGGCTGGGTCGAGGCCACGGCAACCCTGGTCGTCAGCAAACTGCTGATGACGATCGTGTTCTTGCTGGGCGTCTCGGCCATGGGCAAGTCCGACTCGCACGGTGGGCTCGCTGCCCTGTCGGATGCGATCGCGGGCATCGTCGTGATGGTCTTGGTGATGCTCTGCCCCTACGCCACCTACAAGTTCATCCACTGGGCCGCTGATGGTGGGGGCCACGATGACCTGCACCGCACCGGCGTCGCCGGCATGGCGGTGGCGGCGGGTGCGGCCAAGACCGCAGGCCAGCTCGCCATGCAGGCGGGCACGGGGACGCCTGCTCCGCAGGGGCCGCCGAAGGTGCCGGGCCAGGGCACGGATGGTGTCGCCTCCGGCATTGATCCGACCGGCGGTTCGAGCGGTGGCAGTAAGCCGAAGCAGACCCGTTTCCGCTACGGCGAGGACCCCAACGCCACGGGCGACAAGGGCCGGTCGCTGATCCAGCGGCCTCCCACGGACGGCGACCGCGGCCAGCCCCTGATCCAGCGCCACGACCAGGGGACCACCTCGGGCACAGCGGCAGCCTCGGCACCGGTCTCCTCCGGGCCCGTGGGCGCCTCGGCCGCAGCGGGTACGCGGATGGACCCGCCTGCGCCACGGCCCAGCGGGCCGCCACCGGCAAGTGGGCCTCCTCCGCAGGGCGGTACCACGCCGCAGCGGTGGATCTACCCCAAGCCACCGGGTGGCTCAGGCTCGTAGCCCTCACCTGACGGGGGCGGGCGCCTGGCCGCGCTCGGCCCGCCCGCCCCCTTCCCACTTCTTTTCTCACCACGTCCAAGGACGGCTTTGCCATGCATCCCGACACTCCTCAGCCTGACGGCCCGGCCACCGTGAAGTTCCCTCATCGCTCACGCCGCGGTATCCTGCTCGGCCTCTCGGTCGCCCAGCTCATCGTCGTCGCCCTCACCGGCCTGGCCCTGCTCGGGGTGCTGATGCGCGCCGGCGTCGCCGGGGCTCTCAAGCTCATCCCGCTGTGGGTGGTCATCTTGTCGGCGGTCTTCATCCGCCACCGCGGACGGTCCCTCGCCGACTGGGCACCCATCGCCCTGCGTTACGCGCTGCGGCGTTTCAAGGGCCAGCTCATCTGGCTCGCCCGCCCCTCCCGCCGACCCCGGCGCGAGGGCCTGCTCCACCTGCCCGGCACTGCCGCCTCCCTGCGGGTGACCACCTCGCCCGACGGTCAGTTCGGCGCGGTGCACGACCCGCACCACGGCACCCTGACCGCTGTGGTGAAGGTGTCCTCCCGCGCCTTCGCCCTGCTGGATCCGGCAACCCAGGCCAGCAATGTCGCGGGCTGGGGCCGCACCTTGGCCGCCCTCTCCCGTACCGGTCACATCGCCCGCGTCCAGGTGCTGGAGCGGACCGTTCCCGACTCCGGCGACGCGCTCAACCGCTACTGGAGCGAGCACGGCAACGCCGACGCCCACATGGCCGGACCCATCTACAGCGAACTGCTGGCCGCCGCCGGTCCCGCAGCAGCCCCGCACGAGGCGTACGTCGCGATCGCGCTCGATCTCAAGGCTGCCCGACGTCTGATCAACCAGGCCGGGGGCGGACTCACCGGTGCCTTCGCCGTCCTGTCCCAGCTCACCTCCATCTTCGACCAGGCCGCCCGCAACTCCGGCCTCATGCCCAGTGGATGGCTGGGGGCAAGTGAGATCGCCGCTGTGATCCGCACCGCCTACGACCCGAAGGCGTCCGCGGCCCTGGATCAGTGGTCGGAGGCCGGCCGTCCGCAGGCCGACCCGGCGGCTGCCGGCCCGGTCGTTCTGGTGGAGAAGGCCGACCGGATCCAGACCGACTCGGCCCGCCACGCCACGTACTGGGTCGAGAACTGGCCCCGCATCGAGACCTCCCCCGGTTTCCTGCACCAGCTCCTCTTCACATCGGGGGTGCGCCGCACGCTGTCGCTGACTTACGCGCCCAAGGGGCTGGATGCCGCGCTCAAGGATGTGCAGCGCAAGAAGGCCACGGTGATCGCGGATGCCGCCGAGCGGCAGCGCAAGGGCCAGGTCGACTCTGAAGAGGACTCGGTCGAGTACGCCGACATCAAGCAGCGCGAGCGCCAGCTGATCGCCGGCCACGCCGATGTCGCCCTCACCGGCCTGCTCACCGTCAGCGCCGACACCGACGAGCAGCTCAACGCCGCCTGCGCGGCGATCGAGACGGCCGCGATATCCGCCCTCCTCGATCTGCGGCTGCTGACCTGGCAGCAGGCCGAAGCCTTCACCAACGCCACCCTCCCGCTGGCCCGCCCCTAGCGCCCCAGCTGCACCACCGCGCTCAACCGAAGGGCCCCTTTCATGCCGACCGCCCCCTTGCCCGACCTGGCTGAGGACTTCGTCCCGTTCGCCACCGCGGCGCTCGACTTCCACCGAGCAATCAACCTCCCCGCCGGGCCCGTGGCCGCACACCGCACCGAGCTGGACGCCCTCCACGCCCACCTCACCGCCCTGTACGGCCTCCTCGACGCCCACACCAGCCGCACCACCCCGGTAGCTGAGGCCGAGGGCGATCACCTGAGGGCCTGCCGGATCCGGCTGTGGCAAGCCGCCGAGCACCTCCACGACGCCTACCACGCAGCCCCACACCCCGGCACCGGCCGCCTCCTCACCCGGGAGGCGTGCCGGGCCCGTCTCCCCGAGGGTGCGCCGGAACTCACCGTGTGCCAACGCCACCTGGCCACCTCCGCCCAAGTCCGCCTTGACCACACCCCGGCCGATCTGCGCGCCCCCTTCACCGGCCTGATCCGCCACTGACCGCTCTGGAGCACCACCACTATGTCCACCCGCACCCGTGCCAGCGCCAGTCCGCTGTTCGTCCCTCGCAAAAGCGACCGCCGCGCTGCCCGCGCCGCCCGCGACCAGTTCGCCGCTGCCCGCGACCAGGCCCGCGACGCCTCACGCCCCCAAGCACGCCGCCCCGAACCGGGCATCGACCCCGAGCTGCGGGCCACCTACCCGGGCGCCGGCCGACCCGGTCCGGCCGGCGCCCGCGGCGGCCGTCTCAAGCTCCCCGCCCACCGCATGACGACTGCCACCGCATCCGGCGCGTATCCCTTCCTCGCCGAGGGCGGCCTCGGCGCCCAGGGCATCTACATAGGCCGTGACGTACACGCCGAGGCGGCGTTTACGTACGATCCGTTCGCTCTGTACGGGCGCCTCGATGGCTTCACCAATCCGAACATCCTGCTCGCCGGGATCATCGGCATGGGCAAGTCCGCCCTGGCCAAGTCCCTCGCTCTGCGGGCCGTGGCCTTCAGCTACCGGATCTACGTGCCCTGCGATCCGAAGGGCGAGTGGACCGTCGTTGCCCAGGAGCTGGGCGGCCAGACCATCGCCCTCGGCCCCGGCCTGCCGGGGCGATTGAATCCTCTGGACGCGCCTGCGCGGCCGCACGGCGTCGGCGAGGAGGACTGGGGCAATGAGGTCCGCAAGCGGCGTCTTCTCCTCCTCGGGTCGCTCGCAAAGACGGTCCTGCGACGAGAACTTCACCCGATGGAGCACACCGCTCTCGATGTGGCGCTCGATCAGGCCGTCGCCCACGCCGCAGCACACGGCACCACCCCGTTGCTGGGCGACGTCGCGCACGTACTTGGTTCCCCCGAGCGGCTCGACTCCGCGCTCGGCGAACTGACCGGCCGCCTCGGACACGCGGCCGAAGACCTCGCCCACGCAGTGCGGCGACTCGTGCACGGTGACCTGGCCGGGATGTTTGACGCCCCCAGCACCGTCGCCTTCGACCCGAGTGCGCCGATGCTGTCCATCGATCTCTCGCGGCTGGGCGGGGCCGGCGACGACACCGCCCTCGTCCTGGCCATGACGTGTGCCTCGGCGTGGATGGAGTCCGCGCTCGCCGACCCCACCGGCGGGCGGCGCTGGGTGATCTACGACGAGGCATGGCGCGTGATGCGGCACGTCGCGCTGCTGGAGCGCATGCAGAGCCAGTGGAAGCTCTCGCGTGGTCTTGGCATCGCGAACCTCATGGTGATTCACCGCCTGAGCGATCTGCTGACTGCGGGCGATGCCGGCTCCCGGGGCCGGGCGTTGGCGGAGGGTCTGCTCACCGACTGTTCGACCCGGATCATCTACCGTCAGGAAGCCGACCAACTCACCTCCGCCGCCGCCCTGTTGGGGCTGACAGGCGTGGAGACCCAGGCAGTGTCCGCCCTCACCAAGGGGCGTGGTCTGTGGAAGGTCGCGGGCAGGTCGTTCATTACTCAACACCTCCTCCACCCACGCGAACGCGAACTGTTCGACACAGACGCCCGGATGCATGCCTGAGCAGCGCCTTTCGCCGTGCTCATGCCTCGGAGGGAGCCGAGCCGCACTTCGGCTCCCTCCGCCTCCCCTTCCTTAGGCATCTGAAGGAATCCATTCCCATGCCTCTGAAGAACACAATCCGCCGTGCCGCACGTCGGCTCGTCCAGCTGTACATCGACGCGGCGAAGGCCAACGCCGCCCAGGGCCACATCCCTTTGGCCACAGGCCCCTTCGGTGCCCTTGATGAAACTCGCCGCACGGCTGGTGGTCACCAGGTAACACCTCGGGACGCACCGGGACCCGTCATGGCTGAAGCGGCGCGCCCCAGCTCCACGCCCCGGGGCCAGAGCCGCTGGCCTCGCTTGCGCTAGCGCAAATTCCCGGCATCACCAAACCCGTCTTCGGGCCGCATCCTCGTCGTCCGCACGGCCCCAACCTCTGCGAGGTGCACTTCCCGTGGCGGAAACACGCCCGCACATCACCGTCAGCCACCACGACCGCTACGGCGTCGTGGCAGCGGTTTCGCACGACAACCACGTCGCCGACCACATGCTGCGGCGGGTCGGCTTCGAGCGGCTGCCCGGCAGCGACCTCTACGCCCTCACCGAGCCGATCCGCGACCCGACCCGCCGAGGGCAACGGGCGGTCCAGTCCCTGCGGGCCGCGCAGTACACCGTCACGTCCGACGCCGCGTACGACCTCAATCCCCACACCCCGCTCCACACCGACCGAGGTCTCCTCAGCCGGCCGGAGAACCGTTCCGCCGCGCAGGTGCCCAGTGCCGGGGAGGCGGCCTTCGCTTCCGCCCGTGTGCTCGATGCCGATATCCGAGCTGCCCGGATCGTCGTGCACGACCAGGTACGCGATCCCGAGGGAACGCTGCGGGCCGTCGGCACCGACGTACGTACCCGCGAGGGACTGCTGCTCCACGGTGAAGGCGATCTGCGGTACGTCGAGGCCCGGCTGGAGCACACCGGTCGCGCGTTCGACATCTTCTACTCGATGCCCGGCAACGGGCGTCGTGATCCGAGGTTGTCGATGATGCAGCGCCGCGCTCAGGCCGCCATCGCCATCTCCCCGGCTCGTGCAGGCGTCGCACTGCCACAACGACCGGCCGTCGCCGCCACATACCGCGGGGCTTCCGCCACCCAGCAGCCGGTCCGCGCCCGCTAACGCCTCTGCCTCGAAGGAGTCTTCGTGATGAATCTGCCCTACGAGCCCGACGTGGCCTTCGGAGTCCACCCCGACCTCGGTGTGGCCGCTGCCGTCGCGGATAACCGGCCGCACCTGGATGAGGTCCTGCGCAAGCACCACTTCCGCTACAGCCAGGACCTGGACGTCTATCTCCTGCCGGAGGGCACCCCGCACAACACCGCAGTGCGGACAGTGGCCGCCGCCACCCGCGAATTCCAGGACGCCGACCTCACCGTTGCCGCCGACCCTCGCATCATGCTGCCGCTCCCCATCCCTGCACCGGAGGGCGTGACCGCACGCACGATCCAGCCTGGGCAGTCGTTGACCGCGCTAACCGGCGAGCTGCACGAGCTGCGTCGCTCGGCCGACGTCGCCGAGGTTCTGGAGCAGGTCCTCGATGAGCACCACGGTGCCGTAGGCGATCTGGAGGAGTTCATCGACACTGCCGCTGCTTGGTGCGAGCGACTCGACACCCCCAACGGCCGGGAACTGGGCCAGCATCTGCGCTCGATTGCGCACCATGTCGCCTTCCTCGGCGACCGGTTGGCCGACGCGCAGCTCGATCTATCGGCCTTGCCGGACGCGACGCCGCAGGATGCCCCGCCTCTGGCCGAGCTGCCGCTCCCGTCGCGGCACAAGGTCCCCTCCGTGACACACACCACCCGTGCTCGCGCGGCTGTGGCGTCCTCACCAAACCGCCCAGCCGGCCTCCCTGCGGCACCGGAAGAGGCGGCCCGCTCCCCGGCCGCGCCACCCAGCCCCCGCCGTACACGCTGACCGCCCACTTCGAGGAGCGGCGGCCTGATCACCCCGGCTGGCCGATCAACCCGCCCGCCGACACGCACACGGCGGCGAGCACGCAGACCGCCGCATCCCCCCGTCCTTAGTCCCCCTCTTTCAACTTCAACAGCCTCCAGGAGCCATGCCGTGATCACCAGAAGAACGCGCCGCCCCGTCCTCCCCTCTCTTCGCGCCGCGCACCCCTGGAACTCACCTTGTCAACGCCACGCACCACCACGCCCTCGACCACCACCGGCACCGACGTCCTCTTCCACCTCCTCATCGCCCTCGCCGGGCTCGGCATGGGAGGAGGTTCGCTGGCCTGGTTGTTCGGCAATCTCGCCAACGCCGTTGTCGGATCCGATCCGTGGGCCGCCTACCGACCTGAAGAGACGCTTCTTCATCCGGAGCGGGTCTGGCCTCATCTGCCGCAGCCCGCCGTGATCACTGGCTGCTACGTCCTGCCCGCCCTCGTCCTCCTGGCCACCGCCGTCGTAGCTGCGAAGGTGTGGCTGCGCTTCCGCAGCAGCCCGTCGGGGCTGGCCACCCGGCACGAGCTGGCCCCCCTGCTGCCCCGGCAGATCGCCGCAAAGGCCATCGACCTGCGTCCCAGCCTGAAAGGCACCAAGCCCAAGGACATCGATCCCGACGACCGCGGCGTCCTGCTGGGCGCCCTCAAGCCGGGCAAGGCGGAGGTCCGCTCCTCCTGGGAGGACGTGATCCTGGCGATCATGGCCCCCCGGTCCGGCAAAACCTCCGGACTTGCTATCCCCGCCATCCTGCGCGCCCCCGGCCCTGTGCTGCTGACCTCGAACAAGGCGGCGCGCGACGCGTACACCGCAACCATCGACGCCCGTGCCAAGGTCGGGACGGTGTGGACGCTGGATCCGCAGCAGATCGCACATGCGCCCCGGACCATGTGGTGGGACATTCTTGCCGACGCCCGTGATCTCGCCGGGGCTCGGCGACTCGCCGGGCACTTCGTGACCGCCTCCGTCGACGAGTCCAGTGCCGGGGATTTCTGGTCCACGGCCGCCGCCAACACCCTGACCGCCTTCTTCCTGGCCGCCGCCCACGCGCGACGTCCGATCACAGATGTGCTGGCCTGGCTCGCCTCACCGGCCGACCGTACGGCGATCGATCTGCTCCAGGATGCCGGGTTCGACGCGGTCGCCGCCCAGCTCCAGGGCACCGTGGCCGGGGCCGTCGAGACTCGCGACGGCATCTTCGAAACCGCCCGGCAGTACGCCAGCTGCCTGCTTGACCCGGACATCGCCGCCTGGGTCACCCCGCCCAACGAACTTGAGAACGTACGGGAGTTCAAGCCGGAGGAGTTCGCGACCGGCACGGACACCTTGTATCTGCTGTCGAAGGACGGCGGCGGTTCCGCCTCGGCGATCATCGCCGCAGCCGCCGACGTGGTGATGCGCGCCGCGGTCATGCAGGCCGAGCGCGACGGCGGACGTCTCGATGCTCCGCTGCTGGCGATCCTGGACGAGGCCGCCAACGTCTGCAAGATCTCCGACCTGCCGGACCTGTACTCGCACCTCGGGTCCCGCGGCGTCATCCCGATGACGATCCTGCAGTCCTACCAGCAGGGCGTCCGCGTCTGGGGCCAGGCTGGCATGGACGCACTGCTCTCCGCGTCAACGATCAAGTTGATCGGCTCCGGTATGGACGACGCCGACTTCGCCGACAAGATCTCGCGCCTGGCCGGCGACCATGACGTGCGTACGGTCTCGGTCTCCACCGGCGAGTCTGGCAAGTCCACCTCGGTCTCGATGCGCCAGGAGCGCGTGCTCCCACCCGACGTGCTGCGCGCCATGCCCAAGGGCACGGCCTGCCTGATGGCCACCGGCATCCGCCTGGCCCTCATCGACCTCAAGCCCTGGTACAAGGGCCGCGACGCCAAGCGGCTGGGCACGGCGTCCGACAAGGCCACCGCGGCCATCACCGAGCGCGCAGCCGCCAAGGCGCTACGCCAGGACGACTTCGGCCCGGCGGCATGAACCGCCTCCACCACCCCCGCACCCGGCCGCCGGGGCGCCTTCCGCGCCCCACGCCCCGTCATCCGATCCTCTCCCCTGATTCCCCGTCTCGTGAGGTGCTCCCATGACCCAACCCCCACCGTCCTGGGCGTCCGTCCGCCGGTCCGAGCGGCTTGCCGGCACTCCCGCCATACGGCGCGGCGGTCACTGGTGGCTCGTCTCCCCCGCCGGAGCCATCCTCGCCTCGGACCACGCCTTCGCCGCCGAACTGGACAATTACGCAGCCGATTTTGCCGCCGCAAACCGTGCCGTCGGCGAGCTGCACGCCGGGCACAAGGCAGCACGCAATCCCGCGCGGGAGGCTTGGCGATGACTCCGCTCGTCCATGCCGAGCAGGCGGTCCTGGGTGCGGTCTTTCTAGCTCCCGGCCAGCTTGACCGGCTCTCGCCCTGGCTGCGACCGGAGCACTTCTCCCGTCCCGCGCACACTGCGATCTACGCCGCGATGCTCAAGCTCCGGGCCGACGGCCACCCAGCTTCGAAGGAACAGGGCGCAGGTCCCGTACCGAGGTCCTGGGTGACCGACACGGTCGCCGAGGCAAGCAAGCACGCCCGGGGACTCACCGCCTCCTACGCGCACTCCCTGGTGTCGGCCTGTCCTCGCCCCGAGCATGCGGTGGTCTACGGACGGATGGTGCTGGAAGGTGCCATCCACCGCAGTGTCGCCCAGCACGCCACACGACTGCACCAGGCCGCCCACGCCGACGCCATCCGCGTCGGCATCGAGGAAACAGTGCATCACGCCGAGGTCCTGTCTGACGTGCTGGCCGATCTCGCGCGCCGCTGGGGAGGCGAGCCCCGGCCCGTAGCGCCCCCGGCGTCAGCCCCATCCCCTGCCGCTCATCCACAGCCGGTGGATGAACAGCTCCTGGCCGACGAGGAGTTCCTCCTCGGGTGTCTGAGTGCGCGTCCTCAGAAGCTGGACGAGGTCGTGGGCTGGCTTCACCCCAGCGATTTCGCCGATGCCGGCCATCAGCAGATCTACCGGTCCCTGGGCGCGCTCCACCATCGGGGCGAGCCCATCGACCAACTCACCGTGCTGTGGGAGACCCAGCGCCGAGGCGCGCTGGCCGACCGGACCCTGGACACGGAACGTGTGCTGCGGATCTGTGACCCGTCGGCGTTCGCGGGGTCGGCGGAGTACGTCGGCGAGCAGGTCGTCCGAGCCTCGCTCATGCGGGCGGCCGCCGTCGCGGCGCGGCAGGTGCGCGCGCTGGCCGACGACGAGTCGCTGGCACCGGGTCGGCTGATCGGCTATGCCCTCCACGCGCTTGGGCCACTGGATGACGTCCGCCGCCGCTGGCGCATCGCCACCGGCGCCAAGTCCGAGCCCCCTCGCGCTGCCGACCAACCGGGCGCTGCCCCGCCGGCTGCCCGCATCGAAGCGGCCCGATCCCGCAGCCGCCCTCACCTCACTGGCACAGCCCCTGCCACGGCACCCACCGCGGCCTCGCGTCCCGCTGTCTCAGGCCGCCTCCACCGCCGGAGTGCGTCATGACCAATCACACTGGGCGCGCAGCCCTGGAACACAGCGGGCTGCACGCCATTGCTGAAGATTTCGACGGCCTGCATGCCGACATCGGCGTTCCTGCGGCACCGCGTGATCTTCCCGATGTCGCGACCGCGTCCAAGCAGCTCGCCACGCTGACGAGACTGGTCGAGGACCTGTCGGACGAGGTCCTCTTCCGTGCCGTGGATGATGACCCCGAACTCGATCTCAGGCTGGTTATCCACGGGTACACCTCGGCGGCGGCGCCCACTCTGGCCAGAAACCGTGGCTGATCGGCTCCATGGAGTTACGGGAGGAGTAGCCTGACGGCAGGTCAGCAGAGCCGTATACCCGGGCGGGGGGACTGTGGAGCGGCGGGATGTTCAGGGACATTACGAGCGGCTTGCTGCCGACTACGACGAACATTGGGCATATGGGCCGCACCACATCACCTGGATGTCTGCACGCATAGTCGAGAGCCTGCATCTGTCTTCCGCTGACCGAATCGCCGACATCGGCTGCGGCACAGGGATGTTCGCACGCGAGGTGGCCCGGATCATCAACCCGCAGCAGGCCATCCTCTGCGTGGACCCATCACTGGCGATGCTGCACCAGATCGGTACGCCACCACCCGCCGGCCTGACGCCGATCGCAGCCTCGGCAGAAGACTTCGCTGCTGGAAGCACCCAGTTACCGTACGAGCAACTGGACGCCATCTGGCTGAAGGAATCGGTGCATCATGTCGCCGAACCCGCCACCACCCTGCATGGCCTGGCCGGTCGGCTTGCCCCCGGCGGTCGCCTACTCGTGGTCATGCTGCCGACCAGCATCGAGTACCCACTGTTCCAGGCGGCGCGCTCCCGCTTCACAGAACTCCAGCCCGACCCCGAACTCATGGTCGACCACCTACGGGCGGCCGGATTGCAACCCCAACTTCGTTATGTAGAGCACGAGTTGCATCTTGATCGGGACAAGTACATCGGCATGGTGCGGGCCCGCTACATGTCCGTGCTCTCCACGTTCAGCGACAGCGAGATCGAGAAGGGAATCGAGGAGATGAGAGCCGCGCATCCGGAGCCGGTGCTCGCCTTTCCAGACCGCTTCGCCTTCTTACTGGGCGTGAAACCAGGTGAGGGGCGATGAGCATGGTGGTGGACGAACGGCTGCAACGGCTCCGCAGCGAGCTCGATGACCACTCCCGTGTCGCCGACCGTCTCGGTCTTGACCTCGAACGTCCCTTACGCAGCCTCAATGACGGCTACCCGGAGAACGCAATCTCCCTCGTCGGCAAGCTGACGGAGAAGCTTCTCAAGGAACTGTGGCGGCACCATGGCATCGAGGGCGACCCATCGGGCCGAGCCCTTAATGACCTGGTCAAGCGGTGCCAGCCGCATATCCGCAGCAGTACCGTCCTGAACGCGCTGGATGACATCCGCCGTCTGCGCAACCGGTCCACGCACGACGGCTACGACATCTCCGACGAGGACGGGCTGCTCGCGGTACGCCGACTCGTCGACGTTCTGGTCTGGTTCACAAGTACCAGCAGCTCCGCCCTGCTGGGCGGAGAGCCACACATGGATCCCGAGGTCGCCCGTCGCTGCGAGTTCCTCGCCGGGCTATACATCACTCTCGGCTACCGTCAAGCCAAGCGATTCGTCCTTACCTCCGACACGGTCTACCAGCTCTTCTGCCGTGAATCGGGCATGCGCCTGGAGTACGTCGAGCTGATGGTCTCGCAGGACGTGGACGACCTGCGCGCCGTACTCACCTCCAATGACGGTGAGCTGCTACGTACCCGCCTGCCCAAGCTCACCCGATTCGTCATCCTCGACGAGGCCAGTGACGACGAAGAGTTGCCCGGGCCTGTCCGCGAACTGCTCGGCCGCGACTACCGGCTGGTGCGCTACGACAGCTTCATCGACAGGCACGTCGACCTTGCCGCCCACCTTGCCGACGTGACCCCCGCGGACCGTGCCGAGCCACGCAAGGCTGTCACCGCCACCGTGCTGTCAACCGACGCCCACACGGGAGAGTCCCTCATCCACACAGCCGAGGACGCAGCCACCCTCCTCGGCCGCCTTGCCCATGGCCAAGCCAACGTTCTGATCACCGGTCGTCCCGGCAGCGGTAAAAGCACACTGCTCCGAACGCTGGCCGCGGACCCCGACGCGCGGCGGTTTCGCTTCTACTTCGACCTCAGCCTCAAACCGAGGGACGAGACCTTCCCCGAATACGCCGCACGCCTGCTGTCCCCGTGCATGACCGCGGACCGCTCCCGTGCGTACGACCTGTTCCTCTACCTGATCCGGTCCGGCTCTGCGTTGTGCGTCCTGGACGCGGTTGACGAAGGCGTGGACGAGGCCAGCCCCGCCGGCTTCCTGCGACTCTTCGCGGATCTGGCCCCGGTGCTCTCCGCTGAGTCCACGGTGGTCATGAGCTCGCGGGTGTCGTTCCTCGCCGACTCCCCCCAAGTCCGTCAGCTCTTGGACAGCGGAGCCGCCCGGTCCGAACAGCTGGTTGAGCAGATGTACGCGAACGGAGTCGACCCGGCCCGAGTACCGCACTTCCACCTCCTACGGCTCGCCGACCGCGATGCCACGTTCCTGGAGAAGCGACTGACCGCCCTCCTCCAACCTGCCTCGCCCCAGCCTCTCGACGCATTGCTCGGCACACACATCACAAAGACCCTCGCAGACCAGGGTCAGGTCGATACCGAAGCGCGGCTGCCGGCAGTCTTCGGCAGGGCCTTCCTCACCGATCAGACGGTCTTCTCCCTCCTCGACCTGCACCGCGACCTTGGCCCTGGCGCCTTCATCGACGGCCGTCTCGAACTCGACAACTGCGTGCTCGCTCCACTGCTGCGGCCGGCCGGTCCGGACCAGGTCGCCTTCGTCCACACCGCCTACCAGGAGCTGCTAGCTGCCCGATTCCTCGCCGCCCCAAGCGGTCGTGAAGAGGCGGCAGACCTGCCTGGCGGTGCCTTCATCACCGAGCAGGTGCGAGCCTTCCTCGCCCGCATCCCGGCGGTTGTTCCTACCGACGATTGCGTCCTTCCCCCTGGGGTTCACCTCGTAGGCCCGGCCGAACGTCTCTTGTTACGCCGCGTACGACACGCGATCCGATTCGACCGCCATGCCGTCACGGTCGCCCGCTACCGCCGCTTCCTCGATGCCCTACGGCCCGACGGCACCTCGCCCTGGGACCACCCTGACCAGCCAGACAACATCACCCACACCCCCTGGACCGACCGGCTCCGCGAAGCGGATTACTACCGCAATGCCCGCTACGACGACTACCCAGCCATTTGTGTCAGCTGGTGGAGCGCCTTCGCGTTCGCAGCTTTCGAAGGCAAGCGCCTGCCCACCGCACTGGAATGGGAAGCCGTCGCTCGCGGAACGGACGGCCGTCTCTTTCCCTGGGGCGACGAAGCGGACGGCGCGCCGGTCAACTGCGCTGACACCTGGGTCGGTCACCCCGTGGTGACCTTCCACGCCTGGCAGCAGGAGTTCGCCCACGAGGCACTTCGCCGAGCCTGGGTCACCCCGGTCGGCGACAGGGCCACGAACCGCTCCCCGTACGGCATCACCGACATGGCAGGGAACGTCTGGGAATGGACCTCCACCAGCCTGGATGACGCCGGCGAAGCGGTCATCTGCGGTGGCAGCTACGACAATCCGCTGCGCGCCGTGCAAGCGAGCAGCAAGGGCATCTACCGGAAGCGTGGCTGCAGTAACGCGGTCGGTTTCCGTTGTGTACAGGACATCACCGACCCAGAGGCAGCCATCTCATGAGCGAGGCGCGGCACGGCATCATCGTCGACCGCCGGCCCACCGGCGGAGGACAGACCGGAACGGTGGGCGCCTTCATCGTCCAGGACGAGGCGGACGGTCGTTACTACACCTTCGACTACACGCAGATCGTCACCGAAGGCTTCCGCACCATCCGTACGGGCGAACGCGTACGGTTCCATGCGGCCACAGACCGCCCCGGTGGCGCGGAGTTCGTGGTCAGGCTCGACCAGCCAGACCCGGCCGAGTACTACCGATGACCATTGATTTAGAGGCGATTGCCGGGGCGCGGCAGATCCTCGTGGTTGTGCTCCCAGTACGGTTGCTGCGCACTCCGGACTGGGCGGAGGGGCCCTTCCCGTTCGAGGTCGGCAGCAGACGGACGGATGCAGCCACCCGCGCGACCTATTTCGCACCCGCCTCCGCCAGAGTGCTGTACGGGTCGTCGGATCGTCCCTGTCGCTGGCATCGGATGATCTCAATCGTCCATGATGGGCTGCAGCTGCAGGGCTTGGAGCTGCTGCGTACCGCCGCGGGACGAAGCCACGGGCACGGTCTGGCGGTGTTGCACTTCACCGTGGACAGACCACTGCTTCCGGTACTGCGAGCGATCGGCCACCGGCCCTACGCCGGCCGCGACCCACTCACCGGTCCATTCGCGCCGCAGCAGCTCTTCGGGCCGGTGGCCGAAGTTCGAGACGACACTGACGCGTTAGCGATCGCCCGCCCTTACACCATCGCCCTCCTCACGCCTGACGCCCACCACACGCCCGCGCTTCGGCCTGAGCCCACGGCAGAACTGCCGGCTACCGCCGACTCCTGGCTGTGGCAGCTTGCATCCCGTTCCACACCACGCGACTTCCCCCTCGCTCCGGAAACGGCAGCGGACGAATTCGATCAAGCTGTGCGCATCTCCGCCGACTGGAGTGCTCTCGTGCTGCGGCATAGCGCCGCATTCCTCGGTCATCGCGCCGACGCCGGCGAGGGCGACTTCTACGACTTCGCGGCCTTGCACGCCCGCACGGTCTACCTCGACGCACTCCTCCTGGGCACACTCCAGCGCGACCACATCGACCAACTCACCGACGAACTCTCCGGAGTGTTCGACGGCCCGCACCTATCCGCCCAAGTCGGCTCGCTGGAAAGGAACATCGCGCTCTTCCGCAGCACTTACTGGCGCCAGCACCTCACCGCCCACGGCCCGGCGAACGAACTACTTCTTGCCTTCCAGGCTCAGTACCGATTGCCCGAGCGTTTCGCAGAGATACTGGCCGAAGCCGCGGACTACAGCCGACTGGTCCAAAACCAGGAAAGCCAGCAGATCAGCGGCGCTCTCGGAGTCCTCACCATCCTCGGCCTCCCCCTCGGTACGGCTCTCAGCGTCCTCCAGGTCCTCGGCGACCAGTCCACCGCCCACCTGCTCGTCGCCCTCGGCCTGTCGATCGTCGCCACCGCCGCTGCCCTCACCACACGGTACGGACGCCTCGTCGTTTCCTCCCTCCGGGGTGGTGCTGGCCCTGAGCCGCCCGGCTAAGGGCGTGCAGATCATCAAACTGTGGGACGCGGGTGACGTGCCCGGCGCAGAATCACCAGCATGTTCACCCCTGATTCCGGTGCCTCCGCCAGCGACTCGGCCTCCGGTGGTTCCCGGCCGTCATCGCCGGGCGCGACAGATGCTGTGCTCCCTGCCGTCGCGATGGGCGGCAAGGTGCCCTTCAATCGTCGCGTCTACATGGTGATCGAGGTCATAGACCGCCCCGAGGAAATCGATCTTCTGACTCAGTTGTGCGAGTCATTGGGTTGGCCCGTACGGCTGCCGCTCGCCCAGGAGACGTCACTGGCGCCGCAGGGCGACTGGACCGTCAGGATCGTCGAAGCGCGTATACGCAGCGTGCGCGACGGGGCGGTGCAACAGGCGGTGGCCACGTTCGACACGCTTGCCCAGGACGCCGACATATCCGCGAATTGCCGAGACGCCACGCTGGTGGAGCCGGTGCACCGGCCCCTCATCGAATGGCATTTGCGCGGCAGGCGCCAGTCACCCACTCGGCACCTGCGACACTCAGCACATCTGCTGACGAGGACCGCTGGCCACGATCAGGCCGCTGGCACCGTGCGCCTCGTACGCATCCCCACCTCGCTTGACGAGCCGCGTCTTCGCCGGTTGGCCCGCAGCCGTCGTTCCGCGCGTACCGAACTCTCCCGGCATCCGCTGCCGGGGCGTGAGTTGGACGCCGATCGGCACGTGCTGACGATGCCCAAGACCCGTGTGGCGTGGCAGACGGCCGCCATGCTGGGCCTGCTCTTCGTGGCGGCGATGCTGATCCTGTTCGGCGCCGGTCTGTGGTCGGCGATGGGTCTCGACGATCCGCGCGTCGGCGCTCCCGTCCTGTTGCTGATGGTTACCTACGTGCTGGTGGGCACGGTACTGGCCCTTCGCGATACGGCAACCCATCGGGCCGTCCCATGGCTTCTTCCCCTTGCTGCACCGCTGGCCGTGCCGCTGGTCCCGTGGCTCGGGACGCTGGTCCAGCGCGCCTATCTGTCGCCGTTCGAGTTGGAATTGCCGCCAGGGAAGGAAGGGGTCGGAAGCGTCCTCGCCGGCACTTGGGTATTGTCCGTGTTCCTCGGCACGTTGTTCCTTTTCATCGCCTATCTCGGCTGGATCCGATTTCTGAACTCGTCGGTGGACGCGCGGGGTTCCTGGACGTCGTGGACCTTCATGCTGAGCGTCGGCACCGGCCTGGCAATCGCCTTCTCCCTGGTCGTTCTGCTCGGCGCGGGCCAGAGCGGCGTAGCAGACCGACGGCTGGCGGCTCAGGGCAAGGACATCCCCGAGTACTTCGGCCTTAGCGCCGACTATGTCTGTGTGGCGCTGCCCTCCGGTGACACCCCGTACTACGGCGTCCGCCCGCCGACCGATCGCCCTGTCATCTCCTTCGGCCAGACAGGCGACCGCATCGAGCTCTGGATCCCCAGCGCCCGACAAAAGGCAAGCCTCCGCCTTGAGGATGCCCGCATCAGGGTGGTGCCCCACCTCGACTCGTCTTGCGGGACGGCCGAGTGAGCTCCATGCTCCACGTGCCGTCGAGGATGCGGATGCCCAAATCGATGCCCTCGCCATGACCCAGCATCGATTCCACGGGGACGGGAACTACACCCTCCTGCCCCGACCACCCCGGCACCCCGAGCGCGGACAGCGCAGCCCCGATCGTCTGACCGGCAAAGGCACCACTGCGGCCTGCGGCTGCATTACTGCGCAGCTCGGAGCTGACCGGCATGCCCGAAGTGGAACTGAACCGCCTCGTCGACGAAATGGAGCCTGATCTGGCCGGGTTGCGTGAGCGTGAACGGCTCCGTCAACGCGGGGGTGAGCGACGCCGTGCTCCCGGAGCAGGCGCCAAGGACAAACTGACCACGGCCGACCGAGTCCTGGCCACCCTGCTCTACCTGCGCAAACTTGGCGCCCGATACCTGCCAGCCCAGCTCTTCGGCGTCAACGGCAGCACCCTCACCCGGGCGGTTCACCAAGTCCAACCCTTACTGGCCGAGCGGGGCCACGCCATCGGGCCCGACGCCATCAGGTTCCGCACCCCCACTGATGTGACCGCCTTCCTCGCCCTGATCAAGACGGCATGTTGATTCTCTGCGAGCCACCTAAGCGCACACCTGCACTTGGCAAGCAGCCGCGAGGGGCACCCTTCGTCGGAGCCGCGGATCAACATCAGCCACACCGTGATCTCGTCCGCGTGCCACCACGATGAAGCGGAACAACGGCAGTACCACCGCCGACAGCCCCGACCGCAAGCCACTCCCGGCCGGCGCCCATGTGTGCCGGTTTCGTCGCAGGGCTGCTCGCATCGCCTAGCACTCTGAGCGGTGTGTCTACACCAGTTTTCCGGCCCGGCCAAACCTGGGGTTTTCCGGACCCTCGACACCCCAACCACCCGATCTTGCGGAGGGGTAGTGATGTCCGGACCCACCCACGATGGCGACAAGTCTGTGCGCATACCTGATCACGACCTGGACGACCTCGTGTCCACAGTCGCGCGGCTGGTCGCGGAGAGTCGCAAGCAGAGCGAAACGCTCGCCCGGCTCACCGACGACCCGCCGCTCACAGAGGCTGACGAGCCTGTGGACCGCACCGTCGAGCCCGGCGCGGTGCCGGTCAGCGGCCGGAGCGCGGACACGCAGGACTCGCAGCTCGACGGCCCTTCGTCCGTCTTCATCCTGGCGCTCGACGGCAAGGCATACGCCGAGGAACTCGCCGCGCTGACCAGTTGGGTGCATCACCTGCTCCTGCCGGTCTACGGCAGGGAGATCACCACCGGCCGCCCATGGTGCCAACAGTGGCAAGAACACCCCGAAGCCGTCGCCCGGCTGCACGCCCTCTGGCTCGCCTGGCAGCAGCTCACCGACGTCGAGACCGGCCTCACCGGCCCCTCGACATGGCACCGCGACCACCTCGACCCAGCGCTGCTCCAACTCCGCACGCCGGACGGGCCCTTCGCCGCGTGCACCACCAGCCCGGCCCGCCCCAACCACCGGCTCCTGGCCTCGCCCGAGCCTGCCGGAGTCTGACATGGCGAACACCTACGCCCCGGTGCCGGACTACCGGATCGAGGGCTTCGAGGCCGCCACAGAGCGGATCGAGGAGGGCTTCCTCTCGCTCACGCTCTCGGACGACATGTTCGTGCCCCTTGCCGAGCACCACAGCCCTGACGGCCGCGACACATATCTGCTGCTGTACGACCGCGCTGCGATCTGGGGCATCCCCGGCATGGCGGAGTACGTCTCACTGCACATCACCCGGGACATTGAGCAGCGAACATTCGACTTCGAGTACGAGAGCCACCCTGTCATTCCGCTGGCACAGAACTGGCTTATCCGCCAGGGCTGCCCGGCCGAATCGGCGGAGCTGTCCAATAACCACGGGCCCCGGCCCGCCGACGCGCTCACGGCCCGCCTTGATGATCTGCTCAGGGCCAACCCGGACGACCGGTACAAGGTCATCGACCACTACACCCACAACCCGTCTTCCTTCGACTTCGGCCTCGAGGTGCGGACGCTCGTCTACGACAGCCACCCCGGCTCCGCAAGCGCTCCGTACCGCCTCTTCCTCGAAGAGACCACCAAGGACTTTCGGTCCTACACGGTGCGGGAGGGAGCCTTCGCCACCGCCGAAGCAGCAGATATCTGGGCCATGGAGCAGTCCACTCCGCTCCCCCTGGCACCGGCACCCCAAGGCACGGTCGGCCTCCGGGCAGAAGCTGCTCGCGCCTGCTCAACGGTCAAGGCCGGCAGCCTCGCCGTAGCCCCGCCTCCCGTCGCACCACCTCGGTCTACGGCGGCTGCGCCGGCACCTCCGCGTCGGAGCGCGCCGTGAACCGGGCCCGGTACGCCTTCGCGGCACACCCCGAAGCCCTCGCCGACCTGCGATCCGTCCCAGAGGACATCCGCGACCTGGCCCTGCTGGAACTGCAACACCTGGTCCACGGCAACGAGCGCGGAGCCGCCCTGCAACGCGAACTGGCGGGCTGCCACAAGGTCTACGTAGATCCGGAAACCCGATGGCGGCTCGTCATCCAGTACCGGGACGCTCCGACCTCCTCCCAGCACAAACGGGAGATCTACCTCCTGGCCGTCGGCGAGCGTCAGGACCATGCCGCCTACCGAACCGCAGCGCGCCGACTGGAGCGCGAGCGGGAGGCATCCGCCAGTACGCCACCTCTCGGGCGTCGCGCCCAGGCAGCCAGGGCCCGCTCCCCACACGGCCGCAGCCAGGCCAACGCCCATCCGCAGGCACCTGCGGCTCCCACCGCGCAGCCACGGGCCCGACGCACCCGCTCGTGATCCCCAGTTCTTCGCACAGCACCGCACGAAGGATGTTCATGTCTCCCTCCACCCCGCCGGGACTCGGTACACGGCTCGTCGCCGACGCCCTTGGAGTCGACCGCCCCACCGACTTGCTGGCCCGGTACAACTTCCTCAGCCCGCACGGCCAGATGGCTGCCCTCATCGTGGACGCCGCCTGGAAGGTCGACGACCTCGACCACAAGATCGTCCAGGCTTCCCGGTCCGCCTACCGAGAGCTGCAGGCGATCGAGCAAGGCGTCGGCAGCACGGTCCTCGGCACGATCGGCGCGGACATCACCATCCTCGCCGAACGCCGCGGCCAGAGCGCCGATCATCTGAAGGCTCTGACCAGCGCATACAGGCGCTCGGTACCTCAAGCCGAGGACTCACCGGCCACGGAGCGACGCCGCTCCGCGTCCCGCGCACAGGCCACATCGACCCCGGCTTCCCCGGCACGGGCCGCAGCCCTGCGCACGGCTGCGGCACCGCCTGTCCCCGCTGCCCCGATATCCCCCGCCGTCACCTCACCCGCGCCCGCAGAACGCCCCGTGCGCTCCCGCTGACGGCGCACGATCGATACTCAGAGAACTGGACATGTACGACCACACATCGGCGAAAGACCCCACCCAGGACGTCCGCCACGCGATCGGCCGCCTCGCCCCTCGCTGGACCACCTGGACACTGCAGACCATCCAGCAGCACGGCCAGATGCGCTTCACAGAGATCGCCTCAGCGCTGCCGTGGATCGGAACCCAGAACACGCAGTGGGTTCTGCGACGCATGCTCACGGACGGCCTCCTGGAACGACCGCAGCTCGGGCTCTACGAGGTCGCCCCGCTCGGCCGCCACGCACACAACGCCCATCGCGCGCTTGCTTCCTGGCATCGCGCGCACTTCGCCGAGAGCGGCCCGGTGCTCGCCAAGGCGGAGCGGACGGAGGATGCCCTGCGCCGGCTGCGCGGCAAGGGCGCGGTCGACGTCCTCCACGCCCTCTCGCAGCACGGCCCACTTCCGAACGGCGAATTGCGCGACGCGGCGGGACTCGCCACAGGCTCCTTCCATTACCGCGTCCAGCAACTCCAGGAGGATCAGCTCCTCACCCGCACCGGCCCCTCCAACCGCGCGTACGACCTGACGCCAGCCGCTCAGGCACTCGGGCCCGTGTACGTGGAGCTGGCTGCCTTCGAGTCGATGGCCTCACGCACCACTGTGCGACACAACCCCACAACTCGGCCGACGGCCGACATGGCGAGGGCCAACGCGGCTGTACGGCGGACCCCCTCGGCTTTCCCGGGGTTGTTCTCTCACGCCCCAGAGCCACAGCCGCGCGTCCCGGTCCACGTCTCGGCGCTCTCCCGCCCATCCCGGACCAGGTGATCCACATGCCCACAGTCAGACCCCGCAGCCACAACGGCGCCCGCGCACGTTCCAGTGCGAGCCGCGCGGGCGCCCGTGCACCACCCCTTCGGAGTTGTTCTCATGCCCACCACCGACCCTCACGCCCTCGACCCCGCCGCCGATGTCTTCATCACCCCCGCTTACCTCGCCGGTCCCGGCACTGATGACGGCATCTTCAACACCCTTGACTCTGCGACAGGCTGGACCAAGGTCGTGGCTTTCGGCGAGGACACGTACTACACCAGTCCGTGCCAGCGCGTGCGCATCGCCAATGTCATGGACAGCCACTACGGCGGCTGGACGTTCTCGTATGCCGAGGACCCGCTCGGCGTACCGGACTGGATTACCACCTTCGACCGCGACACCCCCCGAGAGATCGTGGCGGCGTTCGCGGACACGCTCGTCGCCGGGCTGCCGAACAATTTCGCCGACTACCTCAGCGGCGGCGAGCACCACACCGGGCATACGCCCGCCACCGTGTTCTCCAGTCATCAGTGGGAGGCCGTCCGCGGCACGCGGCCGTTCCGGATGGTTTCGCCCGACGGTCACGCCGCCTACCGGATACGCGGCGGCTGGCTCCACGAGTACGACGAGCTACTTGACCCGGAGAAGTCGACCTGGCGCATGTCCGCCGGCCCTGACCCCGTCTCCGCGCCGAGCTGGCAGGCGTACTTCAGCCGGGGCACCCCCGAGCACCTCATGACCGCCACGGCCGACGCCCTGACCGACCCAAGGCCCGTCGTCCGCGCTGCATTCCTCATTCCCGACCGCCACCGCTCCCTGGTCGAGACCCAGCCCCTGCGCCCCGACCAGGCGACTTCGCGCAGCACGGCTGCGCTGGCCCGCAGTTCGCGCACCAACGCGATGCACCAAGTCCAGCCTGCACCAGCCGCATCCGCTCCCGTCACGCCCGTCAACGCTGGCTCGCGCCGTCAACGCTGACACCCGCACCTCACCCGGAGATCCGATCCCCCATGCCCGCCCACGCTCTGACGGGGACTTCTACGTTTCCCCGGTCTACCTCGCCGGCAACACCTTCACCGGTGACCCCGCACTCCAGCCGCTCCTCGACCAGGGGTTCCACCTCCAACACGACGAACTGGCGAACGTCTTCGCCACCTCGCCCGAACAGCACATCCGGCTCGGCTACCTCCCCGAAGGCGAAGTCACCGACCTGTGGAAGATCGCGGTCCACTCCGACCCGTTCGGCCCGGCCCGCTGGCTGGCTGGCTGGCCACCTTCGACAACAACACCCCCACGGAACTCGTCACCGCCTGCACCACCGCCCTCGCCCACGGTTACGCGCAGGGCCACGACACGTACCTCTACGGCGGCACCGGCAGGGACCAAGGCTTCCAGCCGCTCATCGGGGCCGGCTGGCGCACCGACAAAGGGCCGCACCTCAGCGTCTCGGTCGCGCCCGACGGACTGGCGTCGGCCCGTCGTCAAACGGTGCCGGTCGGCCCATGCTGGCCCGAGTCGCGCTTGCCCTCGGCTTCGGCGCCGACCAACTGCGCCAGGTCCTCCACGCTCAGCTCGATTCGTCTGCCGTCGGCCAAGCGGGCCCGGCCCAGGGACGCGGCCTCCGCGTCATCGACGGCCTCGTCGTAGGTACGGATCTCTTCGCTCTCCAAGTCGGTCCCTTCCACCGCGATCGGGTCGCCCCCGGGACAGCCTCTGGGGAGACCGATTCATTCCCCCTTGCCTGGACAACAGCGGTTGTCCCCGTTGCCAGTTCGCCCACGGCAGACGCACACCGCGGGACAGGACTGGAGACCCGCCGCAGACCATGTCAACGTACGGAGTCGGGAAAACCCGCAGGTCAACGAAGGGTTCGCTGCTCGTGACACTCACCGCCACCGCCCCGTTCCAGGCTCCCGCTGGGCTTCCGTTCGCCGCCCTCGGCGAGCGTGAGTGGCTGCTCGACTGCCACTCCGCGAGCCCCGTCACCGACCTCCTCAAGAACCAGGGCTGGGACGTCGTCTCCGACCTGGACGGCAACGTCCACTGCTCCAGCCCCGACCAGCGCGTATACGTGGGATTCCTCGCCGAGAGCCCCGCAGCGGCGCGCGGCGAGCTGTGGCACATCAACATCAAGGGAACGGACGGCACAACGGCCTGGCACCAGACCTTCGGGCCGGAAGTCCCCGCACATGCCGTCGCCGGATTCCTCGCGGCTCTCATCGCCTTCCCCAGCCGCTATTGCTCCTGCATCTGACGCCTGCCCGGCGAATGCCGAATCCCCTTCCCATCTGACCAGGAGGCCGCCTCATGCCCCGCCACTCGATCACCGTGACCGCGTATCACGCGGACGACACCATCTGCCCCTCAGAACATCGGCACACCACGGGCGGTACACCGCTCACCGAGGCATGCACCGGACGGGCCCGATTCCTCGCGACGTGCAGCTGCAAGGAATGGACAAGCCAACCATCGTCCACGAAGTCCTACGCCGCCGAGCAGGGGAAACGGCATCGCGCCGCCCACATCCCGGCGAAATCCGCAGCGCCGTCGAAGGGCCCTGCCGTGCTGCGCGAGCTACTGCGATTCGACGCAGACGTCTGAACCGGACCCCCAGACGCTGCAATCCTCCCGATCCGCACTTCCCCTTCGTCCAGGAGGCCGCCTTGCCGTACCAGATCACCGTCCGCCAGTTGATCCACCAGCTCCAGACCGTCGACCCCGACCTGCCCGCGTACTTCGCCATCAACCCGGACTGGCCCCATGCCCACCGCATTGGCCGCGTCATCGAGATCTCGGGAGCGAACGGTGCTGTCTACATAGCCGAGAACGGCCAGGAGGGCGTGCTGCCACCCGCGGTCCGTAACCAGCTGAACTGGGCAGTTGCGTGAGCCGCGCCCGCTCGCGCCCCTCGGCGGAGCCGATCAGCCTCACGGCCCCGTATCTGATCCTGAGTGATCTCGTCCGTCGGCCCATGCCCAAGTCCGCACGCGGCGCCATCCTCCGCTCTGTACCGCTGCTGCCCACCGAACCGATCCGCGCAGCCTGGGCGCCCGCCCAGAATCCCAACCGACTCCGCCCTGGCTCCATCCTGCTGGACTGGGCGCCGAGTCTCGACGGCAGAATGGACGTCACGGCTCGCCTCGGCCTGGCCACAGCGGAGGTCGTCCTCGCCACCTGGCCGGGCCTCCGCGGCGACTGGACCCCCATCGTTCGTCCCACGCTGTTCGAGGTCATCAGCCTTCACGCCGCGTTGTCTGTGGCCGTCGACGCCCTGCATCTCGCAAACCACCTGGCCTCTGCCTGACGGCCGTTCATTCAGACCACCGAGGGCTGCCCACACTGGGGCAGCCCTCTCGGCGTATGGGGTCTCGGAGCCAAGGACCTCTCGCACTGCTCTGGAGGTCCTATCCGGTTCTCGCTTCGCCTCGGCTGCCCGCTTCAAGCGCTGATCCCAGTCGTCATGGCGACCGTGTCCTGCGCGCCGCGCGGCACCGAGCCACGTCATCCCGACCACCTTCAGCTCATGCATGGCGTGTCGGAGCGAGTCGGCCACTTTCGCCACTCCACGCGACCCGGCAACCGAAACTGCGGCCAGGATGGCGGCGCACTGCAACTCGCCAGGCGGACAGCTCGCCGAGTGTCCGGCCGGGCCACCAGGGCGTACGACATGATCTGCCTCATGCAACCCGAAGTCATAGCCGCGTACATCGGTGGAGGCGGTGCCCTCGTTGGCGTGATCCTCGGAATCGTCGGCACTCTCGGCGCAGCCCGGATACAAGCCCACGGAGCGCACGCCCAGGCGGACGCCGCTCGCTCTGCCGCCGATGCGCAGACAGCCGCAACACATACTGAGTGGAGACGCACTCAGCAACGCGCCGCATATGGGGACCTCATGCGCGCTGCCGCCCGCGTCGCTCACGCCGTCGAGCGCAAGAACTCCGACGCTGACGCCATAGCGGCAGCGCTGCGCGAGGTCAACGACGCCCTTGCCCTGGTCGACCTTGAGGGCCCCAGCAGTCTGCGCCCGCTCGCCCAGCGGGTCGACCGCTGCTGCGCTGCCGCCGTCCGGGCCACAACCGGACCGGTCGCACCACTGACACGGGCCCTCGCTGACCTCGCCGAGAACATCACGCCCGAGCTCCTCGCCGAGCTCCTCGATACCCTCACCCTCCGTGTTGACCATATGTCGCCGGTCCGTGAGTACCTCCGTGTTCCACCGACCCACGGAAACACCGGGCCCCAGGGACTCGATCCCGAACTGCTGCCAGTGGCCGCGCCCGTAGCCGAGGCCGCACAAGTCGCTGAGACCGAGGCCCGCGACCTCATGCGCCGACGTCCCCGCAGGTCTGCATTCGAGTTCCATGACGATGTGATCGGCCTCGCGCGCAGCTTCGAGGCTCGTGGCATCCTGAGCCCCTGGCAGGCGTACGTGTTCGTCCTGGAGACATTCAGCCCTAACCAGAACAACGCGCTAAGGAGGGCCCACGCCGTAGAACAGCTTGACGACGCCCGCGGACGCTTCGCCGAGGCAGCCCGCGCGTACCTCGACACGCCCCCGCCCGTCACTCTCAATGGCGACCAAGGCCAGGCCGCCGCGCGGGACGTTACGCGGTCGACCGACTGAGATCGAGTGCGCAGCGATAAAGCGCCATCCTGCGAGCCGTCGGCGGAGCCAATGCAGGGAAGCACACAGCAGGGAGGGCAGTGCCCGTGATTGTGGACACGGAAGGTGTCCGAATTAGGAATGCGGGGCCGAGCCCCGGGACTCGGCCCCGGGGCTGATCAGGCCAGGTAGGTACCGGCCAGCGTGCCGTCATACCCCGCAGCCTGTGCCGCGGCCTCCAGGCTCGGGAAGTCCTGGCCGATACCTTCTCCGATCATGGTCTGGTAGTCCACGCGGGTCAGTTCGCGCTCGACCCACTGGTGCGAGCAGCGGCAACGGATGCTGATCTCGTTGCGGTCGCAGATCACCATCCAGTCCCGCCGGGCGCCGCACTGCGGGCACATGACGGCGATGCCGGTGATCCGGATTTCCTCGGGGTGCGTAGTCGCGCGGAGACCGATGTTCCCGCCGGCGGGCTGCATCTCCTCCTGAAGCCGCAGCAGCGGGTCGTTGCCAGAGGCCGTCCCCGGCAGAGAAGTTCTCGGGGTCTGGAGGTCTTCGCTGAGCATCCGCATCGTCTCCTTGTCTCTATTGACCAGCACTAACAGGATTGGCGGCCAGTGTCTATCTGTTTGTTGTGCTACAGCGCCTCGCGCCACGTTGACGGGGGTCGTTGAGGTTGGGCCGGGCGGCAGGCGCGGGCGTCTGCGGCTTCGAGGGCTGGGGTTGCTGCTGAGGTACGCGCGGGTTCGTACGTGCACGGGGCTGGTCCACAGTGGCGGTGAGTTTGCCCAACCGCCTCAGTCGCCAGACGAGTACGTCGACGATGCTGTCGGCGGTGTCCAGTTCGCGCCATTCGATGGCTTGCTGGAGCAGGGCGTCGAGTTATGTCCGGCTCGCTCGGCCTGGTCCAGGGTGGCGGCGAGTGCGTCCCAGCCGAGTTCGCGCAGTACGTGGTCTACGTGCTGGGGCAGGGTGGCTTCGAGGGCGCCTGCGTACCGCTCTCATACGGGTCCGGGAAGGCGACGGCCTTGCTCACGCATCGCATCCATAGAGGCAGCGCCAGCGGATCGGTAGGCGCTACACAGATGTTGAGCAGTCTGCCGGGCAGCGGCGGCGGCCGGCTGTGCGTGACCGCGGACAGAGTGCCAGCGGCGGCGCAGGTGACGAGCACCATCGTGGACAGGAGCATGGCAATGGCGCCACCGTCCTCGCGCCTTTGCCGAGGGCGCGGCGCTCGTGCCCTTAGACTCCCCCGTCAACTGGCCTCCCTGGGCACCGGCGTTGGGACCCAACAGGCCGGTCACGCTCAGCTGGAGGACCATACATCCCACCGTGTGCGAGGTCATCAGCTTTCACGCTGCCCTCTCCGTATCGACCGACGTGCTACACCTCGCCGACGGTCTGGCGTATGCCTGACCCATACAGCTCCACCAGAACATCGAGGGCCTGGCTGCCTCCACTGCCTCAGCTGGGGGCGTACCAGCCGATTTGGACGATGTGGGGTCGCTGCCGGGGAGTGATGAGCTGGGCCCGTCCGGGTGGCATGGCCACGGCCTTGGAATTACCGATCAGTGGTCCTTCGTCGGGGTCTCCGGACAGGATGATGCCCGCTGCTCCGAGCTCCTTGAGGCGTCTGGTGACCGGGTCGAAGGAGGTTCGGGCCGCGCCGGCGGTGGTGCGGGCGACGATCACGCGGAGGCCGATGTCTCGGGCATAGGGAAGATATTCGGCCAGCGCTTCGAGGGGATTGCCGGACGGGAGTGCGACGAGGTCGTAGTCGTCAATGACGACGAAGATCTCAGGGCCGTGCCACCAACTGCGGGCACGCATCTGCTCGGCGGTTACCTCCGCGGATGGCATCCGAGCTTGCAGCAGCGGGACGAGGCGCTTGAGGCCGTCTTCGAGGGATGCCGACGCAGGAGCGTAGTGCAGCACATGGTCCTGAGGGAGTTGGCCATGCAGAGCGCGTCGGTAGTCGCCGACGATCGCCAGAGCTTCATGGGGCTGATGCCGTTCGGCGAGACGCCGGGTGAGCAGACGAAGAAGCGCGGTCTTCCCGGACTCGCTTTCGCCATAGATGACGAGGAGCGGGTCATTGTCGAAGGCGACATAGGCCGGGGCCAAGGCCACTTCGTCGAAGCCCACAGCGAAGCCCAGGTCAGGCGTTTCGCTGGCTTTGGGAAGCGCGTCGCCGTGCAGGCAATCCGGGAGCATGCGCACAGGCGGGCACACCTGGCCGGACCAGTTGGCTGCGATGGCCTCGATCAGATCGGCCGAGCTTGCGGCACCGTCTGTCTGGTCTTGTGTGGCACCGAGGCCAGCGGCTTGCGGGAGGGCGGCGACGTAATGCAGTCCGCCCCGGGCGAGGCCGTGCCCGGGACGGGATGCGGGCACGTTACGGGCACGTTTGCGGTCGTGCTCGGAATCCAGGGGATCGGCCATCCGAAGTTCCAGCCGGGCGCTGAGTTGGTCCTTGAGGGCAGGGCGGATCTCGTTGTATCGGCCAGCGGTAAGGACGAGGTGGACGCCGAAGGCAAGGCCCCGAATGGCCATTGCCTCGACGTCGGGGATCAGCTGCTCGTGCTCGCGTTTGAAGGTGCCCCAGCCATCGATGACGAGGAAGACATCGCCCCACAGATGGTCGGGGTAATGACCCACGGCCCGCCGCCCGCGGTAGGTCCGGATGGAATCGATGTGGTGGTTGCGGAAGAACTCCTCCCGCTCGTCGAGGATGTCCCGTATCTCGGCGATGGTCCGTCGCGCCTTGGCCGCGTCCAGCCGAGATGCCACACCCCCGACGTGCGGGAGATCAGCGAGGGACGACAGACTGCCGCCCCCGAAGTCCAGGCAGTAGAACTGCACTTCGCGTGGTGTGTGCGTCAGGGCGAAGGCTGTGACCAGGGTGCGCAGCAAGGTGGACTTCCCCGAACGCGGGCCGCCGATGACCACGGCGTGGCCCTGCGGACCGGAAAAGTCCTGCTTGAGGACTTCGCGGCGTTGCTCGAATGGCATGTCGGCGATGCCGAGTGGGACGACCAGTGACATCTCCCGCCATTCGGCGGGGTGCAGGCCCCGTTCGGATGTGCTGGTGAGAGGGGGGAGCAGATCGCCGAGGAGAGGAGAATCTTCCAGCGGGGGAAGCCAGACCTGTGGTGCCGGCGGCCCCTCATCCTGGAGGCGCCCCACCAGAACGTCCAGTACGGAAGGGCCGGTATCGTCACCGTCTTGCGGGGCTTCGTCATAGCCAGGGACAGATGGGTCGGGATTGGCGAGGGCGGACTCGGCAGTGAACAGCATCGGTGAAAGGTCTTCCCGACGCCCGGAGGCCGTCGTGCGCCGGGGACGGTACGGACCGGAGACGTATGCGGCCTTGAATTGCGTTGGGGCTTCTGTGCCGCAGCTCAGAATTCCGGCACCGGGGACTGCGGGCAGGTGGTAGGCGTCCTGTGTGCCGAGGGCGATCCGGGATTCTTCGGCCGAGAATGTCCGCATGACCAGGCGGTAGGACAGGTAGGTGTCCAAGCCGCGTAGCCGGCCCTCCTCCACACGTTGCGAGGCAAGCAATAGATGCACGCCGAGAGAGCGGCCGATGCGTCCGATCTGCAGGAACATGTCGATGAATTCGGGCCTGGCGGTCAGCAGTTCACTGAACTCATCCAGGATGATCAGCAGGGTGGGCAACGGCTGAAGCGGTGCCCCCGCCATCCGTGCTCTCTCATAGGCTCCGATATTGGCGAAGTTGCCGCTGGCGCGCAGGAGTTCCTGACGGCGGAGTAGTTCGCCGGCGAGGGCGTCCTGCATCCGGTCGACGAGGGTGAGGTCCTCGGCGAGATTGCTGATGAAGGCGGCTGTGTGCGGCAGGTCAGCCAGGCCGGCGAAGGTCGCTCCGCCCTTGAAGTCCGCCAGAATGAAATTCAAGGTCTCGGAACTATGAGTCGTGGCGAGCCCAAGGACCAAAGTGCGCAGCAGCTCAGACTTGCCCGATCCAGTGGCGCCGACGCACAGTCCGTGCGGCCCCATGCCTCCTTGAGAGGCTTCCTTGAGATCGAGGACGACGGGGTTGCCGTCCCCGTCGACTCCGAGCGGCACGCGCAGCCGCTCGTGCGGGGTCCGCTGTGTCGAGGGTGGGTCGAAGGTTGTGGGGTCGTCGATGCCCATCAGATCGGTGAATCCCAGATTGCCCAGGAGCGGGTCCTCGTCCTCGTCGTCGCTGGTGCGCAAGGGTGCCAGGGCACGAGCGAGCGCGGTGGCTTCGACCGCGGTCAGGACATCAGGAATGCCGGTGTAGACGGAGCCGGCGCTGGAGACGAGGCTGAGGGTGTTCGGTTCGACAGCCAGACCCGGTCGACGATCGATTCCGCGGGACCTGCTTCCGCGCGTCCGGTGCTGCTGCTCGGCACCAGCTGCCGATTCGAGTTCAATGACGGTCACGCCCTGGAACCTGTCTCGGTCGGTAGTCAGCGGCGATCCCGCCGTGGCCCCAACGTCCAGCAGAATCACCAAGTGCGGCCGGTCCAGGAGCGGCTGGGCATCCGGCGACCATTCATGGCGCGCAGCCAACTGCTCAGCGAGCCCCTCCTCAAGGGCATCGAACGAAGGAAACATCAGCAGGCCGGGGCCGCGCCGTCCAACGCCATTGCCGTGCTCGGCCGGACGGGCGTGCGGCAACCACTTCATCCAGTCCCACTCCGGGACTGCACCCGGCGCTGCGACCACCGCTAGCCACAGGTCGTCCGGCGCATGCAGAGCGGCCAATTGGCAGATCACAGCACGGGCGACCCCCTGGACTGTG
This sequence comes from Streptomyces inhibens, assembly GCF_022221585.1. Taxonomy (NCBI): domain Bacteria; kingdom Bacillati; phylum Actinomycetota; class Actinomycetes; order Kitasatosporales; family Streptomycetaceae; genus Streptomyces; species Streptomyces inhibens. Next base: position 3,091,223 of record NZ_CP084681.1, read on the forward strand.
TCGGCATGGCCCCGGATCGTCAGCCACGGGAAGGCACGCAGGGACAGCGCCATGGGCAGTTCATCAAGTTGCTCATACGCCTTCACGAACCGTTGCAGCGCATGCGCGGCCAGCGGCTCCCACTCCTCTGCCGGCCCGGCCTGCGGCACGACGAGCCGGGTCGCCAGCATCTGAGGGCCCACCCCCACCCGCACCTGACCGAAGTCATCGTCCTCGGGCCGCCGCTCCCACAGTCTCTTACGGTCGGCGATCACAGCCCACAGCTGGCCTGGCTCCGGGAAAGTGCGGCACTCAGCCAGCCGCTGACCACGTGCGGTATCCCGCACCTCCTCACGGGTCCGGACCAGATACTTCAGATAGTCCTGACGTGCCGCACGCACGCTCGACGATGGGCCGCGGCGAGCACGCACAATCTGCGTCATCCCCATGGCCACGGCGGAGACGGCCATGATGGCGCCCATGATCTTCATGAACGGCGGAGAGCCAGGCAGGAAGAAATAGACCGCACTGCTGCCCATTGCCATCGTCGGCAACAGCATCAGCGCAACAGGCTCCCCTTTGTGCTCAGGCAGCACGGGCGGCGCCTTCAGCCGGAGGTCGCCCTTGGGATAGTCAGGAGGCGTCGCGCGCGGAGGGCGCTTGATGGTGACGGTTGCCAACGTGGCCTGGTTACTGCTGGAAAGGCGGGCCAGGCTGCTGCTGGCCATACGGCGAAGGCGGCGGCACGACAGGACGCCGGCGCCTGACAACAACCACTGCCACAACGGCCAAGAGCCCGAGCACCACTACGCCGACGACACCCCAGATGACGTACGCCGACCGGTCCTTGCTGGCAGACGCACCTGGATCGGCCGGGGCCGGAGGATCAGCTGCCGCGTCGGGCGAGGAAGACGACAGAGCGGGCAGCGGGCCATTCCTCGAACCGGCGGGAATGTCCTCGGTCAGGGCACTGTAGGGGCGGATGAAGCCATACCCGTAGTGCCTCTCCGGAAGCTTCGCGCCCTTCATGGAGTCCGGCAACTTGGCTGTCTTCACCAGGCGGTTGGCGATTTGGCCGGCCGTGAGATCCGGGAACTTCGACCGGAGGAGTGCAGCGGCGGCTGATACGTAGGCTGTGGCACCAGACGTTCCGGTACCGTGCTGATACTCGTGGTTCAGACCCGCGCTGTAGTTGTCTACCCCAGGTGCCGCGAGCAAGTTGTTCGACCCGTAGTTGGACTTCTCCCAGATCTTCCCTGCGGAGGCGACGGCCCCCACCGAGATCACTCCTGGGAAGCTCGCGGGATATTCCGGCGTTGCAACTCCGTCGTTCCCGGCCCCGGCGACGATGACTGCGTCCTTCTGTCGCGCATATCTGACAGAGGCGGCCATGTCCGGGTCCTTGAAGTCGTCCGCCAGTGACAGGTTGATCACCGATGCTCCGTGATCAACGGCGTAGCGGATCGCCTGCGACACTGGCTTGCCGGTGCCCATTTGCAGTCCACTATCCGTGATGGCGCGCAGAGGCAGGATCTTTGCCGCAGGGGCCAGTCCCTTGATGCCCGCAGTCCCCCCCGGCCCATGGCCGTGCCCTGCGATCAGAGAGGCCATGCCAGTGCCATGCGAACTGTCCTCCTCACGGTCCGCACGACCACCCTTGAGGAAATCCTTACCGGGCAGCACATTGCCTGCGAGGTCGGGGTGGGTCCCGTCGACGCCCGTGTCGATGACGGCGACGGTCACCCCCCGACCTGTGGATACCTTCTCAACCGCATCCGCATCGAACGCCGACAAAGCCCACTGACGATCGCGAATGGAATCCGCGGCCGCTGGGGTCGCTACCTGTGCGAGGCTGACCACGCACAGCAGCGCCGCCCCACCTGCCGATCTCATCCATCGCTTGAGCGTCACGCCTTGCCGCTTCCTTCCGAACTGTCCGGCCCAGTCTCAGGGCTTCGCTGTTCCGACGCGTCGGCACCGGCGTTCTCCTCGGAGGCCGAGATGCCGATAACGCCAGGCACAACGTCGCGCTGCGATGCCCAGGTGTCCTCATCCTCGACCAAGTAGTCGGGACGCGACGACTCTCGCTTCTCCTTTTCATCGCGGGCCGATCGCCCGCCAGGCGGCACAGCCATCGGACCCCGAGCGCGAGATGCTCCTTCCGGACCGCTGTTCAGAGCGCCGCCGCGGCTGCGATGCAGACCGGAGCCGCCTTGCGCGCCCCGCCCCGGCACTGCGGGCTTGCTTGGCTCTCCGACGACTCCACCAGGCCGTCGGGCGAACCCTCCCTGACGGCCACGCGTTCCGCCCCTGCCCGACGCACCCGGACCACCGGTGCCGCCGATTGGCGGTCGACCTGTCTGGCCTGGTTGGCCGGGGGCGCCTGGCACTGCGGACTTTCCTGAACCTGCGCGGCCACCCGGAGGCGTGCTCGGAACGCCCGGGGTGCCGGGGCGTGTCGTTCTGCCACCCAGCGGACCACGGCCACCGATCGGTGGCTGACCACCAGGAGGCACAACTGGCCCACCAGGGCCCGAACCAAATTCGCCGGGACTCCTGCCGATTACCGCGCCGCCAGGGCCTGCGCCGGGAGAATTGGTGGGATTGGGCACGCCGCCACGCACCCCGTCCAACGCCGTACCAGGAAGCGGTGCCTTCGGCGCGGAAGGACGCGCTCCAGGTCCGGCAGAACCCTCCGCAGCGCCGCCCGACTGCCCAGGACGCGGAGAAGCGACTCCACCTCCCGCAGACGGCGAACCGCCGGCCGCCCTCCGGCCGCCCGAACTCGGTCCGGCTTTCCGGGGACTCGCCACGACTGGAACCATGGCAGCTGCCACATCCGGCGGCGGAACCATCGAGTCCGGCGCAGAGACAGGCTTATCCGGTTCGATCTTCCCCGGGCCCTGCAGGTTCCTTGCCTTAAGGTTGTACGAGGCTCCGAGCTTCTCCATGTGGGCGGCTGCCTGCAAGGCGATCTCCCGCCCGCGCGAGAGCGTGTCTGCGTGCTTAGACAGCGCTTCGCCAGCGTTCATGCCCTTGGAAACGTCGTGTTTCAGTCCGCTGTCGTCACGGCTCATGGCATCGCCTACCTTGTCCACACCATCTTTCACGAACGAGATTCCCGCCGTGATCACGTTTCCGTCTTTGACCTCACTCTCGGTGTCTTGTAGTTCGGTGACAGCCCGCTTAGCCTCTCGAAGGTCGATTGCCGCGGCCTTCAGGGTGTGCGCCGTGTTCTTCGCGTACAGGGAGCCGTTCTTGAGGCTCTTGCTCAAGATCCTGGCCCGCGCGGCAAAAGCGTCCGCAGCGGTTCCGTGCCAGTACTCAAGGACATCCGCCACGGCCTTGTCCAACAGGTCCCGCACACTTCCGTCCGGAGCATCGCCGGCCATCTGGTCATGCACGTGCATCCAGTGGTCGGCGATCTCATCGACCTTGTCCGGCTGCGCGTCCCGCACCATGGCCTTCAACTTTTCAAGCGTCATACTTGAAAAGTCGGTGCTGTGCCCGCCCCCGCTACCCATCTCAATTCCTCCCCGCTGCGCCGGCCCACATGCGCGAGCCAGCGGTGGCTCCGACTTAGCGCATTGATTCGCGGACCTCTTGCTCACGACTCTCGTAGCCGTCGTGCACCGCCGCCGAATTCTTGCCAGCTGCGGCGATCATGCGCTTCAGCTCAGCGACCATGTCCGCGATGTCCCGCTTCAGCTCGCCGTGCGCACCCCGGAGCCCAGCTTCCTCGGCGAACCCCTGCCCCAGGTATCCCTCGGGCAGCTCGGTCTTGTACTCCGCCGTGACACCGACCCCATCCATGGTGTCCACAAGCGAGTTGAGTCGCGTAATGACTTGTTGTAGTGCGCTCAAATCGACGCGATATCCCTCGGCCATCCAAATCCCCCCGGCCTCGTGCTAGATCTCTGCCTGGCGCTCGCGCCATAGCGAACTCATGTAACCCTCCGTCAGACCGCCCAGTCAACCGTGGCCCTGGCAAGGACGAAGGCATCGCGCATCTGTCCTAAAAGCGACCCGGATCTGGCCGACTTGGCTACGGCGGCATGTCGCGTCCGCCCGTTGTGCGCCAGAGTGACGTGTTCGCACATTGACGCAGAGACAACCACTCAATCTCCGCCCTGCGTGGTGACACCGCGCCTGGTGGTCCTCTTCACGGCAATTTGAGATCAGTGCAGCCGTGGCGCTTAGCGGACCGGGTAGCGAACTCCTTCAGTGCGGCCTTTTCCACCTTCTCGCTTGGGTCCGAGTCGTAGTTATTGTGGTCTACCGGTCGGGTCGTGATGTACAACGCCCGACTACCGGAAGGACACTGTGCCGAAGCCCAGAATGCATCGCCCTTACGGCCGGCAGGCTTCCACGGATCGTATTCATCATCATAGCCGAGCTGTTCCCGCAGCGCCGGAGCAAAGGGACCGTAGAAGGCGCTGACGCGATTGTGGACAGAACTTGATTCCGCGACGTAATAGCAATTCTCGATCGGGGATTTCGAATCTGTGACGCTCTCGCGGACAGCCTCTTCGATGCCCGCACAAGTCCCGCGAGCCTTACCCGATATTATCGAGTGCGCAGTGTTGTCCGGCACCCGATCGATGGCGCCCCCAGGAACAGCAGTACATCCCCATGCCTTGGCTGCGTTCTGCGCCGTCTTCACCGTCGTGCGGGCGAACCGCGCGCGCTGGGTGGCTCCGTCCACTGATCGCATAGCCATCCCCTTCACCGTGACGATCAGGGAGGAACGCTTTGGATCGCTACGGTGATTTGTGCAGGGCATGTTGACTGTGGCAACGAGATCTTGACCCGCGTGCCCCTCATCCATCACGCCTTGCCATCCGTGGCCGAGCGGAATCGCCATTCCCACGTCACCGTACGGAACGAATTCATTGAAGTCGTGAAGCGCCCCCGCCGCACCGGAACCCCAGTCCAGTCCCACTGATAGCCATCCGCCGGCATCGGGGTCACGCACGGAGCACTTGTGAAGCTGACCTGAGCTGGGGACAGCTCCCTGCTCTACTTCAACATCGTGCGCGCGCAAACGGTCAACACCTAGCAGTTCCCTGACCTCTGAGGTGTCAACACTGCCTCTGCAAGAGTCGGCCAGGCTCCGACCGTCTTGCCAACGGTCATACGCCCCGCTGAAATAGAAGATGCTGGGCACCGCCACCACGACGATGATGACCACGGCGATCAGCCACCGCTTGCGCTCGCGGCGGACTACTCGAGGATCGGGGTCACCAATACGGCGGTCCTCCGTTGCGTCAGCGGTCATCAGTTGTTGTTCTTCCCTCGGCCAAGAACATCTTGCACATCGGTACGACCATCCTCGTAAAAGCCCTGCAGTTCATGCTGGACGAAGTTTGCGTCCGACGTATCAGCGCCAATTCCTCGCGTCTCGTACAATTCGCCAACCATCGCATTGATGCTGGCTTTCCCCCCCATGCCCGCGCTTCCGTTGAGTGTGTTCTCCGCGATCTCTTCGGCCGAGCGCGCATCGGTATCGGCATCCATCTTCTCTTGCCAGGCGGAAGCACCCACATCAGTGAGGCGCACCGCGATGGAGCCAACGACAGGGATTTTGCTAGCTCCCTCGGCTAGCCCATGATATCCAGCCTTCGCTATCCACCACTTATGGTCAGAGCGTCCCTCGTCGCGGTGATCGAGGATGACATCACCTTGGATAGCATCGATGGCGCCCGTTGCTTTAGTGGCATCAGACATCATTTTCTTGGCTTCGTCCGCGCCAGTTCCAGCAGGAATATCAGCCAACTGGTATGCCGTATGGGTGGTTTGCGCCTCCTGGAGCGCACGATACGCCACAGGATCGTCCGACACCCCACGCATGACCCGGATCAACGAATTCCGATCAACGGCCATACGCATTTGTCCGGTCTCCTTGTCCGCCCACACCCCCGATGCTTTCTCTCCATCGTGATGCGCTGATCCATCGTTGACGTTCGAAAGCACGTCCTGCGTGTCGGAGACGTAGTCGCCCAGGGCATTGGCGATCGGACGATGCATGCCGTCAGGTAGCTTCTCGTCCTTCGAGCCACCGTCGAGCATGTTGATACTGTCACGCATGATCCTGGCTTGCGATGCAGTGTGCTCGCGCACCTCGTCTTCCTGCCCCGGCTGATGCCCGGTGGAGCCGGCTTCGATGGCCAGTGCCAGCGAACCCTGGCCGGTCTTCTTGTCGAAGCCGTCCTCTACCCACTCTCGGTCATCCACGAGATACTTGAGATTGCCGTTCTCGCGCGGCTCGCCGGGGTCCAAGAACCCGGTTGCGGCTTCGGGATTCTTGCTCAGTGCATCCATGTAGCCCGTCATGGGGTCGGCGCCCGGCCCGTCTCCCGAGTAGTCGATCCTCGGCATGGTGGAGTCCGGAGCCCACAACTCCCTTGGAGTCGATGGGCTTCTGGTCTTCTCGTAGCTCAGGAGGTCTCGGCCGTAGTCATGGAGGAAATCGCTGTCGTAGCTACCGCTTCGCATGAGGCTGCTCATCAACTGGTAGCCCTTGGCACTCGGCCCGCCGATCCCTCCCGGATCGATCATCTGCGGCCCGAGCGCCCGCATCTTCTCCTTCCAACCGTCCATCGCCGCACTTTCGCTCTGTGTGGCGATGCCGAGTGTGGAGCCGAGGCCGGCCTGCAACTGCTTGAGAGCCGCGTTACGCTCGCCACCTTGCTCTCCGGAGTTCGGCCCTGACGCCTCACGCCAGAATTCGAGCGCACCCTTCGGACCCATCGAGAGAGCGAACTTCTCCGCAAAGACCATGTCATTCTTGCGCTTTGAAAGAAGCTTCCCCAACCGGCCCAGCTCATCGTTGGTCAGGTCTTCGCCTTTTTTGGTGAGCCTGAGCGCCTCGGTCATATCCTTCTTGGCGTCCCGCGCCGAGTCCAACGACGTATAGATGTTCTTGTTAAACGAGTCGCTATTCTTACCGTTGGAGTCCTGGCGTAGCGCCCAGTCCGCGGCTTCGTCCGCAGCGGTAGCCTCCCTCAAGACCTTCTCGATACGCTTCTGCATCGCATCGACCGCGGCCTTGCGTTCCGGGAGGAAGGCATCACGATATGCCTCGGTGGTGCCTTGGTTATCGAGATCAACATCGATGACCGTGCCGTTATCCAACACTTCGAGCTTCTCAGCCGGCGCATCCTCATCCATGATCCGGCGAAGCTTCTTCTGTGCCGCGCTGAACTCCGAATGGGCGTCGAGCAACAGCGTCGCAATGGCTTGTGCCTCTTCTGCTGCGGCACCGTACTGCTTCTTGATCTTGGTAAGCGACTCTTGCGCCTGGTCGGCGGCATGCCCTTGCCAATCGGACTTCAGGGGCTTGGTGACACGGGCCTCGAAGTGCTCTTGCAGTCCCTGGTATTTCTTCGGTAGCAGCTTCCACTCGTCCGCCGCTGCCTGGAGCTTCCCGAGGTCGGCATGGAGGAGGTCGGAGAAAGTGACCATGATCAGCTCCTCCCACCGTCGAGCGCGTCCATCCTGGACTTCTCGGCGTGATCAGTCTGCTCATACGACACGCTGGTGTTGTGCAGCTTCATGTATGCCTCGGACAGCATCGTGCTGAGGTGAACGGCCTCCCCCGCCCAGCGCCTGTGCATCCTGAACAACCCGTCGTCGGTCTGCCAGCCGTGCAGCCCACTTGACGCGACGTCGGTAGCTGACAGGGCGTGCTGATCCACCTTGTCGGTATCACCCCGCAGTTCCTCCACCGCCTTGGCGGCCTTGGTCAGTGCGGCCGTATGGACCGATGTCTGTCGGCCCCCACTCCCTGCGCCTCCGCCTCCGTTGCCCCCAGCGGAGTTGAGCTCCATCGTCACGTTCTGCCGCTTGGCGGCATCAGTGAGCGATCCGTCCTCGTTGTAGCGGAACGGATTGAGCCGACGGTCCCAATCCTGGTCGTAGGTCATGCGCTTCCCCCCGGTGGTGGTGCAGGCCAATGATCACTGTGGACGCACAGCAGAAAGAGCTTAGGGCGTCAAGTGGGCCGGAACAATTAGCTGAGCGGTCTGTTTCATCACGGGGTCTGACCTGGCCAAATGTCGACTGGGAGCATACGGGGAGCAACCGCCGAAGAGCCTCCAATTCGCCCGGGAGACGGGCGACAGCCGAGAAGCTGGTGGTTGGGAACGTGAGGCTTACCAGTGGCAGTTGCGGCCGCAGCAGATGCTGGACGTCAGCGGATTCATGGGCTTCCATCGAGCAGTTCCTGAGCATCGACGTGCCGTTGAGCGTATGGCTGCGTCTGGTGCGTCGTAGTGACGCGATATCGCCGACAGCACCGTCAATGAACTCAGCAACCGAGTTGGCCCCAAACCCCAACGCCCCTCATAGCTCGACGAGATCGGGACCTGCACCATGGTTCTGGGGTAAACCGCCGCCGGATTCCTCTGGGTGCGTGGCGCAACAGAGGTGCACGTGGCAGGGCGGCTGTGTCTCGGCTTGGAGACGCACCAGCGGGTCATCGGAGGGGGCGTCCTCGCTCAGCATCCGCATCGTCTCCTTCTTGTCTCTCCGATCAGCGCTAACAGAGGCTGGTGTCATGTGTCCGGCCTCCCCCCTTTGCTGTGCAGGTCAGCGCCTCGGCGAACGCATACGAGGATCGAGCTGCGCTGCGTGAGATGGAGGCGCGCTCGGCGTTGGCCGCACCGCGCGGGCTTCAGTCGGAGGCGCCTTTCGGCCGTCACGCGCGCGGGGTGGGGTCACGGTCGCTGGCAGATTGCCGAGGCGTCGCAGCCGCCAGACGAGTACGTCGGTGACGTTGTCGGCGGTGTCCAGCTCTCGCCACTCGATCGCCTCTTTGAGGAGGGCGGCGGGGTCGTGGCCGGCTCGCTCGGCCTGGTCCAGAGTGGCAGCGAGGGCATCCCAGCCCGGCTCGCGGAGCACATGGTCGGCCTGGTCGGGGAGCGTGGCTGCGACGGTGTCGGCGTACCGGTTTCGTACGGGTGCAGGCAGACGTCGGCCCTGCTCACGCATGGCGTTCATGGGGACGGTCGCAGCGGTTCGGTAGGCGGCCCGGAGATGTTGGGCGGCTTGCTGAGCAGCGGCGGCCTGCTGAGCGTGACCGCGGGCGGAGTGCCAACGAACTGCGGCGATGGTCACCAGGACCATGGTGGACAGGAGCATTGCCGTGGCGCCACCGTCCTCGCCCCTGCCAAGCGCGTTGCCGGCGCGGATGATGCCGTGCGCGGCGGAGCGGATGGCGCGGTTGTCGACGCGCTCGGCACGGATATGGGATCGGGTCGCGCGCTCGAAGGCGCGGGCTGCCTCGCCCAGCTCCTTGCGGGTGGAGGCCGGTGCGGTTTGCGCTACCGCGTCGAGCAGCTCGCCGACGCCGACCAGCTGCGCGGCAGCGTCTTCGCCGTCGTCCCCGCTGAGTGCGGATGCGGCGCGCTCGGCGACGTGGGTTGCGTCGCGGCGTGCACGGGCTGGTCGGCCGCCGCGTTCCTCGGGCTGGCGGTCGCGAGCGGGCTCGTCGTCGATGGGCCCGGCGTCGAGGCGTTGCCGGATCTTGGGCAGGGAGAGATCCGGGGCGAGCTTGGAGCCGGAGAACCAGACCGGTTCGCCGTCGCGGTTGCGGTCGCCGGGGAGGGCGACCTTGTATCCGATGGTGTCGCCGGAGGGGGCGATGCGCTTGTCGACCCGGAGGCCGGTCTCGGCGAGGCGGCGGAAGAACTCGTCCTCGTCGGAGGCTCCGGCCAGGGCCTGGCGTACGGATTCGCGCAGGGTTTCGCGGGGTGTTTCGGTACGCCCGGTTCGTTCGGCCTTTGAGCGTTCGGCGCTGGTGGGGCGCTGGGCTGCTGTGCGGTCACCGGCGTTGAGAATCTGCAGGCCGAACTCGGCTTCGATCTTTCGGCATTCGGCCTGGGCGCGGATGCCGTCCTGGTGGCGGCGGGGTCGTCGGCCGTCTACGCGGACGAGGGTGGCGACGAGGTGGATGTGGTCGTCTGCGTGGCGTACGGCGACCCAGCGGCATGCCTCCTCGTCGCCGTCTTCGGCTATGCCGGTGGCGTGGACGATGCGGCGGGCGACTTCCGCCCATTCGGGGTCGGTGAGGCGGCGGTCGCCGGGGGCGGTTCGTACGGGGCAGTGCCAGACGTGCTGGGCCGGGCGGCGGTTCTTCGAGAGAGCGAGGACGGGGAGGTCGAGCCGGTCGGTGAGCTGTTTGAGGGTGGCGGCCGGGTCTCGCCCGGGGTCGGGGGCGAGACCCGGCATCCAGGACGCGACGAGGTGTGGGTCGGTGTGTTCGTCCCTGCGGCCGGGCCCGTAGAGGTAGTTGAGTAGTCCGTACGTGCGGCTGCCGGTGGAGATGTCGGGGACCACGCCTCAGCGCCTCGCCATCTCGATGGCGGCGGCTTCGATGCGGGCGGCGGCACGCAGGACTCGGGCGACCGCCTCGTCCGCGTAATCAGCCTGACCGCCGGAGTTGAGCACGCGGGCAACCTGGTTGAGGTTGTTGCCGGCGCGGGCGAGCTGTGCGCTGGCGGCCATCAGTTCTTCCACCCGGCCGCGCTGGTCCAACAGCCATGTCTTCGGACCGCCTTGGGCCTGGGCGACCGCGACCGCGGCGTCAGCGAGGAACCCGGCGGTCTTCAGACCGACGGCTTCGGCGGCGCGCTTGACGGTGTCGAGTTCGTCTTGGGTCAGGCGGACGCTGCGGACTTGGTCGCGGTGCACGCTCTGACGGAGGCGAGGGCGCGTACGCGTCGCGGCGGGCGGCGGTTCTTCCGCTCCTGGCTGCGATCCGCCCTCGGTCGCAGCCTCTGGGTCCGGCACCCCCTGGTGCCGGACCTCCCCCGCCTCTTGGGAGGCGGGGGCATGCCCTTGCGAAACTCCTCCGCTGCCCGTGGCTGCGGAGGAGTTTCGCAAGGTACAGCTTGCTCGGCATCGTGCCGGGCAGTGGAATTGCTGCAGTTCAGGGGTGGTGCCGGACGGTTCGGAGGGGGTCATCGGGGCTTCTCCGCGGTGTGGCCGCGTACGTCGCGGAGGACCTCGGCGACGTAGTCGAGCGCGAGGACCGGGTGGTGGAGGGTTCGGGGTGTGCTTGCCGGCGTTCGCTGGATGGTCCAGCTCCCGTTGGGCCCGGGTTCGGCGCGGTGGAGGTGTCCGTGGTCGCGAAGGACGGTGATCCAGGCGTCGGCCTCGGCGTGGGTAGCCGATGTGGTGCGCATCGTGGTGCCTCCGCTGTGTGGAGAGGTCGATGGTGTGGTGCGTGGGAGCGGGTGACCCGGCGGTGCAGGTCGGCCGGGTCACCGCTCGGCGTGGCTCGTTCGGTCAGCCCGTCCTGGTGGCCGAGCCCTCGTTGACCTCGGCGCGGAGCTGCTGCATAAGGTCGGTCAGTCGGTCGTTGGCGAGTGGGAGGTTCTGTCCGCGGATGGCGTCCGCGACGACCTGGCGGGTGGTCTTCCCTGCCTCGGTGACTGCCTGGCGGGCGATCAGCAGGAGGTTGTCGGTCACCGGATCGGTGTCCGGGGTGTCGTTGTCCGAGGTCTCCGGAGCGGTGACCGGGTGAGTCTCCGGCTCTGTGGCGGGCGGGGCGGCCACATGGAGGCGGGTGACCGAGGCGGGTCTGGTGACCGGGTGTCCGCCCAGGTCAGCGGTTCGGCCATCGTGCTCAGACTCCGGCTCGGCCAGGTCCTCCTGCTGTCCGGACAGCTCGGCCCGGGCAGCCGTCTCGCGGGTGTCATGGCCGACGGTGACCGCCGGGCGGTTGGTATCCGGGGCGGACAGCGCTGCTGGGTGTCCGGAGGTGACCGGGGCCGGCTGGTGCTCGGCCTGACCGACGGGGGTGTCCCGGCGGTCAGCGGTGACCCGGTCAGTTCGGACGCTGGAGGTGTCCGGCTGTCCGGGGAGAGCGGGTTTGGTGACCCGCCGGGCGATGAGGATGTACAGGTGGACCGCTCCTGCCAAGGCGAGCGGGGCGAGGGTGGACAGGATGCCGACGGTGACGTCGCCGAGTCGAAGCCCCGAGCCTTGCGGCTGCTGTTGGTTGAGGCGCACGGCGTGCAGGGAGTTCGCCCAGATGCTCGCGGCCGTCGCGGTGCCGAACAACATCCAGACGTAGCAGCGGGCGGCGAGCGATGCGCTGCGCAGGACCAGCAGGGCGCGCACGCCGTAGGCGATGAAGCCGTCGATCACCAGGGGGAAGACGTAGGTGAGGAACCCGCGGATGTGGATGGCGACGGCCATCTGCTGCAGGGCGTCGTAGGAGAGGGCGCATCCGGCGCCGCCGAGGGCGACTATGGCGGCCCGGTCCCAGCCGGTGATCCGCGCTGGTAGCGGCGCGATGTGCTTCACGCGGCCGTCCCGAGGTCGTCGCGGGAGGTGTTCGTCCTGGATTCCTTGAGCACCGTGGTCTGGCTCTTGGGCTCCTTCTTGCCCTTGTTCCTCTTGTTCGCCGTCTTCTGTTGGTCGACCGCACGGTTGCGGATCTGGCGGCGGGTTTCCCGGTAGAGCTTCTGGGCGTGTTCCTTGCTGACCTTGAGCAGCCGAGCGAGCTGTTCAGCCGGGGTACCGGCCTGGTAGGCAGCCCGGACGACAGCCTCGCGCTCGGCCTGGGTGAGGTGGACGTCGCGACCGGCCAGGACGGCGTTGACGCGGGCGTAGTTGAGGCGGTGCTGGAACTTGCGGTGCAGCGGCGCTCGCTCCTCTTCGGTCATACCGCCGCGGATGCCGTCGCGGTCGCCGCCTTCGAGGGCGGCGTCGAGGCAGGTGTTGAGGACGGGGCACTGTGCGCACAGTGCTTTGGCGGCGCGGATGCGATCCATCTCGTCCGGCTCGGGGAAGAAGATTTCCGGATCGACTTGGTGGTGGGCGGTGGAGCGGCACGCGGCGTGGTCGTGCCAGGTGAGGTCGCCGAGGGTGCGCGGCGTCTGGTTCTCGGTGCTGTGCATGGGATGTCTCCGTGGCCCCCGGGGCCCGTTTGGGCAGGCGCGACCCGGGGATCGGTCGTGAAGGAGGCGACCGGGGACGGCGGTCGCGAAAGGTCGCTAGCGGCCGTGGCGGCGAGCAGCGGATACGGCCGTGGGAGGCGCTGACCCGGCAAGTTCGGTGCATGCCGGTGGCGTGGCGACTGCAACGTTGCTGCGACGCTCGGCTGCGAGGGCTCGTCTGCGGTCGAGGCCGTCGAGGCCGTCGAGGATGACCTTGTCGGTCATCTCGGTCAGGCGGGAGGCGACGCGGTCCCCGATGTGCTGGCGCAGGTCGGCCATGCCGAGGTTGGTGGTGACCAGGGTCGGGAGCATCTCGTTGTAGCGGCGGTTGATCAGCCGCATCGTGATCTCCTCGGTCCACTCGCTGCTCTTGGCCGCTCCAAGGTCGTCGATGATCAGCAGCGGGCATCGGGCGAGGTCCATCAGCTCGCGCTCGCCGTCGTGGCCGGGGCGGGGCCGCAGCTCCGCGTACAGGTCGGCGGCAGTGATCGCCTTCCAGCGCAACCGGACGCCGGCGAGGAGCAGGGACCGGACCGCGCCGTACGCCTGGTGGGTCTTGCCCGTCCCGGTGGTGCCGACGATGAGCAGCGAGCGGCCCTGGGCGATACCCGGAGCACCCTTGGGCCCGGGGCGTCCGGCCTGGGCGACCTCACGGACCCAGGCGACGACGGCCGGGTGATCGGCGACGGCGGCCTGGTAGCGGGCCGGGATGCGGGCCTCGGCCGCCTGCAGGGCGGGGGTGGGCTCAGCCGCGTCGGTGAGCTTGGCGGCCGGGTCGATGCCCCGGGTGGTGAGGATGTGGGCCAGGCGGCGGGCGATGCCGCCGACGGGCTGGGCGTCATGGTCGCGCATCACAGCTCCTCGGCGTAGGCGGCGGCAGGGTCGGCGGGATTGGCCCAGGCCCGGTGACCGGGCAGGTTAGGCCGCGATTCCGTCCGCACCAAACCAGCGGGGGTGGCGTTCATGGCTTCGTGGACGAGGCTCGGCAGGGTGCTCGGGTGCAGTCCCTTGGCGCGATGGCGGGCCAGTCCGGCGCGGATGTGGGTGGGGGCGATGCCTTCGGCGAGGAGCTTGGCGGTCTCGCGCCCGAGGTGGCCAAGTACGCCGCTGGGAGGGCGATGCGCGCAGGCGGCGGCGTACTCGTCCATGAGCTGCTTGGTCGAGACGGTCTCCGGTGCGTGGGCGCTTGCGCCCCCCGAAGTAGTAGTTCCTAGATCCAAGTTCCTAGGTCCTAGATCCGGACCGTGAGGACTCACGGAGGGCTCACTGAGTTCTCCGTGAGGGCTCAGTGAGGGCTCACGGAATGTGTCTTGACCTGCGGTGTTGTGGTTCCTGGAGGGCTCAGTGAGTGCTCCGTGAGCCTTCACTGAGGACTCACTGATGGTTCCGTGAGACTTCGCGGAGGACTCAGTGACGGCTCCGTGAGCCTGCGATGCGCCGGGAGCGGCCCGCTCTCCGTCATGCTGCGGGCAGGGCGGGTGACGAATGCCGCTCGGGCGGTTGATCTTCTGGTGCTGGCGCCAGGTGACGATGTGCAGGTACCGCTTGCCGTCGTCGCCTTCGTAGCGGCATATCAGGTTGGCGCCGGCGAGCTGGGTCAGATCGTCCTCGACGTCTACAGGGCTGTGCTCAGGACGCAGGGACCAGAGCAATCCGGCGAGGACGGCGGGCTGGTCGCGGAAGCGACCATGGTCATCGGCCTGGGTGAGCAGCCCGAAGAAGGTCCGCTCAGCGGTGAGGGAGACGGCGGCGAGCGACTCGGAAGCGAAGGCTTCGGGCTTGATGGTGCGGATCCTGGCCACGGTCAGCGGCCCCCGCCCGTTGCGGCGTATGCGTCGGCGACGGGGCGCAGGGCCCCTGTGGTCAGGTCGAGGTCGTACGCCTTGTCCCAGATCACCTCGGGGTGGGTTCGGATCACCCAGCGTGCGGCCGTCATGCCCTGGGCTCGGTTGAGCGCTATGTGCTGCCCCTGCGCGTCGTACGCGCGGGCGTAGGGGCTCGGCCAGCTCCGGCCGGGCTCGCGCTGAGAGACGCGGAGGGTGCGGGCCCCGGGAACCATGTCCGCGATGAGGGCAGCCAAGCGGTGCTGGTGGGTTCCGGCAGTGGGTTCAACGGCCTTGGCGGACTGGGCAGTGGGCGCCCTTCCGCCTCGGGACTTGGGCATGCAAGAATTCCTCACTCGTAGGTGGGGTGGGACGGCCGTTCTCGTCGAAAAGGTCAGCCGACTCATCCCGGTTATGAATCCGCAGCCCCTCCGGGGCGGCGGGGTCGGCGCCCGGAAGCCTCTGGCTTCTGGGCGCCTACTTCATTTCCCCCTGAATGTTGGGGACTTGGCGCTTGGTGTTACTTCTGACTCCCCTCCTCGTGTGCGCTCCCATTCGGCGTTTTCGCCGAGGGAGCAGCAACATATGCGTAGGGCTGCCAACACTCCAGCGCCCAGCGGGCGCTGTATCACTTCGACGCCAACTCGACATATGACACTCCTCGATGAAGCGAGGGCGCTTCGGTGCGGCCTCCAGAAGGGGCCGGCGCAGTGTTTGGTGGGTGATCTCGCTCCATCGCCGGGGCGGAGTGCCATTCGCGACGGGCGTTCCTCGCGCTGCCCTCGGGCTCAGGCAGGCAATCGAACGGCGACCACTCATGCCCTCTGCTTCCGTGGTGGTCCGCTCGGCTTGCCGACTGCGGAGCGATCAGCAACAAATGCAGGACCGGGTCCCAAGATCCATAGATGACTCAGCCTCTGCCGATACGGCGTAAATGACCTGCCGGTGGGGGCAGAGCAGGAATGAGGCTTCCGTCACAGCGCAGAGAGTTGCGCGACCTCGCCCCGCCGTAAACAGGGGCTGCGGGCCGGCCGCTTCATTGCGAATGACTGCAACGCATACCCCTCCCCCGGCGAAAGCCCGGGGCAACTGATTGCCGAACCGATCCATGCGGTGATTTAAGCGGGACCTAAGCCCCCAGTCAAAGCATCCGTAAGCCCGAGTTGATGCGCGTAGACCAGGAAAGTCAATGGGCTTGGTCGAGGGGTGCGACAACACCAACTGGCCATACTGGCCACACACATGACGGACCATCTCTACGACATGACACGCCAATCCCCTCTTGCCTACACCTGCCGACGAGCGGAATAAAAGGCGAGCGGCAATTTTCTGCCGCTAATGACGAGCGGCAGAAAATTGCCGCCCACTATGCCCGAATGGTGACTGTAGATACCGCCTTACCCAGGGCCGCGAAGCGGAACATCGAAACGATCTTCTATTTCAGGTGTGGCCTGGCCCACAATTCCGATCCCATCGATCATGAAAGGCAGGCAAGATCGAATTCGAGTTCCCGTATTGTTGATGTACGGAACCCAGGGGAGGGGGCGGCCGATGGCCTCCCCCTTTTCCATGTCCCGAAGAGGGAAGCGGTGGCCCTGGTGCAGGCAACAAAGCACGGAGGATGCGATGGGCGGGGGAACCGCTGAGAGCGGACCCGAGCGGGGCGGCGACGAGCCGCTCTCCGGTAAACAGGATGGAAAACAGGCCGGCCGGGAAGACACCCGACCGCTCACCCCAGCACAGCTGATGGGTCTCGCCGGTCTTCTGCGGGCCTGGAGAGCTGTGGCCAGTGAACGGCTCGGCCGACAGATCACCCAGCAGGACGTCGCCGACGCGTGTGCCCGCTCTGTGCGCTGGTACCGCGATCTGGAAACCGGCGCCACGACGCGGTTGAGCCGCGAGCAGTGCGAGGCCATCGGAAAGCTGTTCACCCTCGGGCGCGACGAGCTTCAGGCCCTGCTCCTCTACAGCATGGGTGGCGCAGTCGCTGCTGGTCCGGCGCCGGCGTTCGATACGCCTACCCGCCGTGCGGTGCAGGCTCTGCTCGACCAGCAGACGAATCCGGCCTGGCTGCTCGACTCGAAGTGGAACATCGTCGGGTACAACGACCCGATGAAGACCTGGTGCCCGTGGGTCTTGGATCCCGGCGCCAACCTGATGCGGTGGTCGCTGCTCAGCGACGAGGCGAAAACGGTCTTCGTGGACTGGAACAAGCACGCCGTCGAATGGCTGGCGATGCTGCGCTTCTCCGTACTCCAGCACCCGCAGGATGCCGAAATCGGTGCCCTCGTCGCCGAGATCATCAACGGAGACGCCTACCTTCGGCAGCTGTGGGAAGAGCGCTGCGACGTCACCGAGGCGCGGGAGGCCTTCTACTACCGGGTGTCCTTGCCAGCCCACAATTTCGAGATCGTCGAGCTGGAGTCTCAGACGCTCTTCCCGGCGGCCTTGCCGGACTGCCGCATGGTCATCATGACCTGGCTGCACGCCGACAGCTCCAAGAGGCGGGCCGCAGAGGCGTCCGGCCAGGCCCCGGAGAGCGGGGAACTGGCACGCCGATCGAACGGTCAGCTCCCCGGGCAGATCAGCGTCGCCACGGCCGCCGAAGCCGCGGCGTACGCCGGCGAGGGTGCCGTCGCCCTGCCGATCCTGAGCGAGCTGATGGGAAATGGCTGCCGGCTGACCTACGGTCCTTCGACCCGCACCGTTATCTGGGCCACGCGGCAGGACGACGGCCGCTGGGACGTCGCCGAGGTCAATCCCTACACCGTCATCGTCCGCATGCCGCAGGCGATCCACGTCAAGGGCGCCTCCGAGGAGTACAAGCTGCTCACTCGGGCTCTGCTGCCCATCGACTCCAGTGACGCGGTACAGCGCATCCAGGAGATGACCGCGCAGCTGCGACGGCGCATCGAGGTTCTGGAAGAGATCCACCGCGACGAGTGGGAAGCCGACCGCGACCGGGTTCCCTACACCTGGCACCCGGTCGACGAAATCTAGTAACGGACGCCGCGAACTTGATGGACGACCCGCAGTGGGGGGAGTGGCGAGGAGACCGGCCGCACGAGCCGGGCAATGCCTGAGAATCCTCCAGGCCTGGGGAGCGACAGCTGGCTGCCGTACGTGACCTCAAAGGCCTCGGCCGGTGTCGGCCGGCGGCCGCCTCAGCCGCCTATGCCCAACCCAGGCAGGGTCAGCAGTCCTCGGTCCGCACAGCTGACATCGTCCAGGCCGAGGTCTCTGGGGGAGCGCGCTCCGCGCAAGCGCAACTCTGCGACCGCCATCCGTGCCGCTGCCGCGGCACTCCCCCACCCTGGCTCTGCAAAATTCGCTTCCCACCACCCCATGAGAGGCACCTGCCAGCCCCGAGCCTCCATCTCTTCTGGAGGAGTGCCGCCGTCGGGCACGCCACGGTCGTCGACAAGCACCGTCAGACCGTCCATACGTCCACAGAGGAGCCCCACAGCGCGGTCGCTATTGGCCCGGTTGACGATATTGAACGCGGCCGCGTCGTCCCCGACCTGTGCCGGCAGCTGTTCGCCCCACGCGCGCAGCAGGCTCTCCAGCGCCTCCTCCAGTCGCTCCCAGTCCGGAGCTACGTAGCCCGCGGGGAAGACCTTCGGAGGGCTGCCAGGGCCGGAGCGGTAGAGCTGCCACAGATACGGCAGGCTGCTGGCATACGACACCTGCTCAGCGCCTTCTCCCACTCCGCGCTCGAAGCGGGCGAACTCCTCCTGCTCCAACTCCGCCGTACGACGCACGGACAACTGCAGGCCTTCCACTCCATGGTCCAGCAGTAGCGTCCGCTCATCCGTCCGCCAGCGAATGTTTGGCCCATAGGCGTCTCCGCCGTACAGCGTCGGCGGACCTATACGGGCAACCACCGCTTCCAGGACCGCGCGAGCGGCATCGGTGCGCTGCGCCGATGTCATCGATCCAGCTCGGTATTCACGCACAGTGATTGGCAGGCGCCTGAAGTCACTTTCCGCAGGTCGCCGGTGCAGGCGCTCTGCTATGTCGCCCGCTTCCCTGACGCCTGACGCACCCATACATCCACTTTGCACGAAAAGTTACATTTGGCACGCGGTGGCGTTCCTGTCGACGATGGGGTGCGAGGTCGAGCTGCATCCGAAGCCCGCTCAATGGGGCATGGACGCTGCGGGATGGCTGGTTGCGAGAACAGCCGCCAACGGTCGTGCGGGCAGGGGAAACAGCCTTCAACTGTTGCATCGAGCGCTTCGCACATGGGCCACCAGGAGAGCTCGAAGTCCACCTCCCCCGGGTCAGCTCCTGCAGCCCGAGGGATCAGGTCTCGGGCCTCGCGACGCCGACCACGCAGACACTTCGGTAGCCGTGTCCCGCGAGGCCGTTGAGGAGATTCACTACAGCTCCGGTGAACGAGCTGGCGTTGGTAAGTAGATGGCCATGAGGCTTGGGTTCGGTGGGGCACACGACAAGGCGCACGCCTCTCAATTACCTGACCAGTGCCTTCTGCATCCTGTTCGCGACGGCGTCGATCGCACCGAGCGGCGCCACAGGAAGCCCCGCACACTGCCCGTTGGTCAACCGCATGGGCGCTGCCAGGCAAGATGGCTGTATGGCAGCACCACCTCCTTCACAGTCCGATACCGAGCTGGATTTCTGGCAGGAACGCCGCATCTGCTTCCTCAGCACTCCGCGGCCCGACGGCACCTCTCACCTCGTCCCGGTCGGAGTGACGTACGACGCGGAGACTCGTATCGCCCGCGTCATCAGCAGCCGCACCAGCAAAAAGGTTCGCAACGTTCTCGCCGCTGGGCCGGACGTCATCGTCGCGGTCAGCCAGGCCGAGGGACGTCGCTGGTCGACGCTGGAGGGAGCCGCAGTCATCAAAGACGACCCGCAATCGGTCGCAGACGCCGAAGCGCGCTACGCCCAGCGGTACAAGCAGCCACGGGCCAACCCTGAACGCGTAGTCATCGAGATCAGGGTCGCCAAGGCCATGGGCACGGTGAAACCACCGGGCTGGTGACCTCTACATCCACCGAAGTCCTGGCAACCCGCCGCAGACCGCGGCATTCCCCTGTCCTATCGCCGGCGCCACGCTCCGAGTGCAGCTCCGCCGAGCCAGCCAATGAGCCCGACCAGGCAGTGTCCGACGGGTCGCGTGACGGGAAGGTGATCACGTCGATGCGGCCGGTGCGGTCCGGAGAGATCTGTCGGAGCAGGAGTGGGCGCGTCTGGAGCCGCACCTGCCGAAGAACGGAGGAAGGGGAGGGCGTTGGAAGAGCCACCGCGGAGTGGGACCGTCCGGCGGTGACGGCCCCGACGCCACAGGGAGTCGAGGCCGTCACGCGCGGCATCCCGGAATGCAGGCAGCAGGCCGAGAGAACCTGCTGCGTCAGGAAGCGGGCTTGTCCCAGATGATCAGGACGTAGCCATTGCCGCCGCGCTGCCCGTCTGTGCCGAACAGTCCACCATGCCCGGCCTGCCCACTGCCCTCGGGGCGGCGGTTGATCCCGACCCCGCCGCGCCCACCCTTGCCGCCGTCGCCGCCCGTACCACCCATACCACCGGCGCCGCCCAGGCCCACGTACTCCGGGGGTGCGATGTCGGTGTATTGGGGTTTGCCGCCCTGGCCGCCCGTGCCGCCGGCGGCACCCTTGCCGGGTTCACCGGCCTCTCCGCCCGGCTGGCCCTGCAGGCCGATGCTGCCGTCGCCGCCGTGTGTGCCGACCGTGCCCGGGTTGCCGTTCTGGCCCTGACCGCCGACCCTGGAGTCGTAGCAGGTGCCCGTGACTCCCTCGCCGACGGTCCCGCAGGCCGCTCCGCCATCTGCGGGCTGGGCTTCGCCGCCACCGCCGGGCGCACCGGCGTCACCACCGCGGTAGCGGTAGGGGGGCTCCCAGACGCAGTTGCGCAAGGTATGGCCGGCGCAGCCGCCCTTGCCGCCGTGTCCGCCGGCGCCGGGATGGCCGGCGGAGCTGCCGTCGACGGAGAGCAGCCAGCGGCGGGACTCGATGTCGGTGATCTGCGAGCCGCCGCCGATGCCGCCCGCGCCGGGGCGGTAGGCGTCCTGCCCGGCCGTCCCGTTGTTGTCCTCGGAGCCCGCCCCGCCATGGCTGCCCACCCGGGCGGCGGTGCCGGCCTCTCCGCCCGTGCCAACAGCCACCTTCAGCTTCTGTCCGGGGTGCACCTTGACCCGGCCGACGGCGTAGCCGCCGCTGGAGCCGCCGTTGCCGCCCGCACCGCCGCCGCCCCCGCCACCGCCACCGCCACCGGGATGCCGGGCGTTGGGGGCGAGGCTCACCTCGGTGCCGCCGCCACCACCGCCACCACCGCCGGTGGATCCACCGGCGCCCGCACCCCACACGTACATGGTGATGGACTTGACACCGGCCGGCACGGTGAACTCGTGGTACCCCCAGTCGTTTGTGAACTCCGCACGGCAGGTCTTCTCCCCGCACGTCGTGCCGTCCGCCTGAGCGGGCGGCGACACTGTGCACAGGCTGCCCGCCACCAAGGGCGCGACGAGCAAGGTTCGAAGCACATGACGAATCACGACCAACTACCTCGTTCCGTAGGCCAGTTCACTCCGGTCCAGCCAGTCAAGAGCCAAGTGCGAGCCCCGCAGATCTACTCCGCGCATTAACCACCCGAACGAGCGATGTGCACCACAAAGTGCTGGTCCTGGCGCGCCCGAGACCACGACCCGGGCACAGCCGTGCGTCCCGATGGCCGGTACGGGACCACACCGAAGTCAGTCTGGATCCGAACATGATCGGACGGACAGAACCTAAGGTCAGCCCCCGCCCCTCTCAGGAGAACCGGAGCTGGCCTGTGCCTGTTCCAGAAGGATGCCCGCGCGGACGAGGTCCTCGGGGGTGTCCACTGCAAGGCCGGCATCGGCCACGGGCAGCATCCGCACGTTGCGCGAATGCTCGATGAAACGCAGCATCTCGACGCCCTCGGCGCGTTCGAGCGGCCCCTGGCTCAGCTTGCGGAATATCTCCAGCCCTTCGGCCGTGAACGCGTACAGCCCAAGCTGACGGAGGTAGGCAAGGTAGTGACCCCGCGGGTACGGGATCGGCTGGCGGGAGAACATCAGGGCATTGCTGTCCGCGCTGACGACGACCTTGACGACGTTGTGGTCAATGGCCGCTGCCACGTCAGTCACGCGCGTGTAGGCGTTGACCGCCAGGGTGGTTGTGTCGAGGTGAGCCACTGCTTCCGAGACGGCGTCGATCGCTGCCGGGTCGATGAACGGCTCGTCGCCCTGGACGTTGATGTACGCGTCGGCGTCGAGGTGCTGGGCGCATTCGGCGACGCGGTCGGTGCCTGTGGCATGCTCGCCAGTCATCACGCAGCGAATGCCGAGCTTCCTGCACGTCTCCTCGATGCGAGGGTCGTCGGTCGCGACGATGGCATCATCGAGCCGCGTGGCCTCCTGGCATCGCTGGTGGACGTGCCACAGCAGCGGCTTGTCGCCGAGCATGGCCAGGGGCTTTCCCGGGAATCGTGAGGCGCCCCAGCGGCATGGGATCACCGCTACGTGCCGGCGCGAGGTGTGCTTCGACTTCGTTGTGGTGACGGCCACGGTGATCTCCGGTCGATAGGCGGGTCAGGGACTGGTGGAGCTGGGCAGGAGAGCGAGCTTGGCAGCGATGGTCGGTGCAGGGACCTTGGCGAAGGGCAGCCACCGGTAGTCCGTGACTTCCTCGACTTGGAGGTGGATCTTCCGCTCGCCGAGAAGTCGGAAAGCGAACCGGAAGTCGTAGTGCTGGTGCGCCGGTTCGCCTTTGTCAGGGTTGGCTGCGATGTCGTGTACATCGATGTCGAGCGGGATGCCTTCGTAGCCCATCAGCGGCACCACGGCGCTGGGCGGGATGCCGGCCTCCTCCTGGAGTTCGCGCAGTGCGGCACTGGGGAGAGTGGTGTCGGCAGGCTCGATGTGCCCACCGGGCGTGAGGTCCTTGTCGAAAATCTTGTGGCGGATGTGCAGCACTTGATCGTGGCGGTCGATCACGACGGCACTGCAGGTGATGTGGCCGGGGTAGGTCTTGCGGCTGGTCGGGTCCTCCGAGCGCGTCAAAGCGTCCAGAAGAGGCATGAGTGCTCCCCGCTCGTCGGGGTGGCGCCCGCGGTATGCCTCGGTCGTGTGGTGGATGTGGCTGCCGGACGGGGGCATGTGAATCACCTGGCGAAGTGGTCGAGCCAGGCGCTGGCGATGGCCTGGCGGTCGTCTGCGGACATCTCGTGGAGGCTCGGGTCGTGCGTGCCCCGGCTGAGCGCGGATGTGGCGGCGAGTATCTCGGCCTGGACGAGGTGGATGTATGTGCCTACGGCCGCACCGTGCAGGAAGTTGACGGCGTTGCCGTTGGCGAGCACGTAGAAGTAGTGGCCGGTCACGTCGTAGCGAGTCAGCTGGTCCCCGGCTGGGGTGCGCCGGTAGAGGTCGTCGAGCGCGTCGAGTTCGAGTTCGTCCTCGGAGGAGGTGACCGAGGCGACGTACGCGCCGTTGTGCAGGGCTGCGAAGTCGCTCTGCCGCAGGGCCAGGTTGCCGGTGGCGCACAGTACGAGGCCGGCCTTGTGGATCGCTTCCGTGCAGGTGGCGGTGGTGCGGAAGCCCTGGGCGTGGGCTTGCACCTGCTTGACGGGATCGTTGTCGTAGACGACGACGCGCAGGTCGTGGGCTCGCAGGGTCTGGGCGATGCTGCGGCCGACTTTGCCGAATCCGATGACGCAGGCGTCGCGGCTGGTGAGGATGTCGCCTCGGGTGCGGACCAGGGCTTCCGTGGAGAAGACGATGGACCGGCCGACGAGGTGGTCCTCGCAGTCCTTCAATGGGGAGCGCGCCACCGAGAACACGGGGCAGGGAAGTTGGTCAAGCGCCTCGTATCGCTGGTGGCCGTTTTCGGTGTCCTCGACGACTCCCAGGATGCGGCCGGAGAATTTGTCGACCAGGGTGTCGAGGCTGGGGGCGTAGTAGCCGCCGATGTCGAGGAGGACGACGTCGCGACCGGGTGCGGTGTCTTCGAGGTACTCCAGGGCGCTGGTCGGATCGGCGAAGAGTTCACGGGTGAGGGCGTGGACGGCGTATGTGCGGCGGACCTCTGCCAGGGCCTCTTTGGTCACGGATTTGGGCTTGGGGAGAACGGCTGCGACGGTGGTCGTGCGGGCCATCGCGCGTAGAAACGCCGGGCGTTCGGGGAGGAGGTGCGTAATGATCAGCGAGGTGGCTTGACCGGCGGCGGGGAAGCGTTCGGTGATTCGTCGGAAGAAGGCGTCCAGCCGGGCTTTTTCTGGGCTTTCCACGGCAACTCCTTTCTCGTCGCCAGGTGGTCAGGCTGCCGTTCGGTACGCGGGCTGGGCCAGGGCCTGCATCTGTGCGCGCATGCCGGTGGGCAGGTCGACTGTCGGCTGCCAGCCGAGTACGGACTGGGCGCGGCGGGGGTCAGCGCGGGTGGTCAGTACGTCTCCGTTGCGGGCGTTGTCGGCGTGGATCTGGATTTCTCGGCCAGCGAGGTTGTTGGCGATGTTGATCACGTCGAGCAAAGAAGCATTGGCTCCGCCGCCGACGTTGACGATGCCCGTGTCGATGGGGGCCCCCGCAGCGGAGATGGTGGCGGCGACGGCGTCGTCGATGTACGTGAAGTCGCGGCGCTGGTGGCCGTCTCCGTACAGCCGCAGTGGCTCCCCGGTCATGGCGGCGTGGAGGGCGCGGTGGGTGAACATGTCGGGGCGCTGGCGGGGGCCGTAGACCGTGAAGTACCGCAGTGCGATGACGCTGGTGGGGCAATCGGCTCGGGAGGCGTGAGCCAGGCAGAGCTGTTCCTCGGCGAGCTTGGTGACCGCGTACGGAGAAGCCGGGCGGGGGTGATCACCTTCGACGCTGGGGCCGCCGTTGGTAGGGCCGTAAACGCTGGAGGAGGAGGCCACGACGAGCCGGGGGACGTGCATACGCGTGGCGGCGTCCATGAGCCGCTGGGTGGCGAGGATGTTGGAGTTGACGTACTCGCTGAACTGCGGTCCCCATGACGGTCGTACGCCAGGGATGCCGGCCAGGTGGAAGATCACGTCTGCGTCGATGAGGAGCGGGTCGATCGCGCAGGTGAGGAGGTCCGCGGTGATGTGCATGTAGCCAGGAAGGCCGTGCAGTGCGGCCATGTTGGCGGCGGCCGTCTGATCTCTTGCGGGGTCGCGGCGGTCGAGGCCGATGACGGTGGTTCCTGTCTGGAGCAGGGCGTGGGCGAGGTGGGATCCGATGAAACCGGCCGCGCCGGTCACCAGCGCGCGCCTAGGGCTCGATGCGGTCGCGGCGGAGTGGCTGTCTGACACGGAACTCTCCAGAGGTGGGTTGGCGGGTGGGGTGGTCAGCTCAGTTGGGACAGGACGGTGCGACCGTGGGCGCTCAGAGCCAGGTCGCCCTGGTGGTGGCCGCGGACGATTGCAGTGACGGCTTCGATGGCGCCGAAGCGCTCCAGGAGCCGTTGTTCGGTGTCCGTGAGGCGACTGCCGTATCCGGTGAAGAACGCCTCGCGCAGTTGAGGGGCCGCCGGCCAGTGGCGGAATTCGAGTCGGGCGAAGTCCCGGAGGCGGGCGTCGCGTCGCATGTGCTCGAAGTCGAAGGCCCAGAAGCCCTCTCCGATGCGCCAGTTCCTGGGCTGGTAGTCGAGGTGGCAGATGGCGCTGTCCATGCAGGTGCCGGCCAGTTCGTCCGCGGTCTGCAGGAGGAGGTTCCGCTCGCTGCCCGATAGGAGGTCCGCGAGGTCGGCCCTGGCAACCCAGCTTCGGAGACGATCTGCCAGCTCGTCTCCCATGTCCCCGGCGCTACAACGGTTCGTCGCGTGATGAAGGGCTCCAAGTGCAGCACCGGCGTCGTGGTGCGCCCGCTCCTCCTCGTCCGAACCAGGCAGGAGTGCGTCACCGCTCCGACCGGGCACCGCGGTGAGCAGGAGGATGTGCGTCGAGTCCTGGCGGTCGACTAGCTCAGGTGCGTGGTCTTGGAGATGGCGTCTCCACGTCAGGTAGGCGTGCGTCTCTTGGACGTATCGCGCCTGGCTTCTGTGCTGCTTTGCGAAGTAGGTGTTGCCGCGGGTGTCCATGAGCTGCAGGAGGTGGGGCGGGAGCGTCGGGCCGGCGACGATGCTGA
Organism: Streptomyces inhibens; assembly: GCF_022221585.1. Taxonomy (NCBI): domain Bacteria; kingdom Bacillati; phylum Actinomycetota; class Actinomycetes; order Kitasatosporales; family Streptomycetaceae; genus Streptomyces; species Streptomyces inhibens. The sequence goes on from NZ_CP084681.1 coordinate 3,117,103, forward strand.
CAGCTCCGACCGTCTGGCGCGCGAGTTGGATGCGCGGATCGTCGTAGGCCGTGCTCACGGCGTCGCTCCCGCTGCTAATGCGGCGAGGTGGGCGGTGTCGTTGTGCCGGTCGAGCATCCAGCGGCGCTGGCCGAGCCGGTTGTGGTGGTGCTGCCAGCGAGTGACGGAGGCGTGGGAGACGGTGAAGCCGGCTTCCGTCATCGGCCCGAGTCCGAGCAGGAGGGCGTGTGCTGCGAGGATCGTTTCGCCGTGGGCGGCGAACAGGACTCGGCCCCCGTCGTGACGGGCGATGAGGTCGCGGAGAAACGCCTCGGCTCGCTGGAGGTAGCCGTTCCAGGTGTCGGATCCCGTGGCCCATGGTTGGTCTGGGTGGGCATGCGGTCCGCCGTTCGCTGCGGTCTTGACGTAGTGCCAGGGCTTGCCGTCGGCCTCTCCGTGAGCGGGGCCATCGAGGCCAGGTTCAATGAGGGGCTCCAGACCGAGGGCCTGCCCGAGGATCTGTCCGCTCTGCTGCAGGCGCAGTCGGGGGCCGGCGTAGAGCGCGGTGAACGGCTGGGCTCGGTGCTCGGCGGCCAGCTGGGCTGCGGCCCTCTGGACCTGGAGGTACCCGCGGTGGGTGAGCCCTGTGCAGGTTGCGGGTCCGCCGACGCGGCCGTCGACGTTGCAGCGAGCCTCGCCGTGGCGGACGAAGACGAGTTCTGTGGTGATCATGAGGTGCCTTGGGTTTGTTGGCGCTGATGCAGCCAGCCGTATCGGTAGCCGTGGCGCCCGGCGTACGGCGCGGTCAGTACGGCGTGCAGTGCGAGGAAGTCGCCGAGGCGCTCTCGGCTTGTCGCCCCTAGCTGGGCGTCGTGCCGGGCAGCGGCGTGGTTGTAGCTGTTCAGGGCCGCTTCGATGTCGGGTGGGTCGATCGGGCCGTGCGTCATGATCAGCGTCGTGATCAGCTTGGCCAGGTCGTATCCGAAGGGCGCGAGGGTGAGGTCGTCCGTGTCGACGCTGAAGACCGTGCCGTTCTCGGTGATCAGGAAATTCCGCGGGTTGCTGTCCTTGTAGAAGGCGGCAGGCCCATCGGCGGAGCGCTCCAGCAGCGTCAGCATCGCGTGCAGGGCGGCGGTGTCGGGCAGAAAGCCCTTCTCCAACCGGTTGCGCAGCGCTACTTCCCGACAGGAGCGGAAAGCCGCGAGAAGGCTGCCCTCCCGGAGTTCGTGAGGTATGTCCAGCTGTGCTGCGTCCAGGCCGCTTGTCCAGGCAGCACCATGCGCATCGCCCAGGAGCGCGGCCAGAGACAGCAGGTCCTTCTTCTGCGCATGACGACCGTCGATGCGCTCGAAGGTCAGGCTGGCCGGCCCGATCACAATCAGCGCCGGCTGCCGTAGCGGCTTCGCATGGGCGGCGAGCCACCCATAGTGGTGGGCGGCGGCAGCGGCCTTCGCCGGGGTCTCGTAGTGCTTGGTGAAGTGGAAGGGCGTCACGTCCGGCCTCCTGCTGACCGAGCCACGACATAGGTGATGACCGAGGTGGTGGTGATCGGTTTGTCCGGGTGCCACTCGTGGAGCGCGGCGGCCAGGGCGCTCGGGTTGCCGTACAGACCGGGTGCCAGGTCGTACTTGGGGTTGGTTGCGAGGTACTCGGCGGCGTGGTCGAGGCCGGAGAACTCGAAGCGGTGCTCCTCGTGCTCGACCGCCACCACGTCCAGGGCCGACTGGGCCAGCTCGGCGAGGTTGCCTCCGTGCGCGGTGGCGTAGAGGCTCTCGTGCCGCTCGGCGCGCGGGTCGAGACCGGCGGCGGCGATGAGGGCGTCCATGTCGCTGTAGCTGTCGAGTGCCTTCGTGACCAGCACGGCGAGCCCACCGGGGGCCAGGGAGCGGGCGATTTCCGCGATGGCTCGCCTGGGGTCGGGTGAGTGGTAGAGGCAGAACGCCGCAACAGCCAGCTCACAAGAGTCATCGGGCAGGGGTAGATGGTGGAAGTCCCCTTGGAGAAACGCCACTTGCGTTCCGGGGTGGTGGCTGACGCGACTTCGAGCGGCGGTCACCAGGGCGGGAGAGGCGTCGATACCCACGAGCCGCTGCGGCTTCAGCTGCTCGGCCAGGACGCGGCTGCTGGTTCCGCGGCCGCATCCGATGTCCGCTACCAGAGTGGGACGGCGATCGCCCTCGGTTCGGTGTGCCTGGGCCAGCTGGACGATCGTCTCTGGGACGGGACGTCCTGTGGTCTTGGCCCGCATCAGTGCGCTTGAGCGGCGGGCCAGCCGGGCGGTGTTGCCGTACAGCTCGCCCTGCCGGTCGGGGTCGAGAAACGGGTTGGTGATCACGAGCCGCACCCCCGCTCGGGGCGCGGCGCCCTCAGGTGCTCTGTGCGGCGACCTGCTGCAGCCAGCGTCGCGTGTGCCGGCGGCTGGTGAGGAGCACCACTTCGGTGTGCCCGGCGGCGAACTCCTCGATCTTGGTCATGACCCGCGGTCGCATCTTGCGCCGGTACGTCGCGACGTACTTGATCACGCCCCAGGTGATGCGGTTGTGCACCCCGTTGCCCTTGTGTCCGGCGCCGTGCCGGATCTGCCGGGAGAAGATCCCCCACAGTGCGGCCGGTGTCGAGACGTCCATCAGCACCACGGTGTCGCAGGCTTCGAGCCGGATCTGCAGCGTGGAGTTGTAGTTGCCGTCGATGATCCACGTCGGCTGCGCGACCAGGCCGCGCTGCACCTCGGCGAACTTCTCCATGGGCAAGGCGTTCCACTCGTCGTCGTAGAACGCGGAATCCAGGTGCGTCACTGGAGCATCCAGGATCTTGGCCAGCTTGCGGGCAAGATCCGACTTGCCGCTGCCTCCGCAGCCGACGATGGCGACCTTCTTCATGGTGCTCCAGCCTAGAGGTGCTCGGGTGCCCGGACGGCTCGGCCGCCGGAACACATACGGATGATCGGGGCATGCTGGCCCGTGCAAGGCGGTTCATCACGCGGCCCCCCGCCTTGGCGACGCGGCGGCGGTGGCCACGTCCAGCACGGTCTCCAGTGCATCGACCTGGTGGCTGAGCCGGAAGAGCCCCAGTCGGCCGAGGCACTCCGAGATCAGTTCGGCGTGCTGCTGGCTGCCAGCGATCCTCTGGAGGTCCGCGATCCGCCGGATCACGTGGCCGCCGGTCCTGACCACCAGGTCCTCGGGCACAAACCGCTCGACGTGCCGGATGCCGGCCGGCGCCAGCGGCAGGCAGCCAGCGAGGACGGCTTCGAAGATCCGCTGCGTCATCTGTCCGGCCGCGGCGTACCGCTCAGGCAGAAGTAGCACTGTAGCCAGGGTGCTGCTGTAGAGCCGGGAGACGGCGTTGAAGGGGATTCGGCCGAGGAAGGTGATGTGTGGCCAGCGCGCGGTACTGGTCCATTTGCCGCCCACCTGGTGGTCGAAGCGGGCGGCGGCTGGAGCGAAGAAGCGGTCGAACTCGTCGTCGCGGTCGTACTGGTTGCCGACGTAACCGAGCGGCGTCTTCCGGTCCTCGCTGGCCAGGGCGATTGAGTCGGCACCATCCAGGAGTGCATCGTCGACGGGGAAGAGGAGGCGGTGGGCACCAAGGGTGGGCGTGAGGGCGGCCTCGCACACCTCGACGTTCCGGATCCGCCGCCAGATGCTGTCCTCGCGCAGTTGCCGGTCCTTGTCCCAGATCACGGTGGGGGTACGGCGGCAAACGGTGTAGTGCTGGAGCAGCTCCGCTTGGCGGTGGAGATCACAGGTGTGTCCTTGGGTGCCGCAGGCGGTGGTGTTGCGCCCTTCGATGGGCCAGCGCCATTCAAGGAACAGCACGTCGATGTCCGGGATGCCGGCGCCGAAGGTGTACGCGCCGCCGAGGTCGTCTCCGGCTTCGAGGCGATCGCGGTCGGCCTGTAGAAACACGATGTCGTGGCCGCGCCCGAGGAGCGCGTCGATCAACGGCCGGCGGTGGCTGCGGCCTCCGTCGGGGGTGTCGGTGACCCCGTTTCCGAGGAAGCCCCAGAAGCTGTATCCGATCTTCATTTGGTGATCCACCTCCCTTCGAGCAGCAGGGCGTCGAGCCCGGAGTTCGCGAGGCAGTCCAGTGCCATCTCCGGGGTGCCACAGATGGGCTTTCCCTTGACGTTGAGCGAGGTGTTGATCAGGACAGGGACTCCCGTACGGCGGGCAAACGCCTCCAGGACCTGGTGCATGAACGGGTTCTGTGGCGCAGTGACGGTCTGGAGGCGGGCGGTGCCGTTGGCGTGGACGATCGCGGGGATGCGCTCGCGGGCAGCGTCGGTCACCTGGGAAGCCATGGACATGTACGGGGCGTCCTGGCCGAGGGTGAAGAACTCGCGGGCGCGGACGGCGGTGACCATGGGAGCGAACGGGCGGAAGGGCTCGCGGAACTTCACCGTGGCGTTCAGGCGCTCGACCACCCCGGCTTCGAGGGGCGAGGCGAGGATCGAGCGGTTCCCCAAGGCACGGGGGCCGGCCTCGACGCGGCCTTGGAACAGCCCCACGATCATCCCGTGGGCCAGCTGGTCCGCGAGAAACTCCGCGGCGTCCGTGCCGAGGGGCTTCTGCGTCAGTCCGGGCCACGAGGTGAGGTCCAGCTCCGGCTCCGGGAAGGACGGGCCGAGGTAGCAGGTACGGGCGATCCCGGACAGGGGCCGTTGGCTGCCGCTGTCGGTGTGCACGGCGACAGCGGCGCCGATCGCCGTGCCGGCGTCGCCGGGAGCCGGCGGGACGAAGACCTCGTCGAAGATGCCGGCGTCGATGATCCGTCCGATGCTGACGCAGTTGGTGGCCACGCCACCGCCCATGCACAGCCTGCGCGAGCCACTCACCAAGCGGGCTCGGCGCGCGAGGTGGATCATGATCTGCTCGGTGCGCTCCTGGAGGGCGGCGGCCAGGTCCTGGTGGATCTCCTGGACCGGCTCGTCCGGTTGCCGGGGCGGGCAGGTCTCGGCGCCGAACCGAGGGGAAGTGCGTGGATAGCCGGAGGTGAGCACGCGGGGCGGGAAGTACGCCGGGTCCACGGCGAAGCCGGTGGCTGTGGTGTGGACTGCGCGGGTGAAGACGTGCCGGAATCGGGCGGGGTCGCCGAGCGCTGCGAGGGCCATCACGGTGCCTTCTTCGTCGCCGCGCCGCCAGCCGAGGTGCTCGGTAACCGCCCCGTACACATAGCCCAGCGAAGCCGGGTCCGTGAGCCCCTCCAGCATGCGCACCCGCGGACGGGCGCTCTGGTGAGCGTGGGCGATGGTGGTGGTCTGCCGCTCGCCGAGGCTGTCGATGACGAGAACAGCCGCCTCCTCCCAGCCCGACGCGGTGAACGCGGCCAGTTGATGCGCGCGGTGGTGCAGTACGGGGGTAACACGGGCGCCGGGGAAGTCCTGAGCGAGGAGCCGCAGGCGACGCCGGGTACGCACGGCGACCTTGGCGAACCCTGCCGCACGCGGTATGGCCCGTGAGCGGGTCGTGCCCGACAGGGCCATCCGCAGGGCGGCGGGAGTCTCGGCGAGGTAGCGGATGGGCTGGAAGTTGTACGCGACTGCTTCGACGTCACCAGGCGTGATGCCGGCCTCCTCCAGCAGCCACCCGATGGCCTGACGCGGGTACTCACGGGTGTGTTTCTGCTGGGACAAGCGCTCCTCTTCGACGAAACCCACCAGCTCGCCGTCGATGAGGAGAGCTGCGGCGGAGTCGTGGGTGAAGGAGCACGCACCCAGGACAACGGACGGAACGTGGTCCACGGCGGTCGTCACCTCGTCCCCACCGGTGCGGAAGCCGGCGTGCCGCCAACGCGACGATTCAGCTCGCCGTACCAGCCGGTCAGGGCCTCGCCGAGCGGCCCCTCGATGGCGTCAGCCATGCGCCACGCCTGCTCGCGCTCTCCGCTCTTCCACAGCCGGTAGCTGCGCATCGTCTCAGCCATGGCATCCCAGCCCGGGTGCCCCGTCTCGCCGCCGGCTTCAACCCGGTCGAGTAGCTTCTCGAACCCCTCCCACGGCGTGGACAGTTCAGGCATCACCGGACTCGCTGCCACATCGGTCAACGCGTCGGCCTTCTCGATGTCGCGCTCGTAGATGTGGAGGGAGTCGACGTGGTGGTGGTACTCCCCCAGGTCGACGTCCAGCCAGCCGGCGACGAGCTCGTGGAGCGTGGTGAAGAAGAACAGGTCGTACGGCATGCCGATCCACACGTCCTGGCCGCGCATCGTGGTCGACATGTGCAGTCGTCCGCCACGCAGGTGGAAGCGGAAGCCGAGGGTGCAGGGGACGTCTTTGTGGCCGGCGGTGTCGCGAGCCGGGTCGTAGAGCTGAATGGTCGCCCGCCGGGAGTCGGGATCGTCCTTGAGGATCTCGACGACGCGGTGGAGCTGGTCGACCCTCCCGGCCCAGTTCCGCATCCTGGGCCCATACGCACCGCGGAGGATGCCGTCGTCGGCGTACTGCCGCAGCCGCGCGTTGTAGTCGAAGATCCACGGGGCGTCGGAGCCGGAAAGGTGCCAGACGGTCTCGGCCACCGCGAAGGCGGGGTTCACAATGCGGGCGGGCGGCGCGTACAGGAGTCGTGCCCGGGGCTGGGTCAGGCGCATGGTGAGGTCGAGGACCTCACGAGTGGCCATCCCGCGCGGGCTGACCATCTCCCCGCTCTTGGCCAACGCAACAGCCCCGGTGAAGAGTTGGGCGACGGTGTCGGCGGTCAGGTTCGTCATCGGATGGTGGCTCCCTCGCCCCGGGGCAGGCCGGACTCGGCGCCCGTGGGGTGGTGTTCGATTGGGTCGGTGTGCGAGATGCCGGCCTCGGCCTGGCGGATGATGAGCTGGGCGATGTCGGCAGCGCTGTGGCCTCGCCAGCGGCACACCGCATCGCGCACTTCTCGCGGTACTCGGGCGCTCCCCCGGCTCACGAGGTCGAGCGCGTCCGTGACATCGGCAGCCGTTCGGCACCGATGCGCGACGGCGTGCCCTGCGAGACCAAGCGTGCGGTCACCGGGGCGGTCCAGTTCGAGGACGGGCACGTCGAGGAGTACGGCTTCGATGCCGCATGTGGAGGACACGCTCACCACGGCGTCCGCACCCGCCAGGCAGCCGCGCGCTCCGACGCGCGGGTCGGCCACAGCCACAGGTGGTTTTCCGTCCCCCCGCAGCAGGCGGTCGAAGACGTGGCCCCCTTGGGCTGGGTGCGGGGCAATGACGAGCCCCCAGTGCCCCTGGGCCGCCTTCAGACCGTCGAGGATGATGTCGGCCTGAGCTTGGAGGCGCTCAGGGCCGAACGGCTGGCAGGCCCACACCGCGATCCGCACCGGACCGCGCTCGCTGTCGGCGCCGAGCAGCTTCTGGAGATAGCGACGCTGTGCTTCCCGCCCGAGGCCGGCGAGCGCATCGAAGCGCGGCTGCCCCAGGACGTGGATCTCCGCCTTGGGGTGCCGAACCCATGACCTCGCCGGGGCAACGTCGCGGTCACCCATCAAAACGATGTGACGGCTGTGGAGGGCGGGCCAGGCGACCGACTCCGGTATCCACGCCCCGTGCTGGACGTTCACGGTGGTGGCACCATGCCGCTCCGCGGCATGGGCGGCGAGCGCTCCGAGCGGGCTGGTGTCGTTGCTCAGCAGCACGGTGTGCGGGCGTACCGCGTCGAGCAGCTCCTGGAGCCACTCCTCCACTCGCACTACGGCTCGCCAGGACGGCTGGGTACACCCGCCGCTCCCTTCCAGAAGTGCGGCGGCGAGGCGCTCCAGCCGGTCCAACCGAACGGTGTGTACACCGACTTGGGCCGTGCCATCGGCGCCGTCGGGTTCTTCGGTATCCAGTCGCAGCCCGGGGACCGTCCCGGAGGCGGTGACAGCCTCGGAGGGAGCTAGACACAGCGTGATGGACCCGCCCGCGGGGGCTGGGCAGCGCTCCACCGGGTCCGTGGCGAGGTCGACCAGCACGCTGGATCGGCCTGCGCCGGCGAGCTCCTCCAACACCGGCAGCAGGGTCTGCGCGTGCCGGGATGACCAAGACAGTGCCACCACCTCGGCCGCCGATACGACCGAAGGCGTAGGGGCACCTGCAAGTCGGCTATCAGGGTGGAGAGTCGTGAGCTTTCGCAGCCGGGCGGAGAGCGCCGGATTATGCGGCGCCAGCGCACCAAGGGCGTACGCGACACCCGACCAGGTGACGGTGTAGGAGCGGTACTCGCGTGAGCTGCTGTCCCGCAGGCCAAGCAGTCCTTCGTACGGGGCAAGGGTCACGGGCCCGGGGGCCGCGGCGAACTCGGGCCACGCACTCAGCCCCAGGAGCTTCCGCACCAGCTGCGTGATCAGACGCCGTACGGGAACGTGCTGCACGTACAACCACGAGGCGCCACCCGGCGTCTCGGCGCGCCGCGAGCTGTACGTCTCCAAAGCGGACATGACGTCGGCGACGTGCCGATCCACCTCTGTTCGATCGACCGGCAAAGCCTCCAGATCCAGTGTGGTGATGCAGGCAGCCGTCATGTGCCGAAGGGACGCTTCCCCAACGAGCGCCCAGACGGTCTGCTCCCCCGCTGAAGTCCGGACGAGGCCGAGAGCGCTCCTCTTCGCAATGGTCACAGCAGGCTCCCTGCGACAAAGGGGCCCGACTCACAGGTCGTGTCGAGTACCCGGAGGAGGTCCTGCGGGTCACGCGCGATCTCAGGTGTCGGGCTGCCGGGCTCGCCGTAGCCCCAGGCGGCATGCAGGTACGGCACACCGGCCCGCCGGGCGCACTCGCGGTCAACGGCCATATCGCCCACGAACATCGCGGACGCGGGATCAGTGGCGAGATCAACGAGCGCGAGCATCAGGGGGTCCGGTGCCGGCTTACCCCGCCCGGGGCCGCTGGGGGTGCGGACCGCGGCAAAGGGGCACCCGAGCCGGGCCAGCAGTGGAGCGGCGCGGTCCAACGGCTTGGATGTGACGACGCCAAGCAGCCAGTCGGCGGCAGCGAATGCGTGGAGGACTTCCTCCACGCCGGCGAACGGGCTGGCCAGCTCGCAGCCTCGCTGAGATGCCTCCGCATACGTCTCGTGGAGACGATCAGCCTCGGTGAGGCCCAGGATTTCCATGATGTCGTCGAAGGGGCGGCCGAGGTGCTGCTCGTACGCCTCGAACGGCACGTTGATGCCGTGGCGTTCGCGTACCTCTCGCCATGCTTGCCGCATAACCGGCCGCGTATCGAGCAGAACGCCGTCGAGGTCGAGGACGAGCGCACGCCTGAGGCTGGACGCCGTCATCAGGATCGTGCTCCTTCGTCGGCGTTGAGGATGTGCCAGCTCCAGGCGAGGCTGACTCCGTGCACGGCGTCGGAGGCGCCCATCTTGTCCAGCAACCGCCGAATGTGCTTCTTGGCGGTGTGGTGCGACATGAGCTGCGCTTTCGCGACTTCTCTTGCACCCGCCCCCTGGGCGAGCAGCCTGAGCGTGGTCCTCTCCTTATCGGAGATCTCCGGCCGCGCGGCCTCCGCACCCTTGGGCCGGGCTGCATGACCTGCTCGGCACGCCATGTCGGCGAGCACCGGGCGGCGGCTCGTGGCCAGCTTGGTCCGGATACTGCGCAGGTAGCCCTTGACGGTGTCCTCGGCCAAGCCGATGCGCGCCGCGATCTCGCGGTTCCCCAGGCCATCGGCGACAAGGCCCAGGATCTCGGTTTCCCTCGGTGTAAGGAGGTGCAGCAGGACAGGCGGGGAGTGTGCGGGCATGACGAACAGCTCCAAGATCTGATTGGACGCGTGGAGTGGTGAGGACGGGTTGCGGTCAGACGGCCGGTGGCGTCGACGGCCAGCGCAGGAAGGCAAGCACCCGTTTGCCGGTGCCGTCGGGATTGAGGCGCGAGGTCCAGGCGTCCGCTTCAGCGGCTACGAGGCACAGGCCCCGGCCATCGAGCGCACTGATCGGCCCCTTACGCGGAACGGGGAGCTGGCGGGAGTTGTCCTCCAGCTCGATCCCTACGACGGCGTTCTGGTAGGAGATCGTCAGGGTGATCTCCTCCAACATGCCCTCGGACTTGGTTCTGCCGTGGCGGCATGCGTTCGTGACGAGTTCGCTGACGATGAGCAGTACGCGATCGGCGAGAGCGTCCAGGCCCCACTCGGTGAGCTTCGTCCGGGTGAATGCCCGGGCCCGACGGGGAGCCAAGTCGTCCGAGGCCAATGTGACGCTCGAATGCAGCTCGGCGTGCTCGATAACAGCTTCCATGGCCAGGGCGCTGTTCATGCCGCCCCCCGCAGGCCATCCACCGGAGTTCATCGAGGGGGCGGCGGCCGCCATGCCGGCCGGGCATCTCCGGCCGATCATTGGGTCGTCTCCATCAACACCGGCAACAGAGCGGCAGCCCGATCTGCGAAGTGGCGGGCCTGGGCGAAGGGGTGCTGCTGACGCATGGTCGCGTTCAGCGAATCCACGCCTACGCAATGCCGGGCATCAACAACCGACGGTTCCCGGCGGACAATACGGAACACGATCTGGTGGTTCGCCGTCATGGACATACCTCCCAAGGTCCCTGCCACGCCGAGGACAATTCGTCTCGGCAACGGCTTGCGGATCACGCTGCCACTGGGCATGGGAGATCGCATATCGCCAGAGCGATAAGAGAGTTGGGCTGCAATATGGCAACCGCAATGCCAGCATGAGCATGAGCATCAGTCGGCCGAGGTCGGGAGGGGCAGTGAGCGGGGAGCGTCGTTGCCTGAAGTGCGGGTGCCGCCTCAGCCGCTACAACCCGGACGACCGGGAACTGTGCGGGGCCTGCGCGCGAGGCGCCCCGACCTCAACAGAGCCCGAACCGCCCGCCATCCCTGATCGTGTCTGGTCGGATCCCGGGATCCAAGAAGCCCTCCGGGTAATGGACTTCGGGAGGATGAGCCGTCTGCTGCGGCAGCACGCCGGGTTACGGCAAGACGACCTGGCTCGCCTCGCCGGCCTCAGCCAGGGCTACCTCTCCCAGCTCGAATCCGGAGCCCGGCGTCTCACGCGTCTCGACAAGACCCAGGCGTTCCTGGACGCTTTGGATGTGCCGGCCGAACTCCGCCCGCTCGCTCCCAGTAGCGCGCCTGCACGCGAGGCACCGGAGCCCGAGCGTGAGGAAGCCGATCACTTGCGCTCGCTCGCCACAGAAGCGGCGCAGTCCTCCAGCGCGTTCGCCGCATTCATGTCGTCCAGCAACGTCAGCACAGACGAGCTTGAGCAGTTCGGATTCACTCTCGCCCGCATCGCCACCGATTACGTCCACGCACCGCTGCTCCCGTTGTTCACCGAGCTCGTCGCGGTACGGGATGAGCTCTTCGACCGCCTGCAGGGCCGCCAGCGCCCCCAGCAGAGCCGCGATCTGTTCATGCTCGCCGGGACGGCGTGCCTGCTGCTCGCGCACGCCTCACAGAACCTCGGCGAGCAAGCGTCCGCGATGGCACAGATCCGTGCCGCGCGCCTGTGCGCCGAGCAGGCGGATCACACCGGGCTGCGGGCATGGGCTGCGGGCACGGCCGCGCTCATCACCGAATGGTCACCACAGAACCGGATGGCACTGAAGCTGACGGAACACGCGGCCCAGCTCGCCCCGGCCGGCGAGGCCCGTATCCGCATCGCCGCGATCGAGGCTCGCGTGGCGGCCCGAATCGGCGATCACGAGCTGTCCCTGGCCGCGCTCGACCGGATGCGGCAGGCCAGGGAGGAAACTCCGCTCCACGACGAGGTCGAGCAGTTCGGTGGCCTGCTGACCTTCCCCCTCGCGAAGCAGGACTACTACCTCGGCGGCACCTACACGCTGCTCGGGAAACACGAGGAGGCCCACCGGCATGCCACCGCCGCCATCACCGCGTACCGCAGCGGTCCAAGGGAAGAGCGCTCGTACGGGGATGAGGCCCTGGCCCATATCGACCTGATCACCGCCGCCATCCTCCAGGGAGACCCGGCCGGAGCGACAACCGCCCTCCAACATGTCCTGGACCTGCCCCCGCAGATGCGCATCCGCCAGCTCGGCAGCGCCATGGATCGCCTCGGCAGCCTCATGCGCCGAACCGACCTCAAGGGCAACCAGACCATCGGGCAACTGATGGACCTCATTCAGGGCTACCGAGTCATCGACGGCACGGCCGCGCTACGGTCGGAGCGATGACCACGACATCTCTTACGCCCCAGGGCGCCGCTCAACGGGCCTGCGAGGTCTGGGGGCTTCCGGCACGCGGCATCTCGCCCCTGCGCTCCCATGCCACCTCCGTCTATCTCCTGCCCCATGTCGACGCCGTTGTCCGAGTCAGCCGGGACGAACAGCGCGCCTCGATTCAACGAGCCATCGCCCTCACACGCTGGCTAGTTGGCCAGGGACTTGAGGTCACCGAGCCCCTCGACGTATCACAGCCCTTGGACGTTCCCGGATACGTGATCACCCTGTGGCGGCACTACCCGCAGCCTGATGGTCCGCCCCCCGGCCCGGAGCACCTCGGCCATCTGCTCAGCCTGCTGCACAGGCTCCCCGAGCCCCCCATCGAGCTTCCCGCCTATCGCCCCCATCTGGCTCTGCGCCCTGTCGCCGAGTCCAGCACCGCCCTTACACCCAGCGATCGCGAGTGGATACTTGGCCGCTCCGACGAACTCCTGCACGCCTACGCGCATCTTGACTTCCCCCTCGGCCGGGGATTGGTCCACGGTGACGCGTACCCGGGCAACACCCTCTGGGACGGCACCGCCGCCAGGCTCGGCGACTGGGACGAAGCAGCGATCGGCCCCCGGGAGACCGACCTCGCCAACACCTTCCAGGGCGTCCGCTTCGGTCGCACCACCGCTCAGCTGCGTGCCTTCTCTGACGCATACGGCTACGACCTCACCGACTGGCCAGGGCTCTCGGTACTCACCGAGCTACGGGACCTCCACACCCTCGGCTCCTTCATCCGGCGCGCCGACCTGGGCGACCTTGAGGCGGCTACCCAGCTCACCTTCCGCCTGGACACTCTGAAACGCGGCGACCGTACGAAGAGCTGGGCCATCCACTGACCACGCGCCGACCAGGGCCAGCACAGCTCACTCGCCCTACTTCTCATGCCGTCTGGTGACGCCCGTGGTGCCGGGCGGCATCGCTCCTGATCAGAACGCATGCACCGTGCTCAGCCCGGGTATGCCGTGCTGCACTGTCCAAGGGCATCCGGCCACCCCTTGGCCACCCCGAAAGCTCCCGCAATGCCACGGTAAGCACAGAGCGCTGCGGCTTTTTTCAGGATCTCGATCGTCTTCTGCTGCTCAAGGTTCTGCCTGCGCAGCCGTGTCAGCTCCTCGCGTTCCGCACTGGTCAACTCACCCCTGTCCGGGACTCCAAAGGCCCTGACGACTCAGTGATCGTTTTCAGAGCGGAAGTATGGTTGGACTTCATAGCCGCAGTCCGGCGAGGAGAGTTTTTCCGATCTAGGTACCAGCCCGCTCGGCCCGGGTCTCCAAGTGCGAACCGATCGTGGTGCGGATGCGCGGAGGCGCCACTCGCCCCTCGGCGGAGCACCGAGGGAGTTCGGCGATCTTCGGTGCTTGGGCTATTCCGAGGGGTTCCTCGGTGGCATTCAGTCCCGGGCGAGCTGGCCGGTGGCTGTATTCCGTCGTGATACCGGCACGGTCGGCTGAGCGTCGGTGATGCGATGGGTCATGGCGGTGTTGCGCCGGAGAGCGCGATTGTTGGCGATCGCTCGCTCGACTGCCTCGGCATGCCCGATGATCAAGACTCCTTGGCGAACCCGCTGACCGAGCTGTGAGGAACAGAGCCGGGGCCTCCGGCTATGCGCCGCGTGAACGGGTTGCCAGGCGTGCCGCCGAGTAGGCGGCGGTCGGAAGCTGGGCGGCTCCCCGGGCAGGTGCCCAGCCGTTCTGTGGCGTTCTGGTGAACGGATACCACGTGTCGTCCACCAGGCGGAGCTGGATGCCTGCGTCCAGGTCGGTGATCCGGTTGTGCCTGCAGTGGAGTGGTGTGCGGGTGTGCGAGCGGACACTGGCGAGCTGTCGAGCGGCGTGTTCCAGGGTACTGGGATCTACCTCGGCACAGTGAAGGACTGCACGCACGCCGGCTTCGCCGTGGAAGGCGAATGCCACGCGCAGGGTGCGCAGTTGCCCGGTGCGCAGTCCTGCGCGGGCGGCAGCAGTCTCGATGGTGCCCTTGTCGGAAGTGTGACGCAGCAGGCGGACAAGGTCGGTGACCGGGTCGAGGGGTCCAGGTACGGGCTCGTCTGACCGGCTGGCCTGTGCGTGGTCAGCACTTTCGTGCATGCGAAGCAGTTTACTGGCGCGGTGTGCCGCGTCAGAGGCGATGGCGGCCAGCTCGTCACCTGTGGGGAGGCCCTGGGGCGGAGAGGGGATGAGACGGTCCCAGAAGGGCGGCGCTGTTGTGGTGTCGGGCGCAGGCGTCGTGGCCACGCGGTCTCCGGGCAGTTCTCCATGGGTGTGCCGGTCAGTGCCAGGCGGGTCGTGCTCTTGAGGGACTGCGCGAGGCGCGCTGTGCGGGTGGCGGGGTTCTTCAGCTTCTGCGCCTCGTCCGCTTTTCGTCGCTTGAACATGTGCGTATCGATGCTGACGAGCTGTGGAGCGTCGCGGACATGTTCACCACGAACCGGCAACGAACTTCGTAGGGGATAAGTAAGCGTTAGACCGGGAGTCCGGTGGTCCAGTTGTGCCAGATGCGGGGTGCCAGGGCGAGGAGGCGTTGGCCTGGGCGGGCGAAGACTCCGGGACTGGAGGTCTGCCACGGTGTTGTCGAGGCTGAGCTGCCCCTTGAGGGTGTCGAAGCAGCCTTGGTCCACTGGCGGACGCGGACGAGACGGCTGTGGTCGACCGGTTCGTTCTTGCGGTCCGGGTGCACCAGGCGTACGCCGAGCCGTTCGGTCAGGAACACTTCGAACTTCCGCCCCGCGAAGCCCTTGTCCGCAAGGATCACCGCACGGACCAGGTGGTGGTCGCGTTCCAGCAGCGCGGCCACCACCTCCAGGTCGAGGCATGGCGGCACTATCGGATTTTTTTCCTTATCAATCCTACAGCCAACAAAATAAGCAGCAATACTGTAAGGCCAATGCCGACCGTATGTACATGAATCCGAATTCCAGGAATTAACCCTATGAAATAGACGAGTGCAAATCCCACCCAGATGTAGAACAGTAGGTATGGCGCAGAATTGAGCACTGACAAGACAGCTGAGTACACAGAGCGCCGGACCGGCTGCGTCGACACTGCAATCCAAGTTAAAGTCAGAGATGCAATGGCGATGAGTTCAAGTGCTACTGCATTCAACAGGGAATCGCTATTTCCGCGAACCAGATACTGTAGATTATTTTGAGATGCCCTCAAGGTTAGCCAACTGGCAAATCCAATCCCAATGACAGGGATCGCCGAATACCGCACTGCGCTGACAGCTGATCTTGCGAGGATCCTAGCCATTTCGGCAATGATTGCCGCAAAGGAGGCCGCCATCTCGTAGATGGCAACGGAAATCACCGTTATTGAATACCAAGCGACGGACATCGCATTACTGAAGCAGATTTCAACTATAGAGGCCGCTCTATAGAATATATCGACCAGATTCCCTACCGCCCCTTTCCTTGGATCCCTTCTTGCCTTATTTGTGAGGCTCGTAAATTTCGGACCAGGCACCTTGCGGGTCGCCACTATGCCCTTTCTCTTGCATGCGCTCACTCCCACCGCATATACGACGCCGACTACCAGTGAACCGGCCCCGACAAGAAGTAGCCCGTTTTGATACGGTTCAACTTCTTGAACTCCCCAATTCAAAGGGAGGAAGTTAAGGATCCCGTCGATAGTCATGGCGGCTAGGCCGAACGCAACTATGGCGCTGGAAATCTTCGCAAAATGGACCTTACGGTTCGCTATAAGTGAAGACGGAAAATTGAAGAAGTGAGCGACAGTCGAATCTATCCAAAAGGCGGCCAGCCACACCGCTGTCGTTGCGGCAGCGGTGATAAACAATACCAATCTGAAGAATGTGGCATCGCGAAAGTTGGTTACGACGACTATCCCACAAGACAAAATCCAGGCCGCCAGGATCGAACTCCACCGCGGGCGATCGCGCCACAAGGGGAGGGCGACTACCATGGCTCCAACCAACACGCCCGCCGCAAACAGCGGCCACTCGCTATTCATCTGGGCTGCGATTGGGTAGGTGGCATAAATAGTCAAGCCTAGTATCGAAGCCTGCCATGCTCTTATGTGCAGGACAAGATTTCCGTGTTCGCTGCAGATCACGTCTGTCCAGCAAGGGGAACAACCAGGTGTGCTGCACCCCTTGACTCCCGATCTTGCGTCAACCCCCATCGCGCATCCCAATACTCATGCGTCGCACGATTCAGCTTCGTTCGCCGTTGGCAATTCAGCGTTTCCACCTCGGCGGGTGCCTACAACTCCCGACCCGCCGGCACGACTTCGTCCATCTATATTCAGCTTGCGCCACAGCGAAGCAAACCGCATCTCAGCGCTCGAGGGGCGCAGGGGTCGGCCGCGCTCGTCGACTCTAGGGGGATCCCAAACTTCGCGACATCAGCTGGCAACGATGCTAATTCGCTCCGAACAGGTTAGCCGTCACGCCATTTGGTCCCAACCATACGGTTGTGGCGTCGGGCCGAGCCCATCCTGAGGCAGGCAAGAAGCGTGCTGGTCACACACCGAGCGCAGAATTTACGCACGGTCAGATACAGCGACGCGCACCTGAATGAGGAACCAGGTCCGCCTGAGAGGGACAGTTCAGTCTCCCTCTCGTGCCACTCGTTCCGGCGATCATGGGCTCACCAGGGTGAACGGCCTTCTCGCCCTCGATCAAGCGGTCGTTGTCTGTGGGGCGGATCTGCTAGGTCTCTCGGCCCTGTTGCATGTCCAGGATCCGGCTCTCCAGGTCGGCGATGCGCTTGTCGAGGAACCGGTTGTTCTCCCTCGCGCCCTTGAGCCGCCCTTCGAGGGACTTGTTGTCCTGCGCGAGTTGCCGGACCCGGTATTTAAACGTGGTGTTCTCGCTGATCAGGTGCTGGAAAGCATCGGAAGGAAGGTCGCTCTCAAGGTCCCGGAACCTGCCGAGTAGGACGGCGATCTGGGTGCGCTGGGCGAGAACCTTAGCATTGGTGGCCTTAAGGCTCTCTTCAGCGTTGAGAGCGCGCTCCCGCCAAGTCGCCTCCGTATGCGCGGCCTTTTCGGCCTGGTCGGCGCCGAACCGCCCCGCAGCTTCGGCAGCAGCTGCCTCGACGAGCTTCCGGGCTGTGTCGTTCTGGTAAAGAAACGTGCGGGACACGTCCGCACGGCGGGCGACGGCAGCAAAGGTCACCTTCGCCCGCTCACGCCGAATCTGGGCCACGACGTCCCTGACCCGGCCGATCATTACGTCAGCCGCGCGTCGACGGGCCGCGATAGCAGCCGCAGTCCGCTCCTCCGCGGTCAGGCTCACGAAACCTCCGCCATGTCGTGGTCGTCGCCGAAGTCCCGCCTGCCCTGCCAGTGGGACATCACCCGGGAACCGTGCCGTGCTCACCTGAGCCCGCAGGAGCGGGAGCAACAGAGTGCCAGGGAAGCCGCTGAGGCCGAGCGGCGCAAAGAGGAAGAACAGCGACGGCAGCGAGCCAACGCCGAACGGCGCGAGAACCTCATCGAGATCCTCTCCGTTGCCTGCCCTCACTGCGACGCAGCCGCGGCCGCCTTGTGCCGCAGCCCGAAGGGGGTCCCAGTCCGGCCATTGCACCAAGCACGACGCGCACTCGCAGGCATTCTGCGGCCCAAGGAGTTCGTTCTCGATGAGTACTCCCTCCACTCAGGCAGAAAGGCTCCGGATCCTCCGCTGGACGGGGACCCCCGGGAGATCCTGGACCACCCCCTACCGGACAAGACCGCAAAGGCCGAGCCACGCTATGCGCGGGAACAACAGCAAGCGGCGGAACGAAAGCTACGCCGGGCTCGACGTGAGCTGTGGCTGGCCTCAGCCCCACGTAAGGACGCCGTCAGCGCACAAACGTGTCCCGCATGCGGCGCAGCACCCCACACACCATGCACCCCTCACGGACGGGGACGCAGCTGGCAGCCCCACACCGAGCGCGTCGGTGCCGCCATGAAAGCAGACACCACGGACACCGATCTGGCCGAGGAGCAGACGGCGCAGCCACAGTGAAATCTCCACTTGCCGAACCCCGGACAACGGTGGAATCAGGCGCCCGGCCACGCCGGCCGGAGCCCACCATTCGCTGCCGGGCAGCGGCTCCAGTCAGCGCTTCAGGTACGTCGTGCCGCCGGCCAACGTCCTGACAGGCGAGCACCTCCTCCGCGCGGTTTCGGAGTTCCGGTGCACGCCGGTTCGTCAACCGGTGTTCGTCTGTGTCCCACCGCGTGTGACATGCGACGTGACCGACAGCCGTCCGGTTATCCAGCATCTCGGCGATCAGCGCCTTCCCTTGTGGCGCCATACGTTGAATCGCCTGTTCAGAGGGCTCGCCAGGCAGCCCAACCCGGGGACTTTTCGGGGACTTTCTGGTCTGTCAGGGGGACTTTCCGGGGACTTTCCGCTGCCTAAACAGGCAAGCCCCTGAAAGACCAGAAAGGACCTCCGATGCAGGTCAGAGGCCCTTTCCGGGGCTAAGTCCCAGGTAGTGGCGGACGAGTCGGCCTGTACGCCGGGTTCTGTCGCCCCCGGTCCTTGCGGGCCGAGGGGAGACGGCCATCCATCTAGGGCTGCCGTTGCCGACAGCCTCGTGCGGTCTACCCGCGGACTCGGGCGGGCAGCCCTCGGTCGTCCGCGCAGAGGCATCAGCCGATGCCCCCTCTTGACCTTGCTCCGGGTGGGGTTTACCTAGCCCTCCGAGTCACCTCGGAGGCTGGTGGTCTCTTACACCACCGTTTCACCCTTACCCAGGCCTTGCGGCCCGGGCGGTTTGCTTTCTGTGGCACTGTCCCGCGGGTCACCCCGGGTGGGCGTTACCCACCACCCTGCCCTGTGGAGCCCGGACGTTCCTCGGGAGGATCGTGAGATCCCCACGCGGCCGTCCGGCCGGCTCGTCCGCCGTAGCGACCATGCTACCTGCACGGGTGAGGGGGGCGGACCGGCCGCCGCCACCCGGGCCGGACCGTGTGCGCGACCGCTTGACCTTGTCGCGGCGTCAACGTTTCTACTGGCCGCATGAGGATCGGAGAACTCGCCGCGCTGGCCGGCATCAGCACCCGTGCGGTGCGTCATTACCACCATCTGGGGCTGTTGCCGGAGCCGGCGCGGCGGGCCAACGGCTATCGCGAGTACGGGCTGCGCGACGCGGTGGCGCTGGCGCGGGTGCGGCGCCTGACCGAGCTGGGCCTGGGGCTGGAGGAGGTACGGGACGTCCTCGCCGACGACGCGGGGCGGGCGCTGCACGAGGTGCTGGCCGAGCTGGACGCGGATCTGGCGCGGCAGGAGGAGGCGATCCGGACCCGGCGGGCGCGCATCGCCGCGCTGCTGCGGCTGGCGGAGGAGCACGGCGGGCTGCCCGCCGAGGGCCCCGTGTCGGAGGAACTGGCGGCGCTCTTCGGGAGGATGGCCCGGACCGCGGCGGAGCGGCCGGGCCCCGAGCCCGCGATGGCCGCCAAGGAGCGGGAGGTGCTGGCGCTGATGGAGGCGACGGCAGGAGCCGAAGCGGGCGAGCGGCTGTCGGCCCTGCTCGGGCAGGCGACCGCGGAGCCGGGGGCGATGGCGCGGGTGTACGAGGTGTACGCGCTGCTGGACGAGCTGGCCGGGGCCGAGCCGGACGATCCGCGGGTGGCGGATGCCGCACAGGCGCTCTCCGACTGCCTGCCGGACGCGGTGGCCGCGGAGGTCGGCGCACGGGCCGGGGAGGTCGGATCCTGGGAGTCCGCGGAGGTTTCGGAGGGGTTCATGGGGGCTTTCTTCGCGGACTTCGCGCCCGCGCAGGCCGAGGCCGTACGCCAGTCGATCCGGCTGCTCGTGGAGCGTGCCCGGTGACCCGGAGGGGCGGGACGCTGCGCCGGCTGGCCGCGTACGAGGGCCGGTGGCTGGTGAGCCTGGGGTGGTGGGTGGCGCGGCGGCGGATCGGGGTGGCGCCGGGCGAGCGGGCCATGGGGTACGCGGGGGCGCAGGCGGCGATCGTGTACGGGCTGACGTTCGTGTGTGCCGTGGAGACGGCCGGGCTCCATGTGCTGCTCGCCGGACTTGCGGTGGCGCGTGAGGTGATGCTGGTCGTCGATGTCTACACGGTGCTGATGATGCTGGGGTTCCAGGCCGCGGCGGTCACCCGGCCGCATGTGCTGGGGGCCGGGATGCTGCGGTTGCGCAACGGTGCCCGGATGGAGGTGGGGATACCGCTGGAGCGGATCGCCTCGGTCCGCTACGACCTGCGGTTCACCAGGGAGCCGGAGAAGAAGGGTGCGGGGGACGGGGTGCTGGAGATGGCGGTCGGCGGGCAGACGTCGGTGACCGTCGAGCTGACCGAACCGGTGGCGGCCGTACGGCTGACGGGGCGGCAGGAGACGGTCCGTACGGTGCGGTTCCATGCCGATGACGCGCGGGGCGCGGTGGCGGCCGTACGGGCGGCGACGGCGGCACCGGGCGCGGCCCCGGGGGCCCCGGAAGGGGCCGCCGTCAGACAGGGGTGAAGCGGACCGGGTCGCGGCCCGGTTCGGCTTCGGCGAGGCGGACCTGGATGCGGTGGCCGAGCGGGAGCGCGGGGCCGTCCGGGGCGGTTTCGACCTGGCCGATGACGGCCGGGTCGTAGAGGTGGACGGTGCCCCGGGTGGGGTCCTTCTCCTGGATCTCGACGACCAGGGCCTCGAAGATCTCGCCGACCCGGTCGCGCAGCAGCGCCGCCTCGACGAGGTCGACGCAGGCGCGCTCGATCTGGTTGGCGCGCTGGGTGCCGGTCTCCATCTCCCGGGGCAGGGCGGGCAGCGCGCTGCGGACCCAGTCGGCCGGTTCCTCGCCGGCCGAGGCGGCCAGGCACAGCTCGGAGGTGTAGCGGTCGACGAGCCGCCGCAGCGGCGCGGTGGCATGCGCGTACGGGGCGGCGACGGCGGCGTGCAGCGCGTCGGAGGCCGCCGGCGGGGCGCCGTCGAAAGCGGTGTAGCCGGCGCCGCGCAGCAGGGCGGTGCACTCCTGGAGGAACGCGGCGTGGGTGGCGCGGCCCGGGTCGAGGGTGCGGATCAGCGCCGCGTACGAGGTGTGGTGGGGCCAGTCCACGCCGAGCGCGCGGGCGGTGAGCCGGAGCCGGGCGACCGAGCCGTCCGGGGCGGTGGGCAGCGTACGCAGGATGCCGGTGCCGGAGGCGAGCATCAGCTCGGCCGCGGCCATGCCGGTGAGCAGGGAGATCTGCGCGTTCCAGCCGTAGGCCGGGAGCGGGGCGCGGTATTCGAGGGTGTAGCAGCCGTCCTGCTCGACGATCTCCTGCTCGGGCACATGGAGGGAGATCGCGCCGCGGGCGACCTCCAGCTCCTCCCGCAGCAGTCCGATCTCGCGGAGCAGGGCGAGCGGTTCCTCGGCCGTCCGGTCGTCGATGACCCGCTGGACGCCCGCGTAGTCGAGCTTGGCGCGGGAGCGGACCAGGGCGCGGCGGACGGACGCGGCGGTCAGGGCCCCTTGCCGGTCGAGGTCGAGCTGCCACAGGACGGCCGGGCGGTCCTGGTCGGGCAGCAGGCTGGCAGCGCCTTCACTCAGCGCATAGGGGTGCAGCGGAACGCGCTCGTCGGGGAAGTAGAGGGTCGTCACGCGGTGGTGCGCCTCGGCGTCCAGGGCGCCGCCCGGCGTCACGAAGGAGGCGACGTCCGCGATGGCGTAGTGGACGCGGAAGCCGCCGCCCGCGCGGCGCGACAGGAACATGGCCTGGTCGAGGTCGAGCGAGCCGGGCGGGTCGATGGTGAAGAGCGGGAGGTCGGTGACGTCCTCCAGGGTGTGCTCGGTGGCCACCGCGCCATCGGCGACCGGGATCCGCGGGGCGCGGGCGGCGCTCTCCGCCTCGGCCTGTGCCGTGGGCGGGAAGTGGTACGGAATCTCCAGCTTGCAGCGCAGCTCACGCAGCGCGGCGCGCAGCGGGGCATCGGCTGCGTCGGTCACATGCATATGGAGACGGGGCATGAAACCGAGCGTATGGCGGGTGGGCGCTCGCGGCGCGACGTGCGGCGCCGCGCCGGGGAGGCCGGCCCTGAGCGGGTTCTTCGCCCGCCCGGCGCAGGCCATACGCTTTCCCGGGGCCGCACCCCCGCCCCTACCGCCGTGAAGGAGAACACCGTGCTCGTGCTGTTGCCGCCGTCCGAAGGGAAGGCCGCGGGAGAGGCCGGCGCGCCGCTGGACATCGGATCGCTGTCGCTGCCGGGGCTGACCGCGGCGCGCGAGGCGGTGTTCGAGGAGCTGGTCGAGCTGTGCGCCGCGGACGCGACCAAGGCCCAGGAGGTGCTCGGGCTCAGCGAGGGCCTCAAGGGCGAGATCGCCAAGAACGCGGGCCTGCGGACGGCGGGTGCACGGCCGGCCGGGGAGATCTACACCGGTGTGCTCTACGACGCGCTCGGGCTGGCGTCCCTGGACGCGCCGGCGCGCAAGCTGGCCGAGCGGTCGCTGCTGGTGTTCTCGGGGCTGTGGGGCGCCGTGCGGATCGGCGACCGGATTCCGTCGTACCGCTGCTCGATGGGGGTGAAGCTGCCGGGGCTCGGCGCGCTGGGCGCGTACTGGCGGGCACCGATGGCGGAGGTGCTGCCGACGGCCGCCGCCGAGGGGCTGGTGCTCGATCTGCGGTCGGCGGCGTACGCCACGGCGTGGAAGCCCAAGGGTGAGGTGGCCGGGCGGACCGCGACCGTGCGGGTGCTGCAGTCGAAGATCGTGGCCGGTGTGGAGAAGCGGACGGTGGTCAGCCACTTCAACAAGGCGACCAAGGGCCGGCTGGTGCGGGATCTGCTGTCGGCGGGTCTGACACCGGACGGTCCGGCGGAGCTGGTGGAGGCGCTGCGCGGGCTGGGGTACGCGGTGGAGGCGGAGGCCCCGGCCAAGAGCGGCAAGGCGTGGGCCGTCGATGTGATCGTGACGGAGCTGTAGGGGCCGGGGATACGGCCGTAGGGGCAACCCGGCCGACTGCGATTGCAACATGCGCAACGCTCGTTGCGGAGAGTGGGTCGGCGGGCGCACTATGGGCGGCGTGACCAGCGTCGCCTCCTCCCCCGCGCCCGCCTCCCCCAAGCTCTCGACTTCTCCCCCGTCCTCGGTGCTCGAACTCGCCCCCGTCATCCCGGTCGTCGTGCTGCACGACGCCGCCGACGCCGTGCCGCTCGCCCGTGCGCTCGTCGCTGGCGGGCTGCCCGCGATCGAGGTGACGCTGCGGACGCCGGCCGCGCTGGACGCGATCCGGGCCGTCGCCGACGAGGTCCCGGACGCGGTGATCGGCGCCGGCACGCTGCTGACCCCCGAGCATGTCGAGGCGGCCCGCGCGGCCGGCGCCCGCTTCCTGGTCAGCCCGGGCTGGTCGCCGCGGCTGCTGGGCGCGATGAAGGACTCCGGCGTGCCGTTCCTGCCGGGCGTCTCGACGACCTCGGAAGTGGTGACCCTGCTGGACGAGGGCCTCACCGAGCTGAAGTTCTTCCCGGCCGAGGCGGCGGGCGGCACCGCCTATCTGAAGTCGCTGGCCTCACCGCTGCCGCAGGCCCGCTTCTGCCCGACCGGCGGGATCGGCCCGGCATCGGCGCCCTCGTATCTGGCGCTGCCGAACGTCGGCTGCGTGGGCGGCACCTGGATGCTGCCGGCCGACGCCCTGGCCGCCAAGGACTGGGGCCGGGTACGCCAACTCGCTCGGGAGGCGGCGGCGTTGGCGGCCTGAAGGCTTTCGGGCGCGGACGGCTGTTCATGTCTGCCCGGGTACCGACTACTGCTCATGGCCGCCCATGCGCCGACGGCTGTTCATGTGAAGGGCCCGGCGCATCGGTCGTCCGATGGGCCGGGCCCGTTCGCGTACGGAAGGCGCGCGGTGTGCGGGGTGCGCGGGACGCCCCGCTACCGCAGATGCCCCGTGTCGTTCAGCAACCGCACCGAGGCATTGCCGTCGGCGTAGTACGCCACCGCGGACAGTGACGCCGCGGAGAGCTCCATCTTGAAAAGCGACTCCGGCGGGGCGCCCAGGGCCAGGCGGACCAGGGTCTTGATCGGGGTGACATGCGTGACCAGCAGCACGGTCCGGCCCGCGTACCGGGCGATGAGCTTGTCGCGGGCGACGGCGACCCGGCGGGCGACCAACGCGAAGGACTCACCGCCTCCGGTGGGCGCCACCTTGGCGGAGCCGAGCCAGGCATCGAGGTCATCGGGGAACCGCTCGCGCACCTCGGCGAAGGTCAGCCCCTCCCACGCCCCGAAGTCGGTCTCGCGCAGGCCCTCCTCGATGCGGACCTCCAGGCCGAGCCGGGCCGCGACCGTCTCCGCGGTCTCCCGGCAGCGTCGCAGCGGTGAGCTGACAACGGCCTGGATCGTGCCGCGGGCGGCGAGTGCGGCGGCGGTCGCCTCGGCCTGGCGGCGTCCGGCGGCGGAGAGTTCGGGGTCGCTGCCGCCGCTGCCGGAGAACCGCTTCTCGGGCGTCAGCGCGGTCTCGCCGTGCCGCAGCAGGACGAAGGTCGCGGGTGCGCCGAGGTCGGGAGCGCCCCAGCCCGGGGCGGCGGCCGCCTCCGCCACCTCGGCGGCCGCGTCGGCGGCCTGTGCGGCGGCGCTGCGGGCGGGTGCGGTGGCGAGCGCCGCCCTGGAGTCCCGCGGCTCCCACTGCTTGCCGATCTTTCCGGCGTCCATCGCCTCGTTGGCGAGCCGGTCGGCGTGCTTGTTCTGCGCGCGGGGGATCCACTCGTACGACACCTGGCCGGCCGGGAAGATCGCCCTGGCCGCGGCGGCCAGCGGCTTCATGTCCGGGTGCTTGATCTGCCAGCGCCCCGACATCTGCTCGACGACGAGCTTGGAGTCCATCCGCACCTGGATGCGTGCCTGCGGGTCCAGGGCGTGGGCCGCCCGCAGGCCGGCCACCAGACCCTTGTACTCGGCGACGTTGTTGGTCGCGGTGCCGATGTACTCGGCGGCCTCGGCCAGCGCCTCACCCGTCACCGGGTCGAGGACAACGGCGCCGTAGCCGGCCGGCCCCGGGTTGCCCCGGGACCCGCCGTCCGCTTCGACGATCAGCGTGCGTGTCATGGCCTACAGGCCCGAGTCGGGCGTACGGACCAGAATGCGGGTGCAGTTCTCGCACCGGACGACGGCGTCGGCGGCGGCCGCGCGCACATCGTTGATCTCGGTGATGTTCAGCTCCAGGCGGCAGCCCTCGCAGCGGCGCTGGTAGAGGCGGGCCGCGCCGACGCCGCCCTCCTTGGAGCGGATCTTGTCGTAGAGCTTCAGCAGGTCGGCCGGGATGTCGGCGACGGTCAGCTCGCGCTCCTTGGTTGCCGTGGCGGCCTCGGCGTCGATCTCGGCACAGGCGGCGTCCCGGCGGGCGGCGGCGTCGTCGACCTTGGCCTGGATGGCTTCCACCCGGGCGGTGAGCTCGGTGACCCGCTCCTGGGCGGCCTCCCGGCGCTCCATGACCTCCAGGACGACGTCCTCCAGGTCGCCCTGCCGCTTGGCGAGCGAGGCCAGTTCGCGCTGGAGGCTCTCCAGGTCCTTGGGGGAGGTGATGGCGCCGGAGTCCAGCCGCTTCTGGTCGCGGGCGGCGCGCTGGCGCACCTGGTCCACGTCCTGCTCGGCCTTGGTCTGCTCGCGGCTGGTGTCGCTCTCCTCGGTCTGTGCGGCGACGAGCAGGTCGCGCTGCTGGATGAGGTCGGCCTCAAGGGTCTGCAGCTCGGCCAGTTCCGGGAGGTTCCTGCGCCGGTGCGCGAGCTGGGTGAGCCGGACATCCAGGGCCTGGACGTCGAGGAGGCGGATCTGGTCGGCGGGCGCGGCGTTCAGCGTGGGGCTCCTGTGGTGTGCGTCGGGGTGAAGCGGGGGGCGGACGCCGCGTGGGCGGTCCAGGGGTCGGTGACCGTACGGGAGACATGCGTACGCAGTCCCCAGCCGTGCCGGTCGGAGACCGCGTCGAGCTGGGCCGCGGCCTGCTCGCACCACGGCCATTCGGTGGCCCAGTGGGCGGCGTCGAGCAGCGCCGGCGGGCTGTTGTGTGTGCTCTGCATGGCCTCGGAGGCCGGATGATGGCGCAGATCGGCGGTGAGGAACGCATCCACACCGGCCGCCCGTACGTCGTCGAAGAGGCTGTCACCGGAACCACCGGATACGGCGACGGTCCGGATCTCGCGGTCCGGGTCGCCGGCCGCCCTGATGCCCTGCGCGGTGGCGGGGAGGCGGGCGGCGGCGTACGAGGCGAACTCGGCCAGCGTCATCGGGTGCCCCAGCTCGCAGATCCGGCCCAGACCGCGACGGCCTGCCGGGTCGCTCGCGTCCGGCACCAGCGGGCCCAGGACGTGCAGATCCAGGGCACCGGCCAGGGCGTCGGAGACACCCGGGTCGGCGGTGTCGGCGTTGGTGTGCGCGACATGCAGGGCGATGTCGTGCTTGATGAGCGTGTGCACGACCTTGCCCTTGAAGGTCGAGGCCGCCACCGTCGTCGTACCGCGCAGATAGAGCGGGTGATGGGTGACGAGAAGGTCGGCGCCGAGCCGCACCGCCTCGTCGACGATTTCCTGCACCGGGTCGACGGCGAACAGCACACGGCGGACCTCGGCGTCGGGGTCTCCGCAGACCGTGCCTACGGCGTCCCACCCTTCGGCCCGCTCGGGTGGCCAGAGGGCGTCGAGCGCGGTGAGGACTTCAGACAGTACGGGCACGGGTGGAAGGTTACCTCCCGCCTGTGACAGGGGGCGGCGTCCTGTCCCGGGCGGCTCGTTCTTCGGTGGTGGGGTGCTTTGTTGGTGGGGTGCTTTGTCGGTCGGGTGGGGAGCCGACGGCGGCTTCAACGGCCGGCTGCCCGCCCGAGCCGCTACTTGACCAGGAAGCCGCGCAGATCGTCCAGGACGCTGTTGGCGGCGGTGACGCCGAGTCCCAGGTACCAGGTCTCGTCCTTGACGTCCTTGGCGTGGCCGTCCTTCACCGCCTTGAGGTTCTTCCACAGCGGGTTGTGCTCGGCGCTCTCGCGCTTGGTCGACTTGGGGTCGCCGTAGACACCGGTGAAGATCCGGTCCGCGTCGGCCTGGTTGATGTTCTCCGGGCTGACCTCGGTGGCCAGGTCGTCGATCCGCTGGTTCCTGGGCCGCGGCAGGCCGACGTCCTCAAGGATGGTGCCGATGAACGACTGCTTGGCGTACAGCCGGGTGAACTGCGGCATGTAGCGCAGCATCGTGACGGTCGGCTTCTTGGGGCCGATGTCGGCGCCGAGCTTCCTCGCCTTGGCCTCGTACGCGGCCAGCTCGGTCTTCGCCTCGGCGGTCTTGTCCAGGGCGGCGGCGTTGAGCAGATAGTTCTGCTTCCAGGTGAAGCCGGGGCGGATCGAGAAGACGGTCGGGGCGATCTTGCTCAGCTGCTGGTACTGCTTCTCGGCGCGCAGCTTGCTGCCCAGGATGAGGTCGGGCTTGAGCTTGTTGACGGCCTCCAGGTTGAGGCCGTTGATGGTGCCGACGCTCCGGGGGTGGCCGGCGTCCTTCTTCAGGTAGCCAGGGAGGGCCTCGTCACCCTCGGTGGGGGCGTAGCCGACCGGCTTGATGCCGAGCGAGACGACGTTGTCGAGCTCACCGACGTCGAGGACGACCACCCGCTGGGGCGCGGCCTTGATCGAGGTGCTGCCCATCGCATGCCTGATGGTGCGCGGGAACTGCCCCGGCTTGGCATCGGTGCCCATCTTCGCGGTCTCTTCGGCGGCCTTCGCGAAGTCCTTGCCGCCCTGGGCGACGGCCTTCGATCCCGCACCGTTGTCGCTCCGGCCACCGCCCGCGTCGGACGTACCGCAGGCCGCGAGCGTCAGGGCGCCCGCGGCGGCGAGGGCTGTCGCGGCGGCGCCGCGGCGGCGAAGGGACATCACGTACTCCCGGGAGATCGGCTGCTCGCCGGGGCGCCACAAGGAACACCCGGGCAGCACGGAACCAACTTGAGGACCGCGTCAGGCCCGTCAAGAGGCAACTTAGGCACGCCTAACCTAGCCCACCGTTGAATTCCGAAGCACACCCACCTCAACCAGCACCGGCGAACCGGACAATCGCCATCCTTATGCGTGAAGTGCGGCAACTCGCGTTGATCGGCCGGAAGTGCGAAAACTAGCTTCGGTTGCTGACTGGAGGTGACCACTCGATGACGATCTGTGCCCCTGAGGACGCCACGGAGCTGGACAGCCCGCACCGCACGGCGCTGACCATCGCCGCCGACGGCTCGTACGCCGCCCGGCTCGCCCGTCATGACGACGCCGCCGGGAGCTGGTTTCCGGAGCGCTGGACGCTGAGCGGCCCCGAGCCGTACGCCGTACCGCTGCCGGGCAGCCAGCCCGAGGAGCCGGACAGCCAACTGCTGCCGCTCACGGACGGACGGGTGCTGATCGTGCGCCGGGTCGCCGACCGCTTCGCCTGCTCCCTGCTCTACCCGACCGACCCCGGGACCGGCGAACTCCTGCTGGGCGCGGTGGAAGCGGACGAGCTGACCCTGCTGCCGCCCACCCCTGGCGGGTCGCTCGGCTACGCCCTGGCGCCCGAGGCCCACCGCACCGTGCTGTGGCTGGTGCACGGCGGCGCGCACGGACCCGAGCGGGTCACCGAGATCCCGGGGCGCTGCTCGGGGGGCGTCTGGCTCGACCGCGCCGGCCGGCTCCTGGCCCTGGACCGGGAGTGGGGCGGCCGGACGAAGACCGTGCTGGTCGATCTGGAGCGGGGCGGCGGGACCGGCCCGCTGCTGCAGATCACCGAGGACAGCAACGACCGGCTGCTGCTGGCCGATCCGGACAGCGGGCTGCTGCTCGTACGGTCGGACGCGCCGGGGCACGACCGACTGGGTTGGGGCGTACTGGGCAGCAGTCTGCCGGTGCGGTTCCCCGAGTGCCTGCGACCGGCAGGTACGTCCGTGACGCCGTTCGCCGCACAACCGGGGCAGATGCTGGCCCCGGAGAGCTGCGCGGTGGCGTTCCGGATGGACCGGATGGATGCGGTGAGCGGGGCGTGGCTGGGGGTCTGGCGGCCCTCGGGACGGGAGCTGCGGCAGCTGCCGGTGCCGGAGGGGTGGCTGGCGGGGGCCGGGCTGTGGACGGCGGCCGGCGAACTGCTGCTGCCGTACGCGACGGACGCGGAGCCGTGCGGGGTGGCGCGGATGGCCATACCGCTGGGGCCGGTGGAGGGGGCGGAGCCTGCGGGGGCGGAGCGGCGGGCGGAGCCTGCGGGGGCGGAGCAGCGGGCGGAGCCTGCGGGGGCGGAGCGGCGGGCGGAGCCTGCGGGGGCGGAGCGGCGGGCGGAGCCTGCGGGGGCGGAGCGGCGGGCGGAGCCTGCGGGGGCGGTAGGACCTGCGGAACCCGTGGGCGCGGAGCGGCTGGTGGAGCCTGTGAGGCCGGTGCAGAGTCCGGCTTCTGGGGCGGGCGGCGGGGAGAGACCCCCGGCCGCGGGCGCGGACAAGGTGGCCGGCGGGGGAACCGTCCCGGGCGCGCGTACGAGCGCGAAGGCGGCCGGGGGGATTGTCCTGGATGCAGGAGACGCCGACAACCGCTCCACAGCATCTGCACAACTCCGAGTCCTGGACGCGGAACCGCAGCGCGCCCCGACGCATCCCCAAATGTGCAGGCCAGTGCCCTTGCAACAGGCACCTCTCGCGGCCCGGTAGACCCGGTGGAGCATGATTTCCCGCCCCGTTAGAATTTCGGGCGGGGGCTACGCAGCCGGTTGACCGGCCACCGACAGTGCCGCTCGGGGTCAGCCTTGGCGGTCGTCGGGCGAGGTCCCGACGCGTACAGCTGTAAGCGATCTGACGGAGTGACTCTTCCCATGTCCGAAGCCCGAACCAACACGACCCAGGCGCGCCCCCAGGAGGCATCCGCCCAGGCCGCCGCGGCCGCAAGCTCCGCCAAGCACCGTGGCCCGGCCGCCGCTGAGGAGTCCGACTCCACCGCCCACGGCCGGCACCGCCGGGACAAGCAGCCGCAGGACGCGTAAGGCCGGTCCGGCGGACCTGACCGCCGACCGCGCACAACGGCCGTGGCCGCCGCACCGCATCTTCGCGGGCGGCGGCCACGGCCGTTGTGCGCGGGTGGGCCGGGGCCCGTCGTGCGTGGAGAGCCCGGCCCCCTTGTGCGCAGGGCGTCCGGCCGGCCCCTCAGCCGTGTTTGAGGCCCAGTACCTCGGCCGCCGCGAAGGTCTCGTTCGGCGGGCGCTGCGCGTAATACGGCGTCAGCAGATCGTCCAGCTCCTCGAAGCTGAAGACCTCCTTGGCGGTGTCGAACTTCGCGGCGATCCGCGGACGCTCGGCGATCGCGACCATGCCGCCGTGCACGACCAGCAGCTGTCCGTTGACCCGGGCCGCGGCCGGCGAGGCCAGATAGCCGACGAGTGGCGCGACATGCTCGGGCGCGAGCGCGTCGAGCCTGCCGTCCTCGGGCTCCGAGAAGCCCGCGAAAACGTCCTCGGTCATACGGGTGCGGGCGCGCGGGCAGATCGCATTGGCGGTCACACCGTATTTGGCGAGCGCCAGCGCCGTGGAGGTCGTCAGGCCGACGATGCCGCCCTTGGCCGCGGCGTAGTTGGGCTGGCCCGCGGAGCCCGCGAGGAACGCCTCCGAGGAGGTGTTGACGATCCTTCCGTGTACCGGGCCGCCGGCCGCTTTGGCGCGTTCGCGCCAGTGGACCGCGGCGAAGTGCGTGGTGTTGAAGTGGCCCTTGAGATGGACGCGGATGACCGAGTCCCATTCGTCCTCGGTCATCGAGAACACCATCCGGTCGCGCAGAATGCCCGCGTTGTTGACCAGAATGTCGAGTTTTCCATACGTATCGATGGCCAACTGGACGAGCGCGCGGGCCTGTTCGTGGTCGGCGACATCGCCGAGGTGGGCGACCGCCTGGCCGCCCGCCGCGCGGATCTCGGCGGCGACGTCCTCGGCGGGTGCCGCGGAGGCCTCGCCCGAGCCGTCGCGGCCCGGCTGCCCGTAGTCGTTGACCACGACGCGGGCGCCGAGGCGGGCGAGTTCGAGGGCCTCGGCGCGGCCCAGGCCGCGCCCGGCACCGGTGACGAGCGCGGTCAGGCCCTCAAGTGGCTGTGCCATTCCTGTCCTCTCAAGTCGTCTCGGAGCACGGTGCGATGCGGTGCGGCGCGGTGCCGTGCCGTGTGGTGCCGTGAGATGCGGCGTGCCGGGTTGAGCCGGGTGCGCCCCCTCTCCGGCATCGGATCTCCGGTCTCCGGCCTCTCCGGCGTTCAGATCTCTATGCAGGTGCGCAGCGCGGTCCCGGAGCGCATCTGGTCGAGCGCGTCGTTGACCTCGGCGAGCTGGACGCGATGGGTGATCAGGCCTTCGAGGTCGATCCGGCCGGCCCGCCACAGGGCGATGGCCCGCTCGTAGGAGCGCAGCACATCCGCGCCGCCGTACAGGGACGGCAGGATCCGCTTCTCGTCGAAGAACAGCTCGAACATATTGACCTGGAAGTTGTCGTCCATGGCCCCCGCGCCGACCACGCACAGGGTGCCGCCGCGCCGGGTCATCTCGTAGGCGGTACGGGCGGTGGCGGACTTGCCGACCACCTCGAAGACATAGTCGAAGCCCTCCCCCGCGGTGATCCGGGCCTTGGCGTCGGCGAACGCGTCGGGGGCGACGGCTTCGGTGGCGCCGAAGCGGAGCGCGGCCTCTCGGCGGGCGAGGACCGGGTCGACGGCGATGATCTGGGCGGCGCCGCAGGCCCTCGCGCCCTGGATGGCGGAGATGCCGACGCCACCGCAGCCGATCACCGCGACCGAGGAAGCGGCCTCCACCTTGGCGGTGTTGATGGCCGCGCCGAGCCCGGTGGTGACACCACAGCCGATCAGCGCGGCGATCTCGTACGGGACATCGTCCGGGATCGGGACCGCGCAGTTGGCGGCGACCACGACCTCCTCGGCGAAGGTGCCGGTGCCGGCGAAGCCGAAGACATCACCGGCGGGGCGTTTGAAGTTGGGCGTGCCGGCGTTCATGAATCCGGCCAGACACAGATGGGTCTGGCCGCGTTTGCAGGACGGACAGCTGCCGCAGGCGGGCAGCCAGCACATCAGTACGCGGTCACCCTGGCCGAGGCCGGTGACGCCGTCGCCGACGTCAAGGATCTCGCCGGCGCCCTCGTGTCCGGGGACGAACGGCGCGGGCTGCGGCAGCACCCCGTTCATCGCCGAGAGATCGGAGTGGCACAGCCCGGTCGCCCGGATACGGATCTTGACCTTGCCGGGTCCGAACCCCACCGCCTCGACGTCATCGAGCACTTCCAGCTTGTCCTGCCCGGTCTCGTGCTGTACGGCTGCGCGCATGTCACGGCTCCTCTCGGTTGTTCCGCCTGACTGGGGACACCTCCCCGCGCCGGCCGGGGAGATCGAGGACGGGCGGCCGCCGGACCCGACGGCCCCCAACGACTAGCTGTGCTCCACCACGGTGTCCGCGAGAACAGGCGCATCGTCCCGGTCGGCCGCCGTGACCGACACCTGGACCCGCCCCGGCTCCCGCCACAAACGGAGCCGCAGCGTCTCGCCGGGAAAGACCACCCCCGCAAAGCGCGTCGCATACGACCGCACCCGCGAGACATCCCCGCCGAGCACCGTGTCCACCACGGCCTTCAACGCCACCCCGTAGGTGCACAGCCCGTGCAGAATCGGCCGGTCGAACCCGGCGAGCTTCGCGAACTCCGGATCGGCATGCAGTGGATTCCAGTCGCCGGAGAGGCGATAGAGCAGCGCCTGGTCCTCGCGGATATGGCGTTCGGTACTCAGATCAGGCTCGCGCTCGGGGAGTTCGAGGCGGGCGGAGGGGCCGCGGTCGCCGCCGAAGCCGCCCTCTCCCCGGACGAAGATCTGCGTATCGCAGGTCCACAACGGGCCCTCCTCGTCGGCAACTTCGGAGCGCAGCACGATGACGGCGGCCTTGCCCTTGTCGTAGACGGCGGGGACGGACGAGGTCTGGGTGGCGCGGCCGCGCACCGGGAGGGCGCGGTGCACGGTGACGGTCTGGCCGCCGTGCAGGACGGCGGCGAGGTCGACGTCGATGCCGGGGGCGGAGAGTCCGCCGGCGACCGCCATTCCGCCGCCCGCGACGGTGGCGAAGCTGGGCAGGACGTGCAGCGCGCTCTCCAGGGTGTAGCGCAGTTCGTCCGGGTCGGTGGCGGGGTGCGGTTTCTCCGGTGTGGCCGCGCCGGCGCCGATGCCGAGGTGGTAGAGCTGGACGTCCTTGTGGTCCCAGGCTAGTTCGGTGGTCCGCGGCTCGGCGGAGATGGCCTTGGCGGCGTCGATGGGCATGGGGGCTGTTGCTCCTTCACCACGATGTGAAGACCCCGGCCCGGCCGTCCGCACCGTCGACCGCGCCGGGGTCGTATCTGGTCGGCGCGGCCGCGCTCCGGCAGCGCACCTGCCGCACTTCTAGAACGCGTTCTAGCCGATGGCTCTCATGTATAGCCGATCCGTCCAGCACCTGGAACCCCCTGACGTGGTGTCAGATACGTGCGGCCCTACGGCATACGCCACGACGTACGCCACGACACGCACCGTGCGGACCCATGACATTTGTCAGCCCCCATCACACACATTCGCATCTGCCCCGACCTCGCAACTCTCCGTAACGTCATAGGCATGAAGACGAGAGGCGGGGCGGGCATGACACGGACGACGGGGCCGGTGAGCGCGGCGCGGAGGGCGGGCGGCGCCGCGGCGGTGGGGTTCTCCGGGGTGACGCGGAGTTACGGCGCGGTGCGTGCCGTCGACGGGATGGATCTGGAGATCGCCGCGGGCGAGACGGTGGCGCTGCTCGGGCGCAACGGCGCGGGGAAGTCCACCACCATCAACATGCTGCTGGGACTGCTGCCGCCCAGCTCGGGCACGGTGCGGCTGTTCGGCGGAGCGCCGGAGGCGGCGGTGCTGGCGGGCAAGGTGGGCGCGATGCTGCAGGACGGCAAGCCCATCCCCCGGGTCACCGTCCGCGAACTGATCAGCTTTGTCGCGGCCACCTACCCCCATCCCATGGATGTCACCGAGGCCCTGGAGCTGGCGGGGCTCGGCGAATTCGGCGGGCGGCGGGTGGACCGGCTGTCCGGCGGACAGGCCCAGCGGGTCCGCTTCGCGGTGGCGCTGGCCGGCAACCCGGAGCTGCTGGTGCTGGACGAGCCGACCGCGGCGCTGGACGTTGAGGCGCGCCGCGCCTTCTGGCGCTCGATGCGGGCCTATGCCCGCCGTGGCAACACCATCCTGTTCTCCACCCACTATCTGGAGGAGGCGGATGAGCACGCCGACCGGATCGTGGTGATCGACGGCGGCCGGGTGGTCGCCGACGGCAGCGGCGAGGCGATAAAGCGGCGGGCCGGCGGGTCACTGGTCTCCTTCGACCTGGCGGGCGCGGCGAGCGAGCCGCTGCCCGGCCTGCCCGGTGTGAGCGCCGTGGAGATACGCGGCGACCGCGCGCTGCTGCGTACGGCGGACTCCGATGCGACGGTCGTGGCGCTGGCCGGGCTCGGGCTCGTCCGCGGTCTGCAGGTCGTGCCCGCCAGCCTGGAGGACGCGTTCCTCGCGCTCACCTCCGCCCGAACCGCCCCCCACGGCACGGCGTTTGCCGCCGCCGACGCCCTGTCCGCGAAGGAGATCGCGTGATGCTCGACTACATCCGGCTCGAAGTCCGCCGCACGCTGCGCGACAAGGGCTTTGTCATCTTCGGTATCGGGATGCCGGTGCTGATGTATGTGCTGATGACCAACATCGGTGCGGGCTCCGGCGGCGCGGGGATGGAGTGGAAGATCACCTCGATGGTCGGCATGGCCGCGTACGGCGCGCTGGGCGCGGCGGTCGGCACGGGCACCGGCGTCGCCGAGGAGAAGCACCTGGGCTGGCTGCGACAGCTGCGTATCACCCCACTGAGCCCGATACGTGTGGTGGTGGGCCGCGGACTGACGGCGTCGGTGACGGTGCTGCCGGCCATCGCCGCCGTGCTGCTGGTGGGCGCGCTGGTCAACGGCGTCCGGATGCCGGCCTGGCAGTGGGCCGCGCTGGTCGGGCTGCTGTGGGTCGGCACCGCACCCTTCACCCTGCTCGGCCTCGGCAACGGCTACCGCCTCTCCTCTCAGTCCACCGGCGTGGTCAACACGGGCTGCATGCTGCTGCTCTCGATCCTCGGCGGCCTGTGGTTCCCGGCCGAGCTGTTCCCCGGCTGGCTGCGCTCGCTGTCCTCCTGGACGCCCGGCAACCGCTTCGCCGAGCTCGGCCGGAGCGTGACGCAGGGCGGCGCACCGGGCCTCGGCACGGTGGCGGTGCTGGCCGCCTGGCTGGCACTCTTCGGCGGTTACGCGGTGTACGCGTACCGTCGGGCCGCACGAACGGTGTGATCGACGATGGCGCAGACCTGGGAAGCGACAGTGCAGCACACAAAGCAGCAGCCCGCCGGCGACAAGGACCCCGGCGGCACGGAGGGCACGGAGGGCACGAACAACAGCTCGTGCACGCAGAAGTGGCGCGGCAAAAAGCCGGACAACGCGCCGGGCAAGTACGCCTTTCTGCCCTGGCTGCTGATGGGCCTGGGGGCCTTCTCCAACATCATCCAGGGCAAGTCGGGCAACCCCTGGCTGGCCGGCTTCGGTCTGCTCGCCTTCAACTCGCTCTACATCACCGTCGTGTGGTCCTCCTTCAACCCACGGCTGCGCGACTCGCGTTATCCGCTCATCGCCCTGGGTGTGCTGACCGCCATCACCTTCTCCATCGCGCTCGGGTTCGGCGGCAACTGGTTCCTGTTCTTTCCGCTGCTGTCGCTCGCCTCCGGCACGGTGCACGCCCTGCGCGGCAAGAAGCTCGCCCTGTGGCTGATCGCGCTCAGCGGGGCGGCCGGGTATCTGGCCGGCTGGCACGACGACGACCCGTGGGGCTCCTTCGGCATCGGGTACGGCACGTTCCTGTCCGGCATGGTGACGGCCACGGTCCTGAACCTGTTCGACACCATCCAGGAGCTCAACACCACCCGCCAGGAACTGGCCCGCAGCGCCGTGGAAAAGGAGCGGCTGCGCTTCTCCCGCGATCTGCACGATCTGCTGGGGCACACCCTGTCCGTGGTGGTGGTCAAGGCCGAGGCGGTCCGCCGGCTGGCGCCACGGAATCTGGACGCGGCGCTCGCCCAGGCCGCCGATATCGAGGCGGTCGGCCGGCAGGCGCTGACCGAGATCCGCGAGGCGGTCACCGGCTATCGCGAGGGCAGCCTGACCACCGAGCTGGACCGGGCCCGTTCGGTGCTGGAGGCGGCCGGTATCGAGCCCGTCGTACGACAGGCCGGGCCGCCGCTGCCCCCGCAGGCCGGCGCGCTGCTGGGCTGGGTGGTCCGCGAGGGCATCACCAACGCCGTACGGCACAGCGGCGCCACCCGCTGTGAGATCGAGGTACACGCCGAAGAGGAGCGGGTACGGCTGACGATCACGGACGACGGCCACGGTCCCGTAAGCTCCGGTGCTGCCACGGCACACGGCCTGACCTGGCTTCGCGACCGCGTCCCCGGGCGCGACGGTGACCCGGGCGGCGAAGTGACGGACGGCGTGGACGGTACGGACAGCACGGTCGCCATCGACGGCGCGTTCGGCCCGGGCCGTACCGAGCCCGGTCGTTCGGGACCGGTGGGCGGCACCGGCCTGAAGGGGCTGGCCGAGCGCCTGGCCGCGGCGGGCGGCACACTGATCAGCGGCCCCGACGGCCGCCGCGGCTTCCGCGTCACGGCCGAACTGCCGGTCGGCACGGGCGATATGGCGGATATGGAGGAGTTGACCAGGTGATCAAGGTCCTGCTGGCGGAGGACCAGCGAATGATGCGGGGCGCGCTGGCGCTGCTGCTCGACCTGGAAGAGGACATGCAGGTCGTGGCGCAGGTCGCGGCGGGCGATCAGATCGTCGCCGCAGCCCTGGACGCCCGTCCCGACATCGCCCTCCTGGACATCGAACTCCCCGGCCGCAGCGGCCTGGACGCCGCGGCCGATCTGCGCGACCAGCTGCCGTCCTGCAAGGTACTGATCGTGACGACGTTCGGGCGCCCCGGCTATCTGCGCCGGGCCATGGAGGCCGGAGCGTCCGGCTTCCTGGTGAAGGACGGCCCGGTGGAGGACCTGGCGGCGGCGATCCGCCGGGTGCTCGCGGGAGAGCGGGTCATCGACCCCGGCCTGGCCGCGGCGGCACTGAGCGCCGGCCCCAACCCGCTGACCCAGCGCGAACGCGACGTCCTGACCGCGGCCGTGGACGGCGCGACGGTCGCCGATATCGCCGCCAAGGTCCATCTCTCCCAGGCCACCGTCCGCAACTACCTCTCCGCGGCCATCGGCAAGACCGGCACCCGTAACCGCATGGAGGCGGTACGGGCGGCGCGCCAGAACGGATGGTTGTAGGTAGCGGGCGCGCACTCCCCGCCGCCGCCCGGCACACCCCGTTTCTCAGCCCTGCGCGGCATCCGCCCGTCGCCGCGGCAGCGCGATGACCATCAGCAGAATGCTGCCCAGCAGCACCATCGAGCCGACCTGGAAGGCCAGGCCGTAACCGTCCGCCAGGGCCTTCGGGCCGTGACCGGCCTCGATGCGGGAGGCGGCGATGGTGGAGAGCACCGACAGGCCCAGCGCGCCGCCCATTTGGCGTGAGGTGTTGATCAGGCCGGAGACCAGACCCTGGTCGGCGGGGTCGGCGCCCGAGGTGGCGATGGAGGCGACCGGTGTCGCGGTCAGGCCCGCGCCCAGCGCCATCAGGATGCCGGGCCCGAGGATGGTGCCGAGGTACGTTCCGTCGACGTCCATCGTGCCCTGCCAGACCATGCCGGCCGCGGAGATCACCGCACCGGCGATGGCCAGGGACTTGGCCCCCACCCGGTTCATCAGCCGCGGCCCGAGCTTGGAGCCCAGGACGATGGACAGCGAGTGCGGGATGAAGGAGAGCCCGGCCTGCAGCGGCTGATAGCCCAGCACGTTCTGCACGTAGAGGGACAGGAAGTACCACATCGAGAACATCGCGGCGCCGGCCAGCACCATCGCCGCGTTCGCCGAGGAGACCGAGCGCAGCCGGAAGAGCCCCAGCGGCATCAACGGGGCCTTGGTACGCGCCTCGACGGCGATGAAGGCCGCCATCGTGACCAGCCCGGCAGCCAGCGGCAGCAGCGCCGACGCCGAGGCCCAGCCGTCCGTCTCGGTCTGTACGATCCCGTACGCCACCAGCCCGAGCCCACCGGTCACCAGCAGCGCACCCGGCACATCCAGCCGCCGCGCGACGCCCTGCCGGCTCTCGGTGAGCCACAGCACCGCGCCGGCCAGCACCAGCGCCCCGACCGGCACATTGATCAGCAACACCCAGCGCCACGACAGATACTCGGTGAGCACCCCGCCGACCAGACCGCCCACCGCGCCACCCCCGGCACCGACCGCCGTCCAGGTGGCGATGGCACGGGTACGGGCCGGGCCGGCCGGGAACGACGTGGTGAGGATCGTGAGGGTGGCCGGCGAGAGTACGGCGGCGCCGACGCCCTGGATCGTACGGGCCGCGATCAGCTGCCACGGCTGATGTGCCAGCCCGCCGGCCACGCTCGCGATGGTGAACAGCGCCAGCCCGAGGACGAAGACCCGCTTACGGCCGAAGATGTCGGCGGCCCGGCCGCCGAGCAGCATGAAGCCCGCGAAGGTGATGACATACGCGTTGACGATCCACTGCAGCCCCAGCTCGCTCAGGCCCAGGCCGGTCCGTACGGCGGGCAGCGCCACATTCACGACGGAGACGTCCAGGACGACCAGGAACTGCCCGGCGCAGACCAACAGCATCACCAGCCAGGCCGGTGCGGCCGCCCGGCGCGACGTTGTGGACAGGGCGGCGGAGGTGGCTATCGGGGGCATGCGGACCATGCTCGCATTCGCCGCTTGCACCCCGCATCGGGATATCGGTGCATGTACCACCTGACCAGGGGCCTAGGTCGCAGGACGGAGACGGGGTGGGGGCGCGGGGGCGCGGGGGCCCGTACGGGGTGGGGGCGGGGAACCCGTAGGGGGCGGGAAGGCCCCCTACGGGCAACTACCCATCACGGGTGGGGAGTTAACGCCCGGCACCAGCACCTCACCTCCGCAGCACCGTCACCACCGCCGCCCCGCCCAGCCCGATGTTGTGGGCGAGGCCCACGCGGGCGTCGGGGACCTGGCGTTCGCCGGCTGTGCCGCGTAGCTGCCAGACCAGTTCGGCGGCCTGGGCCAGGCCGGTCGCGCCGAGCGGGTGCCCCTTGGAGATCAGGCCGCCGGACGGGTTGACCACCCAGCGGCCGCCGTAGGTCGTGGCGCCCTCGGCGACCAGCTTCCCCGACTCCCCGTCCGCGCACATGCCCAGCGCCTCGTACGTCAGCAGCTCATTGACCGAGAAGCAGTCGTGCAGCTCGATGACGTCCACATCCTCGATGCCGAGCCCACTGGCCGCGTAGACCTGCCGGGCTGCGGCCCGCGACATCGGCTTACCGACGACATCGATGCAGGATCCGGAGGCGAAGCTGTCCTCGGTGTCCGTCGTCATGGCCTGCGCGGCGATCTCCACCGCCCGGTCGGCCAGCCCGTGTTCGCGGACGAACCGCTCGGAGGCGACGACGGCCGCGGCCGCCCCGTCCGAGGTCGGCGAGCACTGGAGCTTGGTCAGCGGCCGGTGGATGGTCCTGGCGGCGAGGATCTCCTCGACCGTGTAGACGTCCTGGAACTGGGCGTAGGGGTTGTGTGCGGAGTGCCGGTGGTTCTTGGCACCGACCGCGGCGAGCTGTTCGGCGGTGGTGCCGTAGCGCTCCATGTGCTCGCGGGCCGCGTTGCCGAAAATCTGGGCGGTGGGCGGGGTCATCTCGAAGCCGTGCCGGGCGGCCATCACGCCGTAGTGCCGGGCGACCGGCGAGGTCGCGCCCCCGGCGCCAGCGGCTCCCCCACCGGCACCGCCGTCCGTGCCGCCGCCCAGCGCGCCGCGCTTCATCTTCTCGAAGCCGAGCGCCAGAACACAGTCGTTGATGCCGGCCTCGACGAACTGACGGGCCATCATCAGCGCGGTCGAGGCGGTCGCGCAGTTGTTGTTGACGTTGTAGACCGGGATGCCGGTCAGGCCCAGTTCGTAGGCGGCGCGCTGGCCGGCGGTCGAGGCCTGGTAGCAGTAGCCGACCGGCAGCTGCTCGACCGCCTCGTAACCGATCCCGGCGTCCGCGAGCGCCTTGCCGCCCGCCTCCTTCGCCATGTCCCAGTACTGCCACTCACGGGTCTCGGGCTTCTCGAACTTGGTCATCCCTACGCCGACGATGTACGCCTTGCCAGCCATGCGGGTCCTCCTGGAGAGCCGTCGGGGAGTCGTCGGAGAGTCGTCGCGGAGTCGTCAGATCAGGGGCCGGGGCTCGGGGTCGCGGGGCAGGCCGAGCAGCCGCTCCGCGACGACGTTCAGCTGCACCTGGGTGGTGCCGCCGGCGATGGTCAGACAGCGCGACATCAAGAAGCCGTGCAGCGCCCGCTCGCCGGCCCCTTCACGCACCGCGCCGGCCGGGCCGAGCAGTTCCAGCGCCAGTTCCGCGACCTTCTGCTGGTGCGGGGTCTGCACCAGTTTGCGGATACTGGCGCCGGCGCCCGGTTCCAGCCCCGATACCTGCTGGAGCGTGGTGCGCAGCCCGATGCAGCCCAGCGCGTGCGCCTCGGCGGCCAGCGCGCCCACCCGCGCGCGCACCGATCCGTCCAGCTCGGCGGCGCGGTCGATGAGCGCCTGCAGACCGGTGTCGAAGGTCAACTGGTCGGCCATGTGGACGCGTTCGTTGTCCAGGGTGGTGCGGGCGACCTGCCAGCCCTTGTCGACCTCGCCCACCACCGCGTCGGCCGGCAGCAGCACGTCGTCGAAGTAGACCTCGTTGAAGAGCGCGTCGCCGGTGATCTCCTTCAGGGGGCGGATGTCGATGCCGGGGGTCTTCATGTCGACGAGGAAGCACGTCAGCCCCTTGTGCTTGGGCGCTTCCGGGTCGGTGCGGGCGAGCAGGATCCCGTGGCTCGACCACTGCGCGGCCGATGTCCACACCTTCTGGCCGTTGATCCGCCAGCCGCCGCCGTCCACCCGCTCGGCGCGGGTCCGCAGCGACGCCAGGTCGGAGCCGGCCTCGGGTTCGGAGAACAGCTGGCACCACAGCAGATCACCGCGCAGCGACGGCAGCAGATAGCGCTCCTGCTGCTCCTGGGTGCCGTGGGCGATCAGCGAGGGGACCACCCAGGTGGCGATGCCCAGATCGCTGATCCTGACCCCGGCGGCCGCCAACTCCTGCTGGATCGCCAGCTGCTGGACGGGCCCCGCGCCCAGCCCGTAGGGCCGGGGGAGGTGCGGCGCGGCATAGCCGGTGGGTGCCAGCTCGCGGCGTACGGCGGCGGGGTCGAGGCCGCGTACGGCGTCGATGGCCGTACGGGCCTGGGCGCGGTACTCCGTGGCCTCGGCGGGGAGTTCCAGCCGCAGTGTGCGCCGGGCGCCGTCGGCCGCGTGGCGGGCGGCGCGCAGCCGGTGGGTGTCGCCGCTGCCGAGCAGCTGGCGGGCCACGGTCGCCCGTCGCAGATGGAGATGGGCGTCGTGTTCCCAGGTGAAGCCGATGCCGCCGAGAATCTGGATGCAGTCCTTGGCGCAGCTGACGGCGGCGTCCAGGGCGGTGGCGGTGGCCAGTGCCGCGACCAGCCCGCGGACTTCGGGCGGCTCGTGCGCCGCGCGGGCCGCGTCCCACACCAGGGCGCGGGCCTGTTCGCAGCGTACGAGCATGTCGGCGCAGAGGTGTTTGACGCCTTGGAACTGGCCGATCGGACGGCCGAACTGTTCGCGTACCGCGGCATGTTCCGCGGCGGTGTGCAGCGCCCATGCGGCGGTGCCGCAGCTCTCCGCGGCGAACAGTACCCCGGCCAGGTCACGGACGAGGGCGCCGTCGACCGTCAGCAACCTTTCGCCGGGCACCAGGACACCGTCCGCGCTCACCTCGGCGGTCGGCCGGGTGGGGTCGGCGCTTTCCTGGACGCGTACGGACAGCGCCTCGGCGTCGACCGCGAGCCGGACCGTGCCGGTGGACGCCTTGGCCGCCAGCACGATCAGATCCGCGTCGCCGCCGGCGAGGACCGGGGGCGCGGTGCCGTCCAGGACATAGCCGTCGGCGCCCTCGACGGCGGTGAGCGAGCCCGCGCCGAGCGCGACGGCGCCGAGGAGTTCGCCGGTGGCCAGGGCCCGTACGAGGGTCCGGGCGCCGCCGCGGTGCAGCAGTGCGGCGGCGAGGGTGGTGGGCAGGTACGGGCCGGGGAGCGCGGCGCGGCCCAGCTCCTCCAGCACGACGGCGAGGTCGAGCAGTTCGCCGCCGCCTCCGCCGTCGGACTCGGGGAGATGGAGACCGAGCAGGCCCTGCGCGGCGAGCTGGTCCCAGTAGGCGGGCCGCCCGTGCCGTCCCGGCGCCGTGTCGAGGAGTTTGCGTACCTCTTCGGGCGGCACGGCCCGCGCGGCCCAGCCGCCCGCCGCCTCGGCGAGGTCACGGTGGTCTTGCGTGATTCCGATGCCCATACCGGCAGACTAGAACACGTTCCATTCTGACGGAAGGTCAGATACGGAGTGGGATGGATGAGGCCCCGGGCGGAGCCCGGACGAGGTCCAGGTGGTGCCGCCGGTGGAACGGTGGGGGTGCGCGCAGGAAACGGTCCGGTGAATTCCGGTACGGATCGCCATTCCCGCCCCTACGGACTTCCCCCATGCGCATTCGCCACTTTCGGGCATCGGGGAAACGGCCGGCGATAAACCGACGAGAACCTGACGAGAACCCGGCGGGAACGGAGCGGAACCCGACGGGAACGAGCGAGAACGGGCGGGAACAGGCGGGAACGCGTGGGGACGAGCGAGAACTCGGGCCGGAAGGGAATGCGAACCCGCGTTCCGATATCCGAAAAATACCGGCGCAGCGACACCCGCGCGCCACCCGCACACCACCCGCCCCACCCCATACGGCACGATGAGCCACCTGACCGCACCACCAGGAGGAAGCCCATGTCCGCTCCCACGGCTCCGACCGCTCCACAGCCGGAGATCCTCGCCGCGTTCGAGGCGGCGAAGGGCTTTATGCCCGTGGACGAGGGCCTGGCCCTGTACGCGGCGGCGGCCGAGGCGGCGACGCTCGGACTGCCGCTGGTGGAGGTCGGCACCTACTGCGGCCGCTCCACGATCCTGCTCGCGGACGCCGCGCGCGGCGCCGGGGTCATGGCCGTCACCGTCGACCACCACCGGGGCAGCGAGGAGCAGCAGCCCGGCTGGGAGTACCACGATCCGACGGTCGTCGACCCCGAGGTCGGCCGGATGGACACGCTGCCCACCTTCCGCCGCACCCTGCACGCCGCGGGCCTGGA
The DNA here is from genome assembly GCF_022221585.1 of Streptomyces inhibens. Taxonomy (NCBI): domain Bacteria; kingdom Bacillati; phylum Actinomycetota; class Actinomycetes; order Kitasatosporales; family Streptomycetaceae; genus Streptomyces; species Streptomyces inhibens. The sequence goes on from NZ_CP084681.1 coordinate 3,160,509, forward strand.
GGAGCAGGTGATCGCCCTGGTGGGCCGGTCGCCGCAGGCCGCGGCGGTCTGGCAGGCCCCGGTGGGCCTGGTCTTCATCGACGGCGGGCACACCGACGAGCACGCCACCGCCGACTACGAGGGCTGGGCACCGCACATCGCGCCCGACGGGCTGCTGGTCATCCACGATGTCTTCGCGGATCCGGCGGACGGCGGCCAGGCCCCGTACCGCATCTACCGCAGAGCCCTGGAGTCCGGCGCGTTCACCGAGATCTCGGCGCACCGGTCGCTGCACGTACTGCGGCGCACCGGCGCCGGCATCTGAGCGGGCTACGATCGCGGACGTGTCGAACGGCAGCACTTTCCCCCCGCACCGCCGCCTGCGCGGCACCCTCCTGATCGTGCTGGCCGCCATGGTGGTGGCCGGCCTCGGAGGCTGGCTGGCCTGGCGGTCGCCGGGCGGCGACGGCGGCGGGCCGCCGAGAGCCGGGCAGCCGGGACCGAGCGAGTCGGCGGCGAAGGGCGCCGACGGCAAGGACGGCGGCAAGGGGAAGCGGGACGGCGAACCGGGCGGCAAGGGTTCCGGTGACTCCCCGGGCGACGGCTCCGGTGGCGACTCCGGTGGCGACTCCGGTGGCGACTCCGGTGGCGACTCCGGCAAGGATGATCCGCACGACAGCCTCAAGGGCAAGGTCGTCGTGATCGACCCCGGCCATAATCCGGACAACCGCGATCACGGGCAGGAGATCGCCCGGCCGGTGGACATCGGCAACGAGCGCAAGGAGTGCGACACCACCGGCACCTCCACCAACGGTGGTTACGCCGAGGCCTCCTTCACCCTGGACGTCGCCCGCCGCGCCCGCACACTCCTCCAGGAGCAGGGCGCCAAGGTCGTCTTCACCCAGGACGGCGACCGCCCGTACGGCCCGTGCGTGGACGAGCGCGCGGCCATCGGCAACAAGGCGCACGCCGATGCCGCGATCTCGATCCACGCCGATGGCTCGGGCGCCGGCAACCGCGGCTTCCATGTGATCCTTCCCGCCCGTGTCACGGCCGGCCCGGCCGACACCTCCACGATCGTGGCGCCGTCGCGGCGACTGGGCGAACGGCTGGCCGGCCGGTTCATCGCGGCAACCGGAAGCGCGCCGTCCAATTACATCGGCGGCGGCACGGGGCTCGACGTACGCTCCGATCTCGGCGGCCTCAACCTCTCCACGGTGCCGAAGGTGTTCATCGAGTGCGGCAATATGCGCGACCCCAAGGACGCCGCGCAATTGACCGACGCCCAGTGGCGGCAAAAAGCGGCCCGCGGGATCACCGAGGGCATTACGGACTTCTTGACGGGCTGACCGCGGCCGCCGGCGCCGGATCCGATACCCGCCCGATACCGGATCCGATACGGCATCCGCACCGCGCCGAAACGAACAGGACGGCCCGCCGGATTCGGCGATAGGTTCCCCTTTACGATGGGTGGCCACCGCCGTGCCTCGCACCGCGCGCACCGCGACAGCGACGACCAGACCCACGAAAAAGACAAAGGACCCTTACGTGAACATCCGCTCCCTCACTCGAGGCGACGGCGTGGTGATCGGAGCAGCGGTGTTGCTGTTCATCGCCTCGTTCCTCTCGACCTACTCGGCCGGCGACACCTGCGTCGGCAAGTACTGCCCCCAGACCTCCGGCCCGAACGCCTGGGACGGGCTCGCGCTGCTGATGAGCGTCTATCTGGCGGGGGTGATCGCGGCCGCGCTGATCGTTGTCGCGCGTGCGCTGCCGCAGCCGCGGAAGTTCGCCGGGCTGGAGATCGGCCAAGTGGGCGCCTCCCTGGCCCTCTTCGCCGCCTGGACCTCCTTCTGGACGATCATCGACAGCCGTGGCGCCGGCGCCGGCCTGATCCTCGGTCTGATCGCCGCGCTGGTCCTGGCCGGTGGCGCCCTCGCCACCCCGCTCGTCCCGGCCCTCAAGGTCGCCCTGATCGGCGCCCCCAAGCCGCAGGCCGCCGCCCCGTACGGGGCGGGCCCCAACCCGGGTTACGGCTACCCCGGCGCGCAGCAGCAGCAGCAGACGGGCCAGGGCTACGGCTACCCGGGCGGCCAGCAGCAGCAGCCGCAGGCCGGCCAGACCTACGGCCAGCAGGCGCCGGCCGACGCCTCGGCCGGCGGCCCGGCCGGAGCCACCCCGGCGGCCGGCGGCCCGGCGGACTTCGCGCCGTTCTGGTTCGCGGTGCCCGTCGCGCGCCCGCTGTACGGCGAGGACGGCTCGCCGTCGCCGATCGCCGAACTGGCGCCCGGCACCTGGTACCTCGCGGTGGAGCAGCGCGGCCAGGCCCTGATCGCCCAGACCCAGGACGGCCGGCGCGGTGTCCTGCAGGACACCACCGGCATCCAGCGCGGCTGACACCGGACGCACCACGGTCCTTTCCGGCCCCTCGCCCTCACGGGCGGGGGGCCGTTGCGCTGTTCGCGACCCGGTCGTACAGTTCGCCGGGCGAACGCAACTGACGCTTCGTCAGAAGATTCAGGCGTACGTCGGAACCGCGCGATGGGGCACCGTCGGAGAGAGGCGATCGGCATGCGACTCGGTCTGGCACTGGGCTACTGGGGCCGCGGCCCGGACCCCCGGCACCTCGAACTCGCCCGCGAGGCCGAGCGCCTGGGCTATGACTCGGTATGGACGGCGGAGGCCTGGGGCTCGGACGCCTTCACCGCGCTCACCTGGATCGCCGCCCACACCTCGCGCATCAAACTGGGCACCGGCATCGCGCAGATGGCCGCCCGCACCCCCACCGCGACCGCCATGCACGCCCTCACCCTCGACCATCTCTCCGGTGGCCGGCTGCTGCTGGGCCTGGGGCTGTCCGGGCCGCAGGTCGTCGAAGGGTGGTACGGGCGGCCGTTCCCCAAGAGCCCGTTGACCGCCACCCGCGAATACGTCGAGGTGATCCGGCAAGTCCTGCGCAGACAGGGGCCGGTGGAGGTGGACGGACTCTTCCACCCGCACCCCTACCGTGGCGCGGACGGCACCGGCCTCGGCAAACCGCTCAAGCCCATCACCCACCCGCTGCGCGCCGACCTCCCCCTGCTCCTGGGCGCCGAGGGCCCCAAGAACATCGCCCAGACCACCCGGATCGCGGACGGCTGGCTGCCGCTGTACTGGTCGCCGCTGCGCACCGGCGTCTACCAGGCGTCGCTGGCCAACGCCCCGGACGGCTTTCTCATCGCCCCCATGGCACGCGCCGTGGTCTGTGACGATGTCGCCGAGGGACTGCTGCCGGTCAAGGCCATGCTCGGCTTCTACATCGGCGGGATGGGCCACGCGGCCAAGAACTTCCACGCCGACCTGATGGCACGGATGGGCTTCGAGGAGGAGGCCCGGCGGGTGCAGCAGCTCTTCCTGGAGGGCCGCAAGGAGGAGGCCGTACTTGCCGTCCCCGACGCCTTCGCCGACGAGATCTCGCTGGTCGGCCCGCGCGAACGGATCGCGGAGCGGCTGGAATTGTGGCGCACGGGCCCGGTCACCGACCTGCTCGTCACCGCCCCGGACCCGCGGACGCTACGGGTGCTGGCCGAGCTGAACGCCTGAGCGGAGCGGGCCGCTCACTGGAACGACGCCCACCGGAGCCACTGGTCGAGCAGTGCGCGATCGCCCAGCACCTCGACCCGGTCACTGTCCGCGGGCAGCCTGCGGTAGATGACGGCGAGGAGGTCGGTGAGGGGGCCGCGCAGCGCGACCGCCGCCTTTTCGTGGGTGCGGCGGTGGGTGAGCCGCTCGCCCGTCAGGTCGAGGAGCCACTCGGCGTTCAGCTCGGGCGGGGTGTCGGTGGCGTGCAGGTGGAGGGTGCGGCCGGGGCCGAAGAGCTGCGCACCGCGCTCCGCATGGTGCGCGGTGACCAGCGGCAGGGCGCACAGTTGCAGCCACTCCTCCAGACAGTCGGCGGCGACCTCCGGCGGGACGTCGAATACGGCGCCCGTGGTGCGTGCCGCGTCGGCGCGGTGGATCACCGTCTCATGGGTCATCCGGCGGGCCCAGAATCCCGCCTTCTGCACCGGCGACCAGCTCCAGACCTCGGTGTCCGGGCCGGCCTCGCGCAGCGCGCTCACGAGCAGTTCGGCGCCGGCCGCGAGCCAGGCGTCCAGGGCTTTCGCCTCGTTGCCCTCGGGCCCGTCACCCTCGGGGACATCCGCTTCGTCGACATTCTTGGCGGCGCGGGTGGCGACGATGGTGCCGGCCCAGCGGTGCGCGCCGCCCACATGCCGGGCGAGATCGGCCAGCGTCCAGTCGGGGCAGGTCGGCACCGTCGCGGAGAGGTCGGTGTCGTGCAGCAGCGCCCGGAACTTCGCGGTCTCGCTGAGGAGTTCGGCGCAATAGCGGTCGTGGGAGAGTGAGCCGTGGAGAGTCATGCGGCGCACAGTAGTGTGCGGCCCGCCGGCTCAGCCTCCCATTTGTGCGGTGGTCGGCACCTCGTCGGTGACCTCCGCGCCCGCGCTCCGGCCCGCGCTCTTGACGTTGTTGATGACCTTCTCGAACGAACTGACATCGGCGGCGCCGGCATCGCCCTTGCGCAGCTTGATGCCCAGGTTCTTGAGGGAGTCGATCCCGCTGGAGAGCGGGGCGAGCGCCTTGGTCAGGGTCGGGTCACCCTTGGCGTTGTTCACCGCGGCCTTGAGCCTGCGGTAGGTGAAGACACCGGCCAGCCCCGCTTTGGCCAGCGCGAATGTCCGCCCCTTCGCACCCTTGGTGAACTTGCCCTCCTGGTACGGCTTCACGATCCACTGGTACGTGGCGCCCGCCGCCAGTCCCGCGTTGGCCACGAAGCGGGTCTTGGCGAACTTCTGCCGCTCCGCGGAGCCGGTGCCGCTGGGCGTCGTACCCGCGCCGGTGCCCTTGCCCGAGCTGCCGCAGGCCACGCCGCCGAGCGTCAGGGTGCAGACCAGCAGGAGCGCGAGGGCGGCCCGCCGGAAGGCGGCACGGGCATCGGCGAGGGGCGGGGAGAAGGGCACGGCGCGCCTCCGGCGGGCTCGGTCGTCTGCGGACACTCGTCCGCAGCCTGACCCGCCCGCCGGATTCCCGCCACCTGGGGTGGCCCGTACGGGGCCCCGTCTACCGGCAGCAGTCCGGATCGAGCCCGGTCGGCAGCCGCTCGCCCCCGAAGACCGAGGTGGTGGCCTCGTCGCCACCCAGCGCGGCCACCGCGAGCAGCAGCGAACCGGCGGTCCAGGAGGTCAGTTCGCGGGGCCAGATCGCGTCGTCGTCGAAGACATAACCGGTCCAGTACATGCCGTCCTCGGCGCGGAGGTGCTGCATCCACTTGAGGATCTGCACGGCCCGTTCGGACTCCCCCATCGCCCACAGCGCGAGCGCCAGTTCCGCGCTCTCGCCGCCGGTGACCCAGGGGTTGGGCAGCACACAGCGCACTCCCAGGCCCGGCACCACGAACTGCTCCCAGTCCGCGTCGATACGGTTCCTGGCCGCCTCGCCACGGAGCGCACCGCCCAGGATCGGGTAGTACCAGTCCATGGAGTAGCGGGCCTTGTCCAGGAACCGCTCGGGGTGGCTGCGTATCGCATGGCCCAGACGGCCGACCGCCAGCTCCCAGTCGGGCTGCGGCTCCTCGCGCGCTTCCGCGAGCGCGAGCGCACAGCGCAGCGCCTGGTAGATGGAGGACGAGCCGGTCAGCAGCGCGTCGTTGACGGGCGTGCCGTCGTCCTCGCGCTTCCAGCCGATCTCACCGCCGGGCTGCTGGAGCTCCACGACGTATTCGATGGCCGCGTAGACCGCGGGCCACATGTGGTCGAGGAAGGTCTCGTCGCCGGTGGACAGGAAGTGGTGCCAGACGCCGACCGCGATGTACGCGCAGAAGTTGGTCTCCCGGCCGCGGTCGGTGGGCGCGGCGGCGTCCCCGTCGGCGTACGCCGCGTACCAGGACCCGTCCGGGTTCTGATGCCGCGCCAGCCAGTGGTACGCGGCCTCGGCGCGCTCGTGTTCACCGGCCGCGTCCAGGGCCATGGCGGCCTCGGTGTGGTCCCACGGGTCGAGGTGGTGGCCCCGGAACCAGGGGATCGCGCCGTCCTCGCGCTGGGTCGCCAGGATGCCGGCGACCGTACGGGCCGCCTGTTCGGCGGTGAGCACCCCCGGCAGGACAAGCCGTTCGGTACGCCCGGGACTTGTCACTTGGCGGCCCCGGCGGAGGTCTTCGCGGAGGTCTTGGCAGCCGACTTGGCGGGGGCCTTGGCGCCGGACCTGGCGGGGGCCTTGGCACCGGACTTGGCGGGGGCCTTGGCGGACTCGCTCGCCCCCTCGGCGGCGGGCCCGGCGGCGGTCGAGGTATCCGGCAGATGCGGCTTGGTGGCGTAGACGACGAAGCTCTTGCCGATGACCGGGTTGAGCGCACGCTCGGCGAGCCGGGTGGCCAGCGGCTTCTTCATGATGTCCCAGACCAGCAGCTTGTGGTACGCCTGCACCGGCAGCGCTGCGTCCTTACCGTCCCTGCCCACTCCGAAGGCGCACTTGAGCCACCAGTAGGGGCTGTGCAGCCCGTGCGCATGGTGGGTGCCGTACGGCTCCAGGCCGGCCTCCCGCATCTTGCCGAGCAGCTCGTCACCGCGGTAGATGCGGATATGGCCGCCCTCGACCTCGTGGTAGGCGTCGCTGAGCGCCCAGCAGACCTTCTCGGGGCCGTAACGGGGAACGGTGACGGCGATCCGGCCGCCGGGGCGCAGCACCCGGACCATCTCGGCGAGCACACCCTTGTCGTCCGGGATGTGCTCCATGACCTCGGAGATGATCACGACATCGAAGCTGTCGTCGGGGAAGGGCAGGGCCAGCGCATCGCCCTCCATCGCGGTGGCGGAGGCGCCTGCCGGGGCCTCGCCCGCCTCCTTCATCGCGGCGAACCACTTGGCGACCTCACGGATCTCGTCGCCGTTCTGGTCGAGGGCGACGACCTGCGCGCCGCGCCGGTAACACTCGAAGGCATGCCGGCCGGCGCCGCAGCCCAGGTCGAGCACGCGATCGCCCGGGGCGAGCGGGAAACGGGAAAAGTCGACGGTCAGCACGGCGTTCTGCTTTCGTCCGGCGGTGGGTGGCGGTGATGGCTGCGAGAAGAAGTACGGTCCGTGGCCGCTCCGGCCACTAGAGACGTCCGGCGGTGCTCGGCGCGGGCACGGTGCGCGGGGTGCGGGCGGCGGCCCGGCCCTCGTTCAGGGCGATCGCCTCGCGGTAGCGCTCGGCGGTGCCGATGGCGGCCTGCCGCCAGGTGAAGCTGGCCAGCACCCGCTCCCGGCCGGCCGCACCCAGCCGGCGGCGCAGCGTCTCGTCGCCCAGGAGGCGGAGCAGTCCGCCGGCGAGCGCTCCGGCGTCGCCCGGGGGCACCGCGAGGCAGGTCTCGCCGTCCGGGCCGGCGACCTCGGGGATGGCGCCGCCGGTGGTGGCCAGCAGCGGGGTGCCGGTGGCCATCGCCTCGGCGGCGGGCAGCGAGAAACCCTCGTAGAGGGAGGGCACGCAGGCGATCTGGGCGCTGCGGACGAGGTCGACGAGTTCGGTGTCGCTGATGCCCTTGACGAACTCGATGGCGCCGGCGAGCCCCAGCCGTTCGATGGCGGCGGCGACCGGACCGTCGTCGGCGCGCTTGCCGACGACCACCAGATGCGCGTCGGGGTTCTCCGTGCGCACCTTGGCGAGCGCCTCGACGAGGTGGATCAGGCCCTTGAGCGGCACATCCGCGCTGGAGGTGGTGACGATCCGGCCCGGCACCTCGGGCACCGACGCATCCGGCGAGAACAGGTCGGTGTCGGCGCCGATGTGCACCACATGGATCCGGCCGGGCGACACGCCGAGATCGTCGACGATCTCCTGGCGGGAGGAGCCGGAGACGGTCAGCACGGACGGCAGCCGGCGGGCCACACGCTTTTGCATACGGGTGAAGCCGTACCAGCGGCGGACCGAGGCGCGGCGCTTCCAGTCGCCGGCGGCAGCCAGATCGAGCCGCCGGTCGACGGTGATGGGGTGGTGGATCGTGGTGACCAGCGGGGCACCGAGCGCGCCGGGGCCGCCGAGCAGGCCGTAGCCGAGGGTCTGGTTGTCGTGGACGACATCGAACTGACCGCGGCGGGCGGCGAGGTGGCGCCGGGCCCGCAGCGAGAAGGTCAGCGGCTCGGGGAAGCCGCCGGTCCACATCGTGCCGACCTCAAGGGCGTCGATCCAGTCGCGGTACTCGCCGCGCCCGGGCGTACGGAACGGGTCGGGCTGACGGTAGAGGTCCAGGCTCGGCAGCTCGGTCAGCGTCACCCCGTCGTCGAGGACGGGATAGGGCTGGGCACCGATCACCTCGACGGTGTGACCGAGGCGGGCCAGTTCGCGCGAGAGGTGGCGTACATAGACACCCTGACCGCCGCAGAACGGGTTCCCCTTATACGTGAGCATCGCAATGCGCAGGGGACGCTCGCCGTTCGTCGGAGCGGAGGCCGAGAGGGCCTCTGCGGGGCGAGGCGCGGCTGTCTGGACGGCCTCTGCGGTCACGCTCGGCCCCCTTCTCACTGGACTTTCGCCGGAGCGTAACCGCTGGCGGTAATCTAGAACAAGTTTCAGAACTGATTGGCTACTGATCAGTTCACCGAACTTCGAATCTACCGGCCGAGAACGATGCGAAAAGAGCCGCACCAGGTGATTCGCGCCACCACCCGCCCCCCTGCCATGCTGTGCCGATCACACCACCGGCACTCACCGCATCGCGGAGGGAATGCCACGGAATGGGAAATATGACTACGGAATCCAAGGCGGCCAAGCCGGCGCTTCCCGCGAGTCCTCCCCTGACCGAGCGTCAGGAGGCCCGGCGTCGCCGCATCCTGCACACCAGCGCCAAGCTGGCGTCCCGTGGCGGCTTCGACGCCGTGCAGATGCGCGAGGTCGCCGAGTCCTCGGGCGTCGCGCTCGGCACCCTCTACCGCTACTTCCCCTCCAAGGTGCATCTGCTGGTCGCCACCATGCAGGACCAGCTCCAGCACATGCACGAGACGCTGCGCAAGCGCCCGCCGTCGGAGCAGGACCCGGGCGCACGGGTCGCCCAGACCCTGATGCGGGCGTTTCGCGCACTGCAGCGCGAGCCGCATCTCGCGGACGCGATGGTGCGCGCGCTGACCTTCGCCGACCGCTCCGTCAGCCCCGAGGTGGACACCGTCTCCCGGCTGACCACCGCGATCATCCTCGACGCCATGGGGCTGGACGGCCCGGCCACCCCGGAGCAGCTCTCCGCGGTCCGGGTCATCGAGCACACCTGGCACTCGGCGCTGATCACCTGGCTGTCGGGGCGGGCCTCGATCGCGCAGGTGAAGATAGACATCGAGACGGTGTGCCGGCTGATCGATGTCACCGCGCCCGATCACTCACGTTAACCCCACCGCCGACGCGGGTAGTTGGCCCGTAGGGGGCCCTCCGAACCCCTACGGGACCACCGCCCCCACCCCTTAGGGAGCCCCCGCCCCGCCCCGAGCCACTCACTCCTCCGGCGGGAAGACCGCCTCACCACTGCCGGCGACGGTGACGATGATCGCCTCCACGGGGCACCCCTCGGCCGCCGCCAGCACGCTCTCCGCGGCATCCGCCACCGGCGTCACGGGGTGCGACTGCCGGGCCGAGTCCAGCCGGAAGTCGTCCGGTGCCGCGCCGACGCACATCCCCGAGCCGATGCACACGCTCCGGTCCACCTCCACCTGCCAGCGGTCCGCCATCAGGCACCCGCCGGCAGATGGATCATCTTGTGCTCCAGATATTCACCGAAACCCTCGGGGCCGAATTCCCGCCCGATCCCGGAGTTCTTGTAGCCGCCGAACGGGCCGAGCATGTCGATACTGAAGGTGTTCACCGAGTACGTACCGGTGCGCACCTGCCGTGCGAGGTCGATGCCGTGGTCGACGTCGGCCGTCCACACCGAGCCGGAGAGCCCGTAGTCGGAGTCGTTGGCGATCCGTACCGCCTCCGCCTCGTCGTCGTACGGCAGCAGACAGATGACCGGGCCGAAGATCTCCTCGCGGGCGATCCGCATGGAGTTGGCGACCTCGCCGAAGAGTGTCGGTTCGACGTACCAGCCCGTCGGCTGCCCCTTGGGGCGGCCGCCGCCGGTCAGGACCTTGGCGCCTTCCTGCTGGCCGAGCGCGATGTAGTCCAGCGAGCGCTGCTGCTGCCGGCAGGCGACCAGCGGACCGACCTCGGTGGCCGGATCCAGCGGGTCGCCGACGGCCAGTGCGCCCGCCGCCGCGGTGAACCGCTCGGCGATCTCGTCGTAGCGGCTGCGCGGCGCGAGGATCCGGGTCTGGGCCACACAGGCCTGGCCGTTGATCATCCAGGCGAACGGCACGATGCCGGCCACCGCCGCGTCCAGATCCGCGTCCGGCAGGATCACCGCGGCGGACTTGCCGCCCAGCTCCAGCGTGACCCGGCTGAGGTTGCGGGACGCGACCTCCATGACCCGCTTGCCCGCCGCCACCGAGCCGGTGAACGACACCTTGTCCACGCCCGGGTGCCCGACCAGGTACTCGCTCACCTCGCGGTCGGCCGGCAGGATCGACAGCACGCCCTTCGGCAGTCCGGCCTCGGTCGCGATCTCCGCGAGGAGGTAGGCGTCCAACGGGGTCTCCGGCGAGACCTTCAGCACCACCGAGCAGCCGGCCAGCAGGGCCGGCGCGAGCTTGGCGGCGGCGGTGAACTGCGGGACGTTCCAGGGCACCACGGCCGCGACCACCCCGACCGGCTCGCGCCGCACCAGCAGCGGCCCCAGCACCCCGGCCCGGCGCTCCTCGAAGGTGAAGTCACGCGCCACCGTGAGCGCGGAGTCCCACACCAGCATCGCGGCCAGCGACTGCACCATGACGCCCGAGGTGAACGGGGTGCCGTTCTCGGAGCTGATGACCCTGGCGATCTCCTCGCTGCGCGCCGCGAAGGCGTCCTTGATACGGGTCACCACCGCGATCCGGTCCGCCAACGGGGCGTTCGCCCACACCCCGGACTCGAAGGACGTACGGGCCGCGGCCACCGCGCGGTCGACATCGGCCCGGGAGGCGTGCGGGACGCGGCCGATGACCTGCTCGGTGTGCGGGGAGACGACCTCGATCGTGTCCCGGCCGGCCGGATCGACCAACTCTCCGCCTATGTAGAGCTTTCCGTGCTCGACGAGGTCGCTCATCGCTGCCGCCTCCTGCGGGTTGGCCGCCTGTCCGACGTGTGCTCCCTGACTGTCTGACGCTGCGTCAGAATTCTCACTGCATCAGGAACTGATACCAGTTCTAGTTGAAGGAGTCCACGACGGCAGCAGAATCCCAACTCCCCGGAGAGGAAGGGCCACTTCAGGCCGTATTGAAACCAGTTCTAGTTATAGTGAGGGGGCGGGGACCAGGTGTATGCCACACCGAGAGGGGAACGGGATGACGACGCAGGTGACCGACCACCGGGGCGGGGTATGGAGCATCGCCGTCCCCATCCCGGACAACCCGCTCGGCCACACCCTCGTCCACCTCCTGGAGACCGACCGCGGACCGGTGCTCATCGACACCGGCTGGGACGACCCGGACTCCTGGGACACCCTCGTCGCCGGCGTCGCCGCCTGCGGCTTCACCCTCACCGACATCCACGGCGTCCTGATCACCCACCATCACCCCGACCACCACGGTCTCTCCGCCAAGGTCCGGGAGGCGTCCGGCGCCTGGATCGCGATGCACGCCGCGGACACCGCGGTGGTCCGCCGCACCCGCGAGGCCGAACCGGGCCGGTGGCTCGACTACCTGATCGCCAAGCTCACGACGGCGGGCGCACCGGACGACCATCTGGCGCCGCTGCGGGAGGCGCGCGCCAAAGGGAGCGGCCGCAAGCTGCCCGGCCGACGGGCGGCGCTGCCGGACCGCGAGATCGACCCCGGCGAGCTGCTCGATCTGCCCGGACGCCGGGTACGCGCCATCTGGACGCCGGGACACACTCCGGGACACGTCTGCCTGCACCTGGAGGAGGACCACCCCTCGGGGCTGCCCCAGGGGTTCGGCCGGCTGTTCTCCGGCGACCACCTCCTGCCCGGCATCACCCCGCACATCGGCCTCTACGAGGACCCGGACGACGATGGGGGTCCCCCCTGCTCATGGGGGTCCCCCCGCTCGGGCGAAGCCGAGAGTGGGCGAAGAGTTGAGAGCTTGGGGGAAGGCACCGACCCCCTCGGCGACTACCTCGACTCCCTCGAACGCATCGGCCGACTCGCCCCCGCCGAGGTGCTGCCCGCCCACCAGCACGCCTTCACCGACGCCGAAGGGCGCGTACGCGAGCTCATCACCCACCACGAGGACCGGCTCTCCGGCCTGCGCACACTGCTCCGCGAACCCCGCACCCCCTGGCAGCTCGCGGTGGCCATGGAGTGGAACCGCCCCTGGGAGCAGATCCCCTACGGGTCCCGCAACATCGCCGTCTCGGAGGCCGAGGCACATCTGCGCCGGCTGGTGAAGCAGGGGTATGTGGAGATGGTGACGGGTTCGGATCCGGTGAGGTATCAGGCGGTGTGATCGCGGGATGGCCGCGCGTGGTGGCTGCTGTGGCCCGACGGTGTACGGCTGCCGGGCGTGCGCGTACCGCCCTCGCCGAACGGGCAGGCGGCCCGGTCGGGCTGTGCGCCTACCGCCCTCGCCGCCGGTCTCCGCACGGACCGGCCCGCTCCGGCCGCCGATCTCCGCACGGACGCCCCACCGCCGATCTCCGCACGGACCGGCCCGCCCCCGGTTCGTACGTGCGAGCCAGGGCCGGCCGGGCGCCGGTTAGGGTGTGCGGGACAACTTCATCCGTATCCGATCGGGGGAAGCCGGTGTAAATCCGGCGCTGACCCGCAACCGTGAGGACGGCCCGTCCGCGCACCGCGACCCGCGCGGCACACACGGCCGTACGAGCCGGAGCACCCGATGGGACACGACCAAGGCTCCCGCCACCGGAACCGCCTGCCCGCGCGGACGGCCGGTGCGCGGCACCGTCGAGGTATACGGAGCTGAGCCCGGTGCCACCGCGCCCGATCGGAGGATCGGTGTGCGGGTGGCCGGCCGAGCGTGGCTGCGTAGCACCGCCGCGACCCGACCCGAGAGGCACCAGACCCGATGGCCCCCATGGCTTCCATGGCTCACCAGGCCCCTTTGACGCATTCCGTCGCCTTCCTGGCGCGCCGTGCCGCCACGGCGCTGGCGGCCGCGGTGGTGCTGGGCGCGGCCGCTGCCCCCGCCGCGTTCGCCGACACCCCGTCCCCCAAGAAGCTGCCCGAGGGGCTGTACGGCACCAAGGAGCCGCAGTACGACGGTGTCTGGCGGCAGTCGCTCGCGCTGCTGGCCCAGGACACGGTGGGCGTACGGCCCGCGGCGTCGGCCGTGAACTGGCTGGTCGGGCAGCAGTGCGCCGACGGCTCCTTCACCGCCTACCGCGCCGAGCCGGGCAAGGCCTGTGACGCCAAGACGATGCGGGACACCAACCAGACGGCGGCCGCGGTGCAGGCGCTGGCCGCACTCGGCGGGCACGGTGACTCCGTGAAGAAGGCCGTGAACTGGCTGAAGTCGGTACAGAACGACGACGGCGGCTGGAGCTCGATGGCCGGCTCGCCCAGCGACGCCAACTCCACCTCCGTGGTCATCGGCGCTCTTGCGGCGGCGGGCGAGAAGCCGGAGTCCGTGACGTCGAAGAAGGGCGGCAAGACCCCCTACGAGGGGCTGCTCACCTTCCAGCTGGGCTGCCATGCGAAGGAGGGTGAGCGCGGCGCGTTCACCTTCCAGCTCAAGGGCGCGGCCCCGAACGCCGATGCCACCGCGGCCGCCGCCACCGGCGCACTGGGCAAGGGCTTTGTCGTCGAGCCCGCCGGCAAGGGAGCGGATCGGCCGGTCAAGCCGCTGAGCTGCAAGGACGGTAAGCCCGCCGGCACCGGGCCGGCGCAGGCCGCGGAGGGCGGCGCCGCCTACCTCGTCGCGCAGCTCGACAAGAACGGACAGCATCTGCTCTCCGCGATGCCGGGCGCGGAGAAGCAGCCGGACGTCGGCAACACCGCCGACGCCGTGGTGGCGCTGGCGGCCGGCGGGCACGGCGCCGCCGCGCAGAAGCCGCTGAAGTGGCTGGAGAAGAACTCGGCGGACTGGGCCAAGCAGAGCGGCCCGGCCGCGTACGCCCAGCTGGTGCTGACCGCGCACGCCACCGGCACCGACCCGCGTTCCTTCGGCGGCACCGATCTGGTGGCCGCGCTCAACGCCACCGGCCCCAAGCCGGCCGGCAGCGCCGCACCGTCCACCGCACCGGACAAGAACGCCAAGGACTCCGACGACAACGGCGGCGGCATCGGTGTGTGGTGGGTGGTCGCCGTCGGGCTCGCCATCGGCGCCGGCATCGGCTTCCTGATGAGCGGCCGTAAGAAGAAGAACGAGCTCTGATGCGGCGTACCAGGATCGCCGGCGCGCTGCTGCTGGCCGGCACGGTCACCGGTCTGGCCGCCGGGCCCGCCCAGGCGCAGGAGTACCGCTACTGGTCCTTCTGGGACGGCAAGGGCGGGACCGGCGACGGCGGCGGGACCGGCGGCAAGGGCGGCAAGGGCGGCTCCTGGGCGTACGCCACCGAGGGGCCGGCCACCATGCGGCCGGCCGACGGCGCGGTCGAGGGCTTCCGCTTCACCGTCAGCGCCGACTCCGCGGCGGCCGGCAAGCCACGTGCGGCCGCCGACTTCGAGGCGATCTGCCGCGATACGCCCGCCAAGGACGGCCGCAAGCGGATCGGCATCGTCATCGACTTCGGCACCGCCGCGGACGCGCCCGGCGACGAACGGCCGCCGGCGGCTCGGACGGAGTGCGCCCAGGTGGCCGAGGACGCCTCGGCGGGCGAGGCGCTGGCCGCGGTCGCCCGCCCGCTGCGCTACGACTCCAACGCGCTGCTGTGCGCCATCGCCGGCTACCCGAAGTCGGGGTGCGCGGAGCAGGTGAGCGGGTCGAAGGAGGCCGGTTCGACGGAGGCCGGTTCGAAGGGGACCGGATCGTCCGCGTCGTCGTCTTCGGGGACGGCGGCGGACGGTCACGGCGGTGACGCCGCAGGCAGCGGGGACAACGGCAGTGGTGGCAACGACGACGGCGGCCCGTCCGCCGGGCTGCTCGGCGGTATCGCGGCCGTCATCGCACTGGGCGCGGCGGCCGTCTGGCAGGCCCGCCGCCGGCGCGGATGAGCGCCCCGCAGGCGACCCGTAGCACCGCGCTGCACGCCGGCGCCTGGTGGCTGTGGGCGCTCGGACTGGCCACCGCGGCCTCCCGCACCACCAACCCCCTGCTGCTGGGGCTGCTGGTGGGGGTGGCCGGCTATGTCGTCGCGGCCCGCCGTACGGATGCGCCGTGGGCCCGCTCGTACGGCGCGTTCGTCAAGCTCGGCCTGGTCGTGATCACCATCCGGCTGGTCTTCGCCTTCGTCCTCGGCTCGCCGATCCCCGGCACGCACACCCTCGTCACCCTGCCCGAAGTGCCGCTGCCGGACTGGGCGAAGGGCGTCCGCATCGGCGGCCGGGTCACGGCAGAGGGCATGATCTTCGCGCTCTACGACGGGCTGAAGCTGGCCACCCTCCTCATCTGCGTCGGCGCCGCCAACGCACTCGCCAACCCCTCTCGGCTCCTGAAATCCCTGCCGGGCGCGCTCTACGAGGCGGGCGTCGCGGTCGTCGTCGCGATGACCTTCGCACCGAATCTGGTCGCCGACGTACAGCGGCTGCGCGCGGCCCGACGGCTGCGCGGCCGCCCCGACCGCGGGTTCAAGGCGCTCCTCCAGGTCGGGCTGCCGGTGCTGGAGGGCGCGCTGGAGCGCTCGGTGGCACTGGCCGCCGCCATGGACGCGCGTGGCTACGGCCGTACCGCCCAAGTGCCGCGCGCCGTACGCCACACCACCTCCGTCCTCACCCTCGGCGGGCTGCTCGGCATCTGCGCGGGTACGTACGGTCTGCTGGGCGACACAGGGGGCGGCTACGGGCTGCCGCTGCTGCTCGCCGGACTGGCCGCCGCGCTCGCCGGGCTCTGGCTCGGTGGCCGCCGGTCGGTACGCAGCCGTTACCGTCCCGAACGATGGGGCGTCCGCGCCTGGCTGGTCGCGGGCTCCGGCATCGCCGTCGCCGCCCTGATGATGTGGGCGAACGACTACGCACCCGCAGCCCTCCACCCACCCGCCGTCCCCCTCACCGCCCCCGTTCTCCCCCTCTGGCCGGCCGCCTCCCTTCTCGTAGGCCTACTGCCGGCGTTCGCCGCCCCGACCCCGGGAAGCACGGAGGGTACCGGCCGTGCCGGGCGAGCGGACCGCGCCGACCGAACGAGCCGAGCGGAGCGTGCGGACAAGGCGGCGGGCCGAGCCGGGACTGCGGACGCGGCGACGGGCCAGGGCCGTACCCCTGAAACCACCCCACCTACCACCCCACCCACAGGCCCATCTATCAACCCGTCCACCAACCCACCCACCGATACCGAACCCTGCGAGAAGGAGCCCACCCAGTGATCCGGTTCGAGCAGGTGTCGGTCACCTACGGCGACGCCGCGGCGCCCGCCGTCCAAGGCATCGACCTGATCGTCCCCGAGGGCGAACTGTGCCTCCTCGTAGGCCCTTCCGGCGTCGGCAAGTCCACGGTCCTGAACGCGGTCTGCGGGCTCGTTCCGCACTTCACCGGCGGCACCCTGAGCGGTCGCGTCACCGTCGACGGCCGTGACACCCGCACCCATAAGCCGCGCGAACTCGCCGATGTCGTCGGCACCGTGGGCCAGGACCCGCTCGCGCACTTCGTCACCGACACCGTCGAGGACGAACTCGCCTACGGTATGGAATCGCTCGGCCTCGCCCCCGACGTGATGCGCCGGCGCGTCGAGGAAACCCTGGACCTGCTGGGCCTGGCCGACTTGCGCGACCGGGCGATCACCACCCTCTCGGGCGGCCAGATGCAGCGGGTGGCGATCGGCTCGGTCCTCACCACCCACCCCAAGGTCCTGGTCCTCGACGAACCGACCTCGGCACTCGACCCGGCCGCCGCCGAAGAGGTGCTCTCCGTACTCCAGCGCCTGGTCCACGACCTCGGCACCACGGTCCTGCTGGCCGAACACCGCCTGGAGCGCGTCGTCCAGTACGCCGACCAGGTCATCCTCCTCCCCTCACCCGGCGCCGCCCCCCTCATGGGCACCCCCGCCGACATCATGGCCGTCTCCCCCGTCCACCCTCCGGTAGTGGCCCTCGGCCGCCTCGCCCACTGGACCCCTCTCCCCCTCTCCGTACGCGACGCCCGCCGCAAGGCCGCCCCGCTGCGCGAGCGGTTGGCAGGGATCGCCCCGCCGGAGGTGGGTGTCGGGAGCACGCTGCCGGGCGCGGACGCTTCGCCGGGCGTGCCCACCGGCGGCCCGGCCAGCGGGGTCGCCGCGGACGTTTCCGGGCTCAGCGTTCGCCGGGGCCGGATCGATGCACTGCACCGGGTCGATCTCACCGTCCGGGCCGGCGAGACCATTGCCCTGATGGGCCGTAACGGCGCCGGGAAGTCCACCCTCCTCAGCACCCTCGTCGGTATGCACCCACCGTCCTCCGGCACGGTGCGCGTCGGTGGTGCCACTCCGCACCGCACCAGCCCCCGCACCCTCCTGCGGCATGTCGGCCTGGTGCCGCAGGAACCTCGTGACCTCCTTTACGCGGATACCGTCGCCGCCGAGTGCACCGCGGCCGATCAGGACGCGGGCGCCCCCGCCGGCAGCTGCCGGGCTCTCGTCACTCAGCTGCTTCCCGATGTCCCGGACTCCGTCCACCCCCGCGATCTGTCCGAGGGCCAACGCCTCGCCCTCGCCCTTGCGGTCGTACTGACCGCCCGGCCCCCGCTGCTCCTCCTCGACGAGCCCACCCGCGGCCTGGACTACGCGGCCAAGGCCCGCCTGGTCGAGGTGCTGCGCACCCTGGCCGCCGAGGGCCACGCCATCGTCCTGGCCACCCATGACGTGGAACTCGCCGCCGAACTCGCCCACCGCGTCGTCATCCTGGCGGACGGCGAGATCGTCGCCGACGGTCCCACCGACGAGGTTGTCGTCTCCTCCCCCTCCTTTGCTCCACAGGTCGCCAAGGTCCTCGCTCCGCTGCCCTGGCTGACCGTTCCTCAGGTGGCCCGCGCCCTGGAGACCACCGCATGAACCGCGCACACCCACACGGCCCGGACGGCTCCGGCCCCCGCTCCGGCACCGGCACCGGCACCGGCACCAGCACCAGCACCAGCACCAGCACCGAATCCTGGCCCGACTCCCAAACCGACTCCGACGCCGATGTCAGCTCTGGCACCGGCGTCGGCTCCGGCCGCCAAGCCCGTGCCGTGCGGCTCGGCCCCCGCTCCATCGCCGCCCTGGTCCTGATCTCGGCCATCGGCGTGATGGCGTTCGGATGGCCACTGCTCGCCGACTCCGCCTCCGGGCTCGCCCATTCCAAGGACGCCCCCTGGCTGTTCGCCGCGCTGCTGCCGATGCTGCTCGCCGTTGTCGTGGCGACCATTGCCGACGCGGGCCTGGACGCAAAGGCCATCGCCATGCTCGGCGTACTGGCCGCGGCCGGGGCCGCGATGCGCCCGCTCGGCGCGGGGACGGCCGGTATCGAGCCGATGTTCTTCCTGATGGTGTTGTCGGGCCGGGTGCTCGGTCCCGGCTTCGGCTTTGTCCTGGGTTCCGTGGCGATGTTCGCGTCGTCACTGCTGACCGGGGGCGTCGGCCCCTGGATGCCGTTCCAGATGCTGACGATGGGGTGGGTGTCGATGGGCGCCGGCTTGCTGCCGGGGCCCGACCGGCTCCGCGGTCGCCGCGAGCTGGCCATGCTCGCCGCCTACGGCGCCGTCTCCGCCGTCCTCTACGGCCTGATCATGAACCTCCAGGGATGGCCCTATATCGCCGGCATGGCCTCAGGCGTCTCCTTCGTTCCCGGCGATCCGCTCGATCAGAACCTCGCCCGCTATATCGCCTACTGCCTTGCCACCTCCCTCGGCTGGGACCTGCCCCGAGCCCTGGTCACCGTGATCCTCACCTTCACCCTGGGCGGCACCGCCCTCAAGGCCCTGCGCCGGGCCACCCGCCGCGCCGCCTTCGACGCCCCCGTTTCCTTCGCCCCCGATCCGCCGAGAGGGTCCGCGGCTCCGTAACGACCGCCGTTCCGACCGGCGGAATCACCGGT
The DNA here is from genome assembly GCF_022221585.1 of Streptomyces inhibens. NCBI lineage: Bacteria > Bacillati > Actinomycetota > Actinomycetes > Kitasatosporales > Streptomycetaceae > Streptomyces > Streptomyces inhibens. The sequence continues at coordinate 3,179,670 of NZ_CP084681.1, forward strand.
TCACCGGTTCACCAGCTCCCGCCAGCAACGCCCTCCGCCGGACTGAGTCAGCGGGCGACGGGCAGAGCGCGGGCTATGGACGGCTCCGAGCGCAGGAACGAAGTGTTGTGGTCGGCGTCGGCGCCCTGGTCGACCACCGTGGCCTTGGCGCCGTGGTCCGTCAGTTCCTTCGCACAGCTACGGGTGTTGGCTATCGGGACGTCGCGGTCGCCGGACGCTGAGTAGAGGGTTATCCGCACGCCTCGGTCCGGCTTCCAGTCGCAGCTGCGGTCGTTGGCGCGGAGGGATTCCAGCAGGGCACCGGAGGGGTGCTGGAGTTTTGCGTACCAAGCGTCCGTGAGCAGGTCTTCGAGACGGCTGGGCAGCTTCCCGGCGATCTCTTCCGCCGGATGGTCGCTGTCGAAGAGGTCCTCGACACGGTCGGCGTAGGGGGCGCGGAACACCTCGCTCGGGTCCTTGTAGAGCGGGTGCAAGCGGTTCTGGGCGGTGAGGAAGAAGGAGATGTAGAAGACGGCGGATTGGGGGTTGATGCGGCCGTCGAACATGCCGGGGAGTTCGCTGCCGTCGAGGTCGTACGGCCCGCCGACCGGTGCAAGCATTCCGAGGCGGAACCGGGGATCGGCCCCGCGGTCCAGCTCACGGCCCAGTTCCATGGCAACCTGCCCGCCCTGCGAGAAGCCGGTGAGGGACACCGTGCGGTCGAGGACGGCGCCGAGTTTCGGGGCGGCCGAGTGGGCCGCCCGGAGCATGTCCAGGGAGGCCGATGCGGCGGATCGGGCGTCCATGTAGGGATGGCGGCCGGGGTTTGTACCGAGGCCGAGGTAGTCGGGGGCGATGGCGGCGCGGCCGGCCGAGGCGTACAGCACCGACACCGCTCGGTCGGGGCCTTCCCCCACCGAGGGTGCGTAGCCGCGGTAGGCGAGGGTGCCGTGGGTGTGGACGACTGGCGGGAGGGGGCGGTGACTGGTGCCGGTCGGGAGGGCGAGCAGGCCGGATGCGGTGGTGGGGCGGCCGTCGGGGGTGATCGTGCGGTAGGTCAGGCGGTATGCGGCGACGCCGTGCCGGGCGGTGCCGGCTTCCATGCCGACTTTCTGTGCCTGGGCGATGATCTCGGCCCGGTTCTGTCGGCCGAGGGGCGTGATGGAGAGGAGCGTTCCGCGACCATGATCGGTCCGCGGGGCGGTGTCGGCGGCCTGCGCCGCGTGCGCAGTCTCCCCCACTGTGGTCGCCGTCGTCGGCCCCTCGTCGGCCGTCCGCGCCGCGACCGCCGACGGCGCGGCAAGGGCCGGGGCCGTCGTGAGCGCTGCCAGCAGGACAGCGGCGCCGGCGGCCAGACTGCGCGATGCGCGGCGCCGGCGATGCCCGTCCGGTGCACCCGTCAGGATCGATGCGGCCGACACACCGGATGCGGATGAAGATGCGGATGAAGGTGTGGATGAAGGTGTGGATGAAGGTGAATGCTGCTGGGTTCTGTTCGTCATGTCATCGACGGTACGGAGATCACGCGCATCGCAGTATGCGGCTTCCCACCCAACTCACCTGTGGTTTTCCGCAGGTTGGGAAGGACACCTCGCCCCACCACCGCAAGGTACCCACAACACCCGCCCACCCCCCGAAGGGGGGTGGGCGGCGGGGAAAAAACAAAACGAGGGGTGGGCGGCGGGGAAAAACAAAACCGAGGGTGGGCGGCGGGGCAGAACAGCCGCCTCAACCACGGCAACCGCTACACCCCGCGGCAACCACCACAGCCGCCCCGACCAACCGCTACACCCCTACAACCGCTACAACCGCCACAACCCCTACAACCGCTACAACCGCTGAATAATCGTCCCCGTAGCCAACGCTCCGCCCGCGCACATCGTGATCAGGGCGAATTCCTTGTCCCTGCGTTCGAGTTCATGCAGGGCCGTGGTGATGAGCCGGGCGCCGGTGGCTCCGACGGGGTGGCCCAGGGCGATGGCGCCGCCGTTGACGTTCACCTTCTCCAGGTCCTGTTCGAAGACCTGCGTCCAGGAGAGGACTACGGAGGCGAAAGCCTCGTTGATCTCGACGAGGTCGATGTCCTTGAGGGACATCCCGGCCTTGCCGAGCACGGCGCGGGTGGCGTCGATCGGCCCGTCCAGGTGGAAGTGCGGATCGGAACCGACCAGCGCCTGGGCCACGATGCGGGCCCGTGGCTTGAGCTTGAGGGCGCGCGCCATCCGTTTGGAGGCCCACATGACCGCGGCGGCTCCGTCGGAGATCTGGGAGGAGTTGCCCGCCGTGTGGACGGCGGTCGGCATCACGGGTTTGAGGCCGCCCAGCGCCTCCATACTGGTGTCGCGCAGCCCCTCGTCCCGGTCGACCAACCGCCACATGCCCTGGCCCGCGGCCTGTTCGTCCTCCGTGGTGGGGACCTGGACGGCGAACGTCTCCCGTTTGAAGCGTTCCTCGCCCCAGGCGATGGCCGCCCGCTCCTGCGAGATCAGGCCGAGCGAGTCGACGTTCTCGCGGGTCAGCCCCCGGTTGCGGGCGATGCGTTCGGCCGCTTCGAACTGGTTGGGCAGGTCGACGTTCCACTCGTCGGGCCAGGGCTTGCCGGGGCCGTGCTTGGAGCCGCTGCCGAGCGGCACCCGGGACATCGCCTCGACGCCGCAGCCGATGCCTATGTCGATGACGCCGCCGGCGATCATGTTGGCGACCATGTGGTTGGCCTGCTGGGAGGAGCCGCACTGGCAGTCCACGGTGGTCGCCGCGGTTTCGTACGGGAGGCCCATGGCGAGCCAGGCGTTGCGTACCGGGTTCATGGACTGTTCGCCGGCGTGGGTGACGGTGCCGCCGACGATCTGTTCGATGCAGTCGGGCTGGATGCCCGTACGGGCGAGGAGTTCGCGGTAGGTCTCCCCCAGGAGGTAGGCGGGGTGGAGGTTGGCGAGCGCGCCTCCGCGCTTGCCGATGGGGGTGCGTACGGCTTCGACGATGACGGGTTCCGCGGCCATGACTGACTCGTCCTCTCCTCGCGTCCGCGGGCGTCCCGGCACCCACGGAAGAAGAACTAGTACGCGTTCTAGTTCTACAAACAGTCTTATGAGCCGCTCCCCGGGGCGCAAGGGGCGTGCAACACCCTTGTCCGCAACAGGAGTCGCCGCGACCCTTGCCACTTGTAGAACTCGTTACTACCTTCACCGCGACCCACACCTGATGTACCGTCAGAAATTCGATGGACCAGGAGTCGCCGATGCCATGCCCAGCGTTGCCCGAAGGGTTCGACTTCACCGACCCCGACGTCTACCAGACCCGCGTTCCGCTCCCCGAGTTCGCGCAGCTGCGGCAGACCGCGCCCGTGTGGTGGAACGCCCAGCCGCACGGCATTGCCGGCTTCGACGACGACGGCTACTGGGTCGTCACCCGCCACCAGGACGTCAAGGAGGTGTCCACCAAACCGGACATCTTCTCCGCGAACCTCAACACCTCGATCATCCGCTTCAACGAGTCGATGACCCGCGACCAGATCGACGTACAGAAGCTGATCATGCTGAACATGGACCCGCCGGAGCACACCAGGGTCCGCCAGATAGTGCAGCGGGGATTCACCCCGCGCTCCATCCGCGCCCTGGAGGAGGCGCTGCGCCACCGGGCGGCGCGCATCGTCGCCGAGGCGCGGGAGAAGGGTTCCGGGGACTTCGTCACCGACATCGCCTGTGAGCTCCCCCTCCAGGCGATCGCCGAACTCATCGGTATCCCCCAGGACGACCGAACCCGCATCTTCGACTGGTCGAACAAGATGGTCGCCTACGACGATCCCGAACTGGCCATCACCGAAGAGGTCGGCACCAACGCGGCCATGGAGCTGATCTCGTACGCGATGAACCTCGCCGCGGCGCGCAAGGAGTGCCCGGCCAAGGACATCGTCAGCCAGCTGGTGGCGGCGGAACACGAGGGGAATCTCGGGTCCGACGAATTCGGCTTCTTCGTACTGCTGTTGGCAGTGGCCGGCAACGAGACGACGCGTAATGCCATCACGCACGGTATGCACGCCTTTCTCACCCACCCCGACCAGTGGGAGCTCTACAAGCGCGAGCGCCCGGCGACGGCGGCCGAGGAGATCGTGCGGTGGGCCACACCGGTGGTCTCGTTCCAGCGCACCGCCACCCAGGACACCGAACTGGGCGGCGCGAAGATCAAGCAGGGCCAACGGGTGGGGATCTTCTACTCCTCCGCCAACAACGACCCGGACGTCTTCGACCGCCCCGAGCTGTTCGACATCACCCGCGACCCCAACCCCCATCTGGGCTTCGGCGGTGGCGGCCCCCACTTCTGCCTCGGCAAGTCCCTTGCGGTCCTGGAGATCAACCTGATCTTCCATGCCATCGCGGACGCCATGCCGGACGTCTCCCTGGCGGGTGACCCGCGCCGGCTCCGCTCCGCCTGGCTCAACGGCGTCAAGGAACTGCGGGTCCACTACGGCTGACCGGCGGTCGAGCCGCCGGGCGGCACGGCGGCGGACGCAAGGGCCCCGGTGGTCGGCGACGGCCACCGGGGCCGTGTTATGTCCGAAAACGGTTCCTCGCTCAACCTTGCCAGCAGGCATTGGCAGACTTACATTCAACTCGCCGGTAACACTTGGCAGTTCGCCACGTTTGCGCATGGCTCAGCGGCGCGCGTGGACCAGAGCCGCACGCCCCCATCTACGCCGTGTGTATATGTACGCACACGCCCCAGGCTCCCCACGCGCATCTTCAGCACCATGCACCCGCCCTCCCCCCACATGTTTCGACAGCGCGCTCCACCGCTCTTCGAAGGGGACCTCACACCATGAAGGACGCACACGGCAGACCTGTCACGGGACGCATCAGCTGGCGTAAGTTCGCCGTGCTGTCCGTCCCGGCCCTCGCCGGCACCGCGGCCCTGGGCATCGCCCTGGCCAACGGGGCGGTGGCGGCCTCGTTCGCCGTCTCCGGACAGCAGTTCAAGGTGTCCGCGGACAGCCTCACGGGCGATGGATTCGCCCAGTACGGCAGCGTCGACACCAACGCCAGGGGCGACTTCCTACCGGTCGCCGTCACCGCCATCAAGACCGCCCAACTGCACCATCTGTGCCAGTCGGTCGTCACCCACCTGCCGGTCATCGGCGATATCTCGCTCAACCTCAGCGCCGGTACGGGCGGCAGGCCCGTCGAGGCGAGCAATCTCTTCGTGGATGCCACCCAGCTCTCCGGCAATGCGTCCTTCAACAACATCGAGATCGGCCGGGACGCCTCCACCCTCGACAAGGGACCGGCCAGCGCCCAGGGCATGCAGGACCTCTTCGCCCAACAGGCCGACGACGTCAGCATCAGCAAGCTGCGACAGACCGCCTGGGCCACCAACGCGGGGACCTTCAAGCTCACCGGTCTGAGCATGAAGATCTCCAAGGGCAAGAAGGAATGCTTCTGACCTGGCGGCGCTGGCGGACGGGGCGGCCCTTCTGGGGCGGTCTGGCGGCCGTCGTCGCCGGCGCCGAGATCTGCGCCATCCCGCTGGCGCCGCTGAAGATCATGCTGCAACAGGGCATCGCCGGTATCCCGTCGGTACTGATGGGGCTGGTGATGATCGTGATGGGTCTCGCGGCGTGGTTCGCACCCCACTACCGGGGCATCGCGGGTGTCCTGACCGTCCTGTGTGCGGCCGCCGCGCTGGTGATGTCCAACCTAGGCGGCTTTCTGATCGGCACGGTCATCGGGATCCTCGGCGGCTCGATGATCTTTGCCTGGCAGCCGGTCACCGAACCCTAGCCGCCTGCCGGCCGGCGCCCGCCCGTACGCGTACCCCCACGCTTGTGTACGTGTACGGGCCGAGCCTGCCGCCCGCGCCACTCGCCGCACTGCACCGCACTGCACCGCACCGCAACTCCGGCACCCCTCGCGAAGGAGAAGCACGATGACGATGACGCACGCCGCGCGGCGGATATCCCGCACGCCCCGTACGCGCGCATTACTCACCGCCGGCACGGGAATCGCCGCGGCCCTGGGGCTGTCGCTCGCCGTACCGGGTCACGCGGCGGCGCGGCCCGGCACGGCACCGACCACCGGAGCACCGTCCGCCGCCGCCTCCACGACCGTGAGCCCCGCAGGTCACAGCTTTACCGCCGCGCTCAGCGGCAAGGCGACCTTCACCGCGGGATCGGTGACCGTCACCTGTACGGCCTCGACGTCCAGCGGGCAGGTCCCGGCCGCGCCCGACAACCAGAACCCGGCCGGCCCGGTGAGCAGTGCCACCACCCCGGCCACCTACGGATCATGCACGACGAGCATGCCCGGCATCAGCGCGACCGTGACCACGAGCGGCAGCTGGGGCGTGGCCATGCAGAACGGGGACCCGGCGTCCGCCGGACTGACCATCCCCTCGGGCGGGTTCGTCCTCAAGACCAGCGGGCTGGCGTCCTGCACGGTGACCGCGGCCCCGACCTCCGCGGCGACCGTGAACGGCACCTGGACCAATGGCGCACCGTCCATCCTCACCTTCACCCATGCCGCGGTACCGGTGAAGGTGGTGGGCGGCTTCGGCTGCCCGACCAGCGCGACCAGCTCGACGTTCAACGCCCTGTACAAGGTCAGCGACACCACCGCCCCCGCCTCCCAGATCACCGTCACCGGCTGAGCGAAGGATGAGCGAAGGACGAACGACGACTGAGCGCCGGTGAGCGACGGGTGACGGTCGTTCGGCGAGCGGGCGTCACCCCCTCGGCAGGGAAATTCCCCTCAGTGTGCGGTCAGGACGATCGCCGTCGCGGTCACCAGTGCCGCCACCGCCACCGTGCCGCTCAGGAACGCGGTGATCAGCCGGCGGCGAAGGGCCCGGTAAACGCTCTCGTACTCGGTCCGCAGAGTGGCGCTGCGGACCGCGATGCGCTCCAGATAGGCGCGCGAGGCATCGCACTGGTCCTGGCAGTAGCGCAGTTCCACCTCCCGCCGCTGGGTGTCGGTGAGCCAGGGCAGACCGGCGCAGAAGGCGTTGGCGCGGGTGCGGGCCCGGTCCTTCTCCGCCTCCCAGAGGAGATATCCCTCGATCTCGTTGATGGCCTGGTCCATCGATATCCCTGCGCCCCTCCGCATTCCGCTGTCGGCCCCTGTTACCCCACCGCTGCGCATTCCTCCGCCTCTTCGTGTTCCCTCGCTCATGTGCGTGCCCCGATTTCGTGGGTACGGGCGTCCTCGGCGTCCGCCGTGGCCGCGAGCTCTCGCGCGATCTCCGGGTGGTGCAGGTCGAACGCCGGGGATTCGGAGCGAATACGCGGCAGGGTGCGGAAGTTGTGCCGCGGCGGCGGGCAGGACGTCGCCCACTCCAGCGAACGGCCGTAGCCCCAGGGGTCGTCGACCTCGACCTTCTCGCCGTACTTCGCCGTCTTCCACACGTTGTAGAGGAACGGCAGGATCGAGAGGCCGAGGAGGAAGGAGAAGATGCTGGAGACGGTGTTCAGGGTGGTGAAGCCGTCGGCGGCCAGATAGTCGGGGATACGGCGCAGCATGCCCTGCGTACCGAGCCAGTGCTGGACGAGGAAGGTGCCGTGGAAGCCGATGAACAGCGTCCAGAAGGTGATCTTTCCGAGCCGCTCGTCGAGCATCTTGCCGGTGAACTTCGGCCACCAGAAATGGAAACCGGAGAACATCGCGAAGACGACCGTGCCGAAGACGACGTAGTGGAAGTGCGCCACCACGAAGTACGAGTCGGAGATGTGGAAGTCCATCGGCGGCGAGGCCAGGATGACACCGGTCAGACCACCGAAGATGAAGGTGATCAGGAAGCCGATCGCCCACAGCATCGGCGTCTCGAAGGACAGTGAGCCCTTCCACATCGTGCCGATCCAGTTGAAGAACTTCACACCGGTCGGCACCGCGATCAGGAACGTCATGAAGGAGAAGAACGGCAACAGCACGCCGCCCGTCACATACATGTGGTGCGCCCACACCGTGACCGAAAGACCGGCAATCGAAATCGTCGCCGCAATCAGACCGATGTAACCGAACATCGGCTTCCGGGAGAAGACCGGAATGACCTCGGAAACGATGCCGAAGAACGGCAGGGCGATGATGTACACCTCGGGATGGCCGAAGAACCAGAAGAGGTGCTGCCAGAGCAACGCACCGCCATTGGCCGCGTCAAATACATGCGCACCGAATTTACGGTCCGCCTCCAGCGCGAACAGCGCCGCCGCCAGCACCGGGAAGGCCAGCAGAACCAGCACACCGGTCAGCAGCACGTTCCAGGTGAAAATCGGCATCCGGAACATCGTCATGCCAGGCGCGCGCATACAGATGATCGTGGTGATGAAGTTGACCGAACCGAGGATCGTGCCGAAACCGGAGAAGGCCAGACCCATGATCCACATATCGGCACCGATACCGGGGGAATGTGTGGCATCGGAGAGCGGTGCATACGCGAACCAGCCGAAGTCCGCGGCCCCTTGAGGCGTCAGAAAACCACCCACCGCGATCAGCGAGCCGAAGAGATAGAGCCAGTACGCGAGCATGTTCAGCCGGGGGAACGCCACGTCGGGCGCGCCGATCTGCAGCGGCATGATCCAGTTCGCGAAGCCCGCGAACAGCGGCGTCGCGAACATCAGCAGCATGATCGTGCCGTGCATCGTGAACGCCTGGTTGAACTGCTCGTTCGACAGGATCTGGTGGCCGGGGCGGGCCAGTTCGGCGCGCATCACCAAGGCCATCAGCCCGCCGACGCAGAAGAAGGCGAACGCGGTGACCAGGTAAAGCGTGCCGATGGTCTTGTGGTCGGTGGTCGTCAACCACTTCACGGGAAGCTTCATGCCCCGTAGGTGTCCGGGGCCGCCGTGAACGTCACCGCCCACGGGTGCCGAGGGCCTTCGCGACCGGGTGTGAAGTCTCACCCGGTGGAGGTGTGAAGATCGGGGCCATGCCGGACACCAAGGGTTCATGAGCACGGACGACGCCTTCGCCGAGGCCTATCGAGCGCACTACTGGGCGGTCAGCCGCTTTGTGGCGCGACGGCTGGACGGCCAGGCACACGAGGTCGAGGAAGTGGTGTCGGAGGTCTTCTCCATAGCCTGGAGACGCCGCGCCGAGCTCCCCGACGCTCCGCTGCCCTGGCTGTACGCGGTGGCCCGGAACTGTCTGGCCAATACGGTGCGGGGGCTCGGCCGCTACCGGCGGCTGCTGCACCGGCTCGGCAACCACGAGGCGGCGCACCAGCAGCAGACCGTGGACAGTCCGGACGCGGAGCGGCCCGGCTCCTGGGTGCACGAGGTGCTGGCCCGCCTCTCCCCCGCCGACCAGGAGGTGCTGCGGCTGACTGCCTGGGAGGAACTGACCATCGAGGAGCTGGCGGTGACCCTCGGGTGTGGTCAGAGCGCGGCGGCCATGCGGCTGCACCGGGCGCGCCGCCGCCTACGCGCGGAGATCGACCGTACGCGGATGACCGTGTCCGTACGAGCAGGAGGCGACGGCAATGTCTGACGAACTGGATCTGCTGCGCGCGGCCAATCCGGTACCGGCCGGCGAAGGCCCCTGGCAGGACCGCCCGCTGGACGCCCGCGCCGAACGCGGCCTCCATCGCCTGCTGCACAGCAAGCGCACACGGCGGGCCGGACGGCGGCTCGTGCTGCGTGCCGAGGCCGCGGTGCTCGCCCTCGTCTCCGTGCTCGCCTTCACCTTGTCCGGCGCCGGCAGCAGCCCGGCCGCCGCCGCGCCCGTGGCGCTCGTCCTGCACTCCGACGCCCGCTCCGTATCGCTGGCCGCGCTCGCCCGCAGGGCGGAGGCCAGGGCGCGGGCGGCCGGCGCCTCGGACGGGCCGCACCGTGGCAGCCATCTGCAGAGCTGGTACCTGAGCATGGAGAGCGGCCCGGACGCCGCGCCGCCCGTCACCGTGCCCGAGGAGCGCATCACCCACTGGAACGCCGACGGCAGCGGCTCGGAACTCGTCGTGGCCACCGACCCGCGGCACCCCGGCCGTCCGGTGATCCACGACAACGACGGCCACTGGCAGACCGTCAGCGACGGCAAGGTCCTGCACCGCAAGACCTATCCGGCGGGCTCGGAGGCGCAGCACAGCGGGCTGGCCTCCCGTACGAAGCCGCCGACGGACCCCGCGGCGCTGCGCGAACAGCTGGGGTGGCTCTACGGCGGGGCGGACGGCGCCAGCACGACGCCCCAACTGCTGATGGCGCTCTCCTCGTTCCGCCAGGAATGGACGCCGGGGCCGCGGGAGACGGCCGCCATCGTACGGATGCTGGCCGATGCGGACGGGCTGCGACAGGAGGGCACGGTGACCGACCGGCTGGGCCGGCGCGGTCAGGCGTATGTCTACGACGGCCCCGACGGCGCCTCCAACGCCACCCGGCAGATGGTGATCCTCGATCCCCGTACCGGCCAACTCCTGGGCCTGGAGGTCACCTTCACCAAGGATCTCCCCGACTTCAAGATCAAGGCGGGGGAGGTGATGTCGTACGAGGCGTGGATGCCGTGAGGGGCGCGCAGGGAGGCGGGGCCGGCGCCCGAGTGGCGGGGTGGCCGTTCATGGCCGATCCTTGAGGGAACGCGACGATCCATACCGGCGCGGCGGGGCAGTGCGCCGCCGCGCCGTTTTCGTGCGGCGGTGGCGCACTGCCCCGCCGCGCCATTTCTTGCGTTCGCGTTGACGCTTTGTGCGCACGCCGATGACGTTGTGTACGCGCGGATGGCGCCGATTATTGCGTGGTGCGCGTCACAACACGGCAATGGTTGCAGCCGATCGCCGCGAGATGGATCACAGACCCGAGTCCCGAGCAAAGCTTTGCGAAAGGGAGTTTCCCCTGCAAGGAGCGGGTATGCGGGCGACTGCGCGGTCATTCGCACACTGTCCGTGATGATCCGGTCTGCCCCTATGGTCGACCTTTGCCCCGTCACTCCATGGCGCGGGCTCCGTCCCGTCACTCGATGGCGGGCGATGTCATGTAGTCGTCCAAGAAAGCGCAGGCGAGCGAACACGTGCCGACGCAGTCCCCCGTCGCACCCGGGCCCCGTACCCCTGTCGGCAGTCCTGCCGACGCCGCAACCGATCCGCAGCAGTACCGGAAGGCGGATCCGGGGCGGCAGACCTCGGGCGAGGTGACCGTCGTCGATCCCGCGATGGTCAAGCGCGCGGTGTCGGCGGCCGCGCTCGGCAATGCGATGGAGTGGTTCGACTTCGGCGTCTACAGCTACATCGCGGTCACCCTCGGGCATGTCTTCTTCCCGTCCGGGAATCCGACCGCGCAGTTGCTGTCGACGTTCGGAGCATTTGCTGCGGCATTCCTGGTGCGCCCCATCGGCGGCATGGTCTTCGGGCCGCTCGGTGACCGGATCGGCCGGCAGAAGGTCCTCGCGATCACCATGATCATGATGGCCGCGGGCACCTTCGCCATCGGTCTGATCCCGTCCTACGCCTCGATCGGCGTCGGGGCGCCCATCCTGCTGCTCGCCGCCCGCCTGGTACAGGGCTTCTCCACCGGTGGCGAATACGGCGGTGCCTCCACCTTCATCGCCGAGTACGCGCCCGACAAGAAGCGCGGATTCCTCGGCAGCTGGCTGGAGTTCGGCACGCTCGCCGGTTACGTCGGCGGCGCCGGCCTGGTCACGCTGATGACCGCGCTGCTGTCCACCGACGACCTGAACTCCTGGGGCTGGCGCATTCCGTTCCTGATCGCCGGACCGATGGGCATCATCGGCCTCTATCTGCGGATGCGGCTCGAAGAGACCCCGGCCTTCGCCCAGTTGGAGAAGGAGGCGCGGACGAAGGAGAAGGCGCGCCGGGAGGCCGAGAAGCGGATCGGCATCCGCGAGATGATCTTCGGTCAGTGGCGGGCGATGCTGCTGTGCATCGGGCTGGTCCTGGTCTTCAACGTCACGGACTACATGCTGCTTTCGTACATGCCGAGCTATCTGACCTCGGAGCTGAAGTACGACGAGACGCACGGGCTGCTGGTCGTACTCGCGGTGATGGTCCTGATGATGTGCGTCCAGCCGTTCGCCGGCCGGCTCAGCGACCGCTTCGGCCGCCGCCCGATCATCGCGGCGGGCTGCATCGGCTTCCTGGTGCTGTCCGTGCCCGCACTGCTGCTGATCCGGCAGGGGTCGCTGCTCGCCATCGCGCTGGGCATGGCCGCGCTCGGACTGCTGCTGGTCGCCTTCACCTCGACGATGCCGGCCACGCTGCCCGCGCTGTTCCCGACCAAGGTGCGCTACGGCTCCCTGTCGATCGGCTTCAACATCTCCGTGTCGCTCTTCGGCGGTACGACTCCGCTGGTGGTCACCGCCCTCATCGGCGCGACCGGCAACAAGATGATGCCCGCCTACTACATGATGGCGGCGGCCGTGATCGGCGGCATCGCCGTACTGCTGATGTCCGAGACCGCCCGCAAGCCGCTGCCGGGCTCCCCGCCGGCCGTCGAGACCGAGGCGGAGGCACAGCAGGTCCTGCGTGCGGCGGGTCGCCCGGCCACGGCCGGGTCGGCGGCGGTCTGACTACCGGCACCGCTACCCGGGCTCGTACTGCGAAGTACTGAGGAGCCGAGAAGCGCGAAGGGCCCGGCCGGACATCTCCGGCCGGGCCCTAGTAGGGCTTGGTCAGGTTGGTGTTGTTGCGGGTATGTCGCGGTGGCAGGTGGGGCAGGCGCCGGTCCAGGTTGCGAGTAGGAGCTGCAGTTCACGGACGACTTGGTAGAGGCTCAGGCCGGCGCCGTGTCTTTTGGGGCTCTGGCCAGTCGTTGCAGGGTGCAGAAGGCGTGGGCGACGGAGACGAGGGTGACGTGGTGGTGCCAGCCGGTGAAGGTGCGGCCTTCGAAGTGGGCCAGGCCGAGGGCTTGTTTCATTTCGCGGTAGTCGTGTTCGATGCGCCAGCGGAGTTTGGCCAGTCGGACCAGCGTGGTGAGCGGTGTGTCGGCGGGCAGGTCGGAGAGCCAGAACTGGACTGGCTCGTTCTCGGTGGCGGGCCACTCGGCCAGGAGCCAGCACTCGGGCAGCGCGGGGCCGTCGGTGGCGCGGGCGATCTCGCGTCCTGCGGGCCGGATCCGCTGGGCGGTGAACCGCGAGTACATCCGCTTCAAGCCGCTCTTGCTCTTGCCGGGGCGGGAGCCCTCCCGCCATTGCACGGGCCTGGCGGCCTTCCGGCCCGCCTCGATGACCAGTTGTTTCACCGATTGCGGCTTGCCCGGGTACTTCGCCACCGGCGGCCGTCCGGTGCCGGTGTAAGGCTCGGTCACCGGGACGGCCTCGCCGGGCTGGGCCGACAGCGTGGTGGAGATTCCGACGACGTAGTTGAGGCCGCGGGACTGCAGGCCGAACCGGAAGGCCGCCGCGTCGCCGTATCCCGCGTCCGCGATGGCCAGAGGCACCTCGATCCCCCAGGAGCGGGTTTCATCGATCATATCCAGAGCGAGCTGCCACTTCTCCACATGCCCGACGTCCTCGGGAATCTGGCAAGCGGTGCGGCGGGCGACCTTGTCCGGGTCGGCCTTCGCGGACCCGGGCGCCCAGGTCTCGGGCAGGAACAGCCGCCAGTCGACCGCCGCCGAGGCGTGGTCGGAGGCCAGGTGCAGCGAGACACCCACCTGGCAGTTGGTGACCTTGCCCGCGGTGCCGGTGTACTGCCGCGACACACACGCCGAGGCGTTCCCGTCCTTCAAAAACCCGGTGTCATCGAAGATCAGTGCCCTCGGCCGGATCGCCGCTTCCATCTTCCACGCCAGCCGGGCCCGCACATGCGCCGGATCCCACGGGCTGGTCGTCACGAAATGGGCCAGGGCCTGCCGGTTCCCGTCCTCACCCAGTCGGGCAGCCATCGGCTCGACCGACTTGCGCTGCCCGTCGGTCAGCAGTCCCCGCAGGTAGACCTGCCCCCACCGACGCTGATCGTTACGCGCGAACGGCTCGAAGACCTCAGCCGCGAAGCCCTCCAACTCACCACGTACCTCCGCTATTTCATCCGGTGTCATGCCACCACAACTCCACACCACACCCAGAGGACACGCACCACGACCATCAACCTGACCAAGCCCTACTAGGCGTTCCTCCGGAAGGCCCGGCCGGTGGGGAGCGGCGGCCGCTGTGACGCGGCCGGTCGGACGCCGTCCGGTGGGCGGCCCATGGGGCCGCGGCGTCCCGGGAACCGGCCATCCCGTCGTCGCCGTCTGTGTCGCTGCCGATCGCGTTGATCGGCGAGCAGTGAACGGGGGACGACGATGGGCGTGGCTACAAGACCGGCTGCCGGGGCGCGGACCGCTGGGCGGCGGCGTGCGTTGGTGGTGGTGCTGATGTTGCTGGCCGTGCAGCTGGTGTCGCTGGCCAGGCCGGCGTACGCCTGTGGCTGCGGTGCGATGGTGCACGACCCGAAGACCATCATGGCGGTGCACCGGGAGACCTCGGTGGTCCGCTGGGACGGGAAGACCGAGCAGATCGTCATGAGCCTGACGGTGGACGGCACCGCTCCCGACGCCGCCTGGATCATGCCCGTACCGCACCGGGCCACGGTGAAGCTGGGCGACCCCGAGCTGTTCGACCGGCTCACCTCGCTGACCGCGCCGGCCGTCGAGCAGCGGCACTACTTCTGGCCCCGGAGCGGCGACTGGCCGTTCGAGCACACCTCGGACGGCGCCGCGGCCCCGCCTCCCGCCGCCGAGCGCCCCGGAGTCGGGGTGGTCGGCCGCGAACGCCTGGGTCCCTTCGATGTCGCGCGGCTGACCGCCACCGATCCCGCGGCGCTCCGCAACTGGCTGAAGGCGAACGGTTTTCAGCTGCCCGCGTCGCTGGCGGCCGAGCTCCGTCCGTATGTGGCACAGCGATGGGAGTACGTGGCGATCCGGCTCGCCCCCGCCGGGGCCGACCGCCGTCTGACGGGCACCCTCGATCCACTGCGGCTGTCCTTCGCCAGCGACCGGCTCGTCTACCCCATGCGGCTCTCCCGCCTCGCCAAGACGCCGCAGTCGCTGGGGCTTTACGTCCTCGCGGCGCACCGGATGGAGCCGCGCGGCGCGATCGGCGGGGCCCGGCCCGAGGTCTTCTTCGCGGGCCGGATCCACCCCGAGGGGGCGCTGCGCGACCTCGACGGCACCGACGACGGCAAGGGCACCGACGGCGGCAAGGGCACCAGCGGCACCAACGGTCGCAAGGGCAGCAACGGCCGCAAGGGCACCGGCAGCACCTTCCTGACCGCCATCGACCAGAGCTTCCCGCAGCCCCAACACATCACCGGCGACCACGAATTGCTCCGCGCCCCCGAGGACACCGCCTTCCGGCGCATCACCTACACGTACTCGCTGCTGGTGGTGGGCGGTGTCCCGGTCTGGGTGCTGACGGTCGGCGGGACGCTGCTGCTCCTGGCGGCGGCGGCCGCGCTGGTGATCGGGCTGCACCGGCGCCGTCCCGTGACGCCGCCGGCCGCGGTGCAGGTGCCACCGCCGCTGCCCTGACGGCGCCAACGGGCCAACGGGGCCGGCGCCTTCAGATCCGCGCGCCGGCCCGGCGGAAAGTGCCCGGGGTGACGCCGAAACAGCGGACGAACCAGCGGTGGAAGTGCGCCTGGTCGGCGAAGCCGGCCTCGGTGGCCGCCTCGGCGGTGGGGCGGCCGTCGATGAGCAGCGTGCGGGCGCGCCGCAGTCGCAGCAGCCGCTGGAAGTCGCTGGGCGCCATGCCGTACTCGGCCCGGAACGCCCGGTAGAGCGCAAAGCGGCTGCAGCCGGCGGCGTCGGCGAGGTCCTGGGCGGTCAGCGGCTGGCCGTAGGCCGCCGTGAGCAGATCGCGTGCCCGCCGGGCCGCCCGGGTCTGCGCGCCCACGGGCAGTTCGCGCGGCCCGGCGGTCGCGGAGCCCCGGGAGGCGTTGCGGCGCACCATGGCCTCGACGGCCGCGGTGAGCCGCTCCTCCCGTACGAGAGGGTCCGCGGCGCCGACGAGCGCCGGGTGCAGCCGGCGAAGGGCGCGGGCCAGCACCGGATCGTCGACGACCGGGCGGTCGAAGAGCGGCATGACGCCACGGCCGTCGGTGACATCGTCGAGGACGGCGCGTACGACGTCCGGGCCGATATGCATGATCCGGTAGGTGAAGCCGAGTTCGACGGCCGACTCCCCGTCGTGCGGGTCGTCCGGATTGAACGCCATCACCATGCCGGCGGCGCTGGTGTGGCCCGCGCCGCGGCAGGTGAAGCGCTGCGCACCGGCCTCGGTCACGGCGAAGGAGTAGGCGTCATGGCTGTGCGGGTGGAAGACATGGCGGACGAAGTGCGCATGCATCGCTTCCAGGGGCCGGTCCGGATCGCGCCAGTACCGCGCCCAGTCCTCGTCCTGCTGCCGGCTCATCGTTCCAGTCTGCCGCGCCGCACCAGCGTTCAAGACCGCGGTCCGTATGGCGGACGAGACTCCCCGCATGACGACGAATTCTTCCGACTCCCCCGCTGCTTACGCCGCTTCACCCGCCAGCCCTGCCACCTCCGCCACCCCCGCCTCCACTGCCTCCACCGCCTCACCCGGGCTTTCCGCGCCCTCCCGAGCCTCCGCAGCCTCCGGATCCTCCGCGCTCCGATTCGACACCAAGATCGCCGTGATCGTCCGGGACGATCTCGCCGTCTGGCAGAAGCTGAATGTCACCGCCTTTCTCGCCAGCGGCATCGCGCACGCCTCCGACGACATCATGGGCAAGCGCTACGAGGACGCCTCCGGGCAGGACTACCTGGCGCTGTTCCGGGAGCCGGTGCTGTGCTTCACCGCCGATGCCGGGTCGCTGGCCCGTACGCACGCCCGTGCGCTCAGCCGCGCCGTACCGACCGCGCTGTACACCGCCGACATGTTCACGTCGGGCAACGACGACGACAACCGGGCGGCGGTGCGCGCGGTGGCCTGCGACGCCCTCGATCTGGTGGGACTTGCCGTCTACGGGCCGCGCGGCATCGTCGACAAGATCGCCAAGGGGCTGAAACTGCACGGATGACACCCGGGGGCCGGGCCCTGATCCACGTCCCTTGAGGGCCGTGCGGCACGATGGTCGGTATGAGCATCGTGAAGATCAACGTTCTGACCGTGCCCGCCGAGCAGCGTGAGGTCCTGGAGAAGCGCTTCGCGGCGCGCGCCGGCACCGTGGACTCCTCGGACGGCTTCGAGTGGTTCGAGCTCCTGCGCCCCGTGGAGGGCACCGACCAGTACCTCGTCTACACCCGCTGGCGGGACGAGGAGTCGTTCCAGGCGTGGATGGAGGGCCCGATGAAGGCCGCGCACCAGGGCGGCGGCGCCGAGGGCGGCGAGCGGCCCAAGCCCGCCGCGTCCGGTTCCACCCTGTGGTCCTTCGAGGTGGTGCAGCAGGCGGGCCCGAAGCAGGGCTGATCCCCCCGGCTGCGTCCTCGTGTCCCAGCGTCAGGGTGACCTCGTGTCCCGGCGTCCCGGCGTCCGTGGCACGCAAATCTCTTGCGTGCCACGCCGTCCCGGGCGCAACAATGGCGCCATGAGTGACGCCGCCACCCTCCGTCTCCCCTGGGCCGTCGCCGCGCAACCGGTCGACTCACCGGAGGCCCGAGCTTTGCTGCGCGAGTACTACACCGAGGTGGCGGACCGCTACTTCGAGCTGTACGAGGGGCGCCGCTCGACGCCGGAGGAGATCGACGAGGGGCTGGCGGAGTACCCCAGCGCCGATCTGACGCCGCCCCACGGCGTCCTGCTGGTCGCCCGTCACGGTGATGCCGTGGCGGGCTGCGCCGGGGTGCGGCTGCTGGACGCGCGCACCGCCGAGCTCAAGCAGCTGTTCGTACGTCCCGCCAAGCGCGGCCTGGGCGGCGCGGGCGGGCTCCTCACGGCCGCCGAGAGGGTCGCGGTGCAGCTGGGCGCCGAGCGGATCCGGCTGGACACCCGGCTGGACCTGGTGGAGGCCATCGCGCTCTACAGGCGGCACGGTTTCGTCGAGATCGCTCCGTACCACGACGACAAGTACGCGGAGATCTTCTTCGAGAAGCGGCTGGACGGGGAACCGTGGGCCGACTAGCGGCCAACCAGGCGCCGGCGGGGCTCACTTCGCGAGGTCGGGCGGCCGCGGTGTGGGCGGATGGGTGCGCGGCAGCGGTGGCCGGGCATCGCCGTTGTGCGGTTCCTCCGCGTCCGAACCGCACAGCTCCGCGGTCAGCTCCTGCACGAGCTCGGTGAGGTCGGTGGGCCGGTCCTTGGTCCACCAGTCGCCCAGCATCTGCGCGAGCGACTGCTGACGGGCCGCCGAGAGCCGGTCGGCGACCTCCCGTCCGCGGTCGGTGAGCAGCAGCAACAGCCCTTCGCGGGTGGCGAGTCCGCGCTCCTCGATCTGGCGGACGCTCTCGGAGATCACGCCGAGCGGCACGGTGCTGCGCTCGGCGAGCAGCCCCGGTTCCACCGAGCCGTAGCGATGGATGCGCAGGATCAGCCAGCTGGCGGCCGGTTTGAGGTCCAGGCCGGCCCGTGCGGTGATCTTCTCGTAGATGTGTTTACGGCCCTCCATGCTGCCGAGTTTGGACAGCGCGCGGGCGCACTCGTCACGGGAGGAGCGCTCGACGGGGTTGGAGGAGAGCACCTCGCTGGTGTCGGGGGCGGTCACGCTGCTGCGCAGCGGCTCCTCCTTGAGGAACCAGGCCAGGGCGAAGGCGACCAGGACCAGCGGGACGGCGTAGAGGAAGACATCGGTGATCGAGACGGCGTAGGCGTTCAGCACACCGGCCGCCTGCCGGGCCGGCAGCTGGGCGACGGTCCGCGGATCCTCGGCGATCTTCGACGGGTCGACGCCGGGCGGCAGTCGCACTCCGGCGAGCGCGTCCGCGATGCGTGGACGGAGATTGTTGGTGAAGATCGTGCCGAAGATGGAGACGCCGAACGAGGCGCCGATGGAGCGGAAGAAGGTGGCGCCGGACGTGGCGACGCCCAGGTCCTGGTACCCGACGGCGTTCTGCACGATGAGCACCAGTACCTGCATGACCAGGCCGAGCCCGAAGCCGAAGACGAAGAAGTAGGCACTCATCTCGGCGACGCTGCTGGACGGGTCGAGCTGGTGCAGAAGCAGCAGACCGAGCGCCACTACGGCGGTCCCGGCGATCGGGAAGACCTTGTAGTGGCCGGTGCGGCTGACGATCTGCCCGGAGCCGGTGGAGGCCAGCAGCATGCCGAACACCATCGGCAGCATGTGCACACCGGACAGGGTCGGCGTCACGCCCTGGACGACCTGGAGGAACGTCGGCAGGTACGTCATCGAGCCGAACATCGCGAAGCCGACGACGAAGCCGATGACGGCGGTGAGGGTGAAGGTGCGCAGCCGGAACAGGCGCAGCGGAATAACGGGTTCGGCGGCTCGGCGCTCGATGAGGACGAACGCACCGAGCAGCACGACGCCGAGCACACCGAAGCCGATGATCTGCCAGGAGCCCCACGCGAAGGTGACGCCGCCGAGCGAGGTCATCAGGACGAAGCAGGCGGCGACCGCGGCGATCACGATGGTGCCCAGGTAGTCGATCCGGTGCGGGGTGCGGCGGCGCGGGATGTGCAGCACGGCGGCGATGACGGCCAGCGCGATGACGCCGATGGGGAGGTTGATGTAGAACACCCAGCGCCAGCTGAGGTGGTCCACGAACAGCCCGCCGAGCAGCGGCCCGAGGACGCTCGACCCGCCGAAGACGGCACCGAACAGGCCCTGGTACTTGCCGCGTTCGCGGGGCGGCACGATGTCGCCGACGATCGCCATCGACAGCACGATCAGACCGCCACCGCCCAGCCCCTGGAGGGCGCGGAAAGCGATCAGCTGGCCCATGTCCTGGGCGATGCCGCACAGCACAGAACCGATCAGGAAGATCACGATGGCGGTCTGGAAGAGCCTCTTGCGGCCGTACTGGTCACCGAGTTTGCCCCACAGGGGCGTCGCGGCCGTCGAGGCGAGGAGGTAGGCGGTGACCACCCAGGAGAGGTGGTCGAGGCCGCCGAGATCGCTGACGATCGTGGGCAGCGCGGTGGCGACGATGGTCTGGTCGAGCGCCGCGATGAGCAGGCCGAGCAACAGCGCGCCGATCGCGACGAGGACGGTCCGTTGGGACCGGCTCT
This sequence comes from Streptomyces inhibens, assembly GCF_022221585.1. Classification (NCBI taxonomy): domain Bacteria; kingdom Bacillati; phylum Actinomycetota; class Actinomycetes; order Kitasatosporales; family Streptomycetaceae; genus Streptomyces; species Streptomyces inhibens. The sequence continues at coordinate 3,199,703 of NZ_CP084681.1, forward strand.
CGCCGGGGACGGCAGGAGCGCTGGTCTCCTGCGCCATGAGCGTCTCCCTCGGTTCCGGAGTGTCCATTGCGGTGCCGGGCCTTCCTCTAGGGAGGCCCTTCGGATTTATTCCATCCTGGGCGGTTCCGCCGGATCTGGCCCGCCGAGCGACGATCGGCATCCGTGGTCGCACACGGGACACCTGGGGTATGCCGGGCGGATGTCCTTGAGCGCCTGCGCGGACGGGCGGGGCGTCTGGATAATCGCTGCCTGTTCGAGGCCTCCAGGGAGGGGACCACTCGTGACGGCATTACCGACATGCCCGCACTGCTTCGCCCCCGTACGCGGCGACGGCCGGCCGACCTGTCTGTGTGCGGCGGTCGATGCGGACGACTTTGATCCGCTGCGCATACGGCCGTACGTGTCACTGCCCGACGAGGACGGGGGCGGGGGCGAAGGCGCCGGGGGCGATGCGGGCGATACCCGCACCGGACGGGGCGATCGGCTGGACGACTTACCCGGGGTGGATGCGGCGGTGCACCTGGCCGCCGGTACGGCCGACGGCCCGTCCTCCGCCGCCGACACGCGGCCCCGCGCCGCTGATCCGCCGTTTGCCGCCGATCCGTTGTTCCTCGCCGCCTCCGGCGAGCCCCTGATACCCCGAGTGCGCCGCGGCTCCGGCCCGACCTCCAGGACCGTCAGTTCGGCCGCCGAGGAGCCGGCCGCCCTCGCCTCCACCCCCGCTTCCCGCCGTAAGCGCTCCTTACCGGCCGTCCTGGTGGCCGCCGGGGCGGCAGTGGCCGCCGCCGCGGTCCTGATCAGCACCGATGCCCTGTCCGGCGACAGGCAGGACCGTGCGGCGCCGCCCGACCGCGGCACGGCCTCCCCCACCGCCGCCTTCCCCACCAGCGGCGACACCGCCCCCACCCGGACCGGCGCCCCCGCTTCGCCCTCTGCGGCCCGCTCACCGTCGTCGGGCGCGACCGGTATCGGCACCCCCAAGGCCACCGTGAAGATGTACCGGACCACGGCACCACCTCCCCCCGCCCCTACCCAGGCGTCCGGCAGCGTCACGGCCTCCCCCAGCGGCCCCGGCCCCAGCGCGCCGCCTACCGGCCCGATCGTGCTGCGCGAAGGATCGAGCGGCCCGGAGGTGGTGGAGCTGCAGGGGCGGCTGCGGCAGTTGGCGCTGTACCCGGGCGCGGACGACGGCCGCTACGACACGGACGTACGGGCCTCCGTGTCGCGCTACCAGCAGGCCTACGGGGTGCAGGGCGACCCGGACGGTGTCTACGGAGCGCAGACCCGGGCTTCTCTGGAGTCGCGCACGCAGGAGCCGTAGATCACGGGCGGTGGACCACGGGCGTAGAGGGGACGACGGGCCGTGGAGCACGGAGGTAGAGGCGACGACGGGCCGTGGAGCACGGAGGTAGAGGCGACGACGGGCCGTGGACCACGGGGGGAGAGACGACGACGGGCCGTGGAGGAGGGCTGTCGAAAGCGGGCCCTGGACCCTTCACAGGGCCCTTCACTCGGCGCGTTGACCAGGCCCGGTTGTCGAGACCCGGATCTGTTTTGTATCGTGAGCAAACAAAGTGGTTCCGCCCGCACTCCCTGACCGGCGGGCGGAACCGCCTTGTCCTTCCGCTCGTACGATCCGCACCGTCCGTTCGCCCGTAGCGCTCAGGAGCCCCGCCAATGACGGCCACCACCACGCTCACCGCCCGCGCCCTGCTGCTGGACATGGACAGCACGATCGTCAACTCCGAGGCCGTCGTCGAGCGCTGCTGGCGCCGCTGGGCGGCCGAGCAGGGGCTGGACGCGGACGAGGTCCTCAAGGTCGTACCCGGCCGGCAGGGCTGGGCCACGATGGTCGCGCTGCTCCCGGACCGCCCGATGGAGCTCAACCTGGCGGACAACCGCCGGATGCTGGAGCAGGAGACCGCCGACGTGGACGGCGTGGTGCCGGTCCCCGGCGCGCCCGCCTTCATGGCCGCCCTCGCCGATCTGCCGCACGCCCTGGTGACCTCCGCCGACATCCCGCTCTCCGACGCCCGGATGGACGCGGCCGGGCTGCCGATGCCTGCTGTAAGGATCACCGCGGAGAGCGTGAGCGCCAGCAAGCCCGACCCCGAGGGCTTCCTCAAGGGCGCCGCCGAGCTGGGCTTCGCCCCCGAGGACTGCCTGGTCTTCGAGGACTCCGAGGCGGGCATCGAGGCGGGCCGGGCAGCCGGCATGCGGGTGGTCGGCGTGGGGGACCGCGCCGCCGCGTTCGCGCCCACGGCGCAGGTACGCGACCTGACCCAGATCCGCGTCGAGCCGCTGGCGGACGGCACGATCGCCGTACACATCACGGGCTGAGGCAGCCGCCGGGGAGACGCCGACAGACGCCGAGGAGACGCCGAGGAGACGCCGGGGCGGGCCCGATCACAGCGCACGGAACGCGTTACGGCGCGCCGGTGCCCACCCAAGATCGCTTGACCTCAACCGCGCGTGAGGGCGCAGGATCGCTACTGCCGGGCCACCGCCCGGCAGCACATCCGCCGCCCCACCCGCGCCCCTTGGAGTCACCGTGATCCGCGTCGACGTCACCTGCCGACGACCGGGCACGGTGAGCAATACCCTGGGCGTCATACGCCGCACGGCGGCCGGCGGGGCTGACGGCGAGGGGCGGGGCTGACGGCGGGGGCGGCGAGCCTGACGGCGGGGGGCCGAGGGCCTGACAGCGGGGGCGGCGAGCCTGACAGCGCGGGGCCGAGGGCGGACCTGACGCCGCACCCAAAAGCCGACACCGCCTCACTACACCCGCCCACCCCCCGAAGGGGGGTGGGCGGCGGGGAAAAACCTGGGGGCGTGGGCGGCGGGGAAAAACCTGGAGGCCCAGGGGCGGCAGAGAAAACCTGGAGACCCAGGGCCGGCAGAGAGAAACCTCAGCCCCCGGGCCAGCGGGAAAACCTGCCCCCCAAAAAACTCACCTCACCCCACAACCGCCTCATACAGGCTGAACCCCGCCAGCAGCGCCATCACCCCCGCCGCGATCTTGGTGATGAGCTTGAGCGGGACATGCTTCATGAGCGTACGGCCGCCCAGGATGCCCAGGCCCGCCACGGCCCACAGGGCCAGGACGGCGCCGACGCCGACCGAGAGGGGGTCGTTGTAACGGGCCGCGAGATTGGCGGTCATGATCTGGGTCAGATCGCCGAACTCGGCGACCAGGATCATCATGAAGCCCGCTCCGGATACCTTCCAGAAGCTCTGGTCGGCGGGCTTTTTCACCTCTTCCTCGTCGTCGTGCTTCTTGAACAGCAGCACGGCGGCGCCCGCCAGGAAGAGCACACCGACCACCCCTTGGACGAGGCGGTGCGGGAGCAGGGTGAGCACGCTGCCCGCGGCGATGGCGAGCGCGACATGCACCAGGAAGGCGGCGGCGACACCGGCGAAGACGTAGGAGGCGCGGTAGCGGGTGCCGAGCATCAGGCCGGCGAGGGCGGTCTTGTCGGGCAGCTCGGCGAGGAAAATGACACCGAAGACGACGGCGGCGACGGTCAAGCTGAACACAGGGTGGAATACCTCGATCGATCGGGCCGCACCAAAGGGGCCCGGGAAAGGGGTCGCTTCGGCACGGCAGCGTCAAACACTGCGGCCGAAGGTCTCGCTGGCGCGGTACGGATACATACCGCGCTCCGGGCGCCGGCTCGCCACGTCGTCACAGCGCGTGGAACGCGCTCCACCAAGGGCGGTGGTCGGGCGACGGGAGGGCATTATGTCGACGGTCCGGCAGAGAGCTACTCCCCTTCTGCTGTTCTCAAGGGTACGCGGTGCAGCAATCCGCGCGCGACCAGTTCCAGCACCACCGCGCACGCCGCCGCCTGCACCGCCAGCAGGGCCACCAGGACGAACAGCTGTACCGCACCGGCCTGTACGGGCGAGGCGCCGCCGAGGAGCATGCCGACGAACGCCCCGGGGAGTGTGACCAACCCCACCGTCCGGGTCTGATCGAGCCCCGGCAGCAGCGCATCCGACGCGGCCGGGCGGGCGACCTCCATCCGGGCGTCACGGTCCAGCAGCCCGAGCGCGAGCCCCGCCTCGAACTCCCCGCGCCGGGTCTCCAGCTCGTCCAGCGCCCGCCGCCCGCCCAGGACCGTGGCGGTCAGCGCGCCGCCGATGAGGATGCCGCTGACGGGGATCAGGCTGAGGCCGCGCGGCGGCACCAGTCCGGTCGCGAGCAGCAGGCCGACGACCGGGACGACCCCGGCGGCGAGGGGTGCGGCGGCCCACCACCAGGTGCGGTTCTGGGTGATCCGGCGGCCCGCGGTCCGTACCGCCACCGTGAACATCAGCGCGAGGAAGCACAGCAGCCAGGGGACCGCGTGGACCACCCAGCCGATGAGATAGGAGACGGCGGCGAGTTGGGCGGCCGCGCGCAGTCCGGCGACGGCGATGGCCCGGGCATGGCCGAGGTGCGCCAGTGCGGCGACGGTCACGGCGACGACCAGCAGGACGGCGAGGACGACCCCGAGCGTGACATTGACCGGCAGCAGCACGCGATCACTGTAGGGGGACCACAGGGGGCGCATGCGCGGGAGCGACTCAACCGGAGTGCCGTTATTCACTTATGGCACTCCGTCAGCCCTTGAACTGACGTGGGCATGTCGCCACCCTGTTACCTGGTGCCCATCCCATGGAAACCCCACATCGCCACCATGGGCGCGCACCGCACGGCAACTTCCCCCCACTCCAAGGGAGTTTCGATGGCAAAGGTCTACGCGCGTCGAGTTTCCATCGCCGCAGGTTCGGCCGCGGCCCTGGTCTGCACGCTGATGCTGAGCGGCCAGACCGCCCAGGCAGCGCCGCCCAGCCCGCCCAGCGCGGCCACCGCACGGACGTACCTCACCGAGATCAAGGAGCAGCCCGAGGGCCCGCAGGACGGCTACAGCCGCGACAAGTTCCCGCACTGGATCGACCAGGGGAACAACTGCAACACCCGCGAGGTGGTGCTCAAGCGTGACGGCACCAACGTGCAGCAGGACGGCAGCTGTGCGGCGGTCGGCGGCACCTGGGTCTCCGCGTACGACGGCGCGACCTGGACCCAGGCGTCCGACCTCGACATCGACCATGTCGTACCGCTGTCGGAGGCGTGGAAGTCGGGCGCCGCGCAGTGGACCACCGCGAAGCGTCAGGAGCTCGCCAACGACCTGACGCACTCCCAGTTGATCGCCGTCACCGACAACGTCAACCAGGCCAAGGGCGACAAGGACCCGGCGAACTGGCTGCCGTCGAAGGCGTCGTACCACTGCGAGTACGCCCGGATGTGGGTGTGGGTGAAGCATGAGTACGGCATGACCGCGGACTCCGCGGAGAAGGCCGCCCTGAAGAAGATCCTGGACGGCTGCTGACGCACCCGCGCTCCTCAGGTGAACCGATCCTGCGCGCCCGTCGACCGGAAACCACCGGCCGGCGGGCGCGCCGCCGTCCCGGCCATCCGCCGCACCGCTTCTGCTCCTATCCTCTGACCACGACAAGGGGAGGACACCGATGGCCGGACTGCGCTTGGGACCGCTGCTGCGGTATGTCGACGCGGACAGCGCGACGGTGTGGGTGGAGACCGACCGGCCGTGCGAGGTACGGATCCGCTGCGAGGGCGGGGCGGGCGGCGCCGAGCACACCTGGCAGGTGGCCGGGCACCACTACGCGCTGGTCCCGGTGACCGGTCTGGTGCCCGGCAGCGCGACGCCCTACCAGGTGCTGCTGGACGAGCAGCAGGTCTGGCCGCTGCCCGACAGCCACTTCCCGCGGAGCACGATCCGCACCCTCCCGGCCTCCGGGGAGCAGCCGCTGCGCCTCGCCTTCGGCTCCTGCCGCTGGTCCGCGACGCCCTCGAAGGCCGCCCACGACCCGGTCGGCCCGGACGCGCTGGACACCCTCGCCGCCACTCTGGCCGCCGATCCGGACCGCGAACGTCCGGACGTACTGCTGCTCTTGGGCGACCAGGTCTATGCCGACCAGACCTCCGAGGCGACCGCCCGGGCGCTGGCCGCCCACCGCGACCTCACCGAGCCGCCGTGGAAGCAGGTCGCCGACTACGAGGAATACACCCACCTCTACTACGAGTCCTGGCTCGACCCGGAGGTCCGCTGGCTGCTGTCCACGGTCCCCAGCTGCATGATCTTCGACGACCACGATGTGATCGACGACTGGAACACCTCGGCGGCCTGGCTGGCCCGGATGCGGACCACCACCTGGTGGCGCGAGCGGATACTGGGCGGCCTGATGTCGTACTGGGTGCATCAGCATCTGGGCAATCTCTCGCCCGCCGAGCTGGCCGTCGACGAGCTCTACGCCCAGGTGCGGGCGGTGCCCGACGGCACGGACCTGGTGCGGGAGTTCGCGGCCGACGCGAACGACGATCCGGCGTGCGCGCGCTGGAGCTACCGCCGCGACTTCGGCCGGGTGCGCCTGGTCATGATCGACACCCGCGCCACCCGTGTCCTGGACGAGGGCAACCGCGCGATGCTCGACAAGAGCGAGGGTGAATGGCTGCGGCAGGCGGTGCTGGAGGGGCGCGGCAGCTACGACCATCTGCTGCTCGGCAGTTCGCTGCCGTGGCTGCTGCCGCATCTCATCCACGCGGCGGAGGGCTGGAACGCCGCCCTGTGCGCCGGCGAACGCGGCCCCCGCTGGGCCCGTAGAAGCGAGTTCCTGCGCCAGCGCGCCGATTTGGAGCACTGGGCGGCCTTCCCCGATTCGTTCACCGCGCTCACCGAGCTGATCGCCGAGGCCGGCTCCGGCGCGGACGCCCCGGCCACGGTCTGTGTGCTGTCCGGGGACGTGCACCATGCCTACGTGGCGGAGCCGCACTGGCGCGGCGCCGGCCAGGAGCCCACGAGCCGGGTGCTGCAGCTGACCTGCTCCCCCGTCCACAACAGCATCCCCGGCTCGCTGCAGGCCGGTTTCCGCTTCGGCTGGAGCCGGTCCGGCCGGTGGCTGGGCAAGCTGCTGGCCCGGCACGGGCGGCTGACCCGGCCGCCGGTGAAGTGGCGGCGTACGGGCGGCCCTTGGTTCGGCAATCAGCTGATGACGCTGACGCTGGCGGGCCGTACGGCGCGGATCGCCCTGGATCAGGCACGCCGGGAGAAGCAGGGAGACGTCCGGCTCGTCACGGTCTGGCGGGATGCGGCGGCCGGTGCGCGGGTTGCCGGGGAAACCGGTGATGCGGACGTTTCCGCCCGGGGAACCGACCGACCGAAGAGCGGATGATGCGGGCGATTCCGCATCCGTAACCGCGCGGCCGGCCACCGGCGCACAGGCGGCCGACCTGCGGATCCGGCGGATTTCTTTGCCTACCCGGGTGCTGCGCCACGGGGGCCGGCGGTGATGATGGGGCGCACATTTGCTCGTTGCCCGCACTCTCGGCCGGCCCGCGCCCGCGCGCCGGCCGTCCGCCGCCCCAGGGAGAGCCCCTCTTGGCAGCCGACCACATCGCCGACCGCCACCCCCGGCCCGCCATCGCCATCGTCGGCGCGGGGCCGCGTGGGACGAGTGTGCTGGAGCGGATCTGCGCCTCGGCCGCCGAACTGGCCCCGGGCGCCCGGCTGACCGTCCATGTCATCGATCCCGCCCCGCCCGGCGCCGGCCAGGTGTGGCGCACCGCCCAGCCGCCCGAGCTGCTGATGAACACCGTGGCGTCGCAGGTCACGCTGTTCACCGACGACAGCGTGGAGTGCGCGGGCCCGATACGCACCGGGCCGAGCCTGTACGCCTGGCAGGGGTGCGAGGTCGGACCGGACGACTATCCGGGGCGCGCGCTGTACGGCCGCTATCTGGAGTGGGTGTTCCGCCACACGGTGCGCACCGCCCCCGAGGATGTGACCGTCGTGGCGCACACGGCCCGCGCGGTGCGGCTGGCCGAGGCCCTCGGCGGCACCCAGTCGCTCACCCTGGACGACGGCCGGACGTTGCACGGCCTGGGGGCGGTGGTCCTCGCGCAGGGCCATCTACCGACCGCTTTGGACCGCGAGCAGCGGCACTTGGCCGACTACGCCGCCGGGCACGGGCTGTGCTATCTGCCGCCCGCCAACCCCGCCGATCTCTCCGCCCCTTTGGAGGCGCTGGCACCCGCGCGGCCGGTGCTGCTGCGCGGTCTCGGCCTCAACTTCTTCGACCACATGGCGCTGCTGACAACGGCCCGCGGCGGCCGGTTCGTACCGGGCGGGGACGGCGCGCTGACGTATCTGCCGTCCGGCCGCGAGCCCCGGCTGTTCGCGGGGTCCCGGCGCGGCATCCCGTACCACGCGCGCGGCGACAACGCGAAGGGCGCGCACGGCCGTCATCTGCCGCTGCTGCTCACACCGGACGTGATCGCCGGCTTCCGCAAGCGCGCCGACTCCGGCGATCTCCCCGACTTCCTGGCGGAGGTCTGGCCCCTGGTGGCCAAGGAGGTGGAGACGGTCTATTACGAGGCGCTGCTGGTGCGGCGGGGGATCGGCCGCGCCAAGTGCCACGACCGGTTCCGCGACCGCTTCCTGGGCAGCGCGCACCGCAGCCCCGAAGAGGCCGCCGCCCTGGACGCCTTCGGTATCGCGCCCGCCGAGCGCTGGGACTGGGACCGGGTCTCCCGGCCGCACGCGGAGCGGTCGTTCGCCGACCGGGCCGCGTTCCGCGAGTGGCTGCTGGACCATCTGCGCACGGACGTCGCTCACGCCCGGCAGGGCAATGTGTCCGGTCCGGTCAAGGCGGCCCTCGATGTGCTGCGGGATCTGCGCAACGAGCTGCGGCAGATCGTCGACCACGGCGGACTGGCCGGCGCGTCCCGCCGCGACCATCTGGACCGCTGGTACACCCCGCTCAACGCCTTTCTGTCCATCGGGCCGCCGCGGCGCCGGATAGCGGAGATGGCCGCGCTGATCGAGGCGGGGGTGCTGGAGGTGGTCGGCCCCCGTATGACGGTCCGGCTCGGCGCCGACGACAGCCGCGGGCCCGGTTTCACGGCGTACTCGCCGGACGTTCCGGGGTCCGAGGTGACGGCGACGGCGCTGATCGAGGCGCGGCTGCCGGAGCCGGATCTACGGCGTACCGCGGACGAGCTGCTGGCCGGGCTGCTGACCGACGGCGGCTGCCGGCCGCACCTCGCGGACGGCTACGAGACCGGCGGGCTCGATGTGTCGCCCAGTCCGTACCACCTCGTGGAGGCGGACGGTAGGCACCATCCGCGGCGTTTCGCGGTGGGGGTTCCTACGGAGGGCGTGCACTGGGTGACGGCGGCGGGGGCGCGGCCCGGGGTGGGGTCGGTCACGCTGGCCGACACCGACGCGGTGGCGCGGGCGGCACTGCGGGCCGCGGTCGGGAAGGCCGTCGAGGGCGCGGGCACGGCTGGTTCGGATCAAAGGTCCCATTTGACCAACGGTTGAACTTGCAAGTATAGGTTAGGTACCCCTAACCTATGCCTCCACGGTTACCTCTTCGTCCCCAGAAACCGTAGGAGTCCCCCACATGTCCGCACCGTTGAACTCGTTCACCCAGAGAGTCACCCCGCACGCGCTCGCGCTCTTCCGCATCGTCGTCGGGCTGCTCTTCGCCTGCCACGGGGCGTCCTCGCTCTTCGGCGTCCTCGGTGGCGCGATGGGCCAGGGCGGCACCGTCCCCACCGGCGCCTGGCCCGGCTGGTTCGCCGCCGTGATCCAGCTGGCCGGCGGCATCCTCGTGATGCTCGGCCTGGGCACCCGCGCCGCGGCGTTCATCAGCTCCGGCTCGATGGCCTACGCGTACTTCTCCGCCCACCAGGGCACGGCGCTGTGGCCGATACAGAACGGCGGCGAGGCGTCCGCGATGTTCTGCTGGGCCTTCCTACTGATCTTCTTCATCGGCCCCGGCGCCTGGGCGCTCGACCGCGTCTTCTTCGGCGAGCGCGAGCGGGCGGTGGCCTCCGCCGCCTGATCCGCGGACAAGCGGGACCCCGTCCCGGTGCTTTCCTCACGGCCCGTACGGCATCTCCGCCGTACGGGCCGTGCCGCATCCGCGGGCGCGGTGACACCTCCAACACATTCCACCCCACGCCTCCCGGCCACAGAAGCCAGGCGTACGCTGTATGGCTGTAGAGCCGCCCCTGCCGCACCGAGCGACGTCGCGGCGGGGTTCGGACCGGGAGTAGGACGTTGTTGGAAAGCCTGGGGTCCCTCAGCGGCACCCCTTGGGTCTATGTGATCGTCAGCCTCTCGATCGTTCTCGATGTGTTCGTACCGATCCTGCCCAGCGGGGTCCTGGTGATCGCCGCGGCCACCACGGCCGCCGGTACCAGCACCGCCGCCGACGCGGTCGGCGGCGTCGATGTCACCTCGTCCGTCCACGGTGGCGCCCCCCTGGCCCAGATGTTCTCCCTGGTGCTCTGCGCGGCCACCGCCTCGGTGCTCGGCGATATGGTCGCCTACCGGCTCGCCTGGCGCGGCGGCGACCGCTTCGACCGGACCATCGGCCGCTCCCGCCGGCTGACGGCGGCGCAGAAAAGGCTCGGCACGGCGCTGACGCGAGGCGGTGGCGGCATCGTCGTCCTGGCCCGCTTCGCACCCGCCGGGCGGTCCGTGGTCAGCCTGGGCGCCGGCGTCGCACACCGTACGGTCCGCGAGTTCCTCCCCTGGTCCGCCCTGGCCGGTCTCGCCTGGGCCGCCTACAGCGTGAGCCTCGGCTACTTCGGCGGCCACTGGCTCGGCACGTCCTGGGTGAGCCCCGCGCTCTCCGTCGTCGCCCTCTTCGCCGCCGGATCGGCCGCGGCCTTCCTGATGCGCCGCCCGGACCGCGGCACCGCGCACTGACCGCACGGCGGAAAACTCCTGGCCGGTTGTCAGACCCCGGTGCGACGATGAAGAACATGAGCGGTACGAACGACACCGACGCCTCGAACGACCCGCACAACAACGCCTCGAACGACGCCGGCGGCAACGCCCCGGCAACCCCTGCCGTCAGCATCCGCAGCTGGCATCCGCGCCCCGAGACCACCGACGACATACCGGCCGTCCGCCGGGTCAACCTCGGCGCCTTCGGGACGGCCGAAGAGGCGGATCTCGTCGATGCCCTGCGCCGCGACCCGTCCGCCTGGCTGCCCGGACTCTCCTACGTCGCCGACGCACCGGACGGTACCCCGGCCGCTCATGCCCTGCTGACGCGCTGTCATATCGACGATGCTCCGGCCGTCGCGCTCGCCCCGTGCGCGGTGCTGCCCGAGTACCAGAAGCACGGTGCGGGCGGTGCGGTGATCCGGGCGCTCCTGGAGGCCGCCCGGGCGGCCGGCGAGCGGACCGCGATCGTGCTCGGCCATCCCCCGTATTACCCACGCTTCGGGTTCGCACCGGCCGCCGACCGGTTCGGCATCCTGCCCCCGCAGCCCTGGCCCGACGAGGCCTTCATGGCGCTGTCCCTGGACGGCTCCATACCCCCACGCGGCACGGTGCGCTACGCGCAGGCGTTCGGCATCGGCTGACCTCGGCCCGGCGCCGCCCCTCCGCGCCGCCACCGAGCCGGGCCGTCCTGCTCCCGCCCCGCTGCGGACCAGGTGCGATCCCGATACGGAGTAAAGTCGAGCGTCACACCACTCCCGTCCCACCGCCCCTTGCGAGCGCCCGCCGCTCCCCCGGCGCCGGACCGGCGCCGCATCAGGGCGGCCCCATGGGAGGGGTCCGAACCACACACGCGAGGCACACTTCGGTGAACGCACCACCGGTCGTCGAATGGACCGAGGCCGACCGGCCCCGTTCCGCCCGTTGGCGCTCCGAAAACGGCTCCCCGCCGCCCCGCCGTATCGTCATCGCCGACGACCGGACGAAGGCCGACGAGGCGTACAAACTCGCCTGCGAGGGCACCGCGCTGCTGTGGCGCGGCGATTTCCACAACGCCCGCCAGCTGCTGACCGCGCTGGCCCGCCGCATCGACCGCCGCCCCCGCAAGACGCCGCCCGCCGATGTCACCCAGGCGTTCCATCTGCACCGCGCCGCGCAGAACCAGCGCGCCCGCATCCTGGGCATGCTGCTGATCCCCCTCGACGCGACCTACGCGGTCCCGCTGCACCGCGCCCCTGACGTCCGCGAGGCCTGCACCAGGGCGTACGGCCCCGGGGAGCCCGCCCCCGGGACGGCATCCGGCGCCACCGAGGGCTCGGACCTCGCCGCCTCGGACCCGACGCTCTCCCCGGACCCCACCGCCCCCTCGGACCCCACGGCCTCCCTCGTCTCCCTGCGTGAGCTCCTCGGCCTGATCGGCGCCAACGAATGGCGCAGGAAGGGCGTGGAGATCCCGGCGCTCGGCGGCGACCGGATCCATCCGCACTACGGCGTCTTCTCGCCGGCCCGCGGCGAATACGTCGACCTGGTCGCCGAGGCACCACTGCCCTCCCAGGAGCTGGCGTTCGACATCGGCACCGGCACTGGCGTACTGGCCTCGGTGCTCGCCCGGCGCGGCGTCCGCAGGGTCGTGGCCACCGACCAGGACCCTCGCGCACTGGCCTGCGCCCGGGAGAACACCGAACGGCTGGGCGTAGCCGGGCAGGTGGAGGTGGTCGAGGCCGATCTGTTCCCGGCCGGCCGCGCCCCGCTGGTCGTCTGCAATCCCCCGTGGGTGCCCGCCAAACCGACCTCCCCCGTGGAACACGCGGTCTACGACCCGGGCAACCGCATGCTGCACGGCTTCCTGGACGGCCTCGCGGACCATCTGACCCCGGACGGCGAGGGCTGGCTGATCCTCTCCGACCTGGCGGAACACCTCGGCCTGCGCCCGCACGCCGAACTCCTCGACGCGTTCGCCAAGGCGGGCCTCACAGTCCTGGACCGACTCGACATCACCCCGCGCCATCCGCGCGCCCGTGACACCTCCGACCCGCTCCATGTGGCCCGCGCGGCCGAGGTCACGTCCCTGTGGCGCCTGGGCGCCGCACACGAGGGTGAGCCCGACCCGCACCAGGACGCGTCCCGCTCCGCCTGAAAGCCCTGAAGCCGCGACCTCAAGGCGTGCCTTTTGCCCGAAGGCATGCCTTTGGGTCGCCGGCGTGTCTTTTGGTCGCCAGCGTGTCTTTTGGTCGCCATCCCGGGCCGATCCGAAAGACACGCCCTAAGGCCGCAGCCCCGCACACGCATTGCGTACGTAACGCCGCCAGTCCCCGGCGTTGTTACGGATCACCGCCGCCAGCCCGCACACGATCATCACCACATCGCCGACCTCGACGTCCGGGCGCACCGTGCCCTCCTCCTTGGCACGGGCGAGCAGTTGACCCGCGACCGTCTCGGCCCGGGCCCGCCCCTCCCCGGTCGGCTCGGTGGAGCCGAACGCCGCCTCGATCGACGCCGACAGCCCGCGCTCGTCGCTGAGTACCTCGCCGATGTGCTCGATATAGGCGGCCAGCCCGTCGGCGGCCACCGCACTCGGCAGACAGCGGGTACGGCCGAACTCCACGATTTCCGCCTGGCGTTGCTCGCCCACGGCGGCTATCAGTGCGGCCCGGCTGGGGAAGTGCCGGTACACCGTCCCGATGCCCACCCCCGCCGCGCGGGCGACCTCGGGCATCTGCGCCTCGTCGCCGCGCGCACGGAACACCTCCCGCGCGGCGTCCAGCACTCGGGTGCGGTTGCGCTCGGCGTCGGCGCGCGGCCTGCGGTGAGGGGTGGGGGAGGTCGAAGAGGGTGCCACATCGCCGATGCTACTGCTACGCTCCTTAAACGGAATCGGATTCCGGTTCCACGTATGCACACACAGACGCGCAGCGGATCCGGCGCGCAGCAAAGGCGGATCCGCACAAGATCCGGAGAACCCCGGAGAGAGGACCGGCGATCACCATGTCCAAGGAGCGCTTCCACGTCCTACAGCCCGGCGAACGGCGACCGGGACGCATCCCCCTGCCGCCCGGCTTCGCCGTCAAGGCCCGTACCACCGACACCGAGGGCCGGCTCGCCATCCTGGAGAACCAGCTCGACGTCGACATCCCGCCGCACATCCACCACGACGCCGATGAATTCGTCTACGTCCTCGAAGGCGAGATGGAGGTCGACTTCGACGGCGCCACCTACCGCCTCACCCCCGGCATGTGCACCCTGCTGCCGCACGGCGTCCCGCACGCCCTGCGCAACGCCTCGCAGCCGCCCGCCCGCTGTCTGCAGATCTCCTCGCCGGGCGGCTGGGAGCAGTTCGTGGAGGACATGTTCGAGGCCGGACCGGTCGTCATGAAGGGCGGCCACCCCGACCTCGGCCGCCTCAACGAGATCGGCGCGCAATACGGCATGGAGTACCACGGCTGAGCCGCGGGGAGCATCGGGCCGTACCGGGCAACCCGCCGATCGGGCACGATGGACGCACCATGGATCCCCGGCACCTCCTCTCCCGCGCCCGTCGGCTCGCCGCCTCCGCGACTCCCGCCCGGCGCCGGCTGCTCGGCATCACCGGCCCGCCCGGCGCCGGCAAGTCCACCCTCGCCGCCCACCTCGTGGCCGAGCTGGCCGGACAGGCGGCGCTCGTCCCGATGGACGGTTTCCACCTCGCCGAGGCGGAGTTGCACCGCCTCGGCCGTACGGACCGCAAGGGCGCGCCGGACACCTTCGACCCCGCCGGATACGCGGCGTTGCTGGCGCGCCTGCGCTCGCCGGAGCCGGACACCGCCGTCTACGCCCCGGCCTTCGACCGCCGCATCGAGGAACCGGTCGCCGGCAGCATCCCCGTGGCACCGCATGTCCCGCTCATCGTCACCGAGGGCAATTACCTCCTCCTCGACTCCCCTCCCTGGTCGCGGATCCGCGCACTGCTCGACGAGGTCTGGTACGTGGAGCTGGACGCCGCGGAGCGGATCCGGCGGCTGGTCGACCGCCATGAGCGCTTCGGGCGCCCGCGCGCCGACGCCGAGCGGTTCGTGCATGCCTCGGACGAGGCCAACGCCCGTGTCGTGGCGGCCACTCGCGACCGCGCCGACCTCGTCATCACCTTTACGCCCGCAGAAGCCCCTCCTCCACCGGACGAATAGCCCCTCCCTCTGCCCCGTCGCCCCTACCCGCCGGCGAGCAGACCGGCCACCGACAGCGCACCCCACCCCACGGACACCGCCGCCGCCTTCAGCTTCCGGTCCCGGCCCGGCAGCGTCGCACCGAGCAGTACGGCGTCCCCGAAGTCCGCCGCGATCCGTACATACGCGGCGGTGCGCAGCGCCGGCCCCCGGGGAGCCAGCGCCATCACCAGCCCGCTCGCCGCGTCCCGCCAGGCCAGCGGGCGCAGCGAGGTCCGGGTCGCCCGCGCGGTCCGCCCCTCGTCATCGACCAGCCCCGAGGGCCGCGCCAGCAGATCGGGCACCGCCGTCACCGCCACCCCGTACACGGCCGTGGCCACCCCGACCGCACGCAACAGACCCACCTTCATCCGCCGTCCCGCCTTTCTCACCGATCAATCGCGCGGGTCTCGGCATGCCCGCCGCCTCATCAACTCCTTTCCGTCATCGCACCCTTCCCAAACGACATCACCGATGTCATCATGACATCATGAGTGTCGTTGAGGTGGATGCTGAAATGGATGCTGAGGTGGATGGCGACGGGGGACCGACGCCGCCCGAAGACCTGCTGTACGGCGTCATCCGACGCCTGTGGCCGCTGCACCGCACGGTCGTGCGCGCGGTGGAGCGCGAGTTGACGGGCACGGGCATGACCGCCGGTGAACACGCGCTGCTGGACGCCCTGCGCAGCGAAGGCCCCCGGACCGTGCCGCAGTTGGCGCGCTCGATGGGCCTCGACCGACAGCCGGTGCAGCGCTGGGTGAACCACGCCGCGGAGCTGGGCCTGGTCGTGACGGCACCGAATCCCGCACACCGCCGCTCGTCCCTGATCCGGCTCACCGCCGAAGGCACGGAGGTGATACGCGGGATCCAGGAGTTCGAGGCGACGGAGCTGCGGCAGCGGTTGGCCGATCTGCCCGCCGAGGACATCCGCACCGCACTGCACGTACTCGACCGGATCGGCGAGGAATTCCGGCACCTGGCGAACGGCTCGCGCGTTCCACGGGAGGAAACCGACAGTCAGGGCAGTCAAGACAGTCAGGCTGGTTACGACAGCCACGGCAGTACAAGCAGTAAAAGCAGTAACGGCAACTCAGCCGATGACAGCCCACCCACCCCACCGCATCTGGCACGCAAAGGACGGCCCGGAGAATGACCCGACCAATCACCGCCTGGTCCGAGATCGACAACGGGATCGTGCCGGTCGACGACGGCGAGCTGTTCTACGAGACGGCCGGCGCGGGCCCCGCGGTGGTGCTGCTGCACGGCGGCATGCTCGACCAGCACATGTGGGACGAGCAGTTCGCCTGGCTGGTGAACTCCGGCCTGCGCGCGATCCGCTACGACTCCCGCGGCCATGGCCTCTCCTCCACCGTGGCCGGGGACTACGCCAACCATGACGACCTGTGCGCGTTGCTCGACGCGCTCGATGTCCCCAGTGCCGTGCTCGTCGGCCTTTCCCATGGTGCGCGGGTCGCGCTGGACGCCGCCATAGCCCACCCGGACCGGGTGACGGCCCTTGCGCTCGCCTCCCCCGGGGTCAGCGGTCGCGCCTTCACCGATCCCTTCGTCCTGGCACACATCAGGGAGCAGGTGGCGGCCATCGGCGCACCGGACGGCGCGGAGCGGTATGTCGAGCACTTCCTGCGGATGTGGGTGGACGGGCCGCATCGCGAACCGTCCGCCGTGCACCCGGGATTCCGCGAGCGGATGCGCGCATCGGCCGAGGCCAATGTGGAGGTGCACGCCGATGGAGTGGGCGCCGGCATGCCCCTGGAAGTCGGCGCCGCCGACCGCCTGGGCGAGATCCGGGTGCCGACGGTCGTGTTCGACGGCGACCTCGACAGTACGGACATCTCCGCCAATGCCCATGCGATAGCGCTGACCGTGCCCCGCGCCCGAAGAGTCCGAATACCGGGCGCGGGCCATATGGTCAACCTGGAGAACCCCGCTCTCTTTGACCATGAACTGCACGCCTTTCTCTCCTCCTTGGACTACTGACTTCGCGGCACCACCGCCCCCCTCACCTGCGGGAACGCCCCCACACGCCATCTCTCCCCGACGGCCGCTAGAGTGGCCGGGCCGTGGTGTTCGGGAAGACCGGTGACGGACCTTGTGGTCCCAGGCCGGAGCGGCCCTCGCCACTGTGATCGGGGAGTTTCCAGCCCTTTCCGTATGCGCCCGGTGCGTGTACGGCGCCACTGACCGCATCCCGCGGCCGGGAAGGCGGGGACGGACACGTGTACCCGTAAGCCAGGAGACCGGCCACGGCATCTCACGAACTGATCCACGAGGTGCTGGAGCGTGACCGCCGGATGGCCCTGTCCACCGATACCCCGAACACCCCCGCCCCCGCCGCATTCCGCTGGCGCCGGCAGGACACCATCCGTACCGCGGGCCTGATGGCCGTCATAGCCGGCCTGCACATCGTCGCCTTCGGCGTGCTCTTCCTGCTCGTGGTCCCGAACCACTACTCCGTCGGAAGCCAGGTCTTCGGCGTGGGCCTCGGCATCACCGCGTACACCCTCGGTATGCGGCATGCCTTCGACGCCGATCACATCGCAGCCATCGACAACACCACCCGCAAGCTGATGGCCGACGGCAAGCGGCCGGTCTCGGTGGGCTTCTGGTTCGCCCTCGGCCACTCCAGCGTGGTCGTCGCGATGGCCGCCCTGGTGGCGGGCGGCGCCCAGCTCGCCGGCACCCTGCTCAACGACCAGTCCCGTACCCACCAAATCCTGGGCACCATCGGCACCACGGTCTCCGGGACGTTCCTCTACCTCATCGCCGCCCTCAACCTCATCGCGCTGGCCGGGATCTGGCGGGTCTTCCGCGGGATGCGCGACGGCCGCTACGACGAGACCGAGCTGGAGCAGCGCCTCGATTCACGCGGCTTCATGAACCGCTTCCTGGGACGGTTCACCCGCTCGATCTCCCGCCCCGGCCAGATGTTCCCGCTCGGCTTCCTCTTCGGGCTCGGCTTCGACACCGCCACCGAAGTGACCCTGATGGTGATGGCGGGCAGCGGCGCCGCGGCCGGCCTTCCCTGGTACGCCGTGCTGTGTCTGCCGTTGCTGTTCGCCGCCGGAATGAGCCTGTTCGACACCCTCGACGGCACGTTCATGAACTTCGCCTACCAGTGGGCGTTCTCCAACCCGGTGCGCAAGGTCTACTACAACCTCACCATCACCGGTCTGTCGATCGCCGTCGCCTTCTTCATCGGCACCATCGAGCTGGTGACCGTGCTGCACGACAAGCTCGCCCTCAACGACCCGCTGACCGGCTGGATTTCCACCCTCGACCTGGACAATGTCGGCTTCATCATCGTCGGCCTGTTCGTGGTGGTGTGGGCCGCGGCGCTGGCGTACTGGCGGCTGGCCGGCGTCGAAAGGCGCTGGGCGCAGCGGGCCGAGCGAACGGACTCGGCGGACCGGGCGACGTCGGCCTCCTCAACCACCTGAGCCCTCTGGCGTCTGAGGCACCCCGCTCCCCTGGAGCCCCGTACGTACACCGTCGGGCGCCGGGGCCAGGGGGCCACCGGGGCCCGGGATCCCGGCCGGCTTGGCCAGGAACTTCCCGCCACCCGCCCAACGCGGCCGCCGCCTCCGTCACCTGCCCAAGTCGGCCACCACGCCTCTCACGTGGCCGAACCGGCCGCCGCCCCCGTCACCAGATCCGGCCCCCAGCGCTTCAGAGCCGCCGCGAGATCGAGCGGGACCAGCCGGTTCGCCTGGTCCGGGCCCGGCCAGTCCTTCCGCGGGACCCGCCACATCACCTCGAACTCGTTGCCGTCCGGGTCCTTGGCGTACAGGGACTTGGCGACAAGGTGGTCGCTGGCGCCGACCAGGGAGCCGCGCTCGGTGAGCTGCGCCTCTGTCGCGGCGAGTTCGCCGAGCGTGCCGACCTCCCAGGCCAGGTGGTAGAGCCCGACCCGCCCGGTCTCCGGTCCCGGCGCGTCGGGGCCCACCGCGAACAGCCCCAGATCGTGATCGTTGAGCGAGCCGGGCGCGCTGAGGAAAGCGGCCCGCCCCGGTATCTCGACATCCACCGTGAGCCCCAGGGTCTCGGTGTAGAAGGCGACGGACCGCACCACATCCCGGACATACAGCACCGCATGATTGAGCCGACGTACGGCCATAAGACTGTTCCCCGATCTCCCGCCGCGGCACCGCCCGGGCGCCACCGCACTCCTTGTCCTGCCCCTGCTCTACTTCGCTCTGCTTCTGCTCTACTTCGCCCGCCTCGGCCTGCCCAGTAGATCTCCGGCCGGAGTTCGAGCGGCCGGAGACCCCGGCAATGGCGTACTTCTCGCCCTCAGGCCGAGGCGCTCACCTCCAGGGCGCTCCCCGGGGTTCACTTCCGGACGAGCAGCACCCCTCCGGCGATCACCGCACCCAGCAGCAACGCCGCCACGCCGTAGGCCAGCCGGTGCGCACGCAGACCGGGCAGCGCGCGGTCGATGGCGTAGCGACCGGGGCCGGTCAGCGCCAGGGCGGCCGCGCCGGCGGTCAGCAGCAGCTCGTACTCCACACCCTTGGGCGCGAAGAAACCGCCGCCCCACTTCACGGCGAGTGCGTTGATCATCGTGCCGACGACCGCCGCGCCGGCGAGCGGCGTGAGCAGACCGACCACGAGCCCGAGCCCACCGAGCGTCTCGCTGAGACCGGCCACGACGGCCATGGCCCGGCCCGACGGATAGCCACTCATCGTGAAGAACTGCCCGGTCGCGTCCAGCCCCGGACCGCCGAACCAGCCGAACAGCTTCTGGGCGCCGTGCGCCGCCATGGTCAGCCCGAGCGCGAGCCGCAGCAGGAGCAGCCCGGTGTCGTAGCCGTGCAGAGAGGGCGCGTGGCGCGTCGATGCGCCGACGCGGGAGGACTCGAGAGTGCTGAGCGGGAACGTCATACGGAGCGCTCTTTCCCATGTCGGGGACTGGCACGGCCCCCTTCGAGGACCGGCCACCAGACCACTGAAGAAATTACTTGAAACTTCAATTCTCTCCGACGATACACAGCAGCCCCACGACGAACAACAGCGCGCGGGGCGGGCCCGAGGTCTCCACCTCGAACCCGCCCCGCGCAATCCCCGCCCAGCGCCGCCCGGAAGCGACGGCCGGCTCAGACGTCGAACTCGGCGATCAGCCCGCGCACACGCCGCTCGATCTCGTCACGGATGGGGCGGACCGCGCCCACCCCTTGCCCGGCCGGATCGTCGAGCTTCCAGTCGAGGTACTTCTTGCCGGGGAAGACCGGACACGTATCGCCGCAGCCCATCGTGATCACCACGTCCGATGCCCGTACGGCGTCGACGGTGAGCACCTTCGGGGACTCGGCGGAGATATCGATGCCGACCTCCGCCATCGCCTCGACAACGGCCGGGTTCACGGTCTCGGCCGGAGCGGATCCGGCGGAACGCACCTCGACCCGGTCGCCCGCGAGGTGGGTGAGGTAGGCGGCGGCCATCTGCGAACGGCCGGCGTTGTGGACGCAGACGAACAGCACCGACGGACCGGCGATGTCAGACATGGGCGGAACCTTCCGGGGAGGCAGCAGCTTCGACAGCTGAGGCGGTGGTCGTGACGGGGAAGAGCCGCCGCGCGGCCAGGGCGACATGAACCAGCCCGATCAACACCGGGACCTCGACAAGGGGACCGACCACCCCGGCCAGCGCCTGCCCGGAGGACGCCCCGAAGGTCGCGATGGCGACCGCGATGGCGAGTTCGAAGTTATTGCCCGCGGCCGTGAACGCCAGTGTCGTCGCACGGGGATACGCCAGCCCCACGGCCCTGCCGAGCACCATGGATCCGGCCCACATGACCGCGAAGTACACCAGCAGCGGCAGCGCGATCCGCGCCACGTCCCACGGCTGCGCGGTGATCGCCTCGCCCTGGAGGGCGAAGAGCACCACGATCGTGAACAGCAGCCCATACAGCGCGAACGGCCCGATACGAGGAATCAGTCGCGCCTCGTACCACCTCCGCCCCTTGACCTTCTCGCCCACCCGCCGCGTCAAAAACCCTGCCAGCAGCGGAATCCCGAGGAAGATCAGAACGGACCGGGCAATCTCCCCCACGGACACCTCAAGACCGGCCGTCTCCAGCCCCAGCCACCCGGGCAGCACCTGGAGGTAGAACCAGCCGAGCACGGAGAACGCGATCACCTGGAACACCGAGTTGAGGGCGACGAGCACGGCGGCGGCTTCGCGGTCGCCACCGGCCAGGTCGTTCCAGATGATGACCATGGCGATACAGCGGGCCAGGCCGACGATGATCAGGCCGGTCCGGTACTCCGGCAGATCCGGCAGGAAGATCCAGGCAAGGGCGAACATGATCGCCGGGCCGACGGCCCAGTTCAGGACCAGCGACGGGACCAGTAGACGCCGGTCGCGACCGACGGTGCCGAGCCGGTCGTAACGGACCTTCGCCAGCACCGGATACATCATCACCAGCAGCCCGAGCGCGATCGGCAGCGAGACACCGGCGACCGTGACCTCGGCCAACGCGCCGCCCAGACCGGGGACGAGCCGGCCGAGGCTGAGCCCGGCAACCATCGCGAGAAGAATCCACACCGTGAGAAACCGGTCGAGAAAAGAAAGCCGGGTCGCCACGGTCCCTACCGTCGCCGTCCCGATCTCCGCGCTCACGAAACGACCTCGACCGCATCGGCGGGCCGAGCGAGAATCCCGGCGAGCCTGTTCATCATCTCCGGCAGCAGCCAGTAGTACACCCAGGTCCCGCGACGTTCGCAGTCGATGAGACCGGCCTGCCGCAGGAGCTTGAGGTGATGGGAGATGGTCGGCTGCGACAGCTCGAAGGCGGCCGTGAGGTCACACACGCAGACCTCACCCCCGGCCCGCGAAGCGATCATCGACAACAACCGCAGCCGCACCGGATCCCCCAGAGCCTTGAACACCTTCGCCAGCTCAACGGCCTGCTCCTCACCCAGCGGCGCACTGAGCAGCCCCGGGCAGCAGGCATCAGCCCCGTCCTGCCCGACCACCACAAACTCTCGCTTCGACATGCCCCCATATTGAAGTTCTTCGATCCAAGGCGCAAGCTTGCATCAAAGAACCTCAATACAGCCCGCTCAGCGCCCTGGCGGGGCCTCCCCCTCCCGAGGGCCAGAACACGCAAAGCAGGCACCCCACCGCGAGGAGCGAAAGCCTCAACGCAACGAGCAGAGGCCCCGACACGACGAGCAGCACCTGCCCACAAGGAGCAATCGTCATGAGCGAACACCCCACCAACCTCCGCGAGACCGTCCGCCGGCGCTACGCGGCCGCCGCCCTCCAGATCACCGAAGGCGGCGCCGCCTGCTGCGGCCCACAATCCACAGACGCCGACGCCGACGCCGACGCCAACGAGATCTTCGGCCCCCACCTCTACACGGCCCACGAGCGCGGAACCCTGCCCGCCGAAGCCGTCACCGCCTCCCTGGGCTGCGGCAACCCCACCGCCGTCGCCGACCTCCACGAAGGCGAACGCGTCCTGGACCTCGGCTCCGGCGGCGGCATCGACGTCCTGCTCTCCGCCCGCCGCGTCGGCCCCACCGGCAAGGCGTACGGCCTGGACATGACCGACGAAATGCTCGCCCTGGCCCGAGCCAATCAAAGGAAGGCCGGCGCCACCAACGTCGAATTCCTCAAGGGCACCATGGAAGCCATCCCCCTCCCGGCGCACACCATCGACGTCGTCATCTCCAACTGCGTGATCAACCTGTCCACCGACAAACCGGCGGTGTTCGCCGAGACCTTCCGCGTCCTGATCCCCGGCGGCCGAATCGGCATCTCGGACGTCATCGCCGACGACGAACTCACCACCACCCAACGAGCCGAACGCGGCGACCACGCCGGCTGCATAGCCGGCGCCCTCTCCTTCACCGAATACCGCCACTCCCTCGAAGCCGCCGGTTTCACCGACATCCACATCACCCCCACCCACCCCATAGCCAACGGCATACACTCCGCCCAAATCCACGCCACCAAGCCCAACCCCTAACCACAATCCCAACCCCCCAACTCAAACCAGCCGGGGTCCGCGGACCTCACGGCCCACCTCGCGTGTACCGCAGTGCCCTCACAGCACCGCGCACAGCTCGCGTCCACGCCCACTCGGTCGCTGTTCCCGCGGTCCGGTGGAACACAGCTCTCACAGACCGGAACCTGCCCGGCGGCCCCATCGGCGGAGACACTGGCAGTTCCGGGCAGACAATCATCAGCCGTGCCCACCTCTTCGAGCTCGCCAAGCATCTTGGAAGCGATAAGGACAGCCTCCGCTTTCTGTGGCACGTCCTCGCATGGGGCAGCGGGTCCAAACTCCGCCTTGACCGCAGCCGGCTCGAGCAGGCACTCAGGTTCGCTTCGCCGACCCACGCGTGTGTCATCCTCGACAGCCGAGTCGCGCACACACTCCACACGCGTTGTGGGTGGGCCTCGTTGTCCAGCAAGGGGGCTTGGCCGGCCGAGACCTATCAGCGCCACTGCTCACTGTTGGGTCGCTGGGCCGAGGAGGAAAGCGATCACCTCAACCGTCACGTGTGCCCTGACGAGGTCGAACATTGGCTGTTCGCACCGGCGTGACCGTGGCCGACGCCCCTTTTGGGCACGAGCTGGGGCCTGCCTGTTGGGTCACTTGGTCCAGAGGAAGATTGCTGCGATGGACAGGCCGGCTTGGTGGATGCGGGCGGTCTTGTCGAAGCCCGGTGGTCGTCCGCCCTGGCGCCCGCGCCGCCTGGATCATCCCGCGCCGACCGGTTGTAGCCTCGGTCCTTATGAGTTGGCTGCCTGACGACTTCGTCCACCCCGTCTACGTGCCCGTGCCCAACACCGCGCTTCACCTGCGGCCGATCCGGGAAGCGGACACCGCGCTCGACTACCCCGCCGTGATGGGCTCCCGAGAGCGCTTGTGGGAGATCTTCGGCCCGGCCTGGGCTTGGCCCAAGGAGACGATGACCTATGAAGAGGACCGCATCGACTTGCTGCGGCACGAGAAGGAGATAGCCGCGCACCAGTCGTTCAACTACGCGCTGCTGGACGAGGAGGAGACGGCGATCCTCGGCTGCGTCTACATCGACCCGCCCGAGCGCACCGGCTCCGACGGAGAGGTCTCGTGGTGGGTGGTGGACGACCTCGCCGGCGGCGAGGTGGAGCGCGCGATCGACGCGCTGGTGCCGCAGTGGATCGCCGCCGACTGGCCCTTCCAGCAGCCCCGTTATCTGGGCCGCGACATTACCTGGCAGGACTGGCTCGCGCTGCCGCGCGCCTCGTGACACATCCGAGGCGGTGCCTGAATGTGTCTGTAAAGATCGTCTGATCGTTGCGCGGATGTGCCGTTGACGGATGCGCCGTTGACGGATGCGCCGTTGACGGATGCCCAGTGCGCGTGGATCGAGCCGTTGCTCCCTGACCGGTCGCCGCGCCACGGCGGCCGGTGGCGCGATCACCGGCAGCTGATCGCCGCGATCGCATGGAAGTACCAGACCGGCGCGCAATGGCGGCGCCTTCCGCCGGAGTACGGGTCCTGGAAGGGCGACAAGACCGCCCGCATCTACCAAGCCGGCCTGTACATCGCAGCAATCTTCCTCTGGACCAAGCGACCCAACAGACAGGCCCTAGGTGACACTCGCCGGCATCATCCGCCTCGTCGCGGGCCCTTGAGCCACTGGGCGATGTCAGCCGCCATTACCAGAAGTCAGCCCGATCACGTGGTGACGGGCAGCTCTCCGGCCCGCTGCCGAGCTTGGGCGCGCATCTCCGTCAGACGAGGGTGAAACGCGTTGTGCCGGTTCCGGTCGAGATTCAGAGGCAGGTCCAGGCGAGCGATAAGGCCCGACTCCACAGTCCACGGCTCCGGATGCTCCAGCCAGCACACTCGGGCATGCCGCGCCATCCACTGACTGAGAACGGCCTCCCCGGCCTTGGCGAAGGTCATGCGCTTGCCACTGCCGACACGTCGCAACTCCAAGCCGAGTAGACACCCAAGAGTCAGCCGCAGTGTGGAGCCATAGGCGTTGCCACGGAAGTGATACCGCACCCGCTTGCGCAGGTTCTGCATGCTGGTCCGAGATGTCATATGGCGCGGCGCGATGCCCACGTAGAGGAGTTGGTCGGCTGGAAGGTCCGGGAAGGGGGCCTCCTCGAAGTGCCACCCATACACCCCTGCCGTGCCGGGGACCGGACTCGGACGCGACAAGACCTCACTCGCGAGCCAGAGTCGGTCAGGTCTGGTGAGAGTGTCATCGTGCATACCTGCCCCTCCCTGCAACCGAAATCGCCTACGCACACAGTGGCCTGCTCTCTGCCAACTAGGCCTAGGAATAAGCAAGTTCCCCGCATGCAGACATGGTGCATCCAGTGTGGCAGACCGCCTGGGACGCCCAGGTCAGAGCGGCGAGGGGGCGGTCACCCGCTGCGACCCTCTCTCACATCTCTTCGCCGGCCACCCCGCCTGCCGCTACATCCGCCCGATGTCTTGGCTTGTTGCCCAGTCGGCCTGCGGTAGAGGGACGTCGGTGTTCGGTTGGTCGTCAGCTTTCGCGTCCCGGCATTCCTCGTCGTTCCCCGCACCATCTGGCACGCATCCGGCATGTGCCACTCCGCCCCGAGCTAGGGCGTGTATCGGAAGTAGATCTTGGATACGTGATGATCGTGGCGCGTGGAGACCTCACGGATACGCAGTGGGCGAGGCGCCGCCCCTCGGCGCCCGCACCCGGCACCGCTACGTCCAGCGCACTTCCAGAGACTCCCGTCTGAGGGGCGGGAGCCAGCGCACGCCTAGAGAGGGCAGCGACTCCGAACGCTCCCGCATCAACAACTATGATGCGCGGGCTCACATGTGGACGGCAGGGGGATGATGCAGCAGACACTGACGCTGAGGTATGTCCCGGAGATCGACGACCTCCTCGAGTTGCTGGCCGGCTCCCCCGAACGGCGGCGTCTACGGAACCAGGCGGTACGCAACGCGGTCGCCATTCTCCTGCTGCTGTGCTTCGTGGTGTGGCTGGGCACCGTCGAACCGACGTGGGACACATTGCTGCCTGCGCTGTTCCTCGCGCTGTCCTTCGGGAACTATGCCCTAAGAGCGTTTGCCTTCTCCTCCCGCAGGGGTCTTCGCCGTAAGGCACGCGCGATCTGGCAGCGCTCGCCGAAGCTGCAGCAGGCACACGAGGAAGAGATCGGACCGGAAGCTTTGACGCTCCGCACGGAGGGGCTGTCCTGCACCCACGCATGGTCACAGTTCGGCAAGTTCCGGGAGTCCAGCCGGCAGTTCGTCCTCCTGGACCACTCGGGCAAACCCTCCGTCGTCGTGCCCAAGCGGGGCCTATCCGATACGACACTCGTCCCGGTCTGCCGCGCCCTACTCACCCAGTACCTCGCAGGCGCTTCAGCCTCGGGCTCTGCCACCGCGCCCACCGACGGCTCACCCGCGCCCGCAAGCGAACCCGGATCACAACGCGGCAGGAGCACCTGAACAGCAACCGGTAAGCGGTAAGCGGTAAGTCGAGCTCACAGGCCCATACACCTAGGGCGTGGCTCGAATGGTGCTGGTCACAGCCACTCATTGATGGCCGCTACGAGGACGGTCGCCTCATAGCGGACCGCGAGCTTGTCGTAGCGCGTGACCACGGCTCGGTGCCTTTTGAGGCGATTGATGCCGCATTCGACGGCATGCCGAGCCTTGTAGTCCTCCGGGCCGAACTGCGGCGGACGGCCGCCGCGGGAGCCGAGTTTCTTCCGGTTGCGGGCCTGGTCGGCCTTGTCCGGGATGGTGCAGCGGATGCCACGTCTACACAGGTGGGAGCGATTCTTGCGGGAGGCATACGCTTTGTCGGCGCGCACCCGCCGCGGCCTGGTGCGCGGTCTCCCCGGACCCAGTCGCGGCACCCTGACACGGCCCAGGACAGCCTCGAACTGCGGGGAGTCCCCGCGCTGCCCGGCAGTGACCAGGATGGACATGGGCTTCTGCCCCTGCTCGACCGCCAGATGCAGTTTGGTAGTCAGGCCACCGCGCGAGCGCCCGAGCCCGTGGTCATCAGGCTCGACGGCGACGCCGCCGGGCGGCTCCTTCTACAGATCCCCCTTTCCCTGGCTCTGGCGGCGTGCTGGTGAGCCCGGCAGACAGTGGAGTCGACGTTAAAGGTCCCAAGTGATCAGGCCCTTCGCGTCGGCCTGGGCCTGGAGTTGGGTGAAGATGCGATGCCAGATGCCGTTGCGCTGCCAGCGGCGGAACAGGTCGTACACCCGGCCCCACGGCCCGTACTCCTCGGGCATGTCCCGCCATGGGATGCCGGTACGGACCCGGAACCGCATGCCGTCGATCAGCTGCCGCCGTGTCCATATCGGTGGCCGGCCGGGCTTCCTGCCCTTCGGCAACAGCGGCTCCAGCACCGCCCATTGCTCGTCCGTCAGATCTCCACGTGCCACGAACCGAGATCATCTCACGACCAAGATCTACTTCCGATACACGCCCTAGGGGCATTCCGTTGCTGGGTCCTCTCCGAACTGCTCACTCAGATGCCTGGAGTCGCTGACCGTTGGCCGTAGTTGCGCTGACTGCAGGACAACCGATAACGGGTTTCCTGGAGCGGTCCGGGATCTCGCTCTGCTTGCCGTTATCGAGATGGATACAGGTGAGCACATCGCCCTTTCCGATTCCAGCTTGATTGATGCTGATGCTATCGATTTTGGGCGGCTTCGCGGGGTCGTGGAGCAGCAACGTGGTATGCGTGAGGCCTTCGCGTGTTTGGAAGAGGATCCGAGTATTCCGCCGCAGGTCCTTAGGGAATACCACCGTGATGCACCAGACGCTGACTGGGCGGACAGCACTACGCTTTCGGTAGAGAAGTACATTCGTGCCTGGGCGCGTACATATGGCATTCCCACTCGGCTCCGGGCCCGCGTCGTCCGATAACTCTTGGCTCGCTGGCTTCTCGCTGGACGGCGGGCTGGCTGCGGGCGTGTCCGTCCTCGGTCGGGCAGCTTCAGCCCTGGGACGACCCAGTATGAGAAACGGCCACGCCCTACGGCTCCTCGCTGCTACGTTCGCCGGATGGCCGATCTCGTCGCACTTCTACCACTTCTCGGTGCCGGTAGCGTAGGCGGAATCGTGACCCAGTATGTGAGCGCTGGCCCCGAACGTCGTCAGGCTCGTGCATCGGCCCGGGGTGCTATGGCGGCGTTGGAAGAGGCGGTCTGGTCAGAGGGCGTACAAGAGGAGTGGGGTCGCCTTCGCTCCGCACAGCACGCTTTTGAAGCGGCCGCAATGATCGCTGGTGTTCCTCGGGAGATCTCGCACTGGTATGTGAAGACCAGGACAGCTCTCTACCTCGAAAGTCGCCGGAGCTGGGAGAAGTGTCCGGATCCCGAATACGGTGGCGGGGTGGAGGTTGAACTACTGCGCGGGCTCAACGAGCTACCGACTTGGTCCACGAAGCTCTGTGGCATCCGCAAAGATCGCGGTTCTGGTGGAGGCGACGCCTCAAGGCAGCGAAGGAGACCGGTCGAGCTGCTGTCGCCGAATCGTCGATGCTCGTCCGCGCTCTTGAGGATCAGACATTGACTATCTAGTCGGGGCCGGCGTGAAGTGAAAGCCGGTGGAACGATTTGGAGCCAGAGCTGTCTTGGTCCACCGGCGAGAAAGTGAGCGGAGCGCCCATGCCGGGCTCAACCACATCACGGCAGCAGATAGCTCCCCCTCAGTCACGTATCAGAATCCGGGCCGCTCATCCGTTTTGAACCAAGACTTATGGCGCATTCGACAGTGCGCCGTCACGGAAACCGCTCACCGCTTCCGCCCCACTTCAGGCTCGCATCTCTTCCTACTCGCCGCACCTGCATCCCCTGGTCTGGGGCTGCGGCGGGTGCAGTGGTGGGCATGCGAAGCCCTGAGGTGAGGGGTCCTATGACGCCTACAACAGCGACAAGGAGAGCAGGAGAGCTATCACGGAGGTCGACATGGGTTCTACGCCTGCGTGATTCGCCAGAGCGGGGCCTCATACTGCTCAGGGCGGATGCTGAGCAATAGTGCTCTGAGGTCCTGGCGTTGGGTGCCGCTGAGGCCGAAGGCTTCGGTGAGTCGACGGAATGTTGTGTGGGTGATTCCGCGGCGCTGGGCGTCGGACTCGAAGTCGATGAGTTGGTGGAGTACGGCTTCCTGGTCGAGCTTTGGGGTGGGCTGGGTGCCGAGCCAGCTGGCCTTGTGGCGTTCGTAGTCGATTTCGGAGAAGCCGCAGATTTCGCGGCTGTACTGCTCGACTTCGTGCAAGTTCTCCGTTGCGAGGATGGCTCGGGCGAGCTGGTTGCGGTTGAGGGCTTCGTCGAGGTCGGCCTCGTGCACGGCGGGGCCCTCGTCGGTGAGTGGGACCGGTAGGCCGGCATCTCGCACTTCGCACAGGCCGCGGGCGCCTCGTGCCGTGGCGGCCAGCATGGCGGCGGCTTCGGAGGGGTGCCATTCCAGTACTGAGCTGACCGGCTGGACGTGCTCGGCGGTGAGTGTCAGGGCAACGGGGCCCAGGCGGTCGTGCAGGACGCCGACGGGGAGTTCGCCGTCGAGGCCGGGGCCGGCGACCAGGAGGCGTACGGGGAAGTTGAGTTCGCAGCACGCAGCGAGGGTGAGGGCGTCGGCGAGCGGGCTGCGGAGCGTGGGTTCGTCGCCCTGGGCGAGGATGTCGCCGCCGACGTCCAGGAGGTCGACGGAGTCCGGTTCCAAGTACTGGACGAGCTCTTCGAGTTGGCGAATGATGCCCTCGGCGCCGTGGTGTGGGTCGATGAGGGCGAAGGTCTGCGGGAGCTCTGCGGCCAGTCCGGGAAGCGTGGAGCCTGCGGGAGCGATCGGTGTTGCGTGGGCTGGAACGGTCTGGACGCTTCGGGTGAGGGGGCGGAGGCCGGTGAAGTTGGCCGGCCCTCTTGGCCCCGGAATCGGGTCGACCAGGAGGCGATCCCATGCGTAGGTGAGGACCAGCGCCGGAGTCTCGCCGCTGTAGAGGGCGGCGTCCAGCATCGCAGCGGCGACGGCGTCACCGCCTCCTCCTGCTGCAACGATCAAGCGCGTCACATGCGTCAGCGTACGGGCTGCTGTATTAGCCACTCGCTCTATAGTGGCTAGAGGTAATAGCCACTTAGGGAAGGGGGGAACGGATGCCGAAGATCGAGGAGACTCGGCCCAAGTACCTTCAGATCGCGCACCACATCCGCGATCAGATCCTGCGGGGCGACTTGCGGCCTGGCGATGAAGTGCCGTCGGAGCGTCAACTGGCGGCGGACTGGGGTGTGTCGCGTCCGACGACCGCGCGCTCGCTGGAGACGCTGAGGCACCAGGGGCTGGTCGACAAACGGCAGGGGTCGGGCACTTACGTGCGGGGCCTGGCGGTCAACCGCCGCGGCCGTGAGGTGTACGGGCGGGCCAAGCGGACCGGAAAGATCCACACGCCGGGCGAGTACGCGGTGATCACGTCGGTGGGCTGGATGGAGGCGCCGGATTACGTGGCGGAGTCGCTGAATCTGCCGGCCGGCGCCCGTGCGGTGCACCGTCGGCGGGTCGCCAGGAACGACTCCGGGCCGATCACCGTCTCCACCTCCTGGTTCGGTCCCGACGTGGGCGACCGTGCGCCGAAGCTCCGAGATCCTGAGTGGATCCAGGAGGGGACACTGATGTACGTCGAGAACATGACCGGACGTCAGGGAAGCTACGCCGAGGACCGGATGTGCGCTCGCCTCGCCACGGAGGATGAGGCCGCCGACCTGGAGTTGGAGCCGGGGTCCGCGGTGCTGATCGTCCATCACGTCGTCCATGACATGAAGGATCACCCTCTGGAGTTTGTCGAGGCGACGTATCCGCCCGGCCGTTGGGCGTTCGAGCAGGGGTATCCGATCGGGTAGAGGGCTTTGGCTCTGTGGACCGAAACGATTGCGGGCCAAGTGGCTAATGCCACTATCCAGTGGGTGCTCATGCTGCTTTGCCGGAAGGCGGGACAGGCGTGAGCGTGCGCAGACGTCGCGAGCGTGAGCAGGCGTGAGCGTGAGCGGAGGCGTGCCGGGTTACGACGCGTTGCTGATGCTCGCGGCCGTGCCAGGGGCAAGCGGTGCCGGCTGGACTGCGACGGCACGGCACGGCACGGCACCGATACCGGTAAGGGGTGGCGCGGGGTGAGCCACGTGTGGCATGCCGGGGGCGTGATCGCGCGATTGTGGATCATGTGGGCGAGGGGATCCGGCGGCCGAGCGAGACAGGGCGTAGCAGAGCGGGGGCAGCTTGGAATGTGGGGCGTGAGTGCCTGGAGCCGCCGGTGGGCCATGTGCGCCCGGACATGATCAAAGGCCCAGGCATCCGAGTTCACACCGGATGACCTGGGCCTTTGTCGTTTTGCGTGGTTTGTGGGCACAGACGGATTTGAACCGCCGACATCTGCTTTGTAAGAGCAGCGCTCTACCGCTGAGCTATGCGCCCTGGCCGAGCCGACAGACTACCTTGCCATCGGGGCTGATCTGCAAACCAGTGCTCGAAGTGCGAACTTACCGGCCGGTGTGTTCGTTTCCGGTGAGTGGGAGAATGACATTCGGCCCTGGGGCGATCCGATCGGGAGAGGGAAGTGACGGCGACATACACGCAGCCGCATGAGCAGCGAGAACGCCGTCGCGCCCGCAGGGGCCCGGTCCGGGATGTGGTGGGGCTCATGTTGCTGCCGTTGCCGCTGTTGGTGGCGATGGCACCGATGTCGTTCGCAGGTGGCGGGACGCGTCGCTGGTTCGGGCGCGGGGAGAGTCAGCGGGCCGATGCGCAGGCCGCGAAGGATGCCGCGGCGGCGGCGTTCTACGAGCTGGACACCGCGCAGCGGGACCTGCGGATCTCCATAGAGACGATCACCGCCGTCGACAATTCGCCGCAGGCGCGCAAGGCCGCGGCGGATTACGAGGGCTTCGGGCGGCGGATCGACGAGGTGAGCCAGGGATACATCACCGCCGTCGACTCCCACGATCTGGACCGTGACGATCTCGACGGCGCCGCGGTGGCGCGGGCGCGGGCCGATCTGACGCGGGCCAAGGAGGAGCTGGACCGGGTCAAGAGTGAGCTCGACCGGTTCGCGCAGGGGCTGGGACCGCTGCTGCAGTCGGCCGACACGCAGCTGGCGCAACTGGCGCCGGCCGTGGAGCGGGCGCGGCAGGCGCTGCTGGCGGCGAGCAACGCACTGGATACGGTCCGTGCGCAGGGGCTTCGGGCCGATGATCTTGCGACCCGGCTGGCGGCGCTCGGGCCGGAGCTGACCAAGCTCAATCAGGGCGCCGGGCAGCATGGCGTACAGGAGACGATCCGGCGCGCCGACGAGGTGCTGCGCGAGGCCGAGGGCGTACGGACCGAGGCCGAGCGGCTGCCGGCGAAGGCGGCGGAGGTCGACAAGCGGCTGGTGTCCTTGCGGACCCGGGCGCAGGCGATCACGACACGCGCCGGGAAGGTCGATCCGGTCCTCAGCGAGCTGCGGCGGCGCTACAGCGCGGCGTGCTGGCAGGACCTCCAGCAGGTACCGGAGCAGGCCGCGCAGGCCGTCCAGCAGGCCGAGGTCAAGCTGCGGGAGGCGCAGCAGGCCCGTGACGAGCAGCGGTGGGCGGATGCCACGAGCCGGCTGGCGACCGTACGGGCGCTGCTGGACACCACCGACGAGGCGGTGTCGGCGGCCGGTGACCGGCTGCAGCGGCTCGATGCGGTGTCGTTCGACCGGGAGAAGGAGGTCGAGCGGACGCGCTTCGCCGTCCGGGACGCGCAGCGGCTGGCGATGGCCGGGCGCAGCACGCCCGATCCGCGGCATGCCCGCCCCCTGGATGATGCGGTGGCGCGACTGGACCGTGCGGTCGCGGGCCTGGAGGGGCGGCATCCGGACTGGTGGCACTTCCTGATGGAGACCGAGGCGGTAAGGCAGACGGTGGCCCGGGTGGTGCAGGAGATCCGGGAGGCTCGGGGCGGGGCGGGTAACGGGGGCTGAGCGGCGACAGGGCTGAGCGGCGGGAAGCTCGGGGTGATTAGGCGAGCGCCGGCGGTCGGCTGAGGTTCGGGGCTTTGGTGGCGCGCGTGTGGGGACCGGGTGCCGGACCAGGCGGTGGCTGGACGCCGGACCGGGTCACGGTCGGCCCCGGACGCGCCCCGTCGTGGTCGGCCGGTCAACCACGAGGGTCAACCACGACGGGCCGACCGGGCGCGATGCCGTGAAGTAGTCGGGCGCGTTGCCGTGAAACACCGGGCGCGACGGCATGAAGCACCGGGCGCGATGGCGTGAAGTGCCACGTGGGCGGATCCTGGAGAGAAGTACGGCCAGGCGGCATATCTGCGCGAAGGAGGCCGGACATGGCTACTGGGGCTACTGGCCAGATCCTGCACGGGCCCTCGAACCCGCTCCACCGGGTGAAGGTGCACCACACGCGGCTCGATGAGCATCTGCCTGTGGACCACCGGCTCAGCAAGGTCTACCGCATCGGTGCCGGGCTGATGGGTCTGGTGCTGGTCGCATTCGGCATCCTCGGACTGACCCACCACATCGGCTACTTCGACACCGGCGGCGACACCGTTGCCGGACTGAACACCAACGGCGCCCTGAGCGTGCTCTCGATCGTCGTCGGCGCGATTCTCTTCGGCGGCATGGTGATCGGCGGGAACTTCGCCTCGACCCTCAACATCGTGTTCAGCGGCTTGTTCCTGCTGAGCGGATTCGTGAATCTGGCGCTGTTGGACACCGGCGCGAACTTCCTCGCCTTCAAGATCCAGAACGTCCTGTTCAGCTTCGTGGTTGGGCTGATGCTCCTGGTGTTCGGGATGTACGGAAGGGTCAGCGGCGGCCTTCCGCACGACAACCCGTACTGGCGCGCCCGACACCCGGAGGAAGCTGAACAGTTCGACCGCGGGCAGTTGCATCCCGTGTCCGGCATGACGGCCCGCCGGCAGCTATCACGCATCAGAGTGCAGGGCCAGAGCCACGGTGGGCTCGGTTCGTTCGGCCCCGGCACCAGCGGGGACAGGACCCGTGGCCGTATCGGCACCGGAACGGGATCCAGGAGCGGGACCGGAACCAGTGGCGGAAGAACGGGCAGCGGAAGAACCCGCGGCAAGGAGTCGTGAGCCGGGGCGGGTGGATGTCAGGGCGTACCGAGGTGGGATTGGGGTGCTCGGTACGCCCTGACGACTGACCCGGTACACCCTGACGACGATGATCCAGTACGCCCTGACGACTGGAGTGCGGGCGGACCGGCGGACCGGCGGACGGGCAGACGGGGCGGACGGGGCGGACGGACGGGGCACGGAGGGGGAGCAGGGAGAACAGCACCATGAGCCGGTCGGGGACCCACACCCCCCATTCGGGACACGGGGTGCACAGCGTGGCGGTCGAAGAGCTTGCCAAGCGGATCTTCAACGGCACCTACAGTGAGGGCGACAGCCTGGTCATGCCGGAGCTGATGAAGGAGCTGGACGTCAGCCAGACCGTCCTCCGTGAGGTGGTCAGGGTGCTGACCACCAAGGGCCTCCTCGACACCAGCCAGCAGCGCGGCA
This sequence comes from Streptomyces inhibens, assembly GCF_022221585.1. Classification (NCBI taxonomy): domain Bacteria; kingdom Bacillati; phylum Actinomycetota; class Actinomycetes; order Kitasatosporales; family Streptomycetaceae; genus Streptomyces; species Streptomyces inhibens. Next base: position 3,234,211 of record NZ_CP084681.1, read on the forward strand.
CATTCGTCCGTCCGCGGGAAGAGTGGAATCTCCTCGACAGCGATGTGCTGCACTGGAAGCTGGCGGCCGGCGTCTCGTCCGATTTCTTCGCCGACGTCCTCGAACTGCGCCGATCCATCGAGCCCGCCGCGGCCGCACTCGCCGCGGAGCGCCGTACCGATCACGACCTGGCGGAGCTGGACGCCGCGCTGCGCGCGATGGCCGCGAGCGACAACGATCCGGTACGTCTCGTACGCGCCGACGCGTCCTTCCACACGGCGATGCTGATCGCGTCGAACAATCGCTTCTACGCGCAGATGCACCGGGTGATCGTTCCCGTACTCGTCCAACGGGACCAAGAGGTGCTGTCCACCGGCGGCGAGTTCATGGACCCGCATGCGGTGCACGCCGCGGTCGTCGAGGCCGTACGGAACCGGGATGTCGACGGCGCGTATATGTCGATGCTCGAATTGCTGGATGTGTCGGCTCGGGCGCATCCGTAGGGCGGGGGCATGGGGCGGGTGGCAAGTACGGGGCGGGGTTGTAGAGCAAGGGCGTAGGACGAGGCCGCGTAAAGGTGTGCGGTGTGCGTGTGGGGGGTGAGGGTCGTAGCGGCGTACGGGCGATGACGTCGGCGTTCACGATCACCTCGGCATTCGTGACGGCTTCGGCGGGCAGAACACCGCGCACGAGCCCGCCACGCACGAGCCCGACGCACGCCCACGAACCCGAGGCACGCAGCACGCCTTTACGCCGTACGCCCCACGCCGAAAGGACGGACCGGTCATGAAGATCAGCCGCATCGAGACGTTCCTCGCCCCGCCGCGCTGGATGTTCGTACGGGTGGAGACCGATGAGGGCGTCGTCGGCTGGGGTGAGCCGGTGGTCGAAGGGCGGGCCGAACCGGTCCGGGCGGCCGTTGAGGTGCTGGCCGAGTACCTCCTCGGCCAGGATCCGGCGCGCATCGAGGACCACTGGCAGGTCATGACCAAGGGCGGCTTCTACCGGGGCGGCCCCGTCCTGTCGTCCGCCGTCGCCGGCCTGGACCAGGCGCTGTGGGACATCAAGGGGAAGCGGCACGGCGTACCCGTCCATCAGCTGCTGGGCGGGCCGGTCCGGGAGAAGATCCGCGCCTACGCATGGGTCGGCGGCGATGAGCCGCAGGCGATCCGCGACGCGGTCACCGCGCAGATCGAGGCGGGCTTCACCGCCGTCAAGATGAACGGCTGCGGCCGGATGAGCCCGGTGGCGACCCGCGCCGAGGTACGGGAATGTCTGCGCCGCGCCGAGACGGCACGCGAAGTCCTCGGCGAGGACCGGGACTTCGGCCTCGACTTCCACGGCCGGGTCTCCCCCGCCAACGCCCGCAGACTCCTCCCCCTGTTGGCCGAGCACGCGCCGATGTTCGTCGAGGAGCCCGTGCTGTCCGACTACATGCAAGCCCTCCCCGACCTCGCCAACGCCTCCAACATCCCTCTCGCACTCGGTGAACGTCTCTTCACCCGGCGAGAGTTCCTGACTCCGCTGCAAGCCGGTGTCGCGATCCTCCAGCCGGATATCTCGCATGCGGGCGGCATCTCCGAGCTGCGCCGGATCGCCGCACTCGCGGAGGTATACGGGGCGCAGCTCGCCCCGCACTGCCCGCTCGGCCCGGTCGCACTGGCCGCCAGCCTCCAAGTCGCGTTCACCACCCCGAACTTCCTCATCCAGGAGCAGTCCATCGGCATCCACTACAACCAGGATGCCGAGCTGCTGGACTATGTCGCGGATCCGGAGCCCTTCCGTTTCCATGGCGGTTCGCTGCTGCGGACCGACCGCCCGGGGCTCGGTGTGGAAGTGGACGAGGCAGCCGTACGGGCGGCGGACGAGCGGGGGCATGCGTGGCGGAACCCGGTGTGGCGCTATGAGGACGGGGGGTTCGCCGAATGGTGACGGGCGGGACGGCGGCCGGTGCCCGGTGGCTGGTGGCTGGTGGTTAGTGGCTGGTGGTTAGTGGCCGCTGGTCGGTGGTTAATGGCCGCTGCTCCCTGGATTCCGGCCGCTGACCGGGTGATCTACGACGAACAGGCAGGTCATGGACACAACGGCGCGGTCGAATCACGCAATGCACCCAGCACGCCTGCCGGCCCGGCCGGAATAATCGAAGACACCACCCGCGTGCCCGAACGCCCCGCCCGCGCTGTACACACGCTTGCGGGGAGCAGGAGAAAGCAGGAAACGCCATGGACTTCAGCACAGCGCTCCGGACCGAGCGGCTGGTCGCCATCATCCGCGGCCGGGACCCGGAGGCGTCCTTCCGCACGGTCATGGCACTCGTGGAGGCAGACATTCCGCTGATCGAGATCTCGCTCAGCGGAGCCGACGCGCTCACCGTCATCCGCCGGGCGCGTGCCGAGCTCGGCGATGCGGCCTGGCTCGGCGCGGGCACCGTCCTGACCGGCGACGACGCCCGGCGCGCCGCCGAGGCCGGGGCGAATCTCATCGTCACGCCCGGCCTGGGGGCAGGTCTGGAGGAGTCCGTACGCCAGGGGCTGCCGACGCTCGCGGGGGTGATGACGCCGTCCGAGGTGATCGCGGCCGAGGCGTTGGGGGTGTCGGCGCTGAAGCTGTTCCCGGCGTCGGCCGGCGGGCCCGCGTATCTGCGGGCGCTCCGCGGTCCCTTCCCCGAGCTGCCGTTCGTGCCGGTGGGCGGGGTGGACACGGCCGTTGCCCAGGCGTACTTCGACGCCGGAGCGGTGGCGGTGGGCGTCGGCTCACCGCTGGTCGGTGACGCGGCGGACGGCGGCGATCTGGACGGGCTGAGGAAGCGGGCCGCGGAGTTCAAGGCGGTGTGCGCACGGTGACGGGACGGGCGGCTGCCGGGGACGGGGGCGCGCAACGGGGTGCGGAGATGCGACCAGGCGAGACCGCGCAGCGAAGCGAGGAAGCGCAACGAGGCGGCGAGGCACAACAAGGTGGCTCGGCCTCTCGTCCCGGGGCCGCCCCTCGCCATCCCCGCCATCCCCGCCTTCCCGGGCAACCGGGCCGCCCGGACGTCTTCACCTTCGGCGAGACCATGGTCGCCCTGCGCGGCAGCGGCCCCCTGAAGCTCGGTGGCACCATGAACGTCTCCATCGCCGGCGCGGAGAGCAATGTCGCGATCGGCCTGGCCCGCCTTGGGCACGAGGTGCGCTGGGCGGGCGCGGTCGGCGAGGACGAGGCCGGACAGCTGGTGCTCCGTACGTTGCGTGCCGAGGGCGTCGAGGTGTCCGGCGCCTCGCCCGACGCCGGTGCCCCCACCGGGCTGCTCCTCTTCGAGCCGCGGCTACCCGAGGTCACCCGGGTGCACTACTATCGCGCCGGATCGGCCGGTTCGCGGCTCACGGCAGACACGATCGAACGCGCCTTCTCTGTCGCCCCACCCCGCGTCCTGCACCTGACGGGCATCACCCCGGCCTTGAGCCCGACGGCCCGCTCGGCGGCTCGTCGGGCCCTCCAACTCGCCCGTCGGCACGGCTCATTGACCTGCCTCGACGTCAACTTCCGCGCTCGGCTGTGGACCGCCGAGGAGGCCGCCACGGTCCTGCGCGAGTGGATTCCCTCCGTGGACGTCTTGATCGCCTCCGATGACGAACTACCGCTGTGCCTGCCCGGAGCCATGGGCCGGGAGGGAAACGACCAGAAGGGCACGGGCCGGGAGGGCATGGGTGGGGACAGCACGGGCGGGGACAGCACAGGTGGGGACAGCACGGGCCGGGAGGGCACGGGTGGGGACAGCACGGGCGGGGACAGCACAGGTGGGGACAGCACGGGCCGGGAGGGCACGGGCCGGGAGGGCACGGGCGGGGACAGCACAGCCAGACACGGCACAGGCCAGGAAGGCACGGGCGGGGGCCGCACCGGCGGGAAGGGCACAGGCGGGGACGGCCCAGGCGAAGGCGGCAGAGGCGGGGACGGCCCAGGCAGAGGCCAAGCAGCCGCCACCCCCCGTGCCGCCACCACCCCCCTCGCGGCCCAGGCCAAGCTCCTTCTGGACCTCGGCGTCGGCGAGGTGGTGGTCAAACTCGGCGCGGACGGGGCGACGGCCTTCACCGACGACGGCTGTCTGTACCACCAGCCCGCCAAGTCGGTACGGGCCGTGGACGCCGTGGGGGCCGGCGATGCCTTTGTGGCGGGCTATCTCTCCGCCCTGCTGGACGGCGAAGGACCGGCCGGACGCCTTGAGCGCGCCGTCACCACTGGCGCCTTCGCGGTCGCGTCCCGCGGTGACTGGGAGGGCGCGCCGACCCGTCCGGAGCTGGGCATGCTGGGCGCACCGCCCGGCACCGTCGTGCGCTGACCAGCGCCACGGCTAACCTGTGCCCATGCCTCGTTACGAATACCGGTGCCGCCCGTGTGGCTCCATCTTCGAGCTGAACCGGCCGATGGCCGAGTCCTCCGCCCCGGCCGTCTGCCCGGAAGGCCATGAGGACACCGTGAAGCTCCTTTCCACGGTCGCCGTCGGCGGCTCCGCATCCGCCCCCGCCCCGAGCGGCGGGGGTGGCGGGGGTGGCTGCTGCGGAGGCGGCTGCTGCGGTTAGGCACGTCTGCGGCCGGGCCCCGGGCCGCGCCCTCGGGGCCGCTACCGCTTGCGCGCCAGCGTCACGCCGTCCGCGACGGTGAGCATCACCGCCTCCATCCGGTGGTCCGCCACGACATGGTCGTTGAACGCCCTGATCGCCAGGGCCGACCCGGTCGCCGCCGGGTCGACGACCTCGCCACGGAAGAGCACATTGTCCGCGACGATCAGTCCCCCGGGCCGCATCCGGGGTACCAGCTCTTCCCAGTAGGCGATATAGCCGCCCTTGTCCGCGTCGACATAGGCGAGGTCGATATGCGGCTCGGCCGGCATCGCCCGCAGCGTTTCCAGTGCGGGCGCGATCCGCAGCTCGATACGGTCCGCGAGTCCGGCCTTCGCCCATGCCTCCCGGCCGTACGCCGTCCACTCCTCGGACACATCGCAGGTGATCAGTGTGCCGTCCGCGGGCAACGCCTGGGCCATGGACAGCGCCGAGAACCCGGTGAACGTCCCCACCTCGACGACGTGCCGAGCCCCGGTCAGCCGCACCAGGAACGCGAGCAGCGGCCCTTGCTCCTCGGCCGACTGCATCCCGGCCGCCTCGGGGAACTTCTGGTGTGTGAGCTCCACAATGTCGCGCTGCGCGGGGTTCAACGGCGGATTGTGGGCGAGGACGTATTCGTACATCTCCGCGGTGATCGGCGTGCTCTTGGACTCAACCACTGCCACTCCTCTTGATCAAGGATCGCGGTCTCGGCCGATCACCGGACGGTGCAGCCGACCGCCTCGGCGAGACTAACCGAGCTCCGACACCACCAGCTGCTTTTCACCCCCTCCACGAGCCGTCACGCACAGGCCGTCAGGCGCTCCACGGCACCCCTCATCTGCCCCTTTCGTCATGTGCCCAGGTACCGCAACACCGCCAGGACTCGGCGTGAATACCCGGATGTGCCGATCAGATCGAGCTTGTCGAAGATGGCGTTGGCGTGTTTCTCCACGGCGCTCTGCGAGATGTGCAGCCGGACGGCGATCGCCGCGTTGGTATGTCCCTGTGCCATCTCTGCGAGCACCTCGCGTTCGCGTGCGGTGAGCGTGCCCAGCGGATCGGAGCGGCGGCTGCGCGTCAGCAACTGCCGTACGACTTCGGGGTCGAAGGCCGCCTGACCGGCACCCACCCGCTCCAACGCGTCCAGGAACTCGTCCACCTGGACCACCCGGTCCTTGAGGAGATAGCCCACCCCCTCGCTGTCGTCGGTCAGCAGCTCGGTGGCATAGCGGCGCTCGACATACTGCGAGAGCACCAGCACACCGACCTCGGGCCAGCGCTCCCGGATCCGCACGGCTGCCCGCAGCCCCTCATCGGTATGGGTGGGCGGCATACGAACGTCCACGACCACCGCGTCCGGCTTCTCCCCCGTCTCCGCCGCGCGCTCCAGCACGGCGATCAGCTGATCGGCGTCACCGACCGCGGCCGCCACCTCGTGCCCCTCCTCGGCGAGGAGGCGCACCAGGCCCTCCCGCAGCAAGGTCGAATCGTCGGCAAGCACTACGCGCACGGCAGCTCCGCGGTGATGGTGGTCGGTCCGCCGGCCGGGCTGTCCACCCGGAACCGGCCGTCGAGGGCGGCGACCCGGCGGGCCAGCCCGAACAGGCCGCTGCCGGCGGAATCCGCGCCGCCCAGTCCGTCGTCCTCGATCCGCACGAGCACGGCGTCCTCGCCTTGGGCGACGCGGACGGTTATCAGCCCGGCACCCGAGTGCTTGACGGCGTTGGTGACTGCTTCGGAGACCACGAAGTAGGCGACCGTCGCCACGGCCGTCTCGGGCTCGGCGGCGAGTTCGTAGTCGAGGCGTACGGGGATCGCCGAGCGCTCGGCGACCGTCTCCAAGGCGGCCCGCAGCCCCGCCTCGTCAAGCACCGTCGGATAGACCCGCCAGGCCACTTCGCGCAGCTCGGTCAGGGCTTGGCCGCTCTCTTCATGGGCCTGGCGCAGGAGTTGCTCCGCGCGCTGCTCGTCCTGGCTGCGCAGGGCGCGGCCGAGCAGCATTCCGAGGGCCACCAGCCGCTGCTGCACGCCATCGTGCAGATCGCGCTCGATGCGGCGGCGCTCGTCATTGACCGCGGCGACGACGCCGGCGCGGCTGGTCGCCAACTGCTCGATGCGGCGCTCCAACTCCTCCTGGTGGCTAGGGCCGAGGTATCGCCGCGCCAGCTTGGTTTCGAGGTTGGCGACGCCGAATGTGCCCTGAAGGCTGAGGAAGAGAAGGAAGAGGCCGCCGATGCTCGAGATCGCGAGGGTGCCGGGATTGCGGACTTCGGACAGCAGCAGGATGAAGATCCAGGAGATGCCGTACGCCGCCCCGATCAGCGTCACGCTCAGGACGAGCGCACCCAACAGCCCCAACGCCCAGCGCAGCGAAAGATATTGCAGAGCGCGGTGGTCGGTGTAGGCGTGCGAGGTGTCGGTCGTGATGTAGCTGCGGAGGCGGCGTCGGTTGGCCTCCGTCAAGGCGCGCCCGCCGGCCGTCACGGGCTTGAGCACCGCGCGGCGGCCGCGTGGCCAGGCCAGGACGAGCAGCAGCGACAGGGCGGAGAGCGCGACGAAGGGGAGCTCGGCCACCGTGAACACGGCACCGAGCACCAGCCCTGTCGCCAGGCGCAATCCGCGCCGTGCAATTCCTAACATGATCAAAACGCTAGCCGCATCGCGCGCCCTCGCACACTGCGGAAAACCGCAGTCTTTTGTGCGGTGTACCGCAATGTGCCGGCGAGCGAGAATTCATAGCTTTGAAAACATGATCGAGAGCATCGGAAGCACCGCACCCGGCTGGATCACCGACCTCATGGACGCGCTCGGCGCGCCCGGCGCGGGGCTGGCGATCGCAGCAGAAAATCTCTTCCCGCCGCTGCCGAGCGAGGTGATCCTGCCGCTGGCGGGCTTCGCGGCCAGTGGCGGCAGTATGCATCTGGCGTCCGCGCTCGCGTGGACGACCCTCGGCTCGGTGATCGGCGCCCTGGCGCTGTACGGCGTGGGCGCGTTGCTCGGGCGCGAGCGTACGGTCGCGATCGCGGCGAGGCTGCCGCTGGTCAAGGTCTCCGACATCGAGAAGACGGAGCGCTGGTTCCAGCGGCACGGGACGAAGGCGGTGTTCTTCGGCCGGATGATTCCCCTCTTCCGCAGCCTCATCTCGATACCCGCCGGCATCGAGCGCATGCCGATACCGGTCTTTCTCGCACTGACCACTCTCGGCAGCCTGGTCTGGAACGCGATCTTCGTCCTCGCCGGCTATCTGCTCGGCGAGAAGTGGGAGGAGGTGACGGGCTTTGTGGATGTCTATTCGAAGGTGGTCCTTGCGGCAGCCGCGCTGGCGGTGGCGGCCTTTGTCTCGGTGCGCGTCAGCCGGCGCGGCCCGGGGATGCGGCGCCGCGGATGAAGGCCCGCACGATCTCCTCGCCCGCGGCGACACCCCGCTCGTCGAGCGCCGTGACATGCGGGGCCTGCCAGCCGGAGTCGGCCAGCTCGCCGTGGCCCGGCCGCCAGCCGCGGTCCGCGGCCAGCAGCAGATCGGCGTCGAGAAGGGAGTCACCGGCCGCGAGGATCTCGGACGCCCCGGTGCGGCGCGCCACCTCCGCCACGGCTGCGCTCTTGGTCAGCGGCTGCGGCACGGCGTAGATCTTGCGGCCCTGCAGGGACACCGTCCAGCCACGCTCTTCCGCCCAGCCCGCGAGGTCCTTGACCCAGGTTTCGGGCAGCAGCGGCCGCTCCACGACGAGATAGGCGAAGAGGTCCTCGGCGACGCGCTCCTTGAGCAGCCAGGCCGGGTCGGCGGTGCGCACAAGGTGTGTACGGATCTCGTCCAGGGGCGCGCAGTGCGAGGCGAGCCGCTCGGCGACCGTGCGCTGCCAGTCCGGGTCCGACTCGCCCCGTACGAGCAGGTGGCCGCCGTTGGCGCAGATGGCGAACTCCGGCGCCGGGCCGGGGAGATGGATACGCCCGTACTGCTCACGGGTGCGGGTGGTGGTCGGCACAAAGGTGGTGCTGCCGGCCAGTTCGGCGAGCAGCCCGGCGGCCGTCTCCGTCATATAGGACAGCGGCTTGCGCTCGTAGGTCTCGACGCACAGGAGTCGTGGGGCCTCGGCGTCGGGCATGGCAAGGCCCAGAGCGGCCGCCGAATAGATCAGGGTGCGGTCGAGGTCGCTGGCGACGATCGCGCTCATCAGGAGGTCACAGCCTTTCCGTCAGCACCCGTGGCCCCGCGAGTGAAGCGGGGGTGGATCAACCCGACACAGGTATAGGGCAGTTCGTCGACCTCTTCGACGGGCACACCCCGTAGTTCAGCCAGGAGGCGCACATGATCGAGATCGGCCCCGGCACCCCGCCGGGACAGGATCTTCCAGGGGACCCTGCGCAGCAGTACGCGCGTGGTCTCACCGACACCGGGCTTCACGAGATTGACGTCGTGGATGCCGTACTCCTCACTGATCCGTTCGACGGCCGCCCAGCCCTGCCAGGTGGGGGCCCGGTCGGCGGCGGCCAGTTCCTTCACCTCCGCGGCAACTTCGTCGGCGACCTCGTCGAAGCGGGCGCTGACCGCGTCCAGGAACGTGCGCGACGCATCGGCTGCGGCCAGCTCGCGGTAGAACTTGGCGCCGTGGAAGTCGTCCGGGCCCACGAGGTCGTCGCGCAGAACCGTGCGCGATATGAGGCCGGAGACGGTGGAGTTGAGGCAGGCGGACGGGATGAGGAAGTCATCGCGGGTGCCATAGGTCTCGACGCAGCCGCCGGGGTCGGCGAGCACGGCGATCCGCGGGTCGAAGCCCGGGAAGTCCTCCAGGGCCTGGGCGAGCTCGCGGGTGATGGCGCCCTTGCCGGTCCAGCCGTCCACGAAAACGACATCCGCCGGATCGTGATGGGCGGCCAGCCAGCGGAGCGCGGTGGTGTCGATGCCCCGGCCGCGGACGATCGAGACCGCGTAGTGCGGCAGGTCGAGGCCGTGTGCGTGCAGCGCCCAGCGGCGCATCAGCACCCCGACGGGGGTGCCGGCCCGCGCCAGCGACACCAGCACGGGCCGTTGACTGCGTTCCGCGAGCACGGTCTCGGTGACGGTCCCGACAGCTCGCGCGATCCGGGTCGCGGAGGTCTGCAGCGCGCTGTGAAACAGCGCCTGGTACTGCTCGCTCGGCTGGTATTCGACGGGCAGCGACTCGGCGTAGTGGGCGCCGCCGCGCTGAATCGCCTCCTCGCGTTCCTCGGTGGGCGCTTCCAGCGTGACGTCGGACAGGTCCTGCAGCAGCCAGCCGACCTCATCGGCGGCGTAGGAGGAGAAGGCGGGTCCGCGCAGCGGCTCGGGCAAGGGCATGGAGGGGGCCTGTGGTTGCGGGGTGTACGAGGGGATGACGGCGAGCAGCAGCCGGTCGGTGTGGTCGGCGAGACGGTCCAGCAGACCGCCGGCGGCATGCAGTTCGGGGAGGTCGCCGTGCGAGTCCACGACGGCGACGATGGCGTCGAACCGGCGTTCCGGGTCGGTGCCGGCAGCGACGTTGTAGGCGTAGCGCTCCCCCGGCCCGTCGGCCGGACAGTCGTGGGCGGGGAAGGACAGCCGGGTCCGTATCGCGTAACCGGGGTCGTCCACGGCGAGCACGGGCGAGCGGGTGGTGGTCGAGAAGTAGACGCCGGCGCCCGTGGCCGGCGCGGCCGGCTCATCGGTTCGCGGCGCGCGGGTGGCGTCTTCCTTCTCGGCGACCAGAGTGTCCAGGGACTCGGCTATCCGCAGCGGCGCGTACATCAGCTCCTCGTTGCCGAGAACGAGGATGCGGCGGGCGCCGTCCAGGTGTTGGGCGATGCGGGCCGCCATGCCGGGCAGCCCGGCCTCCAGCCGCTCGCGGTGTGCCGGTGTGAAGCCGTGCCGCCCGCCGTCCGGGATCCCGGCCGGCCAGTCGAGGTCGATCCGCGTGATCTCCGCGCCACCGCTACCGGCGGGCTCGGAGGCACTCCCCGGGGCAGCCGCCGGCCCCTGTGCCGCACGGGCCTCGTGCTCGGCGACGAGTTCCTGGCCGCGGGTCAGAACGTCCTCGGGCAGGCCTACGCCGCCCGCGGCCAGCGCCACGAGATCAACGCGGGCGCCCAGCTCCGCCGCGAACTTCTCCAGACGGCTGCGGTCCGCGTCGGAGCGCATGTCGACCAGGGCGACGACCACGTACCGCTCGCGCGGGAAGTGTGCGTGCAGCGCCTTGATGGTGTTCAGGACCGTCCGGCCGGTGGAGAACTCGTCGTCGACGAGCACCAGCGGCCCGTCGCCGGCCAGGAGTTCGCGGTCCTCCGGGAGCAGCAGATGCGAGGTGGCGTGGCTGTGCTCCTCTTCGAATCCGCCCACTTGTGCCACGCCTGCCACGGGCCGGCGGGTGGAGTGCAGGTAGGGCGCGAGTGCCAGCCCGTCGGCCACGGAGTGGCCCAGGCCGGTGGCGGTCTCGGCGTAGCCCAGGACGACGGAGCGGGCGGCTGCCTCGTCACCCAGCAGCTCGCGCACCCGGCGCCCCAGCCCGAAGCCGGCGCCATGGACCACGCCCGGCCGCTGTGGCACGTGCTTGCCCAGCACGTTCGACACGAGCAGATGGGCCCGCTTGGGGTTGCGTCGCAACGCAAGGCCCAGCAGTTCCGGCAGCTCGTCCCCGCCGCTCAGCGAGACCCCGAGCCGACCGGCGACCCATTCTCCCGTCCACACCACGCGATTCGTCTCCTCCGTCGTACCGTTCATGTCGTTCGCCGCATGTCACGTCTGCGGCAGGCTCGCCGTCAGCAGCTCCACGAACCCGATGCCCTCGCGGGCGACGCCGAAAGCCTCGGCGCGCAGCAGGGTTCGCTCGGCCCAGGCGCGGTGCGGCTTCACCTCGTTCATCTTGTTCGTATAGGCGGAGCGCAGGACGCCGCCGTCGCACCGTTCGGGCCGCAGGATGTCAGCGGCGTCGCTGAACTCCTCATGGCTGACGACCGAGAGGGCGTGCACCGGCGCGACATGCGAGGGGTGGATGCAGGTCTTTCCCTGCAGCCCGTTCGCGCGGTCCAGTTCGATCTCGCGCAGCAGGCCGTCCATGTCGTGCTCGATCAGGGCCGTACGCAATTCCTCGGCGCGTCCGAGGAACGGGCTGCGTCGCAGCTGTGGCTTGAACATGCGCTCGTGCAGCCGGAAGTACTCCCACACCGGCCCGGTGACCGTGAAGCCGGTGCCGTCCGCCCGTCCCAGCACATTCACCACGTCGGAGATCACGGAGGCGACGATATGGACGTCGTACGCCGTCATGTCGGGTGCTCTGCGCAGCCCATAGGCGGAGCAGAAGTCCGTGACACCGAGCCGGAGGGCGAGGACCCGGTCCCGGTATTTGTCGACGGTCCTGGCGATGCCCTGAAGGGTTTCGAACCGGCTCTCCAGATGCAGCAGCTGCGGGGATTCCAGCACCGGCATCGCGAACAGCCGTCGATCGCAGACGGACTCTGCCGTGGTCAGCGCCTCAAGGAACGGGACTCCGCGTTCTTCGGTGAACTTCGGAAGTACGAATCCGGACAGCCTGCGCACCGTTGGGCCGAGTCTGCGCACCAGGTCCGGTATTTGACCGGGTGTGCGGACGCGGATGAACAGCAGCGGAAGGTCCGTGCCCGCGGCGGCCGCCTCGTCGAGCAGACCGAGCTGCCGTACGAGATTCTCCTCACCGGCCTCGACATCCCCGTCCCCTATGGAATCTTCGAGGCACAGCACCATCGACTTCACGCCACGCCCGGCCTGCTTGAGGACATCCGCGGCGAGGCGCGGACGGGTCGCGGGGCTGTAGAGGGTGGCGCCGAGTGCGACCGCGAGCGTACGGGCCGGAGAGTCGGCGGTGAACTCCGCCGGCTCCTGGTGGAACAGTGCCTTCCGGATGTCGGGCGCAAGATGCCCAAAATGACGCATATAACTCCCCGTATGCATGCGGGACCCGGGCACCCCCGCTGCGTCTCGCTGTCTGGATCCAGCCGGTAATCGTACGTGTGTGGGGGTGCGGTTAGTTCCCGCGTGCGTGAAAATCACGTAACCCGCATGAGGCGCCCAGATGTCCGGGATCGCGGCCCGCGCACCGCTGACAGGCCCCCGCGTTGTCCCTGCGACCTCAGGGAAGGCAGGATTGCGGCATGACGCACGCGATGCTGAAAGGGTCGAACGTACCCCTCGATGCCACGGCTGTTCGGGCGGTCCTGCGCTGGACGCCCGGCGCCGGTGTCCCTGATGTTGACGCCTCGGCCCTGTTGGTGGGGCCCGACGGATGCGTGCGCTCCGATGAGGACTTCGTCTTCTACAACCAACCGCGGCACCCCAGCGGCCTGGTGCGGCATCTGCCCAAGACCCGGGTCACCGACAGCGTGACCGACACCATCGAGGCGGACCTGGCCACCCTGGATACGTCGGTGGACCGGGTCGTACTGGCCGCATCGTCGGACGGCGGTGCGTTCGCGGGCGTAGCGGATCTGCGGGTTCTGCTGTACGACGTCGCGGAGGCTGAGGGCGAGCCGATCGCGATCTTCGACGTAGTGCCGGAGACCGGCGATGAGACGGCCCTGATCTGCGGGGAGTTGTACCGGCGCGCCGAGGGCTGGAAGTTCCGCGCCCTGGGGCAGGGGTACGAGAGCGGTCTGGTCGGCCTGGCGACCGAGTTCGGGATCTCGGTGGACGAGAACGCCGAGGCCGCCGGAAAGACCCCGCCGGCCTCGGAGGCACCCGTGTCGGCATCGCCCGGCACGGAACCCACGACGGCCATCGACCCGCCCGCCCAAAGCGAGCCGTCCTCCGCCGGCCCGAACGGCAGCCCGTCCGCCCCCGCGGCGGGCAGCCCCGGCGCCTCCGTGCCGCCCGCCACCGGACCGTCCACCCCCACGACCCCGCCTCCGAGCACCTGGCCCGAAGAGGCCTCGGGCCCGCCGTCCGCGGCGAACGCGCAGACCTATCCGACGTCGGACCCCGATGCCGTCACCCAGCATGTGCCGGATGCGCTGCCGGAGCCGTTCTCGGCCGCTCCGCTGCCGTCGGCCGCCGCGACGTCTGCGGGACCCCAGCCCACGAGCGGCGGCTACGGCTACCCGCACAACGTTCCGCCGCCGCCGGCGCAGCCCCCCGCCCAGCCCGCATACGGCTACCCGGGCCCGCCGCCCCAGTACCAGCCCCAGCAGCAGCCGTCCGCGTACGGCTATCCGCAGCCGCCGCAGCAACAGCAGCCGTATCCGGGCGCGACATACGGCTATCCGATGCAGCAGCAGCCCTTCGTGCCGGACCCGTCCTTCGTCCTGCCGCCCCAGGGCCCGCAGTTCCAGCGCCGTTAGGGAAGGCCCCGCGGCCGCCCGCTGACGGCGGCCGTCGGCAGGCAGCCCCGGCGGCGCGGGCGGCCCCGGCGGCTCACACCTTCGTCTTGTACCCCCGGCCCCACTGCAGCCCCCAGCCGTACAGCCGGTCGAGCTCCGCCTGGAAGCCGTAGACGTACTTCACCTCGCGGCGCACCATCAGCTCGCCCTTGACGTTCTCGAGCATGAAGACGGCGCACGAGCGGGCCTGCGGCGCCCGCTCGTCCAGCTTGACCTCCACCCGCGGTCCGCTGCTCGGATAGAGCGTCACGATCGCATGCGTACGGTCGAACGCCGGCGTGCCGTCGTAGATGTAGACGAAGATCAGCAACCGCTTGATCTCGTCGCGGTGGTCCAGATTGATGTACAGCGTCTCGCCGGACCCCGAACCGAAGCGGTCGTCACCACTCAGCTGGACGAACGGCGGCCCATTGAGGTCACCCAGGAAGTTGCCCAACGGCTGCACCACGCCCTTGGTGCCGTCCTTGAGCTCGTACAGACAGGCCAGGTCCAGGTCGACATTGACCACGGCCGGCCCCTGCGCCTGCACGACCTCGGGCTTGAACAGCTTGCCCGGATGCCGCAGCAGGCTGCCCTTGCCCTGCCCGCCCCGCTCATGGAAGTCCGAGGTCCGCATCTGCCAGTGCAGGTTGACCCGCAGATGCCCGGTGGCAGCCCCCTGCTTGGTCAGGGATACGACCGGATTCCGCTTCGTCAGCTCGACGACGTACGACGCTCCACCGCTGTCGAAATCAAATTTCGACGACGCGCCACCGCGCCACAGATTCCCCAGGAACGACACTTTCCCACCCCATTGCTCGGCCCCAACTACCGCGGGGCGGCCCGAGGTCTGCACCCCATGGCCGCCCCGCAGAGAGCGTTCCTCAATCAGCCCCGCGTCACACTCCGGACGCGACTTCCGACTTCGCCCCGCCTTCGGCCCCTGGTTTGCCATCGCGCTTGTTCTTCACCACGGAGGACCAGTAAGAGAGGGCGATCAGCACGACGCCGATCAGGCCTGTGATGACCTCGTGGATCTCGTACTTGATCGTGACGAGCAGGATGACCGCGAGCGCGCCGATCGCGTAGTGCGCGCCGTGCTCCAGGTAGACGTACTCGTCCAGGGTCCCCTTGCGGACGAGGAAGACCGTCAGCGAACGGATGTACATCGCGCCGATGCCCAGACCCAGCGCCATCATGAAGATGTCGTTGGTGATGGCGAAGGCGCTGATGACACCGTCGAAGGAGAAGGACGCGTCGATGACCTCCAGGTAGAGGAACATGAAGAACGCGGCCTTGCCGGCCAGACCCACGGCCGCGCCGGTCCCGCCGCCCTTCTTCTCGGGAGTCGCCGCGGCGGCTTCCTCGCCCTCCTCCGCGTCCTCCAGCTTGTCCTCGAAATAGCCGGAGACTCCGCCGACGATGAGATACGTGATGAGGCCGGCGACGCCGGACAGCAGGACAGTGGCGCTCTTGTCACCGCCCCCGTGCGCGACGTCGGTGGCCACCGTCATGGCGCTCACCAGCAGCACGACCAGCGCGATGATGATCGACAGTGTGTCGAGCTTGCCCAGTTTGGCCATAGGCCGCTCGATCCACGCCAGCCACTTGTAGTCGCGCTCCTCGAAGATGAAGTCGAGGAAGATCATCAGCAGGAACATTCCACCGAAGGCCGCGATGGCCGGGTGGGCGCTGGTGACCAGCTCCTCGTAGTGCGCCTTGTTGTTGATGGCGAGATCGACCGCTTCAATCGGCCCGATCTTCGCGGTGATCGCGACAATGACGACCGGGAACACCAGACGCATGCCGAATACCGCGACGAGGATGCCGACGGTCAGAAAGATCTTCTGCCAGAAGGCATTCATCTTGCGCAGGATGCCTGCGTTGATGACCGCGTTGTCGAACGAGAGCGAGATCTCCAGGATGGACAGGATCCCGACAATCGCGAGCCCCTGCCACCCCCAGAGCACGCCCGCCAAGGCGAGGCCGAACACCGTGATGGCGAACGACCAGCCAAAGGTTTTCAGGAGCACTGCCTACCCAATCCCTCGCTGTGTGGGTCCCCCGCGCGCAGCGCGCGGCGCTTTACGAAACGTTGACCCCGAAGTCTAGAGCGATGCCCCGCAGGCCCGACGCGTACCCCTGGCCTACCGCCCTGAACTTCCATTCGCCGTTGTAGCGGTACACCTCACCGAAGATCATCGCCGTCTCGCTGGAGGCGTCCTCGCTGAGGTCGTAACGGGCGAGTTCGGTGCCGTCGGCCTGATTGACGATACGGATGAAGGCATTGCTGACCTGGCCGAAGCTCTGGCCGCGCAGCTCGGCGTCGTGGATCGAGACCGGAAAGACGATCTTGTCGACCTGCTCGGGCACCTGGGAGAGGTCGACCAGGATCGACTCGTCGTCGCCCTCTCCCTCGCCGGTGAGGTTGTCTCCGGTGTGCTCGACGGAGCCCTCAGGGCTCTTGAGGTTGTTGTAGAAGACGAAGTACTCGTCCCCCAGCACCCGACCCGACTCGCACAGCAGCGCGCTGGCGTCGAGGTCGAACGGCGCTCCGGTCGTGGACCGTGCGTCCCAGCCGAGGCCGACCATGATCTGCGTGAGATTCGGAGCGGCCTTGGACAGGGAGACATTGCCCCCCTTGGCGAGCGTGACGCTCATCGTTCACTTCCTCCCCGGTGTCGGTGCGGGCCGTGCCCGGGCGCGGCCCGTATCCCTGCAAGCGCGCCCGGCGCCGCACTCCCCGGACGGGGGCGTACGGCGCCGGACGCGGTCGTTCTTCTGCCCGGGCAGCCACTGTCGCAGCGCCGCCCGGTCGGACGTCGACGATCAGATCTCGGTCCGGTCTCGGTCCTGTCTCGGTCCTGCCGATCAGACGTTGACGCCGAAGTCCTGCGCGATACCGCGCAGACCCGAGGCGTAGCCCTGACCGATGGCCCGGAACTTCCACTCCGCACCGTTGCGGTACAGCTCGCCGAAGACCATGGCGGTCTCGGTCGAGGCGTCCTCGCTCAGGTCGTAGCGCGCCAGCTCGTTGTTGTCGGCCTGGTTGACCACGCGGATGAACGCGTTACGGACCTGGCCGAAGCTCTGCTGGCGGGTCTCGGCGTCGTAGATCGACACCGGGAAGACGATCTTGGCGACATCGGCCGGCACACCGGCCAGGTTCACCTTGATCTGCTCGTCGTCGCCTTCACCCTCGCCGGTGATGTTGTCGCCGGTGTGCTCGACCGAACCGTCCGGGCTCTTCAGGTTGTTGAAGAACACGAAATTCTGGTCGTTGGCCACCTTGCCCTGGTCGTTCGTCAGCAGGGCGCTGGCGTCCAGGTCGAAGTCCGTACCGGTGGTGGTACGCGCATCCCAGCCCAGACCGACGATGACGGCGGTCAGATTGGGGGCTTCCTTCGTCAGCGAGACGTTGCCGCCCTTGCTGAGGCTGACTCCCACGAGTCCTCCCATAGATTCGAGGGGTACGTAAAGATTTGCGCCCCCATCGTGCATGGCATCGGATCAACGAATTGATCCTAGTGACCGGTTCCCACCGATTGCAGATATCGCACCTGGATCACTGCGGATTCGGCCGGCGGGACCAGCGGCGCCCGGGAGAGTGCGGCCGGCTCAGAGGGTCTCGAGGGCCTTGACGTAGTCGTTCAGGTCACGGGCGTCGGGCAGACCGTTGACGACCGTCCAGCGCACCACGCCGTCCTTGTCGATGACGAACGTGCCGCGCACCGCACAGCCCTTCTCCTCGTCGAAGACGCCGTACGCCCGCGAGGCCTCGCCGTGCGGCCAGAAGTCCGACAGCAGCGGGTACTCCAGGCCCTCCTGCTCGGCGAAGATCCGCAGCGAGAACGGGGAGTCATTGGAGACGGCCAGCAGCTGGACGTCGTCGTTGACGAACTTCGGCAGCTCGTCGCGGAGCGCACACAGCTCACCGGTGCACACGCCGGTGAAGGCGAAGGGGTAGAAGAGGAGGACGACGGCCTTCTCGCCGCGGAAGTCGGAGAGCTTGACCAGCTCGCCGTGCTGGTTCTTCAGCTCGAAATCCGGAGCCTTCGTGCCGACCTCGATCGCCATGGGGTGGGTTCCCTTCCGCTCACGCTCAACAAGACGCG
This sequence comes from Streptomyces inhibens, assembly GCF_022221585.1. Classification (NCBI taxonomy): domain Bacteria; kingdom Bacillati; phylum Actinomycetota; class Actinomycetes; order Kitasatosporales; family Streptomycetaceae; genus Streptomyces; species Streptomyces inhibens. The sequence continues at coordinate 3,252,203 of NZ_CP084681.1, forward strand.
ACCAACCCTACGCGCCGGGATGCACGGCCGGGGAACCCGTCCTGAACAGGGCCGAGCCCCCTCCGAACAGGGCGGAGGGGGCTCGGTGACGAGTGTCGGGACGGTGCGGCTCAGCGCTTGGGGGTGACCAGGCGACTGCCGGCCCAGTCCTTGCCCGCGTTGATGCTCTTGGTCTGGGACAGACCCGCGGTCTGCGCGGCCTCATTGATGTCGCTCGGCTCGACGTACCCGTCGCGGCCGGTCTTGGGGGTCAGCAGCCAGATCTGCCCGCCCTCGTCGACCAGCCCGATGGCGTCCACCAGCGCGTCCGTGAGGTCGCCGTCCTCGTCGCGGAACCACAACAGAACGACGTCGCAGACGTCGTCGTAGTCCTCGTCGACGAGTTCCTGGCCGATCACGGTCTCAATGCCTTCGCGGAGATCCTGATCGACGTCATCGTCGTAACCGATCTCCTGGACCACCTGTCCGGGCTCGAACCCCAGCCTGGCGGCAGGGTTGGTCCGCTCCTCCGCGTGGTCCGCGGTCGCGCTCACGGATTGCCTCCTGTCATGTTTCGGGAAATGCTCGGGGACCCCGCGCGTGCGCGGAGCATTGAGGCGTAGTCCACACGGGCCGGGCGGATCGCGCAAGTACCCGGCGGTCCAGACCGCCGAAACGGTGACGTTTGGAGGCGTCTCGCCGCAACCACGACGCCCACAGGACAAGCTGAAGTGATTCACACCACAGCGTTCTGCGGGGTTTATCGGCTACTCGCGCGGGACTGGTCCCTTCGGGGGGCGGACGGGGTCGTTCCGGATCTATTTTCGGGGGCCGCACGTCCGTACGCGAAGCACTTTCGACATGGGCGTATGGTTGCGATTTGGCCGACCTGAGAAATCGGCCTTTTCAGCGCCATCTCTCAGCGGGTGGTTACCCATCGGTAGAGGTGACGTATCCCTGTGGCTCGGTACACGATGGAAGACGGCGCGACACCAAGGCAGAGACAGCTTTCGTCCCGTGCGCAGCATCAAAGGCTTGCAGAGCACGACACGAACCGAACACGAAGGAACAGCGTGGCTTCCGGATCCGATCGAAACCCGATCATCATTGGCGGCCTTCCCAGCCAGGTCCCGGACTTCGATCCCGAAGAGACCCAGGAATGGCTCGACTCGCTCGACGCTGCCGTCGATGAGCGAGGCCGGGAACGTGCCCGCTACCTCATGCTTCGTCTGATCGAGCGTGCCCGCGAGAAGCGCGTGGCCGTGCCCGAGATGCGCAGCACGGACTACGTCAACACCATCGCGACCAAGGACGAGCCGTTCTTCCCGGGCAACGAGGAGATCGAGCGCAAGGTCCTGAACGCGACCCGGTGGAACGCCGCCGTCATGGTCTCGCGCGCCCAGCGTCCGGGGATCGGCGTCGGCGGTCACATCGCCACCTTCGCCTCCTCCGCCTCCCTCTACGACGTGGGCTTCAACCACTTCTTCCGGGGCAAGGACGAGGGCGACGGCGGCGACCAGATCTTCTTCCAGGGCCATGCCTCGCCCGGTGTCTATGCCCGCGCGTTCCTCCTGGACCGACTGTCCGAGGGCCAGCTCGACGCCTTCCGCCAGGAGAAGTCCAAGGCCCCCAACGGCCTGTCCAGCTACCCGCACCCGCGGCTGATGCCGGACTTCTGGGAGTTCCCGACCGTCTCGATGGGCCTCGGCCCGCTCGGTGCGATCTACCAGGCGCGGATGAACCGCTACATGGAGGCGCGCGGCATCGCCGACACCTCCAAGTCGCACGTATGGGCCTACCTCGGCGACGGCGAGATGGACGAGCCCGAGTCGCTCGGCCAGCTGTCCATCGCCGCCCGTGAGGGCCTGGACAACCTGACCTTCGTCGTCAACTGCAACCTGCAGCGCCTGGACGGCCCGGTCCGCGGCAACGGCAAGATCATGCAGGAGCTGGAGTCGCAGTTCCGCGGTGCCGGCTGGAACGTCATCAAGCTGGTGTGGGACCGCAGCTGGGACCCGCTGCTCGCGCAGGACCGCGACGGCATCCTGGTCAACAAGCTCAACAGCACGCCGGACGGTCAGTTCCAGACGTACGCCACCGAGACCGGTGCCTACATCCGCCAGCACTTCTTCGGCGACGACCACCGCCTGCGCGCGATGGTCGAGAACATGACCGACGACCAGATCCTGCACCTGGGCCGCGGCGGTCACGACCACAAGAAGATCTACGCGGCGTATGCGGCGGCCAAGGCGCACAAGGGCCAGCCGACGGTGATCCTCGCGCAGACCGTCAAGGGCTGGACGCTCGGCCCGAACTTCGAGGGCCGCAACGCGACCCACCAGATGAAGAAGCTGACGGTCGAGGACCTCAAGGGCTTCCGTGACCGGCTGCACCTGCCGATCCCGGACAAGGACCTGGAGGACGGCCTGCCGCCGTACTACCACCCGGGCCGCAGCTCCGAAGAGATCCAGTACATGCACGACCGCCGCAAGGCGCTGGGCGGCTATGTGCCCACCCGTGTCGTGCGCGCCAAGCCGCTGCCGCTGCCGGACGACAAGGCGTACGCGGGTGCCAAGAAGGGCTCGGGACAGCAGAAGATCGCCACGACCATGGCGTTCGTCCGTGTCCTGAAGGACCTCATGCGGGACAAGGAGATCGGCAAGCGCTTCGTGCCGATCGCGCCCGACGAGTACCGCACCTTCGGCATGGACGCGTTCTTCCCGTCGGCCAAGATCTACAACCCGCTGGGCCAGCAGTACGAGTCGGTCGACCGTGAACTGCTCCTGGCGTACAAGGAGTCGCCGACCGGTCAGATGCTGCACGACGGCATCACCGAGGCGGGCTGCACGGCCTCGCTGATCGCGGCGGGCTCCGCCTACGCCACGCACGGCGAGCCGCTGATCCCGGTCTATGTCTTCTACTCGATGTTCGGGTTCCAGCGCACCGGTGACCAGTTCTGGCAGATGGCCGACCAGCTCTCGCGGGGCTTCGTGCTCGGCGCGACCGCCGGCCGTACGACGCTGACCGGTGAGGGTCTGCAGCACGCCGACGGCCACTCCCAGCTGCTGGCCTCGACGAACCCGGCCTGTGTCGCCTACGACCCGGCCTACGGTTACGAGATCGCGCAGATCGTCAAGGACGGTCTGCGGCGGATGTACGGCGAGCACGCCGAGGACGTCTTCTACTACCTGACCGTCTACAACGAGCCGATCCTGCACCCGGCGGAGCCGGCCGACGTCGACGTCGAGGGCATCCTCAAGGGTCTGCACCGCGTCAAGCCCGGCGAGAAGGGCGAGCACGCCGCCCAGATCCTCGCCTCGGGTGTCGCGGTGCCGTGGGCGATCGAGGCCCAGCAGATCCTCGCGGACGAGTGGAACGTCAAGGCCGATGTCTGGTCGGCGACGTCCTGGAACGAGCTGCGCCGCGACGCGGTGGAGGTCGAGGAGCACAACCTTCTGCACCCGGAGGAGGAGCAGCGCGTCCCGTATGTGACGCACAAGCTCCAGGGCGCCGAGGGCCCGAAGGTCGCGGTCTCGGACTGGATGCGTTCGGTTCCCGACCAGATCTCGCGCTGGGTTCCCGGCACGTACCAGTCCCTGGGCGCCGATGGCTTCGGTTTCGCGGACACCCGTGGCGCGGCCCGTCGCTTCTTCCACATCGACGCGCAGTCCATCGTCCTGAGCGTGCTCACCGAGCTCGCCAAGGAGGGCAAGGTCGACCGGTCGCTGCTGAAGCAGGCGATCGACCGTTACCAGCTCCTGGACGTCACGGCCGCCGACGCGGGTGAGGCCGGCGGCGACGCCTGACCTCTCCGCGGTCTGCCGCCGCATCGCCTCCGCCGCGCCCCTCGACCAGCGTCCTTCGCCGGTCGGGGGGCGCGGTGGTGTGTGGTGGGGCGCGATGGTGCGTGAGGGGGTGTCCGCGGGCGCCCGGCTCAACGCTCCCAGACCTTGAACGCCCTTACCTGGTACGGCGATCGGGGCACCCAGCTGCCGCCGCCCGGGTAGGTGTCGAACTCGGCGGTCTCGGCGCATTCCACGCTCTGATACGTGGTGACCGGCCGGCCGGTGCGGTTGGCGAGTGAGGCCGCGCTGCTTCCCTCGGGCAGCGGGACGCAGCTCTCGATGTCGGTGTCGGGGAGCTCGTAGGTCCGCCGCTCACCGCCGAAGTCGGCCTTCGGCCAGACGCACAGCTGGCCCGCCGCGCAGTCGCCCGAGGCGGCACCGGTACGGCCGCCGGTGGCCGCGTGCGCGGCCGGGGTGCCGAGGGCGGGCGGGACGGCGAGCGCCGCGGTGAGTGCGGCGAGGCCGGTGATGAGCGCGGTGGTGTGGGACGTACGCAGACGCATAGGAATCGCTCCCCCGTGGAGTACGACGATGGCGTCCCGCGGTGGGCCGGATGCCCGCGGCGGGTTCTTCGCTTCCGAGCTTTGCGAGGGCGCGGCGCGGTTGCCAAGGCCGTGGCGGAGGTCCCACCCGGATCAGGTATGTGGATGAGCGGGACGGCTCGGAGCGGGGCCACGGGGCGCGGTGTTGACGCGGGCCGGGGCGGCGGGAGCGAGTGCGGAACCGTTCCTCCCGGGGCCTGCCAGGTGTCGGTGTCCGGGGGTGGCGCCCAGGAGGCGGCAGGTCGGGCGGTTGGTTCCCCTGTTGCCTCATCCGGATGAGGGATTCGCCCCCGCGGCAGAGGCCAACTACCGCCGGGCGTACGGCGGGTGGCCCGGACAGCCGTCCAAAACGACCGGTTGACGGGACAACGCGACGGCGCGCGGCCGGCCGAGGGATGCTCGGGCCGGCCGCGCGCCGGGATGCTGCGGGTGGTGCCGGGTCGTACCGGCGTGAAGCGTGGGGCGCCGGTCAGATGTGGCCGACGCCGGCGCCCGACTCGGCGTTCGCGCCGCGCTTGGTGAAGACCGCGACGAGGGCCGCGACGATCGCCACACCGCAGGCGACCGTGAAGGCCAGCCCCATGCCGGACACAAAGGTGTCGTGGGCGACGGAGGTGATCTTCTGGGCGAACTCCGGCGGGGTGCCCTTCGGGACCGGGGCGATGCCGGCCGAGACGGCGTCGGACAGCTCGGACGCCTTCGCGGGCGGGACCGGCGGGAGGCCGGCCGACTTCCAGTTGCCCGGGAGCTCGTTGTCGACGCGGGAGGCCATCACCGCGCCGAGCACGGCCGTACCGAGGCTGCCGCCGACCTGCATGGCGGCCTGCTGGAGACCGCCGGCGACCCCGGAGAGCTCCATCGGGGCGTTGCCGACGATGACCTCGGTGGCGCCGACCATGACGGGCGCGAGGCCCAGGCCGAGCAGCGCGAACCACACGGACATCGGTCCGGTGCTGCTGTGGGCGTCCAGGCCGGACATGCCGTACATCGCGACGGCGGTGAGGACCATGCCGCCGACCAGCGGGATCCGCGGGCCGAACTTGGTGATCAGGGCGCCCGCGAGCGGCGAGCCGACGATCATCATGCCGGTGAGCGGCAGGAGGTGCAGACCGCTGTCGACGGGGGTCATGCCGTGCACGTTCTGCAGATAGAACGTCACGAAGAACAGGCCGCCCATGAAGGCGAAGGCCATCAGCACCATCAGGACCGTGCCGGCGGTCAGCGGCAGCGAGCGGAACATCCGCAGCGGGATGAGCGGTTCGCGGACCTTGGTCTCCAGGACGGCGAACAGCGCGAAGAGGACCACGGAGCCGATCAGGAAGCCCAGGGTCTTCGCGTCGCCCCAGCCCCATTCCGACGCCTTGATCAGCGGCCAGATGAGGCAGAACATCGCTCCGGAGAGCAGCATGATGCCCGGGATGTCGAACGAGCGGGGGGCGTTCTCCGCGCGGTGGTCCTTGAGGATCACCAGGCCGAGCACCAATGCCAGTACGCCGACGGGGACGTTGATGAAGAACACGGACTGCCAGCTGACGTGCTCGACCAGCAGTCCGCCGACTATCGGGCCGCCGGCGGTGGAGGCGCCGATGACCATGCCCCAGATGCCGATCGCCATGTTGAGCTTCTCGGCCGGGAACGTGGCGCGCAGCAGACCCAGCGCGGCGGGCATCAGCAGCGCGCCGAACAGGCCTTGCAGTACACGGAAGATGATGACCAGCGCGACCTCGTGGGAGAACCCGATGGCGCCGGAGGCGGCGGCGAAGCCGAGGATGCCGATGAGGAAGGTCTGGCGGTGGCCGAAGCGGTCACCGAGCTTGCCTGCCGTGATCAGCGAGACGGCCAGGGCGAGCATGTAGCCGTTGGTGATCCACTGCACATCGGCGAGCGAGGCGCCGAGGTCCTGCTTGATGGCCGGGTTGGCGATGGCGACGATCGTGCCGTCCAGGGCGACCATCATGACGCCGATGGCGACGGAGAAGAGGGTCAGCCACGGATGGCCGCGCAGCCCCTTGGGGGGCTCCGGTACGGAAAGTTCCGGCGCGGCAACGGCGACCGGGGTCTGAGAACTCATACGACGAGGCTAATGTCAGTCGCTGACAATTGACAAAGCATTTCATGAGTCGGTGACTGTCATCTCACTCACAGGTAATCTGAGCAGCGAGAACACCAGGGAAAGGCGGCGCAGGATGGCGACCCCGACGCCGCAGACGGCACCCACAGGCGGCCTGCGCGAACGTAAGAAGCAGCGCACCCGCGACGCCCTGATCCGTGCGGCGCTCGAACTGTTCACGGAGCAGGGATACGACGCGACCACGGTCGACGAGATCGCGGAGGCGGTCGATGTCTCCCAGCGCACGTACTTCCGGTACTTCGCCAACAAGGAAGATGTCGCCTTCGCCGTCCAGGAGATGGTCGAGGCCCGCTTCCTGGAGGAGCTGAGCGCGCGGCCCGCGGCGGAGGCCCCGCTGACCGCCCTGCGCAGCGCCGTGATGGTGGCCTGGGACGAAATCGGCAGCGCCATCGAGTCGGTGATCCCGTTGGAGCTGCACATGCGCTCGTACCAAATGATCGAGTCGACACCCGCGTTGGTCGCCGTACATCTGCGGCGCTCCTCCGAGCTGGAGGAGCAGATAGCGCGGTTGATCGCCCGGCGCGAGGGGCTGGACGTGGACACCGACCCGCGACCGCGGGTACTGGTTGCCGCGTTCAGCGGGGTGATGCGGGCGGCGGGCAAGGTGTGGGGCGAGGGGCCGGACTGCAGTGTGGCGTCCATCCGCGAGCTGACCGAGTCCTATCTGGACCGCATCGGGCCGGCGATCGCCGACGACTGGCGCTCACACCCGTAGGCCGATGCGGTGCGGCGCTCTCAACCCCCTTGCGGCGGGCGCCCTCCACAGCCCCGTAAGCCGGCGATCATCGCAACCCGTTGTAGCGGGCGCCCACCACTGCGCGATCATTCCTGCGCCCGATGAGATTGCGCCTGCACGACTGAGCGCCGGATATCGACGGCTCGTGTCCGTTTTGGTCGAAATACCCACCGTGAAACGTGAGATCACTCACGGCCGGAGCAGGCGCCCTGTCGCGTCTCCTAGGGTGGCTCGCGGTGAATTCATTCCCGGGCCTCGGCCCCTCCTCCGGTTTCCTGCAGTCCACCGCCTGGCGCGCCGCACTCGCCTTGGTGGTGGTGTTCGTGATGCTTGCCATGACCGGCTGGACGGCCGTCAGAGGTACCAAGCAGGACGCAAACCCGCTGGTCACCGCCAAGGCCGCCTGGAAGCACGCCACCTTCCTCGGGCGCCCGCTGCCCGACCCCGACGGATCGCCGGCCGCGCTGCGGGCCTTCTTCGCCACGCTCACCCGTGCCGAGAAGCGGCAGCTCGCCGCCCGCTATCCGCTGGCCGTCGGCAATATGGGCGGCGCCCCCGTCCAACTGCGCTATCGCGCCAACCGGTTGGCGATCGACGACGCCCGCGCGGTGGAGAAGAAGCGGATGGGCGACCGCCGGCTCACCCCCGTCGGCCGCCAGGAGGCGGGCCGGCTGATGCACCGCCTCGAGTCGATGATGAGCCCGGGTCGGCAGATCCTGGCCTTCGATCCGGCCGGCGGCGGCCGGGCCGCCGAGGTCTTCGGCAACCTCCCCGCGGCGGACCGGGTCTCCGTTGTGGTGCCCGGCGTGGACACCAATCTGTCGACCTTCGAGCGCACCGCGCGGGCGACCACCGCCCCCGTCGGCATGGCGCGCTCCCTCTACAGCGCCGAGCGGGAGGCCCGCCCCGGCACCCGTACGGCCGTGATCGCCTGGGCCGACTACACCTCCCCGTCCGGACTGGGCGTCGGGGCCGCCACCGGGCAGATGGCCGAGGCCGGCGCGGTCCGGCTGCGCGCCCTGGTGCAGTCGCTGCCGTCCTCCGACACCGTCTCGCTGTTCTGCCACAGCTACGGGTCCGTGGTCTGCGGCGTCGCGGCCCGTGACCTGCCGTCCAACGTCGAGGACATCGCGGTGGCGGGCAGCCCCGGCATGCGGGCCGGCAGCCTGTCCGGGCTGGGCACCCACGCCCGGGTCTGGGCCATGCGGGACTCCGACGACTGGATCCAGGACGTGCCGTATCTGGAGGTGGGCGGGCTCGGCCACGGCGCCGACCCGGTCGATCCGTCCTTCGGCTCCCGGATCCTGTCCGCCGACGGCGCCGTCGGGCATGCGGGCTACTTCGCGCCCGGCACCGGTAGCCTGCGCAACTTCGCGCTGGTCGGGGTCGGTGCGACCGGCTCGGTGGACTGCGCGTCCGACGACCCGCACTGCAGCACCGACCTGGCCTGAGGGCCACAGGGCCGCACGACCGGCGGCCGCAGGCATGGCCCGGCGCCCGGGGACGGGCCATGCCTGCGGGAACCGCTCCCGGTGGCGAGGGCGTCCACGGGGCAAGGGACGGAGCGGGTGGCCCGGAGCCTCGTGACGCGCGTAGCTTCGGCAGGCACCTCAAGGTGTCCGGAAGGGGGACGGGCGGGCAACCGCCCGCATACGATGAGTCGCATGGGTGATGTGCTGGCCGGTTTTCATGCCGTCTGGGAGTTCGACACCGACTCCGTACTCATCCGCTTCGAACGGGGGATCCGCAGGCCGAAGCTGTTCCAGGCGCTCGGCGAGCGACGCATTCCGTACGAGGCGTTGAGCTCGGTCGAGGTGACCGAGGGCAGACGCGGCACGGTGGTGCTGCATGCCGTGCCCCGGCACGGCGCCGATCCGTTGATGGAGGCGGCGAACGGGCAGCTGAAGGAGGATTCCGACCCCTATCGGCTGGTGTTGCCGGCCGAGCGCGAGACGCTCGCCGAGTTCTACGCCGACGAGCTGCGCACGGCACTGGGACCGGCTGCCAAGGAGCCCGCCGACCGCCATCTGGTGGCCGCGCCGGAGCCCCCGCTGCACTTCAAGGCGTATGACGGCAAGGCGTCCTTCGACGGCCGTTCGGTCGCCTTCCGCTGGTTCTGGACGGGTGCGTCGTCGGCGAAGTGGAAGTGCGGCGACCAGACCTTCACGGTCGGCGACCTGGCCGGGGTCGAGTGGCGCTCGCCGGAGGTCTTCAACGGCTATCTGCGGCTGCTGGAGCGCGGGGCGCGCGCGCCGGGGCCTGGCGAGGCGGACCAGGACCCGGCCGCCGTGGTCTTCGGGCTGGGGTACGGCCCGGTCCATGAGTCGCTGCCGTTCGCGGCCGCGGTGCTGCAGGCCGTGCGCGCCGCGGAGCCGGAGGAGACGCCGGACGGTGAGCCGGTGCGCCGGCGGACCGGGGACGCGCGCCGGGATCCGGCGGATATCGCGGACCGGATACGGCACCTGGGCGAGCTGCACGATGCGGGGCTGCTGACGGACGACGAGTTCAGCATGAAGAAGGCCGAGCTGCTGGCGGAGCTCTGAAGCGCCGGTGCGGGGCCGATGACCGGCCCGGGGGCTCATACCGTGGTACGGGGCGAAAGCCCGGACCCTGGTATGACGCCCCGGTGGCCGCGCTTTGCTTACATTGAGTCCGCGATGACCGGACGATCACTGACCCCAGCACACGAGCCCGGCCGCGGCCCCGGGCCCGAGCCGACCCGCAGCAGGGTGCTGCGCGCCGCGCGGCAGGCGCTGCGCGTCCTCGCCGTCGAGCTCGGCACCCCGACCGAACCCGGCACTCCGTTGTTCGGCAGCGTCCAGAATGCCTGGCTGCGCCGCCTGCCGTACCTCGTCGCGTTCGCCTTCGCGGTGTCCCTGCTGCCGACGACCATCCACGTCCTCAACCACGACTACGGCATGAACGGCGGACTGACGGGTGCGCTCGCCACCGCGCAGACCGTGCCGCTGCTGCTCGCGGTGACCCGGCCGTTGCAGGCCTGGTGGGTGATCTTCGCAGCCGATGTCGTGTGCGCCCTGGCGCTCACCGGCGTCGACGGCGTCGTGGGCCGCGCCTGGCCCTGGCCGCCCACGGTGATCGTCGGCTATCTCGCGCTGATGCTGGCACTGTCCCTGCGCGAACGCCGCCGCACGCTGATCGCCGTCTGGCTGACGACCGGTGTGGCGGGCATCCTCTCCGAGGCGATCACCCCCGAGGGCAGCCAGAGCACCTGGGTACTGCTGTTCGTGCTCTCCGGTGTGATGCTGATGATGGGCGCCACACTGCGGGAACGGGGCGACGCCCAGCGGAAGTTGATCGAGCAGGAGACCATCAGCGAGGCCGAGCGGGCCCGCCGTACGCTGCTGGAGGAACGCACCCGTATCGCCCGCGAGCTGCACGATGTCGTCGCCCACCACATGTCGGTGATCACGGTCCAGGCCGACAGCGCCCCCTACCGCATCAGCGGGATCCCCAAGGAGGCCGAGGAGGAGTTCGGGGCGATCGCCGCGACCGCGCGCGAGTCTTTGGCGGAGATGCGCCGGCTGCTCGGGGTGCTGCGCAGCGAGGAGACGGAGCGGTACGGCGGCCCGGAGAAGGCCCCGCAACCCGGGATCGCCATGCTGCCGAAGCTGATCGAGGGGACCGTACGGGCCGGTGTGCCGGTCGAGTTGACGCTGCCCGAAAATCCGGTGGCGCTCGAACCGGCGGTGGATCTCTCGGCGTACCGCATCGTTCAGGAGGCGCTGGCCAATGTGGTGCGGCATGCCCCGGGCGCGCGAACCCGGGTGTCGCTGATAACAGGGACGAACGGGTTGCGGCTGACGGTCCTGGTCGTCAACTCCGCGCCGCCGGCGCCGTCCACGCCGCTGGAGACCACCGGTACCGGCCATGGTCTGGTCGGGATGCGCGAGCGGGTGCGTCTGGTGGACGGCTCGCTCGACACCGGGCCGCTGCCCAACGGCGGCTTCCGGGTCGCAGCCCTGCTCCCCCTCTCGCCACCGCCCTCCTCAGCGTCTCCCCTCTCAGCGAAGGATTCCGACTCCGTATGACCACGCGCGTGATCATCGTCGACGACCAGGCCATGGTGCGGGCGGGGTTCGCCGCACTGCTCGCCGCACAGAGCGATATCGATGTGGTGGGCGATGCGCCGGACGGGGTGCAGGGTGTGGAGCTGAGCCGTCGCACACACCCCGATGTGGTCCTGATGGATGTGCGGATGCCGGAGATGGACGGCCTGGAGGCGGCCCGCCGGCTGCTCGATCCGCCCATCGGCGTCACCCATCGCCCGAAGGTGCTGATGCTGACCACCTTCGACATCGACGACTATGTCTACGAGGCGCTGCGCGCGGGCGCGTCCGGGTTCCTGCTCAAGGACGCGCCGCCGGCCGATCTGATCTCCGCGGTCCGTGTGGTGGCGGCCGGTGAGGCGCTGCTCGCGCCCTCCGTGACCCGGCGGCTGATCGCCGATTTCGCCCGCCGGCGACCGGCGCCCCGCAAGGACCGGGCCGCGCTGCGGCTGAACGGCCTCACCCCGCGCGAGACCGAGGTCCTGGAGCTGATCGCCCGCGGTCTGTCGAACCAGGAGATCGCCGATGCGCTGATCCTCGCCGAGCAGACCGTGAAGACCCATATCGGCCGGGTGCTGGCCAAGTTGGAGCTGCGGGACCGCGCCCAGGCCGTGATCTACGCGTACGAGTCGGGGCTGGTGGCCCCCGGGGAGCGGTAGGGCCGGCACCCCTTCCCAGGGGTCCCGATGGCCGCTCCTCCTTCCTGAGGACGAGGGGCGGCCCGCACCCCCTACCCCGGTATCACCCCGGAGTTGGCTCCGCGGTGTGACGTCACGTCATACACCCTCTTCCTACGTTTCCCTCCGCCACACCAACGGAAGAGGGAGACGCCACCATGTCCCTGCTGCGAACCGCCGCCCGACGCGGCAAGCGCACGCTCATCAGCGTCGCGCTCGCGCTGACCATGGCCGCCGGAACCGGCGGCTGGGCGGCCGGTTCCGCGCAGACCGCCGTCACCGGCCCCGCGCCCGGCGCCGCCGCCTGGCGCGCCGACCACTCGCTGGGCGTCCGGCTGCCGGATCCGGCGACCGCACCCCCCGTCGACGTCGCCCGCTTCTTCGCCTCGCTGACCGATGCCCAGCGGCAGACACTCGCCGCCCGGCATCCGCTCACCGTCGGCAATCTCGACGGCGCGCCCCTCACCCTGCGGTACGAGGCCAACTCCCTTGCCCTCAAGGCGGAACGGGACCGCCAGCTGGCTCGCGCCACCGACCCGGCCGGCACCCTCCAGGACCACCAGCGGGCCAGGAAGGCGGCCGACCGGTGCGCCGCGCTGCTCGCGCCCGGCCACCGGATCCTCGCCTTCGACCCGCGCGGGCGGGGTCAAGTGGCCGAGGTCCACGGCGACTTGGCCACCGCCGAACACACCGCCGTGATCGTGCCCGGCTCGGACATCGACCTGGCCTCCTTCGACCGCGCCAAGGACCCGTACGGCACTCCGACCGGCATGGCCAGGTCGCTGCGGACGCAGATGGCCGCCGACGCGCCCGGGACGCGTACCGCGGTGATCGCCTGGGTCGGGTACACCACCCCGGTCGGCATCGGTCCGGACGCCGCGACCGGCCGGCTCGCCGACGCCGGCGCGCCGCGGCTGGCCCGCTTCCTGTCCGGCCTCGCGGCCACCGGCACCCCCGCACCGGCCGTGCTGTGCCACAGCTACGGCTCGGTGGTCTGCGGGCTGGCCGTTCCGCGGCTGGGCCATGGCGGCATCGCCGACCTGGTCGTCTTCGGCTCCCCCGGTATACGCCGGGACAACGTGGCCGAGCTGCACACCTCGGCCCGGGTCTGGGCGGCGCGGGACGCATCCGACTGGATCGGCGACATCCCGAACGTCGAACTACTGGGCCTGGGCCACGGCGCGGACCCCACCGACCCGGCCTTCGGCGCCCGCCGTGTCTCCGCCGAGCGGGCCGAGGGCCACACCGGCTACCTCGCCCCCGGCACGGACTCCCTCCGCAACTTCGCGGCCATCGTGCTGGGCCGGTACGGCCACGTGCGCTGACCCACCGGTCTCCACGCCACGCCCCACCTCCAGGACACCAGGACTCAAGGACTCAAGGACGCCTCATGGCCACTGCATTCCTCGCGCCCCTCGGACGCACGGTCCGCGCGAGCGCCCACCGGACGGTCCGCTCCATCGAGGACCGCACGTCCGCCGACCGCGACCGCGCCATCGACGGGCTGCGCGCCCTGGCACTGCTCGCCGTACCCACCGGCCACTGGCTGCTCGGCGGCTTCGCCCTCGACGCCGACGGCGCGCTGCACAACGCCAGCCCGCTGTCCGTCTTCGGCTTTCTCTCGCCCGCCAGTTGGGTGCTGCAGATGCTCGGCATCTTCTTCCTGGTCGGCGGCCATGCGTCGGTGCTGTCCTTCCGGCGCGCCGCCGAGCGGGGCGGGTCGACCGGCGACTGGCTGCGCGGCCGGCTCGTCCGGCTGGGCCGCCCGGTACTCGGTGTGACGGCCGTGTGGGCGGTACTGCTCCCCCTTCTGTACGGCCTGGGGGTGCCGGAGGCGACGCTGCGGACCGGGGCGACGCTGGTGATCCAGCCGCTGTGGTTCGTCGGCGTGTACGCGGTGATCACCGCGCTGACGCCGTACTGCGTCCGCGCGGCGCGGCGGATGGGCGCCTGGGCCGCGGCTCCGCTGCTCGCGGCGGTGGCCGTGGTGGACTTTCTGCGCTACGGGCCGTTCGGCGACGCCATGCCGTCCTGGCTGAGCCTGCTCAACCTCCTGCCCGGCTGGATGTTCGCCTATCAGCTCGGGGTCTCGTGGGGCGAACGGCGGCTCGGCCGGCGCGCCGCCTGGTCGCTGCTCCTCGGCGGTGCCGCGCTGTTCGCCGCGCTGCTGCTGTTCTTCCACTATCCGGCGAGCATGGTCGGCGTCCCCGGTCAGGACCGGACGAACTCCCACCCGCCGTCGCTGCTGGTCCTGGCCCTGGCCGCGGCCCAGTCCGGCGCCGCGATCCTGCTCCGTGACCGGCTCGCCCGGCTCCTGCGCCGGCCCGCGCTGTGGGCGCCGGTCGTCATCATCAATCTCTCCGCGATGACGATCCTGTGCTGGCACCAGACGGCCATGCTCTCGGCGGCCGTGCCCGCGTCCTTCCTGGGCCCGGTGCCCGGTCTGACGATCGCGCCCGACACCCTCGGATGGCTTCTCACCCGGCTCGCCTGGCTGCCGGTCTTCGCCGCCGCGCTGCTCCTCATCGGCCGTACGACGCGCCGCTTCGAGGCCCCATGGACCGGTGTCACCCGGGCCCGCCGGGCGGTCGCGGCACTCCTCGCCGCCGGGTTCGCGGTCTTCGCGCTGGGGCTGGCGTAAGTCCCCACCGGGGTAAGGGCGTTGGGCCGGGGCGGGAGCCGGGGCCGGGGCGGGAGCCGGGGCCGCGCGCCGTCGCGGCGGAGGATGCTCCACCGCGACCGGCGACCGGCGACCGGCGACCGGCGACCGGCGACCGGCGACCGGCGACCGGCGACCGGCGACCGGCGACCGGCGACCGGCGAGACTACAGGCCCTACTCCCGCCCCGCCGACGTCGACGACATGTCCGCGTACCGCGCCCCCGCGACCTGCCCGGCGATCGGCTCCAGCAGCGCCAGGTCCTCCTCGGTCAGCTCGATCCGGGTCGCTTCGGTGTTCTCCTCGACCCGGGTCCGCTTGCGGGTGCCGGGGATCGGCACGACGGCCAGGCCGTGCGCCGCGGCCTGCTGCTGCACCCAGGCCAGCGCGATCTGGCCGAGCGTCGCACCGTGCGCCTCGGCGATCTTGCGGATCGGCTCCAGCAGCGCGGCGTTGGCGGTCGCGTTGTCACCCGTGAAGCGGGGCTGCATCCGGCGGAAGTCGTCCGCGCCCAGCTCCTTGTCGGCGCTGACGAACGCGCCGGTGAGGAAGCCCCGGCCGAGCGGCGAATACGGCACGAAGCCGACGCCGAGCTCGACCGCGGCCGGCACCACACCGGCCTCGACGTCCCGGCTGAACAGCGACCACTCGGACTGCACCGCCGCGATCGGGTGGATGGCCTGCGCGGCGCGCAGTTCGGGACCGGTCACCTCGCTCAGCCCCAGGTGCTTGACCTTGCCCTCGGCCACCAGCTCGGCCATCGCACCGACCGACTCCTCAAGGGGGACGTCCGGATTGCGGCGGTGCATGTAGTAGAGGTCGATCTCGTCCACGCCCAGGCGCCGCAGGCTGCCCTCGACGGCCTGGCGGATGTAGGGCCGGTCGTTGCGGATGGTGCGCTTGGTCGGGTCGTCCGGGTCGGGGGATATCGCGAACTTGGTGGCGAGCACGACCTCGTCACGGTGCGCCTGGATGAACGGGGCGATGAACTTCTCGTTCTCCCCCATGCCGTACATGTCGGCGGTGTCGTAGAGCGTCACGCCCAGCTCCAGGGCCCGCTCCAGCGTGGCCCGCGCCTCGTCGGCGTCCGTCGGGCCGTAGGCGAAGCTCATGCCCATGCAGCCGAGGCCCTGCACCCCGACCCGCGGGCCGCCGGTGCCCAGCTCGACCGTCTCGATCTTCTTGCTACCCATGAGACCTCAGAACCTCTCGGACGCCCGCCGGGCGTCGGCATAGATATCGATCTTGTAGTCGAGTACGTCCAGCGTGCTCCGCAGCTCCGCTATGCGCTGCCGTACGTCCTCGCGGTGCGCGGTCAGCAGCTGCTCACGCTCGGCGAAGGTGCTCTCGCCCTCCCGCACCAGCTTGGCGTAGCGGACCATGTCGGCGACCGGCATACCGGTCAGCCGCAGCTTGGTGACCAGGCTCAGCCAGTCCAGATCGCGGTTGGTGAAGCGCCGCTGCCCGGTGTGCGTACGGTCCACATGCGGCATCAGGCCTATCCGCTCGTACCAGCGCAGGGTGTGTGCGCTGAGGCCGGTGTGTTCCGCGACCTCGCTGATCGTGTACTTGTCGCGGCCGGTCGGGCGCGGGTGCGGAGGCGCGGTTCCGCAGTCACGCACCCTCGTCGGCAGCCCCCCGGTCGCGGCCCCGCCGCTCGTCACCGGTTCGCTCTGCGTCACCGTCATGCCCCGTCTCCCCTGTTTCGCCGGATGTCGCCCGGCTTTCCCGCCGGATGTCTCTCGACTGCCTCAACGCTAGAGACTTGGAGCGCACTCCAAGCAAGCGCGGATCACGCGCGGACTTGACCGGAATTTGGGGCGTTAGGCTCGTGGCATGCAGAGCCTGCGGATGATCGAGAACTGGCCGGTGCCCACCGCTGCGGCCGCCGTCGTACGAGCCGATGGGTCGGTGGCCGGATCGTACGGTCCCCTGGAGCACCGCTTCCCGCTGGCGTCCGTCACCAAGCCGCTGGCCGCGTACGCCGCGCTGCTGGCCATCGAGGAGGGCGCCGTCGAGCTGGACGAACCGGCCGGGCCCGAGGGGTCCACGGTCCGTCATCTCCTCGCCCACACCTCGGGGCTGGCCTTCGACGAGCAGCGCACGATGGCTGGGCCGGGCACCCGCAGGATCTACTCCAACGCGGGCTTCGAGGCGCTGGGCGACCATATATCCAAGGCGACCGACATCCCCTTCCCGCAGTATCTGCACGAGGCGGTGCTGGCACCGCTCGGCATGACCGCGACGGAGCTGCCCGGCTCTCCCGCCAAGGACGGCGTCTCCACGGTCGCCGACCTGATCCGCTTCGCGGCCGAGCTACAGGCGCCGCGACTGCTGGCGCCGCAGACGCTGGCGGAGGCGACCCGGGTGGTCTTCCCCGGTCTGACGGGTGTGCTGCCGGGCTACGGCCACCAAAAGCCCAACGACTGGGGCCTGGGCTTCGAGATCCGCGACGGCAAGTCGCCGCACTGGACGGGCGCCGCGTCCTCGCCCCGTACCTTCGGGCACTTCGGGCAGTCCGGAACCTTCCTGTGGGTGGATCCGGACGCGAGCGCCGCATGCATCGCGCTGACCGACCGGGCCTTCGGGCCGTGGGCGATCGAGGCCTGGCCCAAGCTGACGGACGCGGTGCTGGCCGAGCTGGCGGGGACGGCCTGACCTGCCCGTACGGCGCTGAGCCAGGCGCGCGGGCCGACGGAAGCGGGCCCGCCGCCCGTCACACGTACCCCGGCTCCGCCGCCATCTCCCACACCAGGCACTCCGCCGCCGCCAGCCCCTTCAGCTCCAGCCCGGACCCGTCGGTGATCCGCGCCGCGTCGCCCGCCTCCAGGCGCTCCTCACCGATCCGTACCGCGCCGCGCACCACATGCACATAGGCGCGTGCGGCGTCCGGGATCGCGGTGCGCTCGCCGTCGGCAAGGCGGCGCAGATGCAGCAGGGCGCCGGCCTGCGGGACGGCGTACGGGGTGCCGTCGGCGATGCCGCGCACCACCTCGTACGACGGCTCTCCGCCGAAGTGACATGAGCCGCTGCCGCCGCGGGCAACGGGCGACAGCCACATCTGGACGAAGCGCAGCGGCTCCGTGGCGTCGTTGCGCTCCACATGCCGGACGCCGTCCGCCGAGCTGAGCCGCTGCAGATCGCCGGGGCGTACGGTGGTCTCGTGCCCGGCCGAGTCGCGGTGGGTGAGCTCGCCCTCGACGACCCAGGTAACGATCTCGGTGTCGCGGTGCGGATGCTCGTCGAAGCCGGCGCCGACGGCCAGCCGCTCCTCGTTACAGGCGATCAGCGCGCCGAAACGCAGGTTGTCCGGGTCGAAATGGGGCCCGAAGGAGAACGCGTGCAGTGACTCAATCCCGGCTTCCGGATCGCCGCCCCGATAGCGTTCATCGCCTCTACGCACCTCAATCATGGGCCCACCGTAGCCCCGCCGCCTCACCTCCCCGCCCCGATAGTGCAGGCTTGTCCCGTGTCTGAACCCGCATCGCGCGACGCGCACCCGCACTCCGCCACCCTCCGGCGCCTGGAGAATTCGTCCGGCAAGCTGGCGGCCGCGGCCATCGCCCGCATGGACGCCACGCTGCCGTGGTACCGCGCGATGCCCCCGGAGAACCGCTCCTGGATCGGCCTGGTGGCGCAGGCCGGTATCGCCGCCTTCACCGAATGGTTCCGGCATCCGGAAACCCCACAGGCGATCAGTACCGATGTCTTCGGCACGGCGCCGCGCGAGCTGACCCGGGCGATCACGCTGCGGCAGACCGTGGAGATGGTCCGTACGACCATCGAGGTCATGGAGGCGGCGATCGATGAGGTCGCGGCCCCGGGCGACGAGTCCGTGCTGCGCGAGGCGCTGCTGGTCTACGCCCGGGAGATCGCCTTCGCCACCGCCCAGGTCTACGCCCAGGCCGCCGAGGCCCGCGGCGCGTGGGACGCCCGGCTGGAGTCGCTGGTGGTCAACGCGGTGCTCTCGGGTGAGGCGGACGAGGGCGCGGTCTCGCGTGCGGCGGCGCTGGGCTGGAACTCCCCCGAACATGTGTGTGTGGTGCTCGGCACCGCCCCGGACGGCGACAGCGAGCTGACCGTGGAGGCGATCCGGCGAGCCGCCAGGCACGCCAAGCTGCAGGTGCTGACCGGTGTGCTGGGCTCCCGCCTGGTGGTGATCGCGGGCGGCTCGGACAATCCGCTGAAGGCCGCGAAGGCACTGATCGGCCCGTACGCCGCCGGTCCCGTGGTGGCCGGCCCGGTCGTCTCCGATCTGCTGGCCGCGACCCGCTCCGCGCAGGCCGCGGCCGCCGGCCTGCGGGCCTGTGCCGCCTGGCCGGACGCCCCGCGACCGGTGCTCGCGGACGATCTGCTGCCGGAGCGCGCGATGGCCTCGGACCCGGTCGCGCGGGAGCAGTTGGTGGAGGAGATCTACAGACCGCTGGAGGAAGCGGGGTCGGCGCTGCTGGAGACCCTGAGCGTCTATCTGGAGCAGGCCAGCAGTCTGGAGGGCGCCGCCCGGATGCTGTTCGTGCACCCCAACACCGTGCGCTATCGGCTGCGACGTGTGACGGACGTCACCGGCTGGTCACCCTCCGATGTGCGCTCGGCCTTCACCCTCCGTATCGCGCTGATTCTGGGGCGTCTGGCTGACGGCGAGGCGCAACTCTAGACTTTTGTCGAACACCAACAATTCCCCCGATGGTTCTTCGTCCTTGTCCCCACGGGCGGGCGGAACCACCCACAAGAGAGAGTGTGAGGGTGCTCGTACTCGTCGCTCCCGGCCAAGGCGCTCAGACGCCCGGCTTCCTGACCCCCTGGCTCGACCTCCCTGGTGTCGAAGACCGGCTCCGTGCGTGGTCGGCCGCCATCGACCTGGACCTGGTCCACTACGGCACGAAGGCGGACGAGGAGGAGATCCGCGACACCGCGGTGGCGCAGCCGCTGCTGGTGGCGTCCGCACTGATCTCCGCGCGGCAGCTGTTCGCGACGGCCGACGACTTCGCCGCGCAGGTCGGCGCGGCGGCCGGCCACAGCGTCGGTGAGCTGGCCGCGGCCGCCCTGGCCGGCACGATCTCCGACGAGGCCGCGATGGAGCTGGTGCGCCGGCGCGGCCGGGCGATGGCCGAGGCCGCCGCCGTCACCGAGACCGGTATGGCCGCGTTGCTGGGCGGCGACGAGGCCGTCGTCCTGCCGCATCTGGAGCAGCTGGGCCTGACGCCGGCGAATGTGAACGGCGCCGGCCAGATCGTCGCCGCGGGCACCGCCGAGCAGATTGCCGCACTGGTCGAGAACAAGCCGGAAGGCACTCGTCGGGTCGTACCGCTGAAGGTGGCCGGCGCGTTCCATACTCACCACATGGCACCCGCCGTCTCGGCCCTGGAATCAGCGACCGCCCAGCTGTCGGTCGCCGATCCGCACACCCGTTATGTCTCCAACAAGGACGGGCAGCTGGTCTCCTCCGGTCAGGAACTGGTGCAGCGGCTGGTCGGCCAGGTGGCCAACCCCGTGCGCTGGGACCTGTGCATGGAGACCTTCAAGGCGCTCGGTGTCACCGCGCTCATCGAGGCGGCCCCCGGTGGCACTCTCACCGGACTGGCCAAGCGCGCGCTGCCCGGTGTGCAGACCCTCGCCCTCAAGACGCCCGACGACCTCGACGCGGCCCGCACGCTGATCGCCGAGCACTCTGCACCGGCCGAATAGGAGTCCGAAGCGCATGACCTCGAAGATCAAGCCCTCGAAGGGCGCCCCGTTCGCGCGGATCATGGGCGTCGGCGGCTACCGCCCGACCCGTGTCGTGCCCAACGAGGAGATCCTCAAGCACATCGAGTCGTCCGACGAGTGGATCCGCTCGCGGTCCGGCATCGCGACACGCCACTGGGCCGGCCCCGAGGAGACCGTCGCGACCATGTCGGTCGAGGCGGCCGGCAAGGCGATCGCCGACGCCGGCATCACGCCCGAGCAGATCGGCGCCGTGGTCGTCTCCACCGTCTCGCACTTCAAGCAGACGCCGGCCATCGCGACCGAGATCGCGCACCGTATCGGTGCCGGCAAGCCGGCCGCGTTCGACATCTCGGCGGGCTGCGCGGGCTTCGGCTACGGTCTGACCCTGGCCAAGGGCCTGGTGGTCGAGGGATCGGCGGAGTATGTCCTGGTCATCGGCGTCGAGCGGCTCTCGGACCTGACCGACCTGGAGGACCGCGCGACGGCCTTCCTGTTCGGTGACGGCGCGGGCGCGGTGATCATCGGGCCCGCCACGGAGCCGGCGATCGGCCCGACCGTGTGGGGCTCGGAGGGCGACAAGTCCGACACCATCAAGCAGACCTTGGGCTGGGACGTCTACCGCACCACCCCGACCCCCGGAGGCGACGGCCCGGAAGGCCGCACGGCTCTGGAGGAGATCCGGTACCCCGCCATCACGCAGGAGGGCCAAGCGGTCTTCCGCTGGGCGGTGTTCGAGATGGCGAAGGTCGCCCAGCAGGCGCTGGACGCGGCCGGAGTCAGCCCGGACGACCTGGACGTCTTCATTCCGCACCAGGCCAACATGCGGATCATCGACTCGATGGTGAAGACTCTGAAGCTGCCGGAGAGCGTAACGGTCGCCCGCGATGTGGAGACCACCGGCAACACCTCGGCAGCCTCCATTCCGCTCGCCATGGAGCGGCTGTTGGCGACCGGGCAGGCCAAGAGCGGCGACACCGCGCTGGTCATCGGCTTCGGGGCGGGTCTCGTCTACGCCGCGACGGTCGTTACCCTCCCCTAGGCAAGATCTACGCAGCACCGTACGTCTCGTACGTGTCGGCCGCCGCACGGATCTTCACCGCAAGTAACGCAGTTTCCCCTTAAAATGACCGAAGGAGCGCCATCATGGCCGCCACTCAGGAAGAGATCGTCTCCGGTCTCGCCGAGATCGTGAACGAGATCGCCGGGATCCCCACCGAGGACGTCCAGGTGGAGAAGTCCTTCACCGACGACCTGGACGTTGACTCGCTGTCCATGGTCGAGGTCGTCGTCGCCGCCGAAGAGCGCTTCGACGTGAAGATCCCGGACGACGACGTCAAGAACCTCAAGACGGTCGGCGACGCGACCGAGTACATCCTGAAGCACCAGAGCTGATCCAGCTCTCGCGCATGTCGCCACCCCGCGGTGGCGCCGTCGATTCAGACCCCTCTACCCGTGGAGTAAGAATTCCCGTGAACGCGACCAATCGCACCGTGGTCGTCACCGGTATCGGCGCAACCACACCGCTGGGTGGCGACAGCGCTTCGACCTGGGAGGCCCTGCTCGCCGGACGCTCCGGTGTCAGCACCCTCGACCAGGACTGGGCCGCCGACCTGCCCGTGAAGATCGCCGCTCAGGCGGCCGTGGACCCGTCGGAGGTCCTCCCCCGGGCGCAGGCCCGCAAGCTGGACCGCTCGGCGCAGTTCGCGCTGATCGCCGCCCGCGAGGCATGGGCGGACGCCGGTTTCACCGCGAAGGCCGGTGAGGACACCTCGGTCGACCCCGACCGGCTCGGCACCGTCATCGCCTCCGGTATCGGTGGCGTGACCACCCTGCTCGGCCAGTACGACGTGCTCAAGGAGAAGGGCGTCCGCCGCGTCTCCCCGCACACCGTGCCGATGCTGATGCCCAACGGCCCGTCCGCCAACGTCGGCCTGGACGTGAACGCCCGCGCGGGTGTGCACACCCCGGTCAGCGCCTGTGCGTCCGGCTCCGAGGCGATCGGTTACGCCATCGAGATGATCCGTACGGGTCGTGCCGACATCGTCGTCGCGGGCGGTACGGAGGCGGCCATCCATCCGCTGCCGATCGCCGCGTTCGGCAACATGATGGCGATGTCGAAGTCCAACGACGACCCGCAGGGTGCCTCCCGTCCCTTCGACACCGCCCGCAACGGCTTCGTCATGGGTGAGGGCGCCGGCGTCATCGTCCTGGAGTCGGCCGAGCACGCCGCCAAGCGTGGCGCCAAGGTCTACGCCGAGGCCGTCGGCCAGGGCATCTCCGCCGACAGCCACGACATCGTGCAGCCCGAGCCGTCCGGCAACGGCATCGCGCAGGCGCTGCAGAACCTCCTCGACGCAACCGACCTCGACCCGGCCGAGATCGTGCACGTCAATGCGCACGCCACCTCCACGCCCCAGGGCGACCTGGCCGAACTGAAGGCGCTGCGCAAGGTCTTCGGCGACGACACCGACCACATGGCGGTCTCCGCCACGAAGTCGATGACCGGTCACCTCCTGGGCGGCGCGGGCGGTATCGAGACGGTCGCCTCGATCCTGGCGCTGTACCACCGGGTGGCTCCGCCGACGATCAACATCGACGAGCTCGACCCGGAGGCCGAAGCGGACATCGTCCATGGCGAGGCCCGCAAGCTGCCCGCCGAGGGCCGGATCGCGGCCCTGAACGACTCGTTCGGGTTCGGTGGCCACAACGTGGTGCTGGCGTTCCGTACGGTCTGAAGCACGCAGTAGTACGAGGAGGGCCCGCCCGGTGTACGCACCGGGCGGGCCCTCCTCGTGTGTCCGCCGCGCCGCTCAGCCCTCGAAGCTGGCGAAGTACGCCGCCGTGCCGTCCTCTTCGCCGTGGCCCTGCTCCTCGGCCCGGCGGAAGCGCTCCGCGGCCGCCGGCACCAGATCCAGCCGTACGCCGGCGTCGCGGGCGGCCTCGGTGATGAGCCGGGCGTCCTTGCGGGCCGCCGACACCGTGAAGCTCGCCGGGTAGTCCTCGGACAGGATCAGCTCGGACTTCATCCGCAGATACGGCATGTCGAGCGACCCGCCGGCGATCGCGGCGAGGAAGTCGCGCGGGTCCACACCGAGCCCCTTGGCGAGCGCGAGCGCCTCACCCGTACCGTTGATGATGGTCAGCACCCAGCTGTTGACGACGAGCTTGAGGCGGCTGGCGGCCCCGCTCGCACCGTCCTCGCCGACCCACCGGGTGATGCTCCCGACGATGTCGAAGACCTGCCCCGCGCGCTCCCGCACGTCCTCGGGGCCGGCCGCCAGGATCGTCAACCCCCCCTTCTCCGCAGGTGCCTTGGTGCCCAGGACGGGGGCGTCCACGAAGCGCAGGGCGTGCTCGTCGGCGAACCGGGCGAGGGGGGCGAGACCTTCGGCCCCCACCGTGCTCATCTGGAGCCATACGGCACCGGCCGGCAGCGCCGGGGCGGCCTGCCGCAGCGCGTCGAGGACGGCATCGCCGTCGAGCAGCATGGTGAGGACCGCATCGGCGCCGTCCACCGCCTCGGCGGGGGTGTCGGTGACACGGGCCCCGTCGGCGGCCAGCGGCTCCGCTCTGGCGCGCGTACGGTTCCAGACGCGGACGTCCAGACCGGCCCTGGCGAGGTTGCGGGCCATCGCCGCGCCCATGATTCCGGTGCCCAGCACCGCTACTGAGAGAGTGTCGGAAGCGTTGTTGTCGGCCATGGCGGCACGCTAGGCCGTGGAGTGGACTCCAAGGCAACAGCCGCCGCGTGTCGGGGACGGCGGGTGCCCTCTGGGGTCTGCCTAGACGACCTGATGGAGCCAGCGGACCGGGGCGCCCTCGCCCGCGTACCGGAACGGCTCCAGTTCATCGTCCCAGGGCTTGCCGAGGAGCTTGGCGACCTCGGCGGCCAGTTCGGTCTCGCCGCGCGCCGAGCGGGCGACCGCGGCGCGCAGCCGGTCCTCGGGGATCAGGATGTCGCCGTGGATGCCGGTGACGGCGTGGAAGATGCCCAGGTCGGGGGTGGAGCTGTAGCGCTCACCCTCGGCGGTGGAGCAGGGCTCCGCGGTCACCTCGAAGCGCAGCAGATGCCAGCCGCGCAGCGCGGAGGCCAGCTTGGAGGCCGTGCCGGCCTCGCCCTGCCAGGAGAACTCGGCTCTCCAGGTGCCCGGGGACGCCGGCTGGCGGATCCAGTCGAGATTGACGCGCACACCGAGGACGCCCGCCACGGCCCATTCGACGTGCGGGCACAGCGCGCGCGGAGCGGAGTGGACGTACAGAACTCCACGTGTCGTCACCGGGACCTCCAGTGCGGTTCGAGGTTCGCCTTCCCCAGCGGCCTCGTGCCCGTTCCGGTTGCGGCCGGGACAGTTGTCATTCTGCCCCAGTGATCACTTCGGCACCAGCTTGCGAGGTGACCTACAGTAAACACCATTGGGCGGAATTTGCCGCAAATGGGACAGGAAATGACGTGATGTAATTTGTCTGTGCCGACTGCACTTGCCACTTTGGGTCACCGCCCGGCAGGCACGGGGCAAAGCTACCGTGCAGTGCCGGTCGAGGGGGTGACGTACCGTCGGTACCCGAAGAGATATCACTCGCACGCCGGAGGGGACAGGGGATGACGCGGATCGATCGGCCCTTTCGCCCCTGGCGCAGCCGTTTCGGCCGCCGTTCCGTACGCACCGTGGCGACCGCTTGCGCGCTGTTGACCGCCCTCACCGCCTGTAGTGCCGACGGTGGTTCAGCGTCACACTCCGGCGCGTCGGCGAAGCGTCCGGCCAAACGGGCGCCCGTCTGGCGCACCGACCCGGGTTCGATCGCGGCGCTCGGCGACTCCATCACCGTCGGCTTCGACGCCTGTACGGTGCTCTCCGACTGCCCCGAGGTCTCCTGGGCCACCGGCACCGATCCCAAGGTGGACAGTCTCGCCCGACGGCTGGTCACCCACCCCGCCACGCACAGCTGGAACTTCGCGAAGACCGGCGCGCTGATGAGCGATCTGCCGGATCAGATCGCGGCGGCCGCCGGCCGGAAGCCCGAGCTGGTGACGATCCTGATCGGCGCCAACGACGCGTGCCGTCATGACGTGGGGACGATGACCCCCAAGGCCGCCTTCCGGACCGACTTCGCGCGGTCGATGACGTATCTGCGGCGCGCCCTGCCGCACACCCAGGTGTATGTCGCGGCGGTGCCGGATCTGCTGCGACTGTGGTCCGAGGGGCGCAAGAACCCGCTCGGCAAGCAGGTGTGGAAGCTGGGGATCTGCGGGTCGATGCTGCGCGATCCGGACGATCTGACGAAGGCGGCGCAGGACCGGCGCGCGAAGGTGCGGGACCGGGTGCAGGCGTACAACGCGGCGTTGGCGGAGGTGTGCGGCAAGGATCCGCTGTGCCGGTTCGACGGGTCGGTCTTCGACTACCGCTTCACCGGACGGCAGTTGAGCACCTGGGACTGGTTCCACCCGGGCACCGGCGGCCAGAAGGAGCTGGCGGAGCTGGCGTTCCGCGCGATCACCCGCCCGCAGCGATAGCACCGGGACGCGTTCCCCGGGCGAGGGCCGCCGGTTTGCGGGCATAGGCTCGCGCTCATGAACACGCAGGTCAGCAGGGAACCCTTCGGCACACTGGACGACGGCACCGGCGTCGACCGCTGGACCCTGGAGGCGGGCTCGGGCGGGCTGCGGGTCCGGGTCCTGACGTACGGCGGGATCGTCCAGAGCATCGAGGCCCCGGACCGGGACGGACAAAGAAGCCGGCTGGCGCTGGGCTTCGCCGACCTCGCGTCGTATGTCATGCACGGCGGGTCGCACTTCGGCGCGCTGGTCGGGCGCTATGCCAACCGGATCGCCGGGGCGTCGTTCACGCTCGACGGCCGTGCGTACCCGCTGACGCCGAACGACGGGCGCAACAGCCTGCACGGCGGGCCGCGGAACTTCTCCCGGGTGGTGTGGGAGGCCCGGTCCGTCGAGGGCGGGGTGCGGCTGCGCCGGGTCAGCCCGGATGGCGAGGAGGGGTTCCCCGGCGCCCTGGATGTGCGCGTGACGTACACCCTCTCCACCGGTCCCGGCGGTGACGCGCTGCGTATCGCCTATCGCGCGCACACCGACGCACCGACCGTCGTCAACCTCACCAACCACACATATCTCAACTTGGGCGGTGACGGCAGCGGCAGCGCCACCGGGCATCAGCTGCGGCTGGCGGCGTCCCGGTACACGCGCGTCGACGCCAGCGGCATCCCGGTGCCCGGCGCGCCCACCGATGTCACCGGTACCCGCTTCGACTTCCGGGCGGCGCGCGCGGTGGCCGGCGCGTACGACCACAACTTCGTGCTCGACGGCGGTGTGACCGGGGCCCCGCGCACGGTCGCGGAGCTGTACGACCCGCGCTCCGGCCGCGCCCTGGAGCTGGCCACCACCGAGCCCGGTCTGCAGCTCTACACCGCCGACCACCTCGACGGATCCCTGACCGGGACCTCGGGCGTCCCCTACGGATCGGCGGCCGGCCTCGCCCTGGAGACCCAGCACTTCCCGAACTCCCCCAACCGGCCGGACTTCCCCGGCACGGTCCTGCGGCCCGGAGAGATCCATCGCTCGGAGACCGTGTACGGGTTCTCGGCGCGGCCGCGGAGTGCGGGGAACCCCTAAGGGCGTGGGAGGGGAGGTTCATACCGTGCGGTGACGCCGCGGGGAGGCGGAACAGGAACCATGAGTGGTGATCGGTTCCGCTGCGTTCCTTTCTGAGCTGTTCCGTTCCGAGCTGTTCCGTTCTGATCCGTTCCGCTTCGTTGCCTGCTACGGGAGACCTCTTCACCATGGCCCGCCTTCGCGCTCCTCATCTCGTTCTGTCCTGTGCGGCGTTGACCGTGTTGGTGACCGGCTGCTCGCTGTCGGGTTTCGGCCCGACGAAGGAGGCGCAGCGCACGTACACGGTGCAGGGCAAGGTCACCACGCTGTCGGCGACGACACACGGCGGGGACATAGAGATCGTGCCGATCGACGCCGGCGGGTCGATCAAGGTGACGGAGAAGTACCGGTACAACGACCAGAAGCCGAAGTCCGAGCACGGGGTCAAGGACGGCCGGCTGACGCTGGAGGCCGAGGACTGCGGTATGGGACGCCGGTGCGAAGTGGGGTACCGCGTGCTGCTGCCGCGTAACGCCTCGGTCGATCTGCACACCAGCGGCGGCGACATCACCGTCCGTGGCACCGCGGGCGGGATCACCGCGGAGACCAGCGGTGGCGACATCACCGTCGCGGACTCCACGGCGCGGAAGATGAAGGTGAGGACCAGCGGCGGGAATGTGGAGGCCACGCTGTCCTCCGCGCCCGACGACGTCTCGGCACGGACCAGCGGAGGCGATGTCACCATCCGCCTCCCGAAGGGCTCGTACGCGGTGGACGCCTCGACGAGCGGTGGCACCAGCAAGGTCTCCGTCCCGACGGACAAGAGCTCCGCGCACAAGGTGACGGCACGGACGAGCGGCGGTGATGTCTCGGTGGTGGCCTCGTGATGCCGGTGGTGCCCTCATGAAGGGTGGCTGGGGGCGCCTTCGCGGAGGAGCGCCCCCGCCCCGGTCCGCTTCAGCCGACGGTGACCTCCGCCGTCAGCCGCCGGTCGTCGACACTGTGCGCCGCCTCGACGGCGTAGACGCCCTTGACCCGGCGCCAGCCGTCCTCCTGCTCGCTCCACTGCGCTCCGCCTCCGCTCGCCGCCGAGCCTTCGGAAGCGGAGCCCCAGACCGCGAAGGCGCGGTCCGGCAGCGGGATCTCGGCCTCGGCGCTCTCACCGGGGCCGGCCTCGACGACGGCGAATCCGGCCAGCCAGCGGACCGGGCGCTCCGGTGCGTCCGGGGCGGCGTCCGAGGTCGGCGCCAGATAGATCTGGACGACCTCGCGGCCGGGACGGTCGCCCGCGTTGCGCACCCGCACCCGCACCGAGTCCGGGGTGGGGTCCAGCGACTCGTACTCCCAGTCGGTGTAGCCCAGACCGTGGCCGAAGGGGTACGCCGGGGCGGGGGCGGTGGCGGGCGCGGACCGCTGCCAGGCCCGGTAGCCGATGAACACATCCTCCGAGTACGGGAGTTGGCCGTCCGTCGGGGTGACGGTGGTGACCGGGGCGTCGTCGAGGCGGGCCGGCCAGGTGGTGGGGAGCCGGCCGCCCGGTTCGTCCGCGCCGAGCAGGACATCGGCCAGCGCCGCACCGGCCTCCTGGCCGGGGAACCAGCTCAGCAGCACGGCGGGCACCTGCTCGCGCCACGGCAGCTCCACCGGCGAACCGGAGTTGACGACCACGACGGTGTACGGATTGGCGGCGGCGACCCGGGTGACCAGCTCGTCCTGGCGGCCGGGCAGCCGCAGATCGCGGCGGTCGAAGCCCTCGGACTCGACCTCTTGGGTGGTGGCGACGACGACGATCGCGACATCGGCGGCGGCCGCGGCGCGGACCGCCTCCTGGATCTCGGCGTCGGCGTCGAGCTGCGGTTCGCTGTGGCCGAGGGTGAAGTTCAGCCCGGCCAGGCCCTCGCCCGGGCCCAGGCCGAGCGGGACGAACCGCAGCGTGACATCGACGCTCTCGCCGGCCGTCAGCTCCGCCGTCACCCGCCGCTCGACGTGGTTCATGAACGCCTCGAAGGGGTCGTTGCCCTTTGGTGCGCAGCGGCCGTCGAAGAGGACCGAGCCGTCGACGGTCAGCCGCAGCTCGCCGGTGCCGGCCACAGCGAGGGTGTGGCCGCCGGTGATCTGCGGGGTGTAGCTGCCGGTCAGCTCGACGGCGCTCAGGTTCTGCCGGGTGACGCCCTCGGGGAAGCAGCCCATCACCTGCACCTTGCCGTCGAACTGCGGTGTCTCTGCGAGCAGTCGGCCGTCCGCTGCGAGGTAGCGGGCGCGCAGGGTGAAGCCCTCGCGGGCGTGCGGGAGGCGGGTGCGCGGGTCGGCGCCGACCGCGAAGCCGACCTCGACCTCGTCGGGCAGCGCGGCGCGCAGCCCCTCCAGCGGAGAGACGATCGCCTCGGGGAAGACGGTCGCGGACCCGCCGCCGAGCACCCGGGCGTCGCGCGCGGCCGCCCCGATGACGGCGATCTTGCGGACCGCGGCGGCGTCCACCGGCAGCGCCCGCCGCGCGCCGCCCACCGGCTCGTTCCGCAGCAGGACGAACGCCCGCCGGGCGACCTCACGGGCCACCGCCCGGCCGTCGATCCCCCGGGGCACATCGGCCGGGGCGACCGCCGCCGGCACCCCCGCCAGGCATCCCGTACGGGCCGCGAGCAGCAGCACCCGGCGCACCGCGTCGTCCACCTGCGCCTCGGCAACCGCACCGGCGCGGACGGCATCGGCGAGCGGCGCGCCGTAGACCGTACGGGGCCCCGGCATCGCCACGTCCAGGCCGCCGCGCAGCGCACGTACGGTGTCGCGGGCCGCCGTCCAGTCGGAGATATTGCAACCGTCGAAGCCCCATTCGCCGCGCAGGACCTCGTTGACGAGAGGGTGGTGCTCGGTCATCGTCGAGCCGTTGACCTGGTTGTAGGCAGTCATGATGGCCCAGGGGCGGGCGTTTTTCACGATGTGCTCGAAGGGGGCGAGATAGAGCTCGCGCAGCGGGCGCGGGGCGATGCGGTTGTCGACGGTGAGCCGGTCGGTCTCGGCGTCATTGCCGACGAAGTGCTTGACCGTCGTCCCGACACCGCCCTCCTGGACGCCGCGCACATAACCGGCACCGATCGCGCCGGTGAGCAGCGGGTCTTCCGAATAGCACTCGAAGTGGCGGCCGCCCAGCGGTGAGCGGTGCAGATTGACCGTGGGCGCCAGGAGGACATGCACGCCTTTGCGGCGGGCTTCCTGGGCGAGCAGATGGCCGACCCGGCGGGCCAGCCCGGGGTCCCAGGTGGCGGCCAGCGCGGTGGGACTGGGCAGCGCGACCGAGGGGTCCTCGGCGCTCCACTCCGGGCCCCGTACACCGATCGGGCCGTCCGACATCACCAGCGACCGCAGCCCGATCGCGGGGACGGCCGGCAGCGTCCACATGTCCTGGCCGGACAGCAGCCGGACCTTGGTGTCAAGGTCGAGTGCGGCGAGCGCCCGCTCCACGGCCGCGGTGCGGTCGTAGGCAAGGCCGCGGTCAGGGTGCCGGGCGTCGTCGTGGGCGGGGTCGTGGGGCTGGTCGTCGGTCATGCGGCTCTCCGGTGCTCCCTCGGCGGATGTGCGGGCCCGCTGTCCGGATTCTTACCCTCACGCCTTCCGGTCGGTAAGTGTCGTCACCCTTCCGTTACCTCAGTCGTACGGGATCTCCACGCGGGAGTTACGCTCGGCCGGTGACTGCACGAGACCAGGACGCACCCCGCGGCGGCGGCCGGCCCGGACCGCGGCGGCGCGGCGGTGGGCGGGAGACCCTGCGCGCGGAGCGGCGCGAGACCATCCTGCAGGCCGCCATGGAGCTCATCTCCGAGCGCGGCTACCGCCGCACCTCGCTCGCCGCCGTCGCCGAGCGCGCCGGACTCACCCAGCCGGGGCTGCTGCACCACTTCCCCACCAAGGAGCTGCTGCTGGTCGGCGTCCTGGAGGCGCGCGACCGCTGGGATCTGGCCTCGGCGGCCGCCGCGTCCGACTGCTGGCGCACCGACACCCTCGCCCAGCTCGTCGACTACAACGCCACCCGCCCCGGCATCGTCCAGACCTACACCGTGCTGTCGGCGGACAGCGTCACCGAGGACCACCCCGCCCGCGCCTTCTTCGAGACCCGCTTCCGCACCGTACGCGCCTCCATGGCCAATGTGCTGCGGGCCGAATTCGGCGACACCCTGCCCGGTGGCCTGACCCCGGAGCAGGCGGCGCCGCTGCTGGTCGCCGTGATGGACGGCCTGCAGCTGCAGTGGCTGCTGGACCCGGAGAAGGTGGACATGCCGGCGGCGTTCCGGGACTTCGTGGCGTTGCTGGGGGGCGGGAGCGGGCAGGCCGAGGAGCCCGGCGAGGGCTGATCGGGGGGGGGACCGAAGGACCCGCCCTAACGGGCAGGCGCGAGGCAGGAAATCGTCATCTTGTCCGGGCTGTACTCGGGGTCGGCGAGCAGTTCACCGTCCCCACAGGTGTCCTTCGAGGTGTCGAGCCTGCGGGTCACCAGGTACTCCGCCTCGGCCGACCCGCATTCCACGATCTCCAGGTCCTGGTCGTGCCAGTCGCCGTCGTTGCGGACGCAGTTACCCACGGCGAGGGTCGGCGCCTTCCCGATACCCGCTCCCTCGACGAACGCGCCGAGTACGAACAGGGTGGGTATCGCCAGGACCACGAGCGCCATCGGCACCAGGAACAGCAGCGCCTCGGGCCGGCGCAGCAGCGACTTGCCCGGATCGAGCGAGGGCCGGAAACCGCCCACGGGGGCGGCCAGCTTGCGGAAGCGGGCCCGCGGACCGAGATTCACCAGCAGGGTGATCGGCGTGATGGCCACGGACAGCGGGCTCCACCACCCCTGCCACAAGGTCTTCGCGGACATCTCGCGGTAGGTGGCCAGCCCGCAGGAACGGCAGAACACCGCGCTCCGGCTGAGGAACCGCATCAGGAAGAGGATGCCCTGATGCCCACGCACGGTGGCCTGTACCGCGGGCTGGGCACCGCAGAACTCGCAGCCGGGGGCGGTGGCGTAGGGCGCGGGGTGCGGCTGCTGGGCGTAGGGATACGGGCCTGGGGCCGGGTGCCCCTGTGGTGGGGCGTACGGGCCGGTGGGCTGCGGCGGGTAGGGGCCCACGGGCTGTTGCGCGTACGGGTAAGGGCCTTGCGGCGGTGGCGGTGTGGCCACGAAGATTCCCCCTGGGTTTCGCGGTATGTGCCGGGCGCGTGGGCGGACCGGACCAGAAACCCTAGCCGTGGGCCGATTCAAGCCACCCCGCGCCCTCTACCGCCGCGCCGCGCACCCCGTTTTACTCGCCCCATGAGACGCATACGCACCAAGCCGGTCGCACTCGGTATCGCACTGCTCGCCGCCCTCCCGCTGTCCCTGACGGCTCCGGCCACCGCGGCCACCACGGCGGACGCAACGGCGGATGTCACGGTGGAGGAGGGCCGGCTGACGCAGACCGCGCCGCAGGAGATCCTGCGGCGCAGCGGATTCGACGCCTGGGAGCGGGAGTTCGGGCGCGGGCTGGCACGGGTGACGACGTATCCGGAAGCCAGACGGTATGTCAGGAGCGAGGGGCGTGCGCTGTGGCGGCGGGCCGTGGACCGGGCCCAGGGGCGCGGGCCCGCGGGCGGCGATCTGAGCCGGGACGACGACCGGCCGCTGTACTGGGCGCGGCTGGGGATGACGAAGGAGCTGCGGCAGTGGCAGCCGGACTTCGGGCTGACCACCTCCCAACGCACCGCTCTCCTCGGGTCGTTGGAGCGCGGCTCACGCGGCCAGGACTCGATCGAGCTGCCCGCCGGGAAGCATGTGCTGCGCATCGTCGTGACCGGGTTCGACCCGTTCCAGCTGGACGCCGATGCGCGGCGGAGCAATCCGTCGGGGGCGGCGGCGCTCGCGCTGGACGGGACGACGGTGCGTACCGCTTCGGGGCGGCCGGCCCGGATCGAGACCGCGGTCTTCCCGGTGCGCTGGGCGGACTTCGCCGAGGGGACGGTGGAGCGCACGCTGCTGCCGCACTTCCGGGGCGGGGCGCGGCAGGCGGATCTGTTCACGACGATCAGCCAGGGGCGGCCGGGGCGCTTCGATGTCGAGCGGACCAACGGGGCCTGGCGGGGCGGCTATCCGGACAACGTACGGGAGTCCCGCACCGAGACCGTGCCGATTCCGGCGGGGGTGCCGACCGTGCGGCCGCAGCCGCAGTGGACGGCCACCAGCCTGCCGTACGCGCGGATCGTGGCGGCCGGCACCGGGCCGTACCCGGTGGTCGACCACACCGCCGTCACCGAGATCCCGGCGGGCGACACCGAGCCGGTGGAGCGGCCGGACGGCCCGACTCCGGGGTCCACGGCCCGTGCCGGGGGCGGCGGGGACTATCTGTCCAATGAGATCGCCTACCGGGCGACGCTGCTGCGGGACGCGGTGCGGCCGGCCCTCCCTGGCGGGCATCTGCACACGCCGGTCCTGGAGTTCGGCGCCGGCAACACGGATCCGTCGAGCGGCCGGGTCACCGACCCGGACTTCGTACGCAACCGGGTCGCGATCACCGATCAGGTGCGGGCGATCGTCACGGTGGCGGCGTCCGAGGTCGCGCGGGGTTAGCGGGGTGCCCCAGGGCCTGTCCACCACTGCGGTGTCGCGCGGCAGGGCGGTTATCCACAGGGCCGCCCGCGTCGGGTGGGCGCCAGGCATCATGGGCGAATGCTCATTGCTGCCGCACAGTTCACGTCCGTACCGGGCGATATCGAAGCCAACGCCGCGCGGATGGCCGCACTCATCACCGAGGCCGCCGGGCGTGGCGCCGGTCTGGTGGTGTTCTCCGAACTCGCCCTGACGCACTACGACCTGCGTCTGATAGTCGCTGATCCGGCGGGGCTGCTGGTCCTGCCCGACGATGCCCGGCTGGCCCCCGTACGGGAGGCGTGCCGGGCGAGTGGGGTCGCGGCGGTCGTGAACGCCGCGGGCCGGGCCCCCGAGGCCGGGGCCCGGCCGACCATCGCCTCGTTCGTCTACGGGCCGGACGGCGCGCTGCTCACCCGCTACGACAAGATGCACCTGACCGATCAGGAGAGCGAGATCTTCGCGCCGGGCGCCACCGACGGCCGCTTCACCCTGGGCGGCATCCGGTTCGCGCTCGCCACCTGTTACGACAACAGCTTTCCCGACGTTCCGGCTCGGGCCGCGGCGGACGGCTGCCGGGTGTATCTCGCCAGCTCCTTCCATGACTCGGCCGAGGGCGTGGCGCGGTATGCCGGGCTGGCCCGGGACAACGGACTGCAGGTACTGCTCGCCAATGGCACGGAGGTCGGCAGCCCCGGCCCGGCCTGCGGCCTCAGCGGCGTCTGGCTGCCGTCCGGCGAGCGGGTGGCGGCGGCCGCCGAGTGGACGGAGCCGGTGCCGGGCGACGGGGCGGAGCTGGTGCTGAGCGATGCCCGGGACCGGATCACGCTGATGTCGGATCCGGCGGTGGCGGCGATCCCCGTCAAGGAGTGCGGTGAGCCGCTGGTGGACGTACGGACCGCGGCGCCCACGCTCCTGGTGGCCGCGGACCGGCACGACGAGCAGGGCGCGTTCGCGTATCTGCGCGAGGGGCTGCTGCGGCGGCTGCTGGCGGCGCAGGAGGCGCTGCCGGACGGGCTGCGGCTGCAGTTCGTCGAGGGCTACCGCCCGCCGGGGCTGCAGCGCCGCTACTTCGAGGAGTATGCGGACGAGCTGCGCGCCGGGTTCCCCGAGTGGGACGGGGCGCGTATCCATCAGGCCGCCAGCCGTTATGTCTCGCCGCCGGAGATCGCACCGCACAGTGCGGGTGGCGCGGTGGATCTCACGCTCGTCACCGCGGACGGCGCAGATGTCGACATGGGGACACCGATCAATGCCTCCCCGGAGGAGAGCGACGGCGCCTGCTACACGAGCGCTCCGGGGCTGCCGCCCGCCGCCCGCGCCAACCGACGGGTGCTGGCCGCCGCACTGGCCGCGTCCGGTCTGGTCAACTACCCGACGGAGTGGTGGCACTGGTCCTACGGCGACCGCTACTGGGCGCTGGCGACCGGCTCGGACCATGCGCTGTACGCCGCGAAGGAGCTGGCCGAGCAGTGACGACCCGCGTGCCGCCGCACACCCCGTCCCCATCCCTGTCTCCCGGACCGCTCGGCGATGCCGAGGTCCGCGAGTGGCTCGACCCGGCGAGGGCGGTGCCGGACCGGGATGTGGTGATCGTCGCGGCCAACAGCCCGACGCCCGTAGTGGAGGCGGACCGGATCGCCCCGGGCACCCATCTGAGCACCCTGGGCCCCAAGTCCACCACCCATTACGAGATACCGCCCGGACCGGCCGCGCGGGCGGTCGTCCTCGTCACCGACTCCCTCGCCCAGGCGGGCAGTTGGATCTCAGCCCTCAGCCCTGCTCGGGCGCCAGCGCCTCCAGCTCGGCCCGGGTCGGGTAGGACGGCTGGGCGCCCGGCTTGGTGACGGCCGCCGCGCCGACCCGTACGGCGAAGCGCGCCGCCTCGGGGAGCGCATCGCCGCGGGCCAGGCGGGTGGCGAGGGCGCCGGTGAAGGCATCGCCGGCGCCGGTGGTGTCCACGGCCTTCACGCGTACGCCGGGGACCTCACTCACCCCGGAGGCGTCCAGGACCAGCGCGCCGTCCCCGCCGAGGGTGACCACGACCGAGCGGGCGCCCTGGTCACGCAGAGCCTGCGCCCACTCGGCGGGGGTGCCGTCGGCGCGGCCGGAGAGCTCCCGGGCCTCGTGCTCGTTGACCACCAACGGGTCGGCCACGGCGAGGAGTTCGGGTGCCAGGGCCGCCTCGGGAGCCGGCGAGGGGTTGAACACCACGCGGGTCCCGGCCTGCTCGGCGGCCGTGGCGGCGGCTCGTACGGACTCCATGGGGATCTCCAGCTGAAGGGAGACCACCGAGGAGGCGGCGATGACGTCCTTCGCCCCGGCCACATCCTGCGGGGTGAGGGCGGCGTTGGCGCCGGGCGAGACCACGATGCTGTTGTCGCCGTCCGGGTCGACGATGATCATCGCGGTGCCGGTGCGAGCCGCCCCGTCCACGATGACGGGCGTGACATCGGTGCCCGCCTCGCGCTGGGCGCCCAGCAGCAGTTCGCCGTACGCATCGCCGCCGACCCGTGCCAGCAGCGCGGTGCGCCCGCCGATCCGGGCCGCGGCGGCCGCCTGGTTGGCGCCCTTACCGCCGGCCGATTCGACCAGGTCCGTGCCGCGCACGGTCTCGCCCGCGCCGGGCCGCCGTTCGACCCGTACCGTCAGATCCGCGTTGGCCGAGCCGACCACCAGGACGTCATACATGCACCGCTCTCCCACTTCTTCTCATCTGTCATTGCCCCGCGGCCCGGCTCCAGGGCCGGGCCGCGCGCTCAGTCGTCGAACTTCGCGGCGTTCTCCGCCGTCACCAGCACCACCGGCACCTTGACCGACTGCGGAAGCTTCTCACCGTGAGCGGCCTTCAGCGCCCAGTCCACGGCCTGCTTGCCGAGGAGTTTCGGCTGCTGGGCGACGGTGGCGGTGAGGGTTTTGTTGCGGACCGCCTTGACGCCGTCCGGTGTGCCGTCGAACCCCACCACCTTGACGTCCTTGCCGGAGCGGGCGCCCAGCGCCTTGGACGCACCGAGCGCCATCTCGTCGTTGGCGGCGAACACCCCGGCGATATCGCGGTGCGCCTGCAGCATGTTGGACATCACATCCATGCCCTTGGTGCGGTCGAAGTCCGCGGGCTGGCGGGCGACGACCTGGATACCGGGGTACTTCTTGATGCCCTCTTCGAAACCCTTGCCGCGTTCACGGGCGGCGGAGGTGCCGGGCTGGCCCTCGAGGAAGGCCACCTTGCCCTTGCCGCCGAGCGATTCGGCCAGCGTCTTGGCGGCGAGCCGGCCGCCGGCGACATTGTCGGAGGCGATGGTCGAGCCGACCTTCCCGCCGTTGACGCCGCGGTCGATGGAGATGACCGGCACCTTCGCCCGGTTGACGACACCGACGGCCGGGACGGCGGCGTCGGAGTCGACCGGGTTGATGATGGCCGCCTTGACGTTCTGGCTGGTGAACGTCTCCATCTGGTTGATCTGCTGGGTGGGGTCGTTCTGCGCGTCGGTGATGTTGATGTGCAGGCCGCGGGCGTCCGCCTCGGCCTGTGCGCCTTCCTTGATGCCGACGAAGAACGGATTGTTCATCGTGGACAGCGCGAGCCCCAGGTCGGTGTTGCCGCCGCGGTCGCAGCCGGCCAGACCGAGGGCGACGGTCGCGGCCAGCCCGGCCGCCAGCGACACCTTGATCCGGGCGGTCCTCCGGGCGGTCCTCCAGACGCTCCCCCGCGCATTCCTCCGGGCGTTCCCCCGGACGACGTTCCCCCGGACGACGCTCCTCCGGACGTTCCCCCGGGCCTTCATCGCGCGCTCCGGCGGCGCAGCGTGTCCAGGAGCACCGCCAGCGCGATGACCAGTCCGGTGGCCACCTGCTGCCAGAACGCCGAGACGCTCAGCAGGTTGAGGCCGTTGCGCAGTACGGCGAGGATCAGCGCGCCGATGAGGGTGCCGGACGCCTTGCCGGAGCCGCCGGAGAGGCTGGCCCCGCCGATGACGACGGCGGCGATGGCGTCCAGTTCGTAGCCGCTGGCGGCCTGCGGCTGGGCGGAGGTGAGCCGGGCCGCGAGGACGATACCGGCGACCGCGGCGAACAGACCGGACAGCGCGTAGATGACCAGCTTGCGGCGCCGCACGTTGATGCCGGAGAGGCGGGCCGCCTCCTCGTTGCCGCCGATCGCGAACATCGCGCGTCCGGCGTACGTACGGGCCAGGATCAGCGCGGCGATCAACCCCATCGCGATCATGACGAGGACGGGCACCGGCAGCCAGCCTCCGAGGGTGTCACCGAGGCTGCTGACCGAGCCCGGGAAGGCGATCGGCGAGCCGCCGGAGATGACCAGGGCCAGGCCGCGGCCTATCGACAGCATCGCCAACGTGGCGATGAAGGCGGGCAGTCTGCCGTAGGCGACCAGGGCGCCGGAGACCAGTCCGGCCGCCACGCCGACCGCGAGGCCGAGCAGCACCGCGATCCAGACGGGCAGGCCCTCGGCGGTGGCCGCCCAGGCGACGACGGTGGCGGAGAGCGCGGCGACCGAGCCGACCGACAGATCGATACCGGCCGAGACGATCACGAAGGTGACGCCGAAGGCGAGGATCGCGGTGACCGAGGCCTGGACGCCGACATTGAGAAGGTTCTGGCCGTTGAGGAAGTCCTTGGAGAGCACCGCCATCACCACGACCAGGGCGATCAGGCCGCCCAGCGGGCCGTTCTTGAGGACCGCCCGGGAGAACCACGGCCCGAGGCCGTCCCGGTCCGGGGCCCGTCCCACCGCCTCGGCGGCGGCTCCCGTCTTCACCTCAGTGGACATCGGAGCCCTCCATCGCGCTCTCGTTCTTGTTCTTCGAGCCCTCAGCGGCGCCGTTCGGGGACTGGAGCGCGAGCTCCATCACGGCGTCCTGGGTGGCCTCTTCGGCCGACAGCTCACCGGCCAGCCGGCCCTGCGACATCACCAGCACCCGGTCGCTCATACCGAGCACCTCGGGCAGATCGCTGGAGATCATCAGGACCGCCCGGCCCGACGCCGTCAGTTCGTTGATCAGCTGGTAGATCTCGACTTTCGCGCCGACGTCGATTCCGCGCGTCGGCTCGTCGAGGATCAGCAGCTTGGTGTCCGCCAGCAGCCACTTGCCGATGACGATCTTCTGCTGATTGCCGCCGGAGAGCGTACGGGCGGGCTGCGCGAGACCGCTCATCCGCACCTTCAACTGCCCGGCGACGGCGGCCGCTTCACGCCGCTGGGCGCCCCGGTCCACCAGCCCGCCCCGGGTGTCGCGGTCGAGGCGGGCGAGGGTGAGGTTGTCCTGGAGGGACGCGTCCAGGACCAGGCCCTGGCCCTTGCGGTCCTCCGGTACGAGGCCGAGCCCGGCCCGCATGGCGGCGCGGACATCGCCGCGCGCCAGCTGGGTGCCGTCGATCTCGACCGTGCCGGCGTCATAGCGGTCCACGCCGAAGATGGCCCGGACGACCTCGGTACGGCCCGCGCCGACCAGTCCGGCCAGGCCCACGACCTCACCGGCCCGCACCTCGAAGTCGATGCCCTCGAAGACCGGCCCGGCCTTCGCACCGTTGCGGGTCAGACCGCGGACGCGCAGCAGGGGCGCGCCCGGCTCGTCGGGGCGCTGCCGCGGGTACTGCTCGGCGATGTCCCGGCCCACCATGAGGCGGATCAGCTCGTCCTCGTCCGTCGAGGCCGGCACCTCCTGGACGGAGCGGCCGTCGCGCAGCACGGTGACCCGGTCGCCGAGCGCGCCGATCTCCTCCAGGTGGTGGGTGATGAAGATGATGCCGACGCCGGTGTCGCGCAGCTCGCGGACGATCCCGAAGAGGGTCTCGACCTCCTCGGAGGTGAGGACCGCGGTCGGCTCGTCCATGATCAGGACGCGCGCGTCCAGGCTGAGCGCCTTGGCGATCTCGACCATCTGTAGGCGGGCGATGCCCAGTTCGGCAACCGGCGTGTTCGGGGACACGTCCAGGCGTACGCGCCGGAGCAGTTCGGCGGCCCGGGCCCGCATCGTCTTCTTGTCGATCAGGCCGAGTGCGGTGCGCGGCTGCCGGCCGAGGAAGATGTTCTCGGCCACGGTCAGCCCGGGGACGAGGTTGAACTCCTGGTAGATGGTGGCGATGCCGAGCCGTTCGGCGTCCTGCGCCGAGCGGATGTGCACCTCGCGCGGGCCGTCGTGCGCGCCGTCCGGTCCGCCGGCGACGAGGATGCGGCCGTCGTCGGGGCGGTGGGCGCCGGAGAGCATCTTGATGAGGGTGCTCTTGCCCGCGCCGTTCTCGCCGAGCAGGACGTGCACCTCGCCGGTGCGCAGGGTCAGGTCCACGCCGTCCAGGGCGCGGACGCCCGGGAACGACTTTGTCACCCCCTCCACGCGCAGCAGTTCGCGGCCGCCCGGTACGTCGTCGTTGACGCCGGTCATGCGCTGCCCCTCTCTTCGTCGGGTGACTTCCTGTGGTGGCTGTCTTGGGTGACGGTCTTGGTCGCTGTCGTGAGTAGCTGTCGTGAGTAGCTGTCGTGAGTAGCTGTCGTGAGTAGCTGTCGTCGGGTGACGGGCTTCAGTGACGGTCGCCGCCGGTGGCCTGATCCGATGGCTTGCCCGGGTGGCGGGCCGGCCGGGACCGCCGGGCGGGCCGGGCCGCCGGGACGGCTCGTTCAGCCGGTGGGCGGTTCGCCGCAGGAGCGGCGGGTGACGAGCCGGGCCGGCAGCAGCACCGGGTCGGCGGGCCGGCCCTCGATCCGCGCCAGCAGGGTGTGTACGGCGGCCCGGCCCAGTTCGCGGGTGGGCTGGGCGATGGCGGTCAGCGGTGGATCGGTGTGCGTGAACCACGGCACGTCGTCGTAGACCACCAGCGCCATGTCGTCGGGGACCCGCAGCCCGCGCGCGCGGAGTTCGTCCATCGCGCCCAGCGCCATCAGGTTGTCGGTGGCCAGCACCGCGTCCGGCGGCTCGGCGAGGTCGAGGAAGTCGCTCATCACCCGTCGGCCGCCGGTGTGCTGGAGGTCGGGGGTGGCGCCGACCCGCTCGTCGGGCAGCGCGATGCCGTGTGCGGCCAGCGCCGTACGGAAGAGGTCGAGGCGCTCGTCGCCGGTGGGGGTGCCGGCCGGGGCGACGATGATCGCGGGCCGGCGGCGGCCGAGGGCGGCGAGATGGGCGGCGAGCTCGGTGAGCGCGGCGCGGCCGTCGGCGCGTACGCAGGGGGCGTCGACGCCGGGCACGGTGCGGTCCAGCAGGACCAGCGGGGTGCCGGAGGCGACGACCTCGCTGAGCATCGCCGAGCCGGTGCCGGCCGAACTGACCAGCAGGCCGTCGATCCGGCGGTCGAGCAGGGTGCGGATGTAGTCGTCCTGCTGCGCGGGGCGCTCGCCGGCGTTGCCGATGACCAGGCTGTAGCCGAGGCTGCGGGCCTCGTCCTCGACGGCGTCGGCCAGTTCGGTGAAGAAGGGGTTGGTGAGATCGCTGATGATCAGGCCGAGCGCACCGGTCCGTGCGGTGCGCAGCGCGCGGGCGACGTTGTTGGGGCGGTAGCCCAGCTCCCGTACGGCGGCGAGCACCCGGTCACGGGTCTCGGCGACCGGGCTGTGGCCGTTGAGGACCCGGGAGACCGTGGCGACGGAGACCCCTGCCCGCTCTGCCA
Organism: Streptomyces inhibens; assembly: GCF_022221585.1. Classification (NCBI taxonomy): domain Bacteria; kingdom Bacillati; phylum Actinomycetota; class Actinomycetes; order Kitasatosporales; family Streptomycetaceae; genus Streptomyces; species Streptomyces inhibens. The sequence continues at coordinate 3,293,366 of NZ_CP084681.1, forward strand.
CATCCTTGATGTTCGCCATGGCGCCGTTGCCGTCCTGTCCGTGCGATGCGATCGCTCACCGTGTCTGGGACCGGCTTCGCATGATCGACGTGTAATCGATTTCGCGGGGAATTCGTGGGGGCTACGAAATCGATTACACGGGTGGTGCGTCAAGGTGCCGTGAATGTTGCCTCTGTCACATCGGGCCGGTTCGGCTCCGACGGCCGGCCCCCCGGTGGCCGTCCCTCCGGTGCCCGGCCGGCACACAACGGCCGAGGGCCGCACCCCGGTGGGGTACGGCCCTCGGCTCGGACTGTGCGGTCGGCCGCGTCTCAGGCGACGTTCAACTTGACCTCGATGTTGCCACGAGTGGCGTGGGAGTACGGGCAGACCTGGTGCGCCTTCTCCACGAGGTCCTTGGCGGTGGCCGCGTCCACATTGGGGATCGAGGCGGAGATCTCGACCGTGAGGCCGAAGGCACCGTCCGGGGTCTTGCCGATGCCGACCTTGGCGGTCACCCGGGAGCCGGTGACATCGGCGTTCTCCCGGCGGGCGACGACGCTGAGCGCGCCCTGGAAGCAGGCGCTGTAGCCCGCCGCGAAGAGCTGCTCGGGGTTGGTGCCGGCGCCACTACCGCCCTGCTCCTTGGGCGGGTTGACGACGACGTCGAGCTTGCCGTCGTCGCTGGCGACGCGGCCGTCACGGCCGTTCTCAGCGGTGGCGACGGCGGTGTAGACGACGTCGACAGTCTGGATGGACATACCAAATCCTCCTGTGGTTCGCCGCGACTCGCGCCCACGGATCGCGACGGCTTGCCGCTGAGCCTAACGGGCCTGCACAAGGGGTGGGTGGGGGCGGGGGCAGGGGCAGAGAGAGGGAGTGACGGGGAGGCAGAGTCCTTCGCCTCCCCGTCACTCCCCCGCCTCCCCCCACCCCGCACCCATCGGTCAGGCTTGTCGCCGGAATCGTTCAAGCTCGCCGTCAAGCCTCGGGGCCTCAGGCGTCGAGGCTGACGATCATCTTTCCGGTGTTCTCGCCGCGCAGCAGGCCGAGGAAGGCCTCGACGCCGTTCTCGATGCCCGGCACCTTGGTCTCGCTGTACTTGAGCTCGCCGGAGCGGATCCAGGCGGAGACCTCCTCGACGAACTGCGGCTGCAGCGCGGCGTGGTCGCTGACCAGCAGGCCCTCCAGACGCAGCCGCTTGCCGATCACCATCGCGAGGTTGCGCGGCGCCGGGCTCGGCTCCGTGGCGTTGTACATCGAGATCATGCCGCATATGGCCGCCCGGCCATGGACGTTGAGGGAGCTGATGGCCGCCTCGAGGTGGTCGCCGCCGACGTTGTCGAAGTAGACGTCGATGCCCTCCGGCGCGGCCTCCTTGAGCTGCTTGGTGACATCGCCGTTCTTGTAGTTGAAGGCGGCGTCGAAGCCGTACTCCTCGACCAGGAGCTTGACCTTCTCGTCGGAGCCGGCCGAGCCGATGACCCGGGAGGCGCCCTTGAGCTTGGCGATCTGACCGACCTCGCTGCCCACCGCGCCGGCCGCGCCGGACACGAAGACGGCGTCACCCTCCTTGAAGGACGCCACCTCCAGCAGACCCGCGTACGCGGTCAGACCCGGCATGCCCAGCACGCCGAGGTAGGCGGTGAGCGGCGCCAGCGACGGGTCCACCTTGGCGGCGCGCTTGGCGTCCAGGACCGCGTACTCACGCCAGCCGAGGCCGTGGAGTACGTGGTCGCCGACGGCGATGGAGTCGTCGCGCGAGGCGATGACCTCGCCCACCGCGCCGCCGTCCATCGGCTGGTCGAGCTGGAAGGGCGGGACGTAGGACTTCACATCGTTCATCCGGCCGCGCATATACGGGTCGACGGAGAAGTGCTTCGTGCGGACCAGGATCTGGCCCTCGCCGACCTCGGGCACCGCGGCCTCGCGCAGCGCGAAGTCTTCCGGGGTGGGCCAGCCGTGCGGGCGGGCGATGAGGTGCCATTCGCGGCCGGTCGTGGGCAGTGCGGACATGAGCGCGGTCCTTCCTAATGTTTCAGGTACTGAAACAATGATGCCCCTCGATATTTCATGTTGTCAAGCAATTGGGTATCCTGGTGTGTATGACACCGCGTGCAGACCCCTTGACCGTCGAGGTCGTCGAGCTCATCGGCGATGTCGTCGCCCGTTACTACGAGGAGTACGACCACGCCGCGGCCGAGCACTCCCTCACCGGCGCGCAGGCCCGGGTGCTCAGCCTGCTGTCCGCCGAGCCGCTGCCCATGCGCAAGGTCGCCCAGCGGCTGAAGTGCGAGCCGTCGAACATCACCGGCATCGTGGACCGTCTGGAGTCCCGCGGTCTGGTCGAGCGCCGCCCCGATCCGGCCGACCGCCGCGTCAAGCTCGCCGCCCCGACCACCGAGGGCACGCGCACGGCCGAGGCGCTGCGCACCTCGCTCGATTTCGCGCGCGAGCCCCTCGGCCGGCTGACGGTCGCCGAGCGCACACTGCTCAAGGAGCTGCTGCAGCGGATGCTGGGCGTCGCACCCGAGTGAGACGGGCGGGTTCGGGCGAGGCCGGGCGGGCCCGGGTTGGTTCGGGCGAGGCCGGGCGGGCCCGGGTTGGTTCGGGCGAGGCCGGGTTGGTTCGGGCGAGGCCACTCCGCGCCCGGCCTCGCCCGGTCGCGTCCGGGTGGGGCCGGGTGGGGCCGGGTGGGGCCGGGTGGGTCCGGGCGCGGAGGGCAATTGGCCCAGGATCATCGTGGGCAGGTGTCCCGGTCGGCTGGTCCGGTGGCGCTCTAATCTCGGCCGTATGACGAACCCGAGCACCACCCGCCACACCGTCGACTTCTACTTCGACCCCATCTGCCCGTTCGCCTGGATCTCCTCCCGCTGGATCCTGGAGGTCGAGCGCCACCGTGACCTGGATCTGCGCTTCAGGGTGATGAGTCTGTCCGTGCTGAACGAGGGCCGCGCGGATCTTCCCAAGAAGTACCGCGAGCTGCTGGACGCGGGCTGGGGCCCGGTACGGGTGTGCATCGCGGCCGCCCAGGAGCACGGCGAGGAAGTGCTGCGCGACCTGTACACCGCGCTCGGCACCCGCATCCACAACGACGGCCGCGAGGACACCGCCACCGTCATCGAGGAGGCGCTCGCGGAGGTCGGGCTGCCGGCCGAGCTGGCCCGTGCCGCCGGGAGCGAGGCGTACGACGACGCGCTGCGCAAGAGCCACCACGAGGGCATGGACCCGGTCGGCGAGGAGGTCGGCACCCCCACGATCCATGTCGACGGGGTGGCGTTCTTCGGGCCGGTGCTGATGGCGATCCCGCGCGGCGAGGACGCGGTGCGGGTCTTCGACGGCGCCCGCCTCCTCGCCGGATACGACAAGTTCTTCGAGCTGAAGCGGACCCGCACCGGCGAGTTCGACTTCAGTTGATGCCCCGGACGCCCCGGACGCCCCGGACGCCCCGGACGCTCCGGACGCCCCGGATGCTCCGGGTGCGCCCTCTAACCGGCGGGCGTACCGGCCGGATCCGTTCCGGCCGGTACGACGGCGGCCTGCCGACCGCCGGCCACCCCGGCAGCGTCGGCTGCCCCGGTGACGCCTGCCGCCCCGGTGACGCCGGCCGCCCCGGTAGTGCCCGTCTCGCCCTCAACTCCCTTGGTGTGCAGGCCTCGTAGCAGGGCCACCGCCAGGACCGCGGCGCAGACCATCACCCCGGCAGCGCCCAGCACCGCCGCCTGTAGCCCGTCGGTGAAGGCCGTCCGGGCCGCGGTCAGCAGCGCCTCGCCGGCCCGGCCCGGGAGTTCGCCGGCCACCGCGACGGCGCCCGCAAGGGTCTCCCGCGCCGCGTCGGCCGCCCCCGCCGGAAGCCCGGCGGGCAGTGCGTCGTCCATGTGACCGCGGTAGATCGCGCTCCCGATACTGCCCAGGATCGCCATGCCCAGCGCGCCGCCCAGTTCGGTGCCGGACTCCAGCAGGGCCGAGGCGGAGCCCGCCCGCTCGGGCGGCGCGACACCGATGGCCAGTTCGTTGCCGAGCGACATCACCATCACCAGGCCCGAGGCGTACACCGACGAACCGACCAGCACGAACCACAGGGCCGAACCCGGCTCCAGCCAGGACAGCCAGACGAAGCCGCCGGCCGCGATGACGAACCCCATGGCGATGACGTACGCACGGTCCATCCGCTGGGCGAGCGCAGTGGCGGCCGGCGCCATCCCGCCCACCGCGAGGGTCGGCAGCAGATTCCACAGCGCCGCCTCCATGGGGCTCATGCCCCGTACGGACTGCAGGTACTGGGTGAAGAACACCGCGCAGCCGACGATCGCGAACATCGCCAGCAGGTTCATCAGCACCGAGACGCTGTACCCGCGGTGCCGGAACAGTTCCAGGTCGAGCATCGGGTGGCGGGCGGTGCGCTGGCGGTGGACGAAGGCCGCGGCGGCCAGCAGGCCGGCCACGAGCGCGACGACGGGCAGCACCGCCACCCCGTTGCGGGCGATCTCCTTGATGCCGTAGACCATCGGCAGCATCGCGAGCAATGACAGCACCGAGCCGGGCAGGTCGAAGCGCCCGGCCGCCGGGTTCTTGAACTCCGGCAGCAGCAGGGGCCCGCAGACCAGCAGCAGCACCATCGCCGGCGCATTGATGAGGAATACCGAGCCCCACCAGAAGTGCTCCAGCAGCGCACCGCTGAGCACCGGGCCGACCGCGATCCCGCCCATCATCGCCGCCGACCAGATCGCGACCGCCTTGCCGCGCTGCTTGGCGTCGTGGAAGAGGTTGCGGATCAGCGCGAGGGTGGACGGCATCAGGGTCGCGCCGCCGATGCCGAGCAACGCCCGTGCGGCGATCAGCATTTCGGCGCTCCGGGCGTACGCGGCGAGCCCCGAGGCGAGGCCGAAGAGCAGTGCGCCGGACAGCAGCAGCTTGCGGCGGCCGATGCGGTCGCCGAGCGAACCCATGGTGATCAGCAGGCCGGCGAGCACAAAGCCGTAGACGTCCAGGATCCACAGTTGCTGGACGCTGCTGGGTTCGAGCTCCGCGGTCAGGAACGGCACCGCGAAGTAGAGCACCGAGACGTCCATCGAGACCAGAAGGCAGGGCAGCAGGAGGACGCCGAGGGCGGTCCACTCCCGGCGGCCGGCCGGCGGCTGAGGTGTGTACGTAGTAAACGACATGGGTGACACGGTAAGCACCTCAAGCTTATGGTGCAAACATATGGCGGGACTGAGGAGTTGGGCGTGCATCACACTAGTGCACCTACCTAGTGCAAGGCCCTGGTGAGCGCCACACTGCTACCCTCACCGCTAGCGAATTCCCCTAGTGCACTAGTACGGAGGCCATCCCGTGGAGCAGTCCGCCCTACCCCCCTACCGCCGGATCGTCGACGAGATCCGGCGCCGGATCGACGCCGGTGAGCTGGTGCCGGGCGACCGTGTGCCGTCGACCCGGCGGATCACCCAGGAGTGGCAGGTGGCGATGGCGACCGCCACCAAGGTGCTCACGACGCTGCGTCAGGAGGGTCTCGTACGGGCCGTACCGGGCGTGGGCACGGTGGTCGCCGAGCCCCGGCCGGACGCGGGGACGCCGTCGCACCGGACCGCGCGCTCCGAACCGGCGCGTGAGCGGCGGCCGCGCGAGACGGACAGCGGGCTGAGCCGCGAGCGCGTCGTACGGGCCGGGATCAAGGTTGCCGACGCCGAGGGGCTGCGGGCGCTGTCGATGCGCCGGGTCGCCGCCGAGTTCGGGGTGTCCTCGATGGCGCTCTACCGTCATGTGGCCAACAAGGACGAGCTGGTGATGCTGATGGCGGACGCCGCGTTCTCGGACGTCCGACTGCCCGATCCGGCGCCGGACGGCCGGCGCGACCGGATGGAGGCGGGCGCCCGGCTGCAATGGGAGCTCTACCAGCGGCATCCATGGCTTGCGCACTATCTGTCGATCACCCGGCCGCAGCCGATGCCGCGGGCGATGGCGCTGATCGAGTGGACCATGGCGCGGGTCGAGGGGATGGATCCGGTGACGCTGATCCATATGGCCATCACGCTGCTGAACCATGTCCGGGCCACCGCCGCCGGCTTCGAGGACGATCTGGAGGCCGAGCAGGAGACCGGTATGGACCAGAACCAGTGGATGGCGTCCATGGAGCCGCAGTTCGAGGGCATCCTCACCTCGGGCTCCTACCCCATGTACGGGGGGATGGCGGGGCACGACGAGGACGTGGTGAATCTGCAGTCGCTGTTCGAGTTCGGGCTGGCCCGTCTCCTGGACGGGATGGAAGCGTTCGTCGAGCGCCGGGCGGCGGAGTCCGGCGGGGTCAGCTGAGCTCCCCGCGCAGCCTCCTGGCCCGTAACACCAGCTCCAGTTCGAAGCGGCGGTCCGGGTCGTCCATCTCCCCGCCCCATAACTCCCGTATCTGGCGCAGCCGGTAGCGCACGGTCTGCGGATGGACGCCGAGCCGGGCGGCGATCTCGGGGGCGCCGCCGCGGGTCTCCAGCCAGGCGAGCAGGGTCTCCGCGAGCCGCCGCCCGTGGGTGGGACCACAGCTGTCCAGGGGCGCGAGACGGCGTCGGGTGAGGTCGTCGATCAGCTCCTCGGGCGGCAGCAGGACCAGCGCCTCGGTGTGCTCGGTGCACTGCAGCAGCTCGCCGGCGGGCAGCAGTCCGCGCTCCGTCAGATCGACCGCGGCCCCGGCCCAGCGCAGCGATTTCGCGGCGTCCAGCAGCGGTACGGCGGGGCCGATCGCGCCCGACCAGCCGGCCGCCGCACGGCCCAACAGCTCGCGCCGCCCGGGGGCGTCCGGCTCCGGCACCACCATCCGCGGCCGTTCGCACTCCATGTCCAGCAGGACGTCCGGGGCCACGGCGGGCGCCACCGCCTCGCGGGCCGGCCGCAGCAGGACCGCGACGGCGACGCGCTCGGGCAGCGGCCAGCCGATCCGGGCGGCGCGCTCGGCGAGCGCCGGCGGCACCCCGCCCGCCCCGTCCGCCGCCCCGGCGCCGCTTCTGCGCGGCCGTTTGCCGGGGCTCGCGAACAGCTGCTCCATCAGGCGGCGTTGCAGCCGCAGCCGCTCACCGGCCTGGCGGGCGGCGGCCTCGGCGTAGCCGCGTACGGATTCGGCGACCAGCCCGTCCAGGTACTCGAAGCCGGACTCGGCGAGCTCGTACATCGCGGGCGCCGGGATGGCGACCTGCTGGCCGATCTCGGCCAGCCGCCGCCAGGCCAGCCGTACGCCCAGCCGGTAGATGGCCTGCAGTGCGTCCAGGCTGCGCCCCTGCATGCCCTCGCCGCGGCCGAACTCCTGGAAGACCCGTGGGTGGACATGCGGACCGTCGAGCCCGGAGGTCATGTGCGCGACGAAGTGCTCCAGCGACTGCCGGATGCCGACCAGCGCCCGCGGCTCACCGAACTCGTCGGGGACCAGCGGCAGTTGGGGGTATTCGTGGCGGATCTCGCGCAGGATGTCCTGGGCCAGGGCGGGCACCTCGTCCAGCGCCAGGGCGGCGAACTGCCGTACCTGGTACGGCGGGACCTCCCGCCAGGCCGAGCGGACGGCGGTCACCATGACCCGGACCTCCTCAGCACGATCCGGCCCTCCTCGGCACGCCCGGCCCGCCTACTCACCGGTCCGGTCGAAGGTCACCAGCGGCACATTCGGCTGCTTCGGGGTGGCGTCCAGCGCCGCGACGATGCCCAGCGCGACGCCTACGGCCAATACGGCGGCGGCCAGCGCGGTCAGTGCGGCGGCAAGCGTTCGGTGCATGGCGCGGCGAGCCCTTCGTCGATGCCGGAGACCATCGCCGGTCTCCGTCGAGGTTGGTGACGGCACACGGCACGGCCCCGGGGCGTACGGATCGACGGCCGGCTCGGTGCCGCGTCCCACAGCGCGGCACTGCTTCAGTTCTGGTGCCTGCCGAGTGTGGAAGGGCATTGACGCCCTGTCAAGAGTTCGCTTACGTTCCCGGCCCATGGCGCATCGCGACGCCGCACGTGCACCAGAGCGTGTTCCCCTCACCGCTTCCAGGAGTGCTCGTATGCCTGATTCCGGCAAGCCCGACACACCCCCTGCCGCTCCCCCCGCCGGCGCCACCACCGCCCGCACCGCCTCGCCGCTGTCGCTGGCCGTGCTCGGTCTCGGCGTCTTTCTGCTGGTCCTGGCGCCCCTGCTGGCCTGGTACGTCGAGCCGCGGGCCAAGGTCACCCCGGTCGATGTCGATGTCACCACCGTCTTCACCGGCACCGGCAGCTACTTCGACACCGGGGCGCTGAGGACCAGGGACCGGCAGAAGATCACCATCACCCGGCATGTGCTGGGCGATGTCGCGGCGAGCGAGAAGAACGGGCGGGCCGTATGGGACGTCTCCACCACGGTCGACACCCCGCAGACGCTCGCCCTGAAGGATCCGCGCAAGGCGTTCCAGTGGACCGTCGAGCGCTGGGTCACCGACCGGCGCAGCAATGCTCCGGTGCACTGCTGCGAGGAGGCGCCGACCCGTTTCGACGGCGATGCGTACCTCAAATTCCCCTTCGATGTGGAGAAGAAGATCTATCGCTGGTGGGACAACACGCTGGGTGCGGCCGTCCCGCTCCGCTTCGCCGGCACGAAGAAGATTCAGGGGTATCCGGGCTATCGCTTCACCGGGACCGTGCCGCCCACCAGGACCGGCAGCCGGCAGGTCCCCGGGCGGCTGGTCGGACGGCCGGGGCAGGGCCAGATCCAGGCCGAGGAGTGGTACGCCAACTCCGGTATCGAGCTGGTCGTCGAACAGCGCACCGGCCGGATCATCAATGCCTCGATCTCGCCGCACAAGACGCTGCGCGCACCGGGTGCCCGGCGCGATGCGGTGACGCTGCTGCGCGGCGAGGGATTGCAGTTCACGCCCGCGACGCAGCGGGCGCAGGTGCGGCTGGCGCGGACGGACAGCGACAGGCTGGCGCTGGTCGGGCGGACCTTGCCGGTGGGGGCCGCGGCGGCGGGCGGGGTGCTCGCGCTCGCCGGAATGGTGTGGGTGATGCGCGGGCGGCGGGCGGCCGGCCCTGAGTGAAGTGATGAACCGTCAGCAAGAATCGGCCCGGATTTTGTCATCCCGGTGAGTAGCCGCGGCGAACGGGGCAGCGAAAACTATCCACCCCACACGCAGACGACCGGCCTTCCGGTCGGCACAATTCCGCTTTACCGCAGCGCAGCAACACCACTGGTGAGCAGCCGCACCACACAGCACCACCGCACCACCGCACCACCGCACCACCGCACCACCGCACCACCGCACCACCGCATGATGCAGCACGGCCCCGCACGACTCAGCACGACTCAGCACGCAGTACGACCCCCACCGCTGGTACCGCACCCTGAGACGAGTTGGATCGCACATGCCCCAGCACGTACGTCCGTCCCCGCCCCTGGCACCACCGGCACCGGTCGCCCCACCCACGCCATCGGCCTCGGGTCCCCCGGCCGCCGGCGCGCCCCCGCTCCCCCGCCGTATCGTCTTCCTAGCCCGCCGCGATCTGGGCAACCCCGCCGCCGGCGGCTCCGAGCTGCTGGTGGACCGGATCGCCGAGGGGCTCACCGCGCACGGCCACCAGGTCACCCTGCTGTGCGGCGGCCCCGCGGCCGACCGTGGCTACCGCGTGGTCTCCGCGGGCGGCGACGCCGGTCATTTCCTGCGCGCACCCCGCCAGTTGGCCCGCAGGGTCGGCGACTGCGATCTGCTGGTCGAGGTCTGCAACGGCATGCCGTATCTCGCGCCGTTGTGGCATCGCGGGCCGACGCTGTGCCTGGTCAACCACGTCCATACGGATCTGTGGCAACTGCGCTACCCCGCACCCGCCGCCCGGCTCGGCCGCCGTCTGGAGCACTGGGCGCTGGCCGGTACCCACCGCCGCAATCTGATGGTCGCGGTCTCCGGCTCGACCGCGTCCGCGCTGCGCGGCCTCGGCGTGGACCAGGGCCGGATCCGCCTGGTCCACAACGGCGTGGAGGAGCCGGGACCGCTGGTCCCCAAGGCGCCGGAGCCACTGTTCCTGGCCATGGGCCGGCTCGTCGAGTACAAGCGCATCGATCTGCTGCTGCGGCTGTGGGAGCGGGTCCGCCCGGTGACCGGCGGCCGGCTGGTGATCGTCGGCGACGGCCCCGAACGGGCGCGGCTGGCCGCGACGGCCGGCCCCGATGTCACCTTCACCGGCCATGTCTCCGAGCGGTGCAAACATGAACTCCTGTGCTCCGCCTGGCTGTTGCTGCACCCCTCGCTCGTCGAGGGCTGGGGCCTGGTGGTGATGGAGGCCGCAGCCCGCCGCACCCCCACCGTCGGCTTCGACATCCCGGGGCTGCGCGACTCCGTCGAGGACGGGGTCACCGGCCTGCTGGCCCGCGGCGAGAGCTCGTTCGCCGCGCACTGGTGCACCCTGGCGCTCAGCGCCCGGCGCCGTGAAGCACTGGGCATCGCCGCGGAACAACGCGCCGCCCGCTTCAGATGGAGCCATACCGTCCGCAGCTTCCGGGCGGTCGCCGCGGAAGCCTTCCTCGATACGCTCCCCAGGCGGTGAGGCCCCGGTGCGCGACCCTTCGCTGCGCAGGTCCTATGCCCTCTTCCGCGCCTTTCTGCGCGAGCAGACCGAGCCCGAACACTGCTACCGGCTGCTCGCCCGCGACGCCGCCGACCAGGTCGAACGCCATATACCGCTGAAGGGCGCGGTGGTCGCCGATGTCGGCGGCGGCGCCGGGCACTTCACCACGGAGTTCCGGCGCCGCGGCGCGCACGGCTACCTCTTCGAGCCCGATACGGCGGAGCTGACCGCCCACGGCGATGTCCCCGAGGGCGCGGTGGTCGCCGACGGCTATCTGCTGCCGCTCGCCGACGGCGCCGCCGACATCTGCTTCTCCTCCAACGTCCTGGAGCATGTCGCCGACCCGCAGACCTTCCTCAGCGAAATGGTCCGGGTCACCCGCCCCGGTGGGCTGATCTACGTCGCCTTCACCAACTGGTTCTCACCCTGGGGCGGCCATGAGACCGCGCCTTGGCACTACTTGGGGGCCGAGCGGGCCCGGGCCCGCTATCGGCGGCGTACCGGCAGGGCGGCCAAGCACACCCTGGGCGTCAACCTCTTCGCCGTGCACATCGGCCGCACCCTGCGGCAGGTCCGGGCCCGTGACGACGTCACGATCGTCACCGCCCGCTCCCGCTATGCGCCGTTCCTCGCCGAGGCCATCCCCCGCCTCCCGGGCGTCCGGGAGGTCGCGACCTGGAACCTCCTCCTCATCCTCCGGCGGTTGCCATGACCCAGACCCTGAGGCCCTCCCCGTCCCCGGGATCACCCGACGCCGGCGGCAGGCCGACGCCGTCCCCCGCCCCGCCGCCCGGCCCACCCCGGCGCAGGCGCTGGCTGCTCGCGTTCTGGGCGCTCGCCCTGACCGGCTTTCTCGCGCCCGCACCGGGCAGGATGACGTTCGAGACCAAGCTGGGGGTCACCACCGACCCGTGGAAGTTCCTCGGCGACCTCGGGCAGCTGTGGCACGACCGGGCGGGCTTCGGCGGCATCGCCGACCAGTACTTCGGCTATGCGTTCCCGACCCTGCCGTATTACGGGCTGACCGACCTGCTGCAGGTGCCGGTCTGGCTGGCCGAGCGGCTGTGGATGTCGCTGATCGTCACGGCCGCGTTCTGGGGCGCGTTACGGCTGGCCGAACGGCTGCGCTTCGGCACCCCGCCGGCCCGGCTCCTGGCGGCCGCCTGTTACGCCCTGTGGCCGACCTTCACCATCGTCATCGGCTCCACCTCCGCCGCGGCCCTCCCCGGCGCGCTGCTGCCCTGGGTCCTGCTGCCGCTGACCGGCCCGCGGGCCGGCGCCCGTATCGCGGCCACCCGCTCGGCGCTGCTGATCCCCTTCATGGGCGGCGTCAACGCGGCCTCGACGCTGGCCTCGCTGCTGCCCGCCGGCCTGTATCTGCTCTCCCGTACGGGACCACGCCGGCGCACCCTGCTCGCCTGGTGGCTGCCCGGCGTCGTCCTGGCCACCGCCTGGTGGGTGGTGCCGCTGCTCCTGCTGGGCATCCACGGCGAGAACTTCATGCCGTTCATCGAGCAGGCCGACACCACCACCGGCACCATGTCCGCCACCGAACTGCTGCGCGGCGCCGGCAACTGGGTCGGCTACCTCCGCTTCGGCGAACCCTGGCTGCCGGCCGGCTGGACCATGACCGCCAACACCTTCGCGGTGCTCGGCTCGGCGCTGGCCGCGGCGCTCGGCCTGGCCGGTCTGGCCCGCCGCGATCTGCCCGAGCGGCGCTGGCTGCTGCTGACCGTGCTGACCGTGGCGCTGATCGCGCTGGCCGGCTACGGCGGCGCGCTCGGCGGGCCGGTGCACGGGCTGTGGCAGGACTGGCTGAACGGCTGGCTGCGCCCGTTCCGCAACATCTACAAGTTCACCCCGGGCCTGGCCCTGGCGCTCACCCTCGGCCTCGCGCATCTCCTGGGGCTGGTCTCCGAACGCCGTGGCACCCGCCGGATCCCGGCCCGCCGCCACCTCCCCCTGCTGACCGCGCTGCTCGTCCTTCCCGCGCTCGCCCTGCCGTTCCTGACCGGCACCGTCCTCCAGCCCGGCGCCTTCACCAAGCTGCCCACCTACTGGGAGCAGACGGCGAGCTGGCTCAAGCACCACACCCCGCACAGCCGCGCCCTGATCGTCCCCGCCACCGCCCACGGCATCTACACCTGGGGCTCCCCCATCGACGAACCCCTCGATGTGCTCGCCGAATCCCCCTGGGCGCAGCGCGACTTCGTCCCCTTCGGCACCCCGGGCGCCCGCCGCGCGCTGGACGCCGTCGAACAGGCGCTGCTGACCGGCGCCCAGGTCCCGGGCCTGCGCGACTACTTGGGCCGGGCGGGCATCCACGAGGTGGTCGTACGGAACGATCTCGACCCGGACCAGATCGGCTATGTCCCCCCGCAGACCGTCAAACGCACGCTGGAGGCGTCCGGCTACCGCAAGGCGGCGGCCTTCGGCCCGCTGACCACCGGCGGCAGGATCCCCGCCGAGGCCCCGCTGCAGATCCAGGGCCTCTACCTGCGCCAGCGCTCCGTCGAGATCTACCGGCCGCAGGACACCCCCGAGCCCGGCCCGGTCACCGCCCGGGCGGTCGCCGACACCGCACAGCTCAGCGGCGGCCCCGAAGCCCTCCTCCAGCTGTCCGCCGACCCCACCCTGCGCGACCGTCCCACCGTCCTGACCGGCGACAACCACCCCGGCCTCGGCACCCCGCCGCTCCAGCTGACCGCCGACGGCCTGCGCCGCGCCGACACCCGCTTCGGGCTGGTCAACAGCAATACGTCCTACACCTACACGGCCGACGAGAAGAACCACCCCGACAGCGTCCAGGACCCCGGCCGGCCGCCCCGGCAGATCCTCCCGACCTCCGGTATCGGCCACCAGACCACCGCCGTGCTCCGCGGCGCCTCCTCGGTGACCGCCTCCACCAGCGGCAACTGGCTCTTCCATCTGCCGCAGTACGACCCGGTCAACGCCTTCGACGGCAACCCGGACACCGCCTGGGCGGAAGGCAGCGCCGGCGACCCCGTGGGCCAGTGGATCAAGATCGACTTCGGCCGGCCCACCGCCGTCCCGTCCTCGCTGTCCCTCACCCCGCTGCCCGGGGACGGGCTGCGCGCCGCCCCGACGTCCGTACGCGTGCAGACCGACCACGGCAGCACCGAGGACACACTGCGCCCCGACGGAACGAAACAGCAGGTCAAGGCCCCGGCCGGAACGGCGACATGGCTGAAGGTGACGATCCTCGGCTCACAGACCCCGCGCGCCGGACTCTCCGGCGCCGGCTTCGCCGAGATCTCCGTCCCCGGCGTCCAGGTCACCCGGCTGCTGCAACTCCCCACCGACGCCCAGCGCTCCGACACACCCGCCGAGACCTTCTCGCTGCACCGCGGCAGCGACCCGGGCGGGCTGTCCCCCGTCTCCGCGGAGTCCGGGCTGCACCGCCAGTTCCGTACCGGCGCCAACGCCTCGTACAAGATCTCCGGAAAGGCGCTGGCCGTCCCCGGCCCCGAACTCGACCGGCTGCTGGACCGTATCGCGCCGGAGCAGAAGGACCGGATCACCGCCACCGCCGACTCCACCAGCTTCGGCTTCGGACAGTCGCTCAGCCCCCGCAACCTCGTCGACGGCGATCTGACCACCGCCTGGATCGCCGGGGACCGGCCGACGCTGCATCTGCGCTGGCCGGGCAGGAAGAAGATCGACCAGATCGTGCTGGCCGCGGCCGGCGGTATCTCCACCCGGCCGGAGCAGATCCTGATCAACTCACCGGACGGGGCGGCCACCGCGGGCGTCGACGAGAACGGCCAGGCCCGCTTCGATCCGATCACCACGGACCGCCTCGACCTCACCATCAGCAAGGTCAAACCGCTGACGATCCACAACCCGGTCGCCGGCCAGCCCCTCCAACTCCCCGTCGGGCTCAGCGAGGTCTACCTCCCCGCGCTCGACGCCTACCGCACACCGCGGCCCGCCGCCGGCGAACGCTTCTCCGTCGGCTGCGGCCAGGGGCCGATGCTCGCCGTCGACGGCGTACTGCACGCCACCAAGGCCTCCGGGTACGTCCGCGATCTGACCGAACGCCGCCCCATCAGCGTCGAGCTGTGCGCCGGCGAGGCCCGTGACGGACGGCTGGAACTGCCTTCCGGCCGCCACCGGGTGGAGGCGGGCGACCAGGGGCCGCTGGCGCTGACGGATGTGACGCTGAGCAGGGGGGACACGGCGGCCGGCGGGACGGCCGGGGCGGGTGCCGACGGCTCCCGCGCGGGGGCAGGTGCCGACGGCTCCGGAGCGGGAGCAGGTACCAACGGCTCCGGCGCGGCTTCGGGCTCCGGCGGCCCGGTGCGCAAGGTCACCGCCACCGACTGGACGGGGGACCACCGCACGGTCGCCATCGGCTCCGGCCGGGCCGTGTATCTCCAGATGTACGAGAACGCCAACGACGGCTGGCACGCCACTCTCGACGGCCGGCCGCTGACCCCGCTGCGCATCGACGGCTGGCAGCAGGCCTTCCTCGTACCGGCCGGCGCCGGCGGCACCGTCGAGCTCTCCTACGCCCCGGCCACCACCTACGACCTGGGCCTGATCGGCGGTGCACTCGGCGTGCTGCTCCTCCTCGTCTCCGCCGTGGTCCGCCGTACCCCGCGCACGCCGCCCGCCGTCCCGCCGCCCCCGCCCGCACCCTCGTGGGTCCTGGGCGTGCTGGCCCTCACCGCGGTGGTGGCCATGGCGGCCGGGCCGTACGCGCTGATCGTGCCGCTGCTGGCCCTGCTCGCCCACTTCCGGCCCCCGCTCCTGGTCCCCCTCGCCCTGGTGGCGATGCTGGGCGCCGGCGTCACCGCCGCCCTCGGGGCGGGCGAGCCGATCGCCGCCGATGAGGGCGCCTTCAGCGGGACCGCGCAGGCCCTGGCGCTGCTGGCGCTGGCGGCGGCGGTGGTGACGGTGCCGGGTCGGGCGTCGCGGCGGCAGGTGACCGTGGCGGGTCCGGGAGCGGATCCGGGAGCGGGTCCGGATGGTTCGGGGCGGGATCCAGGTGGTTCGGGCAGGGATCCGGGCGGTTCCGGCAGGGATCCGGGCGGGCCGCCGTCGTTCGAACCGCCTGGCAGGTCCGACCCGTTCGCGCCGGCGCCCGCACCCGCGCCACCGCCGCTTCCGCGCCGGGTGCGGGACGGTGACGGCGGTACGGCCCGGGCCGGGGGCCCGGCCGGTAGCCCGGCCCGCCGTGCGGCCGATGCCGGGCGTCCGATCGTCGCCCGGGGACGGACTCCGGGCGCCGGCCCGAACTGGGCGAACCGGCGCCGGCCCCGGCCGACCGGCCCCGTACGGCCGACCGACAGCGGGGAGGACACCACCCGATGACCGCACTGCAACCGGCCCGGCACGAGCCGCCCGGCGGCCCGGGCGAGGGCTCCCCCGCCCCCTCCCCCTCTCCCCCTTCGGGGGAGGGGGCGGGGGGTGGGTTCGGGGGTGGGGGGGCGCGGACCCTCGAACCCGCCGTCGCCCGCCTCCCCTTCCCCGTCGTCGACGAAGTCGCCCGGCACTGCCTCCAGGACGACGAACCGGAGACCGTCCACATCGAGGTGCACCTGCCCGGCCGGGTCGATCAGGCGCGGCTGCGCACCGCGTTCCACCAGGCGCTCGCCCGTCACCCGCGCATCCTGATGCGCCAGGCGCCGGTCCGCCGGTGGCGCCGCCGTTACGAGTGGGAGCTCACCGCCGCGCCGGATGTGGAGCCGGTCGCCTTCCCGCCTCCCGGTCCCGATGCCCTCGTACGCGCAAGGGAACGCGCGCTCACCGACTGTCCGCCGCTGGACGCCTCGCCGCCCGTACGGCTGGAGGTGATCGGGCAACCGGGCGCGGCGGACGGCACCGTGCTGCTGCTCACCATCAACCACACCGCACTGGACGGCCCGGCCTGCCTGCGGGTGCTGGCCACCGCCGCCGAGCTGTACGGCGGCGCCGACAACTCTCCGGGCCCCCCGCCCGTGCGCGCCGCCGTTCCCGGTACGGAGCGGCCGCCCGCCGGCGACCTGCCGAGCACCGGCGGGCGCTTCGCCCGCCCGGCCCGTATCGCCGCCGACCCCGGCCACACTCCGCACAGCGGCCGGCACGGCAACGGCATGCTCATCGTCGAGCTGCCGATTCCGGCCCGTCCCCCGCGTGCGGACGGCCGGGCGCCGTACACCGTCAACGATCAACTCCTGGTCGCCACCTGTCTGATGGTGGCCCGCTGGAACCGGCTGCACGACCTTCCCGACGGCCCGAACGGCACGGGTGGCGCCCGCACCGCCGCTCCCGTCGTCGTCACCATGCCGGTCGACGACCGGCCACGCGGCACCGAGATGCCCATCGGCAACGGCACCCGGCTGCTCTCGGTCGGCTTCGGGCCCGAGGAGCGCCGGGATGCCGGGCTGCTCACCGCCGATCCGCCGGACCCGGATGCGGTGGCCCGGCTGCTGCGGCGCACGGCGGCCCGTACCCGCGCCCTCAAGTCGGCGCCGCCCGGCCATCAACTCGGCCTTTCCGGGCGGGTGTTGACCGTGCCCCTGCTGCCCGTCGGGCTGCGCGGCGCGCTCACCCGTGCGCTGCGTACCGCCGCCGCGCCCTGGACCTCCACCACGCTCCTCTCCAACATCGGCCGGATCCCCTACCCGCTGGACTTCGGGGACGCCGGCCGCCCGACCGCGGTGTGGTTCTCCGCGCCGGCCCGGATGCCGCGCGGCCTCACCGTCACCACCGTCTCCGTCGCCGGCCGGATCCAGCTCGCGCTGCGCTGGTCGCACGCCCTCCTGGACGATCCGGCCGGCGCCCGGCTCGGCGCCCTGTTCGCGTCCTCCCTCGCCGCCACCGCCTGGACCGAACCACCGGGCGGCCGCGGGCCGTTGTTCCCGCCCCTGGTCTCTCCCCCAGTCTCTCCCCCGATCTCACGCCCGCCCTCTCCCCCGCCCTCTCCCCCGACCGAAGGAAACGCCCGATGACCCGGCCCCCTGCCGCCACCGCGCCCGGCGTACACCCGGCCGGACTGCGGGACTTCTACGAGGACCCCACCGTGCCGGTGGCATCCGGCACCGCCCGCAGCCGACGGCAAGCGCGGCTGCTGGCACGCGCCCTCGGGCCCGTACGCCCCGGGACACCGGCCGCCACCATCTTGGACATCGGCTGCGGCGACGGCACCGCGGCCGCCACCGCGGCGGAGGTCCTGGCGGGTCACCGCCTCGTCGGCGTCGACTGGTCGCAGGACGCGCTGCGCCGCGCCCGGACCCGTATCCCCTGTGCGGTACGCGGCGAACTGACCGACGGCGGGCTGCCGTTCGCGGCCGGCTCGGCCGACGCCGTGCTCTTCAGCGAGGTCGTCGAGCATCTCGTCGACCCCGACGCCGCCCTGGACGAGCTGCGCAGGGTGCTGCGCCCCGGTGGTCATCTGATGCTCTCCACCCCCAATCTCGCCGCCTGGTACAACCGCGGACTTCTGCTCGCCGGGGTCCAGCCTGTCTTCTCGGAGGTGAGCCTGCGCCAGGTCCACGGCCGGCCCGGCACCCAGGTCGTCGGCCATCTGCGCCTCTACACCGCCCGCGCACTGCGCGGCTTCCTCGCGGCGTCCGGCTTCGAGGTCGTACGGATCGCCGGTGCGCCGTACCACGATGTGCCGCGCCCGCTGCGCCCCCTGGACCGGGCCGCCTGCCATGTCCCGTCGCTGGCCTCCATCCTGCTCGCCCATGCCCGCCGGAGAAGGGAGTAGCGCGATGCCGTGGTGGGGCGTGGCGTCCGCGCTGCTCGCCAACGTCCTCTACAGCACCGGCTTCGTACTGGAGAAACGCGCCCTGGCCGCGCTGCCCGCGCTGAGCACCCGGCAGCCCGCCCGGGTCGTCCGGCACCTCCTCTCCAGCCCGCTGTGGCTCGGCGGCTCGCTCGCCCTGGCCGCCGGTTTCGCCGCCCAACTGGCCGTCTACCGCACCCTGCCGATCGCCGCCGCCCAGGGCATCTTCGTCTCCGGTCTGGTCCTGCTTCTGCTGCTCTCCTCGGTGGTGCTGGGCGAGCGGACCAGCGGCCGGGAGCGGCAGAGCATCGCGGCGATCCTGGTCGCGCTGGTGCTGGTCGTCGCCTCCCTCCGGGGCGATGACGCACGGGCCGTGGCCCGCACCGCACCGCCCACGACGCTGCTGATGATCGCCGTACCGTCGCTGGCCGCCGGGCTGCTGCTGTACCGCTCGGCGGAGCGGCGTGCCAGACGCCGCCATCGTCTGCCGACCGCGGGCGTCCCTTACGGGGTGGCCGTCGGCCTGCTCTACGGCGTCAGCTCACTGGCCATCAAGGGCGTCTCCGGTCTGCTCACCACCCACCACCTCGCGGCCGCCGCCGGGCAGCTGTTCCGTTCGCCGTACCCCTACCTCCTGCTCTTCACCGGAGCCACCGGCCTGGTCCTGTCCCAGACCGCTCTGCAACGCTGCCGCGCCTCCGTGATCGTCCCCGTCTGCACCACCGTCACCTGTGTCTTCACCGTCGCCTGCGGCACCGTGGCGTTCGGTGAGCCGCTGCCCGCCGATCCGCTGCGCCTGGCACTGCGGCTGGGCGGCACCGCCGTCGCGGTGGCCGTCCTGCTCGCACTGCCCCGCCATGACGCCCCCGCCCCCGAACCACCCGCCGGCATACCGGAGTTGAGCCATGAAGCCCGATGACCCGCTGCTGAAGATCCTCGCCTGCCCCCTCGACAAGGGCCCGCTGTCCCTTCTCGCCCCCGACGGCGTCCTCTACAACCCCCGGCTGCGCCGCCGCTACCCCCTCCTCGACGGCATCCCCCAGCTCCTCCCCTCCTCCGGCGAGCAGGTCACCGACGCCGAGCACGAGCGTCTGCTGCGCCGCCTCACGGACCAGGAGCCGGGGTCGTGACGCTCGCCGCGCGGCTGGGGCCTCGGCTGCCGGCCCGGCTGGTGTCGGCGCTCGCGGCCGGGATCTATCCGCGCTTCGAGCCGGAGCTGCGGCGGCTGGCCGACTTCTGTCCGCCGGGCGGCACGGCCGTCGATGTCGGTGGGTGGTACGGCCCATGGACCCGGCGACTGGCCCGGCGCGCCGACCGGGTCGTCACCCTTGAGCCGGTCCCCCATCTGGCCCGTCTGCTCGCGTCCGTGACCCCCACGCATGTCGAGGTGGTCCCCGCCGCGGCCACCGACCGCACGGGCTGCGCCACCCTCTGGCTGCCCCCGGACGGCCGGGGCGACCGCGGCGTCTCCTCGCTCGTACGCCGTGAGCTGCACTCCGCCACGCTCGACGTGCCCTGCCTCCCCCTGGACGCGCTCGGCCTGGCGTCCGTCACGCTCATCAAGATCGATGTGGACGGCGCCGAGCTGGCGGTGCTGCGCGGCGCCGAGCGCACCGTCGAGCGTGAACTCCCGGCGCTGTTCGTCGAGTTGGAGACCCGCATCCAGCCGCTCGGGCCCGTGCTGGACTGGACCGCTTCCCGTGGCTATCGCGGCTGGGTCCTGCCGCACGACCACTGGCTGCCACTGGCCGATTTCGATCTGCCCGCCCATCAGTCCCGCACCTCCCATGTCGCCGAGCACGGCCTGCTCCGCCGCTCCCTCGCCCCGCACCGCCGCTACGTCAATTCCGTGCTCTTCCTCCCCGACGGCGAGCGCCCCGGACCCCCCGCGGGCCCCGCCTTCCACGACCATGTCCATCATGAACCGCACCACTGACAATGACCCGCCCACCGGCTCCGGCACCCCCGGTGACCTGCCGGGACCGGTCGCCTTCCAGCTCGTCCTGCTGCGCCGGATGGCCGACCACCACCCCGGACCGGTCGAGCAGGCGCTGCGCGAACTGGGCGTCTCCCGCGCGCAGATGAGGGAGGCCAACCGCCGCTGGCAGGCGCGGATGCACGCACCCCGGGCGGGCGGCGTCCAACCGTACCGGGCGCTGCTCGGCGCCCCGGAGACCGTCACCCCCCGTCGGATCGGCGATCTCACCTGCGAGGCCCTGACCTGGCCCGTCCCCCTCTGGCCCGATCTGCGCTTCGAGGTGCTCACCGCCGCCCGGGGCACCGTCTGGAACGCCTGGCTCGTCCGTGCCCCCGGCGCCGCCGCCCCCGATCTGCGCACGACCGCGGACCTGACCCCCTGGTCCTGCACCGTCGACGAGGTCGCGCGCGCCTTCGCCCCGGCCCGCCCGATGGAGGGCAGCGCCCCCACCCGCTGGCGCCTGGCCTGCACCGCCCCCGGCCCCGACGGCGCACCGCAGGACATCGTCACCGAATTCACCTGGGGGCTCTACCAGCGACGGGTCGACTGAGCATCCGCCGCACCGGCCCGCCACCGCCGCGCCACCCGTTCGCCGTAGCCGGCCCCTCCGTGTCCCCCGAGCAGCCCCTCCCCGTCCCCCGGGCGGACGCTCCCAACAGGCGGGCCCTCGCGCGCGCCCAGAGGATGGCGCACGAGCGGTCCGTGTGAACGGGCCGTGCGAGCGCTCTGTTCATACCGGCCCATCGGGGAGGAATCACCCATGACCATCAGCCTCGCCCAATTGCGGCGCTGCTCGGCCGCCGTCGACATCGGCGCGGCCCGGACCAGGGTGTATGTGAAGAACCAGGGGCTGGTGGTCGATGAACCGACCGTCGCCGCCATCAATACCCGCACGGGGGCGCTGCTGGCCGTCGGCGCCCAGGCCGAGGTGATGGACGGCCGGACTCCCGACTACATCCGCGTGGTGCGCCCCGTCGCCGGCGGAACCGTGGTCGACATCGACATGGCCCAGCGGCTGCTGCGCACCCTCGTCGGCGACAAGCTGCGCAAGACGTGGCGGCGCCGGCCCACGATGCGGGCCGCGGTCTGCCTCCCGTACGGCAGTGAGCCGCTGGCCCAGCGGGCGGCGGTGGAGACGCTCACCGGGCTGGGCGCGCGCCGGGTCGAGCTGGTCGACACCCTGGTGGCCGCTGCGGTCGGCTCCGGGCTCCCGGTGGAGCAGCCGGAGGCGACCATGATCGTGGTGTGTGGTGCGGGAACCACGCAGGTCGCGGTGCTCTCACTGGGTTCGATCGTGGCCGCGGAGACGGTGCCGGTGGGCGGCAACGCGATCGACCACGCGGTGGTGCAGCATCTGCGGCTGCACCACGAGCTGATGCTGGCGGGCCAGGCCGTGCGCCCGTTGCAGCTGATCCTCTCCGGCGGCGACGGGCTCACCCCGGGCTCGACCGAGGTGCACGGCCGGGACGTGGTCAGCGGAATGGCGCGCTCGGTGCATGTCGACACCGAGCGGGTACGGGACGCCATCACCACCCCGCTGACCGCGATCCTCGACAGCATCGGCGCCGTACTGCGCCGCTGCCCGCCGGATCTGGTGGCCGACCTGGGGGAGCGCGGCATCATGCTCGCGGGTGGCAGCGCCCTGATTCCCGGCCTGGAGCCGATGATCCATCAGGCCACCACCATGCCCGTGCACACCGCGGACCGCCCCGACACCTGTGCCGTGATGGGGCTCGGCGCCATGATCGAGGGCAAGGTGCAGCCGCTGCACTTCGACCCCATGGCCTCGTAGCCCCCGCCGGGGCCGTCGTGGCCCGCCACGGCGTCGGCCGCGCCGTTACAGACTCCGGGTGTTCCAGGCGATCACCGCGGGGCGGCCGTGCTCGGTGCCCAGGACGCCGAACGCCCCGGTCTCGAACGTGAACCGCCCGCCCGCGGAGGCCGGCAGCCCGAGCGCACGGGCGGCCAGCACCCGCAGGAAGTGCGCATGCGCCACCAGCGCCACATCGCCCTCATCGGCATCGAGCTGTGGCGCGATCCGCGCCAGCACCCGATCGGCGCGCGCCCCGACCTCGTCGGGCGACTCCCCCGGGTGCCCCTCGGGGCCGGGGGTGACACCGTCGGAGAACAGATACCAGCCGGGCCGGCTGCGGTGGATCTCGGCGGTGGTTATGCCCTCATAGCCGCCGTAGTCCCATTCCCGCAGGTCGGCGTCGATCCGCGGCCGGGCCAGGCCCGCCAGCTCGGCGGTGCGCTGTGCCCGCGCCGTCGGGCTGGCGTACGCCTGCGCGATCTTCCGGCCCGACAGCAGCGGCCGCAGTGCGCGGGCCTGCTCCTCGCCATTGGCGGTCAGCGGCAGATCGGTCCAACTGGTGTGCCGGCCGTCCCGGCTCCACTCGGTCTCGCCGTGCCGGACCAGAAGTAGTTCGCTCACGAGCCCTGAGCCTACTGGGCCTGTGCCTGCTCGCTCTGCTGGGACTCGGCGACCGACGCACGGACCTCGTCCATGTCCAGGGCGCGGGCCTGCCCGATGACGTCCTCCAGGGCCTCGGCGGGCAGTGCGCCCGGCTGGGCGAAGACCGCGATGTTGTCGCGGACGATCATCACGGTCGGGATGGACTGGATCTCGAAGGCCTGCGCCAGCTCGGGCTGCGCCTCCGTGTCGACCTTGGCGAAGACGAGGTCGTCGTGCTTGTCGGACGATCGCTCGAAGACCGGGCCGAACTGCTTGCAGGGCCCGCACCACTCGGCCCAGAAGTCGATGAGGACGAAACCGTTGCCGGAGACGATTTCGTCGAAGTTTTCCTTGGTGAGCTCCACCGTGGCCATGCGTGTTTCCCTGCTTCCGGTCGTTCGACGATGTTCAGTCGGTTTCCGCTGCGAAAACGGGATCACCCCGTGACATATTCCGCGCCGGACCGTCCCGCTCCCCTGCCCACCGAACACGTTCCTAGACATCCCGATCCACGTGGGAATCCACACGCCGGCCACGCCGGAATCCGCCCCCCGGCCGCGAGGGAATCCGCCCTACCGGCCACAGGGGAATCAGGCGTACGCGCCGCCCCCGGACCTCGTCCGGGAGAGCGCGCACCGTTTCACCGTCCAGAGCGTGTCTTCCGGATCAGCCCGGGCCCTTCGCCTTGGCGTACTCCGTCGCCATAGCGCCCGCGAAGTCGTACATGACGACCTGCTCCTCGCCGACCACCCAGGCATCGTGGCCGGCCGGGACGACAAAGACATCGCCGGGTCCGACTTCGGACTCCGCGCCGTCGTTCATCCTGACGCGCATCCGTCCCTGGACCACGAAGCCGTTGTGATGGACCTCGCAGCTGTCGGTTCCGGCGATCGGGCCCACCGACTCCGACCAGCGCCAGCCGGGCTCGAAGGTGCCCACGGCGAAGTCCAGTCCGGTCAGGTGCAGGGCTTCGAGGTGACCCCGGGGAAAGTCACGCCGTTCATCCGGCTTGTCGATCGTTTTGACTTCCATCATGAGGGCTTCCTCCCACCACCCCCCGGGTCGTTGTGAACCACCCCCTGGTCCTTCCATGGTGCGCCGCGACAGGACAGCGGGCCACCGTGCCCCGGCCGGACATCTCACCGGATCGGTTTCACCTTCAACCAGTTCCTGGTGGACGCGGAGGAGCCGCTGCGCTCTGACGGCCGTGGTACGGACACGGCGTCCGCTCGCCGGTGCGGACGCCTCGCGGGGGACCCGGTGGGAAGGGGTCGCCGGGCCCGCGTCACAGGGATGTCGCCGGGCCTGCGTCATGGCGCGCAGCCGCCTCCCCCGGGGACTAGCATCGCAGAGAGACCGCCAAGAACGGAGTATTCATCTGTGCGTCATCTGCGCGTAGGCGTCGCCATTTTGACCATGGGAAACCGCCCCGCTGAATTGCAGGCGCTGCTGGATTCGGTCGCCAAGCAGGACCTTCAGCCGGCGCACATCGTGGTCGTCGGAAACGGCTCGCCGCTCCCCCCACTGCCGCACGGTGCGACCGGCGTCGAGCTGAGCGAGAACCTGGGCGTCTCCGGTGGCCGGAACGTCGCCCTGGACGAGCTGCGGAAGCTCGGGGAGCTGGACGTGGTGGTCGATCTGGACGACGACGGCCTGCTGATCAGCCCGGACGTCTTCAGCCGGCTCGCCGAACTTCACGAGCAGGACCCGAAGTTGGGGATCGTGAGCTTCCGCATCGCCGACGAACTCGGCCGCACCCAGCGCCGGCACGTCCCCCGCCTGCGCGTCGGCGACCCCCGGCGCGGCGGTCCGGTCACGACGTTCCTCGGCGGCGGGCACTCCCTGTCCGTGCCGATGCTGGAGCGCATCGGCGGCTGGCCGGACGAGTTCTTCTACGCGCACGAGGAAACCGACCTGGCCTGGCGGGCCCTGGACGACGGCTGGAACATCCGCTACGCGCCGGAGATCGTGCTACAGCACCCGTACACCTCGCCCACCCGGCATGCCGTCTTCCATCGCATGGTGGCCAGAAACCGGGTATGGCTGGCGAAGCGGCATCTCCCCGCGCTCCTGGTGCCGCTCTACCTGGGCGTATGGGCCGCGCTGACCGCCGTCCGCAGCCGCTCGGCGGCGGGCATGCGGGCCTGGGCCGCCGGTTTCGCCGAAGGAGTACGCACTCCGTGCGGGCGGCGGCGGCCGATGCGCTGGCGCACGGTGTGGCGGATGACGAAGCTGGGGCGCCCGCCGATCATCTAGTGCCGTGACCGCTTTGGTCCGCCGGGTGTGATCCGGAAGGATCTCACGCATGTTCGAAGAGAAGCTCGACGCGCTCTCGCAGATGATGGCCGAGCACATGGCCATGCCGTTCCCGCCAGGCTTTCGCGGCCTGGACATCGAGGACCAGGACATGGTGATGCTTGGTGCGGACGCCTACGGCTACGCCCTGGGCGTTCTCAAAGGCCCGCTCGACGAACAGCGCGGCAAAGGCTTGATCCGGCTGACGACGGTGTTCGAGAAGGTTCTCCCGGCGATCGACGACGCGTACGCGGCCAGGTACTACACGCACGTGCGCGACCTGGCTGTGCTGGCCGCCGAAATCGAGACTCTGCGCGAGAAGTAGCTCTCCGACCAGGAAGGTTCGCCCGGGTCGTGGTCACGGCGGTCGGATGTGCGGTGACGTCTGATCCGACCGCCGGTCGTCATCCAGACGGCCACCACCCGCCCGACCAAGCTCGGCCGGGCATTCACCCGCTGGTCCATCCGCAAACTCGCCGCCTACCTGCGGAAAGTCCACGGTCGCGTCATCCGTATCGGCCGCGAGGCGTTACGGTGCCTGCTCGCCCGCCGCGGCATCGCCTTCCAACGCACCAAGACGTGGAAGGAGTCCCCGGACCCCGAGCGCGACGCCAAGCCGGACCGCGTCGAAGAGGTGCTGGAGCGATTCCCGGACCGGGTGTTCGCGTTCGACGCGTTCGGGCCCGCGCCCTGCACACATACGTGCGCTGGCGCAACCAACACGCCCACCATCCCGACGTACTGGCCGCCCAACGCCGCGAACGTGCCCGCGTCCGCAGTGAGAAAGGCATCCGCTGGGGCGGACGCCCTCTCAAGATCGCAGCTTGACCAAACCCGGTGAACCCATGCGGTCACGGCACTGGCCCGTCGATCGTCCAGGACGTGCCTTGTGGCCCAAGGCCCACGGTTACGCGTCCGGCGTGCCGTGGATGCCCTCGTAAGCCAGCCACTGGGCGTACGTGTGCAGGCCGTAGGTCAGATCGGTGGTGGCTTTCCAGCCCGGCGGCGGGGGCGGCCACGCCGCCTCCTTCGCGCGGGGTCCGGGTGCCTCGGGCGGTGCCGCCCGGTCGGCGATCGGCACCGGGCGGACGGCCTTGCGGACCGCCTGTGCCATCTCCGCGACCGTGCAGGTGGCGGCGTCCGCGAGCCCGATCGCGCGCTCGGACGGGGGTGTCCGCAGCATCGCCGACAGGCCGCCGATCAGATCGCTCGTGTGCAGCGGGCGGAGCAGCGCACCGGGCGGCTCCTCGAAGGTCAGCGGGTGGCTGCGCAGCGCGTCCCACACCATGCGGCCGATCCGTGAGTCGTGCGGGCAGCCCGGACCGTACAGGTCCCCGGTGCGCACGATGCAGACGCCTTCACAGGAGGGCGAGTTGAGGGTGATACGGCTGCCGTCGGCGCCGGGCGACGCCCCGAGGGCGGTCAGATCGAGCACCGCGTCCAGGGTCTGCTCCGCCTGCCGCCCCGGCCCCAGGGTGGTGACCTGGTGCCCGTCGTCCGCCAGCCCCCGCACGAGGTGCTCCCCCAACGGGGTCCCGGCGCCGAGCACCCCGATCCGGCACGGTCCGGCGGCGGCCCGCCTCGTCCGGGGCCGCCCGGCGGCCTCGCCGCCCGCCTCGACGCCGGCCCGGGCGATCCGCGCCAGCTCGTCGCGCAGCTCCGCGATCCGCTCCTCGGGCTGTGCGTAGCTGATGCCGCCGGGACCCACGGTGGCCAGCGCCTCGGCGAGCACCTCGGGGTCGGGCTCCCCGGCGCGGCCGAGCCCCTCCCGTCGCTGTACGAATCCCATCGTGAAGGCGGTCAGCCAAGTCCCCTTCGCGGCGGCGGGGGTGGCGGCTTCGGCCATTCCCGCGATGGCTGATTGCACCCTTTCGACACGCACACCGCAGCCTTCGAGGTACTGCGCGCAGTCGAGGTGGAGCCAGCGCCCGGGATCGGGTCCGTCGAGGCGTACCGCGCATTGCGCCACACCGTGTTTGAAGAACGGCAGGACTTTCAGGCCGGTCAGCCGGGTTTCTTCACGACCGGGCATGTCCGAGGGGAGAAAGCACACCGAACGGCGCGGTCCGCGGAAGGCGTTGCCGGAGATGCTGCCGTGGTCCTCGTGTTCGGCGAGGCTGGGCACGGATACGTACGAAGGGATTCCATTGGCGCGTAAGTACCTGTACATCAGTATGTCGTCGGGCCAACTGTCAAGATGGCGTCGGCCGAAAGCCACGAATCCATCGGCGACACGCCTCGGCAGAATGATGGCCACGCACGGAAAGTACTCGTTGACGGCGCCCACCCACCGCGCCCCGGTCATGGCCCCAAAACGTACCGCGGCGCCGTTTCTTGAGTCCCACAGGGCGAAAAGCGCGAGCGCCGCGTCCGGCATCTCTTCGATCGCCGCCCGGGCGCGCTCGAAGAACGTATCGGAAAGGATCATGTCGTCCTGGACGACGAGCTGATGGGTGGCGCCGTCCTCGATGGCCGACCATGCGCACAACGCCGTACGCAGCACGGACGGCCGGCCCGCCGGGTCCGGGTCCATGACGACCCGTAACGCCCCCGGCGGCGCGGCCTGCGCCAGGCTCTCGGCCGCCGCACGGCGTTTGGGGTGGGTCATCACGGCGCCGCTCAACCGATAACGCGTCATTAATTCCTCCGCAACATTCCGCAGTCCCGGGCAATCCGGCACAGGTGATTCCGGACAGTACGGCCGCCGCACTCAGCGCCGCAAGACTGCCGAAATGGCGCTCTGGTAGCGGCATTCGGCGCCCGACATGCTGACCGCTGACAACGATCCGGCGATCTCATGTGCGGTGAGAGGATTCCATGTCTCAGACGGTGAACGGAAATGGCGAGGTAAGTGCGCCGCGCAACGCCCCGGAGGAAACGGTTGCGGCCCGGCTGGAAAAACTGCGGGATGCGCGTGTGGTGGTCACCGGTGGCGCCGGCCTGGTGGGCAGCCGACTGGTCGCATTATTACGCCAGGCCGACGCCGAGGTAACGGTGCTGGACCGCCTGGACGCATATCCGGAATCGGCGCACACCGCATTGTTCGGTGTGGAGAATCTCGGGGTGCGGGTGGTCGTCGGGGATATCTGCGACCGCGAGGCGGTGCGCCGGGTGATCGCCGATGCCGACTATGTGGTGCATGCCGCCGCGTACGCCGATGTCGCCGCGTGCACCAGACGGCCCGACATCGCCTTCCGGGCGAACGTCCAGGGCACCCAGGTGGTGCTGGAGGAGACCGCCGCCTCCAAGGCCCGCCGGCTGGTGCTGGTGTCGTCGGCCGCGGTGTACGGCGACGGTGATCCCGCGATCCGGGGGCCGCAGGTGTTCCACGAGGACCAGCGGCTGCTCCCGGTGTCCGTGTATGCCAACTCCAAGCTCTGGGCCGAGCACCAGACCCGGCTGCTGCTCGGCGGTCCGGACGGTCCGGAGTACGCGGTGCTGCGCTACTTCTCCGTCTACGGCGATCCGCAGATCCCCAAGCCCGGCAGCCATTCGTGGATGGTCGCGTGGCTGTCGATGCAGGCCCGGCTCGGCCGGCCGATGCGGCTCAACGGGGGCGGCGTACAGGTGCGGGACCTGGTGCATGTCGAGGATGTGGCGGCGGCCACCGCACTGGCGCTGATCGAGGAGCGGATGGCCGGACAGACCGTCAACGTGGGGACCGGGGTGCCCACTTCGGTGCGGGAGGTGGGCGAGCTGATCGCACCGCACTTTCCCCGCTGCCGGTTCATCACCACCCCGATGCCCGAGGGCGATCCCCTGGGCGGTTACGCTGCGACGGACCACTCCCGTGAACTGCTGCGCTGGAAGCCGCGGATCGATGTACGCGCGGGTGTGGAGCGCTATGTGCGCTGGCTGACCGCCACCCCGCACGCGGTGCCCGGCTGGCTGGCCGCCGAACCGGCCGCATGACAGCCTGCTCCCGGAATCCGGGACAGGGCACCACGAAGGGTGACACACAGATGAGTTATGTCGGCTCGTACCTCTGGTCCCTGCGGCAGAAGGTGGGCACCCGGCGGCTGCTCGTACCGGGCGCCCAGGTGCTGCTGCTGAACGACGCCGGCCACGGGCTGTTCCAGCAGCGCGTCGACAACGGCGTATGGGAGCTGCCGGCCGGGGCGTGCGAGGAAGGCAGCGACTTCGCCGGCACGGCCGTACGGGAGCTGGCGGAGGAGACCGGACTACGGGTCGAGCGCGCGGATCTGGAGGCCTTCGGCTCGCTCTCCGACCCGGACGTCCACACGCTCACCTACCCGAACGGGGATGTCACCCACTGTTTCGCGCTGTGCTTCGTGGCCCGCCGCTGGTCGGGCGAGCCGTCCCCGGGCCGGGACGAGGTGACCCGGATGCGGTTCTGTGCGCTCACGGATCCGCCCGGCCCGCTGCATCCGCCCACCGCTGTGGTCCTGGAGATGTTCCGGGAGTTCAGCTCGACCGGAAGGTTTCAGGCCCGATGAACGCGAAGAGAGCGGGGCAAGCGGTGAGACCGGCGAAAGCGGAGCGAGCGGCGAAAGCGGAGCGAGCAGTGACAACGGGGCGGGCAGTGACAACGGCGCGGGCAGTGACAACAGGGCAGGCAGTGACAGCCGGAGCGGCGGTGGTGCCGTGCCGGG
The DNA here is from genome assembly GCF_022221585.1 of Streptomyces inhibens. NCBI lineage: Bacteria > Bacillati > Actinomycetota > Actinomycetes > Kitasatosporales > Streptomycetaceae > Streptomyces > Streptomyces inhibens. The sequence goes on from NZ_CP084681.1 coordinate 3,322,975, forward strand.
CGTGTCTGTCCGGGGAGGATCTGGACTGGCTGGGCGGCCGGTCCGTCAGCCTGGCGCTGGATCTGACGACCTCGGTCGCGTTACGGCCGCCCGCCGCCCGTCCCCCGGGCGCGGCGGAGAGCGACGGCGGGGCGGGGAGCTGGGCGGACGAGGTGTGGGCGTTCCTGCGCCAACGGCTGTCCGGGCTGGGCCCGCGTCCCCCCGCGGTGACGGTACGCAGCCAGGCACCGGCGGCGAGCGGACTGTCGTCGTCCACCGCGCTGATCGTGGCGCTGTTCCGGGCGTTCACCGACGCCTGCGCGCCGGCCGGCGGCATCCGCGCCCGGACGCTGGCGCAGTGGGCGTACGAGTTCGAGTTCGCGGTCTTCAACGGTGGCGGGATGGATCATCTCGCCGTCATCGCGGGCGGTGCGCTGCTGCTCGACGGGCGGACGACCGGCCTCCCGGAGATCCGGAGCCGCGCGGAGTTCCCTCGTGACTGGGCCGTAGTGGTCGTCGACTCGGCCACCAAGAAGGACACCAGCGACCACATCCGTGTCGTACGCGATCAACTCGCGACCGGCGATGCCCGGCTCACGGCGTACATGGAGCGGTCCGATGCGGCGTCGGCAGCGGTGTGGGACGCCGTGCACCGCCACGATCTCACCGCGCTCGGTACGGCGATGAGCACGGCGCACGACGCGATGCGCGACCTGCAGAGGATGTCGACGCCTCTGCTGGAGGAGCTCCGGGCGCTGGCCCTGCGCTCCGCCGGCCTGCCGCTGAAGCTGAGCGGGGCCGGCGGAGGCGGCGCGCTGGTCGGCGTCTGCCCGGCGGCGGAACAGGAGCAGGTCGTGGCACGCCTGCGGCAGGCGCTGCACGGTACGCATCCGCGGGCCCGGGTGATCCCCACCCGGGCGGCCGCAGGTCTCGCCCCGGAGATCGCCGGACAGCCGATGCCCTAGGAACCGGCCCTAGATGAACGGGTCGTAGTCGCTGCCGGGTTCCGGTGCCGCCACCGTTCCCGCCCCGATCTTGTCGAGTTCGAGGTTGGAGCGGTGGCGCGCGCAGTGGAAGCGGCAGTCCCGGCTCGGGTCCACCACGCCGCGGTCGGAGCTGCGCCAGATCTCCGCCAGGCTGTCGGTCACCGCGTCACCGATCCTGGCTCCGGCGTTCCCCCGGTGGTAGGAGCAGACATACACCCCTGACGGGGTCACCAGGGTGCGCAGCTCGGCGACCCGGCAGCGGTGGTAGTCCTTCTCCTGTACGGGGCCGACCCGGGCCCGTAGGGAGGTCAGGGTCGAGGAGTTGACGATCTCGAAGGTGTCGTCCTCCCACTTCGCGGCCTCGTGCAGCTGGTCCTCGACGGAGCCGAGGACCTCCGCCGGCACCTGGACGACATGGTGTCCGTCGTCGAACATCGCCTTGGTCTCGAAGTAGTCGCACCCGATGTCATGGGCCAGTTCCGCCGCCCGTAACACCTCGTGGTGGTTGCTCACGACGCTGCCGTCCGGCTCCTGCCGCGTCATGACGAGGAAGGAGTAGCCGAGGGCGCCCTGTTTGGCCTCGGCCAGCAGCCGCATATTGCCGATGACCTTGTCGAAGACGCTGCGGCCCTTGCGGTCGGGCCGGAAGAGCCGGTACGTCTCGCTGGTGCCGGCGTCGACGGACACCCGCACCCATGAGGCGTACGCGGCCAGCTCGGTCAGGTTCTGCTTGATCAAGGTGCCGTTGGTGACGACCCCGATGGCGATGCCGGCCTCGCCGAGGACACGCAGCACCGCGCGGGTTCCACGGTGGGCGAGCGGCTCCCCGCCACCTATGAGCACCACCGCCCGCACCGACATCTCCACCAGTTCCTCGGCGAGTTCGGCCAGCCGCTCGGGTGTGAAGCGCCCTTGGTTGAGCAGCTTCCCGCTGATGCATTCGGGGCACGCCAGATCGCAGAAGGTCGTGGGGTCGAGGTCCACGACCAGCGGGCCGCTGGAGGAGTCTCCGGAGGCGGCTTCGAGGATCCGTGGCCAGCCCGACGGCTGGTACAGCTTGGACACCAGGTCGAGACGGTCGAACGTCACGTGTTCTCCTGCGAGGTCGGGTACAGAGGTCATCCCTTGACGGCCCCGGTCGCCAGCCCTGTGGCGACCCGGCGCTGAACGATCGCGAAGAAGACCGCCACGGGGAGCGCGGTGAGGGTGGCGCCGGCCATCAGCCCGCCGTAGTCGGTGCCGAAGCTGGTCTGGAAGGACACCAGCCAGATGCTGAGCGTCTGTTTGTCGTTGCTGGAGAGCAGTACGTAGGCGAGCACGTACTCGTTCCACGCCTGGACCAGGGCGTAGATCGAGGTGGCCACCAGCCCCGGGGCGAGCAGCGGGAGCACGACCCGGCGGAAGGCGCCCAGGCGGGTGCAGCCGTCGACCATCGCGGCCTCTTCCAGCTCCACGGGGATACCGACGATGAAGCCGCGCAGCAGCCAGACCGTGAACGGCAGCATGAACACCAGATAGGTGAGAATCACGCCGAGCAGGCTGTCGGTCAGTCCGGCATCGCTGAGCAGCAAATAGACCGGGATGATCAGCCCGGCCAGGGGGATCATCTGGACGCCCAGGATGACGAGGACAAAGGCCTTGCGGCCGGCGAAGGAGAAGCGCGCGAGGGCGAATGCGGCGAGCGTTCCGATCAGCAGGGAGACCAGCACGGTGCCGATGCCGATGAGGACACTGGCGCGCACATTGGCCCAGAAGGTCGGGGTATCGATGGCTCGGCGGAAGTGTTCCAGGGTGAGGTGGCCCGGCCAGAATTGCGGCGGGCTGTGGTGGATCTCTTCGGCCGGCCGGAATGCGGTGAGCAGCATCCAGTAGATCGGGAATGCCATCACCGCACTGAAGAGCAGTCCCAGTGCATTGGCCGTAAAACGGCGGTGCCGGGAGCGCCGGGCAGACGAAGGGTTCATTCGGTGCCTCCCAGCCGGATGATCTGGCGTACGTAGACGACGGCGCCGCCCAGCAGCATCAGTACGGTGATGACGGCGATGGCGGCACCGACGCTGTAGCGGTTGACGGCGAAGGATTCGATGAAGGAATAGACGCCGAGGAGGTAGTAGTCCTTCTCCGGCTGGCCGCCGCGCATCAGCCAGATCTGGTTGAAGACCCCGAAATCCCAGATCGCGGAGAGCGAAGTGACCAGGACGACGGCCGGTTTGATCACCGGGAAGGTGACATGCCGAAAAAGCTGGAGCCCGCGGGCGCCGTCGACCATGGCCGCTTCTTCGAGTTCCGCGGGCACCTGGCTGAGTGCGGCCTGCAGGGTGATCGCGGCAAAGGGCACGGCGCCCCAGACGACGACACCGGCGATGACGGCGAATCCCTGCCAGGGATTGTCGAACCAGTTGTGTTTGCTGAAATCCAGCCCCGGGACCAGCCCGAGCAGCCAATTGACGACTCCGTAGTCCGCGTCGGACAGCCAGCGGAAGATCGAGGCGGCAACCATGATCGGCATGGCCCATACGGCGACCAGCACGCCGACCATCGTCATCCGCACCCAGGGCGCCACCCGCCGCATCAGCAGCGCGACGCCCATCGCCAGCAGCATCGTCGCGCCGACGCAGACGACCGTGAACAGCGCGGTGCGGCCGACGACGGTCCAGAAGAAGCCGTCGGAGAGGATCGTCCGGTAGTGGTCGAGACCTGCCCAGGGCGGTGCGGCCCCGGAGAACAGCTGCCGGCGGGCCATGTCCTGGAAGGACAGCAGCAGCAGATCGACGAGCGGGTAGCCGAGGACGGCGGCGAGGGCGAGTACGGTCGGCGCGATCAGCAGATAGGGCAGCGCGCGGCGCCGCGCCGAACGCAGTGTGCGCCGGGCACCTGGGGCATGTGCACCCTGGCGATGGCTGCCGGATGTGCGGGGACGCCGCGGTCTTCCCGGCGTTCTCCGCACTCTCGATGATCCCGATGATCCCGGTGATCCCGGCGTTTCCGGTGGGCGCGGCGGATCTGCGGTCTCCATGGCTGCGAACTCCTCGATGCCTGCGCGCTCCGCGCCGGCTCAGCCGTCAGTTCTCGTTGATCACGGCGTCGATCCGGTGGTCCGCGGCCTTCGCGGCATCCGCCACCGACTGCTTCCCGGTCGCGATGTCCTGCAGCATCTCTTGCAGGACGTTGGACTTCTCGACCGCTCCCCAGCCGGGCGCAAGCGGGGTGACCCAGCCGCGTTCGGCGGCCCGCGCGGCCGGGCCGTTGACGCCGCCGGCAGCCACCTCGCGCAGCTGGGCGGTGTTGTTCGGCAGGGTGTCGGCGGCGATCAGCCGGCGCTGTGCGGTGCGGTCGGTGAACATCCGGATCCAGTCGCCGGCCAGGTCCTGGTTTTCGGACTTGGCGGGGATCGCCAGGGTGGAGCCGCCCAGGAACGGCGGCAGCAGCTCGCCCGAGGGGCCGGGGAAGGCGAAGGTGGCGAACCGGCCGCGGAGCGCCGGATCGCCACCGGATCTGCTGTCCGTGGCGGCCTTGGCCTCCCAGGTGTTGCCGTAGAACATGCCGACCCGGCCCTGGCCGACGACCGCCGGCTCATCGCCGTTGTCCTTGGACCGGTCGCCCACGTAGTACGCCTCCAGAAGGTCCTTCCACGCCGTGAGGCCGGCGACCGAGCGGGCGGAGGACAGCGCGCCGTGCCAGCGGCCGTCCTTCTTCACCGCCATCTCGCCGCCCGCGTCCTTCACGAACGCCATCGCCGCGTACCAGTAGCGGCCGGGCATGTAGAACGCGGAGAAATTCTTGTCCTTGGCGCCGAACTTCCGCTTCAGTTTGTCGAGATCCGCGAGTAACTCCGGATAGCTGCGCGGGGCGTGCGCAACGCCCACCTTCTTGAGCAGGTCGGTGCGGTAGATACCGACCCGGGCGCCCGCGTAATAGGGAACGCAGTAGGTCCGACCGTCCATCCGGCAGGCGTCCTTGAGCGCGCCGAGCCATTCCTCGGAATGGTCGAACTTTGCCGGATCCACGGGCGCGAAGGCGCCGTTGACGAGGTAGTTCGTGGTCTCACTGTTTCCCATCTCGACCACATCGGGAACCTGCTGACCGGCCAGCGCGGCATCGATTTTCTGGTTCTTGCTGGTCCATTGCTGGTACTGCACCCGCACATTGATCTTGGGATATGCCTTACGGAAGCGGGCGTTGACCTCGGACACCAGATCCGGCCAGCTCTCCTGGGCGTCCACGGTGAGCCAGACGGTCAGATCTCCCGAGCGCTCGGCCGCCGGAACCGGCTTGTCGTCACCGGAGCCACAGCCGGCCATCGATGCCAGCAACACCAAAGTCCCCACACCCGCGGCGAAACGGGAGATGCGCTCGGCCATGGTCTCCTCCGTCGGGGTAGCCGGAACCGGCTGCCTATCTACCCCGCGCACACGGCCAATCACCCCAGGGGGTTTTTCCGGCCAGATAAACCGGCGCCCGAAAATGATCGGTCGGGGAAACGCACCACACCCGTACGGCAGGCCGGACAGCGTTCCGAACTCCCGTACGCAACAAAAATGGAATCGGTGGATTGACGCAAACACGGCGGTGCGCAGCAGATCCGCCCTTGACGCTGCCGCACCCGCTGCCTCAGTTTTGCTCGGGTGTCTCCCACGTCCCCTATCGAAGGGTTTGCACGTGACTGAGAACGGCACGACGCCCGCGGATTCGACCTCCCGGCCGGTGAGGGTCAACTCGTGGAACGGCTGGGATCCGCTGCGGCACGTCGTCGTCGGACGGGCCGACAACGCGGTGGTGCAGGCACCCGAACCGGCCGTACGGCGGGACTTCCCGGACGACGGCTTCCCGCTGGGCACATACGGCCCGATGCCGGCCGAGATGACCGCCGAGGCCAACGAGCAGCTGGACAACTTCGCCGAGATGCTGCGCCGCCGCGGCATCCGCGTCGACCGCCCCACCCCCGTCGACTTCAGCCGGCAGGTCGCCACGCCGGACTGGACCCAGGACTCGATGTCCGGCTGTATGCCGCCCCGCGATCTGCTCCTGACCGTGGGCAACGAGATCCTCGAAGCCACCATGTCCTACCGCAGCCGGTGGTTCGAGTACCTCTGCTACCGGCCCCTCCTGCAGAGCCTCTTCGACGCCGACGAGAACATGCGCTGGGAAGCCGCGCCCAAGCCACGGCTGACCGACGCCTCGTACCGCCCCGGCTTCTGGGACACCTACAACACCCTGGAAACCGAGGAACAGCTCGCCCGGGTGCGCGACTACGACCTCGTACTGACCGAGGCCGAGCCGCTGTTCGACGCGGCCGATGTGGCGCGCTTCGGCAAGGACCTCTTCGTACAGCTGTCGTTCGTCACCAACCGCAGCGGATACCAGTGGCTCAAACGCCACTTCCCCGACTACCGGGTGCACGCCGTGACCTCGACCAACACCCATCCGCTGCACATCGACGCCACCTGGGTGCCGCTGCGCCCCGGCCTGGTGCTGCACTGCGGTGAGCGGCTCGCGGACGCCGAGCTGATGGAGTTCTTCCAGCGCAACGACTGGGAGATCATCGAGGCGGTGCAGCCCGCCAGTTGGGACCATCCGCCGAAGCTGTCCTACTGCAGCCCCTGGCTGGCGGGGAACATGCTCAACCTCGACCCGAACACCCTGTGCATCGAGGAGAAGGAAGTGGCGCTGGCCGACCAGCTCTCGTCGTACGGCTTCGAGGTGGTGCCGGTGCCGTTCCGCGCGGTGGGCCCGTTCGGCGGTGGTCTGCACTGCGCGACCTTCGACATCGAACGCGACGGGGAGCTGGAGGATTACTTCCCGCGCCGGTACGGACGGTTCTGAGGCGGATGCCGTCCGGTCCGCCGCCGCCCGGTCCCCCGCCCGGTCCACTGCCCGGTCCGCCGGCCGTCCGCGGAGTGATCTTCGACTTCTACGGCACGCTGGTGCGGATGGTGCCACCGCTGCCGCCCAGCCACCACTCCCTCTTCGCCCGCCGGGGCCTGACCGAGGCCGCCGTGCGGTGGGGCGATCAGTGGACGGTCGGGCCGCGGGACGGTGAGCAGCATGCGGCCCACTCCGTCGACGAGGAGACCTACCGGGCCTGGGAGCTGGACCGGCTGCGCCGGCGGGCGCACTCCTGCGGCGTCCCGGAAAGCGAGCTGGACGCGCTCGCCGCCGAGCTCGACCGGGCGATGAAGGATCTCCGGCTGGCGCTCTTCGACGATGTGCCGGAGGTGCTCGCCCGGCTGCGGGCGCGGGGCCTGGTGGTGGCGGTCTGTTCCAACTGGTTCTGGGATCTGGACCGGGCCATCGAGGGCGTCGGCCTCGCCGGGTTGGTGGATGTGGCGGTCACCTCGGCCCGCGCCGGGGCGCGCAAACCGCATCCGCGGATCTATCAGGCGGTACTGGAGAGCTGCGGACTGCGCCCCGAACAGGCGCTGTTCGTCGGGGACATGTGGAAAACGGATGTGGTGGGCCCGCTCGCGGCCGGAATGCGGGCCGCGCATCTGTGGCGTCCGGACCGCGCCGTCGAGGGGGTGGCCCCGCCGGTGCCGGACGGGGCCGCGCGGATCACCTCGCTGTGTGCGCTCACCGATCTGCTGTAGCCGGGCCGGCCAGCCGGTCCAGCACATTACGGGTCACCCGTACGACCCCGGCGTCCAGTTCACGGCCGCAGACCACCGGCCAGTCGGTGGTACCGGCCGTGAACACCGTGCCGCCGGCGGTGTAGAGCCCCATGGTCGCCGCGCGCGGGCCGGTGATCTCCGGCTCCCTCTCGGGGCAGTTCCAGTGCCCCCACTTCAGGTGGTGGAAGTCGTCATGGACCGGATCCAGGAGGTAGATGCCCAGAATGAGAAAGGACTCGGGGGTGCCGTCCACCCCACTGGCGCGGGCGATACCGTCCTCGTCGCGGACGAAGGCGGCACCGTCGCACTCGTACCCGATCAGCGCGGTCCCGGCACCCAGCGCGTCCGGGGGGCCGCCGTCCGAGCCGTCGCGCAGCCCGGTCCCCTCGTACACCCAGTGATCGGCGTGCTGCACCCGGTATCCCGCCCGGGGCCGGTCGCCCGGCCACTCCCCCGGCCACATGCCGCCGTTACGGAAGCTGACCCCGGTCAGCGCGTTCTCCGGCTCACCGACCCCGTCGGGCGGCGCCGGCCACCACAGATCCGTCGCCGGAAGGTGCGGGTAGACCTCCCCGACATGGTGATCGGTGTCCGAGACGAAGGCGGTGTTCCCGGCCACCGGATGCACCCGCCACCAGCAGGTGTTCGCGCTGAAGAACGCCACATTCCCGCCCTCGCGCACGAACGCCGCCACCCTCGCGCGCATCGCCGCGCTCCAGTACTCGTCGTGCCCGACGCTGAGCAGCAGCCGGTAGGACGTGAGGAGTTCGGGGTCCTCGTGCAGATCGAGGTCGGTGCAGTACTCGACGTCATAGCCGCCGCGCTCCAGCCAGGCGATGAACGGCGCGTCCCAGTAGGCGAGATCGATGACGCCGCCGGGCCGGTGCAGACTGAGCCGGTGCCCGCGGGGCCGGCCGGGGCCGCCCTCCTGGTAGACGGGGTTGTCGTAGAGGCTGCCGGCGCGCTGCGCATCCGCCCGGTCCGAGCGGTTGTAGGCGTGCCGGGTGAAGGTCGACTTCTTGTACAGGATGCGGGCGTTCCGGCCGGGGTGCCGGGGCCGGACGAGGAAGAACTCCCGCTCGTGGCCCTCGATTCCGGCATCGTCCAGCAGCGGTACGGCCCGCGCGCGGCGGTCGTCGCCCTCGATGAAATGGGCGAGGTAGATGCCCGGCGGCCAGTCGTCCGGTACGGGAATGCCGTACGGCGGCCAGTCCCAGGCGACGGCGGGCGACGCATGATCCGCGACGCCGTCGGGGTGCGGCGGCGGGGGCGCGTACACCCCCGGGAACGGGCCGGACTCCGCCATGAAGGCGAGCTCTCTGCCCAAGCGGTAGAAACGCACGCGGAATTCATCGGCGTCCGTCGAGATATGAAGCGTCAGATTCCGGCCGGCTATCACACTTTCCCGGTCCACATAACCTTCGATCACGCGCGTCATGCTAGACGCCACCACACCACAGGGTAAATGCCGGGATCCGGCCCTCCTGGGTCGAATTCAGGACACCATCGAATTCAGGACAACGGAGGCATGAGATGGGCAGTGAATTCCGGGTGCGCGAACTCGTACTGGGCATTGAGGGGCTGGCTCTGCTGCGCCATGCGATGGACGCCGACGAGAAGTTCCTTGAGGAACGGGTGGCGGAAATACTCGCCTTCGCCTCGGGACGGGGCGCCCCTTTACCGGACGGCGGGGCGGCGGTCAGCGAACTCGACGCCGCGGCCGGCTATGCCGCCTGGTCCACCGTCTACGACTCGCTGCCGAGCGCCTCCATCGAGGTCGAGGAGCCGGTGGTCCACGAGCTGCTGGACCGCGGTCCGGTGGGCACCGCCCTGGACGCGGCCTGCGGCACCGGACGGCAGACGGCGGCCCTGACGGCCCGCGGCCACCGCACCATCGGCGTCGACCAGTCCCCGGAGATGCTCACCCGGGCCCGCCACAACGCCCCGGACGCCGAGTACCGCCACGGCCGTCTCGAAGAGCTGCCGCTGGACGACGACTCCGTCGACCTCGCCGTCTGCTCCCTGGCCATGACGCATCTGCCGGACCTCACCACGGCCGTCGCCGAACTGGCCCGGGTCGTCCGCCCCGGCGGCCGGATCGTCCTCTCCGACATGCACCCCTTCGTCATCTCGCTCCAGGGCCAGTGTCTGTTCGTCAAGGGCGCCGGCCAGCTGGCCTTCGTACGCAACCACGTACACCTCCCCAGCAGCTATTTGACCGCCTTCACCAAGGCCGGACTGAGCGTACGGAGCTGCCATGAACCGGTCTTCAACGGCCGTCTGGCACCGGGCGGTTACGAGGAATCCATCGCCGACGCCGCCCGCGCCGCCTGGGAGGGAATTCCGCTCGTCATCGTCTGGGAGGCAGTGAAGAGCCGGCAGGGCGAAGCGAGCGGCGCATGACCATGGAGATCGTCCGCCACTCCGAACGCCCAGAACTCTGGGACCGTATCCCCGAAGAATTCGCCGGCGTGGTCCCCGAATACAACCTCCACGGCGATATCAACGCGGACTTCTGGACCCGGCTGTTCTCCGATTTCCCGGACCATCAATTCGTGCTCCACGACACGGAGAGCGACGCCATCCTGGGCGCCGGGCGCACCCTCCCGCGCACCTGGGACGGCACCCCCGAAGGCCTGGGCACCGGCCTCGACGCCTCCATCGCGGCGGCCTTCGCCGACCACGACGCCGGGGCCGAGCCGGACGCCCTGTGCGCCCTGGGCATCGAGATCCCGCACGCCCACCAGGGAAAAGGGCTGTCCGGCGCCCTCCTCCGGCACATGACACAGATGGCCCGCGCCGACGGCCTCTCCCATGTGATCGTGCCGGTCCGCCCCACCTGGAAGGACCGCTATCCGCTGGTCCCCATCGAGCGTTACGCGGCCTGGACCCGCGCCGACGGTGCGCCCTTCGACCCCTGGATCCGCACCCAGGTACGGCTCGGCGGCACCATCGCGGCATCCGTCACACAGTCGTCACGGATCACCGGCACGGTGGCCGAATGGGAGTCCTGGACCAAGATGGCGTTCCCCGATGACGGGGCGTATGTCTTCCCGGGCGGCCTGGACACCGTGCTCATCGACCGGGAACGCGATCGGGGTGCGTACTGGGAACCGTGTGTCTGGATCACCCACGAGGTGCGGGGCCGGGCCGCGCCCCCGCCGTAACGTCATCAAGCAGCAGGCCGCCGCAGCCGACCGCGCTCTCGGCGTATGCCGCCAGCAGCTCGGCATGCGCCGGGAGCACCTCGGGACGCCGGTCCGGGGACAGCCCCGCCGGGCCGACCGTGGACAGCGCCGCGGCCCGCAGCCGCGCGCCACCGGCCCGGCCGCCCCTGGGGCGCGGGGCATGGCGACGCGCGGCGTCCTCGGCCTGCCTGCCCAGCAGCAGACAGTGGATCCACAGCTCGTCCGCGAAGCCCGCGCCGAACAGGCGCCGTACCTCCCCCTCCGCATCCGCCGGCCGGTGGCGCCGTGCGATCTCCCGCACCTGCCCCTCCGTGAGGCCGGTGGCCGGCAGCGCCTCCTGCCACCTGGTGTGCCGCCGGGGATCGGCGAGCGCCTCCGGCCCGGCCGGCCGCAGATACCCCTCCCCGTACCGCATGTACGGCAGCCAGTCCAGCTCCTCCAGAACCCACCCGTGGCACAGCAGCGGCCGGGCATCCGCGGCACCGACCGGGCAGGCGGCCAGTCGAACCCCCTGTGCCGCATGCCCGTTGATGCTGCTGGTGCCGATGTGCTCCACCACATTGGGTACGGCCAGCAGCCCCGCCCGGCCCGCCGTACGGAGGAAGGCGGCCATCACCTCGTCGTCATGGCGCTCCGTGCTGTCCTGGGCGAACCGCCGGAATCCGGCCGCCTGTTCCGCGGGCAGACAGATGGCCAGCGTCGGAGCGAACTCCTCGGGAACGGCGCGGACCCAGCCCGCGCCCGCCAGCGCGGCCAGCCGGGCCGCGGAGCCGTTGCGCGCATGCCAGTTGGTGTAGAAGATCAGGGCCTCGTCCGGGAACCGCGCCACGGACCCGGCGACGAGGTCGAGCAGCTCGCGGGGCGCGGCCACATCGTCCTGTACGACCAGATGGTGACTGGCCTCCGGGGACGCCGCCGACCACGCGACCAGCGCGGTCCGTAACGCCGACGGCGCACCCTCCGGATCCGGGTCCATCGCCAGCCCGCCGAGACCGAGCCGGGCGGACAGCGCCGCGGCCTGCTCCCTGCGCACCGGATGCGTCATCACGGCCGAACTGACCCGAGCTGCGCTCACCAAGCACTCCTCACCTCGCCGGCAGGGCGCCTCATCGTGGCAGATCAGCACCCCGCCCCCGGGCCCCGAGGCGAACAACGGCCGGATCCCGCCGCCGGGCAGCCGATCTCATCCCCAAGTTTTTAGAGATACCTCTCTAGAACGATGCCGAGCTTCACATCCCCCGGACACCATGCCTCTTGTGAACACCGACAATCCGACACTCGATACGCCCACCACCGCCGCCACCCCTTCGCCACCGCCACCGCCCCGCTGGGCGATCCGCACCGCACACCTGACCGTCGCCTGCGTCCTCCCCTCGTCCCTGTGGCGACTGGCCCTCGCAGCAGGCGTTCCGCTGGGCTACAGCGCGGCCGTGCTGCGGCAGGACTACGACTCCCCCGGCTGGGGCACGCTGTACATGATCGCCCTCAGCCTGCTGTCCGAAGCGCTCGCGTTCCTCACGCTCGGCCTCGTCCGCCCCTGGGGTGAGGTCGTCCCGCGATGGCTGCCGCTCCTGGGCGGACGCCCGGTCATCCCCAAACTGGCCGTGACCGCCGCCGCCATCGGCGCGACGCTCCTCTTCCTCCTCTGCACCGCGCTGCCCCTCGCGCAATGGCTCCTGCTCGACCACCTCGACAACGGCCCGCACGGCGCTCATCTCGTACTGATGCAGGCCTGCTACCTCCCCCTGATGGCCTGGGGCCCCCTCCTCGCCGCCGTCACGCTCTCCTACCACCGACGCCACCGCGGCCACCGCAATCAGCACAGCCACCACAGCCACCAGTGAACCGGCCCTGGACAGCCGCCGTTCGACAACAGCCCGCCCTGGCCGGCACCCCCCGGAAAATCCCCAAGAAACCCACCTGACCGCTACTCGGAAAGCCTCCGTGACGGGCTTCGACGGCGACACGGACGACCGCACGTACACACCTGCGGCTCGTCCCCTCCCCCTCCCTCCCAGCCCTCGCAAACGCCTGCCCACGCCCTCACCCCAAGGGCCCTGAGCTCGGCTTTTGCCTCGTTCGGCCCTACCGTCTCCCCCACACGGAAGGGGACTCGCATGGACCGGAACATCCGCACGGTCGACGATGTACTGAAGCTCCTTGACGACCTGTTCACGCCGGAAGCCGACCGCTGGACGGCTGACGCGGCCACCTGGTGGGACGGCTTCTACTCCGACCGCTCCAGGCCGGTGCCGTTCTTCGTGGCGAAGCCGGACGAGAGTCTGGCCTCGTACCTCGACCGATGCCTGATCACCCCGGGCCGGGCTCTCGATCTGGGCTGCGGTCCGGGCCGTAACGCCCTCCATCTGGCCTCCCTGGGTTTCCGGGTGGACGCCGTCGACCTCTCCCCGACGGCCGTCGCCTGGGGCGAGGAGCGCGCCCGCGAGGCCGGGGCCGACATCCGGTTCCACTGTGGCGACGCCTTCACCCTCACCGCGGCCGAGCTGGGCGGCCCGTACGACCTGATCCACGATTCGGGCTGCTTCCACCATCTGCCGCCCCACCGCCGCATCAGCTACCTCCGCCTCCTCGACCGCAGCCTCGCCCCCGGCGGCCATCTCGCCCTCACCTGCTTCGCGGCCGGAGAGATGGGCTCCGAACTCCCCGACGCGGCCTTCTACCGCCAGTCCCGCCTCCACGGCGGACTCGCCTACACGCCGGAGTCCTTGCGCTGGATCTTCTCCGAGCTGACGGAGGTGGAGCTGCGCCGGATGCACGACGAACCGCCCGAGTCCCCGTACTTCGGCGAGTCCTTCCTCTGGACCGCCCTGTTCCGCCGCGACAACCCTCCGGCTCCTGACCAACCGTTCAGCTGACCGAGGCACGCGCAGCCGGGCCGATCGCCCGCCTCAATCCCGCCACTCACCAGGTGAACCGACCACGTTTTCACTAGAGTTGACGCATCGGACGAGGGGGACGTCATGCAGGAATCCGAATCACCGCTCAGCGAACCGACGCTGCCTTTCTGGGTGTCGTTCGACGACGAGAACGAAGAGCCCAGGGACTCGATGGGGCTTTTCGGGGACAGCGGGGACACCGCCTTACGGAACGTACCGCTGGGACCTCTGCGCAAGAACCTGGCCGAGGCGGTGGACGCGCTGCAGCAGCTGTTCACCGATGTCGCCGCGCGCGGCGGGCCGCTGCCGCTGCGCGAGGCACATCTGTCCTTCCAGGTGACCGCGGCCGGCGGGGTGCAGTTCATCGGGACGTCCCAGCTGCAGAGCAGCCGCGGCATCGTCCTGGTCTTCAAGCAGTGACCGGCCGGCCATGGGGCGCCACCGAGCCCTGCTGATCGGGGCGAGCGACTACGAGATGCGGGGAGTCCAGCCGCTTCCCTTCATCCCCGGTGACCTGAGGCGCCTGGGATCCGTACTGGAGTCACGCGGCTTCCAGGACGTCCAGGTGCTGGCCGCAAGGGCCGACGGAAAACAGATCTCGGCGAACTACGTGAACGCCCGCGTCATCGGCTTCCTCAGGCGCGCACGGCGCGGCGACACCCTGTTCATCCTGTTGAGCGGACACGGAGTGCACGCCCGGGGCCGCGACTTTCTGGTGCCGGAGGACATCGACGAGGACATGCACCCCTTCGAATCGGGGTGCGTGGCGATCGACTGGCGCCGGCATCTCGACGAGACCCTCGCCGAGCATGTGGTGATCCTCATCGACGCCTGCCGGGAAGGCATCCATCAGGACTCGATGGGCGTCGCGGGTGTCCGGGAGTGGGGCAAGCAGGAGATCGGTGCGGCGCTGCGCCGCAAGGTGGCGTATGTGTAGGCATGTTCGCCCGCGCAGCTCGCGCTCTTCGTACGCGCCCATGAAGCGGTGCCGCCCGGAGCCGATCACGGCACCAGGCCCGGCGAGTCGTTCAGCCTCTTCTCCCGGTCGGTGTCGGATGTGGTGGCCCGGCTGCCCGGTACCGAGGCGCCGGCCTTGGACGAGTTCATGGAGGCGGTCCAGGACCGGGTGACGGAGCTGCACCGCGCCTACCGGAAGAAGGGCCGGCCCCAGATCCTCCGGCTCGTCACCGACATCCCCTCCGACAACTTCTTCTTCCTCCCAAGGGCCGGCCGGCCGGCGCCCTCGGCGTCACCACCGGTATCGCCGGCCGCCCCCCTCCCGGCACCCCCGCACGATGCTTCAGCCATGGGACTGGGGACGACATCCACAAGAACGCCCGGTCCGCCACCACTCGTGCACCCCGACCCGCCGCCCAAGGCCACACGGTCGAGGGCCAGCACGCCGACGACCTCGCGGCGTGCCTCCTCACCGGCCGCGACGCCCGACCGCCGTCGCCCTTCGTGGATCCGGCGCGGCATCGTCGCGGCGACCGTGCTTGCCGTGGTCACCGGCGGACTTGTCGGCGTCCGGCAGTGGACCCGGACCCAGTACTACGTCGGCGTGGTGGGTAGCCATGTCGCCGTCTACCAGGGGCTGAGCCAGAAGCTGGGATGGATCCAGCTCTCCGACGTCCAAGAGGACCACCCCGAGATCGAACTCGAATACCTCCCCGGTTACCTGCGCAATCAGGTCAAGGAGACGATCGCCGTGGACAGCGTCGGCCAGGCCCGCACCCGGGTCCGGGAACTCGCCGTCCAGGCCTCCGCCTGCAAGAAGGATGCCGCGCGCCGCGAGTTCAAGGCCGGCAGTGGGACGACGCCCCCCAGCCTGACGACCGAGGAGCAGCAATTGATCCCCCAGTGCGAAGGCTCGTGAGCCATCGGAGCAAAGATCCGGCGCGACGGCCGGCACCGGGTCATCGCGTGGTCAACCACGACCAGGCATCGATCAGTCGAGAGAGGCAGCCCTGGATGCGGGGCGTTCCCGCTCACGTCGCTCGTAGACGCTCACCCGGCGGCCCCGTTCGTTACTGTCCGAGCGCCGCACGAAGTGTTCGTCCAGAACACGCTGCTTGGCGAGGTCGCGTGCGGAGTCGGCTTGGCTCGGTCCAGGATCGGTGACGAGCACTATGCGCCGTGCGCCCAGCATGGCCCGCTCTATGTCGCGTGGTTCGGCCTCTATGCCCTTCAACGTGCCTGACTCCACCGGCCCCTGGGCCAGGGCAAGATCCCGCAGGCCTGCGAACTCTCGGGGCGAGACAAGGGCGGTGTCGCGGCGCGCGGCGGGAATGTAGAGGACGCCGTCGGTGGCGTCGCGGACATGACCGACCGTGGCTGCCGCGGTGAGTACGTCGTCGACACGGCTCTGTTCGGTACGCAGGCGGAACTCGATCGGGAGAAGCGCCAGGAGCGCCAGGGCGACGGCGACGGGGAGCAGCACGCGGGCGTGTGTTCTGAGACGCGCGGCGATCGTGGCCAGTAGGGCGCCGATGAGGAGTGCGAGACCTACGTACGCGAACAGCACATAGCGGGTGATGTAGAGAGGTTTGACGAGCGAGACCAACGCCAGGCCGACCTGCGGCACCGCACAGAGCGGGAGCGCGACGGCTGCGAGGTTCACGCGTGTATGCGGCACTTCCTCACGCATGCGCTCTGGCACACGTGCGTGCGGCAGGCGCGTACAGAGGGCTGCCAGCGTTACGGTGATCAGCACACCGAGCACCGTCGACCAGCCGAGCGGCTTGATCCAGGAGACCTGCGAGGCTTGGGCCCGGCTGACCAGGATCAACGGCAAGGCCGCAGCAACAGCCCCGGAGGCGGCAAGCGCCCACCCGACAAACCGAGTTCGGCCAGGGCGGACGTACACCACGGTGACGGCATGCGCGACAAACGCGAGCAGCGAGAACCAGTTGAGCAACGCGGCGATCAGCGTGGCCGCCGCATAACAGGCCCACCGCCGACCGTCCGGCCGCTCAAGGCCGCCTACCAGCAGCCAGGTCGCGAGCACCACGAAGGCGAGGACAAGGGCGTACGGCCGCCCCTCTTGGGCGTACTCCTGGACTGCTGGAATGACCGCCAGGGCGAGCCCTGCGCCCATCCCGACCCAGCGATCCGAGAGCCGGGCGCCGACCAGCGCGGTCAGTCCGCACGCGGCGGCCGTGGCGAGCACCGAGGGCAGCCGCAGGGTGACCAGACTGTCGCCGAAGAGGGCGAACACCCCGTGCATCACCGCGTAGTAAAGGCCATGGACGACGTCGACCTGACCGACCATGTGCCCTATCTCGGCCAGCGACCGATGCGCTACCTGCCAGGTCGCCGCCTCATCCCGCCACATGCTGTGCTCGCGCGTGATGCCCCACAGCCCGAGAGCGAGCGCGAGGACGGCCGGACCGGCGCAGATGGATATGCGACCATGCCGCACTGTTCCCCCAATGAGTGATGGTGTCAGGCGCGGTCCGGCAGCCCGACCGAACGCCTCGGCGGCATCCAGGTCATTGGTGCCGCGTCATTGAGCCTTCTCGCCGACGGGAGTGGCTCATCCGACCTTGGGGCGACCCGAGGCACACCCCGATGCGTCGGTGGTCGGCGCCGGCTCGGATTGCCGCGCCGATATGCCAGAAGGCGATCTTCCGGAACCAACACCATTCGCCACGAGGGCTCCCCCAACCCAGTACAGGAACGACAGCTGGAGCGTTCCGTCAAGTCGACGAGGGAGAGCCTCACTTGGGCTCGGCGACCGCCCCCTCGCCAAAGAATCTACGTGACATGGACATATTTCACACAGCCACACCGCAGTCAGCTACAGGTTCCGACGAAGGCCACGCCGAGACCTGCCCATTTTCAAAAAAATGCCCCATTGGCAATCTTCTTCACCAAGGGCGCGTTTCACCCCAGGAACAGCTTCCGACGGACCTACGCCCGACCGAATCCGACAAGCGCGATGAGAGGGCAGATCTATCGCCAACCGCCTTCTACGAGATAGGTCCTCAGAACAGTGACGGACAGCACGATCAGCCGCCCGCTGTCGGTGTCGTGCCGCACCTCGCTGCAACGCTGTCGCTGCTCGCGAAGAACGGCATCAAGGTCGTCAAGGAGAGGCTCGGCCGCTCCTCACGCCAGATCACCTCGGACACCCGTACGAGCGTCCTGCCGGGGGTGATGCGCGCCAAGGCCGAGTCCGTCACCTCTGTGGTCCCCCGAGAAGTCCCGGACGAGGTGCACAGCCCGCTGGAGATCCCCGGCACGGCCAGGCAGCGATCTCCTCGGGGAGATCAGAACGACCGGGCGGGGCCAGGACCAGGCTGCGAACGCCACCATGGGATCACTCGCCACTGCCGCAGGGGCTGCCGTACCCCGGATTCGCCCGCGTGTCCCCGGCGTGCCCCCCGCGTGTCCCCTGGATCTTGGTCCAGCGGGGTGCAGAAGGGCCGCCACGCTCGCGTGGCGGCCCTTCGTTCTGCGTTCCCCCAGGTAGAAAGGATCTTCGCCCTGGGAGCCGGAGTGGGGCGGGTGGGACTCGAACCCACGGCCGACGGATCATGAGTCCTTCGAGGATCGTCCGCGATCTTCCCGATCCTGCCGCACCTTTCCCGTTTCCGCAGGTCAGAGCTGCATTCTCGTGCGGACCAGCTCTAGCCTTTCCTGATCCTTCCCGGTCGTTCCGGCCCCCTGCAGGCTCCTGGAAGGCCCCTGAGCCGTGCCCCTAAGCACTGAGCGGAGGTGCTGCGGCGTCTCTTCGCGCACGAGGGCGCTGGTCACCACTGTGCGTGTGAGCCACGCGGAAGATGAGAGCAGCGGAGTGCCTTACCGACGAAAAGGGCCCCGCCCTCTTCGCCCGAGGTTGGAGCCGCGCGGCTTCATCGCAGGTCAGCCGCCTGACCACAGGTCAGCCGGTGACGCCCTGCCGGTGGATCTCCCCGCCCAACGTCGGGTCGTCCGTCACTGCCTCCCTGCCCTTCGACGACGCCTTCGAAGGCGTCAGCAGCCTGCAACTGGCCAGGAATCTCGAAAGGGCAAGCCCACCACCCTGCGCCTTTACCAAACCAGCCTCGCAGTCACCAAGGACACCATCGTCGCAAAGACTCCCGCCGGTACCGACTCCAGCCTGAAGGCGGCCCTCGCCTTCACCGACGCCCCCACGACGTTCACCACCGTCGACCTGACCGGCACACCAGGCACCGGCCGGCAAACCCTGACAGCACCCCTCGCCGCTTACGCCGGCCACACCATCATCCGCCTCAGCCTGCACATCACCGCCGCGGACACGAACCCTCCTACGAACTGCGCATCGGCCAGATCGCCGTCCACGACAGCCCCTTCACCACCCCACCCCCACCCACCGGGCCGGCCATCATCCTCGGCTCACTCGCCACCGATCCCGAGAACACCTGCAAGATGTTGCGCCTGGCCTGGCACTCCGCCACTGCGGACACAGCGCACCAATACGAGGTCCGCCAGCGCGGCACCCTCGCCGCCCCGGACACCTCCTCGGCGGCACCCCCCAGCGATGTCCAGCGCCCCCATCATCTGGTAGCACCCACGTACCCGGCACCCTCATCGCCGCTGGCGGCGTTACCCGACCGAGGCCATGGCGCCCCGGCGGACGCAGCCCCTGCCAGGCTGCTCAGGGATACGTGCCTGTGACATACCGCCATTTCCCCGATTCGGCGCTGTGTTGCAGAGCGGCTTTGACCTCTTCCTCCACGGCCCTTTGGCCCTCCTCGGGCATCTTGCCGTCACTTAGGGTCTCTGCCAGGCCTATCGCTGCGAGCGACTCCTTGCCGGTCTGGGCCTGGATGTTCATGCCCACGAACGGCTTGCTCAGCTTGCCTTGGCGGTCGACGCGCATCTTCATCTTGGTGTCCTCGACGATGGTTCCGGCCTTGCTCCAAAGCTGCGGGTACTTGTCCGTCAACTCCTGGCAGAGTTCTTTGAGTTGTGTCTTCTGCTTCTCGCTGGCCTGGATTCCCTTGAATTTTTCGCCGTCCGTCCGCTTGATGGGCATCTTCAGTCGTTCCTTCCGTTCCGGCGCTGGTCGAGCACTCCTGACCCTCGTTGGGCGAGTTACCCGATCTGACACCTTCCGGGTCGCCAGACAATCCCTAAGTCTTGGCGGGAAGGCGCGTCACCATTTTTCGATGAGGCGGCTGGTGAGATTATCCCCACGTTTGACAGCGGTTGCCCATGTGGCTCCTTCGGGCCAACTCCAGGAGCCTGTGTTCTCGTCGAAGTGGACTTTCTTTTCTTCGCCGCTGGCACTTGCATCGATCAGTACGCCTGGTGACAACGCACTGTCGACAACGGTCCCCTTCTTGATTTTCGCATCATCGGGCGACTGGGAGACCGTGAGCAGCATCTTCTCGACGGCCCTGAGGGTGGTCGTCGCATGGCTGGTCAGAGGGTTTTCGCAATAGGGAGCGTGTTCCAGGGAGATGTCGGCTACTGAGATCTGCCCCGCCAGGCCCGTTCGGAGATCTTTCCCGGCGTCATTGACGACAGCCATATGAGAAACGTCCCTATATGTTTCTTTTTTCCCGATCCCCGACTCACTCTCCGCCACGAATTGCTCTCCGTACAACAATTCGTGCGGACTATAGGACGTAAGCGGCTCCTTGTCGTGGCGGGCCTTGGCAATGTAGATCCAGCACTGGCTGTTCCACTCGATCCTGGTTCGGCTTGCATATTCCTCCGTGGCGAACCAGACGAGTGGTTTGCTCTGCCAATGATTGTCGCCTGCTGCTTTGAGGCCGTAGAGTCTAGCCCTTTCGCTTCCGGAGGCTGAAGTGTTCCCGTCGACCACCACGGTCACTTTATATCTGGTCACGCTCCTCCTTTCTCTGGAAGTTTCGACGCTGCGGCTCGTCGATACGACTCCCAAGTGACGCCGGGGCAGAAGCCGTTACCATTCCCGCTTCAGGCCAGCAGTTCAAGTTTCGGCCCAACCACCAGATGCTTGGTGATGTCTTCTTGGGCAGTGATTTTTTTCGCCCACGGCGCACCCGCATCCCATTTCCATGAATTACTCGTACTGAAATTGACCTTCCTTTCCGATGCGCCGGTCACATCGATGAGCAGTCCGGCCGAGAAGGCTTGCGTGATGACCGCCCCCTCGTCAACCGCTTCCGTGGCAAAAATCAGCATGATCTTCTCGACCGGCATAAAAGCATTCGTGCCATCAGCGATGATCTTCGATACGCAGAGCGGACGAAACTCATTGGTGAGCGACGGCCTCTGGGCGATCCCTGTCCTGAACTGAGTGTCATCGAGTCCGTTCATCACCTTGATGGGCTTCGAGGGATCCGGGTCACCACTCACTTCACCCAAACACTTCTTGTTTTTGATTTTCATGGTCTTCCCCAACGTGATATCTCTGGCACTGTACGAGGAGACCGGACCGGACTGTTTGTACGGAGCGGCGTACGACTGGTATTCCGTGTGCCAAGAGATGTCGGTTGTCGTGGTGTAGTCCGTGCTCGCGAACCAGACGATGGGGCTGGTTTGCGAATCTGCGGTCTTCACGGCCTTGAAACCGTAGAGGACATAGTTTGTCATTTCTTCGATGGACTTATCGTCGATCGACACGGTTACAGTAAATTCAGGCATGGGGAACCCTTTCGAGGCAGTTGGTTGGCCGTTCACTCTCTACTAGAAATCCCTGAGCAGCTGCATGCCAACCAGAATTGGTCCGAACGGGCCTCATCGCCGGCCTCATCCCTCGGTGGCCAGACGCGCACACGTACGCCCGGGCGCAGCCAGCGTGTCGCCGACGGCTGTGTGCCACGGGGGAGCTCCTGCTGCTGGGGCGGGCACCTTCGCCCCGGCCGGGCTGCCCACCCTGTACTCGGCCCACATACCTGGCACGTATAGCCACAGGTCGGCGGGGCGGCTCAGCGGCTCAGGGCCCTGACGGCGCTGACGATGCCGCCCCGGTCACTGAGCAAGTGACCAACTGCACGAGGCCGACCGCGGCCCCGTTTCGGGGGTTCCACCGCGAGGTCGTAGCCGCCTCCTGACGTCGCTCCGGGCAGGTGCCGTTTCTCGATCCCCGTATGGGTGGTGCGGATCGGTCCCTGTCAATGCACCAGACGTCGCGGACGTTTTGGGTCTTGTCCCAGGAGCGGGGCAGATATGTGGCGTGGCGGGCGATGGCGCCGACGGGTTCAGGCGGGGTGTTCATGCGCGGGGCTTTCGGGGTGGGGCAGCCCCGGCGGTGCGACGGGGCTGCCGCGGTGGTCATGACGTGTGGGTGTCTGCCTGGTCGGGGGGTTAGATGCCGGCGATGCGTTCGGCTCGGGCTTGGCGTGCGAGAGCGAGGAGTTCTCGGGGGTCTTCGCCGTCGATGGTTCCGAGGTGGATGCCGGGAGCCAGCTCGTAGTCGGGGTCGGTGGCGATTGCCTGCTCGAGTGCGAGGCGGGCGGTGATGAGGTCCTGTTGGCGCCAGGCGACGAACGCGAGCAGGGTGAGGACCGGGACCGCCTCTTGGGCGTACGGGGCGGCGCAGTGGCGGGCGAGGTAGGCCCACAGGCGTCGGGCGTGGAGGAGGTCGTCTTCTTCGGCGAAGGCAGGGCCGCCATCCACGGCTCCGTCGTCTTGGAGACCCACAATGATCCGCGCGGTCAGCTCTTGGCCGAGTTCGGTCGCGCCGTCTCGGAACCGGCGCATTGCGATGTCGATGAGCGCGTGCGTGGTGTCGAGCGCGGCGTCCTGGCCGAGCGGTGTGGCGCACTGCTTTTCGAAGTTGAGGGCGGTGCTGCCGAGGACGGCGAGGAAGTCGCGGTCGGTTGTGGGCTGGAACTCTTTGATGATGTCGTTGGTGCGGGGGCTCCCTCACCTGGGGCACATCAAGCGCCGCGACCTCAAGGTCCGTCACCTCGACCTCATGTACGACGCGATCGAGAAGGAGAACGCCGAGAGGGTTCTCCACCGCCTCCGCGTCGATCAGCTCCAGGAGGATCGCGACGCCGCACACCGGACCTGGGTTAGGGCGGCCGGGAAGAAGGAGGAGCGCCGCGCCGCCCGCCGAGCGTTCCTCGAGGCGAACGCCGCGCTCCGCGAGGGCAAGAAGGGGCTGCGGAAAGTCACCTCCGCCGCCACCATGCACCGCATCAAACGACACGCTCTCCTCCGCCCTGACGTGGGGCATCAAGCGGGAGCAAGCCTTCGCCAAGAACTGGGCACAGCTCGTGGAGCTGCCACCGGTCACCCGACCGAAGCCGCTCGTCCGGACGCCCGAGCGCATCGAACACTGGAAGCGCACCGGCGAGAAGCCCGGCCCGGTCATGGTCTGGACACCGGAGCTGACCGGCCAGTTCCTCGACTTCGTCAAGGACGACTGGCTCTACGAGCTGTGGCACTCGTTCATCTTCCTCGGCCCCCGCCGCGGCGAGATGGCCGCGCCGCCCTGGACGGAGGTCAACACCGATGCGCTCTGGCTGCGAATCTCCCAGCAGATCGTGGATGTCGCCTAGAAGCTGTACGGCGAAGCGCCGAAGTCCGACAGCGTACGCACCCTGTCGCTGAGCCTGGAGTCCGGCGACAACCTGGTCAGCTTCCGCGCGAAGCAGGAGCAGAAACGCCAGGAGTGGGCCGACGCCTACGTCGAGACCGGCCGCGCGTGGACACACGAGAGCGGCGAGGAACTGCACCCCGACTGGATATCGCGACGCTTCACACGCCTGGTGGAACTGTCCGGCCTACCGCCGGTCCGCCTCCACGATCTGCGGCACCTCGCCGCCACGCTGTCCCTGCTCGCCGGCACCGACATCAAGGTGGTCCAGGAGAAGCTGGGGCACTCCTCGCGCCAGATCACCTCCGACACCTACACGAGCCTGCTGCCCGAGATGACGCGGGCCGAGGCCGAGTCGGTCATGGCGGTCGTCCCCCGCGACGTCCCCTTCGAGGTGCGCACCGCGCTGGAGATCCCCGAGACAGCCTGGCAGGGCGACATCGGCATCTTCTTCACCCACGGCGCGCGGCAGTTGGGAGACACCTGGGCCGTTGGAGCGCAGACCCAGCCGGACTCCGATCTCCTCGGGATGACCGAGCTGGCCGGCCGGGGCCAGGAGGACGCGGCCAACGCCTCCGTGAAGTGGATACGCGATCACTGCACGGCCAACGGCCTGGAGCTGGTCCGGGTGGAGAACTTCAACGACCGCTACCCGGAGGAACAGCGGACGGACTTCTCACTCACGCACTTCACTATCGCTCGTTCCAAAGCTCCGCGAGTCGACGGCTGGGCGCTACCGCAGGGCCTGCCTCCTACCGCTGGGAGGTCCGCACGCCGCGCTTCAAGCGGTCGCCGCAAGGCCGCGTAAGCCGTCCCGCCCCCGGATCGGTCCCCGTGTCCCCTGCGTGTCCCCTGGATCTTGGTCCAACGGGGTGCAGAAGGGCCGCCACGCTCGCGTGGCGGCCCTTCTTTCTGCTTCTCCCCCAGGTAGAAAGGATCTTCGCCCTGGGAGCCGGAGTGGGGCGGGTGGGACTCGAACCCACGGCCGACGGATTATGAGTCCGCTGCTCTAACCGGCTGAGCTACCGCCCCCTCACGGCGCGTCGCGCACATTTGTGCGCGCCGTCTGCCGCAGCATAGCTGCTCATACGATCTGCTGCCCGTGAGGGCTGCCGTCGCGCGACCGCGCACGCCCAAGAGGACTTCGATCATTGGGGATTCGGTTCCACGGCACAAGAAAAAGGACCCCTTGCGGGGTCCTCGTTCTCTCTGCTCCCCCGACTGGACTCGAACCAGTAACCCTCCGGTTAACAGCCGAATGCTCTGCCAATTGAGCTACAGGGGACCGAGCTCCCCCGACTGGACTCGAACCAGTAACCTGCCGGTTAACAGCCGGCTGCTCTGCCAATTGAGCTACAGGGGATCGCTCTGTGTGCCTCGAATGCACCGCTGTCCGGGGCTCCGGACGGCGCGCGCTCGCTGCGACACATACATTAGCGCAAGCAGGGGGGTGCTCCGCCAATCGGTATCGCCTCAGGTCACCTCGGGTGATCTCCGGCCCCGGAGGGTAGGCGCGCGGCACAGCCCGGCACCCCGGTGCGTACGGCACCGGACGGGACCGACGAGAGGGAAAGGTGGAGCGATGCGCTACCGGCTCACGTTCATCGCGGGACTGGCCACGGGGTACGTGCTCGGCGCACGGGCCGGCCGCGAGCGGTACGAGCAGCTCCGCAAGGCCGCCCAGCGGGTCGCGCAGAATCCGGCGGTCCGCAACAGCGCCGAGACCGTGGCGCTGACGGGGCGGGAGACGGCGGCGAAGGCGTTCGGGGCGGTTTCCGCCAAGGTCGGGGACCGGCTGCCCGGGCCCGTCAGCGAACGGGTCCGCTCGCTGCGGGAGCAGCGCGCCTCCGACGAGGACGAGTGGGGCACGAGCAATACCTGAGGCGGAACCCGGGGCGGCACCCTCCCGGGGCAAACCCTGACTCTTTCCTTATGCGTCCCATGGGGCATCATCTGGGGCCATGGGGATAGTCGCCGGATTGGACAGTTCGTCCGAGAGCACACGGATCGTCGTCTGCGATGCGGACACGGGTGCCGTCATCAGGCAGGGGTATGCGCCGCACCCTGTCGAGAAGGGGCCCGAGGTCGATCCGCAGGCATGGCTGATGTCGCTCGGCGAGGCAGCGGGGGGTGGGCTGCTCGAAGGGGTGCAGGCGATCGGCGTCGCGGCGCAGCAGCACGGTCTGCTGCCGCTGGACGTCGAGGGCAATCTCGTACGGCCCGCGCTGGTGGGCAATGACAAGCGGGCGCAGAGCGCGGCCGCGGACCTGGTCGACTCGCTGGGCGGGCGTACCGCGTGGGCGCAGGCCGTCGGGGCGGTGCCGCAGGCGGCGCACCTGGTGACGAAGCTGCGCTGGCTGGCGCGTACCGAGCCGGCGCATGCGGCCCGGATAGCGGAGGTCATGCAGCCGCACGACTGGCTGGCCTGGCAGCTGCTGGGGCGGCCGGCGCGGCGTACGACGGACCGCGGCGGGGCCTCGGCGACCGGGTTCTGGTCGGCGGCGACCGAGTCGTACCGGCCGGATCTGATCGAGCTGGCGCTGGGCCATCAGGTGCGGCTGCCGGAGGTGCTGAGCCCCTCCGGGACCGCCGGTTTCACCCCGGAGGGGTTGCTGATCTCCGCCGGTACGGGCGAGACGATGGCGGCGGCGTTCGGGCTCGGCGTCGGGGAGGGTGACGCCGTGGTGTCGCTGGGCGCCTCGGGGTCGGTGTTCGGGATCCATCACGAGGCGCTGGTCGATCCGAGCGGCACGATCACCTCGTTCGCGGACGCCACCGGGCGGCATCTGCCGGTGGTGCACACCAGCAACGCGGTGCGGGTGCTGCGCGGTGCCGCGGAGATGCTGGGGACGGATCTGGAGGGCCTGTCCGATCTGGCGCTGAAGTCGTCGCCCGGTGCGTACGGCATGGTGCTGCTGCCCTATCTGGAGGGCGAGCGGACGCCTCATCTGCCGCACACCGCCGGGTCGTTGCACGGCATGCGGCGGGAGAGCATGAAGCCCGAGCATCTGGCGCGGGCGGCCGTGGAGGGCATGCTCTGCGGACTCGCGGATGCGCTGGATGTGCTGCGCGGGCGGGGTGTGGCGGTGCGCCGGGTGTTCCTGCTGGGCGCGGCCGCGGAGCTGGGCGCGATCCAGGC
This sequence comes from Streptomyces inhibens, assembly GCF_022221585.1. NCBI lineage: Bacteria > Bacillati > Actinomycetota > Actinomycetes > Kitasatosporales > Streptomycetaceae > Streptomyces > Streptomyces inhibens. The sequence continues at coordinate 3,349,277 of NZ_CP084681.1, forward strand.
GGTGGCACCGGGGCTGTTCGGGGTGCAGGTCGTGGTGCCGCAGCCGGCGGAGTACGCGGCGCTGGGTGCGGCGCGGCAGGCGGCCTGGGCGTGGGGGGTCGCGCACGGCACGCTCACCCCGGCCGCCGGCGCGGAGGCCGGGCCGGCCGGCGGGCCCGTGTGGATCGATCCGCCCCAGTGGCCGGCGGCCACGAGCCAGGTCTTCGAGCCGGGCGACGAACTGCCGGTCGGGCAGGCGGTGCGCCAGCAGTACGGGGCGGTGCGCGACGAGGCGCATCCGGGGGCGTTCCAGCGGGAGGCGTGACGTAGGGAGGCGTGACGTACGGAGGCGCGGGCGGACCCGGGCCTGTCCGTACGTTGCGCGCTCAGTCCAGATAGCCGCGGAGCTGGTCGGCGAAGGCGTGGTCGCGGAGTTTGTTGAGGGTCTTGGACTCGATCTGGCGTATGCGTTCGCGGGTCACGCCGAAGATCCGGCCGATCTCCTCCAGGGTGCGCGGGCGGCCGTCGGCGAGGCCGTAGCGGAGCTGGACGACCTTGCGTTCGCGTTCGCCGAGGGTGGACAGGACCGCGTCGAGGTGCTCGCGGAGCAGCAGGAACGCGGCGGATTCGACCGGTGAGGCGGCGTCGCCGTCCTCGATGAGGTCACCGAGGGCGACATCCTCCTCCTCGCCCACGGGGGCGTGCAGCGAGACCGGTTCCTGGGCCAGTCGCAGCACCTCGCTGACGCGTTCCTCGGTCAGGTCGAGGTGGGTGGCGACCTCTTCGGGGGTCGGTTCGTAGCCGCGTTCCTGGAGCATCCGGCGCTGGACGCGCACCACGCGGTTGATCAGCTCGACGACATGGACCGGGACGCGGATGGTTCTGGCCTGATCGGCGAGGGCGCGGGACATCGCCTGGCGGATCCACCAGGTGGCATACGTGGAGAACTTGTAGCCGCGGGCGTAGTCGAACTTCTCGACGGCACGGATCAGTCCGAGGTTTCCCTCCTGGACGAGGTCGAGCATGGTCAGGCCGCGGCCGACGTAGCGCTTGGCGACGGAGACCACCAGGCGCAGGTTGGCCTCGATCAGACGGCGTTTGGCCATGCGGCCCAGGACCACCAACTGGTCGAGTTCGTAGGCGAGTTGGGAGGCCGGGTCGGGGGTGTTGGTGAGCTTTTCCTCGGCGAAGAGACCGGCCTCGACGCGGCGCGCGAGCTCGACCTCCTCGGCGGCGGTGAGCAGCGGGATCCGGCCGATCTCGCGGAGGTACTGGCGGAAGAGGTCGGAGGACGGGCCGCTCGTGTCGGCGCGGGGCGCCGGCTCCGACACCGGTTCCGTCTCCGACACCGGCTCCGTCTCCGACACCGGCTCCGTCTCCGGCTCCGGCTCCGGCTCCGGCTCCGGGGTGATCTCCTCGGTGAGCATCTCGGCGGCGGGTGGTTCGGCCTGCTGAGGCACGGTGAGGGGCTCGGTGACCGGGTCCAGGAGCGGCCCGGCGACCGCTCCTGCGACGGGTTCCGTGACCGGCTCCGTGACCGGTGGTGTGGCGGCCGGCGCGTCGGCGAGGGTCCGGGTCTGCACGGGGGCGACCTCCAGGGTGATCGCAGCTGAGGCGGCAGAAAGGTCGGGCACGGTTGCGGCCGAGCCGCCGGCCGTCCCGTACGTCAAGAGCGGTTCCGCGGGGGTTTCCGGTGCGGTGCGACCGGACCCGCCGCGCTCCGAGGACTCAGGCACCGCTCTCAGTGTGGAGTACGACACACTCCCGCCACGAGGGGCGTGCGAGCACTTTTTGAGTCCGGTCCGTGACCGAACGGCTACCGCGGGGCGTTTCCCGGGGAGTGGCGGACGCGCCGGGTGTGTTGTCCGGGCACGTTGGTGACGGGTGACGCGCCTAGAGCGCCGCGTAGCCCCGCTCGCGCAGGGACTGGCCGTACTGCTGGAGGACCCAGAGTTCGTTCTGTACGGCGGCGAGGTGTTCGGGGTCGGCGCGGGGGCCGAGGCGCTGGAGGGTGCCGCGGATTTCGGTGATGCGCTGATTGACGGCGGCGAGGCGGACGGCGACCAACTGGACGCCGGCGTAGGACTCGTCGGGATCCCGGCGGGTGTGCAGGGGCTCGACGGCGAGCTCGGTGACCATGGCGCGGACGGTGTCGTCGGGGGCGGCCTCGCGCACCCGGGGGACGTAGGCGCTGTCGGCGGCGCCGGCCGCGGCGCCGCCGGCGTCCTCGATGCACTGGCGGACCGTCGCGTACGGCGGCGCCGTGAACTCGTCGGTCCCGTAGGCGTCGAAGGCCGGGGAGACCAGGTCGGGGCGCTGCAGGGCGAGCTTGAGGAGCTCGCGCTCGACGCGGTGGGCGGGGCTGCGGAGGTTGAGCGCCGGGCCGCGCGGGCCGGGCGCGGTGCGGGCCTGCTCGGGGGGCGGGGCCTGGCCGCGGCGCTGCTGGCGGCCCTGGTCGGGGCCGCCGCCCTCGCGGCCGCGCTCGCGGGCCCAGCGGGCGAGCTGGCTGACCCGGCGGACGACGAACTGGGTGTCCAGGATGCCGAGCATGCCGGCGAGCTGGACGGCGGATTCGTGCTGGATGGCGCTGTTCTTGATGTTCGCGACGATGGGGGCGGCCTCGTCGAGGGCGGCGGCGCGGCCGACCGTGGTGTCGAGGTTGTGCCGGGAGACGACATGGCGCAGCGCGAACTCGAAGAGCGGGGTGCGGGCCTCGACGAGATCGGCGACGGCCGCATCGCCCTTGGCGAGCCGTAGATCGCAGGGGTCCATACCGCCCGGGGTGATGGCGATGGAGGTCTCGGCGGCGAACTTCTGGTCGTCCTCGAAGGCGCGCAGGGCGGCCTTCTGGCCCGCGGCGTCGCCGTCGAAGGTGAAGACGACCTCGGAGCCGGAGTTGTCCATCAGGAGGCGGCGGAGGATCTTGATGTGGCCCTCGCCGAAGGACGTACCGCAGGTGGCGAGGGCGGTGGTGACGCCGGCCAGGTGGCAGGCCATGACGTCCGTATAGCCCTCGACGACCACCGCGCGGTTGGTCCTGGCGATCTCCTTCTTGGCGAGGTCGATGCCGTAGAGGACGTGGGACTTGCGGTAGATGGGGGTCTCGGGGGTGTTGAGGTACTTGGGGCCGTTGTCGTCGTCGCGGAGCTTGCGGGCGCCGAAGCCGACGACCTCGCCGGCGATATCGCGGATCGGCCACATCAGACGGCCGCGGAAGCGGTCGATGGGGCCGCGGCGGCCCTCCTGGGAGAGGCCGGAGAGGACCAGCTCCTTGTCGCTGAAGCCGCGGCCGCGCAGAAAGCGGGTGAGGTGGTCCCAGCCGGCCGGGCTGTAGCCGACGCCGAAATGCTGGGCTGCGGCCTGGTCGAAACCGCGCTCGGCCAGGAACTTACGGGCGATCTCGGCCTCGGGGCCGTCCAGCTGCTCGACGTAGAACTGCGCGGCGGCCTTGTGGGCCTCCACCAGGCGGGTGCGCTCGCCCTGCTGGCGGCCGGGGGTGTAGCCGCCCTCCTCGTAGCGCAGGGTGATGCCGGCCTGGGAGGCGAGCCGCTCGATGGTCTCGGCGAAGGAGAGGTGGTCGATCTTCATGATGAAGTCGACGGTGTCGCCGCCCTCCTGGCAGCCGAAGCAGTGGTAGAGGCCCTTGGCCGGGCTGACGTGGAAGGACGGGGACTTCTCGTCGTGGAAGGGGCACAGGCCCTTGAGGTTGCCGCCGCCGGCGTTGCGGAGCTGGAGGTACTCGGACACGACGGCGTCGATCGGGACCGCGTCCCGTACCGCCTTCACGTCGTCATCGTTGATCCTGCCTGCCACGCGTGAATTCTACGGCGGGGGTCGGACACTCCCGGCCACATGTCGGTTCGTGAGGCGGCTCCACCCCGGTCATGTGTCGGTTCACGAGGCGGGTCGCTCAGGTTGCGGGACGCGGGCGGGCTGGCGATCGGTCGGTCAGCCCAGGAGTTCCATGAAGCGGTCCAGGCCCACGTTGCCGCCGGAGATGATCACGCCGATGCGGGGTGGCAGTGGGTCGATGCGACCGGCGAGGAGGGCGGCCAGGGCACTGGCGCCGCTGGGTTCGGTGACGATCTTCAGGCGTTCGAAGGCCAGCTTCATGGCGGCGCGGATCTCGTCGTCGCTGACCAGGACGACGGCGTCGACGAGGCGCTGGTTGATGGCGAAGGTCAGTGCGCCGGGGGTGTCGACGGCCTGGCCGTCGGCGATGGTGCGCGGGACGGGGATGGTGACGGGGTGGCCGGCGGCCAGTGAGCGGCGGGTGTCGTCGCCGGTCTCCGGTTCCACGCCGATCATGCGGATGCCGGGGACGAGTGCGGTGGCGGCGGTGGCCGAGCCGGCCATCAGCCCGCCGCCGCCGACGGGCGCCAGCAGCGCGTCGAGCCGGCCGGTCTCCTCGATCAGCTCCAGGGCGGCGGTGCCCTGGCCGGCGATGATGTGCGGATGCTCGTACGGCGGGATGAGGGTCAGGCCGCGTTCCTCGGCGAGCTGACGGCCGAGGGCGACGCGGTCGCCGGTGTAGCGGTCGTAGCGGACGATCTCGGCGCCGTATCCGGCGGTGGCGTCGGTCTTGGACTTCGGGGAGTCCTCGGGCATCACGATGACGGCGTGGCTGCCCAGCTCCCGGGCGGCCAGTGCGACGGCCTGGGCGTGGTTGCCGGAGGAGTAGGCGGCGACTCCTCGGGCCAGCTGCTGCGGTGACAGCCGGGAGATGGCGTTGTAGGCGCCGCGGAACTTGAACGCGCCGACGCGCTGGAAGTTCTCGCACTTGAGGTGGACCTCGGCGCCGACCAGCTCGTCGAGGGTGCGGGAGCGCAGCACCGGCGTGCGGTGCGCCACGCCCGCCAGCCGCCGGGCGGCGTCCCGTACGTCGTCGAAGGTGACGACCGGGGCGCCGGACCCGGAGCCGGCGGGGTGGGCGTGGTCGGTGGGACCGGTGGGGCTCTGCGTCATACGCGCACGCTACGGGAGCAGCGAGGTCAGCGGAACCTCCGGATCGGCCAGCGCGTCGGGCTCCAACGGCGCCCCGGAACGGATCAGTTGCTGGATGGGTTCGGCGACGTCCCAGACGTTGACGTTCATCCCGGCGAGCAGCCGGCCGTCCGCGCCGAGCCAGAAGGCGATGAACTCCCGCTTGGCGACGTCACCGCGGTAGACGACCTGCGCGTACGAGCCGGGCGGGGCGTAGCCGGAGTACTCCATGCCGACGTCGTACTGGTCGGAGAAGAAGTACGGGATGCGGTCGTAGCTGACGTCCTGGCCGAGCATGGCGCGCGCGGCGGCCGGGCCGCCGTTGAGGGCGTTGGCCCAGTGTTCGACGCGCAACCGGGCGTCCAGGAGCGGGTGGTCGGCGGCGGCGACATCGCCGGCGGCGTAGATGTACGGGTCGGAGGTGCGCAGCGAGGAGTCCACCGCGATGCCGCCACCTGTCGAACCCGTGCGGTCGACCAGGTCCAGGCCGGCCTGTTCGGCGAGCGCGGTGCGCGGGGCGGCGCCGATCGCGGCGAGCACGTCGTGGGCGGGGTGTTCCTCGCCGTCGTCGGTGCGCACCGCGAGCACCATGCCGTCCTGCCCGACGATCTCGGTCAAGCGGGCGCCGAAGTGGAAGCGGACGCCGTGTTCACGGTGCAGATCGGTGAACAGGCCGCCGAGTTCGGGCCCCAGGATGCCGTGCAGCGGTGTCGGGGCGGCCTCGACGACGGTGACCTCGGCGCCGTAGGAGCGGGCCGCTGCGGCGACCTCCAGGCCGATCCAGCCGGCGCCGGCGATGACCAGATGGCCGTTCCGCCTCGCTCCGTCTCGGCTCTCCTCCGTGTCTTCGGGTGCCGAGCTGTCGCGGCCGAGGGAGGCCAGTACGCCGCGCAGCCGTTCGGCGTGTGCGAGGCGGCGCAGATGGTGTACGCCGGCCAGGCCGGTGCCGGGGATGTCCAGGCGGCGCGGCTCGGCGCCGGTGGCCAGCAGCAGCTTGTCGTAGGCGATCAGGGTGCCGTCCCCGAGGCGTACGGTCTTGGCCTCGGGGTCCAGGTGGACGGCGGGCTGGCCCAGGTGCAGCTCGATCTGTGCCTGGGCGTACCAGGCGGGTTCATGGACGAAGACGCTGTCGCGCTCCTCCTTGCCGAGCAGGTACCCCTTGGAGAGCGGGGGGCGCTCGTACGGGTGGTCGCGCTCGTCACAGATGAGGATCACCCGGCCGGTGAAGCCCTCCGAGCGGAGAGTCTCCGCGGCCTTTGCGCCAGCCAGGCCACCCCCGACGATGACGAACGTCTGGTGTGCGTCGACCACTTGCTTCCTCCTCGTTGCGGTGCCGTACGTCCGCGTCCGCGTCCGTAAACGCCCCCGATGTGCCCCCGGATTGCTTCCCCCGTTGATGTGTGCGGTGCGGTCGGGGTTCCCGTTCGCTGGTGATTCGGGGTTTCCCGTGTGCTGTTGTCAGGGTTCGCTGCTCGTTGTTGCCCGTGTGGTGCGTGCGGTGGTGCGTGCGCTGGTGTCAGGGTGGTGTGTGCGGTGGTGCCACGGTGGTGTGTGCGGTGTTGTCAGGGTCTCCGTTCGAAAACGGTCGTCTTCGAGGGTCGCCTTGAGCGTCCCGCACGGAGCGTGAGGGGGGAAGAGGGGCATCCCCCCTAGGGTCACCCTCGGTTGTCCCTGGCGTTACCAGGGCGACGGGTGAGCCGGGCGTGCAGAGAGCGGGCCGAGGTGTCCGTCAAGGCCGCGATCTGATCGATGACAGCGCGCATACGGGCGGTGTCGTCGGGGGCCGTGTCGAACAGTGAACGGAACTGCGGGTCAAGGCCGTCGGGGGCGCGGGCGAGCAACGCCTCGGCCAGTTCGGCGATGACCACGCGCTGGTCGGCGCGGAGCGCCTCCTGGTCGGGGCGCTGCATGACGTACCGGTCGGCGACGGCTTTCAAAACGGCGCATTCCAGCCGCGTTTCGGCCGGAACCACCAGCTCCGCCCGGTAGCGGGTGAGCCGACCGCTCCCCCACCGGGCCCGGGTCGCGCCCTCGGCCGCGAGGCAGAAGCGGCCGATCAGCTGGCTGGTGGCGTCCTTGAGCCGGGCCTGGGCGAGCGCGGAGCCGTCGTAGCCGTGCGGCCACCACTCCTGGTCCAGGAGGCGGTCCAGCGCCGCGGCCAGCTCCTCGGGGTCGGCGCCCGGCGCATAGCGCGCACCGGCGACCGCGAAGATCTCGGCGCGTTCGGCGTCGGCGAGCAGCACATTGGGGTCGAGATGGCCGGCGTGCAGCCCGTCCTCGACGTCGTGCACCGAGTACGCCACATCGTCGGACCAGTCCATGACCTGTGCCTCGAAGCTCTGTGCTCCGTCGGGCGCGCCCTGCCGGAACCACTCGAACACCGGCAGGTCGTCCTCGTACACCCCGAACTTCGGCGACGCGGGGTCCTCGGGGTGGGCGCCGCGCGGCCAGGGGTACTTGGTGGCGGCGTCGAGCGCGGCGCGGCTGAGGTTCAGGCCGACGCTGACCGTCGAGCCGTCCGGGGCGGACACGAACCGTTTGGGCTCCAGACGGGCCAGCAGCCGCAGCGACTGGGCGTTGCCCTCGAAGCCGCCGCACGCCGCGGCGACCTGGTTGAGCGTCTGCTCTCCGTTGTGCCCGAAGGGCGGGTGGCCGAGATCGTGCGCCAGACAGGCGGTCTCGACCAGGTCCGGGTCGCAGCCCAGGGCGGCGCCGAGTTCCCGGCCGACCTGGGCGCACTCCAGGGAGTGGGTCAGTCGGGTGCGCGGGCTGGCGTCCCAGGCGTGGGTGTGCCCGCCCGGGGTGACGACCTGGGTCTTGCCGGCCAGCCGGCGCAGCGCGGCGGAGTGCAGCACCCGGGCGCGGTCGCGCTGGAACGCGGTGCGCCCGGGCCGTTTGTCGGGTTCGGGGACCCAGCGGTCGAGGTCGGCCGCGGTGTAGCCGGGGATGGTCGGTGGTGTGCCCGTCATACAGCGACGGTAGCCGCCCTGGTGCTCTCGGGGTCGGATCCGGTACGTGCGAGGAGTGCCTGGTCGTAGCGGTGCAGTACGAGACGGGCCAGTGCGGGGTGGTCGCCCAGGGGTGCGGCGGCGATCCGGGGGGCGGCGGCCGCGCACTGGGTGGCGAAGCGGCCGGGTGCGGTGAACAGGCCGGCGACGGCGATCCGGTCGTGGCCGCGGGCGGTCAGCGTACGGACCGCTTCGGTGACGGTGGGGGCGGCCGCAATGTCAGAGGGGCGACGCGCAGCGTCTCGCGCTGGGGTGGTGGCGGGCGACGGGTGGGCGTAGGCGGGGAGTACGGGGAGGCCACCGAGCCGGGCGGAGAGCAGCCGGGCGGTGTGTTCGGTGTCCTGGGCGGAGCGCGCGGAGCGGGAGCCGGCGGCGGCCAGGACCACGGCATCGTGGCCGGACCGGGGCCGGCCGGCGGGGAAGCCGGCTTCCAGCAGGCGGCCGTGCAGCGCCTCGGCGAGGAGGGGGTGCGGGCCGAGGGGCGCGGCGATCCGCCCGGTCAGGTGCGGTGCGGCCGCGAGCGCGTCGGGCAGGTCGTGGGTGACGTGAAAGCCATGGCCGAAAAGCAGCGGTACGAGAACGGCCTCGCCGTGCAGCTCCGCGAGGGTGTCGGCGAGCAGCGGCCGGTTCAGCTCGATGTGCCCGAGCCGTACGGGCAGGCCGGGGCGCAGCGCACGGACCCGGTCGAGCAGCGCACGGACGGTGGGCAGGGCGCGGGGGTCGCGGCTGCCGTGGGCCACCGCGACGAGGGTGGGGACGGGCGAGGCGGAGTGGCTGAAGCCGCGCAGCCGCACCTTGCTGAGCCGGCTGCTCAGCTGTGCGGTGATCTCGGCGGCGAGGGCTGCCGAGCCGAGGTCGATCGGGGCGGCCGGGGCGGGATCCTGCGGTATCGACGCCGTCATGGCGTGAGCCTGGCAGCCGGGCGTTGCGGGACCGTTTCCCCGCGGCGAACTTCGTGTTCCGTCCGGCTGCCACCGGCGGTGGCCCCGTGGCAAGGACGGGCGGCAGCGGACAACTCGTGCCCCTGCCGCCCGTGGGCCCGGGCCGATCCGAAAAACCCGCCCTACGCCTGGTGTGCGTCCACTTCCTTCAGGTACTTCTCACGCGTCGCCTCATCGAGGAAGGAGGCGCGGAAGGAGTTGCGGGCGAGGGTGCGCAGCGTCTCCTCATCGAGGCCGAGGGCGTCGCGTACGGCGGTGAAGTTGTCGTCCGCGTAGCCGCCGAAGTAGGCCGGGTCGTCGGAGTTGACGGTCACCAGCAGGCCGGCGTCCAGCATCGCGGGCAGCGGGTGGTCGGCGAGGTCGTCGATGACCCGCAGCCGGACGTTCGACAGCGGGCAGACGGTGAGCGGCACCTGCTCCGCCGCCAGCCGGGCCACCAGCCGCTCGTCCTCCATGCAGCGCACACCGTGGTCGATCCGGTCCACACCGAGGATGTCCAGGGCCTCCCAGACGTAGGCGGCGGGCCCCTCCTCCCCCGCGTGCGCCACGCACTTGAGCCCGGCCTCCCGGGCCAGCGCGAAGACCTCCTTGAACTTCTCCGGCGGGTGCCCGACCTCGGCCGAGTCCAGGCCGACGGCGGTGATCCGGTGCAGGTGCGGGCGGGCCGCCTCGAAGGTCGTCAGGGCGGACTCGGCGCTCTCGTCGCGCAGGAAGCACATGATCAGGCGGGTGCTGATGCCGTAGTTCTCCTGGGCCCGGTCCAGCGCGCGGGCCAGGCCGTTGACGACCGTGCCGATCGAGATACCGCGTGCGGTGTGCGCCTGCGGGTCGAAGAAAATCTCGGCGTGCCGTACGCCCTGCTCCTTGGCACGGGCGAGATAGGCGTCCGCGAGGTCGGCGAAGTCGTCCTCGGTGCGCAGCACGGCCATCAGTGCGTAGTAGAGGTTCAGGAAGGACTGCAGGTCGGCGAAGGAGTAGGCGCGGCGCAGCTCGTCCTCGGTGGCGTACGGCAGCTTGACGCCGTTGCGCTCGGCGAGCGCGAAGGCCAGCTCGGGCTCCAGGGTGCCCTCGATGTGCAGATGCAGCTCGGCCTTGGGCAGCGGCTTGGGGGCGGATACGTCGGAGGGAGAGGCGGGAGAGGAAGCCACGCGGGTCACACCTGTTCTGCGGTACGGGAAGGGGCCTCGGTACGGGAGGAGTCGTCCAGGTTATCCGGGGTGCGGTCGGATCCCGCGGCGGCACCGGGGCGCCGGGAGCGCGCGGCCGGGTCGCTCAGCCAGTCGCCGCTGGGGAGGGAGGTGCCGGTGGCGCGCAGCCGGGCGGCGAGGGGGTCGGCCGCCAGGTAGACCCAGGCCCGTACGGTCCTGCCGTCCGGGCACACGGCCTCGGTGACCACCCGCTCGTAGAGGTTCGACGGATCGCCGGGGGTATAGCCCTCCAACCGGTCCAGCGCCGTGCGCACCCGGTCGTAGTCGGTGTCGCGGGGCCGCACGAGGGCGCCGTGCACCACCGCCTCCGCGGGCCCGGCTGTCGCGTACGGATAGCCGGGGCCGTCGTACAGCAGCGCGCCGCCGATCCGGGCCGGCTCCTCGGACGTGGTGCGGCCGCGCAGGGACCGGGCGTGGTTGGCCTCGCCGGGGCGCAGCGTTCCGTAGACGAAGAACGGCAGACGCTCGGGCTCGGTGGTCATGGTCGGGCATTCCTCTCCGGAACTCGCCGGGACTCGCCGGGGCTCGCCGGGGCTCTCGTGGACTCTCCGGGACATGGTGCTCCTCCTGCCACGATGCCAGGTCACGGTGCAACCATCACCGCCCGGCAGGCGTCGCTGCCTGCGAGATCGAACGCGATCGGGACACACCCCGACCGGGACACACCCCGATCGGGACACACTTCGATCGGGAACACCAGGCGCGATGACGGACGGGGGCAGCGGATGCGAGGGCTGGCACGGCGAATACGGGGTGGTGCGGGCCGCATACGGCTGCCGCGGACGCGGCGCGGGTGGCGCCGCACCTACCAGTGCGTCGTGGTGCTGACGGTGCTCGCACTGGCGCCCGCGACCTGGCTGAATGCGACCGCCGGCCCCCGTGTACGCAGCGTCGCGGACGCGCCCGCCGCGCCGGTCGCCATCGTCTTCGGGGCGGGCCTGTGGAACGGCGAGCCGTCCCCGTATCTCGCCCACCGGCTGGACGCGGCCGCCGCGCTGTACGACCGGGGCACGGTGCGCGCGGTCCTGGTCACCGGCGACAACAGCCGACACGACTACGACGAGCCGGACGCGATGCGCGCCTATCTGCTGCGGCACGGCGTGCCGGCCCGGAAGATCGTCAGTGACTACGCGGGCTTCGACACCTGGGACTCCTGCAGCCGTGCGCACCGGATCTTCGGTGTGGACCGGGCGGTGCTGGTCAGCCAGGGCTTCCACATCCGGCGCGCGCTGGCACTGTGCGCGGCGGCCGGCATCGACTCCTACGGCGTCGGGGTCGCCGCCCGACACGATGTGACCTGGGCGTACGGCGGCGTCCGGGAGATCTTCGCGGCCGGGAAGGCGGCGGCGGACGCCCTGCTGCGGCCCGATCCGCATTTCCTCGGTCCGCACGAGAAGGGGGTGGCGGAGGCGCTGCGCTAGCGCCCCCGCCACGGGGTGGGCGGGCGTGGGGCCCGCTCTCCGGCTACGCCTGCGAGGCGCGGGCGTAGAGGGCGAAGATCTTCCCTCCGAAGTACGGGCTGTAGGAGGTCCGGTCGCTGTTCGGGCCCTTGGGGCCACCGCCGTTGAGACCGCCGATCAGCCCGATCAGGTGGCCGGTCCCGCTCTCCTCGTCGAAGTCGCGCAGCCAGGGGCTGCCCGAGGTGCCGCCGTAGAACCCGCCGCAGTCCATGCGCAGTTGGCGGGTGCCGGTCAGCCGTGCGGTGCGGGTGGCGCAGCGTACGGCCCGGTCCTCCGGGTCGTTACGGACATTGGGGTAGCCGACGACGGTGACATCGTTGGTGTAACCAGGCGTCGGGGAGAGGGTGTTGCCGCCGGTGACGTCCTCCAGGGAGCGGCCGTCCTCGGCGGCGGCGACGGTGGCGAAGGCGAAGTCCAGATCGGCACCGGCGCCGCTGGTACCGCCCTCGGGGTAGGCGAAGGTGTCGCCGATCGCCCACACCCCGTACGGCTGGGTCGCCGCGCCGGAGCGGTACTGCGGGACGAAGGCGGCGTGGGTGCCCGGGTTGCAGTGCCCGGCGGTGAGGATCAGATTGCGGTGCGGGCTGTGCACCACACTGGCGGTGCAGTGGTGCGCCCGGGCGTCCCCGTCGACGGAGAACAGCACGCCGACGGATCGGACGCCGTCGAAGTGCCGTGCGGTGGCGGCGCGTTGGGCCTTCACGGCGGCGGACGGAGCCGGGCTGCCTGCCTTGGGCGTGGCTGCGGAGGAGGCCGGGGTGCTGCCGGTGGGGGGTGCGGCAGGGGAAGCCGGAGCCTCGCCGTCGGGCGGTGCGGCGGCCGCCATCCGCTCGGACGTCCAGTAGGCGGCGGCGTCCCGGCTGCTCCAGACCGTGTCGGGGGCGGGGCTGGGCCTGCCGGCATTCGGCACGGCGCCCCGGGCGTCCTCGGCCGCGTGGCCGACCGGCGCCGTGGCCAGACACATCACCATGCCGACCGCGGCCGTCGCCGCTCTCCTCCACCGCCGCACCTGGGCGCGCCGCTCCAGACCGGCCCGCTCCGCGCCGGCGCGCCCCGTGTCGTCTCGCTCCACGTCAGCTCGTCTCCTCTGCGACCCAGGACAGATAGCCGGTGCCACCGCGGGTGATCGGGGTGGCGATGATCTCGGGGGTTTCGTAGTCGTGTGTTTCGAGGAGATAGGCCTCAAGCACCTCGTATCGGGCGTCGGCCGTCTTGAACAGCACCTGCCACTCCTGATTGGTCTCGACCGCGCTCTCCCAGCGGAAGACCGAGGTCACCGGCGCGCTGATCTGCGCACAGGCGGCGAGCCGGGCCTCGATCGCACCGCGCGCCAGCCGTACGGCCTTGTTCTCGCTGTCGGTGGTCGTCATGACGGTCAGGAAACCGGCGGGGTCGGGCGGTTCGTGCAGGGCACTGGGGTCGGCCACGGTTGCGCATCCTTCGCGGTGGGGGACGGGAAGAGGCAGGCGGACGGGACCGCACCGGTCAAGCACGCTTGACCGAGTGCGCCGGACCGCCTCGCATCGTACGGACCGAGATGATCATCCCGTAAGTGACGGGACCGCCCCGCGGCGGTATGCACCCGGACGCCGTCCGTCCACGGACGAACCCCCCGGTTGCGTCCGCCCGTGCAACGGCAACGATGGAAGGGAGCACAGCCAGCCAGGGGCCACGGTGCGGTTGGTTCGCGGTACCGCGCGCCCACCGTCCGCATGCGAAAGGCCGGCATCATGGACGACCTCAACGCGCTCGCCCGCCAGCAGCTCGACGACGCCAAGGCCTCCCCTCACGGGCGCAGCGCCCATCTCTTCCTCCACGACGGCCCGCTGCGGCAGACCGTGATCGCACTGATCGCGGACGCCGAACTGAACGAGTACAACGCGCCCCCGGCGGCGAGCCTGCAAGTACTTCAGGGGCGGGTCCGGCTGACCGGGCCCGGCGGCAGCCAGGAGCTGAAGGCCGGTCAGGTCGCCATGCTCCCGCACGAACGGCACGGACTGCGGGCCATCGAGGACTCGGCGGTGCTGCTGACAGCCGTCCCGGAGGTGCCGGCGCGGGCGCGCGGCGCGCTGCACGCGGCGGCGGGGGCACGGGGTTAGCACCCCCCGCAGCCACCACCCTTCAAGGTATTCATATTTTTCTGAATGTTATGCAGGTCGATGGGAGCGGCCGGGCCGGTGCCGGCAGGAGTGGCCGGGGCCGGTCAGACCGCCAGCCACTGGTCGTAGGCCAGCTTGCACAGCAGGGCGACGACCACGACCACGAGGACTCCGCGTACGAACCCGGCGCCGCGTTTGAGCGCCATCCGCGCGCCCACCATCCCGCCGACGAGGTTGAACAGCGCGAGCAGCGCGCCCAGTTGCCACAGCACGGTGCCCTGGATCGCGAACATCGTCAGCGCCCCGACGTTGGTGCAGACATTGACGACCTTGGCGGTGGCCGAGGACGTGACCAGGTCCATGTGCAGGACGGCGGCGAGCGCGATCACCAGGAACGCACCGGTCCCGGGCCCGATCAGACCGTCGTAGAAGCCGATCCCGAGGCCCGCGATCAGCACGGCCGCCAGTACGCGCTTGCGGGAGACCGGTCCCGACGGCGCGGGGGCGGTGCCGAAGGCCGGGCGGAAGAGGATGAAGGCGAGCACCGCCAGCAGGACGGCCATGATCAGCGGGCGCAGCACCTCGCTGTTGATACCGGCCGCGAAGAACGCCCCGCCCAGCGAGCCGGCGATCGCGGCGAGGCCGATGCGCAGCGCGGTACGGACATCGACCGGGGCCTTGCGGACGTAGGTGATCGCGGCCGCTGTGGTGCCCACGATCATGGTGGACTTGTTGGTGCCGAGGACATACGCGGCGGGCGTGTGCGGCAGGCCGAGCAGCAGGGCGGGGAGCAGCAGCAGTCCGCCGCCGCCCACCACGGCATCGATCCAGCCCGCGGCGAGGGCGGTCAGGCAGAGCAAGGTCAGGGCGAACAGCGATATGTCAGGGGGCACCGGGTGATCTTATGAACCGTGTGCCGTTCTAGGCTCCGGAATCATGGATGCTGAGACTGTCTTTCCGATCGGCGGAAGCCTCCCGGTGCGGCGGCTGGGGTTCGGGACCGGCGGGCTCGTCGGCCCCGGCTACTGGGGGCCGCGCCACGAGGACCCGCGGCGGTCCGTCGCGCTGCTGCGCCGGGCCGTCGAGCGCGGCGTCACGCTGATCGACACCGCCGACAACTACGGCCCGGACGTGGCCGAGGAGCTGGTGGCGCGCGCCCTGCACCCGTATCCGGAGGGGCTGGTGATCGCGACGAAGGGCGGGGTGGTCCGTACGGGCCCGGACGTCTGGCATATCGCGGGGCGGCCGGAGCAGCTGCGCGCCATGTGCGAGGCGAGCCTGCGCCGGCTGCGTACCGACGCCCTCGACCTCTATCAGCTGCACCGGCTGGACCCCGAGGTGCCGATGGCCGACCAGCTGGGCGCGCTGACCGAGCTCCAACAGGCGGGGAAGATCCGGCACATCGGCCTGGACAGCATCGGCGTCACGGAGCTGACACAGGCTCAGGAGATGGCTCCCATCGCGTCCGTGCAGAACCGCTACAACGTGCTGGATCGCGCCTCGGAGGACGTGCTGGAGCTGTGCGAGAAGCGGGGCACGGCGTTTTTGCCGTGGTTCCCGTTGGGCAATGGCGCGCTGACCGGCACGGCGGGCGAGGCGCTCGCCGCGGTCGCCGCCCGGCACCGCGCGACCACCGGGCAGATCGCGCTGGCCTGGCTGCTGCACCGCTCCCCCGTCCTGCTGCCCACCCCCGGTACGGGTGCGCCCGCCCACCTGGACGAGAACGTGGACGCGGCGGACATCGCCCTCACCGAGGAGGACATGGCGCAGCTGAACGCGCCGGCGTAGCAGCTCACGGGCGCCACGGACTGCGGAGCGAGGCGCGTAGAGACGTAGAGAGGGGGTGGGTGGAGTGCGGGTGCGCATGCAGATGCAGGTACGGGGTGTCGGCCTCGGCGGTCACGGTGCCGAAGCTACGGCCAGGCGGCCTCGAAGCAGCAGGTCAGCCCCTGATTCCCGTTCTTTGAGGCCGCCTTGAGGATCGCCTGACCGCAGGTTGAGACCGTGGGCTGTTGCCCGCCCGTCAGCATGGGGCGAGAACTCTGCAAGCGCGTGGCTCGCCTCAGCCTCAGCCGATGGTGGCACCGGTGCTGGTGGCACCCGTGGTACCGCCGTCCTCACCGCCGATGGTGGCACCGGTCGTGGTCGCACCCGTCGTACCGCCGTCCTCACCGCCGATCGTGGCACCGGTCGTGGTCGCACCCGTCGTACCGCCGTCACCACCGCCGATCGTGGCACCGGTCGTGGTCGCACCCGTCGTACCGCCGTCACCACCGCCGATCGTGGCACCGGTCGTGGTCGCACCCGTCGTACCGCCGCCACCACCACCGATCGTGGCACCCGTCGTCGTCGCACCCGTCGTACCGCCGCCACCACCACCGATCGTGGCACCCGTCGTCGTCGCACCCGTCGTACCGCCGCCACCACCACCGATCGTGGCACCCGTCGTCGTCGCACCCGTCGTACCGCCGCCACCACCACCGATCGTGGCGCCGGTGGTGGTGGCACCCGTCGTCTGGCCCGGCACCTGTAGTGCCGACGATGTGGCCGTTGTCTGAGGCGCTGCATCAGCGCCCATCGCGGTTATCGCACCCACCGTTCCGGTGAGTGTCACGGCCAGGAAAGACGCGCCGATCACGTGGGGTATGCGCTTCCGGATGTTTGTCGCCATGATGCCTGCTCCTGAGTGGATGGACCGTGGGCACCTCCAGGGTGGGAGGTCGGCCATGACCGCGGTGTTGATCCGGCGTGACCCTCGCGTGACGCCGCACAGCGCGTGGCTTGCCTCAGCCGCCGCCGGTGGTGGAGCCGGTCGACGTGGTGCCTGTGGTGCCACCGGTGGTGGAGCCGGTCGACGTGGCGCCTCCACTCATGGTGGTCACGGCCGTCAGACCACCATCAAGCGTCACACCATCGGTCTTGCCACCCCCACTCATGGTGGTCACAGCCGTCAGACCACCATCAAGCGTCACACCATCGGTCTTGCCACCCCCACTCATGGTGGTCACAGCCGTCAGACCACCATCAAGCGTCACACCATTGGCCTTGCCCCCCCACCGATGGTGGTCACAGCCGTCAGACCACCATCAAGCGTCACGCCCGTGCGTCCGCTGCTGCTGGTGGTGGTACTGGTCGTGGTGGCGGCCGTGGATCCTCTGCCTGGCAGCCTGCATCCCGGCGGGGAAGTGACGACCTTGCCGTTTACGACGCGGGTCTGGCAGATCACCTCTGGTGACGACGACGTCGCCTTTGCCTGAGGCCCTGTCTCAGCGCTCATCGCGCCTATCGCGCCCACCGTTCCGGTGAGCGTCACGGCCAGGAAAGACGCGCCGATCACGTGGGGAATGCGCTTCCGGATGTTCGTCGCCATAACGCCTGCCCTTGAATGGAGGGGCCGTGGGTACGCTCCATCAGCGTGCGAGGGCGGCCATGACCGCGGCGTTGATCCGGCGTGACCCCGCCGTGACGCCGCCCAGTACGGGCACAAGGAAGCCCCCGCCTGCATGCCAACAAGGCCCACACCCCAGGTAGTTGCGCAAGTACGGGTCAATCGGCCGCACCGCTCGTATCCTGGCTCCGGCATGCTCAAGTCCCAGGGGGGTGGGCGTTGGAACGTGGGGAGTTGGTCGCGGGCCGGTACGAGCTGATCAAGCGGCTCGGCCGTGGGGCCATGGGCGAGGTGTGGGCCGGACGGGACCACAGTCTGCACCGCGATGTCGCGGTCAAGCTGCTCGCCCTCCAGGATGCGCCCCACCCGGAACTGGCCCTGCGCTTCGAACGCGAGGCGGTGGCTGCCGCGCAGGTCAACCACCCCCACGCGGTCGCCCTCCATGACCGCGGCGTCCACGAGGACGCGCTGTTCCTGATCATGGAGAAGGTCGAGGGCGCCACGCTCGCCGAGCACATCCGTGACGAGAGCCCGATGCCCCCCGCCCGCGCGCTGGAGATCGCCTACGGGATCTGTGCGGCACTTGTCGCCGCGCATCGGGCCGGTGTCATCCACTACGACATCAAGCCGCACAACGTGATGATCACTCCCGACGGGCATGCGAAGGTCGTCGACTTCGGCATCGCCGGGTTCATCCAGACCATGTTCACCGTGATGGGTTCCTCCCAGCTGACTCCTGCCGGCACCCCCGAGTACGGCGCGCCCGAGCAGTTCCTCACCGAACGCGGCGATGCGCGTTCGGACCTGTACGCGTTCGGCGGGGTGCTGTTCGCCATGCTCACCGGCCGGCCGCCCTTCACCGGGCACAACGCCTTGGCCCTCGTGCGCCTCAAATTGGACGAGGACGCACCCTCACTCGCCTCACTGCGCCCGGACTCGCCGCCCGCGCTGACGGCGCTGGTCGACGAACTCCTGGCTCGTGATCCTCAGCGACGCCCCGAGTCGGCACGGCAGGTCCTCGAACGCCTCGGCCGCCTCCGGACCGCCCTCACCGCCGATGGCCAGGTCACGGAGGGCGGTCCGACCGAGGCCCGCACAGTACTGCTGGCCAGGACGGCCGGGGCGATGAGGGCGGTGATCGCCAAGGCGACCGTGCCCGCCCGGGCCTCGCTCACACAAGGCGTCCGCCGGTCACCGCAGTCGCCCGCGGAGACGACAGTCCGAACGCGGCGCCTGCCCAGCTCCGCCCGGCCTTTCGACGCGACCTGGACCGGCGAGGAGCGGCTGTCCACCTACGCGGACAGACCGAGCAGCTTCCGTGCCTCGTTCTGGGCCGTGGGCTTGTCGTTGGCGGCGGCAGGAATGATCTACTTCCCGTTCGGTACGGGGCGCGTCCAGATGGGACCTGAGTGGGCCCACGGCAACCCGTGGGCGGTCCTCGTCATGGTGGGGGGCATTGTCGCTCTCTGCGCGCTCGTCGCGGTCCTCGTGGTAGTCGTGAACATGTTCAACCAGGTGCGGCACGCGCTCCTGCGCACGAAGAGAGCCGGATGGGCGCTGCACGTCGGCCCTCAAGGCATGGTGACCCACAGCGCCGCAGGAACGCACGAGTTCCCCTGGGACCGGATCCAGCGCGTCGCCATCGAAGCGATCCAGGGGTCACCGGCGTATCGGTACACCGGAGTCCACATCGACCTCGCACCTGGCGCCACGCGGCCGACGATGATGCGACCGGCAGGATGGATCTATCCCCAACCACACACGGTCAAAGTGCGCCCGACCGGGAGGATCCCCATCTGTGTCCTCGGCCCGATGACGGAGCGGCAGCGGACCGACCTGATGGAAGCCCTCTCCGAGTACGGCGGCCAACGGTGGGTGCCGTCACCCTCCTTTGTATCGCTGCCCCTTGATCTTTGATCAAGCGTGTTCTGTGTGCCGCCACCGCCCTGTAGAACACGGTCAAGAACCACGGGTTTCGCCGGGATGCCGCGAACCCTGCCGGCCTGCGCGGCGGCAGATCGTGCACGGGAACGGGCACGGCCGCACGGCGTTGCCCGCAGGCATGTGGACCACGGCGGGCGACTGTTGAGGCAGGCGGGGCGCATCGGTGTCGCCCCGCTCATGTGCGGGGGTCGCGTGCGTCATCCGAACGCCTCCGCCGGAAGCTGCGGGCCGCTGCCGTCCTCGTGGCGGAGTGCGGGCAGGCGTGCGCCCCGGCTCGTCGCGACCCGGTGTACGTCGGCGAGTGCTTCGGTCAACTCGACGGCCAGCAGGTGGAGTTCACCGGAGGTCCAGTTCCGCCCGCCGAGGACGCGCCGCGCCTCGTCGATGAGTTCGCCGGCCAGGCCGAGTTGCACCGCTTCGATGTTGTCAGCGATGCGGGATACGTAGCCGATGCCGTCGCCCACGAGGAAACACGGCTTACCGTCCGGGCTCGTCCACGGCAGGAGCCGCGCACCGTCCATTGCGTCTGTCATGTCGCCAACCTCCTTGGGACCTTCTCAGGTAACCGGATGTAGTCATTCGGTCACGCGGACAACGCAACGGGCAATAGGATCGAGGTGCTTGAACCGGCAGCGCTCAAGCTTGCGACCTGCCGCAACGCCGGTGTGCGCTTACATGACGAGAGGTCATAGCGTTGGACGAGACGACCCCACCCGAGCACTTGAATCCGCTCCAGCGCTTCGGTCGTGACATCAGACAGGTACGTCTGGCACGCAAGCTCACGCAGAAGCATCTGGGCAAGGCCACGGGGTACTCCGAGGGGTACGTCAGCAAGGTCGAATCCGGGACGCTGCTGCCCAGACCCAGTGAGAAGTTCGCCAAGGGCTGCGACACCGTATTCGGGACGGGCGAGCTATTCGCGGGGTTGCTGCGGAGGATCGATGAAGGGGATCACCCGAGCTGGTTCGTTCCGCACCTCAACCTGGAGCGGAAGGCTTCGCGGATACTGGACTACTCGGCGAGCCTCGTGATGGGCATCCTCCAGACGGAGGCGTACGCGCGGGCAGTCTTTCGAGCATCGCATCCACGCGAAGACGCGGACCTGATCGAAGGCAGGGTTGCCGCCCGCTTGCGCCGTCGCGAGCTCTTCGAGCTGGACGCTCCGCCGCTCCTGTGGGTCATCCTTCATGAGGCGTGCCTGCGAACGGTCGTCGGCGACGCCGAGATCTTGGCCGGGCAGCTTGAGTACCTGCTGAAGGCCGTTACCTCGCCTCATATTGACCTTCAAGTCCTGCCATTCTCCGCAGGAGCCCCGGGGGCACATACGAGACCGTTCACCTTGCTGACCTTCGAAAAGCATCCAACTGTGCTCTACGCCGATGGCCCGCAGGGGGGCAAGCTGTACGACTCTCCCGCGACAGTTGCGTTGCACTACGACAGTTACGATCGGCTGAGGGCGCACGCGTTGTCTCCCGGCGGATCGCTGGCCCTCATCAAGTCCCTGGTGAAGGAGTACAGATCATGAGCACTGACTTCGATCTTGCGAGCACTGAGTGGGTCAAGTCCTCCTACAGCGACGGGGACGGCGGGCAGTGCATCGAATTCTCCCGTGCCCTCACCCAAGCCCACGGCCTCGTCCCCGTCCGTGACAGCAAGGCCCCGGACGGCCCGGCGCTCGTCTTCCCGGCGGGCGGCTGGACGTCGTTCGTCTCGGCCGTCAAGCGGGGGCAGTTCTCCGTCTGATCACCGGCCACTTGGGCGTATACGGAGAGCGCGAGCACCGCCGTGGCCGCGCTCCCCGTCCCATCCGTTCCGGCCGGATCAGTCGCGCTGCGCGCCCGCCGGGAGCGTGCGCAGCTTCATGCTTTTCGCGGTGCTCGAACCGAACCCGTAGTCCAGCATCTTCGCCGCGTCGGTGAACCGGTCGGCGCTGTTCAGAACGGTGCCGATGAGGGTCTTGTCACCGCGGGTGGCCGCGAAGACCAGGCAGTCGCCCGCCGCGGTGGTCGTACCGGTCTTGATGCCGATGACGCCGTCGTACGAGCCGAGCAGCTGGTTCGTGTTGATCCAGGTGTACGTGCGCGTGCGACCGTTGGCGGCAGGGGCGTCACCCTTGTACTGCTTGGACTTGACGATCGTACGGAAGGTGTCGTTCTTCATGGCGTACTGAGCCAGCTTCGCCAGCTCGGTCGGTGTGCTGGAGTCGGAGCCCCCGCCGTCGAAGGAGGTGAACCCGGTGTAGGGGAGGTGGAGTTCGTCGGCCTTCGTGTTCATCTTCGAGATGAACGACGTCGTGCGCTCGGCGCGGGTGGCGCCGGTGCCGAAGGTGTCGGCGAGAGCGTACGCGGCGTCTGCGCCGGAGGGGAGAAGGGCTGCGTAGAGCAGCTGGCGGACCGTCATCTTGTCCCCGGTCTGGAGATCCGCGGTGCTGGACCCGTGCTCGGTGACGTAGTCCCGGTACTCCTGCTGGACGGGGATCTGGCGCTCCAGGTCGACGTCCTTGGTGTCGAGCACCACGGAAGCGGCCATGATCTTCGCCGTGCTGGCCATGGGACGGACCGTGTCCGCGTCCTTGCCGAAGATCGTGTTGCCGCTCGTGCCGTCCACCAGCGTGGCGCCCTTGGCGGCGAGGGTCGGTTCAGCCTGGGCAGGTGTCGCGGCCTGAGCGGTCAGCGGGGAGAGGGCGAGCAGTGTGCCACAGGCGACGGCGGCCGCGCGCGTGGTCAGAATCCTGGCAGTCAACGAGAAACGCTCCGTATCTGTGGTGCTTCGGGTCACTTGCCGCAGAACTCGGCCTCGACGATACGTTCGTAGTCGCCACCCCCGTCGCCGTTGAACCGGCATGCGGGCTCAGCATCTCCGAGCGGCTCACGCGAGACGCTTCAGCGTTCATTGAACTACCGCTATACCGCTGATAGCGGCGAGATTTACATGAGGGACGATCACGCCAGCGCGAATCTGGCCACAGGTCTTGTCTTCAGGCCCGTCACAGATCGGTAGTTGCAACCGCCCCGCCTCCAGCGAGCGGAACACCACGCCGCGTCGCCGTGCCGGTCCACCCCCGCTGGGCACCCGAGAGCCACGAAGGGCCGTCCCGCCTGGCGGGCGGGACGGCCCTGTGGGGCAGGTAGCGCTGAGGCGGACCGGCTTACTTCTTGGCGGCAGGCTCGAAGCAGAACTCCGGCTTGTCGTCGTTGCCCTTGCCCTTGCCCTTGCTGACCGCCTTGGTGGACGTCTTCAGGCCCGGCTTGTCGGCGGAGTCGGACACGAAGGTCGCTCCGGCCGGCACCTTACCGTCGACCGGCACGAAGCAGAACTCCGGCTTGTCGCTGTCCTTGCTCACCTTGACGGGGACGAACTTGGTCGCGCCCGTCTTCAGGTCCACGGCCTCGGCGGAGGCGCCCTTGTCCTTGCTCGCCTTGACGGGGACGGTCTTGGTCTCGCCCGTCTTCAGGTTCACGGCCTTGGCGGAGGCGCCCGAGCTCTTGTCCGTGTGCTGGACGCTGGTGACCGCGGGCTTGGGGGTGGCACGGGTGTTGGCGTCGTCCGCCTGGGCGACGCCCGCGTGGGCGGCGCCGACGGTGGCGCTGATGCCCAGCAGAGCGGTGGCACCGATGAGCATGGCGCGCTTGAGGGTCTTGGGCTGACGCACAGGAGGTCCTTCCGGTCCGGCCACCGCTCGATCCGCGGTGGCGATGGGCGTAACCGTGGCAGGGGGCCGCTGAGGCCACGCTGAAATCCTGAAGCGGGCTTCAGTGTTGGCGTCGGCCAAGCCGCCGGTGAGGCAGGCTGCACCTCATGCGCATGCTGATGGTGGAGGACGATGCACGGTTGGCGGCACTGCTGCGTCAGGGGCTGGCCGACGAGGGCTTCGAGGTGGACTGGGTCGCCGATGGGCGCCAGGGGCTGCGGCGTGCGCTGTCGGGAACGTACGACGTGATCGTGCTGGATGTGATGCTGCCGGGTCTGAACGGTTATGCCGTGTGCGCCAGGCTGCGCGCGGCGGGCAGTAGTACGCCGGTGCTGATGCTCACCGCCAAGGACGGGGAGTACGACGTGGCCGAAGGTCTGGAGACGGGGGCGGACGACTATCTGTCCAAGCCGTTCTCCTTCGTCGTGCTCACCGCCCGGCTCAAGGCCCTCATCCGCCGTTCCGGACGCCGTGCGACGGCGGTGCTACAGGTGGGAGATCTGCGCATCGAGCCGGTGTCACTGCGCTGTTGGCGCGGCCCGGTCGAAGTGGCGCTGACCGCGAAGGAGTTCGCGGTGCTGGCCTGTCTGGCCGAGCGGGCCGACGAGGTCATCACCAAAACCGATATCGCCGAGCGCGTGTGGGACGAGTACTACGAGGGTGACTTGAACATCGTGGAGGTGTACGTCAGTGCGCTGCGCCGGAAGATCGACGCGCCGTTCGGGCGCCGGAGCATCCGCACCATCCGGGGCGCCGGCTACCGGCTGTCCCCCGAAAGCTGAGGGCCCGATGCCCGGATCATCCGTACGCCGCTGGTCCCCGCGCCGCATATGGCCCTCCACAGTGCGGGGCCGGATGACCCTCGCCGTGGCCACGGTGCTGACCGTCGCGCTGACCGCGGGGGCAGCCGTCCTGCTCAGCACCGTACGCGGCGACCTGTGGCAGTCGGCCCGCAACTCCTCGCAGCGGCAAGCCGATATGGCAGTGGATCTACTGCACCACGCGGGAAAGAGCGGCACCGGCGCGTACACCGTCGACGGCATCAAGGTGAGCGAAGCCCAAGTCAAAGTGGTCCCCGTACCGGATCCCACCTCTGGAGCGTCCCGGAAACCGAAGTCCCCGGTGCCGAAGGCCACCGAGGGGATCAAGGAGTTCTCGTTCTCGGCCGACGGCCGGTACAGCGTCCAGAGCACGGTCGACTTCACCGCCGCCGAGGACACCCTGCGCAGCGTGCTCGTCCTTGTGGCGACCGGTGTGCTGCTGATCGTGCTGCTCGGAGCGCTGCTGACATGGGTGACGGTAGGCCGGGCTCTGGCCCCGGTCGAAGCGGTGCGCCGCGAGGCCGCCGAGATCACCGCCAACGACCTGCACCGCCGTCTCCCGGTCCCACCCGCGCGGGACGAGATCTCCCGCCTGGCCACCACCCTCAACGCCACCCTGGACCGCCTGGACCGCGCCGTCACACGACTGCGCACCTTCACCGGCGACGTCTCCCACGAGCTGCGCGGCCCGCTCACCACCCTGCGCACCCGCCTCGAACTCGCCCTCGCCCGCCCCGACAGCGCGCACTGGCCCCAGGTCGCCGCCGAAGCCCTCGAAGACACCGGCCACCTCCAGGACCTCGTCAGCGACCTCCTGCTACTGGCCCGCCTGGACGCCCACCACGAACCACACCACCGTCAGGTCGACCTCACCCCCCTCACCCACGATCTGGCCCGCCAACCAGGCGCCACCCTGTCCGTGGACATCGACGCCCCCAGCCCCGCACCCGTACTCGGCAACGCCGCCCATCTGACCCGGGTGCTGACCAACCTCATGGAGAACGCCCGCCGCCACGCGGCCACCGCCATCCAGGTTCGCGTGACCATCGACGGCCAGGACGTGGTCCTGGAAGTGGCCGACGACGGCCCTGGAATCCCGGCCGACGACCGCGAGCGCGTCTTCGACCGCTTCACCCGCCTCGACGACGCCCGCACCCGCCAGGACGGCGGCACCGGACTCGGCCTGGCCATCGCCCGCTCCATCGCCACCACCCACGGTGGCACCCTCACCGCCCAAGCCCCCATCGGCTCCCAGGGCGGCGCCCGCCTCGTCCTGCGCCTGCCCAAGGCACCGCCGCAATCGCTCCGTCGGCCGCAGGAGGCGCGATCATGACACCTCGATGCTGGAAACACCTGCTCGGCGAGGCCTGATCGGCTCTGGAGCCCTGCCCGGTCTGGAGCCCTGCCCGGTCTGGAGCCCTGCCCGGTCTGGAGCCCTGCCCGGTCTGGAGCCCTTTGCAAGGCCCCGGACGCTGCGCCTCAGGCTCCAGGGAAGAGCAGCCCGGCGGGCCGCAACTCTTAGAAGTCTCTTAAGCCGCCCGACTATCCAGTCACCTATGACACCCGACATCTCCAAGAGGCCCACAACCGCCGGGCGGCGCCGCGGCACCCGTGTGCTCGCCGCCTCCCTCGCGCTCACCGCGACCGCCCTCGGCGTCGCCGGATGTGACAGCGCCGCCGCCGGCACCCTTGAGGGCAGCCATCTCGAACTTCCCGTCACCGGCGGCACGGCCGTCGTCGACACCACCTCGCTCGCGGTGACCGCGCGCACCGGCGACGGGAAGCGGCTGGTGCTGTCCGGGCCGGCCGGGGGCGGGCTCGGTGAGCCGGGGCCGGTGACCCGTACGGCCGACGGGGCGCGCTGGAGCTACCCGGCCAAGGGGCTGAGCGTGACGGCCAGTTCGGAGCGCGGGCGGCTGCGGATCAAGCTGCGGTCCGACCGCGACGGATCGGTCAGCTGGCCGGTGACCGGCACCGACCGGGCCGCCTCCGCCGTCCAGCTGCCGCGCGGCGAGGGCCTGGACATCCCCGTACGGGACGCGTTCTGGAACTCCGGCTCCGAGAAGGGCGGTCTGGCCGGCAGCACGGTTGATGTGGGTGCTGAGCTGGCCCTCCCCTTGTGGGGCTACTCCATGGGCGGGGCCAACGGGTCCGGCGGCGGGCACGGCGTCAGCTATCTCACCCCCACCGACCTCGGCACGTCGCTGCGGTTCACCTCCACCGGGGGCCGGCTGCGCACCACGGCCGCGCACGCCTTCGACGCGGGTGAGGGCACCCGCGACTACGACGTCTCCTTCGCCCTCACCGACGGCAACCCGGTCGCCCCCGCCGCCGACTACCGCTCCTACCTCGCCCAGCACGGCCAACTCGGCAGCCTGCGCAAGAAGATCCGGAAGAACCCGGCCAATGCCAAGCTGCTCGGCGCCTTCCACGCCTATGTGTGGGGCGAGGCCCGTACCGCTGCCGGCGTCGAGCGGCTCAAGCGGCTCGGCGTGGACCGGATGTGGCTCGGCTATGACGCCGGACCCGGCCCGATGAAGACCGCGGCGGTAGCGGCCGCCAAGAAGGCGGGCTATCTCGTCGGCCCGTACGACACGTTCGCCAACGGGCAGGACCCCAAGACCGCCGACAGCCCCACCTCGGCCTGGCCGGACCGGGTCTACCCCGACTTCTGTGTACGGAAGGCGGACGGCACCGCGCAGACCGGGTTCGGCGGCCGCGGCTGCTATCTCAGCTCGCGCGCCTTCGAGAAGGCCGAGCCGGCCAAGCACTATCTCGCCGACCGCACCCGCTCGATGGTCGCCAACGGCGCGGACAGCTACTTCCTGGATGTCGATGCGACCGGCGAGCTGTTCCGCGACCACGCCAAGGGCCATGAGATGACCAAGGCGGGCGACCGGGAGATGCGGCTCGCCCGGATGCGGCGGCTGGCGAAGAACCTCGTCCTGGGCTCGGAGTCCGCCCAGCCGTGGGCCAACCAGGTGCTGGCGTTCGACCACGGCTCGGGCACACCGGTCGCCGACGGTCTGTGGAAGCTGGAGCGCGACCGGCAGAAGTGGGGCGGCTACTCCCCGGCGAACGCCCCGACGATCTTCTTCAAGCCTGTTCAGCTGCCCGCCGATCTGGCCACCGCGATGTACGACCCGAAGTACCGCGTTCCCCTCTACGAGACCGCGCTGCACGGCTCGCTGGTCAACGTCGAGCGCTGGGAGCTGTCGTACGAGAAGCTGCCGGCGCAAAAGACCGCGCGGGCGCTGCTCGCGATGCTCTACAACACCCCGCTCAACTACGTCCTCGACGGCCCCACGCTGACCAGGAACGGGCCCGAACTCGCCGCGCTGCAGAAGTACTTCGCACCGCTGCACCGCGCCGCCGGCACCGAGCGGATGACGTCGTTCCGATGGCTGACCGGTGACCGCACCGTCCAGCGCACGGTCTTCGGCAACGGCACGCTGACCGTCACCGCCAACTTCGGCACCAAGGCCCACGACGGTCTGCCGGGCGGCTGTGTCGACGCCCGGCTGCGCACCGACCAGCAGCCGCGGCGGCTGTGCCCGGCGCAGCTGAACGGCTGACGGGCGAGCGGTTCCCCGTCAGCGCGCCGCCTCCAGGTAGCGCAGCACCGCGAGCACCCGGCGGTGGTCCGTCTCGGAGGGCGGCAGGTCGAGTTTGCCGAAGATATGGGCGATATGTTTCTCGACCGCCCGCTCCGAGACGGTCAGCGCCGCGGCGATGGACTGGTTGGTGCGGCCCTGCGCCATCAGGGAGAGCACCTCGCGCTCGCGCGGGGTGAGCGAGTCCAGCGCCCTGGCCCGGCGGCTCGCGCCGAACAGCTGGGACACCACGTCCGGGTCCAGCGCGGTGCCGCCGGCCGCCACCCGCTCCAGCGCGGCCACGAACTCCCCGATGTCCACCACCCGTTCCTTGAGGAGATAGCCGACGCCGGCGAAGCCCGTGCCGAACAGCCGGTCCGCGTAAGCGGTCTCCACGTACTGGGAGAAGATCAGCACACCGGTTGCGGGGTGCTTGCGGCGCAGTTCGACGGCGGCACGCAGCCCCTCGTCCGTGTGGCCGGGCGGCAGCCGGATGTCGATCACGGCGGCGTCCGGCCGGTGCTCCTCGACGGCGGTGAGCAGCGCCTCGGCGTCCCCGACGGCGGCCGCGACCTTCACCCCGCGCAGCTCCAGGAGTTGGACGAGGCCATCGCGCAGGATCGCGGAGTCCTCGGCAATGACGACACGCATGGTCCCTGCCTCTACTCGTGACGTGGATGGGCTCCGGACGGCGGCGGGCACGGGAGCCGGACGGCGACCACCGTAGGCCCTCCGGCAGGGCTTTCGCAGGTCAGCGTGCCATCGACGGTACGAATCCGGCCGAGCAGCCCGGTCAGTCCGCTGCCCGCGCCGACCACCGCGCCGCCCCGCCCGTCGTCCCGTACCGACAGCCGCAGGACCGCTCCCCCGGGCCCGTCGTCCGTCGCGACCGCCACGCTCACCCGTGACGCACCGCTGTGTTTGACGGCATTGGCGAGCAGCTCCGCGGCGCAGAAGTACGCGATGGATTCGAGCGCCGGGGAGGGGCGCCGGCCGATCTCGGTACGGAGGGTGACCGGCAGCGGCACATCGGCGGTGAGGGTGGCCAGCGCGGTTTCCAGGCCCTGGTCCAGGACGGGCGGGTGGATACCGCGGACGAGGTGCCGCAGATCGGTGACGGCCTGGGTGGCGTTGCCCTGCGCGGTCTCCACGACGGCGAGCAACCGGTCGCGGTCGGCGTCGTGGGTGATCAGTTCGCGGATCAGGGTGAGATGCATACCGAGGCCGACCAGCCGGGCCTGGGTGCCGTCGTGCAGATCGCGTTCGATCCGGCGGAGCGTGGCGGCGGCGTCGTCGACGGCGTGCGCGCGGGTCTCCTCCAGGGTGCGGATACGGGTGTCCGCGGCGCTCGGGCCGAGCAGTGCGCGCAGCAGCAGCCGGTGCGGCGCACCCGCCCGGCGCACCAGCCAGGGGGCGAGGAGTACGAGGAGCGCCCCGATCGCGACCACCACCAGCCACCGCGGCCAGCTGTCGAACTCCACGCCGTAAATCTGCAACGACACCCTGCGGACCGAGCCGTCCGGGCCACGGAGGGTGTCGTAGTTCCAGTTCCGCAGTACGGGGTGGGCGAGCGCCAGCAGCCCGTAGACGTAGCACACGAGGACGGCGACCAGTGGCAGTACGGCCGTCAGCGGCGCCAGCAGCGCGGCGCCGACGGCCCGCCAGCCGGCCGGGTCGCCGAGCACCGCCCGCCGCCAGCCGAACGCGCCGGGCCCGCTGCGCCGCCCGGCCGGATCGACGGATTCCCCCAACAGGCCGCGCATCAGGCCGAGTTGGATACCGCCCAGGCCCAAGGCGCCGCGTACGGTCAACGCGATCAGCCATGGCCCGAGCGCCGTCCACGACAGCACCGCGCCCACCGCCAGCCCCGCCGGCACCAGCACCAGCCCGAGCAGCGCGAGCGGCGCGGCGAGCAGTGCGTGCAGCAGCGCGGCGAGGCTGCGCGGCGCGAAGGGCGCGACAAGGGCGGATATGAGGGGGTGGCGGGGGCGGGTGCGGGGCATGTGGTCAACCTAGATCCTGATGCGGCCGCCCCAGGCCCTGTCCGGAAGATCACTGCCGGGTCCGCCGGGCCGGGCGCCGGGCCGTGGCCGCCGCCGCGCCCCTCACACCCCGGCCCGCACCGCACTGAGGGCAGCGTTCCGCCCGGGAAACAGCACAGATGCGGGCGGGTAACAGCCGGACCGCAGGCTGACGACCATGACCTCGACTCCGCCGCACACGGACACCACGCCGGAGACCCCGCCCGGCACCACCCCCACCATCGCCCTCATAGGCCACGGCATGGTCGGCCAGCGCTTCCTGGAGGAGCTCGCCGACCGTGGCGTCACCGAGCGGGCGCGGGTGGTCGTACTGTGCGAGGAGCCGCGCCCGGCCTACGACCGCGTCCAGCTGACGTCGTACTTCGCCGGCCGCACCCCGGACGAGCTGAGCCTGGTCGATCCGGACTTCATGGCCCGGCACGGTATCGAGCTGCACCTCGGCGACCCGGCCACCGCCGTCGACCGCGTCGCCCGCACGGTCACCGCCCGCTCCGGCCTGACCGTCCGCTACGACACCCTGGTGCTGGCCACCGGCTCGTACCCGTTCGTACCGCCGGTGCCCGGCAAGGACAGTGCGGGCTGCTTCGTCTACCGCACCATCGAGGACCTGCTGGCCATCGAGGAGTACGCGAAGAACGCCCGCACCGGTGTGGTGGTCGGCGGCGGGCTGCTCGGCCTGGAGGCGGCCGGTGCGCTCAAGGGGCTCGGACTGCGTACCCACATCGTGGAGTTCAGCCCGCGGCTGATGGCCCTCCAGGTCGACGAGGGCGGCGGCCGCGCGCTGCGCCGTACCGTCGAGGAGATGGGCCTGGAGGTGCACACCGGCGTCGGCGGCAAGGAGATCGTCGCGGACGGGGCCGGCGCGGTCACCGCCATGGGACTGTCCGACGACTCCCGTATCGACACCGACCTGGTCGTCTTCTCGGCCGGTGTCCGCCCCCGCGACCAGCTGGCCAGGGACTGCGGGCTGCCGGTCGGCGCGCGCGGCGGCATCATCGTCGATGAGCAATGCCGCACCGACGACCCCGCCGTGTACGCGATCGGCGAGTGCGCGCTGGCCGCCGACGGCCGGGTCTACGGTCTGGTCGCGCCGGGCTACGACATGGCCCGTACGGCCGCCGGCACCATCGCCGGGCAGCTCGCCGGCGACACCGGGCAGGTCGACGGCTTCACCGGCGCCGATCTGTCCACCAAGCTCAAGCTGCTCGACGTGGACGTCGCGTCCTTCGGCGATGCGCACGGCACCGCCGACGGCTGTCTGGACGTGGTCTACTCCGACTCCCGCAGCGGCGTCTACAAGAAGCTGGTGATCGGCCGGGAGGGCGAGCTGCTGGGCGGTGTGCTGGTCGGCGACGCCGAGTCGTACGGCATGCTGCGCCCGCTGACCGGCTCCGTTCCCCCGGTGGCGCCCGAGCAGCTGGTACTGCCCGCGGGGCTCGCGGCCGACGGCGGCGCCGCGCTCGGCCCGTCCGCGCTGCCCGACAGCGCGGTGCTGTGCAACTGCCACAACGTGACCAAGGGGACGGTCAAGGCCGCGGTCACCGAGCACTCCTGCGGCACCCTGCCGGAGATCAAGAAGTGCACCAAGGCCGGTACCGGCTGCGGCAGTTGCGTCAAGTCGCTGACCGCCGTCATGAACGACGAGCTGGCCGCGAACGGCGCCACCATCGACACCGGTCTGTGCGGCTGCTTCCCGCACACCCGCGCCGAGCTCTACGAGGTCGTACGGACGCTGCGGCTGACGACCTTCGCCGAGCTGCTGGACTCGCACGGCCGCCCGGAGGCCAGGAACGGCGACGGCTGCGAGATCTGCAAGCCCACCGTCGGCTCGATCATCGCCTCCCTCGCGCCCACCGTCGGCGCCGACGGCTATGTCCTCGACGGTGAACAGGCCGCCCTCCAGGACACCAACGACCACTTCCTCGCCAACCTCCAGCGCAACGGCTCGTACTCGATCGTGCCGCGCATCCCGGGTGGTGAGATCACCCCGGAGAAGCTGATCGTGATCGGCGAAGTGGCCCGCGACTTCGGCCTCTACACCAAGATCACCGGAGGTCAGCGGATCGATCTGTTCGGCGCCCGCGTCGACCAACTCCCCCAGGTATGGGCCCGGTTGGTGGACGCCGGCTTCGAATCCGGGCATGCGTATGGCAAGGCGCTGCGCACCGTGAAGTCCTGCGTCGGGCAGACCTGGTGCCGCTACGGCGTCCAGGACTCGGTCCGTATGGCCATCGAACTGGAGCTGCGCTACCGGGGCCTGCGCTCCCCGCACAAGCTGAAGTCCGCGGTCTCCGGGTGCGCGAGGGAGTGCGCGGAGGCCCGCGGCAAGGACTTCGGCGTCATCGCCACCTCCAACGGCTGGAACCTCTACGTCGGCGGAAACGGCGGCGCGGACCCGCGCCACGCCGACCTCCTCGCCCAGGATCTGAGCGACGCCGAGCTGATCCGGCTGATCGACCGCTTCCTGATGTTCTACATCCGCACCGCCGACCGGCTGGAGCGCACCTCCGCCTGGCTGGAGCGGATCGAGGGCGGCCTCGACCACGTCCGTGATGTCGTCGTCCACGACTCCCTGGGGCTGTGCGACGAGCTGGAGGCCCTGATGGCCGCCCATGTCACCCACTACCGCGACGAATGGGCCGAGACCCTCGCCGACCCCGAGCGGCTGGCCCGTTTCGTCTCCTTCGTCAACGCACCCGACGCCCCGGACCCGTCGGTCCGCTTCGTGCCGGAGCGCGACCAGGTCAAGCCGGACCTGACGCTGCTGGCCGGACCGACCCTGCCCGTACGCACACTGGAAGGGACCTTTGCCTGATGACCACCGCCACTGTCACCGCCGCTGTCACCGCCACTGCCGATCTCACCGCCGCCGCACCGGACGCTGCCCGCGGGGCCGCCTCCGGGGCCGCCTCCGGGGCCGCCTCCGGGGCCGCCTCCGGGGCCGCCTCCGGGGCCGCCTCCGGGGTCGCCTCCGGGGTCGCCTCCGGGGCCGCCTCCGGGGCCGCCTCCGGGGTCGCCGCCACGGTCGAGGTCCACTGCCCCCAGGGCTGGCTCGCGGTCTGCGCGCCGGGCGACCTCACCCCGGGGCGCGGTGCCGCCGCCCTCCTTCCGGACGGCACCCAGGTCGCGCTGTTCATCGACCGGGGCGGCCGGATGTACGCGATCGGCAACCGCGATCCGTTCACCGGCGCGCAGGTCCTCTCCCGCGGCCTGACCGGCTCCGCCGCGGGCCGCCCATTCGTGGCATCACCCCTGCTCAAGCAGCGTTTCGACCTGGCGACGGGGGACTGCCTGGACGACCCGTCGGTCACGGTTCCGACCTACCGCGTACGGGCGGCGGACTGACGGCAGGAATACCCATGCGCAACCCTCTGGTTGCACCTCCCGTCCTTACGTGCAACCCTTAGGTAGCACGTAAGGGCGTAAGCCACGGCGGACGCGCGGCAGGAGGACCACCCCATGAACACCCATGACGACATGAACGCCCATGACGACATGAACGCCCGTGACGGCAAGGACACCCGTGACGGCAAGGACAAGAACCGCATCGAGCGCGAGATCAGCATCTCCGCACCCGTGGAGCGGGTCTGGGCGGTGCTCACCGAGCCGGAGCACGTCGGCTCATGGTTCGGGCAGGGCGAGCCGACGCCGGTCGATCTGCGGCCGGGCGGCATCATGCACCTCGACCACGGCGAGCACGGCCAGTTCCCGACCACGATCGTGAAGGTGGACCCGCCGCACTACTTCTCGTACCGCTGGGCGAGCGCATACCCCGGCGAGGTGGCGGTCGAGGGCAACTCCACCCTCGTCGAGTTCACCCTCACCCCGGACGGCGACGGCACCCATCTGCGCGTCGTGGAGACCGGCTTCGCCGACATCACCATCCCCGAGGAGCGGATGGCGAGCGCCTCGTTCGAGAGCCACTCCGAGGGCTGGTCCGGCCAGGTGGAGAACATCCGGCAGTACACGGAGCGGCTCGCGGCATGACGACGGGCACAGGGGCAGGCGCACACCCGGAAGCGGGCGGGGACTCCGGGGCGGGTGCGGATGCGGGGGCGGGCGGGGACGTCATGGCAGGCACGGATGCGGGGGCGGGTGCGGACGCCGTGACGGGCGGGGACGCCGTGACGGGCGGGGACGTGGCGGGCACGGATGCCGGGGCGAATGCGGACGCCGTGACGGGCGGGGACGCCGTGACGGGCGGGGACGTGGCGGGCACGGATGCCGGGGCGAATGCGGACGCCGTGACGGGCGGGGACGCCGTGGCGGAGGTGTTCGCCGCGCTCGCCGACCCGACCCGCCGACGGATACTCGACGCCCTCGCCGCGCACGGCGAGGCGACCGCCACGGTCCTGGCGGCGGAGCTGCCGGTCAGCCGCCAGGCAATCGTCAAACACCTGGGGGTCCTCGACCGGGCCGGCCTGGTCACCGGCCACCGGGAGGGCCGGGAGGCGCGCTACCGGGTCATACCGGAGCGGCTCGGGGTCGCCGCCCGTTGGATGAACCGGGTGGCCGCCGCATGGGACACCCGCCTCGCGGCCATCAAGCGCCTCGCCGAAGGAAAGTGACCGCCTCCAGGAGCGGTGTGGACGGTGAACTCCCCACCCGCACGCATCCGGTGATCACCCCCAGCGGCGGCCGTTGTCACTGGCAGCTGTTAACGTCCCGCCTGCATCACTGAGGAGCTTTACGGCCGCCCCCCTGGGTCCGGTTTGACCGGTACCTGACGATCGGTGACGCATGTGCGACCGCATCCCGGTCCACCAGGACCGGGACCGCTCCTTGGAGGAGAAGCTTGATGAAAAGCAGCGCGCTGAGACGCACTGCGGCCCGCGCGGCGGCCGTTCTCGCAACGGCCATGACCGTGGCGGTGGCGGCGGCCCCGCTGACGGGCACGGCGCAGGCCCACGACGCGGTATCGGGATCCCTCAGTTTCAGCGGCGAGCCGGGCGAGTTCGTCTCGGACGGACAGTCCCACCAGTACACGGCCGGGTCCACCGAGATGTTCGACATCTCAGGTCCCACCGACGAGAACTCCGTAGGCGTCACGGTGGTCACCACCGAAGGCAAGCGCTGGTACCTCCACATGGCCGCTCCTGACGGCCAGAAGCTGACCGACGGTGCCACCTTCACCGGGGCATCGCGCTGGCCCGACGCCAAGCCCGAAGACCCGGAGCTCCAGTTCGGCGAGACCGACCGGTCGTGCAACACCGGCACCGGCTCCTTCACCATCTCCCACATCGCCTACGGCCCCTACGGCTACGTACGCGAACTCGACGCCACCTTCGAGCAGTACTGCAACGGATCGACGCTGCCCCTGCGCGGCGAGGTCCACGCCCGCATGGCCGAGCCGCCGGCCGAGCTGGCCGTCGGCCTGAACCTCGACACCACGGGCAAGATCGACACCCGCACCGGCCAGATCACCGTCGGCGGCACCGTGACCTGCAACAAGCCGGCCCGGATCACCCTCGCCGGCAACGCCGACCAGGCCCAGAAGCGTGCGACGCCGGTCGGCTGGTACGAGGAGCAGGTCGTCGACTGCACCCCCGGGGCCCCGGTCCCGTGGACCGTCTCCTTCGCCAGCATGGAGCCCGGCACCACCTTCCAGCCCGGCACCGCGACGGTGCGCGGCATCGGCAAGGCGGATGACCGCGACTACCCGGTGACGGTCGACACCGGGTACAAGACGGCCGAGGTCACGCTCGTCAAGTCCTGACCTCAAGTCCTGACCTCAAGGCGGGCCCGGCACGGAGCCGGGCCCGCCGCTCCGCCCCTCCGCCGCTCCGCCCCTGGTCGCCGCACCCCCAGGCGTAGCCTGGATGCCCCCTACGGAGGAGTGCAGCGTGACCCGGTGGAACACCAGCCACATCCCCGACCAGACCGGCCGCTCGGCGGTCGTCACGGGCGCGAACAGCGGCATCGGCTACATCACCGCGCGCGAACTGGCCCGGCGCGGCGCCCGGGTGCTGCTGGCCTGCCGCAATCCGTCGCGCGGCAACGCCGCCCTGGACCGGCTGCGCACCGAAGTCCCCACCGCCGAGGCCGAGTTCCGGCCCCTCGACCTCGCCGATCTGTCCTCCGTACGGGACTTCGCGGCCGCCCTCGACGACTTCGACGGCGACCGCCTCGACCTGCTCATCAACAACGCGGGCGTGATGGCGCTGCCGTACCGCACCACCGCCGACGGCTTCGAGATGCAGTTCGGCACCAACCACCTCGGCCACTTCGCGCTGACCGGACTGCTGCTGCCCAAGCTCCTGGCCACGCCCGGAGCCCGCGTCGTCACCGTCTCCAGCATGCTGCACGCCCTCGCCGACATCGATCTCGGCGACCTCAACAGCGAGCGCTCCTACCGCCGTTGGATCACCTACGGCCGTTCGAAGACCGCCAACCTCCTCTTCACCCACGAGCTCTCCCGGCGGCTGGCCGCGGCCGGCTCGCAGGTCGTCGCGGCCGCCGCGCACCCCGGCTACGCCTCCACCAATCTGCAGACCGCGGGCGCCCGCATGGAGGGCCGCACCTCCGCCGAACGCTTCATCGAGCTGGGCAACCGCCTGATCGCCCAGTCCCCCGACGGCGGCGCCCTGGGCACCCTCTGCGCGGCCACCGCCCCGCACATGCGGCCGGACTCCTTCATCGGCCCGCGCAGCGGATTGCGCGGCGCCCCGGCCCAGTCCTACCGCGCCCCCTGGACCAGGAACGATGCGAACGGCGAGCGTCTGTGGGCCGCCTCGGAACAGCTCACCGGTGTACGCCACGACTTCTCCCGGCCGGCGACGGGGTGATCTGCCTGGCTGCCCTGACTACCCTGACTGCCCTCGCTGACCCGACTGACCCGACTGACCTGACTGTTCTGGCTGTCCCACCGCCGGCCGGGCGGTTCACTCCAGCCCCGACGCCTCGAACACGGCCCGTGCGCCGTCGTGATCGATCCGTTCCGCCAGCGCCCGCAGCGGGGCCGCGCCACAGCGCAGCAGCCCCCGCTCGCGGGAGCGGCGTACGCCCTGGTCAAGGCGGTGCCACAGCACCGGATTCACGGTGAGGACCTTCGGGTCCAGCTCCACCCGGCCGCCCACGGCGTCGCGCAGCACCAGCCGCGGGGCCATCCCGTCGCAGAGCCGGACGGAGACGAGCAGATCGGTGTGGACCCTGCGGGTACGCACCGGTCCACGGGACGCCAGCCAGTGCTCGCCGGCCGTCACCCGGGGCGGACAGAGCATCGCGAACAGCGCCAGCGCGACGGCCGCCCAGCACAGCAGCCGCCATGGCACGAGCGTCCCGTTGGCGAGGTCGACCAGCAGCATGAGGGCGAACAGCCCGGCCGTACAGCCGAGCGCGGCCCGCAACTCGGGCAGCCAGGTCCGGTCGTGGTCCGTCCCGCCATGGCCCACCGACGGTGGCGGTATCGCCGACCGGGCCTCGCCGGTCTCACCGGCCCCGCCGGTCTCACCCGCGTCGTCGCCGTCGTCCGTCGTGAATTCGGGCCCCAGGCCTCGTCGCCGTCCCATGCCTCAGAAGCTAGAGCGGGCCACCCGGGGCACCGGAGGCGTTTACACGGCGCTGACACGGCCCCCGCGAACCTTGACGTAGCGCTGACGTGCCTTTGACACACGCGCCGGAACGAGTGCAGGCACGCATGCAGGAACGTACGGGACGTGCGCAGGGACGTACGGGACGTGTGCAGGAACGTACGCAGGCACGGTCCGTGACCGGCCTCGCCGCCCTGGAAACAGCAAACGGGCGGGGTTTTTGCGTGGCCAATGCCATAAACCCGCCGAAGTCCCGCCGAAGTCCCGTCGAAGCCCCCGTCGAAGTCGGGGCGAAGTCGGGGCGAAGTCGGGGCGATTCCCCATCCCCGGAGACCCGAGATCGGCACCGACCTGGTCACGCGCGGACCGGTTCGCGTGGTGGATCAACTCGCCGGAGACGGGCTGACCGCACAAGATGTCGGCTCCCCGCGCCGGGTACCGAGCGGCGTCACGCGAGGGTCACGCCGGATCAACACCGCGGTCATGGCCGACCTCCCACCCTGGAGGTGCCCACGGTCCATCCACTCAGGAGCAGGCATCATGGCGACAAACATCCGGAAGCGCATACCCCACGTGATCGGCGCGTCTTTCCTGGCCGTGACACTCACCGGAACGGTGGGTGCGATAACCGCGATGGGCGCTGATGCAGCGCCTCAGACAACGGCCACATCGTCGGCACTACAGGTGCCGGGCCAGACGACGGGTGCCACCACCACCGGCGCCACCATCGGCGGAGGCGGAGGCGGCACGACAGGCGCCACCACCACCGGCGCCACGATCGGCGGAGGCGGAGGCGGCACGACAGGTGCCACCACTACCGGCGCCACGATCGGCGGAGGCGGAGGCGGCACCACGGGCGCCACCACTACCGGCGCCACGATCGGCGGAGGCGGAGGCGGCACGACAGGCGCCACCACCACCGGCGCCACCATCGGCGGAGGCGGAGGCGGCACCACGGGCGCCACCACTACCGGCGCCACGATCGGCGGAGGCGGAGGCGGCACGACAGGCGCCACCACCACCGGCGCCACCATCGGCGGAGGACGCCTCTGCATCATCGGCGGCGTCGTCGTCAGCGGACGCTTCTGCGGAGGCGGCACCACGGGCGCCACCAGCACCGGCGCCACGATCGGTGGAGGCGGAGGCGGAGGCACGACCGGTGCCACCACCACCGGCGCCACCATCGGCGGAGGCGGAGGCGGCACCACCGGTGCCACCACGACCGGCGCCACGATCGGTGGAGGCGGAGGCGGAGGCACGACCGGTGCCACCACCACCGGCGCCACCATCGGTGGAGGCGGAGGCGGAGGCACGACCGGTGCCACCACCACCGGCGCCACCATCGGTGGAGGCGGAGGCGGAGGCACGACCGGTGCCACCAGCACCGGCGCCACCATCGGCTGAGGCATCAGCGTCGCCGCGTGCTATGACCTGATCCACTCGCTCATGCCAGCCTCCTCCGCTCCCCCAAGGGCAGTAGAGCCGTAGGGGGAGCGGGCACAGGGCGACGGATCAGTGGGGTCCGGTGTTCGAGCAGTCGGCACCGGACCCCGCGCGCGGCGGCTCGCAGCGCTCGCAGGTCGCCGCTACGGAGATCAAGCCGTCGGCCGGGCCGGCCCACCGTTCCGGATCGGGAACGTAGCCGGCGGCCCGGAGGGCGTCCTGCGTCCGGGCGAGCGCGCCTGGGCCGTGGCGCTCGGGCGGGGGGGGTGGGCCGGGGGTTCCGCTACGTGGTGCACGAACAGTCCGAACAGTCCGAGCAGTCCGAGCCTGCGCGCCAGGTCCGCCTTGACGCGGGTGTGGAGGATCAGGGCCTGCCATCCCTCGTCGACCACGCGGGACGGCTTTAGGCGCAGGCCCGGGCTCCGGGCGCAGGCCGCTTCGAACTTGATCGCCTCGGCTGATCGTGTTCGGTGTGTACGAGCACCAAGGCTGGTTCGAGCACCTCAAGTACGGTGCCGAGCCCAAGGAAATCTGCACCGGCCTGGTCAAGCACGGACCGGTCCGAGTGGTGGATCAGCTCGCTCGCCGGGAACGGGCCGGCTGCACGAGATGTCGACTCCCCGCGCCCGGTACTGGGCGGCGTCACGAGAGGGTCACGCCGGATCAACGCCGCCGTCATGGTCGACCTCCCACGCTGGTGTCGACCTCCCACGCTGGTGGAGTACCCACGGCCCATCCACTCAAGAGCAGGCACCATGACGACGAACATCCGGAAGCGCCTTCCCCAGGTGGTCGGTGTGTCTTTCCTGGCCATGACGCTCACCGGAACGGCGGGCGCGATCAACGCGGTGGCCGCTGACTCAGCGCCTACGAAGGCTACGGCGCAATCGTCGAACCTGACACCGGACGTGAGCTGCTCGTCGTTCCACGTCGACAAGCAGACCGGAAGTCTCGTCAAGTTCCCGTCGAACTGCACACTGCCGGGCGGTGGAACCACGGGTGCCACCACGTCTGGCGCCGCCACCGGCGGCACCACGACCGGCACCACGACCGGTGCCACGACCGGTGCCACCACTACTGGCACCAGCACGACCGGTGCCACCACCGGCGGCACCACGACCGGCGGCGGTGGAGTTGGCTCCGGCACGAGCAGCGGCGTTGTCGGCGGAGCCGGAGGGTCCGGAGGGTCCGGAGGGTCCGGCGGCACCGGCGGCGGCAGCATCTTCAGTGGCACCGGAGGCTCCGGAGGAACTGGCGGCGGCAGCATCCTCGTCGGCGGCGCCGGCGGCAACGGAGGAACCGGCGGCAGCAGCATCCTCGTCGGCGGCACCGGCGGCAACGGAGGAACCGGCGGCAGCAGCATCCTCGTCGGCGGCACCGGCGGCAACGGAGGAACCGGCGGCAGCAGCATCCTCGTCGGCGGCACCGGCGGCAACGGAGGAACCGGCGGCAGCAGCATCCTCGTCGGCGGCACCGGCGGCAACGGAGGAACCGGCGGCAGCAGCATCCTCGTCGGCGGCACCGGCGGCAACGGAGGAACCGGCGGCAGCAGCATCCTCGTCGGCGGCACCGGCGGCAACGGAGGAACCGGCGGCAGCAGCATCCTCGTCGGCGGCACCGGCGGCAACGGAGGAACCGGCGGCAGCAGCATCCTCGTCGGCGGCACCGGCGGCAACGGAGGAACCGGCGGCAGCAGCATCCTCGTCGGCGGCACCGGCGGGTCCGGCGGCAACGGAGGAACCGGCGGCAGCAGCATCCTCGTCGGCGGCACCGGCGGGTCCGGCGGCAACGGAGGAACCGGCGGCAGCAGCGGCGTTATCGGAGGAGCCGGCGGGTCCGGCGGCGCCGGCGGCAGCGCCACTGGCGGCAACACCACCACCAGCACCACCAGCGGCAACGCCACCGGAGGCAACACCACCACCAGCACCACCAGCGGCAACGCCACCGGAGGCAACGGCGGCATCACGGGCGCCACCACAACCGGCGCCACCGTCACAACCGGCGCCACCACGCCCGGCGGCGACAACGCCACAGGCGTCGGCGGAGGCTGAGGCGAGCCACGCGCTTGCAGAGCTCTCGCCCCATGCTGATGGGCGGGCAACAAGACCGTGTCCTGTGTGGTGAGGCGGCCGTTGAAGTCGGCATTGGGCGGGGGACCTCAGCCCGCCTGTGCCCGCGTTCCCCCAGCTCAGGGAGCTAGGTCGAAGTGCAGCGTAATGACACCTGAGGACACGGGCGCCTTCCCCCACCACGGCGGCACGTACGCAGTTGCCAGGACCCACGTCGGCCGCCGCACCGCCTTGGTCGCCGCCGCCTCGCTCATCCTCGACTACGCGCTCAACAGCTGACCTGTGAGGCCCTGAAAGCGGTGGTGTCCCTGGGCAACGAGGTGGTGGCGGCCACCGTGACGTACGGCGCTCCCGAGGACCGCGCGGCCACCCCGCCACCCGCATCACCGCCCTCATCCCGGAGGCCGAACCCGCCCACCTCTGGCAGCGACTGCTCCAGCCCCAGCGCGGCGCGGTCGTCGCCCACGCGGTCCGCCGGGACACGGACACGGTCATCTGCCGGCTGCGCTTCCGCCTGGAGGCGGCCGAGGCGGCCGACCGCACGTCGTAACGGCTCAATGTCGGTGGCGGCCTCTACCGTCACGGCATGAACTCCACCCTGAGCTACGACGATTACTGCACCGAGATCGTCACCCAGGCCGACCTGCTGGCATCCACCCTCACCAAAGACACCGCCCTCACCACCTCCGTCCCCTCCTGCCCCGACTGGAACCTCGCCCAGTTGCTCCGGCATTTGGGCGAGGCTCACCGCTGGGTCGAGGAGATCGTGCGAACCCGGGCCACCGAGCCCCCGCCCGACACCGCCCTGCGCACCCTCCCCCGCGACGCCCCCCAGACCCCGTCCGAACTCGCCGCCTGGGTCACCGAGGGCGCCGGACTCCTGGCCACGACACTCCGCGCCACGAGCCCGGACACCAGGATCTGGACCCCGCTCCCCTCCGGGTCCCCGCTCTTCTTCGCCCGCCGGATGGCCCACGAGACCGTCATCCACCGCTGCGATGCCACCCTGGCCCTCGGCGCGGACTTCGCCGTCGACCAGCACGTCGCCATCGACACCATGGACGAGTGGATGGAACTCGGCTCCCTCCCCGAGATGTTCGACTTCCACCCCGACCGGCGCGAACTGCTCGGCCCCGGCCGCACCCTCCACTTCCACGCCACGGACACCCCGCCGGAAGCGGCCGCCGACTGGCTGGTCGACCTCACCGGTGACGCCCTCGCCTGGCGCCGTTCCGCCGAGGAAGCCGCCGTCTCGGTCCGCGCCCCGCTGACCGATCTCCTGCTCCTCATCTACGGCCGCCGCCCCGCCGACGACGAAGCCTTCGAGGTCCTCGGCGACGCGGAGCTCCTCGACTTCTACCTGGCACGGGTCCTCTTCGGCTGAGCCCCGGCAGGCCGGCCGGCAGCCGTTCCCGCGAACCGAACAGGCTTCCGCGGCGTGAGTTAGGTTGACCACCACCGACAAGATCAGGCCAAGACCCGCGCCAAGATCAGCGCCAAGGAGAGCAGCGTCCATGACAGACCCCGGCATGACGGGCAGCAATCCCGGCCAGCCCCCCACGCCGCCCCCGGTCCCTCCGGTTCCTCCGCACGGCGGCGCGGAGGACGGCGCGCCGAAGCCGGTGCCGACCAGCCAGGACGAAGCCCTGGAGATCGGCCGGCAGCACTTCCCCGAGGTCGGTTCGCCCGACGGCCCGTCTGCTTTGTTTGTCCATGAATTCGACGTCGCCTACCTGGTGCACGCGAGCTGGCCGGCCTCCGAGGACCCCGACGCCCCGCCGTCCGACCCCGGTGGGAGCAACGTCGCCATCTCCAAGGTGAACGGCGATATCACGTTCCTGCCCAACTTCCCCCCGGAGGAGGCGGTCGAGCTCTACCACCGCTGGTACCGGCCGAGCGGCTCCTGAAGCCGGGCGGGCCGGCGGGGGTGTCCCGGCCGGTGCCGGGGCTCGCGCGGTACCACCTGGCGGACTGTCACCGCCCGGCTTTAAGCTTTGGCTTGTATATGTCGTTGAGTAACCATTACCAACATGGGGGATGTTGTGGGGGCAGGCGGTTTCCAGACGGATGTGGAGTCCCTCAAGGCTGAGGGCACCAGTTTCGTCAAGCTCGGCGAGGACTTCTACACCTCGGTCGCGCGGCTGATGGACGGCCTGAGCGCGCTGGGCGCGGGCCCGCCCAGCAAGGGGGACAACCAGCCCCCGCCGCCGGAGAAGTCGTTCGGCCAGCAGTTCTGGAGCGGTCTGACGACGTTCGACAGCAAGGACGGCGCCCCGCCGTGGGGGGATGACGACATCGGCGAGAAGTTCGGTGTCGCCTACGAGGGTGTGCGCGACGGCATGTACGAGTCGATGGGCCACCTCTCCTCGAAACTCCAGGAAATCGGCAAGGCGCTCACCTCCATGTCCAAGAACTACGCGGAGGGCGAGGACTTCAGCGAGTCCTTGATGAAACAGCACGTCGAGAACAAGCAGGCGTGGCAGGACCCGACGAAGGAACAGGGCCCCCAGGTGATCCGCACCGCCTGGAGACCCACCAGCGGCTGAGGCTCGCGGTCGGTTCCGAAGTCTTTGACGTGGAGGCCTTTTCACAAGGCCTCCGTCCACACCACGCCAAATTGCACTTTTTTCACGGGGGAGCTCTACCTTGTCTGTCATGCTGCCGGATCCACTTGAGTGGGTCCTGGATATGCTCGGCTTCAACTGGCCGCACGCAGACGAAGACAAGTTGATGGAATGTGCCCAGGTCTGGCGCACTTTCGCAGCCGAGGTCGAGGGCCACCAGTCCCGGGGCACCACCTACGCCTCCAATGTGCTCAGCCAGAACTACGGCGATTCCATCGAGGGCTTCAGCAAGACCTGGGAGAAGTTCTCCGGCGGCTCCGGTTACTTCAACGACGCCCGCGAGGCGGCCGAAGTCATCGCCTTCACGCTGGAAGCCGCCGCGATGCTGGTCATCGGCATGAAGGTCGCCGTGATCGTCCAGCTGGCGATTCTGGCCGCGGAAATCATCGCGGCACAGGTCGCGGCGCCTTTCACCCTCGGCCTTTCCGAAATCGGTGGCGCGGCCGCGACCTTGGCCACCCGTGAAGTGATCCGCAAGATCCTCAAGGAGGTCGCCAAGCAGCTGCTGGACACCATCCTGGAGGCCGCCAAGGAGCCGGTGATCTCCGCACTGGAGGCCATGGTCTCCGACATCATCGCCCAGACCGTCAACCAGAACTTCGGCGCGCAGAACGGCTACAACGCCGGCCGCACCCTCAAGGAGGGCCAGAAAGCCGCCACCGACGCCATCAAGAACACCGGCGAAACCCTCGGCGAAGGCCTCCGCGACGGCGCCGGCGGCCGGGCCGGACGACACGCCCGTCACGGCCTGGACAGCGCGGCCGGACACGGGAGCGAGGGCAGCGACTCCGGGGGCAGCGGCGACGGCGACAGCGGAGGCTCCGGCAACTCGGGGAGCGGGTCCAGCAGCGGTTCGGGCAGCGGCAGCAGCGACGGCGGAGGCTCGGGCAGCGGGTCCGGGTCCGGCAGCGGCTCCGGCGGTGGTTCGAGTTCCGGTTCCGGTTCCAGCAGTGGTGCGGGCGACGGCGGCTCCGGCAGCGGTACCGGCAGCGGTTCGGGCAGCAGCTCCGACGGCGGCGGTTCGTCCAGCACGTCGAACGACTCCAGCGGTAGCAGCGACGGCAACCGCGGCGGCTCGGACGGCGGTGGCTCCACCAGCCACACCCCCCGCGCCTCGGACAACACCGGCGCCTCCGGCACCCCGGACAGCCCAGGCCCCGACACCAACTCCCCTTCCTCTCCCTCCCCCTCCTCCGACAACTCCCCGAACGACAACTCCCCGAACGGCTCGGACACCCCGCACAACGTCCCTGACGCGCAGCCCCTCCCGCCGCCGGACCAGCG
The DNA here is from genome assembly GCF_022221585.1 of Streptomyces inhibens. Taxonomy (NCBI): domain Bacteria; kingdom Bacillati; phylum Actinomycetota; class Actinomycetes; order Kitasatosporales; family Streptomycetaceae; genus Streptomyces; species Streptomyces inhibens. The sequence goes on from NZ_CP084681.1 coordinate 3,393,383, forward strand.
CTCCCCGTTCGACGAGGGCTACTCGGGCGGCAACGACAGCCCGTACGGGGCCTCCCACACCTCCGACTCCAACGGCACTCCGGACTCGGGCACCCCCGACTCCGGCGGCCCCACCCCGGACGCCTCCCGCCCGGACTCCGACTCGGCGAGCACCCGGCCCACCCCCGACAACACCCCGGACTCGGCACGCCCCGACTCCGACGGGATCAGCACCCAGCCGACCCGGGACACCACCCCGGACGCCGCCCGCCCGGACGCGGACGCCGTCAGCACCCAGCCGACCCCCGATCGCACCCCCGACTCGGCCCGCCCCGACTCCGACGGGATCAGCACCCAGCCGACCCGGGACACCACCCCGGACGCCGCCCGCCCGGACACGGACGCCGTCAGCACCCAGCCGACCCCCGATCGCACCCCCGACTCGGCCCGCCCCGACTCCGACGGGATCAGCACCCAGCCGACCCGGGACACCACCCCGGACGCCGCCCGCCCGGACACGGACTCGGTCAGCACCCAGCCGACCCCCGACAACGCTCCGGACGCCGCCCGCCCCGCCCCCGCGCCGGGCAACTCCCCCCACGAGGGCGGGACTTCGCACCCTGACGCGCCCCAGTCGACCCCGACGCCCTCGCCGACCCCGGACCCGGTAGCCGGCAACCCGCCCTCCTACGGCGACAACTCCAGCGACGGAACCGGCAACGGGACCAACAACGGATCCGGCAACGGTTCCGGCAACGGGGACAACTCCAGCAACACCGGTGGCGGCGGCCGCGCCTCGATGCCGCACGTCAGCACGCCGCCCCAGGGCGCCCCCGTACACCACACGCCCTCGTCCGGCCAGCCGATCCAGCAGCGTGACCCGGCCCCCGGCGACCCCATGCCGACCGTGGACGCCGACGACACCACCGTCGCCACCCAGTCCGCAGGCACCGCCACCCTCCCCCCGCCCACCCAGCACACCGCCGACCCCGGCACCAACGCGCCCTCCACCCCCACGCCCCCACAGGCGCAGCCCAACTCCCCCCAGGCCGGCGGCCCGATGATGGGCGCCATGCCACCCCAGGGCGGCGCCACCACCCCCACCGCGCCCACCGCGCCCCGCAGCGGCACCCCGTCCAACTCCAACGGCGGAACCGCTTCTGCACGCACCAATCGCCGCCCCGACGGCTCCCAGGCCATCCACGACGCCACCCAGCAACCCCGCCCCGACGCCCCGGCCTACAACCCCCGCCTCGACGGCCCGCGCAGGGACCAGACGTCGGCCCCGTACAACCCCCGCCTGGACGGCCCGCGCCGCGACGCACCCACCACACCCCCCGGCAACAACCGCCGCGCGGACGGCTCACAGATCGTCCAGGACCACACCCAGCAGCCCACCCCCGAGCGCCCCCCGCACAACCCCCGCCTCGACGGCCCCCTCCACGACACCGACCCCACCCGCCCCGACACCCCGGGCCAGGGCGACGGCCGCCAGCAGCACCCCCAGCAGAACCCGTCGGACACACGGCACGACGGGACCAGCCCGGACGGGGCACGTCCCGACGGCACACGCCCCGACGGCACCCGCCCGGACGCGACACGTCCTGACGCAACCCACCCGGACGGCAACCGTCCTGACGAGACGCGCCCCGATACGCCGCGCCCGGACTCATCCCGCCCCGACGGCACCCGCCCGGACTCGTCGCACCCGGACTCGCCCCGCCCTGACTCGCCCCGCCCGGACACAACGCAGCAGCAGCCTGACCCCACCCGTTCGGACCGACCCCAGGCCGACGGCCCCGAGCAGGCCCCGTCACGCCCGGGTGCCCAAGCTCCCAGCGCGCCGAACCCCAACATCCCGCACCAGAACCAGCAGCCGACGCCACAGCAGCCCACGCCGCAGCAGCAGCCGACGCCACAGCAGCAGCAACCGCACCAGCAGCAGCCCACGCTCCAAAGCACCACACCCACCCAGCAACAGCACCCGCAGCAACAAACCCCCCAACAGCACCAGCCCCAAAACCAGCAGCCGCAACAGCAGCAACAGCCGGCACCTCACCAGCAGCAGGCTCCCCACCAGCAGCCCACGCCGCAGCACCAGAACCCCAACCAGACCCAGCCCACCCCGGACCAGCAGCAGCAACAGCAGCAGGCGCCGGTCCCGCAGCCCTCGAACCGCCCGAGCCACCTCGACGTGCGGGTCACCCTCAACCACCAGCCCAGCGGCCTGTACTCGCCCTTCCCCCACGACCAGCAGGCCCTGGAGGCGAACTTCCCGCGGAACCCGGACGGCACCCCACGGGCTTTCAACGACCCGTTCCAGCCCTGGGCCCAGCTCCAGAACGACGGCGGCCCCACCGTCCTCGGCCGCTCCAACAACTGCGCCGACTGCACCCGCTCCTTCATGGAGTCCTGGTACGGCAACCCGCAGGTGTCCGGGGTCCGCACCTACGACCCGGACGGCAAGGGCGGCATCGACCGCGCTTCGGGCGAGCGCGACGGCACCCGCAACATCGAGCAGTACACGGGCGCCAAGTTCCGCAACTCCGGCCAGAACTCCAAGGACGGCTATGACCAAATAGCCAAGGATCTCCACGCCGCCGGCCCCGGCGCCGCGGCGGCGGTCCTGGTCACCTGGCCCAACGGCGGAGCCCACGTCTTCAACGCGGTCAACCACAACGGCAAGGTCGTCTGGGTCGACAGCCAGACCGGCAAGGTCAGCCAGCAGCCCATCAACACCAGCGCCAAGAACGTCTGGCACCTGGTCCTCGACGCCAACCGCCAGCCGTTCGACCCCACCAAGACCCAGAACCAGAACCAGACCCCACAGCAACAGAACCCCCAAAACCAACAGCAGGCCCAGGCCCAAGCCCAGGCCCAGGCCCAGGCCCAGACCCAGGCCCAAGCCCAAGCGCAGGCCCAGGCACAGGCACAAGCCCAAGCCCAGGCACAGGCCCAGGCACAGGCACAGGCACAGGCCCAAGCCCAAGCGCAGGCCCAGGCCCAAGCCCAGGCACAGGCACAAGCCCAGGCCCAGGCCCAGGCCCAAGCCCAGGCCCAAGCCCAAGCCCAGGCCCAGGCCCAAGCCCAAGCCCAGGCACAGGCACAAGCCCAGGCCCAAGCCCAGGCACAAGCCCAGGCACAGGCACAGGCACAGGCACAGGCACAAGCCCAGGCACAGGCACAGGCACAGGCACAAGCCCAGGCACAGGCACAGGCCCAGGCACAGGCCCAGGCACAAGCCCAACACCAACAGCAGAACCCGTACACCCAACCGCAGCCGCAGCCGCAGCCGCAGCCGCAACAGCAACAGCAACCCGGGCCGTACCAACAGCCCCACCAACAGCAGCCAGGCCCCTACGCCCAGCAGCAGCAAAACCCCTACGCCCAGCCGCAACAGCAGCCCGGCCCGTACCAGCAACCCCACCAGCAGCAGCCGGGCCCGTACACCCAGCAGCCGGCACCCCAGCAGCAACAGCAGCACAACCCGTATGCCCAGCCGCAGCAACCGGGCCCGTACCAACAGCAACCGGGTCCGTACGCGCAACCCCAGCAGCAGAATCCGTACGCCCAGCCGCAGCAACAGCCGAACCCCTACACCCAGCAGCCGCAGCAACAGCAACAGCCCGGGCCGTACCAGCAACCGAACCAACAGCAGCCCGGCCCGTACGCCCAGCCCCAGCAACAGCAACAGCAGCAGCCGCAGCCGCAGCAGCAGCAGCAGCAGCAGCAGCAGCCGGGACCGTACACACAGCAGCCTCACCAGCAGCCCCAGAACCACAACCCGTACCAGCAGCAGGCCCCGCAGAACCCCCAACACCCGGCAGCAGCCCCCGACACCGCGGCCGGCGGATCACCGACCCCGGACGCCCAGCGTCCGGACAACCGGTCCGAGACGGACGCGACCGACGTCACCCCGCGCCCCGACACGGACCGCCGTCAGCCTGCCCAGGAGACGACGGACTCCCAGGCGCCCAACGATCCGGGGACATCCCCCGATCACGTTGCGGACAACGCCGCCGAACGCTCCGACCACGCCGAACGCTCCGACCACGCCGAACGCCCCGACGACTCCTCTCGACCGGAGGAGAACGCCGAAGGCAATGAGGTCCCCTCGGAGCACAAGGCCGAGTCCGACAACCCGGACCAGGCCGACCACACCGAACAGGCCGACCACAGCGACCCGTCGGATCATTCGGGCCACTCGGACCGCTCCGACCACTCGGACCGGTCCGACCAGGACGACCCCACCCCCTCCTCCGAAACCCGCAACCGCGAGCGCCCCGGTGGCCTCGACGGCCCCACCGACGAGCACCAACAGCACGTCGAGGACTCGATCCCCACGGACGAGAACGGCGAACCACAACGCCACCCCGACCCCGACGACGGCGACTGGGTCAACTCCATCAACGACCCCGGCCCCGACGCCCCCGGCCGCAACAACAACTGCGTCGACGCCGCCCTGGCCGCAGCCGACACCTACTCCGGCAACCCCACCGCCGCCGCCCACCGCACCCCCGACACCAACCCCGACGGCACCCCCTCCGACCGCGGCGAGAACAACGGCCGCGACCGCATCGAGAACACCCTCGGCGCACGCTTCAACGACTACGGCAACGGCCGCGACGCCTTCAACCGCCTCGAAAACGACCTCCGCAACTCCGGCCACGGCTCACAGGCCGTCATCGTCACCCAGGACCGCAACGGCCGCGCCCACGCCTGGAACGTCGTCAACCACAACGGCAAAATCACCTACGTCGACGCCCAAACCGGCCAACGCAGCAACAAACCCCTCCACGACGGCACCAACGGCGTCCACGCCATCCCCCTCAACCCCAACCGCCAACCCGCCCCGAGCACTACGGCCACTCCCTCCCGGGACGCGGCAAACAACAACCGCCGACCGGCCGCCGAACCCGCCGGCAGTGGCGACGGCAAGAAGCACAAGCTCTCCCCCGACGACATGGAGATCGACGAGGGAGCCGCCCAGAAACATCAGAAGCCGAACGACTACACGCCGGACAACACCTCCGACGTGGACATGCCCGATGCCGACGACCCGCACCACCAGACTGCAAGTGAGTCGCGCGAAGCACGCAACGAAAAGCTTCCGCAGCCTGAAGCGTCGGACCTGAAGCATTCGAACCGTCCACCCGACACGTCCCAGGGTCTGGTGCGGGAGCACGAAAGCGTCGGCACCCCGGTCCACAGGATCGAGTTGCACCCCGAAAACCCTGCGGATAATCCTGCCTACACACACTTGCGCGAATGGGCGAAAAACGGACGCCTGGCCAACCTCCTGGAGGTGGCCGCCAATAGGCGAGCCGCCTACGTGGACGTCACGCAAGGCGTCGCGGATGCCAGGAATGCTCTCCACGACGCCCGAGCGGAGCACGCGAAGGCACTCAAGGAAAACGACGAGAACCCGAGCGACAAGAACGCGCAAGCGGTGGCGGATGCCACCGCGAAGTACGAACAGGCAAAGCAGGATCACGCGGCCGCACGGGATGCCGTCAAGGACAAGGACATACCTCCGACCGCCTTCACGGAGAAGGAACTCCGAGAAATCCTCGGCCCCGACTTCTCGCGCATGAATGACGGCCATCGGCATGTCGTCATCGCCACCGTGGCCCGCATGAGCTTGGCATTCCACGCGAACAACAGCGTAGGAAGCAGCCCCGAGCGCGCGCCCGACGGCCAGACGCCTTACAAGGGTGCGGCGCGGCAGCAGCAAAAGGACCGGGAAGATCCGGCAACGGAGTTCGACGAGTCGGCCGCCGCCGCCCGCCGAGCGAATACGGCAAGCGGAAAGGGGAAAGCCAACCTCATACCGCCGAAGTATCGCGAAAAGGGAAGCGCGGCCTACAAGGCGATGCAGGACCTCCAGCGAGCAAAAACGGGTTCGGACAAGGCAAACATCACACCGCGCTTCGCGACGCTCCTCAAAGACGCAAAAGACAATGTCCCCGACTTCTCCGAAAAGAACTACGCCGTTGTGGAAGTCGTGGACTCCGACGGCAACAGCACATACATTGTCGATTCGTCAGTTCCTGCCCAGAGCGACGGAGCAACTCCGCGCCATTCCGAGCGACACATTCTCCAGTGGATAAATCGCCTCAATGCAACCAAGGGGGAGGAGGGCTATACCATAGCCGGGCTCTACACCGAGCGAGAGCCGTGCGGAACCCCCAAGGAGAGCCCGGGGCACGCTGACTGCTCGCTGGAGCTGCGCAAGGCACTGGCCGAGCAGAAGATTCCGGTATATTACAGCACCACATATCGCGAGGACACCGATGGACGCGCTGAGGCACAGCAAGAGAAGCGCGCCGAGCTGGAGGCCAATCGCGATAAATTCATCGAGGAGAACAGCCACCTCTCCGAGGCGGATCTGAAGAAGCAACTCAAGAAGGAGGGGCTCACTGACGCGCAGATAAATACTCGGGTCAAGGAAACACGCTCGGACAATGAAACAGAGATGTCGGCGGAGATGGAGAGCCATCTGCACGTCATCAGTGAACTCTGGGCGCACACCCGAATCTCGATGCTGAATCGCAAGCAAGCAGGGACGTCAGTAGAGGCATAATGGGCAACCAGGAACGGTCACCGAACATCACGTCGAGCGAGGATGCCGTTTCCCTCATCACCGAGTGGTGGGGGGATGAGCGCCCCGGCGGCAAGTGGATCCATGTGGCGGATACTTCAGGGCGCGACGGCGCCCAGGTTCTGCGTGAGGTCCACCGCACCATCGCCGGTAGTGTTCTGCTGGATGCCACCGGGCGTACCGCCGAAGAGTTGCACACCGAAATACTCGGGGTTCTTGGCGTTGACCTCTCTGCGGGCAGCCGTCGAAATTGGCGCGTGTCGGTGCGGAGACTGGAAGAGCCTCGGCTCGTCCTCATCATCAACGCTCATCGGGCAGGAGTCACTCGCTTCTCGTACGAGCCGGAACGCCTCCTTTCCCGAACAGTTCAGGGATTGAGCGGTGGCAAAGCTGGACTGGTCGTTCACAGCGGGCCGTTGCGGCGCTCCGTACGCGCACCCGTCGCGGTGCATGTGGCGGGGCCTGAGTCCACGCATCGCGACTGGCCGCAGCCTGTCCGTGCGCTGGCCCTGTCGGAACCGCGCGTCGTGCCCCTGCGCATGTGGGCTGAGCTCACCACCGCGCTGACCGGCGAACAGCTGACGGAGGCAGCCCTTCTGGAGGTCTTGGCGGAGTTTCCGGCCGAGCTTGCCTCCGACGAGAGCGGCGTCCGGTTCACGGACGAAAGCCTCGCCGAAGAACTGCGCCGCAGTGCCGGTGAGCGGGACGTCGAAAACGTCAACCGGCACATGGTCCAGTGGCTGCGTGACATCTCGCCGGAGTTCCAGCACCCGGAAGGGTGGAGCAAGCACGGCCACGAAGGCGCCTATGCCGCGACCGGACTTGCCATGCATGCCGCACGTGCCGGCTATTACCAGGGGATTCCCGCAGACTACGAAGGGCCTGCGAGGGTCTTCGGTGATCTGCTCCAGGACGGGCAGGCAATGGCGAACGTCCCCCAGCTCTTGCTGCTGGACGCCGCTGCCTGTGCGAGCTTCGGCACTCTTCCCGGCAACTCGGCCGCTGCGGACGCCTCCTACCTTTGGCTGTACGGCATGATTCCGGCCGCGCAAGGAGAGTGGGCTGCCTGGCTGCACCTCATGGCCACCGCACGCGGCGATGACGCGTTCGCCTCGGCCATCGCCGCTTCGGGCGTGGACCTCCCGTGGAAGACGAAGTGGACGCAGTGGCGGCCGCCAGGTGCCTACCACCATCGCTACCTCTCATTCCGCGCCTGCGACGGCATGACCGAAGTGCAGTGGCAAGGGCGACCAGCCATTGCCGGCCTCTACGACGCCGACGAGTCCACGACTCTCTGGGACCCCCTCACCGGCCGGCTGTTGGCCGGGCCTTGGTACGGAGAGGACATTCCGGAGGAGCACCTTCCCGACCTGTCGTGGCCCGATGAAGAGGAAGATTCGGGACCCACGACGTTTGACGAGCTTTTCGAAGCCATGCCGGACGAGCCTGCGGTCCACGACCTGCTGCTCGCCGCTCCCCCGCTGGTCCTTGAGGAGGTGACCGTCCTGGGTGGTGTCGGCGGCCTGTTCGCCGTCAAGCCCGCGGCAGGAGAAGCCTTCACCGGGACCAGCTCACCTGAAGTGCGTCCCCTCTCCGGCCCGTACGTGGCGGCAAACGAAACGACGCCCGTCGACGCACCACCGCCCGGTCCGGCGGACCTGATCGAGTTGTACGGCGCCGACGAGTTCCGGAAGTTCGGAGAAGGGAAACTCCCCACCGGACTCACCGACCCGGCAACCCGGCGCACTCTCACCGACATCGGCCTGCCCGCTGTGGATGAGAGCGGCATGGCGATCTACCCCTGGGGATGGGCCGGCCGGCTGCCCGAAGCCTTGGAACAGGTCTCCTGGCCGTCGGGCATCAGCGCCCCGGAAGGGGCCGGTCCGCTCTTCCAGATCGGGTTCTGGATGGGTGGCGACCTGGTCATCGACGGCCACTCAGGTCAGGTACTCCGCATCCCCACAGAGCCGGATGAGGAACATCTGGCAGCCTTGCCCGCGGCCTGCAGTCTGGAGAGCTTCCTCACCCTGGTCGGTTTGTGGGTCACCGGCCTTCGCCTCAAGGCCGTCATCGAGGATGACGACGAGGTCTACCTGTTGCGGCAGCACGTGCAGAGCGCCCAGTTGCTCGTCGATGAAACAGGCGCGGAAGCTCCCGCGTGGTCGTACGCCTTCCTTAACGACTGACACCGTGAGAGGGCTGACCAGCGCGCCGGCATGAGAGAAAGGGGCTTGGCCGAAGCATGGGCATACCTCCTGAAGCTCACCACGCCGCACGTGCCGTCACCGTCTTCAGCGACTGGTGGCAGGGTCTTCGCAGCCCGGTGGCCCGCCAGCATTTCTTGTCGACCCGTCCGGAACGAATGGCGGGGCGATTCTGCGAGAAGTCCACCGGCGCGTCGAACGTCTGATCTCCCGAACCGTCCCGGGCCTGAACAGTGGCAATGTCACCGTGCTGGCGCATACCGCTCCGCGCGACCTCCCTGAGCGGTCCGAGGCGATCTTTCGACTGCCGGAGAGCGAGACCGCGGAAGGGCTGGAATCCCCTCTTCTGCGGGCGCTGGCCCTGGCCGAGCCCCGCGAAGTGCCGATGCGGATATGGGCTGAATTGGCAGACCGGTGAGCCGGTCGCCGAGACGGGTCCGCATTCCCGGCAAATACCCTCTGCCATATGTCACTTCACAGGCCGAGCGAGGGTGCTTTCGGGAGTAGCCGAGCCGGGAGTAGTTGGCCCACATCGCGGCCAGGTTGGCTTCGGTGAGGTGGGCGCGGTTCGGGTCTCCCTCCAGGGCGGGATGTACCTGGCCCAAGAATTACGCCGTTCTGGAAGTCGTCGACTCGAAGGGAGAGAGTATGTATGTCGTCGATTCCTCGGGTCACGCAGACTGCTCCAAGGTGATTCGCGATTCCCAGGACATGACCGGAGTGCCGGTGTACTACGGCACAACGTACCGGTTCGACGAAGACCGAAATCCGCTGCAGGACGCGGTGCGCGACAGCTTGAAGGAACAGAATAAATCCTCGGCTGAAATCAAGACCGCCGTCTCCGAGACCTACACTGAAGCTCAGCTTGCAATGAAGCAGTAGGTGCACGACCGTCTGCGCGTCGTAGGCGAACTGTGGGCCCTGACCAGGATTCAGATGGTGCAGCGGCAGATCGACGGGACAGTAGGCACATAATGACGAACCGCGAGAACGCCTCCCAAAGCTCCCCGCCGCCTGAAGCCGTCACCGCTGTCAGCGACTGGTGGCGGGAGCGTCGTCCCGGCGGCCGTCCCGCGTATCTGCTCGACCCGTCCGGGACGGACGGTGCCTCGGTTCTGCGGGAGGTTCACGGGCACATCGAAGGCAGTGTCCTCGTGGATGCCCAGGGGCTCAGCGCCGAGGAGGTGCAGCAGGAAGTCCTGCTGGCCCTCGGCGTGGATCTGTCGCCCGGGAACAGAAGCCGATGGCGGAGTTCTCTGCGGCAGCTTCCCGAGGCGCGGCTCGTACTGCTCGTCAATGCGCACAGGGCGGGCCGGACCCGGCGCTCGTACGAACCGGAACGCCTGATCTCCAGAACCATCGCCGGAGTCACCGGCGGTGGTGTGGCCGTGCTCGCTCATACCGCTCCGCGCGATCTCCCGGACCGGTCCACGGTTGTCTTTCGGCTTCCGGAGAACGAAGCGACACAGCCGCTGGATTCCCCTCTTCTGCGGGCATTGGCGTTGGCCGAGGCACGCGAGGTTCCGATGCGGGTATGGGCTGAACTGGCCGGCGCTCTGACCGGTGAACCCACGTCCGGAGCCGCGCTCACCCCGCTCTTGGATGACCGTTCCGACGTCATCGAGCGGGGCCCGAATGGCGTGTCCTTCATCGATGAGGGGACAGCGGAACTGCTGCGGCAGGAATCGGCGCCCGAGGAGATCGCGCGGGTCAACCGGCACCTCTTCGACTGGCTGCGCCGCGTCTCACACGAATTCCGGCACCCTGAGGGATGGGCCCGCTCCGGTCCCGAAGGCCTTTACGCGGCGACGGGATTGGCCGCGCATGCGGTACAGGCCGAAGCACTGGAAGAGCTGCTCACCCATGGCGGTCTGCTCGCCAACATTCCACAAACCGCGGTGATGGACGCCGCGTGTTGTGCATACGGCGGCAGCGTCCCGGGGAATTCCGCGGCCGCCGACGGCATCCACCTTTGGTCGTACGGGGTGGTCCCACCCAGGCAGTCGGAATGGGCTGCCTTGATGCACCTGATGGCCATCGCGCGGAATGACTCGGCCTTTGCCTCCGCAGTTGCCGAGTCGGGGGTCCGGCTGCCGTGGAAAACCAAGTGGACGCGGTGGCGGCCACCCGGCGGCTACCACGTGAGCTACACGCAGACGATGCAGCTGACAGGGCTGGCCGAAGTGCGCTGGCGCGGCCGCCCCGCCATCGCTGGTCTCTGTGAACGCAAGCGTCCGGAAGCCGCGATCTGGGATGCCGGGACCGGCGAATCGCTCGTTGCTCCCTGGCAGGGAGAGGACGTTCCCGAGGAGCATCTGGAAGCCCTCTCCTGGCCGTCCCCGGACGGCGCCGACCGCCCCCGCCCCGCATCGTTCGGCGATCTCTACGCGGGTGTTCCCGAGGGGCGCGGCGCACACCCCGCTCTGCTGGAATGTCCCCCGCTGCCCGTCGGAGACCTGGTGATACTCGGGGGGTTGCACGGCCTCTTCGCGATCGAGCCCCAGGCAGGAGAAGAGTTCTCCGGCTTCGGCTCCCGCACCGTGGGGATGCTGTCCGGGCCCTATGCCGCGGCCGGCCGGACCGCACCCGTAGACGCGCCTCCGCCCGGCCCGAGAGATCTCCTCGCCCTGTATGGCGAAGATGAGGTCTTCGAGCTCGAAGAGGAGGAAGTCCCCGATGAGCTGACGGACGAAGCGGCTCGGCGCACCCTCCTGGAATTCGGCCTGCCCGATATGCGGGAAGGCGGTATGGGCCTCTACCCCTACGGGGACCACCGCTTCGAGGTGATGGACGAAGTCACCTGGCCCGACGACGTCGACCCGGCCGAGGAGTCCGGACCGTTCTTCCAGATCGGCTTCTGGATGGGCGGCGAACTCGTCGTCGACGGCCCCACCGGGCACGTACTCCGCATCCCGACGGAGCCCGACGAGGAACACCTCGCGGCTCTCCCCGCCGCGCGCAGCCTTGAGGACTTCCTCACCATGGTCGGATTGTGGGTCACCGGCCTCCGCATCAAGCAGACCATCCCCAACGACCTCGAAGCCTTCTTGCTGCCCCAGTATGTGGCGATCGCGCAGTCGGCCGTCGATGACGCGGGAGCCGAGGCACCCGCCTGGTCCTACGTGTTCCATAACGAGTGACGGCAAGGGCGAACAGGCACGCTCTGTTCGGGCGCCCCCGTCCGTTCAGAATTGGGGCATGGCTGACAGTGCCGACAGCATCGAGGAAGACATGATGAGTGGCCGGGGTGCCTCCAGTTCTCCTTCGAGTGTCCGCAGGGGTACGAAGGGGATCTGAAACCGGCCAACGCGGTAACAACCCTCTCCACGACGGCCCCAACGGCGTACACGCCATACCCCTCGTCTCCAACCGCCGCCCGACGAGACGAGATTCCTCTCCGCGAAAGTTAGTGAGGGCTTCCGAGACTCCGCACCCTCAGCGGCTGACGCGCGACCAAGCCTTGACCATTCTTCTCTCTTGGTGGACGGGTGGCGCTCAACGCGTGGCGGAACTGGCCGGCCCGCCGGCCTCCGGCCGTACCCAGGTACTGACAGAGGTCAAAGCCGCGGTACCCGGAGCCGTGTCGGTGGACGCCACCGATCTGACGGCCGAGGAGATCGTGGAGCGCGTCATGGCGTCCGTCGGCATCGACCTGCCGTTGGAACGGCGTGCCGGGTGGGACGACGCCCTGGCGGAGTCCGCGGTGCGTGATGGACTTGTGGTCATCACCAATGCCCAGCGCGCCGGCCGTACGCGTCGTTCCGCACAGCCTCGTCGGGTGGTCCGGCTCCTGGCCTCCGACCTGGCCGTGGGCGCGCGCACAAGAGTGCTCGTCGAGAGAGAGCAGGATGACGAGAGGTTGGCGCACGACCGCCTGATCGTCACTCTTGCCCCAGCGTCGGCGGAGGAAGGAGGGGCCGACGAGGTCCCACCCGGTGATGTGGGAAGCGCGGGGAACGTAGCCCTACGAGCCCTTGCTCTGGCGGAAGTTCGTCGCACTCCGGTCGCTGTCTGGGAAGAGCTGGCACGGGCTCTCAGCACATACGAAGGGGAACCGGCCCCTACGGAAAGCCTGTGGGAGGACTCGTCACAGCTCCTCACCATTGCTGATGACGGCACGGTCGCGTTTCGCGACGAGCGGGTGGCCGAGGCGATGCGCCGTACTGTCCCGTCGGCCGCCCTCAAGGCCGTGAACAGCAGAATCGTCGAATGGCTACGGAACTGGGCAGCCCCGCGCCGGGATCCCCAGGGCTGGGCTTCCGCGGACCCCGTCGGCCGGTATGCGGCCCATGGCCTGGCGATGCACGCCGTCCAAGCCGGAGTGTTCGACGAAGTTCAGCGGGACGGCCGGCTGGTGGCCCACCTCGACCGGACGGCTCTCGTGGACGCGGCCGATTGCCACGATCCGTACTGGATCGACGGAGACTCCCCCGCCGCCGATGCCACGAACCTCTGGTTGAGCGGAGTCGACTCCCTCCCACAAAGCGAGTGGGCGTCCTGGCTGCACCTCACAAGCACGGTCCGCGGCGACAGGGAAATCGCTGCCGGAATCGAGCGCTCGGGTGTGATCCTCCCCTGGCGGGTGCGCTGGGCACACTGGCGGCCACCGGGTGGAATGGGTTCCTCGTACCTACAGCCCGGCCCGCTTACCCAGCTGTCCGTCGCCCCCGAGGGCGACTGGCCGGGCCGGACCGCCGTGATCGCCCGGGGATCGTGGGACGCGCGGTTCCGGGTGTGGGATGCAGAGACAGGTGAGGCGCTTGCCGGACCCTGGCGAGACGAGGTGCCGACGGCCGGGCAAAGGGAACCACTGTGGCACCCGGACGAGGACAGCGGTGTCACTCCCGATTGGGACGACCTGCTCGAACACGTCGAGGAGCCGGCCTTCCTCACCGGCTCGCTCAAGGCCGGCAACGTCGTAGTGGTCGCCGGTTCGGGAGGCGTGTTCGCCGTCGAGCCGGCAGCCCCTGGTGCCTTTGAAGGCCCCCGGACGGTGCACGGCGAGCCCATGTTCAAGGATGCCGGTTACCTCTGCGCTCTGAGCAAGAAGCCCCACAGTGGTGGCGGGCTCCTCTGGCCTGAACTGTTCGAGCCGCAGATCGTACGGCGCTGCGCTGCTGAATCGCTCCCTGACGGTCTGGCTGACACAGAGACCCGCCGTGTCCTCACCGAGACCGGGCTTCCCGCATTCGAGGGCGCGGCAATGGCTCTACTACCGCTCGATGAGCAGCACGCGCTCGCCCAACTGGGCACGTCCGACGAGGACGATGTCCTGGCGTGGGACCCGCCCGGGCTCTATTACCGCATCGGCATGTGGAGAGGGCAGGACGTTGCTCTCCATGGCCCCAGCGGGCAAGTCCACTTGTTGCCGGAAGATCCTTCCGAGGAAGACGAAGGCAACATACTGATCGCCGGCAGCCTCTGCACCTCTATCGAATTGCTTCAGACATACCTTCTCGGCCGGTGCATGCTGGCGATGGCTGCCGGCCGGGTCGAGTTGGAGGCGATCAGAGAGGACCTGGAGATCGCCTTGTCGAGCATCGATGAACCCGGAACGGATTCAGGTGTGTGGAGCATTGACCTTGAAGAACAATACTGACCGGGACAGCGAGGAAAACGCATGACGTCACCCAACCCCCCAGGATCCGACCGGCCCGATCGACCGCTACCGACCAACGTCGAGGAAGCTCTGGAGATTGCCCGCACGGAGTACGCACCTGTTTGGCCGGATGGCACTCCGGCCCCGCTCAGGATCCGCGAGTTCGACATCGGATACCTCGTATACGCAAAGCTCGCGCCCCACCCGAAGACCACGCCGACAGGAGAACCCCAACGCCCCAGGAGCCCGGGCGGTACCTGCGTAGTGGTCACCAAAGACACCGGCGAAATCTGCAGGGTCCCGCATCGGCCGCCGTCCGATTCCATCGCGCTGTTCCGCAAGTTCTATCGACCGGACACTCTGTGAAGTAACGGCAGTGACAGCGGCGGGGCAGGCGTCCCTCATACGAGGTGTGAGCGCCGGCGATCTCCGCGGTAACCGTTTATTTCCCGGCAAATACCGACTGACATATGTCACTTCACAGGCCGAGTGACGGCGTTTTCGGGAGTGGCCGAGCCGCTCACGACGGCATCTCGGCAACCCATCCAGCGGCGGCCAGTACGTCAACCGCGATGTCCGGGACGGTGCGGCCGTCGGTCGCCACCCGGACGGTGTCCGCGGAGGCCCTTTCGTTCAGGAGCCGTGCCTTGTCGGCACTGTTTTGCAGTTCCTGTTCCCGTTCCGAGCCGAGTTCGCGACCCGCGAGGCGCTCGCCGGTGGTGGCGTCGGTGGCGGTGAGCAGGACGCGTATGAGCCGTGTGTCCGGCCCCATGGCGCGTATGAACATGCCCGCGTTCTCGGGCAGGACGCTCACCGTGTTCGTGTAGATGAGGCGGCGGTAGCCGAGCCGGGAGTAGTTGGACCAGATCGCGGTCAGGTTGGCTTCGGTGAGGTGGGCGCGGTGCGGGTCTGCCTCCGGGGCGGGGTGCACCTGGCCCATGAAGTCGCCCTCGATGATCGCGTGCGGGACGGATACGGCGCGCAGTCGGGCGGAAACCTCCCAGCCGACCGTCGACTTGCCGGCGCCGGCGCGGCCGCCGATGAGCAGTACTTCTGCGGGTGCCTCCGGGTGATTCATGGAGGCAGGGTGGCAGCCCGTGCCCGGCCTACGCGATCTGGTTTTGCCTGAGCTCCGGATCAGTGGCTGATGGAAGGTCAGGGAATGTGGCAGGCCGTTCCGGGGTTCGGTTCGTAGAGATGCAATGTGTGTGTCACGGTCGTGCGGCAGAGTGGACGGTCGCACCGTGTGGTGATCGACGATCACCGGCAGGCAGCAGGTTACGAGCGCAGGGGGCGACGGGACCATGACGGGCATCGACAGGCGGCGGCTGCTGGCGGCCGGGGGCGGGGTGGCTGCTGCTGCGGCGCTCGCCACGGCGTGCGGGTCCAACACCGGGCGGGGTGGCGGCGGTTCGGGGCCGGGGATCAGTCAGTGGTACCACCAGTACGGGGAGCCGGGGGTCGAGCGGGCCGTGAAGCGGTATGCCGCCGCTTACGACAAGGCCAGTGTCTCGGTGCAGTGGCGGCCGGGCGACTACGACCGGCAGACGGCGGCGGCGTTGCTCACCGACGCGGGGCCTGATGTGTTCGAGGTCAATGGGCCGTTGCTGGACCAGATTCAGGGGGGCCAGGTCGTCGATCTGACGGCCGAGGTCGAGCCGGTCAAGGATGACTTCAACCAGGCCGTGCTGGCGCCGAAGATCTGGCAGGGGAAGATCTGGGGCATCCCGCAGGTCATCGACATGCAGCTGCTCTACTACCGGAAGAGTCTGCTGAAGGACGCGGGTGTGGAACCGCCGCAGACGCTCGATGAGTTGGTGGACGCGGCCAAGAAGCTCACCACGAAGAAGGCCAAGGGGCTGTTTCTGGGGAATGACGGTGGGGTGGGGGTGCTCGGTGGGACGCCGCTGTTCGCCGCCGGGCTGAGTTTGATCGGGGAGGACGGGAAGGTCGGGTTCGACGATCCGGCCGCGGCTCGTACGCTCGGCAAGATCCGCCAGCTGTACGCCGACAAGTCGCTGCTGCTCGGCGCCCCCACGGACTGGTCCGATCCGGCCGCCTTCATCCAGGGGCTGACCGCGATGCAGTGGTCGGGGCTGTGGGCGCTGCCGCAGATCAAGAAGGCGTTGGGGGACGACTTCGGGGTGCTGCCGTTTCCCAAGGATGGAGCCGGTGGGAAGCCTTCCGTACCTGTCGGTGCATATGGTTCCGCCGTCAGCGCGCACAGCAGGCGCAAGGCGGAGGCGAAGGCGTTCGCCAAGTGGCTGTGGGTGGACCGCACCGAGTTCCAGCAGGACTTCGCGCTCTCGTACGGCTTTCACATCCCGGCCCGGATCTCGCTGGCGAAGAAGGCCGAGCAGCTGCGGGAGGGCGCGGCCGCGGACGCGGTGCGGTTTGCGACCGATCATGGCTATGCCGAGCCGCTGCTGTGGACGACCGCGGACCGTACCGCCTACCAGGACGCGCTGAGTCGGATCATCAAGGACGGCGCCAACCCGGAGAGTGAGCTGAAGACCGTGGTGCGGAAGGCCAATGCCGAGCTTCAGCGGGTCAAGAAGAAGTGACGGGAGTGACAGGAGCGGCTGAAGGGGCGGTCAAGGACGTACCGGGCGCGCAGTCCGCGGTGGTGCCGGGCGGCATCGGGCGCCCCTCCCTCGGCGCCCGGCTGCTCGGACCGCAGCGCCGCAACCTCTGGTTCTGGGCCTTCGTCGGGCCGTTCGCCATCGGGCTGGGGCTGTTCACATACGTACCGTTGGTGTGGAGCGTCTATCTCAGTTTCTTTGATGCGCACAACACGGTGAGTCCGACCGGCGAGGAGTTCGTCGGGCTGGACAACTACGCGTCGATGCTGACCGATGACGCGTTTCTCGGCAGCCTGGGGACCTTTCTGCTGTTCACCGTGTTCATCGTGCCGGCCACGTACGCGCTCTCGCTCGCACTCGCGCTGATGGTCAACCGGCTGCGCTTCGCCCAGGCGTTCTTCCGGTCGGTGTTCTTTCTGCCGACGGCCTGCTCGTATGTCGTCGCGGCGGTGATCTGGAAGCTGTCGATCTTCAACGGGGTGCGGTTCGGGCTGGCGAACACCGTGCTGGGGTGGTTCGGCACGGATCAGACCGCCTGGCTGTCCACCACCGATCCGCCCTGGTACTGGCTGGTCATCGTGACCGTACGGCTGTGGTTGCAGGCCGGGTTCTACATGATTCTGTTCCTGGCCGGGCTGCAACGGATCTCGCCGCAGTTGTACGAGGCGGCGGCGGTCGACGGAGCGCGGCCCGGCTGGCAGACCTTCCGGCACATCACCTTTCCGCAGCTGCGCGCCACGTCGGTGGCGGTGGTGCTGTTGCTGGTGATCAATGCGTTCCAGGCGTTCGACGAGTTCTACAACTTGTTGAGCGATGCGCGGGGTTATCCGCCGTATGCCCGGCCTCCGTTGGTCTATCTCTACTACACGGCGCTGGGGCGGGATCAGAATCTCGGGCTGGGGAGTGCGGGCGCGGTGATTCTGGCGCTGATCATCGCGGTGGTGACGGTGGTGCAGGCACGCTGGTTCGGCCTCGGCCGCAAGGAGGACTGAGCAAGATGCATGACGCTCTGACCAGGGCCGGGCGCGCGCTGCGGGTCGTCGTCCTGATCGCCCTCGCGCTGCTGTTCCTGATCCCGTTCTATCTGCTGGTGCGCAACGGGCTGGCGACCGAGCGGGACATCACGGCGCCCGATTGGACGTTCTTCCCGCACGCTCTCCAGTGGTCGAATCTCACCGAGGTCTTCGAGGACCCGAGCCTGCCCATGGGGCGGGCGCTGCTGAACTCCACGCTGATCGCGGTGTCGACGACCGTGGGGACGGTGGTGCTGGCCTCGCTCGCGGGGTACGGCCTGGCGCGGATCCCGTACCGGCACGCCAATGTCGTCTTCTACGCGATCCTGGGGACGTTGATGGTCCCGGCGGCCGTGACGTTCGTGCCGAGCTTTGTGCTGGTGTCGTCGCTCGGGTGGATCTCGACGCTGCGCGGGCTGGTCATTCCGACGCTGTTCAGCGCCTTCGCCTGCTTCATCTTCCGGCAGTACTTTCTGGGCTTCCCCAAGGAGCTGGAGGATGCGGCGCGGGTCGACGGGCTCGGCTACTGGCGGACGTACTGGCGCATCGTCGTCCCCAACACCCGGCCGGTCTTCGCCGCGGTCGGCACCATCGTCTTCATCGGCGCCTGGAACGCGTTCCTGTGGCCGCTGGTGATCGGGCAGGACCAGGAGGCCTGGACGGTGCAGGTGGCACTGTCGACGTTCACCACCGCGCAGAACCTCAATCTGCATGAGCTGTTCGTGGCCGCGGCGGTCTCGATCGCTCCGTTGGTGGTCGTCTTCCTGCTGCTCCAGCGGTACATCGTGGCGGGGGTGGAGCGTAGTGGGATTGATGACTGACGCCTCGCGCAAATGACTGATGCCTCGGTGGGATGACTGACGCCTCGGTCGTCGATGTCACCCCCGCCCCCACCCCGCCTCTCCGGGCTCGATCTGTCCCGGCCGCTGTCCGGGGGCCTGCGCGCGGAGCTGAACCGGGCGTTGCTGGAGTGGAAGGTGTTGTTCTTCCGGGGCCGGCGTCCGAGCTCCGCCGCACAGGCCGAATTCGCTTGCAATTGGGGTGAGTTGGAGACCAATCCGCTGCTGGCTCCGGGCGATTCGAAGGATGTGGTCCGGTTCGACAAGGCGGTCGGCGGGGTCCCTACGTTCGAGAACGTAGGGCACACGGATGTCACGTTCCGGGAACGGCCGGCGCCGGGTGCGGTGTTGCAGCTGCGCGAGGTGCCGCCGGCGGGCGGAGACGCGATGTGGGCCGATATGGCGGCGGCATACGACAATTTGCCGATGGAAAGCAGGGCCCTGGTCTATGGCACACATGCGGTGCACGACTATCTTCCGGGCTTCGCACGCCTCTACTCCGCGGCCCAACCCGCGCCATTACAGGCGGAGTTCCGACCGGTGGAGCATCCGGTGGTGCGCCACCGGAGTACCAGGTGCGGTGGCGCCGGCAGGCGGGAGACATCGCGTTCTGGGACAACCGCGCCACCCAGCGCTACGCGGTGAACGACTACGGGACGCACCGCCGGGTCGCCGAACGGGTCGCCATCGCCGGCGATCGCCCGTACTGAGGCGAGACGATCGCCCGTGGTGACCGCGAGTCGCATCCGATCGCAAGCCCTGCCCGACCACGGGCCCTGCCCGACCACGGGCCCTGCCTGACCGCCGGCCCTGCCTCACCGCCGACCCCGCCTCACCGCTGACCCGCCTCACCGCTGACCCGCCTCACCGACGCGTCTCACGCCAGCCGTTCGTACGCCGGCCCCTCCGCCGGGCGCGCGCCGCGCAGCAGGGCCGCGCCCAGCGGGGTGAGGGTGTGCAGCACCGCGTTGCCCTGCCGCAGGGTGACCAGGAGGCCGGCGTCGCGGAGGACGGTCGCGTGCTGGCTGGCGGAGGCGAGCGAGACATCGGCGCGGCGGGCGAGTTCGCTGGTGGTGCAGCCGACGCCGACGCCCTGGAGTATCGCGGAGCGGGTCTGGCCGACGAGCCGGCCCAGGGAGCGTTCCGGCGCGACGTGCGGCGTGAGCCGGGGCGCCTGGTGCTCGACGGGGTAGACCAGAACGGGCGTCAGATCCGGGTTGCGGAAGGTGACGGGGGTGCGGCGGCAGAAGTACGAAGGCAGCAGGAGCAGCCCCCGGCCGCCCAGATGCAGATCGCGGTCCACCGGATAGTCGGCCTCCAGGACGGGCGGGCGCCAGCGCATCATCGGGGGCAGCGAGGCGAGCAGCCGGTCCGCGCCGCCGTCCAGCAGCGCCCGCCCGCGGGTGGCCCGGTCGGCCTCTATTCGGCCCTGGACGCGCGACCAGTACGGGGCGACCGCCGCCTCGTAGTAGCGCTGCAGTACGCCGGCGAGCCGGCCGAGGGCGCGGGTGTCGCCGTCGGCCATCGCCCGTATCCACGACGGGAGCGGGCGGGTGGCCGTGGAGAGCCGGGAGAGCTCGTCGCAGAGGCGGGCGGCGGGCGTCTCGCGCAGCGCGGCGAGTGCGTCGGACATCCCCAGGAGCCCTTCGGCGGGCGTCAGGAAATCGGGAAAATAGCCGCGCGTGGGCACGAGTGGCGCCAGCAGTCGCGCTTCGCCATTCAACTTTCCGCGCGTTTCCGATCGCCATTTGCCGAACGCCGAATCGTCACGTCTGTCACGTAGGCGATGAAAGCTTAAGACGGTCTCCCACAGTGCGTCCGGGCGTGCCGCAATGCGCACGCGGGCCAGATCGAGTCCACTGAAATGGACGCGTAACACCGAACCCCCACCCTTGGTTTCTCAGTCGGCCCCCGGCACGCCTGAGTATGCACGCCAACACACCCGGTCACCATGCCCTTTTGGCCAGACTTGAAAGTGCTCGCGCCACCCGGCGGGCCGGAGGAATGCTTGTACTCAATTCGACGGCGGCGCGAACGGCCCGGATTGCTCGATCCCGTGGGGGGTGATGGGCAAACAACCGACCGCTCGGCAGCCCCGTCGAAGGCCGCCTTCCCACGCCGACTGGGGTGGCGGCAGCTCCCGAGGGGGGAGTCCGGAGAAAGCGAGGGCGGCACCTCCGCACAGGTGCCGCCCTCGTTGGGCTGACCTGCGCAAAGTCCCCTCGACAGGGCCCTGACGTACCTCAAACACCTCCGCACCCAACTGGGTGAACTCCCCCACTCGTACGAGCGACATCGTACGACCACCAAGAGTGCCTGCTGCAACGCTCTCCGCGTGCACGAGTCAACCAGTGCTCGGGCATCGCGTCCTCAAGAAGGAGTTCACCGTGAGCGTTCGCCGTTCCCTGCCGGCTGTCCTCGGCGCCGTAGCCCTCGTCTTCGGACTGTCCACCGCCGCGGCCCCGTCGGCCGCCGCCGACCCCTGCGGGTTCTACGAGACCGGCAGCGACGCCTTCTACAACCACTGCACGAGCGACGGCTCACGCGTGGTCATCAAAGTGGAAGTGGCATGGGGCCCCGACTACGAGCGCTGCGTAACCCCCGGCAAGACGTGGCTGGGATCGGCCAGCAAGATCCAGGGCGCGCACTACGTCGGCCGCACCTGCTGACCCCGGCATGACGGCGGGCCTGGGGCGCCGCGCCCCGGGCCGCGCAGTTCACACCGCGGATCACAAAAAGTGAGGGCGGCACCTCCGCACAAGGTGCCGCCCTCATCAGGGTGCCGGAGCCGACAGCCAGGCGGCTGAGGGTCGGTGCCTACGGTCGGCTCCGGTGGGCCTGGTCCGGGTCGCCGCGAGCGCGCTCGGCGCCCGCGGTGACCCGGCCGGATCGGTCAGCGGCTGTCGCTGCCCTTCGACTCGGCGGCCGCGCGGCCCGCCTCCAGTCGTGCGACCGGGATGCGGAACGGGGAGCAGGAGACGTAGTCCAGGCCGACCTCGTGGAAGAAGTGGACGGACTCCGGGTCGCCGCCGTGCTCACCGCAGACCCCGAGCTTGAGGTCGGGGCGCGTGGCCCGGCCGGCCTCGGCGGCGTTGCGGACCAGGGAGCCCACGCCGTCCTTGTCGATGGTCTCGAAGGGGCTGACGCCGAAGATGCCCTTCTCCAGGTACGCGGTGAAGAAGCTGGCCTCGACATCGTCGCGGCTGAAGCCCCAGACCGTCTGCGTGAGGTCGTTCGTACCGAAGGAGAAGAAGTCGGCGGACTCGGCGATCTGACCGGCCGTGAGGGCGGCGCGGGGCAGTTCGATCATCGTGCCGAGGGTGAGCCGGAGGTCGACGCCGTGGACCTTCTCGACCTCGGCGATGACCTGCTCGGCCTCCTCGCGGACGATCTCCAGCTCCTGGACGGTGCCCACCAGCGGAATCATGATCTCCGCACGCGGGTCGCCCTTGGCGTTCTTGCGCTCGGCGGCCGCCTCGGCGATGGCGCGCACCTGCATCGCGAACAGACCGGGGATGACCAGACCGAGGCGCACACCGCGCAGGCCGAGCATCGGGTTCTGCTCGTGCAGCTTGTGCACGGCCTGGAGGAGCCGCAGGTCGTTCTCGTTGGCGTCCTTGCGGGCCTCGGCGAGGGCGACGCGTACCGACAGCTCGGTGATGTCGGGCAGGAACTCGTGCAGCGGCGGGTCCAGCAGCCGGACGGTCACCGGCAGCCCGTCCATCGACTCGAACAGCTCGATGAAGTCGGCCTTCTGGAGCGGCAGCAGCTCGTGGAGCGCGGCCTCCCGGTCGGTCTCGGTGTCGGCCAGGATGAGCCGCTCGACCATCTCGCGGCGCTCACCGAGGAACATGTGCTCGGTGCGGCACAGGCCGATGCCCTGGGCGCCGAACCGGCGGGCGCGGGCGGCGTCCTCGGCGTTGTCGGCGTTGGCCCGTACGCGCAGCCGGCGGACCCGGTCCGCGTACGCCATGATCCGGTGGACGGCCTTGACCAGCTCGTCCGCGTCGTCGGCGCCGGCGTGCATCCGGCCCTCGAAGTACTCCACGACCGGGGACGGCACGACCGGCACCTCGCCGGCGTAGACCTTGCCGGTGGAGCCGTCGATGGAGACGACGTCGCCCTCTTCGATGACGGTGCCGTCGCTGGTCGTCATCTTGCGGGACTTGGTGTCGACCTCCAGCTCCTCGGCGCCGCAGACACAGGTCTTGCCCATGCCGCGGGCGACGACGGCGGCGTGCGAGGTCTTGCCGCCGCGGGAGGTGAGGATGCCCTCGGCGGCGATCATGCCGTTGAGGTCGTCGGGGTTGGTCTCGCGGCGGATCAGGATGACCTTCTCGCCGGAGCGCGACCACTTGACCGCGGTGTACGAGTCGAAGACGGCCTTGCCGACCGCCGCGCCCGGGGAGGCGGCGATACCGCGGCCGATCATCTCGGACTTGGCGCCCAGGTCGAAGCGGGGGAACATCAGCTGCGCCAGCTGTGCGCCGTTGACCCGCTGGAGGGCCTCGGCCTCGTCGATCAGGCCCTGGTCGACGAGCTGGGTGGCGATCCGGAAGGCGGCACCGGCGGTGCGCTTGCCGACCCGGGTCTGCAGCATCCACAGCTTGCCGCGCTCGATGGTGAACTCGATGTCGCACAGGTCCTTGTAGTGCGTTTCGAGCGTCTCCATGATCTGCATCAGCTGGTCGTACGACGCCTTGTCGATCTGCTCCAGGTCCGCGAGCGGGACCGTGTTGCGGATACCGGCGACGACGTCCTCGCCCTGCGCGTTCTGGAGGTAGTCGCCGTAGACGCCCTGGTGGCCGCTGGCGGGGTCGCGGGTGAAGGCGACGCCGGTGCCGGAGTCGGGGCCGAGGTTGCCGAAGACCATCGAGCAGACGTTGACCGCGGTGCCGAGGTCGCCGGGGATGCGCTCCTGGCGGCGGTAGAGCTTGGCGCGGTCGGTGTTCCAGGAGTCGAAGACCGCGCGCACGGCGAGGTCCATCTGCTCGCGCGGATCCTGCGGGAAGTCCCGGCCGGTCTCCTTGGCGACGATGTCCTTGAAGTGCGCGACCAGGTTCTTGAGGTCGGCGGCGTCGAGGTCGACGTCGACACGGACGCCCTTGGCCTGCTTGGCCTCCTCCAGCGCGTCCTCGAAGAGTTCGCCGTCGACGCCCAGCACGGTCTTGCCGAACATCTGGATCAGGCGGCGGTAGGAGTCCCACGCGAACCGCTCGTCGCCGGCCTGCGCGGCGAGGCCGGAAACCGATGCATCGGAGAGACCGATGTTGAGGACGGTGTCCATCATGCCGGGCATGGAGAACTTCGCACCGGAACGCACCGATACGAGCAGCGGGTCGTCGGCCTGGCCGAGCTTCTTGCCCATCTTCTGCTCAAGGGCGTCGAGGTGCTCGGAGACCTCGGCACGCAGTGCCGCGGGCTCGGTGCCGCTCTCGAGGTAGACCTTGCAGGCTTCGGTGGTGATCGTGAAGCCCGGAGGGACGGGAAGTCCCAGGTTGGTCATCTCGGCGAGGTTCGCACCCTTGCCACCGAGGAGGTCCTTGAGGTCTTTGTTGCCCTCGGTGAAGTCGTAGACGAACTTCGCGGACGAAGGCTGGGTTACGTGGGGATCTTGTGTTTCCGGCACGGCACTGACTCCTCGCCGACGGGCTGCCCTGACGGCGAGGAACATACCCAGATCGAAGGCGTATGGGTACGTCCACTTGGTCGACATACGTGCGTAACCAGTCGTCCGCCAGCAGATCGAAAGTGATCATGCATCTGGCGGACAGTTCATTACCTGAATGCATCACTCCGCTACGCGTTCGGATTGGGCAAAGTGTGCTACTCACTGCGACGGATGGGTTAATTAATCGAACATATGAAGCGTGGCACCCGGTGCCACCATTGGAGAGGTGGAGCCCTGTCATTAGCGCTCATCTGAGCCCACCCCCTATCAGGCGTGGCGAGAATCACGCGCTCATGTGTGACTCGGTCCCATCATTTGGACCCCCCTCGGCTACCTGATCAAGGAATGCGTCCACCAGGGCGCGCGCCCGCTCCCGTACGGCCGGCAGATCTGCGCGCAATTCGGCCACCAGTCGCTCCGGGTCGACGCCCAACTCGGCCGCGATCTGCGTCCCGTCCTGGTCGAACCAGGCCTGCAGCACCTCCGGCGTCAGCTCCGGATGGAACTGCACCCCCCAGGAGCGGCCACAGACGAAGGCCTGCGGGCCGACGTCGTTGCGCGCCACCTCCCGGGCGCCGGGCGGCAGCAGCCAGCGCTCGCCGTGGAACTGGAACCAGGGGCCGGGCCCCACCAGTTCCGGCTCGTCGGTCGCTATCCGGCTCCAGCCCAGCTCGAAGCGGGGCGCGGCCTCGATGTCCCCGCCCAGCGCCGCGGCAAGCGCCTGACCGCCGAAGCAGATGCCGAGCACGGGTATGCCGGCCTCGTGCGCCGAGCGCAGCAGGGCCAGTTCGGCCTCGATCCAGGCGTTCCTCCGTGCCACCGACCACGGGGCGCCGAGCGTCAGGATCAGGCCATAGTTCTCGGCCGGCGGGAACGCCACGTCGACGTCCGGATTCGTATACCGCTCGGCCGGCACGACGAGCAGTTCGTCGAGCTCATAGCCACGTTCGGCCAGCCGCTCGCCCACGTGGCCGGCGGTGGACAGATGGTCGTGAACGATGACCAAGGCACGCATGGTCGGCACTTCCCTCCCGTTTCGGTGAGCCGAACGGTTAGCCGTTTGGGCTCAAACTTCATTATCGCCGTTCTCGGTGCCGCTTGCCCAGCAGCAGCGGGAGTATCGCCAGCGCGGCGAGCAACGCACCGGCCGTGACCGGCAGTGCGGTCGCGTGCAGGGCGTCCGCCGATGCGGCCGCCGTCCGCGCCGCGGTGGCTGCCCCGGCCCCGTGCCGGTCGGCGAGGGCCAGGAAGATGCTCCCGTACGCCGCGACGCCGACCACCTGCGCGATCTGCGGGACGGTGGTGAGCACCCCGCTGGCGTCGGAGGCATCGGCCGGGGCGATCTTGGACAGGGCCAGGGTCAGCAGCGGGCTGGTGGTGTATCCCAGGCCGAGCCCCCATACGAGTTGCAGCACCGGCAGTACGAGACCGCCCTGGCCGCCCGGGCGCATGGCCAGTCCGATGCCGAGGTAGCCGGCCGCCGCGAGGGTGCAGGCCACCGCAATCATCGGCAGATGCCAACGGGTGGGCAGCTTCTGCCAGGTGAGGCTGCCGGTGGCGACGCCGAGGGCCAGTGGTGCGAAGGTCAGGCCGGCGTGGGTGGCGGACTCGCCGAGCCCCGACTGCAGATGCTGGGAGAAGGAGAAGAGAAAGCCCGCATACCCGGCCATACCGAAGAACAGCGAGGCCGCGCCGCACACCAGGTGGCGTGACCGCAGCACCCGGCCGGGCACCAGCGGCGCTCCGCCCCGGCGCGCGACCGCCCGCTCGACGACGACGAACAGCACGAACACCGGGGCCGCGGCGGCCGGACAGACCGTCGTCCACAACGGCCAGCGCTGCTCATGGCCCAGGACCAGCGGTACGACCAGCAACAGCAGCGCGGCCGTCAGCGTGACCAGGCCGGGCAGGTCCAGACCCTTGTCCGACCGGGGCAGCCCGCGGGGCAGCAGCCGGACCGCGGCGAGCAGCAGGGCGAGCCCGACAGGCACATTGATCAGGAAGACCGGCCGCCAGCCGGTGCCGAACAGATCCGCGCTGACCAGCAGCCCGCCGGCGACCTGGCCGACCACCACGGCGACGGCGATCACCGTCGCGTACAGGCTCAATGCCCGCGCCCTGGCGGGCCCTTCGAAGGTCAGCTGAATCAGGCTGTAGATCTGCGGGACCATCAGCCCCGCGCCGATGCCCTGCACCACACGCGCGGCGATCAGCACGCCCGCCCACGGTGCCAGCCCACACCCGAACGAGGCCAGGGTGAAGGTCGCGAGCCCGATCAGGAAGACGGTCCGGAATCCGTGCCGGGCGCCGAGCCGGGCCCCGGTGATCAAAAGCGCCGCATAGGAAATCGTATAGCCGGAGACGATCAACTGGAGTGCGGAGCCGGTGGTACGGAGGTCGGTCCGCATGGTCGGGGTGGCCACATTGACCACGGTCGCATCCAGCAGCGCCATGAATACCGCGCCGAGGATGACGACGAGAATTCCGGTGTGCTGCGAGTGCTTTCTTTCCCGGGTGGCGGGGGGTTGTTGTGTCCCGCTGTGCATTTCCCGGGTATCGCCGTATGCGCGTTCCTGTGTCGTCTCACTCATGGCAGCGATGATCGGCGCCGGTCCATTCGGGTACCAGATATCCGGTGATCCTGGTACCGGCGGTATCTGGCACGGCATGACGGCGTCCCGCAAGATGGTGCGGTGTCCACCATCACGACCCGTTCCGCGGCCGCCGCCTCCCGGCGCGGTGAACTCGCCGCGTTTCTGCGGCTCCGCCGGGAGCGCATCGCGCCGAAGGACGTGGGCCTGCCCGGCGGCCCGCGGCGCCGTACCCCGGGGCTGCGGCGCGAGGAGGTCGCCCAGCGCGCCGGTGTGGGAGTGGCCTGGTACACCTGGCTGGAACAGGGGCGGGCCATCAACCCGAGTGTGCAGGTGCTCGATGCCATCGCCCGCGCGCTGCTGCTCGACCCGACCGAGCGCGACCATCTGCACCGGCTCGCCGGCGTCCCCGGCGCCGCGAAGTGCACCCCGGCGCGGCAGCCGCTGCCGCCCGAGGCGCAGACCATTCTGGATTCCCTGAGCCCGTTGCCGGCGAGCATGGTGTCCGCCGGCTACGACGTACTGGCTTTCAACGAGGCCTATGCGGCGCTCGATCCGCGAATGGTGCTGCTGCCGCCGTCGGACCGTAACGTGCTGTGGCGCCTTTTCACGGCGGACGAGAACACCCAGCCGCTGGTCGACTGGGAGCGCGAGGTCTCTTTCATGGTCGGCCAGTTGCGGGCCGAATTCGGCCGGCGGCTCCATGACCCGGGCTGGCGCGCGTACATCCGGAAACTCTCCGAGGCCAGCCCGCTCTTCGTGGAAATGTGGGCCCGGCACGAAGTCTCCGCGCCGGTCACCCATCGCAAGGGATTCCGGACGGTCGACGGTCGCGAGGTCACCATTACCGCGACCGGTTTCACCGCGACCGCGGTCCCGGACGCCAAGATGTGGATCTATACGCCGGCCGGCCCGGACGCCGTCCGGGTGATCGATGAACTCCTCGTCCGCTACCGGGAGATCGGCGCCGCCGGGCTGGTCGCCGAGGCAGCGGACGGGCCGGGGAGCTGACGGGGACCGGAGCGGCGAGCAGCTCGGTGCGGTGGAGGGCTCAGCGGCGGGGCGGGCGGATGCCGCGGAATTCCCAGTCGCCGCCCAAAGCGGTGGAGAGGACTTCCTCGGAGGCGGTGGGCTGGGCGCCGACGTCGGTGCGGATGGCGGTGGGGCCGCTGACGATGCGGTTGGACAGCCGGCCCAGGCCCTCGGCCTCGACCTCGACGAGGTCGCCGGGCTGTACGGGGCGGGAGTTGGCGGGCGTACCGGAGAGCAGCACATCGCCCGGGTGGAGGGTGATGGTGCGGGCGATGTCGGCGACGAGGTAGTGCATGTCCCAGGTCATCTCGTCGGTCGAACCGTCCTGGACGAGCGCGCCGTTGACGTAGGTACGCAGATATTTGCCGTGGAAGTCCCAGCCGGTGACCAGGCCCGGGCCGAGCGGGCAGAGGGTGTCGGAGCCCTTGACGCGGAGCATGGAGCCGGCGTCGGTGTCGCGGAAGTCGTGCAGGCCGAAGTCGTTGGCGAGGGTGTAGCCGGCGATGTGCTCACCCGCGTCGGCCGGGGAGACATTGCGGCAGGTGCGGCCGATGACGACGGCGATCTCGCCCTCGTAGTTGAGGTAATGGCAGCCCTCGGGGCGGACGACGGCGCCGCGGTGGGAGTTGAGGGCGGAGACCGGCTTGTGGAAGTAGGTGGGGGCGGGCGGCAGCGTCGTCCCGAACTCGGCCACCCGGCTGCGGTGGTTGAGGTGGACGGCGATGACCTTGGACGGGACGACCGGGGGGAGGTGGTGGGCCCGGTCGGCCTTCACCCGGCGGCCGTCGGCGGCGAGCAGCTCGTCGCCCTCGCGGACCACCTGGACTGCGGCACCGTCGAGGAGGACGCGGCGGTATTCGGTGGTGGTCACTCGGCTGCCTCGTTCCTGTCGGTGGTCCAGCCCTGGGCCGGGCGGTCGAACCAGAGGTGGATCTGGCCGGTCCCGACGGAGTTCTCGTACGCGCTGTACGCCCGCGCGGGTGCGGTGCAGCGTTCCTCGCCGAGCGCGCCGATCATCATCAGGTAGTGGCCGAAGCGGGCCTCGGGCCGGTGTGTGAGGAACTCCGGCATGGTGCGGAGGACCTGGGCGTGGTCGCCGCGTGCGAACCAGGCGATGCGCCGTTCGTCGGCGGCGCGCGCCTCGGGCGTACGGATGTGTACGGGGTCGCTCGCCTCGTGGTCGCGCAGTTCGCGCAGCGGCCAGAAGGTGTGCGAGAGGGCGCCGGAGGCGATCAGCAGCACCCTGCGGCCGGGGAGCGCGGCGATGCCGTCGGCGAGCGCCCGGCCGAGCCGTAGATGGTCCTCGGTGTCGCCGGTCTGGCAGACGCCGATGGAGAGCCAGCGCTTGTCGGGCAGGCCCTTGCCGAGGTGGTCCCAGAGGTTGACGGTGGCGTAGTGGACGGGCAGGTGGGGGTCGTCGACGGGGGTGATCCAGGTGCCGTGTCTGCCGGCGAACCGGGCGATGGAGTGGGCGAGTTCGGGGTCGCCGGAATAGTCGTACGACATCCGGCACATACCGCGCGGCAGCTCTTCGGAGGTGAAGAGGCCGGCCCGGCGCCGCTGGGCGGCGACGACGAATTCGACGGTGGTGGCCCAGTGGGAGTCGAGGACGACGACGGTGTCGTAGTCGGCGGTCTCGAAGACCTCGGTGCGCAGCCGGCGCAGGCCGGGGACGAGGCTGATCTCGTCGCCGTTGTTGAGCTCTCTGCGGGTGGCCTCGGGCAGCACGATGGTGGGGACGTGGGCGAGCAGTCCGGCGCCGACGACCTCACCCATGCCGGGGCCCGCCGATCGGTGCGGTGACGGTGTTCTTGAGGTCGCAGTAGAAGTCGAAGCTCCAGTCGCCGCCCTCGCGGCCGATGCCGGATGCGCGGGAGCCGCCGAAGGGTGCGGCAAGGTCGCGTACGAAGAAGCAGTTGACCCAGACGGTGCCGGCGACGAGCCGGGCGGCGACCCGGTCGGCACGGGCGCGGTCGCCGGTGGCGAGGGTGGCGGCGAGCCCGAAGCGGGTGTCGTTGGCGAGCGCCACGGCCTTGTCCTCGGTGGTGAAGGTCTGCAGGGTGAGGACGGGCCCGAAGACCTCTTCCTGGACGATCTCCGAGCGCTGGGCGACATCGGTGAGGAGGGTGGGGCGGTAGTGGTTCCCGCCGAGGCCGTCGTGAGGGCCGCCGCCGAGCAGGGCGCGGGCACCGTCCTCCAGGGCGCGGCGGACGAAGCCGTCGATCCGGGCGAGGTGGTCGGGGTGGATGGTGGGGCCGATGTCGGTGGCCTCGTCGCGCGGGTCGCCCTGGGTGAGGGCGCGCGCCTTGGCGAGGAAGCGCTCCAGGAAGGCGTCACGGACCGGCTCCTCGACGAGCAGCCGGGTGCCGGCGAGGCAGACCTGGCCCGCGTTGTCGTACTGCTCGACGGCGAGATCGGCGGCCAGCTCCGGATCGGCGTCGGCGAAGACCAGCAGCGGTGATTTGCCGCCGAGTTCGAAGCTGGTGGGGACCAGGTTCGCGGCGGCGGCCGCGGCGATCTTGCGGGCG
This sequence comes from Streptomyces inhibens, assembly GCF_022221585.1. Taxonomy (NCBI): domain Bacteria; kingdom Bacillati; phylum Actinomycetota; class Actinomycetes; order Kitasatosporales; family Streptomycetaceae; genus Streptomyces; species Streptomyces inhibens. The sequence goes on from NZ_CP084681.1 coordinate 3,424,022, forward strand.
GTGGGCACCGAGCCGGTGAAGCTGATCCGGCGGACGTCCGGGTCGGCGGTGAGCGGCGCGCCGGCCTCGGCACCGTAGCCCTGGACGACGTTGAGGACGCCGGCCGGCAGTCCGGCCTCGGCAGCGATGTCCGCGAACAGCGAGGCGGTCAGCGGGGTCCATTCGGCGGGTTTGAGGACGACGGTGTTGCCGGCCGCGAGCGCCGGGGCGATCTTCCAACTGGCCAGCATCAGCGGGGCGTTCCACGGCGTGATCAGGACGCAGGGGCCGGCCGGGTCCCAGTCGATGTGGTTGGTGTGTCCGCGCCCGGCGCCGGAGGCAGGGGAAGGAGTCGTGAAGTCGTCGTGGCCCAGGGCCAGCAGCCGGTCGGCGAAGAAGCGCAGGTTGTGGGCGACACGGGGCATCACCCCGCGGCGGTGGGAACGCAGCAGCGCACCGTTGTCGGCGGTCTCCACGGCGGCGAGGTCCTCCAGGCGGGCCTCGACACCGTCGGCGACGGCGTGCAGCAGCCGGGCGCGTTCGGTGCGCGGGGTGGCGGCCCAGCCGGGAAACGCGTCGCGGGCGGCGGCCACCGCGGCCTTGGCCTCGGCCGGGCCGCCGCGGGCGATCTCGGCGAGCGGGGCGCCGTCGATGGGCGAGTGGTCGGGGTAGGTCGCGGCGGAGGCGATGCGCCGGCCGCCGATCCAGTGGCGGGTGTCGACGGGGACGCCGGCGACCATGGCGGTGTGCGGGGGTGCGGGGGGAGCCGTCACTCACGACCTCCATTTTGTTTGACCTCAAACAAAGTAGGAGGCGGGCGGGGTGGGGTCAACCCCTCGGCCCCTTTGCCCGCCGGCCGCTCCGCCGCGGTCGCGGGTCCTCACCGTCCAGCAGTTCCAGCCGCCGTTCCTCGCCGCGGGTCTCGACCTGCACCACGATCCGGCGCAGCAGGTCCGCCAGATCCAGCGCCTCGTCGTTGCTCAACCCCTCGGTGACAAAGGCTTCTTCGGCATTGAACTCCGGGAACACCCGGGCCATCAGCCGCTCACCTTCGGGCGTGAGGGAGAGCAGGGCGAGCCGCCCGTCGGCCGGGTGCCCGGTGCGCTCCACCAGGCCGCGGGCCTGGAGGGTGCGGGCGACGCCGGTGAGCGTGCCCTTGGAGATGCCGGCTTCCTCGGCGACCCGGCGGGTCTCCATCTCGCCCCAGATCCACACCACCCACAGCACCACGAAGGAGGTCCAGGTGAGCTCGGCGCTGCGCAGCACGGAGTTCTCGAAGTGCTGCCGTACGGCGGCCGCGGCGCGGTAGATGTTCGCCACGGCGGCCATCTGCTCGTGACGGATGGGGGTATCACCGAGCTTGGCCTGTACCGCCTTCTCCGTGTCCCCGATGGAACGGTGCCCGCTCACCACAGCATCTCCTCAGCGTCTTGCCCGATGCCGGCCGTCCCCCGGCCGGATCCCTTGCCGGGCTTCGATTGCGGCCGTACGATCCGCCGCACCCCGCATCCCGTACGGACTCAAACGATATCGCGGTCCAGACCGGCTCGCCCCTTGCCCGTACGTCGACACGCCCTGTACGTCGATTTGAGGGAGCGGACCTCAGCGTCCGGCGCCCGACGTCCTGCTCTCCAGCAGCGTCCCGCCGTTCCAGCACACGCCCACCTGCCGGTAGTACGCGCCGATCGGCTCCTCGACGCGCAGCGCCGCCAGCTCCTCCGTAGGCGTCTCGAACAGCTCCAACTCGGCTTCCGCAGACCAGGGTCGACCGCCCTCGAAGGACTCCGCCCCGGAGGCGATCAGCTCGTCCAGAGCGAGCCCCTTGCCCGGCTCGATCGAGGGCAGCGAGCGGTGATGAGCCATCGGATGCCCGTTGACGAAGCCGTTGGAGTCGGTCGGCTCGCGCAGTGTGACCACGGCCTGGGCCAGCCGCCGGTCGGCGGCCGCCAGCGTGGCACCGAAGACCGCACCGGCCTCGATACGCGGCGCCGGGCCGTACGGGTGCGGGCGGGTCAGCTGGATCGAGCCGAGCTTCTTGGGGTAGCCCTGGTGGATTCCGCGGGCAAGGGCGAAGTCCTTGTCGACCCAGATGTAGACACAGCGCGAGTAGGTCCTTCCGCGGTAGGAGCACCGTACGACCGCGAAGCACTCCTTGTACTGGCTGCGGACGGGGTCGAGCAGCTCCTCCTTCGACGCCCCGCAGGACTGCCAGTCGGCCCAGATCAGCGCGATCGCGCCGGGGTCCTCGGCGGCCAACTCCAGCGGCGCGGGCAGCAGTTCGGCGACCCGGGCCGGGTCGGTGCGGTACTCGACGGTGAGCAGATCGCCGGAGTAGTACCAGGGCGGGGCGGGGACCGGGGACGAGCGTCCGGTGGCGGTCCTGGGCGGGAAGAATCCACGGACGGCGGGCACGGCGCCTCCTGGGAGCAGGGAGTCATTTGGGGCCGTACGTTATGCCGCCGAGGCCGACTTGTCACCAGCCCCGAGGGGTGGGCGAATTCGGCACGCCCCCTTGTGCGGCGCCCTGCACCTCCATACCGTTTGAACCCAAATAAACGACCTTCCCTGCTTCCCTTCCCTGCTTCCCTTCCCTGCTTCCCTTCCCTGCTTCCCTTCCCTGCTTCCCTTCCCTGCTTCCCTTCCCTGCTTCCCTTCCCTGCTTCCCTTCCCTGCTTCCCTTCCCTGCTCCCTCCCTCGACATCGACCGCCCTCCCGATCCGTCCAGAAAGGCTGGGGTCCGGTGCGCGAACCACAGACCGAGCAGTCCCCCGCACCTACCGCCGAGGCGCTGTCCGCCCAGGGCATCGACATCGTGCGCGTCGTCTATCCCGATCTCATCGGAGCCGACCGGGCCCGCGACATCCTCGTCGATCAGCTGCCGGCCGCCTGTGGCCACGGCCTCGCCTTCTGCCGCGCCGTCTACCACACCAGCCCGCAGGGCGATGTGGTCCCGGTCGCCGGCGGCCTGGACGCGGGGCTGCCGGACATCACCGTACGACCGGATCTCGCCACCCTCGCCCCGCTCCCCTGGGAGCCCGGCGTCGCCTGGTGTCTGGGCGACGCCCACGTCCCCACGACCGGCGGAGCGGCCCCCGAATCGCCCCGCGACCTGCTGCGCCGCGTCCTGGCACACACCGCCGACCTGGGCCTGCACCCGGTGGTCGGACCGGAGTTGGAGTACTACCTGTGCCGACCGGATCCGTCCACGCCGGGCGGCTGGTCCCCGTACGCACCGGAGCCCGGCAACGTCTACAGCGCGGGCCGGCGCGGCGACCCCGACGGCCACCTCGTCTCCGCGCTGCGGCAACTACACACGTTGGGCATCGGCGCCACGGCCGGCAACCACGAGTTCGGCGCCGGCCAGTTCGAGATCAATCTGACCCACTCCGCCGCCCTGGACGCCGCCGACCGGGCCTTCCTCTTCAAAGCCGCGGTCAAGGAAATCGCCCGTACGGAAGGCCGGTTGGCCACCTTCATGGCCAAGCCCTTCAACGCGGAGGGCGGTTCGGGCTTCCATCTGCACCTCTCCCTCGTGGACGGCGCGGGACACAATGTCTTCGCGGACGACGACGCCCCCGACGGGCTCTCCGGGACCGCCCGGCACGCCATCGCCGGGATCCTCGCGCACGCCCCGGCGCTCGCCGCGCTGCACAACCCCACCGTCAACTCCTACAAGCGCTTCGGCCCGGACTCCCTCGCGCCCTGGCTGATCGACTGGGGCCTGGACAACCGCAGCGCCATGCTCCGCATCCCCCCGGAGCGCGGCGACGGCACCCGGCTGGAGCTGCGCCTGGGCGACGCCGGCGCCAACCCGTACCTCGCCATCGCCTCCGCCGTCGCGGCCCTGGCGCTCGGCATCCGCGGCAAGCTCGACCCGCCCGCCCCGCTGGACGGCTACGGCTACCGCACCGACCTCGCCCCGAAGCTGCCCGGCACCCTCGACGCCGCCCTGGACGCGCTCACCGCGGACACCGAGCTGACCGGCCTGCTCGGCGCCGGCTTCACCGAGGCGTTCCTCGCGTACAAGCGCAATGAGATCGCGCGCTTCCAGCAGTACGTCACCGACTGGGAGTTCCGCGAGTACGCCCGACTGCTGTGACCCGCGCGCCTCGCTCCGCCCTCACTTTCCCTACCGCCCCTAGGAGCCCCTCATGCCGCGCGACCTCGCCGCCGCGCCCGCCCCGCTGCCGCTCGCCGATGTCGATCTCGCCGACAACGACCGCTTCACCGACGGTGAACTCCCCTGGCGGATGTTCGACACCCTGCGCCGCGAGGACCCCGTCCACTGGCAGCCCGAACCGGCCCCCCACCACGGCTTCTGGGCGGTCACCCGGCATGCCGACATCGTGCGGGTCGACCGCGACCCGGAGACCTTCACCTCCACCCGCTTCACCAACCTCGAAGAGGTCGACGACGACCAGATCGCCGTCCGCCGCTCCCTCCTGGAGACCGACGGCCTGCGCCACCAGGCACTGCGCCGGCTGTTGCAGAGGCGGTTCACCCCGCGCGCGGTGGCCGCGTACGGGGACTTTCTGCGCGGACTGACCGCCCGCACCCTGGACGCGGCGCTGGCCAAGGGCGGCTTCGACTTCGTCACCGAGGTCGCCGCCGACTTCCCGATCAATGTGCTGGCCCGGATGCTGGACGTCCCCGAGGGCGACACCCGGCGGCTCATCGACTGGGGCAACCGCATCATCGGCAACACCGACCCCGACTACGCCGATGTCCTCCTGGAGAGCGCGGAGAGCGAGCGGTACCGCAATCTGCCGTTCCGCTCCCCGGCCGCCCTCGAAGTCTTCGCGTACGGAAGGGAGTTGGCCGCGAAACGGCGCGGCGGCAGCGGCGTGGACCTGGTCAGCATGCTGGTCAACCAGACCCCGCGGGACGGCATCGCGCTGTCCCAGGAGGACTTCGACAACTACTTCCTGCTGCTGGTCGTGGCCGGCAACGAGACCACCCGGCACGCCATCTCGCACACCATGCTCGCGCTGATGAACCACCCCGGGGAGATGGCCAAGCTCCAGGCCGACCCGTCGCTGATCCCGAACGCGGTCGAGGAGTTCCTGCGCTGGGCCTCCCCCGTCTACCACTTCCGCCGCACCGCGACCCGCGACGTCACACTCGGCGGCAAACGGATCAAGGAGGGCGACAAGGTCGTGCTGTGGTTCGCCTCCGGAAACCGCGACGAGGCGGTCTTCGAGGACCCCTACGGCTTCGATGTGACCCGGCGGAACAACGGCCATGTCACCTTCGGCAAGGGCAGCCCGCACTTCTGCCTGGGCAGCTCGCTGGCCCGCCTGGAGATGCGGATCATGTTCGAGGAACTGCTGCCCCGGCTCGCCGGCATCCGGCTGACCGGCCCGGTCCGCCGGGTCCGCTCCAACTTCGTCAACGGCATCAAGGAGCTGCCGGTCGAGGTGGTGCCGGCCTGACGAGACCCGCCGCGGCTCAGCCGCCCGAGGTGTCCAGCTCCGCGTCCGCGTCCACGCCCGCGCAGTCGTACGGGTCGTCCAGCCAGCCGTCCGGCAGGACGACCCGGTTACGGCCCGAGGTGCGGCCGCGCGGGCCGTCCGCGCCCACCGGCCACGGCTGGTCCAGGTCCAGCTCCGACAGCAGCGCGTCCAGCTCGTCGAGCGAGGAGGTGACCGCGAGGCTGCGGCGCATCTCGGAGCCGATCGAGAAGCCCTTGGTGTACCAGGCGACATGCTTACGGAAATCGATCACGCCGCGGGCCTCGTCGCCGATCCACTCGCCGAGCAGGGTGGCGTGCCGCAGCATCACGGCCGCGACCTCCTTGAGCGTGGGCTGGGCGAAGGCGACATCACGGCCTCCGGCCTGGAGGCCCGTGCCCTCGAAGGCGGCGACCAGATCGCCGAAAAGCCACGGCCGCCCCAGGCAGCCGCGCCCCACGACCACCCCGTCGCAGCCGGTCTCGCGCATCATCCGCCTGGCGTCGTCCGCCGACCAGATGTCGCCGTTGCCGAGCACCGGGATCTCCGGGACATGCTCCTTCAGGCGCGCGATGGCGTCCCAGTCCGCGGTGCCGCCGTAGTGCTGGGCCGCGGTCCGGCCGTGCAGCGCGATCGCCGTGATGCCCTCCTCGGCCGCGATCCGCCCCGCGTCCAGGTAGGTGATGTGGTCGTCGTCGATGCCCTTGCGCATCTTCATCGTCACCGGCAGCGCGCCCGCGTTCGCCACCGCCTCGCGCAGGATGGAGCGCAGCAGGTTGCGCTTGTACGGCAGCGCCGAGCCGCCGCCCTTGCGGGTCACCTTGGGGACCGGGCAGCCGAAGTTCAGATCGATGTGGTCGGCGAGGTTCTCCTCCGCGATCATGCGGGCGGCCTTGCCGACGGTGTCCGGGTCGACGCCGTAGAGCTGGATCGAGCGCGGCTTCTCGGTCTCGTCGAAGTGGATCAGCTGCATGGTCTTCTCATTGCGCTCGACCAGCGCCCGCGTCGTGATCATCTCGCTGACGAAGAGGCCCTTGCCCCCGGAGAACTCCCGGCACAGCGTCCGGAACGGGGCATTGGTGATCCCGGCCATCGGCGCGAGTACCACGGGTGGCTGCACCGTGTGCGGACCGATCTGCAGCAGAGACATGGAGGCGATACCTTCGGCTTTCTTCGGCTTCCTTCGGCGGGGCGGTGCTGACCGCGGCCGTAGCGGCGACCCGGCCGCCGCGATCTCCCATTGTCCCGCACCACGCAAGTGGCCCAGGACAGAGCCGGCGGCCCCAGATCGCTGTAGCGTTCAAGAATGCCTCGGAGCCCGTCTTGGAACCCCGGCCGGATCACCTCGGGTCGTCTGGTGCGTGCCATCGCCAGGCGGCGGAGCGCCCTCGCAGCGAAGCTACGCGGGCGGTTCCCCAACGCCGCGAGCGTGCGTGCCAGGCGTCCCGAGCCCGGCCGGGGTTCCCGGACGGGCTCCGAGCTGAGTCGTCGACGGCGTGGGGTTGTGCTGGCGGTCTGCTGTCTGAGCCTGCTGATCGTCAGCCTCGACAACACCGTTCTCAATGTCGCGCTGCCGTCCGTGCAGCGCGAGCTGCACGCCTCGGTCTCCGGTATGCAGTGGACGATCGACGCCTACACCCTGGTCCTGGCGTCGCTGCTGATGCTGGCCGGCTCCACCGCGGACCGGCTCGGCCGGCGCCGGATCTTCGTGGTCGGTCTGGTGGTCTTCGCGTTCGGCTCACTGCTGTGCAGCCTGGCGCCCGACCTGCAATGGCTGGTGATCTTCCGGATGGTGCAGGCGGTCGGCGGCTCGATGCTCAACCCCGTCGCGATGTCGATCATCACCAACACCTTCACCGAGCCCCGGGAGCGGGCCCGCGCCATCGGGGTGTGGGGCGGGGTCGTCGGCATCAGCATGGCGGCCGGGCCGGTGATCGGCGGGCTGCTGGTGCAGAGCGTCGGCTGGCGCTCCATCTTCTGGATCAACGTCCCGATCGGCGCACTCGCGCTGTTCCTGACCCTGCGCTACGTCCCCGAGTCGCGCGCCCCCAAGCCGCGCCGGGTCGACCCGGTCGGCCAGCTGCTGGTGATCGCGCTGCTCGGCTCGCTGACGTACGCGATCATCGAGGCCCCCGAAGCCGGCTGGGCGTCCCCGGAGATCCTGGCGTTCGTGCTGGTGGCGCTCGCCTCACTGGCGGGCCTGATCCCGTACGAACGCCGCCGGGCCGAACCCCTCATCGATCTGCGGTTCTTCCACAGCGCACCGTTCAGCGGCGCCACCGTCGTGGCGGTCTGCGCCTTTGCCGCGCTCAGCGGCTTCTTCTTCGTCAACACGCTGTATCTGCAGAACATCCGCGGGCTGTCCGCCCTGGACGCCGGGCTCTACATGCTGCCGATGGCCGGTATGACGCTGATCTTCGCGCCGCTGTCGGGGCGGCTGGTCGGCAGCCGCGGCCCCCGGCTGTCGCTGCTGCTCGCCGGCGTCATGATGGGGGCGAGCGGGCTGCTCTTCGCGGCATTCGACGCAGAGTCGACGAATGCCCTGCTGTTCACCGGCTATGTGCTGTTCGGCATCGGATTCGGCCTGGTCAACGCGCCGATCACCAACACGGCGGTGTCCGGGATGCCGCGCGCCCAGGCCGGGGTGGCGGCCGCCGTCGCCTCCACCAGCCGGCAGGTCGGGCAGTCGCTCGGCGTCGCGGTGATCGGCGCCGTACTGGCCGGCGGGGCGCATGCCGCCGCCACCGCGGACGAATTCCTCGCGGCCGGCCGCCCGGCCTGGTGGATCATCGCCGGCTGCGGCGCGGCGATCCTGCTGCTCGGCGCGCTGACGACGGGCCGGTGGGCGCGGGCGACGGCCGGCCGCACGGCGGCGCTGTTCGAGGACGAGGCGCGGGACTACCGGCCGGCGGACATGCGGTCGTAGGCGGGGGCCCGGCCGCCCGGCTCGGGCCGTGCCCCTCGGCCCGTACTGTCACACCGCGACCGGCGCCGCCAGCTCCTCCAACCGCACCAACCGCTCACGGGACGTCTCGTCCACGGGGGTGTAGGACAGCAGCTTGGGGCCGGGGTTGGGCCCCGTCCACAGGCTCGTGGCGGACAGCTGGAGCACGCCCACCCGCGGATGCCGGAAGAGCTTGACGGAGCTCATCGGGCGGACGACCTCGTGCTGTGCCCAGATCTCACGGAACTCGGGCGAGGCCTCCGCCAGCCGGGCGACCAGCGCCTTCCAGGGCGGCTCGGCGACATGCTCGGCCATCGACGCCCGGAACTTGGCGGCCATCACCCGCATCGTGGCATCCAGATCGACCACGCTCGCCCGCCACTCGGCGTTCGTGAACGCCAGCCACAGGCAGTTGCGGTCCTCCTCGGGCAGCGCGTCGAGATCGCACATCAGCCGCCCGTAGGTCCTGTTGTAGGCGAGGATGTCGAACCGGCTGTTCTGTACGACCGCGGGGAACGGCGCGAGCTGTTCGAGGATCTGCCGCAGTGCGCGCGGTACGCCCGTGCACTCGGTGCCCGGCAGTGGGTCGACCGCCCCGGCCAGCGCGAACAGATGGCTGCGCTCGGCGCGATCGAGCAGCAGCGCACGGGCCACCGCGTCCAGGACCTGCGGCGATACATGAATGTCCCGGGCCTGTTCGAGCCAGGTGTACCAGGTGACCCCGACGGCGCCCAGATGCGCGACCTCTTCGCGGCGCAGCCCAGGGGTGCGCCGCCGGGCGCCCCGCGGCAGCCCGACCTGCTCGGGCGTGATCCGCTCCCGACGGCTGCGCAGAAAGGCGGCCAGCTCGGCCCGGCGGGCGGCATCGTCGCGCGGGGCGGTGCCGGGGCGCGGGGCGGCGCCGGGGGGTGTGGCAGCCTGCGGCATGGTCACGTCGACGGTCATGCTTCCAGCGTGCCGCAGTGCCCAGCCGGTTGCCAGGTAGCACTGGTACCAGGATAAGGACACTCTGGTACCCGTCTGGGCGGTCGACGATCGTCGACTCCGTGAGCGATACCCGAGCCCAGACCACCACCCCGGAAGCCCCGGCCACGACCGTTGCCGCCCCGGCCACCGTCCCGGACGCCCGGACCCCGGCAGCCCGGACCGCCCCGGCGACCCCGGAGGCACCGGCCGCTCCGGCGACCACCCGCCCCGCCCCGCAGCAGCACCCGGCACCCACCGTGCTGACCCCGCTCGGCCTGCTGACCGTCCTGCTGGGCGCGGCCCTTCCCCTGATCGACTTCTTCATCGTCAATGTCGCCCTGCCGACCATCGACCACGATCTGCACGCGGGCCCCGCGATGCTGGAGATGGTGGTGGCCGGCTACGGCGTCGCGTACGCCACGCTGCTGGTCCTCGGCGGACGGCTCGGCGACATGATCGGCCGCCGCCGGCTGTTCCTGTGGGGCCTGTCCACCTTCGGTCTGACCTCGCTGGCCTGCGGTCTTGCCCCGGACGCCGGGACGCTGGTGGCCGCCCGGGTCGCCCAGGGCGCGGCGGCCGCGCTGCTGCTGCCGCAGGTGCTGGCCACCATCCAGGCCACCACCACCGGCAAGCGGCGCGCCAAGGCGGTCAGCCTCTACGGCGGCACGGCCGGTGTCTCCAGCGCCGTCGGCCAGGTGCTCGGCGGTCTGCTGGTCTCCGTCGACCTGGCGGGCACCGGCTGGCGCGCGGTGTTCCTGGTGAACGTCCCGATCGCCGTCGCGGCCTGGCTACTGGCCGCCCGTACGGTCCCCGAGACCCGCTCCCCGCACCCGACCCGGGTCGACGGCCCCGGCACCGCGCTGCTCGCCACCACACTGATCACCCTGCTGCTGCCGCTGACCGAGGGCCGGGCGGCCGGCTGGCCCGTGTGGTCCTGGATCCTGCTGGCCGTCTTCCCCTTCGCCGGCACCGCGTTCGTCCTCGTCGAGCGCCGGGCCGAACGCGCCGGCCGTACGCCGCTGGTCCCGCCCTCGCTGCTGCGCATCCCCTCCGTGAACAGCGGACTGACCATGATCGTCCCGTTCTCGCTGGGCTTCGGCGGCTTCATGTTCGTGGTGGCCGTCGCGCTCCAGAACGGTCTGCACTACGGCCCGTTCGCGGCCGGTCTGTCGCTGGCGCCGCTCTGCGTCACGTTCTTCCTCGCCTCGCTCGCCGGCCCGCGGCTGGTGCTGCGCTTCGGGCGACGGGTGGTGATCGCCGGCTCGCTGATCCAGGGCACCGGACTGATCGCGCTGGCGCTGACCGTGTACGCGGGCTGGCCCGGCATCTCGGTGGCCGGCCTGGCGCCGAGCATGGCGGTGCTCGGGCTCGGGCAGGGCATGGTGCTGCCGGTCCTGCTGCGCATCGTGCTGAGCGAACTGCCGGTGGCGCAGGCGGGCGTGGGCGGCGGCGTCATGATCACCACCCAGCAGTCCGGTCTCGCCCTGGGCGTGGCCACCCTCGGCACGCTCTTCCTCGCGCTGCTGCCGGCCGTCGGCGTCCGCGAGGCGCTGCTCACCGCGCTGCTGTCACAGCTGGCGATCGTCGTGGGCACGACGACTCTCGCCCTACGCCTGCCGCGCGCACTGCGCTGACCTGCGAGAAGACGGCTGGGCGGCGGGTTCCGGATCCGTGGTGGACTCCGAATCACACATGACGACTGACAGATATTGAAATCTGTCAGTCGTCATGCCATAGTGAATGCACGGCAGGGTCCCCCCTCCCGCATCCCCTCTCACTTTTGGAGCACGTCGTGCAGACCCGCACCCTGGGCACCACCGGCCCGCAGACCTCCGCCCTCGGCCTCGGCTGCATGGGTATGTCCGCCCTCTACGGCGACAGCGACCGGGCCGAATCCATCGCGACCATCCATGCCGCCCTCGAAGCGGGCATCACCCTGCTCGACACCGGCGACTTCTACGGCATGGGCCACAACGAGCTGCTGATCAACGAGGCGCTGCGTACCGCCGCCGCCGCGGCCCGCGAGAAGGCGCTGACCAGCGTCAAGTTCGGCGCCCTGCGCACGGTCGAAGGCGGCTTCACCGGCTACGACGGCCGGCCGAACGCGGTGAAGAACTTCGCCGCGTACTCCCTCCAGCGCCTGGGCACCGACCACATCGACATCTACCGGATCGCCCGTGTCGACCCCGGCGTCCCGATCGAGGAGACCGTCGGCGCCATCGCCGAACTGGTCGAGGCCGGACACGTCCGGCACATCGGCCTCTCCGAGGTGGGCGCCGAGACCCTCCGCCGGGCCGCCGCCGTCGCCCCGATCTCCGACCTCCAGATCGAGTACTCCCTCATCTCCCGCGGCATCGAGGACGCGATCCTGCCCACCGCCCGCGAGCTGGGCATAGGCATCACCGCATACGGCGTCCTGTCCCGCGGCCTGATCAGCGGTCACTTCAGCCGTGACCGCAAGCTCGCCGCCAACGACTTCCGTGGCATGAGCCCGCGCTTCCAGGGCGAGAACCTCGACCGCAACCTCGATCTGGTGGATGCGCTGGGCAAGATCGCCGAGCAGAAGGGCGTCTCGGTCGCGCAGACCGCCATCGCCTGGGTGCTCTCCCGTGGCGAGGACATCGTCCCGCTGGTCGGCGCCCGCCGCCGCGACCGTCTGGCCGAGGCGCTCGGTGCCCTGGACGTCACGCTGGACGGTGACGACCTGGCCGCGATCGAGCGCGCCGTCCCGGCCGGCGCCGCCGCCGGCGACCGCTACCCCGCCGAGCAGATGGCCCACCTGGACAGCGAGCACTGACCACGGGGGCGCGCGAGGGACGCGGCCAGGTACCGTCCGTAGGTATCCGGCGTACGGACCCGACGTACGGACCCGGCGTGCAGACCGGGTGCGCACGCACCTCTCCGCCACCCCGTCCCACCCGCTCTCACCGAAAGGCCGGCCCGCCCCATGCCCCCCGAGACGTTGACCCCCGAGCGCATCCTCGAAGCCACCGAGGAGGTGCTGCGCCGCTACGGACCGGCCAAGGCCACGGTCGTGGACGTGGCGCGCGCCCTGGGCGTCAGCCATGGCAGCGTCTACCGCCACTTCCGCACGAAGGCGGCGCTGCGGGAGGCGGTCACGGAACGCTGGCTGGACCGTACGAGCGAGGAACTGTCGAGCATCGTCACGGAGGAGGGGCCGGCCGAGGAGCGGTTGGACCGCTGGCTGACCTCCCTCTTCGAGGCCAAGCGGCACAAGGCCGGCGACGACCCCGAACTGTTCGCCACCTACATGACCTTGATCGGCGAGAGCGGCGGCGTGGTCGACCGCCATGTCACCGATCTGGAAGCCCAGCTCACCACCATCATCGAGGCCGGCGTCAGCCAGGGCGCCTTCCGCACCCCCTCCCCCGCGACCACCGCCCGCGCCGTCTTCGACGCCACCGGCCGCTTCCACGACCCGTGTTACGCCCCCGAGTGGTCCCGCCCCGAAATCACCACCGACTTCGAGGCCGTCCGGGACCTGGTCCTCCGGGGCCTGCGCAGCTAGAGCACTGCTTCCCGGACGCGGCTCTGGGAGCTGTAGTTCTGGGAGCTGTAATTCTGGAAGCCGTGGCCCTGGGAGCCGTAGCCCTAGAAGCCGTGGCCCTGAAAGCCGTAACCCTAGAAGCCGTGGCCCTGAAAGCCGTAGCCCTGGGAGCCGTAGCCCTGGGAGCCGTAGCCCTGGGAGCCGTGGCCCTGAAAGCCGTAACCCTAGAAGCCGTGGCCCTGAAAGCCGTAGCCCTGGAAGCCGTAGCCCTGGAACCAGGGTGCGGCGTGCCCGGTCTCGCTACGCCTGGGTGACCGGTCTGAGGCGGCCTGCCTGAGGCGGTCGGCCCCTACGCCGTGCCCGCCGTGCCGTGCAGGAAGAGGGCCCAGGCGAGCAGGCCGAAGGCGGCGGTGTGGGCGAGCGCGCGGACGATGTTCCAGGTGACCCACCGGCGCTCGAAGCTGCCCCTGGCCGCCTTGAGCCGGTCGCGGCGACTGCCGTCACCCGATCCGCCGCCCGGTCCGTCGGTGGCCCCCTCGCCCGTCCCGGCCTTGTCGAGGGCGTTGTTGAGCGGGACGTTGACTCCGCTGGTGACGAAGAATCCGGCCATGTACAGCACCAGCGCGGCGAGGATCCAGGGCAGGGCCACCCGCCCGGGCCCGTTCCATGCCAGCACCGTGGCGAGGATCAGTAGCGGGATCGGGAGCAGAAACGGGAGCAGGAACCAGCCGTTGATGATGGCCCTGTTGATGTTCTGCATGGCTTGTACGAAGGTGCGGTCGCCGGACCGGCCGAGGCCGGGCATCACGGCGTAGGCGAAGGCGGCGAACAGGCCGGCCATCAGGCCCGCGCCGAGCGTCGCGAGGAGGAGCGTGGCGGTCTGCAGTGCTCTCAAGGCTCCTCCGTATCCGGGACGTGGGCCGACCCTACCGAGACCTGCCCCCGCAGGGCGGCATCCTCTTGCGCACGCATACCTCTGCACACGCATACCCCTGCGCACGCACGCCCCTGCGCACGCACGCCCGCGCACACGCACGCCCCTGCCCGGGTCGGGTCTCCGGGTGGAGGCCCGGCCCGGGCGAACCGTGGCCGGTGAACGACTACCGCTCCAGGAGGATCGAGTTGATCGGCGTGAAGTCCCTGTCGTAATACGTCCAGGGCGGCGTGGTGCCCCCGCATCCGGTGCCGTTGTACCCCGTGCAGACCCGCACCGTGGCGCCGCCGGACTGGTTGTTGAAGATGCGGTGCGTCCCGAATTGGTTGCTGAGGTTGTGGGCCCCGTAGCTGTAGTAGACGAGGGACGGGTGGCCGCCGTTCCACCCGGCGTTCTGCGGGTAGATGCACACCGCGCCGTAAGGACACCCCTCGTAGGTGCCTGCCGCCGCCGCTGCGGTTCCGGCCGTCCCGACCACTACGCCCGCCGGGACGACAAGCGCTGCGACGGCCGTCGCCACCAGGCCGGCTCGCTTCAGTACGGACATCTGGGATTCCCCCTTCTCAGGCACCCCGCGAGTCGAATGTCGCGGGCACACCGTTGCAGGTGCCTGACAGCTGGTCAGCCTGTTCCAGTGGGGTGAATCGCGCAACGTTTTTCGGCTATATCCGAATTCGTCCGACCCCGCCGCACCCAGCCACGCCCCTCCCGGGAACGCTGAGCCGCCGCCCCTTCAGCCGCCCGCCCCAGTCGCCAACTCCCCAGCCGCCAACTCCCCAGTCACTCCGCCCCTCAGTCCCCCACCCCGAGGAAGTGCAGCACCGCCAGCACCCGGCGGTGATCGGCGTCCGCCTTCGGCAGGTCCAGCTTGGCGAGGATGTTGTTGATGTGCTTGGCGACCGCGCTCTCGCTGACCACGAGCTGGGCGGCGATGCCGGCGTTGGAGCGGCCCTCGGCCATCAGGGCGAGGACATCCCGTTCACGGGCCGTCAGCCGCTCCAGCGGATCGCTCGCCCGCCGCACCAGCAGCTGGGCGACGACCTGCGGGTCGAGCGCGGTGCCGCCGTTCGCGACCCTGCGCAGCGCCTCGATGAACTCCTCGACGTCCGCGACCCGTTGTTTGAGCAGATAGCCCACCCCGCTGGTGTTCGTCGCGAGCAGATCGGCCGCGTACCGCTCCTCGACGTACTGGGAAAGCATCAACACGGCCGTGGTGGGCCATTTCTGACGGATCGACAGCGCGGCCCGCACGCCCTCGTCCGTGAAGCCGGGCGGCATCCGGACATCCACCACCGCGAGGTCCGGCCGATGCTTCTCGACCGCCGCCAGCAGCTCCTGGGCGTCCCCCGCCTCGGCCGCCACCTCGAACCCGGCCATCTCCACCACCTTGACCAGCCCGATCCGCAGCAGTACGGAATCCTCGGCGATCACGGCACGCCTCACATCGGGCACGGCAGCTCCACGCTCATCATGGTCGGGCCCCCCACGGGGCTGCTCATCCGGAATGTTCCGTCCACGGACCGCACGCGCTGGGCAAGCCCCCGCAGGCCGCTCCCCTTGGACGGATCGGCCCCGCCCACTCCGTCGTCGGCGATCACCACTCGAAGTATCCCGCCGAGCCGGGTGACCGTCACATCCGCCCGGGTCGCCTCCCACGCATGCTTGGCGATGTTCGTCAGCGCCTCGGAGACCACGAAGTACGCGACCGCCTCGACGGCCGGCGCCGCCCGTTGCGGCAGATCCGCCGGCAGGTCCACCCGCAGCCGTACGGGCAGCGGTGCGCGGGCCGCAAGACCCGAAAGCGCCGCATCCAGCCCCAGCTCGTCCAGGACGGCCGGATGCAGCCCGCGCACAAGGTTGTTCAGCTCCTCGATCGCATCCTTCGCCTCGCGGTGCGCCGCATCGATGACCTCCTGCGCCTCCGGGGGCAGATCCGTCAGCGTGGCCTTGGCCAGCCCCAGGTTGAGGGCCAGCGACACCAGCCGCTGCTGTGCGCCGTCGTGCAGATCGCGCTCGATCCGGCGGCGTTCCGCGTCGGCGGCGTCCACCGCACCGGCCCGGCTCTCGGTGAGGTCCTCCACCCGCCGCGCCAGCTCGTCGGACCGGCTGACGCCCAGCACCGCCCGCCCGACCAGGTTCTCCAGCCGTACGAGCCCCGCGGCAAGCGCCGGCACCGCGGTGAGCGCCAGCAGCCCCAGCACGGTGATGTAGGAGGCCGTGGTGGTGAATCCACGGTGGGCGAGCCGCCACTCCCACGGCGCCGCCCAGACCCACACCAGTACGAGCGCCGCCGTCAGCGCCACCAACACCAGCGCGAGCAGCAGGAATTCCAGTACGCCGAGCAGCGGACCGACCAGCCAGTTGTAGCCGAACTGCCGCTTGGTCCGCCCGAACCGCAGCCGCGGCAGATCCACCCCGCACAGCGCCCGGAACCGCCACCGCTGCGCCTCGGTGAACCCGTATCCCGCGATCACCAGCAGCGCGACCGGCGCGGGCAGGATGAGCGGGGCGACGTCCGAGGTCGCCTCCAGGATCCGGATCAACTGGGTCAGCGCCCAGAGGAAGAGCAACGGCGGGGCGAGGTGCAGCGGCACCCCCGCGGCGATGAAGAGTATGTCGCGCCGCAGCCGTACAACAGCGCGCCGCAGCCGGGGTGGAATGTTCATGATCAAACGATAGGGGCGCGCGGTGGGCGGCAGCCATGAACCCTCTGCCCGGATCGGGGGTGTAGCTGGTGCCACCCCAAGTCGGAAAGCGGCGTTACTGACTGTTGCCGGCGGAAACCGGAGTCTTGATCACGAGCCCGACGGCCGGGTTCATGACACCGGAAGAGACCCCTGCCATGGCCCTCATCGCCTACAACTCACCATCCTCCAGCGGCAGTTACCCCATCATCCGGGCGGCCCGTGGCGCCGTGCAGCTCACCGTGGCACGCCGCTGGCAGGGCCGCATCCTGACCGGCGCCGGTCTCGCCCTCCTGCCCTGGCTCGGCTACCTCGCCGCCACCCTCCCGCCCGCGGAGGCCGCCGCCTGGGTCGCCCTCGACACCCTGGAGGCCGCCGCCCTTCTCGCCACCGGTACCCGCCTGCTGCGCGCCGACCCGCGCCATCGCGCCCCCGCGGCCGCCGCGGCCGTCCTCCTCCTCGCCGACGCCTGCATCGACCTCGCCACCGCCGCCCCGGGCGCGGAGCTGGCCACCGCCATAGCCATGGCCGTAGGCGCCGAACTCCCCCTCGCGGCGCTGTGCGCGGCCCTCGCCACCCGCCGTACGGCCGAGCAGCGCCGCTGACGAAGCCCCGGCGCACACAAAAGCGCCGGCCAGACCCGGAAAACCGAGCCCGACCGGCGCTTGAGGTCAAACGTGGGCAACGCCCCGCGAGGGATCGGCGGCGCCCCGCAAGGGCTTAGCAGCCCAGCAGCCGCCCGCCCAGGTAGGACTGGATCTGGTCCAGGGACACCCGCTCCTGCTTCATGGTGTCGCGCTCGCGCACGGTCACCGCGTTGTCGTCGAGGGTGTCGAAGTCGACCGTGACGCAGAACGGGGTGCCGATCTCGTCCTGGCGACGGTAGCGGCGGCCGATCGCGCCCGCGTCGTCGAACTCGATGTTCCAGTTCTTGCGCAGGTCGGTCGCGAGGCCCTTGGCCTTCGGCGACAGCTGCGGGTTGCGCGACAGCGGCAGCACCGCGACCTTGACCGGCGCCAGGCGCGGGTCGAGCTGCATGACGGTGCGCTTCTCCATCTTGCCCTTGGCGTTGGGCGCCTCGTCCTCGATGTACGCGTCGAGCATGAAGGCGAGCATGGCGCGGTTCACGCCTGCCGCCGGCTCGATGACGTACGGAGTCCAGCGCTCGCCGGCCTCCTGGTCGAAGTACGAGAGGTCCTGGCCGGACGCCTTGGAGTGCGCCGAGAGGTCGTAGTCGGTGCGGTTGGCCACACCCTCCAGCTCGGAGAACTCGGTGCCGCCGAAGTTGAAGCGGTACTCGATGTCAGCGGTGCGCTTGGAGTAGTGCGAGAGCTTCTCGGCGGGGTGCTCGTACCAGCGGATGTTCTCCTCGCGGATGCCGAGGTCGCGGTACCAGTTCCACCGCTGCTCCATCCAGTACTCCTGCCACTGCTCGTCCTCGCCCGGCTTGACGAAGAACTCCATCTCCATCTGCTCGAACTCGCGGGTCCGGAAGATGAAGTTGCCGGGCGTGATCTCGTTGCGGAAGGACTTGCCCATCTGCGCGATGCCGAACGGCGGCTTCTTGCGGGAAGTCTGCTGCACCTGGGCGAAGTTGGTGAAGATGCCCTGCGCGGTCTCGGGGCGCAGGTAGGCGACCGAGGCGGTGTCCTGGGACGGGCCGAGGTGGGTGGAGAGCAGGCCGGAGAACTGCTTGGGCTCGGTGAAGCCGCCCTTGTTGCCGCAGTGCGGGCAGTTGATGTCGACGAGGCCGTTCTCGGGGAGCTTGCCGTGCTTGGCCTCGTACGCCTCCTCCAGGTGGTCGGCGCGGAAGCGCTTGTGGCAGGAGGTGCACTCGGTGAGCGGGTCGGTGAAGGTGGCGACGTGGCCGGACGCCTGCCAGACCTCGGGGGCCAGGATCACCGACGAGTCGAGACCGACGACGTCGTCGCGCGAGGTGACCATGGAGCGCCACCACTGGCGCTTGATGTTCTCCTTGAGCTCAACACCCAGCGGACCGTAGTCCCAGGCAGCCCGCGAGCCGCCGTAGATCTCACTGCAGGGGTAAACGAAGCCACGGCGCTTGCTCAGGCTGACGATGGTATCGATCTTGTCGGCGGCCACGGTGCTCTCTTCATTACGACGACGAACGATGGATGGGCGGCGCCCTGGCGCCTCGGTGTGGGGTGGTGGTGGGGAGACGGCTGGGCGAATGGTTCAGGGTACCGGCGGCCGTGCCCCCCGGACCAAATCGGTTCCGGCGACTGTCGTCCCGCTCACACCCACCCCGCGCTTTGTTGACAATCGTTTCCAACTTTGTTGAAAATGAGTGTCATGAACATACGCCGTCACATATCCACCGCGGCCGTCGCCGGAGCCTCGGTGCTCGGCCTGCTGGCTCTGTCCGCCTGCTCCCCCTCGGGCAGCACGCACACCGCGGACGGCAAGCTGAAGGTGACAGCGTCCTTCTACCCCATGGAATTCCTCGCCCAGCAGATCGGCGGGAAGCACGTCGAGGTGGCCGACCTCACCAAGCCGGGCGTCGAGCCGCACGACCTGGAGCTCACCCCGCAGCAGACCGGCCGGCTCGGCGAGTCCGGCGCGATCGTCTACCTCAAGGGCCTGCAGCCCGCCGTGGACGACGCGGTCAAGCAGTCCGGCGTCGAGAACGTCGCCGACGCCGCCGCCCTGACCTCCCTCGAAGAGCACGGCACCGAGGTCGACGGTCACCACCACACCACCGGCGACAACCACTCGCACTCCGAGGCCGAGGGCGGCAAGGACCCGCACATCTGGCTCGACCCCGTGAAGTACGCCGAGGTCGCCAAGGGCGTGGGCAAGACCCTCGCCAAGGCCGACCCGGACCACAAGGCCGAGTACCAGAAGAACACCGACGCCCTGGTGAAGAAGCTGGAGGCGCTGAACAAGGAGTTCCAGGACGGGCTGAAGAAGCGGGCGTCCGACACCTTCATCACCACCCACGCCGCCTTCGGCTACCTCGCCGAGCGCTACGGCCTCACCGAGGAGGCCATCAGCGGCCTCGACCCCGAGTCCGAGCCCAGCGCCAAGCGCATCAGGGACCTGCACTCCCTCGCCGGCGAGCACCACGTCTCCACGATCTTCTTCGAGACGATCGCCAACCCGGCCACCGCCAAGGCCCTGGCCGGCGATCTGCACCTGAAGACCGATGTCCTCGACCCGCTCGAGGGCATCACCGCCAAGTCCCGCGGCAAGGACTACTTCGGCGTCCAGCGCGCCAACCTCGCCGCGCTGCAGAAGGCCCTCGGCAGCAAGTGAGCCGGCCCGCTCAACCACCCCGGCATGTGACGGAGGTCACCGTGAACCAGTCGCTCCCCCAGCCGGTCATCGACCTGCGCGGCGCCACCGCCTCGCTGGGCGCCCGCCCCGTGCTGCGCGGCGTCGACCTCACCGTCCGCACCGGTGAGGTCGTCGCGCTGCTCGGCGCCAACGGCTCCGGCAAGTCCACCGCCGTACGGTCCGTGATCGGCCAGGTCCCGCTCACCGGCGGCGAGCTGTCCCTCTTCGGTACGCCGTTCCGCCGGTTCAGGGACTGGGCCCGGATCGGCTACGTGCCGCAGCGCACCACCGCGGCCGGCGGTGTCCCCGCCACCGTCCGCGAGGTCGTCACGGCCGGCCGGCTGGCCCGTACGAAGCTGGGCATCCTGCGCAAGGCCGACCGGGCCGCGGTGCACCGTGCGCTGGAGCTGGTCGGGATGGCCGACCGCGCCAAGGACTCCGTCAACGCGCTCTCCGGAGGACAGCACCAGCGCGTGCTGATCGCCCGCGCGCTGGCCGGCGAACCGGAACTGCTGATCATGGACGAGCCGATGGCCGGCGTCGACCTGGCCAGCCAGGAGGTGCTGGCGAGCGCCCTGCGCGAGCAGGTCGGCCGGGGCACCACGGTCCTGCTCGTGCTGCACGAGCTCGGCCCGTTGGAGCCGCTGATCGACCGCGCGGTGGTGCTGCGGGACGGCTGCGTCGTCCACGACGGCCCGCCGCCCGAGGCCGTGGGCCAGCACGCCCTGCCCGGCCACGACCATGTCCACCCGCACGCCGACGCCGCCGCGGAGCCGATCCGTACCGGCCTGCTGAGCTAGGGGCCGCTGAGCTCATGGAAATCCTGAACTACGCCTTCATGCAGCGGGCCCTGATCGCCGCCCTGATCGTCGGCATCACCGCCCCCGCCATCGGCATCTACCTCGTCCAGCGCCGCCAGGCCCTGATGGGCGACGGCATCGGCCATGTCGCCCTCACCGGCGTCGGCCTCGGCTTCATGCTCAACACCAGCCCCGTCTGGGTCGCCACCGCCGTCGCCATCGCCGGCTCCATCGCCATGGAACTGATCCGCTGGTACGGCAAGACCCGCGGCGACCTCGCGCTGGCCATGCTGTTCTACGGCGGTATGGCGGGCGGTGTGATGCTGATGAACCTCTCCGACGCCGGCTCCAACGCCAACCTCGGTACCTACCTCTTCGGCTCGATCACCACCGTCTCGCCGCAGGACATGACGACGATCTATGTCCTCGCCGGCCTGGTGCTGGCGATCACGGTCGGGCTGCGCCGCCAGCTGTTCGCGGTCTGCCAGGACGAGGAGTTCGCCCGGGTGACGGGCCTGCCGGTGCGCCTGCTGAACCTCCTGGTCGCGGTCACCGCCGCGGTCACCGTCGCCGTCGCCATGCGCGTCGTCGGCCTGCTGCTGGTCAGCGCCCTGATGGTGATCCCGGTCGCGGCCGCCCAGCAGATCAGCCGCAGCTTCGCCGTCACCTTCGCGGTGTCCGTCGCGATCGGTGTCGCCGTCACCCTTACGGGCACCACCACCTCGTACTACGTGGACGTGCCGTCCGGTGCGACGATCGTGCTGTTCGCCATCGGACTGTTCGTGATCTTCACCGCGCTCGCCGACCCACTGGCGAAAAAGCGCGCCAGGGCTGCCGCTGAGGCCGCCAAGGGGTGCACCCTGGAGGTACCCGGCAGCCGTACCCCCGACGACGTCAGCGTGAGCGGCTAGTGGGTACCGCCGTGTCGGCAGGTAGAGGTACGCGTAAGCGTCCCACCGGGACCCCGGTCATCACCTGGCACAATGGCGGGACGCATTGCAGGGGGAAGTCCTGAGGCCTTAGGGAGGCAACGGTGGCGACGAGCGCGGGTTCTCCGGTACGCGGCCGGTCGACGCGGCAACGGACCGCGGTGTCGGCCGCACTCGACGAGGTGGACGAGTTCCGCAGCGCCCAGGAGCTGCACGACATGCTCAAGCACCGGGGCGACTCGGTCGGGCTGACCACCGTCTACCGGACGCTGCAGTCGCTCGCGGACGCCGGCGAGGTCGATGTGCTGCGCACCAGCGACGGCGAGGCGGTCTACCGTCGGTGCAGCACCGACGACCACCACCATCACCTGGTGTGCCGGGCCTGCGGCAAGGCCGTCGAGGTCGAGGGCCCCGCGGTGGAGAAGTGGGCCGACCAGATCGCCACCGAGCACGGCTTCCGGGACGTGGCGCACACGATCGAGATCTTCGGGACGTGCGGCGACTGCGCCGACCGCTCCGGCAAGGAGCACTGAACACGCCCCGGACGCCGACACACACGAGAACGGGCCGCCTCCGATGACTACGGAGGCGGCCCGTTCTCGCTGTTCTCAGGTGGCCGACCGCCCGTCGGGCTCCGGCGCCGCCCCGAACCTGCGGTCCCGCTTCGCGTACTCCAGGCACGCGTCCCACAGATTCCGCCGGTCGAAGTCCGGCCACAGAATGTCCTGGAAAACCATCTCGGCATAGGCGCTCTGCCAGATCAGGTAATTCGAGGTCCGCTGCTCACCGGACGGCCGGACAAAGAGATCCACATCCGGCATGTCCGGGTAGTACATGTACTTCGCGATGGTCTTCTCATTGACCTTCGACGGGTCCAGCTTCCCGGCCTTCACGTCTGCGGCAATCGCCGCCGCCGCATCCGCGATCTCCGCGCGCCCGCCGTAATTCACGCAGAAATACAGCGTCATCGCGTCGTTGTTCTTGGTCTGCTCCTGGGCGATCTGGAGCTCCTGCACCACGGACTTCCACAGCTTCGGCATCCGGCCGACCCACCGGATACGAATACCCAGCGCGTCCATCTCGTCCCGGCGGCGCCGGATCACATCCCGATTGAAGTTCATCAGGAACTTGACCTCGTCGGGCGACCGCTTCCAGTTCTCCGTCGAGAAGGCGTACAGCGAAAGGTTCTTCACGCCCATCTCGATGCAGCCCTTGAGGACGTCCAGAACGACACCCTCGCCGACCTTGTGGCCCTCGGTGCGCGGCAGCCCGCGCTCCTTGGCCCATCGGCCGTTGCCGTCCATGACGACGGCCACATGGTTCGGGACGAGCTCACCGGGGATCTTCGGCGGCCGGGCACCGGAGGGGTGCGGCTCGGGCCTCTCGTACTCGCGCCGATTACGGCCCAGAATCCCGCGTCGTGCCATGCGGCCCACGTCTCCTATGTGTCGCTTCGAGGGGTTCGTTTTCGCTTTGTCTGTTGCTCTACTGCTCTACTGCTCTACTGCTCTACTGCTCTACTGCTGTACGTAGCTCTACTGCTCTACGTACCGGAGGGAGCGCAGGCCCCGCTCCAGATGCCAGTGCAGATACGCCGTGACCAGCCCGCTGCCCTCGCGGGCATGGCGCGCCTCGCAGGCGTCCGCGGTCTCCCAGTCGCCCGTCAGCAGCGCGCTCAGGAGCCCAATGGCCTCCGAGGAGGGTACGACGCTCCCCGGCACCCGGCAGTCCCCGCAGATCACACCGCCCGCCGCCACCGAGAAGAACCGGTTGGGACCGGGCAGCCCGCACCGTGCACAGCTCTCAAAACTTGGCGCATAACCGTTCACCGCGAGCGAGCGCAGCAGGAAGGCGTCCAGCACCAGATGCGGTGCGTGCTCGCCGCGGGCCAGCGTCCGCAGCCCGCCGACCAGCAGCAGATACTGCTGTACGGCCGGCTCGCCCTCGTGGTCGGTGAAACGCTCGGCGGTCTCCAGCATCGCGGTGCCGGCCGTGTAGCGGGCGTAGTCGGTGACGATCCCGCCACCGTACGGGGCGATCGTCTCGCTCTGCGTACACAGCGGCAGCCCGCGCCCCACCAGCTCGCTGCCGCGCGAATAGAACTGCACATCCACATGCGAGAACGGCTCCAGCCGCGCCCCGAACTTCGACTTCGTCCGTCGCACCCCACGCGCCACGGCCCGGACCCGCCCGTGGCCACGGGTGAGCAGCGTGATGATCCGGTCCGCCTCACCCAGCTTCTGGGTGCGCAGCACGATGCCGTCGTCGCGGAACAGACTCATGGCGCCCATTCTCGCGCATGGGCGGGGAGGGGTGAGCGGCTTCACTGTTCGCACACGCGGCGTGACGCTGCGGAACTACGCTGAGCAAGGAGAGCAGCGCTACGACTGCTGTACAGCACAAGGGGGTATGGCCCATGGCCAACGCTTCGCAACAGATCGGGTGGGAATTCTGGGGTTCGGAACTCAAGAGCCGGCGGGAGGGAGCCGGCCTGACCCAGGAGGAGCTGTCGCAGCAGCTGTTCGTGTCCCGCGCGTTAATCAGCAGGTTCGAGTCCGCGGAACGCCAGCCTCGACTGGACACGGCAATCCAGATCGACGAGGTTCTGCAAACCGATGGGTTTTTCGAGCGGCTGTGCCGGAAGCTGCTGGAAGCGTCGCCGTACACGTCCTACTTCGCGCCGGTCGCGGAGCTGGAGCGGCTTGCCACGAAGATCTGCGAGTTCGAGCCCATGATCGTGCCGGGGCTGCTCCAGACAGCGGCGTACACGCAGGAGTTCGTGGTCGCGGGCAACCCGTTCGCGACGGACAAGGACATCGAGGGCGTGACCCGCGCCCGCCTCGACCGGGCGGCCATCCTCAAGGACGCTACCCGCCCCGTGTATTGGACGGTGCTGCACGAGGCCGTGCTTCGGGTGCCAGTGGGTGGTCCAGCCGTCATGGCCGAAGAGCTGGAGCACATCGCGCAGCTCGTGCGCGAGCGAAAGATCCTGCTGCAGGTCCTCCCGTTCGCTGCGGGGGCGTATCCGCTCATGGGCAAGTCGCTGCGACTCATGGAGTTCAAGGACGCCCCGCCAACTGCCTATACAGAAGGCGCGTATTCGGGGAATTTGCTGGACGATCCTGCCGTAGTGAAGCGTGCACAGGAGGCTTACGATCTGTTCAGGGCCGCCGCACTGTCGCCGGAGGCGTCCCTGACCCTGATCGAATCTGCGGTGGAGGACTACAGACGATGCGCGAGTACGACCTGAGCACCGCTCAGTGGCGGAAGAGCAGCTACAGCGACGAGCACGGCGGCAACTGCATCGAGGTCGCCCAAGACTTCCCCGGCGCCGCCACCTGGCGCAAGAGCAGCTACAGCAACGGCGAGGGCGGCAACTGCATCGAGGTCTCGGACGACCTCCCCGGCCTCGTCCCCGTCCGTGACAGCAAGACCCCGCACGGCCCGGCGATCGTGTTCCCCGCCACACCCTGGTCCGCCTTCATCGAAGGCGTCAAAGACGGCCAATTCCGGACCGTCTGACTCGCCCTCAACAAGCCCCTCACCAGGCACACAAAACCGTCACACCCTGGCCCTGCCATCCTCTGGATGACAGGGTCACATCACGTTATGGTCCGGGTCATCGCGGGCGGAAGGCGACCTTCCGTACTTCTCAGTCGCCCCTCGGATCTGCCCCTCACGGCACGTCAACTGCCCGGTAGCATCCCGTGAATGTTCGGCGACACGACGCCGTGATGGCCGGCCGACCCAGTCAGTACCCCAATTGAGGATCTCGATGACATCCATACCGGAGGCGCTGTTGTGGTGCCTCAGCGCAGGTACGGCCGCCGCCGTGGTCCTGGCGGCGCTCTCGGTCCGGGCGAGCGGACAGCGCAAAGCCCTGAGAGCGCGCCTTGCCTCCGCTGAGGAACAGAACAGCGCCACGCTCCACAGCAATACGGAGCTGTCGGCCCGGTTGCGCGCCACCGAGGCCGAGATCCTGCATCTGGCCGGGACCCGGCTCCCCGATCTGACGATGGCGCTGGCCCACCCGCATGTGCCCGTGCGGGGGCTGCTGGACGCGCGGTTCGCCGGGTCGGAGACCGACCAGGCGCTGAGCGCCGTACTGGAGCAGGTCGGCGAGGCCATCACCAGCGAGCGGACCCGCGTCGACGCGGCCGCGCAGTCCACACTCCGGGGCGCGACCACCACCATCCAGGCGCTGCTCTACCAGCTCCAGACGGCGCTTCAGGAGATGCAGCACCGCTACGACGACCCGGACGTCGCCCAGGACCTGCTGAACGCCGACTTCCTCAACGAGCAGGCGCTGCGGCGTATTCAGGCCACCGGTGTCGTGTGCGGCGCCTGGCCGGGGCTGACCCGGGAGGACTCCTACCTCGCCGAGCTGGTCGTCGGCGCCAGCTCCCGGCTGCGCGGCTACGAGCGCGTCACGATCAGCAATCAGCTGCGCGACCCGGTCGCCGTCGTCGCGCGGGCCGTCGAGCCGATCGCGATCACCGTCACCGAGCTGCTGGCCAACGCGCTGCACCACTCGCACCGTGAACTGCCCGTCACCGTCACCCTCCAGCAGGGCAACCGCGGCGCCTCGGTCATCATCGACGACTACGGCGTCGGTATGCACGACGACGAGATCAAGGCGGCCATGGAGCTGCTGGCGGGCGACGACAACATGCTGCTCACCCAGCTCGGTGACCCGCCGCGGTCCGGTTTCGCGGCGGCCGGCCAGCTGGTGCGCCAATACGGCTACGGCGTGCATGTCGAGCCGTCGCCGTACGGCGGCGTGCGCGCGGTCGTGTACATCCCGGGCGACCCCCTCCTCACCGTCCTCGACGAGAGCGCCCAGCCCATGTCCGTGATGGCCCCCCTGCCGCACCGTTCCGGTGTGCCGGACCGGTCCGCCTCCATGCTGCCGACCGGCGCCACGGCGTCCGCTCCCACCGCTCCCGCCCCGGCCGCAGCACCCGCCCCGGCCACCGCGCCGGCGCCGCGCCAGGCCGACCGGTTCGATCCCGCGCCGCCGGCCGCCCCGGCCGAGGGTGAACTCCCGCGCCGGCGCCGCCGTAAGCCCGTATCCGAACTCGATGAAAGTGCCTCGCGCACCGAATCGTTTCCCGAGCGCTCCCCGGAGGAGACCGGAACCCGCTGGGCCGCGCTCCAGCGCGGCACCGAAACCGGCCGGGCCGCCGCTCAGTCAGAACCCCCTCGCAGTCCCGAAGGGAACGCCCAATCATGAACAGCCCCACCCGCCGCCGTGTTGCCGAGGACAAGTCCTGGGTGCTGGCACCTCTCCTGGAGTTGCCGCACGTCATCCACGCTGCCGTCATCTCCGGCGACGGCTTCATCGAGGGCGCCTCGCCAGGCCTGGAGCGTGACTCCGCCGAGGGTGTCGCCGCGATGATGTCCGCGCTCCAGGGCGCGGGGCGTGCCGTCACCGCGGCGTTCGCCGGCAAGGACGACACCCGGCTGCGGCAGACCGTCATCGAGTCCGACGAAGGCTTCGTCTTCGCGATCCCGGCCGGCGAGAACACCTGCCTGGCCGTCTTCGCCGACCCGGAGGTGAACATGGGCGTCGTCGCGCACCATATGCAGATCCAGGTGACGACCCTGGGCAACAAGGTCATGAACAGCCCGGCCCGGGGCACCGGTAACCCGGCATGACCCCGCGCCAGAGCAGCGGAAGGCGCCTCGTACCGGCCTATCTTGCGACCGGCGGACGCGCCCAGCCCAGCCGCAACACCTTGGACCGGCTCACCCTGCTGCACGGCGTGGGGATGCCGATCACCAGCGAGGTACGCCCGGAAGAGCACCGCATCCTGGAGCTCCTGGAGCCCGGGGCGCTGTCTCTGGCCGAGGTCGCCGCCCACCTTCACCTGCCCGTCAGCGTGGTGAAGGTGCTGGTGGCCGACCTTGTCGATGCCGGGCGGCTGCACGCCCGTGTCCCCATTCCCGAAGCCGAGCAATTCGACCGGCACATCCTGGAGAGGGTTCTCGATGGACTCCGCTCTCTCAAGTGCTAGCGCCGGCACCGGCGCGAGCACCGGCAACATGTACCTCTCCGGCGACAACCAGACGCTGGTCAAGCTGCTGGTCGCGGGCCCGTTCGGGGTCGGCAAGACCACGCTCATCCGTGCGCTGTCGGAAACCCCGCCGCTGCACACCGAAGAGGTCATGACCCAGACCGGCGCGATCGTCGACGATCTCGCCGGTGTCCGGGAGAAGACCACCACCACCGTCGCCATCGACTTCGGGCGGCTGACCCTGCCCGGGGACCTGGTGCTGTATCTGTTCGGCACGCCCGGACAAAAGCGCTTCCGGCCCCTGTGGCAGGACATCGCCCGCGGCGCACTGGGCGCCCTCGTCCTCGCGGACACCCGCCGGCTGGCGGACTCCTTCGAGGTGATGGACATCGTCGAGGAGGCCGGGCTGCGCTATGCCGTCGCGGTCAACACCTTCCCCGACGCGCCCCAGTACGACGTCGAAAAGCTCCGCGAGGCGCTCGATCTGCACCCCGAGACGCCGCTGGTGCTGTGCGATGCCCGCGACCGGCAGCAGTCCGTCGATGCGCTGATCGCGCTCGTCGGACATGTCCTGGCCCACACTCCTGAGGAGAACCCGAACCCGTGACTTCCCCGCACCAGCCGGGAGCCGCACCGCCACCGGGCTGCCCGGCGCACGCCGCGGCACCGCAGGCACCGGCCCACCCCGACGCGCAGACGCCGGTGAAGCTCTACGGTCCGGAGTTCGCCGCCGACCCGCACCGCACCTACGCGCATCTGCGGCAGTACGGCGCGCTGGCGCCGGTCGAGATCGCGCCCGATGTGACCGCGATGCTGGTCACCGACTACCGGGCGGCGCTCGACCTGCTGCACGACGACACCACCTGGTCCAAGGACTCCCGGGAGTGGATGACCACCGTCCCGCCGGACACCCCGGTCATGCCGATGCTGATGTGGCGCCCCAACGTCTTCTGGAGCGATGGGCCGGCGCACGTCCGCTACCGGGATGTCATCGTCGACAGCTTGCGGCTCGTCGAGCCGCATGAGCTGCGCGCCCGTGTCCACCACGCCGCTGACACCCTGATCCAGCGCTTCGGCGCACACGGCGAGGTCGATCTGATCGCCGACTATGCGCGGCTGATCCCGCTGCTGATGTTCAACAACCTCTTCGGGCTGCCGGACTCGTACAGCGACCGGCTCATCGACGCCATCGCGGGGATGCTGGACGGCGCCTCCCCGGAGGAGGCGGCCGCCGCCAACGACGCGTTCACCCGCTACATCGTGGAGCTGGTCGGTGCGAAGAAGGCGCAGCGCGGGGCGGACCTGACGTCCTGGTTCATGGATCACCCCAACGCGCTCAACGACGAAGAGCTGATCCACAACATCATCCTCACGGTGGGCGCCGGCAACGAACCGCTCGCCAACCTCATCGGCAACGCGCTGTCGCGGATGCTCTCCGACGACCGCTACTACCACACCCTGACCGGTGGCGCGCTGACCGCGCACGACGCCATCAACGAGGTGCTGTGGAACGACCCGCCGATGGCCAACTACTCGGCCCACTTCCCGGTCCGTGATGTCTTCTTCCACGGCACCTGGGTGCGCAAGGGCCAGCTGGTGATGGTGTCGTACGCGGCCGCCAACAGCCAGTTCGACACCACGTCCCAGGGGACGCCCGGCTCGGGCGGCGGCTCGCACCTGGCGTGGGCGGCCGGCCCGCACGCCTGCCCCGGGAAGCGGTATGCGCTGCTGATCGCCACCACCGCCATCGAGCGGCTCACCGCCTGGCTCTCCGACATCGAACTGGCCGTGGACGCAGGCGAGTTGGAGTGGCGCAACGGTGCCTTCCACCGGGCCCTCGTCGCGCTCCCGGCCCGCTTCACCCCCATCACCCCCGACCAGGCAGGAGCCACTCCGTGGCACAACAGGGACAGCAGCCCTACGTCATCGACCCGGTCGGAAGCGATATCCACGGAGAGGCAGCCCGCCTCCGCGAGCTAGGCCCGGCCGCGCTGGTCGAACTCCCCGGCGGTATCGAGGCCTGGTCGGTCACCAGCCACACCCTGCTCAAGGAGCTGCTGACCGACGACCGGGTCTCCAAGAACCCCCGGGATCACTGGCCGGCCTGGCAGCGCGAGGAGATCCGCAACAGCTGGCTGCAGTCGTGGATCGGCGTCACCAACATGTTCACCGCGTACGGCGCCGACCACCGGCGGCTGCGCAAGCTGATCGCCCCGGCGTTCACCGCCCGCCGCACGGACGCCATGCTGCCGCGCGTGGAGCGCATCACGCAGGCTCTGCTGGACGACCTCGCACAGCACCCCGCGGGCGCGCCCGTGGACCTCCGTGAGCGCTTCGCCCACCCGCTGCCCATGCAGGTCATCTGCGAGCTCTTCGGTTTCCCGGAGGGCGAGCCGCGCGCCGAACTGGCCCGCCTCGTCGAGGCCATCATGGACACCACGGCCACCCCGGAGCAGGCGGGCGCCACCGCCGCGGCCGTCTATACGCTGCTGAGCGGCCTGGTCGACGCCAAGCGCGAGCAGCCCGCCGACGACCTGACCAGCCTCCTCGTCTCCGCCCGGGACGACGAGGGGCAGCGGATGACCGAGCAGGAGCTCCTGGACACCCTCCTGCTCGTCATCGGCGCCGGCCACGAGACCACCGTCGATCTGCTGGGCAACGCCGTGTACGCACTGCTCACCCACCCCGACCAGCTCAGGCTGGTGCTGTCGGGGCAGGTCCCGTGGAACTCCGTCATCGAGGAGACGCTCCGCTGGTCCCCCAGCATCGCCAACCTCCCGCTCCGCTTCGCCGTGGAGGACATCGAGATCCCGGGCGGTCCCACCATCCGCAAGGGCGAGGCCATCCTTCCGGCGTACGCGGGGGCCGGGCGTGACCCCGGATTCCACGGCGACACGGCCGCCGCATACGACATCCGGCGCACCGGGCAGGAACACCTCGCCTTCGGCCACGGTGTCCACCACTGCCTCGGCGCCCCACTGGCCCGTATGGAGGCCCGGATCGCCCTCCCGGCGCTCTTCGCCCGCTTCCCCGACCTCCAACTTGCCGTACCGGCCGAGGAATTGGAGCCCACGAGCGGCTTCATCTCGGGCGGTCTGCGCGGCTTGCCGGTCCGGCTGACGTCCAGCTGAGTCCGGGCTGCGACGGGGGCTCCGGCACCTCCGCGGCCGTTCCCGGCAGACGACCCCGTCACCTCGTTCTTGGTGGCGGGGTCGTTCCGATGGAACGGCGGCCGCGCTGATGAAACGGCTGCCGCGCTCAGGACGGCGTACGCGCCGCCGTCAGCAACCGCTCGGTGTCGGCGGGGCGGAGCATCAGCGCACCGCCCACGGTGGTGAGGACCTCGCGCTCGGCGGGCGTGTAGGAGCCGTCGGCGAGCGCGATCCGTGCGCCCTGGAGGAGCAGCGACTCCCGGCCGGCGGGGGCGAGATGGGGGGCCAGTGGCTCCAGCGACTCATGGAGCTCTATGGCCAGCGCGGTGCCGCACGGGTCGAGACCGTGGTGGCCGCAGTGGCCGCCGGTCACCGCGTCGTAGGTGCCGGTCAGCCGGCCGGTGTCGGCGGCGAGGGCGGCGAGGAGGGTGAGCAGCTGGTCCTCGGAGCAGTCCGTGAAGCCGGCCGCGCGGACCGTGTCGACGGCGGTGTCGCGGACGGCGCGGGAGGAGGTGCCGCCGGCGGCCAGCAGCGCGAGGGTGATGGTGTGGACGGCGTCCCTGAGCATCGCGGAGAAGCGGACGGTGGTGGGGTGGTCGAGCGCGTCCAGGCCGAAGTGGCCGTGACAGGCGGAACACTCCAGGACCGGGCCGGTGACGCCTCGGGAGAGGATCGGGACACCGAGGACGGTGAGGCGGCGTTGGCCGGTCCTGCGGAGATAGTTGCGGTCGCCGCCGCAGTCCGGACAGAAGAACTCGCCATCGGCGACGGTACGCCAGGACGTGCGCACACCCATCACACACATCTTGTGCATCGCGTCAGCCCTCCGTAACTCCCCCGTACCCCTCAAGGCACGGGTGGGGGTCCCCAGCGGTAGCTGGGGGAATACCACCATGACCCCGTCGCCGTATTGGACGTGATGTTAGCCACATCATTGATGCGGCGTCAGCACCTCGTATCGGACAACTGGCCGGATGGCACAGGGCTCCGCCCCTCCGGGTGGAGGAAGGCGGGGCCCTTTGACGCCGCACAAAGGCCGGATCCGCGTCAGCCTTCCGAGGTCAGCGCCTTGGTCACTTGACGCGCCTGGTTGTCCAGACCCCGGGCGTTGGGGTGGACGAAGGTACAGGCCTCGCCGGTACCGGGGATTTCGCTGCATGCCTCCGAAGGCGGGTCGGTCTGGTCGCCGTCACCCGTGAGGTTGTCACGGATCCCATACATCCACTTCGCGTGCCCGCTCTCGCACACCCCGTGCTCCACGCTGGGGCCGTATACGTCGACGTAGGTCGTGCGTGGCTTGTCCGCGTGCCTTTCGAGCAGGCCGTTGAGGTCGCCTTCGAGCCCGTCCAGCCAGGGCATATCGCCCTTCTTGATGCTGCCGAGCTGGTTCCAGTGCAGGAAACTGCAGCCGGAGTTGTCCGGGACGATGGCGGGATAGCCGACGACGGCCACCTTCGCGTGCGGCGCGTGGGCGTGGATCGCCGACATCATGTGGCCGAAGTCGCGTTCGAGCTCGGCGAACTTCCCGTTCAGCCAGCCCTCCCCCGCACCACCGTTGGTGTAGTACTTCGTGCAGGGCGTGGTCTCAAAGGGCTGGGTGATCCCCAGCTCGATGCACTTGGTCACGATGGCCCCGAAGCCGAGGGAGTTACCGCCGATGCCGACGGTCACATAATCCGTGTCGGGGGACAGCGCCTCGATCTGCGGGTCCTGTTCCTCCCAGCCGCCCGGGGGCGGGATCGACGGCGGCCCGTAGATCTTGGATGGCGGCTGGGGCGCCAGGACCCCGTCGATCACCTCGGCGGCCCCGCAGGTCACATCCGTCAGCTCGAACCCGAGCTGCTCGGCGACCTGGTGGGGGTAGTTGCGTGCGGAGCGGCCACAGCCGTCGCTCGCGTCCCAGGGGCGGACGAACACTCCGGCGCTGTACGAGTCGCCGAGCGCCACGTACTCGGGACGGTCCACCGCATCGGCCGGGGTCCCGGACGCCGCCGGAGCGAGGGCGGATCCCATCAGGGCGAGGGCGGCGACCCCGGCCAGGGCGAGCCGGAAGTGTGCGGGCATGCGAAATCTGGTCATCTGCACGTCCTTGATGTCCGCGCCACGGCCTGTCCGACTGGCGCTCATCACCGAACGTACCGGAGAATTACGGAGAGTTACCGACCTGGATTTTCAAACCCCACCTTCAGGTGGCCCCGGCGCACAACCGCGCCCCCGCCGCTCGGAGTGAGCGACGGGGGCGCGGTGGGAAGCTGCCGACCGGGTCAGCGCCCGGCGCGGTTGACCGCGGAGACGACGGCCTTCAGCGACGCACGCGTCGTGTTCGCGTCGATGCCGATGCCCCACAGCACCTTGTCGCCGATCGCGCACTCGATGTACGAGGCGGCCTGCGCGGAGGCGCCCTCGCTCATCGTGTGCTCCTGGTAGTCCAGCAGGCGCACATCGATGCCGATGCCCTGGAGGGCGTCGAAGAACGCGGAGATCGGACCGTTGCCGGAGCCCGT
This sequence comes from Streptomyces inhibens, assembly GCF_022221585.1. NCBI lineage: Bacteria > Bacillati > Actinomycetota > Actinomycetes > Kitasatosporales > Streptomycetaceae > Streptomyces > Streptomyces inhibens. The sequence continues at coordinate 3,457,186 of NZ_CP084681.1, forward strand.
CAGGACGGTGTCCTGGCCGTCGACGACCGCCTCGACGGTGAGCGCGTCGATGCCGTCGCGGTCCGTCGTGGTCTGGCCGGTCTTGACCTGGACGCGGCCCCACGGGTTCTCGGGGTTGGGCAGGTACTCGTCCTGGAAGACGGACCAGATGACGCCCGGGGTGACCTCGCCGCCCTCGGCGTCGGTCTTCTCCTGGATGATCCGGGAGAACTCGATCTGCATCCGGCGCGGCAGGTCCAGCTTGTGGTCGTTCTTCAGGACGTAGGCGATACCGCCCTTGCCGGACTGCGAGTTGACGCGGATGACGGCCTCGTAGGAGCGGCCGACGTCCTTGGGGTCGATGGGCAGGTACGGCACCGCCCACTCGATCTCGTCCACGGTCTTGCCGGCGGCGGCCGCCTCGGCCTCCATGGCGTCGAAGCCCTTCTTGATGGCGTCCTGGTGGGAGCCGGAGAAGGCGGTGTAGACCAGGTCGCCCGCGTAGGGGTGGCGCGGGTGGACCTCCATCTGGTTGCAGTACTCGCTGGTGCGACGGATCTCGTCGATCTGCGAGAAGTCGATCTGCGGGTCGACGCCCTGGGAGAACAGGTTCATGCCCAGCGTCACCAGGTCGACATTGCCGGTGCGCTCGCCCTGCCCGAACAGACAGCCCTCGATACGGTCCGCGCCCGCCATGATCGCCAGCTCGGCGGCGGCGACCGCGGTGCCCCGGTCGTTGTGCGGGTGTACGGACAGGCATACGTGCTCGCGCCGGGACAGGTTGCGCGACATCCACTCGAAGCGGTCGGCGTGCGTGGACGGCGTCGAACGCTCGACGGTGGCGGGCAGGTTCAGGATGATCTCGCGGCCCTCCTCGGGCTGCCAGACGTCACAGACCGCCTCACAGACCTCCAGCGCGAAGTCCAGCTCGGTGTCGGTGAAGATCTCCGGGCTGTACTGGTAGCCGAAGATCGTCTCGTTGCCGAGGATCTTGTCGGCGTACTCCATGACCAGCCGCGTGCCGTCCACCGCGATCTGCTTGACCTGCTCCTTCGAGCCGCGGAAGACGACCCGGCGGAAGGTCGGGGCGGTCGCGTTGTACAGGTGGACGGTGGCGCGGTGGGCACCCCGCAGCGACTCCACCGTCCGCTCGATCAGCTCCTCGCGGGCCTGCGTCAGGACGGAGATCGTCACGTCCTCGGGGATCGCGCCCTCTTCGATGATGGAGCGGACGAACGCGAAGTCCGTCTCCCCGGAGGACGGGAAGCCGACCTCGATCTCCTTGTAGCCCATGCGCACCAGCAGATCGAACATCTCGCGCTTACGGGCCGGCGACATCGGGTCGATCAGCGCCTGGTTGCCGTCCCGCAGGTCGGTGGAGAGCCAGCGGGGCGCGACCGTGATGCGGTTGTCCGGCCACGCGCGGTCGGGGATGTCCACGGCCTCGTAGCGGCCGTACTTGTGGATCGGCATACCGGAGGGCCGCTGCAGCTGCGTCGCGTTGGTGACCGGGGTACGGCGGCCGACGGCATTGGCTGCGGGGCTCGACGGATTCGTCATGGTGCGTGGGGCTCCTCGTATGTCCGCGGGGTTCCCCTGCTCCGTAGGAGCTCGGGGAAGGCCGACGGGGCGAAATTCGCAACACCGAACTCCGCGGGGAGGGGGTCGGCCTCGACTACAGGCCCTCGCCGCGGCAGCTAAGGAGAAGCAGCCCGAAACGCATGATGCACAGCACCCTAGCTGAGGTACGCCCTGAGGGGCGGGTGCGTATCAGTATGCGGACCGGAACCGACTTTACGGCCGAAATGCGATGAACCACACATATTCGGGAATCTCGACCGCAGGCAGTGACACCGGGACTACACAGTGCCACCGTTTGTCCATGGACCTCAACGACTCGGCCAAAAAGGCCACCGCCTCCGCCACCCCGGACTCACCCGTCTTCTGCACGATCATCCCCCCGCACATCCTCGACAACCTGGCCCAGTCCGACGACCCCGCCCGGCACGAGCCCGCCCGCCGCACCCTGGAGCACGACCACGTCCGGCGCACCCAGCGCCGCGAGATCGCCGCCCGCGGCCTCACCCCCGGGGAGCCCGACGCCGGCGCCGACAAGCCCAACCGCACCATCTACGACGCCGAACACCAGGCACACCTGCCTGGCAAGAAGGTCCGCTCGGAATCCGACGGCCCCTCCCAGGACGCCTCCGTCAACCGCGCGCACGCCGGCCTCGGCGCCACCTTCGAGCTCTACCTCAAGATCTACGGCCGTAAGTCCATCGACGGCGCCGGCCTGCCGCTCAACGCCACCGTCCACTACGGCGAGAAGTACGACAACGCCTTCTGGGACGGCGAGCGGATGGTCTTCGGCGACGGCGACAACGACCTCTTCCGGGACTTCACCATCCCCGTGGACGTCATCGGCCATGAGCTCACGCACGGTGTCACGCAGTACACCGCCAACCTCGACTACCAGGGCCAGTCCGGCGCCCTCAACGAGTCCGTCTCCGACGTCTTCGGCGTCCTGATCAAGCAGTACGCCCTCGGCCAGACCGCCGACCAGGCCGACTGGCTGATCGGCGCCGACCTGCTCGGCCCGAACGTCACCGGCAAGGCCCTGCGCTCCATGAAGGCCCCCGGTACGGCGTACGACGACGATGTCCTCGGCAAGGACCCGCAGCCGGCCGCCATGAAGGACTACGTCCACACCACCGACGACAACGGTGGCGTACACATCAACTCCGGCATCCCCAACCACGCCTTCTACCTGTTCGCGACCGCCGTCGGCGGCAAGGCCTGGGAGCGCGCGGGTCAGGTCTGGTACGACGTCCTGACCGGCGGCAACCTCGCCAAGGACGCCCAGTTCGCCGACTTCGCGTCCCTCACCATCGCCGCCGCCCACGCCCGCTTCGGCGCCGGCGAGCACGAGGCGGCGGTGAAGGCCTGGACGCAGGTCGGGATCACCCCGAAGTAGCGGGAGGCACGGCCGGGGCGGGGGCGCGGCCAGGAGGCGCTCCCGCCCCGGGCACGCTTACCGTGGGCCTAGGGGGTGTCTTTCGGATCAGGGCGGATCAGGGAGCGGGGCCTGGTGCGTGCGATCGCAAGGCGGAGGAGGGAGTCGACGCGGAGCGTCGGCGAGTGACGACAACACGGCGAGCGTGCGTGCCAGGCCCCGCGAGCCCGCCCTGATCCGAAAGACACCCCCTAAGGGGGTAGGAGCCCGTCGTAAGGACGTCGAAGGACGCCGGAGGAGCCCGATATGCGTATTCATGTCCACCGCACCGGCGGCTTCGCCGCCATCGACCGCCGCGCCGAGATCGACACCTCGGACCGCCCCGACGCCGCCGACTGGCAGACCCTTGCCGAACAGGCCGTCGCCACCGCCCACAGCGAGCCCCCCGTCGGCGTCCCGGACGGCTACAGCTACCAGATCACGGTCGACGGCCGGACGGTGTACTGCTCCGACCCGCGCCTCACGGACGAGCAGCGCACGCTGATCACACGAGTGATGAAGGAAGGCTCATAGCCCAACTTCCGTTCAACGCCTGCCTCTTGACACTGTTACCGCCGGTTACAAAGATCCAGGCATGACTACCGCGCCGGCGTCACCCCTGCCCCGATTCCCCCGCGACTTCGAGTGGGGGGTGTCGACATCCGCCGCGCAGATCGAGGGCGCGGTGGAGGAGGACGGACGGGGGCGGTCCGCCTGGGATGTGTTCGCGGCACGGACGGGGCGGATCAAGGACGGGTCGGACGCCCGGGTGGCGACCGACCACTACCACCGGTACCCGGAGGATGTGGAGCTGCTCAAGGGGCTCGGGGTCGGGGCCTACCGGTTTTCGGTGGCCTGGCCGCGGGTCGTGCCGGACGGCAGCGGGGCGGTCAACGGGGCCGGGCTGGACTTCTACGACCGGCTGGTGGACGCGTTGCTGGCGGCGGGGGTCAAGCCCGTGCCGACGCTGTTCCACTGGGATACCCCGCAGGCGCTGGAGGAACGCGGCGGATGGCTCGTACGGGAGACGGCCGAGCATTTCGCGGCGTACGCGGAGGCGGTGGCGGGGCGGCTCGGGGACCGGGTGGAGCGCTGGATCACGCTCAATGAGCCGGCCGAACTGACCTTGCTGGGCTACGGGTTGGGGCAGCATGCGCCCGGGCGGGAGTTGCTGTTCGACGCATTGCCCGCCGCGCACCACCAGCTGCTGGGGCACGGTCTGGCCGTGCAGGCCTTGCGGGCCCGCGGGGCCACGAGCATCGGGATGGCCAATTCGCACGGGCCGACCTGGGCGGCTTCGGCGAAGGAGGCGGACACGGCGGCGGCGGACCTCTACGACCTGCTGCTCAACCGGTTGTTCGCGGAGCCGGTGCTGCTGGGGCGGTATCCGGACGAGGAGCTGGCCGGGCTGTTGCCGGGGCCGGTGGCGGACGACCTGAAGGTCATTTCGGAGCCGTTGGACTGGTACGGCGTGAATTACTACCAGCCGACGTTGGTGGGAGCCCCGGACCCGGAGGGAGCCGGCGCGTCCCACTTCGGTGGGATCCGGCTGCCGGCGGAACTCCCCTTCGCCCCCAGGGAGATCGAAGGGTATCCGCGGACGGATTTCGGATGGCCGGTGGTGCCGGAGGCGCTGACCGAGCTGTTGGTGTCGTTCCGGGAGCGGTACGGCGACAGGTTGCCGCCCGTCGTGATCACCGAGAACGGCTGCTCCTACGAGGGGATCGAGGACACGAAGCGCATCGCGTTTCTCGACGGTCACCTCAGGGCGCTGCACGCGGCGATGGCGGCCGGGGTCGATGTGCGGGGGTACTTCGTGTGGTCGCTGCTGGACAACTTCGAATGGGCGGAGGGGTACGCGCGGCGGTTCGGGCTGGTGCATGTGGACTACGCGACCCAGGTGCGTACGCCCAAGGCGTCGTACCACTGGCTGCGGGATGCGCTGCGGGAGCAGGCCCGGGGATGAGTGCCGCAGCGGCTCCGGACGCACTCGCGGAGCCGTCGGAGCGGGTCGGGGGCGGCTGGACCGCCACGCTGTCGCTGGCGAACGGCGCCATCTGGGTCGGGTGGTACGGGCCGCTGCAGATACTGCTGGCCCTACAGGCCGCGGAGCTTGCGCCGCCGGGGATGCCGAAGGAGTCGGTGCTGGCGTGGGTGACGGGGATGGGGGCCGTCGTCTCGATGGTCTGCAACCCGTTGTTCGGGGCGCTGTCGGACCGTACGACCTCGCGGTTCGGGCGGCGTACCCCGTGGATCGTGGCGGGCGTGCTGGGCGGGGCCGCCGCCCTGGTGCTGCTGGCGGGGGCGGGCACGGTGCCGGTGATGGCGGTGGGGTGGTGCCTGGTGCAGCTCACCCTCAACGCGGCGTTCGCGGCGATCACCGCGGCCGTGCCCGACCGGGTGCCGCACCGGCAGCGCGGATCGGTGGGCGGATGGCTGGGGGCCGCGCAGATCCTGGGGGTGGTGGCCGGTACGGGGCTGGCGACGCTTGCCGGCGGGGTGACCTGGGGGTACGTCGCCTGCGCGGCCTTCGCGGTGCTGGGCACCCTCCCGTACGTGCTGATGCACCGGGACCCGGTGCTGCCGGCCGAGCGACGGCCGGCGCTGACCGGGCGGGCCTTTCTCGCCGGGTTCTGGATCAGCCCGCGCCGCCATCCCGACCTGGGCTGGGCCTGGCTGACCCGGTTTCTGATCAACCTCGGGAACTCGCTGGCGCTGCTGTATTTGCTGTACTACCTGCGGGATGTGCTGCACCGGCCGGACCCCGGCGGCGGGGTGCTGCTGCTGACCGCGGTCAACGGTGTGACCTTGCTGGGCACGGTCGTCGTCGGAGGGATCTGGTCGGACCGGATCGGGCGACGGCAGCCGTTCGTACGGTGGGCGGGGGTGATCATGACGGGGGCCACAGTGCTGCTGGCCGTATGGCAGACCTGGGCGGGCGCGCTGTGTGCCGCGGCGCTGCTCGGGGTCGGGTTCGGCGTCTTCACCTCCGTCGACTTCGCGCTGATGACGGATGTGCTGCCGGCCGCCGCGCACCGCGGCAAGGACCTCGGCGTCATCAATATCGCCAACTCGCTGCCACAGGTGGCCGCCCCGGCGCTGGCCGCGCCGATCGTGCAGCACCTCGGCGGCTACCGGGTGCTGTACGGCGTCGCGGCGGCCGTCGGGCTGATGGGGGCGTTGCTCGTACGAAGGATCCGGGGCGTGGAATGACGGCCCCCGGGGCCGGGCGCGGAAGCCGGCCGGCCCCTGGAAGCCGAACAGCGGCCGTCCGGCCTCAGAACCCCAGCTTCCGCAGCTGCTTGGGGTCCCGCTGCCAGTCCTTGGCGACCTTGACATGCAGGTCCAGGAAGACCGGCGTACCGAGCAGCGCCTCGATGTGCTTGCGGGACTTGGTGCCGACCTCCTTCAAGCGCTTGCCCTTGGGGCCGATGATGATCCCCTTCTGGCTGGGGCGCTCGATGTAGACATTGGCGTGGATGTCGAGCAGCGGCTTGTCGGCGGGGCGGTCCTCGCGCGGCAGCATCTCCTCGACGACCACCGCGATGGAGTGCGGCAGCTCGTCGCGTACGCCCTCCAGCGCGGCCTCACGGATCAGCTCGGCGACCATGACCTGCTCGGGCTCGTCGGTGAGGTCGCCCTCCGGGTAGAGCGCCGGGCCCTCCGGGAGGAGCGGGACGAGCAGGTCGGCGAGGAGCGACACCTGGGTGTCACCGACCGCCGAGACCGGGATGATCTCGGCCCACTCGATGCCCAGCTCCTTGCCGAGCTGATCGATGGCGATCAGCTGGGCGGCCAGCGCCTTGGAGTCGACCAGGTCGGTCTTGGTGACGATGGCGACCTTGGGGGTCTTCTTGATCTCGGCCAGCTCGCCGGCGATATAGCGGTCGCCCGGGCCGAGCTTCTGGTCGGCGGGCAGACAGAAGCCGATCACATCGACCTCGGACCAGGTGGTGCGGACGATGTCGTTCAGCCGCTCACCGAGCAGGGTGCGCGGCTTGTGCAGACCAGGGGTGTCGACCAGGACCAGCTGGGCCTCGGGGCGGTGCACGATGCCGCGCACCGTGTGACGGGTGGTCTGCGGGCGGTTGGAGGTGATGGCCACCTTCGTGCCGACGAGAGCGTTCGTCAGGGTGGACTTGCCCGCGTTGGGGCGACCGACGAAGCACGCGAAGCCGGACCGGTGCGGGGCGGAGGAGTCTGTACGAACGCTCATGGCGCCCATTCTCCCCGATCCCGGCCGTCACTCCGACCACCCGGACCCGGACCCCGTCGCGGGCCCCGGAGACGGACCCTGCCGGGGCGGCCCTCCGGTGCCGGGCGGCCGCCCCGTCGCCGTCGTACGGCTACCGTGCGGGGTTACGCGTCGCCCGCCGGGACGGTGCTGCGCAGGGTGCCGTCGAGGCCGGCGACCAGGACGGGCGTCGCGGGGCCGCCGAGGTCCCGTACGGCCGCGCGGTCCGCGTCGGTGGCGCGCTCGGCTTCGGTGACCACGGCCGCGGCCTCCAGCGACGTGGCGCCGCTGGCGACGGCCATCGCGACGGCCGTCTGCAGCGCGCTGAGCTGTAGCGAGTCCAGGGCGACCGTGCCGGCGACATAGGTGCGGCCGGTCTCGTCGCGTACGGCGGCACCCTCGGGCACACCGTTACGGGCCCGCGCCGAGCGCGCGAGCGTGATGATCTTGCGGTCTTCGGGGTCCAGCGGTGCGGCTTCGCTCATACGGGCGAGCATATGCGGGCCCTTAGGGGACGGGGGCAAGGGGCGGTCACCCCGCCACCGAGTACATCCCCCCGCGCCGGCCCTCCGGCGAGGTGAGCCACTCCAGTTTCGCCGCGGTGTCCGTCTCCGGGCGCGGGTTGTGCAGCACGATGTTCAGGTCGGGCCGGACCGGGATCCGCAGCTGGGTGGTCTCGAAGAGCAGCGCGCCGACCAGCGGATGGTCCATCTCCTTGTGGAGCTGGCCGCCGTCCTGCACATCGCCGCGCGCCCACAGTCCGGCGAACTCCGCGCTGAGCGAGGCGGTCTCGCGGACGACCGCCCCGAAGCCCTCGTCACCGGGCCGCGCCGAGCAGGCGGCACGGTACTGCGCGACGACCAGCGGCGCGTTCGCCTCCCAACTGGCGGCCCGCGCACGGTAGACGGGGTCGGTGAAGAACGCGATCAGGCAGTTCAGCGAGGTGCCGGGGCGGCCGTGGCCCAGGACCAGATGCGCCGACTCGTTGTAGGCGATGGTGTTCCAGTACGGGTCCATGATGTGCGCCGGGAACGGCATCCAGGCGTCGATCAGCCGCTGCAGGCCCGCGCACACATCCGTCGGCCCCAGGTCCAGGTCCTCGGCGTCCTGCCGCAGCGGCGGGTTCAGCCCCGCCAGGACGTACAGATGCCGTCGCTCGGCGCCGCTGAGCCGCAGTACCCGGGCGACCGAGTCCAGGACCTGCGGCGAGACGGTGATGTCGCGGCCCTGCTCCAGCCACTGGTACCAGGACGCGCCGACCCCGGCGAGGACGGCGACCTCCTCGCGGCGCAGCCCCGGCGTACGGCGGCGGCCGCCGTCGGGCAGGCCCGCCTCGGCCGGGGTGACCCGGGCCCGACGGCTCATCAGGAAGTCGCGCAGTTCCTGTCGTCGGCGTGAGGTGTCCTGGACGGCAGCGTTCGAGGCAGCATTCGAGACCACGTGTCTCCCCCTGTCGGCGCGGCTGGTGGTGCGGACACCACGATAAGTTCCCGCTCCCCACTCCGTATTCCGGGGCCACAAGCTCTTTGCATGCCGATAACCGACACCTCACTTGGCCCCGCTACACAGACGGACGCGCCGGTCGCCGCCACCGCCGAACCGCTCTCCGCGCCGGCCGACGCGCGGATGACCCCGCGCGCCAAGCTCATCCTGCTTCTGCTGTGCGCGGCGCAGTTCATCACCGCGCTGGACTTCTCCATCCTGAATGTGGCACTGCCCGTGCTCGGCAAGGACCTGGGCATGGACCAGGCCGATCTGCAGTGGGCGGTCACCGCTTTCGCGCTGCCGTCCGGCGGCTTTCTGCTGCTGTTCGGCCGGATCGCCGATCTCTTCGGGCGGCGCAAGCTGTTCCTCACCGGGCTCGCGCTGTTCACCGCGGCCTCGGTGCTGGCCGCGCTGGCGTGGTCCCCGGCGGTCTTCCTGACCGGGCGCGCGGTCCAGGGTCTGGGCGCGGCGATCATCGTGCCCACCGGGATGTCGCTGCTGACCACCACCTTCGCCGAGGGTCCGCAGCGCGAACGCGCGCTGGGCATCAGCGGCACCGTGCTCTCGATGGGCTTCACCATCGGCATGGTGCTGGGCGGGGTGATGACGGACGCGCTGGGCTGGCGCTCGACCATGGGCCTGCTGTCCGTCGCCGGGGTGGCCGTACTGGCCGCGGCGCCGGCGCTGCTGACCGAGTCCAGGCATCCGGAGCGGCCGCGGATCGATGTGCCCGGCGCGGTCACCGTCACCGGCGGACTGCTGTCGCTGATCTACGCCCTGTCGACCGCCGCCGAGCAGGGCTTCGGCCACCCGGACGTCATCGTGACGCTGGTCGTGGGCCTGGCGCTGCTGGTCGCGTTCGTCGTCGTCGAGTCACGGGCCGACCAGCCGCTGGTGTCGCTGCCGATGCTGCGCCGCCGTACGGTCGCCTGGGGCAATCTGGCGGGCCTGACGACGTTCTCGATGATGAGCACCGTCATCTTCCTGCTGACGCTCTACCTCCAGGAGGTGCTGCGGCTGTCCGCCTTCCAGACCGGCCTGGTCTTCGGTGTGCAGGGCGTGGTCTCGGCGTTCGCCGGTGTCGTCGCCCCGAAGGTCATCGGCCGGCTCGGCGCCCGCCGCACCCTGCTGATCGGGCTGCTGCTCCAGGCCGGTTTCACGGCCACGCTGCTGGGCCTGGGCACCGGCACCGGCATGTGGCTGGCCCTGGTCGGGGTGACCTTCGCCAGCCTCGGCCACCTGTGGGCGATCATCTCGTACGGCGTGACCGCCACCTCCGGCGTCCCGGACGCCGAACAGGGTCTGGCCACCGGCCTGGTCACCAGCTCGCAGCAGGTGGGCATCACCATCGGAATTCCGCTGCTGAGCGCGGTCGCCTCGGCCCATATCGCGGCGCTGCGGGCGGACGGCAGCGGCTTCGCGGCCGCCACGCTCGGTGGCATCAAGCTGGGCCTGGGCCTGGACGCGGCGCTGGTCGCGGTGGTCGCAGTGCTGGTGGCGGCCGGGCTGCGGACGGCTCGTGGGACGCGCCGCGGCTGAGCTGCCACGGCGGAGGAAGAGGGTGGTTGCCCCGGTCCCCCGTGGCCGGGGCAACCTGCGCCGCAAGATTTCTCTCACGCATGGTGGTCGCCTTTTCGGTAACCACCTGAAGATCCTTCCACGGCGCGCACCACAGAATCCAGTTCCACCGGAAATGGCTTGCAGAACATTTCTGCTGCACTGGAGATAAGTAACCGCACGCACAACACCACAGCGGCAAATATTCCCGATTCCGTGCGGAACTACCGGGGAATTACCCGGGGAATTCTTTGGGAGTTCAGCCGGCGGAGCGGCCGCCCGTCGACGGCTCCTCGGACTCGCTCGCGCTCTCCGTCCGCACCGGCTCGCACAGCACCGTCACGATCTTGTTGCGGCGGCCGGCCGGCGATTCGGCGGTCAGCCGCAGCGCCTTCAGATCCGGGTCGGAAGCGTCGTCGGAGAGGTCGACCTCGGCGGTGGCACCGGCGATCGGGACCCGGCCGAGGAGCTTGGCGAGCAGTCCGCCGACCGTCTCCACGTCCTCGTCGTCCAGCTCGGTCAGGCCGTACAGCTCGCCCAGATCGCCGATGTCCAGCCGGGCGGTGACGCGATAGCTGCCGTCGCCGAGATCCTCGACGGGCGGGAGTTCGCGGTCGTATTCGTCGGTGATCTCGCCGACGATCTCCTCAAGGATGTCCTCGATGGTGACAATGCCGGCCGTGCCGCCGTATTCGTCGATGACCACCGCGACATGATTACGGTCCTGCTGCATTTCGCGCAGCAGATCACCGGCGTTCTTGGTGTCGGGGACGAAAACGGCGGGGCGCATGGCCGTGGAGACCAGCTCGTTCTCGGCGTCGCGGTTGATGTGGACCTTCCGGGCGAGGTCCTTGAGGTAGACGACGCCGACGATGTCGTCCTCGTTCTCGCCGGTCACCGGGATACGGGAGAAGCCGGAGCGCAGTGCGAGGGTCAGCGCCTGACGAATGGTCTTGAAGCGCTCGACGGCGACCAGGTCCGTACGCGGCACCATCACCTCGCGGACGAGGGTGTCGCCGAGCTGGAAGACGGAGTGCACCATCCGGCGCTCCTCGTCCTCGATCAGCGACTCCTTCTCCGCGAGGTCGACCAGCGAGCGCAGTTCGGCCTCGGAGGCGAACGGGCCCTTGCGGAAGCCCTTGCCGGGGGTGAGGGCGTTGCCGATGAGGATCAGCAGCTGCGGAATGGGGCCCATGATGCGGGCCAGCGGCAGCAGCACATAGGCGGCCGCGGTGGCGGTGTTCAGCGGATGCTGGCGGCCGATCGTCCGCGGCGAGACGCCGACGGCGACATAGGAGACCAGCACCATCACGGCGATGGCGACGGTCAGCGCCTGCCAGGTCTTGTCGAACGAGCGCAGACAGGCGTAGGTGACCAGGACGCCGGCGGCCATCTCGCAGCCCACCCGCACCAGCAGCGCCACATTGAGATAGCGGGTGGGGTCGGCGGCGACCGCGGCGAGCTTGCTGCTGCCGCGGCGGCCGGACCGGACGGCTTCCTCGGCACGGAAGCTGGTCGTACGGGCCAGGCCGGCCTCCGCACAGGCGGCGAGCCAGGCGATCACGACGAGCAGGACCGCGACCGCGATCAGCTGGGTGGTCATGACGGCGCCGCCCGTCAGGTGACGGTGGGGGCCGGTGACGGGCCGGTCAGGCCCCGCTCGGCGCGCCAGCCGTCGATGATCGCCGCCTGCAGACCGAACATCTCGGCCTTCTCGTCCGGCTCCTCGTGGTCGTACCCGAGGAGGTGGAGCACACCGTGGACGGTCAGCAGCTGGAGCTCCTCGTCCATGCTGTGCCCGGTCGGCGCCTCCTCGCCCTGCTTCTTGGCGACCTCCGGGCACAGCACGATGTCACCGAGGAGCCCCTGCGGGGGCTCCTCGTCGTCCTTGGCCGGCGGACGCAGCTCGTCCATCGGGAAGGACATGACATCGGTCGGTCCGGGCAGGTCCATCCACTGGATGTGGAGCTGCTCCATGGCCTCGGCGTCCACGACGATGACGGACAGCTCGGAGAGCGGGTGGATACGCATCCGGGCCACGGCGTAGCGGGCGACGTCCAGGATTGCCTGCTCGTCGATGTCCGTGCCGGACTCGTTGTTGACGTCGATGGACATGAGGGCGTTGCTTCTCGCTTCTCGGTGCTTGCTCGATGGGTGGGTGGCGCCTGCCGGTCGTGCGCCCGGCCGGCCGTGACCTCACGGCCGGCGGGGCTCACTCGCCGTTGCGGCTGTCGTATTTCTCGTAGGCGTCGACAATACGGCCGACCAGCTTGTGCCGGACCACGTCCTGGCTGGTGAGCAGGGAGAAGTGCACATCGTCGACGCCGTCCAGGATCTCCCGGACCTGGCGCAGACCGCTCTTGCCGCCCGGGAGGTCGACCTGGGTGACATCGCCGGTGACGACGATCTTCGAATCGAAGCCGAGGCGGGTGAGGAACATCTTCATCTGCTCGGGGTTGGTGTTCTGCGCCTCGTCGAGAATGATGAACGCGTCATTGAGCGTCCGGCCGCGCATATACGCCAGCGGCGCGACCTCGATCGTGCCCGCGGCCATCAGGCGCGGGATGGAGTCGGGGTCGAGCATGTCGTGCAGCGCGTCGTAGAGCGGGCGCAGATACGGGTCGATCTTCTCGTAGAGGGTGCCGGGCAGGAAGCCCAGCCGCTCGCCGGCCTCGACCGCGGGACGGGTCAGGATGATCCGGTTGACCTGCTTGGCCTGCAGCGCCTGCACGGCCTTGGCCATGGCGAGATAGGTCTTGCCGGTGCCCGCCGGGCCGATGCCGAAGACGACGGTGTGCTTGTCGATCGCGTCGACATAGCGCTTCTGGTTGAGGGTCTTGGGACGGATCGTCCGGCCACGGTTGGAGAGGATGTTCTGGGTGAGCACCTCGGCGGGCGTCTCGCTCACCGCGCCCTCGCCGTCCTCCGCCGCGCGCAGCATGGCGATGGAGCGTTCCACTGCGTCCTCCGTCATCGGTTGTCCGGTGCGGAGCACCAGCATCATCTCGTCGAAAAGGCGCTGGACGAGGGCGACTTCGCGGGCGTCGCCGACAGCGCTGACTTCGTTGCCCCGGACATGGATGTCGGTCGCAGGGAAGGCTTTTTCGATCACACGCAGAAGCGAGTCTCCGGAGCCCAGGACCGTCACCATCGGATGCTTGGCCGGAACGGTGAACTGGGCGCGCGCCTGCGGTTGCGTAGGTGTCTGAGTCATAGGGCGGCTCGGTGGCCTGCTCAACCCCCATCCTTTGCTCATCAGAGGTGCCGGCAGCACTCGACTCCTTGGGATACAAGAGTACGACGGGGCACCGACAAGCCCGAGGGCTTTTCCGCGGGGGCGGGCAGCCGGCCGCAGCGCGACCGTGCCGGTGCAGCTCAGGCTGGGCGCCGGAAGCCGATCGTGGGGAGCGCGCGAGCCAGCGGGGCGGGCCGGTAGGCCGCCGGCAGCACCTGGTCCAGGAAGGCGTACTGGCGGCGCAGCGCACCCGGGGCACCCGCTTCGTACCCCCTTACCTGCTGCCACCAGGCGGCGATCTCCGCCCAGCCCGGCGCGGACAGCGAACCGCCGAATTCCTGCACGGACAGCGCGGCGCTCAGCCCCGCGAAGGCCAGCCGGTCGGCGAGCGGCCAGTCGGCCAGCGTGCCGGTGACGAATCCGGCGACGAAGACATCGCCGGCTCCGGTCGGGTCCAGCGCCTCCACGGCGATGGCCGGCACCTCGGCGCTCTCGCCGGTCCGCCCGTCCACCGCGTAGGCACCCTCCGCGCCCAGCGTGACGACCGCGAGCGGCACCAGATCGGCGAGCTTGTGGGCGGCGGCGCGCGGGCAGTCCGTGCGGGTGTAGCGCATCGCCTCCTCGGCGTTGGGCAGGAACGCCTCGCAGTATTCGAGATCGGCGAGGTCGGCGGGGTCCCAGCGGCCGCTGTCGTCCCAGCCGACATCCGCGAAGATGCGGCTGCCTCGGCTCGCCGCGCAGCCCAGCCAGCCCTCCCGCCGGCCCGGTACGAGCGAGGCGATGCAGGCGCGGGACGGCGGCGGGCAGCCCGGGGCGTGCTTGCCGTCGAAGGCGAAATCGGGCGGCGGCGCCTCATGGCCGTGCGAGACCATCGTGCGCTCGCCCTCGTACGCCATGGAGACGGTGACCGGGGAGTGCCAGCCGGGGACGGTGCGTGACAGCGCCAGGTCGATGCCCTCGCCCTGCTCCAACGCCTCCCAGCAGTACTCGCCGTACTTGTCGTCGCCGAAGGCCGCCGCAAGAGAGGTGCGCAGCCCGAGCCGGGCCAGCGCGGTGGCCATATTGGCGACGCCTCCGGGGCTGGAGCCCATACCGCGGGCCCAGGATTCGGTGCCGCGGACCGGCGCGGAATCCAGGCCGGTGAAGATGATGTCCAGGAAGACCGTGCCGGTGAGATAGACATCGGTGCGCGGATCGCCATCGGCGCGCACCTCGGCGAGCGGATCCAGGGCCGGCGGCACTGCGGCCGGGCCCGCGGGCGGATGGACATCGCGTCGGCTGCTCACCGTGCTCGCCCCTCTCGTATCGGCACGTGCCGCCAGTGTGCCTGATGCTGCGGTACGTTCCGCCCCATGAGGCTCACGATTCTCGGCGGTGGCGGTTTCCGGGTGCCGCTGGTCTACCGCGCGCTGCTGGACGACCCGGCAGGCTCCGTCTCCGAGGTGGTGCTGCACGACACCGATCCGCGCCGGGTGGCGGTGATCGCCGATGTGCTGACGCGGCTGGCGCAGGGGCATCCGACGCCGGTGCCCGTACGGGTCGCGAAGGGGCTGGACGACGCGCTGGCCGGCGCCGACTTCGTCTTCTCGGCGATACGTGTGGGCGGTACGGCCGGCCGGATCCGCGACGAGCGGATCCCGCTCGCCGAGGGCGTGCTCGGCCAGGAGACGGTCGGCGCGGGCGGTGTCCTCTACGGCCTGCGGACGATCCCGGTGGCGCTGCACATCGCCGAGCGGGTCGCCGCGCTCGCCCCGGGCGCCTGGGTCATCAACTTCACCAACCCCGCGGGCATGGTCACCGAGGCGATGTCCCAGGTGCTCGGCGACCGTGTCATCGGGATCTGCGATTCACCCGTGGGGCTGGTGCGCCGGGCGGCGCGGGCGGCCGGCGCGGACCCGGCGGCCTTCGCGGACGGCCGGCTCGGCTACGACTACGTGGGGCTCAACCACCTCGGCTGGCTGCGGTCGTTGACGCTGGAGGGCACCGAGCTGCTGCCGGGGCTGCTCGCCGACGACGCGGCGCTGGCCTCCTTCGAGGAGGGCCGGCTGTTCGGCGCGGACTGGCTGCGCATCCTGGGCGCGCTCCCGAACGAGTATCTGCACTACTACTACTTCCGCCGCGAAACCCTCGACTCCGTACGGGACACCCCCGAGACCCGCGGCGAGTTCCTCGACCAGCAACAGGGCGGCTTCTTCGAGCGGGCCGCGGCGGCCGGCGGCCCGGACGCGGCGTACGCGCTGTGGGAGCGGACCCGGCTGGAGCGCGAACAGACGTATATGGCGCACAGCCGGGAGGCCAGCGGCGGCTGGCAGCGCGACAGCCACGATCTGGAGGGCGGTGGCTACGACCGGGTGGCGCTGGCCCTGATGCACGCCATCGTGGGCGACAGCGGCACCCGGTTGATCCTCAACGTCCGCAACGGCACGACGGTGCCCCAGCTGGCGCCGGACGCGATCGTGGAGACGGTGTGCGAGGTGGGCGCGCACGGCGCCCGCCCGCTGCCGTGCGCGCCGCTGCGCGAGGACCAGTTGGGGCTGATGTTGCAGGTCAAGGCGGTGGAGCGGGCGGCGGTGGAGGCCGCGACGTTCAAGGACCGGGGCGCCGCGCTGCGGGCGCTGGCGCTGCATCCGCTGGTGGACTCCCCCGCGGTGGCCGCCCGCATTCTGGAGCGGGCGGCCGACGAGGCGTGAGGGCGGGCCGGCGGGAGCCGGGCCGGGCCGCCGTCCCTGCCCGGTTGCCGCCGCTCAGTGGCCGCGCTTGAGCCACTCGTCCAGGTGCGGCGCCTCCTCCCCGATCGTCGTCGGATCGCCGTGTCCGGTGCGTACCACCGTCTCCGGCGGCAGGGTCAGCAGCCGGTCGCGGATCGAGGCGACGATCGTCGGGAAGTCCGAGAAGGACCGGCCGGTGGCGCCCGGGCCGCCCTGGAAGAGGGTGTCGCCGGTGAAGACGGTGCCCAGGTCGGGCGCGTAGAGGCAGACCGCGCCGGGGGCATGGCCCGGGGTGTGCAGCACGGTCAGATCCGTACCGGCAATCGTCAGGACCTGCCCCTCCGCCAGCTCCGCGTCCGGCGCCGTGTCCGGGTGGGTCTGCTTCCACAACGGCAGGTCGGCGGGGTGCAGATGGATCCGGGCGCCGGTGCGGTTGGCCAGCGCCGGGGCGGCGTCGATGTGGTCGTTGTGCGCATGGGTGCAGATGATCGCGCGCAGCGTCCGGCCGTCGAGGGCCCGGAGGATGGCGTCGGCGTCATGGGCGGCGTCGATGACGATCGCCTCGTCGTCGTCGCCGACGATCCATACGTTGTTGTCGACGTCCCAGGTGCCGCCGTCGAGCGAGAAGGTTCCGGAGGTGACCAGGTGGTCGATGCGGGCCGCCATCAGAACGTCACCACCGAACGCAGGACATCGCCCGCATGCATCCGCTCGAAGGCCTGCTCCACGTCCTCGATGCCGATGGTCTCGGTGACGAAGGCGCCGAGGTCGATGCGCCCCTGCTGGTGGAGGTCGATCAGCATCGGGAAGTCGCGGGAGGGCAGACAGTCGCCGTACCAGGAGGACTTGAGGGCGCCGCCGCGGCCGAAGACGTCCAGCAGGGGAAGTTCCAGGGTCATCTCCGGGGTGGGGACACCCACCAGGACGACGGTTCCGGCCAGGTCGCGGGCGTAGAACGCCTGCTTGTACGTCTCGGGGCGGCCGACCGCGTCGATGACGACATCCGCACCGAAGCCGCCGGTCAGCTCGCGGATCGCCTCGACGGGGTCGGTGGTGCGGGAGTTGAGGGTGTGGGTGGCACCCATGGAGCGTGCGGTCTCCAGCTTGCGGTCGTCGATGTCCACCGCGATGATCTTGGCCGCACCGGCCAGCCGGGCACCCACCACGGCCGCGTCGCCGACGCCGCCGCAGCCGATCACGGCCACCGAGTCGCCCCGCCCGACGCCACCGGTGTTGAGGGCGGCGCCGATGCCCGCCATCACACCGCAGCCCAGCAGCCCCGCCACCGCGGGCGAGACCTCCGGGTCGACCTTGGTGCACTGGCCGGCGGCGACCAGCGTCTTGTCGGCGAAGGCGCCGATGCCGAGCGCGGGGCTCAGCTCGGTGCCGTCCTTCAGCGTCATCTTCTGCTGTGCGTTGTGCGTATCGAAGCAGTACTGGGGACGCCCGCGCAGACAGGCCCGGCACTGTCCGCACACCGCACGCCAGTTGAGGATGACGAAGTCGCCCGGCGCCACCTCCGTGACCCCGGCGCCGACCGACTCCACCACCCCGGCCGCCTCGTGGCCGAGCAGGAACGGGAAGTCGTCGTTGATGCCGCCCTGCTTGTAGTGCAGATCGGTGTGGCACACCCCGCACGCCTGGATCTTCACCACGGCCTCGCCGGGACCCGGATCCGGCACCAGGATCGTCTCCACCCGGACCGGTTCGTTCTTCCCCGGCGCAATGACGCCGCGCACTTCCTGTGCCATCGGAACAGCCCCTTTCAAAGATCACGTACGGGACCACTGTGGCGCACCGCCACTCAGCCGTGCCTCACCGTACGCGGGCGGGGCGACCGCGCACAGGACCCCGGCCGGGTCCATGATCTCCGCTGCCCGGTCCCGGCCGCGCGCCCGCTCGTTGCGCCCGCCGCCGCGGACCGGCGCGGCTGAGGAGCAGGGGCGGGCCCGCCCCGGGGTCACCAGCGCGGAACGGTGGGGGCGGTCCAGTCCGGGTCGGCGCGCCGCATGGCGGCGGCGTCGTCGCGGTCGCGGAGGCCGCCGTCGTCGGCCAGCCAGCGGCGGTGCAGCGTGGCGAGCCGCTCGCGGTCGAGTTCGACGCCGAGGCCGGGGGCGTCGCAGACGTCCAGCCCGCCGTCGCGGAAGGTGAGCCGCTCGGTGAGGACGTCCTCGGTCTGCCAGGGGTAGTGGCTGTCGCAGGCGTGGTCGAGGTTGGGCACGGTCGCCGCGACCTGGGTCATCGCGGCGAGGCTGATCCCCAGATGGGTGTTGGAGTGCATGGACAGGCCGACACCGAAGGTGCGGCAGACGGCGGCGAGTTCACGGGTGTTGCGCAGCCCGCCCCAGTAGTGGTGATCGGAGAGCACGACCTGGACGGCGCCGCGGGTGAAGGCCTCGGCGATCTCGTCGAAGGTCGTGACGCACATATTGGTGGCGAGCGGGAGCGGCGTGGCGGCGGCCACCTCCGCCATCCGGTCCGTGCCGCTCGCCGGGTCCTCCAGGTATTCCAGGACGTCTTGCAGCTCGTCCGCGACCGTCAGCGAAGTCGCCACCGTCCAGGCGCCGTTCGGGTCGAGCCGTAGCGGCCGCCCGGGGAACTCGGCGGCCAGCGCCTTGACCGCCGCCACCTCCTGCGCGGGTTCGAAGACCCCGCCCTTGAGCTTGAAGGACGTGAAGCCGTAGGTGTCGGCGAACCGGCGGGCCTGTGCGACGACGCCGGCCGGGTCGAGCGCCGCGCCCCAGTCGTCGCGCTCGCCGCGGCCGCCCGGGTGCTCGGCCCACCGGTAGAAGAGATAGGCGCTGTACTCCACGCGGTCGCGGACCTTGCCGCCGAGCAGGGCGTGGACGGGCAGTCCGGTGGCCCGGCCCCAGGCGTCGAGGCAGGCGACCTCGAATCCGGAGAGGACCGAGAGCCGCAGCTTGTCGGCGGTCTGTACGCCGCGCAGCCCGCCGACGTCCACGGCGTCGACACCGGTCGCGGCCGGCGAGTCACCGCACACCTCGGCGGCGAGGGTGGGCAGCCCGTTCAGATCCGTGACCGACCGGCCGATCAGCGCAGTGGCCAACGGGCGGGCCAGATCAAGGTATTTGGTGTCCCCGTAGGTCTCGCCGAGCCCGGTGGTGCCGCCCTCGGTGATCAGCTCGATGATCAGCCGGGGGGTGTACGGCTGGTGTACTCCCTGGGTGTTCAGCAGCGGCGGATCGGCCACCAGGATCGGGGTGAGCCGGACCTCGGTGATGGTGAGGCCGTTCTTGGAGTCGGTCATCCGGGGGCTCCTACGAGGTCGACGGCGCTGGTTCCCTGCGCCTGTGCACGTGTGCCACTGTCCCGCTGTTTTCATATGTAGATGACGTCTGCAAATGCAGAAGGAGGTTACGGAGCGCGCTTCCCGGCCGTCAATACCCGTGACCGCAACGGCGCAGGGGCGCAACGGGCCCGCCCCGCCGAGCCTTTACCAACCGTTGAATCTCCGCGCGTAGATACGGAAATGAGGCTCTGTTAGACCTACCTGAGTCCACACTCATGCCAGTTGAAGGAGCCGCGCATGCCCCGTCCCGCCCTCTCCCGCCGCGCCCGCCTCGGCGCCACAACGGTCGCCGCCGTCGTCGCCGGTACCGCCGTGTTCGGCATCGGCCAGGCCACCGCCGAACACTCCGTGCCGCGCACCGACAAGGAGATCCCCAACCTCACTCAGGTGCAGGACAAGATCAAGGCGTACTACGGCGACACGGTGACGGCCGACGGAGAGCACTACGCCTCCCCGCACAGCAACTACGCCCGCCAGGTCCGCGGCATAGAGGCCAAGGCCCGCACCTACCTGTCCAAGGCGCTCGCGCGGCACTCCAAGAACGGCAAGCAGGCCAGGCCCGCCATCGTCCTCGACATGGACGACACCACCCTGCTCACCTACAACTACGAGCTCCAGGTGGGCTTCCACTTCACCCCGGAGAGCCAGGACAAGTACCTCGCGAACACCGACATGGACCCGGTCTTCGGCATGGACCGGCTCGTCAACTGGGCGCACGACAAGGGCGCCGAGGTCTTCTTCATCACCGGCCGCAAGGAGGCGCAGCGCGACTGGAGCGTGCGCAACCTCAAGAACGTCGGCTACGGCGTGCCGCTGGACCGCACGCACGTCTACCTGAAGGACAAGGAGCACCCGCCGGCGTACCTGCCCTGCGGTGCCACCTGCACGACCGTCGAGTACAAGTCGGGCACCCGCAAGCACATCGAGTCCCTCGGCTACAACATCGTCGCCAACTTCGGGGACCAGTACAGCGATCTGAACGGCGGCGCCGGGGACCGGACGTTCAAGCTGCCGAACCCGATGTACTTCCTTCCGTAGCCGTAGCCCGTAGCCGCAGCCCGTATGCCGGGCGCTCAGCGCCGTTTGGGCAGGGGCACGCGCAGCAGGTCCTGGGCGATGGTCAATTCGCCGGTGTAGCCCGCTGCGCGTGCCTGCCGCTCGAACTCCATGGGGTCGGCGTAGCGCTGCGAGAAGTGCGTCAGCACAAGATGCCGTACGCCCGCCCCGGCGGCCACTTCCGCGGCCTGCCCGGCGGTCAAGTGGCCGTGGTCCACCGCCAGTTGGATGTCCTCGTCCAGGAACGTCGACTCGATGACGAGCATGTCCACCCCCTCCGCGAGCGCATGCACGCCCTCGCACAGCCGGGTGTCCATGACGAACGCGAACCGCTGGCCGGGGCGCTCCTCGCTCACCTCGTCGAGGGTGACGCCGTTCAGCTCGCCGAGCCGCTGGAGGCGCCCGATGTCCGGCCCGGTGATGCCGTGTGCCGCCAGCCGCTCCGGCAGCATCCGCCGCGAGTCCGGCTCCACGAGGCGGTAGCCGTAGGACTCGACGGGGTGCGAGAGCCGGCGCGCCTCCAGGACGTACGACTTCGAGCGGTCCAGCTCGCCGTCGACGGCGACCGGCCGCTGGACCAGCCGGACCGTCTCGCGGTACGCGGTGGCATAGCGCAGCCGGTCGAAGAAGTGCTGCCCGCTGGCCGGGTAGTGCGCGGTGATCGGGTGCGGCACCCGGTCCAGGTTGATCCGCTGGATCACCCCGGCCAGGCCCAGCGAGTGGTCACCGTGGAAGTGCGTGACGCAGATCCGGTTGAGGTCGTGGGCCGCGACCCCGGCGCGCAGCATCTGGCGCTGCGTTCCCTCGCCGGGGTCGAAGAGCAGCCCTTGGCCGTCCCACCGCAGCAGATAGCCGTTGTGGTTGCGGTGCCGGGTGGGCACCTGGCTTGCGGTGCCGAGGACGACCAGTTCACGTACGGACACGAGCGGTTATCCGGGGGGCCACTGGAGGCCGCGGCCGCCGAGCACGTGCAGATGTGCGTGGAAGACGGTCTGGCCCGCGCCGGCGCCGGTGTTGAAGACGACCCGGTAGCCCCGGTCCTCGACCTTGTCCTCGGCAGCGACCTCGCGGGACTCACGCAGTATGTCGGCGATGATCTGCGGTTCGGCGGCGGCGAGGGTCGCGGCGTCCGGGTAGTGCACCTTGGGGATCACCAGAACGTGCGTCGGTGCCTGGGGGTTGATGTCGCGGAACGCGACGGTGGTCTCGGTCTCCCGGACGATGGTCGCCGGCACCTCCCCTGCCACGATCTTGCAGAACAGGCAGTCGGCCTGCGGTTCTCCCGCCACCGGTGGCTCCTCCCGGGTCATCCGTCCTACGCACGGTGCGTACGGCCTCGGATGCTACCGGGCGACCCCGACGGGGCGTCGCAGCGGCCGTGGGCCGGAGGGGCGGCTCCCCGTCCCACCCGCCCGTGCGCCGGGAGGGGCGCCCCCGACCCGGCCGGGGCGGATCGGCAGGGCGCGGGGCCCGAGGATCACTAAGCTGGCCCGCAGAACAGCTTTCGCCCACAACCGGGAGTTATGCACCATGGCAACCACGCGCACCGCCAAGACCCACTGGGAAGGCAACCTCCTGGAGGGCAAGGGCACCGTCGCCCTGGAGTCCTCCAAGGTCGGTACGTACGACGTGAACTGGCCCGCCCGCGCGGAGCAGCCCAACGGCGTCACCAGCCCCGAGGAGCTCATCGCGGCGGCCCACTCCTCCTGCTACTCCATGGCCTTCTCGCACGGCCTGGCGGGCAAGGGCTACACCGTCGCGGCCCTGGACACCCAGGCCGATGTCACCTTCCAGCCCGGTGAGGGCATCACCGCCATCGCACTGACCGTCAGGGCCAGCGTCCCCGGTCTGTCCGAGGAGGAGTTCCAGGCGGCGGCCCAGGACGCCAAGGCCAACTGCCCGGTGAGCCAGGCGCTGGCGGGCGTCAAGAACATCACGCTGGACGCCGCACTGGTCTGACGGGAGGCCGGCCGGGCCGGTCCCCTGTAGGTGAACGGCGGTGCGCCGACGGGCCTCTGAGGGCCGGTCGGCGCACCGCCGCGTTGTCAGTGGCTCATGCCACGATCTTTTCGTACGGACGGCACACCGCCGCTCCGTGGACGGCCGCACGCCCGCTCCGCGAAGGGATCCACCACGTGACCACCAGCTCCTCCACCGCGCTCCGCCAGGCACTGCGGCTCGCCGGTCCGGATACCGCCGATGCGCTGGCCGAGCGGTTGCGCCCGGAGCTGCTGGCCGCGCTGTCCGACCGGTTCGGGCTGCCGGAAGAGGTCGTGGCCGAGCTGATCGGACCGGGCGGTGCGGCGCTGCGCGCCGCGATGGCCGCCGATCACGAGGCGTTCTTCCTGCGGGCGGCGGAGACCGGCGACCCGGCGATCGCCCGCGCCCTGTGGGACGCGCGGTACCGCCCCGCCTCGCAGCACCCGCGGCGTGTGAAGGACATCCCGGGCCTGCTGGCGGCGGTTCTGCGCGCCGCCGACCCGTCGGACCCGCGCTGGTACGAGGAGGACGGGCTCGTTCCGCTGCTCCAGGAGGAGGCGACCGGAGTCGAACTCGCACCGGCGCTGACCGGCCCGTTCCCCGCGCTGATCGCCTACTCCCTGGTCCGGCTGGCGCCGAACCTCCCGCTGCCGGCCGCGCTCGACTCCGGTATCGCCCTGGCGCAACTCGCCGGTGGCGAAGGGCTCGCCGCGTTCGTCCGTGCCGTCGAGGAGGCCTCGGACATCGATCTGGGCCACCCCGGACTGCTGGATCTGATGCGGGCGGCCGCGGCCGCCGCCGACCCGGAATCCTTCCTGCGCGAGCACCGCCCGGCCGGCGAGTGGGCCGACCCCGCCGCGTTGCAGGCGCTGCTGATGGTCCGGGACGGCCACGGCCCTTTGACGAAGCCCGACGGCCTCGACTGGGAGCTCGTCCGGCGCGAGCACGCCCGCCTGCCCTTGGGGACGGAGACCCGCCGTGGCTCGAGATATCAGAGCGGCAACCGGCTGCTCGGGCTCATCGGGTGGGAGGGCTGCCCCCACGACCTGGTCATGGAGAGCTTCCGCGAGCACCCGGCGATCACCGCGCGGCTCGCCGCCGAGCTGCCCTTCGAGGCGCTGGTGGGGGCCGAGGCCCGGGCGGGCACACTGGACTTCGAGGAGTTTCTCGGGCGCGGCATCCGCGAGGGCCGGCTGTCCGTGGACCGCGTCCTGACCGAAGTGACGCCGGCGGCCGAGGTGCTCCGTGCGCTGCCGTACGACCACGAGCCGACCCGCAAGGCCCTCACCGCCCTGGCCGACCGGCTCGGCATGGACCCGGTCAACTGGCTGACGTGCTACGCGCGGACGGGGCGCGCCCGGGGCAGCGTCGCCGAGCTGATCGCCGACGCCGCCTCGGCCACCTCTCGCAAGAAGCGCAACACCACCTGGCCGCATCCGCTGGAGGCGGTGTTCCCCGCAACCGCCCCCGAGGCGTCCCGGGCCGCGTTCCTCCGCCTCTTCGAGTGCGCCTCCCAGAAGGCGCAGATCGCCGTCGTACCGCACTTCGACGCGCGGGCCGTGCAGCACCTCCTGGTGTACGGCGATCCCGCCCCGGCCGTCCGGGATGCGGTGGTGGCCGCCCATGGTGTGTCGGCGCCGGTCTCACAGGCCTCCACCGATTCCCTCTCCCCCGAACAGCTCGCCCACCTCCTCGATCTCGACGAACCGCGGGTGGACGCCGCTCTCTTCCTCCACTGCCGCATCGACCAGCAGGAGCGGGAGCGGATGCTCGCCGGCCGGCTGCGCGGCGGTGGCACCCGCACCGTCCCCGACGAGCTGCTGCGGGTGCTGGACGAGGTCAACCTCGGCCATTACCGGCACTGGCTCGTCGCGGGCCTGGAATCCGGTGACCTGGGCGTGGCCCGCAAGATCATGGAGCGGCTGAAGCTCCGGGTACCGGCGGCCCGGCTGCGGCTGCTGATCGCTGTATGGGAGCGCAGCGGGCCCGACGCGGTGCGCGAGATCCTGGCGATGGACCGGCTCCCGGTCACCCTGCGCCGGCAGACCGAGCAGGCCCTGGACGCCCCCGACGGCCTGGCGCGGCTGCGCGCCCGGCTGGCCGCCGAGGAGGACCCGGCCAAGCTGGTGGCGTTCCTCAACACGACCCCGGCCTACGACGCCGGCCAGCGGCCGCACAAGCTGACCGGCGACGGCATCGCGCTCCCCTGGGCGGCGCTGCTGGAGGCGTACCGGTCCGGCGAGCTGACCCTCGGGCTCCCGGAGGCGCTCGCGGAGCGCGCCGACTGCCCGCGCGAGCTGCTGCTGGAACTCCTGGCCCACACCCCCGAGGACAGTCACTACCACCACTCGTGCATCCAGCCGGCCCTCGACCGCGGCGCGCTCACCCCCGAGGACCTGCTGACCCGCTCGGCCCCCGCGCGGACGGCCCTGTCCCACCTCATACGCGCCCTCAACTCCCCCGGCCGGCAAGAAGACCGGCAGAAGCTGCGGGCGTACGCCGCCACACTGACCGATGAGCATCTGGGCACCGACGTCGAGGCCTGGACGGTCTGCCTCCGGCTTCTGCCGACGTTCGCCGGCAGCCTCACGGAGCTGGTCGCGACGGCGGGCGCGATCGCGCGGCCGGCCGACTGAGCGGCGCGGGACGGCCTTCGGGGCGGTCCCGCGACAGACTCTTGGCCCTGTCGGCCATGGTCCGCCCGACAGGCTCCAGGGCCTGTCCGGTGGATCAGGGCCGGCCAGGCCCTAGTTCCAGCGCCCCGTGCGCCCCAGCAGGAGGGCCGTCGCCGCGGTGCCTGCCGTGGAGGTGCGCAGGACGGTCGGGCCGAGGCGGTAGGGCTGGGCGCCGGCCTCGGCGAAGGCGGCGAGCTCCTCCGGGGAGACGCCGCCCTCGGGCCCGACGACGAGCACGATGCGGCCGGTGGCGGGGAGTTCGGCGGTGGCGAGCGGGGAGCTGCCCTCCTCGTGGAGGACGGCCGCGAAGTCGGCGTCGGCGAGCAGCGCCGCCACCTGCTTCGTCGTCAGCGGGTCAGCGACCTCGGGGAAGGTCAGCCGGCGCGACTGCTTGCCCGCCTCGCGGGCCGTGGCGCGCCATTTGCCCAGCGATTTGGCGGCCCGCTCGCCCTTCCACTGGGTGACGCAACGCGCCGCCGGCCAGGGCACGATGACGTCCACACCGGTCTCGGTCATCGTCTCGACGGCCAGCTCGCCCCGGTCGCCCTTGGGCAGCGCCTGGACAACGGTGATCGTGGGGTTCGGCGGGTCCTCGGTGCGCAGCTCCGCGACCGCGACGGTGAGCCGGTCCTTGCCCTCCACGGCGGCGACCGTGCCCTGGGCGCCGGCCCCGTGGCCGTCCGTCAGCACCACCTCTTCACCGACCCGCAGCCGGCGCACCGAGACCGCGTGCCGGCCCTCGGGGCCGTCCAGGGTCAGCGTGGCGCCGGCTCGTACGTCCGCGAGTGAGTCGACGAGGAAGACCGGCGCGGTCATGAGGCGCTGCCGGCGTGAGGGAGGTTCAACGCGGCGCGCGCGGCGTCGAGTTCGGCCGCCAGGACCTCCACGAGCTGCCCGGCGGGCATCTCCCGCGCCAGCCGGTGCCCCTGCCCCGCCCAGAGGTTCAGGCCCTGCGCGTCGCCCGCCTTGGCCGCGGCCTTGCGCACGGTGGAGGTGAGGTAGTGGACGGCGGGATAGGCGGCGGGCGCGTACGGGCCGTGCTCGCGCATGAAGCGGTTCACCAGCCCGCGGGCCGGCCGCCCGGAGAACGCCCGGGTCAACTCGGTATGGGTGAACAGGGGGTTGGTCAGCGCCTGCTTGTGCAGCGGATTGGCGCCCGACTCGGGGGTGGCGAGGAAGGCGGTGCCCAGCTGCGCCATCGACGCCCCGGCGGCCAGCACCGCCGCGATCTGCGCCCCGCGCATCAGCCCGCCCGCGGCGATCACCGGGATCTGCACGGCCTCGCGGACCTGGCCGAGCAGCGCCAGCAGCCCCAGCCCCGCGCCGGTCCCGTCCGCGTGCGGATCGTCCCGGTGGGTGCCCTGGTGGCCGCCCGCCTCCACGCCCTGCACACACACCGCGTCCGCCCCCGACCACTGCGCGGCCTGCGCCTCGGCCGCCGTGGTGACCGTGACGACCGTGTACGTACCGACCTTGGCGAAGGCGTCGAGGACGGCGCGCGAGGGGCAGCCGAAGGTGAAGGAGACCACCGGCACCGGGTCCTCCCGCAGGATCGCGAGCTTGGCCTCGTAGTTGTCGTCGGAGGGCCCGTCGGTGTCACCGAGCTCGGTCTCGTACCAGGCGGCCTCGCCGGCGAGCTGTTCGCGGTAGACCTCGACGACGGAGCTGTCGGCCAGGGAGGGCTGCGGCATGAAGAGATTGACACCGAAGGGCCGGTCGGTCAGCCCGCGCAGCTGTTTGATCTCCTGATACATGCCGTCGGCGGTCTTGTAACCGGCGGCAAGGAAGCCGAGACCGCCGGCGCCGCAGACGGCGGCGGCAAGCTCGGGTCCGGAGCCGCCTCCCGCCATCGGGGCCTGCACGATCGGGTAGCGGCAGAGATCGGTCGGTGCGGTGGGCATGAGCACATCGTGTCACGCCCACCGCCTCGTCCCGAACCCGGGCGGGCTCGACCTACCGCCCGGTATGGCGTCCTCCCGGGGTCAATCCCCGGGGCCATCGGCGTCCGGTCTACCGCCCGTTGAACGCGTCCTTGAGGCGCGAGAAGAGCCCCTGCTGCCCCGGCTGAAACTGCCCGGTGGGCCGCTCCTCGCCGCGGAGCTTGGCCAGTCGGCGCAGCAGCTCCTCCTGCTCGGGGTCGAGCTTGGACGGGGTCTGCACCTCGACATGGACGATGAGATCGCCACGGCCGCCGCCGCGCAGATGCGTCACCCCGCGCTGGTGCAGCGGGATCGACTGACCGGACTGGGTGCCGGGCCGGACGTCGATCTCCTCCACCCCGTCGAGCGTCTCCAGCGGACACTTCGTGCCCAGTGAGGCCGCCGTCATCGGGATGGTGACCGTGCAGTGCAGATCGTCGCCGCGCCGCTGGAAGACCGGGTGCGGCAGCTCATGGATCTCGACATAGAGATCACCGGCGGGGCCGCCGCCGGGGCCGACCTCGCCCTCGCCCGCGAGCTGGATGCGGGTGCCGTTGTCGACACCGGCCGGGATCTTGACCGTCAGGGTGCGGCGGGACCGGATCCGTCCGTCGCCGGCGCACTCGGGGCACGGCGTCGGCACGACCGTGCCGAAGCCCTGGCACTGCGGACACGGCCGGGACGTCATGACCTGGCCGAGGAAGGACCGGGTGACCTGCGAGACCTCACCGCGGCCGCGGCACATGTCACAGGTCTGCGCCGAGGTGCCCGGCGCCGCGCCCTCGCCACTGCACGTCGTACACACGACGGCGGTGTCGACCTGGATGTCCTTGGTCGTGCCGAAGGCCGCTTCGTTCAGCTCGATGTCGAGCCGGATCATGGCGTCCTGGCCACGGCGGGTGCGCGAGCGCGGTCCGCGCTGCGAGGCCGTGCCGAAGAACGCGTCCATGATGTCGGAGAAGTTGCCGAAGCCCGCACCGAAGCCGCCCGCGCCCGCGCCGCCGCCCGCCTGCGAGAGGGGGTCACCGCCCAGGTCGTAGACCTGCTTCTTCTGCGGATCCGACAGGACCTCGTAAGCGGCGTTGATCTCCTTGAACCGCTCCTGGGTCTTGGGATCCGGGTTCACGTCCGGGTGCAGCTCGCGCGCCAGCCGACGGAAGGCCTTCTTGATCTGGTCCTGCGAGGCATCGCGGCCGACACCGAGGACCGAGTAGTAATCCGTGGCCACTTACGACTCCGCGAGGATTTGTCCGACGTAACGTGCCACTGCGCGTACCGCTCCCATCGTTCCGGGGTAGTCCATGCGGGTCGGTCCGACCACGCCGAGTTTGGCGACTGCCTCGTCGCCCGAACCGTAGCCGACCGCGACGACCGATGTGGACGTCAGGCCTTCATGGGCATTCTCATGCCCGATACGTACGGTCATGCCCGAGTCCTTGGCCTCCCCGAGCAGCTTGAGCAGCACCACATGCTCCTCAAGAGCCTCCAGCACCGGCCGGATGGTCAGTGGGAAATCGTGCCCGAAGCGCGTGAGATTGGCGGTACCGCCGATCATCAGCCGCTCTTCGGTCTCCTCCACCAAAGTCTCCAGCAACACCGACAGCACTGTCGAGACCGTGCCGCGGTCGTCCTGCTCGAAGGACTCCGGGAGATCCTGCACCAACTGCGGAACATCCGCGAACCGGCGCCCCACGACCCGGCTGTTGAGCCGTGCTCGCAGATCCGCCAGGGACGTCTCACCGAACGGCGTCTGGCAGTCGATGAGCCGCTGCTCGACCCGCCCGGTGTCCGTGATGAGTACGAGCATCACCCGCGCCGGGGCCAGCGCCAGCAGCTCGACATGGCGGACCGTGGACCGCGTCAGGGACGGGTACTGCACGACCGCGACCTGCCGGGTCAGCTGCGCCAGCAGCCGGACCGTGCGGCCGACGACATCGTCGAGGTCGACGGCGCCGTCCAGGAAATTCTGGATCGCCCGCCGCTCGGGGCTGGACAGCGGCTTGACGCCGGCCAGCTTGTCGACGAAGAGGCGGTAGCCCTTGTCGGTCGGGATCCGCCCGGCGCTCGTATGCGGCTGGGCGATGAATCCCTCATCCTCCAGCGCCGCCATGTCGTTACGGATGGTGGCCGGGGAGACCCCCAGCTGATGGCGTTCGGTGAGCGCCTTGGAGCCGACCGGCTCCTCCGTTCCGACATAGTCCTGAACGATGGCGCGCAGCACCTCCAGCCTGCGTTCACTGAGCATCCCGCGCACCTCCAGTCCGGCCGTCCCGCCGTCTCGTCTCTTCCTGGCACTCACCCGGGCCGAGTGCCAGACCCGGAGCCAGTGTACGGCCGGGTAGCACGGCCACGGCAAGGGCGGCCGCGCGGAGCACTCACCCGATGACCGTGTTCGGTCGATCTGTCGGGCAACGCTATCGCGATGGAGCTAGCGTCTCGGTATGCACACTGCTTGGGAAGAGGCCGGCTGGGAAGGGCTCGGTGAAGGTGTCGCCAGGCGCCGGATGCCGGGCTGGGACGAGACGATCGGCGTGATCGCCGGTGCGACCGGCGTCATGATCGTCGATACCGGGGCGACCATCCGCGACGGCGCGGATCTGCGCCGCGCGATCCGCGGCGTGCTCGGCCGGGAAGTGACGCATGTCGCGCTCACCCATCCACACTTCGATCATGTGCTGGGCACCGCCGCCTTCGCGGGCGTCGAGGTGTTCGGCGCGGCCGGCCTCGGTGACCTGCTGCGCCGCGGCAAGGACGAGCTGCGGCACGACGCGACGCGGCACGGCGTCGACCGGGACGCCGCGGCCGAGGCCACCGACCTGCTCGTCGCCCCGCACCACCACGTACACGGCCAGCTGACCGTCGACCTCGGCGACCGGCAGGTGCTGCTCGCCAACGTCGGCCCCGGTCACACCGCCCACGATCTGGCCGTCCTGGTGCCCGGCAAGCACGGCACCCCGGAGATCGTCTTCTGCGGCG
This sequence comes from Streptomyces inhibens, assembly GCF_022221585.1. Taxonomy (NCBI): domain Bacteria; kingdom Bacillati; phylum Actinomycetota; class Actinomycetes; order Kitasatosporales; family Streptomycetaceae; genus Streptomyces; species Streptomyces inhibens. Next base: position 3,487,292 of record NZ_CP084681.1, read on the forward strand.
ACCTGGTGGAGGAGTCCGGCGAGCCCAGCGCGGGCCCGGACGCACTGCCGCAGCAGTGGCCCGCCGCCCTGGACCGGCTGCTCGCCCTCGGCGGCGAGGACGCGGTGTACGTCCCCGGCCACGGCGCCGTGGTGGACGCCCGCTTCGTCCGCGCCCAGCGCGACGCCCTCGCCACCCGCTTCGGCGTCACCCCTTCCTGACCCCCCTCCTGCCCCCGCCCACTCCCCGGACAGACAGGCCCCCATGCACAGCAAGCGCTACAGCCCCGACCTCACTCCTGCCTGGAAGAAGCAGCGCCCCGCCCCTGAGGTACCGGCCGACCCCGATCTGGTCGTCGAGGAGGTCGGCTCGGGCTTCTGCGGCGCCGTGATCCGCTGCGAGAAGACGGCCGAGGGCCCGACGGTCACCCTGGAGGACCGCTTCGGCAAGCACCGCGTCTTCCCGATGACCCCGCGCGGCTTCCTCCTGGAGGGCAAGGTCGTCACCCTCGTACGCCCGCAGAACCGGCCGGCGTCGAGCGGCCCCGCCCGTACGGCATCCGGCTCACTCGCCGTCCCCGGCGCCCGCGCCCGGGTCGCACGCGCCGGGCGTATCTATGTGGAAGGCCGGCACGACGCCGAACTGGTCGAGCGGGTGTGGGGCGACGATCTGCGCATCGAGGGCGTCGTCGTGGAATACCTGGAGGGCATCGACGACCTCCCGGCGATCGTCCGTGGCTTCTCCCCCGGCCCGGATGCCCGCCTCGGCGTCCTGGTCGACCATCTCGTGCCCGGCTCGAAGGAGTCCCGTATCGCCGCCGAGGTGACCGGTGATCATGCGCTGGTCGTCGGCCACCCGTACATCGACGTGTGGGAGGCGGTGAAGCCGTCCTCGGTCGGGATTGCGGCGTGGCCGACCGTTCCGCACGGCCAGGACTGGAAGACGGGGGTGTGCCGGGCGCTGGGCTGGCCGGAGAACACGGGCGCGGCCTGGCAGCGGATCCTGTCGTGCGTGCGGTCCTACAAGGACCTGGAGCCGGCGTTGCTGGGGAGGGTGGAGGAGTTGATCGACTTTGTTACGGCCGGCGGTGCGGCCTGACGCCCTTGAGGGTTCCGAACTCGGTGGTGTCCAGATCAATCCCGAGCAGCTCCAGCGGCACCGGGTCGCCGAATTTGGTGATCCGCTGCACTGCGTAGTCGGCCTCCTGGCCGCTACCGAACGGCTCGGTGAGCAGAACGCACTGTGCCATGACGGGGTCGATGATCAAATACGCGGGCACCTTACCTGCGGCGTAGATGCTGCGCTTGAGCCCGTAGTCGCGGTCGACGCTGGTCTTGGAGACGACCTCGACGAGCATGGTGACCACTCCGGACGGCATGAGCCGCCCGGACTCCGGTGCGGTATCACGCTCCAGGACCACGAGGTCGGGCTGGGGCTCGCTGATCTCGCTCAGAACGTCGATGTCCTGCGTCTGAAGCCTGTGCCACTTCTGACGCGGAATCTGGTCGCAGACCTCCTCGACGATCAGGTTATGGACCAGATCCGGCCCCGCCATCATCACGATTTCCCCCCGGAGGAGCTCAATCTTGATGCCCTCAGGAACCTCAAGGTTCTCGAAGAGCTCCGTCATCCGGCGTTCATCCACAGCGGTCATCTCCATGGCCTCCGTTTCCTGTCGCCGTGTATACGGCACAGGCTAGGAACAGCCTAGGCAGGGGCGCAGGGCCTTCGCATGGGTTCACTCGTTCGAGGTCAGTCCACCAAATTCCGCACCACCGCATCCGCCAGCAACCGCCCCCGCAACGTGAGCACGGCCCGCCCCTCCTCGTACGGCCCCGGATCCAGCAGCCCGTCCGCGAGCGCCCGCGCCGCGGCCCGCGCCCCCGCCGGGGCCAGCAGGTCCAGCGGGCAGCCCTCCGACAGCCGCAGCTCCAGCAGGATCCGTTCGACGCGGCGGTCCTCGTCCGCCAGGAGCTCACGGCCGGCGCCCGGGGAGCGGCCTTCGGTGAGGGCCTGGGCGTAGGCGCCGGGGTGCTTGACGTTCCACCAGCGGACGCCGCCCACGTGGCTGTGGGCGCCGGGGCCCGCGCCCCACCAGTCGGCGCCGGTCCAGTACAGCTCGTTGTGGCGGCAGCGGGCGGCCTCGGTAGTGGCCCAGTTGGAGACCTCGTACCAGGTGAAACCGGCCGCGGCGAGCCGTTCGTCGGCGATGAGATAGCGGTCGGCGTGCACATCGTCGTCGGTCATCGGGACCTCGCCGCGGCGGATCCGGCGGGCGAGCTGGGTGCCCTCCTCGACGATCAGGGCGTAGGCGGAGATGTGGTCGGGCCCGGCGCCGAGGGCGGCGTCGAGGGACGCCCGCCAGTCGTCGTCGCTCTCGCCTGGCGTGCCGTAGATCAGATCGAGGTTGACGTGGTCGAAGCCGGCCGCGCGGGCCTCGGCGACGCAGGCCTCGGGGCGGCCCGGGGTGTGCGTACGGTCGAGGATCTTGAGGACGTGCTGCCGGGCGCTCTGCATGCCGAAGGAGACCCGGTTGAAGCCGCCCGCTCGCAGCTCGGAGAGGTAGCGGGGGTCGACGGACTCGGGGTTGGCCTCGGTGGTGATCTCGGCGCCGGACGCGAGGCCGAATTCCTCGCGGATGGCGGCCAGCATGCGGCCGAGGTCGGCGGCGGGCAGCAGGGTCGGGGTGCCGCCGCCGACGAAGACCGTCTCGACCGGGCGCGGGTCGTCGCCCAGCACCTTGCGGGCCAGCCGGATCTCCGCCACGACGGTGTCGGCGTAGTTGTCACGGGAGGCCAGGGCGCCGCCGGAGCCGCGCAGCTCGCTCGCGGTGTAGGTGTTGAAGTCGCAGTAGCCGCAGCGGGTCGCGCAGTACGGCACATGCAGATAGAAGCCGAGGGGCCGCCCGGCCGCCCCCGCCAGCGCATGACCGGGCAGCGCCCCGTCCTCGGGCATCGGCTCACCATCAGGCAGTGCGGAAGGCATGGGAACCATTGTCCGTCATGGGAGACGGTTCCGGTCCCGGGCGCCGATACGCCCTACGCCACCCCGTCCCCCGCCGCCTGGAGGACCAGCAGCGCCAGGTCGTCGTCGGGCGGGGTCGGGTCGAAGGCGTGGACGGTGTGGCGGATGTGGTCGGCGAGGGCGGTGGCGCTCAGGCCGACACCGGCGGCGAGGGCCGTGGCCAGACCGTCCTCGTCGTCGAAGAGCCGCAGCCCCGACCGGCGCTCGGTCACCCCGTCCGTCACACACAGCAGGGTCTCCCCCGGGCAGAGGTCAAACGATTCGCTGACGTACGCCGCGTCCTCGACCACCCCCAGCAGCATCTGCGGCGCCGCGACGACCCGGACCGCGCCGTCCGCGCCCAGTACGAGCGGCAGGGGGTGGCCCGCGCTGGCGAGGGTGCAGCGGGCGCCGCCCAAGCCGTCGGGATGGGGGACGATCTCGCCGTAGAGCAGGGACAGGAAACGGGCCTGTTCACCCTCCTCGCGGATCTCCACCGGCGCCTCCGCCCCGGCGCCGGCCGCCGCCACCGCGGCCGCGACCGCCGCGACGGAGTCCGCGGCCTCCCGGGCCATGGTCTTGTTGAGCCGGTCGAGCACCGCCGCGACACCGAAGCCGTCGCGGGCCAGCAGCCGCAGCACCGGCCGGGCCAGCCCGGTCACCGCGGCCGCCTCCGGGCCGCTGCCGCAGACATCGCCGAGCGCGAAGCACCAGCGGCCGTCGCCGGCGTCGAAGAGGTCCCAGAAGTCGCCGCCCGCCCAGGCGCCCTCGCGCGGTTCGTAGACCACCGCCGATTCCACGCCGGGCACCTGCGCCCGGCCGGGGGGCAGCAGCCGGCGCTGCAGGACCTGGCTGATGCGCTCCTGGCGGCTGTACGCGCGGGCGGTGGCCACGGCGCGGGCGACCCGCCGGCACAGGTCCTCGATCAACCCGACCACCTCGTCGGGGAAGCGCAGCAGGCCGCCCCGGCCGAGCAGCAGCGTGCCGAGCCGGCGGCCGCCGGCGACCAGGGGACAGGCCAGGGCCGCGCCCGGGGGCTCGTAGCCGCTCGGTTCCTGCGACCAGGGCCAGGGAGCCGCGGTGGGTGCGCTGCCGGACGGGAGGCCGCCCGGGAGTTCGGGCGGCTGTTTCTCCAGTGCGGTACGCAGTGAGTCGATCCGGCCCTCGCAGGTGTGCCAGACGCGGGCGAGCCGCTGTTCCTCGCCGGCCTGTGCGATGCCCCGGCCGGGGGCGCCGCCGTCGCCGTCGTAGAGCCACACCGCACACCAGTCGGCGAGCCGCGGCACGATCAACTGGGCGGCGAGCGAAGCGACTTGATCGGCGTCGAGCTGGCCGGAGAGCAGGTCGGAGGCCTCGGCGAGGAAGGAGAGGGCGCCATTGTCGACCCGGTCGGCGTCGCATTCCTGCCGGGCGGCCCGGCGCGGCGCCGGGGCGAGGAGTTCGGCGGCCCGCAGTCCGCGCTGCAGCAGCCGGTCGTCGAAGGCGAGCTCCGGCTCCGGCCGTCCGCCGCCGCCCGGGGCCTCCACGGGCAGCCGGAACCACACGGTCTTCATGGCCCGGCGGTAGGTGATGCCCCAGGATTCCGCGACCGCGCTGATCAGCTGCAGTCCGTGGCCGCTGCCTTCGGCCGCGGCACTCTCGTCGCGGGCGCGGATCGGCTGCGTGGGGTGGCGGTCGGAGACCTCGATGACGACGCCGGCTTCGGGGCACGTCCCCGGCGCGGTTTCCACCTCCGGGCAGAACATCGCGTGCGGCTCCTGCTCCGCCGCCGGGTCCAGCCGGCAGTGCAGCTCGACGGTGGTGCCCGCGTGCACCACCGCGTTCGTCACCAGCTCGCTGACCAGTAGTACCGCTTCGTCGGCGAGCCGGTCGGTGAGGCCCTCCGCGCCGGGCAGCCTACGGTCGGCCCAGCAGGCGAACGCGGCCCGGACGAACCGCCGGGCGGCGGCAGCGGCCTGCGGGTCCCCGGGCAGACTGGCCCGCAGGGCGCGGGCGGCGGGCCCGGGGGCAGGCCCGGCGGCGGGTCCACCGCGGGACCCTCCCGTCAACGTCGTGCGCGTCGCCGTGACGTTGTCGTCCCGTTGAGACGAAGTGGTCGTCCTCATTGAGCAACTCCCGAGCAGCTCCGCTACAGCGCCGGATGCGCCACCGACAGAGTGACAGAACGAGCGCAGTCATAAGCAGTGAGTCACGGAAGTGTGTGGTCACAGCGGGCAATTCGACTGACGCACCGCGGGAGTTGGCCGACGCGCGGAGGATGAGCCCGGTGAACCTGTAGGGACAACTTCAGCGGCAGCCGCGGCTCGCACAGCAGCCGTGACCGCCCGTACGGGAGCAGCGCCGCGGTACGGACCGGACCGGTCCGCACCGCGGGTGCCGTGGCGCGCCTATGCCTCGCGCGCTCCCGCGTACATCTCCTCCAGCAGATCCTTGAACGCCCGCTCCACCACCGGCCGCTTGATCTTGAGGCTGGGGGTCACCTCGCCGTGCTCGATGTCCAGGTCACGCGGGAGCAGCCGGAACTTGCGGATCTGCTGCCAGCGCTGCAGCCCTTCGTTGACCCGCTCGACATAGCCGTCGATCAGCTCACGGGTCCGGTCGGTGGCGACGACCTCGGCGTAGGTCTTGCCCTCCAGGCCGTGCTCCTTCGCCCAGCCCATGATCGTCGGCTCGTCGAGGGCGATCAGCGCGGTACAGAAGTTCCGGTTGGCGCCGTGCACCAGCACATTGGAGACGAACGGACAGACCGCCTTGAACTGGCCCTCCACCTCGGCCGGCGCGATGTACTTCCCGCCCGAGGTCTTGATCAGGTCCTTCTTGCGGTCGGTGATCCGCAGATAGCCGTCCGGGGACAGCTCACCGATGTCGCCGGTGTGGAACCAGCCGTCCTCCTCCAGGACTTCGGCGGTCTTGTCCGGCAGGCCGTGGTAGCCCTGCATGATGCCGGGGCCGCGCAGCAGGATCTCGCCGTCCTCGGCGATCCGGACCTCGGTGCCGGGCAGCGGCTTGCCGACCGTTCCGGTCCGGTAGGCCTCGCCGGGGTTGACGAAGCTGGCGGCGCTGGACTCCGTCAGGCCGTAGCCCTCCAGGATGTGGATGCCGGCGCCGGAGAAGAAGTAGCCGATCTCCGGCGAGAGCGCGGCCGAGCCGGAGACGGCGGCGCGCAGCCGGCCGCCGAACGCGTCCCGCAGCTTGGCGTAGACGAGGGCGTCGGCGACCTTGTGCTTGGCGCCGAGCGCGAAGGGCACCGAGGCGTTGCCGGTGCGCCGGAAGTTGTCCTGCGAGACCTTGGCGTACTCGCGGGCCACCTCGGCCGCCCACTGGAAGATCTTGTACTTGGCCCCGCCGCCCTGCCGGGCCTTGGCCGCGACGCCGTTGTAGACCTTCTCGAAGATCCGCGGTACGGCCGCCATGTACGTGGGGCGGACGACCGGCAGATTCTCGATGATCTTGTCGACCCGGCCGTCGACCGCGATGACCTGGCCGGTGGCGATCTGCCCCGCGGTGAGCACCTTGCCGAAGACATGCGCCAGCGGGAGCCACAGATACTGCACATCGTCCTCGGTGACCAGCCCGGTCGCCTGGATCGCGCGGGCCATGTACGCCCAGCAGTCGTGCGGCAGCCGTACGCCCTTGGGGCGGCCGGTGGTGCCGGAGGTGTAGATCAGCGTCGCCAGCTGGTCGGCGCGCAGCGCGGCGACCCGCTCCTTGACGCACTCCGGGTGCTTCTCCAGATGGGCGGTGCCGCGCTTCTCCAGCTCGGCGAGGGTGAGCACAAAGCCCTCGGGGTCGTCCGCCGCGGGCTCGACGTCCGCCTCGTCGATCACGACGACATGCGCCAGTTCGGGCAGCTCCGCGCGCCGCTCACGCGCCTTGGCGAGCTGACCGGCGTCCTCCGCGATCAGCACCCGGCTGCCGGAGTCCGCCAGGATGTACGCGGTCTCCTCGGCGTTGGTGCTGGGGTAGACCGTGGTGGTGGCGGCGCCGGAGCACAGCACACCGAGGTCGGCCAGGATCCATTCGACGCGGGTGTTGGCGGCCAGCGCCACCCGCTCCTCGGGCCGTACGCCGAGCGCGATGAGCCCGGCGGCCACGGCGTAGACCCGGTCCGCGGCCTGGGCCCAGCTGATCGACTTCCAGTCGTCCGGCCCCTGGCCCGAGGAAGACGGGACCGGATAGCGGTAGGCCTCGATATCGGGCGTGGCCGCGACCCGCTCCAGGAAGAGGTTTGCCACCGAAGGCGGCCGGCTTTCGATCAGCGTGTGGATGTCCGTCACGGCGTCCTCCGGGGCCCGCTTCGTTGCTGGTGACTCGCGAGTAACCTTGAGCAGTGATCAGACTAGAGCGCGTTGCGCCGACGCGTAAGGGGCTACGGCCGACTGGTTCACGATGTGACCAGTGCGATAGGTGTACGTAGCACGCGCAACGCCCGATAGCGAGCCGCGCCGATCACCCCACACCAGACCACACGGGTCGGCGCGGACCGGGGCATCGCGGAGCGCCACGCTCCGCTTTCATTCCGATGCGTGCGCGCGCCGCCGCGCCACGCTCCGGGCAAGCGACAGGGCGCCGGCCCCCTGGGGGGACCGGCGCCCTGTCGGCTCACCGCTCGGCGTACTGCCTCTTACGGCTTCTTACTTCTTCTTACGGCTTCTTACTTCTTCGCCTTCGCGTCACCGTCGGAGTCCGAGGACAGCACCGCGATGAAGGCATCCTGCGGGACCTCCACGCTGCCGACCATCTTCATCCGCTTCTTGCCTTCCTTCTGCTTCTCCAGCAGCTTCCGCTTACGGGAGATGTCACCGCCGTAGCACTTGGCGAGGACGTCCTTGCGGATGGCGCGGACCGTCTCACGGGCGATGACCCGGCTGCCGATGGCGGCCTGGATCGGCACCTCGAAGCTCTGCCGCGGGATCAGCTCACGCAGCTTGGCGACCAGCCGCACGCCGTACGCGTACGCCTTGTCCTTGTGCGTGATGGCGGAGAACGCGTCGACCTTGTCCCCGTGCAGCAGGATGTCGACCTTGACCAGGTCGGCGGCCTGCTCGCCGGTGGGCTCGTAGTCCAGCGAGGCGTAGCCACGGGTCTTGGACTTGAGCTGGTCGAAGAAGTCGAAGACGACCTCGGCGAGCGGGAGGGTGTAGCGGATCTCGACCCGGTCCTCGGAGAGGTAGTCCATGCCGAGCAGGTTGCCGCGGCGGTTCTGACACAGCTCCATGATCGCGCCGATGAACTCGCTGGGCGCCAGGATCGTGGCCCGTACGACCGGCTCGTGCACCTTGTCGATCTTGCCCGTCGGGAACTCGCTCGGGTTGGTAACCTCGTGCTCGGCGCCGTCCTCCATCTCCACGCGGTAGACCACGTTCGGAGCGGTGGCGATCAGATCGAGGCCGAACTCGCGCTCCAGACGCTCGCGGATGACCTCCAGGTGCAGCAGACCCAGGAAGCCGACGCGGAAGCCGAAGCCCAGGGCCGCGGAGGTCTCCGGTTCGTAGACCAGCGCGGCGTCGTTGAGCTGCAGCTTGTCCAGGGCGTCACGCAGCTCCGGGTAGTCCGAGCCGTCCAGCGGGTACAGGCCCGAGAACACCATCGGCTTGGGGTCCTTGTAGCCGCCCAGCGGCACCTCGGCACCCTTGCTGAGCTGGGTGATCGTGTCACCGACCTTGGACTGCCGGACGTCCTTCACACCGGTGATGAGGTAGCCCACCTCGCCGACGGACAGCCCGTCCGCCGACTTCATCTCGGGCGAATTCGTACCGATCTCCAGCAGCTCGTGCGCCGCACCCGTGGACATCATCTTGATGCGCTCACGCTTGCTGAGCGTGCCGTCGACGACCTTCACGTACGTGACGACACCGCGGTAGGCGTCGTAGACCGAGTCGAAGATCATCGCGCGGGCGGGGGCGTCCTTGACGCCGACCGGGGCCGGCACCTCGCGGACGACCTTGTCCAGCAGCTCGGGCACGCCGACGCCGGTCTTGGCGGAGACCTTCAGCACGTCCTCGGGCTCGCAGCCGACGAGATTGGCCAGCTCTGCGGCGAACTTCTCGGGCTGCGCGGCCGGCAGGTCGATCTTGTTGAGGACGGGGATGATCGTGAGGTCGTTCTCCATCGCCAGGTAGAGGTTGGCGAGGGTCTGGGCCTCGATGCCCTGAGCGGCGTCGACGAGGAGGATGCAGCCCTCGCACGCGGCGAGCGAGCGGGAGACCTCGTAGGTGAAGTCGACGTGGCCCGGGGTGTCGATCATGTTGAGGATGTGGGTCGTGCCACTTGCCTCTTCGCCCTCGGAAGGGGCCCAGGGCAGCCGGACCGCCTGGGACTTGATCGTGATGCCGCGCTCGCGCTCGATGTCCATGCGGTCGAGATACTGCGCGCGCATCTGCCGCTGGTCGACGACACCGGTGAGCTGGAGCATCCGGTCGGCGAGCGTCGACTTGCCGTGGTCGATGTGCGCGATGATGCAGAAGTTACGGAGGAGGGCCGGATCGGTACGGCTCGGCTCCGGCACGTTCGTAGGGGTCGCGGGCACGCAGGGTCCATTCAGTGAACGCGGGTAGGCGGGACTCGGGTATGTGACGTCTCCCCCCATGGTCCCATGAGCGAGGGGCCTGGTCCGGTTTGGGCGGGGTGGGAGGGCTTCGGGCGGGGAGTGGGGAGCTTCGGGCGGCCGGTTTGGGGCGGCATAGAGCCTGCTGGTAGCCTGGTCCACTGCGCTTCGTGCCCTCTTTGGTGCGCGGCGCAACTCGAAACTCCAACGAACCTGAAAAGGCTCTTTCGTGGCGAACATCAAGTCCCAGATGAAGCGGATCAAGACCAACGAGAAGGCTCGTCAGCGCAACAAGGCTGTCAAGTCCGCTCTGAAGACCTCGATCCGTCGTACCCGTGAGGCCGTGGAGGCCGGTGACCTGCAGAAGGCCACCGTCGCCCAGGCCGAGGCGGCCAAGAAGCTCGACAAGGCCGTCAGCAAGGGTGTCATCCACAAGAACGCCGCCGCCAACAAGAAGTCGGCGCTGGCGAAGAAGGTCGCGGCCCTCAAGGCCTGAACCTTCCCCTCCAGATGAAGATCGTCGTCCCGTTTGGGGCCTGATCTTCATCCCACCGCAATAGCTGCGGTATCTGTGCACACAGCGCAGTAACTATTAGCTCTGCCGCCAGGGACCCAGCGGCCCCTCTCTCCGCTCCCTGACCGGTGCACCATCGCGCCGCACACGGCCTGCGTTCGCCACGCGGGTGCGGCGCACCCGGCTCACCCGGCGGTCACCGCCGACGAAGCCACAATCGCTTGATACGAAGGCCCCGCCTCGCCCCTTCCCCAGGGGCGGCGGGGTCTTTTGTTGCTGGTGGGGTCTTTTGTTGCTGGTGGGGGCCTTTTCCTGGCGGGTCTATTGGCGCTGGCGCGGTCGTTTGTTGCTGGCCCGGTCGTTTGTTGCTGCACGGTCGTTTGTTACTGGCGGGCCCATTGTTCCAGCGGGGTCTTTTGTCGCTGGCGCGGTCGTTTGTTACTGGGGTGGCGCCTGACAGAGCCAACGCCCGTCACTACCGCGCCGAAGCCGACCGCCCTTGCCGCGCAGGCCCGGGTTCACATTCGCCGGTGTCCGCTACGCTGCGGCCATGTCCATCTCGGGGGACCAGAACAATCCCTACCAGCCGCAGCCCAATCCCTACGGCCAGGTGCCCGCACCGCAGAATCCGGTGCCCGCGCAGCAGAACCCGTACGCGCAGCAGCCCCCGCCGCAGGCACCGGGCGGCGGCTACGGCTATCCGGCACCCGGCGTGCCCGCCCCACCCGTAGGGCCGCCCGGCGCAGCCGGTGGTACGGGCCGGGGCTTGTCCGGCTGGCTCTGGGCGATCGGCGGCGCGGTCGCCGCCTCCGCGATCTGGGGCTCCGTATTGTTCGCCACCGGCGGCTTCTCCTCCGAGCCCAGCCCCGATCTCGCGGGCTACGGCTACACCAGCGATCTGTGCGCGGACACCTCGTTGACCCCCTTCGAGAACGCCCACTACAAGACCAAGGCGAGCACCGGCACAGCCTCGAAGGACGCCAACCCACAACACAGCGGCGCCCAGCAGAACTCGCTGGACACCATGTGGTGCAACGTCACACTGGAGCAGGAGAACGCGAGCAGCTCGGACTACTCCTCGAACTGGCTCTACAACACCGCCACGCTGCACAAGAAGACCGACCCGGCAGCGGAGTTCGCCGACGGCTACCGCTCGTACGAGAAGCAGGACGCCTCGGTCGGCTACAAGGTCGAGTCCGTACCGGGCATCGGCGACGAGGCCTACCTGGTCACCCGGAACGACCAGGGCAGCAGTAGCACCGGCTCGTACGTGATCCTCGGCGTCCGGGACGGCTGGATGACGTATCAGTCCACGTGGTCGAGCTACGCGTCGAGCAGCAGCGCCGGCAAGCAGCCGACCTCCGCCGAGGTGGCCACGATGCTGAAGACCAGCGCCACAGAGACACTCAAGCGGCTACAGCGCTCGCGGTAGCGGGGGGCGGGTGTGACGGCCGGCCCCACCAAGATCACCGCGACCGAGCCGCCCGGGCAATGGCGACAACCGCCTTCTCCAGGGCGTACCCCGGATCGTCCCCGCCGCCCTTCACTCCCGCATCGGCCGCCGCCACCGCACGCAGTGCCGTCGCCACGCCGTCCGCCGACCAGCCGCGCATCTGCTGGCGTACCCGGTCGATCTTCCAGGGCGGCATGCCGAGGTCGCGGGCGAGGTCGCCGGGGCGGGCGCCGCGCGGGGCGGAAGCCAGTTTGCCGATGGCGCGGACGCCCTGGGCAAGAGCGCTGGTGATCATGACGGGGGCGACGCCGGTCGCGATCGCCCACCGCAGCGCCTCCAGCGCCTCGGCGGCCCGCCCCTCGACCGCACGGTCCGCAACGGTGAAGCTCGATGCCTCGGCCCGGCCCGTGTAGTAGCGCGCGACGATGGCCTCGTCGATCGTTCCCTCGACATCGGCCGCCAGCTGCGAACAGGCCGACGCCAGCTCACGCAGATCGCTGCCGATCGCATCGACCAGCGACTGACAGGCTTCGGGCGTCGCCGAACGCCCGACCGCACGGAACTCGCCCCGCACAAACGCCAGCCGGTCGGCCGGCTTGGTCATCTTCGGGCAGGCCACTTCCCGCGCCCCGGCCTTACGGGCAGCGTCCAGCAGGCCCTTCCCCTTGGCGCCACCCGCATGCATCAGCACCAGCGTGATCTCCTCGGCGGGCGAGCCGAGATACGCCTTGACGTCCTTGATGGTGTCCGCGGACAGATCCTGGGCCGCCCGCACCACCACAACCTTGCGCTCGGCGAAGAGCGAGGGGCTGGTCAGCTCGGCCAGGGTGCCGGGCTGGAGCTGATCGGGGGTGAGGTCGCGCACATCGGTGTCCGCGTCGGCCGCGCGGGCAGCCGCCACCACCTGCTGCATCGCACGATCCAGCAGCAGGTCTTCCTGGCCCACCGCGATCGTCACGGGGGCAAGCGGGTCGTCGTTAGCTGTCTTCCTGGCCATCGCGACCCAGCATCCCACGCCCCACTGACAACGCCGCCCGGCCCACTCCCCCGGCCATTCCCCTCACAGCTCTCCGGCCGGCTCTCCTGACCGGCTCTCCCGGCCGCTCCCCGGCCGCTCCCTGGCCGCTCCCCGGCCGCTCCCCGGCCGCTCTCCGGCCCAGAGTTCACCCCTCCCCGCCCGACAGCATCCCCATCCCCTACCGGACAATGGTCAGGTGAATGATGCTGCTGCCCCCCACCGACGAGACGCACGGCAGGCACCGCCCGAACGACAGCTCCGCCCGGTACGACACGTACTGGTCCTGCCCGACCGCGACGCGGCGGAAGAGGTGGCCGAGGCCCTGACCGAACGCTTCGGTGTCTCCGAGGAACCCCAACTCGTACGGGACGCCCTGGCCGGTGAGGACGACGCCGAGGACGCGCAGTGGCTGGTAGTGGTCGAGGACCCGGATGCCACCCATGACCCGGCGCTGCTGGACGGTCTGGCCGCGGAGTACGAGGGCTGGCGCGAGGCCGACTAGACACCGGCCGCAGGCCACAGGTCCACGGGCCACAAGCCCATCGAACACGGACCGCAGACCACAGACCACAGACCGCAGGCCGGGGGCGGGTGGCGGGGATCAGGGATCGGGGATCGGGGATCGGGAGCCGAGGCGCTACGGCTGGGTGCCCGCCCCACGCGCCCGGGCATCCGCGCCGGCGGCCGCCACCTCGGGCTCCCGCTCCAGCGCAATCCCGAAGTGCTCCCGGTAGGCGGCGAGGACCTCGCCCTCACCCACCTGACGCTCATCACGCGCCCCGTCGGCCCCGGTGATCACCAGCGTACGGCCGGAGAGCGTGATCCGGCCGGTCTCCGTCAGCCGTGAGCACACCAGGGACTGTGTGAAGTGCGACGTGGGCGAGGTCCGGTTCCACCAGCAGCCGACCTCGAACTCCGCGAACGCACGGGGACGTTGCTCAAGACGGTACTGCGGGACACCGCCCCTCAGAACATCAAGATCACCTTCCGCCGTCTCCACGATCTGGAACACACCGCCCGGATCGGTCTGCTCGGCACGGCTGTCCAACCGCAGCGGAAAGTGGCTGTTCCTGCCGAACCCGACGTCCGCCAGCCACGGCCCGCTCGGCGTATGAACCCGCAGCGCAAGGTGGTCGTACGGAATGCCGAGCCCGTCGGGGCCGAACACGCGGGCGGACAGCATCTCGACCTCATAGCCGAGGGCGCCCAGCAGCAGGGCGAAAGCACCGTTGAGCTCATAACAGAACCCGCCGCGCCGGGCACCGACGATCTTGTCCAGCAACGGCTGCTCCGCGAGCACGATCTCCTCACCGAGGTGGATGGAGAGGTTCTCGAAGGGGACGCTGCGCAGATGACTCAGGTGCAGCGCACGCAGCCCGTCGGCATCGGGAGAGCTGGGGCGGGCGGCGCCCATACGGTCGAGGTAGGCGTTGACGGCAGCGGTTTCCATCAGGTGGGTGTCCTCTCCGAAGCGAACCAGCGGCGGGTGCGTTCCGCCGCGGATGCCGGTGTGCCGGCGATGACGTCGGCAATGGTCTGTGCGGCCAGCTCACGGCGCCAGGCCAGCTCGGCCTTGCGCATCGCCGTGGAGATTCCGCAGGGCCGGCCGAACTCCCTGCCGGACGCCTCGGCCCCGGCCCCCTGCCGACGGATCTCGGTGCAACGAAAGGCATCGTCGGTGCCCTCGATCGCAGCGACCACATCCATGAGGGTGATCCGCTCCGGCGGCCGCGCCAACCGGAAGCCGCCCCGCGCCCCGGGCGTCGAGGTGAGGATCCCGGCCCGGACCAGCGCTTGCAGCCGCTTGTTCAAGTAGGGCGCCGGCAACTCGAACGAAGCCGCCAGCCGAGCGGTGGACACCGGCCCTTCCCCATCGAGCCAGGCCAACGTCACACAACAGTGCAGGCCCCACTCGACGCCTTCACTCATCCTCATAATCTGGAGTCTACAGATCCTGGTTCCTCCACCCCACCCATTTCGCCGGGCCTATGTCGTTCGCCTGGCCTGTCCCGTTCACAGACCTCTCTGGTCCGCCTGACCTGCCTGGCCCGCCCGACCGCTATCGCTCACTCGGTTTATTCGGGCCATAAGGCGACTGGGAGGCGGAGACCGGCCCAGGACCACGCCGAAGGCGCCGCCAGCCGGCCGACGAGCGGTAGGGGGCGAGATTCGGCTGACGAGGCCGGAAGACGAGTGATGAACCTCTGGTGACGGGCTGTCGAAGGGCTCTCGGGGCGGGGTGGGCGTCCTTAAAGTGCTGGCATCCTGCTGTCCGTTCACCTGTGCGAGGTTGCCGTGGCTCTGCCGGACACCGAGACGATCCTGACCGCGGCCGGGCTCGTGGCGACGGCTGTCGTCTGGGCCGTTGAGCGGTTTCTGCCGGGCCGTAAGCGGATCGGCTACCGCGTGCAGATGGACACGGCGATCGGGATGAATCCCCAAGACGCCCACAGTCTGGTGCAGTTGCGGCTGCTGCGGCAGGACCAGGAGATCAGCGATGCGACGCTGGCTCTGTTGCGGTTCGAGAACGACGGTGGCAAGGACATCGTCCGGCAGGACTATCAGGAGCCGCTGACGGTCGAGTTCGTCGGCCGTACGGTCATCGGTGTCGAGGTGCCGGACGCCAATCCGACGGACCTGGTGGGCATGCTGACCCGTAACGGCGGCGGGCTGCGGCACGACGGGGGACGACTGTTCATCCCCAAAGTGCCGCTGAACAAGCGGAATCACTTCAAGCTGCTGGTGCTCCTGTCGGGCCCTGGAACCGGCTCCGGCCCCGAGGGCGGACGCACCGACAGCGCGGCCGGATCGGTGACCGTGGGCGGGTTCATCAGCGGCGGGCGGATCCGGCGCAACGCCCAGCGTTGGGGGCCGCGCAAGCTCAGCCTCGCGCTGGGTGGCACCTTCATCGTTCTGCTGGGGCTGCTCGGCGGGCTGCTGCTCAGCGGCCGGGTGATGCCGGTACCCAGTGAATGCGCCGCCGGGCGGCTGACCATCGACGGATCCACGGCGTTCGCCCCGCCGATGCGGGAGATCGCCCGGCAGTACCGGGCCCGGTGCGCGGGCGCCGAGATCACCGTCTTGGGGAGCGGGAGCCTGTCCGGCCTGGGCAATCTCAACCGGGAGGGCAAACCGGCGACCGCCGAGGGCCCCGGCTTCATCGCCGTATCGGATGTTCCGGCGCCCTCTCTCTACCGGCGGCTGGAGGGCGACCGGGTCGGCGTCATCGTGCTCAGTGTCGTGGCCAACGAGAAGGCCGGCATCGACGACCTCACCTCCGAGGAGATCCGCAAGATCTACGACGGGACGTACACCAACTGGAAGCAGCTGCACGGCAACGACCTGCCGATCCGCCTCGTCAGCCGGGACGCCGCATCGGGCACCCGCCGGGCGTTCGAGACGTCCGTGCTGCACCGCTCGGAGCCGGGCGTCGTATCGTCGTACGACTGCGGCGACAAGGACCGCGACGAACAGGCACGCCTGACGCGCTGCGAAGTGAACAGCACCAAGAGCCTGCTGGACGCGGTGGACCGGGTGCCGGGGGCGATCGGTTACGCCGAGCTCTATGCGGCGGCGCAACGGCAGCACGTCGTCAGCGTCCGGCTGAACGGGCACGAGCCGGACATCGAATGGGGTCAGCAACGCGATTACCCCTTCTGGACGGTGGAGTACCTCTATACGTACGGGCGGCCCGAAGACGGCTCACTGACCGCGAAGTTCCTGGCGTTCATGGACTCCGACACGGCGAAGAACATCATGCGGATGTACAAGCACGTGCCGTGTGCCGACCGGCAGAGCCTGCCGGGCGCCGTCTGCCGGCCGTGAGGCGGCGAGGCGGAGGCCGGCGGGGAGGGGGGACTCCGGAGCGGCGGCCACCGGCCCGGTGAGACCCGCGTCTTCGGCCGCTGAGCAGGCGGGCTTCGGCCCGGCGACCGCCGGTGACCGTCGCGGACAGCCTGGCCGGGGTGCCCAGGACCGCGATGGACCCGTCGGTGTCCGTGCGCAGCACCCGGGCGCCCTGGGCGCGCAGCGCCTCGATGGTGCGCGGCGCCGGATGGCCGTACGGGTTGTCGGCACCGCAGGAGATCAGCGCCAGACGCGGTGCCAGCCGGCGTATCAACGGCGGGTCCTGGTAGGCGGATCCATGGTGCGCCACCTTGAGGACATCGACGGCGGCCAGCTCCGGGTGAGCGGCCAACAACGCTTGCTGGGCGGGTGGTTCGAGGTCTCCGAGCAGGAGGAGGGTCAGCCCGCCCGTACGGACGAGCAGGGTGACGCTGGCGTCGTTGGGGCCGTCAGGGCCAGGTAGGGCGGGCGGAGCGGGCGGCCAGAGGACTTCCCAGGTGAGGGGGCCCAGGTGGCGCCGCTCCCCCGGTGCGGCGCGGACGAGCGGAATCCGTGCGGCCGCGGCCGTGTTGTGTACGAACTGCGCCTGTCCCGCCGGGTCCTGAAGTGTCGTGGTCTCGATCGCACCGACCGTACGGCCGCGGAGCGCGCCGGGGAGCCCGTCCACGTGATCGGCATGGAAGTGGGTGAGCACGAGGAGCGGGATACGGCGGATTCCCAGGTCGGTGAGGCAGCGGTCGATGGCGCGGGGCTCGGGGCCGGTGTCCACCACCAGCGCCGTACCGTCGCCGGCTGCCAGCACCAGGCCGTCGCCCTGCCCCACGTCGCAGACCACCGCCCGCCAGCCGGGCGGCGGCCAGCCGGTGAGGACACGGGTGAAAGGGGCCGGGCGGCAGACCGCCAGGATCACCGCCAGCGCGCAGAGCGCACACAGCCAAGGGCGACGCAGCACTCTGCGGCCAACCGTCACCAGCGCCACGGTGGCGGTCGCCAGCACCAGCCCGCCCGCCCAGCCGCCGGGCCAGCCGAACTCCGCTCCCGGTAGCGCCGCTCCCGTACGGGCGACGCCGGCGATCCACTCGGTGGGCCAGCCCGCGCACCACGCCAGCGCCCGGGCGACCGGCAGCGCGAGCGGGGCGGCGGCGAGGGCCGCGAAACCGAGGACCGTCGCGGGGGCCACGGCCAGTTCGGCCAGCAGATTGCAGGGCACGGCCACCAGGCCCACCCGGGCCGCGAGGACGGCGACGACGGGTGCACAGACCGCCTGGGCGGCGGCCGCGGCGGCGATCACCTCGGCGAGGCGGGGCGGCACCCGGCGCCGCTGGAGGGCCGCGCTCCAGCGCGGCGCGAGCAGCAGCAGCGCGCCGGTGGCCAGGACGGAGAGCAGAAAGCCGTAACTGCGAGCGAGCCAGGGGTCGTAGAGGACCAGCAGCAGGACCGCGGCGGCGAGCGCGGGGAGCAGCGTGCGGCGGCGGCCGGTGCCGATCGCGAGCAGGGTGATCAGTCCGCAGGCTGCGGCTCGCAGCACGCTCGGGTCCGGGCGGCACACGACGACGAAGGCGAGGGCGAGCGCGCCGCCGATGACGGCGGTACCGCGCAGCGACAGCCTCAGGCGCGGCGCCAGCCCGCGACGCTCGGCGCGCGTCGCGAGATGACGCGGGCCGATCAGCAGGGCGAGCACGATCGTCAGGTTGGAGCCGGACACGGCGAGCAGATGCGTCAGATCGGTGGCGCGGAAGGCGTCGTCCAGGTCGGGTGGCACACGGGAGGTGTCGCCGACGACGAGACCGGGCAGCAGCGCGCGGGCGTCGGGAGGGAGCCCATCGGTGGCCTCCCGGAGACCCGTACGCAGGTTTCCCGCCAGCCGCTGAAGGGTGGACGGCGCAGCGACCTTGTCCGGCGGCGCATCGTCGGTGACCCGCAGGACGGCGGCAACGTGATCCGTCGGCGAGAGCGGTGGCGCGGCGCGGGCCACGAGGCGAATACGGGTGGATGGCAGCAGCCCGCGCCATGCTGCCATCGGATCGTTGCTCGCCTGGGCGCGGTGGGCCGAACCCGACTCGGGTGGGGTGACGGCTGGGTTTTGCGGGGGTGCCATCGGGGGCGAGGGGGCGACGGCTGGGCCTTGCGGAGCGGTCACCAGGGACGGTGGGGCGACGGCTGATCCTTGCCGGGCGGTCACGGTGTGTGGTGGGGCGGCGGGCCGGTTGTGCGAGGCGTCGGTCGCGGTCAGCGATGTGACAGCAGTGGTGCGTGAGGCGGCTCCCGGGATCTGTGGGGGCGCGCCACGGCGCTCCGACCGGTCGCGTCCGCCGCCCTCGCCGCCCCCACCACGCTGCTGTACGACGACCAGAACGGGGGTACGCACGGCGGTCACCGCACCGTCCGGCGCCATGACGCGGATGGCCTCGGCGGTGAACACCATTGCCGGGGGCGTCCGTTGGGAGCCGCGCACCTTGGGCCGGGTCAGCCGCGGATCGCCGGTCACCTCCAGCTCTGCCGTGACCCGCGCGTAGGTGCGGGCCGATGCCGGCAGCGGCCCGCGCCGTACATCTGCCGCATGCAGCGCCGCGGACCCGGCCCCCGCCGCAGCACAGAGCAGCACCGCGGCCAGGGCGACGAACGCTCCCGCGGACCACCGTCGCGGAGGTCGGGGACGGAGCAGTTCCGCTCCCCCGGCCTGGCCGGTGTCAGGCCGCGGCTCGACACCCGGTGGTTCACCATCCGGTACCTCGACACCCGGTACCTCGACGCCGGGCGGTTCATCGGCCCCCGGCGCTCGCTCCGCACTGCGACGGGCTACGGCCACCCGTACCGCGAGTGCCGCGAGCACCACGGCCACGCCGCAGGTCACCGCCACTCCGCCACCGGGAGCGCCCAGGCAGATCGCCGCAGCTGCCCAGGCCGCCAGTGCGGGCGCGACCAGCCGCAGATCGGCCGGGCCGTCCTGGCGAGGGTCCGAGGCGCCGTGCGACGACGACGCCGTGGCGTGCACCGTGGCGCGAGGGCCGGTCATGGCTCCACCAGGGTGCGCAGATCGGCGAAGCGGCGATCACCGATGCCGGTCACCTGGCGGAGCTGTTCCACCGAGGTGAACCCGCCGTGCTGGGTACGGAATTCGATGATGTGGCGCGCCAGGACGGGCCCCACTCCGGGGAGGGCGTCGAGCTGCTGCTCCGTCGCCGTACTGAGGCTCACCGGCCCGCTCGGCCCGCCTCCGGCACCCGGTGAACCACTGCCCGCCGTGCCACCCTCCACATCACCGGAACCAGCACCGCCCCCGGTCCCGGCACCCTCCGCGCCGACCACGATCTGTTCGCCATCGGTCAGCAGGCGCGCCCGGTTCAGCCCACGAGTGCTCGCGCCGCGCAGCACACCGCCCGCGGCCCGCAGTGCGTCGAACACCCGCGACCCCGGCGGCATCCGGTGGATTCCGGGGTTCCGGACCTTGCCCGCGACATCGACGACCAGCTGTCGCCCCGCGCCGCCCGGCGGACCACTCGCCATCGCCGTGGAGGACGAGGACGAGGACGATGACGGCAGCGACGGCGACCGCGGGTCGGGTCCGGAACCGGGGCCGGGCGCCGATACGGACCGTTCGGCGGCCGGAGCACGTACCGGCTCGGGGCGCCCGGCCCAGAAATGCTGGACGGCGAACCCCACGGCCACCACGAGCACCAACACCAGAGCGGCGAGCGCCTTCGGGTCGGTGCCGCACCGTAACTGCACCCATAGCGGCAGCCGTTCGCGCACCGCGAGCCACGCCCGCTCCCCACGGCGCGGGCCCGGTGGATCGTGCCCAGGGGGTGGCGGCCCGTCCCCTGCGGTCGCCGCCGCGCCGCCGAAGATCGCCGCGACCCGGGCCCGTACGCGCTCGCGCTCCCACTCCCGTCGCTCCACCGCACCGGACGGAGCCGTCAGGCCGAGTGGCCCCGATGGACCCGATGGACCCGATGGACCCGACAAGCGTGGCCGGTCCGACAAGCGTGCCGGTTCCGACAAGCCCGATAGACCCGGTAGGCCCGATGGGACAGACGCCGGCGAGACCGAAGCAACCGCCGACGGCGACGCCGATACCGACGGCGACGCCGATACCGACGCCAATGCCGACGCCGATGCCAATGCCGACACCGACGCGGACACCGATGAATCCAACCAAGCGGATCGAGAAGAGTTCATAGCGATTGACGCTAAGCACTCCCCGCAGATCTCGCTGAGCGGCCTCAAAGTCGGTGGACAGCACCCCAGTTGTGGATAACTTTGTCACCCACAGGGCACTCCACCACCCCGCTCACCTCGGCGAAACCACAGCCCCCAGCAGCCCCGGCCCCGTGTGCGCGCCGATCACCGCGCCGACCTCACTCACATGCAGCTCGTTCAGCCCCGGCACCCGCTCCCTGAGCCGCTGGGCCAGCGCGTCCGCGCGCTCCGCCGCCGCGAGATGGTGGACCGCGATATCGACCTGGCCCTCGCCAGCCCGCTCCGCGGCGATCTCTTCGAGGCGTGCGATGGCCTTGGACGCCGTACGGACCTTCTCCAGCAGTTCGATCCGCCCGTCGGCCAGTTGAAGGATCGGTTTGACGGCGAGCGCGGAGCCGAGCAGCGCCTGAGCCGCGCCGATGCGGCCGCCGCGTCGCAGATAGTCGAGGGTGTCGACGTAGAAGTAGGCGGAGGTGCCCGAGGCGCGCTTCTCCGCCGCGGCGACCGCTTCGTCCACGTCCCCGCCGGCCTCCGCCGTCTCCGCGGCGGCGAGGGCGCAGAAGCCGAGGGCCATGGCGACCATTCCGGTGTCCACGACGTGTACGGGCACCGGGGCATCCTTGGCCGCCAGCACCGCCGCGTCGTAGGTTCCGGAGAACTCCGAGGAGAGATGGAGCGAGACGATGCCGGTCGCGCCGGCCGCCGCGACCGCGCGATAGGTTTCCGCGAACACCGTGGGGCTGGGCCGGGAGGTCGTCACGGACCGGCGCTTCTGGAGCGCCTGGGCAAGGGATCTCGCGGAGATCTCGGTGCCCTCTTCCAGGGCCTGGTCCCCCAGGACGACGGTCAGCGGCACGGCCGTGATGTGGTGGCGCTCGATGGCCGTCCGCGGCAAGTAGGCCGTGGAATCGGTGACGATCGCGACATGGCGGGACATGACTGGGAGGTTATCCGGGGATCCGGATGCCGCACAGTGCGGGTCCCTCCCCAAGATCTTCCAGGTTTCACCAAGGCTCTGCCAAGAGCCCACCCGCCGGCATCGTCATCGCCCCCGGCCCGTCACCGCTCTCCTAAGTGCTCACGTAGTCGTCCACGTGCTCACGTAGTCGTCGTGCCCTCCGTCCGCGGCGCCTTCTGCCACGGGTAGGACGGCTGGGTGCGGGGATCCCGGGCGGTGATCGCCTGCGGGGCGTCGGCGGGGGCCGGGCCCCAGGAGTTTCCACCGTCGGCAGTATCCGAAGCCTGGCCGGGCCGGGCGTCGGTGCCAGAGGGGCCGCCCGAGGAGCCGCCCGCAGCGCCCGCCTCGTCGTGCGTCCAATGCCGCAGCGCCCCCGCCTCGACATCGATCTGGTCGCTCAGCGCCGCGAGGTCGTCTTCCGCGAACTTCCGTGCCCGGTCGCGCGCCGCCCAGCGCAGCGACTCCGCCGAGTGCGTGATCCGCTCCATCCGCTCCCGGAGCTCCGGGAGGCGGGCGGCGATGGTGGCCCGGTCGGGCTCCCGTTCCAGGCGCTTGAGCTCGTCGTCCAGCTCATGGCCATGGGCGCTCAGCCGCTCGAAGAGGCCGATCGCCTCGCTGAGGGAGGCGTCCTCCGGGGAGCCGGTGTGGAGCACGTCCTGGGTGGCGCGCATGGATGTACGCAGTGACAGCCGCAGCTGCGCCAGTTCGCCGACCACGCCGGGCTGGGCGATCTGCCGGGCCCGGAGGGTGGTGTCCTCGACGGTCCGGCGGGCCTGGGCGACCGTACGGTCCACACCGCGCTTGGCCGCCTTCACGGCCTTGACCGTCAGGAACACCCCGGCCAGGACAAACAGAACGAAGAGCAGCCCGAAGATGGCGACAGCAGCTTCCATGGGCTCTCCCCAGACGTGTCGGCGGCGCCGGTTCCTCGCCCGCGCCCTGTACCTCCACGGTAAACGGCTCGGGCAGGTCGCGGGTTCCGAATGAACCCCCAACCTGCCCGTAGGGGAAACCACCTATAGCGCGCCAGGAGCCCCGGGCGCCAGGACAACCGCCCGGCGCCCCCGCCACCTACACCGCCACCTACGCCGGCACGATGTTCACCAGCTTCGGCGCCCGGACGATCACCTTCCGGATGCCCGCACCGTTCAGCGCCGCGACCACGGCCGGCTCGGCCAGTGCGGTCGCCTCCAGGTCCGCGTCGGAGATCGACGGGGCGACCTCCAGGCGGGCCTTGACCTTGCCCTTGATCTGCACGACGCAGGTCACGGTCTCGTCCACGACGTACGCCGGGTCGGCCACCGGGAAGTCCGCGTGGACCACGGTGTCGGTGTGGCCCAGCTTGCGCCACAGCTCCTCGGCGATGTGCGGCGCCAGCGGGGCGACCAGCAGCACCAGCTGCTCCGTGACCGCCCGCGGGACCGGGCCGCCCGTCTTGGTCAGGTGGTTGTTCAGCTCGGTCACCTTGGCGATGGCGGTGTTGAAGCGCAGGTTCGCCATGTCCTGGGTGACGCCGTCGATGGCCTTGTGCAGGGCACGCAGGGTGGCCTCGTCCGGCTCGGTGTCGACGACGGTGACCTCACCGGTCGCCTCGTCGACGACGTTGCGCCACAGGCGCTGCAGCAGGCGGTACTGGCCGACGACCGCACGGGTGTCCCACGGGCGCGACACATCCAGCGGGCCCATCGCCATCTCGTACAGGCGCAGGGTGTCCGCGCCGTACTCGGCACAGATCTCGTCGGGGGTGACGGCGTTCTTCAGGGACTTGCCCATCTTGCCCAGAACGCGGCTGACCTTCTGGCCCTTGTAGTAGTAGGCGCCGTCGCGCTCATGGACCTCGGCGGCCGGGACGGCGATGCCGCGGCTGTCCCGGTAGACGAAGGCCTGGATCATGCCCTGGTTGTACAGCTTGTGGAACGGCTCGGAGGACGAGACATGGCCCAGGTCGTGCAGCACCTTGGACCAGAAGCGGGCGTACAGCAGGTGCAGTACGGCGTGCTCGGCGCCGCCCACGTACAGGTCGACGCCACCGGCCGGCTGACCCTCGCGCGGCCCCATCCAGTACTGCTCGATGGCGGGGTCGACCAGCGCGTCGTTGTTGTCCGGGTCCAGGTAGCGCATCTCGTACCAGCACGAACCCGCCCAGTTGGGCATGGTGTTGGTCTCGCGGCGGTAGCGCTTGACGCCGTTGCCGTCGCCCAGGTCCAGGTCGACATGGACCCAGTCCTCGTTGCGGGACAGCGGCGTCTCGGGCTGGGTGTCGGCGTCGTCCGGGTCGAAGGTGCGCGGGGAGTAGTCCTCGACCTCGGGCAGCTCCAGCGGCAGCATCGATTCGGGCAGCGCATGCGCGACGCCGACCTCGTCGTAGACGATCGGGAACGGCTCGCCCCAGTAGCGCTGCCGGCTGAACAGCCAGTCGCGCAGGCGGAAGTTGACGGTGCCCTCGCCGA
Source organism: Streptomyces inhibens (assembly GCF_022221585.1). Taxonomy (NCBI): domain Bacteria; kingdom Bacillati; phylum Actinomycetota; class Actinomycetes; order Kitasatosporales; family Streptomycetaceae; genus Streptomyces; species Streptomyces inhibens. The sequence continues at coordinate 3,511,260 of NZ_CP084681.1, forward strand.
TGCCCTGGTCGGCCAGCCATTCGGTGATCTTCGCCTTGGCTTCGGTCACGCCCAGGCCGTCCAGCGAAATCGTCGCGGCGGACGAGTTGACGATCTTGGCGTCGTACGAGGAGAAGGCGTCGTCCCAGGTCGAGGCGTCCGTGCCACGGTCGTCGGACGGCTCGACGACACAGCGCATCGGCAGCTCGAAGGCGCGGGCGAAGGCGAAGTCGCGGGAGTCGTGTGCCGGGACGGCCATGATCGCGCCGGTGCCGTAGCCCATCAGGACGTAGTCGGCGATGAAGACCGGGATCCGCTCGCCGCTGACCGGGTTGGTCGCATAGGCGCCGGTGAAGACGCCGGTCTTGTCCTTGGCCTCGGCCTGCCGCTCGACGTCCGACTTGGAGGCGGCCTGCTTGCGGTACGCGGCGACGGCGTCGGCCGGGGTGGCGTGGCCGCCGGTCCACACCTCGTGGGTGCCCTCGGGCCAGGCGTCCGGGACGATGCCGCTGGTGCCGTTCTCCGCGCCGGCGACCAGCGGGTGCTCGGGCGCCAGCACCATGTACGTGGCGCCGAACAGGGTGTCCTGGCGGGTGGTGAAGACGGTGATCTTGTCGTCGCCCACCGGGAAGTCGACCCGGGCGCCCTCGGAACGGCCGATCCAGTTGCGCTGCTGCAGCTTGATGGCATCCGGCCAGTCCAGCGCGTCCAGGTCGTTCAGCAGCCGGTCGGCGTAGGCGGTGATGCGCATGTTCCACTGGCGCAGCTTGGACTTGAAGACGGGGTAGTTGCCGCGCTCGGAGCGACCCTCGGCGGTGACCTCCTCGTTGGCCAGCACCGTGCCCAGACCGGGGCACCAGTTGACCGGCGCGTCCGAGGCGTACGCCAGGCGGTACTCGCCCAGGACGTTGGCCCGCTCGATGTCGCTCAGCTCGGCCCAGGCCCGCCCGTCGGGGGTCTGGCGGGTGCCGGCCTCGAACTGGGCGATCAGGGTGTCGATCGGGCGGGCCGCGTCCGCCTCCGGGTCGTACCAGGAGTTGAAGATCTGCAGGAAGATCCACTGGGTCCACTTGTAGTACGCCGGGTCGATCGTCTCGATCGAGCGGCGCTGGTCGTGGCCCAGGCCCAGGCGGCGCAGCTGGCGCCGCATGTTGACGATGTTGGCCTCGGTCGAGACCCGCGGGTGGGTGCCGGTCTGCACCGCGTACTGCTCGGCGGGCAGGCCGAACGCGTCGAAGCCCAGGGTGTGCAGGACGTTGTGGCCCGTCATCCGCTGGTAGCGGGCGTAGACGTCGGTGGCGATGAAGCCCAGCGGGTGGCCGACGTGCAGGCCGGCGCCCGACGGGTAGGGGAACATGTCCATGATGAACTTCTTGGGGCGGGCCACCAGCTCGGCGTCGCCGGCCAGCGAACCCGTCGCGTTCGGGGCGTGGTATGTCCCGTTCGTCTCCCAGAAGTCCTGCCAGCGTGCCTCGATGTCGGCGGCCAGCTCGGCCGTATAGCGGTGCGGCGCTGCCACCTCGGCGGGGGCACCTCCCGCGCCATGAGCAGCGGGGGAGTTGGTCGTCTCGCTCATCGTCCTCAAAGCTCCATCGATCGTCTCTGCCTGCGGAAACGCGCCCGATTTCCGGCGCGCCGGAAACAAAAAGGCCCCTCGCACAGGAGGGGACGCCGCGCCGATTCCGACGGGGTCTGTCATCCGTCGGTACTGATCAGCGCGGCCCGCTAAGCAGAAGGCGTACGGCACGCATGGCGCCAGGGTACAGCAGGGCGTGCGGGGCCCGCGCGGAGGATTCCCCCGCGCGGGCCCCGCCCCTTTCACCCCGTACTCCTACCGCCGCGCCACTGGGTCACGGACGGTGCAGGGAGGCGGTGCCGTGCCCCTGCGTCAGGGGCGGTAGGAGCTCACATATCCGGCGCCGGGCGTGCCCACGCCGGTGACGTCGTCGTATCCGACGCCCGCGTGCAGGGAGCTGTCCTTGCCCAGGCTGCGCAGCGAGGTCGTGGTGCCCTTGCTGTCGTCGACACCGTTGACGTAGTCGACCCGGACGACCGCCAGATCGCGGCCGGCACCCAGCGGGTGGTCGGTGACGTCGTGGTACGCGGCGGTGCCGTAACGCTGGTAGATGCCGGGGTTGGCGAAGCCGATGGCAACGCCGTGCCGGGCCTGCTGCGCCAGCGCCTGGACGCCGGCGATCACCGGCGCGGCCAGCGAGGTGCCGCCGATGCGGTACTCGTCATAGCCGAGCTTTCCGTCCGGCAGGGTCTGGGTCTGGCCGACCAGGAAACCGGTGTTGGGGTCGGCGACCGCCGCGATGTCGGGAACGGTACGCATCGCGCCCTTGAGAGCAACGTTGGAGAGCCCGTCAGGGACGATTCCGCGCTGGTAGAAGGGCTGCGGGACGGTCTTGCTGACGCCACCGCCCGCACCGCCGTTGAAGGTGCCGGGGAAGCCGGCCCAGCTGTTGCCGTCCTTGGAGAGGACCGCCTTCTGGGTGCCCCAGCCGGTCTCCCACTGGTAGGCGTCGTGCTTGCCGACGGCCAGAGAGGTGCCGCCGACGGCGGTCACCCAGGCGGAGTTCGCCGGGGTGTCGACCTGCTTGGTGCCGGTGTGGGCGACCTCGTCTCCGTTGTCGCCGGAGGAGAAGTAGAAGCCGATGCCCTGTACGGCGCCCTGCTGGAAGATCTGGTCGTAGGCGGCGGCCACGTCCGGGGTCTCGTTCGCCTCGATGTCGCCCCAGGAGTTGGAGACGATGTCGGCGAGGTGCCCGTCGACGATCTTGCCGAGCGAGTCGAGCAGATCGTCGTCCATGCAGGAGGCGCCGCCGACGTAGACGATGTCGGAGTCGGGAGCGACCGCGTGGACGGCCTCGACGTCGAGGGTCTCCTCGCCGTACCAGCCGGCCGCGCCGCACTCCTCGATGTGCGTGTAGTCCTTGGGCAGCACCTGGGAGAGCTGGCCCCTGCGGTAGCGGGGGTCACCGTTGCGGGCGGCGTACTTGCTCGCGTCCTGGGCGATGGTCGGCGAGGCGTAGGCGTCGGTGATCGCGACGGTGACGCCCTTGCCGGTCCACTTCTTCGCCCCGTAGGCGGCGCGCAGCTGCTTGCCGGTGTAGCCCTTGATCGCGTACGGCGCCTTGCTCCCGTAGGCGGACGGCAGCTCCTTGTCGGTCTTGGAGCCGTAGTACGAGGAGAACGGGCCGGAGTTGCGGAAGACGCCTTCCGGCGGCGGCAGTTCACCGGAGTGATGCTTGGCGAGCTTGGGCGCGTTGTCCAGGCCGGTGACCGTCAGGACCGCGTCGGCCAGGGAGGCGGGCGCGGAGGCGGTGGTCGAGGGCGCGTGGTAAGTGTGCCCGCTCTTGAGGTAGTTGTGCAGGTCGGTGGCGAAGGCGCGCTCGGCGGCGGCCGCGTCACCCTTGACCGTCACATACCGGTTGGTGGTCCCGGTGACCGTCAGGCCGGACTTTTTCAGCCAGTCGGTCACCCTGGCTATCTGGTCGTGCGTGGCGCCGTAGCGGGCGCGCACCTGGGCGGGGCTCAGGTACTTCCCGTACGTGGCGGAGTGCGGGTCGGACACCGCCTTCGCGTAGTCGGCGAGGCCCTTGGCGTCGCGGCCGGCCAGGTAGACGCGGGCGGTGACGGCCGCGGAGGCGGAGGTGGCGCCCTGGTCGGCCTGTCGGGTGGCCCACAGGGGCTTGGTGCCCTGCAGCGCGTGCCGACCGCCGTCGTGGCCCGCGGCGTCGGCGGCGGGCGCGCCGAGCGCGAGCGCGCCGGCGACCAGCGGCAGCGTCGCTGCCCAGGCCAGACCGGCGCGGGCGCGCAGTGATCTGGAGCGGCTTGATCTCATGTAACCCCCTGCTGTGGCGATGCGGTGCGCTGCGGGGTGCCGCGCTGCGCCGGTGCGCCGGTGCACAGCACCTCACGAGCGGTGAATGCGTTGGATGTGACGCTCACGCGATTCGCCACTCTTTCGGTGAACCGTTCATGTCAGGGACATGCGATCACCAAGAAGAGCCCAAGGAACGGCAAGGACTGGTCAGGAATGGGCATGGAGCGAACAGCTAACTCGCCATAGCGGACGGTTTGCTGACCGAATATCAGCGCAACCCCGCAGGAACCGCCCGGATCCGGGAACGGCAACACCGTGGCCAGGACGGACCGCCACGGCCACGGCCGCAGCCGCAGCCACGATCGCCGACCACCCTCGTGGCCACCGCCCTCCGCCCCCTACGACCACAGGCCACGACGGACGGCCCCACCCCGGCACCGTATACGCACGACAGAGCAGGCCGCCCATAACGGACGGCCTGCTCTGTTCTTGTGGAGCTAAGGAGAATTGAACTCCTGACCTCCTGCATGCCATGCAGGCGCTCTACCAACTGAGCTATAGCCCCAGATTTTGTTCCGCCCGGTTCCCCGCTGCGGCATCGCCTACATTACACGGACCTCCCCGGCTTCTGCCAAATCGTTCTGCCAGGGGCCCTCCGGCGCGACGCGCGGTACTGTCGGCCATCCGTGCCCGATTCGTCCTGGGGAGCCGAACGCCGTGACCGCGCTGGAGCTGGAAAGGCCCACCGAACCCGGCGGCGCCCACCCCGACAGGGGCCTCGTCCGCCGACACCCGGTCCCCACGGCGGCCCTCGCCTGCCTGGTCTCCTTCACCGCCTTCTGGATCGCGCAGCGCCTCGCGCATGTGACGATGATCGACCTCATGGTCTACCGCGCCGAGGGCTTCACCGTCCGCAACGGCGAGTCCCTCTACGACATGGTGGCCACCTCGGCGCATCTGCCCAACACCTATCCGCCCTTCGCGGCGCTGCTGTTCACCCCGCTCACCCTCCTCGGCGTCCCGGCGATGCGCACCCTGGCCACCGCCGGCAACCTCCTGCTGCTCGTCGCCGTGGTGCACCTCTCACTGCGCCTGGTCGGCCGGCCCCTGCGGCTGCCCCGGCCCGCCGCCACCCTCGCGCTCTCCGCGCTCCTGGTGTGGTGCGAGCCGGTCTGGACGACGCTGCGCTACGGCCAGATCAACCTTCTGCTCGCCGTACTGGTCCTGTGGGACCTGACCCGCAAGGACACCAACCGTCTCGCGGGCATCGGCATCGGTATCGCGGCCGGTCTCAAGCTGACCCCGGCGCTGTTCGCCGTGTTCCTGGCGCTGGCCGGCGCCGTCCGGGCCGCGCAGCTGATCCGCTCCGGCGCGGGGGCGCGCGCCGCGTGGAACCCGTGGCTGCGACAGGCCGCCGTGGCGACCACCACGTTCCTGGCCACCGCTCTCCTCTCCGCGCTCGCGCTGCCGCGCGACTCGTACCGCTTCTGGACCGAGATCGTGTTCGCCGCCGACCGGGTCGGTGAGGTGGAGATCACCGCGAACCAGTCGCTGCGCGGCGCCCTCGCCCGGCTGCTGCACAGCCACGACCCGGGCACCGCCTGGGTCGTGGTCGCCGGTCTGACCACGGTCCTGGGGCTGGCGCTGGCGGCCGGGTCGCTGCTGCGCGCGGCGGGGGAACCCCCGGCCGAAGGCCGGGGGAGCGCCTGGGCCGCGGCCGCCTGCGCGGCGACCGCCCTCCTGGTCAGCCCGATCTCCTGGTCCCACCACTGGGTGTGGGCCGTACCGGTACTGGTCCTGCTCGGGTCCGAGGCGCTCCGCCGCAGCGGCAGGGCCGCCCGCCGCTGGTGGGCGACGACCGCCACGCTGGGCCTGCTGTTCTGCTCGTTCGCCCTGTGGTGGGTGCCGCACCGCTGGCACCATCACGAGGAACTGCACCAGAACGGCGCCCAGATGCTGCTCTCCGGCGTCTATCCGATCGCGGGGCTGGCCGTACTGGCACTGACGGGGGCCCGGCTGTGGCGGCTCGGCCGGCGGCGGGGGCCTGCCGGCGGATCCGGCCCGGCCGATGGCGGCAGCGCCGCGTGAACCGTTCGCCCGCGGACATGAACCGTACGAGCGCGGACGTGAACCCTACGCCGAGGACATGAACCCTACGACCGCGGACGTGAACCCTACGGCCGCGCTGCGTCGTTGAGAGGTCGCCGTCCGCCCTTCACCACAACGCCCGGAGCGCCCGGCGCAGTTGCGGCAGGAGCCCGCGACAGCTGAAGAGATATCAGGCGGAAAGAGCCGGACGAAACGACTCTGCTCAGGCCGTGGCGAACGAGTAGAAACGCTTCAGCGTGCAGTGCTCGTCCAGCAGCCGCCCGTAGATCGGCTCCCCGTCGAGTTCCCGATAGGTCTCGATGGGGTCGCCTTTTATGACCAGGGCGCGGGCGCACTCTTCGCACCAGTACTGATAGTCGGTGTTGACGGGTTCCATGTCGCGGACGATCGGCGTGCCGCTGCCGCACCAGTCACATTTCCTGCTGTGGGCGCCCATCCATCAGCTCCAACTGTGGCCGCAGGCCGTACAAACGAAGGAAATTCCTCCGTTGTCGCCCAGCACCTGAGCGACATGGGACGAGCCGCACGAAGGGCACTGCAGAGCGGAACCCTTGCTACCGCTGCCCGGGAACGCGGGACCGTCAACGGGGCAGGTGAAGCGGAGCGCATCTTCCGGCAGCCAGTCATAACCCCGCGCCTCGGCCACTTCGAGCAGGTCATTGACCTTCTCGAGGATGCTCGTGGGCATCGCGATCTCTCCTCCCCTGCCGGCGCCGTCCGATTCTGCCACGGACCGCCGACCGGGTCAGGCCCGCCTTCTCGCCACCCCGGCGGGCCCGGCCGACGGATGCGGTGTCCGTCGGGGCGAGCATGCTCACCCACAGTGCCCGCGGCGGCGCGTCCACCCCTGCCTGAGCGGGCTGTTTCAGGAAGAGTGTCCCGAAAAGCGCGGCACCCAGCAGCGGTCCGACCCGGTTGACGGTCACCGCAGGACCGCGCGCATCCGCGACGCGCTCCTTGCGTACGCCCCCAACGCGGCGGCGAGATTGGCGCTGTGGGCGAAATCGAGGCCCGCGACGGCACCGACATACGCCACATATACCCAGCCCCCGCCGCCGGTACCGGACCCGCCGCCCCTGATCACCGGCCCGGCCCCCGAAGCGCCGCACGAATGTCCGCCGCGGGCCCGGCAGTTCGCCTGCCGAAGGAGCCGCGCCATTGGCGAGGAAGGCGTAGAGCAGAGAGCAGAGAGCCGTGAGCTGTCCGGCCTCGACGTCGCCGGCGAAGGGCGGCGCCCGAGCCGGCGGCGCAGCACCCTCTGTAGGACGGGCCCGATAACGCAGAGATCCCGCCTCCGCGAGGAGACGGGATCATCCGGGTTGTGGAGCTAAGGAGAATTGAACTCCTGACCTCCTGCATGCCATGCAGGCGCTCTACCAACTGAGCTATAGCCCCGGGTCTTGTTCCGCTCCTCCGGGTTTCCCCCGGCGGCGCCGCGAACAAGAAGAACTTTAGCCTGCGACCTGCCCAGATGTGAAATCCGGTCGGTCGGGGCCGCCCGGCGGGGCCGGGACGCGTCCTAGTCGTCGTCGCCGAGCACCGGCTCCGGCAGGGTGCCGGCGTTGTGCTCCAACAGGCGCCAGCCGCGCGCGCCCTCGCCCAGCACGGACCAGCAGCAGTTCGACAGCCCGCCCAGACCCTCCCAGTGGTGGGATTCCAGGCCGAGCAGCCGCCCGATGGTGGTCCGGATCGTGCCGCCGTGGCTGACGACGACCAGGGTGCCGTTCTCGGGCAGCTTGTCGGCGTGGTTGAGCACGACCGGGGCGGCCCGGTCGGCGACCTCGGTCTCCAGTTCGCCGCCACCGCGCCGCACCGGCTCACCGCGCTTCCACGCGGTGTACTGCTCGCCGTACTGCGCGAGGATCTCGTCGTGGGTCAGCCCCTGCCAGGAGCCCGCGTAGGTCTCCCGCAGGGCCGCGTCATGTGTCACGTCGAGCCGGGTCAGGGCGGCCAGCTCGCCTGCCGTCGCCGCGGCCCGCTGCAGGTCGGAGGCGATGATGGCGTCCGGCCCGAGGGCCGCGAGCAGCCGGGCCGCGCGCCGCGCCTGGCCGAAGCCCGTCTCGGTCAGTTCGATGTCCGTGGACCCCTGGAAGCGGCGCTCCAGATTCCAGGCCGTCTGGCCGTGGCGCCACAGGACGATGCGGCGCCCCCTGGCGCTCTTGGTGCCGTTCAGAGCAGCTCTCCGTCCTGCTCACCCGTCGTGGCCTGGGCGTGCGCGGCGGCCTTGCCGCGGGTGGCCTTGGCCTCCTCGGGGAGGTCGATCTCGGGGCAGTCCTTCCACAGGCGCTCGAGCGCGTAGAACACGCGCTCCTCGCTGTGCTGGACGTGCACCACGATGTCGATGTAGTCGAGCAGCACCCAGCGGGCCTCGCGGTCGCCCTCGCGGCGGACCGGCTTGGCGCCGAGCTCCTTGCTGAGCCGTTCCTCGATCTCGTCGACGATCGACTTGACCTGGCGGTCGCTGGGCGCCGACGCCAGCAGGAAGGCGTCGGTGATCGAGAGGACGTCACTGACGTCGTACGCGATGATGTCGTGCGCGAGCTTGTCGGCCGCGGCCTGGGCGGCGGCGTTGATGAGCTCGATGGAACGGTCCGTGGCGGTCACAAGCGGCTTTCCGGGTCGGGGGCAGCTTCTCCGGCCGGCGGGGGCAGGGGCGGGTGGCGCTCGGCTCAGCCGCGGCGCGCGCCGCAGTCCCCCATGGGCAACCGGATCGGCGGTCAAGTACCCCTCAAGGGTCTCACGGACCGCCGACACTCCCGCCGGGGTTTTTCTCCCACGGGCCGGTTCCGGCATTCGGCCTGGTCAGCGCCGTGATGGGGGCTGCTCGACCCCGTCCTCGGGGCCGAGCTCGCTGCGCCGATCAGCCCTTGTAGTCCTGCCCCAGCACCACGGTGACGTCGGCGTTCCCCGCGCTCTTGCCCTGCTTGACCGCGCCCGCCGACAGACCCAGCGTCTTGGCGACCTCGACAGCCTTCGCCTTCTGGGCGGCGTCCGCGTAGGTGACCTGGGACGTGGCCCTGGCCGCGCTGTCGGTGCCGTCGTCGACGAAGCTGTAGCCGCCGTTGACGAGTGCGACCTGCGCCTTGCCGGTGGCGCCCGCAATGCCGGTGGCGTTACGGACGGCGACCCGGGCGGTGGCGTCGGGGGCGGCCTTCTTGACCGTGCCGCCGAGCACGTCCTTGACCACGCTCGCCGCGGCGGTCGGGCTGAGCGTGCCGTTCGTCTGCACGGGCAGCAGGGTCGTGCGGTACGCGCCGGTCTTGGCCAGCTCGGCCCGCTGCGCCAGCGAGCTGCCCAGCTGGGCCTCGGTGAGCGGCGGGTCGAGCACCTGGAGCAGCGCCTTGACGGTGGCGGTGGCGCCGTCGGCGTCGCTGGAGACCTTCTTCAGGGTGGCCTGCATGACCTGGCCGAAGCGCTGCAGCTGCCTGATCTGGTTCTCGCCCGTCGCCCGGTAGGTGGCGTAGGCGACGGCCGCCTGGCCGTTGAGGTCCTGGGCGCGGCCCTGCTTGACCACCGGGGAGGCGCCCTTCTTGGCGCCGGGGACGGTGGCGTCGGTGTCGAGGGTGATCCCACCGACGGTCTCGACGAGGTTCTCCAGATAGGGGGTGTCCAGCCGCCAGGTGGCCTTGAGGTCGGCGCCCAGCAGGCTGTTGAGGGAGTCCCGGGTCGGCTCGGCGCCGTCGTCCTTGACGGACTTGGCGAGCGTCGTGGTGGTGCCGTCGTCCTTGGAGACGACGAGGCTGTTGGGCAGGAGGACAGTGGTGCCCTTGTGGGTGGTCTCGTTGTCCACCAGCAGCGCCGTGGAGCTGTTCCCGGTCGTGGTGTCCCGCAGATGTACGACGAGGACATCGCGCTTCTGGCCGCCGCCCGCGGCCGCCTTGCCGGTGTCCGGGCCGGCCAGGCCGGGCAGCTTGCCCGCCCACCACAGATAGCCGACGCCGCCGGCGACCAGCAGGGCCAGCACGACGGACAGCGCGACGATCCGGCTCCGGCCGCGCCGCTTGGCCTCCTCGCGCCGCTCGGTGCGGCTCTCGGTGAACTTCAGCCAGTCGATGACGTCTTCGGAGTCCTCGTCCGGCTCCTCGATGAAGGAGAACTGTTCGGTGCGGTACTCCGGGCCGACCGAGGAGGGCGCGGTGACGCCGCTCGCGGCTTCCGGCTCCGCCATGTCGGCCGACGGGGCGCGACGCTGTGCGGGCGGCCGCGGCGGCCCGTCCTGGCGCGGGGCAGCGGGTGTCTCGTAGCGGGGCTGCTCGGCGTAGGGAACCTGCTCGTACGGCGACTGCTGGGCCTGCTGCGGGATCCACTCCTGCTGGTGGGGCTGCTGCGGGGACTGGTGCTGCTGGGGCTGGGCGTACGGGTCGTACTGCTGCGGGTAGCCGGGCTGGGCCTGCACCTGCTGGCGCCCGTACGGGTCATAGCCGTACTCCGTCCCGCCCTGCTGCCCCTGGTACGACTGCGGGCCCTGGCCGCCGCCCTGTTGGCCGCTGTACGGGTCGTAGCCCTCGTAGCCGGACGGTGCGGCCTGCTGCCCGTACGGGTCGTGGTGCTGCTCGTACGACGGCTGTGCGGCGTCGCGGTACACCGGCTGCCCGTAGGCGTCGTAGGTGTAGCCCGGCTGCCCCTGCTGCTCCTGGGCATACGGGTCGTGGGCATACGGGTCCTGCGGCCCGTACGGATCCTGTCGGTCGCTCACCGGTGCCCCTTTCCGTCAGCCCCGTCAGCGGTCGTTGCGGTACAGCTGTTTTTTGTCGATGTAGCGCACCACACCGTCCGGCACCAAGTACCAGACCGGATCCCCCTGGGCGACGCGCGCCCGGCAGTCGGTCGAGGAGATGGCCAGCGCCGGCACCTCGATCAGGGACACCGCCCCCTCGGGCAGCCCGGGGTCCGCGAGGACATGTCCGGGCCTGGTCACCCCGATGAAGTGGGCGAGCGAGACCAGCTCCGCGGCATCGTGCCAGGTCAGAATCTGGCTGAGCGCGTCGGCGCCGGTGATGAAGAACAGATCCGCGTCACGGTGCTCCGCGCGCAGATCACGCAGCGTGTCTATCGTGTACGTCTTGCCGCCGCGGTCGATGTCGATACGGCTGACGGAGAACTGCGGGTTCGATGCCGTCGCGATGACCGTCATCAGATACCGGTCCTCGGCCGGGGACACCGTCCTGTGGCTCTTCTGCCACGGCTGCCCCGTCGGCACGAAGATGACCTCGTCGAGGTGGAACTGGCTGGCCACCTCGCTGGCGGCGACCAGGTGTCCGTGATGGATCGGGTCGAACGTGCCGCCCATCACTCCGAGTCGCCGCTTCACGGGCCCTGTGTGCTCTCCCATGCGTGCAGACCCTACTGGGCGACGCGCGATGCCGGGGGCCGGGTGCCGGGGCTCAGCGGTCCCGGTTGAAGCGGGTGGTGATCCAGAGCAGGAGGAGCAGGATAAAAAGGGCGCCACCGCCGGTCAGGTACGGGCTGAGGCTGGCGTGACCGCCCTCGTGTCCGGGTTCGGCGGCGAGGGAGACCAGGGACTGTGCGGTGGTGTGCAGGCTCATCGTCGGCAGGACCAATCCGGGCTGGGGTCGGGCAGAGATTTCCACCACATCGTAAGCGTCGGCTCACCGCGGGCCCACGGCGACTCCACCCGCACACGTACGGAGAGTGCCGTCGGGGGTCGTCAGTGTGTCAGTCCTGGCCGTAGCCGCGCAGCAGGAACCAGGCGAGCAGGACGGCACCCACGACGCCGACGACGATCACGGTGCGCAGAATCCAGCCGGGCCCGTCGGCCCTGGAGCCCTCCTGGACTGCGGCGAGCAGCACGCTCGGATGCGGCATGACGATGCGCTCCCTCGGTACGGGCCCGTGCGGTCCTTCGTACGGGCCTGTGCGGTCATTGGTGCGATCGCCAGCGTACGCCCGAGCATCCAATCGTCTGTCAGTGGCGTCCTCTAGTCTGAAACACACGCAGTCGAACAGGGGGAGGCCCCAATGACGGAGAGCCCAGGCGGCAGCGAAAACGTACCGAGCCGGGACCGGCGGCGATTCCCCGGAATTTCCTCACGGTCGTACGAGCACCCCGCGGACCGCTCGGCGCTGGTGGCGCTGCGCAAGCTGAGCGGGTTCGACACCGTCTTCAAGACGCTCAGCGGCTTGCTGCCGGAGCGCAGTCTGCGACTGCTGTTCCTGTCGGACTCGGTGCGGGTCGGCGAGCAGCAGTTCGCGCACCTCAACGACATGCTGCGCGATGCCTGCTACATCCTGGACCTGGAGAAGGTCCCGCCGATGTACGTGAATCAGGACCCGCAGCCCAACGCCATGTGTATCGGTCTGGACGAGCCGATCATCGTGGTGACGACCGGTCTGGTCGAGCTGCTGGACGAGGAGGAGATGCGGGCGGTCGTCGGCCACGAGGTCGGGCATGCGCTGTCCGGGCACGCCGTCTACCGCACGATTCTGCTGTTCCTGACGAATCTGGCGATGAAGGTCGCCTGGATCCCGCTGGGCAATGTCGCGATCATGGCGATCGTGACGGCGCTGCGCGAATGGTTCCGCAAGTCGGAGCTGTCGGCGGACCGTGCCGGGCTGCTGGTCGGCCAGGATCTGCAGGCCTCGATGCGCGGTCTGATGAAGCTGGCCGGCGGCAATCATCTGCACGAGATGAATGTGGACGCCTTCCTCAAGCAGGCGGACGAGTACGAGTCCGGCGGCGATCTGCGCGACTCCGTGCTGAAGATCCTCAACCTGCTGCCGCGCAGCCACCCGTTCACGACCGTGCGGGCGGCCGAGCTGAAGAAGTGGGCGGCCAGCCGCGACTACCAGCGGATCATGGACGGCCACTACCCGCGCCGGGACGAGGACAAGGACACATCGGTCTCCGACTCGTTCCGGGACTCCGCCGCGCACTACGCCGACTCGGTGCGCAACAGCAAGGACCCGCTGATGGGCCTGGTGCGCGATATCGCGGGCGGCGCGGGCGACTTGGGCGGCAAGCTGCGGGACACGGTCTTCCGCGGCGGCTCGCGCCCCGACAGCTCGGGCGGCGCCAACGGCTCCGGTGGCGCCAAGGGCTCGGACGGGTCCTAGCGGCCCGGACACGCCCTGGTGGACTAGCGGATCGGATGGCTCGGCTTCGGCTGGGCGGAGGGCGCCAGCTCGCCACAGAGCGAAGGGTTGGCCCGGTCCCTGGCAAAGGGGTCGGTGCCCGTGAGCCGGTCAATGCCGGCGTGCTGTCCCGCGAACAGCGGGCGCAGCGCGTCGGCCGGCTTGGAGGAGCAGGCCAGCGGCCCGGCCTGCAGACTGCTCTGCAGCACCTCCAGGCGGTGGTCGCTGAGGTCGTCACGGGTGAGCCGGAACTGCATCTCGCGCCGGACGGTGACCAGCGAGGCGGCGCCCGGGGTGGCCTTGCCGATGTCCTGGCCGGCGGAGCCGTCCTGCTGCGCGCCGGGAGCGGGCCGTACGGCGTAGACGAAGGTGTAGTCGGCGGTCACATCTAGCGCGTCCGGGCTCAGCTCCGTGGCGGACAGCGTGCCGTCGACCCGTACGTTCCGGTCGGCGAGCCGGGTGTACTTCGGGTCGAAGCGGACCAGCCAGCCGGTTGCGGCATGGCGCCCGTTGTCGTCGGGGTGCGCCAGGCTCCGGTCGAACTGGTCGAGTTGGCCGGTATCCAGCAGTAGCCGCACGGGTCGTACGGATCCGCCGGTGAGGGTGGCCGGGTCCAGCGAGGAGCGGACGAGGTAGTCCTTCGCGATGGACAGGGCGGCGACGATCTGGCCGTCGGAGAAGTGCGCCGTACGGGCGACGGCAGGGAGATTGACCCCCGCGGCGCCGATCCGGTAGTCGACCGCGGGGCTGTGCGCGAAGAGGTCCTCGGGTGACGCGCCGGGCACGTCCCCGGTCGGTGCGAGCGGCACCACCGCGGACCGCAGCGGCTGCGCCTGGACCGGATCCGGGGTCTTGTACGGATGCCGTACGCCCATGTAGACGGCCGTGCCGAAGGCAAGAATGATCAGCAGCACCAGCAGGACGGCCTGCCGGGAGCCGCCCAGCCGCATCCATGCGTGCCGGGTTTTGACGGCCGGCGAATGGTGCTCACCGAGCCGCTCGTCGGCGGAGAATTCCTGTAGGCGTGCAGCGCGCACGAACGATTCGTCGAAGACAACGGATCGGTATTCGTCCTCACCGCCTCCCGAGGCGCCGTTGGGCGTCCCTTCGGGAGGGTCACCAGGCCCGCTCATACAACAAGAGTAGGTCTGCCGGGGCGAAGGTAAACGCCGGGGCGCCGGGCAACTTCAGCGGACGGTTCCGTTTCGGGCACTCGTATCCGGGGCAGTGCTCGACGGCCTCACTGCGGCCTGGGCACCGCGGAGAACGACGGGCGCACCGGCTCCGCCGACGGCAAGGACGGCAGGCCGGGGCGCGCCGTACGCACGCTGTCCACGCCGCCCGTGGTGGGGGCGTCCACCCCGCTGGAGGTGGGCGCCGGCGCCGGGCTCTGGGTCCGCCCCGAGGCGCCCCGGTAGACGGCGCTGAAGGCCAGCGCTACCAGCCCGATGCCCATGACCACGGCCAGCACCCAGGCGACCGGCCGATGCCAGCGGATACTGCCGCGGTAGGGGCGCAGCGACCCCCCGTAAGGGCCGTACGGGCTGTGTGACCGGTAATCGCCGTAGTCGCCGTCGTCCTCGTACTCGCTGTACTCGCCGTAATCGCCGTACGTCTCGTAGTCGTCGGTATCCGGGCCGCGGCGGCGACGGCGGCGGTGCGGGCCGGTCTCGTCCGGGTCGTCGCCGTCAGGGCCGAAGCCGGCCCCCGAGCGGGCCGCCTCGGCCTCGGCGCGCGCCTCGGCGGCGGCCAGCATCCGCTCGACCGCCGAGGGCTCATGGACCTGTGCGGACCGGACGAATTCCTCGTCGAAGACCACGGAGGCGAATTCTTCGTCCGCTTTTCCGTGGCTCCCGTGGTGGTGCTCGTCGGGCTCTTCGCCGTCCGGGAACGGCTTGCCCCCCACGTCGTCCGGCACCCGTCCAGGTTAGCCCCGGCGGGTCTCTTTGGGCAGAGAGAATGCACAGAGAACGCGGAGCGGAGCGGGCGAGGAATCCGGGAGACCGCTCAGCGGGTGTGACCGTCGCCCGTGACGATGTACTTGGTGGACGTGAGCTCGGGCAGTCCCATGGGGCCGCGGGCGTGCAGCTTCTGCGTCGAGATGCCGATCTCCGCGCCGAAGCCGAACTGGCCGCCGTCGGTGAAACGGGTGGAGGCGTTGACCGCGACGGTGGTGGAGTCCACCAACTGGGTGAACCGGCGGGCGGCGGCCTGCGAGGTCGTGACGATGGCCTCGGTGTGCCCGGAGGTCCAGCGCCGGATGTGCGCCACCGCCGCGTCCAGGTCGGGCACCACGGCCGCCGCGATGTCGTACGAGAGGTACTCCGTCGCCCAGTCCTCGTCGGTGGCGGGGGCGACCAGTCCGGGGCCCGCCTGCTGCCAGGCGGCGTCGCCGTGGACGATCACCCCGGCCTCGGTCAGCGCCTCCAGGGCGCGCGGCAGGAACTTCTCGGCGATCCCGGCGTGCACCAGCACCGTCTCCGCCGCGTTGCAGACACTGGGCCGCTGTGCCTTGGAGTTGATGAGGATGTCGATCGCCATGTCGATGTCGGCGGCCTCGTCGACGTAGACATGGCAGTTGCCGGTGCCGGTCTCGATCACCGGGACGATGGACTCCTCGACGACCGTACGGATCAGGGAGGCGCCACCGCGCGGGATCAGCACATCGACCAGGCCACGCGCGCGCATCAGCTCACGTACCGAGTCGCGGCTCTCGCCGGGCACCAGCTGCACCGCGTCGGCGGGCAGCCCGGCGCTCTGGACGGCGTCCCGCAGGACGTCCACCAGGGCGCTGTTGGAGGCGTACGCGGAGGACGAGCCGCGCAGCAGCACGGCGTTGCCGGACTTCAGGCACAGCGCCGCGGCGTCCACCGTCACATTGGGCCGAGCCTCGTAGATGATCCCGATCACACCGAGCGGGACCCGGACCTGCCGCAGATCGAGACCGTTGGGCAGGGTCGAGCCGCGCACCACCTCGCCCACCGGGTCGGGCAGCGCCACGACCTGGCGGACGTCCTCGGCGATGGCCGCGATCCGCTCCGGGGTGAGGGTGAGCCGGTCCACGATCGACTCGGCGGTGCCGGCCGCCCGCGCCTTGGCGATGTCCTCGGCGTTGGCGGCGACGATCGCCTCGGTCTGTGCCACCAGGGCATCGGCGATGGCGAGCAGCGCGGCATCGCGGGCCGTACGCGGCAGCGGCGCCAGGACGGCGGCCGCCTCCCGTGCGCGACGGGCGGTCTCGAGGACGGGTGAGGAGTGCGATGCGCTGCTGGTCATGGCCGCAGCCTAGCGGGGTGGCGGGCTGCGGCCATGCGGTATCTCACAGCGCGGGACGCGGGCGGCCGTCAGTAGGGATGGACCCCGACCGGCGACGCCGGTGGCGGGCCGTACCCCTCCGCGATGCGCTGGTGGTAGGTCTCGCGGTCGATGACTTCCAGGCCGACGATCTCCCACGGGGGCAGCTTGGCCGTGGAGCGGTGCTCGCCCCACAGCCGGAGCGCGACCGCCGCGGCGTCGTGCAGGTCCCGCGCCTCCTCCCAGTAGCGGATCTCGGCGTGGTCGTTGGCGTAGCGGCTGGTCAGCAGGAAGGGATGGTCGTGGGCGAGCTGCTCCAGCGCCCGCCGGACCTCCTTCAGCGGGGCCTCGGCTCCCGAGACGCTGAGGGTGATGTGCCACAGCCGGGACGCCTCCCGGCGCTCGCCCTCCGGTGCGGGCCGCGCCGTCCTGTGCCGCTCCACGCGCTCGTCGTCATCCGGCCGGCCGGCGTCCTCGCCGGTTCCGACGCTGGTCAGTGTGCGCTCCGCCGACCCTCGGGGCGGTGCCCCTGGGCGCCCTCGTCTCACCGGCGGCCTCCTGTGATGCGAATCGCTCCGCGCTCGGGTGCGGAGCCGATTGGTGCGGTCGTACTTCGGCGTGTGCGCTCGCGCGCTGCGGGCGCCGTTCCCCTACGGCGCCCCCGCAACAAAGTTGACCAGCCCGAGGCCCGTCGCGGGGGCGTTTTTGCCAAGGTCCCGGCGGAAAGGCTGGTCTCCACACCGCACCGGCGACGGCGCTTTCCGGTCGTGACGGCCGGCAGCGGGACCGGACACGGGTTCAGCGGTGCCGCACGACCGGCAGGGCGGCCTCAGCGGTGCAGCAGCACCAGATCGTCGCGGTGCACGACCTCCCGCTCGTACGCGGGGCCCAGCTCACGGGCGAGATCGCGGGTCGAACGCCCCATCAAACGAGGGATTTCCCGGGCGTCGAAATTGACGACTCCGCGGGCCACCGCGCGGCCGCTGCCGTCCCGCAGCTCCACCGGGTCGCCGGCGGAGAACTCGCCCTCCACGGAGGCGATGCCGGCCGGCAGCAGCGAGGAGCGCCGCTCGACGACCGCCTGCACCGCCCCGTCGTCCAGTACCAGGGCGCCGCGCGGTGTGGAGGCGTGCGCGAGCCACAGCAGCCGGTCGGCGGAGCGGCGGCCGGTGCGCAGGAAGTGGGTGCCGGTCGGGCCGCCGGCCAGCGCGTCCGCGGCGTGCACAGCGGAGGTCAGGACGACCGGGATGCCGGCCGCGGCCGCGATCCGGGCCGCCTCGACCTTGGTGACCATGCCGCCGGTGCCGACGCCGGCCCTGCCCGCGCTGCCGATGGAGATGCCCTCCAGGTCCTTGGGCCCGCGGACCTCGGCTATCCGGGAGGTGCCGGGGGTGGCCGGATCGCCGTCGTAGAGGCCGTCCACGTCGGACAGCAGGATCAGCAGGTCGGCGCGGACGAGATGGGCCACCAGCGCCGCCAGCCGGTCGTTGTCGCCGAAGCGGATCTCGTCGGTGGCGACGGTGTCGTTCTCGTTGACGATCGGTACGGCGCCCATGGCCAGCAGCTGGTCGAGGGTCCGGTAGGCGTTGCGGTAGTGGGCCCGGCGGCTGGTGTCGTCGGAGGTGAGCAGGACCTGGCCGACCCGGCGGCCGTAGCGGGCGAAGGAAGCGGTGTAGCGGGCGACCAGCAGGCCCTGGCCCACGCTGGCGGCGGCCTGCTGACGGGCCAGATCACGGGGCCGCTTGTCCAGCCCCAGGGGCGCCAGGCCCGCCGCGATGGCACCGGAGGAGACCAGCACGATCTCCTTGTCCTGGTGCTTGGCCAGCACATCCACCAGCGCATCCACGCGGTCCGCGTCCAGTCCCCCGGCGGCCGTGGTCAGCGACGACGAGCCGACCTTCACCACGATCCGGCGAGCGTCCGCCACTTCCTGCCTAGCCCCTGCCACTGAACTGCCCCTGTGCTCGCCGATCCACCGCTGTACGGGGATCCCTGCCCGCCCCGTATTACGTCCCTACGGGCGCAATCTACGGCAGAGC
Organism: Streptomyces inhibens; assembly: GCF_022221585.1. Classification (NCBI taxonomy): domain Bacteria; kingdom Bacillati; phylum Actinomycetota; class Actinomycetes; order Kitasatosporales; family Streptomycetaceae; genus Streptomyces; species Streptomyces inhibens. The sequence continues at coordinate 3,529,602 of NZ_CP084681.1, forward strand.
GGCCCACGGCCGCGTCGTGATATCGCCTGGCGGACGCCCCGCGAGACGGTCCGGCGGCACTGCGGAGGTACAACACCGTGAAGAATCAGGGGCCGGGCAGAGCCGCTCCGCCCGCTCCAATTGGGTTTTCTTAAGACGGAAGCCGAGGCCAAGAGGTTGCGTTCGATTGGTCCGCTTTCGCGGTGATGAGAGCCACAGCAGATTGTCACCAAGGCCAACAAGGTCATACGGTCGGGTGTCCATCGGTCCCGTTTCGCCGCTCCGGCGGCGTCGCAGCGCGGGACCCGGCCGCCCCCCTCGGCCTCCCCCCTGACCTTCGTGCTGCCAGGAGCCCTCCCCCGTGCCTTCCGCCGGAATCGTCCCCCGCCGAGCCGTACAGCTCGCGGCCCTCTTCGCGATGATGGTCGCGTTCACCGCCCAGCTGGTCGGTGCACTGCTGCCCGTCATCCCGCTGTTCATCGCCGCATCCGTGGTCAACCTGGGTCTGGACCTGATCCTCCAGCACAAGCAGCCCGGCCTGCTCGCGGTGCTGGGCCGGATCCGGTTCGACGTCACGGTGCGCCAGCTGCTGCGCGACATGCTGATACTGGTCGGCCTGCTGCACATCGACGGCATCAACCCGCTCGAGGAGCAGGCGCCGCTCACCATCACGCTGCTGCTCTTCTACGGCACCCACTTCGTGTGCCAGGCGGTCGCCGTACTGGTCCGCAGGACCCGCAGCCTGCCGTTCGTGACCCGCAACATCGACGCGAGCGCGCTGCGGCTGTGCGACGCCCCGCCGCGCATCCTCTCCCGTCAGACGGGCCGCCGGCTCCTGCGCTTCTCCGTGCCCACCACGGTCGGCATGATGCTCACCTCGATCACCACGGACGCGTACTGGGGCGGCATCGGCCTCGCCGTCTCCCTGGCCCTGTCCGCCGGCGGCACGCTCTACCTGGGCACCTGGCTGCTGCCCAAGAAGCGGGTGGCCGACGAGAAGCAGGCCCTGGAGTGGCTGGACAACTGGCTCGCGGAGTACCGGCCGACGGTCGGCATGTACTTCTCCGGCGGTTCCTCCTCCGCCTACCAGGCCAACATGTGGCTGAGCACCCTCGCCGCCCTGGACGGCAACCCGATCATCGTGCTCCGTGAGCGCTTCATGGTGCAGAAGATCGAGGCCACGGACGTGCCGATCGTGTGCATCCCCAAGGTCGCCAACCTGATGCGCCTGGAGCACTCCACGCTCAAGATGCTGCTGCACCCGGCGAACTCCGGAAAGACCTCGCAGATCCTGCGTATCCCCTCCATCAAGCACGCCTTCACCAACCACGGCGAGAGCGACAAGCTGTCCTCCTGCAACCCGTACGCGAAGGCGTACGACGAGGTGTGGGTGGCGGGCCCGGCGGCCCGTGACCGCTACCAGCTCGCCGACATCGGCGTCGAGGACAAGGACGTCATCGAGGTCGGACGGCCCCAGCTGGCCCCGATCCGGCCGATCCAGCGACACGACAGTGCCCCGGCCGGCCGCCTGACCACCGTGCTGTACGCCCCGACCTGGGAGGGCTGGGACGGCAACCCGGGCAACACCTCGGTGATCCTGGCCGGCGAGAACATCGTTCGCGAGCTGCTCGCCGACGAGAACGTGCGCCTTCTGTACAAGCCGCACCCGATGACCGGCTCCGTGGACCCGCGTGCGGGCGCCGCCAACACCCGTATCCAGGCGATGATCACGGAGGCCAACGGCCGGCGCAGCGGTGCCCGACCCGGCCCCGAGGCCGCCGCCGAGCTGGCCCGCCGCACGGAGGAGCTCAACGCGCTGACCACCTCCGCGTTCCGCAAGAGCGCGGACGAGCTGGAGCGGATGCGGCTGCAGGGCACCCCGGAGGAGGGCCGCGCGGACGCCGTGTCCGCCGCCGTCACCGCCTGGGAGGAGGCCTACTGGAACTCCTTCCCGGAGTGGGAGCACCGGATCATCACCACCGCCCGCCCCGGCATCTTCAGCTGCTTCAACGAGGCGGACGTGCTGATCAGCGATGTCTCCAGCGTCGTCTCGGACTACCTGACCAGCGAGAAGCCGTACGCGGTCGCCAACACCTCGGGGATGAGCGAGGACGACTTCCGGGTGAACTTCCCGACCGTACGGGCGGCGACCATCCTCACGCCCGAGGCGGACGGGGTGGCCGGTCTGCTGGACGCGGTCCGCAACCCGGAGAAGGACACCCTCGCCGCGGAGCGCGCCGAGCTCAAGGAGCATCTGCTCGGCCCGTCGGACCCGCCGTCCTCGGTCCGCTTCAACCAGGCCGCGCTGGATCTGTGCGCGAAGGCCGACGAGCGCCGCATCCGGATGGAGAGCCGGCTGTCCGGTATCCCCGGGCAGCGCTCGCAGGAGGACGTGGACGCCTCCGAGACGGCCCGGCACGAGGCCAATGGCGCCTCGGACGCCGCGGCCGCCGTCTAGCCCTCAGCGGGCCGTCTGCGGCCTCGGCAGCGGTACAGAGCAACGGGGAAGGCCCCCGGGAGGAGATCCTCCCGGGGGCCTTCCCCGTTCTTCCGTGGTTCTTCCGTGCCGCGGACCGCCTGGCGGACCCGTCAGAAGGGCCGGAAGCCCTCGTACTCCTGGTCGGCCTCGTCCCGCGCCACGTCCCGGTCCTTGCGGCGCACCGCGGCCGGCCGGGGCGCCTCCAGGCGGTGGTCCTCACCACGCCGTCCCAACATCTCCGCGCCGGCCGCCATCATCGGCTCCCAGTCGAAGACGACGGCGTTGTCCTCGGGGCCGATGGCGATGCCGTCGCCGGCGTGCGCGCCCACCTTGCGCAGCGCGTCCTCGACACCGAGACGGTTGAGGCGGTCGGCGAGGTAGCCGACGGCCTCGTCGTTGTTGAAGTCGGTCTGACGGACCCAGCGCTCGGGCTTCTCACCGCGCACGCGGTAGAAGTTCTCGCCCTCCTCCGTGACCGTGAAGCCGGCGTCGTCCACGGCCTGGGGCCGGATGACGATACGGGTGGCTTCCTGTACGGGCTTGGCGGCGCGGGCCTTGGACACGACGTCGGCGAGCGCGAAGGACAGCTCCTTCAGGCCCATGTGGGCGACCGCGGAGACCTCGAAGACGCGGTAGCCGCGCTCCTCCAGGTCGGGGCGGATGATGTCGGCGAGGTCCTTGCCGTCCGGGACGTCGATCTTGTTGAGGACGACCATCCGGGGCCGGTTCTCCAGGCCGCCGTACTGCTTGAGCTCCTCCTCGATGGTGTCGAGGTCGGAGACCGGGTCACGGTCGGCCTCCAGCGTCGCGGTGTCCAGGATGTGTACGAGCACCTCGCAGCGCTCGACATGCCGCAGGAACTCCAGGCCCAGGCCCTTGCCCTGACTTGCGCCGGGGATCAGACCGGGGACGTCCGCGATGGTGTAGACGGTCGATCCGGCCGTCACCACACCGAGGTTGGGCACCAGGGTGGTGAAGGGGTAGTCGGCAATCTTGGGCTTGGCGGCGGAGAGCACCGAGATCAGCGAGGACTTGCCGGCACTCGGGTAGCCGACCAGCGCGACGTCCGCGACGGTCTTGAGCTCCAGCACGATGTCACGGGCCTCGCCGGGCTCGCCGAGCAGCGCGAAACCGGGGGCCTTGCGGCGGGCGGAAGCCAGCGCGGCATTGCCGAGGCCGCCGCGGCCGCCCTGGCCGGCGATGAAGGTGGTGCCCTGGCCGACGAGGTCGGCGAGCACATTGCCCGCGCGGTCCAGGACGACGGTGCCGTCGGGGACCGGCAGGACCAGATCCTGGCCGTTCTTGCCGGAGCGGTTGTCGCCCGCGCCCGGCTGGCCGTTGGTGGCCTTGCGGTGCGGGTGGTGGTGGTATTCGAGAAGCGTGGTGACGTCCTGGTCGACCACCAGGATCACATCACCGCCACGGCCGCCGTTGCCGCCGTCCGGGCCGCCCAGCGGCTTGAACTTCTCCCGCATCACGGAGGCCACGCCGTGGCCTCCGTTACCCGCGGCGACGTGCAGCTCGACGCGGTCCACGAAGGTGGTCATGGTGGGGGTGCCTCCAGATAACTACGGGTATGTCGCTGTACTGCGCGAATGTCTCTGTACTAACACGCAAGGGCGGACCGGCCTTCCCGCTTCCGCGAGAAAAGGCGGTCCGCCCCTGAGTGATGCTGATGCTGAGCTATCGCTCGGTCAGGCCGAAATCACTCGGCGACCGGGACGATGTTCACGACCTTGCGGCCACGGTGGGTGCCGAACTGCACCGCACCGGCAGCAAGGGCGAACAGGGTGTCGTCGCCGCCGCGGCCGACGCCCGTGCCCGGGTGGAAGTGGGTGCCACGCTGGCGGACCAGGATCTCACCGGCGAGGACGGCCTGACCGCCGAAGCGCTTCACGCCGAGCCGCTGAGCATTGGAGTCGCGACCGTTCCGAGTGGACGATGCGCCCTTCTTGTGTGCCATGTCTCCTCAGTCCCTTACTTCGCCGGAGCGTCGATGCCGGTGATCTTCAGCGCCGTGTGGAGCTGGCGGTGGCCGATCCGCTTCTTGTAACCGGTCTTGTTCTTGTACTTCTGGATCCGGATCTTGTCGCCCTTGTGGTGGTCGACGACCTCGCCCTGGACCTTCACGCCGGCCAGGACCCACGGGTCACTGGTGACCGAGTCGCCGTCGACAACCAACAGCGTCGAGAGCTCGACGGTGTCGCCGACCTTGCTGGTGGAAATGCGGTCAACCTCGATGACGTCGCCAACAGCAACCTTCTGCTGGCGTCCGCCGGTGCGCACGATCGCGTACACGCGGAACTCTCTTTCGCTAGGTTTCGATCCTCTGACGCCAGCCGCTCACACGGGCTCGGGATATGGCCCGTGGAATCCGAATGGACGAGCGGCCTCCCTCGGCGAACCGAGAGGTGTTTGCTCAGGGGTTTGGTGTCACAGACACCGACGGTCAAGGTTACGGGGCCTTGACCAGCGGGTCAAACCGGGCCCCGGACCGCTGACGGTCCGGGGCCCGGAATACTGCTCAGTCCTCCGCGGAAGCCCCGGTGCAAGCACCGGCTCCACCGGAGCGGCTTACGCCGCGCCCTCTGTCTGCGCGGCCGAGGGCTGCTCGGCGGCAGCGGTCTTCTTGGCCGCCGCCTTCTTCGTCGTCGCCTTCTTCGCGGTGGTCTTCTTCGCCGTGGCCTTCTTGGCGGTGGTGGTCTTCTTCGCCGCCGCCTTCTTGGCCGGAGCCTTCTTCGCCGTGGTCTTCTTGGCCGCGGCCTTCTTCGTCGTCGCCTTCTTGGCCGTCTTCTTGGCGGCGGGCGCCGCCTCGGCCTCGACAGGCTCGGCAACGGGCTCGGCGACCGGCTCCGCCGTCGGCGCGACGATCACGACGGTCGCCGCGGAGTCGTCGGTCGTCTCCGGCGAGCCCGCCGGGGTGGTGACCTTACGCGTCACCCGACGGCGCGGACGGGCCGGCGCGGGCTCCGCGGCCGGCACCTCGGCGACCGGCTCCGGCTCGGCGACCGGCTCCGGCGTCGGCTCGACCGGCACCACGATCGCGGCGGCCTCCTCGGCGGCCTTGGGGGCGCCCGCCGGAGCGGACACCTTCCGGCTCACCCGACGACGGCCACGGCTCCGGCCGGCGGCCGCCTCGGCCTCCGCGGGGCTGCTGAACCACTCATCGGTCTCGGCCACCGCGGGCTGCAGCTCGGCCTCCGTCACCGGGGCGGGCTCCAGCTCGGGCGCACCGCCGTCCGGGGTCGGCGGTGCGATCTCGGCCTCGTGGACGTGCGGCTCGGCCTGCGCGGCCTTGCCCTTCTTCTTGCGCTTGCCGCCACCGCCGACCGCCGTCGGCTGGTCCATGTGGACGATGACGCCACGGCCGTTGCAGTGCACACACGGCTCGGAGAAGGACTCCAGCAGGCCCTGGCCGACCCGCTTACGGGTCATCTGGACCAGGCCGAGCGAGGTGACCTCGGCCACCTGGTGCTTCGTACGGTCCCGGCCCAGGCACTCCAGCATCCGCCGCAGCACCAGATCCCGGTTGGACTCCAGCACCATGTCGATGAAGTCGATGACGACGATGCCGCCGAGGTCGCGCAGCCGCAGCTGGCGCACGATCTCCTCGGCCGCCTCCAGGTTGTTCCTGGTGACCGTCTCCTCGAGATTGCCGCCCTGACCGGTGAACTTCCCGGTGTTGACGTCGATCACGACCATCGCTTCGGTCTTGTCGATCACCAGCGAGCCACCGCTGGGCAGCCAGACCTTGCGGTCCAGCGCCTTCATCAGCTGCTCGTCGATCCGGTACGTCGCGAAGACATCGACGTCCGAGGTCCACTTCTGCAGCCGGTCGGTGAGGTCCGGCGCGACATGCGAGACATAGCCGTGGATGGTCTCCCAGGCGTCGTCACCACTGACGATGACCTTGGAGAAGTCCTCGTTGAAGATGTCGCGGACGACCCGGACGGTCATGTCCGGCTCGCCGTAGAGCAGGCTCGGCGCGTTGGAGCTGCCGCCGCTCTTGGCCTTCTTCTGGATCTCTTCCCACTGCGTCTGCAGCCGCTGGACGTCGCGCGCCAGCTCTTCCTCGCTCGCGCCCTCCGCAGCGGTACGGACGATGACGCCCGCGTCCTCGGGGACGATCTTCTTGAGGATCTGCTTGAGCCGCGCCCGCTCGGTGTCCGGGAGCTTGCGGCTGATACCGGTCATCGAGCCCTCGGGCACGTAGACCAGGTAGCGGCCGGGCAGCGAGACCTGGCTGGTCAGGCGGGCGCCCTTGTGGCCGATCGGGTCCTTGGTGACCTGCACCAGCACCGACTGGCCGGACTTCAGCGCGGTCTCGATCCGGCGCGGGCCGTTGGACATGCCCAGCGCCTCGAAGTTGACCTCACCGGCGTACAGCACGGCGTTACGGCCCTTGCCGATGTCGACGAAGGCGGCCTCCATCGACGGCAGGACGTTCTGCACCTTGCCGAGGTAGACATTGCCGACGTACGAGGTCGCCTGCTCCTTGTTGACGTAGTGCTCCACGAGCACGTTGTCCTCAAGGACACCGATCTGGGTGCGCTCGCCGCTCTGGCGGACGACCATCACCCGCTCGACGGCCTCGCGGCGGGCGAGGAACTCCGCCTCGGTGATGATCGGCACCCGGCGGCGGCCCTGCTCGCGGCCCTCACGACGGCGCTGCTTCTTGGCTTCCAGGCGCGTCGACCCCTTGATCGACTGCACCTCGTCCGCGCTGGTGCCCTCGTCCTTCTTGCGGGGCTCACGGACCTTGACGACCGTACGCTCCGGGTCGTCGGCGCTGCCGGCCTCGACCTCGGCGGGCTCGCCGGTGCGACGGCGCCGGCGGCGACGACGGCGGCTGCTGCTGGTGCCGGCCGCCTGCTCCTCGTCCGACTCCGGCTGCTCGGCGGCCTGCTCCTCGTCCTCCTCGGGCTCGGCCTCCGCCTCGGCCTCGGCCTCCCGCTCCTCGGCGTACTGCTCGTCGGCGCCCTCGGCGGCCTCACCGCGACGGCGGCGACGGCCACCACGGCGGCGACGGCGCGAGGGACGGTCGGCGGACTCGTCCTCACCGCGGCCGGCCTCGCCCTGCTCGGCCTCCGGCTCGGCGGCTTCCTCGGTCTCGGTCTCCTCGACCGCGGTCACCTGCTCGGGCTCGGCCGGGGCGCCACGACGGCGGCGCCGGCGCGCGACGGCGGCGGGCTGCTCCTCCGCCACCTGCTCGGTGACGACCTCTTCCTGGCGGGCCGCGGCATGGGCGGCGGCGGCCGCGGTCTCCGGCGTCTGGAACATCGGCTCGGTGAAGACCGGCGGCTGGAATACGGCGGTCGGCGGCCGCTGTGCCCGGCGGCGGCCGCGCAGCGGCGCCTCCTGCACGGGCTCCTCCTCGGCACGAGGCGCCTCGGCGACCGGCTGCTCGGCGGCGCGCTCGCCACGGCGACGGCCACGGCGGCGGGGCGTCTCGGCCTCGGCGGCGGCCTCGGCGACCGGCGCCTCCTCGACTTCCGCCTCCTCGGCCTCTTCGGCTTCCTCTGCGACCTGCGGCGCACCGGCGGGGGCGGTGGCCTTACGGGTGGCGCGGCGACGCGTACGGGCGGGCTTGGCCTCCTCCGCGGGCGCGGGCGCCTCCTCCTCGGCGGCCGGGGCGGCCGGTGCGGCGCTCGCGGCCGGTACGGCGGCGGCCTCTTCGGCGGCGCCGGCCTGCGGCGAACCGGCCGGAGCGGTGACCTTACGGGTGGCGCGGCGACGCGTACGGGCGGGCTTGGCCTCGTCCTCCTGGGCGGCGGCCGGGGCAGCCTCCACGGCGGCCTCGGCGGGCTGCGCGGCGGGGGCGGGCGCCTCGGCGGCGGCCGGCTCCGCGGCGGCGTCGGTCTGCGGGGTGCCGGCGGGTGCGGTCACCTTGCGGGTCGCCCGGCGGCGGGTACGGCGCGGCGCCGCCTCCTCGGCGGGCGCCTCCACAGCGGCCTCGGCGGCGGCCGGCGCGGCCGGAGCCTCCGTCGGCTCGGCGGCGCCCTCCTGCGGGGTCCCGGCCGGGGACGTGACCTTACGGGTCGCGCGGCGGCGGGCACGGGCGGGCTTGGCGTCGTCCCCGGTGGTGACCGTGGACGCGCCCTCCTCCACGGGGGCCGGATCCGCCGCGGGCGCGGCAGCGGCGTCGGTGCTCAGCACCGCGGCTTCGGCGGCGCCACCGGACGTCGGCGGACCGGCCGGCCGGGAAGCCGCACGGCGCCGGCGGCGCGGTGGCAGCGTGTCGCTGGGTGAGTGGTTGTCGTCAGCGCCACGGTCCTGGGACTTCGTGGCATCAGTGGGCTCAATGGGCTCGAGCATGCGGGCGGTTCTCCCGTCACGCTCCCGGGCGCCGCGCCTGATTCCGGTAGCGGTCCGCGTGATGAGCGCGGGCCCGCTGTCCGGGGCGTGGGCGCCGCACGGGAGCTGTCGTCTCGCTCGCCGGGCCCCGTAGGGCGGGGACCGGCGAAAGTCTCCTGGTCAGTGCGTCTGCCGGACCGGGGTGGCTCCCTGGCTGATCGGCGACGCGACGACGGCGGCCCTACGCAGTACCTTCCCCGGCTGCCGGGGAGGCCCCACTCGGCGCCTTCGCGGCACTCAGCCCGGCGGCCTGGGTGGGGCGGCCGTGGCAGCGTCGCGGTCGGGCGCTAGCGGGTCAGTCACCGCGCCGGTCTCCTCATCGAGCAGCCCCTGCGCCAGCCTGGTCACCGCAGCGGGGACCGGCGGCGCCAGGTCGGCCGTAGCTCGGAGGCCGGACAGGACGTCGTCGGGTCGAACGGCAGGTGTCACATGCCGAACAACCAGCCGCAGTATCGCACAGGCTTTGCCGTCGGGCCTATCGCCCTCGCGACCGAAGGCCTCCAGCTGAGCCACCGCGGCCCGTGAGTCAAAGGTGCGCATGCCATTTTTCGTACGGCGCTCGACCAGCACCTCCTCCGCGGCCAGGAACGCCTCGACGGCGTGCCCGGCCGCCTCGGCCTCGACCCCGTCGAGCCGGAGCTCCCACACCGAGGCCTGCAGCCGGTCGGCCAGCCCGCTGGTGTGCGCCTCGACGGCGTCGATCACATCGAGCCCGGCCGGCAGCGACTCGTCGAGCAGTTCGCGAAGCTTTTCCGGATCGCGGCGCTCGGCGAGCTGAATCTCCAAATATTCGGCCTCGCTGCCCGTACCGGTCGGGGCGGCGTTGGCATACGACACCTTGGGGTGCGGGGTGAAGCCCGCCGAATAGGCCATGGGGACCTCGGCGCGGCGCAGCGCCCGCTCGAAAGCGCGCTGGAAGTCGCGGTGGCTGGTGAACCGGAGGCGGCCGCGCTTGGTGTAGCGCAGTCGGATGCGCTGCACCGCCGGTGCGGGCGGCGGGCCTTCGGGCTGTCGCTTGCCCAGTGTCGCTCAGTCCTTCGTGAGTGCGGTCGTACTGCTACCTAGAGTACGTGTCTCGCGAGCCCCCGGTTCCCGGCGGGGCGCCCCGGCCACGGCCCGCTCCGGCTCCCGGGGCGCGCCGAACAGGGCGCGCCGGATCTCCCTACGGGTCTGCCGCACGGTCTCCCGGGCGCTGCGCAGCGCCTGCCGGACCGGCCGCCAGATGCCGTCCCGGATGCCGTGCCCGAGCGGGGTGAGCACACTGCGGTACGCCCAGCGCAGCGGTTCGACGAAGATCCACCGCAGCAGCGTGCCGAGGAACCTGCCGACGGCACGGGAGATCACCCCGGCGAGCCGCCAGCAGAGCCCGAGCGCGGCCCCGACCTCACGGACGATCACCGTCACCACGGCGGCCAGCGCCCGGCCGACCGGCGCGAGCACATACCTCCACAGGGCGACGACCGGCACGACCACGATCCACCGGACGAGCGTCACAAGGACCGTGGCGATACCCCGCACCACCCAGGCGATACCGTGCCCGAGCGGCGTCAACACGTACGCGTACAGCCACTGGGCCGGCACCACGACCAGGTAGCGCACCAGCCACGCCACGGCCACCGCGATCCCCCGGCCGACCGGGGCCAGCAGATACCGCCACAGCGCCACCCACGGCCACACGCACAGCGCCTTGCCCAGCCACACCAGGGCCACGCCCAGCGCGCGCAGCAGCCAGGCGATGCCGTGCCCGAGCGGCGTCAGTACGTACGCGTACAGCCACTGGGCCGGGACCACCACCAGGTAGCGCACCAGCCACGCCACGGCGGCCGCGATCCCCCGGCCGGCCGGCGCGAGGACATACCGCCACAACCCGACCAGCGGGGCGACGATCAGCGTGCGCCAGGTCCATGCGAGCGGGATCACCACGAGGGTCCGCCAGGCCCATGCCACCGGCGTCACCACGAGGGTGCGCCAGGCCCATGCCACGGGTATCACGACGAGGGTCCGCCACAGCCAGGCCAGCGCTCGGCCGAGGGGGCGCAGCACGGTCCGGTCGACGGCCCGGCCGGCGGCGGCCAGCGCGTCCCACACCAGACGCACCGGCACCACGAGCACCAGCACCACGATCCGCACCGGAAGCCGGACCACCGTGGTCACACAGCCCTCACCCGGCTCGTACCGTGCGGGCACCTCCCGCTCCTGGCCGGTGGGCTCCATCGGCCCCATCCGCCCCTCCCCCTTTGTCTGTCCTTCGGCACCTCAGACGTGCGGGTGCGTCACTTGCGTTCCGGCGTGGATCCAGTAGCGCAGCTTCTCGTCCCGCTGGTCCTCGAACACCCCGCCGCAGGCCTCGATGACCTTACGCGAGCCGGTATTGGCGGCATCACAGGTGACCAACACCGGGTCGATGCCCAGCTCGTGACAGGCGATCGGCAGCGCGGCGCGCAGCATCGCGGTGGCATGGCCACGGCGGCGGGCCCCGGGCCGTACGGCGTAGCCGATATGGCCGCCCCAGGTGAGCAGGGATGCGGTGAGGTGGTGGCGGAAGGTGACGCGGCCCAGGTAGCTGCCGCCGTCCACCCACCAGCGCGTGGTCATGGGCACCACACCGTCGGCACGTTCGTCGTACACGATGCCGCCGACCGTGCCGACGTACTCGGCGAACCCCTCGGCGGTGGGCCAACGGGTGCGCCAAGTCCTCAGCTCGCGGGCCAGGTTGGAGCGGGGGGTGACCTCCGCGCCGTCGGCACGGAATTCGTCCATCGCGGCGAGGAACGAGGAGTGGACATCGACGGTGGGAGCGATCAGCTGCGGTTCGGGCATCGCCACATTGTGCGGGAGTACGCGACGGCCCGGCCCCGCCGGGTGCGGGGCCGGGCCGAAGGCGCTTACGGGAAGGGCTACTTGACGACCGTCAGCGGAAGCAGCTTCTTGCCGGTCGGGCCGATCTGGATCTCGGTGTCCATCTGCGGGCACACGCCACAGTCGAAGCACGGGGTCCAGCGGCAGTCCTCGACCTCGGTCTCGTCGAGGGCGTCCTGCCAGTCCTCCCAGAGCCAGTCCTTGTCGAGGCCGGAGTCCAGGTGGTCCCAGGGCAGGACCTCCTCGTACGTACGCTCACGCGTGGTGTACCAGGCGACGTCCACGCCGAACTCGGGCAGGGTCTCCTCCGCAGCCTTCATCCACCGGTCGTAGGAGAAGTGCTCGCGCCAGCCGTCGAAGCGGCCGCCGCCCTCGTAGACGGCGCGGATGACCGAGCCGACACGGCGGTCGCCGCGCGAGAGCAGGCCCTCGACGATGCCCGGCTTGCCGTCGTGGTAGCGGAAGCCGATGGAGCGGCCGTACTTCTTGTCACCGCGGATCTTGTCGCGGAGCTTTTCGAGCCGGGCGTCGGTCTCCTCGGCGCTCAGCTGCGGCGCCCACTGGAACGGCGTGTGCGGCTTGGGGACGAAACCGCCGATGGAGACCGTGCAGCGGATGTCGTTCTGCCCGGAGACCTTGCGGCCCTCGGCGATGACCTTGACCGCCATGTCGCCGATCTGGAGGACGTCCTCGTCGGTCTCGGTCGGCAGACCGCACATGAAGTAGAGCTTCACCTGCCGCCAGCCGTTGCCGTAGGCCGTCGAGACGGTCCTGATCAGGTCCTCTTCCGAGACCATCTTGTTGATGACCTTGCGGATCCGCTCGCTGCCGCCCTCCGGCGCGAAGGTCAGACCCGAGCGGCGGCCGTTGCGCGTCAGCTCGTTGGCAAGATCGATGTTGAAGGCGTCGACCCGGGTCGACGGCAGCGACAGACCGATCTTGTCCTCGGTGTACCGGTCGGCGAGGCCCTTCGCGATGTCGCCGATCTCGGTGTGGTCCGCGGAGGACAGCGACAGCAGGCCGACCTCCTCGAATCCCGTGGCCTTCAGACCCTTGTCCACCATCTCGCCGATACCGGTGATGCTTCGCTCCCGTACGGGGCGCGTGATCATGCCGGCCTGGCAGAAGCGGCAGCCGCGGGTGCAGCCACGGAAGATCTCGACCGACATCCGCTCATGGACGGTCTCGGCCAGGGGGACGAGCGGCTGCTTGGGGTAGGGCCACTCGTCCAGGTCCATGACGGTGTGCTTGGAGACCCGCCACGGGACGCCGGAGCGGTTGGGCACGACGCGGGAGATCCGCCCGTCGGCCAGGTACTCGACGTCGTAGAACTTGGGGACGTAGACGCTGCCGGTCTTCGCGAGGCGGAACAGCAGCTCATCGCGGCCGCCCGGCCTGCCCTCGGCCTTCCAGGCGCGGATGATGTCGGTGATCTCCAGCACCGCCTGCTCGCCGTCGCCGACCACCGCGCAGTCCAGGAAGTCCGCGATCGGCTCGGGGTTGAAGGCCGCATGGCCGCCCGCGAGGATGATCGGGTGGTCCTCCGTGCGGTCCTTGGACTCCATCGGGATGCCGGCCAGGTCCAGGGCGGTGAGCAGGTTGGTGTAGCCCAGCTCGGTCGAGAACGAGACGCCGAGGACGTCGAAGGCGCCGACGGGGCGGTGCGCGTCGACGGTGAACTGCGGGACGTTGTGCTCACGCATCAGCGCTTCGAGGTCCGGCCACACGCTGTACGTGCGCTCGGCCAGCACACCCTCGCGCTCGTTGAGGACCTCGTAGAGGATCATGACGCCCTGGTTGGGCAGACCGACCTCGTAGGCGTCCGGGTACATGAGCGACCAGCGGACATCGCACTCGTCCCACGGCTTGACTGTGGAGTTGAGCTCGCCACCGACGTACTGAATGGGCTTCTGCACGTGCGGGAGGAGGGCCTCCAGGCGCGGGAAGACCGACTCGACAGGCATCGTGGTGATCTTTCATCAGCGGGCAGGGGTGACCCTCAAGCCTAACGTGCTCTGCGGTAAGGGCTTGACGAGTCGGCTCCGGCGCAGGTCAGGGCCGGAGTGCGGCCCTGTTCTTGCGGCGCGAGACCTTCTTCCACACCCCCGGCAGCTCCCGCTCCCGATCGGCCGCGCGGGCCTCCTCGCGGCCGTACAGCAGGCCGAACGTGAAGCCGCCCTCGCCGGCCTGCTGCGCCTGGGTCGCCAGCTCGCGCAGTGCGCCGCGGGCCACGACGCTGTCCTGGTGGTCGCCCAGCAGCTGCTGCACCCGCTTGGTCCACCGGACGAACTTCTTCGCCGGGCGCCCGAGCGCCGGGCGGGCCGCCTCCGCGGCGTAGCGCGTCCGCTTGGCCGCCTTGCGGGCGCCGTGCAGCGCCTCGTCCCGGGCCTGTCCGGCCGGGGTGTCCAGCGCGGCCTCCATACGGCGGGCCAGCCGCCGGTAGTCCTTCAGCACGGCCTGGGCCACCGTCTCGGGCGCCGGCCGGGTGGCGGCCTTGCGCAGCGGCGGCGCCTCCAGGAGGGCATGCAGGGTCTTCAGCAGCGAGAGGTAGCGCGGCCCGTCCAATACGGCGAGCAGCCGGCCCCGTGAGCCGGCGCGGCGCCGCTCCGACCAGATGCGCAGCCGGGCCGCCACCGGTCCGAGCCGTAGCGTCCGGGGCAGCTCCGCCAGTCCGGCCCGCAGCCGCTCGGTCAGCACCTCGCGGTCCCGGTCCACCCCCAACTCCGCTGCCAGCCACTTGAGTTCGATGCCGATGGGCTCGGTGACGGCGCGGTCCAGCACCTTGGTGTACGAGCGGAATGCGCTGCGCAGCCGGCGGGTGGCGACCCGCATCTGGTGCACCGAGTCGGGGAGGTCGCGGCGTACCGCCGGATCCAGTTCGATGATCACCCGTACCTGCTCACGGACGTAGCGCAGCACGACGTCTCCGGCGGTGCGCTCCGCCTTCCCGGCACCCTTCCCGGCGCCCTTCCCGGAGCCCTTGGTGCGGCCCTTGCCGGGCCGGGCGCGCTCCAGCCCGGTCTCGGCCAGTGCCCGGGCGAGCTTCGACGCCGATGAGGCGGGGCGGACCCCCGCCGTGGCCAGCGCCCGGCCGATCTCGTCGAGCAGCTCGGCATCCCCGCCGCCGTCCTCGATCAGCTCGACCTCGATCTCGCGCCACCGGGCCTCGGCGGGGCCTTCCCCGGACTCCCCCGCCTCCCCCGCCTCTTCCGCCTCGCCGGCCCGCCGCGCCCGCACCGTGTCCTCCGCCACCTCGGCGAGCGGGGCGCCCGCGGCGTCCTGGAGCAGCCGGACCGTGCGCCGTGTGCGCAGCCGTACGAGCGGGAGAAGCTCCTGGTCCAGCACCCGTGACCGTACGAGCGCGGTCAGCTCGGCGGGGGGCGTGTCGGACAGCGGTGCGCGCACTTCGTCCCGTACACCGGGTGCGACGGGCAGCTTCAGATGCCAGCCGGCGTCCTTGCCGCCGGTGCGCCGCCGCAGCGTGATGCCGTCCGCGGCGAGGCGCTGGTCGGCAGTGTCGTAGTAGAGGGCGTCCAGGACCTCGACGCCCTGTTCCACCACGGTTGCGACCCGGTCGGTCCCGGCCAGGTCCGGCAGCTGTGTGTCGTCGTCGGCCTCGTACTTCCGCTCGATTTCCCGCACGGTGTCCGCCATGCATCGAATTTAGCCACCGGCCCGGCCGAGGACCACCCACCCGGCCCGGGGAGGGCCGCGGGCATATCAGGTCCGGACGAGCGGGTAGCACTTGCCACGGAACGTGCCTTACGGTGTGTCACGCACCACACACACAGAGTGGCGTCTTCGGCGCTCACTCAACCCCTCAGGAGAGGGAGACGCCCGTGCACCCCCACACCACAGCCGTCGTCAGGACACCCATCCACATCTCGGCGGGCGCCCGCCCGTTCCTGCTGGCCGCGCCGAGCGCGCCCACCACCCCGAAGGCCGCCCGCGATTTCGTACGCGCCGTGCTGCGCCGCACGCCGCTGGCCCCGCTGCTGGACACCGCGGTGCTGCTCACCTCGGAGGCGGTCACCAGCTCCCATCTGCGGACGCCGCGGTCCGCGGACATCCTGCTGCGGATGCTGACCGCGGAGCACGGAGTGCGGATCAGCGTGCACGACGAGGCGCCGATCCGCCTTCCGCGGCCGGCGCCGGCGGCCGGTGAGCAGGAGGCCGATCTCGGTCTGCTGCTGACCAGCCATCTTGCCGACGACTGGGGCACCACGCCCTTCGCGGGCCTGCCGCGGTCCACGTCGCTGTGGTTCGAGCTGCGCATCGGGCGATGACGCGGAGCGGGCGATGAGGCGGAGTCAGCGGGAGGCCGACAGGGGGCGTTGTACGCGGATCGACTGGAGCAGCCCTATGGCGATCCAGACCGCGAACATGGAGGTGCCGCCGTAGGAGACGAACGGCAGCGGGAGGCCGGTGACCGGCATGATGCCGAGCGTCATGCCGATGTTCTCGAAGGACTGGAAGGCGAACCAGGCGATGATGCCGGCCGCGACGATCGTGCCGTAGAGCTCGGTGGACTCGCGGGCGATCCGGCAGGCGCGCCACAGGACGATACCGAGCAGGACGATGATCAGGCCCGCGCCGAGGAAGCCGAGCTCCTCGCCGGCGACGGTGAAGATGAAGTCCGTCTGCTGTTCGGGGACGAACTGGCCGGTGGTCTGACTGCCGTGGAAGAGCCCGGAGCCGGTCAGTCCGCCGCCGCCGATCGCGATCCGGGCCTGGTTGGTGTTGTAGCCGACGCCGGCGGGGTCGAGGCTCGGATTGGCGAACGCGGCGAAGCGGGCGATCTGGTAGTCGTCGAGCAGACCGAGCTGCCAGATGGCGACACAGCCGACGACGCCGGTGCCCACCAGGCCGAGGATCCAGCGGTTGGAGGCGCCGGAGGCGAGCAGTACGCCGAGGATGACGGCGCCGAGCACCATGACCGAGCCGAGGTCGGGCATCAGCATGATGACGGCGACGGGGATGACTGCCAGGCCGAGCGCCTGGACGACGGTGCGGTGGTCGGGGTGCGGGCGGTCGCCCGCGTCGACCCGGGCCGCCAGGATCATCGCCATGCCCAGCGTGATGGTGATCTTCGCGAACTCGGCGGGCTGGAGGGAGAAGCCGCCGGGAATCGCCAGCCAGGAACGCGAGCCGTTGATGGTGGCGCCCAGCGGGGTCAGCACCAGCAGCGCCAGCACGACCGACAGGGCGTACAGGATCGGGACCGCGCCGCGCAGTGTGCGATGGCCCAGCCAGATCGCGCCGGCGGCCATCGCCAGGCCGATGCCGGTGTTGAGCAGATGGTGCAGGAAGAAGAAGTACTCGTCGTCGTGGTTGAGCGCGGTGCGGTTGCGGGTGGCGGAGAAGACCAGCACCGAGCCCATGAGCGACAGCGCCAGGCAGGACAGCAGCAGTATCCAGTCCAGCTTGCGCACCACGGAGTCACGCGCGGTCAGCTTGCCCCAGGCGCCGAGCTCGGGGGTGTAGCGGCGGATGGAGAAGGCCCGGGAGGTGTGGCTGGTCGTCACTGTGGGCTCCCCGAGGGTGACGGCGACGGCAGGACGTACGGCTTGATGGGCTGCGCCTTGATCGTGCCGTCACCCTCGATCTTGGGGAGCGAGGCCTGCGGCTTCGGCAGCAGAGCGGCCTTCGGGTCGATCTCGCCCTCGGGGCTGACTCCGTACAGGGCGTTGTAGATGTTGCGCACGGCCGGGCCGGAGGCGCCGGAACCCGTACCACCCTGGGAGATCGTCATGACGATCGTGTAGTCCTTGGTGTACGTCGCGAACCACGAGGTCGTCTGCTTGCCGTAGACCTCGGCGGTACCGGTCTTGGCGTGCATCGGGATCTTGTCCTGCGGCCAGCCCTGGAAGCGCCAGGCGGCGGTACCGCGGACGGCGACGCCGGCCAGCGCCGAGTCGATCTGCCGGAGCGTCTTGGACGTGTCGGGCAGCTTGCCGTGCGACTTGGGCTTGATCATCTTGATGTGCTTGCCGTCGGGGCTGACGATCGCCTTGCCGACGGTCGGGTCGTACAGCGTGCCGCCGTTGCTGATCGCGGCGTAGATGGTCGCCATCTGGATCGGGGTGACGAGGGTGTCGCCCTGCCCGATGGCGTAGTTGATCGAGTCGTAGGCGTGCAGCTTCATGCCTTCGAGGCAGCCCTCACGGGCGAGCTTGGTGCCGAAGTCCTTCTTCTTGGGCCAGGCCTTGGCCTGCTCGCACCAGCCGGCCTTGTTGGCCTTCCAGAAGTCGTTCTTCCACTTGCGGTCGGGGACCCGGCCGGTGACCTCGTTGGGGAGGTCGATGCCGGTCTCCTTGCCTAGGCCGAACTGGTGGGCGGTCTTGTAGAACCAGTCGTTGCGGTCCTTCTTCGGCTTGTCGCCGCCGTCCTTCTTCCACTCCTCGTGCGAGAGCCGGTAGAAGACGGTGTCGCAGGAGACCTCCAGCGCCCGGCCCAGGCTGATGTCGCCGTGGCCTTCGCCCTCGAAGTTCTTGAAGACCTGGCCGCCGATGCTGTACGAGCTGGTGCAGGGGTAGTGGCCGTTGAAGTCGTAGCCCGCGTTGATCGCGGCCGAGGTCGAGATGACCTTGAAGATCGAGCCGGGGGCGGCCTGTCCCTGGATGGCGCGGTTCAGCAGCGGGTAGTTGGAGTCCTTGCCGGTGAGGTGGGCGTAGTCCTTGCCGGAGATCCCGCCGACCCAGGCGTTGGGGTCGTAACTGGGGTTGGAGGCCATCGCCACCACCCGGCCGGTCTTCGCTTCCATGACGACCACGGCACCCGAGTCGGCCTTGTAGTTGGTGCCGGTGTTCTTGTCGTGAACCTTGCGGGCGTCCTTCATGGCCTGGTCCAGCTGCTTTTCCGCTATGGCCTGGACGCGGGCGTCGACGCTGGTGACGACGCTCGCGCCGGCCTGGCCCTTCTCGCTGTTGGCCTGGCCGATGACCCGGCCGAGGTTGTCGACCTCGTAGCGGGTGACGGCGGCCTTGCCGCGCAGGTAGTCGTCGTACTGACGCTCCAGACCGGACCGGCCGATCTGGTCGGAGCGCAGCAGCGGCGAGCGGCTGTTCTTGGCCTTGTTGATCTCCTCGTCGGTGACCGGGGAGAGGTAGCCGAGGACCTGGGCGGTGTTGGCGTCGCCGGGGGCGGCGTAGCGGCGGACGGCGGTGGGCTCGGCGCTGATGCCGGGGAAGTCCTCGGAGCGCTCGCGGATCTGGAGGGCCTGCTGGGTGGTGGCCTCGTCGGTGATCGGGATCGGCTGGTAGGGCGAGCCGTTCCAGCAGGGCTGCGGGGTCTTGGAGTCGCACAGGCGGACCTTGTTGCGGATCTCCTTGTCGGACATGCCGAGCACCCTGGCGAGCCGGCCGAGCACGGCCTTGCCGTCGTCCTTCATCTTCAGCAGTTCGGTACGGCTGGCGGAGACGACCAGACGGGTCTGGTTGTCGGCCAGCGGCACTCCGCGGGCGTCGAGGATCGAGCCGCGGGTGGCGGGCTCGATGACCTGCTGGACGTGGTTGCTTCTCGCCTCGTTGGCGTACTCCTGGCCGTTGCGGATCTGCAGGTACCAGAGCCGGCCGCCGAGGGTGAGCAGCAGGGAGAAGACCAGGATCTGGATCGCGATGAGCCGGACCGAGACGCGGGAGGTCCGGGTTTCCGGGAGATTACTCATGGCGCGCAGCGCCTCCACGAGAGGTGGTGGTCGGAAGACGGGAGGGCGTCACAGCCGCTTGACCCCCTTGATGCGGCCCGCCTTGTCGCGGGCCGACTTGCCGAGCAGACCGCTGCGCTGGCTGCCGATGCGCGCCCCTTTGGACGACCCGGTGCGCATGGACTTCATGGCGCCGCGGCTGGCCTTGAGGCCGGTGCCGGTGGTGAGCCAGCCGTACCCCGAGTCGTTGGCCGAGCCGCTGGTACTGCCGGAGCCGTCACCGACCAGCGGATCGCCCTCGGTTCTGCGCGCCAGCGCCATCACCAGCGGGACGGTGAAGGGGGCGAGCAGCAGGTCGTAGAGGGTGGCGCTGAGCAGCAGTCCGACGATGCCGACGTGCCGGGCGGCGGTGTCGCCGACGAGCGAGCCGACGCCGGCGTACATCAGCGTCGAGCCGATGGCGGCACCGATGACGACCATCAGCGGCAGCGTCGCCGAGCGGTGCTGCCCGGAGTCCGGCTTGGTCAGGCCCGCGACATAGCCGATGACGCAGAGCACCAACGCATAGCGGCCGATGGCGTGGTCGGAGGGCGGGGCGAGGTCGGCCAGCAGTCCGGCGAAGAAGCCCACGAGCGAGCCGCCGACGTGGCCGTAGACCAGCGCGAGGCCGACCACGACCAGCAGCAGCAGATCCGGTACGGCGCCGGGCAGTTGGAGGCGCGCGAGCATACTGACCTGGATGACGAGGGCGACGACCACCAACGGGGCCGAGAGCAGGATCCGGTTGATGCGCATCGGTCAGCTCCTGGGAGAAGCGCTCGCGGAGGGGGTGGCCGTGACGGTGACCGTCGGAATCGGCTTGGGCTTGGCCGGCCGGCGCGGCAGGACGGTGTCGCGCGGGTCCTCGCGGGGCGGCTGGACGACGACGCCGACGATGTCGAGCTGGGAGAAGGCGACGAAGGGCCGGACCTGGAGGGTGCGGGTCAGATCGCCGTGGGACGGCTCGACCTTGACGACCCTGCCGACGGGCACGCCGGGCACGAACGGCTTGTCCTTGCTGGAGCCGAAGGTGACCAGCCGGTCGCC
This sequence comes from Streptomyces inhibens, assembly GCF_022221585.1. Classification (NCBI taxonomy): domain Bacteria; kingdom Bacillati; phylum Actinomycetota; class Actinomycetes; order Kitasatosporales; family Streptomycetaceae; genus Streptomyces; species Streptomyces inhibens. The sequence goes on from NZ_CP084681.1 coordinate 3,550,004, forward strand.
CTTCTTGACGTCGGCCCGGCCGTTGAGGAGCTGAACGCGCAGCGAGCGGACGCCCTGCCCGTTGGCGAAGCCGATCTCGTTGGTCTTCTCCATGCGGGTGCCGACGGTGAAGTCGGGGTCGGCGGCCAGCAGCACGGTGGAGGTTTCGGCGCCGACGGTGGTGACCCGGCCGACCAGACCGTCGCCGTTGAGGACGGTCATGTCGCGGGCGATGCCGTCGCGGCTGCCGGCGTCGATGGTGACGGTCCAGGAGAAGCCCTGGGCCGAACCGATGGCGATGACCTGGGCGCCCTTGATGGCGTACTGGCCGGTGCCCGCGGTCTTGAGGATCTTGTCGAGCTCGGCGGCACGGCTGCGGTTGCGGTCGGAGGAGCCGAGCTTGGCCTTGAGCGCCTCGTTCTCGTGCTCCAGCTTGCTGATCCGGTCGTGCCGCCGGCCGGAGTCCCGTACGGCACCGACCGCGTTGCCGATCGGGTTCACCACGCGGGCGACGCCGCTTTCGACCGGGCCGAAGGCGGAGGCGGCGGCTTGCCGGGCGCCATCGAGCGGGGACTGTTCGCCGCCGCGGATATCGACCGTGATCAGCGCGAACGCGATCGCGACCAGCAGCACCAGCAGCAGCCGGCTCTCTCGTGTGTCCCTCACGTGCGGCGGCCGTGTCCTTCCTCGTAGGACCGGCCGGCTGCGGGCCCCGCCGGTCTCGTTCGGGAGTTGAGCGTTATGCCTTGATGTGACGGTGCCGGATGGTGAAGCGTCACTGCACCGTGTCTGTCGGGATGTTGTGCCTGTATATCAGCGATTCGCAGATCCGCTGTCCGCCGGCCGGAACGGCTGCTGTCGCCATGGTGCCCGACCGCCGCGGACGCCGCATGACGGCCGCTGCGCGGTCGGGATGTGGTCCTTGTTACCTGCGGGGCTGGGAGTCGAGGACCTGCTGGAGCGCCTCGAACTCCTCGACGCACTTGCCGGAACCGAGCGCGACGGAGTCGAGCGGGTCCTCGGCGATGTGGATGGGCATACCGGTCTCGCGACGCAGCCGCTCGTCGAGGCCACGGAGCAGGGCGCCGCCGCCGGTGAGCACGATGCCGCGGTCCATGACGTCACCGGACAGCTCCGGCGGGCACTTGTCGAGCGTCGTCTTGACCGCGTCGACGATGGAGTTGACCGGCTCCTCGATGGCCTTGCGGACCTCGGCGGCCGAGATGACGACGGTCTTCGGCAGACCGGAGACCAGGTCGCGGCCGCGGATCTCGGTGTGCTCGTCCTGTTCGAGGTCGTACGCCGAGCCGATGGTGATCTTGATGCTCTCGGCGGTGCGCTCACCCAGCAGAAGGCTGTACTCCTTCTTGATGTGCTGGATGATCGCGTTGTCGAGCTCGTCGCCGGCCACCCGGATGGACTGGGCGGTGACGATGCCACCGAGGGAGATGACCGCGACCTCGGTGGTGCCGCCGCCGATGTCCACGACCATGTTGCCGGTGGCCTCGTGGACCGGCAGGCCGGAGCCGATCGCGGCGGCCATCGGCTCCTCGATGATGTGGACCTGGCGCGCGCCGGCCTGGGTCGAGGCCTCGATGACCGCGCGGCGCTCAACTCCGGTGATACCGGAGGGAACACACACCACGACCCGCGGCCGCGCCAGATAGCGACGCTTGTGGATCTTGAGGATGAAGTAGCGGAGCATCCGCTCGGTGATCTCGAAGTCGGCGATCACGCCGTCCTTCAGAGGCCGTACGGCGACGATGTTGCCGGGGGTGCGCCCGATCATCTTCTTCGCCTCGGCACCTACCGCGAGGATGCCGCCGGTGTTGGTGTTGATGGCCACGACCGACGGCTCGTTGAGGACGATTCCGCGGCCCCTGACGTACACCAGCGTGTTGGCGGTCCCGAGGTCGACAGCCATGTCACGGCCGATGAACGACATGTTGTTCCCCATGAGGATACGTCTGGCCTTCCCAACTGGAGCGAATGCTTACTGGAGGTCGGCAGGAGGTGATGCGCTGTGAGGCGCGGAAGCCTCCATCGTAGTTCGTAGTGCGCCCACTCGAACACGTCGGGAGGCTCTTCCGCCATTGTCAGCCGTACACGCACCCGCCCCCCTTAATGGTGACGTCGTGTCGCGGTGATGCGTTCCCCCGATCGTGTCGCATACACCAAAGGGCGACCGATGTTTTTGTCGGTCGCCCCTGGTCACGAGGGGTGTACGGCTGATGAAGTGTCAGGAAATCCCCGGAAAGAAAATCTTGATCTCGCGCTCTGCGGACTCTTCGGAATCCGATGCATGGATCAGATTCTCTCGGGTGATCGTTCCGAAGTCCCCACGAATGGACCCACTCGGCGCGGCAATCGGGTCAGTCGGACCGGCCAGCGCCCGCACGCCTTCGATCACCCGCTCACCCTCGACGACCATCGAAACAACCGGTCCGGAGGACATGAAGGCGACCAGGGGCTCGTAGAACGGCTTGCCGACGTGCTCCGCGTAGTGCTGCTCCAGGATCTCGCGGTCCAGGCCGCGCAGCTCCAGCGCGCTGATCGTCCAGCCGGCCTTCTTCTCGATACGGCCGATGATCTCGCCGATCAGACCGCGCTTGACGGCGTCGGGCTTGAGGAGGACGAGGGTGCGCTGGCTCACGGAGGGACTCCCTGGATATGAACAACGGTCAGCGGGTGCACTGAGGCTACATGGGTGACCACGCCGTACGCGGTCCAGCCCCCGGCCTCCGACGCGGCCCCCGCGGGCCCCGCCGCGGCCGCCCTACGCCGTCCCGCCCACCGGCTCCCCCGCCGAGTCGCCCGAGGCCTCGGCCTGGGCCGCCCAACGGGCCTTCGCCGCATCGACCTTGCGTCCGAAGTGGACCGACGCCCACCACAGGGCCGCGAAGACCGCACCCAGGAAGAACATCGTCGGGACGACGAAGCCGCTGGCGATCAGGGCGATCTGGAGCGCCCAGCCGAGCTGGACGCCGCCGGGGCGGGTCAGCATGCCGCACAGCACGACGGTCAGCAGCATCGCGATCCCGCTGACCGTCCAGATCGTGGCCGTCGACAGATCGGTCAGCTGCATCGCGACCAGGCCGGCGAAGCCGATCACGAAGAACTCGCCTATCAGGGTGCTCGCACACAACGTGCGCATGGTCAGCTCCTCCCCAGCAGCAGTCGGGCCTCGCCGACCGTGATCACCGAGCCGGTCACCAGCACACCCGCTCCGGAGAACTCGCCCTCTTCCTCGGCGAGGGTGATCGCCGCCTCCAGGGCGTCGTCGAGCCGCGGCTCGACCTGGACCCGCTCGGCGCCGAAGACCTCGACGGCGACCGCCGCCAGCTCATCGGGATCCATCGCACGATGGCTGGAATTACGGGTCACCACGATCTCGGCGAAGATCGGCTCGAACGCCTCCAGGAAGCCCCGTACGTCCTTGTCCGCACTGGCGCCGACGACGCCCACCAGCCGGCTGAACCCGAACGCCTCGGTGACCGCCTCGGCCGCCGCCTGGGCGCCCGCGGGGTTGTGCGCCGCGTCCAGCACGACCGTCGGACTGCGCCGGACGACCTCCATCCGGCCGGGCGAGGAGACGGCGGCGAACGCGGAGCGGATCGTGTCGATGTCCAGCGTGCGGGCGTGGTCCGAGCCGACGCCGAAGAACGCCTCGACCGCGGCGAGCGCCACCGCGGCGTTGTGCGCCTGGTGGGCGCCGTACAGCGGGAGGAAGATCTCGGGATATTCGCCGCCCAGGCCGCGCAGCGTCAGCATCTGGCCGCCGACCGCGACCTCACGGGAGAGCACCCCGAACTCCATGCCCTCACGGGCGACCGTGGCATCCACCTCGACCGCGCGCTTGAGCATCACCGACGCCGCGTCCACCGGCTGCTGGGCCAGCACGACCGTGGCGTCCTTCTTGATGATCCCGGACTTCTCGCCGGCGATCTGCTCGGGGGTCTCCCCCAGCCGGTCGGTGTGGTCCAGCGCGATCGGGGTGACGACGGCGACATCGCCGTCGATGACGTTCGTCGCGTCCCAGGTGCCGCCCATGCCGACCTCGACGACCGCGGCGTCCACCGGGGCGTCCGCGAAGGCGGCGAACGCCATCGCGGTCAGCACCTCGAAGAACGACAGGCGGAACTCCTGCTGGGAGTCGATCATCTCCAGATACGGGGCAATGTCCCGGTAGGTCTCGATGAAGCGCTCGGCGGAGATCGGGCTGCCGTCCAGGCTGATCCGCTCGGTGATGGACTGGACGTGCGGGCTCGTGTAGCGGCCGGTGCGCAGGTCGAAGGCCGACAGCAGGGCCTCGATCATGCGGGCGGTGCTGGTCTTGCCGTTGGTGCCGGTGATGTGGATGGACGGGTACGCGCGCTGCGGCGAGCCCAGGATGTCCAGCAGCGCCACGATGCGCTGGACCGACGGGTCGAGCTTGGTCTCGCCCCAGCGGCCGGCCAGCTCCTCCTCGACGGCGCGCAGCGCGCGGTCGACCTCGGGGTCGGCGGGCCGCGCGGGAACACTGTCCTGCGGCGGTCCGGCCTGCGCGCGCAGGGTCCGGCTGCCGGCCTCGATCACCGCAAGATCGGGATCTCTGTCGGTCTCCGCATCGACCAGTTCGTCGAAGGCGTCGTTCGGGTCGGGGTCGTCGTTCTGGGGGCGCTCGCTCACGCCGACCAGTCTACGAGGCACGTGTGACAGCGGTGCGCTGCGCTGCCGTCCGCCCCACATGCGCCGTGACCTCGGGCCCGGTCGGCATGATCGTCGCCCCGGCCCGCGCGCGTACATCGGTGCCGCGGCGCCCCGCGTACGCCGGCGGCGCCCGGTGCCTTACGACAGGGCGGCCTGCATCATGGCCCGCGCGATCGGGGCCGCCAGCCCGTTGCCGGACACCTCGTTACGGGCGGCATGACCGTCCTCGACCATCACGGCCACCGCCACCTGGCGCCCCCTGCCGTCCTCGGCGTACGAGACGAACCAGGCGTAGGGCGTGCCGCTGTTGTCGACGCCGTGCTGGGCGGTACCGGTCTTGCCGCCGACGGTCAGTCCGTCGATCTTCGCGTGGGACCCGGTGCCCTTGTCCACGACCGTCTGCATCGCCGACCGCAGCTGCGCGGCGGTGTGCGCCGACATGGCCTTGCCGTACGCCTTCGGGCCGTTCTCCTGGACGGTGTTGCCGCCGCCGTCGGTCAGCTTGTCGACCAGCTGCGGGGTCTTCAGCTCGCCGCCGTTCGCGATGGCCGAGGCGACCATCGCCATCTGCAGCGGGGTCGCCTGGTCGTTGAACTGGCCGATCCCCGACAGCGCGGTCTGGGCTTCGTCCATGTCGCCGGGGTAGACGCTCTTGGCGGCCCGCACCGGGGTGTCGACCTTGCTGTCGTTGAAGCCGAACTTCTCGGCCTGTGCCTTGACCTTGTCCTTACCCAGGTCGACGGCCATCTTCGCGAAGACGGTGTTGCAGGAGTACTGGAGCGCGGTGCGGATGTCCGCGTTCTTGCAGGGCGCGGAGGCGTTCTCGTTGGTGAGCGTGGTGCGGGTGTGCGGGAGGGTGTACGGGTCGGGGCTGTCGGTGGGCTCGTCCACCGACGCGTACAGGCCGTTCTCCAGCGCGGCCGCGGCGACCACCAGCTTGAAGGTGGAGCCTGGTGGCAGTGGCTGCCGCAGCGCCCGGTTGACCTCGGGGTTGTCGGTGTCGTCGGACAGCGTCTGCCAGGCCTTCTGGTCGGCGGCGGAGGACCCGGCGAACTTCCCCGGGTCGTACGACGGTGTGCTGACCATGCCCAGGATCCGCCCCGTGGCCGGGTCCAGGGCGACCGCGGCGCCCTTCTTGTCGCCCAGTGCCCGGTAGCCGGCCCGCTGCACCTCGGAGTCGATGGTGGTGGCCACATCGCCGCCCTTGGCGCGCGTACGGGTCAGCGCGTCGGCGGGGCTCTGCAGCCGGCTGTCGGAGCCGTCGAGGAGGTCGCCGTAGAGGCTCTCCAGCTGGTTGCTGCCGAAGATCTGCGAGGAGAAGCCGGTGATCGGCGCGTACAGCGGGCCGTCCTTGTAGGTCCGCTTGTACTTCAGCGTGGCGGAGGTGGCGGCGGAGCCGGTGACCGGCTTCCCGTCGACGAGGATGTTGCCCAGCGGCGCCGCGTACTTGCCGATCGCCACCCGCGGATTGTGCGGGTCCTCCTTGAAGTCACTGGCCTTTGCGCCCTGGATCCAGGTGGCCCAGCCCATCAGCGCGAGTATCAGGGCGAGACAGAAGACCGAGACCCGTCGCAGTGGCTTGTTCATGGGGCGCGGCTCCTCGGTGCTGAACTGGCGTCTCTGCCGAACTCCGGCATTCCGGTCCACCGTGCCTCGGCTTCATGAGAGCCCCATGAGAGCGCCGTGAAAGCGGCCCGCAGCGGCCCGATCGGCCGACCGGAACAACTTTCTGCCGGTTTTCCCCCTCTTCGACGGCGGGCTGTGTGTGTCCTGAGCAGGCAGCGGTCGGGAAGGCAGGAGCTGAAGACGAGTGCCGGCAATCAGTCAGCGGATGCATTTGGTGCTGCTCACCGCCTGGACCGTGCTGTGGTTCGCCGTCGTGGAGCCGCACGGCGGGTTCTCCTGGCACTATCTGCGCAGCGGCGGCGAACTGATCTACCAGGGCACCTCGGGCGACGGCACCGGCGGGCTCAACCTCTACGCGCACCACCCCGAGCTCCAGATGGGCCCGCTCAGCTTTCTGACGGCCGGCCTGTTCAACCCCTTCCCCGAGGCCACCGGCCAGTTACTCGCCGCGGCCCTGATGTCGCTGCTCGGCCTGGTCATCGTGGTACTGGCGGGCCGCAGCGCCGCCCACCACTTCCTGGGCACCGGCACCAACCACCAGCGGCTGCGGCAGCGCGTACTGATAGCCGGACTGGCCTTCATCCCCATGTGGATCGAGGTCGCGGTCCGCTTCGGGCACCTCGACGACGTCCTCGCGCTGTTCTTCACCGCCCTCGCGGTACGCGCCGTCACCCGCGGCAATGCCGCCCTCACCGGCGTCTTCCTGGCTCTCGCGATGGATTCCAAACCCACCGCCCTGGCCTTTGTCCCCCTGCTGCTCGCCCTCCCCAGGGAGAAGTGGCTGCGGGCCGGCCTGTGGTGCGCGGGTCTGGTCGCCCTCGCCTGGCTGCCGTTCTTCATCGGCGACTCGCAGTCGTTCGCCGCGGCGAAGTTCGCCATCCCCAACCATCCGGCGTCCGCCCTGCGCTGGCTGGGCGTCGGCGACCCGGAGACCCCCGGCTGGGACCGCCCCGCGCAGGCCGCCCTCGGCCTGGCACTGGGCTCGATAGCCGTCTGGCGCGGCCGCTGGGCGGCGGTGGTCCTGCTGGGCGCCAACGCCCGTATCGTCCTCGACCCCAGCGTCTACACGTACTACACCGCGTCGGTGCTGCTCGGCACCCTGCTGTGGGACGTCATCGGCCAGCGCCGCCTGGTCCCCTGGTGGAGCTGGCTGGCGCTGCTCACCCTCTACGGCAGCGTCTTCGCCGTCCCCGACGACGCCGCGCGCGGCCTGATCCGCCTGGCGTTCGTGGCCGTCTCGACGGCGTACGTCCTGCTCTGGCCGGTACGCGAACGGGGGCGCGGGGGACGGGCGGGGACGGCGCAGGCCCCCCGCCCGTGAGGACGAGGGGCCTGCGCAGGTCCATGGGACCGGTGCTACGCCTTGGGCAGGGCCGCCAGCTGCGCGGTGATCCGGACGATGTCCGCCTCCGCGGTCTCCAGCCGGCCGCGGATCTTGTCCACGACCTTCTCCGGCGCCTTGGCGAGGAACGCCTCGTTGCCGAGCTTGCCGAGGGCCTGCGCCTTCTCCTTCTCCGCCGCGGACAGATCCTTCGTCAGGCGCTTGCGCTCCGCCTCGACGTCGATGGCGCCGGACAGGTCCAGGGCCACCGTCGCGCCCGCGACCGGCAGCGAGGCGGTGGCGCTGAAGCCCTCACCGGCCGGCTGCAGCCGCAGCAGCGAGCGCATCGCGGCCTCGTGCGCGGCCAGCGCCGTACCGGACAGGTCCAGCTGCGCCGGAACCTTCTGGCCCGGCTGCAGGCCCTGGTCGGAGCGGAAGCGGCGGACCTCGGTCACGACCTGCTGAACGGTCTCGATCTCCCGCTCCGCGGCCGCGTCCCGGAAGCCGCCCTGGGCGTCAGCCCCAGGAACGACCACAGCGGCCGGCCAGTCGGCGATGACGAGCGACTCACCGCCGGTCAGCGTCGTCCACAGGGTCTCGGTGACGAACGGGACGATCGGGTGCAGCAGCCGCAGCGTGACGTCCAGGACCTCGCCCAGCACCCGGCGCGAGGCGTCGGCGGCCGGTCCGCCCGCCATGAACGTGGTCTTGGACAGCTCGACGTACCAGTCGAAGACCTCGTCCCAGGCGAAGTGGAAGAGGGTGTCCGACAGCTTCGCGAACTGGTAGTCGTCGTAGTACGCGTCGACCTCGGCGACGACCGAGTTCAGCCGGGAGAGGATCCACCGGTCGGTCGCCGACAGCTGCTCGGCGGGCGGGAGTTCGCCCTCGACCGTCGCACCGTTCATCAGCGCGAACCGCGTGGCGTTCCAGATCTTGTTGGCGAAGTTACGGGACCCCTGGACCCAGTCCTCACCGATCGGGACGTCGACACCGGGGTTCGCGCCACGCGCCAGCGTGAACCGAACGGCGTCCGACCCGTAGGCGTCCATCCAGTCCAGCGGATTGACCGCGTTCCCGAAGGACTTGGACATCTTCTTGCCGAACTGGTCACGGACCATGCCGTGCAGCGCGATGGTGTGGAACGGCGGGGTGCCGTCCATCGCGTACAGGCCGAACATCATCATCCGGGCGACCCAGAAGAAGAGGATGTCGTAGCCGGTGACCAGGACGGAGTTCGGGTAGAACTTCTCGACGCTCGGGGTCTGCTCGGGCCAGCCGAGCGTGGAGAACGGCCACAGCCCGGACGAGAACCAGGTGTCCAGGACGTCGGTGTCCTGCGTCCAGCCCTCGCCGGTCGGCGCCTCGTCGTCGGGCCCGACAACAACCATCTCGCCATTCGGGCCGTACCAGACCGGAATCCGGTGACCCCACCACAACTGGCGCGAGATGCACCAGTCGTGAAGGTTGTCCACCCAGCCGAAGTACCGCGACTCCATCTCCTTGGGATGAATCGCGACCTTGCCGTCCCGCACGGCGTCCCCCGCCGCCTTCGCCAGCGGACCGACCTTGACCCACCACTGCATCGACAGCCGGGGCTCGATGGTGGTCTTGCAGCGTGAGCAGTGCCCGACGGAGTGCGGGTACGGGCGCTTCTCGGCGACGATCCGGCCCTCGGCGCGCAGTGCGCCGACGATCGCCGAACGGGCCTCGAAGCGGTCCAGGCCCTGGAACGGGCCGTGCGCCGTGATCACACCGCGCTCGTCGAGAACGGCGAGGTTCGGCAGGCCGTGCCGGCGCCCGATCTCGAAGTCGTTGGGGTCGTGCGCAGGCGTGACCTTGACGGCGCCGGTGCCGAACTCCGGGTCGACATGCTCGTCCGCGACGACCGGGATACGGCGGCCGGTCAGCGGCAACTCGATCTCGGTGCCGACGAGATGGGCGTACCGCTCGTCCTCCGGGTGCACCGCGACGGCGGTGTCACCGAGCATCGTCTCGGCACGCGTCGTCGCCACGACGATCGACGCCTCGCCCTCGCCGTACCGGATCGAGACGAGCTCGCCGTCGTCCTCCTGGTACTCCACCTCGATGTCCGAGATGGCGGTCAGGCAGCGCGGGCACCAGTTGATGATCCGCTCGGCGCGGTAGATCAGCTCGTCGTCGTAGAGCCGCTTGAAGATCGTCTGGACGGCCTTGGTCAGACCCTCGTCCATCGTGAAGCGCTCACGAGACCAGGCGACGCCGTCTCCGAGGCGCCGCATCTGGCCGCTGATCTGCCCACCGGACTCGGCCTTCCACTGCCAGACCCGCTCGACGAACGCCTCACGGCCCAGGTCGTGCCGCGAAACGCCCTCCTTGGCGAGCTCGCGCTCCACGACGTTCTGGGTGGCGATACCGGCATGGTCCATGCCCGGCTGCCAGAGCGTCTCGTAGCCCTGCATCCGCTTACGACGCGTGAGCGCGTCGATCAGCGTGTGCTCGAAGGCGTGTCCCAGGTGCAGGGAGCCCGTGACGTTCGGCGGCGGGATGACGACCGTGTACGGCGGCTTCTCGCTCTTCTCGTCCGCCTCGAAGTAACCCCGCTCTACCCAGCGCTCGTACAGCGGCCCCTCTACATCGGCCGGCGTGTACTGAGTCGGCAGTTCGGGGGCGCTGTGGTTGCTCTGCTGAGTGTTCTCGGTCACGACGGACAGTGTACGGGCGCGGATGTAGCAGCTTCGAATCGGTTTCGCCCCCGGGGCACCGGCTGTCAGCGGCGTCATACAGGATGTCGGCAGCGCATAAACATCGCCGTACTTCACACGCAGAACTTCAACTGTCTTCAGTTGTCACGAGGGGAACCGTTCCATGAGCTACAACCAGCCGCCTCCCGGCCCGTACGGACAGCAGCCCCAGCAGCCCGGCCCGTACGGCCAGCCGCAGCAGCCGCCGGCCCCCCAGCCCGGTTACGGCTACCCGCAGCAAGGCGGCCAGGTGCCTCCGCAGCAGGCCTACGGCTACCCCCAGGGCCAGCCGGCCCCCCAGCAGGGCTACGGCTACCCCCAGCAGCCCGCCCAGCCCGCTCAGCCCGCCTACGGCCAGCAGCCCCCGTACGGCGGCCAGCAGACCCCCTACGGCGTGATCCCCCAGGGCCCCCCGGAGTCCGGCGGCAGCGGCAAGAAGATCGGCCTGATCATCGGCGCGGTCGCGGTCGTCGCCGCGATCGGCGTGGGTGCGTACTTCGTGTTCGGGTCGGGCGGGGATGTGAAGCCGTACACGATCTCGCTGCCGGAGAAGCTGCTGAGCGGGCAGTTCTCGAAGCTGAGTGGCTCCGGCGGGTCCGGTGCCGAGGACTTCACCAATGACAAGGAAGCCAAGGCGATGGGCATCACCAACGCCAAGGGTGTCAGCGCCGGCTACAAGGCCGACGGTGGCCTGCAGATGACGGTCAGCGGTGTGTACGGCACCGTCGCCGATCCGGACGGCACAGTGGGCCAGGTGTTCGCCAAGATCGACGAGGGTCAGAAGAAGACCCTGGCGAGCAAGAACGCCAAGGTCGAGGACGTCACGCCGACGACCGAGTACTCACCCAGCGACTTCGACGGCTCGGTGATGAAGTGCAGGACGCAGAAGATCACGGTGACGCAGGGCGGTGTGACCGCACCCATCACCGCCTCCACCTGCGTCTGGGCCGACAACAGCGCCGTCGGCATCATCCAAGCGGTGGTCATCCCCTCCCCCAGCGGTCCCGCCACCGCGACGACGCCCGGTGCCGAGGAGCTCTCCGACAAGACCGCCAAGATCCGCAACGCGGTCCGCAAGGAGAAGTAGCGGCTGCCCTGCCGTCCAACGACGTGAGCCGCCCGGCAGCGATTTCGCTGCCGGGCGGCTCTCGTACGACTACTGGGCGCGTTACGCGCTCTTCTCCTGCGGCTCTCCCGAGTCGCTGCGAGTGCGCGGTACCAGGGTCGGGTTCACGTTCGAGTGAACGACGTCCTCGGTGATGACGACGCGGGCGACGTCCTTGCGGGACGGGATCTCGTACATCACCGCCTGGAGGACTTCCTCCATGATGGCGCGCAGACCGCGGGCGCCGGTGCCGCGCAGGATGGCCTGGTCGGCGATGGCCTCCAGGGCCGGGCGGTCGAAGTCCAGCTCGACGCCGTCGAGTTCGAAGAGGCGCTTGTACTGCTTGACGAGCGCATTGCGCGGCTCGACCAGGATCTGCAGCAGGGCTTCGCGGTCGAGGTTGTGGACGGAGGTGAGGACGGGGAGGCGGCCGATGAACTCGGGGATCATCCCGAACTTCACCAGGTCCTCCGGCATGACGTCCTGGAGCTGGTCCTTGGACTCGATCTCGCGCTTGGAGCGGATCGTGGCGCCGAAGCCGATGCCCTTGGCACCGGACCGGGACTCGATGATCTTCTCCAGGCCGGCGAACGCGCCGCCGACGATGAAGAGGACGTTCGTGGTGTCGATCTGGATGAATTCCTGGTGGGGGTGCTTGCGGCCGCCCTGGGGCGGGACGGAAGCGGTGGTGCCCTCCAGGATCTTCAGCAGGGCCTGCTGGACGCCCTCGCCGGAGACATCACGGGTGATCGACGGGTTTTCGCTCTTCCGGGCGACCTTGTCGATCTCGTCGATGTAGATGATGCCGGTCTCGGCCTTCTTGATGTCGAAGTCCGCGGCCTGGATCAGCTTGAGGAGGATGTTCTCGACGTCCTCGCCGACATAGCCGGCCTCCGTCAGCGCCGTGGCATCGGCGAAGGCGAAGGGGACGTTGAGCATCCGGGCGAGCGTCTGCGCCAGCAGGGTCTTGCCGGAGCCGGTGGGGCCGAGCAGCAGGATGTTGGACTTGGCGAGCTCGATGCCGTCGTCACCGCGGCCGGGGGCGTTCTCGCCCGCCTGCACCCGCTTGTAGTGGTTGTAGACGGCGACCGAGAGCGCCTTCTTGGCGGGGTCCTGGCCGACGACATAGCCGTTCAGGAACTCGTAGATCTCCCGCGGTTTGGGGAGCTCTTCCCACCGCACCTCGGAGGTCTCGGCGAGCTCCTCCTCGATGATTTCGTTGCAGAGGTCGATGCACTCGTCGCAGATGTACACACCAGGTCCCGCGATGAGCTTCTTCACCTGCTTCTGGCTCTTTCCGCAGAATGAGCACTTGAGCAGGTCGCCGCCGTCACCGATGCGTGCCACGAGGTGCTTCCCCTTCGCCTGGGATCCGCATTGCTCCGCGGACCCGGGTGCTTGCCTATCGACGGTACCTTGCCGGCCCCCCTGCGCGGGCCCCCCTTGGACCGACTCGGTTCACTCGATCCCGGTCAGATCCAAGGGGGCAACGCTCCGGCTCATTTTGCGAGGATCGCTAGCCGATCGAGACGGAAGACTTCCGCGTCGAGACGATCTGGTCGACCAGACCGTACGCCAGGGACTCCTCGGCGGTCAGGATCTTGTCACGTTCGATGTCGTCACGGATCTTCTCGATCGGCGTGGACGAGTGCTTGGCCAGCAGGTCCTCCAGCTGCGTACGCATCCGGAGGATCTCGTTGGCGGCGATCTCCAGGTCGGAGACCTGACCGCGGCCGGTCTCGCTGTACGGCTGGTGGATCAGGACGCGGGCGTTCGGCAGCGCCATGCGCTTACCGGGCGTACCGGCGGCCAGCAGGACCGCGGCGGCCGAGGCGGCCTGGCCCATGCAGACCGTCTGGATGTCCGGCTTCACGAACTGCATCGTGTCGTAGATGGCCGTGAGCGCGGTGAAGGAGCCGCCGGGGCTGTTGATGTAGATCGAGATGTCGCGGTCCGGGTCCATCGACTCCAGGCACAGCAGCTGCGCCATGACGTCGTTGGCCGAGGCGTCGTCGATCTGCACGCCGAGGAAGATCACGCGCTCCTCGAACAGCTTCGCGTACGGGTCGTACTCGCGCACGCCCTGCGACGTGCGCTCGACGAAGCGCGGGACGATGTAGCGGGACTCGGCGCGCGGGCCGGAAAACTCCGACTCCGGGCGCGGGTAGAAGTCGCTGCCGGGGAAGTTGTTCATCGTGGTGTTCACCATCCTGATGGCGATCAAGTGGGCTGGGGTGGCTGGGGCGAGTGGTGCGGGGCTCAGGCCCCGGTGCCGCCCCCGCCCGGAACGCCTGCGGCGGAGGTCATCACATCGTCGATCAGGCCGTACGCCTTGGCCTCATCGGCGGAGAACCAGCGGTCGCGGTCCGAGTCCTGGGTGATCCGCTCGACGGTCTGGCCGGTGTGGAAGGCCGTGAGCTCCGCCATCCGCTTCTTGGTGTGCAGCAGCCGCTCGGCGTGGATCTTGATGTCCGACGCGGAGCCGGCCAGACCCGCGGAGGGCTGGTGGATGAGGATCTCGGCATTCGGCAGCGCGAAGCGCTTGCCCGGGGTGCCGGCGCTCAGCAGGAACTGCCCCATGGAGGCGGCCAGGCCCATCGCGATCGTCACCACGTCGTTCTTGATGTACTGCATGGTGTCGTAGATCGCCAAGCCGGCCGAGATCGAACCGCCCGGGGAGTTGATGTAGAGGAAGATGTCCTTGTCCGGGTCCGCGGCGAGGAGAAGCAGCTGCGCGGTGATCTTGTTGGCGATGTCGTCGTCGACCGGCTGGCCGAGGAAGATGATCCGCTCGCCGAGCAGCCGGTTGTAGACCTGGTCGCCGAGGCCACCGAAGGTCGGCTCAGCGGCGGCGGAAGGCATCGGGATCGTCACGTGTCCACCTGCTCGTTGTCGGACGGCTCCAGGCCGTCTCAGCGTCGTCTTCTGGGGCGCGGGGATCGGCGCCGTATCCTGCCCCGGCGCGGTTTCAGGGACTCCCCTGCCCTCGTATCTACGGACCCTAACGCGCAGGTAGGACAACGCCATCCCGCATCGATAACTGTTCGCTGTGAGCGCAGGCTCACCGGTCCGGTATGACGTACGGGCCCGAACACGCGGACGTGCGTGTTCGGGCCCGTACTTCAGACTGCGTGAAGGCGCGAGGCGACCGGGGCTCAGGCCTCGGGCTTCTCGTCGGCGCCCTCGACCTCGGTGCCCTCGACCTCGGCGACGACGGTCTCGGCGGTCTCGTCCTCGTCGTCGAGGTCGATGACCTCGCCGTTGGAGTCCTTGACCGTCGCGGCCTCGACGACGACCGCGAGGGCCTTGCCGCGGGCGACCTCACCGACGAGCATCGGCACCTGGCCGCCCTCGACGACGGCCTGGGCGAACTGGTCGGGGGACATGCCGGAGGACTGCGCGCGGCGCATGAGGTGCTCGGTGAGCTCCTCCTGGCTGACGTTCAGCTTCTCCTTGTTGACCAGCTCGTCCAGGATGAACTGGGTCTTGATGCCCTTCTCGGCCTGCTCCTTGGTCTCGGCGTCGAACTCTTCCTCGGTCTTGCCCTGGATCTCCAGGTACTTCGCGAGGTCGAGGCCCATCTGGCCGAGCTGGTGGTGCTCCAGGTTGTGCTTGCGGGTCTGGATCTCGTCCGCGAGCAGCTTCTCCGGCATCGGCACCTCGACGAGCTTGAGCAGCTCGTCCAGGACCTTCTCCTGAGCCTGGGTGGCCTGGTCGTACTTCTTCATCTGCTCGAGGCGCTTGCGGCTGTCCGCGCGCAGCTCCTCAAAGGTGTCGAACTCGCTGGCCAGCTGCGCGAAGTCGTCGTCCAGCTCGGGAAGTTCGCGGGACTTGACCTCGGTGACGACGACCTTGACCTCGGCCTCCTTGCCCTCGGCGGAGCCGCCCTTGAGCTCGGAGGTGAAGGTGGCGGTGCCGCCGGCCTCCAGGCCGGTGACGGCCTCGTCGATGCCGTCCAGCAGCTCGCCGGAGCCGACGGTGTAGGTGACGCCCTGGGCGACGCCGTCCTCGAGGACCTCGCCGTCCACCTTGGCCTCGAGGTCCACGGTCAGCACGTCGCCGTCCTGGGCGGCGCGCTCGACCGGGGAGGTCGAGGCGAAGCGCTCACGCAGCTGCTCGACGGACTTGTCGATGTCCTCTTCCGACACCTCCACGGCGTCGACCTCGACCTCGATGCCGGAGTAGTCCGGGATCTCGATGGCGGGGCGGATGTCGACCTCGGCGGTGAAGGCCAGCAGCTCGCCGTCCTTCAGCTCGGTGATGTCGACCTCGGGCTGGCCGAGGACGTTGAGCTCACCCTCGTTGACCGCTTCGGTGTAGAACTTCGGGAGCGCGTCGTTGACGGCCTCTTCCAGCACGGCACCGCGGCCGAACCGCTGGTCGATGACGCGGGCCGGGATCTTGCCCTGGCGGAAGCCCTTCACCGTGACCTGCTGGTTGATCTTCTTGTACGCCGCGTCGAGGCTGGGCTTGAGCTCCTCGAAGGGCACCTCGACAGTGAGCCGAACCCGAGTCGGGTTCAGGGTCTCCACGGCGCTCTTCACGGTTCGGTCTCCTTGGGGCTGACTTCTGGGGTTCTGCTTGAAGATCCGCCAGTACCCGGCTGATCCGGGCCCGGCCGATCGCGCCCGGTACAAAGACACACGGGCACGCAGCTTGCATAGTAACCGCAAGGAGGATGACGCCCACAACGTGATCTTGAACAGCCGGCGATCTCGCGGGCAAAACAGTGGGCGGGTTTCTGCCTGACTGCACTGTCGGGCTGACCTGCTGGTCGGGGTGGCCGGATTCGAACCGACGACCTTCCGCTCCCAAAGCGGACGCGCTACCAAGCTGCGCCACACCCCGTCGGTGCGACACGTAGGGTACATGGCCGCAGGCAGTACGGCTGCCAGTTATCGGGATGCCCGGCGGAAGCGGTGGGTGGACTTACACGGCGGACCACGGCGCGCCGTGCGCCTTCCACGTGAAGGGATGTGCGGCGCACCGCCGCGACCCGCTAGGATGCACTGCGTGCCGAGGTCCGTGACCTGTGGCGCTCGCGGGCGTAGCTCAATGGTAGAGCCCTAGTCTTCCAAACTAGCTACGCGGGTTCGATTCCCGTCGCCCGCTCGTACGAGGAAACCCCAGCCCTGATGGCCTGGGGTTTTCCGCTTTCCGGAACGTTGTTTGTTTGCCTGCACGCCTCTTCGCCCCACGCGCGCGGGTCAATAAGGTGGCGGCATGGAGATCTGGCTCAATCCCGCGTGTTCCAAGTGCCGTTCCGCTGTGGAAATCCTCGACGAGGAGGGCGCTCGGTACACCGTGCGCAAATATCTCGAGGACCCGCCGAACGCCGACGAGCTGCGCGGGGTGCTGACGCGGCTGGGCCTGGAGCCCTGGGACATCACCCGGACGCAGGAGCCCGACACCAAGGGGCTGGGGCTCGGGGAGTGGGAGCGCACCGACGCCGCGCGCGAGCGGTGGATCGCGGCGCTGGCGGCGCACCCCCGACTGATCCAACGGCCGATCATCACCGCGGATGACGGGTCGGCGTTGGTGGGGCGCAGCGAGGAAGCCGTACGCGACGCGATGGCGCGGACCGGGGGCGAGCAGACCTCGTAGGGCGCCTCATGGAGGGCCGGCGGACCACCTGAAAGGTGTGGGGCACCTAGAAGGTGATGTGGTTGATGGTGTCCGCCAGGGAGTTGAGGAAACGGTTGATGGACGGCGCCATGCCCGTGGAGGCAAGGAAGAAGCCGAACAGTATGGCGACGAACGCCGGACCCGCCTTGAGCGACTTCCCTCTGATCAGCACGATCAGGATGATCCCCAACAGCAGCACAACTGACAGCGACAGAGCCACAACTGATCACACCCTTGGTCGGAACGCCTCACCGGCCCGGGAGCATGCCGCGCACACCCCCCGGCACCCATCGTGCCACCAACTCCATGCCCATTGCAGGCCGGTGACGAATCATCGGCCAACGGTTTGCCCGATTCCGGCCGTCGGTGGCCGTGGGGCGACGGCGGAGCGGCCCACGGGTGGCGGCAGGGTGATGACCAGGTGCCCACGGCGTGGCGGCCGGGTGATGCCGGGGCGGCGACCGGGTGGTCCCGGGGGGGCGGACGAGGCGGGAGGAATTTCCTCCGCCTGACGCCGCGTCGGCAATTCACCCTGACCATTCGGCCGCATCATTCTGATCATTCTCCGACCCGGACAATTATTTATCCGTGGCGTCCGTCACGGTTTTACGGGGCGTCGCGGGGGCGGATTAACATTCGGACATAAGATCAAGGAATGGGACATTCCCCCAGGGTCGTTCGCGGGGGATACCACCCGATTTGTGGGGATGACAAGGGGCAAACCGGGCGAGCTGGATGCGACCACTCCGCGGTGATTTCGTGTTTTATCTGTGACCAATCCACACTCGGCGCCCTGGGAAATGGGGAATGGCCCGGATGCGGTTTTACGCATTCGCCGGCCGCCGCTATCGTGCCTGGGATGTTTCCCGCTGCCCCCACACCTCGACACGAACTTCCCCCTGCCCGGGAGGCGGCGGGAACGGTCCGGACGAAGCCTGCGGCACAGCCACCGGGCGCGCCCGAGGGCGCCTCGGAGCAGTCGCCGAAGGCCGGTAGCCGCAACGCGTTCTTCGACAACGCGAAGTATCTGGCCATTGTGCTGGTGGCGATGGGGCACTCCTGGGAGCCGCTGACCGACGGCAGCCGGGCCGCCGAGGCGCTCTACATGACCGTCTACACCTTCCACATGCCGGCGTTCATCATCATCTCCGGCTACTTCTCGCGCAGCTTCGACATGCGCAAGGACCGGCTGCAGCGGCTGGTCACCGGGGTCGCCGTCCCCTACATCCTCTTCGAGACGGCATACGCCTTCTTCAAGCGCTGGGCGGACGACGATCCCGGCCATCCCATCAGCCTGCTCGACCCGTGGTTCCTGACGTGGTTCCTGGTGGCCCTGTTCATCTGGCGGCTGACCACCCCGCTGTGGAAGATCGTGCGCTGGCCGATTCCGCTCGCGGTGGCCATCGCCGTACTCGCATCCGTGTCACCGGACATCGGGGACGATCTGGACCTCCAGCGGGTGCTGCAGTTCCTTCCCTTCTTCGTCCTGGGTCTGTCGCTGCGGCCGGAGCACTTCAAACTGGTGCAGCGGCGGGCGGTGCGGATCGCGTCGCTGCCGATCTTCGCGTGTGCGCTGCTGATGGCCTACTGGGCGGCGCCCCGGATGAGCTCGGCGTGGTTCTACCACCGGGACAGCGCCCAGGAGCTGGGCACCACCTGGTGGATCGGCGCGGTGATGACGCCGGCCCTCTTCGGCTGTTCGATCGTGCTCGTGGCCTGCTTCTTCTCCTGGGTGCCGACCCGGCGGACGTGGTTCACGGTGCTGGGTGCGGGAACGCTGTACGGCTATCTGCTGCACGGCTTCCTGGCCAAGGGTTCGCGGTTCTGGGGCTGGTTCGACGACTACGCATGGCCGCATACGCCGGTCGGCGAGGTCGCGGTCACGCTGCTCGCGGCGGTGATCGTGACGGCGCTGTGCACCCCGCCGGTCCGCAGGGTGTTCCGCTTCGCGATGGAGCCGACGATGGCATGGGCGTTCCGAAAGGATCCGGCCGAAAAGGCGCGGGAGCGCGTCAGCGCCTGAGCGCAGCCGCGCCCTATTCAAGTTTGACCAGGGTGCGGTACGGGAGAAGACCATTCCGATCCTGGCGTGCCGGACCGTCCGGCCCGTTCTGGACTTCTGCACCGCCCTCGGGTTCGAGGTGACCTTCCGGCAGAAGAGCCCAATCCCTACGCGGTCGTGGAGCGCGATGGCATCGAGCCGCAGTTCTTCGGGCTGAAGCGGTACGAGCCGGCCGAGTCGCTCAGGCGTCCCGGCAGATCAGCAGCAGCGCCCGGTCGTCGTTGACGTCCTTGGCGACGGCCTCGATCAGATGCCAGGCGGCGCCGGCGAAGCCGGAGGTGACATAGCGGTCGGCCTCGCCGGTCAGCCGGTCGATGCCCTCGGCGATATCGCGGTCGGCGGCCTCGACCAGGCCGTCGGTGAACAGCATCAGGACGTCGCCGGGCCGCAGCGTCCCCTTGACCGGGTCGAACTGGGCACCGTCGTAGACGCCGAGCAGCGGCCCCTCCCCCGGCTTCTCCTCCCAGCGGCCGGTGCCGGCGCTGAGCTGGAGGGCCGGCAGATGGCCGGCGGAGAGGAGTTCGTAGTCGCCGGAATCCAGGTCGAGGACGAGATGGATGGAGGTGGCGAAGCCCTCGTCCCAGTCCTGGCGCAGGAGGTAGCCGTTGGCCGCGGGGAGGAAGCCGTGCGGCGGGAGGGAGCCGAGCAGGCCGCCGAAGGCGCCGGAGAGGAGCAGGGCGCGGGAGGCGGCGTCCATGCCCTTGCCGGAGACGTCCGTCAGCACGACTTCGAGGATGTTGCCGCCGTGGGTGCGGGAGGCGACGACGAAGTCTCCGGAGAAGGACTGTCCGCCGGCCGGGCGCAGCGCCATCTCGTGGTGCCAGCCCTTGGGCAGTCTGGGGAGTTTGCTCTGTACGCGGATCCGCTCGCGCAGGTCGAAGAGCATGGTGCCGCCGCGTCGCCAGGGCACCCCGACCCGGCTGCGGAACTGCGCGATCAGCAGCCCGAAGAACCCGACGGCGGCGACGACCAGGACCGTGCCCGGGGTGATCCGGTCCGGTCCGTCGTCGTACCGGCCGAACAGCGCGGACTCGACGACCAGAGCGGCCGCGGACGCGCTGTACAGGATGAGGAGGTTGGCCGGGCGCAACAGCAGTCCGCCGGCGATGACCGGGAGGACCAGGGCGGTCGGGGCGATCCATTCGGGGCGCCAGAGGGTGCCCGCGGCGATGGCGGGGATGGCGAGGAACAGGGCGGCCAGCGCGAACCGGTCGGAGCCCTCGCCGCGGAAGTAGTCGACCCCGGCCTTGCGCATGCCGATCCGGGCCCGGTGCAGGCCTTTGTGCACCCGGGCCGTCAGGGTTTCCGTTCCCGGGCCGCTTGTCATTGCTCTGGGACCTTATCCACCCGTTCGGCGGCGCGTCGATTCGCCGCACGTCGCCCAGGCCAATTGCCGGGAAACCCCGTTCGAAATGCGGTCGCGCGGCCGGTGAGTGTCCTGCTAGGGATGGTGTATGACGACGGAATTACGGGTGCTCCGGGACGCCGAATGGCACGTCTGGTCCGACAAGTTGGACATGGCCTTCGGGGGGCTGCCTCAGCCTCCTGAGAAGCTCGCCCTGCGGCGTGACCTCACCGAGATCGAGCGCTCCTTCGGCGTCTGGGACGGCGACGAGGTCGTGGCAACGGCCTCGGCGGCGTCGTTCGGGCTCACCGTGCCGGGTGGGGCGGAGGTGCCCGTGGCCGGCGTCACGATGGTCAGTGTGCAGCCGACGCACCGCAGGCGCGGGCTGCTGCGCGCGATGATGCGGCACCAGCTGGCGGACGTCCGCGAGCGCGGTGAGCCGCTGGCGGTGCTGACGGCTTCGGAGCCGGCGATCTACGGGCGGTTCGGCTACGGTCCGGCGGCCCAGGACATGCGGCTGAGCGTGGACACCGTACGGCTGGCCGCCCCCGAGCTGCCCGGGGTGGACGGCGTACGGCTGCGGCTGGTGGATCCGGTGGCCGCGCTGGCCGACTGCGAGCGGGTCTATGCCCAACGGGTGCCGACCCGCCCCGGGATGCTGGCGCGGCGGCCCGGCTGGGAGCGGATCGGCGTGCTCGATGTGCCGGGCGAGCGGGCCGGGGCCGGGGCGCAGCAGTGTGTACTGGCCGAGGTGGACGGTGAGTTGCGGGGTTATGCGCGCTATGCGGTGAAACCGGAGTGGGATGTCGCCGGGCCGTCGGGGGAAGTGCGGGTGCGGCATGTCGAGGCGCTGGACCCGGTGGTCTACGCGGCGCTGTGGCGCTATCTGTTCGGGATCGATCTGACGTCGTCGGTGTCGGTGGCCACCCGGCCGGTGGACGATGCGCTGCTCCATCTGGTGGCGGATCAGCGGCGCTTGGGCATCGGGCTGCGGGAGTCGCTGTTCGTGCGGCCGGTGGAGGTGGGCGCGGCGCTGTCGGCGCGGAGGTACCGGACGCCGGTGGATGTGGTGCTGGAGGTGGCGGACCCGTTCTGCCCGTGGAACGAGGGGCGGTGGCGGCTGACCGGTGACGCGACGGGCGCGTCCTGCGCGCGGACCACGGATCCGGCGGAGCTGGCGCTGTCCGTACGGGAGGTGGGGTCCGCGTATCTGGGCGGCTTCACGCTGTCGGCGCTGGCGGCGGCGGGCCGGGTGCGCGAGCTGCGGCCCGGTGCGCTGGGGGCGGCTTCGGTGGCCTTCGGGTCGGATGTCGCGCCGTGGCTGCCGCACGCGTTCTAGACGCGGGCCAGGCTACGTAGCGTAGGCGTACGGGACGTAGGCGCACGGAACGTAGGCGCACGGAACGTAGGCGCACGGAACGTAGGCGCACGGGACGTAGGCGTACGGGACGTAGGCGTACGGGTTCCCGGGATGCGGCGGCCGGGCGGTTCGGTCGGACGGTTCGGTCAGGCGGTGGCCGGCTGGCAGCCGGGGCACCAGAAGAGGTTGCGTGCGGCGAGGTCGGCGGTGCGGATGTCGGCGCCGCAGATGTGGCAGCCCTGACGGGCGCGGCGGTAGACATAGACCTCGCCGCCGTGGTCGTCGACCCGTGGCGGGCGGCCCATGGCCTCCGGCAGATGTTCGGGGCGGACGGTGTCGATGCGGTTGTGGCGGACGCCCTCGGCCATCAGGAACACCAGGTCGGCCCAGATGGCGTCCCATTCGGCGCGGGTGAGGTCGCGGCCGGGGCGGTAGGGGTCGATGCGGTGGCGGAAGAGGACCTCGGCGCGGTAGACGTTGCCGACGCCGGCGATGATCTTCTGGTCGAGCAGCAGCGCCGCGATGGTCGTACGGCTGCGGTTGATCCGCTGCCAGGCGCGGGTGCCGTCGTCCCCGGGGCGCAGCGGGTCGGGGCCGAGCCGGTCGTGTATCGCCTGCTTCTCGGCGTCGGTGATCAGTGCGCAGGTGGTGGGGCCGCGGAGGTCCGCGTACGCGGACGGGCCGGCGATACGGAGGCGCACGGTGTCGGTGGGCGGCGGGGCGGGCGCGTCGCCGAAGCCGAGCTTGCCGAACAGACCGAGGTGGACATGGATCCAGCGGTCCGCGCCGAAGCCGAGGAAGAGGTGTTTGCCGTGAGCCTCGGCGGTGGTCATGACCTGGCCGTCGACGAGGGCCGCGCCACCTGCGAACTTGCCCTGGGGGCTGCTCGCCCGGACGCGCTCGCCCTCGAAGCGGGAGCGGTGGTCCAGGGCGAGGCGGTGGATCGTATGCCCCTCGGGCACGGTGTCCTCCAGTGGGCGCGCCCGCCCTCCCCGGCGGCCGGGGTGGGCGGGCGACGGCGGTGTGCGGTGGTCAGTCCTGCGGGTGATGGGCCGGGATGGCGGGCAGTTCGCCGGTGGTCTCGTAGGCCGAGAGCATGTCGATGCGGCGGGTGTGCCGCTCCTCACCCGAATAGGGGGTGCTGAGGAAGACCTCGATGAACTTCGTGGCCTCTTCCTCGGTGTGCATCCGGCCGCCGACCGAGATGACGTTGGCGTTGTTGTGCTCGCGGCCGAGCTTGGCGGTCTCCTCGCTCCAGGCCAGCGCGGCCCGTACGCCCTTGACCTTGTTGGCGGCGATCTGCTCGCCGTTGCCGGAGCCGCCGATCACGATGCCGAGGCTGTCCGGGTCGGCGGCGGTGCGCTCCGCGGCGCGCAGGCAGAACGGGGGGTAGTCGTCCTGGGCGTCGAAGAGGTGCGGGCCGCAGTCGACGGGGTCGTGGCCATGGGCCTTGAGCCACTCGACGAGGTGGTTCTTGAGGTCAAAACCTGCATGGTCGGAGCCGAGATACACGCGCATGTGACGAGTGTGACACGCGTGGTCCCGGGTAGGCGCCGCGGGTCATCACGCGGCACCGCGTACGAAATTCCGCCCCCCGCCTTCCGTACGTATGTGCATTGCGCAGCCGCCCAGTGTTTTAGGCAACGATCCGACCTCAGGCCTTCCAATCCATGGGTTAACGAAGATCTAATGCGAGGGTTCCAATCCGCGAACCACTAAGGACGGTGCCCATGGGCGCGCACCCCCCTACCACCAAAGCGGTCCCCACCACCGGCGAACCCGGCGGCGGAACGACCGGGGGGCAGTCGCAGAACGGACTGCAGGCAGGACTCAAGAACCGCCATCTGTCGATGATCGCCATCGGCGGTGTCATAGGCGCCGGCCTCTTCGTCGGATCGGGCGCCGGTATCTCGGCCGCCGGGCCGGGCATTCTGCTCTCCTACGCGCTGACCGGCCTGCTGGTCGTGCTGGTGATGCGGATGCTGGGCGAGATGGCGGCGGCCTCCCCCACCTCCGGTTCCTTCTCCGCGTACGCGGACCGGGCGCTGGGCCGCTGGGCCGGGTTCACGATCGGCTGGCTGTACTGGTTCTTCTGGTCGGTGGTGCTGGCGGTCGAGGCGACCGCGGCCGCCGCGATCCTCACGGGATGGGTCCCGGCCGTCCCGCAGTGGGCCTGGGCGCTGCTGGTGATGGTCGTGCTGACCGGCACCAACCTGATCTCGGTCGGCTCGTTCGGCGAGTTCGAGTTCTGGTTCGCCGGGATCAAGGTCGTCGCGATCGTCGTCTTCATCGTGGTCGGCGCGCTGGCGATCTTCGGGCTGCCGCCGGGCGGTGACCCGGTCGGGATGGCGAATCTGACCGGACACGGCGGATTCCTGCCGAACGGTCCCGGCGCGATCCTCTCCGGCATGCTGCTGGTGGTCTTCTCCTTCATGGGCAGCGAGATCGTGACGCTGGCGGCGAGCGAGTCGCCGAACCCGGTGCAGGCCGTCCGCAAGGCCGTCAACAGCGTCATCTGGCGGATCGCGCTGTTCTACATCGGCTCGATCACGGTGATCGTGACGCTGCTGCCGTGGAACGACCCGGCGGTGCTCAAGAGCCCGTATGTGGCGGTGCTGAAGTCGCTGGACATTCCGTACGCGGGCACCGTGATGGATGTCGTGGTGCTGACCGCGGTGCTGTCCTGTCTGAACTCCGGGCTCTACACGGCGTCCCGGATGGCGTTCTCGCTCGGTCAGCGCGGCGATGCGCCGAAGTCGTTCGCCACCGTCAACAAGGGCGGCGTGCCGGCCGTCGCGATCTGGGCCTCGGTCGCCTTCGGCTTCATCGCGACGATCTTCAGCTACACCTCGAAGGACACCGTCTTCCAGTTCCTGCTGAATTCGTCGGGCGCGGTGGCGCTGTTCGTGTGGCTGGTCATCTGTGTCTCGCAGCTGCGGATGCGCCGGATCATCGAGCGGGAGACGCCGGAGCGGCTGACGGTGCGGATGTGGCTGTACCCCTGGCTGACGTACGCGACGATCGCGCTGATCGTCTTCGTCATCGGCTATATGTTCTACGACCCGGACGGGCGCGAGCAGATGGTGCTGTCGGTGGTCGCGGCCGTGGTGGTGCTGGCGGTCGGGCTGTTCCTGGACCGGCGGCGGCCGCGGGAGGGCCAGGCGTCCACGGAAGCCGTGGAGGCGCGGCCCGCGGAGCGGAAGTAGCCGGACGGACAACGGGCCGGGCCCCGCAGTCACCGTTGGGTGAGTGCGGGGCCCGGCCCGTTCGCAGGCGGACGGCGCTTATCCGCGGCGGCCCGCCAGCTTCCACGCGGTCGGCAGCGCGCCCATGGCCAGCGCCGCCTTGAGGGCGTCGCCGATCAGGAACGGGACGAGACCGACGGCGACGGCCTGGCCGAAGGACATGCCGGTGCTCAGCGCGAGGTAGGGGACGCCGACGGCGTAGATCAGGGCGGTGCCGGCGGCCATGGTGCCGGCGGTGCGCAGCACTCCGCGGTCGCCGCCGCGGCGGGCCAGCGCGCCCACGACGGTGGCGGCGAGCAGCATGCCGACGATGTAGCCGAAGGTGGCGCCGCCGGCGCCGGAGGCACCGCCCGCGAACCACGGCATGCCCGCGATGCCGGCGAGGGCGTACAGCGCGAGGGAGAGCAGACCGCGGCCCGCGCCGAGCGAGGCGCCGACCAGGAGGGCGGCGAAGGTCTGGCCGGTGACCGGGACCGGGGAGCCGGGGACCGGGACGGCGATCTGGGCCGCGATGCCGGTGAGCGCGGCGCCGCCGAACACCAGCGCGGCGTCGCGCACCCGGGCGCGGGAGGCGGTGGCGGCGGGCAGCAGGTCGGCGAGGACCGCGCCGATGGGGGTCACCCCGTGCGAAGCATGGGGGAGGGTGAGGCGGCCAGTGCTCATCGGGACTCCGCGGTGTGAGAGGGATCGGGACGGGTCGGGACGCGATGACGTTAGTCCAGCGGACCACCGGCGATCATCGTGTGGCAGCGACAAAGCCGTACCGGCCCGCTTGGAGAGTTCCGAACAACCGCCAGAATGCCCGGCCTCGTTGGCGCGCGGGACGTCTTTGCAGGTCACGTGATGCTCATCACGGCCGAGGCCGCTTCGGGGCGCCGGTTTTGTGGTAGCGCGCGGGGTGCGGCGACACTGGGTCCGCCCCGCGGTGACCTGTGGAGTTCCCCCAAACCTCCGGCGGCCCTGCCGCCCCGCCCCCTTGCGAGAGTACGAGCCCATGCACGACACACCGACCACCACCGGGCAGACCCGTGCCGGTGCGGGCACCGGCACGAGCGAGCCGCTGTCCGCGGGGCTCAAGCAGCGCCATCTGACGATGCTGGGCCTGGGCGGGGTGATCGGCGCCGGACTGTTCGTGGGGTCCGGCGCGGGCATTTCAGTGGCCGGGCCGGGGATCGTGCTGTCGTATCTGATCGCGGGCACGCTGGCGATGCTGGTCATGCGGATGCTCGGTGAGATGTCGGCGGCGATGCCGGCCTCCGGCGCGTTCTCGGTGCATGCGGAGCGGGCGCTGGGCCGCTGGGCCGGTTTCAGTGTGGGCTGGCTGTACTGGTTCCTGCTGGTCGTGGTGCTGGCCGTGGAGGCCACCGGCGCGGCGCAGATCGCCGGCGGCTGGGTGCCGGCGGTGCCGCAGTGGGGCTGGGTGCTGATCTTCATGACCGTCTTCACCGTCGCCAACCTGGCCGCGGTGAAGAACTTCGGTGAGTTCGAGTTCTGGTTCGCGGCGCTGAAGGTCACCGCGATCGTGCTGTTCCTCGGCCTCGGCGTGCTGGCGATCTGCGGGGTGCTGCCGGACACCCAGCCGGTGGGGCTGACGAACCTCACCGGGCAGGGCGGCTTTCTGCCCAACGGCTGGGCGGGGGTGATCTCCGGCGTCCTCGCGGTCGTGTTCGCCTTCGGCGGCCTGGAGGTCGTCACCATCGCCGCGGCCGAGTCGGACGATCCGGCGCGAGCGGTGGGCCGGGCGGTGCGCAGCGCGGTGTGGCGGATCCTCTTCTTCTACGTCGGCTCGATGCTGGTCATCGTCACCCTGCTGCCCTGGTCGTCGATGCGGCCGGGCCAGAGCCCGTACGTCGCGGTGCTGGACAGCCTCGGTGTGCCGGGCGCCGGGCAGATCATGAACATCGTGGTGTTCGTGGCGCTGCTCTCGGCGCTGAACGCCAACCTCTACGGCTCGTCGCGGATGGTGTTCTCGCTGGCCGAGCGGGGCGAGGCGCCGCGGGCGCTGCTGAAGGTGTCGGGCGGCGGGGTGCCGCGCCGGGCGGTGCTGGCCTCGGTGGCCTTCGGGTTTGTCTCCGTGCTGCTGAATCTGAAGTGGCCGGATTCGGTCTTCCTTTACATGCTCAATGCGGTAGGCGCGGTGCTGCTGTTCGTCTGGGGTCTGATCGCCGTTTCCCAGCTGCGGCTGCGTCCGCGTATCGAACGCGAGGCGCCCGGGAAGCTGACCCTGCGGATGTGGGCCTTCCCGTATCTGACCTGGGCGGCGCTGCTGGCGATGGGCGGTGTGCTGGTGCTGATGCTCACCGATGCCGCGGCCCGCCCGCAGCTGCTGTGGTCGGCCGGGGCGACCTGCGCGGTGCTGCTCGTGGCGGGAGTACGGGAGCTGCGTCAGCGCCGCGCGCGGCGCTGAGGCCCCTGAGGCGGGGATCACACCGCGTCGCATTCGACGATGATTCAGGCACACACGGTGACGAACGCGTCTGAATAGCGAACATTCACTGCACGACTGTTGCCCTGAGCGGACACCGGCACCCAGACTGAGCCAGCTTTGCCGAGGATCCCGGAGCCCCGCCGTCGGCAGCCCCTGCGCGACCTGCCGCCCCGGCGGGGGTCCTGGGGACCTGGCAGCACCGTCGCGCCGGTCGCGGCCCCGGGAGAACGCAGTATCGCCTTGCTCCGCTCTCACCTACTGGGACAGGTACGACATGAATCGGACACCCTCGTCCGCCGCACCCGCGCGCGAGCAGACCGACGCGGTTCAGGGCGGCGGCCCCGACAACGGCCCCGCGCTGTCCAACGGGCTCAAGCAGCGCCATCTTTCGATGATCGCCCTGGGCGGCGTGATCGGCGCGGGCCTGTTCGTCGGCTCGCGCGAGGGCATCGCGGCGGCAGGCCCCTCGATCGTGCTGGCCTACGCCGTCTCCGGCGCCCTGATCATGCTGATCATGCGGATGCTCGGTGAGATGTCCGCGGCCAATCCGGCCTCCGGCTCCTTCTCCGTGCACGCCGAGCGCTCGATCGGCTCCTGGGCCGGCTTCACGGTGGGCTGGATGTTCACCGCGCTGCTGTGTGTGGCGGTGGCCGCCGAGGCGCTCGGCGCCGCGGATGTGATGCACCAGTGGTTCCCGGGCACCGAGCCCTGGATGTGGGTGCTGCTGTTCATGGTGATCTTCACCGGTACGAACCTGGCCGCGGTGAAGAACTTCGGTGAGTTCGAGTTCTGGTTCGCCGCCCTGAAGGTCGCGGCGATCAGCATCTTCCTGATCCTGGGCCTGCTGGCGATCTTCGGCGTGCTCCCCGGCACCCAGGCGCCGGGCACCACGCACCTCACCGGCGACGGCGGCTTCCTCCCCAAGGGCGTCGACGGCCTGATGATCGGTCTGCTGGCGTCGGTGTTCGCCTACGGCGGTCTGGAGACCGTGACCATCGCGGCGGCCGAGTCCAAGGACCCGGTGCGCGGTGTCGCCGGCGCGGTGCGCACCGCCATGTGGCGGATCGCCCTCTTCTACGTCGGCTCGATGGCCGTCATCGTCACCGTCATCCCCTGGAGCGCCCCCTCGATCGCCAAGAGCGGCCCCTACGTGGCGGTGCTGGACTACCTCAAGATCCCGGCGGCCGGCCAGATCATGAACGTGGTCATCCTGGTCGCGCTGCTCTCCGCGGTGAACGCCAACATCTACGGCGCCTCGCGGATGGCCTACTCCCTCATCTCCCGCGGCCAGGGCCCGGCCTTCCTGGGCAAGGTCAGCAACGGCGTCCCGCGCCGCACCGTCCTGATGTGCTCCGCCTTCGGCTTCCTCGCCGTCCTGTTCAGCTTCTGGTGGCCCACCACGGTCTTCCAGTGGCTGCTGAACATGGTCGGCGCGGCCGTCCTGGTGGTGTGGGGCTTCATCGCCGCCGCCCAGCTGCGGATGCGGCGGCAGCTGGAGCGGGAGGCGCCCGAGAAGCTCGTGGTGAAGATGTGGGCGTTCCCGTTCCTGACGTGGGTGGCGCTGGCGGGCATCGTCGCCGTGCTGCTGCTGATGCTGCGCGACGAGAACCAGCGCATCCAGCTGCTGTTCACCGGCGGGTTCGGCGTGGTGCTGATCGTGATCGGGCTCATACGGCAGCGGGCGCTGGACAAGGGCGCGGAGCAGACCGCGAAGTAGCGCCTACGCGCACTGCCCACAGGCGGGGCGGGACCTCATTCCGAGGTCCCGCCCCGCCTCCTTCTTTGGGACCGGACCGGTGCCCGTAACGGGTCGATGATCACTGCTGCTGGTAGCGTGCTTCTGCACATAGGTTGCAATAAGAAGTCGTAAGCAGTTGGAGAGGCTCGGCATGGCCACCTACACACTTCCTGAACTTCCGTACGACTACTCGGCGCTGGCCCCGGTCATCAGCCCCGAGATCATCGAGCTGCACCACGACAAGCACCACGCGGCGTACGTGAAGGGCGCGAACGACACCCTGGAGCAGCTCGCCGAGGCGCGCGACAAGGACCAGTGGGGCAACATCAACGGCCTGGAGAAGAACCTCGCGTTCCACCTCTCCGGCCACATCCTGCACAGCATCTACTGGCACAACATGACCGGCGACGGCGGCGGCGAGCCGCTGGAGAAGGACGGCGTGGGCGAGCTGGCCGACGCCATCGCCGAGAGCTTCGGCTCGTTCGGGAAGTTCAAGGCCCAGCTGACCAAGGCCTCGGCCACCACCCAGGGCTCCGGCTGGGGCGTGCTGGCCTACGAGCCGGTCACCGGCCGGCTGATCGTCGAGCAGATCTACGACCACCAGGGCAATGTCGGCCAGGGCTCGGTGCCGATCCTGGTCTTCGACGCCTGGGAGCACGCCTTCTACCTGCAGTACAAGAACCAGAAGGTGGACTTCATCGAGGCCATGTGGCAGGTCGTGAACTGGCAGGACGTCGCCAAGCGGTACCGCTCCGCTCAGGAGCGCGCGAACAACTTGCTGCTGGCGCCGTAACACTGTGAAACGTCCCGCCTCGTGATCGTCTTCTCACCTTTCGCCTGGCGGGCGGAAGAACGGCGAGGCCCCACGAGTGGGGGCACCTCCCAGCGGTAGCTGGGGGAGTGACTCGTGGGGCCTCGCCCGTGTGCGGCTACGGGCCGGTGGCCGGTCTGTGCCCACCCGTTCCGCCCAGCGGAACGACTGCCCACAGACGGGGTATCACTCGAAAATCGGGCCCTGCGTCCGCGTCCGCTTGATCTCGTAGAAGCCCGGGATCGAGGCGACCATCAGGGTGCCGTCCCAGAGCTTGGCGGCCTCTTCGCCCTTGGGGGCCGGGGTGACGACCGGGCCGAAGAAGGCGATCTGGTCGCCGTCGGAGCCGGGGACGGCGATGACCGGGGTGCCGACCTCCTGCCCGACCAGCTCGATGCCCTCCTTGTGGGAGGCGCGCAGCTGTGCGTCGTACGCGTCGGAGTCCGCCGCGTCCGCCAGCTCGGCGGGCAGGCCGGCCTCCTTGAGGGCGTCCACGATCGTCTCGCGGCTGCGCTCCAGGCCGCGGTTGTGGAAGCGGGTGCCGAGCGCGGTGTAGAGCGGGCCGAGCACCTCGCTGCCGTGCTGCTCCTCGGCGGCGATGCACACCCGCACCGGGCCCCAGGCCGTGGCCAGCAGCTCGCGGTACTCCTCGGGCAGCTCGTCGAGCCGGTCCTCGTTCAGTACCGCCAGGCTCATCACATGCCAGCGCACCTCCACCGGGCGGACCTTCTCCACCTCCAGCATCCAGCGGGAGGTCATCCAGGCCCAGGGGCACAGCGGGTCGAACCAGAAGTCTGCCGGGGTCTTCGCGGTCTCGGACACGTCGTCTCCTCGTGAAAGCGGTGCTGCGGGGTGGGGATACACAGAGCTGTTCCGTGGAAGCTTCAACCGTCGGGGGGCGTGCCATGATTCCCCGTGTTCGATAATCGAGACGAGGACAAGGGAGTCACGTCGTGCCAGGTGAGAATCTGTCCCGGGACGAGGCACGTGAGCGGGGCCGGCTGCTGAGCGTCGACGGCTACGACGTGGCGCTCGATGTCCGCTCAGCGGTCGGGCAGGGGGCGGCCGCCGCCACGTTCCGGTCCCGTACGACCCTCCGCTTCCGCTGCACCGAGCCCGGTGCCTCGACCTTCGCGGATCTGCTGGCACCGTCGGTCACCTCCGTCACCCTCAACGGCCGGGAGCTCGACCCCGCCGTGGTGTTCGACGGCAGCCGGATCACCCTGGACGAGCTGGCCGCCGAGAACACCCTCGTCGTCGATGCGCAGTGCGCCTACAGCCGGACCGGCGAGGGCCTGCACCGCTTCGTGGACCCCGAGGACGGCGAGGTCTACCTCTACACCCAGTACGAACCCGCCGACTCCCGCAGGGTTTTCGCCAACTTCGAACAGCCCGATCTGAAGGCCCCGTTCACCTTCGAGGTGACCGCGCCCGAGGGCTGGCGGGTGCTCAGCAACGGCGCGCAGGAGGGCGCGGCCGAGGGCGGCCGGCACCGTTTCGCGACGACCAAGCCGATCTCGACGTACATCACGGCCGTGGTCGCCGGCCCGTACCACTTCGAGTCCGACGTCTACCGCCGGACCTTCGAGGACGGCACCGAGCTGGAGATCCCGCTGGGCGCCCTGTGCCGCAAGGGCCTGGCGAAGCACTTCGACGCGGACGACGTCTTCACCGTCACCAAGCAGGGCCTGGACTTCTTCCACGACCACTTCGACTTCCCGTACCCCTTCGGGAAGTACGACACCGCGTTCGTGCCGGAGTACAACCTCGGCGCGATGGAGAACCCGGGCTGTGTCACCTTCCGCGAGGAGTTCATCTTCCGCGGCAAGGTGACCGAGGCGTCCTACGAGCGCCGGGCCAACGTCATCCTGCACGAGATGGCGCACATGTGGTTCGGCGACCTGGTCACCATGCAGTGGTGGGACGACCTGTGGCTCAAGGAGTCCTACGCGGACTTCATGGGCGCCTTCGCGCAGGTGGAGGCGACGCGTTTCCGGGACGGCTGGATCACCTTCGCCAACCGCCGTAAGTCCTGGGCCTACCGCGCCGACCAGCTGCCCTCCACCCACCCGGTCACCGCCGACATCCGTGACCTGGAGGACGCCAAGCTCAACTTCGACGGCATCACGTACGCCAAGGGCGCCGCGGTGCTCAAGCAGCTGGTGGCCTATGTGGGGCAGGACGCGTTCCTGGAGGGCGCGCGGCGCTACTTCAAGCGGCACGCCTACGGCAACACCCGGCTGACGGATCTGCTGGCGGTGCTGGAGGAGACGTCCGGCCGGGACATGGCGGCCTGGTCACGGTCCTGGCTGGAGACGGCGGGTGTCAACTCCCTGACCCCCCAGGTCACTTATGACGCCCAGGACCGGATCACCGAGCTGAGCATCCTCCAGGAGGCGGCGCCCGCCCATCCGGAGCTGCGGCCGCACCGGGTCGCGGTGGGCCTCTACCGGCGGCAGACCCCGTTTTCCGCGAACGGGGACTCCGCGCTGGTGCGCTATGCCCGCGCCGAGGTGGATGTCTCCGGGCCGCGGACGGCCGTGCCGGAGCTGGCCGGTCTGGAGCGGCCCGAGCTGATCCTGGTCAACGACGACGACCTGACGTACTGCAAGGTCCGCTTCGACGAGGGCTCGCTGGCCACCCTGCGGGCCCGTCTCGACGATCTGGCCGACCCGATGGCGCGGGCGCTGTGCTGGGCGGCGCTGTGGGGGCTGACCCGCGACGGGCTGATGCCGGCCCGCGACTACCTCGATCTGGTGCGGCGGTTCGCCGGCCGGGAGACCGAGATCGGCGTACTGCAGTCGCTGCACGGCCAGGCCCAGACGGCGCTGGAGCACTACACCGCGCCGGACCGCCGGGAGACCGCCGCCCGCGAGCTGGCCGAGGGCGCGCTGCGCGAGCTGCGGACGGCCGAGCCGGGCAGCGGCCACCAGCTCACCTGGGCCCGGCACTTCGCCGCCGTCGCCACCACCGCCGCCGATCTCCAGCTGCTCAAGGGCCTGCTGGAGGGTACGGCGAAGATCGACGGGCTGGAGGTGGACCAGGAGCTGCGCTGGGCGTTCCTGGAGCCGCTGGCCGCGCACGGCGTCGCGGACGAGGTCACCATCGCCGCGGAGCTGGCCCGTGACGACACCGCTTCCGGCAAGCGCCACCAGGTGCGCTGTCTGGCCGCCCGCCCGTCCGCCGAGGTCAAGGCGCAGGCATGGGCGGATGTCGTGGAGTCCGATGCGCTCTCCAACGCCCTGGTGGAGGCGACGATCAGCGGGTTCGCGCAGCTCGGGCAGCGGGAGCTGCTGGCTCCGTACGCACCGCGCTACTTCGCGGAGATCGAGCGGGTGTGGCAGGAGCGCTCCATCGAGATCGCGATGGATGTGGTGCGCGGGCTGTTCCCCGGCTGGCTGGTGGAGCGGTCCACGCTGGACGCCGCGGACAACTGGCTGGACGAGCACGCCCAGGCGGCGCCCGCGCTGCGCCGGATGGTGCTGGAGGAGCGGGACGATCTGGCCCGGGCGCTGCGCGCACAGGCTTGTGACGAGGCGGCCGGACGAAGGCCGTAACCTCCCGCGCGAGCAGCCCTTTTCGGCAGTCGAACGCCCGTACTTTAGTACAGGGTTGTCCGGTTTGTGGTACGGGCGTGTAACAACGGTTAGGGGGTGGAGCGGGCGCGGGAATCGGGCAGACATGAACCACGACACCCCGCTCTCCCCCCTCCCCCTCCAGCACCTCTCCGACAGCCACCGCCGGGTGCTGACCACCCGTCAGCTGCGTGAGCACGGCGTCCCGGCGGCCGAGACCACCGAACGCTGCCGCCCCGGCGGCAGCTGGCAGCAGGTGCTCCCGGGCATCTATCTGCTGCACCCGGGGCCGCCCACCAGCGAGGAACGGCTGCATGCGGTGCTGCTGTACGCCAGTCATCGGGGGCCTACCGTGCCCCGCCAGGGCAGTCCGTCGAACGGCACCCCCGAGGCGATGATCACCGGCCTGGCGGCGCTCGCGCTGCACGGCTTCCACGAGGCGCCCCCGCTGCTCTCCCTGGACCGCATCGAGGTGCTGGTCGCCCGCACCCGGCGGCTGCGCTCGACCGGTTTCGCGCGGATCGTCCGGGCGGCCGAGCTGCCCGCGTCACAGGAGATCACCGGGGTGCCGACCGCGCCGGTGCCACGCGCGCTGGCCGACGCGGTCGGCGCCCTGACCGACGCCTCCACGGTGCGCCGGCTGCTGACCGAGGCGGTACGCGGCGGGCACTGCGAGGCGCCCGCGGTGGTCCGGGAGCTGAGCCGGGCCCGGCTGCTGACCCGGCCGCACGTGGTGGACGCGGTCGAGACCCTGCTGGCCGAGGGCCGGGCGCTGGCCGAGCAGCGGCTGTACGCGATGGTGTGCGAGCACGGCCTGCCCGAACCGCTGTGGAACGTCGATCTGCGGCTGCCGGGCGGGCCGCATCTCGGCGGCGTGGACGCCTTCTGGCCGGAGTACGGGGTGGCCGTGGAGATCGACACCCGGGCGCCGCGCCCCGAGGAGGACCCGCTGCACGGGGCGTTCGACCACAAGCGCGAGCATCTGGAGCGGCTCGGCATCACCGTCGTCCGCTGTCTCCCGCGCACCCTGCGTGAGGCGCCGGAGCAGCAGGCCGCGGTGGTCCGTACGGCCCTGATGGCGGCGCCGGACCGGGGGCCGAGCACCTACGTGGTGGTACTGCCCCGTTAGCGGCCCCAGCCCCCGACCCCGGCCGTCAGCGCCGCTTGAGCAGCAGCTCGACGTTGCGGTCCCGGGCCGTGCCCGCCAGGTCCGTACGGGCCTCGGGGGCGTTGAAGGACAGCTCGCGGTAGAGGGCGGCCAGCCCGGTCTGCGAGAGGTCGGTGAAGTCCGTGCGGTGCGGTGCGGCCGACTCGACCAGGGTGGTGAACAGCGACAGCGTGCCGTCGTGGTTGTCCACCAGCTCGATGACCCGGGCCAGTTGCGGGAAGTCTATGTGCGAGGCGGTGGAGACCTCCCAGAAGCTGCCGTGCGCGGTGATGTCGTTCTTGTGGCTGTGGCCGTTGATCCAGCCGACGACGCGGGGGTGGGCGGCCAGCAGCTCGACCAGCTCCGCACCGCCGTGCCGCTTCTCGTGCGGGCGGGCCGGGTCGGGCCGGGTGTTGTTCATCGTCTTGCTGGTGTGGTGGCTGAAGACCAGCACATGCAACCGGTCGCCCTTCTCGTTCGCCTTCAACGTCCGCTCCAGCCAGCGCAGTTGGGCGTCACCGACCGAGCCGGTGTAGTGGCCGCCGGGGTCGGTGGTGTCCAGGCTGATACCGAGGACATCGTCGGAGACCTTGAAGGTGTAGTAGAGGCGGTCCTCGGCGAGATGGGCCGCGGTGTAGCCGTGGCCGTGCGGGCCGGGGCCGGTGTGCGCCGGGTCGAGATGGGCGCGCAGGTATTCGGCGCGGGTGAAGGGAGCGCGCCGCTCGTCGGGTGTGACCGCCCTGGCCTGCTTGGCGTGGGCCTTCAGCAGCCGCTTGAAGTCCTCCCCCTTGGGGTCGAGGCCGTCCTTGACCGCCTTCCACACCTTCGCGGCCTCGGCGGCGGGCAGCGTCTCCAGCTTGCGGCCGCCGGTGGCGAGCTCGGTCCAGAAGGGGTCGGCGGGGGCGTAGCAGCCGCCGGGCAGCGAGTCGTGGTTGCCGACCGTCGAGTACCAGGGCAGCCGCAGCCCCGGGCTGTGGACGGTGCGGATCGCGGCGTCCAGGAACCCGTGCAGCTGCGGGAAGCCCAGCTTCTTGTCGGCGTCGCGCAGTGCGCTGTCCGGCTGCCAGAACAGCTTCAGCCCGCTGTCCTGGACGCCTTCATAGCGGCGCGGGTCGCCGGAATTGGGAGTGATCCGCCCGCCGCTCATCGCGGTCAGGAACCACTGCAGCTCCAGCTTGGAGTTGTTGTCGGTGTTGTCGCCGGTGGTCATCACGAAGGACAGCGGGGCTCCGGTGGCGGGCCCGCCGGGCAGCGCGTTGACCCGCTCGATCAGCGAGACGACCCCGGCGACGGAGAGCGCCTCCTGCGGCCGCCAGGCGCTGGCGGTCTCGGCGCGCAGATACTCGTAGCGCAGCGGGCTCTGCACATCGACCAGGTGCAGGTCGGTGAACTGCACGAACGACGCCAGCGCGGTACGCCGCCGGTCGCGCCCGCCGTGGGCCGCGGCCAGCTCGGCGCGTACCACCCGGTCCCAGGCGGGGCCGTCGGCGAGCCGGCGGTAGCCTCCGCTGCCGCGCGGGGTGGCGACGTCGCCGAGGGTGGTGCCCCTGGCGTACGGCGCGCGGGGCACGGCGGGGGCGTCGACCGGTACCGGCGCGGCCGGGGCCGGGCCCGGGGTGACGGTGGCGGCCTGGGCCGCCCGGTCGGGGCCGATGCCGAAGGCGAGCCCGAGCCCGGTGGCGGCACCGACGGCTCCGGTGGCGGTGAGGAACGTACGGCGGTCGAGAGTGGCGGCGGACCGTATACGGGACATACGCGGGCTCCCCGAGTGCGAACGCGAAGGCGGCCGGGCAGCACAACTGCCCTGTCACCTGGGATCGTTGGCATCGGGGGTGACCTGCGCGTGAACGCCACCGCAACGCAGCGGGCCCATCACCGCACAGGGATCTGCCGGCCACCGGGCGGTCACGGAGTACTGCCCGAGGGTGCGGCCGGCGGTCACCGGGTGTTCACTCCACGGGGTATCCCGCACCCACGGGGCACACTTACCGTGAGGGTGTCGACACGCTCCGTCGCCGTCCGGCCCGTCGACCCGCCACGTATTGGAACTGATTGGACAAGGCGACGGGTGTCACACACATGATGGAGGCACTACTGAGCAGGTGTTCCGAAGCAGACACCCACGTCAGGCCGGAAAGAACCGGAAAGAAGGAGTCCCATGAGGATCGGAATCGTCGGAGCCACCGGACAGGTCGGCGGCGTGGTGCGAGGCATTCTCGCCGAGCGCAACTTCCCGGTCGAGCAGCTGCGGCTGTTCGCTTCGGCCCGGTCCGCCGGACGTACGCTGCCGTGGCAGGACACCGAGATCACGGTCGAGGACGCGGCCACCGCCGACTACTCGGCGCTGGACATCGTGATCTTCTCGGCCGGCGGCTCGACGTCCAAGGCGCTGGCGGAGAAGGTCGCCAACGCGGGCCCCGTCGTGATCGACAACTCCTCGGCCTGGCGCCGTGACCCCGAGGTCCCGCTGGTCGTCTCCGAGGTCAACCCGCAGGCGATCACGGACCGGCCCAAGGGCATCATCGCCAACCCGAACTGCACGACCATGGCCGCGATGCCGGTGCTGCGCCCGCTGCACGACGAGGCCGGTCTGGTCTCGCTGGTCGTCGCCACCTACCAGGCGGTCTCCGGCAGCGGTCTGGCCGGTGTGGAGGAGCTGGACGGCCAGGTCCGCAAGGCCGTCGAGCAGGACGCCACCAAGCTGACCCACGACGGCTCGGCCGTGGAGTTCCCCGCTCCGGACAAGTACGTCCGCCCGATCGCCTTCAATGTGCTGCCGATGGCCGGCTCGATCGTCGACGACGGTCTGGGTGAGACCGACGAGGAGCAGAAGCTCCGCCACGAGAGCCGCAAGATCCTGGAGATCCCGGAGCTGAAGGTGTCCGGCACCTGCGTCCGCGTCCCGGTCTTCAGCGGCCACTCGCTGCAGATCAACGCCCGCTTCGCGCGTCCGATCACCCCCGCCCGCGCCCAGGAGCTGCTGGCCGGCGCCCCCGGCGTCACCCTCTCCGAGGTGCCCACCCCGCTGCAGGCCGCCGGCCAGGACGCGTCCTTCGTGGGCCGCATCCGCCAGGACGAGACCGTCGAGCACGGTCTGGCGCTGTTCGTCTCCAACGACAACCTCCGCAAGGGCGCGGCGCTGAACGCCGTCCAGATCGCGGAGCTGGTCGCGGCGGAGCTGCGCGGCTGATCCGCGCCACGCACCGCCCGGGTGCCCGTACGGAGGCTTCCTCCGTACGGGCACCCGCCGTTTGTGGGGCTGCGCGGGTTTTGTGGGGCTGCGCAGGTCAGGCCCGCCGCACCTCGAACTGGAAACAGCCGTACTCCAGCGCCCGTACGTGCACCAGCGCCACCTCGGGGTCGGCGAACGCTTCGTCGAAGGCCGCGTCGAATCCGGCCCCGGCGTCCTCGGGGATCTCGAAGTACCGGCCGCCGACGATCTGCCCCTCGGCGTTGTAGCGGCGCAGGGTGCGCAGCGCCCCCGGCCGTGCGAACGGGTACCCCGCGCCGGTGGCGGCGGCCGGCCCGTCGCACTCCTCGGCATGGATGAACACCGGCCCCTGCTCGTCGTACGCCCCGGGGTCCGCCCCGGTCTCGTCCGCCCAGCGGCGCAGCGGGGCGTACGAGACGAGCGCGACCCGCTCACCGGGCCCGATGGCCCGCAGACAGCAGCGCAGCGGACTGCCGACACACTCCACGGGGTTGCCGTCCTCGTGGGCGGTGAACGGCAGGACGGGCCGGCCCGCGTCGTCGACCGCGCGGAGCTCCTTGAGGGCGGTGGCCCCGATGGGGCGGGGCGTGTACTTCCCGGTCTGCTTCGTCATCCCCCCAGCGTCGGCCCCGCACCGGCCCGTCCACCGGCGGAAATCGGACGTTGCATTCCGGATATCGGGCACCCGGGCACGAACACCGGCCCCCGTCGGGCCGGGTCACCGTGGAAGGATGGCCGAAGAGTCCGATGCGAGAAGCATGCGAAGGAGATGAACGGGTGCCTGGCACGAATCTGACCCGCGACGAGGCGCAGCAGAGGGCGCGACTGCTGACCGTGGACGCGTATGAGATCGATCTCGACCTCTCCGGTGCGCAGGAGGGCGGGACGTACCGGTCCGCGACGACGGTGCGGTTCGAGGCCGCCGAGGCGGGCGCGGACTCGTTCATCGACCTGGTCGCGCCGGCCGTGCACGAGGTCGTGCTCAACGGCGAGGCGCTGGATCCGGGCGAGGTGTTCAAGGACTCGCGGATCGCGCTGCCGGGGCTGCGGGCCGGGCGTAATGAGCTGACGGTCGTCGCGGACTGCGCGTACACCAACACGGGTGAGGGGCTGCACCGGTTCGTCGACCCGGTGGACCAGCAGGCGTATCTCTACACGCAGTTCGAGGTGCCGGATGCCCGGCGGGTGTTCGCGTCCTTCGAGCAGCCGGACCTGAAGGCGACGTTCCAGTTCACCGTGAAGGCCCCCGAGGGCTGGACGGTGATCTCCAACTCCCCGACGCCGGAGCCGAGCGGGAACGTCTGGCGCTTCGAGCCGACGCCGCGGCTCTCGACCTATGTCACCGCGCTGATCGTCGGGCCGTACCACAGCGTGCACAGCACCTACGAGAAGGACGGGCGGTCGGTGCCGCTGGGCATCTACTGCCGGCCGTCGCTGGCCGAGCACCTGGACGCGGACGCGATCTTCGAGGTCACCCGGCAGGGCTTCGACTGGTTCCAGGAGAAGTTCGACTACGACTACCCGTTCGCGAAGTACGACCAGCTCTTCGTGCCGGAGTTCAACGCCGGTGCGATGGAGAACGCGGGCGCGGTGACCATCCGCGACCAGTACGTCTTCCGCTCGAAGGTGACGGACGCGGCGTACGAGGTGCGCGCGGAGACGATCCTGCACGAGCTGGCGCACATGTGGTTCGGTGACCTGGTCACCATGGAGTGGTGGAACGACCTGTGGCTGAACGAGTCGTTCGCCACCTACACCTCGATCGCCTGCCAGGCCTACGCCCCGGGATCGAAGTGGCCGCACTCCTGGACGACGTTCGCCAACTCCATGAAGACCTGGGCGTACCGGCAGGACCAGCTGCCGTCCACGCACCCGATCATGGCCGAGATCCGTGATCTCGACGATGTGCTGGTCAACTTCGACGGCATCACGTACGCCAAGGGCGCCTCGGTGCTCAAGCAGCTGGTCGCGTACGTCGGCATGGAGGAGTTCTTCAAGGGCGTACAGGCGTACTTCAAGGCGCACGCCTACGGCAACACCCGGCTGTCGGACCTGCTCGGCGCGCTGGAGGAGACCAGTGGCCGTGATCTGAAGACCTGGTCGAAGAAGTGGCTGGAGACGGCCGGGATCAACATTCTGCGGCCCGAGATCGAGGTGGACACGAAGGGCGCCGTCACCTCGTTCGTGGTGCGCCAGGAGGCGCCCGCGCTGCCGGCCGGCGCCACGGGCGAGCCGGTGCTGCGCCCGCACCGCATCGCGATCGGCTGCTACGACCTCAAGGACGGCAAGCTCGTCCGCACCAGCCGGATCGAGCTGGATGTGGACGGCGAGCGCACCGACGTGCCGTTCCCGAAGGGCGCCCCGCGCCCGGCCGTGTTCCTGCTCAACGACGACGATCTGTCGTACGCGAAGGTCCGGCTGGACGAGGAGTCGCTGAAGGTCGTCACCGCGCACCTCGGGGACTTCACCGAGTCGCTGCCGCGTGCGCTGTCGTGGGCGTCGGCCTGGGACATGACGCGCGACGCCGAACTGGCCACCCGCGACTATCTGTCGCTGGTGCTGTCGGGTATCGGCAAGGAGACGGACATCGGTGTGGTCCAGTCGCTGCACCGTCAGGTGAAGCTGGCGCTGGATCTGTACGCGGCACCGGAGTGGCGCGAGACCGGTCTCGCGACGTGGACCGAGGCGGCGCTGGAGCACCTGCGGGCGGCCGAGCCGGGCAGCGACCACCAGCTGGCGTGGGCCCGGGCGTTCGCCGCCTCGGCCCGTACGGACGCACAACTGGATCTGCTGCAGGGCCTGTTGGACGGTACGGAGGAGATCTCCGGGCTCGTCGTGGACACCGAGCTGCG
This sequence comes from Streptomyces inhibens, assembly GCF_022221585.1. Lineage (NCBI taxonomy): Bacteria > Bacillati > Actinomycetota > Actinomycetes > Kitasatosporales > Streptomycetaceae > Streptomyces > Streptomyces inhibens. The sequence continues at coordinate 3,590,846 of NZ_CP084681.1, forward strand.
CTGGTCGCTGCTGGAGCGGCTGGCGGCCACCGGCCGGGCGGACGAGAAGGCCATCGCGGCGGAGCTGGAGCGGGACAAGACCTCGGCGGGCGAGCGGCATGCGGCGACGGCGCGTGCGGCGCGGCCGACGGCGGAGGCGAAGTCCGAGGCCTGGGCCTCTGTCGTGGAGTCCGACAAGCTCCCGAACTCCCTCCAGGAGGCCGTCATCGGCGGCTTTGTGCAGACCGATCAGCGGGAGCTGCTGGCGCCGTACACCGCGAAGTACTTCGACGCGGTGAAGGGCATCTGGGAGTCCCGCAGCCATGAGATGGCGCAGCAGATCGCGGTGGGCCTCTACCCGGCGCTGCACGTCTCGCAGGAGATGTTGGACGCCACGGACGCCTGGCTGTCCTCGGCCGAGCCGAGCGCGGCACTGCGCCGCCTGGTCACCGAGTCGCGGGCGGGCATCGAGCGGGCGCTGAAGGCACAGGCGGCCGACGCGGCTGCCTGATCGGCCCCCCACCTTCATGGTGACGTCCGGCATGGGGGTCCCCCCTGCTCCATAAGAGCTTGGGGGGCCCCTGGTGCGTTGCCGTCCGCCGGACGAGTGCGAGGCCGCCGGGCCCCCTCCCCTCCCATGGGGCCCGGCGGTTGCAGGGGCGCCGCTCAGCCGTTGAGCGCGTCGAAGCGGCGGACGAGCTCGGCGCGGCCGGCCTCGGTGAGGTCGCCGTGCAGGCGCATCCGGGCGAGGCCGCCGTCCGGGAAGACGTCCAGCCGGACGTGTGTGGCGGTGACCCTGCGCGGCAGCACGAAACGGTGCGGGGTGTCGGGCTGCAGCTTCGTCCGCGGCAGGATCTCGAACCACGAGGCGTCGTCGGCCGGGTCACCGGCGGCCGCGTCGCAGCCGTGCAGCGCGGCCCAGCCCGCGGAGTTGCCCTTGAGGTACGCGGTGTCGATCTCCACCGCGCGGATCTCGCCCTGCGCGGCGAGGCGGAAGCGCACCCAGTCGTGGGTGCCCTTGACCCGGCGGCGGCGGTTCTCCCAGCCGTCGTCCATCTTGCGGGACAGATCGGGCTGGATGATCTGGGTGGGCGAGGAGTAGAAGCGGTCGGAGGCGTCCTCGACGGTGCCGCCGTGCATGACGGAGGCCAGGTCGAGGGTGCCGAGCACGTCCAGCCACTCCGGGTCCGGCACGACCTCGCCGTAGACCCGGAGGCGGGCTATGCCGCCGTCGGGGTGCTGCTTGAGGCGGAGGTGGGTGAAGCGGCGCTCGGCGGTGACCTCGAAGCCGTTGGCGGCGTGGCCGCGGACGGGCGTGCGCGGGACCAGCTCCTCCCACTTCACCTCGTCGGCGAGCAGGTCCTCAGGGCCGGGGCTGCCGGGCAGCGCGGTGGCCTCGACGGTGATCTGCTGCGGGTAGTTGCCGCGGAAGTGGGCGGTGTCGACGATGACGCCGCGGATCACGCCGGGGGCGGCGAGGCGGATCAGCGCCCAGTCGTGCTCGTCGTCGGTCGGGAAGGGGTGCTCCCCGTCGGCGCCGCGGCGGCGCCGGGTCTCCCAGCCGTCCATGATCTTGCCCTTGTGGCCGAAGTGCTCCGGGTCGAAGACCGCCGGAGTGGGCTTCAGCAGGTTCTCGCGCTCGGCGAAGAACTCGTCGTTCGCGGCGATCACACCGGCGCCGAAGCGGCGGTCGGCGAGATCGACGAGCGAGGTGAAGGGGAAGTCCCCGCCGCGGTAGTCGGCGTAGGGGTCTCCGCCACCGTACGGGTTGGCGTCGTTGGCGTGCGGATCAGTGGGGTCGGCGGCCGGGGTGGCGGTCATCGTTGCCTTTCGAAGGAGCGGGTTGCGGACCGCTCCACGGTCGCAGCGGACCACCCCACAGGTCCATCGAAAGTTCTTGAGGGTTATGTTCAGCTGGGCTGAACAGTTGGGTCCCCTTGCGCCTGGGCGGCCGCCGCCTGCCGGAGTGCCGCCAGCACCCGGGCCAGGCCCGGTGCGCCTTCGGAACCGCGCCGGGCGGCCGCCACCACATGGCGGCGCGGCTGGTCGGCGTGGAGCACCCGCAGCGCGACCCCGGCACCGCCGCTCCCGCCCGGTCCGCCGCGCTCCCCCCGTGCCCCCCGGTCGAAGGCGCCGATGCCGCCCGCCATCGCCATCCGGGGCACCAGCGCGACGCCCATCCCCGCCGCGACCATCGCCCAGATCGCGCTCCAGTCGGCGGCGGCATGCGCCTGCTCGGGCACGAACCCGGCGCTCTCGCAGGCGGTGGTGGTGATCTGCGACCAGGGCCCGCTGCTGCCGAAGATCCAGGGTTCGCCCGCGAGATCGGCCAGCCGCAGCCCGGGCTCCGCGGCCAGCGGATGGCCGGCCGGCAGCGCCACGTCCAGCGGGTCGGCGAGCAGCGAGACCTGGCTGAACCTGGGGTCGCGCGGGGTGGGGGCGTGCGCGGCCAGCGACAGCGCCAGATCGACGCTGCCCTCCGCCAGCAGCTCGTACGCGGCCTCCGCCTCCGCCTCCCGTACGGCCACCGACAGGCCCGGATGCGTACGGCGCAGCTCCTGTACGGCGGGGACGACCAGTGCGGGGATGGCGGTGGAGAACGCGCCGACCCGCACCTGGCCCGCCTCGCCCTGGAGGTAGCCGAGGAGCTCCGCGTCCGCGCGCTCCAGTTGGGCGAAGACCGCGTCGGCGTGCCGCAGCACCAGGTGCGCGGCGTCGGTCAGCCGCACCCGCCGGCCATGGGCCTCCAGGAGCGTCACGCCGAGCGCCTTGGCCAGCCCGGTCAGCTGCTGCGAGACCGCCGAGGGCGTCATGTGCAGCGCCTCGGCGGTCGCGGTGACCGTGCCCAGCTCTTGGAGAGTGCGCAGGATACGCAGCTTTTTGATGTCCCAGTCGGCCATGCGGGCAGCGTACGCAGTCGGCGTCCGCTCCCGGGTCAGCGTCTGTCCCGGGCACCGAGGGCGACGCCCGCGACGATCAGGGCCATGCAGACCACCTGGATACCCCCGACGGCCTCGTCGAGGACCGCGAAGGACAGCAGCGCGACACAGACCGGCTGGAGGTAGTAGACGATCCCGGCCCGCGCGGCGCCCACCAGGGCGATCGCCTTGTTCCAGGTGAAGTAGGCGACGGCGGACGAGAAGATCCCGATGTAGAGCAGCGGTCCGACCGTGCCGCCGGTCGGCTCGAAGCCGCCCTGGACCGCGAGGCTGACGCCGTGGACGGGAGCCAGCATGGCGGCGCCCAGCGCGAAGGTCATGAACAGGAACGACAGGCCACCGATCTCCTGGGGGCGGCGGCGCAGCAGCGCGCTGTACCCGGCGAAGGTGGCCGTGGCGGCCAGCATCCACAGGTCGCCGCCGGCGAAGTCCAGCCTCAGGACCGCGGTCGGCGATCCCTTGCCGACCAGGGTCACCACACCCGCCAGCGCGATCACCATTCCGGCGATCCGCCGTGCGCCGAGCTTCTCCCCGCCCCGGGCGAACAGCGCGATCATCGCCGGCGAGGCGGCCGCGATCATGGCCATGTTGGTGGCGGAGGTGCTCTGTCCCGCTTGGTAGATGAGGGTGTTGAAGAGGGTGACGCCCAGCAGGGCGGCCAGTGCCAGGAATCCCAGGTGCCGGCGGATGACCGGCCACTGGCGGCGGACCTGCGGGAGGGCGAACGGGGCGACCGCGAGCAGCGCGATGATCCAGCGCCAGAAGGCGGTCTGGACGGGCGGGACGGTGTCGTGCAGGGCGCGGGCGATGACGAAGTTGCCGGACCAGACGACGGTCGCCGTCAGGGCGAGCGCCAGGCCGAGCCCCTGCGCGGACGGTGTGCGGCCGGCGCGGACCCTCTCCAGGACTGCCACGGTTTCTTCTCCCTCGGCGGTGGTGAGCCTCCACCGTGGCAGTCCGCCAACCATCAGGTCCATCGAATAATTATGCCTGTTTCTTTCAGCAGAACTGAAAGGTGCGCCTCAGGCGTTGGCGCGGGCCTGGCGGCGGGCCAGGATGGCCGCCTGACGCTCGTCGAACTTCCGCGCCTGGCTGTCGAGGCCGCCCATGAACAGCCCCAGCTCCTCCTGCGCCGCCAGACCGGCCGGGCCCAGTCCGCCGATCTCCAGCACCTTCAGGAAGCGCAGCACGGGCTGCAGCACATCGTCGTGGTGGATGCGCAGGTTGTAGATCCCGCCGATGGCCATCCGGGCGGCGGACCGCTCGAAGCCGGGCATGCCGTGGCCGGGCATCCGGAAGCCGGTGACGACATCGCGTACGGCGCACATGGTCTGGTCGGGGGCCAGCTCGAAGGCCGCGCCGAGGAGGTTGCGGTAGAAGACCATGTGGAGGTTCTCGTCGGTGGCGATCCGGGCCAGCATCCGGTCACAGACCGGGTCGCCGGAGTGGTGGCCGGTGTTGCGGTGCGAGATCCGGGTGGCCAGCTCCTGGAAGGCGACATAGGCCACCGAGTGCAGCATGCTGTGCGAATTGTCGGACTCGAAGCCCTCCGACATATGGGCCATGCGGAACCGCTCCAGCTCGTCCGGGTCGACGGCCCGGCTGGTGAGCAGGTAGTCGCGCATCACGATGCCGTGCCGGCCCTCCTCGGCGGTCCAGCGGTGCACCCAGGTGCCCCAGGCGCCGTCGCGCCCGAAGAGCGTGGCGATCTCGTGGTGGTAGCTGGGGAGGTTGTCCTCGGTGAGGAGGTTGACCACCAGGGCGATCCGGCCGATGTCGGTGACCTTGGACTGCTCGGGGGCCCAGGCTTCGCCGTCCAGCTCCCCGGGGAAGTTCCGCCCGTCGCTCCACGGCACGTACTCGTGCGGCATCCAGTCCTTGGCGACCTTCAGATGCCGGTTGAGTTCCTTCTCGACGACCTCTTCGAGCGCGTAGAGCAGCTGGGCGTCGCTCCAGGCGGCCTGGCCGCGCTCTCCGTTATGGCGGGCGGGGGCGATGGTCACGGGGGAACTCCAGGGGGACGATGACCTACGGGACCGTAGGTTTGACCTACGGCTGCGTAGGTTACGTCATCGTAGGTTAGGACCGGTTAAACGCTGCGCCCGCTCAAAACGGTCGAAAATCGCGCGATAGCCGCCGCGCAACCCCTTTTTCACCTGCGGAAATATCCGGGTACGACAAAGGGCGCCCCTCGGTTCTTGTGACCGATGGGCGCCCCGAAGGCGTCACTGCTGCCCGGCGTCAGTCCTTGGGCTTGGCCTGCTTGCGGGACTTGTCGCCCGCGACGACCAGCCCGGCGATGACCAGGAAGAGCACGATGGGTGCAGCGACATAGAGGCCGAGCGTCTGGATCACGCTCAGGCCCGGACCCGGGTCGTCACCATCGTCTGGGGTGAGCGCAAACGCGGGGGACGACATCAGCAGCATCAGCGCGGTGCCGGCGGTGATGAATCCGGCGCGCAGGGCATTCTTATTGACCTTGTTGCTCACGAAGTCAACGTATAGGACGCCTTGGCACCCCGCGCGTCCGGGGTGGCGCAACCGGCGACCGGTGCCGGTAACGCGCTGGTCCCGGCAGGTCTCAGCCCGCCGCGGCCCGACTGCGGTGCAGCGTCACCGGCGCGAGGTAGGTCCGCCCGCGGGCTTCTTGGACCGTGACCCGTACGGCGATGGGGGCACCTCCCATGCCCTTTCGGGGCATGGGGGAGGTCACCGGCCGGTGCAGGGCGAGGATCCGCCGGCGCCCGATGGTGGTGCCCTGTGCGACCGTCGTCCACGCCCCGTCGATCCGCGCCTGGACGGCGAAGCGCTCGACCCGCTGCCCGTGCCGGATGTCCTCGGAGAGCCCGATCCGGTCGAAGGTCCAGGGCCCGGGGCCGGCCGCCCGCAGATCCTTCCCGTACGTCTCGCGCACAGCGGTCCCGAAGGCGGTGAGCGAGGCGACGTCCTCGGCGGCGATCCGGCCGTCCTTGGCGGGCGGGACGTTCAGCAGCAGCGAGGCGTTGCGCCCCACGCTCTTCTCGTACAGGTCCATCAGCTGCGCCGGCGTCTTGGGTCGTTCGCCGGGGTGGTGGAACCAGCCGGGGCGCAGCGAGACATCGGCCTCGGCCGGGTACCACTGGAGGTACTTGGTGGTGGGCGCGAGGAGCTTGGCGCGGGAGCCGATGTCGGGGTCGGTGGAGTCGTTGGGCAGTCCGCCGGCCATCACGGTCCACGGGTCCTCGGCGGAGGGGGTGACGCTCCACTCCGTCTCGCGTGCGATGCCGTTCTCGTTGCCGACCCAGCGGGCGCCCTGCGGCCCGGCGAAGACGACGGTGTCCGGGGAGAGGCGGTGGATCATCTGGAACCACTGGGCGACGTTGTACTTCTGGGTGATGCCGGAGTCCGTCCAGGGGTTCGCGCCGTCCAGCCACAGCTCGTCGATCGGGCCGTACTGGGTGAACAGTTCGTAGACCTGGTTGAGGTAGTACGCGTCGTAGTCGTCCGCCCGGACGCGGAAGGTGGGCAGCCGGCCGCCGCGGACGGCGGCGGCGCGGTCGTCGCCGGGGACGAGGGTGGGGAGGGTGCGCCCGGTGACCTTGCTGCCGTTGCCGAAGCGGCCCAGGCCGCGCGGCGTATGGTCGCCGTCCTCCAGGGCGACCCGCTCGGGCAGGCTGAGCGGCTTGCCCTCCTGCTGCTTCTGGCGGATCTCCTCGACCCACTTGGCGTGCCAGGCGTGCGGGAGTTCGGCGCCGTCGGAGGGCGAGAGATAGATGCCGACCTTCAGCCCGGCCCTGCGGGCGGCCTTGACGTAGGCGCCGACGACATCGGGGCGGCCGGGGCTGGCCGCGACGGAGTGCGGGGTGTAGCGGCTCGGGTAGAGCACGAACCCGTCGTGGTGCTTGGCGGTGAGCATCACCTGCTCGGCGCCGGCCGCCTTGTACGCGCGCATCCACTGGTCGACGTCGATACGGGAGGGGCCGGAAAGATCGAAGAGCTTCTCGTCCTCGGCGCCGGAGCCCCATTCACGGTTGGTGAAGGTGTTCATACCGAAGTGCGTGAAGGCGGTGATCTCCCTTTGCTGCCAGGCGAGTTGGCCCTTGGTGGGGACGGTATGGGCGGCCTTGTCGATGATCCGGGCGGGGGTGTCGCAGGGCTCGACCGCCATCTGGGAAGCCGGGGTCACGGGCTTGTCGCAGGGGCCGGCGGTCGACGACGACCGGGCCAGGGAGCTCTGGACGGGGACGAGTGCGGCGGCCGCGGTGAGCGCGAGCGCACAGAGTGTCCGCCGGGTGCTGCACAGTGCCATGGTTCCCTCCAACTCGCCGACCATGACAGGTGAATGACGAATGGTCGGATGTCTGGATGGTGTCCACGGCATGGTGCCGGACGGTACGGCGTACCGGAAGGGTCAGCCTCGGCAGGATGACGAACGGCCACCCGTCATACATCCTCGCCCGGTGGTGTGAGCTGAACGTCCATGGCGGAGCGCAGCTGGGCCAGGACGGTCTCGAACTGCTGAAGCACCTCGGAGGGGTACCGGGACAGGACGGCGTCCTGGCGGTCGTTGACGGGGCCGAAGAACTCTTCCGCGAGCTCCTTGACCTGCGGGCTGCTGTGCAAGGTGACGATCCGCCGGTCGGTGTGTTCGCGGGTGCGGGTGATGTATCCGGCCTGTTCGAGGCGGTTCAGCAGCGCGGTCATCGCCCCCGAGGACAGTGAGATGCGCCTGCTGAGCAAGGCCGGGGACAGCGGGACACCCCTCTCATCGGCGGAGGCGATCTCCAGCAGAGCGAAAGCGTCGGTGGAGTGCACGCCCATCCGAACGGCGAAGCGTCGACCCAGCTCGGTGAAGCCCGCGCCGTACGCCCTGAGACCTTCCGCCAGCCGCTCACGCTGCGCCGCGACGCCGCCGGGCACCTGTTCCGCCACCAGACCTCCCACCTTCCCTGTGCCGCCGACGATTCACATCGACGGCATGCCGGCATGCGTTGACAACCTGCCGTCGGCCAGCTTACCTTCCCCGTGGAATTACTTCACGGTGAAGATACATACTGATGGAGTCACTCCAGCACGGAGGTATGCAGGATCACTGCTTCTGCTTCTGCTTCCGCATCCGCCCGTCGATGGCCCGTTCCGCTCACGCCACAACGACATGGAGCCCTGATGCTCAATCCCCACCTCGACGGCCTCGACCCGTTCGCCGCGACCGTCCGCGGCATCACCGAGCCCGATCCGGTCCACGCCGCCCTGCGCGCCGCAGGCCCCCTCGTAGAGGTGGACGCCCCGGCCGGGGGACAGGCATGGATCGTGACCGACGACGCCCTGGCGCGCGAAGTGCTCACCGACCCTCGGGTCGCCAAGGACCCCGCGTTCGCGCCGCCCGGCTGGGATCGGCACACCGCGGGACTTGAGCAGACCGCCGCCGAGCAGCCGTCCCTCACCACCCTTGACGGCCCCGAACACGCCGACTTACGACGGGCCCACGCCCCGCTCCTCAACGCCAAACGGATCCATGAGCAGTCCCATCGGGTCCACGCGATCGCCCGGGAGATGCTCACCGAACTCGCCGCCGACCGCACGACGGTCGACTTGATGGCCGGTTTCACCACCCGCTATCCGCTCACCGTCCTGCTCGACCTGCTGGGCATTCCTCTCAGCCATGTCGATCGAGCCGCCGATGCCTGCCGGCGGATGTTCAGCGACGAGCCCGGCGAGCAGGGCCGGGCGATCGCCGCACTCACCGAACTCGCCGCTTCCGGGCTCGGCGCAGGAGACCAGGGGCTCGCCGCCGAGTTGCGTGACCGGGTCCCCGCGCACACCACCCCGGACCAACTGCGGTACCACCTGTTCGGGTTGATCTTCGCCGGGCAGCTCACCACCGACGCCGCCCTCGGCGTCCTGATCGCACGCGCACTCGCGTCCGGCCCGCACCGGAGCTCGGCGGACGACGTGGAAATCGACGAACTGGTCCGTGAGACGCTGAGGGAGCACCCGCCCGCCCCGTTCACCCTCTGGCGGTTCACCACCACCGAGATCGAACTCGCCGGGAGACGGCTTCCGGCCCGAACCCCCGTGCTCGTCGACATCCGGGGCATCAACACCGACCCGGCCCGCTCCCCCGGACCGGACCTCACCTTCGGCGCCGGCCCGCACTTCTGCATCGGCGCTCAACTCGCGCAACTCGAACTACGCGCGGTGGCCGCGGTGCTGCGATGCGACTTTCCCGACGCCCGCCTCGCCATCCCCTTCACAGAGCTCCGGCAGACCGGCATGGGCGGCCTGCAAGGAAGCCGGCTGACCAGCCTCCCCGTCACACTGCACGGCTGACGGCCTTCCAGCCTTCCCTCGCGGTTCGCCGCCTCCGCTCTCAACCGCCGGGAACTTTCTCCGACTCACCCACTGATCCGTAAGAACGGCCTAAGGGCTGTCCCGTAATCCCTGGTGGATCAGCGCACGGCGTCAGATGCACTGCGTTCTCCCCCACGCCTTAAGGGCGCAGGAGGGGCCCCCACCGCTCACTCCGTCTCGGCTCTTCATTCGCTGTACGGATGCCGAGCTGCATCGCAAGGCGGAGGGACGTCCGGATACCGGGCGTATCCGGACGTTCCGACAACGCGGGGTGGGGGCACCTCCCAGCGTTAGCTGGGGGAGTGCCGTAGCTGTCGTCGTGCGCCCGCCAGGGATTACGGGACAGCCCTTAGAGGCGTCCGTCGGTCAATTCCCGCATCAGCGCGTGCAGCCGGGGCGAGGCGGCCAGCTCTTCGAGGGTCTGCGGGCGTCCGTCGGGGCCGGCGATCGGAAGGCGCCAGTTCGGGTATTCATCCCATGTCCCGGGGAGGTTCTGCGGGCGACGGTCCCCCACCGCGTCGGGCAGCCACACCCCGACCATCCGCGCCGGCGTGCGCAGCAGAAAGCGGTGGACGGCCTTGACCGCCGCCTCTTCGTCGCCCGCACCCTCGGGCAGCAGTCCGCGGCGCGCCAACTCCCTCATCCACTCGGTGAGTTCGTACGCGGCACGGGACCGCTCCCGCTCCGGTGGCCCGGCGAGCAGCCCGAGCCGTTCGCGCAGTGCGACATCCTCGCCGGCCAGCCGGGCGGCGGTGGTCGGCAGATCGTGGGTGGTGACGGTGGCCAGACAGGCGCTGCGCCATTCGTCGGGGGCGAGGATACGGGCACGGGTCTCGACGGCGGCGGCCTCCGCGGCGGCCTCGGGCGCGAGGGCCGCACCGGGGCCGTCGCCGGCGTTCACCCGTACCGCCCCGTCCGCACCATCTGCCCCGCCCGCACCTGCCCCGTCCGCACCATCTGCCCCGTCCGCCCCGTCCCGCTCCCCCGCCCCGTAATCCCGCTCGAACCACAGCACCGAGGTGCCCAGTACGCCGCGTTCGGCGAGCGTGCCGCGGACGCCCGGTTCGACGGTGCCCAGGTCCTCGCCGATCACCGCGGCGCCCGCCCGCTGCGCCTCCAGGGCCAGCACCGAGAGCATCGCCTCGCCGTCGTAGCGGACATAGGCGCCCTCCGTCGGCGGTCGGCCCTCCGGGACCCACCACAGCCGGAACAGCCCCATCACATGGTCGATGCGCAGTGCGCCGGCGTGCCGCAGCAGTCCGCGCAGCAGCTCCCGGTAGGGGGCGTAGCCGGCGGCGGCCAGTACGTCGGGGCGCCACGGCGGCAGCCCCCAGTCCTGGCCGCGGGAGTTGAAGGCGTCCGGCGGCGCCCCGATGGACATACCGGCGGCGAAGGCGTCCTGCTGCGCCCAGGTGTCCGCGCCGGAGGGGTGGACACCGACGGCGAGGTCGTGCACCAGCCCGATGCCCATCCCGGCGTCCCGCGCGGCCCGTTGGGCGGCGGCCAGCTGCTGGTCGGTGAGCCAGGCGAGCCGGCAGTGGAAGTCGATCCGGTCCAGCAGCTGCGGCCGCAGCCGGGCGATCCCCGTGGACCGCGGATCGCGCAGCTCGGCCGGCCAGCCGCGCCAGTCGGGTCCGTGCCGCTCGGCCAGGGCGCACCAGGTGGCGTGGTCCTCCAGCGCCTGGCCCTGTTCGGCGAGGAAGTCGCAGTACGCGGCCCGTCGGCCCGGGGTGAGCGGGACCGTCCACAGCAGCTCCAGGGCCTCGCACTTGAGCGCCCAGACCGCGTCCCGGTCGATCAGCGCGCTGCCTTCGAGCACCTCGGCGCGCAGTGCGTGGGCCCGCGCGGCCAGTTCGTCGGCCCGTAAGCGCGCGGCGCCGGCCAGCTGGGCGTACTCCGGGATGTGTTCGATCCGCAGATGGACCGGGTCGGGGAAGCGGCGCGAGGAGGGGCGGTAGGGGGACGGGTCGGTGGGCGGGCCGGGGACGGCCGCGTGCAGCGGGTTGAGCTGGACGAAGCCGGTGCCGAGGGCGCGCCCGGACCAGGCGGCGAGGTCGGCGAGGTCCGCGAGGTCGCCCATGCCCCAGGACTGCCGGGACAGCAGGGAGTAGAGCTGGACGAGGAAGCCGTGGCTGCGGCCGGGTGGTGCGGGCACCCGGTCGGGCGCGACGATCAGCCGGGCGTGGGCGGTGCGACCGTCGGGGGCCCGGGCGTGCAGCGTATGGACGCCCAGGGGCAGCCGGGCGAGCGCCTCCCGCGCCCGCTGGTGCTCCCAGGTCTCGCCGTCCTCGGCCTCCACCCGCAGGACGGTGCCTTCGGGGAGACCGGCGAGAGCGGCCGGGCCGGGCGATCGGCCCGCGCGGGCGACGACGGTGCGTGGCAGCAGGGCGCGGCCCGCGCCGTCCTCGTACGCGGCCAGGGCGGCGCGTACGGCGTGCGGGGTCGAGGCATCGACTCCCAGTGCGGCGAGCACGGCGACGACGGTGTCGTCGGTGATCTGGACGCTCCTGCCCGGCGAGGGTTCGTACGAGGTGGCGATGCCGTGCAGCCGGGCGAGCCGCGCGCGGCCCATGGGTCCTCAGACCTCCATGGACTCCGTACCCAGACCGGCGGCGGTCGGCTCGCTGGTCAGCGGCAGCTCGGCGGCGATCGGGACCTCGCTGGTCAGCGGCGCGGCGTCGGCGAGCGGCGGCTCGCTGGTCAGCGGCGGCTCGACGAAGCTGAAGGATCCGGAGCCGTCGAGACCGCAATCGGGGCCGGACACCCCGTCGAAGAGATCGGGCTCCATCGTCGCACCTCCCGGTTTGGAGGACAGAGCGTCGAGGAGCAGTTGAGCGGATGCGGCCACGAGGGCCTCCCGTTCATCGGTAGTGGGACACGTGGGCCCTACCCACTCGACACGATCGCAGACGCATCTGCTCACGAAACGTGACCCAGGTCACATTATCCCCCTACGCAGGCGATTCCACTGCACAGGACGCCCGCGGGCGCAGAGAACGCGGAGGAACCGGGCATCGCAAAGGAATTTCTGCGGACCGGTGCGCCCGCGCACACCCACCCTGAGCAGCGGTCGAAACCGCCGCATACTCAGCCGTCCAGGGCCCCGCCCTCGCCCGGTTGACACCCTCACCGCCACAATGGTGGGCTCACCGCCGAAGGTCTGTCCCAGTGGGCGTCGGCGGGAAGGTCAGTGGGGAAACGGGGCGCCGGCGCAAGCCGGCAAGCGTAGGACAGGGGACGAGGAGCAGCCGTGCGAGGCCGGGGCGTGTGGAGCGTCGGAAGAATCGGTAGGAACGGCAGGGGGAGCGGCGCGGGCACCCGTGCACGGGTGGCGGGGACCACCGCGCTGGCCGCCGCGGTCATCGGAGGCCTGCTCGGCGGGGTACCCAGCGCCCAGGCGGCGCCCGCCGACCCCGCCATCGGCACGCCCGACCAGCCCGACCGGCCGGCCGGCGCGGGGCAGGTGCCCGCCGTCTGGCCGCGCCCCCAGTCGATGCAGGAGCTCGGCGGCGCCGTACCGCTCGGCGACGAGGCGGCGCTGGTGGCCGCGCCGGACACCGATCCCTATGCACTGGACGTGCTGCGCGGTCTGCTGCGGGACGCCGGGGTGCGCACGGTCCGCCAGGTGGCGCCCGGCGACCGGCTGCCCGCGGCCGGGCCGGTGATCCTGGTCGGCGGCGCACGGGCCCAGGACGCACTGCGGGCGCTGCGCGCGCCGGCCCGCGGGGATCTGCCCTCCGGCGGCTACCGACTGGCCGTGGGCCAGGTCGCCGGCCGGGACACGGTCGCCCTGGACGGCGTCGGCCCGGACGGCCTCTTCCATGCCGCGCAGACGCTGCGGCAGCTGGTGACCGACGGCCGGCAGCTGGCCTCGGTGTCCGTACGGGACTGGCCCGGCACGGCGGTGCGCGGCACCACCGAGGGGTTCTTCGGGCAGCCGTGGAGCCGGGCCCAGCGGCTCGCCCAGCTGGACTTCATGGGGCGCACCAAGCAGAACCGCTATCTGTACGCGCCCGGCGACGATCCGTACCGCCAGGCCCGGTGGCGCGACCCGTATCCGGCCGACCAGCGCGCCGACTTCCGGGCGCTGGCCGAGCGGGCCCGCGCCAACCACGTCACGCTCGCCTGGGCCGTCGCGCCGGGCCAGGCGATGTGTCTGTCGTCCGAGGAGGACCTGCGGGCGCTGCGGCGCAAGGTGGACGCGATGTGGGCGCTGGGGGTGCGCTCCTTCCAGCTGCAGTTCCAGGACGTCAGCTACAGCGAATGGCACTGCGGCGCCGACGAGGAGACCTTCGGCTCCGGTCCGCAGGCGGCCGCCAAGGCGCAGGCCCGGGTCGCCAACGCGCTCGCCGAGCACTTGGCGGAGCGGCACCCGCAGTCCGGGCCGCTGTCGCTGATGCCGACCGAGTACTACCAGGACGGCTCGACGGCGTACCGCGGCGCGCTCGCCGATGCGCTCGGCGACCGGGTAGAGGTGGCCTGGACCGGCGTCGGCGTGGTCCCGCGCACGATCACCGGCGGGGAACTGTCCACCGCCCGCCAGGCGTTCGGCCACCCACTGGTCACCATGGACAACTACCCGGTCAACGACTACGCCCAGGACCGGATCTTCCTCGGCCCGTACCGGGGCCGCGAGCCGGCCGTCGCCACCGGCTCGGCGGCGCTGCTCGCCAACGCCATGGAGCAGCCGATCGCCTCCCGTATCCCGCTGTTCACCGCCGCCGACTATGCGTGGAATCCGCGCGACTACCGCCCGGCGGAGTCCTGGAACGCGGCCATCGACGATCTGGCGGGTGGCGATCCGCGGGCCCGGGCCGCGCTGCGCGCACTGGCCGGCAATGCCGCCTCCTCCCTGCTGAACAGGGAGGAGTCGGGATATCTGCAGCCGCTGATCGACCGCTTCTGGAAGGCCCGCGAGGCGGCCGTCAACCACGGCCGGCCCGGCAGGGACGCGGACTTCGCGAAGGCGGCCAAGGCGCTGCGGGCCGCGTTCCGCACCATGAGCACCGCGCCCAAGGACCTGAACTCGGATCTGGCCGCCGAAGTACGTCCGTGGGCCGAGCAGTTGGCCCGCTACGGCAGCGCCGGCGAACAGGCCGTGGACACCCTCATGGCGCAGGCCCAGGACGACGGGGACGCCGCCTGGTCCGCCCAGCGCGCGGTGCAGCGGCTGCACAAGGAGATCAAGCAGAGCCCGGTGACGGTCGGCAAGGGCGTGCTCACACCGTTCCTGGAGCGGTCGATGACCGAGGCCGACGCCTGGACCGGCGCCCGCGGCGACGCCCCGGACCCCACCGAGGGCGCCGCCCCCACCTCTCTGACCGTCCCCTTCCAGCGGGCCCGCCCGCTGGCCGCGGTCACCGCGCTGACCGATCCCGGCCCGTCCGCGGGCGCGGTCTCCCTGGAGGCGCATGTCCCCGGCGAGGGCTGGCGCCGCCTCGACCGGCTCTCCGCGACCGGCTGGACGGAGTCCCGTACGCCCCGGCTGCGCGCCGATGCGGTACGGCTGACCTGGGCGAACGGCGCGGACGCGCCCTCCGTGCACGCGCTGACGCCATGGTTCGACGACACCCCGCCGGCCGGGCTCGAACTGTCCCGCAAGGAGGTGGACGCGCAGACCGGCGGCAGTGCGACGGTGGACGCCAGGATCTTCTCCCGCCGTCCCGGCGACGTCCGCGAGAAGCTGACGGTCAAGGCGCCCAAGGGCTTCACCGTGCATGCGCCCAAGGAGGTCACCGCCCCGCGTGGCGGCACCGCCACGGTCCGTATCGCGGTCGATGTCCCCAAGGGCACCCCCTCCGGGACGTACGAGATCCCGGTGGGCTTCGGCGGCGAGGAGCGGACGCTGACGGTGCGGGCCTATCCGCGCACCGGCAGCGAGGACCTGGCGCGCGGCGCCGTGGCCACCTCGTCCGGGGACGAGACCGCCGACTTCCCGGCCTCGGCGGCCACCGACGGCAACCCGAAGACCCGCTGGTCCTCGCGGCCCGAGGACGGCGCCTGGCTGCAGTTCGCACTGGCCCACCCGGCCCGCCTCGGCCGGCTCGTCCTGAACTGGCAGGACGCCTACGCGGCCCGCTACCGCATCCAGGTCTCACCGGACGGCCGCAGCTGGCGCACGGCCGCCACGGTCCGCGACGGCAAGGGCGGCCGCGAGTCCGTCAGGATGGACGCCAAGGATGCCCGCTTCATCCGGATACAGGGCGATAAGCGGGGGACGCGGTTCGGGTATTCGCTGTGGTCGGTGGAGGCGTATGCGGTCGAGGACCGCGGGTGAGGCGTACGACGGGGTGCCTGCCCGTCTTGGATGCCTCCCCCAGCTAACGCTGGGAGGTGCCCCCGGACCCTCGCCGTCGTGGTGTCGCACCGTGGCGGCGGGAACTTCTTTCGTCGGGGCGGCGGAACACGGTTCCGCCGCCCCGACGAAGAAAAATGCCCGCCGCCACGGCGATCAGCCACGACGGCGGGAGTCCGGCGGAATGCATCGCGGGCCCAGCCCGTACGTACGGAAAAGCCCGGCTCTACGCCGATACGGCGTCGATCCGGGCCAAGGCATCATCCGCGCCATACGGCTGCAAATATGGCAGCCAGCGCGGATCACGATGGCCCGTGCCGATGATCCGCCACGCCAGTCCTGACGGCGGGGCGGGCTGATGCCGTAGCCGCCAGCCGATCTCGGCGACATGGCGGTCGGCCTTGACGTGATTGCAGCGCCGGCAGGCGGCGACGACGTTCTCCCAGGTGTGCTGACCTCCGCGGCTGCGCGGGATGACGTGGTCGACGCTGGTTGCGACGCCACCGCAGTACATACAGCGCCCGCCGTCACGGGCGAACAGCGCCCGGCGGGTCAGTGGCACGGGGCCACGAAAGGGCACCCGCACAAACCGCTTCAAGCGGACCACGCTCGGAGCAGGGATGACACGGGTCGCACTGTGCATCAGGGCGCCGGACTCCTCAAGGCTGACAGCCTTCTCATTGAGTACGAGGATGAGCGCGCGGCGGAGCGGTACGACGCCGAGCGGCTCGTACGACGCGTTGAGGACCAGGACATGCGGCACGGGTGCCTCCTTGTACGCCGGCGGCGCGTGGCTCGCGCCGGGACGATCTCCCCACAGTGTCCCCCGGTGCCTGGTCGGAGCGCCACCATGACCGAGTAACGGGCCGGAGGTGTTTTCCACCACACCCCCGCATGTCCCGCCGGATACGGCTCATTCCGGCCGTCCTGGGACCTCCCGGCTCGAACACAGGCACGGACCGCCCTCGTTGCCCCGTTAGTGTGGATGGTCCGCTCGGTCCCCGGGGTCCCACCGCGGCCCGGGTCTGCTGTCCCACACGGAAGGTTCGACTGTGTTCTGGTCCGCTTCGCCGGTCGCTGCCGCGCCCCTGAGCGCCGCCACATCCGGCTCAACCGGCCCGACGTCGCTCGACGAGGCCACGGAGAAGGCCACCAACGCCGCCGGCTGGGTGCAGGCGAACTGGGGGACGTGGCTCACGTCCGGCCTGCAGATTCTGCTGATCATCGTGATCGCGGTGGTGCTGCGCCATGTGATTCGCCGCACCATCACCAAGCTCATCGAGCGGATGAACCGCACCGCGGCCGCCGCCCAGGGCACCGCGCTGGGCGGACTGCTCGTCAACGCCGAGCGCCGCCGGCAGCGCTCCGAAGCCATCGGCTCGGTGCTGCGCAGCGTCGCCTCGTTCGTGATCATGGGCACAGCGGCGCTGACGGTGCTGTCCGTCTTGCAGATCAATCTGGCACCGTTGCTGGCGAGCGCCGGTGTGGCCGGTGTCGCGATCGGCTTCGGCGCCCGCAACCTCGTCACCGACTTCCTCTCCGGCGTCTTCATGATCCTTGAGGACCAGTACGGCGTCGGTGACGAGATCGACGCGGGCGTGGCCAACGGTACGGTCATCGAGGTCGGCCTGCGGGTCACCAAGCTGCGCGGCCCCAACGGTGCGATCTGGTACATACGCAACGGCGAGGTCAAGCGGATCGGCAACCTCAGCCAGGGCTGGTCCACGGCCGCCGTGGATGTGGTGATAGCCGCCGACCAGGATCTCGAACGCGCCCGTGACACCATCACCGCCGCCGGCCAGGAGATGTCCAAGTCGGAGCCCTGGAACGAGCAGCTGTGGGAGCCGGTGGAGGTGCTCGGCCTGAGCGAGGTGCACCTGGACACGGTCACCATCAGCGTCTCGGCCAGGACCATGCCCGGCAAGGCTCCCGGCGTGGAGCGCGAACTGCGCTGGCGCATCAAGCGGGCCCTGGACTCCGCCGGCGTCCACCTCGCCCCGCGCCCGGCCCCCGAGGAAGAGGACGAGGCCACGCCCGTGGCCGACCCCACCGCCGGCATGGGCGCCCCCTCGGCGCTCAACAACCCGACGTCCCCCCAGTCACTGGCGACGGACCCGCTCGCGGCGCCGCCGAAGCTGGGGAAGTAGCCCGCCGGCACGGACCCGCGGGCCCGAAGCTCCACAGGGGAGGGGCGTACCGCCCGATCGCGGTACGCCCCTCCCCTGCGTCACGTCCGGCGCCGGGCACACGGCATCCGGCCATTCGCCGCGCGGGGCAACTCGCCCCGCTCAACCCATTGACGGCGCCCTGACCCGCGACCTACCTTCCTGTTCATCGATTGGAAGGTTTCTTAACAGATGCTCGGCCGGTCGTCAGGGCCGCCGACGAACGGGGTGACAGTCATGGCCGGTGGGCAGGGAACGCAAGGGACCCCCGGGACTCCACGGGTGTTGCGGGCCATGAACGACCGCGCCGCGCTCGATCTGCTGGTGTCGCAGGGGCCGCTGACCCGTACCCGGATCGGGGAGCTCACCGGGCTGTCGAAACCCACCGCCTCCCAGCTGCTGGCGCGGCTGGAGGCGGCCGGCCTGGTGCGGACGACCGGGAATGTGACCGGGCGGCCGGGGCCGAACGCACAGCTGTACGAGATCAACCCGCCGGCCGCACACATCGCCGCCCTCGCCGTCGATCAGCTGGGGATCACCGCCGCGGTCGCCGACATCACCGGGCAGGTGCTCGGGGAGGAGCGGGTCGACACCGCCGCGGTCGCCGAGGACGCCCCGAACCGCACCGCCCAACTGGTGGCGAAGGCCGTCGACGGGGCACTGGCCAAGGCCGGGCTGGGGCGCGAGCAGCTGCACGGGGCGGTGATCGGCACGCCCGGCGCGCTGGACCCGCAGACCGGCCGGCTGCGCTATGCGCCGCATCTGCCGGGCTGGCACTCGCGGGCGCTGAAGGAAGAGCTGGCCGAGGTGCTGGGCACCCCGATCACCATCGAGAACGATGTGAATCTGGCGGCGGTCGCCGAACAACACGACGGGGCCGCACAGGACTTCGACGACTTTGTGCTGGTGTGGGCCGACGAGGGGGTCGGCGCCGCGATCGTGCTGGGCGGCCAGCTGCTGCGCGGGGCCACCGGCGGCGCGGGCGAGATCGGCTATATGCCGCTGCCCGGCGCCCCGCTGTCCCGGGGCGGCGAGCGCAGCGCCGCGCGGCCGGACGGCGGCGGCGGCTTCCAGCGCCTCGTCGGCTCGCCGAACGTGATCGAGCTGGCCCGGGAGTACGGCGACCCACAGGTCCGTACGGTCGCCGAGGCGCTGGCCCGTGATGACGTACGTGCCGAGGTCGCGCGGCGGCTGACGACCGGGCTCGCGGCCGTGGTCGCAGTCGTCGACCCGCGGCTGATCGTGCTCTCCGGCGAGGTCGCCCAGGCCGGCGGCGAACCGCTGCGCGCCCTGGTCGAGGAGGAATTCACCGGGCTCGCGCTGCCCCGCCCCGAATTGCGCCTCAGCGATATCGACGGCAATCCGATTCTCATCGGCGCGCTGCGGACGGCGCTCGCCGATGCCCGCGATGCGGTGTTCGACACCGGCTGAGCCGAGAACAGAGCACCCCACACCGACAGAGCACCCGCGTTACGTCCCCCACCCACCCCTGCCTTAAAGGGAGTCCGCCATGCCGATTTCGCGTAGGCGCATCCGGCTGTCCGCGGCGCTGGCCGGCGCCGGGCTGCTCATTTCGGGCTGCGCCAATCCGAGCGTCGGCAATGACCGCGACGATCCGACCAAGCCGGTCACCCTCACCTTCTGGCACGGCTGGTCGACCCCGGGCGAGATGAAGGCCATCAATGACAGCATCGCCCGTTTCGAGAAACTGCACCGGAACATCACGGTGAAGGTGGTCCCCAATGTCACCGACGAGACGATGAATCAGGCCCTGCGGGCCGGCGGGGACGATGCGCCCGATGTGGTGTCGTCGTTCACCACCAACAATGTGGGGCAGTACTGCTCGTCGGGGATGTGGACGAACCTCGATCGGTTCATGAAGAAGTCCGGGGTGGACAAGGAGAAGGTCTTCCCCAAGACCCTGCTGGATTACACGAGTTATCGAGGAAAGCAGTGCGCACTGCCACTGCTCGCCGATTCCTACGGGCTGTACTACAACAAGGACGCCTTCAAGAAGGCCGGGATCACCCGGCCGCCGCGGACCATGTCCGAGCTGAAACGGGACGCCGTCAAACTCACCCGGCGTGCCAAGGACGGCTCGTACCAGCAGGTCGGCTTCATGCCCAACTTCCGGCTCTACCAGAACAGTCCGGACCGGATGTTCGCCCAGTGGGGGCCGACCTACTTCGACAAGCACGGCAAGGCGCAGCTCGCCAAGGACCCGGCCACCAAGAAGTTCTTCGCCACCCAGCGCGAGTTGATCGAGGCGCAGGGCGGCTATGGCCCGCTGGAGAAATTCCGGACCAGGTTCGGCGAGGAGATGTCCTCACAGAACGCCTTTCTGACCCAGAAGCTGGCCATGCACATGGACGGCGAATGGCGCGGGCTGATGCTCCGGCAGGCAAAGGCGAAGTTCGGCTGGGACACCGCGCCGATGCCGGTGCCGGACGACCAGGCCGACACCTACGGCAAGGGATATCTGACCGGCACCGTCGCCGGGATCGCGCACAGCAGTCAGCACCAGAACGCGGCATGGGAGCTGGTGCAATTCCTGACCATCAACACCGAACAGGTGGTCCGGTTCGCCAATGACATCCACAATGTGCCGTCGACGAAGGCGGCGCTGAAGTCCCCGAAACTGGACGCCGATCCGACGTTCCGCACCTTCCTCGATATCGCCCGGAACGCGCACAGCGTCGCGCTGCCACCGTCCGTCAACGGCGGGCAGTACGTCACCGCGCTCCAGGACTTCTCGTACGACGTCGAGGCCGGAAAGGTCCACGATCTCGACAAGGGGCTGCGCGGGCTCGACGCCCAGATCGACGCCGACAACCTTCAGTCCGAGAACTGACTCCGAGAGCTGACGGAGAACCCCCATGGCACCCCTCACCCCCGCGCCGGCGCTACGGCGTAAACGCACCCGCGAGCGGCTGCGCACCCTCGGCTTTCTCTCCCCCTGGCTCATCGGCTTCTCGGTCTTCTTCGGCTATCCGCTGATCGCCACCGTCTACTTCTCCTTCATGCACTACAACCAGATCGAACCGCCCGATTTCGTGGGGCTGCGGAACTGGAAATATGTGCTGACGCAGATGCCGCTGTTCGGGCCGGCGCTGTGGAACACCCTGTGGCTGGTCGTGGTGATGGTCGCGCTGCGGGTGGTCTTCGGACTGGGCATCGGCATGCTCGTCACAAAGATCAAGTCGGGTGCCGGGTTCTTCCGTACGGCCTTCTATCTGCCGTATCTGGCGCCCCCGGTGGCCGCCACCGTCGCCTTTGTCTTCCTGCTCAACCCCGGCACCGGACCCGTCAACGAAATCCTCGGCGTGATCGGCATCCCCGCGCCGTCCTGGTTCAACGACGCCGACTGGGCCAAGCCGTCGCTGGTGATGCTGTCGCTGTGGGGCATCGGCGACCTGATGGTGATCTTCATGGCGGCGCTGCTGGACGTACCGAAGGAGCAGTACGAGGCCGCCGAGCTGGACGGGGCCGGCGCCTGGGGGAAGTTCCGGTATGTGACCTGGCCGTCCATCACCCCGATCGTGCTGTTCGCGGTGGTCACCGGTGTCGTCCAGACCATGCAGTACTACACCCAGGCGCTGGTCGCCGGAAAGCTCGCCTCCGGCGTCTCCATCGGCCCCGGCACCGTCATCCAGCCCGGCTACCCCGACCACTCCACCCTCACCGTCCCGCAGCTCGTCTACTCCCTGGGCTTCCAGAACTTCAACACCGGCGCGGCGTGCGTGCTCTCCCTCGTGCTCTTCGTCATCGCCATGGCCGTCACCACCCTGCTGATGCGCAAGCGCGCCGGCCTGCTCCCGGCGGAGGACTGATCCCGGATGACCACCACGACCCTCACCACGCGCCCCGCCGCGGCCCCTACGGGCACCACCGGCGATCCGGCCGCCCGCGCCCGCCGCACCCGGCTGCTGCACTGGATCGCCGTACACACCGTCGCCATCGCCGCCGCCCTCTTCTTCGTCCTCCCCTTCGTCTTCGTCTTCCTGACCTCGGTCATGAGCGACGACCAGGCGCTGAGCGGCGAGTTGTGGCCGCACGAGTGGAACTGGTCCAACTACGTCACGGTCTTCCGGACACCCGGATTCCTGGACTGGTGGAAGAACTCCCTGATGTACGCGGGCCTGGGCACCCTCTTCACGGTCTGCTCGGCGATCCCGGTCGCGTACGCGCTCGCCAAATTCCGCTTCCGCGGCCGCCGCACCGCGATGATCCTCGTCATCTCCACGATGATGCTGCCGCCGCAGGTCATCGTGATCCCGATGTATCTGGTCTGGGCGCAGCAGCTGCATCTGTCCGGCTCGCTGTGGCCGCTGATCATCCCGATGGCGTTCGGCGACGCGTACTCCATCTTCCTGCTGCGGCAGTTCCTGCTCACCATCCCGCAGGAGTACATCGAATCGGCGAAGGTCGACGGCTGCGGGGAGCTGCGCACCCTGCTGAAGATCATCGTGCCGATGGCCAAACCCGGCATCGCCGCCATCGCCCTCTTCCAGTTCTTCTACTGCTGGAACGACTACTTCGGCCCGCAGATCTACGCCGCGCAGAACCCCGCCTCCTGGACGCTCTCCTACGGGCTGGAGTCCTTCAAGAGCGCCCACAGCGTCAACTGGAACCTCACCATGGCCGCAACGCTGCTGGTCATGGCGCCGGTCATCATCGTTTTCTTCTTCGCACAGAAGGCCTTCGTCGAAGGCGTCACCCTCACCGGAGTAAAGGGCTGATTCAGCATGCTGCCGTCTCCCGCAGGACGAAACCCGCGCCCCCGCATCAAGCTCGCCGTGGTCGGCGGCGGCTCGACCTACACCCCCGAACTCATCGACGGTTTCGCCCGCCTGCGTGACGTCCTGCCGCTGGAAGAACTCGTCCTCATCGACCCGGCCATGGACCGGCTGGAGATGGTGGGCGGCCTGGCCCGGCGGATCTTCGCCAAGCAGGGCCACCCGGGCCGGATCACCTGGACCGACGACCTCGACGCCGGCATCGACGGCGCCGATGCCGTACTGCTGCAACTGCGCATCGGCGGGCAGGCCGCCCGCGACCAGGACGAGACCTGGCCGCTGGAGTGCGGCTGCGTCGGCCAGGAGACCACCGGCGCCGGCGGCCTCGCCAAGGCGCTGCGCACCGTACCCGTCGTCCTCGACATCGCCGAGCGGGTACGCCGCCGCAACCCCGACGCCTGGATCGTCGACTTCACCAACCCCGTCGGCATCGTCACCCGGGCGCTGCTCACCCACGGCCACAAGGCCGTCGGACTGTGCAATGTCGCCATCGGCTTCCAGCGCAAATTCGCCAAACTGCTGGGGGTCTCCCCCGACCAGGTCGAGCTGGAGCATGTCGGCCTCAACCACCTCACCTGGGAACGCTCCGTACGCGTCGGCGGCGAGGACGTCCTGCCCACACTCCTCGCCGAGCACGGCGACGCCATCGCCGACGACCTGCGCATGCCCCGCCCGCTCCTCGAACACCTCGGCGTCGTCCCCTCCTATTACCTGCGCTACTACTACCAACACGACGCGGTCGTACGGGAGTTGCGCACCAAGCCCTCCCGCGCCGCGGAGGTGGCCGCCATCGAGCAGCAGCTCCTCGCCCTGTACAGCGACCCGGCGCTCGACGAGAAGCCGGAACTGCTCTCCGGGCGCGGCGGCGCCTTCTACTCGGAGGCCGCGGTGGCGCTGACCTCGTCGTTGCTGGGCACCACCGGTGACGTCCAGATCGTCAACGCCCTCAACAACGGCACCCTGCCCTTCCTCCCCGACGACGCGGTGATCGAGGTCCCGGCAACCGTCGATGCCACGGGCGCAACCCCCCTCCCCGTACGCCCCCTGGAACCCCTCTACGCCGGGCTGGTCGCCAACGTCACCGCCTACGAACACCTGGCCCTGGAGGCGGCGCTGAAGGGCGGGCGCGACCGGGTCTTCTCCGCCCTCCTCTCCCACCCCCTCATCGGCCAGATCGACTACGCGGACCGGCTCACCGACGAGCTGATCGCGCACAACCGGGAGCACCTCACGTGGGCCTGACCGGCACGGCGCTCGCCATCGACGCGGGCAACAGCAAGACCGACGTGGCACTGGTGTCCACGGACGGCAGACTCCTCGGGACGGCCCGCGGCGGCGGCTTCCAGCCACCGGTGGTGGGCGCCGCCCGCGCGGTCGACGTCCTGACGCCGCTGGTGGACTCGGCCCTGGCCCAGGCCGGGCTGACCGGCCCCGTCGACCACATCTCCGCCTTCCTCGCCAACGCCGACCTGCCCGTCGAAGAGACCGACCTCACCACCGAGATCACCGGCCGCGGCTGGGCGCGGACGGTCACCGTTCGCAATGACACCTTCGCCCTGCTGCGGGCCGGACTGCCCGACGGCGGTGACCCGGTGGGCGTCGCCGTGGTGTGCGGGGCCGGCATCAACTGCGTCGGCCTCGGACACCACGGGGCCACCGCCCGCTTCCCCTCCATCGGCCGGATCTCCGGTGACTGGGGCGGCGGTGCCTACCTCGCGGACGAGGCCGTGTGGAGCGCGGCCCGCGCCGAGGACGGCCGCGGCGACCCCACCGAGCTGGCCCGCGCCCTGCCCGCCCACTTCGGCCTGACCACCATGCGGGAACTGATCGAGGCATTCCACCTACGGGCCATCCCCGACCACCGCCGCCACGAGCTGACCCCGCTCCTCTTCGCCGTCGCGGCATCGGGCGACCCGATCGCCCGCACCATCATCACCCGCCAGGCGGAAGAGGTCGCCCTCCTGGCCACCGTCGCCCTGCAACGCCTCGACCTCCTCGACGAACCCACCCCCGTCATCCTCGGCGGCAGCGTCCTCGCCGCCCGCCACCCCCTCCTCCACGACCACGTCACCCACCTCCTCACCGAACGCGCCCCAAAGGCAGCCCCCCACGTGGTAACCGCCCCACCGGTACTGGGAGCGGCCCTCGATGCCCTTGACCAGGCAGGCGCCACCCCGGAGGCCTATGAACGGATGAGGGGGGCCTGGGGCTAGGGGCCCCTCCTCACCCCACCTGCACGCTGTCCCCCCGGTGTGTCTCCGTGCGTTCGCCGGGGGCGAGGATCTGGTCCGGGGGTGGGGTGGGGGGATCGTTGTGGTTGCGTTCCGTGACGATGGTGATGTGGTGGTTGGTGTCGTTGATGATGAGGGTGGCGAAGCCGTTCAGGCGGTGGTCGAGGGGGTAGCTACCACGGGGGTCGATGTATGTGGTGGTGCCGATGGTGAGGAAACCGCTGGCCGATGGGGTGGCGTGGGGGGCGGCGCGGGCTCTGGTCGTGGCTGCGGTGAGGGGGCTGAGGAGTTTCTTGATGCGGCGCATGGGGGTGCCTCCGATTCGTCGGGCGCGGGTGGGCCGTGCCGGTCGCTGGGACGAGGGTCGACCTTCGTCACTCAGCGTAGTCGGAGGTGGGGGTGTCGGTCAGCGGCGCGCGGAAGCGAAACGTGGGGCGTGGAGTGTGGCGTGTGCGCCGTCGGACCAACGGGCCAACGGGCCGACGGAGGCGGAGCGGAGGGCTCAGTCATCCAGAGGGAGGGCGAGATCCCGTACGTGGCCGGCGAGGAGCAGAACCGCGGCGTCCACGGCGGCCTGGGGGTCCTGGGCGCGGATGGCGTCGGTGAGGCGGGAGTGCGGATCTGCGGGGGCCGCGGTGGCGGTGTCCAGGCAGGCGGCGCGGCGGAGTTCCTCGCGCAGTGCGGCACTCAGGGAGCGGTAGATGTCGGCGAGTACGGGGTTGTCGCCGGCCTCGGCGACCAGGACGTGGAATTCGGCGTCGGCGGCGGTGAAGGCGTCGGCGTCGTGTGCGGCGAGGGCGGCCCTTCGGCGGGCCAGCGCGGCCTCGATACCGGCGAGTTGGGCGTCCGTACGGTGTTTGGCGGCCTGACGGGCGGCGACCACGTCGAGGCCCTGGCGGACCTGGGTGACATGGCTGAGCTCGGCGCGTTCGAGGCGGCGGCGGAGGGCGACCGCGCTGTCGTCGTCGGAGATCACGAAGGTGCCGTCGCCCTGCCGGGGCTCCAGCAGGCCGGAGTGGACGAGGGAGCGGACGGCCTCGCGGACCGA
The DNA here is from genome assembly GCF_022221585.1 of Streptomyces inhibens. NCBI lineage: Bacteria > Bacillati > Actinomycetota > Actinomycetes > Kitasatosporales > Streptomycetaceae > Streptomyces > Streptomyces inhibens. The sequence continues at coordinate 3,616,629 of NZ_CP084681.1, forward strand.
GGCGCGGCTGACCCCGAGGGTTTCGGAGAGGGCGCTCTCGGGCGGGATACGGCTGCCCACCGGCCAGATGCCGTTCACGATCTGGGTGCGGATCTCGTCGGTCGCGGTCTCCACCAGCGACACCCTGCCCTTGCGGACCGGCTGCATGAGATCACTCCCTCTTGGCATGTCATCACGGGCACGTCGTCATTGGGCACGTCGTCATCAGGCACGTCAATACGGCCACGTCGGATATGACCTTGGGCGGTTTGCCGGTATCCGGCGGCGCCACCCGGTGCCGTGCCTCCGTCACCCGTCACCCGGCCGCGTCACCTGATGTCTGACGACTCTCCGGTAACTGTAATGCCGGTCGCGGTGGCGCGACCGCCCCGTGGTGCGTCGCGATCCGAACAAGATCAGGTCAATAGCGGTGTGCTTGTCAGCGGCGGCGGACATACTGCTGCCCATGCACCGGTCCTTGTCGTGAGCGCCCTCGGGCGCGGTGCGCGGGGGCCGGGCCCGCAGTCAGCGACCTAGGGGGAGGATCTGTGTCGTCCGTGCCGTCCGTGTCGACCAGCAGCGTGCCGGCGCCCGCCTCGGGGCGCCGGCCGGCCTGGGCCGAGGGGCTGGACGAGCTGCGTGCCGCGGCGACGACCGAGCCGGGCCGGCTGCGGGTGATCGGTGCCGTACTCGCCCTGCTGGTGGTGCTGTTCGGTGCGGTCACGGCCTGGCAGATCTCGGACCGGGCGGCGGCCGCTGACGATGTGGTGGAGCGCAGTCAGCCGCTGACCACGGAGGCGGCGAGCATCTACCGTTCGCTGGCGGATGCCGATACGACGGCCGCCGGCGGGTTTCTGGCCGGCGGGGAGGAGAGCAAGGCGACGCGTGAGCGCTATGGCGCCGATATCGCGACGGCGGCGGAGCTGCTGACCAAGGCGTCACAGAGCACCCGGGGTTCGGACGGTGCGGGTGCGCAGATAGCGCGGCTCAACAGGCAGCTGCCGCGCTATACGGGGCTGGTCGAGACGGCGCGGGCGAACAACCGGCAGGGGCTGCCGCTGGGCGGCGCGTATCTGCGGTATGCCAATGAGCAGATGCGTACGGAACTTCTTCCGGCCGCACGGGCGTTGTACGACGCGGAGACGGACCGGCTGGCGGCCGATTACGACGACGCCGAGGCGTGGCCGTGGTTCGCACTGGCGGCCGGGGTGCTGGCGATCGGTGCGCTGGGGTGGGCGCAGCGGCGCCATTACCGGCGCACCAACCGTGTGTTCAACCGGGGGCTTCTGGCCGCGACGGCGGCGTCCGTCGCGGTGCTGTTGTGGCTGGTGGCGGGGCATGCGGTGGCGCGCACGGGGCTGACGGCTTCCTATGAGCACGGCGCCCGGTCGTTGCGGGTGCTCAATGAGGCGCGGATCGATGCGCTGCAGGCGCGCGGGGACGAGAATCTGACGCTGGTGGCGCGCGGTGCGGTGCTGACCGAGGGTCAGCAGGATTTCTACGAGGCGGGCTTTCGTTCGGGGATGAAGGATCTGGCGGGCCCGGGCGACCATGGTGCGGCGGCGGAGAAGAGCAGACTGGGCGCGGCGCTGGCGCTGGCGGACGACGAGGCGGGGCGGGGCCCGGTGCGCGATGCGCTGACGCACGTACGGCAGTGGCAGGCGCGCCATGCCGAGGCGCGGACGGCGGACGACAAGGGTGATTACGACCGGGCGCTGGCGAAGGTGATCGGCGCGGACGGTTCCACCGGTGAGTCCTTCGACCGGGTGGCCGCGGTGCTGCAGAAGGCGCTGGTGCATGAGCAGGCGGAGTTCCGGTCGGCGGCGGACGAGGGGCGCGGGGCGCTGGGCGGGTTGCCGGTGGGCGCCGGGGTACTGGCAGCGTTGGCGGCGGTGGGCGCGGTGCTGGGCATCGGGCGCAGGCTGGCGGAGTACCGGTGATGGGGCCTGGTGATGGGGACATGAGGGTGCGCGCGCGAGGGCTGATGAATCTGCGTGCCGTCCTGGCGCCGGTCGCGGCCGGGATGTGTGTGATGGCGGCGGCCGCGGCCGTGCTGGTGCCGACGCTGGGCAGTGATGCCGAGGACGACGGGCCCGGTCGGGGCGGTCCGTCCTCGCCCGCGGCGACGCATCGTGCCTACGGGCCGGGGGCGGCGCCGGCCTCCCCCGCCCTCGCGAGGTGTACGGCGCAGAACGCGGCGGAGAGTCTGCGGCCGTCGCCGGACGACGGTGCGGCGGTGGAACGGATCAAGGAGAAGGGCCAGTTGGTCGTCGGGGTCGACCAGAACACCTACCGGTGGGGGTATCGCGATCCGGCCACCGGCAAGCTGGAGGGCTTCGACATCGATCTGGCGCGGGCGATCGCCGAGGACATCCTGGGGCCGGATGCCAAGGTCGTCTTCAAGGCGGTGCCGACCAACCAGCGGATGCCCGCACTGCAGAAGCGTTCGGTCGACATGGTGGTGCGGACGATGACGATCAACTGCGCTCGCAAGGAGCAGGTGGCGTTCTCGACCTCGTACTTCCAGGCGGGGCAGCAGGTGCTGGCCCCGAAGACCTCGAAAATCAAGGCGTTCGACGATTCACTGCGCGGCAAGCGGGTGTGCACGGCCGCGGGTTCGACGGGTGAATCGGAGCTGGCGGCGCAGCGGCACGGCGCGCAGGTGCTGACGGTGCCCAATCAGCTCGACTGTCTGGTGCGGCTGCAGCTGGGTGAGGCGGATGCGGTGGTCACGGACAACGCGCTGGCCGCTGCGCAGGCGGCGCAGGATCCGGCGGTGGAGCTGAAGGGGAAGCCGTTCACGGACGAGTCGTACGGAGTGGCGATGAACAAGGACGACACGGATCTGGTGCGGCGGGTCAACAAGGTCCTGGACGACTACCGGGGCGACGGGGACGCCGACAGCCCCTGGATGCGGGCGTACCGCAAGTGGCTGCGGGCCGATATGCCGGGGATATCGGGGCCGCCGTCGCCGGAGTACAGCGACTGATCGCCCGAGGAGCGAGTACCGCGCAGGAACCGCCCCAAGGAGCGGAGTACGTGACGATCGCCCCATGGGGCGGTCCGATGCCGTTCACTATGGGCAGGGATGAGAAAGCGGAAGGAGCCTGACCGCAGCAGCTGCCCGGTCGCAGCAATCGCCGTGCACCGTACGCGTATTGGAGAGTGATCGATGGGGGTCCCTGGACCCTTCCCCGGTTCGCCGGGGAGGCCCGATGCCCCGGTGCTGGGCCGGGAGGAGGTGGATCGCGCCCTGGCGCGGCTCGGCGCCGAGTACGAGGCGATCGAGACCTCGCTGCTCGCCCTGCAGGATCACGCGGGCCGCCGGCTGCTGGAGGGCGCCGATCTGTCGGGCACCACCAAGGAGCGCTGGGCCGCCACGGAGCGGTCCATCACGGTCCTGTGGTCGCTGTTCGACGCCTATACGGCGGTGTTGGAGACGGCGCGTGAGCTGCGGGCGCGGCGGCGCTGGCCGTCGCCCGAGGAGCTGGCGGAGCTGTCGGATCTGCTGCACGGCGAGGGGGTGACGGTGCCGGGTGCGGCCGCGGCGGGCGGCGGTGCGGAGAGCGGCCCGGCCTTGCTGAGCGAGCGGTTCAGCCTGGAGCAACTCGTCGAGCGGATGAACGGGCTCTATGCGCGGTCGCTGGATGTGATCGTCGCGGCCGACGCGGTCTGGTCGGCGCTGCCGGCCCGGATAGATCTGCTGTCCGCCGAGTTGCAGCGGACGCGTTCGCTGGCGCATTCGGTGGGGGTGCGCCCAGGTGAGCATCCGGCGGGTGACGACCTGGAGCGGATCACGGACGAGCTGGTGCGGCTGCGCGCCCAGGTGATCGCGGATCCGCTGGCGTTCTGGGTGTCGTCCTCGACGGGGAGTTCGGCGCCCGGCGGGGGCCGTCCGGACACCGGGCGCTACGACCGTGCGGCCCGTGCGCTGGAGGACATCCGGCGCGAGGTGGCGGCGGTGCTGGATGTGCGGCAGGACGCGGAGCGGCGGCTGATGCAGCTGCGCGACGTGCTCTCCCGCGCCGACCGCACGCTGACCGAGGCGCGGCAGGCCCGTGGCGAGGTGCTGGCGAAGATCGCCGCGTCGGAGGTGCCGGCGGTCAGCGGGCCGTCGATGGCGCTGCACGAGCAGCTGGCGGCGGCTGCCGAGTACCGCAGACGGTCGCAGTGGCACCGGCTCTCGCCGCTGCTGGACAGCCTGGAGGAGCGGGCGGAGGACGAACTCCACCGTGCCCGCGAGTCGTTGACGGCGGTGACCGCGCCGCTCGCGGTGCGTGCCGAGCTGCGCGGCCGGCTGGACGCGTACAAGGCGAAGGTGGCGCGGCACGGGATGGCGGAGGATCCGCTGCTGGTGGAGCGCTACGACGTGGCGCGCCGGATGCTGTGGAGCGCACCGTGCGATCTGCGGGCGGCCGAGCAGGCGGTGTGGCGCTATCAGCAGGCGGCTGCGGAGGCGTTGGTTCCGCAGCAGCTGGAGGGTAAGGGGGACTGGTGACGGAGCGGGCCGACGAGCGCTGCCAGCGGCGGGGCTGCACCGGCGGTTACGAGGATGTCGGCGGCGGTGAGCTGTACTGCGACCTGTGCGGTCTGGCGCCGGTGGTCTCGCCGGGCGGTCTGCTGTCCTCGCCGCCCACGGGTCTGACGGGCCGGGCGCTCACGGGTGCGACGGCCGCCCGCGAGGTGGCCGGGGCGCTGCTGACCATCCCCTCCCCCGCGCCCGGTTCCGCCGGTTCGGCGCCGTCCGGCCGCTCGGCGTCGTCCCGGCGCTCGGTGTCCGGGCGGCTCTCGCGCGCACTGTCCGGCGGCGATCGGACCCGCGACGTATCGGCTGTGTCGGTGCACAGTGCGGGCAGCGGCTCGTCGTCCGGGTCGGCGCGCGGGCGGCTGGGAGCGGGCCTGGTGACGGTGCCGCAGGTGCCGCGGCCCGATCCGCGCACGGCGGTGCTGGAGGATCCGGAGGTCCCCGAACGGAAGCGGTTCTGCAGCCGCGCGGACTGCGGGGCGCCGGTGGGCCGGGCGCGCGGTGAGCAGACGGGCCGTACGGAAGGGTTCTGCACCAAGTGCGGCCATCCGTACAGCTTTGTGCCCAAGCTGCGGGCCGGTGAGCTGGTGCACGGCCAGTACGAGGTCGTGGGCTGTCTGGCGCACGGCGGGCTCGGCTGGATCTATCTGGCGATCGACCGTGCGGTCTCCGACCGGTGGGTGGTGCTCAAGGGGCTGCTGGACACCGGCGACGAGGAGGCGCTGGCGGTCGCGATGTCCGAGCGACGCTTTCTCGCCGAGATCGAGCACGCCAACATCGTGCGGATCTACAACTTCGTGGAGCATCTCGACCGGGCGACGCGCAGCCTCGACGGCTATATCGTCATGGAGTACGTCGGCGGTATGTCGCTCAAGGACATCGCCAACGACCGGCGCACGCCCCAGGGGCGGCGCGATCCGCTGCCCGTCGAGCAGGCCTGTGCGTACGGCATCGAGGCCCTGGAGGCGCTCGGGCACCTCCACAGCCGTGGCCTGCTCTACTGCGACTTCAAGGTCGACAACGCCATCCAGCAGCAGGACCAGCTGAAGCTGATCGACATGGGCGCGGTGCGCAGGATGGACGACCACGAGAGCCCGATCTACGGCACGATCGGCTATCAGGCGCCCGAGATCGCCGAGCTGGGCCCGTCGGTCGCCTCCGACCTGTACACCGTCGCCCGCACCCTCGCCGTGCTCACCTTCGACTTCCAGGGCTATACGAACGTCTTCGCGGACTCGCTGCCCGATCCCGACAACATCGAGGTGTTCCGCACCTACGAGTCGTTCTACCGGCTGCTGGTGCGCGCCACGGACCCGGACCGGGCGCGCCGGTTCGCCACCGCCCAGGAGATGGCCGAGCAGCTGACGGGCGTGCTGCGGGAGGTGGTGGCGCTCCAGTCGGGCGAGCCGCGGCCGGCGCTGTCCTCGCTGTTCGGGCCCGAGCTGCGCGCGGTGGACACCGAGTTGCTGGCCCCGCAGGAGGGCGACAGTTCGCTGCTGGGCGCGCGCGGGGCGGCGCCGGCGCGGCCCGCGGCGCCGGAGTCCGGCGGTCCCGTACTGCGTCCCCTGGATGTGGCCGGCGCCGCCCTCGCGCTGCCGGTGTCGAGGGTGGATCCGGGCGATGCCAACGCCGGGCTCCTGGCCGGGCTGCTGACCGCCGCCCCCGCCGAACTCCTGGCCGCGCTGCGCTCGGCGCCCGCCGACTCGCTGGAGATCCGACTGCGGGAGCTGCGCGCCCGCCTGGAGACGGGCGATGCCGCGGCGGCGCAGGCGGTGCTGGAGGCGATCGCGGCGAAGCCCGCCGAGGAGTGGGCCGCCGCGGGGCGGCGCGGTACGGCGTTCGAGCAGTGGGGCGCCGACTGGCGGGTGGTGTGGCACCGCGGGCTGGTGTCGCTGACCGCCGGGGACCGCGAGAGCGCCGCGCTGGCCTTCGACGCGGTCTACGACGCCTTCCCCGGCGAGCCGGCACCGAAGCTGGCGCTGGGCATCTGCGCGGAGCTGCTGGGGCAGTTGGACAACGCCGTGGAGTACTACCGCCTGGTGTGGGCCACCGACCGCAGCTATGTCAGCGCCGCGTTCGGGCTGGCCCGGGTGCGGCTGGCGGCGGGCGACCGCAGGGGTGCGGTCGAGGCGCTGGAGTCCGTCCCGGAGTCGTCCATCCACTACACCGCGGCGCGGATCGCGGCGATCCGCGCCCGGCTGCGGCAGCGCCCGCCCGGCGATCCGCTGCTGGCGGATCTGCGGGCGGCCGCCGAACAGGTCGAGGCCCTCGCGGACTTCGGCCTGGACGCCGAGCGCCGGGAACAACTCACCACCGAGGTACTGGGTAGTGCCCTGGACTGGGTACTCTCCGGTAGCCACGGTGCCGGGCCGGACGGCGGACCGGCCACCATCGAGCGGCCGACGCTGCTCGGCAGCGCGCTGGACGAGCGGGGGCTGCGGTTCGGCCTGGAGCGGTCGTACCGCCTGCTCGCGCGGCTGGCACAGCGTGGCGAGAAAAGGATCGAACTGGTGGAACGGGCCAACCGCTTCCGCCCCAGGACGTGGGTGTGACATGGGTGTGACTGGGCCGTCCCGGTGTCCGGGGTGCGACGAACCGCTCGATGCGGCGGACAAGTTCTGTGGGCGCTGCGGCGCCGCTCTCCTGGCGCCCGCCGCGCCGTCGGCGTACGGCGCCCCGCCCGCGTACGGCGCCCCTGCCGTACCGCCGATGCCGCCCGCGCCGCCGGTACCGCCCGTACCGCCGGTGCCGCCCGCGCCTGCCGGCCCCGCGGACCCGCCGCCTCCGGACCCGCAGACCCGCCTGTCGTACGGGGGTTACGGGGGGCACGGTGAGGTGGGCGCGCCGCCGGTGCCGGGCCATGCGCCGTCGGTGCCCGGCCCTGCCGCGCCTGCCGGCCCCGCCGCGGTGGCCGACACGCCGCCGCCCGTCGAACCGCCCGTCGACCCCCGCGTCGCCGGATACGAGGCGGTCGCCGACGCCGGTGCGGAATCGGGCGCGGCCGCAGCGGCCGAGGGCACACCCGCAGTGGCTGGGGACGCGTCCACCACGGCCGAGGACGCGTCCACCACGGCCGGGGGCGAGCCCGCCGTCCCCGCCCCGGGCAGCAACCTGTGCACCGCCTGCCGAACCGGCACCGTCGGCCCCGAGGGCTACTGCGAGCACTGCGGCCACACCCGCCCCCGCGAACGCGACCACATGGAGCGCGCATTGGCGGGCATCGCGGCGGTCAGCGACCGGGGCCACCGGCACCACCGCAACGAGGACTTCTTCGCGCTCCGTGCCGCCGCCCTGCCGGACGGCACACCCGCCGTGGTTGCGGTGGTCTGCGACGGGGTCTCCTCGGCGACCCGACCGGACGAGGCGTCCCAGGCGGCGTCCGAGGCCGCCGGCGAGGCGCTGCTGGCGTCGCTGCCGCGCGGTACCCATCCCCAGCAGGCCATGCACGAAGCCATCCTGGCGGCCTCCACAGCGGTCGACGCACTGGCCGCCGACCCGTCCCTGGTGCATGACGAGCAGCGCCAGCAGAACGCCCCGGCCTGCACCTTCGTCGGCGCGGTGGTCGGCGGCGGGCTGCTGACCGTCGGCTGGGTCGGCGACAGCCGCGCCTACTGGATCCCCGACGACCGCACCGCGCCGCCGGCCCGGCTCACCGAGGACGACTCCTGGGCGGCGCAGATGGTCGCCAACAATCTGATGTCCGAGGCCGAGGCGAACGCCGATGAGCGGGCGCACGCCATCACCGGCTGGCTGGGCGCGGATGCGTACGAGGTCGAGCCGCACACCGCAACGTTCAAGCCGGACGGCCCCGGTGTCGTGGTGGTGTGCACGGACGGGCTGTGGAACTACGCCGAGAGCGCGGAGCAAATGGCCGCGGTGCTGCCGTACGACGCTCCCACCAGGCCGCTGAACGGCGCCCGCACGCTGGTCACGCACGCCCTCGACGGCGGCGGGCACGACAACGTCACGGTGGCGCTGGTGCCGTTCCCCGCACCGTCGGGGCGGGAGGGATCGGCCTGACCCGGCCCAAAACCGAATGAGCCGGACTCCGGTGAGGAGCGGAACGGATGGCCAATTTCGCCAAATCCCCTGTGCCGCGTTTCACCGCCGAGGTGTACCAGAACCCCTACCTCCCCGAGGGCGGGCGGGAGGTGCACGCCATTGTCACGGTGACCGCGACCGGGGGCGGCACGACGGGCGGCCGGCCGCTTTCCGTGGGCGACAGCGGCGGGCCGGACGCCGGTGTGGTGATCATGGTCGACTGCTCCGGGTCGATGGACCATCCGCCGACGAAACTGCGCGCCGCACGTGAGGCCACGGCCGCCGCCCTCGACACCCTGCGCGACGGCGTCGCCTTCGCGGTGGTGGCCGGTACGCACCGGGCCACCGAGGTCTACCCAGGCGGCGGCCGGCTGGCGGCGGCCGGTGCGACCACCCGCGCACAGGCCGCGGAGGCGCTGCGCAGGCTGAGTGCGGGCGGCGGTACGGCCATCGGCACCTGGCTGCGGCTGGCCGACCGGCTGCTGTCGTCCGCCGATCTCACCATCCGGCACGCCATCCTGCTCACCGACGGCCGCAATGAGCACGAGTCACCGCAGGATCTGCGCGCCACCCTGGACGACTGCTTCGGGTCCTTCACCTGCGACGCCCGTGGCGTCGGCACGGACTGGGAGGTCAAGGAGGTCACCGGCATCGCCTCGGCGCTGCTGGGGACCGCCGATATCGTCGCCGATCCGGCCGGGCTGACCGCCGATTTCAGGCGGATGATGGCGACGGCGATGGGCAAGGAGGTCGCCGATGTCGCTCTGCGGCTGTGGACCCCGTTGGGCGCCGAGACCGTCTTCGTCAAGCAAGTGGCACCCACCGTGGAGGACTTGACCGGGCGGGGCAGGGAGTCCGGGCCGCGGTCGGCGGACTATCCGACCGGCTCCTGGGGCGACGAGTCCCGCGACTACCACCTCTGTCTACGGGTCCCGGCCGCCGGCATCGGCCGGGAAATGCTGGCCGGCCGTGTGTCATTGATCATTCCCGCGCCGGACGGCCTGCCCTCCCAGGGCGTGCCGCAGACCCCGCCGCGGCCCCCGTCGCAGGGGCTTGTACGGGCCGTATGGACGGACGACATCGCCGCCTCCACATCGATCAATCCACAGGTTGCGCACTACACAGGGCAGGCCGAACTGGCACAAGTCATCCAACAGGGGCTCGATGCACGCAAGTCGGGAGATGTCGACAGCGCGACGGCGAAATTGGGCCGTGCGGTACAGCTGGCCGATGCCTCGGGGAACGCGGCGACTGCGAAACTCCTTGCGAAGGTGGTGGTCGTCGTCGATGCGACGACCGGTACTGTGCGACTGAAGGCGAAGGTCGCCGAGGCGGACGAGATGACTCTCGAAACCCGCTCGACGAAAACCGTTCGCGTAAAGAAATAGCTACGAAAAGTACCGAGCAGTACCACCGAAGGAACACGGTACGGAGGGGGAAGAACCGACATGCCGACCTGCCCGAGCGGCCACCAGTCGGTGGCCGAAGACTGGTGCGAGGTGTGCGGCCAGCGGATGGCGGGTGCTGTCCCCCCGCCGCCCTCCCTGCCTGCCGGCTTCCTGAACACCCCGCCCAGCCAGCCGACCGGCCAGCCCGGCCCGCCGCCGGGGCAGCCCGGCCCGCCGCAGGGCCAGCCCGGCTCGCCGCCCGGCGGCTTCGCGCCCGGCCCGGGTGGTCCCGGACTCGGTGGCCCGGGACCCGGTGCTCCTGACATGCAGGGCGGTCAGGGCGGCTATGGCTTCCCGCCGCCCGCGCCGGGCCCCGGTGGCCCCGGTCCCGGTCCCGGTCCCGGCACCCAGGGTGGCCAGGGCGGTTACGGCTTCCCGCCGCCCGCGCCAGGCCCCGGACCCGGCCAGGCCGCACCGAGCGAGCTGTGCCCGCAGTGCCGTACGCCGCGCGAGTCGATGGCGCCGTTCTGTGAGGAGTGCCGCTACAACTTCCTCACCAACTCCCCGACGTCCTACGCCCCGCCGCCCACCCAGCAGCCCGGCCCGCCGCCCGGCATGCCCGGCCCCGGTGGCCCTGGTACGCAGGGCGGTCAGGGTGGCTACGGCTTCCCGCCGCCCGCGCCCGGCCCCGGCCCCCAGGGCGGCCAGGGTGGTTACGGCTTCCCGCCGCCGCAGCAACAGCCGCAGCAGCAGGGCATGCCCCCCGGCTTCCCCGACCAGCCCGGCCCTGGCGGCTTCCCTGACCAGCCCGGACCCGGCGGCTTCCCCGGCCAGCCCGGCCCGCCGCCCGGCATGCCCGGCCCCGGCCCGGCCGGTCAGCCCGGACCGCCGCCGCAGCAGCAGGGTGGCGACGACTGGACGCTGAACCCGCCGAGCGCCCAGGGCGCGCCCCCGCCGATGGCACCCGCGCCGCCCGGCCCCGGCCCGCAGGCCCCCTTCGAGCAGCAGCAGCCCGCGCCGTTCCCGCCGCAGCAGCCGGGTCCGTACGAGCAGCAGCAGCCCCAGGCCCCGTACGAGCAGCAGCAGCCACCGTTCGAGCAGCAGCAGCCCGGCCTGTACGAGCAGCAGCCGCCCGGCCTGTACGAGCAGCAGCCGCCGCAGGCGCCGTACGAGCAGCAGATGCCGCCACAGGCCCCGTACGAGCAGCAGCAGATGCCGCCGCAGCAGCAGCCCGGACCTGACCAGCAGTGGCACGGCGGTCCCGGCCCCGGCCAGGTTCCCGCGGCGCCGCCGCAGGGTCCGCCGCCGGTCGTCGGTGTCGGCTGGGTGGTGGCGATCGCGCCGGACCGCGAGTACTTCATGGCGATGATGGGCCGCAGCGGCCCGGAGGCGGCGGGGCTCAACCTGCCCGCGTACTCCCCCGAGCAGGTGCTCCCGCTCGCCAACGGTCAGATCGCGGTCGGCCGCCGCCGGAACAGCACCGGCGAGGCCCCGGACATCGATCTGGGCAGTGCGCCGGAGGACCCGGGTGTCTCGCACCAGCACGCGCTGCTGGTGCAGCAGCAGGACGGCAGCTGGGCGGTGGTGGACCAGAACTCCACCAACGGCACGACGATCAACCTCGCCGAGGACCCCATCCAGCCCTATGTGCCGGTGCCGCTCCATGAGGGCGACCGGGTGCATGTCGGTGCCTGGACGACGCTGACCGTCCGCCGGGGCTGACCCGCCGGCCGGTCGACGAGCGAACCCGGGGCGTGATCAACCGATCACGCCCCGGCCGCGTTTCCGGGCCGCCGCCGGCCCCCTCTCCGGCCGCTGCGTCCTACGACCGAAGTCCTCGGCCGGGGCGTCTGCCACCATGGACGGGTGAACAAGATTCCGCGCGGCACGCTTCAGGAGCAGACCTTCTACGAACAGGTCGGTGGCGAGGAGACCTTCCGCCGTCTGGTGCACCGCTTCTACCAGGGAGTCGCCGAGGACCCGCTGCTGCGGCCGATGTACCCGGAGGAGGACCTGGGCCCGGCCGAGGAGCGGCTTGCGCTCTTCCTCATGCAGTACTGGGGCGGCCCCCGTACGTACAGCGACGGCCGCGGTCACCCCCGGCTGCGGATGCGGCATGCCCCGTTCACCGTCGACCGGGCCGCGCACGACGCCTGGGTGCGGCACATGCGGGACGCGGTGGACTCCCTCGGGCTGCCCGAGGAACACGAAACGCAGCTGTGGAACTACCTCACGTACGCGGCCGCTTCGATGATCAACGCCGCGGACTGAGGAACGCGTCACACCTGCCGGCCCGACCGGACCGGCCCATCACGATCCGGTCAAGCACCCCGCAAACCGCTCACCCGGCCTCCTGCCCTCTGACAGCATCCGATCAACTGTTTGGTACTGATCGGTGCTGCGCGCGGCAGGGGGGTGTCCGTGTCCGGCTTTGTCTTTCTGCGGGTGCGCGCACACCGCCTGCTGCTGGCTGCCGCGCTGCTGTCGGTGCTGCTCACCGCCACCGTGCTGGCGACGCTCGCCGCCTTCTCCGACGCGGTCGGGGACGCCGGGCTGCGGCAGGCACTGGAGACCCGTCCCCAAGCTCTCAGCTCCGTTCGAGCAGGGGAGACCCCAACGGCGGCGGCCGCCGCGCTCCAGGTGAAGGCCCAACTTCCCGCGGACACACGATTGTCCGCGGACCGGGCGGTCGCCAAGGGCGCCCGGCGGGCCTTCGACGGGCTGCCGTTCACGGTGCGCACGCTGACCCGCTCCGGGCCGTACGCACTGCCCCGCGCACCGCGGTCACCGTCGGCCCGCAAGGGTGAGCCGGATCTCACCCATCTCGCGGCCCTGGACCGCTCCCGCCTCACGCTCACCGCGGGGCGCTGGCCCACGCCCGGCGCGCACGGCCCGCTGCCCGTCGCCGTCCCGGAAGCCGCGGCCGCCCGGCTGGGGATCAAGCCCGGCCGCCGCCTCACCCTCGACAACCGGCTGTCGGGCCCCGCCCGTCTGACGATCGAGGTCACCGGTGTCTACCGGCCCAAGGACCGCACCGACCCGTACTGGAAGCTCGACGATCTCGGCGGACGCGGGGTGCGCTCCCTCGGCTTCACCACGTACGGGCCGCTGTTCACCGACCCGGCGGCGTTCCACGGCGGGCCGCTGGTCCAGGACTCGGTCGGCTGGCTCGCCACCGCCGACTTCCGCGCGCTCACCGCGGACCGGCTGGACGCGCTGAGCGCCGCCGCCGGCCCGGCCCCCAAGGCGCTGATGGCCGATCCGGCGTTCGCGGGCCGGGCCATCGCCACCACCGATCTGCCCGATGCGGTGGGGCAGTTGCAGCGGGCGCTGCTGGTGAACCGTTCGACGATCCTGATCGTCGCGCTCCAGCTGATCCTGCTCGCCGGCTACGCCCTGCTGCTGGTCGCCCGGATGCTGAGCACCGAACGGACCGGCGAGACGGCGCTGCTGCGGGCCCGTGGCGCCTCCCGGCGGCGGATCGGCGGACTGGCCCTCGCCGAGTCACTGCTGCTGGCGGCCCCGGCCGCGGTCGGCGCGCCGCTACTGACCGGCCCACTGATGCATCTGCTGGCCGGTCGCGGCGCCCTGGCCCGGATCGGGCTGCCGCTGGACACCCGGCTCACCGGCACGGCCTGGCTGACCGGTATCGGCGTGGCGCTGGGCTGCGCCCTCGCGGTCGCCGCGCCCGCCCTGCTGCGGGCGGGCGGCGACGATCCGCAGCGCCGACGGGCGCGGACGCTGCCCGGTGCGGTCCGGGCGGGCGCGGACGTCGGGCTGCTGGTGATCGCCGGCGTCGCGTACTGGCAGCTCCAGCGGCAGACGGCGGGCGGCGACGGCTCGGACGACGGCGCGGGCGGCGGGGTGCTGACCGGGGACACCACCGGCCGACTCGGTATCGACCCGGTGCTGGTGGCCGCCCCGGCGCTGGCGCTGCTGGCCGGTACGGTGCTGACGCTGCGGCTGCTGCCGCTCGCCGCCCGGATCGCCGAGCGGGGCGCGGCCGGCGGCCGGGGCCTGGCCGCGGCGCTGGCCGGCTGGCAGATCAGCCGCCGCAACCGCGCCGCGGGCCCCGTGCTGCTGCTAGTGCTGGCCACCGCGCTGGGCATGCTGGCGATCGGCCAGGGCGCGTCCTGGGACCGTTCGCAGGACGATCAGGCGGACTTCCGGGCGGGCGCGGCGGTGCGCGTACTGGCCAGCAGGACCCCGCAGTTGGGGCAGGGCGGCGCGTATGCGCAGGTGCCGGGGGTGGCCGCGGCGCTGCCCGCCGGGCAGGTCGGCCTGGAGCTGTCGGACGGCCGGACCTCCTCGCTGCTCGCCCTGGACGCCCGGGGGGCGGCGGGGGCACTGCTGCTGCGCGGCGATCTGGCGGGCGGCGGCGCGGACGACGGCACGGGCGCGGCGACGGACGGTGTGCTGCGCGGGGTGGCGCCGAAGGACCGCGCGCCCGTAGGAGTGGAACTCCCCGCGCGGACCGACCGGTTACGGCTGACCGCCACCCTGCGCTCCCTCAAGGCGCTGCCGCCCGCCCCCGGCCAGGATGCCGAGGCGCACGGCATCGGGCCTGTGCACGACACCGGGCCGGTGCCCGCGACCCTCTCCGCCCAGGTCACCGACCGCTTCGGCGTCCCGTACACCCTGCCGCTGGGCCCGCTCGCGGCCGACGGCAGGCCGCACACCCTCGATGCGGACATCGCCGCCGCGGCCGGTGCCCCGGCGGGCCGCCCGGCCGAGCCGCTGCGGCTGACCGGGCTCGTCGTCGACCTGGACCAGACACCGGTCTCGCACCGCCAGCAGCTCACCGTCACCACCGCGCGGGCCGTCACCGCGCAGGGTGCCGTCCGGCCGCTCGTCGCGCCCTCCCACCTCGCCTGGAAGGCGCGGATCACCGACAAGAGCAGTTCCGTGGGCGAGCCGTTCGGCCCCAGGGCGGGCCGGTCCGGGGTTCCCGCCGGCGGTCTGCTGTCGCAGACGTACGACAGCGGCGCCAAGAGTGAGTGGGGCGGGTCGATGACGACGGTACGGATCACCGCCGGGCACCCCGCCCGTCCGCCGCTCGCCGCCGTGGCCACCGACGCCTTTCTGCGGGACAGCGGGTCGAAGGTCGGCTCCACCATCGACGTGCCGGTCAACGGGCAGCCGTTGAAGGCGAAGATCGTACGGGCGGTGCGGGCGCTGCCGGGCCCGGCGGACAGCGCGCCGGCCACCGGCGGACTGCTGGCCGACTTCGGCGCCGTCAACGAGGCGCTGTCCGATCGCGGTGCCCCGCCACTGGCCGCCACCGAGTGGTGGCTGCGCCCCGAGCCAGGGGCCGCGGCCGGGGTCGTCGACGCGCTGCGGGCACGCCCGGACACCGACCCGGGCCAGGTCCTGGTCCGCGACGAGATCGCCCGGCAGCTGCACGACGATCCGCTGGGGGCCGGCCCGCAGACCGCGCTGACCGCCGCCGCGGCGGTCGCGGTGGCGCTGGCCGCGGTCGGCTTCGCGGTCAGCGCCGCCGGGTCGGTCCGCGAACGGGCCAGGGAATTCGCCGTCCTACGGGCCCTGGGCGCGCCACGCCCGCAGCTGGCGCGGATGATCGCCGCCGAGCAGGGCGTACTGATCGCGCTGGCGCTGGCCGTCGGTTGGGCGCTGGGGACGGTGCTGACCCGGGCGGTCGTCCCGTTGATCGTGCTGACCGAGCAGGCGAGCCGGCCGGTGCCGCCGGTGCTGGTGGAGCTGCCGGCCGGCCGGGTCGTGGTGCTGCTGGCGGCGGTCGCGGCCGTTCCGCTGCTGGTCGTCGCGGTCGTCGGGCTGCGCCGCGGCGACCCGGTGCAGGACCTGCGCAGCCAAGGAGCGCTGTGAGATGACGATGCTGCCGCGCGCCCGGCCGGCCCTGCGGGGTGAGGGCCGGTGAACGCGCTCACCTGGACGGGCTGGCTCCGTGTCCGACTGCGTACGGCCCGCGCGGCAGCCCTGGCGCTGGGCGCCCTGGTGCTGGTCACGGCGTTCCTCGCGGCGGCGTTCCCGCGTGGTGTGGACGCGTACGAGACCCGCGGCGTGCGCCATGCCCTGGCCTCGGTGCCGCCCGACCAGCGGACGGTGGAGATCACCGTCTCGCGGGGCGACCTGACCGGCGTCGATCCGGCGGCCGAGTACGGTGCGGCGGAGCTGGCCCGCCAGGACCGGGCGATCCGGGGCGGGTTCAGCGCCCCGCTGCGGATCGCCGAGGACCGGTCCCTGTACGGCGTACGCACCACCAAGTCGCTGGACGCGCCGGATTCCTGGCTGCCCCGGCCCGACGGGGTCGCTCCCGGCCTCTCGCTGTACGCGGTGTCCGGCCTCGGCCGGCACGCCACGCTCACCGAGGGCCGGCTGCCGCACGGCGCCGCCCCGGAAGCGGGCGCCCTGGAGGCGGCGGTGACCGTCGCCACCGCCCGGACCCTCAAGCTGCGCGTCGGCAGCGAACTGCACCTGGAGGGCCGCACGGTACGGATCTGCGGGCTGCTCACCCCGCGCGACCCCGACGGCGCCTACTGGGCCGTGGATCCGCTGATGGCCACCGCCCGCCAGGATGTGACGGAGGGCGTTCCGTCACACAGGTTCTGGCGCGCCGGTCTGCTGCTCTCCCCGCAGGACGGTCCGGAACTGCTGTCCACCGAGGGCGAGCCGGAGAAGTTCTGGCGCTACCCGGTCGACGCGAGCGCGCTGACCGCCCATGACGCCCCGCTGCTGCGGGACCGGCTGCTCTCCCTCGAACACGGCGCGGCGCTCGCCCGGTTGCGCTCCGTGGCGGGCAGTGGCGCGCTGGCCGACAGCGCGGTGGACGGCCTGCTGGACGCGTTCGCGCGGATGCGGGCGGCGATCGCGCCGGTCATCGCGGTGGCCGCGTTCGGGATCGGCACCGTCGCGGGTGTCGTGCTGCTGATGACCGGTGCGCTGACCGCGGCCCGCCGGCGCGAGGAGCTGGCGCTGCTGCGGGCCCGCGGCGCGTCGCTGGTGGGGCTGGTCGGGCGGCTGGCTGCGGAGACCGCCGCGGTGGCGCTGCCCGCGGCCGCGGCCGGCGGGGGCCTCGCACTGCTGCTGGTGCCCGGGGAGCGGGTGCTGCCCTCGCTGCTGGCGGCCGCCGGGACCGGGCTGCTGGGCACGCTCGCGCTGCCGCTGCGGGCCGCCGCCGCGCACCGCCGCCCACGGCCCGCCGCACGCGCCGACCTGGTGCGCGCCCGCCCCTCCCGGCGCCGTACGGTCGCCGAACTGACCGTGCTGGTACTGGCGGTGGGCGCGGTGGTCGCGCTGCGCCGCCGGAGCACGGCGGCCGGCGGCGTGGACGCCCTGGTCAGCGCCGCCCCGGTCCTCGTCGCTGTGATCGCCGTCCTGGTCCTGATGCGGCTCTACCCGCTGCCCCTGCGGCTGGCGGCCCGCCCCGCCGCCCGCTCCGCCGGGCTGATCGGCTTTCTCTCGCTGGCCCGCGCGGGCCGCGCCCCGGCGACCGCCGGGCTGCCGCTGCTGGCCCTCCTGGTGGCGCTGACCACCGCGTCCTTCGGCGGCTCGGTGCTCGCCGGGGTCGCCACGGCCCGCGATCACGCGGCGCTGACCGCGGTCGGGGCCGAGGCCCGTATCTCCGCCGACAAGCCCCTGCCCGAGGAGCTGCGGAAGGCCGTCGCGAAGGTGCCGGGTGTCGAGGACGCGGTACCGATCCGTATCGACGTCCAGGCCGCCGACGACAGCGGTCCGCCCCTCTATCTGGTCGTCGCCGACGCCGATGCGTACGCCCGGCTCGCCCGCGCCACCGGCCTGGGCGCCTTCTCCGCCCGGGACTTGGCCGACCCCGGCGGCGACCGGCCACTGCCCGCGATCGTCTCCCCCGGCGTCCTCGCCCGCTTCGGGCGCGCCCCGATGGCCCTGCAACCGGAGTTCGGCCGGCTCGTGGTCCGTCCGAAGGCGGTACGCGCCGACACCCCCGCCCAGCCCGGCGGCGACTTCGTCCTGATCAACGCCAGGAGCGTCGCCCGTCTCCACCCCGACACCTACGCCGACCCCGCCACCGGCGCCTCCGTCCTGCTGCTGTCCGGACGCTCCCTGGACGCACCGGCGCTGCGCGCCGCCGTCCGCGCGCACACCCCGGCGTCGCTCCCCACCCATCTGGCCCTGCGCGCCGCCGAACGCGCCAAGCTCGCCGATTCGCCGCTCCAGCAGGGCGCGGAACGCCTCTACACCGCCGCCGTCGCGGCCGGCGCCGGCTTCGCGCTGCTGGCCCTGCTGCTCTCCCTCCTCCAGGCCGCGCCCCAGCGCACCCAACTCCTGGCCAGGCTGCGCACGATGGGCCTGACGCCCGCCCAGGGGCGGCGCCTGATGGTCCTGGAAGCGCTGCCGCAGGCGCTGCTCGCGGCCCTGGGCGGCGCGCTGGCCGGCGCCGCCGCGATCCGGCTGCTCGGCCCCGGTATGGATCTCACCCCGCTCGCCCTGCCCGGTTCCCCGGGCGGCGGCGGGGCGGGCACCGTACGACTGCAATCCGATCCCGCGTCCCTGCTGCTGCCGTCGGCGGGCGTGGTCGCCCTGGCCCTGGCCGTGGTGCTGGCCCAGGCATGGCTGAGCGAACGACGGCGCGAGAGCACCGAGTTGAGAGCGGGGGACACCCGATGACCAGGCGGCCCGATGACGTCACTCCGGCGGCGAGCGATCCGGTGGCCGCCCGGCCCCGGCCCGCCGCGCCCGCCGGCCTCGCCGAGCTGGAGCGGCGCGCGGCGTCCCGGCGCGGACAGCCCTCCTACGGGCATGACGCGCTGATCGCCTGCGACCGGCTGGTGCGGGTCTTCACCACCGACGGCGTCGAGGTGCAGGCGCTGCAGGGGCTCGATCTGCTGGTCGCGGAGGGTGAGTTGATGGCGCTGGTGGGGGCGTCCGGCAGCGGCAAGTCCACCCTGATGAACATCCTCGCGGGCCTGGACGTGCCGACCGCGGGCGCCGCCAAGGTCGCCGGCCGCGATCTGCTGACGATGGACGCCAAGGCCCGGCTCGGTTACCGCCGCGACGTGGTCGGCTTCGTCTGGCAGCAGACCGCCCGCAACCTCCTGCCGTATCTGACCGCCCTGCAGAACGTCACCCTGCCGATGCAGCTGCGCGGTGGCCGGCGGCGCGCTGCCCGTACGAAGGCGGCCGAGGAGCTGCTGTCGATGCTCTCCCTCGACCACTGCCGGGACCGCCGTCCGCACCAGCTCTCCGGCGGCGAGCAGCAGCGCACCGCCATCGCGGTGGCGCTCGCCAACACCCCGTCCGTGCTGCTGGCCGACGAGCCGACCGGTGAGCTGGACTCGCACACCGCCGAGCAGGTCTTCACGGCCTTCCGTACCGCCAACGAGGAGCTCGGGACCACGATCGTGATCGTCACCCATGACCAGGCGGTGGCGAGCGAGGTACGGCGCACCGTCGCGATCCGCGACGGACGTACGTCCTCGGAGGTGCTGCGGCGCACCGAGCGGGACGCCGCGACCGGCCAGGAGTCGCTGGTCGCGCGCGAATACGCGATGCTCGACCGCGCGGGCCGGCTCCAGCTGCCCGCGGAGTACACCAGCAGCCTGGGCATGGAGCACCGGGTCCTGCTGGAGCTGGAGAGCGATCACATCGGGGTGTGGCCGGACCGTACGGCTGATGGCGCGGGGCGGGGGCGGGGCGGTGCCGAGGAGAGTGGTGCCGCGGAGGACGGCGGCGAGGCCTCGTGAGCGCGTCGGGCGTGCGTGATCACCGGGCCGGGCGTGACCGCCGGGCCGGGCGGCCTCTCAGACCGGCGTGACCGTGAGCCCCGACAGCCCCGTGAGCCCCGCCGGTCCGCCCGTCCGCACGGCGATCGAGCCGTACGGGGTGCTCAGCCGCAGCCAGCCGCCGGCGGCGAGCAGACTCAACGGCTGGGACGAAGGCTGCGGCCCGCCGTGAGGCTGTGCCTGCGGGGCGTGCGCGCCGTGGCCCCCGACGAGCGCTCCGGCCCGCGCCGGCCGCAGAAAGCCCAGCGACTGGGCGGCATGCGCGGCACGCAGCGGGAGGTGGGTGTCGCCGAGGGTGCGCGACCAGATCTCCCGGCCGATGCGGTCCCGTTCGGTGCGGGTGCGGTGCTGGGGCGGCAGCGCCTCGTCACGGGCGCGGAATTCGGCGACCGCGGCGGCCACCGCACGCACCAGCGCCTCGGGCGCCGGCAGCCCGGGCACCCGCTGCCAGCCGCCGCGCGGCGGCAGCAGCCCGGTCCACGGCGGGCCGGTGACCGCGGCGGGCACGGTCAGCGCGCCCGCCGGCTCGTCGATGCCGTCGAGGAGCTCACCGGCCGAGACCGTGATGTCCAGGCCGAGGTCCTCGGCGAGCCGCGCGGTACGGATCGCCAGCACCTCGAAGGACGGCGGGCGGCCGAATACGGCGAGGACACCGCCGCCGGCCTGCAGCCGTACCGCCGCGGCCCGGTCGTAGTGGATCAGCCGGGCGAGGAAGGCGGCGAGATCCGCCGCCTCCCCGGCATCGGCCAGGTGCAGCGCCGTCATACCGCGACGGCCCCGTCCTGGTGCGAGGCGTCGGCCAGATACTCCTTGAGGACCGTCTTCTCCTCCACGGTGAGGCGGCGCGGACGCTCCTCGGAGAAGTTGTACGGGACGACGACGGTCGAGGCCCGCAGGTAGAGGTTGTCCTCGTCCTTGACCTCGTAGCCGACCGTCATCGACGCGGCGCTGATCTTCGTCACCCACAACTCGATGGTGACCGGCGTGGGCCGGTGCACCAGCGGCCGCACATAGTCGATCTCGTGCCGGGCGACCACCGAGCCGCCCGTGAACGACGGGCTGCCGCCCCCCGGCGCCAGCCGGCGCATGAAATCGATCCGCGCCTCTTCGAGGTAGCGGACGAACACCGCGTTGTTGACATGGCCGAACGCGTCCATGTCCGACCAGCGCAGGGGGCAGGAGTAGAGGTGTCGCACGTCGGTCAGCCCCGGGTGAGCTTCTTGTACGTGGCGCGGTGCGGGCGGGCCGCATCCGCACCGAGGCGCTCGATCTTGTTCTTCTCGTACGACTCGAAGTTGCCCTCGAACCAGAACCACTTGGACTCGCCCTCGTACGCCAGGATGTGCGTGGCGACGCGGTCGAGGAACCAGCGGTCGTGGGAGACGACCACGGCGCAGCCCGGGAACTCCAGGAGCGCGTTCTCCAGCGAGGACAGGGTCTCGACGTCGAGGTCGTTGGTCGGCTCGTCGAGGAGGAGCAGGTTGCCGCCCTGCTTGAGGGTGAGCGCCAGGTTGAGGCGGTTGCGCTCACCACCGGAGAGCACACCGGCCGGCTTCTGCTGGTCCGGACCCTTGAAGCCGAACGCGGAGACATACGCCCGCGAGGGCATCTCGACGTGACCGACGTTGATGTAGTCCAGCTCGTCGGAGACCACGGCCCACAGGGTCTTCTTGGGGTCGATGTTCTCGCGGCTCTGGTCGACGTAGGAGATCTTGACGGTCTCGCCGACCTTGATGTCGCCGGCGTCCGGGGTCTCCAGACCCTGGATCATCTTGAACAGCGTGGTCTTGCCGGCGCCGTTCGGGCCGATGATGCCAACGATGCCGTTACGCGGCAGGGTGAAGCTCAGGTCCTCGATCAGGACCTTCTCGCCGAAGGCCTTGTTCAGCTTGTCCACCTCGACGACGACACTGCCCAGGCGCGGGCCCGGCGGGATCTGGATCTCCTCGAAGTCCAGCTTCCGCATCTTGTCGGCCTCGGCGGCCATCTCCTCGTAACGCGCCAGACGGGCCTTGGACTTGGCCTGCCGCCCCTTGGCGTTGGAGCGCACCCACTCCAGCTCTTCCTTCAGACGCTTGGCGCGCTTGGCGTCCTTCTGGCCCTCGACCTTCAGACGGGTCTGCTTGGTCTCCAGGTACGTGGAGTAGTTGCCCTCGTAGCCGATGGCACGGCCGCGGTCGAGCTCCAGGATCCAGCCGGCGACGTTGTCGAGGAAGTACCGGTCGTGGGTGACGGCGACGACGGTGCCGGGGTACTTCGCCAGGTGCTGCTCCAGCCACTGCACGGACTCGGCGTCCAGGTGGTTGGTGGGCTCGTCGAGGAGCAGCAGGTCGGGGGCCTCCAGCAGCAGCTTGCACAGCGCGACACGGCGGCGCTCACCACCGGAGAGGTTGGTGACCGGCCAGTCGCCGGGCGGGCAGCCCAGCGCGTCCATCGCCTGCTCCAGCTGGGTGTCCAGGTCCCACGCGTTGGCGTGGTCGAGGTCCTCCTGGAGCTTGCCCATCTCCTCCATCAGCGCGTCGGAGTAGTCGGTGGCCATGAGCTCGGCGACCTCGTTGAAGCGGTGCAGCTTGCCCATGATCTCGGCAGCGCCGTCCTGCACGTTCTGCAGAACCGTCTTCGACTCGTCCAGCGGCGGCTCCTGCAGGAGCATGCCGACGGTGTAGCCGGGGGAGAGGAACGCGTCACCGTTCGACGGCTGCTCAAGACCGGCCATGATCTTCAGCACCGTGGACTTACCGGCGCCGTTGGGACCCACGACACCGATCTTCGCGCCCGGCAAGAAGCTCAGCGTCACGTCATCGAGGATGACCTTGTCGCCGTGCGCCTTGCGCGTCTTGCGCATCGTGTAGATGTACTCAGCCAAGAGAAACCGTCCGGCAGATTGGATCGATCAGGGTCTGTGCGGCACCGTCCCAGGGTCCAGGTGCGCCGTGGCCAGGGAGGGCAGATACACCCCATCTTGCCGTACGTCCATCCCTTGATGGAAACGGGTGCCAAAGGGCGGACGCCAGCGACCCCGGAGCGCCACTGCGCTCCGGGGCCTTGGGGTACGCCATCGACCACCGCCCGCTGACCGTAGAGTCACCGAGCGGTCGCCGACTGTCACTGTGTGCCGAGGATCACCGGACCCCCGGCGTGAGCCGGAGGTCCCGCGCTACCGGGCACCCGGTGCTTGTGCGGGTCGAGCGTCACTGAGCGGGGGTGCCGGCCTTCTTCTTACGGAGGAAGAACACCGCGGCGCCGCCGACCACGACCAGGACGACCGCGATGCCCGCGATCATCGGCGTGGCGTTGCTGGAGCCGGTCTCGGCGAGGTCGCCGCCCTTGTCGCCGCCGGTGCTGCCGCCGACCGAGGCCGGGCTGGGCTGCGAGGAGGGCTTGCCGCCGCCGCTGCCGGCGGTCTTGCAGTCCAGGACGCCGGAGAAGGTCCTCTTGAAGCCGCCCGCACCCTTGATCGTGATCTCGTACGGCTGGTCCTCGGCCACCGGAACGGTCACGGTCTGCGACTTGCCCGGAGCGACGTCGTAGTCCTTGCCGGACAGCTGGAAGCGGAACGCCTCATCGCCCTTGTTGGTCGCCGTGACATCCACGCCGCCCTTGGAGCAGTTCTTCTCGGCGGTGATCGCCGGGATGGCGCCCTGCTTCTTCCAGGAGACCGTGGCGGCCGCGGAGACCGTGGACTCGCTGGAGCCGGCCAGGATCTGGGTCTGGCTCTTGGCGTGCTCACCGATGCCGGTGAAGGCGCGGCCGACCGGGACCTTGGTGGCGGCCTGCGCGGTCAGCGAGGTGCTGCCGTCCGCGGCGCCCGCGGGCACGTCGAAGAACAGCTGGGTGCCGTCGGCGGCGCTGGTGACCGGCTTGCCGTCCTTGCCGACGACCTTGACGCCGGCCGGCACATCGGCGGCCGGGGAGATCGTCACACTGTCGGCGTTGGTGTGCACGGTGACCGGGCCGAGCTTGCTGCCGGACTTGCCGGAGACGGCCGGCGGGTCCAGCGTCAGCGACGCCTTGGGCTCGGCGACGCTCTGCGCGCTCTTCTCGAGGTAGTCGGCGAGCTTCTCGGCCGCCGGGTCGACCGCGTCCACCTTGACGTGGTCGGAGAAGCGCCAGATCGCGACCTGGGTACCGGCCGCGGCGGTCTTCTCGGTGAGGTTCCCGGCGCCGGCCTTGGAGGCGAGCGCGGCCAGGTCGTTCACCTGCGGGTAGGAGTTCTGCAGGATCCAGCGGATCTTGCCGGCGTCCGCGTTGTTGTGCAGCGAGGAGGCGCTCCAGGGCACTTCCTGGTACTTCGCCTGCTGCTGCGTCGGGTTGTGGATGTCGATGCAGTACGTCTGGAGCGTGCCGCCGTTGTCGACCGACATCTCGAAGAGCCCGGCGCCGACGCGCTGGTCCCCGCCATCGTTGTGCACGACCGCCTGATCGAAGATCTTCAGCCCGCCGAGTGTGGCGGTGGCACCCCCGTGCGCCGGGGTCGTCTCGTCCGCCGCGGCAGTCCCCGCGGTGGCTATCGCACCCGCCGCGACCAGGCCCGAGGCCAGGACCGCAGCGGCAAGGCGGGCTGCGCCCCGCCCCTTCATCGAAAGCATGAATTTCCCCTCTGGGCGAGGCGGTCGAGTGGGGAGGTTGCCTCGCCGGAAAGATCCCAAAGAACTCAACAGCCGAACAGGTCAGCCCCCGTGAGTACTTGTCGGATCTTATGGAGCAGGCGCATCAGGGTCCCCAGTAATGGCATCCCATAAGCGATCCGAATCGCAATCGTTACCGACAACAGGCACCCTGACCTGGCATTATCGACAAATCCCCGGGACTTTTCAGGGCACTGGCGCCTTGTGGGGTGAAATTGCCCGAGCTGAAGCCGCCACGACCGAGGGTTCGGGCGGTTCCAAGGGGGCCTGAGGGGTGGGGGGTTCTGGCGCCGTCGATGCCTTGGGGGTGGGTGGCGTGGGGGTGGGTGGCGTGGGGGTGGGTGGCGTGGGGGTGGGTGGCGTGGGGGTGGGCGTACGGGCAGACGTACGCGTACGGGCGGTCATAGGGGTATCGGTGGCCGTGGGCGTACCGGTGGCCGTGGGCGTACCGGTGGCCGTCAACACCTTTTCCTGAGCCTCCCGTTGTGGAGAGGGCGACGCCGCGGACGATTGCACGGGCTGCGCGTGTGGCCGTGGCAGCGACTGCGGCTGTGGCAGTGGCTGTGGCTGTGGCTGTGCCGACGGTTGCGACGGGACGGGGTCCACCTCCATACGCGCCGCCCGCGTGCCCCTGCGGAATGCCGCGGTCCCGCGCGAGAGATCGTGTCCGATCGCGACGGCGTCGACCTCCGCCGAGAACCAGCGCTGCCCACCCCGCTCGGCCGGCTGCTCCCCTTCCCGCAGCCGCAACCGTCCCTGAACCACGAGTGGTTCCCCCACCGCCACCGAAGCGGCGACATTGTCCGCGAGTCCGCGCCACGACCGGACCGTATAGAAACTCGTCTCCCCGTCGGTCCAGCGCTCCTGCGACTTGTCCCACCGCCGGGACGTCGCCGCGAGCCGGAACCTCGCCACCGTCACACCCGCCGTCGTCTGCCGGTGCTCCACCGCCGTCGCGGCATTCCCCACCAGCGTCACCATCGTGTCATTCACGGAACACGCCTCCCCCGCGTGATGCACGCTCGCTCTTCGTCGCTCGCGCTGCGTTGACCTCATGCTGCACGGATTCCGCGAACGCCGCGGGAGCCTGTGGACGGGTGGCCGACTGTGGACAACTCGGCCACCCGGGAGGGGAGTCGCCCCCCGGCTGGGCCACCTCCCGGGCGGTCACAGCCCCGACCGTTGTCCCCGTCCGGGCCACCGTCCCCGTCGGCCGCGCCACCGCCCGGCCGGTCGCGCCCCGGGCAGTTCTCACCCCTCGGCCGTCACGCTCCCGACGCCACCGCGTACTGCTCCCGCACCTCGCGATAGCGCAACAGCTCGGCGGCGACCGGCTCCAACACCCGGGCCCGTCCACAGCCCGCCGCCGCACTCCGCAGCCGCCGCTCGGCATCCTGCCCGTAACGCCTGGCCGGGCCGCGCGCCACCGCCCGGCACATCCACGCGAGCACCGGCCCGCCGACCGACCCGACGACCGCGGGCAGCAGCCCGGACACCCAGGCCGTCGCATCGCCCACGCCCGTGATCGCGCCCAGCAGCCACAGGAGACCCACCACTTGGAGTACGGACAGCAGCCCCTGCAACGCGGCCGCCACCGTCCACCACCGCGGCTTCATGGCCGGCCCGTCCCTCAACGACTCCTCGGCATCGTCCGCCACCTTGTCCAGCGCCTCCGGAAGCCCGTACGCACCCCGGTCCGCCGCCTCGCGCACCGCCTGCGCCCAGGGCGCCGGCAACCCACGCGCCGCCTCACCGGCCACCGCCCGTACGGCCTGCTCCACCACAGGACGCGCCGCCGCCCGGCCGTCCACCGTCAGCCCCTCCCCGCCGTCGGCCAACCCCCCGGCCCCGCGCAGCCGTCCGGACGCGCCCTGCCTCCCTACGAGGGCCCGCCCCGACTCGGCCCGCCCGGCACCGGTCGGCCCACCGCCCATCCGCCCGGCATCGTTCCATCCACCACCGGTCCATCCACCACCGGTCCATCCACTACCGGTTCGCCCGCTACCGGTCCGCCACGCACCCGTCGGCCCCGCTTCGCTCCGCCCCCCGCAGTTCTCTCCCGTAGCAGCGACCCTCCCCGTACAGGCAGCGCCCACGCCCGTCGCCCCTCCCCGGGTGCCGGGGGCCCGCCCGGCCCCTCGGGCAGTCCCTCCAGTGGCCCCCGTCACCCCTCCCTCATCGGCGCCCGCCTCTCCCCACCGGCCGGCCCTCCACCCCCGCATCCGCATCCGCGCCCACGGCGACCCGCACGCGCGCTCCGCGTGGCGCAGCCAATCGCGTTCCGCCGCGCGCCCGGTGGCCACCGCCCCCACCGCCTCGGCCAAACGGTCGTCGAACTCCTCCCGGGCCCGTTCCGTCAGCCCGACCCGGCTCTGCGCCACATACACCGACCGCAACCGCTCGGCCGCCGCATCCACATCCGCCGCCAGCCGCCGGTCCGCCGCCCCTCGTTCCTCGACGAACTGACCGAGCGCTTCCCGTAGTTCCGCTACGCCCTTGCCGGTCGCGGCGGACAGCGCGAGCACCGCCGCCCCGGGCTCCCCGTGCTCGCCGAGCGCCAGCCCGTCCTCGTCCAGCAGCCGCCGCAGATCGTCCACCACCTGGTCGGCGGCGTCCCCGGGCAACCGGTCCACCTGATTCAGCACCACGAACATGACCTCGGCGTAGCCCGCCAGCGGCCGCAGATACCGCTCGTGCAGCACCGCATCCGCGTACTTCTCCGGGTCCACCACCCAGATCACCGCGTCCACCAGCTCCAGCATCCGGTCCACCTGCGCACGGTGCTCGGTGGCCGAGGAGTCGTGATCGGGCAGGTCGAGCAGGATGAGTCCGTGCAGTTCGGTGCCGCCGTCCGCCGGGGTGTGCCGACGGTGCGCGGCCACGCCCAGCCGCTGCAGCAGCCCCTCCGCCCCCGGCCGGCCGCCCGGCCAGACACAGGCCACCGGCTCGGCGGTCGTCGGCCGCCGCGGCCCGACCTGCGAACGATTCACCCCGGCCAGCGCGTTGAACAGCGACGACTTGCCACTGCCGGTCGCACCCGCGATGGCGACGACGGTGTGCTCACCGGACAGCCGATACCGCTCGTCCGCCGCCTCCAGCACCCGCCCCGCCTCCTCCAGCGTCCGCGCGTCCAGCCGGGTCCGGGACAGCGCGATCAACTCACGCAACGCATCCAGCCGCCCCCGCAGCCCACCCCCCGCGGCCCGCCGCCCCCCATCCGCGACCCACCGATACCCACCCGCGCCCCCGTCCCCACTCCCACTCCCGCTCCAACTCCCGCCGTCCACACCCGCCCGCTGCCCTTGCTGCTGCCCCCTCGCCTCAAGCAGCGACGCGCCACGCGCCCCCTCGCCGTACGAAACAGCACGTGAATCCACAGCACGTGAATCCACAGCACGCGCCCCGGCACGTGAATCCTCCGCACCCGACACAACACCTGAGCCCCCGGCATAGGACGCACCGCCCCCCGCCGCGGCAAGTGACTCACCCCGCGCCCCACCCACCCCACGCCGCCCCCCAGGCCCGGACACCCCCACTCCCCCATCCCGAGCCCTCCGCGCGATCAACCCGTCATCCCACGCCCCACCGGCCCCCTCCCCCCGTACAACCACCGACTCCCCATCCCCGGCCCGCTCTTCGCCCTCTCTGCCCGCTCCACCCTCCCCTGGCTCCACGGACCCCACGGACCCCACCAGCCCCTCACCGACATCCCCGTCCCCCGCCCCCCGCCCAACCCCCGAGCCACCTTCCCCGGAACCGGTCACCTCAGAAACTCTCACCCCGACACCTCCTCCTTGCGCATCTCCATCCCCATCCCCCGCCCCATCCCTCTCTCCTTCTCTTCCTCCTCCTCCCTCTCCTTCTCCCTCTGCATCACGGACAGCGCGGCGATCAGCTCCGACTGCTGGTCCGGCGGGACAGTCAGCTGGTCCAGCGGTGCCAGCCGCCGCTCACGCTCGCCGTCCAACGCACGCTCCAGATACGTGGCCAGCAGCCGGCCGCCCCGGTCGCAGAGCCGCAACGCGGTCTGGGCCCCCAACAGGTCGGCGAGGTTCTCACCCGCCGTACGGGCGCGGCGGCCGCCGAGCAACGCGGTGGCCAGCAGCGCCGCCGACTCCTCCGGCTCCACAGAGCCCGCGCGCTCACCGGCCTGCCCGGCGCGCGCCTCACGGGTCTCCTCCTCGGCCAACTCCTCCAGGCAGCGCCGCCAGCGCCGGACGAGCACACCGAGACGTCCGCCCGCACCCGCGGCACCGGCGGCCGACGTCAACGAGACCTCCGCCGCTGCGGGATCACGCCGCCAGGCGTCCGCGGCCCGCTCATCGGCCTCCTCCACGGCGCAGGCCAGCAGCGACGTCAGCCCGTGGGTCAGCGCATCGAGCAGCTCGTCCGGCCGTCCGCCGAGCCCATGGTCACGCCAGTGGGCGCGCGCGTCCCCGGACAGCACCTCACCGGCCGCGACCTCCCGCCGTACCCGCTCCGCGGCCCGCTCGTACGCCTCCTCGACCCGGCCGGCCAGCCGCAGCGCCGCGGCGTGCTGGGCGGCGGCGGCCCCGGCCAGCGCGGGCAGCCGGCTGCGCAGCGAGGCGATCACGCCGGCGGCCGTACGCTCCGCGGCGGCGGCGCGGGCGATGGGGTCCTGGGCATGCCGCTCCAGCCAGTCCCGCAGCGCCGCGACAGCCGTGGCCGGCAGCAGCCCGCTCCCACCGCCGGCCGACTCGGGCAGCTCGGGAATGGTGAACCGCGGGACGTGGCCAAGACCGGCGCGCTGGAGGAGCTCCGCGTACCGCCCGGAGATATCGGTGGCGATCTGGTGCGGAACCCGGTCCAGCACGGTCACCAGCGTGACGTCGTACTCCTTGGCGGTACGCAGCAGATGCCAGGGCACCGCATCCGCGTACCGGGCGGCCGTGGTGACCAGCACCCATACATCCGCCGCACAGATCAGCTCCGCGGCCAGCTCCCGGTTCCGGGCGACCAGCGAATCAATATCCGGTGCGTCCAACAACGCCAGCCCACTGGGCAACGCCGAATCCGTCTCGATCCGCACCGCAAGCATCCCCGCCTCGGCCCCACCACCCCCACCCAAACGCCCCCCGACACCCGCGCCCGCTCCTGCTCCTGCTCCTGCTCCTGCTCCGAGGCCTCCGCCAGCGCCTCCCTCTCCACCACGCCCCGCATCGCCATACGCCCCGTGACCACCCCCCGCGGCGCTTCCCGCCGCGCAGTCATAGCCATACGCGGCCCCCCTCACCCCACCGCCATACATTCCACGGGCCTCGCCGCCCCCCTCCATCCCACGAGCACCAACCACACCAACGGCCCCGCCCCCGCCGCCATGATCGCCATCCCCACCCACACAAAGGCCGTCCGCACCATGCCCCCCATAGCCCGCACCACCCGCCCCACGCACACCATCGCCCCCATACACCGAACCCGACCCACGAACCTCCTCTCCCCCGTACACCGAACCCGGCCCACTCGGCCCGCGAACCTCCTCTCCCCCATAGCCCGCACCCAGCCCGTACACACCACGCCCCCCATGAGCCGAGCCCAAGCCGCCCCCACCAGCCACCCCACCGCCCCCACGCCCACTTCCGGCCCCAGCCGTCACACCCGCGCCACGCCCACCCCCACGCACACCAACCCCCGAACCCAAGCCACGCCCCCCGAACTCCCCCGGCCCCAGACCGCCGCCCCCCGCCGCGTACTCCTCCCCCTCACCGCCGTCATCCTGCTCGGGGACCCACATCCGGGCGAGCTGCGGCAGCACCCGCGGCCCGGCGAACCAGTGGAGATCATCGGGATGGCAGACCAGCACCGGCGTACGCGTCGTCGGACGCAACACCCCGGCTTCCGAGACCCTCCGCCCGACCAGCGAATTGACCAGCGTGGACTTGCCCGCCCCGGTGGATCCGCCGATCACTGCGAGCAGCGGGGCCTGAGGAGACCGCAGGCGGGGAATCACATAGTCATCGAGCTGAGCGAGCAGCTCGGCCCGGTTGCGCCGGGCGTAGGCAGCGCCCCGTAGTGGCAGCGGAAAGCGGGCGGCGTCGACACGGTCGCGCAGAACGGACAGCGCGTCGATCAGCCGGGGTCGTACGTCCAAGGTCGCCACATGTGCAGAATGCCCAATTTCGTTGGGTTTTTGAAGCGTATAACCCCTCGTGCGCGCCGCAAGAACCCCGACAGAACGGGATGAGTGGCGCATGGGACGTTCAGGACAAGTGAGACACAGGCATAACGAGTGCACAACACCCGCCGCACGAGACGCCAAAAGCGATGCAGGATTCGTACCTGCCTGCGATTATCGGGACCGCTTCACCGAACCTCCACAACGTGCCACGGAGGTGAAGCAACCGGGACGAGGCACCCGGACCTCTATCCTTGTCCGCGGTCCGTGATCCACGTCCACACCCGGCCCCCGTAGCTCAGTGGATAGAGCAGGTGCCTTCTAAGCACTTGGCCGCAGGTTCGAGTCCTGCCGGGGGCGCTCCGCAAGACCCTTCCTTCGGGAGGGTCTTTTTGCTGGTCAGGGCGCGTGCGGGCGCACACGCCAAACAGCCGGACGCTCCCCTGGTGACCATGGGGAGGTCCGGCTGTGTCCGGCTGTCACCGGGTTTCTGCGGGTGGCTGTGTCGAATACGGGTCGAGGTTTCGTGGGCCGCCTCAGTCCGCCGCCGGCAGGTCGCCTTCCGCCTCGATGCGCCGCTTGAGGTCTGTGAGCTGTCCGGAGATGCAGCGCGCGTAGGCGGCGAGCAGCACAGCGACGCTGTTGCCCGCCCACTCTGCGACCTGCGCCGGCGGCACACCGGCGTTGAGCCAGTTTGTGAGGCAGGTGTTCCGGAGGTCGTAGACCCGCTTGCCGAGCAGCGAGTCGAACTCGTGAGGCGTGAGAACGGCGCCCCGGGCGCTCCGCCATCCGCGGCGGATGACAGAGCCGGCGAGCATGCCGCCCTGCTCTCCCTGGAACAGCCGGTCGCCGGGCTTCAGCCCCTCCGCTTCGATGTGGTCGCGGAGGATCTTCGTCAGCGCGGGACGGCACGGTACGACGCGGGTGTCACCGACAGCGCGTCCCTTCAGCCCACGCTCCTCATGGACTTCGCCGGTGTCCGTCCACTGCTTGCCCACTTCGGGGTGCGCCGTGTGGAACAGCAGTTCACCCCACTGATCCGGGGCGCTCTCCTCGGGCAGACGTACGTCCAGCACGCCCATCGCCACTGCTTCCTCCGGCCGCGGCCCGGCGTAGTACATCGTGGAGAAGAACGCGTGCAGCCTTCGGCCGCCGCGGGGGCGAGTGCGCACGCATGCGAGTAGGGCAGCCGCCTGCCGACTGTTGATCAGGGACCGTTTGTCGACAACCGAGGACGTCTTTGGCGTGGTGCCCCTCCCCTTCGGCAATGGATTCGACCGCAGCGTTCCCTGTTTCACTGCGTGCTCCATGGCCACGTTCAGGACCCGACGACTGCGCTTGATCGAAGATGCGGCGACTGAGCTCCCGTCCAGCTTCGTACCCACCGCGCGAAGGATCTCTTCGACCTTGCCCGGGTCCTCCCAGGCCGCCATCGACAGGGAGTTGCGTCCGACCCACGCGAGGATGGTGGCCCCCTCGGGTGGAGCGTCCTGCCGACGCCGGGTGTTGAATGCCCACTCCCGCAGGCCTGTGCGGACATCGACAGCCTTGAAATTGTTCGACACCGTGGGGAGCAGGGCGATAGTCGTCGCCATGAGCACCTTGGCCACGGTCTTCCGGTTGTTGCCGGAGGTCCGTTGCCACTGAACATCACAGAACTCGATCGCGAACGCATACCAGTTCACCGCGGCGGCTCCGGAGCAGTAGGACACCGGCCGGCCCGTGGTGACGCTGAACGCCTCGCCACGACGTGTGGCGGTAATCAACGGGGCGTACGACTTCCATCCAGTCTCCGCCGTAACCGACCTCACGATCCCGCGGCTCGCCCGACGAATCCAGGCAGCTGCCGAAGCGCGAACCGAGAGGCGAATGGTCTATCTGGAGCACGGCAAAGAGGTCAAACACACCAGTTGACCGCGATTGCCGCCAGCCGCACCGGCCGCACACAGGCCACGGCTGCACGCCAGGCTTCCACGGCCCTCTCGAATCACGTTCGGGAGGACACGGAACGCCCCCTCAGGTGTCCCAGCTGTCCGGTTAAAGCCCTGACCAGTGAAAACGCCCCCGGACAGCAGAAACAGGAGCTGTCCGGGCTGTCCGACTACCGGCGGCGCATCCTCGGGGTGTTGAACGCGGGATGCGTTCAACACCCCGGCGCCTGATCAACCGCCGTTTGGCGGCGGCTGATGTCGTCCCTATGGCTGCAGGGAGATTGGCACCTCGATCTGAGGCTGCAGAATCTCCAATCGTCCACCGAAAGCACGTACCACCTTGTTATAGATATCTGGATCTTTCGAACTGATGGTGACCACCAGAGCGTACTCCACCTTTTCCGATGCGTTGTCGGCCAACTGGTCGATTCTCGACAGATGCCGAACATCGAAAACCGGCCTGAGAAGGGACGAAGCCCGAAACGTCTTGGACTTATGCTTCACCGTCTCCCACTTGTGCGCCCCATGCCGCAGCTCACTCTCTGACATATAGTCGCTGTTTTGAAAGAAAGCCGTGGTCGCAGGATGAACACTCTCCTCCTTCGACATCTTCTCGGCATGAGGCCGAAAGAGCGGATGGATAGCGCTTCCCGTGTACGCGTTGGGAGTGCGTGAGTCAGTAGGCGAGTTTATGCAGTACGTCGCGCTGATCTTAATATCCCCCTTCCCGATGTCTTCTGGAAGAGGGATGGGCATGCGAAGAACCTGGCTAGGTTCAATATCCCCTTGATACAAAACGCGCACCGAGTTGGGCTTACAGACTACAAAATCCTCGATCTCATCTGGAATGCGCCCCCAACCGGCCTCCTCGATGGAGGATTCATCTCGCTGTGCACAGTGGACCAACAGAGCCTTGAGCGCCAGAGCCTTCATGTGGCCACCAAAGTGTGCGCGAATACCGGCAGCTATACGCAACACTGCCGGGGCCGCGAAGCTGGTACCACAGGCGGACAGTACATCGCCCCCAGGGAACCTCGGCACAAAATGGAAGGGGTTGTACGCAGCCCCACCAAAGGTCAGCACGTCAGGCTTTACCAAGCCTGGCGACCTCCCTGGACCAATAGCACTGTAATCGGCACGCTCCCAGTAGAGCCGATCGCTATCCGCAGCACCAACCGCAATGGCATTAACGCAATCAGACGGAACCTGAACTCTCGCGTTCCCTGACTCCCGGTCCTGGTCGCCATTATTCCCAGCGGCCACAGTCAAGAGTGTTTTTCCGCGCGAAAGGTACTCATCCAAGACAGCTGTCCACGGATGAACCTCATCATCCTCAATGGGCAAAGAGGGACCGAGGCTCAGATTGACGAAATCGTACGCCTCCTCCTCCAGAACACTTCTGATCCTTTCAAGCGCGTCATAGAGAAGGTACGGGTCGTCCGAATTTTCATCGAGCACGCGATAGTGATCGACCGAAGCGTACGGCTGCGGAACCGACTGTCCAGACTTCAAAGGGCCAAACAACGCCGCGGACGTTACCATGTGACCATGGTCGAGATACTTCTCGACGATCGGTCCCACACCGTCAGCATCTAGCCCGTCAGCCCACGCTTTCAGGGGGCCCTCAGGCGGCAGTCCCCCGTCGAATATCGCTGTCCGGATGGATGGATCCAAGGCTGCTTTATTCGGAAGTGACGGAACTGCAAAACCTGGGGCTATTACACTCCGCTCAATCGGATGCATCGTCCGCAAAGTTGGCATCGGCCGAAGAACCCGCAGGAATGAGAATTTACTCAATTCGCCGAGTTCGTCGCGGTTCGCCACGACAGGCATGAACATGATTCCTGAAACGGGGATGCTGCGGTCAACTTCAGCCCGCGCACCACAGGATCGAGCATAACGGGCGAACGATCGCAAGATCGAATCACTGCCCGAATTTGGCCAATGCAGAGCGACCTCAAAGATAGATGAACTAAGGTCACCACTAATGCCTCGTTGCTTCTCTTGCACACCCGGAGCCCGAAAAGCCTCCATAATCCGGATGGGAGAATTCTCCCCAAATACCCCCTGAACCCCCATACGCTGGTGCAGCTCAGAGAACTTCTCTCGGCTGCCCGCGACGAATAATTCACTTGTCTCCATCGGCACGGGATTGCCTTTTCGGGTCCACTTACTAGGTGTCACCCGAGCCCCACGTGATCCGACGTAGGACAACCCCGCATCCCTGATGAAATTTCCAGGGTGATAGCTTTTCGCGATGAACTGCGGATGAAGAGTGAGAACGCCAACGGCCCTATCGTTCGGGCAAGCGCTTTCCGGTAGTTGCGCAAATGAGCGCACAGCAGCGTCGAACTGTGGTCGCAGCCGAATGCGAGCCTCTTCAGCACTGTAAGGAGCTTCCGGCGCCCCTCCACCTGCCGGCAAGGACACCGGTGTAACCAAACGCTCGCCATGCCCAAGTAAGAAGTTTCGCTCCCCAGCCATTTGCCCCCCTGATATTTAGCTATCGCTACTCGTCGCGCTGCCGCCGACGGATCGTGTCGCGACTGATACCGGTCAGCTCGCTCACCCTTCGTTGCGAGATCCCTCCATGTTGCACTAGATCGAGGGCGATATGAAGACGATCGGCATACCCCATGTCACGCAGTCGATCTTGCCCTAGCTTCAGCAATACATCGAACAGAGGTTCGTCGCTCAAAGCCGCGCGCCTGCGTGCAGCCATAACCAGGCGCTCAGCGTCAGCAAACGAAGCTCCGGCTAGGGAGTGAACGAGAAACTGCACAACCTCCCGCGAAACGGGCCCGCAGTACTGAGCGAGAGCTTGCTCTAGCCCCTTCGGCCCAGGAAGCGGGAAGTCGACCACCAGGTCGAAGCGGCGCCACACTGCCGGGTCAAGAAGATCACCATGGTTGGTCGCCGCCAGGAGCAGGGAGCTGGATGGCCAGTCATCGATCTCTTGCAGAAGGACAGTTACCAGGCGCTTCAGCTCCCCCACTTCCGCTACGTCATCACGACGCTTGGCGACAGTGTCCAATTCATCCAGCAAAAGCACGGATGGACTAGATTTTGCATAGTCAAGGACTTTGCGGATATTGCTCCCTGTTCGCCCCAGGTAGCTGCTCATCACAGAGGAAAGGTCCAAGACCATGAGCGGCCGCTTCAGTTCGCCGGCGAGCCATCGGGCGGCCAACGTCTTCCCAACGCCCGGTGGCCCGGTAAAAAGGCCCGTCCGGCTGGGCGTCAAGCCGGACTTGGCGAGACGCTCCAGGTTCTGGTGCTCATCACGCAGTTGCTCCACCTGCGCCTTGACTGCGGGAACAAGCACAGGCGTCACGGCGGGGCCCAGCTGATCGGTTCGGATCAGCGGGAGGCGACTATCGCCGTCCAGCGGAACTGGCGTCGCGTTGCCGTGGTCCCGCATCGGGCTGTCAAGGCTAGGAGCCGCCCTCAGCAGGTCGCGCAGTTCCTCCGACAGAGCGACGTTGGTGCGCCGATAGCGCCGCGCCATGCGCTGCACCAGCATTTGCACATCTTGCGCCCGACCAGCCATCGCTACGCGAGCAAGATGGACTATATCCCTATCGTATAGCGTCGATTCTTCCACTGGTTGCATAACTTCCCCTTCTAGCATGGGGGTTAGCCTATCCTTGGGCGGGCTAACTTGGCGCACCTGAGGCGCAAGTAGTCCACCCCTCCCTCCGGGGTTCATCCTGTCGGGCGACTGCAGGCGTGGTTCCAAGGCGACAGGAGTCGGTCGTCGCTGGGAACAAAGGGCAGAGGATGAACCAACGACGGTGGTCACAGCAGGCCGGGACGCATGGCCAGGCACAACCTCTTATGTGTCCCAGCTATCCGACTGTCCGGTTGAAGCTGTGACCTGCGGAAACCCGCCGGACAGCTCTGGGCGCGGCTGTCCGGGCTGTCCGGTTACAGACGGGCTGCAACATCAGATCGTGTTGCAGCCCGTCGGCGAAGCCGACACTGATAGGTGGTAGGCGCCGAAGGCGACTTCGTATCCACTCACGGCCGCGAACTGCCGCTCTGGGGAGGCTCCTCCAGTCGAATGCGTGTCGAAGTTGCTCCTGCATGGAGCGCTCATCGCAAGAAACTCCCAGGTCAGAGGGGTTCGAACGGCGAACTGCACGTGTCTCTTCCAAGCACTTGGCCGCAGGTTCGAGTCCTGCCGGGGGCGCTCCGCAAGACCCTCCCCTTGGGAGGGTCTTTTTGCTGGTCAGGGCATGTGCGAGCACGCACGCAGAAGCACCGGACCCTCCCCGGTGATCAGGGGGAGGGTCCGGCACTGTCCGGCTGTCACCAGGTTTCTACGGGTGGCTGCGTCGAATACGTGTCGAAGTTTTCGCGGCCGGCCTCAGCCCGTCGGAAGCTCCGGCAGGTCTCCTCCCGCCTCGATCCGCTTCTTCAGGTCCGAGAGCTGACCCGAGATGCAACGTGCGTAGGTGGCGAGCAGCACCGGGACGTTGGCCTCAGGTCGACCGGGCCGGCAATCAGCGGGGCAATGCTCCTGCCGTTACGGTTGACTGCAGGGCCTCGCGGCCGTGTTCAGGTGGCCTGACCAGCACGGACGGGGTTTATGGCACTGACAACGTCCTGACCTCCTACCAACGGCACCACCGCGCCCATCGCCCTCGCCAGGCCCGTTGCCAACTACCGCCTGACGCCGAGGAACAGTCCGACATTGCAGGGCAGCTCCTCGACGCCCTCCGGGGGCTGTGGACCCGGATCCTCGGCGGCGTGATCAGCGAGTACCGCGACATCGCATGACCAGCCACGATGACTTTTCGATCGGTACACCTCAACTTCGCGATCGTCCTGGGCTGGTGACCTCGCGTACCGCCGATCCGCGCCAGGTCCAGGAGGTCAGCCGAATGGGTTGGAGCCGGAATGGCGTGTGGCGTCGGGGACCAGCTCCGCCACCACCTGCGGCTCTGTCGGGGCGTGGGCGTACTCGTCGATTTTTGTGCCTTCGGGCGCGTGGTAGGGCGGTGAGGTGACGGTGAAGCTGATGAGATCCGTCCGCGGTGCGCTCGGGTGGTTGTGCGGGTTCTTGCGTTCGCTCCTGATCAGCAGCTCGGCGAAGACCTTGTATCCGGACTTCTTGTGCACGGCCCGAAGCTGGGGCTGCTTGGCCTCGGAGTTCGCCGGCGCGTAACTCTTGATCTCCCAGCCTGCCGCAGGCATCTTGTCGACGAGATTCTTCATGCCGCTGCGCAGCTCGTCGGGTGAGGCATCGTTGATCGACCAGGCGTCATTCGTGTAGAAGGTGTTCTCCGCGCTGTCGATGGTCGTGATGAGAGCGCCGGGCGAGCCCTGCTGGTCGCGAACGGCGGTGAGTTCGAGGAGGCCGCGAGTGATCTCGTCGGCCTTCTGTTCTGCCGCTTCGGGCTTCATGGTCTGCAGGTCCTCCGCATCGGTTCCGCCGAACAGTGAGCATCCACTGAGCAATAGGGCGAGCAGGAGACCGCACGCCAGTCGTGGTGCGGGAAACCCGCGTCGGTAGCGTGGAAGCGCCTCAGTCATCACGTGACACCTTGTCATAGTCGCCGACGATCACGCGGGCTTGGTTGCGGAGGCTTTCCGAGGGGTCCGTCTGCGCCTCGTCGTTGTAATTCCAGTAGTCGCCATGTCCGCTGGTGTCGGTCTCCATCTGGTTCGCACCGAACAGATCCGAGTCCGGGGTCACCGCGTCGTACTCGCCCCACCACCGCCACTCGCGGGGGGCATGAGGTGTAAGGGATCCACCTTCGGGGACCCAGTCGTCGGTGCCTGTCTCGTTCCAGACATGGCCCTTGTCCACGTCCAGCTCGCTGGCCCGGCTGACCTGCATCCCGGGGCTCCCTGCGACCACGATGTCGTCGGCGTGGACGTCTCCCTGCCGTGCTGCCGAGCCGATCACCACGGATCCGTAGCTGTGGCCGACCAGCGTCGTATGGCTGGGTGAGTCGCCGTCGTGGGTGGCGCGGGTGCCGTCGACGAATTGATTCAGGAGTGGCCCGCCTTCGTTCGCCTTCTCGCTCTCCATGGCGTCGCCCGAGATCTCCTGGGGTGCTTCGTAACCGAGCCAGGTGACGGTCGAGACGCTCTGCCCGTCGCTGAGTCTCGAGCTCTCCCGCCATAGTGCGTCGGAGCGGTCGAGGTCGCCTCCGATGGTGGGGAGGTTGGTCTTGGTACCAGGGACGTAGACGGCAGTGTGGTCGGCGGTGTCCGGATTGCCGCGGGCGACGATCGCGCGGCCGATCCCCTCGTCATCGAAGCCGAGGAGATACCCCTCCGGCAGGCCCTTCTCGCCACCCTTGTCCAGATTCGACTGGATGGCGTTGGTGCCGTCGGAAAGCCCTTGAAGGGATTTCCGCTTCTCGTCCCATTCTTCCCACTCCGGGTTCGGTTTGCGGACGCTCGCGTCGATGGCTATCCACTTGTCCGGCTCTTCCTGGAGGTGCTGGTTGAGCTTCATCTGCGCATCGGCATGGGACTGACGCAGGCGGCCGCGGTTGGCCTCGTCCCGGACGTCTGAGGGGATTCCGTCGAGCGCGCCGATCTGCCCCGGGTAGAGGGCCTGGTACTCCTGCTGCTCCTCGTGGCTGAGGCCACGCCACCAGGAATTGACGTCCTTGGGCTTCGTTCCCTTCTTGGGAATGGAGTCCAGCCCCAGATCATCGCCGGCGGCCTTCCTGACCGCCTTGGAGTCGCGGGCCGCGTCGAGCCACATGCGGTCGTCGATTGTCAGTCCGCGGCCTGTTTGGAGGCGGTTGAGGGTGCTTGCGTACTCCTGATCGATCTCGGTGGCCCTCTTCACCGCTTGGGTGATGTGGTCCTGGATCTCCTGGGCCCAGTGGATATTGGGGTCCGGGCCGGTGTTTCCGCCCGCGTGGGGGTCGTCGGTGCCCTCGGCGGTGTATTCGACGGTGCCGTCGTCATGCACCGTGTACTTGCGGGACTCGGCCTCCTCCAGTGCCTCGATGAGCTTGCGGCGCTCGGCCGCCAGCGCGGTCGCAACGCCGTCCAGGGCTGTGCGGATGAGGCTGGTCTGTTGGGCGGCGTACTGGAAGTTCTGTCCCAGCCTGCCCAGGCGGTCCTGTGCGGCGTCGGCGTCGCGGCCTTTCCAGGAGCCTTGGAGAGGGCGGCGGATCACGGTATCGACCCAGTCCATGTAATTCGAGCAGCGGCTCATCATGACGCCCCACTCTTCACCGGCCCTCTGGCTGGGCTCGGATTTGTAGTTCTGCAGCTCGCGCATCGTGACCATGGGGCATCATCCGAACGGGTTGGGACGGGAGATCGACCTGCCGAGAGAGCCCTCTGCGTCGGGGCCGCCCTCTACGGAGGGGATGCTGATGTCTTGGTGTGGGCCTGGGCCGCCTTCTACGGAGGGGATGCCGATGTCCTGGCGCGGACCTGGGCCACCCTCTACGGAGGGGATGCTGCTCTCCGGGCGCGGGCGCGGGCCGCCCTCTACGGAGGGAATGCCGATGTCCTGGCGCGGACCTGGGCCACCCTCTACGGAGGGGATGCTGCTCTCCGGGCGCGGGCGCGGGCCGCCCTCTACGGAGGGGATGCCGATGTCCTGGCGCGGACCTGGGCCGCCCTCTACGGAGGGAATGCCGATGTCCTGGCGCGAACCTGGGCCACCCTCTACGGAGGGAATGCGAATGGCCTCGTGCGGGTCCTGGTACACGCCTCCAGCGGCCGGCTTGGCATTCTGCATCTCGTCGGCCGTCCATTCCTCACGCGTACGGATCGGCGTGGCGGAATTGTCGGAACCGATGAGGCCGGGATCCATGGCGGTATGGGCGGGCCTGGTGTGGACCTGCCCCGAACCCCCGTCGATTCCGGCCGCTGGTGCGCTGAAGCTTTGCGCGACCGCTTCATCGTTACTCTCATGGCTTTTTGCGGTGGCCTTGAGGAGCTCGGAGATCTCGCCGCTCTCTTTGCCTATGTCGTCCAGGCGTCCCATCCAGGCTTCAAGGACCACCTGGACTTGCGTGAGGTAGGTGAATCCCTGGCCACTGGCCATGATTCCGTGGTGTCCGGATTCCAGCTGTTTGCGCCCCGTGCTCATCTCGGACTTCATGTCTGAGGCGGGTACTGCTGCCGCGCGCAACGCTCTCGGATCTATTTCTGTGGTGCCGCTCACTGTTCTCTTCGTCCCCCGTGGTGAAGCTGCTGCGTGAGTTCCAATGCATGTAGGGCCAACTACCTTGGAATACCCAGCGGTTGAGATTCTCAGGTATGCGCTTTACAGCGAGTTGATCAGCTGTAGATGGGCGCGCGCAGGGGCCCGGCCCTTCCCCGGGTGGGCCGGGCCCCTGCGTTCACGGGGCCGGGTCGCGGGAGACCGGCGGAGCGGTGACGCCGAAGCCGATGACCGGCCAAGCGGCCGGTAGTGGTGATCCTTGATGCCGCACGCATACGTAAAGCCACACGCGCCCTCCCCCCGAGGTTGTGGTGCGTGCGCCAGAGTAGCAAGATCGTTCGGATGGTCGCGTTAAGGTAAGTGGCCATGGCACGTGAGGTGTTCATGTGAGAAGCAAGCCTCCGTACGGATCCGTGCGTGTCCCGGAGGACGCACCTCCCGGACACTCTCTTTCAGGCTTTGGCCGCAGGTTCGAGTCCTGCCGGGGCGCCAGACCAGACCCTCCCCTCGGGAGGGTCTTTTTGCTGGTCAGAGCACGTGCAAGCACATATGCAGAAAGCGCCGTACCCGCCCCGATTGATGGCGGGGAGGGTACGGCGTTGTCCGGCTGCCACCGGGTGTCTACGGGTGGCTGTGCCGAATACGTGTCGAAGGTTTCGCGACTGGCCTCAGTCCGCCGCGGGAAGCTCCGACAGGTCTCCACCTGCCTCGATCCGCTTCTTCAGGTCCGAGAGCTGCCCTGAGATGCATCGCGCGTAGGTAGCCGGCAACACCGGGACCCTGTTACCTGCCCACTCAGCAACCTGCGCCGGCGGAGCGCCGTCGTTGAGCCAGTTGGTCAGGCAGGTGTGCCGCAGGTCGTAGACCCGTTTCCCGAGCGGTGACACGCCGGAGGTTCGCCGCCATTGGGCGTCGCAGAACTGAACGGCGAAGTCGTACCGGTTCACCGCGCCGGCGCCGGACCGGCGGGAAACGGG
This sequence comes from Streptomyces inhibens, assembly GCF_022221585.1. NCBI lineage: Bacteria > Bacillati > Actinomycetota > Actinomycetes > Kitasatosporales > Streptomycetaceae > Streptomyces > Streptomyces inhibens. Next base: position 3,658,120 of record NZ_CP084681.1, read on the forward strand.
TTGCCCCGTGGTGAGACTGAATGCCTCACCACGGCGCGTCGCGCTCACCAACTCCGAGCGAATGCATCCGCAAGTGCGTAGGTTGCGAGCGGTTGGCGATACGCCTTGTCGGCGCCGTCCAGCGCACGGTGTAAGTGGTCTTTCGCTTGCCCTTGTACGTAAGGATCTTCCACACCCTGCCGTCATATGTCCCGTCCATCAGGCCCTGTCCCCCTGGTCGTCCAGCCAGTGCTCGTAGTCGCTCCGCCGGATCCTCAGATCGCCGTTCGGAAGCTTGAGCAAGGTCGTCGAGGGACGCCGCTGGGGCGGTGAGCCCGACGAATGGGTCGTGAGCGAAGAAGTCGCGCGGAGCATCGCGCTGGCCGAGCAACTCACCGACGCCGAGCCCGGACAGCTGCTGTCCGGCAAGTTCCAGGGCTTTGAGAGCCGAGGAGCCATGAGCTGGCTGCGACAGTGGGTCGCCTCGCCCGCCGGCATCCGTCACGGTCTGGAGCCGATCCCCGACGACCCGGTGCACCCGCGCCGTCTGCGCCGCGCCCTCTCGCTCGAGATGGCTGCCCGGCCCGGTGGCCTGTTCGCCACCAAAGTCCACTTCAAGCACCTGCAAGTGGCCACCAGCGGCAGCTCGCCGGTCGTCCTCCCCGCACCTCTGGCCGGCCTGGTCCGCGACCTCGTCGCGACCCGCCGCGGCAAGGCCAAGATCGGCACTCCGGACGATGTCCCCTGGCTGTTCCCGGGCGGCCACCCAGGACGCCCTCTCACCGACAGCCAGATCGGCAAGCGCCTCCACAGCATCGGGATACGGCCCAAACAGGACCGGTCCACTGCACTGTTCACCCTGGCGACCGAACTTCCCGCCGCGATCCTCGCCCGGATGCTCGGCGTCCATATCAAGGTCGCCGTCCAGTGGCAGAAGGCATCGGCCGGGGACTGGGCCGCCTGTGCCGCCGATGTCAGCAGGCGGTCGGAACACCGTGAGGGAGCTTCATCCTGGCGGGGCCGCGGGTTGAGTCCGGCGGTGGCGCGGTATCTGCGGAAGCAGCGTGCGCCAGCGAGCACTCGCGGTGTCATCTGGTTGGAGGTTGTGGCCTGAACCGGCCACGGCCGATGGGCTGAGGTGGTAGTACGGGACGCAGTCTGCGCCGGATGGTGCTGGGGCAAGGTGGGGGTGGGCTGGGGTGTCCTCGGGCTTACGGGCGTTAACCCGGCTGGTCACGGCGGTCGCGATCGTCACGGCTTACGTCGCGCTGCACTTGGCGATCACCGCGGGCCTGGACCTGCGGGCCTGCGACCGCTTCCGCGGCGCCCCGGCGCGGGCCGCCGCGTTCACCGCCGCGCTGGACCGCTACGCCGACGGGGAGGTGTCCGCGCGCGCTGAAATCCGTGAGGCCGACAGGTGGTTCAAGAAGAACGCCCCGTCAGGAGGAAGCCGGACCGTGGTCTCCTCCGTCACCCGCGACATCGAGGAGGGCCGGTTCTCCCTTGCCCGCGAGCGTGTCGCCGGGCTGGCGGCTGATGTCAGGCAGGATCAGGCGGGGCTCGACCGGGAGCTCAGCTCGTCGAGCGTGACCGCTCTGTACTGGGTGGTGCCCGCCGTGGTGCTGCTCGGGCCGGCGCTGTGGCTGCGGCGTCGACGCCGGTCGGGCGCCGCGGAGATCGTCAGCGTGGTCAGCCGGTTCGCCCCGCCTCAGCCGTGGTGGCGGCGGCCGGTGTTCCTGCTGGCCAGCGGTGCCGGATACGTGCTGTTCGCGGCGGGCGCCATCGCTGCCGGCACGGCGCAGCGTCGGGGCTACACGATGCCGCCGATGAACTTCATGCTGTTGCTGGTCGGCGGCCTGGCCATGGTGGGTGCCGGGGTCCTGATCCTGCGCTACACCCGCCCGCGCTCGGCGCGCGGCGCGGCCCAGGCCCTGCTGGCCGACGGCCGCCAACCCGTGCTCTACCTGCGCAGCTTCACCGACGACGACACCGCGGCCCAGGTCGACGACTCGTCCGCGTTCGTCAGCATCCACTCGCGGGAGGAGCAACTCACGGGGGCGCTGGGCGCCGTCGGCCCCGTGATCACGGTGGGCAAACCCGGGGAGCCGCTGCCGCGGCTGGGAGCGGCACGGTTCTACCTGCCGCTCGACGACTGGCAGCCGACGGTGCTGCGACTGATGGGGCTGTCCCAACTCATCGTGCTGCGGCTGGGGTTGGGCGACGGGCTGTGGTGGGAGGTCCAGCGGGCCCGCGCCACCCAGCCCGCGCGCAAGCTCGTCCTGCTGACGCCGGGCGGACTGTGGCGGCAGGCCGAACGGCTGGAGCTGGCCGAACGGCTGGACGAACACCTGCCGACCCCGTCCCGGCTGGCCGAGGTGGCCGGGAGCGATCCCTGGACCGGCGCCGTCATCACCTTCGACCCCGAGTGGACGCCCCGGGTGCAACCGGTGGGGCCCGTGCCCCGTGCCAAGCTCCCGCGGGGCGCGCTCGTGCGCCGCGCGGCCCGCGCCGTGAAGGCCGGCTTCGTGTCGATGACCACGTTCACGCCCACGCACCACCTGGCCCGCGTCATCAAGGACGCCCTGGCGGCCGTGGGGGTCCGCAGACGGACGATGGCCTGGCGGGCCACCTTCGCCACGCAGACGTCGTTGTGGAAAGGGCTCGCGTTGGTCACGGTCCTGGCCCTGCTGCTCTGGCTCGCGAGCCGGGCGCTGCAACTCTTCGGCCTCGGTTAGTGCCGTTCCGTTACGACCGTCCCGCATGACATCCCGTGAAACCGGGGACACAACAGGGCAGCGGCTCATAGTCTGCCGACCCCACGTACTGCGCGGCGGGTCGACGATCTTCGGGGGAGGATCATGGACGGTTCACAGCAAGGCATGCCGACGAACGCGAATCCGGTGGCTGCGGAGCGGCCCAGGACGGTGACCGGCGCGGCCACGACCGCGACGATACTGATCTCCTTGGCGCTCGTGCATGAGGTGTTGGTCCTGGTGGGCAACTGGCGCCTGTACTTCCTCGCCCACGACTACCTGGCCGGGAAGGCGACGGCCGCGGACCTGGAGGCCGCCGACAACGATGCCCTCGCGACGCTGGGGGCGTTCTGGCCGTCCATGCTGGTATGGATCGTGTCCGGCATCGCGGTGCTCGTCTGGCTGTGGCGGGCCCGGATCAACGCCGAGCTGATGAGCGGTGCCGCCGCGCACCGCCGGGCCCGGGGCTGGGTGGTGGCCGCCTGGACCACCCCGGTGGCCAACCTGTGGATCCCGTACCAGGTCGTGTCGGACGTCTGGCGGGCCAGTGCCCCCCGGCGGTCCGTCCCCGTCACCCTGATCAACGCCTGGTGGGCGCTGTTCGTGGTCGCCAACTTCGTCGTCAAGCCGATCCAATGGCGCATGTCCTCGACGTTCGACAGCGAGCAGGACGTGCTGTCCAACGCGAACGTAACCACCCTGCTCACGGTGCTCTATGTGGGGGCCGGCGTGCTGGTCATCCTCATCGTCAGGCGAATCACCGCGTGGCAGACCCACGGGCCTGCCCAGAACGCGGTGTGAGGGAACGGGGCGCGCACCACTGTGAACGCGGTGTGAGGGAACGGGGCGCGCACCACTGTGAACGCGGCGGCGGGGGCGCCCCGTGGGCCGTCGCCCGCCGGTCGCGGCTCTGGCCTGTACGAGCGCACGGTGACGAACTACGGGGGGGAGATGCCAACATGGCCGGAATCAGTGACTCATTGTGGAACGAGGACATCGACGCGGACGACTACCGCGACACGGCTGCGACGTACCACGCCGCGGTCTTCGAGCAGTACAAGCTGTGCGTGGAGATGGCCGATCGGGTCAGCGCCCGGCGTAACCTCGCCAACACCTTCTTCCTGACCCTCCACAGCGGTCTGCTCGTCTTCCTCAGCTCCTGGCTGGCCCAGGAGCACCACCGCAGGGCTCCGGTCGCGCTGGCCCTGGCAGCTCTGCTGGTCCTGCTGGGCATGTGCGCCACCTGGTGGATCACCGTTCGTTCCTACCAGCAGTTGAACAAAGGCAAGTTCGCGGTGATCGGAGCGTTCGAGGAGCGGTTGCCGGCCCGCGCGTTCGTGGCCGCCGAATGGGGCGCTCTCGGCGAGGGGCGGGACTGGCGCGTCTATCTCCCGCTCAACCGCGTCGAGCGCTGGATCCCTTTCCTCTTCGCCGTGGCCTACCTCCTGGGCTTCGCCGTCGTCGCGCTGTAACGGCCGCGGCTACTCCCTGCCGCCCGCTACCTCCCGCTCTCCATGCCACCGGAGCGGGTTAGGGTGAAGGGCACATCGCCTCGGCCGGAAGCGGGTTGCTACATGGTCACCATCGCCGTCACCGGTCACATGGACCTGGCCGACGAAACAATCGGCCCCATCCGCACAGTCCTCCGTGAACTACTGGCCGACCTGTGTGACGACACGCTTGTGGGGCGCTCGTGCTTGGCCCGCGGCGCCGACACCCTCTTCGCCGAGGAGATCCTCTCGCTCGGCGGCCGACTGTCGGCGATCATCCCGTCCCGGGACTACCGGGAAGCGGTGGTCCGTCCCGCAGACCTCGCCGAGTTCGACGCCCTGCGCGACGCCGCCGCCGAAGTGGTGGTCATGCCGTACGAGCACGCGGGGCGCGCCGCCTACGAAGCAGCCAATCGCCGACTGCTCCAGGGCGCGGACCGCCTCGTCGCCGTCTGGGACGGCAGCGCCCCCACAGGTCGCGGCGGTGGTACGGCAGACACCGTGGCCGCGGCCCGCTTGGCCGGGTTGACCGTCGACGTCGTGTGGCCTCTTGGTGCCTTCAGGTCCGGCGCCTGACATCCATGCTTGGTTCAGGGAACCAACCGCCTTGCTTCCGCAGTTTCGTGGGCGGACAGCGGTGATCCTCCGCCAGTGACGAGGGTGTCGTGCGAGTGGGCCTCAGAGGCAGCAGCCGACAGGACAGCGGGCATGAGTGTCAGCGGTCGTGTCGTCCTCCCCCCCCTCACACGAGCGGAAACTTGTACTTCTTGTGGAGCAGAGAGTTGTCACCGCGTGGTGCGCAGCGTGCGACCAGAGGACGCATGCTGATCACCGTCGGGTGGTCCCTGCAATTGGGTCGGTCTTAGGCCTGGTGGGCACTGTGGTCGTGGCGCGCTCAGGGCAGATCTGGACTACGTCTTGCACACGGGACGCGAGAGGAGCCTTGGGTGTGACCGAGGCATTCCGATAGTTCCAGTACCCGAGTGCACCATCAGCCCGGCCCGGAGGCGCCCAGGCGGTCTTCCATCAGGAGTGGAAGACCGCGGAAGCCGCGGAGAAACGCGCCCGGACCCTTGAGGCGTTCCACCAGTTCCAGCAAGGCCAGCTTCCCGCCGGCCCCGGCGCTGATGCACTGCTGGCCTTCTTCCGGTCCGTCGAGGAGGAGTTGGAGGATCACGAGCCGGGCCCGGCGAAGGTGGTCACCGACCGGCAGATCGAGCTGGTGCTGAAACAGAAGGCATCGGTGCTGCACCTGGCCGCGGCGAACTACTGCTGGTTCGAGGACCCGGCCAAGGGCCTGTGTCACAAGCTCGCCGACGCGAAGGCCGCAGCAGGCCCGCTGAGCGGGCTCCGCGACAGCGCCCGCTGCCCGCAGGCCACCCACCACCTCATCCATCGGCCCGTCTGGCAGACCGCGGCCGACAACGGCGCCGTCCTGCTGGCCAGCCCCGTGTCCCCGCGGGGGAGGCTTAGACCTGCCAAGGCTTCGAGAACAGGTGCTCAAGGCGTCGCCCCTGTGGCGCGCCGGCAGGGGCGGGCTGCTGCCGCGCGGTGGCCAGGCCCGTCGGGGGCGCGCCGCTCGCTCGGCGCGCCGCCATCGTGGGTCGGCCCCCTCCGGGGCGGTCAGCCGCGTCCGGTGAAGTTCTGCCCGACGCCGAGCCCGCGCAGGTTGGCGAGGACCTGAGGGTCTTGCACGTCGAGCCAGTCGCACAGCTGGCGGAAGGAGACCATCCGGACGTCCTTGTGCTTGTCGTCGGCGATGTGCTTGATCGTGTCCTCGACGGCGTCCATGTAGATGCCGCCGTTCCACTGCTCGAAGTGGTTGCCGACGAAGAAGGGGGCCCGGTTCGTCTCGTACGCCCGCTGGAAGCCGGCTATGTAGGCGTCGGTGGCCTGCTTGCGCCAGGCCGGGTAGTTGGCCGGCGGGCCCTTGGTGGAGTTCCTCGACTGGTTGGCCAGGATGTTGTAGTCCATCGAGAGGACCTGGAAGGAGTGGCCGGGGAACGGCATCGACTGGAGCGGGAAGTCCCAGAGGCCCAGCTTCTTGGTGGGCCAGACCTGGACGCCGCCGGGGGAGCTGGCGTCGTACCGCCAGCCGCGCTTCTTCGCCGTCGGCAGCAGGTTGTTCTGCCCCTTCAGGCAGGGCGTGCGGCCGCCGACGAGCTCCTTGCTGTAGTCGAACGGCAGCGGTTCGAGGTCGGTGAAGCCGGTGTTCGTACGCCACTTGGTGACGAAGTCCATGGCCTGCTCGATCTCGGAGTCCCACTGGGCGGGGGTCCAGTGCTCGACCGAGCCGGTGCCGTCGCAGAAGTGGCCGTTGAAGTGGGTGCCTATCTCGTGGCCCTCCAGCCAGGCCGCGCGCAGGTTCTTCAGCGTCTCCTTGACGTGGTCATCAGACAGGTAGCCGATCGCGGAGGCGCCGACGGGGTTGTTCGGCGGCCGGTACAGGCGCTTCTTCGACTCGGGCAGCAGATAGAGCCCGGAGAGGAAGAAGGTCATCGAGGCGTTGTGATCTTTGGCGATCTTGCGGAACCTCGGGAAGAGGCCGTTGCCCACCTCGCCCGCCCCGTCCCAGGAGAAGACCACGAACTGGGGCGGCTTCTGGCCGGGCTCCAGCTTCTCCGGCTTGGGCGGCTGGCTCGGCTGCTTGCCCGTGTAGGCGGTCGAGCCGTCGCCGATCGGCTTGGCCTTGGCCGTCTGTCCGGGCTTGGCCCCGACCTTGCCGGACCCCGATGACCCGGAGGAGGAGCAGCCGGCGACGGACAGCGCCGCCGCCGCTCCTACCCCGAGTCCGAGCATGCCCCTTCGGCTGAATTCGCGCATAACGGTACCCATCGCATTTATTGCCCAGAAGTCCCCTATCGGGACGCCCAGTGAGATGAGATGACCAACGCCGCGGTTCCGCCGCGGCGGCGAAAGCTCAAAGATTGGACAGAGTGTCGACGCAGGGTCGTCGGCCGGTCACCGACGTGCGCTCCTCCGTGGGGACCGGCGAGTGTCGGGTGTACTCATGGGGCAGCGCACTTGCGGCACCGGCGGACGGAAAATGCGGGATCGGATTGCACGGACCAGGCCGCTACCGACCGCTGCGTCCCCAGGTGCCGTCAGCTGCACGTCCAGCCCGCGGGGTGGCCCCGCCGCGTGCGAAATCCGCCGCGGGAACGCGGGGCCACCCCAGGTGGTTCAGGGGCGTTGTGCTGCTACCCCTGGCGCTTGACGAACGTCGTCGGAACCGAGTTGCCGGGTGCCTGGATCAGGACACGGGCCGGGATGAGGACCATCTTCTGCTTTCGGGCGCCGTTGCCGTCGCTGAAGTCGAGCTTGTAGACGATGTACCCGATGTACCCGATGTACCTACCGCCGTTGGCTCGCCCCTCGACCCAGCCGTTCACGCCGTCGGGGAGGTCCCGGGCGTCGACCGCCGGTCGGTCGCGCCGGTATGCAGAGGGCTTTTCGGGAGGGCCGTTCAGGGGCGGACCGCGGCGCCATCGGGTGGCGCGGGCGGGGTAGCGCGGGCAGGATGCCGCCCCTGAGATCAGGGCTCAACTCGGCTGAATCGACTGCAGCATGTTCAGGCGGGCCGCCCGGCGGGCCGGCCAGATCGCGGCCAGGACGCCGATCATCAGGGCCAGCGCCAGGAAGGTGCCCAGGCGCTCCCACGGCAGGACCGTCTCGTACTCCTGCATCGACGACGTCGTCAGGCCGCCTCCGGCCCAGGCCAGGAAGATGCCCGTGCCGATTCCGAGCACCGCGCCGAACAGTGAGATCACCACCGACTCCAGCCGGATCATCTGCTTGATCCCGGAGCGGTCGAGGCCGATGGCCCGCAGCATGCCGATCTCACGGGTGCGCTCGAAGACCGACATGGCCAGGGTGTTGACGACGCCGAGGATCGCGATGACGACGGCCATGCCGAGCAGCCCGTACAGCATGTTGAGGACCGTGGTGATCGACCCGTCGTTCTCGTTGATGAGCTGCTCCTGGCTTCGGACCTTCAGCAGCGGGCTGTCGCCGAGTGCGGCACGGATCTTCCGCTCAAGGCCCGCAGCCTTGCCGGGCTCGGTCTTGACCAGCACGTTCTCAAGCTGCTTGGAGCCGGCGTACGGGAGCACGTCGGTCAGCGTGCCCAGCGCGTCGTCGACGGCACGGATCTTGGCGTAGATGCCGACGACCGTCAGCTTCTTCTTCGGGGCCTTGCCGGTGTCCATTCCGGTGGCCATATCGGCGTCGATGGTGTCGCCGACGCCGAGGCCGGCCTGGTCGGCGAACTCGTCGGAGACCGCGATCCGCCCGGGGCCGATGTCGCGCAGCGAGCCGGCGCGGAAGTCGAGTTGCGCGGCCTTGCCGAACGCCTTCGGGTCCGTACCGGTGATCACGCCGTACCTGCCGCGGGTGTCGAGCCCCGCCGAGGTGACGGGGGCGGCCGCGGCGACCCCGGGCACCCGGGCGACCTTGTCGGCCGCGTCCGTGTCGAGCCCGCGGGTGGTGCTGTTGGTGACCTTGTAGTCGGCGGCCAGGCCCTGGGTGGCTTCGTTGGCCATGGCGCGCTGGGCGGAGTGCCCGCCGACGGTCAGGCCGGTGATCAGGGCGAGCCCGATCATCAGGGCGGATGCGGTGGCGGCGGTGCGCCGCGGGTTGCGCAGCGCGTTCTCCTTGGCCAGCTTGCCGCTGACGCCGAAGAAGCGGGTGGTGACCTTGCCGGCCAGGGTGATCAGCGGCCGGGAGAGCAGCGGGGCCAGCACGATCACGCCGACGAGTGTCAGCGCGGAGCCGAGCATCGCGACCATCAGATTGGATTCGGCGCTGGTCCTGAGCGTGGAGACGTAGAGCATCACCAGGACTCCGGCCCCGGTGAGCAGGGTGCCGAACACGTTGCGGAACACCAGGGCGCGGGCGGCCGGAGCCTGGTCGACGCTGCTGAGCGCCGCTACGGGGGCGATCTTCGCGGCCTTGCGCGACGGCAGCCAGGCGGCCAGTACGGTGACGAGGACGCCGACCGCGAGTGACGACAGCGGGGCTGCGGGCGTGATGACCAGCGGTCCGTCGGGCAGCCCGGCACCCGTCGTGTTGAGCAGCGGGCGCATGGCGGTGGCGATGCCGAGGCCCAGCGCGAATCCGGCGACGGAGGCTACGAGGCCGAGGAGGGCTGCCTCGATGAGGACGGAGCGTACGACCTGACGGCGCGAGGCGCCCACGGCCCGCATCAGCGCGATCTCGCGGCTGCGCTGGGCGATGAGCATGGTGAAGGTGTTGGCGATGAGGAACACGCCGACGAACAGCGCGATTCCGGCGAAGACCAGCAGCGTCTTGGTGAGGGACCTGGTGTTCTTGACGATCTGGGCGGACTGTTCGGCGGCCAGGTCTGTGCCGCTGGTGGCCCTGGCCCCCTTCTTGGGGAGCAGCACCTGCACCTGGTCGGTCAGCGCGCTCTCGTCGGTACCGTCTTTGGCCGCGACCGCGATCTCGTCGAACTGGCCGGGGTGGAGGAACAGTTGCTGTGCGGTCCGGGTGTCGAAGAGCGTGAGGGTGCCGCCGGCGGTGACCCGTGGGTCATCGCTGGAGACGATGCCGACCAGCTTCTTGACCAGGGCGGGCCCGTCGATGGCGAAGCGGACGGTGTCGCCGATCCGGTAGCCGGCCCTCTCGGCGGTCCTGGCGTCCAGCGCCAGCTCGCCTGCGGCAACCGGGCCGCGGCCTTCCTTGAGCGGGAAGTGGCCGTCCTTGCCGTCCTTGCCCGGCAGGTAGTTGGTAGCCAGGCTCTGCCCGTTGTTGTCGGCGTCGACCGGGCGGCCGTCCTTGGCGGCCAAGGTGGCCTCGCCGTTGACGGTGGGGCGCACCGAGGCGACGCCGGGCAGCCGGCCGATCTTCCGCGCCAGCGCGCTGTCGAGGACGGAGGTCCGCCTGCCGTCCTCACCGCCCGCCGTATCGGTGGCAGTGGCTTCCTCGCCTCCCGCCGCATCGGTGTCGGTGGCCTCCTCCGCCCGCACGGAGACGGCCACGCCCTTGAGGCTCTGGGCGGAGGCATTGCGGAAGGCGTTCGCGGTGGTGTCGGCGAAGACGAGGGTGCCGGAGACGAAGGCGACGCCCAGCAGAACCGCGAGCGCGGTCATGATCAATCGGGCTTTGTGCGCAAGGACGTTGCGCAGGGCAGTACGCAGCATGGTGGTATGTCAGTCCTGGAAGTACTCGGTCGGGACGGGGAATCCGTACGGGAGGGGAAGCCGTACGGGAGGGGAAGCCGGGCCGAAGGGCCGCGTCAGCTCGTCCGCCCCTTGGCATCAAAGAGCCGCATGCGGTCGAGCACTGTCTCGGGGGTGGGGGCGAGCAGATCGTCGATGAGCCGCCCGTCAGCGAGGAAGACCACCCGGTCCGCGTAGGAGGCGGCCACCGGGTCGTGGGTGACCATCACGACCGTCTGCCCCAACTCGCGTACGGAATCCCGCAGAAAGCCCAGGACCTCCGCGCCGGAACGGGAGTCGAGGTTGCCGGTCGGCTCGTCCGCGAAGACGATCTCCGGACGCCCGGCCAGCGCGCGGGCCACGGCGACACGTTGCTGCTGGCCGCCGGAGAGCTGCGAGGGGCGGTGCCGCAGCCGCCCGGCCAGGCCGACGGTCCCCACGATCAGCTCCAGCCACTCCTGGTCGGGCTTGCGGCCGGCGATGTCCATCGGCAGCGTGATGTTCTCCAGGGCGTTCAGCGTGGGCAGCAGGTTGAACGCCTGGAAGACGAAGCCGATCTTCTCCCTGCGGAGTGTGGTGAGCTGACGGTCGCCCAGGCCGGACAGCTCGGTGTCACCGATCCGGGCCGAGCCCCCGGAGACGGAGTCGAGCCCCGCCATGCAGTGCATCAGCGTCGACTTGCCGGAGCCGGAAGGCCCCATGATCGCGGTGAACCGGCCGCGGCCGAACTCCACGGTCACCGAGTCGAGGGCGACGACGCGGGTCTCGCCCTCGCCGTAGACCTTGTTCAGCCCCGTCGCGCGGGCGGCGACGCCGGAGGAGGCGCGGAGGCGGGTGGTAGCGGTGGCAGACTGCGACATGGGTACTCCTGGACGGGGTGCGGAACTCGTGACCATCGTGGCCGCGAGACACCCCCGAATCCGTCGCTCTCAAGTCGGGAATACGCCGCCTGCCCAACGGCAGAACCGCCGCGGCCGTGTCACCCTCACGAACCACAGCCCCTCTGCCCAAAGACAGAGCCGACAGCTGTGCCCGAAGAGAGAGCCGATGCCCCCGGACGGGGGTTCAGCGGCTGGACGTCGCGAGGGGCGGTCCGCCGACATCGCGCGGACCGCCCCTGCTCCGACCAACCGGACACACCGGTTACACCCGTTACACCGTCAAATTGACCCGCATCATCAATTCTGGGATGCGGGGCAGCCGGCGTCAGGCCGCGGCAATGAGCGGTGGATCAGGTAGTTGTTCACGGCGTTCATGGTGCATTTGGTGCCGATGGCGCCGTGACCCCAGCCGTCATACGTGAGTAGCCGGATCTTCTTCTGTGCTTGTTTCTGTACGTTGCGGGCCCAGGCGTATCCGGTTACGGGGTCATGGCGGGCGTTGGCCAGCAGAATGACCGGTGCGTGGGAACCGATGTGCACGGGACGCTGCGGATTGTTTGCGTGCTTCGGCCAGCCGATGCAGCTCAGAATCGCTTCGCGCATTTCGGGAGAGGTGCGCGCGTGCGGTGCGGCGGCCCTCTCGGCACGAACGAGGGCGTGGAGTTCCCGGTAGTCGTGAATGCGTGCCTGCCAGTCCTGGCAGAACACCGCGTCTCTGCCATGGGGTTCGGTTCCGGGGGCCTGACGGGTACGTGGTGCGTCCCCCTGCGGATGGGGCCTGCCGATGCGCAAGGTGGTCAACCACTTGGCGAGCTGAGGCCACTCCGGTGGGCCGGAGCTGAAGGCTTCGTAGGCTCGGCCGATGATGTCGTCGGCGGAAACCGGGGCGTTGGACTCGTAGAGTGCGCCGCGGTCAGCCGCTGCCAGCAGGCGGTCCCAGCGGAGCAGGACGTTCTGGCCATGAAGGGCGCACGTCGGCGTGGTCTCGCACCACCGCACGAATTCCTTCAGCGAATCTTCGACTGCGGCCGCCGCGGTGACGGCCAGGTCCTTGGTCTGCAGACTGTGGTCCATGTTGCTGTCGAGGACCATGCTCCGGATACGTCCGCCAAACTTCTCGGCGTACTGCTGGCCGATGAGTGTGCCGTAGGAATGGCCGAAGTAGTTGATCTTCTCCTCGCCGAGCGCGGCACGTAGCGCTTCCATGTCCCGGACGACACTGAGGGTGTCGGCGTGGTCGAAGAGCGGACCGCTATGCCTGCGGCAGTCCTGGCGAAGTTCACGGTTGTGAGAAACCAGTCGCTCGAATTCACGCTGATTGCGTGGCAGTTCGCCCGGGGCATTGTCGATCAGCCGTTTCGAGCACTTGATGGGGTGGCTCCTACCTATCCCGCGCGGGTCGAACCCGACAATGTCGAAGCGCTCCCTGAGCTCGGCGGGAAATTGGCTGCCCAGCGCCATGTCGACGCCGGAGCCTCCGGGCCCGCCGGGGTTGACCAGCAGGACTCCGATGCGTTTGGCCGGGTTGGTGGCCTTTCGTCTGGCTACCTCCAGCTTGAAGGTTTTGCCAGGAGCGGCCCAGTCAACGGGGACGGGCAGCGTGCCGCACTGGGCATTGCGGTGTCCCGCACAAGGCCGCCAGGTGATGGTCGACGGTGCTGCCGATCCCGCACTTGCCTGGCCCCGCTCCGGAAGCATGGGAAGCGCGAGGAGCGCGGCAGCGCAAGCCAGGACCGCCCCGGTACCCCAGCGTTTCCATGACCTTCTGCGCCGATGTGTGTTGCCGGTGATTGGCACGCGGATCTCCTTCTTCCTTTCCATTGGGCGTCGACCGCTTGTCGGCCGCGCGGGTACTCGAGGGCTGGTCGAGACGCCACCGCGTGGCGCGCTCACCCGCCCGTGGGCCGCTGATGTCCGGGGCCAGGGGGTCGGATGGGGTGACGGCGTACGGGAGTTGACGGCGGGCAGCACCGCCGCTCGGCTCAACTCAGCTGGTTCGAGGGCAACATGTTCAGCCGTGCCGCCCTGCGGGCCGGCCGGATCGCGGCCCGTACCCCGATCACCAGTGCCGCGCCGGCGTCAGGAAGGTCGCAGACCTTCCCACGGCAGGACCGTGAGCTGCCGGTCGTTCAGGCCGGACAGCTCGGTGTCACCGATCCGGGCCGAGCCCGCGGAGAGGGAGTCGGGCCCCGCCGTGCAGTGCGTCAGCATCGACTTGCCGGAGCCGGACGGCCCCGTGATCGCAGTGAACCGGCCGCGCCCGAACTCCGCGGCCACCGGGGCGAGGGCGACGACGCGGGTCCCGCCCTCGCCGTAGACCTTGGTCAGCTCCGCCGTAGAGCTTGGTCAGCTCCGTCGCGCAGGTGGCGGCGACGCCGAGCGGGCCTTGAGGCCGAGGGCAGGGGTGGCGGGCTGTGACATGCGTGCTCCTGGAAGGGGTGTGAAACTCCCGACCATCGTGGCCGCGGGGCACCCCCGAATCCGTCGCTCTCAGGTCGGGAATGCGCCGCCTGCCCAACGACAGACCCGCCGCGGCCGTGTCGTCCTCGCGGACCACAGCGCCTCTGCCGGAAGGGAGAGCAGCCCGAAGGGAGAGCCGCCCGAAGGGAGGGCAGGCGGCCCCGGGCCGGGTGCTCAGCCCATGAGCCCGGCCTGGTGCGCCAGCAGTGCCGCCTGGACCCGGCTGCCACACCTCGTCTTCTCCAGAATCGACCCGACGTGGGTCTTGACCGTTCCCACGCCGGTGCCGAGCCGCTTGGCGATCTCCGGGTTCGAGATCCCCTCCCCCAGCATGACCAGCACCTCCCGTTCCCGGCCGGTCGGCCCGGCCACCGTGCTTTCCGGGGCGGCGGCCCTGGCGCCGGCCCCGCCGCCGCTCAGCATGACCACCTGCGGCGCGGGATCGAGGGCGACCAGCGGTTCGACGGCCGCGAGCCCGTCGAGTACGGGCATACGGATGTCGAGGAGCACCACATCGGGCCGGTGCTCGGCGGTGAGCCGGACGGCCTCGGCACCGTTGACAGCCTCGGCCACCACCTCGATGCCGTCGGCGTGCCGGAGGATCAGCCGGACGCCGTGCCGGATCATCTCCTCGTCGTCGGCGAGCAGCACCCGGATCGCGGAACCCGCCCCGGAGTCGGCGGAGTTGGCCTGGTCAGTCATGCGCCCTTCTCCCACGGGGTGGTTCGGTCGCCTTTTCCGTCACCATCGGAACGGTGAAACGGTCGATCGCGATCAAAGTGTCGGACCGGAAGCAGTAACGGACGATCTCCAACCGCCCGCCCTTGGCCTCCCCGGCCCCCCACGGGTACATACAGTCCGTGGCGGAGCCCGGCCGCGGCGGCTCGCGCCCGGCGGCGGCCGCGCGCACCGTATCGTCGTCACCGGACACGGACCGCAGCACCTGCTCCCGCGACATCCCCACCCGGGGCTTCTCCGGGCTCCGGTACACAGGACCGTACGCGTCGACCACCAGCATCAGCCCGAACAGCATCATCATGCCCACCCCCGCCAGGCCGAGCAGCCCGGTGACGGCACCGGCCAGGCGCCGCTGGAGGGCCGAGAGCCCGCCGCCCGGCCCGCCGACGGTGGCCGGTCTGCTGTCGTACGGGTCCGCGTCCGCCGTCTCCGCACCGGGCCCGGGGTCGGCAGGAATGTCGGCCGCCACAGTAAAGCCGCCACCGGGCGTCCGGCCCGCCTCCAGGCCGCCGCCGAGCAGCGCCACCCGCTCCCGCAGCCCGATCAGCCCACGCCCGGTGCCGAGCCCGGTCGTGGCGGTCGGCGGCACGGGCGGCACGCCGTTGCGCACCCCTACCTCCACCCGCCCGTCGGCGTGGCGGACGGTCACGGCCACATGAGCCCCGGCCGCGTACCGATGAACGTTGGTGAGCGACTCACGCACCACACGGTGCACCGCCCGCCGCACCCGGGCCGGCCGAGCGTCGAGATCCGGCCCCTCCCAGGAGAACGCGACGGGAATGCCGCCGCCGCGCGACTCCTCGACCAGCGCCTCGATGTCCGCACGGGTGCCCGTCGCGTCGGTCAGCGCATCGGTGCCGGTGTCCCGCCCCAACGGACCGAGGACCCCCAGCACCTCCCGCAGCTCCTGCATCGCGTCACGACTGGCGCGACCCACCACAGCAGCCTCGTCCCGCAGCTCGGGCGCCTCCTTGAGCAACGCCATCTCCAGCCCACCCGCGTGCAGGGAGATCAGGCTGAGCCGGTGCCCGACCAGATCGTGCATCTCCGCGGCGATACGCGACCGCTCACGCATCCGCGACTCGCTGTCCGCGAGCCGCCGCGCCTCCTCGGCGGCGGCCGCGCGCTCCCGCAACGCCCGCAGCAGCCGGTCCTGCTGCCCCGCGGCGACGCCGACCAGCCCGGGCACGACGACCGTGGTGGCGGCAAGCACCGCACCCAGCGCCAGACCGAACGACCGGCTGCCCAGCCCCATTTGGGGCGCGCACGCCGCGCAGGTCACCATCGCCGTGGCGGCCGCCGCGAGCAGCAGGCCGACACGCCGCCGCCGCGTCTCCAGCTGCCGGCTCGCGGTGTAGGCGGCCACCGCGGTCAGCATCGCCACGGACGGCACCACCCCCATCAGCGCCGCCAGCCCGACCACACCGGCCACCGGGAACCGGCGCCGCACCAGCACCAGCCCGACGCCGTTGAGCCCCAGGACCACCACCGCCGCCCAGCCCACCTTCAGCCTGACGTCGATATCCGACTCACCCGTGTGGGTGAGCAGAACCAGCGCCCCGGCCAGGACCGCCTCAATCGCCGCCCGCCACAACTGCCGCCCCCGCTCCCCGGGCCCAGCGAAGGGGCTGCGGGGCGGGCGGTTCTCAATGGTTGGTGGTGCGCTGGACGACATAACGCCGATTATCAGGGGCTTCGTGCGGGGGTTCCCTGCGCCTTGCGAGCGATCCGCCTCTACCGAAAGGCAGAGGCACCACCGAGGGGATTTCGGTCGAGGCCGGCAGGATCCCCCCATGCAGACGGACACGCGGCTCAACCAGGACGATTGCTTCGTACCAGGGCGGGAGTTGTTCCGGTCCGACCGGAGGTTCAAGGTCTGGGTCCACCCGGTCAGCCACAGCCAGCTCCTGCTGCGCAGCGAGCTCGCCGAAAACGCTCCAAGAATCGACGTACTCTTCAAGCCGGTCGTGGCGGTACGGACAGGGATGTCCTACGACGGCCTCGTCATCCGGTGCGCCACAGCTGAGGAGCGCGCCCGCATCCTCGCGGAGACCGGCACGGTCGGCCGCAGCGACCGTGTCCATATCTTGGAGACCTCGGACGGCCGTGCGGACTACGTGGTCTCCGCTGCCGTGGGATGGGCCTACGACAACGAAGATGTTCGTGCACCGAGCCGTCTCGCCTCCTTCCCGTCGGTCAGCGACCCGGTCCGGATCCTGCCTTTGGCGGCCAAGTCATGACCGTCTTCCCGCAGGTTCTCGCCACCTGGTCCACCGAGTACGTGTCGGTTCGAGTCCGTTGGCAAGCGCCGGGGCCCTCCCCTCCCCTCCCCGCCCCCGCCCTTCGTGTCTTTGGGTTCTGTTTTGTTCGTGGTTCACCTCGGGTGTTGGTCAGTGGTTGTCGGGGTTTGGGCTAGGGGTGGGGTGGGGGCTGGCTGGTGAGTGGTGAGGGGTAGTTGGGCAAGGTGATGGCTGTGGAGATGTCTTCGCCCTGGGCCAGCATGGTGGTGAGGGTGGCCGGGTCGTTCAGGGCGGTGTTGCGGGCGTCTATGGCTTCCTGGGTGGTGGGGGCCAGGAATTCGCCGGTGCCGCGGCCGCCTTGTTGGCACTGGGTTACGTAGGGGCGGAGTTTTTGTTCGTAGCGGGCGAAGGCGATGTGGTGGTCGCCGTCGGCGAGGGCCAGTTCGCCGGCCAGGATGTAGGCGCCGATGATGGCTGAGCCGGTGCCCATGCCGCCGACCGTGGCGCCGTATGCGGCGTCGCCGAGGAGCACCGTGCGGCCCGTGGACCAGTTCGGGACGTCGGCCCGGCTGATGGAGTCGAAGTAGAGGTTGTCGGCGCCCCACAGGGTCTCGATCAGCTCTGGTGTGCGCCAGCCTGCCCCTTCGTAGGCCTGGGCTATTGCCTGCTTCTGGGACTGGAGGTCCCGGCGCTCGTAGGGCAGTTCATGTTCGGAGGCGAAGACGCAGAAGGCTTCGCCGGTGTAGCCCGTGTCGTTGGCGCGGCGGGGTGTGCGGCCGACGGTGGCCAGGCGGCCGGGTTCGGTGTAGCCGACCGGGCGGGCGGCGAGGTCGCCGGCGGTCTCGGGCAGGTCCCAGGCGGCTACGTAGTAGCCGAGGTGGCTGACGAAATCGCTCTCGGGGCCGAAGGCCAGCCGGCGCACGGTGGAGTGCAGGCCGTCCGCTCCGACGACGAGACCGAAGGTGCGTGGCGCGCTCCGTTCGAAGGTGACATGGACGCCTTCGGGGGTGGGGGTGAGGGAGGCGATGGAGTCGTTGAAGAGGTACTCGGGGGCGTGGCCGCCGCCGGTCGGGGCCAGGCTGTGTTCGTAGAGGATGCGGGAGAGGTCCGAGCGGAGTATTTCGACCTCGCCGGCGGCGAACTCGGGGGGTAGCGCCGCTAATTGGTCGCCCTCGCCGTTGATGAAGCTCAGTGCGGTGCCGGTGCCGGTGTTGTGGGTTTTGATGTCGTTCAGGACGCCCATGCGTTCCAGGACCGTCAGCTGCGCCGCACCGCGGAAGTCGACCGCGAAGCCGCCGCCGCGCAGGGCGGGGGCCACCTCGATCACGGTGGGCCGGCAGCCGTAGCGGCTGAGCCAGTAGGCCAGGGCGGGGCCGGCAACGCTGGCGCCGGAGATCAGGACTGTGCGGTGT
Organism: Streptomyces inhibens; assembly: GCF_022221585.1. Classification (NCBI taxonomy): domain Bacteria; kingdom Bacillati; phylum Actinomycetota; class Actinomycetes; order Kitasatosporales; family Streptomycetaceae; genus Streptomyces; species Streptomyces inhibens. Next base: position 3,676,252 of record NZ_CP084681.1, read on the forward strand.
GTTGTCGGTTGGCGTGTCATCGAACGCTCCCCTCGTCGATCCGTCATCACGGCAAGAGAAACTGTATCCGACGGACACTGCTTTGTGTACCCCGGACGCAGTTTTAGGATGCGGGGGTGGCTGGAGACGACGAGAAGAGCAGCGTGTTCGGGGATCAGGCGGGCAGCGTCGAGCTGCTGTGGGGCGGGCGTGAGCGGCCCAGTCGTGGCCCCAAGCCGGCGCTGAGCCTGGAGCGGATCACGCGTACGGCCATCGCCCTCGCCGATGCCGGCGGGCTGGGGGCGGTCTCCATGCAGCGGGTCGCGGGCGAACTGGACTTCACCAAGATGTCCTTGTACCGCTATGTGCCGGGCAAGAGCGAACTGGTCGCACTGATGATCGATATGGCGATGGGCGAGCCGCCGGCCGCGCCTTCGCCGGACGCCGCCGGACGGCCGGACGCCGCCGGACGGCCGGGCGACAGCGGGTGGTGGCGCGTCGCGTTGCGGGAGTGGGCGGAAGCGCTGGCGGCGATGTACCACCGGCATCCGTGGCTTCTGGGCGCGGCCGTTGGGCCCCGGGTCATGGGGCCCAACGAACTCGGCTGGACGGAACGCGCCGTCGCCGCCCTCGCGGACACCGGGCTGACCGGCGGCGAGCAGCTCGACGCCGTGGTCGTGGTGAACGGCCATATCCGGGCCATCGCCCAGGTGTCGGCCTCGATGGGGCTGGACAGCGCGCGGGCGAAGGAACCCGAGCAGGTCATGAGCGCGGCGCTGAACGAGCTGCTCGTCGGTCGCACCGATCGCTTTCCGGCGGTCAGCGCGGCCGTCGCGTCCACCGGGGCCGACGACACCTCACACGACCAGGCATGGGAGTTCGGCCTGGAGCGCATCCTGGACGGGCTGGAGGCCTATATCTCGCGTGGGCGAAGAGGCTAGCGGTTCCTTCAGGCGCGGGGGGCGGGCAAGGAGCGCAGCCAGTCGAGGAGGAGGCGGTTGACCTCGTCGGGGCGTTCCTGTTGGACCCAGTGGCCGCAGCCTTCGAGGATGTGGGAGGAGGAGAGGCCGGGGAGGGTGGTGGGGAACGCCTTGATGGCGTCGGCCATCCAGGTGGTGGGGGCGTCGTGTTCCCCGCCGATGAAGAGCGCGGGCTGGGTGAGCGGTGCCCCGGCCCAGGCGGCGAGGTCTTCCCAGTCGCGGTCGACGTTGCGGTAGCGGTTGAGCCCGCCGGTCAGGCCGGTCCGCTCGAACTCGTCCGCGTAGAAGTCGAGATCGGCCTCGGTGAGCCAGGAGGACAGGGTGGTGGTGTCGGCGGGGAAGCGGTCGGAGAGTTTGCCGCCCGGGGCCACGGAGAAGAGGTTGACGTGGCCCTGGCCGGACGGTGACTTCGCGTCGCCCGAGAGTCCGGCGTAGAAGCCCGCGAGCCAACTACGGACATCGGGTTCGATCTCCGCCTCCGCCCGGCCCGGCTCCTGGAAGTAGTTGATGTAGAACTCCTCGGTACCGCCGAGCCGCGCGAAGGCTTCGGTGGGCCGGATCCCGCCCCGGGGCGCGTAGGGAACACTCAGCAGCGCGACGGCCGTGAAGAGGTCGGGCCTGAGCAGTGCCGTATGGGCGGCGATGGGTGAGCCCCAGTCGTGGCCCACGATGATCGCGGTCTCTTCGCCGAGGGCGCGCAGCACGGCGACGTTGTCGGCGACATGCGCCAGCATCCGGTACGCCGACACCTCGCGAGGCTTGGAGGAGCGCCCGTAGCCGCGTACGTCGATGGCGACCGCCCGATAGCCGGCGGCGGCGAGCGCGGGGAGTTGGTGGCGCCAGGAGTACCACGACTCGGGGAAGCCGTGAACCATGAGGACGAGGGGGCCGGTGCCCTGCTCCACCAGGTGGATTCGGCCGCCCGGGGCCTCCACGGAGCGGTGGACGACGTCCGGCGGCGGGGTGGAGGGGCCGGACGGGGAGTCGGACGGGGAGTCGGACGGTGTGGGCGTCGGCTTGGCGGACTGCGACATGCATCCTCCCTGGGGAGTTCGGCGCTCTTGGGGCTCGCGGCGCTGGTGGCAGTGGTGACGGTGGCAGTGGTGACGGTGGCCTTCAGCCATGGCGGATGGGCGACCACGACTACCGACCCTCGATCGCCGATGGCCGATCGCCGATGGCCGATGACTCCGGCACGGGGCAACGGATCGTCAGGGACCGTAGCCATCAGAGCCATCGTGGCCGCTCCGCCACGATGATGGGGCGTCATCACGGCGAGCGCGAGAATTCTTGCCGGAGTGGCAAAACGCCGGAGTGGCAAAACGGCCGAGGCCGGCAGCCCGCCTGCCTATAACAGCCACCAACACTCCCCACCTACAACCGCACCGTCCTCCTCGGCTGTTCCTTGGCCCCCGTCAGCAGCCCGTGCAGCGTGGCGAATTCGTCCACGCACTTGGCGGTGCCGTTGACCACGCAGTCCAGGGGCTGGTCGGCGACCATGACGGGGACGCCCATCTCCTGGCGCAGTCGCTGGTCCAGGCCGCGGAGGAGAGCGCCGCCGCCGGTGAGGGCGATGCCGCGTTCGATGATGTCGCCGGAGAGCTCCGGGGGGCATTCGTCGAGGGTGCGGTGGACGGCGCGGACGATCGCCTCGACCGGTTCGGCCAGTGCGTCGCGGATCTCCTCCTCGGTGATCTCCTGGATCCGGGGCAGGCCGCTGACGTGGTCGCGGCCGCGGACGGTGTAGGAGGTGTGGCGTTCCGGTTCGCCTTCCTCATCGACGTCTACCGGGGTCCAGGCGGCCGAGCCGATGGCGATTTTGATGTCCTCGGCGGTGCGCTCGCCGATGGCGAGTGAGTGCTTCTTCTTGATGTAGGTGGCGATGGCGGCGTCCAGCGCGTCGCCGGCGACCCGTAGGGACTGGGAGGTGACCAGGCCGCCCATGGAGACGACGGCGACCTCGGTGGTGCCGCCGCCGATGTCCACCACCATGCAGCCGACCGGCTCGTCCACCGGAAGGCCGGCGCCGATCGCGGCGGCCATCGGCTCTTCTATGAGGTGCACTTCGCGGGCCCCGGCGCCCCGGGCCGAGTCGATGACGGCGCGCCGTTCGACGCCCGTGATGCCGGAGGGGACGCAGATGACCACCCGCGGCCTGGAGAAGCGGCGGCTGGGCAGGGCCTTCTTCATCAGGGCGCGCAGCATCCGCTCGGCGGCGTCGAAGTCGGCGATGACGCCTTCCTTGAGGGGGCGCATCGCGGTGATGCCGGACGGCGTGCGGCCGATGGTCCGTTTGGCCTCCGCACCTACGGCGATAACCTCGCCGGAGGCGTTGACCGCGACGACGGACGGCTCGTTCAGCACCACGCCCTTGCCGCGGGCGTACACCAGGGTGTTGGCCGTGCCGAGGTCGATGCCTATGTCGTATGTACCGGACGAAGTGCTGGACGCCATGGGGAGTTCGTGTGCTCTCTCGCGACGGGGTGGGGACATTCCTCGGGCATTGCGTGGCAGACAACCCCATTGGATGCCAATGAGGATCATTGCGGGCAATTGATAAGACTACCGGGGCTGCGCAATGGTTCCCGTGGGCAGCGCCTCGGCCAGGTCGTCGAGGGCGTCGAGCAGCAGCTCCGCGACGCGCAGTGCGACGCCCTCGCTCTCGGCCTCGGTGTCCCACTGCTCCCATACGGCGCGCAGCGCGCTCCAGTTCAGTGGCTCCCCCTCCCGGACGGCCCGCACGGCGCGCTCCAGGGAGGGGCGCAGTTCGGCGGTGAACGCGGCGGCGCCGGCCGAGGGTTCGGCGTCCTTGTCGGGGAGATGGGCCTCCAGGATCATGGTGACCCGGCCCATCGTGGCCAGCGCGGCGCTGGCCGCCTTGGCCGAGGTGAGCGACAGTCCGCGGTGGCGTACGGGTTCCTTCTCGGCCCGGGCCTCGCTCTCCTCCCAGGCGAGGCGGGCGGCGCGGGCGTCCAGCAGGGCCTCGCGGACCTGCCGTGGGCGGCGTTCGGCGGGGTGGGCGCAGGCCTCGAACACGGCCAGTGCGTAGCGCCCGTTGGCGGCCAGCCATGCGGCGAGGCGGTCGCGCAGCTTGGGGGTCTCCCAGGCGGGGAACAGCGCGTACGACAGCATCGCGAGCAGTCCGCCGACGAGGGTGAGCACGATGCGTTCCTGGACGGTCTGTTCCCAGCCCTCGCCGGCGATGCCGAGCAGGAAGACGACATAGGCGGCCACGCATGCCGAGGTCACCGAGAAGCCGGTGCGCATCAGCAGGTACATGAGCCATACGCAGACGACGGCGAGGCCGGCGCTGACGTACACGCCGGGGTGGGCGAGCGCCATCACCAGGCCCCCGACGGTGACGCCGACGAGGGTGCCGGTGAAGCGGGCGACGCCGCGGGAGTAGGTCTGGGCGAAGTCGGGGCGCATGACCATGACGGAGGCGAGCGGTGCCCAGTAGCCGTGGCCGAACGGGAGCGCGGTGCCCAGCAGAAAGCCGGCGGCGGAGACCGCGCAGACGCGGAGGGCGTGCCGGAAGATGTGCGAGGACCAGCGTGCCTCGCGGTGCAGGGCGCGCAGCGCGGCCGGCACCAGTCGGGGGATGCTGGGGCGCAGCAGATGGCCGCGTTCGGCCTCGGTGGTGGGGCGGGTGGCCTGGACCGGCTCGTCGGTGAGTTCGACGGCGTCGGCGAGCAGGGAGATCAGGCGGTACGCGGCGCGGCGGGCCGCGCCCTGGAGCATCGGGCCGGTTGCGGGGACTTCGAGGGTGGCCATCGCTTCGGGGGGCAGCCGGACCGGTTTGGCGTGCCGCACGGCGTGCGCGACGGCGTCCAGGACGGTGGCCGCGGCGCCGAGCAGGTCGCGGGCGCGGTCGCGTTCGGGCCCTTCCAGGGGGGCGCCGATGACCGGGTCGGCGAGTGAGGCGAGGAGCGGCCGGACGCGTTCGGCGAGGCCGCGGGGGCCGTGCAGTTGGGCGGGGCGGCGCTTGGCCTGACGTGGGGTCACGGCGGAGGCCAGCCGGGCGTCCATCAGGGGCGAGGGGTCGAACGGGGCGACGGGGTCGTGCCGCAGCCGCCGGGCGTAGTCCGCCTCGGCGGCCAGCGCGTCGGCGAGCGCATCGCGCTGGATGCCCCAGGGGCGGACCGGGAAGACGACGATGAGGGTGGCCTGGACGAGGCCGCCGAAGAAGATCAGGGCGGCGTGTTCCAGTGCGCCGAGGACGGATGTCGGCAGGGTGACGGTGACCAGCATGATCGCCACGGCCTGGGTGCCGACCAGTCCGGAGACCGGGCCGATCGCCCAGGCCATCCCGGCGAGGAAGGTCCAGCCGGCGAGCAACAGGACGAAGGCGACGACATGGGCGGCGGCCAGGTAGCCGAGGAAGGTGGAGACCGCCAGCGCGCCGGCGACGGCGAGCGCCAGTACGGGGCGCGGCCGCATGCTGCGCTGGAAGGTGACGATGCCGGCGGCGAAGGCGCCGAAGGCGGAGGAGACCGCGAGGATCGGGTCTCCGCGCCACAGGCACAGGCCGATGACGATCGCGACGCCGGCCGAGCCACGGACGGCGATCAGCGGGGTGAGCTTGGTCCGCTCGATGGTCAGCCCGGAGCGGGCGGCTTCCTTGAGCGCACGCGACCAGGTCATAGCGAGAGGATAAGGGCCGAAAGCGGGGGTTCCGGAGTGGTCGGGGCGGGCCTTGTCCGGCGTCTCCTGCGCCCCTCCCACCGGGAAAATCCCGGTAAACCGCCCTTCCGGCGCGCGTAAAACATCCCAGGTCACCAAGGGGATGCACCGATTCCGGGTGGGCGGTGCGAGCAAGCCGACACCCCGGAAGGGAAACCACGGCCCGCCCGGGCTCCCTCTTGCTGGTCAGCCGGGACAGCTCCCGGCGTGTTCGGCAAGGAGAAGGCCCCGTGCGCAAAGCACTGTTCCATCCGGTGATCGCGCTGATCGCCCTGACCGTTCTCGTCGGTACGGCCGGCTGTGGCACCAGCGCCTCCCAGGCTTCCCCCGTACGGTTCGGCGGCCCCAAGACGGGCGCCGCGCTGCATGCCACGCCACCGGGGAAGCGGTCGCTGGTGCAGTGGCCCACGCATCCGATCAGCTTCGAGGAGGTGAGCCGGGTCGGCGGGGCCGGGGAGAACACTCCGATAGCGGTGACCACCTTCCACGGTCCGAAGTCGGGCTTCACCGGGAAGGTGTGGGTGTGGGCGCCGCCGGAGTACTACGAGAAGCGGAACGCGAACAAGGGCTTCCCGGTGATGGAGGCGCTGCCCGGCGCATACGGCTACCCCGTGAACTACTGGATCGGCTCCGACCTCAAGCTGGAGGAGAACCTCGCCCAGTGGTCCAAGAACGGCACCAGCCTGCCGTTCATCGTCGTCATGCCGGTGCTCAACCCCAATGACAAGCAGTACTACGACGGCAGCGACATACCGGGCCAGCCCAAGATCGGCACCTGGCTCAGCCAGGACGTGCCCGATCTCGTACGGCAGAACTTCCGCACCCTCAAGACCCGTGACGCCTGGGCGATCATGGGCTCCTCGTCGGGCGGGTTCGCGGCGCTGAAGAACGTGCTCCAGCACCCGGACACGTTCAAGGTGGCGATCCCCAACGGGCCGGACATCGTGCCCGACTCACCGCTGTGGAACGGCCACGCCAGGGAGGAGCGGGGGAACAACCCGGAGGTGCTCGCCCGCCGGCTGATGGCGCGCGGCGGTCCGGAGGTCTACCTCGCCTTCCAGGACGGCTCCCGGGAGTACACGGTGCTGCCGAAGGTGCGGAAGTTCATCGCGCAGTACGGGCACGGTCCGGTGCGGACGCGGCTGCAGATCGTGCCGGGCGGCACGCACAGCGCCGCGACCTATGTGCAGGGCCTGGGCGAGGGCACGATGCGGTGGGTCAGTGCGCACATGCAGGGGCCGACCGCCTGACACGGCCGGCCGGCCCCCGGACGTACGGCGACGGCCGCGGCTCATGGCGCGCAGTCGACGTCCTGCAGTTCGATCGGGTGGGAATCCAGGCCCACGTAGGCGGTGAAGGAGTGGCGGGCATTGCCGTCCCAGAAGGTGGTGACCGTCGCCCGGCCGACGCCCGCGGACTGGGCGGTGGTCACCTTGCCGATGGTGATCTCCCGCGGGGTGTTCTGGGCGCACAGCAGCAGGTCGTAGCCCTCGGTGTGGGCGGCCCGGTCCTTGAGGTGGTCGGAGACCCGGTGCTCACGGGCCCAGCTGCTGGGGCCGTGGTGACCGTAGAAGGCGGTCAGGAAGCGGTGGATCTCGGCGGCGGTGTGCCGGCCGTTGGGGTCGGAGCGGACGGTGTCCGCGGCCGGCGCGGTCCGCGGGTGGGCGGCGGCCGGGCCGGAGGCGGCGAGGGTCAGGGTCAGGGTCAGGGTCAGCAGGACGGATGTTCGCCCGCCGGCCACCGGCAGCGGCGCGTGCGCCGTCAGGACACCACGTCCTTGCGCGCGAACCCGCGGAACGCCAGCGCGCAGAGCACCAGCGCATACGACACCGAGACCGCGGAGCCCTGGATCATCCCGGACCACTCCATCCGGGGCTGCAGGGCGTCCGCCCAGGAGTACTGCCAGTGGGCGGGCAGCACGTCGCGCCAGTCGCCGAGGGCGGTGACCTGGTCGAGGACATTGCCGACGATGGTCAGACCGACGGCGCCGCCGACCGCGCCCAGCGGTGCGTCGGTCACCGTCGACAGCCAGAAGGCGAGCGCCGCGGTGACCAGTTGGCTGACGAAGATGTAGCCGACCACGACAGCCAGCCGCGGCACCGCCTCACCCGCGGACAGCGCGCCGCCGGTGGGCAGTTGCAGCGGTCCCCAGCCGTACGCGGCGATGCCCACGCCCAGTGCGACCAGCGGCAGCAGCAGCATCGCGGCGGCGCTGAACAGCAGCCCGACGGTCAGCTTGCTCAGCAGCAGCCGGGCCCGTGGGACCGGCGCGGCGAGCAGATAGCGCAACGAGGACCAGCTCGCTTCCGAGGCGACCGTGTCGCCGCAGAACAGCGCCACCGGGACCACCAGCAGGAAGCCCGCGGAGACGAACAGCACGGTGGCGGCGAAGTTGCCGCCGGAGGCGGTGGCGCTGTCCATCAGGGTGATCCGGCCGTTGTTGCGGCTGCTCGGGTCACCGCCGATCGCGAACGCCGCCACCAGCACGAACGGCAGCAGCGCCAGGATGGCGGCGATCACCAGCGTGCGGCGGCGCAGCAGCTGGCGCCGGGCCTCGACGCGCAGCGGCAGGGTGCGGCGGGCACGGTAGCCCGGCGCCCGCGCCACGGGGGTCGCGGTCATCGGTCACCTCCGATCAGGGTGAGGAAGGCATCCTCAAGGCGGCGGTGCGGGCCGATACGGTCCACGGGGATCTCCAGCCTGAGGAGCTCGGCGAGCAGTTGCGGGGCGCCGGCCGGGTCGGCGAGGCGGACCAGCAGACCCTCGTCGGCGCGTACGGCGGAGGCGACGCCGGGCAGCGCATCGACCTTCTCCACCAGGGCGTCGGAGAGCGGCTCCGTACCGGCGACGCCGACCAGCAGGGTGTCACCGGAACCGGTGATCTCGGCGACCGGCCCGGCCTGCACGAGCTGTCCGCGGTCCATGACGACCAGATGGGTACAGCTCTGTTCGACCTCGGACAGCAGATGGCTGGAGACGATGACGGTGCGTCCGGCGGCGGCGTAACGGATCATCACATCGCGCATCTCACGGATCTGCGGCGGGTCCAGCCCGTTGGTCGGTTCGTCGAGGATCAGCAGATCCGGCAGGCCGAGCATGGCCTGGGCGATGGCCAGGCGCTGCCGCATGCCCTGGGAATAGGTGCGCACGGCGCGTTGCAGGGCGTCGCCGAGGCCGGCGATCGCCAGCGCCTCGTCGAGATGCGCATCGGCGGCGGGCCGCCCGGTGGCCTGCCAGTACAGATCGAGGTTGGCCCGGCCGGACAGATGCGGCAGGAAGCCGGCGCCCTCCACGAACGCGCCGACCCGCGACAGCACCGGGGCGCCCGGACGGATCGCCTGCCCGAAGATCCTGATCTCGCCCTCGTCGGGCGTGATCAGGCCCATCAGCATCCGCAGCGTGGTGGTCTTGCCGGCGCCGTTGGGCCCCAGCAGGCCCAGCACCTGGCCCTTCTCGACGCGGAAGGACAGGTCCCGTACGGCGTACCTGTCGGCGGACTTGGCGTAGCGCTTGCTCAATTCGCTGATCTGCAGCGGGACTTCGGCGAGCGCCGGGTCGGGGGCGGGCGCCGCGGTCCTGCGGCGGGCGGTGAGCAGCAGCAGCGCGGCGATCACCGCGGCCGCGGCGGGCAGCGCCCAGGTCCAGGCGGGCAGCGGGGCGGCCGCGCTGCGCACCTGGGGTGCGGTGGGCACACTGATGCCGCCGTCCTTGAGGGAGACGGTGTAGGTGGCGGGCTCGGCCGGTGAGGCATAGCCGAGGTCGGTGGCGGACAGCACCAGCCGCAGCCGGTGGCCGGCCGCGAAATCATGGTCGACGGCGGGCAGTTGGAGCCGCACGGTCCTGCCGTCGCGGGCGTCCTCGACGCGGTACGGCGTGACGAGCTGGGCGGGCAGCACCTGGCGGCGGCCGTCCGGGGCGACGTCGTAGAGCTTGGCGAAGAACACCGCGTCCCCGGAGTCGGCGCGCACCCGCACGGTGGCGGTGGGGCTGCCGGTGAGGTGGACGGGGTCGGGCAGCGGCGCCGATTCGAAGCGGGCGTACTGGCCGGGGAAGTCCAGGGACAGACCGCCCGCGCCGAGGGCGGAGAGGTTGCCGAGCGCGCCGACGCCGGGCACCGCGGAGATGGCGGGCGGTCCGGCGCCGGCCGGGTTGCCGAAGGTCTGGGTGCGGCCGGCCAACCGGATCCGCCGTGGATCGTGGTCCAGGCCGGCATAGCGGTCCGCGCTCGCGCCGCGCAGCCGCACCGCGCCGTCGGTGGAGTCCACTCCCCCGGTGCGGCTGATCCGGAACGCGGGCCCGGTGTCGGCGCCCTTGTCGCCCTTCAGATACCGGTCGAACCAGGCCTTCGTACGGGCCTGGAGGCGGGCGGTCTCGCGGTCCCCGCCGTCGTGGCCGCCGGCGATCCAGTCGACGTCGACCGGTGCGCCGTTCTTGCGGATCGCCTGCTGCATGGCGTCGGCCTGGTCGAGGGTGAACAGCGAATCGGTCTGGCCCTGCATGATCAGGGTCGGCACCTTGATGCGGTCGCCGACGGCGGACGGGCTGCGGGCCTCCAGCAGGCGGCGGGCCGCGGCGTCCGGCTTGCCGGCGACGGCGACCCGCTCGTACATCCGGCACAGCGCGGGCTCGAACTTCCCGCAGCCGCCGGACGTGACGGGCGCGGCGCCCGGAGCGCCGGTGGGAGCGCCGGCCGAGCCGGTGGTGAAGAAGATCCCCGCCCACAGCTTCTTGAACACACCGTGGGGGAAGAGTGCGTCGGCGAGGTTCCAGTACGTGATCTGCGGGGCGATGGCGTCGACGCGCGGGTCGTGACCGGCCGCCAGCAGGGAGATCGCGCCGCCGTACGAGGCGCCGGCGACGCCGACCCGGGGGTCGCCGGCCTTGTCGAGCTGCACCTCGGGCCGCTTGGCCAGCCAGTCGATCAGCCGGCTGACGTCGGCGACCTCGCCGTCCGGGTCGTTCAGTCCGATCTTCCCGGTGGACCTCCCGAAGCCGCGCGCCGACCAGGTGAGGACGGCGTAGCCGTCCCGGGCCAGTTGCTGGGCCTGGGCCCGCAGATCGGCCTTGCTGCCGCCGAAGCCGTGGCCGAGCAGCACCGCGGGGCGGCGGGCGCCGGAGCCGCCCCCGGTTGCCCCTCCCCCGGCGGTGAAGAAGGAGGTGTCGATCCGTACCGCCTTCTTGCCGCCCGGCGTCTCGGGCATGGTCAGCAGCCGGTCCTCGCGGTGCACGGCGGGTGTGGTGTCCGAGGAGGCGGCCGCCCAGGTGCCGCCTCCCATGAGGACGGCCAGCGCGCCCACCGTGGCATACAGGCGCCGTCCGCGCAGTCTGAGACCTCGGAGATCCATACCGTGAATCCTAGGTACGGGCCGGAGCGGGCGGCCGGTACCCCGGGCTGAACCCGGCGGTCTCCCCCGGGAGTAGGGTTCGCCGGCCTCGTACCACGAACGCGGTACGAGACCGGCCGGGCCGGGGCCCTACCGCTCGGGCGCCGTCACACGGAACCGCGCCAGCTTGTCATCGCTGCTCCAGCGCTCCAGTCCGGCCTTTTCCAGCACGCGGCAGGAGGCCGGGTTCGACAGCTCGACGTCCGCGCAGACCGTGTGCACGCCCGGCGCGGTGAACGCGAACGCCACCAGGGCGCGGGCCGCCTCGGGCGCATAGCCGCGTCCCCGCCGGGACGGCACGATGCCGTACCCGAACTCGACCGAGCCCTCGTCCGGCGGCCAGAACAGTCCGATGGCGCCGACCACCAGGCCGCTCGCCCGCTCGATGATCTGCCGCTGGCCGTACGGGCCGCGCGCTTGCGGGTGTTCGGCGGTGAAGCCGGCGATGACGCGGTCGCCGTCGGCGGGGAAGTCGGCCGCCCAGTGCGGCTGCCGGGTCCCGGTGACGACGGCGGTGGTCTCGGCGTCGGACCATGGCCGCAGTACGAGGCGGTCGGTGAGCAGATCCGTACCGCGGGAAGAGAGGGAGGAGGAGAAGGAAGGCGAAGAAGAGGGAGAGGACACTCGTCACTCCTGGTCGTTTTCGGCGACCGGGCCGTGCGGAGCGCTCGGAGCTCAGGCTTGCGGCTCCGGCTTCCGCTCAGACGGCCCGGACAAGGGCATGCTGATGACGCGTCCGGCGGACCATATTCATCAACCTCCCTTGTCGCAGCAGTGATTGCGCTCGGGGCGCACCGCCGCACCATAGCGATCGGCGGGCGCCCGGGCACATTGTTTTTCTGCGGTGTGTCAAGCATCCTCAGCCGCAGCAACCCGCGCGTTGCCGGATGCGGACGGCGCGGCATCGTGCCAACACAGCAACGGCTCCTCGAATTCGCCATCACGGGGCCGCGTGCCGGGCGGGCAGTCCGTGCTTGATCAGGTGAGGAGCCGTGGCGGAACGACGCTACGCGCCCGCTCGTACAGTGCCCGCGCGGTGGTGTTCTTCAGGTGCGGACGAAGTCGGCTGAACATGGTCCTGATCCGGTCGTCGGCGCGGCCGGACTGCACCATGGGATAGTCGTCCAGGGCCTGATGCCAGGTAGCGCAGGCGGCTTCCAAGTGGCCGACTTCCAGTTGCCGTTCCGCGAGCGTAGCCCTGTGCCGTACGCGAGCGCGGCGGTAGACGCTGAAGCGGACTTTGTCTGACTGCTGCATCGCCTCGACGGCTCCGTGAGTGTCACCCAGTTCGTAACGCACTTGACTGATATGGTAATTGAGTGCTGCCGGGTCATAGGAGCCGAATGCCTTCCCCCTAGATTCGGCCTTTTCCATGGCAACCTCCGCTTCCTGAAGGTACATCAGCGCATTACTCCGCTCGCCAATTTGCGCAGCAGCGTGCGCCTGCTGCCCAGCGAGGAATGCCCGCATTCGTGGACCTGCTTGCGGGGACGCGGCTGCGGCTGCGTCAGCCAACCGCACGGCCTTCATTCCATGCCCCAGGTCGACCGCCTGAACACTCATTCCGCGCAGCGTCGTGCAGTACGTCAAATGGTCTTCGGAAGCTCCGGCGAGCTCCAAAGCCTTCAGGTAGTACCGCTGAGCCAAGCCATGCAAGCCCTCGTCCACTGCCATATAGCCGGTGAGATAGCACAAGTCAGAAGCGGCCGACATCATTGCTTTTCGGACATCATCCTTAGCGTCAGCTCGAAGATACGGGGCCACGCTATTCACGAGGAAAGATGCCGCCATCGGGCGCGCATGACGCCCCCCGAACTGGTCGTCCAAATCCGAGATTCGCTCGGTCATGGCAATGACCATGTCGACCTCAGGCATTCCTATGCGCTGTGTCGCCCCGGTCTGAGTGGATTCCATCCGGCCCACCACGTCCGGCCAATTAGGCACAGCGAGCACGACGGAGAAGAGGCTGGCACCTATAACGCTTCGGCGTGAAGGGTCCATGTCGTGCCGGCCAAGGTCGATGAGCCCGTCAACCGTACCCGGGCCGGCGTTTGGCTCACCGGCGGGCGGCGGGAAGCCCGCCTCTGCGTGCGTGATCGGACGCGTGAGCCGCCGCGACAGGGCTTCAACGACCAACGGGCGCACCGCCAGCTTCGGGATATGCCCCCTGAGCCATTGGTGAACGGACGGTTCCCGGTACTTCAGCGGAGTTCCGCGCTCGGTACCGATGCGGTTGATCTCCCAAGCGAACTGACGCAGCGTCCAGCCCGTCTCGCGAAACAGCCGCTCTAGGCCCCGATTTGGCTCCGGCGTGCTCACTCGCCTTCAACTCCCTCGGCAGGTAGCGCACTTAAAGCTCTTAAGTCCTGCTGCTGGTGCAACGGTACCGCTGCCTGTAGCGGAGCGGTTGCCTAAAGCGAGAGCGCATCAGCCGACCGGGCGTAAGTGCCGGGACCTGGCGCGAGAGATGAAGGACCCCCGCGACCGTGGCTGCGGCCCGGGGGCATGGCCACCAACCCCCTGGAGGTTGACGACATGCGCAAACATAGCGCGTGGATCTTCGAACTTCTGTTGCGCTGGTTACTGCCCACGCGAGGGCGTCACCGGTCCACCGGCGCACTGCCCGCAGCGAGCCATGAGGACGCCCCGACGCTCGTACTTCCCCGCGTGCTGGTGCAGCAGCCGGGGCTGCTGCGGGGTGAGGATGTTGCCCTGATCCGCCCGTACGTCCTCACGTCCGAGGAGCGGCAGGAGCGGCGGTTGCAGCGCGGTCGGCGGCGCGCGCTGGTCCTCGCGACGTACGGCATCGATGCCGGACCGCGCTGGATTCACGGTGTGGAGGTGACGGCCTGATGGCCCGCAATTGCCGCACCGTCCACCCGAAGGACCCCTTTCCGGTACCGGAGCCCGAGCCCGTTGCCGGGTGCGACGTGTGCCAGGCCCTGGCCGGGCAGCGCGCGGGGGCGCGCGCCGTCGGGGACAAGTCCAAGGTGATCGACTGCAACGTAGAGATCCGGCGCCACCCCCACACGAAGGCGGTGCGCTGATGACGACCGAGGCGCGCACCGCCGGCCAGGCAGCAGCGGACACCCACAGAGATCTTCAACTCGCCCTGGCTGACGCGAAGATGATGTTCCCGGAGCTGACGTTCAGCGACACCGCCGAGGGAGACATCCGGATCAACCTCGGCCGCGTCGGCATCCGCACAGCCGCGAGGCCGGCCCGCACTCTGAAAGCGGCACGGCCATGAGCGCGGGCGCGTGGACACGGCTGCGCGACCGGGCCGAGGAAGCGTGGGACCGGCACGTCAGGTACCGGGAGCTGTACCGGCAGCTTGACCACATGCGTGCGGACCTCAAGGCCCGTACCGCGTGGATGGATGAGCTGACCGAGGAGGACCTCGCGGAGATGCTGCGCGGTCTCACCGCGTGCATCGACGCAGTGCAGGCGGCGGTCAGCGACGTTCCGGACCGGTCGGAGGGCACGTCCATGACCGACCCGACGGCGGGCGGTGCGCCGCCCGTGACATAGACCAGGGCGGGGCCGCCGTGGCCTGTCTCCGGTCGCCCCGCCCGAATGATGCGCGACCGCCTCGACGGAAAGCCGACGACCGGCTGACCCACAGATTCCGTCCCCGTCCCGGAGGCCCATGCAGGGCCCGGCAAGGGGACGGGCCAGCCCCGCCCGGCACCACAAGCGGACAGCCAGCTGCCGGAACGGGGAGTACCAACAGATCGAAAGAGAGAAAGCATGTCCAAGGGCCGACCCAAGAACGTTCGGCACGAAATCGAGGCTGACCGCAAGGACAACGCGAACACCGCCAAGAAGCAGGCGAACAAAGCGGACCTTGTGCAGAAGATGAAGGACAAGATCAAGGGTCAATAAGCCCCACACGAGGGCCGCCCCACGCGGGCGGCCCTCATGAGCGGGCCACGTGTGAGGCATATGGGCCGTCAGTACTGCGGCGGCCCGAATCCGCCCTGCGGGGGCGGCGGGGTGCCGGGCGGCATCGGCGGGGCACCGGCCGGCGGCATCGGCGGGCCGCTGACCGGGGGCACCGGGCCGACCGGCGGCTGCCAGGCGGGCGGGGCCTGGGGGCCGGGCGGCGGGACGAAGCCAGGGGTGGCGAACTGCGGGGCCTGGGGGCCGGGCGGCGGGACGAAGCCGGGGGCGGCGAACTGCGGGGCCTGGGCCGGCGGATACCAGGCGGGGGCGACCGGTTCGCCGCGGGCCATCAGGGCGAGCAGGGCCAGCGAGCCGAGCAGGTCGACCAGGAGCTGGATGTTGCTGAGCAGGCTCAGGCCCGGCATGGCGTCGTTGAGCTTGAAGAGCGTCCCGTGGCCGGCCATCGCGATGAACGTCAGCAGGGCGCCGGGCAGCAGGACGATCGCCAGGCCGATGGCCAGACCGCGGGCCGCGGCGCCGCGGATCAGGCTGTTGAGTGCGGCCGGCGCGGTGAGCAGGAGGAAGACCAGCGCGTACCAGCCGGGGGCCAGGCCCAGCAGGGACAGCAGGGCGCCGTGGCCGAGGTAGTAGATGTCGAGGGAGCCGGTGCCGGCCTGCACCAGGATGTAGCCGTGATAGGCCAGGTAGCACAGCGCCATCGCGGCGAGCACCAGGCCGCCGATCACACCGGGCGCCTTGCCGGGCCGCTTCGGCGGGTCGCTGGGGGCCGGGCGCGGCCAGGAGCGCATTCCGGCGAGCAGCACGATGCCGGCGACGAGGGTGAGCGGGAACAGCGCCAGGCTGCTGAGGAAGACACCGTCGAAGGTCGAGGTCGCGCTCTCGGCGTTCCGGAACCAGCGGTCGTCGCTGGTGTGGTTGCCGACGCTCACCAGGGCCTGGAGGGCGGTGGCGAAGGTGACGGTGGTGGCTACGGCCAGCAGGCCGCCGGCCACCCGCCGCCCGGCGAAGGCGGCGATCACCGCGGCCAACTGCAGGAAGGCGAGGCCGAGTTGGAGGGGGTCGGTGACCTGGTTGGTGCCGGGGACGCGGTCGCCGGTCCAGGAGGCCCACAGGCCGTCGGCGCCGAACTCACCGAGGTCGACGGCCAGCCAGTAGGCCGTGAAGAGAAAGAACAGCAGGCAGAATGCCCCGCCGGTGATGCGGGCGCCCTTGGCGAGCGCCATGGATTGCGGCATTACGTCCCCCGGTGATGTCGGTGCTCTGCGAGGGAGCACGGTAGCAACGAGCAGGGCCGTGGTCTCACCCCGGACCTGGGGTTTGTCGTACCGGTCCGACATGTACCGGTCGGCGGCCCGGACATGCCGGACCCCCTGCCGGCGGGGGTCCGGCAGGGGGTCCGGCGGTCCGGTCAGGGACGTCCGTCAGTGGTTGCTGGGGAAGCCCAGGTTGATGCCGCCGTCGGACGGGTCGGGCCAGCGGGTGGTGACGACCTTGCCGCGGGTGTAGAAGTGCACGCCGTCGTTGCCGTAGATGTGGTGGTCACCGAAGAGCGAGTCCTTCCAGCCGCCGAAGGAGTGGTAGCCCACCGGCACCGGGATCGGCACGTTCACGCCGACCATGCCGGCCTCGACCTCCAGCTGGAAGCGGCGGGCCGCGCCGCCGTCCCGGGTGAAGATCGCGGTGCCGTTGCCCCACGGCGAGTTGTTCATCAGCGCGATGGCCTCGTCGTAGGTCTCGACGCGGACCACGGACAGCACCGGGCCGAAGATCTCGTCGCGGTAGGCGTCCATCTCGGGCGTGACGTTGTCGAGGAGGGAGACACCGAGCCAGTGGCCGTCCTCGTAGCCCTCGACGGTGTAGCCGGTGCCGTCGATGACGACATCGGCGCCCTGGGCCGCGGCGCCGGTGACGTACGAGGCGACCTTGTCGCGGTGGACCTTGGTGATCAGCGGGCCCATCTCGGAGGCCGGGTCGTCGCCGGGGCCGATCCGCAGCTTGTCGGCGCGCTCCTTGATCTTGCCGATCAGCGGGTCGGCGGTCTCACCGACGGCCACGACGACGGAGATGGCCATGCAGCGCTCGCCGGCCGAGCCGTAGGCGGCGTTGATCGCGGAGTCCGCGGCCAGGTCGAGGTCGGCGTCCGGGAGGACCAGCATGTGGTTCTTGGCGCCGCCCAGCGCCTGGACACGCTTGCCGTTGGCGGTGCCGGTGGTGTGGATGTAGCGGGCGATGGGGGTGGAGCCGACGAAGGAGACCGCGGCGATGCCGGGGTGCTCCAGGATGGCGTCGACGGCCACCTTGTCGCCGTTGACGATGTTCAGTACGCCGTCGGGCAGGCCCGCCTCGGCGGCCAGCTCGGCGAGCTTGAAGGCGGCGCTGGGTACCTTCTCACTCGGCTTGAGGACGAAGGTGTTGCCGCAGGCGATGGCGAGCGGGAACATCCACAGCGGCACCATCGCGGGGAAGTTGAACGGCGTGATGCCGGCGACCACGCCGAGCGACTGGCGGATCGAGGAGACGTCGACGCGGGTGGAGACCTGGGTGGACAGCTCGCCCTTGAGCTTCTCGGGGATACCGCAGGCCAGCTCGATGATCTCCAGACCGCGGGCGACCTCGCCGAGCGCGTCGGAGTGCACCTTGCCGTGCTCGGCGGTGATCAGAGCGGCGATCTCGTCGCGGTGCGCGTCGACCAGCTCGCGGTACTTGAACAGCACCGAGGTGCGCTTGGCCAGGGAGCTGGTGCCCCAGGTCTTGAAGGCTTCCTTGGCGGCGGTGACGGCGGCGTCGACCTCGTCCACGGAGGCGAAGGCGACCTGCTTCTCCTGGGCGCCGGTGGCCGGGTTGTAGACCGGGCCGAAGTTGCCGGAGACGCCCTCGACGGGCTTGCCGCCGATCCAGTGGCTGATGGTCTTCATGCGAGGGCCTTTCTGGGGTGACGACTTCGATCAGGGGTCAGAGGTGGCGGCGGCGTTCGGCGGCGTGCCGGTCGTACGCCTCACGGGCGGCGACCGCCGCCGGACGCGTCGCGGTCTCGGCAACAGGAACATCCCACCAGGCCTGAGCGGCCGGCGCGCCCGGCACAGTGTCGGCCGTTTCGGTCTCGACATAGACACATGTGGGCCGGTTCGCGCCCCGCGCCTCGGCGAGCGCGGCGCGCAGCTCGGCGACCGTGGCGGCCCGGATGACATGCATGCCGAGCGAGGCGGCGTTGGCGGCGAGATCGACGGGCAGCGGCGCGCCCGTATACGTGCCGTCCTTGGCCCGGAAGCGGTACGCCGTCCCGAAGCGTTCGGCGCCGGTCTGCTCGGAGAGCCCGCCGATCGAGGCATAGCCATGGTTCTGGATGAGGACGACATTGATGTGGATGCCCTCCTGGACCGCGGTGACGATCTCGGTGGGGTTCATCAGATATGTACCGTCGCCGACCAGCGCCCACACCGGCCGGTCGGGGGCGGCGAGCCGGACGCCGATCGCGGCGGGGATCTCGTAGCCCATGCAGGAGTAGCCGTATTCCAGGTGGTACTGCCTGCGGGACCGGGCGCGCCAGAGTTTGTGCAGGTCACCGGGGAGGGATCCGGCGGCGTTGATGATCACGTCGGTGTCGTCGACGAGGGCGTCCAGGGCGCCGAGGACCTGGGTCTGGGAGGGGCGCACGGACTCGTCGTCCGCGCCGTACGCGGCATCCACCCGGCGCTCCCAGTCCGCCTTCGCCGCTCCGTAGGCGGCCTCGTACTCCGCGTCGACGCGGTGTTCGGACAGCGCCATGGTGAGCGCTTCGAGTCCGGCGCGGGCGTCGGCGACGAAGGAGGTGGCACCGAGCTTGTGGGAGTCGAAGGAGGCGATGTTGAGGTTGAGGAAGCGGACGCCGGGCGCCGCGAAGAGGGTCGCGGAGGCGGTGGTGAAGTCGGTGTAGCGGGTGCCGACGCCAATGATCAGGTCGGCCTCGCGGGCCAGCGCGTCGGCGGTGGCGGTGCCGGTGTGGCCGATGCCGCCGATGTCGGCGGGGTGGTCGTGGCGGAGGGAGCCCTTGCCGGCCTGGGTGGAGGCCACGGGGATGCCGGTGGTGTCGGCGAAGGCGCGCAGCGCGTCCTCGGCCTCGCTGTGGTGGACGCCGCCGCCGGCGATGAGCAGCGGCCGGCGGGCGCCGCGGATGGCGTGTACGGCGTCGGCGAGGGAGTGCGGGTCGGGGGCCGGCCGGGTGACCCGCCAGACGCGGTCGGCGAAGAACTCCTCCGGCCAGTCGTACGCCTCGGCCTGGACGTCCTGGGGCAGCGCGAGGGTGACGGCGCCGGTGTCGACGGGGTCGGCGAGCACCCGCATGGCCTGGAGGGCGGCGGGGATCAGCGCTTCGGGGCGGGTGACCCGGTCGAAGTAGCGGGAGACCGGGCGCAGCGCGTCATTGACGGTGACATCGCCGGCGTAGGGCACTTCGAGCTGCTGGAGGACGGGGTCGGCGGGCCGGGTGGCGAAGGTGTCGCCGGGCAGCAGCAGGACCGGGAGGCGGTTGACGGTGGCGAGCGCGGCGCCGGTGACGAGGTTGGTGGCGCCGGGGCCGATGGAGGTGGTGACGGCCTGTGCGGAGAGCCGGTCGCACTGCCGGGCGTAGCCGACGGCGGCGTGCACCATGGCCTGTTCGTTGCGGCCCTGGAGGTAGGGCAGCGCCTCCTGGGATTCCAGCAGGGCCTGGCCGATGCCGGCGACATTGCCGTGGCCGAAGATGCCCCAGCAGGCGTTGATCAGGCGGTGCCGCCGGCCGTCCCGCTCGGTGTACTGGTGGGCGAGGAACTCGACCAGGGCCTGCGCGACCGTAAGACGGCGCGTCGTCGGGGCGTTCATCGGGCGTCTCCTGCGGGCGCTTGGTAGAGGGGGAGGCGGGGGTCGACGGGCTGGTCGGGCCAGGTGGCGCGGATCCAGCCGTGGTCGGGGTGGTCGCAGATCAGCCACTCGCGCTCTTCGCCGGGTCCTGCCATGACGTTGAGGTAGTACATGGCGTGGCCGGGGGCGGCGATGGACGGGCCGTGCCAGCCGTCGGGGATGAGGACGGCGTCGCCGCTGCGGACCTCGGCCAGCACGTCGGTGCCGCGGCCGTGTCCGGAGGGGGTGACACGCTGGTAGCCGACGCCTTCCTTGCCGTGTGCGGGCGCGATCTCGAAGTAGTAGATCTCTTCGAGTTCGGACTCCTCGCCGGGGCGGCAGGTGTCGTGCTTGTGCGGCGGATAGGAGGACCAGTTGCCGCCGGGGGTGAGCACTTCCACCGCGATGAGTTTGTCGCACTCGAACGTGCCGGCCGCGCCGAAGTTGTTGACCTGGCGGGAGCAGTTGCCGGTGCCGCGCAGTTCCACGGGGACGTCACAGGCGGCGCCGTAGCGGGCGGGGAGGCGGCGCTCGCAGCGGGCGCCGGTGAGCGCGAAGCGGCCGCCGGCGCCGCTGGCGATCTGTACATGGGCGTCGCGCGGTACGTACGCGAAGTCCGTGACGCCGCTGAACACGCTCTCGCGTCCGGCCAGTTCGAGGGTCTCGCCGCTGTCGGTCAGCACCGTGCAGCCGCCGGAGAGCGGCAGCACGATCCATTCGCTGTCGCCGGTGGCGAAGGAGTGGTGGCCACCGGGCGGCAGGTCGAGGACGCGCAGTGAGGAGTGGCCCCAGCCGGCCCGCTTCGGATCGATGTCCAGGGCGTAGGGGCCCTGTGCCGCAGCTCCGGCCTTCAGGTGGAATTCAGTGCTCATGTCTTGAGTCTCCTGCGGAAATCGCGGCGTTCACAGCAGGCCTACGGCGGTGTCCACGGCGGCCGCGACATCGCCGTCGGCCGGGTAGAGCAGGGAGCGGCCGACGACCAGGCCGTGCACGGTGGGCAGCCGCAGCGCCTTGCGCCATTTCTCGTAGGCGGCTTCCTGGTGCTGGACGGTGGTGCCGATGTCGCCGCCGAGCAGCACGGTCGGCAGGGTCGAGGTCTCGCAGACCCGGGCCATCGCGTCGGGGTCGTCGGTGACCGGCAGCTTGAGCCAGGTGTACGCGGAGGTGCCGCCGAGGCCGGAGGCGATGGCCACGGAGCGGGTGACGGCCTCGGGACTGAGGTCGTTGCGGACCTTGCCCTCTATCCGGGAGGAGAGGAACGGCTCGACGAAGGTGGGCAGTTCCAATTCGGCCATCGCGTCGATGGCGCGGGCGGTGGTCTCCATCGTGGTCAGCGAGCCGGGGTCGTCGTAGTCGATGCGCAGCAGCAGTTTGCCGGCGTCGAAGCGGAGCCGGGCGATGTCCTGGGGGCGGTGGCCGGTGAACCGGTCGTCCATCTCGAAGGCGGCGCCGGCGATCCCGCCGCGGTTCATGGAGCCCATCACGACCTTGCCTTCGAGGGCGCCGAGCAGCAGCAGGTCCTCAAGAATGTCGGCGGTGGCGAGCACACCGTCCACGCCGGGCCGGGACAGCGCGAGGACCAGGCGTTCGAGCAGGTCGAGGCGGTTGGCCATGGCGAGCCGCCGGTCGCCGACGGCGAGCGCGCCGCGGGCCGGGTGGTCGGCGGCGACGATCATCAGCCGGCCGCTGTCGCCGAGGAGCGGGCGACGGGTGCGGCGGGCGGCGGCCTCCGCGACGGCTTCGGGGTGCCGGGCCCGCAGCGTCGCGAGGTCACTGATCCGAGGGGTCAAGGCTCAACTCACCTTCTTGAGTGCACAGGTGGGGCGGGGTGGCCGCGGGGGCACGGCTGGGGGCGTCACCGGCCTGCGAGGAACGCCTCGACCTCGTCGGCCGTGGGCATCGCGGAGGAGCAGGCGAGGCGGGAGGCGACGATGGCGCCGGCGGCGTTGGCGTAGCGCATCATCGGCTCCAGCTCCCAGCCGGCCAGCAGCCCGTGGCAGAGCGAGCCGCCGAACGAGTCGCCGGCGCCCAGGCCGTTGACGACCTCGACGGGGGTGGGCGGGACCTCGGCGGTGCGGCCGTCACGGTGGACGGCGAGCACACCCTTGGGGCCCTGTTTGATGACGGCGAGTTCGACGCCCATGTCCAGCAGGGCCTGGGCACAGGCCTTGGGATCGCGCAGTCCGGTGGCGACCTCGGCCTCGTCGAGGTTGCCGACCGCGACGGTGGCGTGCTTCAGGGCGGCTTCGTAGTACGGACGGGCGGTGGCCATCGCCGTGGCGCCGGTCGCACCGCCGTCCCCGGAGGCGCCGCCCTCGCCGCCCCAGAACATCGGCCGCCAGTCGAGGTCGAAGACGGTGGTGGCGCCCGGCGAGGCTCCGGCGCGGGCCTCCAGCGCGGCAAGGGTGGCGCTGCGGCTGGGCTCCTCGCACAGTCCGGTACCGGTGATCCAGAAGATTCGGGCGGCCGCGATGGCATCCTGGTCGAGTTCTTCGGGGCGGATGACAAGGTCGGGGGCCTTGGGGCGGCGGTAGAAGTAGAGCGGGAAGTCGTCCGGCGGGAAGATCTCGCAGAAGGTGACCGGTGTCGGGTAGGCGTCGACGGGGGTCACCCAGCGGTCGTCCACGCCGAAGTCGCGCAGCGCCTGATGAATGTAGTCGCCGAAGGGGTCGCGGCCGGTGCGGCTGATCACGGCGCTACGGCGGCCGAGCCGGGCGGCGGCGACCGCGACATTGGTGGCGGAGCCGCCGAGGAACTTTCCGAAGGTCTCCACCTGGGCCAGCGACACGCCGGTCTGGAGCGGATAGATGTCGACTCCGATGCGGCCCATGGTGATCAGGTCGTACGGCTCGGTCATGTGCGCCCCTTCGGGTCGGCCGGCGCGGCGGGTTCGGCGGGTTCGGCTCTGAGGAAAGGTCTAACGGTGCGGGTCAGACCCTGTCAATAGTTTGTCCTTACATTCTGACGTCAAGGAGGAAGGTGGTCGGAATTCGGACGACGGCAAGACGGCGACAAGGGGCGGGCCCGTCCGGCCGGGGGAGTTGACCCGCCTGGCGCGCACCCCCGGCACACGCGCTGAGTTACAAAGTCCTTAAGTCCTTATGTCAGGACGAAGTCTTGACACTCCCCGGGGCGGCAGAGAGGCTGTGCCCCACAACCCCACCCCAGCGCCTTCCCGGTCACCGCCGACCGGTGAGAGGAGAGCCGCAGCATGTCCCATCCCCATGCCGCCCCGCCCGTTCTGGACCGTATTCGCGTCGGTTCCGCCCCCGACTCATGGGGAGTGTGGTTCCCCGACGACGACCAGCAGGTCCCCTGGCAGCGCTTCCTGGACGAGGTCGCCACGGCCGGCTATGAGTGGATCGAGCTCGGTCCGTACGGCTATCTGCCCACCGACCCGGCCGTCCTGCACGACGAGATCGCCCGCCGCAGCCTCAAGGTCTCGGCCGGCACGATCTTCACCTCGATGCACCACGGCCCGTCCGTATGGGACAAGACCTGGGCGCATGTCTCCGAGGTCGCCACGCTCACCCAGGCGATGGGCGCGGGGCACCTTGTCGTCATCCCGTCCTTCTGGCGGGACGACAAGACCGCCGAGGAGATCGAGCCGCGCGAGCTGACCGTCGAGCAGTGGAAGCATCTGACCACCGGTATGGAGCGGCTGGGCAAGCGGGTACGGGACGAATTCGGCCTGGACATCGTCGTACACCCGCACGCCGACACCCATATCGACACAGAGGAACATGTCGAGCGGTTCCTGGACGTCACCGACTCCGATCTGGTCAACCTCTGCCTGGACACCGGCCACTACGCCTACTGCGGCGGCGACAGCGTCAAGCTGATCCGCACCTACGGCGAGCGGATCGGCTACCTCCACCTCAAGCAGGTCGACCCGGACATCCTCAGCGAGGTCGTCGCCAAGGGCACGCCCTTCGGGCCCGCCGTCCAGCAGGGCGTGATGTGCGAACCGCCGCTCGGTGTGCCCGCGCTGCCGCCCGTCCTGGAGGCCGCCCAGGAACTGAATGTCGACCTCTTCGCCATCGTCGAGCAGGACATGTACCCCTGCCCGCCCGACCAGCCGTTCCCGATCGCCGAGCGCACCCGCCGGTTCCTGCGCTCCTGCGGCGCCTGACACCTCCACCGAGCCAAGGAGAGACAACTGATGAGCCCGCAGCAGACCCTCGGCGTGGCGGTCATCGGCACCGGCCGGATGGGTGCCGACCACGTACGCCGGATCAACGAGGTGATCAGCGGCGCCCGGGTGGCGGCAGTGGTCGACATCGACGCCGACCGGGTCAAGCACCTCGCCGGCGGCATCGAGGGGTGTACCCCGTACACCGACCCGGCCGCCGCCATGGACGACCCCGCGGTGGACGCCGTACTGATCGCCTCACCGGGCCCCGCCCACGAGGCGGCGCTGCTGGACGCCTTCGCGCGCGATCTGCCCGTGCTGTGCGAGAAGCCGCTGACGCCGGACGCCGCCTCCGCACTGCGCGTCCTGGAGGCCGAGCAGGCGCTCGGCCACCGCCGCGTCCAGGTGGGCTTCATGCGCCGCTACGACGCCGACTACCGCACCCTCAAGTCCCTTCTGGACCAGGGCACTTACGGTCGTCCGCTGATGCTGCACAACAAGCACCGCAACGCCGACACCCCGCCCGGCTTCACCAACGCGATGATGATCAACGACTCGGTGGTGCACGAGATCGATGTGACCCGCTGGCTGCTGGAGGAGGAGATCGCCGCGGTCCGCGTGCTGCGCCCGGCCCCCACCGGCAACGCGCCCGAGGGCCTCAGCGACCCGCAGCTGATCCTCTTCGAGACCGCGGGCGGAAAGGTCGTGGACACCGAACTCTTCGTCAACTGCCGCTTCGGCTACCAGGTCAGCTGCGAGGCGGTCTGCGAGGGCGGCACCGCCAGGATCGGCGACGACCACGGGGTGTTCACCAACACCGCGGGCCACTGGGGCGGCGCCATCACCCCCGGCTTCGTGGAGCGCTTCGAGGAGGCCTACGACCGGCAGGTGCAGCGCTGGGTGAACGCCACCCTGCGCGGCGAGGTCGAGGGCCCCAGCTGCTGGGACGGCTATGCGGCGGCCGCGGTGTGCGAGGCGGGCGTGCTCGCCCAGGCCACCGGCGAGCGGGTGGTGGTCGACATGATCGAGCGGCCCGCGCTCTACCGCTGAGGCCCGCCCGCCACCGCGCCACGCCGTACCGCCGGGGCGGGCGCGCCCGGCCGGGCCGGCCGCGCCCGCCCCACGATCCACCGAAAGGCCCCGCACCGTGCCCCACGCCCGCCATGCCGCTCCGCTCCACCTCATACCCCTGTGCCAACCCCCCGCCCCGGTCGGCACGTTGACCGGCGGGGCGGACCGGAGCTGACGATGGCCGCTGCGACCAGCCAGGCGGCGTCCGCCGGCCCGCGCGTCAGCGCACAGGCCCGCAACGCCAAGCGCTTCATCGTCGGCATCGCTGCCATCGCCGCCCTCGGCGGCGCCCTCTTCGGCTACGACACCGGAGTGATCTCCGGCGCCCTTCCCTTCATGGAGGACCACTTCGGTCTCACCTCCCTGGGCGAGGGCATCATCACCAGCGCGCTGCTGATCGGCGCGGCCTTCGGCTCGCTGATCGGCGGCCGGATGTCCGATGCGCTGGGCCGGCGCAACTCCCTGCTGTGGGCGGGCGCCGTGTTCATCGGCGGCGCGCTGGCCGTAGCGCTCTCCCCCACCCTCCCCTTCATGACCGTGGCGCGCTTCGTCCTCGGCCTCGCCGTGGGCAGCGCCTCGGTGATCACCCCGCTCTACCTCTCCGAGATCGCACCCCCGCACATCCGCGGCCGGCTGGTCTCCTTCAACTCCCTGATGATCGTCAGCGGCCAGCTGCTCGCCTACCTCGTCAACGCCGTCCTGGCGCACTGGGCGGCCTGGCGCTGGATGCTGGGCCTGGCCGCACTGCCCGCCGTGGCTCTGTTCGTCGGGCTCTTCTTCCTGCCCGACACACCCCGCTGGTACATCAGCAAGGGCCGGCAGGACGACGCGGCCGGGGTGCTGCGCCGTACGCTGCCCGTCGAGGACGTGCCCGCCGAGCTGGCCCGTATCGACCAGGCCCGCAACCTGGAGGCCGATGCCCGGCGCGGCGCCTGGGAGCAGCTGCGCACGCCCTGGGTGCGGCGGCTGCTGCTGGTCGGCATCGGTCTGGCGGCGGTCCAGCAGATCACCGGCGTCAATGCCGTCGTCTACTTCGCGCCCAAGATCCTGGCGTCCACCGGCCTGGGAACCGGCGCGGCGATCACCGCCACCATCGCGATCGGCGCCATCTCCGTCCTCGCCACCACGATCGGGATGTCGCTGATCGACCGGGTCGGCCGGCGGCCCCTGCTGATCAACGGCCTGGCCGGGATGACCGTCTCGCTCGCCCTGCTGGGCGCGGCCTTCCACCTCCCGCACTCCGGTGCCGTCAGCGTGCTGGTGCTCTGCCTGATGGTCCTCTACATGGCCTTCATGCAGGCCACCCTCAACACCGGCGTCTGGCTGCTGCTCGCCGAGATGTTCCCGCTCAAGGTCCGCGGACTGGCCATGGGCGCCGCGGTGTTCGTGATGTGGGTGGTCAACTTCGCGGTCGCGCTGGTCTTCCCGGTACTGCTGGACGCGGTCGGCGCGAGCACCACCTTCTGGTTCTTCGGCGTGATGTGCGTACTGTCCCTGCTCTTCTGCAAGCGGTACGCACCGGAGACGAAGGGGCTGGCGCTGGAGGACCTGGAGCACGAGCTGCGGAAGACGGCGGAGGCGAAGGCGGGCTGACGGGGCGTCGGCCGCGGTGCCGGCCGGGCGCCGGGCGGGGCGACGGCCGGACGCCGGGCGGGGCGACGGCCGGGCTCCGGCCGGGGCGACGGCCGGGCTCCGGACGGGGCGCGCGCAGGGGCTGCCCCTGGGATTGCCCCATCCGCCCCACCCGCCCCGGCCTGTCCCGTCCCGCCTCCGTCACAGCCATCCGCCCCGCGTCACGACTGTCACCGTTGAGCGGTCCTTCCGTCACAGCCGTTCAACAGCCCCTCCCCGGCGGTCACTCGGTGTCGTTGTCCAGGCACAGGGTGAGTGATCACCAGGCCGTACGCGGCCCCCGCGCCGGCTCCCCCGGGCCGACCCTGCGTACGGCCCTCAGGAGGTGGCAGAGATGACCGACCGCAGGCTCTGGTCCTACAAGGAGATCGCCGCACACATCCAGGTGCAGCCGGACACCGTGCGCTCGTACCGCAAGCACGGACTGTTGCCCGAACCGGATCTGGTGGAGGGCGGAAAACCGTACTGGTTCGCCGACACGGTCAGAGCATGGGTGGCCCAGCGTCCCGGCCAGCGCGGCCGACGCTGAGATCCACCGAACAGACCCTGTCCCCGGCGCCCGGCCCGGCGCCGGGGGCCAAGCGCGGCAGGCGCCCGGGAAGCCTCCGGGGCCTCTACGATCGTGGTATGCCCCGCACCTCCCAGGCCGCGGCGCCCACCCGGATCGCGGTGATCGGCGCCGGCGCGATCGGCGGCTACACCGCCGCCCAGGCCCAGTGGGCCGGCCTCGACGTCACACTGTGCGTCCGCAGCCCGCTGCCCGGACTGACCATCGAGAGCGAGGGCGGGACCCGGCCCGCGGCGGTACGCATCGCCACCGACCCCGCGCAGGTGACGCCGGTCGACTGGGTACTGCTGACCACCAAGGCACAGGACACCGTGAGCGCCGAGGGCTGGCTGCGGAGGCTGTGCGGCCCGGACACCGCCGTCGCGGTGCTGCAGAACGGTATCGGCCAGGAGGAGCGGGTCGCCCCGATCGTCCCCGAGGGCACCGACATCCTGCCGACCGTGGTCTACATCTCGGCGGAGCGCATCGCCCCCGGCCGGATCCGGCACCATGTCGCCAGCGAACTGCATGTACCCGAGGGCCCGTTGGCCGACCGGTTCGCCGCCCTGCTGGCCGGCAGCGAGCTACGGGTGCATCCCGTCCGGGACTTCACCACGGCCGCCTGGCGCAAGCTGTTCACCAACCTCGCGGCCAACCCGATCACCGCCCTGCTCCAGCAGCGGATAGGGATCTTCGCCGACCCCGAGATGGCCGCGCTCACCCGCGATCTGCTGCGCGAGGCGGCCGCCGTCGCGCGCGCCGAGGGCGCGGACATCGGCGAAGCGGACGTCACCAGGACGCTGGAGCTGTACGCCACCGCACCGCCGGACGGCGGCTCCTCGATGCTCTACGACCGCCTCGCGGGCCGCCCGCTGGAGCACGAGTTCCTCACCGGCGCGGTGGTCAGGGCCGGCGAACGGCACGGCATCGCGACCCCGTTGAACCGGATGCTGCTGACCCTGCTGCGCGCACTCGACCGCGAACTGCGGGGCGAGCAGGGCCAGGCCCTGTCGTTCTAGGAACCCGCTATCGACTCCGACGCCCTCGGTCCCCGCAATCCCGGCACATCGGCGAACGCGGCATCGGCGGCCTGTCCGCACACCTTGCCGGCCGTCTCGCCGGCAAAGCTGAAGACGCCGACCAGCTCCGGCCCTCGCTGCCCCCGCACGACCAGCGGACTCCCACTGTCGCCGAAGCACATCGTCGCGCCGCCGCCGTCCAGGTCGCGGGCGCAGAACATCGACGCGTCGTCCACCACCGCCGGAGTCTGGGCGGCGCACTGCGCATGACTCCGTACGGTCAGGTCCCCTCGACGCAGCACATCGCCGCGGATCTCCTTGTCCGGCTGGCTCGGATCCGGCGCGGCCGTGATGCCATGGGCGAAGATCGAAGCCTTCGTTCCGGGGCGCGGCCGCTGCTTCGCGATCGGGAGCGGCTTGACGCCGCGAACCGGGGCGGTGAGGCGGATCTCCGCCATGTCGTAGGCCGCCGAGGACAGTTCGGGGCGATCGGGGTCCACCGGGGAGGGCAACAGCTTGTAGCCCGGGTGCGGTTCGGCGCTGCGGATGTCGCGTACGGTGCCCGGATCCTGCGACAGCACCGAGGACCCGATGTGCACCTCGATCTTCTTGACGTCCACGCCGTCGAGACAGTGGGCCGCGGTGAGCACGCGGTCGGGTGCGATCAGCGCGCCCCCGCACGAGGCCCGTGCCAGCAGTGGGGCGTCGCCCTTCACGGCCAGCGTCGCAAGCCACGGAGCCGCCCCCGGCCGCGGCAACTGCGTACCGCCGGACATGGCCTGGGCCGTCCCCGCCGCGCCCAGGGCCGCGCTCACACCGACCACGGCCGCGCCGAGGAACGCACCGGCCCGCATCCGACGAGCACGCGACACCCTGCGCCGCTTCGTTTCCGATTCCATCTCTCCACTCCCGCTGTCCCCGCTGTGCGGCGGTCCCGTGGGCCCTGCGGTCCGCCCCTGCGATCTTGTGACAGCAACAAAAGCTAGTGGCGTGGAGCGGGGGAGTAATCACCCCCAAGTCGCGTCAGTCGTAATCCTTCGGAGCGACCGACCCTGACACACCCTCAGGGTCCGGGCCGGTCGGGCGGGACTTCTCTCGGACTGCTCCTCCCGAAGGCTGACAGGGGCTCACCCATGCGGTGAGGGGCGATCCGCCGTAGGCGTGAGGACCGGTCACCGGCGATCGAAGATGCTGAGGATCATGACAGCGATCGACGGATCCACCCCGGCCTCGACCACACACGACACCGAGCGACCTGTCCCACGCTGGGCGGAGATCGTCGCCCACCTCATCCCGCTGGTGGCGCTGCCGGTGTGCCTGTGGCGGCTGCCGATCGGTTTCGGCTACGGCATGGGTGGGGCGGTCCTGCCCCCGGCGTGGTTCAACGCCCCTTACGTCGTCGGACTCAGCGTCCTCTCCGAGTCGTTCGCCCTGCTCACCTTCGGTCTGGTGCGCCGTTGGGGAGAGGTCGTGCCCGACTGGATCCCCAAGGTGGGCGGCAAGCGCATCCCGCCCTTCGCGGTGATCGCCCCCGGGGCCCTCGCCGGGCTCGCCTTCCTCGCGCTGATGGTGCACTGGGCGTTCGGCGCTTTCCGCATCGGCGGCGCGAGCGGCTTCCCGTACGCCGATGGGTGGGACACGCTGGCGATCACGGTCAGCGGCTTGTTCACCTTGTGGGGCCCTTTGCTGCTGGTCCTGACCTACGCCTACTACCGTCGCCGCTGTCAGTCGGATATCCCTTAGGGCCTGCCTGAGTCGCTCCTGATGTGGGCGTGACACTTTGACGACAACTCCTGGGGCCAGGGAGCCGGAGCCGGGCCCGGAGGTCAGGGCTTGGGCGGCGCCGTCGATCCCCTGATCTCCAGCTCCGGGGCGACGAGTTGATGACCGGCCGGGGTGTCGGGGCAGTCCATACGGTCCAAGAGGCAGCGCGCCGCCCGGCGGCCGATCTCGTGGCTGGCGTTGTTCACCGAGTTCAGCCAGAGGTGGCGGATGCGGGCGAGGTAGGTGTTGTCGTAGCCGACGAGAGAGAGGTCGGCGGGTACGTCCAGGCCCAGTTCCTGGGCGGCGGACAGCGCGCCGACGCAGGAGATGTCATTGAACGCGAAGACGCCGGTGGGGCGTTCGGTGCCGCGCGACGGGTTGAGCAGCCGGACGGCGGCGCGGTAGCCGCCCTCCTCGGTCCCGTCACCGCTCTCCACGACGGCGCTCGCCGCCAGGCCGTGGGCGCGTACGGCGGCCTCGAAGCCGCGTCGGCGCAGCTCGCCGACCAGCCCCTGCCCGGCGATATGGGCGATCCGCCGGTGGCCGAGGGCGATCAGGTGCTCGGTGGCGAGCCGGGCGCCGCGCTCGTCGTCGTTGGCGACGATGTCGACGTGCGGCAGCCGGGGTTCGTGGTTGCCCGCGATGACCGTCGGCAGCCGCTCGGCGACCTCGGCGAGCCCATCGGTGTCCGGGAGTGTGCCGACGACGACGAGGCCGTCGACCCGCAGTTCCTGGAAGGTGCGGGCGAAGTCCTGGCCGGCCCGCCGGTCGAGCCGCCCGTCGGCCATCAGCATCCGCAGACCGTGCGCCTCCAGCAGCGAGTTCAGACCGTCGAGGACCTCGACGAACCAGGGGTTGCGCATATCGTTCAGCAGCACGCCGACGGTGTGCGTACGGCGTGCGACAAGGCTGCGGGCGGCGGCGTTCGGCCGGTAGCCCAGCTCCTCGATGGCGTCCAGCACGGCCTGCCGCTTGGCGTCGCTGACCCGCGGCGAGCCCTGGAGGACGAGCGAGACCAGCGATTTGGAGACGCCCGCGCGCTCGGCGACACCGCGGATCGTCGGAGGGCGCCGCCCATCGGCCTGCCCAGCGACTCGCCCGCCGCCCCGCCCCTCGGCCAGCTCATTGGACCGTTCCATGAACGGAAATCCTTCCATCGGGTCAGGTCGGGCGTCAATCGCCGCCCCTCGGCCGCAATAGGCACCGCCGCACCCCTGCACAAGGGTTGACATGCCGACATCAGGACATGCAGGGTGCCGAGGAGGACAGCGTTGGACCGTTCCAATTCACCGTCCCATTCCTCTCGGGAAGGACCGAGCATGAAGATCGGCCTGATCGGCACCGGGCGCATCGGCGCGTTCCACGCCAAGACCCTCCGGAGCGTCCCGGGTGTCACCGGCATCGTGGTCGCGGATGTGGACACCGCGCGCGCCGCGTCGCTGGCGGACACCCTCGGGGTACGGGCCGCCCCAAGCATCGAGGAGATGTACGCGGACGGCCTGGACGGCGTGGTGATCACCGCCGCGACCAGCGCGCACGCCACGCTGATCCATCAGGCCCTGGACGCCGGGGTGCCGGTGTTCTGCGAGAAGCCGGTCGCGCTGGACGTGCCGGGCACCCTCGGGGTGGTGGAGCGGGCGCAGTCCGGCACCGTCCCCGTACAGATCGGCTTCCAGCGTCGCTTCGACGCGGGCTACCGCGCCGCCCGTGAGGCGCTGCGCTCCGGCGAGCTGGGCTGGCTGCACACCCTGCGCGCCTGCACCAGCGATCAGACACCGCCGCCGGCCGGCTATATCCCGACCTCCGGCGGGCTGTTCCGGGACTGCAGCATCCACGACTTCGACATCCTGCGCTGGCTCACGGGCCGCGAGGTGGTCTCGGTCTACGCCCAGGGCGCCAACCGCGGCGCGTCCTTCTTCGCCGACGGCGACGATGTCGACACCTGCGCCGCGCTGCTGCGCTTCGACGACGACACCCTGGCCACCGTCACCGCGACCCGCTACAACGGCGCCGGCCACGACGTCCGGCTGGAGGTCTGCGGCTCCGAGGGCGCCCGTTTCGTGGGCCTCGACGACCGCGCACCGCTGCCGACCGCGGAGCCGAAGCTGTCGTGGCAGCGGGCGGCCGCCCCGTACGCCACGTTCATGGAGCGCTTCCACGACGCCTACGTCACCGAGCTGGGCGTCTTCACCGAGGTCGCCGCGGGCCGGACGCCGAGCCCCTGCTCGCCCGCGGAGGCGTTGGAGGCGCTCTATGTCGCCGAGGCCTGTGAGCGCTCGCGCCGGACCGGCGCACCGGTCGCCGTCGCCGACGTCCGGGCCACCGCCGGCGGCGCGACCCCGGACGCGTGAGCGACCTCGGGGTCATATCGCTCGCCACCCTGGTCCTGGCCGCGCTGTTGGTGGGGGTCTCCAAGACCGCCATCAGCGGCGTCGGCGCGCTGAGCGTCGCGCTCTTCGCCGCCGTACTGCCCGCCAAGGAGTCCACCGGCGCCCTGTTGCCGCTGCTCCTGGTCGGCGACGTCCTGGCGGTCCGGGCCTATCGCAAGCACACCGACTGGCCCGCCCTGCTGCGGCTGATGCCCTCGGTCGCGGTCGGTGTGCTCCTCGGTGTCGCCTTTGTCGCCGTCACCGATGACACCGTCGTCCGCCGCACGATCGGCGTACTGCTGCTGACGATCGTGCTGCACCACGTGTGGCGCCACCGGCTGTCGCGGCGGGCCCGCGAGCGCCGGGCGTCGGGCGGCACGGACGCGGACACGGACCGGGCGGCCGGGCCGCGGCGCGGCCACACGCTGCTCTTCGGTCTCCTCGCCGGTTTCGCCACCATGGTCGCCAACGCCGGCGGCCCCGCGATGTCGCTCTACCTGCTCGCCTCGGGCTTCACCATGCTCGGCTTCCTGGGCACCGGGGCGTGGTTCTTCCTGATCGTCAACCTCTTCAAGCTGCCGTTCAGCATCGCGCTGGGGCTGGTCACGCCCGATGCGCTCGCGCTGGACGCGGTCCTCGCGCTCGCCGTGCCGGCCGGCGCGCTGATCGGGCGGGCCGTGGTGCACCGCATCGATCAGGCCGTCTTCGCGCGGCTGGTGCTGCTGTTCACCGCGCTCTCCGGCGTGAATCTGCTGCGCTGATACGGGGGGGACGGCCCGAGGTCAGGCCCGGGCCGTCCCCCCCGTACCGGTCATATGGCCACGACGGACGAGGCCCGGTCGCCACGCCCCTCACCGTCCCCCTTGCAGGTCCCGCCGCTCTCGCCCTCACCGCTGCCCTTGGGCGCCTCGCGCAGGGCGCGCCGACGGGCGGCCCACTGGATCGCGGTGCCCACGGCGGCGACCGCACAGGAGACGCCCAGGCCGATCCCGGCGGCGTAGAGCGGGCGGCCGGCGGCGGCGCTGCCGAGGTAGCCGAGTCCGACCGAGTACGTCGCCCAGGACACCTCGGCGATACCGGCGCCGAGCATGTACTTGCGCACCGGATAGCGCAGCACCCCGGAGGCGAGTGCGCCGGCGATCCGCCCGCTGGGCAGGAACCGTACGGCGATCACGAACGGCACGCCGTACCGCTGGATGCGCTGCGAGGTCCACTCCAGCAGCGCCCGGCTGCGCGGGGTGCGGCGCATCCAGCGGCGTACGGGTTCGCCGAACCGCCGGGCCACGAGGTACATGAGCAGGTCCCCCAGCAGGGCGCTGGCCGCCACGACCAGCAGGATCAGCGGGAGGAACGCCTCTCCGCGGGAGGCGAGCACGCCGGCGGAGACCAGCAGCGCGGAGTTGGGGACCAGCGGCGGCAGTGTCGTGAGCACCAGCAGGCCGTAGAGGGCGAGTACGTCCATCCGGCCGCCTCCTCGGATCGCCCCGAGTCCGTATCCCAAGGCTGACGCGTGAGGGGGCGCACGGCAACGTGATGGGCGTGCCACCGGCCTGGATTGATACCCCCTAGGGGTATACAGTGACTAAGGTCGGGAGACACCGGCAGCCGCCCGGGCCTCTCGCGGCGCGCTCCGACACCCTGGCACCGTGCACCACACGGAACACATCGGCACCACAAGGAGAATCCCCCATGGCTGAGAACAGCTCCTGCTGCACCCCGGAAGGCTCCTGCCACTCCGGCGGCACCGACGTCCAGGTCGGCGAGGTGACCACCACGTACAAGGTCACCGGCATGACCTGCGGCCACTGCGAGGGTGCGGTGTCGTCCGAGATCGGCGAGATCGCCGGGGTCAGCTCGGTGCAGGCGGTCGCAGCCACCGGCCTGGTGACCGTCACGTCCAAGGCCCCGCTGGACGAGGAGGCCGTGCGCGCGGCCATCGACGAGGCCGGCTACGAGCTCGTGGGGCAGGCTGCCTGATCACGGTGCCCGGCTCCACCACGCAGGCGCAGGTCGAGCTCGCCATCGGCGGGAAGGCCTGCGCCTCGTGCGCGAGCGACCGAAGAGGCCGGGGTCGAGCTGCCGCCGAAGCCGCGGGAGGCACCGGCAGCCAAAGCCGCGAGAGGCGCCGGCCGCCACCGAGGCAGCCGGCAACAGCCTGCGACAACGAAAATTCACATTGCTCTTACAACTGACACAACACCCATACCTCAGGGCCTCGATCTCCAACTCGTGACCCTTGACCGCATTCGCCCCTATATGGCAAGAGACGCAGATCACACTCATCGGAACGTAACCATTGAGGGGGGTCGCGAGTCTAACCGGGCAGTGCAGGCACCCCGGCGGGTCTTGCACTGCACCAGCCGTGCTGATCTTGGGGGATCATGTCCGGCTACGCGTGGCCGGGGCGACGCGCCCGGGGAGCTTTGAGCGGCCCTCCCGAATGTGCGCGTCCCGGCGGAGCGCGGTGCGACCCGGAGCGCCCGGACGGATCCCGTGGGGGGAATCCGACCCGGGAACAGGGAAGCGCCCCGCACTCTGGACCCGTGGGGGGATCCGGAGGCGGGGCGCTTTTCGTTTGTGCGCGTCAGGGCCTGCCCTCAGAAGGCGGCCGTCAGCGCTCCTCGACCGGCACGAAGTTGCGCTCGACGACACCGGTGTAGATCTGCCGCGGGCGGCCGATGCGGGAGCCGGGCTCCTTGATCATCTCGTGCCACTGGGCGATCCAGCCGGGCAGCCGGCCGAGCGCGAAGAGCACGGTGAACATCTCGGTCGGGAAGCCCATGGCCCGGTAGATCAGGCCGGTGTAGAAGTCGACGTTCGGGTAGAGCTTGCGCGAGACGAAGTAGTCGTCGGAGAGCGCGTGCTCCTCCAGCTTGAGGGCGATGTCCAGCAGCTCGTCGGACTTGCCGAGCGCGGAGAGGACATCGTGCGCCGCCGCCTTGATGATCTTCGCCCGGGGGTCGAAGTTCTTGTAGACGCGGTGCCCGAAGCCCATGAGCTTCACGCCGTCTTCCTTGTTCTTCACCTTGCGGATGAAGGAGTCGACGTCGCCGCCGTCGCGCTGGATGCCCTCCAGCATCTCCAGCACGGACTGGTTGGCACCGCCGTGCAGGGGGCCCCACAGGGCGTTGATGCCGGCCGAGATCGAGGCGAAGAGGTTCGCCTGCGAGGAGCCGACCAGACGCACCGTGGAGGTCGAGCAGTTCTGCTCGTGGTCCGCGTGCAGGATCAGCAGCTTGTCGAGGGCGCTGACCACGACCGGGTCGAGGTCGTAGTCCGCGGCGGGCACCGAGAAGGTCATACGCAGGAAGTTCTCGACGTACCCGAGGTCGTTGCTCGGGTAGACGACCGGGTGGCCGACCGACTTCTTGTACGCGTAGGCCGCGATCGTCGGGAGCTTGGCCAGCAGCCGGATCGTGGAGATGTGGCGCTGCTGCTCGTCGAACGGGTTGTGGCTGTCCTGGTAGAACGTCGACAGCGCGCTGACGACCGACGACAGCATCGCCATCGGGTGAGCGTCCCGGGGGAAGCCGTCGTAGAAGCGCTTGACGTCCTCGTGAAGCAGGGTGTGGTACGTGATGTCCTGCTTGAAGTTCGCCAGCTCATCGACGGTGGGCAGCTCGCCGTTGATGAGGAGGTACGCGGTCTCGACGAACGTGCTGCGCTCTGCGAGCTGCTCGATCGGATACCCGCGGTAACGAAGAATGCCCTGTTCACCATCGAGATAGGTGATCGCGGATTTATATGCCGCGGTGTTGCCGTAACCGGAATCCAGGGTCACCAGACCGGTCTGGGCGCGCAGCTTCGAGATGTCGAAGCCCTTGTCGCCGACGCTGCTGTCGACGACCGGGTAGCTGTATTCGCCGTCCCCGTAACGCAGTACTACAGAGTTGTCGCTCACGTCATCCCTCACCGACGTTGTGCCTCTTCTTCGAGGTGCCCTGACTGCCTATACCTTCCCCCATTTGGACCTTGGATGTGCACTCGGGGTCGGCCATAGGGCCTCATTGCGGCACTCAGTGCCGCGTGAGTGTCCATCCTGCTCCCCTTCGCCCCGATTGGGAAAGAGGAGTGACATCACATGGCCCCGGCGAGCCGGTGAGCGAGCGCCGTACACCGCCGACCGGCGGATACGGTGCGGACGGCCTGCCCCAGGGCCTTCCGGGAGCCGACCAGCACCACCAAGCGCTTTGCCCGGGTCACGGCGGTATACAGCAAATTGCGCTGCAGCATCATCCAGGCACTGGTGGTGACCGGAATCACCACCGCTGGATACTCACTACCCTGCGAGCGATGGATCGTCACGGCATAGGCGTGCGCGAGTTCGTCGAGTTCGTCGAAGTCGTACGGAACCTCCTCGCCCTCGTCGGTCCGCACCGTCAGCCGCTGCTCGTCGGAGTCCAGCGCGGTGACGACACCGACCGTGCCGTTGAAGACGCCGTTGCGGCCCTTTTCGTAGTTGTTCCGGATCTGGGTGACTTTGTCGCCGACCCGGAAGACCCGGCCGCCGAAGCGGCGCTCGGGCAGATCGGGGCGGGCGGGGGTGACGGCCTGCTGGAGCAGACCGTTCAGGGCGCCCGCACCGGCCGGACCGCGGTGCATCGGGGTCAGTACCTGAACGTCGCGGCGCGGGTCGAGGCCGAACTTCGCCGGGATCCGGCGCGCCGCCACATCCACCGTCAGCCGCCCGGCCTCCTCGTTGTCCTCCTCGACGAACAGAAAGAAATCCGCCAGCCCGGTCGTCAGCGGCGGGACGCCGGAGTTGATGCGGTGGGCGTTGGTGACCACGCCGGACTGCTGGGCCTGCCGGAAGATCCGGGTCAGCCGGACGGCGGGAACGGGCCCTCCCTCGGAGAGCATGTCCCGCAGGACCTCACCGGCCCCCACCGACGGCAGCTGGTCCACATCCCCGACCAGCAGCAGATGGGCGCCCGGCGGCACCGCCTTGACGAGCTTGTTGGCCAGCAGCAGATCCAGCATCGAGGCCTCGTCGACCACCACCAGATCGGCGTCCAGCGGCCGGTCGGCGTCGTACGCGGCGTCCCCGCCCGGCTTCAGCTCCAGGAGGCGGTGGACCGTGGAGGCCTCCGCCCCGGTCAGCTCCGAGAGCCGCTTGGCCGCCCGGCCCGTGGGAGCCGCCAGCACCACCTTGGCCTTCTTGGCGCGGGCCAGCTCGACCACCGACCGGACCGTGAAGGACTTGCCGCAGCCCGGGCCGCCGGTGAGCACCGCGACCTTCTGCGTCAGCGCCAGCCGTACCGCCTCCTGCTGCTCGGGCGCCAGCTCGGCACCCGTACGCCGCGCCAGCCACGCCAGCGCCTTGTCCCAGTCGACGTCCCGGAACGCCGGCATCCGGTCCTCGTCCGTACGCAGCAGCCGGGTCAGCCGGCCGGCGAGCGAGATCTCGGCGCGATGGAACGGCACCAGATAGACGGCGGTGACCGGCGCCTCGTCCGCGCCGCCCGGCACCTTCTCCCGGACCACCCCCTCCGGGTCCGCGGCCAGCTCGCCCAGACAGTCGATGACCAGTCCGGTGTCCACCTGTAGCAACTTCACCGCGTCCGCGATCAGTTGCTCCTCGGGGAGGAAGCAGTGGCCCTGGTCGGTGGACTGCGACAGCGCGTACTGCAGGCCCGCCTTGACCCGGTCCGGGCTGTCGTGCGGGATGCCGACGGACTGGGCGATGCGGTCGGCGGTCAGAAAGCCGATGCCCCACACATCCGCGGCCAGCCGATAGGGCTCGTTACGGACCACGGAGATCGAGGCATCGCCGTACTTCTTGTAGATCCGCACCGCGATGGAGGTGGACACACCGACGCCCTGGAGGAAGACCATGACCTCCTTGATGGCCTTCTGCTCCTCCCAGGCCGCCCCGATCATCTTCGTCCGCTTGGGGCCCAGACCCGGCACCTCGACGAGGCGCTCGGGCTCGCTCTCGATGACGTCGAGGGTGTCCGTACCGAAGTGCTCGACGATGCGGTCCGCGATCCGCGGACCGATGCCCTTGATCAGGCCGGAGCCCAGATAGCGGCGGATGCCCTGGATCGTGGCGGGCAGGAGGGTGGTGTAGTTCTCGACCGTGAACTGCTTGCCGTACTGCGGATGGGAGCCCCAGCGCCCCTCCATACGCAGCGATTCCCCCGGCTGCGCCCCGAGCAACGCACCCACAACGGTCAGCAGATCACCCGAACCGCGGCCCGTATCAACCCGCGCGACCGTATAGCCGCTCTCCTCATTGGCGTAGGTGATCCGCTCCAGGACCCCTTCCACGACGGCTGCGTTGACCATGGAACGACGGTACCGCCGAGGTCTGACAACCCACACCGCCGAGGTCTGACAACCCGCCTCGAAGCGCCTCCCCGCGCCTCGAAACGCCTCCCCCGCCCCCTCCCCCTCTCCCCCTTCGGGGGAGGGGGCGGGGGGTGGGTTCGGGGGTGGGGGAGCGAAGCCCCGCGCGAAGCAAGGTTTCGGGGGCGGAGAGCGAGGCCCCGCGCGAAGCACGGCTCCGGGGACAGTGAGCGAAGCCCCGCGCAAAGCACGGCTCCGGGGGCAGAGAGCGAAGCCCCGCACGAAGCACGGCTCCGAGGACAGTGAGCCGGAGCCCCGGCGGAACACCATCGAGGGGCCCGTCCGATGGTCGGGCCCCTCGATTCCCCCTCCATGCCGGCCCCGGATCCCCCCGGATCCCTCCCCATATCGGGACCAGCGTCAGCTATGACC
This sequence comes from Streptomyces inhibens, assembly GCF_022221585.1. Lineage (NCBI taxonomy): Bacteria > Bacillati > Actinomycetota > Actinomycetes > Kitasatosporales > Streptomycetaceae > Streptomyces > Streptomyces inhibens. The sequence goes on from NZ_CP084681.1 coordinate 3,715,292, forward strand.
TTTGTAGGCGGCCAACGGTTGTGCGCCTTCGCTGAGTTATTTCCCCCTCACCCGATGTACACCTGCTGCACGAATTCCCGCCGTCATCCCACATGCGCCCGGAAGCGGTCCACGATCTCGGCGAGCACCTCCGCACCCTCCCGCGCCCACAGCGCCGGGTTGAAGATCTCCACCTCGATCGGCCCCTGGTAGCCGGCCGCCTCGACCCGCTCCCGGAACCACCGCAGATCCACCGAACCGTCACCGAGCTGCCCACGCCCCAGGAGGACGCCCTCGGGCAGCGGGGTGATCCAGTCGGCGAGCTGGAAGGCGGCGATCCTCGAACGGGCCCCGCCGCCGGGCTCCTTCCCCGCGCGCTCGATCTGCGCGCCGACCGTGTCGTCCCACCACAGGTGGTAGGTGTCGACGACCACCCCCACCTGCTCGACGGGGAACCGCTCGGCGAGATCCAGCGCCTGCGCGAGCGTCGAGACCACACACCGGTCGGCCGCGAACATCGGATGCAGCGGTTCGATCGCCAGCCGTATGCCCCGCTCCGCGGCGTACGGCCCCAACTCGCCCAGCGCGTCCGCGATCCGCTCCCGGGCACCGGGCAGATCCCGGCTGCCGGTGGGCAGTCCGCCGGAGACCAGGACCAGGGTGTCGGTCCCGAGCACGGCCGCCTCCTCGATGGCCGCCCGGTTGTCGTCCAGCGCCGCGGCCCGCTCAGCCAGGTCCAGGGCGGTGAAGAACCCGCCCCGGCACAGGCTGGTGACCCGCAGCCCGGCGTCCCGTACGAGCCGGGCGGCCGCGGCCACCCCGTACTCCTGCACCGGCGCACGCCACAGTCCCACGCCCCGTACGCCCGCCCGCGCACACCCGTCGGCCAGATCGGGCAGTGACCACTGTTTGACGGTCCGCTGATTGAGGCTCAGACGGGCGAGGAGGGAGTCAGCGGAGTCGGCGGAGTCGGCGGAGTCGGCGGAACCGGCGGAGTCGGCGGAATCGGCCGTGGTCCGGTGCTTCAGCGGCTCGGTGTCGCCGCTCATGTCTCCTCCCCCCTCTTCTCCGCCGCCGTCTCCCCCACCCCATATACGGCGAGCAGCTTCCCCATCCGGTCGGCGGCCAGCTCCGGGTCCGGGAACAGGCCGAGCCCGTCGGCCAGTTCGTAGGCGCGCCGCAGATGCGGCAGCGAGCGGGCCGACTGCAGGCCGCCGGCCATGGTGAAGTGCGATTGGTGCCCCGCCAGCCAGGCCAGCAGGACGATGCCGGTCTTGTAGTAGCGGGTGGGCGCCTGGAAGAGGTGCCGGGAGAGCGCGACGGTCGGGTCCAGGGCGGCCCGGAACCCCGCGGTGTCCCCTGTGTCCAGGTGGCGTACGGCCTCGGCGGCCAGTGGGGCGAGCGGGTCGAAGATGCCCAGCAGCGCATGGCTGAAGCCGTGGTCGTCGCCGGCGATCAGCTCCGGGTAGTGGAAGTCGTCGCCGGTGTAACAGCGCACGGTCTCCGGCAGCCGGCGGCGCAGCCGTACCTCGCGGTCGGCGTCCAGCAGGGAGACCTTGACGCCGTCCACCTTGTCGGGGTGTGCGGCGATGATCTGCAGAAACGTCTCGGTGGCGGCATCGAGTTCGGCGCTGCCCCAGTAGCCGTCGAGCGCCGGGTCGAACATCGGGCCGAGCCAGTGCAGGATCACCGGCCGGGCGGTCTGGCGCAGCAGATGGCCGTACAGCTCCAGGTAGTCGGCCGGTCCGGTGGCGGCCGCGGCGAGCTGACGGGACGCCATCAGGATCGGCCGGGCTCCGGCGTCCTCCACAAGTGCGAGTTGCTCCTCGTACGCCTCTCGGACGTCCGTCAAGGAGGAGCCATGAGGCGGGAGTTGGTCGGTGCCGGCTCCGCAGGCGAGCAGGCCGCCGACCGCCTTGGCCTCGGCCGCCGAGCGCCGGATCAGTTCGGCGGCGCCTCCCCAGTCCAGGCCCGTCCCGCGCTGCGCGGTGTCCATCGCCTCGGCCACGCCCAGGCCCTGCGCCCACAGGTGGTGGCGGAAGGCGAGGGTGGCGTCCCAGTCGAGTGCGGCAGGGCCGTCCGGGGTGGTGTCGGCGAGCGGATCGACGACCACATGGGCGGCGGCGAAGACCGTACGGGAGCGCAACGAGGGCCGGGGAGTCGCACCTTCGGACCCGGTGGCGGGCTCGGTGACGGACCCGGTGGCGGACGCGGTGACGGACGCGGTGACGGACGCGCTGACGGACCCGGTGGCGGACCCGGTGGCGGCATCGGACGAGGCCGGCGCCGCGTTCACAGGGTCAGCTCCGGTACCTCCAGGCGGCGGCCCTGCGCCGACGACCGCAGCCCCAGTTCGGCGAGTTGGACACCCCGGGCTCCGGCCGCCAGGTCCCAGCGCCAGGGCTCGTCGCGTACGACATGCCGCAGAAACAGCTCCCACTGCGCCTTGAAGCCGTTGTCGAAGTCGGCGTTGTCGGGAACCTCCTGCCACTGGTCGCGGAACGGTTCGGCGGCCGGAATATCCGGGTTCCAGACCGGTTTGGGAGTGCTGGAACGGTGCTGGACCCGGCAGCGGCGCAGCCCGGCCACGGCCGATCCCTCGGTGCCGTCCACCTGGAACTCCACCAGTTCGTCGCGGTGCACCCGGACCGCCCACGAGGAGTTGATCTGCGCGACGATGCCGCCGGTCAGCTCGAAGATGCCGTACGCGGCGTCGTCGGCGGTGGCGTCGTACGGCGTGCCCGACTCGTCCCAGCGGCGCGGGACATGCGTGGTGATATGCGCCTGGACGGTCCTGACCGGCCCGAACAGCTCGTGCAGGACGTACTCCCAGTGCGGGAACATATCGGCCGTGATGCCGCCGCCGTCCTCGGCGCGGTAGTTCCAGGAGGGGCGCTGCGCCTGCTGCCAGTCACCCTCGAAGACCCAGTAGCCGAACTCGCCCCGTACGGACAGGATGCGGCCGAAGAAGCCGCCCTCGACGAGGCGGCGGAGCTTGCGGAGACCGGGCAGGAAGAGCTTGTCCTGGACCACGCCGTGTTTGACGCCGGCGTCCCGGGCCAGGCGGGCCAGCTCCAGCGCGCCCGCGAGGTCGCTTGCGGTGGGCTTTTCGACGTAGAGGTGCTTTCCGGCGGCAATCGCCTTCTTCACGGCCTCCGCGCGGGCGGCGGTGACCTGTGCGTCGAAGTAGACGTCGATGCTGTCGTCGGCGAGTACGGCGTCGAGGTCGCAGCTCCAGTGCTCCAGGCCGTGCCGTTCGGCCAGTGCGCGCAGCTTGTGCGGGGAGCGGCCGACGAGCACCGGCTCCGGCCAGATCACCGTCCCGTCGGCCAGTTCGAGGCCGCCCTGTGCGCGCAGGGCGAGGAGGGAGCGGACCAGGTGCTGGCGATGTCCCATGCGCCCGGTCACGCCGTTCATGGCAATGCGTACGGTCGTGCGTGTCACGGTCGGCCCCTCTCGGGATTGGAGTCGTGATCGCTGTTCTTGAGCGCACCCCCACTTCAGCCGGAGGCTAGCCCATCCTTGGCGCGCAGCCACGAAGCTGCGGCGTCCGCTGTGTTGGACGCCAAGGTGCGCGGATCGGCCTCGGTCGCGTACCCTTGACTCAGTCAAGGGTGAGTGGGTCGACGATGACAACCGGGACGACATCCGATACGACATCCGGCGCGCAGCCCGGCCCGGCGGCCGGCGAGGCGTCCGACACCGCAGCCGACGTCCGTGAGCTGCGCAGATTCAACCGCTTCTATACGAACCTGATCGGCGCGCTCGACTACGGCCGGCATCTCTACACCCCGTTCACCCTCACCGAGGCCCGGGTGCTCTACGAGCTCGCCCACCAGCAGCGGGTGGACGCCGCGGATCTGCGCGCATCGCTGTCGCTGGACGCCGGCTATCTCAGCCGGCTGCTCGGCAAGTTCGAGGACCGCGAGCTGATCACCCGCGGTAAATCCGAGCGGGATCCACGCCGTCAGCGCATCACGCTGACCAAGGACGGCCGGAATGCGGCCGGTCTGCTGGAGGAGCGTTCGCAGGACGCCGCGGGGTCGCTGCTGGAGCGGCTGCCGGTCGCGGACCGGGCCCGTCTGGTGGCCTCGATGCGGACCATCCGCACGCTGCTCGACGAGGACGCGGACCGGGCATCGACGGCCCCCGCCCCCGAGGTCACGCTGCGTACCACCCGCCCCGGGGACCTCGGCTGGATGGTGGAGCGCAACGCCGCCCTCTACGCCGCCGAGTACGGCTTCGATCTGAGCTACGAGGCGCTGGTGGCCCGGATCGTCGCGGAGTACGCCGAGGCCTTCGACCCGCGGTGGGACCGCACCTGGATAGCGGAGCTGGGCGGCGAGAGGGCGGGCGCGGTGATGTGCGTACGGGACGGCAGGCCGGGGGTTGCCCGGTTGCGGCTGCTGCTCGTGGAGCCGGGCGCCCGTGGGCATGGCGTGGGCCGTCAACTGGTCGATGTCTGCGTGGAGTTCGCGCGGGACGCCGGATATGCCGAGCTGGTGCTGTGGACCAACTCCATACTCGGCGCGGCCCGCAGCATCTATCAGCGGGCCGGATTCGAGCTGGTCGCCGAGTCGGCGCACCACAGCTTCGGACAGGACCTGGCCGGCCAGGACTGGCGGCTGGCGCTGTGATGGCCAGGGTGACGGCGTTGACGCGGGCCGCAGGGGCATACGTGCCCAGGGCATAGGCAACACGTACGTCAGCGGCATGGACGTGAGCAGTACGGACGTCAGCAGCACGGACGTCAGCGGTACGGACGTCAGCAGCATGTACGTGAGCGAGACGGAGGAGCGCGGCATGGGCAGCAACGGCACGGGCACCACTGGCGGCGGCACGGATGACCTCACCCCCACGATGCGGTTCGCCTTCTCCACCCTCGGGGTGCCGGGGATGCCGGTGGCCGACGTGCTGCGGCTGGCCGTCGAGGCCGGGTATCAGGGGGTGGAGCTGCGGGCCCATCCGGAGGAGCCGGTGCATCCGCTGATCGGGGCGCGGGAACGGGCCGCCGTGCGCGGCCGGTTCGCGGACGCCGGGGTCGAGATCCTGGCCGTCGCCGGGTACGCCAGGGTCGCCGCCGCCCGGGACGCTGCGGGTGAGGAGGAGCTGGCGCAGGAGCTGCGTGAGCTGGTGCTCCTCGCCGCCGATCTGGGGGCGCCGTATGTGCGGGTGTTCCCCGGCGGCGGTGACCGGCCGGCGGCCGAGGCGGACGCGGATGCCGCCCGCCGGCTCGCCACGGTGGCGCCGCTCGCGGCCGAGCGGGGCGTCCGCGTGCTGCTGGAGACCCATGACTCGCACCGTACGGGCGCGGCCGCCGCCCGCATCCTGGGGCCCGTGGGCCATCGTCAGATCGGTGCGCTCTGGGATGTGCTGCACAGCTGGCTCGGCGGCGAGGAGCCCGTCGACACCCATGCCGTGCTCGCCCCGCATCTGGGCTACGTCCAGGTCAAGGACGTCGCCTCGGCCGAGGACAGCACGCCCCTGCCGCTCGGCGCCGGCGCCCTGCCGCTCGCGGCCGTCCTGGCCACGCTCGGCCAAGAACCCCGCGACGCCCACGGCCCGGTGCCGACGCCCGAGGGCATCTACGACCAGGGCTCGGGCGGCTGGCTCTGCTGGGAGTACGAGAAGCGCTGGTACCCCGAGGCGGCCGAGCTCCCCGCCCTCCTGGCCCCCGGCCGCGCCCACCTCCAACGCCTCCTCAAGGGCACCGCTCCGGACGCCCCCGCGGGCACCTGACCTCGGCCTGCCGCCTCCCCCCGAAGCCCCCTCGCCTCCCCACCGCCCCCGACGCCCCATCACACACCCCCGGCCGCCCCGCAATACCTGAGCGCCACCACGGATCGAGTCATTGACCGACAATAGTTTTCCGGCTATCCGTGTCTCCTTGGAAGTTTCCTTCAATGAGCCGAGGAAGCCCTCCGGAAGGAGCGCAGATGCACTCCAGACGTACCGTCCTGACCACCGCCGCAGCCGCAGCCGCCGCCTGTGCCACGGGCGCCACCCCCGCGCACGCCGCAGCGCCCACCATCGGAACCCAGCCCTCCGCCCCCGCGGCCGCCCCCGCCCCCTCCGCCGCCACCCGGGCCCGACTGCGCCGCCTCATCTCCCGTATGACTCCGGAGGAAAAGGTCGGCCAGCTCTTTGTGATGCGGGTCTACGGGCACTCCGCCACCGACCCCGACCCGGCCGATGTCGCGGCGAACCAGAAGGAGATCGGGGTCGCCAACGCCGCGGAGCTGATCGCCAAGTACCACGTCGGCGGCATCATCTACTTCGGCTGGGCCCACAACACCCGTGAGCCGCACCAGATCGCCGACCTCTCCAACGGCATCCAGAAGGCCGCCGCCGCCCAGCGCGTCCCCATCCCGCTGCTGATCTCCACCGACCAGGAACACGGCATAGTGGCCCGCGTCGGCGCGCCCGCGACGCTCTTCCCCGGGGCGATGGCGCTCGGCGCGGGCGGGTCCCGCGACGATGCCCGCACAGCCGCCAGGATCGCCGGCGAGGAGCTGTACGCCATGGGCATCCGGCAGAACTACGCGCCGGACGCCGATGTCAATGTCAACCCGGCCAACCCGGTCATCGGCGTCCGTTCCTTCGGCGCCGATCCGCAGGCCGTGGCCCGTATGGTCTCCGCCGAGGTGAAGGGTTATCAGGGCGCCGGCATCGCCTCCTGCGCCAAGCACTTCCCCGGGCACGGCGACACCGACACCGACAGCCATGTCGGGCTGCCGTACATCCACCACACCGCCGAGCAGTGGGAGCGGCTGGACGCACCGCCCTTCAAGGCCGCGATCGCCGCCGGTATCGATTCGATCATGACGGCGCATATCGTCGTCCCCGCCTTCGATTCCAGCGAGGACCCGGCCACGCTCTCCCGGCCGATCCTCACCGGCATCCTGCGCGAACGGCTCGGCTACGACGGTGTGGTGGTGACGGATTCGCTCGGCATGGAGGGCGTACGGGTGAAGTACGGCGATGCCCGGGTGCCGGTGCTCGCCCTCAAGGCCGGCGTCGACCAGCTGCTGAACCCCCCGGACCTGTCCCTCGCGCATGCGGCCGTCCTCAAGGCGATCCAGGAGGGCGAGCTGACCGAGCGCGATATCGACACCAGGCTGATGCGCATCCTGCTGCTCAAGGAGCGGCGCGGACTGTTCAAGGACCCGTACACCACACACCGGGACGTGGACCGGGTGGTCGGCACCCGCAGCCATCTCACCACCGCGGACCGGATCGCGGACCGCACCACCACGCTGCTGCGCAACGACGCCGACATTCTGCCGCTGTCCCGGCGGCGGGAGCGCAGGGTGCTGGTGGTGGGCGTCGATGCGGCCGCGCCGTCCGGCACCGGCGGGCCGCCCACCACGGTCCTCGCGAAGACCCTCACCGAGCTCGGCTTCTCGGCCCTCGCGCTCTCCACGGGCCTGGCGCCGACCCAGCAGCAGATCGACGCGGCGGTGGCGGCGCTCGGCGAGCGGGATGCGGTGGTGGTGGCCACGTACAACGTGAGCGCGCAGTCGCCGCAGCGGAAGCTGGTGGGCGCCCTCCTGGACACGGGCAAGCCGGTGGTGCAGCTGGCGGTCCGCAACCCTTACGACATCGCCCGGTTGGACGGTGTCAGGGCTGCCCTGGCGAGCTACTCCTGGACGGATGTGGAGCTGCGGGCCGCGGCCCGGGTGATCGCCGGCCGGCGGGATCCGACGGGCAGGCTGCCGGTCGCGATAATGCGCGCCGACACTCCGGACCAGGCGCTCTACCAGATCGGGCACGGACTGTCGTACTGAGCCCGCGGACAGGTACGGCGCGCTCCCCACCCTCGGGGAGCGCGCCGCATCCGTCACGGGCCGCCCTGCTGTCCTACGGCCCTGCAAGCCCTACAAGCCCTGCGGTCCTACGGCCCTACGGCCTTACGGCCTTACGGCCTTACGGCCTTACGGCCGCAGCATCGGCATCCGCCGGACCTCCTGCTTGTCCAGCTTCTTGTCGTACGGGGCCAGCGGGGTGGCCTCGCCGCTCGGGGCCTGGACGCCGGCCCAGTCGAGAAGCTCGGCGGTGGCCTTGGTGCGGTCGGCGTCCTTCAACTTGGCGATGTTCGAGCCGTGGTTGCCGCCGGGCACGGTGAAGACATACGAGTCCCGGGCGCCCTTGCCGAGCTCGAAGTGCTCCGAACTCCAGGGGTCGTACTGGCCGTTGACGAACATCATCCGGTCGGCGTGGTGACGCACCCAGCGATCGACGTCGGGCATCGCGCGCTTGTCGAAGCGCATCGGGATGTCCTTCGGCACGAACGACCGGGAGTTGTTGATCCCGGGGTACTTGAGCAGATCGGCCAGCTGCGGGTAGCCGTAGCCGGGCTCCCCGAGCTGGGTGCCCGCCTGGTAGTAGTACGGCGTGTACGACTCCATGCCCTGGTCGGTGTAGCTGTCGAAGCCGCCGACCTTGTCCATCCACTTCCACAGGTCGTCCGTGGAGACGGTCGGCTTGGGCACCTCGGCGCAGGCGGTCTCGGCCGGCTGGTACTGCCAGAACCCGAACACCAGGTCCGTGACCATGACTTCATAGGCCCGGTCGGCGCTGCCGACCTTCTCGAAGGTCTGCTTCTCCTTGTCGGCCCAGTCCTGGAAGCGCCCGACCATCTCCCCGCGGCGCACCAGGGCCTCGCGCTCGATGGCGGCGAGGTCGGCGCGGCACTGCGCGGTGCCGACGTTCCGGAAGAACCGGTCGTAGGCGGAGTCCTCGTCGTTGCGGACGTCGTTGGGCGCGACGTAGGCGACGGTGCCGTTCATATCGTGCGGGAAGAAGCGGCGGTAGTACGTGGCGGTCATGCCGCCCTTGCTGCCGCCGGTGGCGATCCAGTTCTTGCCGTAGATGCGGTGCAGCGCCTCGAAGATACGGTGCTGGTCGTTGGCCGCCTGCCGGATGTCCAGCTTCTTCCAGTCGGCGGGCGCGGGCCGCGACGGGGTGAAGTAGCGGTATTCCAGGGAGACTTGATTGCCGTCGATGATCTTCGTGGGCTCGCTGCGGGACGGCGTGGTACTGACGTTGTAGCCGGAGGTGAAGAACACCGTCGGGCGGTCCACCGACTTGTGCAGCACGGTCAGCCGCTGCTGGAAGGTCCCCTTCGAGGGGTGCCGGTGGTCGATCGGCTGCGTGTAGTTCAGGACGAAGTAGCGGTAGCCGTCGACCGGCTTCTCTTCGGTGAAGCTCATGCCCGGAATCGCCAGGATCCGGTCCTTGATGTCCTCGGTCTTCGGCTCGGCGGCGGTGGCCGCTCCTGCCGACGCGCTGCCGGCTCCTACCGTGCCTATGAGCACGGCGAGCGACAGCAGCCATCTGGTGGCCTTGCGCATGCACCCTCCCCTTGGGATAGCAAAGGTCGGGCTGAACCTATCGGCGCTACGGGGGGACCACCAGCCCCGAGGGCCGTCCGGCGGATCTTCGCGGGACGGCCGCCGGGGCCTCAGGCCACCAGCTCCTCCTCGCCGGTGAAGGTGCGCCACAGCTCCGCATAGCGGCCGCCGCGGGCGAGGAGTTGGGCGTGGCTACCGTCCTCGGCTATCCGGCCGTGGTCGAGCACCACGACCCGGTCCGCGCGGGCCGCGGTGGTCAGCCGGTGGGCGACGACGAGGGTGGTGCGGCGGCCGACGAGGCGGTCGGTGGCCTGGTTGACGACGGCTTCGGTGGCGAGGTCCAGGGCCGCGGTGGCCTCGTCGAGCAACAGCACGTCCGGGTCGACGAGTTCGGCCCGGGCCAGCGCCAGCAGCTGGCGCTGGCCGGCGGAGAGGTTGCGGCCGCGTTCGGCGACCTCGTGGAGGTAGCCGCCGTCGAGCGTGGCGATCATGGCGTGTGCGCCGACCGCGCGGGCGGCGGCCTCCACCTCGGCGTCGGTGGCGTCCGGGCGGCCGTAGGCGATGGCGTCGCGGACCGTGCCGGCGAAGAGGTAGGACTCCTGGGGGACCACGCCGAGGCGGTGGCGGTAGCCGGTCAGATCCAGCTCGCGCAGATCCGTGCCGTCGATACGGACGGCGCCCGATGATGGGTCGTAGAACCGTGCGACCAGTTTGACCAGGGTGGACTTGCCGGCGCCGGTCTCGCCGACGAAGGCCACGGTCTGGCCGGCGGGGATGGTCAGGTCTATGCCGGCCAGCGCCGGTTCGCCGCTCTCGCCGTAGTGGAAGTGCACATCGTCGAAGGCGATGTCGCCGCGCAGCGCGGGCACCTCGCGGGGTTGTTCGGCGGCCGGGGTGGTGGTGGGCTCGCGCAGCAGCTCCTGGATGCGGCCGAGGGAGACGGACGCCTGCTGGTAGCCGTCGAAGACCTGGGAGAGCTGCTGGACGGGGGCGAAGAACAGGTCGATGTAGAGCAGATAGGCGACCAGCGCGCCGGCGGTGAGGGTGTGGGAGCCGACTCGGTCGGCCCCGACTATCAGCACCAGCGCCGCCGCCACCGAGGACAGCAGCTGGACGAACGGGAAGTAGACGGATATCAGGAACTGGCCGCGGATCCGGGCCTGGCGGTAGGCGTCGCTGCGGGCGGCGAACCGCTCCTGGCCGCGCCGCTCGCGCCGGAACGCCTGGACGATCCGCAGTCCGGCCACGCTCTCCTGGAGGTCGCCGTTGACGGTGCTGATCCGCTCGCGGGCCAGCTCGTAGGCCTTCACGCTCTGCTTGCGGAAGAAGTACGTGCCGATGATGAGCGGCGGAAGGGTGGCGAAGACGACCAGGGCCAGCTGGATGTCGATGGCGAGCAGCGCGACGAGTATGCCGAAGAAGGTCAGCATCGAGACCAGGGCGGTGACCAGGCCGGTCTGCAGAAATGTCGACAAAGCGTCAACATCGGTCGTCATCCTGGTCATGATCTTGCCGGTCAGTTCGCGCTCGTAGTAGTCGAGGCCGAGGCGCTGGAGCTGCGCGAAGATCTTGAGGCGGAGGGAGTAGAGGACCCGCTCGCCGGTGCGTCCGGTCATGCGGTTGCCACCGATCTGCGCCGCCCACTGGACGAGGACCACGATCAGGGCGAGCACCGCGGCCGTCCAGACGCCGACCAAGGCGCCGCGGCGGACGCCCTCGTCGATGCCCTGCCGGATCAGTACCGGCAGCAACAACCCTGCGATGGCGTCCACGGCGACCAGTGCCAGCGCAACGGCCAGCGGCCCGCCGAAGCCGTGCAGCAGCCGGCGCAGCCCGTAGGCGCGCTCGGGGCGTACGGCGCGGTCCTCGTCGATGTCGGGGGTGTCCGTGGCCGGCGGCAGCGCGGCGACCTGGGCGAGCAGCTCGGGCGTCCCGGGCGTGCCGGCCATCGTCGCGGCGATTCCGGGCCCGGCGGCGGCCGTGCGAGGGGCCACGTCGGCCGCGCCCGCCTCGGCGTCCTGCTCCCGGCGCACCCACAGCTCGGGGGTGATGGCGCCGACCGTCCCGGCCCGCTCCGCCGCGTCCTCCGCCTCACCGTCGAGCTCGGCGCGCCCGACGGCGTCCGGTGCCCGTTCCAGCAGCCCGGTGGCGGTGAATTCTCCGTCGAAGGCGCCGGCCAGCTCGCCCGCCGGGTCGCGCTCCACACCGCCCAGCTCCTCCGGGTCGGTCAGCAGCTTGCGGTAGAGCGGACAGCGGTCCTCCAGCTCCTCCTGGGTGCCGATGTCGACCAGCCGCCCGCCGTCGAGGACGGCGACCCGGTCGGCGAGCGCCAGGGTGGAGGCGCGGTGCGCGATGAGCAGGGTCGTACGGCCCGCCATCACGCCGCGCAGCGCCTCATGGATCTCGTGCTCGACCCGGGCGTCGACCGCGGAGGTCGCATCGTCCAGGACCAGCAGCCGGGGGTCGGTGAGGATGGCGCGGGCCAGGGCGACGCGCTGCCGCTGGCCGCCGGACAGGGTCAGTCCCTGCTCGCCGACCTTGGTGTCATAGCCCTCGGGAAGCTCGGATATGAAGCCGTCGGCCTGGGCGGCGCGGGCCGCGGCGCGCACCTCCTTGTCGGTGGCGTCCGGATGGCCGTAGGCGATGTTGTCGCGTACGGAGTCGGAGAACAGGAAGCTGCTCTCGGGGACCAGGCCGATGGCCGCCCGCAGCGACTCCAGCGTCAGGTCACGTACATCGTGGCCGCCGACCAGGATGCGGCCCGCGGAGACGTCGTAGAAGCGGGGCAGCAGCAGCGAGACGGTGGACTTGCCGCTGCCGGACGTGCCGACCACGGCGACCGTCTCACCGGCCTCGATGCGCAGCGAGAAATCGTCGAGGACGGGGCGGTGGCCCTCGCTCTCCCCGTCGTCGTGCGGCCGTCCATAACCGAACGTGACCCGGTCGAACTCGACGGTGGCCGGGGCGTCCGCGGGCAGCTCGCGCGCATCCGGCCGCTCCTCGATCGACGGTTCGGTGTCGATCAGCTCGTAGACCCGCTCCACACCGGCCCGCGCCTGCTGCCCGACGGTGAGCATCATCGCCAGCATCCTGACCGGTCCGACCAGCTGCGCCAGATACGTGGAGAAGGCGACGAAGGTACCGAGGGTGACCTGGCCCCGGGCGGCCATCCAGCCGCCGAGGGCCAGCATCGCGACCTGGCCCAGCGCCGGTACGGCCTGTAGCGCGGGGGTGTAGCGGGCGTTGAGCCGGACCGTGCGCAGCCGCCCGGCGAACAGCCGGCGGCCGACCTCGCGCAGCTTGCCGGTCTCCTGCTCCTCCTGCCCGAAGCCCTTGACGACCCGGACGCCGGAGACCGCGCCGTCCACGACACCGGCGACCGCGGCCGCCTGCCCCTGGGCGTACCAGGTGGCGGGGAAGAGCCGGGTGCGGCTGCGCTTGGCGATGAACCACAGGGCGGGGGCGACGGCCAGCGCGACGACGGTGAGCAGCGGCGACAGCACCGCCATCACGATCAGCGAGATCACGAACAGCAGGACGTTCCCGATCATCATCGGGACCATGAACAGCAGGCCCTGGATCAGCTGAAGGTCGCTGGTGGCGCGGCCGACGACCTGGCCGGTGCTCAGCTCGTCCTGCCGCCGGCCGTCGAGCCGGGCGATCGCACCGAACATCCGGGTCCGCAGATCGTGCTGTGCGTCCAGGGCGAGCCGGCCGCCGTAGAAGCGGCGGATGTAGGTGAGGACGTAGACCACGACGGCGGCGGCGATCAGCAGGCTCGCCCAGGGGGCGAGGGAGCGCTCGTGCTGGACGATGACATCGTCGATGATCAGCTTCGGTACGAGCGGGACCAGGGCCATCACGGCCATCCCGGCGAGCGAGGAGCCGAGGGCGAGCAGCACATCTTTCCTGTACTGCCAGCAGTCGCGGGTCAGTCGCCGCGCCCAGCCCACTCGTTCCGTATCCGTCCCCGCCACCCGGTGCCTCCCACGCATCGACGCCTTACCGCAAGGCACCAACACCGCGGGGAGCGGATTTCATCCCGCCGCAACAATTCACCGGCCGGTCCGGGCAGCGTCCGGGCCGCGGTCGGCCGGCGCCGGCGGTCGGCCGGCGCCGGCGGTCGGCCGGCGCCGGCGCGTGATCACTTCACCCGCTCCACCGTCAGCTCCGCGATCCCCGGATGCGGCGCGGGCTTCCCCTTGGCCGCCGGGGTCCGGTCACCCTCCACCACGACCCGTACGTACCGGGCCGGGGTGCGACCCGCGTATCCGGTCCCTGACCAGTGCTGTCCGTCCTGCGAGACCTGGACGTTCCAGTGCCGGGGCCGGGTCGCGTTCCAGTGCGGGGTGATCTGTCCGACGCGGGTGATCCGGCCGAGGTCGACGGTGAGGGTGCCGGTGGCGGCGTTGGGCACCCAGGCGGTGGTGGTATTGCCGTCCACCGCGGCGGCCGGGTACATCCCGGGCTCGTCCGAGGTCGCCGTGGCCCGGGTGCAGCGGGCCGCGTTGGAGGTCGCCGCCAGATCCGGGCGGCGGGTCTTCAGCACGGCCGGCACGCCCCGGCTGATCACCCGCTCGCCCTCCGGCGACTCGATCCGCATCGGCGCACCGGCGGTCAGCCGCACGGTGGTCTGGTGCGCACCGATCACCACGTCGTACGTCCGCCCCTGCCAGTGCAGACCGCGCAGCGTGACGCCGTCGGACAGCTGCGGCGGCAGCATCGGGTCGAGACGCACCGTGTCCTCGCGCAGCCGCAGCCCGGTCAGCCCCTGGGTGAAGGTCTGCAGGAAGCCGCCCTTGCCGGTGAGGAAGTCCTGGGCGGGCCTGCCGGCGTGCGGGTCCTCGGCGCCGGCCTTCTCGCCGCGCGCCTCGGAGAACTGCGCGAACGGCCCGCGGACGAACGGCTTGATGGACCGCAGCAGATAGGTGTACGTCGAGCAGCCGGCCTCGCCGATCCCGGCCGCGTCGATGGCGTGCACCGAGTCCGTCATGGCCGGGCCGTCCGGGTCGGTGCGCGCGGCGTAGAAGTCCAGCGTGGCGGAGGCCTGCCGCCGCGACATCGGCCATTCCAGCGGATACATCAGCAGCACGGTGTCGGCCTGCTTGATGGTCGTGCCCCGGTAACCGGCGTACTGCTCGAAAACCTTGTTCTTGCTGTCGTAGGGGATCCGCAGCTTGTCGGCGATGGTCTGCCAGGCGGCCGGCGCCCTTTCGCCGAGGACGGCGGCGGCGCGGGTGGCGTGTCGCAGCGCGGTGGCGGCGCCGGCGTTGGTGAACACACCGTCGGTGACGCCGTTGCTGTACTCGTCCGGCCCGGCGACGTTCTTGACGGAGTAGCTGCCGTCGGTGTTACGGGTGGCTCGCGAGGCCCAGAATTCGGCGATGCCCTTGAGGACCGGCCAGCCGCGTGAGCGCAGCCAGGCGGTGTCCTTGGTGGCGAGGTAGTACTGCCAGGCGGCGAGGGAGATATCGCCCATCAGATGGTTCTGGGTCTTGCAGTGCGGCGGGTCCCAGCTGTGGCACTCGTTCCACAGATCGCCCTTGCTGCCGCTGGTCCAGGAGTAGAACAGCCCGTCGTAGCCGAGCTTCCTGGCGTTGGCGCGGGCCCCGGCCCGGGTCTTGTAGCGGTAGTCGACGATCGACCGGGCGAGTTCGGGGTGGCTCGCCAGCAGGCCCGGGTACATCCAGGTCTCGGCGTCCCAGAAGATCTCGCCGGCGTAGTTGTCGCTGGTCAGGCCGGTGGGTCCGATGCTGTTGTCGCCGCCGGCGCGCGCGGAGGACAGCAGCCCGTACTGCGCCGAGCGCACCCAGGACTGCAGCTCGCGCTGCCCCTTCACCTCGATGTCGCTGCGCCACAGCCGCTGCCAGGCGGCGGTGTGCCGGGCGAACAGGGCGTCCCAGCCGCGGTCCGCGGCCCGGCGCGAGGCGGCGTCGGCGGCGGCGCGCGGGGAGCGGGAGGTGAGCGCGGTGTCCACGCCGACGTACTTGGTCAGCTCGTACGAGCGGCCGCTGCGGACCGGGAACGTCAGCTGCCGCCGGTTGCTCAACCCGCTTGCCTGCGGGGCCGGTGACATCCGGCCGGCGCGAACCCCGGGACCGGTGCGCAGGGTGGAGGCCACCGCGCCTTCGGTCTTCGTCCCGTCCGTACGGAAGGCGACGTCCATGGTGCGGCCGGTCTCCTTGCCGCCGGCGCCGGACCGGCCGGCGGCGGGCGTCATCCGGCGGGCGCCGCGTCCGTCGAGGGCGTCGGTGACCGTGGCCGATCCGCTCCAGTGGGGCGTCATCCGCAGGCGTACGGCACCGGTGTGCGCGTCGTTGCGGTCGGCGAGCACGTCGTAGACCAGGTCGGTGGTGCGGCCGTCGGCGGCCGTCCAGGTCAGCGACGTACGGACGAAGCCGCAGCGCAGCGAGAGCGTCTGGCGGTAGTGGGAGATGCGGCCGGGCTTCGTGGCGGAGGAGAAGGTGTCGGGGTGCGGGCCGCCGGTGGCGACATCGAGGGTGGTCCAGGTGGGGATCGCGGCGATGGCCTGCCGGCCCTCGACGTTCCTGGGCCCCTTGGCGTACAGCCCGGAGACGAACGATCCGTCGTATTCGGGCGTCTTGAGGGGCCAGCCGGTCTCGCCGCCGGGCGCGGCGTATCCGGTGCCGTTGGGCGGCACCCGCTGCCCCAGATAGCCGTTGCCGACGAAGGCGTGGTGGCTGTCTTTGGTGTCGATCCTGGTGGCGGTGGCGGTCCAGCCGTCGCCGTCGGGCCCCTTGGTGCAGGATCCGTGTGCGGTGTGGGCCGGTTGTGGCCCCGGGGTGGGCATCGGCGCCGAGGCCGAGGCCGATACGGGCGCGAGGACCGCGACCAGCGCCCCCGCGACCAGCGGGGCGACCGCCTTGCGCGAGCGGCGGGCCACGGGCCCGGGCCGTTGCTCCGCCGGCTGCCGCGGTGGCCGGTCCACGGGGTGGGGTTCCGAGTGCTCCATGGTTCTCCGTCGTACGTACGCGGCCCGTACCGCGCCTTCGGCACGGACGTCACCTTCAACATCACAAGCGTCTTCGACCCTAGGTCCGCACGCAGGGGGGAGTCAGCCAGTCGGCGGGATGTCCTGGCGGGGCGACCGATTCCGCCCGTTTTTTGTCAACGAGCCATTCGTGCGGCACACTTTTAGACTGACCAGTCAGATCAAAAGGGGAGGGGTGTTTGTGAACACCACCCGCCAGGGGGCGGCGGTCAACGCCAGAGGGATCGGAGTGGAGGGCCCACGGGGGTGGGCCTTCAGAGGCGTCGACATCACCGCGGATCCGGGCGCGCTGATCGCCGTCCAGGGCCCCTCGGGCTCCGGTCGCACCTGTCTGCTGCTGGCTCTCACCGGCCGGATGCGGATCACCGAGGGCGAGGCGACGGTCGCCGGCCTCCCGCTGCCCAAGCGGATGGGTACGGTGCGCAGCCGTACCGCCATCGCCCACGTACCGGGCGTCGCCGACCTCGAACCGGCCCTCACCGTCGGCGAACACCTCCAGGAACAGGCCCTGTTGGGCCACCGCCTCAACGGATCCCTGAGCGGCGCGCTCCCCTGGGGCAAGCGCCACAAGGAGACCACCCGGGCCCGGCTCGACGCCGCCCTCGCGGCCGCCCGGCTCGACCCCGAGACCCTGCCCAAGGGCCTGCGTACGACCGTCCGCGATCTGGAACGGCTCGAAGCGCTGCGGCTGTCGATCGCGCTCGCGGCCATGCACGGCCCGCATCTGCTGGCCGTCGACGATGTCGACCTCAAGCTGTCCGCGGCCGAACGGGCCCTGGCCTGGCAGCTGTTGCGGGACCTCGCGCTGGAGGGCACCACCGTGGTGGCCACCGGCAGCGACGCCCCCTCGGACGCCCTGATCGTGCGCACCGCGCCCGCGGACAGCGCAACCCCCGCACCCGGCGAGGACGAGCCGGCCGACCCCCACCCCCACACTCCCAAGGAGGAAGCGGCGCATGCGTTCGCCGAAACTGGCCGCGCTTGAGCTCAGGCGCTTCGGCAGGGGAAAGCTGCCCCGGCTGGGCCTGGTGGCCCTGATGCTGATCCCCCTGCTGTACGGAGCGCTCTACCTCTGCTCCTTCTGGGACCCCTACGCCCGCCTGGACAAGATCCCGGTGGCACTCGTCAACGACGACCGGGGCGCCACCGCCGACGGCAAGAAGATCACCGCGGGCGACGACCTGGCCGAGAAGGTCAAGGACAGCAAGACCTTCAACTGGGAGGAGGTCAGCGCCGCGGACGCCGCCAAGGGCGTCGAGAACGGCACGTACTACCTCTCCCTGACCGTTCCGAAGAACTTCAGCCAGCGGATCGCCTCCAGCTCCGGTGACGACCCGCAGACCGGTGCGCTCCAGGTCCGTACGAACGACGCCAACAACTACGTCGTCGGCTCGATCTCCAAGACCGTCTTCTCCGAGCTCCGCGCCAAGACCTCGGCGACGTCGTCGCGGGCCATGCTCGACAAGATCTTTGTGTCCTTCTCCGACCTGCACGACCAGACCGCCAAGGCCGCCGACGGCGCCGGCAAGCTCGACAAGGGCGTCGGCTCGGCCAAGAAGGGCTCCGGCGAACTCGCGGACGGCCTCGGCAAGCTCGGCAAGGGCGCCGGGGCGGTCAGCGACGGCGCGGGCAAGGCACACCAGGGCGCCGAGGACCTGAAGAACGGCGTCGGCACCGCCCGCTCCAAGATGCTGGAGCTCAGCCAGGGCGCCCGCCGGATCGCGGACGGCACCCAGCAGCTCGCCGACCGTGCCAACGACGCGGCTGGCAAGGCCCGTCCGGTCCTCAAGAAGTACGCCAAGGACCTGGGCGAGAAGGCCCGGCTGGTCGCCGACGCCTCCCGCGCCCTCGCCGCCGACCTCCGCAAGCTGCCGCAGGACACCTCCAAGGCCGCCCAGGACGCCCGTGAGTCGGCCGACCAGCTGGCCGAGATGTACGAACAGCGCTGTTCCGGCGCCGTCGGCCTGGACCCCGACTGCCCCGCGCTGAAGCGGGCCAAGGACGCCACCGAACTGGCCGCCGACACGGCGGAAAAGGTCAACTCCATCGTCGCGTCGCACTCCTCCGACATCGACAGGCTGACCGGCGATCTGCACACCCTTGAGCGGGTGGCCAACCTGGTCGCCGAGCGCGCGCCGACCTCCCAGCAGGACCTGGAGGCCGCCGTCGCCAAGATCAACCAGCTGAACAGCGGCGCCCACCAGGTGTCCGACGGTGCCGGGAAGATCGCCGCGGGCACCGGCCGGCTCGCCGACGGTGCCGGTCAGCTCGCCGACGGCACCGGCAAGGTGGCCGACGGCGCGGGCCAGGTGCACGACAAGCTCGGCGACGCCAAGGACGGCGCCGAGAAGCTCACCGGCGGTCTCTTCAAGCTCAAGGACGGCTCCAACCAGCTGGCGAGCGGGCTGCACAGCGGCGTCGCCAAGATCCCGGACTACGACAAGAAGGACCGGGACGCCCGCACCGAGGTGATGGCCGACCCCGTCGAGCTGGCCGCCAAGTCGCTGCACAAGGCGCCCAACTACGGCACCGGCCTGGCGCCGTACTTCATCCCGCTGTCCCTCTGGGTCGGCGCGATGGTCGCGTTCATGCTGCTCCAGCCGCTGAGCAAGCGCGCACTGGCCGCGGGCGCCCCCGGCTGGCGGATCGCGCTCGGCTCATGGCTGCCGGCCTTCGCCATCGGCGCCGTACAGGTGCTGGCCCTGATGGCCGTACTCCACTGGGGCCTCGGCCTGGAGATGGCCCGCTCGGGCGCCACCATCGGCTTCCTGCTGCTGGCCACGGCGTGTTTCACGGCGATCATCCAGCTGCTGAGCGCGTTCTTCGGACCGGCCGGCCGGGTGCTGACCCTGGTCGTCCTGATGCTCCAGCTGACCTCGGCGGGCGGCACCTACCCGGTGCAGACCAGCCCCGGGTTCTTCGGCGCCATCCACCCCTTCCTGCCGATGAGTTACGTCGTCGACGGCCTGCGCCGCCTGATCACCGGCGGCGATGTCACCGTCGTCTGGCAGGGCTGCGCGGTCCTCGCGGCGTTCACCCTCGGCGCGCTGGCCCTCACCGCACTCGCGGCGCGCGGCCGGCAGGTCGTACGGATGAAGGATCTGCATCCGGAGCTCAGCCTGTGAGCGAACGAAGTGAGCTCACCATGGAGAGGTGCGCACTGAGCGCATGCGAAGCCGAGCGCGCGTGGGGGTCCCCCCGGCCGAAGGCTGGGGGAGTCTCGGCATGAGCGTTCGCTCAGACCGACGGGGCGGTGCCGGCAACGGCACCGCCCCCGGGGCCGCCCCCGGCCCCCGCCGCGCATCGACCCGGCGCCGGCTCTTCGACGCCGCCGTCACCCTCATCGCCGAACAGGGCTTCTCCGCCACCACCGTCGACGAGATCGCCGACCGCGCAGGCGTCGCCAAAGGCACCGTCTACTACAACTTCCCCAGCAAGAACGTCCTCTACGAGGAGCTGCTGCGCGACGGTATCGATCTGCTCACCGACTCGCTGCGGCAGGCGGCCGACACCACAGCGGCCCGCGGCGGCACCCGGGTCGACGCCCTGGACGCCATGATCCGCGCGGGCCTGGACTTCATCGCCCGCTCCCCCGCCCTCACCCAGCTCTACGTCGCCGAACTCTGGCGCACCAACCGCACCTGGCGCACCACCTTGATGTCGGTGCGCGGCCGGGCACTGACGGTCGTCGAGTCCGTCCTGCGCGACGCCGTCCGCACCGGCGAACTCACCGAAGAACTCGACATCCCCCTCACCGCCTCCGCCCTCCTCGGCATGGTCCTGGTGGCCGCCCTGGACTGGCAGTCCTTCCAGCCGGACCGATCGGTCGAGGACGTGCACGCGTCGCTGTCGCGGTTGGTACAGGGGCGGGTGAGCGGGGCGGCGCGCCAGGGCCGCGCCGACGGGTCCTGCTGACCGGGCCACAAGGGCCCACAGGCGGCGACCGTTTGCTTCCTCCGAACATTCGGACACACCCGGAGCAAACGCACTCCTATGCGGGCCCGCTCGGGCAAGCGCAGGCCACCGTGTAGGGCGTTCCGGTCGCCGTGTCCACCACCATCACGCATCCGGAGCACCGGCGCTGCCGATGCTTGCCCCACTTGCTACGGGGTGGGCGGGGGTGGCTGCCCGCATCAACGCTCTTGCGGTAGGCGGACACCGTCGCCGCGTGCTGTGGGCTGATCCATTCACTCATGTCAGTCTCCTCCGCTCCCCAACGACAGTAGAGCCGTTGGGGAGCGGGCACAGGGCGACGGATCAGTCGGGTCCGGTGTTCGAGCAGTCGGCACCGCACCCCGCGGGCGACGGCTCGGAGTGCTCGCAGGTCGCCGCTACGGAAATCGAGCCGTCAGCCGGGTCGGCCCACGTTTCCGGTGGAGAACGTGAGCGAGTGCCGGTCATCGACCGGCAGCCGGCTGCCGGAGTCGGCGCGGTCGGCCGTGGCCCACATGTCCCACGCCCGCATCCAGTCCGCGACCGCAGGCATGACCGGATCGCCGGAAAGCCGGGACGCCCAGGACGCACGCTCGCACGCGGTGGCGATCAGCTCGGGATGGCCGAGTGCGTTCAGGCTCGACACCAGAACGGTACTCACCTCGCCCGTAGCGAGTGAACAGCTAACGGCCCGTCCCCTGGGCACGGGCCGTTCGTGTGCGGGGAGCCAGGGCCTGCCCGGCGGATCACGATCGGGCAGGGCCCGGTAGGTTGACCGCATGTCTTCTGTACTTGTTGTTGGTTACGACCCGCAGGCGATACCCGGCATCGACAGGGAGGCTCTTGGCGCGGCTCTCGATGCGGAGCTGGCCCGGTTTGGCGAGCACGGCATCGACGCGGCCATGACGCTGGTCGTGTTCGATGAATCGGCCGAGTCCACCCTCGTCGCGTCGCTGACCGAGCGCCCGTGGGATGTCGTGGTCGTCGGCGGCGGGATCCGCAAGACCGAGCAACTGCTTCCGCTCTTCGAGCAGATCGTGAACCTGATCCACCGCCATGCGCCCCAGGCCGCCATTGCGTTCAACACCAGTGGTGGGGACAGCGTCGAGGCGGCACAGCGGTGGCTCTGAATTCCGTCCGTTCGACCACGTCCTGAGCCACAGTCGGATCGCGGCAACGGCGGCTCGGGGATGGTGTGTTCGATCTGGCGTCGCCGCAGGTAGCAGCGGTTGCGCCGGGAGGAGCAAGCCTTGTCACCGCCGAGATGGTCCGGTCGGGTGCGGGGGCTCCCGCCACCGAGGCGGCCGACGCGGATACGTTCCATGACGGGGATGAGTTGCGGGGCGTCGCCCTACTGGCCGGGGGTGATCAGCAGGGCCAAGGCGCGGCGCCCGCCTTCTCCGGCGAGATGGCTCTTGCAGGTGAGGACGCCCCGGGAGCGTCCGAGTCCCTCGTCGGGGCGGTGCTCCCGGGGCGTGCGTCTCTTCCCGGCACCGCGGGGGTCTCTCTCGTGCCCCGGCGGCGTGCTGGTGGGCCCGGCAGGAGGTCGAGTCCATACTCACCATGGACCGGTCGATACGGCCTTCCGTGTCGGCGTCGGCCAGGACGGCCGCGTAAACCTTGTCCCACATGCCGTCCGCCGACCAGCTTCTGTGCCGCTCGTACACGGTCTTCCCTTTACCGAACCGCGCCGGCAGATCCCGCCATGGCACCCCGGTGCGCTGTCGAAAGAGGATTCCGTTTGTCACTCTGCGATGGCTCGCCCAACGCCCACCCCGCTGACCGGACTCCGGTAGATGCGGCTGCAGCCGCGCCCATTCATCGTTCGTCGGATCTCCCCGACCCATGAACACGCCGACGACTCAGCCCAGGGCGGTCACATGATCCGCCGGACAGGTCCTGGGGTGCCTGGGCGGCCCCGGCGGCCAAGTTCAGCAATGTTCAGCAATTCCTGGGGAATTCCGGCGACCATGGCGCAGATGTCCACGACGGCTTCGGCCAGCATGTCGGGGCTCTTGTGGCCCTTGGACCAGGCGATCGCGGTATTTCCGTCCAGACGCCAATGTCGGCCGCCCAGTTGGGGAAGTCCGAGCACTTCCGGCGTCATCAGCGCCGCCACGCTCCCCGCATCGGCCGCCACCACCTTCGTTCCGGCGAAACGCAGCCCGGCCACCTCCGCGTCCCCTTCGAAGAGCAGGTACTCGGTGTACGCCGAAAAGTCCTTCATCCTCGGCTTCCAATGCGGGCTCTCGGGATATACGCCGAACGTCGGGAGCCGATAGGGGAACCACAGGACGACACCGGACGAACGCAGGTCGTACTGGAGGTGCCCCAGGTCGGAGTAGTGCTGCGTGAGCTGCCAGAGGAGCACTTCCACCGGCTGCTCCGAGCCCCGTGGATCGGGGGTCTCGCCGACCGTGGCGTGGTCGAAGGCATAGCCTCCATAGTTGAAGGGCTGCGCGCGTTGAACACGTTTATGCGCGGCCATCAGGTCGTTGAACTTCGGCAACGCCCGCCATTCCGGACGGACGTTGTCCCACTTCTCCGCCCACACCCTGTAGGTGACGGGCGGCGGCGGAGGCGCTCCGTCCATCCGCCTCCTGCGGCCGGTGCCCCGGCGCTGGTTCTTACCAAAGGGCCACATGCCCGCCGCCACCTTCCGCTCCGGATCGCATCATTGGCCCGGAAGGTCCACCGCGCCGTCTTCATCGGTCATTTCGGCCCTTGCCTTCGGAAGACCGGAGCCGTTGTTGATAGTGGTTTCGACGGCGCCGCCCCTCTGCGTAAGTAATACCGTTCGCACCGATCTCATAACCGTTGCGGATCTGCCCCTGTACATCCTTGGGCTCGTTCTTGCCCGGATAGAGGTTTCCGCGGGCCGCACCCAAGCCGCCGGTAAGGGCGCTCGTCGCCGTATCGGCGCCCACCGTCGACGCATTCGGGTCGAACTGCTCCGCGACCGCGGTGCCGGCCGCACTCCCCGCGGCACCGGAGACGACCTTCTGCGCGGTTGCGGCGCCTCCCGTCAGCCCGTCACCGCTCAATATCTTGCCCGCCATACCAGGCGCCGCGTGCCTGCCGACCGAGCTGACCCCCTTGCCGAGCGCACCGGGAGCGGCCGCCACGGTGCCCGCGACCGCCGCGTTCTGCAGATCCTGCCAGCCGAGGCCGAACCCCTCGCTCGGCTTGCCCGTGGCCAATTTCGTACCCACCGTGCCCGCGTAGTTCATTGCGGTGTTCTTGAGGGCATCTCCGAGAAGCTTGGTCAGCCCCTTGACCAGGTGCTTGAGGACTCTGGAATCGCCGACCAGTTTCTGTACGGCCATCTCAGCCCGCTTCGCCAGCGCCGCGAACTTCTCCACCAAGCTGATGATTTTCATCGCCCGCGCCCCGGAGGCGGCCGTCGCCACCACGTCCGAGATACCCGCCGTGACCACGGTCAGCAGGGCGCCGGCCAACTCCATCTCGGCGATTTCGAGGGCGATTTCGACGATCTCCTTGAGAATCGCCTCGGCCTCGTCCGCGTAGGCGTCGAGTTCCTTACGGACCTCGGCGAAGTTCTTAGAGGTGTCCTGGAGCGCCTTGTACTGCTGCTGCCAGTGCTTCTTGAAGGAATCGGCCGCCGCGCCGTTCCAGGTGTCGCCGACGACCGCGTTCACCTTTCCGTTGAGGTGTTCCGCGGTCTGGTGGAGATCCTGGCCGAAGGTGTGCCAGCGGGCGGCGAGATCGCGGAGGGTTTCCGGGTCACCGCCGGGCCAGGGGATGTCCAGCATCTCCAGGACCGGGGTGATCTTGTCGACGAGAAAGCTGTTGAGGCTCATGCCCGGCCGTCCATCGTGGAGACCGTGTGCGATTCGACCGCGTCGTAATTGGCGGCCGAGTGCTCCAGGCCGGCGCCGGAATGCCGCAGCAGTCCGGCGAGTTCGACCAGGCCCTCGTCGGTGTGGTTCAGCATCTCCGTGTACTGGGAGGTGACTCCCGTGCACGCGCCCAACAACCCGAATGCGGTGCCGATCCGGCCGGCCTGCGCGGCGAATCCCTTGACCCGGCTGTCGATCTCCTCCGCGGCGGTGCGGAACTCCGACGCTAATTCCCGTATGCCTTCGGGGTGTACCTCGAAGTGCTCGGATGACATGTGCCATTCCCCCGTTGCTGTTCCCGGTTCGTCCCGGGCACGCTACGAGCGCCCGGTGCGGCGAGGTAAGAAGCACGGGGAGAGATTTGCGGTCACCTGACGTGATCTTGACGGGGGCCTGAGGGGGAGTTTGTTCAGGTTAAGAAATCGCCAGGAAGACGTCAGGAAATCGGCTGCGTGGATCCGGAACTCAGGAGCATGGGTCAGGAATTCAGATGCGTGGGTGCGAACATCCGCAGATGGGCCGGGAGTACGACGACGGAGGGGCCGGGGGCGGCGAGCGCCGCTGCCAGGTCCGTACGCAGTTGCTCCGGGCTCGTACGGACCGCGGGGACGCCGAACGACTCGGCCAGCGCGACGAAGTCCGGCCGGGTGAGTTCGGTGGCGGTGGCCTCGCCGAAGGCGTCGGTCATGTATTCGCGCAGGATGCCGTAGCCGCCGTCGTCCACGATGAGCCAGGTCACCGGCAGGTCGTACTGCCGGGCGGTGGCCAGTTCGGCGATCGAGTACATCGCGCCGCCGTCGCCGGAGACCGCCAGCACCGGCCGCGCCGGGTCGGCGACGGCCACACCCAGCGCCGCCGGGAAGCCGTATCCCAGGCCACCGGCGCCCTGCGCGGAGTGCAGGGCGTTGGTCCGCCGCGGATCGAAGGCGGACCAGGCCCAGTAGGCGAGGATCGTCATGTCCCAGCAGCTGACCGCGCCATCGGGCAGCGCGTCCCGCACCGAGGCCAGGACCTGCTGCTCCAGGTCGAGGTGCTGTCCGGCGATACGGTCACGGACGCGCGCCAGGAGGTCGGAGACGGCGGCCTCGGGGGTGGGCGCGTAGGCGGTGCCGACGCCTCCGGCGTCGCGTTCCCCCACCTCCTTGACCAACGCGGCCAGCGCCGGTCGCGCATCCGCGTGGATGCCCAGCGCGGCATGGTTCGACTCCAGCTTGCCGAGGTCCGCCTCGATCTGTACGACGCGGCCGCGCGGCCGGAACGTGTGGTAGTTCGAGGAGAGTTCGCCCAGCCCCGAGCCGACGACCAGCAGGGTGTCCGCGTCCTCAAGGAAGGCCGTGGTGTAGCGGTCCTCCAGCCAGGACTGGAGGGAGAGCGGATGCTCCCACGGGAAGGCGCCCTTGCCGCCGAAGGTGGTGACCACCGGTGCCCGCAGCTGCTCGGCGAGCGCCAGCAGTTCCGCCTCGGCCCCGGCCCGTACGACTCCGCCGCCGGCCAGGATCACCGGCCGCCCGGCCTGCGTCAGCCGGTCCGCCGCCGCCGCGATCAGCTCGGGGCGGGGCACCAACTCCCCCGGTGTGGCGTCGAGTTGCGTCACCGGCGGTACGTCCACCTCCGCCAGCAGCACATCCTGCGGAATCTCCAGCCACACCGGCCCGTGCGGGGCGCTCAGCGCCGACTCCCAGGCGGCGGCCACCGCGGACGGGATCTGCGAGGCGGTACGGGCCGTGTGGACGGACTTGACCACGCCCCGGAACGAGGCGCTCTGGTCGGTGAGTTCATGCAGATAGCCATGGCGTCCGCCGCCGATCCCGGCCAGCGGCACCTGGCTGCCGATGGCCAGTACGGCGGCCGAGCCGGCCGCCGCCTCCTGCAGCGCGGCCAGCGTCATCAGCGCGCCGGGGCCGGTGGAGACCAGCAGCGGGGCGACGCCGTGCGTGGTCCTGGCGTAGGCATCGGCGGCGAAGCCCGCGTTGTTCTCCACCCGCAGCCCCACATAGCGCAGCGCGGAGCGGCGCAGCGCGTCGAACACCCCCAGCGCGTGCTGCCCCGGCAGTCCGAAGACGGTGCTCGCGCCGAGTGCGGCCAGCGACTCGACGACCAGGTCGCCGCCGTTGCGCCGGTGCTGGTTCGCCGTGGGGTGGGTGGTGCTCATGGATACGTGCTGCCTTCCTTGCCGGGGCGTACGTGGGGCGGAGGACGTGGGGCGGAGGACGTGGGGTGGGGACGACGTGCGGCGAACGGGAGAAGCCGGGAGTGGGGGGTCAGGACGGTTCGGCAGCAGTCCGGGTGGCCGGCGCCGCTCCCCCGACCGGATCGGCGTCCGTAGCGGCGTCCGGCCGCCCGGCCAGCCGCGCCCGCCAAGCGGCCAGCACCGCCGCGTCCGTCGGCTTGGTGGCCAGGCTGACCGCCAGGTAGGCCACGAGCGAGGCGATCAGCCCGTAATAGATCGGCTCGTTGGCGAGGACGCCGAGCGTGATCATCAGGCCGATGACGGTCACGCCGCCGACCACGACCGAGGCGAGCGCGCCGGCGGCGGTGCCCCGCTTCCACACCAGGCCGCCGAGGATGGGCACCAGCAGACCGCCGACCAGGACGTTGTAGGCGAGGGTGAGCGCCTCGACGACATTGTTGAGCGCGATCGCGATGACGATGACCGCGACGCCCATGAGGAGGATGAAGACCCGGTTGCCGCGCACCTCGTCATGCGGCTGCGCGGATTCCTCCCGCCGCCCCGAGGCGAAGCCCTTCACCCGCGCCCAGATGTCGTTGTTGGCGACCGTGGCACAGGCGATCAGTGCGCCCGAGGACGTGGACATCACCGCGGACAGCGCCGCGGCCAGCACCAGCCCGCGCACGCCCACCGGCAGCGCGTCCTTGACGATCGTCGCGAAGGCGTCGTCCGGGCTGCCCAGATGGGGGTAGAGCACCTTGGCCGCGGTGCCGATGACCGCACCGGCCAGTGCGTAGGCCAGACAGTACGTACCGGCCGCGGTACCGCCCAGGCGCGCCACCTTGTCGCCGCGCGCGGTGAACACCCGCTGCCAGATGTCCTGCCCGATCAGCATGCCGAAGGAGTAGATCAGGACGTACGTGAAGACCGTCTGGCCGCCGATGCCGAGCGGCGCGAAGTAGTCGTCCGGCAGCTGCGCCTTCATCTCGGCGAAGCCGCCCGCCTTGATGACGGCGATCGGCAGCAGGAGCAGCAGCACACCGATCGTCTTGACGACGAACTGGACCATGTCGGTGAGGGTGATCGACCACATCCCGCCGAGCGTCGAGTACGCGACGACGATCGCCCCGCCGAGGATGATCGAGAGCGACCGGTCCAGGCCGAAGAGCACATCGAAGATGGTCGCGTAGGCGATGGTCGAGGTCACCGCCAGCATCAGCGTGTACGCCCACATCACGACGCCGGAGATGAGCCCGGCGGAGCCGCCGTAGCGCAGATCGAGCATCTCGGAGACCGTGTAGACCTTCAGCCGGGCGATCCGGGCCGAGAAGAAGATGCTCAGCGCGAGCAGTCCGAGGCCGATGGTGAAGACCATCCAGGCGCCGGACAGACCGTACTGGTAGCCGAGCCTGACCCCACCGATGGTGGACGCGCCGCCGAGCACGATCGCCGCCATGGTTCCCGAGTACATCGCGGGGCCGAGGCGGCGCCCCGCGACCAGGAAGTCGCTCTTGGATTTGGCGCGCCGCATTCCCCACCAGCCCATGGCGAGCATTCCGGCCAAATAGAGCACGATCACCGCATAGTCGACAGCCATGGGCCATACCTTCCAGCTGCGCCGAGGGGGGAGGGAGGGAGAGGGAGGTGGTGCGACGTGAGGGGAGACGACGGCGCTTGGCGAGCGGGGGTCTCGGCCAAGCGCCTCGTCCCGGGGGTTGACCCTAGGAGGCGGGAAGGCGGCGCTGAAGTGTACGTTTCCTCCACTCACCAACCGCCGATGTGGAGGGTTCGCACATGCCGCACCTCTTGCCCGCGCCGTCCACCCCGCCGGTGCCGCTGGCCGATCTCCTCGCGCGTACGGATCTGGGTCTGCGCCAGGTGGCCGGGCCCCGCGAGGGCGTCGCGATCCACTGGGTGCACACGTCCGAGATGGCCGACCCGGTGCCGTACCTCCTGGGCGGCGAGATGCTGCTGACGGCGGGCGTGCACCTGGCGGAGGTGACAGGGGGTGCGGGCGCCCTCGACGCCTATCTGGACGGCTATGCCGCCCGCACCGTCGCGGCCGGTGCCGCGGCCCTCGGCTTCGGGATCGCGCCGGTGCACGACACCGTCCCCCGGGCCCTGGTGGAGGCCTGCGACCGGCACGGTCTGCCGCTCGTCGAGGTCCCGGCGGGCACCCCGTTCACCGCCGTGGAGAGCGCCGTATGGCAGGCCGTCACGGAGGCCAGGCACCGCGAGCTGACCCGGCTCAGCGAGGCGCAGCGCGCCCTGGCCGCGGCCGCCGCCCGCCCCGATCCGGCGTCCGCCGTGCTGCGCGCGCTGGCCCGCCATGTGCACGGCTGGACCGCGCTGCTCGCCCCGGACGGCGCGGAACACGGCTTTGCCGGGCCCCGTCCCACCGCCGCCGTCCGGGCCGCGGCCGACCGGCTCGCGCAGGTCGTCGGCGCCGGCGGCCCGTCCTCGGCCACCGATACGCTCCCCGGCACACAGCTGTCCGCATACGCCCTGACAGGGCGCGACCCCCGCCGGCCGGCGCTCGCCCTGGTGGTCTCCGCGGACCCGCACGACCCGCCCGCGCATGCCATCGCGGGCGTCGCCGCCGTGCTTCTCTCCCTGATCACCGGCCCGGCCGCCGACCGCGGCCCGGCCGAGGCCGAGCACTCCGCGGCCCTGGTCCGCCTGCTCCTCGGCGCCCGCCCGGCCGAGGTCGCCGCGCTCCTCGGCCCGCCGCTGTGGACCGTCGTACACGCCGAGCGGCGCCGCGACACGACGGAGTCGCCGACCGCGCTGGCCGCCGCCCTCGGCACCTCGCTCGTCGCCTCGGAGCCGGACGCCGGGGCGGCGACGGCCCCCGTCCTACGGGCCCTGGTCCCGGCCGGCCGCAAGGTCACCGCGCACCCCGGCTGGACGCTCGGCGTCAGCGAACCCGTCCCGGTCGAGGAGCTGCCGGCCGCCGACCGGCACGCCGCCACCGCACTGCGCCGCGCCCTGGCCCGCCGCACCTCCCTCGTACGCCATCGCGCCCCGGGCCCCCACGGCATCGCCTCCCTCGTCGCCCCCGCGGACGCCCGGCAGCACGCCCAGGCCCTGCTCGCCCCGCTGGCCGACTCCCCGCCCCTCCTCTCCACCCTCCACAACTGGCTCTCGTTGCACGGCAGTTGGGACCGCACGGCGACCGCCCTGGGAATCCACCGCAATACCGTCCGCCAGCGCATCGCCCGTATCGCCGGGCTTCTCGATGCCGATCTGGACGACCCCGACGTCCGCATGGAGCTGTGGTTCGCCCTCCGCTCCCTCGACCGGGACGGCACCACCCCTCAGGCGTGAGTGCGAGCATCCTGACGCAGCGCCATATACCGGCTGTTCACGGCAACTTGCGCGGGGAGCGCGGGAGTGCCCCGCCCCGCCATCGGTGACGGCCTTGTGACAGTCCACACCTTGAGGCAATACGGGCGAGCGTGCCTAAACTTGCCGGACGCTGTGCCATACGACACCACGGGCACCCTGATCGGGGGAAGTTGTGGCCGGAGACGGACTGCAGGCGGACATCCCGTCGCTGAAAAGCGGGGGCAAGGACTTCACCAACGTCGGTCAGCGCTACCAGACCGAGGTGGAGAAGCTGAAGAACACGCTGACCGGCCTGGAGGGCCAGGACACCCCGCCGTGGGGCGATGACGAGATCGGCGAGAAGTTCGGCGTGGTCTACGAGGGCCTGCGCGACGGCATGTACGAGTCGATGGGGCATCTGGCCGCCAAGCTCCAGGAGATCGGCGGCGCCCTGAACACCATGGCCGACAACCACCAGGCCGACGAGGACTTCAACGAGTCGCTGATGAAGCAGCACGTGGCGAACGCCGAGGCGCAGAGCCAGCTGATCACCAGCTTCAAGGCGCCCAACACCTGACCTGAAGCGCCGACGACGACCGGCCCGCCACGGAATCCGAATCCGTGGCGGGCCGGTCGTCGTGCGGGCGCAGGCCGGTCAGCCGCACACCCCAGCCACTGCGCCTACTGGCCCCAGCCGCTGCGCCTACTGACCCTGCCGGCCGGCCGCGATCTGCCGGGACATGATCGTCGTCAGCTCGTACGCCGTGTGGGAGGCGGCCACGCAAGTGATCTCCGCGTGGTCGTACGCCGGGGCGACCTCGACGACATCGGCCGAGACCAGGTTGCAGGAGGCCAGCCCGCGCAAGATCTCCAGGAGTTCGCGGGAGGTGAGGCCGCCGGCCTCAGGGGTGCCGGTGCCGGGGGCGTGGGCCGGGTCCAGCACGTCGATGTCGATGGAGATGTAGAGCGGGCGGTCGCCGATGCGCTGGCGCAGCTGGTCGGCGACCTCGTCGACACCGCGGCGCATGACATCCGCGGAGGTGACGATGCCGAAGCCCATCTTCTCGTCGTCGTCGAGGTCCTTCTTGCCGTACAGCGGACCGCGGGTACCGACGTGGGAGAGCGCGGAGGTGTCGAGGATGCCTTCCTCGACGGCGCGGCGGAAGGGGGTGCCGTGGGTGTACTCGGCACCGAAGTACGTGTCCCAGGTGTCCAGGTGGGCGTCGAAGTGGAGCAGGGCGACCGGGCCGTGCTTCTTGGCGACCGAGCGGAGCAGGGGCAGGGCGATGGTGTGGTCGCCACCGAGGGTCATCATGCGGGCACCGGAGGCGAGCAGGTCGTCCGCGGCGGCCTCGACCGTTTCCACGGCCTCGTTGATGTTGAAGGGGTTCGCGGCGATGTCACCGGCGTCGGCGACCTGCGCCAGCGCGAACGGGGACGCGTCCTGGGCCGGGTTGTACGGGCGCAGAAGGCGGGAGGCCTCGCGGATGGCGTTGCCACCGAAGCGGGCGCCGGGGCGGTAGGAGACGCCGCTGTCGAAGGGGACACCGACGACGGCCACATCGGCCCGGCCACCGACCTCGTCGAGTCGGGGCAGACGGGCGAAGGTCGCCGGTCCGGCGTAGCGCGGGATGCGGGAGGAGTCGACGGGGCCTACGGGCTCGTTGGATGCGCTGGCTGCGGTGGTCATAAAGGGGAGAGTAGGGACATCCCCCGGCGTGGCACATGGACATTTCCGGGAGGACGAGCGACAGGCATTCGACATTTTGTCCAGCGGGCCGGTGGATGTCCGCGCCTCGGTGCCCCCGGGCCGTGGATGTCCGCGCCGCGGAGTCCCCCCACCGGCATCCGCACTCCCGTGTCCGGGCTGCGGAACTCCCCCGCCCCGGAACAGGCGTCCGGGCACAATGGCGCTATGCCGATAGCCTCTGCAGCCGCCGCCCCCACGCGCGCCGAACTCGTCGATCATCTCGTACGGACCCGGATCGCCGGTGACGTCGCCACTCCCCGCGAGAACAACCTCTCCCACTACCGCAGACTCGCCAACGGCGACCGCTACTACTGGTTCGGCCTGGAATTCGGCGACCGGTGGGCGGACGAGCAGGATGTGCTGGCCGTGATGGCGGAGCGCTGCGGGGTGAGTGACGATCCGCACCACCGACAGGGGCAGGACACCATCGACCCGGAGCTGACGGTGGACGCACTGGACCGTACGGCGGCGGTGCTGCGCAAGGCGGCCGCCGACCGGCAGCGGGTGCTGTTCGCGACCGGCCACCCGGGCGGGCTGCTCGATGTGCACCGCGCGACGGCGCAGGCGCTGCGGGCCCAGGGCTGCGAGATCATCGTCATCCCGGACGGGCTGCGGGCGGATGACGGCTTGGTCTTCCAGTTCGCCGACGTGGCGGTGCTGGAGCGCGGTGCGACGCTGTGGCACACCCACTCCCCCGAGCCGATGGCCGCGATCCTGGACGGACTGGAGCGCGAGGGCCGGCCGCAGCCGGATCTGGTGATGGCCGACCACGGCTGGGCGGGCTGCGCGGCCCAGCGCGGCATCGAGGCGGTGGGCTTCGCGGACTCCAACGACCCGGCCCTGTTCCTGGCCGAGGCCGAGGGCACGCTACAGGTGACGATCCCCCTGGACGACCATGTCCTGAGCCCGCGCTACTACGACCCGCTGACCGCCTATCTGCTGGATGCGGCGGGGCTGGGCTGAGGGGGCCCGCTAGGCTGAACGACCCCTGAGGCTTGTCTCCCGGCTCGGCGTCTCCACGGGAGCGAAGGCCGCGCGGTGAATCCCGGGTAAGGGCGAGCTCTGGAGCACAGCGGCTGGCCAGAGCATGCGAAGGCCCCGCCCACCGCGCCACGGAGGACAGCGCGCGGACGGGGCCGGTTCAGTTCGTCACACGGCCCAGGAGTCGGCCGGGTCGTCCAGCCACGCCCGCTGTCCCTCCGGCGTGACGGTGAGACCGAACCGGGTGTGGTCCGGCTCGCCCCGGCCGACCCACCATCGGTAGGCCGCCGCTACTTCGTCCCACAGGCGACGCGGCCCCGACTGGTAGACCGTGGCGTCCGGCTCGCCGCTGCGGAACACGGCGGCGGCCCATGACTGACTCGTCAGGTCGAAGAACCACGCCTTAGCAGTCCCCCCGTCTGACCTGTTGATGACATGGGCACAGTCGGGCACGCACAGCCCCATGACGAACCGTGCGGGCTCGTAGCGGTCCCCCAGGTCCGTCAAAGCGACCGTCGTACCGGAGACGTCGGCGTCGCCGGGGAACTCCGGAACGTGCTCCCTGAACCGGTTCCAGTCCAAGCGCTGATCCCGCAGCTTCATGAACTCGACCATGCGCAGGAACGGACCCGACGCGGAGCCGTCCTCCCGCACGGTCAACCGGATCAGTGCGTCCTGGTCGCTGTAGTGGGTGCCCCAGGGGGCAAGGATGACCCCGCCCGGCCGTGACTGCTCCAACCAACGCGGCGGCACGGTTCGCACCCCTGCCGTGACGATCACACGGTCATACGGCGCCCCGTCCGGCCACCCGTCCCCGCCGTCCCCGTGGACTGTCTCGGGGTGGAGTCCGGCGCGCAGCAACGCTCCTCGGGCTCGATCGGTCACCGCCTCGTCGATCTCGACGCTGACCACGTTCCCGCTGCCCAGCCGGTGAGCGAGGAGTCCGGCGTTCCACCCCGTGCCGGTGCCGACTTCGAGCACCCGCATACCGTCGCTCACGTCCAGGTCGCGCAGCATCGCGGCCACGACTGACGGCATGCTCGCCGAACTGGTCGGCACGGTCCCAGGCTCGCTACCCGTGTGCTGTCCGTCGTCCCACTGGGTGACGAGCGGGACGTTCGCGTACGCGGCCCGCTCCCACCCTGCGGGGTCGTTGCTCCGGGAGACGGACACACTTCGGCCGGTCGCCATGTCGTGAGCCCAGACGAGATCCGGCAGGAACATCGATCGCGGAACGGCCCTGAACGTCTCCGCCCAATCTGGCGTCAGGGCTCCTGCTTCGAGGAGGGACCGCGCCAGCTCGGCACTGGCGCGGTGCTCCTGCCGAGAGTTGAGCGTCACTTGCGGTGCGTCCCGTCGCCGGGCGGCATGTCACCGTCCGGGGGCGGCGGCGGGGGCGGCGTCCAGGGCTGGCCGGGGTGCCCGTCCCCGCCGTCTCCTTCTCCGCTGTACTGCCCGCCATCGGCAGTGGTGACGACCTGCATGCGCATCACGTGCTCCTCTTCTTCATTCAGTTGGTGGTGCCCTGTACGTGCTACCCACCCCGACCGCTCAGGCTGTCCAGGACTGAGGGCCGGTGTGGCGAGCGTCGTGCCGACGATGAGACGCGATCAGCTGCCACTCGTCACCGGCTCGGACGTGCACCTCTGCTCTCCGCGACGCGATGTACGTCACGCAGAGCAGCACTCAACTGACGCCCGAGAAAGCGGAGTTCCGGTTCCGTCGCCTTGTTGTCCCCGAGCATGTCGGCCGCGTGGTCGAGCAGCCCGTCCGCCATGTCGAGCTGTACGGCTTCGATGCGGTCGGCGACGCGGGAGAGGCCGCCCTCTCCTCTGTCGTCGCTCATGAGGAAGCAGGTCTTCCCTTCCGGGGTCGTCCAGGGCAGGAGTCGGGTAGTCGTGTGGTGCTCGCTCATCGCGCGGCCACCTCCACCGCGTGCGCAACCGTCCGTTGCCGATCCGTACGCGGCGGCACGGAGGCGTACGGGTACGCGTCCGCCGACCGATGGCGTCCCGGGGCTGGCGTCAATCGCCGCAACAGCGGCTCGAAGGTGCGGGCGATACAGTTCGGCATGTCGACCTGCTTTCCTCAGGTTGGCCATTCCCCCGGGCCGTCCCAACACGGTCGCGGGGGTCTCTTCGCCGCAACTGTCGCGCCATGGCAAGCAGTCGTCTTCCCATCCGTGGGTATCCCCATCATGGGTAGGCTGCCGACCAGACCATTGCGGCACACTGTCACCAGCAGGCGCGA
Source organism: Streptomyces inhibens (assembly GCF_022221585.1). Lineage (NCBI taxonomy): Bacteria > Bacillati > Actinomycetota > Actinomycetes > Kitasatosporales > Streptomycetaceae > Streptomyces > Streptomyces inhibens. The sequence goes on from NZ_CP084681.1 coordinate 3,749,907, forward strand.
CGGGACCTTCCATGACCGCTTACCAACCGGCCACAGCGTTACCGCGAGACTTACTGGGCCGGGACGACGTGAGAACCGCGATTGCGGCTCATGATTTCGGCACGGTGTTCCGTATCGCACGCAGCGAGGCCGGGATCAGCTATTCAAAGATTGCGGCTGAGTCCGATATCAAACCCGAACGAGTTGGCGCTCTGGCGCGCGGTCACGGCAGTGTCACGACCTTCGAAAAGATCGCCAAGATCGCAGATGCCCTACGCATCCCGGGTGACATGCTCGGCCTCGCTCCTCGCGCGTGGGAGTCGATCACGCAACCCGGCCGCCCGCCCGTCGTGTCCGCACACACCATCACCAAGAGCCGGGACGGAGAAGACACAGTGCGGCGTAGGGAGTTCTTCACAGCATCGGCCGGCGCTGGTTTAGCCGTTGGTCTGCCAGAGTTCAGTCAGATCAGCACCGGCCGACGGATCGGCCGCGCCGTCCCCGACCAGCTGCGAAAGCGCACAGCACGCCTGCGACGCCTTGACGATTTTCTGGGTGGGGGTGACACCTACCGCGTCTATCTCGGCGAGCAACTGGCCACCAAACGCCTGATCCGAGACTGCGACTACAGCGAGGAGACGGGGCTCGCCCTCCTCTCGGTGCTCGCCGAACAGGCGCAACAAGCCGGGTGGGCCGCATTCGACGGAGGTAACCACACCGACGCCCGCAGCCTGTACGAGGACAGCCACCAAGCCGCCACTCAGGCCGGAGATACCGCCCTCGCTGGCAACGCCTTGGCCTTCCTCTCCTATCAGAAGATCAGTGGGGACCGGGAAGCGGGAATCGAGACCGCTCGCACTGCATGCCGCACTGCAGGTCCCGACGCCCCACCTGTCGTCCGTGCTCTGCTGCATGAACGTCTTGCGTGGGCTTACGCCGCCGCAGGGCAGGTGAACGGGACGGAACAAGCTCTCAACGATGCAGAGACCGCGCTCAACGAACACGACGGGATGCCGCAGCCTGACTGGGCGGCATGGGTTGACCACAACGAACTCCAGATCATGACTGGCCGCTGCTGGACAGAGTTGCGCCGTCCGCTCCGCGCTGTGCCCGTTTTGGAAGACGCCCTGGCCAAGTACGAGGACACCCACGCCCGCGACAAGAGCCTGTACCTTTCTTGGCTCGCCGACTCGTACATGTCCGCCGGTGAGGTCGAGCAAGCAGCAAGCACCGCCCGACGTTCCCTGGAACTCTCGGCCGGCGTGGCGTCCGTGCGCCCACGTCAGCGCATCGAACCGACCCTGCGCCGACTCAGCTCGCACCGCGAACTGCCAGCAGTGGCCGAGGTACTGGAACTGGCACAGACCTGAGGTCAGTCCTGTGCCGTGGTCGTCTCCAGCCAGTGCAGATACGCATCCGACCCGGCAACGATCGGAACTGCGGAGACTTCCGGGTTCTGCCAGGGGTGGTGCTTGAGCAGATGCGCCTCGACCTCGGCGTACCGGTCGGAGTGGATCTTGAGGACGAGCTGCCATTCCTCGCCTGAGCCGAACTCGCCCTGGTGCCAGAACACGGATCCGACCGGCCCGACAATCTGTGCCCCAGCTGCGAGCCGTGCGGAGACGACCGACTGCGCCAGCCTCACAGCCGCGTCGCGGTTCTCCGTCGCGGTGGACACCTGAAGAAAGTCAGTCATACGGCGACTGTAGCGGCGAACTGGCAAACCAGAGGCGTTTGATGGGGTTCAACGGAACCGTCCGCTGGGTGGCGGGGGTGCCGTGCCCTATGGGCAACGACACCCCCGAGGGCGTACAACGCGATGCCCAGCAATGGCCCCACCCCTGCTCTGCCCACCCGGCTACCCCCGCGGCACCCGAATAACCCCCTCCTGAATCACCGAGACCGCCAACAGCCCATCGGCCGTGAAGATCCGGCCCTTGCCCAGGCCCCGGCCGCCCTGGGCGGTGGGTGACTCCTGGTCGTACAGCAGCCAGTCGTCGGCGCGCAGCGGACGGTGGAACCACATGGCGTGGTCCAGGCTCGCGCCGACCACATCGCCGACCGCCCAGCCGCCCCGGCCGTGCGCGAGCAGGATCGAGTCCAGGAGCGTCATGTCGGAGACGTAGGTGACCAGGCAGATGTCCAGCAGGGGGCGGGTGACGGTGTCGCCGCAGCCGGCGCCGTCCGCGAGCGCCTTGTCCAGGTCGCCGTTCGTACGGAACCACACCTGGGAGCGCGGTTCGCGGGCCTGGCCCACGGTGCCGAACGGCGGCTCGTCCACGTACCGCAGATCGATCGCCTCCCGCGCCTCCAGCAGCCGCTCGGTGACGCCCGGTTCGACGAACCGGTCGGCGTAGCGCGGCAGCATCTCGGCGGCCGTGGGCAGGGTCAGCGGATCCGGCGCCGACGGCATCGGCTCCTGGTGTTCCAGGCCCTCCTCGTGGGACTGGAAGGAGGCCGAGAGGTGGAAGATCGGCTGGCCGTGCTGGACGGCGACGACCCGGCGGGTGGTGAAGGACCGGCCGTCGCGGATGCGGTCGACGGTGTAGACGATGGGCGCGCCGGGGTCACCGGGGCGCAGGAAGTACGCGTGCAGGGAGTGCGGCGGACGGTCGGCGGGGACCGTCCGGCCGGCCGCGACCAGCGCCTGTGCGGCGACCTGGCCTCCGAAGACCCGGGGGACGACCGCCGCGCGGCTCTGGCCACGGAAGATGTCCTGCTCGATCCGCTCCAGGGCGAGCAGATCGAGCAGGGACCGGAGTGCGTCGTTCACGTACGTATCGCCGTATCGCTCGTGTCGTTCGTATCGCTCTGCGGTACGGCCTAGAGGCCCATCGACTTGGCGATGATCGACTTCATGACCTCGCTGGTACCGCCGTAGATCCGGTTGACGCGGTTGTCGGCGTACAGGCGGGCGATCGGGTACTCGTTCATGTAGCCGTAGCCGCCGTGCAGCTGGAGGCACTTGTCGATGACGCGGTGCGCGACCTCGGTGCAGAAGAGCTTGGCCGAAGCCGCCTCGGCCGGGGACAGCTCGCCCGCGTCGAGGGCCTCCAGGGTGCGGTCGGCGACGGCCTGCGCGGCGTCCACCTCGGCCTGGCAGGCGGCCAGCTCGAACTTGGTGTTCTGGAAGGCGGCGACCGGCTTGCCGAAGACGGTGCGCTCCTGCACGTACTCCTTGGCGAACCGGACGGCCGCCGCGGCCTGCGCGTACGCACCGAAGGCGATGCCCCAGCGCTCCGAGGCGAGGTTGATGCCCAGGTAGCCGAAGCCCTTGTTCTCCTCGCCGAGCAGGTCCTCGACCGGCACCTTCACATCGACGAACGCCAGCTCGGCGGTGTCGGAGACCTTCAGGCCGAGCTTGTCCAGCTTGCGGCCGACGGAGTAGCCCTCGGACTTGGTGTCCACGGCGAACAGGGAGATGCCGAAGCGGCGGTCGTCCTCCTTCGGCGCGGCGGTACGGGCGCACACGATCACGCGGTCGGCGTGCACACCGCCGGTGATGAAGGTCTTGGCGCCGTTGAGGACGTAGTGCGTGCCGTCCTCGGAGAGCTTCGCGGTGGTCTTCATGCCCGCGACGTCGGAGCCGGTGCCCGGCTCGGTCATCGCGAGGGCCCACATCTCCTCACCGGAGACGAACTTCGGCAGAAAGCGCTTCTTCTGCTCGTCGGTGGCGAGCATCTTGATGTACGGCAGACCGAGCAGCACATGCACGCCGGAGCCGCCGAAGGAGACACCCGCGCGCGCGGTCTCCTCGTACATCACGGCCTCGAACTTGTACGAGTCGATACCCGCGCCGCCGTACTCCTCGTCGACGCGGATGCCGAATATGCCCAGCTCGGCGAGCTTGTAGTAGAAGTCGCGCGGCGCCTGGCCCGCGGCGAACCACTCGTCGTACACGGGGACGACCTCGGCCTCGATGAAGGCCCGCAGGGTCTCCCGGAACGCCTCGTGATCCTCGTTGAACACCGTACGGCGCATTGCTACGTCGCCTCCTCCAGGTCGCCGGTCAAACGCATGTCTAAGCGCTTGCTCAGCGAAAGCTACCGGCCAGTTACCGAAGCTGTCCAGAGGTGAACGAAACCCTGTGCGAACCGGGGCCGGCCCTACGCCCCCGGGACCCCCGCCCCCACCGACTCCCCCGTCACCGACTCCCCCGCCACCGCGCCGAACGCCCCCAGCGCCAGCCGGTGCAGCAGCTCCGCCATTTCCGTACGGCCCGGGAGGGCGCCGGGGCGGCCGAGGTGCGGGGTGGAGTTCAGCAGGCCGAAGACGGCGTGCACCGCGGCGCGGGCCTGGGACTCGGAGGGGCCGGGGTGGACCCGGCGGACGACCCCCACCCACAGCTCGACGTACTGCCGCTGGAGCTGGCGCACCCGCTTGCGGTCGGCCTCCCTCAGCCGGTCCAGCTCGCGGTCGTGCACGGTGATCAGCGGCCGGTCGTCCAGCGCGAAGTCGATATGCCCGTCGATCAGCGCGTCCAGCACCGCCTCGGGACTCTCACCGCCCTCCGCGACCCGCATCCGGCCGCCCGTGAGCAGCCGCTCACTGATCCCGACCAGCAGCTCGGCCAGCATCGCGTCCTTGCCGGCGAAGTGCCGGTAGAGGCCGGGGCCGGAGATGCCCACGGCCGCCCCTATCTCGTCCACGCCGACGCCGTGGAAGCCGCGCTCCGCGAAGAGCCGGGCCGCCTCCTTGAGGATCTGCTCACGGCGGCTGGTCCGGTCGGGAGCCTGCGCATTACTCATGCCGTCGATTGTAGACAGCCGGGTTAGTGCTCGTTAACCTGAAGGAGATGAGGTTAACGCCCATTAACCCGGATGGCCCGGCAGCCGCGGACCGCGGCCCCGGGACAGCTGACCGAGCAAGGGGGCTCGTACTGATGGAGCAGGCACCGGTGCTGGGGAGTGCCGCCGACCCGGCGTCCGACTCCTGGCGGGCCAACGAGGCCGCGCACCGCGAGCTGGCCGCCGAGCTGCGCGAGAAGCTCGCGGCGGCCCGGCTGGGCGGCGGCGAGAAGGCCCGGGCGCGGCACACCGCGCGCGGCAAGCTGCTGCCCCGCGACCGGGTGGACGCCCTGCTGGACCCCGGGTCGCCGTTCCTGGAGCTGGCGCCGCTGGCCGCGGAGGGGATGTACGGCGGGTCCGCACCGGCCGCCGGAGTGATCGCCGGCATCGGGCGGGTCTCCGGCCGCGAGACGCTGATCATCGCCAACGACGCCACGGTCAAGGGCGGCACGTACTACCCGATGACGGTCAAGAAGCATCTGCGGGCGCAGGAGATCGCCCTGGAGAACCGTCTCCCCTGTCTGTATCTCGTGGACTCCGGCGGTGCCTTCCTGCCGATGCAGGACGAGGTGTTCCCCGACCGGGAGCACTTCGGGCGGATCTTCTACAACCAGGCCCGGATGTCGGGGGCGGGCATTCCGCAGATCGCCGCCGTCCTCGGCTCCTGTACGGCGGGCGGCGCGTATGTCCCGGCCATGAGCGACGAGGCCGTGATCGTCCGGAACCAGGGCACGATCTTCCTGGGCGGGCCGCCGCTGGTGAAGGCCGCCACCGGTGAGGTCGTCACCGCCGAGGAGCTGGGCGGCGGCGAGGTGCACTCCAAGACCTCCGGGGTCACCGACCATCTCGCCGAGGACGACGCCCATGCGCTGCGCATCGTGCGCACCATCGTCTCCACCCTCGGCGAGCGCGCCCCGCTCCCCTGGTCGGTGCGGACCGTCGAGGAGCCCAAGGTCGACCCGGCCGGTCTGTACGGCGCGGTGCCCGCGGACTCCCGTACGCCCTATGACGTACGGGAGGTGATCGCGCGGATCGTCGACGGCTCCCGCTTCGCGGAGTTCAAGGCCGAGTACGGCACGACGCTGGTCACCGGCTTCGCCCATGTGCACGGCCACCCGGTCGGCATCATCGCCAACAACGGCATCCTGTTCTCCGAATCCGCCCAGAAGGGCGCCCACTTCATCGAGCTGTGCGACCAGCGCGGCATCCCGCTGCTGTTCCTGCAGAACATCTCCGGCTTCATGGTCGGCCGGTCGTACGAGGCGGGCGGTATCGCCAAACACGGCGCGAAGATGGTGACGGCGGTGGCCTGCGCCCGCGTCCCGAAGCTGACGGTCGTCATCGGCGGCTCGTACGGGGCGGGCAACTACTCCATGTGCGGCCGGGCCTATTCGCCGCGCTTCCTGTGGATGTGGCCGAACGCCAAGATCTCGGTGATGGGCGGCGAACAGGCCGCATCCGTCCTCGCCACCGTCAAGCGCGACCAGTTGGAGGCGCACGGCGGGGAGTGGAGCGCCGAGGAGGAGGCCGCCTTCAAGGCGCCGGTGCGCGAGCAGTACGAGACCCAGGGCAACGCCTATTACGCGACCGCGCGGCTGTGGGACGACGGCGTCATCGACCCGCTGGAGACCCGGCAGGTGCTGGGGCTGGCGCTGACCGCCTGTGCCAACGCGCCGCTTCCCCAGAAGGACAGCACCGCGCCCGGCTACGGCGTCTTCCGGATGTGAGAGGGATGTCCACAGGAATGCCCACCAACTTCGACACCGTCCTGATCGCCAACCGCGGCGAGATCGCGGTCCGCGTCATCCGTACGCTGCGCGCCCTCGGCATCCGCTCGGTCGCCGTCTTCAGCGATGCGGACGCCGATGCCCGGCATGTCCGCGAGGCCGATACGGCCGTACGGATCGGTCCGGCGCCGGCCGCCGAGAGCTATCTGTCCGTGGAGCGGCTGCTGGCGGCGGCCGCGCGGACCGGTGCGCAGGCCATCCACCCGGGCTATGGCTTCCTCGCCGAGAACGCCGCCTTCGCCCGTGCCTGCGCGGACGCCGGGCTGGTCTTCATCGGCCCGTCCGCCGAGGCCATCGAGCTGATGGGCGACAAGATCCGCGCCAAGGAGACGGTGCGTACGGCCGGTGTCCCGGTCGTGCCCGGCTCCTCGGGCAGCGATCTGGACGATGCCCAACTGGCCGCCGCGGCACGGGAGATCGGCGTGCCGGTGCTGCTCAAGCCGTCCGCGGGCGGCGGCGGCAAGGGCATGCGGCTGGTCCGCGACGAGGCGCTGCTGGCCGACGAGATCGCCGCCGCCCGGCGCGAGGCCCGCTCCTCGTTCGGCGACGACACCCTGCTCGTCGAGCGCTGGATCGACCGGCCGCGGCACATCGAGATCCAGGTCCTGGCGGACGGCCACGGCAACGTGATCCACCTCGGCGAGCGCGAGTGCTCCCTGCAGCGCCGCCACCAGAAGGTCATCGAGGAGGCCCCGTCGGTCCTGCTGGACGAGGCCACCCGCGCCGCGATGGGCGAGGCGGCCGTCCAGGCGGCCCGCTCCTGCGGCTACCGCGGCGCCGGCACCGTGGAGTTCATCGTCCCGGGCAAGGACCCCGCCTCGTACTACTTCATGGAGATGAACACCCGCCTCCAGGTGGAGCACCCGGTCACCGAGCTCACGGCGACCCTCGCGGGAGTGCGCGGTATCGACCTGGTGGAGTGGCAGCTGCGGGTCGCGGCCGGTGAGCGTCTCCCGTACGTCCAGGAGGACATCACCCTGACCGGGCACGCCATCGAGGCCCGGATCTGCGCCGAGGACCCCACGCGTGACTTCCTGCCGACCGGCGGCACGGTGCTGGCGCTGCACGAGGCGCAGGGCAACGGAGTGCGCACGGACTCCGGCCTGTCGCAGGGCGTCGAGGTCGGCAGCCGCTACGACCCGATGCTCTCCAAGGTCATCGCCCACGGCCCGGACCGGGCGAGCGCACTGCGCGCGCTGCGGGCCGCACTCGCCGGGACGGTCACCCTCGGTGTGACGACGAACGCCGGCTTCCTGCGGCGGCTGCTGGCCCACCCTGACGTGGTCTCCGGCGAGCTGGACACCGGGCTGGTGGAGCGGGAGGCGGCCGGTCTGGTCGACGGGGAGGTGCCGGACGAGGTGTATGCGGCGGCCGCCGCGGTCCGCCAGGCCGCGCTGGAGCCGCCGGTGGCCGACGGCGGCTGGCGCGACCCGTTCGCCGCGCCGAGCGGCTTCCGGCTCGGCGGCGAGCGTGCCCCGGTCCGCCACTGGCTGCGGGTGCCGGGTCATGACCCCGTCGCGTACGACATCCGGCCCGGGGAGCCGGGCACGGTGGCCGCGCAGATCGAGCCGGACCGCGTACGGATCACCGTCGACGGTGTGCTGCACACCTTCCACCGCAGCGGCGACTGGCTCGGCCGGGACGGTGACTCCTGGCAGGTGACCGCTCACGACCCGGTGGCCGCGGCGCTGCGCGGGGCCGCCGGGGCGCATGGCGCGGACACCCTCGCCGCCCCGATGCCCGGCACCGTCACCGTCGTCAAGGTCGCCGTCGGCGACGAGGTGGCCGCCGGGCAGGGCCTGCTGGTGGTGGAGGCGATGAAGATGGAGCACGTCATCTCCGCACCGCACGCCGGGACCGTCACCGAGCTGGACGTCACCGCGGGCACGACCGTCGCCATGGACCAGATCCTGGCCGTGGTCGCCCCGCACGAGCCGGCCGGGGAGTCCGCGACCGCATCCGAGGGCGAGCAGGAGAGCGCATCATGACCGCAGTCGGACTGCCGATGGAGGTCACCGCGGAGGGGCTGCCCACCCGCGTACGGATCCATGAGGTCGGCGCGCGCGACGGCCTGCAGAACGAGAAGACCGTCGTTCCCACGGAGATCAAGGCCGAGTTCATCCACCGGCTCGCCGACGCGGGCCTGCCGGTCGTCGAGGCCACCAGCTTCGTGCACCCCAAGTGGGTGCCCCAACTCGCCGACGCGGAGCAGCTGTTCCCGCTGCTGGGCGATATCGCCCCGCACCGGCTCCCGGTGCTGGTGCCCAACGAACGCGGACTGGACCGTGCGCTGGCCCTGGGCGCCCGCCGGATCGCGGTGTTCGGCAGCGCCACCGAATCGTTCGCCAAGGCCAACCTCAACCGCACGGTCGACGAGGCGCTGGCGATGTTCGCGCCGGTCCTCGCGCGGGCGAAGGACGCCAAGGTGCATGTCCGCGGCTATCTCTCGATGTGCTTCGGCGACCCGTGGGAGGGGCCGGTGCCCCTCGCGCAGACGGTGCGGGTCTGCCGGGCGCTGCTCGACCTGGGCTGCGACGAGCTGAGCCTGGGCGACACCATCGGCGTCGCCACCCCCGGCCATGTCCAGCACCTGCTCGCAGCCCTGAACGAGGCGGGCGTGCCCACCTCCCGTCTGGGCGTCCACTTCCACGACACCTACGGGCAGGCCCTCGCCAACACCTTCGCCGCGCTCCAGCACGGCGTCACCACCGTCGACGCCTCGGCGGGCGGCCTCGGCGGCTGCCCCTACGCCAAGAGCGCCACCGGCAACCTCGCCACCGAAGACCTCGTGTGGATGCTGCACGGCCTCGGCATCGAGACCGGGGTCGACCTGGACCGACTGACCGCCACCAGCGTGTGGATGGCCGAGGCCCTGGGCCGGCCCAGCCCCTCGCGTACCCTCCGTGCCCTCTCCCACAAGGAGTGACCCTCATGTCCCTGGACCACCGTCTGCCCGCCGAGCTGGAAGAACTCCGGCGCACCGTCGAGGCGTTCGCGCATGACGTCATCGCCCCCAAGATCGGCGAGTACTACGAGCAGCATGCGTTCCCGTACGAGATCGTGCAGGAGATGGGCCGGATGGGCCTGTTCGGCCTGCCGTTCCCCGAGGAGTACGGCGGGATGGGCGGCGACTATCTCGCGCTCGGCATCGCCCTGGAGGAGCTGGCCCGGGTCGACTCCTCGGTGGCCATCACCCTGGAGGCCGGCGTCTCCCTGGGCGCCATGCCGATCTACCAGTTCGGCACGGAGGAGCAGAAGCGCGCATGGCTGCCCAAGCTGTGCAGCGGCGAGATGCTCGGCGCCTTCGGCCTCACCGAGCCGGACGGCGGCTCGGACGCGGGCGCCACGCGGACGACCGCGGTGCGCGACGGCGACTATTGGGTGATCAACGGCAGCAAGTGCTTCATCACCAACTCCGGTACGGACATCACCGGCCTGGTGACGGTCACGGCGGTGACGGGCCGCAAGGCGGACGGCGCCCCGCTGATCTCCTCGATCATCGTGCCGTCCGGGACGCCCGGCTTCACGGTCGGCGCCCCGTACTCCAAGGTCGGCTGGAGCGCCTCGGACACCCGCGAGCTGTCGTTCTCCGACGTCCGGGTGCCGGCCGCCAACCTGCTCGGTGAGGAGGGCCGCGGCTACGCCCAGTTCCTGCGCATCCTCGACGAGGGCCGGATCGCGATCGCGGCGCTGGCCACCGGCCTGGCCCAGGGCTGTGTGGACGAATCGGTGGCGTACGCCAAGCAGCGGCAGGCCTTCGGCCGGCCGATCGGCGCCAACCAGGCGATCCAGTTCAAGCTCGCCGACATGGAGATGCGCGCCCACACCGCCCGGCTGTCCTGGCGCGATGCCGCCTCCCGGCTGGTGCACGGCGAGCCCTTCAAGAAGGAGGCCGCGCTCGCCAAGCTCTACTCGTCCGAGATCGCGGTGGACAACGCCCGCGAGGCCACCCAGATCCACGGCGGCTACGGCTTCATGAACGAGTACCCGGTCGCCCGGATGTGGCGGGACGCCAAGATCCTGGAGATCGGCGAGGGCACCAGCGAGGTCCAGCGGATGCTGATCGCGCGGGAGTTGGGGGTCTAGCCGGGGACCGGCCGGGCGTCGGACAACGCCCGGCCGGCCGGCTCACTCCGCGGGCCAGGGCACTTCCGGTGAGCGGTAGTAGTCGATGCCCAGCGCGTCCCACCGCGGCCCCTGGGCCGCGAGCCTCTCGCGGTACGACGCCCAGTCGTGCGTGCTCGCCGGCGACCAGCCCAGCTCCGCGATACCCGGCAGCCGCGGGAAGGCCATGTACTCGATGTGCGCCGAGGTCGAGAGGGTCTCGGACCACAGGGGCGCCTCGACGCCGAGGATGGACTGCGCGGGAGCGTCCGGCAGATAGGTGCCCGGGTTCCAGTCGTAGGAGCGCTTGGCGTCGACATAGCCGGCCCAGGCCAGGCCAAGCGGCGTGTTCCTGTCGTACTTCATGTCGAGGTAGGCACGGTCGGCGGGCGAGAGGATCAGCCGGGTGCCGTTCTTGGCGGCGTCGGCGACCTGCCGGCGCTCCGCCGCGCCGGTCTTGTCATAGCCCCAGTACTGGGCGACGGCGCCCTTCGCGGGGTGCGCGCCGGTCAGCTGGTGCCAGCCGATCGCGGTCTTGCCGTATTTGGCGACCACCGGCTGCACCTTGTCCATGAAGGCGACGTAGTCCTCATGGCTGGTGGAGTGCGCCTCGTCGCCGCCGATGTGGAGGTACGGGCCGGGTGTGAGCGCCGCGATCTCCCGGATGACGTCGTCGATGAAGTCGTACGTCTCCTGCTTCGGCACACACAGCGAGCTGAAGCCGACCTCGGTGCCGGTGTACAGCGGCGGCGCCTGGCCGTTGCAGTTGAGCTGGGCGTAGGAGGCCAGCGCGGCGTTGGTGTGGCCCGGCATGTCGATCTCGGGGACGACGGTCAGATAGCGGTCGGCGGCATAGCGGACGATCTCGCGGTAGTCGTCCTTGGTGTAGTAGCCGCCGGCGCCGCCGCCGACCTGGGTGGAGCCGCCGTAGGTCGCCAGCCGCGGCCAGGACTTGATGGCGATCCGCCAGCCCTGGTCGTCCGAGAGATGCAGATGCAGCTTGTTGATCTTGTACATGGCGAGCTGGTCGATATAGCGCTTGACCTGCGCGACGGTGAAGAAGTGCCGGGAGACGTCCAGCATCGCGCCGCGGTAGGCGTAGCGCGGGGAGTCGGCGATGGTGCCGCCGGCGATCCGCCAGGGCCCGCGCTGGGTGCTCTGCCGCTCGACGTCGGCGGGCAGCAGCTGGCGCAGCGTCTGTACGCCGTGGAAGAGGCCGGCGGGGCGGGCGGCGCTGATGGTGACCGCGCGGCTGCCGGAGGTCAGCCGGTAGCCCTCGTCGCCGAGGCTCTTGGTGCCGCGGCCGCCGAGCCGGAGGACGATGCCGTCCCGGCCGTCCTTGGTGGTCACGGGGAGGTCGAAGCCGGTGGCGGGCCGCAGCAGCCCGGCCAGATGGCCGGCGATCTTCTTGGCCTCGCCGGACCCGCCGGGCACCCGGATCCGGGTGCGGTCGCCGAGGATGAACGCGCTCCCTCCGCTGTGCACGGACGCGGGCGCGGGGATCACCTGGTCCAGGGGAACGGGGGCGGCGGCCGGGGCGGCGGCGCCCGGTGGCGGTACGGCGGCGGTTCCCAGCCCCGCCGCCGCGACCAGCAGCAGCGAGAACAGCAGTCTGCGTCGTCTCATCGACGGTCCCTTCGGCGAACGTCGTGCATGGCGTGGTGCATGGCGTGCATGGCATCGTGCATGGCATGGAGCGACCGAACGGTGACCATGCGTACCGTGAGCCTCGATTCCGGTCAAGGTTTAGACCACTTTCCGACCCCCAAACTGGGGACGTGCCCGATATCGGGCAGATTTCTTGCGAATCTTGGCGGCGCCCAGCAGTATCAACGGGTGCTCGAACGCCGTAACCGCAGCGCTGACGCGCCGCACGAAGACCTGGTGGACCACCTGGTGCGCAGCACACCGCTGCAGCGCGGTGAGGCCGCCCGGGTGGTGCTCGATGTGCTGGCGTACTTCGACGAGACCACGGAGGAATTCGTCCGCCGGCGCCATCGGGAGCTGCAGTCCCAGGGACTGCGCAACGAAGAGATCTTCGAACGGATCCGCCACGAGATGCCGCACCGCGCCGTGGCCCCGCCCGATCTCTCGGCCCGCCAGCTGCGCCGCCTCGTCTACGGCTGACGTTCACGCCCGGGGCGCCGGGCAACCACAACCGCCACAACGTTTTTTCTCGGAGGGTCACTGTATGTGCGGGATCGTCGGCTATATCGGCAAACGTGATGTTGCTCCCCTGCTCCTGGAGGGCCTGCAGCGCCTGGAGTACCGCGGCTACGACTCGGCGGGCATCGCCATCCACGCAGGCGGCTCCGGCAAGGCCGCGGGCGGCCTGAAGACCGCCAAGGCCAAGGGCCGGGTCCGTGAGCTGGAGTCCCGGCTGCCGAAGCGGTTCGCGGGCACCACCGGCATCGCGCACACCCGCTGGGCCACCCACGGCGCGCCCACCGACGAGAACGCCCACCCGCACCTCGACACCGAGGGCAAGGTCGCGGTCGTCCACAACGGCATCATCGACAACGCCTCCGAGCTGCGCACCCGCCTGACCGCCGACGGCATCACCTTCGCCTCCGAGACCGACACCGAGGTCCTGGCGCACCTGATCGGCCGCTCCCAGGCCGAGACGCTGGAGGAGAAGGTCCGCGAGGCGCTGCGGCACATCGAGGGCACCTACGGCATCGCCGTGCTGCACGCCGACTTCGACGACCGGATCGTGGTCGCCCGCAACGGCTCCCCGGTCGTGCTCGGCATCGGCGAGCACGAGATGTTCGTCTCCTCGGACGTCGCCGCGCTGGTCTCGCACACCCGCCAGGTCGTCACCCTCGACGACGGCGAGATGGCCACCCTCAAGGCCGACGACTACCGCACGTACACCACCGAGGGCTCCCGTACGACGGCGACGCCGGAGACCGTCGAGTACGCGGCCGAGTCGTACGACATGGGCGGCCACGACACGTACATGCACAAGGAGATCTCCGAGCAGGCCGACGCGGTGGACCGCGCGCTGCGCGGGCGGATCGACGACCGTTTCTCCACCGTCCACCTCGGCGGTCTGAACCTCGACGCCCGCGAGGCGCGCGGGGTGCGCCGGGTGAAGATCCTGGGCTGCGGCACCTCGTACCACGCGGGCCAGATCGGCGCGCAGATGATCGAGGAGCTGGCCCGTATCCCCTCGGACGCCGAGCCGGCCTCCGAGTTCCGCTACCGCGACCCGGTCGTGGACCCCGACACGCTGTACGTGGCGGTCTCCCAGTCCGGTGAGACCTACGACGTGCTGGCGGCCGTCCAGGAGCTCAAGCGCAAGGGCGCGCGGGTGCTGGGCCTGGTGAACGTGGTCGGCTCGGCGATCGCCCGGGAGACCGACGGCGGCATCTACGTGCACGCCGGCCCCGAGGTCTGCGTGGTCTCCACCAAGTGCTTCACCAACATGGTGGTCTCCTTCGCGCTGCTCGCCCTGCACCTGGGCCGGATCCGCGACCTGTCCGTCTCGGACGGCAAGCGGATCATCGAGGGCCTGCGCAAGCTCCCCGGGCAGATCGACGAGATCCTCAAGGGCGAGGAGGACATCAAGAAGCTGGCGGCCCAGTACGCGGACGCCAAGTCGATGATGTTCATCGGCCGGGTGCGCGGCTACCCGGTGGCGCGCGAGGCCTCGCTGAAGCTCAAGGAGGTCTCCTACATCCACGCCGAGGCCTACCCGGCCTCCGAGCTCAAGCACGGCCCGCTGGCGCTCATCGAGCCCGCGATGCCGACCGTCGCGATCGTCCCGGACGACGACCTGCTGGAGAAGAACCGCGCCGCGCTGGAGGAGATCAAGGCCCGCCACGGCCGCATCCTGGCGGTCGCGCACCAGGAGCAGGAGAAGGCCGACCACACCATCGTCGTGCCGAAGAACGAGCCGGAGCTGGACCCGATCCTGATGGGCATCCCGCTGCAACTCCTCGCCTACCACACGGCGTTGTCCCTCGGCCGGGACATCGACAAGCCCAGGAACCTCGCAAAGTCCGTCACGGTGGAGTAACTCTCCCAGGACCACCGAAGCGGTAACCGAGCAACCCTCGCGGCGGGCAACCAGCTCCGCGAGAGCGGCGCCGGTTCAGGCGCACAGCGGGCGGCGAGCTTCGCGCGCGTGCCACCATACGCGCGCGAAGCCGCCGCCTCCCCTTTTGCCGGCATCGCCCGATCGCCGGCAGGATGCCGCCGCCCCGGGAACCGTCACCTCCCGGCCGGCAGCACGAAGTTGCCGTGCGCGCGGCCGCCGGGCCCGTGATGCGGCGCGCCCACGTGACGGTTTTCTACCCCTCACAAGCGCACAATCCACCTGTACGCGGCAGAAGAAATACGGCTGCGCACAATCCTCATGACGCCCCCTCAACTGTGCGCATGACGGGGAGAGTCGATCGCGCGCCGAACCGGCGTGCGCGCCGAAGTCCCGAGCCGGCGCGAGGGGTTCACCGGAAGGCGCCGGGGCGCGTCAGGGAATCACGATCACCGGGCGCTGCGCCCGGCGGGCCAGCCGTCCGGCGACCGAGCCGAAGATCCGGCCGACGATGCCGTGCGTGGAGCCGACCACGATCGCATCGGCCTCGTACTCCCGGCCGACCTCTTCCAGCTCGTGGCAGATGTCCCCGCCGCGCTCGACGAGGATCCAGGGCACCTCGGTGAGGTGGTCGGCGCAGGCCAGTTCCAGGCCGAGCACTTCCGTGCGGTGATCCGGTACGTCCACGAAGACCGGGGGCTCACAGCCCGCCCAGACGGTCGTCGGCAGCCGATTGGCCACATGGACGATGATCAACCCGGAGCCGAGGCGCCGGGCCATACCGATTGCATACGCCAACGCTCGCTCGCTCGACATGGAGCCGTCGAAGCCGACCACGACGCCGTGCCGGAACGCGGGGTCGCAGGAGTGGCGCGTCTTTTCCGCCGCTTCGAGGTCCGCCATCGGATCGGCGACCTGCTTGCGGTCCGCGGGTTCGGGGATTTCGTGACCGGCCATTGATGTCTCGGCGAGGACGTCCTCTTGCGGAGGGGCGAACGGGGAACGGCGATTGACTTGATCCGGCAGTTGACTGAGCTGGCTCGATCGAGGTGCGGGAGCCATAGTTCAAAGAGGAACGATACGACTGGGAATCATCTTCCCAACCAGATACCCCAAGAGTACGGCGCCACTCCCCCGCTGCCCAGAGCTCGCCGCGGACGCCCGGCGTCCGCGCAAGGTGGGTGGAGGCGGGTAGCGGCCTCGAACGTTCCCCGGAGCATGCCGGAGCGTGGCGCGGATGGCAATGCCCCGGCCTGCCCCCGTACGTACCCCTCGCGGTGACCCATGATCGTCGGCGGCGTTGTAGTAGCAGCCCGTCCGAGGGGAGTGCGAGGTGCCGTTGCCGTCCGGCAGATCACCCGACCCAGTGAGCGATGTCGTGCGCTGGGGCGCGTTCAGCTGCGCCCTGGTGCCCCTCGTGCTGATCGTCAGCGGCGCCTCCTGGATCGGTGCGGCCGGCACCGCCGCCGGTCTGGCCGCGGTGACCTGTGCCTGTCGCGCACTGCTGAGGCAATCCGAACGCACCGCGGCGCGGATCCGCGTCCGTGACGCGGGACGACACCGGGACAGAAGCGGACGTTCGGGGCCGACGGCGCACGGGGGCGGGCGGCACTCCGAAAGGCGTACGCCGGTCGATTGAGGCGCCCGCAAGTCTGCGCGCGACCATTTTCAGCCAACTTCCGGCCAGGGCCCCTCCCTTGTCCTGAGCACCCCTCAACCCTGGTGTGAGCAGGGAGGAAAGGACCGCTGGGCATGGTTGTGCCCTACTGCGAACGGGCAGAGCCGAGACGCGTACTTCCCATGTAGGCCCGACGAGTGGAACGCTTCGTGATCGAATGCTTCGCGCCAAGTTGCCATATCGACATACCAGTGGGTGGTGAACTTGGCACTCCATCCTCACGGGACACAGTAAATTCGATCTTGGTAGTAACGGCGGGGGAACTGTGCAGGACCGAGAGGGCGAGACGACCGAGGGGGGCTTAAGTGCCATGAGCCAGGACTCCGCTGCCGTACCAGATGCCGCACGCAAGCTCGCCGCCCGACGACGCCGCGAAATAGTCGCGGTGCTCCTCTTCAGCGGCGGCCCCATTTTCGAGAGCTCCATTCCGCTCTCGGTCTTCGGCATCGACCGCCAAGACGCAGGCGTTCCGCGGTACCGGCTACTTGTGTGCGCGGGCGAAGACGCGCCTTTGCGCACGACCGGGGGGCTCGAACTATCAGCCCCCTACGGGCTGGAGGCGATCTCCCGTGCCGGGACGGTCGTCGTACCGGCCTGGCGTTCCATCACCCAGGCTCCGCCGCCCGCAGCGCTCGACGCGCTGCGCCGCGCGCATGAAGAAGGGGCCAGAATCGTCGGGCTGTGCACGGGGGCGTTCGTCCTCGCCGCGGCCGGACTGCTCGACGGCCGCCCGGCCACGACCCATTGGATGTACGCGCCGACGCTCGCCAAGCGTTATCCGTCCGTCCATGTGGATCCCCGCGAGCTCTTCGTCGACGACGGCGATGTGCTCACCTCCGCGGGGACGGCGGCCGGCATCGATCTGTGTCTGCACATCGTGCGCACCGACCACGGCGCGGACGCCGCGAACGCGCTGGCCCGCCGGCTCGTCGTGCCGCCCCGCCGTACCGCCTCCGACCTGGGGCACCAGCGCTATCTCGACCGGTCATTACCTGAAGAGATCGGCGCCGACCCGCTCGCCGAGGTCGTCGCCTGGGCGCTGGAGCACCTCCACGAGCAGTTCGACGTGGAGACGCTGGCCGCGCGCGCATACATGAGCCGTCGCACCTTCGACCGGCGCTTCCGCTCCCTTACGGGAAGCGCTCCGCTCCAGTGGCTGATCACCCAGCGGGTCCTCCAGGCCCAGCGGCTGCTGGAGACCTCCGACTATTCGGTGGACGAGGTCGCCGGGCGCTGCGGATTCCGCTCGCCGGTCGCCCTGCGCGGCCACTTCCGGCGGCAGCTGGGCGCCTCGCCCGCCGCCTACCGGGCGGCCTACCGTGCGCGCCGGCCGCAGAACGGGGCGCCCGAGCCCGCGCTCAGACCGGAGCGGGCCGAGCGTGCCGAGCGGCCGGAGCGCGAGCGGGCGGCGCTGGGGGCGGGCGGCGCGGACCGGTTCTCCGCCGCCTCGCTGGCCGGCCATGGGCTGGCGACCGCCGAAGCGGGCGATCCGGGCAAACCGCAGTCGGACGCGTACGCCTCCCGGCTGCCGGAAACCCCGGTCGGCCGGGGAGCGGGACGGCCCGTGCTGCCCGGTCAGCGCGAGCGCCCCGTAGGGTGAGATGTATGAACGATCGCATGGTGTGGATCGACTGCGAGATGACCGGACTCTCGCTGGCGAATGACGCGCTCATCGAGGTGGCCGCACTGGTCACCGACTCAGAGCTGAATGTGCTGGGCGACGGGGTGGATGTGGTGATCCGCCCTCCGGCCGAGTCGCTCGGCACCATGCCGGAGGTGGTGCGCCAGATGCACACCGCCTCCGGACTGCTGGAGGAGCTGGACGGCGGGACGACGCTGGAGGCGGCCGAGGCGCAGGTGCTTGCGTATATCAAGCAGCATGTGCCGGACCCGAGGAAGGCGCCGCTGTGCGGCAATTCCGTCGGCACCGACCGCGGCTTCCTGCTGCGTGACATGCCGACGCTGGAGAGCTACCTCCACTACCGGATCGTCGATGTCTCGTCCGTGAAGGAACTGGCCCGGCGCTGGTTCCCGAGGGCCTACTTCAACAGTCCGGACAAGAACGGCAACCATCGGGCGCTGGCGGACATCCGCGAATCCATCGCGGAGCTGCGCTACTACCGGGAGGCGGTCTTCGTGCCGCAGCCCGGCCCCGACTCGGAGACCGCCAAGGCCATCGCCGCCAAGTACGTCCTGCCGGCCGAGCCGCAGCAGGCCACTTCGTAGCAAGGCAGCCGGAGCGTGTCGTGTGGGTCCCCGCGGATCTGCGGGGACCCACACGACACGCCCTCGCACCGGGACTCGAAACCTGGGCGCGAGCACCCCTCCGGACCCTGTACACTTTTTCTCAGCCGGTGGGGAAAAAGAACCACACAGCACCGGTCATGGTGGGTATAGCTCAGCTGGTAGAGCACCTGGTTGTGGTCCAGGATGTCGCGGGTTCAAGTCCCGTTACTCACCCCACTTCAAGGCCCCCGACCTCAGGTCGGGGGCCTTGGCGTATATAAGGGGACGGGCGGCTATAGGGGGCGGGCGCGCGGCTCAGTAGCCGACGGTGAAGCGCTCGCCGAGGTGACGGGGCTGCTCGACCTCGTCGAGGACGGCAACGGCGTAGTCCTCGGTGGAGATCCGGCTGCTCCCGTCAGCAGCGGTGACCAGATCGTCGGTGGCGGTGCGGTAGCTGCCGGTGCGCTCGCCGGGCTCGATGGAGGCGGCCGGGCTGAGGTTGGTCCAGCGCACGTCGGAGACCGAGCGGTAGAAGTCCAGCGCGTCGCCGTGGGCGTGCATGATCTGCAGCAGGAACTCGGGCAGGCCCTCGGCGTCCCAGACCTGCTTGCCGTCCGGGGTGCGCAGCGAGCCGGCGCCGCCGACCGTGATCAGGCGGGGCGCCGCGTCGCCGAGGGGGCGCAGTCCGGCGACGAGGGACTCGGCGGCGGGCTTGATCGTGGCGAGATGGCCCGGGCCGTCACCCCCGCCGACCGCGCTGATCAGGACGTCCTGGTCCTTGGCGACGGCGGCGACGGAGGCCGGGTCGAGGACGTCGCCGGTGGTCACGGTCAGGTTCGGGTGGGTCGTGGTGATCTTCGCGGGGTCCCGGACGACGGCGGTGACCTGGTGACCGCGCTGGAGGGCCTCGTCGAGGATGCGGCTGCCGATGGTGCCGTTGGCCCCGAAGATGGCGATCGTGGACATGGTGGGTCTCCCAGCTGTGCTGTGTGTCCGGCTCTACGGACTTCCGTTTTCCGCCAGCGGCCGTGCTGACGTCTTCTACGCTAGGGGGACCAGCGGGGCATTTCGGGGTAGCGAGGGGACCAGTGATGGTCAAAAAACGACAGGAGGGCGTGGAGCCCGTACCGGAGATCCGGGAGGTGGCGTTCTCCGCGCCGGCCGGGCGGCCCGCGGGGGTGGAGGTGATGACGCTCGCCGAGCTGCGTGAGCGCGCGAACGCCTGTCAGCTGTCCATCCCGCACCGCCCCGGCTTCCACCATCTGCTGACCCTGGACAGCGGCCGGCTGGTGCACAGCGTCGACTTCCGCGAGCACGTACTGAGCCCGGGCGATCTGCTGTGGTCGCGCCCCGGGCAGGTCCAGCACTTCGGTGATCTGACGGGCGCGGAGGGGCGGCTGGTGCTCTTCGAGGCCGGGTTCCTGGACCCGGCCACCGCGGCCGCCGCCCGGATCGAGGACTGGTACGGGCCACCCGTACGGCATCCGGAGGGTGCCGCGGCGCGGCGTCTGGACGAGGCGATGCGGCAGCTGCACCGCGAGTTCGGGGCGCTGGGCGGGCTGCCGCTGGAGATACATATCGAGGTGCTGCGGCATCTGCTGGCCGTCCTGGTGCTGCGGGCCGCGTATCCGGGCGGGCCGGCGGGCGAGGCGGCGGACGGAAGCGGGGCCTGTGAGGCGAGCGAGACCTATCTGCGCTTCCGGGACGCGGTGGAGCGGGACTTCACCCGCAGTCGCCGGGTCGCCGACTACGCCCGCTCGCTGGGGTACGCGCCGCGCACCCTCTCCCGTGCCACCGAGGCCACCGCGGGCGTCGGGGCGAAGGAGTTCATCGACCGCCGGGTGGTCCTGGAGGCCAAGCGGCTGCTGGCACACGGCGACCAGTCGGCGGCCCGGATAGCGGACCGGCTGGGCTTCGCCGATGCCACCAACTTCAGCAAGTACTTCCAGCGGCAGACGGGCACCACCCCGATCACCTTCCGGGTGACGGTACGGGGCGGCGCGGGCTGAGCAGTTGCCGCGTACGGGAGGGCCGGCGCGAGCGAAAGAAGCGGCGGGGCGCAGCGGGTGGGGGGAAGGCCCGCTGCGCCCCGCCCGGGGGCGGACGGTCCGGGACGGCGCCCGGATCGCCGGTGGGGGTCAGCCGGTGTACACGCCGAACGCCTTGGTGAAGGCCAGCGGGCCCTGCTCGATGGAGCTGCAGGTCGGCTGCGCGGACGGGGAGGTGCCGCCCTCGCAGGCCTTGTCGCGGGTCGAGGACCACATCGACAGCCAGCCCAGGTGCTTGTCCTTGGCGAACTTCACCAGCTGGGTGGCGTCCTCGAGCTTGAAGACCTCGTTCTGGACGTCGTTGACGCCGATCATCGGGGTCACCGCCACCGTCTTCCAGGCGGCCGCGTCGCTCAGGCCGAGCGCCTTCTTGATCTGGCCCTGGGTGGCGGTGGCGGCCTGGGTGGCGTAGGTGCCCATGTCGCCGCTGTAGGAGGCGCCGTAGTCCATCGCCATGATGTTGACGGCGGAGGTCTTGACGCCGTTCTTCTTGGCGTCGGCGACCAGGTTCACACCGTCCTGGGTCAGGCCCTCGGGCATGGCCGGCAGGGTGAAGGACACATCCAGGCCGGGGTGCTTCTTCTGGAGCTGGGCGATGGCCTGGGCGCGGCGGGTGTTGGCGGCGGTGTTGGGCAGCGCGCCGCCCTCGATGTCGAAGTCGACCTTGGTGAGCTTGAACCGGTCGATGACCTTGCCGTAGGCCGCGGCCAGTTCGTTCGCGGAGCCGCAGGCCACACCGAGCTCGGAGCCGTTGGCGCCGCCGAAGGAGACCCGGACGTCGCCGCCGGCCTTGCGCAGCGCGGGTATCTGCTGGGCGACCGGGTCGTTGCCCAGCTCTCCGGAGCCGCCCCACTTGGGGTTGCAGCCGCCGCCGGAGGTGATGAACGCGAGGTTGAAGTTCTTCACCCCGGTCTTCTTGGCGGTGTCGGCCAGGTCGTAGGCGGGGGCGAGGGAGGTGTCGACGAACGGGGCGAAGCCGGCCGCGGCCTTCGCGGGGGCGTCGGTGCGCTGCGGCGCCTTGGAGGCCATGGCCGAACCGGCGACGGCGAAGGCACCGCCGGCCGCGACCACGGCCGCCGCGCCGGTGGTGATCAGCTTGGTGGTGCGGCTCATACGCCGGCGGTGTGCCGAGGAACTCATCTCGTGCCTGCCTGTCGTCACGTGGGG
Source organism: Streptomyces inhibens (assembly GCF_022221585.1). Taxonomy (NCBI): domain Bacteria; kingdom Bacillati; phylum Actinomycetota; class Actinomycetes; order Kitasatosporales; family Streptomycetaceae; genus Streptomyces; species Streptomyces inhibens. Next base: position 3,771,722 of record NZ_CP084681.1, read on the forward strand.
GGCTGGGGTGCACCGTGGTGCGTCCCGCACGCTAGCGGCCGGGAAACGGACAAATGCCTGGTTCGGTACGGAGGTTGGCGGAATTATGGCGGCCTTAAGGAAGCGGAAGGGGGTGGTTAAGAGCCACCGGCACGTGCCCCGGTCAGGAGCCGGTGCGCGGCCCGGTCAGGAGCCGGTGCGCGGCCCGGTCAGGAGCCGGTGCGCGGCCCGGTCAGGAGCCGGTGCGCGGCCCGCTCAGGAGCTGCCGGCTCGCGCCGTCCGCCGCCGCCGGGAGCCGAGTGTGCGGCGCAGCCGGTGGCCGCGTCGTACGCCGTGGTGGGCGCGCCGGTCGTCCAGCGCCAGCCAGACCCGCACCTCGGTGCCGCCGAGGACGGAGCGGCCGATGCGGACGTCACCGCCGGTGGACTCGGCCAGCCGCCGCACGATGTCCAGGCCGAGGCCGGTGGAGCCTCCCCCGGCTGCCGCTGGGTGGGGGTGCCCCCGGCCGCCGCCCGACCAGCCGCGGCGCAGCGCCGCGTCCGGGTCGGCGATGCCGGGGCCGGCGTCCGAGACCAGCACGATCACCGCGTCTTCCGCGTTGTGGACATCGACCGCGAAGGCGGTGCCCTCGGGGGTGTGCCGGAAGACGTTGCCGAGCATCGCGTCCAGGGCGGCGGCGAGTTCGGGGCGGGCGACGGGGATGCGTACGGGGCGGTCCGCGCCGGCGATGCGCACGGTGCGTCCCTCGTCCTCGGCGAGCGCCGACCAGAAGGCCATCCGCTCGCGGATCACCTCGGCGGCGTCGCAGCCGGCCGCGGCCGCCGCCTGCCGGGTCTGGGCCTTCTGCTCACGGGCGGTGCGGATGATCTGGTCGACCTCGCGCTCCAGTTGTTCGACGGCGGCCCGGGTCTGTTCGGCGGCCGGGGTGTCGCCGAGCGAGGCGGTGTTGAGCCGGAGCACGGTCAGCGGGGTGCGCAGCCGGTGTGAGAGGTCGGCGGCCAGTTCGCGTTCGTTGGCGAGCAGTTGGACGACCTGGTCGGCCATGGAGTTGAAGGCGCTGGCCGCGGACCGCAGCTCCTTGGGGCCGTCCTCCGGTACGCGTACGCCGAGTTTGCCCTTGCCGAGGTCGTGGGCGGCGCCGGCCAGCCGCTCCGCCGGCCGCACCATCCGGGTGCCGAGCCGGTCGGCGACCGCGACCGAGCCGATGATCAGGGCGAGGCCGACGCCGGCCAGTACCACCCAGGAGGTGGTGACGCCGTTGGTCAGCGCGGCGTCGGGGACGAAGACCTCGACGACCGCGATGCCGGAGGCGACGGCGGTGGGCTGCAGCAGCGAAGAGCCGCCGGGGACCGGGGAGATGGAGGCCCGGCCGAGCTTCACGACGGCCGCCACATCCGCCGGCGCGGCACGCCGGGAGCCGATCTCGACGGGCGTGCCGCTCTTGCCGCCGGCCGGGACATGGACGCCGATCCGGCCGCCGGGACCGGTCTCGGCGCTGGCCACGGCCCGCTCCAGCTGGGTGCGGTCGGTGGTGATGGCGAGGACCGGGCCGATGGTGGCGGCCTGGCGTTCGGCGCTTCCGTAGGCGCGGTCACGGGCCAGCTCCTTGACGACGAGCCCGAGCGGGACGGCGAAGGCGACCACGACCATCGTGGTGACCGCCAGCGCCACCTTGACCAGGGCCCATCTCACCGCGGTGGCTCCAGCTTCACGCCGACACCCCGCAGGGTGTGCAAATAGCGGGGCTTGGCCGCGGTTTCGCCCAGTTTTCGGCGGAGCCAGGACAGATGGACGTCGATGGTCTGGTCGTCGCCGTAGGACTGCTGCCAGACCTCGGCGAGGAGTTCCCGGCGCGCGACGACGACGCCGGGGCGCCCGGCGAGGAAGGCCAGCAGGTCGAACTCCCGGCGGGTCAGATCGAGTGCTACGCCGTCCAGTTCGGCCTGTCGGCGCAGCGGGTCGATGGACAGACCGCCGACCTGGATCACTCGTGAGGGCGGTTCCGCGCCGGCCGCGGTGGCCCGGGAGCGGCGCAGTACGGCCGCCATCCGGGCCGAGAGGTGCTCGACGGAGAACGGCTTGGTGAGGTAGTCGTCGGCGCCGTCGTTCAGCAGCCGCACGATCTCCGCCTCGTCGTCCCGGGCGGTGGCGATGATCACCGGGACATCGGTGATCCCGCGGAGCATCTTGAGCGCCTCGCCCCCGTCCAGATCGGGCAGGCCGAGGTCGAGAATGACGACGTCGAATCCGACGTGCGCCACCTCGCGCAGCGCCTCCAGAGCGGTTCCGACGCTGCGTACCGTGTGGGCGGCCTCGGTCAGATGCCGGATGAGGGCCGAGCGTACGAACTGGTCGTCCTCGACCACGAGCACACTTGCCATGGGCGGCACCGTACGCCATTCGGGCCAGGTTCTTTACCTGAGATTGACACCGGAGCGGTGTCCTCCGCCGTTGTGGACGGGCTGCGACCGGGTGGGACGGTGGTGCAGTATGAGCCAAATGCAACGAGGTCTGGTTCACGCGGCGGCCTGGACTCTGGCGACCGGCGCCGCGGTCACGCTGTCGTGGTTCGGCGTGCACACCGTACTGTCCGGCACGGCGTACGACGCACCGCGCGCGCTGCCCCTTTCCGACCAGGTGGCGTCCTCGGGGGCGCAGGCGGACGGCGGTGCCTCACCGCGCGTCTCCTCCACCCACCGTCCCAGACCGTCCACTTCGGCCGGCCGCGGCCCGTCGCACACCGATGACAAACCGTCAAAATCGGCCACGCCGTCCCCCACCGGCGCGACCCGGCCGCAGCACCCGGCCACCAGCCCGCCGGGCAGCTCCGCACCGGCCTCCGACGGGCGGATCAAGAGCTACTCCACGTCGGGCGGCCGGGTCGTCTTCGACCTGGACAACCGGTCCGCCGAGCTGGTGTCGGCGACCCCGAACTCGGGCTGGGAGATGCAGGTGTGGAAGCAGGACCAGTGGATCCGCGTCGACTTCACCGGAGGCACCGCGCATACGTCCGTGATCTGCACCTGGAACGGGCATCCGCCGATCGTGGAGACCAGCAACAACGCGACGTAGGACGGATCCGCCCCGGGGGGGCCGGCGTCAGTCGAAGGTCTTCGCCGGCGGGGCGGGCGAGGCGACGGCCGTGGCGTCGGTGACCGGTGCCGCGCCCCCGGCGAAGTCCCGCAGCGCACGGCCGTGTTCGACCCGGCCGGTCTGCGGGTCGGTCGCCGCCCGCCGGGTCAGTTCGGCGATCGGCAACTCCGTGTCGGCGGCCAGCAGGACGGCGTTGCCGAAGCGCTTGCCGCGCAGTACGGCCGGGTCGGCGGTCAGACACAGCTCGGGGAAGACCGTGCCGACGGTGGCGATCTGGCCGCGCAGAAACCGCAGCGGCGGCCCGTCCGCGAGATTCGCCGCGTAGTAGCCGCCGGGCCGCAGCGCCCTGCGCACCTCTGCCACGAACTCGGTGCTGGTCAGGTGCGCGGGCGTGCGTGCCCCGCCGAAGACATCGGCGATGATCAGATCCGCCCAGCCGTCCGGGATCTTCGCCAGACCCGCGCGGGCGTCGCCACCGCGCACCCGGATCCGCCAGCCGGCGTCCAACGGCAGGTGCCGGCGGACGAGTTGGACCAGTGGCGCGTCGATCTCCACCACCTGCTGGGTGGACCGCGGGCGGGTCGCGGCGACATAGCGGGGCAGGGTCAGCGCGCCGCCGCCGAGATGGACGGCGCGCAGCGGTTTGCCGGGCGGTCCGGCGAGGTCGGCGATGTGCCCGAGCCGCCGCTGGTAGGAGAAGTCCAGGTAGGCCGGGTCGTCGAGATCGACATGCGACTGGGGTGCGCCGTCGATCAGCAGGGTCCAGCCGCGCGGCCGGTCCCGGTCGGGCCGTAGCTCCGCGAGCCCGCCGTCCACCGTCTCCGTGACGGACTCCGGGCCGCCGCGCCCACGCCTGCTCTTCGCCATGCCCTCCAGTATGGCCTGCGTCCGGGTTGCCGTATCCGCTGGTCAGCGCGATAGCGGCGTCCGGAGGCCAGGGGGCCGGGCGTGCGGAGCAGAGTGGCGGACCACCCACGACCGAGGTCACGGGTGATCCGCCAGCTGCACACCATGACCCGTGCCGGCCCGATGTCCATCCGGACCGGCGGGCGGGTCACCTATTGACGCAGGCAGTCCCGAACGACGGGTTCAGCGCCGCGAGAATGTTGATGCTGTTACCGCAGATGTTGATCGGGATGTTGATCGGAACCTGGACATTGTTGCCGCTGAGGATGCCCGGGGAGCCCGCGGCAAACCCGGCGGCGTTGGCACCACTGCGGTGGTTGTACAGACCACGGGAGTCGTGACGGTAGTGGTCGTGATGGTCGTGGTGACCACGGCCGTGATCACCTGCAGAGGCGATGCCGGCGCCACTTAGCACCATGGCACAGCTGGCCGTAGCCATCGCGGCGGCCGTAACAAACCGCTTCATCCCATTCTCCTTTCAGTTCGCGAATGGGGCACCCGGTCACAACGAACGGAATGAGTCAGAGATGCGGTCGTTCCCTCTTACGAGAAATCGTTAGCCCTTTTGGCAGAAGACAGCAGGTACATCGACGAAGTCCGGTATTCCGTTGATCGGAATCCCTGACAGGATCCGGCGTGCCTGCCGCGGTTTCCAACATGATTTCTGTCAGAGTGCTCTCCTGTTTGACTGATAGAAGGCGGAGAGGAAGACATGCGGAAGTCGATGGACCGCACCGGGCGCGGCGTCGTATGCGCGCTGGCGTCCTTGGCATTGTCGGCCGCCCTGTCTTCGGCGGCGGCCGCGCCGACTCCCAAGGAATCCGCACGCATTCCTTTCGCGGAACGCTTTCATGTGACGCAGCACGGCGGTATCGCGCGGGCGGCCAACTCCTCGATCACCTGCGGCCGGCCGGCCGGCCGCGCGGACACACCGTGCGCGGCGGCCCAGCAGGGCGGCGCCGGCGTCAACGGCCGCTACCGGATGGCGTACATCGACGTCGACTCCGACACCCGCACCTACAACTCCAGCCGCGCGCACCTGCGGATCCCGGCCGGCTCCCGGGTGAGCTACGCCCGGCTCTACTGGAGCGGCAATCTGCGGGCCGGCAAGCGGAAGCCGGCCGAGGGCAACGGCCGGGTGCTGATCGCCGAGCCCGGCGGCCGGTACAAGAAGGTGCTCGCCGACACCATGACCGGCCACCGCACCGGCTCCAGGGCCGATGGCTTCCAGGCGTCCGCGGACGTCACCGAGCTGGTGCAAAAGAGCGGCGCGGGCTCGTACACGGTGAGCCAGATCAATATCGCGAGGGGCCGCTCCAAGGCCGGTGCCTGGGGCGGCTGGACGCTGGTGGCCGCGTACGAGAACAAGAAGCTGCCGCTGCGCACACTCGCACTGTGGGACGGCTTCGAGTCGCTGGGTGGGGACCGCCGGGCGCTTTCGGTGCGGCTGAAAGAGCTGCGGATCCCGGCGCATTCGAGTGGCCGGGTGGGTGTGGTGGCGTACGACGGCGACCGCGGCCGCGGAAAGGACTCGCTCTCCGTACAGACCGACCGCCGCCACCCGCATGCACTGCGGGACACCGCCAACCCGGCGACAGACGTGATGAATTCGACGGTCACCGAATTCGGCCGGGAGTCGAGGCGGCAGCCCGCTTACCGGAACACCCTCGGATTTGATTCCGACGTATTCACCATCAAGCCCGCACTGCGGTCCGGCGGCGATCAGCTCACTTTCCGTTTCACCACCGGCAATCGGGGATATCTGCTCGGCGCGCTCTTCGTCCAGGCCGACACCAAGCGCTGAGCGGCGCCCACCGCACATCCCGCGGAGAGTTCTGTCAGCCCGGTAATCAGGGGAGCAGTGCGTGCTGACGCAAGACCTGCAGTCCCAAGAGCGGCCCACGGTGCTCCATGTCTCCCAGCCCGTCGACGGCGGGGTCGCCCGGGTCGTCGCCGACCTGGTGCGGGCCCAAGTGGCGGCGGGACTGCGGGCCGTGGTGGCCGCGCCGCCCGGCGGCGGGCTGCACCGGGAGGCCGTGGCGGCGGGCGCCGAGGTCGCCTCCTGGCCCGCGCACCGCTCCCCCGGGCCCGCGCTGGCCGGTGAGACCGGGCGGCTGGCCCGGCTGGTCCGGCGCCTGGGCCCGGACCTCGTCCATACGCACAGCGCCAAGGCCGGGCTCGCCGCCCGGCTGGCGGTACGCGGCCGGATCCCGACGGTCCATCAGCCGCACGTCTGGCCCTTCGAGGGGGCCGGCGGGCCGGTGGCGGGGCCGGCGCTCGGCTGGGAACGGTATGCCGCGCGCTGGGCGCACCGGGTGCTGTGTGTGAGCGAGGCGGAGCGGCTGCGCGGGATCGAAGCGGGTGTGCCGGCCCGGTGGGCGGTGATCCGCAACGGTGTGGACCTGGACCGCTACTCCCCCGCGTACAGCGATGACGCGGCCCGGCGGGCACTGCGCGGCGCGCTGCCCGCACTCAGCGGGCTGGCGCCGGACGCGCCACTGGTGGTGTGCGTGGGGCGGCTGTGCCCGCAAAAGGGCCAGTCGGTGCTGCTGCGGGCGTGGCCCGCGATCGGCGCGGCCGTCCCCGACGCCCGGCTGGTGCTGGTCGGCGACGGGCCGGACCGGGAGCGGCTGCATGCGGCCGCACCGCCCGGTGTGCGCTTCGCGGGCGCGACCGAGGACATCGTCCCCTGGTACCGGGCGGCGGATCTGGTCGTCCTGCCGTCGCGCTGGGAGGGCATGGCGCTGCCCCCTCTGGAGGCGATGGCCTGCGGCCGCCCCGTAGTGGTCACCGATGTGGGCGGGGCCCGGGAGAGCCTGCCGCCGGAGGCCCTGCCGCACGCTCTGGTGCCGCCCGCGGACCCGTCCGCCCTCGCCCGGGCCGTACGTGACCTGCTGACGCATCCCCGGCTGCGCCTGGCGCTGGGCCGCCGGGCCCTGGAACACGTACGGGCGGGACACGACGTGCGGCGCACCGCGGCGGCGGTCCTCGACCTGTACGGCGAACTGCTCGGTGTGCCGTGCACGGAAAGCAGGGAGCGGATCAGGCGATGACGACGGAGAGCGCGGATGCACCTCATGCCGCCCGGGTCCTGCCCCCGTCGGCGGCCCCCCGGCCGGCGACCGTCGCGGTCCATCCGCCGCGCGGGCCGGGCCTGGAGACCCTGCCGCCGCCCCGGCCCGGCCGCGGCGTACGGCGGCGGACCGTCGCCCCGCTGATGGCCGCCGACTGCCTTGCCACCACGGGCACCGCGCTCCTCGTGCTGGGCCCGGACACCCCGCCGACGCTGCTCGGCGCCATGGCCCTGACACTGCTGCTGCTCCACGCCCGGGCCGGGCTCTACCGTCCCGGGCCCGCGCCGAGCGCGCTGGGCGATCTGCCGGCGCTGCTGGGCCGGGCCGCCGTCTGCTGGTGCGCGACGGCCGCGGTGGTCGCCGCCGTACGCCCCGGGCAGGCGCTGCCGCTTGCCCTGCTGGTGTGCGCGGTGGCGGCGCACACCGTGCTGGGGTGCGGCGGCCGGGGCGCGGTCTACCGGGCGCGCCGCGGCGCCGCCCGCCGCACACCCCGCGCGGCGCTGATCGTCGGCACCGACCCGGCCGCGCGGCAGCTCGCCGCCGCACTGCACGCCCACCCCGAGTACGGGATGAGCCCGGTGGGCCTGGTCACGCCGTCGTCGATGCTGCCCGCCGTGCCCGACGCGCCCCCGGCCGGCGTCGGACTGCCGCTGCCGCGGCTCACCTCCGCACAGGACATCACCCGGGCCGTCATCCAGCACACCGTGCGGGACGCGGTGTTCACGCTGCCGCCGTACGCCGACCCGCACACCTTCGCGCTGCTGCGCCGGTTCATCGACCAGGGCTCGGCCATCTGGCTGGCCGGCGCCGCGGCCGCCCGCGAGGGCCGCCCGCCGCATCCGGACCCCGACCACCTGTGGGGCTTCGCCTGCCGGCCGCTGGACACCGCACCGCCACGGCACGGCAGTTGGGCCAAGCGGGCACTGGACATCGTGCTGGCCGCGCTCGCGCTGGTGGCCGCGGCCCCGGTGCTGCTGGGCTGCGCGCTGGCGGTGCGGCTCGGCGACGGGCCGGGGGTGATCTTCCGGCAGGAACGTATCGGCCGCGGCGGCCGCGGCTTCACCCTGCTGAAGTTCCGCACGCTGCCCCCCTGCGACGCGCACGAGGCGGCAACGCGGTGGAGCGTGGCGGACGACGGCCGGATGACCCGGGTCGGCCGGCTGCTGCGGCGTACCTCGCTGGACGAACTGCCTCAGCTGTGGAACGTCCTGCGGGGCCATATGAGCCTGGTCGGACCGCGTCCGGAGCGCCCCTTCTTCGTCCAGCAGTTCACCCGGAGCTACGCCGAGTACGGCGCCCGGCACCGGATGCCGCCGGGCATCACGGGACTTGCCCAGGTACACGGGCTGCACGGTGACACCTCCATCGAGGACCGGGCCCGCTTCGACAACCTCTATATCGACAGCTGGTCGCTGTGGCAGGACATCCGGATCATGCTGCGCACGGTGGCCTGGCTGTTCCGGCTGGAGGACAGATGAGCGCGGGCGCGCCGGCGTCCACGCTGAGCCGTACGGCCGTGCCGGTCCTGAGCGGAGTCCACCGGTATCCGACCGCGACCGGTGCCTCTTATATAGGGCGCGCCCTCCGGGCGGTCGGCACCTTCGGCCCGCTGGACGTCATGGGGACGGCCACGGTCGTCGGGTACGGCCTGACGGCCGCGCTCGCGCTCGCGCTGGGCCTTACTCCGGATGCCGGTGCGCCGCGCCGGCTGCGGCCGGCCGCGCCGCTGGTGCCCGTCGCCTTCGCCGGTACCGCCTTGACCGTTCGGGCCCCCGAGGTCCGGCCGTTGCTCGTCGCCGTCAAAGGAAAGCTCGCCCATGCCCGTTGAACCTGCGCCGCCCCGCGCCCCCGCGCCCGTCCCCGCCGAAGAGACCACCACCCCGGCCGCCACCACTGGAGGCATCAGATGAAGGTTCTGCATGTCATCACGGGCCTCGACATGGGCGGCGCCGAGCAGCAGCTGCGTCTGCTGCTGCGCCGGCTGCCCGCGCAGTGCGAGGTCATCACCCTGACCAATCCGGGCGCGGTCGCCGAGGGCATCGAGGCAGACGGCACGCCCGTCACCCACCTCGGCATGACCGGCAACCGCGATCTGACCGCGCTCCCCCGGCTCACCGGACTGATCCGCGGCGGCGGTTACGACCTGGTGCACACCCACCTCTACCGGGCCTGTGTCTACGGCCGGATCGCCGCCCGGCTGGCCGGCGTACGGGCCGTGGTCGCCACCGAGCACTCCCTGGGCGATGCGGTCATCGAGGGCCGCCGGCTGACCCGTGGCGTGCGCACGCTCTACCGGGCGACCGAACGGCTGGGGACGGCGACGGTCGCCGTCTCGGACACCGTCGCCGCCCGGCTGCGCCGCTGGGGCGTGCCGGAGCAGCGGATCCATGTGGTGCCCAACGGCATCGAGGCGCACCGCTTCGGCTTCGACCCGGCCGCCCGCGCCCTGGTCCGCACCCGGCTCGGGCTGCCGCTGGACGCCTTCGTGGTCGGCGGTGTCGGCCGGCTGGTGCCCGGCAAACGGTTCGATGTCCTGGTCCGGGCGGTGACCCAACTCCCGGGCGTACACCTGCTGTTGGCGGGCGAGGGGCCGGAGCGGGAGATGCTGCGGCGGATGGCGGAGCAGTTCGGTTCGGGCGACCGGATCCATCTGCTGGGCGAGCGCGGCGGCCCGGTCGACCCGGTCGCCGACGACGGGCCGGGCGCCGGGCCCGACATCCCCGGTCTGCTGGCGGCCATCGACGTCTTTGTCTCACCGTCCCCGGACGAGGCTTTCGGTCTGGCCGTCCTGGAGGCGCTCGCCTCCGGGCTGCATGTGCTGTACGGCAGCTGCCCGGCGGTGGACGAACTGCCCCAGGACCAGGCACCCGGCGCCCGCCGCTTCAGCCCCGGAGTCCATGAACTGGCCACCGCTCTGCGGGAGTTGCGGCGGCACGGGCCGGGCCGGCTGCCGGTCCCGCCGGTGGTGCGGCGCTACGACATCACGCGCAGCGCCGAGGCGCTGATGTCCGTGTACGAGCAGGCCGTGGCCGCCGCCCCGGCACGGTGGCGGAGCCCTGTGGCGGTGCCCCCGCCACAGGGCCGGGCCGTGGCGCTCGAAGCGCCGGGCGTATCGCTGCCGGATCCGGCCCGGCCGCCCGCCCCGTCCCAGCTCTCGAACAGGTAGGCCTCGCCATGGCCGAGAACATGCGGAAAGAGACGGCGACGGGAAGGGACGGGGCGACCGTGCCCGCACCGGGAGCGTGGCGGGCGGGCGGCCGGCTGCGGGCCCGGCTGCGCCGGCTGCCGCGCTGGTGGCCGCTGCCGCTGTGCGCGCTGCTCGGCGCGGCCGCCGGCGCGTCGTACGGGCTGCTGGAGCCGCCTCGGTACACAGCGACCAGCTATGTCGTGGTGGTGCCCGCCAAGGGCTCCGACCCCGCCGGCACGCTCGGCCTCGCGCAGGCCTACGGCCGGGTCGCGACCGGCGGGGAGGTGCTCGCCGACGCACACCAGGCCTTCGGCGTACCGATTGCCGCGCTGCGCGGCGGGGTGCGCGCGATGACCTCGCCGGACGCCCCGATGATCGAGGTCACCGGCACCGCGCACGATCCGCGCACCTCGGCGAAGCTCGCCAACGCGGTGGCCCGCTCGCTGACCCGGACCGCCAACGACACGGCCGCCCGTACCGGCGCCGCGCTGCTGGTCCTCTCCCGCGCCTCGGCTCCGACCGACCCGGTCTCACCGTCCGTGCCGCTGTCCATCGGGGTGGGCGGCTGCGCGGGCGGCCTGCTGGGCGGTCTGCTGCTGCTCGTACGGCGGCGGAAGCGGCAGCAGGCGGAGCCTTCGGCCGGGCGCGCGGGGGTGGTCCCGGCGCCGGCGCCCGCCGCGGCCGCCTCGGGGGCGGTACCGGCGGCCGGGGAAGCCGTGCGATGACGACCGCGCCGTGCCGCGACCCGGAGCGGTTCGCCGCGCATCTGGCGTGCGCCACCCGGGAGTTGGCCGGCAACGGTGATGCGATGCCGGCCGGGTGCCGGATGGACGGCCGGGCGCGGGCCGCCGGTGCGGCCGGTGGTGGACACGAGAGGACCGGCGGCGAGCAGACAGATCGTGATCGCCCCGATTGCGGTGCCCGCCGGTCTCCGGCTTCGCCGGGACATGGTGACTCCTCCGGGGACGCCGGAAGGTCAGCGCGCTGATCCCCTGACGGCGTTCAGGAGATAACCCGTACGGCCCGCCCGAACGCATTCTGATAGCCCATCGGTGAATCCCGTCCCCCACACGGTCCATCGAAGTGAAGGCTTCCCCACCATGTCGTCGTTCGATACCGATGTGCCCGTACTGCTGCTCCGCCTCGATCCCCATCCCTTTCCTCACGGCACCCTCGGCGCGATCGGATCACCGGGCCGGGCGGGAATCGAGGTCCATGCCGTGGTCGAATCGGCGCGCGGTCCGGTGGGCCGGTCCCGGTACCTGCACCGGGCATACGAACTCCCGGCCGGGACGGTGGCGCCCGCCCCGTTGCCGGACATGCCGCGCGATATCTCCGACGGCATCGGCAGACCGGCCGTCCCCCTTCCCCTGGACGACCGTGGCGCGATCGCCGCGCCTCAACAGCCGTGACGGCCGCGGGCCCTGACATTGACGACCGCACGATGAGAAAGAGCAGGAAACACCCATGTACGACCTGGTGGTGGTGGGCGCCGGCCCCTACGGACTCTCGATCGCCGCACACGCGGCGGCGGCCGGACTGCGGCTACGGGTCCTGGGCCGGCCGATGGCATCGTGGCGCGACCACATGCCCGACGGCATGCTCCTCAAGTCCGAGCCCTGCTCCTCCAATCTGTCCGACCCGGCCGGCGGCCACACCCTGGCGGACTACTGCGCCGCCCACGACCTCACCGCCGAGCACGGCGTCCCGCTGCCGCTCGACACCTTCACCGCGTACGGCCGATGGTTCGGCGAGCGGGCGGTGCCCCGGATCGAGGAGGTCACCGTCACCGCCGTACGCCCGGACGACGACGGCTTCCAGGTGGAGACGGACACCGGGGAGCTGATCTTGGCCCGGAACGTCGCGCTCGCCGTCGGCGTGATGCCGTTCGTCAATCGCCCCTGGCCGCTGCTCGAACTGCCCCCGGAACTCGCCTCGCACAGCAGCGACCACCGCGATCTGCGCCGCTTCGCCGGCCAGGACGTCACCGTGATCGGCTCCGGGCAGGCCGCGCTGGAGACCGCGACCCTGCTGGCCGAACAGGGCGCACGGCCCCGCGTCGTGGCCCGCGCCGACCGGCTGCACTGGGACACCGTGCCGCAGCCGCTGGAGCGCGGCTTCCTGCGCGCGCTGCGCGACCCGCACTGCGGATTGGGCACCGGCTGGCCGAGCTGGGTGTGGTCGGAGATCCCCTGGGCGGTGCGCCGGCTGCCCTCTGCCACCCGGGTGCAGATCGCGGAGACCGCGCTGGGCCCGGCCGGCGCCTGGTGGCTGCGGGAGCGCTTCGAGCCCACGGTGCCGGTCCTGCTGGGCCACCGGATCCGGGCCGCGGCTCCCCATGGCGAGGGGGTGCGGCTCCATCTCACCCATACGGATGGCCGCACCGAGACCCTGGAATCCGCCCATGTGGTGGCGGCGACCGGCTTCACACCCGACCTCGGCCGGCTGCGGCTGCTCCACCCCCGGGTGCGCACCACGCTGCGGACGGTGGGCGGCAGCCGCGCCCCCGAGCTGAGCTCCGGCTTCGAATCGTCCTGGCCCGGCCTGTTCTTCGCGGGGCTGCTGACCGCGCCGTCGTACGGCCCGTCGATGCGCTTCGTGTACGGCGCGGCCTTCACCGCGGCACGGCTGCTGCGCGGCGTACAGCGCCGGCTCGGTGACCGGCGCGGCACCGCCACCATCCCCCGGCCGGCCAGGAACGGCGTACCGGTCGCGGCGAGCGGTCCCGCACCGGACACGACGGCCGGCGAACCCGCGCACTGACGGAGTCGCGCCCCGTCCCACGCCTGAGGGGCCGCCCCCCCCGGGGCGGCCCCTTCGACGCGTCAGGTCTGACAGGTCAGGCCGCACAGGTCGGGTCTTTGAGGTTCTACAGGTCACGCGCTCACTGGCAGCGGTCGACGGCCTCGATGGTCCGGGCCGCCTCGCCGAGCGCCGCCCGCAGCACGGCGGGGTCGGTGGCGGCGGCGCCCGCGCCCTCCGGGGACACCAGCCAGCCGGTGCCGGTCACCGGGGGCTCCACCGTGACCCCTTCGTCGCACAGCGCGCCCAGCGCGATCCCGCGCCCGTAGGTCTGGGTGCATGCGCTGCCCGGCACGTCCCAGCCGTCCGCCGTGCCCGGGGGCACCAGAAAGCCGAGGGTGTCGCAGGCGCCGTCGTGCAGGACCGGGCCGACGCCGTCCCGCAGCCGCAGGATGTCCACGGCCTCCAGCCCCTGCCGGGCGGGCACCGTGACAAGGTCACAGGGCTGTGCCACCACGACGGGTGCCCCGCCGACCGGGACGATCTGCCCCCGCCCGTCGCCGGCCTGGCCCGCGGACCCGCTGCCGCCCCTGCTCACGCCGGTCTCCCACACGGAGAACCCCTCCTCCTGCACGCGCCACCCTTTACACCGAGTTCAACGGTCAGGCGTGTCAACAGCTACGGCGGCGTAACGCTGCAAAGGATGGCAGTTCATGGCAGATCACGCGCGAGATATCCGATTTGTAGCCAAACTGTGCGTATCGGAGCCGTCACAGCCGGTACGGTCGTCCCGCCGCACCGCCAGGAACGGCATCGCCACAAGATGGCACGGAGAGGGCACGGAGAGGGTCCGCCATGGCGTCGCCAACAGCAAGATCAGCGTCGTCCCGCACCGTACCCGCTCGCCCGAACATCGCCTTTCGACAGCTGCGCGGCCGGCTGTCACCCGGCGAGTTCGCGGCGGCGGTCCGACGGTCCGCCCGTGAGATCGGCGAGCAGGTCTCGTGCGACGCCCGCTATGTGGGGCGCGTCGAGTCCGGGGAGATCCGGTGTCCGAACTACGCCTACGAGCGGGTGTTCCGGCACATGTTCCCCGGGCTGACGCTGCCCGACATGGGGTTCGCGTCACGCGAGGCGGTACGCGGACGGGGGGCGCGTACGGCGGCGGTCAGCGCCGCGCCCCTGGCAACCGACCCCGACCACCGCGATACCTGTATCCAGATCTGCGAGGAGAGCGACGTGCTGCGTCGCGCGTTCATCACCGGCGGCCCGGCCGCAGCCCTGGGCATTGCCGCCCTGCACCCCATCGAGGCCGCTGCCGCCGCCACATCCGCCCCTTTCCCGGGCCCGCGTACGCCGCCCGGCGGCCGGGCCGGTGCTGCCGAGGCCACCGCCGTCGAGCAAGCCGTCCGCCAGATCCGACTGCTGGACGACCGGCACGGCGCGGAGGGCATCTACCGCCTCGCCACCCAGCCGCTGCGCGCCGCCTACGAACTGCTGGACTCCGATGTGCAGCGCCGCTCGGTCTCCGACCGGCTGCACGCCGGAGCGGGTGAACTCGCCATCACCGTCGGATGGCTGGCGCACGACTCGGGCCGTTTCGACGACGCCCGCTCGCACTACGCCGAGGCGCTGGCCACCGCCCGGGTCTGCGGCGATGCCGCCCTGGAGGCGCACGCCTTCTGCAATACGGCCTTTCTCGCCCGTGATGCCGGCCGGCCGCGCGAGGCGGTGCGCGCCGCGCAGGCCGCACAGCAGGCCGCCAAGCAGCTCGCCTCACCGCGGCTGTTGTCGCTGCTGGCGTTGCGGGAGGCGGGCGGCTGGGCGGGGCTTTCGGACCGGGCCGGCTGTGAGCAGGCGCTGGCCCGGGCCGAGCGGCTGTTCGCGGTCGGGCCGCGGGACGGCGACCCGGAGTGGATGACGTTCTACGGCGAGGCCGAGCTGGCGGGCCTGGAGGCGCAGTGCTGGGCGGCGTTGGGCGACGCGGAGCGGGCGGCGGACCACGCCCGCCGGGCGGTGGCTCTGCAGGATCCGCACTTCACCCGCAACATCGCCCTGTTCACCGCGGAGCTCGCGGCCGATCTGGCGGCCTCCGGTGCGCCGGAGGAGGCCGCCGTGGCCGGGATGCAGGTGCTGGCGCTGCTGGAGCAGGTCCGCTCGGCCCGTATCCGTACGATGCTCGACGGCACGGCCCGCAGACTGCGGGCGCACCGGGACAGCGCTCCGGTCGCCGGGTTCCTGGCGCGGCACGCGGAGTCGGCCGGCGCCCCGACGGCCCGTCAGCAGGCCTGAGGCGCGGCCGCCGGCGGCTCCGTCAGCCGAGGTGCCCGGTGTCGTTCCAGCGCTCGATCGCGGGCTCCCCGTAGGCCCAGCCGAGCACCGACAGGGACGTCGGCTCCAGCCGGATCCGGGCGCCGAAGGAGATGTCCAGGCCCAGCCAGCGGGCGCCCAGGGCGCGCAGGATGTGGCCGTGGGCGAAGACCAGCACATCGCGGTCGGCCGACCGCGCCCAGGCGACGACCTCGTCCGCCCGCGCGGCGACCTCGGCGAGCGTCTCCCCCTCGGGCACGCCGTCGCGCCAGATGAGCCAGTCCGGCCGGCCGGCCTTGATCTCGGCCGGCGTCAGACCCTCGTACGCGCCGTAGTCGACCTCCATCAGCGCGTCCCACTCGTGCGCCCGGTCGCCGAAACCGGCCAGTTCGCAGGTCTCCTTGGCGCGTACCAGGGGGCTGGTGCGGACCTCGACGCCCGGCAGGCCGTCCCAGGGGGCGCGGTGCAACCGCTCGCCCAGCAGCTTGGCGCCGCGCCGGCCCTCGTCCAGAAGCGGGATGTCCGTACGGCCGGTGTGCCTGCCGGAAAGGGACCACTCGGTCTGCCCGTGCCTGGCCAGGAATATGCGCGCTGCCATGGGTCGTACCTCTCGCCGATTTCTCGGCTGATCGTTGCTCGGTGCGGGCGGCATTGACCGCGGGCCTTCCATCATCGCGCATCGGGTCGATTTGTCCGTGGGCGGGGAGGCCGCCGAGGCGTCGCGGCCCTGCCGGGAAGGCACCACGGCGCCCCGCCGAGGACCTCGCGCCATACGGCGCTCACCCCGGGACAGACGGCACGCGTGCCGCCGATTCGCGGCCGGGCGCCCCGCATGTCAGTGCCGGATGCGAGACTTCCGCAGGTGAACGTTTCCCGCGACAGTCGACCCGCGTCGGCCGCCCCTCCGGGGGCGCCGCCGACGCCGACGCCGAGCCTGCGCCAGAGGCTCACCGAGCTGCGCGGTCCCGGTGTTCGCCCCCGCTCCCTGGACGCCCGCGCGCTCGCCGCGCTGGCCGCCAACCCCGGCTGCCGGCGCCGCGCACTGCTGGACGGCGCGGGCATCGACAAGGGCGCGCTGGCCCAGGCGCTGGGCTCGCCCGCGGCATACGGCCAGTCGCAGTTCGCGATAGTCCGGGGCAATGCGTTCGAGGCCCGGGTGAAGGGCGACGGCGGCACGGAGCTGCTGCGGCTGCTGCACGAGCGCCTGGCGCCCGGCACCCCGCCGCCCGAGCCGGAGACGGTCGCCACCCCCGATCTGTCCGCGGCCGGTCCCGAGGGCCGGGCGGCCCTCGGCGCTGGCGCTGCGCGAGGCGACCGCGGCCGGCGGCTGGGCGCTGCTGGACCATCCGATGCTGGCCGTCGAGGTGGCCGGCTCGCCGGCCTATGTGGAGCCGGATGCGGTGGTGGTGCATCCGGACGGCAGCTGGACGGTCGTCGAGATCAAGTCCTTCCCGATGATCGACGGTTCGGCGGACGCCGCCAAGGTGGGCGCCGCCGCGCGCCAGGCGGCGGTCTATGTGCTGGCCCTGGAGCCGGTCGCGGGGCATGTCGGCGCGCACACCGGCCGCGCGGTCCGGGTCCGCGACCGGGTGCTGCTGGTCTGCCCGAAGGACTTCTCCAACCTCCCCACGGCCGCGGCCGTCGATGTCCGCAAGCAGCTGGCCACGACCCGCCGGCAGCTGGCCCGCCTCACCCGGGTCGAGGAGATCGCCGCCACTCTGCCGGCTGAGACCACCTTCGACCTGCGGCTCACGGACGACGGCACGGCGACCCGTCCGCCCGAGGAACTGGCGAAGGCCGTCGAGACGGTCGACGCGGCCTACGCCCCCGAGTGCCTGGCCGCGTGCGAGCTGGCCTTCCACTGCCGTAAGCGGTCCCGTCAGGACGGCGCGGTGGAGGCGCTGGGGCGTGGCGTACGGGGCGAGTTGGGCGGGCTGCGCACCATCGAAGAGGTGCTGGCGGCGGCCGGCCCGGAGGACGCGAGCGGCCTCGGGGCCTCCGATCCGGACGATCCGGCCGTGGTCGCGCTGCGCCGGGCCGCCGCGCTGCGTGCCGAGGCGCTGGCGGGCACCGCGGTGCCGACGCAGCGGACGGAGGAGGCGGGATGTCGCTGATCGAGACGCTGGCCAGGATGGAGGCGGTGGCGGCCGGCCGCGCCCGGCCGCGGTGCACGGTCCGCCACCGCCATCTGTCCGAACGGCCACTGGTCTTCGTCCCGTTGACCACCGCGGGCGAGGCCGGCGCCCCGCTGGGCGCGCTGGTCGGCACGGACCGCGAGAAGCCGGCGCTGCTGGCCGTTCCGCAGCCGCGCGACCGCGATCTGCGGTTCGCGTTCCTCGCCGAGCTGGCCGAGACGGTGCTGCCGTATGTGGACGGCTTCGCCGACGCCATCGAGTGGGAGGAACGCAAGGAGACCGACCCGGAGACCGGCAAAAAGGTCCCGGTGCAGGTCGAACTGTGCGCGGACGCACCGCAGTTGATCGTGCCGAGCGCCGCCGGTATCGAGTACGTACGACTGCTGGGCCGCTCGATGCGCTTTCGGCGGACGGCCGAGCAGGAGCCGGAGGCGCCGTTTCCCGCGCCGCCGCATGTCCCGCTGCTGGGCCGCTGGCTGACCCACTTCGGCGAGCGGGCCCGGGTCCCGGGCGCCGGTCTGCTGCTGTCCATGACGGGCCTGCTGACCCGCCATTGGGCCAGTGGGCAGAGCGTGCTGGAGGACCAGCATCTGGGTGCGCTGCTGGCCTGGATCGACCCTCCGCCGGGGCTGTCGGGCCGGGAGGCGGCCGAGCGCGCGGAGTCGGCGCGTGACACGGCCGGACAGCTGCTGTGCCCGCCGGCCGGCCCGGCCACCGACCCGGCGTTCGACAACCGGCTGCTCGCCCCGGCGATGGCGCGTTACGACGCCGGGCTGCCGGGCGCCGAGGACGAGCTGCGCACCCTCGTCGAAGGTCAGCTGCGGCCGACCTGGGACGCCGTGTGGCAGGGCATCGATCTGCTGCGCGCGCTCCCGGTGGGCGCGCGGGTCGCCGACCGCTGGAAGCGTGACCGCTGGTCGTACACGGCGCACCGCGACCGGGTGCGCGCCGGGGAGCCGCCGCAGCCCAAGCAGGACGATGCGGTCACCGCCGCGCAGAAGCTCTCCGCGCGGGAGAGCGCGCAGGCCCAACTGGACGCCCAGGAAGCGCTGGACGACCCGTTGGTGATGGCGGGGCGCCGGCTGGCCGGCGAGGCGTTCCAGGGCACGGTCATCGACGTCGAGATGGCCATGTCCGAGGGCCGGCGTCCGATGCCGCGCCCACTGGTCACGCTCCGCACGGCCGACCGCCCCCATCTGGCCGAGGGCGCCAAGCTCTACCGCCCGCTGGCGGACGGCAGGACCCAGCCCGGCGAGTTCTGCGCGTACGCGGCCGAGGAGCCGGGTGTGCTGGTGGTGCGGCTGACGGGCGGGATGGGGCGCGGGAAGACGCCGGAGCCCGGTTCGGTGCCGGAGCCGGCCGACGTGGTGTGCTGGACGCTGTTCGAGCACGCCCCGCGCGGCGGCCCGGAGCTGCCGGACCCCGAGGACATCCCCTGGACCCACGGCGGCCCGCCGCCCGCCGCCGGGGATTCGCCGCACGCCGCCCCCGACCCCGTGACCGCGGAGGACTTCCTGTGATCCGCGCCCGGCACTCGACCGCCCTGGAGAACACCGCCGTATGACGGCCACTCAGGACCCCCGGTCCACCACCGACCGGCCCTTCGACCCCGCCGCCGCGGCCGCCGCGGCGACCGACGCGATCCTGCGCGACACGCTGCAGGGCACCAGGCGCGGCGTGGTCGTGGACTCCCCGCCCGGCGCCGGAAAGTCCACTCTCGTGGTCCGCGCGGCCCGCGAACTGGCCGCCGCGGGGCGTCCGTTGATGGTGGTGGCGCAGACCAACGCCCAGGTCGACGATCTCGTCCTGCGGCTCGCCGGGAAGGACCCCGAGCTGCCGGTCGGCCGGCTGCACAGCAGTGAGCCCGGCGCGTTCGATCCGGCGCTGGCCGAGCTGCCCGCGGTCCGTACGTCCGCGAAGATCGCCGATCTGGCCGGGATGGACGTCGTCGTCTCGACGGCCGCGAAATGGGCCTACACCAAGGTCGACGAGCCCTGGCGGCACGCCATCGTGGACGAGGCCTACCAAATGCGCTCCGATGCGCTGCTGAGCGTCGCCGGGCTCTTCGAGCGGGCGCTGTTCGTCGGCGACCCGGGCCAGCTGGATCCCTTCAGCGTGGTCGGCGCCGAGCAGTGGGCGGGGCTGGCGTACGACCCCTCGTCGAGCGCGGTGTCCACGCTCCTGGCCCACAATCCCGATCTGCCGCAGCACCGGCTGCCGGTCTCCTGGCGGCTGCCCGCCTCGGCCGCGCCGCTGGTCTCCGCGGCGTTCTATCCGTACACCCCGTTCCGCAGCGGCACCGGCCACGGTGACCGCCGGCTGGCGTTCGGCGTGCCGGGGGACGGCTCGGGCGTGGACCGTGTCCTGGACGAGGCCGCCGAGTCCGGCTGGGGTCTGCTGGAGCTGCCCGCCCGCCATACGCCGCGTACGGATCCGGAGGCGGTGCGTGCGGTGGCCCAGGTGGTGCGCCGGCTGCTGGACCGGGGCGGCGCCGCGACCAGCGAATCCCCGGATTCGGCCGGCGGGACCGCTGACCCGGTGCCCCTCACCGCCGGCCGGATCGCGGTCGGCACGGCCCATCGCGATCAGGCGGCGGCCGTCCGCACCGCGCTCGCCGGCCTGGGCGTGACCGGTGTCGCGGTGGACACCGCCAACCGGCTCCAGGGCCGCGAGTTCGATGTCACGGTCGTCCTGCACCCGCTCTCCGGCCGCCCCGATGCCACCGCCTTCCACCTGGAAACCGGCCGGCTGTGCGTCCTCGCCTCCCGCCATCGCCATGCCTGCATCGTGGTGTGCCGCGCGGGCGTCGCCGACCTGCTGGACGAACACCCTTCGACGGAGCCGGTCCGTCTGGGTGTCACGGTCAAATTCCCGGACGGCTGGGAGGCCAATCACTCCGTGCTGGCGCATCTGAACGAACATCGCGTCGTATGGCGCCCGTAGTGCCGCCGCCACACGTCGCCGGTGCGCCGCGCGGCCTACGGTCGCCTCATCGCCACACTCCCCCGGCCGCCGCAGGGAGTGCTCCCGGACGAGCGGAGATTTCAGGCCCCCTTGCGCAGGGCGGGACAATGGAATGCGGCACACGATCTGGAGGTAGGTACATGTCCGAGCCGCGACCGGCTCCCGACCCACGTGGTACGGCGCCGAGACCACGGCGCATGAAGCCCGCGCAACTGCTCTTCGAGCCACCCGAGGCCGTTGCCGACCCCGAGCACTTCTTCGACCTGGAGTCGATAGAGGACCCGCGCGAGCTGCTCAGCCGCGCCACGGAGCTGACCTTGGCCTTCCGCGCCGCGGCCGATCGCGCCACGGAGTTCCAGGCGCTGGCCGCGGCCCAGCTGGCCGACCCCAGCCGGTTCGACCGGCTGCCGCTGGCCGTGCTCGCCGAGCAGGCCGAGTGGACCGAGGACTACGCACAGAAGATGGTCGAGTTCGGCCGCAGCCTGATGCGGAGCGGCAGCACCCTGCTGGGCGACATGGAATGACCGGTCGCCGGTCCCGTTGGCCGAACCTCATAGGCAGGAACTCGTAGGTAGGACCTCGTAGGCAGGACCTCATAGGCCCGAGCTCGTAGGCCGGATCCCACCCACCGACACATCCGCCGATTCACACCCACCCCACACGCCTCACTACGGCTCATGGTCCATGACCATGAGCCGCTGGCATATGCGAGCGGGCAAGATACCGGCCCCCGGCCGACGCTGTCCCGGTTTCCGGCAATCAGCCAAGCCGCTACGCCTCGCATCGGTAGACCTGTCCCCATGAGCGACTGGCTGCCCGAGACCCCCCGCACCCTGGCCTTTCCCACCGCCGCATATGTCACGCTCGCGGGAGCCGAATGGCTCGCCTCCGCCAGCCCTCATCCGGACGAGATGCACGCACTGTGGGCCACCCAGCCGGCAGCGCCCAGCGTGCTGCCCTGCGGCTCCGCCTTCGACGTGATCAACGCCCCGGCGCTCTTCGGGCGGCGGATGGTGGACCGCTTATGGTCCGACGGCCCCGGCTCGGGTCCGGTCGCGGCGCACCGCGGCCGGATCCTGCTGTTCGCCGCGCCGGGCACGGCCCAGCGGCTGCCCGCCCTGCTCGTCTGGGAGGAGTGGGCCGCGGCCGTCCCGCCGCTGCTGTGCCACGGCAGCGGCGACGCGGTGACCGTCCCGCCGCTGCACCCCCGCCCCGGCACGGCCGCCGGCACGCGCGCGGACGGCGCCCTTCCGGCGATCGATGACCCGGTCGGCCCAACCGTCTCCCGCTGGCTGGTGGCCCCGGACGTCCGCAATCCCTGGCTGCCCGGCCCCGACGTACTGCTGTGGGCCTGTGTCCGCGCCGCCCGCTCGGTGGCCGGTTACGAGCGCGAAGCCGCAGCTCAGCACCCTGTTTCGGTGCTCTCGTAGGGCTGCGACAAACCGATTTTTGTCCTCCCCGATCAGGATGCTAATGTTTTCCCCGTCAGCAGGCGCCGCTAGCTCAGTTGGTTAGAGCAGCTGACTCTTAATCAGCGGGTCCGGGGTTCGAGTCCCTGGCGGCGCACAGACAGTCGAAGGCCCTCACTCCGGTGGGGGCCTTCGTCATGTCCGCATTTTCCGTGCGTGATGTTCTGCGCGTGATGTTCCGTGCGCGTGACATCTGTGCGCGTCCGGAGCCGTCAGCCGCGCCCCACCTTGACCGCCCAGTCCCCGTCGCTCGACCGCCCCTCGACCTGGACACGTACGCCGTCCTCGCCGTCGTCCATGCTCTCCCCCACGCCCAGCGGCGCGTCCGCGAGCGGCGGGTAGACGGAGGTGCCCCAGCAGGCCGAGGTGCCGGGGTGCCCGTCGAGGACGTGTACGGGCCCCGAACCGGAGGGGGTCTCGCTGTGCACGCGATAGACCAGGACGCCTTCGGTGCACAGCGAGCGGTCGTTTCCCGTGGCACCGCGTGCCTCGATGGCGAGCGCGCTGTCGGGCCCGGTACGGACCACAAGGAGCCGCGGGCGGCGCCGGCCGCCGGCCTCCTTCGGTGCGGACAGCGTGCGCAGCGAGTGGATGGTGGGGCCGGCCAGCTCGACGCAGTCAACCTGGTTGTCGGCGATCCAGCCGAGCTTCCACTTGTGCCAGGCAAAGAAATCCGGCGCCAGGCCGAACTGGCTGCCCATGAGGTCCCAGTCGCCGACGTAGGTGTCCCAGTCACCCTTGCCGTCCTCCGGCCGGTGGTAGAGGTCCGGAAGGTCGAAGACGTGTCCGGTCTCGTGGGCGAGGACGTTGCGGTCGGGCGGACTCTGCTCGAAGACGGTCACGAACCGGCGCAGATCGTGATCGTCGGCGTGCATCGGCTGTTCGAGATTGACGACTTTGGTCGCGTCCGAATCGACACCGGGTGCTTCCGGATCGGCGACGAAATAGACCACGTCGTAGCGACCGAAGTCCACCGACGGATCGGCGGCGGCCACCGCGTCCCGCAGGTAGGCCGCGCGCCGGCTTGCGTCCCAGTCGCGCTGTATCCCGTACGCGGTGGACGTCCGCGGCATCCGCACCCAGGTGTGGTGGATGTGCGGGCGCAGCCGGAAGGCGCCGTAGGAGGCGCGCTGGAAGAAGCCCGAGGTGGCGGGGAAGTAGTCGCGGGACAGCTGCTGCGGGGCGGCGAGCGGCCGGGAGTCCGGGAAGGACAGAAAGATCATGACGGCGTTGATCGCGCGGTCCGGGCGCGGATAGGCGTCGTTCCAGCCATCGACACCTTCGGAGTGGTGTGCGTCGGTGCGCCCCAGCGCGCAGGAGAGGGCGGCCTCGGAGGCGGTGGCGGGTCCGGCGACGATGGACGTCGCGATGAGGGCGCTCAGGGACGTGACGACGGCGGCCACGCGCCGCAGGCGGCGGTCCACCCCGTCAGGTGTCCGGGCGCGCGGCACATATACCTCCAGGGACGGATTCGGAGACCTCATCTACCCTGTGGCGATTTAATGCTATTCGTCCTGTTTTGAAGGCCCAGACGAGTGACCGGCGAGTCTCAGCCGCCCCGTAACGGAAAGTCACAAACGACCAACGGGGCAATCGTCACGAACAGAGACGGACAGAAATGGCTGAAGTTCCGTCATGCGCACCGACGATCACGGCTGCGTCGCTGGATCGGCCGTCGTGCCAGCCTCTATGATCGCCACACTTTCCAGCGCGAGATCCACCCTCCATCACGAGACAAGCGCCATGCGGGAGCGAGCAGTGAGCGGACACCCCGACAGCCCGGGCCGCATGCCCGGAGCGACGCTGCCCTCAGTGACGGAGCGTAACGGTACGACCAAAGAATCCGCCGAGACCCGGCACACCCCCAGCAGCCACTGCGACGACGGTGCCGCCTCGCTCGGCGACTATCGCGCCGCCTTCCATGCCGGGCGCCTGGCGATGGCCGTCCTCAACCGCGACGGCCTGGTCCTGGCCGCCAACCCGGCCTTCGGCGAGCTGGTCGGCACCGACCCGGACGAGCTGGTCGCGGCCACCGCCGCGGACCTCACCGACCTCGGCGCGGACCCACGGGTGTGGACCGCCTACCGCGAGGTGCTGTGCGGCCGCAGCGACCGGCTGCGCTGCACCCGCCGCCTCAAACACCCCGAGGGACATTCCGTATGGGTGGAAGTGACCGTCGAGCCGTTGACGCCGGAGCCGCTCAGCGGTGAGGAGCGGATGCTGCTGTCGGTCGCGGACATCAGCGACCGGCACGATCTGCTGGCCCGGCTGCGGCACCTGCAGATGCACGACCCGGTGACCCGGCTGCCCAACCGCGCGCTGTTCTTCGAGCGGCTCTCCACCGCGCTGGAGACCGCCGCATTCGAACCGTCCGGCACCGGCCGGATCGGGCTGTGCTACCTCGACCTGGACGGCTTCAAGGCCGTCAACGACACCCTCGGGCACCGCGTCGGCGACCGGCTGCTGAGCGCGGTGGCGCAGCGTCTGACGCGCTGCGCGGAGAGCGCGGCGGACTGCGGGGCGGGCCGCGGCGGGCATCTGGTGGCGCGGCTCGGCGGTGATGAATTCGCTCTTCTGGTGGAGGACTCCACCGGAACCGAGCAGCTGGCCGAGCTGGCCCAGTGTGTGCTGGACGCGTTGCAGCGCCCGTTCGACCTGGCCGGGCAGCGGCTGTCGGTGTCGGCGAGCATCGGCGTCGTGGAGCGGGCCGCCACCGGCACCACCGCGACCGGTCTGATGCAGGCCGCGGACACCACGCTGTACTGGGCCAAGGAGGACGGCAAGGCCCGCTGGACGCTCTTCGACCCGGAGCGCAACGCCCACCGGATGACCCGGCAGGCGCTGTCCAGCACGCTGCGGCCGGCCGTGGACCGCGGCGAATTCACCCTGGAGTACCAGCCGCTGGTCGGACTGGGTGACGGCCGGGCGCAGGGCGTGGAGGCGCTGGTGCGCTGGCGGCATCCGCAGTTCGGGACGCTGTCGCCGAATCGGTTCATCGCGCTGGCCGAGGAGAACGGCGCGATCGTCGAGCTGGGCCGCTGGGTGCTGGAACGGGCCTGCTACCAGGCACGCGCCTGGCAGCTGGCGCACCCCGGTGACGAGCCGCTGTTCGTCAGCGTCAATGTGGCCGTACGTCAGGTGTGGGACTCCGACCTGGTCGCGGACGTGGCCGGGATCCTCGCCGAGACCGGGCTGCCGCCGCGGCTGCTCCAGCTGGAGCTGACCGAGTCGGCGGTGATGGGCTCGGCCGGGCGGCCGCTACAGGCCTTGCAGGCGCTCAGCGACATGGGCGTACGGATCGCCATCGACGACTTCGGCACCGGCTACTCCAACCTCGCCTACCTCAGCCGCCTTCCGGTGTCCGTGCTGAAGTTGGACGGCTCCTTCGTCCGCGGCTTCCGCTCGCAGGAGCATCCGAACCCGGCGGACGAGATGATCGTGGAAGCCCTGGTGGCGTTGGCGCACCGGCTGGGTCTGACCGTCACCGCCGAGTGCGTGGAGAGCGCCGAACAGGCCGAACGCCTCCGCCGCATCGGCTGCGACACCGGCCAGGGCTGGCTCTACTCCCGCCCGGTCGCCCCCGACCGCGTCGAGGCGCTTCTCGACGCGGGACGGCGCACCGACGGCTGAAAGCCGGCGCGGCGGCTCCGGCCGAACGCGCCTCATCGGCCGTACACATGCCGCCGGGCCCTCGCCACTGGGGTTGCTCGCCAGCGCCACCACGGCGAGGGTCCGGCGGAATCAACGACGGCAGTCGGCCAACGTACGCCGCCCTAGGCCCGCGGCAGGCCGTACGCGTCCGCGATCAGCTCGTAGGACCTCAGCCGGGCCGCGCCGCCGTGCGCGTTGGCGGTGATCATCAGTTCGTCGGCGCCGGTGCGCTTGGCGAGATCGTCCAGGCCCTGGCGGACGGCGTCCGGGGTGCCGTGGACGACATTGCCGAGCCAGCTGTCGACGAAGCCCCGCTCCAACTCGTTGAAGCGGTACGCCTCGGCCTCCTCCGGGCTGGGGACCAGGCCGGGGCGGCCGGTGCGCAGCCGGACCATGGACAGCGCGCCGGTCATGACCTGACGGCGGGCCTCGCGCTCCTCCTCGGCGGCCAGCGCCGCGACCCCGATCAGGGCGTACGGCTCGGAGAGCACCTCGGAGGGGCGGAACGACGCGCGGTAGAGGTCCAGCGCGGGAACGGTGTTGGCCGCGGAGAAGTGGTGCGCGAAGGCGAACGGCAGGCCGAGGGAGCCGGCGAGCCGGGCGCTGAAGCCGGAGGAGCCCAGCAGCCACAGGGGCGGCCGGTGCGCAGCCTGGACGCCACCGGGCGAGGTGGCCTGGACCGGGCCGGGGACCGCGTGGATCTTGGCGTACGGGTGGCCGTCGGGGAAGGAGTCGTCCAGGAAGCGGGTCAACTCGGCCAGCTGCTGCGGGAATTCATCCCCAAGCTCTCGGCTTCGCTCAAGCAGGGGAGACCCCATTGCGCCCTCATGCAGCCGCTCCGTCCGCCGCAGCGCCGCGGCGGTGGCGCCGTCCGTGCCCGGCGCGCGGCCCAGGCCCAGGTCGATCCGGCCGGGGGCCATCGCCTCCAGCGTGCCGAACTGCTCGGCGATGACCAGCGGGGCGTGGTTGGGCAGCATGACGCCGCCGGAGCCGAGCCGGATGCGCTCGGTGTGCGCGGCGAGGTGGGCGAGCAGCACCGCGGGTGAGGAGGAGGCGACGCCGGGCATGGAGTGGTGCTCGGCGACCCAGTAGCGATGGAAGCCGCGGCGTTCGGCCGTACGGGCGATGTCGACGGCGGTGCGCACCGCATCGGATGCGGTGTGGCCGGCGCCGACCGTCACCAGGTCGAGCACCGACAGCGGCACGGGCGCGCTGCCCCGGGCGGCGCCCCGTATCCCGTCCTTGCCGTCCTCGATCGCCTCGCCACTGCCCCGGGTCTGGTCGTCTTCGCCGCTCACGGTGCGGGTCCTCCTCGCGTCGCTGGTCTGCCAGGAGGACAACCGGAGAGAATCTCCGTTTATTCCCGGGTCAGCTCCCGGTCCGCGAGAAGAGGGTGCCCAGTTCCGGGCAGGACAGCGTGCGGTCCAGGAGCCGCAGCCCCTCCCAGGCCGTCACCTGATTGGCGGTGAGCACCGGCTTGCGCAGCTCCGCTTCGAGCGCGGGCAGATGCTCGGCGGTGTGCAGGGCGGTGTCGGGCAGCAGCACCGCTTCGGCGTCCGGATGGTCACCGGCGCGGGCGAGCGCCAGCACCTCCTCGCGGCCCCACGTGCCGACCTCGGCGGCGGTGATGATGCCGCTGCCGCGGGTCGAGACGACCTCCGTACCGGCGGACTTCAAGAACGCGTGGAAGTACTCGGCCACATCGGCGGGGTAGGTGGCGGCGATCGCGACCCGTCGGGCGCCGAGCGCCTGGATGGCATGCGCGAAGGCGAAGGACGTACTGGAGGCCGGCAGGCCGGCGGTGGCGGACAGCTCCCTGACCTGTTCGTGGGCGCCCTCCCAGCCGAAGATGAAGCTGGCGCTCGTACAGGCCCATACGACGGCCTCGGCGCCGCGTTCCTTGAGCTCGGCGACGCCGGCCGCCAACCGCGCGGCGGAGCCCATCTCCAGCAGCGCGTCGGCCCGGTGGGCGTCCTCGCCGATGTCGGTGTGCACGAGCGGCAGGCGGACCGCGCCGCCCAGGAGCGTTTCGAGCCGGGGGTAGTCGTCCTCCGCGGAGTGGCCGGGGTAGAGGAAGCCGACCGATGCCATGCGGGTCTCCCTTGCGTGTACGGCTGCGGGTGCCGGGGCGTTCGTGGGTGCGGGTGCGTTCACGGGTGGTGCGGTGCGGGTGGGGAGAAGCGCTGCCGGCGAGAGGGGCGACGCCGGCAGCGGTCCGGGGAGGGGTCGGGTTCGGACCGGCCTCACACCGGGGGCAGCGGTCCCGGATCCTCGGGCGGATACGGCGGCGGATCGATGCCGTCGAGCGGCTCCCCCTCCGGGGGCGCGGGAGGCCCGGCGAAGGCGGCCTCAGGGGTCACCCGCGGCCCTCCGTCACCCGGCCCTGCCGGCTCCGACCCGGTCATCGCGGCCGGGCCGCGCCGCGCCACCGGATCGAGCAGCGCTTGGTACGGGCCCACCGCCTGGACGCCGATGACGCGCAGCGCTGCCCACATCGTGACCTGATTGGCGGACAGCACCGGCATCCGCAGCTCGGCCTCCAGCTGCGGGATGACGTCGTAGGTCGGCAGGTTGGTACAGCTGATGAAGAGTGCGTCGGCGGCGCCGACGACGGCCGCGCGGGCCATGTCGACGACGTCGCGGTAGGGCACCTTCCAGATGTGCCGGGTCAGCCCGAGGTAGGCGCGGCCGGTGACCGTGATGCCCGCCTCACCGAGATAGTCCTCCAGTGAGTCGGTGACCGATTTCGTATAGGGCGTGACCACGGCGATGCGCCGTGCGCCGATCTCGCGCAGCGCTTCGATCAGCGCGCCCGATGTGGTGAGGGAGGGAACCTCCCCCGCCTGGGCCATGGCGGCACACATGGCCCGCTCTCCCGCCACACCGCCGACGAAGCTGCCGGAGGTGCAGGCGTAGGTGACGACCTGCGGTGATACCGCGCACAACGCCTGGACGGCAGCGTCCAGCGTTTCGTGCTCGCTGACCAGACGGGCCAGATCGAGGCTGACCTCGACGGGCACGAAAGGGGTTCGGGTGAGGTGGAGGGATACATCGTCGGGCACCCAGCGCCACAGCTCGCGATCGAGCGCGAAGTCAAAAGGGGCGACAACGCCCACGCCGAGCTGTGGCTGGGGACCACCCAGAAAGGAGACGTCCATTGAAGGCCCCTAGAAACGAAGGGCTGGATTGGCCAGGCCAGTGGCCGGGGATGAGGAGCAGCCGGAGCAAGCCGGGACGTCGGGACAGAGCCGTTGTTGACACGGTAGATACGACTTCTTAGCGTGGTCAATCCTCGCATCTCAGGCATCTGTCGGCGCCCTCCTTTCAGTGAAGGGGGCTCACGTTTCAGAACGGTTTCTGGCCTATGTCCGAAAGTACCGTCCTCGTCCTTGGTTCCGACCCGCCGCCGAAGCTCGACCGGCTGACCGGCCGGGCCCGGGTGATCTTCACCGACGAGGCCTCGCTGGCCGACCGACTCCCCACCGCCGACGTACTGTTGGCCTGGGACTTCACCTCCGATGCGATCCGCGCGGCATGGCCCGAGAAGGGGCCCAAACCCCGGTGGGTGCACACCGCGAGCGCGGGCGTGGATCAGCTGCTGTGCCCCGCGCTGATCGCCGACGACACCCTGGTGACCAACGCCCGCGGCGTCTTCGAGCAGCCGATCGCCGAGTACGTCGCCGGACTGGTGATCGCCATGGCCAAGGACTTCTACGGAAGTTGGGAGCTGCAGCGGCAGCGGCGCTGGCAGCATCGCGAGACGCTGCGGCTGGCCGGCACCCGGGCGGTCGTGGTGGGCTCCGGGCCGATCGGCCGGGCCATCGGCGCCACCCTCCTGGCACTGGGTGTCAAGGTCGATCTGGTCGGCCGCCGGGAGCGCTCGGACGACCCGCAATTCGGCCTCGTACATGCGAGTGACGCGCTGAACGGCCTGTTGCCGCACGCCGATTGGGTCGTCTGTGCCGCACCCCTGACCGACGCCACCCGCGGTCTCTTCGACAAGGCGGCGTTCTCCCGGATGCCGCCGCGGGCCCGGTTCATCAATGTCGGACGCGGGCCGCTGGTCGTCGAGGACGCGCTGGTCGCGGCGCTGCGCGAATGGCGGATCGCGGCGGCGGCGCTGGACGTCTTCGAGCAGGAGCCGCTGCCCGCGGACAGCCCTCTGTGGGACGTGCCGCATCTGATCGTCTCACCGCACATGAGCGGGGACACCTTGGGCTGGCGGGACGCGCTCGCCGAGCAGTTCCAGGACAACTTCGACCGGTGGGCGGCCGGCGAGCCGCTTATCAACATCGTCGATAAGCGGCTCGGGTACGTACCGGTGCATTGACCCCTCCCCCGCGAGCGGGGGATTCCTGGCTCACGCCGCTCGGTAGCTTCAGCGAGCAATCGAGTCTTACGCGATCAACACCAGCCGGGTTGAGACCAGCCCGGATGCCAAGGACCCTAGCACTGGCGGCCAACGCTCGGAGGACGCATGACCACCGAACCGACCCACCTCGCCGACCTCGGCGCCACCCGCCTCACGGCCGGGTACGCGGCCGGCGAGTTCTCCCCCGTCGAGGTCACCCGGGCGGTCCTGGAGCGCGCCGAGGCCGCCCAGGCCGCCACCAACTGCTTCACCCTGATCGACGCGGACGAGGCGCTGGCGAGCGCCAAGGAGTCGGCGGAGCGCTGGCGGGCCGGGGATCCGGCCGGTCCGGTGGACGGGGTGCCGGTCACCGTCAAGGATCTGATCCTGACCCGGGGCACACCGACGCTGCGCGGTTCACGGACGGTGCGGGCCGAGGGGCCGTGGGAGGAGGACGCGCCGTCGGTGGCCCGGCTGCGGGCGTCCGGTGCGGTGTTCGTCGGCAAGACGACCACCCCGGAGTTCGGCTGGAAGGGTGTCACCGACAGTCCGCGGCACGGGGTGACGGGCAATCCGTACGACCCGGGGCGCACCGCGGGCGGCTCCAGCGGGGGCAGTGCGGCGGCGGTGGCGCTGGGCGCCGGGCCGCTGAGCCTGGGCACGGACGGCGGCGGCTCGGTCCGTATCCCGGCGTCCTTCTGCGGGATCTTCGCGCTCAAGGCGACCTACGGGCGGGTGCCGCTGTATCCGGCGAGCCCGTTCGGGACGCTGGCGCATGTCGGGCCGATGACCCGGGACGCGGCGGACGCGGCGCTGATGATGGATGTGATCGTCGGCGCGGACTGGCGGGACTGGTCGCAGCTGGGGCCGGCCGCCGGTTCGTTCCGGGCGGCGCTGGCCGGTCCGGTCTCCGGGCTTCGGGTGGCCTACAGCCCGTCGCTCGGCTGGGACGTGCCGGTGGCTCCGGAGGTCGCCGCGGCGGTGCGCGGGGCCGTCGACACGCTCGCCGGGCTCGGCGCGTACGTCGAGGAGATCGACCCGGGCATCGCCGACCCCGTGGAGGCGTTCCACACGCTGTGGTTCAGCGGCGCGGCGCGGGTGGTGCAGCATCTGGGCGACGCGGACCGCGAACTGCTGGACCCGGGGCTGCGGGAGATCTGCGAGCAGGGCGCCCGTTACAGCGCGCTGGACTATCTGGCGGCGGTCGATACGCGGATGGCGCTCGGCCAGGCGATGGGCCGCTTCCACAGCGCCTACGACCTGCTGGTGACACCGACCGAGCCGATCACCGCTTTCGAGGCGGGCGCGGAGGTCCCGTCCGGATCGGGCCACACCCGCTGGACGGGCTGGACGCCGTTCACCTACCCCTTCAACCTCACCCAGCAGCCGGCCGCGACCGTGCCCTGCGGGGTGGACGGCGACGGGCTGCCGATCGGCGTCCAGCTGATCGGGGCGAGGCACGCGGACGCGCTGGTGCTGCGCGTCGCGCACGCCCTCTACGAGGCGGGGGCCGCGGAGATCCCCGCGCCCCCGGCCTCCAGGCCTTAGACCCGCCGGAAGTTGAGCGTCTCACCCAGGGCGCCGGCCCGCCACAGGTCCTGGCAGGCGTCGGCCATCCGGTCCAGGCCGTCGACGACGCTGCCCCACACGATGCCGGGGACCCAGCCCGCGTCACCGTTGATCAGCAGATTGTTGCGCTCGTAGAACAGCGCGAGATCGACGACGGTGGCGCGGCCCTGGTGCTTGGCCTGGCTCTCGTATCCGTAGGACTTGGTACCCAATTGGGTGTCGCTGAAGGTGAAATAGCACAGATCACCGGGGATCGGAGTGATCGTCGGGTTCTCCAGCGGCGGCTCCTCGGGAGCGAACGGCGGAACCAGGGTGTAGATCTCGTTGCGGGCGTATTTGGCGTGGTAAACGTCGCCGCCCAGCGGGAGGGCGTCCCATACGGCATTGCAGGTGATCGGCGCGCGGTCGTCGAGCAACTTGGCCGTGCAGCTCACGCCGCGCTTGTCCAGGGTGACTTCGATGAAGCGATCGGTCATGTCCCGATCGTAGGTGGGCAATACCGACGTACGGAACAACTCCACGGCGCTTACATCAAGGGCCGGAAACGATCGGCATATGTGTGAGGCGTTCGGGTAGCCGCGCGCCCATGGCTCCACCACAGGAGAACACCACAGTGATCAAAGGAAAATCGACAAGCGGCATCCGCCGCCGCTCGCTGCTCGCGGGGGTAGCGGCGCTCGGCGCAGCGGGGGCGGTGGGAGCGGCCACGGGATGCTCACGGGTCGACGTCTCCGGGGCGACGGACGGCGGACATCTGCTCGACGATCTGCGCCGCAAGGGCACCGTACGCATGGGAATCGCCAGTGAGCCGCCCTACGCCTCCATCAACAACAAGGGCGAGCTGACCGGCGAGGCGCCCGCGGTCGCCAAGACGATCTTCCGACGGCTGGGGATCAAGAACTTCGAGCCGGTACCGGTCGAATTCGGTGCGCTGGTGCCCGGTCTGCACTCGTTCCAGTACGACGTGATCGTCGCGGGCATGTTCATCAACAAAGCGCGCTGCGCGGCGGTACTCTTCTCCGACCCGGATTACGAGAACAAGGACGCCTTCCTCGTACTCAAGGGAAACCCGAAGAAGATCGACTCGTATGCGGATATCGCCAAGGGCGAATTCCGGATGGGCTCCGGAATCGGCTATGCGGAGATCGACTACGCGGTCGGAAACGGCGTCAAGAAGAGCGCCATCCAGACGTACGGCGATCAGATCGCCGGAATGGAGGCCCTGGAGGCGGGCCGTATCGACGCCTTCGCCGGCACTGCGCTGACCATGATCGAGGCGCTGAAGACCGGTCAGCACCCCAAGGTGACGATGACCCGGCCGTTCACGCCGGAGGTCGACGGGAAACCCCAGCGGGACGGCGGCGGATACGGCTTCCGGATCGGCGAGACCAAGCTGCGCGACGCCTTCAACCGCGAGCTGCACAAGATGAAGAAGAGCGGCGAACTCCTGCGTATCGCCCGGCCTTTCGGCTTCACCGAGGAGTTCATGACCGACCTCACCGCGAAGGAGCTCTGCAAAAAGTGACCGGAGCGCTGTGGGAACTCTTCTTCAAGGGACTGTGGATCACCATCCAGCTGATGGTCTACAGCGCCGCCCTGGCCGCCGCCGTCGCCTTCGGTATCGGCCTGGCCCGTACCTCGCGGTTCAAGACCGTCCGCTTCCTGTCGGGTGTGTATGTGGAATTCTTCCGCGGCACCTCGGCGCTGGTGCTGATGTTCTGGCTGTTCTTCGCGCTGCCGCTGCTGGGCTGGCAGCTCGTCGGCATCTGGGCGGGCACCCTGGCACTGGGCCTGTCCTACGGGGCGTACGGCTCCGAGATCGTCCGCGGCGCCATCCAGGCGGTGGCGCCCGCCCAACGTGAGGCGGCCATCGCACTGAGCTTCTCGCCCTGGCAGCGGCTGCAGAAGGTGATCCTGCCGCAGGCCGTGCCCGAGATGATGCCGCCGTTCAACAACCTGCTGATCGAGCTGCTCAAGGGCACCGCGCTGGCGTCGCTGCTGTCCATCGGCGAGCTCACCTTCCAGGCCAAGCTCGCCCGGCTGTCGACCGGCCAGAGCGCCCAGGTCTACGGAATCATCCTCGTCCTGTACTTCGTGGTCGCGTTCGTGATGACCCGGATCATGCGGGTGCTGGAGCGCCGCGCCAAGGCTTCGATCGGCCGGGCGGTACCCAAGGGCGAGGGCTGGTTCTCCCGCAAGCTGCCCGTCGAAAAGCAGGGCCCTGAGGCGCTGGCCACCGGAGGCAAGCCGTGAACAACTGGTCATGGAGCTACGTCGGCGAGATCATGCCCGACCTCCTCAAAGGGCTGTGGATCACCGTCCAGGCCACGATCTACGGCTCGCTGGTGGCCTTCGCGCTCGGGCTGGTGTGGGCGCTGGCCCTGCGCTCGCCGAGCCGCTGGGTGACCTGGCCGGTCAGCATCGTCGTCGAGTTCATCCGCAACACCCCGCTGCTGGTGCAGCTGTTCTTCCTGTTCTTCGTCCTGCCGGCCTGGGGGCTGACCTTCGCGCCGCTGACCACCGGTGTCATCGGCCTGGGCCTGCACTACTCGACGTACACCGCCGAGGTCTACCGCGCCGGCATCGACGGCGTCCCGCCCGGCCAGTGGGAGGCCGCCACGGCGCTGAGCCTGCCGCGCCGGCGCACCTGGACCGCGGTGATCCTGCCGCAGGCGTTCCGCCGGGTGGTGCCCGCGCTCGGCAACTACGTCATCGCGATGTTCAAGGACACGCCGCTGCTGGCCGGCATCACCGTCGCCGACATGCTCTTCCAGGCGAACAGCATCAGCGCCACCACCTTCGACTACCTGGAGCCGATCACCGTCGTCGGCATCCTCTTCGTGGTCATCTCCTACCCCACCTCTCTCCTTCTGCGAGCTCTGGAGCGTCGCCTTGTCCGCTGACAGCACCCCCTCGAAAGAAACCGCCAACCCCGCGGATGAAAGCACCTCCCGGACGGAGTCCGGGGGAGGCACCGAGCTGATCCGCTTCGACAAGGTCACCAAGCGGTTCGGGTCCAACACGGTCCTCGACTCGCTGGACTTCACCGTCTCCTCGGGCAAGCACGTCACCCTCATCGGCCCGTCCGGATCCGGCAAGACCACGATTCTGCGGCTGCTGATGACGCTGTTGAAGCCGGACGAGGGCACCATCAAGGTCGGCGGCGAGTATCTGATGCACGAGGAGAAGGGCGGCAAGCTCGTACCGGCCGGGGAGAAGCACATCCGCGAGGTCCGCAAGAACATCGGCATGGTGTTCCAGCAGTTCAATCTCTTCCCGAACATGAAGGTGCTGCGGAACATCACCGAGGCCCCGGTGCACGTCCTCGGCCTGGACAAGGACGCCGCCGAGGAGCGCGCCCGCGAACTGCTGGACCTGGTGGGCCTGACCGAACACCTCGACAAGTACCCCACCCAGCTCTCCGGCGGCCAGCAGCAGCGGGTCGCCATCGCCCGGGCGCTGGCGATGCGCCCACAGGTGCTGCTGCTGGACGAGGTGACCTCCGCGCTCGACCCGGAGCTGGTGGCCGGTGTGCTGGACGTGCTGCGGGACATCGCGCACACCACGGACATCACGATGCTGTGCGTCACCCACGAGATGAACTTCGCCCGGGACATCTCCGACGATGTGCTGATGTTCGACGCCGGCCGGGTCATCGAATCCGGTTCCCCGGAGAAGATCTTCACGGACCCGGAGCACGAGCGCACCCGGGAATTCCTGAGTGCGGTGCTGTGAACGCGGTGCGTATCGCGCGGTGAACGGCGCGCGGTAGGCGACGGATTCGGGTGGTGTGCCCCCTTCATCGGGTCGGGGCGCGCCACCCTTTCCCCTTTCCGCACACCGGCACCATGGACCGCCCACGCGGCGCTCATGACACCACCTCATGACCGGGGTGGAACAAGGGAGTTGTCGATCCCGACCGGGTGACCTGCTCCCGATGGACCGCTCACGGAACCGGCCAGGGAAATGGCTGGTTCCGCTCCCTCCAGAGGCGCTCCCCGGGCCCGCGCCGGGATGACCGGGTGTCCTCGGGGGAGCAAAACCCCTGGGTACGCGGCTCCGTGACCTTGGCATATGCCACAGTCTCGAGCCGCAGTACAGAAAACCGAGGCCCACCTCTTTTCGGTCAAGACCCCCTCCATCGAGGGCCGTTGACCGCTATCGTGATAGCAGCCCCGTTGTCCGGGAGCGGTCGCGCATACGTCGGCCGTGCCAACAACGACGGCCACGACGCAAGCGGTAACAACCTGCTAGGGGGACACCGTGGCGCTGAAGCCCGAGCCGACCGCGCCGTTCCATTCGGTGCAGTACGCACTTCGCGTGCTCGAAACGATCTCCCGGCACGCCGGTGGCGTGACCGATGTGCAGATCGCCCGCGAAACCAGCCTGTCCTCTGGTCAGCTCGCCCACATGCTGGCGATGCTCCGGCGCGAGGGCTATGTCGAGCAGGTCTCCGACGGGGCGTATGTCGTCGGCGAATCGCTACTGCTCCTGGGATCCGGTGGCGACCGCGACCGGGCCCTGCGCGAAAAACTGCAACTCACCCTCGACCAGCTGCGCGATTCGGTCGGCGCGGCGGTCTACATCAGCCGGTACATCGACGGCGAGGTCAAGATCCTCCACTACGCCGACGGACCGCTGGCTCCCAAGGTCAACGAGTGGGCCGAATTCCACCGCACGGCACACGCCAGCGCGGTCGGCAAATGCCTGCTCGCACAGCTGGACCACGACGGCCGCAAGGACCACCTCTCCCGCCACAAGACCGCCCGGCTCACCTCCCGGACGATCACCAACGAGAAGGTCCTGTTCCACAAGCTCGACAGCCAGCCGCCCACGGTCCCCGTCCTGGACCTCCAGGAGTACGCCGTCGGCACGGTCTGCGCGGCCGTACCGATCACCGCCGGTTCGACGGTCGGCTGCCTCGCGCTGTCCATGCCGCTCGAACACGCCCATCGCCTGCGCCAGGCCGCCGACGCCCTCAACCGCAAGGCCGCACCGGTGCTGCTGTCACTGGCGATCTGACGTGGTTCCGACCGTGGTCATGAGCACCCCTCTCGACCAGGTAGTATTTCTTTCGTCAGCGCGCGCCGCTAGCTCAGTTGGTTAGAGCAGCTGACTCTTAATCAGCGGGTCCGGGGTTCGAGTCCCTGGCGGCGCACGTATAGAAGTGGGCGTTCTCGGTTCTCCGGGGGCGCCCATTTCGTTGTGTGTCGATCACTCATCGGGATCATGAGGGTCATTGGTCCAGGAGATGGGCACGGCCGTGATCGCGATACAGCGCCAGGAGGGCGACCCGGTCCTCGTCGGTGAACGGGCGGTACCCGCTTCCGGCGGGAGCCGTGCGGGCCGCGGACGTGACCGGCGACCACCAGACCGGCTCCGGGCACCGGAAGCCGGCCCGCCGCAGGGCCACCCGGTGCACCTTGTTCGTGGCGGTCACCGGCAGCGCCGCCACCGTCCGGACGAACCGGGGCGCCATCTTCGTACCGAGATCGGGCTGGGCGGCAAGAAAGGCCGCGAAGTCATCGGGGTCGAACACGGCGCCTTCATGGAGGGCCAGGGCTGCCATGACCTGGTCCCCGGCGACCGGATCGGGCACGGCGTACACGGCGACGCCGGCGGCCGGGGCGTAACGGGCGAGGATGTTCTCGATCATCGCGGCGGCGAGATTCTCGCTGTCGACCCGCAGCCGGTCATCCGTACGCCCGGCGAAGTGGAAGAACCCCTCGGTGTCCCGGAAGAAAAGATCCCCGGTCCAGTACCAGCCCGCGCCGACCCGCCCCTCGGCCCGGCCGCGGGTGCGTGCCGCGGTCGCCTCGGGGTTGCGCCAGTAGCCCTCGAAGGAGCTGCGGCCGCGGTTGACCAGCTCTCCTATCGCCTGCTCCCCGTTCAGCAGCCGGCCGGCCGGGTCGCGGCGGGCGCGCGGCAGCTCGGCGCCGGTCTCCGGGTCGACGACGGCGAGGTCGTCGCCGGGGGCGGGCCGTCCGATGGCGCCGGGCGGGGTGTCCGGCGTGCGCTGGATCGCGGCGCCGCCCTCGGACGAGCCGTACCCCTCGATCAGGCGGACGCCGAACCGTGCGGCGAAGCGGGCGGCGTCCACGGCGCCCGCCTCGGTGCCGAAACCGGTGCGCAGCGGATTGTCCCGGTCGTCGGGGGCGGGCGGGGTCGCGAGCAGATACTGCACGGACCGGCCGACGTAGGTGAAGTACGTGGCCCCGTACCGGCGTACGTCGGGGAGGAAGGCGGAGGCGGAGAAACGGCGGCGCAGCGCGATGGCGGCGCCGCCGGCGAGCGCCGGGGCCCAGCCGGCGATCACGGCGTTGCCGTGGAACATCGGCATACAGAGGTAGTGCACATCGTCCCGCCGCACCCCGAAATACCCGACCAGCGACTGGCCGGCGGCGGCCAGCCTGCCCTGGGAGCAGAGGGCGGCCTTGGGTGCACCGGTGGAGCCGGAGGTGAAGTAGAGCAGCATCCGGGAGTCGGGCGTCGGCGGGCGGGCCGCGGTGGAGCCGGTCACGATCTCGGCGGGCGGCGTGCCCTCGTACGGTGCGAGCAGCTCCTCGTACGCCGGGTCGTCCACGACGAGGACCCGCTCGGGCGGAAGAGGGAGAGCCGGACCGGCCAGCAGCGGCAGGTGGGCGCGTTCGGTGATCAACAGCGCGCAGTCGGTATGGCTGATGTCACGAGCGAGCTCCGGCCCGCGGCGGGTGGGGTTGATCCCGGCCACGGCAGCCCCGGCGAGCGCCGCCGCGCTCAGCCACAGCGGATACTCCGGAACATTGTCGAGCAGCACCCCGACATGCGGCTCCGCTCCCCGTGGCAACAGCTCCCCGAGCAACGCCGCCCGCGCGGCAGCACCGCCCGCAAGCTCATGGTGGGTAAGGACGCGGTCCCCGTACTTCGCACCGATCCGGTGGTCGCCCCATTGTGCGCGTACGAGCTCGGCGATGGTGCCGGCATTGCCGGTGCCGTTGGCTGCCATGGCGCCGGAGGGTAGCTGACGTAGCGTCAGATTCCCAGGGCGAGCCGCCTGCCGGCAGGAAGGGGGCGGAAGACGGGGCCTCCCCGGGGGAAGCGGGGAGGCCCGGTGGGAGGGGTTGCCGACGTCGTCGCCCGGTGGACCGGGGGCGTCAGGAGAGGTCGACGTCCGAGCAGGCGTAGAACGCGTTGCCCGTGTCGGCGATGTTCCAGACGCCCAGGATGATGTGGCGGCCGGACTTCTGGGTGGGAACGGTGCCCTGGTGCTGGACGGTCTCACCCGGTTGCGCCCCGCCCATGGGGACGGTCATGAACGGTTCGGGTTCGAGGTCGGCGCGGGTGAGCGGCTTGCTGGGGTCGTAGCCGTCCTTGGTGATGAAGTATTCGAAGTCCGCGGTGGAGTGACGTGCGGTCAGTCGCCAGGTGAAGGTGTAGCCCTGCCCCGGGGAGAGCTTGGTGCCGGGCCAGTTGCCGCCGCGCGGATCGTCCAGTTCGGCGAAGTTCTCATGTCCGCCGGAACAGATCTTGCCGTCGGCGGGGCCGGCGGCCGGGAAGCCCTTGGGGGCCTCGACGCTCTGCGGTTCGTACTGGATCGCACCGCAGTCCTTGACGGTGCCATTGGCGCAGAGCGCCTGCCGACTGGGGGGTGCGTCGCTGTAGCCGTGGCTGGAGGCGCTGCCCGTCGAGAGCAGGGAGACACCGATGACGCCGAGGCCGATCACGGCAGCGCTGAGCTTTTTGCGCATGCTTGCTCCTGGAGAACGTGGGGGGAGTTCCGTGAGCTGTGTGACGTGAGGTGAGGCGATGTGGTGACTGAGGGGATGTGGTGACTGAGGGGAAGTAGTGAGGCAGGGGAAGTGAAGCGCGGTCTAGACCAACTCGCAGACTAGTGAGAGCTGTTGGTCATGTCCAGACCAATGTCGCGGTCAATGCCGCAGTCGGTGTCGCGGTCAATGTCACGGTCGATGTCGGGCCAAAGGCGAGGTCGATGTCGTCGGGGCCGGGGACGTCAGGCCGCCGCCGGGAGCGGGGTCGTCGTAGGGCGGGCGGCGGTCTGTACGAGGGCGGTGTAGGTGCGGCGGAGGGCGATCAGGGACTCCTGGGCCTCCCGGTAGACGGCGGCGTCCGGGCCGCCACGGTGGGCGAGGGTGCGCACCGGCGCGCAGTGGCGGTCCATCGCGCTGAGCCAGGCCCGGTGTTGCGCCGGGAGGTGGCGTCGTACGAGCTGGCGCCTGCCCTCGCCCGGGCGGCGGCCGCCGATGCCCAGCACCGCGTCGGCGGCCTGGAGTACCGGCGGTTCCAGGGCCCCCTGTTCGGCGAGCGCGCCGAGCACCGCGCGCTGCTGCGGCGTGGCCGGCGCGGCCGCGAGTTCCGCCGCCTCGGCGTGGAGCTGGGCGCGCAGGGCGTGCTGGACGCGGACCAGACGGCGTAGCGCCGTCGGGGTGGAGGAGTCGTCGGGCGAGCGTCCCGCGAGGGTTTCGGCGAGCCGGAAGAGCCAGATCCCGTGCGCCTCCAGCCGGGTCGCGGCCAGCATCAACCGGTCCAGACGGCTGAGCGGTTGGCCCTCCGGCGCCCAGCGAACGATGGGGACGAGTTGTTCGGTGCGGGCGAGTTGGTCGATGGGGATGTGGCGGCGTGGTTTGCGTTCCGGGGCCCAGTTGTGGAGCGCGAGGGTGGGCAGGGCGACGAACTGGTCGTGGTCGATGCGGTGCGCGATGGCCGCCCACAGTTCGAGAAACGCCTCGTCGGCGACCTGACGTGCGGCCGGCGCCTGCGGGTCGAGGCCACACCATCCGCACGAGACCGCGATGACCGCGATACGCATGGCGGCGGCTTCCGCGTTACGGGTGGAGAGGCGGGAGACGCGCTGCCGCAGGGCGGACAACTCCTCGGCGCGATGGGCGCGTTCGACGAGGGCGATGGCGGCCTCGCGGTCGGGCGCGATCGCCGCGGCGCGGGCCATGGCGTCCAGCCGGGTCCAGGTCCCGATCATGGAACGAACGGGCGGCCGCTCGGGCAGAAACCCGTGCGCACGGGGGTCGTGGGGCGCGGGCGCGGCGGGAGAGTCGGCCGCGCCGTCCGGTATGCCGGCACCGGGCGAGGCCGCGGTCGCGGCCATGGCCGCCGTGCCGGTACGGGCTGTGGCCCCGTCCCCTGCGGCGGCCGCGTCCGCACCCATGGCTCTCTCCACGGTCGTAGCCGCATCCTCAGCTGTAGCCCTGGCCGTAGCCGTAGTGGCAGTCGTGATCGTCATGTTCCCCCTCAGCATTTCCCCGCGAGCAACCGGGCCAGATGGGTGTCCATGTCGAGGTAGCGCTCCTCGTGGCCGGGCGGGACGATCGCCGCGGTCTGCTCCAGCCAGGCGGTCAGCTCCGTCGCCCGCACCGACAGCTCGCAGACACTGTCGTCGGTGGACAGCTCGATGTGTACGCGACGCGCTTCGCCCAGCCGGCGGAACGGCCACACCCGTACGTCCCCCTCCCCCGCCTCGTCGTACAGCCCGCACAGCAGCAGTTCGCGAGCGAACAGCCAGGTGGCGACCGTGTGCCCGCGACTGATGAAGGCGACCTCGACCTCGTACGGGCGGTCGCTGCGATAGCTGAACCGACCCGCTACCGGAACCGCTTCGTCCGGCCCGAGGAGGAGCTGCATCTCAAGGGTGCGCTTGGCTGTCGACACCATGACGATCAACCTTTCCGACGGAGGGGCGAGTCCCGGGACCCGGTCCGGGGCGCGCGTCCTGGCAGACGTCGCTGTGGAGGGTGGGGTTGCAAGAGGCGAGGGAGGAGTGACGGACGCCATGGCCGACTCGCTCCTGGCTTGTTCAGTTTTTTCGCTTTGGCGCTCGCCCCTCAGCCTCTCAACCGGTAGGAGATATCGCATGTTGACGGGGCAACTGATGATCTACCGCCACGGACTCGATGAACTCGATCTTCATAGAGCAAACCGGGCGAGCTGCCAGCCGAAGGCCCCAAGATCAAGTGGCTTTTGGCCCATATTGGGAGGGATTCGGGCGAGGCATGGAGATCCGCACCCGAAGCGATCCGGAGTGGCAGGGATCACATGGCCCGAGTGCGTGAGCTGCGCGGTCGCGGGTACAGAGCACGTCCGGAGTTCGTGTAGAGTTCTTCAGGTCAGCGCGCGCCGCTAGCTCAGTTGGTTAGAGCAGCTGACTCTTAATCAGCGGGTCCGGGGTTCGAGTCCCTGGCGGCGCACGTAACACTGAGGCCCCTCGCCATGCGAGGGGCCTCAGTCATTGGGGCGACCAGGCGGCCGGTCCCCCGGGTGGCCGATCCCGCACCGGCCCGCGTCTCGACCCGTGAGGGCAATCGACCGCCCTCACGCCGACGAGCGGTCGGGGTAGTGCGCTTGTTCGATATCGCAAGTCCGAGGGGCGCCGCCGACCTCGACACATAGGGTCAGATGTCGATTGCGGGATGTGACTTTCCCGGCACCCCCGTTCAGCGACAGGGACGCCCTGGCCACCGCCGGGCCCGGCAGCTGCTTGATCACATGGCCGACGTCGGGAATCCGGCCGGTCGGTTGGGCTGCTTCCAGCGCCCTTTCTCAGCCCCTTTCTCAGCCCCCCTTCTCGCACCCTTCTCGGACCCTTCGGCGGACGCCGGGTCGCCCTCGGAGCCCTCTTCGCCGGCCGGGAGCGTGGCGACGAGGTAGCGGACCGTACCGGCCATCGCGTCAAGTGGCGTAGGAAGTTGGTCGGTTCCGGACTGCGCCGGTCGCTCTCGGTCGCGAGTGATGCGCGCTCCGCCATGCACCGTCCCGCATTGCACAGTCTTGTCCGTATCCCCTGTGGTTCCGTCTTGCAATCATGGGGTGGGTTCGGGACCCTGACCTGGGAAGTCGGCCGAAAAGAGGCTGGATCCCAGGATGTTGGAGGCAGGGGGATGTGCCGGTTGGCGTGATGTGGACGCGGGGGACCCGCCGCTTGGCAGGATCGCGGGGCGTTCATCATGCAACCGGAACACGGCCGTCACCGTCTGACGGTGCGGGCGGCCGACACCAGTGAGCCCGAGTCGGTCGAGGGGGACCGAGCACTCGGGCCATCAGCGATCGGCACGCAGTGCGCTGCGTGCGGGGGGATGGACTCATGACGTCGCCGCCTGAGGGCGCTCGGCCGCAGCATCCGTACGATCCGTCCGCCACGGCGCGCCTGCGCGTACCACGCCAGCACTGGCAGCGGCGGACCCAGCGCAAGCCGCTGCCGCGGTACGACTACGAGCATTACAGCCGGCTGGCCGGGCCGCTCACCCAGCCCGACCCGGACAAGCCCTACAAGGTCCGCTACCGCTCGCTGCTCGCCGACGAGCCGCACCGCATCCGGGCGGCGCTGCTGCTCGGCGCGGCGCCGCTGGTGTCGCTGGGGCTGTTGGCGTGGCTGTTGCAGCCCGCCCACTGGACCGAACGCGACTACCCCGCCTTCGACTTCCTGCCGGTGCTGGACACCGTCATGCTGGTCTCGATCGGGCTGATCGAGTTCTTCCGGTGCATGAATGTGCTGTCCAACGCGCACGCCAC
This sequence comes from Streptomyces inhibens, assembly GCF_022221585.1. Classification (NCBI taxonomy): domain Bacteria; kingdom Bacillati; phylum Actinomycetota; class Actinomycetes; order Kitasatosporales; family Streptomycetaceae; genus Streptomyces; species Streptomyces inhibens. Next base: position 3,814,669 of record NZ_CP084681.1, read on the forward strand.
GCTCGTCGCCCGCGACCCCGTCCCGGTCATACCGGAGAGCGGCACCCGCGTTGCCTTCCTCACCTCCTTCGTCCCCGGCAAGGAACCCCTGGAGATGGTGACGAAGACGCTGGAGGCGGCGGTCAAGGTGCGCCACCGCGGTCTGCTGCACGTCTGGCTGCTGGACGAGGGCGACGACCCCGAGGTCAAGGAGGTCTGCCGACGCCTGGGCGTACACCACTTCAGCCGCAAGGGCGTACCGGAGTGGAACCAGGCCAAGGGACCGCATCGAGCCAAGACCAAGCACGGCAACTACAACGCCTGGCTGCAGGCACACGGCGATGCCTACGACTACTTCGCGTCCGTCGACACCGACCATGTCCCGCTGCCCAACTACCTGGAGCGGATGCTCGGTTTCTTCCGCGATCCGGACGTCGGCTTTGTCATCGGCCCGCAGGTGTACGGGAATTACGACACCTTTGTCACCAAGGCCGCCGAATCGCAGCAATTCCTCTTCCATGCGCTGATCCAGCGGGCCGGTAACCGCTATGGCGCGCCGATGTTCGTCGGCACGTCCAACGCCGTACGTATCAGCGCGCTCAAGCAGATCGGCGGGCTGTACGACTCGATCACCGAGGACATGGCGACCGGGTTTGAAATGCACCGGCACCGCAATCCGCAGACCGGGCGGAAGTGGCGTTCGGTCTATACGCCGGACGTGCTGGCGGTCGGCGAGGGGCCCACGGCCTGGACGGACTTCTTCACCCAGCAGTTGCGCTGGTCGCGCGGGACGTACGAGACGATCCTCAAGCAGTTCTGGAAGGCGCCGTTCACACTGCCGCCGGGCCGGCTGTTCAACTACACCATGATGGTGATCTTCTACCCGATGTCGGCCATGAACTGGATTCTGGCGGCGCTGAGTTGTGCGCTGTTCCTGGGTCTTGGCGCCTCGGGTGTGCAGATCGATCCGGCGGTGTGGATGATGCTCTACGGCAATGCCTCGGCGCTGCAGATCGGCCTGTATGTGTGGAATCGCCGGCACAATGTCTCGCCGCATGAGCCGGAGGGTTCCGGCGGTATTGCCGGCATGGTGATGTCCGCGCTGTCGGCGCCGATTTACGCCCGGTCGCTGTTCGATGCCGTATTGCGCCGGAAGAGCAAGTTCGTGGTCACGCCGAAGGGCGACTCCTCCAGCCCGGACACGCTCTTCGGAACGTTCCGGGTGCACCTGTTCTTCCTGCTGATTTTCGGGGGCTCGCTGGGTGCCTCGTTCGTCCTGGGACACAGCCATCCGGCGATGATCACCTGGGCCGCGCTGGCGCTGCTGGTCACCGCCGCACCGATCATCGCCTGGCGGATGACCGTACGCGGTGAGAAGCGGAAGCGGAGGGCGGCGGCCGGTGCGGCGAGTGCGGCCGAGCGGGCGGATGACGGCCCGCCGGGGGGCGAGGGTCCCGCGGTCGCAGCCGGTGGCCAGGCCCCCGCCACGGCCGGTGACCAGCCCGCCACCACGGCCACCGATGAGCCCTCCACCACGGCCGCAGACCGGCCGGCCACCACGGCCGCTGATCAACCGGCCACCCCGGCCGCCGACCAGCCGGCCACCGCCGAAGAGACCCTGCAGATCGCCCTTGGGGGACGTCACACATGAAGTACCGTCCGAGCCGTCGCACCCGCCGAGTGGCGATAGCGACGGCGGTGGTGCTTGCGCTGGCCGGGATGAACGGGCCGGCTCTCTACGGCTTCGCCTCGGAGAAGTACCACCAGTACAAGATCAACAAGCCCGAGTACAAGGCGGCGAACGGTCACTGGGATGTCGTCGACGTCCCGGACAAGTACCGCATCAACACCATTCACGCGGCCCTGCTGCACACCGGGAAGGTGCTGCTGGTCGCCGGCTCGGGCAACAACGCCGCGAACTTCCGGGCCAAGTCGTTCCGTACGGTCCTGTGGGACCCGGAGAAGAACACCTTCAAGAACATCGACACCCCCAAGGACCTCTTCTGCTCCGGGCACACCCAGCTCCCGGACGGCAAGCTCCTGGTGGCCGGCGGCACCCAGCGCTACGAGAAGCTGGGCGGCGATGTGAAGAAGGCCGGCGGCCTCATGATCCTCTACAACGAGGATCCGGACGCGCCCAGGACGTTCCCGGCCGGCACGCTCTTCACGGGCAAGCAGAACGGCAAGACCTTCGCCTCCAAGGACCCGGTCGTGGTGCCGCGGGCGAAGAAGACCAAGGACCCGGCGACCGGCAAGGTCACCGTGGTCCACAGCGAGGCCCGGGTCTATGTCGAGGCGCTCAAGGAGGGCCGCGACTACTCCACGGGTGCCCAGGACAACTACCGCATCCACGGCCTGACCGGCGCGGATGCCCGTAACTTCTACGGCATCGCACAGAAGCTGTCCTTCGACAAGAAGGACTTCCAGGGGATCAAGGACACCTTCGAGTTCGACCCGGTGGCCGAGCGCTACGTTCCCGTCGACCCGATGAACGAGGCCCGCTGGTATCCGACGCTGACCACACTGCAGGACGGCAAGGTCCTGTCCGTCTCCGGGCTGGACGAGATCGGACAGGTCGTCCCCGGCAAACAGGAGGTCTACGACCCGAAGACGAAGAAGTGGAGCTATCTGCCGAAGCAGCGCTTCTTCCCCACCTATCCGGCGCTCTTCCTCACCGACCAGGGCCGGATCTTCTACACCGGCTCCAACGCCGGCTACGGCCCGGACAACATCGGCCGCACCCCCGGCATCTGGGACCTGAAGTCCAACAAGTTCCAGGTCGTGCCCGGGATGAGCGATCCGAAGATCCTGGAGACGTCGATGTCGGTGCTGCTGCCGCCCGCCCAGGATCAGCGGTACATGGTGCTGGGCGGGGGCGGGGTCGGCGAGGACCCGAGGGCCACGGACAAGACCCGGATCGTTGATCTGCACGTCCCCTCACCACGCTTCAAGGACGGGCCGCCGCTGTATGCGAAGGCCCGCTACCCGAGCAGCGTGATCATGCCGGACGACACGGTGCTGACCACGAACGGCTCCGGTGACTACCGCGGACGCAGCGACTCCAACGTCCTCAAGGCGGAGCTGTACGACCCGAAGGCCAACACCGCCCGGCAGGTGGCCGATCCGCTGGTGGGCCGCAACTACCACTCCGGTGCGCTGCTGCTGCCGGACGGCCGGGTGATGACCTTCGGCTCCGACTCCCTCTACGCCGACAAGGACAACACCAAGCCGGGCGTCTTCCAGCAGCAGATCGACCTCTACACGCCGCCGTACCTCTTCCGGAAGTCGCGTCCCGAGCTGACCGGCCCGGGTTCCAGGACGATCCCGCTCGGCGGCAGCGCGGCATACAGCTCCCCGCAGGCCTCCGCGATCAAGAAGATGCGGCTGATCCGCCCCGGCTCCTTCACCCATGTCACCAATATCGAACAGCGGTCGATCGCGCTGGACTTCACGGTGACGAAGGGCGGAGACGGCGTGACGGTCACCCTGCCCAAGGATCCGTCGCTGGTGCCGCCGGGGTGGTACATGCTGAACGCGGTGGACGGGGCGGGCACCCCGTCGAAGGCGGTGTGGGTGAAGGTGCCGGCGGAGCGGGGTCAGTGATCCCAAAGACACGCCCCGGCCTTCGGCCGTGACGGCACCCTGATGGTGGGTGCCGTCACGGCAGGGCCGGCTATTTCGCGTTACGGGCCAGCTCAAGGGCGTACTTGGGCCACCAGTCCCCCGCTTTCGGGCCGCCCTTGCAGGTGCCGTCCGATTCCCCCGGGCGTTTGATCCAGAGGTAGTCATCTATCAGGGGGTCGCCGGTCTTGGCCGTCGGTGGGGTGCCCAGGGCGCGGCCGGCCGGATTGCACCAGTTCTCCGGGTCGTCGCCGCCGGGGGCCGGCCCGTTGCCGTTACGGCTGGTGTCGATGACGAAGTGCTTTCCGCCGACGAGGGCGGACAGCTGCTTGCCGTACTTCGTGTTCTCCTGCGTCGTCTGGTAGTTGGAGATGTTCAGCGCGAAGCCGTCGGCCCGGTCGATGCCGGCCCGCTGGAGCGGTTCGACCATCCGGCCCGCGTCCTTGATCCAGTGCGGATTGCCGGCGTCCAGATAGACCTTGGTGTGCGGCAGCGCCTTGAGCTTGCCGACCGCCTCCTTCAGCAGGGCGTAGCGCTCCTCGTGGAACTGCTGCGGGGTGCACTTGTCCGCGATGTGCGGCAGGGCGTCGGGCTCCAGGATGACGGTGGTGGCGCGGTCGCCGATGCCCTTGACCACACCGTCCAGCCAGGCCCGGTACGCATTGCCGTCGGCGGCGCCGCCCTGGGAGTAGCTGCCGCAGTCGCGGTGCGGGATGTTGTAGAGGACGAGCAGCGCCTCACGGTCGGCCTTGGCGGCCGCTTCGGTGAAGCCCTGGGCCTGCCCCTGCGGGTCGTCGACGCCTATCCATTCGGCGACCGGCTGCGCCGCGATCTTGTTGACCAGGCGGGCGTCGCCTGCCTGGTCGTCCTCGCCGTATGTGGAGACCTGGCGGGCCGCCTTGCTGTCCGGGTTGACCCAGAACGGAGTGACGGACTTGGGGCGTTGGCCCGGCTTGGCCGGGATGCTGTCGTCGTTGCTGTCGGACGAGGAGCAACCGGCGAGCAGCAGCAGGGCCAGCGCCCCCACCGCCACTCTCGCCGATACCGCACCGGCATGCGCGGGGCGCCGCCGTCCGTCGCGGGACCCGCCCGGCGGCCCGCTCCCCGTCGTCCACGGCAGGTTGCCGTACATCCACTCCCCCCTCGGAGCATGGAACACAGCCGGCAGGAGACCACCGGCCGCATCCATCGTGGCACACCGCCCGCCTGCCGCGGCCGGCCTGTGGATAAGCCGTCCACAGGCTGCCGAGGCGCTTGACGCATGGCCGTCGTGGCGACTCAGCCGTGCCCTGTGCGGCCCGACGGCCCCGGGGGCGCGGCAGCCTGATAGCTCGTCAGGTACGCGGAGATCACGACCACGGTGCCGTCACCGCCGCGCCCTTCGCGGCCGCGGCTGCCGCTCTCGCTGATCAACCGGAGTTCGGAACGGCCGGGCTCACGGGCGGCGTAGGCCTTGCGGGCGTCGAAATGCGCGCGGTCGTGGAGCTGTACGTCCTCGATGACGAAGCGGACCGTGCTGCCGTCGGAGCGCTGGATCTCCACCCGCTGCCCCGGCTTGATGCCGGCCAGAGAGTGGAAGACGGCCCGTTGGGCGGGCCTGCCGACGTCGGCGTCAGCGCCGGCGGCGGTTGTGGGGGCTGCGGGGGCTGCCAGCAGCGCCGCGCCCGCCTCCCCCGGCCGCGGACCGCCGCCGTACCAGCCGACGAGGCCCGGGGAGGTGTCCGAGGAGCTGTCCGGGGAGGTTTCCGGGGAGGTTTCCGGCGACGGGGTCAGGGTGCCGTTCTCGTCGAGGCCTCGTTCGACGATGGCGGCCGCCCGTACGCCGAGGGCGTCGATGCTGATCCGGCTGGGCTTGACGGCGGCGGAGGCGGGCACCGGGGCGTGCGCGTGCGGGGGCCCGTGACGGCCCAACGGGCGGCCGACGGCGGCGACATCACCGGTCGTGGCGAGCTGTGCGGCCATCCCGCCCGGCAGATCGCGGCCCCACAGCCACAGTCCCAGCAGCAGTAGCGCCCAGGCCACGCCGGCCAGCAGGCGCCCGGGGGCGGGGCCGGTACCGGTTCTCGTCGCGGCGGGTGTGCTGTGTGAGCTGCGTGTGGCGAGTGTGCCGGCTTCGGCCGGTGCCATGGCCCGGCCCTCCTCCTCAGCTCTCATCGACGTCGCCCTGCCGCTCGCGGCGCAGCCGCAGCCGGAGCCGCAGCAGCTGTCCCGCGATGACCAGGACGGTGCCGCCGGCCAGCACCAGTCCGACGGCCGAGGTACTGCTCAGCTCACGGCGCGGGCCGGCTTCGGTGGCCGGACCGGGGCGACCGTGCGGCGGCACGGCACTGGGCACGGCTCGCGGCACGGCATTGGGCCCCGCACTCGGCACAGCCCCCGTGCCCGCGCTGCCGGACGCGGCGGCCACGGCCGGGGTGACGGAGACCGTTCCGGTGCCGGTCCCGGCGCCGCGCGCATCCCCGCCGTACGCGGGCGCCGTCGTCACCGCGCACGCCGCGACCGCGGCACAGAAAGCAAGTTGCGGTGAGCGCATGGTGAACCTCCGATAACTCCGAAGGTCCGCCCGCGCGAGCCCGGCCGCATCCGGTGCGGTCCGAGACTGCGCCGTTCGGGTGGGGCCCGGGCTCCTGGAGGTCCGCGACGCGGGGACGCGGCCACCCCGGAGCCACGGACCGGAGAGCTACCCCGGACTCACACCAGACCCCGGGCTCATGCCAGGCTCCGGGCCCACACCGGCCCCCGGGCCCACACCGGCCCCCGGGCTCACATCAGACCCCGGACTCACACCACGCCCCGGACTCACACCAGGTCGATGAGGTCCGCGATGGAGTCCACCACACGGGAGGGCCGGAACGGGTGCCGGTCGACCTCCTCGGGGCGGGTCAGCCCGGTCAGCACGAGGAAGGTCTCCATGCCCGCCTCCAGGCCGGCCAGCACATCGGTGTCCATCCGGTCACCGATCATCGCGGAGGTCTCGGAGTGGGCGCCGATGACATTCAGCCCGTGCCGCATCATCAGCGGATTGGGCTTGCCGACGAAGTACGGCTCGACGCCCGTGGCCTTGGTGATCAGCGCGGCCACCGACCCGGTGGCGGGCAGCGCACCCTGCGGCGAGGGGCCGGTCTCGTCGGGGTTGGTCGCGATGAACCGGGCCCCGTCGTTGATCAGCCGGATCGCCTTCGTCAGCGCCTCGAAGCTGTAGGTGCGGGTCTCGCCGAGAACGACATAGTCCGGGGCGTGGTCGGTCAGCACATAGCCGATGTCGTGCAGGGCGGTGGTCAGGCCCGCCTCCCCGATGACGTACGCGGTGCCGCCCGGCCGCTGCTCCTCCAGGAACTTCGCGGTGGCCAGCGCGGACGTCCAGATCGACTGCCAGGGCACGTCCAGCCCGATCCGGCTCAGCCGGGCGTGCAGGTCGCGCGGGGTGTAGATGGAGTTGTTGGTCAGCACAAGAAAAGGCTTGCCCGATTCGCGCAGCCGCTTGATGAAGGCCTCCGCCCCAGGAACCGGAACGCCCTCGTGCATCAGGACGCCGTCCATGTCGGTGAGCCATGACTCGATCGGCTTGCGCTCTGCCACTGCCGGACTCCTGCCGTGCGTGATGACCAGGGGCGCCGACCGCCTCGGACACGCATCGTGGGTCACGCGAGTGACCCACGCGTCGTACGTACGGTCGACGTCCCCCAGCGTAAGTCAGCCCAGGGTGACGTGACCCCGACGATCACTTCTGATCTTCCGCGGCCACAGCACGCCCCGCACCCCGGCTCTCGGCGATCCGCAGGACGTCGCGCAGTGCCTCGGTCAGCCGCTCACCGAGGAAACGCAGCTCGCCGTTCGACACCCGGCGGTCGTTGAGCATCTCTCGGGCGTGGCCGAGTAAGTCGGCCCCCATTCCGAGCTGCGCCGCCTCCATCTCGTCGACCAGACGCGATACGGGGCCGCTTCCGTCACCTAAGACGTAGCAGCGTTTGCCTTCAGGGCCTGACCACGGCAGAAGCCGGGCGTGCTGTGGATGCTGCAGGGACATGGTGGACCTCCGCCTCGTTCCGGCAAGGTTGGTGGAATAACCGTCACCTCGGAGGGCACCGTGAGCAGTGTCGAATGGATCAGCACGTCAGTGCCGTACCTGACTCCACGGGAGAAAGGACAGCCCGACGCCTGGAGTGCCGAGGCCGCAGCCGAAGGGCGCCGGGGCAGCCAGCGCATCGTGCAGGCGGGGGAAGTGGCCGCACCCGCCGAGATCGTGGAGGCGCTGGGCTTGAAGCAGGGGGACGGTGTCGTCGTACGCCGACGCATCATGTACCTCGACGGACGACCCTGCGAGTTGACGGACACCTACTACCCACTGGCCATCGCCCGCGGCACCCGTCTCGCCGGGACGGCGAAGATCCCGGGAGGGGCGATCACGCTGCTCGCCGAACTCGGGTATACCGGGGTCCGGGCCCGCGAGGACGTGAGCGCACGATTGCCCAACAGCGAGGAAGCCGAGTCCCTGGAGGCCGAATTGACGCAGCCGGTCATGCAGCTGCTCCGGCTCACGTTCGATGCTCAGGACCGGCCGATCCAGGTGGACAAGATGGTCATGCCCGCCCAGCTTCAGCAACTGCGCTACACCGTCAGGATCTGATGACCGTGCCGAACGACGAGACCGACACCTTCGACAGCCGCTCACTGCACGAGCGGATCGCCGCCGATCTGCGTGACGAGATCATGAATGGCGACCTCGCGCCCGGCGCCAAAGTACCGTCCACAGCCCAGCTCACAGCGAGGTTCAGCGCCTCGAACGCAACTGTTCAAAAGGCCCTGCGGCTCCTGAAGGACGAACGCTTGGTCATCGGACGCCCGGGAGCATCGGTCTCCGTACGTGAACGCCGCCAGCGGACCATGCGGCCCGCCTCGTACATGGCCCCGGCCACCGCCGGCGATCGCTATCGATGGCTCACAGAAGCCGAGACGCACGGCAGCCATGCGCGCAGCAAGCTGCTCCGGGTAGCGGAAGTCGCTCCACCGGCCGATGTGTCCGCGCTACTGAAGCTCCCAGAGGGTGGCACAGCACTGCTCCGTCACCAGCTTCTCCTGATCGACGACGATCCGGTAGAACTCGTGAGCTCCTACTACCCGATAGAGATAGCGCGCGGCACAGCGATCACGAAGCGCCAGAAGATCAAGGGTGGTACCCCGGTCCTCCTCGCTGAGCTGGGATACCCGCCCCGGCTCAGCGTGGACCGGGTCTCGGCCCGGGTGCCCACCCAGGAGCAGTTCACAGCGCTGCGGCTGCCGGGCGATCTGCCCGTGCTGCGCACCCTCCGCGTCGTCTACAGCGACCACGAACGGCCCATCGAGGTCACAGCGATGGTCAAGGCAGGACACCTCTACGAGGTGCAGTACGAGTTCACCGGCGAGTGAGTCCCGTGCCCGCCCGGGAAGGCGGGCACGGCTCACCAGCGAACAGCGGCTCAGCCCCCCGTAGCCGCCCTCCACGCATCGACATAGGTGTCCAGGTTCTCGTCGATGTCGTTCCAGTCCGGGTGGAAGATGTCGACGCCGTTCATGATCTTGGCGAGTTCGGTGGCGTGGGGGTCGGTGGGCTTGACGTCCTTGCGGGAGGTGAAGCCGCCGCCGACGGAGGAGACCTGGCGCTGGACGGGGGTGGAGAGGAGGTGGTCGAGGAACTTCTTGGCGTTGGCGCTGTGCGGGGCGTTCTTGACCAGGCCGGCGGCGTAGGGGAGCGCGAAGGTGGTGGGCTTGGCGCCGGGCTCGGCGGCGGGGAAGAAGATGCCCTGGTTCGGCATGGACTTCATGTTGGCGTAGTTCATCTGGACATCGCCGTTGGCGACCAGGAGTTCGCCCTTGTCGGTCTTGGGGGCGAGCTGGCCGGTGGAGGAGGACGGGCCGACGTTGTTGGCCTGGAGCTTCTTGAGGAAGTTCATGGCCGGGCCCTGGCCGCCGAAGTCGTGCAGGGCCTTGATGAGGACGGCGGTGCCGTCGCCGGCGACACCCGGCGTGGAGTACTGGAGCTTGTTCTTGTACGTGGCGTCCAGCAGGTCCTGCCAGGTGGCGGGGGCCTGCTTCAGCTCCTTCTTGTTGTAGATGAAGCAGAAATAGTTGTTGACGATCGAGGTCCACCTGCCGGCCGGGTCCTTGTCCGCGGCCGCGACCTGGTCGGAGCCCTTGGGGCGGTAGGTGTCCAGCAGGCCCTTGCCGTCGGCCTGCTGGATGAACGGCGGAAGGGTGACGATCACATCCGCCTTGGTGTTGGCGCGCTCGCGGACCAGCCGCTGGACGGCCGCGCCCGAGCCCGACTCGACGTAGTTGACCTTGATGCCGGTCTTCTTCTCGAAGTCCTTGAAGACCGTGTCGTAAAAGCCGTCGCCCTTCTCGCTCTTGAGGCCGTCGGCGCTGTAGACGGTGATCTCCTTGGCGTTGGGGTCGGCGGTGGAGGCGCCGCCGCAGGCGGTGAGCGTGGCGCCGAGGGTGAGGGCGCCACAGCAGGCGGCGAGCGGCTTGAGGAGGGGGCGGGAGGGTGACATGGCGCGGTAACTCCTAAGGGCGGCAAGGGCGTTGGGCTAGGGCCTGTCTTCAAAGTCCCGTCGTTCGCCCGTAGGGCGGGCCTCGCGGCGTCTGGTGCGTGCGATCGCAAGGCGGAGGGTCGTCCCGGTACTGGGTGTACCGGGATGATCCCGACAACGCGGTGAGCGTGCGTGCCAGGCGCCGCGAGGCAGACGGGACTTTGAAGACAGGCCCTAGCGGTAGGAGGCTTTGGTGCGGATGCGGGAGACGCCGAGGAGGACGAGCAGGGTGGTGGCCATCAGGGCCACGGCCAGTGCGGCGCCCGCGAAGAGGGAGCCGCGGTCGGTGGCGGCGAAGATCTGGACGGGGAGGGGCATCCAGTCGGGGGGATAGAGCATCATCGTGGCGCTCAGTTCGCCCATGGAGAGGGCGAAGCAGAGGCCGGCGGCCGCGGTGAGGGACGGCAGCAGCAGGGGGAGTTTGACCCGCCACAGGACGTAGGCGGGGCGGGCGCCGAGGCCGGCCGCGCTCTGTTCGTACGCCGGGTCGAGACGGGCCAGTGCGGCCGTCACGGACTGGTGGGCGAAGGCGGTGACCAGCACGGTGTGGGCGGTGATCACGATCTGTGGGGTGCCGTTGAGCAGGACGGGCGGCCGGGAGAAGGCCACGAGGAGGGAGAGGCCGACGACCACGGAGGGGACGGCCACGGGGAGGAGGAAGAGGCCGTCGAGGAGACGGCGGGTGCGACGGCCGAGTTTTTCGGCGGCGAGGGCGGCCCAGGTGCCGGCGGTGAGCGCGGCGATGCTCGCCGTCAGTGCGGTCAGGACGCTGGTGAGCAGGGCGTTCAGCGCATCGCCCTGCGCGATGTCCCGATAGTGCGCCAGGGTCGCGCCGGAGGGCAGTGCTCCGCTCCAGCTGCTCGCGAAGGACGCGGCGACGATCACCAGCAGGGGCAGTGCGAAGACGGGGACGAAGAGAAGGAAGAAGAGGGTGTGGACGGCCCGGCGGGCGGGCTTGCTATGCACCAGCACGGTGTGGCGCACCTCCTGTGCGCGAGCCGGCGCCGCCGCCCGTACGGGACATCACGGTCCGGTAGAGGGCGTAGAGCGCGACGGACAGGGCGATGTTGACGACGGCGACGACGCAGGCTCCGGTGTAGTCACCGTCGAGAATCGCCTTGGTGTAGACGAGCATCGGGAGCGTGACGACGTCCTTGGCGCCGGTGAACAGGACGATGCCGAACTCGTTGAGACAGAGGACGAGGACCAGCGCGCCGCCCGCCGCGAGTGAGGGCAGCGCCTCCGGCAGGATCACCTTCCCTGCGATCCGCCACGGCCGGGCGCCCAGCGATGCGGCGGCCTCCACCTGCCCGGTCTCCACCTGCGAGAAGGCGGCGAGCAGCGGTCGCATCACGAACGGGGTGAAGTAGGTGACCTCGGCCAGCAGTACGCCCCAGGGAGTGTGCAGGAAGTCCAGCGGGCCGTGGGCGGCGCCCGTCACATCCGTCCACAGGCCGTTGGCCATGCCGACCGTGCCGTAGAGGAAGAGCAGGGCGAGGGTGATCAGGAAGGAGGGGAAGGCGAGGAAGATGTCGATGAAGCGGGTGAGCGCCTTGCCTCCGGGGAACGGGACGAAGGCGATCACGAGGGAGAGCGCCAGGCCCAGCAGGAGTGCGCCGACGGTCGCTCCTACGGCGATCAGCACGGTGGTGGTGAGGGCGTCGCGAAAGGACGCCTCGGCGAAGACCTGGGTGTAGGGGGCGGTGGAGTGGCCGCCGCCCTCGGGGGTGACGGACTGCCACACCACCAGGGTCAGGGGGTAGAGGAAGACCAGGGCGAGGGCGGCGACGGGCGGGAGGGCCCAGAGGGCCTTGGTGCGGCCCGGTTCCGTGTCAGGCATCCGGTGCCCCGTCCGCGGCAAGCCCCGCCGGGGACGCGGCCAGCCCCGCCGGGGACTCGGCCAGCCCCGCCGGGGACTCCGCGAGCCCCGCCGGGATGAGGACCGCGTCCTCGGGGGCGAAGTGCAGCGTGACCTCGTCGCCGAGCGCCGGGGTTTCGCGCAGTTCGCGGACATCGGCCATGACCCGGTGGCCGTCGACCGCCACGTACAGACGGTGGGTCGAGCCGCGCCACTGCACCTCGGTGATCCTGCCGCGCAGCGTGTTGCCGTCCGCCTGCGGACTCTCACCCAGGCCGATGAGATGCGGGCGTACGCACAGGGTTGCGGTGGCGCCCTCGGCCACGTCGTCGCCGACCGGCACGGTCAGCCTCCGGCCGGCGAAGTCGACACCGTCACCGCTGCCGTCGCCGTCGCCGCCCCGGCGCACCGTCACCGGCAGCAGATTCGCCGTACCGACGAAGGAGGCGGTGAACTCGGTGCGCGGGCGCCGGTAGAGCTGCTGCGGGGTGCCGCAGTCGCGCAGCCGGGCCGCCTCCAGCACCGCGATCCGGTCGGCCAGGGTCAGCGCCTCGATCTGGTCATGGGTGACGTAGAGGATCGATACGTCGGGCAACTCGCGGTGCAGCCGGGCGAGTTCGGCGAGCATGCCGGAGCGCAGCTGGGCATCGAGCGCGGACAGCGGTTCGTCCAGCAGCAGCACCCCGGGGCGGATGGCGAGCGCCCGGGCGATGGCGACCCGCTGCTGCTGGCCGCCGGACAGCTCCCGGGGGTGCCGCCCGGCGTAGGCGGCCATCCCGGTCATCTCCAGCGCCTCGGCGACCCGGCCGGGGATCTCGGCGCGCGGCGTCTTCTGCGCCTTGAGGCCGAAGGCGACGTTCTCGGCGACCTTCATGTGCGGGAACAGCGCGTACTGCTGGACGACCATGCCGATGCCCCGTTTGTAGGGCGGCAGCCCGGTCACGTCCCGGCCGCCGATCAGCACCCGCCCAAAGACCGGCCGGACGAACCCGGCGACCGCCCGCAGCGCGGTGGTCTTGCCGGAGCCGGACGGGCCGAGCAGCGCCATCACCTCACCCGGCTCGACGGTCAGGTCGAAGGAGTCCAGAACGGTGTGCTCGCCGCGCTTCCCGTAGGCGACGGACACATTGTCGAAGCGGATGCCCGACGCGGGGGCCTTCGCGTCGGGGGCGACGGCCCGGGCGGGCGCCGCGGCGGCCGGGACGGTCATCTCACACCACTCCCAGCAGCGCGGGCAGTTCGGCGACCGAACCCAGGACATGGGTGGCGCCGGCGGACTCCAGCTGCTCCCTGTCGTGTGCGCCGGTGAGCACACCGGCGACGACCGAGGCGCCGGCCCGCCGCCCGGAGAGCATGTCGTACGAGGTGTCACCGGCCACCGCGATCCGCCGGACGGAGTCGGTGGCGTGGGTGCGCAGCAGCGCGGTGAGGACCATGTCGGGGTAGGGGCGGCCGCGGCCGCCCGCGTCGGCCGGGCAGAGGGTGAGCGGGACCAGGTCCTGCCAGCCGAGTGCGTCGAGGATGGCGTCCTGGGTGACCCGGGCGAAGCCGGTGGACAGCACGACGGTGCGGCCGGCCGCCCGCAGCGCCTCGATCGCCTCGCGGGCGCCGGGGACGGGCGCGATCCTGCCGCCGTCGACCAGCTCCCCGTACGCCGTCTCGAAGGCGGTGTTGGCGCGCCGGGCGGCGCTCTCGTCGCCGAAGAGGTGGCGGAAGACGGAGATCTTGGACTCGCCCATGGTGGCGCGTACATAGCCGAGCTTCTCGGCGTGGTCGGCGCTGCCCGGTTCGACGCCCAGGTGGCGGGCGGCGGCGTCGAAGGCCTGCTCCACCAGGCCGCCGTCGGCGACGGTGGTGCCGGCCATGTCGAGGACGACCAGTTCGATCGCGGTGTTGTCGGCGTTGTCGGTGTTGTCGGCGTTGTCGGTGTTGTCGGCGTTGTCGGCGTTGTCGGTGTTGTCGGCGTTGTCGGTGTTGTCGGTCAACTCACTCACCAGCCCAGTTCGTTCGCGGTCTGTTCGGCGATCGCCGGGGAACAGGTCATGCCGCGCCCGCCGGGCCCGGTGACCAGCCAGACGCCGTCGCGGGCCTGCTGCCGGTGCACGACGCGGGACGTGTCCGTGCACTGCGCGTACACCCCGGCCCAGCGGTGGCGGATGCGGGGCAGCGGGCGGCCCAGGATCGACTCGACGACGCCGGTCAGATGCTCGTACGGCTCCTCGACGGTGTCGAAGGCGAACGGCGTCTCGTACTCGTGGGTGTCGCCGATGGTCAGTCCGCCGTCGGCGCGCTGGACCATCAGCAGCTGCATCTTGTGCTCGGCGGCGGTCGGCGCCTGGGACTGCGCGGCGGCCATCGCCTCCAGTGCGTCGCTCGCGTAGGCCGGGTAGTAGCGGAAGCTGTCGGCGTCGGCGACGGAGGTGGTCAGCGGCTCGCCGAGCGGGTCGGTCTGCATCATCTGTAGCCGTACGCGGCGCACCGGGAGGTCGGGGATCAGCTCGCGGACCAGGCCGCCGAGCCAGGCGCCGGTGCACAGGATGACGGCGTCGCCGTGGTGGAGATCGCCGTGGTCGTCGCGTACGGCGCGCTCACCGACCACCTCACGGACCTCGCGGCCGCCGAGGTAGGTGTACCGGCCCGACTCCAACAGCCCTGTTTTCAGGGCGCGTTGGGCGACCCGGGGCTCGACGGCGGCGTCCCGCTCGCACCACAGGGCGCCGGCGAACTCGCCGCGCAGGGCGGGGTTGAGGGCGCGGGCCCGGTCGGCGTCCAGCAGCTCGTAGCCGCGGGCGGCGGCGTCGGGGCGGCGGGTGGCGGCCTCGGCGACCGCCCGCTCGGCGTCGTTCTTGACGACGGTCAGCGAGCCGATGGCACGGAAGCCGATCCCGGGGACGCGGGCGCCGATGCCCTCCCACAGTTCGCGGGCGCGCAGCGCGGTGGCCAGCTCCTCGCCGCCGGCCCGGCCGCTGACCCAGATCTGTCCGAAGTTACGGACCGAGGCGCCGCGGGCCTCGGCCTCCCGCTCGATGTGCAGGACCTCGTGGCCCCGCTCGACCGCGTGCCAGGCGTGCATGGTTCCCAGCACGCCGGCTCCGACAACTATGACTCGCATGCCCCAGACGGTCGTGGCGGTGGGTGGCCCGTGGGGGGCGACTCGGCGACGCGATGGTGAACAGGGCCTCAAAGTTGGCCTAGACCCGTTATCTTCTCGTGATATTCAGGGGGTCGGGTTACGGACCGCGGACGGCCGCCTCAGCCCGGCGTCGGCTTCCCCAAGTGGGTGGTGAACGAGAACCGGTCCCCCCGGTAGAGCGAGCGCACCCGCTCCAGCGGACGCCCCTGTGTGTCCCGTGACAGACGATGGATCAGCAGCATCGGCAGCGCGCCCGGCGTACCGATCAGCAGCGCCTCGCGCGGGGTGGCCAGTACGGTCTCCAGCCGCTCGTCCGCGTCACCGAAGCCGATGCCGAGCCGCTGGTGGAGGTAGGCGTAGAAGGACGAGTCCGGTTCGAAGTCGGCGGCCAGGTCCGGCACCCGCTCGACCGCGACATAGGTGCTCTCCAGCCCGACCCGCTCATCGTCGGCGAGCAGCACCCGCTCCATGTGCCACACGGCATCGCCCACTTCGAGCCCCAGATCACCGGCGAGCACCGGCGGGCACGGGAACCGGTCCAGGCCGACGAGATGCCTCCCCGGCTCGCGCCCCTGGCCGCGTACGCCCTCCGTATAGCTGGCCAGGGACAGCGGCTGCTCCAGCTTGGGCCCGGCGACGACCGTGCCGCGCCCCAGCCGCCGCAGCCGCCCCTCCAGGATCAGCTCGCGCAGCGCCTGGCGCAGGGTCTCGCGGGAGACCTCGAAGCGCGCCGCCAGCTCACGCTCGGTGGGCAGCACCTCGCCCTCGCCCAACTCGTCGAGCAGCGCGGCGATTTCGACCTTGGCCGCGTAGTACTTGGGAATGCGTCCGTGCTCGGGGACGCCGGACCTGATGGGTGCGCCAGGATCCTGGCCGTACGGGAACTCCACGGCGTGATCCTCGCACCAGGGCGGCCGCATCCAGGAACCGCGGGAGCCCTGACGAGGTACCGGCCGGAGTCCTGATGCGGCACTGGTAGGGCTTGGTCGGGTGTACTCGCCGGCGCGTCCTTCGGCGTTTCGGAGCGACCGCCCTTCCTCCCACGGCACGGAGCCGACCGCGTGCCGGCGTTGCGCCAAGAGCTGTATGTCGGCCTCGCACCGCTCAGGGGCGGCACTTGGAGTCGTGTACGACCACGGTGCACGGGACCACCACCTTGCGCGGTGCCTTCCCGTCGAGTACGTCGATCAGCATCGCGACGGACTCGGCACCCAGGCGCCGGGCGTCCAGGTTCAGCGCGACCAGCGGCACGTCCCAGCCCCCGGCGCCCTCTGACTGGTCACTCTCGCGCATCACGCTGATCATCAGATCGTCGGGGATGTTCAGGCCCAGCCGTCGTGCCGCGACCACCAGGGCCTGGCCGTAGGTCTCGTTGAGGCCATACACCGCGTCCGGGCGTCCGGGGCCGGACAGCAGTCGCAGCGCCGCCTCCACCACGTCTTCCGAGGCGGCCGGGGTCTCCACGACCGGCGGTTGCCCGGCCGCGCCGCACCACTGGCGGTAGAGGCGCTCGGAATCCTGGGTGTACGCATCGGGTTCGGCTCCCGAGAGGAGACCGACCCGGGTGGCGCCGGCGTCCCGCAGAAAACCGAGGACCTCGGTCATGCCGCTCTCCAAGTCGCTCTCCACGGTGGGCACATCCTCGTACCCCGGATCGATGGGCCGGCCGTCGGTGACCACTGGCAGTCCGCGGCGCGCACAGTCGGCGAGCAGTGGGTCTTCCCTTACCGGGTCGACGATGATCAGGCCGTCCATGGGAACCCGGGCCCACAGCCCGGAGGCCGGGTCGCCCGGGACGACGACGAGGGCGTAGTCGCGCTCGACCGCGGCCATGGTGGCCCCGGCAGAGAACGCCGCGTAGTACGGGCGGTAGGTGCTGGCCCACGGGCGGTCCGTCATATGGCCGACGGCCAGCCCGATGATGCCGGTGCGCCCGGACACCAGACCCTGGGCGACGGGGTCGGGGCGGTAGCCGAGCTTCTCGGCGGCGCTGCGCACCCGCTCACGGGTGGCCGGGGCGATCTGTCCCTTACCGCTGAGGGCGTGGGACACCGTGGTGATGGACAGCCCGGTGGCCCGCGCCACATCGCGGATTCCGGGACGCCGGCCCGCCGTCTCGGCCCGTGTCGATTTCCGGCTGGTCATGCCGCGGTCCGCCTCTCCGTGTCGTTCACCGTGCGGCCTCCAGAGGGTGCCGGAGACCCGCTTTCCGACCTTGGTGCCCAAAACGTTTTTGTTGCGTTGAGCTCGGGGTCTTGACGTGCCCAAAACGTTTTGGGCACTGTAGCGCACCACTGGTTCCCAGCACTTTCCCTAGGAGCACCATGCGCAGCATCCGTACGTCTGCCGTGCCCGCACTCACCGCTCTGATGCTGGCAGCCCTCACCGCATGCGGCGGTTCCGCGGCGGGCAGCGGCGACTCCACCACCCACACCACCGACTCCAAGGGGTCCCGCGACTACGGCAAGTGCAAGGTGACCGGAGCCCGCGGCTCGATCCACCTCACGACCGTCGAGAAGGACACCCTCACCGTCGTCGGTGACCTCCCCAGCCCCGGCTGGTGGAACGGCGACACCGTGCGGCAGATCGCAGACGGCTACGAGTACTGCATGGCCGCGAATCTCGCCTACCGGGCCGGTCTGCCCAAGCTCACCGTGCGCAATGTGTCCTTCGATGCGCTCGTCGCGGGCAAGGCCCAGGACTTCGACATGGCGCTCGCCGAAATCTCCATCACTGCCCCCCGCCGCAAGGTGGTGGACTTCTCCGCCCCGTACTTCGCCTCCAACATCGGCGTCCTGGTGACATCGGAGTCCAAGGCCACCAAAGAGAACATCGCGGGCCTGCGGCTCGGCGTGAAGCAGGGCACCACCGGCGCTGACTTCGTCCGCGACCACCTCCGCCCGAAGAGCCAACCGAAGGTCTTCACCGGCGATGTCGAGCTGCAGGCCGCCCTCCAGGCAGGCCAGATCGACGCCGCGCTCACCGACGTCGCCATCGTGCTCGGGAAGGCTCAGGCGTCCAAGGGCAAGCTCCGCGTCATCGGTCAGTACCACACCGGCGAGTCCTACGGAGCGCTCTACCCCAAGGGCAGCAAGAACTCCTCCGCCCTCGACGCGGCCATCGAGGCGATGAAGAAGGACGGCACGCTCGACAAACTCTCCTCCACCTACCTGACCAAGGCGTTCGGCGGAGACCCGTCCGCAATCCCCACCTGGAGCGCCAAGTGACCGTCACATCCGATCTGTTGACCACCGAGCGGACCACGCCGCGGGTGGCCACCCCGCCCCGGCCGGCCCTGCCGCTCGCGGCCGCCGCGGTGGCCGGCGTCCTGGTCGCCGTGGCGCTGACCGCGGCGACCGCGCGGTCCGTGAGCGCGGCCCTGCCCGGCTTCAGCCTGCCGGTGGCCGTCTGCGCCCTCGTGGTGGCCGCCGCCGTCCTCACGCAACTGCGGCCCGCGCTACGGGCGGTGCGTTCGAGCCGTACAGCCACCAAGGCCTGGTCCGAGGACCGGCGGGCCGACGCCCGGCGGGCCGCGTCCGAGGCCCGCGAGGACGCCTGGACCGTACTGGGCTGGTGCCTGACCGCACTCGTCCTGCTCGGCGCGGTCTGGTTCCTGTTCGCCAACGACCGTGCCGTGCAGCAAACGTTCTTCGACGGCGAAGTGATCGGGATCAGTATCCCGGAGATCGCCTCCGCCTTCGGTACCAACCTGTTCATCGCCGTCGTCGCTCAGGTGCTGATCCTGATCTGGGGACTGGCGCTCGCCCTCGCCCGGATGGCGCCGGGCCGGGCCGGCCGCCCGCTGCGGCTGCTCGCCACCACCTACATCGACGGCTTCCGTGCCGTACCGGCAATCATCATCATCTATCTGATCGGCTTCGGACTGCCGCTGGCCAAGGTGCCGTTCCTCAGCTCGCTCAGCCCGGTCTGGTTCGCGATCCTGGCGCTCACCCTCACCTACGGCGCGTACGTCGCCGAGGTGTTCCGGGCCGGCATCGAGTCCATCGCGCCCGGACAGAGTGCGGCCGCCCGTTCGCTCGGCCTCTCGCAGAGCGCCACACTGCGCCATGTGGTGCTGCCACAGGCCACCCGCCGCGTCGTACCGCCGCTGCTCAATGACTTCATCAGCCTGCAGAAAGACACCGCGCTGGTGAATGTCATCGGCACCATCGATGCCTTCAACCAGTCGAAGATCTTCGCCTCCAACCACTTCAACCTCTCCTCGGTGACCGTGGTCGCGGCGCTCTTCATCCTCATCACCATTCCGCAGGCCCGGCTGGTCGACCGGCTTGTGGCCCGTGAGCAGCGCCGCGGCAAGGGAGCCTGACATGGCCTTCATCGAGATCGACGCGGTGCACAAGAGTTATGGGGACGTCCCCGTACTCCGAGGCATCGACCTGAACGTGGAACAGCACCAGGTGGTGACCCTGATCGGCGCCTCCGGCAGCGGCAAGTCCACCCTGCTGCGCTGCATCAACGGGCTGGAGGAGATCAGCGCGGGTCAGATCCGGGTCGACGGTGATGCCGCCTCCGGACGTGGCACCGACCTGGACCGGCTGCGCTGCGATGTCGGCATGGTCTTCCAGCACTTCAATCTCTTCCCGCACATGAGCGTGGTGCGCAACGTCGCACTCGGGCCGATGCGCGTGGGCGGGGTGCCGCGGGCCATGGCCGAGGAACAGGCCCGCGTGCTGCTCAAGCGGGTCGGCCTCGCCGACAAGGCCGACAGCATGCCCGATCAGCTCTCGGGTGGGCAGCAGCAGCGCGTGGCCATCGTGCGCGCCCTGGCCACCGGGCCACGCGCCCTGCTGCTCGACGAGATCACCTCGGCCCTCGACCCCGAACTCGTCGCCGAAGTGCTGGCCATTGTGCGCGAACTGGCCGAAGGCGGCATGACCATGCTGCTGGCCACCCACGAGATGGGCTTTGCCCGGGAGGTGTCGAACAAGGTGTGCTTCTTGCATCAGGGCGTACTGCTGGAGGAAGGGCCGCCGGAGCAGATATTCGGCGACCCGCAGCAGGAGCGCACCCGCGCCTTCCTGCGCCGCATCGTCGAGGCGGGGCGACTGTGAGCGGCGCGCGGGTGCTCGTCGTCGAGCACGAGGACGGTACGGGCCCGGCCCAGGTCGGTGAACGCCTGGCCGGGCAGGGGCTGGTGATCGACCTGTGCCGCCCCTGGGCGGGAGACGTGCTGCCCCGGACTCTGGACGGCCACGACGCGCTGCTGGTCCTCGGCGGATCCATGGGCCCGCACGACGAGGAGCAGGCGCCCTGGCTTCCGACGGTGCGGGAACTGCTGCGGCAGGCCGTGGACCGGGACCTGCCCACGCTGGGGATCTGCCTGGGTATGGAACTGCTCACCGTGGCCTGCGGCGGCGAGGTCCGGCACGCCGCACGACCCGAGGTCGGGCTCTGTGAACTGATGCCACTCCAGGAGGCCGCCGGAGACCGGCTGTTCGGACCCCTCGCGGACCCGGGCATGTGGTTGCGCGCGGTGCAATGGCACTGGGAAGAGACCAGCACCCTGCCCGAGGGCGCCGTTCCGCTGCTCACCAGCGAGCGCTGCGCCCACCAGGCGTATCGGATCGGCACAGCTGTCTGGTGTGTGCAGTTCCACCCCGAGGTGCTGGCCGACGACATCCGCACCTGGGGGACGTCGGACGTCGGTGCGCTGCATGCCCTCGGACTCGACCCCGCCGGTGTCGTCGCGGAGGTGGCTCGCGAGGAGACCAGGTTGCGTGCGCTCTGGGGTGCGTTCGCCGAGCAGTGGGGCGGCATCGTGGCCGAACGCCACGCCGCCGATGTCCGCGTCTGAGCGCGGAGCCGGCTCGGCCAGGACGCCGAAGCCGGCCACCTCCGCGTAGATCTCCGCGCCCCGCCCCGCCGCGAGGTCGGGCTGTCACGCCCCGAACAGCGGTGCCAGCACCAGCTCCGCGGCCCCGTCCGCGACCGCCCGCGCGCCGCCCCGGGCGAGGGCCACCGGTACCGCGGCCGCAAGGCCGGTGCCGGGCCCGGTTCGGCCGCGGAGGCGGGCCTGGGTGGCGAGGGCCTGGGCCACGCCGGTCAGGAAGGCGTCGGGGTTTTCCAGTACGGTCCGGCCGCCGAGCAGCACACGGTCGATGTCCAGGAGCTCGACGAGGTTGGCGGCGCCCACACCCAGTGCGTGTGCCGCGCCCGGCAGATCGCCGCGGGCCACCGCCGCCAGGCACAGCGCCTCGATGCAGCCGCGCTGCCCGCAGCCGCACAGCGGCCCGTCCAACTGCACGACCTGGTGGCCGAATTCACCGGCGCCGGTGCGCGGCCCGCGGTAGAGGCTGCCGCCCAGTACGAGTCCGGCGCCGAGGCCGGTGCCCAGGTGCAGATAGCCGAAGGAGCCGGCGCCGGCCCGTATGCCCTGGGCCAGGCCGAGTGCGGCCGCGTTGGTGTCCTTGTCGAGCGCGACGGGCAGACCGAGGCGTTCGGCGAGCGCGTCCCGTAGGGGGAAGCCGTCCCACCGGGGCGCGCCGGTGACCCGGTGCAGCACTCCGGTGGTGTGGTCCAGCGGGCCGGGGCAGGCCACGCCGGCTCCCAGGACCAACGGGCCGCCGGCCGCCGCACGCAGCGCCGCGACCTCCCGTGCCGCGGTGGCGAGGACCTGTTCGGCGCCCGCCTCGAAGGCCAGCGGGGCGCGCCGTACGGCGACCGCGTCACCGGCGAGGTCGGCGAGTACGGCGGTGAGCTCATCGCGGTCCAGATGCAGCCCGACGGCGTGCCGCGCACCGGGGACCAGCCGTAGGACGGTGGCGGGCTTGCCGCCCGTGGAGGCGCGGCGACCCGCCTCGGCGGCCAGCCCCTCGGCCCGCAGCCGTGCGGTGATCTTGCTGACGGCCTGCGGGGTGAGGCCGGTCTGCGCGGCGAGCTCCAGACGGCTGACCCCCTCCTCGCCGGCCGCGCGCAGCAGCCCCAGCACCAGCGCGGTGTTGTGGCCGCGGAGTGCGGGGAGGTTGGCGCCCGGGTTGCCGGTGAAGCCGCCGTGGGTGATGTCGTTGCTGCTCACCCACCCATTGTCCGCATCGCTTGCACTTTGGCAACAGCGTTGCTTAAGTGGAGGGCATGAGCGACTCCACCGGCACCTCCACCCCCCACGGCCCGCTCCGCGTCGGCCTCATCGGCTACGGCCTGGCGGGCTCGGTCTTCCACGCCCCGCTGATCGCGGCCACCGAAGACCTGCTGCTCGACACCGTCTCGACCGCCGATCCGGAACGGCAGGCGCAGGCCCGCGCCGAGCATCCGCAGGTCCGTACGGTCGACACCCCGGAGGCGGTGCTCGACCGCGCCGCCGACCTCGATCTGATCGTGCTGGCGACGCCGAACAAGACGCATGTGCCGCTCGCCACCGCCGCGCTGGAGGCCGGTCTGCCGGTGGTCGTCGACAAGCCGCTGGCCGCGACCGCCGCCGAGGCGGAGAAGCTCGCCGCGCTCGCCGAGGACCGCGGGCTGCTGCTCTCCGTCTTCCAGAACCGCCGCTGGGACAACGACTTCCGCACCGTCCGCAAGCTGATCGAGGACGGCGCGCTCGGCGACATCCAGCGCTTCGAGTCCCGCTTCGAGCGCTGGCGGCCGCAGCCCAAGGGCGGCTGGCGGGAGTCCGGCGACCCGGCGGAGATCGGCGGGCTGCTCTACGACCTCGGCAGCCACCTCGCCGACCAGGCGCTGACTCTCTTCGGCCCGGTCGTCCAGGTCTACGCCGAGTCCGACATCCGCCGCCCGGGTGCGGAGGCCGACGACGACACCTTCATCGCCCTCACCCACGCAGGCGGCGTCCGCTCGCATCTGTGGGTGAGCGCCACCGCCGCCCTGCTGGGCCCCCGCTTCCGGGTGCTGGGCAGCAAGGCGGGCTACACCAAGCACGGCCTGGACCCACAGGAGGAGGCGCTGCGCGAGGGCCGGCGCCCCGGCGACGAGGGCGAGGAGTGGGGCGTGGAGCCGAAGTCCCGCTGGGGCCGGATGGGCGCCGGGGCGTCCCCGCGCAACGGCGGCGGTGAGCCGGTGCCGACCCTCCCGGGCGACTACCCCGCGTACTACGCCGCGATCGCCCGGGCCCTGCGCGAGGGCGGCGAGCCGCCGGTGACCGCCACCGAGGCCGCGGCCGCGCTGCGCGTCCTGGAGGCCGCCAAGCTCTCGGCCGCCGAAGGCCGTACGGTGCGGGTCGAGGCGGGCCCCTCCGCTGCGCTTCGCTGATCCCCGCGTGTTCGGCGGTCCCGCCGTTGCTCCCCCACGGCCTAAAGGGCGCGCACGCGGCGGGCTGGTGCCGCTGCGCGGGGCTGTTCGACTGCGGAACCGGCCCTCCGTCCTGCGGTCCGCCCCCTCCCGTTGGGGAGGGAAAAAGACCGGTGGGGGTGCACATAAGCGATCACGCGCGCGCAGCCGACGGACCACGCCCGCCCCCCACCGGCCTCTCCCCACCCACCCACGGGAGGGGACGGGCCGGAGGGGCAGGGTGTCCGGACGTAAAGCGAAGCAGTCCGGACACCCTGCCCCGGAGGGCCGTCACCGCACCCGACAACCCACGCCCGCCGCAGGCGCAACGGTGAACCACCACCACGGCGGGACAGCCGAAAACGTGGGAAGGCAGCCAAGCGCAGCGTCAGGCGTCCTTGAGCTCCTGACGCTGACGGCCCAGACCGTCGATCTCCAGCTCCACGACATCGCCGGCCCGCAGGTACGGCTTGGGCTCCGGCCGGCCCATCGCGACGCCGGCCGGGGTGCCGGTGTTGATGACATCGCCCGGGTACAGCGTCATGAAATGGCTGACGTAGCGGACCACTTCGGCCACCGGGAAGATCTGCTCGGCGGTGGTGCCGTCCTGCTTCAACTCGCCGTTGACCCACAGCCGTACGCCGAGCGCCTGCGGGTCGGGCACCTCGTCGGCGGTCACCAGCCACGGGCCCAGCGGGTTGAACGTCTCGCAGTTCTTGCCCTTGTCCCACTGGCCGCCGCGCTCGATCTGGAAGGCGCGCTCGGAGACGTCGTGCGCCACCGCATAGCCGGCCACCGCCGCCAGCGCCTGCTCATCGCTCTCCAGGTAGCGGGCGGTACGGCCGATGACGACCGCCAGCTCCACCTCCCAGTCGGTCTTCACGCTGCCGCGCGGGACCAGCACCGTGTCGTCGGGGCCGACGACCGTGTCCGGGGCCTTCATGAAGATGATCGGCTCCTCGGGGGGCGCGGCCCCCGTCTCGCGGGCGTGATCGTGGTAGTTCAGCCCGATGCACACGATCTTGCCGATCCGGCCGACCGGCGGACCGGTGCGCAGCCCGGCGGCGTCCAGCTCGGGCAGCTCGCCGGACGCGGCGGCGGCACGGATCCGGGCCAACTTCCCGTCGTCCGCGAGCAGCGCTCCGTCGATGTCCGGCACCAGGCCCGACAGGTCCCGCAGGACCCCCGTCTCGTCGAGCAGCGCCGGGCGTTCCGCCCCCACCGTACCGACACGCAGCAGCTTCATCGGTTCAACTCCCGTGGTCGAAGGTCGGCCCTGGAAGGGGCCTTCCGGGCCGGCCGATGGGGGACGGCCATCGAGCGATTTGGCCGATCCTCCAAGAACGGGGTCCAGTCCGCAAGACCCCGTTCAAGGACTGGATCGTTACTGAGCGGTAGTAACGATCTCCTCGGGGGCGGCCTCCCGTGGCTTCGCGGCGCCGGCGGAGCGGGCCTTGGCCTGGGAATTGGCCCTGGCCCGGGCCGCCCGCTGCCGGGCCGCGCGGCTCTTCGGCGAACGCTGCTGGGCGGGGCGCTGCTGGGTGGAGCGCTGCTGGGTGGAGCGCTGCCGCGCGGCGCCGTCACCGGACGCGTCGCCGGCCGGTGCGGACGCCTTCGCCTCGGCCGGTACGGCCACGGCGGCCGACCGCTGCGCACCCGGCTCCCGGTCCCGGTGCAGCAGCGCCCGTTCGCACGCCGTCCAGATCGTCGTGGTGACCATGTAGAGCCCGGCGGCCAGCGGCACCACGGCCACCGTGATCAGCGTGCCGAACGACAGCAGCGGCATCACCTTCGCCATGGAGGCCATGCCGGGCAGTGCGGCGCTCCCCCCGCTGCCGCCCGCGGCCGGTGCCGGAGCCTTGGCCACCGCGGCCCGCGCACGCCGGAAGTTCCAGGTGGCGACGGCCGCGACCAGGGCGAACAGCGCGAGGTAGACCAGGCCCTGCGGGCCGAAGAGACCACCGTCGGCGAGCGCCTCGCGCCAGTGGCCGCCGAGCGGCGCACCCAGCAGCGTGTGGTCGAGCAGCCCGCCGCCCCCGGTGGAGAAGAGGTGGTACATGAGGAAGAAGACGGGCAGTTGGAGCAGGGTCGGCAGGCACCCGGCCAGGGGTGAGGAGCCGGTCTTGGCGTAGAGGTCGGACATCGCCTTCTGCAGCCGCTCGGGGTTGCCCTTGTGCTTGCGCTGCAGCTCGGCGATCTGCGGGGCGAGTGCGGAGCGGGCCTTCTCACCACGGGCCGCGGCGCGGGCGAGCGGATGCAGCGCGGCGCGTACGCCAAGGGTGAAGAGGACGATGGCGACGGCCATGGCGGCGGTGCCGAAGAGCGGATCGATCGCTTGGGCGCCACGCGTCAGCGCATCGCCGAGAAAGCCGAAAACGGACATGGGTGAGCCCTCCACGGGTCTCGTCGTGCCGGGATGTGGATTCGGCGTGACGAGCCGCGCGGACGCAAAAGCGGGGTGTTGCCCGGAGCGTGCGCCTACGCGGCCGTCGGGAGGGGACGGCCCGGTGCTCGGGGGCGCGGCCGGCCGGCCGCATCGGGATCGCGCTGCGGAAGGAAGGCCGTACGTCGCTCGCGGTCGCGGATGGCGGTCCGGATCCGGCCCGGTGGTACGGGCCCGGCGCAGGCCGCGATCAGGAAGGCGCTGCACAGGAGCAGCACGGCGGCGGTGGTCGCGGCGGCGGTCAGAGCCGTCGTCAGACCGCTCTGCGCGAGCAGGAGTCCGGCGAGGAGGAAGAAGAGCGCGGAGGTGTAGAGGCGCCAGGCATCGACGATGCGGTACATCAGGCGCCCTCCTCGCGTATGGCTCGTTCCAAGACTTGTCGTCTTCCGCTCAAGAGTAGCCATAGATCTGGGCAGCCGGGAGACCGGCCGGTAACTTGCCCTCGCTGCCGCTGGGACGGCGGTGGACCAGGGGGGAACCAAGGGGGAACACCTAGGAGGTGCTGTGCGCGACATCAGCGTTCCGGCCCTGGCGGCTCCACTGCGGACCGGCGGTCTGGCCGACTCCGTCTTCGAAACCGCCGCCCACCAGCCGGACTTCGCTCAGCTCGCCCGCCGCGACACCGATGGATCCGGCAACTGGCAGGAGGTTACCGCGGCGGAATTCCGCGACGAGGTCATGGCGCTGGCAAGGGGGCTGCTGGCGGACGGGGTGCGGCCCGGCACACGGGTCGCGCTGATGTCCCGTACCCGCTACGAGTGGACGCTGTTCAGCTATGCGCTGTGGGCCATCGGCGGCCAGCTCGTACCGGTCTACCCGACCGCGTCGGCCGAGCAACTGCGCTGCATCCTCGCGGGGGCGGAGGTCACCGCGATCATCGTCGAGAACGAGGCGCAGGCCATGACCGTGGCGGAGGCCTGCGACGAGCGCTCCCGGCTGCGCCGGCTGTGGCAGCTGGACCTGGACTGCGTACAGCGGCTGGTGGAGGAGGGCACCCGGCTGCCCGAGGCGGAGGTGCACCGGCTGCGCCATGCGGTCACGCCGGGCGGTATCGCCGCGATCGTCCACACCTCGGGCACCACGGGTCGCCCGCGCGGCTGTGTGATCACACACGCCAATCTCGCCGCCCAGTGCGACACCCTCTACGCGGGCTGGGGCGGTCTGCTGGCCGCGCCGGGCGAGCGCCCCTCGCTGCTGGCCTTTCTGCCGTTCGCGCATGTCTACGGGCTGATGGTGCAGGTGGCGTGTCTGCGCGGCGGGGTGAAGCTGGCGCACCAGCCCGACCCGTCCTCGGACGAGCTGCTGCCGGCCCTGGCGTCCTTCCGTCCGACGTTCCTGTTCGCGGTGCCGTACGTCTTCGAGAAGATCTGCGCCCGCGCCCGGCTGGCCGCCGAACGGGCGGGCCGGCAGCGGACGTTCGACGCGGCGATGACGGTGGCGGTGCGCCACGCGGAGGCGCTCGCCGAGCAGGCGCAGGGCACCGGGCGCGGCCCCGACCCGTTCCTGCGGGCCCGGCACGCGCTCTACGACCGGCTGGTGTACTCCCGCATCCGCGAGCTGCTCGGCGGCCGGGTACGCACGGCGGTCTCCGGCGGCTCACCTCTCTTCCGGGAGCTGGGACTGCTCTTCGCCGGCATCGGTATCACCGTCTACGACGGCTACGGCCTGACGGAGACCACCGGGGCGATCACCGTGCAGCCGCCGGGCAGGGTGCGGTTCGGGACGGTGGGCCTGCCGCTGCCGGGCAGCGCGGTGCATCTGGCGCTGGACGGGGAGGTGTGGGTGCGTGGCCCGGTGGTCTTCGCCGGCTATCTCGACGACGGCGAGCCGGGCAACGGGCTGTACGACGGCTGGCTGCCGACCGGTGACCTCGGGCACCTGGACGAGGAGGGCTATCTCGTCATCACCGGCCGCAAGAAGGACACCATCATCACCAGCAACGGCAAGAGCGTGGCCCCGCAGGGGCTGGAGCAGCGGCTGTGCACCCATCCGCTGATCTCGCAGTGTGTGGTGGTCGGCGACAACCGGCCGTATGTGACCGCGCTGATCACCCTGGATCCGGAGGCGCTGGAGCAGTGGCGGCAGTTGCGCGGTGAGCCGTGCGAGGCCGGCGAGGGACCGTCGCCGGAGGAGCAGCTGCAGGCCGAGGTGCGGCGGGCGGTGGCGCGCGCCAACGCGTCGGTGTCGCGGGCCGAGTCGATCCGGGCGTTCCGTGTGCTGCCGGGCGAGTTCAGCCAGGACTCCGGGCTGATGACGCCGTCGCGGAAGCTGCGGCGGGCGGCGATCGTACGGGCGTATACGGCGGAGATCGACGCCCTGTACGCACAGGGCGAGCGCGAGGCGCCGGACACCCGGAAAGAGCGCCGTCGGTGGGCGGCGGCGGGACTGTACGCGCGCTGAACGCAACCCCCAACCACCTTGTGCCACACGCTACTTCGGGCATGCGCCGACCGGCGTACGTCACCCGTCACGCAGCCGGGCCCGCACACGGCACCGTAGCAGTGTCGCGGCGGACCCGGCCGTTATTTGTCCAGGGGTGAGGACCCGCGTCCGTGGACCGGGCGCGGCCCCTAGCGTCCGGTGGCATTCCAGTAGGACGAACCGGGAGGCCGTGTGCGGTCGATCCTCAGCAACTCCGCAACATCCGGGCGGACCATCGCCACCGGACTGGTGGTCGCCGCTCTCATGGCCACGCTTGCGGCACTGTTGCTGCCCATCCAGCTCTTCGGTGAGACCGCATCGGCGGCGACCAACACGGTCACGTACGAGGATGACGGCGGCGGGACGGTGAACACCCGCTACGGCCCGCTGACCGCGATGGACCGGGACTTCGTACGCAAGGTCAGACTGGCCGGCCTGTGGGAGCTGCCCGCGGGCCGCCAGGCGCAGGAACGCGGCACGACCGCCGCGGTGCGCACGGCCGGCGCCCACCTCGTCGCCGGGCACACCGAGCTGGACCGCCGCTCGATCGAGGCCGGACGGGCGCTGGGCATCCCGCTGCCCAACCAGCCCAACGCCGATCAGCAGGGCTGGCTCGGGCAGCTGAACGCCGCCCAGGGCAACGACTTCGGCCCGCTCTTCGCCGAACTGCTGCGCCGCGCCCACGGCAAGGTCTTCGGGCTGGTCGCGATGGTCCGGGACCAGACCCGCAACTCGATGGTGCGCGCGCTGGCGAACCGGGCCAACACCGTCGTCCTGGACCACATCACGGTGCTGGAGAAGACCGGAAACGTCGACTTCAACACCCTGCACAGCAGCTGAGCCGGGCGCGCGGACGTGTCACGACGGCGGCGACACCGGCCCCGACGCCGGACGACGCCCGGCCGCCCCTGACCACCTGCGAACCGACCGAAACGACACCCGCAGCACCCTTTGCAATCGACACCCGCAGCAACCGACACCCCTCACACCGGACGAAGCGAAGTGATCCCATGAGGCAACGGCAACAGGCCCAGTCCCATAAACGCTCGCGATTGACGAACAGAATGCTCGTGGGCGCGGCCGCGCTCCTGCTCGGCGGCGGCGGACTGGCGGCGGTCGCCACCACAGCACTGGCCGGCAACTCCGGCCCGGAGCCGGCGGCCGGCCACCCGCACACCATCACCGCCACGACCATCTCCTGCCCCGACGTGGGCGACCGGTTGCGCGAGGTGCCGCGCAGCGCCCAGCTCCAGGTGTCCAAGGGGCTGTCCTCGCTCGACCGCCAAGTGCACGACGCCTACCACAAGATGATGGAGGGCAGCAGCAGCACCGTCCTCGTCCGGCTCAAGCAGCAGCGGCAGAAGACGATCGGCACGATGGTCACCGCCATCGCCAAGAACGCCAAACGGCCCAGCTATCTGCTGAAGATGAGCGGCTGTACCACCAAGCCCGTCGACGAGGCGGCCGGCTCCGGCGGCTACGACTCCACAAAAACCACGAAGAACGGCTGGTACCAGAACCAGCCCCAGCCCCAGCCCCAAGACCAGAACCAGAACCAGAACCAAGATCCGGGCCAGAACCAGGGACAGGACCAGGGACAGGACCAGGGTCAGAACGGCGGGCAGCAGGGCCAGCCCGGCGGCCCCTCCCCCGACGACTTCATCGACATCACCACCGTCCAGCCCAACGCCGGCACCCCGCCGTTCGCCGCTCCCCGGGGCAACGGCGCCTCGACCGGCACCTTCACCACCGAATGCGGCCGCAATGAGGACGGCCACTTCAACTCCGACAACGTCATCGTCACCCCGGGGGTGAGCAACGGCGCCCACCACACCCACGACTACGTCGGCAACAAGGCCACCGACGCCTTCGCCAACGACCAGAAGCTCGCCCAGTCCGACACCACCTGCACCAACGGCGACCAGTCCACCCACTACTGGCCGGTGCTGCGCAAGCTGGACGGAAACGCGGAGCAGAAGCCGGGCGCCGCGCAGGACGCCAACGTCGGCACGACCCTGACCCCGGCCACGGTGACCCTCACCTTCCGCGGCAGCCAGGCCGGCCAGGTCCAGGCGATGCCCCGCTTCCTGCGCATCATCACCGGCGACGCCAAGGCCTTCACCAACGGCACGAAGAACGCCAACGCCTCCTGGAGCTGCACCGGCTTCGAGGACCGGCAGCTGAAGGACAAGTACCCGCTCTGCCCCAGCGGCTCCCAGGTCGTCCGCACCTTCGCCTTCCAGAACTGCTGGGACGGCCGCGACATCGACAGCGCCAACCACCGCGACCACGTGACCTTCTCGGACCAGAACGGCAACTGCCCCAACGGCTTCACGGCCATCCCGCAACTCGTCCAGCGCATCACCTACGACGTCCCCCAGGGCAACAGCTTCGCGGTGGACAGCTTCCCCGAACAGCTCCACAAGCCGGTGACCGACCACGGCGACTTCATCAACGTGATGCCGGACAACCTGATGAGCAAGGCGGTCAACTGCATCAACAACGGGCAGGAGTGCAAGTGATGCGCTTCTAGACCTCAGGGGAACCCCACCCCTGACGGGCGACGGCCCCGACCGGCCTTCCCGGACTACGGGAAGCCCCGGCGTCGGGGCCGCGCTCTCCGGTTGGTGGCCGTTCATCCAGCGGGCCAGCGGGGCGGCTCCCGTCTCGGAGTGCACCCGGCGGTGGCAGACGTTCTCGGTCCAGGCCGTGAACAGGCGGTTCATCTCCAGCAGGCTGTCGATCTGCCGTCCGGCCTGACCGTCACCGGAGGCGATCTCGACGACGAATTCGCCGTTCATGGTGCGGAAGAACCGCTCGATCTTGCCTCTGCCCTGCGGGCGCCCTGGGGTGGAGTGCACCAGCTTGATGCCGAGTTTCGCGCAGGCCCACAGCAACCACGAGTCGACGAACGCGAACAGATACGTTTTGCGGCCGGCGACCATTGGCCCGTGCAGGGCATCGCCGGTCCACAACTCGTTGGGGCCGTCGGCCTCGAACCGTCCGAAGACCGCCGTCGCGGCCGGGGCCTTCAACGCGTCCAGCCCCTCACCAAGGGGTCAGTGATCGTAGGCCGTCAGCGGCCGTAGCAACTGGACTCCCTGCTGGGCGAGTTCGTGTTCGAAGTCGCGGCCGAAGTAGTTCTTGTCGCCGATCAGTGTCTGGCCGGGCCGGGCGGCGAGGAGGTGCGGCCGTAGGCCCCAGAAGAAGCGGCTGTGGCTGGCGCAGTAGCCGTACTGGGCCCATCCGGCCAGGTCGGAGCGTTTGACGGTCTCCCGCGAGCGGCCGCATTCCACGGGTGTGGAGTCCACGATCCATACATCGTCGCTCCACACCGAGGTGCTGGTGGCCAGGTGCCGGGTGGCCCCGGCGTGCCGGAGCCACCTGACCTCGGAGGTGAAACCGAGCATCGTCTGCATCATCGCCAGGGTGACCAATTCGCCTTCGCCGGCAGCGGCCGCCCGCCACGAGAGGGGCGTGTACCGCTTTGGTTCACGCGTCGCTTCGGACGCTGTCGGCATCTGCGGGGATGGCCGGTTTCGTGCTCTGTCCCGCCGGTGGGGTCAACTGCCGTCGGGTGCCGCCTTGTTCGTCCTGGCGTGACGCCGTGGTGTCCGTCGAGGGTTGCCGGGGGCTCATGCCGCGTGTGAGCTGGCGGCGCAGCACGCGCATGAGGGGGTTTTCGACCATGCGGTAGACGGCGCCCGAAAGCAGCAGGGAGAAGACGGCCCCCACAGCCATCGACGGGAGGACGCCGAGCGCGGGGACCGTCTGCAGCAGCCCCTTTGCCACGGGTATGCCGATGCTCTGGTGCACCAGATAGAAGGGGTAGGTGAGCGCGCCGGCGGTCACCAGCCACCGCCAACGGAGTCGGGCGAGTGGGCCGATTCCGGCGAGTGCGAGGACGGCGAGGAAGCAGGTCAGTATCGCGGCGCAGACGGCCCAGGAGATGGCGCCGCCGTCAGCGGGTTTCACGGCGTGGGCGGTCACCCGGTCATTGAGTACCGTGAGTTCGTAGCACCAGGCGAATCCGGCCAGCAGCCACAGTACGAGGTTCTGTCCGAAGCGGTGCATCAGGTAGAGCGCTATTCCCGTGATGAAGAGGCCCGCGTACTGGCTGACGAAGAGCTCGTCGAGGACGGTCGAGTCCAGTTCGCGTGCGATGACCGCGAGGGTGAGCCATGCCCCGCAGAAGGCGATCATGCGGCGGTAGGTGAGCCCGAAGAACAGCATGATCGCCATCAGCAGGTAGAAACGGGCCTCCACCCACAGCGTCCAGGCAACTCCCGCGATCAACTGGAGCCCCAGCGGCCCGGGGACCATCGTCAGGTTCCCCAGGACGGTTCGGGGGTCGATCGGTGTGGCTGCCTGAAGATGGACGAGCCGGGCGACGAGGACCAGGCCGACGACCATCAGCACGGCGCACCAGTACGACGGGAACAGCCGGGAGACGCGGGAGACGACGAACTGCACGGGGGTGCGTCCCCAGCAGCTCAGGCAGATGACGAATCCGCTGATCATGAAGAAGAACTCCACGCCCAGCCAGCCGTACCGGCTGATCTCGTGCAATGCCGGAGCGAACTGTTTGGGGTCGTTGGCGCCCCAGAAGTTGGGCGTCGTCGTGCCCACGTAGTGGTAGGCGGCCACCGCGAGGGCGGCCACGAGGCGCAGTCCGTCGATGGCGGCCAGCCGCGTCCCCCCGGCCGGCCTGCTCGGCTTCCGCTCGCCTCTACGGTCGGCGGGAGCCTCGTCGAGGCCGGTTCTGCGTTGGACGGAAAGCGTCGAACTGCCTTTGTGCACAGGGGTTTCTCCAGAACGGTGGCGAGATCGCCGGGCAAGCTGACTATAACCCGCATGTATACATGTGGCGTATAGAAGGGTGGCGATCTGGTCCGTCCCGGACCGGCGGCGATGCCCGCCGACGCGCCTGCTGATCCTCGACGAGCCTGAGCAGCGGCTCGACCCGGATGCGCGCAGGCGCCTGGCCGAGCTGCTGATCGGTGAGAAGAAGGACGGTGTGGCAGTGCTGCCGGCAACACACCAGGCCGACCTCGCCGAGTCGGTGGCCGACCTGGCGGTGACCGCCTATGCCCTGGTCCTGCTGGCCGGCGGCTACGGCAGCACCTTCGCCTATCGCTTCGTCAGGAGTCTGCAGGGCAGCGCAGCGCAGGGCGACACCGTCGAGATGATCGGCCGGTCCCTGCCCGCCGGTCCAACCCTGGTCGGGCCGGGCCTTGCTCTGGTCGCCGCGCGGGACGCCCTGGGGCGGGGGCCGGTGGTCGTGCCCGCGAGCGACGCGGCGTGGTTGCTGGGCCGGCCGGTGGACCGGGCCCGGAAGGTCAAGTCCTGGAGTTCCGCGGCGGTTTCGGTGCTGGTTCTGCTGGGCGCGCAGACCGCTTGGGCGGCGGCCGGACACCGTCTGCCGGTCGTGGAACGGATCGAGCTGTGGTCAGGCCCGTGGGGCTGCGCCGCTCAGCCGGTCGTCGGTCCGGCGGCCGGCGGAGCGCCGGGCCGGCCCTATGCCGTGGCCCTGCTGGTGGTGCTCACCGTCGTCGGCGTGTGGCTGGGCAACCACGCGGCGGACGAGCCACCCTCCGCTCACCTACCTCGTACGATCACTGACTCCTTGGAATCGATCATCTAGGGTGCCGGTCGAACTGTTCACCGAACCGGGGAGGCGCCGTGCGAGCTGCCGCGGGCGCGGGAATCGCAGGTTGTGCCGTCGCGCTGACGAGTCTCCTCAGCGGATGCGGCAATACGCAGGCGACGGCCGATCCAGAGCCTCCCGCCGCGTCGGGGGCGCCGTCGGGCGCCCCCTCCACCGCGCCCGGCGTCGACGGCAAGGCCGACCCGGACCGGGTCTTCACCGAAGCCGACCTGGAGGCCGCGCTCCTGCCCGTCGGGGCGTTCGGCGGGCGCGCGAAGGTGACCGGGACGGATCTGGGGACCTTCGGCCGGTACGGCGGCGGCGACTGGACCGGGTGCGAGCCCGGCGGCGAACTGCGCGAGGAGCTGACCGGCTTCGAGGGAGCCGGCGCCCAGCAGACCGTACGCCTCGCACCCGCCGCCGGGTACGGCCGCCGGATCGTCACCGTCCAGCTGGTCTCGATGCCCGCCCGTCGCAGCGCGCGCTACCTGGAGGTCCGGCGCCTGCTCCACGAGACCTGCCCCGAAGTCGACGTCGACACGGAGGCCGCCCCCGTCCAGGAGCACCATGAGGCCCGGGAGATCACCGGCCTCGGCGACCAGGCGCTGTGCGAGATCTCGCGGTCCACCGGCGGCGACGCATACGACGGCGCCCCGTCCTACGCCGTCGACGTCCGGGTCGGCGGCGTGCTCGCCCTCGTCCATGCCGGCGGCGACAAGGCCACCGGCATCTCGGTCGCCGCACGGGCCGCCCAGCGAATCCGCGCCGAGCTGTACGGGGCGGACGGCCAGGGCGTATCGCCGTCAAGGTCGGGACAGTCATAGCCGCGGGCCTGGCCCGGCCGTGCCGTCCTCCCCGAAAGCCGGTGGATCACGCCGACCTTGTGGCGCCCTGTTTGCGGTACTGGCCGGGGGCCACCCCGTACTCCCGTTTGAAGGCCTTGGCGAAGGCGAACTCCGAGGTGTAGCCGGACCGTTCGGCGACGGTGCGCAACGGGGCGTCGGCCTGGCGCAGCAGTCGGCCCGCCGTCGTCATGCGCCACCAGGTCAGATACGCGAGCGGTGGCCGGCCGACCAGCGCGGTGAAACGGCGGGCGAACGCGGCGCGGGACAGGCCCGCCCGGGCGCCGAGTTCCTCGACCGTCCAGGGCCTCGCGGGGGCGTCGTGGATGGCGTGCAGCGCGGCGCTGACGGCCGGGTCGCTCAGGGCGCCCGCCCACCCGGTCGGTTCCTCCGGGCGCTCGGCCAGCCACCAGGTGCGCAGCAGATACAGCAGCAGGGTGTCGAGGAGCGCGGGCACGATGGCGTCGGAGCCTGGTTGGGGTTCGGCGAGTTCGGCGCCGAGCAGATCGACGGCGGAGCGCAGCCGGTCGTGGGCGCCGACGCGGGCCGGGAAGTGGATGAAGGGCGGCAGGTCGGTGAGGAGGGGATGAGCCCTCGCCTTGTTCAGCTGGTAGGCGCCGCACAGCATGAGGGTGTCGTCACCGTGGACGGGCCCGCGGTGGCGGAGCGTGGGCCAGGAGCCGTCCGGTGCCAACTGGGCGTCCTCCAGCGGGGTTTCGGGCCGGTCGGCGAGACCGTGACCGTAGCCATGAGCCAGGAAGACGACATCTCCGGGGCCGAGCCG
The DNA here is from genome assembly GCF_022221585.1 of Streptomyces inhibens. Taxonomy (NCBI): domain Bacteria; kingdom Bacillati; phylum Actinomycetota; class Actinomycetes; order Kitasatosporales; family Streptomycetaceae; genus Streptomyces; species Streptomyces inhibens. Next base: position 3,850,204 of record NZ_CP084681.1, read on the forward strand.
GACGGGATCGGCGCCCTCGGGCGGCAGCAGCCAGGCCGAGCCCTGGAGCACGACATGGAACCCGGCCCCGTCGGAGGCGGGGAAACGGACACCCCAGGGGGCGTGCTTGACCGTGCGCGAGGAGTGGGGGCGTCCGGTGCGCATGACGGCGATCGCATCGCTCAGTACGTCCATGAGTGCACCGTAGCGCAGCGGATGAAGGACGATGAGATATGAAGGGGAGGGTTTGAGATATGGATCGTCTCGTGGGTGCTCCGTACGGTCTTTTCCATGACAACTTCTTCTGCGGACACGGCAGTCAACGACAGGGCAGCCGACGGCAAGGCAGTCACCGGCAAGGCCGCGACGAAGGCCGCTACGGAGGCGGTGACGAAGGCCGTTCTCTTTCATGAGCTCGGGGGGCCCGAGGTTCTGAAGGTGGAGGAGGTGCCTCTGCCCGAGCCCGGTGCCGGCGAGGTTCTCTTCCGGGTGGAGGCGATCGGGCTCAACCGGGCCGAGGCGCTGTTCCGTGCGGGCACGTACTACTACCGGCCGACGCTGCCGGGGTCCCGGCTCGGCTATGAGGCGGCCGGGGTGGTCGAGGCGGTCGGCGAGGGCGTGAGCGCGTTCGTGCCCGGCGATGCGGTGATGGCCGCGGCCAACTTCGACTTCGGTGTCCACGGGGTGTACGGCGAACGGGTCGTCCTGCCGGAGGAGTCGGTGGTGCGCAGGCCCGACGGAGTGGACGCGGTGACGTCCGCGGCGGCGTGGCTGACGTACTCGACGGCGTACGGCGGCTTGGTGGCGACGGGCGAGCTGGCCCCCGGCGACCATGTGGTGATCACGAGCGCGTCCAGCGGTGTGGGTACGGCCGCGATCCAGACGGCCCTGCGGATGGGCGCCGTCCCGATCGCCACCACGCGCGGCGAGGCCAAGCGGCAGCGGCTCCTGGAGCTCGGCGCGGCCCATGTGATCACCACGGACTCCGAGGACCTGGTGAAGGAGGTCAAACGAATCACGGGCGGCCAGGGCGCGCGGCTGGCCTTCGACGCGGTGGGCGGCCCCGGTTTCGCGGCCCTCGGTGACGCGCTGATGCCCGGCGGCACGGCGGTGCTCTACGGCTGGCTGGACCCGCGCCCCATCCAGCTGTCGATGAACTGGCCGCTCACCGTCCACACGTATGCCAATGGAGTCCTGGCCCGCAAGGAGGCCTACCGCCGCCGCGCCGCCGCGTTCATCGGCTCGGGCCTGGCGAGCGGTGCGCTGGCGCCCGTGATCGCCGAGACCTTCGACGGCCTGGAGCAGATCGCTGACGCCCATCGTCTGATGGAGTCCAACACCCATACCGGCAAGATCGTGGTGAGGGTGTGAAACGAGGGCCGTACGGACGCGAGGCCGTACAGCACAGCGGCCCCGAGCCCGTTGTCACGGGGATCGGGGCCGCTGGTCCGCGTTGAGTGGCTGTGGTCAGATCAACGGGGGCGGTGCGTCATCTTCCGGTGTTTCAAAGGCCGTTGACGCGGGCCTCGCGCGCCATTCCCAAGGGACGGATGGAGGAGCCGACGGCGCGGGCACGGCGGCCGGCGCGGGCGCGGTAGCTGCGGACATGGGCCATCAGACGGCGGCTGCGCAGGGCCATTTCGAGTTCGAAGCGGGCGCGGGGGTCGCGAAGTACGGGGCCGAAGAGCTTCTCGATCTGGCGGAGGCGGTAGCGGACCGTCTGCGGGTGTACATGGAGGAGTTTGGCGGCCTCCGGCGCGCCGCCACCCTCCAGCCAGGCGAGCAGGGTGACTTCGAGGCGTTCGCTCTGACGGGGTGTCAGTTCCTCCAGGGGGCCGAGCCAACGGGAGGTCAGGGCGTCGGCCAGGGACTCGTCCTGGAGGAGCAGGAGCGCCGAAAGGTGGTCGTCGACGAACGCGGGTCGGGTCTCCGGGCCGACCCTTCCGGGGGCCAGGGTGAGCAGATAGCGGGCCCAACGGAGAGAGGAGGCGGTGTCGGTGGACGGTACGGCGTGTCCGACGGCGGCCGCGCGACCCTTGAGGGCTGCCTCCAGGCGGGGCCGGGTCTGGGTGGCCGGGTCGGGGACGAAGAGGCAGGTGTAGCCGTCGACGGTGCCGATGAGGGCATGGCCCAGAGCGGCGGCCAGTTGGGGTGCCTCGGCGGGGGTGGCGAGAACGACGGCCTGGAGGGTGTCGGGGACGGGCCAGCCGGCCGCGCGGGCCAGGTCGTTCAACCCCTCGTCCGGTACCCCGCGTTTGCCGGCGAGAACGTCAAAGAGGTCCTGACGGGCCCGCGCCACGGGCATCGGGGTGACCACCGACGGGACGGCCGGACGTTTACTTTCCGACTCGTTTTGGTACCCAAGAACTGTCAGCAGGGCCTGTTCAAGTGCCCATTGCGCCTCTTCTACGGGAGTATCACCGAGAAGTGCGGACAATGCGGGAAAACCGCGCTGCAACTCCGCTACCACCTCCTCAGCGAGGTCCGGGAGTTCATTTCTCACTACCCGGGTCCACTCGCCTCGGGGACGCGACCAGATGCGGTTCAGGAGATCAGACATCGCTACCTCGATCCTGGCGGGGGGTGCTGGTGGGACAGGAGATGGGCGGCGCCCCCGTGCGCCTGATTGGGCATCATCCGGAGTACCGCCGCGCGACCGCGACGCCGGTGCAGGAATTTGTCACAGCACGATAAAGCTTACGAAATCCTGAACACGCTCGTAGATGCTTTTGCACATCCGGATTACGGCCCTGCGTATCCACCCGGTTACAGAATGTTTAGTGTTACCGGGGGTCACCCGAACAAAAGCCCCGGGGCAAATACCGCCGCCGGGAGATTTCATGGAAATTCGCATCCCGCACCCGTGCCCCGACACCGGGAGGTCCGATGTCCGCACCGCGTTTGCAGAACCGACGGGCAGCACACCGCGCCAGGCCCTCGCCCACACTGCCCCGCCCCCGGCGCCCGCCGAACGAACCCGGCCCGCCGGTTCGCCGTCCGGCCGGCGGGATCAACGGAACTGCCATGCTGCGCCCCGCACTTCCGGCCGCACTGCTGCTCTTCATCGCCGTCACCCTGCACTCCGGCGCGATGGACACCCTCATGCGCTTTCTGGACTTCGGCGCCGGGGTGCTCGCGCTGGTCTCGCTGTCGGTCACGGTGCTGTGGGGGCTGGCCGCCACCGACCGGATGGTGCTGCACTCCGGCCACCGGCTGCTCGCCCAGGCCGTGCACCGCGGCACCGGCGTCGCCGGACTCGGCTTCCTGGGCCTGCACATCTGGGTGAAGATCGCCGAGGGGCACACCAACTCGGCCTCCGCGGCGGTGCCGTTCACCGACGGCGCCCGGCCGGTGCTCATCGGCCTGGGCACACTCGCCGCGTATGTGTTCCTCGCCGTCGCGGTGACCGGCGCGGTGCGCGGCGCGTTCACCGGCATCGCCGCCTCCCGCTGGTGGCGGGCACTGCACATGAGCGCCTACCTCGCCTGGGCGCTGGCCCTGGTGCACGGCCTCAAATCGGGGCGTGCCGCCGCCGGTTGGGCGCTGGCCGGATACGCCATCTGTCTCGCCGCGGTAGCCGTACGGCTCGCACTGCGGCTGCGCGACTCACGCAGGAACTCAGGAGAACTCCCATGACCGCCCCCGCCCCCACCCGTCTGCTGCCGGCCCTCCCGGGCCCGGAGCCCGTGCCGACGCTGGCGTCCTTCGGCCCACCGCGGCTGCTGGCCGGCCTCGACGAGGCACCGCGCATGGACCGGGTGGCGCATCTGGCCCGGCACGGCAGCCTGCCCCAGCTGTCCCCTCAAGAGCTGGTGGCGCTGGCCGAGGACACCGATCTGCGCGGCCGCGGCGGCGCGGGCTTCCCCTTCGCCCGCAAGCTGACGGCCGTCATGGACGGTATAAAACGGTCCGACGGCAAGGGCGCGGTGGTCGTCAACGGCAGTGAGGGCGAACCGAGTTGCCTCAAGGACACCGCGCTGCTGCTGCACGCCCCGCATCTGGTGATCGACGGCGCACTGCTGGCCGCCGAGGCGCTCGGTGCGCAGGAGGTCGCCATCGGGGTGACCCGTAAGGACGTCGAGGACTCGGTGCGGCGTGCCATCGGCGAACGCGGCCCGGTCCGGCCGACGTTACGGGTCACCCTGCTGACGGAGCGGTTCGTCACGGGCGAGGGCACCGCGATGACCAACGGGCTGGGCGGCGGCCCCGGCCTGCCCTCGGGCCGTAAGGTCCGCTCCAGCGAGCGCGGTCTGAACGGGGTGCCGACGCTGCTGTCGAACACCGAGACCTACGCCCAACTCGCGGTGGCCGCCCGCATGGGAGCGCTCGGCTACCGCAATGCGGGCCTGCCCGCGGAGCCCGGCACCCTGCTGCTGACGGTCGGCGGCAGCAGGGTCGTGGAGGTCCCCTACGGGGTGCCGCTCACCCGGGTCCTCGCCCTGTGCGGATCCGACCCGGGGCAGGGCGTCCTGCTGGGCGGCTATCACGGCACCTTCATCTCCCCCGCCGACGCGCAGACCGCGACGCTCTCGCGGGATGCGCTGACCGCCTACGGTGCGGTGCTCGGCGCCGGCGCGGTGCTGCCGATGCCGTACGACACCTGTCCGGCGGGCGAGACCGTACGCGTCGCGCAGTGGATGGCCGCCGAGTCGGCCGGCCAGTGCGGCCCCTGCGTACTGGGCCTGCCCGCGCTCGCCGATGAACTCGCCCGCGCCGTACGGGGCGGCGGCGACTCCGCCCTGGAAGCGGTGCGCGCCCGGATGCGGGCGGTGGAGAAGCGCGGCGCCTGCAGCCACCCGGACGGCACCTCGCGCTTCGTCGCCTCGGCCCTCGCCGCCTTCCCCGAGGAGTTCGAGCGCCATGCGCAGGGGTTCGGGTGCGGCCGCCCGGTGACCGGAGCGCTGCCGGTCACCGGGCACCAGCCGCCACCGGTCGCCACGCCCGCCGCCGCGCCGGCGCCGCCGCAGGAGCGGCTGCTGGTCGACTGGACGCTGTGCCGCGGCCACGGCCTGTGCGCGGATGTGGTGCCCGGCGTCGTGAAGCTGGGCCCGGACGGCTATCCGCAGCAGGCCAGCATGCCGCTGCCGGCCCGGATGCGGCGACGGGCGCAGCTCGCGGTACGGCGCTGCCCGGCGCTGGCGCTCCGGGTGCAGGGCGGCAACTGAGCCTCTGCGCTGGCTTCTTGACCCGACGAAGAAAAACTTCGCGCCCGTTGAACGCCCGGCACCCCGTAGCCCGTATTCCCCCGGCGAGACCACCCGGCCGGGACCGACCGGCAACAGCACACGCACCAAGCACGTCACTCAGCAAGCGACGGAACCGGCAACCGACAGAGGAGACACCAATGATCACTCGACGTCGTGCGGGACTCGCGGCCACCGCGCTCGCCACCCTGGCGCTGACCGCCGCCTGCGGCACCAGCGGCAACCAGAGCGCCGGCACCCCCACCACCGACACCGTCCAGCCGGCAGGCCAGGGCACCAGCGACTACGGCTCCTCCGGCTCCGGCCAGGGCGACGACCCGTACGGCGGCCAGGCGGGCGGCGACAGCGGCAAGGCCCCGCAGACCGGGCCCAGCGCGGGGACGCTGGCACTGCACCAGGACGCCAAGCTCGGCCCGATCGTGGCCGACGCCAAGGGCATGACCCTCTACCGCTTCGACAAGGACACCGCCAAGCCGCCCAAGTCCAACTGCTCGGGCTCCTGCGCCACCGCCTGGCCGCCGGTCCCCGCCGACGGCGCGACGGCCCCCGCGGGCATCGCCAAGAGCGCACTGGGCTCGGTCACCCGCGCCGACGGCACCAAGCAGCTGACCATCGGCGGCTGGCCCGCCTACCGCTACGCCAAGGACACCCAGCCCGGCGACACCAAGGGCCAGGGCGTCGGCGGCACCTGGAACGCGCTGACCGCCGAGGGCAAGAAGGCCGTCGCCCAGGAGCCCGGCGATGTCTCGGTGCTCAACCAGCCCGAGCTCGGCGACCTCCTCGTCGACGGCAAGGGCCTGACCCTCTACCGCTTCAACAAGGACAGCGCCTGGCCGATGAAGTTCGGCTGCAACGACGCCTGCCTGGACACCTGGAAGCCCGCCAAGCCCGCCGACCGCTCCAAGCTGAAGGGCATCCCGTCCAAGCTCATCTCCACCGTCACCCGCCCCGACGGCCTCCGTCAGCTGGCCGTCGACTGCTGGCCGGTCTACACCTTCACCGGCGACAAGCAGCCCGGTGACATCAACGGCCAGGGCAAGATGGGCCTGTGGTTCGCGGTCTCCAAGGACGGCAAGAAGATCACGTCGACGCCGACGGGCTGACCGGCCCGCCCTGCGGGAGCGCCTCGTCGCGGGGGAACTCGTCGTCCAGCGCCAGCACCTGGGCATCCGGCCGCTCGTCCGTATCGCGCGGCCCCAGCCAGGTGACCGCGAGCGCCACCACCACATTCACGGCGAGCCCGACGATCCCCGCGTTCATCCCCCACACCGGGTCGTGTCCCCCGAAGACCAGGACACAGACCAGAGCGAAGCCCGCCACCAGGCCGCTCACCGCGGCGTGCACCGTCAGCCGCCGCCACACCAGCCCCAGCAGCAGCATCGGCACGAGCTGCGCCATGCCCTCGTACGAAATCAGGGACAGCCGGACGAGGGTGTTGGGGGCGGTGTAGGTCAGCACCAGCGCCAGCGCTCCGGCCACCACCACGACCACTTGGGACCACAGTTTCTCCCGGCCCGCGAACCGTGGGATCGCGCCCACTACGCTCCTCCCCCACATCGTGCCGATGACCAGCATGAACACGGCCATCGGCACGATGGAGGAGAGGGCGGCGGCCACCCCGATCAGGCCCACGGCCCAGGCCGGAAGGGAGTCCACCACCAGCTTGAACAGCGCGAGATTGGAGTCCGCGCCGGTCAGCCCGGGCACCACGAACAGCGCGGCCAGCCCCAGCAGCATCGGCACGAACAACAGCACGTTGTAGAAGGGGAGGTACATGGCGTTACGGCGCAGCGCATCGGCGTTGCGGGCACCGAGGTAGCCGGCCACGGTCGTCGGGAAGATCACCACCGTAAGGGAGTTGATGACGGTGGTGGTGATGAACCAGAGCTGGCCCAGTCCGCCCGACGCATGGCCGGGGAAGGTCAGCCACTGCGGCTTCTCGGCGACGATCCGCTGCAGGAAGGGCCCGTAGCCGTCGAAGTAGTGCAACGGAACGTAGACGGCGAGGAAGCCGAGGGTGCCGATGACGAGGATGTCCTTGAGCACCGAGACCCAGGCGCTGCCGCGCAGTCCGCTGATCACGACAAAGCCGGTGGTGACGGCGAAGCCTGTGAAGTAGGCCCAGTTGAGGCTGATGGCACCGTAGGAAATGGTGGAGACGACCACGCCCATGCCGGTGATCTGCAACTGGATGTACGGCAGCAGACAGACGGTGGCGAGGAGGGCGACGGCGGCGCCGAGCCAGGGCCGCCGGTAGCGGTGCGCGACGATGTCGGTGATGCCGACCAGGCCGTGCCGGCGGGCGTAGGCCCACAGCATCGGCCCGACGACGTACCCGATCCCGTAGCCGCAGGACATATAGGCCAGCACATAGAGCACCGGGGCACCGAAGTTGTAGCCCCAGCCGGCCGCGCCGAGGTAGCTGAAGCTCGTATAGCTCTCGCCGGCCATCAGCACCCAGATGAAGACGGTGCCCAGACTGCGGCCGCCCACCGACCACTCGGTGAGGCCCCCGCCGGAGCCGCGGCCGCGTACCGCGAGCAGTCCGAGGGCGACGGTGAGCACCATGAAGGCGCCGAAGATGGCGGTGGCGACGGCGGCGTTCATGACCGGCCCCGCTTGAGGTCGGCGCGCCGCGCCAGCCACACCGCCAGCGGTGTGGCGAGCGTCGCCAGCAGCATCCAGAAGAACAGGAACGGCAGTCCCAGCACGGACGGTGTCACCCGGTTCACCAGCGGCAGCACCGCCAGGAACAGCACATACGGCAGCAGCAGCCACAGCAGCGCGGGGCGCTTTCGGGAGCCCGGGGATCGACCGCCGGAGGACTGATTTCGCACGTGGCAAGAGCCTAGGCGACGCACGGCCGGTCTCACCGGGACTGTGTCGACCGCAACACGCCCCAGACCACCAGCCGGTAGGTCGAGGTGTACTCCGGCGTACAGGTCGTCAGCGTCAGATACGCGCCGGGCGCGGTGAAGCGGTAGGCGGGGTGCACGCTGCTGTAGGGGACCTTGGCGAGGACCGTGCCGTCGCCGGGTGTGGTCTCGGGCAGGGTGCGGCGGACGGCGTAGGTGTAGCGGGCCTCGGCGGTGTCGATGACGACGGTGTCGCCGGGCCGCAGCCGGCCGATATACCGGAACGGTTCCCCATGGGTGTTGCGATGCCCGGCCAGCGCGACATTGCCGGCCTCGCCCGGCTGCGCACTGTGCGGATAGTGCCCGACATAGCCCTTGTTGAGGACCGCGGCCTTGCCGACGCCCTGGGCGATGGGGGCGGTGACGCCGATCCGGGGGATGCGGAGGACGGCGTACGCCAGGTCCTGCGGCGGCAGGGGCCGGTCGGCCGCGCGGCGACCGGTCGTCCCAGGCGGAGGGGTGCTTTTGCCGGACCCCCGCGCCCCCGCTCCGTCGTCCTCGGGCGCCGGGGTCGCGGCGAAGGACGGCGGCCTGGCGCCCCACCGCCGCTCCAGCCGGTCCACCTGGTCCTGTGCCGAGTGCTGCGCCTGACGGTTCGTCCACCACAGCTGGTGGACGACGAGCAGCAGCAGTACGGCGCCGAGCGTCACGGCCAGCTCCGCACCCGTCCACAGCGCCCGCGCGGCGCGGGAGCGACGGGTGCGCCGCCCCTGCACGACTACCGGTATCCGCTCCCGCACGCGGGCACCGTAAGCCCTACGGGCGCAGGTCACCAGAGGCAGCACACACCCCCTGTGCGCTTACGGGCGTCAGCCGCCGAAGGCCTGCGAGACGGCGTAGATGCACAGCCCGGCCAGCGCACCGACGACCGTGCCGTTGATCCGGATGAACTGCAGGTCACGGCCGATGTGCGCCTCGATCTTCTGCGAGGTCTGCTCGGCGTCCCAGCCGGCGACGGTCTCGGTGATCAGGGAGGTGATCTCGCTCTGATACGTCGTCACCACATAGACGGCCGCGCCCTCCAGCCAGCCGTCCACCTTGCCCTGCAGCCGCTCCTCGCCGGACAGCCGCCGGCCCAGGGACAGCAGCGCCGCCCGTACCCGCAGCCGCAGTTCGCTGCGCTCGTCCTCGGCGGCGGCCACGATCATCGCGCGCACCGAGCCCCAGGCCGAGGCGATCAGGTCCTGCACCTCGCCGCGCCCCAGCACCTCGGACTTCAGGTGCTCGACCCTGGCCCTGGTGTCCGGGTCGGACTGCAGATCGCCCGCGAAGTCCTTCAGGAAGCGGTCGATCGCACCGCGCGCCGGATGCTCGGGCATGTCCCGCATCTCGGTGACGAAGCGCAGCAGCTCCTTGTAGACCCGGTCGCCCACCTTGCGGTCGACGAACCGCGGGGTCCATCCGGGGGCGCCGCCGGAGACCGCCGTCATGACGGAATCGCCGTGCTCGACCAACCAGTCGTGGCCGCGGGCGACGATCAGATCCACCACCCGCTTGTGGCCGCCCTCGGCGACCACCTTCTCCAGCATCGCGCCGATACCGGGCGCGATCTCCTGGGCGTCCGCGCGACGGGTGATCGCCTCGCCGACCACCGCCTGCACATCGGAGTCGCGCAGCACGGTCAGCGCGCCGCGCAGCGCGGTGGACAGCTCGGCGGTGACCCGGTCGGCGTTCTTCGGCTCGGCGAGCCAGCCGCCGAGGCGCCGGCCGATGCCGACGGAGCGCAGCCGACGCCGTACGACCTCACCGGAGAGGAAGTTCTCCCCGACGAAATCACCCAGGCTCTGACCCAGTTGGTCCTTCTTCGTCGGAATGATGGCGGTGTGCGGGATCGGCAGTCCCATCGGCCGCTTGAACAGTGCGGTGACCGCGAACCAGTCGGCCAGCGCACCGACCATGCCGGCCTCCGCGGCCGCCGCGACAAACCCGGTCCAGCCGCCCGCCCCCAAGGACCCGGCCCATTTCGCCAGCACATAGACCAGCGCGACGGCCAGCAGCAGGCTGGTGGCCAGCGTCTTCATCCGGCGTACGGCGCGCCGGCGCTCCTCGTCGGCCACGCCGTACGCGAAGCCGTCGGCCGTCATCGCCCGGCCCGCCGGCACCGCGCCCGCCACCGGGGCCCGCTCCGCATTCGGCGCCATGTCCGCTTTCGTGCGTTCCATCCGCTCCACCGCTCCCACCGTGCCCCCGCCATCCATACGGCCCATCCCACGCCGCACGTCCGGCCGCCGATCCGGCCGTATGTCCCACTGTGACCTACTCCCGGAACGAACCACGAGTTCCCCACGTCCATGCCATGACGGCATCGAGTCCGGGCCGGGCCGGCACCGAGCGGGGCGCCGGGCGGCTCCCCGGAGGTCCGTGGGATCATGGAGCACCGATCGGACCGCAACGGTGCCGCTGATCATCCGCTGCCCTTGCCCGCCCGGAGCGAGTTGCTCCGCTTTCCCCAGGAGACCTCTCCCGCATGAAGAAAAGTGTGGGTTACGCCCTGCTCGCCGGTCTGGCGGCGGTGGTGATGCTGATCTCGACCGCGATATTCGTCGGCTTCGGCGGCGACGGCGGCGGACCGGGCAGCTCTCCGCACAAGCCGCGCGATCCGGTGGCACCGGCGGTCTCCGGACAGTGGGTCGGCACCTGGTCGGCGGCCGCGGCGGCGGCCGAGCCCGGCACCCTGGACGGCTACGCGGGAATGTCGATACGCAATGTCGTGCACACCAGCGTGGGCGGCACCGGCGTCCGTATCCAGCTCTCCAACCTCTACGGCACCCGCCCGCTGGTGGTCAGCCACGCCTCGCTGGCGCTGGCCGCGGCCCCCAGCAACCCCACCGCCGCGACCGGCACCATGCGCCGGCTGACCTTCGGCGGCAAACCCGCGGTGACCATCCCGGCGGGCGGCGCGGTCACCAGCGACCCGACCCGGCTGAAGGTGCCGGCCGACGCCGACCTCCTGGTCACCACCTACTCCCCCTCCCCCTCGGGCCCCGCCACCTACCACCCGTACGCCCGCCAGACCTCCTACCTGGCGCGCGGCGACCGCGCCGAGGACGCCACCGGCGCCGCCTACACCGAGCAGAGCCCCTACTGGCGCTACCTGACCGGCGTGGACGTATGGAGCACCGAGGCCCGCGGCTCGGTCGTCGCCATCGGCGACTCGATCACCGACGGCATCACCTCCACCGCGGGCGCCAACCACCGCTGGACGGACTTCCTCGCAGCGAGGCTCCGCAACGAGCCCGGCGCGCCCCGCTACGGCGTCCTCAACCAGGGCATCAGCGGCAACCGCCTGCTGGTCAACGGCAGCAGGTTCTCGCCGAACAACGGACCCAGCGTGCTGTCCCGCCTGGACCGCGACGCGCTCTCGCGCACCGGCGTGAAGGCGGTGATCGTCGAGATCGGGCTGAACGACCTGTTCAAGTCCCCGCGCCAGCTCGACCCGCAGAAGATCGTCGCGGGCATGCGGGAGATCGTCCGCGAGGCACACGCCCGCGGACTGCGGGTCACCGGCAGCACCCTTACGCCGTTCGGCGGACACCGCGGTTACTCCACCCAGCTGAATTCGGTCCGCGAACAGGTCAACCGCCTCATCCGCTCCGGCACCGTCTACGACGAGGTCGTCGACTTCGACAAGGCGCTGCGCGACCCGTCCGCACCGGTCCGCCTACGGCCCGCCTACGACTCCGGCGACCACCTCCACCCGAGCGACGAGGGCTTCCTGGCCATGGCCAACGCCGTAAACCTCGACCACCTCAAGCAGTCGGCGCCCGCGTCGCTGTAGCGCCTTCGGCTGTCGGCCGATTGCTCCAAGCAGGTGGTGACGCGAAGTGAGCCTCGCGCCTGGCGCGTTCTGCCGTGGGTGATCGGCCTGCCCCGGATACTTCTTCGACATGGAGGAACACAAGCGCCGGAGCGACCGACCGGCCGGAGCCTGGCTCACCTCACGCCTCCACGACGTACGGTGGGTCGCAACGGCACTGGCGATTCTCGTGGCGGTCGTCGGATCGCTGCTGTCGGTCCCGCTGCTGTTGGTCTCGTCCGCCGGCCCGTCCGAGGTATTCCTCCAGCCGGCCTCGGAATTGGGGCCGAACCCCTTCACGCCGTCGTCCACGCCGCCGGAGAGCAGTCCTCCCGCGACGCCGTCCGAACCCCCGTCGACGCCACGGCCGTCACCCAGCCCTCAAGTGGCTGTCGGACCGGTCAACATCGCCGTAGAGCTCGGGCAGACGAGAGGTGCGGCGCCCACCTGGATCACGGCGCTGGGTACGGCGATGACCCCGGCCGTCGCCGCGGCCACCTTCCTTCTCGGCAAGCGCAAGGGCGAGGCTGCCGCCGAGATGCCACCCGCCGGGAAGTCGACCGACTAGCGGGAGCGGCCCCGCCCCGGCCTCAGCCCAGTTCCTTGCGCCGGCCCTGCTCCTCGGCGTCGAGGCGGCGCTGTTCCTCCTTGAGGCGGCGCCGCTCGGCCTTGAGGAGTTTGCGCTCGACGTTCACGCCGCCCATCAGGGCCAGGCCCTTGACGATCACGCGGGGTGCGCCGGGGTCGCCCGGTACCCCGTCCTCCGCGGAGTCGAAGCCGCCCATGATGCCGAGGCCGCGTACATCGACCTCGACGCCGGGCGGCACCACGATGTTCACCCCGCCCATGATGGCCCAGCAGTCGATGACGACCTCGGGGCCGGCGAAGTTCGCCTCGCGCAGGTCGATCTCGCCGCCGCCCATGCAGCAGAGGGCCGTGAAGCGGCGCCCGATGGTCCACCGCCCCTTGCGCTGGAAGCCGCCCAGGATGCCGACGCCCGCCGAGGCCCCTTCCGTACCGCTCACGATCCGCTCGGACCAGGCCGTCGGCGCACCGCTGTCCTTGCGCAGCGACAGCCGCGCGGAGGCGGCCGGCGGCCCCGCGGCCGCCGGCAGATCGGCGGTGATGGGCTCCAACTCCCCGTACGTACGCGCCTTGTACGTCGCTTCGAGCCGCTCGTCGAACTCCTCCATCACCAGCCGGCCCTCCGTGAGGGCGTCCCGCAGGATCTCGGCGACCCGCTCGCGGTCGGCGTCGGAGGCCCGCAACTCGGGGAGTTCGTCAGTCATACGAACAGGTTACGGCGTGCCGGATCGATCGGTGCGGATCACGCCGGATCGGCCACCGCGCGCCCCTCGGGGACCCGGCCGCCGGCGTACAGCGTCGCGATCACATCCTCGATGTCCGGCTCCCGCACCGACAGATCCACCAGCGGATAGCGCTCGGCGACCGCGGCGACCAGCGGCGCCGCGCTCTGCGCCGCCGGGAACGCCAGCCACTGGCGGGGGCCCTCCACCTTGACCGTACGGGCCCCCGGGACGCCCTCGATCGGCGGCAGCTCGCGCTCCAGGTCGACCACCAGGGTCCGTTCGCCGTCCCCGGCGGCCCGCAGCCCGTCCAGCCCGCCGTCGTAGACCAGGTGTCCGTGGTCGATGACCATCACCCGGCGGCACAGCTGCTCGATGTCGGTCAGGTCATGGGTGGTCAGCAGGACCGTGGTGCCCCGTTCGGCGTTCACCTCGCGCAGGAATTCGCGCACCTTCGCCTTGCTGATCACATCGAGGCCGATGGTCGGCTCGTCGAGATAGAGCACCTCGGGGTCGTGCAGCAGCGCCGCCGCGATATCGCCGCGCATCCGCTGCCCCAGCGACAACTGCCGTACCGGTACGGACAGCAGCGGGCCCAGATCCAGCAGTTCGACGCAGCGGTCCAGGTTGGCGCGGTGGACGGCGTCCGGGACCCGGTACATCCGCCGCACCAGCTCGTAGGAGTCCTTCAGCGGCAGGTCCCACCACAGCGTGGTGCGCTGGCCGAACACCACCCCGATCCGGCGGGCGAGCCGGGTCCGCTCCCGTGCCGGGTCGATACCGGCGACCCGGAGCCGGCCGCCGCTGGGCACCAGAATGCCCGTCAGCATCTTGATGGTGGTGGACTTCCCGGCGCCGTTCGGCCCGATGTAGCCGACCATCTCGCCGCGCGGCACCTGGAAGGTGATGCCGTCCACGGCGCGCACCTCGTGGCGCACCCGTCGCAGCCGGCCCGCCTTGCGCCGCACCGAGAAGACCTTCTCGACGCCGTCCACCTCGATCAGCTGCTCCGCCGCGGCAGCACCGCTCATCATGTGCCCTCCTTGTCGTCCCCGTTGCCATACGACGTCGTCCCCGTCGCGATACAGCACCTGACGCCTCATCAGCTACCGGTGCTGCGGTACGCCCGGAGCCCGAACCGCCAGGCCACCGCGGCACCCGCGCACATCAGCGCCGCCACCGCGGGCCCCAGGAAGTCCGCCCAGCCCGGCAGCCCCAGCGGATCGGGGCGGCCCAGCAGCCGCAGCGCGGGCAGCCAGTTCACAAAGGCCAGCGGGACGAGGAAGGTGACCCCGCGCACCAGGTCCTTGGCGAACACCGTCGGCGGGTACTGCAGCATGGCGTTGCCACCGTAGGTGAAGGAGTTCTGCACCTCGGCCGCGTCCTGCGCCCAGAACTGGAAGGCGGCCCCCGCGGTGAACACCGCCCCGAAGATGGCCGTTCCGCAGACGGCCATCAACGGCACCATCAGCATCCGGCCCACGGTCCAGTCCACATCGAGACGGGTCAGCGACCAGCCGAGCACCAGCAGCGACTGGGTGATCCGGCCCAGCCGGCGCAGCGCGAAACGGTCGGCGGCGACCTGCGCGAAGACCGGTGCCGGGCGCAGCAGCAGGGTGTCGAGGGTGCCGTCACGGACCCGCCGGCCCAGCCGGTCCATGCTGCCCAGCAGCAGATCCGCCAGGCCCAGCGAGACCCCGGACGTGCCGTACAGAAAGGCCACTTCGGGCAGCGAGAATCCGCCGAGGGCGTCGATCTGCGAGAACATCAGCATGATCGCGACGAAGTCCAGGGCGGTGGCGGCGAAGTTGCCGAACGCCATCATCACGAACGACGCCCGGTAGGCGAGGGTGGAGCGCACCCACATCCGTACGATCAGCCCGTACGCGCGCAGCCCCTGGGCCATCGCCGCCGCCCGGCCGCCGCCCCTGCCGTCCGCCGGCCCGTCGCTAGGCCCTGTCGTCAAACTCCCGCCTGCCCCGCGACGCCTGGCACGCGCGCTCGCCGCGTTGTCGGGATCACCCCGATACACCCAGTATCGGGGCGACCCTCCGCCTTGCGATCGCGCTCGGCTTCCGAAGAAGGATCGAAAGAGCCGAGACGGAATGAGCGGAGCGAATGTAGTGCACCAGACGCCGCGGGGCCCGCCCTTCGGGCGAACGACGGGAGTTCGACGACAGGGCCTAGCCACCGTGCACCACCACCTTGCGGGTCGCCGCCGTCTGCACCAGCCGGCCCAACGCCAGCAGCGCCACACCCCACGCCGCCTGGAACAGCAGCCCCGACACCAGCGCGGCCCCGCTCCGCGCGCCGACCAGCACATCGGCCGGCACCTGGAGGATCCCCGCCCACGGCAGCAGCTGGGCGACCGCACCGAAATCACCGGGGAAGACCCGCAGCGGCAGCACCATCCCCGAGAAGAACATGCAGGCCAGCCCGCTGATCAGGGCCAGCCCCGAGCCGTCCAGCAGCCAGAACGACGCCAGCGCGACCAGATACCGCAGCGCGAAACTGACGACCACGCCGAGCGTCACGGACAGCAGGAACCAGCCCCATGTCAGCGGATCGGAGGGCAGCGCCAGCGGGAAGACCAGGGCGCCCACCGTCATCGGCGCCACCCCGCGGCCGATCAGCTGCAGCGCGGCCCGCCCCAGATCCGCGGCCAGCCACCACAGCTGCAGATCCGCCGGCCGGTAGAGGTCCACCGCGATATCGCCGCTACGGATCCGCTCCTGCAGCTCGTCGATGCCACCGCCGGCCATCAGCGCCGAGGCCGCCAGCAGCGCCTGCGCGGTCCACACGAACGTCAACGCCTGCGCCTGGTCGTAACCGCCCAGATGCGGCCGGGCGTCCCACAGGGCGATATAGGTGTAGGCGACGATGAAGCCGAAAACGGTGTTGGTGAACACGCCCGCCACCGTGGCGATCCGATACGTGGCGTACCGCCGGAAGCTGCCGGCCGCCACCGCTACACACCACACAGCCGCGCTCACCCGCCCCGCTCTCTTCGGACAGCAAAGCACCGGAGCCTAAGTCGTGAACGCGGCGGGCACCATCGAATTATCACCGGTTCGGGTGAGCGAGGGGCGCCAATCAGCCGGTCAGGTGGCGGCTTCAGGTGCGCGCCACCCCTCCCGACCGGGACACATGATGCGAGAGTTTCCCAACGGGCGACAGTTGCTTTTCCGGCGTACGGCGCGAACCCCCTGATACGACACCGATCCGCCGCAGTACAACCTTCGGCGGCGGCCGAGGAGTCCATACAGACATGAGCGGACAACGCACAGGCTGGCGCCGTGTCCTCCCCACCTGGCGCACGATGCTGGGCACCGTGCTGCTTTTCCTGCTGCTCGTCGTCGGCGGTCTGATCGCCGGCTATCTCCTCGTCGACATCCCGCCGGCCAACAGTGCCGCCAAGGCGCAGAGCAATGTCTACCTCTACTCCGACGGCTCCGAGCTGGCCCGCGACGGCGACGTCAACCGGCAGAACGTCACGCTCAGTCAGGTCCCCCGGTCCGTCCAGCAGGCCGTACTCGCCGCCGAGGACCGCGACTTCTACTCCGAGTCCGCGGTCGACCCCGCCGCGATGCTGCGGGCCGCCTGGAACACCGTCACCGGCAAGGGCAAACAGTCCGGCTCCACCATCACCCAGCAGTACGTGAAGAACTACTACCTCGGCCAGGAACAGACCGTCACCCGTAAGGCCAAGGAGTTCTTCATCGCCATCAAACTGGACCGCGAGGTGAGCAAGGACAACATCCTGGAGGGCTACCTCAACTCCAGCTACTACGGCCGCAACGCCTACGGCATCCAGGCCGCCGCCCAGGCCTACTACGGCCGGAATTCGGAACAGCTGACCACCGCCCAGGGCGCCTACCTCGCCACCCTGCTCAACGCCCCCAGCGCCTACGACATCACCGCCCACCCCGGGAACAGGCCGCGGGTGCTGGCCCGTTGGAACTACGTCCTGGACGGCATGGTGAAGCAGAAGTGGCTGGCCCCCGCCGAGCGGGCCGCGATGCGCTTCCCCACACCCAGCCCCGCCAGGACCTCCCCCGGCCTGACCGGCCAGCGCGGCTATCTCGTCGAAGCGGTCAAGGACTACCTCACCGACCACAAGATCCTCGGCGAGGACACCCTGCGGGCCGGCGGCTACCGCATCACCACCACCATCAGCAAGAAGCGCCAGAACGCCTTCGTCAAGGCGGTCAACACCCGCCTGATGGACCGGCTCGACGACTCCCGGAAGGTCGACACCTACGTCCGGGCCGGCGGCGCCTCCATCGACCCCGCGAGCGGCCGGGTCGTCGCCCTCTACGGCGGCATCGACTACGCCAAGCAGTACGTCAACGGCGCCACCCGCAGCGACTACCAGGTCGGCTCCACCTTCAAACCGATCGTCTTCGCCTCCGCCGTGGCCCACCACTCCACGACCCAGGACGGCGCCCGCATCACCCCCCACACCCTCTACGACGGCGACAACAAACGGATGACGATCAGTCACGGCCGTCCCACCGGCTTCGCACCGGCCAACGAGGACGACCGCTCCTACGGCCCGATCACCGTCACCGAGGCCACCGACAAATCCGTCAACGCCGTCTACGCCCAGATGGGTATCGACGTCGGCCCCGGCAAGGTCAAGGACACCGCCGTCGACCTGGGCATCCCCGCCGACACCCCCAGCCTCGCCTCCTCCCAGGGCGCGATCTCGCTGGGCACCGCCACCCCCAGCGTCCTGGACATGACCCAGGTCTACGCAACCCTCGCGCACCACGGAAAACAGCGGCCGTACACACTCGTCGACAAGGTCAGCAAGTCCGACGACGAGCTCGAACTCCCCGAGCGCCCCGTGAGCACCGCCCTTGCGCGCGATGCCGCCGACACCACCACCTCGATCCTGCGCAGCGTCGTCGACGGCGGCACCGGCACCGCCGCCCAGGGCGCCGGGCGGCCCGCGGCCGGCAAGACAGGCACCGCGGAGGAGGACAAGGCCGCGTGGTTCGCGGGCTACACCCCCGATCTCGCCACCGTCGTCGCGGTGCTGGGCCAGAACCCGGAGAGCGCCGCACAGGAGCCGCTGTACGGCGCGGCGGGCCTGCCGCGGGTCAACGGCGGCGACTTCCCCGCCGAGATCTGGGCCGACTACACCGCGGCGGCCCTGGCCGGACGCCCGGTCCACGACTTCCATCTGCGGCTGGCGAAGGGCGCGGAGTCGCCGTCACCCGAGCCGTCCGACAGCGACTCGGCCTCGCCCAGCGAGTCGGGCGCGCCGTCCACCGGCCCGACCGGCTCCCCCACCGAACCCACGACGCCGCCCACCGGCGCCCCGACCCCGCCGACCACCGAGGCGCCCAGCCCCACCTTCCCCACCGAGACACCGCCGACGAGCGAGCCCACCGACGATTTCCCGACGGTGGGACCGCAGAGCGACGACCTGGAGTGGCGGCTGCGGTCACGGTGGGGCGGGTAGCGCACGCCCCATACGGACGGACGGACGGGGCGCCGGGCGATACGTACGGTCAGTGGCCGGAGGTCGCCTTGAGCCCGACCACCGCCACCAACAGCAGACAGATGAAGAAGATCCGGGCCGCCGTGGCCGGCTCGCCGAGCACCAGCATCCCGACCACCGCCGCACCGGCCGCGCCGATGCCGACCCATACGCCGTAGGCGGTACCGATCGGCAGGGTCCGGGCCGCGTACGAGAGCAGCAGCATGCTGGCGACGATGCCCGCGCCGGTGAACACACTGGGCCACAGCCGGGTGAAACCGTCGGTGAACTTCATCCCGATCGACCAGCCGACCTCCAACAGACCGGCGGCCATGAGCAGGATCCATGCCATGACGGCACCTCCGTGAAAAGAGCTTCAACAGGGGTGCGTCGTCTTGTCATGACCCGGTACGGCGCGTCTCGTCGGGGTCTTCCGAGGCTAGCAAAAGAGCAGGCGAACGGGCGGTGACCCCGGTCACCGCCCGTCACTGCCCGGTCAGGGGATACCGCTACCGCGGGCTAGAGATACAGCCCGGTCGCGTCGTCCGCGCCCTCCAGCCGCTCCGCGGCCACCGCATGCAGATCGCGCTCGCGCATCAGCACATACGCCACACCGCGCACCTCGACCTCGGCCCGGTCCTCCGGGTCGTACAGCACCCGGTCACCTACCTCGACGGTCCGCACGTTCTGCCCGACCGCGACCACCTCGGCCCAGGCCAGGCGGCGGCCGACGGCCGCGGTCGCGGGAATGACGATGCCCCCCGACGAGCGGCGCTCGCCCTCGGGGATGTCCGTCCGGACCAGCACACGGTCGTGCAGCATCCGGATCGGCAGCTTGTCGTGGGTGTCCTTGGTGTTATTCGGGCTCACGGCATGACCGTACCTGCCCGGCGAGGCCCAGCACGCACCGCGGGCCGGGTCGAGCCGGGCAACGGCGGCCCGCAACCCGACTGCGTGCCCGCCCGCCGGCCCTACGCCCTACCGCCGCCGCTTGGCGCGCAGCGTCAGCAGGCCCACCACGGCCAGCCCGATCATCGCCACCGGAACGATGCGCTCCAGCCGCGGCGCCCCGTCCGTCGACACCAGCTGCGCCCGCACATCCGACACCGCGCGGTTGGCGACCACATATGCCCGCCCGGCCGTACGGTCCACGGCGGCCGACGCCCTCGCCTTCGCATCGTCCATGATCGTCTTCGGGTGCAGCCGCACACCGATCTCGTCGAGCGTGACGGCGAGCTCCTGCCGCCTGCGAACGATGTCCGCCTCGATCTGCGCCGGGGTCCTGGCCTCCGCCACCGCGCTGCCTCCGTCATCTCGCGCCGATGCGTACAGGGGCACTGGGCCCCGTACGGAACCGGCCACATTGCTGACTGCCGATTCGTGATGGACAGTCTGTCAGCTCACACCCTCACACGCCCCACAGCACCCCCGTTTCGCGCACCCGAGGCGCCCCCGGCTCCGTTCCGCGCCCCGGCTGGCTAATGTCGGGGGCGTAAGGACCCACGCTTAAGGAGAGCCATGAGCGAGCGACTGCAGCCCGGCGACACCGCCCCCGCCTTCACCCTGTCCGACGCGGACGGCAAGCAGGTCTCGCTCGCCGACCACAAGGGCCGCAAGGTCATCGTCTACTTCTACCCGGCCGCGCTGACCCCCGGCTGCACGAAGCAGGCCTGCGACTTCACCGACAACCTCGACTTCCTCGCCGGCCACGGCTACGACGTCATCGGCATCTCCCCCGACAAGCCGGAGAAGCTCGCCAAGTTCCGGGAGAAGGAAGACCTCAAGGTCACCCTGCTCGGTGACCCCGACAAGGAGGTCCTCACCGCGTACGGCGCCTTCGGCGAGAAGAAGCTCTACGGCAAGACCGTCACCGGCGTCATCCGCTCCACCGTCATCCTCGACGAGGACGGCAAGGTCGAGCGCGCCCTCTACAACGTCAAGGCCACCGGCCACGTCGCCAAGATCATCAAGGACCTGGGCCTGTAAGCGCCCGGTCCGGCAGCTCCAGCACGGCCTCGGCGCCGCCCTCCGCGGCGGCGCCGAAGTCCAGCCGCGCCCCCAGCACATCGGCCTGGCCGGCCGCGATCGTCAGCCCCAGACCGTGCCCGGTCCCCCGCTCCGGCGCGGCCGTACGGAACCGCCGCGGCCCCTCCGCACACAGCTCCGCCGGATAGCCCGGACCGTGATCGCGCACCACGATCCGCGACCCGGCCACCACCACCTCGATCGGCGGCTTCCCGTGCTTGGCCGCGTTCGCCAGCAGATTCACCAGCACCCGCTCCACCCGCCGCCGGTCCGTCTCCACGATCCGCGGCTCGCCCTCGACGGTCACCGACACCTCGTCCGCCCCGTCGTCCACCCCGCGCTGCCGCGCCGCCCGCTTCACGATCCCGCGCACCAGCGACGGCAGTTCACAGGCGTCCAGATCCGCCCGCTCCACCCCCGCGTCCAGCCGCGAGACCTCCAGCAGATCCTCCACCAGCCGCCGCATCGCCTGCGCCCGGTCGCGCACCAGCTCCACCGCACGCGGCTGCGGCAACAGCTCCGCCGCCGCCACCAGACCGGCCACCGGCGTCCGCAGCTCATGCGCCACATCCGCGGTGAACTCCCGCTCCGCCTGCGCCTGGGCCGCCAGCGACGTCGCCATGTGATGCACACTGCGGCCCAACTCGGCCACCTCGTCCCGGCCATGGCTCGCCAGCGCATCCGCGTCCGGCGCCTCACCCGCGGCGATCCGCCGCGCCGCCGCCGCACTCAGCCGCAGCCGCCGCGACAGCCGCTGCGCCACGAACCACGACACCACCGCCATCAACGTGACCGTGCCGCACCCCGCGATCAGCAGCGCCCGGTCCAGCGTCATCTGCGCCGGATACGCCGCCGACACCGACAACGTCCGCGCCGGGGCGCTCCCGCCACCGTCACCGACCCCGGTCGCCGCCCACACCCGCGGATCCTCACCGCCGCTGACATACGTCCCCGACCGGTTCTTGAACACCGCTTCCCGCAGCGGCGACGGCAACGTCGCATCGTCCAACTGCGCGCCGAGCGCCAGCGTGCCGTCCCGCTCGTATATCTGCAGCGCCGCACTCAGCCGGTCGTCCTGATACGCCCGCGCCGAGCGCTCGCGCTCCGCGTCCGCTATGTGGTGCACGGCAAACCCGAGCACCACCACAGCCAGCGCCGTCATACATGAAATGGCCAGGGCGATCCGGCCTCGAATGCCCATCACGCGAGGTTGTACATCTCCGTCGTGTCACCGAGCGGCGTCGAGCCCTCGTACGTCACCTCGAGCCCCGTGAAGGCCAGCTCGCCGTCGACCGCCTTCGGCCCGTAGAGCCGGAAGGTGGCCGGGAAACCGGAATCCGTCCCGACCCCCGCCGCCGTCTTCTCCACCTGCACCACACCGACCCCCAACGCATCCCGCGACCCGTACTTCTTCCATGTGATCGCGGTCGCCACCATGCCCGAATCCGCGCAGGTCAGCGTGATGACCTGGGGCTTGACCTCGGGCTCGCCGAACCCGCAGTCCCGCACCCCCGGAAGCCCCACGGGCTGCTTGGCGTCCTGCTTGATGTCCTGCACCGCCGACGTCTTCGGCGCCGCATCCACCGCCGACGCCCGGTCCGGCGCCTGGCTGAACCACACCCCGCCGGCCGCCAGCGCCGTCACCACGACGAAAGCCGCCAGCGCGGTACGGCCCCGAACCCAGCGGGACCCCTCGCGGTCGGTCATCACGATCTCCTCCCGGGGACAACGCCCCGTACCCCCACCAGCAAACACGAATGCCGCGACCGGCGATGCCACTCTCCCGCCCCCGCCACACAGGCTGATTGCCCGAATACTGCGGTGACCGCGCGGCTGTGTACCAGTCCTGTAACAAGCCTCGCCATACCTCTGGCGCGCCGCTATTCCGGCGCTCGCGCCGACCCGGTGATCCGGACGGCGCAGCCTCGCGTGACGTCGTGACGTACATCGCTTCGTCCCGCCCGAGGGGTTTGCTCCGCGCTCAACTGCACAGGCGCACCTGTCGTATCCGTCGTACCCCACCGCGCATCGCGCGCCGACCGACCGAGAGGACCGCCTCGTGCCGATGGGCAGCACCGAAGCCGACCCCGCTTCCGAGCTCTGGACCGCGAAGCGCAAAAGCGCACCGGGCGCTGTTCCGCGCCGTCGCCCGCCGCCGGAACCCCAAACTACGGCGCACCGACATCACCGTCACCGACGAACGCGTCGTCAAGCGCGCCGTGAAGGCCGCCGCCCTCGGTAACGCCATGGAATGGTTCGACTTCGGGATCTACAGCTACCTCGCGGTCACCATCGGCAAGGTCTTCTTCCCCGGCGGCAGCGACACCACCAGCCTGCTGTCGTCCTTCGCCACCTTCGCCGTCGCCTTCCTCGTACGGCCCCTGGGCGGCGCCTACTTCGGCCCGCTCGGCGACCGCGTCGGCCGCAAGAAGGTGCTCGTCCTCACCATGATCATGATGGCGCCGGGCACCTTCTGCATCGGACTGATCCCCTCCTACGCCGCCATCGGCTTCTGGTCCCCCGTCCTCCTCATCGCCTTCCGACTCGTCCAGGGTTTCTCCACCGGCGGCGAATACGGCGGCGCCTCCACCTTCATCGCCGAATACGCC
Organism: Streptomyces inhibens; assembly: GCF_022221585.1. Taxonomy (NCBI): domain Bacteria; kingdom Bacillati; phylum Actinomycetota; class Actinomycetes; order Kitasatosporales; family Streptomycetaceae; genus Streptomyces; species Streptomyces inhibens. The sequence goes on from NZ_CP084681.1 coordinate 3,873,527, forward strand.
CCCGACAAGAAGCGCGGCTTCTTCGGCAGCTTCCTCGAACTGGGCACCCTCATCGGCTACACGGGCGCCGCCGGCATCGTCCTGCTCCTCAACACCACCCTCGGCGACGACGCCATGCTCGCCTGGGGCTGGCGCCTCCCGTTCCTCATCGCCGGCCCGCTCGGCCTCGTCGGCCTCTACCTCCGGATCAAGCTCGACGAGACCCCCGCCTTCCAGAAATTCGAGGCGGCCCACACCCACAGCGCGACGGGCTCCGTCGTCGAGGCGGAAGCGGAGTTCTCCCACCTCTCCGAAAACGCCCCCAAGAAAAAACTGGGCGAGATCTTCGCCCAGCAATGGCCCACCCTCATCCTCTGCGTCGCCCTGGTCGGCGCGTACAACATCACCGACTACATGCTGCTGTCGTACATGCCGACGTACCTCACGGACACCCTCCACCACGAGGAGTCCCACGGCCTACTGATCCTCCTCGGCATCATGATCGCCCTGATGTGCGTCATCACCACCGTCGGCAAACTCAACGACCGCTACGGCCGCAAGCCCCTCCTGATGGCCGGCATGCTCGGCTTCTTCATCCTCGCGATCCCGGCCTTCCTCCTGGTCAAACAGGGCGGCATCCCGGCCGTCTGCGGCGGTATGGCCCTCCTCGGCCTCTCCCTGGTCTGCCACCTGGGCACCATGTCCGCCGCCCTCCCCGCCCTCTTCCCCACCAACGTCCGCTACGGCTCGCTCTCCATCGGCTACAACCTGGCCGTCTCCCTCTTCGGCGGCACCACTCCCCTGGTGATCACCGCCCTCATGGACGCCGTCGACAAGAACGTCATGGTCCCCGCCTACTACACGATGGCCGCCGCCCTCGTAGGCGCCATCGCCATCACCTTCATGAAGGAAACCGCCCAACAACCCCTCGAAGGCTCCCCACCCTCCGTAGCCACCAAGCAGGAAGCCGTCGAACTCATCACGACCCAGACCCCGGAACCGCGCTTCTGACCTGCGGATCGACGCAACTGAGGCCTCGGGCCGCCGCCTCCGGGGCCTCTTTTCCCTTGCCCTGCGTAACCGCCCCCGCGTTCGATCGTTGTTCAGTTCGAGGAAGCGCACGGGGGTGGGCCTGGTGCGCGGGACGGGGGAAGCATGCCGGTCAAATACACCCGCGAGGCGCTGGCGGCAGCGGCGCGCGCATCGTCGTCGTACGACGACGCCGTGCGGTGGTTCGGGGGGACGCCGACACCGGGCAGCCGTCGCTATCTGCGCGCCAGGATGACCGCGGAAGCCATCGACACCTCGCACTTCACCTTGGGCGGCGTACGCCACACCGAAGTCACCCTCCGCGAACTGGCGGCCTGCTCACACAGCATCGCCGAGGTCGTACGCCGCCTCGGCATCAGTCCGGTCGGCGGGAACATCGGCCGACGTATTGCCGAACTGGGCATTGATACCTCCCACTTCACCGCCGCACCCAGGCGGCGCCCCAGCATCGCGGCGGGGCATCGTCTGGTTCTGGGGTCACCAGCCGACGGCCGCATCGGGGGAGAGCGTCTTCGTAAGGAATTGCTGCGACAGGGAGTTCCGGAACGGTGCGCGATGTGCCGCACGGGCGCGGTGTGGCGCGGGAAACCGCTACGACTGGAAGTCGACCATCGCAACGGTGACTGGTGGGACAACCGCCCGGGCAACTTACGGTTGTTGTGTCCCAACTGCCATGCGGTGACGGATACTTACCGTGGCCGCAAGCCGCGTCGGAAGTGACGTGTCGACGATGCCCCAGCGCGTCACTTACAGCCGAGACCTGCTGACCCGTACAGCGGCCGTCTCCACCAGTCTGGTCGACATGCTGCGCCGACTCGACACACCGTTGGGCAGCGGTCCCCGCAGATACCTACGTGCCCGGCTTGAGCACTACGGCATCAACACCATGCACTTTGTCGACGAGCCGCTCCCCCGTCGTCAACGCCGTTCGTACACAGAAGCGTTGCTGAGAGAGGCCGCCTCTCATTCCCACAGCATCCGGGAAATGCTGGAGTACCTGGAAGTTCCGCCGTACGGAAGCGCGTACAGCTACCTCCGCAAGAAGCTGGACCAGTTCGGCATCGAAACCCCGCACTTCACCAGCCGCGGAGAGAGCTCTCTCCTCCCACGCGGCGAAGTGGCGAAGGCCGTGGCCGCCTCGCGGAGCTTCGCCGAGGCTCTCAGACGCCTCACCCGGACCCGCAGTGGCGTGTCCCGAAGAGCCGTGAAGAACAGCATCGAGACGTACGGCCTGTCGACCGCGCATTTCACCGGCCAGGCACACCGACGTGGCCTGCCTTCCCCGGCCCGCAGGTCGGCGGACGACATCCTGCGGTGTCTCGAACCAGGTGCCCGGCGGGAGAAGACCGTACTTCTGCGCCGTGCCCTCGATGAGAAGGGGGTGGTCCACGAGTGCGCCGAGTGCCGGCTCGGGGACACCTGGCAGGGCCGGCGGCTCGTCCTGGAGATTGACCACATCAACGGTGACCGGCTGGACAATCGCGTGACCAACCTGCGTTACCTGTGCCCCTCCTGCCACAGCCAGACCAGGACTTTCTCCCGCCGTTCACCGCACATACCCATCCCTTCGCAGCGGCGCGGCCGAGCACAGTAAAGTAAGCGCGGCGGGCCCGTACCCCAGCTGGCCAGAGGGCGCCGGTTTAGGTCCGGTGTGTCGTGGGTTCGAGTCCCACCGGGCCCACCTACGCGTACGGCCTCCCTGTCTTTGGACAGGGAGGCCGTTTTGCTGTGCGGGATCAGCCCAACAACTCCCGTACCACCGGTGCCAGCGCGCGGAAGGCCTGGCCTCGGTGGCTGATGGCGTTTTTTTCGTCGGGGGTCAGTTCGGCGCAGGTGCGGGTGTCGCCTAGGGGCTGGAGGATGGGGTCGTAGCCGAAGCCGCCGGTGCCGGAGGGGGCGTGGCGGAGGGTGCCTTCGAGTTTGCCCTCGACGACGCGATGGGTGCCGTCGGGGAGGGCGAGGGCCGCGGCGCAGGCGAAGTGGGCGGCGCGGTGTTCGTCGGAGATGTCGGCGAGCTGGGCGAGGAGCAGGGACAGGTTGGCCCGGTCGTCGCCGTGGGTGCCGGCCCAGCGGGCGGAGAAGATGCCGGGGGCGCCGCCGAGGACGTCGACACAGAGGCCGGAGTCGTCGGCGACGGCGGGGTGGCCGGTGGCCCGGGCGAGGGCGTGGGCCTTGAGGAGGGCGTTCTCGGCGAAGGTGACGCCGGTTTCCTTGACGTCAGGGATGTCGGGGTAGGCGTCGGCACCGACGAGTTCGACGTCGAGGTCGGCCGCTTCCAGGATGGCGCGGAGTTCGCTGACCTTGCCGGCGTTGCGGGTGGCGAGGATGAGGCGGGGAGTTGCGGGGCGCCCGCCGGTTCGTGGCTGCATGGGGAGTGATTATCCCGGTGTGCAGATCTTGGTCATCTCGCCGGTCCCGTCGATGATCGGCTTGATGTCGGGGGCCTTTTTGTTCTTGATGTCCTTGCGGGCGTCCTTGATGCCGTTGTTGACCTTGTCGATGGCCTTCGACAGCTCCGGGTCGCTCGACTCGGTGCTGACCTTCTTCAGGCTCTTGTCGATCTTGTCGAGGGCCTCTTCGGCTTTGTCGGGGTCGAGGAGGGCGTTGTCCGCGGCCTGCTGGAGTTTGTCGACGGCGTTGACGACGGCGGTGGCGGTTTTGGCGCAATCCATGGCCTTCTGGACCGCTCCGCAGGCGGAGAGCAGCGGTATCGCGAGGGTGGCGGCGGCTAACGCGGCGAGTGCGGTGGTGGCGGGGCGGCGGTGCCGGCGCGTACGGGGGGCCATGGAGCGGTTCCTTCCGTTGGGTCATGCTCGGGCAAAGGAAGAAACGCGGAGTGGGGTTGTTTGGTTGCCCGGTGGGTGTGGCCGGGGGCGAGGTTCGGACAGGGGCGAGGGGGAGGAGAGGGCGGAGAGGGGCGATGAGGGTGACAGGGGGCGGGCGCGGGTGGGTGGCTGGTGTGCCTCGTGTCCGCGCTCGCGCCCTGGCCCCGCTGTCGTGCTCTCGTGCCGTCTTGGTCTCGTGCTGTCGTGCTGTCGCGCTGTCGCGCTGTCGTGCTGTCGTGCTGTCGTGCTGTCAGAGGGTCAGTGCCAGTGCCGCTCGCTGGGCGCCGTCGAGTTCGGCGCAGCCGGCGACGGCGAGGTCGAGGAGGGAGTTGAGCTCCTCGCGGGCGAAGGGTTCGGCCTCGGCGGTGCCCTGGACCTCGACGAAGCGGCCGTCGCCGGTGCAGACGACGTTCATATCGGTTTCGGCGCGGACGTCTTCCTCGTAGCAGAGGTCGAGGAGGGGGGCGCCGTCGACGATGCCGACGCTGACGGCGGAGACGGTTCCGGTCAGGGGCTGGCGGCCGTGGCGGATGAGCTTCTTGTCCTTGGCCCAGGTGATGGCGTCGGCGAGGGCGACGTAGGCGCCGGTGATGGCGGCGGTGCGGGTGCCGCCGTCGGCTTGCAGGACATCGCAGTCCAGGACGATGGTGTTTTCGCCGAGGGCCTTGTAATCGATGACGGCGCGCAGGGAGCGGCCGATGAGGCGGCTGATTTCGTGGGTGCGGCCGCCGATTTTGCCGCGTACGGATTCGCGGTCGCCGCGGGTGTTGGTGGAGCGGGGCAGCATCGAGTATTCGGCGGTGACCCATCCTTCGCCGGTGCCCTTGCGCCAGCGCGGAACGCCTTCGGTGACGGATGCGGTGCAGAAGACTTTGGTGTCACCGAAGGCGATGAGGACGGAGCCTTCGGCGTGCTTGCTCCAGCCGCGTTCGATGGTGACCGGTCGGAGCTGTTCGGGGGTGCGGCCGTCGATGCGAGACATGGCGTAGACCCTATCGGGAATGGCGAGGGCCCCACTCCGGGCGGTGGATGGTCCGGTGCGGGGCCTTCGGGGAGCGGCCTGAGGCCGGCTCGTCAGCTCACATCATGTCTTCGATCTCGGCGGCGATGGGGTCGGCGTCGGTGCCGATGACCACCTGGATCGCGGTGCCCATCTTCACGACGCCGTGGGCGCCGGCGGCCTTGAGGGCGGCATCGTCGACGAGGGAGGAGTCGACGACCTCGGTGCGAAGGCGGGTGATGCAGCCCTCGACCTCTTCGATGTTGTCGAGTCCGCCGAGCCCGGCGACGATCTTCTCAGCCTTGCTGGCCATGTCCACTCCTGCTTGTCTCGGCCGCCGGCGGTTATGCCGTGCGGTTTTCACACCGTAACGCACGTTCAGCCCAACTATCTGGGCGTTTGTCCGCTGTCTGACGAAGGATGGCGATCACCGGAATGTGCACCGGACGACCGCAACGGCGGCCGGCGCGCACCCACAAGTGGTCTACACCACCAGTATGCGGCAAGCACCGGGCCGGTTGTCGACGGGCCGACTGCCGGGAGGACGTGGATGAGCTCGAACGCAGCGTCGGCGGCACCGGGGAAGAGCTGGGCATCGAGTCTCTTCCAGAGCCTGCAGAAGATGGGGCGCAGTCTGCAGTTGCCGATTGCCGTCCTGCCCGCTGCGGGCATTCTCATCCGTCTTGGCCAGAAGGATGTGTTCGGTGCGGACGGGCTGGGCTGGACCGCCGTCGCGAAGGTGTTCGCGGCCGCGGGTGGTGCGCTGCTGGATTCGGGGCTCGGTCTGCCGCTGCTGTTCTGCATCGGTGTGGCGATCGGTATGGCCAAGAAGGCGGACGGTTCGACGGCGCTGGCCGCGGTGGTCGGCTTTCTCGTCTATTACTCGGTGCTGCACGCGTTCCCGTCGAGCTGCGTCCCGGGCCAGAAGTACACACAGGCGGGCCACTGGAGCGGGGTGTGCGTGGACAAGACCCTCACGGTCACCCTGGCCACCTTCCAGAATCCGGGTGTGTTCGGCGGCATCGTCATGGGTTTTCTGTCCGCCTGGCTCTGGCAGCGCTTTCACCGGGTGAAGTTGGTGGACTGGCTGGGCTTTTTCAACGGCCGTCGGCTCGTGCCGATCATCATGGCCTTTGTCGGTGTGGCATTCGCGGTGGTGTGCCTGTTCGTCTGGCCCCCGATCGGCGCCGCGCTGACGAGTTTCAGTGAGTGGCTGTCGGCGCTGGGTGCGTGGGGTTCGGGCATTTTCGGCGTCGCCAACCGTGCGCTGCTGGTGATCGGCCTGCATCAGTTCCTGAACGTCTTTGTGTGGTTCCAGTTCGGCAGTTTCACCCAGCCGGACGGCACGGTCGTCCACGGTGATATCAACCGGTTCTTTGCGGGCGATCCTGATGCGGGGCAGTTCACCACCGGGTTCTTCCCGATCATGATGTTTGCGCTGCCGGCCGCGGCGCTGGCGATTGCGCACTGCGCCAAGCCGCATCGCCGTAAGGAGATCGCGGGCATGATGCTGTCGGTCGGTCTGACATCGTTCGTGACGGGTGTGACCGAGCCGATCGAGTATTCGTTCATGTTCGTCGCGCCGGTGCTGTACGCGATGCATGCCCTGCTGACGGGTGTGTCGATGGCGGTGAGCTGGGCGCTGGGGGTGCACGACAGCTTCACTTTCTCGGCGGGCCTGATCGACTACGTCATCAACTGGGGGCTGGCGACCAAGCCCTGGTTGATCATTCCCATCGGGCTGTGTTTCGCGGCGGTGTACTACGCCCTCTTCCGTTTCGTGATCACGAAGTTCAATCTGCCGACCCCGGGCCGCGAGCCGGACGAGGTGGGCGATGCGATGGAGCGGGAGAACATCAAGTAGGTGAGCGGACCACCCGCGGGAAACCCGCGCCGGTAGCGGCTTTTACAGCCCCCACCTGGCCTTCCGTGCCGCATCCGCCGGCCCCCGAGTCCTGGGACTCGGGGGCCGGTCGTCATGTGGTCCACACCACTTGGAAGAATGGATTCCTTTATGCCCGGGCTACATGCTAAGAATGGTCTAAACCACCAGTGGTGTAGACCAAGGTGTAGACCAGACAGCGGGCCGTCCCCCCTTCCCCGAGTGCCCGCCTCACCAGGAGGAATCCGATGAGTTCGGCCACCGCTACGAAGGCGGCCCCCGCGAAGAAGCGGGGCTCCGGCCTGTTCCAGGGCCTGCAGAAGATCGGCCGCAGCCTCCAGCTGCCGATCGCCGTACTGCCCGCCGCGGGCATCCTCAACCGCCTCGGCCAGCCGGACGTCTTCGGTGAGAAGGGCCTGGGCTGGATCGACGTCAGCAAGGTCTTCGCCGCGGCCGGTGGCGCCGTCTTCGACAATCTGCCGCTGCTGTTCTGCATAGGCGTCGCCATCGGCTTCGCGAAGAAGTCCGACGGCTCGACGGCGCTCGCCGCCCTGGTCGGCTTCCTGGTCTACAGCAATGTTCTCAAGGCGTTCCCGGTCACCGAAGGCCACATCGAGGCCGGCAAGTGGGTCGAACCGGTCGTCAACAATCCCGGTGTCCTCGGCGGCATCGTGATGGGTCTGCTGTCCGCGATCCTGTGGCAGCGCTACCACCGCAAGAAGCTGGTGGACTGGCTGGGCTTCTTCAACGGCCGCCGGCTCGTCCCGATCATCATGGCGTTCGTGGGCACCGCCGTCGGCGTGCTCTTCCTGCTGGTCTGGGAGCCCATCGGCAGCGGCATCTCCAGCTTCGGCGAGTGGATGACCGGCCTGGGTGCCGGCGGCGCCGGCCTCTTCGGCCTCATCAACCGCGCACTGCTGCCGATCGGTATGCACCAGTTCGTCAACACCGTCTCGTGGTTCCAGCTCGGTGACTTCACCGATGCCGCGGGCAAGGTCGCGCACGGCGACATCGGCCGCTTCTTCGCCGGCGACCCGTCCGCCGGACAGTTCATGTCCGGCTTCTTCCCGATCATGATGTTCGGCCTGCCGGCCGCCGCGCTGGCCATCGCGCACACCGCCCGCCCCGAGCGCCGCAAGGCCGTCCTGGGCATGATGATCTCGCTGGCGCTGACCTCCTTCGTCTGCGGTATCACCGAGCCGATCGAGTTCTCGTTCATGTTCATCGCGCCGGTGCTGTACGCGATCCACGCGCTGCTGACCGCCGTCTCGATGGCCGTCACCTGGGCGCTCGGCGTGCACGACGGCTTCACCTTCTCCGCGGGCTTCATCGACTACGCGCTGAACTGGAACCTGGCCACCAAGCCCTGGATGATCATTCCGATCGGCCTGGTCTTCGCGGCGGTCTACTACCTGCTCTTCCGCTTCGCGATCACCAAGTTCAACCTCACCACCCCGGGCCGGGAGCCCGAGGAAGAGGTCGAGGACCTGACGAAGGCGTAGGCCGCAAGGCCGCACAGGCCCCTGGCACACGAAGGGCCCCGGAACCGTACCCACGGTTCCGGGGCCCTTCGTCGTATGAGGGGACGGCCGGCTCAGATCAGGGGGGCGGCCGCCTCAGATCTCGTACACCGCGCCCGCCTTGGCGACCTCGACCTGTCCGTCGTAGACCTTCTGCGCATCGCGGATGTTGATGTCCGGGTCGGTCCACGGCGGGATATGGGTCAGCACCAGCCGGCCCGCACCGGCCCGCCGGGCGTGCTCGCCGGCCTCCCGGCCGTTGAGGTGCAGATCCGGGATGTCTTCCTTGCCGTAGGTGAAGGACGCCTCGCACAGGAAGAAGTCGGTGCCCGCGGCGAGGGAGTCCAGCGCGTCGCAGACGCCGGTGTCCCCGGAGTACGTCAGGGACCTGCCGTCGTGCTCGATACGGAAGCCGAACGCCTCCACCGGGTGGCTGACCCGCTCCGTACGGATCGTGAACGGCCCGATGGTGAACGTGCCCGGCGTCAGGGTGCGGAACTCGAAGACCTCGCTCATCGCGCCCTCGTGGGGCAGATCGGCGTGTGCCACGGTCAGCCGCTGCTCGGTGCCGGCCGGCCCGTAGACCGGCATCGGCGCGCAACGGCCGCCGTCCGGGCGGTAGTACCGCACGACGAAGTAGCCGCACAGATCGATGCAGTGATCTGCATGCAGATGCGACAGGAGTACGGCATCCAGGTCATAGAGGCCGGAGTGGCGCTGCAGCTCGCCCAGGGCGCCGTTGCCCATGTCGAGGAGCAGCCTGAAGCCGTCGGCCTCCAGGAGGTAGCTCGAGCAGGCCGATTCCATGGAAGGGAACGACCCCGAGCATCCGACGACAGTGAGCTTCATACGGGCGTGAACCTCCGTGGGCGGGGGCGGCGGCCGGCGGCCGGCGGGTCTTCCCGGCGGGGCCGTGCCGGGTTCTGCCGGGTCCTGGGCGGTCTGTGCGGTGCCCACGAGCGTAAGGCGCAAAAGGTCCTGTGGCGCCTCCAGCGGGGCGAGCTGTGGGCGGAATCACCAGTCCGGGCTGACGCCCCGTACGCCCGTACGTAGTGGCCACCGCCGCATTCATTCCGCCGGGCCCTGGACGCGGTGGCTGAATCGCCATGCGGCCTGAAGTTCTGCGGGGGCGCCCCAGCGTTACTGGGACACCCCCGGGCATATGCGGCGCAGCCCGCCGGCAGGCGGTTATGCCCAGAGCTGGCCGTGCAGCGTGGCGATCGCCGCTTCCGTCGTCTCGGCGGTGTAGACGCCGGTGGAGAGGTACTTCCAGCCACCGTCGGCGACGACGAAGGCGATGTCGGCGCTCTGTCCGGCGCGCAGCGCCTTCTTGCCGACGCCGATCGCGGCATGCAGCGCCGCGCCCGTGGAGATGCCCGCGAAGATGCCTTCCTCGGCGAGGAGTTCGCGGGTGCGGCGGACCGCGTCCTCGGAGCCGACCGAGAAGCGGGTGGTGAGCACGGACTCGTCGTAGAGCTCGGGGATGAAGCCCTCGTCGAGGTTGCGCAGACCGTAGACGACATCGTCGTAGCGCGGCTCGGCGGCGACGATCTGGACGCCGGGGACCCGCTCGCGCAGAAAGCGGCCGACGCCCATCAGCGTGCCCGTGGTGCCCAGGCCGGCCACGAAGTGGGTGATGGAGGGGAGGTCGGCGAGGATCTCGGGGCCGGTGGTGGCGTAGTGCGCACCCGCGTTGTCGGGGTTCCCGTACTGGTAGAGCATCACCCAGTCGGGGTGCTCGGCGGCGAGCTCCTTGGCGACCCGGACGGCGGTGTTGGAGCCGCCGGCCGCGGGCGAGGAGATGATCTCGGCACCCCACATGGCGAGCAGCTCCCGCCGCTCGGACGAGGTGTTCTCCGGCATGACGCACACCATGCGGTAGCCCTTGAGCTTGGCCGCCATGGCGAGCGAGATGCCGGTGTTGCCGCTGGTCGGCTCAAGGATCGTGCAGCCGGGGGTGAGCCGGCCGTGCTTCTCGGCCTGTTCGATCATGTGGAGCGCGGGCCGGTCCTTGACCGAGCCCGTGGGATTCCGGTCCTCCAGCTTCGCCCAGATGCGGACGTCCTCGGAGGGCGAGAGGCGCGGGAGGCGGACGAGGGGGGTGTTCCCGACCGCCGCCAGCGGGGAGTCGTACCGCACTGTCAGACCATTCCGCCGGCGACGGCCGGGAGGATCGTCACGCTGTCGCCGTCGGCCAGCTTGGTGGAGATGCCTTCGAGGAAGCGCACGTCCTCGTCGTTGAGGTAGACGTTCACGAAGCGGCGCAGCTGCTCGCCGTCGACAAGGCGCTCACGGATGCCGACGTGCCGGCTGTCCAGGTCGGTGAAGAGGTCGGCGAGGGTCTCTCCGCTGCCCTCGACGGCCTTCTGGCCGTCGGTGTAGGTGCGCAGGATGGTCGGGATTCGGACCTCGATGGCCATGGGGAGTGCTCCTGTCGGAGTGAGTGCGGTGGCGGGGCTGGTGCGTCCCGGGTGCACGGCGGTACGGCGTGCCGGGGGGCGTCGGGTGACGCGGTGCGGGGTGCGGACCGGCGCGCGCCGCGCGCCCGGTGCGGGCCCGGGTCAGGCGGCGGCGCAGCGCGGACAGATGGCGCTGGAAAGGCGGCACAGATCCACGTGCAGCCGTGCGGCTCCGCAGCCGAACGCGCCCAGCAGGGCAGATGCGGAGCGACGCGTGGCGAGCGGAGCGAGCAGCAGCATGCCCGGCCTCTTCTCGCTCACGTCGTGGTCAACCATGCGGTCATCGTATCGATTCCCGGTCCGGGTATTGGAACCTCGTCCCATGATGCGGACGATCGGTGTACACCAGGTGGGACGCGATCAGGAGTACGCCGCCACGACCTCGACGTCTTCCTCCGTGACCTCGCCATCGACGATACGGAACGAGCGGAACTGGAAGGGTCCGGCGTCGTCGGTGTCGGCGGTGGAGACCAGGACATAGTGGGCATCGGGCTCGTTCGCATACAAGATGTCGGTACGCGAGGGGTAGGCCTCGGTGGCGGTGTGCGAGTGGTAGATGATCACCGGCTCCTCGTCCCGGTCGTCCATCTCGCGGTAGAGCTTGAGCAGGTCCGAGGAGTCGAATTCGTAGAACGTGGGCGAGCGGGCGGCGTTCAGCATCGGGATGAACCGCTCGGGGCGGCCGCTGCCGGCCGGGCCCGCGACCACACCGCACGCCTCGTCGGGGTGGTCCTGGCGGGAGTGCTCGACGATCTGGTCGTACAGGGCCTTGGTAAGGGTCAGCATGGCGCCAAGAATAAGCATGCGGGCCCGCGCGTACCGAGGGATGGTACGCACGGGCCCGCATGCTGGACAGCTGAACGGAATCAGCCCGTCCGGCCGGGGTGGTGGTCCCACCCCGACCGCGGCCTCAGTTCTTCGCGTCCTTGGCGGGGACCTCCTGCGGGGCAGCATCGGCCGCCAGGCCGTTCGCCGCTTCGCGCCGCTTGATGCAGAGGTAGCCCACGCCCAGGATGAGCGCCCACACGGGGGCGGCGTAGAGGGAGATCCGGGCGTCCGGGTCGACGCCCATCATCACGATCACCATGGCGATGAAGGCCAGTGCGAAGACCGAGGTGTAGGGGCTGCCGGGAGCCTTGAACTCGGACTGCGGCAGCTCGCCTCGGTTCGCCTTGGCGCGGTAGCGCAGCTGGGAGGCGAGGATGACGATCCAGGCCCACATACCGGAGATGGTGGCGAAGGAGACGACGTAGTTGAAGGCGTCGCCCGGCCACTGGTAGTTGATCCAGACGCCGAACAGCATCATGCCGACCGACACTCCGGTGCCCCAGGTGGGCAGGCCGTTCTTGCTGAGCTTGGTGAAGAGCTTCGGGCCCTGGCCGTTGAGCGCGAGGTCGCGCAGCATCCGGCCGGTGGAGTACATGCCGGAGTTGGCCGAGGAGAGCGCCGCGGTCAGCACCACGAAGTTGACGATGCCGGCGCCGGCGGGCAGGCCGATCTCCTGGAAGGCGCGGACGAACGGGCTGACGCCCGGCTCGAAGACCGTCCAGCTGACGACGGACAGGATGATGATCAGCGCGCCGATGTAGAAGAGACCGATCCGCCACGGCACGGTGTTGATCGCCTTGGGCAGGACCTTCTTCGGGTTGGTCGCCTCGCCCGCGGTGACGCCGACGAGTTCGACGGCGAGGAAGGCGAACATCACAATCTGCAGCGTCATCAGCGTGCCGCCGATGCCCTTGGGGAAGAACCCGCCGTGGGACCACAGGTTGGTGAAGGAGGCGGTGTCACCGGCGTTGGAGAAGCCGAGGGTGATCACGCCGAGGCCGATCAGGATCATGCCGAGGATCGCGGTGACCTTGACCATCGAGAACCAGAATTCCAGCTCACCGAAGATCTTCACGGAGATCAGGTTGATACCGAAGAGCGCACACGTGAAGACGAGTGCCGAGGCCCATTGCGGTATGCCCTTGTTCCAGTACTGCACATAGGTGGCAGCCGCAGTCACTTCCGTGATGCCGGTGACGACCCAGAAGAGCCAGTACGTCCAGCCGGTCACGAAGCCGATGAACGGGCCGAGGAATTCACGGCCGTACTCGGAGAAGGAGCCGGATACGGGCCGGTACATGAGCAGTTCGCCCAGGGCCCGCATGATGAAGAAGATGACCAGACCGACGATGGCGTAGGCCAGGATGATGCTCGGCCCCGCCATGGAGATCGCCTTGCCCGCTCCGAGGAACAGGCCGGTACCGATGGCGCCACCAATGGCGATCATCTGGATCTGGCGGTTTCCCAGACCCCGCTGGTAGCCCTCTTCAGGAGCGGTCCCAGCGGCCTCGTTGCCGTCGTGTTGCTTGTCGACCTGCACAGAGGTCATGTGTGGTGTGCCTTTCTCCATACCGACCCGGTCTGTCCGGGTCGGGTCCCGACCCCCCGGATGGAGTTCCTGCACGCCGACGGTCGGCCGGCTAAGCGCTCCCGCAGCGACAGGGGTGGTGTCACTCACGGCAGATCGTGAACATTTATCACGGCCGTTTAAAGATCGACCAGTACGGCCGTGAGGGAAACCACGGGGAAAATGGGACAAAGGCCAAAAGTGGCAGCACAACACACAGGCGTGGTGACGCGATCGTTATGCGGATTTGAGCATCCGCTGAGCGAACACCACGCAAACACTCACGGACGGTACGTCCCGATATCAGCCCATCAGTGACTCGACGAGGGTCTCCTGCAGCCCGCCGAGCCAGAGGTAGGCCATCACCATCGGCTTGCGCGGATCGCTGTCCGGGAGGCGCAGCAGCTCGCCGCCGTCCTCCTCGTCGGTGACCTCCAGGCGGGTCCCGATGGCCAGCCTGAGGTCGTTGAGGGCCCCCAGCCACCGCCGGCACTCGTCGGGCTTCAGCCGCAGCTGGGCGCTGCCGCCTTCGGGCGAGAGCGTGTCCAGCGCGCGGATCAGCGCGAGGGCGTCCTCGCGCTTACGGGAGCGCAGATCGTTCTCGGTGTAGCGGCGGAACTCGGCGGAGGCGGCGCGTACGTCGTCGTCGGGGACGAGGTCGGGGCCTCCGTAGGCGTCGGGGAAGAGCCGGGCCAGGACCGGGTCGGCGGGCGGCTCACTGGGGCCGTCGTTGAAGATCGAGGCGAGCAGGTCGTCGCTCTCACTGCCGCCCGCCTCCTCGCCCGGGCCGAGCAGCTCGATCAGCTGGACGGCGAGGCTGCGCAGGATGGAGATCTCGATCTCGTCGAGCGGTACGGCGGCGCCGCCGTCGGGCAGCGGCTCGAAGTGACCGGTCATCGGCGGTCCTGCTGAAGGGTCGCCCACAGGCCGTAGCCGTGCATGGCCTGTACGTCGCGTTCCATCTCCTCGCGACTGCCGCTGGAGACGACCGCGCGGCCCTTGTGATGGACGTCGAGCATCAGCTGGTGCGCCTTGTCCTTGGAGTAACCGAAGTACGTCTGGAAGACATAGGAGACGTAGCTCATGAGGTTGACGGGGTCGTTGTGGACGATCGTGACCCACGGGACGTCGGGTTCGGGTACCTCGAAGGGAGCCTCGCTCGACTCTGGACGCTCGATCTCGACCGGGACACTGAGCGTGCAGTGATGCGGCCGAGGCGTGATCGTGGGTGACGGGTGGGCGCTCACAGGCCCCATGCTGCCACCCGGGGGCGGGCGGTGCACAAATGCCCCTCGTACGGTCGCGTCGGCGAGCCGCGCGCCCCCGCTCCGGAGCGCCTCCGGCAGCACTCACCCCACTATCGTCAAAGTGACGAGTAATGGGGGTAGCATCTCCCTCATGAACACAGCAGACCTGGGGCTGCCGGTGGCCGTGCCGTCGACTGCGCTCTTCACCGACCAGTACGAACTCACCATGCTGCAGGCCGCGTTGCGGTCCGGCACCGCGGACCGGCGCTCGGTCTTCGAGGTCTTCACCCGCCGGCTGCCCGAGGGCCGCCGCTACGGCGTGGTGGCCGGCACCGGCCGGGTGCTGGACGCGGTGGAGAACTTCCGTTTCGACGCGACGATCCTCGGCTTCCTGCGCGAGCGCGGCATCCTCGACGAGCCCACGCTGAAGTGGCTGGCCGACTTCCGCTTCCGCGGCGACATCTGGGGCTACCCGGAGGGCGAGGTCTACTTCCCCGGCTCCCCGATCATGCGCGTCGAGGGCACCTTCGCCGAGGCGGTGCTCCTGGAGACGGTGATCCTCTCGATCCTCAACCACGACTCCGCGGTGGCCGCGGCCGCCTCCCGGATGTCGGTGGCGGCCGGCGACCGCCCGCTGATGGAGATGGGCGCCCGCCGCACCCACGAGCTGTCGGCGGTGGCCGCGGCCCGAGCCGCGTACGTCGGCGGCTTCCACACCACCTCGGACCTGGCGGCCGGCTTCCGCTACAACATCCCCACCGTCGGCACCAGCGCGCACGCCTTCACCCTGCTGCACGACACCGAGCGGGACGCCTTCACCGCGCAGGTCGACACCCTCGGCAGCGGCACGACGCTGCTCGTGGACACCTTCGACGTCACCGAGGCGGTGCGTACCGCCGTGGAGGTGGCCGGGCCCGGCCTCGGCGCCGTCCGGATCGACTCCGGCGACCTGCTGCTGATCGCCCACCGGGTGCGCCAGCAGCTGGACGAGCTGGGCGCCAAGAAGACCAAGATCGTGGTGACCAGCGATCTGGACGAGTACGCCATCGCCTCGCTGGCCGCCGCGCCGGTGGACGCGTACGGCGTCGGCACCCAGCTGGTGACCGGCAGCGGCCACCCGACCTGCTCGATGGTCTACAAGCTGGTCGCCCGGGCCGAGAGCGACGAGCCCGGCGCCCCGCTGCGGCCGGTCGCGAAGAAGTCGATGGGCGCCAAGACCTCGATCGGCGGCCGCAAGTGGGCCGCCCGCCGGCTCGACGAGGACGGCATCGCCGAGGCCGAGGTCGTCGGCACCGGTCCGGTCCCCGCGGAGCTGGCCGACCGCCGGCTACAGGTGCCGCTGGTGAGCGGCGGCGACGTGGTGGCCCGCGAGCCGCTGGACGCCGCCCGCGACCGGCATATCACCGCCCGTGCCCAGCTGCCGCTGTCGGCGACGCAGCTCTCGCGCGGTGAGGCCGTGCTGCCGACCGAGTACGTCTGAGCCCGGTACGGATTCAGGGGAGGGCGGGGCGTACGGGCCGTCGCCTGCGGCCGGCGCGTACGCCTCCGCCCCACTCCCGCAATCCCCCTCCAGTGGCTACCCTCGGTCACACCACCACTTCGCGCCCCTCCTCCTCCAGTTCCCAGCCGGAAGGCACGCACCATGCACCGGGCATTGATCGTCGTTGATGTGCAGAACGACTTCTGCGAGGGCGGCAGCCTCGCGGTGGCGGGAGGTGCGGATGTCGCGGCGGCCATCACCGATCTGATCGGGCAGGCGGCCGGCGGCTGCTACCGGTATGTCGTGGCCACCCGGGACCACCACATCGACCCGGGCGATCACTTCTCCGACCACCCGGACTACGAGCACTCCTGGCCGGTGCACTGCGTGGCCGGCACGGAAGGCAGCGGCTTCCACCCCAATTTCGCCCCGGCCATCGCGTCCGGCGCGATCGACACGGTCTTCGACAAGGGCGCCCACACCGCCGCGTACAGCGGATTCGAGGGCACGGACGAGAACGGCACACCGCTCGCGGACTGGCTGCACCAGCACGGCGTCACCGAGGTCGATGTGGTCGGTATCGCCACCGACCACTGCGTGCGCGCCACCGCCCTGGACGCGATCGGCGCCGGGCTGCACACCCATGTCCTGCTGGATCTGACGGCCGGGGTCGCCGCCCACACCACCGAGCGGGCGCTCGACGAGCTGCGGGCGGCGGGCGCCGAGCTGACCGGTAAGCCGGTGCTCATCGGCGGGTGAGCCGCGTTACGCGGCCGGCGCGGCGCGCCCGTGGCCTTCGGCCAGCGTGTCCTCGAACTCCCCCAGCGCCGCCGGGGCGACCCCCAGCCGGGCCGGAGGTGCCGGAACGACGGCTTGCGGCCGCAGCAGGGCCCGTATCGGATGCCAGGACTCCGTGTCGTCGTCCGGGGTCTCGCGCCAGACCAGGCCGTCCGGGTGATGCAGTACGGCCGTGATCTCGTCGGGTGTGGGCGGCACGGTGTTGCCGCGCAGATAGACCCGCCGCAGCCCGAGGTTGCGCAGCCTGGTCAGGGCGCGCTGGCGGTTCACGGCATGGACCAGGACCCGGACCCGGCAGCCGCAGTCGTACGGGCCGGACAACGGGGCATGGCTCGGTCTGGGCAGCGAGAGGGCGACCACCACACTTCCGTCAGGAAGCCTGATGAAGCCACCACCGGACATCGACATATCTCCCCCGTGAGACTCGGCGTCAACAAGGAACTGTAGGACGCATCTAAACGCGAATCGGCCGCCGCCCGCTAGTGGGCGACGGCCGATTACCTTTTGACCTGCGATTTTACCTTTTACTTACCGGCGGGGCCGACCAGAACCGTCACCGAGGAGCCGTCCCTGGCCTCCTTGGTGATCTTGATCCGGGTGTTGGTGTCAGGAACGATCACACCACCGGTGGGGTTCGCCTTGTCGTAGTAGACGCCGTTCCGGTCGTCGAAGAGCGTCACGCCCTTCTTCGACGTGATCGTGACCGGCTTGCCGTCCTTGTGGAGGGTGAGGGCGTCGGTCGCGAAGCGGGTGAAGGTCGAGTCGTAGGACTGGAAGCGGTTGCGCATCAGCTTGCCGTCGGCCCAGCGCTCGGCCTTCGGGTGCGCGTCGACCGGGAGGATCTGCCCGGAGCCGGGGTGCTGGCCGACGTTGTTGTCCGCCTGCGAGGTGTCCCACAGCCAGATCAGCACACCGTTCTGGTACGGGAAGTGCTCCACCCAGCTCGGCTTGTCGGTGGTCCAGCCGAAGTTGTACGGGCCGACCTTGAGGGTCTTGTCGTACGACACGTACTGGCGGTTCTCGGCGATGTAGTACTGCGGGTAGTCCTTGGTGAAGGACGCGCCGATGCGCGAGAAGCCCTTGCTGGTCCAGCCGTTGTCGTCGCCCTCGGCGCTGTCGCTGAACAGCGGCTTGCCGTCGGCGACCACGCTGACGGTGTCGGCCGCGAAGCCCTTCTGGGCCGCGCCGCCGTCGGTCTGGTACCGGAAGCGGAGGTCGATCTTCTTGCCCGCGTAGGCGTCCAGCGGGTAGGCGAGGTCCTGGTAGGCGGCGACGGTGCCGGTCAGTGCGGGCTTGTCGCTGCCGTCGCGCGAAATGGCCTTGCCGTTCGCGGTGCCGTCCAGGGCCGTCCAGTTGCTGCCACCGTCGGTGGAGACCTCGGCGTAGAGGTAGTCGTAGTCCTTCTCGATGTCCCACCAGCCCTTGAGCGTCAGCGACGCCTTGGCCTTACCGGTGAGGTCCACCGGCCGGGACAGGGTGTTCTTCAGATCGTTGCCCATGTCGCTCCACCACTGCTTGGAGCCTTCCGCGGGCTGGACGATGTCCGTCTTGACCGCCTTGGCGGGCAGTTCGACGACCACCGCCTGCTTGTCCTTGGTGTTGTACTCCGCGACGCCCAGCTTGTGGGTCGACTTGCTGGCGGCCTTGGCCTTGCCGTAGTTGAGCCAGCCCAGCTGCAGCTTGTCCCAGGCGCTCATGTCGCCGGGCAGGTCGCCGATGGAGTCCTTGCCCCTGCCGAGCCAGGAGCCGCCCGACATCAGCGACCAGAAGTCCACCGAGGATTCGCCGGTGCCGGTGGTGTCGTACTCGTCCGGCAGGCCCAGGTCGTGACCGTACTCGTGGGCGAAGACGCCGAGGCCGCCGTTCTCCGGCTGCATGGTGTAGTCGCCGACCCAGATGCCGGTGTCACCGATCTGGGTACCGCCGGCCTTGTTCTCACCCGGTCCGGTCTTGCCGGCGTCGGTGCCGTACGCGTACCAGCGGTGCGCCCAGATGGCGTTGGTCTTCTGGACACCGCCGCCTGCGGACTCGTCCTCGCCGGCGTGCACGATCTGGAAGTGGTCGATGTAGCCGTCGGGCTCGTTGAAGTTGCCGTCGCCGTCGTGGTCGTAGCGGTCCCACTGGTCGTACTTGGCGAGATCGGTCTTGATCTGCGCGTCGGTACGGCCGGCCGCCTTCTGGTCCTTGGCCCACTGGTTGACGCCGTCGCGGATCAGGTCCCAGGCGCTGGCGCAGTTGGTCTGGCCACAGTAGTTGGAACCGTACCGGGCCTCGTTCCAGTCGACCTTGACCCAGTCGGAGACCTCGCCCTGGACGGAGTAGCGGCCCGAGGACTGCTTCTCGTAGTACTTGGCCAGCGACTGCTTCTTCTTGTCGTGCGAGAAGTAGAGGTCCTGGAAGTGCTTCTGGTTGAAGTCCTTCTGCCAGGCCGTGCTGTTGTCCTTGGCACGGTCCGGCTCGGCTATCTGGTTGTGCGCCGGGCCGGCCTCGCCGCCGTACTTCTTCACCGGCGGCTTGGGGCCGTCGCCGTCCGGGTCGAACATCGTGGTGTCGTCGACCTTGTCGCCGAAGTCCACGAGGACGGTGAAGATCTTGTCGGTCTTCTGCCGGGCCAGCTCGACGTACTTGCTCCTGCCGAGCTTGACGACCTTCGAACCACCCCGTTCGGTGGCCTTGGCGTCGCCGGACATGACCTGCTGGAGGGCTTCCTTGCGCTCGGCCGCCTGCCGTTCGCTGAACGGGCCCGCCAGGTCGTGGTCCACGGACCGCTCGGGGGCCGGGTCTTGGCGCTTGGCGACGGGCGACGGCCCCTGCGCGTCGGCCGTGGCCACCCCCGAAGACAAAGCGGCCGCCCCGATCGCGGCGATTGCCGTGGCCAGGGCGGCCGATCTGAACACCCTTCTGTTGTCTCTCACTTGGCGCTGTCCTCCCCTTTGAGCGGTCCCACTGGTCGAAGGGCATTCGACCGGAAATACAGGGGAAAAGACAGATCTTGACTTGCGCACGTCAGCGAAGTACGTTTCTCGATCCGCTGGTTTCAGCTATCGGACACCGGACGGCCATGCCGTACCGGTACTCCCCCGGGCGGGCAGGACCCGGGTGTATATGCCTGCGGGGCATGCGCCCCCGCCCTCAACAGCCATGACAGCAACGCGCGTTCGAGCGAGCGGCTGTTCGTGCGCCCCCTGTGCACCGCCCCGTGGGTTAGGTCACGCTTACTTGGCGTTCCGCTCGGGCAGTAAGGACCGTAGGCTCGTTTGATGGCGCCTCTTTGACCGACACCCCCTGCCGACCCTCCGAGGACGGATTTCGCCATGCCTCGTCCGACTGCCACCCAGCTCGCCTACGGTTCGGCCACCGTCTTCTTCTCCACCCTCGCGATGCTGCTGCTCTCACAGACGCAGACCGGGATCGGGGTCGCGGTCATCGCCATCGCCGGGTTGGGGCTCGGTCTGCTCGTCGCCATGACGGCACCGATGCCGGGGGTGTCACGAGTGGTCCGCCGGCATGTCGTACGCGCCAAGTCGCCCGCCGTGCCCGCCCCGTTGAGGCCCGTACCGACGCCGTCCGACCGCATGCCGCGGGCCCGGCTCACCGAACCGGCCGCCGTCGAGGCACGGGTCGGCGAGCACTCTCACTGACGGGCAACTCTCACCGCCGGGCACGCGCGCCGACGAGCGCGCGCACCACCGCGCACCCGGACGGGCGCGCGCACGGGGACACCCGCGCTACGCAGGCTCCGTGGAGACCACCACGGTCTTCGCCGCCTTGTCGTGCAGACACTGCTGATACGGCTTGTCCCAGGTACACCACAGGACGTTGACCAGCCAGAAGATGAAGCCGCAGCACGGCACGATCTCCGGCAGCGTATAGACCGCGGCCCGGATCCAGCCCGCCTGGGCGGTCGGGATCGAGCCGTTCGAGAGCATCGCCACCCGGATCTTCATCGCCATCTTGCCGACGGTCTGGCCGCGACTGGTCAGCATCAGCCCTTCGTAGATGAGATACGCCAGCATCGTGACACCCGATACCGTCGACTGCTTGCCGGCCTCCACGTTGCTGGTGCTGAAGTAATCCACCCCGCCGACGATCAACGTCATGATCAAGGACACCGGCACACCGATGAGAATCGCGTCGATGATGCGCGCGACCAGCCGGCGGCCCCGGTTCGCCAGCGGCGGCATTCCGGCCAGCGGATCGGCCGGCCCGTACTGCCCCCCGTAGGGATCACCGGCATACGGCGGGGCTCCTCCATAGGGCGGCGTGCCCCCGGGAGGCGGCGGGCCTTTCGTACCGCCCGGAGGGGGCGGTGGTGTGCCGCCCGGAGGTGGTGTACCGCCCTCACCCCCGCCCGTGCCGCCGCCCTGCGGTGAGTCGTCACGAGGGGAGCCGTTGCTACGAGGAGAGCTGTTGCGAGGAGCGCCGCCCGCCGGGGGCTCCTGCGGCTTCTTCAGGAACGGATCGTTCTCCGGCGGCTCACCGGGGCCGGGCCGGGGCTGGTCGGTGCTCATGGCCCGAGTCGACCCCTTGTCACGGCCGGGCGCATCCGGCGAAGTCCGTTCGGGGGACCGCTGGCGCCCGGCGGATCGGCCGAACGAGAAATCGCCGGTGGGCGGCCGGGCGGCTAGGCCTTGTCGGCGGCGACGAACGTCCGTGCCAGCTTGTCGTGCCAGCACTGGCGCCACGGCTGGTCGAAGAGGCACCAGACGACGTTGAGCACACCGACGGCGAGGATACCGAGGACGCTGTAGAGGAACCAGCGCTTGAGCGCGGCGGCGAGCAGCGGGGTGTCATGGCTCTCGATGTCGAGCACCCGCACGCCGCACAGCTTCTTGCCCAGGGTGCGGCCCCACTTGAAGGTCGGCAGCGCCTCGTAGAGCGCGCCGCCGACCAGCAGGACGGCCAGGATCGTGGCAAAGACCGGCGCGGTGGTGCCGTCGATCAGATAGACCGTCACCTGGCGGCCGGACTGCTTGGCCGCCTCGACCTTGGCGTCGATGTGGTCCGTGACCGTGCCCCACATGGGGACGGCCACCGCGGCGGTGGCCGCGCCCAGCACCAGGGTGTCGATCAGCCGGGCCGCGAGCCTGCGGCCGAGCCCGGCCGGGTGGCCCTGTGCGGCCTGCGCGGCCGCGAAGAAGGGGTCGGCGGCGGCCGGCGGCTTCCAGGGGATGACGCCCTCGGCGCCCGCGCCCTGCGGTCCGGGCGCGGCACCACCCTGCGCCGGGAAGCCGGACGAGGGTGCGGGCGGCTGCTGACCGGGCTGCTGCTGCACCGGGTTCTGCGGTGCGGAGTTCTGTGGCGCCGGATTCTGCGGCGTCTGGTGCTGCGGTGCCTGATGCTGGGGCGTCTGCTGCTGGGGCGCTTGGTTCTGCGATGCCGGGCGGCCCTGCTGGGCTCCGACGGACGGGAGCGACTGCGGGGTGCCGGTACCGGACCCGGCGGACGGCGTCCCGGCGCCGCCCGCGACGCGGATCGCCATCGTCTCGTTGGCCTTGGCGGGCTTGGCGGGCTTGTTGGCGTCCGGCCGTACCGCACGGATCGCGGTGGTGCCCTGGTCGCCGGAGTTTCCGCCACGGCGCGCGGCCGGGTTGACCGCGCGGATGGCGACCGTCCCGTCGGCCGGGACCCCGGGCTTGCCCGGGGCGGGCGAGGCGGACGAGGGCGTGCCGGGCAGATCGCCGGACGCGGACCCGTCGCCCTGCTCGTCGCGCTGCGGCGGCACCGAGCCCCACGAGGCGGCGCCCGACGGCGTCCCCGAGGGTGCCTGGTCGGGCGAACCCCAGGAGATCCGGCGGTCCGTCTCACCGCCGAAGCCGGCCTGCCGGGAGGCGTCGGCCTGCCAGGCGGAGGCTGCTTCCGGGCTGGTGCCGTGCAGCCGGGACGGATCGTCCCAACTGGCGGCGGGCCGGGTCTCGATCTCGCCGCTCCGGCGTACCGCCGGCAGCGCGGCGTCGCCGGCCGCCTCCTCGTCGAAGAAGACCGGGCCGGTCTCCTCGACGGCGGGCGCGGACGGTGGGGCCGCGCCGGGCGGCGGTGCGGGCATCGCCTCACCCTCGGCCGGGGCCGGCCGACTGGTGCCCGGCACCCATGCGGCACCGTTCCAGTACCGGATGTAGCCGGGGATGGACGGGTCCGGGTAGAAGCCTGGCGTGGGGCTGCCGCCGGCGGATCCTGAGGTAGGGGCGCTCATGTCCGAAGTCCCGTATCTGTTCTCGGCCTGGTGGGTGTTGGGGTGCAGTCTGCCGCAACGCAGCGTCCACATCTATCAGACCCCGGGTCGCATCGGTGTCCATGCCCGCCCACGACCACCTGGAAGAGGCCCGGGAAAAAAGTTGTACGAAGTCGCGTAAGAGTCCGGCACCGGGCGCCTCTCTACTCTGTGCGGGCCCGTTTCCGGGTGTCCGCAGGGAACGAAGAGAGGCGGACGTCATGCACACCGTGGTGGAACGAGAGCTGGAACTGGGCCTGGTCCTGTCGCCGGAGAGAAGCATTCCGGTGCCGGCCCGGCTGACGTACCGGTCGGATGACCCGTACGCCGTCCATGTCACCTTTCATATCGGTTCGGACTCCCCGGTCAACTGGACCTTCGCCCGCGAGCTGCTCGTCGAGGGCGTGTTCCGGCCGTGCGGCAACGGTGATGTGCGGGTGTGGCCGACGAAGGTGGACGGCCGCAGCCTGGTCTGCATGGCGCTGAACTCGCCGGACGGCGAGGCGCTGCTGCAGGCGCCGGCCGCGGCGGTGTCGGCGTGGCTGGAGCGCACCTTGCGGCTGGTCCCGCCGGGGTCCGAGCAGCGGCATCTGGGCCTCGACAAAGGGCTGGGCGAACTGTTCGCGATGGCGTCGCGGGAGGACCTGTGGCCCGGTGACAGCCGTCCTTCGGACGAGTCGCCGGAGCCCGGGGCGTAAGGGGTGCCCGGGAAGCCCACCGGGGGTGCGGCCTTAGGCCTTGGACGGGGAGGCCGGCGCAGCCACGTGCCGCGCCGGCCAGACTTGTGGAATGTTCAACCAAGCCGTGGTGTTGGAGCCGGCATGACCGAGAACCGCCTCGCACGTACGGGACACGAGACCGAGCTTCCGGAGTACGACACCGCTGTCACGGCGTACGACTCCGGCTCCGCGGCGCATGACGCCGGCTACTACGAGCACGGCGCCGCCGCCGACCGCTGGGCGCGGGCCCAGCTCTTCTTCGAGGCGAAGGACTTCAACGCCGCGGCGCGGATCCTGCGCGGCCTGGTCGACGACGACCCGCAGCCGGTCGCGCCCCGGCTGCTGCTCGCCCGCGCCTACTACCACTCCGCCCAACTGCACCGCGCGGAGACCGAGTTGCGGGCCGTGCTGGACCGCGACCCGGTGGAGTCGTACGCCCATCTGATGCTCGGCCGCACCCTGGAGCGCCAGGGCCGCGCGGCCGAGGCCGCCGGACAGCTGCGGCTCGCCGCGGCGCTGGGTGCGGACGGCGCCTGAGCGCGAGCGGTCCCGGCGCACGGACCTGACGACCGGGCCGAAAACCGGGCGGTCAGCCGCGGTAGGCCTCCAGCAGCCGCAGCCAGACCTCGCTGATCGTCGGAAAGGCGGGCACCGCGTGCCACAGCCGCTCGATGGGGACCTCGCCGGCCACCGCGACCGTCGCGGAGTGCAGCAGTTCGCCGACGCCGGGGCCGACGAAGGTCGCGCCGAGCAGCACCTCACGGTCCAGATCGACGACCATCCGGGCGCGGCCGCGGTAGCCGTCCGCGTACAAGGACGCCCCGGCCACCGCCGCCAGGTCCTGGTCGACGACCCGGATCCGGTACCCGGCCCGCTCGGCCGCGGCGGCGGTCAGGCCCACCGAGGCGGCTTCGGGGTCGCTGAAGACGACCTGCGGGACGGCGAGGGTGTCCGCGGTGGCGGTGTGTGCGCCCCAGCGGTCGGACTCCAGGATCGGGACGCCCCGGGCACGCGCGGCGATCGCGGCGCCGGCGATCCTGGCCTGGTATTTGCCCTGGTGGGTCAGGAGCGCGCGGTGGTTGACGTCGCCGACGCCGTAGAGCCAGCCGCCGGTCACCCCCTTCACCCGGCAGCTGTCGTCGACGTCCAGCCAGGAGCCGGGCGTAAGGCCGACCGTCTCCAGGCCGAGGTCCTCGGTACGCGGGGCCCGGCCGGTGGCGATCAGGAGTTCATCGGCGATGATCTCGTCGCTGGGGGTACCTCCCGGGCCGCCAGGCCCAGGGGGAGAGTCCAGGACGACGGTCACCGGGCCGCCCGGGGCTTCACGGCGTACCTCGCGCACCTCGACGCCGGTGCGCAGGAAGGCGCCCGCCTCGGCGAGCGATTCGGCGACGAGGTGGCCGGCGAACGGTTCCATCCGGGGCAACAGTCCGTCGCCGCGTACCAGCAGTGTCACGGAGGCGCCCAGCGCCCGCCAGGCGGTGGCCATCTCGACGCCGACCACGCCGCCGCCGACCACCACCAGGCGGCCCGGCACGTTCTTCGCGCTGGTCGCATCGCGGCTGGTCCAGGGCCTGGCCTGGGCAAGTCCCGGGATGTTGGGCAGTACGGCGCGGCTGCCGGTGCACACCGCGACCGCGTGCCGTGCGCTGAGCACCCGGCCGCCGTCGACGACCACCCGCCGGGGCCCGGCCAGCCGGGCCTGCCCGCGCACCAGGTCGATGCCGACCGAGTCCAGCCAGCGGACCTGTCCGTCGTCCTTCCAGTAGGCCGCGAACTCGTCACGGTGGGCGAGCACCGCGGAGGAGTCCAGCGCGACGTCCGCCGCGTCCCTGAGGCCGGGCACCCGGCGCGCCTCGGAGCGGGCGGTGACCGGGCGTAGCAAGGCCTTGCTGGGGATGCACGCCCAGTAGGAGCATTCGCCGCCGACCAGCTCGCTCTCCACGATCACCGCGCTCAGCCCGGCGGCATGCGCCCGGTCGGCGAGGTTCTCGCCGGTCGGACCCGCCCCCAGCACGATGACGTCATAGGCCTCATCGGCGGCTTTGGTCGCTTCGGTCGCTGCCATCGGCTCTCGCTCCCTGCGCGGTCAGGAGTGGCCCGGTGGGCCCCGGTGGTCCTTCTGGCCATCCTCTGCCCACTGCGGCGTCAGCGCATCCGGCGTTCGACCGCTTCCTTGGCCTCGGCGAGTCCGGCGCCGGTCAGCTCGCGGTGCACCTTGATCGCCTGGATCTTCTTGCCCTGCCGCAGCAGCTCGTCGATCTCGGTCATCCTGGCGTCCTGCGGCTCCTCGATGCCGGCGTGCGCCAGCAGCAGGTCCACCTTCCGCTCCAGTCGCTGCAGCCGGCGGTCCAGGGTCTTGGAGCGGCGGTCGGTGGACGAGGCCACCATGGCGAGGGCGATCACGAGCAGGGCTATTCCGGGGAGCAAGGAGTCCATGCGGAAACCTTACGAGGCGGTGGGCAGGGCTCGTGGGGCTGGGGCCATGGACACGACAGGGAGGTGCGCCCCCTGTGGTCCTCAGAACAACTTTCCGGGGTTGAGAATGCCCAGGGGGTCGAAGACTTGCTTGATGCCGCGCTGCAACTCCAGGCCCATCGGGCCCAGTTCGCGCGCCAGCCACTCCTTCTTCAGTACGCCGACGCCGTGTTCGCCGGTGATCGTGCCGCCCAGTTGGAGGCCGAGGGCCATGATGTCGTCGAAGGATTCGCGGGCCCGGCGGGACTCGTCGGGGTCGGCGGCGTCGAAGCAGACCGTGGGGTGGGTGTTGCCGTCGCCGGCGTGCGCGCAGACGCCGATGGTCAGGCCGTACTTCTCGGCGATGGCGGCGGTGCCGTCGAGCATCTCGGCGAGCCGGGAGCGCGGTACACAGACGTCGTCGATCATGGTGGCGGATTTGACCCGTTCCAGTGCGGTCAGGGTCAACCGGCGGGCCTGCAACAGCAGGTCGGACTCGGCGGCGGTCTCGGCGGGCACGACCTGGGTGGCGCCGGCGGCGGTGCACAGCTCGCCGACGGCGGCGAGGTCGGCGGCCGGCTCGGGGGTGTCGAAGGCGGCCAGCAGCAGCGCCTCGGTGGTGTCCGGGAGCCCCATCTGCGCCATGTCGTTGACGGCGCGGATGCTCGTACGGTCCATCAGTTCCAGCAGCGAGGGGGCGTGGCCGCGCGCCATGATCTCGCAGACGGCCTCGCAGGCGGCCGCGGTGGAGGGGAACTCGGCGGCCAGCGCGAGCTGCTCGGGCGGTTCCGGCTTGAGGGCGAGGACGGCGCGTACGACGATGCCCAGGCTCCCCTCGGAGCCGACGAACAGCCGGGTGAGGTCGTAGCCGGCAACGCCCTTGGCGGTGCGCCGACCGGTCGTCAGCAGCCGTCCGTCGGCGAGGACGATGTCCAGGCCGAGGACGTACTCGGCGGTGACGCCGTATTTGACGCAGCACAGGCCGCCGGAGGCGGTGCCGATGTTGCCGCCGATGGAGCACTGTTCCCAACTGGAGGGGTCGGGCGGGTAGTAGAGGCCGTGTGCGTTCACGGCGCGGGAGAGGACGGCGTTGATCACACCCGGTTCGACGACCGCGATCCGGTCGACGGGGTTGATCTCGATGATCCGGTCCATCTTGACGAGCGAGAGCACGATGCAGCCGTCGGAGGCGTTGGCGGCCCCGGACAGGCCGGTGCGCGCGCCCTGGGGGACGACCGGCACGCGGAGTTCGGTGGCGGTCCGCATGATGTGCTGGACCTGTTCGACGGTGCGCGGCAGGACGACCACGGCGGGCGTGCCGGCCTCGCAGAAGCTCGCCATGTCGTTGGCGTAGGAGCCGGTGACGTCGGGGTCGGTGAGGATCGCTTCGCCCGGAAGTCCGGCGCGCAGACGTGCGATGAGGTCCATGCCTCCAGCCTCGCATCCGTGGGCCGTACACGGAAGATCGTGTACGGCCCACGGGTCCGGTCTGCGCGCGGCGCTGTCTTCTGGGGGTGGAGGTCGGGCGACGGGCGGGCGGTCGGCGCGCAGCGCTGTCTTCTGGGGGTGGAGGTCGGGCGACGGGCGGGCGGTCGGCGCGCAGCGCTGTCTTCTGGGGGTGGAGGTCGGGTGACGGGCGGGCGGTCAGAGGTTGCCGCGCCGCTCCTGCTCGCGCTCGATGGCTTCGAAGAGGGCCTTGAAGTTGCCCTTGCCGAAGCCCAGGGAGCCGTGCCGCTCGATCATCTCGAAGAAGACGGTCGGGCGGTCCTGGACCGGCTTGGTGAAGATCTGCAGGAGGTAGCCGTCCTCGTCCCGGTCGGCGAGGATCTTCAGCTCACGCAGCTCGTCGAGGGGTACGCGGGTGTCGCCCACCCACTCGCCGAGGGTGTCGTAGTACGAATCGGGCACATCGAGGAAGTCGACGCCCGCGGCGCGCATCTGCCGGACCGTTGCGACGATGTCGTTGGTGGCGAGGGCGATGTGCTGCACGCCCGGGCCGCCGTAGAACTCCAGGTACTCGTCGATCTGCGACTTCTTCTTGGCGATCGCCGGCTCATTGATCGGGAATTTGACCTTCTTGGTGCCGTCGGCGACGACCTTCGACATCAGGGCGGAGTACTCGGTGGCGATGTCGTCGCCGACGAACTCCTTCATGTTGGTGAAGCCCATGACCTTGTTGTAGAAGGCCACCCACTCGTTCATCCTGCCGAGTTCGACGTTGCCGACGCAGTGGTCGATGGCCTGGAAGAACCTCTTCTCCGGCGGCTCGACGACAGGCGTCGCGGCGACGAAGCCGGGCAGGTAGGGGCCGTCGTAGCCGGTGCGCTCGACGAGGGTGTGCCGGGTCCGGCCGTAGGTGGCGATGGCCGCCAGGACGACGGTGCCGTGCTCGTCCTTGAGGTCGTAGGGCTCCTCCAGGCCGGTGGCGCCGTGGGCGACGGCGTACTCGTAGGCGGCGCGGGCGTCCGGGACCTCGATGGCGAGGTCGACGACGCCGTCGCCGTGGGCGGCGACATGCTCGGCGAGGAAGTGGCCCCAGGCGGTGGTGGGCTTGATGACGGAGGTGAACACGAACCGGGCGCCGCCGGATTCGAGCACATAACTCGCGGTCTCGCGGCTGCCGTTCTCCGGCCCGGAGTAGGCGACGCGCCGCATGCCGAAGGCGGTCGAGTAGTAGTGCGCGGCCTGCTTGGCGTTCCCGACGGCGAAGACGACCGCGTCCATCCCCTTGACCGGGAAGGGGTCCGCCTGCCGGGCCGAGCTGGGGGTGGTGGGCTGGGTGTGCATCGTGGTGTCTGCCATGGTCGCAGAGTCCCTCCGATCCACAAGGTGCGCAATAGTTCGCGAATCCCTTGGGCATTATGCATAGCGAGAGGACAGTATCGCCGGGCTATCTGTACATGATGACCATCGAAATCGAAGGAGCGGACGATGACGATCGATCATTTGGACGGGGCGCTGCTGGAGCTGCTCGCCCAGGAACCGCGGATCGGCGTTCTGGAAGCGTCCCGGCGGCTGGGGGTGGCGCGCGGAACGGTCCAGGCCAGGCTCGACCGGCTTCAGTCGAATGGAGTGATCCGGGGCTTCGGGCCGGATGTGGACCCGGCGGCGATCGGCTATCCCGTGACCGCTTTCGCGACCCTGGAGATCAAACAGGGTCAAGGAAATGACGTACGGGCGCACTTGACGACCGTTCCCGAGGTGCTGGAGCTGCATACAACGACGGGACATGGGGACATGCTCTGCAGGCTCGTCGCCAGATCCAACGCCGATCTACAGCGGGTGATCGACCGGGTTGTGGGCTTTGATGGGATTGTGCGGGCGTCAACGGCGATCGTCATGGAAAATCCGGTTCCGTTGCGGATCATCCCGCTGGTGAAGCAGGCATCAGGAGACTGACCGGCCAACCGAGGAGAGCGACGGGTGAGCTTCTGGGAGTACGTCGGCAGTCGGCACGCGCAGCTGCTGACGGATACGTATCAGCACGCCAGCGCGGTCTTCCAGTGCATGGTGATCGCCACCCTGCTGGGGGTCTTCATCGGCGTCGTCACCTACCGCAGCGAATGGGCGGGCAATCTCGCCACCACCACGACCGCCACCGTCCTGACCATCCCCTCGCTGGCCCTGATCGGTCTGCTGATCCCGATCGTCGGCCTCGGCGTCGCCCCGACCGTCATCGCGCTGACCCTGTACGGGCTGCTGCCGGTCGTGCGTAACGCCATCGTCGGGCTGCGCGGGGTGGATCCGGCGCTGGTCGACGCGGCCAAGGGCATCGGGATGTCGCGCCTGGCCCGGCTCTTCCGCGTCGAACTTCCGCTCGCCTGGCCGCCGATCCTCACCGGCATCCGGGTCGCCACCCAGATGCTGATGGGCATCGCCGCCATCGCCGCGTTCGCCTCCGGCCCCGGCCTGGGCAATGAGATCTTCCGCGGTATCGCCTCGCTGGGCAGCGCCAACGCGCTCAATCAGGTGCTCTCGGGCACCCTCGGAATCGCCATCCTCGCCCTCCTGTTCGACGCCGCGTACGTCCTGATCGGACGCCTGACCATCTCCAGGGGGATCCGTGCCTGAGACACCCGAGACCCGCGCCACCACCGGCGCGCGCATCCATCTGGAGAACCTGACGAAGATCTACCCGGGCAGCCCCAACCCCGCGGTGGAGAACGTCAATCTGGAGGTCAAGGCCGGCGAGATCGTGATCTTCGTGGGGCCCTCGGGCTGCGGAAAGTCCACCACCCTGAAGATGATCAACCGGCTGATCGAGCCGACGTCCGGGCGGATCCGGATCGGCGACGAGGACGTCACCGACATGGACCCGGTCAAGCTGCGCCGCAAGATCGGCTACGCCATCCAGGCCTCCGGCCTCTTCCCGCACATGACGGTCGCCCAGAACATCGCGCTGGTGCCCAAGATGATCGGCTGGTCCAGGACGAAGATCAAGAACCGGGTCGAGGAGATGCTCGACCTGGTCGGCCTGGACCCGGCCGAATTCCACGGCCGCTATCCGCGCCAGCTCTCCGGCGGCCAGCAGCAGCGGGTCGGCGTGGCCCGCGCGCTCGCCGCCGACCCACCCGTACTGCTGATGGACGAGCCGTTCGGCGCCGTCGACCCGATCACCCGCGACCACCTCCAGGACGAACTGATCCGGCTCCAGCACGAGCTGCACAAGACCATCTGCTTCGTCACCCATGACTTCGACGAGGCCATCAAGATCGGCGACCGGATCGCGGTGCTCCGCGAGCGCTCGCACATCGCCCAGTTCGACACCCCCGAAGCCATCCTCACCAACCCCGCGGACGACTTCGTCTCCGGCTTCGTAGGCGCGGGAGCGGCGTTGAAACGGCTGAACCTCACCCGCGTACGGGACGTCGGCGTCGTCGACTTCCCCACCGCCGGGGTCGACGACCCGCTGCAGTCCATCTTCGACCGGCTGCGCTCCAGCTCCCACAACGAACTGCTGCTGCTGGACCGCAACCGCCGGCCGTACAAATGGCTGCGCCGCGGCGATCTGTCCCTCGCCAAGGGCTCGCTGGCACGGGCCGGAACCCTGGTCGCCGACACGGTCACCCGGGACGCCACGCTGCGCGACGCGCTGGAGGCGGTGCTCACCGACAACGCGGGCCGGGTCGCGGTCACCGGGCGGCGCGGCGAGTACATCGGTGTGGTCGACATGGAGACGCTGATGAACAACGTCCATGAACTCCTGGACGCGGACCGCCTGGAGGCCGCCGAGCATCAGCACGAGCTCCAGGAGCAGCGCGCCCGCCAGACACAGCTGGAACAGGAGGGCCTGCACGGCACGGGCGGCACCGAAGGCGGCCGAGGGGTCACGGCATGAGCCCCCGCGACGGCAGCGGCGGGCCGCCGCGCGAGCGCCCGCCGGGCGACCACGAAGCGCTGGCCTTCCGCGACAACGTCGAGATGGAGCAGCGGGAGCTGGCATCCGGTGAGGCGCCCACCCCGTCCGCCGCCCCCGGCGAGCGCCGGATCAGCTGGCAGAAGTGGACCTTCATGCCGGTCTTTCTGCTCGCCGCGCTGCTGGCCACCTGGCTGTGGTTCCGCGGCGCGCGCCTGGACTCGATCGCCCATCAGGCGGTGGACAACGGCAAGGTGTGGCTGGCGCTGCGCCAGCACATCGCACTCACCGCGATCTCCACCGTCTTCGTACTGATCATCGCGATCCCGCTGGGCATCGCGCTGACCCGGTCCAAGCTGCGCCGGGCCACTCCGCTCGCGATGGCCATCGCCAACCTCGGCCAGGCCGTACCGGCGCTGGGTCTGCTGGTCCTGCTGGTGATCTGGCTGGGCATCGGCGCGCGCTCGGCGATCGTCGGCATGGTCATCTACGCCGTGCTGCCGGTCCTCGCCAACACCATCGCCGGGCTGCGCGGCATCGAGCCGACGCTGACCGAGGCGGCCCGCGGTATCGGGATGTCCCCCACCGGCGTGCTGACCAAGGTCGAGCTCCCGCTGGCCGTACCGCTGATCCTGGCCGGTGTGCGCACCGCGCTGGTGCTGAACGTCGGCACCGCGACGCTGGCCACCTTCGGCGGGGGCGGCGGCCTCGGCGATCTGATCTCCGCGGGCATCGTCACCCAGCGGATGCCCGTACTGATCCTCGGTTCCGTGCTGACCGTGGCGCTCGCCCTCCTGGTCGAATGGCTGGCCTCGCTCGCCGAACTGCTGCTGCGGCCGCGCGGCCTGGAGGTGGCCGCATGAGGGCCCTTCGGCGGCCGGCCGCCCTGCTCGCCGCCGCGCTGCTGGCCACCGTCGCGCCCGGCGGATGCGGCCTGGTCAGCGGCAGTGCGATGACCGACAACGTGAAACCCGGACCGGCGGCCGGCTACCCCGACCGCCCGCTCACCGGGGCGCAGCTGACCGTGACCTCGAAGGAGTTCACCGAGCAGATCGTCCTCGGCCAGATCATGGGCATCGCCTTCGAGGCGGCCGGCGCCAAGGTCATCGACAAGACCAGCATCCAGGGGTCGATCGGCGCGCGGGAAGCCGTCAAGTCCGGCACGGCGGACGCCGCCTACGAGTACACCGGCACCGGCTGGATCACCTACCTCGGCCACACCAAACCGGTCGTCGACCCGCAGGAGCAGTGGAAGGTGGTCCGGGACGAGGACCGGAAGAACGGCATCGTCTGGCTGCCGGCGTCGACGCTGAACAACACCTACGCGCTGGCGCTGAACACCGCCAACCAGAAGCGGCTGGGCGTACGCGATCTCTCGGACGTCGCGGCGCTTTCGAAGAAGAACCCCGGCGCCGTGACGATGTGTGTGGAGAACGAGTTCGCCACCCGCAACGACGGTCTGCCGGGCATGGCCCGGGCCTACGGCATGCAGGTGCCGTCCTCCAACGTCCGCAAGATGACCGGCGGCGTCGTCTACACCGAGACGAAGAACGGCACCTGTGCGCTGGGCGAGGTCTTCACCACGGACGGCCGGATCAAGGCGATGAACCTGCACGTCCTGGCCGACGACAAGCACTTCTTCCCCAACTACAACGTCGCACCGGAGATCAACGCCAAGGCCCTGAAGAAGTACCCGGCCATCGCCGAGGTCCTGGCCCCGGTCACCAAGGCCCTCAACAACACCGTCGCCCAGGAGCTGAACCGCAAGGTCGATGTGGAGGGCCAGGACCCGCACGACGTCGCCAAGAACTGGCTGCTGAAGGAGGGCTTCATCAAGGAGGGGTGAGGGGGCGGGCCCGTCCGGCGGACCAGGGCCGGTCCGCCGGTGCCCGTCGCCGGTTCGGCGGCCGGCTCTCAGCAGCTGGGGACCTTGCCCCCGGTGCGCAGCGCCTTCAGGGCGTCCACCGCGCCGTCGAGCGTCGAGACCGGGATCAGCCGCATCCCGTTCGGCAGCTCCGCCCGGGCATCCGCGCACTCCTTACGGGGCACGAGGAAGACCGAGGCACCGTCGCGGCGCGCGGCCTGCGTCTTGAGCGGGACCCCGCCGACCGCGCCGACCTTGCCGCCGGCGCTGATGGTGCCGGTGCCGGCGATGGTCCGGCCGCCGGTCAGGTCGTGGCCCGCGCCGTCACCGTCCAGCTTGTCGACGATGCCCAGGGCGAACATCAGCCCGGCGCTCGGCCCGCCGACATCCGCGAGGCTCAGCTTGACCTTGATGTCCTTCTCGGACTTGTTGAGCTGCCCGAGCGCGGCCGCGGTGGCGGTGTCCTGGGACTCCTTCATCTGCTTCGCGTTGTGCTCGGCGATCTCCTCGGTGTTGTTGCCCACCGGGTAGACCGCCTCCCGCGGCATCACGGCCTCATCGGTATGGAACCAGCCCCGGACGATGTCCGGCAGACGGACGGAGGCGTCCGGGCCGGTGGCGACGATCGAGGTCATCCGCAGCTCGCCGCTCGTCCTGCGGGTCTCGGCACCGGTGATGGTGATCACCGGTTTGCCCTTGTCCTCGCCGAGGACGTTCGCCGTCATGCCCGGGTATGCCACCGAATACGGCAGCGGGGCGAGGGCCACGGTGACGAGGAGGGCGAGGACGAGGGCGGTGCAGACCGCCAGGGCACGAGCGCGTGAAGACACCCCGCCACCCTAATTGACCCCCGCCTCACCAGGGCCTTACGGCGCTGCGACCTCACCGCACGGCCACGGCCCCTTCACACCCCGGGGCCTCACCGCACGGCGACGGCCCCATCGGCCCCAGGCCTCACCGCAGCGCCTCGGACACCTCCCGGGCCGCGTCGACCACCCGCGGCCCGATCCGCTCCGAGACCGTGTCCGCGAGCATCACCACGCCCACGCTGCCCTCGATGCCGCTCACCCCGAGCAGCGGTGCCGCGGCCCCGCTCGCGCCGGCCTCCAACTCCCCGTGCGTCAGGGCGAGTCCGGCGTCCTGGGTGCGGCCCTGCCGGGCCTTGAGGATCGCCCGTCCGGCGGCCCCGCGGTCCAGCGGATGGCGGAAACCGGCCCGGTAGGCCACGTGGTAGTCGGTCCAGGTCGGCTCCACGACGGCGACGGCCAGTGCCTCCGTGCCGTCGACGAGGGTGAGATGCGCGGTGGCCCCCACGTCCTCGGCGAGCGAGCGCAGCGCGGGCAGTGCGGCCTCTCTGACCAGCGGATGCACCTGACGGCCCAGGCGCAGCACCCCCAGGCCGACCCTGGCCCGGCCACCGGTGTCGCGGCGCACCAGGGCGTGCTGTTCCAGCGTCGCCAGCAGACGGTAGACGACGGTGCGGTTGACACCGAGCTTGTTGGACAGCTCGGTGACGGTCAGCCCGTGGTCGGTGTCGGCGAGAAGTTTGAGGACGCGCAGCCCTCGGTCGAGTGTCTGGGAGGTCTCTGCGGTCACGACGCCCCTCCTGGGTGAGTGGCGGCACTCGGACGCGACGCGCTGCGAGTCCCGGAGCAGCGCGCGCTAGAGGCCGCCGGCCGCATGGCACCGGCTGCGCTCCGCGGCGGCGCTGCCACGGGGCGTGTGCGTGACCGGGACAGTAGCGAGCCAGTCCGGTCAGCGGAAGAGTCCGTCCAGAATCCGGTCTTTCGCGCCCGGAATATCCCCATTGGTCCACTCAATGGCGTCAACTTGCGCTTCAGCGAGGGCTATGGCGTTACCCCGCCGTGACGGGAACGGGCGAACATGAGACAGGTGGCGCCCCGCCAAAAGCGGAGCGCCACCTGACGCGTCGACGGGCTCACCTCACCGCATCCGGGTGGCCCACTCCCGTACCTTCTTGATCCGCTCGTTCAGCTGCCCGGCGGTGGCCTCCGCGCTCGGCGGTCCGCCGCACACCCGCCGCAGCTCGGTGTGGATCACGCCATGCGGCTTTCCGCTCTGGTGGACATACGCCCCCACCAGCGTGTTCAGCTGCTTCCTGAGCTCCAGCAGCTCCTTGTGCGTGACCACGGGCCGCCGCTCGGCCGGCATCTCCAGCAGGTCCGCCTCGGAGTCCGGCTTCTTCCTGCTGTGCGCGATCTGCCGGGCCTGCCGCTTCTGCAGCAGCATCTGCACCTGGTCCGGCTCCAGCAGCCCGGGGATACCGAGGTAGTCCTGCTCCTCCTCGCTGCCCGCGTGCGCCTGCATACCGAACTCGGCACCGTCGTAGAGCACCCGGTCGAAGACCGCCTCGGACTCCAGCGCCTCGAACGAGAACTGCTCCTGCTCCCCGGTGTCCTCGTCCTGCTCCTTGTTCGCCTCCTCCATCTCCTTCTCGGATTCGGCGTAGGGGTCTTCCTCCCCGTCCTTCTTCGGCTTGTCGAGCACATGATCGCGCTCGACCTCCATCTCATTGGCGAAGCCGAGCAGCATCGGGACGGTGGGCAGGAACACCGAGGCCGTCTCGCCGCGCTTGCGGGACCGCACGAAACGGCCCACGGCCTGTGCGAAGAACAGCGGCGTGGAGATCGTCGTGGCGTACACCCCCACCGCCAGCCGCGGCACGTCGACGCCCTCGGACACCATCCGCACCGCGACCATCCAGCGGTCCTGTGAGTACGAGAAGTCGTCGATGCGCTGCGAGGCGCCGGAGTCGTCGGACAGCACGAGGGTGGCGCCCTGCCCGGTGATCTCCCGGATCAGCTTGGCGTACGCGCGCGCCTGCTCCTGGTCGGAGGCGATCACCAGCGCCCCGGCGTCCGGGATGGACTTACGGACCTCGGTCAGCCGCTGATCGGCGGCGCGCAGCACATTCGGCATCCAGTCGCCGCGCGGATCCAGCGCCGTACGCCAGGCCTGCGAGATCGCGTCCTTGGTCATCGGCTCGCCGAGCCGGGCCGCGATCTCGTCGCCGGCCTTCGTCCGCCAGCGCATATTGCCGCTGTAGGAGAGGAAGATGACCGGGCGCACGACGCCGTCGCCCAGCGCGTTCCCGTATCCGTAGGTGTAGTCGGCCGAGGACCGCCGGATCCCGTCGTTGCCCTCCTCGTACGTCACGAACGGAATCGGGTTGGTGTCGGACCGGAAGGGCGTACCGGTGAGCGCCAGCCGCCGGGTGGCCGGCTCGAAAGCCTCCAGACACGCCTCGCCCCACGACTTCGAGTCACCGGCGTGGTGGATCTCGTCGAGGATCACGAGCGTCTTGCGCTGCTCGATCCGGTTGCGGTGCAGCATCGGCCGGACGCCCACACCGGCATAGGTGATCGCGACGCCGTGGTACTCGCGGCCCAGTGGCCCCGCGCTGTACTCCGGGTCGAGCTTGATGCCTATCCGGGCCGCGGCCTCCGCCCACTGCTTCTTCAGATGCTCGGTCGGTGCGACGACCGTCACCTGCTGCACGACGTGGTGGTGCAGCAGCCACGAGGCGAGCGTGAGCGCGAACGTCGTCTTGCCGGCTCCCGGCGTCGCGACGGCGAGGAAGTCTCTCGGCTGGGTCTGGATATAGCGGTCCATGGCCGCCTGCTGCCAGGCACGCAGCTTGTTCGCGGTACCCCAAGGGGCCCGCCCCGGAAAGGCCGGGGACAGGTGATGGTTGTTGGTGGCGCTGGTGGTGGTAGTCACGGTCTCCGTCGGCTGAACTCGGCGATCGGCAACCGCGTCAGCCTACCGGTGCGCCGGTTCACGCTCCGGGGTTACAGCGCCGGGTCACCCGAGGGTGGGACTGAGGTCACATCACATCACGTCGTGCGGAGCCCTCGACCGCCGGGCACGATGCACGGCACCCGGCCTCACGCCCCCTTGGGACGCAACCGGCCCGCCACCCCCGCGCCGACCGCAGCGACCACCGCCATCGCCGCGAACACGGCCGTGAAGGCCGCCGGATGGCTCGCCGAGGCGGCGGCAGTGGTGGCCGCCGGGCCGTTCGCCGCGATCGAACCGCCGCCGAAGGCGACGAACAGCACACCGCCGATACTGACAAAAGTCACATTCCCCAACGCATCCGACATCTGTAGGGACGCGGAGTTGCTGCCGGCCTCCTCGGGGCGGGACAGCTTCAGCAGCAGCACGCCGCCGCTGGAGATGTTCAGGCCCATGCCGAAGCCACCGACCGTCCAGGCCACCGCCACGATCCCGGCCGGCACCCCGTCGATCAGGGCCAGCGGCACCATGACGATGGCCGCCGCGAGCAGGACCATGCCCAGGCCCATCAGCCGCTCCCGGTACGGCGCAAGGCGCGGCCGGCTCTGGACGTACGAGCCGAGCGCCCAGGTCAGTCCGCCGCCGGTGAGGGAGAGGCCGGCGAGGGTGGCGGACAGTCCGCGCTGGGCGACCAGCATCAGCGGGATGAAGCTCTCGGCGGCGACCATCGCCCCGGCGGCCAGGCCGCGCATGAGCACGACGGTCGGCAGGCCGCGCGCCGCCCGGAACGTGCCACGGGGCAGCAGCCGCACGATGCCCGGCACCAGCAGGGCCAGTCCGGCGGCCGCGGGCAGCAGCGCGAGCCAGGTCGGGTGCTGGCCCGCGTACTGCACCAGACATGCGCCCACGGCGACGGCCAGTGCGAGCAGACAGCGCCGGCTGCCCAGGACGTGCCGCACTCCGGCGCGCGCACCCGGCTGTGTACGCGGCAGCTTGCGCAGCGCCGGCAGCATCACCGCGAGCGGCAGCAGTATCAGCACGGGGATGGAGAGGAAGACCCAGCGCCAGCCGAGCTGTTCGGTGACGGTGCCGGCGACCAGCGGACCGACGATCACCGGCACCACCCAGGCCGCCGAGAACGACGCCATGATCGACGGGCGCAGCCGCTCGGGGTAGGCCCGGCCGACGACGACATACAGCGAGACCACCACCAGCCCGCCGCCGATGCCCTGCACCCCGCGGCCCGCGATGAACATCCCCATGTTCCGGGCGCCGCCCGCGATCAGCAGCCCCGCCCCGAACGCGGCGATCCCGGTGAACAGCGGGGCCAGCGGACCACGCCGGTCGCTCCACTCGCCCGAGAGCGCCATCGCGAACAGGCTCGCGGTGAAGAAGGCGGAGAAGGCGAAGGCGTAGCTGCCGATGCCGTCCAGGGCGCGGGCGGCGACCGGCATCGCGGTGTTCACGGCGCTGGCCTCGAAGGCGACGAGCGAGACGACCGAGATGATGCCGAGGGTCAGGGCGCGGTGGGTCCGGCTCAGGACGCCGTCGGTGTCGGGGGTGGTGGCGTGGGCGAGGGCGAGGGCGTCGATTTCGGTGTCGGTGGCGGGGGTGGTGCCGGCGTCGGCGTCGATTTCGGTGACGGTGGCGACGTAGGCGCTGTCGGCGTCAATGGCGACATCGGCGCCGGAACCGACATCGACACCGGAACCGACATCGGCGCCGGAACCGACGTCGGCGCCGGCGTCCGTGCCATGGGGGCGGTCAGCGGTCATCGGGCCAGCGTAAGAGCCGTAGGGCGGCTGCGCCCCTGTCGGGAGACGGGGATCGGGTCGGTCGTCGGTCCTACGTCGTCGGCCCGCACCGGCGCGCGCCCCCTCCTCCGCCGCGCGCCGGGCGAGCGGTCCGCGTCGGGCATGCTGAACCGTATGCCGCACTTCCGTACGTATGACGACGCCGAGCTTCACTACCGCGTGCTCGGCCCGGCCGACTCGCCGCTGCCGCCCCTGGTGTGCCTGGCCGGCGGACCCGGGCGGGACGCCGCCTATCTGGGCGACCTCGGCGGCATGGCGGCGCACCGGCAGCTGATCATTCCGGACAGCCGGGGCACCGGCGCCTCGCCCGCCGCCGACGATCCGTCCCGGTACGCCTTTCCGCAGCTCGCCGAGGATCTGGAGGCGCTCCGCGCGCATCTGGGCCTGGAGCGGTTCGCGCTGCTGGCGCACAACGCGGGGGCCGCGGTCGCGCAGGCGTACGCGGCGGGCCGTCCGCAGCGGCTGACCCGGCTGGTGCTGGTCTGCCCCGGCTCCCGGCTGCAGGGCGAACTCCCGGACGACGCACGGGAGATCTTCGAGTCGCGGGCCCACGAGGAGTGGTGGCCGGAGGCCTCGGTGGCAGTGCAGCAGCTGATGGAGGCGTCCGATCTGAGCGAGGTGCGGGACCTGCTGTTCGCCGCGGCGCCGCTCGGCTACGGGCGGTGGGAGGAGGCACAGCGGGCCCATGCCGCCGCGGAGGGCGCGCAGTTGGGGCCGGTGCCGCGGGCCGGGTTCTGGCAGGGCGTGGACGAGCAGACGCGGCTGGCGCTGCTGGCCGGGCTGCGTGCGGTGGACTGCCCGGTGCTGGTGGTGACCGGAGACCGGGACGCGGTGTGCGGTATGCGGGCGGGCGAGCTGGTGGCCGCGTCGTTCCCGGACGCGCGGGTGCGGCCGCTGCACGAGGTGGGCCACTATCCGTGGGTGGACGAACCGGAGCTGTTCGGTCCGGTGGTGGAGGAGTTCCTGCACGCGGGCTGAGCCCGGCCGCCCGTGACGCGCGGGTTGTACCGGCGGCCACGCGCGGACGCCGAGGGCACCCCGCCGGACTCCTGACCAGCAGCCCCGGCCCAGCAGCACCACGGGAGCATTCATGTACCTCGCGTTGCCCCGTGTTGCAGCTTCATGGCAGCCCGCCCCGCACCCTTGCCGGGCCCCCCACCGCTCGGCCTAGAGTCGGGAACGCACCGCAACCCGGCCGTGTGCCCGAGTGGTTCAGGGGCTCGCCTGCAAAGCGAGTTACGTGGGTTCGAATCCCGCCACGGCCTCGATACACAGCACGTCCCCGTGCTGCGCCCGTTGGCGGCGTGACGGCCGTGTGAGGGACGGCGTGATCACCGCGCGATGTGCCTGGAGGCGGCCCCAACACCCGTGGGGACCGCCTCCGGGCGCGCTCGCTGCCCGGCCGGACCTGCTGATTACCGACGCCTGCTGAGTACCGGCGCCCGCCGGTTGAGCACGAGTACTCAGCCGCCGCGCCGCTCGCCTGCCGATGATGGGCGTATGACCAACCCGCAGTACGGGCCGGCCTGCACTCCCGGCCACCCGTTCGTCGCACCCGGCGCACCTGTCGCACCCGGCATGCCCCTCGCTCCCGTCGCGCCCACGAAGCCGGGCCACACGTTCGCGATCGTGGCCGCCGCGCTTCTGTGGGCGATCACGGGGCTTGCGCTCGCGCTGCTCGCCGTCGTCTTTGCCATGGTGGGCGTCTGGGGCCTGGCCTCCGGGTACTCCGGGACCGAGCTGCTCGGCGACGTGCTCAAGCTCGGCTTCTGGGCCGTACTGGTGATCGCCGGGCTGGTGTCGCTGCTCTACGTCCCCGGTTTCCGCCGGCTTCCGCTCCCGCACCGCCTCGCCGTGCTCGGTGCCCTGGCCTGCCCCCTCCCCTGCTTCTACGCCTTCCTGCTCTACAGCGGCTGAGCCTCGCGCGCCCGCCCCTCACCGGTCGGTGTGCAAGGGGGCCACGAAGCGGTAGATGTCCCCGGCCTCGCCCGTGTCCGTCGGGTGGCGGAGCTCCACCAGAGCCAGCGGGCGGTCCACCGGCTCACCCGTGTCGGGGTCGAAGGCGATATAGCCGCTGATGCCACGGACCCGGGACCGGCCGTTGGTCTGCTCCAGCATGGCCAGGACCATACGGGCGGTGACCTGGCGGGTGCCGTAGACGCCGACGGCGGTCCGGGCGGCCTTGCCGATGGTGTACGTGGCGTCATGGCCGAGCATCGCCTGGCCGCTGGCGAGGGCGGTGGTGGGTCCGCCGACCTCGTCGCGGTAGGCGCGCTCGAAGTCGGCGAACGGGCCGTTCTTGCCCTTGCCGTAGACCTCCTTGGATATCTCCGGGTGCGTGAAGGCCGTGTAGTAGACGGTCAGTCGGCTGTATTTCCAGCGCTGGGCGAGCTTGGCGAGCTCGGCGCGGTGCCGGTCGCCCCCGGTGTCGAAGTAGACGCCCAGTGCGCTGGAGCCGGAGAGCACCGTCGTACGGCAGTGCCGGCCGCCCTCACCGGCCGCTTCGATGAACCGGCGCAGCTCCCGGCCACGGCCGGCGAAGTACACCGCGTCGGGCGGCTTCGGGTCGTCGCAGACCTTGTCGGCGACCAGGGCCAGCGCATTGCCCGCCGTGGCCTCCTCGCCCTCGCCGGAGCGGAACGGTATGACCTCGTCGTCGACGTCCAGGCCCGCGCGCCGCGCCGCCGCGGAGAAGTCCTCGTAGAGGGAGGTGTTGTAGTCGTCCTTCTCGTTGCCGTCCCTGATGACCTGGACGCGGTAGCCGGGGTGGGTCCGCTGCTGCTCCTTGAGGTAGCCGGCGGCGGCCGCGGTCTGGTCGCGGTTGGGGAAGGAGACCCGGTAGAAGCCGGCCGTCGGGGAGCTCAGTCCGTCGGCCGCCACGGTCGCGCCGACCATCGGCAGTCCGGCGGCGCGCAGCCGCTTCACGGCGTTCGTCGTCCGGTCGTTGCTCTGCCCGAAGCCGGCCACCGCGACGAGGTGTTCCTTGTCCTTCATCGCGATGAGCTGGTCGACGACCTGGCTCCAATGGCGGTCGCCGCCGCCCGTGTTGGCGAGCAGCAGCCGGATCTTGGGCAGTGTCGAGCGTTCGGCGTTCAGCGCGCGCTGGGCGAGGTAGGCACCGCTGACGGCCTGCCGGGTGGCCTCCGGTCCGCGGTCCGTGGAGCCGCCCGACATGGCCTCGATATAGGCGATGGCGACCGACGGCGCACCGGACTTGGCGACATTGTCGTTCTCGGTGTGGATCTTGGCACTCAGACCGTGCATGTTCTCGAAGGTGTACGCACCGTCCGTGACGCCCACACACTCGCCCCCGGTCGCCTCGCGGACGCCGTCCCCGCACCGTCCGGCCGTATCGATGATCCGTACGGCGGCGCCGACCAGGACCACCACCACGACCAGCGCCGAGACGATCCACAGCCCCCAGCGCCGCGGCGGTCTGGGCGGTTCGAAGATGCGCGCGCTCACAGCCACGGCTCCTTTCCGTACTGCTTCGCCTTCCGCAGCAGCGCGGCGGTCCAGGGCACGGTGTCGGCGTGCACCGCGAGGGTGTGGAAGCGGGCCTGTATCTCGCCGTACAGCTCGGCGCCGGGATCGCCGAGGGGATCGCGATACGGATCGCCGACCCGGTCCGTACGGGGGTCGTCGGGCGGCTCGGGACCGATCCAGACCGCGGCGAGCAGCCGGGTGATGGTCCGCAGCCGCTGTTCCACGGCACCGTCGTTGAGGTGGTCCACCAGCCGTTCGTAGCGCTCCCACAGCGGCTGGTCGAGGGCCCCGCCCACCTCGGCGAGCGGGGCGCGGCGCAGCCGGCACAGCTCGGCGCACCACTCCTCGGGCGTGATCCGGTCGAAGACGTCGTCCAGATAGGCGGCCGCCGCGGCCAGATCGCCGCCGGCCAGCGCGTGATAGGCCGCGGCGCTCTCGTCCCCGGCGGCGCTCGCGCGGTCCCGCAGAGCGGCATGCACCGCACTCCGCCCACGGATGCCGGCCGCCCCCTCACCACCGCCGTTTGCCGCCCCCGCCGCTCCTGTCCCGGCGTCGGGCGCAGGCTCGGGGACCGCGGCGAGCCGCCGCAGCAACAGGAAACGCAGCAGCGGATGGGGCGTCTCCGTACGGCCGTCGGACTCCTCGTCGCCGCTGTCGAGGTGCATGGTGCGCAGCACGTCCGTGCAGAAGTCGTTGAACTCCTCCTGGATGCG
Organism: Streptomyces inhibens; assembly: GCF_022221585.1. Lineage (NCBI taxonomy): Bacteria > Bacillati > Actinomycetota > Actinomycetes > Kitasatosporales > Streptomycetaceae > Streptomyces > Streptomyces inhibens. Next base: position 3,916,541 of record NZ_CP084681.1, read on the forward strand.
GGCGCTCGACTCGTCCCACAGCGCCCGGCCGGCCTGCGTCTGGGCGAGGTCGACGGCGGCCGCCGCACGCGCCAGCGCCTGCGCCAGCTCACCGCTCGCGTCTATCGGCAACAGCCGCTCCAGCAGGGCCTCGACGAGCTCCGAAGAGGGCTGCAGGACCTGCCGCAGCCGTGCCTCCCAGCCGGTCTCGCCCGGGCACTCCAGAAGGGCTTCCAGCAGCTGTGCGGTGCCCGCCGGATGCCCGCGGGTGAGTTCATGCACCACCCAGCCCAGCCACTGCACACCGTTGTCGGCCGCCGGCACCGGCACCCGGCGGCCGGCCGACCGCAGCACCTCCTTGGCCTGCTGCTCGACCTCGTCACGGGCCAGGTCGCGCAGCCGGCCCACCACCAGCCCCTTGACGACCCGCTCCGGGACGAACTTCTCCTCCCCCGCGGGCCACCGGCCGGGCAGCGCGCCGTGCCGCCACGGGCCGCCGAACGTGAAGCCCTCCAGCGCCGCCGGATAGCTGCCGGCGGTGGCCAGCACCAGCAGCGGATCGGGCACCCCGGCCTTCCTCCGGGCGTCCAACAGCGCTTTCAGGAAGTTGTTGCCCAGCGGACTGTCGACGTTGTCCAGCAGCACCAGACACTGCGTCGTACGCCGCTTGTCGCCACCGCGTGAGCCGTAGGCCCGGCGCAGGTCGTCCAGGAAGGCGTCGAAGAGCACCGCCTCGGCCCGCTGCCGCTCGGCCTCCTCGCGGTCGCCGTAGCGCTGGTTGAGGTCGATCAGAAAGCCGTCGACGGAACCGCCGCCACGGCTGCGCCGCCCGATACGCGCCAGCCGCCAGCGCACCCGCAGCCGCGCCCAGTGGCGCTGCCACTCCGGCAGCAGGGGCAGCGCCGCGGTCACCGCCGTCGGGGCGCCCAGGACCGTCGCGGCGTAGGTGGCCAGCTGGTTGATGACCTCCGAGCGGCTGCCGGGCGGCCCGACCAGCGCCGCCTCCATCTGCCGTACGGCGGCGTCCCGGTCGGCCGCGTCCATCCGGGCCGCGACGGCGATCGTCAGCAGTCCGAAGGCGGGGAACCGCAGCCGCGCGAAGTCCTTCTTCTTCTCGTTGAGCTGGAAGACCAACGCGGCCAGCACATCGATCGGTTTACGGCCCTCCTGCCCCAGCGCCGCCAGATCGAGGCGCGCCACCGGCGCCCGCCGGGCCCAGTCCGCCAGATGCCGCAGCACCGTCGTCTTGCCGCTGCCGCGCGGCCCCAGCAGCAGCGTGGCAGCCAGCTCCGGCCGGCTTCCCGGCCTGCGTACCAACAGCTCCTGGACGTACCGCTCCACGGCCCGGTCCCGTCCTGATTCCCCCGCCCATTCCTGCGGCATCCCGCTCCCCCTCGGCCTCGCGCTCCCCACGCTCCCCACGGCCGGTCGGCTCTCACTCCGGCCGCCCCAGGATCCTCCAATTCCCGTCCACCGCAAGTACTTTGCCCCCATCAGGCCACTTCCCTCCCCTCCCGCGGCGCCCCCTCGCGCACTGAAAATCACTGTAAGTGACGCCACTGACAATTTCCGTGACGGAGGGTGGGTGAGGCGCACGCGGTGGATGCGGCGCACGCGGTGGATGAGGCACGCGGCGGTGGATGAAGGCACACGCGTTGGGTGCGGCGCATGACGGTGGATGAGGCGCACGCGGTGGACGAGGCGCACGGCGGGTGACGGCACCTACACCCGCCACATACACCCGCCCACCCCCCGAAGGGGGGTGGGCGGAGGGGAAACAACAAGGGGGGGTGGGCGGAGGGGAAACAACAGGGGGCGGAGGGCGGAGGGGAAACAACAGGGGGCGGAGGGCGGAGGGGAAACAACAGGGGGCGGAGGGATTCAACAAGGGTGTGCGCGGCGGAAAAACGAGGGATGCCCCGCAGAAAAACTATCCCGGAGCCACCGCGCCCTACTGCTGTGCCACCGCCGCCTGCGGGCGGAGCGGAAAACCTACCCCGGCGCCACCGCGCCCTACTGCTGCGCCACCTGCGCCACCTGCGCCACAGCCGCCTGCGGGCGGATGGGCAGGCGGCCGATGGGGCGGCCGGTGGCGGCGCGGACCGCGGAGGCCACGGCGGCCGGGGAGGTGACGACCGGGACCGCGCTGGCGGGCTTGGCGCCGAAGGGGGCGATCACATCGCGCTCCTCGACGAGCTTGACGATGCGGATGTCCGGGGCGTCCAGCGCGGTCGGCAGTGCGTAGCCGGTCAGGTCGGGGTGCCGGACGTGGCCCCGGGTGGTGCGCAGGTTCTCCATCAGGGCGGCACCCAGGCCCTGGGTGACACCGGCCTCGATGCGGGCCCGCAGCTGGCGCGGGTTGAGCACCCGGCCCACGTCCTGGGCAACGGTCATCTCCACGACCCGGATGGTGCCCAGCTCGATGTCGACATCGGCGACGCAGCGGATCGCGCAGAAGGCGAGGCCGACGAACGCATCGCCCTGGCCGCCGTCGTCCAGCGGCTCGGTCGGATGCGGGCGGCACTGAGCGGTGGCCCAGAGCTCCTTGCCGTCCAGCGCCTCGGCGACCGTGGTGCTGAGCACCCCGTCGTAGGAGGTGATCTTGCCGTCGTTGATCTGCAGCAGCTCGGTGGACATACCGAACTTGTGGGCCAGCGGCTGGAGGAGCTGCGTACGGACCATCTTCGCGGCGCGCTCGATGGCACCACCGGAGACCCAGGTGTGCCGGCCGTGGCAGGCCGGGCCGGCCGGCGGCTGGTCGGTGTCGACGCCGGCGACATGCACCTCTTCGACGCCGAGCGTCTCCTGCACGATCTGCCGCGCCAGGGTGGAGAACCCGGAACCGGTCTCGACGGCGGCGCAGATGACGGTGGCGACCGAGCCGCTGACCTTGACGGTGGCGGTGGAGACCTCGTCGGTGCCCTCCGCGCCGAGCATGTGCACCATGCCCAGCGCATAGCCGACACCACGGCGCACCGCGCCCGGCTCACCCGCGCCCTCGGGGCCGCCCGGCAGCAGCCACTCCGCTTCGGGGGCGTCCTTGGGCAGCTCGGGAAGCGGCGCTTCCTTTACGGCGCACAGGAGTTCGGCGACCGGGGCCGGGCAGGTCACCGTCTGTCCCGTGGGGAGCAGATCGCCAGTGGCCATGATGTTGCGCAGCCGGATCTCGTCGGGCTCCATGCCCAACCGGGCGGCCAGCTTGTCCATCTGGCCCTCGTAGGCGGCGCAGACCTGCATGGCGCCCTCGCCGCGGACATGGCCGGACGGCGGGTTGTTGGTGCGCACCGCCCAGCCGTCGACGACGGCGTGCGGGACGACGTACGGGCCGCAGGAGAAGGAGACCGCGGCGGCCAGCGCATCGGCGGAGGTGTCCGCGTAGGCGCCGGCGTCCATCAGGATCTGCGCCTCCACCTTGACCAGCTTGCCGTCGGCGTCCGCGTGGTGGCGGTAGCGCAGCAGCGTGGGGTGGCGGTGGGCGTGCGAGAGGAAGGACTCCTCACGGGTGGCGGCGAGCTTGACGGGGCAGCCCGTACGCAGCGCCAGCAGGCCGAGCGCGAGCTGGATGCCGGGGTCCTCGCGGTCGGCGGTGGCGCCGGGGACACCGGTCACCACGACCTTGACCTGCTCGGGGTCCAGGCCGAAGGAGGCGGCGGCCAGATCGCGGTCGGTGTGCGGGTCCGTGGAGGCGGTGTAGATCTCCACGCCGCCATCGGGGCGCGGCACCGCGAGCCCGGCCTCGGCCCCGATGGGAGCCGGGTCCTGGCGGCCGATCCGGTAGAGCCCCTCGACCATCACCTCACCGACCACGTCGGCGTCGCCGAAGCGGAGCGGGATGTGCCGGATGAGGTTGCCGTCCGGGTGCAACGGCTCCGCCTCGAAGGCGAGTTGGGGGTCGGTGACGGCCTCCAGGACCTCGTACTCGACGGCGATGGCGGCGGCGGCGAGACGTGCGGTGTCGGGGTGGTCGGCGGCCACCGCGGCGATCGGCTCGCCGTGGTGGCGGACCTCGTCCTTGGCGAATACGGGGCGGTCGGCGGTGCCCCGGCCGTGCCCCGCGTCACCGGGGACGTCCTCGTGCGTGACGACGACGCGTACGCCCGGCATCTCCACCGCGTGCTTGGTGTCGATGGACAGGATCCGCGCCCGCGGGTGCGGTGAGCGCAGCACCGCCGCCCACAGCAGCCCCTCGGCCCACAGGTCGGCGGCGTACGGGAAGGTGCCCTCGGTCTTCGCCGGTGCGTCGGCGGGCGGCAGCGAGACGCCCAGGCCGTGCGGCGGCGGCTCGACGGGGATCTGGACGCCCGCCGCGGGGGTCGCGGTGACGGCACCTGTGCCATCGGACGAGCCAGTCATGCCGAGCCTCCCGTTTGCGGATCCTGGTCGTGCGGGGCGTGGCCCGTGGGGTCAGCAGGGCCCGCCTGGTGGGGGATACGGGCGGTGTCCGCCGGCGCCGTCCCGTCCGGGTCGTCGGCCGCGTGGTCCGCCTGGGCGTAAGCGGCCTCCGCGGCCTGCGCGCGAGCCTTGACGACCTCGTCGACGGCGTCCAGCACGCCCCGGTAGCCGGAGCAGCGGCAGAGGTTGCCGCACAGCGCCTTACGGGTCTCCAGCTCGCTGGGGGCGTGGTTGCCCTCCAGGAGGTCGTGCACCGTCATCGCCATTCCGGGTACGCAGAAGCCGCACTGCACCGCTCCGGACGCGGCGAGCGCGCGCTGCACGTCGGAGGGCACGCCGTTCTGCGCGAGCCCCTCGACCGTACGGACCTCACTGCCGGCCGTGGTGGCCGCGGGCACCAGGCAGGAGGCCACCAGCCGCCCGTCCACCTGGACGGAGCAGGCCCCGCACTCGCCCTGCGAGCAGCCGTCCTTGGCGCCGGCCAGGCCGAGGCGCTCGCGCAGCACGTAGAGCAGCGACTCGCCGATCCAGGCGTCGGTGACCGGCCGGTCGATGCCGTTCACCCGCAGGACGTAGGAGGAGGCGGGGTGTTCGTCGTAGGCGTCGATGCCGGGGTCGGCGTCGGACGCGTCGATGGCCGGTTCGAGGTCGGCGGGGCCCTCGACGCCGGCGACCTCGGCAGCGCCGGTGGTCTCCGCAGCGTCGTCGGGGGCGCCGGCGGAGTCGCTGTCGTTGTCGGCCGTGTCGGCGCGTACCTCGGTGCCGGTGGGGCCGTCGAGGTCCGTCGGCTCGCCGGGACCACCCGGCGCGCCGGGCTCACTGTGCACGCCGGGCTCACTGTGCGCGACGGCGCCTCCGTGCTCGGCACGCTCAGCGGGCACGCCGGGTTCGGCGGCGTCCACAGGGACGTCCGCGGCGCCGTCGGCGCCCTGCCCACCGGACAAGACCTCAAGGGGCGCAACGGGCGAGGCGGGCCCGGCCGCGTCGCCGATCGCGAACTCCCCGGACTCCTCCGGCCGTTCCCCTTCGGCCACCGGGATCGTCCACCCGCTCGCACCTGCCGGCGCGTCCACCCCGTCGGGGCCGGCCGCTGCCTGCTGCTGCGGGGCGTCGTCCTGCGGCTGCGCCTCCGGGGCCGGCGGCCACTGGGCCAGCGCGTCGGCCGGCAGCGACCAGTGCCCGGTCGCACCGGCGCCCGCGTCGTCCGAGCCGCCCGCGCCCGTCCCGTACGGGTCGCCGCCCGACAGGCCACCGTCGCCGGGCAGTTCGCCGCCCGGCTCGGCGCCATGGACAGGGAAGCCGCTCTCGCGCGCGTACGGGTCGCCCACGGGGCCGCCGAAGGGATCGGCCGTCGCACCGCCGTGCGGGGCCTCCTGGGCCCCTGTGGCGTGTGCCTGCGCCCCGCTCGTGGCGCTCAGTCCGGCGGTGAAGTTCCAGTGACCGGTGTGGGTGGCCTCCTCGGCGTCCGCCACGCTGCCGGAGCCGTCGTACGCGCCGGCGCCCTGGTAGCCGCCACCCTGGTAAGCGGCGGCGCCGCCCGGCCCCGTAAGGCCCGGATGCCCCGGATGACCGGAATGGCCCGGGTGACCGCCGGTGAATCCCGTATGCCCCGTCAGTCCGTCGTCGCCGACCCGATACTCGCCGGACTCCTCAAGGCCGTCGTCCGCGGCGGCCGGGACCGACCAGGCTCCGCCGCCGCCCGCTTCCGCGCTGCCGGCGACGGGCCAGTCCACCTGGTCGCCGCCCCAGGGGCGTGCCGACTCGGGCGCGCCGCCCTGGTGGTAGATCGCGGACGGGCCCTGGTGGGCCGACGGGTCGCCCTGGGCGGGGTATCCGGCCGCTGGGTCCGCGTAGCCGGCCGAGGGGTCCGCGAACGGCATCGTCCACTGGCCGGTGGCCGCCGGGTCGGTGCCCGCGGCGGGGACCGACGGCGCGGCGGTGTGCGGGGTGAAGGAGGCCGGCGGGGTGTAGCCGTGGCCGGGCGCGGCGAGCGGGTCGGCGCCCGGGGTGGCGTATCCGGGCGTCCGGCCACCGTAGACACCGGTGGTGAAACCCTCCGGAAGCTGGACGAAGGCGGTCGCCTCCGACTCGTACTCGCCGCCCTGCGGCAGCGGCTGCCACCCCTGATCGGGGTACGGCTGCTGCGGATTGCGGTGGTCTGGGTTGCTCACGAGAGCGCCCTCCCAAGAGCGCGGCGGGCCAGGGCTGCGACGGTACGGCGCAGGTGCAGTGCGGCCGGCGGCAGGGTCGCCGGTTCCGAACCGTCCTCCGGCGGCGCCGGGTCGGGGATGCAGGCGGCGGCGACATAGTCACCGAAGGCCGTCAGCGCCTCGGGTACCAGGCCGCGTTCGCCGTCCCAGTCGATGAGCGAGGCCACCCACTGCTCGGCCTCCAGGGGGCGCAGCGGCATGGCGGCGACCGCGCCCACCGCGCAGCGCACACCGCGCCTGGCCGGGTCCAGGACCAGCGCCACGGAGGCGATGGCCCGGCCGGGACCGGTGCGGCCGGTGGCCTTGAGGAAGGTCTGCGGGGCGTGCAGCAGCGGCACCCGTACGAAGCCGACGAGTTCGCCGGGGTGCAGCATCTCCCGGCCGGCCAGGAGGTGGCTGACCGGGATCTCGCGGCGGCCGCCCGCGGGGCCGGCGATGATCACCGTGGCTTCCAGCGCGGCGAGCACCGGGAGGGTGTCGCCCGTGGGTGCGGAGGTCACGATGTTGCCGCCGAGGGTGCCGGCGTTGCGGACCTGCGGCGGGCCGGCCGCGCGGGCGGCGGCGGCCAGGCCGGGGATCAGGGCGGCGAAGTCGGGGCGTCCCATACGGGCGAGGGTGAGGCCGGCGCCGAGCAGCGCATGGCCGTCCAGGTACTGCCAGCCGCGGATCTCGCTGATCCGGCCGAGGCCCACCAGGGCCGCGGGTCTGAGGAGTCCGGCGTTGACCGCCGCCATGAGATCGGTGCCGCCCGCGACGGGCACGGCGGCGGGCATGGCGGTGAGCGCCGTCACCGCCTCGTCGAGCGAGGCCGGCAACGTCACCGTGTGCGACGCCTGCGGTGCGTGCGTGGTCAAGCCAGCTGCCCCTTCCCCGGTGTCCCGGCAGTTCCGCTCCGCCGTACGGTACGTGCTCACTGCCCGGACGTGGCAACTCTGGCACATCTTCCCGGGCCGTCGGCGCGAGGGTCCACGAAGCGACGATCCGTCCCGAACAGGGGTGCTGGTCCGGATTCGTCCGCCACCGCCGGTGAGCGGGGACTTCGGTGCGGCTCGCGGGCAAGGCGCGTACGGCGGGCGTCCGGAGGGACACCCACCGTGGGTACGGCGGTGCTCGGTACGGCGGTGCGGGGAGGGAACCGCCGTACCCACCACCGTCCCAGGGTCCGGCCGCACGAGCGCCCACCTTGCACCGGGGCTCACACGTTTGGGGGCGCCCCGTCGATCGGGCGTCCGAGCACACCGGGGCGTTTCTGCCAGGGACGGGGGCCGCCGGGCGGGCGGTAGGCGACGCCGAGCGCGTCGAGGCGGGCGTAGTGGGCGGCCATCCGCCGGGTGAAGTCCTGGTAGTCGCGCTCGGCCGGCGCCGGCAGGCGCGACCAGGCGACCTCGGCGAAGGCCGCCAGCCGCGGGAAGACCTGGTAGTCGAGGCGCTGTTGATCGTCCATGACCTCGGTCCAGGCGTTGGCCTGGGTGCCCAGGACGTGAGTGGCCTGTTCGGCCGTCAACTCCGGTGGGACCGGCTCGAAGCGGTAGACGTCCTCCAGGGTGCGTACGTAGCCGATGGGCACCGGTTCGTCCGGGGCGGCGTGCTGACGGTGGTCCAGATAGACCTGCTGTTCGGGGCACATGACGACGTCGTGGCCGGATTTGGCCGCGGCGATCCCGCCCGCGTAACCACGCCAGGAGGAGACCGCGGCGCCCTCCGCCAGTCCGCCCTCCAAGATTTCGTCCCAGCCGATCAGCCGCCGGCCGCGGTCGGCGAGCCAGCGGTCGAAGTGCCGGATGAACCAGCTCTGCAGCTCGTTCTCGTCGGCCAGCGACAGTTCGGCGATCCGTGCCTGGGCGGTGGCGGACGCCTGCCACTGCTCCTTGGGGCATTCGTCGCCGCCGACGTGGACGAACGGCGAGGGGAACAGGTCGAGGACCTCCTCCAGGACGTGCTCGTAGAACCGCAGGGTGTTGTCGGTGGGTGCCAGTACGTTGGGGTTGACGCCCCAGGTGTCCCAGACCTTCAGGGAGGTGGTGTCGATGACATCGGTGTTGCCGAGTTCCGGGTACGCGGCGATGGCGGCCTGCGAGTGTCCGGGGATGTCGATCTCGGGGACGACGGTGATATGCCGCTGGGCGGCGTAGGCGACGATCTCGCGGATGTCGTCATGGGTGTAGTAGCCGCCGTGCGGGCGCTCGTCCCAGAGCGGGGAGGCACGGTGTCCGCGCTTGGTGCGCTCCCGCCAGCCGCCGATCTCGGTCAGTTTCGGGTAGCGCGCGATCTCGATACGCCAGCCCTGGTCGTCGGTGAGGTGGAGGTGCAGCACATTGAGCTTGTGGGCGGCCAGCAGGTCGAGACAGCGCAGCACGCCGTCCTTGGGCAGGAAGTGGCGTGCGACGTCGAGCAGCATGCCGCGCCAGGCGAAGCGGGGGCCGTCCTCGATGGTCAGCTGCGGCAGGACGACCGCGCGCCCCGGTGCGAGCGGAGCCCGGCGGAAGGCGTGCGGGCCGAGCAGCTGACGCAGTGTCTGCGCTCCCCAGAAGACACCGGCCGGGCCGCCGCCGGCGATCCGTACGCCCCAACGGGAAGCGGCCTCCAGCCGGTAGCCCTCCGCGGGGAGGGCCGGATCGAGGGCGAGGGCGAGGGTGTCGGTCGCCTCGGCGGAGCCGGGGGGCAGTGGCAGGCCGAAGGCCGCGCCGAGGGTGGCGCGCAGCCAGTGCGCGGTGTCCTCGGTGCCGGGCGCGGCCGCCAGCGCGGTCCGTTCGCCGAGTCGGACGGCGCAGCGGTAGGGCCCGTCGATGCTCAGCGGCGCCGGGATCAGGCCACCGCCCGGCCCCGTGTGGAGGTCTGTGTCCGGCATACCGTCAGTCCTTCACCGCGCCGACCGGGCCCGAAACCAGTCGGCGCTGTACGAGTAGGAAGACTTGGGCGCGTTGTCGACGTCCCGGAAGAGCCGGACCCGCACAATTCCCAGGAGATCAAGGGCGGTTGCGCGCCCGGACAAAGGGCGGTCGGCCGCCCACCCCGCCCCGGAACGCGTACCGGCCCCGCCCGGAACACATAGCGGCGCCCCGCTCCGGGAACGACGACGGGCCCGGCTCCACGAGGGAGCCGGGCCCGTGCCCAAGGCGGGGGACCGCTACCGCACGACGAATGGCCGGATCATGCGGCTTCTGCGGTTGCTGTTCTGCTGGGCGCTACGACCCGCGGCCGCTACTTCTTGCCGCCGTCCTTGCCGCCCTTGTCCTTGTCGCCACCGGCGCCCATGGACTCGAAGATCTCCTTGCACATGGGGCAGACCGGGTACTTCTTCGGGTCGCGACCCGGGACCCAGACCTTGCCGCACAGCGCCACGACGGGGGTGCCGTCGAGCGCGCTCGCCATGATCTTGTCTTTCTGGACATAGTGGGCGAAGCGCTCGTGGTCGCCGTCGCCGTGCGACACCTGCGGTGTCGGCTCTACGAGGGTCCCCGTACCTGCCCCGCGCTCGGGCTCAAGAGTGCTCATAACAGCCAAGGGTACTCACGCCCGCCGCAACCCGGGAGCGTCGGCCCACCGCCGGGTGAAGCGCAGGACCCACCGCCGCCACCCCGGCGGCCGCCCAGGGCAGCGCGTACGGGGCCGGCCCCGGCGTCCGCGACCACCCGGGCGGCCGGCGGCGTCCCCTACGACGCCACCGCCACGCCGCCCCGGTCCCCGGCCGTCACACCCAGCTTCGCGGCGAAGGCCAGCGCGGCCTCCGGCCGGACCTCGTACCAGGAGTCCTGGTCGCAGACCGCGTCCAGCAGCGCGGCGATGTCCTGCGCGCCGACCGTGCGGGCCTCGGCGGCGGCGATGAAGGCGCGGACCGCCGCCGCGGGGTCGACCTCCGTCTCCGTGCGGGCCACGAGGTCCTCGACGATCTCCTCGATCGCGGCGTCACCGGGCGCGGCCCAGTTCATCGCCATCTCCAGGCCGTCGTCCTGCATCTTCTCGGGATACGGGGCGCGGGCCCAGGCGCCGTCCTGCCACCAGTAGACGAACCCGAAGAGATTGCCCTCGGCGTCGTCCCGCAGCCGCTCCCAGGGCAGCCACTCGGGACCGCCGGCCAGGAAGTCGATCTGCTCGCCCCCGTCGTGCGTGTAGCTGCCGTCCGAGTCCTGGCCGCACAGCAACGCGCGGCCGCCCTCGAACAGCTGCAGCCGCCACCAATAGCTGCCGCCCGCATTCCAGCACTGCAAGCCATGGCTGCCCCAGGAGTATTCGTCCCAGTCGTCCACGGCCGCCGCCACCACCGCCAGCGTCGCGGCGCGTGCCCAGAGCCGCTCCGGATGGTCCAGATCCTCGGGCACACTCGGCCTGTGCATGGCGCTCTCCCCCGTCGTCCAGCGCGGCCCCGCCGACGCGACCGCGCACCGTCCCCTGTCATCTCGAACCATAGCGACGGGGTCTGACAGTTCCCCATGACGAAGCCGTCACAATAATGAAGTCTTCAACGAACCCCTCGACGACCCCGTCGCGACCCCTTCGACAACCCCGTCGATACACCGGTCAGCGGACCCATGGCGTCTTCGGCGGAGTACTCGGCACCGCGCCCGCCGCCGTACGGGGTTCAGTTCAGCGACGGATCATCCGGATACGTGGCCACCATCGCCAGCTCATTGCGCTGCCGCCGCAGCACCGCGCGCCACAGCTGCTCGGGATCGGGCGAGGAGACATCGCCGGGCTCGGACTCGACGACGTACCAGGCGCCCTCGATCAGCTCGTCCTCCAGCTGACCCGGCCCCCAGCCCGCATATCCGGCGAAGATCCGCAGGCTGCCGAGGACCGCCGCGAGGAGTTCCGGAGGGGCCTCCAGATCGACCAGTCCGATCGCACCGTGCACCCTGCGCCAGCCCAGCGGCTCGTCACCCGACTGCACGCCCGCCCGGTCCGCGGCCTGTACACCGGCCGTCTCCGCGCCCTCGCCGGCGGGCCATCCGCCGCCGTCCACCGGCGGGACGCCGCCCTCACCGGACAGCCCGCCGGGCACCACGGCCACTCCGAGCGCCGAGTCCAGCGAGACCGGACCGCCCTGGAAGACCACCCCCGGCTCGCCGGCCAGGGCGGCCCAGGGTGCGAGGATGTCCGCGACGCCGACCGGCGTGGGGCGGTTCAGGACCACGCCGAGGGAGCCCTCCTCGTCGTGGTCGAGGAGCAGCACCACCGCGCGGTCGAAATTCGGATCGGCGAGCGCGGGCGTCGCGACGAGCAGCCGGCCTGTGAGCGAGGACACCTCGGTCATGGGCACATGATCCCGCACTTCTGCCCGAAGCGGGGAGTCAACGCCGGGACCTGTGCGAGAGCAGGGCAGGGCGTACGGCGGCAGCACCGGCGCACGACCTCGTCACCGGATAGGCCATTCAAGACATTCAGCGGCATTTACCACCAAACAGCGATTACAGATCAAAGGCGGATCGTAGCCGAGCGTGTTGTGACAAAGCCATTACATGCTCAGAGCGTGCAGGGGCCTACGGGCACACCCTCGGCCGCCCTTACCATTTCTGCTTGGCCCCTGCCCGTCTCCAGGAACGCGAGATCCATGACCGTCTCTACTGACGACGTACTGCTTGTCCACGGCGGCACCCCGCTCGAGGGCGAGATCCGGGTTCGCGGTGCGAAGAACCTTGTGCCGAAGGCCATGGTCGCCGCCCTGCTCGGCAGCGGCCCCAGCCGACTGCGCAATGTGCCCGACATCCGCGACGTACGCGTGGTGCGCGGGCTGCTGCAGCTGCACGGTGTCACCGTGCGCCCCGGTGACGAGCCGGGCGAGCTGATCCTCGACCCGTCGCACGTGGAGAGCGCCAACGTCGCGGACATCGACGCCCACGCCGGCTCCTCGCGGATCCCGATCCTGTTCTGCGGTCCGCTGCTGCACCGCCTCGGCCACGCCTTCATCCCGGGCCTGGGCGGCTGCGACATCGGCGGCCGGCCGGTGGACTTCCACTTCGACGTGCTGCGCCAGTTCGGTGCGACCATCGAGAAGCGCGCCGACGGGCAGTACCTGGAGGCCCCGCAGCGGCTGCGCGGCACCAAGATCCGGCTGCCGTACCCGTCGGTCGGCTCGACCGAGCAGGTGCTGCTGACCGCCGTGCTGGCCGAGGGCGTCACCGAGCTGTCGAACGCCGCCGTGGAGCCGGAGATCGAGGACCTCATCTGCGTACTGCAGAAGATGGGCGCGATCATCTCCATGGACACCGACCGGACGATCCGGATCACCGGTGTCGACCGGCTCGACGGCTACAACCACCGCGCCCTCCCGGACCGCCTGGAGGCCGCCTCCTGGGCGTCCGCGGCGCTGGCCACCGAGGGCAACATCTACGTCCGCGGCGCGCAGCAGCGGTCGATGATGACCTTCCTCAACACCTTCCGCAGGGTCGGCGGCGCCTTCGAGATCGACGACGAGGGCATCCGCTTCTGGCACCCGGGCGGCTCGCTCAACGCCATCGCCCTGGAGACCGATGTCCACCCCGGTTTCCAGACCGACTGGCAGCAGCCGCTGGTCGTCGCGCTGACCCAGGCATCGGGCCTGTCCATCGTGCACGAGACGGTCTACGAGTCCCGGCTCGGCTTCACCTCGGCGCTGAACCAGATGGGCGCGCACATCCAGCTCTACCGCGAGTGCCTGGGCGGCTCCGCCTGCCGCTTCGGGCAGCGCAACTTCCTGCACTCCGCGGTCGTCTCGGGACCCACCAAGCTGCAGGGCGCCGACCTGGTCATCCCCGACCTGCGCGGCGGCTTCTCGTACCTGATCGCGGCGCTGGCGGCGCAGGGCACCTCCCGGGTGCACGGCATCGACCTGATCAACCGCGGCTACGAGAACTTCATGGAGAAGCTCGTGGAACTGGGCGCCCATGTGGAGCTGCCGAACGGGGCACTGCGCAACTGAGCGGCCGACGCAATGACGCGTCAGGGGCGGCCACCCGGACCGGGTGGCCGCCCCTGACGCGTTTCCAGGCTCCGCCCGTATGAACAAGTCGTCGTCAACAAGCCCCGGCGAACCCACCGCGAGATGGACCCAGGACAAACCCCTGGCGACATTGAAGCCGCAGCCCATAAGCGTGATGACGGAACGGGCCCTGCGCCGGGCGATCGTCGACGGGCGGCACCTCGTGGGCAGCGCGCTCCCCTCGGAGACCCAACTCGCCACCGCCCACGGCGTCTCACGCGGCACGGTCCGCCGGATCCTGGAGAGCGCCCGCGGCACCGCCGACGGCGAGGAGACGGCCCTGCTGCAACTGCCGCCGGACGGCGAGGTGCTGCCGGCCGACTGCGGGTCGGTCACCCAGGCGCTCCTGGACTCCCGCGGAGCGGTCTTCGCGCACGGCGAGCACCCTCACGGCGGGCACGTGGACGCACGGAAGTTGCGTGTGCGACGGGGAAGTCCGCTGCTGCGCGTACGCCGCACCAGTGGCCGGCGACAGTGGCCGGATTTATGCGGGAATTGGGCGCCGAGGTGCGCATCGGTGTCACCCGGACGGCCGTCTGACCGCCGCGGCGCCCTGGGCGTCGATCCCGCGGCCTGTGCGGCCGCCGCCTGCGTTCACCCGTGGGAGCTCCCCCGGCCGCACAGAACCGGCCGTACAGCCGCCCGTGGGCACGCGAAGGGGCGGCCACCCCTGGAAGGGATGGCCGCCCCGTCAAAACGCCGTGCTGAGGGTCTTACTTACCCTTGGCGGCTTCCTTGAGCTTGGAGCCCGCGGAGACCTTCACGCTGTAGCCGGCCGGGATCTGGATCGGGTCGCCGGTCTGCGGGTTGCGCGCGGTGCGAGCGGCACGGTGGGTGCGCTCGAAGGTCAGGAAGCCGGGGATGGTGACCTTCTCGTCGCCCTTGGCGACGATCTCGCCGGTCACCTCGGCGAGGGCGGCCAGAACGGCGTCGGCGTCCTTGCGGGTCACCTCGGCGCGATCGGCCAGAGCGGCCACCAGCTCACTGCGGTTCATGTTTGTACTCCCGTGTTCTTCTTGCCAATGAGGCGTGAGATCGAAGCCGATGCTGCCAGGGTCCTCGGACAGTCCCCGGACCCGGGTCTGGTGCCAGACCCTCGCGCCCGATTACGCATCCTGCCCCCACCTGCGGCGGTAAAGCCAATCCGGCACCCAGGAGGGTCACACGAAAAGCGCCACTGCCTCGTTCGTGGTAACGCTCTGTGTCAGTCCCGCTCCGGGCCGGCCCCACAGGGCGGCGGTGCTTACTGTCCGCCACCCTATGGGGGCCCCAACGACGGCGTGTCCAGCGACGCGCCGTACTCAGACCGTCGTGGTGGCCGTCACAGCCGGCTCGCTGCCCTTGGCCGCCGCCCGGACCGCACCGGCCACCGCGCCCGCGACCTTCTCGTTGAAGACGCTGGGGATGATGTAGTTCGGGTTGACCTCGTCCTCCAGGACGACGTCCGCGAGGGCGCCGGCCGCGGCCAGCATCATCTCGGTGTTCACCGTACGGGAGTGGGCGTCCAGCAGGCCGCGGAAGACACCGGGGAACACCAGGACGTTGTTGATCTGGTTCGGGAAGTCGGAGCGGCCGGTGGCCACGACGGTGGCGGTCTGCCGGGCGATCGCCGGGTCGACCTCGGGGTCGGGGTTGGCGAGTGCGAACACGATCGCGCCGTCGGCCATCTTCGCGACATCGTCGCCGTCCAGGACGTTGGGCGCGGAGACGCCGATGAAGACGTCCGCGCCGACCACGGCCTCCTTGAGGGTGCCGGTGACGCCCTCGGGGTTGGTGTTGTCGGCGATCCAGCGCAGCGGGGAGTCGGGGTCGGCGTCGACCAGGTCGGCGCGGCCGGCGTGCACCACACCGTGGATGTCGGCGACGACGGCGTGCTGGACACCGGCCGCGATCAGCAGCTTGAGGATGGCGGTACCGGCCGCGCCGGCGCCGGACATCACGACCCGGACGTCCTCGATCTTCTTGCCGACGACCCGCAGCGCGTTGGTGAGCGCGGCGAGCACCACGATGGCGGTGCCGTGCTGGTCGTCGTGGAAGACCGGAATGTCCAGGGCCTCGCGCAACCGCGCCTCGATCTCGAAGCAGCGGGGGGCGGAGATGTCCTCCAGGTTGATGCCCGCGAAGCCGGGGGCGATGGCCTTGACGATCTCCACGATCGCGTCGGAGTCCTGGGTGTCCAGGCAGATCGGCCAGGCGTCGATGCCGGCGAAGCGCTTGAAGAGGGCCGCCTTGCCCTCCATGACGGGCAGTGCGGCCTTGGGGCCGATGTTGCCCAGGCCGAGGACCGCGGAGCCGTCCGTGACGACCGCGACGCTGTTGCGCTTGATCGTCAGCCGGCGGGCGTCCTCGGGGTTGTCGGCGATGGCCTGGCAGACCCGGGCGACACCGGGGGTGTAGATCATCGACAGGTCGTCACGGTTACGGATGGGGTGCTTCGACGACATCTCGATCTTGCCGCCGAGGTGCATCAGGAACGTACGGTCGGAGACCTTGCCGAGCGAGACGCCCTCGATGTTGCGCAGCTGCTCGACGATCTCGTCGGCGTGGGCGGTGGAGGTCGCCGCGATGGTGACGTCGATTCGGAGCTTCTCGTGTCCCGATGCGGTGACGTCGAGGCCGGTCACCGAGCCTCCGTGGGACTCGACGGCCGTGGTGAGCTGGGAGACCGCGGTTCCGCTCGCGGGCACCTCCAGCCGGACCGTCATCGAGTAGGAGACGCTGGGCGCCGTTGCCATGGCCGACTTCCTCTGCTTTCACCGTGTAGCTGGATTGCCGTCCGATCGTCGCACCTACCGCGGAGTACGCGGTAGCCGCCCCGCATTGCGAACGTTTTGTTCGCGGGAAGCGGTATGTTCGGAAAGCAACTTCCACCATACGAGAGACGATCGGACAGGTGGAACCCCTCCGACGCAGGCGTGAGCTCCGCCACGCGAAATCAGCTGCGGGCGCCTCTCCCGGAGGAGAGACGCCCGCAGCAGATGCTGGCGGCACCGACCCGCCATGCTCGCCTCGCGGCAAGTGGTCGCTCGTAGCGACGATGGTTGGGCCCGGGGGCTTGGATCGAGCCGGTGCCGTCACCCAGGCTAACAAACCATCTCCCGAAGCGAATCCCGTCCCGGGGCACGGATTTCAAGACCCCCCGTACGGCGGTCGGTCCCGCGGCGCTCAGTCCCGCAGCAGGTCGGGCACCCCCGCCGCGTCCGGCTCGTCCCGTTCGGCGGACAGCACGGTCAGCTGCTGGGTGGCGCGGGTCAGCGCCACGTACAGCACCCGCAGGCCGGCCGGGGACTCATCGGCGATCTCGGCCGGCGAGACCACCACCGTGGCGTCGTACTCCAGCCCCTTGGCCTCCAGGGAGCCCAGCGCCACCACCCGCTCCCCCAGCGGGGCGAGCCAACGGCGGGCCTGTGCACGGCGGTTCATGGCCACCACGACGCCGATCGTGCCGTCCACCTCGCCCAGCAGCCGCTCGGCCTCCGCCACCGTGGCCTCGGCCAGCGCCGCGTCGTCGGCGGGCCGGCCCTCACGGGCCCCGTCCGCGGCGAGCGCGAAGCGCGGCTCCAGGCCCGTGGAGCGGACCGCCTTCGGCGACTGCATTCCGGGCATCGCCAGCGCCAGCACCTTGCCGGCCAGCTCGGCGATCTCCGCGGGGTTGCGGTAGTTCACGGTGAGCGTGAAACGGCGGCGCGGGCGGGTGCCGAGCGCCTCGTCGCGGGCGACGGCGGCCTCGTCCGGGTCGGACCACGAGGACTGCGCCGGGTCACCGACGACGGTCCAGGTGGCGTGCCGGCCGCGGCGGCCGACCATCCGCCACTGCATCGGTGTCAGATCCTGCGCCTCGTCGACGATGACATGGGCGTAGTCGGTGCGCTCCTCCTCCAGCCGCTCCCGGCGGCTGCGGCCGCCACCCATGCGGTCCGCGTGGGTCGAGAGCTCCTCCAGGCCGGTCAGATGGTCCAGCGGATCGGCCTCGCGCGGCCGGGCCGGGCGCATCGGGGCGCCGAGGATCAGCTGCAGCTCGTCCAGCAGGGCGACGTCGTGCACCGACAGCGGGCCGTGCCCCCGCTCGTCCAACCGGCGCAGGGAGCGGGCCAGTTGGCGCACCTCACGCGGGTTGAGCACCCGGCGCGCCCAGCGGCCCAGCCGGCGTTCGTCGGCCATCGCGGCCAGCACCCCGCGCGGGGTCAGCTCGGGCCACCAGGCGTCCAGGAATTCCTGGAAGTCGGTCTCGGTGGTGATGTCCTCGTCGAAGCCCTCACGGGCCTCGGCGGCCAGTTCGGGGTCCGTGTAGCGGCGGGCGGCGCCCGACTTGGTCCACAGGGCGTCCAGGATCAGCCGGCGGGCGCGCGGGCGCAGCAGGTTGACCGGTGCGGTGCCGCCGAGCGCGTTGTGCCGGATGCCGCGCAGCTCGTCGGCGTCCAGCTCGATCCGGCCACCGAACGCGACGACGCGCAGCCGGGTGGGGGAGCTCTCGGGCGCCGCCAGCTCCAGCGCCCCGCGGGCCGCCTTGCGCAGCAGCTTCTGCATGCGCGAGGAGCCCTTGACGCGGGCCACCGCCGGCGGGTCGTACGCGGTGGCCTCGGCGCCGTCCACCAGGGAGCCGAGCGCCCGGATGGCGACCTGGCCCTCCTCGCCGAGGGACGGCAGCACGCCTTCGGTGTAGGCGACCAGCAGCGGCGTCGGGGAGACGATCAGGATGCCGCCCGCGTAGCGGCGCCGGTCCTGGTAGAGGAGGTAGGCGGCGCGGTGCAGGGCGACCGCGGTCTTGCCGGTGCCGGGGCCGCCCTCGACCTCGGTGACGGACGCGGCGGGGGCCCTGATGACCATGTCCTGCTCGGCCTGGATGGACGCCACGATGTCGCGCATGGTGTGGCTGCGGGCCCGGCCGAGCGCGGCCATCAGCGCGCCGTCGCCGATCGCCGGCAGCTCCTGGCCGTCCAGCGTCGCGGTGATCTCCGGACGCATCAGATCGTCCTCGACGCCGAGGACCTTACGGCCCTTGGAGCGGATCACCCGCCGGCGTACGACCCGGCCCGGGGCGACCGGGGTGGCCCGGTAGAAGGGCGCGGCGGCCGGCGCCCGCCAGTCGATGACCAGCGGGGAGTAGTCCGCGTCGAGCACGCCGAGACGGCCGATGTGCAGCGTCTCGGCGATCGCGGCGCGGCCGTCCTCGATGGCGCCCTCGGCGGGTTCGACGGAGGTGTAGGCGCCGTCCGGTCCCTTCTTTCCGTCCTTGCCGAGGAGCAGGTCGATCCGGCCGAAGAGGAAGTCCTCGTACTCCGAATTCAGGCGGTGGAGATGGACGCCGGCCTGGAAGACCTGGGCGTCGCGCTCGGCGAGTGCGCCGGGCGTGCCGACCTGGCCGCGCTTGGCGGCGTCGTCCATCAGAAACTCTGCCTCGTGGATCTTCTCCTCGAGGCGCCGGTAGACGCGGTCCAGATGCGTCTGCTCGGCGTCGATCTCGCGTTCGCGAACGGAATCCGATGTGTGATCCGGTGCGTGCGTGGCGTTGTGCGCGGCCACCCAGGTCCCCTTCTGCTGTGCGTAGGGCAGCCGTCAACCGTACGCGAACCGGGCACCATGCGCACCTGGTGATAGGGACAAAGTTGGGCGAGTTCGGTCGGATGTCGACTCAGACCTTTACTTCGGGCTTGCGCCGGCCGACGTTCACCGTTGGGTTCAGACGTTCACCGTGGCCAGTCGCTTGCCCTCCAGGGTGTTGACCTCGAAGTGATCAATGTCTCCGCGGTTGAGGGCCGCGCCGCCCGCCGCGTACAGGGGCTCGCGGTTCCACTTCGCGCTGCTGCCCTTGATGCCGTAGCCACCCTTGGGGACCGCCCAGGTGGTGACGGTCTGCCGCCGGCCGTCCTTGCCGACGGCCACCAGGTCGCAGGTGAGCGGCCCCTTGACGTTGGCGAGTTCGAGGACGACCTGGGTGCCCCAGGGGCGGGCCGCCATGGAGACGCCCGCCGAGACCTTGGTGACGGGGTCGACGGAGCTCACCTTCTCGCCCTCGGCGTACTGGGCGCGTACGGCGTTCGCCAGCGGCGGGGCCGGCGCGTCCTGTGTGTCGCCCTTCAGGGAGACGGCGGCGAGCGGTCCGCCGACGATCAGCACAACGGCCGCGGCGACGAGGAACAGCCGGCGCCGGGCGCGGCCGCGGCGGGTGGCGGCGACCTCGTCGAGCAGCCCGTCCAGCAGCCCCGGGCCGGGGACGGCGGTGATCGTCTCCGGGGTGGCGGCGGACTCCTTGAACTCGGCCAGCGCCGGGGCCAGGCCCATCAGTTCCTCAAGCTCGACCGCGCACCGGTCACAGCCGACCAGATGCGCCTCGAACCGTTCCGCGTCGGCGGCGTCCAGGACGCCCAGCGCGTAGGCGCCGACGTCGGTGTGCCGGTCCGGCTGCGTGGGCGGGGTCACTCCGTCACTCCTCGTTCCTCGAGCGAGAGCCTCAGGGAGCGCAGCGCGTAGAACACCCGGGACCGCACGGTCCCGGCCGGCACGCGCAGCACCTCCGCTGCCTCGTTGACCGTACGTTCCTTGAAGTACGTCTCGACGAGGGCCTCTCGGTGGGCCTGGCTCAGGTCGCTCAGCGCCTCGGAGATCGTCATCAGGCGCAGCGCCCGGTCGATCACATCGGCGGCGGGCATCGTCTCCAGCGGCGTCGCATCGACCTCTTGCGGCCGGGCCTTGCGGCTGCGGTGTCCGTCGATCACGATCCGCCGGGCGACCGTCACCAGCCACGGACGGATCGAGCCGGTGGCGCGCAGCAGTTGATCGGCGTTGCGCCAGGCGCGCACCAGCGTCTCCTGCACCACGTCCTCCGCGCGATGCCGGTCGCCCGCCACCAGTCGCAGGACGAAGGCGAGGAGCGGGCCCGCATGCTCGTCGTAGAGGGCTCGCATGAGCTCCTCATCAGGTGTCGTCCGGTCAGCCACGAGGGCATCCTTACGCACTCCAACTCCCGGGTCGATAGCGCGGATCACCCAAGATCACCGGGGGCCGGGCCATGAATCGGACTTGCGGTGAGGAGTACGGACGGGACGGGCGGGATGTTCAGCGGCCGGCCGAAATATTTTTTGCCGCGGTCGCGGGGCCCGGGACGACGGGAGCGCCGCCGCCCTCCACCCTTTGCCTCATGGTGCGTCTCCGGTGCCGCGCCACCCGCTCCCGGTTGCCGCACACCTCGCTGGAGCACCAGCGGCGGCGCCGGCCGCGCGAGGTGTCGAGATAGACCACGGAGCAGTTCTCCCCCGCGCACTGCCGCAGCTGTCCCCGCGCCACCGTGTCGGTCAGCAGCCCGACCGCGTCCCGGGCCACCGCGGCCAGCAGCCCGGCGCAGTCGGGCGGGCCGGGGAGCGCGGCGGCCAGGGCGCCGTCCGCGGTACGCACCGCGTGCAGGGCGGGCGGCGCTCCGGCCACGGCGGCGGAGTTGAGCAGCGCCAGGTCGGCGTCGGCCGCCCGGCCCCGCAGTTCGTCGTGCACCACACGGCGCAGCAGCTCGCGCAGCGCCCGGAAGCGGGCGACCCAGCGGCCGTCGACGCCGTCCAGCGGGGCGCCGTGCGGCACCAGACCCGCTCCGGCCAGCCAGGTCGACAGCTGCTCGGGGCCGGTGAGCCGTTCGGCGGGGGCGCCGCCGGTGGTGGCCACCAGGTCCAGGCAGATCCGCCCGCAGTCGAACCGCAGGTCGCAAGGCGCCGCCATGTGCCTGTCACTCCTTAGGGACCAAACGCGTGTGCTCCCAGAGTGCCCGGCGCACGAGCCGGCCGGAACCCTCCGGAGGCCGCCACTCCGCACGGGCGTCCGCCGTAGACACCATGCGTAGACACGGGCAGTAGACGCTGTGCGTATACAGCTGATGTATAGTCCGCGACGTGGGCGGGCCGCGGGCTCCTGCGCACCGCGCCGCCCCTGTCGTAGCGCTCGCCGCCCCTCCAGGACGAAGGTCTCCATGTCGCGCAAGTCCCTGCTCACGAACCGCGCCAGCCTGACCCACAAGATCGGCTACGCGGTCCGTAACCCGGCCCGCATCACCCCGTACGTCAAGCGCACCGCCCGCGACACCTGGCTGCGCCTCAAGCACCCCGACCATGTCGCGTACTACCGGGCGGTGATGGCCTCCGACACCGGGCGCAACCCCGAGGCCGCGGTCGGCAGCCGCAGCCACGACCGCTGGCTGGCGCTGGGCGAGATGCAGTTCGACTACCTGGCCGAACACGGTCTGAAGCCCGGCCACCGGATGCTGGACATCGGCTGCGGCAATCTGCGCGCCGGCTGGCGCTTCATCGCCCACCTGGACACCGGCAACTACTACGGCATCGACATCTCACCGGACATCCTGATAGCCGCGAAGCGCACCCTGACGACCTACGAACTGCAGGACAAACTCCCGCACTTGACGATCACCCAGGACCTCAAGCTGGAGTTCCTGCCGACCGCCCACTTCGACGTCGTCCACGCGCACAGCGTCTTCTCGCACTCACCGCTCGACGTCATCGACGAATGCCTCGCCCATGTCGGCCGGATCCTGGCCCCCGGCGGCTTCTTCGACTTCACCTTCGACCGCACCGAGGGCACCGAACACCAGGTGCTGCGCGAGGACTTCTACTACCGGACCGACACCCTGCTGCAACTGGCCCGCAAGCACGGGCTGGAGGCCCGCTTCATGGACGACTGGGAGAAGCGCCCGCACGGCCAGTCCAAGATCCGGGTCAACAACCCGGCCTGAGCCGCCCGGCCCGATCCCTCGGACACGCCCTACGCGCCGCCGTACTTGTCGGTGTCCGCATGCGGGTCGAGCGACAGCCGGTACCCGCGCTTGACGACCGTCTGGATCAGCTTGGGCGCGCCCAGCGCCACCCGCAGCCGGGCCATCGCGGTCTCCACCGCATGCTCGTCGCGGCCCGCGCCCGGCAGCGCGCGCAGCAGGTCCGCGCGGGAGACCACCCAGCCGGGACGGCGGGCCAGCGCACGCAGCAGCGCCATCCCGGCCGGCGGTACCGGCCGCAGCGCGCCGTCCACCACGGCGGCGTGCCCGCGGATCTCCATCCGCCGCCCGGCCACCGGCAACGGCGGTACCCGGCCAGGCAGTTCCCGGCACAGCAACTGCACCAGCGGCCCCAGCCGGAAGCGCTCCGGCTGGAGCGTGGGGATGTCCTCGGCCTGCAGCGGCAGCGCGGTCACCGGCCCCACGCACACCGGCAGCACCTCCTGCCGCAGCGCCGTCACCACCGCTTCCCGGATACCGCGCTCCTCGGCCCGGCGCAGCAGCGACGCCGCGGCCGGCGCGCTGGTGAAGGTCACCGCGTCCAGGCCGCCCGCGACCACCGCGTCCAGCAGCCGGTCGACCGGCCCGATGTCCTCCGGCGGCATCCAGCGGTACACCGGGACGCCGACGACCTCCGCGCCGTCGGCCCGAAGCGCCTCCACGAACCCCGGCAGCGGCTCCCCGTGCAGCTGAAGGGCCACCCGGCGCCCGGAGACGCCCTCCTCCAGCAGCCGGTCCAGCACCTCGGCCATCGACTCGGAGGCCGGTGACCACTTCTCGGTCAGCCCGGCGGCCCGGATCGCGCCGCGCACCTTCGGCCCGCGCGCCAGCAGCTCCACCCCGGTCAGCCGGTCCAGCAGCGCCTCGCCCAGCCCCCAGCCCTCCGCGGCCTCGACCCAGCCGCGGAACCCGATGGCGGTGGTGGCCACGACGACATCGGGGGCATGGTCGATCAGGTCCCGGGTCACCGCGAGCAGCTCGGTGTCGTCCGGCAGCGGCACGATGCGCAGCGCGGGCGCGTGCAGCACCTGTGCGCCCCGCCGCTCCAGCAGCGCACCCAGCTCCTCGGCCCGCCGGGCCGCGGTGACCCCGACGGTGAACCCGTCCAGCGGCCGGACGGCCGGTCCCGTCCCCGGCTCCGTCCGCTCCTGCCCGCCGTGCTCCTGCTGGTGATCGTGCATGGTCCCGCTCCGCCCAGAGTGGTTGTGCCGCGTCCTGCACCCGTACCGCCGCGGCTCGGGCGGCACGGAGTGCCAAGGTGCCCACCGTGCCAACGGCACGTGACAGGCCCGGTCCTCCAGTATTTCCCCACGGTTACGGCGCCGGAGGGCCGAGGGCTGTGCGGCGGCCCGGACGCGGCCGCCGCACCTGCCCCCGCCGCCTCACACCTCCGCGTAAACCGGCCGCCGCTCGCCGACCGCGGCCGCCTCACCCGTCTCCACCCGCGCCGTACGCCGTGCGCGGGCCACAGGCCGCAGGTATACGGCCCAGGTCACCGCGCCGCACACCACGTAGCAGACCAGGAACGACACAAACGCCGGCGTGCCCGACCCGGCCACCAGGAACGACTGGCGAAAGGCGAGGTTGATGGCCAGCCCGCCGAGCGCGCCCACCGCCCCGATCAGCCCCATCGCCGCCCCCGACAGCCGCCGCCCGTACGCCGCGGCCTCCTCCCCCGCCAGCCCGCGCCGCAGCGCCTGGGCCTGGAAGATCCCCGGGATCATCTTGTACGTGGAGCCGTTGCCGAGCCCCGTCAGCACGAACAGCGCGATGAACCCGACGAGGAACACCGGCAGCGACCGCACCACCGAGGCGTAAATGACGACCCCCGTGGCCAGGCCCATCGCCGCGAAGTTCCCCAACGTGATCCGGGCACCGCCGAACCGGTCCGCCAGCCGCCCGCCGACCGGCCGGATCAACGACCCCAGCAGCGGCCCGATGAACGTCAGCGACGCCGCCTGGAGAGGCGTGCGCGCGAACTGGTTCTGCAGCACCAGACCGAACGCGAAGCTGTAGCCGATGAACGACCCGAACGTGCCGATGTACAGCAGCGACATCACCCAGGTGTGCGGCTCCTTGGCCGCGTCCCGGGCCGCCCCGGTGTCGTTCGTCACCGGCCCGAGGTTGTCCATGAACAGCGCCGCGAGCACCGCCGCGATCACGATCAGCGGTACGTACACGGCCAGCACGATCCGCGGATGCGCGGCCCCCGCCGTCCCGATCACCAGCAGCCCCAGCAGCTGGATCACCGGCACGCCGATGTTGCCGCCGCCGGCGTTCAGCCCCAGCGCATAGCCCTTCTTCCGCAGCGGAAAGAAGGAGTTGATGTTCGTCATCGACGAGGCGAAGTTCCCGCCGCCGACCCCCGCCAGCGCCGCGACCACCATGAACGTCGTGTACGAGGTGCCCGGCTCGATCACCACCGCCGCCACCGCGGTCGGCACCAGCAGCAGCAGCGCGCTCAGCACCGTCCAGTTACGCCCGCCGAACCGCGCCACCGCGAAGGTGTACGGCACCCGCAGCACCCCGCCCACCAGCGTCGGCATCGCCACCAGGAAGAACTTCCCGGCCGGATCGACCCCGTACTCGGGCCCCATGAACAGCACCATCACCGACCACAGGCTCCAGACGGAGAACCCGATGTGCTCGGAGAGCACGGAGAACACAAGATTCCGCCGCGCGATCCGCTCCCCCGACTCCTGCCAGAACCCCTCGTCCTCGGGGTCCCAGTGATCGATCCACCGGCCGCCCCGCCTCAGGCGGCCGTCGGCAGGGGTGTCGTCAGGGCTTTCGCTACGGGTATCTGCTGCCGCGGCCGTCATCGCGCCTCCCAAGGGGTCAGGTCCTGCTCACTGACGCTAGGGACGGCGGGTTTCCATACGGTGCCGCCCGGTGACGCGTACGAAACCTTGCACTCACGCGATGCGGCGGGGGGCGGTGAGGGGCGGGCGGCTCTCGTCAGAGACCGAGGTAACGCGTCACAGCGTGTTCGACTTCGGCGAGTTCATCACGGTCGAGATAGTGGATGGGATCGCCGTGAATGAATGAGGTATCGACCGTGCGAATCTGATCGACCAGAAACCTCGTGCTGGTCCCTGCCAGTTCGACCTCGGGCCGGAACACCGAGGGCTGTGCGCTGGTGGACGTCGGGACAACGGTGGCGACGCTCCAAGGCATGGATGTCGGGCTCAGCACCAGGCCAAAACGGCGCCCTCGCTGCTCGTGCCCACGCTTCGCATCGCCGAAGTCGATCCGGTAGACGGCGCCACGGATCACCAGGCGTCCTCTTCCGTTGTCAGGTCCTCATCGGCCAGGCGTTCCGCGTCGCTGCGGGCACGGGAGAGCCATACCTCGCGCTCCAGGAGTCGCAGCGCACGCCGGATCACGTCACTGGTGCCCTCGCCACCGCGCATGGCGTCCTTGATGATCCGCGCATCCTCTTCGGTGGGCCGAAACCCTATCGTCGCTGCCATACAGGGCAGATTAACGCCGCGTACAACAGCTGTCCAACGGTTGTAGTACACGTCCCTCGCCCCGAGGCCGGTCAGTTGAGTCTTTGCGTTCACGCAGCGACGGTCGCACTGCGTAACTACGCTGCCTCGTAACGTGAACCCGTACTCCTGGTGAGTACGGGCGCACACATGGTCACAGGCGTCCAAGTACGGGGAGTGGAAGGCCATGCACCCGCGAATGAAGCCCAAGAACCGGCACTCCGCAGCAATGGAAGTCATCGGTGCGCAGCTGGCACTGTTCCGCATCAACGCCGGCCTCACCCAGCGCGGCCTCGGGGAACGGACCACCGCATCCGAGGAGACCATCGCCTCCATCGAACAGGGCAGGCGGGCCCTGATGCCGCATCTGGCTACCGAGTTCGACCAACTCCTGAACACCGGCGGGGCGCTGGCGGCGGGGGTGGCGAAACTGCCGCCGAAGGAGAAGTATCCGATCTGGGCGGAGGACTTCATGGCCCATGAGCGGGAGGCGATCACCCTCTCCACGTACGAAACCGTGGTCATCCCCGGGCTGTTGCAGACCGAGGAGTACGCACATGCCACATTTCGCTGCACGGTACTGCCGCTCGGAGAGGAGGAGACCGAACGGCGCGTGGCCGCACGCACAGAGCGTCAATCAGTGCTGCGCCGCAAGCAGCCTATGTGCGCCAGCTTCATCCTCTTCGAGGCAGTCCTGCTCGGCCGCCTGGGGGGTCGCGACGTTATGCAGCGGCAGATCCATCATCTGCGTGACTGCGCAGACCAACCTGGCGTTTCGATTCAAGTTCTCCCCCTGGACCGCGAGAGTCACGCCGGGGTCTCGGGTCCATTCGTGATCCTCGAAACACCTGACTACCAGCGGCTGGTTTACACAGAGTCGCACCGCGGCAGTCAGCTGATTTCCGATCCGGATGAGGTCAGCGCTCTGGTCCAGAAGTATGGAATGCTGCGAATGCAGGCTCTCAGCGACTCCGAAACGAGGGGCCTGTTGGACCGGCTGCTAGGAGAGCAATGACCGACCTGACGTGGTTCAAAGCCAGCTACAGCACCGAAGAAGGCGGCAACTGCCTCGAAGTCGCCTACACCTGGCGCAAGTCCAGCCACAGCGGCAGCGAAGGCGGCGCCTGCGTAGAGGTGGCCGCCCACCCCACCACCATCCACGTTCGCGACTCCAAGGACCCCCAGGGCCCGCACCTCGACTTCTCGCCGGGCGCCTGGGCCTCGTTCACCTCGTTCGCCGCACGCAGCGCCGCCGCCACAACAGCCCCGTAACCGGGGCTACTCCGCCGCTTCCCGTGGCGGATCCATCCATATCTTTTCCGCGCAGATATACATCGACAGGCGCTTGCCCGCCTCGTCCCGTGCCGCGACCGCCCGCCGGCCCGGGTAGTCGTGCGGCGCGGACACCACGGCGAGGTCGTTGGTGACGGCCATGGGGTCGCTCAACGGCGCGTCCTTGGGACAGTCCCTGTAGCGCAGGCCGGTCGTGATCTTCCCGCCGCGCCGCAGGTCTATCGGCAGGGCCCGGCCATGGCCTTCGCCATCGGACTGGGTCGCCTTGCCGAGGTGGACCTCGACGACCGGGAAGCCGCGGAACACACACGGGCCCGAGCCCGTGTTGACGACGGACAGCCGGGCCTCGCGGTTCTTGGTGTGCGGCTTCCTCTTCAGGACGGTGAGCTTCCACCGCAGGCCCTTGGTCGTGCAGTTGGCGTGCAGTGCCGCCATCCGCGGTGAGCCACAGCCCGTCAGGGCCAGGCCCGCCATGACGGATATGGTCAGCGCGGCCGCCACCACCGCAAGACGTGAACGCCGTTGCACAACTCCCCCTGTTCGTTCGACACACGAGTCCCTGCCGTTAAGGAAAGCTTTCGCGTGCCCGAGGTTGCCTGTGCGGCCGTACCTTCTTCCGTACGTCGATCAGCGCCGGGCCGTCACCCGCGCACCCCCATCACCCGCGCGTCCGCCTCCGGAAGCCACCATGCGCTCCCCGGCAGCGCCGACCAGGCGTGCCGCTCGCCCAGTTCCCGTGCGGCCGCCCGCAGCGCTTCGAGCCCCGGATGCCGCAGCCCGCGCCGCCACACCATCGATATGGGCGACAGCGGTACGGGATCCACGATCGGCCGCAGCACCATCCCCGGCACCTCGATGAACTCCACGCTCGCCAGCACCGACCACCCCCGCTTGCGCACCACCCGTACGAACTCCTGCGAGCCCTCGATCTCCGGGAACGGCTCGGCCATCGCGATGCCGCGCCCCGCGAAGAGCCGCTCGGCCAGGTCCGTCCACTCCGCGGTCTGCGGATTGCCGGCGGCCGCATAGAGCGTCTCGCCGGCCAGCTCCGCGAGCGGGACGGCGGACCGTGCGGCCAGCGGATGATCGTCGCGCAGCAGTACCGCCATCGGCTCCAGCCGGACCGGCTGATGGTCGAGACCGGCCCGCACGCCCGCCGGCAGCGCCGCGATCCGGCCGAAGGAGACATCGAGCCGCCCGGCCGCCACCTCGGCCGCCGCACCCGTCAGCCCGCTGTGGAAGCGGGCGACCAGCTCACAGCTGTCCGGCACCCGGCCCCTGGCCGCCTCCAGCACCCCGTGGGCGGTACCGATGGGAACCCCGACATCGACCAACAGCGGCCGCTCGGGGACCGGCCGGAACGCGACGGCCAGCTCGTCCTGCGCGGTCAACACCCGCCGCGCGTACGGCAGCAGCCGCTCCCCGTCCGCCGTCAGCGCGACCCGGCGGGTGCTCCGCACGAACAGCGTGGCGCCCAACTCCCGCTCCAGCCGGCGGATGTCGCGGCTCAGGGCCTGCTGGGCGACGTACAGTCGGGCGGCGGCGCGGGTGAAGTGCAGCTCGTCGGCGACGGCGGTGAACGCGCGGAGCAGACGCGGATCGATGTCGTACGGCATCGGGCCATCCTGGCAGTACCGGTGCCCGCCGACACCTGCCGCGCATTAACAACACAACTGCGTGAATGGGTGCTGATCAGGTGTTGGACGGCCGGTGGGGGCCACCGCGACCGTAGAGACATGATCCTCTTCCTCGCCGCCCGGCCGGTGGCCCCGCCCGTACGCCCCGCCCCGCGCCGCCGCGCCCGCCGTGCCCGCCGCGGCCCGTTCGCCCCCTACCGCCGGATCTTCGCCGTCCCCGGCACCCGCGCCTTCACCGCCGCCAATCTGCTGGCCCGCCTGCCCATGGGGATGCTCAGCATCAGCGCGGTCCTGATGATCGCCGGCTCGCGTGGCTCCTACGCGCTGGCCGGGGCGGTCACCGCCACCGGACTGGCGGCAACGGCGCTGGTGGGGCCGTGGACCGCCCGGCTGATCGACCGCTACGGCCAGTCCCGTATCGCGGTCCCGGCCACCGTGCTCGCCGCCCTCGGCTCGCTCTCGCTCCTGCTCTGCGTCCACTACGACGCGCCCGCCTGGACCCTCTTCGCCTCGTACGCCGCCACCGCCACCACCCCCAACACCGGCGGAATGTCCCGCGCCCGCTGGGCACACCTCTTCAGCGACGATCCGGCCGCCCGGCACACCGCCAACTCCTTCGAACAGGCCGCGGACGAGCTGTGCTTCATGCTCGGCCCGGTGCTCGCCACGCTGCTGTGCACCACGCTCTTCCCGGAGGCGGGTACGGCGGTGGCCGCGGCGCTGCTGCTGACCGGTGTGCTGCTCTTCGCGGCCCAGCGCCGCACCGAACCCCCGGTGGCCGCCCGGACGGCGGCCCACACCCCCACCCGCTCACCCCTGCGCGTCCCCGGCCTCCCGCCCCTCCTGATCACCTTCCTCTGCACCGGCGCGATCTTCGGCTCGCTGGAGGTGGTGACGCTCGCCTACGCCGACGACCACGGCATCCGCTCCGCCGCGGGCGGCATGCTGGCCCTCCAGGCGGCCGGCTCCTGCGCGGCGGGGCTGCTCTACGGCCTGCTGCCCCCGGCGGGCCGTACCCACCGCCGCTTCCTCGCCTGTGTCGGCGCGATGGCCGCCCTGATGCTGCTGCCCCTGCTCGCCGCCTCGACCGGAAGCCCGGCGGCGCTGGCCGTCGCCCTCCTGGCGGCCGGTATGGCCACCGCACCGACCATGGTCACCGGCATGGGCCTGGTCCAGTCCCGCACGCCCGCGGGACAACTGAACGAGGGCATGACGCTCGCCGTGACGGCCCTGCTGGGCGGCATCGCGGCCGGCTCGGCAGCGGGCGGCTGGGCCGTGGACCACCTGACCGGCCCCGGCACCGCCTACACGGTCCCCGCGACGGCGGCGGCCCTCGCCCTGACCGTCACCCTGCTGACCCGCAGCAAAAAAGCCGCTGCCCCGCGAGAATCTCGCGGGGCAGCGGCTTACATGGGATGAGGGGGCCTGGGGGTCATACCCCCAGAGATCCGACGAGACGGACTCTGCTCGCGCTTTCTGCGAGCAGAGCCGGCTCTCCGTGTCGTGGAGATGGCGGGAATCGAACCCGCGTCCAACGGTGCAGAATCAGGGCTTCTCCGAGTGCAGTTCGCTGCGATTTTCTCGGCCCCGGAGATCACGCGAACAAGTCTCCGACGGGCCCAGCCACTGTTTGATTTCCTCCTAGGCCCCGTGACCGGGTCTAGAAGTTTAGTTCCCTAGCTGATGCCAGGATCCGGGTCGGGAACAGCCCCGGGCTGACACTTCGCAAGTCGCTACTTAGGCAGCGAGGGCGAAGGAATCGCGCTTGGTGTTGGCGATTATTGGTTGCGACATATGGTTAACGAGATCATTGCCGCTTCCTCGACTCGCTTCCCCTGCTTCGACATCCGCTGTCGAAACCGATCATCCCCATGTTTTTTTATCAAGGTGGTACCTGCACCCCTCGTGGGGTGCGTTGCCATCGTACGTGAACAACCGAGGGCGGTGCCAGCGTATTCCTGCCGGGCCGCGCTCAGGCCCGCTGCCGCCGCCGGGCCGCCGAGACCGCCCGGTCCGTCTCGCGGCGGTCCTGCTGCTCGCGGAGCGTCTGCCGCTTGTCGTACTCCTTCTTGCCCTTGGCCAGCGCGATCTCGACCTTGGCCCGGCCGTCCTTGAAATAGAGGGCCAGCGGCACGATCGTGTGCCCCGACTCCTGGCTCTTGGACTCCAGCTTGTCGATCTCGGCGCGGTGCATCAGCAGCTTGCGCTTGCGTCGGGCCGCGTGGTTCGTCCACGTTCCCTGCGCGTATTCGGGGATGTGTACGTTGTGCAGCCAGGCCTCATTGCCGTCGATCTGGACGAATCCGTCCACCAGCGACGCCCGGCCCTGTCGCAGCGACTTCACCTCGGTGCCGCTCAGCACCAGGCCACACTCATAGGTGTCCAGAATGTGGTAGTCGTGCCGCGCCTTCTTGTGCTGCGCCACGAGCTTGCGCCCGGGCGTCTTGTCCTTGTCCTTGGTCTGCTTGCTCATAGTGTCGCCATTTTCGCACTAAGCACCGGTCCCGAGGCCACTCAATACTGTGCGGGCCCGTTTTTCGGCATGATCCTCGACCACCAGGTCGGGGGTGATGCCGGCGCCGTCGACGGTCCGGCCGGACGGAGTGCGGTAGTGGCCGACGGTCAGCTCGGCGACCGAGCCGTCCGGCAGCTCGCTGGGCATCTGCACCGAACCCTTGCCGAAGGTCGAGGACCCCACGACGACCGCCCGGCCGCGGTCCTGGAGGGCGCCGGCCAGCAGCTCGGCGGCGCTCATCGTGCCGCCGTCGACGAGGACGACCAGTGGGAGGCGGGTGTTGCCGCCCCGCTCGGCGTACAGGGCGCGCTGGCTTCCGCGTACGTCGTACGTGGTGACCAGGCCGCCGTCGAGGAAGGCGGAGGCGGTGGCGACGGCCTCGGTGACCAGGCCGCCGGTGTTGCCGCGCAGATCGAGCAGCAGGCCGCCGTGCGGGGAGGCGCGGCGCACCGCCCGGCGGACCGCGTCGCCGGTGCCCTTGGCGAACGCGGCGATCTTGACCCGGGTCGGGCCGTGGGCGCCGGCCGGCCGGTCGGTGACGACGTTCCGGGTTCTGAGACGGGTGCGGTGCAGGGTCGTGGTCCAGTGCCGGGCGCCGCGCTGGAGGTCCAGCTCCACGGGGGTGCCGGCGCCGGCGGCGCGTCCCCGGGAGCCATCGGGGGCGTCACCGCGCAACCGGGCGACGGTCTCGGTGACCGGCCGGCCCCGGGTGGTCAGGCCGTCGACGGCGCGCAGCCTGTCGCCCACGGCGATACCGGCCCGGGCCGCGGGGCCGCCGGGCTGGACCCGGGACACCTCGGTCCGGCCGCCGGCCACCTGCCGTACCCACAGCCCGACGCCGACGTACGCGCCGTCCAGCTGCTCCTGGAAGTCCTCGAACTCGCCCGGCGTGTAGATCGTCGACCAGCGGTCGCCGCTGCGGCTGACGACGTCGGCGGCGGCCTGCGAACCGGACTTGCCGTCCGCGATGGCCTCGGAAGCGGCCCGTTCGACGGCCGCGCGGTCCGCGGTGGCGGATTCGGGGGTGTGCGCCCCGAAAGCCGTACGGTCCCGGGCGGTCCGCTCCGCGGCGCCCTCGGCCCCGTCGCTCCAAGTGCCGGTCGCCGCACCGGTGGCGAGCACACCCGCGAGGAACAACGTCAGGGCCGCCCCGCGGCGAATGCGGCGAGGCCGGTCGTACGAACACGGGCCCGACATGGCGGTGAGTCTAGGGGACAAAAGGGCGCCGTACGGCGAGTTGACCGTACGGCGCCCCTTGGCAAAGCTCACACCTTGAGGTACTTGCGCAGCGCGAAGAACGCGGCGAGCGCGGGCATCAACAGCCCGATGAGAAGGACCAGCGGGAGGACCGCGACCACCGAGTCCCAGCCGATGAAGTTGATCACCTGGATCTTCTTCGCCAGCCAGTTGTTGATGAGGGCGTACTTGCCGCCGACGATCAGCACACATGCGAAGCCGGCGCCGAGCAGGCCCGCGATGGCGGCCTCCAGGATGAACGGCATCTGGATGTAGAAGCTGGACGCTCCCACCAGCCGCATGATCCCGGTCTCCCGCCGCCGGCTGAACGCCGACACCCGGACGGTGTTGACGATCAGCATCAGCGCAACGACGAGCATCAGCCCCATCACACACAGCGCGGCGATGTTCATGCCGTTGAGGAGGTTGAACAGCGGCTCAACGGTGTCCCGTTGGTCCTGCACCTCCTGGACGCCGGGCCGTTCGGAGAACGCCGACTTGATGACGGCGTACTTCGTCGGGTCCTTGAGCTTGACGCGGAAGGACTCCGGCAGCTGGTCGGGCGTCACCAGTCCGGCGACGGGGGTTTCGCCGAACTGCTCCTTGTAGTGCTTGTACGCCTTGTCGCTGGACTCGTACACCACCGGCTTCTGCACGATCGGCAGCCGGTCGAGCTCGGCCTTGATGTCGTTCTTCTGCTGCTGGGTGGCCGCCCCCTTGGCGCAGTTGCCGGTTTCGGAGTCGTTCTTGTTGCAGAAGAAGATGGAGACATTGACCTTGTCGTACCAGTAGCCCTTCATCGTGCTGACCTGGTCGCGCATCAGCAGCGAGGCGCCGAACAGACCCAGCGAGAGGGCTACGGAGACGATGACTGCGAAGGTCATCGTGAGGTTTCGGCGGAGACCGACGCCGATCTCCGACAGGACGAACTGGGCGCGCATGGCGTCCTTTCAGTGCTGGTAGCCGTACACGCCGCGCGACTGGTCGCGTACGAGCCGGCCCTTCTCGAGTTCCATGACCCGCTTGCGCATCTGGTCGACGATCTGCTGATCGTGCGTCGCCATGACCACCGTCGTGCCGGTCCGGTTGATCCGGTCCAGCAGCTTCATGATGCCGACGGAGGTCTGCGGGTCGAGGTTGCCGGTGGGCTCGTCCGCGATGAGCAGCATCGGGCGGTTGACGAAGGCCCGCGCGATCGCAACGCGCTGCTGCTCACCGCCGGAGAGTTCGCCCGGCATACGGTCTTCCTTGCCGCCGAGGCCGACGAGTTCGAGGACCTCGGGGACCGTCTTGCGAATCTGGCCACGCGGCTTGCCGATGACCTCAAGGGCGAAGGCGACATTCTGCCCCACGGTCTTGTTGGGGAGCAGCCGGAAGTCCTGGAAGACCGTGCCCACCTGGCGCCGCATCTGCGGGACCTTCCAGTTGGACAGCTTCGCGAGGTCTTTGCCGAGTACGTGCACGGCGCCATGGCTGGCGCGCTCCTCGCGCAGCAGCAGCCGCAGGAAGGTGGACTTACCGGAGCCCGAGGAGCCCACCAGGAAGACGAACTCGCCGCGCTCGATTTCGAGCGAGACGTCCCTGAGTGCAGGGCGGTTCTGCTTCGGGTAGGTCTTGGAGACGTTGTCGAATCGGATCACTGATGCACCACGGTCGACCTGGATAGGGGCACGGGTTGCCGAGTTGCGGCTCCCGTCGGTGTGCGTGACCATACGCGAACCTCGCACGGCGGCGCAGTCGCCGTAGGGGGTTGGTGCGTTTATTCACGGCACCTACGGGACAAAAGGGCGCACAATTCCACGGGGCGCGCCGTTCCGTCCCGGAGCTGGCACAGTGGAAGAGGGAACCAATGCGCCTTCCGGTGCGTTGGTGCAGTGGAGAAGGAGGTCGCATGACGTACGACCGACTGGTGTGCGCCAACTGCGCGGCCCCTGTGAGCGAGGGCCGCTGCCCTGTCTGCCGGGCGAACAGAGAACGGCTCCAGCAGCAAGCGGGCGGTATGTTCGCCCAGCTCAACCCCGCGATGCTGGTGGCTTTGATGATCGTGCTGATCGCGGTCGGTGTACTGCTGCACCAGGCCGCCTGACACCGGTAGGAAGCCGCCCGAGCGCCGCCCTGGCGGCAGCCGGGTGCCACGAACGCCAAGGGGCCCGGGACGCTGCTGCGTCCCGGGCCCCTCGTGGTGCCACGTCAGCGTCAGGCCGCTGCCGCGCCGCCGCCGTTCTTGTTGATCAGACGGGGCAGCATACGGAAGCCCACACCGCCCGCGATCATCGTCGCCGCGCCGATGAGCAGGACGGTGGTGCCGGAGGAACCGGTCTCCGCCAGCTCCCCGCCCTTCGCCTGCTGCTTGGCCTGACCGGGCGTGTCAGCGATCTGCTCCTTGCCCTGGCCGGGCTGCTCGATCGGCTTGGAGCCCTCGTTGTCGGTGCCGGTGCCGGTGGAGTCACCGCCGGTGGAGTCACCGCCGGTGCTGTGGCCACCGGTCTGACCGCCATTCTGACCGCCACCGCTGTGGCCGCCGGTCTGACCGCCGTTCTGGCCGCCGTTCTGGCCGCCGTTCTGGCCGCCGGTGGAGTGCCCACCCGTGGTCTCGCCACCGGAGGTCTGACCGCCGGTGGTCTGGCCACCCGTGGTCTCGCCGCCCGTGGTCTGACCGCCGGTGGTCTGGCCACCGGTGGTCTCGCCGCCCGTGGTCTGACCGCCGGTGGTCTGGCCACCCGTGGTCTCGCCACCCGTGGTCTCGCCACCGGTGGTCTCGCCACCGATCTCGCCGCCGGAGTCCCCACCGATCTCGCCGCCGGAGGTCTCGCCGCCGACCTGGCCGACGGTCTCACCGCCGTCGGTGGTGCCGACGGTGTCACCGCCGCTGGAGTCACCGCCGGAGTCACCGCCGCCGATGATGCCGCCAATGATGCCGCCGATAATGCCGCCGTCCTGGCCCGGGGCGTCACCCGGGCTGGCCGCGGAGGCCGCGCCGGCGGCGGTGAGCGACGCACCGGCCGCGATCACCGCACCGGCCGCAATGCGCGCTACGCGCAGCCGCGTCTTCTTCGTCATGTACTGCTACCCCCAGTAGCTGAACTCGTCGTTGGAGCACCGCTGTACGGGGCGACGAGCCGTTGGGGGTACGCGAGTTTCGGCCCCGCACTGCGGGCAGGCCACTCATTTCCCCGTTCATACACGCGCCCCAGACATACGCATGCCGCGCTCAGCCTTCCCAGTTCGGCCAACATCGTCAAGGCCGAATAAAGTCTCGATGCCCGAATTGCTGGGAGTTAGGCGGTACATGGACATACGACTGTGACCAAACCGCCACGGCAAAAAACAACTGCCTCCCCAAAGGAGGCAGTTGTTTCACGTTGCGGAGCGGAAGGATCCGCTACTTCTCCTGCTGCTTGCGCCAGCGGATTCCGGCCTCCAGGAAGCCGTCGATGTCACCGTCCAGCACCGCGGAGGGGTTGCCGACCTCGAACTCGGTCCGCAGATCCTTGACCATCTGGTAGGGGTGCAGGACGTAGGAACGCATCTGGTTGCCCCAGGAGTTGCCGCCGTCGCCCTTGAGCGCGTCCATCTTCGCCTGCTCCTCCTGGCGGCGGCGCTCAAGGAGCTTGGCCTGGAGGACGTTCATCGCGGACGCCTTGTTCTGGATCTGCGAGCGCTCGTTCTGGCAGGAGACGACGATGCCGGTCGGGAGGTGCGTCAGACGGACCGCGGAGTCGGTGGTGTTGACGCCCTGGCCGCCGGGGCCCGAGGAGCGGTACACATCCACCCGCAGGTCCGATTCGTCGATCTCGACGTGGTCGGTCTTCTCGACGACGGGCAGCACCTCGACGCCGGCGAAGGAGGTCTGGCGGCGGCCCTGGTTGTCGAACGGCGAGATGCGCACCAGGCGGTGCGTGCCCTGCTCGACGGAGAGCGTGCCGTAGGCGTACGGGACCTGGATGGCGAAGGTGGTCGACTTGATGCCGGCCTCTTCCGCGTACGAGGTCTCGTAGAGCTCGGTCTTGTAGCCGTGGCGCTCGGCCCAGCGCAGGTACATCCGCTGGAGCTTCTCGGCGAAGTCGGCGGCGTCCACCCCGCCGGCCTCGGCGCGGATGTTGACCAGCGCCTCACGAGCGTCGTACTCGCCGGAGAGCAGCGTGCGGACCTCGAGCTCGTCGACCGCCTTGCGGACCTGGGCCAGCTCGGACTCGGCCTCGGCGCGGGCATCGTCGTCGCCCTCGTCCTCGGCGAGCTCGAAGAGCAGTTCCAGGTCGTCGACGCGGCCGCGCAGCTCCTCGGCCCGGCGCACCTGGCCCTGGAGGTAGGACAGCCGGCTGGTGATCTTCTGTGCGTTCTCCGGGTCGTCCCACAGGGACGGCGCCGCGGCCTGCTCCTCGAGCACGGCGACATCGGCCCTCATCTTGTCGAGGTCCAGGACGGCCTCGATCGACCCCATGGTCGAGGAGAGGGACTTCAGCTCTTCGGATACATCGACGACTGCCACGCACCCAGCCTAACGGCTGCCGCCGTCAGCGTGACCCGGCCCCGGCAGGTCGGGCCTGCCGGGGCCCGGGAGAACCGGGCCCACGGCGGGTCGTGGGCGGCGCCACGGGGCCGCTGTACGGCCGGCCGGTCACCCCGCGGGCCCGGACCGTCACGGAGCGTCCTGATCCGTCCGATGAACGCCCGGTGTGGCGTCGCCCGGCTCGTCGTCGCCCGAGGCCAGCCAGCCGCCCAGACCGGCCGCGACGACCACCACGGCGGCGGCCGCGCCGATCCTGGTCCGGCGGCGGCGCACGGCCTCCGGTGCCGAACGGTGCCGGGCCGAGCCCGCGCGGCGCTCACCGGCGGCGCGGGGGGCCCGGGCGGTGCCGTGTGCGCCGCCCGCGAGCTCGTCCGGGCCCGGGACCCGCATGCTGGTGTGCGTCTCCCGGTTGGAGTCGGGGGCCGCGCCCTGGACGAGCGGGACGGCGCCGCGCGGCGGGGTGGCCTCGCCCGGTGCCGCCGACGGATAGAACGACTCCTCCCGGGACCCGGCGGCCGGCTCCTGCTCGTCCTCCGGCTGCTCGTCGTCCGGTTCGTCGATGTCCAGCGGCGGGATGCCGGCCAGATCGGGCAGCAGCTCGCGCAGCCGGGCGGCGAGCTCCGGGGCGCGCAGCCGGGAGGCGGGCGCCTTGGCCAGACACTGCAGCAGCAGCTGCCACAGCTCGTCGGGGATGCCGGGCAGCGGCGCGACACTCTCGGTGACATGGCGGCGCAGCACCGCCCCGGGGTGCCCGCCGCCGAACGGGGTGAACCCGGCGAGCAGCTCGTACAGGACCGTCGCCAGCGCGTAGACGTCCACGGAGGCGCGCGGCGGCAGGCCCTCGATGATCTCCGGGGCGAGGTAGTCGGGGGTGCCGATGACCTTGGTCGAGCGGGGCGAGACGGGGGTCCCCCCGGCCGGAGTCCCCCGGCTGACGCCGGGAGGTGCCCCCAGGGGGAGGGTCCGGCGCGGCGCGTCGACCAGGCGGGCGATGCCGAAGTCGGTGAGCAGGGCGGGGTGCGCGCCACCGGGGCCGAGCGGGCCCTGCATGTCCAGCAGGACGTTCTCGGGCTTGACGTCGCGGTGCACGATCCGGGCGGCGTGCGCGGCGGCGAGCCCGTCGGCGACATCGGCCGCGATCGCGACGGCGGCCTCCGGGGCCAGCCGGCGCTCGCGCTCCAGTCGGGTGCGCAGGTCGGTGCCCCGTACGAGGTCCATCACCAGCGCCAGGTCGTTGCCGTCGACGACGAGGTCGCGGACACCGACGACATGAGGGTGGTCCAGGCTCAGCAGCGCCGCCCGCTCCTGTACGAAGCGGCCGACGAGCTCCTGGTCGGAGGCGAGATCCTCACGCAACAGCTTGATGGCCACGGCCCCTTCGGGACCCTCGCCCAGCCATACCGTGCCGGCACTGCCGCGCCCCAGGATCTGGTGAGCGGTGTACCGGCTGCCGATCTTCCGTGCCAAAACTGCTCCGACGTGTCGGGCCCCCGAGCGTCCTGCGGGGGCTGAGGTTGGCGTCAAAGCTACGCGTGTGCCAGGGGGTTCAGTGCCCCGGAAGGCGGCAACCTTCACTTCTGTGAGCGAAATTGCCCGTCAGAAGTCGACAAATCCACTACGTCGCCCGCAGGATCGACGGAACCTGCGGGCGGCCGGCGTCAACCGCCGAGCTTTTGTACGAAGTTCTGCACGTTGTCGAAGACGTGGCCGATCTGCGAGAAGAAGCTCCTGGTCGTACCGATCCACTCCTGGAGCGGGGTCAGCTCCCAGATCAGCCAGGCCGCCACGAACATCAGGATCAGCGTGATCAGACAGCCCTTGAGGCAGCCCAGGCCGGGGATCCGTACCGGGTTGGCGCTGCGCTGACGGGGCTCGCGCCGGGGCCGGGGCTCCGGGGCGGGCGGGCGCTGCGGTTCGTAGCGCTGCGGCGGCGGCTCCTGGCGGCGCTGCGGGGCCTGCGGCTGCTGCTGGGCGTAGGGCACCGGGGCGGGCTGCTGGCGGTACTGGGGCTGTTGCTGCGGGCGCTGCGGCGGCTGCTGCGGGGCGGCCGGGCGGCGCTGCGGGCGGCGGCGCAGCGGGTCCTCGTTGGGGTCCAGGTACTGCACCTGGGTCTGCTCGTTGCGGTCGCGGGCGGCCCGCATCTGGGACTCCCACGGATGGGGGCCCTCGGGCTCCTGCGGTCCGCCGGGCGGTGCGCCCATGGGCATCGGCGGCATCGCGCGGGTCGGATCGGCGTCCCGACCGCCGGGGAAGCCCGGTCCGGCCGGGCCGCCCGTGGACGGCAGCACGCTGGTCGCGGCCGCGGGGTCGTACGAACCGGCGCCGGACGGCAGGACCTGGGTGGGGTCGGCGTCGCCACCGGGGGCCTGGCCGCCGTCGGTGCCCGTCCCCGGGACGGTCGCGGGCGCCGGGTCCGGGGCGAGCAGCGCGGCGACGCCGAGCGCGGCCTCGGCCTGGGCCGGGCTGGCGTGCACCCCGACACCGGCGGCGACGGTGCGCAGCGCACGTGCGAGGTTCTCGGCGCTGGGCCGCTCCTCGGGCCGCTTGCGCAGACAGCGCTCTATCACCGTCCACATCGGCTCGGGGAGCGTGCTGGGGCGGCGCGGCTCCTCGCTGAGGTGCCGGTGCAGCACCTCCAGGGCGGTCGACCCGGCGAACGGCGGACGGCCGGTGACCAGCTCGTACAGCAGGATGCCGGCGCCGTAGATGTCCACGGCGGAGGTCTGCGGGCGGCCCTCGGCGGACTCCGGCGCCACATAGGCGGGGGTGCCGACGAACTCGTGGGTGCGGGTCAGACCCGGGGAGTCGGCGAGCCGGGCGATGCCGAAGTCGGTCAGCATCGGGTGCATCTCGCCGGAGCCGTCCGACCCGGCGAGCAGGACGTTGGCGGGCTTGAGGTCGCGGTGCACCACGCCGTCGGCGTGGCTGGCGGCCAGCGCATCGGCGATCTGGGCGGTGAGCAGGGCAGCGGCCACCGGGCTGAAGGGGCCGTTGTCGCGCAGATAGCGGTGCAGGTCGGGGCCGTCGACCAGGTCCATCACCAGGGCGAGCAGATCGCCCTCGACCACGAGGTCGCGGGTCCGGACGATGTTGGGGTGGGTGAGCCGCAGCAGGACGGAGCGCTCGCGCAGGAAGCGCATCACCACGTCCGCGTCGTGCGCCAGCTCTTCCTTGAGAACCTTGATCGCGACCGTCTCGCCGGGCTCTCCTGCCACGGCGGCCTCGGCGCCCGCCGTCTCCCGCTGGCGGGCACGCCAGACGGTGCCCGTGGCGCCGCGTCCCAGCGGCTCCTCGAGCAGGTACTTGCTGCCTACCGGCCGCACGTCATGCGCTCCCTGGTCGTGATGGATCTCTTGCCTGGCCCGCTGGGTCAGCACGCGGCCCGTCCGACCCACTGTAGTGCCGTCGCACAAGCTTTTCGGTGCGGCGGCCCGGGCCGGGCTTGTGGGGAAGACGCGCGTTCCGGACAGATGGTTGCCCGCGGCCGGCGACCGAGGCGCCCGCCGCCCGCGCCACCCGCCGGGGACGGATCCGAGCTGACCGCGAAGGTCGAAATCAGGCCGATCACCGCGCGCAAGCAGGCACTTTTTCGTCCTTAGACGACCAATCAAGATCACTGATTGACGGTCGGCGGGCGTGTTGTCAGCGGCAGGTGCGAGGATGCACCCAGCACGAAGCGGTGGGGGCGCGCGGTCTTTGTCGCGACGTGCACTTGGGACTTGTACGTGCCGACGTGCTCGGGTGTGGTGGGGGAGCAAGCGGACCCCCTGCCGGATCCCCGGCAGAAGGGACCGTTGACGGCGATGCAGATCCGGCTGACCGTCCTCGGGCCGCGCAGCGGCCACACCACACGGGCCTGCGACGTGCTCGTGACGGCTCCCGCCGGGACGGCGCTGGCGGCGGTGGCCGGCTCCCTCGCGGCCTCCGTGGCGGGGTCGGGTGCGGATGTCGGCGGCGCGGGCGGCGGCAGCGGTCCGGTCGTGCTGTTCGCCGGGTCCGAGCGGCTCGATCCACAGCGCGCGGCGATCGGTGAGCCGCCGTTGATCGACGGCGCGGTGCTCTCCCTCCAAGGCCCCGGCCCCGCCCCGGCCCATGGCCTGCCGCACGGCTCCGCCCGGCTGCGCGTCATCTCGGGGCCCGACGCCGGCGGTGTGCATCTGCTGCACGGCGGCCAGATCCGTATCGGCCGCTCCGCGGACGCGGATGTGCCGCTCGACGACCCGGATGTCTCCCGGCTGCACTGCGCCGTGACGGTCGAGCCGGACGGCGCGGTGTTCGTGGCCGATCTGCACTCCACGAACGGCACCGCCGTCGACGGCACCGGCCTCGACGAACGGCCCGCGCCGCTGCGGCCCGGCGCCCTGCTGCGGATCGGCGAATCCGCCCTCCGCCTCCAGTCGGCGCCCAGCGCCCCCGACCCCGCCCTGCAGACCGCGCCCGACGGGGAGGGGCATCTGCGGATCGCCCCGGGGGCGGGCGGCACGGGCGCCGACGCGGGGCGGACGGACGGGCACCCGGGATACGACACCTACGGGGCGGCACAGGCCCCGCAAGGCCCGCAGGGGTTGTCCGCCCCGGACGGTGCGTACGCCCGGATGCCCGGGGGCGCCGCCGCCTCCCCCGTACCGGCCGCCCGGACCGCTGGGCCACCGAGCGCGGGGGCCCGGCGGGACACCCCGCTGCGCGGCACCCCGGCCCGGAGCGATGGGCCGGAGCACGGCACACCGGACCACGAATACGGCCCCCCGCACCGCCCCGCGGCCGCGCCCTACCCGGACGCCGCCACCGCGCACGGCTACGGCCATGGATTCGGCCCCGGCCTCCGGGAGCGGGCCGACGACGGCCCGGCCGGTGCGCCGGACCGGACGCACGGCGGGCAGCAGACACTGGCGCCGGCCGATGAGCCGTCCCGTAAGGGCGGGCGCCGGGGCGGGCTCGGCGCCTGGGCGCGACGGCTGACCGGCGGCCGGGCCGCCGTGGAGCGGCCGGACGACGACGCGGCCTTCGCGGAGTACGATCCGGCCGCCGACCATGCGGCCGCCCTTGCGGAGCTCCCCGGTGGCGCGGAGGCGGCGGCGCCCGACGGGCCCGTCGGGCACGAGCGATGGCCGGATGCGGCTGCGATCCTGCTCACCGCGCTGGGCCCGGGGCCCCGGCTCTGGGAGCGCGGCCCGGACCACCCCGACGCGCTGACCGTCCGGCTGGGGACCGCCAGCCGGCACGGCGGCCGGGCGGCCGTGCCGGTCACCGTCGAGCTGAGCCGGGCGGGCTCCCTGGGCCTGGCCGGGCCGCGCGCACGGCTCGCCGGACTGGCCCGCTCCGCCATTGCCCAGCTCGCCGCCCTGCACTCCCCCGGCACCCTCGAAATCGTGCTGATCAGCACGGAACGGGCGCGCGCCGCCGAGGAACGGGTGGCCGACTGGTCCTGGCTCGGCTGGCTGCCGCAGGTCCGCCCGGCCCATGGCCAGGACTGCCGGCTGCTGCTCGCCTACGACCAGGAGCAGGCCGCGGCCCGGGCGGCCGAGCTGGTGCGGCGGCTCGACGACGGCCCGCTCGGCCCCGGCTGGGCCAGTGCCGAGCGGGCCGAGGTCGCCTCCGCCGCCGCCCGTCATCAGGGCCCGTACACGCTCGTGATCGTGGACGGCGACCCCTGCTCGTCCGCGCTGCGCGAGACCACGGCCCGGCTCGCGGCGGGCGGTCCGGCGGCCGGTATCCATCTGCTGTGTCTGGCGGAGACCCCGGCCGCCTCTCCCGCCTTCCCGCTGGCCGCGACGTACGAAGCGGCGCGGAAGGCGTCGCCCGCCTTCGGGGAGTGCGGGGCGGTGGCGGTGCTCAGCGGCGATGTCGCCACGGCGCTGCGCGTCGTCCAGCCGGGCTCGGGGCCCAACGGCACGGTCGCGACGGTGGACGCGGTCTCCGGCGCCTGGGCCGAGCGGTTCGCACGGGCGCTGGCGCCGTTGCGCGAGACCGATGCGACGGCCACCGTCGGCGGCCGTACGGTGCATCGCGCGGCCGTTCCGCTGCCCGATTCGGCCCG
Source organism: Streptomyces inhibens (assembly GCF_022221585.1). Classification (NCBI taxonomy): domain Bacteria; kingdom Bacillati; phylum Actinomycetota; class Actinomycetes; order Kitasatosporales; family Streptomycetaceae; genus Streptomyces; species Streptomyces inhibens. The sequence goes on from NZ_CP084681.1 coordinate 3,959,563, forward strand.
GCTGCTGGACGAGTTGGGGCTGGCCCGCGCCACCCCGGCGTCCCTGATGGCCCGTTGGGCCGCCGCGCTGGACACCGGCCGGCCCGGTGCCGCCGCGGTGCTCGGTGCGGGACCGCACGGCCCGCTGTGTGCCGATCTCGCCGCCGATGGCTCGCATCTCCTCGTGGAGGGCGCGGCGGCCACCGGCAAGACCGAGCTGCTGCGTTCGCTGGCCGCCTCGCTGGCCGCCGCGGACCGCCCGGATCTGCTGTCGCTGGTGCTGGTGGACGGCGGCGGCAGCGAGCGCGGCGAGGGCCTGAAGGTGTGTACGGACCTGCCGCATGTCACGACGTATCTCGCCGCCTCGGACCCGGTCCGGATGCGGGAGTTCGCACAGGCGCTGTCCTCCGAGCTGAAGCGGCGGGCGGAGATACTGGCCGGCACGCCGTTCGCCGAGTGGCGTACCAAGCATCTGCCGGCGCCGCGGATCGTCGCGCCACGGCGTACGACCGAGGGCACGAGCGGGTCCGCGGCCGGTGAGCCGGACCCGTCCACGACCGGGACGCTGCGGCTGCGGGCGCGCAGCGGAGCGCCCGCCGAGGACGGCCTACCGGCGGCGGCGCCGATGCCGCGGCTGTTCGTGCTGGTCGACGACTTCGATGCGCTGGTGGCCCCGGCGCTGGGCAGCACCGGCCGGCCGGCCGCCGGCTCCGTGGTGCGTGCCCTGGAGGCGGTGGCCCGGGACGGGGTGGCGCTCGGAGTGCATCTGATAGCCGCGACCGGCCATCCGGACCGTACGGCGGAGACCGCGACCAGCGAACGGGCCGGTCTGCGCGTCCGGTTGGGCGCGGCCGGCGATCCGTCCGAGCCGGTGCCGGCCGGCCGCGGCCGACTGCATCGTGCGGCGGACGGCTCCTCGACGCCGTTCCAGGCGGGCCGGGTGACCGGCCGGATACCCCGGACGTCCACCCTCCGGCCGACGGTCGTCCCGCTGGAGTGGAAGCGGATGGGCGACCCACCGGCCCGGCGTCCGCTGCGTGAGCTGGGCAACGGCCCGACGGACCTGGCCCTGCTGGCCAGCGCGCTGCAGCGGGCCGCGCAGTCCTCCGGCGCACCGTCCGCCCCGCCCTTGGCGTGAGCCGGCCGCGGCGCCCGTAACAGCACCGTCACGAAAGGTGAGTTGGCACCGAACGCGGTATTGCGGACCCCGTGGTCAGGGCGTAGGACTGTCGCACACCGAACAGCACCACCGCACGAGCACCAGCGCACAAGCACCACCGCACGGCAGCACGCACACCGCGATGCGAACGGCACGGCAGGCGCAGCGATAAGGGGCTACGGGGATGCGCAGACGACTCGACCGCACGGCTGTACGCGCCACGACCGCGGTGGCGGCGACCGCGGCGCTGGCCCTGACGCTGGCCGCCTGCGGCAGCGGCGGCGGCACGAAGGACCACACAAGCGGCGGCGGCAAGGGCGGCAGCACCGCCCCCACCGTGCAGCTCCCCAAGCTCAGCGGCCAAAAGCTCCAGGTCACCGCGGTCTGGACGGGCCCCGAGCGGGAGAACTTCGTCAAGGTGCTGGACGAGTTCGAAAAGCGCACCGGCGCCACGGTCGACTTCGTCCCCAGCGGCGACGACATGGCCGGTTTCATCGGCTCCAAGATCGCCGGTGGTGGCCCGCCGGACATCGCGATGCTCCAACAGGTCGGGGTACTGGGCGAGTTCGCGCAGAAGGGCTGGCTCAAGCCGCTCGGCGCGACCGCCAAGGAACAGCTCGCCAAGAACTACTCGAAGGGCTGGCAGGACCTCGGCACCCACAAGGGCACCGCGTACGGCGTGTACTTCAAGGCCAGCAACAAGTCGCTGGTCTGGTACAACGCCCAGGCGTTCGACAACGCGGGTGCCCACGAGCCGAAGACCTGGCCGGACTTCGTCAAGGCGGCGGAGATCATCGCCGAGTCGGGTGTCGAGCCGGTCTCGGTGGGCGGTGCGGACGGCTGGACGCTGACCGACTGGTTCGAGAACATCTACCTCTCCCAGGCGGGTCCGAAGAAGTACGACCAGCTGGCACAGCACAAGATCAAGTGGACCGATGCCTCCGTCAAGCAGGCGCTGACCACGCTCGGCCAGCTCTTCGGCCGTAAGGATCTGCTCGCGGGCGGCAACTCCGGCGCCCTGCAGACGGACTTCCCGACGTCGGTGACCCAGACCTTCAGCGGCGACACCCCCAAGGCCGCGATGGTCTCCTCGGCCGACTTCGCCGCCGCCAACATCAGCCAGACCAGGGCCAAGGTCGGCACGGACGCCAAGGTCTTCCCGTTCCCGGCGGTGGGTGCCGGCTCCCCGGTGGTGACCGGCGGCGATGTGGCGGTGGCCCTCAAGGACAACAAGGCCTCGCAGGCGCTGCTGACGTTCCTGGCGTCGACGGACGCCGCCAAGATCTGGGCGCAGGCGGGCGGGTTCATCTCGCCCAACAAGAAGCTCGACCAGGCGGCGTACGCCAATGACGTGATGCGCGAGATCGCCAAGGCGCTGGTCGCGGCGGGCGACGACTTCCGCTTCGACATGTCCGACCAGGCGCCGGCCTCCTTCGGCGGCAAGCCGGGCCAGGGCGAGTGGAAGGACCTCCAGGACTTCCTGAAGAACCCGAAGGACGTCGCGGGCACCCAGGCACAGCTGGAGAAGGACGCCGCCAAGTCGTTCGGGCACTGAGAGCCTGCCGCCGACCACCTCGACCGGGACCGGGGGACTGCGCGATGAGCGACGTACAGGTCAGCAAGGTCAGCAACCAGCCCAGCGGGAACGCCACGAGGAACAAGGGGCGCAAGGGGCGCAAGAGCCTCATGGGCACCCGCCCCTGGGTCGCCGCGGTGTTCCTGCTGCCGGCCCTGCTGCTGCTCGGCGCGCTGGTCGTCTATCCCATCGTCTTCTCCGTCTACCGCAGCCTGTTCGACGCGTCCGGTGACGGCTTTGTGGGGCTGGGCAACTACGGCGAGATGTTCTCGGACGACGGCATCCGTACGGCGCTGAAGAACAACATCATCTGGGTCGTGGTGGCGCCGACCGTCTCGACGGCGCTGGGGCTGATCTTCGCGGTGCTGACCGAGCGGATCCGCTGGGGCACCGCCTTCAAGCTGATCGTGTTCATGCCGATGGCGATCTCGATGCTGGCGGCCGGCATCATCTTCCGGCTGGTCTACGACCAGAACCCGGAGCGCGGGGTCGGCAACGCGGTGTGGGTCGGCATCCATGACACCTTCGCCGACCCGGCGCCGTTCCCCGGCGCGGGGCCACGGCCGAACGCCGGCCTCAGGCCGTCCGGCGGCGGCGCGTTCACCACGACGTCGGCGGTGCGGGCGGCGTCCCCGGCGAACCTGCCGCTGGTCGCCGTACAGCCGGACGACGTACGGAACGCGAAGCCGGCGGCCGCCGCGCAGCCACGGCCCGGCAAGATCACCGGCACCGTCTGGCTGGACTTCACCCGCGGTGGCGGCGGCCGGCCCCATGTGATCGACGGCGACGAGAAGGCGCTGGCCGGTCTGCGGATCGAGGCGGTCAAGGGCGGCACGGTGGTCGCCTCGGCGACGACGGCGGCCGACGGGACGTACGCACTGCCCGCCGACAAGGCCGACGGCGCCCGGCTCCGGCTGCCCGCGGCCAACTTCGCCGAGGCCTACAACGGCGTGGACTGGCTCGGCCCGGCGCTGGTGACCCCGGCCATCATCGGCTCCTACGTCTGGATGTGGGCCGGTTTCGCGATGGTGCTGATCGCCGCGGGTCTTGCGGGGGTGCCGCGCGAGCTGCTGGAGGCGGCACGGGTGGACGGCGCGGGCGAGTGGCAGGTCTTCCGGCGGATCACGGTGCCGCTGCTGGCGCCCGTCCTGGTCGTCGTGCTGGTCACACTCATGATCAATGTGCTGAAGATCTTCGACCTGGTCTACATCATCGCGCCGGGCTCCAGCCTCCGGTCCGCCAATGTGCTGGCCCTCCAGCTCTTCCAGTCGTCGTTCGGTACGGATGTCGACGAGGGCCTGGGCAGCGCGATCGCCGTATTCCTGCTGCTGCTCGTGCTGCCGGTGATGTACGTCAATCTCCGGCGCATACGGAAGGAGCGTCGCCGATGACGACCGTCGACGGAGGCGTGGCGGACCGGCGCCCCGAGGCTGCCGGTGCCGTACGGGCGAGGCCGTCGCTCGCCGCGCGGATCGCGGCGCGGACCGGCGGCGGTGCGATGCGGATCTTCCTGATCCTCATCGCCCTGTTCTGGCTGATGCCCTCGGTGGGGCTGCTGCTGTCCTCGCTGCGCAGCCCGCAGCAGATCGCCGAATCCGGCTGGTGGCAGGTCTTCAGCAAGCCGGCCCAGATCACCTGGGACAACTACAGTCAGCTGCTGTCCAACGACAAGGTGATGGGCTCGCTGCTGACCACCGCGGCGATCACCGTGCCGGCGACGGTGCTGGTGGTCGTCATCGGGGCGCTGGCCGGCTATGCCTTCGCCTGGATGGACTTCCCCGGCCGCGACGGCTGGTTCATGGTCGTCGTCGGGCTGCTGGTGGTCCCTGTGCAGGTGGCGCTGATCCCGGTGGCGAAGCTGTTCGGCGCGGTCGGGCTGTTCGAGACGACGGCCGGGGTGATCCTCTTCCATACGGCCTTCGGGCTGCCCTTCGCGGTCTTCCTGCTGCGGAACTTCTTCGCGGAGATCCCGCGCGAGCTGCTGGAGGCGGCGCGGCTGGACGGGGCGGGCGAGCTGCGGCTGTTCACCCGGGTCGTGATGCCGCTGGGCGGGCCGGCGATCGCCTCGCTGGGGATCTTCCAGTTCCTGTGGGTGTGGAACGACATGCTGGTCGCGCTGATCTTCGCGGACAGCGGCAATCCGCCGATCACCGTCGCTCTCCAGCAGGAGGTGCGGCAGTTCGGCAACAACATCGATGTACTGGCGCCCGGCGCCTTTGTGTCGATGGTGGTGCCGCTGATCGTCTTCTTCGCCTTCCAGCGCCAGTTCGTCTCGGGTGTGATGGCCGGCGCGGTGAAGTGAGACCCGCACAGGACCGGTGCCGCGGAGTCTTCCGTTGTTATCTCCCGTTCATGTCACTCCCCCTACGATGTCGGTCACTGCCGTGAAACGCATGGTGCGACGGGGCTCCGTCATGGAGACTGCCTGGGCGGCGCTCGAACGTCTTTCGTATCGAGTGGTGGCGCCCTGGCCCCGCGCGGGCCGCGCCCCTGCGCAGCGGCCCTGGCGCCGGGCGCGCCCATAACTGCACAGACCGCATCCCCACCCACGCGTCGTCACCCGCCCCACGTTCCCGACCGTCTGGAGACGGACCGCACATGACTGCCCCCATCGCAGACCAGAGTGCCGAACAGCTCCCGCGCCCCACCCGGCTGTCCGACGTCAAAGGCTGGTTCTTCACCGCCGACCAGCTGCTCTTCGACTGGTTCCTGGCGCACCAGCAGGACCGTTCCGAGCCGGGTGATCTGCTCGAACTGGGCGCGTATATGGGCAAGAGTGCAATCTTCCTCGGGGCACGGCTGCGCGCCGACGAACGCTTCACGGTCTGCGATCTCTTCGACTCCCCCGCCGAGGACGCCTCCAACTCCAAGGAGATGAAGAAGTCCTACGCGACCCTGACGCGCCGCGCCTTCGAGGCCAACTACCTCGCGTTCCACGAGGAGTTGCCCACCATCATCCAGGGCCTCAGTTCGATCGTCAGCGACCATGTCGACGCCGGTTCGGTGCGCTTCGCCCATATCGATGCCTCACATCTGTACGAGCATGTCCACGGCGACATCCTGGCGGTGCGTGAGCTGCTCACCGACAACGGCGTGGTGGTGCTGGACGACTACCGCGCCGAGCACTGCCCGGGGGTGGCCGCCGCCACCTGGCAGGCCGTGGCGAACGAGGAGCTGCGCCCCATCTGCATCACCGGCACCAAGTTCTACGGGACCTGGGGCGACCCCGAGCCGCTCCAGAAGGCGCTGGTGGACTGGATCAAGGCCCGTGGCGACATCTGGCACGAGGTGCAGTACGTCAATGACGCCCCGCTGATCCGGCTGAGCGCCAAGGGCGCCAAGGAGCCCGCCCAGCCGGTCTCCCGCCACAAGCCGGCGGCCGTCCGCGCCCCGCAGCGCCCGGCGGCCCAGGCCCCGGCGGCGTCCGCGGCCCGCCCGGCGGCCCGTCCGCCGATCCCGACACGCAGCACGGTGCGCCGGGTCGCGCTGGATGTCCTGCCGCCGATCGTCACCCGGGCCCTCGTCAAGGCCCGCAAGCGGTCCCGTAACCGCTGACGTACCCGGCGCGGGCCGGGGCGGCGCTCCGCCCCGGCCCGCGCTACCGCGGCACCTGCGCCACCAGCACGAACACATTGGACCGCAGCAGCATCCCGGCCGGGCGCGGCAGCGGATGGGAGTACGCACGCCGTACGGCCAGGCCCGCGGATTCCGCGAAGGCGCGCAGCAGTGCGAAGTCGGTGAAGCGGACCGGGGCGGGACCGGCGCGGTGCCCGGCCTCCTGAGGGGTGATCAGCAGCACCCCGCCGCCCGGCCGTACGTAGCGGACATAGGCCCGCAGCAGGCCCTCCACCTGCTCGTCGTCCAGATGCTCCAGGACATGCGCGGACAGCAGCGCGTCGAAGGCGCCGGGTCTGGCATGGGGGCCGGCGAGGAAGGTGTCGGCCGTATAGGCGGTCAGCCCGCGCGCCCGGCAGTGCTCCACCGAGCGCGGATCATGGTCCACCCCGACGCTCCCGGGCGCGCAGTCGGCGAGCATGTCGCCCGCCCCGCAGCCGATCTCCAGCACCCGCCCGGAACCGATCCGCCGCAGCTGGCTGCGGTACGGGGACCGGGCGGGCAGCAGCCGCGCCAGGCCACAGCGGACCCGGTCGGCCGGCAGCCGCGCGGTCGAGGCGGACGGTGCGGTGCCCGCGGAGGACACCGTCCGGGCGGTCCGGGTGTCACCGCCGGGCGGCGGCCCGGCGTCGGGGCTGTCGGTGGCGGCGGAGCTGTCGGTTCGGCCGGGCATCGGGACGCGGTCACCTTCCCTGGGGATGCGGCGCGCGGGGCGCCATAACGCTGTGCAACGGGTCTACGGCATCGGACGCGGCCCGGCGCTGTGGCGCGCCGACTTCGCGCACCGAGCGTAATCACCCGAACACGCGCTGTCGATGAGGCGCCTCACCCTTTCAGCGCAGATCCGGTGACCGTGTCGCCGATGCGCGAGTTGAACGGACCGGTCTTGTGCATCGCCAGTCCGGAAAGGCTTGGTCCACGTATGAAGCCTCGGCTCACCGTCGTCGTCCCGGTCCATCGCATCGAGGGATCCGAGCGGAATATGGAGGAGTGCCTGGAGTCGGTGGCGGCCCAGACGCTGACCGAGCTGGATGTGGTGATGGTGGACGGCGGGCCCGCGGAGGGGACCGGTGCCACCACCGCCACGGAAGGCTCGCCCACAGCCCTCGCCCGCCGTTTCGCCGAGCGCGACCCGCGGTTCCGCATCGTCCACCACCCCGGCGGCGATCCGGCCCCCGGCTGCGGAGCGCTCCGCAACGCCGGTGCCCGGCACGCCTATCCGCACACCGACCATCTGGCGTTCCTCGACGCCGACGATGTGCTGCTGCCCCGCGCGTACGAGGACCTCATCGGTCTGCTGGACAAGTCCGGCGCGGACCTGGCGACCGGCAATGTCTATCTGCTCGGCGCGGGCGGCCGCCGCCAGTCCGCGCACCACTCGGCGACCCGTGACACGGCGCTGCGCACCCACATCACCGAGGACCTCACCCTGCTGTCGGACCACTTCGCCCGCAACAAGGTCTTCCGCCGCACCTTCTGGGACAAGCATGAACTGGCTTTTCCCGAGGGCGCGTTGTGCCATGACGCGGCGGTGACACTGCCCGCGCACTTCCTCGCCGAGGCGGTCGACGTGCTGCATGAGCACGTCTGTTACCGGCGGCTGCCGGAGGGGCCCGACCGCCACCGGCGGATCGATGCCCAGGGCGTACGGGACCGGTTCGCCGCGGTGGCCGGTATCCGCCGCTTCCTCGCCGACCCGGCCCGCGCCCGGGTGAACGGCCATCAGCGCGACTACGACCGCTCGCAGCTCACCGACGGGCTGCTCGACCTCGTCGATGCGCTGCCGGCGGTCGCACCGGAGACCCGGACCGCGTTCCTGGACTGCGCCCGCGACTTCCTCTCCGGTGTCGACCCGCGGCTGTTCCCCACGCTCCCCGTCCAGCTGCGGATGCGCTGGTATCTGATCCGCTCCGGGCGGCTCACCGACCTGCTCACCCTGCTCGCGCACGAGGCCCGCAACCCGGCCGGGTTCACGGTCGCCGGGCCGCCGCTGCGCAAGCGGGCGGTGCTGCCGCTGACGCCGCCGCTGGAGCTGCCACCGGGCGTGACCCGGCTGGACCGCGTCGACTTCCCCGTACGGGCCCGGGTCCAGGAGGCGGTGTGGCACGACGGCGCGCTGCTGCTGCGCGGCTACGCCTATATCCGCAATCTGGACGCCGCGACCCGGCACAGCTATCTCAGAACGGTCGTGCTGGCGTGCGGGCGGCGCCGGATCCTGCTGCCGCTGCGGCCGGTGGCGATGCCGGAGGCGACCGCCGAGTCCGGCCAGGAGCTGCACTGCTACGACTGGTCGGGCTTCGAGGTGCGGCTCGATCCGGCCCGGCTGCGCAAGGGCGGGCGCTGGGAGGAGGGCGAGTGGACGGCCGGGGTGGTGCTGGCGTCGGCGAGCGTGCTGCGGGCCGCGGCGCTGTGCGCAGCGGAGACCGGTTCGGGCGCCGCACCGGGCGCCCATGAGGTGGCCGACGAGGGCGCGGACGGCAGGGTGCGGATCACGCCCTGGTACGCGGACGGGCGGCTGCGGCTGTCCGTGGCTCGCCGCACCCGGCACCTGGCCGGCCATCATGCGGTGGCGGCCGGCGCCTTGGACCTGACCGTCACCGCACCCGGCCCGGCGCCGGCCGCCCTGCGGCTGACCCACCAGGGGACCGGCACGGTGGTGTCGCTCCCCGTGGAGACGGGGGCGGTGGAGGCCGGGACGGCGCAGACGGGGCCCGTACGGACGGCGCCCGGTGACACGCCGGGGACGGCCAAGGTGGCGGGCGGCGCCGCGCCCCCGCGGCTCACCGTCCGCGTCCGCCTCGACGCCCTGGCCGCCGCGCGCCCCACCCGGGACGGCGCGCCGCGGGCGATCCCGCCGGCGCACACCGAGAGCTGGGCGCCCGAGCTGGTGCTGCCCGACGGCTCCACCGACCCGATCGCCTGCGACCTCGGGCTCACCCCCGTCTCCCATCCGCTCTCGCACGGCCGCGAGCTGGTGGTGGCGGCCTCCCCGGCCGGGAACCTCGTACTGCACGACCGCACCCCGCAGCCGTATCTGGACCGGGTGATGTGGCGCGCGGACGGCACCCTGCTGGTGGCGGGCGGGCTGCCGGACGCCGCGCCGCACGCCACCGAGCTGGTCCTCAAACACGCCGCGCACGCCGCCGAGCTGGCCTTCCCCACCACCCACGACGACGGCCGGTTCCACGGCGCGCTGCCGCTGGGCGCGCTGCCCTCGCTCGCCGGGCCGGTGCCGCTGCGCGAGGGCCGCTGGACGCTGCATCTGCGCGAACAGGGCGCGCCCGGCTCCGTGCTGGACGCCCCGGTCCGCTGCGCGCCGTCCGTCCTCGACGGGCTGCCGGCCTCCCGTACGGTCCGCGGCAAGCCGCTCACCCTCGACCGGCACCGGCAGGACGAGGCGTTCGTGGTCGCCGGACCCGCGCTGCCGGCCACCGACCGCGGCCCGTACCGGCGCCGGCTGCTGCGCGAGCAGCACTACTCGCTGCACCGCTCCCGCCCGTTGCGCGACACCGTCCTCTACAGCAGCTTCGGCGGCCGTGCGTACGGGGATTCGCCGCGCGCGGTGCACGAGGAGCTGGTGCGCCGGGGCATGGATGTGGAGCATCTGTGGGCGGTGCGCGATGCGCAGACCGCGGTCCCGGAGTCGGCCCGTGCGGTGGTGGTGGGCAGCGCCGAGTGGCACGGCGCGCTGGCGCACAGCCGCTGGGTGGTCACCAACACCCATCTGCCGTGGTGGTTCACCCGGCGCGGCGGCCAGCGCACCATCCAGACCTGGCACGGCACCCCGCTCAAGCGGATCGGCGCCGACCTGGCCGGCACCCTGTGCTCGGGGCTCGCTCATCTGGCGCCGCGGCCGCGGGTGAGCCGGCAGTGGAGCGTGCTGCTGTCGCCGAACGCGCACAGCACACCGGTGCTGCGCTCCGCGCTCGGCTACTCGGGCCGGCTGCTGGAGACCGGGCTGCCGCGTACCGACGCGCTGTTCGCCGCCGATCGCGACCGGACGGCGGAGGCGGTACGCGAGCGGCTCGGCATCGAGCCCGGCAAGAAAGTGGTGCTGTACGCGCCGACGCCCCGCGACGATCTGGCCTACGACGCGGGTCACCACCGGCTGCATCTGCCGCTCGATCTCGATCTGGCGCGGCGCGAGCTGGCGGACGACCACGTCCTGCTGGTCCGCAGCCATCCGCTGGTCGCCGACCGGCTGCCCGCCCACCACGCCCCCTTCGCCCTCGACGTCTCCACCCACCCCGACGCCACCGAACTGCTGCTGGCCGCGGACGTCCTGGTCACCGACTACTCCTCGCTGGCCGCCGACTTCGCCAACACCGGCCGCCCGATGCTCTTTCTGACGCCCGACCTGCCGCACTACCGCGACACCCTGCGCGGCTTCACCCTCGACTTCGAGGCCAGGGCGCCGGGGCCGCTGCTCACCACGACCGGTGAACTGATCGACGCACTGGGCGACTTGGACGCGATCGCGGCGGCGGGGGCGGAGGCGTACGCGGATTTCCGGGCGACGTTCTGCCATCGGGACGACGGCGGTGCGGCGGGCCGGGTCGCCGACCTGATGGAGCGGTGAAGGGCGAAGCGGTGACCGGGCCGGTTCGCCGCAAGGTGATGGCGTGCGGATCGGCATCGCACGCCACTCGCGTCGTTACAGCATGTGCAGGAGCTCTTACGGGCCACTGCACACCCAAGTCCCGGCTCCCGCCAGGTAAGAAGACGGCAAGAGGGCGGAAAGACGGGGCGGCGGGTGCAACCGCACGGCGGGTTTCGCCCTCTGACCCATCGGAAATGGGTTCGGACCCCGCTCGCGCCAAGAGATGCTGTCGACACGAAATGTAGATTTAGTGACTGTGAAAGAAGCCCTCGATCCGCTGCCAGGGCCCACCATCACGCCATCCGCACAGGTCAGCATCGTCGTCATCGCCTTCAACGATGTCGGCCATGTCTGCGATGCGGTGCGCTCCGCACTCGCGCAGGGGACGCCCGGGGAGCCGGTCACCGAGGTGATCGCGGTGAACGACGCCTCCACCGACGGCACCGGCGCCGCGCTGGACGCCCTCGCCCGCACCGAGCCGCGGCTGCGGGTCATCCACCGCAGCGAGAACAGCGGCGGCTGCGGCACCCCGCGCAACGACGGTCTGCGCGCCGCCACCGGACGCTTTGTGATGTTCCTGGACAGCGACGATGTGCTGCCCCCGGGCGCGGTCCGGGCGCTGCTCGCCGCCGCGCTGCGGCACGACGCCCCGGTCGTGGCCGGCGCCTGCGTGCGCCGTGAGCTGCCCGCGCACCGCGACGTCCCCTGGCAGCCGGGCCTCTACCGCGAGCCGGCGGTGCACGACTCCCCCGAATCCAGCCCCCAGCTGGTCAGGGACACCCTGTGCGTCAACAAGGTCTACGAGCGGGCTTTCCTCGACAAGCACACCATCACCTTCCCCGAGGGCCGCTTCACCTACGAGGACTTCGTCTTCACCGCGCGGGTACTGGCCGCCGCCCCGCGGCTCGCGACGATCCCCGACAGCGTCTACGTCTGGCACGTCCGCCGCTCGGCCGCCAAGCAGTCGATCTCGCTGGACCGCAAGGACGTCGCCAACTGGAAGGCGCGGATCGAGGCGCACCGCACCAGCGTGCGGATCTTCCAGGACGCCGGGCTGAAGGCGCTGGCGCACGCCGCCGCCACCAAATTCCTCGACCACGATCTGCGGATGTACGTCCGTGAGCTGCACACCCGCGGCGCCGACTACCGCGCCGAGTGGTGGCGGCTGACCCGCGACTATCTCGCCGGCTTCGACGAGGCCGATCTGCGCGCCGCCCGCGCCCCGGCCCGCTGGCTGGCCCGGGTCGTGCTCGCCTCCCCGGCCCCGCGGGACCTGGAGCGGCTGACCCAGCTGGCGGCCCGGCCCGGCCGGCTGCTGCCGCCGTACGCGGAGGCCGACGGCCGCGCCGTGTGGTCGGCGGACCTGCCCGGCGTCGAGCTGGACGCGATCGGCACCAAGCCGACGCACCGGCTGCCGGTGACCATCGACGCGGAACCGGCCCTCGGCAACCGCAATGTGCTGCGCCTGCGCATACACGATCTGTACGGCCGGCTGGCCGCCGCCGAGCCGGAGAGCATCGACATCGAGCTGCGCCGCCGCCGGGACGACCGGCGCGGCCCGGTCCACACCGCGGCCCTCACCGCGGCCCCGGCCGGCCCCGGGTCACCGGCCGGCTGGACCGCCGAGGTGGTGCTGGATCTCGACGCGCTGATCGAGCGCGGCAGCAGCTCGGCCGATCCCGAGCCCTGGGACCTGATGGCGCAGGTCGGCTGCGCGGACGGCGCCGGCTTCCGCGCCGCGCTGCGGGCCACCGGGCCGGGGCTGCGCCGCCGGGTGCTGCCCAGCCGGCGCCACCTTCTGCTGCTGGTGCAGCCGTATGCGACGCACGGCGGCGCGCTCTCGCTGCGGGTCGCCTCGGGGCTGCGCAGCGTATGGCGGATCGCCGCCCGCCGCCTGCGCCGCTGACCCGCCGCCCGACCGCTCCCCCACCGTCGTTCTCCACCGAGCCTAGGATTGGCCCTATGTCTTACTTGATCACGGGTGGTGCCGGCTACATCGGCGCCCATGTCGTACGGGCCCTGCGCCAGGCGGGTGAGCAGGTCGTCGTGCTGGACGACCTGACGACGGGCGTGGCCGCCCGGCTCCCGGAGGGCGTCCCGCTGGTCGTGGGCTCCACGCTCAACCGCACCCTGCTCGACGAGACGATCGCCGAGCACGGCATCACCGATGTCGTCCACCTGGCCGCCAAGAAGCAGGTCGGCGAGTCCGTCGAGATGCCGCTGCTCTACTACCGCGAGAACGTCCACGGTCTGCAGACCCTGCTGGAGGCGATGGCCGCGGGCGGCGTCGGCCGGCTGGTCTTCTCCTCCTCGGCCGCGGTCTACGGCATGCCGGATGTCGAGCTGGTCACCGAGGACACCCCGTGCGTGCCGATCAACCCGTACGGCGAGACCAAGCTCGTCGGCGAGTGGATGGCCCGCGCGGTGGGCAAGGCGTACGGCATCAGCACCGCCTGCCTCCGCTACTTCAACGTCGCCGGCACGGCCACGCCCGAACTGGCCGACACCGGTGTCTTCAACATCGTCCCGATGGTCTTCGAGAAGCTCACCGAGGGCGCCGCACCGCGCATCTTCGGCGATGACTACGACACCCCCGACGGCACCTGCATCCGCGACTACATCCATGTCGCCGACCTCGCCGACGCCCATGTGGCGGCCGCCCGCAAGCTCGCCGAGCCGGGCCCGGTACGCGATCTGACCCTCAACATCGGCCGCGGCGAAGGCGTTTCGGTACGCGAGCTGGTCGACCTGATCACCGAGCTCACCGGCCACGAGGACGTCACCGCCGAGGTCACCCCGCGCCGCCCCGGCGACCCGGCCCGGGTCGTCGCGTCCGCCGACCGCATCACCACCGAACTGGGCTGGAAGGCCCACCACGACGTCCGCTCCATGATCACCTCAGCCTGGGAAGGCTGGCAGCACCACCAGGCGGAGGGCCGGCGGGGCTGAGCCCTGGAGTGGCCCGCCCATAGTGCGGGCTCACGCGTCCGGTGGCCGGCGTACCGCGGCCCCCTCCGGCTCGCCCGGCTCCTCCAGTTCGAGCTGGAGACGGCCGTGCGGCGGGGAGCGGAAGAGCGTGGCGCGGGCCGGGCCGATCGGGCCTCGGTCGACGGCCCGTGGGCGTAGTGCGGGGTCGTGCTGGGGGCTCAGCCATGCCTCGCGGCGTACCGCGTGTGCTGCCGCGGGGCCCGTGCCGTGGGCGGTGGCCGCGATCTTCAGGTCCCAGATGCCGTCGGGCAGTGGTCCGCCGTCCGCGGCGGTCGCCGGGTCGAGGGTGGCGTGCCATGCGCCGTCCGTGCAGTGGGCCCGGACGCGGTGTTCGGTGCCGTCGCGGTGCAGCAGGATCTCGACGGCGTCGCCGCCGAGTTCCGGGAGGGTGGCGGTGCCGCTCAGGTGCAGTACGCCGGCCACCCAGTGGAGGCGGGTCAGCCGCTGGCTCAGTACGAGGCGGTCGGTGAGGTCGTAGCAGGCGTCGGGGATGGTGCGCCGCGGGTCGCGGAAGTACGGGTAGCCGGCGTAGACACGGCCGTCGGCGTCGATGTGCGCGGGTGCCGGCGCGGTCTCGGTGTCGGCGCGGACGACGGCGGTCAGCTCGTCGTCGAGTCCGGTGCGCAGGCAGTGGGCGCGCAGCCGGAGCCGGGGCGGCAGGGCGGCCAGCACCCGGTCGGTGAGGTAGCGCTCGACGAGCGGGCGGGCGGCGGCCGCCATGGCCTGCCGGCCGGCGGTGTCGCGGGCGAGGTAGGGGGCGGCGAACGGCATCAGGATCTCGCCGTGGAAGTGCCGGACCATCAGCTTGTCGCGGTCCTCGCCGGGCGGGACCTCGGCCGCGACACCGGCGAGGACGGTGCCGATGTAGTCGAGGTAGTCGCACCAGTCCATGTCCTGGCGGCTGGCGTTGCTGTTGTCGTCGCGGCCGTGCAGGTAGTAGCAGTCGTAGTCGGCGACGACGGAGACGACCTCGGCGCGCAGCAGGGCGGTGATGCCGAACGGCAGGTCCTCGGCGAGCAGCCGGCCCTCGACGAAGCGCAGCCGGTGCTGTTCGAGGAAGGAGCGGCGGAAGAGCTTGTAGGCGGCCAGCGACCAGTAGACAGGGGAGTCGAAGACCGAGACACCGGCGCTGGTGGTGCGCAGGTCGATGGGGGCGGCGCGGCCGTCGGCGCCGACGATCCGGCCGTAGACGATGTCCGAGCCGTGCCGCTCGGCCATGTGGGTGAGCCGGCACAGCGCCGCGGCGCCGAGGCGGTCGTCGGAGTCGAGGAAGAAGACGTAGTCGCCGGTGGCCCGGTCCAGGCCGATGTTGCGCGGTCTGCCCGCGCCGCCGGACGCCGGCCGGCGCAGCACCGTCAGATTGGGGTGGCTGCGGGCCTGCTCGGCGAGCCATTGCGCGCTGCCGTCGGTGGATCCGTCGTCGACCGCGATCACTTCGATGCGGCGCTGGTCCATCGTCTGGGCGAAGACCGAGCCGAGGCTGCGGTCGAGGTAGCGCCTGGTGTTGTGCACCGGCACGATCACGGAGACGGTCGGCCCCGTGGTGGCCAGGTCGGTGGGGGCCGGGCCCGTGGGGGCCGCGGCCGCGATGTCGGCATGGACGGGCACCGTGCGCTCCGTTCGTTTTCTGCAATCCCTCGAAATACTCGGCGTCCCAACAGGGCAAAATGGACTATTAAGACATATAACGTTGGGTGAAAGTTCGCCGACCGTGGAGGAGTGCCGGTGGCCCCGACGCCCGCCACCCCACATGAGGCGGTCCGGCCCCAGGAGGCCGACCGGCGCCTTCCCGCAGGGGAACCCCTGAAGGCGGTCCGCAGAACCCGCCGGCGCCTGCCCGCGCCCTGGCTCGCGGCGGCGCTGTCCATGGGAGCGTACTGCCTGGGGCTGGCCCTCTACGGCAGCTACCCGTTCGGCCCGCGCTCACGTGCCGTCAACGATCTGGGCAATCAGTTCGTCCCGTTCCACGCCCGGTTGTGGGACCTGATGCACGGCAACACCAGCGGCGATCTGCTCTTCAACTGGAGCAGCGGATACGGCGTCCCGTTCCTCGCCGACTTCTTCACCTACCTGATGAACCCGTTCTCCTGGCTCGTCGGGCTCTTCCCGCGCGAACTGGCCGACCTCCCGGTCTTCCTGGTCACGCTGTTCAGCATCGGTCTGGGCGCCGCCTTGATGACCGTCTTCCTGGGCCGGCTGCACCCGGGCCCCGGCCTGCTGCGGGCGCTGCTGTCGGTGGGGTACGGGCTGTGCGCCTGGGTGCTGAACGACGGTTTCGCCGACCCGATGTGGATGTGGGGCCTGGTCGCGCTGCCGCTGCTCGGCATCGCGGCGGACTGGTGTGTGCGCCGCACCCGTTGGGTGGCCGGCACCCTGCTGGTCGCCCTCGCCTGGGCCGGCAATTTCTACACGGCGGCGATGGCCACCCTCGCCATGGCGCTGGTGCTGGTCCTGCGGCTGCTGACGGCCGCGCAGATGCCGTCGCGCGACCGGCTGTGCGCACTGGCCCGGGCCACCACCATGGCGCTGACCGGCATCCTGCTCGCGGCGCCCGTACTGACCGTCACCTTTGCGGCCAGCCGGGCCGCCCAGCCGGCGCCCGAGGTGTTCTACGACGACCGCCCCTCGCTGCTCTACCAGTTGGCGCAGCTGCTGCCCGGCGGCCACGGCACGGTGCCGACCCCCAACATCTTCATCGGGATCCCCGGGCTGCTGCTGGTCGCCACCTTCCCGTTCCTGCGCGCGGTGCCGCTGCGGACGCGGATCGGCTGGTACGTCCTGGCGGCGGGCGTCGCCGCCTCGTTCGTCTGGGAGCCGACGATCCTGCTGTGGCACGGCTTCGCGCTGCCCAACGGCAGCCCGTACCGCGCCGCCTTCGTGCTCAGCGGGATCCTCGTGATGATCTCCTGGCTCGCGCTGGCGCACCGCCCACGCCTCGGCGAACTGGCCGCGGGCGGGGCGCTGGTCGCGCTGCTCGCCCGGCTCTGCCACGACCAGGGCGCGGTCGGCACCGCCACCTGGATCCTGGTGGCCGGCGGCGGCGCCGCGACCCTGCTGGGGCTGGCCGCGCTCACCGCGCCGCGCAACGCCCGGGCCCGTACCGCCGCCACCGCCGCGCTCACCGGCACGGTGCTGCTCTGTTCGGCGTACACGGCGTTCTCGGTGACGGCGGTACGGGACAAGATCGCCTGGTTCCGCCCCAAGATCACACTGACCGGGCCGTCGCTGAAGGCCCAGGACGGGCTGGTCGCCCGCTCCGACTGGCCGCGCTCGCGCACCGACCCGGGCCCGCACGAGTTCGCCAACAACGACCCGCTGCTGATCGGCGGCGAGGGCGGCGCGTACTACAGCAGCTATGTGCCGGCCGCGACCGCCCGCGCCCTGCGGGGCCTGGGCGCCGGCTGGTACATGAAGGGCCGTCATACCCTCAGCTTCGAGGACCCGGTGGGCCAGGCGCTCATGGGTGTCAGCAGCCATCTGTCCCCGGTGGGGCACCACCGCGCCCGGTTCACCGCACACCGTGCGCGCCCGGCCCCGCTGCTGACCGTACGCGGCGCCCTTCCGCGCCCCCCGGCCGGCAAGGAGACCGTATTCGCCCGCCAGGAGCGGGTGCTGGGCGCCGCCGTCTACGAGGTGCCGGCCCTGACGCCCGCCGGGGGCGCGATCCCGGCGCCCGACCGCGGCGGCTGGCCGCTGCCGGACGCCGGGCCGCCCTCCGCGGGCCCCGACGGCGCGGGGACCACCTTTACGGCGCGGTGCACCCCGGGCAGCACCGTCGTCTGGTCGGCGCCATGGTTCTCCGGGCAGGTCAGCGGCCTGGGCGCGCGCACCGAGGGGATCGGCCGGCGCGATGTCACCGCGAATCCGGTGCGGGAGCTGGGCCGGGTGCCGGCCGACGGCACCGTCTCGGTGCGCTTCATCGGCCAGGGCCGGCAGCTCGTACCCGAGCACGCCCTCGGGTGTCTGTCGCGGGCCCGGCTCGCCACGGCGGTGCGCGCCCTGCGCGGGCCCCGCTCGCTGACCACCGGCGGGCACGGTCTGACGGCCCGGCTGCCCCGGGGCAGCAAGGGCCATGCGGTGCTGGCGCTCCCGGCCGTCGCGGGGTGGGGCTGTGCGGTGGACGGCGGTCCGTACCGGGCCCCGTCCTCGTTCGGCGGGCTGCTGGCCGTCCCGCTGGGGTCCGGGGCGCGGCGGCTGTCGTGTGCGTACGTTCCGCCGGGCCTGAAGCCGGGGCTGGCGGCGAGCGGCGTGGCCGCGCTGGTGCTCGCGGCGGCCGCGACCGGGGGCCGTCCACGGGGCCGCGCTCGGCCACGGCCGCACTCCACCAAGGAGGCCCGCTCATGAAGCTCTCCCTCGTCGTCCCCTGCTACAACGAAGAGGCCGTGCTGAGCCGTTTCGATGAGACGGTCCGTGCGGCCCTCGGTGGACTCGCCGTCGAGTACGAGCTGTGTTACGTGGACGACGGCAGCGCCGACGGCACCCTGCCCCGGCTGCGCAGCCTCGCCCAGCAGCACCACGACACCACCTATCTCTCCTTCAGCCGTAACTTCGGCAAGGAGCCCGCCATACTGGCCGGCCTCAGAGCGGCCACCGGCGACGCGGTGATCATCATGGACGCCGATCTGCAGCATCCGCCCGAGCTCATCGAGAAGATGCTCGACCTCTATCAGCTCGGCCACGACCAGGTCATCGCCAAACGCAGCCGGCACGGCGACCGCCGGCTGCGCAGCGCGCTCAGCCGGCTCTACTACCGGGCCGTCAACACCTGGGTCGATGTCGAACTCACCGACGGCGTCGGCGACTTCCGGCTGCTGTCCCGCAAGGCCGTGGACGCGCTGCTCTCGCTGCCGGAGTACAACCGCTTCTCCAAGGGCCTGTTCTCCTGGATCGGCTTCGACACCATCACCTTCGACTACCGCAACGCCGCCCGGGAGGCCGGCGAGACCAAATGGCGCTTCGGCTCGCTGGTCAACTACGGCATCGACGGCATGCTCTCCTTCAACTGCCGCCCGCTGCGGCTGGCCATCTACGCCGGGCTCGGCCTGGCCTCGCTCGCCACGCTCTACACCCTGTGGATCATCGGCGCCGCGGTCGTCGGCGGGGTCACCGCGCCGGGCTATGTGACGCTGGTGGCGATCATCGTGGGCCTGGGCGGGCTGCAGATGCTGATGCTCGGACTGATCGGCGAGTACATCGGCCGGATCTATTACGAGACCAAGCGGCGGCCGCACTTCCTGGTCAAGGAGAGCAACGCCGACCGCGCCCCGGCGCCGGCCACCGGCCCGGGGGACCCGGCGACCGCCACCTCGCAGGCCGGCTGATGCGCGGTCTGCCGGCGCTCGGCCCGCCCGGCCAGATCCTGCGCTTCGCCGCCGTCGGCGGGGTCAACACCCTGACGTTCTACGCCTGTTATCTGCCGCTGCACCGCCTGCTGCCGTACTTCGCGGCGTACACGGCCGGCTTTGTGACGAGCATGGTCTGCTCGTTCTTCCTGAACACCTACTTCACCTACCGCACCCGCCCCACCTGGAAGAAGTTCCTGCTCTTCCCGCTGACGCAGGTCACCAACTACGGGGTGCAGAGCGTGGGTCTGGTGGCGCTGGTGAGCTGGTGCGGAATGAACAGCACGGTGGCGCCGCTGGCGGCGGCGCTCGGCGCCATCCCGTTCACCTATCTGGTCTCCCGGCGCATTCTGCGCCCCTACGCCGGGACCGGTCCCTCCGCCCGGACCGGTCCCTCCGCCCGGACCGCCCCCTGCGATCAGGGCGAACCGCCGCCGGTCCGCTCCAGCGAACCCGCCTGAGCCCGCCAGGCCCCGAAGAGCGCGGTCTGCCCGACCGATGTCTGACGGGCCGCATACAGCCGGCCGTCGTGGCCCAGCGCGACCGCCACCGCGCGCCCGACGGCGTCCTGGACGACACCGGCCGCCGCCGAGTGCGGCACCCTGCCCCGCTGCCAGGGCTTGGGCCCGTCCTGGGCCATCGCGATCCGCACCTCACCGGCGTCGTCCCGCGCCGCGAGCACCATCCGGTCGCCGCTGCCGACCGGCGCCGCCGCCACCCGCCCGTAGCCGCCGACCGGCTCGCACTGCGCCGACACCCGCCAGCCGCCGATCATCCGCTGCCGCTCGGCGATCAGCACCTGCGCGGTGACCGAGCGCCGGAAGACGACCCGGACCACACCGTCGGCCAGCGGGACGACGCTGACCGGGCCGGCCGGCTGCGGCAGCCCGGTGGCCGCGCCCGGCCGGGGTATCTGCCCGGCCTCCTTGGACACCCAGTGGTGCACGGTCCCGGCGCTCGGCGCGACCAGGTGGATCAGCCCGTCGGAGTCCACACAGGCATCCAGCCCGTCGACGATCCGCGGTGATGCCTTCAGGGTGCCGACCGGGCCCTCCAGCCGCTCCCACAGCGACCACCGCCCACCGTGCGGGCCGCCGCGGTGGGCGATATTGCCGTCCCAGGTCCGTACGAAGACATGCACCCTGCCGTCCGGGGTGGCCACCGCCGCCGGGAAGCCGATCTCCAGCGAGCGGACCGGGTCCGCGTCCGGGGAGCCCAGCGACTCCCAGTGCGCGAAGAGGGGCCCGCCGTCCGGTGCGGTGCCGGTCTGCGACGCGGTCAGCAGCTCGCGGCGGTGCGCGGCGTTACGGCCCGGCAGCACGGTGCGGGAGGCGAACAGCTGCAGCGCACCGTCGGTTGGGCGGCGCACCACATGGATCTGCCCCTGCAGCAGCGTGCCGCCGACCGGCACCGGCGCGCCGAAGCTGCCGCTGCCGGGGCGGGTCTCGGTCCAGCAGTACGCCGTGCCGCCCATGACCGCGAAGGCGGCGAGCCGGCCGTCCCCGGCGGGGCGGATCCAGGCGTTGGAGCCGGGGGCGCGCAGCCGGGTGGAGCGGGTCCAGTTGCGTGAGCCGCCGCTCAGCGCCGAGCCGCCCACCTTGCGGTCGCCGCAGCCCGCCGGGTCGCCGCAGACGCGGTGGTCGGCCCAGCCGTACAGCGACAGCAGTGCGGCCTTGCGGCGGGCGGTCTTGAGGTCGACGTCGTTGGGCAGCGCGCCGGCCTCGTAGCCGAGGTAGTTCTCCACGATGGCGGGGCGGTCGCGCGCCCGGTAGGCGGCCAGCGCGGCCTGCGCGAAGTAGGCGGAGGCGGTGTGGTCCTGATGGTCGTAGTAGCGCAGGCCGGCCAGCCGGGGGTCGCGGTCCGAGGTGGCCGGCGGCCGCTTGCGCGAGTGCACCGCGTTCGGGTCCAGGGTCCGTACGACCGTGGGCCTGACCCGGTCGAGCACCGCCAGCAGGGTCGCGGTGACCTGGTCCCGGGTGTAATGGAACCGGCGCTGTACGGGGGAGCCGGTGGGGCGCAGCGTGGGGAGGGTGCCGGCGGCCCCGAGCCAGAGGCCGCGCAGGCTGGTCGCGCGGGCCTGCCAGACGGCTCTGGACTCCACCAGTTCCAGGAAGATCAGTTGGTTCTGCGGGGCGTCGTGCAGGGTCTGGATCTCCACCTGGAAGCCGGGGAGCAGGGAGACCGCGGCGACGTCCCAGCGGGCGGCCGGGTTGCCGGTGGCCATCGCGGCATGTGCGGCGCGCAGCCCGTTGGCCCGCGCCCGGGCGAAGGCCGCCCGGTCCTTGGGGACGTGGTCGGGGTCGCGGGCCTTCCTGCTGACGTTGTGGCCGTCCGCCTCGCCGCCGGTGAGGCAGACGGTGACCGAGCGCGCCCCGCTGCGGATGGCCTGCTCCAGGTCCGGGTTCATGAAGTACAGGCCGTCATCGGCGTGCGCGACGATATGCAGGAAGGACTGGTCCGCCGGATCCGCCAAGGACCGTCCCCCGCCCGCCGGTTCGGCCATCCGGGGGAGCCGGTCCGAGTGCCAGGCCCATACGCCCGCTCCCGCCGTCGCGGCGAGCACACCGCCGGCGGTGGCCTCAAGCAGCCGGCGGCGGGATATACGGGGCGGGCGCGGGGGTGACACGTCCTCAGTATTCGGTCACTCCGGAGATCCCGCTCGTCCGAAAATTTCGGCACTTAGCCATATCCGTGATGAGCACCACAGAACTTTCAGGTTACGAACAACAACCTTTTCGGGTGAACAGGAGTCAGAAAGCTGACAATGCAAGAGACCCCTTTGGGGCATTTTTGCGTTCTGTACTCAGCTCGTCACGAGGAGTAGCACCGCATGTCCGAGATAGGCCTCGACGTCGTACCCCGCTTCAGCATCATCGTGCCCGTGTTCAGAGTGCAGGGCTTCCTGCGCGAGTGCATGGACTCCGTGCTGACGCAGGACTACACGGACTTCGAGCTCATCGCTGTCGACGACTGCTCGCCCGACCGCAGCGGCGCCATCCTGGACGAGTACGCCGCTCGCGACGACCGCGTCCAGGTCCTGCACCTTCCGGAGAACGTCGGCCTGGGCCTGGCCCGCAACGCGGGCCTTGCGAAGGTCCGCGGCGACTACATCCTCTTCCTCGACAGCGACGACACCCTCGTGCCCGGCGCGCTCGGCGCCCTCGCCGAGCGGCTGGACGCCACCGAGAACCCCGAGATCCTGATCTTCGACTACGCGCGGACCTACTGGGACGGCTCCGCCCGGCGCAATGCGCTCTCCGCGCTGCTCGACGAGTCCGGCGCGCCCACCTTCACGCTCGCCGAGCGCCCCGAGATCCTCGATCTGCTGCAGATCGTCTGGAACAAGGCCTACCGCCGCGACTTCGTCGAGGAGCACGGCTTCGAATTCCCGGTCGGCTACTACGAGGACGCCCCCTGGACGTTCTGCACGCTGATCACCGCCCAGCGGATCGCGGTCCTGGACCGGGTACTGCTGCACTACCGCCAGCGCCGGCAGGGCGGCAACATCCTGCGCACCACCAGCCGTAAGCACTTCGACGTCTTCGACCAGTACGAGCGGGTCTTCGACTACCTCGACGCGCACCCCGAGCTGTCGCGCTGGCGCCCGCAGATGTTCCGCAAGATGATCGACCACTATCTGACCGTCCTGGACAAGCCCGGCCGGCTGCCGCAGAACGCCCAGGCCGAGTTCTTCCACCGCGCCGCCCGCGACTACCGCAAGCGGGTCCCGGCCGGCTTCGTGCGCCCCACCGGCATGGCCGGCGGCAAGTACGCGCTGCTCGCCAAGGACGCCTACCCGGCGCTGGCCGGCCTCAAGGTCGCCGGCAAGGTCCAGCGCACGGTGCGCAAGCAGGCGGCCAAGCGGGTCAAGCAGGCCAAGCGCAAGGCCATGGACCTGCGCTACCAGGCGCTGCTGCGGCAGCCGCTGGACGAGAACCTCGCGGTCTACTCCGCGTACTGGAACCGGCTGCCGGCCTGCAACCCGCTGGCGATCTACGAGAAGGCCAAGGAGCTGGCCCCCAACGTCCACGGCGTGTGGGTCGTCAAGCAGAGCCTGGCGGACCAGGTCCCGGCCGGCGTCGACCATGTCGTGCTGAACTCGCCGCGCTACTGGGAGGTCATGGCCCGCGCCAAGTACCTCGTCAACAACGTCAACTTCGCGGACGGCGTGATCAAGCGCGAGGGCCAGATCCACCTCCAGACCCACCACGGCACCCCGCTGAAGTCCATGGGCACCGACCAGAAGCGCTACCCGGCCGCCGCCAAGGGCATGAGCTTCCGCAAGCTGCTGGCCCGCGCCGACCGCTGGGACTACTCGCTCTCCTCCAACCAGCACACCACCGAGCAGTGGGAGCGCGTCTACCCCTGCAACTTCCAGTCGGTGGACGCCGGTTACCCCCGTAACGACGTCTACTACCGGGCCAGTGCCCAGGACGTTCTGGACATCCGCGAGCGCCTGGGCATCGCCCCCGGCAAGACGGCCGTCCTCTACGCGCCGACCATGCGCGACTACCAGGTCGGCTACGTTCCGCGGCTCGACCTGGAGAAGATCTCCCGCGAACTGGGCTCGGGCGGCCAGGACTTCGTACTGCTGGTGCGTACCCACTACTTCTACGACCAGGACCAGGGCCTCCAGGAGCTCCAGGAGCGCGGCGCGCTGATCGACGTCTCCGGCCACCCGGTCGTCGAGGAGCTGTGCCTGGCCGCCGACGCCCTGGTCACCGACTACTCGTCGATCATGTTCGACTACGCCAACCTCGACCGGCCGATCATCAACTACGCCGACGACTGGGACACCTACGTCCGCTCCCGCGGTGTCACCTTCGACCTGCTCTCGGGCAAGCCGGGCGACACCCCGGGCGTGATCGCCACCACCGAGGACGAGCTGATCGAGGCGTTCCGCAGCGGCCGCTGGGACGACGAGCGGGCCACCGGGCTGCGCGCCGCGTTCCGTGCGCGGTTCTGCCAGTGGGACGACGGGCACGCCGCCGAGCGGGTGGTGCGCCAGGTCTTCCTCGGCCAGGAGGGCCCGGCCACGCTGCCGCAGGACGAGCGCACCGTGGCGCCGTCCCCGCGTGCGGCCGCCGCCGCGGCCGGGCTGGTCAAGCTGCCGGCGCAGCGCACCGCGGCGAGCGGCGACGCACCGGCATCGGACGCCTCGGACATCGAGCTGGCGGGCTGACGCCCGTCCCCCACGCAGACACCACTGCCCCCGACCGGATCCCGGCCGGGGGCGGTGGTGCGTTGGGGCGGGGCGGTGGTGGGCTGGGGCGGGGCGGTGGTCTGCTGGGGCGGGGCTGAGGTCTGCTGGGGCGCTTCTCTCCGCTCGTACCGCGGGCCACGGGAATACCACGCTCACACTGTGGGCCGCGGGAACACCACCCCGCCCCCTCCTCGTTGTGGCCCCGAAGGGGGCTCTCGCGTCCCCTACGGGATGTGTTCGCCCCCGCCCTAGGTGGCCCTCTCACCCCACCCCGAGCTCACCCCACCCCGAGCTCACTCCACCCCGAGCTCACTCCGCCCCGAGCGCCACCGCCACCGAGCCCGACAGCGCGTCGAGGTACCCCTTGGGCAGCTCGTCGCGGACGACCAGCAGCCGCCAGTACAGCGGCCCGGTCAGCAGATCCAGCGCGAGGCGGGTATCCACGTCCTGCGGCAGCTCGCCGCGCTCCACCGCCCGTGCCATCACCGCGGCCGCGACGCCCTCCTGACTGTCGTGCAGCGCCGCCTTCAGCGCCTGCGCCAGCTCCGGGCTGCGGGCCGCCTCCGCCAGCAGGTCCGGGATGATCTGCGAGGCCATCGGGTGCCGCAGCGCCCGGGCCGCGACCTCCAGCAGCATCCGCACGTCCCCGCGCAGCGACCCGGTGTCGGGTGCCGGCAGTCCGGCGGCGGCCACCGCGGAGACCACATCCAGTACGAGGTGCAGCTTGGAGCGCCACCGCCGGTAGACGGCGGTCTTGCCGACGCCGGCCCGCCGGGCGATGCCCTCGATCGACATCCGGGCGAAGCCCACCGCGGCCAGCTCCTCGAAGACCGCTGCGCGGATCGCCTCGGTCTTGTCCTCGCGCAGTACAGCGGCGCCCGCCGGGGCCCGGCGCGCCGCCGCGGGGTCGCTCCCGCTGCCGTCTTTTGCCATGGCTTGAGCCTAGCGTCACGACGCTACGGTTGCGTTTCGACGCGAGCTCCCTTTAGTGTCGGCGTCGCGACGATACGGACCCGTTCCGTCGTCGGCTCCCGTTCTGCGGCCCCCGTACGCAAGCGAAAGCGGCCCCCATGCCCCAGACCCTCGATCCCCCGGCCCCGGCGCCCGCCCGGGTGCCCACCCCCGGCGCATCCCCCGACTCCGAGCTGCGCGCGCTGGCCGAACGCCATGGCCTCACGGTGAGCGGCGCCCGCCCCTCGCTGCCCGAGTACACCCGTCAGCTGTGGGCGCGCCGGCACTTCATCGCCTCGTTCGCCACCGCCCGGCTCACCGCGATGTACACCACCGCGAAGCTCGGCCAGCTCTGGCAGGTGATGACCCCGCTGCTCAACGCGGGCGTCTACTACTTGATCTTCGGTGTGCTGATCGGCACGAGGAAGGGCGTCCCCGACTTCGTCCCCTTCCTGGTGACCGGCGTCTTCATCTTCACCTTCACCCAGAGCTCGGTGATGGCCGGTACGCGGGCGATCTCGGGCAACCTCGGTCTGGTGCGTGCGCTGCACTTCCCGCGCGCCTGTCTGCCGATCTCCTTCTGCCTGATGCAGCTCCAGCAGCTGCTGTTCTCCATGGGCGTGCTGGTCCTGATCCTGCTCGGCTTCGGGCAGATGCCGACCTGGTCATGGCTGCTGGTCGTCCCGGCGCTGGCGCTGCAGTTCCTCTTCAACACCGGCCTGGCGATGGTCATGGCCCGGCTGGGCAGCAAGACGCCGGACCTGGCGCAGCTGATGCCGTTCATCATGCGTACGTGGATGTATGCGTCCGGCGTGATGTTCAGCATCGACCTGATCCTCAAGGGCAAGCACGTCCCCGCGTTCGTCGAGGTCCTGCTCAACGCCAACCCGGCCGCCGTCTACATCGACCTGATGCGCTTCGCGCTGATCGACAGCTTCACGGCGGACAAGCTGCCCCCGCATGTGTGGGCGTTCGCGGGTGGCTGGGCGCTGCTGATGGGCGTCGTCGGCTTTGTGTACTTCTGGAAGGCTGAGGAGCGGTACGGACGTGGCTGAGCAGAAGAACGGCGTCCAGCCGACGCAGGCGGCCGAGGCCCGGATCCCCACCGTGATCGCGGACGATCTGCACATCGTCTACCGCGTCTACGGCACAGGAGCGGGCAGGGGCAGCGCCACCGCCGCCCTCAACCGCATCATCCGCCGCAAGCCCTCGTCGGGCGTACGCGAGGTGCACGCGGTCAAGGGTGTCTCCTTCACCGCGTACCGCGGCGAGTCCATCGGTCTGATCGGCTCCAACGGCTCCGGCAAGTCGACGCTGCTCAAGGCGGTCGCCGGCCTGCTCCCCGCCGAGCGCGGCAAGGTCTACACGCACGGCCAGCCCTCGCTGCTGGGCGTCAACGCGGCCCTGATGAACGACCTGACCGGCGAGAAGAACGTCATCCTCGGCGGGCTGGCGATGGGCATGTCCCGCGACCAGGTCCGCGAGCGCTACGACGGCATCGTCGACTTCTCCGGCATCAACGAGAAGGGCGACTTCATCTCGCTGCCGATGCGCACGTACTCCTCCGGCATGGCGGCCCGGCTGCGGTTCTCCATCGCCGCGGCCAAGGACCACGACGTGCTGATGATCGACGAGGCGCTGGCCACCGGTGACCGCAGCTTCCAGAAGCGCTCCGAGGCCCGCATCCGCGAACTGCGCAAGGAAGCCGGCACGGTCTTCCTGGTCAGCCACAACAACAAGTCGATCCGGGACACCTGCGACCGGGTCCTGTGGCTGGAGCGCGGCGAGCTGCTGATGGACGGCCCGACCGACGAAGTGATCAAGGCATACGAGGACTTCACCCGCTCCTGATCCCCTCCCCCCACACAAAAGCGCCGGCCGGGCTGAAAACTTCAGCCCGGCCGGCGCTTTTGTCAGCCCGTCCGGCATTCGAGGACACGGGCGCCGAGGCGCCCCCGCCTCAGCTGTGCGTACGCAGCAACGTACGCATGGTCCGCATGGCGACGGACAGGTTCGCCAGATCGAAGCCCTCCGACCCGTGGATCTCCTCCAGCGTCGCCCGGGCCCGGCTGAGGATCGCCGCGTTCGCCTGCTCCCAGGCCTTGAACCGCTGCTCGGGCGTCGAGGTGCCGTTGCCCACCGACAGCACATCGGCGGTCAGCGCCGCATGGGCCGCGAAGAGGTCCTCGCGGATCGAGGCGCGGGCCATCGACTGCCAGCGGTCGTTACGCGGCAACTCCAGGATACGGTCGAGGAGTTGGTTGATCCGCAGCCGCTCACCCAGGTCGTAGTAGACCTCGGCGACCTCCAGCGGCTCCTTGCCCATGCGGTCCGCGACGGCGACGATGTCCAGCGCCGGGAAGACCGAGGAGAAGCCGGACACCTGGACGGCCAGCGGCTCGGGCACACCCGCGCCGGTCAGCTCCTCCAGAATCGTCTCGTACCACTCCAGGTCGCTGCCCTGCAGCAGCTTCGGCAGCTCCGCCCAGACCTGCTCGACCCGATCCGAGAAGAAGTCGATGGTCGGCGACAGCTCCAGCGGCTGCGGGCGGTTGTTGAGCAGCCAGCGGGTGCCGCGCTCGACCAGCCGGCGTGAGTGCAGCCGGATCCGGGTCTGGACATCGGCCGCGACGACATTGTCGAGCGCCTCGACATCGTCCCAGACCTGGTTGAGCCGGAAGATGGCGCGGGCCGCGGTGTGCGCCCGGACGACCTCTTCGAGGGAGGCGCCGGTCTCTTCCCGCATACGGTGCAGGAAGCTCGTACCGCCGGTGTTGACGGTGTCGTTGACCAGCACCGTCGTGACGATCTCCCGGCGCAGCGCATGCCCGTCGACCTGCTCGGCGAAGCGGTCGTAGAGCGCCGAGGGGAAGTAGGCGTGCAGCAGCCGCTGGAGGTAGAGGTCGTCCGGCAGCCCAGTCTGGATCAGCGCATCGGCGACCGTGATCTTGGTGTACGCCAGGAGCACCGCGGTCTCGGGCTGGGTCAGCCCGCGGCCGGCGTTCAGCCGCTCACGGATCTGCCGGTCGGCGGGCAGGAACTCCAGCGCCCGGTCGAGATGGCCGTCGCGCACCAGGCGGCGCATGAAGCGCTGCTGGGCGTGGAGCATGCTGGAGGACTGGGCCTGTGCCAGCGCCAGCGCGGTGTTCTGCGCGTAGTTGTTGCGCAGCACCAGCGCGCCGACCTCGTCGGTCATCTCGGCGAGCAGCTTGTTGCGCTGCTTGACCGTCATGTCCCCTTCGGTGACCACGGCGTTGAGCAGGATCTTGATGTTGACCTCGTGGTCGGAGGTGTCCACACCGGCGCTGTTGTCGATCGCATCGGTGTTGATCTTCCCGCCGGCCATGGCGAACTCGATCCGGCCCAGCTGGGTCAGCCCCAGGTTGCCGCCCTCGCCGACGACCTTGACCCGCAGGTCCTCGCCGTTGACGCGGATCGCGTCGTTGGCCTTGTCGCCCACGTCGGCGTTGGACTCCGCCGAGGACTTCACATACGTGCCGATGCCGCCGTTCCACAGCAGATCGACCGGCGCCTTGAGGATCGCCCGCATCAGATCGGCCGGGGTCATCTTCTTCACGCCGGCCTCGATGCCGAGGGCGGCCCGCACCTGCGCGTTGATCGGGATGGACTTGGCCGAGCGCGGGTGGATGCCGCCGCCCTGGGAGAGCAGCTCGGTGTTGTAGTCCGCCCAGGACGAGCGGGGCAGTTCGAAGAGCCGGCGGCGCTCGGCGTACGACGTCGCCGCGTCCGGGTTGGGGTCGATGAAGATGTGGCGGTGGTCGAAGGCGGCGACCAGCCGGATGTGCTCGCTGAGCAGCATGCCGTTGCCGAAGACGTCACCGGACATGTCGCCGACGCCGACCACGGTGAAGTCCTGGGTCTGGGTGTCGTGGCCCAGCTCGCGGAAGTGCCGCTCGACCGACTCCCAGGCGCCGCGGGCGGTGATGCCCATGCCCTTGTGGTCGTAGCCGGCGCTGCCGCCGGAGGCGAAGGCGTCACCGAGCCAGAAGCCGTACGACTCGGCGACCTCGTTGGCGATGTCCGAGAACGTCGCGGTGCCCTTGTCGGCGGCGACGACCAGGTAGGTGTCGTCCTCGTCGTGGCGAACGACGTTCCGCGGGTGCACGACCTCGCCGCCCACGAGGTTGTCGGTGATGTCCAGCAGACCGGAGATGAAGGTCTTGTAGCAGGCGATGCCCTCGGCGAGCCAGGCGTCCCGGTCCAGCGAGGGGTCCGGGAGCTGCTTGCCGACGAAGCCGCCCTTCGCGCCGACCGGCACGATGACGGTGTTCTTGACCATCTGCGCCTTGACCAGGCCGAGGATCTCCGTACGGAAGTCCTCCCGGCGGTCCGACCAGCGCAGACCACCGCGCGCGACCTTGCCGAACCGCAGGTGGACGCCCTCGACCATCGGGGAGTACACCCAGATCTCGTACGCCGGGCGGGGCGCCGGCAGGTCGGGGATGGCCTGCGGGTCCAGCTTCATCGACAGGTAGGCGTGCGGCCGGCCCTGGCTGTTCTTCTGGTAGTGGTTGGTGCGCAGCGTCGCCTTGATGACGGTGAGGAAGGACCGCAGGATCCGGTCCTCGTCCAGGGAGGCGACCTGGTCGAGCGCGCCGTCCAGCTCCTCCAGCAGCCCGTCCGTCAGCTCCGTGCCCGCCCTCTGGCGGTCCGGGGACATCCGCGCCTCGAAGAGCGAGACCAGCAGCCGGGTGGTGTGGACGTTGTTGGAGAGGGTGTCCTCCATGTACGTCTGGCTGAAGGTCGACCCGGCCTGCCGCAGGTACTTGGCGTACGCCCGGAGGACCATCGCCTGGCGCCAGTTGAGGCCGGCCCGCAGCACCAGCTTGTTGAAGTTGTCGCTCTCGGCGGCGCCGGTCCACACCGCCGTGAACGCCTCCTGGAAGCGCTCGCGGGCGTCGTCACCCTTGACGTGCTCCGGCATCCGCAGGCCGAAGTCGTAGACCCAGGCGATGGTGGAGTCGGCGCAGCGCAGCTCGTGCGGGCGCTCGTCGATGACCTCGACGCCCAGGCGGTTCAGGCCGGGCAGCACCCGGGACAGCGAGACCGGCTCGCCCCTGCGGTAGATCTTGAAGCGGCGTTCGCCGGGGCCCGCGCCGACCGGCTCGTAGAGGCTGACCGAGAAGTCGTGGCCCGGCTCGCCGGTGAGCTTCTCCAGGTGCTGGAGGTCGGCGACCGCGCTGCGCGGGCTGTTGTCGGCCTTGTAGCCCTCGGGGAAGGCGTGGCCGTAGCGGCGCAGCAGCTCGGCGGCGCGCTCCTCGCCGACCTCGGCGATCAGCGCCTCGGCGAAGCCGTCGGCCCAGGAGCGGGCGGCCTCCACCAGCCGGCTCTCGATGCGGTCCGCATCGGCGTCGGTGAGGTCCGGGAGGGTCGCACCGGGCTCGACACGGATGACGAAGTGCAGCCGGGACAGGACCGACTCGGTGTTCCAGGCCGTGAAGTCGACGCTGGTGCCGCGCAGCTCCTCCTTGAGGATCTCGATCAGACGCAGCCGGACGCCGGTGGTGTAGCGGTCGCGCGGGAGGTAGACCAGCGCGGAGTAGTAGCGGCCGTACTCGTCCTGGCGCAGGAAGAGCCGCAGCCGGCGGCGCTCTTGGAGGTAGAGCACGCTGGTGGCGATGGACCGCAGCTCGTCGACCGGGGTCTGGAAGAGCTCGTCGCGCGGGTAGGTCTCCAGGATCTGGAGCAGGTCACGGCCGTCGTGGCTGTCCGGGCTGAAGCCCGCGCCTTCGAGGACCTCGACGACCTTGCGGCGGATGACCGGGACCCGGCGCACGGACTCGGTGTACGCGGCCGAGGAGAACAGGCCCAGGAAGCGCCGCTCACCGATGACATTGCCCTGCTCGTCGAACTTCTTCACCCCGACGTAGTCGAGGTAGGAGGGGCGGTGGACGGTGGCGCGGCTGTTGGCCTTGGTCAGGATGAGCAGCTTGTGCTCACGGGCCTTGGCGCGGGCGTCGGCGGGCAGCCGGTTGAAGGACGGCGAGACGGGGTGGCCGGCGTCGCTCTCGCGGTGCGGCGGGTCGGCGCGCAGTATGCCCAGGCCCGTGCCGGGCACGGCGGTCAGCACGTCTTCCTGGGTGCCGCCCTCACCGGGCGCGGAGGCGAGCTCGTACTCGCGGTAGCCGAGGAAGGTGAAGTGGTCGTCGGCCAGCCACCGCAGCAGCTCCTGGGCCTCCTCGACCTCCATCTCACGCAGGTCGTCGGCGAGCGGCTCGGAGGGCATCTCGTCGGCGATGCGCAGTGCGGCGCCGCGCATCTTGTCCCAGTCCTCGACGGCCTCGCGGACATCGGACAGCACCCGTCGCAGATCCTTGGTGATCTGCTTGAGGTCCTCGCGGTCGGTCTCGCGGTCGGTCTCGACATGGATCCAGGACTCGGTCACCGCGTCGTGCGGCAGCTTCGCGGCCTTGCCCTTGCCGGTCCTGCCGTGCGCGTCGCAGCTGGAGTCGAAGACCTCGATGAGCTTGCCGGTGACATCACGGCGGACGATCACCTGCGGGTGGATCACCAGGTGGATACCGCGGCCCTGTCGCGACAGCTCATTGGTGACCGAGTCGACCAGGAAGGGCATGTCGTCCGTGACGACCTCGACGACGGAGTGGCTGGAGGTCCAGCCGTTCTCCTCGACGGTCGGGGTGTGCACCCGGACGTTCGCGGTGCCCTGCGGGCGCGTCTCCGCGAGGCGGTAGTGCGAGAGCGCGGCGCCGAAGACGTCGTCCGGGTCACGGTCGACGAGGTCCTCGGGGGCGGTGTGCAGGTAGTAGCGCTGGAGGTATCCCGCAAGGGTGTCCGGGTCGAGACCACGTACCGGGTGCTTGCCCCCGGTCGGGCTGCTATCAACGACCCGGGCGGCCCTTGCGAGCAGCTCGTTCTTGGCTTCGTCCAGCTTGGTCTGCATGTCCTCTGGCTCCTGTCGCGCGCCGTTGCGTGACGTTGTGGAAGAACGTTGGGGAAGCCGCACAACGCCGCCGCGACGCGGAGTGTCCTGTCGCTGTCGACGCTATGCCGCGATGAGAGAAGGCCGTGCCGTTATCGACAATCTTTGACAATGTCGACATGGAGTGTTGGCCGCAAAGACCAGCGACCGCCCGGTCACGGTGGTGCCCCGGGCGCACGGCAGGGGCCTCGATGCCCCCGCGGGTTATCGCGCTGATCACGGTGCAAGGCTATCGCTCCCGACACGGGTGCCGTCATGGGCCGTGTACGTACAAAACCTCAGCCCGAACTTGGACCCTCTGGACAAGGCGGTGCCGGGGTGGAATATGCGTGGCCGCGTGGCGGACGCAGGCCCGGCCCGCCCGGCGAAGAGCCGCGCATGGGGACGTATGGCGAGCGTGCCACCCGGAGGCGGGCAGGCCCCTGGGACACGACGGCGCCCGCTAGGAAGCGAGGGCGCCCGCCAGCTCGACCGCCTCGGCGAGGCTGTCCACCACCGGCACCCCGGCGGCCTCCAGACTCCCGCGGCTGTGCGAGCCGCCCGTGTACAGCACGGCATGCGCACCCGCGTCCCGCGCGGCCACCGCATCGTCCACCGCGTCACCGATCACCACCGTACGCCCCGGGTCCACCCGCTCCAACGCCGCCAGATGCCGCACCATCTGCGCGCTCTTCGTGCCCCCGGACGGCCCGGTCCTGCCTTCCACCAGCACGAACCGCGACTCGATCCCGAAGCCCCGCACGAGCGGTATCAGCTCGTCATGCCCGAACATGCTGAGAATCGACTGGCTGTGCCCGGCCGCCTGCCACCCCTCCAGCAGCAGATCCACACCCTCGGCGAGCCCACAGCCCACCCGGTGCTCGGTGTAGTGGCGGTGGAACGCCTCGTCCATCACCAGCCACTCCGCGTCCGTCGGCAGCCGCCCCATCAGCCGCTCGTAGAACCGCGGCACGGGCACGCAGTACAGCTCCCGATACGTCTCGAGCGTGATCGCCTCCAGCCCGATCTCCGCGAAGGCGGAGTTGGTCGCCCCGATGACGGCGTCGACGTCATGGAACAGCGTGCCGTTCCAGTCCCAGACGATGTGTGTGACGTGCTTGGCCATACCGTTCCCCATGCGGTTCCCCAGGTCGTTTCCCGTGCGCTTCCCCATGAAGGAAAAAGTACCCGCCGCCACTGACAACGCAGCCGGACCGGCGGGTTCGCCCCTCACTTGATCAGTTCGG
This sequence comes from Streptomyces inhibens, assembly GCF_022221585.1. NCBI lineage: Bacteria > Bacillati > Actinomycetota > Actinomycetes > Kitasatosporales > Streptomycetaceae > Streptomyces > Streptomyces inhibens. Next base: position 3,993,163 of record NZ_CP084681.1, read on the forward strand.
GGATCTCCTGCACACCGAACCACATCAGATCGTGGTCCTCCGCGCCGTCCACGGTGAACTGCGCATCGTCATCGCCCTGGTCCGCCGCGCCGAGCGCCGCCGCGGCCGCCGCGACATCCGCCTCCGCGTCCGCGGCATCCACATGCACCGCCGCCGCCTCGGACAGCGGCACCGGTCCGGCGAGGCGCACCTCACCCAGTGCGGACTGGTCCAGCCCGCGGTCCGGATCCGCGACCGCCGCGCCCTCCGGCACGTCCACGGCCACCACCACGCGCCGCCGCGCCACCTGCGGGTTCCCGGCGAGCAGCCGCAGCGATGCCTGGGCCGCGCGGTTCAGCGCCGCGTACTCCAGCTCCTCGATGTCGTCCGAGACGTACCACTCGCGCAGCGCCGGCGTGACGGCGTACGCACCCAGCGGGCCGGGGCCGCCCAGCTCGCCGTTCTTGTGCGCCTCTGCGAGACCGGAGAGGGTCAGGGGGACATAGACGCGCATGGCAGCCGCTTCCGCTCGATTCGCTCGACTCCGAAGATTGCCCCGCCAGCATACGGGCGTGAGTCCCCCATCGTGCCGCCCCCACAACCCCCGTGCCGCGCACCCCGACCCGGTCCCCCGCCCCGCTCCCAAGGCCTCACACCGGGCCCGCGCCACGGACGGGTGAACTCTGCGCACCCCTCATCGCCACCCGCCCGCGCCTTGCCGCCGCCCCGGCTCCGTCGATACGAAGATCCCCACCAAAGCTACCGCCCAGTAATCCACCGGGCCCGGCACAACGGGGGCGAGCACTGCCATGACCGACACCGACGACACCACGACGAACACCCGGACAAGCAGCACGACGAGCAACATGACGAACAGCACGATGAGCAGCACGACGGGCGGCACGACGGCGAACACCGCGCGCGCCCTCACCGGGCGCCCCGCACGGCCCGCCGCGCCCACTCCGCAGGACGCCGCCAAGACCCGCGACATCCGCCTGCGTCCGGCGGCGCCGGGGACCGCCCCGACCGTTCCCCGGCCCCGGCGCGCCCCCGGCGACCGCCGCCCCCTCGGCCCCGCCGGCAGCGGCCCCGGCACGGCCGGTCGGGGGCCCGGCTCCGCGGGCCGCGGCCCCACCCGTACCGGCCCACGCCTCGGCCGCCCCACCGGCCCTGCCGCCGCCGTTGGCCGACGCCCCGGCCCCGGAGCCCCCGCCACCCCCGTCAACGCCGCAGGCGCCCCGCTCCCGACCGTCGGGGCGCAGCGCCGGGCACACGAGAGCCGGCCGCATCACTGGTTCGCCCATCAGCTGGTGCTCACGCTCAGCGGGCAACGGCCGGTGCACGCCCTGCTCGGGCATGCGCTGCCCGCCGCGTACGACCGGCTGGCCGAGCTCGCCCCGCAGGCGCCGCTGTGGCCGGCCCTGGGTCCGGACCGGCCGGGGGCCGTCCCGACCGTGCGGAACTGCGGGCTGTGCAGGCCGCGCCGCGGCGTCATCGAGGCATTCGCCCGGATCGCGGCGGGGGAACGGCTGCGGGCCCTCGCCTTCCGGCTGGAGCTGGGCGCCGACTCCCGGTGGCGCTGCGCCGCCCTGGACATCGGCCCCACCCCCGCCGTCCGGGCCCCGGCCTCATGACCACCCGACGCAAAGGCGCCCCGGCCGTTCTCCGGCCGGGGCGCCCTCTGCTACGCGGCCCCGGCACCCCGTGCCGGATCACCGCTCACTGCTTACTTCTTATTACTTCTTACGGCGACGACCGGCGCTCTTCTGGGCCTTGCGGCGCTCCGCGCGGGTCAGTCCGTCCGCCTCGGAGCGGGCCGGGGTGCCGGCCTCGTCATCGCTGATGAAGTCGCCCTCGACGACGCTGCCCTCGCCGTCCACCTTGGGAGCGGAGAAGTGCAGCCGGTCCGGCCGCTGCGGCGCCTCCAGGCCCTTGGCGTGGATCTCCGGGCGCCCCGCACCGGCGGGCACGACATCCTGCGCGGCCTTCTCCAGCGAGGGCTGCTCCGCCGCTTCCTCCACCGGAACCTCCTCGACCTGCTGCTCGACCTGGACCTCCAGGTTGAACAGGTAGCCGACGGACTCCTCCTTGATGCCCTCCATCATGGCGGTGAACATGTCGAAGCCCTCACGCTGGTACTCGACCAGCGGGTCCTTCTGGGCCATCGCCCGCAGGCCGATGCCCTCCTGGAGGTAGTCCATCTCGTAGAGGTGCTCACGCCACTTGCGGTCCAGGACGGAGAGCACGACCCGGCGCTCCAGCTCGCGCATGACGTCCGAGCCGAGCTGCTCCTCACGGGCCGCGTACTGCTCGTGGACGTCGTCCTTGACGGCCTCGGCGATGAACTCGGAGGTGATGCCCGCGCGGTCGCCGGCCTCCTCCTCCAGCTCCTCGACGGTGACCTTGACCGGGTAGAGCTGCTTGAACGCGCCCCACAGACGGTCCAGGTCCCACTCCTCGGCGAAGCCCTCGACCGTCTCCGCCTGGATGTAGGCGTCGATGGTGTCGTCCATGAAGTGCTTGATCTGCTCCTGCAGATCCTCGCCCTTCAGGACGCGGCGGCGCTCGCCGTAGATGACCTCACGCTGGCGGTTGAGCACCTCGTCGTACTTCAGGACGTTCTTACGCGTCTCGAAGTTCTGCTGCTCGACCTGCGACTGGGCGGAGGCGATCGCCCGGGTCACCATCTTGTTCTCGATCGGGACGTCGTCGGGGACGTTGGCCATCGCCATGACCCGCTCGACCATCTGGGCCTTGAACAGCCGCATCAGGTCGTCGCCCAGGGAGAGGTAGAACCGCGACTCGCCGGGGTCGCCCTGACGGCCGGAGCGACCGCGCAGCTGGTTGTCGATCCGGCGCGACTCGTGCCGCTCGGTGCCCAGCACGTAGAGGCCGCCGAGCTCCTTGACCTCTTCGAACTCCGCCTTGACCGCGGCCTCGGCACGCTCCAGGGCGGCGGGCAGCGCGGCCGCCCACTCCTCGACGTGCTCGACCGGGTCCAGGCCCATCTGGCGCAGCTCCGCCTCGGCGAGGTCGTCGGGGTTGCCGCCGAGCTTGATGTCCGTACCGCGGCCGGCCATGTTCGTGGCGACGGTCACGGCGCCCTTGCGGCCGGCCTGGGCGACGATCGACGCCTCCCGGTCGTGCTGCTTGGCGTTGAGGACCTCGTGCGGCACTCCGCGCTTGTTGAGCTGCTGGGAGAGGTACTCGGACTTCTCCACAGAGGTCGTGCCGACCAGGATCGGCTGGCCCTTGCCGTGCTTCTCGACGATGTCCTCGACGACCGCGTCGAACTTCGCGGGCTCGGTGCGGTAGATCAGGTCCGGCTGGTCCATGCGGACCATCGGGCGGTTCGTCGGGATCGGGACGACACCGAGCTTGTAGATCTGGTGGAACTCTGCGGCCTCGGTCATGGCCGTACCGGTCATGCCGGAGAGCTTGCCGTAGAGGCGGAAGAAGTTCTGCAGGGTGATCGTGGCGAGCGTCTGGTTCTCGTCCTTGATCTCCACCCCTTCCTTCGCCTCGATGGCCTGGTGCATGCCCTCGTTGTAGCGGCGGCCGGCGAGGATACGGCCGGTGTGCTCGTCGACGATCATGACTTCGCCGTCGATGACGACGTAGTCCTTGTCGTTCTTGAAGAGCTCCTTGGCCTTGATCGCGTTGTTGAGGTAACCGACGAGCGGGGTGTTCACCGACTCGTACAGGTTGTCGATGCCCAGCCAGTCCTCGACCTTGCTGACACCGGACTCGTGGATGCCGACGGTGCGCTTCTTCTCGTCGACGTCGTAGTCGCCGGTCTCCTCGATGCCGCGCTGCGGGTTGGCGGCCTCGCCCCGCTTCAGGCGCTGCACCAACTTGGCGAAGTCGCCGTACCACTTGGTGGCCGAGTCCGCCGGGCCGGAGATGATCAGCGGCGTACGGGCCTCGTCGACGAGGATCGAGTCGACCTCGTCGACGACCGCGAAGTTGTGGCCCCGCTGAACGAGTTCGTCCTGCGACCAGGCCATGTTGTCACGCAGATAGTCGAAGCCGAACTCGTTGTTCGTGCCGTACGTGATGTCGCAGTTGTACTGCTCACGACGCTGGGCCGGCGTCATGTCGGCGAGGATGCAACCGACCGACAGACCCAGGAACTTGTGGACGCGCCCCATCATCTCGGAGTCGCGCTCGGCCAGATAGTCGTTGACCGTGATCAGGTGGACGCCCTTGCCGGACAGGGCGTTGAGGTACGTCGGGAGCGTACCGACCAGGGTCTTGCCCTCACCGGTCTTCATCTCGGCGACGTACCCCATGTGAAGGGCCGCGCCGCCCATCAGCTGGACGTCGTAGTGCCGCTGGCCGAGCACCCGCTTGGCGGCCTCGCGGACCGTGGCGAACGCCTCGGGCATCAGGTCGTCCAGGCTCTCGCCGTCCGCGTACCGCGCTTTGTACTCGTCCGTGAGCGCCCGCAGCTCAGCGTCGGAGAGGGCCGCGAAGTCCTCCTCGATGGAGTTGACCTGGCCCGCGATGCGGTGCAGTTTGCGCAGGATCTTTCCTTCGCCTGCACGCATGATCTTCGTCAAGACGGACACTTGGGCTGGTCTCCTTGCCGGTCGGGCCTGCACGGTCGAGTGCGCGGGCGCGGCATTTTCCAAGGGGGCAGGCCCCGCCGCAACGGCCATCGTAAGGGAGGACGACGCCGGGCCGGGAGGTGCGCCGCAGCGAACCCCGCTATCCCCTCCTCACGTGAACGCGCAAGGCCGCGAGAAGGTGCCGGGCAGGTGCCCCGAATCCCGGCGAAAACCCTTCGCCGCGCTCTTCGCGACCTTGCAGACTCACCACATGAAGCCCGTCACCCTCACCACCGAGCGCCTCGTGCTGCGGCCCTTCGAGCCCGCCGACGCGCCCGCGGTCCACGCCGCCTGCCAGGAACCGGACATCCCGCGCTGGACGAGCGTCCCCTCGCCGTACGGCCTCCGGGACGCGGAGCAGTTCGTCGGCACGATCGTCCCCGAGGGCTGGCGCGACGACACCTCCTACAACCTCGCCGTCGTCACCAAGACGGACGGTGCCCTGGTCGGCGCGATGGGCCTGGTACGCCTCGCCCAGCTGCGCACCCCCGAGCGGCAGGCCGAGCTGGGCTACTGGACCGCCAAGGAGCACCGCGGCCAGGGGTACACCGTCGAGGCGGCCCGCGCGGTGGTGCGCTGGGCGTTCCGTGATCTCGGGGTGGAGCGCATGGAGTGGCTCGCGGAGGCCGGCAACGAAGGCTCCCGGGCGGTCGCCCGCAAGGTCGGCTTCCGGATGGAGGGCACCCTGCGCGCCAAGCTGCTGTACCGGGGCACCCGCCGGGACGTCTGGATCGGCTCGCTGCTCCCCTCCGACCTGCCCGAGGGGTTCGAGGGGTTCGAACCGTCCGGCTCCACCGGCACGCCGGTCCCGGACACGACGCCGTATCTCCCTTACCCCGGCTGAGCACCGCGGGCGGGCACCCCGAGCGGGCCCCGGCACCGTCCCCACCAGCGGTCATGCGCAGGCCCGGGGCCGTTGTCAGTGCCCGCCCCTACCCTTTCCCGCATGACCGCCGTGACCCAGCCGACGCCGCTGCCGAAGCCCGTGACCACCCTGTCCCGCGACGACGCCCGGCGGACAGCGCTGCGGGCCCAGGGCCTGCTCGGCGCCCCGGACCGCCGGGCCGGCGTGCGCGGGGTGCTGCGGCATCTGGGCGCGGTGCAGCTGGACACGATCTCGGTGCTGGCCCGCTCCCATGAGCTGGTCCCGTACGCCCGCCTCGGCGCGGTCGGCCGCCCGGCCGTCGAGGCCGCCTACTGGAGCGCGAGTCCCGTCGGCGCGCCTGCGGCCCGGCCCCACAGCTTCGAATACTGGTCGCACGCCGCCTGCATCCTGCCCATCGAGGAGTGGCCGCACTTCGCCTTCCGCCGCCGCGCCCGGCGGGCCAGGGGCCACCGCTGGCACGTCATGGCGGACTCCGAGCGCTCCTGCGCCGCCGTCCTGGACCGGCTGAAGGCCGACGGCCCGCTGACCACCTCCGAACTGGGCGGCGGCAGGAACGGCGGGGAGTGGTGGGACTGGTCCGAGACCAAGATCGCGGTGGAGTGGCTGCTGGACACCGGCGAGGTGGTCTGTACGGAACGCCGCGCCTGGAAGCGCGTCTACGACCTCGCCGAGCGCGCCGTCCCGGACGACCTGCTCCATGACGATCTGGACGACGCCGAGTGCATCCGCCGGCTGGTCGCCCAGGCCGGCGCCGCCATGGGCGTGGCCACCCGCGCCGACCTGGCGGACTACCACCGTCTGAAGGGCGAGCAGGTCGATGCCGTCGTCGCGGACTCGGGTCTGGTCCCGGTCGAGGTCGAGGGCTGGGGCAAGCCCGCCTGGGCCGACCCGGCCGCGCTGACCGCACCACCCCGCGGCCGGCACCGCACGACCCTGCTCTCGCCCTTCGACTCCCTCATCTGGGACCGGCCGCGCACGGAGCGGATCTTCGGCTTCACCCACCGCCTGGAGGCGTACGTCCCGCGCCCCAAGCGGATACACGGCTATTTCGCGATGCCGCTGCTGGCCGGCGGTCAGCTGGTGGGCCGGGTGGACCCGGCCCGCGAGGGCAGCACCCTCGTCGCCCGCCAGGTCTCGATGGGCGGCCCCAAGGCCATCACCCCGATGGCCCAGGCCCTCCGGGAGGCCGCGACCTGGGTCGGCTGCGATTCCGTACGTGTCGAACGCTGCGACGACCCGAAACTGGCCGCCGCCCTGCGCACGGAACTCACCCACATGGGCGACTAGAAGGCGCCGGCCGACGACTCCGGGGGCTCGCTCACACGCCCCCGGACCCCGGCTGTCCGGTCACCGGCCCGCCGTACCTCTCACGCACCGGCGCGCTCTCTCACCGGATCTCGAGGATCTTCTCCCGCATCGCGTAGACCACCGCCTCCATCCGGGAGTGCAGCTGCAGCTTCTCCAGGATGTTGCGGACGTGGTTCTTCACCGTGTTCTCGGAGATGAAGAGTTCCTTGGCGATATCGCGGTTGTTCATGCCCGTGGCGACCAGCTTGAGGACCTCCAGCTCACGGTCGGTGAGCCGGGGCGCGGGCACCAGCCTGCGCTCGTCCGTACGCTGGATCATCGACTTGAACTCCGTCAGGAGCTTGGACGCCATCGACGGGCTGATCTGCGACTGGCCGTCCGCGACGGCACGGATCGCGGTCGCCACCTCGTCGGTGGAGATCTCCTTGAGGAGGTAGCCGGTGGCTCCAGCCTTGATCGCGTCGTAGAGATCGGCCTCTTCGTCGCTGATCGTCAGCATGATGATCTTCGCGCTGGGAGCCACCTCCTTGATGGAGGTACACGCCTCGATACCGCCGCGCTTGGGCATCCGGACGTCCATCAGCACGATGTCGGGCAGCAGATCCGCGGCCTTGTCGACCGCCTCCGCGCCATCCCCCGCCTCGCCGACGACCTGGATGTCCTCTTCCTGGGCCAGCACGATCTCCAGGCCGCGCCGGAAGAGTGCGTGATCGTCCACCACCAGGACCCGGATCGGCTCCTTGCGCGGCACGCTTACGGCCCGGCCGGCTCCGTCGTCGCCCCCGCCGCCGCTTTGGTCGTCGTCCGCGTCACCGCGCACGGGCCCGAAACTGTCCCCCACTGATCCTCCCCGTCAACTACTCGGCCGAACGGCCAGAGCTTGGAAATAAGGCTGGTTGACAACAGCCCCCCGCGGCCAGCCCGATCAATGCCATACGACCGTCTCCCCGGCATGTCGCCGTTTCGTGTCCACAAACTCCCTGGCTGGCACAAACACTATACGGCTTCAACTCCTGCTATCTCCGGGCACGATGGTGCCCCCGGCGTACGCCGGGGGCACCGAGCGGGTGGGGTTCAGCCGCCCAGCGCGCCGCCTGCGCCGCCGGGCTCCTCCTCCCCGAACGAATCGGGGTTCAAGTGGATGACGCCGTAGTCGTATGCGTGCCGCCGGTAGACGACACTCGGCAGCTTGGTGTCGGCGTCGACGAAGAGATAGAAGTCGTGTCCGACCAACTCCATCTCGTTGAGCGCCTGGTCGAGCGACATCGGTGCGGCGGAGTGGGTCTTCTCCCGGACGACCAGGGGTCCTTCACCCTGGACGTCGATGGATCCCATCCTCGTGGTCGGCACCTTCTGATCCGCTTCGGCGGCGAGTTCGCCGTTGGTGTTCAGGCTCGCGGCGTCGGGCACGGTGACGGCGACTTCGCTCGCCGGAATGCGACCGTTGCCGCGACGCGAGAAGCGCTTGTCGTGCTGCTTCCGCAGACGCGCCTCCAGCTTGGCGGTTGCCAGGTCCAGCGCGGCGTAGGGATCAGCTGCGGCCGCCTCGGCCCGGACCACCGGGCCGCGGGAGCGGAGGGTGATCTCCACTCGGTCGGAACGGTCGGCCTGCCGCGGATTGGGCTCCTTGGACACCTCGACGTCCAGGCTGATCACCTTGGCGTCGAGCTTCTGGACTTTGTCCAGCTTCAGCTTCTCGGCCACGTGCTTGCGGAACCGCTCGGGCACCTCGGTCTTGCGGCCCTTGACGACGATGTCCACGCAGAACTCCGTTCCCGGATCGCTCCGCTCATCCAGCGGGGCAATTCCTTCTTGCACCAGGCTCCGGTGGTTGCCGAAGCCTCGGACTTGGCGACTTTCACCTCCTCCTCCCCCGACGACAAGCTCTCCACTCCCCCGTTTTCAGGGTCGCTGCAAACGCCCCTGAACGCATTTATCGCGACATCCGAGGCAAAACATCCGCCAAGTCCTCACAACCGAACATAGCTCTCCGGGACGGATGTCGGCACCCCCTCGGAGCCCTCAGCTCCGTTTGGGTGACCTTTCGTCCTCAACTACTTGCCACGGGGAATTCCTTTCCCCGGCCGGCCGGACGGTGCACCTCGATTTCGAAAGCGGTGCTCGGCGCCGCCACGACCGCCGCACCGATCACCCTGCCGTCGGCCGCCGCGACAGCCCGTGCCGCCTCGGCGAGCGTGGCTCCCGTCGTCACCAGATCGTCCACCAGCACCACTGGCCGCCCCGTCAGCAGCCTCCTGGCCCCGCCCGGCACCTCCAGTGCACCCGCGACATTCGCCAGCCGCTGCCGGGCGCTCAGCCCCGCCTGGTCGGCCACCGCGCGACGCTGCCGCAGCACCGCGAGCACCCGGGCGCCCGCCCCGGCCCGCCGCAGCTCGCCGGCCGCCGCCAGCGCGATCCTGCGCACGGGATCATGCCCCCGGCCGGCCACCGATCTTCGTGCCGACGGCACCGGCACCAGCAGCAGCGGCCCGCCAACGGCCCGCAGCCCCCGCACCGCGCCGGCCAGCACCGCCCCCAGCGGCCCGGCCAACCGCAACGCACCCCGCTCCTTGTGGGCCAGCAGCACCGCCCGCACCTCGTCGGCATACGGCGCACCCGCCCACACCCGAGGCAGCCCCGCCGGCCCCGGCCGCGGCCGCACCCGCCGCGCCCCTCGCCCGTCCCGCGTCAGCGCCTGACGGCACTGCGCACACAGCTCCGTACGCGGCCGACCACACCCCGCGCAGTCGACCGGCAGCATCAGACCGGCCAGTTCGCGCCACACCCCCTGCATGACTCCACTGTCCCGCCGTCCGCGCCCCGCCACCACCCCTGTGGATAACCACCGCCGCAGAGATCCGGGCAGGGGGCACCGGGCAGGGACAACGGGCAGGGGGCAGGGGGCACCGAGCACGGACACCGGCACGGCCACCGAGCACGGCCACATGGGGCAGGCTTACGGGAGCGGACATACGGGTGAGACAAACGGGTGGGACAAACGGGTGGGACAAACGGGTGAGACTTCACCCGGCCGCCCCGCGGCGTCACCCGGGGTAGACCGGCGCCGTCCCGTCCTTCGCCACGGTCTTCCAGTTCGCGTCCAGAGGCAGCCGCACAATCCCCTCGGTGGCATCGGCGATCAGTGGCCTGGTCTCGTCCTCCGAGGCCGCCACCGCCTTGACGCCGTTGACACCCGGCAGCGTCTGCGCGTTGGAGGCCGAGCCGTCGGTCTCCATGAACTGCATCTGCTGGACCCCGCCGGACTCCCGCCCGACGACCACCAGCCGGCTGCCGCCCGCCCAGGACGCGGCCACCACGTCCTCCAACTGCGGCGCGATCGGCCGGAGTTCCTGCACCGAGAGCACCGGATGCGCCGAACTGCCACCGCGCTCGACCCGGCCGAGCTGAAGCGTCGTACGCCCCTTGTCCTCCACCAGGACCGCGATCCGTATGCCGTCCGCGGCCACCTTGATCGCCTTGATCCGCCGTCCGCCGAGGCCGGGCACCGCGACCTCTTCGGGGTCGCCCTTGCCCTCGCGCATCCGCAGCAGCCGCGAACCGTGCGCATCGCGGTCCGCGATCCACAGATCGCCCAGACCGTCCCAGCTCGGCGCGGTCAGCCCCTCGTCGGCGTTCTTGGCCGAGCCGGCGCTGGTCAGCAGCGGATCACCGCGCTCGATGCCGTCCTCCAGGGCGGCCACATACAGGGACCGGCCGTCGCTCGACACCCCGGCCGCGGTGTTCTCGCCGCGCGAGATGGCGACCGAGCGCAGCGGGGTCTTGCCGGTACCGAACGGCCCGCGCACCGGCGTCGGTTCGGTCGCCGAGTCCGACATGGCGACGACCTTGTGGTCGGCGTCGATGAAGTACTCCCTGGCGGGGCGCCCGGCGCGCGGGGACGGGGCGAAGTCGCGCTCCGCCTGCTCCTGGGACAGCGCACACAGCGAGTTGCCGCTGTTGTCCTGGAGCTCCACCTCTCTGATCTTCGAGGCCCGTGTCATGTCCTGGACGGTGAAGAAGAGCTGAGCCGCCATCTGCTTGCACTGGGCGGTGTCCGTGCTCACCGCCTGCTTGCTGAGCTTGACCCGCAGCGCATTGGAGTCGTCCAGCGCGAGATCACGTGTGGCAAGCCGGGTGCCGGACGGGAACGCCGACGTCGTCACCTGGTTCAGCCAGTCGGTGGGCCCGGACAGCAGCGCCTCCACACTGGCCGTGATCGGCTTTATCCGCTGCCGCAGATAGACCGGGTCCGCGACGAGCACGTTCCGGCTGGCCTTGGGCTCCTCCGACTCCGACTTGTAGGAGGCGAAGTAGTACTTGTTGACGGAGCGGTAGATGCGCTGGAAGTCGGACAGCCCCAGCACCAGCCCGTTGGGCAGCCGGTCGATACGCCACTGACCCCCCTCCTTGATGAGGTGGATCGCCTGGCGGTACGGCTTCTCCTCCGGGCTGTAGGCGTGGTTGTCGTCCACCGTCGCCACCTGGATGCCGGAGAGCGAGACCGTGTAGCCGTTCACGTCCTCGCGGTTGGGCTGCACCTGCGGCTCGGACTTCGGGCGCTCCTGGAGCACCTTGGTGGCCTGGAACGGCCGCCAGGTGCGCTTCGCCGACTTGGCCAGATACTGGGTGGCCGTACGGAAATCCGCCTCGTCGCTGGTCGTCGCGTCGAGGAAGCTGCGCACGATGTTGGTCGGCTGCGCACCGTCCTGCGGGGGTACTCCGTAGACCCGCACCTGCGAGTCGCCCTCGGCGCGCGGCGACTGGTCGACGGCCGTGACCTCTCCGCTGTCCGGCATCGACGCGCACCCGGCCAGCAGCGCCGCCGCACAACCGAGCAGGACGAACGTCCGTGCCGGCCCGGCTCCCTTACGGGTGCGCCTACGGTACGTGGTCCCCACCCCGCGCTCGCTTCCGCGCTCAGTGTCCACGCAGCCCGCCTTCCCGATCCACGCCCCGTCCGGCGTCCTGCTCGGCCCCGTCGCGCAGGACTCCGCCGCCCACAGCGCCAACGGCACCATCGACGCCGGGACCGTCGGCGGCCGTGGTCTCACGGATCGGTTCGTCGATGCGCGCACTCTCGTCGCGCGCCGCCCCTTCGCTCCGTACGCCCCCGCTCTGCGGCACCACACGGGCGCCATGGCCGGGCAGCGCGGCCGGATCGGCCGCCGTCCGGGCCAGGTCGCGCGGCTCCGAGGGGAGCGGCTCCGCGCCGCCCGCCTGCGGGGCACGCGCCTGGACCGGGATCGTGGACGCCTTGCGGCCCGCACCGGCGCGCGGCTGACCCGCCTCGTCCAGTCCTCGGTTACGCCGCGAGTCCTCCGGCTCCAGAGGTATCGGGGACCCGCGCAGCGCCTCGCCGGCCGTACGGGGCAGCGTGAGCCGGAACTGCGAGCCGCCGCCCGGCTCGCCCCAGGCCTGCAGCCAGCCGCCGTGCAGCCGTGCATCCTCGACGGCGATGGACAGGCCGAGGCCCGTACCGCCGGTCGTACGGGCCCGGGCCGGGTCCGCGCGCCAGAAACGGTTGAAGACCCGCGTGGCCTCGCCAGGCTTGAGTCCGACGCCGTAGTCACGCACCGCCACGGCCACCGCGCCGCCGCTCCGGCTGCCCGCGGAGGCGAGCCGCACCACCACGTCGCGCCCCTCCCCGTGCTCGACGGCGTTGACCACGAGATTGCGCAGTACCCGCTCCACCCGGCGGGTGTCGGCCTCGGCTATGACGGGCTGCTCGGCGCCGCGCACCAGAATGCGGGTGCCCTTGCGCTCGGCCAGCGGCTCGGCGCCCTCGATGACGCGGTGCACCACATCGCGCAGGTCTATCGGCTCGGCCTCCAGCGCGGCCGCGCCGGCGTCGAACCGGCTGATCTCCAGCAGCTCCGCGAGCAGCGATTCGAAGCGGTCGAGCTGGCCCCACAGCAGCTCGGCGGAGCGTGCCGTGGCGGGGTCGAACTCGTCGCGCGCGTCATGGATGACATCGGCCGCCATCCGGACGGTCGTCAGCGGCGTACGCAGCTCGTGCGAGACGTCCGAGACGAAGCGGCGCTGCATCCGGGACAGCTCCTCCAGCTGCTGGATCTTGACCTGGAGGTTCTGCGCCATCTTGTTGAAGGACTCGCCGAGCCGGGCGATGTCGTCCTCGCCGGTGACCTTCATCCGCTCCTGGAGGAGGCCGGCGGCCAGCCGCTCGGAGATCCCGGCGGCCATCCGTACGGGCGTGACGACCTGCCGGACCACCAGCCAGGCGATCGCGCCGAGCAGGATCACGACGAACACCCCGGCCGTCGCGAGCGTCCCCGTCACGAGCTTGAGCGACTCCTCTTCCTGGCTGAACGGGAAGAGGTAGTAGAGCTGGTACTGGTTGCTGTTCACATCGTTGAGCCGCTTGCCGATGATCAGCGCCGGCATCCCGTCGTCCGACCCGATGCGCTTGATCTGGGTGTACTGACGGAATGTCCCGGATTTGGTGTCCAGCTTCCGCCGCAGCTCGGCGGGCACGCTCCGCTCAGGGTCGACATCGCCGGAGGCGCGCGGCCCGCGGGTGCCGGGGCTGGAATCACCGAACGGTTCGTCGGAGTCGGAGCTGAGCGCCACGACCGAGAACACGCCCTGCCCGCCACTGGCGAGCTGTTCGACCAGGCCGGTCAGCCAGGTCGCGGAGTCCTGGGTGCCGCGATTTCCGGTGCGGGCGCCGTCGTCGGTCCGGGTGCCATCGGCACCGTCGGCCATCTTCTGGGCGACACCGAAGCCGCCCACGGCCTGGCTCTGCGCGGCCTGCGCCTTGGCCGTGAGCAGGCCGTTACGGACCTGTCCGACGACCACGACACCGAGCAGCAGCACCACGGCGAGCGACATCAACAGCGTGGTCGCCACCACGCGCAGCTGGATGTTGCGCCGCCACAGCCGCAGGGCAGGCAGCAGCGGCCGCCGCACCCAGCGGCTGAAGAGCCGCAGCAGGGGGTGGACCGGCCCGCTCACCGCGCCGTCGGGCAGCAGTTGCCCACCGCGCAGCAATCGAGCAATCAATCGCCCCGAAAAGGACATATCACCTGCCGGGCCAGCGGTACGCCCCCGCTTTCCCTCCGGGGTCGAACCGTCCCGGATCATCTCAGCTCGGCCCGGCCTTGTAGCCGACCCCGCGCACGGTCACCACGATCTCCGGCCGCTCCGGGTCCCGCTCGACCTTGGAGCGCAGCCGCTGCACGTGGACGTTGACCAGCCGGGTGTCGGCGGCGTGCCGATAGCCCCAGACCTGCTCGAGCAGCACCTCACGCGTGAACACCTGCCACGGCTTACGTGCCAGCGCCACCAGCAGATCGAACTCCAGCGGGGTCAGCGCGATCGACTGCCCGTCCCGCTTCACCGAGTGACCCGCCACGTCGATGACCAGGTCACCGATCGCCAGCTGCTCGGGCGTGGGTTCCTCCGAACGCCGCAGCCGGGCCCGGATCCGGGCCACGAGCTCCTTGGGCTTGAACGGCTTGACGATGTAGTCGTCGGCGCCCGATTCGAGCCCCACCACCACATCCACCGTGTCGCTCTTGGCGGTCAGCATGACGATCGGGACGCCGGACTCTCCCCGGATCAGCCGGCACACCTCGATACCGTCCCGGCCGGGCAGCATCAGATCGAGCAGGACAAGATCGGGCTTGGTCTCGCGGAAGGCAGCCAGGGCCTTGTCACCGTCCGACACGAACGACGGTTCAAAGCCTTCGCCGCGCAGCACGATGCCGAGCATCTCTGCCAGTGCGGTGTCGTCGTCGACGACCAGGACGCGTCCCTTCATTCGGCCATCATCCCATTACCTGATCGTGACTTACTCCATCGTGACGTGGAACACACCTCTGCAAGCCTGTCCCGGGTGACCGGCGAGACCACTCCGGCCTCCGTCACGATCGCCGTCACCAGCTCCGGCGGAGTGACGTCGAAGGCCGGGTTGTAGGCCTGCGCGCCCAAAGGCGCCACCGGTATCCCCGTCCCTGCCTCCGCCCCGGCGCCCTGCACAAACGGCAAAGAGAACTCCGTCACTTCTTGGCCCGGACGCTGCTCCACCTCGATATCCGCCCCCTCCTGGGTCTCCAGATCCACCGTGCTGATCGGTGCCACCACCACGAACGGAACGTGGTGGTATCGCGCCAGCACCGCCAGCGGATAACTGCCCACTTTGTTGGCGACCGCCCCGTCCGCCGCGATCCGATCCGCACCGATCAGCACCGCGTCCACCTCACCCCCGGCGAACAGTGACCCCGCGGCACCGTCCGACAGCACCGTGTACGCCATCCCCGCCCGCGCCGCCTCGTAAGCGGTCAGACGCGCCCCCTGCAACAGGGGCCGCGTCTCATCCACCCACAGCCGGCGCAGCTCACCGGCCCGGTGCGCCGCCAGCGCCACCGCCAGGGCGGTGCCCTCGCCCCCGGACACCAGCGCCCCCGTATTGCAGTGCGTGAGGATCCGGTGGCCACCACCCGGCAGCAGCTCGCCCAGCAGCGCCAGACCGTGCTCCGCCATCCGCGCGCTGGCCTCGACATCCTCGGCATGCACGGCCCGCGCCTCGGCCAGCGCCGCCGCAGCAGCCGCCTGAGCACCGGCTCCCGCCGCCACCGCCGCCCGATACGCAGCCGCGGCCCGGCGCACGCCGTACCCCAGATTGACCGCGGTCGGCCGGGCCTGCGCCAGCGCCGCCACCGCCTCCTCCACATCAAAGCCCCGCGCCGCGGCCAGCGCGACGCCATAGGCACCGGCGATGCCCAGCAGCGGCGCCCCGCGCACAGCCAGCGTCCGGATCGCCTGCACCAGCGCCGGTACGTCCGTGCAGACCAGCTCGACCTCCTCGGCCGGCAGCCGGGTCTGATCAAGAAGGACCAATACGGGCCCCTCGGGCGGCTCCTCCCAACGCAACGACGGGATGGCGAGCGCTCCGGCGCGCGCCTCGGATACCTCGTAGTGATCGCCCATTCACTCAGTCTGCCGCTGACAGCCCCTCGAACAGAAGCTCCCCTCACCCTCAGGGCACCGGTACACAACGCCTGGCGCCATGACACGATGACTGCCACCGCGGACCCCGGACCCCGGCCGCCCCGGCGGACGGGCGGCAAGAAGGAGCGACGATGAACAACTCTCCGGGCTGGGCCTCGCCCGGATCCACTCCCTCCGACGAGCCGGGCCGCGGCACTCAGGAGCAGCCCAGTCAGCCCTCCGCCCCGGAAGAACGGCCCGGCACAGCCGAGCAGCCGTCCCCGCCGAACTGGTCCAAGGAACAGCCGCCCGCCGGCCAGTGGTCGGCCCCCGCCGGCATCCCCAGCCAGAGCGGCCCCCAGGGGCGGAGCGGCCGAGGCGCCGACGACCGCACCCGTGCCTCGTCGTCCGGCTCCGGCCGGCCCGGCTGGGGCAGCCCGCAGGGCCCCGGAAGTCAGCCCCCCTGGGGCGGCAGCTGGGCCCCGACACCGCAGGCCGCCAAGCCCGGCGTCATTCCGCTGCGCCCGCTCGCCATCGGCGAGATCCTCGACGGCGCGGTCGCCACCATGCGCGCCCACTGGCGCACCGTCCTCGGCATCTCGCTGATCGTCGCGGTCGTCTCGCAGACCGCCGTCACCATCGTCACCGGACTGTGGTTCCAGGACGCCGGCCGCGCACCCACTCTGTCGAACGGCAACGTCCCGCCCCTCCGCAGCACCATGCGCGAGCTCGGCAACTCGCTCGCCGGCACCGCCCTCACTTCGGCGATAGGCCTGCTCGCCGCCCTCATCGCCACCGGACTGCTGACCATGGTCGTCAGCCGTGCCGTCCTGGGCCGCTCGGTGACCGCCGGGGAAGCCTGGCACGACGCCCGCGCCCAACTCCCGCGCCTGCTCGGCCTCCTCGTACTGCTCCCCCTGATCGTCACGGCCATATTCGCGGTCGGCGTGGCCCCCGGCGTCATCCTCACCGCCACGGGCACGCTGGACATGGGCCTGGTCCTCGCACTGTTCGGCGGACTGGCCGCCGCCATCGTGAGCATCTGGCTGTGGGTCCGCTACAGCCTCGCCTCCCCTGCCCTGATGCTGGAGAAGCAGGGCGTCATCGCCTCCATGCGCCGCTCCGCGAAGCTCGTACGGGGCTCCTGGTGGCGGGTGCTGGGCGCGCAGCTGCTCGCCTATCTCCTGATCGCCATCGTCGAGTTCATCATCCAGATCCCGGCCACCCTCATCGCCTTCCTCATCGGCGGCGAGAGCCTCATGGACTGGGCGAACGGCACCAGCAACAGCACCGGCTGGTCGTTCCTGATCGTGCTGGGCATCGGCGCCGTCATCAGCTCCACCATCACCTTCCCGATCAGCGCCGGCGTCACCGCGCTCCTCTACATGGACCAGCGCATCCGCCGCGAGGCGCTCGACCTCGAACTCGCCCGCGCCGCGGGCCTCCCCGGCTACGGCGCCGACGCCCCCACCGCCGGCCCGGCCACGCCCGCCCCCGCTGCCCAGGACCCGACCGCCACCGACGCGCCAGCAGCAGCCGTCCCGAGCACCGCTGACACACCTGCAGACGAGGCGAAGGCGGACCACACCGCGACAACCGGCAACGAGGCAGACGGTCCCGGGCAACGCCCCACCGACACCGCACCAGGAAGCTGATGCGGTGACCACAGGGGGGAACATGGCCGCGCTCGGACGACTCATAGCGCGTGCCGACGACGACATACCGGTACGGACTCCTCGCCTCCCCGCCCGCGAGGCGGCCGAGCGCGAACTGTCCGATCCCCGGTACCACCAGCACGACCCCAACCCGCTCCAGCGAGCCCTCGATTGGCTCTGGGAACGCGTCGACGAACTCTTCCGCGCGGCCTCCGGCGCCACACCCGGCGGCTGGATCGGGCTCCTGGCCATCGCCGCATTCGTCCTGCTGCTGGCCGTCGCGCTTCGCCTGCGGCTCGGCGCGGTGCGCCGCACTCCGACCACAGGCGGCGCACTCTTCGCCGACACCCCCCGCACCGCCGCCGAACACCGATCCGCAGCCGACCGGCACGCCGCCGAGGGCCGCTGGAACCAAGCGATCCAGGACCGCATGCGCGCCCTCGTCCTCGCCCTCGAAGAACGCGCCCTGCTCACCCCCGGCCCGGGCCGCACCGCCGACGAGGCCGCCACCGAAGCAGGCCGGACGCTCCCCCGGTACGCCGACCAACTGCGCACCGCCGCCCGCACCTTCGACGACGTCACATACGGCGGCCGCGCAGGTACGGAACAGGCGTACACCCTCCTGGCCCACCTCGACACCGACCTGCAGCAGGCCAAGCCCGACCTGGCCGCCACCCGGACCAGGAGCCGCTGATGACCACGGCCACTCCGGACACCCCTGCGCTCACCCCCACCGCTCGCCGGCTGTGGACCCGGTCCCGCGGACCGCTGCTCGCGCTCCTCCTGCTCGTCGTCAGCGGCGTGGTCCTCGCCGCCCTGCAGTCCGGCGAACAGCACGGCCGGCTCGACCCCCGCTCCGCCGACCGGGCCGGAAGCCGGGCAATCGCCCAACTCCTGGCCTCCCACGGCGTCTCCACGCACGTCGTGACCACCTCCGAGGAAGCCGCCGCCGCGGCCGGCCCCGACACCACCCTGCTCATCACCGATCCCGACGTGCTGACGCAAAATCAGCTGACGGGCCTGCACACCGCGACCGCACACACCCCCGGCCGCACCGTCCTGCTCGCCCCCGGCACCCCAGCCCTCGAACGCTTCGCACCCGGCGTCCTGATGGAACCCCCGGTCCGCATCTCCGCACGCCGGCCCGCCTGTTCCCTGCCCGACGCCCGCCGCGCGGGCAGCGCCCTCCTCGGCGGCCTCCGCTACACCCCGCCCACCGACAGCGCCGACCGTTGCTACCCCAGCGGCGGCCTGCCCACCCTGCTGCGCCTGCCGGCCCCCGAAGCCGGCCGCGACACCGTGCTCCTCGGCTCCCCCGACCTCCTCTACAACCACCACCTCGCCGAGCACGGCAACGCCTCGCTGGCCCTTCAACTCCTCGGTACGCACAAGCATCTGGTCTGGTACCTCCCCTCCGTGAGCGACCCGTCATCCGCCCATGACGACCAGCGCGGTTTCCTCGACCTGATCCCCTCCGGCTGGCGCTGGGCCTTGCTCCAACTCGCCTTCGCCGCCGTATTCGCAGCCCTCTGGCGTGCCCGCCGACTCGGCCCACTGGTGCCGGAAAGACTTCCCGTCACCGTCCCGGCCGCCGAGACCACCGAGGGTCACGCCCGCCTCTACGAGCAGGCCAACGCCCGCGACCGGGCTTCAGCCGTGCTGCGCTCCGCGACCCGCACCCGGCTCGCCCCCCTCCTCGGCGTGTCCCCCACTCACGCCCACACCCCTGACCTCCTACTCCCGGCCCTCCACACCCACTTGGCCTCCGACCCTGACGCCTCGACAGATCTCCACACCCTGCTCTTCGGCCCGGTTCCAACGGACGACAAGGCCTTGGTACGTCTGGCCGACCAACTCGACGAACTCGAATCCTCGATCGTTTCCCCAGAGAGGCACGCCCCCCGTGAGCACCCCGACCGCTGACAGCGCCCGAGCCTCCCTCGAGGACCTGCGCACCGAGATAGCCAAGGCCGTCGTAGGCCAGGACCCCGCCGTCACCGGCCTGGTCGTCGCACTCCTCTGCCGCGGTCATGTACTCCTCGAAGGTGCCCCCGGCGTCGCCAAGACCCTGCTCGTACGCGCCCTCTCGGCCGCCCTCGAACTCGACACCAAGCGCGTTCAGTTCACCCCCGACCTGATGCCGAGCGATGTCACCGGTTCACTGGTCTACGACGCCCGCAGCTCCGAGTTCTCCTTCCAGCCGGGCCCCGTCTTCACCAACCTCCTCCTCGCCGACGAGATCAACCGCACGCCTCCCAAGACCCAGGCGTCCCTGCTCGAAGCGATGGAAGAGCGTCAGGTGACCGTCGACGGCACACCCCGCCCCCTGCCGGAGCCATTTCTGGTTGCCGCCACGCAGAACCCCGTGGAATACGAGGGCACTTACCCGCTCCCCGAGGCCCAGCTCGACCGGTTCCTGCTGAAGCTGACGGTCCCGCTCCCCGCCCGCCACGACGAGATAGACATCCTCACCCGTCACGCGGCCGGCTTCAGCCCCCGCGATCTCAGCGCCGCAGGACTACGCCCCGTCGCCTCCACCGCCGACCTCGACGCGGCGCGAGACGCGGTCGCCAAGACCGCCGTCTCCCCCGAAGTCACCGGCTATATCGTCGATATCTGCCGAGCCACCCGCGAATCCCCCTCGCTCTCTCTCGGCGTCTCCCCCCGAGGCGCCACCGCCCTGCTCTCGACTTCACGCGCCTGGGCCTGGCTCACCGGCCGCGACTATGTCACCCCTGACGACGTCAAGGCCCTTGCTCTTCCCACGCTTCGTCATCGCATCCAGCTCCGCCCCGAAGCGGAGATGGAGGGAGTCACCGCAGACTCCGTGATCAACGCCGTACTCGCTCATCTCCCCGTCCCCCGCTGAGACGACACCGTGGCCCTCACCGGACGCACCGCCCTCATCTCCGCACTCGGAGCCCTCTTCGTCGGCTTCGTGCTGCCCAGCTGGCTCGGCGTCCTCGCCGTCCAACTCGCCTTGCTGATAGCAATCTTGTGCGATCTCGCGCTCGCCGCGCCAGTGCGAAAGCTCCACTTCACCCGAACCGGTGACACAACTGTTCGACTAACAGGCGAAGCCCACACACACCTCACCATCACCAACTCGAGCCGCCGAACGCTGCGTGCCCAGATCCGCGACGCCTGGCCCCCGAGCACCTTCCGCCCCGGCTCGGACATCCCCGCATCCCGTCACACCGCGCGCATCCCCGCCGCCGAACGCCGCCGCTTCACCACCACGCTCCACCCCACCCGCCGCGGCGACCACCACGCAGTCCGCGTCACCGTCCGCTCCTTCGGACCGCTCGGCCTGGCTGCCCGGCAGGGAAGTCACCACCTGCCGTGGACGCTGCGTGTGCTGCCGCCGTTCACCAGCCGCAAGCACCTCCCCGCCAAGCTCGCCCGCCTCCGCGAACTCGACGGCCGCACCAGCATCCTGACCCGCGGCGAAGGCACCGAATTCGACAGCCTCCGCGACTACGCCCCCGGCGACGACACCCGCTCCATCGACTGGCGCGCCACCGCCCGACGGCAGAACCTCGCCGTCCGCACCTGGCGCCCCGAACGCGACCGCCGCATCCTGCTCGTCCTGGAGACCGGCCGCACCTCAGCCGGCCGCGTCGGCGACATCCCCCGCCTGGACGCCTCCATGGACGCCGCCCTGCTGCTCGGCGCCCTCGCGGCCCGCGCCGGCGACCGCGTGGACCTGCTCGCCTACGACCGCCGCGTCCGCGCTTCCGTACAGGGCCGCGCCGCCCGCGATCTCCTCCCGGCCCTGACCGACGCCCTGGCACCCCTCGAATCCGAACTCGTCGAGGCGGACGCCCGCGGCCTGGCCGCCACCATCCACCGCCGCACCCCGCGCCGGTCCCTCATCGTGCTCTTCACCGGCCTGGACGCGGCCCCCGTGGAGGAGGCCCTCCTGCCCGTCCTCCCCAGCCTCACCCAACGCAACGAACTCATCGTCGCGGCCGTCGCCGACCCCCGCATCGAGGAAATGGCCGTCGGCCGCCACACCCCCCAGGCCGTCTACGCAGCAGCTGCCGCGGAGCAAACCCGCGCCGCCCGCCGCCGCACCGCGGACCGCCTCCGCCACCACGGCATCACCGTCATCGACTCCACCCCGGCCCACCTGGCCCCCAACCTGGCCGACGCCTACCTCACCCTGAAGGCCACTGGCCGGTTGTAACGGCCGCAATTCCCACCCACCCCGCTCAGAGACACGGGATGTAGGCGGGAAGTAGACGGGACGTGGACGTGTAGGGGACGCGTAGCAGGTTGGTTCCCAACGGCACCAGCCCTACAAGCCGCGCCGACCACCGCAGTCACCACCCCGCGACCCACCACCTGGCGCACATCCAACGGCGTCCTGGCCACCCTGGCCACCGCGCAACTGCCGGGACCATCAGCCCTCAACAGCAGCACCATTCTTCCGATCAGCGCCGCCCGCCTCATCCGTACGAACCCAGCGCCGCCGATAGAAAGCCCCGACCCCAGCAACCGCTACGCAACGCCCACCGCTGGTAGAACTTCGTCCGGCTGGCCGAGGGCTCGTTCTTCAAACGTCTCGTTCAGCACCCCAGCGCCCCATCCCGCCGGCCGGACCGGATCTCAGGTACAGGTGTTCCTTGTTCCTGGCCTCAAACGCAGAAAAGCCCCGCACCATAAGGTGCGGGGCTTCCCCACAATGATTGTTCGGCGGCGTCCTACTCTCCCACAGGGTCCCCCCTGCAGTACCATCGGCGCTGAAAGGCTTAGCTTCCGGGTTCGGAATGTAACCGGGCGTTTCCCTAACGCTATGACCACCGAAACACTATGAAGTTAACCAACCCGGCAAAGACACAGGTCATTACTTCAGAACCTACACAGTGGACGCGAGCAACTGAGGACAAGCCCTCGGCCTATTAGTACCAGTCAACTCCACACCTTACGGCGCTTCCATATCTGGCCTATCAACCCAGTCGTCTACTGGGAGCCTTAACCCCTCAAGGGGGTGGGAGCCCTCATCTCGAAGCAGGCTTCCCGCTTAGATGCTTTCAGCGGTTATCCTTTCCGAACGTAGCCAACCAGCCATGCCCTTGGCAGGACAACTGGCACACCAGAGGTTCGTCCGTCCCGGTCCTCTCGTACTAGGGACAGCCCTTCTCAAGACTCCTACGCGCACAGCGGATAGGGACCGAACTGTCTCACGACGTTCTAAACCCAGCTCGCGTACCGCTTTAATGGGCGAACAGCCCAACCCTTGGGACCGACTCCAGCCCCAGGATGCGACGAGCCGACATCGAGGTGCCAAACCATCCCGTCGATATGGACTCTTGGGGAAGATCAGCCTGTTATCCCCGGGGTACCTTTTATCCGTTGAGCGACGGCGCTTCCACAAGCCACCGCCGGATCACTAGTCCCTACTTTCGTACCTGCTCGACCCGTCAGTCTCACAGTCAAGCTCCCTTGTGCACTTACACTCAACACCTGATTGCCAACCAGGCTGAGGGAACCTTTGGGCGCCTCCGTTACTCTTTAGGAGGCAACCGCCCCAGTTAAACTACCCACCAGACACTGTCCCTGATCCGGATCACGGACCCAGGTTAGACATCCAGCACGACCAGAGTGGTATTTCAACAATGACTCCCCCTGAACTGGCGTCCAGAGTTCACAGTCTCCCACCTATCCTACACAAGCCGAACCGAACACCAATATCAAGCTATAGTAAAGGTCCCGGGGTCTTTCCGTCCTGCTGCGCGAAACGAGCATCTTTACTCGTAATGCAATTTCACCGGGCCTATGGTTGAGACAGTCGAGAAGTCGTTACGCCATTCGTGCAGGTCGGAACTTACCCGACAAGGAATTTCGCTACCTTAGGATGGTTATAGTTACCACCGCCGTTTACTGGCGCTTAAGTTCTCAGCTTCGCCAACCCGAAGATTGACTAACCGGTCCCCTTAACGTTCCAGCACCGGGCAGGCGTCAGTCCGTATACATCGCCTTACGGCTTCGCACGGACCTGTGTTTTTAGTAAACAGTCGCTTCTCGCTGGTCTCTGCGGCCACCCCCAGCTCAGAGAGCAAGTCTCATCACCGGAAATGGCCCCCCTTCTCCCGAAGTTACGGGGGCATTTTGCCGAGTTCCTTAACCATAGTTCACCCGAACGCCTCGGTATTCTCTACCTGACCACCTGAGTCGGTTTAGGGTACGGGCCGCCATGAAACTCGCTAGAGGCTTTTCTCGACAGCATAGGATCATCCACTTCACCACAATCGGCTCGGCATCAGGTCTCACCCTTAACGAGAGACGGATTTGCCTATCTCTCGGGCTACACCCTTACCCCGGGACAACCACCGCCCGGGCTGGACTACCTTCCTGCGTCACCCCATCGCTTACCTACTACAGATCCGGGTCACCGGCTCCACCACGTCCCTTTGTCCGAAGACTCCAGGCCGGCTTCACGGGCTTAGCATCGTCTGATTCGATATTGGGCGTTTCAAAGCGGGTACCGGAATATCAACCGGTTGTCCATCGACTACGCCTGTCGGCCTCGCCTTAGGTCCCGACTTACCCTGGGCAGATCAGCTTGACCCAGGAACCCTTAGTCAATCGGCGCACACGTTTCCCACGTGTGTATCGCTACTCATGCCTGCATTCTCACTCGTGAACCGTCCACAACTCGTTTCCACGGCTGCTTCACCCGGCACACGACGCTCCCCTACCCATCACAGCCTCCGTTAGGAGTATTGCTGCAATGACACGACTTCGGCGGTGTGCTTGAGCCCCGCTACATTGTCGGCGCGGAATCACTTGACCAGTGAGCTATTACGCACTCTTTCAAGGGTGGCTGCTTCTAAGCCAACCTCCTGGTTGTCTCTGCGACTCCACATCCTTTCCCACTTAGCACACGCTTAGGGGCCTTAGTCGATGCTCTGGGCTGTTTCCCTCTCGACCATGGAGCTTATCCCCCACAGTCTCACTGCCGCGCTCTCACTTACCGGCATTCGGAGTTTGGCTAAGGTCAGTAACCCGGTAGGGCCCATCGCCTATCCAGTGCTCTACCTCCGGCAAGAAACACACGACGCTGCACCTAAATGCATTTCGGGGAGAACCAGCTATCACGGAGTTTGATTGGCCTTTCACCCCTAACCACAGGTCATCCCCCAGGTTTTCAACCCTGGTGGGTTCGGTCCTCCACGAAGTCTTACCTCCGCTTCAACCTGCCCATGGCTAGATCACTCCGCTTCGGGTCTTGGGCACGCTACTCAACGCCCTATTCGGACTCGCTTTCGCTACGGCTTCCCCACACGGGTTAACCTCGCAACATACCGCAAACTCGCAGGCTCATTCTTCAAAAGGCACGCAGTCACGACGCACCGAGTAAACTCGATGCGCGACGCTCCCACGGCTTGTAGGCACACGGTTTCAGGTACTATTTCACTCCGCTCCCGCGGTACTTTTCACCATTCCCTCACGGTACTATCCGCTATCGGTCACCAGGGAATATTTAGGCTTAACGGGTGGTCCCGCCAGATTCACACGGGATTTCTCGGGCCCCGTGCTACTTGGGTGATTCTCAAACGAGCCGTCAATGTTTCAGCTACGGGGGTCTTACCCTCTACGCCGGACCTTTCGCATGTCCTTCGCCTACATCAACGGTTTCTGACTCGTCTCATCGCCGGCAGACGATGAAAGAGAACTCCCACGACCCCGCACTGGCAACCCCTGCCGGGTATCACACCAATACGGTTTAGCCTCATCCGGTTTCGCTCGCCACTACTCCCGGAATCACGGTTGTTTTCTCTTCCTGCGGGTACTGAGATGTTTCACTTCCCCGCGTTCCCTCCACACTGCCTATGTGTTCAGCAGCGGGTGACAGCCCATGACGACTGCCGGGTTTCCCCATTCGGACACCCCCGGATCAAAGCTTGGTTGACAGCTCCCCGGGGCCTATCGTGGCCTCCCACGTCCTTCATCGGTTCCTGGTGCCAAGGCATCCACCGTGCGCCCTTAAAAACTTGGCCACAGATGCTCGCGTCCACTGTGCAGTTCTCAAGCAACGACCAGCCACCCGTCACAACCCACCGAAGCAGATTTTCACCGGGGCCGGCATCGCGAAGGTTCAGACTCGAAAGCCCGCACCCTCAGATACCCAACAGCGTGCCCGACCCACTCAACCCCCAGATGCGTTCCACGCCGAAGCAGTACTAACGTCCAAGAATCAAGTGCGCCGAATAGTCAACGTTCCACCCATGAGCAACCAGCATCAGACATTCGCTGATGTACTGGCCTCTGACCAAGCCAGGCTTGGTAAGAAGTGCTCCTTAGAAAGGAGGTGATCCAGCCGCACCTTCCGGTACGGCTACCTTGTTACGACTTCGTCCCAATCGCCAGTCCCACCTTCGACGATTCCCTCCCACAAGGGGTTGGGCCACCGGCTTCGGGTGTTACCGACTTTCGTGACGTGACGGGCGGTGTGTACAAGGCCCGGGAACGTATTCACCGCAGCAATGCTGATCTGCGATTACTAGCAACTCCGACTTCATGGGGTCGAGTTGCAGACCCCAATCCGAACTGAGACCGGCTTTTTGAGATTCGCTCCACCTCGCGGTATCGCAGCTCATTGTACCGGCCATTGTAGCACGTGTGCAGCCCAAGACATAAGGGGCATGATGACTTGACGTCGTCCCCACCTTCCTCCGAGTTGACCCCGGCAGTCTCCTGTGAGTCCCCATCACCCCGAAGGGCATGCTGGCAACACAGAACAAGGGTTGCGCTCGTTGCGGGACTTAACCCAACATCTCACGACACGAGCTGACGACAGCCATGCACCACCTGTACACCGACCACAAGGGGGACCCTGTCTCCAGGGTTTTCCGGTGTATGTCAAGCCTTGGTAAGGTTCTTCGCGTTGCGTCGAATTAAGCCACATGCTCCGCTGCTTGTGCGGGCCCCCGTCAATTCCTTTGAGTTTTAGCCTTGCGGCCGTACTCCCCAGGCGGGGAACTTAATGCGTTAGCTGCGGCACGGACGACGTGGAATGTCGCCCACACCTAGTTCCCAACGTTTACGGCGTGGACTACCAGGGTATCTAATCCTGTTCGCTCCCCACGCTTTCGCTCCTCAGCGTCAGTATCGGCCCAGAGATCCGCCTTCGCCACCGGTGTTCCTCCTGATATCTGCGCATTTCACCGCTACACCAGGAATTCCGATCTCCCCTACCGAACTCTAGCCTGCCCGTATCGAATGCAGACCCGGGGTTAAGCCCCGGGCTTTCACATCCGACGTGACAAGCCGCCTACGAGCTCTTTACGCCCAATAATTCCGGACAACGCTTGCGCCCTACGTATTACCGCGGCTGCTGGCACGTAGTTAGCCGGCGCTTCTTCTGCAGGTACCGTCACTCTCGCTTCTTCCCTGCTGAAAGAGGTTTACAACCCGAAGGCCGTCATCCCTCACGCGGCGTCGCTGCATCAGGCTTTCGCCCATTGTGCAATATTCCCCACTGCTGCCTCCCGTAGGAGTCTGGGCCGTGTCTCAGTCCCAGTGTGGCCGGTCGCCCTCTCAGGCCGGCTACCCGTCGTCGCCTTGGTAGGCCATCACCCCACCAACAAGCTGATAGGCCGCGGGCTCATCCTTCACCGCCGGAGCTTTCCACACACAGACCATGCGGTCGTGTGTCATATCCGGTATTAGACCCCGTTTCCAGGGCTTGTCCCAGAGTGAAGGGCAGATTGCCCACGTGTTACTCACCCGTTCGCCACTAATCCACCCCGAAAGGCTTCATCGTTCGACTTGCATGTGTTAAGCACGCCGCCAGCGTTCGTCCTGAGCCAGGATCAAACTCTCCGTGAATGTTTACCCGTAATCGGGTGACACTCGCGTTGAGCGGAACGAGTGGGCGGAATAAGCCCTCTCGTTCACAGCGTCCTCGCTGTGTGTTGCCTACCGGCACATGGTGTCGATAGGACTTTCAAAGGAACCTCATCCGCCGGATGCTTCCGGCTGGACGGGGTATCAACATATCTGGCGTTGACTTTTGGCACGCTGTTGAGTTCTCAAGGAACGGACGCTTCCTTTGTGCCTGTCTCACCAGGCTCTCCGGGCGCTTCCCTTCGGTCTTGCGTTTCCGACTCTATCAGATCCTTGCGGCTCCGATTTTCGCCGGTGCGATTCGGCCTTTCGGCTTCTTCGCGGTTCCAACCTTACCAGATCCGTTTCCGTCTCCGGCCCCCTGTTGGAGCGGGGTTGGCCGTTCGGCTTTCGCTTTTCGGCCTTTCCGACTCTATCAGAACTTGTTCGTGCCGTTGCCGGCCCGAATTCGTTTCCGATTTCCCGTCGGAGGGGGTTTACCTTTTGGCTTTTCCGACTTTATCAGAAGGGATTCGGCCGAATTGATCGGCCGGGGCTTCCGGTAAGTGGTCGGTTGCGCCTCGCCGAATTGAAGTTCCGGCCGAAGCGGAAGAGATGCTAACCGTCGCTGATGAACTTGTCCAGTTCGTTGCAACCGTTCAAATCTACCTCCCCCGTCTGCCCGTGTCAACGGGTTTCTGGGACGAGGAGGAGATTAGCAGGTCAGCGAGGCTCTGCGCACATCAGGCGGCGGTCGGGAGGGTGGCGTCGCGGTCGCTGATGTCGACGTCGCCGGTCTCTCCGGCACGTACGGCGCGGCCGCCCAGGACGTAGACGTACAGGAGGAATGCCAGCTCGGCGGCTATGCCGATGCTGATGCGGGCCCAGGTGGGCAGGCCCGAAGGGGTGACGAAGCCTTCGAGGGCGCCGGAGACGAAGAGAACGGCGGCGAGTCCGATCGCCACGCCGAGGGCGGAGCGGCCTTCCTGCGCGAGGGCCGTACGGCGGGTGCGTGGGCCCGGGTCGATAAGGGTCCAGCCCAGGCGCAGGCCTATGCCGGCGGCGATGAAGACGGCGGTGAGTTCGAGGAGGCCGTGCGGAAGGATCAGGCCGAGAAAGGTGTCGAGGCGGCCCGCCGAGGACATCAGGCCGATGCCGACGCCCAGGTTGAGCATGTTCTGGAAGAGGATCCACAGGACCGGGAGGCCGAGGAAGGCGCCCAGGACGAGGCACAGGGCCACGGCCTGGGCGTTGTTCGTCCATACCTGGGCGGCGAAGGATGCGGCGGGGTGGCTGGAGTAGTACGTCTCGTACTGGCCGCCGGGGCGGGTCATGGCGCGGAGGTCTTCCGGGGCGCCGATCGCCGCCTGGACCTCGGGGTGTGCGGATATCCACCAGCCGATGAGGGCGGCGACCACGGTGGAGAGGATCGCGGTGGGGATCCACCAGTGGCGCAGGCGGTAGACCGCTGCCGGGAAGGCCGTGGTGAAGAAGCGGGCGGCATCGCGCCAGGAGGCCTTGCGGGCGCCGGTGACCGTGCTGCGGGCGCGGGCCACCAGGGAGGTGAGGCGGCTGGTCAGCGCGGGGTCGGGGGCGCTGGAGAGGACGAGGGAGAGGTGGGTGGTGGTGCGTTGGTAGAGGGCGACCAGTTCGTCGGCCTCGGCGCCGGTGAGGCTGTGCTTGCGGCGCAGCAGCGCGTCCAGGCGGTCCCATTCGGCGCCGTGTGCCGTGACGAAGACATCGAGATCCATACGGTGTCGCTCCTCGCAGCGCCGTGGGTGGGTGCCGGGTCAGCTTGGCAGACTGGCCGTGCCCGGCGTGGGGTGGGCAGGGCTTCGGAGGACGAGGCCTCGGGGCACGCGGCTTCGGGGTGCGAGAGGGAGTGGGCGCGGCGTGAGTGAGCTCGTAACGGGTGAAGCGGTGGTGCTGGGGCTGCGGCCGGCCAGGCTGCCGAGCCGGGGGCTGGCGGTGGCGGTCGATGTGGCCGTGGGCTGGAGCTGCTACCTCGCCATATCGATGCTGCTGCTGAGCGCGACGTCGTCGATGGACAGCGCGGCGGTGGCGGCCGTCTCGGTGGCGACGTTCGTGCTGGTGCAGGTCGGGATACCGATCGTGGTCGAGACGCTGAGCCATGGCCGGTCGCTGGGGAAGCTGCTCTGCGGGCTGCGGGTCGTACGGGAGGACGGCGGGCCGATCCGGTTCCGGCATGCGTTGGTGCGCGGGGCCATGGGGGCCATCGAGATCGTGCTGACGATGGGGGTGGTGGCGGCCATCGCCTCGTTGGTCTCGGCGCGGGGGCGTCGGGTGGGGGATGTGTTCGCGGGGACGCTGGTCATACGGGAGCGGATGCCCGTGGCCGAGGTGGGGGCGGCGCTGCCGCCTCCGTCTTCCTGGCTGGCGGCGGAGGCCGGGGCGTTGGATCTGTCCCGGGTGCCCGATGGGTGGTGGCTGGCGGTGCGGCAGTACCTGACGCGCATGGGGCAGCTGGATCCGCAGGTCGGTGGGGCGATGGCGGGGCGGCTGGCGGAGGACTTGCGGGGGTTCACCGGGGTGCCGGTGCCGGCGGGGGTGCATCCGGCGGAGTATCTGACGGCGGTGGTCGGGGAGCGGCAGGCACGGGAGTCGCGGAGGGCGTTCGGGGCGGCGGCCGCGGTGGCGGCGGCGACGCCTCCGGCGTGGGGCGATGCGTGGGGAGATGCCTCGGGCGATGGGGGCGGCCGGGAGCGGTGGGCCGGGGCGCCGTCGTTGTCGGGCGGGTCGGTGGGTGTGGCGGGGGATGTGGGGGATGTGGGGGACGTGGTGTCGTCCGGGCGTGGGGATGTGGCGACGGGCTCGACGTCGGCGGCGGGTGGGGCTTGGGCGCCGCCAGGGGGTGGGGGCGGGGCTCCGGGAGTTGGTGGCGGTGTTGCGGCCTATGGCGGTGCGGGGCTTTCCGGGGCGCCGGTTCGGGAGCGTGGGGCCGGTGAGGGTGGCGGGGGCGATGAGGGGCGGCCGCCGCGTACGGGGTTTGCGCCGCCGGTGTGAGGTGCGGGCGGGGTGCGGGGTAGGGGTGGGGCACGTCGTCAGCGTCGCGGTGGTCGGGCCAGAGGCTGCGGGCCGCGCGTAGAGGTGGGGGTTGTGTCGTCGGCCGCCAGCGGGTCCGGACGTTCGAGATCGGCCGCCGGGCGCGCCTGATGGGCCGGTGAGCCGATGGGCGGCGGGCCCGTGGGCTCAGTGCAACGTGCCAAGGGCGCGGGCGGACAGGCGGGAGGCAGGGCCCGGCCCTCTGGGCTTGTGTTCGTCCCTCGGTGTGGCGCTCTTCGCGGTTCTTGCTTTCCCGTCCGGCGGCCGCGGGCCCGGAACCGGTGGAGCGGAGTGGCACCGGCGCGCCTCAGGTGAAGGTCGACGGTGGGGATTCGAGGGATTCGAGTTCGATGCCGGGGGCGGAAAGGACGACGTCGCCGGTGATGTGGATGGTGTGCTGTTCGCCGGTCTCCAAATCGTTGACCTGGTATTCGTCGGCGATGAGCGGGGCGTTGTCAGTGGCGTGTGGTGTGCTCGACAGCAGGGCCCAGGACTGGTCGAGGGTGCGGGGGGCGAGGACGGGGGGTGTGAAGGCGACGAGGCGGGTGCGGATGGCGCCGGCGCCGAGGGTGGGGCGCAGCAGGCGAGCGGTGGCGATGAGGAAGGCGGGGGAAGCGCCGGTGAAGGCGTGGGCCGGGGCGTTGCCTTCGGTGGCGTGTTCGCCGGTCGGGTCGGTGCGGACCCAGGTGACGCCTTCCAGGGCGGCGCCGCGGACCTGCCAGGCGGAGGCGTGGAGTTCGAGGCGGATCGGGCGGCCGAGTTCGTCGAGGGTGAGGTCGACGGAGCCGGTGTGGTCGCCGGTGGGGCTGACGATCTGGGAGACGTAGCGCCAGCCGGAGGGGCCGGTGGCGCAGTGGAAGTGCTCCTCGCCGAGAGGGGTGTGATCGTGCGGGTCGTGGAGGGAGTAGTGGCCGCGGGGCATGGGGGTGCAGTCCTTCGGGCGGGCCGGTGAGGGGGCGATGGCGGGTCTGTGCGGGGTCCTTATGGGCCAGGCCCCCGCCGTGAGGGGCGGGGGCCTGGGTTCACCGGCTGCTGTGGGTGAGCACCGAGC
This sequence comes from Streptomyces inhibens, assembly GCF_022221585.1. Lineage (NCBI taxonomy): Bacteria > Bacillati > Actinomycetota > Actinomycetes > Kitasatosporales > Streptomycetaceae > Streptomyces > Streptomyces inhibens. Next base: position 4,024,498 of record NZ_CP084681.1, read on the forward strand.
ACCAGCGGATCAGTGGTACGCGATCAGCTGGTGGTCGGGGGTCGGCTCAGTAGCGGTAGTGGTCGGGCTTGTAGGGGCCTTCGACCTGGACGCCGATGTAGGCGGCCTGCTCGGGGCGCAGCTCGGTGAGCTTGACGCCCAGCGCGTCGAGGTGGAGGCGGGCGACCTTCTCGTCGAGGTGCTTGGGGAGCACGTAGACGTCGGTCGGGTACTCCTCCGGCTTGGTGAACAGCTCGATCTGGGCCAGGGTCTGGTCCGCGAAGGAGTTGGACATCACGAAGGACGGGTGGCCGGTGGCGTTGCCCAGGTTGAGCAGGCGGCCCTCGGACAGCACGATCAGGACCTTGCCGTCGGGGTGGGTCCAGGTGTGGACCTGCGGCTTGACCTCGTCCTTGACGATGCCCGGGAGCTTGGCCAGGCCGGCCATGTCGATCTCGTTGTCGAAGTGGCCGATGTTGCCGACGATCGCCTGGTGCTTCATCCGCGCCATGTCGGACGCCAGGATGATGTCCTTGTTGCCCGTGGTGGTGATGAAGATGTCGGCGGTCTCGACGACCTCTTCGAGGGTGGTGACCTGGTAGCCGTCCATCGCGGCCTGCAGCGCGCAGATCGGGTCGATCTCGGTGACGATGACGCGGGCGCCCTGGCCACGGAGCGACTCCGCGCAGCCCTTGCCGACGTCGCCGTAGCCGCAGACCACGGCGGTCTTGCCGCCGATGAGGACGTCGGTGGCGCGGTTGATGCCGTCGATCAGGGAGTGGCGGCAGCCGTACTTGTTGTCGAACTTCGACTTGGTGACGGCGTCGTTCACGTTGATCGCCGGGAAGAGCAGGTCACCGTCGCGCTGCATCTCGTAGAGACGGTGCACACCGGTGGTGGTCTCCTCCGTGACACCACGGATCTCCGAGGCCAGGTTCGTCCACTTCTGCGGGGCCTCGCCGAGCGTGCGGGTGAGCAGCTCCAGGATGGCGCGGTGCTCGTCGCTCTCGGCGGTCTCGACCGAGGGGACCTTGCCGGCCTTCTCGTACTCGACGCCCTTGTGGACCAGGAGGGTGGCGTCACCACCGTCGTCGAGGATCATGTTGGGGCCGCCGGTGGGCGAGTTCGGCCAGGTCAGCGCCTGCTCCGTGCACCACCAGTACTCCTCCAGGGTCTCGCCCTTCCAGGCGAAGACCGGGACACCCTGCGGGGCGTCGGGGGTGCCGTTCGGGCCCACCGCGATGGCGGCCGCGGCGTGGTCCTGGGTGGAGAAGATGTTGCAGGACGCCCAGCGGACCTCGGCGCCCAGGGCGACCAGGGTCTCGATCAGGACGGCGGTCTGCACGGTCATGTGCAGGGACCCGGTGACCCGGGCGCCGGCCAGCGGCTGGGCGGCGGCGTACTCCTTGCGGATCGCCATCAGACCGGGCATCTCATGCTCGGCGAGGGTGATCTCCTTGCGGCCGAAGGCGGCGAGGGACAGGTCGGCGACCTTGAAGTCCTGGCCGGTGGCTGCTGTCGTCATGCGGGCTGCTCCTCGAGCGTCGAGGTGGATGGGCTGGCAGTCTGCGGCGCGGGCTGGGGTCCCCAGCCATAGCTGGGGTGAAGGAGCGTACGCGGAAGCGGATACACCTCTCCCCCGGCCGCAGCGCAGTCCGTCGGAGGCCCTCTCTCCCTCGGCCGGTCCGCGGGGCGGGCCGCCCGACCGCCATCAGCAGCGACGTCTGGCACTGGTCACGAATCTACACCGATCGGCCCAGCGACCCCAGCCCGGATGGGCCGATTCCGTGCGGTCCCGGCCAGGGAGAGGCGGCGGGACGGCCGGTGATGACCGGGGTCCGGCACGTCGGCGATCGAGGTCTTGGCTGCTCGGGGCTCCGGAGCCGGAGGGCTTTGCGCGCGCTGTCGCGTCATGCAGGATGCCTGCAGCGCGGGAACACTCGCACGGCCGCGCGCATGTTCGTTAGGCCGCGTGCACGTTCGTAAGGAGAGATACGTGACCACGAGTCCAGCCGATCCCCCCAAGGACGCGGGGACGGGCGGGCGCGGGCTGAAGCTGCTCGCAGTGACCGCCTGCCCGACCGGCATCGCCCACACCTACATGGCCGCGGAGAAGCTGGCGCAGGCCGCCCGGTCCCTCGGGCACGAGATGAAGGTGGAGACGCAGGGCTCCATCGGGGCTGAGAATGTACTGTCCGACAACGATGTCAGAGAGGCGGACGGCATCATCATCGCCGCGGACAAGGACGTCGACCGCGGTCGGTTCGTCGGCAAGAAGGTCCTGGCGGTCGGTGTCGCGGAGGGCATTCACCATCCGGAGCAGCTGATCGAGCGGGTGCAGAGCGCTCCGGTGTACGGCCGCGAGGAGGGCGACGGGGCCGGTGCGGCCCCGTCTTCCGGGGGCAGCGGTGGCGGCAAGGAGCGCAGCGTCGCGTACAAGGCGCTGATGAACGGCGTCAGTTACATGATCCCGTTCGTGGTGGTCGGCGGTCTGCTGATCGCGATCTCGCTGGCGCTGGGCGGGCACCCGCAGGCCGACGGCGGTCTGGTCATCCCCGACGGGTCGTTCTGGAAGCACGTCAATGACATCGGTGTCATCGGCTTCACGCTGATGGTGCCGATCCTGTCCGGCTATCTCGCGTACGCGATCGGCGACCGGCCGGCGCTGGTGCCGGGCATGATCGGCGGCTGGATCGCCAATACCGGTGCGCTGTACGACTCCAAGGCGGGCGCGGGCTTCATCGGCGCGATCGTCACCGGCTTCCTGGCCGGGTATCTGGTGCTGTGGATCAAGAAGGTCAAGGTCCCCAGGTTCGTCCGGCCGATCATGCCGATCATCGTGATCCCGATCGTGGCGACGACGGCGCTCGGGCTGTTCTTCATCTATGTCGTCGGCAAGCCCATCTCGTGGGTGTTCACGCATCTCACCGACTGGCTCGGCGGGATGACCGGGTCCAGTGCGATTCTGCTCGGCGCGATCCTCGGCCTGATGATCGCGTTCGACATGGGCGGTCCGGTCAACAAGACCGCGTTCCTGTTCGGGGCGGGGCTGATCGCGTCCGGCAACCAGACCGTGATGGGCATGTGTGCCGCGGCGATCCCGGTCATGCCGCTCGGTCAGGGGCTGGCCACGCTGATCCGCCGGCGCCTGTACTCCGAGCAGGAGCGGGAGACGGGCATGGCGGCGCTGTTCATGGGGCTCTTCGGGATCTCCGAGGGCGCGATCCCGTTCGCCGCGGCGCGGCCGGCGCAGGTCATCCCGGCGAACATGCTCGGTGGTGCGGTGGCCGGTGCCGTCGCGGGGATGGCCGGGGTGACGGACGCGGTGCCGCACGGCGGGCCGATCGTGGCCGTGCTGGGTGCGGTCGGCGGGGTGCCGGTCTTCTTCGTCGCCGTCGCCATCGGAACGGTGGTCACCGCGCTGGCCACGGTCACCTTGGTCGATATCTCGGAGCGCAGGAAGGGCGATGCCGCGGCGGCTCCCCTGAGCCCCGTGCCCGCGCCGGCCGGAGCCGGAGTCGGAGCCGTGGCCGTAGCCGGTGGAGCGGGTGCCGTCGCGAGCGCCGGTGCCGGTGCGGCGGGCGGTACGGCCACGGCCACCTTGGCCAAGGCTCCGGCGGCCGAGACCCGTACGGAGGAGAAGGCGCCCGTCGGGGACGAGGATCCCGCCGGGGACGAGGATCGGGTGCTGTCCGGCTATCTGACCGAGCAGACCGTCAAGACGCAGCTCGCCGCCGACGAGAAGGAAGCGGCGATCCGTGAGATGGCCGAGCTGGTGGCCGGCACCGGCAAGGTGGCGGACGTGGCGGAGCTGGTCCGGGTGGCGCTGGCGCGGGAGGCGCAGGGCACCACCGGGCTCGGTGAGGAGATCGCCATCCCGCACGCCAAGACGGATGCGGTGACCGCTCCGGTCGTCGGCTTCGCGCGGTCCGCGGACGGCATCGACTGGGGTTCGCTGGACGGCACGCTCGCCAAGCTGGTCTTCATGATCGCGGTACCGGAGGCGGCGGCCGGGGACGAGCATCTGCGCATCCTGGCGCTGCTGTCGCGGAAGCTGATGGACACCGACTTCCGGGCCCGGCTGCAGGGCGCGGAGGACAAGGCGGCGATTCTGCGCGCCCTCGGCGAGATCCACTAGGGCGTGGGCGAACACATCCCGTAAGGGATGCAAGCGCCCCCTTCGGGGCCACAACGCAGCGGTCTGGGGGCGGTATTCCTGTGGGGCCGGGGGCGGTATTCCTGTGGGGTCCCGGGGCGGTATTCCCGTGAGGGCCGGGGGCGGTATCCCCGTGGGGTCCCGGGGCGGTATTCCCGTGAGGGCCGGGGGCGGTATCCCCGTGGGGTCCCGGGGCGGTATCCCCGTGAGGGCCCGGGGCGGTATCCCCGTGAGGGCCGGGGGCGGCATTCCCGTGAGGTCCCCGGGGCGGCATTCCCGTGGCTCACGGCATGATCGACGGGCCGTGATCGACAGGCTCGGCGCCCCAGGCTCGGCGCCGCAGGCTTCGCCGTATGGCACAGGCCCCGCAACGCCGTATGGCAAAGGCCCCCGCACTCGCCAGGAGTGCGGGGGCCTGCTCGATCATGGGGCGGCTCAGTGCCCTTCCGGCGCCTTCGCCGCGTCGGTGCCGGCGGTGGCCGCGGCCTCGTCGTAGATGTCCGGCTCCAGGTAGATGACCCGGGCGATCGGCACGGCCTCGCGGATGCGGGCCTCGGCGGCGTTGATGGCCTCCGCGATCCGGGTGGCGGTGTCGTCGTGCCGGACCGCGATCTTGGCGGCGACCAGCAGCTCCTCGGGGCCGAGGTGGAGCGTGCGCATGTGGATGAGGCGGGTGACGACATCGCCGTCGACGACCGCGGCGCGGATCTTGGCGACCTGCTCGGGGCCGGCCGCCTCGCCCAGCAGCAGCGACTTGGTCTCGGCGGCCAGCACCAGCGCGATCACGACCAGCAGCGCGCCGATGCACATGGTGCCGATGCCGTCCCAGACGCCGTTGCCGGTGGCGAGGGTGAGGCCGACGCCGCCGAGCGCGAGGACCAGACCGACCAGCGCGCCGAAGTCCTCCAGCAGGACGACCGGCAGCTCGGGGGCCTTGGCGCGGCGTACGAACTGGGTCCAGGTCTGCTTGCCGCGCAGCTCGTTGGACTCCTTGATGGCCGTACGGAAGGAGAAGCCCTCGGCGATGATCGCGAAGATCAGGACACCGACCGGCCAGTACCAGTTGTCCAGCTTGTGCGGGTCGTGGATCTTCTCGTAGCCCTCGTAGAGCGCGAAGACGCCGCCGATGGTGAACAGGACGATGGAGACCAGGAAGCCGTAGATGTAGCGCTCGCGGCCGTAGCCGAAGGGGTGCTCCGCGGTCGCCGCGCGCTGGGCCTTCTTGCCGCCGAGCAGCAGCAGTCCCTGGTTGCCGGAGTCCGCGACGGAGTGCACGCCCTCGGCCAGCATCGAGGACGAGCCGCTGAAGGCGAAGGCCACGAACTTCGCTGCGGCGATCGCCAGGTTGGCGCCCAGCGCCGCAACGATCGCCTTTGTCCCGCCTGATGCGCTCATAAGTGCCGCATGTCCCTTCCGTCGGCGGAGCTCTACCGCTTTACCGCCCCTTTAATTACTGCTGGGCGGTCATTGTTGCAGCCCGGTGCCCGGCGGCCGCCATGAGGCCACCAGCCGGACAGGTTCCGGCGCCCTGAGGCGGCTAGGCAACGACCGTCGCGCGGAAGAGGGTGCCCTCTCCCGAGAGCGTGAGGTGCTCGCCGGCCCGTGCGAAGGCGGACTCGCCGGGTGCCAGGGTCAGCTCGGCATCGCCGCCCCGGAGTTGGACCGTGCCGGCCGTGCACAGCAGGATCTGCGGCGTACGGGAGACCAGCGGCCGCGGTGCGGCGCCGGGGGCCACCACGAAGCGGGAGAGCCGGAACTCGTCGATGGGGGTCTCGTAGATCTCCTCGCCGTCGACGTCCTCGGGGCGCAGCACGCCCGCGTCGCCGGCCTCGAAGCGGACCACCCGCAGGAGTTCCGGTACATCGACGTGCTTGGGGGTCAGACCGCAGCGCAGCACATTGTCGGAGTTGGCCATCAGCTCGACGCCGAGGCCGCTGATGTATGCGTGCGGGATGCCCGCGCCGAGGAACAGCGCCTCGCCGGGCTGGAGTTGGACGTGGTTGAGCAGCATGGCCGCGAGCACGCCGGGGTCGCCGGGGAAGTGGTGGGCGAGGACGGCGCAGGCGGCGTAGGCGGCGGCGTGCGGCCCGCCCTTGGCGGCCAGCTGGTCGGCGGCGACGGCGGTGCGCTCGACGGTCCCGGCGATCGCGTGGTGCTCGGCGCTCAGTACGGCGGTGAGCACCTCGCGCAGCGCGGCCTCCTCGGGGCTGGCGCGCAGGATGTCGACGTACGGCTTGAGGTCGTCGACGCCCAGGCCCTCCAGGAGGTCCGCGGCCTGCGCCGGGTGCCGGAAGCCGCACAGGCCGTCGAAGGGGGTGAGCGCGCAGATCAGCTCGGGCTTGTGGTTGGCGTCCTTGTAGTTGCGGTGGCCGGCGTCGATCGGGACACCGCGCCGCTCCTCGTCGGCGAAGCCCTCCTTGGCCTGTGCGAGGTCGGGGTGGACCTGGAGGGAGAGCGGCGAGCCGGCCGCGAGCAGCTTGAGGAGGAAGGGCAGCCGGGGGCCGAAGGCGCGGACGGTGTCGGGGCCCAGTTCGGTCTCGGGGTCGGCGTCGATCACCTCGGCCAGCGAGACGGGGCCGGAGCCGCGGTCGATGCGGGAGGGGGCGCCGGGGTGGGCGCCCATCCACATCTCGGCCTGCGGTTCGCCGGTCGGCGCGGTGCCGAGGAGCTCCGGGATGGCGGTGACGGAGCCCCAGGCGTAGGGGCGCACGGTGTTGACGAGGCGGTCCATCGGGCTGCTGCTTCCTGACGTTCGTACGACTGCGTGTCTGTGGGTGACGCTGCGGGCCCGCGGACCGCGGGCCGACCGTCAAAGATCACTCGGTCCCGGCGAGCGCCAGGTAAACGGCGCCGAAATCTGCGATGGCGAGAAGTTCAGCGGCCTTCTCCAGATCGCTTCCGGCGTCCGCCTCCAGCTCGCTGACGGCGGTGTCGCGCTCCTCGGCCAGCACATGGGCGGCCCGGGTGGCGGACAGCGCGCCCGGCTCCTCCTCGCGCAGCAGCACGACCCGGGCGTGCATCGCCGCGGGCTGGTCGACCCGGTCGCGGAAGAAGTCGTCCGGGTCGGCGCCGGCGGCCAGCGCACCGGCCAGCAGCGTGCGGTGGGTGGTGAGCGCTTCGGGCAGCTCGGCGACGAGCGCGGGGCGGCCGGCGAGCCCGGCCAGCTCGGTCGCGAAGTGCCGGCCGACGGCGCCGGCGATGGCGCCTTCCGTCCAGATGAGCGGGAGGGCGTCGGCGAGGTCGGCGGCCAGCGTCTTGCCAGGGTTGGTGTACGTCGGGATGGCCGGGCCGCAGCGTTCGGCGAGCTGGTCGAGGCGGTCGGCGAGCTTGTTCAGGGCGTCCGGCGGGGCGCTCAGCAGGCCGATCCGGTCGCCGAGCATGAGCAGCGGGATGAGCACCGACCAGAGGGTGCCGGGGGCGGCCGGCGGGGCGCCCTCGACGTCGAATTCGGCGTCGTACGGCGTGGTCGCCAGCGGGACGGGGAGGCCGCGGGCCTGGATGACGGCGTCGGCGAGCGGGCCGCCGGCCGGGGTGACGGCGACGACGGAGCAACCGCGGCGGTAGGCCTGTTCGACCAGTTCGGCGAGGCCGGGGTCGTCGGCGTCGGGTCCGGCCAGCAGCAGCAGGTCCAGGGGGCCGGTCCAGCCGGGCAGCGTCCAGCGCAGCGCGCCGGGCAGCGGCGCGACGCCGGTGGGCTGGATGAGGCTGACCGGGCAGCTGCCGCCGCTGAGGGCGCCCAGGAGGTCGGCGACGCCGGCCGCGGCCGGGCCGGGCCCCGCGACGAGGACGGCGCGCGGCCGCCCGTCGGGGGTCAGATCGGGGATGCCGGATTCGGTGGCGCTGCGGACGGCGGTCCGGACCCGGGCGCCGGATTCTGCGACGCCGCGCAGCAGACCGAAACGGTCCGCGCCGGCCAGTGCGTCAGGGGTGTCGAGGAGTGACTCGTCGAGCATGGTGGGCGCGGCCTCCGATCGCCGGCACGGGCGGGGGAACACCGGGCGGTGCCGGGGCGGGCCCGGCGGCGCCCGGTCAGGCGGGGCGGCTGGCTTCGTCGACGAGGAGTACGGGGATGCCGTCCCGGACGGGGTAGGCGAGGCCGCAGTCGCCCGAGGTGCAGATCAGCTCCGCGGGGTCCGAGGCGGTCCGGTCCTCCAGTGGGGCGTGGCACGCCGGGCAGGCGAGGATCTGGATCAAGCTTGCTTCGACCGGCATGGACGCTGCTCCTTCGGGGTGGTTGCGGCTGTGCCAGCGTACCGCCGCATGACACGCCCCGGCCTGCTCGGAGGGGATTTGCGGTGGTGGGGGCGGGGGCGGCGGATACCGCCCCGGCCCCCGGAGCCGGCCTCCGGTCCTGCGACCGGTGTCAGCCGAGGATGATCGCCAAGGCCTCGTCGCGGACGCGGTCGACGCCGGCCGCGTCCCGGGCCTCGACGTTCAGCCGGAGCAGCGGCTCGGTGTTCGAGGGGCGCACGTTGAACCACCAGTCGTCGGCGGTGACGGTCAGGCCGTCCAGCTCGTCGAGGGTGATGCCCGGACGGCCCTCGTAGGCGGCCTTGATCGCGGCGAGGCGGCCGGCCTGGTCGTCGACGGTGCTGTTGATCTCGCCGGAGGCGGCGTACCGGTCGTACTGCGCGACCAGCTGCGACAGCGTGCCCTCCTGGCCGCCGAGGGCCGCCAGGACGTGCATCGCGGCGAGCATGCCGGTGTCGGCGTTCCAGAAGTCGCGGAAGTAGTAGTGCGCGGAGTGCTCACCGCCGAAGATCGCGCCGGTCCTGGCCATCTCGTCCTTGATGAACGAGTGGCCGACGCGGGTGCGGACGGGGGTGCCGCCGTTCTCCCTGACGACCTCGGGCACCGACCAGGAGGTGATGCAGTTGTGGATGATCGTCCCGCCGGGGTGCTTGGCCAGCTCGCGGGCGGCGACCAGGGCGGTGATCGCGGACGGGGAGACCGGGTCGCCGTTCTCGTCGACGGCGAAGCAGCGGTCCGCGTCGCCGTCGAAGGCGAGTCCGATGTCGGCGCCCACCTCGCGCATCCGCGCCTGGAGGTCCACGAGGTTCTTCGGGTCCAGCGGATTGGCCTCGTGGTTGGGGAACGAACCGTCCAACTCGAAGTACATCGCGTCCAGTTCGAGCGGCAGCCCCTCGAAGACGGTCGGTACGGTGTGCCCGCCCATGCCGTTGCCGGCGTCCACCACGACCTTCAGCGGACGGATACCGCTCAGGTCCACCAGGCTGCGCAAGTAGGCGGCGTAGTCGCCCAGTACGTCGCGTTCGGTGATGCCGCCCGGCTTGGCGACCGGTTCCGGGGCGCCCTCGTCGGACCACCGCTCGACCAGCGTGCGGATATCGGTGAGTCCGCTGTCCTGGCCGACCGGCGTCGCGCCCGCCCGGCACATCTTGATGCCGTTGTACTGGGCCGGGTTGTGCGAGGCGGTGAACATCGCGCCGGGCAGGCCGAGCGAGCCGCTCGCGTAGTACAGCTCGTCGGTCGAGCAGAGGCCGATCTTGGTGACGTCCGCGCCGCGGGCCGCCGCGCCGCGCGCGAAGGCGCCCGACAGGCCGGGCGAGGAGGGCCTCATGTCGTGCCCGATCACGATCGCGTCGGCGCTGGTGACCTCGACGAAGGCCATGCCGAACAGCTCCGCCAGCGGTTCGTCCCACTGGGCGGGGACGACACCGCGGACGTCGTACGCCTTCACGATCTGCGACAGATCAGTCACAAGCCAGCCCTCCTGGGGTATTTGCGGAGTTCCAACCTACCGGGCGGGCCTGTGCGCGGGCCGCGTAGCCCGTACGTGGCCGAGTGCGGTGTCACGAGGGGGTGTTGTGCGCGGCGCGGGGCTGCCGGGGATGCGGCGAGGGGCCGGAATCGGCCGCTCAGGAATCGGGCGAGCGCAGTACCCGGAGGTGGCCGCGGCGGCCTCCTCCCATGGGTCGGGAGTCGCGGTCGCCGGGGGCGGGCGATCCGGCGGCACCGGCGGCGCGTTCCTGGGGACGGGCCGCCTCACGGACGGCGTTGGCCAGGGCTTCGAGGTCGTCGCCGCTGGGGCGGGCCGGGCCCGAGTCGAGGGCGAGGCGGACGACTTCCCAACCGCGGGGGGCGGTCAGCCGCTCGGAGTGCTCGGCGCACAGGTCGTAGCAGTGCGGTTCGGCGTAGGTGGCGAGCGGTCCGAGCACGGCGGTCGAATCCGCATAGACGTACGTCAGCGTTGCGACGGCGGGGCGGCCGCACGCAGTGCGCGAACAGCGACGTACAGGGCTCACGACGTTGGACGGTACCGCACTCTTGAGCGGGCCGCGACGACTCTCCCCCGGCTCACCCAACCGTGTCGTCCCGCTTCGTCCGATGCGTCTGACCTGCACCCGCTCGACCTGACCTGGGCCGGGTGCGCCGGGACGGACGGCACGCGGCGATGAATCTTGTCACCACTCGGTACATTTCCTGACATTCCGCGGGCGATCCGCGATCTGATGCAGGGAGGGAAACGAAACCGACGCGGTCCGGTCCGGTCAGTCGGCGACAGCCGGCTTCTTGTTGCGGATCGTCGCGCTCTCCCGTGCGCGAGGGCCCGTGACGGCTACGCTCGATGCTGATGGACAGCCCCGTACCTCCCCGACCGACGGAGCCGCGGCTCCGCCGCCGCGACCGCCACGGCCGTGGCATGCGCGGGCCGATCGCGCCACCCCAGGTGCCGCTGTCGGTGACCCGCGCCGACGCCTTTGTGGATCTTGTGTATGACTCCCGGGACCGTCTGGAGCGGCGCTGGCAGCAGCTCTCCCAGGTCGACTTCCTGATCCTCGAAGTGCCCGGTTTCGGCCCGGACGACGGTCCGGACGCGGTCGTCGACGAGGAGACCGTTCCGCTGGGGCGGGTGCTGCCGGCCGCCGGCGGACATCGCGACCGGATCGTGATCTACCGCAGGCCGGTGGAGATCCGTACGAAGACCCGTGACGAGCGGGCGCTGCTGGTCCACGAGGTGGTGGTCGAGCAGGTCGCCGAACTCCTGGGGCTGGCGCCGGAATCGGTGGACCCGCGCTACGGCCAGGAGTGAGGCCGGGAGCGCGGGTCCGGTGACGCAGACGGAGCGGAGCCCGTCGGCTAGTCCGTCAGCACCGACAGGTCCTGGCCCGCGGTCGGGACGACGACCGAGCCCCGGTCGTCGGGCAGCGGCTGGACGGTGAAGGCGGGCACGCCGCCCTGTGGCCGGGCCAGCATCCGGGCCGCGTAGACGGGGCCGCTGCCGGACTCCGGCTCCACGGTCAGCGCGTAGCCGCCCTTGAGGCCCTGCGGGCGGGGCGGCGCGATGTCGAGGCTGGTGCCGCCCTTGACCGTGTACGTCTTGCTGACCGGGGTGCCGCCGCCGCTGCCGGCCGACGCGGTGACCGTCACCTTCGCGTCCTTGCCCTTCTCGGACGCGACCAGCGACAGGGTGCTGCCCTGGTCGCGGTTGTCGGCGGCGGTGGCGCGCTTCTCGACCGGCCGGGTCGCGGGGATGAACGCCATCTCCTGCTTGTCGCCCTTGCCCCGGGTGACCCGCAGCGCGGCGGCGACCGGGGCCTTGGAGCCGCCCTCGGAGGGCGTGAGGACCAGCGAACCGGCCTCGCCCTTGGTGATGTCCTTGAGGTCCACCGCCGTGGTCATCCCGCTCTTGAGATGCAGGCTCTCCAGGCCGGCCGGGGTGATCAGCCCGGTGGGGGTGGCGAGCTGCACCTTCAGGTCGGCGTCGGACTCACCGGGCGCGATCGCGACCAGCCGGACGGAGGTGGCGTCCTTGGGAATGCCGGGCAGCACCACGCTCGGGGCCGGGTCGGCGGCGGCCGGCAGCCAGTCGCTGCCGAGCTTGGTGTCGCTCGCCTGGACGGCGGCGCCGACGCGGCCCTCGCGGGCGACGACGTGCAGGGCGGCGTTGGTGGTCGGGCCGGTGGTCAGGGTGGAGAGCAGTACGGGGACGGTGGTGTGCGGCGGTACGGCGATGTCCTCGCCGGCCGAACCGGTCAACGAACCGTCCTTGCCGTGCAGTTCGAGGTCGACGACGGCCGGGGTCGAGTCCGGGTTGGTGAGGTGGACGTAGTCCTGGCGGTCGGTGGCGGTGCTGACGCCGGGGAACCAGAACGTGGTGTCGGGGGTGGTGCAGCTCAGGCCGAGGAGCCCGCGGCCGGAACCGGCGGCGACCGAGGTGGTCTGCTGGACGGTCCAGCCGGGGGCCAGGGTGCCGTCCGCCGTGCCCACGAGGGCGGGGGCGTCGGAGCGGTCGGTGGTGACGGTGACCGGCTTTCCGGCCTCCTGGAGGGGCACGACGGGCTTGGTGTCGCGGGGCGCGACGGTCTGCCCGGTGGCGTCCGCGCCGCTGTCCTGGGCCTTGCCGCCCTTGCCGCCCTGCTTCTTGCCGCTCTTGCCGTCGTCGCCGCTGCCGACGTCCCGGACGGTTCCGGCGGGCAGCAGCTTGGCGGTGCCCTTCTTGGCGTCCGCACCGGCGGCGGCGCCCTTGGGCGCGAAGGCGGTGTAGGTGGTCTCGCCGACCTCGGAGGAGGTGGGGGCCGGGCAGAGCAGCGCGGAGCGCTGGACGGGCAGCCGGGTGCCGCTGCCGGGCGCCTCCTTGGCACCGCCGTCCGGGGCCGCCACGGCGGCGACGCCGGAGACGGCGGCCAGCGCGACGGCCACGCCGATCAGGGACATCATGGTGCGCTTCACTGCTGGTCGCTCCCGTCACGGCGCGGCTCGGGGTAGGAGCCGGAGTACCCCGGGTACTCAGTGCCGTCGTCGTAGGGCTGCTGGGGCTGCTGCCGGCCGTCGGGGTACTGCTGCTGCCCGTAGCCGTACGGGTCGTAGGCGCCCGCCTGGTAGGGGTCGGCGGCGTACGGGTCGGGGGCCTGGTGCGGGTCCGCCTGCGGGTACTGCGCCCCGTACTGCCCGGCCTGGTACGGGTCGGCGGGCTGGTAGGGCTGCTGCTCGGCGGCGTGCCCCGGCTGACCGGGCTGACCGGGCTGACCGGGCTGGAGCGGCACGCCCTGCTGGGCGGCCTGCCACTCCTCGTACGACTGCTGCTGCGGCACCGCCACGTACGGATCCTGGACGGGGACCTCGCCGGCCGACGGGTCGGCGGCCGGATCGAGCGGCTGCTGCTCCCCACGCGCCGCGGGGATGTCGGCTCCGGCCGTCTCGGGGGCGCCGGCGGCCTCGGCCTGGGCGCGCAGACGGCGGGCCCGGCGGCCGTCGCCGGCGGCCGCGGTGGCCTGGGCGGCGACGGCGTCCTCGGGCAGGTCGTCGTCGATCTCGCGACGGCGGCCCGGCAGCGCCAGCACCACCAGGACGACGGCGAGCAGGCCCTGGGCCCACAGCCAGAGGGTGTGGCCGAGCGGGTTCTCGTGGGTGAGGTCGAGCGTGCCGCCGCCCGCGGGGAGCGCGAAGCCCTGCGCCCAGCCGTCGACGGTGACGGGCTTGAGCGGGGTGCCGTTGAGCGTGGCCCGCCACCCCTCGTCGGCGGCGTCCGCGAGGCGCAGCACCCGGCTGTCGGCGCCGGTGGGCACCTTGGTGTGTGCCTCGACGGGGCCGGACGGTACGGCGATGGGCGCGGCGGCCTCGTCGGCGCTGGTGCCGTCCTTGGCCTCGCCCGCCACGATCGAGACCCGCGAGACCCGGCGGTCGACCCGCCACAGGGCGCTGCCGTCGTCCTGGCTGAGCCGGGTCAGGCCCGGGGTCGCGTCCAGTACGCGGCCCATCTCGCGCGGCGCGCCGTCCCTGACCAGCACATAGCGGACCGCGTAGCCGCCGAGCTGGTTGGTCTGGTCGGCGCCGGATCCGGCCACGAGGTTGGCGACGATGCCGCCGAGCCGCTTGTCCTCGCCCGCTTCGGCGGCCAGATCGGCGTCACCGAGCCGGGCGCCGGAGCCGCGGACGAGGGAGTAGTCGACATGGCCGGGCCTGCCGTCGAGGACCAGGGTGCGGGCGCGGTCGACGCTGCCGGACTCCTCGGCGACGAACGCCGGGACCTGCTCCGGGTTGCGCCGCTCCAGCGGTCCGTCCGCGCCGGTGATCATCCAGCTGGCCGCGGCGTAGAGCGGGGCGAGCACGGACGCCAGCGCGATCAACACGGCGACCGGCTGCTTCCAGCCGAAGCCGAGGCTGGCCATACGGGTGCGGATGCCCTCGGCGCCGACCGCGGCGGCACACAGCAGCGCCAGGCCGTAGACGAGCATCGCGGGGCCGGTCCAGCCGGAGCCGTTGCCGAGCGCCGCGAACAGCAGCCCGGTCAGCGCCACCACCCAGGCGGTACGGATCGCGAGCTGCCGCGCGTCGCGCAGCGTCGCGGCCAGCGCGGCCAGGACGATGCCGAAGAGCAGCACCCCGCCGGCTGCCTTGGGGCCGCCGGGGCTGAGGCCGATGAGGTCCACCACGGAGGCGGAGCCGGCGCCGTAGTCGAGTCCGGCTTCCTGGAAGAAGCGGGCGGGATGGGTCAGCAGGGACAGCGACCAGGGGGCGAGCACGACGAGCGGGGCGACGACCACGACCAGGAAGCGCAGCAGATACGCGAACAGCTGGTCGCGGCTCCCATCCAGGAAACGCAGCACCAGCAGGCCGATGCCGAGCAGCGCCGCGATCGGCCAGACGACCGGGGTGAAGGCCATGGTGAAGGTGATCAGCAGCGCATACGCCCAGGTGGCGCGCCAGCTGGGCCGGGTGCCCGCCGGCAGCCGCAGTCCGCTCGCGGCGATCGCGGCGCGCGCCATCAGGGGCAGCAGGATGGCGAGCACCGCGGTGCCCAGCCGGCCGCCCGCCAGCGCGCCGGCGGCCGCGGGCAGGAAGGCGTACGCGATGCTCCCCCAGGCCCGCAGCAGCCGGGAGGCGACCAGCGGGCGGGAGGCGAAGTAGGCGGTGAGGCCGGCCAGCGGGACGGAGCAGACCAGCAGCAGGGTGACGGCGAATCCGGTGCTGCCGACGAAGACGCTCGACACCAGGGCGAGGATCGCCAGGTAGGGGGGTGCGGAGGCGCTGCCGCCGACGCCGACCGGATGCCAGCTGTCGAGATACGCCGACCACAGGTCGGACAGGCTGCCGGGCGCGGGCAGCATCGCGCCGCCGGTCAGCGCGCCGGACCCGAGCAGCTCGCGGCAGGCGATCAGCGAGACCACCAGCAGGACGAGGAAGAGCAACGGTGCGGGCTTGCGGGCGATCCGCTTGAGCCGGGCGAACTGCTCGATCTCCAGGAAGTCGGCGTCGTCGCCGCCGGGCCCGGACTCGACGGCGCCGTGCCGGCCGGCCGAGGCCACGTCGGGCGCGGCACGTCCGGCGAGGTTGCCGGCGACCTGTTCGGCGGTGGCCCGTACGGTCGCGCCGGGCGGCGGGAAGAGTGGCCGGAGTTCGCTCGCGTCGACCGCGGGCCGGCCTCTCTTCTTGCGAGCCGCGAGGATCTTGCCGGGCCGCAGCAGGGTGCCGAAGAGTCCGGCGAGTTCGTCGAGCGCCTGGCCGGGGACCTTGCCGACGAGGTAGGCGATGACCCGCAGGAAGGTGCCGATCAGCAGTCGCAGCAGGACGTACGGGAGCACCCGGCCGCGGGTGTTGGTGAGCAGGGTGTAGACGGCGCCGGCCTTGTCGACGCGGTGCGGGTTGGCCACCGAGCGGCCGACGCAGTCGATGGGGCGGCGCTCGCGGGCGGCGGCCTCGGCGTGCCGCAGGATGGCGTCCGGTGCGACGAGCACCTGGTGGCCGGCGGCCTGGGCGCGCCAGCACAGGTCGACGTCGTCGCGCATCAGCGGCAGCCGGCGGTCGAAGCCGCCCAACTGCTCGTAGACGTCACGGCGGATGAGCATGCCGGCGGTGGAGACGGACAGGACGGGGCGCACCTGGTCGTGTTGCCCCTGGTCCTGTTCGCGGCGGTCCAGGCCGGTCCAACGGCGGCCGCTGCGCGCGATGCTGACGCCGGCTTCGAGCAGCTGACGGCGGTCGTACCAGCTGCGCAGCTTGGGGCCGACGATGACCGTGGACGGGCTGGCGTCGGCGACCCGCAGCAGCTCGGCGAGCGCGTCCGGCTCGGGTGCGCAGTCGTCGTGCAGCAGCCACAGCCACTGGACCGGTTCGCCGTGCGGCAGCTCCGGCATCTCGTAGGCCTCGTCGCGCCAGGTGCGGCTGACCGGGTCCCAGCCGCTGGGCCGTCGCAGATACGGCAGGTCGTCGGGGGTGAGTTCGGGGGCCGTGCGGACGGCTTCGTCGACGGCGGTGCCGAATCCGGAGCGGCGGGCGAGATGCAGCACCCGCTGGTCCCCGATCGCCTCGGCGAGCAGCTGGGCGGAGGTGTCCGCGCTGCCGGTGTCGGCGCCGATGACGTTCTGCACCGGGCGCTCCTGGCCGAGCAGGCCGGCGAGCGCATCGGGCAGCCAGCGGGCACCGTCATGGGAAACGATCACGGCGGTGACGACATGCCGCGGGAACTCTGGGGTGGCGGCTTCATTTGAGGCGGCCTGGGCCGCCGACTGGCTGTGCACGGACATCGAGGTACGGGCCCTCCGGACCCGGGAGTTCGAAGGCCCTCGGCGGAGTCGCTCAGGGCCCCCGCCCCCGGAAGACACTGCGACGGACTACGAGGCGACGCGCGCGCCCGGCGGGGCGGCGGCGCATCTCGGACGGGGCCCCACACTAATGGTTCGCGCCGGTGCCCCGACGTGGCCCGTACGAAGCAGTACACAGCAGTCCGCCTCCGGCGGCCGGGGCGTCGGAGGCGGAGAGTTCGCTATAGGGGGATATGGGGAGTTGGGGTGGTACGGCGGCGTGGTCCGGGAGACCGCGCGCCGTCGGCCCTGAGGGCTGTCCTGTCATCGTCAGACGGCAGCCTTCTTCAGCCGACGCCGCTCGCGCTCGGACAGGCCGCCCCAAATGCCGAAGCGCTCGTCGTTGGCGAGGGCGTATTCAAGGCACTCGGACCGTACTTCGCAGGCGAGACAGACCTTCTTGGCCTCGCGGGTGGAGCCACCCTTCTCCGGGAAGAAGGACTCGGGGTCGGTCTGGGCGCACAGTGCGCGCTCCTGCCAGCCGAGCTCCTCATCCGCCTCCTCGACCAGCAATTCCTGGAACAGCTCGGTCATGTGCGCCCCTCGTCTGTCTTTACGTCCCCGTGATCAAGCCGTGATCGATTTCGGCTGAACGACACGAGTGAAATTACAAGTGTGGTGATCCGGGCCAGTCAAGCCGAGATCTGCTATTGAGCCTCTTATTCACTCGGCGGAACCAAGCGGATGCGGAAAGTGTTCAAATCAGTAAAAACCAGGACACTTCCGCGGGCGTGCCACCCGGCACGTCCTCTTCGCTTACTCAGACGCGATCGAGCGGCATTCACGTTGCACCCCCGCACTCCGAAGCGGGGAAGATCACAGACGGATCACGGGGCCGCAACGGTGTTTGGAGGGGCGGTTGCCGGTCGATGTCTCCGTACCAACGACTGCACAAACCTTTCTGCGGACGGAGTAACCGGATGAGGTGAAAGATTTACGGCAAACCAGGCATCCGGTTGACATTGCGCCGTGGACCCGGTCTCCTTGACCCCATGCCAGCGACTCCCGCGCCCCGACTGACCCGTGCCTACGGGTCGCTCTGTGCTGCGCAGGCTCGCTGTCGCTGTTCCAGCTGTCGAAGCCACTGAGCTCCAGCCTCTTCGCTCGCACCACCCCGCAGCGCCCCTGCTCCGCGCCCCCCACGCCGCGCCCCCCACAGGGAAAGCCGGCGCCGTGCCGCATCCTCCCCCAGCTAACGCTGGGGGTACCCCCACGCGGTACCCCCAGCGTCACCCCAGCACTTCGCCGAGGAACCCGAAACCCGATGAACAGCGACGTTCAGATCGCCGGCGACCCGCTCGCCATCCCCCACCTGCTGCCGCCCGTTCCCGCGCACCCGGCCACCGTCGCCGGCTTCGCCGGGCTGGCCCGCTCGATCGCCGCCGACCGCGCCGCATGGGCCCCGCTCGTCCGCTACGACGCCACCACCCGCTGGTACCACCGGCTGCGCACCGTTCCCCAAGCTCTCGGCTCCGCTCGAGCAGGGGAGGCCCCAATCGGCTACGAGGTGTGGCTGCTGAGCTGGGTGCCCGGCCAGGGCAGCGGCCGGCACGACCACGGGCCGTCCTCCGGTGTGCTGACCGTCCTGGAGGGCGAGTTGACCGAGCGCGCCGAGGCCGGCCACCGTACGCTCACGGCCGGCGCCCAGCGGGTGTTCGCCCCCGGCTACGTCCACGAGGTCGTCAATGACGCCCTGGTGCCGGCCGTCAGCCTGCATGTCTACTTCCCGGGCCTGACCGAGATGCCGATGCTCCCCGAGAACCGGCTGCGTTCGGCCGGCGGGACCCCCACCGCCCACTGCACACCCTCGGCCCGCGAGACCGCCGCCTCCTGACGCAACGAGGCCCCCGCCCGGCTGACAGACTGTCGCCATGCGAATCGTGGTTCTGGCCGGCGGTATCGGCGGCGCCCGCTTTCTGCGGGGACTGAAGGCAGCGGCTCCGGACGCGGACATCACCGTCATCGGCAACACCGGCGACGACATCCATCTGTTCGGGCTCAAGGTGTGTCCCGACCTCGACACCGTGATGTACACGCTCGGCGGCGGCATCAACGAGGAGCAGGGCTGGGGCCGCGCAGACGAAACCTTCCGGGTGAAGGAGGAGTTGGCCGCCTACGGCGTCGGCCCCGAGTGGTTCGGCCTCGGCGACCGGGACTTCGCCACGCACATCGTGCGGACCCAGATGCTGAGCGCCGGATATCCGCTGAGCGCCGTCACCGAGGCGCTGTGCGCACGCTGGAAGCCCGGCGTACGGCTGCTGCCGATGTCCGACGACCGGGTCGAGACCCATGTCGCCGTCGACGAGGACGGCGAGCGCAAGGCCATCCATTTCCAGGAGTACTGGGTGCGGATGCGCGCCTCGGTGCCCGCGCACGCCGTGGTGCCGGTCGGCGCCGAGCAGGCCAAGCCGGCGCCGGGCGTGCTGGAGGCGATCGCCGGGGCGGATGTGGTGCTGTTCCCGCCGTCCAACCCGGTGGTGAGCATCGGCACGATCCTGGCGGTGCCGGGCATCCGTGAGGCCATCGCGGACGCCGGGGTGCCGGTGATCGGTCTGTCGCCGATCGTCGGGGACGCCCCGGTGCGCGGTATGGCCGACAAGGTGCTGGCGGCGGTGGGTGTGGAGTCGACCGCCGCGGCCGTGGCCCGCCACTACGGTTCCGGGCTGCTGGACGGCTGGCTGGTCGACTCCGTCGACGCGGGCGTGGTGGCCGAGGTCGAGGCGGCCGGTATCCGCTGCCGGGCCGTGCCGCTGATGATGACGGACCTGGACGCCACGGCCGCGATGGTGCGTGAGGCACTGGCGCTGGCCGAGGAGGTCCGGGCATGACCGGCGGCGCCGGCGAGGTGCCCGGCTACCGGGTGTGGGCGCTGCCGGGGATCCCCGAGGTGCGGCCCGGCGACGACCTGGTCAAGCTGATCGCCGCGGCGGCGACCGCCGACGGACTGCCCCAACTCATCGACGGCGATGTGCTGTTGGTGACCTCGAAGATCGTCAGCAAGGCCGAGGGCCGGGTGGTCGAGGCCACCGACCGCGAGGCGGCGATCGACCAGGAGACGGTGCGGGTGGTGGCGCGCCGCGGCACGCTGCGGATCGTGCAGAACCGGCAGGGCCTGGTGATGGCGGCGGCCGGTGTCGATGCCTCCAACACCCCTTCCGGGACGGTGCTGTTGCTGCCGGAGGACCCGGATGCCTCGGCCCGCGCCCTGCGAGCCGGGATCCGCGAGGCACTCGGCGTCGAGGTCGGCGTCGTCATCAGCGACACCTTCGGGCGGCCGTGGCGCACCGGCCTCACCGATGTCGCCATCGGGGCGGCCGGGGTGCGGGTGCTGGACGATCTGCGCGGCGGCACGGACGCGTACGGCAATCCGCTCAGCGCGACGGTGGTGGCCACCGCGGACGAACTGGCCGCGGCGGGCGACCTGGTGAAGGGCAAGGCCGCCGGGCTGCCGGTCGCGGTGGTGCGCGGGCTCCCGCATGTCGTCGAGGAGACGGGCGACGGCGAGGGGGCGCGGGCGATGGTGCGCGAATCCGAGCACGACATGTTCCGGCTGGGCACATCGGAGGCCGTACGGGAGGCGGTGACGGCGCGGCGTACGGTCCGCGCGTTCACCGATGATCCGGTCGATCCGGGGGCGGTGCGGCGCGCCGTGGCGGCGGCGATCACCGCACCTGCGCCGCACCACACCACACCGTGGCGGTTCGTCCTCCTGGAGTCGGCGGAGTCGCGGCTGCGGTTGCTGGATGCGATGCGGGACGCCTGGATCGCGGATCTGCGCGGTGACGGCAAGTCGGCGGAGTCCATCGCCAAGCGGGTACGGCGCGGTGATCTGCTGCGCGCCGCGCCGTACGTGGCGGTGCCGTGCATGGTGATGGACGGTTCGCACACGTATCCGGACGCACGGCGCGGCGCGGCCGAGCGGGAGATGTTCGTGGTCGCGAACGGCGCGGCCATCCAGAACTTCCTGGTCACGCTGGCGGGCGAGGGCCTCGGCTCCGCCTGGGTCTCGTCGACGATGTTCTGCCGGGACGTGGTCCGGGACGTGCTCGGGCTTCCCGAGGACTGGGAACCGATGGGGGCGGTGGCCATCGGGCGTCCCGCGGAAGCACCGAGGACCCGGGCGGCGCGGAACGCCGACGACTTCGTCGTGCTGCGCTGACCCGCGCCGTCGGCGCGGTCACAGACGGGCGATGTCCCCCACCGGGAACCGCGGCGCCCGCCGCGGCGGTGTGATGCCGGAGAGCAGGATCAGCCGGGCCGCCCGGTGCCGCTGGCCCTCGTAGGGCGCGAGGAGTTCGAGCATCTGCTCGTCGGTGGTGCCGCGGCGGCCGGTGAGGGCATAGCCGATGATCTTCGGCAGATGGAGATCGCCGACCGTGATCGCGTCCGGTGCGCCGAGGGTGCGCTGCAGCGTCTCGGCGGCCGTCCACGGGCCGATGCCGGGGAGGGCCGTCAGCCGCCGGGTGGCGTCCGCGAGATCCATCCGCGCGGCCTCCTCCATCCGGCGGGCCACCTGCACCGCGCGCAGGATCGCGGAGGAGCGCTTGGCGTCGACGCCCGCGCGGTGCCACTCCCAGGAGGGGATCAGCGCCCAGCCGCGCGGCTCGGGCATCACCCGCATCCGCTCCCAGGGGCCGGGCGCGGGCTCGCCGTGCCGCTGCAGGAGGAGCCGCCAGGCGCGGTAGGCCTCGTCGCTGGTGACCTTCTGCTCCAGGATCGAGGGGATCAGCGACTCCAGGACCAGGCCGGTCCTGGCGAGCCGGACGCCGGGGTGGCGGCGGCGCGCCTCATGGACGATGCGGTGCCGGGCGGTCAGTTCCGTCGGGTCGTCGGACTCCCCCAGCAGGTCGGGAAGGCGGTCCAGCAGCCAGTCGGCGCCCGGCCCCCAGGCCTCGGCCTCGACGCTGCCGGCGGCCGGGCGGGCCGCGACGCGCAGCGTGCCGGGGCCCTCGGGCGTACGGCAGGACCGCCACAGCTCGCCGCCGCGCACCGCGAACGCGGGGTCGCCCGGGCCGCGCTGCAGCACACACAGCGTGCGGTGCAGGTCGTACGGGCCGGGCGGGACCCAGGTGCGGGCGGGCATGCGGCCAGGTTAGGCGATGGGGGTGACAACGGGCCTGGGCCCGGCCGGGGCCTAGGGGGGTGGGGCCTAGGGGGTGGGCGAACACATCCCGTAGGGGGTGCGAGCGCCCCCTACGGGGCCACAACGCGGGGGGCCGGGGCGGTATTCCGTGTTCCGTGGTGCACCACGCGAAGTGGTGCACCACGGGAAGACGGGAAGGCGCTGCCTACTGGTCGGAGGAGAAGCGCACCGACCCGGCCGGGATGTCGGCGTCGCACCAGATGCGGATGCCGCCGCGCAGCTCGTTGTCGGCGCCGATCCGTGCGCCGTCGCCGATGACGGCGCCGTCCAGGACCGTACGGGCCCCGATGCGCGCCCCGGCGCCGATCAGCGAGTCATGGATCTGGGCGCCCGGCTCGATGACCGCGCCTTCGAGAACGGCGCTGCCGTCGATCCGGGCGCCGGCGCCGATGACGGTGCGCGGGCCGACGACGGTGCCGCCGGTGAGCTTGGCGTCCGTGGCGACGTCGGCGGTCTCCAGGACCAGGCGGTCGCCGCAGCGGCCGGGCACCGCCGGGGAGGGGGCGCGGCCGAGGACCAGGTCGGCGGAGCCGCGGACGAAGGCCTGCGGGGTGCCGAGGTCGAGCCAGTAGGTGGAGTCGACCATGCCCTGGAGGTGGGCGCCGTCGGCGAGCAGTCCGGGGAAGGTCTCGCGCTCGACGGAGACCGGGCGGCCGGCCGGGATGGTGTCGATGACCGACCGGTTGAACACATAGGCGCCGGCGTTGATCTGGTCGGTGACGATCTCCTCGGGCGTCTGCGGCTTCTCCAGGAAGGCGGTGACCCGGCCGGTGTCGTCGGTGGGCACCAGACCGAAGGCGCGCGGGTCCTCGACCCGGGTGAGGTGCAGGGAGACATCGGCGCCGGAGGTGCGGTGGGTGTCGACGAGGGCCGCGATGTCCAGGCCGGTGAGGATGTCGCCGTTGAAGATCAGCACCGGGTCGCCGGGGGCGGAGTGCAGCCGTGAGGCGACATTGCGGATGGCGCCGCCGGTGCCCAGCGGCTCCCGCTCGGTGACGTACTCCAGATGCAGGCCGAGCGACGATCCATCGCCGAAGTACGGCTCGAAGACCTCGGCGAGGTAGGAGGTGGCGAGGACGATGTGCTCGACGCCTGCGGCCCGGGCGCGGGCCAGTTGATGGGTGAGGAACGGCACACCCGCCGCCGGGACCATGGGCTTGGGCGTATGCACCGTCAGCGGGCGCAGCCGCGTGCCCTTGCCGCCGACCAGGAGGATCGCTTCAGTCACCTTGTCTTCTCTGCTTCCTGCTGGGGTCGGCCGATCGGCGGACCAGTGTAGGCAGACGGTATTCCGGGAGCGCACACGTCGTGGTCGATAAGACGCGTCAGCGGCAGGAACGGTTCATTCTTCCCTGCAACTTGTGTCACAGCAGACCCGCGCAAACCCGCAGACCCGTACAAACCCGCACGGCACCGACGTGACCCGACGGAACCGGGTCAGCGGCCCTGCAGGCCGGCCGCCGCGAGCCGGGTGGCGGCGAGCTTGTTGTAGAGGTGGACGCCGGGGCAGTCGGTGGTGAAGCCGTCCCGGTGGCCGGAGATGACATGCAGTCGGACCTTGACGCCCTTGGGGAAACGGTTGCTGCCGCCGGACAGCACCGCGATGGTGGCGCGCGGATCGACGCCGTAGAGGCCGAGCTTCCAGGCCGTCAGACGGGCGACGGCGTCGACGGCGCGCTTGGGCGGCTCGATGTCGGTGAAGGTGCCGAGGACGGCGATGCCGGTGCTGTCGTTGTTGAAGCCGAGGGTGTGGGCGCCCATGACGGGCTTGGCGACACCGCCCGCGCGGCCTTCGTAGACCGTTCCGCATTTGTCGATGAGGAAGTTGTAGCCGATGTCGCGCCAGTGGTTGCTCTTGACGTGGAAGCGGTACATGGCGCGGATCAGCGAAGGAGCCTGTGCGCAGGTGTAGTTGTTGCCCGATCCGCTGTGGTGGACGAAGGCGGCGCGCACGGTGTGGGTGTAGGTGAAGGCCTTCTCGCGCAGTTGCTCGTCGGCGCCCCAGCCGGCCCGGGTGACGATCCGCGGGCGCGGCCCGACGGAGGTCTGTGCCGAGGGCGGCCCGTCCACGGCGGCGACATCGGCCTGGGAGGCGGCGTGGTCGAGGGCCGGGATCTCGGTGGCGCCGAGCGGTGCGAGCTTGGCGTTGGCGGCGGAGGCCGCGGCGGCCTCGGGGGTGAGCGGGGTCGGCGGACCGTCGCGCCGGCCGCGGTCGGTGCGGGGTTGTTCGCCGGGGTCGACGAGTTCCAGCCGGAGGCCGCCGGGGAGGGTGGCCGGTGCGCGGTGCCGGGTCTCGGGGGTGATGCGCAGTTGGACGGCGTCGGAGTCGCCGACCCACAGCGGCGCGGTGCTGCCGCGTACGTCGCTGTCGTGCCGCTCGGCGGCGCCGAGGTCGGGGGCGTCGTCGTTGTGGGTCTGTACGTCCTGCCAGCCGGACCAGGCGCCGCTGCCGGTGGCGCGGGTGCGGACCTGGACCCGGCCCCGTAGCTGGGCGTCGGCGTCGTCCCAGACGACTCCCAGAAGGGAGAACGGCCGTACGCTGCGGGCCGGCAGACCGAGCGCCTGGGCGGCGGGGGCCGTGGGGGTGTCGCGGTCGGTGGTGTGCGGGGCGGGTGCGCCGAGGGCCGCCACCGGCAGGGACTGGGTGCTGCCCGGCAGGTCACCGGCGCTCGGGGCGGCCGGACGACGGGCGCCGGCACCGGCGTCCGGCACGACGGGCAGGGCGAAGGCGGCGGTGCACGCCGCGCCGAGGCAGATCGCGAGGAAGGGGCGCATGGACAAAATCGTGAACATGGCGGGACACGATGCGCCAACGGTGATCTGACGGCGCATCGGCCGATCCGGTGGCCCGGGCCTGCCGTGCCCGCCCCGGCCCCGGCCGCCGCCGCGCGTACCCTGGCCGCGATGAACGCCACTGATCGCACCCCCGCCGACCTGCTGAGTTCCGCGCTCGCCGCGGACCCGGCCCGCCCGCTGGTGACCTTCTACGACGACGCCACCGGCGAGCGCGTGGAACTGTCCGTCGCGACCTTCGCCAATTGGGTGGCCAAGACCGCCAACTACCTTCAGGGCGATCTGGCCGCCGAGCCCGGCGACCGGCTCGCGCTGCTGCTGCCCGCGCACTGGCAGACCGCCGTGTGGCTGCTGGCCTGCTCGTCGGTGGGCGTGGTCGCGGACCTGGACGGCGATCCGTCCGCCGCCGATCTCGTCGTCGCCGGGCCGGACCGGCTCGACGCGGCGCGCGGCTGCTCCGGGGAGCGGGTGGCGCTGGCGCTGCGCCCGCTGGGCGGCCGCTTCCCGCAGCCTCCCGAGGGCTTTGCGGACTACGCGGTCGAGGTGCCGAGCCAGGGCGACCGCTTCGCGCCGTACGCGCCGGTGAACCCGGACGCGGTGGCGCTGGTCGTCGGCGGCGAGGAGCTGACCGGCACCGGGATCGGGGCCCGGGCGCTGGCCGACGCGGCCGCCGCCGGGATGCCCAAGGCGCCGCGGGTGCTGTCGGGACTGCCGTACGACACCTGGGAGGGCCTGTCGTTCGGGCTGTACGCGCCGCTGGCGACCGGCGGCTCCGTGGTGCTGTGCCGTCATCCGGACCGGCTGGACGCACCGGCCGCGGCCGCCCGCGAGACCAGCGAGAAGATCACGTTCCGGGCGCCGCCGGTCTCCTGAGCCGCGCTCCCCCGTCCGGCGGACCGGAGGCGTCCAGGGCGGGCCACTGCGCCCGTTCCGGTCCATGATCTTGAGTACGTACCACCATGCGCGGGGTTCGCCCGTCTCCTCCTTCCGGGCCCCGCGTGCGGGCGCGACGCCGACTCCGTGAGGGATGGACGCACACGTGACCGATACCCCCGAGCCCCCCAGGTTCGCCGGCTGGGACGAGCGCCCGGCCAGGGGGCCGGGGCCGGTGCGCACGCCGCGGCACCGCAGGCGCTGGCGGCGCTGGGTCGCGCTCGGGGCCGCCGGTGCGGTGCTGGCCGGGGCCGGTGCCGGCTGGGCGCTGTACTCCAAGCTGAACAGCAATATCCGCACCGACAGCGCCACTGAGCGGGAGCTGCGGAAGTGGGAATCCGAGCGGCCCCCCGCGGGCCCGCCGAACGCCGAGAACCTGCTGCTGATCGGCTCCGACAGCCGTAAGGGCGGCAACCGCAAATACGGCCGGAGCGGCGGCCAGCGCTCGGACACCACGATGCTGCTGCACCTGGCGGCGGACCGGAAGAGCGCGACCGCGGTCAGCATCCCGCGCGATCTGATGGTGGAGGTGCCGCACTGCAAGCGCTCCGACGGCGAGGAGTCCCCGCCCCGGACGGCCCAGTTCAACTGGGCGTTCGCCTTCGGCGGCGCGGCCTGCACGATCCGTACGGTCGAGAAGACGACCAGCATCCGCATCGACCACTACATGATCATCGACTTCGTCGGGTTCGAGAAGATGGTGGACGCGGTGGACGGCGTCGAGGTGTGTCTGCCGCAGCCCATCCAGGACGACGAGGCGGATCTCCGGCTGCCCGCCGGCCGGCAGACCCTGCACGGTGAGGCCGCGCTCGGTTACGTACGGGCCCGTAAGAGCCTGGGCAACGGCAGCGACACCCAGCGTATGGAGAGGCAACAGCAGTTTCTTGGTGCTCTCGTGAAGAAAGTGCAGAGTAATGGTGTCCTGCTCAATCCGACCCGGCTGTATCCGGTCCTGGATGCCGCGACGAGTTCGCTGACCACGGACAGCGCGCTGGCTTCACTGCGGGGGCTGTACGAATTGGTGCGCAGCACCCGCGGCATTCCCACCGACCGGGTCCAGTTCCTGACCGTGCCGCGCCAGGAGTACCGCTACGACCCCAACCGCGACGAGCTGGTGCAACCGGACGCCGGCCGGCTCTTCGGGCAGCTGCGCAGGGATCTTCCGGTGACCGTGGCACCGACGCGCGACGCCGGGGAGGAGCCGGTCCGCACCGGCGGCGGCGCCTCGGACGGCAAGCCGGAGGGATCACCCGCGCCGTCGGCGAGTTCGGGCCCGACCTTTCCCGGGACGACCGCGGAACACGGGATCTGCGAATAAAGATGCCGCAAAGTACGCCCGGCGACTCGAATGGATTGGGCGGATTGCCCAGTTGTAGGGAAGTGGAATTTGTCACGAGCGTCGCGGGGCGCTGAACTGGGCGGATAGTGTGTGCGATCCGGTCCGCTCTCTGGCAGACCGATGACCATGCATTGCACGATCGACCGACCGAGCGCCTTGAGGGGATGGCGCCGCGTGGCACCGACGGAGGATTCAAGGCACCGTGGACGCGCAAGGCCGTGGGCGGGCGGGCGACGACAATGTCGATCCCGCCGATCAGTGGGTGTTCGATCCGAACACCGGCAACTACGAGCTGCGGCTTGACCCTGCCGGTCAAGCCCCCGCTCGGCCTTCCGACCGCAAGGTGCCCGGCTCCAGACGCGCCGCGCGCAACCCGGGTGGCGCGGTCGGCGACACGGACACCCGTCCGTTGCCGACCCAGGGCGGCCGCCGGGGCCGGAGCGCCGCGGACGACACCGGCGAGCCCCCCACCGGCGGGCGGGCGGCGCGCCGGGCGGCCGCCGGCCGTACCGCTACCGCGACGGCATCGGCAGCGGGTCCGGCGAGCCGCCGTAAGCGCAAGCCGAAGAAGTCCGGGAAGAAGAAGGCTCTCTACTGGACGGCCGGCGTGGTCGGCTTTGTCCTCGTTGTCGGCTGCGGTGGTGCGTACTACCTCTACCAGCAGCTGGACGGGAACATCTCCAAGGTCGATGTCGGCGTCGAGAACGACGCGGTGTCCGACGGCCCGGTGAACCTCCTGATCATCGGGACGGACGCGCGCTCCGGTAAGGGCAACGCGGGATACGGCGACTCCGGCAGCGTCGGGCACGCGGACACCACGATCCTGATGCACATCTCCAAGGACCGGTCGAACGCGACCGCGCTGAGCATCCCGCGCGACCTGATCACCGACATCCCCAACTGCCCGACGAAGCAGAAGGACGGCTCGAAGAAGGTCATCCCCGGTGAGCACGAGGTGCGCTTCAACACCAGCCTGGGCCAGGAGGGCCGGGACCCCGGCTGCACCTGGCGCACCGTGGAGAAGCTGACCGGGCTGAAGGTCGACCACTTCATGATGGCCGACTTCAACGCGGTCAAGGAGCTGTCCGAAGCGGTGGACGGCGTCGAGGTCTGCGCCGCCAAGGACATCGACGACCCCAAGTCGCACCTGAAGTTGAAGGCCGGCCGGCACACCGTCAAGGGCGAGCAGGCGCTGGCGTTCGTCCGCACCCGGCACGCCATCGGATTCGGCAGCGACCTGGACCGGATCAAGATGCAGCAGCAGTTCCTCAGCTCGCTGATCCGCAAGCTGAAGTCCAGCGCCTTCTCCAGCCCCGGCAAGCTCTACGACGTCAGCCAGGCGGCGACCAGGGCGCTCACCGTCGACACCGGTATCGGTACGGCGGGCAAGCTGCTGGACTTCGGCAACGACCTCAAGAAGGTCGACATCGACAAGGTCACCTTCGCCACGGTGCCGGTGCTGGACAACCCCAACGACAAGGCCACCGTCATCCTGGACCAGGCCAAGGCGGACCCGCTGTTCGCGATGGTGCGGGCCGACCACACCCTGGCCAAGCACAAGAAGAGCAAGGGCAAGAGCTCCGGCCCGGCCAAGAAGGCGCCGCCCGAGCTCGTACGGGTCGATGTCACCAACGGCGGCGGGCCGATCGGCTCGGCGCAGGAGACCGTGGACTGGCTGCAGAACAACAAGGGCGCCAAGCTCTCCACCAACGCCGGCAACGCCCCGGCCAAGCTGGCCGCCACCCGCCTTGAGTACGCCCCCAACCAGGCCGACCAGGCCGCCGCTCTGGCCGACTGGATGGGCCTGCCCAAGAGCGCGCTGAAGAAGTCGTCGCAGGACGCCGGAGACCGGGTCCCGATGAAGCTCATCCTCGGCAAGGACT
Organism: Streptomyces inhibens; assembly: GCF_022221585.1. Lineage (NCBI taxonomy): Bacteria > Bacillati > Actinomycetota > Actinomycetes > Kitasatosporales > Streptomycetaceae > Streptomyces > Streptomyces inhibens. Next base: position 4,053,269 of record NZ_CP084681.1, read on the forward strand.
TCAAGGCACCCGGCACCCCGATCGAGGCACCGACGGAAACCCCGGACGGGGTGCAGAACGTCAATGCCGATGACAAGAACGTCTGCGCGAAGTGATCTGAGCGGGATCCGGCCGCCCTGCCGAGGCGCCGAGCGCACCACCGAACTGACAACGGGGAGAGGGCCGAATGCGGCAGAGCAGTGTGCGTGGTGACCGATCACGCCGGCGGCGCCAGCCGGACGCACAGCAGCTGGGCTGGGACGACAGCATGTACGAGGACAAGGGGCTGCCGCCGGACGCGCCCGGCTGGACGCCCGCCGAAGGGAGCGCTGTGCCCGCCGAAGGCGGCGCTGTGCCCACCGACGACGGTGAGGTGCCGGCCGACGGCGGCCATCGCAAAGGGGGGCAGCCGCGTCGCCGCAAGGGCGGCAAGGGCCGCAAGGTGCTGCGCTGGACCGCCCTCACCCTCGCCGTCGTCATAGTGGGCGGCGCGGGCGCCGGCTACTGGTACTACGAGCACCTCAACGCCAACCTCCGCAAGGAGCCCCGATCGCTGGGCGGTGGCGGCCTGAAGAAGCCGGACCCCAACGCGTTCGGCCAGAGCCCGCTGAACATCCTGCTGCTCGGCTCCGACGGCCGGAACAGCAAGGAGAACATCAAGCTCGGCGGCGCCCGCCAGGACGCGGACCGCAAGCCGCTCGCCGACGTCCAGATGCTGGTGCATGTCTCCGCCGACCGCAGCAACATGTCGGTGATCTCCATCCCGCGGGACACCCGGGTGACGATCCCCCAGTGCACCGACCCGAAGACCCATGAGGTCTTTTCGCAGACCACCGCGGCCATCAACGAGTCGCTCCAGCACGGCGGTCCGGGCTGCACGCTCGCCACCTGGCAGGAGCTGACCGGCGTCTATATCGACCACTTCATGATGGTCGACTTCTCCGGCGTGGTGGACATGGCGGACGCCATCGGCGGTGTCCCGGTCTGCGTCGACAAGAACGTCTACTCGCACGACAGCAAGGGCCACGGCAGCGGGCTGCGGATGAAGGAGGGCACCCACCCCGTCAAGGGCGTCCAGGCGCTCCAATGGCTGCGCACCCGCTACGGCTTCGAGGACAACACCGACATCGGCCGGGCCAAGGCCCAGCACATGTACATGAACTCGATGGTCCGTCAGCTGAAGAAGGACGCCAAGCTCACCAACCCGGGGGAGCTGCGTGACCTGGCGGAGGCCGCGACCAACGCCCTGACCGTCGACGACGGCCTCGACACCGTCAAGAAGCTCTACGACCTGGGCGGTGACCTCAGCCGGGTGCCGACCAAGCGCATCACGATGGTCACCATGCCCTGGCAGTACGGGCCCGGCGAGCAATACGTCATGCCCAAGCCCGGCGACGCGGAGGAGACCTTCGCGCTGCTGCGCAACGACACCGCGCTGGACGGCAAGGACAAGAAGAAGAAGCCGACGCCGGACCCCAAGGCGTCAACCCCCAAGGACCAGCTGAAAGTTGTGGTGCAGAACGGCACCAACAGCACGGTGACCGGACCGGTCTCCGGCCGCGCCTCCGTCATCCAGCAGCAGCTGGCCGGCCTCGGCTACACCTCGGCCGGCACCGACTCGGCGCTCACCACACAGGCCGACACCACCCTCACGTACCGGGACAAGGGTCAGCGGGGCGACGCGCTGGCGCTGGCCAAGGCGCTCGGTCTGCCCAAGGACGCGGTCCGGGAGTCGAGTTCGGCCACCGGCATGCGGCTGGTGGTCGGCAATGACTGGCGCAGCGGGTCGACGTACCCGAAGTCCGGCGACAAGAAGGGCGCCGACAAGGCCCCGGACAGCGCGGACGCGCTCAACGGCGAGGACACCAAGGCCTGTATGAAGGTGAATCCGCAGTACACGTTCTAGACGGGGAGGCCCGGGCCGGATGCGGCCCGGGCCGACCGGTCTACTCGGCGCCGGTCGCCGGGTTCAGCACCGCCGGGCGGCGGCTGGCGATGACCCTCTTGGCGAGCGAGCGGGGGCTGGTCAGGAAGCCGACGCCCCAGGACATGTGCATGGTGGCGAGGGCCACCGGGATCTGGGCGCGTGCCTTCAGGGAGAGGCCCTTGCCGGCCGGGACCGAGCCCGCCGCTATCGCGGCGAGGTAGCCGGCCGGGACGACGAAGCCCCAGGGCGTGACCGCCGCGCCGACCACCAGGCCCGCCGCGATGGCGCACACCGCGGTCGGCGGCGCGAGATAGCGCAGGTTGATCGAGCCGGCGTGGTAGCGGGCGACGACATGGCGCCACTTGCCGTAGTCCTTGTACTGCTTGGCCAGCGCCTTGATGCTCGGCCGCGGGCGGTACTGCACCTTCAGCTCGGGCGAGAACCAGATCTGGCCGCCGGCCTCGCGGATACGGAAGTTCAGCTCCCAGTCCTGGGCGCGGATGAACTCCTCGTTGTAGCCGCCCTGCTGCTCCAGCGCCTCGCGGCGGAACACCCCGAGGTAGACGGTCTCGGCGGGGCCGGCCTGGCCGCCCGTGTGGAAGGCGGCATTGCCGACGCCGATCTTGGACGTCATCGCGGCCGCGACCGCGTCCTCCCAGGCGTTCTCGCCCTCGGCGTGCATGATGCCGCCGACGTTCGCCGCACCGGTCTCCTCCAGGAGGCGCACGGCGGTGGCGATGTAGTTCGGCGAGAGCATGCCGTGGCCGTCGACGCGGACCACGATCGGGTGCCGGGACGCCTTGATCGCGGCGTTCAGCGCCGCGGGGGTACGGCCGGTGGGGTTGGGCACGGTGTGCACCCGGGCGTCTTCGGCGACCAGCTCGGCGGCGATCTCGTCCGTACGGTCCGTGGACGGGCCGAGGGCGATCACCACCTCCATCTCGCCGGCGTACTCCTGCTCCAGGATGTGCCGGACGGAATTGCGCAGGTGACGTTCCTCATTGAGCACCGGCATGATCACGGAGACGGCCGGGGGCTGCTGCTGCGGCATGGTTCCTCGGGGGTACGGCCCGTGGCGAGCCGCCAGCGACGGCAGCGCCCGCCGGGGGACTGCAGGATCGCGCCTCACGTTACCGCGAATGGGGGACGCGCTCGGACGCAGCCGGGTGGCCGGGCGGCCGATGCCCGGCGTGTGGTGCTTTGCAGGAGATCGTATTGACCTACGGTGTTCCCGCCTGCTTCGCCCCCACCTGTCCCCTCCCCCGTCCGTGACCCGCTCCCCGACGGGCGCCGATCACGCCCGTCCAGCCGCGGAGGTGTCCCCCGTGACCGCGCCGTTCCGCTCCCCCCGCCCGGCCCGGCGCCGGGCCGCCCGGCCCGCCGCGCGCCGGCGGCCGTCGGGCCCCCGCTGGGGGCTGCGGATCGGCGCCGTCACGTCCGCGCTGCTGCTGGCGGCCAGCGGCGTCGGGCACGCCATGGTCACCGGCGTGGAGAGCGGCATCGGCCGGGTGGACCCGTTCAAGGGCATGAGCAACCGTCCCGGAGGCGGCGACGGCCTGAACTTCCTGGTCGTGGGCACGGACGGGCGCGACAAGCTCACCGAGGGCGAGAAGCGGAAGTACCACCTGGGCGGCGCGCCCTGTCACTGCACCGACACCCTGATGCTGGTGCATCTGTCCGCCGACCGGGACCGCGCCAGCGTCATCAGCCTGCCGCGCGACTCCTACGCCGAGGTCCCGGCGCATCTGGACGCGGTCACCGGCACCCAGCGCGCCAAGCACCCGATCAAGCTGAACGCGGCGTACGCGGAGGGCGGCCCGAACCTGACCGTGCGGACCGTCGAGCACATGACGGGGGTGCATATCGACCACTATCTGGAGGTCGACTTCACCAGCTTCATGCGCAGCGTGGACGCGGTCGGCGGGGTGGAGATCTGCACCGTACGGCGGCTGCGCGACAGCTATACGGGCCTGGATCTACCGGTCGGCAAGTCGCGGCTCAACGGGGGCCAGGCGCTGCAGTACGTGCGCTCGCGGCATATCGACGGGTCCGCCGACCTCGGCCGGATGCAGCGCCAGCAGCGTTTCCTGGCCGCCCTCATCCACAAGATCACCTCCTCCGGAGTGCTGATGAACCCGATCCGCTTCAAGGACGTCGCCGACACGATGCTGGGGTCCGTGCGGGCCGACTCGGGCTTCCGGGCCAACGACCTGGTCGATCTCGGGCAGGCGATGCGCGGCTTCAGCCCGTCGTCCTCGGAGTTCACGTCCGTGCCGCTGGGCGATCTGGCCCAGCCGGTGCCGGGCGTCGGCTCGACCGTGCGGTGGGATCCGGTGCAGGCGCCGAAGCTCTTCCAGGCGATCCGCGAGGACAAGCCGATCGCGGTGCACCGGGCCCGGAAGGATCCGCGCGCCATGGTCGTGGACGTACCTCCCGGCCAGGTCCAGGTACAGGTCAACAACGGCAGCGACCGGGCGGGGCTGGGCGCCACGGTGGCCGGGGAGCTGCATGCCACCGGCTTCGCCACCACCGCCACCCCCGGCAACTCCACCATCGGCAAGGTGACCCGCACGGTCATCGCCTACGACCCGCGCTGGGACCGCTCGGCCCGCTCGCTGGCCGCCGCGCTGCCGGGCGCGCAGCTGCGGCCGGTGGCCGGGCAGGGGCCGGTGATGCAGGTGACGGTCGGCCAGGGCCACAGGGCGGTGCGCCGGGTACGGGCCGAGGAGCCGCCGCAGACGCCGGGCGGGATCTCGGCGATCACCGGTGACGAGGCAGTGTGCCCATGAGCGAGCGCAGCGAGGTCATCATCGAAAGGTGCGTGCCTCGCGCATGCGAGGCCGAGCGAAGCGAGGCTTCGGCATGAGTGTCCCAGCGCCTCGTCGCACCGTGCCCGGGCCGCCCGCGCGGCACCCGGACGCGCACCACTATGCGCGCCGGGTCTCTGTCGCGGTTGCCGCGATGTGCCTGGTCGTGGCCACCGCCGCCGCGGCGCCGCCGGCGCCCGCCGCGCCGACCGGCTGCGGGGATCTGGTGCGCGGTCAGCTGTGTCTGCGCGGTCCGGTGGGATCCGACGGGATGTACACCGCGACCTACCGCCGGCACGGGGCGGCGGTGGGACTCGATGCGATCACCGTGCGGCTCGGCTACCAGCGCAAGAACGCCCGGATCACCGCGTTCCCCGGCTGGTTCGGCACCCGGCGGACACAGGGCGGCTCCGTCGAGCTGAGCGGCCGGGTGGAGATGCTCTCGGACGAATGCATCCGGGGGGTCATGGAACGCGGGCAGACGGTCTACGTCACAAAATGGAGCTGCAGTTGATGTCCGGGATGTCCTGAAAGGGGCGCATCGTGTGGCAGGTTGTGCTGGGCATCACCCCCACCACGGTGACGCTCTTCCTCATCGCGGCACTGGGACTGGCGGTGACCCTCGCCCTGTGGGCCGCCCTCGCCCCCGGCAGCTGCGCGCCGCGCACCACGGCCCGGGCGCTGCTGGCCGGCTGGCTGTTGCTGCTCCTGGTGGCGACGCTCGCGCCGACCCAGCCGATCGGCTCGGGGGACGCGACGGTGTGGTGGCGGCCCGGCGAGGGGCTGTTCGAACTGGGCGCCCAGCTGGAGCCCGGGGAGCTGGCGATGCTGGTGCGACGGCAGATCGCCAATGCGGCGCTGTTCGTTCCGGTGCCGCTGCTGCTGCGGTTCGCGGCGCCGCGCGCCTCGGCCGCCCTGGCGTTCCTGCTGTGTGTGGGCCTGTGCCTGGTCACCGAGACGGCACAGCTGCTGATGCGGGCCGGGCGGATCGCCGATATCGACGATGTGATGTGCGCGGCGACCGGTGCGGCCATCGGCGCGGGGCTGGCGCTGCTCGGCCGGCTGGCGGTCGCCGTTATGCGTCGTCGAGGCCTTCCGCGGCACGCCGTTCGCGCAGCTCCATGATCGCGCGCCGCCGGGCGAGGCGGTGCGTACGGCGGATCTGCGCCTCCTGGTAGCGGCGCTTGTCCCGCTCGGTCTCCGGTATCACCGGCGGCACCCGGCGCGGCTTGCCCTGCTCGTCCACGGCGGCGAAGACGAGGTAGGCGGAGCCGACCTGCTGGGCCGGGCTGGATTCGTTCCAGCGCTCGGCCAGGACCCGTACGCCGACCTCCATCGAGGACCGGCCGGTCCAGTTGACCTGGGAGCGCACATGCACGAGGTCGCCGATCCGGACCGGCTCCAGAAAGGCCATCTCGTCCATGGAGGCGGTCACGGCCGGGCCGCCGGAGTGGCGCCCGGCCACGGCGCCCGCCGCGTCGTCGACCAGTTTCATGATCACGCCACCGTGCACCGTCCCGAGGAGGTTTGTGTCGCCGGCCGTCATGATGTGGCTGAGCGTGATGCGGGACGCGGAGGTGGGCTTGCCCTCAAGCGCATCCTCGGGGCTGTTGGTGACGAGTTCGGTCATGGAGCCAGCGTAAGCGGGGACCCGTACGAGGCCGCCGCGCACCGTCCGTGACACAGATCTCGCCCGGCGCCCGCCCGTCCTCGCCGATCCGTGACGCAGGTCTCGCCGCCCTCCTCTCCGTGACACAGGTCTCGCCGTGACACGGGTCTCGCGCCTCCCGCCGGAAACCATCCGGAATGGTTGCTTCCATTCGCCCAGGTCGGAATGGTCACGTCCCCTTGCGGTATGCGGCGGAAGGCCGCCGTAGCTTTGCATCAGCTCTGCAACAGCCATGGCCCGATCCGGCACCCGCCCTATGGGGCAGCCCCCTGGGCCGTGCACACTTCCCCGTATGAATGAGTGGCCCAATGGGTGGTCAGGCGACCAGAGCGGCAACCGGTACGGACGCGGCAGCAACAGCGCCGAGCCGGAGGGTGCGCGCGCCATGCCCCAGGTGCGGCGCGACGCAGGCCCCGGCTACCAGCGGCATGAGCCTCCGCTGCCGCCGTCGATGTCCCCGCGCAGGGGCGCGAGCGTGCCGCCGCAGCAGTCCCAGGGCTACGACGACGCATACGACGACGGCTACAACACCGGCCAGGTCTACGGCGGCGGCCGTGACGGTAACGGCTACGACGACGGTTACGGAGACGGCCGCGGCGGCCGGCCGCGCCCCCGCTGGGGCCGCCGCATCAAGTGGACGGTCATCACCGTGGTCGTGGTGCTCGCGGTCGCCTCGGTCGCCACGTACTTCTGGGCGGACGGCAAGCTCCGCCGGCAGGTCGACCTGAGCAAGGTCATCGACCGGCCCGAGGCGGGCGACGGCACGAACTACCTGATCGTGGGCTCGGACAGCCGCGAGGGCATGTCCGCCGACCAGAAGAAGAAGCTGCACACCGGCTCCGCCGAGGGCAAGCGCACCGACTCGATGATGATCCTGCACGACGGCGGCAACGGCCCGACGCTGATATCCCTGCCGCGCGACTCGGACGTCGAGATACCTTCGTTCGTCGGCTCCGACTCCGGCAAGAAGTACCCGGGCACCGGGCGGCACACCAAGCTCAACGCGGCCTACGCCGAGGACGGCCCGGAGCTGCTGGTGCGCACCGTCGAGTACAACACCAAGCTGCACATCGACCACTACGTCGAGATCGGTTTCGCCGGCTTCGCCAACATCGTGGATGCGATCGGCGGGGTCGAGATGAACATCCCCAAGGCTTTCAAGGACAAGGACTCCGGCGCCGACTTCCCGGCCGGCAAGCAGACGCTCAACGGCCAGCAGGCGCTCGCCTTCGTCCGGACCCGGCACGCGTTCGCGACCCAGGACCTGGAGCGCACCAAGAACCAGCAGAAGTTCCTGTCCGCCCTGGCGAGCCAGACCGCCACCCCCGGCACGCTCCTCAACCCGTTCAAGCTCTACCCGACGATGGGCGCCGGCCTGGACACGCTCGTCGTCGACAAGGACATGAGCCTGTGGGACCTGGGCCAGATGTTCTTCGCGATGAAGGGCGTCACGGGCGGCGAGGGCAAGTCGATGAACATGCCGGTCTCCGGCAGCACCGGCGGCAACCTGCTCTGGGACAAGGCCAAGCTCCAGCAGCTGGTCCAGCAGCTGAAGAACGACGAGAAGGTCACGGTCTCCGGCAACTGACGGGCGGCCCGACGAACGACCTGACAAAAGAAGCGGCCTGACAGAGGAGGGGCCCCGAACCGCAGTGGCGGTCCGGGGCCCCTCCTCTGTGCCTGCGCCCTGCCTACTGCGGCAGGTTGCGCGCCATCACGATCCGCTGGACCTGGTTGGTGCCCTCGTAGATCTGAGTGATCTTGGCGTCCCGCATCATCCGCTCGACCGGGTAGTCACGGGTGTAGCCGTAGCCGCCGAGCAGCTGGACGGCGTCCGTGGTGATCTCCATGGCCGCGTCGGAGGCATAGCACTTGGCCGCCGCGCCGAAGAACGTCAGGTCCTCGCCCTTGCCGCCGGCCGATATCCGCTCGGACCGGGCGGCCGCGGCGTAGGTCAGCTGACGGGCCGCCTCCACCTTCATGGCCATGTCGGCGAGCATGAACTGCACGCCCTGGAAGTCGCCGATCGGCTTGCCGAACTGCTTGCGCTCCTGGACGTAGCCCTTGGCGTAGTCCAGGGCGCCCTGGGCGATGCCGAGCGCCTGGGCCGCGATGGTGATGCGGGTGTGGTCCAGGGTCTTCATGGCGGTGGCGAAGCCGGTGCCCTCGGCGCCGATGAGGCGGTCGGCGGGGATCCGGACGTTGTCGAGGTAGACCTCGCGGGTCGGGGAGCCCTTGATGCCGAGCTTCTTCTCCGGGGCGCCGAAGGAGACGCCCTCGTCGCCCTTCTCGACGACGAACGCCGAGATGCCCTTGGAGCGCTTCTCGGGGTCGGTGACGGCCATCACCGTGTAGTACTCGCTGACGCCGGCGTTGGTGATCCAGCGCTTGACGCCGTTGAGGATGTAGTGGTCGCCGTCGCGGACGGCCTTGGTCTTCATGCCGGCCGCGTCGGAGCCGGCGTCCGGCTCGCTGAGGCAGTACGAGAACATCCCGTCTCCCTTGGCGAGCGGGCCCAGGTACTTCTTCTTCAGCTCCTCGGAGCCGGAGAGGATCACCGGGAGAGAGCCGAGCTTGTTGACGGCCGGGATCAGGGAGGAGGACGCGCAGACGCGGGCCACCTCCTCGATGACGATGACGGTCGCCAGCGCGTCGGCGCCGGCACCGCCGTAGGCCTCCGGTACATGGACCGCGTGCAGGTCGTTGGCGACCAGCGCGTCGAGCGCCTCCTGCGGGAAGCGGGCCTCCTCGTCCACCGCGGCGGCGAACGGCCCGATCTTCGCCTCGGCGAGCGAGCGCACCGACTCGCGGAGCATGTCGTGCTCCTCGGACGGCCGGTACAGATCGAAATCAGCGGTTCCCGCCACGGTTTCTCACTCCCCTGTGAGCTGCCGGCAGTGCTAACTACCGTTAAGTAACCCGTTATCTCTCCGGATTCTAGGTGCCGACCCCGGCCCGCGGATACGTGAGGTTGCCGACAGTTACGGGGCTGCGCGCGCCACGGCTGGAGTAGGCCGTGGCGGCCGCGACTATGCTCGGTCAGCGCCGTTTTCCCCTTGTACGTGTCTGGAGCATCGATGGCCCTCAAGATCACCGTGATCGGCACCGGCTACCTCGGCGCCACCCACGCCGCGGCCATGGCCGAGCTGGGCTTCGAGGTGCTGGGGCTCGATGTGGTGCCCGAGAAGATCGAGATGCTGCAGCGGGGCGAGGTCCCGATGTACGAGCCCGGCCTGGAGGAGCTGCTGCGCCGCCATGTCGCCGGGATCGAGGGGTCCAGCGGCCGGCTGCGCTTCACCACCTCCTACGAGGAGGCCGGGGCCTTCGGCGATGTGCACTTCGTCTGTGTGAACACCCCGCAGAAGCACGGTGAGTACGCCTGCGACATGTCGTACGTGCACAGCGCCTTCGACTCGCTGGCACCACATCTGACCCGGCCCACGCTGGTGGTCGGCAAGTCGACGGTGCCGGTGGGCAGCGCGGCCCGGCTCGCCGAGCGGCTGGCGGCCGACGCCCCGGCCGGCGCGGCAGCCGAGCTGGCCTGGAACCCGGAGTTCCTGCGCGAGGGGTTCGCCGTGCAGGACACCCTGCGCCCGGACAGGATCGTGGTCGGTGTGGCCGGCGAGCGGGCCGAGGAGCTGCTGCGCGAGGTGTACGCCACACCGATCGCCGAGGGCTCGCCGTTCATCGTCATGGACTACCCGACGTCCGAGCTGGTGAAGACCTCCGCCAACTCCTTCCTGGCGACGAAGATCTCCTTCATCAATGCGATGGCGGAGGTGTGCGAGGCGGCCGACGGCGATGTGGTGAAGCTGGCCGAGGCCATCGGGCACGACGAGCGGATCGGCAAGAAGTTCCTGCGGGCCGGCATCGGCTTCGGCGGCGGCTGCCTGCCCAAGGACCTGCGGGCCTTCATGGCGCGCGCCGGTGAGCTGGGCGCCGACCAGGCGCTGACCTTCCTGCGCGAGATCGACTCGATCAATATGCGGCGGCGCGGCCACATGGTCGAGCTGACCCGTAACGCGGTCGGCGGCGGTTTCCTCGGCAAGCGGGTCGCCGTCCTCGGCGCGACCTTCAAGCCGGACTCGGACGACGTACGCGACTCCCCCGCGCTCAATGTCGCCGGCCAGATCCACCTCCAGGGCGGCCAGGTCACCGTCTACGACCCGAAGGGCATGGACAACGCCCGCCGGATCTTCCCGACGCTGGGGTACGCCGACAGCGCGCTGGAGGCGGTGCGCGGCGCGGATGCGGTGCTGCATCTGACGGAGTGGCGCGAGTTCCGTGAGCTGGACCCGGCCGCCCTCGGCGATGTGGTCGCCGAGCGCCGCATCCTGGACGGCCGCAACGCCCTGGACCCGGAGCTGTGGCGCAAGGCCGGCTGGACGTATCGCGCGTTGGGCCGCCCGCAGGCGTAATCGCCCGGCCCTCGGTTACTCGGACTCCGCGCGTCTGGCGCGGTAGGTCCGCATCTTCGCCCGGCTGCCGCAGACCGCCATGGTGCACCAGCGGCTGCGGCCGGCCGGGCTCTTGTCGTAGAAGACCCAGCGGCAGTCGTGGGCCTCGCAGGCCTTGAGCCGGGTCCAGGTACCGTCGGCGACCGCGGTGGCGATGCCCGCGGCGATACGGGCGGTGACCCGGGCCGCGCCCCGGAGCCCGTCGGCCGGGCGCAGCGCGGCGCCGCCGTCGGGGCGTACGGACAGCACGAGGGGCGCGGCGGCCAACAGCCGGTCCAGTGCGCGGGCCGCCCGCTCGGGTACGGCGGTGCCGGCGGTATGCGCCAGACAGACCGCCCGGAGCGCCTCGCGCAGCTCCCGGATTTCCCCGGGCGCCGCCAACTCGTCGGCATCCTGGGCGAGTTCGGGCAGGTCATGGTCGCGGAGGAAGGCGCCGAGGCCGCCCTCGGCGATCAGCGCGTCCTCGCCGGTCTCGATATCGAGGGTGTTCACCAGGTCCTGCACCAACAGCAGGGAATCCGGAGCTGTTCGGGATGCCACTCTTGCGATGTTACCGATACCTGCCATCATGCAGTAACGAGGTTACCGGTTGAAGTGATGAGGAGGTAACGCCATGAGCCTGATCAAGCTCGGCGTCGTCGCACTGGACTGTCCCGATCCCCAGGCGCTCGCCGACTTCTACGCCAAGGTGCTCGGCTGGCAGGTGACGGGAGGGGATGACGAGTGGGTCGAGGTCGCCGGACCGGACGGCCGCGCCCTCGCCTTCCAGCGGGTGGCGGACTACCGGCCGCCGCAGTGGCCGGGGCAGGACGTCCCCCAGCAGCTGCACCTCGACTTCGACGTGGCGAGCGCGGACATCGACGAGGCCGAGCGCACGGTCGTCGCGCTGGGCGCCAAACTCGTCCAGCACGACGAGGGCGTGCGCGACTTCCGGGTCTACCTCGACCCGGTGGGGCACCCGTTCTGCCTCTGCCGGAAGTGACCGCCGGCTGAAGCAGCCGGCGGTCGTCAGCCGTCCAGCTGCTCGATCGTCGCGTGGGACGGGCCGCGCCGCTGCTGCTCGGCCCGCGCCACGTCCTCGGCACCGCGCAGCACACGCACCGCGTTCTGCCAGGTGAGCTTGGCCAGCTCGGCCTCGGACCACTTGCGGTCCAGCAGCTCGGCAATCAGATTCGGGTAGCCGGCGACATCGGCCAGATCGTCCGGGGTGAAGGCGGTGCCGTCGAAGTCGCCGCCGATCCCGATGTGGTCGATACCGGCGACCTCACGCATATGGTCGAGATGGTCGGCGACGGTGGCCGCGGTGGCCTTCGGGCGCGGGTGGGCGGCTTCGAAGGCCCGCTGGACCGCCATCCCCTCCGCGGTCGTGTCGAGATGGTGCAGCCCGTGCGCCCGCATGTTCTCGTCGGCGCGCAGCGTCCACTCGACGGCGGCCGGCAGCACGAACTTCGGCACGAAGGTGGCCATCGCGACACCGCCGTTGGCCGGCAGCTGGGCGAGGACGTCGTCCGGGATGTTGCGCGGATGGTCGCAGACGGCGCGCGCGGAGGAGTGCGAGAAGATCACCGGTGCGGTGCTGACGCGCAGCGCGTCGCGCATGGTGTCGGCCGAGACGTGCGAGAGGTCGACGAGCATCCCGCAGCGGTTCATCTCGCGGACGACCGCTTCGCCGAAGGCCGACAGACCGTTGTGGCGCGGCTCGTCGGTCGCGGAGTCCGCCCAGGCGATGGTGTCGTTGTGGGTGAGCGTCATATAGCGGACGCCGAGCTGGTGCAGCGCGCGCAGGGTGGCCAGCGAGTTGTTGATGGAGTGGCCGCCCTCGGCGCCCATGAGGGACGCGATCCGGCCTTCGGCGCGGGCCGTCTCCATGTCGTCGGCGGTGTGCGCCAGGCGCAGCTCGTCCGGGTAGCGGGCGACCAGCTGCCGCACCACATCGATCTGTTCGAGAGTGGCGCTGACCGCCGTGTCGCCCGCGTAGTCGGCGCGTACGTAGACGGACCAGAACTGCGCGCCGACGCCGCCGGCCCGCAGCCGCGGCAGGTCGGTGTGGAGGTTCGCGGACTGGTCGGCGGCGATATCGCGCCGGTCGAGGTCGTAGCGGACCTGCTCGCGCAGCGCCCAGGGCAGGTCGTTGTGGCCGTCGACGACGGGCCAGCGGGCCAGCAGATCCCGTGCGGCGTCCTGGGAGGGGCTCACTTGCCGACCCCGAAGCCGAAGCCGTTCGGGGTCGAGACCTTGTTGCGCAGCCGCTTGCCCTTCTCGGTGGCCTGCTCGTTGAGCTCCTGCTGGAACTCCCGCATCCGGCCGAGGAGTTCGGCGTCAGTGGTGGCGAGGATCCGGGCGGCGAGCAGCCCGGCGTTACGGGCCCCGCCGACCGAGACGGTGGCGACCGGCACGCCGGCCGGCATCTGCACGATGGACAGCAGCGAGTCCATCCCGTCGAGGTACTTCAGCGGGACGGGGACGCCGATGACCGGCAGCGGGGTGACGGAGGCGAGCATCCCGGGGAGGTGGGCCGCGCCGCCGGCGCCCGCGATGATCGCCTTCAGGCCGCGCTCGGCCGCCTGCTCGCCGTACGCGATCATCTCGCGCGGCATCCGGTGGGCCGAGACGACATCGACCTCGAAGCGGATCTCGAACTCGGCGAGGGCCTGGGCGGCGGCCTCCATGACGGGCCAGTCGGAGTCGGAGCCCATGACGATGCCGACGAGCGGGGCGCCGGCCGCCGCGGGGGAGCTGGAAGTCATTCGGTGATCGTTCCTCGCAGATAGCCGGCGGCGTGCGCGGCGCGCTCACGCACGTCGGCCAGGTCGTCGCCGTAGGTGTTGACGTGTCCGACCTTACGGCCGGGCTTCACGTCCTTCCCGTACATATGGATCTTCAACTGCGGGTCCCGCGCCATGCAATGGAGGTACGCGTAATACATGTCGGGATAATCGCCGCCGAGAACGTTGGCCATGACCGTCCAGCGGGCGCGCGGGCGCGGATCTCCGAGCGGGAGGTCGAGCACGGCACGGACGTGGTTGGCGAACTGCGAGGTGATCGCGCCGTCCTGGGTCCAGTGGCCGGAGTTGTGCGGGCGCATGGCGAGCTCGTTGACCAGGATGCGGCGGGCGCCATCGGGAGCGACGGCCTCGAAGAGCTCGACGGCCAGGTGGCCGACGACGTCCAGCTCCTTGGCGATGCGCAGCGCCAGCTCCTGGGCCTGGCCGGCCAGCTCGGGGTCGAGATCGGGCGCCGGCGCGATCACGGTGTCGCAGACGCCGTCGACCTGGATGGACTCCACGACCGGATAGGCGACGGCCTGGCCGTGCGGGGAGCGGACGATGTTGGCCGCCAGCTCGCGGACGAAATCGACCTTTTCCTCCGCCAGGACGGGCACTCCGGCACGGAACGGTTCCGCCGCCTCCTTGGAGGATCGCACGACCCAGACACCCTTGCCGTCATAGCCCCCGCGGACGGTCTTGAGGATCACCGGGAAGCCGCCCGACCCGTCGCCCGGCCACCGCCCCTCATCGAGGCGCTCCGCGCCGCCCCCGCTGATCTCGGCCGCGAACCGCTCGACGTCGGCCGGGTCGGAGACGATGCGATGACGCGGGCACGGGACGCCGATCGCGTCCAGCTTCGCCCGCATCACCCCCTTGTCCTGGGCGTGCACCAGCGCGTCGGGACCGGGCCGCACGGGGATGCCGTCGGCCTCCAGCGCACGCAAGTGCTCGGTGGGAACGTGCTCATGATCGAACGTGATCACATCGCAGCCACGGGCGAAGGCACGCAGCGTCTCCAGGTCGCGGTAGTCGCCGATGACGACTTCGCTGACCACCTGGGCCGCCGAATCCTGCGGGGTGTCGCTGAGGAGCTTGAATTTGATGCCGAGGGGGATACCCGCCTCGTGGGTCATACGGGCGAGCTGACCGCCGCCGACCATGCCGACTACCGGGAACGTCACGCCCCCAGGGTATCCGCACGGCGCCGCTACCCCGACCCCGGCTTGGATGATCCTCCGAGTTCGCACGTTCGAAGATCGCCGGTTCAAGATCGACATGGGCCGTTACCCTCGGGCCCGGGGGCGTGGGCCCGGCGCCCGGTCCGGGCCCGGCGAAGGAGAGGCCCGATGGAGAACAGTGGCATAGCGAAGGGCTCCAGGACGCTGGTGATCGTCGTCGCGATCGCCGCGCTGCTGATAGCCCTGCACTCCGTGTTCAGCCAGCTGTCCGCGCCGAAGGTCTACGGCGCGGACGACACCGAGATCGCGGTCTCCGCCGGTGACCGCTTCAGCGTGAAGGTCGCCGACTCCCCCGCGGACGGCTACCGCTGGATCATCGCCGAGCCCCGCCCCGACCCGGCCGTCCTCAAGGCCGCCGGCGGGCGCGAGGTCCCCGACGGTGCACCACCGTCCGGCTCCGGCGCCGCCCGCTATCTCGACTTCGAGGCGGTCCACCCGGGCCGTACGGACTTACGTCTGCTGCGCTGCCGGAGCTGCGGCACCGGCGCCGCCGACGAGGCGGGCGCCCGCAGCCTCAACTTCCGTGTCACCGTCGGCTGACGGGCGCCGTTGGCCGGGTTTGCGCACGATGCGACAGACGGCGGGCACCGCCATCCGGCCGTGGATAGCATGAGGGGGCGGACCAGGGTTGACGGCCGCACACACCGCCCACGACGGGGAGCTGAGCGATCACCATGAGTGAACGGAGCGCACTGCGGTCGAGGCTGGAGGCGCTCACTCGGGAAGTCGTGAAGTTCGGCGCCGTCGGCGGTGCGGGTGTCGTGGTCAACTTCGTGGTGTTCAACCTCGTACGGCATCTGACCGAGGTGCCCGTGGTCCGGGCCAGCATCATCGCGACGGTCGTGGCGACCGGTACCAACTACCTCGGCTACCGCTACTTCACCTACCGCGACCGCGACAAGCAGGGCCGTACCAAGGAGCTGACGCTCTTCCTGCTGTTCAGCGCGATCGGCCTGGTGATCGAGAACGGCCTGCTCTACGTCGCGACGTACGGGTTCCACTGGGACACCCCGCTGCAGAGCAACCTCTTCAAGTTCGTCGGCATCGCCGTCGCCACGCTCTTCCGCTTCTGGTCCTACCGCACCTGGGTCTTCCGTGCGCTGCCCGCGCGCAAGGCGATAGAGACCGCGGAGTCCTTCCTGGCCGACGGCTCACAGCGGCCGCGCAGCACCACCCGCAAGTAGCGGCGCCGGCCCGTGCGCCGGGCCGCGCAGGCCTCACTCCTCGGCGGGCCCCGCCTCACGCGCCAGGAACAGCGCGAAGACCGGCGGATGCTGCTGGAGCAGCTCCAGCCGCCCGCCGTCCGCCTCCGCCAGATCACGCGCCACCGCGAGCCCCAGCCCCGTGGAGTTACGGCCGGAGACGGTCCGCTCGAAGACCCGGGAGCCGAGGTCCGGCGGGACCCCGGGCCCGGCGTCGGTGACCTCGACGACGGCCTGGTTGCCGGTGACGCGGGTGCGCAGCGCGACCGTTCCGTCGCCGTGCATCAGCGAATTCTCGATGAGGGTGGCCAGCACCTGGGCCACCGCGCCCGGCGTGCCGACGGCCCGCAGCCCCTTCTTGCCGGAGCGGACGATGGCCCGCCCCGCGCTGCGGTAAGCCGGCCGCCACTCCTCGATCTGCTGCTTGACGACCTCGTCCAGGTCGAAGGCGACCGCGGAGCCGCTGCGCGGATCCCGCGAATTGGTCAGCAGCCGCTGGACGACATCCGTCAACCGCTCCACCTGCGCCAGCGCGATGGTGGCCTCTTCCTTCACGGTCTCCGGGTCGTCGGTGAGGGTGATCTCCTCCAGCCGCATGGACAGCGCGGTCAGCGGCGTACGCAGCTGATGGGAGGCGTCCGCGGCGAGTCGTCGCTCGGCGGTCAGCATCCGGGCGATCCGCTCGGCGCTGGCGTCCAGCACATCGGCGACCCGGTCCAGCTCCTGGACGCCGTAGCGGCGGTGGCGCGGGCGCGGGTCGCCGGAGCCGAGCCGCTCGGCGGTCTCGGCGAGATCGGTGAGCGGCGCGGTCAGCCGGCGGCCCTGGCGGACGGCCAGGATGACGGCCGCGACGATCGCCAGCAGCGCCACGGCCAGAATGACCAGCAGCGTCCGGCCGATCTCCGAACTGACCATGGAGCGGGACTCCTGGACGGTGACGGACTCACCGCGGTCGCCCCGCGCCTCCGACTCGATGACATCGCCCGAGGGACGCTTCCCGATCTCGATCGGCGCCTTGCCGGGCACCTTGATCCGGGCGTACCTCTTGGCGGTGATCTGCTCGGAGAGGATCTCCGGCGTGATCTTCTCGCCGCTGCCCAGCCGGCTCTCGACGATCCCGACGAGCCGGACCGCCTCGGACGCCACGCTTTCCTGCGCACCGGTCTGGATCGTGCGGGTCTCGACGATGACGAGCGAGACACCGAAGACGGCGATCACGACGAGCACCACGGCGAGCGTGGAGTTGATCAGGCGGCGGCGCACGGGCTGCTGGCTCTTTTCAGCTTTTTTCGAAGCGGAAGCCGACACCGCGGACGGTGGCGATGTAGCGGGGGTTGGCGGCGTCGTCCCCGAGCTTCTTGCGCAGCCAGGAGATATGCATGTCGAGGGTCTTCGTGGAGGACCACCACGTGGTGTCCCAGACCTCGCGCATCAGCTGGTCGCGGGTGACGACCCGGCCGGCGTCCCGCACCAGGACCCGCAGCAGATCGAATTCCTTCGCCGTGAGCTGGAGTTCCTCCTCGCCCATCCACGCGCGGTGCGACTCGACATCGATCCGTACGCCGTGGGTGGCCGGCGGCTGCTGGGGCTCGGCGGTGGAACCGCGGCGCAGCAGGGCCCGTACGCGGGCGAGGAGTTCGGCGAGCCGGAAGGGCTTGGTGACGTAGTCGTCGGCGCCGGCGTCCAGGCCGACGACGGTGTCCACCTCGTCGGCGCGGGCGGTCAGCACCAGGATGGGGAAGGAATGGCCTTCGTTGCGCAGCCGGCGGGCGACCTCCAGGCCGTCCATGCCGGGCAGCCCCAGATCCAGGACGACGAGGTCGATATTGCCCTGGAGACCGGCGTCGAGCGCCGTCGGGCCGTCCTCGCGCACCTCGACTTCGTAACCCTCGCGGCGCAGTGCGCGGGCGAGCGGCTCCGAGATGGACGCGTCATCCTCGGCGAGCAGTACACGGGTCATGGGCCGATGGTAGTCCGATGTATCGGGGCCGAGGGGGCGGACCAGCGCGGATGGCCGACGGCGGACCGTTCCTGCACCGCTACGGCCGTGAGCTGCGCGAGTCCATGGGCGCGCGCGAGGGCGCGCGGTCGTCCGCGGGGGCGCCCGCGGTTCCCTGCACCGGTGTGAGCGTTGTCTCACGGGCTCCAACGGTGGCAGAACCAGACGTATGGTGGCGGGACGTCCATCGCACCATCCCGGGGACCGTGACTCTCAACTGAGGTCAGCGGTCCCCCGTTGTGTGCGGGGCTGGAACCCCCAGTCCTGATACACAGTGAACGACCTGTCGACCGGGTCCACCGCGCTAGTAGCAACGGGGGGCGTGGATCCCGGTGTAGGACCGTCCTGCCGGCACCCCTTCATGTGGTGTCGAACCCCCCGGACGTGGGGGCGGGCAGGTCCACGCCGGTACCGGTCATCCCCCACCGGGCGCGTAACGGCCTTCGAACGCGTCCCGAGCAGCAAGGAAGCACCATGGCGTCCAGCCTGACGAAGGACGCGGCCCAGCAGGGGAACCCTGTAGACGGCGGCAAGACCTTCTTCGGCCACCCCCGCGGACTGGCCACTCTCTTCATGACCGAGATGTGGGAGCGCTTCAGCTTCTACGGCATGCGGGCCCTGCTCGTGGTCTACCTGATCTCCGGCGGCGCGGACGCCGAAAAGGGAGCTCAGGGCGGCGGTCTGGCCATGAATCTGACCACCGCGTCGGCCATCTACGCCGTCTACCTGGCGATGGTCTACCTCCTCGCCCTCCCCGGCGGCTGGTTCGGCGACCGGGTCTGGGGACCGCGGAAGACGGTGGCCGTCTCGGCCGGCGTCATCATGGCCGGCCACCTGGCGCTGGCCGTACCGGGCCAGGCGATGTTCTTTGTCGGTCTGGGGCTGGTCGCGGCGGGCTCGGGTCTGCTGAAGGCCAACATCTCGACCATGGTCGGCCACCTCTACGACGGTCCGCAGGACCCGCGTCGGGACGGCGGCTTCACCATCTTCTACATGGGCATCAACCTCGGTGCCTTCGCCGCGCCGCTGGTCATCGGCACCGTCGGCCAGAGCGTCAACTGGCACCTGGGCTTCGCGCTCGCGGCGCTCGGTATGGCCCTGGGCCTGGTCCAGTTCCTGATCGGCACCCGCCACCTCAACCCGCAGTCCAGCGTCGTTCCGACCCCGCTGCGGGCCGAGGAGCGCACCATGTGGCTGCGCAAGGGCCTGATCTGGCTCGCCGTCGCCGTGGTCTTCTACGGCGCGGTCGTGCTGACCGGTCACTTCACGCTCAACTGGGCGCTGGTCCCGATCACCCTGCTCGGCCTGATCATCCCGATCACCGTGCTGGCGCGCATCAAGCGCGACAAGGAGCTCACGGCCTCCGAGCAGACCAAGGTCAGCGGCTACATCTGGTTCTTCGTGGCCGCCGCGGTGTTCTGGATGATCTACGACCAGGGCGGCTCGACGATGTCCGCCTTCGCCGAGAAGAACACCGCCGGCGAGGTCTTCGGACTCAGCTTCCCGTCCTCCTGGTTCCAGTCCGTGAACCCGCTGTGGGTCATGGCGATGGCGCCGGTCTTCGCCTGGCTGTGGCTGTGGATGGCGCGCCGGGACCGTGAGCCCAGCACCACGGTGAAGTTCGCGATGGCGATGGTCCTCATCGGCGCCTCGTTCTTCGTCTTCATCGTCCCGATGATGATGTCCTCGGACGGCACGAAGGTCAGCCCGATGTGGCTGATCTCGATCTACATGATCCAGACCATCGGTGAGCTGTGCCTGTCCCCGGTCGGCCTGTCGGTGACCACCAAGATGGCGCCGCGGAAGTACGCCAGCCAGATGCTGGGCGTCTGGTTCCTCGCCGTGACCGCGGGTGACTGCCTCACGGGTCTGCTGTCCATCGGCGGCGTGGACCTGAGCGGTACCACCATGCTGGGCATCGAGGCCGCGCTCGCGGTGCTGGCCGGCTTCGCGGTGTGGTCCTACCGCCGGAAGATCGTGGCGCTCATGGGCGACGTTCGCTGACGCCTGCGCACCAGGAAGGGCCCGGCACACGGTTGTGTGCCGGGCCCTTCCGTATGCGGTGGGGCGGACGGATGGCCGTCAGCGGCGCAGCCGCCGCCACGGGGTGAAGGTGAAGACCGCGCCGCCGAGCAGGATGACCGTGCCCGCGACCAGGCCGAGCGCGGTCAGCGCACCGTGGTCACCGGCACCGGTCTCGGCGAGACCGCCGCTGCCTCCCGAGACGCTGGCCGGTCCCGCCGCACTGCCGCCGGAAGCCGCCGCGCCGCCCGCGGAACCGCCCGTCGAGCCACCGGAGGTGCCGCCCTGCTGCGCCGAGGTGTCCAGCGCGAGCGAGACCCCCGGGTCCTTCTCCGGGGTGCAGGTCGTGGTCGTCCCCAGAGCGTTGACGGTGAGGACTCCCGGGGTCAGGGTGGCCTTGCCGGTGGCGCCCGGCTTGTAGGTGCCCTTCAGGTCGGGGATCTCGATCGGATCGCCCGACTTGATGGGTTTGTCGTTCGTCGGGCCCTCCACCTTGACCGACCCCTTGTCGGCGCCGCCCACCTTGACGTCCATCGACGGTTTGACGGAGTCCTTGGGGATGTCCGCCGGGCTGTCCATGACGGACTTCTTGAACTGCACGGTCAGGTCGTAACTGCCGCCCTTCTTCACGGCGTTGATCTGGACCGGCGAGGTCGCCTTCTTGTCCCCGATGGGCGTCTTGCAGGCGTACGCGACCAGCACTTCCTTGCCCTTGTACGCGGTGCCGTCGGGGTCGCCGCCGGAGCCGCCGGTCGAGCCGGCGCTGGTTCCGCCGTCGGTGCTGCCGCCCGCGGCCGTACCCGCGGAGGTGCCACCGTCCGTGCCGCCGCTCGTCGTACCGCCGGTCGTCCCTGAAGTCGTCCCTGAAGTCGTCCCGGATGTCGTGCCGCTCGTCGTGCCGCCGGAATCGCCGCCGCCGTCGGTCACCTTGATGGTGACCGCGGGCTTCACCGCTTCCTTGGGCGAGCACTTGGTGTCCGTGGAGATCGGCTTGTTGACGTTGATGTTGTAGAAGCCGGGCGTCAGGGTGATCTCACCGGGCTTCTCCAGCTTCAGCTTGCCCTTCATGTCGGACAGCTTCATCGGGCTGCCCTTGGGGATCGGCGGGTTCTGCCGCGGCCCCTCCATCGCCAGATCGCCGGTCTGTGCGCCGGCCACCTTGATCGTGCCGGTCGGCTGGACGGTGTTCTCGCCCAGGTCGAGGATGTCGGGGTTCTTGGACGCCCCCTCGATCGTCTTCCAGACCACCTCGATCTCGTCGCCGACCTTGGCGGTCGCGGGCGCGCTGACGTCCACCTTCGTGGTGCCCTCGATCGGCGGCAGCCCCGATATCGGTGGCGGCAGACACTCCGTCTTGTACGACACCTCCGCTGCCTGGGCGGTACCCGCCGCGGTCATGATGCCCGCACCCGCGAGCACCAGCGCGGCCACCGAGGCCCCCGCAGCTCTCCTCCGTTGCCTCATCACGCAGAACCTTTCGACGTCGGTCGTTCGGTTGATGTGGTGGTGGACGGTGCGGTGTCCGGGGTGAACCACGGCAGCGCGGCGGAGTCGCCCGGCGTACCGGGCTCTTCCGTGGCGCGGCCGCGTACGGTTCCTCTACCGATGCGCCCGCGCGTGCGGGCCTTGATGTGCCTGCCGGCGCGTGGGGTGGTGCCGCTCGCGGTGACCGTCGTACGGCGCGGGCGCACCCGTTCCACGACCGCCATCCCGATGCGGAACACCGCCGTCGGGATCACCACACAGAGCAGCACCCAGAAGAGCGTCACGCCCCACGGCCTGCCGACCCCCCAGGGCTGCTCGACCAGGACCTTGTCGCCGTATTTGAGCGAGACCAGATAGTCCCCGTGTGCGCCGGCCGCCAGCTCGACCGGCAGTGTGACCTCGGCCTTCTTCCCGGCGGGTACGGTCCCCCGCCACTGCTGCTCCTCCCACTTGGGCGCGAAGACACCGTGCGAGGTACCGACCTGGAAGACGGGGTCCTTGGCGGGGGACGAACCGAGATTGCCGAGGGTGAGGGTCAGTTCGCGCTGCGGCGGCGCGCCGAACCAGGTCAGCAGGCCACTGCTGCCCGCCAGCCGCGGCTGGGCCAGCACCGTCAGCCGGCCGCCGGTGCTCTCCTTGGGCAGCGGCGCCACCGGGTGGCCCGCCACCTTGAACGCGGCATCCGCTGCTGACGCCGCCCCCGTCACGGTCGCCACATGCACCACACAGGGGCACGACTTGGGCGGCTCGGCCACCGGGAGGCTCTTGTGGAAGGCGCCCTGCGAGTCCGTCGTGACGGCCCGTCCGTCGCCGTTGGCGCAGGAGTTGGTGCCGCCGATCATGTTCTGTCCGCAGATCAGCAGCGTGAGCAGGGCCTTGGGCCGCCAGCCACGGCCGGTCACGGTGACGTTGCCGCCCTTGCCGGCCTCCTTCTTGGAGAGCTGGACGGTGGGTTCGCGAACGGAGCGGACGTTCGCGCCGGCGACGGTGTCCGGCAGCAGGGCCAGCGCCAGGACCGCACACAGGGCCAGTGCGGCCGCCCGCCCTCGGCGCGGCCGTCCGGCGTCCGCGGTGGGACGCGCCTCGGCGCCGGCTGCTGCGATGGCCGTTGACCTGCCCGTCTCGCCGTTCACGATCGCGCTCCTGATCCCGTGCTCGCCAATTCCCCTGCCGCATCGGCCACTTCGGTCCCGGACGGCCGCTCGCCGGCGGCCGCGCCCCGCTCGCCCGGCCCCCCGCCCGCCCCCTGGGAACGGCGTCGCCGGCGTACGACCACCAGGCCGCCCGCCCCCGCCGCCAGGGCGAGCGCCGCCCCAGCGGTGGCGCCCCACGGGACCGCCGCGTACGAGGTGGAGGCGGACCCGTGCGCTCCGCCCCGCGCCGTCACCGTGAGCCGTAGGTCCACCGCGTCCAGACCGGGCGGATCCGGCCATTTCTCCGTCAGATCGACGCCCTGTCCGGGCCGCAGCGCGAGCGGCAGGGTGCGCGCCGCGCGCCGCAGCACCGGCCCGAACACCCCGTCCGCGCGCACCGTGACCCGCGGGGTGAGCACCGTGTTGCCCCGGTTGACCAGCGTGTACCGGATGACCGCCGCGTCCCCCTGCCCGCGCACCGACACGTTCTCGACGGTCAGCGCGGAGAGCGTCGGCCCGGTCACCCGCAGATGGACCGGTACGGCGGCCCGGCCGCCACCCTTGCCCCCGCTGGTCGCGATGAGCGCGCCGGGGTGGCCGCCGGGGGCCGCGTCGCGCGGCACGGTCACCGTGAACGGGACGCTCGCCCGGGTACGCGGCGGGACCTTCACCTCCTTCGCCGCGAGCGCGATCCACGCTCCGCTGTCGGAGCTGTGCAGCCGTACGGTGACGGCCCGGCCGGTGGGGTTGCTGAGGGACAGCCGGTCGTTCATGACGGTGCCCGGCGCGCCCTCCAGGTAGAAGTACGGTCGGTCCTGCGCGCTCGGCCCGGCGCCGTCACCGGGTGCGGGCGCGGCGGACCAGCCCGTTTCCGCCGGTGCGGCCGCGGCCGCGGCGGGGCACAGCAGCGCGGCGGCGGTCGCGAGGACCGCGCCGCTGACCGCTGCGCGAGTACGGAACGGCATCGGCGGCTCCTGGTGCTCGTACGCGTGATGCGGGGACCGGGCGCGTCAGGCCCGCTGGTGGCGGCGGGTCAGCCAGAGCACACCGGCCGCACCGGCCAGCAGCACGGTGCCGCCGAGGGTGCCCAGCGCGATGGCGGAGTCCGCGGGCCCGGTCTGCGGCAGCTGCCCGCCGCCCGAGCCACCGGTGGCCGAGCCGCCGGTGCTGCCGCCCGAGCCGCCGGACCCCTTCACCTCGAGGGTCAGCGAGGGCTGGGGGTGGTTGCTGGGCGTGCAGGTGGTCGTGGTGCCCAGCGCCTTGATGGTGAGCGTGGAGGCGGTGAAGGTGACCTTGCCGCTGCCCTTGGGCGTATAGGTACCGCTCAAGTCACTGATCTTGATCGGGGTGTTGGCCGGTATCGCCTGGTCGTTCGGGGGCCCGGAGACCGGCACCGTACCGCTCTCCGCACCGCCCAGCTTGATCAGCGCGCTCGGCTTCATCGCGCCCTTGCCCAGCTCCACGGGGCTGGAGGAGACGCCCTTCTGGAAGGACATGACGAGCTTGTAGGCACCGCCGCTGGGGGTGCTCTTGATGTCGATGGGCGAGACCGCGCCCTTGTTTCCGATGGGTGTCTTGCACTGGTAGTTGACGTCGACGACCTCGGCGTGGGCGGCCGGTGCGGTGAGCATCACCGCGGACCCCGCGGTCATCGCCACGGCAGCGGCGAGGCCGGCGGCCCGGCGCGGGCGCCTGCCGTGCTGTTCGTAGAAGCGGGCCACGTTCCGTTCCCCTTCTCCCGGTGAGCGCACCGCCGAGTGTTACTGACGGCACATCAGATTGGCCGCTCAAGGTACGCCGGGGACCTTGTCGAGGGAAGGCAAAGCACAGCCCCGATCGCTCCGGGCCCGGGGCGGCGGGGCGATCCGGCCTCGTATACAGCGGAACCCCCGTACGTCCGCCGCCGTACGGCGGCACGACGGCGGACGTACGGGGGTTCCGCAGACGCTTTTCCGCGGACGCTTTTCCGCGGACGCTTCCGCAGACGACGAAGCGCGGGCCCGCAGGCCCGCGCTCACCTCTCCCCGGCCGCTCCCCGGCCGTGTCCGGCCGCCTTCAGGACGGCGCGGCGAGCTCCGCCCAGACGGTCTTGCCCGTGCCGTCGGCGTTGCGCACCACACCCCAGTCCAGGCACAGCCGCTGCACGATGAACATGCCGTGGCCCCCGGGGCGGCCCGGACGGTGCGGGCTGCGCGGCGCCGGGGAACCCGCGCCGAGGTCGCTGACCTCCAGGCGCAGCACCTTGGAGGTGCAGCGCAGCCGCAGCTCCTCGGGCCCTTCGGCATGCAGACAGGCGTTGGTGACCAACTCCGAGACGACGAGCAGTACATCCTCGGCCGCGGCACGCTGATCGGCGTTGGCGGCCGGCAGCCAACCCCAGTCGTGCAGGGCTTGCCGGGCGAAGTCACGGGCGCGCGCCACGGCGCCCCGGGTGCCCGCCAGGCGCAGCCGGCGGATCTGACCCGCCGGCGCGGTGGCGGCCGGAACGGCGGCGGAAGCACCGGCGCCGCCCGACTCCGGGCCGAGATCGCCCGGCGGGTACGGCCGGGTGGTGCCCATCAGCGCTTCACCTCACCGATTCGCCTATTCACGGAGAACAGATAACTGACTGATTGCAACGGATTCAGATGTCTCCTGCCCGACCGGACCGCGAGAACACCCACTTGTTGGGTACGGAAGTTGTGACACGTACTACGTGCCCGGAATGGAACGTTCCGGGCACTGGTGTCACGTCAGTCGGCCAAGGCCGCATCGAGCGATTCATGCACCGTGAAGACCGCCTCCGCGCCAGTGATCTCGAAAACCCGGGCAACCACCGGCTGCATTCCCGCCAGATGGACCCCGCCCCCCTCGGCCTCCGCCTTGAGGCGCGCGCCGAGCAGAACGTTGAGACCGGTGGAGTCCATGAACTCAAGGGGTGAGCAGTCCACCACCAGACGTGCATAGCCGTCGTCGACACAGCCTTCGAGTGACTCACGCAACAGATCCGCGGTGTGGTGATCAAGCTCACCCGCGACCGTCACGACCGCGCTGGCGCCGTGATGGCGGATCTCGACGTGAAGCCGCCCCCGGCTTGCACTGCCGACCGTCCCGCGGTCCATGCGCGCGCACCCCTTTGCTGTCTCGACAACGACTGATTGCTTACGACTGCGCTCGTCGAACCCTACGCCTTCCTGACACACGCGGGTAGCCGAACAATCCGCATATTGCCCAATATACGGACAACACGCACTTGCCATCTTCAGGCAAAGCCAGGTAGGCGTAGAAGGACACATTCGAAACGGCCGGCTTTGGAGGCGCCGCACACCGCAGCTTCACGTAGAGGCATCGGCAGCCATATGCCGAGAACGATGGAGGAGACCATGTCACCCCGGCTCGACGAACTGCGCACCGACGACAACATCCGGCAGTCCGCATCGTCGACACCCCTGTCCGACCCGACCGGGCACATCCCTTCCCAGCCCCTCCCTGCCGAATCAGAGTCGGCAGGAATCCCTGAGATCGACGATCTGCCCGAGATCCCGCCGTTCGACGAGGTGGGCCCGGTGGACGCGAGGGCTCTGTCCAAGACCCTCTTCGAGCGGCTCGAATCGCTCGAGGAAGGCACGCACGAATTCGCGTACGTCCGCAACACCCTGGTCGAGCTCAATCTGGCCCTGGTGAAGTTCGCGGCCTCCCGGTTCCGCTCCCGCAGCGAGCCCATGGAGGACATCGTCCAGGTCGGCACGATCGGCCTGATCAAGGCGATCGACCGGTTCGAACTCAGCCGTGGCGTCGAGTTCCCGACGTTCGCGATGCCGACCATCGTCGGCGAGATCAAGCGCTTCTTCCGCGACACCAGCTGGTCGGTGCGCGTACCGAGGCGTCTGCAGGAACTGCGCCTGGACCTTGCCAAGGCGGGCGACGAACTGGCCCAGAAGCTGGACCGCGCCCCCACGGTGCACGAACTCGCCGAACGCCTCGGAATCACCAATGACGAGGTCGTCGAGGGGATGGCCGCGAGCAACGCCTACACCGCGAGCTCGCTGGACGCCCAGCCCGAGGAGGACGACAGCGAAGGCGCGCTGGCGGACCGCATCGGCTACGAGGATCACGGCCTGGAGGGCATCGAGTACGTCGAATCCCTCAAGCCGCTGATCGCCGAACTCGGCCCGCGCGACCGCAAGATTCTCTCGCTGCGCTTCGTCGCCAATATGACGCAGTCCGAAATCGGCGAGGAGCTGGGCATCTCCCAGATGCATGTCTCCCGTCTGCTCTCCCGCACGCTCGTACGGCTCCGCAAGGGGCTGATGATCGAGGAGTGAGGGACCGCGGTCCCTGCCGGTCCCCGCGACCGGCAGCCGCCCGCGCAGAGGAGGGCCTGCCCCGGGATTTCTCGGGACGGGCCCTCCTCTGCTGAGCAGCCCGTGCCCCTGCCCGTGCCCCTGCTACTCCCCCGGGCTGGAAACCGTCCTCGTTCAACTCCGTGATGCCTGCGACGAATTGACGTGCTCCCTGGCCTGAAGTCCAGGGATTCCGGCCTGGGTCGTCCGACCCTTCCGGGGGCTTCCTGCTTCAACGCGCTGTGCCGGGACTTTCGTCCTGGTCCTACCGGCGCTCTGCGAGGCGTTTCGCGTCTCCGCCCGTCCGGCGGCGACGATACGGCGTCCTTCGAAGAGGACGTTGCATGCTGCGTTGTGGTCGCGGTCGTGCACGGTGCCGCACTCGCTGCACGTCCACTCCCGGACGTGCAGGGGCTTGGGGCCGTCCCTGAATCCGCAAGCCGAGCAGACCTGAGAGGACGGGAAAGCGCGGTCCACCTTGGCGAAGGTGCGGCCGTGCTTGGCCGCCTTGTACTCCAGCATGCCGACGAACGCGGACCATCCCGCGTCGTACACGGACTTGGCAAGCCGAGTGCGGCCGAGGCCGGACACCGCGAGGTCTTCCACATACACCGCTTGGTTGTCGCGAATGATCTGTGTGGATGCCTTGTGGTGCCAGTCCCGGCGCCGGTTGGCCACCTTGGCGTGCTGGCGTGCGACCTTGATGCGGGCCTTGGCCCGGTTCTTCGATCCCTTGGCCTTGCGGGACAGCTCCCGCTGAAGGCGCCCCAGTTTCTTCTCCGCCCGGCGCAGGAAGCGGGGGCTGTCGATCTTCTGGCCGTCGGACAGGACCGCGAAGGCGGACAGGCCGAGGTCGATACCGGCCTCCGCCTCCAGCTCGGGGAGGATGTCCGGCTCGGTGTCCACGACGAAGCTGAGGAAGTACCGGCCACAGCTGTCCTTGGTGACGGTCAGGGACGTGGGCGCGACCGGAAGCCGGCGGGACCACTTGACCTTGAGATTGCCTACCTTGGCCACGTACACCGTGCCGTTCTCCTTCAGGGAGAAGGCGTTGGTGTTGAGGCGGATCGACTGCCGGGTGTCTTTCTTCGACTTGTACCGGGGCGGCCCGACCTTCCGGCCCTGCCGCTTGCCCCTGAGGCTGTCGAAGAAGTTCTGGTAGGCGGCATCGAGGTCCCGAAGGGACTGTTGCAGAACGACCGCTGACACGCCGGCGAGCCAGGCGCGTTCCTCGGTGCGCTTGGCCTGGGTGATGCGAAGCCGGGACAACTGGGCCGACTTCACATACGGCAGCCCCGCCGCGTGCGCTTCCTTGCGGTCGCGCAGGCAGTCGTTCCACACCACGCGGGCGCACCCGAACGCCTGGGCCAGCGCACTGCGCTGGGTGGCATCCGGGTAGGCCCGGTAGTTGTAGCGGAGCTGCATAACCAAGACCCTACTGCGATTGGTCTCATGGACAGGCAGAACGACTACAGGCGTGGCAGGCACGTCATTTCGGCGATGCATGTGCACTTGGTCTTCGTGACGAAGTACCGGCGTGGAGTCTTCAACGACGAGATGCTGACGCGCTGTGAAGAGAGCATGCGCAAGGTGTGCGAGGACTTCGAGGCGGAGCTGAAGGAGTTCAACGGCGAACGCGATCACGTCCACCTCCTGATCAACTACCCGCCCAAGGTCGCCGTCTCCAAGC
This sequence comes from Streptomyces inhibens, assembly GCF_022221585.1. Lineage (NCBI taxonomy): Bacteria > Bacillati > Actinomycetota > Actinomycetes > Kitasatosporales > Streptomycetaceae > Streptomyces > Streptomyces inhibens. The sequence goes on from NZ_CP084681.1 coordinate 4,081,967, forward strand.
TGGTCAACAGCCTCAAGGGCGCCTCCGCCCGACGGATGCGCCTGGGGGTACCTCCCGGCCGAAGGCTGGGGGAGAGTTCACCGGCCACATCAACCGCGCCACCATGCACGGGCACCTGTGGTCGCCCTCGCACTTCTCGGCATCCTGCGGCGGAGCACCGTTGGCGATCGTCCGCCAGTACATCGAGCAGCAAAAACGCCCGCTCTAACGTGCAGGTCAGAACAGTCCTGGAATGCATTCATCCCCGTCATGAACGCCGGGGCCTTCCGCAAGAGTCCCGGTAACTCCACATCACCCCGCCGGGGCCGTCGGAGTCCACCGTGCCCGGCGCGAGGGCGTCCCTCTCGCCGAGAAAGGCGCTCGGCCCACCCTCGTCAGGGTAGGGGTGCCAGCAGGCCTCCACGTGGCGGTACGCCCTCCAGGACGCGGGTGAAGTGGTCGAGATCCGGGGAGAGTTGGACGAGGTCATGGTCGTCCATGACGATGTGGACACCGCCCACCGACGGGGTCCGACAATCGCGGGCCGGGCCTGCGGCAGTCAGGGCTCTCGGACGAGAACTCCCTTGTGCCACACGGCCGATACGAGCGGGACGCCGGGCCGGTAGGCGAGGTGGACGTGCGAGGGCGCGTCCAGGAGGGCGAGGTCGGCGCGGGCGCCGGGGGTGATCCGGCCGACGTCCGTGCGGCGCAGGGCGCGGGCGCCGCCCTCGGTGGCCGACCACACGGCCTCGTCGGGTGTCATCCCCATGTCGCGGACGGCCAGCGCGATGCAGAACGGCATGGAACTGGTGAAGGACGAGCCCGGGTTGCAGTCGGTGGACAGCGCGACGGTGGCGCCGGCGTCGAGCAGCGGGCGGGCGTCGGGCCACTTCGCGCGGGTGGAGAACTCGGCGCCGGGCAGGAGCGTGGCGACAGTGTCGGACTGGGCGAGGGCGTCGATGTCGGCGGCGCTGAGGTGGGTGCAGTGGTCGGCCGAGGCGGCGCCGAGCTCGACGGCGAGCTGGACGCCGGGGCCGTGGCCGAGCTGGTTGGCGTGCACCCGTGCCTGCAGGCCCTTGGCCTGGCCCGCCGTCAGGATGGCGCGGGCCTGGTCGCCGTCGAAGGCGCCCTTCTCGCAGAAGACGTCGACCCAGCGGGCGTGCGGGGCGCAGGCGTCCAGCATCGGGCCGGTGACCAGGTCGACATAGCCGGCCGGGTCGTCGGCGTAGTCGGGCGGGACGATGTGCGCGCCGAGGAAGGTGACCTCGTCGGTGTGCGCGGCGGCGATGCGCAGCGCACGGGCCTCGTCCTCGACGGTGAGGCCGTAGCCGGACTTGGTCTCCTGAGTCGTGGTGCCCTGGCGGAGCGCCTCGGCCATGTAGCGGGCGACGTTGGCGTGCAGGGCGTCGTCGGTGGCGGCGCGGGTGGCGGCGACGGTGGTGCGGATGCCGCCGGCGGAGTAAGGGCGGCCGGACATCCGGGCGTTGAACTCCGCCGTGCGGTCGCCGGCGAAGACCAGGTGGGAGTGGGAGTCGACGAAGCCGGGGATGGCGGCCCGGCCGCCGGCGTCGACGGCGTTGTCAGTGGCGGGTGCTTTGCTGGATGCACCGACCCAGGCGATGCGGTCGCCGTCGATGACGACCGCCGCGTCCTGGATCAGACCGAGGGGGCCTTCGCCGAGGGAGGGGTCGTTGGTGACGAGCTGGGCGATGTGGGTGATGGCGGTGGTGGGCGCGGAGGTCGTCGTCATCGCGGGGGTGTTCTCCTTCAGCCGCGTACGGCGGCGATGGATTCTGCGAGGGCGGTGGGTACGTCGGGGAGAAGAGTGTGCACACCGTCGCGGACGATCTGCCGGCCGCCGACGATGGTGTGTCGCACATCCGCCGCGGAGGCGGCGAATACGGCTGTCTCGGCGGCCAGCCGGGGCAGTGGTCCGGCGGTGCGTACGGAGTCCAGTGCGATCGTGGTGAGGTCGGCGAGCGCGCCGGTGGCGAGGGTGCCCGCCTCGTCCCAGCCCAGGGCGGCGTGACCGTCGGCGGTCGCCGCGCGCAGCAGGGCGTTGGCCGTCCAGTGCCCGCGGGTGCGGGTGCGCAGCCGCTCGTCGAGCTCCATGGCGCGGGCCTCTTCGAGCAGATCGATGACCGCGTGGCTGTCGCTGCCGAGGGACAGCGGGGAGCCGTGCGCCTGGAGCTGGACGGCCGGGCCGATGCCGTCGGCGAGGTCGCGTTCGGTGGTCGGGCACATGCATACGCCGGTGCGGGAGTTGCCGAGCAGCCCGATGTCGTCGCCGGTGAGGTGGGTGGCGTGTACGGCGGTGGTGCGGGGGCCCAGCACGCCGTGGTCGGCCAGCAGCTGGGTGGGGGTGCGGCCGTGGGCGTCGCGGCAGGCGTCGTTCTCGGCGGTCTGCTCGGAGAGGTGGACGTGGAGCGGTGCCTGCCGCTCGCGGGCCCAGTCCGCGACGATGCTCAGCTGCCCGGCGGGGACGGCGCGTACGGAGTGGATCGCGGCGCCGATGCGGGCGTGCTCGCGGCCCCCCTCGAGCGCGTCGGCGCGCTGTGCCCAGGCGTCGGCGGTGCCGTCGGAGAAGCGCAGCTGGAGCTGGTTGGGCCGGGCGCCGAAACCGGCGGAGAGGTAGGCGGTGTCGAGCAGGGTGATCCGGATACCGGCGTCGGCGGCGGCCGCGATCAGCGCCTCGCCCATCGCGTTGGGGTCGTCGTAGCGGGTGCCGCCGGGCGCGTGGTGGAGGTAGTGGAATTCACCGACGCAGGTGATGCCGGCCAGGGCCATCTCGGCATAGACGGCGCGGGCGAGGGCGTAGTAGGTGTCGGGGGTGAGCCGGCCGGCGACCTGGTACATGAACTCGCGCCAGGTCCAGAAGGTCCCGGAGCCGACCTGGACGGTGCCGCGCAGTGCGCGGTGGAAGGCGTGCGAGTGGGCGTTGGCGAGGCCGGGCAGGGTCAGGCCTCGCAGCACGACGGCGCCGGGCGGCGGGGTGTCGGCCCCGGTGTGGACGGCTGCGATCCGCCCGCCCTCGACGTCCAGCGCGACGCCCGGCTCGACGTGCGTGTCGAGCCAGGCGTGTTCGAGCCAGTACGTCGTCGGTGTTGCCTGCGGCGTCAGTGGCACGCCAGCCCCTCCAGTACGTCGGCGAGTGCGGTGACCCCGGCGGTGCAGTCGTCCTCGTTCGCCGCTTCGGCGGGTGAGTGCGAGATACCGGTGGGGTTGCGGACGAACAGCATGGCGGTGGGGACGGTTCCGGACAAAATACCGGCGTCGTGTCCCGCGCCGGTGCCGAGGACGGGCACCGTCCGCTCCCCCGTCTTGGCGAGGATCGCGCTCAGCTCGTCCCGCAGGGCGTGCTGGAACTCCACGACGGGGGTGAAGGATTCGCGGACCACGGTCAGGTCCACTCCGTCGCGGGCCGCGCGCTCGGCGGCCGCCCGTTCGATCCCCTGGATCACGGTGTCCAGGGTGTCCTGGTCGGGTGCGCGGGAGTCCAGCCAGCCGCGGACCAGCGAGGGGATGGCGTTGACGCCGTTCGGCTCCACGCTGATCTTCCCGAAGGTGGCCAGGGCGCCGGCCAGCCGGGCCTGCTCGCGGGCGGCGAGCACGGTCGCGGCGTAGCTGAGCATCGGGTCGCGGCGGTCCTCCAGGCGGGTGGTGCCGGCGTGGTTGGCCTCGCCGTGGAAGTCGAACCGCCAGCGGCCGTGCGGCCAGATGGCGGAGGCGATGCCGACCGGGTCACCGGACAGGTCGAGGGCGCGGCCCTGCTCGACGTGGAGTTCGACGAACGCGCCGATCCTGGCGAGCCGTTCGGGGTCCGGGCCGATGGCCTCGGGGTCGTATCCGGCGCGCTCCATGGCCTGCGGCAGGGTGGTGCCGTCGCCGTCGCGCAGCTGGTGGGCGGCCTCGGTGGTCAGCGCCCCGGCGGCGAGCCGGGAGCCGACGCAGGCCAGGCCGAAGCGGGCGCCTTCCTCGTCGCCGAAGTTGACGATCGCCAGCGGCTTGTCGAGCGCCGTTCCCCGCCCGCGAAGTTCGTCCAGCGCGGCGAAGGAGGAGACGACGCCCAGCGGGCCGTCGAAGGCACCGCCGTCCGGTACGGAGTCCAGGTGTGAGCCGGTGACGACGGCGTCGCCGGGGGCCACGTCCTGGTAGCCGGTGGCGCCGAGCCAGGCCCACTGGTTGCCGTTGCGGTCCAGTTCGTAGGCGAGCCCGCGGGCCTCTGCCTGCGCCTTGAACCACGCACGGCAGTCGGCGTCGGCGCCGGTCCAGGCGTAGCGGCGATAGCCCCCGGAGGAGGAGTTGCGGCCGATGGGCCGCAACTCCTGCCACATCTCGTGGAACGAGGCGGTCACGCGCCCTCGCCTTCGCCCTCGCGCATCGGGATGCGGACACCGCGCTCGGCGGCCACCTCGTCGGCGCGCTCGTAGCCCGCGTCGACATGCCGGATGACGCCCATACCGGGGTCGTTGGTGAGCACCCGGCGGATCTTCTCGCCGGCGAGCGGCGTGCCGTCGGCGACGGTGACCTGGCCGGCGTGGATGGAGCGGCCCATGCCGACACCGCCGCCGTGGTGCAGCGAGACCCAGGAGGCACCGGAGGCGACATTGACCATGGCGTTGAGCAGCGGCCAGTCGGCGATCGCGTCCGAGCCGTCCTTCATGGCCTCGGTCTCGCGGTAGGGCGAGGCGACGGAGCCGCAGTCGAGGTGGTCACGGCCGATGGCCAGCGGTGCGGCCAGGGTGCCGTCGGCGACCATCTCGTTGAAGCGCTCGCCGGCCTTGTCGCGCTCGCCGTAGCCGAGCCAGCAGATGCGGGCGGGCAGGCCCTGGAAGTGGACGCGTTCACCGGCCAACTTGATCCAGCGGGCCAGCGACTCGTTCTCCGGGAAGAGGTCCAGGATCGCCTTGTCGGTCGCGGCGATGTCGCGGGCGTCGCCGGACAGCGCGGCCCAGCGGAACGGCCCCTTGCCCTCGGCGAACAGCGGCCGGATGTAGGCGGGGACGAAGCCGGGGAAGGCGAAGGCCCGCTCGTACCCGGCGAGTTGGGCCTCGCCGCGGATCGAGTTGCCGTAGTCGAAGACCTCGGCGCCGGCGTCCATGAAGCCGACCATGGCCTCGACGTGCCTGGCCATCGACTCGCGCGCCCGCTGGGTGAAGTCGGCGGGCTTCTCCGCCGCGTAGGCGGCCATGTCGGCGAAGTCGATACCGACGGGCAGGTAGGCCAGCGGGTCGTGGGCGCTGGTCTGGTCGGTGACGATGTCGATCGGGGCGCCCTCGGCGAGCATCTGCGGCAGCAGCTCCGCGGCGTTGCCGAGCAGGCCGATGGAGAGCGGCTTGCGCTGGTCACGGGCCTCGACGGCGAGCTGGAGGGCGTGCTGGAGGCTGTCCGCCCTCACGTCCAGGTAGCGGTGCTCGATGCGCCGCTCGATGGCCCGCGGGTCGCAGTCGATGCAGATGGCGACGCCGTCGTTCATGGTGACGGCGAGCGGCTGGGCGCCGCCCATGCCGCCGAGGCCGGCGGTGAGCGTGATCGTCCCGGCCAGCGTGCCGTTGAACTTCTTGGCCGCGACGGCCGCGAACGTCTCGTACGTTCCCTGCAGGATTCCCTGCGTCCCGATGTAGATCCACGAACCGGCCGTCATCTGCCCGTACATGGTCAGGCCGAGGGCCTCCAGGCGGCGGAACTCCTCCCAGTTGGCCCAGTCGCCGACGAGGTTGGAGTTGGCGATGAGCACCCGCGGCGCCCACTCGTGCGTCTGCATCACGCCGACCGGCTTGCCGGACTGGACGAGCATCGTCTCGTCCTGCTTGAGCGTGGTCAGCGTGCGCACCATCGCATCGAAGGAGCGCCAGTCACGGGCGGCCTTGCCCGTGCCGCCGTAGACGACGAGCTGGTCCGGATGTTCGGCCACCTCCGGATCGAGGTTGTTCTGCAGCATGCGCAGCGCGGCTTCCTGCTGCCATCCCCGAGCACTCAGCTCCGTACCGCGCGGTGCCCGCACGGGTCGCGGTCCCGACATGGGCCGTGCCTCCCTGACGTCGAATGGATTGAGCTATTCACATACTGGAGCCACTGAATAGCGCTAGTCAACAGGGCGCGAGGAGGTACTGCCCGCGAGGCGCGGGAACCGGCCATCCGGGTCCGGATTTTCGACTTGCCGAGCAGGAAAGTCTGCGTTAACTTTCCTAGTGAGCAAGTCAACGGGGAACAGCTTGAACCGCCTTGGGGAGGCGATGACCATGAGTACATCGGTGGATGCCGAACGGGCCTGGCAAGATCTGCAGCGCATCCGAGTGCCACAGGAGCGGGTGTACGACGAGATCGAGCGCTGCGCGCACGGCGGAGCCGGGGCGACGTACACCACGGCCGGAATCATGTGGGTGTTCCTCGCCGTCTCGGGCCTGGATCTGCCGCAGTGGGCGTTCTGGCTGGCGCTCACCGCCTACGTCACGGTGCTCGGCTCACTGGCCGTGATCTACAACCGCAGGACCCGCATGCGGCTGCACCGCTCGCGCCACGACTGGCGATCCGTCGCCGCCTTCGTCGCGGGCATGGTGGTGACCGGCGTGACGGTCCTGGCCTCGGGCCGTCTGGTCGAGTCGCTGACGCTGCCGTACGGCAGCCTGATCCAGGCCACCGTCTCGGCGGGCGCGTTCGTCCTCTTCACCGGCCCGGTGAACCGCTGGGCGGTCGGCTCACTGCGCGACCGCGGTATCAGAGCCGCGCAGAAGGGGGTGGGGCAATGAGCACTCCGAGCGGCTTCGACGAGCTGATCCACCCGTCCACCCGGCTGTCGGTGGTGGCCCTGCTCGCCGCCACGGAATGGGCCGACTTCTCCTTCATCCGCGACAGCCTCTCGCTCAGCGACTCCGCGCTCTCCAAGCAGCTGCACACGCTGGAAGAGGCCGGATATCTGGAGATACGCAAGGAGGGCGGCGGCCGCAAGCGGCGCACCAAGGTTCGGCTGACGAGCCGCGGCCGCACCGCCTTCGAAGGCCATGTGGCCGCACTCCGCGCGATCGTCGAGGGCGCGGGGCCGACGGCCGTACCCACCTCGTCAACGGAGCCCGCCGCAAAGGCGGCGACCGGGGAACGACACCAGCACCACGCGGAGGCAGGCCGATGACCATACCCGAGCACAGCCCTGTGGCCCCGGCCACGCCCGCCGCGGCCACGACGCCCGGCGCAGCCACGGAATCCGCCCAACCCGTCATCCGGGTGAGCGACTTGAGGATGTCGTACGGCAGCACCGATGTGCTGCACGGCGTCGACCTGGAGATCCACCGCGGCGAGATCTTCGCGCTGCTCGGCCCCAACGGCGCCGGAAAGACCACCACCGTCGAGATCCTGGAGGGCTTCCGCCGGCGTTCCGCCGGGGAGGTCAGCGTCCTGGGTACGGACCCGGCGCGCGGCGGCGACGCCTGGCGCGGCCGGATCGGCCTGGTCCTGCAGTCCTGGCGCGACCACCGCCGCTGGCGGGTCGCCGAGCTGCTCAAGCACTTCGCCACGTACTACCCGGCACCGCGCGACCCCGCCGAACTCCTGGCCCTGGTCGGCCTCACGGAACAGGCCGACCAGCAGGTCGACCGGCTCTCCGGCGGCCAGCGCCGCCGGCTGGACGTGGCGCTCGCCATCGTCGGCCGCCCTGAGCTCCTCTTCCTGGACGAGCCGACCACCGGCTTCGACCCCGAGGCCCGTCGCGGCTTCCACGATCTGGTCGAACGGCTCGCCCGCGACGAGGGCGTCACGATCCTGCTCACCACCCACGACCTGGCGGAGGCCGAGCGGCTGGCCGACCGAATAGCGATGCTGGTCAACGGCCGGATCCGGGCCTGCGGCACTCCGTCGGAACTGGCCCGGCGGGCCGCCGCACAGGCCGAGGTCCGCTGGACGACGGCCGACGGCTCGGCCCGCCGCGAGCGCACCGAGGACCCGTCCCGGCTGGTCTGGGAACTCCACCGGGACACGGGCGGACCGATCGCCGACCTGGAGGTCCGCCGCCCGACGCTGGAGGACACCTATCTGCACATGGTGCATCGGGAGGACCCGGCCGGGGCCGGAACCGGGGACTCCACAGGCGCCGGGATCGGGGAGACCGCCGGGGCCGGGTCCAGGCGTGAGAACGAGTCCGGGGCCTCGGACGGGGAGAAGCGAGCCGCATGAGGGGGACGCAGGTGACCGCGGTGACGGACACGACCAAGAACGTGGCGGGGGACATGCACGGGGACATGGGGGAGGACATGAGGCGGGACATGAGGCGGGGCATCACGGGGGACATGGCCGAGGGGATCGGCACGACCGACGGGACCACAGGGCAGACCACCGACCGGGCCACGGGGCAGACCACCGACGGGGCCACGGGGCAGACCGGCCCGCGCCCACACCGCCGCTACTGGCGCGCCGGATTCCTGCGCGGCGGCATCGAGCTGCGCCACCTCGTCCGCAACCCCAAGGAGATGAGCGGCCATCTGGTCAATGTCGTCGTCGCGCTGCTGCTCGCCGGCTACATCAGCGACAAAGTGCCCGGCACGCACGTCCCGATGGCCCATCTGACGCTCGCCGGCTTCGCCGCCTATCTGCTGTTCCAGATCGGGCTGGTCAACCTCCCGCAGATTCTGGTGACCGAACGGGAGGAGGGCGCTCTGCTGCGGCTGCGCGCCACACCCGGCGGCATACCGGCCTATCTCGTCGCCAAGTCGCTGATGGTGGTCGCCATGGCGCTGGGCACCCTGGTCGTCCTGCTGGGAGCCGCCGCACTGCTGGTGGACGGGCCGCTGCCGCACGGGCCCGGCGGCTGGCTGACGCTGCTGTGGGTCAGCGCGCTCGGTCTGCTCGCCGTCGTACCGCTGGGGGCGGCCATCGGGGCCGTGCTGCCGAACCCCCGCGAGGCGCTTGCGTTGATCATGCTGCCCGCGATGGGGCTGCTGATCACCTCCGGTGCGATGTTCCCGCTCACCCAGCTGCCGCTGGTGGTCCAGAAGATCGCCTCCGTCTTCCCGCTCAAGTGGATGGCGCAGGGTCTGCGCTCGGCCCTGCTGCCGGACGCCGCACGCGCCGCGGAACCGGCCGGCTCCTGGGAGCTGCCGACGGTCGCCCTGATACTCACCGCCTGGGCCGCCCTCGGCTTCCTCCTCGCCATCCCCCTCCTGCGCCGCGCCGCCCGCCGCGAGTCCGGCTCCCGCCTCACCGAACGCCACCGCAAGGCGGGGCTCGGCGGCGCCCGCACGGCGTAGCCCGACGCACACCAGGCACCCGCCAGCCCCACCCGCCCCCTCCGCGTCCCCTGGCCAACCGCCCTCCCATGGCCAGCCGGTATCCCATGGCGCCGCACCCCCGCTCAATGATGGAGTTGGCTCATGACCTTCACGGATCGAGACCGTGCCGTACAGGCAGCCGTTGCGCGGGGGCTGGTGGGGGCCGGGGAGCCCGTTGTGGGGCTGCTCGATGTTGCCGGGATTCGGCGGGCTGCGGGCGAACTCCGGGCCGCCTTCGAGGAGTTCACGGCGCCCGGAACCCCGGTTCTGCACGCCTTCGCGGTGAAGGCCGCCTCGCTCGTGCCCGTCCTGCGGCTGCTTGCGCAGGAGGGGCTCGGCTGCGAGGTGGCCAGCCCCGGTGAGCTGGCACTGGCCCGCGCCGCCGGGGTGCCGATCGCGCGCACGGTCCTGGACTCGCCCGCCAAAACCCTCGCCGAACTGCGCGAGGCGCTGGCCCTCGGGATCGCCGTCAACGCCGACAACCCCGAGGAACTGGCCCGTATCGACGGGCTGATGTCCTCCGCGCCGAGCACCGCACCCCTCGGTCTGCGGGTCAATCCGCAGATCGGCGGCGGCAGCATCGGGGCGATGAGCACCGCCACCGACACCTCCAAGTTCGGTGTCGCGCTGCGGGACGGGGGCGCCCGCGAATGGGTCGTACGCGCCTTCCTCGCCCGCCCGTGGCTGACCCGGCTGCACGCCCATGTCGGGTCCCAGGGCATGCCGCTGGAGCTGATGGCCGCGGGCGTACGGAGCCTGTTCGATCTCGCCGAGGAGATCAATGAGCAGGCCGGCCGGCGCCAGGTCGACACCCTCGACATCGGCGGCGGCCTGCCGGTCAACTTCTCCTCGGACGCCACCACCCCGACCTACCGCGAGTACGCCGCGCTGCTCCGCTCGGCGGTCCCCGGTCTGCTCTCCGGACGCTATGGGCTCGTGACCGAATTCGGCCGCTCGCTGCTGGCCAAGCACGGCACGGTCCTCGCCCGTGTCGAGTACGCGAAATCGGCGGGCGGCCGCCCCATCGCGGTCACCCATGCCGGCGCCCAGGTCGCCACCCGTACGGTCTTCGTCCCTGAGGCCTGGCCGATCCGGGTCGCGGCGTACGACGCCGAAGGCCGCCCCAAGACGGGCGAGCCGGTCGCCCAGGACATCGCCGGGCCGTGCTGCTTCGCCGGCGACCTGGTCGCCGAGAACCGCCCGCTACCCCTCCTGGAGTCCGGCGATCACGCCGCCCTCCTGGACACCGGCGCGTACTACTTCTCCACCCACTTCGCCTACAACTCCCTCCCCCGCCCGGGGATTTACGGCTATGCGGCCGCCGACGACGGCACCGTCCGCTTCGCGACCGTCCGCACCCCGCAGACCGTGGAGGAACTCACCGCGGAGAGCGGCGGGGCGCATACGGAGGCACTGCGCGATCTGGGGAGTCCGTAGGACACGCCCCTCCCTGAGCCCTCAGCGGCCGGTCCGTGGCGCCGCGGACCGTACCGCCCTGGAGCGCGACGCCCCGGACCGTACCGCCCTGGAGCGCGACGCCCCGGACCGTACCGCCCTGGAGCGCGACGCCCCGGACCGCGACGCCCCGGCGCGCGCTCCCCCGGGCCGCGCGTCGCCTGCGGCCATTCCGGTCAACTCGTACCCATGGAGCTCCTTGCCCGCGGCGCCGCCCCGCCCGGCGGACTCCGTGCGCACCCACAGCAGCGCGTCGTGCTCCCGCTCCCAGCGGCCCAGCCACCACGCCTTGCCCCAGAGCCCGAGCGCCGCCCCGGCCATCAGCAGACCGCCGGCCGCCGGCAGCGCGAACGAGGAGCCGACCGCCGCCAGGAAGGCGAGCAGCAGCCACCAGCGGTGCGCCCGCCGCCAGATCCGGATGGTGACCGACCGGTCCTGAAGGATGACGGCCTTCCGGGCCCGCGACGCCCCGCGTGCCAGCGCCGTATACCGCCCGCGCCGTACCGCGAACACCACGAACGCCGCGATCACGAACAGCGCCGCCCCCGCCAGCAGCCCGATCGTCCGCCCGGTCAGCCCCGGTACCAGCGCCCCGATACCCGCGGCCAGCAGCCCCGGCCACCACAGCCAGCCGGCCGGTGCCCGCACCACCACCGCCACCCGCGCCAACGCATACGCCCCGCGCCCCACGACAGACCTCCTACCGCCGAGACCGTCAGGACCGCCACATCACACCCCCGTGCGCGGCGGCCGGACGTCACACCTCTATCGGCGCCGGAGCGTAGCCAGCCCGGATGAGGATTTTCTGAGACGGCCGCCACCCGAACGGGTGCCCCCGCCGCCCCCTCACTCCACGAACACGTCCCTCACTCCACGAACACGCCCGTCACTCCACGAACAGCCCCCGCGCCGCCGCCTTCGCGTCGAACTCCTCCAGGCGGGCCTGGGCGTCGGGGAGGGCGTCGCACATCGCCTCCAGGAGGACGCGGCCCAGGAGCATGGGGGCGCAGGCTGTGTCGAAGGCCAGGCCGGTGCCGACCGCGGCCGGGAGGAGGAGGTCGGTGTGGTGGGCGACAGGGGCGAAGACGCTGTCGGCGACGGTGACGACGGTCAGGCCGGCCGTGCGGGCGTATTCGAGGGCGTCGACGACCTCGCGGGGATGGCGGGGCAGCGCGAAGCAGAGCAGGGCGCTCGCCCCGGCCCGTACGGCGGCGTCGACGCGGTCGGCGAGCATGGTGCCGCCCTCGTCCAGGAGGCGGACGTCGGGGTGGACCTTGCGGGCGAAGTAGGTGAAACCGGCGGCCTGGGCGGTGGCGGCGCGCAGACCGAGGACGGGGAGCGGGCGGGAGGCCGCGAAGAGGCGGCCGGCCTCGATCACCGGGGACGGGTCGGCGAGGGCGGCGGCGAGATGGCGGAGGTTGTCGATCTCCGCCTGGACGGCCTGCTGGTACTCGTTGTACGAGCCGGTGTCACCGGGCTTCTCGGCGGGTGCGACCTCGCGCAGATGGCGGCGGAGCGCCGGGTAGCCGTCGAAGCCGAGCGCGACGGCGAAGCGGGTGACGGACGGCTGGCTGACGCCGGCCAGTTCGGCCAGTTCGACGCTGGAGAGGAAGGGCGCATCGGCGGCCCGGCGGACCATGCAGTGCGCGATCCGGCGTTGGGTGGGTGTCAGCCGGTGGCCCTCGAAGAGCTTTTGCAGGCGGGCGGCGGTACCGGTGGCCGCTTCGGTGCCTGTGCCCGCCTCCGTGACGGTCACCGCCTCCGTGACGGTCACCGCCTCCGTGACGGTCACCGCCTCCGCGGCCGGTGCCCGGTCGGCCCCGCCCTTCGACTCGTCACCCCTCGGCTCGTCAGCCCTCGACCCTCCACCCCTCGACTCGCCATCCCGCGACGCGCGATCCCGCAACGCGTCACCCCTCGACTCGTCGTCGGCCGCGCCGCCGATGCCACCGCCGTTGTCCCCGTCCCCGCTCATCGCCTCTTCTTCCCGGCCCGTTCGTGCGGGGCCTTGTCCTGTGTCGACCGACTGTACGGAATTCCTGGCCCGCGCCGGTCCGGGCTACGCGTACGGTTCCGGCCGTACGGGATCATCCCGGATCGTCCCGGCCCGCGAGCGCCGCGACGCATGCTCCCCGGTGCCTCTCACAGCCCCGCCAGCTCGTCCAGCAGCCCCGTCGCCACCGCGACGTCGTCCGTCAGCGGGCGGTCCTCCATCCGCGGGTCGAGGGCCTCGGCGGCCAGCGCGAAGGCGGCGGCGAGCGGGAGGCCGGGCTCGGGCTCCAGGGAGCGCATGCGCAACGCCCTTACCGCGGCGACCAGTTCACAGGCGAGGACCTGGCGGTAATACGTGCAGGCGCGCAGGGTCTGGCGGGCGCCCAGCGAGGCGAAGCTGGCCTGTTCCTCGACGCCGCGGGAGAGGACGGCGTGGCCGAGCGAGGCGGGGTGGGAGACCGCGCGCATCTCGCCGAGCGCCGCGCCGGCCGCGTACTCCAGGATCATCACGCCGGAGCTGGCCGGCGCGGCATCGCCCAGGAACGGGCGCAGGCGGGTGAAGTCGGGCTCGGAGAGCGCGGCGAGGCGGGCGGTGGACAGCCGGGCGGTCTGCAGCACGGCCAGCCGGAAGGCGTCCAGGGCCAGCGCGGCGTGTGCGGCGTAGAAGTTGCCGTGGTGGTAGGCGGCCTGGTCCTCGATGCTGATCAGCGGGTTTTCGGCAGCGGCGTTCACCTCGACGGTGAGTACGGCGTCGAGGGTGTCGGCGGCGTCCAGCGCCGGGCCGTGGATCTGGGGGATGCAGCGGAAGCCGTAAGGGTCCTGGATGCGGCCGAGGGGCGGGGTGGGGCGGGGCGGGATGCCGGAGAGCGTGCGGATGCGCTCGGCGGCGGCCGCGGAGCCGGGGTGCGGGCGGGCGAGCATGACCGGCTCGGCGAAGGGTTCGTACGAGCCGCCGACGGCGAGGAGGGAGAGCGCGGCGATGGGGAGCGAGGCGGCCAGCAGCCGGCGCAGTTCGTCGAGGGCGAGCGCGGACTGGCCCAAGGTGAGGGCGTTGCTGCTGATCAGGGCGAGGGCGTCGTTGTTGTCGAGGGCGATGGGCGCGGGGGCCCGGCCGCCCCGGCTGCAGTGCCAGGGGTGTTCGCCGGCCAGCGCGAGGCCGGTCTGGGCGAGCGCGGCGAGGTCGCCGGTGCCGACCGCGCCGTGTTCGTTGACGACGGGGTGCGCGCCGGAGTCCAGGGCGGCCAGCAGGGAGGTGATGACCGCGGGGTTGAGGCCGGCGCCGCCCGCCAGCAGCTGGTTGGCGCGCACCACGAGCATGGCGCGGACCTCGCGTCCGGGCAGTGGGTCGCCGATCGCGCCGGCGTGGCTGCGCAGCAGCCGTAGTCCGTGTTCGGCGTCGGAGGCCCCGACGTCCTCCGTACGGTTGGCCCCGACGCCGGTGCTGCGCCCGTAGACCCGGCCGGTGGCGGCGAGGCGGCGGGCGGTGTCCCAGGATTCCTCGGCGCGGGCGAGGGCCTTGGGGTCGGGCGCCGCGGGGTGCGCGGTGCGCTCCGCGAGGGCGGCGATATCGGCGGTGCGCAGCCCGGTGCCGTCGAGTGTGATGCGCCGGCCGGCCCGTCGACCGCTGTCCAGCATGTGGGAAACCAAGGGGCTCAACTCCCTCTTATAACGCTCTTTGTGGACGGAAGTCCGACACCTCGTTCCGTACGGTGAGTCGAAGTAACAGGCAATTAACGGGCGATGTAACAGGCGATTTACCCGCGCCTATTGACTTCTATTCACGTGCCTAAGACTCTGCATGACACTATGCAGGCCGGGCAAGGGGCAGCGGATGATCAAGTTCGACGCAGTCAGCAAGCGATACCCGAATGGCACAACCGCCGTGGACGATCTGTCCCTGGATCTCCCCGAGGGCGGCGTCACCGTCCTCGTCGGATCATCCGGATGCGGTAAGACGACCACCCTGCGGATGGTGAACCGCATGGTCGAGCCGACCTCCGGCACCATCAGCGTCGGCGGCCGCGACATCCTGGAGGCGGACGCCGCCGAGCTGCGCCGCGGCATCGGCTACGTCATCCAGCAGTCCGGCCTTTTCCCTCACCGTACGATCCTGGACAACATCGCGACGGTCCCGCTGCTGCTGGGCTGGGGCAGGCGCAAGGCGCGCGCCCGGGCCGCCGAGCTGCTGGAGCTGGTCGGTCTGCCGGCCGACGCCGGCAAGCGCTATCCGCACCAGCTCTCCGGCGGCCAGCAGCAGCGCGTCGGCGTCGCCCGCGCACTCGCCGCCGACCCGCCCGTCCTGTTGATGGACGAGCCCTTCGGCGCGGTCGACCCTGTCGTACGCACCCAGCTCCAGAACGAGCTGCTGCGGCTCCAGGAAGAACTGCGCAAAACCGTCGTCTTCGTCACCCACGACATCGACGAGGCGGTCCGCCTGGGCGACCGGATCGCGGTCTTCCGCACCGGCGGCCGGCTCGTCCAGTGCGCCGAGCCCGCCGAGCTGCTGGCCCGCCCCGCCGATGATTTCGTCGCCGACTTCCTGGGCGCCGAGCGCGGGCTGAAGCTGCTCTCGCTCACCACCCTCGCGGATGTGCCGTACGCGCCCGGCCAGGCGATACGCGCGGACGAACCGGTCGGCAAGATCTCCCGCGACGGGGCGCGCTGGCGTCTGGTGACCTCCCCGCGCGGCGAACCGCTGGGCTGGCTGGACACCGACGCACTGCCCAGCGGCGGGACGGCCGGCGAGGCTCGTCTGGAGACCGTACGGGCGCTGCGGGACACCGACTCGCTGCTCTCGGCGCTCAACGAGGCGGTCTCCTCCCCGGCCGCCGCCGTCGCCCGGGTCACCGCCGACGGCATCCTGACCGGCCTCACCTCGCGCGACGCCATCCACGAGCGGGCCGGCCGCAGCCACGCGGAGGCGGGACGGGCGGCGGCCACCGAGGAAACCGCCCCTGCCGCGCCCGCCACCGAGAACACCACGCTCCGCAAGACCGCCCCCACCGCGGAGCGCCCCGCATGACCATCGAATGGGGCTGGTTCCCCGACCATGCCGACGAGATGACCCGCCTGACCGCGGACCACCTCGCCACCGCCGTGCCCGCCGTCCTCCTCGGCCTGCTGATCGCGCTGCCGCTGGCGGTCCTCGCGCACCGCGTACGGCCGCTGCGCGGCTTCGTCCTCGGCGCGTCCAACATCCTCTACACCATTCCCTCCCTCGCCTTCTTCGTCCTGCTGCTGCCGATCACCGGTCTGACCCGCACCACCGCGATCGTCGGTCTGACCGCGTACACCCTGGTCGTGCTCGTACGGAACACCGTCGAGGGCCTGGACGCGGTCCCGGTCAAGGCCCGCGAGGCATCGAAGGCGATGGGGACCAAGCCGCTGCGCACCCTGCTCACCGTCGAGCTACCGCTCGCCCTCCCGGTGATCATGGCGGGCGTACGGGTCGCCACGGTGATGTCCATCTCCCTTGTCAGCGTGGCGAGTTACATCGGATACGGCGGCCTCGGCCAGCTCTTCACCGACGGCTTCCAGCGCAACTACCCCACCCCGGTCATCGCCGGCGTGATCCTGACCCTGCTGCTCGCCCTGGTCGCCGACGCGCTGCTGGTGACCGTCCAGTGGCTGTGCACCCCCTGGCGGCGCGGCACCTCCCGGCAGCGCACCTCCAAGCTGTGGAAGCGGGCGTGACGTACCGATGCTCGAACTCCTGAAGAACCTCGCCTCCTGGCTGACCAGTCCGGCCCAGTGGTCGGGCCCCGAGGGCATCGCCACCCGCATCCTGGAGCACCTGGAGTACTCGGTGCTCGCCACCCTCGCCGCGGCCGTGATCGCACTGCCGATCGGTCTGCTCATCGGGCACACCGGCCGCGGTGCCTTCCTCGCCGTCAACCTCTCCTCCTTCGGCCGGGCGCTGCCCACCGTCGGCCTGGTCACCCTGGTCTTCCTCGCCGGCGGACTGAGCGTCTGGCCGGTGTATGTGTCCCTGGTCGCGCTCGCCGTGCCCGTGATCATCACCAATACGTACGCGGGCATGGCCGCCGTCGACCCCGAGGTCAAGGACGCCGCCAAGGGCGTGGGACTGCGCGGCCGCCAGATCCTGTGGCAGGTCGAACTCCCGCTGGCCCTCCCCTTGATCATGACCGGCGTACGGCTGGCGACCGTGCAGGTCGTCGCCACCGCCACCATCGCCGCCTACGTCAGCTTCGGCGGGCTGGGCCGCTATGTCTTCGACGGTCTGGCGCAGCGCGACCTGGTGCAGGTCCTGGGCGGTGCGGCCCTGGTCGCCGTGCTCGCCGTCGCCGCCGACCTGGCCCTGGGCGGCCTGACGCGGCTGCTGTTCCGCGGCCGCCCGGCCGCCGCCCGCTGAGCACCCGCCGCCCCCGCCCCTACGTACGTCCGAGGAGCTCCGCCCATGAACCGTCGTACCGTCCTGACCACCCTCCTCGCCGGCGCCTCGGCCCCACTGCTGGCCTCCTGTTCCTCCGGCATCACCTCCCTCAAGGGGGACGGCGCCGGCGGTGACAGCGGCAACAGCAGCGGCGGACTGACCATCGGCACCGCCAACTTCACCGAGAACCAGATCCTCGGCTACCTGTACGCGGGCGTGCTGAACGCCGCCGGGGTCAAGACCACCGTCAAGCCCAACCTCGGCTCCCGCGAGATCGTGGTGCCCGCGCTGCGCTCCGGCGATATCGATCTGCTCCCCGAATACCAGGGCAGCCTGCTGCTCTATCTCGACAAGAAGGCCACCGAGACCGAGGCGGGCGCGATGCAGAACGCGCTGGCCACCGTGGTGCCGGACGGTCTCGAAGTCCTCCCGTACGCGGCCGCCGAGGACCGCGACAGCTTCGCCGTGACCCAGGAGACCGCCGACCGCTTCGGCCTCAAGACGCTCGCCGATCTGCGCAAGGTCAACGGCAAGCTGGTGTTCGGCGCCGCCGCCGAAATGAAAAAGCGCGTCGTCGGGGTCGTCGGCCTCAAGGACCAATACGGCGTGGAATTCAAGGAATTCAAGGCGCTGGACTCGTCCGGGCCGCTGGTCAAGGGCGCGCTGAAAAAGGGCGACATCGATATCGCCAATGTCTTCACCACCGATGTCGACATCGTGGAGAACGGCTGGGTGCTGCTCGCCGACCCCAAGAATCTGATCCCCGCCCAGCACATCGTCCCGCTGATCGCCTCCCGCAAGGCCGACTCCAAGGTCCGCAAGGCGCTCGCCCGGCTCGGCAACACCCTCACCACGCCCCAGCTCACCGAGCTCAACCGCCTTGTCGACAAGGAGAAGCAGGACCCGGACCGGGTGGCCGACGCCTGGCTGAAGAAGCACAAGCTGGGCTGAGGCGGGGCGGGCGGCCGGATCACCGTCCGTCGGCTGGGGCACGGCATCCGGCTGCGCCACGTACCCGAAGGCGCTCCGGCTCCTCCTCGCGGTGACGGGGCCGACCGAAGCCCTGCCCGTCGACCGCGCCCGGAAGGCGCCGCCCATTGTTCCCTGACCGGGCCGCTATGCCTCTTCGAGCTGACCGCCGTACCGGAGCGGCAGACCGAACAGCGGGAACAGCCGCTCGGTGTCCAGGAACGAATTGAGTGCGGTGATCCGTCCGTCCGCCGTGTCGATGACCTGGATCGCCCAGGGCTCGCCGTCCGCGCGGTACTGCCCGAACGCCGGCCGGCCGTTCGCGGCGGCGACGGCCACCAGATGCGACCCCTCGCAGCCGTGGCCGGGACCGCGCAGCCACTTCAGGATGTCCTCGCGGCCGCGCAACCACAGTGCGTACGGCGGCATGGAGAGCGTGGAGTCCTCGTGCAGCAGGGCCGTGAGGGCGTCCATGTCGAAGCGTTCGAAGGCGTCGACATAGCGGCCCAGCAGGGCCTGCTGGGCGTCGTCCAGGGGGCGCGGCGGTTCGCCGGCGGTGTCGCCGGACGCGGCGAGAGTGGCGCGGGCCCGCTGCAGCGCACTGTTGACCGAGGCGACCGAGCTGCCCAGCAGCTCGGCGACCTCGCGCGCCGACCAGCTGAGCACCTCCCGCAGGATCAGCACCGCCCGCTGCCGTGGCGCCAGCCGCTGGAGCGCGGAGATGAACGCGAGCCGGACCGACTCCCGGGCGACGGCCGCCTCCGCCGGGTCCCCGGCGGACGCCAGCACCCGCTCGTCCGGGACCGGCCCGATCCAGGTCGCCTCGGGCAGACCCGCCCCGACCGGTGTGTCCACGCTCGACGGGGAGGCAAGGTCCATCGGCCGGGCCCGGCGCCGGCTGCCCTTGAGCAGGTCCAGACACACATTCGTGGCGATCCGGTACAGCCACGACCGCAGCGACGCCCGGCCCTCGAAACGGTCATAGCTCCGCCAGGCCCGCACCATGGTCTCCTGCACGGCGTCCTCGGCCTCGAAGGCGGACCCCAGCATCCGGTAGCAGTAGCCGGTCAGCTCGGTACGGTGCGCCTCCAGCCGGTCCGCCAACTCCCCGTCGGGCGCGCCCTGTTCGGCAGCCTCCGCCGCCGTGTCCCGGCTCACCGCCGTGGCTTCGCTCATCGAGGACCGCTTCATCGAGAACCCGCCCATCCGCCCGTCGGCCGACCACCGGCACCGCGCCTCGACGGTACCGGAGCACGCCGCACCAGTCTGCTCCCTCGGCGGGAGGCCCGCAGCCGGAGACCCACTTCGGGGACGTGCGGCCGGAGACGTACAGCCGGAACTTCGCGTTCCGGGGCCCACCCGGGGCACGCCGTCCTAAGGTGCGCGCATGACCGACCACACCGCCGCCACCCGCGACACATACGACGCCATCGCCCCCGCGTACGCCCGGCGGTGGCGCTCCGCCCCGCCCCAGGTAGCGGCCGAGGCCGACCGTCTCGCCGCGCTGCTCCCCTCGGGCGCGCGGATCGCGGACATCGGCTGCGGCCCCGGCCACCTCACCTGCCTGCTGCGCGACCGGGGCTTCGAGGTCACCGGCTTCGATCTCTCCCGCGAGATGCTCGCCGCCGACGCCGTCCCCGGCCTCGTCCAGGCGGATATGCGCGCCCTGCCCCTGGCCCGTGCCGCCCTCGACGCGGTCTGGTGCGTGGCCGCGCTGCTCCATGTTCCGCGCCCTGAAGTCCCCACGGCGCTGGGCGAGTTCGCCCGTGTCGTACGACCGGGCGGACTGCTCGTCCTGAGCCTCGCCGAGGGCGACGGCGAGGGCTGGGAACCCGTCCCCTACGCCCCGGACCTCCGTCGCTGGTATGTCCAGCACCGCCTGGCCCCGCTCACCGCCCAGCTCGCCACCGCGGGCTTCACCGTGACCGGCCACACCCGCTGGTCCACCCACCGCGACTGGCTGATGGTGCGGGCGCGACGGGCATGAGAACGCGGGCGTCGCGCCCGAGACTCGCCGGTCACCGCGCCCGGAGGCCCGCCGGGCACCGCGCCCGAAGACTCGCCGGTCACCGCGCCCGGAGGCCCGCTACTCCGCCACCCGCAGCGCCGACCCCCGCTCCGACAGGCGCGGGGCGCACAGGATGCGTTTGCGGCGGACCCGGCGGCCCTCGATCGCGGCGACCGCGAGGCGGGCGGCCTCCTTGGCGATGTCGGTCAGGCCCCAGTCGACGGTGGTCAGGGGCGGGGTCAGGACACGGGAGACGGGGTGGTCGTCGAAGCCGACGACGGAGATGTCGCGGCCGACGGTCAGCGAGGCCTCGGCGGCGGCTGCGTAGACGCCGTACGCGATGGAGTCGGAGAAGCAGAAGACGGCGGTGGGCGGGGCGAGGCCGGCGGAGGTCTGCCGGCGGCCGTCCGGGCTGTTGGTCAGCACCCGGCGGGCGATCGCGGTCGCCTCGCCCAGCTCCTGGGCGCAGGGCAGGACTTCGACGTCGATACCGAGGCGGTCGGCGGCCTCGCGCACATAGACGTCGGCGGGCCGGTCGGGGGTGGAGGGGCCGGTGGGGGTGAGGACGGTGACACGGCGGTGGCCCAGGCCGCGGAGGTAGTCCAGGACGGCGTCGATGCCGGCGCGGTTGTCGAAGAGCACCTCGCCGGCCGTACGGGCCCGGCTCAGCGCGTCGCCGATGGAGACCACCGGCACGGCGTCGGCGATCTTCGACCAGCCTTCGGCGGACGGGTCGACGGGCGAGACCAGCAGACCGTCCACGCGCTGGTCGCGCAGCTGCTTGGCGAGCGCGAGCTCGCGCTCGGGGTCGCCGCCCGCGTCGAGGATCAGCGCATAGCGGTCGCCGGCCAGCAGCTCGCGCCCTATCGCGGCCATCAGCTGCTGCTGCCAGAGGTCCTGCAGATCGCCGGCGAGTACACCGACCGTGCTCGTACGGCCGCTGGCGAGGGCGCGGGCGATCGGATCGGCCTCGTAGCCGAGCTCGGCGGCGGCCTTGCGCACCCGCTCCTCGGTCTCCTTGGAGACATGCTTGCCGCGCAGCGCGTAGGAGACGGCTGCGGTGGAGAGTCCGGTGGCCTCGGCCACCTCGCGGAGGGTGGTGCGCTTATTGGGCCTGGCCATGTCCGGAAGCCTACCCAAGGAGGGCGTGGCACCCCCCACCGAGCCGCTACGGCCTTGACAGCACAGCCTGTTAACCGCTTCACTTAAACGCATCAGTTAAGCGGTTAAGTGAAGCGGTTGAGGAGGCCCGTGCCCACCGACGTCCACCAGCACATCTGGCCGCCCGAGTTCGTCGCGCTGCTACGGGCGCGCACCGCCCCACCGCGGCTCGACGGCTGGACGCTGCATCTGCCCGGCGAACCTCCGTACGCCGTCGGCCCCGCCGACCACGACATCGCCGCCCGCGCCCGGCTCGCCCGCGCCGACGGCCTCGATCTGGCCCTGGTGTCGCTCTCCAGCCCGCTCGGCATCGAATATCTGCCGCCCGAGGAGGCCGCACCACTGCTCGCCGCCTTCCACGACGGCGCGCTGGACCTGCCCGCCCCCTTCGGCGTCTGGGCCTCGGCCTGCCTCTCGGCCCCCGAACCGGACACCGAGGCGCTGCGGCACGAGCTGACCCGCGGCTGCGTGGGGCTGCAACTGCCGGCCACCGCGCTGCTCGACGCCGCGGGCTGGGCCCGCTGCGCGCCGCTGCTGGATGTCACCGCCGAGCTGGACAAGCCGCTGTTCATCCACCCGGGCGCGGCCCCTCCCGCCGACGCCGGCGCGCCCGCCTGGTGGCCCGCCCTGGTCCCCTACCTCCAGCAGATGCACGCCTCCTGGTTCGCCTTCCGCGCCTTCGGCCGGCCGCGCCACCCGGATCTGCGGGTCTGCTTCGCGGCGCTGGCCGGTCTGGCGCCGCTGCACGGCGAGCGGCTGGTCGCACGCGGCGGGGGCCGGGACCGCGGCCGGGTGGACGCAGGCGCCTTCTACGAGACGTCCTCGTAC
Organism: Streptomyces inhibens; assembly: GCF_022221585.1. Taxonomy (NCBI): domain Bacteria; kingdom Bacillati; phylum Actinomycetota; class Actinomycetes; order Kitasatosporales; family Streptomycetaceae; genus Streptomyces; species Streptomyces inhibens. The sequence continues at coordinate 4,104,009 of NZ_CP084681.1, forward strand.
GGAACCCGCGCGGTGGACGCGCTCGTACGGGCCGTCGGCATCGATGTGGTCGTCAGCGGCAGCGACCGCCCGTATGCCGAACCCGTGATCCCCGACCTCGGCGCGGATGCCGCCGTCCACGCCCTGCGTACCGCCAACCCGGCCCGCTTGCTGGGCCCGATGAAAGGAGCCCGTCCATGACGTACCGCACCTCCCAGGCCGACGCCGCCCGTGAGGTCCCCGACGGCGAGCAGCCGTTCACCACACTGCCCGAGCGCAATCTCGAAAAGCACGAGCTGCAGGCCCTGGTCGACGAGCTCGCGTCCCGCCCGGACCTGTGGCGCGAGCAGGTCGCGTTCTCCGACAGCGAGCGCCACTACGCATCCCTGTACCGCGATGAGTTCGTCGATGTCTGGCTGCTGTGCTGGACCCGGCAGAACGACACCGGCTGGCACGACCACGACATCTCCTCCGGGGCGGTGCGCGTCGTCCAGGGCGTACTGACCGAGTCCAACCCCCGGATCGGCGGCGAGCATCTGGCCACCGCCGTCGGCGCGGGCGCCTCCTTCTGCTTCGGCCCCGACCACATCCACCGCCTCACCGGCGCGACCGACGACGCGGTCTCCGTCCATGCCTACTCGCCGCCGCTGTGGCGCCTGGGCCAGTACGACATCACCGAGGACGGGCTGATGCGACGGGTCTCGGTCTCGTACGCGGACGAGCTGCGGCCGATGGGCGAGGTGCCGGCGGCCTGATGCGCGGCCCCGCCCCGGGGCCCGACGCGCGCCCCCTTCCCCGGGCCTGACGAACGGCCCCACCTCGGGGCCGGACGCCGCTCGTTACCTCTAATTAACTCCCACCTATTGACCTTCCATTCATTGCCGTTGATCCTGCATGAATCCATACAGGCGGACGCGAGGCGGCATTCATGGCAGGTGTGGTGGAACAACGCTCGATCGACGTCGTCCCCGACGACGAACGGCACGGCAGCGCGGTCAGCCAGTTCACGCTCTGGCTGGGCGCCAATCTCCAGATCACCGCCGTCATCACCGGCGCGCTGGCCGTCGTCTTCGGGGCGAACGCGTTCTGGTCGCTGATCGGGCTGCTGCTCGGCAACCTCCTGGGCGGTGCGGTGATGGCACTGCACTCCGCGCAGGGACCGCGGCTCGGACTGCCGCAGATGATCACCTCGAGAGCGCAGTTCGGCGTCCGCGGGGCGGTGGTCCCGCTGGCGCTGGTGATCGTGATGTACATCGGCTTCTTCGCCAGCGGCAGCGTGCTGGCCGGCCAGGCGGTCGGTGAGCTGACGCACCTCGGCGAGACACCCGGAATCGTGCTCTTCGCCGCGGTCACCGCCGTCGCCGCGACCGTCGGCTACCGCCTCATCCACACCCTCGGCAAGATCGCCGGGCTGGTCTGCGCGCTGGCCTTCGTCTACCTCGGCATCCGGCTCGTGCAGCGCGCCGACCTCGGCGCACTGCTGCACGACCACCGCTTCGGGCTGCCGGTCTTCCTGCTCGCCGTCTCGCTCTCGGCCTCCTGGCAGCTGGCGTTCGGCCCGTACGTCGCCGACTACTCGCGCTACCTCCCGCGGCACACCTCGGCGCGCGCCACGTTCTGGTGGACGCTGTCCGGCTCGGTGCTCGGCTCGCAGTGGTCGATGACGTTCGGCGCGCTGGCGGCCGCCGCGGCGCCCGCCGCGTTCGTGGGGCACGAGGTCGGCTACATCGTCGGCCTGGGCGGCGCCGGGCTGATCGCCTCGTTCCTCTACTTCGTGATCGCCCTCGGCAAGCTCACCATCAACATCCTCAACACCTATGGCGGCTTCATGTCGCTGGTCACCAGCGTCAGCGGCTTCCGTGGGCAGCGCACCCTCTCGCCGCGCGGCCGCGCCGCCTACATCGCCGGAATCATGGTGGCCGGCACCGCCGTCGCCCTCCTGGGCAAGGACTCCTTCCTGACGTCCTTCAAGGACTTCCTGCTCTTCCTGCTCACCTTCTTCACGCCCTGGTCGGCGATCAACCTCGTCGACTACTACCTGATCTCCAAGGAGCGCTACGACATCCCGGCGCTCAGCGACCCCGCCGGCCGCTACGGCGCCTGGAACGCCCGGGCGCTGACGGTCTACGCCCTCGGCGTGCTCGCCCAACTCCCCTTCCTGGCCACGCACTTCTACACCGGCCCGCTGGTGGAGCCGCTGGGCGGCGCCGACATCTCCTGGCTGATCGGGCTCGCCGTACCGGCCGTCCTGTACTGGCTGGCCGCCCGCGGCGACACCGCGCGCATCCCGGAACCCGCGGCGCACGACGGCGAAGCGACCCCCGCCGGATTGGGGGGCTAGCCCTACCGCGCCGCCCGCCCGCCGGCCGTAATCTCGGCACCATGGCGACACACGACCCCGATCTGCGGAAAGAACTCGACGCGACCCTTCAGACCCGCAAGGAGCTGGGGCCGGAGTACGAGTCGGAACTGGTGGAGTCCTTCTTGGAGAAGCTGGACAAGAACGTCGACCGGCGGGTGCGGCGGCAACTCGCCGAGCAGCAGGTGCAGGTGGCGCGCGGCGACCGGCCGCCGCGCCGGGAGGTCGCCGGCCGGGACTTCTGGGAGCGGTTCGGGGTCGCCGCCCTCTCGCTGGTGCTGGCCGTCCCGCTGTCCGCGATCGCCACGATCAATGCCGGGCTGCCGGGTCTGCTGGTGTGCTGGGCCGGGATCGTCGGCGTCAACGCCGTCCACAGCGTGGGCCTGCGGAATCTGCTGCGGCCGCGTACGAACCAGCAGGACGGGGAGTGGGACTGACGCTCCGCCAGGACGGCGAAGGCAAGAGAGGTGTTGCGGGGACCGCCGCACCCCGGCCGAGCCGGGGGCGGGACGACGGCGGTCCCCGCAAGGGACGCGATCCGGGTCAGGGCCGGTCTTCGCATCCGGGTGGCGATCATGGAGGTCCGGGAGCCGCTCCGGAGTTCCGTATCGCCATGGACATCAATGTGCCTGACGAGTGTTAAGCCCGCGCTGCGAGCACATGACACATACGTACATCTTGCGGCGACGGCCCGTTTCCTGACGGCCACTTGACGCCGTGCCGGATCCCAAAGGGGCGGCCGCCACACGGGCGGCCGCCGGGGTCCGCCGCTACTTTCCGGCCTCGCGCGCCAGGTAGGCCAGCAGGTCCTGCCGGCTCACCACGCCCTTCGGCTTGCCCTCGACGAGGACGATCGCCGCATCCGCGTTCTCCAGGACCGCCATCAGGTCGGCGACCGGCTCGCCCGAGCCGACCTGCGGCAGCGGCGGGCACATGTGCTTCTCCAGCGGGTCGCTCAGCGAGGCGCGCTGGGTGAACAGCGCGTCCAGCAGCTCCCGCTCGACGACCGAGCCGACGACCTCGGCGGCCATCACATCGGGGTGTCCGGCGCCCGGCTTGACGATCGGCATCTGCGAGACGCCGTACTCGCGCAGGACCTCGATCGCCTCGCCGACGGTCTCCTCCGGGTGCATGTGCACCAGCGAGGGCAGCGCGCCCTCCTTGTGCGCCAGCACCTCGCCGACCCGGGCGGCGGTGCCGCCCTCCTCCAGGAAGCCGTAGTCGGCCATCCACTCATCGTTGAAGATCTTGGAGAGATAGCCGCGGCCGCTGTCGGGCAGCAGCACGACCACCACATCGTCCGGGCCGAGCCGCGAGGCGACCTCCAGCGCGGCCACCACGGCCATCCCGCAGGAGCCGCCGACCAGCAGGCCCTCCTCCTTGGCGAGCCGCCGGGTCATCTGGAAGGCGTCCTTGTCCGAGACCGCGACGATCTCGTCCGCGACCGTACGGTCGTAGGCCGTCGGCCAGAAGTCCTCACCGACGCCCTCGATCAGATACGGGCGCCCGGAGCCGCCGCTGTAGACCGAGCCCTCCGGGTCGGCGCCGATGACCCGGACCGCACCGTCGCTGGCGTCCTTGAGATAACGGCCGGTGCCGCTGATCGTGCCGCCGGTGCCGACGCCCGCCACGAAGTGGGTGATCCGCCCGTTCGTCTGCGCCCACAGCTCGGGTCCGGTCGTCTCGTAGTGCGAGCGCGGATTGTTCGGGTTGCTGTACTGGTCGGGCTTCCAGGCACCGGGCGTCTCGCGCACCAGCCGGTCCGAGACGTTGTAGTACGAGTCCGGGTGCTCGGGGTCCACGGCGGTCGGGCAGACCACCACCTCGGCGCCGTACGCCCGCAACACATTGATCTTGTCCGTGGACACCTTGTCCGGGCAGACAAAGATGCACTTGTAACCCTTTTGCTGGGCCACGATCGCGAGCCCGACGCCGGTGTTCCCGGACGTCGGCTCGACAATCGTGCCGCCCGGCTGCAGCTCACCCGACTGCTCGGCGGCCTCGATCATCCGCACCGCGATCCGGTCCTTGACCGAACCGCCGGGGTTGAAGTACTCGACCTTCGCCAGGACGGTGGCCTGGATTCCTCGAGTCACGTTGTTGAGCCGCACGAGCGGGGTGTTGCCGACTAGCTCAATCATCGAATCGTAAAACTGCACGGTGGTCTCCGCGGTCGGGGGCACGCTCTCCTGCGCCCGTGCCGCCAGCCTATTGCCCGGGTCCGTCCGGGCGTGTCTTTCGGCTCGGGGAGCGGACCCGCCGTGAGCTGATGGACACGCCGGGGAAGGATGCGTTGCGTTCCGTGCGGGAACGGGCAACACCCTGTTGTAGGAGTTCTTGCCGTTTCAAGAGCGCGTCCGGCCTCCGGGCCGTGGCACGCACGCGCTGCACGGGGAGGTGCCCGGCCCATGCCGATGACGATGTCCAGGGCGAGAGTGGCCCGGCGGATCGCCACCGCCGCCGCGTTCGGCGGGGGCGGCATCGGCCTGCTCGGCGTCGCCACCGTAGGGGTGCTGCTGACCGAGGTCCGGCTGGCCCGCCGTACGGTCGGCGGCTCCAGCGACATTCCGCCGTGCGCCGACGGCCGCTACGGCGCCGCCTTCGGCCACCGCACCGACCGACCACCGCTCCGGCTCGGCTTCCTCGGCGACTCCACCGCCGCGGGCCAGGGCGTGCACCGCGCCTCCCAGACCCCGGGCGCTCTCCTCGCCTCCGGCCTGGCCGCGCTCTCCGAGCTGCCCGTCGACTTCCGCAATGTGGCGCTGCCCGGCGCGCAGTCCGACGATCTGGCGCGTCAGGTGGCCCTGATGCTGGCGGACGGCACCAAGACCCCGGACGTCTGCGTCATCATGATCGGCGCCAACGATGTCACCCACCGGATGCCGCCCGCCCAGTCCGTACGCCATCTGTCCGAGGCGGTGCGCGCCCTCAGCGCCGTCGGCTGCGAGGTGGTTGTCGGCACCTGCCCTGATCTGGGCACCATCGAGCCGGTCTATCAGCCGCTGCGCTGGGTGGCCCGGCGGCTCTCCCGGCAGCTGGCCGCCGCCCAGACGATCGGTGTGATCGAGAGCGGCGGCCGGACGGTCTCGCTGGGCGATCTGCTCGGCCCCGAGTTCGAGGCGCGTCCGCGGGAGCTGTTCGGGCCGGACAACTACCACCCGTCGGCCGAGGGCTACGCCACCGCCGCGATGGCCCTGCTGCCGACGCTGTGCGCCTCGCTCGGCCTGTGGCCTGAGGAGGAGCGTCCGGAGCCCGCCCGTGGCGAGGGCATCCTGCCGGTCGAGCAGGCGGCCGCCGAAGCGGCTTCCGAGGGCGGTACGGAGGTCACCGCCTCCCGCGCGCCCTGGGCGCTGCTCAAGCACCGCAGGCGTCGCCAGCTGCCGACGGAGGAGCCCACGGACCGGTCGTCCGTCACGGGATGACGGGTGCGGCCGCCGGGCAGGCCAGGAGCGGCGCGAAGCGGTACGGGAGGGCCCGTACGGGAATACCCGGCGGCCCTTCCCCGTTCCCATAAGCGCCCGCTTAGAAAAGAGGCCCGCATCACAGCGCGGACCCCGTGACCTCAGCACTACGTGCAGGTAACTTCCCTCACAGTCCGCCCTTTCCCGCGCACTTGGAGCCGTGTGATGCCCGAAGCCGTGATCGTCTCAGCCGCCCGCTCCCCGATCGGCCGCGCCTTCAAGGGCTCGCTCAAGGATCTGCGTCCGGACGACCTGACCGCGAAGATCATCGAGACCGCCCTCGCCAAGGTCCCCGAGCTGGACCCGAGGGACATCGACGACCTGATGCTCGGCTGCGGCCTGCCCGGCGGCGAGCAGGGCCACAACCTCGGCCGCATCGTGGCCGTCCAGATGGGGATGGACCACCTCCCGGGCTGCACCGTCACCCGTTACTGTTCCTCCTCGCTCCAGACGACCCGGATGGCACTGCACGCCATCAAGGCCGGCGAGGGCGACGTCTTCATCTCGGCCGGTGTCGAGATGGTCTCGCGCAGCGTCAAGGGCACCTCCGACGGTCTGCCCGACACCCACAACCCGCTGTTCGCCGACGCCGAGGCCCGTACCGCGGCGCGCGCCGAGCAGGAGGGCGCCGACTGGCACGACCCGCGCGAGGACGGCCTGATCCCGGACGCGTACATCGCGATGGGCCAGACCGCGGAGAACCTCGCCCGCCTCAAGGGCGTCACCCGCCAGGACATGGACGAGTTCGGTGTGCGGTCCCAGAACCTCGCCGAGAAGGCGATCAACAACGGCTTCTGGGAGCGGGAGATCACTCCGGTCGAGCTGCCCGACGGCACGGTCGTCTCCAAGGACGACGGCCCGCGCGCGGGCGTGACCGTCGAGGGCGTCTCCGGCCTCAAGCCGGTCTTCCGCCCCGACGGCCTGGTGACCGCCGGCAACTGCTGCCCGCTGAACGACGGTGCCGCGGCGCTGGTCATCATGTCCGACACCAAGGCGCGCGAGCTGGGCCTGACCCCGCTGGCGCGGATCGTCTCCACCGGCGTCTCGGGCCTGTCCCCCGAGATCATGGGGTACGGCCCGGTGGAGGCCAGCAAGCAGGCGCTCCAGCGCGCCGGCCTGTCGGTCTCCGACATCGACCTGGTCGAGATCAACGAGGCGTTCGCCGCCCAGGTGATCCCCTCCTACCGCGACTTGGGCATCGACCTGGACCGGCTGAACGTCAACGGCGGCGCGATCGCCGTGGGCCACCCCTTCGGCATGACCGGCGCCCGCATCACCACCACCCTCATCAACTCCCTTCAGTGGCACGACAAGCAGTTCGGCCTGGAGACGATGTGCGTGGGCGGCGGCCAGGGCATGGCGATGGTCATCGAGCGGCTGAGCTGAGCTGCAGCGGAGGGTAGGGGGCGGGTGCGAGGAACGAGTGCCCGGCACCTGCCCGCAGCGGAAGCGAAGCCCAGCGCGACCAAGAGCACGAGCGGCTGAGCTGAGCTGCAGCGGAGGGTAGGGGGCGGGTGCGAGGAACGAGTGCCCGGCACCTGCCCGCAGCGGAAGCGAAGCCCAGCGCGACCAACAGCACGAGCGGCTGAGCTGAGCTGAGCCGGGGGGCGGACTCCGTCCCCGGCCAGTTCGAAGGGTGTGCGCGGAAAACGGACCAACTTCCGCCCCGCGCACACCCTTCGCTGTCGCATGAACACGGGCGGCGACACGGCGTGACCTGCGTCACGCGTTAACAAGATCGCGACCCAATCTCCCCCAGGATTGTGACCAACGCCCTGGGGGAGAAGCGTTCTTGCAGGTCAGCATGGGGTCACCCCGGCGTATAAGGCCTATCGCCCCCGGCATTTCGGGACATAGTGCACTGGGAGCGGTCGCCGACCCCCGGCAGCCTGATGTAGGAAGTCGGAGAACATTCTGCTAACGGGAGTACGCCGGTGAGCGAGCCGCCACCAGGAGTAGCCCCGTGAGCGAGCGCATCAAGGGGCTCACCCCGACCGAAGGCCGGGGGAAGTCCGTTCATCGATGCGCGGCCCGTGGGATCTGGGCCGCCGAGCGAAGTGGGGAGGACGTATGAGCGAGCGCCACATGGGGGTCCCCCCGGCCGAAGGCTGGGGGCGAATGATCGAACGGTGCGCGTCTCGCACATGCGAGACCGAACAAAGAGAGGTTTCGGCATGAGCGTCACCACCCTCGTCCTGCTGCTGGCCGCGGTCGTCGCCGTCACGCTGGGCGCCGTCGCCCTGCACACCGCCCGCGCGCTGCGCCGCCAGATCGCCGAGCTGCACGCCGAGCTCGTCGCCGCCCGTCAGGACGCCGCCGCGCGCGCCGAGACGGCACACGCAGCAGACGCAGCCACCGCGACCATCCCGGCCGCCCGCACCACCCCGGCCGTCGAGACCCCGCTCGCGGACATACGTGCCGCGGTCGCGGACGCACTCGCCGAGGAGCGGGAGCGCGAACTGGCCGAGGCGCGCGCCTTCTGGGCCGCGCAGGAGGCCAGGGACGCCGCCGACGCCCCCTCCCTGCTGGGCGGCCTGGTCGGACTCGGTGACGAGGGCCCGCTGGACGCCCGCGCCGACCAGCGCGAGCTGCCCGAGCGGCCGGAGCTCGACCGGCTCGACACCCAGCCGTTCCTGCCCCGGCAGGCGGACCTGGCCGGCCTGGAGCCGCTGCTGGGCCCGGACGCCCTGGAGGCGATGGACACCCTGGAGTCCATGGAGGCGCTGGAGGCCCTGGACGCTCCGGAGTTGGAGCCCGTCGAGGAGACCGAGTCCGCCGAGCTGGCCGCCGCGCGCCGGCGCCACCCCTCGCACCCGGACTTCTCGCCCTCCCCCGTGATCGGCGACCACGAGCGCACCGTCGCGCGCCTGGAGGAGCTGGCCCGGCAGGCCACCCCGCTCGCGGACGTCCGCCCCGGCCCGCTGGGCACCCTGGACGTCTACGTCTTCGCCGACGGCACCACGCTCTGCCTGACCCCCGGACAGCGCGAGACCGCGGACCGCGTCGCCGGCGCACTGCACTCCGGCCGCACCCCGGTACTGCTGGGCGGCTCCGGTATCTCCGGCGCGTACGCGCTGACCTTCTCCTGGGGCGAGAGCCGCGACGAGAGCGTCTACATCCTCGCCGACCGCGTCATCGCCTCACTCTGACCCGGCGCGGCGGCGCGAGAGACTCGCCCTAGCAGCGTTCCGCCGCCGCCCGGACCCCTCGCACGGCCTCCGCCAGCTCTTGGGCGGGGGCCACTTTCGCGTCAGAGTCGGCCGGCGTGTCGGCCACCCGGGCCGCCGCGGCCCGCAGCGCCTCGACCAAATCATGGCCGGCCACCGCCAGCTGATCACCGGCCGCGAACATCCCGGCGTCCGGCAGCTCGTGCGGCGGCTCCCCCGGCCGCTCGATCAGCTGCGCACGGGTCGCCAACTGCCGCGCCAGCGCAAGCCCTTCGGCCGCGGCGCCCTGGCCGAGCCTGCTCTGCGGCATCGACCTGAGGCGGTCGGCGAGGGCGTCCACGGCGGTCTGCAAGGGGGTCACGTCAAGCACGCTGTGAGCCTATGCGCCACCCCCGGGTGGTTGCCAACGGCGGAACGCTCAGGCACGGTGTGCTGAAGAACCAGCATCGACCGCGTCCGGAGGCGCCGATGTCTCAGCTCTTCTCCGAAGAGACCCACCGGAACATGCTCTCCCGTATCCCGCACTGCACCGGCCGGGAAATCTCCGACTGGCTCCGCACCGTTGACGAAGGCCCCGCTCTCTTCCGTTTCGACGAAAAGGTCAGCTGGCTCCGTGGCGAGCACAACCTCGCCTACGGACATGCCAAGGCGATCGTCCATGAACACGACCTCAGGCGCGCCGCGCGCAAGTTCTGATCCGCGAGGACGGGCTCAGCGCCCCTTCCGGCACTGAACGCGCCCCACGCACCGTACTCGACCCACTCAACGACGAAGGGCCCGCAGGCTGCTGCCCGCGGGCCCTTCGTCGCGCGCGTCGAGCGCGCCGTGCGAGGTCAGTCGCCCCGGAGGATCGAGATCAGCCGCAGCATCTCCATGTAGATCCACACCAGGGTCAGCGTCAGACCGAACGCCGCGAGCCAGGACTCCTCGCGCGGCGCACCGTAGGCGATGCCGTCCTCGACCTGCTTGAAGTCCAGGGCCAGGAACAGCGCGCCGAGGACCACGCCCACGACGCCGAAGAGGATGCCCAGACCACCGCTGCGGAAGCCGAGGCCCTCGCCGCCGCCGAACACCATGAACATCAGGTTGACCAGCGACAGCAGGACGAAGCCCATGGCCGCGATCATCACGAAGCGGGTGAAGCGGGCGGTGACCCGCACGATCCGCGTCTTGTAGGCGACCAGCATGGCGACGAAAACCGCCATCGTGCCCAGCACCGCCTGCATGGGGGCGCCGTTCATCTTCGGCAGGTCGTTGATGAAGCCGCTGAGCGCGCCGAGGAAGAGACCCTCCAGCGCCGCGTACGACAGGATCAGCGCGGGCGACGGCTTGCGCTTGAAGGACTGGACGAGCCCCAGCACCATCGCGACCAGGCCGGCGCCGATGGCGAAGCCGAGGTTCTCGGTCAGGAACAGCCAGCCGACGGTGGCGCCCGCGACGACCGTGCCGAGCGTCATGCCCGTACGCGCGACGACATCGTCCATCGTCATCGGGCGGGTCTGCGGGGTGTACTGCGGCGGTGCCTGGGTGACGGGCTGCTGGCCCTGGGCGTACGGGTTGTCCGTGCCCTGTGCGTAGGGGTTGCCGCCCTGCGCGTAAGGGTTCGTGCCGGCGTACGGGTTCGCGGTGGGGCCCCCGGCCTGCGGCGGTGCGTTGAAGCCCGCGTAGCCGGTGTCGCGGCTGAACCCCCGTCGCGAGAAGACCGGGTTGCTGCTCCTCATCTCACTCCTCCATGGCCGCCCTGCGCGGCCTTGACGGCAAGCGTAATGGCTTGGCAAAGGCGCGTCGCTAGTTCTTGAGCAGGATCTTTCCCTGAACCCGGGCTGACGCCTCCGCCATGGGGAGGACGTATGGGAGGCCGCGGACGTGCCCGGACCGGGGGCCGACGACGCCACCGTTGCCGTCTTGTGTTGTTGTCGCGTACCGCCGATTGCCGTCGTGCGCTGCCGTCGTGACGGAATCCGATAAATGTCTGATCGCAACGGACGTCACATACCCGGCAGGCAACCGATTCACGGGAGCGGCCGTCTTCCCTGCTGGCCCGGAACCAGCCCTGGTGGGCGGATCTCCAGAGATGACGCATGGTCAAGATCCGAACACCGGAGTGCCCCTTCCCGATGCGCCGGCAGCTCACTGTCCGTAACGCTATGGGTGCGATCGGTATATCGCGAGGGTACAGATGGGGCTATTCTGGCGGGAAACAGTAGCGAAAGAGGGTTGAGGTGCCTGTGCCTGACGTCTCAGTAGTCGTCATCGTCTACAACGACGCCGACCGGTTGCCGACCGCGGTCCAGTCCGTGCTGGATCAAACGCTCCGGGACGTCGAGGTGGTGATCGTCGACGATTGCAGCACCGACCGTTCTTTCGAAGTGGCGCAGCACCTCGCGGCCACCCATCCGGGGCGCGTCAGAGCCTTCCAGCTGCCGGAGAACAGCGGTGCCGGAGGCGAGCCGCGGAACGTCGGCATCCAGCACACCAAGGGCCGTTACGTCATGTTCCTGGACAGCGATGACGTCCTGGAACTCAATGCGTGCCGGAATATGCTGGAGGCCGCGGAGGAATCCGGGTCGGACATCGTTTCCGGTCTGTGCGTCCGGCTGCACAAGGACACCCGCAACCAGAAGCGGGACGAGTGGTATTCCTGGCTGTACTCCACGACCCGCACCCTGGAGTCCGTCACGGAATTGCCGGACCTGTTTGTGTGGGACACCTTGTGCACCAACAAATGCTACCGCCGAGATTTCCTCGTCGAGAACAATCTCGTGTTCCCCAAGGGAATGTTCTACGAGGATCTGCTGTTTATCGCCGATGCTTACCTCGCGGCGAACGGCATCACCCTGATCCCGAATCAGGTCTACTTCTGGAACGTTCACGAGCAGGCCGCCGTGAAGTCGGTGACGAACCGACGGCACGAGATGACCAACTACATCCACCGGCTGGAAGTCCACAAGCGTATTGACGCCTTGCTGGAACAGCGTGGCCTGCCCGAGATGAAGCTCGCCAAGGACGTCAAATTCCTCAAGCACGACCTGGTACTGCATCTGCGGGATCTGCCGTTCCGCGACGATTCCTACCGCCGGGAGTTCGCCGAACTCTCCCAGGAATACCTCGCGAGCATCGCTCCCGAGGCGTATGAGCGCGTCCAGCCGATACAGGCCATCTGCGCGTATCTGCTCCAGCAGAGTGACTGGGACAATCTGATCCCGGCGGTGGACACCCTCATCAACCGCGACAAGGTCTCCTCGCCGCTCGCCGAGCACGACGGCCGGATCTACTGGTGCGACGGCCACTTCGATGACGCGTTCGGGCGCGAAGTGCTGGACGTGACCGACATCGGCTACCACGAGAAGCCGGTCAACCAGCTGTTCCTGCGCAATCAGCTGACCCGCTTCAGCGCGTCCGGCAGGACCGTCTCGCTGGCCGGGCGGATCACCAATCCGCTCGGCGTCATCCCCGCCGGTGCGCAGCTGAAGGGTGAGCTGGAGTTCAGCGCACGGCGGCGCAGTCTGCAGTCCTTCCAGTTCCCGGTGCAGGCGCTGCGCCATGAAGGTGACACCGTCTTCTGGGAGACCGCGGCGGACCTCACCGCCAAGCTGCGCCCGCTGGGCATCGTCGACACCATCTGGGACGTACGTCTGCGCCTGGTCGTGGACGGGGTGCGCACCACGACCCGGCTCACCGTCGCCGACACCGAGCTGTCCGGCGGGCTGCCGGTCCGGCCGCGGCTGACGCGGATGGTCGCCGATCATCTGGAGCCGCATGTCTCGGCCAAGGGGCATCTGGCGTTCCGCCTGGTCAGCGAGGGCCGCAACGGCGAGCGGGTGCAGGAATTGATCACCCGCGGAGTGCGTGGCAAGCCGGGGACGCTGGCCAAGACCGGCTATCGCAAGGCCAAGGAGCTGCGCAAGAAGGTCACCTCCGGCGACAACAAGCTCCGCGCCTATCACGAGGTGTTCAGCCGGCTGCCGATCAAGAAGCGCACGGTGGTCTTCGAAAGCCACCTGGGCAAGCAGTACAGCGACAGCCCGCGCGCCATCTACGAGGAAATGCGCCGGCAGGGCCTGGACTTCGAGGCGATCTGGTCGTACAGCGGGTCCCCGAAGGCGTTCCCGAAGGGCGTCACGCTCGTCCGGCGCTGGTCGCTGCCGTATCTCAAGGCGCTGGCGCAGGCCGAGTTCTGGGTGGACAACCAGAGTTACCCGCTCAAGCTCACCAAGCGCCCGGAAACCACCTACCTCCAGACCTGGCACGGCTCGGCGCTGAAGAACATGGGCTTCGACCAGCCGACGCTGAAGGCGCAGACCCGGCAGCAGCAGGCGGAGCAGCAGCGTTCGCTGGACCGCTTCGACCGTTTCCTGATCCGCTCCGAGCACGATGTGCACACCCTTGCCCGGGCCTTCCGGCTCAAGGAGAAGACGCTGCTGCGGGTGGGTTACCCGCGCAATGACGCGCTGGTGCGTACCCGGCGGCGGGAAACGGAGCTGGGGCGGCGTGAACGCGGGCCGCTGGCCGCCGAGTTGGGCATTCCCGACGACAAGACCGTACTGCTTTACGCACCGACGTTCCGCAAGGCGGGGGGCCGGCACGGGCGCTTCGAATTGCCCTTCGACGTGGAGCGTTTCGCCGACCAGTTCGGCGACCGCTATGTCCTCCTGGTGCGCTCGCACTACCTCAATCATGTGGTGCTGCCCCCGACGGTGGAGGGCCGGGTCATCGACGTATCGGCACGCCATGATGTGACGCCCCTGCTGGCGCTGGCCGACGGGCTGATCACCGACTATTCGTCGGTGATGTTCGACTATGCGCTGCTCGACCGGCCGTTGGTGTTCTTCACCTACGACTACGACGAGTATGTGCACGAGGGCCGGGGCACCTACTTCGATCTGCTGGAGCATGCGCCGGGCCCGGTGGTCCGTACCGAGGACGATTTCCACGAGACGATCAAGTCGTTCGAGACGCAGGCTCTGGAATTCGCGAAGAGCCGCAAGGAATTCGTCGCCAAGTTCGGAGAATACGACCAGGGCGACGCCGCTCAGAGCATCGTCGATCAGTTCTTTGCGCAGTGGAGCCGTTGATGACCAAGTCGTACGCAGCCGAGCCGCGGGACATCTTCTTCGTCTCCAACAGCGTCAACGAGCTGGGTGGCATCACCAGTTGGTCGCACCAGATGGCCCGTCTGTTCAGCGAGCGGGGCCACCGGGTGCACATCGTCGGCGTGGTGCCGCCGCCCGAGGGGCGGGTCCACGAGCTGGCCGACGATCTGCCGTTCAACACCACCACGCTCTACGCCGAGCACCCGCCGACGGTCCGTCCCGCCCGCGGCCTCAAGGGCCGGCTCAACGTGGCCGAGCAGCGCCGCCGGGCCGCCCGGGAGGCCGGGATGCATGAGCAGGCGGCCAAGATGAGCGCGCTGTTCCGGGCGGCGAAGCCGGGCGGAGTGGTGATCGTCACGCAGGTGTGGGCGATGGAGTGGGTCGCGCTGGCCGACACCGCGGGTCTGACCGTGATCGGGATGAGCCATGAATCGTTCGACACCTGCCGCAAGTCGTCCCGCTTCGGCCGGGTCAAGCGGTTTTACGGGGACGTCGACCGGATGCTGACGCTCACGCGTGAGGACGCCGACCGCTGGATCAGGCAGCGGATGGACAATGTCGGCTTCATGCCGAACCCGCTGCCCTTCTTCCCTGACGCCCCCTCAAGCCGGTCCCACAAGTACGTGGTCAGCATCGGCCGGCTGCACGAGGAGAAGGGCGTGGACCTGCTGCTGGAGGCCTGGGCGAAGGTCGCGCCGCAGCACCCGGAGTGGACGCTGCGGATCTACGGCTCCGGCGAGGAAGAGGGGGCGCTGCGCAAGCAGGCCGCCGAGCTGGGCATCGCCTCCTCCGTCGACTGGATGGGGCGCACGAGCGATGTGCCCGGGGCGCTGCGGGAGAGCGCGGTGTTCGCGCTGAGTTCGCGCGGTGAGGGCTTCCCACTGGCTCCCATGGAGGCGATGGCGACCGCCGTGCCGTGTGTGGCCTTCGATGTGGCGCCGGGCGTCCACGAGATCATCTCGGACGGCGAGGACGGCCTCCTCGCTCCCCCGGGCAATATCACCGAATTCGCCCGGCATCTCGACGCCCTGATGTCCGACAAGGACCTTCGGGACGCGATGGGCGAAGCGGCCCGCGAGAACATCCAGCGGTTCTCCACGGATGAGATTGTCGGCCGCTGGGAGAGCTTGTTCGCACTCGTGGAGCGCTGAGCCGAGAACACACAAAGCGAGGAGAGGCCCGCCGGCTTTCACCGGCGGGCCTCTCCTCGTTGAATTTTCAGGTAAGTCGTAAGCCCTGTCTTTGACCCCGCTGCTCGCGGGGAGTGCCCGGAGCCGGACTTGAACCGGCACGGCCCGTAGGCCAGCGAGGTTTAAGCTCGCCGTGTCTGCATTCCACCATCCGGGCCTGGGATCCCCCATGCCACCTCAAAGAGGGCAGCACGAGCGTAGCCCGCAGCGCACGACGCAGATCGGCCGCTCTTCCCGAGGTTGTCTTATTTTATTGGCAACTGAGGGGGCATCAGCGCCAGGTACACGCCTTCGGCACATGCCTGAAGCCCACCTTCGCCATGGCGCACCCGGACGCAAATTCGGGCCCGAATTGACGGAAACTCGACGCCCCCTCGACGCCCCCTCGACGCCCCCGTCACCGCTGCGTGGCCGCCCGCCCGGCCACGGCTGACGCGCCATCGGCATCAGGGTCGGTCTCCTCCCCAGGGATGACCGCGCATACCGCGGCTACTTCCCAGGGGTGGTCAAGGACGGTCACAGGGGTTGACGTCCGCCGCCCTTGAGCTGACCCACGATGGAAAGCGTCCGCTTCCGTCCGCGGCGTGCGCCGTCCCGGCCGCCGCGGATCAGATGGTCCCCGTCCCGACAGGAGCTCCTTCCCGTGACCACCACCACCCACTCCGGCGTCTCCACCACCGGCCGCGCCACCGCGGTGGCCGCCCGCGCCACGGATCTCAGCAAGGTCTACGGGCAGGGCGAGACCAAGGTGGTCGCCCTGGACGCGGTCTCCGTCGACTTCCGGCAGGCCCAGTTCACCGCGATCATGGGCCCCTCCGGGTCCGGCAAGTCGACGCTGATGCACTGCATGGCCGGGCTGGACGCGATCTCCGGCGGCTCCGCCAGGATCGGCGACATCGAACTGACCGGGCTGAAGGACAAGAAGCTCACCCAGCTGCGACGCGACAAGATCGGCTTCATCTTCCAGGCGTTCAATCTGCTGCCGACCCTGAACGCCCTGGAGAACATCACCCTGCCCATGGACATCGCGGGCCGTAAGCCGGACCGCGCCT
The DNA here is from genome assembly GCF_022221585.1 of Streptomyces inhibens. Classification (NCBI taxonomy): domain Bacteria; kingdom Bacillati; phylum Actinomycetota; class Actinomycetes; order Kitasatosporales; family Streptomycetaceae; genus Streptomyces; species Streptomyces inhibens. The sequence continues at coordinate 4,120,310 of NZ_CP084681.1, forward strand.
GGCTGGACCGCGTCGTGGAGACCGTCGGCCTGGCCGGCCGCCTCAAGCACCGCCCCAGCCAGCTCTCGGGCGGCCAACAGCAGCGCGTCGCGGTCGCCCGCGCACTCGCCTCCCGGCCCGAGATCATCTTCGCCGACGAGCCGACCGGAAACCTCGACTCGCGCTCCGGCGCCGAGGTCCTGGGCTTTCTGCGCAACTCCGTGCGTGAACTGGGCCAGACCGTGGTGATGGTGACCCACGACCCGGTCGCCGCCTCCTACGCGGACCGCGTGATCTTCCTCGCCGACGGCCGGATCGTCGACGACATGCCCGACCCGACCGCCGACATGGTGCTGGAACGGATGAAGGGCTTCGACGCCAAGGGGCGTACAAGCTGACCAGCGGCAGCCGCCACCCGTACTTCGGACCTCTCCTCCAGGACTGACCCACTCATGTTCCGTACCGCCTTGCGCAATGTGCTTGCGCACAAGGCCCGGCTGCTGATGACCGTCCTCGCCGTGATGCTCGGCGTGGCCTTCGTCTCCGGCACCCTGGTCTTCACCTCGACCATCTCCGACGCGTTCCAGGCCAGCTCCCAAAAGGGCTACGACAACGTCGACGTGGCCATCTCGCCGCGGTCCCAGGACAGCCACAGCAGCGCGCCCGGCGCGGCCCCCCGCCTCGACCAGAAGCTGCTGGACAAGGCCGCCCGGGTGCCCGGCGCCGCCTCCGCCACCGGCACCGTCTCCGGCTTCACCGCCATCGCCGACAAGAAGGGCGAGCTGATCGGCGACGGCTTCTCCACCCTCGGCGGCAACTACTTCCCCGGCAAGGACGGCCAGGACGCCCGCTACCCGATGCGCGGCGGCACCGTCCCCAAGGGCCCGCACGAGTTCGCGCTGGACGCCCACACCGCGGACAAGGCCGGCTACAAGGTCGGTGACACCGTACGGATCTCCGTCGACGGACCGGTCCGCGAGCAGAAGCTGACCGGCATCTTCACCACCGACGACGGCACCGTCGCGGCCGGCGGCAGCCTCGCGCTGTTCGACACCCCGACCGCCCAGAAGCTGTTCGCGACGCCCGGCGAGTTCAGCGAGATCGATGTCAAGGCCGCCGCGGGAACCTCCCAGACGGCCCTGAAGTCGGCGATCGACGAGGTCCTGCCCAAGGACGGCGCCGAGGCCACCACCGGCAAGCAGCTCGCCGACGACCAGGCCAAGGCGATCGCCCAGAGCATGGACGGCATGAAGAACGGCCTGCTGGCCTTCGCCGGGATCGCCCTCTTCGTCGGCATCTTCATCATCGCCAACACCTTCACCATGCTGGTCGCCCAGCGCACCAAGGAGCTGGCACTGATGCGCGCGGTCGGCGCCGGCCGCCGCCAGGTGACCCGCTCGGTGCTGCTGGAGGCGTTCGTCGTCGGCGCGGTCGCCGCGGTCGCGGGCCTGGCCGCCGGTATCGGCATCGGCGCCGGACTGCGCGCGCTGATGAGCAGCACCGGCGCGACGGTCCCCGACGGACCGCTGGTGATCGAGCCGTCCACGGTGCTGGCCTCGCTGCTCGTCGGCATCGTGGTGACCGTCCTGGCCGCCTGGCTGCCGGGCCGCCGCGCCGCGAAGATTCCGCCGGTCGCCGCGATGAACAGCGTGCACGCCACCGCCACCACCAAGTCGCTGGTGGTCCGCAACACCATCGGTGCGCTGTTCGCGGGCGCCGGTGCGGCCGGTGTCCTGGTCGCCACCGGCATGGACGACGGCAAGGTCGTGATGGGCGGCGGCGCGGTGCTGCTGCTGATCGGCGTGTTCATCCTGACGCCGCTGCTGTCGCGTCCGCTGATCGCGCTGGCCTCGCCCGTACTGCGCGCCTTCGGGGTCGCCGGCTCCCTCGCCCGGCAGAACGCGGTCCGCAATCCGCGCCGTACGGCCGCCACGGCCTCCGCGCTGATGGTCGGGCTGACGCTGATCACCGGTCTGACGGTGATCGCGGGCAGCGTGCAGAAGGGCATCGACAAGATGGCCACCGACTCGCTCAAGGCCGACTATGTCGTCTCCATGGCGAGCCATACGCCGCTCTCCCCCGACGTCGCGAAGAAGATCGCCGGTCTGGGCGAGGTCACCGCGTCCAGCCCGCTGCGCCACTCCCCGTCCCGTATCGGCACCGACACCGCGTATCTGACCGGCGTCAACGGCCGGGACTTCGGCAAGCTCACCCGGCTCGACTTCACCAAGGGCTCGCTCGGCGACCTGCGCGGCGGCCGGTCCGTGGTGGACGACGTCACCGCCAAGGAGAAGGGCTGGCAGCCCGGCTCCCGTATCCCGGTGACGTACGAGGACGGCAAGAAGGGCACGTTGACCGTCTCGGGTGTCTACCAGGGCAACCAGATGATCAACGGCATCCTCCTCGACAACGCCACCCTGGCCCCGCACCAGAAGCAGATCACCGATATGCAGGTGATGGTCAAGACGACCGGCGGCCCCACCGACGCCACCAAGGACTCGCTGGTCAAGGCGCTCGGCAAGAACCCGGCGATCTCCATCGCGGACAAGCAGGACGTCTCCGACGGCATCGCGAAGATGTTCAACCTGATGCTGAACATGCTCTACGGGCTGCTGGCCATGGCCGTGATCGTCGCGGTGCTCGGCGTGATCAACACCCTGGCGATGTCGGTCTTCGAACGCTCCCAGGAGATCGGCATGCTGCGCGCCATCGGCCTGGACCGGCGCGGCATCAAGCGCATGGTGCGGCTGGAGTCGCTGGTGATCTCGCTCTTCGGCGGGGTGCTCGGCATCGGCCTGGGCGTGTTCTTCGGCTGGGCGGCCGGTGAGCTGATCAGCGGCACGCTGCCGACGTACGAGCTGGTGCTGCCGTGGGGCCGGATGGGCATCTTCCTCGCCCTGGCCGCGCTCGTCGGCGTCCTGGCCGCGCTGTGGCCGGCGCGCAGGGCGGCCCGGCTGAACATGCTGGCCGCGATCAAGGCCGAATAGCGCTACGGCGCGCCGCGCCGATGAGTGCTCCGCCCGCCCGCCGCCCTTCCGAGGGAGACGGGCGGGCGGAGACCGTCGTGCGCGGAAGCCGCCGCGCGCGTCAGCTCCGCCAGTCGCGCGCCCGAAGCGGCATCCCCGCGTCCCCGGACTCCCGGGTACGGACGGCCAGCACCTGGTTGACTCCTATCCGGTTCCGCTCGAAGGACAGCGCACACGCGGCCATGTACAGCCGCCACACCCGCGCCCGCCCCTCGGACGTGAGCCGCACCGCCTCGTCCCAGTGGTTCTCCAGGTTGGCGACCCAGGCGCGCAGCGTCAGCGCGTAGTGCTCCCGGATCGCCTCCACGTCCCGTACCTCGAACCCGGCGTCCTCCAGCTGGCCGACGGTCCGGCCGACCGGCGCCAGCTCACCGTCCGGGAACACATACCGGTCGATGAACTCGTCGACGTGGTACGCCTCCTCGTCCACCACGGGCCGCCGCGCGATCTGGTGGTTGAGCAGCCGCCCGCCGGGCCTGAGCAGCGCGTACAGGGCGCCGGTGTACTCCGCGTAGCGGGCCCGGCCGACATGCTCGGCCATTCCCACCGAGGAGATCGCGTCGAACGGCTCATCGTGGATCTCGCGGTAGTCCTGCACCCGGATCTCGACCCGGTCGGCGAGCCCGGCCTCGGCGATCCGCTTACGGGCCAGGGCCGCCTGCTCCTCGGAGAGGGTGATGCCGACCGCCCGTACGCCGTACTCGCGGGCCGCGTGCAGCACCATCGAGCCCCAGCCGCAGCCCACGTCCAGCAGCCGCTGGCCCTCCTGGAGGCCGAGCTTGCGGCAGATCAGGTCGAGTTTGTCGCGCTGGGCGTCCTCCAGCGTGGCGACGGTATCTTCGGTCCCGGCGGTCCCCCAGTAGGCGCAGGAGTAGACCATGGACGGGCCGAGCACCAGCGCGTAGAAGTCGTTGCCGACGTCGTAGTGGTGGCTGATGGCTTCCTTGTCGCGCGGCAGCGTGTGCAGCGGTCCACGGCGCCGTCTGACCTCCTCGGCGGGCGGTGTCGGCGGGACCGGGGCGCCGGCCAGCATCAGCAGCTCCCGGGCGGCGGAGCGGATCTCCGGGCGGGCCAGGGCGCGCAGCATGGCGGCGCGGCGCGGCTTGGGGGCATCGCCGCCGCGCTCCCAGATCAGTCCGGCCAGCAGATCGAGCGCTTCGTAGAGATCGCCCTGGACGTCGATGTCGCCGGCCACCCAGGCGCGGGCCAGGCCCAGCTCGCCCGGCTTGAACAGCAGCCGGCGCAGCGCGCGGCGTCGGCGGATGACCAGTGTGGGTGCCCCCGGCGGGCCGGACTCGCTACGGTCCCAGGCGCGGATCCGCACCGGGAGCGGGGTTCCCAGCACCTCCTCGGCGAGCTTGGTGAGCCGCCCAGCGGCGTCGGCCATGTCGCACACCTCCGTGTTGACGAGTCGGGCAAAGAAGATTCACCCACCACGTAAACGCCAATTGGGCGTCCAGATAGTCCCGTTCGCACGTAAGAGAACAACAAATCGGCGGCTCTTCGCCACGGCGCACACGCCAAAGGGCGCCCGCCCCACGGATGGCGGACGCCCTTCGGGCTGGTCGGAGTACCCGACCGGTGGTTCAGGAAGCCTTGGCCTTCGGCTTGTCGCCACCGGCGGCCGCGGCCGCCGGAGCGGGGGCCGGCTTGGCCGCCTCGTAGAACTCCTCGCGGGGGTTCTCCATGGCGCCGAGCGAGACGACCTCGCGCTTGAGGAACGTGGCCAGCGTCCAGTCGGCGAAGACCCGGATCTTGCGGTTGAACGTCGGCATCGCCATGCCGTGGTACGCGCGGTGCATGTACCAGGCGAGACGGCCCTTGAGCTTGATCTTCATCTTGCCCATGACGATCATCGCGACGCCCTTGTGCAGGCCGAGACCGGCGACCGCACCCTTGTTGGCGTGGCTGTACTCCTTCTGCGGGAAGCCCCGCATACCGGAGATCACGTTGTCGCCGAGGACCTTGGACTGCCGCAGCGCGTGCTGGGCGTTCGGCGGGCACCAGGCGTTCTCGTTGCCGTTCTTGCGACCGACCAGGTCGGGGACCTGCGCGTTGTCGCCGGCCGCCCAGATGTAGTCGGTGCCCTGCACCTGGAGGGTGGCGCCGGTGTCGACGTGGCCACGCGGGCCGAGCGGCAGACCGAAGCGGGACAGCGCCGGGTTCGGCTTGACGCCCGCGGTCCACACGATGGTGTTGGAGTCGACCTCAAGGCCGTTGTTGAGCACGACGTGACCGTCGACGCAGGAGTCCATGCCGGTCTTGAGGTAGATCTCGACGCCGCGGCCCTCGAGGTGCTCCTTGCCGTAGGCGCCGAGCTTCGGGCCGACCTCGGGGAGGATCTTGTCGGCGACGTCGACCAACAGGAAGCGCATGTCCTCGCGCTTCACGTTGTTGTAGTACTTCGCGGCATCGCGGGCCATGTCCTCGACCTCACCGATGGTCTCCGCGCCCGCGAAGCCACCACCGACGAAGACGAAGGTGAGCGCCTTGCGGCGGACGTCCTCGTCGGTCGTGGAGTCGGCCTTGTCCAGCTGCTCCAGGACGTGGTTACGCAGGCCGATGGCCTCTTCCACGCCCTTCATGCCGATGCCGTTCTCGGCCAGGCCGGGAATCGGGAAGGTGCGGGAGACCGCGCCCATCGCGATGACCAGGTAGTCGAAAGGCAGCTCGTACGCCTCGCCGACCAGCGGGGCGATCGTGGCGACCTTGCGGTCCTGATCGATGGTGGTGACCCGGCCGGTGAGAACCTCCGCCTTGGGCAGCACGCGTCGTAGCGGAACCACGACGTGGCGGGGGGAGATGCTGCCGGCTGCAGCTTCAGGGAGGAAGGGCTGGTACGTCATGTACGAGCGCGGGTCGACGACCGTGACGGTCGCCTCGCCGTACCGCATCTTCTTGAGGATGCGACGTGCCGCGTACAGGCCTACGTACCCACCGCCTACAACGAGGATCCTGGGACGCTCCGTGGTGCTCATGCAATCGAGTATCCACCCCCACATGGGGGGTCGCTCGTGAGCCCCTTCACAAGCACCCGGGGGGCATCTGCTACACTCCGCCGGCTTCGTGACCGACGCCATAGCGCGGAATGGAACCACCGTAGTACGTGAGGCGTTGGAGACCCCCGTTGATCAGGGCTTGTGGGCCCTCGGGCGGCCGAACCAAGCCCCGCGCGGGCGCATCGCCGATCCGCCGGCGACCGCGCAATCTCCGGGTCGAGGGGTCCTAGGACCTTCGAATGAGGGTCGGACGATCAGATTGTTCGCCCAACGGGAGGCTTTTTCATGTGAAGGATTTCACGAACCTTTTTTCGGGACCCGTCCGCCGAGCCCCCTGAAGGCACCTGAAAGCCGCTCAGACGGGCAGGTCACCCGCTCAAAAGACCACTTGATGGAGGCCGTTACCGGCCCCCACCCGCCCCCCTCGGCACCTCAGTCGGCGATGCTCCAGGCGATGCCGTCCAGGATGTCGTGCTCGCTGACGACGACCTCCTCGGCGCCCATCCGCTCCATGATCGAAAGCAGTACGAGCGCGCCCGCGGCGATCACATCGACCCGGCCCGGGTGCATGACCGGGATGGCCGCACGCTCGGCATGGGTGGAGGACAGCAGATCGCCGGTGATCTCACGGACCTTCGCCAGGGAGACCCGGGAGTGGTGGATGACCTCGGAGTCGTAGTGGTCGAGGCCCAGGGCGATGGCGGCGACGGTGGTCACCGAGCCGGCCAGGCCCACCAGGGTGGCGGCCTCGCTCAGCGGCACGGTCTCCTCCGCCCGGTCCAGCGCCGAGGCGATATCGGCCTTTATGGCGGTGATCTGGCCCGGGGTGGGCGGGTCGCTGATCTCCCCGCCGTGCAGCAGATGCCGCTCTGTCATCCGTACGCAGCCGACATCGACCGAGCGCGCGGCCCGTACGTGGTCGTCGCCGAGGACGAACTCGGTAGAGCCGCCGCCGATGTCCACGACGAGGAAGGGCTTGGAGAGGTCCGCGCGGCCCGTGAGCTCCTTGGTGGCGCCGTTGAAGGAGAACTCCGCCTCCTGGTCGCCGGTGATCACCTCGGGCTCCACACCCAGGATGTCCACCACACCGCGGACGAAGTCCTCGCGGTTCTCCGCGTCCCGCGAGGCCGAGGTCGCCACGAAGCGGATCTGCTCGGCGCCCAGGCCCTTGATCACCGCGGCGTACTCCCGGCAGGCCGCGAAGGTGCGGTCCAGCGCCTCCGGCGCCAGCCGTCCGGTGCGGTCCACCCCCTGGCCCAGCCGGACGATCTGCATCCGGCGGTCCAGGTCCTTCAGCTCACCGGTGGCCGGGTCCGCGTCCGCGACCAGCAGCCGGATGGAGTTCGTACCGCAGTCGATGGCGGCGACCCGCTTCACTGGGCGTCTCCTTCGGAAGCGTCCTGGGTGTCCTGGCACGGGGAGACGCACGGCCCCTTCTTCCACCACTCCGGCAGCATCGCGAGGGCCTCGTCGCCGAGCGGGTTGACCCCCGGGCCGGCCGCCAGCGAGTGGCCGACCAGGACGTGCAGGCACTTGACCCGGTCGGGCATACCGCCCGCGCTCGGGAAGCCCTGGAGCACCTCGATGGCGTCCCGCCGCCGGATGTAGTCCTCGTGGGCCGCGCGGTAGGCGGCGGCCAGCTCCGGGTCGGTCGCCAGCCGCTCGGACATCTCCTTCATCACGCCGTTGGCCTCCAGCGTGCCGATCGCGGAGGCCGCGCGCGGGCAGGTGAGGTAGTAGAGCGTGGGGAAGGGCGTGCCGTCCTCCAGGCGCGGCGCCGTCTCGACGACATCCGGCTGTCCGCAGGGGCAGCGGTGCGCGATGGCGCGCAGTCCGCGCGGCGGGCGGCCGAGCTGCTCCTTGAAGGCGGCGATGTCCGCGGCGGTGGGCTCGGTGGGCTCGGTCTGGGGCGGGGGGGTGTCCATGTGCGCTTTCGGTGAGGTGAGTAATGGGGTGGCGGTGCGGCGGTGCGGGCCGCCCCTTGTCGACAGTACGGGCTGCCGCTCGCGGGCGGTACGGGCCGGGGCGTGTCCTACCGTTTGCCGGCCGGTTTGTCGGCCGAGTCGACGGTGTCCCACAGATTCTCGTACCAGGGGCGCTGCGCCGCTCGCGCCCCCTTCGGTGCGGCGGTGACGCCGGTGCCGTCCTGGACGATGAATCCGGTCTCGCCCGGCATGACGTAGTGCAGATGCCGGCGGGCCTGCTGCCGTACGTACTCCGGGTCCTGCCAGCGGGCCTTCTGCTCGCGCAGCCGGTCGAGTGCGGCACCGGCGTCCTGGGCCTTACGGCGCTGGTCGGCGATGTCCGAACGCTGGGAGACGTACTGCCTTATGGGATACGCGAGGGCGACGACCAGGGAGCACATCACCAGGGCCAGCAGGGCGGCGCGGCCGGTGAGGCGATTGCGGCGGGCCGGGCGGGCGCGGTAGACGCGGGCGGCGGCCTGCTCGCCGAGCGCCTTGAGTCGGGTCGCGGTCGAGAACCGGTCCGCGGGCACGTCGTCTCCCCTTCACTCCCTGACGCCTGACTGCTGAAGCAGGTACGTCCCCGGCAACGGTACGGGACCGCCACCGGGGACGTACGGGGTGCTGGGCGGTTGGCTCGCCCGATTAGCCCTTGCCGCCGTGATCAGCCCTGGCGGAACCGCGGGAAGGCGGAGCGGCCGGCGTAGACCGCGGCGTCGTCGAGGATCTCCTCGATGCGCAGCAGCTGGTTGTACTTGGCGACGCGCTCGGAGCGGGCCGGGGCGCCGGTCTTGATCTGGCCGCAGTTGGTGGCGACGGCGAGGTCGGCGATGGTGACGTCCTCGGTCTCACCGGAGCGGTGCGACATCATGCACTTGAAGCCGTTGCGCTGGGCCAGCTCGACGGCGTCCAGGGTCTCGGTCAGCGAGCCGATCTGGTTGACCTTCACCAGCAGCGCGTTGGCGGAGCCCTCCTCGATGCCGCGGGCGAGGCGCTCGGGGTTGGTGACGAACAGGTCGTCGCCGACGAGCTGCACCTTGGCGCCGAGCTTGTCGGTGATGACCTTCCAGCCGGCCCAGTCGTCCTCGAACAGCGGGTCCTCGATGGAGACCAGCGGGTAGGCCGCCACCAGCTCCTCGTAGTACTCGGTCATCTCGGCGGCCGAGCGGTCCTTGCCCTCGAACTGGTACTTGCCGTCCTTGTAGAACTCGGAGGCGGCGACGTCCAGCGCGAGCGCGATGTCCTGGCCGGGGGCGTAACCGGCTTCCTTGATGGCCTCGAGGATGAGGTCGAGGGCCTCGCGGTTGGAGCCCAGGTTCGGGGCGAAGCCGCCCTCGTCGCCGAGGCCGGTGGCCAGGCCCTTGGCCTTCAGGACCTTCTTGAGGGTGTGGTAGACCTCGGCGCCCCAGCGCAGCGCCTCGGAGAAGGACTCCGCGCCGATCGGGGCGATCATGAACTCCTGGATGTCCACATTGGAGTCGGCGTGCGAGCCGCCGTTCAGGATGTTCATCATCGGGACGGGCAGGACATGCGCGTTCGGGCCACCGAGGTAGCGGAACAGCGGGAGGTCACTGGCCTCGGAGGCGGCGTGCGCGACGGCCAGGGAGACGCCGAGGATGGCGTTGGCGCCGAGCGAGCCCTTGTTGTCGGTGGCGTCCAGGTCGAACATCGCCTGGTCGATCAGCCGCTGCTCGGTCGCGTCGTAGCCGACGAGCTCCGGGCCGATCTGCTCGATGACGGCCAGGACGGCCTTCTCCACACCCTTGCCCAGGTAGCGGTTCGGGTCGCCGTCGCGAAGCTCGATGGCCTCGAAGGCACCGGTCGAGGCGCCGGACGGCACGGCGGCACGGCCCGTGCTGCCGTCGTCGAGGCCGACCTCGACCTCGACCGTGGGATTACCTCGCGAGTCGAGAATTTCGCGGGCTACGACGACGTCGATGGACGGCACGTTGTCTCCTTCATGGGTGTCTGGAGTTCTGCAGCACGAGCCTAACGGGCTTGGGTGCGTCCGCTTGCCCTTGGCCCGCTCCGTGGGACGGAATGGCCCGAAAAGCTTCCCAAATGCCCAGTTCACGGGATGTTTGGGCGCATTGTTCGCCAAACGGGGAAAGTCGCGCGTGAGGGCTGGTCAGGGACGTGCGGCCGGATCGGGTACGGCGCGGGGTTCGGGCCGGTGTGCGGCCCGGGTGCGAGAAACCCCGCCGCGGCGCGCTGGGGGGAACGGCGCGCCGGGCGGGGTGGTCTCACGGAGGAAGAACGGGGCCCGCCGCCCGGGCCCGCGGAATCCCGGTGAGGGGACGGATCAGATGCTGAGCTTCTGGCCCGGGAGGATCAGGTTCGGGTTGCCGCCGATGACGGACTTGTTGGCCGCGTAGACCGACTTCCAGTTGGTGCCGTGGGCCTTGGCTATCTTGGCGAGGGTGTCGCCCGCCTTGACGGTGTAGTTGCCGTGGCCGTTCGACTTCTTCGGGGCCGGCTGCGCCTTCTCCTGCGCGGCGGCCGGGGTCTTCTTCACGGCGGCGGTGTTCTCCTGCGGCGCGGACTTGGTCTGCGCGGAGGAGCCGGAGGGGTTGACGTCGGCGGCGGGGCCACCGGAGGTCAGGCCGCCGGCGGCGGCGCAGGACCAGGCGCCCGGGCCCTGGATGGCGAGGAGCTTCTCGGCGGCGGCGATCTGCTGGTCCTTGGTGGCCAGGTCGGCGCGCGGCGCGTACTGGGTGCCACCGGCGGCGGCCCAGCTGGAGTTGGAGAACTGCAGGCCACCGTAGTAGCCGTTACCGGTGTTGATCGACCAGTTGCCGCCGGACTCGCACTGAGCGACCTTGTCCCAGGTGGCGACGGAGGCGGCGGAGGCGGAGGTGGCACCCATCAGCGGGACGGCGACGGCGGCACCGGCGACACCGGCGAGGGTGGCGACGCGGACGGCCTTGGAGGGACGACGGTGCTTGCCCTTGTTGATCAGCATGGTTCGTTCGTTTCCTCACCGACGCCTACGAGGTGAGCTGTCGGGTTCGGGCTGTGAGTGCCCGGCCGGGTGCACATGGCGCACCCGGCTTCACCCCAAGCCGGCTGACCCGCTTTCGCGGGCGGGGCCGGCACTTACCTTGGTTCCCCCGCTCCTGCCTTCGGCGCTTGCGCGTCAACTGCCTTCGATCACCGGCAGGATTCGGCGTGTGATCGACGGGCCCGCTTTGGCGAGCGGTCCCGACCGTAAGCAGCAACCCCCTTGATGTTCAAACCCCACCATCTGAACCAAGTTGACCGTTTTTGATCACGGGTTGGTCACATATCCGCAGGTGAAGCCCGTTATGACGGCAATGAGCAGACTGGGGCGTGACGGGCAACGAGAGCCTTGTCTCACTTTCACGAAATGGGACGAAGGCGGCGAACTAGCCTTCCTTGTGCCCGAGATCGAGCAGCTGACCCGGCTGGATCAGGTCCGCGTCGGAGCCGACGACGCCCTCGTTGCGCTCGTACAGCGCGGGCCATCCGCCGGGCAGCCGATGGGCCTGGGCGATGGCTGACAGGCTGTCACCCGGGCGCACGGTGTAGTCGCCGTCGGCCGCCGGGCCCGTACGGTGCGCGTCATCGCCGCGCGAGGCGTGCCGGCCGCCGGACGTCCGGTCGCCGTCGCCCTCGTCGCCCGCATCGCCGCGGTGCTTGCCCTTCGCGGGCACTTCACCCGGTATGCCGGCATTGTCGGTACGTCCGCCGCCGTCGGCCGGGTCGGCGGAGTGCGAGGCTTCGCCGTCCTCCTCGCCGGGCTTCGTGGAGCCGGACGGCTCCGGGGTGCGGTCCGTGCCCTGGGTCGCGTCGCCGGAGCCGGCCGAATCCGAGTCGTCGGGCGCGGACGGCGAGGGCGTCGTGCCGGACGGCTCGTCGGTCCGCCCGTCGGCCCGTCCGTCGGCCTGTCCGTCGGCCTGTCCGTCGGCCTGCCCGTCCTTCTTCCCGCCGGTCCGCCCGTCGTGCGGCCCGGAGGAGTCCGAGCCGTCGGGCTCGTCGGACGCATCGGACCGGTCCCAGGGGTCCGAGGAGCCTTCGGCGTCCGACGGGTCGGGCTGCGGGGTGGCGGTGCTGCCCGGGTTGACCTCCGGCGCGCGGCCGTCCTTGGTCAGTCCGGCGTCGACGGCACAGCTCGGCCAGGCGTCCGGGCCTCGGTCGTCGAGGATCGACTCGGCCACCGCGATCTGCTGGGCGCGGCTGGCGAGGTCGGGGCGCGAGGCATAGGCCGAGCCGCCGTAGTTGTCCCACATGTCCTGGGTCAGCTGCAGCCCGCCGTAGTAGCCGTTGCCCGAGGCCGAGCTCCACACGCCGCCACTCTCACACTGGGCGACCTTGTCCCAGGTCGCGGTGTCGGCGGCGTGGGCACCGCTCGCGCCGAGCAGTGGCAGGGCGATACCGGCCCCGGTCACTCCCGCCGTGACAAAGATGGCCGGTGCCTGACGGGGGCGACGGTGTCGGCCGTTCCCGGAACGCATACGGATGCCTTTCGCGCAGCGGTTGAGTTGTTCGACGATCCGTTCGAAGCGCTGCCCGGCCGGCCGATACGGGCGAGGCGCACCAAAAATCCGGTTCGCCCCGTCGTCGCGTCGCCCGATCGAGTGAAGCCTGTCGATCGTCGATCGAAAGGTAGCCGGGGTCACGGGTAGTCACAAGTCGGTGTAGCGCGGATCACGTAAAGGTCACGCGGGTGACGCTGCGTCACATATGACTGCGTCCCAGGTCAGGGCCGCTCGGGCGTGAACTCCACGGGCAGCGACCGCAGTCCGCGCATGATGAGACCACCGCGCCAGCGCAAATCGCCAGGTTCCATGGCAAGTCGGATGTCCGGGAGCCGGGTCAGCAGCGTGGCGAGGGCGGTCTGTCCTTCGAGCCGGGCGAGCGGTGCGCCCAGGCAGTAGTGGATGCCGTGTCCGTATCCCAGATGCTGGTTGTCACGCCGAGTCAGATCGAGAACATCCGGCTCGGCAAAGCGCGCCGGGTCGCGGTCCGCGGCGGCCAGCACCACCAGGACCGGATCGCCCTCGGCGATCGTCTGCCCGCCGAGCGTCAGCTCCTCGGTCGCGAACCGCCAGGTCGCCAGCTCCACCGGCCCGTCGTAGCGGAGCAGTTCCTCGATGCCGGTGGTCAGCAGCTCGGTGTCGCCCGCCGCGATCGACTTCTGCAGCAGCTCGCGCTGGGCGGGGTGGCGCAGCAGCGCATAGATGCCGTTGCCGATGAGGTTGACGGTGGTCTCGAAGCCGGCGAAGAGCAGGATGAACGCCATCGCGGCGGCCTCGTTCTCGGTGAGGTGCTCGCCGTGGTCGGAGGCCCGGATCAGGCCGGAGATCAGATCCTCGTCCGCCTCGGCGGTCTCCCCCAGGGACTCGCGCTTGCGGTGGATCAGCTCGGCGAGGTAGCCGCGCATCTTCTTCACGGAACGGGCGACTCCGCCGCGCGGTCCTCCGCCGTGGCGGATCATCATGCCTGCCCAGTCGCGGAAGTCGTCCTGGTCCTCGCGCGGGACGCCGAGCAGATCGCAGATCGCGTAGATGGGCAGCGGAAACGCGAACTCATGGATCAGATCGGCCGCACCGCACTCCGCGCCGCCCTGTTTGGCGATCATGTCGTCGATGAGCCGGTCGGTCAGCTCCTGGACGCGCGGGGCGAAGGCCGCGACCCGGCGCGGGGTGAACGCTTTGGAGACCAGCCGGCGCAGCCGGGTGTGGTCCGGGGGGTCGATGTTGAGCAGATGTGTCATCAGGTTGGCGCTGCGCTCGCCCGGGATGCCGACCTTGCCCTTGCCGTGTGCGGCCTCGCTGTGGTGCACCGGGTTCTTGGAGAGCCGGGCGTCGGCGAGCGCCTGCCGCGCCTCGGTGTAGCGCGTCACCAGCCAGGCCTCGACGCCGCTGGGCAGCGCGGTCCGGTGCACCGGCGCATGCTCGCGCAGCCACGCGTACGCCGGGTACGGGTCGGAGGCGAACTCCCAGGTGAACAGCTCGGGCGCAGCCTCGGCCGCGGGGCAGCCGGCGGGGGCGTCCGCGCGGGTGGCGTCGTCGGGGAGGGCGTGGGGCTTGTCGTGCACCTTCCGACCGTAACCGGTGGGCGCACGCCGGCGCTCGGACGGACCACCCGGGCCCCACGGCACACCCGGCCGCTACCCCGGATCCACCCCCAGCCCGGCCAGGAAAGCCAGCGCCGCCGGCGACGGGCCGAGCGCGCTCCACACCACCCGCTCGGTACGCTCCGGCGCCGGCCGTACCCGCACGATGTGCAGCCCGGACAGCTCGGAGGCGATCGCCTCGGGGACCATGCCGACGCCCAGGCCGGCGCGTACCAGCTTCGCCAGGAACTCCACGGTGGTCACCTCGAACGCCACCTCCGAGGTCAGCCCCGCCGCACGGAACGCCTCGTCCCGCTGCCGGCGGGCCGCGGAACCCGCCGTGAAGTCGACAAAGGTCTCCCGCGCCATGCGCGACAGCGTGGTCCATTCCCGCCCGGCCAGCGGATGCCCCGGCGGCACCACCGTGACCAGCTCGCCGCGCGCCAGCTCCTTCTCCCGTACGCCGACCGTGCGGGCGTCGGGCACCAGCCCGACGAAGGCGACATCCAGCACGCCCTGTCGCACCTTCTCGATGAGCGGATCGCTCATCTCCATCTGCAGACTGATCCGCACCTGCGGACAGCGGGTACGGAAGGCGCCCAGTTCACGGGCGAGATCGACGGCCGCGACGGTGGAGATCGCGCCCACCGCGAGCCGGCCGCGCACCTCGCCGGTCGCCGCCGCCACCTCCGCCCGGGCCCGCTCGGCCGCCTGCAGCGCCTGCCGGGCGACCGGCACGAACGCCTCGCCGGCGACGGTCAGCCGGACACTGCGGCTGGTCCGGTCGAAGAGCCGGGCGCCGAGCTCCTTCTCCAGCCGGGCGATCTGATGGCTGAGCGCGGACTGCACGACATGACACCGCTCGGCGGCCCGGGTGAACCCACCGGTCTCGGCCACCGCGACGACATAGCGCATCTGCTGGAGCTCCATATCCGTCGATGCTAGCGACCATCGATCTCGAAATGCGATGGATGCGATGACAACGATGTGTTGGACTCATCGATGGTGCCGGGCCCAGGCTGGGACGTGCCCGCCGCCACGGTGGCCGCGGGCGACACGGGGAGGTCAACTCATGGCACGCGCACACCGATCGGAACCGGGGAGGCTGGGACGCGGCACGCTGCTGCTGATGTCCGTCGCCACCGGCCTCTCGGTCGCCGGCAACTACTTCGCCCAGCCCCTGCTGGACGTCATAGGCCACGATCTGCACCTGTCCGCGTCCACCGCCGCGCTGGTCGTCACCGTCGCCCAGGTCGGCTACGGGCTCGGCCTGCTGCTGCTCGTACCGCTCGGCGACCTGCTGGAACGCCGCAGGCTGGCCGTCACCCTGACACTGGCCACCGCCGCCTTCCTCACCGTCACCGCGAGCGCGCCGAACGCCACCCTTCTGCTGACGGGCACCGCGCTGACCGGCCTGACCTCGGTCGCCGCCCAGGTCGTCGTGCCGTTCGCGGCGACCCTCGCGGCCCCCGCCGAACGCGGCCGGACCGTCGGCACCCTCATGACCGGCCTGCTGCTGGGCATCCTGCTGGCCCGGACCGCCGCCGGACTGCTCGCCGAACTCGGCGGCTGGCGCACCGTCTACTGGGTCAACGCGGCGCTGATGCTGCTGGTGGCCGTGCTGCTGCGGCTCCGGCTGCCCGCCCTGCGCACCACGGCCGGGCTGCGCTATCCGGCACTGCTGCGCTCCACGCTGACCCTGTTCGCCCAGGAGCCGGTGCTGCGCCGGCGGGCGGCGCTGGGCGCGCTGTCCTTCGCGGGCTTCAGCGTGCTGTGGACGGCGCTGGCCTTCTTGATGTCCGGCCCGGCCTACGGCTGGCAGGAGTCGGCCATCGGCCTGCTGGGGCTGGTGGGCGCGGCCGGTTCACTGGCCGCTTCGGTGGCCGGACGGCTGGCGGACCGCGGCCTGGCACACCGGGTCACCGGCGTCGCGGCGTTCCTGCTGCTCGGCTCCTGGGGCCTGCTGGCGGCCGGCGGCGGGGGCGGGGCCTGGTCGCTGGCCGCGCTGCTGGCCGGCGTCGTCGTACTGGACCTGGCCGCACAGGCGGTCCACGTCAGCAACCAGAACCTGGTCTACGCGGTCCGCCCCGAGGCTCGTAACCGGCTCAACTCCGCCTATATGACCAGCTACTTCGTGGGCGGGGCGGCCGGCTCGGCGCTCACGTCGGTGGTGTGGGGCGCGGCGGGGTGGGCTGGCGTAAGCGTGTTGGGCGCCGGGCTCGCGGCGGCGGGGGCGGGGCTTTGGGTCATCGACCGGCTGCGCCCTCCTTCCGCGGCCGACGCGCGGACGGCGGAGCAGCCTGTGGCGGCCCCCGTGCCGGCTCCCTCCCTCACACCGTGACGGTGCCGGCGTCGGTCTCCGGACCCTCGCCGAGTGCCCGCCGGGCGCCTGGGTGGCCCATGTCGGCGGCCTTGCGGTACCAGCCCTGGGCCTGTGTCCGCTCGCCCTTCGCCTTGTGCAACTCGGCGAGGCGGAAGGCGCCGTAGGCGTCGCCGGTTTCGTAGCCCTTGAGGTACCAGGTACGGGCTTCGTCGGGGCGGCCGCGTAGGTCCAGATAAACGCCCAAGCTGGTGGCATCCATCGCCCCCTCTTCGGCGTTGGCCCGGAGTTCCCGTTCGGCTTCAACCGCCGATCGGCCTTCGGAGAAGTGCTGCCCCAACGCCTCGACCGCCCGGTCATCGCCCGCGTCTGCCGCGCGCCGAAACCAGACTTCGGCCTCTTCGCGATCGTTGTACAGGAGAAGCACTGTGGCAAAGCTCGCCGCGACCTGCGGATACCCGACGCGGACCGCGTCCAAGTAGCAGACGAAAGCGCCGTCCACATCGCCGCTGCCCAGCAGCAGATCCCCCAACAGGTGAGAAGCCTCCGCGCTCCCGCAGGTCCTACCCACCGTCAGCCAGTGCTGCGCCCGATCACGAAGCAGCTTGGCGAGCAGGGTCGCCGCCTCGGCGTCCCCGGCTTCGGCGGCGATCTCCAGGAAGGGCTCCGCAGCCTTGCCCTCGCCCCTCTCGGCCAGCATCCGGCCGAGCCGTCCGGCGGACCGTGGCAGCCCGGCCTCCGCAGCGCGCCGGAACCACCGCTCGGCGTCCTCCCATTCGCCGAGCGATTCGGCCAATATGCCGAGGTTTTGCAGGGCGTGCCGGTCGCCCGCTTCGGCAGCGAGCCGAAAGGCTTCGTGCGCGGCCGTGGCGATCGCCTTGAAGTCGTACGTCTCGTCCGCGCGGGCCGATTCGAGGGCGCAGACCCAGACCTGGCTGTCCACCGCGGGCAGGTCCGCGTGCCAGGTCGCGGTCTCGACGAGGAAGGGCGCTACCCGCCACGTATCGTCGCTGACCCGGACAAGGAATCGCAGCAGCCCGTACCGCCGCTCGGTCGCCCATGCGCGGGCGTCCTCCACCGACTCCCGGTCCATGCCGGCCACGTCCGCGTAGCCCCCGTGCACCTTGAGGAGCAGGTCCATGGGCAGCGGTCCGGTGAGCCCGCAGCGGGCCAGGTCGAGGGCGGCCCGGACCAGGGCGTGACCGCGCGGGTGGCGGTCCGCTCGGCGGGCGCGCCACCACTCCTCCCAGAGGAGCGGGCCCAGGGCGAGGTAGGCGGCGGCGCCTTCCGGGCCGCTCGACCGGGCGGCGTCGGCCAACCGGGGATCCCCCGGGGGCTCGGCGCGCCGCGCCGGCCGGGCCCGCTCGGCGGGGCTCCACTCGCGCGCCAGCTCGACGGTGTGCGCGAGGTCGAGGACCCGGCCGTGGGGCGCGTGCCGGTGCTCGTCGTAGGCGTCGTCGCGCATGGTGGCGAGGACGACGACCCGCAGTCCGGCCAGCCGGTCCAGCAGCCGCGGCTCCAGCCCGCCGTCGCCGAGATGCCCGTCGAGGTCGTCCAGCCATACGGCATACCGCCCCGGACGCCCCTGTAGCAGGGCGGGCAGCCCGCGCAGGTCCGCGCCGCGCGCGGGCGCGAACACCCGGAAGCCGGCGAGCCCCTCGGTCATCGCCTCCAGCGCGGAACGGGACTTGCCGGTGAACGGCTCACCGAGCAGCAGCACGAGCCCGCCGCGGGCCCCGGCCTGCGTGATCGCCGCGATGAGTTCGTCGTCACGGTCACGGATGACGTACGGAGGCAGTGGCGGGAGGCCGTCCCTGCGGTGGGTGGGCCGCACGCCGAGAGCTATGGGATCTACGTCCTCGACCTTGGGCCAGTCCTGGGGGTCGGGGAGGGCCCCGTGGTACGGGCTCGCGTGGAAGGTGACCGAACCGATGGAGGCGGCTTGGACGACGCTGCCCTGGGTGCCGCCGGAGATGGTGTTGTGCGGCGGGGCGGCGGGGCGGGGGTCGTCCGGTCCCGAGTCCGGTCGCGCGGGCAACTCGTCGAGAATGGCGCGGAGTTCGACGGCGGCCCGGGGGTCGCGTTCGAGTAAGTCAGACAGCCGAAGTTCCCACCCCGACAAGACGCGCGGGGACGGCGCGGGTTCAGTGGGCAACTCACCCAACATCTGGGCGAGTGCTGCGGCACCACGGTCATCCGCTCGGCCGAACAGCTCCATCAGGCGCCGCTGCACATCCGCCCAAGCCTCCGTGCCCACCACCTGGACCAGGGCCCTCGCCCCCGAGTCCACCAGCTCGCTCAACTCCCGTTCCACCCGCGCCCCCTCTACAAGCCCTTCCCCAGGCTACTTACACCGCACCGCCCTCGGCAGCCACCACCGCATCCCGATAGGCCCGCGCCGCCGCCCGCAGCGCCGCCTCCGGGTCGACGCCCTCCTCCTCGGCCCGTACGGCCATCGCCAGCAGCTCGTACCCGACCCCCTGGCCCATCGGCAGCGCGACATCGAGGCCGGCCGACCGCACCCGCGACGCCAGCTTCGCCGCCAGCGCCAGCCCGGGCTGGGCCAGCGGAATGCCCTCGGTCACCGACTCCCGCTGCTTCTCCACGGCCTTCGTCCGCATCCAGTGCGCCTTGACGTCCTCCGGGGTCGCCGCGTCCTCCTCGCCGAAGACATGGGGATGGCGGTGGATCAGCTTCTCGACGATTCCGCCCGCGACATCGTCGAGGGAGAACGGCTCATCGGGGTCGTCCTGGGCGATCCGGGCGTGGAAGACGACCTGGAGGAGCACATCGCCCAGCTCCTCGCGCAGTGCCTCGCGGTCGCCTTCCTCGATGGCCTCGACGAGCTCGTACGCCTCCTCGATGCCGTACTTGGCGAGGTCGCGGTGCGTACGGATGCTGCTCCAGGGGCATTCGGCGCGGATCTGGTCCATGACCTGGACGAGGTCGAGCAGCCGGGCGCCGGGCAGGTCGTAGGAGCCGGGCAGCAGCTCCAGGTCGGGCATGGTCTCGCGGCCGGAGCCGGCCAGCCGGGCCAGGCCGTCGGTCAGCGCGCTCTCGCCCTCCGCGGAGGTCAGGACGACGGCCGTACGGGCCTCGGGCACGCAGTAGTCGACCAGCTCGCGGGCGGAGGGGGCGGCGGTCTCCACCTCGATGCCGGCCTCCCGCAGATACGGCAGCTGCGGATGGTCCGGGTCGGCGCACAGCACCCGCTGGGCCGTGCGCAGGGTCTGCCACGCGGGCCAGGACAGCAGTCCCGGGGCGACCCGATGGCTGGTGGTGAGCAGGACCAGGCGTCCGGTGCCGGTGCCCTCGGGGCGGGCGGCGGCGCCGGCGTCGGCAGCAGAGGCGTCAGGGTTCACGCATCGAACGTAACGCACCGCACTGACAACACCCGGCGCCGGTCGGCCCACGGACCCGGGCACGGCCTCCCGCCGTACGGCGTCCGCTCAGGCCTGCTGCCTCACATGCTCCGTGGTGATCCACGGGTCCTTGGTCTCACCGAGGATGACCTGCTGGTCGTCCCACTTGCCGAAGCGCGGATTGACGTCGATGCCCATGGACCGGGAGGTCTTGGCCAGCGCCTCGGCGAGCTTCTGCTGGCCCTGCGGCTTACCGCGGTCGGCGCCGAGGTGCTTGGCGAGGCCGTCGAGCAGCAGCTGGTTGCGGACCATGGCGTCGACCTCGTCGGGGGCCACGCCCTGCTGGAGCCACATCGCCTTCAGCCGCTCGGCGCCGCCGGCCTGCTTCTCCGCCCGGGCCCGCCACTTCTGGATGTCGCCGCGGGTGACCGTCACCCCGGCGTCCTTCGCGCCGCGCGCCAGCACCTCGTCGAAGATCATGCCGTTGAGGGTGGCCAGGCTCAGCCGGCCGGTGTTCATGATCAGCTGGCCGCCCTGCGGGGACTTGGCCTGCGCCGCACGTACGTCCTTCACCTTCGCCTGCAACTGCGAGACGGTGATCCGCTTCCCGTCCACGATGGCCGCGGCACCGGGGTGGGCGTCGCCACTACAGGCGGCGAGCAGCGGGGTCGCGGCCAGCAGAGCGGCGGTGGCGGATACGGAGAGCGCTGTCCTACGGCGGAACACTTGGCCTCCCGGCAGATCGTGCGACGGAGTCTCGACCTTGAGCTGTCGATGCTATGGAGTCGGCGTGGCCCAGGCCACTGCTTCGGCCAACGATCTGCGCCGAGGACGGTTTCTCCCCACGCGGACGGGGCCGGCACCCGGCCGAGGGCGCCATCCGTTCCGCAACGACCCCGCTCCGGCACAAGTCCTTTTGCCGCAAGCCCCTTTGACACAAGCCCTTGAGCCGAAAACCGCAGGAGACCGCACCCTCGGCCGACCTAGGCTGGTCCGGTGATCAAGGACCATCCCTTCGCCGACGGGCACCATCTCGCCTGGGAGCTCACCGGCTTCGGCGCTGACGACCGGATCGAGGTGTCCGCCTCGCTGCCCCGGGAGCAATTCATCCGGGTCAGGCACCTCTTCCCCCTCGGCGCCGACGCATGGATGCTCGCCGGCGAATACCCCGTCCCTCCGGACATCTGGGAACCGCTGCGGGAAATCCTCGGGATCACCGCCTTCCGCGAGGGCATCGACTACTTCCTCGGCGCTCGCCAGGACCTTCCCGACGGCCGGCCCTGGCGCCCGGCACCGACCCGTTGCCCGGCCCGGTACCACCCCTGACGCCCACACCCTGAATCGCAGGAAACCCAGCACCCGCCATCTGTGAGGAGACCGATTCACCATGCCGCCTGTTCCCGCTGATCCGACCGCGGTTCACCCCATGCCCGAGCAGCCGCGCCTGGTGCTGCTGAAACCGCTGGTCACTTCGCCGCTGATCGACGTCGGGGAGTACTCCTATTACGACGACCCGGACGATCCGACGGCATTCGAGACGCGCAATGTGCTGTATCACTACGGGCCGGAGAAGCTGGTCATCGGCAAGTTCTGTGCCCTGGGCGAAGGCGTGCGGTTCATCATGAACGGCGCCAACCACCGGATGGACCGGCCCCTCGACCTTTCCCTTCCCCATCATGGGAGGTTCGTGGGCCGAGCATTTCGACCTGATCACCGGACTGCCCGGAAGAGGCGACACCGTGGTCGGCAACGATGTCTGGTTCGGCTACCGGGCCATGGTGATGCCCGGCGTCCGTATCGGCCACGGAGCGGTCATCGCCTCAGGTTCCGTCGTCGTGGACGACGTCCCCGACTACGGCATCGTCGGCGGCAACCCGGCTGGACTGATCCGCCGCCGCTACAGCGATGAGGACATCGCCCGCCTCCTGGCCCTCGCCTGGTGGGACTGGCCGGCCGAGCACATCACCGAGCACATCCGCACGATCATGTCCGGCAGCATCGACGACCTGGAGGCCGCGGCTCCGAGGAAGCAGCAAGTCGACCGTTGACCTGCGCGGTCGACCGATCGGGACGCCCCACGACTTCTGGGATGCGGTTGCCGGTCCGTGCGGGCTGCCGGAGTGGTTCCGGCCGAGGGGCGGGGGTTGTCCCTACTGTGCACGGGCCCGTTGTCCGGATGGCTCGGTGAATCTTGAACGCGCAGGCTGAACACGTCCGGATCTCCGATGGAAGGGACACTGTGTGTTCGGCTTGAAGTTGGTCCGCCGTCATGCGGCGCGTGCCACCGCCGTCGTCGCTCTCGCCGCCGCGGCGTGCGCCACCACGATGACCGGCAGCGCCGGAGCGATCGTCAACGGGACGGATTCCACGGAGCGTTACCCGTTCATGGCGTCGATCCCGATGACGGTCCCGGGCGTGCTGGACGACGGTGTCTGCGGGGCGTCACTGATCGATCCGCAGTGGGTGCTGACGGCCGCCCACTGCGTGGCGGAGAAGCAGGTCAAGCTGGACGGCATCGTCCGTATCGGCAGCAAGCAGCGGCAGTCCGGGGGCACCGTCCGGGCCATCGAGCGGACGGTGGTCCACCCGGGCTATGTGAATGGCGAAGGGGAAGCCGCCAACCAGGACGACGTAGCGCTGGTCCGCCTTGACCGCCCGGTCGCCGAGAAGCCCATCCGTATCGCGCCGCGGCCCGGGCGGCCCGGCACCCCGACCCGGCTCCTGGGTTTCGGCACCGCCGTCGACATCACCAAGCTCCCCGACGCGGTGTTCGCGGACCGGCTGCAGGAACTCGAAGCCCGCAGGGGGGCCGACGCCGAGTGTGCCCCCGGCTACGCGGGCAGGACCCGGCTGTGCACGGTCAGCCGCGTGCCGGACGCCATGGCGTGCTTCGGGGACTCCGGCGGACCGCAGATCCAGCGGGGCAGGGGCGGGCGGTGGGAACTCGTCGGGACCACCTCGGGTCCCGGCGCCCCGGACCTGGCCTGCTCGGACGGGCCGGGTCTCTACAGCAATGTGCCCGCCTACGCGGACTGGATTCGGAGGACCATCACGACCATCGGCAGGAACGCCTGATCCCCTTCGGGGTGGGGGCGGGTTCGGGCCCGTCGACGGGGCGGCGCCCCCGCCTCACGCCTGCATCTGCCCCAGCCAGTACAGCGTGCGGCGTAGTTCTTCCGGGAAGGCGTGGTGGGGGCCGTGGAGGCGTTCGGCGTCGTAGAGGAGGCGGGAGAGGGTTTCCTGGGCGGCGCCGCGTTCGCCCTGGGCCAGGAGCAGGTGGCCTATGGAGCGGCGGATTTCCAGGGGGCGGGCGGGGTCGTCGGCGTAGTGCTCGAAGTACGGGAGCAGGGCGCGGTACTCCTCCAGGGCCTGGGCGACCTCGCCGAGTTGTTCGAGGCACTGGGCGGCCTCGTAGTGGAACTGGAGGGCCTGGCGGGTCGCTCCCGCGCCGGATTCCTTGGCGAACTCCTCGGCCAGCAGCCGGAGTTCGGGCAGTGCGCGGCGGTACTGGCCGTCGTCCATGAGGGTGGCGGCGTACTGCTTGCGCAGGGTGCGGACGACCGGGGAGTGTGCGCCGTGCCGCTCGGCGGCGGCCGGCAGGATGCCGCCGAGGATGTCCACGGCGCGGGTGATCCGACCCTGGTCGAGCAGGCTCTTGACCTCGTCGACGGCGGCCGCGACGTCCGGGCCGGTGGACGATCCGGACGAGGTGCGGGGGTCGGGGGAGGAGGCCCGGGCGCCGGGGCGGGAGGTACGGGCCGCGGGGACCCCGGAGGTGCGGGGGTCGGTGGCCGGGCGGCCGGTCCCGCCGGCCGCGGGGGCGGCCCCCGGGCCGAGGGCAGGCTCCGGAACGAGCGGCGTGGACAGCGCGGTCGGCGTCGGGGCCGGGGCCGGCGCCCCTGAGGAGCGCACCGGCCAGGGGGCCTGCGGCTGCCGGAAGGGGCGGGTGGGGTCCATCGGGGCGAGCGGGGTGGGCGGGGACTGTGCGGCCTGCGGCCCCGTGGTGGCGGCGGGCAGCAGCGGGGCCAGCGCCTGGTAGACCTCCTGGGCGTCGGCGGGGCGGGCCTGGGGGTCCTTGCGCAGCAGGTGGAGGACGAGGGCTTCGAGGGCCTCGGGGACGTCGGGGCGCAGTTTGCGTACCGGGACGGGCTCCTCGTGGAGGTGGCGGTGGAGTACGCCCAGGGCCGTCGAGCCGGCGAACGGGACCTCGCCGCTGAGGAGTTCGTGCAGCAGCACCCCGAGCGCGTAGAGGTCGGTGTGCGGGCCGACCGCGCCGCCCATCGCCTGCTCGGGCGCCATGTAGGCGGGGCTGCCGATGGGCGAGCCTGTGTGGGTGAGGCGGGTGGTGTCGGTGTCCAGGGCGGAGGCGATGCCGAGGTCGAGCACGACCAGGGAGCCGTCCGGCCGGATCATGACATTGCGGGGCTTGAGGTCGCGGTGGACGATCGGTACCGCGTGGACGGACGCCAGTACGGCGCAGAGCTGGGCGGCGACGGAGACCGCCCAGGGCCAGGGGTAGGGGTCGTGCTCGGCGAGGTGGTCGGAGAGGTCGGCGCCCTCGACGTACTGCATGACCAGGTAGAGGTCCTCGTCATCGCTTCCGGCGTCGTGGACGGTGACCAGGCCGGGGTGGTCGACCTGCGCGGTCACCCGGCATTCGCGGACGAAGCGGCGGCGCATCTCCTCGCCGTCCGGGGTGCCCGCCACCCGGTCGGGGCGCAGCAGCTTGACGCCGACCCGGCGGTCCAGCCGGCGGTCGTAGCCGATCCAGACCTGGCCCATTCCGCCCTGGCCGAGCAGCGCGGAGAGTTCGTAGCGCTCGGCGATGACCCGCCCGTTCACCGCCCCTCCTCCCTGCGGAGGTAGTCGCTGAGCTCATCGAGCTCGGCCCGTACACGGTCGATGCGCTGCGGCTGGGGCCGGTCCTGGGGCGGCGGGGCGTACGGGCCCGCGGGCGGCGGCGAGGGGTGCGGCGGTGCGCCATGGGCCGGGGGCTGCGGCAGCCGGGTCTCGGTCATGGCGTACGGGTTGACGGGTGCTGCGCCGGGCGCCCCGTACGGCTGGGTCTCCTGGGCGTACAGCGGGGCCGGCACGGGCGGCCGCGGCGGGCCGTAGTGATGCGCGGCGGGTGCGGCGGCGGGCGGCATGCCGGGATAGGCCGCCGGGACGTGGCGGTCACCGTATCCGGTCGTCCGCTGCGCGCGGATATCGACGACCAGGTAGTACGCCACGGCCACGGCGATCTGTATCAGCACCAGCGCGACCCCGACGTCGGTGCGCCAGTCCGTTTCGGGATAGCCGGTGACCAGCAGAAAGCTGCCGATGAGCACCACCAGGTCACCACCGAACAGCCACCAGCCCAGCTGCCCGCGCCGCACCATCGCGGCCCGCAGCAGCGTGGCCCAGGCCAGCAGGCCGAGGCTGAGCACCGCGGCGGCCACGAAGACCACCCGCAGCAGGATGACCGTCGCCCGCGCCGGGGGACGGTGCGGCGGGAGGGCAGGGACGGGGCCGTGCATTACTGCTCCTGACGGATCGGGTCATGGCCGGTGGGGCCGTGCTGCCACGGCGGCCTCGCGCGCGGGCGCGGGGTGCGCAGGGTACGCGCACGTGCCTGCGAGCGTATCTACGACGCCGACCGCGTGTGCGGGGTTGTACGGAATGGACGGCCCGATCTGCCGGTCCCCGACGGCGCCGCCCCGCCGCCCCTCCCTGCCCGTCCGCCGGGTCAGTCCGGGGTCACCGAGCCGTCCGTCAGCCCGTCGTACAGGCCCTGGACCAGCTGCTCGCCGAGCCGGGACGCCAGCCGCAGGGCCCCTTCGAAGGCGGCCAGATCGCCGAACCGCTGCCCGTAGCGGCGCTGCTCGGCGAGCGGCAGCCGGGGCACCTGGAGGCGGCGGACGTCGAGCCGGGTGGCGGTGGAGGCGTAGCTGCTGGCCTGCCGGTTGTTGGCGGTGCCGCGCAGGAATCCGGCCAGGAACCAGGGGTCGACGGCGGCCGGGTCGGGCCGCAGCAGGGTGAGGTTGCGGCCGAGCGCGGCACCGGCGGTGGCCTCGTCGACGACCCGGGCGATGGCACCGCCGCCGAGGACCGGGACGACGACATCGCCCACGAGGACCAGGACCGGTTCCTCGGCGGGCCCGGAGGCGGGTGCTTCGGGGAGGGTGCCGGAGGGGGCGCCGCCGCCGATGACGTCATGGTCGGTGAGCACCGCCGGCCCTGCCCCGAGTTCTCGGGTACCGCCGCCGCCGGCGCGCAGTACCAGGGCGCCGGAGCGGGCGAGTTCGCCGACGGTGGTCATGGGCCAGCGGGAGGTTGCGGCGAGGTCCGGCAGGGTGTCGCCGGCCCCGGGCCGCGGGGTGAGTTCGGTGGTACGGGCGAGGGTGGCGGTCAGCCGGTCGCGTACCCGGGCGAGTTCGGCGGGGCCGCCGGCCGCGGCGGGCGGCGGGAGGTGCCGGGCCGGGGCGAGGTCGACATCGTCGTCGAGAAGGTCGATGGCGGCCAGCGACCGCCGGACGCCGGGCACTTCCTCGATGCCGCCGTCGCGGTCGAAGACCTGCCAGGCGTCGACGGCGGTGGCGCGGACGGTCTGCCAGTCGGGCTTGTCGCGGCCGGTGGCCGCGCCGGTGGCAGCACCGGTGGCTGGGCCAGTGGCGGGGCCCGCGGTGTCGACGACAAGGAGCTGCGGGGTGGGCGGCGGGCCGCCGCCGGGCTTGCGCAGCACCCACAGGTGCAGCGGGACGCCGTTGGGCGGGGCGGCGCCGGCGGGCAGCGCGATGACGGCGCGCAGCGCGCCGCGGCGCAGCAGGTCGGCGCGGATCCGGCGGCCGGAGCGGCGGGAGGCGGCGGCGGGCGGCATCAGGAGGACGGCGGTGCCGCCTTCGCGGAGTCGGGCCAGCGCGTGCTGGACCCAGGCCAGTTCGGATTCCGTACGGGCCGGGAAGCCGTACTCCCAGCGGGGGTCGTAGGCCAGTTCGTCGTGGCCCCAGTTGCGTTCGTTGAACGGTGGGTGGACCAGGACGGCGTCGGCGGCGAGCTGCGGGAAGGCGTCGGCGCGCAGGGTGTCGGCGGCGCGTACCCGGACCTGGGCGTCGGGGGTGTTCAGGGCGAGGCGGAGCGCGGTGAGCGCGGCGAGGTCGGGGTCGGCCTCCTGGCCGTGCAGGGTGACCGGGCCGCCGTCGGTGCCGTCGGCTGCGGACTCTTCGCCGGCCCGCTCCTGTGCGGCGCTCAGCAGGCCGCCGGCGCCGCAGGCCGGGTCGAGGACGGTGCCCAACGGGCCTGCCAGGGCGGCCAGTTCGGCCATCAGCGCGGCCGGTCCGGGCGGGGTCAGGGTGTACTGCCGGGGGTTGGCGTCCAGGTGGCGGCCGAGCAAAAAGGCGTACGCCTCGGGGGCGCCCTCCACGGCCGCGAGGTCGCCGGCGGCCCGTACCAGCGCGGCGGACGGGGCGAGCGCCTCGCGGGTCAGTCCGCGTACGGGGTGCTCCGGGCCGAGCCGGGAGGCGAGGACGGCGTCGAGCATCGCGGGCAGTACACCGGTCAGTTCGGCGTCGTCGGCGGCGCCGCGCAACTGCTGCCAGGTCGCCGGCCGTTCGCGGACCAGCAGCAGCACGGCGCCGGCCTGCCGCAGCGCGGCCGCGGCGCCCGCCGGGTGCCCGACGAGCTGCTGCCAGACCCGCTCGCGCAGCGGTACCTCGGCGAGTTTGCCCTGGTCGCGCAGCCACTGCTCGATATCGCCGAGGGCGAAGGCGGGGCTGGTCTCGGTGCCGCCGACCGGCTTGGGGAAGTCCGCGTGCCGACGTCGCCAGTTGCTGACGGCGGCCCGGCCGACGCCGGCGAGCCGGGCGATCCCGGCGGCGGTCACCTCGGTCGGGCGGCCGCCCGCGCCGGTATCCGCCGTCTTGGTGTCCGTCGCATTGTCCGGCGATGCGTTGTCCGGCACCTGGCTGACTCCCATCCCGTGACCCCCGACAGCTGTGTCCGCAAGCATACCCATGCACGGTCAACGACCACCTTCACAGCGTGAACTCATCGAATTCACTCGCTCATGTTGACTCGGTTCACAGGCTCTGTTGTTATTGACCCATCGCTTCGGCGGAATTCGATCCGAGTGCCCGGAAGGGGCCCCTTCGCATGTCTCAGCAGATGCACTACCAGCCCGCCCCCCAGGGGCCCACCGGCGCTCACGCCCCCCAGGCGGCCCGCAACGGGCTCGGCGTCGCCGCCCTGATCCTCGGCATCATCGGCGCGCTCAGCGGCATCCCGATGATCCTGTTCTGGCTGGCCGGACCGCTGGGCATCCTCGCCCTGATCTTCGGCCTGGTGGGCCTCAGCCGCGTCAAGAAGGGCCAGGCCACGAACAAGGGCGTGGCCGTGACCGGCACGATCCTGGGTGGCCTCGCGATCATCCTCGCGATCGTCGGCATCATCGTCACCGTGCTGGCGGTCAACAAGGCGGTCGACGAGGTGAACGAGGAGTTCGACAAGCAGTCGGGCAGCAGCAGCAACATCAAGGACCTCGGCGCCGGTGAAGCGGCGAAGTACAACAACGGCCTTCAGGTGACCGTCTCGAAGCCGACCCCGTACACCGTCGACCCGAGCACCATGATCAGCGGCCACGTCGAGGGCAACAAGGCGTACAAGGTCACCGTCACGCTCAAGAACACCGGCGACAAGGCAGCCACCAACCCGGTCATGTCGACCGAGGCGGAGGCCGACGGCAAGAAGGCCGAAGAGGTCGCCGACGACAAGCACGGCATCCTCCACCACGACTGGGAGAAGACGCTCGACCCCAATGAGTCCGACAGCGTGGAGATGGTCTTCGACGCGCCGCCGTCCGCCAAGGAGCTCTCCATCAAGATCACGCCGGACTTCCTGCTCGACCCCGCGAACTGGAAGCTGACCCTCTGATCCGCTCCACGTCCGCAGACCACGCTGTCGGCCCGGAACCGCTCCCTCGCGGTCCCGGGCCGACGGCCGTGTGTGCGGTGCTACTTCGCCGAGAACCGCGCCGGCGCCTCCGTGGGGCTGCCACCGCCCGGCAGCCGCTCGCCCGGGCAGGAGTTCAGCACCCGCACCATCGCGTCCTTCTCGGCCCGCGTCACCCACAGCCGGTACTTCTTCTTCACCGCCACCTGGCGCGCGACGTACGTACAGCGGTACGCCGTGTACGCGGGCAGCCAGGTCGCCGCGTCCCCGTCGCTCTTCCGACGGTTCGCCGACGCATCGACCGCGATCAGATTCAGCGGGTCATTGGCCAGCGCCACCCGCTTGCGCCCCGGCCACTGCCCCGCGCCCTTCTGCCAGGCGTCCGACAGCGCCACCACATGGTCGATATCGACCTTGCTGCGACCGCGCCGGTAGCGCACCGACTCCCCCGTGTACGGGTCCTTCGGCAGCGTTCCGGACACCACGACGCAGTCGCCGCCGCGGAACGCCGTGTCCCGCAGATCCCGCTTGAGGATGTCGTCCCGCGTTCCGCAGCCGTTGCCGTCCGTGTCCGCCCAGGCCGAGCCGAACCGGTCCCGGGCGTAACCCGTCTTCGGGGCCCGGCCCTTGACATCCAGCGAGGCAACGGCCCGCAGCGCGCTGCCCGGGGCCGCCTCCCCCGCGGGAACGGACGGACTCTCCTCGGCGTCTGAACCACTGCCGCCCCAAGTGTCGTCCGGGGCACAGCCGGTCAGGATCAGCAAGGCGGCCAGCACGGTGGCGGCGGTCACGGGAAGCGCGGTCCGTATCAAGGCAGGCGTCCAATCCGGGAGCGTAGGGGCGGGGTTGGGGCGGCTCCCCCGGCTGCCACCGGGGGCACCCCCCGTGCCGTTGAGGCTACGCGGGCGGCGAGCATACGGAGCGGCGGCCCGGCTCGCCGCTTCGAGTATCTTTTCGGCAGTTGAGAGTGAGGACCCGCATGGACACGGCCGCAGCAACGGCCGGTGCCGCCGGGCGGAGTCCGGGGGAAGACGGCGGCACCGTGCCACCGCCCCGGGCCGCCGCCCCGGCCGGCCCCGCGACCACCGGCACACCGCCGGACCACCCCGGTGCCCTGCGGCGCACCGCCCGCCGTCTGCGCGACCGCACGGTCCCGCTGCGCGCCCCGCACCTCGACCCGTACTGGACGGCCGCGTTCCTGTTCGTCGCGTACGCCCTGCTGGCGATCTGCCGCTTCCGCTCGATGGGCAGCTCCTCCTGGGACCTGGGCATCTTCGAACAGGCCGTACGGGGCTACGCCCATTTCCAGGCGCCGATCGTCGACCTCAAGGGCCCCGGCACCAACATCCTCGGCGACCACTTCAGCCCGGTCCTGATCGTGCTCGCGCCCTTCTACCGGCTGTTCCCCTCACCCCTGACCCTGCTGATCGCCCAGGCCGCGCTGTTCGCACTGTCCGCGATACCGGTCGCCCGCGCCGCCGCCCGCTACCTGGGCCGGCTCCCGGGCCTGGCCCTCGGCGCCGCGTACGGCCTGTCCTGGGGCGTACAGAAGGCCGTCGACTTCGACTTCCACGAGATCGCCTTCGCGCTGCCGCTGATCGCCTTCGCACTGGAGGCGGTGCTGCGCGGACGCTGGACCGCAGCGGTGTGCTGGGCCGCGCCGCTGGTGCTGGTCAAGGAGGACCTGGGGGTCACCGCGGCCGCCATCGGCGCGCTCGCCCTGATCCGCACCCGCCGCGCCAGCCCCCTGAGCATCGGTCTGGTCGCGTTCGGTCTCAGCGCCACCGCCGTCACCCTCGGCGTGATCATCCCCGGCTTCAACGGCTCCGGCTCGTACGACTACTGGAGCAAATTCGGTGCGGACGGCGGCGGCGCCACCATCCCCCTCGACACCGCCCTGCGCACCACGCTCTGGGTCCTGGTGCCCACCACCGGCCTGCTCGCCCTGCGCTCCCCCCTCCTCCTGGTCGCGCTGCCCACCCTCGGCTGGCGGTTCCTCTCCCACGAGCCGCACTACTGGGGCATCGACTGGCACTACAACGCCGTTCTGATGCCGGTGGTCTTCCTCGCCCTGGTCGACGCCCTGCCGCCGGCCCGGGTCTCCGCCCGCCCCTGGCTGCGCTCGTACGCCCACCATCTACCGGCCGCCGTGCTGGCCGCCGCCCTCGCGCTGACCACCGCACTCCCCCTGGCCCGCCTCACCGAGGCCGACACCTACCGCAAACCCGCCACCGTCACCGCCGCCGAGCGGCTGCTCGACCGGATACCCGACGGCGCGAGCGTGGAGTCCGACATCCGGCCGCTGAGCCGCCTCACCGGCCGCACCCGGGTCTTCTGGACCGGCGACACGGGCGGGCTATCACCCGACTACATCGCCGTCCAGCTACGCGAGCGCCGCACCCCGGCGCAGACGCTCGCCGAGGCGAGTGCGCGGCACCCGAAGTCCACGTACGTCGTGCTCGGCGGTGCCGCGGACATCCTCGTACTCCACCGGACGTCCGCCCGCTGAGTCCCGCTCGCCTCCGGCGGGGTGGGGGTTTGTGGGGTGGGGCCCCGGTGTGGGGTGGGTGCCGGGTCCGGGGCCGGAGGGGTGGTGTTGTGGACTGCTTCGCTTTACGTCCACAACACCACCCCTCCGGCCCCGCCCCCTCCCGCACGCGAACGGGACCCCACCCGTGGGAGGGGAAGGAAAGACCAGAAGCCTGGCGCACCACGACGTGGCCGGGCTTCTGGTCTTTGACACATCCCCCACCGGGCCGGGAGCCGCCCCACCAGACGGGAGGGGGCGGGCCGGAGGGGCCTGTTGTGTGGACGTAAAGCGAAGCAGTCCACACAACAGGCCCCGCAGGACCACACCCGGCACCCGCCACCCACCAGGCGCCCGCGACCCAACAACCCCACCCGCTCCCGCCGAAGGCGGGGAATCACAGACGACCCACGGCGGGTCACCCGACAACGTGGAAAGCGGGGCTACGAGCCCAAAACGGTAGTCAGGAACTCCCCCACCCAACCCAACAGCTCACGCCCGACCAGCGGCTTGCCGCCGATCTTGCCCGTCGTCGGACGGGGCACCAGGATCTGGCGGGTGGCCGGCTTGAGGACCGTACGCGGATACAGGCGCTTGAGGCGCAGCTCCTGGGACTCGCGCAGTTCCACGGGGCCGAAGCGGATGTTGCTGCCCTGCAGGGTGATGTCCGAGACGCCACAGGCGCGGGCCAGCATCCGCAGGCCCGCGACCAGCAGGAGGTTCTCGACGGGCTCGGGGAGCTTGCCGTAGCGGTCGGTGAGCTCCTCGCGGACCGCGGCGATGTCCTCCTCCGAGTTGGCGGAGGCGATGGCGCGGTACGCCTGGAGGCGCAGCCGCTCGCCCGGCGCGTAGTCGTGCGGGACATGCGCGTCCACCGGGAGTTCGATCTTGACCTCCAGCGGGGGCTCCTCCTCCACGCCGCCTTCGAGGGAGGCGCGGTAGTCGGCGACCGCCTCGCCCACCATCCGTACGTAGAGGTCGAAGCCGACACCGGCGATATGGCCGGACTGCTCGCCGCCCAGGAGGTTGCCCGCGCCGCGGATCTCCAGGTCCTTCATGGCGACATACATGCCCGCGCCCATCTCGGTGTGCTGGGCGATGGTCGCCAGCCGCTCATGGGCGGTCTCGGTGAGCGGCTTCTCCGGCGGGTAGAGGAAGTAGGCGTAGCCGCGCTCGCGGCCACGGCCCACCCGGCCGCGCAGCTGGTGGAGCTGGGAGAGGCCGAAGTTGTCGCCGCGCTCGACGATCAGGGTGTTGGCGTTGGAGATGTCGATGCCGGACTCGACGATCGTGGTGGAGACCAGCACGTCGAACTTCTTCTCCCAGAAGTCGACGACAACCTGTTCGAGCGCCGACTCGCCCATCTGACCGTGGGCGGTCTGGATGCGGGCCTCGGGCACGATCTCGCGGAGCCGGGCGGCGGCGCGGTCGATCGATTCGACACGGTTGTGGATGTAGAAGACCTGGCCCTCGCGCAGGAGTTCACGGCGGATGGCCGCGCCGATCTGCTTCTGCTCGTAGGGGCCGACGAAGGTGAGGACGGGGTGCCGCTCCTCGGGCGGGGTGGTGATCGTGGACATCTCGCGGATGCCGGTCACCGCCATCTCCAGGGTCCGCGGGATGGGGGTGGCGGACATCGTGAGCACGTCGACATTGGCGCGGAGCTTCTTCAACTGCTCCTTGTGCTCGACGCCGAACCGCTGCTCCTCGTCGACGATGACCAGGCCCAGGTCCTTGAACTTGGTCTCGGCGGAGAAGAGGCGGTGGGTGCCGATGACGAGGTCGACGGAGCCCTCCCGCAGCCCTTCGAGGACGGCCTTGGCCTCGGTGTCGGTCTGGAAGCGGGAGAGCGCCTTGACGTTGACCGGGAACTGGCCGTACCGCTCGGTGAACGTGCCGTGGTGCTGCTGGACGAGGAGGGTGGTGGGGACCAGGACGGCGACCTGCTTGCCGTCCTGGACAGCCTTGAAGGCGGCGCGGACCGCGATCTCGGTCTTGCCGTAGCCGACGTCACCACAGATGAGGCGGTCCATGGGGACCGACTTCTCCATGTCCTCCTTGACCTCGGCGATGGTGGTGAGCTGGTCGGGCGTCTCCGCGTACGGGAAGGCGTCCTCCAGCTCGCGCTGCCAGGGGGTGTCCGGGCCGAAGGTGTGGCCGGGCGCCGCCATCCGGGCGGAGTACAGCTTGATCAGGTCGGCGGCGATCTCCTTGACGGCCTTCTTCGCGCGCGCCTTGGTCTTGGTCCAGTCGGCGCCGCCGAGCCGGTGCAGGGTCGGGGCCTCGCCGCCCACGTACTTGGTGACCTGTTCGAGCTGGTCGGTGGGGATGTAGAGGCGGTCGCCGGGCTGGCCGCGCTTGGCCGGCGCGTACTCGACGAGGAGGTACTCGCGGGTGGCGCCCTGGACCGTGCGCTGCACCATCTCGATGTAGCGGCCCACACCGTGCTGCTCGTGGACGATGAAGTCGCCGGCCTGGAGGGTGAGCGGGTCGATGGTCTTGCGGCGGCGGGCCGGCATCCGGGCCGCGTCCTTGCCGGCCGCCTTCTGGCCCGAGAGGTCGGTCTCGGTCAGGACGGCGAGCCTGAGCGACGGGTCGATGAAGCCGTTGTCGATGGAGCCGCAGGCGACATGGACCAGGGACGGGGAGATCGCGGCCAGGTCGCCGTCCAGGCGCGCGGGGACGCCCTCGCCGCCGAGGACCTCGACCGTGCGGGCCGCCGGGCCGTGCGCCTCGGTGACATAGACCGTGCGCCAGCCGTCCGCGAGCCACTGCTTGGTGTCGGCCAGCGCCCGCTGGGTGTCACCGCGGTAGCTGTCGGGGGCGTGCATCCCCAGCTTGAGGGTGTCGCCGTCCACGGCATCGTCCCCGGCCGGCTCCTGGCCGGCGGCGCCGTCCGCGAGGTCACCGGAGGTGAACTGGCTGACCGACCACCACAGCATCCCCAGCTCACGGGCCCGCTCGCGGACGTCCGCGATGCCCCACAGGGAGGCCGCGCCCACATCGATCGGCGCCGCCCCGCCGCCGGCGCTGGCCGCCCAGGAGGCCTGGAGGAACTCCTGGCTGGTGGCCACCAGGTCGGCGGCCCGGGTACGCACCCGCTCCGGGTCGCACACCACGGCCATGGAGCCCTTGGGCAGCACGTCCAGCAGCAGCTCCATGTCGTCGACCAGGACGGGAGCCAGGGACTCCATGCCCTCCACGGCGATGCCCTCGGCGATCTTGCCGAGCAGTTCGCCCAGCTCCGGGTGCTGCTCGGCGAGCGCCGCGGCCCGCTCGCGCACCTGGTCGGTCAGCAGCAGCTCACGGCACGGCGGCGCCCACAGGCCGTGCTCGGCGACCTCCAGGGACCGCTGGTCGGCGACCTTGAAGTAGCGGATCTCCTCGACGTCGTCGCCCCAGAACTCCACCCGCAGCGGGTGCTCCTCGGTCGGCGGGAAGACGTCCAGGATGCCGCCACGGACCGCGAACTCACCGCGCTTCTCGACGAGTTCGACGCGTGCGTAGGCGGCCGCCGCCAGACCGTCGACGATCTCTTCGAGATCGGCGCTCTGCCCCGTACGCAGACTGACCGGCTCCAGCTCGCCCAGCCCCTTGACCTGCGGCTGGAGCACGGAACGGATCGGTGCGACGACGACGGAGACCGGGCCGGCGCTCGGGTCGTCCGTCCGCGGATGGGTCAGCCGGCGGAGCACCGCGAGGCGCCGGCCGACGGTGTCCGAGCGCGGTGAGAGCCGCTCGTGCGGCAGCGTCTCCCAGGACGGGAACTCCACGACGGAGTTCTCCTCGCCGGCCGGCATCAGCGTACGCAGCGCGGCGGCCAGGTCCTCGGCCTCCCGGCCGGTGGCGGTCACGGCCAGCACCGGGCGCTTGGCGTCGCGGGCCAGTGCGGCGACCACGAACGGGCGGGCGGCCGGCGGCCCCACCACGTCCACATGCGGCCGGTGTCCGTCGGCCGCGGCCTGTACCGCTTCGGCGAGCGCCGGGTCCCGTACGACGGCGTCGAGCAGACCAGTCAGGCTCATGAAAAGGTTCCGTCCCAGCAAGCGAGGCGAACAACGCGAACAGCCCGCAACGTCGTACGGGCGGGGGTTGCCCACGATACGCCCGACCGCCGACAACCTGTCGCCGAAGCGGTCGCGGCTCCGCGGGGCCCGGGCGGCGAGGGCCCGGCCGGGGTGCCGTCCCGGACTCCGAGAAGCGCCGTTCCGCATCCTGACCCGACGTGCCAAGGTGTGGGCCGGAACGGTGTCCACTACACCCAACTGCGGAGGGGGAACCCGTGGGCCGCACGACGAGGGACAGCGACAGCCCTACGGACCGGGGGACCGGCGGCCCGGACCCGTCGGGGGCGGCTCCCGGGGCCGATCCGGCCCGCCCCCGACGGCGCGGACCGGTCATCGCGGCCCTCATGCTCGGTATGGCGCTGGCCGCGCTGGACTCCACCATCATCGCCACCGCCGTCCCGCAGATCGTCGGCGACCTCGGCGGCTTCGCGGTCTTCTCCTGGCTCTTCTCCGGCTATCTGCTGGCCGTCACCGTCACCCTGCCCGTCTACGGCAAGCTCTCCGACACCTTCGGCCGCAAGCCCGTCCTGGTCACCGGCATCGTGCTGTTCCTCGTCGGCTCGCTGGCCTGCGCGGGCGCCTGGGACATGGCCTCCCTGATCGCCTTCCGCGTACTGCAGGGCCTGGGCGGCGGCGCCCTCCAGGGCACCGTCCAGACCATCGCCGCCGACCTCTACCCGATGAAGGAACGCCCCAAGATCCAGGCGAAGCTCTCCAGCGTCTGGGCCGCCTCCTCGGTCGCCGGGCCCGCGCTGGGCGGACTGCTCGCCAGCTTTGCCGGCTGGCGGTGGATCTTCCTGGTCAATGTGCCGGTGGGCGCGGTGGCACTGTGGCTGATCGTGCGGCATTTCGTCGAGGACGAACGGGGCGGGCGGGGCCGTCCGGCGCGGCAGTCCGGCGCCCCGGCCCGCCGGCCCCGGGTCGACTGGCCCGGGGCGCTCGCGGTCTTCGCCTGCGGCGGGCTGCTGCTGACCGCCCTCGTGCAGGGCGGCGTCGCCTGGGCCTGACTCTCCGCGCCGTCGCTGCTGCTGTTCGCCGGGAGCGCGGTGTGCGCGGCGGGCACCGTCCTGATCGAACGCCGCGCCGCGGAACCGATCATCCCGGGCTGGGTCTGGCGCCGCCGCACCATCTGCGCGGTCAACCTCGCCCTGGGCGCCCTGGGCCTGCTGATCGTCGCCCCGACCGTCTTCCTGCCCACCTACGCCCAGTCGGTGCTGGGCCTGGGCCCCACCGCGGCCGGCTTCGTACTCTCGGCCATGACCCTGAGCTGGCCCCTCTCGGCCGCCCTCAGCAGCCACGTCTACCGCCGCATCGGCATCCGCAACTGCTCGATGCTCGGCATCGGCACCGCCTGTCTGATCCTGCTCGCCTTCCCCCTGCTGCCCTACCCCGGCGCCGCCTGGCAGCCCGCCCTGATCATGCTGGCGCTGGGCGCCGCCATCGGCCTCTTCCAGCTCCCGCTGATCATCGGCGTGCAGTCCTCGGTCTGCTACGCGGAGCGCGGCACCGCCACCGCCTCGATACTTTTCTGCCGCCAGGTCGGCCAGTCCTTCGGCGCCGCGCTCTTCGGCGCCATCGCCAACGCCACCCTCAACGACCGCCTCGCGCACGCCCCTTCGGCCATCCGCCCCGGCCTGCCCGACGACCTCGACGCGGCCTCGCGCGCCCTGGAACACGCCGGCACGCTCACCGCCCAGGCCGCCGACTACCTCCGCCGCGCCGTCGCCATCACCGTCGACCATGTCTACATCGGTGCCGCCACGGCCGCCGCGCTCGCCCTGACCGCCCTTCTGCTGCTGGCGCCGCGGCGCTTCCCGGTGCACGCCGACGCCCGTACGGGAGAGAGCGGTCAGACCCGTACGGGCGAGGGCGAGCAACCGGGCGGGACGTAGACGGGCAGGCGCGGGCCGTACGGTCAGCCGCGCGCGACGCCGTCCCGGCGGGGCAGTTGGGTCTCCAGGGTGTCTTCCTCGTCGGGGTCGACCGCCTGTCCGCCGTCGGGGTCACCGCCGTCGTCCGCCTCCGCCATCGGGTCCTTCCCGGTGAGCGCGGCCAGGGTGTTGCGGACATGCGTCATATGGGCGCGGACCTCCTCGCGCTCCTCCTGGTGTTCGCGCAGCGCCCGGTCGGTGGCGCGCTCGATGCGCTCCACCTCGACCGCGGCCTGGGCCAAAAGCCCGGCGGCACGGTCCTCGGCATCCTCCTGGCGGTGCCGGGCGGCCTCCGCGGCCTCCGCGTCGAGCCGCCGACGCTCGGCGACCGTGGCCTCCCCGCGGGCGTCCAGCTCGGCGACGAGCCGGTCCATCTCCGCTTCCAGCCGGACGAGTTCCCGCGCGGCCGCATCCCCCTCCTCGGCCTGCTGCTTCTCCTGGTCGCGGAGCAGCTGCGCGCTGTGCCGAACCGTCCTGGCCAGCTCGTCGGCCGCCTCGCCCCGCAGCTCCTCGGCCTCCTTGGCCGCCTCGGTCACCAGGGAGGCGGCCTCGTCCCGTGCCGTCTCCTCCGTGCGCCGCGCCCACGCGTCCGCCTCGGTGCGCTGCGCACAGGCCACCTCGTCCGCCGCGTCACGGACCCGGTCCGCGTACGCGACGGCCTCACTGCGGACCTCCTCGGCCGCCTTCTGCGCCTCGGCCCGCAGCCGCTCCGCCTCGGACTCCGACGTGGTCAGGATCAGCCGTGCCTCGGCGCCGAGGGACTCGAACGTCTCCGGCGGCTGCTGCGCCACATAGGCGCGCAGTGCCACGAGTTCGGACTCCATCTCGTTGCACAGGACGGTGAGCCGGGCGGCGCGCTCCCAGCAGGAGTCACGGTCGATCGAGAGCCCCTCGACGCGGCGATCCACGTCCTGTGGCCGGTAGCCGCGCCCTCGTACGGTCTCGAACCCGTGAGGCGAAACCGATGCACTCATCCCTCAAGCCCCTCTTCCCGCGGCATTCCGCGTGGCTCCGTCCAGCACTGTGCAGTTACCCGCACTTCCCTGCGGACCGGCTCGAAGCCGCACCATCGCGACACTCCGCCCCAACCCACCCACACAGGATGCGTTATTTATCGTCAGAAGTCGGAATTGGATCATCGTTGCGCAGGGCCCGGAACAACCGGCTCGCCCCGTTCTCGTCCCACAGCAGCACCGAACCGGCGCCGCTGACCATCACTCCGGGCAGCCGCACCGGCACCGTGGTCGCCGTCCCGCCCCCCTTGGCGATCTCCCTCATCGACCAGCCCATCTTCGCCAACTGCCCGATTCCCGCCCTCTCATCCACCGCCACCGCCGACAGCGCGACATCCAGTACGCGCTGCGTCCGGACGGGATCGAGCAGCACATCGGCGCCGAGCATCTCGTCCGCCACCGCGCCGATCAGCTGCCGCTGCCGCTTCACCCGTCCGAGGTCACCCTCCGGGTCGGCATAGCGGGCCCGTACGTACGCCAGTGCCTGCGTACCGTTCATCCGCCGGCAGCCGGCCGCGAAGTCCGCGCCCGACTTCTCGTCCTTCAACGGCTCGTCCAGACACAGCCGCACCCCGTCCAGCGCGTCCACGACCTGTACGAGCCCCAGGAAGCTGACCTCGGCGTAGCGGTCGATCCGCAACCCCGTCGCCTGTTCCACCGTTCGGGTGAGCAGCTGCGGACCGCCGTCCGCATACGCCTCGTTGATCTTCCGGCTGCCGTACCCCGGCACCGGGACATAGCTGTCGCGCGGCAGGCTGACCAGCGTGGGGGCGCGCCCGCCGGAGTGCAGCACCATGATCGTGTCGGTGTTCTGCACCTGGTTGTTGCCGACATGCAGATCCCTGCGCTGCCGCGGGGTCAGCTCGCCGCGGCTGTCCGAGCCGACCAGCAGCCAATTCGTGCCCCTGCCCGCGGCCGGCCGCCCGGCGTAGTCGCCCAGCGCTGACACATGCCGCAGCTGCTGCCCCGCCCAGAGGTACAGCCCGGCCCCGCCCGCCGCCACCAGGACGACCAGCACCAGCAGCACCAGGAGCGCAGTGCCCCAGGCCCCGCGGCGCCGGGACGGGCCCGGTCCGCGCCATCGGCAGGGCGCACGCCGGTGCCACCACCGCGACCGCCCCGCCCGGTACAGCGTCGTCGTCGACTGCGGCAACGGGGATATCGGACGGCCCATATACGCATGGTCATGGCGCCCGGCCCATCCCGCAGGTCGAGCGCCATGACCATGTCCTCACGGCAGACCCCGCTGCCGTGCCCCCGGTCCGCGCTACAGCAGCCCGTCCCACATCTGTTCGAGCAGCACCGACCACCAGGTCTCCGGCGAACCCAGCGCCGGCGGATCCAGCGCGACCAGCTGCGCCTGGAAGTCGACGGTCCAACGACCCGCCTGCTCCGGCGTCAGCCCGTAGCGCAGCCGCCACATCCGCCCCAGCATCGCCAGACAGCGCACAAACTCCGGCAGCCCGCTGTTGACGAACTGCGGCGTCGCCGGATGACTCCCCTGTCCCGAGGGGGCTCCGGCCTCCATCGGCACCGCCACGATGTGCGCGGTCCCGTACTGCACACACAGCTGACGGCCGAAGTCGTTGCCCATCACCAGATACGAACCGGCATCCGACGCCGGCTGCACCATCCGCTCCGCCGCCAGCTCCGCCAGCGTCGGCACCGGACGGCCCGGCTGCGCCTGCGCCCAGAAGAACGGCCCGAAATCGACCGGCAGCCCGGCCCACACCAGCATCTGCGCCACCACCTCGGGCACACCGTGGCGGGAGACCGCCCGCTGGTCGAAGCGGAAGATCCCCTGCGGCCCGAACGCCTGCTCCAGCTCCTGGCCGATCGCCTGCGGCGGCACCGGCGGCACCGGCTGCACCTGCGAGGGATGCGGCAACGGCACCCGCACCGGCGCCGGCCGCGCCGGACCGTCCGCGACCTGGTGCAACTCGCCCTGATGCTCGACGAGATGCCGTACGCCCTGCTGGCGCGAGGCATGGTCCTTGCCGTACGCGGCGGTGTGGCTGATCCGCACCTGCGGCCAGTTGTCCCGGATCATCCGGGCGCAGTAACCACCCGGCAGATCACAGCACTCCAGCTCGGTGTGGAGCTCCAGCACCTGCTGCGGCGGAACGTTCATCCCGCGCAGCTCGTGCAGCAGCTGCCACTCCGGATGCGGCGTACCGGGTGCCGAGCGGCGCACGATCTTCTGCTCGGAACCGTCCGGCGCGCGATAGCTGAGGACGGCCATATAGCCGGGGCCGACGGTCGGTTGACCGCTGGGCGCCTGCGGATAGCCGTACGCACCGGGGCCTGCGGGGCCCTGCGCACCGGGCGGGCCCGGCAACGGCCCGGGCGGGGCGGGCTGACCGGGCGGGCTCACGGGGACGCCCGGGGGCGGAGTGCCGGGACCGGCCGACGGCGCCGGCACACCGGGGCCGCCAGGACCGCCGGACAGTGCGGCACCACCGGCGAGCATCGTCGCCGCGGCATGCACCCCGCCGCCACCGGTACCGCCGGCGGCGGGCGGAGCGGGCGGCGGCGGGGGCGGACCGCCCTGACCACCGGAGCCCCGACCGCCCGCGGACGCACCGGGCTTGC
Organism: Streptomyces inhibens; assembly: GCF_022221585.1. NCBI lineage: Bacteria > Bacillati > Actinomycetota > Actinomycetes > Kitasatosporales > Streptomycetaceae > Streptomyces > Streptomyces inhibens. Next base: position 4,161,094 of record NZ_CP084681.1, read on the forward strand.
CGGGCGGACCGGGAGGCTTGGGCGCACCGGGCACACCGGGCGCACCCGGAGGCGGCGGCACACCGGGCCCGCCGGCGGCACCGCCCGGCCCGTTGGCGCCCCCGAGGCTCGCCTGCAGAGCCGCACCGTCGGCGAACATCGTCGCCGCGGCATGCACCCCGCCGGCACCCGTACCACCGGCACCGGGCTCACCCGTCCCGCCCGTGCCGTCCACCGCACTGAGATCCAGATCCGCCCCGTCCAGCTGCGAGACCAGCTGCGTCGGTACGTAACCACCGGCCGGCGCACCGGACGCACCGGGACCGGACGCCGCGGGCCCGCCGGGCGGACGCACCTCGGCCTTGCCCGTAGCGGCCTCCGCGACCCCCGCCCGGTCCATCCCACCGGCACGGCCCGCCCCGGGGGTGCCGGGCGCGCCCGGAGGCGGCGGCGGACCCGCCGCCGCGTTACCGGGCAGCGAAGCGCCGTCGGCCAGCATCGTCGCCGCGGCATGCACCCCACCGCTCGCGGGCGGCGCGGGCACCGGCACCACCCCCGGCTCGGCGGCAGCGGACGAACCGGCACCCGGCGGGGGCGGCACCTCCACGACCGGCGCCCCGGACGGCGGCGGCAGATCCGGCAGTCCCCCCGCCGCGGGCGGCACCGGCGGCATCGGCGGCGGTACGGGCCCGCCGACCGCAGCGCCCTGCGGCGCGGCCCCGCCCGGCAGATCCAGCGCGGGCGCAACCTGCGTACGCGGCAACTGACTGCCGCCGTGCAGCAGTTCGGTCTTCGCATCCGGCCGCGCCCGCGGTGTCGAAGGAGTGTCGTCCTCCTCGTCGAAACCGGCCAGCGGCGGCGCGAAGACCGTCGCGGGCAGCCCCACCGACCGGTCCTCGGCCCCCACCTCGGCGGTCGTGTCCGTCCCGGCCCACGGCGTCGCCGCACCCGACGGAACGGCGGAACCGGCCGACGCGGCCGCGCCGGCACCCGCCTCCGCCGCATCCCCGCCGAGCTGCGTGACCCCGCCCTCGGCGCCGTTCACACTCACCTCGGCCCAGGCATCCGCAGCCGACGGCGCGGCAGCCTGCGACGGCACCTCGGCCCGCGAAGGCGCAGGAGCCGGGCCGGCACCCGACGCCGCGCCCCCCTCACCCCGCCGGTCCGGAATGCCGATCGCGTCCGCCGCCTCCTGCAACCACTCCGGCGGCGTCAGCAGAAACGACGTCGCCTCCAGATCGATCCGCTGCGGCGCGGGCTCGGCCGCGCCGTACCCGCCGTCCACGGGAGCGCCGTACGCCTCCTCGTACCGCCGGATCACCTCACCCACCGGCAGCCCCGGCCACAGCGTCGTCTCCCCGCTGTCCCGCGCGATCACCAGCCGCGCCCGGCCGCCATCCGTCGCCGGACCCCCCTCACGGTCCTCCGCCCAGGCCACAAAACCCAGATCGAACTCCCGCACCCGCACCTCACGATGGAGCGGCGCCGGCACCTCGCCGTTCACCCACTGCTCCGCGCGCTCCTGCGCCTGCGCGAACGTCACCACCGCGCTCAACCCCCCACCGCGACGGCGTACGCGAAACCGCCGTCCACCATCAGGTTCGCCACGGTCTCCAACTCCGGCGGATTCCCCGCCAGCCGCAGCAGGAACTCGTCAAAATCCGCACCGCACGGCAACAACAGCCGCTCCACCCGCTCCTGCACCGTCCACCCGTCCTGATCCCGCGCATCGTCATACGGGCAGAACCACACCGAACCGAGCGCCTCGCCGCGCACCTTCACCGCGACCACACCGCCCTGCACGAACGCCACGCCCAGATAGTCCTTGGTGAAATGGTCCCGCAGACACTTGTTCACATAGACCAGATCGTTGACCGCCGCGTCGTCCCGCACCGTGAAGAACGGCTGGTCCACCAGCAGCCCCAACTCCGCGTCGAGCGCCGCACCCACCGGCGCGCACCCGCCCGCCGCCTTCAGGAACGACCGGTACGCACCCGGCAGCCGATAGCCCAGCGCCTCCTCGGCCTGCGCCACCTGCTCCTCACCCACCGACAGATCACGGTGCGGCAGCCCGAAATGCACCGGCCGGGTCTCCTGCAACGGCCGCGTGCCGCGCTTGCCGTGCTCCACAGCAGCCGTCGCCAGCCCACCGTGATGCCGCAACAGCGCCTTCACCTCGACCGGAATCAGCTCCATCCGCCGGGTACCGGCCACGTGATGCCAGGTCCAGCCGTGCGGCGTCGCCACCGCCGGCACATCTATCCACAGCTCATGCCCCTGCGCATGGAGCGCGGCATTCGCCGACACATAATCCGTCAGCCGCAACTCATCGACACCGAAACCCTCCGGCGGCTCGGCAATCTCCGCCGCCGCCCGGGCATACGGCGAGAACTCCGGGAAGCCCCGCCCGTCCATCCGCACCCCCGCGGGATACCGCGCTGCACGAACCGGGTCCGGGAAATGCACGACCTGCCCGGCATAGGCCGTATTCGGTGGCGCGGCATGTCCCGCCGCCTGCCGACCTGTCGTCATCGCGGTTGCCCCCTGGCTGAAGCTGGCTTTGAGGCACAGCCTATGCCGTACCGCAACACCCTCCCCCCGCCCCCGCCCCCGCACGTCAGCCCCGCGACACACCGGCGTCACCCACCGGCCCACCACCCCCGAGCCCCCCGCGCACCACCCCGCCCACCAGCCCCGTTACCCCACCGACCAACACCCCGTCAGCTCCCAGTGAGATCACCGACAGTGCTCCCGACTACCGCAACACCCAGCACATTTGGCAGGCTGACCTCGCAACCGGGGTGGATTGCAGGGAGGGAAAGCACCACCATGAGCACCACTGCACGCCACCACAGCTCCGCCACCGGCGACCCACGCATCGGCTGGAGCGGCACCGCCGACACCGAACGCGCGCCCGTTCTGCACCACCGCCGCGACGGCATCCTCCCCACCATCGGCGCCGCCTTGTCCGTACGCGGACAAACCCTCACCTGCACCGCAAGCAAGGCGGAACAGCCCCCCACCCTGCACCCCCTCGTCCAGGACTTCCTCGACACCCTCGCCACCGGACAACGCGAACGCTTCACCGGCCGCTGCCCCGAAGCCGTCCTGCTCTCCCGCCACCTCACCGCCGTCGAAAACAACCGCGGCAAACGCGCCTCCCGCAAACCCCTCACCAACGGCGAAGCCCGCCGCTCCCTGAAACACTCCAAAATCACCGCACGCCACATCCGCGAGGACGGCGACCCCCAGCACGGCAGCTACGCCCCGCCCTGCCGCTCCTGCGACGCGCTCCTCGCCCACTTCGGCGTCATGCCCATCGGCGCGACGCCCACAGGAAGCTGACCGCCACCATGCCGCCCACCACCCCCGGCCCCCGCACCCCCGCCCACGACCGCACCGACTCCACCCGCTTCCCCGCCGCCGTCGACGTCGCCCTCCACGAAGCAGGATGGCAACCCGGCCGCTGGGACATAAAGCAGGCCGAACACTGGGCCGACACCCTCCGCGCCCACACCTCCCCCGCAGGCCACCGCCACACCGTCTTCCCCGCCGCCGTCGAAGCCTGGGCCGAATTCGGCGGCCTGCGCATCGCCGGCCCCGGCCCCGGCCGCCACCTCGCCCCCGCCCCCTTCGTCATCGACCCCCTGCACGGCCTCCACCTCGCCCGCACCCTCGGCGACCTCGGCCGCGCCCTGGAAACCGACGTCGCCCCCCTCGGCCGCGAAGAACTCACCGCCCCCGACGGCACCACCTGCGCCCAGGCCACCCTCGCCATCGACACCGAAGGCCGCATCTACAGCCTCGACCACACAGGCGACTGGTACCTCGGCCCCACCATCGACACCGCCCTGAGCACCCTCGTCCTCGGCACCCGGCCCACCCGCCTGGGCCTCACACGCCAGGACTGAGCCCCCCACCAGGCGGTACGGCGACATCACCCGGCGGTACGGCGACATCACCCGGCGACATGCGATGCCGGCACCACGGCCGACACCCGAAAACCACCCGCCTCCGTAGGGCCGGAAACGAACACACCCCCCAGCGCCGTCACCCGCTCCCGCATCCCCACCAGACCGTTCCCGCCGCTCGGCAGCCCCGCATCCGCCGCACCGCCCTCACACGGCCCGTTCTCCACCTGCACCGCGACCTCGCCGTCCCGATGCGCCAGCCGCACCCGCGCCCGCGCACCCGGCGCATGCTTGTGCACATTCGTCAGCGCTTCCTGAACCACCCGGTACACCGTCCGCTCCACCCGCGCCGCATACCGACGCCCGACGACACCGACACCCTCCACCGACAACTCGACCGCCATCCCCGCCGCCCGGGACTGCCCCACCAGATCCCCCAGCTCCGCCAGACACGGCCCCTCGGCATCCGACTCCCCCGCACCGTCCGCCGACGACGCCGACGCCGACACCCCGGCACCGGCACGCTCACCGGACGGCGACCGCACGGAAGCCCGCTCCGCCGAGGCCGACACCTGCACCTTCGCCCCCACCTGCGAAGCCACCGCCGCCAACCGCTCCGGCGCATCCGACCCCGCACCACCACGCACCGCCGACCCCTCGGCCGTACGCAGCACCCCCAACATCTCGCGCAACTCCGTCAGCGCCTGGCGCCCCATGTCCCCGACCAGACCCGCGTTCTTCGACGCCTTCTCCGGATCCTTCAACGCCACCGCCTGCAACGCCGCGGCATGCACCACCATCAGACTCACCCGGTGCGCCACCACATCGTGCATCTCCCGGGCAATCCGCGTCCGCTCCTCGTTACGGGCCCACTCCGCCCGCTCCTCGGCCCGGTCCGCCAGCAGCGACAGCTCACGCTCCAGACCGTCCGCCCGCTCCCGCAAGCTCTCCACCAGCCGCCGCCGCGCCCCGATGTACAAACCCCACAGCACCGGCGGCGCCGTCAGCACCAGCCCCACCGCAAGCGCCATCGCCGGCACGAACCACATCGGCGGATTGAAGTCCTCCTGCGCCGCCATGTCCTGCCGCAGGTTGAGGAACGTCGTCACCAACGTCCCCACCACGGTCATCGACGCCAACAGCGCCGTGATCCGACGCGGCACATCCGACGCGGCAAGCGTGTACAGCCCCACCACACTCAGCAGCCCGCCCATCTCCGCGGGCATCACCGCTATCGAGACCAGCACGACCACCACGGGCCATCGCCGGCGCACCAACAGCACCGGCCCCACCAACAGGCCGAGCAGCACCCCGACCAACTCGGGCAGCTGCGCCTCCTGCGCGAACAGCACACCCTCGAACGCACACTCCGCCGCCGAAGCCGCCGCCAAAAACACATCCAGCACGGCACTGCGCCGCCGGGCCCACCACCACGGCCCACTCACCGGCGCACCCCGCGCGCCCACACCTTCACTTGCCCCCGTCGCGGTCATACCGTCCAGCCTACGGGCGGCCCGCCCCCGTTCCCCCGCCGCGTTCCGAGCACAGGTCAGGCCCATTACGAGCCCTTACCGCCGGTTATCCCTCGAACTGTTGAATCGACCACATTTTCCCCCTTTCTGCACACGTGTACCCGACACCCTGTTCCCATGACGCACACCCGTCGGGACCACCCCGACTACGAATCGTTACGCCCCCAAGCCGTCGCCCTGCGCCACGCCGGCCTCAGCCGCCGCCAGATCCGCGACCGCCTCCACGTCCACAACAACGACATCCTCAACCGCCTCCTGGAAGGCGTACCGGCCCCGGACTGGACCCGCCGACCGAACGCCAAGGACGACCTACGGGCGAAGGCACGCGAGCTGCGCCTGCAGGGCATGACCTACGACGAGATCCAGGTCGAACTGGGCTGCTCGAAGAGCTCGATCTCGCTGTGGGTACGAGATCTGCCGAAGCCGGCTCCGCGTACACGCGAGGAGGCGTCCGCCATCGCCCGGCGCGGCTGGGAGGCGACGCTCAAGCGGCGGGAGGAGGAGCGCCGGCAGACCAAGACCGATGCCGCCCGAGAAATCGGCACGCTCTCGGACCGCGAGCTGTTCATCGCGGGGGTCGCCCTCTACTGGGCGGAAGGCACAAAGGACAAGCCGCACGCCCGGCGGGAGGGCGTCACCTTCGTCAACAGCGACCCAAACGTGATCCGGCTCTACTTGGCGTGGCTGAACCTACTCGGAGTGGAACCGGAGCGAGTCGGCTACCGGGTGATGATCCACAGCACGGCGGACGTGGCAACCGCCGAGCACTACTGGGCCGATCTTGTCGGCGTGGATGTCGCCGCACTCCAGAAGACCACCATCAAGAAACACAACCCCAAGACCATCCGCAAGAACGTCGGGGAGGGCTATCACGGTTGCCTCGTGGTCCGGGTGCGGCAAAGCGCTGACCTATACCGTCGCATCGAAGGCTGGTGGTACGGCATAGTGTTGGGTGCCAAGCGGCCAGCCTGACGGAATGTCCGGTTTGGCAGCTTACGCACTCCCCTGTGGTGTAATTGGCAACACGGGTCACTTTGGATGACTTGTTCCAGGTTCGAGCCCTGGCAGGGGAGCAAGCATCACGACAAGCAAAGTTCGGGTCCTGACCCCCAGGTCAGGACCCGCGCGCGTTTCGGGTGCAATACGCACCGGTATCCTTCGGATGACCACCACCCGAAGTAGCCAAGAAGCCGAAGGGCATCCCCGTGAGCGCCAACCGCCCGGCAGCCGTCGTCGTTCTCGCAGCGGGTGAGGGAACCCGCATGAAGTCGGCGACCCCAAAGGTCCTGCACGCCATCTGCGGCCGCTCCCTCGTCGGACATGTCGTCGCCGCCTCCCGTGAGCTGGACCCCGAGAATCTCATCGTGGTCGTCGGCCATGCCCGTGAGCAGGTGCAGGCCCATCTTTCCGAGGTCGACCCGGCCGTGCGCACCGCGGTGCAGCACGAGCAGAAGGGCACCGGCCACGCCGTCCGTACGGCTCTGGACGAGCTGACCAACAGCGGTGTCGCCCTCGACGGCACCGTGATCGTGGTCTGCGGTGACACCCCGCTGCTGACCGGCGAGACCCTTGAGCAGCTCAGTGCCACGCACGCGGCGGACGGTAACGCCGTGACCGTTCTTTCGGCGGAGGTCCCGGACTCCACCGGCTACGGTCGCATCGTGCGGGAGGCGGGCACCGGTGCGGTGACCGCGATCGTCGAGCACAAGGACGCCAGCGACTCCCAGCGGGCGATCCGGGAGATCAACTCGGGGGTCTTCGCCTTCGACGCGCGGCTGCTCGTGGACGCGCTGGGCAAGGTGCGTACGGACAACAGTCAGGGTGAGGAGTACCTCACCGATGTGCTGGGGATCGTGCGGGAGGCCGGGCATCGGGTCGGTGCCGCGGTGGCCGCCGATCACCGGGAGATCCTCGGGATCAACAACCGGGTGCAGCTGGCGGAGGCGCGCCGGCTGCTGAACGAGCGGTTGCTGGAGCGGGCGATGCTGGCCGGTGTGACGATCGTGGATCCGGCGTCGACGTGGCTGGATGTGTCGGTGTCGTTCGAGCAGGACGCGACGGTGCATCCGGGTACGCAGCTTCTCGGTTCGACGCATATCGGCACGGGTGCCGAGGTGGGTCCGCATTCGCGGCTGGCGGATACGTCGGTGGGTGCGGGTGCGGTGGCGTCGTTCACGGTGGCCGAGGGTGCGCGTATCGGTGAGGGCGCGAATGTCGGTCCTTACGCGTATCTGCGTCCGGGGACGGATCTTGGTCCTCGTGCGAAGGCCGGTACGTATGTGGAGATGAAGAACGCGTCGATCGGTGAGGGCACGAAGGTGCCGCATCTTTCTTACGTGGGGGATGCGACGATTGGTGAGTTCACCAATATCGGCGCGGCGAGTGTCTTTGTGAACTACGACGGTGAGGCGAAGCACCACACCACGGTCGGTTCGCATTGCAAGACGGGGTCGGACAACATGTTTGTGGCTCCTGTCACGGTCGGGGATGGCGCTTATACGGCTGCCGGCTCGGTCATCACCAAGGATGTGCCCCCGGGTTCGCTGGCGGTCGCGCGTGGCCAGCAGCGGAATATCGAGGGTTGGGTCGCGCGTAAGCGGCCTGGAAGTGCCGCCGCGCAGGCTGCTGCGGCTGCTCGCCAGGAGTCCGAGGGCGAGCGGTGATCGTGCAAGGGGTGCGCCGTGCGGGGCGTACCGTGATAAGCGCAGGCAAACTGTGATTCGAGGAGATTTGCTGTGACCGGGATCAAGACGACCGGCGAGAAGAAGCTGATGCTCTTCTCCGGCCGCGCCCACCCCGAGCTGGCGGAGGAGGTCGCGGATCAGCTGGGTGTGGGCCTGGTCCCGACGAAGGCTTTTGACTTCGCCAACGGTGAGATCTATGTGCGCTATCAGGAGTCGGCGCGTGGCGCGGACTGCTTTTTGATTCAGAGCCACACGGCTCCGATCAATAAGTGGATCATGGAGCAGCTCATCATGATTGATGCGCTCAAGCGGGCTTCGGCCCGGAGCATCACTGTGGTGATCCCTTCCTACGGCTATGCCCGTCAGGACAAGAAGCACCGTGGCCGGGAGCCGATTTCGGCCCGGCTGATCGCCGATCTGCTCAAGACGGCGGGTGCGGACCGTATCGTCACGGTGGATCTGCACACGGACCAGATCCAGGGCTTCTTCGACGGCCCGGTGGACCACCTCTTCGCGCTGCCGATCCTGGCGGACTATGTGGGTGCGAAGGTGGACCGCGACAAGCTGACCGTGGTCTCGCCGGACGCGGGTCGGGTGCGTGTGGCGGACCGCTGGTGTGACCGTCTGGATGCTCCTCTTGCGATTGTGCACAAGCGGCGCGACAAGGACGTGGCGAACCAGGTCACCGTCCATGAGGTCGTCGGCGATGTGCAGGACCGGGTGTGTGTCCTGGTCGACGACATGATCGACACCGGTGGCACGATCTGCGCGGCGGCGGATGCGCTGTTCGCCAATGGTGCGGCGGATGTCATCGTGACGGCCACGCACGGCATTCTGTCGGGGCCGGCGGCGGACCGTCTGAAGAACTCCAAGGTGAGCGAGTTCGTCTTTACGAATACGCTGCCGACGCCGGGCGAGCTGGAGCTGGACAAGATCACGGTGCTGTCGATGGCGCCGACGATTGCGCGGGCGATCCGTGAGGTGTTCGAGGACGGTTCGGTGACGAGCCTCTTCGAGGAGCAGTGAGTCTGATCTCGTAATCGGAGATCGACTTTGGGGCGGCCTCCCGGCCGGGTAGACTCGTGGAGTTGCTCGGCGAGGGAGGCCGTCCTCTTTGTGAGGTACGGCGGTCCGTTATCGACGCGCTCTTCGTAGCAGGTCTGTCGTGGGCCGGGTAACGCCCACCAGATTTTTCTGAGATACGAGGAGTGCAGTCATGGCTGAGGTCAAGCTTGCCGCTGAGGTGCGTACCAACTTCGGTAAGGGCGCTGCCCGCCAGACCCGCCGCGAGAACAAGGTTCCGGGCGTCATCTACGGTCACGGTGCCGAGCCGCAGCACGTCGCGATCGACAGCCACGCGCTGATGATGGCTCTGAAGACCCCGAACGTGCTGCTCCGTCTGGACGTTGACGGCAAGAGCGCGCTGGTCATCCCGAAGGCCGTGCAGCGTGAGGCGATCCGTGGCTTCCTGGTCCACGTGGACTTCCTGGCCGTGAAGAAGGGCGAGAAGGTCACCGTCGAGCTGCCGATCCAGACCGAGGGCGAGCTGGCTCCGGGCGGCAACCTGCTGGAGCACATCCTCAACACCCTGCCGGTCGAGGCCGAGGCCACCCACATCCCGGAGTCGGTGACCGTCTCCATCGCGGGTCTGGACGCCGGTTCTTCGGTGCTGGCCAAGGACATCACGCTGCCGTCGGGTTCGTCGCTGGCCGTTGACGAGGACGCTGTGGTGCTGCAGGTCGTCGCGGCGCAGGCGGAGGCGCCGGCCGAGGGGGCTGCCGAGGCGGGCGAAGAGGCCCAGGCCTGAGTCGCTTTTGCCGGGACGGTTCTTGGCGTTTTCGCTGAGACGGCTCTTGGCGCTTTGTCCAACCGCTGCCGCGCGCCTTTGGGTGCGGGGTGGCGGTTGGGCTGTTTCATGGGCAAATTGTGGTCGGGGCCGGTGGGTGTTGCCGGCGGATGTGGGAGTGGCTGAGATGGCGGACGCTGATCCGTGGCTGGTTGTGGGGTTGGGTAATCCGGGTCCGGAGTATGCGGGCAATCGCCACAATGTGGGGTTCATGGTGGCTGATCTGCTGGCGGAGCGGATGGGTGGCCGTTTCAAGGCGCACAAGGCGCGGGCGCAGGTGGTGGAGGGGCGGGTCGGTCCGCCGGGGCTGGGGAGTCGCCGGGTGGTGGTGGCGAAGCCGTTGTCGTTCATGAATCTGTCGGGTGGGCCGACGACGGCGTTGCGGGATTTCTACAAGGTGCCGGTGGCCAACATCATTGCGATTCATGATGAGTTGGACATTGATTTCGGTGCGTTGCGGTTGAAGCTGGGTGGTGGCGACAACGGTCACAACGGTTTGAAGTCGATCACGAAGTCGTTGGGTGCGGAGTATCACCGGGTGCGGTTCGGGATCGGGCGTCCGCCGGGTCGTATGCAGGTGGCGGATTTTGTGCTGAAGGATTTTTCTTCGGCGGAGCGCCGGGAGCTGGATTATTTCGTGGATCGTGCTTCGGATGCCGTGGAGACATTGATCGTGGATGGTTTGGAACGGGCGCAGAGTACGTACAACTCGTGAATGGGACAGCGGGGGTCAGGCTCTGACGAACCGTTGTCCGAGGTTGACCGGGTGCTGGTGGATGGCCAAGGATCGCCGCCATGCCCAGAAGCAGTACGCGCACCAGTTCGGTCAGACGCAGTCGTTCCCGGCGGGTCGGTGAGAGCACCTATGGGGTGCTGCTTGTCGCCAGGACCGGGTTGATGGGTCTGCTGGCGTTGCTCCTGCTGGTCGCGGGGGTGTGGACGTCGTGGAACACGGCGCAGTACGCGATGCTCGTCAAGGCGCGGGAGCGCGGGACGATGACGGTGTCGGCGTGTGCGGCGGAGCGGTGCACGGGGCCGTATGTGCCGACGGAGGGGGAGGGCCGGCGGCGGGCGAAGGTGACCATTGCGCAGGCGGCGGCGCCGGACAAGGGTGCGCGGGTCGAGGTGACGATCAAGCCGGGTACGGCGCATGCGGTGCGGACGGGGCCGGCCGGGATCTTGCATGCGTGGGTGCCGTTTGCCGGGTCGTTGTTGCTGGCGGCGTTGGTGGTGGCCGGGGGGATGCGGTTGCGGCGTACGGCGTGGGTGATGGGGTTGTTGGGGGCGGTGTTGCTCGGGGCGGCGTTTGCCGCGTTGTAGGCCTGTACGGCGGCGGCCCGCCTCCTCTTTGGTGAGGGGGCGGGCCGCTGTCGTGTGGCGGGGGTGGGTCAGCCGGTGTTGCGCAGTCCGGCGGCGACTCCGTTGACGGTGAGCAGCAGGGCGCGGGCCAGTACCGGATCCGGCTCCTCGCTCCGTTCGGCGGCGGTGCGCTGGCGGTGCAGCAGCGAGACCTGGAGGTAGGAGATCGGGTCGAGGTAGGCGTCGCGGATGTGGAAGGTCTGCTTGAGGACCGGGTTGGAGTCGAGGAGTTCGGTCTCTCCGGTGATGCGCAGGACCTCGGCGACGGTGAGCTCGTGCTCGGCCTTGATGACGTCGAAGACGTGCTTGAGGTCGTCGGGGACGAGGGTGTCGACGTAGTGCTGGGCGATCCGCAGGTCGGTCTTGGCCAGTGTCATTTCGACGTTGGACAGGAAGTTGCGGAAGAAGTGCCAGTGCTCGTGCATCTCGTCGAGGACGGTGTCGAGTCCGGCTTCGCGGGCGGCCTTCAGGCCCGTGCCGACGCCGTACCAGCCGGGGACGATCTGGCGGGACTGGGTCCAGCCGAAGACCCACGGGATGGCGCGCAGTCCGTCAAGGCCGGCGCCGGAGTCGGGGCGGCGGGAGGGGCGTGAGCCCAGGTGGAGCTCGGCGAGCTGGTCCACGGGGGTGGAGGCGAAGAAGTACGCGGGCAGGTCGGGGTCTTCGACCAGGCGCCGGTAGGAGCCGTGGGCGGCTTCGGAGACGGTTTCCATGGCCGCGTCCCAGCGGGCGAGGGCTTCGTCGGACTGCCGGGGCGCGGTGTGCAGGGCGGACGCCTGGAGCGTGGCGGCGACGGTCAGCTCCAGGTTCTCCCGCGCCAGCGACGGCACCAGGTACTTGTCGGAGATGACTTCGCCCTGCTCGGTGACCTTGATCTCGCCTTCCAGTGTCCCGTAGGGCTGGGCGAGGATCGCGTCGTGGGAGGGGCCGCCGCCGCGGCCGACGGTGCCGCCGCGGCCGTGGAAGAGGCGCAGGCGTACGCCGTGCCGGTGGGCGACGTCGCGCAGCAGGCGCTGGGCGCGGTGGATCTCCCACTGGGAGGTGGTGATGCCGCCGAACTTGGAGGAGTCCGAGTAGCCGAGCATGACTTCCTGGACGTCGCCGCGCAGGGCGACCAGGCGCCGGTACGAGGGGTCGGCGAGCATTTCGTCCAGCAGCTGGTCGGCGATCTTGAGCTCGTCGGTGGTCTCCAGGAGCGGGACGATGCCGATCTTGGCCCAGCCGGCGTGCAGGTCGATCAGGCCGGCCTCGCGGGCGAGGACGGTGGCGGCGAAGACGTCGTCGGAGCCCTGGCACATCGAGATGATGTAGGACTCGATGACCTCGGGGCCGAAGGTCCGCTTGGCGTCGAGGATGGTGCGGAAGACGCCGAGGGTCTTGGCGCCGGCCTCGTCGAGCGGCGGCGGGGTGGGGGCGAGGGGGCGACGGGAGCGCAGTTCCTTGGCGAGGAGCTTGCGGCGGTACTCGCGCGGCATGTCGACATAGCGCCAGGATTCTTCGCCGAGGCGGTCGAAGAGCTGGCCGAGTGCGTGGTGGTGGGCGTCGGCGTGCTCGCGGATGTCCATGGTGGCGAGCTGGAGGCCGAAGGCGGCGATGGTGCGCAGGGTGCGCTCCAGGCGGCCGTCGGCGACCAGGCCGCCGCGGTGTTCGCGCAGCGAGCTCTGGATGAGGGCGAGGTCGTCGAGGAGTTCCGCGGTGCCGAGGTAGTCGCGGCCGGGGACGTGGGGGGTGTCGCCGGCGAGGCGGTCGCGGGTGTTGACGAGCTTTTGCCGGATGCAGGTCGCCTTGAGGCGGTAGGGCTCTTCGCTGTTGAGCCGCTTGTAGCGCGGGCTGATCTCCGGGAGGAGTTCGAGGTCGCGGTTGAGCGAGGCGAGGAGTTCGTCGGTGGCTCCGCAGTTGCGGATGGAGTTGGACAGCGCGCCGCGCAGCTCGTCGACGTGCTCAAGGGCGTCGGTGATGCCGTGTTCGTGCTGGAGGATCAGGACGTCCCAGGTCACCTGGGGGGTGACGTTGGGGTTGCCGTCGCGGTCGCCGCCGATCCAGGTGCCGAAGGTGAGCGGGCGGGTGCCGGCGGGCAGCTCGGTGCCGGCGCGCTCCAGCTCGGCGGCGAGGTCTTCGAGGACGTCGCCGACCGCGCCGCGTCCCAGCTCATCGAGGTAGTAGATGGCGTTGCGGGCCTCGTCGGTCGGCTCGGGGCGGGCTACCCGCAGCTCGTCCGTCTGCCAGATGAGGTCGATGTTCTCGGCGAGGCGGAGGTCGACGCGGCGGCGCTCGGTGGTGTCCGTGCGGTCCAGCAGCTCGGCGACCTTGCGGAGCTTGGTGAGGACGGAGCGCCGGGCGGCCTCGGTGGGGTGTGCGGTGAAGACGGGGCGGACGCCGAGGTTGGCCGCGGTTTCGCGCAGGTGCTCGGGGTCGGCGTCCTTGAGCATGTCGGCGGTGCGGGCGAGGATGCCGCCCTCGGCCGCGCGTCGGGCGCGCAGCTCGCGGCCGCGGTGGACCTGCTCGGTGACGTTGGCGAGGTGGAAGTACGTGGAGAAGGCGCGGACCAGCTTGGCGGCGGTGGCCAGGTCGGTGTCGCCCAGGAGGCGGGCCGCGGCTTCGCCGTCGGAGCGGGTCAGGGCGCGTACCCGCTCGACGAGGTCGAGCAGCTCCTGTCCCTCCTGTCGCACGAGGGTTTCGCCGAGGAGGTCACCGAGGCGGCGGATGTCGGCACGCAGGGCGATGTTGTCGCTGGTGCCGGCTTCGGGGCGCTCGGTGGGTGTGGTCTCGGCGGCGGTGTTGTCGGCACTGCTCACAGGTGCGGCTCCTTGCAGCGATCTAGGAGGGGCGTCGCACCGCGGCTCGTGGAAGGGTGGCCGCGGACGACGGGTTGGCACGTCTGATGCGGGCGGGTTGCGGACCGCGCTGTCCGACGTCCCCAGGATAGGTCTGCCCGGCGTCGGCGGATCACACCGTCCGCTGGGTGGGCATCCGCGGGGGCGGGTGGGGTGCGGGGGCCTGTCACGGCCTTGCCCGTGGCGGTGTCGCTGCCATACTTACGAGACCGTAGGTTACGGTCCCGTAGCCGTAGCCGTGCCCCCGAGCCCCGAGCCCCCCGACGAGGGACACCATGACCGCTGGCCCTGAAGCCGTAGAAGATCCACCGATTCCTGCCGGTTCGTCCGTCGATGCGGCTGCCGGCGCCGTGCCGTCCGCGACGCTGGGCGGCGAGCAGCGCAGGTCGCTCGAACAGATCACACTCCTGCTCTTCATCACCGTCCCGTTCGTGGCGCTGGTGGCCGCGGTGCCGCTGGCCTGGGGCTGGGGGGTGAGCTGGCTGGATCTCGGGCTGATGACGGCGATGTACTACGTCGGCTGCCATGGCATCACGATCGGCTTCCACCGCTACTTCACACATGGTTCGTTCAAGGCGAAGCGGCCGTTGCGGATCGCGTTGGCGATCATGGGGTCGCTGGCCGTCGAGGGGCCGCTGGTGCGCTGGGTGGCGGATCACCGCAAACACCACAAATTCTCCGATGCCGAGGGCGACCCGCACTCGCCGTGGCGCTTCGGTGAGACGGTGCCCGCCCTGATGAAGGGCCTGTGGTGGGCGCACATCGGCTGGATGTTCGACGAGGAGCAGACCCCGCAGCACAAGTACGCACCGGATCTGATCAAGGACGATGCGATCCGTACGATCTCCCGCCAGTTCGTGCTGTGGACAGCGGTGTCGCTGCTCATCCCGCCGCTGGTCGGCGGCCTGGTCACCTGGTCCTGGCAGGGCGCGCTGACCGCGTTCTTCTGGGGCTCGCTCGTCCGGGTCGCGCTGCTGCATCACGTCACGTGGTCGATCAACTCCATCTGCCACGCGGTCGGCAAGCGCCCGTTCAAATCCCGTGACCGTTCCGGCAATGTCTGGTGGCTGGCGGTGCTGTCCTGCGGTGAGTCGTGGCACAACCTCCATCACGCGGACCCGACCAGCGCCCGGCACGGTGTGATGAAGGGGCAGCTGGACTCCAGCGCCCGGTTGATCCGCTGGTTCGAGCTGGCGGGCTGGGCGTATGACGTCCGGTGGCCGAACGCGTCCCGTATCGATGCCCGGCGCAAGGAGACGGCCGGTGGGGGTACCTCCCAGCGGTAGCCGGGGGAGGCATGATTGACGGGTGGCGATCGACAACAGCAGCGCGAGCAACAGCAAAGGCAAGCCGTCCCCGGCAGCGGGGACGCGGCGGGCCCGCAGGGTCCGGATGACCGGTGCGGAGCGCCGGGAGCAGCTGCTGGACATCGGTCGCACGCTCTTTGCCGAGCGGGGCTTCGAGGGCACGTCGGTGGAGGAGATCGCGGCCAAGGCCGGGGTGTCCAAGCCGGTGGTCTATGAGCACTTCGGCGGCAAGGAAGGCCTGTACGCGGTGGTGGTGGACCGCGAGATGCGGCAGCTGCTGGACATGGTGACGGGCGCACTGACCGCCGGCCATCCCCGTGAACTCCTCGAACAGGCGGCGTTCGCGCTCCTCGACTACATCGAGACCTTCACCGATGGTTTCCGCATCCTGGTCCGCGACTCCCCCGTGGCCCAGTCGACCGGCACTTTCGCGTCGCTGATCAGCGATATCGCCACCCAGGTCGAGGACATTCTGGGCCTGGAGTTCAAGGCCCGTGGCTTTGACCCCAAGCTGGCGCCGCTCTATGCGCAGGCCCTGGTGGGCATGGTCGCCCTGACCGGCCAGTGGTGGCTGAACGTCCGCAAGCCCAAGAAGGCCGAGGTCGCCGCGCATCTGGTGAATCTGGCCTGGCACGGCCTGGACGGCCTGGAGCCGAAGCCGCGACTGATAGGGCACCGCAAGAACTGAGGGACGTGAGTGGTGTCCGAATGGCGACCCACCTGGTGATCGTCTTCTGACACACTGGTCGGCTGTTGTCATGTACCGCGCCTCACCAGAAGCCACGAGACGGTCATCCGGGTACGCGAGGGTGAGAACTTTGCGGAACGAGGCGTGCCGGAACAGGAGCAATAAGCCGAATGACCGAGATAAATTTCTGCCTTTCGCGGGAAGAGTTTGCGCAGCAATTCACCGCGCTGCCCGGGCATGAGGCATGGGGGGCTCTTCAGACGGGAAACGGGAGGTTCGCCGCCGAATCACCACTGGCCCGGGTTCATCGCCACGGCGGAAGTGACGACCACGAGCCGACCTTCGCCCTCACGACTGCGGCGGAGCCCGCCCACACCCTGTGCACCGTCGTCCCCCAGGCCGGCGCCGCCGACCCGCAGACCGTGTATGCGGTGCATGACGGATCCGGTCGCTTCATCGGCCGGATCATCCACGAGCGTTCCCCACTGGGAATTCGCCAGGCGTGGCGCATCGAGGACGCGGGCAAGCAGTGCAGCGCGGTCGCCTATAAAGGGAATATCCGCGGCTGGATCGCATATTGGGCGATCTCACCGTTCTGGGCCATTATGGCGCTGATTCACCTCCTCAACGGTGACCTGCATCCGAGCGGTTCGCTGTGGAGCAAGCCCCACCGCGCCCGCTGGCGCATGCGGGCCGGCGGCGGACCGAGGAAGGCCGCCCTCGACTTCAACACCGGTCGATACCGCGCGGACACCGGGCTGCTGGATGTGCGCCTCGTCCATGCGCAGGCCGCGCTGTACGGCGAGTAGCGCCGGAGCCGGGCGCTGCTCTCCTTTTCATGGAGCGCCGCTACGCAGACATCATGTGGAAGTTCGATGCATTTGGCGACATTTCCGGCATGCCTCACGCCGACTTTCCCATTTCTTTAATATATCTTTGCCGTACTCCCCTCGCTTCACATTGCCCCTCCTTTACCTCGGCGCTTTCGCCCCAACGGATGATCACGATACGGTGAACGGATGCGCCGATCCGGGATCGTCGCGCTCAAGAAATAGCCGAGCGATGGGGGAATCGCGCCATGGCGACAGACTTCAAAATCGATGTCGAGCGCATCCAGGCGATGCTCAAGAAGCTCGCGGATGCGGACGACCGCATGCGGGACGCGCAGCAGCGACTCAACAAGGTGGGCCCGAAGACTCTGGGCACCGACGGTCTCGACGATGCATGTGACGAGTTCCAGGATCAGTGGGGCGACGGCATCAAGCGCATCTCGGGTGCCGCGAAGGAGATTCACGAGAAGCTCAAGCTGACGCTGGACGCCTATAAGGCAGGCGAAGAAGAAAACGCCAAGATGATGGGCAAGAAGTAACCACCGGCGCAGTCTGATCCAGCTCAGCACAATACCGCAGAAAAGATTGACCACAGGGGGAGAAACATGTCCTGGCGCAGCATGTTCATCGATGACGACTCGGCCTGGCCCGGCGTCAAATTCAATCCGGCCAAGGGAGATCTGGACCAGATCCAGGCACTCGCTTCGGATGTGAAGTCCGTGGGCGACGAGCTGGATGAACTCGACCATATGCTCAAGTCGATCGGTAAGAGCGACGGCGCATGGGAAGGCGAGGCGGCGCAGAACTTCGCGAAGAAACTCGGCGAACTGCCCAAGTACCTCCACCAGGGCAGCGAATCCATGCACGACTGCGCAAAGGCCTTACGGGGCTGGCACACCCACCTGCAGGGATTCCAGGACAAGGCCGGAAAGGTCGAGGCGGAGGCCGCGGCAGCCCGCAAGGATGTGACGGCCAACCGCGAACACTACGACCAGCTGGAAAAGCGGTACAACTCGCTCAACCTGGCGACCGTGGATGCGGAGGACCCCGGGTTCAAGCAGCTCATGGCTGATTTGGACACGGCTACACACAAGGTCAACAACTCCCAGGACAAGCTGGACGATCTCGTCCGCGAAGCCGAGCGCATCTACGCCCAGTGGAAAGACCGCGCCGGCGAGGCCGAGCGCGCGATTCTCAAGGCCTCGGAGAACCACCCGCCGGACATCCACTGGTGGAACAAGGCCATCGACGGACTGAAGGCCGGCTTCCGGGCATTCACGGACTGGCTGGTGGAGAACGCGGATCTCCTGTCGACCATCTCTTCCGGCCTGGCGGCTGCCGCTCTCGCGTGCCAGATCATCCCCGGTGTCGGCACGGCGGTGGGCACCGTGCTCGGCGGAGCTTCAGCGGTCTTCGCGGCGGGTGCCATGGCAGGCCACTGGATCGGCAACGCACGGGGCAACGGCACACCGGGGTGGAAGATCGGGCTCGATGCGCTCGGGATCGTCCCGGGCGTCGGCGGAGCGATCAAGGCGGCGAAGGGCGGCTGGGGCGCGGCCGCCGCGGCCGGAGCCAAGTTCGGCGGAAAGCTGGCCGGGGCGGGCAAGGCGCTCGGGGCAGGGAACGTCATCAAGAACACCCCCTCGGGCATGGCTGAGGCACTCTCCGACGGTCTGGGCCAGAAGGGGATCAACTGGGTCTCCAGCAAACTCCTCAAGACGGAACTCCCGGGCGCCCCCACACAGTTGATCATCAAGACGGGCTCCACCCTCAACGGCGCCTATCACCAACTCACCGAGGGCGGCGACACAAAGACCCAGGCGCCCGGCCCGTCCGGTGCGAAGTTCCATCAGACGCTGGCCGCCTGAGGGCTGAAGGGAGCGAAGAATGTCGTATCCATCCGCCCCCGCCGAAGAGGCGGTCACCGCCGCGCCTCCGGCGCCTCGGCGGACCCGGCTGAACATTGGCTGGGTCATGCCGCCGTTCGTACGGGAACTGCCCGTGGACGCACCTGACTACGAGACCGGTGCGGAGCAGTTGTACACGCTGGTCACCGATCTGATGGCGGGCCGGTCGGACGAAGAGCGGTTTCGCTTCGCGCTGGCGCTCGGGTCCCAAATGGACCTGATGCTGGAAGCCAACGTCATCTACGCCGGCCTCTGCCTCCTCGAAGTGGAGGGCCGTCCGAGCGGCTCCACCATCATCGTCAGCCAGATCGAGCACGAGAGCGACGACGACGAGGAACTCCTGCGCACCACGCAGCAGACGCTGGAGCGGACCCACCCCGACGACGCGTACCAGCGCGTGGAACTGCCGTGCGGACCCGCTCTCAGCCGCATCGGCGCGTCGGGCTTCATCATCTCCGCGCAATGGTCGCCCACGGGTCAGGAGGTGGCGGTCCAACAGTCACAGATCCAGGTGTACATACCGTTGCCCGGCACGGGCGAGATGCTGATCTTCGCGCTCGACTCCCCGTCCAGCGAGGACTGGGAGCTGCACTCCGAACTCTTCGCCGAGATCCTGAAGACCATCGACTGGGGTACCGATCAGGAGGTCGAGGACTACCGGGCCATGCGGCAGAGCGCCCCGACCACGGTCGAGCCGGCGGACGGAGTGAAGCAGGAGCTGTACTGGCACTCCAGCCGGCTGATGGACGCCGTCGCGCTGCACGGCAGCATGGGCGGCGGAGAGATCACCTCCCTCACGTGTGCCCCATGCTGGGCCAAGGGCCTGCGGTCCGCGTGCTCGGCACGGCACGGCTGGTACATCGGCAATGTGACGAGCGACGATCTCATGCGCGCACTGCCGCGGGTGGTCGAGTCCTTCGCCTCGCAAGGATGGCGGACGGACGGGGAAAGCACCGGGGAAAGAGTCCGCCTTTGGGCCGGGGACGAGGCGCCCGAGCGGTCGGTGGGGCATGCGTTCACCGCCTCCGTGGATACCGGAGCCGGCACGTTCACCGCTGAGGTGACCGCGCCGTGTATCCGCGCCTCCGCCACGACTGATTCCCTGTTCGGCTGAGAGGAGCTGAGAGCATTGCGAACCGATCTGGAGCAGAAGGTCGCCGCGGTACTGCCCGCGGGCGAGGTTTACCTGGGCGGGTTCACCACGGCGCGCTCGCCGTTGTCCAGCGGTACGGACGGCTGCGACGTGCCGGACAGGCGGCGGCCCGTGGTGCTGGCCGACGGCCGGTCCAGCTCGGGAGATTCCCTGGGAAAGCTCGGGGAATTCTTCTTCCGGGCCGCGACCTCCGATGTTCCGTCGCCCGGTCGGGCGGATACGACGCTCGATCCGGCCAAGAGGGCGAAGAGCCAGAAGAAGAAAAAGCCGTTCTTCGGCGGCTGGGACAGCATGGCCGGCCAGTGGCTGGCAGCCGCTCAGCCGCGGGCCAAGGTGGGCGTCATCATCGCGGTCGCGTTCACCGAAAGGAATTTCCAGTTCGTGTACGCCCAGTACAACCGCTGGAACGGGAAACTGGACGAGGCGATCGAACTGGGTGCGTCCTTCCGCCGGGACATCCTTTCCTGGACCCGGCTGAAAGACGGCAGCTTCAACGAGGTCCAATTCGGTTTCTCCGACGGCTCGTGGGGGACGTTGCTGGGCCCCGACGCGGAGGAACGCGCGCGATTCTTCCCGCACATGCTCGGCGAGGGTGACGCCATCCCGTAGCCGGCTCTGCCGTCCACGGGCCGCGGGCCTGCTGCTCAGGGGACGAGGTCGCCGCGCATCTGGTGAATTCTGGCCTGGACGGCCTGGACGGCCTGGAGCCGAAGCCGCGGCTGATCGGGCAACGCAAGACCTCAGCGTCAGATCTGCGCCTCCAGGAATTCCAGCCGGTTGCCCGCCGGGTCGAGCGAGTAGAACCGCCGGTGCCCCGGCAGGTTGTCGTCCCAGGTGACGGGGGCTCCGGCGGCGGTCAGGCGGGCGGCGAGAGCGTCGATGCCGTGGACGCGGATGCCGGGGTGGGCCTTGGCCGACGGGCGGTGGTCCGGGTCGATGCCCAGGTGGAGCTGAGCCGTGCCGGCCTCGAACCAGCAGCCTCCGCGGGCCGCGAGCGCCGGGGGCTTGGGGATCTCCGTCATGCCGAGGAGGTCCCGGTAGTAGACCCGGAGGGCGTCTTCGGTGCCGGGGGGTGCGGCGAGCTGGATGTGGTCGAGGCCGGTGATCACGGCGTCACCTCGGGGTGTGGGGCGGGTGGGGTCAGATGGCCGGCTTCTGGGCGACGGCGAAGATGCGGCGGAACGGGAAGACCGTGCCGTGGCGGCTGGTGGGGTAGGCCTTGCGGAGCAGATCCCGGTATTCGGCGAGGAAGGCCTCGCGGGCGGCGGGATCGTTTTCCAGGGCCGTCAGGACGGGGCGCAGGGCGGTGCCCTTGACCCAGTCGAGGACCGGGTCGTCGCCCTCCAGGAGCTGGACGTAGGTGGTTTCCCATACGTCGGCGGCGCAGCCGAGGTCGGTGAGGCGTTCCAGGTAGTCGGCGGGTTCGAGGATGTGGACGAAGCGGCGGCCGTGGGTGGTCAGGCGCTCGCGCCACTGGGGGGCGTCGCACAGTTCGCCGAGGAGGGCGTGGCTGGGTGAGGTGAAGTTGCCGGGGACCTGGAAGGCGAGGGTGCCGCCGGGGGTGAGGGCGTCGATCCAGCGGGGGAAGGATTCGGGGTGGTTGGGGACCCATTGCAGCGCCGCGTTGGAGACGATCAGGTCGTAGGACTCGTCGGGCGCCCAGTCGGCGGCGTCGGCGGGGGCGAAGTCGAGATGGCCGCCGCCCGGGGCGGGGCCGGCGTGGGTCTCGGCTTCCTTGAGCATCTCGGGGGAGTTGTCGTAGCCGGTGATGTGCGCGTCGGGCCAGCGGGCGGTGAGGTGGGCGGTGACGTTGCCGGGACCGCAGCCGAGGTCGGCGATGCGGGCGGGGCGGCCCTGCAAGGGGGGTTCCGGTATCCGGGCGAGCAGGTCGTGGAAGGGACGGGTACGGTGCCCGGAGTGGCGGAGATATTGCTGCGGATCCCAGGTTGGTGCGTCGTGCATGTTCGAAACCCCTTTGCTGGTGCAGGGCTGACACAAGGCCGGCACGGTCTGATTCGGGCCGTCTCGGCTGGAAACCGAGCCCCCGCCGACGATGCCCCATAGTCCAGCGAAATATATCTCGACGTCAAGAGACTTCATGTCGACAGACCCTCTACACTGATCGTCATGGAGGACGAGGTCGACCGACTGGTCGCAGCATGGCGGCGCGAGCGCCCGGACCTCGACGTGGAACCACTTGAGGTCCTCAGCCGCGTCTCCAGGCTGGCCAGGCACCTCGACCGGGCCCGCCGCATCGCTTTTGCCGAGGTGGGCCTGGAGCCCTGGGAGTTCGACGTACTCACCGCGCTGCGCCGCGCCGGGGCGCCGTACCAACTCTCCCCCGGGGCACTGCTGACCCAGACCCTGGTCACCTCCGGCACGATGACCAACCGCATCGACCGGCTCGCGAAGAAGGACCTCGTCGAGCGGCTGCCCGACCCCAGTGACCGGCGTGGAGTGCTGGTCAGACTGACCGCCGAGGGCCGTGACAAGGCCGATCAGTCGCTGGCCGGACTGCTGATACAGGAACGCGCCATTCTCGCCGAGCTCTCCCGCCAGCAGCGCGGCGAACTGGCCGGATTGCTGCGGCGGTTGACCGCTCCGTTCGACAACACCCCCGGGTAGACGTCCGGCGCCGTTCCCGGCCGGATGCGCGGCACATTTCCGGGGTGGGTGGGGGGCGCACACTCCCGGGCGAGCGCCGCGGGCGCTGTCGACCGAGGTGGCGGACCAGCCCGCGCACACCTCCGGGCAAGGCCCCGCAACGGCGTGCGACGGGGTGGTGCACGCCCTTTTTGAGGGCGCGCGAACACTCTTCGTGCGCCCCTTATTTCGGCACGCGCCCCTCCTGTACCACGTCCCCTTGCCCGCCGCTCCTCTCGTGGGCTTGGATCGCGCCATGAGCCAGCAGCGCGTACCGCATCCGGCGAACGGCCCGTACGGCAGGCGGTTCGAGGGCCGTACGGTCGTGGTGACCGGGGCCGCCGGCGGGATCGGGGCGGCCACCGCCGACCGACTGGCCGCCGAGGGCGCCGGCGTATTGCTCCTGGACATCGACGACGCGCGCGGCGAACACACCGCGCGGCGCATCCGGGCGGCCGGCGGCCGGGCCTCGTACGAGCACTGCGATGTGGCCGGCGAGGACGACTGGCGGCGGGCCATCGAGGCGGCGCGGCAGCGCTACGGGCCGGTGGACGGGCTGGTCAGCAACGCCTATCTGCCGTATGTGGCGGCCGCCGACCGCACCCCGCTCGCGGACTGGGACCGGCAGCTGGCGGTCAATCTGACCGGCGCGTTCCTCGGCGTGCGCACCGCCCTGGACGATCTGCGGGCGCGCTGCGGCGCGGTGGTGCTGACCTCGTCGGTGCATGCGCTGATCGGGCTGCCGGGGCGGCCCGCATACGCCGCGTCCAAGGCCGGACTGACCGCTCTGGGGCGCCAACTGGCCGTGGAGTACGGGCCCGAGGTGCGGGTCAACAGCGTGCTGCCGGGCCCCGTCCTGACGGCGGCCTGGGAGGACATTGGCGAGGAGGAACGGCAGGCCAGCGCCGCGGAGACGGCGGCCCGGCGGCTGGGACGGCCCGAGGAGATCGCCGCCGCCATCGCCTTTCTGCTCTCCCCCGAGGCGTCCTTCGTCACCGGTGCGAGCCTCGTCGTGGACGGCGGCTGGAGCGTGTACAAGAACTCTTCGTGAACCGGGCGGCGGGGCGGCGCGCCCCGTCCTGAGCTTCGATGCAGGGGGTCCGATGGGCATCCAATTCGGCGGCGACTACAACCCCGAGCAGTGGCCCGAGGAGGTGTGGGCCGAGGATCTGAAGCTGATGAAGGCGGCCCATGTCACCATGGTCACCGCCGGGATCTTCTCCTGGGCGAAGGTCGAACCCCGGCCCGGGGAATGGGACTTCGGCTGGTTCGACCGGGTCATGGACGGTCTGGCGGGCGCCGGTATCGCCGTCTGCCTGGCGACCATGACCGCCTCCCCACCACCCTGGCTCTCCCGCGCCCACCCCGAGATCCTGCCCGAGGGCCCCGACGGGCAGCGCCGCTGGCCCGGCGGCCGGCAGCACTACTGCCCCTCCAGCCCCGTCTACCGCGCACACGCCGTACGCCTCGTCGAGCAGCTCGCCACCCGCTACGCCGGCCACCCGGCGCTCGCCATGTGGCATGTGGGCAACGAGTACGGCTGCCATACCCGCCAGTGCTTCTGCGAGGTGTCGGCCGACGACTTCCGTCGCTGGCTGCGTGCGCGCTACGAGAGCGTCGACGCGCTCAACGCCGCCTGGTCGACGGCCTTCTGGTCGCAGGCGTACGGCGACTTCGACGAGGTGCTGCCGCCCCGCGCCGCGCCCACCTTCCCCAACCCCGCCCAGCAGCTGGACTATCTGCGCTTCGGTGACGAGGCGCTGCGCGCCTGCTATCTCGCCGAGAAAGCGGTCCTTACGCGGCTGACCCCCGAGGTGCCCATCACCACCAATCTGATGCCGCAGCACAAGCCGGTCGACGCCTTCGCCTGGTCGGCGCACATGGACGCGATGGCGCTGGACTTCTACCAGGACCCGTACGCGTCCGACGACCACATCCGGGCCGGCTATGTCTTCGACCTGATGCGTTCGGCGCGCTCCGGGCAGCCCTGGATGCTGCTGGAACAGGCGCCGAGCGCGGTCAACTGGCGGCCCCGCAACGGCCCCAAGCCGCCCGGCGCGATGCGGCTGTGGAGCTGGCAGGCCGTCGCCCAGGGCGCGGACGCGGTGCTGTACTTCCAGTGGCGGCAGTCGCTGGGCGGCGCGGAGAAGTTCCACTCGGCGATGCTGCCGCACGGCGGGACCGACACCCGTATCTTCCGCGAAGTGGCGGACCTGGGGCGGGAGCTGGCGTCGCTGCCGGGCATCGAGGGGGCGCGGTCACGGGCCGAGGTGGCGCTGCTGGCGGACTGGCACAGCTGGTGGGCGCTGGAGCTGGACTCCAAGCCGTCGACCGCGCTGGACCACTCGCGGATCGCGCTGGACCACTACCGGCCGCTGTTCGAGGCGGGGGTGGCCTGCGACGTGGTGCCGCCGCAGCGCGAGTTGTCCGGCTACCGGCTGGTGGTCGTGCCCAATCTGTATCTGCTCACCGCGTCCGACGCCGAGCGGCTGGCCGCCTATGTGCGCACCGGCGGGCAGCTGCTGGTGTCCTTCTTCTCCGGGATCGTCGACGCGCACGACCGGGTGCATCCGGGCGGCTATCCGGCGCCGCTGCGGGAGCTGCTGGGGCTGCGGGTGGAGGAGTTCTGGCCGCTGGACGCGGGCCGGTCGGTTTCGGTCGGCGACGGAGCGTATACGGGGCGGGCGGACCTGTGGTCGGAGGCCATCGACCTCGAAGGAGCCGAGGCGCTGGCCCACTTCACGACCGGAGAGCTCGCCGGGCGGCCCGCGGTGACCCGGCACAACTACGGGCAGGGCACCGCCTGGTACGCCGGCACCCGGCTCGACGCGGCGCTGATGCGGGCCCTGCTGGACGACATCCGCGCGGCCGCCGGCGTGACGCCCGTACTGCCGGGGCTGCCGGCGGGCGTCCAGGCCACCGTCCGCGAGGGCGCCGACGAGCGGTATGTCTTCCTGCTCAACCACGGGGCCGAGGCCGTCGAGGTCGATCTGCCGGCGCCGATGCGGGACGCCCTCGCAGCGCAGGACGCGGCCGGAGCCACAGGCCGGGTCGCGCTGGCGGCCCGGGGGGTGGCCGTACTGACGGATCCCGTCGCGTAAGGCCACACGCCCGTGCGGCGGTCTCAGGGCACCGGCACCGAGGCCGCCGCGGCCGCCGCCTCCAGTTCGACCGGCCCCACCCCGGCCCGGCGGGCCAGCGCCACCGCCGCGAGGGTGGAGTGCACCCCGAGCTTGCCGAGCACGTTCTGCATATGGGTGCGGACGGTGTGCGGGGAGAGGAACAGCCGCTCGGCGACCGCCTTGCGGCCCAGGCCCGCCACCATGCAGCGCAGCACCTCGCGCTCGCGCGGTGTCAGCGATTCCACCAGCCGCTCGCTCTCCGAACGGTGCTTGCGGGCGGCCGTCAGCTCGCGCAGCACACCCGTCAGCAGGGCGGGCGGCAGATGCGTCTCGTCGCGCAGTACGCCGCGGATCACGGCGAGCAGCCGGGACAGCGAGCAGTCCTTGGCGACCCAGCCGGAGGCGCCGGCCTGCAGGGCCGCTGCCGCGCGGCGGGCGTCGTCGCGGTCGGCGAGAACGACGGTGCGCAGATACGGGTGGCTGGTGCGCAGGCCGGAGACCAGCGCGATGCCGTCGCGCGGGCAGCCGCGCGGTGCGGCCTCGCGTACCGCGGCCTGCGCGGGCACCGCGAGCAGCGGCGCGGCGAGGTCGGCGTCGGCGAGCAGCACGTCGAAGCGGCGGCCGTCGGTGGCCGCCCGGTCCAGATTGCGCAGGGCCGCCGGGGCACTGCCCGCGGCCGCCACGTCCACGTCCTGTTCCGCGGCGAGCGCGGCTGCCAGGGATTCGGCGAAGATGCGGTGGTCGTCGACCACCAGAACCCGGATGCGTTGCACAGAGACCCCCTGTCTCGGTGAACGGACCATAGCGGGCACGACGCGCGGATTGAAGATCGCCTCAGCCGCACGGCCGCCGCCGTGCCGACATGACTACCCCACCCCGGGCGCCGTACCCGAACGGTCTCGCCCCCTGATCACACCGGCCCCCACCGGTGCTGGATCTCAGAGTACGGACAGGGTGCGGCAAGGGAAGGTGATTGCCGAAACTGCTCCCCCACCCGGGCCATTTGGCGCTTTCCCGGTGGCCGCACGCCGTCGGTCGCGCCCTACCGCAGGCGGTGCGCTCCCGCGCTCGGGACGGCTTCGAAGATCCTCGGCGCGGCATGTCCGGCCGCCGCGAACGCCTCGGTGACCGCCGTGCTGACGGCCGTCGCGTCCGCGGCCTCGACCAGCACGATCGCCGAGCCGCCGAAGCCGCCGCCGGTCATCCGGGCCCCGAGGGCGCCGGCCGCGTGGGCGGTGTCGACGGCGAGATCGAGCTCGCGGCAGGAGATCTTGAAGTCGTCGCGGAGCGAGGCGTGGCCGGCGGTCAGCAGCGGGCCGATGGCGCGGGTGCGGCCGGCGTCGAGGTGGTCGATGACCTCTTCGACGCGGTGGTTCTCGGTGACGATGTGCCGGACGAGGGCCTGTACGACCGGCTCGTCGGCCAAGGTGGCCAGCGCCTCGGGAAGATGTGCGTAGGGCACATCACGCAGGGCCCGTACGCCGAGCGCCCGCGCGCCACGCTCACAGCCGGCGCGCCGCTCGGCGTATGCGCCGTCCCCCAGCTCGTGCTTCACCCGGGTGTCCACGACCAGGAGCCGCAGCCCCTCCTGCGCCAGATCGAACGGCACCTGGCGCCGGGTGAGGTCGCGGGTGTCCAGGAACAGGGCGTGGCCCTCGGTGCAGCAGGCCGCTGCGGTCTGGTCCATGATTCCGCAGGGCACGCCGACGAACGCGTTCTCGGCCCGCTGGGCGAGCTGCGCCAGTCGCTGCGGGGCCAGGTCCAGCCCGTAGAGGTCGTTGAGCGCGAGCGCGGTGGCGACCTCCAGGGCGGCGGAGGAGGAGAGTCCGGCGCCGGTGGGCACTGTGCTGTCGTAGTGCAGATCCGCGCCGCCCACGGGCAGGCCGGCCTCCCGCATCGCCCAGACGATGCCCGCCGGGTAGGCGGCCCAGCCGCCGCTCCGCTGCGCTCCGCCCCGGCTCTGTTCCAGCACCTCGGAGGCCGAGCCCGGCGCCGGCCGCAGAGCGTCGATGCGCAGCTCGACGATGCCGCCGTCGGCGCCGCCGGAGTGCAGTCGCAGCACCCCGTCGGTGCGGGCCGAGGCGGCGGCCAGGGTGGTGTGCGGGAGGGCCAGTGGCATCACGAAGCCGTCGTTGTAATCGGTGTGTTCACCGATCAGGTTGACCCGGCCGGGCGCCGCCCAGGTGCCCTGGGGCTCCGTCCCGTATACGTCGCGGAAGGCGGCTGCGGTGCGGCTGGGACCGTGCTCCGTGGCTGTCACGTGGAATCCTTCGTCCTGTGTGTCGTGGTGCGGGCCGCGAATTCCGGCCCGTCCGGCGTGTGAGGACGAGCCCGGAGGGCGATCGGGCCCGCGGGATCTACGCGGTCCGGCTCTCCTGGGCGAAAGCCCATGCGTCGGCGACGATTCCGGCGAGGTCGGCGCGGCTGGGCCGCCAGCCGAGGCGGTCGACGGCGGTCTGTGCGGAGGCCACCAGGACGGCGGGGTCGCCGCCGCGGCGCGCGGCGGTGATCTCGGGGATGGGGTGCCCGGTGACCTTGCGGACGGTCTCGATGACCTCACGGACGGAGAAGCCGTTGCCGTTGCCGAGGTTGCAGATCAGGTGCTCGCCGGACGTCGCCGCTTCGAGGGCGAGGAGGTGGGCCTCGGCGAGGTCGGCGACGTGGATGTAGTCGCGGACGCAGGTGCCGTCGGGGGTGGGGTAGTCGTCGCCGAAGACGGAGATCGCCTCGCGCTTGCCCTGGGCGACCTGGAGGACGAGCGGGATGAGGTGCGACTCGGGGTCGTGGCGCTCGCCGCAGCTGCCGTAGGCGCCGGCGACGTTGAAGTAGCGCAGCGAGACGGCGGCCAGGCCGTGGGCGGCTGCCTCGCCGCTGATCATGTGGTCGACGGCGAGCTTGCTGGCGCCGTAGGGCGAGGTGGGGGCGGTCGGGTCGGTCTCGGTGATCGGGGTGTTCACCGGCTCGCCGTACGTCGCCGCGGTGGAGGAGAAGACGAGCTTGCGCACGCCCGCCGCGCGCATGGCACCCAGCAGCGCCATGGTGCCGCCGACGTTGTTGTCCCAGTACTTCTCGGGCTTCACGACGGACTCGCCGACCTGCGAGAAGGCGGCGAAGTGCAGCACCGCGTCGTAGGAGGCATCCAGCCACTTGGCCGCGTCGCGGATGTCGCCCTCGATGAACTCGGCGCCCGCGGGGACGCCGGCCCGGAAGCCGGTGGAGAGGTTGTCGAGGACGGTCACCGCGTGACCGGCCTCCAGCAGGTGCTGGGCCACCACGCTTCCGACGTATCCGGCTCCACCCGTCACCAGGTACTTGGAAGACACAGGCTTGCTCATGACTCGCTCGCTACCTCTCGCAGTCGCTCGGCCGCGGCCTCCGGCGGCACATCGTTGATGAACACGTTCATGCCGGATTCGGAACCCGCGAGGAACTTCAGCTTGCCGGAAGTCCGGCGAATGGTGAAAAGCTCGAGGTGGAGTGCGAATTCGGCACGGTGCTCGGCGCGCAGCGGCGCCTGGTGCCAGGCGGCGATGTACGGCGTGCGGGCGGCGCCGGCCGCGCGCTCTCCCCGGCCGTTGCCCTCGTCGAAGATCCGGTCGAAGCGTCGCAAGACTTCCAGGTAGATCTGTGGGAATTCTGTGCGCGCGGCGTCGTCGAGGGCGAGCAGGTCGGGGACCCGGCGCTTGGGGTAGAGGTGCACCTCGTAGGGCCAGTGGGCGGCGTAGGGGACGAAGACCACCCAGTGCTCGCCTTCGAGGACGATGCGGCGGCCGTCGGCCAGCTCGTCGGCGACCACGTCGTCGAAGAGGTTGCCGCCGGTGGCCTCGCGGTGGGCGGCGAGCGAGCGCAGCATCCGCTCGGTGCGCGGGGTGGTGAAGGGGTAGGCGTAGATCTGGCCGTGCGGGTGGCCGAGGGTGACGCCGATCTCCTCGCCGCGGTTCTCGAAGCAGAAGACCTGTTCCACGCCCGGGAGTTGGGAGAGTTCCGCGGTGCGGTCGGTCCAGGCTTCCAGGACCAGGGCGGCCTGCTCCGCGGTGAGGTCGGCGAAGGAGGCGTCGTGGTCGGAGGTGAAGCAGACGACCTCGCAGCGGCCGCTGTCGCCGGCGAGGGAGGGGAAGCGGTTCTCGAAGACGGCGACGTCGTAGTCGGGGGCGGGGATCTCGGAGAGCCGGCCCCCGAGGGAGGGGCACAGCGGGCATTCGTCGGCCGGCGGGTGGTAGGTGCGGGCCTGGCGGTGCGAGGCGATGGCGACATCGTCGCCGAGGAGGCGATCGTGGCGGATCTCGGAGGCGGTGGCGACGGGGTCGAGGGGGCGGTGGTCGACGGCGTCGCGTACGACATCGTCACGCGAGTCGTAATAGATCAGCTCCCGGCCGTCCGCGAGCCGCGTCGTCGTCTTCTTCACGGGAGCTCCTCCCCCTCCGACCAAACACAAACAAACACAATGAAGCACAACTAAACAGTTGCGTCAACGCCAGCCCCTCCACCGGGCATTCACTGACATATCGGCCGCGTCCATCACGATCCAACAACTCAACCGAACAAAAGTGTTCAGTTTCTGACCGGCCGCGCGTAGCTTTCTGTGCGTTCCGATCGCGCAACGAAGCGAGTTCCCACCATGATCACCCTGGCCGAGGGGCTACGGCTCCCTACCAACGGGCTCGACTACACGATCCTGGCCATCTACTTCGTCGTCGTCCTCGGCATCGGATTCGCGGCCAAACGCAGCGTGAAGACGAGCCTGGACTTCTTCCTCTCCGGGCGGTCACTGCCCGCCTGGGTCACCGGACTGGCGTTCGTCGCCGCCAACCTCGGCGCCACCGAGATCCTCGGAATGGCCGCCAACGGCGCGCAGTACGGGGCCTACACCGTCCACTGGTACTGGATCGGCGCCATCCCGGCCATGGTCTTCCTCGGCCTGGTGATGATGCCGTTCTACTACGGCTCCAAGGTCCGCTCGGTGCCCGAGTTCCTGCTGCACCGCTTCGGGCCCTCCTCGCACCTGCTGTCCTCGGTGATCTTCGCCGTCTCCTCCGTGCTGATCGCGGGCGTGAACCTGTACGCCATGGCGATCGTGCTCCAGGCGCTGCTCGGCTGGCCGCAGTGGGTCGCGATCGTCGTCGCCGGCTTCTTCGTGCTGGCGTACATCACCATCGGCGGTCTGTCCTCGGCGATCTACAACGAGGTGCTCCAGTTCTTCGTCATCCTGGCCGCGCTCATCCCGCTGACCATCGTCGGCCTCAAGCGCGTCGGCGGCTGGGACGGTCTGACCCACTCGCTGAACTCCTCGCACGGCGATGCGTTCCTGACCGCCTGGAAGGGCACCGGCATCGGTGAGGGCAACCCGCTCGGCGCGAACTGGCTGACCATCGTCCTCGGCCTCGGCTTCGTGATGAGCTTCGGCTACTGGACCACCAACTTCGCCGAGGTGCAGCGCGCACTGTCCGCGAAGAACCTCTCGGCCGCCAAGCGCACCCCGCTGATCGCCGCCTTCCCCAAGATCTTCATACCCATGGTGGTCGTCGTACCGGGCCTGATCGCGCTGGTCATGGAGCCGACGCTGGGCAAGGCGGGCGCGGACGGACTCCAGTACAACGACGCGATCCCGGTGCTGATGCGGGACCTGCTGCCCAACGGCGTGCTCGGCATCGCGGTGACCGGTCTGCTGGCCGCGTTCATGGCCGGTATGGCCGCGAACGTGTCGTCCTTCAACACGGTCTTCACCAACGACATCTGGGCCGCGTACCTCAAGAAGGGCCGCGAGGACGCGTACTACCTCAAGACCGGACGGGTGGTCACCGCGGTCGGCGTGCTGATCGGCATGGGTACGGCCTTCATCGCCTCGTCGTTCAGCAACATCATGAACTACCTGCAGACGCTGTTCTCCTTCTTCAACGTCCCGCTGTTCGTGGTGTTCATCATCGGCATGTTCTGGAAGCGGACCAGCGCCGCGGCCGGCTTCTGGGGGCTGCTCTCCGGCACCGTGGCCGCGATGGTCAACTACTTCTGGTTCTACAAGCAGGGCATCATCTCGATCCCCTCCGACCAGGGCGCCAACTTCGTCTCGTCCATCGTCGCCTTCGTCGTCGGTGCGCTCGTGATGTTCGTGGTCACCATAGTCACCAAGCCCAAGTCGACCGAGTCGCTGGCCGGCCTGGTCTACGGCACACGGTCCCCCGGCATGGAGGAGCTGCCGGCCGAGGGCGACGACGCCTGGTACCGCAGGCCCGCGCTGCTGGGCTGGGGCGCGATCGTCCTCGCCGCCGTCTGCTACATCCCCTTCTCCTTCTGAACCTGCCTGAACCAGCGGAGTTGACGCACCATGAGTGACTACCAGCACGAGGTCGAGGAGCTGGAGCGCGAGTCCGCGACCGCCGCGCGCCTCTTCGACGTCCGGCGCATCATCGGCGGCCTGTTCGTCGTCTACGGCGTGATCGTCACCATCGCCGGTCTGATGGCCGACGAAGCGGACCTCAAGAAGGCCCAGGACATCAACATCAACCTGTGGACAGGCCTGGGCATGCTCGCCCTCGGACTGTTCTTCCTCATCTGGCTGAAGCTGCGGCCGGCCGTGCCGCCGACGGCCGCGGAGCTCCAGGGCGAGAGCGAGGAGCGGCCCGCCGAGGGCTGAGCGGGACGGGTGTCACCGCGGCGGGGCCGGATCGTCCGGTCCCGCCGTCGTCATGCGCGCGGCGCGGCCGCCCACCGCCCGGTCCAGCAGCCCGGTCCGCGCCGCCAGTGCGGCGGCCTCCAGCCGGGAGCCCACCTCCAGCTTCATCAGCACCCGCTGGACGTGCGTACGCGCGGTGCTCGGCGCGATGTCCATACCCGCCGCGATCAGCCGGGTGTCCTCGCCGTCCGCGACCCGTATCAGCACCTCGACCTCGCGCGGGGTGAGCAGCTCCAGCAGCCGCGCACCCTCGTCGTCGGGCTGCGCCGCGGGGTGCAACAGCTCCTCGAAGGCCTGCTGGAGCAGCTGCGGGGAGACCGCCGACTCGCCCGCCCGCGCCTTCATCATGGCGCGCTCCACGCCCTCGATCCGCTCGTCGTTACGGACGTACCCGGAGGCCCCGGCCGCGAAGGCGGCGGCGATACCGCGCGGGCTGGGTACCGGGCCCAGCACGACCACCGCGACCTGCGGCCGCTCCTTCTTGATCCGTACGATCGGGTCGAAGGCGCCAGGCTCGGCGGGCGCCGCGGTGCCCAGCAGGCACACCTCGGGCGCCCGGCTCACCACCAGATCCGCGGCACCGGCGCTCGGCGCGGCGGCAGCCAGCACACGGTGCCCCCGCAGCTTCAGCGCCGAGGCGAGCGCCTCCGCGAGCAGACGATGATCGTCGACCACCATGAGCCGCACGCCCATCGAGCAACCCCCTCCACCCCGGCGGGCCCCCGCGGCCCCCCGGCCGGGCCGCTTGTCCCCGGGAAGCTACACGCTCGGATCGCCGAGCGCGCCCCCTACCGGGGAGAAGACCCCCGGAATGCTGGAATCCCGGCCAATCCGGGGCCGATTGCCGCCGTCAACGGGCGCGCGGGGAGGGCACCCGGTGCCGCCCGGCGTGCCTTACGCGTCCTCCGCCAGCTCCAGCCAGCGCATCTCCAGCTCGTCCCGCTCGGCGCTCAGCTCGCGCAGCTGGGCGTCGAGTCCGGCGACCTTCTCGAAGTCGGTGGCGTGCTCGGCGATCTGCGCATGGAGCTTGCTCTCCTTCTCGCCGATCTTGTCCAACTGCCGCTCGATCTTCTGGAGTTCCTTCTGCGCGGCGCGGTTGACGGCCGCCGCCTTCTTGGGCGCCGCGGTCTGCTGCGCGGGGACGGGCGTGGCGGCCTCGACGACCTGCCGGCGGCGCTCCAGGTACTCGTCGATACCGCGCGGCAGCATCCGCAGCGCGGCGTCGCCGAGGAGCGCGAAGACCCGGTCGGTGGTGCGCTCGATGAAGTACCGGTCGTGGCTGATGACGATCAGCGAGCCGGGCCAGCCGTCGAGCAGGTCCTCCAGCTGGGTGAGGGTCTGGATGTCGAGGTCGTTGGTGGGCTCGTCGAGGAAGAGGACGTTCGGCTCGTCCATGAGGAGGCGCAGGATCTGGAGGCGGCGGCGCTCACCGCCCGACAGGTCGCCGACCGGCGTCCACTGCTTCTCCTTGGTGAAGCCGAACTTCTCGCACAGCTGCCCGGCGGTCATCTCCCGGCCCTTGCCGAGGTCGACCCGATCGCGCACCTTCTGGACGGCTTCCAGCACCCGCCACGACGGGTCGAGCTCGGCGA
This sequence comes from Streptomyces inhibens, assembly GCF_022221585.1. NCBI lineage: Bacteria > Bacillati > Actinomycetota > Actinomycetes > Kitasatosporales > Streptomycetaceae > Streptomyces > Streptomyces inhibens. Next base: position 4,195,151 of record NZ_CP084681.1, read on the forward strand.
CCTCCTGCGAGAGATACGCCAGCTTGACGGTCTTGCCGACGACGATCTTGCCGGCCGCGGGCTGCGCCTCGCCCTGCGTACGGGCCGCCTCGGACAGCGCCCGCAGCAGCGAGGTCTTGCCGGCGCCGTTCACGCCGACCAGGCCGATCCGGTCGCCGGGGCCCAGCTGCCAGGTCAGATGCTTCAGCAGCTGCTTCGGGCCGGCCTGGACGGTGACGTTCTCCAGCTCGAAGACGGTCCTGCCGAGGCGGGAGTTGGCGAACTTCATCAGCTCTGTGGTGTCCCGCGGCGGCGGCACATCGGCGATCAGCTCGTTGGCGGCCTCGATACGGAACCGCGGCTTGCTCGTACGGGCCGGGGCGCCGCGCCGCAGCCACGCCAGCTCCTTGCGCATCAGGTTCTGCCGCTTGGTCTCTTCGGTCGCCGCGATCCGCTCACGCTCGGCGCGCGCGAAGACGTAGTCGCTGTAGCCGCCCTCGTAGTCATGGATCGCGCCGCGCTGGACGTCCCACATCCGCGTACAGACCTGGTCCAGGAACCACCGGTCGTGGGTGACGACCACCAGCGCGCTGCGGCGCGCCCGCAGATGCCCGGCGAGCCACGAAATGCCTTCCACGTCAAGGTGGTTGGTGGGCTCGTCCAGGACGATCAGGTCCTGCTCGGCGATCAGCAGCTTGGCCAGCGCGATGCGCCGCCGCTCGCCACCGGACAGCGGCCCGATGACGGTGTCCAGGCCCTTGTCGAACCCCGGCATGTGCAGATCGCCGAACAGCCCGGTGAGCACATCGCGGATCTTGGCGTTGCCCGCCCACTCGTGGTCGGCCATGTCCCCGATGACCTCGTGCCGGATGGTCGCGGCCGGGTCGAGGGAGTCGTGCTGGGTGAGCACGCCCAGTCGCAGGCCGCCGCTGTGCGTGACCCGGCCGCTGTCCGCGCCCTCCAGCTTGGCGAGGATCCGGATCAGGGTGGTCTTGCCGTCCCCGTTGCGCCCGACGACGCCGATCCGGTCCCCCTCGTTGACGCCGAGGGAGACACCGTCGAGCAGGGCACGGGTTCCGTACACCTTGCCGACGGCTTCCAGATTGACGAGGTTGACGGCCATCTCACTCCTGCGGTTCACATCGATCGACGTTCCCAGCCTAGTCGGCGTGCGGAAGAGCTCCGGCCGGAGCCGAGTATCGGTACCGAGGGCACCGGCGCCCGGCGGTGATCATTGTTGGATGACGTGGTGATCACTGTTGGATAGCGTGCCCGCCATGGCAACGGACACGTGGGTGGAGACGGAACGCGGACTGGTCTACGGCCCGAGCGGCAAGCAGCTGGACGTCTACCGTCCGGCGGGGGCGCCCGGGCCGGTGCCGACCGTGCTGCTGTGGCACGGCATCGGCCCCGACGAGCGGGATGTCCTCGAACCGCTGGCGCGGACCGCGGCGGCACGCGGGCTGCTGGTGCTCGTACCGGACTGGCGCTCGGACCCCGCGGACGGCGCGCGGGCACAGCTGCTGGAGTCGCTGGCGTTCGCCCGCAAGGAGGCGGGCGGGCTGGGCGGCGACGGGGAGTCGTTCGTGCTGGCCGGCTGGTCGGCCGGTGCGCCGGCCGCGCTGGGGGTCGCGCTGCGGCCCGAGGTCGCGGACGGCCGGCGGCCCAAGGCGGTGGTCGGCGTCGCGGGCCGCTACGACCTCCCGGCGTTCACCAGCGGCGGCGTTGCACTGGCCGACCTCGCCGCGGGCCTGGACCCGGCCGTACCGGTCCACCTCGTCCACGGCAGCCGCGACACCATCGTGGACGCCGGGCACTCCCGCGACCTCGCCGAGGCGCTGCGTGCCGCGGGCCGGGAGGTGACGCTGCGGGAGACCGGGACGGACCACGCGGGCGTGATCATGACCGAGTACGACCCCGCGGTGAACCGGTGCCGCCCGACGACGGCGGAGCACGCCGTACGGGCGGGCGGGCTGGTGGCCGAGGTGCTGGCCGCGGCGGCCGGTTAGACGAGCGTGGCGCCGGGGGCGGGCGAGTCCGTCGTCCGCACCGCGCGGCAGGTGCCCGACGCCAGCAGCGCCCCCGCCACCTGCTGGGCCGACTCCGCGTCCTTGACCAGGAAGGCGGTGGTCGGCCCGGAGCCGGAGACCAGCGCGGCCAGCGCACCGGCGGCGGTGCCCGCCTCCAGCGTCGCGGCGAGCGCGGGGCGCAGGGAGAGCGCCGCGGGCTGCAGATCGTTGGCGAGCGTCGCGGCGAGCGCGGTGGCGTCGCCGGCCTCCAGCGCTGCCAGCAGTGCGGGGGCCGCCTCGGGCGCGGGCACGTCGGTGTCCGCCGTCAGCCGGTCGAACTCGCGGTAGACGGCCGGGGTGGACAGCCCACCGTCGGCGACCGCGAAGACCCAATGGAAGCCGCCGCCGACGGTCAGCGGCGTCAGCAGCTCGCCCCGGCCCCGGCCCAGCGCCGCCCCGCCGACCAGGCTGAACGGCACATCGCTGCCCAACTCGGCGCAGATCTCCAGGAGTTCGTCGCGCGAGGCGCCCGTCGACCAGAGCGCGTCGCAGGCCACCAGGGCACCGGCGGCGTCCGCGCTGCCGCCGGCCATACCGCCGGCGACCGGGATGTCCTTGGTGATGTGGAGGTGGACGTGCGGTTCGATGCCGTGCCGGGCGGCGAGCAGCTCGGCGGCGCGGGCCGCCAGGTTCGTCCGGTCCAGCGGGATCCGGTCGACGTCATGGCCCTCGGCGGTGATCCGCAGGGTGTCCGAGGGGGTGGCGGTGACCTCGTCGTAGAGGCCGACGGCGAGGAAGACGTTCGCCAGGTCGTGGAAGCCGTCCGGGCGGGCGGCGCCGACCGCCAGCTGGACATTGACCTTCGCCGGTACCCGGACGGTGATCGCTGTGGTGGTCATGCGGCCGCTCCCCCGCTCTGCCGGATGCCGGGCGTGCCGCCCGGTCCCTTGTGCTCGGCGATCCGCGCGAACTCCTCGACGGTCAGTGCCTCACCGCGGGCCTGCGGGGAGACCCCCGCGGCGACCAGCGCGGCCTCCGCCGCGGCGGCCGAACCGGCCCACCCCGACAGCGCGGCCCGCAGCGTCTTGCGGCGCTGGGCGAACGCGGCGTCGACGACCGCGAAGACCTCGTCGCGGCTCGCCGAGGTCTCGATCGGCTTGTCGCGGCGTACGAGGGAGACCAGACCGGAGTCGACGTTGGGCGCGGGCCAGAAGACATTGCGGCCGATGGCGCCGGCCCGCTTGACCTCGGCGTACCAGTTCGCCTTGACGGAGGGCACGCCGTAGACCTTGTTGCCGGGGCGGGCCGCCAGCCGGTCGGCGACCTCGGACTGCACCATGACCAGGGTGCGGTCGATGCTCGGGAAGGTCGCGAGCATGTGCAGCAGCACCGGCACCGCGACGTTGTAGGGCAGGTTGGCGACCAGCGCGGTCGGCGCGGGGCCGGGCAGCTCGGTGACGTGCATGGCGTCGCTGTGCACCAGCGCGAAGCGGTCGGCGCGTCCGGGCAGCCGGGCCGCGACGGTGTCCGGCAGCGCGGCCGCCAGCACCTCGTCGATCTCGACGGCGATGACCCGGTCGGCGGCCTCCAGCAGTGCCAGGGTCAGCGAGCCGAGGCCGGGGCCGACCTCGACGACGACATCGTCGGGCCCGACATCGGCGGTCCGCACGATACGGCGGACGGTGTTGGCGTCGATGACGAAGTTCTGGCCGCGCTGCTTGGTGGGACGAACGCCCAGCGCGGCGGCCAGCTCGCGGATGTCGGCGGGCCCCAGCAGGGGACCTGACTCGTCGGTGGGGCTGTTACTCACCCGTGAAGCTTACGGCCGCAGACCGGCCAGGGGCTCGCACCCCGGGTGATGTAGAGCTTCTTGGCACGGTACGTCTGCTCCTGGGCGGGTGCGTCCTGCGGGCGGCCCCGGCCGCCCAGGGCCCGCCAGGTGGCGACATCGAACTGGTAGAGCCCGCCATAGTTGCCCGACGCGTCGACGGCGTCCGGCCGGCCGCCCGCCTCGCACTGGGCCAGCGCGTGCCAGGCGAGATGGTCGGCGCCGCGCACGGAGGTGGGCAGCACCCTGGTGCCGATGTGCACGATCTGCGGGCGCGGGGCGTGCACGACCTCGGTGTGCAGCCGCTTCGGCTTCTGCTTGACGCCGTTGACGGTGCGCAGCTTGTAGGTGACCCGCCGCACGCCGGGCCGCCCCTGCTGGACGACCGACTCGGTGCCGAGCGCCAGCTGCGGGTCGGTCCGCTTGACCGTACGGAAGGCGATGGGCTCCTCGCGGACCTCCTTGGAGCCGGTGATCCGCAGTACGGAGACGGTCTGGCCCTCGCGCGGGAAGCTGTCCGGCGGCACCGAGGTGGTGTCCTGGTCACGCAGGGCGAGACCGGCCTCGGCCAGCGCCTCGCGGACGGTGGCGGCGTTGGTGCGTACCCGGTACTCGCGGCCGTCGGCGACGAAGACCACCGAGCGTTCGGTGCGTACCGCCAGCTCCATGCCGTGCCGGCCGATGCGCCGGGAGCGGGAGGTCGACAGATAGGCGCCCTCGGCGCGGACGCCGAGCTGGTGGAGCGCGCCGGCGACGGTGCCGGCGGTGGTCCACACCCGGCGGTGCCGGCCGTCGATGGTGAGGACGACCGGGCGGCCGTGCCGGACGACGACCTCGTCGCCGCTGTCGAGGTCGGTGCCGGGGGCGGGCGCGACGATGTCGTGTGCGCCGATGTCCAGGTGCTCGTCGGCCAGCAGGTCCTCGACGTCGTCGGCGAAGGTGTGCAGGGTGCGCGGGGTGCCGTCGACGCTGAGCCGGATCGCCTTGTCGTGCGCGATGAAGGCGCTGGTGCCGCCGGCGAGGAAGGCGACGACCAGGGCCCGGGGCACCAGCCGGCGCAGCGCTTCGGGGCCATCGGCGCGGCGTCTACGACGGCCGCGCGCGGCGCGGTGGCTGCTCTGCGAATGACTCACGGCGCGCTCCACATGCCACGGATGCGGTTGACGGCCGGAATGTAGCGGAGCGGCGGTGACTCTCCAAAGTTGATCAGATACGGAAAGTGACCATTTCGAGGGACGGCGGTTCCACTCAGAGGCCGAAAGCGCGCGCCGTATTGGCCGCTACGGCGGTGGCCAGGGCATCCTCCGTCATCCCCTTGACCTCGGCCATCGCTCGCAAGGTGACCGGAATGAGGTACGGGGCGTTGGCCCGTCCGCGGTACGGCGCGGGGGTGAGGAAGGGCGCATCGGTCTCGACGAGGACGAGTTCGGGCGGGGCGACGGCGAGTGCGTCGCGCAGCGGCTGGGCGTTCTTGAAGGTGACGTTGCCGGCGAAGGACATGTAGTAGCCGGCCGCCGCGCAGATCTCGGCCATCTCGGCGTCGCCGGAGTAGCAGTGGAAGACGGTCCGCTCGGGCGCGCCCTCCTCGCGCAGGATCCGCAGCACGTCCTCGTGCGCCTCCCGGTCGTGGATGACCAGGGCCTTTCCGTGCCGCTTGGCGATCTCGATATGGGCGCGGAAGGACCGCTCCTGCGCCGCCATGCCTTCAGGACCTGTACGGAAGTAGTCCAGGCCGGTCTCGCCGACGCCGCGCACCTGCGGCAGCGCGGCGAGCTTGTCGATCTCGGCGAGCGCGGTGTCCAGGGCGCCGTCGCCGCCGGCCTCCCGGGGGCCCTGCCGGGAGGCGCCTTCGGGGTCGCCCAGCACGATCCGGGGCGCTTCGTTGGGGTGCAGCGCGACGGTGGCGTGCACGCTGTCGTACGCGGCCGCGGTGTCGGCGGCCCACCGTGAACCGGCCAGGTCGCAGCCCACCTGGACGACGGTGGTCACGCCGACGGAGGCGGCCTTGGCGAGCGCCTCCTCGACCGTGCGTGTGGGGGCACCTCCCAGCGGTAGCTGGGGGAGCATGTCCAGGTGGGTGTGCGAATCCGCCACCGCCACCCGAAGCGGTTCGGGCAGCGGCGGCGGGGTGTTCTTGTCCTGCGGGGCCATGGCCGCGATCCTACGAGGACCGCGGCCGGAACCTCACTTGCGGTGGTGCTGGAAGGGGTGCAGCAGGTCGGACAGGTGCCAGTGGTGGCGCCCGCCGTCCGCGTCCTCGGCGGTGCTGCCGCCACGGTCCGCGGCGCCCTCGGAGGCCGGCTGCTTCTTCTTCTGGTTGCCGTTATGGCGCTGATGCATGTTCGCGATCGCGTCGGAGACCATCGAGACCTGGCCGGAGCGCATGATGCGTACGACATTGGTGCCGCAGTTGAGGCAGGTGGGGCAGGTCAACGGCGACGGCACCCGCTCGCCGTCCGCGTAGTAGACGACATGCAGCTCGCCCTTGCCGTCGACCTGGTGGACTATCTCGTACGCCTGCTCCCAGCCGTAGCCGCATTTCATGCAGGCGAAGGAGTACGCCTCGTGCGCGGCGGCCTCGGGCTGGGGAATGGGGTGGACTCCGCTGGTGGTGGAAACGCCGGTGGTCTTGGCGATCTCGCTCATGCCGAAACCTCGCTTCGCTCGGCCTCGCACTCGCTCGGCGCGCACCTCTCGATGATTCGCTCGCTACGCTCGCTCATTTGCGCTCCTCTTGTCCGCTGGACAAGGTCTCCGGGAACCGTTCGTCCCACGCACCAGTGGACGCCTTTCCCGGCCGCAACGCAGCTGTTCAGCGACGCTATTGGCTCAGATTTGGCCAACGGTAGGAAAATCACCCTATTGCGTCGGCCTGCGCTTTACCTTTCAAGCCAGCCATTTACCTTCTGATGAGTCGGTTTTCGCCGTGGCCCACGCATCATTTCTCGCCAGGGGCCTTCGCGGGGTTCTTCGCCGGGTCCTTCGCCGCGGTTTTCGCCGCGACCACGGCATCGAAGACCTCCCGCTTGGGCAGCCCGGCCTCCGCGGCGACCGCGGCGATGGCTTCCTTGCGCCGCTCCCCGGCCTCCTCACGGACCCGCACCCGGCGCACCAGCTCCTCGGCGCCCAGATCCTGCGGCCCGCTCTCCGGGGCGCCCTCGACCACGATGGTGATCTCCCCGCGTACGCCTTCGGCCGCCCACGGCGCGAGTTCGCCCAGCGATCCGCGCTTGACCTCCTCGTACGTCTTGGTCAGCTCGCGGCAGACCGCGGCGCGCCGCTCGGCGCCGAAGACCTCGGCCATCGCGGCCAGGGTGTCGTCCAGGCGGTGCGGCGCCTCGAAGTAGACCAGGGTGCGCCGCTCGTCCTCGACCTCGCGCAGCCGGGAGCGCCGCTCACCGGCCTTGCGGGGCAAGAACCCCTCGAAGCAGAAGCGGTCCACCGGCAGCCCGGACACGGCCAGGGCGGTGAGCACCGCGCTGGGGCCCGGTACGGCCGTGACCTTGATGTCGCGTTCGACGGCCGCGGCGACCAGGCGGTAGCCGGGGTCGGAGACCGAGGGCATCCCCGCGTCGGTGACCAGCAGCACCCGTGCGCCGCCGGCCAGCGCATCGGCCAACTCGGGCGTCCTGGCCGCCTCGTTGCCCTCGAAGTACGACACGATCCGCCCGCGCGGCTGGACATCCAGCGCCTGGGTCAGCCGGCGCAGCCGCCGGGTGTCCTCTGCGGCGATCACATCGGCGGCCGCCAGTTCGGTGGCGAGCCGCGGCGGCGCGTCCGCGATCTCACCGATGGGCGTCCCTGCAAGTACCAGCGTTCCAGTCACCTCCCCATCCTCCCAGCCCGTCCTCCCCGGAACGCCGCCGCGCCCCGATCCGTCGGCATCCCCCGGTGGCGCTCCGCGCCGGTCCACAGGCCACTTCCCTACGATGGGCCGGGTGACGAGTGACACCACCGCGACCGACGCCGCCGTGCAGCGCGCCCCGGAGCCGGCCGAGCAGCCCCCTGTGTGGCAGCGGCGGCTGCGCCGCTTCGGGTATCTCGGCCGCCCGCAGGCCGATGTCCGCGCGCGACTGGTGCCCGCCTTCCCCGCGCCCAGCGGCCGGCTGTGGGCGGTGTTCGGCGCGGGCCCGGACGCCGCGGCCCGGCTGACGCGCTGGTCGGGCTGGGCCGGTCCGCTGCTGGTGACGCTGTTCGCGGGGGTGCTGCGGTTCTGGGACCTGGGCAGCCCGCGGAAGGTCATATTCGACGAGACGTACTACCCCAAGGACGCCTGGTCGCTGCTGCAGTACGGCTACGAGGGCACCTGGGCCAAGAACGCCAATGACGTGCTGGTCGGGCATCCGTCGCAGATCCTGCTCTCGCCCGAGCACTCGTACGTCGTGCACCCGCCGATGGGCAAGTGGCTGATCGCGCTCGGCGAGTGGGCATTCGGGATGAACCCCTTCGGCTGGCGGTTCATGGTCGCGCTGCTCGGCACGCTGTCGGTGCTGCTGATCTGCCGGATCGGCCGCCGGCTGATGCGGTCGACGGCGCTCGGCTGTCTGGCGGGCACCCTGCTGGCGCTGGACGGGCTGCACTTCGTGATGAGCCGGACCGCGCTGCTCGATCTGATCGTGATGTTCTGGGTGGTGGCCGCCTTCGGTTGTCTGCTGGTGGACCGGGACCGCACCAGGGCCCGGCTGGCGGCGGCGCTGCCGCTGAGCCATGGGGGCACCTCCCGGTCATGGGGGTCCCCCCGCGCGAGCGAAGCCGAGCGTGGGGGAGAAGCCGAGAATGGGGGAGGGCTGGCGCGCCCGGACGACGAGGTCGGCGACCGGCTGCGGCTGGGGTGGCGGCCGTGGCGGATCGCGGCGGGACTGTGCCTGGGCCTGTCCGCCGCGACGAAGTGGAACGGCCTGTACTTCCTCGCGGCGTTCGCCCTGATGTCGGTGCTCTGGGACGTCGCGGCCCGCCGTACGGCCGGTGCCCGCCGCCCCTTCCGTTCGGCCGTGCGCCGTGATGTGCTGCCCGCTTTCGGGTCCACCGTCGTCGTCGCGCTCGCCGCCTACCTCGCGTCCTGGTCGGGCTGGATCGCCACCAAGGGCGGCTACTACCGCGACTGGGCGACCACCGCCGACGGCCAGCGGGCCGGCTGGACCTGGCTGCCGGACTGGCTGCGCAGCCTGTGGCACTACCAGACCGAGGTCTACGCCTTCCACACCGGACTGACCACCCCGCACACCTACCAGTCCAACCCGTGGAGCTGGCTGGTCCTGGGCCGCCCCGTCTCGTACTTCTACGAGGACCCCAAGACCGGCCAGGACGGCTGCACCGCGGCCGAGGGCTGTGCGCGCGAGGTGCTGGCGCTGGGCACCCCGCTGCTGTGGTGGGCGGCCTGCTTCGCGCTGCTCTACGTCCTCTACCGCTGGCTGTTCCAGCGGGACTGGCGGGCCGGCGCCATCGCCTGCGGGATCGCGGCGGGTTATCTGCCGTGGTTCCTCTACCAGGAGCGGACGATCTTCCTCTTCTACGCGGTGGTGTTCGTCCCGTTCCTGTGCCTGGCGCTGGCCATGATGATCGGCGCGATCATCGGCCCACCGGGTTCGAGCGAGCGGCGCCGCACCATCGGCGCAGTGGGTGCCGGCGTCCTCGTCCTCCTCATCGCCTGGAATTTCATCTACTTCTACCCCCTCTATACGGGTATGCCGATCCCCAAGTCGGCCTGGCACCACCGGATGTGGTTCGACACCTGGGTGTGAGCGGGGCTCACGGCCGCATGCGGCAACTCCGTAACAGACGGACAACAGCGCGTCACCGGACCGTGCCCTGATCGAGACGCACGGCCTCGCCCCGTGTCCCTTAGAGTGCGGTGCACGTTCTTGTGTGCGTATTCAAGGACGAGACTCCGGGAGGGAATCGGTGGCATGCGCCGTGAGGTGAAGTACGGGCTGATCGGCGGATCGGTGGCCCTGGTGGCGGGAGTCGTGGGCGGCTTCACGCTGTTCGGCGGCTCGGACGAGTCATCACCGACGGAGGTGAGGTCGGCGGATGCCAAGGCGGGCGACAGCGCGCCCAAGGTGCCGACCGGGCCGCTGTCGGCCAAGGAAGTACAGACGACGGCGCAGGAGTTCCTGACCGCCTGGCAGACCGGTGACGCCGCCAAGGCCGCCGCGCTGACGGACAGTCCGGAGACCGCCAAGAGTGCGCTTACGGCCTTCGCCAAGCAGGCGCGGTTCTCGAAGGTGACGGTGACGCCGGGCACACCGGCCGGCGCCAAGGTGCCGTACACCGTCGCCGCGCAGATCGACTTCAACGGCGCCAAGGCGCCCTACTCGTACCGCACCTCGGCGACCGTGCAGCGCGACAAGACCACCGGGAAGCCGCGGATCGCCTGGCAGCCGGCCGTGCTGCACCCGGGCCTCGCCAAGGGCGACCAGCTGCGTACGGGCGAGGCCGAGGCGCCGCCGATCAAGGCCGTGGACCGCAACGGCAAGGAGCTGACGCCCAAGGCGCATCCGGCGCTTGCCGGGGTGCTGGACAGCCTGCGGGACAAGTACGGCGACAAGACCGACGGCAAGCCCGGCGTGGAGCTGTTCATCCACCGCGCCAAGAGCGCCAAGCCCGCCGACCAGCTGCCCGAGAAGACGCTGAAGGTGCTCTCCAAGGGCACCCCCGGCACCCTCAAGACCACGCTGGACGCCACGCTGCAGTCGGCGGCGGAGAACGCCGTCAAGGGCAAGAAGGCGGCGTCCGCGGCCGCGATCAAGCCCAGCACCGGCGAGATCCTGGCGATCGCCAACTCCCCGACGAAGGGCTTCAACGTCGCCACCCAGGGGTCGCTGGCCCCCGGCTCGACGATGAAGATCGTGACCTCGGCGATGCTGATCGACAAGGGCATGACCGCGCCGAACAAGCCGCACCCGTGCCCCAAGTACGTGACGGTCGGCGGCTGGAAGTTCCAGAACCTCGACAAGTCCGAGATCCCGCACGGCACCTTCGCGCAGAGCTTCGCCGCGTCCTGCAACAACGCCTTCATCTCGCAGGCCAAGGACCTCAGCGACGACGACCTGACGAAGGAGGCCCGGGACGTCTTCGGCATCGGCCTGAACTGGCAGACCGGTATCCCCACCTTCGACGGCGCGGTGCCGGTGCAGCACGACGCGCAGATGGCGGCCTCGCTGATCGGCCAGGGCGGGGTGCGGATGAACCCGCTCAATGTCGCCTCGCTCGCCGCGACGGTCCGCGCCGGCTCCTTCCACCAGCCGTACATCGTCGCGCCGCAGCTGGACAACCGGACGTTCGCCAAGGCGGCCCGCACGATGAAGCCGGGCACCGCGTCCGCCCTGAAGTCGCTGATGAGGCTGACCGCGACCGCCGGTACGGCGGCCGAGGCGATGTCCGGGGTCGGCGGTGACATCGGCGCCAAGACCGGCTCCGCCGAGGTCGACGGCCAGAAGAAGCCCAACGCCTGGTTCACCGCCTACCGCGACGACCTCGCCGCGGCGGCCGTCGTCCCGGCCAGCGGCCACGGCGGCTCCAACGCGGGCCCGGTGGTCCGCGCCATCCTCACCGCGGGCTGACCCGTAGGGGGCGACACCACGGCGCCCCCTACAGCCCCGCCACCGGATTTCGTTCGCATGGCCCGTACAGCTTTCGCTAGCGTGCGGGCCATGAGCGATTCCGCGTCCGACGCCGCCATCCCACAGACCATCAGCTCACCGGCCCGCCCCCGGTTCGCCGAGACGCTCACCGAGCCGGGCCCGACGTGACGCCGCTCGTCGTCGCGGCCGTCCTGGTCGCCGCTATCACCCACGCCAGCTGGAACGCCATCGCCCACGGCATACGCGACCAGCTGCTGGCCTTCACCCTGGTCGGCGGCGGCGGCACCGTCTGCGGCATCGCGATGGCCGCGTTCACCCCGCTGCCCGCCGCCGGCGCCTGGCCCTACCTGCTGGCCTCCGCCGTCCTGCACATCGTCTACCAGGCCCTGCTCATGCGGTCGTTCCGGCTGGGCGACTTCGGCCAGATGTACCCCATCGCCCGCGGCACAGCGCCGCTGGTCGTCACCGTTCTGGCCGCTGTCTTCGTCCATGAACTCCCCGACCGCTGGGCGCTGGCGGGCGTCGCCCTGGCCTCGGCGGGCCTGGTCGGCGTCGCCCTGTGGGGCATCCGCGGCTCCGGGGCACGGCCGCACTGGCCGGCCATCACCGCCGCCCTGGCCACCGGCCTGTCCATCGCCGCCTACACCACCGTGGACGGCCTGGGCGTCCGCGCCTCCGGCACCCCTCTCGGCTATATCGCCTGGCTGATGGTCCTGGAGGGCACCGCGATCCCCGCCTACGCGCTCGCCACCCGCCGCGGCCGACTCCTCGCCGAACTACGCCCGTTCGCGCTGCGCGGCATGGCCGGCGGCATCCTCTCCGTCTTCGCCTACGGCCTGGTCCTGTGGGCCCAGACCCGCGCCCCGCTGGCCCCCATCGCCGCGCTGCGCGAGTCCTCCATCATCGTCGGCGCCGCCATCGGCGCCCTCTTCTTCAAGGAACGCTTCGGCGCTCCCCGCATCGCCGCGGCCGGCCTGATGGTCATCGGCATCGGCCTGATGCTGCACTCCGGTTGAGGCGCACATTGCCGGTGCGGCGCCGTGTCGCCTCCGGGGAGACGTTCCTCAAGACCAGAAGCCCGGCCGCGTCGTGGCGTCGCCGAGCTTCTGCTGTTTGTACCTACTCCCCCACCGGGGTGAGCTCCCGCAACGTACGGGAGGTGGCGGGGCCGGAGGGGTGGTGTTGTGGACGTAAAGCGAAGCAGTCCACAACACCACCCCTCCGGCCCCGCCACCGGCACCCACCACAAACCCGGGGCTCCACCCCACCCCCCCTACCCGCCGAAGGCGGCGAACAGAAGAGGTACGGCGGAGTCACCCGACAACGTGGGAAACCGCCCGCAGCAGCGCCTGCGCCCGCGGATCCGCCGTCACGTTCTTCTGCATCCCGTTGGTGATGTAGCCGAAGGCGATACCGCTCTCCGGGTCGGCGCAGGCCAGTGCGCCCCCGCGTCCGGGATGCCCGAAGGAGCCGGGGGCCAGGAGCGGTGAGGCCGGTCCGTGGAGCATGAAGCCGAGGCCGAAGCGGGTGTTGACCAGGAGGGTGCGGTCGGGGCCGGCGGACTCCTCGGTGCGGGCGAGGGTGAGGGTCGCGGGCGCGAAGAGGCGCGGGTGCTCGTCGACGGCGCCGATGAGCGCGGCGTAACAGCGCGCCAGCGAGCGGGCGGTGGCGATGCCCGCGGAGGCCGGCAGCTCGGCGGCCCGGTAGGCCGGCGCGTTCTCGTCGGGCGCCGGGGAGATCGCCGCGAAGGAGCGGCTGGTGAGCGAGTCCGGATCGGCGTACGCATCGGCGACGGTCCGCTTCGGACGCACCCGGAGGCCGGTCGAAGCCGGCGGCGGAGGTGTCTCGACGGAGGCGAGCCGGCCGACGCGGGACTGGGCCGCCTCGGGGAGGCCGAGCCACAGGTCGAGGCCGAGCGGCCCGGATATCTCCTCGGCGATCCAGCTGCCGATGGTGCGGCCGGTGACCCGCAGCACCAGCTCGCCGATCAGCCAGCTGTAGGTCTGGGCGTGGTAGCCGTGGTCCGTGCCGGGCTCCCAGAGGGGGGCCTGGGCGGCGACCGCGGCGGGGCCGCTGACGCCGTCGATGGCCTGGGCGGGGGTGAGCGGGGTGTCCAGCACCGGCAGCCCGGCGCGGTGCGAGAGCAGGTGGCGGACCAGTACGCGTTCCTTGCCGGCGGCCTTGAACTCGGGCCAGTACGTGCCGACCGGTGCGTCCAGGTCGAGCTGTCCGCGCTGGTGCAGCAGCAGCGGGACGATGGCGGCGATGCCCTTGGAGGCGGACCGGATCAGCTGGGAGGTGCCGGCCTCCCAGGGCGCGGACGCGACCGGCCCGTCAGCGGCCGCGTCGCCGTCCTTCGTACCGCCCCACAGGTCCACGACCTTGTGCCCGTGCCGGTACACGGCGACCGCCGCTCCCCGCTCTCCGCGCCGCGCGAAGTTGGCTGCGAAGGCGTCCCGGACCGGCTCGAAGCCGTCCTCGACCGTGCCCTGGACGTCCACCACTGATTCCCGCTTCCCACTCATCCGTCGCTTTCGTGACCCATCAATGGTGCAACGCGCGGATCAGTGCTGATGACCAGGGCGACGGCTCGTGGTGTTCGTCACAGGGGAACGTCGACCGACCGCGGATCGAACCCGAAGGGCAGTTCGAGCCGGTGGGTGCGCATCAGTTCCTCGTCGCACAGCAGCTCCTGGGTGGTCCCGTCGGCGACGATCACACCGCCCGAGAGCACGACGGACCGCGGGCACAGCTCCAGTGCGTACGGCAGATCGTGGGTGACCATCAGGACGGTGACGTCCAACGACCGCAGGATGTCGGCGAGTTCACGGCGGGAGGCCGGGTCGAGGTTGGACGACGGCTCGTCGAGGACGAGGATCTCCGGGCGCATCGCCAGCACCGTCGCGACGGCGACCCGGCGGCGCTGTCCGAAGGAGAGGTGGTGCGGCGGCCGGTCGGCGAACTCCGCCATGCCGACCCGGGTGAGCGCCTCGGTGACCCGTGCTTCGAGTTCGGCGCCGCGCAGCCCCGAGGAGGCCGGCCCGAAGGCGACGTCTTCGCGGACGGTGGGCATGAACAGCTGGTCGTCGGGGTCCTGGAAGACGATGCCGACGCGGCGGCGGATCTCCGCGAGGTGGTCCTTGGCGACCGGGAGACCGGCGACCTCGACGGTGCCGGCGCCCGCTTCGAGGATGCCGTTGAGGTGGAGCACGAGGGTGGTCTTGCCGGCGCCGTTGGGCCCGAGCAGCGCGACCCGCTCACCGCGGCCGACGGTCAGATCGACGCCGAAGAGCGCCTGGTGGCCGTCGGGGTAGGCGTAGGCGAGGCCGGAGACGGCGAGGGAAGGGGCGGATGCGGACGTGGCGGTACTCAAAGGGTCCATCCCAGGAGGCAGACGGCGAGCGCGGCGAGGGGGAGGGCGGCCGCGCGGGTCCATTGTGTGCGGCCTGCGGTGGTCGCGTCGACGACGGGCATGGTGCCGGTGTAGCCGCGGCTGACCATGGCGAGGTGGACGCGTTCACCGCGCTCGTAGGAGCGGATGAACAGCGCGCCGGCGGATTTGGCGAGCACACCCCAGTGACGTACGCCACGCGCCTCGAAGCCGCGGGAGAGGCGGGCGATCCGCATCCGCCGCATCTCGTCGGTGATCACATCACCGTAGCGGATCATGAAGGACGCGATCTGGACGAGCAGCGGCGGCATCTTGAGCCGCTGCAGGCCCAGCAGGAGTTCACGCAGCTCGGTGGTGGAGGCGAGCAGCACGGACGCGGCGACGCCCAGCGTGCCCTTGGCGAGGATGTTCCAGGCGCCCCACAGTCCGGACTCGCTCAGGCTGAGCCCGAGGACCTGGACCTGCGGCCCCTCGGCGACGAACGGCATCAGCAGGGCGAACGCGACGAACGGCACCTCGATCAGCAGCCGCTTGAGCAGAAACCCGGCCGGGATCCGGGCGGCCCCGGCGACGGCCGCGATCAGCAGCGCGTACAGCCCGAACGCCCAGGCCGCCTCGCGCGGCGTGGAGACGACGATCAGTACGAAGCAGAAGACCGCCGCGATTTTGCAGTGCGCGGGCAGGGTGTGCACCGGCGAATGCCCGTGCCGGTAGAGCTTGTGCGCGTGTCCGGCGCCCATCTCAGGCGTTCTCCGGCGCCGGACGCCCGGCGCCCGCGCCCGTCTGCCCGGCGGTGCCGGCGCTCCTGCGACGGCGGATCACCACGAACACGCCCGTCCCGACGGCCAGCGTGGCGCCGACCCCGATGACACCGGCGAGGCCGCCGGCCAGACGCGGGTCGGCGATGTCCTTGACGCTGTAGTCGGCGAGCGGGGAGTCCTTGGTGGCGTGGTCCTTGGCCTTGGCGTCGATGCCGTGGTCGTGCGCGACCTTCTCCAGGCCGTCGGGGTTGGCGGAGGCGTAGTAGCTGATGCCGCCGGCGCACACCAGGGCGGCGGCGAGCCCGGCCAGCCAGACGCGACGGGCCGAACGGCGCGGGGCGGCGGGGACCGCGGCGGCGGCCGGCGCGGGGGTGGCGGCCGGCGCCGGCTCGGCGCCCGGGGCGGTGAGCGGCGAGGTGCGCAGCTCCAGCGGCTTGGTCAGCCCGCGCGCCCCGTAGACCAGGTCGGGGCGTACGGCGATCACGGCACCCACCGTCAGGGCGGTGATCACCGCCTCGCCGATCCCGATCAGCACATGCACGCCCACCATGGCGGTGAAGACCTTGCCGATCGGCACCTCCGCGGTCCCGCCCAGCGCGTAGAGGGCGGTGAAGGCCGCCGCGGCGGCCGGCACCGAGATCAGCGCGGAGACGAACGAGGCCACGGTGATCGAGCGCCGCCGTCGCGGCAGCACCTTCACCAGTCCGCGGAACAGGGCATAGGCGACCACGGTCGTCACGATCGCCATATCGGTGATGTTGACGCCCAGCGCGGTCAGCCCGCCGTCGGCGAACAGCACCCCCTGCATGAGCAGGACGACCGAGACGCACAGCACACCGGTGTACGGGCCGACGAGTATCGCCGCGAGCGCCCCGCCCAGCAGATGCCCGCTGGTGCCGGCCGCGACGGGGAAGTTCAGCATCTGCACGGCGAAGATGAACGCCGCTACCAGCCCGGCCAGCGGCGCCGTACGCTCCGCGCCCGCGCCGCTGCCCTGCCCCGCACCCGCCAGTTCACGCCGGGCGCCGCGCAGGCTGACCGCGACCGCGACCGCGGCGAGGGCACCGGTCGCCACCGACACCGGCGCATTGATGAATCCATCAGGTACGTGCATCTCAGGGTTTCTCCGCTTCAGGCGCTGCAACCCGCCAATGGTGGTGCCTCCTGCAAAGAAGTTGCAAGAGCGCCCATGATGCGAAACGGATTCGACCACGAACGGCCCGGCGGCGGCCCCCTCCCACGGGAGCGAAACGGAAGCGTTTCGATAGTGGCCTGCGTCACCACCCCCAGGGCGCGCATCGAAAACATGTGCGGCAACTGCTGTGGCACAGGGCATGTCACTTTTCGGGGCGCCGCCCCGTCCAAGAGGCGAACACCCAGCCGTCGTTCTCGCGAAGAAGAAGAAGGAGACTTTCGTGTTCGCCACCTACCTCGTGGTCACCCTCCTCACCTCGGCCGTCAACGGCTTGGCCGCCATCGCCAACTTCATCGGCCACGAGTACCCCAAGAGCCAGGCTGACAAGTTGCGTGTGCCCCGGTCCTGGATGCTCCCGCTGGGCGCACTGTTGGCGGCGGGCGCGCTGGGGCTGCTGGCCGGGTTCGCCGTGCCGGTGCTGGGCACACTCGCCGCCGCCGGTCTCGTGCTGTACTTCCTCGGTGCGCTCTGTGCCCACCTGCGGGTCCGTGACTACCAGCTGGGCCCCTGGGCCGTATTTTTCTGTCTGCCGGTGGCCGCCCTGGCCGCGAACCTGGCCTACCACGACCCCTGGTGAACCGATGGCCTGATCATCTCTGCCCCGCAGGAGGAGCTAGACCCTTATCTCTTGGAGTTGGAGGTCATGAATCACGGCTGGATCATGACGCCGGCGTCCCCTCCAGCCCGGCAGTGCAGGTCAGCTTCACAGCCGACGACAAGACCGCACTCGTGATCAATGCACCTGGATGGCGATCTCGGCCCAGACGGTGAAGCCGCCGCTCATTTTCCGCTGCCCCCAGCGGTCGGCGAACGCTTCAACGATCAGTAGCCCTCGCCCGCGCTCCTGCTCAGGCCCTGGTCCGGCCGGTGCGGACGCACAGCCCTGCCCCTCGTCGGTCACGCTGATGCTCGCGGTCCGCGCGGTACGTGAGAGTACGACGGCGACAAGACGGCTGTTGCTGTGCTCCAGCGCATTGCCGGCGAGCTCCCCAGCAATCAATTCCAGGGCTTCCGCCTGATCCGGGGCAACGCCCCACCAACGGGCCGTGGTGCGTACGTAGCGACGGGCGGCGCCCGCGGACGACAAATCCCTGCCGGGGAACGATTGCAGGCCCAATGCCTGCAGTGTGGCGGATGAGTGCGTCAGCGCGTCGTGGATGACCTCGATGAACGACGGCATCGGCGCACCCCCTCTTCAGACGTGCTCGTCGTCATCTGCGTCATCCGAGCCATCCGCCAGGGCAAGGCGGCTGCCTCGGCTCTCGGCGACGAACAACGCGTCATGGAGAGCGTCCGCCAACTGAGCGGCCAGAAAGCCGAGTATGCCCTTTCCATCCACCAGGCCCGCGAGGTCCGCAGCCCGAACGATGCCATTGAGCTGATGGTGGACGCTCGGATCCAGCGCCAGAACATTCTCCAGCGGAAGCCCCCGCTGCATCTGTGGGCGGTGCTGGACGAGGCGGTAATTCGCCGGACTGTCGGCAACTCGGCCGTGATGGAACAGCAGTTGGACCACCTCTATGAGATGGCACAGAGTCCTACGGTCGAGATCCAGATCCTTCCGTTCAGTGCCGGTGCCCATGCGGCAGGTGCCGGCCATTTCGTCACCCTGGGCAGGAACGATGAACGGAACCCGCTCAACTCCATGGCCGTGGTCTACATCGAGATGCGCCGCCGTGGCCTGTATCTCGATGACCCAGAAGACGTGGCCGCTTATAAGCTCACGTTCGACTACCTTCGCTCGCAAGCAGCCGACACCTCAGCGTCGTTGCAACTGCTGGCCAAAGCACGACAGGAGCTGCCTCATGACTGATCGCCCGCTGTCCCAGGCCGAAGTGCCGTCGCTCACCTGGTTCAAGAGCAGCTACAGCGGAGGTGAGGGCAACGAATGCGTCGAGGTGGCGAACCTCCACAACCAAGGCCGGATAGCCGTCCGCGACTCCAAGGACCTACAAGGACCGGTGCTGGCTTTCCCGGCGGGGACGTTCGCCGCGTTCATCGACGAAGTCCGCGGCGACCCGGCCAACGGCCGCTCGTTGTGACGTATCAGCAAGGGAAGTGAGGCCGCATGACCACACAGCAGCGGCTCGTGGAGACGCTGACGTGCAAGGGCGTGTTGCCGCCGGAATGTCTTCGCTGCCTCGATACGTGAGGTCTTCGCTTTGCTCCAGCCTCAGCGATCAGCCAGCGCTTGCATCGTCAGGCCCGCATCGAGCCGTAGGTCCTTGAGCCGCGCGGAGACGGATTCACGCGCAGCCTGGGCGCTGGAGGACGGGGACGATGGCATCGGCTGGCCGATGTGACGTGGGGTGGGCGATCAGACCGTGTACTTCTCGTGCGGAATACCTCGCCCCCATACGGCCTCGAATGCTGTGGCGAGCTTCTCGAGGACGGACGGGTCGGTACTGAATTCATCGGCGACGAGAGAACCGTCTCCTGCGAAGTGGTGGATCCTGGCCAACCGGTCATCGAACAACCAATAGTCATTGCCAGGAAGGGCGAGGTCCGTCGCGAAACGACGGGGCAGCCACCGGACCTCTTCCCCGGCGGCTACGTTGGCGCGGGTGACGTAGTGCTCCCAGCGGATGTAGTCCGAGACCGGCTCGCTCACGATGCGGACTCGGCGGATCGACACACCACGCGAGACAGCTTCGGCAATCTGGCCGTGGAAACCACGCCACCACGTTGCCTGGTCGTCCCAGTCGATCAGCGCTCCACGTCGCCACGCCGCGAACCGTTCGTTATCGCCGTAGGCGTCACGCATCTCCAGATGGACTGCTGAGCGTTCTGCGGCATCGCACGCCTTCCTGATCTGCGGCACCATCCGCGCCGGGATACGAATGACGGCCTCGCCGTCAGGGATCGAGCCGGCCTCTAAGCACTTCTGCTGCGTTGTGTCGTCGGCCTTCCACCCTTGCAGCACGAGATCGGTGTTCTCGTCGTCTACCCAGACCGCCGGGCAGTGGTCTTCGTCGGTGTCGGGGTCCTTGCCGAAGAACAGGAGAGACATCGCTACCTCGCCCGTGTCGAACGTGTTGCGACCTGTTGCACGACCCTCACCCTCCGGAGTTGGCTCCGTCAAGGTGACGATGAGCCGGCGGTGCCGGGACCGGCGGACGACCGGAAGTCGCCGTGGGCAATCGGCTGGTGCCGCTCGCTGCACGCTCGCGGCTCCGGCCCTCTGGCCGCGGCCCCGGCCCCGGCCCCGGCCCCGGCCCCCTGGCCGTATCCGTCCGGCGTTCCTCCGGCCGAGTTGCCACCCGTACCCCCGCCGGAAACGATGGATGCGTGAGCGATGCACCCGAGGCCGTCGGGCCTCGCCCGGAGCCGGACCGCACCAAGCCACGCGGCCGGCTGCGCCGCATGCCGGTCGGACCGGGGCCGCCACCCGGCTCGTATCTGCGCTATCCGCATCTGCACGGCGAGCTGCTCTGCTTCGCCGCCGAGGACGACCTGTGGGTGGCGACGATCGCCCCGGACGGCCAGGAGCCCGGCCGCGCCTGGCGGCTGACCGTCGACCGGACCCGCATCGGCCACCCCCGCTTCTCCCCCGACGGGCAGCACATCGCCTTCACCACCTGGCGCAGCCTCGACCCGGAGATCCATCTCGCGGCGGTCGACGGCGGCCCGGCCCGCCGGCTGACGTACTGGGGCAGCACGGACGCCCGGGTCTGCGGCTGGACGCCCCCCGACCACGAGGGCCACACCCAGATCCTCGCGGTCTCCTCGCACGGCCAGCCGTTCTCGTACTATTCGTGGGCCTACAGCCTGCCCACCGACGGCAGCCCCGGCGGCAAGCTGCCCTGGGGCCCGGTCTCCGACATCGCGGTCGCCGACATCGAGGGCGAGCGCCGCACGCTCCTGCTCAGCGGCAAACCGCCGCACGAACCCGCCTCCTGGAAGCGCTACCGGGGCGGCGCGATGGGCCGGATGTGGCTGCACGGCACCCGGCTGATGCCGGAGCTGTACGGGCACCTGGACTCGGTGATGTTCGTCGGCGGCCGGATCGCGTTCCTCTCCGACCACGAGGGCATCGCCAATGTCTACTCCTGTCTGCCCGACAGCACCGATCTGCGCCGGCACACCGACCACGGCGACTTCTACGCCCGGCATGCCTCGACCGACGGCTCGCGCGTCGTCTACCAGTGCGCCGGCGACATCTGGCTGCTCGACGAGCTGAGCGCGGACTCCGTACCGCGCAAGCTGGCGGTGCGCCTGGGCGGCCCGCGGGCCGGCCGCCGCAGCTATCAGATCCCGGCCGCCTCCCACGTCGCCTCGGTCGCGGTGGACTCCACCGGGCGGGCCAGCGCGGTCGGCGTACGCGGCAGCCTCTACTGGCTCACCCACCGCGACGGCCCGGCCCGGACCATCCACGACACCCCGGGCGTACGGGTCCGGCTGCCCGAAATGCTGGGCACCACCGGCCGGATCGCCTACGTCACCGACGCCGAGGGCGATGACGCCATCGAGATCACCAACCTGCCGCGGGCCAGCGCGCCGGGCGAACCGCGCCGGCTGGCCGCCGGCGAGCTGGGCCGGGTCCATGAGATGACCTCCTCGCCGGACGGCGAACGCCTCGCGGTGGCCGCGCACGACGGCCGGCTGCTGCTGGTGGACGTGCCCCTCCCGGAGGAGGGCGAGGCCGGGGAGGGCACGGCCGCCGGCGGTGTCACCGAGCTGGTCCGCTCCACCAACGGCCCGGTCCGCGACCTGGCGTTCTCCCCCGACTCGCGCTGGCTGACCTGGTCGCACCCCGGTATCGGCCGTTCGCTGCGGCAGATCAAGATGGCCCGGCTGGCCGACCGGCACATCGTGGACGTCACCAACGGCCGGTTCGAGGACGAGCAGCCGGTCTTCACCCGTGACGGCCGCTACCTGGCGTTCCTGTCGTGGCGCGGCTTCGACCCGGTCTACGACGTGCACACCGGCGATCTGTCCTTCCCGCTGGGCTGCCGCCCCTATCTCGTACCGCTGTCATCGGCGACCCCCTCCCCCTTCGCGCTGTCCCCGGAGGGCCGGCCCGCGGCGGGCGGCCTGGACCCGGACGAGAGTCCTCCGCCGGCCGGAGAGGGGACGGTGCTGGTGGAGGTGGAGGGGCTGGAGAACCGCGTCACGCCCTTCCCGGTCGCGGCGTCCAAGTACTCCTCCCTGGAGCCGGTCAGCGGCGGCGGGCTGGTCTGGCTGCGCTGGCCGATCTCCGGCGCGCTGGGCGAGACCTTCGCCGATCCCGACAAGACCTCCGGCAAGCCCACCCTCGAACACTTCGACCTGACCAAGGCACGGCGCACCGAACTCACCAGCTCCCTGGAGGAGTTCGCGCTCAGCGGCGACGGAACGCGGCTGGTCGTCCACGACGAGGGCGAGCTGCGCGCGGTGCCGGCGACCGAGCCGCCGGACAGCGATTCGACGGTCTTCCTGGACCTGCGGCGCATCCTGCACGACGTGGACCCCGCGGCGGAGTGGCACCAGGCGTTCGAGGAGGCGGGCCGTCTCGTCCGGGCGTACTTCTGGGAGCCGGGGATGTGCGGCATCGACTGGGACGCGGTGCTCGCGCAGTACCGGCCGCTGCTCGAACGGGTCGCCTCTCCCGACGAGTTCGCCGATCTGCTGCGTGAGGTGCTGGGCGAGCTGGGCACCTCGCACGCCTATGTCGCCGGCGCCCGGCGCAACGAGGGGCCGCCGCACTACCAGCGCGCCATGGGCCTGCTCGGCGCCAACTTCGTCTGCCGGGACGGCCGTTGGGTGGTGCAGCGGATCCTGCCCGGTGAGTCCTCGGACTCCAAGGCCCGCTCCCCGCTGGCCGGTACGGGCATCCGCGAGGGCGCGGCGCTCACCCATGTCGACGGCCGCCCGGTGGACCCGGTGGCCGGCCCGTATCCGCTGCTGTCCGCGGCCGGCAACACCACCGTCGAGCTGACCTTCTCACCGGCCGAGGGCAACGGCCATGCGCGCCGGGTCGCGGTGGTCCCGCTGGTCGACGAGCGGCCGCTGCGCTATCAGGACTGGGTGGCCAAACGCCGCGCGGTGGTACGGGAGTTGAGCGGCGGCCGGTGCGGCTATCTGCACATCCCCGACATGGGCGGCTCGGGCTGGGCGCAGTTCAACCGCGATCTGCGGATGGAGGTCTCCCGGCCGGCGCTGATCGTGGACGTACGGGGCAACGCGGGCGGCAATATCTCCGAGCTGGTGATCGAGAAGCTGACCCGCACCATCATGGGCTGGGATCTGACCCGCGACGCCGAGCCCGTCTCGTACACCAGCAACGCGCCGCGCGGCCCGGTCGTCGCGGTCGCCGACGAGATGACCTCGTCCGACGGCGACATGATCACCGCGGCCTTCAAGCTCCAGGGCATCGGCCCGGTGGTCGGCATGCGCACCTGGGGCGGGGTGGTCGGGATGACCGGCCGCCACCGGCTCGGCGACGGCACCACGATCACCGTGCCGATGAACGCCGCGTGGTTCCGGCTCTACGGCTGGGGCGTGGAGAACCACGGCGTCGAGGTCGACATCGAGGCGCTGCGCTCCCCGCTGCACTGGGCCGAGGGCCGGCATCCGCAGCTGGGCGTGGCGATCCGTACGGCACTGGAGCTGCTGGAGCGGCATCCGGCGGCGACGCCTCCGGACCTGTCGGACGTACCGGACCTCCGGCGGCCCGCGCTGCCGCCGCGGAGCGGGGAGGACACGGCCGAGGCGGCCGGCGCCTGACCCGCCGATCGGCCGAAGAGACTCAAGGTCGCCAACTGGCCTTGCGGCGTGCGGGGTTACGGGGGTCCGCAGAGGTCACGGGGGGAAACTGGTGGGGCGCACCCGGTCGACCGGGTGCGCCCTTCACGCATGGCGCGTACGTCGCCACGCGTGCCGTTCAGAACGTGCCACGTCAGCTCTGGAAGCGACCCTCGGCGTCGTCCAGCGCGTCCTGAGCGGTCCGACGGCCCTGCTGGCCGCGGTCACGCTGCGGGTCGCGCTCCTGGCCACCCTGGCGACGGCTGCGCTCCTGCTCCTCGCGCCGGCTGCGCTCGTTGGCGTCGTCGCGAGCGCTGCCCATGGCCTTGTTGGCCTGGTTCTTGAGCTCGTTGGCCTTGTCCTCGAACTGGTCCTTGATGCCCATGCTGTTCACTCCTAGTGGGGTGTAGGGGGGTTGGGCCTCGACCAGCGTGACACGCCCGGACATTGCTCGCATTTCGATCACGAATGACTACGTTCCGTGACGCACAGGGTTGCCTCAGCGGTCCGCGCGTGCCTTCTCGTCGGCCTCCCCGCCCGCGCCGAGCAGCCCCACCCGCATCCCGTCCAGCCGGTCCCCGAACCGCCGCATTTCGCGCTGGCCCACCGACCCGATGACCGCCGGCAGATACCCGCGCAGCGACTGCATTCCGCGCAGCCACCACTGCCCGTAGACATGCGCCGAGCGGCGCTCGATACCCGCGACGATCCGGTCGACGGCGGGGCCCGGCGGATAGGTCTTGTTCGACGGCCAGGGCAGCCGGGAGCGCAGCTCGCGCATGAGGTCGTCCTGGTCGGCCCCGCGCACCATGTCGGTGTCGGTCCAGCTCAGATAGCCGACGCCGACCCGTACGCCCCGGTGGCCGACCTCGGCGCGCAGGCTGTGCGCGAACGCCTCCACGCCCGACTTGGACGCGCAGTACGCGGTCATCATCGGCGCCGGGGTGATCGCGGCCAGCGAGGCGATCTGCAGGAAGTAGCCGCGGGACTCCATCAGTACGGGCAGGAAGGCGCGGCCGGTGACCGCGCCGCCTATGAGGTTGACCTCGATGACCCGCTTCCAGGCGACCGGATCGGAGTCGACGAACGGGCCGCCGGTCGCCACCCCGGCGTTGGCGACGACCACATCGACCTTCCCGAAGCGGTCCTTGACCTCGCCCGCGACCCGGGCCATCGCCTCGTGGTCGGTGACATCGGCGTGCCAGTGGTGCGCCGGGCCGTGCAGCGCGGCCGCGACACCGCGCAGTTCGTCCGGCTCCAGACCGACCAGCGCCAGGGTGGCGCCGCGCGCCGACAGCTTGCGGGCCAGCAGCGCACCGACCCCGCGTGCCGCGCCGGTCACGACGACGACCTGCCCCTCCAGGCTCCTCGTACTCATGCCGTCTTCTCCTTCTTCTGCCGCTTGCCCCGGGGGGCTTCGGCGGGGGCCGCGGCGGCGTCGGTGCCGGGCACCCGCAGATGGTCCTGTACGAGTGCGCGAAGCCGTCCGGAGACCGCGCCCGGGTCCTCGATCGGTGTCATATGTCCCAGCCCCGGCAGTTCGGTCAGGCCGCGGAAGTCGGGGAGTACGGAGGCCATCCGGCGGGCGTGCACGAGTGGCGTGAGCCGGTCGGCGGTGCCCGCGATGACCGCGGTCGGCATCTCCAGCTTGCTCACCCCGCCGGTCAGCTCCAGACCGGCCAGCACATTGCCCCAGCGGGCCCGTACGCCCGCCGGGCAGGCGTGCACGATGCGGGCACAGGCCTCGATCTGCTCGGCGGTGGACCCCTTGCCCATGGTGGCGTACTTCAGGGCGCGTTTGGCGAGCGGTGACACGGGGCCGAGCGGGGCGCGGGAGCGCAGCATCAGCCGGTGCGCAAGGCGCCGCCCCTGCGGGCTGCGGAGCGCGAACACCCGGGATTCGGCGGGCAGATCGGCGCTGCCGGTGCTGCACAGCAGGGCGGCCGCGGCCCGCTCGCGCAGCTGCGGACGCTCGGCGGCGGCCATGATCGTCATGCCGCCCATGGAGTGGCCGCCCACGACGGCGCGTTCGCCAGGCTCCAGGGCCGCCTCCAGTACGGCGACCAGGTCGTCGGCGAGGGCATGGGTGCTGTGGCCCGCCGGGCCGGGGGCCGGGCTGCGGCCGTGCCCCCGCTGGTCGTAGACGACGACCTTGTGGTCGGCGGCCAGGTCGCGGACGACCGGGGCCCAGAAGGCGGTGGAACAGGTCCAGCCGTGTGCCAGGACGACGGCGGGGGCGTGCTCGGGCCCGTGGATCTCGGCGTACAGCCGGGCACCGTCGGCGGAGGTGACGGTCAGCGTGGTGCGCGGCACCGGCGGGGCGTACGGACCACTCGTGACATGCGCGGGCCGGCGGCTCATGCGGCCACCTCCGCGGGCGTGCCAACGGGCGTGACGACCGGCTTCTTGGGTGGCCTGAGCACTTCGTACTCGGCGAGATCGACCTGCCGGGTCACCTTCTTGAACTCCGAGGTCGTGCCCGGCCAGACGGTGGTGTTGCGGCCGTTCGCGTCCAGGTACCAGCTGTCGCAGCCGCCGGTGTTCCACACCGTGCGCTCCATCCGCTGCTGGAGCTTGCGGTTCCACTCCTTCACCGCGGACGGCCGGGCGCTGAGCGCGATCTTGCCGCCGAGGATGTCCAGTTGCCGCATGAAGTCCCCCAGGTAGTTCAGCTGCGCCTCGATCATCAGAATCATCGAGCTGTTCCCGAGGCCGGTGTTGGGCCCGATGATGGTCAGGAAGTTCGGGAACCCGGCCGCGCTGGCACCCCGCAGCGACTCCATCCCGTCCTTCCACTCCTCCGCCAGCGTCGTGCCGTCGGCCCCCGTGACGCGCTGCGCGATCGGCATGTCCGTCACATGGAACCCGGTGCCGAAAACGATCGCGTCGGCCTCCGCCTCGCTCCCGTCGGATCCCACCAGAGTGCTGCCCCGCACCTCCTTCAGCCCGGCCGCCACGACGTCCACATTCGGCTGCGCCAGCGCGGGGTAATAGGTGTTGGACAGCAGGATCCGCTTGCAACCGATGCGGTAGTCGGGCGTCAGCGCCGCCCGCAGCGCCGGGTCCTTGACCGCCTTCTTCATATGGTTCCTGGCCAGGTACTCGATCGGTCCCAGCTCATTGGGGCGCTTGGTGAACGCGCTGACCTGCAGTTCCCTGAGGCCCCACAGCAGACCGCGGCGAGCCGCCCGGGTCGCCGGCAGCTTGGTGTGCAGCCATTTCTCGGCCGTGCTGATCTTGCGGTCGGCGCGCGGCAGCACCCAGGGCGGGGTGCGCTGGAAGAGCGTGAGGCGCTCCACGTCCGGCTGGATGGCCGGGACTATCTGGATCGCGGACGCCCCGGTGCCGATCATGGCAACGCGCTTGCCCCGCAGGTCGTAGTCATGGTCCCAGCGCGCGGAGTGCGAAACCTTGCCGGGGAAGCCGTCCAGCCCCGGAATGTCGGGAACCTTGGGATCCGACAGCGGCCCGGTCGCGGAGACGACCACATCCGCCGTCAGCGGCCCGCTCGCCGTCTCGACCTCCCAGTGCAGCTCCTCGCCGTTCCACCGCAGGCTGTGTACCTCCGAGTTGAAGCGGAGGTGCGGTCGCAGTCCGAAGGTGTCCGTCACCCGCTCCAGGTACGCGCGGATGTGCGGCTGCCCGGAGAAGTTCCGCGGCCACTCCGGGTTGGGTGCGAAGGAGAACGAGTACAGATGCGAGGGCACATCGCATGCGCACCCCGGATAGCTGTTGTCCCGCCAGGTACCACCCACCGAGTCGGCCCGCTCCAGGACCACGAAGTCGGTGATTCCCTGGCGCCGCAGCCGTACCGCCGCCCCCAGTCCACCGAAACCCGATCCGATCACCGCCACCCGCACATGCTTGTGCTCGCGCTCGGCCATCCCGCCGCCTCCCGAGTTCGACGTTCTTCACTGCATCTTTCCGGCCCCAATTGCGCCAGCAATCACTGGCACAGTTGGGAGAGTAGGGCAGCTACGTACCGAGCGGTAGGGGTCGCGCGGCACGAGTTACCACCGGTCGCACCACGGCCCGGTGTCACCTCCCCGGCATAGGCTGACCCCGTGGCAGCGAACGAGAACACCGAGGACGAGCGCGCGGAAACCACAGCCCACCCCCGCCCCGCGCGCGAATTCCGCATGGCCGACCTGGCCGAGGAAGCCGGCATCACGGTCCGTACGCTGCGCTTCTACCGCGAGCGCAAGCTCATCCCGCCACCGCGCCGCGAGGGCCGGATCGCCTGGTACAACGAGCACCACCTCGCCCGCCTGCGCACCATCGGCGCCCTCCTGGAGCGCGGCCACACCCTAGGCGGCATCGCCGAACTCCTCTCCGCCTTCGAATCCGGCCGCGACGTGGGCGAACTCCTCGGCCTGCAGAACCCCTTCGTCCCGCCCTGGTCCGAGGAGACCCCGGTACGCCTCACCCCCGAGGAACTCGCCGACCACTTCAGCCAGGACATCACCGCCGAGAACCTCACCGCGTCCCTGGACATCGGCTATCTCGCCGTGGACGGCGACGAGTTCGTCCACATCAGCCGCCGCCTCCTGGACGCCTCCACCGAACTCGTGCACAAGGGCATTCCGCTGGCCGCCGTCCTGGAAGCCGGCCGCCGGGTACGCGCCCATGCCGACGCCCTCGCCGACATCTTCACCACCCTCATCCGCACCCACGTCCTCGCCGACGTCCTCGAACGCGCCGGCACGGGCGAACCCCCCACCCCCCAAGAGGTCCACCACATGGCCGAGACCATCGAAAAGCTCCGCCCCCTGTCCAAGGGCGTGGTCGAGGCCGAACTCTCCATGGCCATGGACCGCCGCGTCCGGGCGGAGCTGGCGGAGTGGCTGCGGGAGCAGGGGGAGAAGGACGGATAGGGGGAGAAGGACAGGCAGGGGCCGTGACCGCCGGGCGCCGGACGGCCCCTGCTCAGCCGTGCGACGGCCGGCGCTGCGCGAAGTGCTCCAGCAGGCGCCGCACGGCGAGGTCGTGATCGGCCCGCGACTCCTCCGACGCGGCGAGCTGCGCGGCATAGATGCGCACCAGCTCGGCCCGCACATAGTGCCCCTGGACCTGCTCTTCGAGAAGGTGGGCGTCACACAGCTCGGCGAGGTGACGCCGGGTGCGCTCGACGTCCCGTCCGGCCAGCGCCGCGGCGTCGTGGACACCCACACAGGGGCCGGGGTGCAGCCCGAGGATGCGGAAGAGCCGGGCGGCCCCGCTCGACAGCGCTCGGTAGCTCAGATAGAGGTTGGCCTCCACGGACAGATCGGCATCGTGTGTGGACAGCTCCTGCAGCCGACGGCGCTCATCGGCCAGCTTCCCCGTCCAGCACCCCAGTGACCATTCGGGGTGGGCCATCAGCCGTGCCGCGGCGATCCGCAGCGCCAGCGGGAGTCTGTCGCATCGCTCGACGAGTGCCTCGGCCGCCTCTCCGTCCGCCTCGATGCGCTGCCGCCCCAGCGCATTGCCCAGCAGTTGCAGGGCATCGCCGCGGGCGAGCGGCCCCACCGTGACCAGGCCGGCCCCGTCACGGATCACCAGCCCGCTCAGCCGCCTTCGGCTGGTCACCACGGCCAGACAGCCCGGCGTCGCGGGCAGGAGCGGGCGCGTCTGGTCGGCGGTTCCGGCATTGTCGAGCAGGACGAGCATCCGCCGTCCGGCGAGCTGCGAACGGTAGAGCGCTGCCCGCTCCGTCACGGAATCGGGGATCTTCGCTTCCGGGACCCCCAGGGCCAGCAGAAACGTCGACAGAACGGTGCCCGCCCGCATCGGCGGACGCTCGAAGCCCCGCAGATCGGCGAAGAGCTGTCCGTCGGGGAACTCGGCCTTGAGCCGGTGCGCCCACTGCACCGCCAGCGTGGTCTTGCCGGTCCCGCCCCCGCCCGCGAGCACCACACAGTTCGGTCGCGGTACGCGGTCCAGCTTCTGGTCCAGCACCGCGAGCTCCCGTGCCCGGCCACAGAAGTCCCCGATTTCCGGCGGCAGTTGGGCGATCCGGGGCGGCGGATCCGGCCGGTGACCGGAGACGTACGGCGCGATGAGCGACGGCGCGGCCGGCGGCCGGGCGGAGACATACGGCGCGGCGGCGCTGCTCCCGCCGAGCACCGCCAGGTAGGCCTCGCTGAGCGCCGGACCGGGGTCGATGCCCAGCTGGTCCTTCAGGCGCCTGCGGGCCCGGTGGTAGTGGTCGAGGGCCTCGGCCTGCCGGCCGCTCGCCTGCAGGGCGCGCATCAGCAGCGCGGTCAGCTCCTCGTGCAGCGGATCCTGGGTGATCCACGAGGTCAGCTCCGTGACCAGCTCCCCGTACCGGCCGAGCTGCAACAGCTTCGCACCGAGCTCTTGCAGCGCGGCCACCCGCGCCTGGGCCAGGCCGATGCCCAGCGTCCGGCGTACCCGGTTGCCGGGCACATCCGCCAGCGCATCACCACGCCACAGCCCAAGGGCCTGGCGCAGCATCGAGACCGCGGTCCGTGGCTCGGCCTCCCGGGCGCCGGAGACCAGGTCCTTGAACCGGCGGACGTCCACCGCGTACGGATCGGCGACCAGGACGTATCCCTGCCCCCGCGTGGCGAGCTCGGCATGGCCGGCCAGCAGCTGCCGCAGCCGGTGCACATGGTTGTGGACCACGCCTCTCGCACGGGCCGGCGGATCCGCGTCCCAGGCCAGGTCGATCAACCTGTTCACAGGGATCACCTGATTGACCTCGCTGATCAGCACGGCGGCCACCGTGCGTATGCGGCCCGCCCCCAGACTCAGTAGTCGACCATTGTTCAACTCGATTTCAACCGGCCCTAGTAGCCGCAACTGAATCATCGCGCCCTCAAGTGCATGCTGCCGAATGAGCGGACAGCGAACCCCGCCTTTATCAGCAAAGACCACATAGGGGAACACAGGGTTCCGTTTTACTCCCCCGCTCTCACTATATGGACATGGTCAGTGAATTGACGGAAAGTCAGCGAAGCATGCGGACTCCATGAGCACGATGTGAGCAGATCGTGAGCGAGGCGGCTGAACATCGTTCCTGAGCCGGTCGCAGCGGCAATCCCCTGGCGGCTGCCCGGACCAGATCTCCGGCACCCGAGAGACCAGTCGGGTGCCGGAGAGGACTTCCATCCGACCCATGGAGGAGAACCATGTCCACGAAGAACCTGGTGAAGAAGGGCCTTGCCACGGCAGCCCTGTGCGCCGCCCTCACCGCAACGGGTGCCGCCTTCCCGGCAACGGCGATGGCCGCCCCGGCCACCGCCGCAGCGGCGGCGGGCGATTCGCCGGTCGACGTCGGTGCCAACGCCAACCTGAACTTCAATGTCGACGTTCTCGGCATAGCCAACAAGATCGAGGCGTCGATCAAGACCGCCCAGAATCGCGAGGGCTTCGTCAAAAACCTTATGGAGTCCGCGTTCTACGCGAGCGGTGGTCAGTACAACGTCATGGTGCACAACCTCAGCCAGGGCTATGAGGACCACTTCAACGGCGTCAAGGCGTACGGCTCCGCCACCTACGACGGTGTCGTCTACGGGATCTGGGTGTTCGAGGACGGCGAGTTCACGAACAAGGGCGACGGCGGCTACATCAACTGGGCCTTCCGGGGCTGGTTCGAGCGCCCGGACAACGGTGGCTACGTGAAGTTCTTCCGCGCCGCCTGATATTCGTCAGCACAACTGACACGCCACACCCCCCGGTGACGGCCCGTCGAAACCCGGCGGGCCGTTCCGCTTTCCCGGCCACCCCTTCCCGGCCCCAGAGGCGCTGTGCTGCTGGAAGCGACCGTTAGCGTCGGGTGTGGTCGATGTTTCCGTCACTGCGGCGTGGTGTCGTTGCCCAGGAGGGGAGCCAGGCTGTCTCGGGGAGCGGTGCCAGGTTTCCGAAGTGGTTGATGATTGCCCGGAGTCCTGGGTGTGGATTCGCTCGGGGGAGGATGAGCGAGATCGGGTATGCGAGGGTCGGATTCACGATCGGGATGCGGCGCAGGTCGTGGTTCGTCGGCCAGATGTACCGGTCGCGCGAGCCAACGAGGGTTGCCACGTCTGCGGAGTCCGCGAGGATGTCGAGGAGTACCTCGTTGCCGAAGTTCGGGCCCGCGGCGTCGATGCGGAGGTCGAAGTCGGTGGCGAGCTGATCGTAGAACTCCGCCCATTCGCTTCGCGGCGCGATACCCGGCACCCAGATCCGGTGCCGGCGCAGCTGCGACGGTGTCAGTGTGCGTGCGGAGGCGAGCGGGTGCCTCGGGCCGACGACCAGTTCCAGCGGGGAGTGGAACGCGTGGATCATTTGCACGTCGCGCGGCAGTGTGGCCGGGTCGGTGACCGAGCGGAACGAGGCGTCGATATCGCCCGCTTGGACGGCGGTGACCGCCACGCGCGGGTCGTTGGCCTTGAGGGTCACCACGTCGAGATCGGTTTCGGGATGCGACCGCCAATAGTCGTGCAGGATGACGGCCTGCGCGGATCGCAGGCCGAGAACGTCGATCCGAAGGGCCCGCGAGCCCGGCCTGGTCGCGGTGACGGCGCGATCGACACCCGTGATGATGGTCCGGGCGTGCGGGAGGAAGGCTTGGCCGTCGAGTGTCAGCTCGACCCCTCGGGCGGTGCGGGTGAACAACCGGACGTCGAGTTCACGCTCCAGGGTTGCGATCCGCTTCGACACGGCCTGTTGCGTGACGCCCAGCTCGTCGGCCGCGTGTTGCAGCTGTCCGAGCTCGGCCGCGCGGACGAACGAGCGCACCGCCTCGGTATCCATTGATCCAGCATAAACATGCCCAACTGATGGTTGTGGCTCGCCCGGGAGTCGGTTGTTTGATCCCGCGACGGTGCGGCCGGTGTGATTCCGAGACCCGAACATCGGTTGTCGCGAGGGAGTCGCATGCGCGTGCAGTTGGGGCGCAGTTTCGGTTGGCTGTGGTCGGCCTACGCCGTCAGTACATACGGCACGTGGATCGCCTTCGGCGCGTTCCCGCTGATCGCGGTTCGAGTGCTGCACTCGCCGGCATTCGCGGTGTCGCTCCTGGAGGCGGCCGGGCTTGCCGTCGCGGCGATTGTCGCGTTCTCGCTCGGGCCGTGGGTTGAGCACCGGGCCAAGCGTCCGGTGATGATCGCGATGGACCTGATCCGGTTCGTCGCGATGGCAAGTGTCCCGATCGCGTACGTCCTCGGCTCGCTTTCCTACGGCCAACTGCTGGTCGTCTCGGTCATCTCCGGGACCGCGAGCATCGCCTTCACCGCCGCATCCGGCGCGTATCTGAAGTATCTCGTCCGGAGCGATCACCTCCTTGTGGCGAACGGGAGATTCGAGGGCACGAGCTGGATGGCGACCGCGGCGGGCCCGCCCCTCGGTGGTGCACTCATAGGGTTGCTCGGCCCGGTCATCACCGTCATGGCCGACGCCCTCAGCTACCTGCTGTCCGCGCTCGGGGTCCTCCGCATCCGCGGAGGCGACGTCGCGGCACCCCGCGGCCGGGCCACCAGGTTGCGCGGAGCCGACCTTCTCGGCGGCTGGCGGTTCATCCTCCGCGACCCCGCACTGAGGCGCCTGTTCCTCAACCAGATCCTGGTCGGCGGCCTGATCATGGCCACCGCCCCGCTCCTGTCCGTCCTCCTGCTGGGCCAGTACCACTTCCCGGCCTGGCAATACGGTCTTGCCTTCGGCATTCCGGCACTCGGCGGCTTCGTGGGCGCCCGCCTCTCCGCGCGCCTCGTGACCCGCTACGGCCGGCACCGGGTCATGATCGTCTCCGGCTGGCTGCGATCGCTCTTCCCGCTCGGTCTCACGTTCGTCCGTCCCGGCATCCCCGGACTCCTCACCGTGATCATCGTCGAGGGCCTGCTGATCACCTGCATGGGCATCTTCAATCCGATCTACGCGACAGAACGCCTGCAACGCACTCCCGCGGATCACACCGCCCGAGTCCTCAGTACATGGAGTGCCACCAGCAAACTCCTACAAGCTGCCCTGATGGTGATCTGGGGCATTCTCGCCACACTCACCAGCCCGCTCGCCGCGATCACCATGTCCGGCGTTCTCCTGCTCGCCACCCCGCTCTTGCTGCCCAAACGGATACATGTGTCCGCCCCTGAGCCCGCCGCGTCGGCCGAAGACGTCCGGGTCGCATGACTCACCGCAACACCCCGCCCCCGGAAGGGCGCCGCAGGCTCATCGAGCGCTGTCGCACCCGCCCATCGACCCGACCGGCGAGACGCATCGTGCACCGCAGCAGATCATCGCCGCACGCCCCGGCCCTCGACCGTCAACCGCCCGCATCACAACCCAGGGACAGCGTCGGCAACGTCCTGGCCTCCTGCACCTAGAGATCAAATGCGACCGTCACGGGCGCATGATCGCTCCACCGCTGGTCATAACTGGCCGCCCGCTCCACATACGCCTTCACCGCGCGTCGGGCGAGGCCCGGGGTGGCCATCTGGTAGTCGATCCGCCAGCCCGCGTCATTGTCGAAGGCGCGGCCCCGGTAGGACCACCATGAGTACGGGCCCTCGGTGTCCGGGTGGAGGGCACGGACGACGTCCACGTAGCCGCCGCGGGTCTCGTCGAGGACATCGGTCAGCCAGGCGCGCTCCTCGGGGAGGAAGCCGGACTTCTTCTGGTTGGCCTTCCAGTTCTTGAGGTCGGCCTCCTGGTGGGCGATGTTCCAGTCGCCGCACACCACGACCTCCCGGCCGTCGGCCGCGGAGCGCTTACGCAGCTCGACGAGGTACGGCAGGAATTCCGCCATGAAGCGTTCCTTCTCGTCCTGGCGCTCGGTGCCGACCTCGCCGGAGGGCAGATAGAGACTGGCGACGGTCACGCCGGGCAGGTCCGCCTCGACGTACCGGCCGCTGGTGTCGAATTCCGACGAGCCGAAGCCGACCTGGACGCGGTCCGGCTCCCGCCGGGTGTAGAGGGAGACACCGGCCCGGCCCTTGGCGGCGGCCGGGGCGTGCACGGTGTGCTAGCCCGACGGCTCGCGCACCTCCTCCGGCAGCTGGGCGGTCTCGGCCCGTACCTCCTGCAGGCACAGCACATCGGCCGCGGTCTCCGCCAGCCACGGGACGAAGCCCTTCTTGGCCGCGGCGCGCAGCCCGTTCACATTCACAGAGGTCACGGTGAGCATCCGGGCACGATACCCATCCCCCGGACCTCGTCGCGTCGCCCACCCGCTCACCCGTACGATTTCTGGAATGGAGATACGCCCCGTCCGCTATGACCACCCCGACGCGGTCACGCTCGACGCACTGGTCCAGCAGGAGTACGTCCGGCGCTACGGCGACGGCGATATGACGCCGCTGGACCCGGCGATGTTCGCCCCTCCGAACGGTACGTATCTGATCGCGTACGACGAGGGCCGGCCGCTGGCCACCGGCGGGTGGCGGCTCCAGGAGGACGCGAACGAGGGATACGCCACAGGCGACGCCGAGATCAAGCGGATGTTCGTGGTCCCGGAGGCGCGCGGGCGGGGACTGGCCCGGCGGATCCTGGCCGCCCTGGAAGCGGATGCGCGGGCCGCGGGGCGCTCCCGCATGGTGCTGGAGACCGGCATCAAGCAGCCCGAGGCGCTGGAGCTGTACGCCTCCAGCGGCTATGCGCCGGTGAAGAAGTTCGGTCTTTACCGGACGTATGAGGCCAGCCGGTGCATGGCGAAGTCGCTGGTGAGCGCGGGCTGAGAGAACGGGGCGCCGAGCGGGCGCCCCTGGCCGTCCCCTTCTGTTGACAGGGATCCGGGCCGCTCTCCATACTCATTCCACTAATCAACTAGCTAAAGGGGGGATCCGGGTGAGCGAGCCGAGCCCATGGGCCATCGAGGCCGAAGGACTGGGGAAGAAGTACCGTCGCGGCTGGGCGCTGCGGGACTGCTCCTTCCGGCTCCCCGCCGGCCACATCTGCGCACTCGTCGGCCCCAACGGCGCGGGCAAGAGCACCTTCCTGAGCACCGCGACCCGGCTGACGCAGCCCACCACCGGGACGCTGAAGCTGTTCGGTGTGCCGGTCTCCGACCCGTCCGTCCTGGAGCGGGTCGCCTTCCTCGCGCAGGACAAGCCGCTCTACCCGCGCTTCACCGTGGCCGAGACCCTGCGGCTCGGCCACGAGCTGAACCCGCGCTGGGACCAGGCGCTGGCCGAGCGGATCGTGCGCTCGGGAAATGTGCCCTTCACCGCCCGGATCGGCACCCTCTCCGGCGGTCAGCGCACCCGTATCGCCTTCGCCCTCGCCTTCGGCAAACGGCCCGAGCTGCTGCTGCTCGACGAGCCGATGTCCGACCTCGACCCGCTCGCCCGGCACGAGCTGTCCGGCCTGCTGATGGCCGAGGCCGCCGAGCACGGCACGACCGTACTGATGTCGTCCCACATGCTCTCCGAGATCGAGGTCATGTGTGACTACCTCCTCGTCCTCTCCGAGGGCCGGCTGCGGATGGCCGGCCAGACCGAGGAGCTGGTGCCCGCGCACATGCTGGTGACGGGCGTGGCCAGTGGCGACGACGGGGTGCCCGAGGAACTGCGGCGGCAGCACACGGTGGTCGAATCCCGGGTCACCGGACGGCAGTTCACCGCAATGGTGCGGCCGGGCGGCCCGCTCCCCGACAGCTGGGAGACGCTGTCGCCGAGCATGGAGGAGGTCCTGCTGGCCTATCTGCGCTCGCCCGACGCGCCCACCCTGATCTCCGACGAGGCCCGGATCGACGGCGGGCAGCAGGAGGCCGCCGCATGAGCAGGAACAGCACCGCCGGCCCCGCCGACACCCGTCGCACCACGAGCGCCACGGCCGCGGCGAGCGTCCCCGCCGAGACGGCCGCCCCCCGCCGCGGCCTGCCGCGCGGCCTGGCCTGGCTGGTCTGGCGCCGGCACCGCGCCCTCCTGCGCACCGGCCTGCTGGTGACCGTCGCGGGCTGCGCGCTCTTCGCCTACCAGCGCATCGGCGTCATGGACTTCCTGCACACCAAGGGCTCCTCGCCGGGCGCGGACGGACGGCTGCTCACCGAGTTCCAGAGCAACTTCGGCCCGATGTTCAACAGCGACACCCAGTACCTGCGGTTCCTGCCCTTCGTCATCGGCGTCTTCCTCGGCGCACCGCTGATCGCGGGCGAGCAGGAACACGGCACCATCAGGCTGGTCACCACCCAGTCGGTGAGCCGCGGCCGCTGGATCGCCGCCACGCTCGGCCTGCCGCTGGCCGTCGCGGTGCTGTGCACCACCCTGCTGTCGGCCGCCTTCACCTGGCTCTGGTCGCCGGCCCATGAGCTGGTGATGAGCGGCGACTGGCTGCAGAGCGGTGCCTTCGAGAGCACCGGCCCGATCCCGGTCGCCACGACCGTGTTCCTGACCGCCTGCGGTATCGCCCTCGGCATGCTGATCAAGCGGGTGGTGCCGGCGATGGCGGCCACCGCGGTCTTCGCCGCGGTCACCTCCGTCATCTGGTCGGAGAAGGTACGCGACCACCTCGGCACGCTGCGCAGCGTCACCTACCCGTACGACGCCGGCGGCCCCGACCTGCCGCGCGGCTCCGTACGGATCGACGACTGGGTGTCCACCGCGGACGGCAAGCTCTACGGCTTCGGCACCTGCGTCAACGGCGACACCACGGCCTGCCGGGCCAAGCTGGGCATCGTCAACCGGGTGACCCAGTACTTCGACTACGCGCAGATGCCGGGGATGCAGTGGCTCGGCGCGGGGATCCTGCTGGCGCTGGCCGCCATGGTGCTCGCACTGGTCGTGTGGCGGGCCCACAGGCGGCCGCTCTGAACGGCGAGGCGCGCGGCGACCGGTGCGGGCGGCGGCGCGGACGGCCGCCCGAGGGGCCGTCTTGTACGCGGCATGCCCCGGGCGGCGCTTTGACACCCGGCACCGGCCGCCCGATCATCAAGCGGTCGGGCAGCGCGGCGCAGGTCGCGCCACGGGCCGCGGTACAGGTGACGGCCCGTGCGGAAGAAGCCGCGGAAGCGGAAGAAGCAGAGAGGTGGTGAACGTCGTCGAGTTCCGGATCGATCGCCGCAGCGGCGTCGCCACCTACCTCCAGATCGTCCAACAGGTCCAGCAGGCACTGCGGTTGGGCATCCTGGTGGAGGGCGACCGGCTGCCGACCGCGGCGCAGGTCGCCGCCACGACCAAGGTCAACCCCAATACGACCCTCAAGGCGTACCGCGAACTGGAACGCGAGGGCCTGGTCGAACCACGCCCCGGCCTCGGCACGTTCGTCAGCCGCACGCTCGCCCGCCCCGACTCCGCCGCGGACGCCCTGCTGCGCGAGGAACTCCGCTCCTGGATGCAACGGGCGCGCGCGCAGGGGCTGGACCGCGAGGATGTCCAGGCGCTGCTGAATTCCGTACTGCAGGAACGCTATCCGGACGCCTGAGCCCCGCCCCGGGCCCGTCGGCATCCGTCGCGGGGGCCCATCCGGCCGGTCTCCGGCCCCGGCCCCCGCTTGACCCTCACCTAACGTCAGGCCACACCCTGAACGACGGACGGCACGCACCGCACCACCGGCGGCATCACCACCGGCAGGGCGGTACGACCGCACGACCGCAAATCACGGGATGAAAGGCGCTGCGATGGGCTACTCGGTCGGGCAGGTCTCCGGCTTCGCGGGGATCACGGTGCGCACCCTGCACCACTACGACAAGGCCGGTCTGCTCTCCCCCAGCGACCGCAGCCCCGCCGGCTACCGCCTCTACAGCGACGCCGACCTGGCCCGGCTGCAGCAGATCCTCTTCTACCGGGAGCTCGGCTTCCCGCTCGACGAGATCGCCACCATCCTGGAGGACCCCCAGGCCAACGTCCTCGACCATCTCCGCGCCCGGCACCGGCTCCTCAACGACCAGATCACCAAGCTGCGGCGGCTGGTCGAGGTCGCCGAGCAGGCCATGGAGGTCCAGCAGACCGGGGTGGAGCTGACGCCCGAGGAGCGGTTCGAGGTCTTCGGCGAGGTGGCCTTCGATCTGAGTTACGCCACCGAGGCCCATCTGAAGTGGCAGCACCGGGAGGGCCACCAGCGCTCGATGGCACGGGCCGCGGCCCACTCCAAGGAGGACTGGGCGCAGATCATGGCCGAGGCCGCCGAGTGGCGCCTGCGGCTCACCGCCGCCTTCGACGCCGACGAACCGGCGGACGGCGAGCGCGCGATGGACCTCGCGGAGGAACACCGCCGGCACATCACCCGCTGGTTCACCCCGTGCCCCACCGACATGCACGGCCGGATCGCCGACGACTTCGCCGCCGACCCCCGCGCGTTCGCCCTGGTGGTGCCGCCCACCGAACAGCGCCCCGGTCTCGCGCCGTACCTGCGCACCGCGGTCCACGCCAACGCCGTACGCCAGTCCGACGCCGCCGGCAAAGCCTGAGCGCCGCACCCGCACCACCACCCGGGCCTCCACGCCCCCGAACTCACCCTCACCCGCGCCACCCCCACGGCCCACCCATGCCCGCCGCGGGGCGCCCCGCCCTACCCGAAAGCCACCCGCCCATGACGAAGATCCTGATCACCGCCGCCGGATCGTACGGCGACATCGCCCCGTACACCGGCGTGGGCGCCCGTCTCCGCGACGCCGGCCACGACGTCGCCCTCGCCACCCATGACGCCTACGCGCCCCTCGTCCAAGCCGCCGGCCTGGAGTTCCGCCACCTGCCTGCCGACCCCCGAGCGCCCCGCGCGGCTGCCGGCCCGCGCCCGCGCAGCGCCTCCCCCGACAGCAAACGCGACCTCATGCGCAAGGCCGCCGCCTTCATCCGGGAGCTCGGCGGCGGAATCGCCGACGCCGCCCGGGACGACACCGAACTCCTGCTGCTCTCGACCACCACCGCACCGCTCGGCCGGCACCTCGCCGAGGCGAGGGACATCCCGTCCCTGGGCCTGTCCCTCGTGCCCAACGCCCCCACCGGCGACTTCGCCCCGGTCGTCAGCGGCGCGAGGTCCCTCGGCCGCTGGGGAAACCGCACCGCCGGCCGCCTCTCCCTCCGTATCGTCGACCGCCTCTTCAGGGACGCCACCCGCGACCTGCGCACCCGCCTCGGTCTGCCGCCCGCCACGCCCCGTACGGTCCGCCGCCGCACCGAAGCGGCCGGCTGGCCGGTCCTGCACGGCTTCAGCGAGGTCCTGGTGCCCCGGCCCGCGGACTGGCGCACCGGCCTGGACGTCGTCGGGAACTGGTGGCCCTGGCACGCCCCCGATGCCCAACTCCCGCCCGCCGTCGAGGACTTCCTCGCCTCCGGCCCGCCCCCGGTCTTCATCGGGTTCGGCAGCATGGCGGGCGGCGAGGGCGAGCGCCTGAGCAGCCTCGCGGTACGTGCCCTGCGCCGCGCCAAGGTCCGCGGCATCCTCCAGTCCGGCTGGGCCGGCCTCACCACGGAGCACACGCGGCAAGGCCCCGACATCCTCACCGTCGGCGAAGTCCCGCACGCCCTCCTCTTCCCCCACATGTCCGCCGTGGTGCACCACTGCGGCGCCGGCACCACCGCCGCGGGACTGCGCGCGGGAGTCCCCACCGTCCCGGTCCCGGTCACCGCCGACCAGCCCTTCTGGGCCGCCCGCCTGGCGTCACTGGGCGCCGCCACCACCCCGATCCCCTTCCAGGACCTCGCCGCCGACGACGCCGTCAGCCGCCTGGCCGACGCCCTCACCAAAGCCACCACCGACCCCGCCCACCGCGACCGCGCCACCCAGGCCGCCCACCGCCTCGCCACCGAGGACGGCACCGGCGCGGTCACCCAAGCGGTCGCCCGCCTGACAACCTGAGCCCACCGCACCCCGACAACCAGGCACACCGGCCGGGAAACACCCGATCGGCGGCCCTGCGCCCCGCCCCGGGATGCGACCGCCCGCCACAAGGCGTGGGCTCGCAACTATGACCACGTTCCGCAAAAGCACCCCGCTGCGCAGAATGCTGCTCCGCGCCATAACGCAGGCGGCCCTGGGCTCCGTCCTCACCCTGGCGGCATCCCAGGCGGCCCACGCCGCCCCCGTCGGCACCTGGACCCACCCGGTGCCCACCCACTACCGCATCAGCTCGCCCTACGGCGTACGCGGCACCTGGCAGGCCGGTCACCACACGGGCATCGACCTCGCCGTCCGCGCCGGGACCCGGGTCAGATCCGTCGGCGCCGGCACCGTCGTCCTCGCCAAACGGTCGGGCGCCTACGGAAAGGCCGTCACGATCCGGATGAACGACGGCCGCTACACCCTCTTCGGCCACCTCTCCCGCATCACCGTCCACCGCGGCCAGAAGGTCCGCGCCCGCACCCGCCTCGGCTACGCCGGCGCCACCGGCCGCGCCACCGGCCCCCACCTCCACTTCGAGGTACGCACCAGCCGCCACTACGGCTCGGACATCAATCCCCTCACCTACCTCGCCCGACACGGCGTCCGCCTGACCCCCCGCACCCTCGCCCGCTGACAGCTGACCCGGGATCACCTCCCACCCGTCAGCCCTTGCCGAGGTCTGCCGGGCCGGTCACCCGCGTGCCGGCGGATGGTGGTGGTCGTGCCTCGCCATCGTCAGCTTCACCTGCTTCGCCGCGTGCCGTGCCCAGCGGCACAAGGCGTTCAGGCTCTTGGCCCCTGCCTGTCCGACCGTCGGCCCGGCCGCGGCACTCACCCCCGTCGGCACCGCCGTCCGGATCTCCGCCCTCTGAGTACGCGGCCCCTCCTGCCGGGACGGGAGACCTGTACGCCAGGACGCAGGTGTTGCTGTACTTCGCTGCTGTACGACGCGAAAAAGCCCCCACCGGATCATCCCGGTGGGGGCTTTGACGTGCTGTGGACCTGAGGGGATTCGAACCCCTGACCCCCTCGTTGCGAACGAGGTGCGCTACCAGCTGCGCCACAGGCCCTTGCGACGAGAGAAACTCTAGCATCTCGGTCGTGGTGCTCGGAAATCGCTTCCGGTGCTGGTCAGCGGAGGGCCGTCACTCGTTCGCCGCGCGCGGGCGGTCCTCGTTCTCGTACTGGTCGAAGAGGGGGGTGCGGCCGCGGGTGCGGCGGCCGGGGGCGGCCGGGCGGTCCTGTGCGGTGTCCGGGTGCGGGTGGTCGGGGGCGGCGCTGGAGCGGGCGGAGCTCCAGGCGTCCTCGGCGTCGAGGTCGACATGGCTGGTGGCGCGGGGGGCGACCGGGGCGGTGACGTAGGTGGGGAGCGGGACCGGGACCGGCTCCCAGCTGCCGGCGGCGGGGCGCGGGCGTTCGCGTTCGCGCTGCTGGTCGACCCACTCGGCGTGGTCGGTCTCCTCGACCAGGGCGCGGCGGCCGGCGGTGTGGGCGGGCATGGCCGGGCGGGGCGGTTCCGGGGCGGCGTCGGCGGGGGCGTCAGCGCGGACGTCGGCCGGGTGGTCGTCGGCGGGCGGCTGGTCGGCCGCCTGCTGAGGGCGGGACCTGCCTTCCCGCAGTCGTTGCGCTGCCGCCTCCGCCTTGCGCTGGTCCATGGTGAAGGTGAACCGGCGGCGCTCCTGGGCGCGCAGATAAATGATGTAGGCGGTGAGGAGCAGCGCGGGGAGGGCGGGGGCCCAGAGGAAGGGGATGCCGCCGACCGCGGCGACGATGGCGCCGACGGTGAAGGCGAGGAAGAGGACGGTGATGGTGCGCCGACGGCGGGCGAGGACCTCGGCGCGCTTGGTCCGCTCTGCGGCGGAGGGGCGCGGCGGGGCGGCCTGCACGCGGGTGTGGGGAGCCTCGATGCCGTCCGACGGAGCGGGATCGGCGAAGGGCCGGGCGGCGGCCGCGTCGGCCGCGGCGTCCGGACCCGGTTCGTCATCCGCATCGTCGGCGGGGTACTCCCCGTGCGCCTTGTCGTAGCGGCGCTGCATGGCCGCGCGTCCGGACAGCAGCCGGATGGCGGTGCTGAAGCGCTCGGTCGGACGGGCCTCGTTGAGCTCATCCTGTCTACGGAGCCACATCGGCACCAAGTAGGCGGCCCAGGCCCCGACGATGACTGCGTAGATGAGGCCGCTGCTTCTCACAACTCACACGGTAGAGGGGTTTGCATGGGGCCATCCGCCAATTGGGCCGGTGTGTCGCACGATCTGGCTGATATCTCGAACTTTTTTGTGATGGTAGAGATCGGCACCCCCGCCAATCCGGTCAATTCGCGAACGCTTTCGAACATTTATTTTATTTGTGGGGTGCGCCTGGGGTGCTGGGTTTCTCCCGGCGCCAGCGGTTGAGCAGGCCTTCGGCCGCCTCTTCCGCCGTGAGGGCGAAAACCGCGTGGTCGCGCCAGGCACCGTCGATGTGGAGATAGCGCGGTCTGATGCCCTCTTCGCGAAAGCCGAGTTTCTCGACCACCCGTCGGCTGGGGATGTTCTCCGGCCGAATGCAGATCTCGATGCGGTGCAGTCCCACGGTGCGGAAGCAGTGGTCGACGGCGAGCGCGACGGCGGTCGGGATGACGCCGCGGCCGGCGACTTCCTGGTCGACCCAGTAGCCGACATGGCCGGAGCACATGGAGCCCCAGGTGATGCCGGCGACCGTCAGCTGGCCGACGAGCCGGCCCTGGTATTCGACGACGAACGGCAGCATCCGGCCGGCATGCGCCTCGGCACGCAGATGGCGGACCATCTGGCGGTACGTCGGCCGGTGTGGCGGGGCGACGCCGGGCGGGGGCGGTGGGATGGTGGCTTCCCAGGGGCGCAGCCAGTCGCGGTTGCGGCGGTTGACCTCGCGCCAGGCCCGCTGGTCGCGCAGCTTTATCGGGCGGAGGGTGACAACACCGTCCGTCAGGACCACCGGCCAGGGCGCGTTCAGTTCGGGCTCCCGGAAGAGCGGGGATGGTCGCCGCCGCGGATCTGGTCGACGGCGTGCGGCAGGAGGTCGGTGAGTACGGCGAGGCCGTCGCGGACCCCGCCGGTCGAGCCGGGAAGGTTGACGATCAGGGTCGTACCGGCGACGCCCGCCAGGCCCCGGGAGAGCGCGGCGGTGGGGATCTTCGTACGGCCGGCGGCGCGGATCGCCTCGGGGATGCCGGGGACCTCGTAGTCGAGGATCCGGCGGGTGGCCTCGGGGGTGCGGTCGGTGGGCGAGACGCCGGTGCCGCCGGTGGTGAGGACGACGTCGTAGCGGGCTTCGACGGCCGCGCGCAGGGCGGCCGCCACCGGGTCGCCGTCCTCGACGACCTGCGGTCCGTCGACCTCGAAGCCCATGGCGGCCAGGCCCTCGGCGAGCAGTGGGCCGCCCTTGTCGGCGTAGACGCCGGCCGCGGCGCGGTTGGAGGCGGTGACGACCAGGGCGCGGGCGGGTCTCATGACCGGCTCCAGTCGCCGGACTTGCCGCCGGTCTTCTCCTCGACCCGGATGTCGGAGATCACCGCGGCCTTGTCGACGGCCTTGATCATGTCGACGACGGTGAGGGCGGCGACGGAAACGGCGGTCAGCGCCTCCATCTCGACGCCGGTGCGGTCGGTGGTCTTGACCGTGGCCGTGATCTCGACGGCTTCGTCGGTGACCGAGAGGTCGACCTTCACCCCGGAGACGGCGAGCGGGTGGCAGAGCGGGATCAGCTCGGGGGTGCGCTTGGCGCCCATGATGCCGGCGATCCGGGCGGTCGCCAGGGCGTCGCCCTTGGGCATGCCCTCGCCCCGCAGCAACTCGATGACCTGCGGTGATACCAGGACGCGGCCGCGGGCCCTGGCCGTGCGGGTGGTGACGTCCTTCGCGGAGACGTCGACCATCCGCG
The DNA here is from genome assembly GCF_022221585.1 of Streptomyces inhibens. Lineage (NCBI taxonomy): Bacteria > Bacillati > Actinomycetota > Actinomycetes > Kitasatosporales > Streptomycetaceae > Streptomyces > Streptomyces inhibens. The sequence goes on from NZ_CP084681.1 coordinate 4,239,257, forward strand.
CCGCGCCCGCCGCGTCGAGATGGGTGAGGTGTTGCTGGCCGCTGCTCATCGTTCTCCCGGTCCAAACTGCCGCCTGTGGGACGACACCGTACCCCCGGCGGCGACGGGCTACCCGAGCAGGACGACGTCCACCGCTCCGCCCTCGGCGACCTCGGTGACGTCCTCTAGGACGACGATCAGCGCATTGGCGTGCGCCATGGCCTTGATCAGGTGGGAGCCGGCGCCGCCGACCGGGGTGACCGTGCCGGCGTCGGGGTCGTAGGAACCGCGCAGGAACTGCCGCTTGCCCTTGGGCGAGGAGGCGATGGCGTCGGTGCAGCGGGCGGGGGTGGTGGGGCGGTGGATCTCGGGCAGGCCCATGAGGGCGCGGATGGCGGGGCGTACGAACAGCTCGAAGGAGACGTACGAGCTGACGGGGTTGCCGGGCAGGGCGAGCAGCGGGATGCGGTCGGGGCCGATGAGGCCGAAGCCCTGGGGCTTGCCGGGCTGCATGGCGAGCTTGCGGAACTCCACCTGCCCCTCCTCCCCGGAGAGGCCGGCCAGGGTCTCCTTGACCACGTCGTACGCGCCGACGCTGACGCCGCCGCTGGTGACGAGGATGTCGGCCCGGATGAGCTGGTCCTCCAGTGTGGAGCGCAGGGTCTCGGCGTCATCGGCGACGGCACCGACGCGATAGGCGATGGCTCCGGCGGCGCGGGCGGCGGCGGTGAGCTGGAAGCTGTTGGAGTCGTAGATCTGACCGGGGCCCAACGCCTCGCCGGGCTGGACCAGTTCGCTGCCGGTCGACATCACCACGACCCGGGCGCGGGGGCGTACCCGGACCGTGCCGCGGCCGATGGCGGCGAGCAGTCCGATCTGGGACGGGCCGAGCACCGTGCCCGCCGCCAGGGCCGGCTCGCCCGCGCCGACGTCGCTGCCGCGGGCGCGGATGTGGGCGCCGGCGGCCACCGGGCGGTGGACCAGGACCTCGCCGCCGGCGTCCTGGGGGGCGGCGCTGTGGGCGCGCATCGTGGCGGCCGGTCCCTCGCCCGTGCCGCCGTCGGTCCACTCGACGGGGACGACGGCGTCGGCGCCGGGCGGCACCGGGGCGCCGGTCATGATGCGGGCGGCCTGGCCGGGGCCGACCTCGGGCAGCTCACCACTGCCCGCCGCGACATCGCCGATGACGGTCAGGGTGACGGGCGCCCCTTCCGCGGCGCCCGCGACATCGGCGACGCGGACGGCATAGCCGTCCATGGAGCTGTTGTCGAAGGGCGGCAGAGCGACGGGGACCGTGATGTCCTCGACCAGGACGCAGCCCTGGGCGTCCGGGAGCTGAAGCTCGATCGGGTCGAGCGGTTCGATCTTCGACAGGACGTCGTCGAGATGCTCGGCCACCGACCAGACGCGGTCCTGGTGGCTGGTCTGGCCGGTGGCGGGGTTCAACGTCCTACATCTCCTCGGTGACGTAACTGCGAAGCCAGGTCCGGAAGTCGGGGCCCAGGTCCTCACGTTCGCATGCCAGTCGGACAATGGCACGCAGATAGTCGCCGCGGTCACCGGTGTCATAGCGGCGGCCCTTGAAGATCACGCCGTGCACCGGGCCGCCCAGGGCGGGATCGGCGGCCAGCGCCTGGAGGGCGTCGGTGAGCTGGATCTCGCCGCCGCGGCCCGGGTCGGTCTTGCGCAGCACCTCGAAGACGGCCGGGTCGAGGACGTAGCGGCCGATGATGGCGAGGTTGCTGGGGGCCTCGGCCGGGTCGGGCTTCTCGACCAGGTCGGAGACGATCACGAGGTCGTCGTCGCCGGTGGGGGTGGCGGCCGCGCAGCCGTAGAGGTGGATCTGCGCCGGGTCGACCTCCATGAGGGCGATGACGGAGCCGCCGTACTGCTCCTGCACCTCGACCATGCGCTGCAGCAGCGGGTCGCGGGGGTCGATGAGGTCGTCGCCGAGGAGGACCGCGAAGGGCTGGTCGCCGACGTGCGGGGCGGCGCAGAGCACCGCGTGGCCCAGGCCCTTGGGGTCGCCCTGCCGTACGTAGTGCATGGTCGCCAGGTCGCTGGACTCCTGCACCTTGGCGAGCCGGGACTCGTCGCCCTTGCGGTGCAGGGCCTCTTCGAGCTCGTAGTTGCGGTCGAAGTGGTCCTCAAGGGGGCGCTTGTTGCGGCCGGTCACCATCAGGACGTCGGAGAGCCCGGCGGCGGCCGCCTCCTCCACCACGTACTGGATGGCGGGCTTGTCGACGACCGGGAGCATCTCCTTGGGTGTGGCCTTTGTGGCGGGGAGAAACCTGGTGCCGAGGCCGGCTGCTGGGATGACAGCCTTGCTGATCCGTGTGTGCGATGGGGTCATGCGCGACACCATAACCGGCCCTATCGGAACGATGATGAGGGACTGGTGAATAGAGCATGAGAGCGGGAGCAAGGGCACACAGTGAGCACTGACCACGATAGAAAGCGCAGGTTGCGGCGGGATCTCCTCGAGGTAAGGAGAGCGTTGCCGCCGGATGTCATCGCGGCGGCGGGCGAGGAGCTGGCCCGACGGACCCTGGAACTGGACGAGTTGGCACCGGGCGCCGCCCCGCCGCCCGCCACCCCGCCGACCGTCGCCGCGTACGTCTCCATAGGCGGCGAGCCCTCCACCCGCGCCCTGCTCGACCGGCTGCGCGCCGCCGGGGTGCGGGTGCTGCTGCCCGTACTGCTGCCGGACAACGATCTGGACTGGGCGCGCTACGAGGGCGCCGGGCGGCTCGTACGGGCGGGCCGGGGGCTGCTGGAGCCGGACGGCGAGCGGCTGGGCCCCGCGGCCGTCACGGAGGCGGATGTGGTGCTGCTGCCGGGGCTCGCGGTGGACCGGCGGGGGCTGCGACTGGGGCGCGGGGGCGGCTCGTACGACCGGGTGCTGGCGCGGCTGGAGCGGGCCGGGGCGCGGGCGTCGCTGGTGGTGCTGCTCTACGACGCGGAGGTGCTGGCCGAGGTGCCGGCCGAGGAGCACGACCGGCATGTACATGCCGCGGTGACACCCTCGGGCGTGCACCGCTTCGCGGCGCCGCAGGGGCGTACGGGCGTCTGACCTGCGGCGCAGAAACGCCGTCGGGCGGACCGGAACCCTCCGGCCCGCCCGACGGCGTGGCGCTCACTGTGTGACGGCGTGACGGCCGTCCGCCCCTACGGCGACAGCGTCAGCGTGTCCTTGCCCGCCTTCTTGACGGCTTCCTCGCTGAATGCCCAGGGCAGCAGTTCGCCCTTGGCCCACTTGTCGGTCTGGTCGTAGTAGTGCGCGTCATAGGCGTGGCCGGAGGCGCCGGTGAGGTTGATCCAGCGGGACTTGTCGAGGTCGGCGAGGTTGACGACCATCCGCATCGACGGGACCCAGGTGACCTTGTAGCCGCCCGCGGCGTTCCAGCCGGTGGCGTCGACCGCGGCCTCACCGCCGCCGACGTTCCAGGGGCCGCGGTTGAACAGGCCCTGGAGGATGCCGGGGCCGTCGGTGCCCAGGGTCTGGTTCTTCAGGAACATCTGGTGCAGCCGGCCCCAGCTCCAGTTGTCGATGTTCTTGCCGAGCTTGGAGGTCAGCTCGTAGCGCGCGTCCTTCATGGCGTGTGCGAGGAGCTGGTCGCGGTTCTTGTCGCCGGGGCGGCCGGGCCGGTCCTCGGTCTTCCACCAGGCGTTGTCGGGCTCGTCGATGATGTTGCGGACGACCTCGTACCAGCGGTCACCGCCGTCGGGCTGGGCGGTGTCGCCGGCCCGCTCACCGCATTCGCGGACCAGCTTGTCGACGTCGTCGGCGGGGCCGGTCTCACTGGACGGACGCACGTTGAGGCACTGTCCCTCGACGCGCAGCTCCTTGGGCATCTTGTTGCCGAAGGCGAGCTTGAGGGTGTTGCGCCAGACGGCGTTGAAGTAGGCGGCCGCGGCGGAGTCGGGCTCCTGGGTGAAGTCCCAGCCCTCCAGCAGCTGTTGGGCGTCGCGGACGTACTTGTCCTTGATGTCGATCTTCGTCAGGTAGGGCGTCAGCAGCCGGGCGATCTCGCTGCTGTTGTCCCTCTGGAAGGTCTGCATATCGTCCGTGGAGACCTTGCTGCCGTCCTTGATCTTCGACTCGATGAGATCGTTGATCCGCTGGCTGCGGGAGCCGTAGCCCCAGTCCTTGGTGAGGAGGTAGGGGTACTTCTCGTCGGCGACGGCCTGGTTGGCGGTGACGATGTAGCCGCGCTTGGGGTTGTACTCGTACGGCAGGGCCTTTTGCGGGATGTAGCCGCTCCACCGGTACTTCGGGTCCCAGCCGGGCGCCGGGTAGGTGCCGTCGAAGTGACCGTCGCCCTTGCCGCGGACCGGGATCCGACCGGGAGCCTGGTAGCCGATGTTGCCCTTGGTGTCGGCGTAGATCAGGTTCTGGGACGGGACCTCGAAGTGGCCGGCGGCCTTGCGGAATTCGTTCCAGTCCTTCGCGCGGTCGAGTTCGAAGACGGCGTCCATGGACTTGCCGGGGTCCAGCGCGGTCCAGCGCAGCGAGACGGCGTAGCCGTCGCCGCGGTCCGGTGCGGCGTTGCCGACCGGGGCGTCCTTGCCGACGTTGCCGAGCTCGTCGTCGCGGTCGGAGACGATCGGCCCGTTGTTGGTGGACCGGACGGTGATCTCGCGGCTCTCACCGCCGGCGACCTTGATGGTCTCCTTGCGCGTGAGGAACGGCCGCTGCTTGTTGTCGAAGAGGTACCCGTCGGCGTTGATCTTCTCCAGGTACAGATCGGTGACGTCCGCGCCCAGGTTGGTCATGCCCCAGGAGATGTCCTGGTTGTGGCCGATGACGACGCCGGGCATGCCGGAGAAGGTGAAGCCGGAGACGTCGTAGTTGCACTTGGGGCCGGTGGCGCGGCAGTGCAGGCCCATCTGGTACCAGAGCGAGGGCATCTGCGGTGCCAGGTGCGGGTCGTTGGCGAGCAGCGGCTTGCGGGTGGTGGTGTGGGCACCGGAGACGACCCAGGAGTTCGAGCCGATGCCGTTGCCGTTGGGGCCGAGCAGCGCCGGGATCTCGTCAAGGGACTTGGAGAGCGAGGACAGCTGCGACTGCAGGCCGGCGGCCGCGGCTCCGGGGCCGGCGGGGGTGGCGTTGGCCGAGCCCTTGGGCGTGAACTCCTTGGTGGCGGGGTCGAACGCGCCGCCATCGACGATCGGTTTGTTCCGCTTGTACGGGTATGCCGGGTACAGCTGGGCGATCTGCGCCGGCGTGAAGCGGCTGGCCATCAGGGAGCGGTCGATCTCTTCCTGCATATTGCCGCGCAGGTCCCAGGCCATCGCCTTGAGCCAGGCCACCGAGTCGACCGGCGTCCACTTCTCGGGCGTGTAGTCGTTCTCGAAGTCCAGGGCCGCGTACTCCAGGGACAGCGCCGAGCCCTGGTGGTCCTTGAGGTAGGCGTTGACGCCCGCGGAGTAGGCCTGCAGGTACTTCTTGGTGCCGGGCGACAGCTTGGTGTCGTACTCCTTCTGCGCCACCTCGTGCCAGCCGAGGGTCCGCAGGAACGAGTCGGTCTTGACCTGGCTCTTGCCGAACATCTCCGAGAGCCGGCCGGCGGTCATGTGCCGCCGGACGTCCATCTCCCAGAAACGGTCCTGGGCCTGGACGTATCCCTGGGCGCGGAAGAGGTCTTCGTCGGTGTCCGCGTAGATCTGCGGAATGCCGTTGGCATCGCGGGTGACGTCCACCGGGTTGGTCAGGCCCGGGAGTTTGAGCGAGCCGGTGGTCTGCGGGAACGACGCGCGGACGGTACTGACACCCCAGAACGCGCCGAAGCCGATGCCCGCCACGAGCAGCAGCACGACCGTGATCGCGACGAGGCGGCCGCGCCGCCCCTTCTTTTTCCTGGGGACTGGGCCGGACTTGTTGGCGGGCATCTCTGTCCTTCGAGGGGCAGGGTGGGAGTGCTGGAGCAACCATAGGCGCACGGGTTCGGCGACCCCTACGCGGAGTCACTGCCAGCACATCCAACTTTCAAGCAATGGTAAATTGTTAGCCTCAGTAACTAGATACGGTAAGGAAAGCCGACCCCGAGCCCACCCGCCCGGACCCGAGCGAGGAAGGACCAGCTCCTGACTGTCGACCACCTCAACGAACTCCTGCTGATCTGCTCGCTCGTACTGCTCATTGCGGTCGCCGCGGTACGGCTCTCCTCGCGCAGCGGGCTCCCCAGCCTGCTCATTTACCTGGGGATAGGCGTCGCCATAGGGCAGGACGGGCCTGGCGGCGTCATCTTCGACAACGCCGAGCTGACCCAACTCCTCGGCTATGCCGCGCTGGTCGTGATCCTCGCCGAGGGCGGTCTGGGCACCAAGTGGAAAGAGATCAAACCGGCGCTGCCCCGGGCGGCGGCGCTTTCGACGGTCGGCGTCGCGGTGAGCGTGGGGGTCACCGCGGCCGGAGCGCACTATCTGGCCGGACTTGACTGGCGCCAGGCACTGCTGATCGGCGCCGTGGTCTCCTCGACGGATGCCGCGGCCGTCTTCTCGGTCCTGCGCAGCGTGCCGCTGCCGGCCCGCCTGACGGGCGTACTGGAAGCCGAATCCGGCTTCAACGACGCCCCGGTGGTCATCCTCGTCGTCGCCTTCTCCACCTCGGGTCCGGTCGACCACTGGTACACCCTGCTCGGCAAGATCACCCTGGAGCTGGCGATCGGCGCCGCCATCGGACTGGCCATCGGCTGGCTCGGCGCGTACGGCATGCGGCATGTGGCGCTACCCGCCTCCGGCCTGTATCCGATCGCCGTCATGGCCATCGCGGTCTCCGCCTACGCGGCCGGCGCACTGGCGCACGGCTCCGGCTTCCTCGCCGTCTATCTGGCCGCGGTGATCCTCGGCAACGCCAAACTGCCACACTCACCGGCCACCCGCGGCTTCGCCGAAGGCCTCGGCTGGATCGGCCAGATCGGCATGTTCGTCCTGCTGGGCCTGCTGGTGACCCCGCACAACCTGATCGACGACATCGTCCCGGCGCTGGTCATCGGCATGATCCTGACGATCGTGGCCCGGCCGACGTCCGTATTCGTCGCGCTGGCGCCCTTCCGGGTGCCCTGGCGGGAGAAGACCCTGCTGTCGTGGGCCGGACTGCGCGGCGCGGTCCCGATTGTGCTGGCCACCATCCCGATGGTGGGCGACGTCCCCGGCAGCGAACGGGTCTTCAACATCGTCTTCGTCCTGGTCGTCGTCTACACCCTCATCCAGGGGCCGACGCTGCCCTGGCTCGCCCGGCGGCTGCGGTTGGGCGACGGCGAGGAGGCCGCCGACCTGGGTATCGAGTCCGCGCCCCTGGAGCGGCTGCGCGGCCATCTGCTGTCCACGTCCATCGGGCCGGGGTCCCGTATGCACGGCGTCGAGGTCGGCGAGCTGCGGATGCCGGCGGGCGCCGCGGTCACCCTCGTCGTACGGGACGGCTCCAGCTTCGTACCCTCGCCCACCACGGTGCTGCGGCACGGCGACGAGCTGCTGGTGGTCGCCACCGACCCGGTGCGCGATGCCGCCGAGCGGCGGCTGCAGGCGGTCTCCCAGGGCGGCAAGCTGGCCGGCTGGCTGGGGACGGAGGGCCCACGGGGCCATCGCACCCAGCGCCACCGCCCCCGCTGATCCCCGTCCCGGGGCCGTGAATGTGCTGCAGATCTCCACGGATCCCAAGGAAAACTCCGTGAAGCCCTGGTCAATCCCAGGGCTTCACGGGCTCCGACCTGTAGTATGAAGAGGTAACAATACGAACCACCTCTGCCTGAAGCAGAGCTGGCGCGACCGCTCGGCGGCCGCGGTCCCCCTGCCACACGCAGCCACCTCTCGGTGCGGACCATGCGGTATCACTCGGTCCTGCGCGAGAGGACAGCTCTCGGCGCGTACCCGTGACGACCTTGCGGCGGCGCGCTACCAGGCGGCAGAAAGGCCCGGCCGTGGCATCCGCGGTCAAGGACTCCCGTCCCGGTTACGGACAACTGCTCCGCACCCCTGGTGCATGGACATTCCTGCTGCCCGGCTTTCTGGCCCGGCAGCCCTTCGCGATGCTGACGATCGGCATCGTGCTGCTCGTCCAATCCACCACCGGCTCGTACGGCACCGCAGGCGCGGTCTCGGCCACGACCGGTGTCTCGATGGCCCTGTTCGCCCCGCAGAGCGGCAAGCTCGCCGACCGTTTCGGCCAGCGCGCGGTGCTGCTCCCCGGCGTACTGGTGCATGCCGCCGGCGTCTCGGCACTGATCGCCCTCGCCCTCGCGCACGCCCCCCTGTGGGCGCTGCTCGCCGTGGCCGTCCCCACGGGTGCCTCGACTCCGCAGGTCGGCCCGATGGTGCGGGCCCGCTGGGCCTCCCGGCTCGGCGGCAGCCCGCTGATGCCGACGGCCGCCGCCTTCGAGTCGGTGACCGACGAGTTCACCTTCGTGGTCGGCCCGGTGCTGGCGACCGCGCTGTGCACCGGCATCCACCCGGCGGCCGGTCTGGTCGCCGAGGCCGTGCTGACACTGGCCGGCGGGCTGCTGTTCGCCGCGCAGCGCCGCAGCCAGCCGCCCGTGCACCGGGCGCAGGCCGGTGACCTGCCGCGCGTCTCGGCGCTGTCGGTGCCCGGCGTACGCGTCCTGATCGTGGCGTTCCTCGGCATCGGCGCCGTCTTCGGCGGAATGCAGGTCTCGCTGACGGCGTTCACCCAGCACATCGGGCAGCCCGGCATCAACGGCGTGCTCTACGGGATCTTCGCGGGCGGCAACATGCTCGCCGGTATCGCCTGCGGCGCCATCGCCTGGAAGGTCGGCCCGCGGCGTCGGCTGCTGGTCGCCTACGGGCTGCTCGCGCTGGCGACCACCCCGTTGTGGGCGGTCACCGCGGTACCGCTGCTCGGCGCCGTCGGCCTGATCGTCGGCCTGTGCATCGCCCCGGCCCTGATCACCGGCTACACGCTGGTCGAGCCGCTGGTGCCGGCCGCCGCCCGTACGGAGGCCTTCACCTGGCTGACCGGCGCGGTCGCGCTGGGCCAGGCGGCCGCGGCCACCTCCGCCGGCCAGCTGACGGACCGCTTCGGGCCGAGCTCCGGATTCCTGGTGCCGCTGGCCGGTACAGCGCTGGCCCTGGTGGTGCTGCTGGCGCTCCGCGACCGCCTGCAGCCTCGCCCGTCGACCGTGCTCGTCGGCGGCGCCGATAACGGCCGGACCGCCGAAGCCTCCGCGGTCGCCGACGGCCGGGAGCGGGAGCTGGCGAGCGCGTGACCGGACGTGGAGTCGGTCACCGTACGCCGTTCACGGTGGACTGACGGGCGGGAATACTGCAATATGGAGCGTCGTTAGCACTCATCGAGTGAGAGTGCCAGGAGGAAGTCAAGTGCCGACCTACCAGTACCAGTGCACCGAGTGTGGCGAGGGCCTCGAGGCGGTGCAGAAGTTCACCGATGACGCGCTGACGGAGTGCCCCAGCTGCAACGGACGCCTCAAGAAGGTGTTCTCCGCGGTAGGCATCGTCTTCAAGGGCTCCGGCTTCTACCGCAACGACAGCCGCGGCTCGTCGTCCAGCAGCAGCCCCGCGAAGAGCTCCTCGTCTTCCGCGTCGAGCTCCGCGTCCTCCTCGGACTCGTCGAGCTCCTCGTCGAGCAGCTCCGACGCCAAGCCGTCCACTCCGGCCGCCGCGTCGTCCAGCAGCTCCTCGGGCACCAGCTCCGCGGCCTGACCTGCAGCCTTTCGGATCCCGCCATCATCGGACGGCGGGATCCGCTGCATTTCGCCGTATTGCCGGTGCGCTCCGCCGCATTACCGGTGTCTTACCGCTGCCGTCCGGCGCCGCCGACCGGGCATCGCCCGGCCGCCGTACCCCGATAGTGTGACCGGCATGGCTGACGCGGAAATTGGCGTGATAGGCGGGTCGGGGTTCTACTCCTTCCTCGACGACGTGACCGAGATCACGGTGGACACCCCCTACGGGAGCCCCAGCGACTCGGTGTTCCTGGGCGAGATCGCCGGCCGCCAGGTCGCGTTCCTGCCCCGGCACGGCCGCGACCACCGCCTCCCGCCGCACCGCATCAACTACCGCGCCAACCTGTGGGCGCTGCGCTCGCTCGGCGTACGCCAGGTCCTCGGCCCGTGCGCGGTCGGCGGGCTGCGCCCCGAATACGGCCCCGGCACGCTCCTGGTCCCCGACCAGCTCGTGGACCGCACCAAGGCCCGCACCCAGACCTACTTCGACGGCCACCCGCTGCCCGGCGGGGAGATCCCCAACGTCGTCCACCTCAGCTTCGCCGACCCGTACTGCCCCACCGGACGCCAGGCCGCCGTCACGGCCGCCCGCGGCCGCGACTGGGAGCCGGTCGACGGCGGCACCCTCGTCGTCATCGAAGGCCCCCGCTTCTCGACCCGCGCCGAGTCGCGCTGGCACGCCGCACAGGGCTGGTCGGTGGTCGGCATGACCGGCCACCCCGAAGCCGTTCTGGCCCGCGAACTGAGCCTGTGCTACACCTCGTTGACCCTGGTCACCGACCTGGACGCGGGCACCGAGGCCGGCGACGGCGTCTCCCACGACGAAGTCCTGCAGGTCTTCGCCCAGAACGTCGGCCGGCTGCGCGAGGTCCTCTTCGACGCGGTCGCCGCCCTCCCCGACAATGCCGACCGCGACTGCCTGTGCGCCGACGCCCACGCCGGCTGGGACCTGGGCATCGAGCTGCCATAACGCCGTAACGGCCGGCTCGGCCTCCCCCTCCCGGGTGGCCGAGTTGTCCACAGTCACGCGGTCGTCCACACCCTGGAGCGAGCGGGCGCGGAGTGCGGCACGGTGGTGATCGCCGGTTCGCCCGAACCCCTGACCCAGGCGGTGATCACGTGCCCCACACCCCTCCTCCCCTCTCGTACGCCCCTCCCTCTCCCTCCCCCTCTTACTCCTCTCCCTCCCCGGATCCCGATCTCCACTCCCCGCCGCTCCCCGCTCCCCCACCGTGTGAGGTACCGCACTTCGCTCCGGTACGGGCCGGCGGCGGCCGATGCCGCTGGGGACGGACCACGCGACAGCGGATGCTGGCCGCCGGCCTGGCGATGACCGCCGCAGCACTGGCAGGTGGCGCGTCGTACGGTGCCGTACGAGCCGCTCCGGCCCCCGGCTGCCCGTCGGCGACGGCCTGGGGAGGGCGGTAGCGATGCCCCAAGATCAAGTGGCGTCTCTTCCCACGTCAGGCGAGACTGCTGCGAGTGGCGTGGCAGCTGCCGCGCGCCAATGGGGGCGCGCCCACCGCACCGATACCGCGGTATCCGTCCACGGAGCCCGCAGGATCCATCTCCTCCGCCAAATCTGCACTGACGCGCTGGCCGATCGCTGGTTCGAGTTGCGCGACTGGACACCTCTGCCCCGCCCTGCCGTAAGTTGCGGTGCTGATTGTTGGTGCACCGTCCGTAGTGAACGTGGAAAGAGGCTGTCAGGTGAGCGAGAGCAAGGGCGTCCTGCAGGGATTCAAGGAATTCCTGATGCGCGGCAACGTCATCGAACTCGCGGTCGCGGTGGTCGTCGGTGCCGCGTTCACGAACATCGTGAACGCCGTGGTCAAGGGCGTGATCAACCCGATCATCGGTGCCCTGGGCTCGCAGAACCTCGACAACTACAAGGCCTGTCTCACCGAATGCCATGTGGACAAGAAGACGGGCCAGTTCACCGACGGCATCTACATTCTCTGGGGCTCGGTGCTCAGCGCCGCGCTGACGTTCCTGATCACCGCCGCGGTCGTCTACTTCCTCATGATCCTTCCGATGAACAAGTGGAAGGAACGCCAGGCGGCGAAGCAGCCGGTCGACAACTCCCCGGCGGACCCGACCGAGGTCGAGCTGCTCATCGAGATCCGCGACGCACTGATCGCCCAGCGCACCGCCGCGCCCTCCGTGCCCACCTCCACCTCGGGCACCATCGGCGCGCAGAAGACTCGGGAGTAGCAGACGCCGAAGGCCGGCACATGCCGCCCCGTCGCCTCGCTCAGAGGTGGTGGGGCGGCTTTTCGTCGAGGAAGCGGGCGAGGTCGGCTGCGCTGTCACCGGGGGCCGAGGACTCGCCCCAGCCGCGGTCGGTGTCGTCCGACGACTGCTGGCTCAGCGGGTCGTCGAAGATCAGGCGCGCGGCGGGCTTGGGCGCCGGGCGCGCGGCGGACGAGGGCGCGGGGGCCGCGGCCTGGTCGTCATCGGCTGCGGAGGTGACCTGGGGCCCGGGGGCCGGCTCGGATTCGGGGGTGGTGCTCACCCCTCCAGGGTACGGGCGGACCACACACGACCCTCCTCCCCGGCAGCCCCGCGGCACCCCATCGGCCGTACGGCCCCTCAGTACGGCCCCGACACGACATTCGGCACAGCCCGCCGGCCCAGCCCTCAGCACAACCCTGTGCACAGCGCCCGGCCCATTGCCGGCGCCCGGCCCATTGGCAGCGCCCGGCCCATTGCCGGCGCCCGGCCCATTGGCAGCGCCCGGCCGATTGTCAGTGCCCCGCGCTACCTTCCCCGCATCCGGCCCGACCCACGGGCCGCTCGATCGGGGAGCCGCCGCCATGAGCTATCACCTGCACTTTCGTGCCGTACCGGAAGCCGAGATCCGGGACGACTACACCTGGCTGGAGGAGTTCATGTGCGATGCCTGGGACGACCTTCCCGCCGAGTGCGCCGCGGGCATCGCCGATGCCATCGAGAAGGACTTCAGCCTCGTCAACACTCTCTACGCCGCGGCCGCCACCCTCGACGAGACGGAGAACGGATCCGGCGGGAGCGAAAGCTGGCAACTGCCCATCTTCGGAGGCCGCCCCGTCTACCACCCCGACCACTCCCAGCCGCCCCTCTTGATCCTCACCCCGGCAGAGACAAGGACAGCGGCGGACTTCCTCATAGCCGCACCGTTCGACACCCTCTGGGAAGCCGCCGGCGCCAAGATCCGCGCACCGTTCGGCAACTGGGACGAGGCCGAGGTCAAGGCAATCTTCGTCAGCCACCACACAAACCTGCGCGACTTCTACCGACAGACCGCCTCGGCGGGCCAGGCCGTGATCAAGATGGCCCGGTACTAGGGGTTGCCTGACGGATCAGGGTCGGATTCCCCGGGTACGGTCCGAGGTTCTCAGGTGGTGGGGAGGGCCAGTTCGCCGACGACCTGATCGCCGCTCAGCTCTCCGGTGGGGGCGAATCCGAGGCGGAGGTAGAACTTCTCAGGGCCGTGCTTGCCGGGAACCCAACTCACTGTCGCGCGGGGCTGCCCGCGCCGCCGGACCTCGTCGCACACGGACTGCACGGCGAACCGGCCGTATCCCCGGCCCTGTTGGTCGGCGGCGATGTTCAGTCGCCAGATTCCCGAGCGGTACCTGTCGTCCGGGTTGTCAGGATCGAACTGCACCAGAAAGAAGCCCATGACAAAGCCCACGAGTTGCTCGCCGTCGAAGATCAATCGCGGCCAGGCGATATCGGGTTGCGCATACGCCTCGGCCAGCGACCGGGCAACCGGAGCCACCAGCCCCTCCTGGTCGGGCCGTACCTTCAGCCGGCAGGCGGCCTCGACATTGTCCGGGGTGACCTTCTCCAGGCGCAGCGCTGACGTCATACCGGAAATCTAATGGGTACGCGCTGAGCGCTCGACGGAATAAATGGCCCGGCCCGCCTGCCGCGTATCGGCGCAAGGGGCCATGGCGTGTGATGCGGGCTCAGTACGTGAGGTGAAGTGTTCGGCGTCGCCGATCGCCGTACCGACGTACCGATGTGCCGATGTGCCGATGTAACTGATCTGGGGCCGGCGTTCATGGGCTCTCGACAGAGCTCGTGCCCTGTGGGCCTTGGTGCCCGTGCTCTGTGGGCCTTGGTGCCCGTGCCCTGTGGGCCTTGGCGCCCGTGCCCTGTGGCATTGGTGCCCGTGCCCTGTGGCATTGGTGCTCGTGCCCTGTGGGCCTTGGCGCCCGTGCCCTGTGGCATTGGTGCCCGTGCCCTGTGGGCCTTGGCGCCCGTGCCCTGTGGCATTGGTGCCCGTGCCCTGTGGCATTGGTGCCCGTGCCCTGTGGCATTGGTGCCCGTCTCGTGTTCGCTGCTCGTTCTGACTCGGCTCAGGTGCCCTTGTCGTGGGTGGGTATGGGGTGCGGGCGGCCGCTGTGGGGGCGGGTCGGCGGGCTCTGGGAGCCGTTGCCGCGCTTGAGGAGGCGGTTCCGGTCGGTGCCGGGCAGGGCGTGGCGGGGGTGCGCGGGTATACGGCGGGGCATGGGATTCCGGCCTTTCTGGTGGGAGGGGGCACGGGGGCGGTTGGCGGTTAGCGGTCGTTTTTGTCGAGGGACCACAGGGTCAGGACCACGAGGAAGGAGAGGAGCAGGAATCCGGCGCACCACCAGGCCGTATCGGTGTCGCCGCGCATCCAGGCGTTGACGGCGATCGACAGCGCCCACAGCTGGCCGATGACGACGGTCATCGCCAGCATCAGCCGGCCGGAGAGCTTCGCCGATCGTTCCGGTTCCTGCTCGGTGCCGGCGCCGGGTCCGGGGCCGGTGCTGTGTACCCGCGGGTCGGCGTAGCCGCTGGTCGACCGGATCTGCGGATAGCGCTCGCGCACGGGCCGGTTGAGCCGGGGGTCCGCGCTGCCGGGGCGGTAGGGCGGGGGTGGCGGAGGGGAGGGGGGCGGGGGCGGGGGCGGGGGCGGCCCAGGAGGGGGAGGCCCAGAAGGGGGCGGCCCAGAAGGGGGAGGCCCAGAAGGGGGCGGTGGCTCCGGAGGGGGCGGTGGGGAGTCGGTCATGGGGCGCCGCCTGTGGGGTGGGTGACCTCGGCCGTCATCCCGTCGCCGCGTGTGCCCGGGCAGCCGAGTTGGGCGGCGAGGTCCGGTTGTCTTTCGTTGAGTTCGCGGCACAGGCCCTGTTCGATGCTTTCGCCGGAGCGGGCGGTGCCGATGGCCCAGACGGTGCCGTCCTCGCGTTCGTACAGGACGACCTTGGGCAGCGCGCGGGGCGGTGGTCCGGCCGTGACGTCGCCGGTGCGGGGGTCGAAGGAGCCTTCGTGGCAGGGGCAGTACAGCTCGCCCTCCTCGCCTCGGTCCTTGCTCCACAGGACGGCGCAGGCGAGGTGGGTGCAGACGGCGGAGTAGCCGACGAGGGAGCCGTCGGAGAGGCGGACGGCCACCGCGCGGTCCTCGTCGCCGGGGTAGCGGAAGGCGACGGATTCACCGCGGGGGATGCTGTCGGCGACGAGCTTGAGGTCGCCGTCGTCGTCGCCGTGGCGGGGCAGCGCTCCCGCGGCGACCGCCAGCCCGCCGAGGGCGAGGCCGCCCGAGACGGTGGCGACGATCCGCAGATAGTCGCGGCGGGTGGTGAGGGAGTCGGCGCTCAGACGGTCGTGAGCCGGCTCCGGGGGCCCGCCCCCCTCGTCGTGGCCCGCCTCCGGCCGGCGGTGTGCCGTGCTCATCGGACATCCACCCCGTTGACCTCGATCACCGGGAGTCCGCCCGGCACCGGCCACCGGACTTTGTCGGCGGGGACGACCATGGCGACGCCGGTGTGGACGACGATGTCGCCGAAGGTGAAGGAGTCGGCGACCTCGACGCCGGGGCGTTCGGTCCGGAGTTCTTCGAGGGTGCCGTAGAAGAGGGCGCCGGTCGGGCAGACGGTGGCGCACATGGGCGCGAGGCCGTGGGAGGTGCGGTCGTAGCAGAGGTCGCACTTCATCTGCAGCTTCGCCGCCAGGTCGATCTTCGGTACGCCGAAGGGGCAGGCGTTGACGCAGTTGGCGCAGCCGATGCAGCGGGTGGTGTCGGCCTGCTGCACCACGCCGTCGGGGGTGACCAGGATCGCGTCGGCGGGGCAGACCTCGGCGCAGGGGGCGACGGGGTCGGAGCAGTGCATACAGACGGTGGGGAGGGAGGCGACGGAGCTGCCTTCGTCGGGGTAGTCGAGGTGGATCATCGATTTGCCGCGGTGCGAGTCGCATTCGCGGCAGGCCGAGACACAGGCCTGGCAGCCGATGCAGCGGCCCGGGTCGATGAAGATCGTTCTGCCCATCATGGCGGTGACCAGTCCCTTTCCGCGGTGCCGAGGCCCTGGGGTGCGGTCGGTGGCCTCGGGTCGGTGCGGGAGACCCGCGTTTCGGGGTATGCCACGCGGCCGGGTCCGGTGGGCGGTGCGGGGACCTCGTCGAGGGTGGTGGCGGCCTCGATCCGGGCGGCGCAGACCTTGTACTCGGGGATCTTCGAGCGGGGGTCGAGGGCGTCGATGGTGAGGATGTTGGCCGCGGTGGGGGACGGCCAGTGGTAGGGGACGAAGACGGTGTCGGGGCGGATGGACTCCAGGACGAGCGCGGGGTAGACGGCGCTGCCGCGGCGGGTGACGACCCGTACGGGCTGGCCGTTGCGGAAGCCGTGGGAGGGGTGCACCTCGACCCAGGGCCGGGGGGTCTGTTCGACGAGGGCGCCCAGGCGGCGGGTCTGGTTGCCGGAGAGGTAGTGGGCGACGGTGCGGCCGGTGGTCAGGGAGAGCGGATAGGTCTCGTCGTAGGGGTCGATGGGCGGGTGCCATGCGACGGCCTGGAGGTGGATCTTCCCGTCCGGGTGGTAGGTCCTGCCGTCCTCGAAAAGCCTTGGTGCGCCGGGGTGTTCGGTGGTGGGGCAGGGCCAGGCGATACCGCCGGTTTCCTCAAGGCGTTCGTAGGTGATGCCGTAGTAGTCGTTGACGGTGCCCGCGGAGGCGATGCGGAGTTCTTCGAATACGTCGCGGGAGGTGCTGAAGGCGAATTTGTCGCCGGTGCCGAGGCGGCGGGCGAGTTCGCACAGGATCCAGGTGTCGGTGCGGACGCCGGGCGGCGGGTCCTGGGCCTTGTTGTGTTTGACGACGCGGGCCTCGGCGTTGGCCATGACGCCTTCGTCCTCGGCCCAGACCGTGACGGGGAGGACGACATGGGCGTTGGCCGCGGTTTCGGAGAGGAAGAAGTCGAGCTGGACGTGGAATTCGAGGGTGTCGTAGCCCTCTTTGACCACATGGTGGTTGGGGAGGGAGACGAAGGGGTTGTTGCAGGTGGCGATGAGGCCGCGGATTTCACGGCTTCGCATTTGATGGACCATCTCCATCATGGAGGTTCCGGCGGACGGGAGTTCGTCCTCCGGGATGCCCCAGATATGGCAGATCTCGCGGCGGTGTTCCGGGTCGGTGATGGAGCGGCCGCCGGGCAGCAGATCGGATTTCTGGCCGTGCTCGCGGCCGCCTTGTCCATTGCCCTGGCCGGTGAGGGTGCCGTAACCGGCGCCGGGGCGGCCGATATTGCCGGTGGCGACGCACAGATTGATGATCGACAGGCAGTTCTCGACTCCTTGGCTGTGGTGTTCCACGCCGCGTGCGTGCCAGGCCATGGCGCGTTCGGCACCGGCGAACCAGTGGGCGACCTGCTCGATCTGTTCGACGCCGACGCCGCAGATGCCGGCGGCGCGGTCCGGCGGAAAGTCCTCTACGGCGGCTTTGACGGCGTCCCAGCCGGTGGTGTGGTCGGCGAGGTATTTCTCGTCGGTGAGCCCGTCGCGGACGATGACGTGCAGTACCGCGTTGAAGAAGGCCGAATCGGTGCCGGGCTTGAGCGGTACGTGCAGGTCGGCGGTGCGTGCGACGGGGGTTTCGCGGGGGTCGACGACGATGAGTTTTGCGCCGCGGTCGCGGGCTCCCCAGATGTACTGCGTCATGACCGGGAAGCATTCGCCGACATTGGATCCGGCGATCAGTACGCAGTCGCTGAGCAGGATGTCGGAGAAGGGGTTGCCGGCGCGGTCGATGCCGAAGGCGAGTTTGTTGGCGCCGGCCGCGCTGACCATGCACAGCCGGCCGTTGTAGTCGACGTGCCTGGTCCGGAGGGCGACCCGGGCGAATTTGCCGACGAGATAGGTCTTCTCGGTGGAGAGGGAGGCGCCGCCGAGCATGCCGAAGGCGTCGGCCCCGTAGACCTCTTGAATGCGGCGGATTTCGGCGACGGTGAAGTCGAGGGCCTCGTCCCAGGTGCATTCCTGTAAGGGTTTGTCGCGGTAGCGCCGGATCAGTGGGGTGGTGAGCCGGTCGGGGTGGTTGACCTGCTGGTAGGCGTTGATGCCTTTGGGGCACAGCCGCATCCGGTTGATGTCGTGGTTGCGGGGTTCGACGCCGAAGACCTTTCCGGCCTGGTTGACGCGGAGATACATGCCGCATTGCACACCGCAGAAACAGCAATGGGTGGGGACGAGGGTTTCGCCGGTCTGGTCGGCATGCCATCGGTCCGCGGGGATTCCGCCGGCGTCGTGGAAGGTGCGGGTGCCGGGCGGGGCGATGGTGGGGTCGACGGGCAGCGTCACAGATGTCCCCTGGTGGGCTCCATGGGCCGCGGCCCGGGCGCGGCCATGAGCGGTGCGGTCACTTGAAGCCCCGCTTCACACGGGTGAGATAGGCGCTGCCACGCAGCACCCGTTTGCAGCGCGGGCAGTATTCGGCCCATTCGTCGAAGTCCAGGCGGAGATCGCGCATGGTGCCGCGCAGATTCTCGACGTACGGGGCGGTGTCGACGAGTTCGCCGCAGCGGCGGCAGGTGAAGAGTTTTTCGTCCTGCCGGGCGGTGTATTTGAACAGCTGCATCCCGACCGCGGCGGGCCGCTGCACGATGTGAAAGAACTTCCCGAAGGGGAGGTAGATGAGGGTGAAGACGACGGACACCATGTGCAGCAGCGCCAGGAATTCATAGCCGCCGCCGTGCAGAAAGACCGCCGAGAAGGTCAGCAGGAGTCCGGTGACGGAGATGACGATGAGCGCGAGCAGCGGGACGAGGTCATAGCCGAAGCGCTGTCCGGTGGTGGCCGTGCGGTCCCGCAGGCGTCGCCACAGAAAGTAGCCGGCGCCCGCGATGACGAGGACGGCGGCGAGGTCGAGGCCGTGGAACAAGGCCCAGCCGATGACATCGGCGGAGTTGAAGCCGATGATTTTGAAGCCCCAGATCCGCATTTCATAGCTGGGCCCGGGGCCGGTTGCCGAGGTGAAGGTGAACCATCCCCAGGTGAGCGGGAAGGTGATGACCGCGGCGAGAACGCAGCCCCAGAAGAGGAGTTGGTGGGCGGCCCAGCGGGCGGTCGAGCGGGCGCCGAGGAATTTCTGGAAGCCGAGGTAGGTGGCGATCATCCGGGGCAGCGCGGTGGGCGCCTTGCGGAAGTTCTCCCTGGAGAACAGGGTGCGCCAGCCGTGCCGTAACAGTCGGCGGGCGGCCGGTTCGCTGACCCAGACGGTGTAGCGGTAGGTGACGCCGAAGGCGAGGAAGACGGTGGCCACGGCGTAGGGGAGCAGCGCGGAGTCGAAGTTCCGCAGCATGCGGCTGCCCAGGATGATGGCAACGATCAGGAGGAGCGCGACAGCCGAGGCCACCAGCGTCGCGCGGACGGCCGACGGCCTGGGCCGGGGCGCCGCCGCTGTTGCCTCCGGCTCCGCGGCCGGGGCAGCTGGGGCGTCTGATGACTGTGGCACGGGCCCCACGGTAGGCGTTCATGAGGTGTATGGCCCGTTATGTCGCCTTATGGGTGAGGGGCGTACAGGGGAGCGCTCAGTGGGTGAGGACCACTGGGTGGGAGAGGACCGCTCAGGAGGTGAGGGCCGCCGGCCCTGCACCCCGCCCTTCAGCGGGTGCCGGCCGAACCGTTCAGCGCCTCGTGCCACCACAGATCACGCCCCGGCTTCCAGGACACCGGCCGCGAGCACCGGTTCACCACCAGCACCCGCCGCTCCGGTACGCCGCCCGCGGCGGCGCCCCGCGCCAGCGCATGGTCGAGCAGCGCCTTCACCGGCCGTACCGCCCCGTCCCAGAACGCCGCATCCGCCGTGATCAGCACCCGGGCATCCGACTCCCGGGTGCGCGCGACCAGTTCGGGCACCGTCAGCGAGACCGGCAGCGTGGTACGTATCGCATCCAGCCGGCCACAGGCGAGCGTGGCGATCACCGACTCCGGCACCAGCGGCAGATGCACCGCGACCCGGTCACCGGCCCGCACCCCGAGCCGGGTGAGCGCGGCCGCGGCCTGAGCGGCCTGGTCGAGGAGCATGCCGTGCGTCAGCTCCTCCAGGCGTCCTGGCTCCCCGGTCCAGGTGAGGGCGATCCGCGACGCCTCCGGCTCTTGAACTTCCCGGGCGTCATCTACATGCTCTGAGGTCACAGGGCGCAACATGCGGATCAGCATGGTGATCACCGATCAACGATCGCTGAACGTCCGCTGTACGGGACCGGCACCCGCCCCTTCTCGCACCCGCGCGGCAGCACACCCCGCGGATCTCTCCGGCTCCCTCCGGACCGTCGCTCCGGGCCCCTGTGGCCTCGCCCGCGACCCGCCCCTGGCGTACTGCCCAGTTCCGGTGCACTCCATCCCCCCTCCTCCCCTGTTTCTGTTTCCCGTTTTTCCTCCGCATGCGCGAGAGGCAGACCCGTGAGAGGGGGCCCCGTGTCCGTCATGCCGAAAACCGCACCGCACCCACGCGCGCAGGCCCGTTGGGCGCTGGGCGTGGCCGGCGCCCTGGCTCTCACCGGCTCCCAGGCCGTCGTACGCCGCGAGCGCGCGGGCGAGGCGTCCGGGGTGGCCACGGCGGTGACGGCGGTGACGGCCGGGCTCGGGCCGGCGCTGAGCAACGGCGGGGCCGTCGCCGGTACGGGCAGCGGCGCCCGGCCGTCTCCGGCGCTCCCGGCGGCCGTGTGTCTCGCCGCCGCGGGGGCGCTGGCGCTCGTACGCGTACTCCGGCGGGAGGGCCGATGTGGGGGAGGTGAGTGACGCGGGTGGCACGGAAGGCACGGGTGCCGCAGGTGAGGCAGGCGACGCCTGAGCCTGCCGGAACGGGTCGCCCCACTCAACCGACCCGTGTACTCACCCCACCCCCGCCCCCGCCGCCTCATAGCCCCCCACCACATCGCACACATCCGCGAAGCCGCGCGCCTCCAGCAGCGCCGCCGCGATCACCGACCGGTTTCCGCTGCGGCAGTAGAGGACGACCGGGCGGCCCGGGTCCAGTTCGGCGAGGCGGCCGGAGAGGGTCGCCAGCGGGATGTTGCGGGCGCCGGGGAAGGCGCCCGCCGCGTACTCGGCCGGATTGCGGACATCGATCAGCTGCGCGTCGGCCCACTGGGAATCGACCCGAGGAGGGACGCGGGAATCGCTCAACTCCGGCTGTTCCACGCCCAGTTCCTCGTACCGGATGCGATGGCTGCGGCGGATGAGCGCGGGCGCGCGGTCCAGGACGGCGGCCGGATCGGGCAGATGGCCGAGTACGCGGTCGTAGCCGATGCGGGCGAGGCGGAGGCGGGCCTCCCGCTCCGTGCCGGGGTCGGCGAGCAGCACGATCGGGGTGCCCGGGGCGACCACGCTGCCGGCGTACTCCGCGAACCGGGTGTCCAGGCTCGTGTGGAGCGACCCGGTCAGGTGCGCGCGGGTGTAGGCGGCCAGCGGGCGGCAGTCGAGGAGGACGGCGCCCTGCCGGTCGCGGGCCGCGAGCGCCTCCTCCAGGGTGAGGGCGGCCGGCGGGGCGGCGTCCAGAAAGGGGTGGCCGTCGCGGTTGAGGGCCGCGTCGTGCGCGAAGTAACCGGGGGTGGCGGGCTGGTCGGCGGTGACCAGGCGGACGAATTCGGTCTGCGGCATGGGCTGCAGGGCGTAGTTGAGGCGGCGCTGGTCGCCGATGGTGGAGCTGGTCTCGGTGGAGAGGCTGCGGCCGCAGGCCGAGCCCGCGCCGTGTGCGGGAAAGACCCGGGTCGCGTCCGGGAGCACCATGAGTTTGCCGTGCAGGGAGTGGTGCAGGCGTACGGCCATCTCGTGCGGGGAGTGCCCGGCGGCGGAGAGCAGGTCGGGGCGGCCGACATCGCCGACGAAGAGGGTGTCACCGGTGAGTACACCGAACGGCGCGGCGTCGTCGGGGTGTTCGTGGATGACCAGGCAGATGGATTCGAGGGTGTGGCCGGGGGTGGCGAGGACGGTGAGGGTGACCCCCGCGCCGTCCTCGCCGCCGAGCGAGATGCGTTCGCCGTCCCGTAACCGCCGTATGGGGAAGCCGGTTTCGGCGGCCTCACCGAAGGCGATGGTGGCACCGGTGGCGCGCGCGATTTCGAGGTGGCCGGAGAGGAAGTCGGCGTGAATGTGCGTCTCGATGACGAGTTCGATGCGCAGGCCGGCCGCGTCCGCGTCGTGCAGGTAGTCGTCGATGTCGCGGCGCGGGTCGACGAGGACGGCGCGTCCGGTGGTCTCGTCGCCGATCAGGTACGACGCCTGGGAGAGGCAGTCGAGGTAGTACTGCGCGAAGTGCACGGTCGGCCTCCAGGGGGGATTCGCGGTGCCCGTACGCGGCGGCTCGGGGCCGCTCGGACAGGGCGCGTTGTGCGGATGCACGGATGTACGTACATTAGGTAGCCGCGTGACGGTCGACAAGCTGGGGCCGCTCCCGGCAAAGACCCTGACGTCACATCACCTGATGCCGCTTCAAGACCGACAACCTCGGCAACACCCGCAACACCCGCAACACCCGCAACCGGCAGCATCGACACCACCGACAGCGCGCGCCGCACCCGCAACACCCGCCCCGTACGTCCGCGGAGGAATCGACCATGACGACCGAGCCGCCGGACGGCGCGCACGGCCCCCGCCCCCTGGACCGGCGCTCGCCGCTCCCCCTGTGGGCGCAGCTCTTCGCCGATCTGCGCCGACGGATGGAGGCCGGCGCGTTCACCGAGGAGTTCCCGGCCGAGCACCGGCTCACCGACGAGTACGAGGTCAGCCGGCACACCGTCCGCGAGGCGCTGCGCAAACTGCGCGCGGACGGTCTGGTGATCGCCGAACGCGGCCGCGTCAGCCGGCTGGACACCCGCCGCATACAGCAGCCGCTGGGCTCGCTCTACAGCCTCTTCCGCGAGCTGGAGGGCCAGGGCGTGGAGCAGCGCAGCGAGGTGCTGCGGCTGGAGCGGACCGCGGACGGGACGGTCGCCGGGCAGCTGGGGCTGATCCCGGACGCGCCGCTGATCGTGCTGGAGCGGCTGCGGCTCGCGGACGGCGAACCGCTCGCCCACGACACCGCGTATCTGCCCGCCGAGGTCGCCGAGCCGCTGCTGGACACCGACTTCGGGCACACCTCGCTCTACGGCGAGCTCTCGCGCCGCTGCGGGGTGAAGGTCACCGGTGGCCGGGAGCGGATCCAGCCGTTCCTGCCGGACATCCGGCAGGCGTGGCTGCTGGGGTTGGCCGACCGCGAGGCGGCGTTCGCCATCGAGCGGCTGGCCATGGCCGGGGAGCGGCCGGTGGAGTGGCGCGAGACGGTGGTACGCGGCGACCGGTTCACCTTCGTCGCGGAGTGGTCGGACGACAGCCGGGCGGTCGCTCTCGCGCCGCGGGCGTCGTGTCCGTCCTCGTAGCGTGTCCATCCTCATAGCCGCGACGGCGCTGCCGTGCGGGCTGCTGATCGGGCTGCTGCTGGGCGCGCTCGGCGGCGGCGGTTCGGTGCTGGCCGTGCCCGCGCTGGTGTATCTGCTGGGGCAGTCGCCGCACGAGGCGACCGCGGGCGCGCTGGTCATCGTCACGGTCGGCGCGGTGACCGGGCTGGTCTGCCATGCCCGCGCGGGCCGGGTCCGTTGGGCGGCCGGTTCGGTCTTCGGGGCGCTGGGCACGGCCGGCAGTTACCTCGGCTCCCGATGGAGCGCGGCACTGGACCCCACGGTGCTGATGGCGGCGTTCGCCGGGCTGATGCTCGTGGTGGCGGCGATGCTGCTGTTACGGGGGCTGCGCGAGCGGCGGTCGACTGGAGCCGTGCGGCCCTTACGGGATCCCACGGAGACCACCCCCTTACGGGATCCCACGGAGACCGCACCCTTACGGGACCGCAGCGAAGCCGACCCCTTACGGAATCATCCAGGAGCCGACCCCGTACCGGACCACGCAGGCACCGATCCCTTACCGGACCACACAGGGGCCGCCCCCACACCGGACCACGCAGGGACCGACCCCATACCGGACCACACAGGGGCCGCCCCCACACCGGCTCACGCGGGAGCGGACTCCTCACGGGATCACGCAGGCACGGACCGCCTACGGGATCCCATGCGGCCCATCCCCCACCCCGCCCGCATCACCGTGACCGCCTTCGTCGTCGGGCTGCTGACCGGCTTCTTCGGGGTCGGCGGCGGCTTCGTCGTCGTACCGGCCCTCACCCTCATCCTGGGCCTGGAGATGCCGGTCGCCATCGGCACCTCGCTCCTCGTCATCCTCATCAACTCCCTTACGGCGCTGGGCACCCGGGCCGGCACCAGCAATCTGGACTGGCCTCTGCTGGCCGGCTTCGCCGCCGCCGCGGCGCTCGGCAGCCACCTCGGCAACCGCCTCACCACCCGCCTGCGCCCCCAGGTCCTGACCACGGCGTTCGCCTCCCTCGTCACCATCCTCGCGGTCACCATGGCGGCCGCCGCCCTCCCGCACCTCTGGTCCCCGTAACCGTGGCCCCGTAGCCCGTAAGCCACCACAACTCCCCACCGCCTACCTATCAGGAGGAAGCCCATGACCCCCGCAAGCGCCACCCCGTCCCACCATCAGGTCCTCATCGTCGGCGGCGGCACCGCGGGCATCACCGTGGCCGCCCGGTTACGCCGTGCCGGCGTCCGGGACATCGCGCTGCTGGAGCCCTCCGAAACGCACTGGTACCAGCCGTTGTGGACGCTGGTCGGCGGCGGCCAGGCCCCGCTGCGCGCCGCCCTGCGCACCGAGGCCGACGTCATACCGCCCGGCGTGCGCTGGCTGCGCGAGCGCGCCACCGCCGTCGATCCGGCCGCCCGTACGGTCACCACCGCCTCCGGCCGGGTCCTCTCCTACGGGAGGCTGGTCCTCGCCCCCGGACTTCAACTCGACTGGGACGGCGTGCCCGGCCTGGCCGGCGCCGTCGGCCACGGCGGTGTGAGCAGCAACTACCGGCCCGATCTCGCCCCGCTCACCTGGGAGTTGATCCGCCGGATGCGCAGCGGCACGGCCGTGTTCACCATGCCGTCCGGTCCGGTGAAGTGCGGCGGCGCCCCGCAGAAGATCGCGTACCTGGCGGCCGACCACTGGCGCAAGCGCGGCGTACTGGGCGCGATCCGCACCATCCTCGTGCTCCCCGAGCCCGCGATGTTCAAGGTGCCGGTCTTCTCCCGAGCGCTGACGGAGACGGCCCGGCGGTACGGCATCGAGGTGCGGCTGCGCTCCGAGATGACCCAGCTGGACGGCGACGCGCGCGAGGCGGTGATCACCGATCACGCCACCGGTACCGCCGAGACCATCCGCTACGACCTGCTGCACGCCGTACCCCCGCAGCGCGCCCCCGAGTGGCTCGCCGAGGGCCCGCTCGCCGACCCCGACTCCCCCTACGGGTACGTCAAGACCGACCGGGAAACCCTCCAACACCCGGACTTCCCCGAGGTGTTCGTGCTAGGCGATGTCGCCAACCTCCCCACCTCCAAAACCGGCGCGGCGATCCGCAAGCAGGCCCCGGTCGTCGTCACCAACCTCCTCGCCGGACTGCGCGGCCGCCCCGCCACCGCCCGCTACGACGGCTACACCTCCTGCCCCCTGGTCACCGCCCGGCACAAGATGCTGCTCGCCGAGTTCGACTACGACCTGCGGCCCACCCCCTCGATCCCCTTCATCGACACCACCCGCGAGCGCACCGACATGTGGTTCCTCAAGCGCTACGGCCTCCCGCAGCTCTACTTCAAGGGGATGCTCAAGGGACTGGCGTAAAGGTGCGCCGGGACCGACGGGACCGGCGCACAGGGCACCGGCGGAACCGACGTAACGGGCCGACGTAACGGACCCGGCGCACCCGACGTGACGGATCGGCCCTACGCCGTCGTCACAGCCACCATCTCCGCCACCACACACCCCACATTGTCCGGAGCCCCCGCCTCCCTGGCGAGCGCGATCAGCTCCGTCACCGCCTGCTCGGGGCCGTCGGCGGCGGCCAGGACGTCCTGAATGGTCTCGGTCGGGACCACCCAGGGCAGTCCGTCGGTGCACAGCAGATAGCGCTCGCCCGGCCGGGCCTCCAGCAGCTGGAGATCGGGGGTGAAGTCGGTGTCCGCGTCGAGGGACCGCAGCAGCAGGGCGCGCTGCGGGTGGGACGGTGCCTCCTCGGGTGTGAGGCGGCCCTCGTCGATCAGCGACTGGACGACGCTGTGGTCGTGGGTGATCCGGAAGAGACCGGAGTCGCGCAGGACATAGGCGCGCGAGTCCCCGATGTGCAGCAGCGCGAGCTGGGCGCCGGAGCGGAGGAGCGCGGTGAGCGTGCTGCCGGTCGGTTCGTCCGCCGAGGGGGCGGCGCGGTGCGCCTGCCGGGCCGCCTGCTCCAGGGCGGCCAGCAGATCCGCCGAGGTCAGGTCCCGTTCCTCCAGTTCCGTCAGCGCCTCGATCGCGGCGGTGGCGGCCGGGCCACCGCTGGGGCCGTAGCCGTCGGCCACGGCCAGCAGCCGCGGTCCGGCGTAGGCGGCGTCCTGGTTGGCCGGGCGGACCAGGCCCCGGTCGGTCCCGGCGGCGTAGCGCATCGTCAAAGGGGTTCGCGGTTCGGTCATGACGGTGTCCTTCCTGGACAGCTGGTCGACGAGGAAGGCGGCCAGGTCCCGGCGGGCGGCGGTGTCGGCCTCGACCTGCGCCCAGTACGCGGCGACCGCCCCGGCCGCCGCGCCCGGCGCCAGCTCGCACACCTCGCGGATGCGGGCCAGCGGCATGCCGAGCCGGCGCAGCCAGGCGACCAGCCGGGCCCGCTCCAGCTGGGCCGGGGCGTAGTGCCGGTAGCCGCTGTGCGGGTCGACGCGGGCCGGGGTCAGCAGGCCGAGCTCGTCGTACAGGCGCAGCGCCTTCGGCGAGAGCCGCGAGGCACGTGCGAACGCCCCGATGGTCAGCAGCTCACCGTTCCCGTATCGCACCGCACCCACGCCGTTGTCCGCCCGTCCGTTGTCCGCCCGTCCGTTGTCCACCCGTCCGTCCTCCTCGTACCGGGCGCCTCGCCCGGCCCGACCGATGCTGGGGCTTCCCCCAAGGACAAGGTCAAACGACGGCCGCCGACCCGTCCCGAGGGGCCTGTCCGGCACCCTTCGCCGGCGGTGCCAGCCGGTTCAGGGCCGCGGCGGTCAGCGCCTCGACGCCCATGGTGAGGGTCGGGCGGACCACGGGGACGAAGCGCGGCGAGTGGTTGGAGGGGATGTCCTGCGCCAGTCGCCCGGCCGCCAGCGCCGCCTGGAACTCCTCCGGGTCCCAGCCGCCCAGCCACCAGTAGTAGAGCGGCGCCCCGGCGGCGGTCGCCAGCAGTCCGGCGTCCTCGCTGCCGGTCGCCGGTTCGTAGGCGAACAGCCGCTGCGCACCGAAGAGTTCGGTGAACTGCTCATTGACCTCCCGCAGGGTCGTGGAGTCGTTGACGGTGACCGGGAAGGAGTCCAGGACCTCGGTCCCGGGTGCGCGGTCCGCGCCGGAGGCGGCGGCCTCGGCGCGCGCGATGCGGTCGATGGCGGCCAGCACGGCGGTGCGTACCGCCTCGTCGAAGGTGCGGACGCTCAGCCGTACGACGGCCCGGTCGGGGATGACATTGGCGGTGTCCCCGGCGTGGAAGGAGCCGACGGTGACCACCACCCGGTCCTTGGCCGCGACCTCGCGCGCCACCACGGACTGCACCCGCTGCACGAACGACGCCGCCATCAGGATCGGATCGATGGTGGTCTCGGGCCGCGAGCCGTGGCCGCCACTGCCGTGGAAGGTGATCTCCAGGCTGTCGGCGGCGGCCATACAGGCGCCGGGGCAGTACGCGATCAGCCCGGCGCCGAACGGGGCGACATGCTGGGCCAGCACCACATCGGGGGTGGGGACCAGGCCCTTGCTGTAGAGGCCGGCGTCGAGCATGGCGCGGGCGCCGCTGCCGACCTCCTCGGCGGGCTGGAAGAGCACGATCAGGGTGCCGGACCAGTGCGCGCGGCCCGCCGCGAGCAGATCGGCGGCACCAAGCAGACAGGTGACGTGGACGTCGTGCCCGCAGGCGTGCATCCGGCCGGGGACCGTGGAGGCGTGGTCCAGGCCGGAGTTCTCGGTGACGGGCAGCGCGTCCATGTCGGCGCGCAGCAGGACCACCGGGCCCGGGCCGTTGCGCAGTACGCCGACCACGCCGGTTTCGGCGATGCCGGTGGTGACGTCGTAGCCGCAGCCGGTCAGCCGGCGGGCGGCCTCGGCGGCGGTGCGGGTCTCCTGGAAGCCGAGTTCGGGGTGCCGGTGCAGGTCTTCGTAGAGGGCCACGAGGTCGGCGAGGCGGTCGTCGAGCGGGGCCAGGACGGCGGCGGGCGCGGGCTTTGCGGCGTGATCGGTCGAGCCGGTCTTGTCACGGTCGCTCATACGCGCATTCGACCATGAACCGCCGCCCGGCATCGAGCGGCGGCCCGCCCCGGGCGCCCCGTCCTGCTGGCCGGACTTAGCGGTTGGCCACCCCGCTTTCCGTGACACCGAAGCCCCCGGCTGCAACCGTGGATCACCCAGCCTGCGACCGGGACCAGCAGGCCCGAGCCGACGACCGGAGGCTGACGTTGGCCGCTTCATCCCACCGACCGACCGGCGAACCGCACGACATCACCACGCACCTGATGGACCAGGCCATGGGCCATCTCTTCTCCGCCGCCCTACGCACCGCCGCCCACTACCGCATCGCCGACCGTCTCTCCGAGGGCCCACGCACCGTCGAGCAGCTGGCCGCCGCCACCGACACCCACGCCCCGCACCTGCGCCGCGTGCTGCGCTACCTCGCCACCCGTGGCATCTTCCGTGAGGACGCCGCGGGCGCCTACCAGCTGACACCGGCCGCCAGACCGCTGCGCACCGACGCGCCCGACTCGCTGCACACCGCCGTCATGATGATGACGGACGAGCTGTTCCTGCGGACCTCGGCCGGGCTGCCGGAGTCGGTACGGCACGGCGGCGCGTCCTTCGAGCGGCTCTTCGGGGCGCCCCTCTTCGAACATCTGCAGTCGGATCCGGTCGCCCGCCAGCTCCTGGACGACGGGATGTCCTCGCTGTCCTCCCCGGTGGACGATGCCGTGGCCGCCGCGTACCCCTTCCCCGAGACCGGCACGGTCGTGGACATCGGCGGCGGCCGCGGCGGACTGCTGCGCGCCACGCTGCGCCGCCACCCCCAGCTGACCGGTGTGCTCTTCGACCAGGCGCCGCCGCTGACCCACCACCTCCTGGACGGCGACGAGTTGAAGGGCCGCTGGCGCACCCAGGAGGGCGACTTCTTCGTGTCCGTACCGGAGGGCGGTGATGTCTACGTCCTCAAGCACGTCCTGCACGACTGGCCGGACGAGGCGTGCCGGCGCATTCTGCGCACCTGTCACCGGGCGATGGCGACCGGCAGCCGGCTGCTGGTCATCGACTGCGTACTGCCGCAGGGCAACGCCCCGCACTTCGGCAAGACCATGGATGTTGCGATGATGGCGGTGGTCGACGGGCAGGAGCGGACCGCGGAGGAGTTCGCGACGCTGCTGTCGGCGGGCGGATTCCGGCTGACCCGGGTGCTGTCGACATCCGCCTTCCCGTCGATCGTGGAAGCGGTCGCCGAATAAGCCCCGACACCTTCACGGCACGACACGACACGCCGCACCCCGCTCCCCTCGTTGGCGGCATCGCCCGCCCGCGCTCTACTGATGACGGCCTCACCGGCCGACGAGAGGAGCTGAGGTGCCGGTCCTCATGCGAGCGCGCCGCCGCGACGAGGAGCACCGCGCCGCCACCCCGCTGGAGCTCTTCTTCGACCTGTGCTTCGTCGTGGCGATCGCGCAGGCCGGCCGCCAACTGGCGCATGCGCTGACCGAGGGCCACCCGGGGCACGGCATCTCCGGCTATCTGATGCTGTTCTTCGCCATCTGGTGGGCCTGGATGAACTTCAGCTGGTTCGCCTCGGCGTACGACACCGATGACCCGCTCTATCGCGTGGTGACGCTCGTCCAGATGGCGGGGGTGCTGATCCTGGCCGCCGGCGTGCCGCGCGCCTTCGAGCACAACGACTTCACCGTCATCTGGCTCGGCTATCTGGTGATGCGGCTGGCGATGGTCACCCAGTGGCTGCGGGCCGCACTCGGCAGCTGGGGCGCCGAACGGCGCACCGCGCTGCGCTACGCCCTGGGGGTGACGGTGTGCCAGGTCGGCTGGCTGGGCCTGCTGCTTCTGCCCGAGAGGGATGTGCGCTGGGTGTTCGTGGTCGTGGCCCTGCTGGAGCTGGCGGTGCCCGCACTGGCCGAACGGCAGCGGCAGACGAGCTGGCATCCGCATCACATCGCCGAGCGCTACGGCCTGTTCACCATCATCGTGCTGGGCGAGACGATCGCGGCGGCCACCGTGGCGGTGCAGTCGGCGCTGGACGAGAACGACGCGCTGGGCAGTCTGCTGCCGATCGCGGGCGGCGGGCTGCTGCTGGTCTTCGCCGCGTACTGGATCTATTTCGCGGTACCCATCCACCTCCACCTGCGCTCGAACAGGCAGGCGTTCCTGTGGGGCTACGGCCACTACCTCGTGTTCGGCTCGGCGGCCGCGGTCGGCGCGGGCATCGAGGTCGCGGTGGAGGCGTCGGTCGGCAGGTCCCATCTGTCGACGCTCGGCGCGTCCGCGTGTGTCACGGTGCCGGCCGCCCTGTTCATGCTCACGGTCTGGCTGATCCACTCCCGGCACCAGAAGCGCGGCCTGGCCCAGCAGCTGGTGCTGCCGGTGTCCTCGCTGCTGGTCCTGGCGTGCACCTTCGCCGGACGCGGCGCGGTCCTGGCGGCCGGCCTGGTGGCGTCCGCCACGGTCGCGGTCGGGGTCACCCTCACCAGCCGGCAGGGCACCGCACTGGCGGAGTAACCGGCCCCTCCGTCACCCGTCTCGACGAACGCCCTCCCCCCGTCCCCCATAAGCGTGCCGAACGGCCGTACCCGACCGTCCGTCACCCTGATCCCGCATCAGATCCGGCCATCTTGCTCCCCCACCCGGGCCCCTTCTTCACCAGCACAGCCCCACCCCCGCGCCACCCCATTACCCGTCAATTAGCCACCAATGGCCCTTACTTCTCGTTCCTTCGCCCTCTTGTTCCCCTCTGTTCACCACAGCCAGCGGAGGCGTGCCGACGTAGACGCGGTAGGGTGCAGATTGCCCTTTTTATGACAGGGGTTTTCCTCCCCGGAAGCCCTGGGGCCGACCACCGTCCGCACCTGAGGAGACGCCAGACATGGCCCGCCACGCTCAGTCCCGCGCGCGGACGAGACTGTCCCGGCGCAGCAAGGCCGTGAGCGGTCTCGCCCTCTCCACGCTGATCGGCACCGCCCTGTGGGCATGGCCGGCATCGGGCGACGATCATGACGGCCGGACCGACGCCAAGAGCACCACGTCCTCGACGGCTTCCGGCCCGGACACGCCACGCACTCCCGCTGCCGCGCCGAAATCCGCCCCGAACGCCGCACGGAACATCGCTGCCGGCCGCCCGATCCCAGGCCTCAGCGACGCCGCCCGGAAGCGCATACCGGCCAACTCCCGACAGGTACTGGTCGTCACCGGCAAGGACATGGACTCCTTCCAGTCCCAGGTCGTCCTCTACACCCGCGAGGAGAGTTCGGACGACTGGGAGCCGGGTCCCACCTGGTCCGCGCACAACGCCGCGCACGGCTGGACCGATGACCACCGCTACGGCGACCTGCGCTCGCCCATCGGCGTCTACACGCTCACCGACGCCGGCGGCCGGCTGCCCGCCCCCGACGGCACCAAGCTGCCCTACGACCACAACAGCAGCTTTGTCGCCGACGGCACCGGCGTGGAGGGCGAGCCGCTGGCCGGCGCCTTCGACTACGTCATCGCCATCAACTACAACCGGGAGCCGGGCACCTCCCCCCTGGACCCGCAGCGCCCCTGGGGCGACGCCAAGGGCGGCGGCGTCTGGCTGCATGTCGACCACGACGGCCCCACTCAGGGCTGTGTGAGCCTCAAGCCCAAGGTGATGCGGCAGCTGCTGCGCACCCTCGATCCGGACCTGCACCCGGTCATCGTGATGGGACCGGCCGATTACTGACCGACCCGGCGCGCCGACCCCGGGGCCGCGGGACGCACTGACCGACGTCCGCGGCCTCCGGGTCGGCCACGCCCAACGCATCGGCGACGGCCATCTGACCGGCACCACCGTCGTCCTCGCCCCCGAGGGCGGCGCCGTCGCGGCCGTCGACGTACGCGGGGGCGGTCCCGGCACCCGGGAGACCGACGCGCTCGACCCACGCAACCTCGTCCAGCGCATCGAGGCGATCGTGCTGACCGGCGGTAGCGCCTTCGGTCTTGACGCCGCGTCCGGTGTCGCCCGCTGGCTGGAGGACCACGCGCGCGGCTTCCGCGTCGGCCCCGACCCCTCCCAGGTCGTACCGGTCGTACCCGCCGCGGCCCTCTTCGACCTGGGCCGCGGCGGCGACTGGCGGGCCCGCCCCGACGCCGCACTGGGCCGCGCCGCCGCCGAGGCCGCGGCGGCCACCGGGCCCGGCGCCCCCGTCGCCCAGGGCAACACCGGCGCCGGCACCGGCGCCGTGGCCGGCGGCCTCAAGGGCGGCATCGGCACGGCAAGCACGGTCCTCCCCTCGGGCACCACCGTCGCCGCACTCGCCGCCGTCAACGCGGCGGGCTCCCTCACCGACCCCCGCACCGGCGCCCTCTACGGCCGCCTCACCGACGGCCACACCGCCCTCCCCTCCCCCGAGGCACACACCTCCGCCCTACGCCGCCTGGCCGAGGCCCAGCGGATATCCGAGTCCCGTTCGGCCGCGGCCATCCGCCCACCCCTCAACACCACCCTCGCCGTGGTCGCCACCGACGCCACCCTCACCCGCGCCCAGGCCCACAAACTCGCCGGCACCGCCCACGACGGCCTGGCCCGCGCCGTCCGCCCCGTACATCTCCTGTCCGACGGCGACACGGTCTTCGCCCTGTCCACCGCCACCCGCCCCCTCACCCCCGAAGCGGCCACCATCGACCCGGCATTCGGCGTACACGCAGAGGCCGGCGCCCTCAACGAAATCCTCACCGCCGGCGCAGACGTCCTCACCCGCGCCATCGTCCGGGCGGCCCTGTCGGCAGAGACGGTGGACGGCCCGGGGGGCGTGTTTCCTTCGTACCGGGACCTGTACGGGAACGGCTGACCTCAGCGACAGCTCCGGCCGTAAGGGCAATCGGTACGGCGGGACGGACGCCGATGCACGGAGGCCGGAGGGGATGCCCGGTGTCCCGCCCGCAGGACCTGGAGCAAACGCCGGGGTAATCAATCCTATGGAGCCGAGACGCCCGCGCCGTGGGGGCACCTCCCGGCCGAAGGCTGGGGGAGGGGTACCGGGTGTCCCCTCCGGCCCACCCACCCACCAAGCGACAGCGCACCCGGCCCAAGCCGACGGCGACAGCCAAGCCAGCCGTCAAACCCCCGCAGCCCCCAACACCACCCCCGCCCCATACGTCACCGCCATAGCCACCGCCCCACCCCCAGCATTCCGCACCACCGCCCGCCCCACCGGCGCAGCCCCCAACCGCGCACTGCTCCACCCACACACCGCCAACGCAACCAACACCGCAACCACCGTGATCCACAACCGATGCGCGGCAGGCGGCAGCACAATCGCCAGCAACGGCAACAACGCCCCCGCCGTGAACGCCAGAAAGCTCGCCCCCGCCGCATGCCAGGGATTGGTGAGCTCATCGGGATCGATGCCCAACTCGACCTCCGCATGGGCACGCAACGCATCATGCGCGGTGAGCTGCTCCGCGACCTCCCCCGCCAGCCGCTCGTTCAGCCCCTTGTCCACCAACAACTCGGTCAACTCGATGAGTTCGGCCTGCGGCTCCGTCGCCAGCTCGCGCTTCTCCTGCGCGAGTGCGGCCTTCTCCGAGTCCCGCTGGGTGGAGACCGACACATACTCGCCGGCCGCCATCGACATCGACCCCGCCAGCAGCCCGGCCAGCCCCGCCGTCAACAACGCGCCTCGGCTGTCAGTCGCTCCGGCGACACCGACGACGAGCCCGGCGGTGGAGACGATCCCGTCGTTGGCACCGAGGACCGCCGCCCGCAGCCAGTTGAGCCGGGTGCCGAGCCCGCCGCCGTGCGCCTCACCGTGCTCGGGTGTCTGCAACGTCACCTGCAGAGCGTCTCATCCGCACCGACCGTGGCCCCGCTCGACGCCCCCGCATCGTCCCGAATTGGCCGGTGGTAGAAACGGCGGTATGTCCGCACCGCCCCCCTCCCGGCCTCCGCAACCTCCACCCCCCACGCTCGTCCAGCCGGCCCCCCGCAAGCCCGCCCCACGCCGTCGCCTGTGGTGGCACCGGCTGATATTCGGGCTCTGGTACCGGCCGGTGGAAGTCCTGGACGAGGCACGGGACCGCAGTGCGTGGAGCGCGGCGGTGCTGCTGTCGTTGATCGGCGGCGGTATCGGGGTGCTGTCGGCGGACGCGTTCCGCGGCCAGTGGGCGGCCGACCGCTCGGCGGCGCTGCAACTGGCCGGGCTGGCCGAGGCGGGAGTGCTGGCCGCCAGCCTCGCCCTGGGCGCGGTCACCCATGCCATCGCCCGCACCCTCGGCGGCAGCGGCCGCTTCGCGCCGACCGCGAGCCTGTTCATCGTGCTCTTTTGGGTGACGGATCTGCCGCGGCTGGGGATAGCGGCCTGGCTGCCGACCGACGCCACGTTCGTGCAGGCCGCGACCTGGACCACCTGGGGCTTCGGTTACGTACTGGCGGTGCTGCTCATACGTGGCCAGCACCACCTGTCGACCTTGAAGTCCTTGACGTCGGTATCGGTGCAGATGCTGGCCGCACTGGCCCTGCTGAGACTGAGCCTGGTCCGCTGATCACCGGCCACACCGGTATCAACTCCGGCTGGTCGACCGGCCACGCCGCTATCGACTCCGGCTGGTCAGCTGATCAGCCGGAACCGGCCGGCCGATATCAACTCCGGCTGGTCAGCTGCCGTACGAGCTCCTCGAACGTCTCCCGCTCGGCGGCGCTCAGCTCCACGCACTCCGACGGCGGCCCGGCCGGCCCGGTCTGCCGGGGCACCGAGCCGAGCAGCTCCGGCGGCACCGCCGGCCCGTGTCCGGGCAGCTCCGGTCCCGACAGGGGCCGCCCGGACGAACCCTGCGGCCCACGGGGCGCGTATCGTGCACGCATCTCCCGCCGATCCCGCCGCATCGCCGCCTCGTACCGCCCCCGGCGCAGCAGTCTGATCATGCCGACGGCCCAGAGCACGCCCAGCGCGAAAAGCAGGGCGAAGCCGATCTGCTGCAGAATCGAAGCGGAGAGGAGCATGCGGTCCTCCAGGACGGATGAGGCGCGGGCTGGAGCCAGTAGACACCACACCTCAGGGCTTCCGACAGGGGGATCTTGGGACTTAAGCCCCAAAGTGACGCATCTCCTATGACATTTCGTCGCATTCCCGGCACAACACCGCAGAGCGGTCATCCACCCCCCGCCCCGCGCCCCATGCACGAAGCCGCCCGAAAGACCGCCCGCGAAGCCGCCCAAGAGGCCGCCCCGACAGGATTCGCCCCGCCCCGTTGGACACCCCGGAGGCTTCCCCGGGCGAAGATCGTCCTTGACGATGACGGCACATCGTCCGCGACGTGAGGAGTACCCACGTGCCGCAGCCGCCCCGGCCGCAGCCCCGACCGCCCGCCGACGCCGACACCCTCGCCGAGCCACCCGCCCGCGCCCTGGACGGCATCCTCGTCGCGGACTTCAGCCGGGTACTGGCCGGGCCGCTGGCCGCCGCGACGCTCGCCGACCTCGGCGCCGAGGTGATCAAGGTGGAACGGCCGGGCACCGGGGACGACACCCGCGCCTGGGGGCCGCCGTTCGCCCAGGACGGCACCGCCGCGTACTTCGACGCCGCGAACCGCTCCAAGCGCGGCCTGGCCCTGGATCTCGGCGATCCGGACGATGCGACCGCGGCCCGCGAGTTGGCCCGCCGGGCCGACGTACTGATCGAGAACTTCCGCCCCGGCTCGCTCGCCAAGTACGGCCTGGACCACACCGCGACCCGCGCCGCCAACCCGGGCCTGGTGCACTGCACCATCACCGGTTTCGGCTCCGGCGCCGGCGCCCGGCTGCCCGGCTACGACTTCGTCGTACAGGCCGTCGGAGGGCTGATGAGCATCACCGGCGAGCCCGGCGGTACGCCCCTGAAGGCGGGCGTCGCGCTGGTGGACGTACTGACCGCGAAGGACGCCACCACCGGCATCCTCGCCGCGCTGCGCCACCGCGACCGCACCGGCCAGGGCCAGCTGGTGGAGGTGAATCTGCTCTCGTCCCTGCTGGGCTCGCTGGTCAATCAGGCGTCCGGCCAGCTGGCCACCGGCCGCGATCCGGACCCGATGGGCAATCGCCATCCGAGCATCGCCCCGTACGAGACGCTGGCCTGCCGGGACGGGCAGCCGCTCGCGGTGGCCGTGGGCAACGACCGCCAATTCCGGGCGCTGGCGCAGGCGCTGGGCGCGCCGGAACTTGCCGACGATGCCCGGTTCGCCCGCAATCAGGATCGGGTACAAAACCGCACAGATCTCATCAAATCACTGGAAGACCTGCTGGCCGCCGACACCCCGCGAAACTGGGCCGGGCGACTGACCGCGGCATCGGTTCCCTGCGGCCCGGTCAACACCCTCTCCGAGGCGCTGGAGTTGGCCAGGAGCCTCGGACTCGACCCGGTCACCCCCGTCGGGGAAGGGCGGATCCCCCAAGTCACCAGCCCGCTCCGCCTCTCGGGGACGCCGGTGGCCCAACCCACCGCCCCACCCCGCCTGGACGAACACGGCACGGCACTGCGAACCTGGCTGTCGGGACCGGCCGACCGCTCCCTACCGCCGCAGATGTGACCTTCGTCACAAGGTGGCCGTACCCGCAACCAAATCCGCCCGCTCGTGCTGTTTACCAGCACGGAACCACAACCCCCTGTGATGGAGCAGCTCGTGACAACGCCGGACACCCCCGCGCCCGCTCGGTCCCGCACCCCGCACCAGCTGCTCCCGTCAGTCGAGCAGCCGGCGTCCGGTGCTCCGCGCCGTAACCGGCGGATGCGCCGCACGCTTGCCGTGACGGCCCTGTTCGCAGCGGGTGCGCTGACCCTGTCCGCCTGTGGCGGGGACGCCTCGGCCGGCGGCAACGATGACGGCAAGAACGGCCAGGCCGGCGCGGACGCCGCGGCAGCCAAGAACGCCTCCGACGTCAAGATCAAGGTCTCGTCGGAGGACGGCTCCACCAACGCCAGCATCAACGACACCGGTGTGAAGGTCACCGGCGGCAAGTTGACCGAGGTGAAGCTCACCGACGCCGACTCCGGCAAGGACGTCGCCGGTGCCATATCGGCCGACGGCACGTCCTGGAAGCCGGGCGTCCAGCTGGAGCGCGGCACCAAGTACCGGATCGTGGCGAAGGCCAAGGACGCCAAGGGCCGGTCCGCCACCGAGAACGCCACCTTCACAACGGTCTCCTCGGCCAACAGCTTCATCGGCAGCTACACCCCCGACAACGGCAAGACCGTCGGCGTCGGCATGCCGGTGTCCTTCAACTTCGACAAGGTGATCACCAACAAGAAGGACGTCCAGTCCCACATCACGGTGACCTCCAGCAGCGGCCAGCATGTCGTCGGCCACTGGTTCGGCGCCCAGCGCCTGGACTTCCGTCCTCAGGACTACTGGAAGGCCGGCTCCAAGGTCACCATGAAGATCGACCTGGACGGGGTGAAGGGCGGTCAGGGCATCACCGGTGTGCAGTCCAAGACGGTGACCTTCACGATCGGGCGCTCGCAGGTCTCCACGGTCGACATGAACACCCAGACCATGACGGTCAAGCGGGACGGCAAGACCTACAAGTCCATCCCGATCTCCGGCGGCAGCCCCCAGAACCCCACCTACAACGGCCAGATGGTGATCTCGGAGAAGTTCGAGCAGACCCGGATGGACGGCTCGACGGTCGGCTTCAAGAACAAGGACGGCAAGGGCGAGTACGACATCCCTGATGTCCCGCACGCCATGCGACTGTCGGCCTCCGGCACCTTCATCCACGGCAACTACTGGGGCCCCACGTCCATCTTCGGCAACTCCGGCACCAGCCACGGCTGCGTCGGCCTGCGGGACCAGAAGGGCGGCGGTGGCGACACCCCGGGCAAGTGGTTCTTCAACGAGTCGCTGATCGGCGATGTCGTCATCGTGAAGAACTCGGACGACCAGACCATCAAGCCGGACAACGGCCTCAACGGCTGGAACCTGTCCTGGTCCGAGTGGCAGGCGGGCAGCGCGGCCTGACGGACGACGCCCGCGGCTGACGCGCAAAGGCGGTGGCCGGTCCCCGAGAGGGGCCGGCCACCGCCTTTCGTCTTCGGCGTGCCCGAGCGGCCCACCGGCCCGCCGGCCCGTCAGCCCGCCGGCTCCTCCGCACTCCGCAGCGGCTCCTCCCGTACGCACCACGCCACCGCGAAGCCGAGTACGGCCAGCACCGCGGCGCCGATGAGGACGCCGTGCAGCCCGCTGGTGACCGCCGCCCGGTAGGCGCCCCGCACCGGCCCGGCCAGCTCGTCCAGCAGCTGCGGCGTCAGCTGCCCGGACCCCGCCGTCAGCCGTCGCGCGGCGGACTCCCCGACCCGGTCGGCGAGTCCGCCGCGCAGCCGGGCGGTGAAGAGTGCGCCCAGCAGGGCGACGCCGAGCGAGCCACCGAGCGTCCGCAGCAGCGTGACCGTGCCGCTGGCGGCCCCCATGTCACGCGGCGCCGCGCTGTTCATGGTGATGATCATGGTGCTCTGCATGACGAACCCGATGCCCATCCCCGCCACGACGGTGAGCGCCGAGGCCACGGCCGTCGCGGTGTCCGTACCGAGCAGCAACAGCAGCAGGACGCCGGCGGTCAGCACCCCGCCGCCCACGATCGGATAGATCCGGTAGCGGCCGTTGCGGCTGATCAGCGCGCCGGTGCCGAGCTGTACGCCGAGCATCCCGAACATCAGCGGCAGCAACAGCAGACCGCTGGCCGTCGGCGACAGGGACCGCACGAACTGCATGTACTGCGGCAGATAGCTGGTCGCGCCGAGCATCACCGCGCCGACCAGGAAGCTCAGGATCTGCGCCACGGTGAAGTTGCGGCTGCGGAACAGCCGGGGCGGGATGACCGGCTCCGCGGCCCGTCGTTCGACCCGTACGAACCAGGCCAGCGCCACCACGCCCACCGCCGCCAGCCCGAGAATCTGCGGCGATCCCCACCCGTAGCGAACACCGCCCCAACTGGCCAGCAGGGTCAGCGCCAGGATGGCGACGGACAGCAGCACCGCGCCCAGGTAGTCGATCCGCGCCGTGCTCCGCTCGGTGCGTGCCAGCCGGATCCCCACCCCCACGATCACCAGCGCCACCGCCCCGAGCGGCACATTCACATAGAACGCCCACCGCCAGCTCAGATGGTCCGTGAGGAACCCGCCCAGCAGCGGCCCGCCGATGAACGCGACCGGCATCATGCCGCCGATCATCGACTGCATCCGGCCGCTCTCCCGGGGCGGCACCAGCACCCCGATGATCGACAGCGCGCCGACCATCAACCCGCCCGCACCCAGCCCCTGCAGGGCCCGGAAGGCGATCAGCTGCCCCATGTCCTGCGACAGCCCGGACAGCATCGACCCGGCCAGAAAGACCACGATCGCCGCCATGAAGGTGCCCTTGCGGCCGTAGAGATCGCCCAGCTTCCCCCAGATCGGTGTCGCCACGGCGGTGGTGAGCAGATAGGCCGTCACCACCCACGACAGCTGTTCCAGCCCCCCGAGCTCACCGACGATCGTGGGCAGCGCGGTCCCCACGATCATGCCGTCCACCATCGCCAGGAACATCCCCAGCAGCAGCCCGAACACCCCGAAGTACAGCGACCGCGGCCGCCGTCGCCGCGCTCCGCTTCCCGCCGCCTCGTCGGCCCCCTGGGCTCCTACAGCCCCTTCGGCCCGGTCGGCCGGTTCCCCCGCCACCCTCACTGCGCCCCCTCCAGATGTGTGTACGACACGCCTCGTGTACGGCGTATCGAGCGGGATACAACGTACACACGAGCGTGTACAACGTCTACTCCTGATACGTTGTACGCCACGCTCCGGGAGGATCCGGGAAGGAATCGAGGCGCCCCATGGCCAGCAGGAAAGCCGCCGACGGCAAGGACCGGGAGCCGGCCACCCCCGCCACGGACGCGGCGGCCCCGGCCGCGATCTCCCTCTGGGAGCGCCTGGACCGCCCGGCGCCGGCCCCCCGCGCCGCCCTCACGCCGCAGAAGATCGCCGCGGCCGCCGTACGGATCGCCGACGCCGACGGCATCGACGCCGTCACCATGCGCCGCCTGGCCACCGAACTGGGTGTCGCCCCCATGGCCGCCTACCGCTATGTCTCCGGCAAGGGCGACCTCCTCGACCTGATGACGGACGCGGTCTACGCGGACCTCAAGCTGCCCGACGACATCGACGACTGGCGCGAGGTCATGCGCGCCGGCGCGCTGCGCACCCGCGAGATCGTGCTGAGCCACCCCTGGCTCATCCAGATCTCCTCACCGCAGGCGCTGCGCGCGCTCACCCCCCACCGGATGGCCGTGGCCGAGCGCGCGCTCTCCGCCCTGGACGGGCTGGGGCTCGACATCGACGCGATGATGTCCGTGCTCGGCACCGTCAACTCCTATGTCCACGGTGCGGTGTCCGCCGAATGCGCCCAGTACCTCCTGATGAAGGAGCAGGGCTGGACCAGCACCGACGACCTGCGGCTGGCCCTCGCCCCCCAGATGCGCTATCTGCTGAGCACCGGCCGCTATCCGACCTACCGGCGCTACATCCACGAAGCCACCCGCAAGGACGACCCGCAGTGGCGCTTCGAAACCGGCCTGGACAGCGTCCTCGACGGCATCGCGGCCCGGCTGGAAATCTGACCTTCCGTCAGTTCAGCGCGGATGCACCAGCTCCACCACACCCGCGAACCCCTCGCTCCCATGGCCGTCCGCCACCCGTCGCCGCATCAGCGCGAACAGCGGCGCGAAGAGCTCGGCGCTGACACCCTGCGCGCGGCTCACCTCCCCGATGCTGTCGTGCGAGACCTGCATGGCGAGGGGTGAGCCGGTGACCGCGTAATCGCCGGAGTCGATCTGCGCCGCCATCGCGGGCAGGCCGCCGGCCATCGCCCGCAGCCACGGCAGCAGCAGCGTCGTGGTGAACTCCGCCACCGGACCGCCCGCCGAGCGCACCAGCGCGGCCGCGTGTGCAAAGCCGCCGAACATCCCGTACATGCCGCTCAGCAGCGCGAGGTCGTTCAGCGGCGCCAGCCCGGGGTCCTCCCCCAGGTAGACGCTGCGGGCGAACGTGTCCAGCAGCTCCCGATGCGCCTCGAACGCCTCCCGCGAACCGCTGTAGAGCACAAACGCCTCGGGGCGCGCGATGATCTCGGGGACGGCCATGATCCCGCCGTCGAGATAGGCGGCGCCGAGCGCCGTCACCCGCTCCGCCATCGCTCGGGCCTCCTCGGGCGCCCCATTGGTCACATTGACCACCACCCGCCCCTGCAGCGCCGCGCGCCCGACGCCCTGCCCCTCCAACAGGGGGCCGATATCGGCGTAATCGAGGATGCAGACGATGACCACCTCACCGGCGGTGACCGCCTCGGCCACGGAACCGGCGCGCCGCGCACCCCGCCCGACCAGCCCCTCGTCCTTGCCGGGCGTCCTGTTCCACACGGTCACCTGATGGCCGGCCGCGAGCAGCGCGGCCGCCAGCGCCGTACCCATGCTCCCCAGACCGAGGACCGCCACACTCTTCCCTGCCGTCGTCACGAACCGAACTCCCGCCTCGTTGCCACTGGTTCAGCGGCCGTCACATGCTCCGACGGCCGCTGAACCAGTCTTGGCGGGAGTCCGGTACCGGACAAGTACCTACTTTTTAGTGCGTACTTACCTCAAGGTGAGTGCGGTGCCGGGTGGGTGCGCGGGTGCCCGTACGGGTGGCCCCTCACTGGCGGTAGTGCTCGACGACCTTCGTGGCCGCGCCGCCGTCCACCGTGACCCGGACCTCGACGCTGCCGAGCCTGGCCGCCTTGCGCAGGTCGGCGAGGGTGCACGGGATGGTGCCGTAGCCGGAGCCGTCCGCGTGGACCCGGCCGTCGGGGGCCTCGCAGATCGCCGCCGCGCCAAGCACCTTGGTGCTGTCGGCGAGGAAGAACGCCTGCTCCGCGCCGCTCTTCGGGGCCACCGTGAGCTTGTCCTCGGTGAGCCACTGCAGCGTGCCGACCCAGGTGCCGCTGACGCCCTTACGGCCGGTGGACGCACCGCCCTGGCCACCGGAACCGCCGCCCGCCTGCTGCCCACCCGTAGCGGACGCACCCGAGGAGGAACCACCGGACGCGGAACCCCCGGAAGCGGAACCTCCGGAAGCGGAGCCGCCGGACGCGGAACCCCCGGTGGACGAGCCTCCGGTGGACGAACCCCCGGTCGCCTTCGAGCCGCCGTCCGAGCCGCCGTCCGAGGCGCCCTGGCTGCTCGACGAGGCCGAGGGCGCGGCCGACGCCTTGTCGTCCCCGTTCTGGCAGGCGGTCAGCGAGAGCGCCGCGGCGGCGATGAGCGAGGCGGCGGCGAGACGACGCCCGCGGCGGCGGGTGGCGACAGAGAGCGACACAGGAATCCCCCGAGCTGGTGAGTGGTGCCCTTCGGCGTGATGACCTCGACTCTCACCGAACCGGCTAAAGATCCACTAACACGCGGGTAACAACGCCTCGCGGCCGCGAGTGGCGGTCAGGCGGCGACCGTTACCTCGGTGTCCTCGGGGGCCGATGTGTCCACCGACCCGGTGGCCGGCGACTTGCGCAGGCCCTTGAGGAGGATGACCAGGGCCGTGCTGACGACCGTACCCGCGGCGATGGCGAGCAGGTAGAGCAACGGCTGGCCGATCAGGGGGACGACGAAGATCCCGCCGTGCGGGGCGCGGAGGGTGCAGCCGAAGGCCATCGACAGGGCGCCGGTGACCGCGCCGCCGGCCATCGCGGAGGGAATGACGCGCAGCGGATCGGCGGCGGCGAACGGAATCGCGCCCTCGGTGATGAACGAGGCACCGAGCACCCAGGCCGCCTTGCCGTTCTCCCGCTCGGCCTTGGTGAAGAGCCGGCCGCGGACGGTCGTGGCCAGCGCCATCGCCAGCGGCGGGACCATACCGGCCGCCATCACCGCGGCCATGACCTTCAGACTGCCCTCGTTGGGGTTGGCGAGACCGCCGACCGCGAAGGCGTACGCGACCTTGTTCAGCGGGCCGCCGAGGTCGAAGCACATCATCAGGCCGAGAAGCGCGCCCAGGATGATCGCGTTGGCGCCGGAGAGACCGGACAGCCAGTCGGTCAGGCCCTTCTGCAACGCGGCGATCGGCTTGCCGACCACGAGGAACATCAGGAAACCGACGATCACCGACGAGATGAGCGGTATGACGACCACCGGCATGATGCCGCGCAACACCGGTGGGATGCTTACCCGTTGGATCGCCAGCACCACCGCACCCGCGATGAGTCCGGCGATCAGGCCGCCGAGGAAGCCCGCGTTGATGGTGAGGGCGAGGGCACCGCCGACGAAGCCCGGGACGAGGCCGGGCCGGTCCGCCATGCCGTACGCGATGAAACCGGCCAGGACCGGGACGAGGAAGCCGAAGGCCACGCTGCCGATCTGG
Organism: Streptomyces inhibens; assembly: GCF_022221585.1. Classification (NCBI taxonomy): domain Bacteria; kingdom Bacillati; phylum Actinomycetota; class Actinomycetes; order Kitasatosporales; family Streptomycetaceae; genus Streptomyces; species Streptomyces inhibens. Next base: position 4,282,894 of record NZ_CP084681.1, read on the forward strand.
AAGAGCAGGGCCGCCCAGCTGGTGGACTCGGTCCAGATGAAGTGTTCGGCGACGGACGGCGCCTTGTTGATCGTGTAGCCGCCGATGGCGAAGGCGAGGGCGATCAGCAGGCCGCCCGCGGCGACGAATGGCACCATGTAACTGACGCCGGTCATCAACCATTTGCGCAGACGGGTGGCGAAGCGGTCGGTGGCGTCGGCGCCCCTGTCCATGGGCATGCCGGCCCGCGCCGGGGCGCTCACCTCGCCGCGTTCGGCCTTCTCGCGTACCTCGGCGATGAGTTCGGCGGGGCGGTTGATGCCCGCCTTCACCCCGACGTCGACGGTGGGCTTCCCGGCGAACCGTTCCTTCTCCCGTACCTCGACGTCATGCGCGAGGATCACGCCGTCCGCGTCCGCGACCAGCTGCGGGTCGAGCCGCTTGAACCCGGCCGAGCCCTGCGTCTCGACGAACACCTCGACGCCGGCGGCCTGTCCGGCCTTCTCCAGCGACTCGGCGGCCATGTAGGTGTGCGCGATACCGGTGGGGCAGGAGGTGATGGCGACGATACGGAAGGGGGCGGGGGCGGGAGCGGTCTCCGCTTCGGCTTCGGCGTTGGCGCCCACCTTCGCCTCCGCGTCCGTCTCCGCGCCCGTCTCCGCGCCCGTCTCCACGTCGGCCCCGGCTTCAGCCGACGGGGCGGACTCCGCCGCAGGCTCGTCGCCGCGGATCAGTGCCGCCGCGGCCTCCCCTTCGGTGGCGGACCGCAGCGCGCCGGTGAAGGACTCGTCCATCAGATGGCGGGCGAGCGTCGAGAGGATCGACAGATGGTCGGCGTCGCCGCCCGCCGGGGCCGCGATCAGGAAGATCAGGTCGGCCGGGCCGTCCGGCGCACCGAAGTCGATACCCGAGGCGCTGCGTCCGAAGGCCAGCGTCGGCTCGGTGACATGCGCGCTACGGCAGTGCGGAATGCCGATCCCGCCGTCCAGACCGGTCGGCATCTGGGCCTCGCGTGCGGCCACATCCGCGAGGAAGCCCTCCAGGTCGGTGACGCGACCGGAGGTGACCATCCGCTCGGCCAGCGCGCGTGCGGCGGCGTCCTTCGTTTCTGCGGACAGGTCGAGGTCGACCAGTTCCGCGGTGATCAGCTCACTCATCGCGGGCTCCCTTGCGCGCGGTACCGCCGGACGGCGGTGGGGACGGAACGGGGGGTGGCTGGGGACCCGGAGGTCGCAGAAGATCGATGCCTCGCGGGCGGCCGAGGACGCGCGGAGCGGTGCGGCGGGCAGTCATGACACCGGCTCCGTCAGCGCGCGGTCGAGCGGCACCTCGTCCGTCGTCGTCACGGCCGCCATATCGAGATCGGCCGGCGTCGGCATCAGACTGCCGGGCAGCTGGACGGCGGCCGCGCCGTGCGCCACCGCGGCGGCCAGCGCCGCCACGCCGGTACCGCCCGCCGCGAGGAAACCGGCCAGCGAGGCATCGCCCGCGCCGACATTGCTGCGGACGGCGGTGACCGGGGCGCTGCCGAAATGGGTGCCGTCCTCGTCGACCAGGAGCTGGCCGTCCGCCCCCAGGGAGGCCAGTACGGCGCGGGCGCCCCACGCCCGCAGCTCCTCGGCGGCCTTGACCGCGTCGCCCACGGTGGCGAGCGGGCGGCCGACGGCCTGCGCCAGCTCCTCGGCGTTCGGCTTGACGACGTCCGGGCCTTCGCGCAGCGCCGCGGTCAGCGACGGTCCGGAGGTGTCCAGGGCGATCCGGGCGCCGGCGCGATGGGCGCGGGCGACCAGTTCGGCGTACCACTCGGGTGCGAGCCCGCGCGGCAGGCTGCCGCAGCAGGCGATCCAGTCGGCTCCCGCCGAACGCTCGCCGACCTTCCGCAGCAGCGCCTCCGACTCGTCGCCGGTCAGCTCGGGGCCGGTCGCGTTGATCTTCGTGAGCGTGCCGTCGGGTTCGGCCACCGAGATGTTGGAGCGGGTCTGGCCGGCCACCGGCACGCCCGCCACCTCGATGCCCTCGGCGCCCAGCAGCCCGGCCAGGGCGGCGCCGGCGGGGCCGCCGAGCGGCAGCACCGCGAGGGTGATGTGTCCGGCGGCGGCGACCGCCCGCGAGACATTGACGCCCTTGCCGCCGGGGTCGATCCGGTCGGCGGTGGCCCGCAGCACGGCTCCACGGTCCAGCGCCGGGATCTCGTACGTACGGTCCAGGCTGGGGTTGGGGGTGACGGTGAGGATCATGCGCGTACCACTTCCGTGCCCGCGCGCTCGATGGCGAGGGCGTCGTCGGGGCTCAGGCCGGTGTCGGTGATGAGCAGGTCCACGTCCGACAGCTCGCCGAAGCGGGCGAAGTGCTGCTGCCCGAATTTGGCGGAGTCGGCGAGGAGGACGACCCGGCGGGCGGCGGCGATCAGCGCCCGCTTGACCGCGGCCTCCGCGAGGTCGGGGGTGGTCAGTCCGCCGTCGAGGGAGAAGCCGTTGGTCGCGAGGAACAGCACATCGGCGTTGATCTCGCGGTAGGCGCGCAGCGCCCAGTCGTCGACCGCGGCGCGCGTACGGCGCCGGATTCGGCCGCCTACGAGGTGGAGGGTGAGGCCGGGGTGGTCGGCCAGCCGGGCCGCGACCGGCAGGCCGTGTGTGACGACCGTGAGCTCGGCCTCCAGCGGGATCTCGGCGGCGAGCCGGGCGGCGGTCGTACCGGCGTCCAGGATCACGCTGCCGGACCTGCCGGCGCCGTCCTCGCCTCCGGGGAGCTCGGCGAGCGCGGCCCGGGCGATGCGCTGCTTCTCGTCGGCGGCGACGGCGTCCCGCTCGGCCAGGTCCGGCTCGAAGTCCAGCCGGCCGGCCGGGATGGCGCCGCCGTGCACCCTGCGCACCAGGCCGGCCCGGTCCAGGGCCTTCAGATCGCGCCGCACGGTCTCGGCGGTGACCTGGAACTCCTCCGCGAGGGAGAGCACATCGACCCGTCCGCCCTCACGGGCAAGACGCAGGATCTCCTGCTGGCGCTCCGGTGCATACATCAGTGTTTGTGTCCGTTCCATGCCCGAACCTGTGGTTTCACTGCGATGCTACGCCTGGATTTCCGAGAAGTAAACGGATTCGGGCTTCAGTCAGACTCAAACGGACATCGGCGGGTAGGGGAGGGCGTCGGTCGCCCCGCCCTGGGACGCACAGGACACACGTGACGCGAAGACACACGGGACGCAGAAGACACGCGGGACACAAAGGAGCCCCGACGCCAGAAGTGGCACCGGGGCTCGTCCTATCGGGTACGGGGGGCTTACGCGGCCGCGTCGAATCCCGTGTCACGCGCCATCCGCTTCAGTTCGAGCAGCGCGTGCTTCTCGATCTGCCGGATCCGCTCGCGGGTCAGGCCGTGCTGCTTGCCGACCTCGGTCAGCGTGCGCTCGCGGCCGTCCTCGATGCCGTACCGGGCCTTGATGATCGAGGCGGTGCGGTGGTCGAGGCGGTCGATCAGATCCTCCAGCTCCTCGCTGCGCAGCAGCGTGAGCACGGACTGCTCGGGCGAGGCCGCGGAGGTGTCCTCCAGCAGATCGCCGAACTGGGTGTCGCCGTCGTCGTCCACCGACATGTTGAGGCTGACCGGGTCGCGCGCCCAGTCAAGTACGTCGATGACGCGGGCGGGCGTGGAGCCCAGCTCGCCGGCGACCTCCTCCGGCTCCGGGTCACGGCCGTTCTGGCGGTTGAACTCGCGCTGCACACGACGGATCCGGCCAAGCTCCTCGACGAGGTGCACGGGCAGCCGGATCGTGCGCGACTGGTCGGCGATGGAGCGGGTGATGGCCTGACGGATCCACCACGTCGCATACGTCGAGAACTTGAAGCCCTTGGCGTAGTCGAACTTCTCCACGGCACGCACCAGACCGGCGTTGCCCTCCTGGATCAGATCCAGCAGCGGCAGCCCGGCGCGCGGGTAGCGGCGGGCGACCGCGACGACCAGGCGCAGGTTGGACCGGATGAAGACATCCTTGGCCCTGGCGCCCTCCGCGGCCAGCGCCTCGAGTTCCTCGCGGCCGGCACCTGCGGCGTTGCCGTCGGTGACCTCGCCGTCCAGGATCTGCTGGGCGTAGACACCCGCCTCGATGGTCTGGGACAGCTCAACCTCCTTGGCGGCGTCGAGCAGGGGTGTTCGCGCGATCTCGTCGAGGTACATGCCGACCAGGTCGCGGTCGGCGATCTCCCCGCCTACGGCGCGAACACTGTTGGCCCCGTCAGAAGCGCTGGTGCTTTCCTGACGACGGGCGACGGCACGGGTTGCCATGCGTGTGCTCCCTTTGCGATGAGTCGGTCGCGGGACGGTGGGCGGGCCGGTCGGTGCACCGAGTGCCGATGCTCACCGCGTGGTCCGTCCGAAGGAAACAACGGCTGGAATCCGGACAGAATTCCCACGCGGCAGCTCTATTTTTCTGATCATGCAGTACCCTGCACGGCCACCCAGGGAGGTCATGTGCTGCAAGAGCACCGGGAAGTGCAGGTCAGGGCGGGCGTCGAAGCGGACCTCCCGGCCCTTACGGATCTTTACAACCACTACATCCGTGAGACGTGCATCACATTCGACATGGAGCCCTTCACTCCCGAGGAGCGCCGCCCGTGGCTGCTCTCCCACCCCCAAGACGGCCCGCACCGTCTTCTGGTTGCCCAGGAGACGACAGATCAGGCGAAAAAACCGCACAACGGGCCGGCGGTGGGGCCGGTAGCCGGCCTGCCGGGCGGTGCGCTGCCTGGTGACGGCACTGCGTTGCCCGGTGGCGGCACACTGCTCGGTTACGCGACCAGCAGCGCGTTCCGCCCGAAGGCCGCCTACGCCCCTTCCGTCGAGGTCACGGTCTACTGCGCGCCGCACGCCGCCGGCCGGGGCGTCGGCACGCTGCTCTACAAGGCCCTGTTCGAGGCGCTGGCCGACGAGGACGTGCATCGCGCCTACGCCGGGATCACCCAGCCGAACGAGCCGTCCACCCGCCTGCACACCCGCTTCGGCTTCCGGCACATCGGTACGTACACGGAGGTGGGCCGCAAGTTCGGCCGTTACTGGGACGTGGCCTGGTACCAGAAGGACCTGGGCTGAGCCCGCCCGCGCCGCCCACGCCGCCCGCTCCGCTCCGACTCCGTTGCCCGCTGATCCAGTTGACGCGGACGGCACCCGGGTGTCGCCTGGACTGGAGGGCAGCGGGGCAATCGAGAGGAGCCCGTCATGGACCAGCACGCTCAGCGGCACGGTGCGAGGGCCGCCCGCTCACACGGCACCGTCGACGTCGAACGCGGTGCGACGGCCAACGCCCACGCCCCGGAGCGGGCCTCGGGCATGGCCGGAATGGCCGCCAGGGCCAAGCGCATCCCGCCCAGAGTGTCGCTGCCGATCATCACGGCGCTCGCCTTCGGCTGCTTCACGATCTTCCGCACCCACACCGACGGCACCAAGGGCGGCCCGGCCATGCTGTACGGGCTGGCCGCGGCCGTGGTCACCGGGGTGTTGGGGCTCGTGGTGGCCCACTTCCAGTCGTCCATGGTCACCGAGACCCGGGCGCTCGCCTACGGCACGCTCTTCGGCTGCTCGATCGGCTGGGTCTACAGCCTCGGCGGGGAATCGATCCTCAAGTCGTCCGCCTTCGGCTTCACCTTCGCCGCCTGCATGTTCGTCGTGGCCCTCTACGTCTTCCGCACCCACCGCGTCCGCGAACCGCACGGCGAACACCGCCCCCACGGGACCCACCACCACCGCCTCCCCGTGGCGACGCACTGAGGCGGCGACGCTCTGAGGCGCGGCTCTGAGGCGCGCCCCTTGACCTCAACCGCAATTGAGGTCCTAGCGTCATCGGCATGACAAGCGCCGCATCCTCATCCGCCGCGTCCTCATCCGCCGCCACGACCGCGTCCTTGGCCGCCGCGCCCTCGGCCGCCGCCTCGACCGCGTCCGCGACCGCCGCCACGAACGCCCTCACACCCAAGGAGCGCGCCTACCTCGCCGGCCGGCCGCTGGCCCGCCTCGCGACCACCGGGCCGGACGGCGGCCCGCAGGTGCGCCCGGTCGGCTTCGTGCTCAACGACGACGACACCATCGACATCGGCGGGCCCGCGCTGAGCCGCAGCCAGAAGTACCGCAACGCCCAGGCCCGTCCCGAAGTCTCCCTGCTCATCGACGACATGGCGCCGGCCGACGACCCGATCGCGCCCGGCTGGGGCCGCGGTGTGGAGATCCGCGGCCACGCCGAACTGCTGACCCTCGACGCGCCTCCCATGGCCCCCGAGTTCTTCAGCAACGACGTGATCCGCATCCACCCGCGCCGCATCATCAGCTGGCACCTCGAACCGGATGACGGCCGCCCCCGGGCCCGCAACGTCGGTTGAGCCCCAAGGCGCCGGACCGCCTCACTCCACCTGCCGCGCCGCATCGTCCGACGTCCGACGTCCGACGGATGGTGCGCAGCGGCCGGCCCGGCACCCAGCTCTCCAGCACCAGACACGGATCCTCGACGTATGTACGCACCACCTCCGTCAGCTCCGCCCGGAACAGATGGAACGGCTCCGGTGGCCGCACCGCCGCCGCATAGCGCGCGACCATCTCGGCGTCGGTCACCTCGACCGCCCGCCCGGACACCCGGACGTCACCGCCGGCCAGGTCGGTGCCCGGCCCCGGATTGGCGTGCAGCGAGAAGCGAGGGTCGCGCCGCAGGTCAAGCGCCTTGCGCGAGCCCACCATCGTGCCCAGCCACAGCTCCCCGTGGCGGAAGTCCGCCTCCAGGCCCGTGAGCCGCGGCGCACCGTCCTTGCGGAGCGTGGCCAGGACATGGTGCCGATACGCACCGAACCGGTTCCGCACCCGCTCGGCGAACTCCGGCACCGCCTCCTCGACCGCCGCCCAGCCGACCGCCTTGCCCACACCGTCTCCGCTGCCCGCACCGCCGGCCGCACCGCCCTCGCCGTCTGTCTTCTCACTCGTCATGCCGGAAGCTTCCACTCAATACCCGACACCTTCTGTCCGGTATGGGAACCATCCGGAATCACGGCAACCGCCGCCCCGCTCGTGCGGACCGATCGCCTCCGGCCTTACGACCAGCGGTGTAGGCCGGAAGCCCGTTACCCGCCCGGTACCCGCCGACCTAGCCTCGGGCCATGGATACGACGAGCGGCACACTCGACGAAGCCCTGCAACGCCTGCACACCTCCGGCCCGGAGTTCAAGGGCTTTCTGAGCAACCACGGCCCGATGGCCGTCGAAGCCCTGGTCCGCAACGGCCAGGCCCACACCGTCCACCGCTGGCTCGACACGTACGAGAACAAGCTGGAGGGCGTACCGAGTGCCCGCGCCCGTATCACCGACGCCAACTGGCGGGAGGCGCTGGGAGATACGAGCCGGGTCACCGACTGGACCGCGTACTTCACCGACCGGGTCGCCGAGCGTCCCTGGCGCGAGATTCTCGCCGAGTGGTGGCCGCGTCTGCTGCCCGGCATCGCCGGTGCCGCCACCCATCCGGTCATCCGTTCAGGCCATGCCGTACGCAGCCTGCTGACGGAGGGGGAAGACGCCCCGCGCCTCGCGGAGTTCGCGCACGCCCTCGGCTACTGGGCCGCCCGTCATCTGCCGCTGCCCGCCGCCGTGCACCCCGCGGGCAGCGCCACCCCCACCGAGGCGCTGGCCGCTCTCCCCCGCATCGCCGACCAGCGCGTGACACCCGTGAACGGCTACGCCCAACTGGCCGACACCCCCGGGTGGTTGAGCACCACCGAGTCGCTGTACGTCCCCGACGACCCCGAGGCCGTACGCGCGGGCCTGACGGCGCTCGTCCGGGCCGCCACCCTCAACTACGCCGACTACGGGCACGGGAACGGCATCATGCTGGTGCACGCCGCCACCGCGCCGAACGCGGTGCTGCGCACCCTGCCCGCGCTCCCGCGGGATCTGTGGGCGAGCTCCTTCGCGGTCGCCTGGGCGGCGACCTCGGCGGTCACCGCCATCTACGCCGCCGGCACCCCGCGACCTGCACCGGACGCTTCCTCGGTCACGCCCGAAGAGGTCTTCGAGCGGGCGGTCGCCAACGGCAACGAGCATGCGATCAAGTTCGCGGACACCGCTCTGGACGTGGCGGCGGCCTCCGAGGACGGCGACACCCGCGCCCTGTCGGCGGCCCTGAACGCCGTGTCCCTGATCGCCGAGGACGACTGACGGCAGGCCACCCCCTGCGCCCACGCCCCCTACACCCCTGCGCCCATAGGCCCCTACGCCCCGGCCGCTCTCAGCCGAACTGCACCGACCGCTTCGCCAGCCCCATCCAGAACCCGTCGATCACACTTCGCCCGCTGTCCAGCTGCCCCTGGGCGTCCGCGGCCCCCAGGGTCACGAACAGTGGCGCGAAGTGCTCGGTGCGCGGATGGGCCAGCCGCCCGGCCGGCGCCTTGTGCGCAAAGTCGAAGAGGGCGTCGAGGTCCTGGGACTCCAGGGCCTGCCGCCCCCAGTCGTCGAACTCCGCCGACCAGGCGGGCGTACCGTCCCCGAGCTGCCGCAGCGCCGCCAGATTGTGGGTGAAGAAACCGCTGCCGATGATCAGCACGCCCTCCTCGCGCAGCGGCGCGAGCTTGCGGCCGATCTCGTGGAGCCGCCGCGGGTCGAGCGTCGGCAGGGATATCTGCAGCACGGGGATGTCGGCGTCCGGGTACATCTCGACGAGCGGCACATACGCACCGTGATCGAGTCCCCGGTCGGGGATGTCCACCACGGGCGTGCCCGCCGTACGCAGCGTCTTACGGATCCGCTCGGCCAGCCGCGGCGCACCGGGGGCCGGGTAGGTCACCTGGTAGTAGTGCTCCGGGAAGCCCCAGAAGTCGTGGATCAGCGGCACCGTCTCCGTGGCGCCGAGCGCGAGCGGCGCCTCCTCCCAGTGGGCGGAGACGATCAGTACGGCCGCGGGGCGCGGCAGCCGTGCGGACCAGGCGGCCAGCTGGTCCGGCCACCAGGGGTCGTCGGCGAGCGGCGGCGCTCCATGACTGAGATATAGGGCAGGCATTACGGACATAACAACTCCACAGCGGCAGACTGGGCGGTAGTCGGTACGCCATCGACATTCAGCCACCGCACGAACTGGTACTTGAATGTTCAAGCGTCAGATTCCAGCCTAACCTGGCGTTGTTAAAACTTAAATAACTCTCCGAGCGGTGAGAGAGTGGATGGTATGAGCAACGAACCCGCAACCGAGCCACGCTGGCTCAGTGACGAGGAGCAATACGCCTGGCAGTGCTACCTCCACGCCACCACGCTCCTGGAGGACCACCTCGACCGTCAGCTGCAGCGCGACGCCGGGATGCCGCACGTCTATTACGGCCTGCTCGTCCAGCTCTCCCGTGCGCCGCGGCGCCGGATGCGGATGACCGAGCTGGCACAGAACGCGAAGATCACCCGTTCCCGGCTCTCCCACGCGATCGCCCGCCTGGAGAAGAACGGCTGGGTGCGCCGGGAGAACTGCCCCTCCGACAAGCGGGGCCAGAACGCCCACCTCACGGACGAGGGAATGCGGGTACTGGAGAAGGCCGCCCCCGGGCACGTCGCCGCCGTCCGCGCGGCGATATTCGACCGTCTCTCCACGGAACAGATCGGCCAACTGGCCGAGATCTGCCAGGTAATGACCGAAGGACTGCAACCGCAAGGCGCCGACCTCCCCTGGCTCCGCTGACGGATCAGCGGAACCGGAAGAGGCCGGCGCGCGGGTGGGTGAGAGGGCCGGAAGAGGACGACACCGGTTCAGGTGAAGTACGGGCGCCGGGGCGGCGGAAGGCCTTCGCGGGCCCTCAGGGACCCTGCGGACCGCGCGGCCCCTCCTGCCTCAGTGCACCATCACCGGAATCTGGACCTCGTCCCCGTCCTCGGACGCGCCCACGGCCGCACCCTCACCGTCGTCGGAGGAGGCCACCGGCGAACCGGCGCCCGGCCGTCCGGTGTTGATGAAGGTGAAGGCGATCACGCCCGCCAGGGCCAGGATGCCGACCGCCCACCAGATGGCGGTGCTGTAGCCGTGCACCATCGACTGGAGCTTGAGCAGGTCCGCAGAGCGCGCGCCGGCCGCGTGCGAGGTGGCGTACGCGGTGGTGGCGCTGGCCGCGATGGTGTTCAGCAGGGCGGTACCGATCGCGCCGCCCACCTGCTGCGAGGTGTTGACCATCGCGGAGGCGACACCGGCGTCCCGCGGCTGGACACCGTGCGTGGCCAGCGACATGGCCGGCATGAACGCCGTACCCATCCCGAGGCCCATCAGCAGGAACCCGGGCAGGATCAGCGCGGGGTAGGACGTGTCCAGGTCGATCTGGGTCAGCACGAGCATGCCGAGCGCGGCGACCGTGAAGCCGGGCGCCATCAGCAGCCGCGGCCGGACGCGGGTCATCAGCCGGGCGCCGATCTGCGTCGAGCCGGTGATCATGCCGACGATCATCGGGAGGAAGGCCAGACCGGTCACGACCGGCGTATAGCCCTTCACGATCTGCAGGTAGTAGGTCAGGAAGAGGAAGAGACCGAACATGCCGATCACGGCCAGGCCCAGCGAGGCGTAGACACCGGCGCGGTTCCGCTCCGCGACCACCCGCAGCGGCAGCAGCGGCGCCTTCACCTTGGACTCGACCAGCACAAACGCCAGCAGCAGCACGGCGGCCGCGACGAACAGGCCGAGCGTCGGGCCGGCCAGCCAGCCGTCGGACTCGGCGCGGGTGAACCCGTAGACCAGCGAGACCAGGCCGAGCGTGGCCAGGATGACGCCGGGGACGTCCAGCCGGGAGGGGTTACGGCCCTCCGCGGGCTCCCGGATGACCAGGAAGGCGCCGGTCGCGGCGACCACGGCGAACGGGATGTTGACGAAGAAGGTCCAGCGCCAGTTCATGTACTCGGTCAGCACACCGCCGAGGATCAGGCCCACGGCGCCGCCACCACCGGCGATCGCACCGAAGATGCCGAACGCCTTGGCGCGCTCCTTGGCCTCGGTGAACGTCACCGCCAGCAGCGACAGCGCGGCGGGCGCCAGCAGCGCACCGAAGACACCTTGCAGCGCACGCGCGCCCAGCAGCATCCCCTGGTTGGCCGCGGCCCCGCCGAGCGCGGAGGCGACCGCGAATCCGACCAGCCCGATGATGAAGGTCCGCTTCCGTCCCCACAGGTCGGCCACCCGCCCGCCGAACAGCAGCAGCCCGCCAAAGGCGAGCGCGTAGGCGGTGATCACCCATTGCCGGTTGGCGTCGGTGATACCGAGATCCACCTGCGCGGAGGGCAGCGCGATGTTCACGATGGTCGCGTCGAGGACGACCATCAGCTGGGCGAGGGCGATGAATATCAGCGCTTTCCAGCGCCGGGGATCGGCGTATGTGGCTGTTTCAGGCATGGCGGGATCCACCTAGTGGTGCGGTGAGCGGACAAGGGCGAAGAACGGGACGCGGGAAGACGTGCGAAGGCCGGGGCGCGTGGGGCGACCGGCGGGACGCGTAAGACGGGCGGACGGGTAAGACGGGCGGGACGTGTGAGGCCTGTTTGTGCGGCGCGCTGCCCCCGGTTACGAGCGGCGCCTCAGGTCTTCCAAGGTGGCGGCCGAACCGGGCAGTTCGGAGCGGGCGGGCGCCTGCAGACCGTCCAGGAACAGCTGCAGATGCCGGTGCACGAACTTCTCGAAGTCGGTACAGGCACTGCCCGGCAGCGGGCGGGTGAGCTGAGTGATCGCGACCATCAGGTCACCGACGGCGATGTCGGTGCGCAGCTGGCCGCTGTCGCGCGCGGCACCCATGACGGCCTCGACGGCCGCCTCCAGGCGCTCGCGCGCGGCGAGCAGATCGGGGTGGTCACGGTCGATGCCATCGGAGAGCAAGGGGCACAGCGCCCCGATCCGCTCCTCCACCGCAGCGTGGACGAAGCGCCTCAGCGCTTGGAAGGCATCGGACTCCTCGGCAAGGGCGCTCTCCGCGGCGTCCGCGGTACGGGACATGACGGAGAGCGTGACGTGGTGGATCAACTCCAGGCGATCCGGAAAGTGACGATAAAGCGTCGCATTGCCGACTCCCGCACGTCGAGCTATTTCATCGAGCGAGACCTCGGCCCCGAACTCGACCATGGTCTCGCGGGCGGCCGCGATGATCCGCTCCCGGTTGCGCAGGGCATCGGCCCGCAGACGGGGCGGCTGCCCCTGCTGCCCGGTCTTCGCGCAGCTGGCGACGGCGGTCATGCGACTCACTCCTCTCGACTTTCGGTGCCGAATCGACGTTCGGTGCCGAACCGGGGAGACGCTCCCCGTTTCGTCCGGACGCCTGGTTAAACGGGGAGACCGTCCCCGGATATTTCACGTCCCGCATGTGATCTGGTTCACATTCACGACCGGCTCCCGGAGACTCCCCCATCACAGGCCCTACCCGAGGGCCGACCCGAGGACCAACCCGAGGGCCGACCCGAGGACCAACCTGAGGACCGACCCGAGGACCAACCCGAGGGCCACCCCAAGGACCGACCCATCCGGCCCTGCCCCGCGACTCCAGCTGACGCCGGTTGACTCCGGTTGACGTAACTCCGCGCGCGAGCGATCACCCCTCGACACAAGGTGATCGATATGAAGCACAAGGTGTCCGCCGTTCTGGCCGTGGGCGCGGCCACCGCGGCCGCGGCCATAGCGCTGGGCTCGCCGCCCAACGCCGTGGCCATACCCTCGGCGCCCGGCGCCCCGCCGAGCGGCCCGTGCGCACTGCGCGGCATCAGCAACGACGTCGCCGAATCCGCGGACACCCCCGCCGGTTTCGCCCGCTCGTCCGGCGTCGTACGGGCGCTCACCCTCTTCATCGACTTCCCGGACGCCCGCGCCACGATGTCCCCCGAGGCCCGCTTCGCCGAGTTCTTCCCGGCCGCGACGGACTACTTCCGCATCAGCTCGTACGGCAGGCTGACCTACCACCCCCTTCCGCTGTTCCGGTGGATCCGCATGTCGCGACCGCTCGCGGCGTACGGCATCCAGCGCGGCGCCAGCTTCGACCCGGCCTCGGACAGCGGCTATCACGCCCTGTCCCAAGAGGTCGTCCGCGCCGTCGACCCGACCGTCGACTTCAGCGACTACGACGTCATCAACGTCATCGCCTCGCCCAACGCCGGCCCGCCCGCGACACGTACGGTCCTGTCGGTCACCTTCAGCGGTGGGGACATGGGGATGAAGACCGCCGACGGGGTGCCGTTCCGGAACACGTCCTTCATCTGGAGCCGGCAAACCGGGGTGAGCGCCTTCCGCGTCCTCAACCACGAGAACGCCCACAGCTTCGGCCTGCCCGACCTCTACTACACCGACGAGCGCCACACCACGCCCCCCGTAGGCCACTGGGACCCGATGGACGAGGACTGGGGGCCGAGCAACGACTTCGTCGGCTGGCACAAGTGGAAGCTCGGCTGGCTCTCCCCCGACCAGGTGCACTGCGCGCCGCACAACGGGACGCCCGGCGAACACACCCTCACCCCGGTCTCCACCCCCGGCGGCACCAAGATCGTCGTCATCCCGACCTCGCCCCGCACCGCCCTGGTCGCCGAGGCCCGGACCCGCGGCCTGCTCGATCCGACGGTCTGCCGGCCCGGCGTCCTGGTCTACCGCGTCGCCACCGACGTCCCCTCGGGCCGCGGCCCGCTGCGCATCGTGGACGCCACCCCGCACAGCGGCGGCTGCTACAAGAGCAGCAAATTCGTCGAACCGGAGCTGACCGACGCCACCTTCCTCCCCGGCGACACCTACACCGACCACACCACCGGCGCCGCGGTCACCGTCCTCACGAAGAACCCCGACGGCACCTACCGCGTACGGGTCACCCCCGCACGCACCTGACCCACAACCTCACCCCTCCCCCCTTTCCTCTCTCCCTCCCCTGTCCTCCCTCCAGTGCCGCCGCCCGATGCTGATCAGCCGCAGCTGACGGCGCGCCCTCCGCACCACCTGCTCGGCCGCCCCCTCCACACCGTCCTCCTCGGCGTCGAGCAACGCCGCAGCCGTCGTCACCAGCCGGTCCACATACAGCTCCGCCAGCATCCGCACCTCCTCGTCGCGCCACCCCTCCGACACCGGCTGGGACTTCAGCGCCGCCGCGACCTCCTGCGCGAACCGGTCCAGCTCACCCGCGATGGCCTGCCGTACGGCCCGTACGCCGCCGTGCCGCTCGCGTGCCACGAACCGGATGTGCAGCGGATGTTGGCGCACATGCTGCTCCACGACCGCGACCGTACGGTCAATCCGCTCCTCGGCCGCGTCCTGCTCGGCGAGGATCGCCCGCACCATCACATGCAGACTCCCCAGCGCCTCTTCCACCAGCGCGACACCCAGCTCACCCATGTCCCGGAAGTGCCGGTAGAACGCGGTCGGGGCGATCCCCACCACCCGCGTCACCTCCCGCAAACCCAGGCTGCTCAGGCTCTGCTCCTCCAGCAGGCCGAGCGCCGCGTCGAGCAGCGCCTGCCGGGTCTTCTGTTTCTGGGCCTGCCGGACTCCAAGACTGTGACTCATGTCATCCAGTAAACAACCGTTCTCCGAACTACTCCAGTCGCGGGCAGTCGTAGACTGAAGGAACTCAGTGAACAACTGTCCTCTGGAATCGGAAAGGCAGATCATGCTCTTCCTCGTCGCAGCCCTCCTCCTGATGGGGATCATGCTGGGCACCGCGGCACACCTCCCCGTCCCCGTCACCGTCGTCGCGGCCGCCGTCATCGCCGGCTGGCTGCTCGTCTTCTTCCTCCGCGAACGCCGCCACCAGGCCGAGGTGACCTCCCGATGACCGCGCTCACCGAAGCCACGCCGACGACACGGACCGCACCGGCCGCAGCCAAGGCCCTGCGCCGCTCCGCCTCCCGTCCGCGCTCCCACGCCGACGGCATGGCCGTGGCCTCCTTCATCCTCGGCCTGCTCGGCACCCTGGTCCTCAACCTCGTACTCGGCCCCTGCGCCCTGGTCCTCGGCGGCCTGGCCCTGGCCCGCGGCACCGACCGCCGCGGCCGCGCCCTCCTGGGCATCGCCCTCGGCGCCGTCGACCTCCTCCTGCTCGCCCTCCTCGTCACGACGGACGGCACCGTCAGCTGGCACATCGGCAGCTGACACCCCAGGACGGCCGGGCACCCGGTCCGCCGCTACGGCAGCACGGCAATACAGCCGGCGGCGAACCGGGCCCCCGGACCGCCCCGCTACCGCAAGCCCTCACCCGCGCCACCATCACCCGTCCCCGTTCCCCCTCCCTCACCCTCCCCTTCCCCCACCGCAGCCGCGACAGCCCCACTCGCCGCGACCGCGTCACCCTCACCCTTCACCGCGACCGCCGCAGCGTCGAGCACCGTCCGCGCCAGAGCCGCCGTATCGGCAAGACTGGTGATATGCCCCTGCCCGGGCCGTACGGAGAGACGGCCGTCGCGGCAAGCCCTCAGCAGCGCACGCTCATCACGGCGGAACGGATCGCGCGCCCCGTTCACCAGCCACACCGGCCCCGCATAGGCAGCCAGTGAAGCCATCGGCTCCATCCCCTCCACGGCCGCCACGACACTCGGCATCACCTCACACGCCAGCCCGCCCGACGCCATCGCCTCGGCCACAGGTCCGGGCAGCACCCGCCGGAACCCCCACGCGCTGAGGCGATTCCCCGCCTCGGGCCACCTGGCCCCCGCCCAGGCCGCTCCCCCGTAGACCGCACTGAACAGCCCACGCGGAAGCGCGGTGCACCCCATCGCCACCAGACCGGCGACCCGACCGGGATGACACCCGGCGGTGGCGATTCCCGTATAGCCCCCCAACGACAGCCCCACGACCAGCGCCCGGCCGCCCAGCTCGTCGATCGCTTCGGCCACCGCGTCCACGGCGCCGGACATCGTGAACCGTTCGCCACGCCGCACTCCATGACCCGGCAGGTCGGGCGCCGCCGTGGGATGACGATCACCGATACGTTCCCTCACAGGCCGCCACATCGTGCCGCTCACACGGATCCCGTGCACAAAAACGATGGGCAGCGCGGTCTCTCTGGACTCCATGGTCCGACGCTAACACCAAAACACAACGCACCGTTGCGTTGTGCTCCTTGCTACCCTCTCCTCATGAGCAACAAATCGCCCGACCCCTCCAGCCGGGGCCACGGCCCGCGAAAATCCCAGGAGATCTTCGACGCCACACTCGACCTGCTCGCGGCAAAGGGCTACGAAGGTCTGACCATTGAGGGGGTCGCCGAACGATCCGGCGTCAACAAGACCACCATCTACCGCTGGTGGCCCTCCAAAGGCGCCCTCCTGGGCGCCGCGCTCATGGGCGCCCGCCGGCTCGACATCGAACCGGCCGACACCGGCAGCCTCCAAGGCGACCTGGAAGCCCTGCTGCACACGATCACGTCGCTGCTCACCACACCCCCGGCCTCCGACATCGCCGTCGCCGCACTGGGCGCCGTCACCCACAGCCCCGAACTCGCCACCCACGTACGCGACTTCTTCGCCGACCGCCTCACCCGCGAACAACCCGTCTTCACCCGCGCCATCGCCCGCGGCGAGCTGGCACCCGACGCCGATCCGATGCTCCTGGTCGACCTCCTGGCCGGCGCCGCCTGGCTCCGCGTCGCCCTCCGCCAACTCCCCCTCGACGCGGACTTCGTCCCCCGCGCCGTCCACACCGTCCTCAACGGCGCAGCCCTACACCACCCACCACACACCCACTGACCTGCAAAAACGCACTATCTACCAGCCCACATCCCATATCCGCTACGCTAGGCGCCGGATCTTCGGATCCCCCCGCCTCCGTAGCTCAGGGGATAGAGCACCGCTCTCCTAAAGCGGGTGTCGCAGGTTCGAATCCTGCCGGGGGCACCAGCGCAAAGGCCCCCAGCCGATCTTGGCTGGGGGTCTTTGACATCGAGGAATGACATCAACGGCGACGGTCAATCGCGGTCTGGGCGCCTCTTGAGCAGCCGGTCCATGTGGCTGATGGCCTCACGCTGAGTGTCCTGGACGACGTGCGTGTACACGTCCATGGTGATGCTGATCTGACTGTGCCCGAGGATCTCCATCACGACGCGAGGAGCGACGCCGGCAGCAGTGAGGATCGTCGCGCATCCGTGGCGGGCGTCGTGCAACCGGATCACTCGGAGGTCGGCGGACTGGGCAACGCGAGTGAAGGACCGGTAGACATTCCGCGGCTCGACCGGGCGACCTGTCCGAGTGGTGAAGACGTAGCCGCCCTCCTGCCACTTCTCCCCCGCCCGTGCCTTCGCATCTGCGTGCCTCATCTGGTGCCAGCGCAGCGGGGCGATGCACATCGCGGGAAGCGGGACCGCTCGACGACGGCGCCCCTTGGGATCGTCGTCATAGAGGACACCACGCCGACGCTGGGTCTGCTGGCGGATGTAGAGCACGCGCTGCTCCAGGTCGATGTCGGCCCAGCGGAGTCCGAAGATTTCGCCCCGGCGGGGGCCCATCGTGATGGCAAGAACGAAGGACTACCGCTCTACCGGAAAACCTTCACTGTCCCTCACTTGACGACGCGCCCCTTCCCACACAGCCGTAATCCCGCAGACGCCGATGAGCCCTGCGGCCGCAGCCAACCACCACCAGGCGCCACCGTTGGCCGCAGCACCAGACACCAGACCACCCGATACGCCAAGAAAGATCAACCCGCCGATGACCGTTTCTGCGTCGCGCCGTTTGCCGTCTTCGACGGAAATAACTCTCCGGATGGTTTCGTCAATGTGGTTACTCAATTGATGCGAGATGGCGCTTTCGGCTGGCAATAGCGCCAGAATCTCAAGGTCGGCTTTAATTATATCCCGGTGGCGAGGCTTTTTGAAATGACGCTCAGCTAGAACACCAATCACGCCAGCCACGGCAACAGCAACGGCTGCAACAGCATTCCAATCCATGCGGTAATGCTAGGCATAAGATCACGATCGCAGGAGCTTGACACGCGCCCACCAGCGATCTAGAGCCCCCTTTCGCCCATCGCCGGCGACCTGTAGATCACCATGCTTACAAAGCAGAGTTCAGGACGCGTGGGCTATCCATGGACAGGGCACCGCACAGGCGTGGCCCGCAGCACTGTGACCAGGCCTTATGGCGAACAGCCAAGCGGCCTCCGGAGCCGTTGCTGTACAGCAACGAAGTACAGCAACCACAGCAACCGCCCATGAGCGACAGCAGCTCTGAGGCGCCGAGCGGCGGCCTCTATGGCCCTCGTTGACCGATCTCTGTAGAGCTACGGATCAGAAGGTCACAGGTGCAACCCCACTGAGTGGCCAACGCGAGGCCCCCGTAAGTAGTCGGAGACTCTTACGTTTGGCTGCACGTCGCAGGGGGCCCGCTAGGTCCGTTCAGGCTTCCATACCCCTCACCAGCCCTGTCAGTTGAATCTGCAGGCTTTTGAGTCGTTCGTAGGTTGTGATCACGTCGGTCTCGAACGATTGAGGCCAGTTGACTTTGGAGTGCCAGGAGTATGGGACGCCCTTCTCCTTCCATCTCAGATGGGTCACGCGCCAGGAGTTGTAGTGGTCGATAAATGCCATGTAGGAGTCCGGCATCTGGTGCCCTGCAATCAGGTGCGTCTTTGAGGACAGGAGGTCCTGGATCG
This sequence comes from Streptomyces inhibens, assembly GCF_022221585.1. Taxonomy (NCBI): domain Bacteria; kingdom Bacillati; phylum Actinomycetota; class Actinomycetes; order Kitasatosporales; family Streptomycetaceae; genus Streptomyces; species Streptomyces inhibens. Next base: position 4,301,446 of record NZ_CP084681.1, read on the forward strand.
CCTCATTGCGTGGCATGAACTCGCGGTCGACCCAGAACAGCCACAGCTCCTGTTCCTCAGGGCTGAGAGGCCTGCCCGGCGCGAACACGTAATTGTGCCCGAGCGTTTCGCAGAAGTCATGGAAGGCTGACCGTCCTTCCTTAATCAGAAACAGAAGCGGTCCATATAGCTGCTCAAGTTGATTTTCAATGTGGGTGAGCCGAGCTTCGGCCTTCCTCCGCTTCAGATCGGCCCGTGCCGATAACGTGTGATTGACCAGCCATCCACCGGCGGTAACCGCTGCAGCGATGACCGCTGCTAGGAAGGTTGAATCCATGCCGTCAGGTTATGGGCTCAGCCCGGGGTGATCCAGGCTCTACTCCGAGACGGGAGGGCGATCGAGGTAGGCGGCCGCGTAGAGGCCTTGCCGTTCGGATGGATCTCCCGCTGTGGGCCGGTAGTTCGCAACGAGTGGCTGCAGTGCCCGTAGCGTGACCGACGGGGGGGGAGCCATGGAGACCATGGTTGCTCAGGCTGCTCCGGCAGCCAAGAGTTCGTCGTCTAGCCTGCCCACATGGACCAGATCGAGGATGGCCAGCTGTCGGACGATGAATTCAGGGATCTCATCAGCCTCTTGAAGAGGTTCTGCTCTCATGATCTAGACCAGTGGGAAGCATTGCAGACCCCAACTCCTCACGGTCCGGTCTACATCAACATGACCAGGAGCCTTCCGCCGGGAACCGACCCGAGCGCCTTCCGTCCGATCTGAGCGGCCACAAGCATGCCGGTGGCATCCGCAGCTGACATCAACAACAGTGAACAGCGGCAGAACTGAACGACTCCGGGCGGAGCCACTGGGCTCCAGGGAAGAGGCTGTGGCGGCCCCTAGATCGAACTCCTAAAGCGGGTGTCGCAGGTTCGAATCCTGCCGGGGGCACCAGCCAAAAGGCCCCGGACCGATCATGGTCCGGGGCCTTTTGACGGCACCAATTGACGGCAGTCGCGTCTCAGGTGGCTGGCAGACGGCGATTGAGCAGGCGGTCCATGTGGCTGATCGCCTCCCGCTGCGTGTCATGGACGACGTGGGTGTACACGTCCATCGTGATGCTGATCTGGCTGTGCCCGAGGATCTCCCTGATGACCCTCGGCGCGAAGCCGGCGGCAGTCAGCAGGGTGGCGCAGCCGTGCCGGGTGTCGTGCAGCCGGACTACCCGCAGACCGGCGTCCGCAGCGACCCGGGTGAAGGACCGGTAGACGTTCCGCGGCTCCACCGGCCGGCCGTTCCTCGTCGCGAAGATGTATCCGTGTGCGGACCACACGACGCCCGAGGCCGCGAATGTCTCCCGCTGCCGCAGCCGGTGCCGGCGCAGCGGCGCGATACCGCGATACACAGAGCAGGCATAGGGACGACCCGGCGACGCCGACTCTTGGGGTCGTCGTCGTAGAGCGTGCCCCTGCGGCGCTGAGTCTGGTGACGGACGTGCAGCACCCGGTTGTCCAGGTCCACGTCCGACCAGCGCAGGCCCGCCAGCTCACCGCGCCGCAGGCCCATGCAGATGGCCGGCACGAACGCGGCATAGAGCGGGTCGCGGCGCGCAGCCTCCAGGAACAACAGCGTTTCCTTCAGGGACCACGGGCTGATCTCCCGCTGTTTCACGCGCGGCGGCTCGACAGGGATGCGACGTTCCGCGCGATCAGCTGCTCGCGGACCGCCGTGGTCGGGTTCCTTGCCTTGGAAGGAACCCGCCGAGGCGCCGCCCGGTGGTCGCTCACCGAGCGGCGCCACTCCGCCTCAGCAGTACGGACGCCGTACACATGCCGTACACGTGAGGCCAAGTAAGGCCGGGGTACCGAGGGAAAAGGGAAGAAGGGAGAAGGGAGAAGGGAAGATACGTCTTCCCGGGTCAACCGGCCTTTTCGCCGTGTTTCCGCTGGTCAGGCTCTTGATCTGAACCAGCTTCTCAAGCGGGTGTCGCAGGTTCGGTCCGGTCTCCGGGGGAGAAGCCACGATCGCGGAAAGCACACCACGACGGCCTCGGTACAACAGCGTTGGTGTTCACTGCACTCGTAGCTCCGCCGGTGACGGCAGGGCTGCCAGCCTGGTGACCGGGGACGCGAAGAGTCCGATCGCCACGGCGGCGGAGCCGATCGCCGCGACGGTCAGGGCGCCTTTGCCGCCGAGCGCGCCGGTCAGGAGACCGGCGGACAGGCCACCGAGCGCGCCGCCGCCGAACAGCAGCGTCCGGAAAGCCGCGGTCATCCGCCCCATCATCGACGCGGGAGTGCTCGTCTGCCGGAGGCTGACGATGATGACATTGGCGACGCCGAGGCCCAGGTACGTGACGAAGAAGGACGCCACACACATCGCGATCACCAGCCAGCTCGGTCCGGCGGCGGTGGCGAGGAGGATCGGGCCGAGCAGCAGGGCCGACTGGGCCAGCAAGTAGACGCGTCCGAGGCGGAACCGTTTGATCACCCGTCCGGAGATCAACGCGCCGATGAGGCCGCCCACCGAGGCCGTGGCGAAGATGCCGCCGAGAACCGACGGGGCGAGGTGGAGGTCGCGAGTGCCGTGGAGCAGGAACATCGTCCATACGGTGATCATGGAGAAGTTGCAGCAGAACCCGACGAGCGCCAGGGCTCGCAGGATCCTGTCCCTCATGACCCAGCCGAGGCCGTCCCGCAGCTCCGACCAGATGTGGCGGCGAGCGCCCTGCTCCGGACGCGGCTCGGGTGTGCGGATGAGCAGCAGGGAGATCACGGAGACCAGGTACGAGAAGGCGTCCACGATCAGCGCCACCGGTGCGGTCAGCGCCGACACCAGGACGCCCGCCAGACCGGGCCCCGCCACATCCGCCGTGGACGAGCTGACGCCCGTCTTCGCGCTCGCCTCGACATAGTGACCGGGGTCGCGGACCAGGGTGGGGACGTACGACATCCAGCTCACGTCGAACAGCACCGACGCGACACCGACGGCGCACGCGATGACCGTCAGGGTGACCATGCTGAGGGCGTCCGCCCAGTACAGGACGGGGACCAGCGCCAGCAGGACCATCCGGACCAGGTTCGCCGCGAGCATGACCCTGCGCCTGCGGACCCGGTCCACCCACACCCCGAAGATCAGGGCGAGGCCGAGGTAGGGGGCGAGCTGCACGAACCGCAGCAGTCCCACTTGTTCGTCGCTCGCCCCGAACGCGCGGATGGCGGTGAGGGGCAGCGCGAGGGTCGTCACCTGGGTGCCGAGCAGCGACACGGTCTCGCCCAGCCAGAACTTGAGGAAGTCCCCGTTGTGCCAGAGGGTCCTGGGTGGTTTCCCGGCAGCCGCCTCCGGGCCGGCCGCCGCCACATGCGCCGACGCCATCAGCGGGTTCTCTGCCCGTGCTCGGCGAGTTCGGCGACGGCTGCCGCGACCGTGTCGACCTCGTCCTCGGTGTTGTAGTAGTGCGGTGACAGGCGGAGGCACCAATCGACGTCCTTGTCGTCGAAGTCGTACTGCGCGAACTCCCGGAAACTCAGGGCCGAGTTGATGCCCTGCTCGTCCAGGGCCGTCTTGAACGGCTGCGGTTGCCAGCCCTCGACCTCGAAGGTGACGAGCGCCGCCGGGGCCGGGCCGCGGTCGAGGAGCCGTATGCCGGGGATGCCGGCCAGGCGGTCGCGCAGCCGGGCGGCGAGCGCGGGCGTCCGGCGGGAGATCGGCTCCAGGCCGACCCGAAGGGCGTAACGCACCGCCGCCGCACAGCCGAGCAGGGTGGCGTACGGGAACTCCCACTCCTCGAACCGTGCCGCGCTGTCCACCGGCCGGTACGTGTCGGGCCCGACCCAACGGGCGCCGTACATGTCGATGAACAGGGGCTCGTAGCCGTCCCGCAGAACGCGGTCGGAGACGTAGAGGAAGCCCGAACCGCGAGGGCCGCGCAGGAACTTGCGGCAGGTCGCGGTGAGCAGGTCGCAGCCGATCTCGTCCACGTCGATCGCGTACTGCCCCACCGACTGGCAGGCGTCCACGAGGTAGAGCAGGCCCAGCTCCCGGCAGTGGCGGCCGATCTCGGCCACCGGCTGCACGAGTCCGGAGTTGGTGGGCACATGCGTCGCGGCGACGAGGCGGGGGCGGCGGGAACGCATGAGCGCCGCCATGGCGCCGACGTCGACGCCGCTGCCGTCGGGGTGGTCGGGGGCGTGGACGATCTCGACGCCGAACCGTTTGCGCAGGGCGAGGAACGCGATCTGGTTGGAGATGAAGTCGTTGCGCGTGGTGAGGATGGTGTCGCCGGCCCGGAAGTCGATCGCCGACAGGGCCTTGGTGTACGCATGGGTCGCGCTGGCGGCGAAGGCGATGTTGCCGGGGCCGGTGCCCAGGAGGTCGGCGATCGACCCGTAGAAGTCGCGGACCTGGACTTCCCGTGCGGCGGAGGCCTCGTACCCGCCGATTTCCGCCTCCAGTCGGAGGTGGTCGGTCATCGCCGCGAGGACCGGGCGGGCCACCAGGCCGCAGCCCGCGTTGTTGAAGTGGATGACCGACTCGCAGCCCGGGGTGTCGGCGCGCAGCGCCGCAATCTCCGCCGCGGTGTCGAGGAGCGATTCTCCAGCAGGGAGGGAAGCGTTACTCTGTTGTCTCATGTCTGAGAGTAGCAGTACTGAGACGCTGGTAGGGATACTCCGTACGGAGATCGCCCGCCTCGTGCCCGGCGACCGGCTGCCCAGCAGCCGGGAGTTGACGTTGCATCACGGCGTCAGTCCGGTGACGGTGTCGAGGGCGTTCGCCCAACTGTCAGCCGAGGGTGAGGTGGTCACCCGCCCGGGCAGCGGCACCTACGTCGCCCCGCGCCGCGCTCGCTCGGCAGCCGATGCGCCGGACACCTCCTGGCAGGCAGTGGCACTCGCCGGACGTGACTTCGATCCGGGCGCCGCGGACAGCCTTTCGGATGCGCCGCCCAGGGGCGCGATCGCCATGGCAGGCGGCTATCTGCACCCATCGCTCCGCCCGGAACGAGCGTTGAGCGCGGCGCTGGCCCGCGCGGCCCGCCGTCCCGGCGCCTGGGACCGGGCACCCGCCGCGGGCCTGGCACCGCTGCGCGCGATCTTCGCCCAAGCGGCGGGAAGCGCCGTCGGCCCGGAGGACGTGCTGGTCACCGGCGGCGGCCAGGGCGCACTGTCGATGCTGTTCCGGGCGCTGGCCGCGCCGGGCAGCCCGGTGCTGGTGGAGTCGCCGACGTACCCGGGCGCGCTGGCCGCCGCCCGCGCGGCGGGTCTGCGCCCGGTGGCCGTACCGATGGACGGCGACGGTATCCGCCCCGATCTACTGGCCGACGCCTTCGCCGTGACCGGGGCCCGGCTGCTGTACTGCCAGCCCACCTTCCACAATCCGACCGGCACCGTGCTCGCGCCGGCGCGACGCCGCCAGGTCGTGAACGTGGCCCGCGCCGCCGGGGCATTCCTCATCGAGGACGACTTCGCCCGCCACCTCGGCCATGGCGGCCCGGTGCCTCTCCCTCTGGTCGCGGACGACCGCGACGGCACGGTGGTCCAGCTGACCTCGCTGACCAAGCCGGCCTCGCCGAGCCTGCGCATCGGGGCGGTGATCGCCCGTGGACCGGTGATGCGAAGACTGCAGGGGATGCGCCGGGTGGACGACTTCTTCGTCGCCAGGCCGCTGCAGGAGGCGGCCGTGGAGCTGGTGAGCACCCCCGCGTGGGACCGGCATCTGCGCGCCCTTTCCACGCACCTGAGGGAGCGTTGTGCGGCACTGGCCGGAGCCATGGCGCGCGAACTGCCCGACTGGACGCCGACCCGGATCCCGGAGGGTGGCCTGCATCTGTGGGTCCAGCTCCCGCCCGGCCTTGAGGACTCCGCCGTCGCGGACGCGGCACGGGCCCATGGTGTGGCGGTCAACGCGGGCGCCCGCTACTTCCCGGCCGAGCAACCGGGCGCCTGCCTGAGGCTCGGTTTCGCGGCCTCGGAGGACCCCGCCGACCTCGCGGAGGGCGTCCGCCGCCTCGGTGAGGCGGCACGAGCGTGCGCTACGGCATGAGGCGTACGGGCCGTAGGAGAGCGTTCCGCCGGTTGCCCGTACACGCTCGCGCAGGGCGTTCAGGCCGCGTCCGCCGTGGCCGTCGCGCTCCCTTTTGCCGCGGAGGGTGGCCCCTCCAAGCCCGCGGCCACGTCCGCGTCCTCGCCCACGCTCACGGCCACGCCCCCGGACATCGTCCGAGCCGCCGCCGTCCGTCCCCCGCCCGATCCGGTGGCCGGCCCACGCCGCCGCGCTCACCCTGCTGCCCTCGGGCCTGTGGCGATGCGCCATAGCGTTCGGGATGCCCTCCGGGTTCGACGCGAGCCATCCGCTGCACGAGAGCAACTTCCCCGGCTGGACGTCGCTCTACCTGATCGGGCCGAGTCTGGTCGCCGAGGCGCTGGGGCTGCTCACCCTCGGGCTGGTGCGGCCATGGGGTGAGCGGGTGCCGCGCTGGGTGCCCGTTGTGGGCGGGCGGAACATCCCCGTCCTCGCCGCGGCCGCCGGCGCCGGGGTGCGATGGCTCCTTGCTGCTCCGGCGCGCCGCGCGGTTGGCCGAGTTCGTCCATGGAGAGGGCGCACGTCTCTGCCGTTTTGGTGGCAATCATCCCGTTCGTGGCGATCTGAAGAGGCAGGCGGGAGTTATCCACAGGGTCGACGGGGACCCCCGCGGAGCTCGTACGCTTCTGGAATGGCTCTGGCGGACGTGGAAGTGGTCGTGGACATGGATGTGGAAGACGCTTCAGACGCAAGCGAGGCGGTGCAGGTGCTGCGCCGGGTGTTCGGGTATGAGGCGTTCCGCGGCAGTCAGCAGGAGATCATTGAGCACGTCATAGGGGGCGGGGACGCGGTCGTCCTGATGCCGACCGGTGGCGGCAAGTCACTGTGTTATCAGATTCCCTCGCTGGTCAGGAGCGGTGTGGGGGTCGTGGTCTCGCCCCTGATCGCGTTGATGCAGGACCAGGTCGACGCCTTGCGGGCGCTCGGGGTGCGGGCCGGGTTTCTCAATTCGACGCAGGATCTGGAGGAGCGGCGGCTCGTTGAGGCGGAGTTCCTGGCCGGGGAGCTGGACCTGCTGTATCTGGCGCCCGAGCGGCTGCGGGTCGAGCAGACGCTGAACCTCCTCGACCGGGGGAAGATCTCGCTCTTCGCGATCGACGAGGCGCACTGTGTCGCCCAGTGGGGCCACGACTTCCGGCCGGACTATCTGGCGCTGTCGATGCTGCACGAGCGCTGGCCCGAGGTGCCACGGATCGCGCTGACCGCCACCGCGACCGACGCCACCCATACCGAGATCACCTCACGGCTGCGCATGGAGGACGCCCGGCATTTCGTGGCGAGCTTCGACCGGCCGAACATCCAGTACCGGATCGCGGCGAAGAGCGAGCCGAAGAAACAGCTGCTGGAGCTGCTGCGGGACGAGCATGCGGGCGACGCGGGGATCGTCTACTGCCTGTCACGGGCGTCGGTGGAGAAGACCGCGCAGTTCCTGGTGGACAACGGCATCGCCGCGGTGCCGTATCACGCGGGGCTCGATGCCCGTATGCGTGCCGAGCATCAGGCGCGGTTCCTGCGGGAGGACGGGCTGATCGTGGTCGCCACGATCGCGTTCGGAATGGGGATCGACAAGCCGGATGTGCGGTTCGTGGCGCATCTGGACCTGCCGAAGTCGGTGGAGGGCTACTACCAGGAGACCGGGCGTGCCGGGCGCGACGGACAGCCGTCGACGGCCTGGCTGGCGTACGGGCTGCAGGACGTGGTGCAGCAGCGGAAGATGATCGACGGGTCGGAGGGCGACGAGGCACATCGGCGGCGGCTGTCGGCCCATCTCGACGCGATGCTGGCGCTGTGCGAGACGGTGCAGTGCCGGCGGGTGCGGCTGCTGGCCTACTTCGGGCAGGAGAGCAGTGCGTGCGGCAACTGCGATACGTGTCTGACCCCGCCGCAGACCTGGGACGGCACGGTGGCCGCGCAGAAGCTGCTGTCGACGGTCGTACGGCTGAAGCGTGAGCGGGGACAGAAGTTCGGCGCGGGGCAGATCATCGACATCCTGATGGGCAAGAAGACCGCCAAGGTCATTCAGTTCGATCATGACGGGCTGAGCGTCTTCGGGGTGGGGGACGATCTGCGGGAGGCCGAATGGCGGGGTGTCGTACGGCAGTTGCTGGCGCAGGGGCTGCTCGCCGTCGAAGGTGATTACGGCACGCTGGTGCTGACGGAGAACAGCGGCGAGGTGCTGGGCGGCCGTCGCGAGGTGCCGATGCGGCGGGAGCCGGAGAAGGCCGCACGGGCGGCCAAGGCGAAGGCGGCGAAGGCCAAGCGGGCGGCGCCGGTGGATCTGCCGGAGGAGGCGCTGCCGGTCTTCGAGGCGCTGCGTGGCTGGCGGGGCCGTACGGCCAAGGAGCAGGGCGTGCCCGCGTATGTGATCTTCCATGATGCGACGCTGCGGGAGATCGCCACCCTCCGGCCGACGACGACGGCCGAGCTGGGCGCGGTCAGCGGGGTCGGCGAGAACAAGCTCGCGAAGTACGGCCAGCAGATTCTGGATGAGCTGGCGGGGCGGGGAGCGGAGGGCGGCGAAGGGGCGGCCGCCGGTTCTTCGGATGCGGCTGCCGGTGCCGGTCCTTCGGGGGCGACTGCGGGAGCGGGGGCGGCTGCGGGAGCGACTGCGAGAGCGGCTCAGCCCGTGCGGGGGGATCGTCTGCCGCCGGAGCCGGAGGACGAGGAGGCGCTGCCGGAGCCGCCGGATGACATCGACTGGTGAAGACATCGACCGGTGATGGCGCCGACCGGTGATGACGTCACCGGATCACGGATCGGCACGGGCCGGCTCACGACCCACGACCCACGACCCACGACCCATGGCCCATGGCCCACGGCCCACGGCCCACGGCCCACGGCCCACGGCTCACAGCTCACGGCTCACAGCTCACGGCCCACGACCCACGGCTCACAGCTCACGGCCCACGGCCCACGACCCACGGCTCACAGCTCACGGCTCACAGCTCACGGCCCACGACCCACGACCCACGGCCCACGGCTCACGGCCCACGGCCCACGGCCCACGGCTCACGGCTCACGGCTCACGGCTCAACAGCAGCCTGAGGCGGCAGCCGGAGAACGGCGCGGGCGCCGCCGTCGGGGGCGTTGCTGAAGCGTAGGTCGATGCCCAGGACGGCGGACTGGCCGACGGCGATGGTCAGGCCCAGGCCGTGGCCCTTGCCGCGGCCTGGGGCGTCGGTGCGGAAGCGCTGGGGGCCGTGGTGCAGCAGGTCGACGGGGTAGCCGGGGCCGTGGTCACGTACCGCGATGGTCGGCGGGCCGCCGGGCGGGGCGTCGACGGTGACGACGACCGGGGGCCGGCCGTGCCGGTGTGCGTTGATGACGAGGTTGGCGACGACGCGGTCGAGACGGCGGCGGTCCGTCTCGACGACCGTGTCGGAGACGATCCGCATCTCGGTGTCGAGTCCGGTGGCGCGTACCGAGCGTGCGACCAGCGCACCGAGTTCGTACGCGTCGAGGTCGGCGTGCTCGGCGCCGGAGTCCAGCCGGGAGATCTCCAGCAGGTCCTCGGTGAGGCGGTGCAGCGCCCGCAGCCGGTCGTTGATCATCTCCTTGGGGCGGCCCTCCGGGAGCAGCTCGGCCGAGGCGAGGATGCCGGTGAGGGGCGTACGGAGCTCATGGGCGACATCGGCGGTGAAGCGCTGTTCGGCCTGGAGGCGGCTCTGCAGGGAGCCGGCCACCGAGTCCAGGGCCGCGGCCACCGCCGCCACCTCGTCCCGCCCCGCCGGGCCGCCGCGCGCCCCCAGGCCCGCACCGTCGCCGTCGCCGTCGCCGACCCGGGCGTCCAGGTCGCCGGCGGTGATACGGCGCGCGACCGCCGCCGTGGTGCCCAGCCGGCGGCTGATGCGATGGGCGAGGAACAGTCCGGCGAGGGCGACGGCCACGGCGGCGAGTACGGCCGAGCCGAGGATGGCTGTATCGAGGTTCTCCAGGGAGCGGCGGGTGTTGCCGTAGGGCGACCAGACCGCCATGACCCGGTCGTCGGCGGGCGCCGCCGCCCACATCACGGGGCGGCCCCGATACGTCCCGACCATGGTGCCGCGATGCCCGGAGCGCGCCACCTCGCGGAGCTCTCCGGGAAGTTCGGGCGGATCGAGAAGGGAGTTGATGCCCTCGCGGGAGGTGCCGTACTCGAAGAGGTCCAGGGCGGTGTCGAGGTCGGTGCGGGTCTCCTTGCGGACCTGGCCGACGGTCTGGCGGGCCACCGCGTTGTGGACGAGGACACCGAGGACGGCGGCGACCGCGCAGCACACCGCCGTCACGGTCAGCGCGATCTTCCAGCGGAGGGAGACCGCAGGGCCTCTCATGGGCCGCCGTCGCGGGCATGCGGGGTCTGCGGCTTACGCTTACGGGCCTCGTCAAGGGTGAGGTCCCACAGGCCCATCGAATTGCCGTCCCACACGTAGTCGGTGACGCTGACGTAGCGCGGATCCTTGGTGGGTTCACGGATGGCGAGATGCCCGGCCGCCAGATCGACACCGTCCAGCACCCCGCGCAGTGCGAGCACCCGGGTCACCACCGCGTTCTGCACGCTGTAGACGCGCAGCTCGCTGTTGCGGGGGTCGAGGTCGACGACGACGAGCAGGTCCGGCCTGCCGTCGTCCGTGAGGTCGTGCAGCTCGGGGCGGCGTACGGACTTAGGGGCGGGCGGGGTCCGGCCCTGTGCGCCGATGTCGGCGTCGAGGACGGCGAGCGGGTCCGCGTCCGCCATGCTGCCGCCGGGGATGCGCGGGACGCCCGGTACGGCCTTGAGGGCCGCCGGATTCTCGTCCCGGCCGAGCGGGGCCGGCGAGTACTCCGGCCACAGCGCCAGTGGCGCCTTGACGTCCCTGGCGCGCCCCTCGTCATGCAGGCCGCCCGTGCCCGCGCAGCCGGTGAGCAGGGTGAGCGAGGCGAGGGCGGCGAGCGTGGCGAGGACGGCGCAGGGGGCCGGCACCGTGCGTGGTCGCCACCGTCGCATGTCGTCGCCCACCGCCTCTGCTGCCGCGCATGGGCCCCAGGACACACCCCGAGCGCTTGCCATGTCCATTACCATGCCTGCAAATCGCTACATATACGGACGTAGTTCGACACCAAGCTATCCAAGGTGCCGGCGCAGGAAATCTTCACAGCGGCCATTCCGACGACCTTTGCGGGCTTTTGCCCGGGCCGGACGGGCGCTCCGTCACACGACCGATTCCAGAGATCTTGGTGACTGTTACACAACGTATGGATCGCCGTTAAGGACGCTCCGTAACGTGCCGTCACGTACCGCGCCCCTGATGGCGGCCCGAGCCGCCCACGACGAGGAGTACCCATGCCGGCCCTGCGCCGCTCCGTGATCCGTACCGCCACCGTCGCGACCGGTGCGCTGGCCGTCCTGCTGCTTCCCGCGGGCGCCGCCTTCGCCACCGATTCCCTCGCGCCCACGGAGAGCCGGACGTCGATCATGCTGCCCGACAACGGGCTGGCGGGACTGGCCGAGAAGGCCGGCCACCTCCCCAAGGCCGGGCTGATAGGCGGAGCGGGAGCGCTGGGCGTCGCGACTGCGGTCATCGCCGTGCACCGCCGGCGCCACGGCAGCCGGGGCCGGCAGATCTGAGCCCGCCCGCTCCCCCGCCGGCTACTCCCCCATCAACCGCTGCACCTCCGCATACCCCATCACCTCGCCGCCCGCTCCTGACACCTCCGGCAGCGGTTGGCCCGTACGGATGGCGTCGGCCGCCCCGAGGGTGGCCTGCAGGGCCGTACGGAAGAGCAGCGAGCCGGTGCTGATGCGGTGCACGCCGAGTTCCGCCAGTCGGCTGACGGTGTGCCGTCCCGGGGCGAACAGGATGTTCAGCGGGGCGGGGACCTCGGCGGCCAGCACCGATACGTCCTCGTCGGCGACGACACCCGGTACGAAGACGCCGTCCGCGCCCGCCGCCAGATAGGTCTCGGCGCGCGCGAGCGCATCCGACAGCGGCGGCGGGGTGTCCACCAGCCAGTGGGTGTCGATCCGGGCGTTGAGGAACAGGCCCGGCGCCCGCTCCTTCACCGCGCTGATCAACTCGGCCTGACGGGCCGGATCCTGCAGCCCTTCGCCGCCGGGCAGCCCGTCCTCCAGATTGAGCCCCGCGGCTCCGGCGTCCGCCAACCGGGCCGCCAGGTCCGCGACTTCCCCGGGGCCGCCGCCGAACCCGCCCTCGATGTCGACCGTGTACGGGCAGGACAGCCGGCCGTTCAGCCGCAGCGCCAGGGCCAGCGTCGCGTCCCGGGTCTCGGCGAGGCCGCGCCCGTCCTGATAGCCGTGGGCCGCGGCGACGCCCAGACTCGTCGTGCCGATCGCCGCGTACCCGGCTCCGGCGAGCGCGACGGCGGAGGCGACATCCCAGGCGTTGGGCAGCAGCAGCGGCTGGTCGGCGTGGTGCAGCGCATGGAAATGGAAGGTGGCGTACTCCGGGGAGGTGCTCATACGGGCACCGTAGGCACGACTCCCTTCGCTGTGCACCGAAGACTCGCGGCGGACAGGGGAGTCATGACCACTCCGGCGTACAGCTCGCGCGGTCGGCTTCGCCTCACCCCGGAGGGCACGGCCGCGCTCCCGGAGCCTGCCGGGAAAGGACGGGGCCGACGAGCCTGGTGTGACGGGCGGGCGATGCGCTGGGGGCCTGGTGGCCGCGGCGCCCCACGCGCGCGGCGCTCACAGCAGCCGCACGCCCCCGAACGGGCAGGCACCTGGCCGGCGCCTTACCGATCAGCAGGAATGGAAGGCTCAAACCTCGCACCCGAAGGGGGGCTCGGATACAAGAGCCACTCGGTCACCGGGTACTGCATGGCCTTGGCAGGAGATGCTTGGATGGCGAAGCTCAAGGAAAACACCACCGGGGTAAGCGGCTGGGCATACATTGGCAATTTGCCAGGCACCGGGAGCCTCCCGTACTGCTGAATTCCCATTCCCACGACCATTCGCGAGGGGCCGTCAGCAAGCTGACGGCCCCTTCGTGGTTTTGTTGCGGGGATATCTCTATCGGTGCTCAGGCACGGTGCCACCCCGATACCGCAATGCCTCCACGAGGTATGCCTCGGTTGCGGCCGCATCCCCATGAACAGCCGGTGTTCCGACTCAGCAGCCTCCCCTGCCCCCACCGCCCGTGCCGCCCACCCGTGCATAGAGCGTCATCCGGGCCCCCCGAACCTCCATGGTGTCGCACACCACGAACGCCGAGCGCAGCGTGGCCCGCTTGGCGATCTCCTGGTCACTGTTGTCGGCCGGCTGCCCGGCCGGGTCCCCGGCGACCACGATGCGGCGGCTGGCCAGTATCCGGCCGCGGATCTCGTCGCCGGACAGCTCCGTTCCGTAGAGGGTGTGGGACACCGATGGGCTCTTGGCCAGGGCGAGATCGCGCAGACCTCGGAAGTCGTGCGGCCGGGGCGCCATCCAGATCCGGCGGCGGGACGGTGTGAAGAGCAGCCCGTCGCCCGGTCCGGAGAGCTGCCGGACGGCCTGGGCGATGGCGGTGGCGTCGTCGACCCGGCTGTCCGGGCTACGCAGATGGACGTCCACGGGCAACAGCGTGGCCAGTACCAGCGCCACGACCGCCAGCCACCGCAGCCGCCGGCCGTTGGTCTGGCCCAGTTCGCCCGCCGGCCGCAGCAGCCGGGCCAGGGCGGCGCCCGCGAGCAGCGCGAATCCGACGACGTAGTACAGGACGTAACGGTCGACGTAGGCGGGTTCGACATGGGAGAGCAGGAGCAGGAGCAGGGTGGGGAGCAGGAGCAGGGGGACAGCCAGGGCACGCAGGCCGATCGGACCGCGGGAGCGCACCCGGACGCGGGCACAGGCGATACCGAGGACCGCGAGCACAGCGAAGGTCAACAGCTGGATGGGATCCGGCCACATCAGCCAGCTGATCTGCGCGGACTGCCGGGTGCTGTAGACCGCGAGCGGGGCCAGTCCGGCGAGGACGGTGACGGCGAAGAGTGCCCAGGCGCGCAGCACCCGTCGGGGCAGCCGCGCCAGCATCACCGCGGCGCCGTGCACCGGCAGCGCCAGACACGCGAACTCGTGCAGCAGGCACGCGAACAGCATCAGCGCCGTATAGCCGAGCCACAGCTTTCGGCGCGGGCGGGCGGCGGTCAGCACCAGCAGATACGTGGCCCAGACGACCACCGCGCAGACCAACGCGTAGGAGCGTCCCTCCTGCGCGTACTGCTGCACGACAGGGATCAGCGCGAAGGTGAGGCCCGCGAGCAGACCCGCCCGCCGCCCGACCAGACGCTGCCCCAGCAGGGCAACGCCCGCCGCGGCGACGGTCATCGCGGCGACGGACGGCAACCGCAGGCCGATCACCTGGCCGAAGACGCCGCCGAGGGTGGCTTCGTAGACGCGGAACCAGACGTGTATCAGCGTGTAGTAGAGGCCGTGTACGACATCGACGTGCTGCAGCGTGGGCCACAGGTCGGCCAGCCTGCGGTGCGCCATGTCGTAGGTGACCGCCTCGTCACGCCATATGGCGTCCTTCCGGCGGACTCCCCACTCCCCCAGGAACAGCATCAGCCCGGAGGGCACCAGCACCACCGCGCCCCGTGCCGCCCGGGAACCACGAGCCGCGACGGCGGACGCGTATGTCGTCTTCTGGCCTTGCGCTTGTGCTACGTCGATGACGGGCTCCGGTCACGCACAGGACGGACGGGCTTGAGTGAGACGGGGAGGTACAGGGGGGAGGACGGATGGACTTCGAGCAAGGGCCCTAGGGGGTGCCTCCCCCCTAGGGCCACTCATCCGGGGGAGTCACCCCCCAGGGCCGTTCACCCCAGCCGGATCAGCTTCGCTCCGAAGGACGGCACGACCAGATCCTTCTGCAGCGCCACCGGCGTTTTCTGGATGCTCTGGCCGTTGCCGACCGTCAGCACACCGACCGTGGTCCCGGCCTTCGCCTCGTGCGGGAGGGTCTTGCCGCCGTCGCTGATGCTCAACTCCAGCTTCTGGCCCGGGACTCCGACCGCGTTCACGTCCTTGGTGGCGACGACCGGCGTCCGTCCGTTCAGTCCGTCGTCGACATAGCCGACGACCTGCCCCTTCTTCACCGCCGTGGCCGAGTTCAGCGCGTTACGTACCGCTTCGATGACCTTCTGGCTGTTGTCCTTGACCATGGTGAGGCTGTTGGAGCCGTTGGGGTCCAGGCCCTTGAAGTGCTGGTCCATCATCGTGCCGAGTATCAGCCGGTCCTTGCCGTCCACGGTCTTGTAGGCCGCCCAGGACAGCGTGCCGCCGGCCGCCGTGCTGGAGCCGGTCTTGATGCCCTTGATGCTCAGCCCGGCCAGCAGCAAATTATCGTTGTTGTTGTTGATCCGCGCCGGCAGGCCCGGGATCTCGGCGTTGGTCATGGCGACGATCGGCCGGAAGGCGTCGAACTTCATGACGGCCTCGGCCAGCTTGAGCTGGTCGACGGCGGTGCTCACGGTCTTGGGGTCCAGGCCGCTGGGGTCGGTGTAGGTGGTGTTCTTCATGCCCAGGTCCTTGGCGGCGGCGTTCATCTTCTTGACGAACGCCCCCTCGTTGGCGGACCGGGTGTCCCAACGGGCCAGCAGCCGGGCGATGTTGTTGCCGGACGGGATCATCAGCATCTTGATCATGTCCTGCTGGCTGAACTTCTGCCCCGCCCTGAGCCCCTTGATCCGCGACTCGTCCGTGGAGCCGCCCTCGGTCACCGCCTTGTCGTCGACCTCGATCTGCGGGCCCTTCTCGTCCTTCTTGAGCGGGTGGTCCTTGAGGATGACGTAGGCCGTCATGATCTTGGCGACGCTCGCGGTCGGCACCGGCTTCTGCTCGCCGAACGTCCCCAGATCACCGGAGCCCACGACCTTGACCGCCGCCTGCCCGTGCTCGGGCCACGGGATGGAGAGCTTGCCGCCTTCGAAGGTGAACGAGGACTTGGCGTCGCCGAGGACGACCGTCGGGGCGGGCAGCGGGCGCACCGACTGGACGATCACGAAGATGATCGCCAGCAGCACCGCCAGCGGGGTCCAGATCTTGAACCGGCGGACGACCGTGCGCAGCGGGGTCTCGGGCGGCGGCGGGGTGTTGGTGAGCTTCGCCAGGAGGTCGAGCGGCGGCAGCGGCTGCTGCTTGGTCCGCTCGGATTCCGGCAGCGTGGCGGGCGCCGCGGCGGCCGTGGCGCCCGTGGGGGCGGCGGGCGGCATGGCGCCGGGCCGGCCGGCGGGCTTGGACGGTGCGGTCGGCGCGGCGGCGGGCAGGGCGCCCGGAGCCTTGCCGGCGGCGGGCTTGTCCGCCGGCTTGTCTCCCGCCTTGTCCGCTGCCTTGTCCGCTGCCTTGTCCGCCGGCTTGTCCGCCGGCTTGTCCGCCGGCTTGTCCGTGGTGGCCTTGCCAGAGGGCTTATCGGCGGCCTTATCGGGGGCCTTATCGGGGGCCTTGTCTGGCGTACGGGCGGGAGTCCTGGGCGCCGTCTTACCCAGCGACTTGCCCGCCGTACCGTCGTCCGCCGACTTCAGCGCCACGAACTGGCTGGTCCGCTCGGCGTCACGCTCGGCGGCAGGGGCACTCTTGGCGCCGGCCCCTTCCTCGCCCTTGTCCTTGTCGTTGCTCTTGTCGTTGCTCTTGGTCTCGGACTTGTCCTTGGTCTCGGGCTTGCCCTTGGTCTCGGACTTGTCCTTGGCCGCGGGCTTGTCCTTGGCCGCGGTCGTGCCCTTGGTGGGCGGGGTGATCTTGAATGCGGTGGTCGCCTGGTCGACAGACTCGGCCGCGGCCCCCTTCCCCTTGACCTTCGCAATGGCAAACACTCGGGTCGCGTCGTCGGCCTCGGCCTCGTCGTCACCCTTGCCGTCCCGGGCGGCCTCGTCGGGCTTACCCTTCTGCGGCCCGACGGTCTTGAACACAGCAGTCGGCTGATCGACGACCTTGGGCTTCGCGACAGGCTCGACTTCGGGCTCGGCCTTCGACTCGGCCTTCGACTCAGGCTCGGAATCGACCTCCGACTCGGAGCCCTTACGGCCGGCTTCGGCCTTTGCCGCAACCTTCGCGTCAGCCTTCGCGTCGACCTTTACCTCGGCCTTTGCATCGACCTTTGCCGCAGCCTTCGCTTCCGGCTTCACGTCCGACTTTGCATCCGGCTTCACGTCCGGCTTCACGTCCGGCTTCACGTCCGGCTTCACGTCCGGCTTCACGTCCGGCTTCACGTCCGACTTCACGTCCGACTTCACGTCCGACTTCACCTCGGCACCGTCGGCATCCCCCTCGGCGCCCCCGGACGCCTCGGCGGACGCACCCACCGACGCCTCAGCCTCACCCGAGCCGCCCTCGGAGCCACCCTCCGACTCCGACTCCGACTCCGACTCCGCCGCCTCGTCAGCGCCCTCGTCATCGCCCTCGTCATCGCTCCCAGCGACCCAGGCGGCCACAGCGGCCCGGAGGCGGTCATCACCACCCCCGGCGCCCTCACCACCCTCAGCGGCCTCCTGGGCCGCCTCAGACGCCTCGGGCGCACCCGCGGAGTCCGACTCCGCCGCGGCCTCCGTCCCGGATTCCTTCGCCGGCTCGTCCGGCTCCCCGCGGAGGACCGACAGGCGCGGATCGCGTTCGCTCCGCGTCGTCTCCCCCGACGACTGCTTCTTGTCCGACTTGTCGGGGGACTCGCCCGCCACCGATGTCTCCTTCATACGTCGCACTGCTGCCTGGCCCAGTGTTTCCAAGTGTCCTGTGTACGCGTGACGCCAGCGCGCCGCCACGCGTACCGGTACGCGCCGCACCCCACGGATAGCTGTCGCCGACGTGCAAGACGAGAACGACATACCTACCGGTTCCCTACCGAACCCCCCACGCACTCTCGACAGATGAATGTGAGAGGGGTCACCCTGTCATTCATCCACGCGGGGAGGCATGGATGGGCAGGAGCCGCAGAACAATTCCGGAGGAGCTTCTGCTGCTCGCTTTGGACCCGACCACGGGCACCACAGCGCAGCCGCAGTCGCTCGACCTCGGCCTGGCCGGGGCACAGCTAGTAGAGCTGGCTCTGGCAGGACGGATAGCCCCAGATGGGGATCGTATCGCCGTGGTGATGGCACGGCCGACAGGAGATCCGACTCTGGACTCCGCACTCGAACTGCTGCGCCGACGCGGCAGTCCGGTGCGCGCGGTCCACTGGATCGGCGGGCCCCGACTGGGGCTGCGCCAGACGTATCTCACGCATCTCGAACGGTGCGGCATGGTGCATGCCGTGGCGGGACAGATGTGCGGGGTGCTGCCGACGACGCGCTACCAGGCGACGGAGACGGCCATCAGCCGGGAAATCAGGGCCCGGCTGGACAACGCGATCCGCACCGGCGTACCCCCGGACCCGCGGACCGCGGCGCTCGCCGCGCTGGCCCATGCGGTCGGACTCGGCAAGCATCTGTACCCAGGGAACGAAGGGCGTTCATCGCGCTCCCGTCTCCGGGATCTGATCCGGCACGACCCGATGGGCGGGCTGGTCGCACACGCCGTGATGGATGTGCAGAACGGCGCCGCGGCACAGCCTCGGCGGCCGCAGGCCGCGAGCGCGGGAGCCGTACGGCAACCGGCGACGGCCCGTGCCACGGCGGAACCGGCCGGCGTGCCGGGTCAGTCACGGCACGGCCACAGCAGGATGGCCCGGGTGGGCGCCCGCTGACGCCGTAAGCCGCGTAAGCCCCCTGGCACCACCGGTGCACCCACCGCACCACCATCCCCACAATCCCGTTCGGGAGCCGCAGCAAGGAGCGCGGGGTGGCGGACCGGCCGTTCTGGACGACGGCCGGCCCGCCACCCCGCGCACATGCTCGCTCGCCTTCTGTGTGCATTTCACTGCGCGGTGTCACCCCGGAGTGGCAGTCTGCTGAACAGGAAACAACAGCAGTACGGAGCCGGAGGTGCACTTCCCGTGGCGTCCAGTGTCAATCCCACCGTCAGGCGACGCCGGTTGGGCCAGGAGCTGCGAAGGCTCCGCGAGCTCAAGGGCATGACGGCGGAAGAGGTGGCCGAGAAGCTACTGGTCTCCCAGTCGAAGATCAGCAGACTCGAGAACGGCCGCCGCAGCATCAGCCAGCGCGATGTCCGCGATCTGTGCGCGGTCTACGAGGTCGAGGACCAGCACATGGTCGAATCCCTCATGCAAATGGCCAAGGAGTCCCGTCAGCAGGGCTGGTGGCATGCATTCGGGAGCCTCTCGCCTAGCTACAGCGTCTACATCGGCCTGGAAGCCGATGCGCTCTCCGTGCGGAATTACGAGTCACTTCTGGTTCCGGGCCTCCTTCAGACGCCCGAGTACGCGGAGGCCGTGATCCGTGGGATGTGGCCCGAAGCCACTCCGGAGGACGTCGAGAGCCGGGTCGGCGTGCGCCTCAAGCGACAGCAGCGACTGCACGCCCCCGAGACCCCGCTCCGCTTCTGGGCCGTGATCGACGAGTCGGCCACCCGTCGCGTCGTCGGGGACCGCCAGACGATGCGCGAACAGCTGGAGCACCTGGTCGAGTTGAGCCAGCTCCCCCATGTAACCCTCCAGGTGGTCCCGTACTCGGTGGGTTCACACCCCGGAATGACCGGAACGTTCTCCATCTTGGAGTTCGACGACCCCTCGGACTCGACCACGGTCTATCTGGAAGGCGTCACCAGCGACCTCTACTTGGAGAAGCATGGAGACGTCCACAAGTACGGAATCATGTACGAGCATCTGCGGGCCCAGGCGCTGAATGCGGACGAGACGAGAAAATTCATCTCAGACGTGGCCAAGGAGTACGCCACCTGAGACCGCGGGGGCGGAAAGTACACCATCACCGCACTCCGAGGAAGAGCACTCCGGCATATGTCATCCGGTCGAGTGATCGACTCCCCCTGTTAGCGATGTTGGAGCGTAGCGTCGTCAGCACTCCGAGAAGTCACCACTTCTCGCCAACCCGAACACACGGGAGTGCAAATGACGAGGAAGCTCAACACGACTCTGATGTGGCGGAAGTCGACATACTCGGGTAAGGACGGAAATTGCGTCGAGGTCGCCCGCCTGGATGAGTCAGCGGTCGCCGTACGCGACAGCAAGGCACCTAGCGGACCGGCCCTCTCCTTTTCGGAGCAGGCATGGACGGCTTTGCTTTCGGATATCGACCGCGGACGCCTTGGTAGCGCCTGACGCCACCACTGCCCCGCGTCACAAGACGAGCCCTCTCGACTGGTCCGCCGTCCTGGCCGAGGGGGCTCAGCCTCGCCCACTACGCAGTCCCCGACCGCCGGCCACCGCACCTCCGCCGCTCCCCGAACTGAGACCTCCACTCAACGGAGCTCATCGACATAGCGGTCGGTCCCCGGCAACGTGGGGATGAAGGGCGCAACCAATTCGACAGAGCCGAGGCCACGATCCGCCACGAGGGAGTCGAGCCCTGTGAATCGCTCGCTCCAGCACGCTCGCGGATCCTGCTCCAGGAACCATAGAAGCGTCACTCGACTCTCCACCCCCTCCACCTGCTTGACGTATGACATGCGGTCTTCCGGCAGCGGATGGGGACGAAAGGCCATCACCATGGCCACCTGGGATCCGGGCAGTCTTTCCTTGAGGTGCTCCGCGCACAGCCACTCGAGAAGCTCGGAACGCTGACCGGCATCGGCGGTATCGATAACCTCCACGACCAAACCGTCGTAGGGGTAATGCAAGGCATGGAAATCACGGGGCCCGTCGGCGCCATCCCGGTAGACCGTGGCCACATGCTCATGGAAGGCCGTAAAGACGTGGGTCCGATCGCGATGGACGCGGTCGTCCTCATTGAGCCGCCGATTTATTCCCACGCTCCACTTGATGTGCTCGGAATAGCGCCCCTTTGTCACCCAGTATATCGAGATATAACACCCGCTGGTTACCGGCTGGGCGACTGCGGACTCCGTCGGATACCTCAGGAGCTGGAGGTCACGCGTCGCCACCCATCGACGGCCCGCATACATCCACGGCATGGCCATGGCGCCGGCAATGAAGTGGTCGTCCTCGTACCATCTGTTATAGGCACGCTCATGGCCGGCGTGCGGCTCCACCATCGTGATCAGCGCATGGCCCGGACTGACGCCGTACGGACCCACGCCGGCCAACTGGGCGTACGCCTCCACGTGCGTGACATCACTCATCGCATACCCCCAGGGCAGGCAGATCCGACAGAGCACCATTCTGACGCTCTGTCAGATCACTGGCTAGGGGTGCGGCTACCGCACAGCGTCCTCCGCCGCGCGCAACGCGGCGAGGCAGTCGATCGTCTCCTGGTGATCTTCGCCGAGCGCCCGCCGACAGGCTTCGAGCGTCGCCCTCCCCAACTCGACCGCCTCCTCCACACGCCCGGCAGCATGCGCAATACGGACGAGTTCGATGCGGATGAGCAGCGTGTGGTGGTGCTCATCCCCGAGCATCAATTGCCGAACGCCGAGGACCTCCTCCGCCAGCCGCTGGGCCTCCTCGCATTGGCCAAGGCCCCGAAGAACCATGGCGAGCCGATTCGCGCTGGCCATGGCGAACCAGTGCTGCTCACCGTGGACCCGCCTACAGGCCTCCAGGGCGCGGCGGGCCGGGCCCTCGGCATCCGCCGGCCTGCCCACTTCGTCGAGCACAAATGCCCTGGTGAGGGTGCTGCTGATGGTGATGGGATGCTCCGCTCCCAGTACCCTTTCGCTGACCTCACAGATCTCTTCGGAGATCCGGACGTTCTCCTCCTCGTCCCCCATGCGGCACAGCACCTCCGCCAGAAGGCCGCGGCTGTGCAATGTGTCGGGGTGGCTCTCACCCAAGACCCGCTCGCGCCCTTCCGCGGCCCGGCGGATCGTACGCTCGGCAGCCGGCCAATCCCCCAAGAAGTAGAGGCCGAAGAACAGCTCATGCGCGCTGCGCAGCGTGTCCGGGGAATCGGCACCCAGAGTGCGCTCGCGCTGTGTCAGCACCTCACGGTGCAAGGAGATCGCAGCATTGTGATCGTCGGCCCAGACAAGAGTTCTGGCGAGCTGATACCGGTCCTCGAGGAGAACCGGGTCATCGGACGGAATATTCCGCTGGGCCACGTCGACCACAAGTTGCGCCAACGGATGCGCACTTAGCTCCTCACCTCGCGCCATCAAGTCGTCGCGGAGCCGTCGGGTCGACGTCAAGGCGGCGGCAATGACTTGCTCGCCGCCTTCCGCTTCCGCGTTCTGCAGCAATTGGACAGCGTGCGGGACCATCATGTTTCGCATGCGATCTCCAGCGGGTGTGGGGACTTCCTCCGGGAGAGCCTGGAGGAAGAGAGCGGCAGCCGCAGCCAGCAGGGGTGCACGCATGCGTGCCGGGATGCCCCTGAAGACCGTGTCGAGCACCAGCGCGTGGAGCTGCACGATGCGAGTGGGCGGTTCACCACCCTGGCCGGGGTAATCGTCGACGAGGACCAAGGCCTGACCGATGAGCCCTCGCAGACATGCGGCAACTCGGTTGCTGGAAAGCGGCGGTTCGATCCTTCCCAGTCCGGCAGCTTCCAACTCTCCGGGCCGGATAAGGCTGATGGGCAGTGGATCAGGGGCGAAGCAGCTGAACAAACGCATCAGCGCGCCGGCATCCGGCAGCCCTCGTTCCGCCAGCGCATCAAGCGAGAGCTGCCAGGTGCTGCCGAGGGTCCGCCGCAGATCGGAGTCCCAGGGGACGTTCCCGATATCGATCTGCACACTCGGTTCATGAGCGAGCCGACGGCGGAAGTCGGCCATCGTCACCGCCTCCAGCAGCTGATCGGAAAGCTGCGATCCGACGAGCGTGAGAGCCAGCGGAAGACGGCCCACAGCCTGCGCCAGCTCCAGTGCGTCCTCGTCACTTCCCGTGGAGGGCGCGAGGTCACTCAGCACCCGGGCCGCGTCCCGCGGCGGCAGGAGATCGATGTGGTGGAGTTCAGCGTCCGCCCAAACCGGCGACTGCGCCTGCCGTGTTGTCACCAGGACGGTCCCGTGTCGGCTGGCCCTGATCCATCCGCCGTCGAGGAAGGCGGGGTCATCAGCGTTGTCCAGCACGAGGATCCACGGCGTGCCCGGCCGATCCAGATAACCCCAGACCAGGTCCGCGGCTGGTCGGTGCCCTCGATGGACCGCGTCGAGTTCCGCGGTGGTGGCACCTCGCTCAGCGGCAACGGACAGCATGCCCGCACGCAGCGCGGAACGGCTGGCGGCATTCACCCAGAAGCCCTCAACGGCACGGCCGCTGACCGTCTCGTCGAAAACGAATCGCGCCAGAGTGGTTTTGCCGCATCCGCCCATTCCGTGCAGCACATGGATCCGCGCGCCGCCCCGAGTCGTCACGGCGGAAAGGAGTTTCGCCTTGGCCTCGTCCCGATTACGTACGACGACCGGTTTCGGCGCCGCCAGGGGCACCCGAATCGAGTCCGGCCCTGTTCCCATGCCTTCGGGAGACTGCTGAGGGAAGGTCTGTCCCGTCCAATCACTGCTGTAGTGGTGGTGGTGCTCAGTGATGTGCTGGTCCCTGTCTGCTTGAAATACCCTCCCGTGCCCGTGAGCCACGACTTCGGGAGCCCCGATGTTCCCCCGAGGATGCTGCTCCGACATTCTCTTGAACTCCTCTGCCGGCACTGCTGGTTGACTGCCTCGCCCCGTGAGTGCGCCCCTCAGGACACAGGGAATACCCCCGTGCGGGCCTCGCTCACGCTTCCCGGATGATCTGGTTACCACCCGCTTGATAGACCCGAGCATGGCCGGAGGCTGTCGCGGTCATCTGCACCTGACCGATGCGGGTCTGCTCGGCAGGGGCCAGCAGCGGACTCAGCTCTTCGTCCAGGACGCGGCGCAGTTCATTCGCGAGGGACGGATCGTCCCGGAGGAGCCTGCGCAGTCGGCGCTGCCAGTCGGCGGCGAGTTCCTCCTCCGCCTGCGCGTCCCCTTCTTCCCGGGCCGCGATCACCTCCGACCGGACGTCAGCGAGCTCGGCCTCGATGGCAGGCACCCGGTCCGGATGCACTCGGCGCCACAGAGCCACCGCTGAGTCGCGGGCGTGCTGCCAGGCATCGGTAGCCATGCTGCTCACCAAGGCAGTTCCCGCCGCGAGTACCAATGGATCCATTCCGTGCCCCCATTCGAAGCAGCCCTCGTCTGAACGTCACCGTAGCCGGACCGCACGACATCGTTCCGAGGCTTTCCTCATGTGGGAGCTCACCATGCGGGCACCCCTGCACACCGCCCGCCGCGGCGCCTAAGCTGCCTGGTATCTGCAGCTAACGCGGGTTAACCGCAGACCTGGAGCGATTGGAGCCGCCATGCCGGACGCGACCCTTGCCGACGCCGTCACGCCCGTCCCCGAGCTCGCCACGCGTGCGGCACGGACCGGCAGCTCGCCCGTACGCGACATCCTGGCGCTCACCGCCCGGCCCGAGGTCATCTCGTTCGCCGGCGGGCTGCCCGCGCCCGAGCTGTTCGACGCGGCGGGCATAGCCGACGCCTTCGGGCATGTGCTGGCCGAAGATCCCCGACGGGCTCTGCAGTACTCCACCAGCGAGGGCGATCCGGCGCTGCGGGCGGCCGTCGCGGCACGCAGCACCGCGCGCGGGCTGGCCACCGAAGCCGATGACGTGCTGGTGACGACCGGTTCCCAGCAGGGCCTGTCGCTGCTGGCCACGGCCCTGTTGGAGCCGGGCGACGTGGTCCTGGTCGAGGACCCCTGCTACCTCGCGGCGTTGCAGATCTTCTCCCTCGCCGGCGCCCGGGTGGTGCCGGTGCCGACCGACGACGAGGGCCTGGACCCGGCGGCGCTGGACGAGATCGCGGCGCGCGAGCGGCCCAAGCTGCTCTACATCATCCCGACGTTCCAGAACCCGACCGGCCGGACGCTGACCGCCGAACGGCGGGCCGCGGTCGCCGGGATCGCCGCGCGGCGCGGGCTGTGGATCGCCGAGGACGACCCGTACGGGGAGCTGCGTTTCGAGGGCGATCCGGTGCCGTGGGTGGCTTCCTTCCCCGGCGCCGAGGACCGTACGGCGCTGCTCGGCTCGTTCTCCAAGATCATGGCGCCCGGTCTGCGGCTGGGCACCCTGCGCGCGCCGGCCGCGCTGCGGCGTGCCTGTGTCATCGCCAAGCAGGCCGCCGATCTGCACACCTCGACCGTCGACCAGGCAGCCGCGGCACGGTACTTGACGGTGGCGGACCTGGACGCGCATCTGGCGCGGGTGCGCGACGCCTACCGCGAGCGGCGGAATGCGCTGGTCGACGGGCTGTCCGCGGCGCTGCCCGAGGGCTCGCGCTGGAACCGTCCGGCGGGCGGCATGTTCGTGTGGGCGACGCTGCCCGAGGGGTACGACGCGACGGCGCTGCTGCCCGAAGTGGTGCGGCATGACGTCGCCTACGTCCCCGGGGCGCCGTTCTTCGCCGGCACGCCGGACCCCACGGCCGTCCGGCTGTCGTTCGTGACGCACTCCCCGGCGGAGATCGGCGAGGGGCTGGGCCGACTGAAGACCGCGCTGAAGACCGCGCTGGAGGGCGCGCGCCGGGAGGGGTGAGGCGGGAGGGGCGAGGCGGGAGGGGGCCGAGGACGCCACCACCGCCCGCAGCGCCTCGATCGAGTACAGGCACTGATGAACGCCCCTGGTCTTCCCCGCGCCCCGGCCCTACCCTGACGCCACTGACGGACCGTCAGACACTGGGCCGGGACCGGGAGGCGCGCATGCTGCTGCGGAACAAGACCGTCATCGTCTCGGGCGTCGGGGCCGGGCTCGGCCATCAGGTCGCGGCGGCCTGCGTACGGGACGGCGCCTCGGTGGTGCTGGGGGCCCGTACGGAGGTGAACCTCGCCAAGTCGGCGGCACAGATCGACCCTTCGGGCGGACGTACGGCCTGGCGGGCGACCGATATCGGCGACGAGGGGCAGTGCGAGTCGCTGGCCGCGCTGGCCGTGGAGCGGTTCGGCGGCATCGATGCGGTGATCCATGTCGCCGCCCTGGACTCGCTCTTCGGAGGCCTGCGGGACGCCGACTTCGACTCCTGGCGCAACGTCGTCGACGTCAACCTCTTCGGCACACTGCGGATGACCCGCGCCTGTCTGCCGTCGCTCACGGCGCGCGGCGGCGGATCGGTCGTGATGATCGGCACCCAGTCGTCGGTCGCCGCGCCCTCACAGGTGCAGCAGGCGGCGTATGCGGCGTCCAAGGGCGGGCTGGTCTCGGCGATGTACTCGCTGGCGCGCGAGCTGGGGCCGGACCGGATACGGGTCAACACCGTGCAGCCCGGGTGGATGTGGGGCCCGCCCGTGGAGGCGTACGTACGGTTCCAGGCGCACACCGAAGGCGTCCCGGAGTCCGAGGTGCTCGGCCGGCTCACCGGGCGGATGGCGCTGCCCGAGCTGGCGACCGACGCGGATGTGGCCGAGACCGCGGTCTTTCTGGCCTCCGACCGGGCGCGCGCCATCACGGGTCAGTCGCTGCTGGTCAATGCGGGGGAGCTGATGCGGTAGCCGTCGGGCACCGCCTCCTTCCGGGCGTCTGCGTCGCGTTCCGGACAGCCGGCCGTACGGGGTCCCGCGCCCGTGCGGCCGTTGCTGCTGCCGGGATCGATGCCGAGGCCCATGCCCGTGTCGGTGTCGGTGCCCGTGTCGGTGTCGATGCCCGTGTCGGTGTCGATGCCCGTGTCGGTGTCGATGCCCGTGTCGGTGTCGATGCCCGTGTCGGTGTCGATGCTGGTGTCGGTGTCGATGCTGGTGTCGGTGTCGGTGCCGATGTCGGTGTCGGTTCGGTTCGGTTCGTGCGTTCGGGCATACGTCGCCCGGCGAAGTGTGTGCCTCATCGTGGGTCGGCACCCTGGTCCGGACAACGCCCCCGAGGGTCAAGACAAGGTAAAATCGTTCGGTTTGCTGATCCTGGTTCACATCCATGACCGCTGATGCCTTGACCGGCCCGCTCATCGAGCGGTTCAATCCCCGAAGTCCCCACCCCCGCATGGGGACCCCGCCCCACAGAACGCGTCACGGCGAAGTGATGCATATTCACAAGGCGGACCCCTGGAGGGGGCATGAACAGTCTCGACTGGGCCGTGCTCATCGGCTACTTCGGCGTGATGATCGCGATCGGTGTGTGGTCGCACAAACGGGTGGACAATGTCAGCGACTTCTTCACCGCGGGCGGCAAAATGCCGTGGTGGCTGTCCGGCATCTCCCACCACATGTCCGGCTACAGCGCGGTGATGTTCACCGGGTACGCCGGCATCGCGTACCAATACGGCGTCACCTCTTACGTCACCTGGTCCTTCCCCATCGCGATCGGCATCGCCATCGGCGCCCAGCTGTTCGCCGGGCGGCTCAACCGGCTGCGCTCACGGCTCGGGGTCGCCTCGCCGCTGGAATACCTCAAGACCCGCTACAACCTGCCGACACAGCAGGCGCTGGCCTGGTCCGGCGTGCTGCTGAAGATCGTGGACGTGGGCGCCAAGTGGGCCGCCATCGCCACCCTGTTGTCCGTCTTCACCGGTATCTCGCTCAACCAGGGCATTCTCATCACGGGTGTGATCACCGGCGTCTACTGCACGGTCGGCGGCCTGTGGGCGGACGCGCTCACCGAGCTGGGGCAGTTCGTCATCCAGCTGCTGGCCGGTATCGCGATGCTGGTCACCGTCATGGGCGAGCTGGGCGGCTTCAGCTCGCTGTGGACCGTATGGGACAGACTGCCGGACAGCCACACCCAGCCGACCGTCGGCCCGTACACCCTCACCTTCCTGCTCGCGTATCTCTTCATCAAGACCTTCGAGTACAGCGGCGGCATGTGGAACCAGGCCCAGCGCTTCATGGCCACCCGCAGCGCCCAGCAGGCCAAGCGCTCGGCGCGGCTCTCGGCGGCGCTGTGGTTCATCTGGCCCGCGGTCCTCTTCTTCCCCATGTGGGTCGCGCCGCTGCTGGTCAAGGCAGAGAAGCCGGACGCCTCCGACTCGTATGCGCTGCTCACCGAACGCCTGTTGCCGCACGGCCTGTTGGGGCTGGTCATCGTCGGCTTCTTCTCCCACACGATGGCGATGTGCTCCTCGGACGCCAACGCCATCTCCGCGGTGTTCACCCGGGACATCGCGCCGGCGCTCTCGGCGAAGGCACGGGACTGGTCGCACCGGGCCGGGCTGCTGGCCGCGCGGCTGTCGACGGTCGCCTTCCTGGGTCTTTCGATGGCGATAGCGACACAGGTCAACTCGCCCACGTTCAAGGACATCATCACCGTCGTCATCAAGTGGGTGGCCGGACTGGTCGGACCGATCTCCATCCCGTTCCTGCTCGGCATGTTGCGGACCTTCCGCAAGTCCGGGCCCACGGCGGCACTGGGTTCGTGGGCGGCCGGTCTGTTCGCTTTCTGGCTGACCAACTACGGCCTGAGCGACATCCAGTTGCAGATCCAGATCGTCTCGCCGGTCGCCACCTCGCTCGTCCTCTTCATCCTGCTCGGCTTCGTCCGGCCGGAGGACACCGAGGAGCGGGATGGGGTGCTGGACCGCATCAACTCGGGTGATGACGATGACGAGGGGTCGGGGGCGGCGGTTCTGGTTGCGCTTCCGGAGCAGGGGGGCGGGGTGGAGGGTGTGTCCGGGGGAGTGTCCGGGGGTGTGTCGTTGAGGGATGCGTCGTTGGGGGATGCGTCGGAGGGTGTTCAGGGGGGAGGCGCCTGAGGTGGGGTGAGGGTGGGGGGGTGTGGTGGCGTGGCGATGGGGGGCGGTGTGGTGGCAGGGGCGGTGTGTGTGGGGGGGGCGGTGGCATGGTGGTGGGTTGCTGTTCGGGGCGCCGTGGGTGTGGGTGTGGCGTCGGCGTGGCGTGGCGTGGGTTGCGGTTCAGGCTGACGGGACCGGTGCCGTGGCCATGACCGTGGCCAGCAGCACGCCCCCACCGCACACCTCCACCCCGCAGTAGAACCACGACGGGTACCACGATCCCGGCGGCTCGGTGAGGCGTGCCGCGAGCCGGCCGCCGGCCATCCCGAGCAGCGCGACCGCGACCGCGAGCACCGCACCCCGGCACAGCGCATCCGACGGATCGGCCGCGGCCCAGCCGAGCAGGGCGGCCATCGCGACGCCGAACCCGCCGTAGACGGCCCGTACTTCGGTACGGGCCGCCGCCCCGTCGAGACGGATGCCGAACGGGCGGACCAGACGGGCGGGCGCGGACAGTCCGTACAGCCCCATGCCGAGAAAGAAGAGCGCCAGGGCGGTGTGCACGGTGGTGAACAGGGCGCTTCCGGCAGGGGTGTTGGCGGCGAGGACGTCGGCGCCGAGGGTGTGCCCGATGTCGGTGAGGGTGTGGGTGGCGGGGGTGTGCGTCATCTGGATGAGGGTGTGCGTCATGTGCGCGAGGATGCCGTGCATGACCGAGGACGCGCTTTCATCAACGTGCTGCCGCGGCCCGTCGGCGCAGCTCAATCTGTGGCTCGGGCACGCCGTCTACAGCGGACCGTCGCTGGAACTGGATCTGCACTCCGGCTCGGTCTCCTGCCTCGCCCTCGGCGTCGACACGGAGTTCACCGTCGAGACGGCGGACGGAGTGCGCCGTACGGCCCGTAGTGCGCTGATACGGCCCCGGGTGCCGCACCGGATCGAGGCGCACGGCGGCTGGATGACCTTCTGCTACTTCGAGCCGGGCTCGGCCGCGGAACGCGCCTGCCGGGAGGCCCTGGGAGCGGGCGAGGAGGCGGTGACGGTCTCCGCCGTGGCGGAGACGGACCTCGTACGGCTCTGCGCGGCGCCCGAGCCGGCGGAGCGCCCGGACATCGATCCGCGGATCCGGGCCGCGGTACGCCGGCTGCTCCGGGAGCCGCAGCTGCCCGACGGCGCGACGGAGTACGCCGTCCGAGCCGGTCTGTCCCGGTCCCGGTTCCTGCACCTGTTCCGTGAGCAGACCGGCACCAGCTTCCGCCGCCACCGGATGTGGGCGCGGATGCTGCGCGCCGCGCGGACACTGCTGGACCACGGCACCCTCACCGCGGCATCCGCGGAGGCAGGCTTCTCCAGCCCCTCCCACCTCAGCAGCACCTTCCACGCCACCTTCGGTCTGCGCCCGAGTCGGCTGCTGGCCGCCCATTGCGTGATCATCGACGAGACGTATGCCGCGGGCTACTGGGCGCACGAGCTTCGGGGGGAGTGAGCGGGCGGGTGTGCTGCGCTTAGTGGCCGACGACTTACGGTGGGTGGCTGTTGGGACTCGTGGCTTGCGGTTGGTGGCCCGTAGCCGGTGGCTTGCGGTTGGTGGCCCGTAGCCGGTGGCTTGCGGATGGTGGCCCGTAGCCGGTGGCTTGCGGATGGTGGCCCGTAGCCGGTGGCTTGCGGATGGTGGCCCGTAGCCGGTGGCTTGCGGATGGTGGCCCGTAGCCGGTGGCTTGCGGTTCGTGGCCCGTGGCCGGTGGCTTGCGGTTCGTGGCCCGTGGCCGGTGGCTTGCGGTTCGTGGCCCGTGGCCGTGACCGCCGGCCTGCTACGCGCGCGGATACCGGGCGAGCCACCCCGGCGACGACCCGGCAGGCCCGTGCAGCGCCGCCCCCTGCGTCATCTCCATCGAGAAGTCGTCGGCCAGCTGCAGAATCGTGTCCCGGCCCTCCAGCTCGACCAGCCACACCGGCGGCAGCGCCGTCTCGCCGTGCAGTGTGCCCAGCAGATTGCCGCAGATGGCGCCGGTGGAGTCGCTGTCGCCGCCGTGGTTGACGGCGAGCAGCAGGCCGTGCCGGATGTCCTCGGCGACCAGTGCGCAGTACACGCCGATCGCCAGCGCCTCCTCGGCCGTCCAGCCCTCGCCCAGCGATTCCACCCGGGCCGGCGTCGGCATGCCCTGCCGTACGGCGCCGAGCGCGCGCTTGAGGGCGTCGGTGGTCTCCTCGTGGCCGGGGCGGGTGGCGAGATGCGCCAGCGCTTTCTGTACGGCGCCGTCGAGGTCCTCGCCGCGGGCCAGGGAGTGGCTGATGACCGCGAACGCGCCGGCCGCCAGGTAGCCGGTGGGGTGGCCGTGCGTCTGTGCCGCGCACTCGGCGGCGAGCTGGAAGACCAGCTGCGGCTCCCAGCCGACCAGCAGGCCGAACGGCGCGGAGCGCATCACCGCGCCGCAGCCCTTCGAGTCCGGGTTCTTGGGCTTGTCGAGGGTGCCCATCGCCTCGTCGCCGAGGCCGCTCAGACAGGCCCGGCCGGGCGCGCGGCGGGAGTAGAGCCACTCCTCGCGGGCGAGCCAGCCGTCGTCCTTCTTGCGCTCGTCCGGGCCCCAGTCGTTCTGGGTGGCGGCCCAGCGCAGATAGGCGCGGTGGACGTCGGTGGGCGGGTGCCAGGCGCCGGTGTCGCGCCGTACCTGGGCGCGGATCAGGCCGTCGACGGTGAACAGGGTCATCTGGGTGTCGTCGGTGACCGCGCCGCGCCGCCCGTAAGCGGGCACGAAATCCGTCACGCCCTCCTGGCCGTGCGCCTCACGGATCGCGTCCAGCGAGTCGAATTCGATGCCCGCGCCGAGCGCATCGCCGATGGCGCCGCCGAGCAGACAGCCGCGTACCCGGCTGCGGAAATCCTGCTGTTCCGCGCGCCCCCAGATGGCGGCGCCGCCTCCCGCTGCACTCACTGCGCCTCCCGAAGCTCACAACGTTCCGGGGCCTTGCAGATGCCCCTGGCGCAGCACTGTAATCGACCAGGATTGATCAATTTCTGGCCAGGTGAGTAATGCGAACAGTCACTCACTAGGAGGCTTTTGGCCGGTACGGTCCCGATGAACACCATCCGGCCATCCGCCGTCCGCCACACCTCCGGGGGAACCCAGCATGACTCCGCGCTGCGCCGTACTCGACGACTACCAGGGCGTCGCCCTCTCCATGGCCGACTGGTCCTCCGTGGCCGACTCCGTGGACGTCCGTACACTGCGGCAGCCCTTCCGCTCCGAGGACGAGGTGGTCGCCTCGATCGGCGACTGCGAGATCGTCGTCGCGATGCGCGAGCGCACCCCCTTCCCCGCCTCGCTCCTCGCCCGGCTGCCTCGCCTCCGGCTTCTGATCACCTCCGGAATGCGCAACGCCGCCATCGATCTGGAGGCCGCCGCCCGGCACGGCGTCACCGTCTGCGGCACGGCCAGCCACACCGAACCGCCCGTCGAACTGACCTGGGCGCTGATCCTGGGCCTCGCCCGCAACATCGTCACCGAGAACTCCGCGATGCGGACCGGCGGCCCCTGGCAGAGCACGCTCGGCGCCGATCTGCACGGCCGTACGCTCGGACTGCTCGGCCTGGGCAAGACCGGCACCCGGGTCGCCCGGATCGGCCAGGCATTCGGCATGAACGTCGTGGCCTGGAGCCGGAATCTGACCGCCGAACGCGCCGCGGAGGCGGGCGTCCGCGCCACCGCCACCAAGAAAGAGCTCCTGGAGACCAGCGACTTCGTCTCCGTGCACCTCGTCCTCGGCGACCGCACCCGCGGCCTCCTCGGCGCCGACGAACTCCGCCGGATGCGCCCCACCAGCTACCTCGTCAACACCTCCCGCGCCGCCATCGTCGACCAGCCCGCGCTGCTCCAGGCGTTGCGCGAAAACTGGATCGCCGGCGCCGGCCTGGACGTCTTCGACCACGAACCGCTGCCTGCCGACCACCCCCTACGCACCCTCCCGAACGTCCTCGCCCTCCCCCACCTCGGCTATGTCACTCACCGCAACTACGAGGGCTACTTCCAACAGGCCGTCGAAGACATCACCGCCTTCCTGGCGGGAACCCCGATCCGACAACTGGGCTGACGACTCCGTTGACGACTCCGCTGACGACTGGGCAGGCAACTGGGCCGACGGCTGGGCGGACAGCTGGGGTGGGGGCAACTGGGCGGGGAGGGGGAGGGGCCCCTCCCCCTCCCCGCCCCTCCTCACCCCTCCCCGATCGGCGGCCATCCGTTCGATGATGGCTGCGCCGCCCGCTGGGCATGCTCTCCCCATGTCCGAGTACGAGTGGGATCGCACCACCATGGCCGTCGTCGCCTCCGCGCTCTCCGGAGACAGCGACGGCGCGGTGGAACTCCTCCGGCCGCTCCCCCAGCGCGATGTCTGCCATATCGCGGTACGGCTCGCCGCCATGGCCGCCGACGCCCTGATCGTCGCCGCCCAGGACAGCGGAGGCGACCGCGAGGAGGCACTGTCGCAATGGCAGCAGTGCATCCTGCAGCACGAGGCTGAATACGAGGGAGAGTGAGAACCACCAACCAATCCAGCTCCCCCGCTCCGGGCCCCAACATCACCCCGGCAGCCACATCACCCCGGCCACTACGCCTCCGTCGCCTCGGCCAACGGGCCTCCTCAGTCGCTGAGCCTCCTCAGTCGCTGAGCCTCCTCAGTCGCTGAGCCTCCTTGGTTACTGAGCCTCCTGGGCGGCAGTCACCTGACTTGCTCGTTCACCACGCCCGCTCGGTCACCCCAGGGCGGCGGCCGTCGCCCGCATGTGGCGTATCAGCCGGCTACGTATCGCCTCGAGCCGCTCGACGTCCGCGCCCGGCAGACACGCGAGGTCGCGCACCCCCAGCTCGGTCTCGGCAACGGTCTCCCAAGGCCGGCCGTCCACCAGCTCGCCCACGACGGCCTCGGCGCCCGCCCAATCTCGCAGGGCACAGCGACTGACGACTGCTACAGCTGCCGCTGCCGCACCCGCCCCCATCACACGGTTGCCGCCGCTCCGGCCGTTTCCGTCGCTGCTGGCGTTCCCGTCGCTGCCGTGAGTGCCGTGGTTACGGTGACTACCGTCGCCATCGGGCCCGCCCGGCATGCCCGCTATTGCCGATATCTCCTCCATCCCCTCGGCCCGCAGCAGCGCCTCCCAGGTGTCCCCAGTCGTCGCGTCCACGCCGCTGACCATGCCCGCAAGCAACGCCGCCTCGTACCGGACGAGCAGGCCGGCGACCGGTTCGCCGGAGCCGGCGTCCATCGCTCCCCGCGCCGCCTCGACCGCCCCCTGCGCCGCGTCGAGTTGACCGGCCCGGCGCAGGCAGCCCGCCTTGAGTGCCAGGAGGGTGGCGGATGGCTCGGCGTCGGCGAGGGCGCGGTCGAAGTCGGCCAGGGCGCGGGAGTCGTCGCCCCGTAGGCGGTGGGCTCTGCCGCGTTGGGCGAAGGTGGGGCCGGCGGCCGCGCCGAGTTCGATGGCCCGGTCGAAGTCCGTCAGCGCTTCGGTGAGTCGGCCCGTGAGCAGATTGATCTTCCCCCGGGTCGCCAGGGCCCGGTGGCAGTCCGGGGTGAGGCGAAGAGCGGCGGAGAGTTCGGAACGGGCCTCCTCGGCGCGGCCCAAAGTCCGCAGCACGATGGCGCGTTGCTCGTGGGTAGGGGCGTACACGGGGTCCAGGAGGATCGAACGGTCAAGGTCCGCGAGGGCTTGTTCGTAGCGGCCCAGATGGCCGGCCACCTCGCCGCGGAGTCCCCACGCCCGGGCTTCGTCCCCATCGAGCTCCAGGGAGCGGCCGAGAGCCGCCAGTGCCTCTTCATGGCGGCCCAGGGCACGCAGTGTGGCTCCCCGGGCCATGTGGGCCCAGGCGTATGCGGGGTCGATGGCAAGGGCTCGGTCCACGGCTTCGAGCGCCTGCTCCTCACACTGCATGTCCAGGTACGTGTTGCAGTGCTCGGCCCACACCCAGGGGTCGGCCGGCTGGAGTTCGGCCGCGCGCCCGAGGGCGGCAAGGGCTTCCTCGTAGCGGCCCATGACGCGCAGGGTGATGCCTCGGCGGGCGTAGGCCCATACGTAGGTGGGATTGACGGCCAGTGCTCGGTCGAACTCCGCCAGGGCCAGGTCGTACTGCCCCATGTCACGGTAGGTCGCGCCCCGTTCGGCCATCGCCCAGGCGTACTTCGCGTTGATCTCGATGGCGCGCTCCAGGCCCGCCAGGGCTTCCTCGTGGCGGCCGAGGCGGCGGAGGCAGACGGCGCGGCTGGCGATGGTGAAGGCATGCCGGGGCTGAAGGGCCAGGGCCCGGTCGAATTCGGTCATGGCCTGCTCGAAGCGGCCCAGTAGGCGGTAGGCCTCGCCGAGTTGGGATGCGGCCTCCACCGAATCGGGGTTGATCTCCAGGGCACGGATGTAGTCCTCGGCGGCGCGCTCGAAGCTGCGCATATAGCGATGTGTCAGACCGCGGCCGAGCAGCGCAGGAGCGTTCCGCGGCTCCAGCTCCAGGCAGCGGTCGAAGTCGGCGAACGCCTGCGGCCAGGCTTCGGCCTTACGGTGCTCACGGCCGCGGATGCGGTGAATGCGGGCCTGCTGAGCCACGTCCAGACCGGGGCGGGCGAGCAGTGCGGTGAGGACCTCGATCAGGCCGCCGCCGCCCTCGGCGAGCGCGCCGGTCAGCCGGTCGCCCCAGTCACTGACCTCGTGGGCGCCCCCGTCCTCGCCTGCCTGGCGGATGGCCTCCACCACTCTGCGTACCGCGGGCCATTCGTTTTCAGCGGCGTCCAGGACGTCGGCCAGGGCCTGGGAGAGGGAGGGCCGAGGGTCTGCACAGAGGGAGTGGTAGGTCTCCCGAAGCCGGTACTCCAGCCGGCGTTCGTCGGTCCAGGACTCCGCCGGGTGCGCGTCGGTCGCGCATTCCGTACGGCGGTGCCGGGCCGCCTCGGCGAGGTGGCGGTGCCGGGCCGTCCACGTCTGCGGTGATCTACGCCGCTGGAGGCGCAGCATCGCCGTACGCACCACCTCGTGATACTGCCATCGCCCGGCCCGGTCGGCGACGAACGGCAGTCCGCACAGCCAGCCGAACTGTTCGGCGGCGGCCGCATCCACCGCGGCCCGGAAGATGTCCTCGTCCAGATGGCGTGGCAGGGCCGCCGCCAGTGCCGCCTCACGGCGGACCGGGTCCGTCTCCCACTTCAGGAAGCGCTCGACGGCCGTATCGCTGGGGTCGTCGACGGCCTCCGCTGCGCGCGGGCGGTTCTCGGCGAGGGTGGAGACCAGCACCGGCAGGCCGCCGGACAGCCGCAGGATCACCTCGACGATGTGCTCGTCGGCGATGCCCCTGGTCGCGAGGAACTGCCGCGCCTCGGCCTCGGTGAAGGCGTCCAGGGGCAGGTCCGCCACGCAGTCGAGGTAGTCGGCCCAGCAGCGGCGGTCCAGCGCGGTCTGGCCGGCAAGGGTCACCACCACATTGGGTGCGAGCGGGCCGTATCTGTCGCTGACCAGGACGTCGCGCAGCCAGATGTCCAGCAGCGGCCCGGTCCGCTCGTAGGTGTCGAAGAAGAGGCACAGTGAGGGCACTTCGTCGGCGACGGCGCTCACTTCTCGGACGAAGACCGGGGTCAGTGCCTCCACCGGTGCCATCACCAGCTGGACGTCATCGTGGTTGCGCAGCCGGGCGCTGAGCAGACCGCGCAGCCGGTCCGCGCCGCGCGCCACCTGGCGGGGGTCGAGTGCTCCGGTGACGGCGCCGACGCCGGGCACCAACCCGAGGCCGGCGAGCCCGGCCTGGGCCATGATGATGCTGCCCGGCGAGGGGGCGGCCCCCTGGGGATCGCCCGTGTCCGCAGGGTCGGACGGGCCTTCCGCGGCGACCGCCGCCGCCTCGACCTCGTGCCGCCGCTCCCGGTACGTGGCGAGCAGCTTGTCGAAGACCTTCAAAGAACGTACCTGGGCGGCCAGTTGAGCGCTGATGCCGGCCATCGCTTCGGGGATGCCGTGCACCGCCTCGTCCACGTACGCGATCGGCGCGCCGTGCTCGCGTGCGGTGTCCTCGAACTGTCGGATCAGGGACGTCTTGCCGACGCCGGCCTGGCCGTGCACATGGAACAGGAACTGATGCGCCGGATCCTCCACGGACCGCGCGAAGTTGTCACGGAAGGCCGCGATTTCGCCCCGCCGCCCGACGAATCCCTCCCGGCGACGCAGCCGGATCAACTCCTGCCGCGACAGTCTGCGCCCCACCGCCTACACCCCCTCCGCGTCGGCTCTTGCTGCCCTGCTCCCGCAGATTAGCCTTCGGCGGAGTTGAGGATCTGGGCCTGTGGATAACTCCGGATAACTCGTCGGCCAGGCCAGGTCATCGAGTTACCGCCCACGATGCGGGGCTTGCTGCGTGCCTGCTTGCGGCCTGCGTGCCTGCGGGCTGTCTGCCTGCGGCCTGCGCGCCTGCTTGCGGCCGACGTGTCTGCGGCTGTGTGTCTGCGGGGTGCGTGTCTGGGCTTGCGTGCAACGTGAACCGCTGGCCGGATCAGCGAGGGACCCGATTCGTGCGCACGCACTGCCATGTGTGGTTTCCGCCGCCGCCCACCGAGCTAACCTCCCCTTCCCCGCCGCCCACCCCCTGTTGTTGTTTTTCCCCGCCGCCCACCCCCCTTCGGGGGGTGGGCGGGTGTAGTGGGGAACCTGCCCCCTTCGCCAGGAGCGGGCGGGTGCAGCAGGGAGCCTCCCCCTTCGCCAGGAGCGGGCGGATGCAGCGGGGAGCCTCCCCCCTCGGGCGAGCGGATGCACCGGGGCTCCTACCCCCTTCGCGAGGAACAGGCGGATGTACCGGGAAACCTGCCCCCTTGCGACAAGCGAAGCAGCTTCAGCGGAGCCCCCCCCCCCCGCCTACTCCACCACCGGCAGCAGCTCCGGCAGATGCCCGTCCGACGCGAGTGCGGCGGCTTGGCGTTCCTCGGTCACCGGGCCGTAGGTCGTCGTGCGGGGGCGGGACGGGCGGCCGGCCTGGGAGGCGATGGCGATCAGGTCCTGGATGGAGCGGTAGGAGCCGTAACTCGAGCCCGCCATACGGGAGATGGTCTCCTCCATCAGGGTGCCGCCCAGGTCGTTGGCGCCCGAGCGGAGCATCTCGGCGGCGCCGTCCTGGCCGAGCTTGACCCAGCTGGTCTGGATGTTGGTGATGTGCGGGTGGAGCAGCACCCGGGCCATGGCCGTCACCGCACGGTTGTCGCGGGTGGTGGGGCCGGGGCGGGCGATGCCGGCGAGGTAGACGGGGGCGTTGGTGTGGATGAAGGGGAGGGTGACGAACTCGGTGAAGCCGCCGGTCTCCTGCTGGATCTGTGCCAGCAGCCGGAGGTGGCCCAGCCAGTGGCGCGGCTGGTCGACATGGCCGTACATCATCGTCGAGGACGAGCGGATGCCCAGCTCATGGGCGGTCTTGACGACCTCGACCCAGGTGGCGGTGGGCAGCTTGCCCTTGGTGAGGACCCAGCGGACCTCGTCGTCGAGGATCTCGGCGGCGGTGCCGGGGATGGTGTCCAGACCGGCGGCCTTGGCTTCGCTGAGCCACTCACGGATGGAGAGCCCGGTGCGCGTCGCGCCGTTGACGACCTCCATGGGCGAGAAGGCGTGCACATGCATGCCGGGGACGCGTTCCTTGACCGCGCGCGCGATGTCGAAGTACGCGGTGCCGGGCAGGTCGGGGTGGATGCCGCCCTGCATGCAGACCTCCACCGCGCCCACGTCCCAGGCCTGTTGGGCGCGGTCGGCGACCTGGGAGAGGGAGAGGGTGTAGGCGTCGGCGTCGGTGCGGCGCTGGGCGAAGGCGCAGAAGCGGCAGCCGGTGTAGCAGACGTTGGTGAAGTTGATGTTCCTGGTGACGATGTAGGTGACGTCGTCGCCTACGGTGTCACGACGCAGGTCATCGGCGATTTTGCAGAGGGTGTCCAGGGCGGCGCCGTCGGCGTGCAGCAGTGACAGCGCTTCGGCGTCGGTGAGCTTGGTAGGGTCGTCGGCGGCCTGCGAGAGCGCCTGGCGTACGTCGGTGTCGATGCGCTCCGGGACCATCCCCGGGGCGGCGGCCTCGCGCAGCGCCTCCCAGTCGCCGTAGACCTCGTCGAAGTCATCGCGCCGGTCGGCCGTGCGGCCTTCGGTGTCGATGGTGTGGTGCAGATCCGTACGGCCCGTGGACTGCGTCGAGAAGCCCTCGTCGGGCTCCTGCCAGGGGCGGCCCACTACGGGGGCGTCCTCGATGGCCAGGCCCGTCTCCGGGTCGGCGAGCGCGCGGACGTGCGGCAGCAGCCGGGGGTCGAGCCAGGGCTCGCCGCGCTGGAGGAACTCCGGATAGATGGGCAGCCGTTCACGCAGCTCGAAGCCGGCCGTGGCGCAGCGCTCGGTCAGCTCGTCGATCTGCGGCCAGGGGCGCTCGGGGTTCACATGGTCGAGGGTCAGCGGGGACACCCCGCCCCAGTCGTCGATCCCGGCATCGATGAGCAGCGCATACTCGCCGTCGACCAGGTTGGGCGGCGCCTGGATACGGGTCGAGGGGCCCATGATGTGCCGGGCCACCGCGATCGTCGCGGCCAGCTCCTCCAGTTCGGCGTCCGGCATTCCGCGCATCGCCGTGTCCGGCTTGGCGCGGAAGTTCTGCATGATCAGTTCCTGGATGCCGTGGTACGCACGCTGGATGCGGCGCAGCGCGAAGAGGGACTCGGCGCGCTCCTCGTACGTCTCCCCGATGCCGATCAGCAGCCCCGTGGTGAAGGGGACGTTGGAGCGGCCGGCGTCCTCCAGGACGCGCAGTCGGACGGCCGGCTCCTTGTCGGGCGAACCGTAATGCGGGCCGCCGGGCTCGCTCCACAGGCGCTCGGCGGTCGTCTCCAGCATCATGCCCAGGGACGGGGCAACAGGCTTGAGGCGCTGGAAGTCCGTCCACGACAGCACCCCGGGGTTGAGGTGCGGCAGCAGCCCGGTCTCCTCCAGGACGCGGATGGCCATGGCGCGTACGTACGAGATCGTGTCGTCGTAGCCGTGCGCCTCCAGCCACTCCCGGGCCTCGGGCCAGCGGTCCTCGGGCTTGTCGCCCAGGGTGAAGAGGGCTTCCTTGCAGCCCATTTCGGCGCCGCGGCGCGCGATGTCCAGCACCTCGTCGGGCGACATGAACATTCCGTGGCCGTCACGGCGCAGCTTGCCGGGGACGGTGACGAAGGTGCAGTAGTGGCACTTGTCCCGGCACAGGCGCGTCAGGGGGATGAAGACACCGCGCGAGTACGTGATGACGCCGGGGCGGCCCGCGGCGTCCAGGCCGGCGTCGCGCACCCGGGCCGCGGAAGCGCACAGGTCCTTCAGGTCCTCACCACGGGCCTGAAGGAGCACCGCGGCCTCGCCGGCATCCAGCGCCACGCCGTCGCGGGCCCGCTTGAGCGCGCGGCGCATCGCGTTCGCCGTGGGCCGGCTCCGAGGGCCGGGCAGGGCGCCCGTTTCGCGGTCGGTTCCTTGGTCGGATGCCTGGTCAGGTCCCTGCGCGCTGGAAGTCATCCTCCGAGGATACGAGCGCCCACCGACAGCGCCGCCGTCGTCGAACGGGTGGTTGATGTGCCACTGATCACTACGGACGGAGGTTCCGTCCCTGCCCAAAGGGGGCAATTCCCGGCGGCGGCTCACGGCGCGCTTACATGCTGGCCAGCAGCTCGTCGGAGTACGTCCGGGTCAGGAACTCCATGTTGTGGCCGTCGGGGTCGTTGATGTAGAGGCCACGACCGCCGTCCAGGGTGTTGATCTCCTGTGGCTTGCTGTGCCGGGGGTCGGCCCAGTAAGGCAGCTCGCGCGCCTGGATGCGGCCGAGTATCGCGTCGAACTCGTCCTCGGTCACCAGGAACGCATAGTGCGTGGGGACGAACTCGGCGCCGCCGGCGACATGCTCGGCGTAATCGAGGGCGACCCCGTTGTCCAGCTTGAGGGCGGCGAAGGGGCCGAACGCCTTGGGTTCGGGCGCGCCCAGAAGGTCGGCCAGGAAACGGGCGGAGGCGAAGCGGTCGGTGCTGTGCACGATCGTGTGGTCGAGGCTCGGCATGGGGTCTCCTTGATCTCGTGGGTCCGCCGGAGTTCCTTGGTCCGTTGATCTCGTCGATCTCGTCGATCTCATTGATCTCGTCGATCTCGTCGATCTCGTCGATCTGCCGGATCAGCCAGGTCTGCCGGATCGGCTGGATCAGCTGGATCCGTTGGGCGGATCTGCCGGATCAGCCGGATCTGCCGGATCAGCTCGGGCCGTTGATCTCCCTCGGGCCGTTGATCTGCGGGTCCTTCACCTTCGACGCTACGACTTGAGGGGCGGACGCGGATCGGTCTTCGGTACCGACCCGCGCCGGAGGGCCGTACTCCGTTGGTCCTAAGGCGGGGCCGGAGCCGTCCTCGTCACGCTCCCCGTTGTCACAAATACTGTGCGAAGTCGTCCAAGGTGCGCAGCACCTCCGGTTCCTCGGCCGGTGGCAGTTGCAGCACCACCTCCTGGAGGCCCAGCTCGCGGTAGTGGGCGAGCTTCCCGGGCGAGGGGTGGACCGCGTACGGCACCACCACCGGCTCGCCCGTACGCCCGGCGTCCGCCCAGGCCTGCCGCAGCACCGGAACGGTCTCGGTCAGCCCTCGTCCGCCGATCGGCAGCCAGCCGTCCGCGTACTCGGCGATGTGCCCGAAGAGCTTGGGGCCGGCCGCACCGCCGAGCAGGATGCGCGGCGCGCCGTGGGCCGGCTTGGGGTAGGCGAGGGACGCGCGTACGGACCCGAATTCACCCTCGTACGCGGTCGGTTCCTCGGCCCACAGGGCCCGCATCAGGGCCACCCGGTCGCGGGTGAGCTCGCGCCGGGTCGACCACTTCACCCCGTGGTCGGCGGCTTCCTCGACGTTCCAGCCGTAGCCGATGCCGAGCGTGAAGCGGCCTCCGGAGAGGAAGTCGAGGGTGGCGATCTGCTTGGCGAGGTCGACCGGATCGTGCTGGGCGACCAGGGTGATGCCGGTGCCCAGGGCGAGCCGCTCGGTGACCGCGGCGGCCTGGCCGAGCGCGATGAACGGGTCGAGGGTGCGGCCGTATTCGCGGGGCAGCGGATCGCCCATGGGGGCAGGGGTGTCCCGGCTGGCGGGGATGTGGGTGTGTTCGGGGAGGTAGAGGCCGGCGAATCCGCGCTGCTCCAGCTCGCGAGCCAGCCGGTCCGGCCGGATCGTCTCGTCGGT
Organism: Streptomyces inhibens; assembly: GCF_022221585.1. Taxonomy (NCBI): domain Bacteria; kingdom Bacillati; phylum Actinomycetota; class Actinomycetes; order Kitasatosporales; family Streptomycetaceae; genus Streptomyces; species Streptomyces inhibens. The sequence continues at coordinate 4,343,296 of NZ_CP084681.1, forward strand.
CAGGAAGATCGTGGTCGCGATCCGCATGCTGGGGACACCTCCGTCAGGCGTGTGGGTGACCGAATGTTGCCTCACCGCCCGCCGGTTATCCACAGCCCTTTCCCTCCGTGTCACACCCGCGTACAACAGTTTTCACACGGCGCAACGAGCCGGCCGCACAGCGGTACGAGACATCACGACACGGCGCGGGGGCGGGGATGGAACGACGCGATGTTCTGAGACTTTCGGCGGTTGCGGGCGCGACGGGCGCGCTTACGCTCGGACGTGTGAGCTTCGCCGACGCAGCGTCCGGGACCGGGCAGTCCGGCGGCGGGCCGGGCGAGCAGACCCGCCATGTCACCGGCCATCTACCCACGGGCGCACCGGACTTCGTCCATCTGCCGGTCGAAGTGCCGCACGGGGTCCGGGAGATCGCCGTCTCCTACAGCTACGACAAGCCCACCGTCCCCGCAGGCACGGCCGGTAACGCCTGCGATATCGGCATCTTCGACGAGCGGGGCACGGAGCTCGGCGGCGCCGGCTTCCGTGGCTGGTCGGGCGGGGCGCGTACGGAGTTCTTCCTGCGCGCCGACGATGCCACCCCCGGCTATCTCCCGGGACCCGTCAACGCAGGCACCTGGCATATCGCCCTCGGCCCGTACACGGTCGCACCGCAAGGGCTGTCCTACGACGTCACGATCACCCTGCGGTACGGCTCCCAGGGGCACACCCCGGCGCCCGTTTATCCGCCCGAGCGGGCCCGGGGCCGCGGGCGCGCCTGGTACCGCGGCGACAACCATCTGCACTCGATCCACTCCGACGGCAAGCGCACACCCGCTGAGATCGCGGCGCTGGCCCGCGTGGCCGGGCTGGACTTCATCAACACCTCCGAGCACAACACCACTTCCGCGCACCGCGCATGGGACGGCCTGTGGGGCGACGACCTGCTGATCCTGACCGGCGAGGAGGTCACCACGCGCAATGGGCACGTGGTGGCGATGGGCACCGACCCCGGGGTCTTCATCGACTGGCGCTACCGGGCCCGCGACAACGCCTTCGGCAAGTACGCGCGCGCCATCCGACGGGCCGGCGGCCTCGTCATCCCGGCACATCCGCACGCCACGTGCATCGGCTGTAACTGGAAGTTCGGGCTGAACGAAGCCGATGCCGTGGAGGTCTGGAACGGCCCGTACACCCCCGATGACGAGATCACCCTCGCCGAGTGGGACAACACCCTGGTCGCGCACACCCGTGGCCGCGCCGACTGGTTGCCGGCCGTCGGCCACAGCGACGCCCATCGCGACCCGGATGTCGTCGGCCTGCCGCAGACGGTGGTGCTCGCCGACGATCTCTCCCGCCGCGCCCTGCAGGACGGCATCCGGGCGGGCCGGGTCTGGATCGCCGAGTCGTCGAAGGTCGACCTGGCGTTCTCCGTCACCGGTGAGCGTGGCGAACACGCCGGGATCGCCGAGCGGCTGGAGGTATCCCGCACGGCGAAGGTCACCGCGCAACTGAAGGTCTCCGGCGCCCCGGGCTGCACGGTCTCCTTCGTCACCGACCAGGGGCGGCTGTATTCGGCCCCGCTGCCGCCCTCCGGCGACGGCACGGTCAGCTGGCAGACCACCCCCGATTACGCGGCCTACATACGTGCGGAGGTCCGTCACCCGTCAACCACGGCGGGCCTGCCGGGTCCGATGGCGGCGATGACCAATCCGGTCTTCCTGGGCCGCCGAGCCTGAGGCCGCCCGACGGGCGGCCGGCGGCTCTCGCGCGGCGCGCCCGACCGAACCGGCGCCACCAACCACCAACCCGCCATTCTCCTGACCACCGCGCGGAATAACCGGAGTGAGCCACCGGTTATGCCCACATCACTGCACCCCGGTGTTCCAAGGGCTCCACGGGCTCCCAGTGCACCACGGGCTGCCAGTGCACCACGCTGCGTCACGCAGCTCCATGAGGAGGATTTCGGATGCGCGCCCTCGTTGTCGATCACTCCGCACCCGGCCGGCTCGCCCTTGGCGCTGTCGCCGATCCCGTCCCCGGACCCGACGAGGTCCTGGTCAAGATCAGCGCGATATCGCTGAACTACGGCGAGCTGCCCAAGTCCGACGATGATGCCGAGGGGACCGTCCCGGGCTGGGACGCCGCGGGCGTCGTCGAGCAGGCCGCCGCCAGCGGCCGAGGCCCCAAGCCCGGGGACCGCGTCATCACCTGGGGCTGGAACGCCGGCTGGGCGGAGCTGCGCGCCGTCCCCGTCGACGAACTCGCCGTGCTGCCCGACACGGTGGACTTCACCACGGCCGCCGCGCTTCCCGTCGCGGGCCTGACGGCGCTGCGCGCGCTGCGTACGGCCGGGGTGGTGCCCGGACAGCGTGTCGCGATCACCGGCGCATCCGGCGGCGTGGGGCGCTTCGCGGTGCAGCTCGCCCACCAGGCCGGCGCCGAGGTGTACGCGTTCGTCGGCAGCCCGGCGCGCGGTACGGGCCTGGCCGCGCTCGGCGCGGACCACGTCCTGACCGATCCGGCGGATCTCGACGCCCCGGTGGACATCGTCCTGGACAACGTCGGCGGCGCACTGCTCGGCGAATTGCTGGGCCGGATCGCTCCGGACGGCAAGGTCATCTCCATCGGCGCGACTTCGGGCGAGCCGACCCCGATCCAGCCGTACCAGCTGATCGCCAGCCGGCTGACGCTGATCGGCATTCAGGCCGGCGGCGACACGGGCGCCGATCTGGCCCACCTCGTCCGCCTGGCGGCGGAGGGCCGGCTCCAGGCGAGCGTGGACCGGGTGGCCGACTGGGAACAGGCCGGCGAGACCGCCACCGCCCTCCTCAACCGCGAGATACGCGGCAAGGCGGTCCTGACGATCGGGTGAGCCGGGAGGGCCTCTCCCGCCGATCTCCACGGTCTCCTGCGCCGCTACGCCGTTCATCGCTCCACAGGCGGATGTCCTCCACCGAGCGGCAGAACGGCCCTCCTGCCCAGGTACGTCCGGCTGCTTCCGCTCACGTCGTGGCTCCGGCCACTATGACTCGTGGCGTCCTGGCGCAGGCATCGTCGCTCCGCAGCTCAGACTGGCCTCGCGATCACCGGCCCCCAGCCGCACATCCAGCCGACCCGCGGCCCGAAGGCCTTGACCGTCCAGGTGAAGGAGGTGCCGCAGTCCGGGACCGCTTTGTTGAGCTCGCGGTAGGCGAAGGCGACCAGCAGCGTCGGCAGGAAGCCCGCGAGGAAGACGGCGGGCATCTGCACCCCGACCTCGCCGACCGTGGGTCCGAGCGTCGAGGTGAGGCAGGAGACGGGTGCGACGGTCGAAACGCCGATGACCGCGCTGCCGAGCAGCCCTACGGAGTTGCCACTGAGGCCTTTGTTGCGGGTGTCGGCCTCACCCCGGCCACACGATCGCCTGCAGCTCGCTGTACGCATGGAGCGCGTACGAGCCCACGTCCCGCCCCACCCCGCTCTTCTTGAACCCGCCGAACGGCGCCTCCATGTTCCGCCCGACCGTGTTCACCCCAACCCCGCCGGCCCGCAGCCGCCGGGCCACCCGGAAGGCGCGGGCCACGTCGCCCGACCACACGTAGTCGATCAGCCCGTAGTCGCTGTCGTTGGCGAGCGCCACGCCCTCGTCCTCCTCGTCGAAGGGCACGACCACGACGACCGGACCGAAGATCTCCTCCCGCACCACCCGCATGTCGTTGGTGCAGTCGGCCAGCAGTGTCGGCGCTACGTAGAAGCCCCGCTCCAGATCCACCGGCCGCTCACCGCCCGCCACCACCCGGGCGCCCTCCTTCCGTCCCAGCTCCACATACGACTCCACCCGGTCGCGGTGCGCGGCCGAGATCACCGGCCCGACCACCGTGCCCGGCGCGCGCGGATCGCCGACCTTCAGATGGCCGATGTACCGGGCGAGCCGCTCCACCAGCGCCTCGTACACGCCCCGCTGCACGAGCACCCGGGTCGGCGCGGTGCAGATCTGCCCGCTGTAGAAGGCATACGTCGTGCCGATGCCGGCCACCGCCGAATCCAGGTCGGCGTCGTCGAAGACCACCGCGGCGCCCTTGCCGCCCAGCTCCATGAGCTGGCGTTTCATGCCACGACCGCACACTTCGGCGATGCGCTGCCCGACGGCCGTGGAGCCGGTGAAGCTCACCATGTCGACGTCGGGTGAGTCGACGGCCGCCGCGCCGACTTCCACGGATGCCCCACTGACCACATTCACCACACCTGCCGGCGCCCCCGCCTCCTCCAGCGCCGCCGCCATCCGGTACACCGACAGCGGATCCTGCGGGGCGGGCTTCACCACGACGGTGTTGCCCATGGCCAGGGCCGGCGCCACCTTGCCCGCCGGGTTCGCCCAGGGGTTGTTGTACGAGGTGATGCAGGTGACGACCCCGACCGGCTGACGTACGGCCAGCGCGCCCAGCACACCCGCCCTGCCCATCGGTCCGGCTTCGTTGATCTGCGGCGGCAGCCCCTGCTCGACGGGTTCCAGGGCCCCCTTCGCATACCGCCGGAAGCGCGCCACCCCCACCGCGACCTGCATCCCGCGCGCCGTCCCGGTCGTCGCCCCGCTCTCCGCCTGCGCCAGCTCGGCGTTCGCCGCGAAGTCGCGCTGCATCAGCTCCGCGGCCCGGTCGAGGATCGCGGCCCGCCGCTCCGGCTTCGTACGGGACCAGGCCGCGAAGGCCTCCCGCGCCGCCGACGCCGCCTCGTACACCTGCTGCCGGCTCGCCTCGGGCGCGAGCCCGACGACCGACTCCGCGGCCGGGTCGACGACCTCGTAGTGGCCGCCGTCCGGCTCGACCCACTCGCCGCCGATGAACAGCTTCCCCGGCTCCTCCGGCTTCCCCGGCTTCCCCGCCACCGTCGTCACCGCCGTCACCGGGTGCTCACCGTCCGGGTGTCCCGCCCGGAGCGCAGCACCTTCCCCGGCACGGCCCCGCTCACCACATCGCCCCGGATGGCCTCCACGCCGTTGACCCACACCGCGTTGATCCCGATCGCCCGGGAATCCAGCCGCGGGCTGTCGCCGGGCAGATCGTGCACAAGGGTGGCCTTGCCCGCGTCGATCCGCTCCGGGTCGAAGAGCACCAGATCCGCGTGCCAGCCCTGCGCGATACGCCCCCGCTCCCGCAGGCCGAAGAGCTGCGCCGGGTCGTCGGTCAGCATCTTCACCGCCTGTTCCAGCCCGACCAGCTTGCGGCCGCGCAGACAGTCGCCGAGGAAGCGTGTGGTGTACGGCGCGCCGCACATCCGGTCCAGATGCGCGCCCGCGTCCGAGCCGCCCAGCATCACATCCTCGTGCTGCCAGGTCTCGGCGCGCAGGGCCCAGGAGTCCGGGTCGTTGTCGGTGGGCATGGGCCAAAGGACCGTCCGCAGGCGGTCGTTGGCGCAGATCTCGACCAGGCACTCGAAGGGTTCCTGACCGCGTTCGGCCGCGATGTCCCGCACCACCCGCCCCGTCAGGCCCTTGTTCGTGTCCGAGTAGGTGTCGCCGATGACATAGCGGCCGAAGTGGGCGAGCCGCCGGAAGACGCCCGCCTCCTTGCTGTCCGCACGTCGCAGCATCTCGGCCCGTACGTCCGGGTCGCGGAGCCTGGCGATCCGCTCGTCGACCGGAAGGCCGAGGATCTCGCCCCAGCCGGGGATGAGATTCAGGGCGCAGAAGGTGCCCAGGGACATGTTCATGGGGGTGAGGATCGGCATCGTCAGCGCCACGATGCGGCCGCCCGCCTTCCGGGCCCGCTCGCTCGGGATCAGCTGGCGCGGCACCCGTTCGGGAACGGCGGCGTCGATCGTCAGCACATTCCAGTTCAGCGGGCGCCCGGCCGCCGCGCTCATCTCCACGAACAGATCGATCTCGTCGTCGCTGAACTGGTCCAGGCACCCGGCCACGATCGCCTCGATCTGGGTGCCCTCGTGCTCGCCCACGGCCCGCGACAGGGCGAGCAGCTCCGCCGGCCGGGCGTGCCGCGAGGCGACCGGCTTCCCGTCACCGTCGGAGTGGGTGGACGACTGGGTGGTGGACAGGCCCCACGCCCCGGCCGCCATCGCCTCGTGGAAGAGGTCGAGCATCTGCGCCAGCTGCCGCTCGCTGGGCTGACCGCCGACCGCGTCGGCGCCCATGACGTACCGGCGCAGCGCACAATGCCCCACCATGAAGCCCGCGTTGACGGCGATCCGCCCTTCGAGGGCGTCCAGATATTCGCCGAACGAACTCCACGACCAGGGCGCGCCCTCCTCCAGCGCCACCAGGGACATGCCCTCGACCTTGGACATCATCCGGCGGGTGTAGTCGGCGTCCTCGGGCCGCTCGGGGTGGAGCGGGGCCAGGGTGAAGCCGCAGTTGCCGCCCGCGACGGTCGTCACGCCGTGGTTGAGCGACGGGGTCGCGTACGGGTCCCAGAAGAGCTGGGCGTCGTAGTGGGTGTGCGGGTCGACGAAGCCGGGGGCGAGGACCAGCCCGGTCGCGTCCTCGCTCGCCCTCGCCTCCTCGGTGACGGTGGCGGGCGGGGCGATGACCGCGATACGCCCGTCGCGGATGCCGACATCGGCGGTGTACGAGGGCGCGCCCGTCCCGTCCACTACGGTCGCGCCCTTGATCAGGTGGTCGAGCATGGGCGGAGCGCCCCCTTCCCCTCGGCGGAACTCGGCTGAACTCTGCGGGACCCGGCGGAACCCGGCGGAACTCTGTGAACCCGGCTGATACTCGTCCGATCGCTCGGCGAACCCGGCGAATCAGCTGCCCGCCGCCTGCCGGAACCGGGTCGTCCGGTGCACCGGATCCGTGTCGATCTTCGGGATCACGTGCTCACCGATGAGCTTGATGGTGTTCATGGTGTCCTCGTACGACACCCCGATCGGCAGCCCGAAGCTCAGCTGATCGGCGCCGGCCTGCTCCCAGCGCTTGCACTGCCGGAGCACCTCGTCCGGGTCGCCGCAGATCATCAGCTCCTCGGCGATCAGCAGCTCGATGATCTCGGCGGTGTAGTCGGGCAGCAGCTCGGGCCACTCGGGGATGCCTTCGGGCCGCGGGAAGGTGTCGTGGTAGCGGAAGACCAGCGACTGGAGGTAGTTGAGCCCCCCGTTGACGGCGATCTCCACGGCCTTGTCATGCGTCTCGGCACAGATCGCCGTCGACGTCACCATCACGTTGTCGTTGACGAAGTCGCCGACGGGCTCGGCGTCCCGGATCGCCGTCTTGTACTGCTCCAGCACCCACTCCATGTCGGAGACCTTCTGGACGCTGAAGCCGAGGACGCCCAGGCCCTTCTTCGCCGCCATGGCGTAGGAGGACGGTGATCCGGCCGCGTACCACATCGCCGGGTGCGAGGCCCCGTACGGCTTGGGGAAGATCTTGCGCGGCGGCAGCTGCCAGTGCTTGCCCTGGAACCCGACGTACTCCTCCTGGAGCCACATCTTCGGGAACTCGGCGATGGTCTCTTCCCAGATCTCCTTGGTGTGGTTCATATCGGTGATGCCGGGCAGAAAGCCGAGGATCTCGTGGGATCCGGCCCCGCGCCCGCTGCCGAACTCGAAGCGGCCCTCGGAGAGATGGTCGAGCATGGCGACCTTCTCGGCGACCTTCACCGGGTGGTTGACCTGGGCGAGCGGGTTGAAGATGCCGGATCCCAGGTGGATCCGCTCGGTGGCGTGGGCGAGGTAGCCCAGGAAGACGTCGTTGGCGGAGAGGTGGGAGTACTCCTCCAGGAAGTGGTGTTCGGACGCCCAGGCGTACTTGAAGCCGGAGGTGTCCGCCTGGATGACGTACTCGGTCTCCTCCATCAGCGCCTTGTGCTCCGCGAGCGGGTCGGTCTCGGCCCGCTTGCCCACGTATCCCTGTACAAAGAGCCCGAATTCCATGGAGGTTCACCGTCCCTCAGCATTTTCTGACGTACCGTCAGATTCGATGTGCCGACTGTTCCATCGCACGCCAGGAGCGTCAAGAGCCTCACCAGGCGAACTGACGCATCGTCATACCTCAGAAGACGCTGACCCCGGCCAGCCATCCGCCGTCGACGACGAACGGCTGCCCGGTGATGTACGACGAGTCCTCGCAGGACAGGAAGAGCGCCAGCTTGGCGACCTCTTCCGGCCGCCCGATCCGCCCCAGCGGCACGAGCTTCCTGTACAGCTCGTCGAGGGCCTGCGCGGCCTCCTCGCCGTCCGCCTCCGGGTCGAGCTGGGCCGGGTTGCTCATGGCGGTGTCGATGGCGCCCGGGCACACGGCGTTCACCCGGATCCTCTTGGCCGCGAGTTCGAGTGCGGCGACCTTGGTCAGACCCACGATCGCGTGCTTGGTGGCGGCGTACGCGCCGACGTAGGCCATGCCCGTGACGCCCGTGTACGAGGCGGTGTTCACGATGCTGCCGCCCCCTGCGGCCTCGATCTCGGGCGCGACGGTCTTGATGCCGAGGAAGGCGCCGACCTGATTGACCTGGATGATCTGCAAGAACTCGTCGAGCGGGGTGCTGGTCAGCTCGTTGAAGCGCAGGATGCCGGCGTTGTTGACCAGGCCGTCGATCTTCCCGAAGGCCTGCTTGGCAGCGGCGACGGCGGCGCTCCAGTCGTCCTCCTGGCGCACGTCCAGGTGGACATAGGCGGCCCGCCCCTCCCCTACCTCCTTGGCGAGCGCCTCCCCCTGGTCGTCGAGGACGTCGGCGAGCACCACCTTCGCCCCCTCGGCGGCGAAGAGCCGCGCCTCCTGTTCGCCCTGACCGCGCGCCGCACCGGTGATGAGGACGACACGCCCGTCCAACTTGCCCATGAAAGCCTCCTTGGCTGATCTGTTCAGGTGCGGATGCTCGGTTCAGGTACGGCCGGTCGGCTCGGACGCGGATACCCAGTTCAGGTACGGCCGCTCGCTTCACGTGCGGACGCTCAGTTCAGGTACGGCACGACATCGGCGGCGAACGCCGCCATCTGATCGACCAGCTCACCGCGGCTGCGGCTGCGGAACCGCACCTGGATCTGGTGCACGCCCATCGCGCCGTACTCCCGCAGCGAGTCCGCGATCCGCTCCGGCGCCCCGGACAGGGTCCGCCGGCCGACCGCCCATCCCGGCTCGCCGACGTACAGCGGCTCGGCGATGGTGCCGATCACCGCCGGCTCCCCGGCCCCGGCCGCCTCCCGCAGCCGCCGCAGCTTGGCGATCTGCGCGGGCAGCTGTTCGCGCCGGTCGCCCTGCGGCAGCCAGCCGTCACCGCGCTCCGCGGCCCGGCGTACGGCGGCGGGCGAGGAGCCGCCCACCCAGATCGGCGGCCGCGGCGTCTGCACGGGTCGCGGCGCCTGCCCCAGCCCCTCGAACGCGAACCGCTCCCCCGCGAACTTCGGGAACTCCTCCGGGCCGAGCGCCGCCTTCAGCGCATCGACCGTCTCGTCCAGCACCGCCCCACGCCGCGCGAAGTCCACGCCCAGCGCCTCGAACTCCTCCGTCACATGCCCGGCACCGACCCCGAGGATCAGCCGCCCACCGGAGAGCCGGTCCAGCGTCGCGTACTGCTTGGCCGTGATCAGCGGATGCCTGAGCCCGACCACCGCGACATGGCTCAGCAGCCGGACCCGCTCGGTGACCGCGGCCAGATGCGCGAGGGTGGCGACCGGGTCGTACCAGACCGTGCTCATCGCCTCGGCCAGCCGCCGCGGGATCGCGATGTGCTCGCAGCAGGCGATATACGCGAATCCGTACCGGTCGGCGGCCCGCGCGAGCTCGACGAGATCGGCGGGACCCGCCGCGGCCTCCCAGCTCTCCGCGTAGAGGGTGCTCTGCGACTGCACCGGAAGCTGCATCCCGTACGCCAGCCGCCCGCCCTCGGGCCGCCATACGCCGCCATCGCCCACGCCGCCCACGCCGTCCGCGCCGCCCACGCCGTCCGTGCCGTCCACGCCGCCCACGCCGCCCACGCCGCCCACACTGTTCGTGCCGCCGACACCGTCCGTGTCGTTCGTGCCGTCCACGCGCACCCTCCAGCCATATCTGACGGTTCGTCATATAGCTTGCGCGGGACATCGTCGTGCCTGACGCACCATCAGGCAAGGGGGCGGCACCGCGGGCGCAACCGGCTACGCGGCGCCCCGGGACGCCCGCCACATGGTGTGTTCGCGACTGATCGCCTCCTCGGCGTCGGCCACCTCCTGCGCCCAGTCCGACTCCTCACGGGTCGCGGACAGCCGCTGGTGCACGATGCTCAGCTCGGTGGCCGCGAAGGTGTAGGCACGGCCGAGCGACTCGTGCTGCCGCACCGCGAACCAGGCGGCTCCGGCACCCAGTACGGCCGCCAGTACACCCGGCAGATCAAAGTCGATGACCTTCATCAGGCGCAGCACGGCAGCGAGCACACCCAGCCCCTCCACGACGATGAGGCCGATCCGCCAGCGGTGGGCCAGGGCGATGTTCATGGCCGCCTTGGATCCGTACCACTGCTGCTGGTCCACGATGCGCCCGGCGAGATACGCCTGCTTACGGACCGCGAACGGACTCCGGCGCAACTCACCCATGGTCCGGGTGGCGGCCATCGAGCCCACCGGGACGATGCTGTCGACCGGGGCCTCCCGGAGCAGGACCTCCAGCCGCTCATGGAATCTGCGCTCCGCGGTGTCCGCGGGCAGGGTGGCCGGGAACGGCTCGCCGCCCACCGCGTACCGCCAGGACAGCGTCTTGGCCGACTCCGCCAGGGCACGTCCGTCGTACCAGGCCCGCTCCGGCCGCTCCGTGAGCATCCACACTTCTAAGTAGACGGTCGCCAGGAAGGCCAGGAGCACCACCGCCACCGCGGCATCCTTGTTCGACACCGCGCAGACGGCTGCGACGATCGCCAGCATCAGCCGCCATTTGGTGCCCGACATATGGCGGCGCTGCCCCGACAGGGAAGCGGCGTCCGCCGACCGGAACACCGCCGGGAAATCCTCTTCACCGAGCGTTTGCACGTCGCTCACAGCAGCCCCGCCCCCTCGCACCCCGCAACATGAGTCCGAAATACGAAAGGAGTGTAGAGCCGGGCGCCTGCGGCCACCCGGGGATCGGGGAGGGAGAGCTGGGCCCGGGGCGGGAAGCGGGGGGCGCCAAAACCCTTTCGGTGACGCGCCATTGCGACCGTTCCCGGCGATGTGGATGATGCGGCGACGGGGTCCGCGATGGTCCCGTGGACGACCTGACGGACGGGGGATCCGGAATGGATGGCCAGAACGCACCGCACCGCACCCACCGATACGACGCCTTCATTTCCTACAGCCATACGGCCGACAGCACCAAAGCCGATCGGCTGCGGCGGGGGCTGCAGAATTTCGCGCGCAGCTGGCGGCAGTTACGCGCGCTGCGCATCTTTCTCGACAATGCCTCGCTGTCGGCGAACCCGGGGCTGTGGCCCGAAATCGAGCGTCATCTCGCGGATTCCGGCGCCTTCATTCTGCTCGCCTGTCCGACGTCCGCCGGCTCGGCCTGGGTACAGAAGGAGATCAACTGGTGGCGCGCCGGCCTGGGGGCGCGGCGGATGCTGATCGCCGTCACCGACGGCGAGCTGGTGTGGGACCACGAAGCGGGGGACTTCGACTGGGAGCGCACCACCTGCCTGCCACGCACGATGGCGGGAATGTTCACCGACGAGCCGCGCTGGGTCGATCTGCGCTGGATGTCGGAACAGGATCCCGGCTCGCTGCGGGACCCTCGCTTCCAGCACTGCGTGGCCGATCTGGCGGCCCCCTTGCACGGGCGCCCCAAAGAGGACCTGATCGGTGCGGACGTCACCCAGCAGCGCAAAACCAGACGGCTCGTACGGGGCACGCTCGCGGTCATCACCACGCTCGCCGTCGCGGCCGGCCTGGCGTGGGTGGACGCCCTCCACCAGCGGGACGAAGCGCAGAAGCAGGCCCGGCTGGCGACCTCCCGGCAGCTGGCCGCGACCGCCCTGAACCTGAAGGACGGAAATCTGCGACTGGCGTCACTGCTGGCGATCGAGGCGTACCGCATCCAGGAGTCACCCGAGGCCATCGCGGCGCTGAACCGGCTCGCCACGGACAGCCCGCATCTGGTGAGCATGATGCCCAGCGCGAAGAACGTCAGCGCGCTCGTCTTCAGCGCGGACGACACGGCGGTCGCCGTCGGGGACGAGGGCGGTGCGGTGGCGGTATGGCGCTCCGACGGCAGCGCCCTGCGCGCCCGGACCTCGCTGCCGGGCCGGATCACGGCAGTGGGCTTCAGCGCGGACGGGAAGCAGCTGGCCGCCGGGGACAGCCAGGGCAATGTGGGCGTCTACGACCTGACGGGCAAGGCCCTGCGACGGCTCGCTCCCCTGCCGAAGGCCGTTTCCTCGCTGGAATTCAGCCTGGGGGGACATCTGGCCGCCGTGGACGAGGACGGCACGGTGACGCTTTACGAGAAGGCCAGGAAGAAAATCCGTTCGAAGCGCACCGGCCACCACAGCAGCGTGGTCGTCTTCCAGAACATCGAGTCCCACCTTCTGCTACGCGACGGCGTGGGCGGCGGAGCCCTTTACACCGTGCCCGACCTGCGGACGGTCCAGGACAGCAGGCAATTCTCACTGCCCGCGGGCCAGGCCGCGCCGGCCGTCTCCAACGGTGGCCACTGCTTCGGATACCTCAAGTACGGGTTCTTCACCAGCAGCCGGCTGCCGAAGGTCAACGGCCACGAGTCCCTCCCCGACACCTGCGCGAATTTCCCCACGCTCCCCAACGAGGAAGCCACGATGCTGGCGCTGACCGACAACGGCCGGATGGCCGTGGGTACGGCGTCCGGCATCACGGCGGTCGACGCGCAGACCGATGTCCAGGCGAGCCAGGTCCGTACGCTCACCGGCGTCGGCCGGCCTTCACTGCTGAAGTTCTCGAACACCGGCACCAGGCTCGCTTCCGCACACGGCCGGACGGTCGCGCTGTGGAACTTCGACCAGGCCTCCCGGATCGCTCATACGCACGGCCTGTCCCTCGCGGACGAGCAGACCATGCTCGTCGCCCCGCCCCTGGCCACCGGCCCGGGCGGCCGGGTCGCCTGGAGCAACCTCATGGAGGACGAACCGTTCGACAAGGCCACCAAGCTGCACCTCTGGAGCCCGAAGCGTCCCGGCACGCTCACGGGCGGGGAAGCCCCCGGCCACTACGCGCTCGCCTTCAGCCCCGACGGCCACATGCTGTACGCCGGCCTCGCCGGCGCGGTGGAGTCATGGCAGGTCCAGGACACCCGCCTGGAGCAGCGACGCACGGTGACCCTCGCCGGGCCGGTGAACGGCTATCAGGGAATCCCGCTCGACATCGCCCCGCGCGCCGACGGCTCCCTGGTCGTCGCCACGGCCGACGGGGCCGTCCATGTCGCCGACCCGTCCGCGCAGCGCACCCGGATCGCGGTGCCACGCGGTTCCGAAGACCCCCAGCAGCTGCTGTTCTCCTCCTTGAGCGCCGACGGCCGGACGGCCGCCATGGAGAACACCCAGGGCGCCGTCGACCTCTACGACGTCGGCTCCGGGCGGAAGCTGCAGTCGGTGCGCCTCAACGGCGAGAAGGTGAATGCGTTCGCGCTGGCAGCCGGCGGAAGCTCGCTGTTCCTCGACGGCGGCAAGACGTTCGCCCGCTGGGACCTGGACGAGCGGCGGTTCCGCTGGCAGAGCGACGAGCCGAACGGGGTGAAGGTGGCGGCGAGCGAGGACGGCCGTACGGTCATCACCCTGGCCGACAACGGCACCCTGACCCGGTGGGACACGGACACCGGGGACCGGCTGGGCGGCCCCGACCTCCCCATCCCGCCCCATACGTTGTCGGGGACGGGCGGCATCGGATTGCACACCAGCTTCATGGTGGACGGCACGGGCACGCTGTGGACGGCCACCGAAGGCGGCGAGGTCCTGTCCTGGGACTTCTCGGTCAACTCCTGGATCGAGAGCCTCTGCCGGATCGCCGACCGCAATCTGACCGACGCCGAATGGCGCCGCTATGTGGGGACCACCCCGCCGTCCCGGCCCACCTGCGGCTGACGGCAGGGCAGTTGGCCGCACCGCCGTTCGCAACGCAACCTCGGTGGCCGGGAGGCATCGCCTTCAGGCGCAGCGCCGTGCGCGAGCGCCGCTACCGAAACGTCCTGGCGCGAAGCAGGCTCAAGGAGGAGCTTTGAAGCGGCTGGGTGCACACCCCACCGCGATATCACCGTTCAACGGCATCATGCCGAACAAGGACTCCCCGGCTTCCACAGGGCGGTCGGGGCCCGGATGGAGCTGGATGGCCGTCCACGCACCATGGTCGTCCTCGGGCCCCTCCGGACGGTTCCGGTGGGCGGTGTTCAACGACCCGCACTCGGCCCGCGCCGACCTTCAACAGCTCCTGGATGAAGACGACGTCGTCGCAGATCAGGGCAGGGCGGCTGCGGCGCTGCGGAACAGTGGCGTCAAGGACGCCGAGCAACTGGTGCTGGTCTGCGACGACCGGGCGCTCGCGCTGCACAGGGTTGAGCCGGGTGAGAGCGGGCCGCCGGCAGGCACCCGGTTCTACAACGAGTGGGTGGCGATGATGCAGAACAACGTGGGCACCCGTTTGGAAATCCATGGCGCTGTGATGGAGGGCCAGCCGGTGATCATGTGGCCGTGACCGGCCTTTTCGCACTCGGTTTCGCATGCGGTTGCGTCTCTCCGGTCACGATCGGAGAGACACGACCCAGCGACATGAGTCAGAGATTTGGTGACAGTAGGCGGCGAGTGCGCGACCGTCCCGGCTCTATCCGAACAGGCCACGCTTGATCTTGACCCGGTAGAGGAGCTCAGGCGGGTAAATGCCAGGGTGGCGCTTTTCGTAGTGGTCTTGCATCTCGTCGAGACTCTGCGACTGACTCCGCCGGGAAGTGCGGAATCGGCACTCCCCACAGAAGTACTGATAACCCTTGATCCTCACCAGAAGCCTCCTCTTTGAGCGCAGCTGGAACGGGGGCGACCCTGCCTTCCCGGTCACGACGCCTACCCGTGAGCCGGCACCCGTCAAGTGTGCCCCGACGGACAGCAATTATGGAATCTTTTTCTAGAAAAATCTTCGAATCCGGAATGCTGTCCGCCGTTTCCTCAGGGACGCCGTCACCCCACCCGCACGACACCGCTACGCCCGCCAGCCGGACCACCCACGCCCGCCCACCCGCCGCGCAGCAACCCCAAGACTCGCGCCTATCGGCGCCGACCCGGCATCCGGCAGGTGATGCCGGAAAACGCGACCAGCAGGCAGGCCGCCAAAGCCACGTCGGGACTCACACGGCGCCGCACTCCTCCTCCGTACTGGTGGGAAGTTACTTCGCACCCGGCCGCCCACCCTCTCCTCGCTCGACCTCATAGCCATCGCACTCCGACTCCGACTCCGACAGGCGCGCGCGCCTGCTCTCCGCGAGGCGGCATACGTCTCTGAGCGCCGCACTCAACTGGCAGCCAAGAAAGGGGAGTTCCCGCTCCGGCACCTTGCCGTCCCCGAGCATTCCGGCCGCGTGATCGAGCAGCCCGTACGCCATGTCGGGCTGTACGGCTTCGACGCGGTCCGCGACTCGGGAGAGCCCGCCCTCCCCCTTGCCGTCGCTCACGAGGAAGCAGGTCTTCCCGTCGGGGCTCACCCACGGCAGCAGCCGGGTGACCGCCTGCGGCTCGCTCATCGCGCGGCCACCTCCGCCCCATGCATCGTCCGGCGCCCGAAGCCCACGCCCTGCGCTCCCGATTGCCGGGCCTGCCGCCACACGCATTGGAGCCGCTCCTCCTGCCGCCGTTCGTATGCCACCAGATACGGGCGCACCATGACGGTGTCCTCGCCCCGCACAATCTGTACGCGCACCAGCCGCGACCGTACGGGCGGCCGATCCGTACGCGGCGGCATGGACACGTACGAGTACGTGCCCTCCGACCGATGACGTCCCGGCGCGGGCAGTAACAGCCGCAACAGCGGCTCGAAGATACGGGCGATACAGTGCGGCATGTCGACGCTCCTACGAGGCGTTGGCCGTACCCCCGGGCCGTTCGCGCGGTCACGGGGGTCTTCGGTAGTCGTGCGGTGACTGACCGTATGGCCCCACGACGAGGAGAGGGGGCACACTTTGTGCCCCCTTGCTCAGGCCGCCAATACGCCGATCTTCACGGCAAGTTCACTCGCCCTCCGCCGCTGCGCAGGGCTCTTCGACTCCGCTTCCTCCAAGACGATGCGCCGTGCGTAGCCGTTGTAGCGGATAGTCTCCGGTGCGGCTTCGTACGCCTTGCCGAGAGCCGCGAGGGCAGCCTCCGCTTGACCATCGAGTTGATAGCCACGTGCCTCCTCGATCCGGTGCCGCGCACGCCGGGGCCGGGAGGGGATCGTCATAGCATCCGCGGCCGACGCCTGCCGTACGCTCTCCGCGCCCGCGTGCAGCTCGACCGCGACCGTGACCGCGTGTGCTCCCATGACGGCCTGGGAGAACGAGGTCACGGGGTGGTAGTAGTCGGCCGGCAGCCGTTCTGCGATGGCGTGGGCCTTGTCCCAGTAGCGCCATGCAGTTCCCGTCTCCCCCCGCCGGGCTGCGGTGTACCCGGCCTCGAATTGCAACGCACCGGCGATGGCGAGCACGTCATTACTCGCATCCGGCAGGAGTGCATCCAGGTAGCGGAGGGTCTCCAGGTTCACCGCGTCGGCTGCGTCGAAACGGGCCGGCCCGCTGTCGCGATGCGCCTGTGTCGCCAGCCACGCGGACACGCCGATGGTGTGCGGATCCTCCGATTCCTGCGCAGAGATCATCGCGCGCTCGACGACCCGCCACAGCAACGAGGCATCCGGCTGGTACGCGAGGAAGAACTGGCTCAGGCTGTACGCCTCGGAGAGCAGACCTTGCGCCACCCGCCGCTCGCGCGCCGAGTCGGCTTGCAACACGGCAAGCTGTGCATCCTGGATGAGGGACGGCAGAAGAGCCCCGATGATGTCGCGGTGGTTCGGCGCGGAGTGCCGGGCGCGCCAGGCCCGGGTCAGTCGTTCACGAAGGTGCCCCGGGGACGGTGCCGCTCGCTGCGTGGTCAACGGGAATGCATCGATCGCAGCACGTACGTGAGGCAGACGCACATGACCTGGCCCCTCGAACAGGCCGATCGACATCGACTGATCACCGGTCAGCTCGGACAGGTCCCGAACCCTGAGAGCCTCCCCGATACGGAGGACCATGGGCAGCTTGGGCATCTGCAGACGCCCGGCCTCGATCTGCTTCACCCAGCTCGGCGACTTGCCCAGCAGACCGGCCAGGACGTTGCGGCTCATCCCTCTGCGGGTCCGCAGGATCTGCATGCGCTGGCCGAAGACCACCGGCTCGGCGTACGGGTCCGGCGTAGCATCTGAAGACACGGCCTTGCCCCTCTCTGTACAGCTCGTCACTGTCAGCGTACGGGGCGGGGCCGTTCGTGTTGATCCCCTGTGGAAAACCTGCCTTGGTGGCGCTGGTGCCCTGCGTCGCCGGAACCGACTGCGCCAGCTGCACAGCGGCCTCGCGGTTCTCCGCGGCAGTGGGCACCTGAAGAAAGACGCGCCCCTGGCGTCCGTGTACCGCCTTCCGCCGGTCGCGGACGGGACGGACCGTCCGCGACCGGCGGAACGGATCCACGCGGACGACATCCACGCGGATCCGTCGACGCGACTCAGTCAAGGTCCTCCGAATAGTCGGTCGTGGCGCAGCCGTCGACCTCGCCGTCCTCGACCGTGCTGCCCGACGGCGCCTTGAAGTCCGGGGTGCAATTGAGGAACAGCAGTCCGGACTGGAGGAGTTGGCGCCGCTGATCGTCGCTGCTGGGGTCGACGGCGAAGTCGTCGCCGATCATGAGGTCGTCCTGTTCGTCCTCGTCCGCCTTGACGGCGGCCTGGAACGCCTCCATGTCCTCGATGGTGAGGAAGTCGGCGTCACCGTCGCCGCCCGCCGGGTCGTCGCACTCGCCGCCGCCGTTGATGCCCCTCATCCCCATGGCCTGCACCTGCTGCACCTCGCGGGGCGTGGCGAAGTTGATGCGCTCGCAGCCGAGCGTCCCTGTGAGGAAGTTCCCGGCCTCCTGGGGCGAACCCGCGGACGGCAGGCCGCCGCATGCGGAAACCGATGCCAAGGCGAACAGGGTTCCGACGATGGCAAGTGTTCGGTGGTGACGCATGACTTCCTTTGCAGATGTGGCTTCGAGCCGCGCGCGCCGGCCGGATGCGGCGGTGCGCTCGGCTGCGAGGGTGAAGAAAGCCATCTGCTCTCCCCCGTTCCCCCGTCATGAGCATTGACCTGCACATGATAAGCGGGCCGATGTCAGGGGAGGCGCGGTCACTCGACCTGCCTGTGCTTGCGGGCGGGACCCAGGGCCGTACAGCGGTGAGGACGGAACTACGCGCCCGGTGCCGACGGCCCCCAGAGCCCCTCCCCCGTCAGCCCCAGCAGTTCGATCGCGTTCCCCCGGACGATGCGCTCCACGACGTCCGGGGCCAGGTGGCCCATCTGCGCCTCGCCGACCTCTCTCGACTTCGGCCATGTCGAGTCGGAGTGCGGGTAGTCGGTCTCGTACAGCACATTGCCGACGCCGATCGCGTCCAGGTTCTTGAGGCCGAAGGCGTCGTCGAAGAAGCAGCCGTAGACGTGCTCGGTGAAGAGTTCGGACGGTGGGCGGAGGACCTTGTCGGCGACGCCGCCCCAGGCGCGGTTCTCCTCCCAGACGACGTTTGCGCGCTCCAGGATGTACGGGATCCAGCCGATCTGGCCCTCGGCGTACATGATCTTCAGATCGGGGAAGCGGTCGAACTTGCCGCTCATCAGCCAGTCGACCATCGAGAAACAGCAGTTGGCGAAGGTGATCGTGGAGCCGACGGCGGGCGGGGCGTCGGCGGAGGTCGACGGCATCTTCGACGAGGAGCCGATGTGCATGGCGATGACCGTGCCGGTCTCGTCGCAGGCGCGCAGGAACGGGTCCCAGTAATCGGTGTGGATGCTGGGCAGCCCCAGGTGCGGAGGGATCTCGCTGAAGCAGACCGCCCGTACGCCGCGGGCCGCGTTGCGCCGCACCTCGGCGGCGGCCAGCTCCGCGTCCCAGAGGGGGACGAGGGTGAGCGGGATCAGCCGGCCGCGCGCCTGCGGGCCGCACCACTCCTCCACCATCCAGTCGTTGTACGCCCGCACGCCCAGCAGGCCCAGTTCGCGGTCCTTGGCCTCGGTGAAAGTTTGGCCACAGAAACGGGGGAAGGTGGGGAAACAGAGGGCGGACTGGACGTGGTTGACGTCCATGTCGGCGAGGCGTTCGGGGACGCTGAAGGAGCCCGGGCGCATCTGCTCGTAGGTGATGCCTTCGAGTTTGATCTCGTCGCGTGAGTAGCCGACGGCGGTGTCGAGGCGGGTCAGCGGCCGGTGCAGGTCCTCGTAGACCCACCAGTCGGCTATCGGTCCGTCATCGCCCGCCGCGCCCATTTTCGGCGCGAATTTGCCGCCCACGAAGGTCATTTCCTTCAGGGGTGCGCGGACGATGCGCGGGCCGATGTCGTGGTACTTCGACGGGAGCCGGTCCCGCCAGACGTTGGGGGGCTCCACCGTGTGGTCGTCCACCGAGATGATCCTGGGGAAGGTCTCCATGCCGGACACGGTAGCGCTGATCTGACGATCCGTCAGTAATGTGGAGGGCAATGCCGCAACAGGGGGCGCACGGAAGCTCAGCCTCCGCGCCCCCGACATGCGCCGCCCCGCCCCCGCCCCCATCAGCCGGGGAGGGTTTGTGCACGGTCCGGACCCCTACTGACGGAAGCGGGCGCGACAAGGCAGACTGACCGTTGCGCACAGCGAAGGGGTGCGCACGGTGCGACAGATGGCTCAGAGCAGGGGGACACCATGGACGACGGTCCGGGGCGGGAGCGGCTCCGCTTCACCGTGCTCGGTCCCGTACGGGCCTGGCGCGGCGCAACTCCGCTGGCAGCGGGCTCTCCACAGCAGCGTGCGCTGCTCGCCGCGCTTCTGTTGCGCGGTGGACGTACCGCCACCGCGTCCGAACTCGTCGACGCCCTGTGGGGCGACGAACCCCCGCATGCCGCGCTCGCCGCGCTGCGCACCTACGCCTCCCGGCTCCGCAAGGCGCTGGGCGCCGATGCCGATGCCCTGGTCAGCGAGTCCGGCGGCTATGCCATCCGCCCGGTGGACGGCCGCCCCCTGGATCTCGACCACGACCTCGCCGAACAGCACGCCGCCGAGGCGGAGAAGGCCAAAGCCGCCGGGGACCGCGCCCGTGCCCGCGAACTCCTCGACAAGGCGCTGGCACTGTGGGACGGCGAGCCGCTGGCCAACCTCGCCGGCCCGTACGTCGAGACCCAGCGCACCCGCCTCCACGAGTGGCGCCTCTCGCTGACCGAGACCCGTATCGAACTCGTCCTGGAAGCCGGCTGCCACGCCGAGGCGGTGTCCGAGCTGACCGCGCTGACCGCCGCCCACCCGCTGCGCGAGCGGCTGCGCGAACTGCTCATGCTGGCGCTGTACCGCAGCGGACGGCAGGCCGAGGCGCTCGCCGTCTACGCCGACACCCGTCGGCTGCTCGCCGACGAACTCGGCGTCGACCCCTGCGCCTCGCTCGCCGACCTCCAGCAGCGCATTCTGCGCGCCGACCCCGATCTGGACCTGCCGCCGGTCGTCACCGACGGTCCGGACGCCGCCGACCCCGTCGTGGTCCGCCCCCAGCAACTCCCGGCCACCGTCGCCGACTTCACAGGCCGCCGCGCCTTCGTCACCGAGCTCGGCCAGCAACTCGCCACCGCCGAGGGCAGCGTGATGGCCGTCTCCGCGCTCACCGGCATCGGCGGCGTCGGCAAGACGACCCTCGCCGTCCATGTCGCGCACGCCGCCCGCGAGCACTTCCCCGACGGGCAGCTCTATGTCGACCTACAGGGCGCCGGCCACACCCCTTGCGAACCGGAGGCCGTGCTCGGCTCCTTCCTGCGCGCCCTGGGCACCCCCGACTCCGCCATCCCCGACGGCCTGGAGGAGCGCTCCGCCCTCTACCGCTCCACCCTCGCCGGACGCCGCGTACTGGCGCTGCTGGACAACGCCCGGGACGCCGCGCAGATCCGCCCGCTGCTGCCCGGCGCGGAGGGCTGCGCCGCGCTGATCACCAGCCGGGCACGGATGATCGATCTGGCCGGGGCGCATCTGATCGATCTGGATGTGATGAGCCCCGAGGAGGCCCTGGCCCTCTTCACCCGCATCGTGGGCGAGGAGCGCGTCAACTCCGAACGCCAGGCCGCCATGGCCGTCGTCGGCGCCTGCGGCTTCCTGCCGCTGGCCATCCGAATCTCCGCCTCCCGGCTGGCCGCCCGCCGTACGTGGACGGTCTCCACCCTGGCCAGCAAGCTCGCCGACGAACGCCGCCGCCTGGACGAACTCCGCGCCGGCGACCTCGCCGTCAAGGCCACCTTCGAGCTGGGCTACGGCCAGTTGGAGCCGCAGCAGGCACGCGCCTTCCGGCTGCTGGGGCTCGCCGACGGGCCGGACATCTCGCTCGCGGCCGCTGCGGCGATTCTCGATCTCCCGCTCGAACCGGCCGAGGAACTCATCGAGTCCCTCGTGGACGCCTCCCTGCTCGAATCGGCCGCGCCCGGCCGGTACCGCTTCCACGACCTGGTGCGCCTCTACGCACGCGCCTGCGCCGAGCGGGACGAACACCCGCCGTCCGAGCGGGAGGCCGCCCTGTCGCGGCTGCTGGACTTCTATCTGACGACGGCCGCGCACATGTACGCGCTGGAGCGGCCGGGCGACCGCCTCGTCGACCACATGGAGCCGACCAACTACCCGGGCCTGGAGTTCGCCGACCGCCCCGAGGCACTGAAGTGGCTCTTCGGGGAGGCACGTTGCCTGCTGGCCTGCGCTCAGCAGTCGACCACCGAGGGCACCCTGCGCCGAGCCGTCGACCTGCTGCTGCTGACGCTGGACCTCGCCGAGTCCAGCGCCGACTCACATCAGTACGAGCAGGCCAACAAGATCCTGCTGGCCGCCGCGCGGGACCTCGGCGACCAGCGCGCCGAGGCCCGGCTGCACACCTCGCTGACGAATGTGCACACCCTCGCCGGACGGCTCGACGACGCGGATGCGCACGCCCGGTCGGCCATGTTGCTGGGGCTGGCCACGGAGGACGCGTTCTCCTCCTCCAACGCGCCCAACGACCGCGGCATCATCGCCATCATCCAGCAGCGCTACGCCGACGCCGAGCCGTATCTGAGCCAGGCGCGTACCGCCTTCCGCGACGACCACAACAAGCAGTCGGAAGCCAGCGCACTGTGCAATCTGGCCCGGGTGCACCTGGAGACCGGGCGGCTGGACAGCGCCATACGCCTCGCCAAAGAGGGCATCGACATCTACCGGAAGCTCGGCGCCACCAGGCGGCTGGCCAACGGCATGTACACCCTCGGCCTGGCCTTCACCCGCGCCGGACGTCTGGACGAGGCCGCCCAGCAACTCACCGAGGCCCTGGCCATCTTCCAGGACAACCGGCAGCGCTTCTGGGAAGGCATGACCTACTTCAGGCTGGGCGAGATCGACCTCGGCGACCACCGCCCGACCCAGGCCGCCAACCACGCCGAACAGGCGCTCACGGCCCTGCGTGGCGTCGGCGGGGAGTGGTGGCGGGCCAACGCCCTGACGCTGCTGGGGCGCGCGCTCAACGCCATAGGCCACACCGGCCGTGCGCGCGTGTGCTGGCAGGAAGCCCTGCCCGTCTACGAACGTCTGGGCTCGCCGGAGGTCCGCGAGGTGCAGTCGCTGCTCGCCCTGGCCGCCGCCGCATAAGTGTGCGGGCGCGGAGCCACAGGTCAGGACGTTGGCGCCGACGTTTATCGATCGTTCATCGCGACCGGTCAGTCTCTCTAGTGCCGATCCGCCGCCTCGGGGGGCAAGCGGCTCGGTTGCTAGGCCCCACCGTTAGGGTGAGCGGCCCTGGAATGCCCGTCCGGCGACCCACGGGGGAGTCGCCGGCCGGGCCTTCTGAAAGCGCCCACACACAGGAGTTGGTCACCGTGAGCACCGAAGAGAGCAACATCCAGCCGAGCAAGAAGCCCATCATCAAGCCGATGGACAAGCACGCGCCCATCGCCGCACCCCGTATCGCCAAGAAGGCCGCCGCGAAGCCGGTCACCGCGGACGGGACCACCGCCGGCACCATGAGCGCACAGGACAAGCACGCGCCGCTCGGGGATCCGAAGTAAAGCCACGCTGAGCAGGGGGTTTCGGGGGATCGCAGGGGCCGGTTCGATGGCTGGAGGGGAGCCATCGCAACCGGTCCCTGCGGCCATTTCACGACCGCTTCGGCGTTCCGGTACACCGCACCAGTTTCGGCCAAGCGCCCGAACTGACGTCCTATCGTTACTAGTCTCTCGTGACGAGCAGCTGTTCCGCCGTCACTGAAGGAGCCACAGTGCCCCGCATCAAGCACGCCATAGCCCTGGTCGCTTTCACGGTCGCGATCGTCGGCACCGCCGCCACACCCGCGTTGGCCGACCACCATCGCCCGCAGCCCGCCGATGTCACCGCTCTCGACCGCCACGCCCCCCTCACCGGGAACCTCGGTGCGGAGGACCGCCACCGGCCGTGAGGCCATCGGCCGCAGACATACTGACGCCCCGTCAGATCCGCTGCTACAGTCGCGCCATTCGGCCCTGGTGAGGTCGCCGGGCCGGGCCACGTTCCGCCCTGCTCGCAGCCAGGAGGCGCGCCGTGTTCGAACCCGCTCGCATACAGACGCTCTGGGAACTGGTCGAGTACCGGGCGCGGGCCTCGCGCGGGGCGCCGATGTTCTTCGACGAGGACGGGCGGACCGTCACCTTCGACGAGGTACGGGACGAGGCGCTGCGGGTGGCGGCCGGGTTCCGGGAGCTGGGGATCGGAGCCGGGACCCGGGTGGCCTGGCAGTTGCCGACGCGGATCGAGACGGTGCTCGCCTCGCTCGCGCTGGCCCGGCTCGGGGCCGTGCAGACGCCGATCATCCCCCTCCACCGGGAGCGCGAAGTCGGCTTCATCCTGGCCGAGTCGGCGGCGGAATATGTGCTGGTACCGGGCACCTGGCGCGGGTTCGACCACACCGCGATGGTGCGGAAGGCGGCCGGGGACGGGGTCCGGGTGATCTCGGTGGAGGGCGGGCTGCCGACCGCCGATCCGGGCGGGGAGCCCGGGCGGGCGCCCGGCGGCGGGGACGGCGGCACCACCTGGATCTACTACACCTCCGGCACCACCTCCGCCCCCAAGGGCGTCGAGCACACCGACGCCACGCTCATCGCCGGCGGCGTCGGACTGGCCACCGCGCTCGGTATGTCCGCCGACGACATCGGCTCGATCGCCTTCCCGTACGCGCATATCGCCGGCCCGGACTATGTCATCGCCATGCTGGTCAGCGGATTTCCCGCGGTCGTACTGGACAGCTTCGAGCCGGGCCGCGCGGCCGCCGTCTACCGCCGGCGGGGCGTCACGATGGCCGGCGGCAGCACCGCCTTCTACCAGGCGTTCCTGGACGAGTCCCGCCGCTACCGCAAGGAGCTGCCGCACGCCGGGCGGCTGATCCCGTCCCTGCGGCTGCTGTCCGGCGGCGGGGCGCCGATGCCGCCGGAGCTGTATATGGCGGCCGGGCGGGAGCTGGCGTGCGCGATCGTGCACGGATACGGGATGACCGAGTGCCCGATGATCGCCATGGGCACGCCGTACGACAGCGATGAGCAGCTGTCGCGGACGGTCGGCAGGCCGGTGGCGGGCGCGCGGGTGCGGATCGTACGACCGGACGGGACCGAGGCCGGGGCCGGGGAGTCCGGAGAGGTCACGCTCAAGGGGCCGATGCTCTTCCGGCGCTACACGGATCCGGCGCTGACCACCGAGGCGTTCGACGCCGACGGCTACTTCCACACCGGTGACCTGGGACATCTGCGTCCCGACGGACATCTTGTGCTCACCGGGCGGCTCAAGGACATCATCATCCGCAAGGGCGAGAACATCTCGGCGCAGGAGATCGAGGACCTGGTGCACACCCATCCGGCGGTGGCGGAGGCGGCGGTGATCGGGCTGCCGGACCGCGCCCGTGGCGAGCGGGTGTGCGCGGTGATCACGCCCGCGGATCCGGCCGCCCCGCCGCTGACCCTGGGCCTGCTGACCGCGCATCTGCGGGCGGCCGGGCTGATGACGCAGAAGCTGCCGGAGCAGCTGGAGATCATCGACGAGCTGCCGCGCGGCGGGCCGCTGAACAAGGTGATCAAGGCGGCGCTGCGGGAGCGGTATACGGAGTAGCCGGGGGGGGCACGAGGGCGGCCGGCGGTGTGGCGATGAGTTCCGGGCGTCTGCGGCGTCTTCACTGGGAGGGCGGTACCCGGCCAGGACCGCCCCTGGTGAGGGACCGCGGCGACGGCCCCAGGACGGAAGGACCCGGATGATGAGCGAGATGATCGACTTCGCGGCGCAGACCCGGCTGGTGTCGCGGCTCGCGGCGCAGACGGCCGATGACCAGCTCGATGCACCCACACCCTGCGAGAAGTACGCCGTACGCCACCTCCTGGGGCATCTCGTCGGGCTGACGGCCGCCTTCCAGGACGTGGCGCGCAAAGAGCTCGGCCCGACGACCAACACCTCCCCCGATGCGTTCCGGCCCGAGGTGAGTCCCGGCTGGCGGGCCGAACTGGACCGGAACCTCGCGGGAATGGTGGAAGCCTGGCGCGCCCCGCAGGCATGGGAGGGGGAGACCCAGGCGGGCGGTGTTGCCCTGCCGGGCTCCGTCGCGGGCCAGGTCGCGCTCAATGAGCTGGTGCTGCACGGCTGGGACCTGGCGCGCGCCACGGGCCAGGAGTACGCGCCCGACGCGGACAGCCTCGGGGTCTCCTACGCGCTGCTCTCCGCCTGGGCCGAGGGCGGGGCGAGCGGGCCGCTGTTCGGCACCGTGGTTCCGGTGCCGGAGGACGCCCCGCTCCTCGACAAGGTGGTGGCGCTCGGCGGCCGCCGCCCGGACTGGACGGCGGTGTAGTCCCCGTCCCACCCGATAACCCACCGCCCGCCGCGTGGGGGTACCTCCCACGCCCTTCAGGCAGTGGGGGAGCAACGGCGACGAGCCACCACGGTGGGAAAGCCGACAACGTGGGAGGGCCGCCCCTAGCAAGCACCGCGCAGCGTCCTCTTGAGGACCTTGCCGCTGGCGTTGCGCGGGAGTTCGGTGACGAAGGCGACCTCCCGCGGGACCTTGTAGTTGGCCATCTCCCGGCGGGACCAGGCGATCAGGTCGTCGGCGGTGAGGTCGGAGCCGGCGCGGCGGACCGCATAGGCCTTGCCGACCTCGCCGAGGCGGGGGTCGGGTATGCCGACGACGGCGACATCGGCGATGTCCGGGTGGCGTCCGAGGAGTTGCTCTATCTCGGCGGGGTAGGCGTTGAAGCCACCGACGATGAACATGTCCTTGACGCGGTCGGTGATGCGGAGGTTGCCGGCCGCGTCGAGGACGCCCACGTCGCCGGTGCGCAGCCAGCCGTCGGGGGTGAGCGCGCGGGCCGTGCCTGCCGGGTCCTCGAAGTAGCCGGACATCACGTGGTAGCCGCGGACCAGCACCTCGCCGGGGTCACCGGGCGCCGTCGGGCAGCCGGCGGCGTCGACGATCCGGACCTCGGTGCCCGGGATGGCCCGGCCCGAGGTCGAGGCGATCACCTCGGGCCGATCGCCGCGCCGGCACATCGTGACGATGCCCGAGCTCTCCGAAAGGCCGTATGCCGTCAGGACGGTGGCGATCTTCAGTTCGCCGCGCAGCCGCTCGACCAGCGCCAGGGGGACGACGGCGGCGCCGGTGACCACCAGGCGCAGCGCGGAGAGGTCGTGCCGGTCGCGGGCGGGGTGGTCGAGGATCTGCTGGTGGAGGGTGGGCGGCCCGGGGAGTACGGAGATCCGCTCGGCGGCGATGTTGGCGAGCGCGGTCTCCACGCTGAAGACCGGCTGCGGGATCATCGTCGCGCCGCGCAGCAGACAGGCGATGACCCCGGCCTTGTAGCCGAAGGTGTGGAAGAACGGGTTGATGATGAGGTAGCGGTCGCCTTCCCGGAGGCCGGCCAGTTCGCTCCAGACGTCGTACGCGCGCAGGGTCTGCGCATGGGTGATCACGGCGCCTTTGGGGTGGCCGGTGGTGCCCGAGGTGAAGACGATGTCCGAGGGAGCGTCGGGGCGCAGCGCGTCGGCCCGGCCGTGGACGGTCCCGGCGGGTACCGCCGCGCCGCCGGCGAGGAAGTCCTGCCAGGTGACGAAGTCGGCGGGGGCGTCATCGGAGAGCACCACGACCTTCTCCAGCTGCGGCAGTCCGGGCAGCGGGCCGTGGCCGGTGCCTTCCCGGGCGGCGCGGCGAAGCGAGGCGACGTAGGACGTGCCGAGGAAGGTGCCGGTGACGAAGAGCAGCTTGGCGCGGGTGCGGCGCAGCACGTAGGCGGCTTCGGTGCCCTTGAAGCGGGTGTTGACGGGGACGAGGACGGCGCCGGCGGTGACCGCCCCGAGGGCGGCGACGATCCAGTCGAGGGTGTTGGGCGCCCATACGGCGACGCGGTCGCCGGGCGTGACCCCGGAGGCGATACAGGCGGCCGCGGCCCGCTCCACCCGCTCGCCCAGTTCGGCGTACGACACCCGGGTGCGGCCCTCGACGACGGCCTCCCGGGAGCCGTACCGGCGGGCGGCCGCGCGCACCAGATGGGGGATGGCTCCGTACTCCAGGTCCGCCCGCGCGTCCACGTCGTCGTGCATCGCACTGCCTCCCGCCAAAGACCTGACGAACACTAGCTGACTGTCCGTCAGATTAGCGGTAGCCTCCTCCGCTGTCAGCACTGGCGACCGACCACGGAGGTGGCGATGGGGGCGACCCTCAAGGACGCTACGGCGATAGCCGGCATCGGACAGACTCCCTTCGCCAAACAACTCCCCGAATCCGAGAAGACCTTGGCCTGCCGGGCGATCGTCGCGGCGCTGGGCGACGCCGGGATCGCCCCCTCGGAGGTGGACGCCTTCGCCTCCTACACCATGGAGGAGACCGACGAGGTCGAGATAGCCAAGGCCATCGGCGCCGGGGACGTCACCCACTTCTCCAAGGTCGGCTACGGCGGCGGCGGTTCCTGCGCGACGGTGGCCCATCTGGCCGCCGCCATCGCCACCGGCCAGGCCAGCGTCGGCGTCGCCTGGCGGTCCCGCAAACGCGGTTCGGGACCGCGCCCCTGGAAGAACACCCAGGTCCAGCTGCCGACCCCGGGACAGTGGACCCGCCCCTTCGGACTGCTGCGCCCCGCCGACGAGATCGCCATGCTGGCCCGCCGCTATATGCACGAATACGGCGCCACCCGCGACCACCTCTTCAACGTCGCGCTCGCCTGCCGCAACCGCGCCAACCAGAACCCGGCCGCGATCATGTACGAACGTCCGCTGACCCGCGAGATGTATATGACCGCCCGCTGGATCAGCGAACCGCTCTGCCTCTTCGACAACTGCCTGGAGACGGACGGCGCACTGGCCTGTGTCGTGGTCTCCGCCGAGCGCGCCCGTGACTGCCGCCAGCGGCCCGTCTTCGTCCACTCCGCCGCCCAGGGCCTGCCCGCCCAGCACCACGGCATGGTCAATTACTGGAACGACGACCCGCTCACCGGCCCCGCCTGGACCGCCGCCCGGCACCTGTGGAAGGCCGCCGACCTCGGGCCGCAGGACGTCGACGTGGCACAGATCTATGACGCCTTCACCCCCCTGATCCCCCTCTCGCTGGAGGGCTACGGCTTCTGTGGGCGCGGTGAGGGCGCGGCCTTCACCGAGGGCGGCGCGCTGGAGATCGGCGGCCGGCTGCCTCTCAACACCGGCGGCGGCGGTCTCTCCGAGGCGTATGTACACGGTTTCAACCTGATCACCGAGGGCGTCAAGCAGCTGCGCGGCACCAGCACCGCGCAGGTCCCCGACGCCGCCACCTGCCTGGTCACCGCGGGCGAGGGCGTGCCCACCTCGGCCCTGCTGCTGAGGAGTTGAGAGGTCTTGACCCCAAGCATGAAGGCCACCACTGACAATCGGCCGGGCAACGACGCCGACCTGCTGCTGCCCGTCGCCGACGACGACGGCGCACCGTTCTGGGAGTACACCGCCAGGGGCGAACTGCGCGTCCAGGCCTGCGCCGACTGCCAAGAGCTGCGCTTCCCGCCCCGGCCCTGCTGCCCGCACTGCCAGTCCTTCGCCGCCCGCTGGCAGAAGATGAGCGGCCGCGGCCGCATCTGGTCCTATGTGCTTCCGCACCCGCCGCTGCTGCCCGCGTACGCCGCCCTGCCCGGCTACAACGCGATCATCGTGGAGCTGGCCGAGGCACCGCGGATCCGCCTCGTCGGCAACCTCGTCGCCGCCGCCGACGCCCCCCTCAACTCCGTCGACCCGGCACGGCTGCGCATCGGCGCCCCGGTGAAGGTCGCCTTCCACGCCATGCCCACAGGCGTGACCGTACCCCGCTGGCTCCTGGAGCGGCCATGACGCTCCGCACGGAGATCAAGGACGGGGTCGCGCTGGTCACTCTCGACCGGCCCGAGCGGCACAACGCCGTGGACCTCGCCACCGCCGCCGAACTCGCCGCCACCTGGCGGGCGTTCCGCTTTGACGACGCCGTACGGGCCGCGGTGGTCACCGGCGCCGGCGGCCGGGCCTTCTGCACCGGCATCGACCGCTCCGCCGACGTCCCCCAGCCGTCCTCGCCCTACTCCCTCGACGACCCGATGCTCTCCATCGGCCCGAAGGCCAACGACCTGTGGAAGCCGGTCATCGCCGCCGTCGACGGGATGGCCTGCGGCGGCGCCTTCTACCTCCTGGGCGAGGCCGAGTTCATCGTCGCCTCCGAGAACTCCACCTTCTTCGACCCGCACACCACCTACGGGATGGTCAGCGCCTACGAGTCCATCTACATGGCGCAGCGGATGCCCTTGGGGGAGATCGCCCGGCTGTCCCTGATGGGCACGGCGGAGCGGCTGGGCGCCGCGCGCGCGTACGAGATCGGCCTGGTCTCCGAGCTGACCGCGCCCGGCGCCGCGGCCGAGGTGGCGCTGCGCCGCGCCGCCGCGGTCGCCGCTCAGCCGTCCGAGGCGGTCCAGGGCACCGTACGCGCCCTCTGGGCGGCCAAGGAGGCGGCCAGAGCGCAGGCGCTGGCGCACGCCCCGCAGCTGATCGCGCTGGGCAATCTGCCCCCGGACCGCCAGGCCGAGCTGTTCGCCGCCCGGAAGCAAGGCAGCGATGGGAGCCGGGGCGGGGACGCTCGGGGAGGTCGACCCCCCGTGAGGTGACCCGTCACATACGGGTCTTGTGCGCCCGTGTGATCTGGCAGGTGTACCAGAACTGCCCGATGGAGGACTGGTTGACGGTGTACTTCGCGGTGTAGGTCTCGGTGTCGCCGGGGCCCACGATGATGCTGCGCTCGTGCAGCCCGTACGCCTTGCCGTCGGCCGGCTTCGCCTTCATCCAGTTGACGGCCATGTCGTAGGAGAAGGAGTCGGTCGTGGAGGGGTTGGTGATGGAGACCGTGTACGTGAACTGGCGCAGCGAATTGGAGAAGTCGCAGTTCCTGCCGCTCACATCGGAGCGCCCGTCGGGGTCGAAGGTCTCCATCGTCGGCGACGGCGAGTAGGTGGGCTCGTACGTCGGGGTGGAGCCGTACGACGGCGTCGGGTCGTTCGGGTTGTACCCGCCGGTGGAGGTGGGGCTCGGGAAGTAGGTCGGTACCTGGACACGGGGCCGGGTGAAGGCACAGCCGCCGACCGTGGCGACCGTGGCCACCGCCAGTCCGGCCGCGACCACGGCCCTGGTCCCCGTGCGGGCGCCTTCGCGGGTGCCCATGCCCGTGCGCGTGTGCTGCTTCATTTGTCTGCCCGTCCCCCGTGAAATCCTTTGAGCCGCGCCACCCCTAAGGGTTGACGCGTGCACGGCACCCTAGCAAGACCCGGTGACGGCCCGTAGGGGCCCCGGTAACGCGTGCGGGCGTACTTGTCTAGCGAGTGCACAGGGGCAGGCGTAGCGTCGGTCACGGAGGACGACAGGACGACCCGAAGCGAGGCGACGCCCGTGGTGCGCAACGTTCTCGGGTCGCTGATCGCCCTCGTCGGAGCGACGGCCGCCGTCTGGAGCCCCTTCCGTCCCTGGTACGACGGCCGTCACGGCAGCGACGTCCGGATCGAGGACCTCTTCAACGGCATCACGGCCAACGGCGCCGCGCTCTTCGGCTCCGTCCTTCTGCCCATGGCGTTCGCCGCACTGCTGACCCTGATCGGTGTCGCGCTGCGCTCCCGGACGCTGGTCGCCCTCGCCGGCCTGGTGGTACTCGGCTTCACCATCCTGTGGATGGTCCGCCAGGGGCAGGCCGCGAGCGAGCTGACGGCCGGCGCCCGCGGCCTGGGGGTCGGCGTCGCCAACGCCCTGGGCGGCGGCGCGTTGATGCTGCTCGGCGCCCTGATCATGCGGGGCCGCGGCCGCCGGGTGTACGACCGCGGATACGAGGACGGTTACGGCCACGGATACGACCGGCGCTACGACGAGCGGCCCTACGACGACCGGCAGTACGACGACGGGTCCTACGGCCACTACCGGCCCGACGACCGCTACGACGCGCGTACGCCCTATCCCCCGGCGGTGCCCGAGCCATGGGACGCGGGCCGCCCCGGGGCCGAGGAGTGGTACCCGGAGCCGTACGCCACCGGCGAGGACGACACCCCCACCACTCCGCTGCCGGTCACCCCGCCGCCACCGACCCAGCAGCAACCACAACCACCGCAGCCACAGCGGCCGCAACAGCCGGCGCCGACCAGGCCGGCCTATCGGCGGCAGCCCCCCACGCCCCCGGTGGAGTGGGGCAAGGAGTATCGGCAGCCGCGCCCCCACAAGCCCACACAGCCTCAGCAGCCCCAGCCGTCCCGGACGCAACAGGCACCGGAGACACAGCAGACGCCGGAGAAACAACAGGCTCCGGAGGCGCAAGAACCCGAACAGCCCCCGGAGGACCGGCAGTAGACCGGAGGACCGGCAGTAGACGGCCGGCTCACGGCCCACTCACGACCGCCGCGCGAGCCCCGTCCCCTTGGCCGCGTCGAGCGCATACACACACCGGTCCTTGCTGCACGCGTAGACCACCCCGCCGACCGCCACCGGCGACCCGGTGATCTCGCCGCCGGTCGCCAGCTTCCAGCGCAGCTGCCCGCCCATCGCGTCCAGCGTGTAGAGACAGTGGTCGGCCGAGCCGAAGTGCACCCGGCCCTCCGCGACGACCGGTGCGCCGACGACCTCGGCGCCGGCCTGGAACCGCCAGCGCGGGGTGCCGGTCACCGCGTCCAGTGTGTAGAGCGCCTTGCCGCTGCCCAGGTGGACCGCGCCGTGCGCGACCAGCACCGGTTCGGTGGACTGCCGCGCCTCGGTGGCGATCCGCCAGCGGTCGCGGCCGTCCGCCGCGTCCAAGGCGTAGACCGTGCCCAGGTAGTCCGCCAGATAGACCCCGCCGCCGGTGACGGCCGGGCCGGGGGCGAAGGCGGGCGGGCTCAGGAACACCGCGGGCGCCTCGAAGTGCCAGCGCACATCGCCGCGCGCGATGTCGATCGCCATCACCCGGGTGCCGGCCACGACGTAGACCACACCGTCCGACGCCGGGAGCAGCCGCATCGGCACCCCGCCGCAGGCCGCCGTGTCGCCCACCGGATACGACCAGCGCTCGACGCCGGTACGCGCCTCCAGCGCCTTCAGCCGCGCGTCGTCCCAGACGAAGACGGTGCCGTCGTGCAGCACGGGACCGGCATCGGCCGTCTCGAAATCGGTCTGCACCCGGTCGATCTGCCACAGCAGCTCACCGTTGGCGGCCTCCCAGGCCTGGACGCCGCCACCGCGCGTACTGGTGACGACGGTCCCGCGGTCGACCGTGAGGGCGTAGACCCAGCCGTCGGTGTTCAGCCGCCAGCGCTCGGTGCCGTCGACGGAATCCAGCGCGTACAGGCTCGGACCGTCCGAGGCATGGATCCGGCCGTCCGCCACCGCCATCGCCCAGGCGACATCACGGGTCTTGAACTTGCGGCGCCCGCTGGCCACATCGAGCGCATGCACCTCGAAGGACGTGACGTAGAGCTGATCGCCGTCGACGGCGGGGGTGCCCCACACATCGTTCGACATCCGGAACCGCCAGGGACGCCAGCGGCCCGGCTCGGCGGGCGGCGCCTCGGGCGGTGCGGCCGGGGCGGCATCGCCACGGGCCGGGCCCTCGCCCACCGGGGCGCCGTTGGCCGGGCCCTGCTGCGGCACACCGGCCGCGGGGCCGCCGCCGGGCGGCCGTACCCAGTTCGTCGCGGCACCGGCCTGCCCGCGTGGCTGCGGGTCCCGGGCGTCGGCACGCGGCCCCGGCCCTATCGGGGCGGGCGAGCCGGCGAGGTGTACGGGGCCGACGGCGCCCTCCGCCGGGGCGGACGCCGGTGCGGGCAGTGCGGCGGCGGGCGGCGCAGCGGAGACCGGGGTGACCCGGGCCGTCGAGGCGTCCGGGCCGAGCGACGCGGGCGGCGGCATCGGGCCGGGGTGGGCACCGCGCGGGTCGCCGCCGCGGTGCGCGCCGGGGCCCGCGCCGAGCTGACCGGGCCAGCCGGACTCGGCGGCGGCGCCCACGGGTGCGCTCTCGGGCCGCGGCGGCGCCGGTACGGGCTGCGGTGCGGGCATCGGGGGCGCCACGGGCGGGGCCGGCGGCGCGGCGGGCGCCTGGCGGCCGGAGCTGCGCCCGGAGCTCGCCCGCTGGGTGTTGTTCGGTACGGCGGAACGGCCGCCGCGCCGGCCCTCGATCAGCGCCACCGCACCGGGCGGCAGCCAGGCCGAGGCCGTACCGCTGTCGTCGCTGCCGGAGCCGAAGAGATGCGGTGCGAGCTGGGACTGCAGATCGGCGGGGGACGGCCGGTGGCCGGCCTCCATCTGCATACACGACTCCATGAGCGGACGCAGTTCGTCCGGCAGCCCGGCCAGGTCGGGGCCCTCGCGCAGCAGCATGAAGACGGTCTCGACGGGGTTGGCGCCATGGAACGGCGCGTGCCCGGTGGCGGCGAAGACCAGCGTCGAGCCGAGCGAGAAGACATCGCTCGCGCCCGTCACACTGCGTGAGTCACGGGCCTGCTCGGGCGACATATAGGCGGGCGTGCCCACGGCGACGTTGGTCATCGTCAGCCGGGTGTTGGACACCCCGGAGGCGATCCCGAAGTCGATCACCCGGGGGCCGTCCTCGACGACCAGCACATTGGACGGCTTCAGGTCGCGGTGCACCAGGCCCGCGCCGTGGATGGACTGCAGCGCCTCGGCGATGCCGGCCGCCAGCCAGCGCACCGCCTGGGCCGGCAGCGGCCCGCACTCATTGACTATTTCCTCCAGGGAGGGCGCCGGCACGTATGCCGTCGCGAGCCACGGCACCGCGGCGCGCGGGTCGGCGTCCACCACCGCGGCGGTGTAGAAGCCGCTGACCGCGCGGGCCGCCTCGACCTCGCGTGTGAAGCGGACCCGGAACAGCTGGTCCTCGGCGAGCTCGGTCCGCACGGTCTTGATCGCCACGCGCCGGCCGGACGCCGAACGCGCCAGATACACCAGACCCATGCCGCCGGCCCCGAGACGGCCGAGCACCTCGAACGGGCCGATCCGCCGGGGATCGTGCTGCGTCAGCTGCTTCAGCTGCTCCACCACTTGCCTGCCACCTCCCCGTGGGGCGAAAAAAGAGACTCTCAAAAGCCACGAGCCGCCGAGAGCCACCGCCCCGTGCAGCGTCTCCCCGCCTGCGGCGAGGACTGTCGAAACGGCCGTACGCGTGCTGATTCTTCCTGGCCGAGCCGATGGTTGCGAACCCGGGGCCTGTCCGCCGTGTCACGGCATACCCCCCGTAGCCCGCACCGGACCCGTTACCCGACGTAACCCAACCCCGCCTGACGTGCTCCGATACGTCCGCCGACGGGTACTTGCCGAGAGGGTTACCGACCGGTTGGGAATCCCCTGCGCGCGACACCGCCCGATATATGGACGTTCACCACTGCGTTTGACGGACGGAAAAGGGCAGCGGTTCGGGCTCCGGGGCGTCCGCGTCCGGTGGCCGCGGTGACCGAAACCTTGCCCTGCCGCCGACCGCGCGCACCCTTCCCCTCCTGGCCATGCCCACCCCCGTCGTCGCTTCCGGCCCCACGGCCCAATTCTGCGCTGTCGAAGGTCATTTCGATGCCATGGCGCCGTGCGTGGCGCTGTGATCGTTGCCCGCGCAGCGAAGAGCGCCGGCCGCCGCGACAGCCATATGTCCAAGCTAGCGCCGGTTCGTACGGTCCGCGCGGCATCGATTCGAACGTGCAAGCGATTCCGCTCGATGGTGCGGGAGGTGGGAGCGGCGGACGAAAGCGCACCTCCGGGCTCAACTGACGATCTTCGTTGCGCACTTGCCGTACGGACAGTGACCGGTTATCCACCAAAGTTGTCCACAGCCTGTTGATAAGACTATTCACCGGTTCGGCCCAAGCCGCGCCGCACGGTCTGCGGCCGCGAGCGGGCCCGCCACCAGCACACGCACGGGGGCCGTGGACCCCTAACTCCCCCATCCCCATTTGCAGGCAGCCAAATCGCGCTCCGATCACCCCTCGGTAAGCTGACGGCATGACAGGACAAGTTCGAACCGTCGACGGCAGAGTTGCCGGCCGCCGCGGACAGGCGACGCGGCAAAAGCTTCTCGACTGCCTCAGTGAAATGCTCAGTTCGTCCCCCTATCGGGACGTCAAGGTCATCGATGTGGCCCGAAAAGCGGGGACTTCGCCCGCTACCTTCTACCAGTACTTCCCCGACGTCGAGGGCGCTGTCCTCGAAATCGCCGAGGAGATGGCCAAAGAAGGCGCCACTCTGACCGATCTTGTCGCCGGACGCTCCTGGGTGGGCAAGTCCGGCTGGCAGGCGGCAGAGGAGCTGGTCGATGGCTTCCTCTCCTTCTGGCGCAAGCACGACGCGATTCTGCGCGTCGTCGACCTGGGTGCGGCCGAGGGCGACAAGCGGTTCTACAAGATCCGCATGAAGATCCTCAACGCCGTCACCAACTCGCTCACGGACTCCATCCAGGACCTCCAGAGCAAGAACAAGGTCGACAAGGATGTGAGCCCGGCAGCCATGGCCGGCTCCATCGTCGCGATGCTCGCGGCGGTCGCCGGCCATCAGAAGGGCTTCCAGAGCTGGGGCGTCAAGCAGGCCGAGCTCAAGCCGAATCTGGCGCTGCTGGTGCACTTCGGTGTCACCGGCAAGAAGCCGACCAAATAGCAAAGCAACCGAGCAAGCAGCCGAGGAAGCGGCCCCAGAAGCAGCCGCGCCTCGAAGTCCCGGTGTTCCCGGGGCGGTTCGCCATCGGTCCTGTGTCCGTCCTGCCATAGCTGTACCGCACACACAGCGGGTGCCGTCCGGCCCCTACGGGGTCCGCCGGGGCACCCGCTGTGCGTGTGTGGGAACCGGCTGCACAGTGCACTTGCCGAATCCTCCGCGCAGCGGCCCGGTCAGCGCCGCTCCAGGCGGAACAGCCGGATCTCCCGCTCCACCCGCGCCTGATACGCGGCGTACGGAGGCCAGAACGCCAGCGCCGCCCGCCACGCCCGCGCCCGCTCCTCACCGGTGAGCAGCCGGGCCCGTACGGGAATGTCCCGACCGCGCCAACTCACCTCCGCCTCCGGGTTCTTGAGGAGATTGCCGGTCCAGGCCGGATGCCCCGGCCGCCCGAAATTGCTGCCGATCAACAGCCAGCCGCCGTCCTCCTGCGGCACGCAGGCCAGCGGGGTACGCCGTGGCTGTCCGCTCCTGGCCCCGGTCGCCGTGAGGATCACACCCGGCAGCATCTGCGCGCTAAGCAGCACCTTGCCGCCGGTCAGCCGGTGCACCGCGCGGTCCAGGGCGGGAACGAAGTGCGGGGCGATCCGGGCGAACGTACGGGTCGCGGAGATCTTCTGGAGCAGCCGCTCACCTGGTGGCATCACACATCGACCGCCTCTCGGGTACCGGCCGTCACCGGCGCACCGGGCGCCTGTCCGCCCCCTCCGGCCCCGCCCGTGAACAGCCCCGCCTCCTCGGCGGCCCGCGCCCGCAGCCGGTGTACGGGCCCCAGCAGCAGCTCGTCGCAAGCCGCCCGCTTGAAGTACAGATGCGCCTCGTGCTCCCAGGTGAAGCCGATCCCGCCGTGCAACTGCACCGCCTCGGCCGCCACCGCGCGCAGCGTCTCCAGCGCCTGCGCGAGCGCCAGCGCACCCACACCGGGCTCGGCCGCACCGCAGGGGCCGACGTCGGCGCGCGCCCCGGGCCGCCCGCGCCCCGCCGACCAGGCCGCGTAGTACGCCGCCGAGCGCGCCGCCTGCAGCGTCACATACAGGTCGGCGAGCCGGTGCTGGACCGCCTGGAAGGAGCCGATGGGCCGGCCGAACTGCGTGCGCTCCTGGACGTAGCCGACGGTGCGGGCCAGCGCCGTATCGGCCGCCCCGACCGCCTCGGCGGCCAGCGCGGCGGCCGCCGTCGCTCCGGTCGCGGCGAGCGCCCGGGCCACCGCCGCCCCGTCGCACCGCCCCTCCCCCAGCAACTCCGCTTCCACCTCGCGCAGTTCGAGCCGCGCCTGCGGCCGGGTCTCGTCCAGCGCGGTCTGCCGGACCCGCAGCAGCCCGGGGACGCCGGCCGCCCCCTCGCCGCGCCCCGGCCCGGCCGCCCGTACGAGAAAGAGCAGGGTGCGGCTGCGCGCGAATCCACCGGTGTGCGCGGCCACCACCAGCACATCGGCGGTGTGCCCGTTCAGCACCTGCCCGGCCTCCCCGTACAGCCGCCAGCCGGTGCCCTGGGCGCGTGCCTGGATGCCGCCGGCCCGGCCACCGCCCGCCCAGTCGCCGTCGTTCGGCCCGGTCAGCGCGAGTGCGGTGGACAGCCGGCCGGCCGGTACGGCGAGCGTCGCGGTCAGCTCCCCGGCGGCGATGGCATGCAGCAGCTCGGTGCGCTGCCGCTCGCTGCCCAGCGCGAGAATCAGCGGGGCGGCCAGCGCGGCGGTGGCGATCAGCGGCGAGGGAAGCACGGCGCGGCCGGTCTCCTCGCAGGCCAGGGCGAGTTCGGTGGGCCCGCAGTCGGCCCCACCGTAGGCGGCGGGCAGCGCCAGCCCCGGCAGCCCGACCTGGGTGGCGAGCTGCCGCCAGAGCTGCTCGTCGTAGCCCGGTGGCGTGCGTACCGCCGCCTTGACCTCGTCCGGACCGCAGCGTTTGTGCAGCAGTTCGCGCAGGGTGCGGCGGATCTCGTGCTGCTCCTCGGTGAACGCGGCATCCATCGGCGGGCTCCTCCCGGCCGTGCGACAACGCCCGTCCGGTCCGACGGGCCCCCGCTTCCGATCTGACGGGCCGTCATAGTAGGGACGGGCGGTGCACTTTCCTAGGGAGTGTTCGCAAAGTCCCGGCCGCGTTCGCGGAGGAACGGCGTCGATCGCGACTGCGGGGCCGGCCGGTTTCCCGGACGAGCGGCCCCACGATGCGTGGGGCCGCCCTGGGTGCCTTCTGCCCGGTCAGCGGACGAGATGGACGGTGATCGTCGTTTCCGTGTTACTGACGTTGTCGGCGTGGACGAAGCCCTGGGCCGTGCGGTAGCGCCCGGTGCCTCCGGTGATCGCGAGGTCGATGTTGCCGGGCCCCGCAGCTGTGACGGTGAACCGGCCTTCCACCGTGATCTGCCCCAGGGGAAGGGCGAGATCGGCCGCGCACTGGAGGTCGAACTCGTCCATGGGAGCGGTGCGGGTCAGCGTGCAGATCTGACTGTAGGTGCCGACGGCGACGCTGGCGCGGAAGAGATTCCCGGTGATGACGAATTCGTCCCCCTGGCTGGGCCCGGACGACCCGTCCACATCGACGAAAGTGCCCTGCGTCTGCTTCGCGACCAGCTGGAAGACTTCCTCTCTCGGAGGATAGGAATCGCCGCCGGAACCGGTGGCGGCCGACGCCGGGTGAGAGCAGAAAAGGAGGGCCGCCAATCCGGTGGCCGCACTCAGACCGACATGCTTGAAGTGACGCACGGTTTTCTCCTGTGGGACTTGAAGGGAAATGCACTGGCTATGTGCCATGAGATGCACTGATTCCCGGATCGATATCGCGTGGGCGGTATGGCCCGCGAATCCCGCTCGGCCATCGATCCGGCATTCCGGCGGCCGAGTTCTCACCACGCTCCGGCGCCGGTCGTGCATGCCGGCGCTGCCCGGTCGCTGTGCCCGGGTGGGTCAGACGCCGGGTCCGGAGACGTAGGTGAACGATCCCGATGCGGTGCCGCCGAGGCCGGTGACGGTGACGTCGAAGGTGCCTTCGGTGGCGCTGGGCGGGGACGAGGCGGTCACGGTGGTGTCGGAGATGACCGCGAAGGGCGCCGGAATGCCGTGGAAGGTGACCTGTTCGGTGTGGCTCAGGCCGGTGCCGGTGATCGTCACCCCGGTGCCGCCGGAGGTCGGTCCCGTACCGGGGCTGACGCTGGTGACAGTGGACTGGCCGACGTAGGTGTAGGTCAGGCCGTCGGCGCTCCCGCCGCTGGTGATCACGGTGACGGCGACGCCGCCCGGCGCCGGGGCACCGCCGGCCCTGACGGTGACCTGGGTGTCGGAGACGCGTTGGATGACGGCTCGGGTGGTGCCGAAGTACACGTCGATCGCTCCGGCGAGGTTGTGGCCGGTGATGACGATCTCCTGGTCGCTGCCCGAGACGGGACCGGTGGCGGGGCTGATACCGGTGAGGGCGGGCACCGGCATGTAGTAGAAGGATCCGAGGGTGCCGGTGCCGCCCGGGGTGGTGACCGTCACGGGGACGGCACCGGAGCCGGCGGGGGCGGTGACGGTCACCGATGTCGCCGTGTTGGCGGTGATGACGGCCTGGGCGGTGCCGAAGTGCACG
The DNA here is from genome assembly GCF_022221585.1 of Streptomyces inhibens. Lineage (NCBI taxonomy): Bacteria > Bacillati > Actinomycetota > Actinomycetes > Kitasatosporales > Streptomycetaceae > Streptomyces > Streptomyces inhibens. Next base: position 4,383,139 of record NZ_CP084681.1, read on the forward strand.
GCGGTGGCGTTGGCCAGGTGGTGACCGGTCAGAGTCACGGTGGTTCCGCCTGTCGTGGGCCCCTGGTCGGGGATCACGGTCGTCACCATGACTCCGACGGTGCCGGCATTGGCGTTGCCCACATAGGCGCGTGTCCCGTCGGGGAAGACGGCGATGCCGGTGGGGCCGTCTCCCGCGCCGATGTTCTCGACGACGGTGCGGGTGGCGGTGTCGATCACACTCACCGTGTCCGGTTCGGAATTCGCCACGTACAGATGGGAGCCGTCGGGGCTCAGCGCCAGGAAGCGCGGCTGGGCGCTGACGCCGATGGTGTCGGTGACGGTGTTCGTGGCGGTGTCGATCACACTCACCGAGGAGCTGCCGGCGTTCGTCACGTAGACCCGGGCCCCGTCGGAGCTGACCGCCAGCAGGATGGGGACGTCGCCGGCGACGATCGTGGCGACGACGGTGTTCGTGGCGGTGTCGATCGCGCTGACGGAACCCGAGAAGCTCGCCACATAGGCGCGGGTCCCGTCCGGGGTGACGACCACGCCGGTCGGCCCGGTCCCGACGGTCACGGTGCCGGTGACGGTGTTGGTGGCGGTGTCGATCACACTCACCAGGTCCGTGGTCTGCAGCGTCACGTAGGCACGGGTGCCGTCCGGGGTGAACGCCACCAGCGTCGCTCCCGCCCCTACGGGGATGTCCGCGACGATGGTGTTCGTGGCGGTGTCGATCACACTGACCAGACCGTCGCCGGCGACGGCCGCATACACGCGGGTGCCGTCCGGACTGATCGCCACGCCCGCGAGACCGGCCCCCGTGGGGATGGTGTCCGTGACGGTGTCGGTGGCGGTGTCGATCACACTCACTGTGTCCGAGCCCCGGTTGCCCACATAAGCGCGGGCCCCGCCGGGTGTCAGGACAATTGCCCCGGGTGTATTACCCACGGGAATGACGGTCCCTGCCGCGAATGCGGCGAATAATTCGGAGTCGCGCACCCCGGCAGGCGCCGGCGGTTGCGAGGTATAGGCGAACATGACACTCCCTAAGGTCGACGGGACGACCTTGTCCCGCACACGGAAATGTCTGCTCCGCCGTATGGGCTGACAGCGAGCAGGCGTCCGGCCTCAGGCCGGACGGAGAAATGCACACAGCGATGTGAGAATACCCTCCGCCTGAAATCCTTTAAAGCCCTCTCCGTAACTCCGATTCTCCGATAATCGTTTTACGCTGCCTTCCCTGAACAGCATCACTGCCGCACCCTGCCGCCCGGCGGATCGCGGTCCGGGCCCCTCGCGCCCACATCGGGCGACGCACCCTCGGAGGGCCGGGCGGCAGCCGCAGTCCATGCCCTGCCCACCCCAACTGATCTGATGTACCGTCAGATTCATGACTTCAGGGACCCCTTACGGGAAGCGCAAGGTCGCCGTCGCCGGAGTTGCCCTGTCCGACTGCGGACGTGTGGACGAGGCCACCCCGTACACCCTGCACGCCCAGGCCGCCCGCCGGGCGCTCGCCGACAGCGGGCTGGACCGGTCGGTGATCGACGGCTTCGCCTCGGCCGGACTGGGCACCCTCGCGCCCGTCGAGGTCGCCGAATATCTGGGGCTGCGCCCCACCTGGGTCGACTCGACCTCGGTCGGCGGCTCCACCTGGGAGGTGATGGCCGCGCACGCCGCCGACGCGATCGCCGCCGGCCACGCCCATGCCGTACTCCTGGTCTACGGCTCCACCGCCCGCGCCGACATCAAGGCCGGGCGCCGCACCTCGAACCTCTCCTTCGGCGCCCGCGGACCGCTCCAGTTCGAGGTCCCCTACGGGCACACCCTGATCGCCAAATACGCCATGGCCGCCCGCCGCCATATGCACCAATACGGCACCACACTGGAGCAGTTGGCCCAGATAGCGGTCCAGGCGCGGGCCAACGCGGCGGCCAACCCGGACGCCCTGTACCGCGACCCGATCACCGTCGACGAGGTCCTCGCCGGCCCGATGATCGCCGACCCGTTCACCAAACTGCACTGCTGCATCCGCTCCGACGGCGGCTGCGCGGTCCTGCTCGTCGCCGAGGACTACGTCCCCGATCTCGCCAAACCGCCCGTATGGGTGCTCGGTTCCGGCACCGCGGTCTCACACACCACCATGTCCGAGTGGGACGACTTCACCGTCTCCCCCGCGGCGGTCTCCGGCCGTCTGGCCTTCGAACGCGCCGGCGTCCGGCCCGCCGAGATCGACCTCGCCGAGCTCTACGACGCCTTCACCTATATGACCCTGGTGACGCTGGAGGACCTGGGCTTCTGCGCCAAGGGCGAGGGCGGCGCATTCGTCGGGAAAGGGCGGCTGCTGCGCGACGGTGAGCTGCCGGTCAACACCGACGGCGGCGGTCTGGCCGCCTGCCATCCCGGCATGCGCGGCCTGTTCCTGCTGGTGGAGGCGGTACGCCAGCTCCGCGGCGAGGCCGGCCCGGACCGCCAGGTCCGCAAGTCCGACGGCGGACTGCCCCAGCTCGCGGTCGCCTCCGGCACGGGCGGCTGGTTCTGTTCCTCGGGAACGGTGGTGCTGGGGCGGGGGTGAGGGGCCGGCCCGGGAACCACCCGGGCCGGCCGCTCCTCACTTCCGGCCCAGCCGCTCCTCGATCAGGTCGGCGGCCCGGCGGGCGCCCCCCTCGGCACGGACCTCGGCGCGCAGCTCGGCCGAGCGGGCGGCCACCCGAGGATCGTCCGTGAGCTGCGTCAGCGCCGTACGCAACGCCTCCGCCGTGGCATCCGCGGTGTCGATACGGCGGGCGACGCCCAGCTCGACCAGCTGGTCGGCGTTGGCGAACTGCTCGGCGCCCTGCGGCACGGCGATCATCGGCACACCGGCGTACAGCCCCTCAGCGCTGCCGCCCATCCCGGCATGCGTCACAAACGCGTCCGCCTGCTCCAGGATGGCCAACTGCGGTACCCAGGACCGTACTTCGATGTTCGCCGGGAGCCCGTCACCCAGCTCCGCCGGATCGGTGTACGCGCCGATCTGCAGCACCACCTGCCACCCGGGCAGCTCCCCGAACGCGGCCACACACTGCCGGTAGAACTCCGGCTGCCGGGTGTACGCCGAGCCCAGCGACACCAGCAGCACCTTCTCGGCACCGGCCGGCCGTGTCCAGCCGCCCTGCTCCGCGCGGTCGCCCAGGCACGGCCCGACAAAGGTCACCGCGTCGGTGTCGACCCGGTCCGCATGCGGCTGCATGGCCCGCGGGATCATCGCCAGCGCCCGGCGCGGCCGGCCGGAGAACGCGTCGACGTCCGTGGTGACCGCACCGCACCGTGCCAGCCAGGCGGCGAACCGCGCCCGGTAGACATCGGCCCCCGGCAGCCCGGCGAACAGCGCGGCGAACTCCTCCTGGGCGCCCTCCCAGCCCACAAAGGTCGGTGACAGCTGGACGAGGTCGCGGCGCTGCGACTCTGCCAGCGCGCGGGCCGCGTAGGCGGCGATGTCGTAGAGGTAGAGGTCGGCGGGGTCGTCGTCGTACGCCGCGTGCAGCTGCGGCAGTACCTCGATCGCGTCGTCGAGGAAGAGGGAGGAGGCGGCGATCGGGTCCTGCGGCCAGTCGTTGTCGGCGACCGGCAGGGTGGAGGTGTAGCGGACGAACTCGGTGCCGGTGGGGGCGATCAGCGCGGCGGCGTGGTCGGTGTTGGCGTAGGTGACGCGATGGCCGCGGGCCACCAGCTCACGGATGATCTCCAGGCTGGGCAGCACATGGCTGACCATGGGCGCGCCGATCATGGCGATATGGGCCGGCGCATGGGCAGAGACCGGCGCATGGGCAGAGACCGGCGCATGGGCAGAGACCGGCGCATGGGCAGAGACCGGTGCATGGGCAGAGACCGGTGCATGGGCAGAGAGACGCATGGGAGCAGGACTTCCTTCGGTACAGAGCTACGGCAGGGAACACGGAAGCCCGACCGCCCGGGCGGCGCCGCGCGGTGCCGGCCGGGAAGCCGGTCGCGCCGGGGGCACGCCTGGGTGCGGGCGGGCGGGGCGGGTGACCGCCCTCGGCCGTGTCAGCCGTAAATCTGGTGAAGGTGCATGGGGGCAGCGTAGCCAGGCCGGCCGGCGACGGGCGAACGGTTTTTTCCGTCACCGGCGGCCGGGGCGCCTACGCGGCGGCCGGGCGGGTGATGACGTTGAAGACCGTGCCGAACGGGTCGGTGATCTCGGCGATACGGCCGTACGGCAGGTCCGACGGGGTGCCGGCGGTGCCGCCCGCGGCGACCGCGCGCGCCACGAGGTCGTCGGTGTCCGCGACCTCGAACACGGTCTGCCAGCGGGCCGCGGGGGCCGCCGGATCGCCGAAGACTCCGCCGACCTCATGGCCGTCGGGGCGGCGCAGGAAGGTGAAGTCGAAGTCGGGGGGCAGGGTGTCGTTGCCGTCGAGCGTGAAGTCGAATGCGCCGGTGTAGAAACGGCGGGCGGGCCCGGGCGCCGGGGCGACGAGGTCGTTGCGTACCAGCGTGCACGGCTCGTTGACCAGCTCGCAGCCCGGCAGCGTACGCCCCTGCCAGAGGCTGAAGCGGGCGCCGACCGGGTCCGCCACGACGGCCGTGCGGCCCAGGTCGGCCACGTCCGACGGCGGCGCGAGCAGCGTCCCGCCGCCGTCCGTGATCCGCTTGGCCGTGGCGTCACAGTCGTCGGTGGCGAGGTACATGTGCCACCAGGACTCGCCCTCGACGTCCGCGGCGGAGGCGGCTCGCAGCGCCGCCACCCGCCGCCCGCGCAGCAGACACATCGTGAAGGGGCCGGTCGCCGTCGAGCGCTCCGCGTACTCCCAGCCGAACAGCGCGCGGTAGAACACCTTGGCGCGGTCGAGGTCGGGGACCGCGAGGTCGATCCAAGTGGGCGTTCCGAGCGGCTGGTTGGTGCTGATCTCGCTCATCGTCGGCTCCTCGCCTGTTCGCGTGCGCGGTGACACGGGCGAGGCCGACGTTAGTGAGGGTCGAGGACAGAGGATGTCCTACTTGGACACTTCGCCGGCGAGACGGGCGATGAGCAGGGCGATCCGCTGGTCCTGATAGCCGTCGCCGTCCCGCAGCCGGCCGTCCCGGTCGAGCGTGACCAGACCGTGCAGCGCACTCCAGCCGACCTCGGTGAAGGTCTCGGGGTCACCGTCCGTCCCCGCCAACGGGCCGAAGACCGCGAGGAGTTCGACGAAGGCGTCCTTGAGCGGCTGCGGGGAATCCATGCTGCCGAAGGAGAGGTCGGTGGCGAGCGTGAACATCGCGTCGTAGAGCGCCTGGTTGGCGCGGGCGAATGCGGCGTACGCACGGGCGACGGCGAGCAGCGCGGCGTGCTGGGCGCCTTCGCCGGCCGTGGTCCGGGCTACCTGAGTGGCCTGGGTGGCTTTGGTACGTGCCAGCCGGGTGGCCTCCGCCAGTTCGGCGAAGCCCTCCAGTGCCACCGCGTTGACGATCGCCCCCTTGCCCGCGAAGTGGCTGTAGAGGACCGGCTGGCTGTACTCGATCCGCTCGGCGAGGCGGCGGGTGGTGACCGCGCCCCACCCCTCGGTCTCGGCGAGCTCACGCGCCGCCTGAACGATCAATTGATGCCGCTGCGCCCGCTCGCGCTCGCGTCGCTGCTGAATGGCCATGGGCAAAATTCTAGCACTGCTAGCCAACCGAGCGTTGACCGTGCTAGCTTCGCTCTCAGATCTAGCAGCGCTAGATCTTCCGCACCTCCCGCAAGTCGGCCTCGCAAGATGACCCGCGAGACGGCTCCGAAAGACGGAAAGACCCCACCGAGTCGAGGAGTGACCCGTCATGTCGTTCACCCAGTCGTTCTCCCTGTCGCTGAAGAGCGTCGCCAACGCGCTCACCGTCATCGCCTCCGCCGGCATCGCCTACGTCGGCGTGAGCTATCTGATCGACCCGGCCGGCACGGCCCCCGGCTTCGGCCTCCCAGCCTGGCCGCACGGCGACGCCGCGGCGTTCCTCAACATCAAGGGCGTACGCGATGTCGTCACCGGCATCACCTGCCTCGCCCTGCTGCTCACGGGGCAGCGCCGCGCCCTGAGCACGGTCATGTTCGCCTTCACCCTCATCCCGCTCGGCGACGCCACCGTGATCCTCGGTCATGACGGATCGCCCGCCGCCGCGTTCGGGATCCATGTCGCCACGGCCGTACTCGTCGCGGCGACGGGCTTCACCCTGCTGCGTACGAGCACACCCTCCGGGCGCACCGAGCGGACCTCCATCGCCGGTTCTATACAAGCGTCATAGACAAGCGTTTAAGACATCCGTATAGTCGGGGATACCGGTCAGCGAGTGCACCACGACCGAGCGCCGTCGCGACCGCGCGGCGCAGTCCACCAGGAGCACCACGGCCCCGAAGGGAACCCTGATATGTCCGGCGCCGCCTCGTCCCCCCGCACCACACCTCGCACCGTGCTGATTTCCGGCGCGAGCATCGCCGGCCCGGCACTCGCCTACTGGCTGCACCGCTACGGCTTCGCCGTGACCGTCGTCGAGCGCGCCCCCGAACTGCGGACCGGCGGCTACAAGGTCGACATCCGTGGCGCGGCGATCGAGGTGGTCGAACGGATGGGCATCCTCGAGGACATCCAGCGCGCCAGCACGGACATGCAGACCGGCGCGTATGTGGACGACGAGGGCAAGCGGATCGCCACCCTCCCCGCCGACATCTTCGGCGCCCGGGTCGACCGCGACGACGAGATCATGCGCGGCGAGCTGGCGCGCATCCTCTACGACCGCACCCGGGCGGACGTCGAATACCTCTTCGGCGACTCGATCACCTCGATCACGCCGATCACCCCGCTCGCTCCGGCCACCTCAACCACCTCAACCACCTCGATCACCTCGATCACGGGGCGCTCGGACGATCACCACGACAGCAGCGAGGCCACCGCCGACGGCGTCGAGGTCACCTTCGAGCGGGGCGCACCCCGCCGCTTCGACCTCGTCGTCGGCGCGGACGGCCTGCACTCGACCGTCCGGCGACTCACCTTCGGCCCGGAAGAACAGTTCGTACGGCACCTCGGTGCATATATCTCGGCCTTCTCCATGCCGAACGAACTCGGCCTGGACCGCGAGGAGTTGTACCACGCGGTGCCCGGCAAACTGATCTGCGCCTACAGCTCGGCCGGGGACCCGGCGGCCAAGGGCCTGCTGGTCTTCCGTTCGCCACGGCTGACCTACGACCACCGGGACACGGCACAGCAACTGGCCCTGGTGGAGGACGCGTTCGACGGGATCGGCACGGAATCCTCCGCCGTCGGCGGCTGGCGGGAGGTCCCCCGGCTGCTCGAAGCGGCCCACAAAGCGAGCGACTTCTACTTCGACGGGATGCAGCTGATCGAGATGGACCGCTGGTCGCGCGGGCGGGTGGTGCTGCTCGGCGATGCCGCGCACTGCGCCTCGCCGGCGTCGGGGCAGGGTACGGGGATGGCGCTGGTCGGCGCGTACGTCCTGGCCGGGGAGCTCGCGGCGGCCGGCGGCGAGCCGGAGCAGGCCTTTGCGCGCTACGAGGAGCAGATGCGCGGCTACGTCGAGGTCAATCACGCACTGGCGCGGAAGTTCGCCCAGGAAATGACGGTGGACACACGGCGGCAGATCCGGTTCCGGCATCTGATGATGCGGATCCTCCCGCACATGCCGTGGAAGAACCTGGTCGCGAAGAAGATCGCCGAGGATGTGCAGCGCGGCGCCCATGCGATCACGCTCAAGGACTATCCGGTGCCGGGCAGGGCCGCCGGTCCCGCTCCGGTCGCCGCCCGCCCCGCGTACGCTGCCTGACATGACCGATCACCCCGGGCCTCCGGACACGCCGGACGCCGTGCCGACCGATGCCGCGCAGGGCCGCTCCGACGATGCGGACGGCCGTGCGTTCCGCGAGCTGCTGCGCGGGCTGCGGGTGTGGGACATCGAGCTGCCGTCGTTCGACCCGGCGACGGCGCCGGCCGAGCCGCTGCCGCTGTTCCGGCAGTGGCTGCGGGAGGCCGCCGAGGCCGGCCAGCCCGAGCCGCACACCATGACGCTCGCCACGGCGGACGCGGCCGGCGCCCCCTCCGTACGCACCCTGATGCTGCACGACGCCGATGAGCGCGGCTGGCACTTCGGCTCGCACCGCGGCAGCCGCAAGGGCCGCGAACTCGCCGAGCGGCCGCAGGCGGCGCTCGGCTTCTACTGGCCGGCGGTCGGCCGCCAGGTGCGGATCCGGGGGACGGTGACCGCGGCGGACCCCGAGGAGAGCGCGGCCGATCTGCACCGCCGCTCCACGGGCGCGCTGGCCGCGGGGCTGGTCGGCCGGCAGAGCGAGGTGCTCGGCTCACCCGAGGAGCTGGCGCGCGCCTCGGACGCCGCATGGGAGCGGGCCCGGCGCGAACCGGACGCACCCGTGCCGAGCTGGACGCTGTACGTACTGCGCCCCGACGAGGTCGAGTTCTTCCAGGGCGACGCGCAACGCCGTCACATACGCCTCAACTACCGTTACGAGAACGGCCGTTGGACGCAGGAGCTGCTCTGGCCGTAAGCCACCGGGGCCATCCCGGAGAGCCGCCCGCCGCGCCGGCGCTCTCCCGCCCTCACAGCTGCTGATACATGATGTGCAGCCCCACATAGCCCTTGGTGGGGTGCAGGAAGCCCTCGGGGAGGGTCGTCATGATCTTGAAGCCCAGGGACTTCCAGAGGGCGACGGCACCGGTGTTGGTCTCCACCACGGCGTTGAACTGCATCGCGCGATAGCCCTCGGCGCGCGCCCAGGCCAGTACATGTTCGCCCAGGGCCCGCCCGACGCCGCGGCCGCCGTGCTGCGGATCGACCATGAAGCTGGCGCTGGCGATGTGCGAGGCGCCGCCCATGTGGTTGGGGTTCATCTTGGCGGTACCCAACACCGTCCCCGAGTCGTCGACGGCGACGACCGTACGGCCGGGCGGCTCCAGCAGCCACATCTCGCGCCCCGCCGCCTCGTCGGGATCGCGCGGGTAGGTGTAGGTCTCACCCGCCGCCACGATGGCACGGAAGAAGGGCCAGATGGCGGGCCAGTCGGCCGCGGTCGCCTCACGAATCAGCACGGCCACAGCATGACGCGGGGCGAGGCCGGGCGCCACCGGAAATGGGGGCGGTGGCGGCGCCGGAAATGGGGGCGGTGGCGGCGCCGGGTCACGCGGGACGGAAGACGGGGACGGCGATCCCGCCACCCTCGTCCCGCGCCTCCCCTTCCTCGCCCCCTACGCTCCCCTGGCTCCCCTGGCTCCCCTGGCTCCCCCGGCTCCCCCGGCTCCCCCGGCTCCCCTCGCTCCCCCGGCTCCCCCGGCTCCCCCGGCTCCCCCGGCTCCCCTGGCTCCCCTCGCGACGGAAGTGCACCACGAGCGGCATCCCGATCCGCAGCCCGGCCTCCGGGCAGTCGGTGATCTCGGTCATCATCCGTGGCCCCTCGGCCAGGTCGACCACGGCCGCGACGTACGGGACCCGGTCGCCGAACGGCGGGAGGTCGTTCCGGTGCACGACGGACCACGTATAGAGGGTGGCGCGGCCGGTTGCCGGCTCCCAGACGACGTCCTCGCTCCAGCAGTACGGGCAGAACTCGCGCGGATAGTGATGAGCCGCCCCGCAACCCTCGGCCCGGCAGCGCCGCAGCAGCAGCCGCCCCTCACCCGCAGCGTCCCAATAGGGCCGGGTGAAGGCATCCACCTCCGGCAGATCGAACCGCGCCACACTCCGCGCCGAACCCCGTACCGCAGCGGCCCCGGCAGTGGTACCAGCCCCGGCAGCACCGCCAGCCCCCGCATCCCCCGCCCTCACTGGAACACCCCCACCACATCGTCCAGCGACCACGTCTGCCAGCTCATCGCGAACAGTGCGACAAGGGAGATCAGCGCCATCATCGCGTTCTGCCCCTGCTCGGCCCAGTCATGGATCATCAGCACCAGATAGAGCAGGTTGAGCACCAGGCCCCCGACCAGCGCGACCGGGGTGAGAAATCCGAGGACGAGGCCGAGCCCCAGGGCGAGTTCGGCATGGACCACGACGTATGCCATCACCTTGGGCCGGGGTCGTACGACCTTGTCGAAGCCACTGCGCACCACACCCCAACGGTGCTTGCCGGCCACGTCCGCCGCCCACGCGATGCCCGTACCGCGCTCGAACCAGCCCTTCTTGTCCTTGTGCCGCCAGCTCTCCAGCCACCACAGGCCGAGGCCGATGCGAAGCACGGCCAGCCACTCGGCCCCACCGAGCCAGATCGTCTGCATCGCGCACGCCCTCCCACTGCCGCACCGGGCGCACGAAGCCGGCGCCGCACACCGCGCTCCCCGCGCACCCGCCGCTCACCATTTGCTGACGGTACGTCAGTTCAGCCGATCCGCCCCGCCCCGCGCAAGAGGCCGACCCGACCCGCCCCGCCGGGGCGCCGGTCAAGCTTTCCCCTGCAGCCCCATTCCTGACATGCCGTCAGTTCAGTAATCTGACTATGCGTCAGGTCAATGAGAGCCGTCACACAGGAGCGGGCGTCTGCGATGCTTGGATCGACTCACGGCACCCTCACCACTCACTCCCGGCCGGCCCGCGTCGTGGCCTGTGGGGAGCAACCACCACACACCGTCCACGGCAGGAGCGCACCACACGGCCGCGGCGGCGGACAGGGCGCCGACGGCGTGGTCGACCGGGATGTCAGCGGTCGGCCGTTGCACGCTCCGGTGCCCGACCTGGACCGGTTCTTCCGGCCCGGGTCCGTGGCCGTGATCGGCGCCTCGGACAGCGAGGGCCGCCCCAACACCGGTATCACCCGCCAGCTGATCGCCTGGGCGGAACGCGTCGGCGCCCGGCTCCACCCCGTCAATCCGGGGCGCACCCAGGTCTTCGGCCTGCCCTGTCACGCCACCGTCGCCGATCTGCCGGAAGCCGTCGATCTCGCCGTCCTGCTGGTCGGCGACCCGCTGCCGGTCATCGAGCAACTCGCCGAGGCCAAGGTGAAGTTCGCGGTGGCCTTCGCGTCCGGATTCGCCGAGACCGGAGAGCAGGGTGCGGCCGCCCAGGCGCGGCTGGCCGAGGCCGTCGAACGCTCCGGCCTGCGGTTGCTCGGTCCGAACACCAACCTCAACGCCTTCGAGAAGTTCCGTGCGGACCTCGACGGCCCGGCCATCGCCCTGATCACACAGTCAGGCCACCAGGGCCGGCCCGTCTTCGCCCTTCAGGAACTGGGCATCCGCCTCTCGCACTGGGCCCCCACCGGCAACGAGGCCGATCTGGAGACCGCCGACTTCCTCTCCTACTTCGCCACCCGCCCCGAGGTCGGCGCCATCGCCGCGTATGTGGAAGGCCTCAAGGACGGCCGCAGCTTTCTGCTCGCCGCCGACCGCGCCGCCCGCAACAAGGTCCCCGTCGTCGCCGTCAAGGTCGGCCGCACCGAGACCGGCGCCCGGATGGCCGCCTCACACACCGGCAAGCTCACCGGTGCGGACGGCGTCGTGGACGCCGCGATGCGGCAGTTCGGCGTGATCCGCGTGAACGGTCTCGACGAGTTGCAGGACACCGCGGCGCTGCTGGCCCGCGCCAAGAAGCCCACCGCCGAGGGCATCGCCGTCTATTCGATCTCCGGCGGCACCGGCGCCCACTTCTCCGACCTGGCCACCGCGGCGGGCCTGCGGCTGCCCCTCCTCGGCGACGCCAAGCAGGCCGAACTGCACCAGTGGATACCGGACTATCTCAGCGTCGCCAATCCGATCGACAACGGCGGGCACCCGGTCGGCGACTGGCGCGGCCGCAAGATCATCGACGCGATTCTGGCCGATCCGTCCATCGGCGTACTGATCTGCCCGATCACCGGCCCCTTCCCGCCGATGAGCGACAAGCTCGCCCAGGATCTGGTGGACGCGGCGGAGCGGACCGACAAGCTGGTGTGTGTGGTGTGGGGCTCGCCGGTCGGTACGGAGGACGCCTATCGCGGCACCCTCCTCGGCTCCTCGCGGGTGGCGACCTTCCGCACCTTCGCCAACTGCATCACCGCCGTACGCGCCTATCTCGACCACCACCGTTTCGTCGCCGACTACCGCTCCCCCTTCGACGACGCCCCGCGCGTGCTCTCCCCCTCCGCCCGCAAGGCGCAGGCCCTGATGCGCCCGGGCCAGCAGCTCAGCGAACACGCGGCGAAGCAGCTGCTGCGCGCCTACGGCATCCGCGTGCCGCGCGAACAGCTGGTGACCAGCGCGGCGGCGGCCGTACGGGCGGCGAGCCTGGTCGGCTATCCCGTGGTCATGAAGGCCTCCGGGCCGCAGCTGGCGCACAAGACCGAACTCGGCCTGGTCAAGGTCGGGCTGACCTCGGCCAGCCAGGTCAGGGACGCCTACCGCGAGCTCACCGACATCGCGCGCTACGAGGATGTCCCGCTGGACGGCGTACTGGTCTGCCAGATGATCGAGCGGGGTGTGGAGATGGTCGTGGGCGTCACCCACGACAGCCTCTTCGGGCCGACCGTGACAGTCGGCCTCGGCGGGGTGCTCGTGGAGGTTCTGCAGGACGTCGCGGTGGGCGTGCCGCCCTTCGGGGAGGACCAGGCGCGCGCGATGCTCGGCGAACTCCGCGGCCGCACCCTCCTGGACGGCGTACGCGGCGCACCGCCCGCGGATATCGACGCGCTCGTCGAGGTCGTTCTGCGAGTGCAGCGGATGGCTCTCGAAATGGGCGGTGAACTGGCCGAGTTGGACATCAATCCGCTGGTGGTCCTGCCTCGTGGGCAGGGTGCGGTGGCGCTCGACGCACTCGCCGTCTGCCATGGAGAGCGCATGCACGACCCTGCGCACCGCACGGCGTAATCGCCCGTACGCACCCGACCGCACCCTCTGGAGCCACTCCCTCATGACACCCTCACCGTCCCCCGGTTCCGTTCCCCCTGCCGAGCCCGTCGAGCCCACCGGACCCACCGGACCCGCCGAGCCCGTCGAGCCCACCGGCCCTGCCGAGCCCGTCGATTCATTGGTACAGCACACCACTGACAACGGCGTTCTGTGGATCACGCTCAACCGCCCGGCCGCGATGAACGCCGTCACCTGGGACCAGCGCGAACACATCATCGGCCTGCTCGCCGACGCCTCGGCCGACCCGGACGTACGGGCCGTCGTCCTCACCGCGACCGGCAAGGGCTTCTGCGCCGGCGCCGATCTGCGCGGCTCACCGTCGACGGGCGAGCGGGTCGCCGGCGATGTCGCCCGGATGATCCGACGCGGCGCCCAGCGGTTCATCGGCGCGGTGCTGGACTGCGAGAAGCCGGTGATCGCCGCCGTCAACGGCACAGCGGCCGGGATCGGCGCCCATCTCGCGCTCGCCTGCGATCTGGTGCTGGCCGCCGAATCGGCCCGTTTCATCGAGGTGTTCGTCCGCCGTGGGCTGGTCCCGGACGGCGGCGGCGCCTATCTCCTGCCGCGGCTGATCGGCCCGCAGCGCGCCAAGGAGCTGATGTTCTTCGGGGACGCCGTACCGGCCGCCGAGGCCGAGCGGCTGGGACTGGTCAACCGGGTGGTCCCGGACGGCGAGTTGGCGAAGACGGCCCGGGAGTGGGCGGAGCGGCTGGCGGCCGGTCCGACCCGCGCGCTGGCCCTGACCAAACAGCTGGTCAACGCCTCGCTCGACGCCGACCGGGCCACCGCCTTCGCCGCCGAGGCCACCGCCCAGGAGATCAATATGACGACGGCGGACGCGCAGGAGGGGGTCGCCTCGTTCGTGGAGCGGCGCGGCGCGGCGTACCGGGGACGGTGACCGGCACCCTCCCAGCGCCCCACGGGTCTACGTCACCCCGGCGGGGCTACTTCACTCCGGCGGGCCTACTTCACCCCGGCGGGGCCTACTTCACCCCGGCGGGACATATCGGCACTTCACGGGTGTTACGCGTCCGCACCCCCGGCAGCCACCCCTGCACCCCCTGCCCGCTGGTGACCAGATACCAGCGGGTGGAGGTGACGCCCGCTTCGTCGCGGACCATCCGGCCGTCGGTGACCACACAGCGCGCCGACAGGTCATCGCCGTGCCAGACGCGGCCGGCGGCATTGTCGCGCGCGGCGTACGCGGCGCGCGGGTCCCTGGCCAGCCGTAGCGCGCACTCCAGGGAGCGGCCCGCGCGGCAGGCCTTTTCGCTGTTGTAGACCGTGATCTTCACCGTCGGGGGCGGCCCCGCCGGCCGCAACGTGACGGGCCCGGGGCGCACCAGCCACCACACCCCCAGCGCCACCGCTGCCACCGCCGCCGCCACCGCGAGCGCGACCACATACGGCCGCCTACGGGGCAACGGGGCCAGGGCGGGCGCCGACCGGGCGTCGGGCTCCTTGATGCGGTCCCACAGGCCCGGCGGTGTCTCGATCTCTTCGTCCGCGCGCCGCAGCCGTGCGCGCAGCAGCGCCTCGGCGTCGCCCCCGGCGCCGCCGCCCCGGCCACCGCCGAAGTCCCGGCCGCCGCCGCCCGCTCCGCCGGTACCGCCCACGCCGCCGTCGTACCGTGGCCCCACACCCACCGTGCCGCTCACCGCCCCGCCTGCCCGTGCTCCGATTCAACGAGGTATGCGCGCAGCCTGTCCAGCGCGCGGGCGCGATGCCGGGCGGCGGTGCCACGGTGCACCTTCATGATCTTCGCGGCCTGGTCGATGGTGTAGCCGTCGAGGTCGACGAGGATGACGATGCCGGCCTGCCGGTGCGACAACCGCCCCAGCAGACGCACCGCTTCGATCTCGGCATGCCGCCGCTCCACTCCGCCGTCCCATCCGCCGGGCCCCGCGCCGAGCCCCGCCCCGGCGCCACCGCCCGCACCGACCTCCTCGACGCCCTCCATCGCGTCGACCAGCACCTGGCGCCGGTCCTTGCGGTAGGCGTCACGCGCTACGTTCAGCACGGCGGTGAAGGCGTAGGCGTACGGCTCCGGATGGGCGAGGAAGCGCTGCGGGCGGGCGGCGAGTTTGAGGTACGCCTCATGCACCACGTCCTCCGCCGACTGTCTCGATCCGGCCAGTATCACCGCTCTCCGGTAGAGCCGGGGCAACAGCCCGCAGAAGACCTCGTCGAAGGTGGGTGACGCGGCAGACGAAGCTGACGACGGTGTCGCATCGGCCATGTACCGGAACTCTCCCCCGTGCTCGGCTACGGGCGCGGCCGTGCCGGACGCTACCCGTGCGGACGACACGCAATCAGGAATCCACTCCCACTCTCCCGCGAAACCACCGAAGATCGGCCCGGCCCACCGGCAAACCACACGTGCGGGTGGCCGCCGCTCCCTGCGACTTCACAACTGACGCAGCATCAGATTCAATTGACGTCATGATGGGACACGCTGGAATGGCGGCCACGGCCGTGCGGTACCTGCGCTCCGTCGGCGCGCCGACCACGGCCGCCCCACCGGCCACCGACCCCGCCGCGGCACTGCCCAGACCCGCCCTGCGCGCCGTACGCGAAGACGAGCGCGCCCCCCTGGACCCGGCCGAATTCCGTTCCGTCCTGGGGCACTTCGCCAGCGGCGTCACGATCATCACGTCCCCCGGGGAGCCCGGCCCGGCGGGCTTCGCCTGCCAGTCCTTCGCCTCGCTCTCCCTCGACCCGCCGCTGGTGACGTTCATGGTGGCGCGTACGTCGACGACCTGGCCGCGGATCGCCCGCGCCGGGGTGTTCTGCGTCAACATCCTCGGCGCCGGGCAGGGCGAGCTCTGCCGCGGATTCGCGGTCAGTGGTGGCGACAAGTTCGCCGGCGTCTCCTACGGGCCGGCTCCGGCGACCGGTTCACCGCGGCTTGCGGAGGTCCCCGCCTGGATCGACTGCACGATCCAGGCGGTGCACACCGGCGGCGACCACCTGATCGTCGTCGGCCGCGTCGACGCCCTCGGCACCGACCTGGCCGCGGCAGAGTCCGGCCCACTTCTCTTCCACCGGGGCACCTTCGGGAACTTCGCCTTGTGACGTCCGGGAACTTCGCCTTGTGACGTCCGGGAACTTCAGCTCGTGGTCTTCGGGCGCCTCAGCTCGCGGCCTTCGGGTACTTGGCCTCGTGGTCCTGACGTGCTCCTCCCCACGGCCTTCCCCACCTCAGCTCTCGGTCTTCGGGGTACTTCAGCTCGCGAGTGGCCGCAAACCACACCACTACACCCGCCACCCACCTCCCGAAGGGGGGCGGCGGGGAAAAACGGGGGTGGGGGTGGAAGCAGTGAATGTTTCGGCCCTGCTTTTCGCGGTGAGCTCGGCCCATGGCAGTGAGGGAGCTCTCCCATGAGTTGCGTACAACAGCTTCCGAAGCCTTGAGCTCTTTGCGCTCGGAATCCATTTCTCCCAGCAGCTTCGTCAGCTCGGACACGATGCACGGCTGGTCGTCGAGGAGCTTGGCAAGGGCGACGACACGGGTAGCGCCGGCCACCTGTGCCCTGCTCTGAGCGGACATGGCTTTGGCGGTCTTCATTGCTCTCCCCTTCGCCTTTGCGCAGCCTCCTTTGCCGCAACCTCCTGTGCCTTGGAGACCGACGCCCTCGGGCTCCCGTGCTCGGGGCAGCGTCGCTTCCTTCGGTAGCTCGATAACCACGCCCGACAGCACGGTGCCAGCATCGGGCGATTCCGATACGACGGTCTCGTGCACCGGTTCGGCGCCGGGGTCCGGCTTCTTCGAGCGTGGCCTTGATCCGCAGGAGTCTCTCCGTCCGTTCGTTGATGCGCTTCAACTCGACCACCGCTTGCCTGGCGAATTCCGCCGCTGGCATGACACGCATCTCCATTGCCTGATCATGCGGAACAAAAACGGCAGCCAAAACCAACGACCCTAGGTCAGTTGACGGATGTTAGACCCCTCTCACGAGCTTACGTTTGGCGGCACCTGCGGCAGACCGAAGAAAACGAGCAGGGGCAGGGCGAGTGCCGACCCGCGTGAGGAACAAGGGGGCACACCGTGGTGCCCTCCTCGGCCGCTCGAGACGTCTCCGCGGGGCAGCGGGCCGGCCGCCAGGGCTGGTCCGACGAAGACGGCCTGCCGAAGGAGCTCGCGACATCATGATCGCTGAACCGATTCACCGCCGATCACGTCAACGGGGCACCACTGCGCTCCTCGCGCTTGCCCTCACCGGCCTGGGCATTGCGACATCACCTCTTGCCGCCGGAACAGCCCACGCGGACGCCCCTCAGTGCGACCAGACATCCGTCACCGGATGTCTGGACCTTTCGCCGACACTGATGAACGCAAACCTGCATCTAGGACTGGAAGACGAAGGATCGTCAGCCAACGGCAATCTGCTCTACGCACGACCGGGCAGTGCCTCGGGCCAGTGGAGCTTTCGCCTCAACGACGACGGGAGCTTTCAAATCGTCAACAACGGCACCGGTAAGTGTGTCGAGTCCAAGCGCCCCAGGTCGGATATAGCCATCTTCCAACCCGAGATATGGGACTGTTCCGGCGCGGACACGCAGAAGTTCTACGTACACAAAGAGGACGACCAAGGCAACTACCGTATCCGGAGCGTGAGCAACGACAACTGTCTGGATGCCCAGCGCATGGCCAGCGGGGACGGGGGAGGCCCCATGGAGCTCTACGGCTGTCACACCGGTGGTACCGGCCAGGCATGGCACCCCACAGGAATAACCCCCGGGCAGGCCGCGCCGTCGTCCGTTCTCGACCGCCTGGCCACCCTGTACGCCCTGAAGCAGTTCGACAAGGGATCCAGCACCATCAAGGAAGCCAAATACAGCATCACCGACTCCACATCTCAGCCGGCCACATCCGGGCCCTACCAGGTGGTTTCCGTTTCCAGTGATCAGGGCGGCTCAAGCCCTTTCTGTGAGAACGCAAGCGGCCCATCGGGTGGAGACATGACATGCAGCATGAATTGGGCGCAGTCTGTAGCGGACACCATCGGCTCTTCGAACACCGTCGGCGTCAGCGTATCGGTCGGCACAAACAGTCAGACGAGCCCCGTTAAGGCCGAGATCTCCGCGCAGTACTCGCACACCTGGAGCGAGAGCCGGACCACGACCGCAACGTCAGGCAGCAGTGTCTCGATCACCGTTCCCCCCGGCCAGAAGGCATGGGTGGCACGCGCTCTGGCGTACAAGACCGTTACCGGCACCTGGACGATCACCAACGACCTGGGCCGCACATGGACCGGCCAGGGCACGTCCACCAAGCCCATCGAAGGTGTCGACGGCAAGTACAGCAGCCTGATCAAGTGCACTACGGACTCCCCCGATGCCGGATGCCGGGCAAGCCTGACCAACGCCGGTACCCCGCAGTGAATTAGCCGGGTCCAGTCGGCGACGTGGGGGTGAGGAAACAGCCTCACCCCCCAACGGCCTACGCGGCAGCCATCCCGTCTCCCACCGACCGGCCATCCCTCTCTCCCGCCCCCTCGCGCCGCTGCCGGATGACCAGCGCCATCAGGGCCGCGACGGCGCAGAGCGCGCCGGAGGCGTACCAGACCGGGTCGTACGTGCCGAAGGCGTCGCGTGCCAGGCCCCCCAGGAAAGCGATCAGGGCGGCGCCCACCTGGTGGGCGGCGAGCACCCAGCCGAAGACGATCGCGCTGTCCTCGCCGTAGTGCTCACGGCACAGGGCGATGGTCGGCGGGACGGTGGCCACCCAGTCGAGGCCGTAGAAGACGATGAAGAAGACCATCGGCGGATGGACGGTGTCGGACAGCAGCAGCGGCAGGAACATCAGCGACAGTCCGCGCAGGCCGTAGTAGACGGCGAGCAGCCGGCGGATGTTGAAGCGGTCGGTGAACCAGCCGGAGGCGATGGTTCCGGCGATATCGAAGATGCCGATCACCGCGAGCAGCGAGGCGGCCGCCGTCATCGGCATGTGATGGTCGTGCGCCGCAGGCACGAAGTGCGTCTTGACCAGGCCGTTCGTCGTGGCGCCACAGATCGCGAAGGTGCCGGCCAGCAGCCAGAACGGACCCGTACGGGCAGCTGAGACGAGCGCCCGCACCGCGCGCCGGGCCGCGCCCCGTTGTGGCGGCGGCTTGGGCACGAACTCCGTCGCCCCGTACGGCGCGAGGCCCACATCCGCCGGGTGGTCGCGCAGCAGCAGCCACACCAGCGGGACGACGGCGAGCGCGGCGAGCGCCACGGTCACCGCGGCCGGCCGCCAGTCGTGGCGGTCGACGATCCAGGACAGGAGGGGGAGGAAGACCAGCTGACCGGAGGCGCCGGCCGCGGTGAGGATGCCGGTGACCAGTCCGCGCCGCTCGACGAACCAGCGGCCGGTGACCGTCGCGGCGAAGGCCAGCGCCATCGAACCGCTGCCCAGCCCGACCAACACGCCCCACAGCAGGACGAGTTGCCAGCTGGTGGTCATGAAGACGGTCAGCCAGGCGCCGGTCGCGATCACCATCAGGGCCACGGCGACCACCCGCCGGATGCCGAACCGGTCCATCAGGGCGGCGGCGAACGGCGCCGTCAGTCCGTAGAGCGCGAGGTTGACCGACACCGCGAAGCCGATGGTGCCGCGCGACCAGTGGAACTCGGCGTGCAGCGGGTCGATGAGCAGGCCGGGGAGGGAGGCGAAACCGGCCGCGCCGATGATCGTGAGGAAGGTGACGGCGGCGACGGACCAGGCCCGGTGCGGGCGCCGGCGGCGGGGCACGGGGGCAGGGGCGGGGTCCGCCGCACGGAGCGGTAGTTCGGGTGTCTGGGTCACCGGAGCAGCATCGTCCGTCACCCCCCGACGGAACGAGTGGCCAGAAGGTCAGGGTTCGTCAGGATCGGGCCAGGGGGCCTGAGGGGAGCCGCTACCCGAAGGTCAGCACGCCCCGTGCCACCCGCCCATGATGCGCATCGTCCGCCGCCTTCGCGAAGTCCTCCACGGGATACGTCCTGGTCACCAGCTCGTCGAGCAGCAGCCGCCCTTCGCGGTACAGCCGGGCGTACAGCGCGATGTCCCGCTGCGGCCGCGCCGACCCGTAACGACACCCCAGGATCGACTTGTCCAGATACATCGACGACACCAGGAACGACGCCTCTGCGGTGGCCGGCGGCACCCCGAGCAGCACCGCCTGGCCGTGCCGGTCCAGCAGATCGATCGCCTGCCGGATCAGCCGGGTGCTGCCCACACACTCGAAGGCATGGTCGGCGCCGGTCGGCAGGATCTCCTTCACCGCCTTCGCGCTGTCCCCCGTCGCCGACGCATCGATGAAGTGCGTCGCCCCGAACTGCCGCGCCACCGTCTCCTTCGCGGGGTTGGCATCCACCACCACGATCGTCGACGCCCCGGCGATCCGCGCCCCTTGCAGGACGTTCAGCCCGATGCCGCCGGCCCCGATGACCACCACCGAGTCCCCGCGGTCCACCTTCGCCCGGTTGAGCACCGCCCCGACGCCGGTCAGCACCCCGCACCCGATCAGCGCCGCCGATGTCAGCGGTATGTCTTCGGCGATCTTCACCGCCTGCACGGCCTTGACGACCGTACGCTCCGCGAACGCCGAGTTCGACGCGAAGTTGAACAGCTCGGTCCCGCCGCGCCGGAACGGCTTCCCCGGCATTCCGATCGCCTTCCGGCACATCGTCGGCCGCCCCCGGTCGCACTCCGCGCACGCCCCGCAGTTGGCCAGCGTCGACAGCGCGACATGATCGCCCGGCGCCACATGGCCGACGCCCGCGCCCACGGCCTCGACCACGCCCGCGCCCTCATGCCCCAGCACCACCGGCACCGGAAACGGAATGGTCCCGTCGATCACCGACAGATCGCTGTGGCACAGCCCCGCGGCCCGGATCCCGACCAGCACCTCGCCCGGTCCCGGATCCCGCACCTCCAGATCGTCCACGACCCGGGGCTGTTCGCCGTCGAATATGACGCCTCTCATCACCGCTCCACTCTGGGCAGGCCGAGCACACGCTCGGCGATGATGTTGCGCTGGATCTCGTCCGAGCCGCCGTAGAGGGTGTCGGCCCGGGTGAACAGGAACAGCCGCTGCGACGCGTCCAGTTCGTACGGCGCCCGCGCGGTCCAGTCGACGGGCCCCAGCGCGGCCGCCGCCCCCCGCACCCGCATCGCCAGCTCCCCGAGCCGCTGATGCCAGCCGCCCCACAGCAGCTTCGCCACACTCGGTGCGCCCGCGTCGCCGGCCGCACCCAAGGTCCGCAGCGCGTTCCACCGCATGACCTTCAACTCGGCCCACTGCCGTACGAGTTGATCGCGCAGCACCGGGTCCCGCAGCTCTCCGCCACGGACCGCGGCCGCCACCACCTCCGCCAGCTCCGCGGCGAACCCGATCTGCTGCACGAGCGTGGACACCCCGCGCTCCAGCGCCAGCAGCCCCATGGCGACCCGCCAGCCGGCCCCCTCCCCGCCGACCACATGCCCGGCCACCGCGCCGTCGAAGAACACCTCGTTGAACTCCGCCGTCCCCGACATCTGCCGGATCGGCCGCACCTCTATCCGCCCCGGCTGATCCATCGGCACCAACAGGAACGAAAGCCCCCGGTGCCGCCGCTCACCCGGATCGGTCCGCGCCAGCACGAAGCACCAGTCGGCCTCCCTGGCCAGCGAGGTCCAGATCTTCTGCCCGCTGATCCGGTACCCGGCCCCGTCCCGGACCGCCACCGTCCGCACCCCGGCCAGATCCGATCCCGCGTCCGGCTCGCTGTAGCCCTGGCACCACAGCTCCTCACCCCGCGCGACGGCCGGCAGAAACCGCCGCCGCTGCGCCTCGTCCCCATACGCGATCAGCGTCGGCGCCAGCAGGTTCTCCCCGATGTGCCCCACCCGTCCCGGCGCCCTGACCCGCGCATACTCCTCGGCCCACACCACCTGCTGCGTCAGACTCGCCGCACGATTGCCGTACGAGCCCTCCGCACGGTCCCACCCGAGCCCGATCCATCCACCACGCCCCAGCTCCCGCTCCCACGCGCGACGGGCCTCGGCGCCTTCATGCTCGCTCCCGGGGCCGCCCCGTCCCGCCAACTCGGCGTACGCACCTACGAGATGCCCCTCGAGCCACTCCCGGGCCTCCGCCCGGAACTCCTCGTCCCCGGCCCCGAAATCGAAGTCCACGCCAACCTCCCACGCCCGCCCCCACCAGCCTTCATCCACCCACCCACGGGAGGGGACGGGCCGGAGGGGCCGGTGTGGGGGACGTCAAGCGAAGCAGTCCCCCACACCGGCCCCGGAGGCCCGTCACCGCACCCCAACAGCCCCGCGCAGCGGCCAAAAGAAAACAACGGCGCCGCACCCGGCAACACGGGCAGTCCACCTACTGGTTGGGCCGCGCCTTCGCCGCCGCCGCGGCCGCCATCGCCGACAGCTGCGCCAGCATCGGCATGGGGTCGGTGCCGACCGAACCCCCCACCACGTCGGCGACCTTCTCAGGCGTCCACCCCCCGTCGGCATAAGCGGAACGCAGTTCCCTCGGCTGGGCCCACACCGCGATCTTGGGACCCGCGACCGTATAGACCTGCCCGGTGACCTCCCGGGCCCGCTCGCTCAGCAGATAGACGACGAACGCCGCCACATCCTCCGGCTCGCCGATCTCCTTCAGCTCCATCGGCACATTCGCCGACATCCGCGTCCGTGCGACGGGCGCCACCGCGTTGGCGGTCACTCCGTATTTGTGCAGGCCCAGCGCGGCGCTCCGCACCAGCGAGATGATCCCGCCCTTCGCGGACGCGTAGTTGGCCTGGGACACCGACCCCTGATGGTTTCCGCTGGTGAAGCCCACAAGGGTGCCGGATCCCTGGCGCCGCATCACCGCGGCCGCCGCCCGGAACACCGTGAACGTCCCCTTCAGATGGGTGGCGACCACCGGGTCCCACTCGTCCTCGGACATGTTGAAGAGCATCCGCTCCCGCAGGATCCCGGCCACACACACCACACCGTCGATCCGCCCGTACTGCGCCAGCGCGGTGTCCACGATCCGCTGGCCGCCGGCCATGGTGGACACATCGTCGGCGACCGCGGTCGCGACGCCTCCCGCCGCCTCGATCTCCTTGACCACCGCGTCGGCGATCTCGCTGCTCGGCTCTCCGCCCTCGATCGAGACGCCGTAATCGTTGACCACGACCCGTGCGCCGTGCGCGGCGCAGGCGAGCGCGACGGCACGCCCGATGCCCCGTCCCGCGCCCGTGACGGCCACCACCTTGCCGGCCAAGAAGTTCCCCATGCCGCGCCCCTTCCCGCACTTTCTGACGGACCGTTAGATTTTTGGGCAGACGCGAGTCAAACACAAGACCCCGGAGGCCGCCATGCCCCTGCCGCAGGAGTTCCACGACATCGCCAAACGCGTGAACAACTGGGGGCGTTGGGGGGCGGACGACGAGATCGGCACCCTCAACCTGATCACCGACCGGGTCGTACGGGAGGCCGCCGGCTGCGTCCGCAGCGGCCGCCGCATCCCGCTCGCACTCCCGCTCCAGCAGGACGGCGTACAGACCGGAATGATCCCCGGCCGGGTCAACCCGCTGCACACCATGACCGCCATCAATCAGGAGATCTTCGGCCCCGGTACGGTCGCGACCTCGGACGACGCGGTCACCATGGGCCTTCAGGCCGCCACCCACTGGGACGGCCTCACCCATGTCTCGCACTCCGGGCGGCTCTACAACAACCGCCCCGCCGACTCGGTCACCGCGCATCACGGCGCCACCCGCCTCGGCATCGAGAAGGCCACCCCGATCGCCTCCCGCGGCGTCCTCCTGGACGTGGCCCGCGCGCTGGGCACCGACCGGCTGCCCGGCGGGCACGCCGTCACGCCGGAGGACCTGGACGCCGCCGAGGAACTGGCCGGAACGACGGTCCGGGCCGGCGACATCGTCCTCGTACGGACCGGGCAGTTGCAGCACTATCTCGCCGGCGACCGGCAGGCGTACGCGTTCCCCTCACCCGGACTGTCGGTGCGCACCCCGGAGTGGTTCCACGCCCGCGATGTCGCGGCGGTCGCCAACGACACCCTGACGTTCGAGATCTTCCCGCCGGAGATCGAGAATCTGTGGCTGCCCGTACATGCGCTCGATCTGGTCGAGATGGGCATGCTCCAGGGCCAGAACTGGAACCTGGAGGAGCTGTCGACGGCCTGTGCGCAGGAGGGCCGCTTCGCGTTCTTCCTGTCCGCGATGGCCGAACCGTTCGTCGGGGGGTCCGGCACACCGGTCGCCCCCGTGGCGATCCTCTGACGCGGCCGGGGCGCCCGCCGACCATGGCCGTCAACGGCCGGCCGGCCGGGTGGCGGTGCGCTCATGCGCGCCCCGAGCACGGCACCGCGGACCGCCACCCTTCCCCGGCTACCGCCGGGGGACCCCCAACCGGGCCACGATCCGCACTCGTCGAGGCCCCGGACCGGAATCCCGGTTCCCCCCACGACCTCGGCGTCCCCTCACAGCGAATCGCTCCATCCAAGAGTGATCAACCGGGCACGCCACGTCAACACCTGGTCTGGACTAAATTTCGTTACGCCCGATTTGTCATGGCGCAATGGGGCTCATACGCCCCCAGATCGGCCCCCGCCACCATCAACAGCGGCTGGCCGCGGTCCACCTCGCACCAGATCCGCTTACCGGCGCCCTCCTGCTGCCAGCCCCAGCGGTCGGCGAGGCCGTCGACCAGTTCCAGCCCGCGGCCGTTGGTGTCGTCACCGTCGGCATGCCGCTGGCGCGGCGGGCGGCCGCTGGCGTCCACCACCTCCACGCGGACCGTTCCGACCACGGCACCCGACCCGGAGAAGCACATCCGCAGCTCGGCCGCCGCGCCGGTATGCACCACGGCGTTGGTGACAAGCTCGGAGATCAGCAGGATCAGCGTCTCCGCAAGGGGTTCGTCGGCCCCTATACCTGACCCCACGAGCCGCGACCGGGCCCATCGTCGGGCTCGCCCCACCTCCGCGGGGTCGGGCCGTACGTCCAACTGCACCTGAAGCACCTGCACCGCTCACACCATCCGAACCGGCGGAAACATCGCCTCGCGCCTCCACGAAGTCACGGTGCGTGACCCCGTCGATGCACAGCATGGTTGACGTTCAGTCACCCCAACAAGCGCTTCGGGCATATTCCAGCGCAAGGGAGTATGCGTGCGGCATACTGTGCGACGCACTTTGCGGGGAGTCGAACAAGGGGGATTACCGGGCCCTGGCCCGAGGCGAGCGGCGCGCAGTCCGTACCCCGGAGCCGTCATTCCGACGACACCGGGTCCGTTGCGCCACAGAAGCACTCGCACCCAACGGAGCGTACCCGAGCGGAACGCCGACTCCCCCCTGTGACGAGTCACGCCTAGGACACAACCCGATATCGACCCTCCGTGACCACTTCTGTGTGGTGAGTCCGACATTTCGCACACCGGTTGCCAGAGTCTGACATCGCCGCCCACCGCGCACCGTCCCCACAGCCCTCGCGCACCCGCCTTCAGTCGACCAAGGCCGCCGCCAGCAGTTCTTCCGCCTCGCTCGCCACACCCCAGCACTCGGCCCGCAACCAGGCCCGCTTGAGATGCAGATGGACATCGGCCTCCCAGGTGAAGCCCATCCCCCCGTGGACCTGCAGACAATCCCGTGCGTTACGCACCGCGGCCTCGTCGGCGAGCAACTTGGCGCCCGTGACATCGAGAACACTCTCCGTCACCGCCGCCGCATATACCGCACTTCGGGCGATTTCCGCACGTACGAGCATCTGCGCGCACAGATGCTTGACCGCCTGGAAGGAGCCGACGGGGACGCCGAACTGTTCACGCTCGCGGGCGTGGCCGACCGCCATCTCGACCGTGCGGGCCGCGCTGCCCAGCTGCTGGGCCGCCGTGAGCAGCGCGGCCTCGCGGCGCAGCCGGGGCACGTCCAGGGGCAGCGGCTCACCGCGCGGCAGGTCCGTGACGCGGGCGAGCGGGGTGAGCGGGTCGACGGAGGCCATCGGGGCGCAGGTCACCTGGTCCGGCGCGCTCCGGTATGCACCGCCCGTGCGCCCCTGTCCGCCCCCGTCCGCCACGATCAACTCATCGCATTCGGCCGGGTGTTCCCACAGCCACGGCTCGCCCGCGCCGTCGCACAGCCCGGCGATCTTCTCGCCGGTCGCGACCCCGTCCACCACTCCGGCCAGCAACTGGCAGGCCACCAGCGGCCCCGGCAGCAGCGCCCGCCCGGCCTCCTCGAAGACCAGCACCGCCTCCGGCAGCCCGAGGCCCACCCCGCCGGCCTCCTCCGGCAGCCGTAGCGCGAAGAATCCGGCCGCGCCCAGCTCCTGCCACAGCGCACGGTCCAGCGCGGGATCGTCGACCGAGGCGCGCAGCCGGTCCCGGTCGAACCGGCCGGCCAGCAGCTCCCGCGTCGCCGCCCGCAACACCCTTTGGTCATCGGTGAGTTGGAAGTCCACCGGCCCGGTCACCGCCCCTTCGGCAGGCCGAGGATCCGCTCGGCGACGATGTTCTGCTGGATCTGCGAGGTGCCGGCCGCGATGGTGTACGAGAGGGAGGACAGCCGGTCGGCGACCCAGGCGTGGTCCGCGTCCAGCGCGCCGGCGCCCAGCACCTCGGCCGCCGCGTCGTACAGCTCCTGGCGGGCGTGCGAATAGCGCAGCTTGAAGACCGAGCCGCCGACCCCTGGGACGCCCCCGCCGCTCCCCCACGCTCTCGACTTCGCCCGAGCAGGGGGGACCCCCATGGCCTCGCTCACATTCCACTGGGTCAGCCGCCACAGCGCCGCGAACTCCGCGCTCAGCCGGCCCAGTCTGCGGCGCAGCACCGCATCGTCCCAGCGGCCGTTGGCGCGGGCCGTACGGGCGAGCGCGCCGAGCACCCGGCGGCAGGCCACCACCTCGCCGACGAAGGCGGTGCCGCGCTCGAAGGACAGGGTCACCATCGTGACCCGCCAGCCGTCGTTCTCCGCGCCCACGCGGTTGCCGACCGGCACCCGCACCTCGTCGAGGAACACCTCGGCGAACTCCGTCGATCCGGCGAGGGTGCGCAGCGGCCGGACCGTCACGCCGGGCGCGTCCATGGGCATCGCCAGCCAGCTGATGCCGCGGTGCCGGGGCGCGGCCGGGTCGGTGCGGACCAGGAGTTCGCACCAGTCGGCGACCTCCGCGTGCGAGGTCCAGATCTTGGTGCCGCTGACCACATACGTGTCCCCGTCGCGGACCGCGCGGGTGCGCAGCGCGGCGAGGTCGGACCCGGCGTCCGGTTCGCTGAAGCCCTGGCACCAGATCTCGTCGCCGCGCAGGATCGGCGGCAGCCAGCGGGCGCGCTGTTCGGCGGTGCCCTCGGCGGCGATGGTCGGCCCGGCGTGCAGCAGCCCGACGAAGCTCGCGCCGACATAGGGCGCTCCGGCGCGCTCCGTCTCCTCCAGGAAGATCAGGTGCTGGGTGGGGGTGGCGCCCTGTCCGCCGGCGTCCCGCGGCCAGTGCAGGCCCGCGTATCCGGCGTCGTACAGCATCCGCTGCCAGGCCGCGTCGTACGCCCGCCGGCCGGGCCAGTCGATCGCCGCGGGCTTCGGCGGGAGCCCCGGCAGCACCTTGGCGAGCCACTCGCGCAGCCGGGCCCGGAAGTCTTCCTCTTCCTCCGTGTACGTGAGGTCCACTACCGGTCCCGGTCCAGATCCAGGCCGAGCATGCGGATGGCGTTGCCGCGCATCAGCTTGTAGACCGTCTCGTCGTCCAGGCCCTTCACATGGTCGAGGGCGACCTCCTTGGTGTGCGGGAAGGTCGAGTCGACGTGTGGGTAGTCGGTCTCGAAGGTGGCGTTGTCCCGGCCGACGGTGTCCAGGGACGCCACCCCGTGCTTGTCGCGGAAGAAGCAGCAGAAGATCTGGCGGTAGTAGTACGTGGAGGGCGGCTCGGGGATCAGCTCGCGTACCCCGCCCCAGGCGCGGTGCTCCTCCCAGACGTCGTCCGCGCGCTCCAGGGCGTACGGGATCCAGCCCATCTGGCCTTCGGAGTAGGCGAGTGTGAGGCGCGGGAACTTCACCAGGACGCCGCTGAAGAGGAAGTCCATCATCGAGGCCATGGCGTTGTTGAAGCTGAGCGACGCCTGGACGGCGGGCGGTGCGTCCGGGGACGCGGCCGGCATCTGGGAGCTGGACCCGATGTGCATATTGACGACCGTGCCGGTCTCCTGGCAGACGGCGAAGAAGGGGTCCCAGTAGCCGGAGTGGATCGACGGCAGGCCCAGATGGGTGGGAATCTCCGAGAAGGTCACGGCCCGCACACCGCGCGCCGCGTTGCGCTTGATCTCGGCGACCGCGAGATCGATGTCCCACAGCGGGATGATGCACAGCGGGATGAGCCGGCCGCCGCTGCCGCCGCACCACTCCTCCACCATCCAGTCGTTGTACGCGCGCACACAGGCGAGGGCCACCTCCTTGTCCTGCGCCTCGGCGAAGGTCTGGCCGCAGAAGCGCGGGAAGGTCGGGAAGCAGAGGGACGCCTCGACGTGGTTGAGGTCCATGTCCTTGAGCCGCTCGGCCGGGTCCCAGCAGCCGCGCCGCATCTCGTCGCGGGTGATGCCCTCCAGCGTCATGTCGTCGCGGTCGAAGCCGACGGCGGCGATATTGCGCTTGTACGGGAACTTCAGGTCCTCGTAGATCCACCAGTCGGCGGGCGGCCCGTCCGGGTCCATGGTGATCTGGTACTTCCCCCCGACGTACGCGAGTTCGCCGATCCCCGCGGTCAGCGGCCTGGGCCCGCGGTCTTGGTACTTCTTCGGCAGCCAGGTCTCGAAGAGGTGCGCGGGCTCGATCACATGGTCGTCGACGCTGACGATGCGCGGTAGTTCCATCGGGTTCCCCATCGTTGTCCCCTCACCACGAATCTGATGACCCGTCAGAAGGAGGCTAGACCCGGACCCTCTGGACCGACAAGGCGCGGGCCTCTAACCTCGGCCCGGAATCTGACGTAGCGTCAGTCAACGGGAGGGGCAGATGACCGGCACCACCCTCTGGGACCTGGTCGCGTGGCGCGCCGCCCGCACGCCCGGGGCCACCGCCCTCATCCAGGGGGCCGAGTCCGCCCGGCACGAGCGCCTGATCACCTTCGGCGGACTGCGCCGGCGCGCGGAACGGGTCGCGGCCGGCCTCCACGACCTGGGCGTACGGCCCGGCAGCCGGGTCGTCTGGCAGCTGCCGACCCGGATCGAGACCGTGCTGCTCAGCCTGGCGCTGGCCCGTATCGGTGCCCTCCAGAGCCCGGTCGTCCCGCTCTACCGCGACCACGAGGTGGGCCAGGTGCTGCGCCGCACCCACGCCGCGTTCCTCGCCGTCCCCGGCATCTGGCGCGGCTTCGACCACCGTGCGATGGCTCACCGCCTGGCCGCCGGACTGCCCGGCCCGCTCACCGTCATCGAGGCGTACGACACCCTCCCCGACGGCGACCCGGCCGTACTGCCCCCACCGCCCACCGACGCCGACGCGGTCCGCTGGATCTACTGGACCTCGGGCACCACCGCCGGCCCCAAGGGCGTCCTGCACACCGACCACAGCCTGCGCACGGCCGGCCGCTGCCTGGCCGACGCGCTGCGCCTCGACCCGTCCGACATCGGCTCGATGGCCTTCCCGTACGCCCATGTCGCCGGCCCCGACTACACCGTCATGCTTCTGCTGCACGGCATCCCGGCCCTCCTGCTGGAGCACTTCTCCCTGCCCGGCTCGCTCGCCGCCT
This sequence comes from Streptomyces inhibens, assembly GCF_022221585.1. Classification (NCBI taxonomy): domain Bacteria; kingdom Bacillati; phylum Actinomycetota; class Actinomycetes; order Kitasatosporales; family Streptomycetaceae; genus Streptomyces; species Streptomyces inhibens. The sequence continues at coordinate 4,412,678 of NZ_CP084681.1, forward strand.
ACCGGCGCCACCACGTCACCGTCGCCGGCGGCTCCACCGCCTTCTACGCCCTCTTCCTGGCCGAACAGCGCAAGCTGCCGCCGGGGCAGCGGCTGCTGCCGTCGCTGCGGCTGCTGGCCGGCGGCGGCGCGCCCAAGCCGCCCGACCTGTACCACGAAGTCGTCGCCGAACTCGGCTGCCGGCTCACCCACGGCTACGCCATGACCGAGGCCCCGATGGTCACCATGGGCGATCCGCACGACAGCCCCGAACTGCTCGCGACGACCGACGGCCGGCCGCCCGCCGGGATGGAGATCCGGATCGCGCCCGGGAGCGGGGAGATCTCGCTGCGCGGCCCGGCCGTCTGCCGCGGCTACCTCGACGAGCCCACCCCGTTCGACGCCGACGGCTTTCTGCCCACCGGCGACCTCGGCCACCTCACCCCCACCGGCCACCTCGTGATCACCGGCCGCCTCAAGGACATCATCATCCGCAAGGGCGAGAACATCTCCGCCCAGGAGATCGAGGAGCTGCTCCACCGGCACCCGGACGTGGCCGACGCCGCGGTCATCGGACTGCCGGATGCCGAGCGCGGCGAACGGGTCTGCGCGGTCCTCGAACAGCCTGGTAACGCAAGGGAGTTGACGCTCGACGCGGTGCGGACACACCTCCTCGGCCAGGGCCTGGCCCCACACAAGATCCCCGAACAGCTGGAGGTGCTGGCCGCCCTGCCGCGCGGGGCGACACTGCGCAAGGTGCTCAAGCAGGAGCTGCGGGAGCGGTTCGGGGGTGGTGGGACGGGACCGGCCCCGAGGGGAGCCGGCTGAGGGCCGCCCCGCCGAGGTCGAGCTGACCGTGACCGCCGACGGCACGATCGCCGTCGACGACGCGGGTCCCGGCGTACCCCCCGCCCTGGCGCATTCGTTGTTCGAACGGTTCCGCAGCGGCTCCGGATCGACCGGCCTCGGTCTGTCCATCGCCTCCTCGGTCGCCCAGGCCCACGGCGGCACTCTCACCGTCGAGACCAGCGCGCGCGGCGGCGCCCGCTTCCTCCTCAAGCTCCCCGCCCGCGGTCGGTAGCCCGTCGTGGGACGCGGACGCCGGGGCGGCCGGGTCACCGCCCGTCCGCCGTGGCCACCATGGACGCGCCCATGCGGACATCCGCTGTCCTCCTCACCCCGTACGGTCACCGCATGAGCCACTCCCGACCCCGTATCGACACCGCCGGGCGCCGCGCCCGCCTCGGGCGGCGGCAGCTGCTCGCGCCCGACTGCCGGGCGGCCCGTACCGAAGAGGTCGCCGACGCGGTCGTGGGGCTGCACGCCAGCGACCCGGCGACCGTCCACCTGGCCGCCTGCGCCCGGCTGACCGTGCCGGACCCCGCCGACGTGGAGCGCGCGCTCTACACCGACCGTTCGCTGGTCCGGCTGCTGTGCATGCGCCGCACCCTCTTCGCGGTCGGCGCCGCACTCGCGCCGGTCGTCGCCTCCTCCACCGGGCAGGCGATCGCCGCCAAGGAGCGGGCCGGGATGGTCACATGGGTCCTCGACGGCGCCCCGGGATGGGATCGGCGGCGACTGGCCCAGGTCGAGGCGAAGACGCTGGCGGCGCTGGCCGCGCGCGGGGAGGCGACCGCGGCCGAGCTCGCCGCCGAGGTGCCCGACCTGCGCGACACCATCGTGGTCTCGCCCGGCAAGCCGTACGAGGCGACGGTCGCCGTCTCCAGCCGGATTCTGCGGGTGCTGGCCGCCGAGGGACGGATCCGGCGCGGCCGCCCGCGCGGTGGCTGGACCAGCAGCTCCTTCCGCTGGACGCCCGGCACCGCGTTCGCCGACCTGCCCGCGCCGCCGGCCCCCGAGGCACGCGCCGCGCTCACCCGCCGCCGGCTCGCCTCATACGGCCCGGCGACCGTCGAGGACCTCAAGTGGTGGACAGGCTGGACGCTCACCGACACCCGCCGCGCGGTGGCCGCCACCGACGCCGTCGAGGTGACGCTGGACGACGGCACCACCGGCCTGGCGCTGCCCGACGACCTCGAACCGGTCCCCGCGCCCGAGCCCTGGGCCGCGCTGCTGCCCGGCCTCGACCCCACCGCGATGGGCTGGAAGGCCCGCGACTGGTACCTCGACCCGGACCACGTACCGCACCTCTTCGACCGCAGCGGCAACATCGGGCCGACGGTGTGGTGGAACGGCCGGATCATCGGCGGCTGGGCCCAGCGCGCCGACGGCGAGATCGTCTGGCGGCTGCTCACGGACGACGGCGGCAGCGAGGCCGCCGCGGCAGTTGCCGCCGAGGCGGCCCGGCTGGCGTCCTGGGTCGGCGAGGTCCGTGTCACCCCGCGGTTCCGGACGCCGCTGGAGCGGAAGTTGAGCGGGTAGGCCGCCGCCCGATGCGTCCGCCTCAGGCGGGGCGGTACGCGCTCGTCGCCTGCTCGTACAGCTGGTCCACCGCACGGCGGTCGTTGTCCGGGCCGATCGCCAGGACGAGGTGGTAGCGGCCCTCGTGGATCATCGCGAGATTACGCACATAGACCTCGCGTCCGCTGCTGTCGCGCCAGGTGAAGGTGCCCTCCGCCATCGCCGTCTTGCCGACGTCGATCCGCCGCAGGCCGGAGGCCGAGGCCCAGCTGGAGGTGCGGTACGGCGCCAGCTCGGCTTCCTTGTTCTGCAGATACGCCATCGGGTCCGTGCCGAAGCGCGCCGTCGTGTCGCGGCCGGGCACGATCACCAGCTCGTAGTCCCCGCCGACGTACCGCACCTGGCCCCGCTCGTCCGCACCGCGCCGCTGCCAGCCCTTGCGGACCGCGACCTGGAAACCCTTGGGGTCGGTACGTACCTCGAAGCCCTTGGCGACATCCGCCGGCGCGGTGGTCTGCGGCGCTCCGGTGCCCGCCGAGCCGCCGTTCCGCTCGCCTCCCCGGTCGCCGTCCTGGCCGGACGGTGTGGGGCTGCCGCCGGGCGCCGCACCCGATGTGCCCGTACGGTCCGCGCCGCGCTGCCCGGCCTTGGAACCCTGTCCGGCCTTCGGCAGGAACGCCATCGCGTAGATCACCGCGCCGACGAGGAGAAGCAGGATCGTGGTGAGCAGCAGCCGGCCGAGGTTGCGCGGGGCACGCGCCGGCCGGGCCTGCCGCGGGCCCGCCTCCAGGCTGACCTGGCCCAGCATCTGCTGCTCGTAGGGGTCCCGGGCCGAAGCCCTGGCCTGTCCGGCGGGCTTGGGCGGCCTGGCGGGCCGGGCCGCCCGGGCCGGTCTGGGCTGCCGGAGCGGTTTCGGCTGCTTCGGCGGGCGGGGCAGCCGCGGCGGCGCGGCCGGGCCGGTCTGCTCCGGGCCCGGCGTACGGCGGGGGCCCGGCGGCCGCGCGACGGGCGCCTGCGCGATCGTCGATACCGCCTGCGGCTGCCCCGCGCCCCGGGCCGTCCGGCTCTTCTTGTGCCGCCCCTTACGGACGAGTTCGCCGCGCCGCCGCACGATCGGCAGCCGCCGCGGATCGGTCCCCCGCTCCAGCGCCGGCATCGTCACCAGACGGCTGCCCGCCGCCGGTTCCGGCGCCGTACGGATCAGCGAGCGCAGCCGGCCGCGCAGCTGCTCGAAGTCCGGCCGGTCGGCGGGGTCCTGACGCAGCAGGGACTCGACGACGGGCCGCAGCGCCCCGCACTCCTCGGCGACCGCGGGCGGCTCCGAACAGACCAGCTGCGCCAGTTCCACGGCGCTGTCCTCGGGGAACGGCGGATGCCCCTGCACCGCGCGGAACAGCAGCGCGCCGACCGCCCACAGATCGGTGGCCGGGCCGACCGGCGGCGCCGACTGCCGGTTCTCGTGGACGGGGCCGGCCTGCTCCGGCGCCCAACGCTCGGTGACCGGGCCGATGACGGTCAGCCGCGCCTGCCGCGCCCGTTCGGCGGCGAGCCCGGCGGTGGGGCGGCCGTATGCGGGGGCGGCAGCGGTGGCAGTGGTGGCCGTGGTGGCAGTGGTGGTGGCGCCGTCGCCCGGGGCGGGCTTGGCCAGGGAGGCCTTGGCCAGGGAGGCCTTGGCCAGGGAGGCCTTGGCCAGGGAGGCCTTGGCCGCGGCGCCTGTGGCGACAACGGCCGCTGCGGACTCGGCCTGCGGAGTCTCGTTCTGCGGGGTCTCGTTCTGCGGGGTCTCGACCGCGGGCGGCGAATCGTATCCGCACAGCGCCTCCTGGGCCGCGCCCGCCGCCAGCCCGGTCAGGATCGCCCGGCCGTCGTCGCAGACCAGGACCGTACGGGTGGTGATGTTGCGGTGGAGCCAGCCGTCCCCGTGCAGCACACGCAGCGCGGTCAGCAGATCCGCCGCGATCTCCGCGGCGCGGTGCGGGGACAGCGTCCGCTCGGCGAGCAGCGCGGACAGCGGACGGGCGGTGAGCAGCTCGCCGACGATCCACAGGCTGCCGTCCTGCGCGAAGACGTCGAAGATCTGCTCCAGCCGGGGGTGATCGGGCAGCTGGGCCGCGGTCGTGGCGGCCTCCAGGGCGCGTCGTACTGCGGGGTCCTTGGGGCTGCGGTCGGCGCCGCCCGACGTCCCCGCCACCCTCGTCGCCCGCGTACCGCCGAAGTGCCCCCCGCCGGAGCCCCCCTCGGCGAACCCGGCCGCCTCCGCCCCCACGACCTCCGCCTCCACGACCTCCGGCAGCGGCACCTGACGGAGCAGGACCTCCTGCCCGCTGTACGTGTCGAACGCCCGGGTCTGGGTGAAGTCGTCGTCGCCGAGCGGGCGCAACGGCAGGCGGTAACGCTCGGCGAGCACCCTTCCCGCGTACTCGTCCACGACGCCTCCCCGCAGCGCGCGCTGTCTCTACCGTCGCGCCGGAGCCACCCATCGGCGCTGACGCCTCCGGTCACTTCCGGTCGTATTCCCGCCGATTGCGGATGCGTACGGCCCTCGATGTCTCAGATGTCTCACGATACGTGCCCGCACGGGCGGTTGCGGCCCCCTCGGCCACGACGCGCGCCGTCTCAGTCCTTCACCGTGAAGGTCTTGAACGCGGTCGCGATCAGCTCCTGGCACGCCTTGTCCGACCAGGCGTCCGCCTTGCACGTGATCATGATGGCGTAACCGTGCTGGTCATCGGCCCGGAACCCGCGGTCAAGGACCCGAACCTTCTCGCCGTCCTGCTTCCGCGTGAACGACCAGTCCGCGACCGTCGGATAGTTCCGCCACTTCACGGACTTGATGCTGATGCGGTGGTAGTCCTCGGTGGAGCTGCGCACGGCCGGCTCCAGGCTGCGCCATGCGGCCGCCGCGTCGGTGCCGGGCTTGGCGTTGTAGTCGACCTGGACCCGCGGGAAGCCGCCCGAGGCGCTGTAGATGGCGCCGGAGTTCTCTCCCGCCGTATCGGTCTGCTTGAAGCCCTTGGGCATCGCCATACGGAAGTGGAACGAGCCGTTGGAGAGCTCGGCGAAGCCGTCGGGCAGCGCCTTGCCGTCCTTGCCCTTGTCGTCGGCCGGGCCGGCGCTCGGCGACTGCGGGCCCGAGGGGGCGGGCCGGTCCTTCGCCGCGTCGCCGCCCGCTTCGGCCGAGTCCGTCGAGGGCTTCGTCCGGGCCGCGGACGACGATGACGCCTTGTCATGCTTGGCGGCCGACTTGCCGCTCGTGCCGCTCGTGTCGCCGCCGCTCAGGGCGATGGCCAGGATCGTGCCCAGTACGGCCAGTGCGACGACCACGGCCACGATGATCAGCGTGCGGCGCGGGACCACATCGGTCACCGACGCGCGCGGGACGGACGGACGGTTCCCGTCACCGGGTCTGGACTCCGAACGGGCCGCCGCGGTGGCCGCGGCGTTGCGTACGGACTGCAGGGCGCCGCGCATCCGCTCCTTGGCCGCGTCGGCGTCGAAGCCGGGGCGGGCGCCCGCCGGACGGCCCGCTCCCGAACCGCCCGAGCCCTTGGCGTCCTGCCGCGGGCGCTCGGTCCGCTCCGGCGCACTCGTCGCCGCGGCCTTGGCGGCGCCGGCCTTGGCAGCCGCCGGCTTGCTCGCGCCCGCCTTGCTCGCACCGGCCTTCTTCCCGGCCCCGGCGGCCGGCTCGGCCACCGGGGCGGCCGGCTTCGCCTTCGGCCCCCGCGCCACCCGCGACTTCGGGGCCGCCTTCGGCTTCGGCGTGTCCTTGGGCTTCGGCGCCACCCGCTCCTCGGGGACCGTCGGCAGCGCCATCGCCCGGGTCGCGTCGGCCGGCGGCTCCGGCGCCTGGGCCTCGGGGGCGTGGATGACGTCCAGCAGCAGCGCCCGCGCGCCGGCGTCGTCGAGCCGGTTCGCCGGGTCCTTCACCAGCAGGCCGTAGATGACCTCTTCCAGTACGCCGGCGCTCTTCGGCGGCTCGACCGGCTCGGTCATCACCGCCGTCAGCGTGGCGATCGCCGAACCCTTGTCGTACGGCGGGACGCCCTCGACGCAGGCGTACAGCAGACCGCCCAGCGACCACATGTCGGCCGGCGGGCCGGGCTTGTGGCCGCGGGCGCGCTCGGGGGAGATGTAGGAGGGGGCGCCGACGAGCATGCCCGTCGAGGTCACGGAGGGGTCGCCCTCGACCTGGGCGATACCGAAGTCGGTCAGCACGACCCGGCCGTCGTCGGACATCAGGACGTTGGACGGCTTCACATCGCGGTGCAGGATGCCCTCGCCGTGCGCGGAGCGCAGCACGTCGAGCACGGCAAGGCCCACCTCGGCGGCGCGGCGCGGGGTGAGCGGGCCGTCGTCACGGACGACCTCGGCGAGCGAGCGGCCCTCGACCAGCTCCATCACGATCCACGGCCGGTCGTCCTCGTCGACCACGTCATAGACCGTCACCGCGCCGTTGTTCCGGATCCGGGCGATCGCCTTGGCCTCGCGCAGCGTGCGGGTGATCAGACGACGCTTCTCGTCCTCCTCGACCCCGCCCGGGAAGCGCAGTTCCTTGACTGCGACCGTACGGCCCAGGACCTCGTCGCGTGCCCGCCAGACGGTGCCCATGCCACCCCGGCCGAGAACATCGGCGAGCCGGTACCGGCCGGCGAGCAGCCTGCCCTCCTTGCCGTCCATCTCGACCTCGTCGCCCACTGAATCCCCTCTGCAATCCAGCCGAGTTGGCAGCTTCGACTTCCCATCGATCACCAAACTGGCCCAACTCGGACAACCCACCCTGGCAGAGCCTTCATTCTCCCTCATCCGCGGCCATGCGGAAGGCCCGGGTCGGTGCCGGTCGGTGCCGTGTACCCGTCATGATGGCCCCGACGAACGGGAGTCCCGATGACGATGCGCTCGCCCCGCCCGGCCGCGGCCGGTGCCCTCCCCCCTGCGCCGTCACCGGCCGGTCACCGCGGCATCACGGTCCGTACGGGCGCGCTGGCCGCCCTGGCCGCGCTGGCCCTGACGGCGTGTACCGGCCAGACCCGCTACGCCCCGATCCCGCCCCTGGAACTCGAACGGCCGCCCGCGACGACCGGGCACGCACTGCACCGTCTGGTCGGCGACGGGGCCCCGGGCGCCGCCTCCCTCATCACCCGCGACGGGTTCCCGGCCCCGCGCTTCTCCACGGCCGGCGTGGCCGATCTGCGCAGCGGCCGCAAGATGGGCCCGCTGGACCACTTCCGGGCCGGCAGCCTCACCAAAACCCTGGTCGCCACGGTGATCCTGCAGCTCGTCGCCGAGGGGAAGCTGACCCTGCACGACACCGCGGCCGCGCACCTCCCGCCGGACGTACCGGCCACGGGAGAGGGCGACCGCAGCGATCTGCGGAAGGTGACGATCCGCCAGCTGCTGGACCATACGAGCGGCTTGTTCAACTACACCGCGGACTCCCGGCTCTCGAAGCAGCTCTACGGCAAGGGCTTCGGCGCCCACCGCTACGACAGCCACACCCCGGCGGAGCTGCTGCGGATCGCCCTGAGCCACCCGCCGGTCGCCGCACCGGGCACCCGTTACGCCTACTCCAACACCAACTACCTCGTACTCGGCCTGGTCATCAAGGCGGTCACCGGACACCCGTACGCCACGGAGATCCGGCGCCGCATCCTCTTCCCCGCCGGGCTCGACCACACCACCTTCCCCGGCACCGACCCGGCGCTGCCCGAGCCGCACGGCCGCGCGTACTCCCGGATCGGCGACCGGCGGGTGGACACCACGTCCCTGGACCCCAGCCGGGCCGGCGCGGCCGGCGAGATGGTCACCACCCTGGGCGATCTCAACCGCTTCTTCTCCGCGCTGCTCGGCGGCAAGTTCCTGGCGCCGCGCCAGATGGCCCAGATACGCAACGAGAAGGGCACCGGCGGCACCTACGGCCTCGGCCTGTACGCGACCGAGCTGCCCTGCGGCGTCACGGTCTGGGGTCACAGCGGCGATATCAACGGCTCCTTCGCCCAGACCGCGGGCACCGCCGACGGCCACCACCTGGTCAGCTACCGCGTGAACACCGACGCCCTGCCCGACCCGGCACACGCCACCGCCGTACTGACGGCGGAGTTCTGCGCGTCCCAGGGTCTGTCCGATGGGTCAGGGCCGGAAAGGCCCTAGAGCGGCACGATGTCCGGCGCCCCCAACCGCGCCGCATCCGCCGTCAGATCGTCCGGCTGCCGCTGCGATTCGCGCTCCGCCTCGACCCGCTTCCGGTAGTGCGCGATCTCCTTCTCGATCTGGTCGCTGTCCCAGCCCAGCGCCGGCGCGATCAGCTCGGCCACCTCGCGGGCGCTGCGGGTGCCCCGGTCGAAGGTCTCGATGGAGATACGGGTACGCCGGGTCAGCACGTCGTCGAGATGCCGGGCGCCCTCGTGCGTACAGGCGTAGACCGCCTCGGCGCGCAGATAGTCGTCGGCGGCCGCCAGCGGTTCGCCCAGTGAAGGATCGGCCACCACCAGCTCCAGCAGCTCCTCGGCGAGCGAGCCGTAACGGTTCAACAGATGCTCGATGCGCGCCACATGCAGTCCGGTGCGCGCCGCGATCCGGGCCCGCGCGTTCCACAGCGCCTTGTAGCCCTCGGCGCCGACCAGCGGCACATCCTCGGTGACACACTCGGCGACCCTCTGGTCCAAGCCGTGCACCGCCTCGTCCACCGCGTCCTTGGCCATCACCCGGTACGTCGTGTACTTGCCGCCGGCGACCACCACCAGGCCCGGCACCGGATGCGCGACCGTGTGCTCACGCGACAGCTTGCTGGTGGCGTCCGACTCACCGGCCAGCAGCGGCCGCAGCCCCGCGTACACGCCCTCCACGTCGTCCCTGGTCAGCGGCGTCGCCAGCACCGAGTTCACATGCTCCAGCAGATAGTCGATATCCGCGCTGGAGGCCGCCGGATGGGCCTTGTCCAGGTCCCAGTCGGTGTCCGTCGTGCCCACGATCCAGTGCCGTCCCCACGGGATGACGAACAGGACGCTCTTCTCCGTCCGCAGGATCAGCCCGGTCGTCGAATGGATCCGGTCCTTGGGTACAACCAGGTGAATTCCCTTCGATGCGCGGACGTGGAACTGCCCGCGCTCACCGATCAGCGCCTGGGTGTCGTCCGTCCACACACCGGTGGCGTTGACGATCTGCCGCGCCCGGACCTCGTAGTCCAGGCCCCCTTCGACGTCCTGCACCCGCGCGCCGACCACCCGCTCGCCCTCGCGCAGAAAACCCACCACGCGCGCCCGGTTGGCGACCTGCGCGCCATAGGCGGCCGCGGTCCGCACGATCGTCGCCACATACCGCGCGTCGTCCATCTGCGCGTCGTAGTACTGCAACGCGCCGACCAGCGCGTCCTTCTTCAGGCAGGGCGCCACCCGCAGCGCCCGCTTGTGCGACAGATGCCGGTGCGCGGGCAGCCCGCGGCCGTGCCCCGACGAGATCGACATCCCGTCGTACAGCGCCACACCCGCGCCCGCGTACCAGCGCTCCCAGCCCTTGTGCTGCAGCGGATACAGGAACGGCACCGGCTTGACCAGGTGCGGCGCCAGCCGCTCCAGCAGCAGCCCCCGCTCCTTCAACGCCTCCCGCACCAGCGCGAAGTCCAGCATTTCCAGATACCGCAGACCGCCGTGGATGAGCTTGCTCGACCGGCTGGACGTGCCCGAGGCCCAGTCGCGCGCCTCGACCAGTCCGGTGGACAGGCCACGCGTCGCCGCGTCCAGAGCGGTCCCCGCGCCGACGACTCCGCCGCCGACCACGAGAATGTCCAGCTCCCGCTCCGCCATTCGGGCGAGCGCCTCGGCCCGCTGTGCCGGTCCCAGTATCGCTGTCTTCACCGCTGCCTCCCGCTGTGATCGGGGCCACACCCCCCGTCCGTCGATTCTGTCCGCGCTACGTGTCGGTATCCACCCTCCGCTCACGGCGGCAACACCCCGCCACCTTGATCCACCAATCCTTATTCTGGGTCAAATGTCGGCTTAGTGTACTTATGCGCCATCCGGAATCGCTCGGGAAGGACGGCCGCAGCATGCCCGCAGATCTCGCCGTCATCGGACTCGGTCACCTCGGCCTCCCCCTCGCCCAGGCCGCCACCACCGCCGGCGTCGGCACCCTCGGCTACGACCCCGACCCGCACGCCGCCCTCTCCGGCGCCGACGGGCCACTGACCGCCACCGAACTCCGCCGCCTGCTCTCCGCCGGCTTCCGCACCACCAACGACCCCACCGCCCTCGGCCGGGTCCGTACCGCCGTCATCTGCGCACCCACGCCACTCGGCGAGGACCGCGCCCTGGACCTGACCGCCGTCGCCGACGCCGCCCGCACACTCGCCGCACACCTGCGCCCGCACACCACGGTGATCCTCGAATCCACCGCCTACCCGGGCACCACCGAGGAATTCCTGCGCCCCCTCCTCGAAGAGGGCTCAGGCCTCACCGCCGGCCGCGACTTCCACCTCGCCTGCTCCCCCGGCCGCCACGACCCCGGCAACCGCACCCACCGCTACGCCAACACCCCCAAGGTCATCGGCGGCCTCACCCCCGCCTGCACGGAGGCGGCCGCCGCCTTCTACAGCCGCCTCACCGACAAGGTCGTCCGCGCCCGGGGCCCCCGCGAGGCCGAGACCGCCAAACTCCTGGAGACCAACTACCGCCACATCAACATCGCCCTGATGAACGAGATGGCGGTCTTCTGCCATGACATCGGCGTCGACCTGTGGGACGTCATCCGCTGCGCCGAGACCAAGCCGTTCGGCTTCCAGTCCTTCCGCCCCGGCCCCGGCGTAGGCGGCCACGCCGCTCCCATCGACCCCAACTACCTTGCCTACAAAGGCCGTTCGATGGGCCACCCGCTCCGCATGGTCGAACTCGCCCAAGAGGTCAACGGCCGGATGCCGCGCTATGTCATCCAGCGCTGCGCCACCCTCCTCAACGAACACGGCAAGTCCGCCCGCGGCGCGCGCGTACTGCTCCTCGGCGTCACCTACAAGCCGGACATCGGCGACCAGGCAGGCTCCCCGGCCCGTGAAATCGCCTCCCGACTGATGGAACTGGGCGCGCACCTCACCTACCACGACCCGTACGTCCCCCAGTGGAACGTCCTGGGCCGCCCCGTCCCCCGCGCCGACTCCCTCTACGAGGCCGCTGCCGCCGCGGACCTGACGGTGCTGCTCCAGCCCCATCGCACCTACGACCTCCAGGGCCTGTCGGTAAAGGCCCAGCTCCTCCTCGACACACGGGGCGCCACCCCTACGGGCGCGGCCCATCGGCTGTGAGCCGCCCCCGGCGAGAAACCGCAGAAGCTCGGCCGCGCCGTGGCGCGACCGAGCTTCTGCTGTGGGGAATGCGGGAACTACCGCCGATGAGGCGCGACCGTGACCTCGACCCGCTGGAACTCCTTGAGCTCCGAGTAGCCGGTGGTGGCCATCGCCCGGCGCAGCGCACCGAAGAAGTTCATGGAGCCGTCCGGGGTCGTGGACGGCCCCAGCAGCACCTCCTCGGTCGTGCCGACCGCACCGAGGTCCATCCGCTTGCCGCGCGGCACGTCCTCGTGGACCGCCTCCATGCCCCAGTGGTGGCCACGGCCCGGCGCGTCCGTGGCGCGGGCCAGCGGGGAGCCCATCATCACCGCGTCCGCACCGCAGGCGATCGCCTTCGGGAGGTCACCCGACCAGCCCACACCGCCGTCGGCGATGACGTGGACGTAGCGGCCGCCGGACTCGTCCATGTAGTCGCGGCGCGCGGCGGCGACATCGGCGACCGCGGTCGCCATCGGGACCTGGATGCCGAGGACGTTACGGGTGGTGTGCGCGGCGCCGCCGCCGAAGCCGACGAGCACACCGGCCGCGCCGGTACGCATCAGGTGCAGCGCGGCGGTGTACGTGGCGCAGCCGCCGACGATGACCGGGACGTCCAGCTCATAGATGAACTGCTTGAGGTTCAGCGGCTCGGCCGCGGAGGAGACGTGCTCGGCGGAGACCGTCGTCCCGCGGATCACGAAGATGTCGACACCTGCGTCGACAACGGCCTTGGAGAACTGCGCGGTGCGCTGCGGGGAGAGCGCGGCGGCGGTCACGACGCCCGCGTCGCGCACCTCCTTGATGCGCTGCCCGATCAGCTCTTCCTTGATCGGCGCGGCGTAGATCTCCTGCAGCCGCTTGGTGGCCGTGGCGCCGTCCAGCTCCGCGATCTCGGCGAGCAGCGGCTCCGGGTCCTCGTACCGGGTCCACAGACCCTCCAGGTTGAGGACGCCCAGACCGCCCAGCTCACCGATGCGGATCGCGGTCTGCGGCGAGACCACCGAGTCCATGGGAGCGGCCAGGAACGGCAGCTCAAAACGGTAGGCGTCGATCTGCCAGGCGATCGAGACCTCCTTCGGGTCGCGGGTGCGGCGACTGGGTACGACGGCGATGTCGTCGAATGCGTATGCCCGGCGGCCGCGCTTGCCGCGCCCGATCTCGATCTCAGTCACGTGTGTGGCCTTTCTCTACGTCTGCCGTTCCAGTATCCCCGACACATCGAAGCCCGCGGCCGGGGTGCGGCCGCGGGCTTCGGCGTCGCGTACGGGCAAGCCCGTACGCGCAGGTCAGCGCCGGCTGTAGTTCGGTGCCTCGGTCGTCATCTGGATGTCGTGCGGGTGGCTCTCCTTGAGACCCGCGGAGGTGATGCGGACGAAGGTGCCCTTCTCCTTGAGCTCGGGGATGTCGGCGGAGCCGACATAGCCCATGGAAGCGCGCAGGCCGCCGACGAGCTGGTGGGCGACCGAGGCGAGCGGGCCGCGGTAGGGCACCTGGCCCTCGATGCCTTCGGGCACCAGCTTGTCCTCGGAGAGGACGTTGTCCTGGAAGTAGCGGTCCTTGGAGAAGGACCGGCCCAGGCCACGGGACTGCATCGCGCCCAGCGAGCCCATGCCGCGGTACGACTTGAACTGCTTGCCGCTGATGAAGACCATCTCGCCCGGCGACTCCTCGCAGCCGGCCAGCAGCGAGCCCAGCATGACCGTGTCCGCACCGGCCGCGATGGCCTTGGCGATGTCGCCGGAGAACTGCAGGCCGCCGTCACCGATCAGCGGTACGCCCGCGGCGTTCGCGGCCTGCGCCGCCTCGTAGATCGCGGTGACCTGCGGAACGCCGACACCGGCGACGACACGGGTGGTGCAGATGGAGCCGGGGCCGACACCGACCTTGATGCCGTCGGCGCCCGCGTCGATCAGCGCCTGGGCACCGTCACGGGTGGCGACATTGCCGCCGACGACATCGACGTTGATGTTGGACTTGACCTTGGCGATCATGTCGAGGATGCCGCGGCTGTGGCCGTGCGCGCTGTCCACGACCAGGAAGTCGGCACCGGCCTCGACCAGCGCCTGCGCCCGCTCGTACGCCGCGTCGCCGACGCCCACCGCGGCACCGACGACCAGCCGGCCCTCGGCGTCCTTGGCGGCGTTCGGGTACTTCTCCGCCTTGACGAAGTCCTTGACGGTGATCAGGCCCTTGAGCACGCCCGCGTCATCGACCAGCGGCAGCTTCTCGATCTTGTGGCGGCGCAGCAGCTCGATGGCGTCCTCGCCGGAGATGCCGACCTTGCCGGTGACCAGCGGCATCGGCGTCATGACCTCGCGGACCTGACGGCTGCGGTCCATCTCGAAGGCCATATCGCGGTTGGTGACGATGCCCAGCAGCTTGCCCGCGGCATCGGTGACCGGCACACCGCTGATCCGGAACTTGGCACAGAGCGCGTCGGCCTCGGCCAGATCGGCCTCCGGCCGGACCGTGATCGGGTCGGTGACCATGCCGGACTCGGAGCGCTTGACCAGATCGACCTGGTTGGCCTGGTCCTCGATGGACAGGTTGCGGTGGAGTACGCCCGCGCCGCCCTGACGTGCCATGGCGATCGCCATCCGGGCCTCGGTGACCTTGTCCATCGCCGCGGACAGCAGCGGGATGTTCACCGAGACGTTGCGCGAAACCCGGGAGGCGGTGTTCACCGCGTTCGGCAGCACCTCCGACGCACCGGGCAGCAGCAGCACGTCGTCGTAGGTCAGCCCGAGCATGGCGAATTTGGCGGGCATACCGTCGACGTTGTCACTCATGACACCTTCCCCAATGCTCTTGCCTCAGCGCGGACTCCCATGCTAACGGCCTAAAGAAGTGTCCCAATCCACGAGCGATGAGGGCCTCGTCACTTGTGCCTTTCTACGGCGATTTCTCGCCGCCTGCGGCAGGGACCGTTACTGCTCGGCGAGCGCCCGCAGCCTGCTCAGCGCGCGATGCTGGGCGACCCGTACGGCACCGGGCGACATCCCCAGCATCTGCCCGGTCTCCTCGGCCGTCAGCCCGACGGCGACCCGCAGCAGCACCAGCTCGCGCTGATTCTCCGGAAGATTGGCCAGCAGCTTCTTGGCCCACTCGGCGTCGCTGCTCAGCAGCGCCCGCTCCTCGGGGCCCAGGGAGTCGTCCGGCTGTTCGGGCATCTCGTCGGACGGCACGGCCGTGCTGCCCGGATGCCGCATCGCGGCGCGCTGCAGATCGGCGACCTTGTGGCCGGCGATGGCGAAGACGAACGCCTCGAACGGCTTGCCGGTGTCGCGGTAGCGCGGCAGCGCGCAGAGCACCGCGACACACACTTCCTGCGCCAGATCCTCGACGAAGTGCCGGGCGTCACCCGGCAGCCTCGACAGCCGGGTGCGGCAGTAGCGCAGGGCGAGGGGGTGCACATGAGCCAGCAGGTCATGGGTGGCCCGCTGGTCTCCCTCGACGGCGCGTGCGACGAGATCGCCGATCTCCTGCTTCCCGTCATCGCGCATCGGTCCATGGTGCCTTGGCGCCGCACGATCCGCGGCACCAGGTCCGTGCTTGTGCACTGAAGCGTTATGCGCGGCAGGTGCGCCGGCTGTCATGTCCTGCGCCCTCCCCTCGTGCCCGACCGACCCGTCCCCGAGGAACTCCATACCTCAAGGATGCGGCACGGCGCGGGGAATCGGACCGCCGTCGCACGCGGGCGGCTTGCGGGGCACCATGCCGCCCCGCCCGCCGCAGGGCGGGCGGGGATCTTCACTCCCCCGCATCGCTGCACGTCACAACGCCTTAGCGGACCAGTCCCCAGCGGAAGCCCAGGGCCACCGCATGCGCCCGGTCCGAGGCGCCGAGTTTCTTGAAAAGGCGCCGCGCGTGGGTTTTGACCGTGTCCTCGGAGAGAAAAAGCTCACGCCCGATCTCGGCGTTCGACCGGCCGTGGCTCATACCCTCCAGGACCTGGATCTCGCGCGCGGTCAGCGTCGGCGCGGCCCCCATCTCGGCGGACCGCAGCCGGCGCGGGGCGAGCCGCCACGTCGGGTCGGCCAGCGCCTGGGTCACCGTCGCCCGCAGTTCGGCGCGCGAGGCGTCCTTGTGCAGATAGCCGCGGGCACCGGCGGCGACCGCGAGCGCGACACCGTCCAGATCCTCGGCCACCGTGAGCATGATGATCCGGGCGCCGGGGTCGGCGGACAGCAGCCGGCGCACGGTCTCGACACCGCCGAGACCGGGCATCCGTACGTCCATCAAAATCAGGTCCGAGCGATCGGCACCCCAGCGGCGGAGGACTTCCTCGCCGTTGGCCGCGGTCGTCACACGCTCGACGCCGGGCACGGTCGCAACCGCCCGACGGAGCGCCTCTCGGGCAAGCGGGGAGTCGTCGCAGACGAGGACGGATGTCATGACCGTCCTCCGCAGCTGATGCGCGTCACCTTGAGCCTCCAGGCTGGTACGTATCGTCACCTGTGCGATTGACGGCCGCTCGGACATCTGCCCGAGGGCTACCTCTGCCAATCGCCTCCGCACACTCAACGACGGTCACTCGAAAGAGTTACGGCTTCGGCGACCGAGTTCAGCACGCTCCGTAAGGAGCCGGATACGCAGACGACTCATCGCGCGGCCGGCATCCGCGCGTGCACCCTATGCCCTATTTGGCTCTCTTTCTTCCATTTTCGCGTTGACTATGACTAGATTCGCAATGAGTCATATTTACATCTACTTCGACAGTAGATGTACGGTCGTGAGCACCGAGCCCGAATCAGCATCGCTTCGAGGGGACAAGCAATGGCAGATTTCTCCCGCCTCCCGGGCCCGAACGCAGACCTCTGGGACTGGCAGCTGCTCGCCGCCTGCCGCGGTGTGGACAGCTCTCTCTTCTTCCACCCCGAGGGCGAGCGCGGAGCGGCCCGTAGCGCGCGTGAGACATCGGCGAAGGAGGTCTGCATGCGCTGCCCCGTGCGGGCCGAGTGCGCGGCGCATGCCCTGGCCGTCCGTGAGCCCTACGGGGTCTGGGGCGGACTGACGGAGGACGAACGCGAGGAGCTCATGGGCCGGGCCCGCCACCGGCTGATCCCCGCGACCTCCATGACCGGCCACGCCGGCGTCTCCGGCGCCTGAGCCTCGGGAGCGGATCGCTCCTGAAGAAACGTTCCTGCAGAGTTGTACGGCTGCGGGAGCACACGGCTGCGCACTTATATGGCGTGCGGCCGCAGGGTCACTCAGCCTCAGCGGCCCGCCGCGTCCGCCAGCTGGTCGAGCGTCGCCTCGACGGCGGGGACATGCGCCAGATCCGGCAGCGTGAGCGCGACGATCTCGCGGTGCACCGCAGGCTCCATCCGTACCGTCGTGGCCCCCTTGGGGCGCACCGACTCCAGCGTGAGCTCGGGCAGCGCGGCGACCCCCAGGCCCGCGCCGACCAGGCCGATCACCGCCGGATAGTCGTCCGTCGCGAAGTCGATACGGGGCGTGAACCCCGCGCTCTCACAGACCTCCACCAGATGCCTGCGGCAGCGGGGACAGCCCGCGATCCACGGCTCGTCGGCCAGCTCGGCGAACCGCACCGTGCCCGCCTTCGCCAGCCGGTGGCCGTCCGGCACCAGGCCGATCAGCCGGTCCGCCAGGATCGGCCGCACCACCAGGTCGTCCCACTCGGCGCCGGCCGCCGGGTCCGCGCCGCGCACCTCCGGATAGCGGAAGGCCAGCGCGATCTCGCAGTCGCCGTTGCGCAGCATCTCGATCGAGCGCGGCGGCTCGGCCTCGACCAGCGAGACCCGGGTGCCCGGGTGCGCGGCCCGCATCTTCGCCAAAGCGGTCGGCACCAGCGTCGAGCTGCCCGACGGGAACGACACCAGCCGCACTCGTCCCGCCCGCAGGCCCGCGATGGCCGCGACCTCTTCCTCGGCGGCGGTGAGCCCGGCCAGGATGCCGACGGCGTGCCGTACGAGCGCCTCGCCCGCCTGCGTCAGCCGCATCTCGCGCCCCGCACGGACCAGCAGCGGGGTGCCGGCGGACTGCTCCAGGGCCTTCATCTGCTGGCTGACGGCCGGCTGGGTGCAGCCCAGCTCGCGCGCGGCGGCGGAGAACGAGCCGGTCCTGGCGACGGCGCGCAGCACTCGGAGATGTCGGGCCTCGATCACGCTTCGAGCATAAGCGAATCTTGGGTCGACGGGGAAAAATTGGTTCGACGGTTTGGGGTGGGATGGTTAGCGTGAGAGGTGGCGGGGCTGGTCGTGGGCCCGGTGGCCGGAGTCCGACCGTGGGCCGGTGTGCGTTGCCCGGGCCCCTTTTCGTGGACGACGCGAAAGGAACGACGGAGGGCGTATGAAGCTGCTGACCGTGAACGTGGGGCGGCCGACACCGTCCGAGTACACCGACGCCGAGGGCGGCACGGGCATCGACAAGCGGCCCGTGGACGGCCCGGTGGCGGTCACCGCCCCCGGCCCCGAGGGCATCGGCGGCAGCGGGCTGGCGGGCGATGCGGTGGTCGATCTGCGCCATCACGGCGGCGACGACCAGGCCGTGTACGCCTACGCGCGCGAGGATCTGGACGACTGGCAGCGGGCGCTGGGCCGCGAGCTGCCCAACGGCTCCTTCGGCGAGAACCTCACCACCTCGGGCATCGAGATCACCGGCGCCCTCATCGGCGAACGCTGGCGGGTCGGCCCCCGGCTGCTGCTGGAGGTGACCTCGGGGCGGATCCCCTGCCGTACGTTCCAGGGGTGGCTCGGCGAACGCGGCTGGATCAAGCGATTCACCCAGGCCGCGGTGCCCGGCGCGTACTTCCGGGTGATCGAGGCGGGCGAGATCCGCGCCGGGGACACCATCGAGCGGGTGCACCGCCCCGGTCACGAGGTGACGGTCGGGCTGATGTTCCGGGCGGTGACCACCGAGCGGGAGCTGCTGCCTCGGCTGCTGGAGACGGGTGAGGCGCTGCATGCGGAGGCGCGCCGACGTGCCGTGAAGTATGTGGAGCAGCAAGGGAGTTGACCTCGCGGGCCGGGCGGGGAGGCGGCCTGGGGGCGGGCAGCGGAGCGCGCTCGGATCCGCAGGTGAGGTGGCGTGGCGCGCCCCGTACGCAGGGGGGCCGCGCACCACCGGGGGCTGGGGCTCCGGTGTCCTCCCCGGGGCGGATAGCGTTCCGGTATGACGACTGCATTGATCACGGGAGCGACGGCGGGCATCGGGGCGGCGTTCGCCCGGCGGCTCGCGAGCGACGGCCACAGCGTGGTGCTGGTGGCACGCGACGAGAAGCGACTGCGCGAGCAGGCCACCGAGTTGCACGACCGGCACGGCATCGAGGTGGAGGTGCTGAGCGCCGATCTGTCCACCGAGGACGGCATCGCCGCCGTCGAGGCGCGGCTCTCGGACACCAAGCACCCGGTCGATCTGCTGGTGAACAACGCCGGCTTCGGCAACAAGGGCGAGTACCTCGAAGTCTCGATGGCCGACGAGCTGACGATGCTCAAGGTGCACTGCGAGGCGGTGCTGCGGCTGACCACGGCCGGGGTACGCGGTATGCGGGACCGGCGGCGCGGGGCCGTGGTCAATGTGGCGTCGGTGGCGGCGTTCGTGCCGCGCGGCACCTATGGCGCGAGCAAGGCGTGGGTGGTGCAGTTCACCCAGGGCGCCGCGCGGGATCTGGCGGGCAGCGGGGTGCGACTGATGGCGCTGTGCCCCGGCTTCGTACGGACCGAGTTCCACCAGCGGGCCGGGATGGGGACGGACAACATCCCGGGGTGGATGTGGCTGGATGCGGACAAGCTGGTGGACGCGGCGATGAAGGACCTGGCGCGGGGGAAGTCGCTGTCCATTCCGGATCCGCGGTACAAGGCGTTGATGGGAGCGGTGAAGTTGGCGCCGCGTGGAGTCCTGGGCGGTCTGACGTCTCGTACGGGGCGGAAGTACGGGCCCCGCTAGGGCTGTGGCATCCCACGTTGCCGGGTGCGGCGCCGTTGGTTTTTTTGTCCGCTGCGCGGGGCTGTGGGTGCGGTGGCGGGCCGGAGGGGCTTGATGTGCGGACTGCTTCGCTTTACGTCCGCACATCAAGCCCCTCCGGCCCGCCCCCTCCCGTGGGTGGGTGGGGTAGGGCCAGGTGGGTGGTGGTGGCGTCGTCGTGCCACGTGACGTGGATTTCGTGGCCGGTGACGTGCGTTGTTGCCAGGGCCTGTACGGGGGCGGGGTCCGGATCCCCCGTCAGGGAGGCCAGAGCCACGAAGAGGGTGCCCCGGGGGTCTGCCGTGCTGGGGCCTTCAGGCGGGGAACTGCCCGCGCTTGACGGCAGCGACGAAAGAAGACCAGTCAGCGGCCGGGAAGACCAGCGCGGGGCCGTGCGGGGCTTTGCTGTCACGTACGGGGACGAGGCCGGGGATACCGGGGGCTACTTCGATGCAGTTGCCGCCGTCGCGGTCGCTGTAGCTGCTCTTCATCCAGGTGGGCGCCACTTCGATGCAGTTGCCGCCGTTGTCGCCGCTGTAACTGCTCTTTATCCAGATCGCCGCGCTGAGGTCGTGTCTGTCCATGGTCCCCGTACCCTTCCATCACGTCGCTGATCAGAGCGGCCGAGTCGCGGGCTGACAGAGCGTCGGCCCGGAGCACATCATAGGTCTGGCCATGACGGGCGTAGACGGTCGGATCGTCGTTGAGATGGCCGCGATCCAGCGACTCCGAGTAGACCCACTGGTCTCCGTCGGGCAGCGTGATCAGCGACATGGAGGTCTTGGGGCGAATGAGTCCGGAAAGAGCGGCCGGGGCGACCTGAATGCGCATGTTGGACCGCTGCCCGACCTCCAGCAGGTGTGCGCACTGACTACGCATGACGGCCGCACTGCCCACCGCGTTACGCAGACAGCTCTCGTCCAACACCGCGACGTACAGCGGGCCGCCCGGGGCCAGAAAGCGCTGCTGACGGCTTAGCCGCGCCCTGACCAGCTTCTCCACCTCGTCGTCGCTCGCGATCGAGGAGAACAGCGCCCATGCGTACTCCTCCGTCTGCAACAGCCCCGGCATGACCTGAGCCTGATACTCGCGCAGGGTGACGGCTTCGGCGTCCAACTCCGCGCGCCGCTCGAACCAGTCTGGATGCTCGGCCTCGGGGTACCAGTCGATGCGAGCCCACAAGCGGAGCAACATCCCACCTGCATCGAGCAGTTCGTCACACGCCTTGGCAAAGGTGTCCTGCGGTACGCGGGTGCCTGCCTCGACGCGTGCCACGTGCGAGCGGTCGCACGGGACCTTGTGCGCCAAGGCTTCCTGGGTGAGGCCTGCTGCCTCCCGGTGATGCTTCAGCACCTCGCCGAACACGGCGGCCGTGGTGGCCGCCGTTCCCCCCGTGGCGTTGCGTCGGTTCACGGCATCCCCTTCGTGACAGTTGGCAAATGTCACGCGCTCAGCGTTGTGACCGGACATCTCGCTGAGCAACGATGAATGCACCCAGAGTAAGGGGCCGTTCGGCCGATTTCGGCCTGTTTCCGCATGCCAAGACCCCCGCGACGTTGGTGGACGTCCGGGGGCGTGGCCATCAACCCAGAGTGGGGATTGACAACATGCACCACGCTATCCGTCTCTTCGAGTCGCTGCTACGCCTGTTACTGCCCGCGACGGGGCGTCATCGGCCGACCGATGCGTCGCCGCGCCCCGTGAGGTGCGCGAACGTGCCGAGGTCGGCGCGGCACCGCGCCCCCGCACGCCACACGGAGCTGCTGCAAGGTGAGGACTCCGCCCTCGTACGCCCGTACCTGGTCGCGTATGAGCGGCAGCAGTGTTGTGAGCGGCTACAGCGGATTCACGCTGTGGAGGTGGCGGCCGCGTGGTGACCTACGACCGGAACGCCACCTCCGCACCCGTGCCCGGCCTGCGGCTGCTGCCGTGGGAGAGCGATACCGGGAAGCCGTGTTTCCTGTCTCCGGACGGCAGCCGGAGCGCGCTGTCCCGGATCGCTGACGAGATCGAGGCGGACCAGCTGCGCGACGGCGCCGACGTGGCCGAGGGCGCACAAGCCGTACTGGACGACCGCAAGGCCGGGGAGTACGCGCTACGGCTCGCGCTGCGGGCGGCGACGCAGGCCCTCGTGGCTGTGGTGCGCGTGGCGGACAGCCGGGGTGCGCGGCTGTCCGTCCCGGGCGACTCCCCCGCGCGCACGGACTCCCCGCCCGATGGGCGGGGCACTGTAGAACCCGAGCTGCCGGCAGCGTCACATGACGACGACCGCCGGGCGACCGCGAGCACCGCGAAGGAGCACCGGTACCAGCATGCACCCCACCCCTGACAACACGCCCGGACCTGCGAAAACCCCGCCCCGGCGGCCCGCCCTGCTGCTCTCCATGGGCCCCGGCATCGCGGAGCGGCTGCTTGACGCCCGTCACCACATCCGCCTCGCGGAGCTCGCCCGCACCAACTCCCGTCTGGTCGCCCATGAGTTGGCCGACCCCGCGCCCGAGGTGGCCGCCGCCCTCGCCGATGCCGAGGTTCTCCTCACCTGCTGGGGCGCCCCGCGGCTCACCGACCGGGTGCTGGACACGGCCCCCCGGCTCCGTGCCGTCGTCCACGCCGCCGGATCGGTCAAACACCACATCACCGAAGCCTGTTGGAAGCGCGGTATCGCCGTCGCCTCGGCGGCTTCCGTCAATGCGCTGCCCGTCGCCGAATACACCCTCGCCGCGATCCTCTTCGCCAACAAGCGGGTCCTGCACAGCGCCCGCCGCTACCGCACCCTGCGCACCCCGCACGACTGGCACCACGAGCTGTCCGGCGCCGGCAACTACGGCCGGACCGTCGGCATCATCGGCGCCTCCCGCATCGGCCGCCGTGTCATCGAGCTGCTGCACCCCTTTGACCTGCGCATCCTGCTGCACGACCCGTACGTCGACGCCGCCGAGGCCTGCCGGCTGGGCGCGACGCCGGTCTCCCTCGCCGCCCTCTGCGCCGACAGCGACATCGTCACCGTGCACGCTCCCCAGCTGCCCGCCACCCACCACATGCTGGGCGCCCGCGAACTCGCGCTGATGCCGGACGGCGCGACCCTCATCAACACCGCCCGCGGCTCGCTCATCGACGAAACGGCCCTGCTTGCCGAGCTGGTGACCGGCCGTCTGCACGCGGTCCTGGACGTCACCGATCCCGAACCGCCGCCCCCCGACTCCCCGTTGTACGACCTCCCGAACGTCCTGCTCACCCCGCATATCGCTGGCTCCCTGGGCGGCGAACTCCACCGCATGGCCGACCGGGCGCTCGACGAGGTGGCGCGGTTCGCGTCCGGTCTGCCCTTCATGGACCCGGTGCACCCGGCGGACCGGAACCGCTCCGCCTGACCCCATCAAGAGCCGCATTCCTCACTAAGATGGACGTATCAAGGCATCTTGGCTCTGCGCATCGCGCCCAGCCCATAAGGGAGGCGCCATGAAATTCGTACAAATAATCGACTACAAGACCGAGCGGCCCGAGGGCATGAACGAGCTCATGGACAAGTGGGTCGAACAGACCAAGGGCAAGCGGACCGCCACCCACAGCCTCATCGGCAAGGACCGGACCGACGCGTCCCACTTCGTCGAGATCGTCGAATTTCCTTCGCACGAAGAGGCGGTGAAGAACTCCCAGCTGCCGGAGACCGACCGGATCTTCCGGGAGATGACGGAGCTCTGCGACGGAATGCCGTCGTTCACCGACCTCGACGTGGTCCGGGACGAACAGTTGAACACCGCAACCGCCCGCCGGTTCTTCCACGAGATCGCCGTCGGGGGCAACCTCGACGCCATCGACGAGCTGTTCGCGGCCGACTACCGGGACCACGACGTCATCAAGGAGGAGGAGACCACGGTCGGGTCCGACGTCCTCCGCGGCGACGTCACCTCCTGGCGGGCCGCCTTCGACTTCACCATCAACCTCGAAAGCCAGATCGCCGAGGGCGACGACGTCGTGACGCGCTGGACCTGGACCGGCACGCACAAGGGCGAGTTCATGGATATCCAGCCGACCGGCAAGGTGTGCACCATGACCGGGGTGACGACCTTCCGGTTCCGCGACGGAAAGATCCAGGAAGGCTGGTGGCACTACGACCTCGTACGCCTGATGCGGCAGCTCGGCGCGCTCTGACCGGGCCATCGAGAGCTCAGGCGGCAAGCGGAAGGCCCCTGTTCCCGTCGCTCACGAGCGGGAACAGGGGCCTTTTGGCCGGTTACGCGGCTACCCGGCGGTCATGCCTCAGTGGGAGTGACCGTGCCCGTGACCGTGACCGGCCTCGGCCTCCTCGTCCGCGGGCTTCTCGACGACCAGGGTCTCGGTCGTCAGGAGCAGCGAGGCGATCGACGCGGCGTTCTCCAGCGCGGAGCGGGTGACCTTGACCGGGTCGATGACGCCGGCCTTGACCAGGTCGCCGTACTCGCCGGTGGCGGCGTTGAAGCCGTTGCCCTTCTCCTGCTCGGCGACCTTCGCGGTGATGACGTAGCCCTCAAGGCCGGCGTTCTCCGCGATCCAGCGCAGCGGCTCGACGACGGCGCGGCGGACGACGGCGACACCGGTGGCCTCGTCGCCCTCCTTGCCGAGGGAGCCCTCCAGCACCTTGGCGGCGTGGACCAGCGCGGAGCCACCACCGGAGACGATGCCCTCCTCGACCGCGGCGCGGGTCGCGGAGATGGCGTCCTCCAGACGGTGCTTCTTCTCCTTGAGCTCGACCTCGGTGGCCGCACCCACGCGGATGACGCAGACGCCACCGGCGAGCTTGGCGAGGCGCTCCTGGAGCTTCTCGCGGTCCCAGTCCGAGTCGGTGGACTCGATCTCGGCCTTGATCTGGTTGACGCGGCCGACGACGTCCTCGGAGTTGCCGCCACCGTCGACGATGGTGGTGTCGTCCTTGGTGACGGTCACACGGCGGGCGGTGCCGAGCACGTCCAGACCGGCCTGGTCGAGCTTGAGGCCGACCTCCTCGGCGATGACGGTGGCACCGGTGAGGGTGGCCATGTCGCCGAGCATCGCCTTGCGGCGGTCACCGAAGCCGGGAGCCTTGACGGCCACGGCGTTGAAGGTGCCACGGATCTTGTTCACGACCAGGGTCGACAGGGCCTCGCCCTCGACGTCCTCGGCGATGATCAGCAGCGGCTTGGAGGCGCCGGCCTGGATGATCTTCTCCAGCAGCGGCAGCAGGTCCTGGATCGAGGCGATCTTGCCCTGGTGGATCAGGATGTACGGGTCGTCGAGGACGGCCTCCATACGCTCCTGGTCGGTGACCATGTACGGCGAGAGGTAGCCCTTGTCGAAGGCCATGCCCTCGGTGAAGTCCAGCTCCAGCCCGAAGGTGTTGGACTCCTCGACGGTGATCACACCGTCCTTGCCGACCTTGTCCATCGCCTCGGCGATGAGCTCGCCGACCTGCGTGTCCTGCGCGGACAGGCCGGCCACGGCGGCGATGTCGGACTTGTCCTCGATCGGGCGGGCGGTCGCGAGGAGCTCCTCGGACACGGCCTTGACGGCGGCGTCGATGCCCTTCTTCAGCGCGGCCGGGGAGGCGCCCGCGGCGACGTTGCGCAGGCCCTCGCGGACCAGCGCCTGGGCCAGCACGGTGGCGGTGGTGGTGCCGTCACCCGCGATGTCGTTGGTCTTGGTCGCCACCTCCTTCACGAGCTGGGCGCCCAGGTTCTCGTACGGGTCCTCGACCTCGACCTCACGGGCGATGGTGACACCGTCGTTGGTGATGGTCGGGGCGCCGAACTTCTTGTCGATGACGACGTTGCGGCCCTTGGGGCCGATCGTCACCTTGACCGTGTCGGCAAGCTTGTTGACGCCGCGCTCAAGGGCGCGACGGGCGTCCTCGTCGAACTTCAGGATCTTCGCCATGGGTTGCTTCAAGTCCTCTCAATGCGATCCTCGGCCACGACGTGGGGACCGCTGTCGCTCAAACGAACTGCGCCCCTGCCCCGGGTTGTTTAGACGCGGGAACCAGGGGCGCAGATCACGGCAAAACTGGTGACTTACTTCTCGACGATCGCGAGAACGTCGCGAGCCGAGAGGACGAGGTACTCCTCGTTGTTGTACTTCACCTCGGTGCCGCCGTACTTGCTGTAGAGCACGACGTCGCCGACCTTCACGTCGAGCTCGACGCGCTTGCCGTCCTCGATCCGGCCCGGGCCCACGGCCAGGACGACGCCCTCCTGGGGCTTCTCCTTGGCGGTGTCCGGAATGACCAGGCCCGAGGCCGTGGTCTGCTCGGCGTCGAGCGGCTGGACCACAATGCGGTCCTCAAGCGGCTTGATGGCAACCTTGGAGCTGGTGGTCGTCACGATCCGACCTCCCCCTTCGGAGATCTCACGGGGTTAACTGTCTGAGGTGGCGACCAGGTGGATCCGTCGTCGCGGGTGCCGGACCTGCCCGTCGCTGTGTCTGGCACTCCCCACTGGAGAGTGCCAACGCCGAGACTATGACGCGGTTAGCACTCGGTCAAGCGGAGTGCCAGCGCGGCGGGGGGTGCGTCCCGTGACGCCGGTTGACCCGCCGTACGGTGCCGCCGTCCGCGGGCGCCCACCGTCCGCCGTTTTCGGCCGTCAGCGGCCATCTGTGGCGGGATCGGGGCGGGTTGCCGGGCGGCCGCCGGGGCGGTTCCGTGCCAAATCGGACACACCTTCCCCTTCCCTCGCAACCAGCTCACCGGCTGCCTCGTCTACCTCCCCGACTGCCGAGCCGTCCAACCGGGCTCAGCCCGGCCGGCTCGCGGCCAAGACGATCGATGGCGGAGGAATCCCGTGCGTGGACTGACCAGCGTTCCCCGGGGGGCCGGGGAGCCGGAGAGCGATGCCGAGCGCACCATGACGTTCGCCGCGCTGGCACAGGCACCGAACCGCCGGAAGACCGAGGCCTGGCTGCTCGCGTTCGTCGTCCTGATCGCGGTCTTCGGCTATGCGTACACCGGCCTGTCGATGACCGGCCGGCTGCCCGGCGGGCTGGCCGGCTTCGCCGTCAGCATGTTCTTCGTGGCGCTGGTCCCTCATCTGGTCCTGCGCCGCTTCGCGCCGCGCGCCGACCCGTTGATCCTGCCGGTGGCGACGCTGCTGACCGGAATCGGCCTGGTGCTGCTGCACCGCCTCGACGTCACCTACGCGCAAACCCCCCGGCTGAAGATCGCCGAGGCGGCGAGCGGCCAGCTGGTGTGGACGGTGATCGGGGTGGCGGTCTGCATCGCCATCCTGCTGGTGCTGCGCGATCACCGCATTCTGCAGCGCTACATCTATCTGACGATGGTGGTCGCGCTCGTACTGCTGATGGCGCCGGCCTTCTTCGGCGCCGACATGTACGGCGCCAAGCGCTGGATTCTGCTCGGGCCGCTGTCGCTGCAGCCCGGCGAGTTCGTAAAGATCATGATCTCGGTGTTCTTCGCCGGCTATCTGACCGTCAACCGCGATGCGCTGGCGCTGTCCGGACGCCGTGTCATGGGCGTCCAACTGCCCCCGGGACGGCAGCTCGGGCCGATCTTCACGATCTGGGTGATCAGCCTGCTGGTGCTGGTCTTCGAACGGGACCTGGGCACCTCGCTGATCTTCTTCGGGGTCTTCGTGATCATGCTCTACATGGCCACCGAGCGCACCAGTTGGGTGCTGTGCGGGCTGGCCATGGCCACGGTCGGCGCCACCGTCGTCGGCTCCATAGAGCCGCACGTCAAGGGCCGGATCATGGCCTGGCTGCACCCGATGGACATCTTCCTGCCCAAGGACCAGCGACCGCCGGGGCTGATCTCCGAGCAGGCCGCGCAGGCGCTGTTCAGTTTCGGCAGCGGCGGCATCGCGGGCAGCGGACTGGGCCAGGGCCACCCCGAGCTGATCGGCTTCGCCGGCAACAGCGACTTCATCCTCACCACGGTCGGCGAGGAGCTGGGGCTGGCCGGGGTGATGGCCATGGTGATGCTGTACGTGCTGCTGGCGCAGCGCGGGCTGCGGGTGGGGCTGACCGCCCGCGACCCGTTCGGCAAGCTGCTCGCGGTCGGGCTCTCCGGGGCGCTGCTGCTCCAGGTCTTCGTCGTCGCCGGCGGTGTCACCGGTCTGATCCCGCTGACCGGCAAGGCCCTGCCGTTCCTCGCCAAGGGCGGCTCGTCGCTCGTCGCGAACTGGGTGATGGTGGCGCTGCTGCTGCGGATCAGCGACAGCGCCCAGCGCCGACGGGAGCCGGTCGGCGCGGGAGCCGACCGGCCACCACGACGGTGGCGCGGCCGCCGGGAACGCTAGGGTCTGTCCGACGGGTCAGGGCCGGACAGACCCTGGAGCGGCGGATCGATATGCCCTGGGATCCCTCGCCCCGTACCCCCGGGCGTACTCCCGGGCCTCGTCACCTGGCCCACAATGGTGCAGGTGACCGACCTCGACACCTTCTCCGCGCTGCTCGCCCCCGAGGGGCAGGCGCTGCTGGCCGAACTGCGGGACCACGATCCGGCGGACGAACTGGCGGCCGCGACCCGGCTGCGCCGTGACCACCCCGCGCCGCTGGTCTCCGCGGCGCTCGGCCAGGCCCGGCTGCGGCAGCGCGCGGCGGCGAAGTTCGGGGCGGACGCACGGCTGATGTACTTCACGCCCAACGGCGTCGAACAGTCCACCCGCGCCACGGTCGCCGCCCACCGCGCCACCCGCCTCGCCGCGCTGGGCGTCCGTACGCTGGCCGACCTCTGCTGCGGGATCGGCGGCGACGCGATCGCGCTGGCCCGGGCCGGGATCCGCGTGCTGGCCGTCGACCGGGACCCACTGGCCTGCGCCGCGGCACGGGCGAACGCCGAGGCGCTGGGGCTCGCCGGGCTGATCGAGGTGCGCTGTGCGGATGTGACGGAGGTGGACACCGCCGGCTACGACGCGGTGTTCGTCGATCCGGCGCGGCGCAGCAAGGTCCGGGGCGGGAGAATCTTCGATCCGGAGGCGTATTCGCCGCCGCTGTCATGGGCCGTGGAGGCGGCCCGTACGGCCCCGTTCGCGGCGCTGAAGATCGCGCCGGGGGTGCCGCACGACGCACTGCCCGACGACGCCGAGACGGAGTGGATCTCGGACGGGGGCGAGGTCAAGGAGGCCGTGCTGTGGTTCGGGACGGCGGGGGGCGGCGCGGCCGGTCCGACCTCCGGCGCGCGCCGCGCGACCCTGCTTCCGTCCGGGGACTCGCTGCTGGGCGCCGGGCTGCCCGACCCTGAGCCGGGTCCCGTCGGGGACTGGCTGTACGAGCCGGACGGTGCGGTGATCCGTGCCCATCTCGTCGCGGATGTCGCCCGGCAGGTCGACGGGCGGCTGATCGATCCGACGATCGCGTACATCACCGCGGACCGGCTGACGGAGACGGTGTATGCGACCGCCTACGCGATCACCGATGTGCTGCCGTTCAACGTCAAGAAGCTGAAGGCGCTGCTGCGCGAGCGCGAGATCGGCATCGCGGTGATCAAGAAGCGCGGCTCCGCGGTCGAGCCGGAGGAGCTGCGCAAGAAGCTGAAGCTCGGCGGCGGCCGCAACTCCTGCACGATCTTCCTGACGCGCGTCGCCGGCGCCCCCACGATGCTGCTGGGGCACCCGGCGGCGGAGGCCTCTTAGGGGCGCTCACGCCAGGTCGGTGAGGTCCTCGGCGTAGATCTGGGAGAGCGGCTGCGGGCCGATGTACTGCTGGCAGGTGCACTGGCCCGCTTCGTACTGCACCGGCTTGTGGTCGGCGTCCCAGGCGACCGCGATCTCCACCAGCTCATGACACTTGCCCTTTTTGTCATGCTTGGCGAGGTGATGGGTGCAGCCGCACACCGGCTCCGGCGGCTTCTGGGCCGCCTCCAGCGCCTGCCGCTCCATCCGGGCGGACTCCAGGCGCTCCATCTTGCGCTCATGGCGGGTGCGCAGCGCCGTACGGGCGGTGTCGGCCACCTTCGCGAAGCCACCCGCCATGAAGAAGATGAAGACCCACCAGAACCAGTCCACAGCCTGCCGCCTCCCCACGTGCGCCCCCGGTGCCGCTCCAGGGTAAGACCTCGGGGCGGCCGCGGGGGCCGGAGGGCGGCGCGGTTGTCACCGATCCTCAGAAGCTGGTCACTGGTAGAGGTTCTGCTTGCTCATCTCGTGGACGTGGTCATGGCCGTGGTCATGGCCGTGACCGTGGTGAGCGGGATCGTCCGCGGGGTCCTCCGCGGGCACATGCGGTTCGGTGACCGGGAGCGAGGAGTCCGCGGACAGGTCCCAGGCGGAGGCCGCGCGTCCGCGCGCCACCATCTCCGCGCCCAGCGCCGCGACCATCGCGCCGTTGTCGGTGCACAGCTTGGGCCGCGGCACCCGCAGGGTGATACCGGCGTCCTCGCAGCGGCGCTCGGCCATCGCCCGCAGCCGGGAGTTGGCCGCGACCCCGCCGCCGATCATCAGGTGGTCCACGCCGTTGTCCTTGCAGGCCCGGACGGCCTTACGGGTCAGCACATCCACCACGGCCTCCTGGAAGGACGCCGAGACATCCGCCACCGGCACCTCCTCGCCGGCCGCCCGCTTCGCCTCGATCCAGCGGGCCACCGCCGTCTTCAGACCCGAGAAGGAGAAGTCGTAGACCGGGTCGCGGGGGCCGGTCAGACCGCGCGGGAAGCGGATCGCGTCCGGGTTGCCCTCGCGTGCGTAGCGGTCGATGACCGGGCCGCCGGGGAAGCCGAGGTTCAGCACCCGGGCGATCTTGTCGAACGCCTCGCCCGCCGCATCGTCGATCGTCGAGCCCAGGGGGCGTACGTCGGCGGTGATGTCGGGCGCGAGCAGCAGCGAGGAGTGGCCGCCGGACACCAGCAGGGCCATCGTCGGCTCGGGCAGCGCGCCGTGTTCGAGCTGGTCGACGCAGATGTGCGAGGCGAGGTGGTTGACGCCGTACAGCGGCTTGCCGAGGGCGTAGGCGTACGCCTTGGCGGCCGAGACGCCGACCAGCAGCGCGCCGGCCAGGCCCGGTCCCGCGGTGACCGCGATGCCGTCCAGGTCGCTCGCCGCGATGCCGGCGTCCTTCAGCGCCCGCTGGATGGTGGGGACCATCGCCTCCAGGTGGGCCCGCGAGGCCACCTCCGGCACCACGCCGCCGAAGCGCGCGTGCTCGTCGACGCTGGAGGCGACCGCGTCGGCGAGGAGGGTGTGGCCGCGGACGATGCCGACACCGGTCTCGTCGCAGGAGGTCTCGATGCCGAGGACGAGCGGTCCGCCGCGTGAGTCAGCCATGAGTGTCAAGTTCCTTGTACGGAGGGTGCTTCGGAGGAGGTCTGGGTGGTGCGCCGCATCACGAGGGCGTCGTGGTTGCCGGGCTGGTAGTAGCCGCGGCGGAAGCCGATCGGCTCGAAGCCGAAGCGCTCGTAGAGGCGTTGGGCGCGAAGATTGTCGACCCGCACCTCCAGCAGCACCTCGTGGCACTCGAAGTCCGTTGCGGCGCCGAGGAGTTCGGTCAGCAGCCGGGCGCCGAGGCCGGTGCCCCACTGGTCGCGGGCGGTGGCGATGGTCTGGATGTCGCCGGTGCCGTCGACGGCAGCCAGCCCGCCGTAGCCGACCAGCCGGCCCGCCCGCCCGTCATCGGCGCCGCTGCGCGGCGGCACCTCCAATTCGGCGACGAGATAGCGGCGGGTGGCGTGCGGGCCGCGCGCATGGGCCAGCTCGGACCAGAACATGCCGGGCGACCAGGCGTCCTCGGGGAACAGTTCCCGTTCGAGTTCGAGCACCGGCGCTATGTCCCACCAGCGCATCTCGCGCAGCACCGCGGCGAGCTGCGGGGTGCCGCCGCGCTGGGGGTCCCCCGGGACGGATTCCGGGGGAGGTGCCGCCGCGGGGCGGTGGTCGGGCGACGGTCCGGCACTCACTTGGGAGTGACCACCTTGTAGTTGGCGGGGACCTGGGCGTCCGGGCGGCGCAGGTACAGGGGCTGCGGGGCCGGCAGCTCCTCGCCCGCGGCCAGCTTCTCGGCGGCCAGCGCGGCGAGGGCGCCGGCGGACTGGTGCTCGGGCGCCTCGCGCCGTACGCCGGTGAAGACCGTGTCGTAGAGCAGCGCGCCGGCCCCCACGGCCGGGACGCCGGCCACCTGGTCGGCGATGTCGGCGGGGCGGTCGACGGAGGGCTCGGTCAGCCGCGTACGGGCATCGGCGTAGCGCGCCCAGTAGACCTCCTTGCGGCGGGCGTCGGTGGCCACGACGAAGGGCTCGGTCAGCCCGGAGGCGTAGGCGAGGCCGTCCAGCGAGCACAGGCCGTGCACGGGGACGTCCAGCACCGCCCCGAAGGTCGCGGCGGTCACCAGGCCGACCCGCAGCCCGGTGTACGGTCCCGGGCCCACGCCGACCACGATGTCGCTGACCGCGTCGAGTTTCAGCCCGGCCTCGGCCAGCACCCGGTCGACGGCGGGCAGCAGCAGTTCGCCGTGCCGGCGCGCGTCCACCTGGCGGGACTCGGCGAGGACGCGCGCGCCGTCGTGGAGCGCGACGGTGACGGCGGGCGTGGCGGTGTCAAGAGCTAGCAGCAGCACGCCCTCAAGACTACGGCTCGGCCGGCGGTCCCCGTTCCGGTGCTACCGTCACCCCCGTAGTAGACGTACGGAAAGGTGGCACAGCGGTGCCCGCTAAGAGCAGCACGATCGTCACCGCGCTGACCGCGGCTGCCGTGGTCGTGGTCGGTGTGCTCGGCTATCAAGCCGCGGCGTCCGCCCCGGACACCCTCACCCAGGCCCGCAAGGACAGCCACCGCAGCGCGCCCAAGGACCACTCGGACCGGCGCGGCACGAAGGACAGGGCGCCCGCACCGGCCCCGGTCCCGGCGGCGTCCGGCAAGGGCCAGCGGGTCGTCTACTCGCTCGGCGACAAGCGGGTCTGGCTGGTCGGCCCGAAGGGCAAGGCGCTGCGGACGTTCACGGTCGCGCCGAGCACGGTGAGCCCGCCGCTGGGGACGTACGCGGTCAGCTCGCGGTCGGTGAGCGTCACGGGCTCGGACGGTATCGCGATCGAGCATGTCGTGCGGTTCGCCAATGTGGACAGCGTCACGATCGGCTTCAGCGCGGCCGTCGACGGCTCCACGCCCGACCCGGACTCGTCGAAGAAGACCGGCGGAATCCGGGAGTCGCGGGACGACGGCAAGGCGCTGTGGGACTTCGCGCTGCACGGCACCAAGGTCGTCGTGATCGCCTGACCGCACGGTCTTCCGGGCGGTTCCTTGACCCGTACGGGCTACGCGGCGTCGCGCCCCTGGGTGGACACGGGCTTGTTCCCGTCCTCCACGGCCGGCTCGTCGGCAGACCCCGCGGGCCCCTCCTTACGGGATTCCGCAGTCTTACGGGATTCCTCGTCGGCACCAGGGGGCGTGGAGACGGCGTTGGCCGCGGCACACGCCGCCAGCAGCTCAGTCATCGTCGGCGTCTCGCGCGCATCGTGCTGGTGGGCGGACATGGACGCCTCCCGGGGCTCCTGGGGCAAGCGACAGAAGCTAGGCTCGCTACTTAGGCTGACCTAACTGGGGTCTCCACCCATGTCACCACGCCCGGTACCAGCAGCGCAACATCTTACCGACGGCTTGTCGGAAACTACGGGACGAGTGACCGGATGCGGGGCCCGGCAGGTCCCGGACGTCAGCAGTTCTCCAGCTCCGGCAGCCCGGCGTCCGCCCAGCGCGCGCCATGGCCGGTGACCGTCACCTCGCGCACGTCGTCCACGTCGTCCTCCGGATGCCCGTCCGGACCGCCCGGCGCGTCCGCCCGCCCGTCGCCCGACCGCCACCCCTGCACGAGGCTCCCCCGGACTCCGTCCGGGGGGACCCCCATCGCGCCGCCCCCTCCTACCGCCCGCCCGATCACCACATGCAGCCGGTCCTCGGACAGCTCCTCGACCTTGCCCTCGCCCCACTCCACGACCACCACCGACTCCGGCAGCGAGACATCGAGGTCCAGGTCCTCCATCTCGTCCAGGCCGCCGCCGAGCCGGTAGGCGTCCACATGCACCAGCGCGGGGCCGCCGACCAGCGAAGGGTGCACCCGGGCGATGACGAAGGTGGGAGAGGTGACGGCGCCGCGCACGCCCAGGCCCTCGCCCAGGCCGCGGGTCAGCGTCGTCTTGCCGGCGCCCAGCTCACCGGTGAGCAGCACCAGGTCGCCGGGGCGCAGCAGCGGGGCCAGCCTGCGGCCCAACTCCTGCATCTGGTCGGAGGACTTGACGGTGATGTGGGCGATCGCGTCGGTGGTGCTCATGCCGCAAATGGTACGGCCTGCCCGCCGCCCGGCCGCATGACGTCACAGAGCGGCCGGGCCCGCCGGGCGGTGGATCATGCCCGCCGGGCCCTGCGCCTCAGGCGCGGGCGTGCCGGGTGTTGCGGGCCGCCACGCTCGCCCGCTCCACCAGCGACACCAGATGCTCATTGACCAGCTCGGGCCGCTCCAGCATCACCAGATGCCCGGCGCCGGAGACGCACACCAGCTCCGCTTCGGGCAGCACCTCGACGATCGACCGGCTGTGGTCGGCGGGGGTGATCAGGTCGCTCTCCCCGGCGAGCACCAGCGCGGGCACCGCGTCGTACGCCACCAGCGCCTCGGTCTTGTCGTGCACCGCGAACGCCGGGAAGAACTCGGCGACCACATCGATCGGGGTCGCCTCGATCAGCCGCTCACCGAACCGCGCGATGGCCGGGTCCACCTGCTCCGGCGAGCCGAACGAATAGCGCTTGATCAGCCCCGCGAACAGATCGGCGGTGGCTCGCCGCCCGCGCTCGACGATCTCGTGCTGCCAGCCCAGCGCCTTGAGCACACCCGGCGCGAGCCAGTGGAAGGCCTTGACGCCCATGGACGGCAGCCCGAAGCCGACCTCGCTGAGCCGGCCCGCGGACGTGCCGATCAGGGCCACGCCGACCACCCGCTGCGCGACGTACTCGGGGAACTGGTCGGCCAGCGCCATCACCGTCATCCCGCCCATGGAGTGCCCGACCAGCACGATCGGCCCCTCGGGCACCGCGGCGTCCAGCACCGCCTTCAGGTCCCGGCCCAGCAGGTCGATGGTGACCTCTTCCGTGCCGTCGATCTGGCCGTGGCCGCGCGCCGAGCGGCCGTGGCTGCGCTGGTCCCAGTGGACGGTGCGCACCGTGCCGCGCAGCGCCGCGCGCTGGAAGTGCCAGGAGTCCTGGCTGAGGCAGTAACCATGGCTGAAGACGACCGTGGGGGCCGCGGAGCGCCGCCCCAGCGCCGCCGTCAGCCGCTTGCGCAGGCCGCCCTGGGCCTCCTGGGCGGCCCGGGCCTCCTTTCCGCGGGCGGGCTTGACGGTCCTGTCCTTGCCGTTCTTGCCGTTCTTGGGCCTGCCGTCCCTGGCGGTCTTGCCCGCCTCGCTCTCCGGCCGGCCCGGCTCCTCGCCCGGCTCGTCGACCTCGTAGTACAGCTCGGTGCCGTCCTCGGCGATCGCCGCGCCCGGTGTGCCGCGCAGCGTCCCGTACGGGCCCGAGGCGTCCAGCGCGAGCCGGGCCCGGCGGCGCATCCCGCGGCCGACCGTCAGCCGCTCTATCGCCACACCGGCCGCGGCGCCGGCCGCGACCACGCCGATCGCGGCGCCGGCGATGCCCGCGTGCCGGCCCGCCCTGGCCCAGTTGTTGGCCGCCTCGGCCGCCACTTCGGCCGCCGCCTCGACCGCCTGCGCGGCGGCCTCCTTGCCGTCGGTCATGCCGTACCCCCCGTGAGCGCTGAGTCTCCTTCGGCTGCTTCGGCTTCGCCTCGTATGCCGTTGTCCACGTAGACGCGTGGTACCCGGGTTCCGATGCGTGTGACGATTTCGTACCCGATGGTTCCGGCCGCCCGGGCCCAGTCCTCCGCGGTCGGCTCACCGCGGTCCCCGGGGCCGAACAGCACCGCCGGATCGCCCGGCTCGGCGCCGTCGCCGCCCAGGTCGACCACGAACTGGTCCATCGCGATCCGGCCGGCGACCGTCCGCCACTTGCCGGCGACCAGCACCGGGCCGGTGCCGGAGGCGTGCCGCGGGATGCCGTCGGCGTACCCCAGCGGGATCAGCGCGAGGGTGGTCTCACCGGGCGTCGTGTAGTGATGCCCGTACGACACGCCGTGGCCGCCCGGAACGCGCTTGACCGAGGCGAGCGACGCCTCCAGGGTCATCGCGGGCCGCAGCCCGAAGTCCTGGGGGGTGCCGAGCTCGGGGCTGGGCGAGATCCCGTAGATGCCGATGCCGGCGCGGACCAGGTCGAAGTGCGCCTCGGGGAGGGTGAGCAGCGCCGGGGTGTTGGCGATATGCCGCACCTCGGGGCGCAGCCCGGCCGCGTCGGCGGTCTTCAGCGCCTCCTCGAAGGCGGTCAGCTGGGCGGCGATCGAGGGGTGTCCGGGCTCGTCGGCGCAGGCGAAGTGCGACCAGACGCCGGTGACGGTCAGTACGCCCTCGGCCTCGGCGGCGCGGGCCGCCGAGGTCAGGGGCGACCAGTCGGCGGGCTGGCAGCCGTTGCGGCCGAGGCCGGTGTCGACCTTGAGCTGGACGCGGGCGGCCCGGCCGCACGCCCGCGCCGCTTCGGCCACCTCGCGCAGCGCCCACAGCCCGCTCACCGACACGTCGATGTCCTGCTCGACGGCCGTGCGCCAGGGGCCGCCCGGGGTCCACAGCCAGCACATCAGCCGCCCGGTGTCGCCGGCCGCGCGCAGCGCGAACGCCTCCTCGGGCAGCGCGGTGCCCAGCCAGCCCGCGCCGGCCTCACGGGCGGCACGGGCGCAGGGCACCGCACCGTGTCCGTAGCCGTCGGACTTGACGACGGCCATCAGCTCTGCCCGGGGTGCGCGGGCCCGCAGTGCACGGACGTTCGACCGCACGGCGGCGAGGTCGATGGCGGCACGGGCGCGCTTCGCTGTCTCGTTCATCCCCCTCAGTGTCGCAGGCGACGCCGTGGCGCCCGGGGGGACCGGCGGGACCGGCGAGGAAACCTCGCTCACACGCCGGGTTTCCGCCCCCAGACGTGGACAATGTCGCTCTTCTTCAGCACATCCCACAGCTTCCGCGCGTCCGTCCATGTGAGATTGACGCAGCCGTGCGAACCAGGTCCGTCGTAGATGTCTTCGTAGACACCGTGCAGCGCCTCTCCGCGGTCGAAGAACTGCGCGAACGGCATCGGCGTGTGGTAGAGGTTCGAGGTGTGGCTCCTGTGCCGCAGGTAGATCCGGTACGTACCGGTACGGGTCTCCATGGTCGGCCGCCCCGAACGGATCGCCACCGGGGGGAAAATCACCTGCTCGCCCTGCTGCACCCACATCAGCTGCCGGTCCAGATCGACACACGCGGTGCGCTCCGGACGTTCCGGGCAGTGACCGGCCCGGTTCGGGTCCTTCTTCGCCCGCATCAGCCGCACCACGGCGCCGGTGACCGGCCCCGCGAAGCCGGTCGCCGGCGCGATGCGGTGCATCTGCTGGAACCGCCGGATCGCCCGGCAGTCCCCCGTGCTCTGCCGCCCGTCCACATCCCGCCGCAGATAGCGCTCCGCCTGGCGCTGGTAGGGCCCGGTGGATCTGCTGCAGCTCGACGCCCGGGTGCCCCGGCGTACCACCTCGGACCGCGGTACGTACTCGATGTGCCACTGCCGCTCCCGCGGCCGCCTCGGCATCGGGTCCTCGGCCGTACGCCCTTGGGGAATCCGCGGCATCAGGGCCCGGTCGGGCGTGTCGCCCTCCTCGGCCCGCCGCGGACCACCCGGGATACCGGGGACCAGGTCGGACACCGCGTACGCGGCGGGCGACGGCGCGACGGCCACCGCGGGCGGCCCGGCGACAACGAGCAGCGAGGCGCAGACCAACAGGGCGGAAAAGGTGCGTTTCATGCCCTCACGCATGCCGTGACCAGGCGGCTTCACCGCCCGCCGGGGACCAGGTTCGCCCTGGTGCCCGCCCCATTCCCCCACCGGGCGTAACGCCGCCCCGCGCGCTCTGTCAGTCCGTCACATTCCGCCAGGCCGCGCCCAGATGGTCCGCGACCTCCGACGCGAGGATCGGCGCGCCCCCGGGGCCCGCCGCCCGGCGCGCCGCGAGACCGTGCAGATACGCGCCCACGGAACCCGCGTCACGGGCCGTGAGCCCCGCGGCGAGCAACGAGCCCGTCACCCCCGACAGCACATCCCCGCTCCCGGCCGTCGCCAGCCAGCTGGTCCCCGTGGGGTTCACCCGCACCGGGCCGTCCGCCCCCGCGACCAGCGTCGTCGAGCCCTTGAGCAGCACCGTGGCGGCGTACTGCGCCGCCAGCTCCCGTACGGACTCCATCCGCGCCGCCTCGACCTCGTCGCGGCCGCGCCCCAGCAGCGCCGCCGCCTCCCCCGCATGCGGCGTCAGCAGCGTCTCGGCCGTACGCTCCCGGACCTGCCGCGGCGTCAGGAACCGCAGCCCGTCCGCGTCCACCAGCACCGGCACATCCGCCGCCAGCACCTCCGCCAGCGCATCCGACTCGTCCCCGATCCCGGGCCCGATCACCCATGACTGCACCCGGCCGGCCTTGTCCGGCGGCCCGGGGTGCACCAGCGTCTCCGGGAAGTGCGCCAACACCTTGTCCACGGCCGGCCCGACATACCGCACGGCCCCCGCGCCGCCCCGCAACGCACCCGCCACGGCCAGCACCGCGGCCCCCGGATACCGTGCGGACCCGGCGACCACCCCCACCACGCCCCGCCGGTATTTGTCGCTCTCGGCCGTCGGACGCGGCAGCAGATCCGCCACATCCGCATGCTGCAACGCCTCCACATCGGCGTCCTCGGGCAACGTGAGCCCGATGTCCACCAGCCGCAGCGCCCCCGCCCGTTCCCGCGCCGGATCGACCAGCAGCCCCGGCTTGTAGGCGCCGAAGGTCACCGTCGCATCGGCCCGTACGGCGTCCCCCCGCACCTCACCGCTGTCCGCGTCCACGCCACTGGGCAGATCGACCGCCAGCACCAGCGCCGACTCCCGTGCCGCGCGGGCGAGTTGCGCGGCCTCGGGCCGCAGCCCGCCGCGCCCGCCGATGCCCACGATCCCGTCCACGACGAGATCGGCGCACGCGATGTCGCGCAGCGCGTCGCCGGAGACCCGCCCGCCGGCCGCCCGCAACGCGGCAAGACCCCCCTGGTGCGCCCGTTCGGGCGACAGCAGCACCGCGGCCACCCCGGCCCCCCGGCGCGCCAGCCGGGCCCCCGCGTACAACGCGTCCCCGCCGTTGTCGCCGCTGCCCACCAGCAGCACCACCCGGGTGCCGTACACCCGCCCCAGCAACTCCCCGCAGGCAACGGCCAGTCCGGCCGCCGCGCGCTGCATCAGAGCCCCTTCGGGCAACCGGGCCATGAGCTCCCGCTCGGCGGCCCGTACGGTCTCCACGCTGTAGGCAGTCCTCATGCCTCCAGTCTCACCCCTCGGCGATCACCACGGCGGAAGCAACCCCCGCGTCATGGCTCAGGGAGACATGCCACGACCGCACCCCCAGCGCCGCGGCGCAGGCCGCGACGGTGCCCCGCACCCGCAGCCGCGGCCGCCCGCTGTCCTCCACATACACCTCGGCGTCGGTCCAGTGCAGCCCGCCCGGCGCGCCCAGCGCCTTGGCCACCGCCTCTTTGGCGGCGAACCGCGCCGCCAAGGAGGCGATCCCGCGCCGCTCACCGCTCGGCAGCATCAGCTCCTCCTGGATGAAGAGCCGGTGCGCCAGCTCCGGCGTCCGCTCCAGCGCCGCACCGAAGCGGTCGATCTCCGCGACGTCGATCCCGACCCCGATGATCACTCCACCGTCACCGACTTGGCGAGGTTGCGCGGCTGGTCCACCTCGTTGCCGCGGGCGGTGGCCAGCTCGCAGGCGAAGACCTGGAGCGGAACCGTGGAGACGAGCGGCTGCAGCAGCACCGGCGTCCGCGGGATCCGTACGAGGTGATCGGCGTAGGGCACCACCGCCTCGTCGCCCTCCTCCGCGATCACGATCGTGCGCGCCCCCCGGGCCCGGATCTCCTGGATGTTGGACACGATCTTGTCGTGCAGCACGGACCGCCCACGCGGCGACGGCACCACGACGACGACCGGCAGATCGTCCTCGATCAGCGCGATCGGCCCGTGCTTGAGCTCACCGGCCGCGAAGCCCTCCGCGTGCATGTACGCGAGCTCCTTGAGCTTCAGCGCGCCCTCCAGGGCCACCGGATAGCCCACATGCCGGCCCAGGAACAGCACGGTGTTCTTGTCGGCGAGGCTGCGCGCCAGCTCCCGTACCGGCTCCATCGTGCCGAGCACCTGCTCGACCTGGGTGCCGATGGCCGCCAGCTCGCGCACCACGTCCCGGATCTCGTCGCCCCACTTCGTGCCCCGTACCTGCGCGACGTAGAGCGCCACCAGATAGCAGGCCACCAGCTGGGTCAAGAACGCCTTCGTGGACGCCACCGCGACCTCGGGCCCGGCGTGCGTGTACAGCACCGCATCCGACTCGCGCGGAATCGTCGAGCCGTTCGTGTTGCAGATGGCGAGCACCTTCGCGCCCTGCTCACGGGCGTGCCGCAGCGCCATCAAGGTGTCCATGGTCTCGCCGGACTGGCTGATGGCGATCACCAGCGTCCGCCGGTCCAGAATCGGATCGCGATAACGGAATTCACTCGCCAGCTCCGTCTCGCACGGAATCCGGGTCCAGTGCTCGATCGCGTACTTGGCGATCATCCCCGCGTGATAGGCCGTCCCGCACGCCACGATGACGACCTTGTCGACCTCGCGCAGCACCTCCGGCGGGATCCGCACCTCGTCCAGCGACAGCACGCCCGACGCGTCGATCCGCCCCAGCAGCGTGTCCGCGACGGCCTTCGGCTGCTCCGCGATCTCCTTCAGCATGAAGTAGTCGTAACCGCCCTTCTCGGCGGCCGACGCGTCCCAGTCGACGTGGTACTCCCGTACCTGCGCGGGCGCGCCGTCGAAGTCGGTGACCGTCACCCCGTCCCGGCGCAGCTCCACGACCTGGTCCTGGCCCAGCTCGATCGCCTCACGGGTGTGCGCGATGAACGCCGCCACGTCCGAGGCGAGGAACGCCTCGCCGTCCCCGACACCCACCACCAGCGGCGAGTTCCGGCGCGCCCCGACGACCACGTCCGGCTCATCGGCATGCACCGCGACCAGCGTGAACGCGCCCTCCAGCCGCCGGCACACCTGCCGCATCGCCTCCGCCAGCTCGCCGCACGACGAGTACGCCTCGGCCAGCAGGTGCGCCACGACCTCGGTATCCGTCTCGGACGCCAACTCGTGCCCACGGTCGGTGAGTTCGGCCCGCAGCGCGGCGAAGTTCTCGATGATGCCGTTATGGACGACACAGACCCGGCCGGCGTTGTCCAGATGCGGATGGGCGTTCTCGTCGGTGGGACCGCCGTGGGTGGCCCACCGGGTGTGCCCGATCCCGGTCGACCCGGTCGGCAGCGGACGGTCCGCCAGCTCCTTCTCCAGGTTGGCGAGTTTGCCGGCCTTCTTGGCCGCTGCCAGACCGCCATCGGCCAGCACGGCGACACCCGCCGAGTCATAGCCGCGGTACTCCAGCCGCTTCAACCCGGCCAGGACGACGTCAAGGGCGCTCTGCCCGCCCACGTAACCCACGATTCCGCACATGGAGGCAGCCTACGCGTGGGCCCCGCACCGCAGCATGCGACCACGCACGGGCAGCTCAGCCGCCGAACCGACCACCCTTCACGGCATCGATGCATCAAGGGAACGTCAGGCTGCGCTTACGACTCAGCGCATGGCCTTACGCCGCCGCAACGGCGTGGGCGCACCTTCCGGTGCGGCACGTAACACAGCCCTGAGCGGGCCGAGTTCCCGCTGAGGCAGACACTCGCCGTGAGCCTCAGCGGGAAGGTCCGGTCACTGGCCGGTTTCCGGCTCGGGGTCCGGAAGGAAGCCCTTCAGGTACCGCGTACGGCTGTCCTTCATCACCATGCGCGCGATGAACAGGCATCCGTACGCGGCGAGACACAGGATGCCCGCCCCCCAGCGTCCGACACCGAAGACGACGGCGCCGAGGGCGACCACCCCCGCCACAAGCCACCACAGCCCCTCGGCGTGCAGTTTCGGATCCCAGGCCGGCTGCGTACGTATCGCCCGCAGGCCGGCTGCCTCGGGGAGAGATTCGGCGGCAGGCACGAGGGTGCCCTCTGGACAGTCCGATGCGTCGGCAACCCTGAGGGCACCTCGCACACACCGCTGCCCCTCCAGCACCAGCACCGCGCTCACCCTCTTTGGCCCGGGTCGGCCGGCGGCGAATCTAACCCAGTAGAGCTTCGCCTGAAGACCCTTGGTCTCCCGGGACAGGTGCGAGGGATCGACCACCGGGTCGAGCAGAACTTCCAGGCGCTCCCCCTCGCGCCCTTCGAGTTCCAGCCGGGGTTTCGGCTGTTTGGTCGTGACCCCCTTGGTGTCGGTGATTTCGTCCACCACCACACCGACGCTCTTCACCGTGACGGGGAGCGATCGACAAAGGCCCTTCTTGAGCGGACGCCTAAGGCTGCGGGAGGTCCTGCTGAAGAACTCTCCGAGGAAACCAAAGAGTGAACAGCAGACCGTGAGCACACCCACACCCATCAACATGAGCGGATGCCCGGTACCGCCCAGCTTCTCTTCCAGGGCTTCCCGGTCGGCATCCACGATAAAGCCAAGCTCGGCAGATGACGGCGCATAGAGGGCCCAGACCTTGTCGCCGCTCTCCAACCAGTGTTCCGAGGTGAATTCGGCCTTCTCGGACCTGGTTCCGGCATCGAACGGTACAGAGAGTCGGGCGACCACCTTGTAGTGGCCGGAGTGCTTTTTCCGGACATACTCGGAGGAGAGCACTTTCTGGACGGAAATCGCTTGGATGCGGCCCTTAGCCTCGGTGATCCGAGCGGCTTCTGGGGAGAACGAAAGGGCTGCGTAGAAGAACAGTCCCACGGGCACGATCCCAGCACACATGCCGGCGGCAATCCATCCACCGTTCCGATCGGGCCACCAGTGGCTACGCGTCTCAGCCCGCCCCCCTTGCGGGAAGGGCCCCCGCCGCAGGCACACGAGCGCACCCGCCAGGCCGACCACCACCAACGCGAGACAGGCGAGCAGATCCCACCGAGGCAGCGCCGCGGAAGGTCGCAGCAACACCCGCACCGCGGCGGCCAGCATTCCCACACCGGCCGCCATAAGGCAGGCATTGATCACACGGGTCCGAGTCATCCGAAAGTGTCCTTCACGCTTCGACCCTGAGGCTCCGACTTGGCCTCGGGCTTCCTGTCTCCTCCCTCATCATCACCCTGGGCCAATTCCTGGCCCGCTCCTGCCAGGCCGGCGCTGATCCCACCCATCGGGGCATCGATCGACATGGCGGGGCCACTCCGCTCAGGCGCCGGTGTGAAACCTTCCGGCACCTGGAGCCCTTCAGTCGGCTGATTGAGGCGACCGACCCCTGCGACGGCCGCGCCGCCCACGGCACCACCGACGGCGTTAGCGGCGGTGCCCCACGCGGCGTCTTCCCGGTTGAACTCTTCGCCGGTCGCTACCTTGGCACCCTCAGTGGCCCAGCCTCCGACGACGTTGCCGGTAGCACCGCCTGCCGCTCCGCTCGCCGCTTCACGAAGCAGCACCGACGCATCATCCCCGAACTTTCCCCCTACGTACTTCGCCATCTTGAGCCCCGGCCCAGTCCCCGCAACCGCACCCACCCCACCCTGCCAGGTCGCCTCCCAGAGGTCTGCGCCACTCACCCCGTCACCCGACCATGCCTTGCCCGCAACAGAACCCGCGGTGTTTCCCACCCAGTTGATGGCCACATTCGTGAGAAACTTGTTCGCCTTCGCGAGCTGGGCGATATGCCGAAACCCCGAAGCGATG
Organism: Streptomyces inhibens; assembly: GCF_022221585.1. NCBI lineage: Bacteria > Bacillati > Actinomycetota > Actinomycetes > Kitasatosporales > Streptomycetaceae > Streptomyces > Streptomyces inhibens. Next base: position 4,456,067 of record NZ_CP084681.1, read on the forward strand.
CGCGTAAGAATCGAGGCCAGGCGAGCAGAGACCCGGGCAGCCTGCGCGGCAAGCCGGGTCGCGTTGGCGGCCGCGGCTGCTCCTCCAAAGCCCAACGTCACAAAGGACAGGGCGACCCCGACGCCGATCGAGACACCGATCTCGACGTAGATCGCATGGATCTCGTCGTTGACCTCTTCGATGGAGTCGGCGGCGTCATCGAGCCCCTTCGCCGCTTGGGTAAAGGTGGGCTCCGTCTTCTGGATGCCCTGCTTCAGCGCGTTCCAGTGATGCTCGAAGGCGTCGGCCGAATCGCCCTTCCAATGCTCACCGAGCGTCGCCTGAACCTTCTTGTCGAGGGCGTCGAAAGCAGATTCCAGCTCCGATCCCATGTTGCGCCAGGAAGTGGCTGCCGCCCGCAGGACGTCAGGCCGCCCGCCAGGATTGATGAGCTCCAGCCCGGCTTCGACGATCTCCTCGCCGACCCCTTCGTTGCTCACTTGTTCCCCCGCTTGAATGCGGCAGCGATGTGCTCGTCCGACTCCTCGCTGTTTTTTACATTCTCCCGCAGGAGTTCACCGATTGCCTCGAGGTGCTTATGGAGCTTCCCCAGCGATTCCGACATGTTCTCGGACAGTTCAATGTACGAGGAAGTGACCTCTTCGGACTCGGTCAGGAGGCCGAATCCATCGTGGATCGCCTCGGAGTCCGTCTTCCCCTTGAACCCTTTCAGAGCGCTCTCGATGTCATATGCATAGCTGGCAAAATCTTTGCCTAACTTGCCAAGCTCAGCAGGTTCAATATGGAATTCTTTTGCCACCGAAGCCCCCGCGTCCTCTGCATCGCTCAGACCAACACACAGCGCAGCTGGGCTGCAGCGCCCGAGCATCTGACCCGGCCAGGCTAGTTAAGGCCAGGTGGCCGATTCATCGAATCAGCCACCCTCCCCGCACGGCGTTGCGCTGCACATATCGGGATCTAGTCATGCCCAAATCCCGGCAAAGGTATGGCAATGACCCTTCGTCAACATGGCTGATCAGACACCGCGTTGAGGGTGTCCACCGCCCCTCAATACCCGCGCGCTATCCGGTGGTGCGCCTCACGCACCGCCTCCAGGAACTCCTCGTCGGCCTCCGCGTCCGCCCCGGGACCGGTGCCCGGCTCGTAGCGCTCCAGGAAGTCGCCGAGGTCCTCCCCCAGGTCCTCCTCCGGCAGTTCCTCGGCCAGCTCGGCGTACACCCGCGCGGCGAAGCCGTCCGACACGGCATCCGCCCCCCGGCCCTCGCCCGCACCCGCATTTCTCCCCCAGGCCCGCTGTCGCAACAGGCCAGCCCTACGCGCGCGCACACGCACCCCCTGATGTGTCCACGGCCCGAAGCCGGGCCTCCCCACCGTCGACCGTACCGGGCAAAATCCCCCGGGTACAGACACGCAGGCGGAGAGGCACCCAAGCCCGTCCCGGCGTCCACAAGTCCGGCTCCAGGGCCCCGGTCGGCCACCCCGAGATGAACGGCGTATGGCGGCTGCGCACAATGGGCGCGTGCCCCTGACGACCGATCCGCAGCAACGACGCCGCGCCGACAGCTCCCCGTACGTCGATCTGACGCGCGCGCAGTGGAGCGCCCTGCGGGAGAAGACCCCGCTGCCCCTGACGGCCGACGAGGTCGAACGGCTGCGCGGCCTGGGTGATGTCATCGACCTCGACGAGGTGCGGGACGTCTACCTCCCGCTCTCCCGCCTCCTCAACCTCTACGTCGGCGCCACCAGCAATCTGCGCGGCGCCCTGAACACCTTTCTGGGCGACGTGGGCGGCGGCCCCCAGCCCGGCACCCCGTTCGTCATCGGGGTCGCGGGCAGCGTCGCGGTCGGCAAGTCCACCACCGCCCGGCTGCTCCAGGCGCTGCTGGCCCGCTGGCCCGAGCATCCGCGCGTCGAGCTGGTCACCACCGACGGGTTCCTCTTCCCCAACGCCGAGCTGCACCGGCGCGGCCTGATGTCCCGTAAGGGCTTCCCGGAGTCCTACGACCGTCGGGCGCTGACCCGCTTCGTCGCCGATGTGAAGTCCGGCAAGGCCGAGGTCACCGCGCCCGTCTACTCGCACCTGATCTACGACATCGTGCCCGGCGAGCAGCTGACCGTGCACCGCCCGGACATCCTCATCGTCGAGGGCCTCAACGTCCTCCAGCCGGCGCTGCCCGGCAAGGACGGCCGCACCCGCCTCGGTCTCGCCGACTTCTTCGACTTCTCCGTCTACGTCGACGCCCGCACCGAGGACATCGAGAAGTGGTACCTCGGCCGCTTCCGCAAGCTGCGCGAGACCGCCTTCCAGAACCCGTTCTCGTACTTCCGCAAGTACACCCAGGTCTCCGAGGACGAGGCTCTCGACTACGCCCGCATGATGTGGCGCACCGTCAACAAGCCCAATCTGCAACAGAACGTGGCCCCCACCCGCGGCCGCGCCAACCTGGTGCTGCGCAAGGGCCCGGACCACAAGGTGCAGCGGTTGTCGCTGCGCAAACTCTAGGGAGTGCGAACACCGTGCTGCATCTGCGCCTGATGGTCCCCGCGGACCGTACGGACGAGGTCCTGCGTCTGCTGGAGACGACCGTCGGCACCACCCATCTGGCAGTGCTGACCGGAGCCGCCCGCGATCCGCAGGGCGATGTGGTGCTGTGCGATGTCGCCCGGGAGGCCGGCGACGGGCTGCTGGCCAAGCTGCGGGCGACGGGCCTGGACAAGACCGGTTCGATCGCGATCGAGAACATCGATCTGTCGCTGTCCCGGCGGGCGGACCGGGCGGAGGAGGAAGCACCCGGCGAGGGCGCCGACGCCGTCCTGTGGGAGTCGCTGACCGACGCCACCCACGAGGAGTCCACGCTCTCCGCGACCTACCTGGCGTTCTTGACGGTCGCCACGATGATCGCGGCCTGCGGTGTGGTCCTCGACAACGCGATCCTGATCGTCGGCGCAATGGCGGTGGGCCCGGAGTTCGGCCCGCTGGCCGGCATCTGCACCGCGCTCGTCCAGCGGGCACCCCGTCTGGCCTGGCGCTCTCTTCAGGCGTTGCTGGTCGGTTTCGCGGTGGCGATGGTGGTGACCGTCGGCTTCAGCCTCTTCATGGACGCGGTCGGCCTCTTCCACATCGAGGCGCTGGACGCCAAGCGCCCGAACACCAACTTCATCTACCGGCCCGACTGGTTCTCGTTCGTCGTCGCCGTCCTCGCCGGCATCGCCGGGGTGCTGTCGCTGACGTCCGCGAAATCGGGCGCCCTGGTCGGCGTGGCGATCTCCGTCACCACCGTCCCGGCCGCCGCCAACGCCGCGGTGGCCCTCGGCTACCAGGAGTACGGCCAGGCCTGGCACTCCATGGAGCAGCTCCTGCTCAACCTCGCCGGCATCGTCCTCGCCGGCACCCTCACCCTGGCCACACAGAAACTGCTGTGGGCCCGGCATGACACCGGGCCCGCCCTCGGCTAGGAGGGCAGGCCCGGAACACAGCGGCAGCGATTACCCCAGCGCCGACTTCACCGCGTCGGCCAGCCGCTCGGCCACGGACCGCGCCTGCTCGATGTCCGCCGCCTCCACCATGACGCGCACCAGCGGCTCCGTACCGGACGGCCGCAGCAGCACCCGGCCGGTCGCGCCCAGCTCCCGCTCCGCCTCGGCGACCGCGGTGGTCAGCTCGGGCGAGGTGGCCACCCGCGACTTGTCGACGTCGGGGACGTTGATCAGGATCTGCGGCAGCCGCTCCATGACGCCCACCAGGTCGGCCAGCGTCCGGCCGGTCGTGGCGACCCGGGCGGCCAGCATCAGGCCGGTCAGCGTGCCGTCCCCGGTGGTGGCGTGGTCCAGCACGATCACGTGCCCGGACTGCTCGCCGCCCAGCGCGTAGCCGTGCGCCTTCATCTCCTCCAGGACGTACCGGTCGCCGACCGCGCTCTGCACGAGGTCGATGCCCTCGCGCTCCATGGCCAGCTTGAAGCCCAGGTTGGACATGACGGTGGCGACGACGGTGTTCTTGCGCAGCACACCGGCCTCCCGCATGCCGAGCGCGAGAACGGCCAGGATCTGGTCGCCGTCGACCTCGTTGCCCTCGCCGTCCACGGCCAGGCAGCGGTCCGCGTCACCGTCGTGGGCGACACCCAGGTCGGCGCCGTGCTCGACGACGGCCGCGCGCAGCAGCCCCAGATGGGTGGAGCCACAGCCGTCGTTGATGTTCAGGCCGTCGGGTTCGGTGCCGATGGTGATGACCTCGGCGCCGGCCCGCGCGAACGCCTCGGGCGAGACCCGCGCCGCCGCGCCGTGCGCACCATCGATGACGATCTTCAGCCCGTCCAGGCGGTTGGGCAGTACGCCGACCAGATGCGCGACGTAGTTGTCGAAGCCCTCGTCGTAGACGGTGACCCGGCCCACGCCGTCGCCGGTCGGCCGCTCCCACGGCTCCCCGGAGCTGTGGGAGCGGTAAGTCTTCTCGATCCGGTCCTCCAGCTCGTCGGCGAGCTTGTGGCCGCCGCGCGCGAAGAACTTGATGCCGTTGTCGGGCATCGGGTTGTGGCTGGCGGAGAGCATCACGCCGAGGTCCGCGCCGAGCGAGCCGGTCAGATACGCGACCGCCGGGGTCGGGAGTACACCCACCCGCAGCACGTCCACGCCGGCGCTGGCCAGGCCCGCGACGACCGCGGCCTCCAGGAACTCTCCGGACGCGCGTGGATCGCGTCCGACCACCGCCACCGGCCGGTGACCTTCGAAGGTGCCCACTTCGGCGAGTACATGCGCCGCAGCGACCGACAGACCGAGCGCCAGCTCCGCCGTCAGGTCCGCATTGGCGACGCCGCGCACACCGTCCGTGCCGAAGAGTCGTCCCACTGGTGTCCTCCGAGTAGATGAGCTTGGACCAGAGATTTAAGTCCAGGTATACGCCCCTGGTCCCGGATAGCCGAACGCCCCGGCAGCACGGGTAGTGCCACCGGGGCGTTCGCCAAGAGCTGCATGGCGCAGCGCGCGCGGATTAGCGCTTGCTGTACTGCGGCGCCTTACGGGCCTTCTTCAGACCGGCCTTCTTGCGCTCGACCGCACGGTCGTCACGCTTGAGGAACCCGGCCTTCTTCAGCGCCGGGCGGTTGTTGTCGACGTCCGCCTCGTTCAGCGCACGGGCAACGCCCAGACGCAGCGCACCGGCCTGGCCGGAGATGCCGCCGCCGGCGATGCGGGCGATGACGTCGTAGCGGTTGTCGAGCTCGAGCACCTTGAAGGGCTCGTTGACTTCCTGCTGGTGCACCTTGTTGGGGAAGTAGCCCTCAAGGGTGCGGCCGTTGATCTTCCACTGGCCGGTGCCCGGAACGATCCGGACGCGGGCAATGGCGTTCTTGCGACGGCCCAGGCCGGCGGCCGGCTGCGGGTCGCCGAAGCGGGAGGCGAGGGACTCGGAGGTGTACTCCGACTCCACGACCTCGGTCTCGGTGGTGTATTCCTCGACGGCGTCTTCGTTCTCGATGACGGTCTCGGGAGTGGTCTCGGCCACGATGCTCCTCAGATTCTCTGTCGTCTTAGGGGGTGGCCGGACTTACTGCGCGACCTGGGTGATCTCGAACGGGACCGGCTGCTGCGCAGCGTGCGGGTGCTCGGCGCCCGCGTAGACCTTCAGCTTCGAGAGCATCTGACGGCCGAGGGTGTTCTTGGGGAGCATGCCCTTGATGGCCTTCTCGACGGCCTTCTCGGGGTTCTTGTCGAGCAGCTCGTCGTAGCGGACGGAGCGCAGACCACCCGGGAAACCGGAGTGACGGTAGGCCATCTTCTGGGTCCGCTTGTTGCCCGACAGGTGCACCTTGTCGGCGTTGACGATGATGACGAAGTCACCCATGTCAACGTGCGGCGCGTAGACCGGCTTGTGCTTACCCCGGAGGAGGGTCGCGGCCTGGCTGGCCAGACGGCCCAGGACAACGTCCTGCGCGTCAATGATGTGCCACTGGCGCTGGACATCGCCGGGCTTGGGGCTGAACGTACGCACGTCTTAGCCTTCGCTTCTTAAGTGAATGGGTCCTGTACTGGTCACCGTGGCTGATCACGCAGCAGGGCGGCACTACGGGTGACGCAACCCGATCGTCCGCCGCTGGTTATCGGCCCAGGGACCGGCGTAAGGGCCCCTCACGTGAGATAGAGCAAGCCAATACGCATAACGAACCAGCAGAATACCGGGCCGCCCCGTGCGGGGTCAAAACGCGCCCCGAACCGCCGTACGGTTCCGGGCCGCCGCCCCTACCGCTCCCGCTCCACCCGGCGCTCGTCCCACACCGGCTCCGCCGTCTCCCGCACCAGTCCGTCCGAGCCGAAAACCAGGAACCGGTCGAACGATCGCGCGAACCAGCGGTCGTGCGTCACCGCCACCACCGTCCCCTCATACGCCTCCAGCCCCTCCTGCAACGCCTCCGCCGACTCCAGGTCCAGGTTGTCCGTCGGCTCGTCCAACAGCAGCGCCGTCGTGCCCGAGAGCTCCAGCAGCAGGATCTGGAAGCGCGCCTGCTGGCCTCCGGAGAGGCGCTCGAAGCGCTGCTCGGCCTGTTTCTCCAGTTCATAGCGGCGGAGCGCCGACATGGCCTGGCCCTTGTCCTTGGCATGCTCGGTCCACAGGATGTCGAGCAGGGTGCGGCCCATCAGCTCGGGGTGGGCGTGCGTCTGGGCGAAGTGCCCGGGGACGACACGGGCGCCCAGCTTCCAGGTGCCGGTGTGCGCCACGGGGTCCGCGGACCCCTCGGTTCCTCCGGCCAGCAGGCGCAGGAAGTGCGACTTGCCGGAGCCGTTGGAGCCGAGGACCGCGACCCGCTCGCCGTAGAAGATCTCCAGGTCGAACGGCCGCATCAGACCGGTCAGCTCCAGGCGCTCGCAGGTGACCGCCCGCACCCCGGTCCGCCCACCGCGCAGCCGCATGGTGATGTCCTGCTCGCGCGGCGGCTCCGGCGGCGGGCCGGCCTCCTCGAACTTCCTCAGCCGGGTCTGCGCCGCCGCATAGCGCGAGGCCATCTCATGGCTGACCGAGGCCGCCTGCCGCAGCGAGACCACCAGCTTCTTGAGCTGCGCATGCTTCTCGTCCCAGCGCCGGCGCAGCTCCTCGAAGCGGGCGAACCGCTCCTTGCGGGCCTGGTGGTACGTGTCGAAGCCACCGCCGTGCACCCAGACGTCCGAGCCCGCCGGCCCCGGCTCGACGCTGACGATCTTCTCCGCGGCGCGGGCCAGCAGCTCCCGGTCGTGCGAGACGAACAGCACCGTCTTACGGGTCGTCCGCAGCTGCTCCTCCAGCCACCGCTTGCCCGGCACGTCCAGGTAGTTGTCCGGCTCGTCCAACAGCAGCACCTCGTCCGTGCCGCGCAACAGCGACTCCAGCACCAGCCGCTTCTGCTCACCCCCGGACAGCGTGCGCACCTGCCGCCACTGCGCCTTCTCGTACGGCACCCCCAGCGCCGCCATCGTGCAGATGTCCCAGACCGTCTCGGCCTCGTAACCGCGCGCCTCCGCCCAGTCGCTCAGCGCCTGCGCATAGGCCATCTGCGCGTCCTCGTCATCGGCGGTCATGATCGCCGTCTCGGCGGCGTCCACCGCCGCCGCCGCCTCCCTGATCCGCGGCTGCGCGACGGAGACCAGCAGGTCACGCACCGTGCGATCGTCCCGTACAGAGCCCACGAACTGCGGCATCACGCCCAGCCCGCCGCTGACCGTCACCGCCCCGCCGTGCGGCTGCAGCTCCCCCGCGATCAGCCGCAGCAGCGTCGTCTTGCCGGCGCCGTTGGCCCCCACCAACGCGACCGACGCGCCCTCCCCCACGCGGAAGGACACATCCCCCAGCAGGACCCTCCCGTCCGGCAGGTAGTACTCCAGATGCCCGGCTTCAAGATGTCCCATGAGCGGGATTGTCACCGGCCACCATGTGTTCCACCAACCCCATTAGGATGCGCGGCATGAGTTTTGGGCAAGGCGGGCCCTTCGACGGCCCCGGGGGATCTTCATCGTCCACTCCGGACTGGGACGCACTCGCTGCGGAGAGCGAGGCGCTGGCCCGCCGCAAACGCTGGATGTGGATCGGCGGCGGCGCCGTGGCGACCCTCGCGGTGGCCGGCATCGTCGCGGCCGCCGTCATGTCCAGCGGCGGCTCACCGGGCGGCAACCCGACGGCGGCGCCCACCACGTCCGGCCAGGCCGTGGCGCCGGACGACAAGCCGTCGTTCCCCGATGTCTCCGTGCCGCCCCCGCCCAACCCCCAGGACTACATCTCGGACCCGAAGAAGGACACCGCGCCGCTCACCCCCGCGACCCTCTTCCCGCAGAAGACCATGGTCATCGGCGACCACAGCTACCCGCGCACCAACACCGCCACCACCAAGGACTGCACCGCCGGCGCCCAGGGCGCGCTGGTCTCCTCGCTGTCCCACAACGGCTGCAAGCAGCTGCTGCGCGCCACGTACTCCAAGGGCGGCGTCGCGGTCACCATCGGCATCGCGGTCTTCGACTCGCCCGCCAAGGCGACCAAGGTCATGAACGAGAACAAGGCGAACCTCATGCCGCTGCCCGGCGGCGGGGTCCCCGCGAACTTCTGCCAGGGCACGAAGTGCCGGATGGCGACCAACGCCACCGGCCGCTACGCCTACTTCACGATCGCCGGCTACCTCAACGGCAAGGACGTCACCGGCACCGAGACCAAGGCCCAGCAGATCGCCCGGGACGGCGGCTCCTACGCCTTCAGCCAGATCACCCAGCGCGGCAAGGACCAGGCCGCGAAGGCCGCCGAGCGGCAGCTCAAGGAAGCCCGGAAGAAGGCCGGCCAGTCATAGTCCCGGTTGCCCGTGGTGGCGCCCTTTGCGGCGGCGCCACCACCGGGCACCCCGGCCCGCCGCGTCAGCAGCAGCCGCCCCCGGACACCCCGGGCAGGGTCCGCTTGTTCCGCGCCTCCTGGTTGCGCGCCATCAGCAGCTCATCGGCCGGATAGCCGACCTCTTCCAGCGTCAGACCGTGCGGCCGTACGACATGCACCGCGGAGTCCCGGACGCCCGCCGCCAGCACCTTCCCTGGCCACTCCGTGGGCCGGTGCCCGTCCCCGACGAACAGCATCGCGCCGACCAGCGACCGCACCATGTTGTGGCAGAACGCGTCCGCCTTCACCGTGGCGGTGATGATCCCGTCCGCCCCGCGCTCCCAGCTGAGCTGCTGGAGCGTACGAATCGTCGTCGCGCCTTCCCGCCGCTTGCAGTACGCCGCGAAGTCGTGCTCCCCCAGCAGCGGCCGCGAGGCCTCGTTCATGGCGTCGACATCCAGATCCCAGTCGTGCCACAGCACATGGCCGCGCAGCAGCGGATCGACGCCCCCGTGGTGATCGGTCACCCGGTACGCATACCGCCGCCAGATCGCCGAGAACCGCGCATTGAACCCGTACGGCGCCTCGGCGATCCGCCACACCCGCACGTCCTTGGGCAACCGCCCGGCCAGCCGCCGCAACAGCTTCTCCGCATGCTCGGCCCACACGCTCTCCGGCAGGTCGACATGCGCCACCTGACCACGGGCGTGCACCCCGGCATCGGTCCGCCCGGCGACGGTCAGCTCGTAGGTCGTCTCCCCCGACCGCGTCACCGTCCGCAGCGCGTCCTCGATCTCCGCCTGAACGGTGCGCTGCCCGCCGGCCTGCTTGGCCCACCCGGAGAAGTCCTTGCCGTCATACGACAGGTCCATCCGCACCCGGACGTACCCGGGCTCTACCTCATCACTCACAACAGCAATCCTCTCAAGCCACGGCAGCCGCCCCGCCCTACGCGCACGCGAAAGCGGGCCCGCCCCGAAGGGCGGACCCGCTCACAGCGAGACAGTGCCTCAGGCGTCCTTCGACTCCTCGGCCGGCGCCTCGACGGACTCGGCCTCAGCAGCCGCGTCCTTCTTGAGGGCGTCTTCCTTGACCGCGCGCTTGGTCGCGGCCTCGGCCTCACCGGTGGCCTGCTGGGCCACGGTCAGCGCCTCCACCAGCTCGATGACGGCCATGGGAGCGTTGTCGCCACGACGGTTACCGATCTTGGTGATACGGGTGTAGCCACCCGGGCGGTTCTCGAACCGCGGGGCGATCTCGGTGAACAGCGTGTGGACGACGCTCTTGTCCGAGATCAGCTGCATGACCTGACGGCGGTTGTGAAGGTCGCCCTTCTTCGCCTTGGTCACCAGACGCTCCGCGTACGGACGCAGACGACGGGCCTTGGCCTCGGTCGTCGTGATGCGACCGTGCTCGAAGAGAGCGGTGGCCAGGTTCCGCAGCATCAGACGCTCGTGCGCGGCGCTGCCGCCCAGACGGGCACCCTTGGCGGGCTTCGGCATGGTGTTTCTCCTTCATTGCTGCACCGGCCGTATCAGGTACCGGTGTCAGTTCCCACGAGGCGGTCGCCCCGCGGAAGACTCACACGGCTGGGGCCCGGGGCGCAGCCCCGGACCCCAGCCGGACGAACTCAGTACTGCTCGGTCTCCACGAACCCGGCGTCCGCGTCGTCATCGGCGCCGAAGGCGTCCGCGGCGGCGGTCGGGTCGAATCCGGGCGGGCTGTCCTTGAGCGCCAGGCCCATGCCGGCCAGCTTCGCCTTGACCTCGTCGATCGACTTCGCACCGAAGTTGCGGATGTCGAGCAGGTCTGCCTCGGAGCGGGCCACGAGCTCACCCACGGAGTGGATGCCCTCGCGCTTGAGGCAGTTGTACGACCGAACGGTGAGCTCCAGCTCCTCGATCGGCAGCGCCAGGTCGGCGGCCAGGGCGGCGTCCGTCGGGGACGGGCCCATGTCGATGCCCTCGGCGTCGATGTTGAGCTCGCGGGCCAGACCGAACAGCTCGACCAGGGTCTTACCGGCCGACGCCATGGCGTCACGCGGACGCATGGCCTGCTTGGTCTCGACGTCGACGATCAGCTTGTCGAAGTCGGTGCGCTGCTCGACACGGGTCGCCTCGACCTTGTAGGTGACCTTGAGCACCGGCGAGTAGATGGAGTCGACCGGGATACGGCCGATCTCCTGGCCCGCCTGCTTGTTCTGGACGGCGGAGACATAGCCGCGACCGCGCTCGACGGTCAGCTCCATCTCCAGCTTGCCCTTGCCGTTCAGCGTGGCGAGGACCAGGTCGGGGTTGTGCACCTCGACACCGGCCGGAGGCGCGATGTCGGCGGCGGTCACCAGGCCCGGGCCCTGCTTGCGCAGGTACATCACGACAGGCTCGTCGTGCTCCGAGGAGACGACCAGCTGCTTGATGTTGAGGATCAGGTCGGTGACGTCCTCCTTGACGCCCGGCACGGTGGTGAACTCGTGCAGGACACCGTCGATACGGATGGACGTGACCGCCGCACCCGGAATCGAGGAGAGGAGGGTGCGACGCAGGGAGTTGCCGAGGGTGTAGCCGAAGCCCGGCTCCAGCGGCTCGATCACGAACCGCGAGCGGTATTCGTCGACGACCTCTTCGGTCAGAGAGGGACGCTGAGCAATCAGCATGTTGTTTCGATCCTTCAGTCGTGGGCGCCCGCTATTTGACGCCCGCTGTAATTCAAAGGGTACGGGCGGTACGGCGCCAATGGCTCCGTACCGCCCGGACCACTGAGCTCTTACTTGGAGTAGAGCTCAACGATCAGCTGCTCCTGCACCTGGGTGTCGATCACCTGGCGCTCGGGCAGGCTGTGCACGAGGATCCGGAGGTTCGAGGGGATCGCTTCCAGCCAGGCCGGAACGGTCTTCTCGCCGGCCTCGGCCTTGGCCACCTCGAAGGGGGTCAGGTTCCGAGAGCCCTCGCGGACCTCGATGATGTCGTTCACGGAGACGCGGGCCGACGGGATGTCGGTCTTGCGGCCGTTCACGTTGATGTGTCCGTGACGGACCAGCTGACGGGCGTGGTCACGGGACTTGGCGAAGCCGGCCCGGTACACCACGTTGTCGAGGCGGGTCTCAAGGATGCGCAGAAGGTTCTCACCGGTCTTGCCGGACTTCTGGTTCGCTTCCTTGTAGTAGTTCACGAACTGCTTCTCAAGGACACCGTAGATACGGCTGCACTTCTGCTTCTCACGAAGCTGGAGCAGGTACTCGCTGTCCTTGGTGCGCCCGCGACCGTGCTCACCCGGGGGGTAAGGACGGATCTCGATCGGGCACTTTGCGCTCTCGCACTTGCTGCCCTTGAGGAACAGCTTCTGCTTCTCCCGACGGCAACGCTTGCAGTCGGCCCCGGTGTAACGCGCCATATTGTCTTGTCTCCTACTTCAGCTGGTCAGACGCGGCGGCGCTTGGGCGGGCGGCATCCGTTGTGCGGGGTGGGGGTGACGTCCTGGATCGAACCCACCTCGAGGCCGGTGGCCTGGAGGGAGCGGATCGCGGTCTCACGGCCGGAGCCGGGACCCTTGACGAAGACGTCGACCTTGCGCATGCCGTGCTCCTGCGCGCGACGCGCGGCCGACTCGGCGGCCATCTGCGCGGCGAAGGGGGTGGACTTGCGCGAGCCCTTGAAGCCGACGTGGCCGGCAGAGGCCCAAGAGATCACGTTGCCCGTGGGGTCGGTGATCGAAACGATCGTGTTGTTGAACGTGCTCTTGATGTGAGCGTGCCCGTGGGCGACGTTCTTCTTCTCCTTGCGGCGCACCTTCTTGGCGCCGGCCGTACGGCCCTTCGGAGGCATTCATTACTCCCGTGGAGGTGGTCGGTCCTACAGCGAAGACCGCTGATGAGCGTCCTGCTGAGGACTACTTCTTGCCCGGCTTCTTCTTGCCGGCGATCGCGCGACGCGGACCCTTGCGGGTACGGGCGTTCGTGCTGGTGCGCTGACCGTGCACCGGCAGACCGCGGCGGTGACGCAGACCCTGGTAGCAGCCGATCTCGACCTTGCGGCGGATGTCGGCCTGGATCTCGCGACGGAGGTCACCCTCGGTCTTGAGGTTGTTGTCCACGTACTCGCGGATCTTGACGAGGTCTTCCTCGGCCAGGTCGCGAACACGGGTGTTCGGGTTCACGCCGGTGGCGGCGAGAGTCTGCTGCGACAGCGTCCGCCCGATACCGAAGACGTAGGTGAGGGCGACCTCCACACGCTTTTCGCGCGGGAGATCAACGCCTGCGAGGCGTGCCATTGATGTGGCTCCTGATGGCTATTCGGAGGTCTTCCGCAGCACCGTTCCCGTAAGACTCTGAAGAATTACGAGCCGGGTCCCCGGCCTCCGAGCCGGGGGTGTCGTCCCCACGCGACAGATGCGGGGGTCGGGTGACTGCGTATGTACGTATGTGCTTGCGTCGCGCGAACTGCGAAATGCAGGTGGTCGTGCGTCAGCCCTGGCGCTGCTTGTGGCGCAGGTTGTCGCAGATGACCATGACCCGGCCGTGGCGGCGGATCACCTTGCACTTGTCGCAGATCTTCTTGACGCTCGGCTTGACCTTCATGGGATGTGAGGTTCTCCGGGTCAGTGCCGTCACCCCACGGGAGAGCGGGGCGGCGACAAGATCTACTTGTAGCGGTAGACGATCCGGCCACGCGTCAGGTCGTACGGAGACAGCTCCACCACGACCCGGTCATCCGGGAGGATACGGATGTAGTGCATCCGCATCTTGCCGCTGATGTGCGCGAGGACCTTGTGACCGTTCTGGAGCTCCACCTTGAACATGGCGTTCGGGAGGGACTCGATCACGGTGCCCTCGATTTCGATGGCACCTTGCTTCTTGGCCACGCTTCGCCCTTCGAATCGGCTACCTTGATCGACTATCCCGCACCTGCCCTCAACCAAGAGGGCATACGGATGCACGAGAGCCGACGCGTCAGTCTACGCCAGGGCCTAGGAAAAGACGAATCCTGGATTATTGCCCACCGGACGTGATCCTTACGCCAGTGGCCCGGCTCAGGCGATGGGGCTCCCCTGGCCCTTGAGGCCTTGGGATGGGGTCTCCCCTGGTCCTTAAGACCTTGCGGACGGGTCGGGAGCCGCCGTGATGCCCAGCTCGGCCAGCTTGGCCTTGCCGCCGTCCGGCGCGGTCAGCACCAGCGGGCCGTCCTCGGTCAGCGCGACCGAGTGCTCCCAGTGCGAGGACCAGCTGCCGTCGTTCGACTTGACCGTCCAGTCGTCGTCGAGGACGTGGGTCTTGGCCGTGCCGAGATTGACCATCGGCTCGATCGCGATGCAGAAGCCGGGCACCAGCTTGGGGCCGCGGCCGCGCTTGCGGTCGACGTAGTTCAGCAGATGCGGGTCCATGTGCATCTGCGAGCCGATGCCATGGCCGCCGTAGTCCTCGACGATGCCGTACTTACCGCTGGAGGGACGGGGCTGGCGCCGGATGTAGCCCTCGATCGCCTTGGAGATGTCCACCAGGCGGTTACCCTTGGCGACCGCCGCGATACCGGCCCACATGGACTCCTCGGTGACCCGGCTCAGCTCGACCAGTTCCGCCGAGTGGCCGGAGCCGACGAAGGCGGTGTACGCGGCGTCACCGTGCCAGCCGTCGATGATCGCGCCGCAGTCGATGGAGATGATGTCCCCGTCGGCCAGGACCGTCTCGGTGTCGGGGATGCCGTGCACCACGACATCGTTCACCGAGGTGCAGATCGTCGCGGGAAAGCCGCCGTAACCGAGGAAGTTCGACTTCGCACCGTGCTCCGCGAGCACCTTGCGCGCCGCGTCGTCCAGGTCCTTGGTCGTGGCGCCCGGCACCGCGACCTTCCGGGTCGCCGCGTGGATGGCGGCGACCACCAGCCCCGCCTCGCGCATCTTCGCGATCTGCTCGGGGGTCTTGATCTCCACCATTACGGCCTTCCTTTGCGACTGAACCGCCGCCGCTCTCGCGGAGGTGGCTGACCGCCGCTGTGGTTACTCAATTGAGGGTCGCTGCCTACGGTAACCGGTCCGCGCCCGGACGGGCTCGCCCCGGATACGCAGCGGCCGCGGTACCCCTGGGGGGCACCGCGGCCGGTACGGAGCTGCTGGTTACTCGCCGCCCTCAAGCGCGGCCATCGCGCGCTTGGTGACCTCTTCGACCTTGCCGAGGGCCGGGATCGTCACGACCAGATCCTGGGCCTTGTAGTAGTCGATGATCGGCTCGGTCTCCGTGTGGTAGACCTCCAGCCGCTTGCGGACGGTCTCCTCGCGGTCGTCGTCACGCTGGTACAGATCGCCGCCGCAGACGTCGCACACGTCCGCGGTCTTCGGCTTGTTGTACTCGGCGTGGAAGACGTGGCTGCTGTCCTTGCGACAGATGCGCCGGCCGGCGATCCGCTTGACGACCTCGTCCTCGGGGACCTCCAGGTCCAGGACGGCGTCCAGCTGGAGGTTCTTGGCCTTGAGGTACTCGTCCAGCGCCTCGGCCTGACCGAGGTTCCGCGGGAAGCCGTCCAGAAGGAAACCCTCGGCGGCGTCGGCCTGCTCCATGCGGTCCTCGGCCATCCCGATGGTGACCGAGTCGGGCACCAGATTTCCGGCGTCCATGTACGACTTCGCCTCGACACCCAGGGGCGTGCCCTGGCTGATGTTGGCGCGGAACAGGTCCCCCGTGGAGATGTGCGGGATCGCGAGGTTCTTGGCAAGGTACGCAGCCTGCGTACCCTTGCCGGCCCCCGGGGGTCCGACGAGGACGATTCGCATCAGCGGAGGAACCCTTCGTAGTTGCGCTGCTGAAGCTGGCTCTCGATCTGCTTCACGGTCTCCAGGCCCACACCCACGATGATGAGGATGCTCGTCCCGCCGAACGGGAAGTTCTGGTTCGCGTTGAACAGCACCAACGCCACTGTTGGTACGAGCGCGATCAGCCCCAGGTACAGCGAGCCCGGCCACGTGATCCGGTTGAGCACGTAGCTGAGGTACTCGGCCGTCGGGCGACCAGCCCGGATACCCGGGATGAAGCCACCATACTTCTTCATGTTGTCGGCAACTTCTTCGGGGTTGAAGCTGATGGCGACGTAGAAGAAGGCGAAGAACACGATCAGCAGGAAGTACGTAACGATGTAAACCGGGTGATTTCCCTTGGTGAAGTTGGTGGCGATCCATGTCGCCCATGCCGCCTTCGACCCGCTGAACTGTGCAACGAGGGCTGGAATGTAGAGCAGCGATGACGCGAAGATGACGGGAATCACACCCGCCTGATTCACCTTGAGCGGGATGTAAGTGGACGTACCGCCATAGGACCGGCGCCCGATCATCCGCTTCGCGTACTGCACCGGGATACGTCGCTGAGCCTGCTCGACGAAGACCACCAGGGCGACCATCGCGAGGCCCACCGCGATCACCGCGAAGAACTCGATCCAGCCGTCGGCGAGCTTGCCGGTGAGCTTGATCTGCCACAGCGCACCCGGGAAGCCGGCGGCGATCGAGATGAACATCAGGATCGACATGCCGTTGCCGATACCGCGGTCGGTGACCAGCTCACCGAGCCACATGATCAGGCCGGTGCCGGCGGTCATCGTGATGACCATCGTGATCGTGGTGAAGATCGAGTCGCTGGGCACGATTTCGCTGGCGACCGGGCAGCTCTGGAAGAGCGCACCGCTGCGGGCGGTGGCCACCAGGCCGGTGCCCTGCAGGATGGCGAGCGCCACGGTCAGATAGCGGGTGTACTGGGTGATCTTCGCCTGGCCGGACTGCCCCTCTTTCTTGAGGGCCTCCAGACGCGGAATCACCACGGTCAGCAGCTGGAGGATGATGCTCGCCGTGATGTACGGCATGATCCCCAGCGCGAAGATCGTGATCTGCAGCAGCGCACCACCGCTGAACATGTTCACCAGGGCGAACAACCCGCTGTTGCCGCCGGCCTGCTTCATGCAGGTCTCGACGTTCGCGTAGTTCACCCCGGGGACCGGGACGTGCGCACCGATCCGGTAGAGCACCACGATGCCCAATGTGAACAGCAGCTTCTTGCGCAGGTCGGGCGTCTTGAACGCTCGGGCGAACGCGGTGAGCACGGTGCCTCCTGCGCCTCTCGCCTTGAATGCGAGAGGTGACGGTCTTGAGGATCGACGAATACTTAGCGGCCAAAATCCGCGTGGACGGGGTCCACGCGGCGGGGGCCCGGGACCGAAGCCCCGGAAAACAACAGTGCATGCCACCTTACCGGCGACCGTACCCCCTTGGAACGACCAACCGGGGATGCCCCAATCAATGGGCATCCCCGGTCAGTTGAGCCAACGAACTCAGATGAGCTCGGTGACGGTGCCGCCGGCAGCGGCGATCTTCTCCTTGGCGGAGCCGGAAACGGCGTCAACCGAAACCTGCAGCGCCACGGAGATCTCGCCCTGGCCCAGGACCTTGACGAGCTCGTTCTTGCGCACCGCGCCCTTGGCAACCAGATCGGCCACCGTGACCTCGCCACCCTGCGGGTAGAGCTCGGCCAGCTTGGTCAGGTTCACGACCTGGAACTGCTTGTGCGCGGGGTTCTTGAAGCCCTTCAGCTTCGGGAGGCGCATGTGGAGGGGCATCTGCCCGCCCTCGAAGCGCTCCGGAACCTGGTAACGGGCCTTCGTGCCCTTGGTACCACGACCAGCGGTCTTACCCTTGGATGCCTCACCACGACCGACACGGGTCTTGGCGGTCTTGGCACCCGGGGCGGGCCGGAGGTTGTGGACCTTCAGCGGGTTGTTCTCCGCCATGTCAGTCGACCTCCTCAACCGTCACGAGGTGGCGGACGGTGTGCACCATGCCGCGGAACTCGGGGCGGTCCTCCTTGACAACCACGTCGTTGAGCCGCTTGAGGCCCAGCGAACGAAGGGTGTCGCGGTGGTTCTGCTTGCTACCGATGTAGGACTTAGTCTGCGTGATCTTGAGGTGCGCCATTACGCGGTCACCCCGGCACGCGCCCGCAGCAGAGCGGCGGGAGCAACGTCCTCCAGCGGCAGGCCACGACGGGCCGCGATCTCCTCGGGGCGCTGAAGGCCCTGAAGCGCGGTCACCGTGGCGTGCACGATGTTGATCGGGTTCGACGAACCGAGCGACTTGCTCAGCACGTCGTGGATGCCCGCGCACTCCAGAACGGCACGCACGGGGCCACCGGCGATCACACCGGTACCGGGGGAAGCCGGCTTGAGCAGGACAACGCCCGCAGCCTTCTCGCCCTGGATGGGGTGAGGAATGGTGCCCTGGATACGGGGGACCTTGAAGAAGTTCTTCTTGGCCTCTTCCACGCCCTTGGCGATGGCAGCCGGAACTTCCTTGGCCTTGCCGTAACCGACACCTACGGTGCCGTCACCGTCGCCCACCACGACCAGCGCGGTGAAGCTGAAACGGCGACCACCCTTGACAACCTTGGCGACGCGGTTGATCGCGACAACGCGCTCAACGTACGCGGTCTTCTCGGCGGCAGCGCCACCGTCGCGACCCTTCCGGTCCCGCCGCTCGCCGCCACCGGCACCGCTCCCGCGGCGCTGGGGTCCAGCCATTGGATTTACCTCTCTCTGTTACGTCCGCTAGCTCCGGAACCGGGGCTTAGAACTTCAGCCCGGCTTCGCGGGCGGCGTCGGCCAGAGCGGCAATCCGCCCGGCGTACTGCTTGCCACCACGGTCGAACACGACGGCCTCGACACCGGCGGCCTTGGCACGCTCGGCAACCAGGGCGCCGACCTTCTTGGCCTGAGCGCTCTTGTCGCCCTCGCCACCACGAACCGACGCGTCCAGGCTCGATGCCGAGGCCACCGTGTGGCCCGCGATGTCATCGATGACCTGCGCGGTGATGCCACGGTTGGACCGCGTCACCACCAGACGCGGACGCTCCGGGGTACCCGAAATCCGCTTACGGATGCGGATGTGGCGACGCTTGGCGGCGGCGCGCTTGTAGGCGTCACCCTTCGCGATCTTCACACCGTATGCCATGGCTTACTTACCAGCCTTTCCGACCTTGCGGCGGATGACCTCGCCGGCGTACTTGACGCCCTTGGCCTTGTACGGGTCAGGCTTACGCAGCTTGCGGATGTTCGCCGCCACCTCGCCGACCTTCTGCTTGTCGATGCCCTCGACGCTGAGCTTGGTCGGGGACTCGACCTTGAAGGAGATCCCCTCGGGGGCCTCGATCACGATCGGGTGGCTGTAGCCCAGGGCGAACTCCAGGTTGGAGCCCTTCGCCTGGACGCGGTAACCGACACCGCTGATCTCGAGCGCCTTGCTGTAGCCCTGGGTCACGCCGGTGATCATGTTCGCCACCAGCGTGCGGGACAGGCCGTGCAGGGCCTTGTTCTGACGCTCGTCGTTCGGGCGGGTGACGCTGATAACGCCGTCCTCACCCTTGGCGACCTCGATGGGAGCGGCGACGGTGTGCGAAAGGGAGCCCTTGGGACCCTTCACCGAAACCGTCCGGCCATCGATGGTGACGTCCACACCAGCGGGAACCTGGATGGGCAGCTTGCCAATACGCGACATTAGCTATTCCTCCGTTCCCTGGTTACCAGACGTAGGCGAGGACTTCCCCACCCACGCCCTTCTTGCTGGCCTGCTGACCGGTCAGGAGACCGTGGGACGTGGAGATGATCGCCACGCCCAGGCCGCCGAGGACCTTCGGCAGGTTGGTGGACTTTGCGTAGACCCGAAGGCCCGGCTTCGAGATCCGCTTGATGCCGGCGATCGAGCGCTCGCGGTTCGGGCCGAACTTCAGCTCGAGGACGAGGTTCTTGCCAACCTCGGCGTCCTCGACGCGCCAGCCGGTGATGTAACCCTCCTGCTGGAGGATCTCCGCGATGTGCGACTTGATCTTGCTGTGCGGCATCACGACGGTGTCGTGGTACGCCGAGTTCGCGTTCCGCAGACGGGTCAGCATGTCTGCGATGGGGTCAGTCATGGTCATGAATTGGCCTTCGGCCTCTCTCGCCGGGGTTTCCTATGTGCGCCATCCCTCTCCCCGATCAGAGTCGGGACGGGTGCGGTGCGGGGACCTACGGCGTAGTAAGCGACGTTATGCGGGCTCGGCCCGCGGTCGGTCTCGGGCGGCGGGGCGCCCAAACCCTTCTACCCTAAGGGACAAAGGGAGGGGCGCCCGCCGGCCGAATGCTTACCGAGAGCTTCCGATAATTCCCAACAGGGGAATTACCAGGAGCTCTTGGTCACGCCCGGCAGCTCGCCACGGTGAGCCATCTCACGAAGGCACACGCGGCACAGGCCGAACTTGCGGTAGACGGAGTGCGGACGGCCGCAGCGCTGGCAACGCGTGTACGCGCGGACAGCAAACTTCGGCTTACGAGCCGCCTTAGCGATCAGAGCCTTCTTCGCCACGGTCAGTTCTCCTTGAACGGGAAGCCGAGGTGACGAAGCAGGGCGCGGCCCTCATCGTCGTTGGACGCCGTGGTGACCACGGTGATGTCCATGCCCCGCGTCCGGTCGATCTTGTCCTGGTCGATCTCGTGGAACATGACCTGCTCCGTGAGACCGAAGGTGTAGTTGCCCCGACCGTCGAACTGCTTCGGGGACAGACCACGGAAGTCGCGGATGCGCGGCAGCGCGAGCGACAGCAGGCGGTCCAGGAACTCCCACATGCGGTCACCACGGAGGGTGACGTGGGCACCGATCGGCTGGCCCTCACGCAGCTTGAACTGCGCGATGGACTTACGGGCCTTGGTGACGGCCGGCTTCTGGCCGGTGATCGTGGTGAGGTCGCGGATGGCGCCCTCGATCAGCTTGGAGTCGCGGGCGGCGTCGCCCACACCCATGTTGACCACGATCTTGGTCAGACCGGGGATCTGCATGACGTTCTCGAACGAGAACTCGTCCTTCAGCTTCCCGGCGATCTCTTCGCGGTAGCGCGTCTTCAGACGCGGCGCGTTGGTGGTGGCAGTCATCAGATGTCCTCACCGGTCCGCTTGGCAACGCGGATCTTGTTGCCCTCGTCGTCGAAGCGGTACCCGACGCGGGTAACGACCTTGTTGCCGTCCTTCTCCACAACCAGCTGAACGTTGCTGACGTGGATGGGGGCCTCGGTCGTCACGATGCCGCCGGTCTTCGACCCACGAGCGGTCTGCCCGGCCTTGGTGTGCTTCTTGACCCGGTTGACACCCTCGACCAGGACGCGGTCCTCGCGGGGGAAGGCCTGGATGACCTTGCCCTGCTTGCCCTTGTCCTTACCGGTGATGAC
Organism: Streptomyces inhibens; assembly: GCF_022221585.1. Classification (NCBI taxonomy): domain Bacteria; kingdom Bacillati; phylum Actinomycetota; class Actinomycetes; order Kitasatosporales; family Streptomycetaceae; genus Streptomyces; species Streptomyces inhibens. The sequence continues at coordinate 4,477,102 of NZ_CP084681.1, forward strand.
CTGGACCAGGTCGCCCTTCTTGATCTTCATCGGTTACAGCACCTCCGGCGCGAGCGAGATGATCTTCATGAACTTCTTCTCGCGCAGCTCCCGGCCCACGGGGCCGAAGATGCGGGTGCCGCGGGGGTCGCCATCGTTCTTGAGGATGACGGCCGCGTTCTCGTCGAAGCGGATGTACGAGCCGTCCGGACGGCGGCGCTCCTTGACGGTGCGAACGATGACCGCCTTGACGACGTCACCCTTCTTCACGTTGCCACCGGGGATCGCGTCCTTCACGGTGGCGACAATGACGTCACCGATGCCCGCGTAGCGGCGACCGGAACCACCGAGAACACGGATGCAAAGGATCTCCTTCGCACCAGTGTTGTCGGCGACACGCAGTCGCGACTCCTGCTGGATCACGTCTATCTCCTGTTTGTCTGCCGGTTCCCGGCAGGGGCTTTCCTCTGGTGAGGCGAGCCCCTGCCGAGCCTGGCGGAACTGTTCCTAGGGGGTCCCCCTAGGAGGGATTACTTGGCCTTCTCGAGGATCTCGACGATGCGCCAGCGCTTGGTGGCGGACAGCGGCCGGGTCTCCATCAGGAGGACGCGGTCGCCGACACCGGCAGCGTTCTGCTCGTCGTGCGCCTTGAGCTTGTTGGTACGGCGGATGACCTTGCCGTACAGCGCGTGCTTGACACGGTCCTCGACAGCGACGACGACGGTCTTGTCCATCTTGTCGCTGACGACGAGACCCTCACGGGTCTTGCGGAAACCGCGCTCGTTCGTCTCAGTCACATTCTTCTCGCTCATCAGGCGCTCTCCACCGTCTCGATGCCCAGCTCGCGCTCACGCATCAGGGTGTAGATCCGGGCGATGTCCTTGCGGACGGCCTTCAGCCGGCCGTGGTTCTCGAGCTGTCCGGTCGCCGCCTGGAAGCGGAGGTTGAACAGTTCTTCCTTGGCCTCACGGAGCTTGGCGACGAGGTCCTCGTCGTTCAGCTCGCGCAGCTCGGACGCCTTGGTAACGGCCGACATCACGATTCACCTGCCTCGCGCCGAACGATGCGGCACTTCATCGGAAGCTTGTGGGCGGCGCGGGTCAGCGCCTCCTTAGCAACCTTCTCGTTCGGGAAGGACAGCTCGAACATCACCCGACCGGGCTTGACGTTCGCGACCCACCACTCCGGAGAACCCTTACCGGAACCCATGCGGGTTTCGGCCGGCTTCTTCGTGAGCGGGCGGTCCGGGTAGATGTTGATCCAGACCTTGCCGCCACGCTTGATGTGACGGGTCATCGCGATACGAGCGGACTCGATCTGACGGTTCGTCACGTAGGCCGGAGTGACGGCCTGGATTCCGTACTCACCGAAGGCCAGCTCGGTGCCACCCTTGGCCATACCGCTGCGCTTCGGGTGGTGCTGCTTGCGGTGCTTGACCCTGCGAGGGATCAGCATGTCGGTCAGGCCTCCGTTCCGGGGGTCTCCGCCGGAGCAGCGGCAGCGGCCTCGGCCTTGGGGGCCTCGGCAGCGGCGCTCTGCTGCTGCGGCTTGCGGCCGCCGCGGCCACCGCGCTCGCCACCGCGACGCGGGCGGTCGTTGCCGCCACCACGAGCCGGGCGGTTACCCGCACGGGCGGCAGCGTTCTCGGCGCGAACCTCGGCGATGTTCTTGACGTCGCCCTTGTAGATCCAGACCTTCACACCGATACGGCCGAAGGTGGTCTTGGCCTCGAAGAAGCCGTAGTCGACGTTCGCACGGAGCGTGTGCAGGGGCACACGGCCCTCGCGGTAGAACTCCGAGCGGGACATCTCGGCGCCGCCGAGACGACCGCCGCACTGGATCTTGATGCCCTTGGCGCCGGCCTTCATCGTCGACTGCATGCTCTTACGCATGGCGCGACGGAAGGAGACGCGGGACGAGAGCTGCTCGGCAACGGCCTGGGCCACCAGCTGAGCATCGGTCTCGGGGTTCTTGACCTCGAGGATGTTCAGCTGGACCTGCTTGCCGGTCAGCTTCTCCAGCTCGCCGCGGATGCGGTCCGCCTCGGCGCCGCGGCGACCGATGACGATGCCCGGACGAGCGGTGTGGATGTCAACGCGGACGCGCTCACGGGTGCGCTCGATCTCAACCTTCGAGATACCGGCGCGCTCCATGCCCTTCGTCATCATGCGACGAATGGCGACGTCTTCCTTGACGTAGTCCTTGTACAGCTTGTCGGCGTACCAACGCGACTTGAAGTCGGTGGTGATGCCGAGCCGGAACCCGTGCGGGTTAACCTTCTGGCCCATTACCGGGTTCCTTCCTTGCTGCTGACGACCACGGTGATGTGGCTGGTCCGCTTGCGGATCCGGTAGGCGCGGCCCTGGGCACGCGGACGGAACCGCTTCAGGGTCGGGCCTTCGTCGACGTATGCCTCAGTGATGACGAGGCTGCCGGCGTCGGTGTGGTCGTAGTTGTGCGCGGCGTTGGCAATGGCGCTGTCCAGCACCTTGCCCACCGGCACGCTCGCGGCCTGCGGGGCGAAACGCAGGACCGCCTGAGCCTCCGTGGCATTCATGCCACGGATAAGGTCCACCACGCGGCGGGCCTTCATGGGCGTGACGCGGATGTACCGCGCCTGGGCCCTGGCTTCCATGGTTGTCCCTTCGGTGTCAGTCATAGTCTTCGCACTCCGGTCGATCAGCGACGACGCGACTTGCGGTCGTCCTTCTCGTGGCCACGGAAGGTGCGGGTCGGCGCAAACTCGCCGAGCTTGTGGCCGACCATCGACTCGGTGACGAACACCGGGACGTGCTTGCGGCCGTCGTGCACCGCGATCGTGTGGCCGAGCATGGCCGGGACGATCATGGAGCGGCGGGACCAGGTCTTGATGACGTTCTTGGTGCCGGCTTCGTTCTGAACATCCACCTTCTTGGAAAGGTGGTCGTCGACGAAGGGCCCCTTCTTGAGACTGCGCGGCATCTAAACCCGCTCCTAGCGCTTCTTGTTCGTCTTGCGGCGGCGGACGATGTACTTGTTGCTGGCCTTCTTCGGCGAGCGAGTACGACCCTCCTTCTGGCCCCAGGGCGAGACCGGGTGGCGACCACCGGAGGTCTTGCCCTCACCACCACCGTGCGGGTGGTCAACCGGGTTCATCACGACACCACGCACGGTCGGGCGGACGCCCTTCCAGCGCATACGGCCGGCCTTACCCCAGTTGATGTTCGACTGCTCGGCGTTGCCGACCTCGCCAACAGTGGCGCGGCAGCGGACGTCGACCAGGCGGATCTCACCGGACGGCATACGAAGGTGGGCCATCGAGCCCTCCCTCGCCAGCAGCTGCACGGAGGCACCGGCCGAGCGGGCGAACTTCGCACCGCCGCCCGGACGCAGCTCGATCGCGTGGATCGTCGTACCCACGGGGATGTGACGCAGCGGCAGGTTGTTGCCCGGCTTGATGTCGGCGCCAGGGCCGTTCTCAATCCGGTCACCCTGGCTCAGGCCACGGGGCGCGATGATGTAGCGCTTCTCGCCGTCTGCGTAGTGCAGCAGCGCGATGCGCGCGGTGCGGTTCGGGTCGTACTCGATGTGCGCGACCTTGGCCGGCACGCCGTCCTTGTCGTGACGACGGAAGTCGATCACGCGGTAGGCGCGCTTGTGGCCACCGCCCTGGTGGCGAACGGTCACACGACCGGCGTTGTTACGGCCGCCCTTGCTGTGCAGCGGGCGGACCAGCGACTTCTCCGGCGTGGACCGCGTGATCTCGACAAAGTCGGCGACGCTGGAGCCACGACGGCCCGGGGTCGTCGGCTTGTACTTGCGGATACCCATTTCTCAGTCCTCGTCCGATTCCGGACGACTCGGACTCCGTTAGGAGACCGGGCCGCCGAAGATGTCGATACGGTCGCCCTCGGCGAGGGTCACGATGGCGCGCTTGGTGTTCGAGCGCTTGCCGAAACCGGTCTTGGTGCGCTTGCGCTTACCCTGCCGGTTGATCGTGTTGACCCCGGTGACCTTGACCGAGAAGACCGCCTCGACGGCCTGCTTGATCTGGGTCTTGTTCGAGCCCGGTGCGACGATGAACGTGTACTTGTTCTCGTCCAGCAGGGCGTAGCTCTTCTCCGAGACAACCGGCTTGACGAGAATGTCGCGCGGGTCCGAGAAGGTCTTGCTGGTGACGACGGCCTCAGTCATCAGGCGTCGCTCCCTTCGGTCTCAGCGGCCTTGGGGCCAGACACGAAGGACTCGAAAGCGGCCTTGGTGAAGACCACGTCGTCGGAGACGAGCACGTCGTACGTGTTCAGCTGGCCCGGCTCCAGGAGGTGAACCTGGGGCAGGTTGCGGGCGGACAGCCACGCGGCCTCGTCGCTGCGCTCGACGACCAGGAGCACGTTCTTGCGCTCGCTGACCTTGCCGAGGAGAGCCTTGGCGGCCTTGGTGGAGATGTCGCCCTCGACCACGCCGGAAACGACGTGGATGCGGCTGTTGCGGGCCCGGTCGGTGAGGGCACCGCGCAGGGCGGCAACCTTCATCTTCTTCGGGGTCCGCTGCGAGTAGTCACGCGGCACGGGGCCGTGGACGACGCCACCGCCGGCGAACTGCGGCGCACGGGTCGAACCCTGGCGCGCGCGGCCGGTGCCCTTCTGGCGGTAAGGCTTCTTGCCACCGCCGCGGACCTCGCCGCGAGTCTTGGTCTTGTGCGTGCCCTGACGGGCAGCGGCCAGCTGTGCGACAACGACCTGGTGGATCAGCGGAACGCTGACCTTGGCGTCGAAGATCTCCGTGGGGAGCTCGACGGTCCCGGCCTTGTCGCCTGCCGGCGAAAGGATGTCAATGGTGCTCATCGGTTACCTCAGGCCCCCTTGGCCGCGGTACGGACCAGGACGAGGCCGCCGTTCGGACCAGGAACTGCGCCCTTGATGAGCAGCAGACCCTTCTCCGCGTCAACGGCGTGGACGGTCAGGTTCTGGGTGGTGACCCGCTCATTGCCCATACGGCCGGCCATCCGCATGCCCTTGAACACGCGGCCCGGGGTGGCGCAGCCACCGATGGAGCCAGGCTTACGGTGCACACGGTGGGCACCGTGGGACGCCTTGCCGCCATGGAAGCCGTGACGCTTCATGACGCCGGCGAAGCCCTTGCCCTTGCTCTTGCCGGTCACGTCCACCTTGACGCCGGACTCGAAGGTCTCAGCGGTCAGCTCCTGGCCGAGGGTGTACTCACCGGCGTCGGTGGTACGGACCTCGACGAGGTGACGACGGGGGGTGACGTCGGCCTTCGCGAAGTGGCCCTTGAGGGGCTTGTTCACCTTGCGCGGGTCGATCTCGCCGAAGGCGATCTGGACGGAGTCGTAACCGTCCTGGTCATTGGTGCGCACCTGGGTAACGACGCAGGGGCCGGCCTTCACCACGGTCACCGGGACGACACGGTTGTTCTCGTCCCAGACCTGGGTCATGCCGAGCTTCTCGCCCAGGATGCCCTTGATCTGCTTAGCCATCTGTTCCGCGCCTCTCAGAGCTTGATCTCGATGTCAACGCCGGCCGGAAGGTCCAGGCGCATCAGCGAGTCAACGGTCTTGGGCGTCGGGTCGAGGATGTCGATCAAGCGCTTGTGCGTGCGCATCTCGAAGTGCTCGCGCGAGTCCTTGTACTTGTGCGGCGACTTGATGACGCAGTACACGTTCTTCTCAGTGGGCAGCGGCACCGGGCCCGCGACCGACGCACCAGTACGGGTCACCGTCTCGACGATCTTCTTCGCCGAAGAGTCGATGACCTCGTGGTCGTAGGCCTTGAGCCGGATGCGGATCTTCTGTCCCGCCATGGCTACTTCGTAGTCCTGTCTCTCGTAACGCTCTGGGACCCGGTGCGCTGCGCTTCGTCGGAAGCGCCGCTCTTCTCCGACCCACGCGGTCGGGCGTGTCGCACCCCTTCCCGTAAATCTCCGCAAGGGAGATCCTTCAAGAAGGAGATAGTGGGGGAAGAACACCCACCGGGCGCCTGGCAGAGGCACCCCGCTGACGCTTCCCGGAAGATTCCCGTATTTCCGGCCCTGAGAAGGGACGACGAATACCTGGGACTCGCTTCCAGTCCTCCCGGCGGGAGGCGCGCAGCATCGGCACTCAACCGAGCAACCTGGACAGTGTGCCACACGTAGGACGCGTAAGGCCAATCGGAGCCCAACTGTCAAGGAGCCCCGCCCACCTGATGGCGGACGGGGCTCCCTGCTGTTCATTCCCGGGGGCTCTCCCCCCGGACTCCCGACGCGAAGACCGGGAGCTTTACCGGGTCTCCCCGATCAACAATTACTTGTTGATCTTGGTGACCTGGCCGGCGCCGACGGTCCGGCCACCCTCACGGATGGCGAACTTCAGGCCCTCCTCCATGGCGACCGGCTGGATCAGCTCGACCGTCATCTCGGTGTTGTCGCCCGGCATGACCATCTCGGTGCCCTCGGGGAGGGTCACAACGCCGGTCACGTCCGTGGTACGGAAGTAGAACTGCGGGCGGTAGTTGTTGAAGAACGGGGTGTGACGGCCACCCTCGTCCTTCGACAGGATGTACGCCTGGGCCTCGAACGAGGTGTGCGGCGTGACCGAGCCCGGCTTGATGATGACCTGGCCGCGCTCGACGTCCTCGCGCTTGATGCCACGGAGGAGCAGACCGACGTTCTCACCGGCCTGGCCCTCGTCGAGCAGCTTGCGGAACATCTCGATGCCGGTGACCGTGGTGGTGGTCTTCTCGGTCTTGATGCCGATGATGTCGACGGTCTCGTTGACCTTGAGGACACCACGCTCGATACGACCGGTGACAACGGTGCCACGGCCGGTGATCGTGAAGACGTCCTCGATCGGCATCAGGAACGGCTTGTCGACGTCACGCTCGGGCTGCGGGATCGACTCGTCGACGGCGGCCATCAGGTTCAGGACCGACTGGCCCCACTCCTTGTCGCCCTCGAGCGCCTTGAGCGCCGAGACCTTGACGACCGGAACGTCGTCGCCCGGGAACTCGTACTCGGAGAGGAGCTCACGGACCTCGAGCTCGACGAGCTCCAGGATCTCCTCGTCGTCCACCATGTCGGCCTTGTTCAGGGCGACAACGATGTAGGGAACGCCGACCTGGCGGGCCAGGAGCACGTGCTCCTTGGTCTGCGGCATCGGGCCGTCGGTGGCGGCAACCACGAGGATGGCGCCGTCCATCTGCGCCGCACCCGTGATCATGTTCTTGATGTAGTCCGCGTGACCGGGGCAGTCGACGTGCGCGTAGTGACGCGACTCGGTCTGGTACTCGACGTGCGCGATGGAGATGGTGATACCGCGCTGGCGCTCCTCAGGAGCCTTGTCGATCTGGTCGAAGGCCGAGGCCTCGTTCAGGTCCGGGTACGCGTCGTGCAGCACCTTGGTAATGGCGGCCGTGAGGGTCGTCTTACCGTGGTCAATGTGACCGATGGTGCCGATGTTGACGTGCGGCTTAGTCCGCTCGAACTTCGCCTTCGCCACTGGTTCCTCCTGAAGTGGTTCTGTACGCCTTACTCATCGGCGCCAGGTGATCTTTGCTGGGATGCCGGCTGCCGGGGCATTCCTCACGGATTGCGGGGATTACCCCGGCAGACGGTGTCAAGCCTAAAGCGTGTTCCGACTCTCGGGAGACGGACCTATTCGCCCTTGGCCTTCGCGATGATCTCCTCGGCGACGTTCCGGGGAACCTCGGCGTAGGAGTCGAACTGCATCGAGTAGCTTGCGCGACCCGACGTCTTGCTGCGGAGGTCTCCGACGTAGCCGAACATCTCCGACAGGGGGACCAGGCCCGTGACGAGCTTGGCGCCGCTGCGGTCCTCCATGGACTGGATCTGACCACGGCGGGAGTTGATGTCGCCGATCACATCGCCCATGTAGTCCTCGGGCGTGGTGACCTCGACCTTCATCATCGGCTCGAGCAGGGCCGGGGAGGCCTTGCGGGCGGCCTCCTTGAAGGCCATCGAACCGGCGATCTTGAAGGCCATTTCCGACGAGTCGACCTCGTGGAACGCACCGTCGAGAAGCGTGACCTTGACACCGGTCAGCGGGTAGCCGGCGAGAACACCGAACTCCATGGCCTCCTGGCAGCCCGCGTCCACGGACGGGATGTACTCCCGCGGGATACGGCCACCGGTGACCTTGTTCTCGAACTCGTACCCGTCGCCCTCGAGAGGCGCGATCGCGATCTGCACCTTCGCGAACTGGCCGGAACCACCAGTCTGCTTCTTGTGCGTGTAGTCGAGACGGTCGACAGCCTTGCGCAGGGTCTCGCGGTAGGCGACCTGCGGCTTGCCGACGTTGGCCTCGACCCGGAACTCACGCTTCATACGGTCGACCAGCACGTCGAGGTGCAGCTCGCCCATACCCGCGATGATGGTCTGGCCGGTCTCCTCGTCGGTGTGAACCTGGAACGAGGGGTCCTCTTCGGCGAGACGCTGGATGGCGACACCCAGCTTCTCCTGGTCGCCCTTGGACTTGGGCTCAATGGCGACCTGGATGACCGGGGCCGGGAACTCCATCGACTCCAGGATGACCTGGTTGGCGGAGTCACAGAGGGTCTCACCGGTGGTGGTCTGCTTCAGACCCATGACGGCGACGATGTCACCGGCACCCACCGACTCGATCTCCTCACGCTTGTTCGCGTGCATCCGGTAGATCTTGCCGATGCGCTCCTTCTTGCCCTTCACCGAGTTCTGCACCTGCGAGCCGGCCTCAAGGCGGCCCGAGTACACCCGGATGAAGGTGAGCTTGCCCAGGTGGGGGTCGCTCGCAATCTTGAACGCAAGGGCGGCCAGCGGCTCGTCCACGGACGGCTTGCGCTTGACGACCTGCTCCGGGTCGTTGACCGCGTGGCCCTCAATGGCCTCGACGTCCAACGGGGAGGGGAGGTAGCGCACGACCGCGTCGAGCAGGGGCTGAACACCCTTGTTCTTGAACGCGGTACCGCAGAACACCGGGGTGACGGTGGTGACGTCGGCCTTGCCGGAAGCGATCGTGATACGGCGGATCGCCGCGTACAGCTGCTCCTCGGTGGGCTCCTCGCCCTCCAGGTACAGCTCCATGATCTCTTCGTCGTTCTCGGCGACGACCTCGAGCAGCTTGCCGCGCCACTCGTCGGCAGCCTCGATGTGCGTGTCGGGGATGTCGACGACGTCGTACATCTCGCCCTTGGCGGCCTCGGCGGACCACACCAGGGCCTTCATCTTCACGAGGTCGACGACGCCCTTGAAGTCCATCTCGGTGCCGATGGGCAGCTGCATGACGATCGGGGTCGCGCCGAGGCGGTCCGTGATCATGTCGACGCAGCGGTGGAACTCGGCACCCGTACGGTCAAGCTTGTTGACGAAGCAGATACGCGGCACGCCGTAGCGGTCCGCCTGACGCCAAACGGTCTCGGACTGGGGCTCGACACCGGCAACGCCGTCGAACACCGTCACCGCACCGTCGAGCACGCGCAGCGAACGCTCCACCTCGACGGTGAAGTCGACGTGGCCCGGGGTGTCGATGATGTTGATGGTGTGGTCGACGTCTTCCAGCGGCCAGTGGCAGGTCGTCGCGGCAGACGTGATCGTGATGCCGCGCTCCTGCTCCTGCTCCATCCAGTCCATCGTGGCAGCGCCGTCGTGGACCTCACCGATCTTGTAAGACACACCGGTGTAGAACAGGATCCGCTCGGTGGTGGTCGTCTTGCCCGCGTCGATGTGGGCCATGATCCCGATATTGCGGACCTTGGCCAGGTCAAGCGAAGTGGTGGCCATAGTGGCTCAATCTTCTCTCGGTCTCGATGTGGGTTGCGACTACCAGCGGTAGTGCGCGAAGGCCTTGTTGGACTCGGCCATCTTGTGCGTGTCCTCACGCTTCTTGACCGAAGCGCCGAGGCCGTTGGAGGCGTCGAGCAGTTCGTTCATGAGGCGCTCGGTCATGGTCTTCTCGCGGCGGGCGCGGGAGTAGCCCACGAGCCAGCGGAGCGAGAGGGTCGCGGCGCGGCCGGGCTTGACCTCGACCGGGACCTGGTAGGTCGCGCCACCGACGCGGCGGGACTTGACCTCAAGGGTCGGCTTGATGTTCTCGAGCGCGCGCTTGAGCGTGATGACCGGGTCGTTACCGGTCTTCTCGCGCAGACCCTCCATGGCGCCGTAAACGATGCGCTCGGCGGTGGAGCGCTTGCCGTTCAGCAGAACCTTGTTGATGAGGGAGGTCACCAGAGGAGAACCGTAGACCGGGTCGATGATGACCGGGCGCTTCGGGGCGGGGCCCTTACGAGGCATTCTTACTTCTCCTTCTTGGCGCCGTAGCGGCTGCGAGCCTGCTTACGGTTCTTGACGCCCTGCGTGTCGAGGGAGCCGCGGATGATCTTGTACCGAACACCCGGCAGGTCCTTCACACGGCCGCCACGCACGAGCACGATCGAGTGCTCCTGCAGGTTGTGGCCCTCACCCGGAATGTAAGCGGTGACCTCGATCCCGCTGGTCAGACGCACACGCGCGACCTTACGCAGGGCCGAGTTCGGCTTCTTCGGGGTGGTCGTGAAAACACGCGTGCAGACGCCACGGCGCTGGGGGGAACCCTCGAGCGCGGGCGTCTTGTTCTTCTCGACCTTGTCCTGCCGGCCCTTGCGGACCAGCTGCTGGATCGTAGGCACCGTTTCTCCGGTTTCTGTGTGCCAGTCTCGGTAAAGCTAACCTGGAACATCCCCGACCCACGCGGTCGGGTGTGTCGAATGCTGCAGTCCGATCCCTCGCTGGAACGAGTGAGGCGGCAGATTGCGGTGTCAAAACCCGGCTCCCGTGCTGATGACCTCCCCGGCCAGAGCTGGGACGGATTGCGCGCACGGCAGCCCAGGGACACCCCAGGCACAAGGTCAGAGCGTACCTACCGCATTGGCTGCGGTCAAAACAAATGCACACGCGAAGGACACGCCGGACTCCTCACGGCGTTGCGGCCACCGTAGTGCGATCTACGGCCGTACGGAAGAAGGCGCAACGCCCGTGCAACACACCTCGGCCACCGGCACGGCAACCGCCGGCGCGGCGCGCAATCCCCTGGGCCGGCCGGAGGCCGCGCTCAGAGATTGACCGCGGCCGAAAGGATGAACACCAGGAGGAACAGCGCCCAGCCGCCGATCGCCAGCCAGCCCAGCACCAGCCCCGTGATCGCCTGGCCGTCCCCACGCTCCCCGGACCTGCGGATCTCGGCGCGTGCCTTGTGGCCGAGAATCACCGCCGGAATCGCCGTCAGCCCCCAGGTCACCGGGGTCATGATCCCGCAGACCAGCGAACCCGTCGCCGAGCTGTTCGTATGCACCGGCATCGGCATCTGCATGGGCATCGGCATGAACGTCGCCTGCACCGGCCGCTGCGGAATGAACTGCGCCTGCGGCACCGGCCCCTGCGGAAGATCCGCGACCAGCATCTGCAGCTCGGCATGGGTCTGCGCCTTGTAGGCACGCCCGATCCGCTGCTCGTACTCCGGCTGCTGCAGCCGCCCCTCGGCGAAACCCGCCTTGAGCACATCGACCGCCCGCTCACGATCGGCGTGCGAGGCACGCATGGCAGGCACCTGATTCTGCGGCTGAGCAGGCTGCCCACCCTGCCACGGCTGGAATGCCACTTCGCGAACCTCCCCCCGCTCGACAGTTCTCCCCATCTTCTCATCACAGACGCAGCAATGGGGAGACAAGTTCCCCCGCACGGCCCCCCAACACAACTGAACGGGCCCGCGGTGTGTGCCACAACGCCGCAGGGCGGCCATCCCGTGTGGGATGACCGCCCTGTTGCTGTCGTACGTCTCGCTGTCGTACGTCCAGGATTACTGGTTGTACGGACCGTAGTCGTAGTCCTCCAGCGGGACCGCCTGGCCGGAGCCGGTGCCGAAGGGCGAGTAGTCGATGTCGTCGTAACCGACGGCCGAGTACATCGCGGCCTTGGCCTCCTCGGTGGGCTCGACCCGGATGTTGCGGTAGCGGGACAGGCCCGTACCGGCCGGGATGAGCTTACCGATGATGACGTTCTCCTTGAGGCCGATCAGGGAGTCCGACTTGGCGTTGATCGCCGCGTCGGTCAGAACCCGGGTCGTCTCCTGGAAGGACGCCGCCGACAGCCAGGACTCGGTGGCCAGCGAAGCCTTGGTGATACCCATCAGCTGCGGACGGCCGGAGGCCGGGTGGCCACCCTCCGCCACGACCCGACGGTTCTCACCCTCGAACTTCGTGCGCTCCACCAGCTCGCCCGGCAGCAGCTCCGCGTCGCCGGACTCGATGATCGTCACACGGCGCAGCATCTGCCGGATGATGATCTCGATGTGCTTGTCGTGGATCGCCACGCCCTGGCTGTTGTAGACCTTCTGGACCTCGCCGACCAGGTGGACCTGGACGGCACGCTGGCCGAGGATCCGCAGCACGTCGTGCGGGTTGACGGCACCCACGGTCAGCGGCTGGCCGACCGTGACGTGGTCGCCCTCGCCCACCAGGAGACGGGCACGCTTGGAGACGCCGTAAGCGGTCTCGTCGCTGCCGTCGTCCGGGGTGACGACGAGCTTCTTGGTCTTCTCGGTCTCCTCGATCCGGACGCGGCCGGCCGCCTCCGAGATCGGGGCGACACCCTTGGGCGTACGGGCCTCGAAGAGCTCGACGACACGCGGCAGACCCAGGGTGATGTCGTCACCGGCCACACCACCGGTGTGGAAGGTACGCATCGTCAGCTGGGTACCGGGCTCACCGATGGACTGGGCGGCGATGATGCCGACCGCCTCACCGATGTCGACCAGCTTGCCGGTGGCCAGCGAGCGGCCGTAGCAGAAGGCACAGGTGCCGACCGCGGACTCACAGGTCAGGACCGAGCGGGTCTTGACCTCCTCGACGCCCGCGTTGACCAGCGCGTCGATGAGCACGTCACCGAGGTCGACGTTGGCCGGCGCGACAACCTTGCCGTCCACGACGACGTCCTCGGCCAGCATGCGTGCGTAGACGCTGGACTCGACGTCGTCCGCCTTGCGCAGGATGCCGTCCGCACCCTTCGAGGCGATCCGCAGCTTGAGGCCACGCTCCGTGCCGCAGTCCTCCTCGCGAATGATGACGTCCTGGGAGACGTCGACCAGACGACGGGTGAGGTAACCGGAGTCGGCGGTACGAAGGGCGGTGTCCGCCAGACCCTTACGGGCACCGTGCGTGGAGATGAAGTACTCCAGCACGGACAGACCCTCGCGGAACGACGCCTTGATGGGACGCGGGATGGTCTCGTTCTTCGCGTTCGACACCAGACCACGCATACCGGCGATCTGCCGCATCTGCATCATGTTTCCTCGGGCACCCGAGTCAACCATCATGAAGATGGGGTTCGTCTTGGGGAAGTTCGCGTTCATCGCCTCGGCGACCTCATTGGTCGCCTTGGTCCAGATGTTGATCAGTTCCTGAGTGCGCTCGTCCTTGGTGATCAGACCGCGCTCGTACTGCTTCTGGACCTTCTCGTCCTGGGCCTCGTAGCCCGCGACGATGGCCTTCTTGGCCTCCGGCACGACGATGTCCGAGACGGCGACGGTGACGCCGGAACGGGTCGCCCAGTGGAAGCCGGCCGCCTTCAGGTTGTCGAGCGTCGCCGCCACGATGACCTTCGGGTAGCGCTCCGCCAGGTCGTTGACGATCGCGGAGAGCTGCTTCTTGCCCACCGAGTAGTCGACGAACGGGTAGTCCTCGGGCAGCAGCTCGTTGAAGAGCGCGCGGCCCAGGGTCGTACGCAGCCGGAAGCTGTCACCCTGCTGCCACTCGGGCTCGCCCTCCTCCGGAACCGGCGGGGTCCAGCCACGCGGCGGGACGGTGCCGATCGGGAAGCGGATGTCGACCTTCGCCTGGAGCGAGAGCTCCTTGGCGTCGAACGCCATGATCGCCTCGGCGGTCGAGCCGAACGCCCGGCCCTCGCCGATGACCTTGCGCTCCTCTTCATCCGTGGTGAGGAAGAAGAGGCCGAGCACCATGTCCTGGGTCGGCATGGTGACCGGACGGCCGTCGGCCGGCTTGAGGATGTTGTTCGAGGACAGCATCAGGATGCGGGCCTCGGCCTGGGCCTCCGCGGACAGCGGGAGGTGGACGGCCATCTGGTCACCGTCGAAGTCCGCGTTGAACGCGGTGCAGACGAGCGGGTGAATCTGAATGGCCTTGCCCTCGACCAGCTGCGGCTCGAAGGCCTGGATGCCCAGACGGTGCAGCGTGGGCGCACGGTTCAGCAGCACCGGGTGCTCGGCGATGACCTCTTCGAGCACGTCGTAGACGACCGTGCGGCCGCGCTCGACCATGCGCTTGGCCGACTTGATGTTCTGCGCGTGGTTCAGGTCCACCAGGCGCTTCATCACGAACGGCTTGAAGAGCTCCAGCGCCATGGCCTTGGGCAGACCACACTGGTGCAGCTTGAGCTGCGGGCCGACGACGATGACGGAACGCGCCGAGTAGTCGACTCGCTTACCGAGCAGGTTCTGACGGAACCGGCCCTGCTTACCCTTCAGCATGTCGCTGAGGGACTTCAGCGGACGGTTACCGGGACCGGTGACCGGGCGACCGCGGCGGCCGTTGTCGAACAGCGCGTCGACGGCCTCCTGCAGCATCCGCTTCTCGTTGTTCACGATGATCTCGGGGGCACCGAGGTCAAGGAGACGCTTGAGGCGGTTGTTGCGGTTGATCACACGGCGGTACAGGTCGTTCAGGTCGGAGGTCGCGAAGCGGCCACCGTCCAGCTGCACCATCGGACGCAGGTCCGGCGGGATCACCGGGATGCAGTCCAGCACCATGCCCTTGGGGCTGTTGCGGGTCTGCAGGAAGGCGGAGACGACCTTGAGGCGCTTGAGCGCACGGGTCTTCTTCTGGCCCTTGCCGGTACGGATGATCTCGCGGAGGCGCTCGGCCTCCTCCTCGAGGTCGAAGGTCTCCAGGCGCTTCTGCAGGGCAGCGGCACCCATGGAGCCGTCGAAGTACGTGCCGAAGCGGTCACGCAGCTCGCGGTAGAGCAGCTCGTCGCCCTCCAGGTCCTGGACCTTGAGGTTCTTGAAGCGGTTCCAGACCTCGTCGAGACGGTCGATCTCGCGCTGCGCACGGTCGCGCAGCTGCTTCATCTCACGCTCGGCACCCTCGCGCACCTTGCGGCGCACATCGGCCTTGGCGCCCTCGGCCTCCAGCTCGGCCAGGTCGGTCTCGAGCTTCTTGGCACGGGCCTCCAGGTCGGAGTCGCGGCGCTGCTCGATCTGCTGACGCTCGACGGAGACATGCGCCTCCAGCGAGGGCAGGTCGCGCGTACGGCGCTCCTCGTCCACCCACGTGATCATGTAGGCGGCGAAGTAGATGACCTTCTCGAGGTCCTTGGGCGCGAGGTCCAGCAGGTAGCCCAGCCGGCTCGGCACACCCTTGAAGTACCAGATGTGGGTAACGGGAGCGGCCAGCTCGATGTGGCCCATCCGCTCACGTCGCACCTTGGCGCGAGTGACCTCGACGCCGCAGCGCTCGCAGATGATGCCCTTGAAGCGGACACGCTTGTACTTACCGCAGTAGCACTCCCAGTCCCGGGTCGGACCGAAGATCTTCTCGCAGAAGAGTCCGTCCTTTTCGGGCTTGAGCGTGCGGTAGTTGATGGTCTCAGGCTTCTTGACCTCGCCGTGGCTCCACTGACGGATGTCGTCAGCGGTAGCCAGACCGATCCGGAGCTCATCGAAGAAGTTGACGTCGAGCACTATGCGTCAATCCCTCTCAGGGTTGTAAGTCTTGGGGTCTGAAACGGGGGTCCTGGGGCCGGCCGGGGGACTCAGCTCATCGCTGAGCCCCCGGACCGGACTCCCGTCAGACCTCTTCGACGCTGCTCGGCTCGCGCCGGGACAGGTCGATGCCGAGCTCCTCCGCAGCGCGGAAGACGTCCTCGTCGGTGTCGCGCATCTCGATGGACATGCCGTCCGAGGACAGCACCTCCACGTTGAGGCACAGGGACTGCATTTCCTTGATGAGCACCTTGAAGGACTCGGGAATGCCGGGCTCGGGGATGTTCTCGCCCTTGACGATGGCCTCGTAGACCTTCACGCGGCCGGTCACGTCGTCGGACTTGATGGTCAGCAGCTCCTGGAGGGCGTATGCGGCGCCGTAAGCCTCCAGCGCCCACACCTCCATCTCGCCGAATCGCTGGCCACCGAACTGAGCCTTACCACCCAGCGGCTGCTGGGTGATCATCGAGTACGGACCGGTCGAACGCGCGTGCAGCTTGTCGTCGACCAGGTGGTGCAGCTTGAGGATGTACATGTACCCGATCGAGATCGGGTCCGGGAACGGCTCACCGGAGCGGCCGTCGAACAGCCGCGCCTTGCCGGAGCCCTTGACCATGCGCTCGCCGTCGCGGTTCGGGATCGTCGACTCGAAGAGACCGGAGATCTCGTCCTCGCGCGCACCGTCGAACACCGGGGTGGCGACGTTGGAACCGGCGGCGACCTCGTCGGCGCCGATGGCGTGGAGACGCTTCTTCCACTCCTCCTCGACGCCCTCGACCTTCCAGCCCTGGCTGGCGAGCCAGCCGAGGTGGATCTCCAGCACCTGTCCCGGGTTCATTCGGGACGGGACACCCAGCGGGTTGAGGATGATGTCGACCGGGGTGCCGTCCTCCAGGAACGGCATGTCCTCGACCGGCAGGATCTTCGAGATGACGCCCTTGTTGCCGTGACGGCCGGCGAGCTTGTCACCGTCGGTGATCTTGCGCTTCTGAGCGACGTAGACGCGGACCAGCTGGTTCACGCCCGGGGGCAGCTCGTCGCCCTCTTCACGGTCGAAGACGCGGACGCCGATGACCTTGCCGATCTCACCGTGCGGCACCTTCAGCGAGGTGTCGCGCACCTCGCGCGCCTTCTCACCGAAGATCGCGCGGAGCAGGCGCTCCTCGGGGGTCAGCTCGGTCTCACCCTTGGGCGTGACCTTGCCGACGAGGATGTCGCCGGCGACGACCTCGGCGCCGATACGGATGATGCCGCGCTCGTCGAGGTCGGACAGGACCTCCTCGGAGACGTTCGGGATGTCCCGGGTGATCTCCTCGGGGCCGAGCTTGGTGTCACGGGCGTCGACCTCGTGCTCCTCGATGTGGATCGAGGAGAGGACGTCGTCCTGCACGAGGCGCTGCGACAGGATGATCGCGTCCTCGTAGTTGTGACCCTCCCACGGCATGAACGCCACGAGCAGGTTCTTGCCGAGCGCCATCTCGCCTTCGTCCGTGGACGGACCGTCGGCGAGGACCTGGCCCTCGATGACCCGCGCGCCCTCGTCCACGACGACCTTCTGGTTGAAGGAGGTGCCCTGGTTGGAGCGGGTGAACTTGGCGACGCGGTACGTGGTGTACGTGCCGTCGTCGTTGGCGACGGTGATGTAGTCCGCGGAGACCTCCTGGACCACACCGTCCTTCTCCGCCTTGATGACGTCACCGGCGTCGACCGCACAGCGGTACTCCATGCCGGTGCCGACCAGCGGGGACTCCGCCTTGATCAGCGGAACGGCCTGGCGCATCATGTTCGATCCCATGAGCGCACGGTTGGCGTCGTCGTGCTCGAGGAACGGGATCATGGCGGTCGCGGCCGACACCATCTGGCGCGGCGAGACGTCCATGAAGTCGACCTCGTCGGCGGGGACCAGGTCGACCTCGCCGCCACGACGGCGGACCAGCACACGCTGCTCGGCGAACCGCATGTCGTCGGAGAGCTTCGCGTTGGCCTGGGCGATCAGGAAGCGGTCCTCCTCATCAGCGGTGAGGTAGTCCACCTCCTCGGTGACCTGGCCGTCGACGACCTTGCGGTACGGCGTCTCGATGAAGCCGAAGACGTTGACGCGACCGTAGGAGGCCAGCGAACCGATCAGACCGATGTTGGGACCTTCAGGGGTCTCAATCGGGCACATACGGCCGTAGTGAGAGGGGTGCACGTCACGGACGTCCAGGCCGGCCCGCTCACGGGAGAGACCACCCGGGCCCAGCGCCGACAGACGACGCTTGTGGGTCAGACCCGACAGCGGGTTGGTCTGGTCCATGAACTGGGACAGCTGGCTGGTGCCGAAGAACTCCTTGATGGAGGCGACGACCGGCCGGATGTTGATCAGGGTCTGCGGCGTGATCGCCTCGACGTCCTGGGTGGTCATGCGCTCACGCACGACGCGCTCCATACGAGCCAGACCCGTACGGACCTGGTTCTGGATGAGCTCGCCGACGTTGCGCAGACGACGGTTGCCGAAGTGGTCGATGTCGTCGGTCTCGACGACGATCGACCGGCCGGACTCGCCGATCGTCTCGGTCTCGCCCGCGTGCAGCTTGACCAGGTACTTGATCGTCGCGATGACGTCGTCGGTGGTCAGCACACCGGCGTCGAGCGGCTCGTCGCCACCGAGCTTCTTGTTGACCTTGTAGCGGCCGACCTTCGCGAGGTCGTAGCGCTTCGGGTTGAAGTAGAGGTTCTCGAGCAGCGTCTGCGCGGCCTCGCGGGTCGGCGGCTCGCCCGGACGCAGCTTGCGGTAGATGTCGAGCAGTGCGTCGTCCTGGCCCTGGGTGTGGTCCTTCTCCAGGGTGGCGCGCATCGACTCGTACTCGCCGAACTCCTCGAGGATCTGCTCGGTGGTCCAACCGAGAGCCTTGAGCAGGACGGTCACGGACTGCTTGCGCTTACGGTCGATGCGCACACCGACCATGTCGCGCTTGTCGATCTCCATCTCCAGCCAGGCACCCCGGGACGGGATGATCTTGGCGGAGAAGATGTCCTTGTCGGACGTCTTGTCGATGGAGCTGTCGAAGTAGACGCCCGGCGAGCGGACCAGCTGCGAGACGACGACACGCTCGGTGCCGTTGATGCAGAAGGTGCCCTTGTTGGTCATGAGCGGGAAGTCGCCCATGAAGACCGTCTGGGACTTGATCTCGCCGGTCTCGTTGTTGGTGAACTCGGCGGTGACGAAGAGCGGAGCCGCGTACGTGAAGTCGCGCTCCTTGCACTCGTCGATGGAGTTCTTCGGGGGCTCGAAGCGGTGGTCGCGGAACGTCAGCGACATCGACCCGGAGAAGTCTTCGATCGGGGAGATCTCTTCGAAGATCTCTTCGAGACCGGACTTGGTGGGGACTTCCTGCCCACTCTCCAGCGCAGCCTCGACGCGACCCTTCCATGCGGCATTGCCGAGCAGCCAGTCGAAGCTTTCGGTCTGCAGCGCAAGGAGGTTCGGAACCCCGAGGGGCTCCTTGATCTTCGCAAAAGAGATGCGCAGCGGGGCGGTGCTGTCGCCGTTGTTCGTATTGGCAGTCGAGGCGTTGCGCGAGGCGGCCAAGAGGGGGTCCTTCCGAGGGCTCGGACTCACTACGCGCGTACCGGTCCCGAATCGAGCAGACTGAGGGAAAGCCCAGGTCAGGGCGGATCATCCAGCTATGCTCGGGCTCGGATATGCCCCTGGTGACGGGCAGGGAGCAGCTAACAGGCAGCGCAAAGGGTCAGTGTAGCCACTTGGCACACTGATGTCCAGAGCGAGTTTCCGGAGACCGGTTCAGCACCGTGATACCGATCTTCTCCCTCCGGGAGGTCAAGCCCTCCACGCCGGAGGAGCCCCTCGTTGTTCTTCTCTACGCCCAATGCCCTGCGCCTGCCGAAAGCCCTGCGCCAGTGGCGCACACCGATGCTTCCCTCTTCGTCGGCGATCCATGCCTCGAACCCTGGATCGCTTCTGCGTCGCGTCCCGAGAATTGCGCGCCGCGTCCGGTTCGTCAAGGCCCCCCACCTCAGGGAGATCGTCACATGGGGGCACGTCCGGGCAACGATGATCACCATACTCGCACTCCGGCCCGGGGCAATGCAGCCGTGGCGAGCACGCCGAAGGGCGACCACCCGCATGGGTGATCGCCCTTCGCTGTCGTCCGTTACGCCTCAGGCGCTCAGGACACGAGTCAGAGACTCAGTGGGGTCACTTGACCTCGACGGAGGCGCCGGCGCCCTTGAGGGCCTCGGCGGCCTTCTCCGCGGCGGCCTTGTCGACCTTCTCGACGACAGCCTTCGGGGTGCCGTCGACGAGGTCCTTGGCCTCCTTCAGGCCCAGGGAGGTCAGCTCACGCACGACCTTGATGACCTGGATCTTCTTGTCGCCGGCGCCGGTGAGGATGACGTCGAACTCGTCCTGCTCCTCGGCCTCGGCGGCCGGGGCACCGGGGACACCGGCGGCGACGACGGCGGCCGGGGCGGCGGCGGTGACGTCGAACTTGTCCTCGAACGCCTTCACGAACTCGGAGAGCTCGATGAGGGTCATCTCTTCGAACTGCGCGAGCAGGTCTTCCTGGCTGAGCTTCGCCATGATGGGCGATCCTTCCACTAAATCGGCTGGTGCCGGGATGTACATGTCGGCGGGCGTACGTTTGGCCCGCGTGACCGTCGCCTCAGGCGGCGGTCAATGTGCGAGCCGAATTACTCGGCACCGCCCTGCTCGGCCTGCTTGGCACGAAGCGCCTCCGCGGTGCGGACGAACTTCGAGGGAAGCGCCTGGAAGAGCGCGGCAGCCTGGGACTGCTTGCCCTTCATGGCGCCCGCCAGCTTGGCGAGCAGAACCTCGCGGGACTCGAGGTCCGCAAGCTTCTTGATCTCGTCGGCGGACAGGCCCTTGCCGTCAAGGACACCGCCCTTGATGACGAGAGCGGGGTTCTCCTTGGCGAAGTCACGAAGACCCTTCGCCGCCTCGACCGGGTCACCGGTAACGAAGGCGACGGCCGTCGAGCCACTGAGGTGCTCGTCCAGCACGGAGATCCCGGCCTCCTGGGCCGCGATCTTGGTCAGCGTGTTCTTCACCACACGGTACTGAGCGTTCTCGCCGAGAGAACGACGCAGCTCCTTGAGCTGCGCCACAGTCAGTCCGATGTAAGACGTCACAACAGCTGCGTTGGAGTCGCGGAGCTTCTCCGTGATCTCAGCAACTGCTGCGTTCTTTTCAGACGTCGCCATGAGCCTCGGCCTCCTTCCGGGTGATGAGGACCGCGCAGAAGGGGCTGGGCAAAACAAACGCCCCGGCGCAGGCGCACGGGGCGTGACTCAACCGGATGGAATCCGGGAGTTCAACCTCATTCACCTGCGCAGGCCGTCCGCAGCTAGCGGATCCTTCGGCCACCACACGCCCGAGAGACGGACGCGCAGAGACAACCAGCGGTCTTTGGCTTCTCGGATACGGTACGGGAGAGGCCTGCGTCAGGCAAATCGGCCGACAGAGGGCGCCGGCTGCGCCCCCTGCCCGCCGTTCACTGCAAGAGTTTGCTGCTGCCAGCAGCGTGTCGCTACTGGCCGATCTTGTCGAAGTCCACGGTCTCGCCGGCCGGCGGCACCTCGACCGAGACCTTGGTGCCGTAGTCCGAGTAGTACACCGTGGAGTCGTACGGGGCGCGCGCGCTGTCGGTCCGCTCGCGCTTCTTGACCAGCAGGTTGTCCGAGCCGATCCACAGATCGATGGTCTCGGTCTTCGTGCCGGCCGCCTCCATCTGCTTCTGGAGGGCGGTCAGGTCCGCCTCGCTGAGGCTCTTGGACTGCATGCGGGTCAGCTCGGCCACCGAGAGGGTGCCGGTGTAGTGGGTCGCCTGGACGCCGCGGACGTCCTCCTTGCCGGCTTCCTTGACCTTGCCCGAGGCGATCAGCAGCTGCATCGCGCGGTTCGGGTTGTTGTTCTGCATCTGGTCCTTGAGCAGCGCGCCCGCCGGGCCCATCTTCTTCGCCAGGGCGTCGTAGTCGTACTTCACCCAGTTCTTACCGCCCATGGGCAGACCGGCCGCGCCCATGTTCAAGAACATCGCCGTGGGGGTGTACAGCGCCTTCATGGGCTTGCCGGCCACCGGGGACTGCCCGCCGGACTGGGTGATGTCGACGTTCATCTGCATGCCCTGCGACCAGTCCATCGCGCCCTTGAGCGTCTGGGTGGCGGGGCCGTTCTTGACCGTGCCGTCGACCTTCGCGGACTTCTTGCCGTCCGTCTGCTCCGCGGCGGTCTTCAGCGAGGCCAGCGCCACCTGCAGCGGAGACTGCTTCTCCTCCGAGCCACCGCCGCTGCCGGCGCCGTTGTCGCTCTTGGTGCCGTTACAGGCGGTGACACCGGCCATCATGACAACTCCCGCCACGACGGCGGCTATTCGCGTGCTACGCACTTGAGGCTCCCCCTTTAGTTCTCCTTTATGGACCTCGGGGGTGACTGTAGTGCAGGCCGCCGACACGGAACGCGTCAGGCCCCGTTCTCCTTGCGGGAGAACGGGGCCTGACGGCAGTTACACGCTACGAGGCGTCGATCAGGGAGATCAGACGGCCTCGTCCTCGACGAGGAGGTTGCGGGTGCGGTTGGAGTCCAGCGGGATGCCGGGGCCCATCGTGGTGGTGATGGTGGCCTTCTTGATGTAGCGGCCCTTGGCGGCGGACGGCTTGAGGCGGTTGATCTCCTCGAGCGCCGCGGCGTAGTTCTCCACCAGCTTGGTCTCGTCGAAGGAGACCTTGCCGATGATGAAGTGGAGGTTCGCGTGCTTGTCCACGCGGAACTCGATCTTGCCACCCTTGATCTCGGTGACAGCCTTGGCGACATCGGGGGTGACGGTGCCGGTCTTCGGGTTCGGCATCAGACCACGGGGACCGAGCACGCGGCCGAGGCGGCCGACCTTGCCCATGAGGTCCGGGGTGGCGACGACGGCGTCGAAGTCCAGACGGCCCTTGGAGACCTCGTCGATCAGTTCGTCCGAGCCGACGATGTCGGCGCCGGCGGCTTCCGCGGCCGCAGCACGGTCACCGGTCGCGAAGACCAGGACCCGGGCGGTCTTACCGGTGCCGTGCGGGAGGTTCACGGTGCCGCGGACCATCTGGTCGGCCTTGCGCGGGTCGACGCCCAGACGCATGGCGACCTCAACAGTCGCGTCGAACTTGGCCGAGGAGGTGTCCTTGGCGAGACGGACGGCCTCGAGCGGGGCGTACAGACGCTCCCGGTCGATCTTCGCGTCCGCGTTGCGAAGAGTCTTGCTGCGCTTCACTTCTGCTCCTGATGCAGTGGGATGGAGTCGTGGTGCGGACCAGCGCCTGGTCCTGCCACGTGGTGCCTGAGGGGCTGAGATCAGCCCTCGACCGTGATGCCCATGGAACGGGCGGTGCCGGCGATGATCTTCGACGCGGCGTCCAGGTCGTTGGCGTTCAGGTCGGGCATCTTGGTGGTGGCGATCTCGCGGACCTGCGCCTCAGTGATCTTGGCGACCTTGGTCTTGTGCGGCTCGCCGGAGCCCTTCTCCACGCCCGCGGCCTTCAGGATGAGCTTCGCGGCCGGCGGAGTCTTGGTGACGAAGGTGAAGGAACGGTCTTCGTAGACCGTGATCTCCACCGGCACGACCATGCCACGCTGCGACTCGGTCGCGGCGTTGTAGGCCTTGCAGAACTCCATGATGTTGACGCCGTGCTGGCCCAGCGCGGGGCCGACCGGCGGGGCCGGGTTTGCGGCGCCGGCGCTGATCTGGAGCTTGATAAGCCCCGTGACCTTCTTCTTCTTGGGAGGCATGCTCTCTCCGGGTCCTAGTGAGAGGTGTTTCGCCCCGCAATCCGGTCATCCGGATGGAGGCATACCGCACAACGATAACGGGTATAGTCGCGCGGCCAAAAACCGAGCAGGTCAGACTAGCTCTGGGAGCCCGTCTGACCTGGTCGGTGGCTGGTGGTCCGGAAGAACCTAGTTCTTCTGGATCTGGTCGAAGCTGAGCTCGACCGGGGTCTCGCGGCCGAAGATCTCGACGAGGCCCTTGACCTTCTTCGAGTCGGCGTTGATCTCGTTGATCGTGGCCTGCAGTGTCGCGAACGGACCGTCGGTGACGGTGACGGAGTCGCCCACCTCGAAGTCCAGCACCTGGACCTCGACCTTGCGGGACGGCGCCGGCCTGCCCTCGGCCGCGGCGGCCTCCTTGGCGGCCTTCTCCTCGGCCTCCGGGGCGAGCATCTTGACGATCTCGTCGAGCGTCAGCGGGTACGGGTCGTAGGCGTTACCGACGAAGCCGGTGACACCCGGGGTGTTACGGACGACGCCCCAGGACTCGTTCGTCAGGTCCATACGCACCAGCACATAGCCCGGGAGCTTGTTCTGGCGGATGGTCTTGCGCTCGCCGTTCTTGATCTGGGCGACCTCTTCCTGCGGCACCTCGGCCTGGAAGATGAAGTCCTCGACGTTCAGCGAGACGGCGCGCTGCTCAAGGTTGGTCTTCACGCGGTTCTCGTAACCCGCGTAGGTGTGGATGACGTACCACTCGCCGGGGAGACCACGCAGCTCGTCGCGGAGGGCGGTCACCGGGTCGACCGGCTCCTGCTCCTCGTCCTCGTCGGCCTCGGCAGTGGCCTCGGCCTCCTCTTCGACGTGCACCGCGGCCTCTTCGGCGGGTTCACCGGCGGCGGCGTCCTCGGCGTCGAGCTCGTCGACATCGTCGGCGTTCTCGACGATGTCGCGCACGCCCTCTTCGTCAATGGATGCAGCGTCGCCCTCGACCTCGGCCGAGGCAGCCGCGTCAACGTCGGCCGCTGCCGTCTCGGCGGAGTCGGCGTCGTTCAGGTTCGGGTCAGACACGGTGGCTGCTTCTTCCTGGCTTCAAGGGGTTGAACATGCGAAATGGGCGCCCGCTGAGGCGCCCTCCGCGGGATCAGCCGAAGACGTACCCGACGACTCGGTTGATTCCCAAGTCAATCACGGTTACGAGACCGATGATGATGACAACGAAGACGATCACCACACTGGTGTACGTCGACAGCTGGCTACGCGAGGGCCAGACGACTTTGCGGAGCTCCGCCACGACCTGGCGGTAGAAGAGCGCGAGACGCGCGAAGGGGCCCTTCTTGCCGCGCTTGCCGCCGCGACGGGGCTTCTTCTGGGACTCCGCGGTTTCGTCCTCGGAATGACCGCGCTCAGGCATGTCGATGGAGCCCAGGGCGTCCGTCACTCGTCCTCACCTGAATCCGGGTCGTGGCCGTGCCGCGCCCGGTTGAGCCGCACGGCGGTGCATTTCATACGTACGCGTGCACGCACTGTGGTGGAGAGTGCGTGTAGCAGGGCCGGAGGGACTTGAACCCCCAACCGCTGGTTTTGGAGACCAGTGCTCTACCAATTGAGCTACGACCCTTTGTGGTTCCCCCAACCTACCGCATGCGACCGACTGCACTAAGTGCGTGCGGCGCGGCGACCTGTTGGGAGCCAACGGTCAGCGAGTGTACGTGGTTCAGAGCCGGGCGTCGAACAGGATCCTTCCGGGTGGTGCCCGCAAACCCCTGTGCCGGGCTCCTGAGGGGTCTGCAACGATGCATGTATGAGCGCTGCTACCCCTTCCGCAACGTCCCCCACCGACCGCCGGGTCTCGGCCCGCGTCGGTTCGATCTCCGAGTCCGCGACCCTCGCCGTCGATGCCAAGGCGAAGGCCCTCAAGGCCGCCGGACGCCCGGTGATCGGCTTCGGCGCCGGTGAGCCCGACTTCCCCACGCCCGACTACATCGTCGAGGCGGCGATCGAGGCCTGCCGCAACCCGAAGTACCACCGCTACACCCCGGCCGGCGGCCTCCCCGAGCTGAAGACCGCGATCGTCGCGAAGACGCTGCGCGACTCCGGCTACGAGATCGAGGCCGCGAACGTCCTGGTGACGAACGGCGGCAAGCAGGCCATTTACGAGGCGTTCGCAGCCATCCTCGACCCGGGTGACGAGGTCATCGTCCCGGCGCCGTACTGGACCACCTACCCCGAGTCGATCCGGCTCGCCGGCGGCGTACCGGTCGATGTGATCGCGGACGAGACCACCGGCTACCGCGTGAGCGTCGAGCAGCTGGAGGCGGCCCGTACGGACCGCACCAAGGTGCTGCTGTTCGTCTCACCGTCGAACCCGACCGGCGCGGTCTACACCCGCGAGCAGGTCGAGGCGGTCGGCCGCTGGGCCGCCGAGCACGGCCTGTGGGTGCTCACCGACGAGATCTACGAGCACCTGGTCTACGGCGACGCCGAGTTCTCGTCACTGCCGGTGGTCGTGCCCGAGCTGCGTGACAAGTGCATCGTCGTCAACGGCGTGGCGAAGACGTACGCGATGACCGGCTGGCGGGTGGGCTGGGCGATCGGCCCCAAGGACGTCATCAAGGCGGCCGCGAACCTCCAGTCGCACGCCACGTCCAACGTCTCCAACGTCGCGCAGGCCGCGGCCATCGCGGCGGTCTCCGGCGACCTCACGGCCGTCGAGGAGATGAAGGTCTCCTTCGACCGGCGCCGTAAGACCATCGTGCGGATGCTCAACGAGATCGACGGTGTGCTGTGCCCGGAGCCGGAGGGCGCGTTCTACGCGTACCCGTCGGTGAAGGAGCTCCTGGGCAAGGAGATCCGCGGCAAGCGCCCGCAGACCAGCGTCGAGCTGGCCGAGCTGATCCTGGAGGAGGCGGAGGTCGCCGTCGTCCCGGGCGAGGCCTTCGGCACCCCCGGCTACCTGCGGCTTTCGTACGCGCTGGGCGACGAGGACCTGGTCGAGGGCGTGTCCCGGCTCCAGAAGCTGCTGGCCGAGGCCAAGTAGGACACCAGCCACCGACCGATTGCGAACGGGCCCCGATGTTCCGGGGCCCGTTCGCGCGTTCTCCCGGACACCCCTTCGGGAAAGGCCCTACCGGCGCACCGGGTGGATGCGGCAAGATCTTGGGATGGAGAGCACTCGTGCCCGCGGCGGAGCCGCCATCCGAGACCTGCGCCGATTGCCGAAGGCCCACCTGCACCTGCATTTCACCGGTTCGATGCGGGCCACGACACTGCTGGATCTTGCCGACAAGCACGGCGTCCATCTGCCGGAGGCGCTCCGGAGCGGTGAGCCGCCCCAGCTGAGAGCCACGGACGAGCGCGGCTGGTTCCGCTTCCAGCGGCTGTACGACATCGCACGGTCGTGTCTGCGCAGTCCCGAGGACATCCAGCGGCTGGTGCGCGAGGCCGCCGAGGAGGACGTCCGCGACGGGTCGCGCTGGCTGGAGATCCAGGTCGACCCGACCTCGTACGCACCGCGGCTGGGCGGTCTGATCCCGGCTCTGGAGATCATTCTGGACGCGGTCGACCGTGCCTCCCGCGACACCGGCCTGGGCATCCGCGTCCTGGTCGCCGCGAACCGTATGAAGCACCCGCTGGACGCCCGGACGCTGGCACGGCTGGCGGTGCGCTACGCCGACCGGGGCGTGGTCGGCTTCGGGCTGTCCAACGACGAACGCCGGGGTTTCGCCCGGGACTTCGACCGTGCCTTCGCCATCGCCCGGGAAGGCGGTCTGCTGGCGGCGCCGCACGGCGGTGAGCTGTCAGGGCCGGCCAGCGTGCGGGACTGCCTGGACGATCTGCATGCCGGCCGCGTGGGGCACGGCGTACGGGCGGCGGAGGATCCCACGCTGCTGCGCCGGCTGGCCTCGCGCGGGGTGACCTGCGAGGTGTGCCCGACGTCGAATGTGGCGCTGGGCGTCTACGAGAAGCCGGAGGATGTGCCGCTGCGGACGCTCTTCGAGGCGGGCGTGCCGATGGCGCTGGGCGCGGACGACCCGCTGCTGTTCGGTGCGCGACTGGCCGCGCAGTACGAGATCGCCCGCACCGTGCACGGCTTCACCGACACCGAACTGGCGGAACTGGCCCGGCAGTCGGTCCGCGGCTCCCGCGCCCCGCAGGACGAGCAGCAGCGGCTGCTGACGGAGATCGACGCCTGGCTGGCGGCGTAGCGCCTGCCAGGAGCCCTCCAGGGCGTGTCCCTAGAGGCTGACGCCGACCGTCACGGGTTCGTTGACGAGCGTGACGCCGAAGGCTTCCCGTACGCCGTCGCGGACCTCGCGGGCGAGTGCGAGCAGATCCTCGGTGGTGGCCGCGCCGCGGTTGGTGAGCGCGAGGGTGTGCTTGGTGGAGATACGGGCCGGGCCCGCGCCGTAGCCCTTCGTGAAGCCGGCCCGGTCGATGAGCCAGGCCGCGGAGGTCTTCACCAGGCCGTCGCCGGCCGGGAACGCGGGTGGTGCGACGTCGGTGCCGAGGCGGTCCTGGACGCGGCGCAGGAAGGCGGCGTGCTCGGCCTCGGTGAGGATCGGGTTGGTGAAGAAGGAGCCGGCCGACCAGGTGTCGTGGTCCGCGTCGTCCAGCACCATGCCCTTGCCGGCGCGCAGGGCCAGGACGGTCTCCCTGGCGATGGCGGCCGGGACCCGGTCGCCGGCCTCGACGCCGAGGGCGCGGGCCGTCTCGGGATACTTCAGGGGCGCGGAGAGGCCACCGGCGTCCTCCAGGGCGAAGCGCACCCGCAGCACCACGAACCGGTCGGGGTGCTGCTTGAAACGGCTGTGGCGGTAGGAGAAGCCGCACTCCTCACCCGGGATCGTGACGGTCTCGCCGGCCCGGCGGTCGTAGGCGATGACCTCGGTGATCGTGGTGGAGACCTCCTGGCCGTACGCGCCCACGTTCTGGATCGGGGTGGCGCCCGCCGAGCCGGGGATACCGGCCAGGCACTCGATGCCGGCAAGTCCGGCCTCGACCGTACGGGCGACCGCGTCGGACCAGTTCTCGCCCGCGGCGAGCGTGAGGGTCGTGCCCTCAAGTGCGAAACCGCGGGTGGCGATGCGCAGAGCCGTGCCCTCGAAGCCCTTGTCGCCGATGACGAGATTGCTGCCGCCGCCGATGATCAGCAGCGGGGTCCCGGCGTCGTCGGCGGCGCGGACGGCGGCGATCACCTCGTCGTCCGTGGTGGCCGTGACGAGGCGGGTCGCCGGGCCTCCGAGGCGGAAGGTGGTCAGCGGGGCGAGGGGGGCGTCATGGAGTTCCTGCACGCGCCCAAGGGTACGGGGGCGGTCCGACAGTCCTCGGCCGGCCGCCCCGCCGTACCGGTTCAGGCCAGGCGGACCACGGCGCGGGACATGCCCAGCACCTTCTGGCCTGCGCTCATCGCGACGAGGTCGACCCGGACCGTACGGTCGTCGTCGTCCAGCTTGGCCGCGACCTTGGCACTGACCTCGATCAGCGCGCCGGTCTCGTCGTTGGGGACCACGACGGGCTTGGTGAAGCGCACGCCGTACTCGGCGACCGCGCCCGGGTCGCCGGCCCAGTCGGTGACCACACGGATCGCCGAGGCCATGGTGAACATGCCGTGGGCGATGACGTCCGGCAGTCCGACCTCCTTGGCGAACTTCTCGTTCCAGTGGATCGGGTTGAAGTCGCCGGAGGCGCCCGCGTACTGGACGAGTGTGGCGCGGCTCACGGGGAAGGTCTGCGCCGGGAGTTCGGTGCCGACCTCGACCTCGTCGTAAGAGATCTTCGCGGTCATCTCAGGCCTCCTCGGCGCGACGGGACACCAGCTTGGTGAAGGCGGTCACGACGTGTTCGCCCGCGTCGTCGTGCACCTCGCCACGGATATCGATGATGTCGTTGCCGGCCATGGTTTTGACCGCCTCGATGGTGGAGGTGACGCTCAGCCGGTCGCCGGCGCGCACCGGCCGGGTGTAGGCGAACTTCTGGTCGCCGTGCACCACCCGGCTGTAATCCAGGCCCAGTTGCGGGTCCTCGATGACCTGCCCGGCGGCCTTGAAAGTGATCGCGAACACAAAAGTCGGCGGCGCGATCACATCGGAGTGACCGAGCGCCTTGGCCGCTTCGGCGTCCGTGTAAGCCGGGTTGGTGTCACCGATGGCCTCGGCGAATTCGCGGATCTTTTCCCGGCCGACCTCGTAGGGGTCGGTGGGCGGGTACGTGCGTCCGACAAAAGACTGGTCGAGCGCCATGGGCTCGCAACCTCCGTGTACTGATGGTGATAACGCCGTGAGGCCGCCCCCCAGAAAGGGGACGGCCTCACGGACGAGCCTGTGTTATCGCGTTTCGCGGTGCGCGGTGTGCGAGTTGCAACGAGGGCAGTGCTTCTTCATCTCAAGACGGTCCGGGTCGTTACGCCGGTTCTTCTTGGTGATGTAGTTCCGCTCCTTGCACTCCACGCAGGCCAGCGTGATCTTCGGGCGGACGTCGGTGGCAGCCACGTGAGTGCTCCTTGGACGGACTTATGGACGGATGAACGCAGAAAAGAGTAGCCGATCGAAGGACCGACCCCACAATCGGCTACTGTCAGTAGCGGTGACCGGACTTGAACCGGTGACACAGCGATTATGAGCCGCTTGCTCTACCGACTGAGCTACACCGCTGTGATGCGAGGGGACCCCGCCCGAAGGCGGGAACCTCACACATCAGAGCCCCAATACGGAATCGAACCGTAGACCTTCTCCTTACCATGGAGACGCTCTGCCGACTGAGCTATTGGGGCGAGCGATGAAGACATTACACGGCCCGCCGCCAAACGTGAAATCCGTATCCGGGCCGCGCCCCAACGGCCCCGCGCACCACACCGGTACGACTATTTCGCGCCTGCGCGAAGCTCTCCCGGCAGCCCCCTACGCTCGGACCACCGCTGCGTGATCTTGCACGCCGTGCCTTCGAGGAGCGCGATGTCCGACAGCAGTTCGCCGCAGCCGCAGCCGCAGCCGAAAAAGCCCGGCGGCACCGGCCGGTACACCCGGTCGGACAGCGGCGCGCTGGTCCTGTGCGGCGCCCGGCTGGCCGACGGCCGCACCGTGGACGTACGGCTCGGCGGCGGACGCATCGAGGCCGTGGGGACGGCCGGCAGCCTCGCCCCGCAGGGCGCCCGCGTCGACCTCGCCGGCTATCTCCTGCTCCCCGCCCCCGCCGAGCCGCATGCGCACTGCGACACCGCTCTGACGGCGGACTCCGACGGCCCCGCCTCCGGCTCCCCCGAGGACGTCCAGCGGCGGACGACCGAGGCCGCGCTGCTGCAACTGGGGCACGGCGCCACCGCCTCCCGCAGCCACGTCAGGATCGGCGACGTACAAGGGCTGCGCTCGCTGGAGGCGGTGCTGCAGGCCCGCAGGTCGCTGCGCGGGCTGGCCGACCTGGCGGCGGTCGCGGTGCCGCGGGTGCTGACCGGGGTGGCCGGTGCGGACGGGCTGGCGATGCTGCGGGACGCGATGAAGATGGGCGCCTCGGTCATCGGCGGCTGCCCGGATCTGGATCCCGATCCGGCCGGGTACGTCGAGACGGTGCTGGAGCTGGCCGGCGAGCACGGCTGCCCGGTGGATCTGCACACCGACGGTGACGATCCGGCGCGGCTGGCGCGGTTCGCGGCGATGTCCGGCGGGCTGCGGCCGGGCGTCGCCCTCGGGCCGTGCGCCGGGATGGCCCGGATGCCGCGCAGCGTGGCGGCACGGGTCGCCGAGCAGCTGGCGGCCGCCGATGTCGCCGTCGTCTGTCTGCCGCAGGGCGACTGCACGGGCCTGGAGCGGTACGGCTCCCGGGTGTCGCGGCCGGCTCCCGTACGGCTGCTGCGGGCGGCCGGGGTGCGGGTGGCGGCCGGCAGCGGGGCGCTGCGGGACGTGGCGAACCCGGTGGGGCGCGGCGACCCGTTGGAGGCCGCGTACCTCCTGGCGTCCCTGGGCGAGGCCACACCGGAGGCGGCGTACGAGACGGTGAGCTCGGCGGCCCGGGCGACGCTGGGCCTGCCGGAGGTACGCGTCGAGGCGGGCTTCCCCGCGGAGCTGCTGGCCGTGCGCGGCGAGCGGATCGCCGGGGTGCTCTCGCTCGCCTACAGCCGGATCGTGATCCACCGGGGGCGGGTGGTCGCCCGCACCAGCGCGGTGCGCGAGTACTGCGATTCGGCGGCGGAGGTCGCGCTGGAACTGCCGCGGCAGTCGCAGCGCTAGGACGGGCCCGCCCCGGGCGTGTCCTGGGCCGCGGCGGCGACAGGGCGTCCCTCGCCCGGCCGGTCCCGCGACCCGCCGGGTCCCTTCGGCGTACGGTCGGGATCATGCGCATTGTCATCGCAGGTGGACATGGTCGGATCGCGCTGCGGCTGGAGCGGTTGCTCGCCAAGCGCGGGGACGAGGTCGCGGGCATCATCCGCCGGCCGGAACAGGCCGGCGATCTGCTGGCCGCGGGCGCCGAGCCGGTGGTCTGCGACCTGGAGTCGGCGTCGGTGGAGGACGTCGCCCGGCACACGGAGGGCGCCGACGCGGCCGTCTTCGCGGCGGGCGCGGGGCCGGGCAGCGGCATCGAACGCAAGGACACGGTGGACCGCGGCGCGGCGGCGCTCTTCGCGGACGCGGCCGAGGCGGCGGGCGTACGGCGCTTCCTCGTCGTCTCCTCCATGGGAGCGGACCGCGAGCCCCCCGGGGGCACCGACCCGGTCTTCGCGGCGTATCTGCGGGCGAAGGGCGCCGCGGACGAGGACGTACGGGCCCGCACCGGCCTGGACTGGACGATCCTGCGCCCGGGCCGGCTGACGGACGACCCCGGAACGGGCCTGGTGACCCTGGCCGATGCGACCGGTCGCGGCCCGGTGCCCCGCGACGATGTGGCGGCCGTCCTGGTGGAGCTGCTCGACGAGCCGGGCACCATCGGCCGGACGCTGGAACTGATCAGCGGGGATGTGCCGGTGGGGGATGCGGTGCGGGCGGTGGCGGCGCGCTGAGGGGCAGGCAACACGAAAGAGGCCCCTGAACCGTATTTCTACAGTTCAGGGGCCTCTTCACACCTGTGGCGGCGCCAGGATTCGAACCTGGGAAGGCGAAGCCGGCAGATTTACAGTCTGCTCCCTTTGGCCGCTCGGGCACACCGCCAGGGTTTGTTGTCGGGAGACCCGCTTGGGGGCGGCGCTCCGTGGCAACGACGTAAACCATACCCGATGGCTGGGGGTGGTTCGCCACTCGATTCGGGAGCGCTGGATCTTGGCCGGGTGGCTAGGCTTGGCTGGCGGTCCGGGATGGGCCGCGCCCCTGACGGATCTACGTACGAGGAGCCAACTCAACATGGCCGACTCCAGTTTCGACATCGTCTCGAAGGTAGAGCGGCAGGAGGTCGACAACGCCCTCAACCAGGCCGCCAAGGAGATCTCGCAGCGCTACGACTTCAAGGGCGTGGGCGCGTCGATCGAGTGGTCGGGCGAGAAGATCGAGATGCGGGCCAACGCCGAGGAGCGGGCCAAGGCCGTGCTCGACATCTTCCAGTCCAAGCTGGTCAAGCGCGGGATCTCGCTGAAGGCGCTGGACGCCGGCGAGCCGCAGGCGTCGGGCAAGGATTACAAGATCATCGCCTCGATCGAGGAGGGGATCTCGCAGGAGAACGCGAAGAAGGTCGCCAAGATCATCCGCGACGAGGGCCCGAAGGGCGTCAAGGCGCAGGTGCAGGGTGACGAGCTGCGGGTCAGCTCGAAGAGCCGGGACGATCTGCAGGCGGTCCAGCAGCTGCTGAAGGGCAAGGACCTGGACTTCGCCATCCAGTTCGTGAACTACCGGTGATCTACCGGCCTGACCTGCACGGACGTCGCTAGGCGGACTTCGCAGGGCACAACGGGGGCACATCGCCGAGGACGGCCTCGACGGCGGCCCTCGTTGTGTCCTCTTCATCGGGCCACAGATGCGTGTACGTGTCGAGCGTGATCGACGGCTTGGCGTGGCCGAGCCGCTTCTGCACCGTCTTGACGTTCTCGCGGTGCTTGATCAGTAGCGAGGCGTAGAAGTGCCGCATGCCGTGCAGGCTGGCACCGTCCGGCACCTCGACTCGGGCCGGTTCCCTGCCTTCAGTCCTGCCGTTCCGGACCCACGCCGCGTGCGCCTTGTCGTAGGTCGCGGCGAGTGCCTTGTTCGCGATTCGTCGGGACCTCCCCCATACCTGCGACCAGGCGCCGCGCCGGCCCACTTCGCGGCGCTGGTTGAGAAAGAGCAGCCTCGCCGTGCGGTGGTGCAGCTTGCGCGGGTCGGTCCGGTCCTCGATCTTCACGCCGTCCGCGGGGAACTGCTCAAGGTGGGCGGCGAGCGCGTCGACCACCGCTTTGGTGAGCGGCACCGTGCGGTAGCTCTCGTGCGTCTTGGGCTCGCCGAGGTAGGGCTCGCCGTCGTCCGGGGCGATGAGCTGCTGGCGCACCGTCACCTCGCGACGCAAGAAGTCGACGCAGTCAACCTCAAGCCCGAACAACTCCCCCTGTCGCAGCCCCGATGACGCCGCAAGCAGGTACAGGGCGCGGAACCTCGGCGCTGCCGCGTCGATGAGCGCCCGCACCGCGTCCGCATGCAGCGGCGTGACCTCAGCTTCCCGCTGCCGTGGCAGCCGCACACCGTCGCAGGGGCTGCTCGCGATGATCCATCCCGAACGGCCGTCTTGAGCGGCGTGACCAGATAGGCGTACGTGACGGCCAATGCCGACGGTGCGAGCACCTGCGACCGGTCCTTGATCCATGCCCACGCGCGCGAGGCGCTGCGCAGCCGAGCGGGTACGCGGGGGGGGCGCCCCTCCCTCCCCCTCTGGGGACCGCAAGCGTGTTGCGTCTCGTCCGCCGTACGAGTCTGGGGAGTTTCGGGAGACGCTCCTAAGACGTATCCATGCCATATGCCTTGCTAAGCAGCGGTGTAACGAGATTGCTGGAGGATGTGTCAGACCGAAGGGTCACACTCCTCACATGGATGCAGGATGGGCGGCCGTAGTCGGTGCCGCAGTTGGGGTTCTTGGTAGCAGCGCGGCTGCGCTAGTCACAGGTTGGAGCCTTCGAGTACAGCCGACCGCAGCGTCATAGCGGCCCTGGCCATGCGTGCGCCTCCGCTCCGTGTTCCGGATGCCTGCCGGGGCCTGTGCATGCGAACGGCCCCCGCTCTCTGGGGGATGAGAGCCGGGGCCGTCGGTGTTGGTGATCCCGCCCGGTGTACAGGAGCACCGGGCGGGACCTGCTTCCCTCACCACGTGAGGGCGCGGCATCCGTGAGGGGAGTGTCCTAGTAGGGCAACTGCGGTGGGTGTTTCGCCGGCCTGCGGGGCGGGCATCGCAGGGGTGAACGAAACCGATGGGCTGCCCATACCCTCCTCGGGGTGGGCAGCTCGCTGCATTTGACGGCAAGTTCTGTTGCCGTGGCGCCCCGGAGAGGATCTGCAGGCCTGTGCCGACGCCCCGGCCGGCCAAGGGCGGCCCCTACTTGAAGGGGTCAGCATGAGTACGAACATTCAGCCGGGGCTGCCGGGGCTGCTTTCGGCCACCGCCCTCCCCGCGGCCCGGACGGCAGCGCCGATCATGCCTCTGGCACTGACGACGATCCCGGTGGGCGCCAACCCGGTCGGGGTGGCGGTCGCCCCCAACGGCAACGCCTACGTGACCGCCGGCCTGTCCGACAATGTGACGGTGATCAACACCGCCACGGACACCGTCGTGGGCGCCCCCATCCCCGTCGGCGGTTCACCGATCGGGGTGGCGGTCGCCCCCAACGGCAAGGCCTACGTAGCCAACAGTCTCTCGGGCAACGTGACGGTGATCGACACCGCCAGCAATACCGTCCTCGTCCCCAGCATCCCCGTCGGCGTCACCCCTTCCGGGGTGGCGATCGCTCCCAACGGCAACGCCTACGTCACCAACGCGAACTCCACCAATGTGACGGTGATCGACACCGCCACGGACACCGTCGTGGGCGCCCCCATCCCCGTCGGCATCGGCCCGTTCGGGGTGGCGGTCGCCCCCAACGGCAACGCCTACGTCACCAACGTGGTTTCCAAGGACGTGACGGTGATCGACACCGCCACCAACACCGTCCTCGTCCCCAGCATCCCCCTCGGCGTCACGCCATTCGGCGTGGCGATCGCCCCCAACGGCAATGCCTATGTGGCCGCCTTCTCCTCGAACAATGTGACGGTGATCAACACCACCACCAACACCGTCATGGGCGCCCCCATCCCCGTCGGCAGCCAACCGACCGGTGTGGCGGTCGCCCCCAACGGCAAGGCCTACGTCGCCAACAATCTCTCGAACGACGTGACGGTGATCGACACCACCACCAACACCGTCGTATGCACCCCCATCCCCGTCGGCACCCACCCGTTCGCTGTCGCGGTCGCACCCAACGGCAAGATCTACGTCACCAACCAGATTTCGAACGACGTGAGCGTCATCCCGCCGTTCCCCACGCTGACCAGCATCAGCCCCAACCAGGGGCCCACCACCGGCGGAACTCCGGTGACCCTCACCGGCACCAACCTCACCGGCGCCGCCGTCACCATCGGCGGCAACCCCGCCACCGGCATCAGCGTCAACCCCGCCGGCACCCAGATCACCGCCACCACCCCCGCCGGCGCGCTCGGCCCGGCGACCGTCACCGTCACCACCGACGGCGGCTGCGCCAGCCTGGTGAACGGCTTCACCTACGTCCTCCCCGTCCACGCCACCTCGCTGACCGCCACCCCGGCACTGGCGAAACTGTTCCCGCCGCACGTGTACTTCCCGTTCCTGACCGCCACGCTGAAAGACCTGGTCACCGGCCTGCCCGTGTCCGGCCAGACCATCACCTTCAAAACCGGAACCAACGTCCTGGGCACCGCCACCACCAACGCCCAAGGCACCGCCAAGCTGGACGAGACCCTCACCCTGACGCTCATCCTCCTCAACGGCGGCTACACCGCCACCTTCGCCGGCACGGCCACCCTGCTGCCCTCCAGCGCCCACGGGGACGTCATCGCCCCCTAGCTAGGAGACTCCCCGCGGGACGGACCGCGGCGAGAGCTGAGCCCGTCGGCTCACGCGGGACACGCCCTGTCCCTGCTCAAGGCTTGACCGGTCGGGGGAGTTGAAGCGGGCGGGGCGGCCGCTGGGTGGCCACGGCGGCCCCGCCCTGGTCTACGTCACAGGCGGCACACCGCCCGCCGTCGGGTCGGTCATGGACGCGCCCTCCGACCGGTCCGGAACGTCGCTGCCCGCCGCCTGCACGGCGTCGATGCACTCGGTGAGACCGCGCAGCATCTCCGCCAGGTCTTCCTCGGTCAGCTCATCCATCCGCGCGGTACGTGCCTTGAGGTCCGCCCGCATGTGATCGAGCTGCCGGTACAGCTCCCGGTACCTGACGTGCCGGTTCCACGCTTCCTCGACCCGGTAGTGCAGCCGTGACCAGGCGCCCGCGCTCATGACCGTGCCGCCTTCAGAGCGCGGGCCAGTCTCGCGGCCGTGCGGATGCCGACGCGACCCAGGTTGATCCGGATGTCGCCCTCGGCCGTATCGCTCAAGGACATCTCCGGGAACGCCAACCTCGGATCAGCCAAGACCAGTTGAAGCTCGCGGAACGTGTCCATGGCCCACCGGCCGTCCGTGCGTACCTCGGTCGTCATCGGCCCTCCCGCTTCGAGTGGGGGTGGCGACGGATCTCGACGTTACAGTCGACCATCGCCGACTTGTCCCTGATGGCGCGCGCCGCCGCGCGCTGCCGCGCCAGGGCGGCGCACACATCGCACCCGGCAACCGGCTCGGGCTCCGGTGCCGGAAACGG
Source organism: Streptomyces inhibens (assembly GCF_022221585.1). Lineage (NCBI taxonomy): Bacteria > Bacillati > Actinomycetota > Actinomycetes > Kitasatosporales > Streptomycetaceae > Streptomyces > Streptomyces inhibens. The sequence goes on from NZ_CP084681.1 coordinate 4,514,374, forward strand.
GTCCATCAGGTGAACGGGGCGGTCCATGCGGGTCATCAGGCCGTCACTTCCACTCCGTGAATCAGGCGCGGTCCGGCATCGATCCCGTGCACCGCGAGCCACAGCGACCGTCGCCGTCCGCGCTTCAACCGCCGTTCCTGCCGTTCCTCGGGTGTGAGGGCGTACGGGCGGATCAGGGCAACGTCCTCACCCCGCAGCAGCCCCCGACGCCCGGCGGTCACGCGAGGCAGTACGAGCGTCGGCGCGTCCTCATGGCCCGCTGCGGGCAGTGCGCCGGCGGACCGGTGACGTCCCCGCGCGGGCAGTAATAGCCGCAACAGAAATTCGAAGATCCACGCACTATGTTTGCGCATGTCGTCAACCTCCTACCGGTTGGTGGCCACGCCCCCGGACGTTCGCCGCTCCAGCAACGTCGCGGGGGTCTGTCGATGACAGAACCCCCATCGAACCGTTGGGGTAGATCTGGGAGAGGAGCCGCACGGGGGGCCAGCGAGGGGCCAGACTGGAGAGGAGAGGGGGCCAGCACGTGAGTGATGACCGACGGCGGCAGTTCGGCGCGTACTTGGCACGCCTGAGACGGGATGCGCATAAGAGTCAGCGGCAGCTCGCTGCGATGCTCTGCGCGGCTTCTGGCACGCAATCCCTCACACGGAACGAGGTCTCCCGATGGGAGCGCGGAGAGCGCATCCCGGATTCCTGGCTCCGGTTCATCGCGGAAGTCTTGGGTGTTCCCCTCGGGGAGCTGGAGCGGGCCGCCGGCTACACCCGAGGCGAGTCGGACGGACCACCTTTTGGGGCCGCCCCAGTCCTCGCTGAGCTCATCCCGCCGGCCGACTCACTAGCGCCACTCGGCACACGGACAGGTCGCCGCATCGGCCGGAACGACGTAGCGAGCCTCGCCGCCCGCGTGCACGGCTTTCGGCTCGCTGACGACGTGCTCGCCGGGGGCGACCTGATGACCCCCGTGTTCCGCGAACTCAATGCCGCGATGCGGCTGTATCGCGAGCGCACCCACACGGAAGCAGTCGGCGGCGCGCTTCTCTCCCAGATCGGTGAACTGGCCCAGATCGCCGGTTGGATCGCCAGCGATGCCGGGCAGCACGCGCGGGCTGAACGTGCGTACCGCGTCGGGATCGAAGCGGCGCGGCAAGCGGGCAACGGTCCCTTGGTCGCAAACGTAGCCGGAAGCCTCGCCTACCAGTTCAGCAACACTGGACAGGAACACGCGGGTCTTGACCTTTCCCGCGCCGCACTTGACGAGGCTGGGCTCGACGCCCCGCCCAAGACACGTGCGCTGTTCTTCGACCGCGTCGCTTGGGCTCACACACGCGCTGGGGAGGCACAACCCGCCATGCAGGCGCTCGGGCAGGCACACGAGGCGCTGACAGAAGCAGACGACAGCGAGGCGCCCGCTTGGGCCTATTGGGTGAGCAAGGAAGAGCTGGAAGTCATGGATGCCCGGGTCTTCACCGAGCTGCACCGCCCGTTGCGAGCCGTCCCGCTGTTGACCGACGTCCTCACCCGGTATGACGCCACGCACGCGCGCGAGGTCGCCCTGTACCGGTCATGGCTCGCCGTCGCCCTCGCCGACGCCAACGAACCCGAGCAGGCAGCGGAGGAAGCCCGACGTGTCGTGTCCGTGTCCGCGGACATGACCAGCGACCGCACCGCCTCGCGTGCCCGTGTCGTACTCCGCCGGCTTCAGGACTTCGAGGAAGTGCCCGAAGTTCGCGACTTGCTTCACGACCACGGGCATCTGCTGTGCGCGTGAGGACGTGCCCGACATCCGGCGGAGCCATTGCTATGGCGGCGCGTTGCCGAGCGGTACTCACCGCACGAACGGGAAAAGCCGGGGCGCGCCCTCCGTGCCCCGATGGCACACCCAGGGCACAAGGGCGAGGAAGAGCCCGGAAAACGGCGGCAACTACTGAACGTAGTTTTCGCACGTCACGGGCCCTTCCGGTGCAGATCGCAGGTCAGAGGATCATGCGGGAAGTTCGTGAACTACCGGTAGGAGCCCGGCTTTCGGGTGCCACGGGATGGGGCGGTGCGCTTCGGCGTGCCGCCCCACCGGCGTTGTACGGGGACGTTTGACCTCAACTGCGGTTGAGAGCGCAGGGTTGCGGCATGACTTCATCCGATGACGACCTGCAGAGCAGCCGTGGTGCCGACGCCGGTGCCGGGTTTCTTGTTGATGTGTTTCCCGAGATCCGGCGGCCGGACGCCGGCGCCGTACTGATCAGCGAGTGGGACGCGGGCAGCCCCGAGGGGCAGCGGGCCGTCCTGGACGGTGTCGCCCGCGTCTGGGAGCGGACGCCGCCGCCGGCGGGGTTTCTGTCGCGGGTGCTGTTCGCCGGGACGGACGGGCGCAGCGTGCTCAGTTACGCGCAGTGGACGAGCGATGCGGCGCACCGGGAGTTCGTCGGGACCGAGGACACCGGGCCGCGCGAGCGGTTCGCGGCGGCGCCGGCGGGCGTCGGGGACGTCGGCGATTCCGGTCCCACCCGGTTCCGGCTGTACCGCAGCATGCTGCCCCAGGGGGAGCCGAGGACGCCGGGCTGCGTCGTACGCGTCGCCTTCCGGACGACGGGGCACGACGCGGCCCGGGAGCTCGTCGACGGCCTGCTGGACATGCTCGGCGAGCGGCAGGGGGGCCGGGGCGGGATCGCCTCGCACTTCCACATCAGCGAGGACGGCACCCAGGTCGTCAACTACAGCGAGTGGACGGATCCGGAGTCGCACGAGCGGGAGGTCGGCGCCAAGCTGCAGCGCGGTGGGCAGGTGATGGCCTTCATCGAGAGCCTGCCGGGGGTCGAACCGCTGGGGTTCCGGCGCTATGTGGCCCCTCGGGGGCTCGTACGGGCCTGAGTTGACGGCTCGTACGAGCCCCCGAGGGGCCGGGAGCGTCGACGGGCGTGCCGACGGGGCGGGCGGTCAGCGCGGCGCGAAGGGCTGATCCGTGGGGACGATGTCGCGGCCGAGGGGCATCAGGGAGATCGGGATCATCTTGAAGTTGGCGATGCCGAAGGGGATGCCGATGATCGTCACGCACAGGGCGATGCCGGTGATGATGTGGCCCAGGGCCAGCCACCAGCCCGCGAAGATGATCCAGATGACATTGCCGATCGCCGAGCCGACGCCGGCGTCATGGCGCTGGACGGTCGTACGGCCGAAGGGCCACAGGGCGTAGCCGGCGATCCTGAAGGACGCGATGCCGAACGGGATGGTGATGATCAGAATGCAGCAGATGATGCCCGCTATGACATAGCCGATCGCCAGCCAGAGGCCGCTGAGGACCAGCCAGAGGACGTTGAGGATGAACTTCATGATCAGCAGCCTTCCACGGGCACGGCCAAGAACGTATCTGCCGTGCTAGACGCACTGGGCCCGGCGAAGCGTTGCACTCATGATGCGACGGGCTCGGCAGGACGGCCACCGATGCCGGTGGCCCCGGCGGCTTCAGGGGCGGTGGTGGCCCGCCAGCTGTTCGAGGCGGGTGATGCGTTCGTGCATCGGGGGGTGGGTGGAGAACAGCCGGGACATGCCCTCGCCGGCCCGGAAGGGGTTGGCGATCATCATGTGGCTGGCGGTTTCCAGGCGTGGCTCGGGCGGGAGCGGGAGCTGTTGGGTGCCGGCTTCGAGCTTGCGCAGGGCGGAGGCCAGGGCCAGTGGGTCGCCCGTGAGCTGGGCGCCCGAGGCGTCCGCCTGGTACTCGCGGGAGCGGCTGACGGCCAGCTGGATCAGTGACGCGGCGATGGGGCCGAGGATCATGATCAGGAGCATGCCGAGGATGCCGGGGCCCTCGTCGTCGTCCGAGCGGCCTATGGGAATCAGCCAGGCGAAGTTGACGAGGAACATCACGACGGAGGCCAGCGCGCCCGCGACGGAGGAGATGAGGATGTCGCGGTTGTAGACGTGGCTGAGTTCGTGGCCGATGACGCCGCGCAGTTCACGTTCGTCGAGGAGCTGGAGGATGCCGTCGGTGCAGCAGACCGCGGCGTTGCGGGGGTTGCGGCCGGTGGCGAAGGCGTTGGGCGCCTGGGTCGGGGAGATGTACAGGCGCGGCATGGGCTGGCGGGCCGCCGTGGAGAGCTCACGGACCATCCGGTAGAGCTGTGGCGCCTCGAACTCGCTGACGGGGCGCGCCCGCATGGCCCGCAGCGCCAGCTTGTCGCTGTTCCAGTAGGCGTAGGCGTTGGTGCCCAGGGCGACGACGACGGCGATGATCAGGCCCGTACGGCCGAACAGGCTGCCGATGACGATGATGAGTGCGGACAGTCCCCCGAGGAGTACGGCGGTCCTGAGCCCGTTGTGCCGGCGGTGCACGGTACGCCCTCCAGGTGGTGCGGCAGGGGAACCCTGTACTTCGTTCTCCACTCTCCAGTGGACCCTTACGCACTGGTCAACGCCAGATGAGTGGGGCTGGTTCCCTTGTGCACGGGTGGCGGCGCCGGGCGGGGCTCGGGGTGCGGCCGGAGGGGTGTGCCGCCATACGGGTGGGACGGTGCCCGTTGGGGCCCGTATGGGGCCGGTTGGGTGTTCAAGTCCCCTACGGGGCCCGGCGGTCCGTCGGATCCTGCGGCCGCCCGTCGGGCCCCTCGGTGACCTGTTAGAGCAGCGCCCCGGAGGCGAAGCGCAGGACGAGCTGCGGGGCGCCGGAGAGGGCGATGCCGAGGACGGTGGCGAGCGCGATGGCGGTGGCGAGGGGGGCCGGGATCCGGGCGTGGGGCGGCCGCGCTCCCGTGGGCACGGCCTGGGGAGCGCCGGCTGCCTCGGTCTCCTCGGCTTCCTCGGCTCCCCGGAAGAGCACCGCGGTCCACTGCAGGTAGTAGTAGAGCGCGATCACGACATTGACGGCCATGACGACGGCGAGCCAGGCCAGGCCCGCGTCGACGGCCACGGAGAAGACCGTGACCTTGGCGAACAGACCGATGATGCCCGGCGGCAGACCGGCGAGGCAGAGGAGGAAGAAGCCGAGGGCGAGCGCTACCAGGGGGCGCCGGGCGTACAGGCCCCGGTAGTCGGTGAGGCGGTTGGCCGGGCGCGTACGGGCCACCAGGGCGGCGACGGCGAACGCGCCGAGGTTCACGGCCGCGTACATCAGGGCGTAGGCGACGGTGGAGCCGATGGCGTGCGCCGGGTCGTGGGCGTAGCCGGCCGCCGCGATGGGGACCAGGAGGTAGCCGGCCTGGCCGACCGACGACCAGGCGAGCAGGCGGACGGCGCTGTGCGCGCGGCGCGGATCCTGGCGGAGGGCCGCGACATTGCCGACGGTCATGGTGAGCGCGGCCAGGACGGCCAGCGCCGGGCCCCAGACGTCGGCGTACGAGGGGAAGCCCTGGACCGTGACGAGGATCAGGCCGGAGAAGCCGACGGCCTTGCCGACGACGGAGAGGTATCCGGCGATCGGGAGCGGCGCGCCGACGTAGGTGTCCGGCACCCAGAAGTGGAACGGGGCGGCCGCGGTCTTGAAGGCGAAGCCGACCAGGGTGAGCGCGACGCCGGCGCTCGCCAGGGTGGCCAGCCGGGGGTCGGGGAGGGCGGTGAGGGCGTGCGCCACCCGGGAGAGGTGCAGATTGCCGGTCGCCGCGTACAGGAAGCTCACGCCGAGCAGCATCACGGCGGTGGCGGCCACCGAGGACAGGAAGAACTTGAGGGCGGCTTCGGAGGAGAGCCGGTCGCCGCGCCGCAGTCCGACGAGTGCGAAGGCGGGCAGCGAGGCCACTTCGAGGGCGATGACGAGGGTGGCGAGGTCCCTGGAGGCGGGCAGCAGGGCGGCGCCGGACGCCGAGGAGAGCAGCAGGAACCAGTACTCGCCGGTGGGCAGGTCGTGGTCCTTGATGGTGTCGATGGACAGCAGGGCGGTCAGCAGCGCCCCGCCGAGCACCAGGAACTGGATGACCACCGTGAACGGATCGACCACGTAGCTGCACGCATCGGGGTGGCCCTGGAGGCAGAAGGTGCGGCGGTCGCCGTCCAGGAGCGGCAGCAGAAAGAGCGTGGCGAGCACGAGCCCCGCCATGGAGATCCAGCCCAGCAGCGGCTTGCGGGCCGCCGGGAGGAAGAGGTCGGCGACGAGCACCGCCAGGGCGACGGCCGCGGCGAGGGTGGGCGGTGCGATGGCGAGCCAGTCGACGGACTGGACCAAAGAGGTGATCGAGCTCATCACTTACCGCCTCCGAGGAGCTGCTGGACGGCCGGGTCGGTGAGGCCGAGGAGGGCCGCCGGCCACAGTCCGGCGAGGACGGTGAGGACGGCCAGGGGGGTCCAGGCCGCGTACTCGTAGTGCGCGATGTCGGGGATGGCGGGGGCCGGTGCGGGCGTTTCGGCCGCGGGCCCGGAGTCCGGGTCGGCCGGGTCGGCCGCGCCGAGCGGGGCGATCGGTGCGAGGTGCGGGGTGCCGCCCATACAGACGCGGCGGACGACGAGCAGCAGATAGGCGGCGGTCAGCAGGGTGCCGAGGCCGGCCAGCACCATGAACGTCAGGAAGGCGGGGCGGCTGAGGCCCGCGGCCGGCCGGAAGGCGCCGAACATCGCGAGCATCTCGCCCCAGAAACCGGCCAGCCCGGGGATGCCCAGCGAGGCGACGGCCCCGAAGGCGAGCAGGCCGCCGAAGCGCGGGGCCTTGCCGTACAGGGCGGCGCCGGTGCTGCCGGAGAGAGCGTCGAGGTCGGTGGTGCCGTAGCGGTCCTTGAGGGCGCCGACGAGGAAGAAGAGCAGGCCGGTGATCAGGCCGTGCGCGATGTTGGCGAACAGCGCGCCGTTGACGCCGGTGGGGGTCATGCTGGCGATGCCGAGCAGGACGAAGCCCATGTGGCCGACGGAGCTGTAGGCGATCAGGCGCTTGAGGTCGCCCTTGGCGCCCTGGCGTACCAGGGCGAGGCAGGCGAGCGAGCCGTAGATGATGCCGATGGCGGCCAGCGCGGCGAGGTACGGCGCGAAGGTGTGCATGCCCTCGGGCGTGATGGGCAGCGCGATCCGGACGAAGCCGTACGTGCCCATCTTCAGCAGCACACCGGCCAGCAGTACCGAGCCGACGGTGGGCGCGGCGGTGTGGGCGTCCGGCAGCCAGCTGTGCAGCGGCCACATCGGGGATTTGACGGCCAGTCCGATGCCGACGGCGAGCACCGCGAGCACCTGAACAGTGTGGCTGAGCTGGGCTTTCGGGCCGTTGTCAGTGGCGAGTGCCACCATGTCGAACGTGCCGGATTTCAGGCCGATGAGGAGGAGGCCCAGCAGCATCACGACCGAACCGAGCAGCGTGAAGAGGATGAACTTCCAAGCCGCCGCCTGCTTTCCCGCACCGCCCCAGCGGGCGATGAGGAAGTACATCGGGATGAGGACCATCTCGAAGGCGAGGAAGAAGAGCATCAGGTCCAGGACGGCGAAGGTGGCGAGGGTGCCGGCCTCCAGGACGAGCAGCAGGGCCACAAATGCCTTGGGAGACGGGCCCGTCGGCATGTGGAAGTAGCTGTAGAGCGCGCAGAGGAAGGTCAGCAGCGCGGTCAGGACGACAAGGGGGAGCGAGATGCCGTCGACGCCCAGGTGGATGCGGATGTCGAGCGCCGGGATCCAGCTGATGTCGGTGGTGGCCTGCATACGGGCCGGATGGTCGTGGTCGAAGCCGACGGCCAGCGCGAGCGCGGCGGCGAGCACGACGCCGGTGAGGGTCACGCCATGGCGCAGTACGGCCTGGTCGGGGTTGCGGCCCCGCAGACCGGAGGAGAGGGGCAGCGCGAAGCGCTTCCGGCCGGGGTGGCGGTCGGGCGACGGGCGGGACGGCAGCAGGGCGCCGACCGCGCCCAGAAGGGGGAGGGCGACGACCGCCGCGAGGAGGTACTGCAGAGCGGTGGGGTTCACGGGTCAGGCCCTCCTCAGGGTTTCGGCTCCGGCGAGCCCGGCCGCGAGGGGTGTCGGCTGGGGGTGCGGGGTGCGTGCACCGGGGGTTTGCGGCATCGGTCAGGCTCCCGTGCCCGTAGCGACGAGGACGGCGGCGATGGCCAGGACGAGCGAGCCCGCGAGCAGCGCGCCGAGGTAGGTCTGCACGTTGCCGGTCTGGGCGCGGCGGACGGCGGCGCCCAGCCAGCGGGGGGCGGTGCCGGCACCGCGGACGTAGGTGTCGACGACCTCGCGGTCCAGGAAGCGGACGAGCGTGGCGGCGGCGCGGACGGGCCGGACGAACAGCGCGGAGTAGACGGCATCGACGTGGAAGCCGACGGCCGCGTGGCGGTGCAGCGGGCCGAGGAGAAGGCGGCCGGGGTCGGCGGGATCGGCCGCGCCGGCGACGTCCCCGTAGACCGGGGCGTGGGTGGCCATGGCTGTCTCCTCGGCGACCGCGGGGCTGGCGTCCGGGTCGACGACGACCGAACCGATCGGGGTGCGGGCGGCGAGGGCGGTGGTGTGGCGCCAGGTCGCGTAGGTGACCAGGCCGCCGACGAGGGCGATACCGGTGCCCAGGACGGAGGTGGTCAGGGTCGGCGCGAGCGAGCGTCCGTCGAACCACTCGGGCAGGAGGGGGGCGGCGAGGCCGAGCGCGACGGTCGGCAGGAAGAGCACCCACAGGACGGCGTTCATGACGACCGGCTGCGGGCCGTGATCAGGGACTTCGACGCCCTTGCCCTTGAAGGCCAGCAGCCACAGACGGGCGGCGTAGGCCGCGGTGAGGAGGGCGGTGAGCAGTCCGGAGATCAGTACGGTCCAGCCGGCGGCGCCGGGGATGCCGTGTGCCGCACCGGCGGCGGCGTGCTCGGCGGCGCCCAGGACGGCTTCCTTGGAGAAGAAGCCGGCGAACGGCGGGATCGCGGCGAGCGCGAGCAGCGCGACGGTGACGGTCCAGTAGGCGTCCGGGATGCGCCGGGCCAGGCCGCTCATCCGGGACATGGCGGCCAGCGAGTTGGTGCCGGCGGCGTGGATGATCACGCCCGCGCCGAGGAAGAGGAGGGCCTTGAACGCACCGTGGGAGATGAGGTGGAAGACGGCGGCACCGCGGTCGCCGACGGCCAGCGCGCCGAGCATGTAGCCGAGCTGACCGACCGTCGAATAGGCCAGGACGCGCTTGATGTCGTCCTGGGCGAGCGCCGCCAGGCCGGAGCCGACCATGGTGATCGCGGCCATGACGGCCATCACGACCAGCGCCGCAGCGGAGGCGGCGAAGACGGGAAGGAGACGGGCCACGACATAGATACCGGCCGCCACCATCGTCGCGGCGTGGATCAGCGCCGAGACGGGCGTCGGGCCGGCCATCGCGTCCGGGAGCCAGGTGTGCAGCGGGAACTGCGCCGACTTGCCCGCGACACCGGCCAGCAGCAGCAGCGCGATCAGCGTCGGGTGGTCCAGGCCGCCGTTGGCGACGGAGCCGAGGATGCCGGTGATGCGGAAGGTGCCGGTGTCGGCGGCCAGCGCGAAGATGCCGAAGAGGAAGGGGACATCGCCGAGCTTGGTGACGAGGAAGGCCTTGAGGGAGGCGGCGCGGGCGGTCTCGGTCTCCCAGTAGTGGCCGACGAGGAAGTAGGAGCAGATGCCCATGACTTCCCAGCCGACCAGCAGCACCATCAGGTCGCCGGTGTAGACGACCAGCAGCATCGCGGCGGTGAAGAGGGAGACCAGCGCGGCGTAGGAGGGGTAGCGCGGGTCGTCGCGCAGATAGCCGGTGGAGTAGATCTGCACACAGCTCGCCACGACACCGACCAGCACGGCGATCAGCGCGGCGAAGCCGTCGATGTGCAGGGCCAGGTCGATGGGGATCGAGCCGGTCGGGGTGAGCCGGGTGGCGACGTCGGTGGCCGGGCCGCCGCCCTGTCCGACGGCGACGGTCACGGTGAGTGCGGCCGCGGCGAGCGTGGGCAGCACGGCCAGCGGGCGTACGAAGCCGGGCGTGCGGCGCCCCAGGAGGAGGCCGGCGACGGCCCCGAGGAAGGGCAGGAGAGGAGCGAGAACGGCGGTGGTCGTGAGCGTCACGCGGTGGCCTCCGCCTTGGTGTCCGGCTGCGGGGTGCCGTCCGCCGCGTCCGCCTCACCCGTCTTCTCGGCGAGGTCGCGGAGCCGGTCGATGTCGGAGCTGCCGCGGTTGCGGTAGACGAGCAGCACGATCGCCAGACCGATGCCGATCTCGGCGGCGGCGATGGCGATGGTGAAGAGGGTGAGCGCCTGGCCGGCGTGCAGGGTGTCGCGCAGCCAGACGTCGAATGCGACGAGGTTGAGGTTGACGGCGTTGAGCATCAGCTCGACGGACATCAGCACCAGGATCGCGTTACGGCGGGCCAGCACGCCGTACAGACCGGTGCAGAAGAGGAGGACGGCGAGGACTGCCGGATAAGCGAGATGCATCAGCGCTGCTCCTCTCGCGGGGCGGGGGCACGGGAGGCGCTGTTGTCGAGGGCCGCCACCGAGGCCTTGCCCTCGTCGGCCTTGCGGGACAGCACGATCGCCCCGACGAGCGCGGCGAGCAGCAGTACGGACAGCGCTTCGAAGGGCAGCACCCAGTACTGGAAGAGGCTGCGCCCGGTGACCTCGGTGGAGCCCTGGGCGGGGCCGTCGAGGTTGATCCAGGTGGCGCGGAAGGCGTCCACGACGACCCAGACCAGGGCCGCGGCCGAGGCCAGGGCCACCGCGAGCGCGGCCCAGCGGTTGCCCGAATCGGCGTCCGGGGAGCGGCCGATGGGCGCCTTGGTGAGCATCAGCCCGAAGAGCAGAAGGACAACGACGGAACCGACATAGATCAGCACCTGCACCCAGGCGATGAACTCGGCCGTGAGAAGGAGGTAGGCGACGGCGACCCCGCCGAGCGTGACGACCAGCCAGAGGGCGGCGTGCACCAACTGCCGGGTGGTGACGGTGATGACGGCCGCGCCGAGGGTGGCGATACCGACGAGAACGAAGGCGATCTCGACACCGGTGGGTGAGAGGAAGCCGTGGCCGGCGGTGGCGGCGAGCGTCACGTGCCCTCCCCTGAGGTGTCCGGTCGGTCCTGGGCCTGGCCCCGGTCCTGTTCCTGGGCCTCGGCCTGTTCTGCTTCTGCCTCTGCTTCTGCCTGCTGCTGGGCGGCGAGCTTGTCCGCGGTCTTACGGGCGGCGGCGATCTCCTTCGGCTCCTCGGCCGCCGGGTCGAGCGCCGGCGGCTCGGGCACCGTCCACATCCACTCACGGAGCTTGTCGCGCTCATGGGTCAGATCGTGGATGTCCGTCTCGGCGTACTCGAATTCCGGCGACCAGAAGAGCGCGTCGAAGGGGCAGACCTCGATGCAGATACCGCAGTACATGCACAGCGCGAAGTCGATCGCGAAGCGGTCCAGCACATTGCGGCTGCGCTCCCGTCCTCCGGGCGCGGCCGGCGGCACCGTCTCCTTGTGGGAGTCGATGTAGATGCACCAGTCCGGGCACTCACGGGCGCACAGCATGCAGACCGTGCAGTTCTCCTCGAACAGCCCGATGACACCGCGGGTACGGGGCGCGAGGTCGGGCTGGACGTCCGGGTACTGGGCGGTGACCGACCGCTTCGTCATCGTCCGCAGGGTGACGGCCAGGCCCTTGGCGAGGCCGCTTCCGGGCCAGCCTGTCTTCTTTTCCAGGGCCATTACGAGATCACCACCTTGATGACGCCGGTGAGGGCGATCTGGGCGAGAGCAAGCGGGATGAGAACCGTCCAGGCGAGTTTTTGCAGCTGGTCCTCGCGCAGCCGCGGGTAGGTCACCCGCAGCCAGATGACGCCGAAGGCGAGGATCACCGTCTTCAGCAGCGTCCACAGCCAGCCCAGGCCGTCGGCGCCGAACGGGCCGTGCCAGCCGCCCAGGAAGAGCACCGAGGTCAGCGCGCAGAGCACGACGATGCCGGCGTACTCGGCCAGGAGGAAGAGGGCGAAGCGCAGTCCGGTGTACTCGGTGTACGCGCCGAAGATGATCTCCGAGTCGGCGACCGGCATGTCGAACGGCGGCCGCTGGAGCTCGGCGAGCCCCGCGGTGAAGAAGACCACCCCGCCGACGATCTGCCACGGCACCCACCACCAGTGGAAGGCCTCGACGATGCCGGGCAGTGAGAGCGTCCCGGCCGCCATCGCGACGGAGGCCGCGGCGAGCAGCATCGGCAGCTCGTAGGCGAGCAGCTGCGCGGCCGTCCGCAGACCGCCGAGCAGCGAGAACTTGTTCGCCGAGGCCCAGCCGGCCATCAGCGAGCCGAGCACACCGACGCCCATGACCGCGAGGACGAAGAAGATCCCCGCGTCCAGGGTCTGCCCCACGGCGTTGTGCGGGCCTATCGGGATGGCGACCAGGACCAGGAGGTACGGCAGCAGGGCGACGGCGGGCGCGAGCTGGAAGATCCGCCGGTCGGCGCCCGCCGGAACGATGTCTTCCTTCTGCGCGAACTTCACACCGTCGGCGACCAGCTGTGCCCAGCCGTGGAACCCACCCGCGTACATGGGGCCGAGCCGGCCCTGCATATGGGCCATGACCTTGTGCTCGGTCTGCCCGATGACCAGGGGGAAGACCAGGAAGGCGACGAAGACCGCGATGAGGCGCAGCGCGATGTCGAGAGCGTCGCTCATGGGGTGTCGCCTCCTGCCGGGTCTTGGGGCTCGTCCTGTTCGGGCTGCGGCTTCGGTTCCGGCTGCTGCTCCGGCTGCTGCTCTGGTTCGGCCTGGGGCTTCGGTTCGGTCTGCGGCTTCGGCTCCGCCTGCTTCTCCGGCTCCGCCTGCTTCTCCGGTTCGTCGAAGGCCGGGCGCGCGTGGTGCCACGGTGCGTCGGAGGAGCGCGGGGCCGCCGTCTTCGGGGCCGCCGCCGGGGTCGCCTCGGGCGCGGCCGCTTCCGCCGCCGCCCGCTGCTGACTGGCCGAACCCTCGCTCACCGAACGCGTACGACGTGCCGGACGCTCCGGTCGCTCGGCAGGCGCCGGGGCTGCTGGGGCGGCCGGGGCCACCGGGGCTGCTGGGGCGGCCGGGGCCGCTGGGGCTGCTGAGGCGGCCGAAGTCCCGGTCCCCTCCCCCGCCGCCTGCTGGCTGGCCGAGCCCGCACTCGCGGTCCGGGTACGCCGCGCCGGACGCTCGCCCGCGGCGGCGCCCGCGGCACCCGCCGCACGCGCACCACCCGCCGCACGAGCACCCCTCGCCGGACGCGCCGGCGCAGGCGGCAGCTGCCCCTTCAGCGGACCCCACTCATTCGGGTCCGGGACGCCCGGGGGCAGCATCTGACGGCGCTTGGGCCCGCCGTGCTCGGATTCGCCCGGCTCCTTGGCCCCCGGCCACGCCTTGGCGACCCGTGCCGCCAGTACGAAGTCCTTGCGCAGCGGGTGGCCCTCGAAGCTCTCCGGGAGCAGCAGCGGTACGAGGTTCGGATGGCCGGTGAAATCGACGCCGAACATCTCGTGGGTCTCGCGCTCGTGCCAGCCAGCGCCCGCGTACACACCCACGGCGGTGGGCAGCGCGGCCGCGTCGTGCGGCACGGTCGTACGGACGATCAGCCGGTGGACGGTTCCGGGGTGCGCCACCTCCACGAGGTGCGCGCAGATACGGAAGCCGGTACCGGGCTCGTCGACGGCGCTCAGCCAGTCGAAATAGGTGCAGCCGAGGTCGTCCCGGGCGGCGGTCAGCGCGGTGAGCCAGCTGTCGGCGGGGACGTCGACGGTCAGCAGGTCGTACGCCAGCTCCGCCGTGGCCCCCGTACCGAAGATCTCGCTCGCGGGGCGCGGCAGCCAGCCGACGACCGGCTCGGGAGCCGGCTGCTCGGGCTGTTCGGGGCTCTCCGCCTGCTCGGACGTGGCCTGCGGCGCGGACTGCTCGGGGTGCTCGGGGTGCTCGGGGTGCTCGGGGTGCTCGCTCATCGGGGCTCCTCCCCCGCCGTCTTCGGCGCGGGCGGCGTCACCAGGCCGCTGCGCAGCGCGGCCGCCGAAGGCCGGGCGGCGCCGCCCTGGGCGTACCGCTCCCCCAGCGACTCGCGTGCGATCTTCTCCTGGAGCTTGAGAATGCCCTGCAGCAGCGCCTCGGGACGCGGCGGGCAGCCCGGTACGTACACATCCACCGGAATGATCTGGTCGACGCCCTTGGTGACCGAGTACGAGTCCCAGTACGGGCCACCGCAGTTGGAGCAGGCCCCGAAGGAGATGACGTACTTCGGCTCGGGCATCTGCTCGTAGAGCCGCTTGACCGCGGGCGCCATCTTGTCGGTGACGGTGCCGGAGACGACCATCAGGTCGGCCTGGCGGGGGCCGGGTGCGAACGGGATCACACCGAGCCGGATGAAGTCGTGGCGCGCCATGGACGCGGCGATGAACTCGATGGCGCAGCAGGCCAGGCCGAAGTTGAAGACCCACAGGCTGTAGCGGCGGCCCCAGTTCAGGACCACCTTCATCGGTTCGGGCGCGAGCCGGGCGAGAGTGCCCAGGCGCCGCGGCTCCGGCAGGAACTCGGGGGCGGCGCCCTCGGACGCGGCTGCCGAGCTGTTGGAGACGGGGGTCACGTCCATTCCAGGACGCCCTTCTTCCATGCGTAGAGCAGGCCGACGGCGAGGAACCCGAGGAAGATGAACATCTCCACGAGCGTCACGCCGCCGAAACCGGGGGCGGCGAAGATCGTCGCCCAGGGAAACAGGAAGATCGAGTCGACGGCGAAGATGACGTAGAGGAACGCGTAGACGTAGTAGCGGACCTGGGTGTGCGCCCAGCCCTCGCCGACCGGATCCACGCCGCACTCGTACGTCAGCAGCTTCTCGGGCGTCGGCACCACAGGCCGCAGCAGCCGCCCGGCACCGAAGGCCACGGCGACGAAGAGCACACCGATCACGGCGATGATCCCGACGACCGAGTAGCCCTGGAAATAGTCCGCGGCGACGGTGGTACGTACGGTCGCGTCCGGCACGTCCGCCCCTCGCTCCCTGACTGCGCTTGTTCAACGACTTCGACGATCTGTACGGACGGGAGTCTAGGCCCTGCCCGAGCTGCCTGAGCGGCCGCGTCGTCGCCGACGGTGAGCTTGTCCCTACTTCGCCCTACCTGGGCGGGCGGCAGCGTAGATGTCGCGCCCGGTTGTCTCAGAAGCCGTCTCACAGAGCGGACCGGCCGGGCTGTCGGGAGCCGAGGGGGAAGGCGTCAAGGAGGGGGACAGGGGAGCCGCCGCGAGGGGGTGGATCAGCGGATCGGGCCGCCGTCGAAGGGGCTCCGGTTGTCGGGGGCGGGCGGGGCTGTGGGGGCTGGTGAGGCGGTAGGGGCTGGTGAGGCGGTAGGGGCCGGTGAGGCGGTAGGGGCCGGTGAGGCGGTAGGGGCCGGTGAGGCGGTAGGGGCCGGCGCCTGGGGCGGCATCGCGGGCGCGGGCGCGACCGGCCCGGCCGGCATGTGCGGCGGTACCGGGGACTGCGACTGGGACTGCGACTGGGACTGCGACTGGGGGTGCGGCTGAGGCTGGGCGTAGGGCTGGGGCTGGGCGTAGGGCTGAGGCTGCGAGGGGGCCTGGGGTGTGGCTTGGGGGGCGGGCTGGGGTGCGTAGTGCTGCTGAGGGGCCGGTGGGGGTTGGTGCTGGGCGTGGGACTGGGGGTGGGCGTGGGGCCGGGGCTGGGCTTGCGGCTGTGCCGGTGCCTGAGCCTGCGCGTGCCCGGTCGCGGTCGCCCGGCCCGTCGCGTAGGTCGCCGCCTGCTCCGGCGCGTATGCCGTTGTCTGCTGCGGCTGCTGCGGCTGCTGCGGCTGCTGCCGCCGGCCCGATTCCCGCGAGACCGCGCGGTCCATCACCTCGGCGGCGATCCGCGCCGCCGCCTCCCGCGTCCGTTCGCCGAGCAGTTCCGTACGGATCGCACCGCCGGCCGCCAGGTGACGGTCGTAGGGCAGCGGCAGCACCGCCGCGCCACCGGCGCCCAGATGCTCGGCGGCCTTGCGTACGTCGACGCCGCTGTCGGGCGAGGAGTGGGTGAGCACGACCACCGTGGTGGGCAGCAGCCCGGGGTGCAGACCGCCCACCCAGTCCAGTACGGAACGGGTGGCCGCCACGCCCTCCGGCGTCGCCGGGGTGACCAGCACCCGCGCCTGTGTCGTCACCAGCGCGGTGCGCGCCACCTCGGCGGGCAGCGTCTCGCAGTCCACAACGGTGGCCGCGAAGTGGCGGCGCAACGACGTCATCACGACGCGGTAGGTGCCGATGTCCAGCCGCGTACCGATGGAGCCCTGGCTTCCGGGCAGCAGCCAGCCGCCGCCCGCGAACGGGAGGAGATAGCCGGTCAGGTCCGTGATCAGCATCGAGGGGTCGACGATCTCGGCAAGGTCGCTGCCCGACCAGCGCACCTCGCGTGCGCCGAGCCGGTGCGGCAGCGTGCCGAGCGCCGGGTCGGCCTCCACGGCGAGCACCGGATCGGAGCGGTAGTGCGCGTACGTGAGCGCGAGGAGGGCGGCGACGGTGGACTTACCGGCACCGCCGCGGATGCTGGACACGGCGATCTGCCGGCCGGTGGTCACGGGCTGCTGGATGGCGTACGCGGCCTGCGTGACGGCGGCCGTCTCGGCGGCCGGGGACGAGGCGAACACCCGGCGCAGGACACGGCCCGCGCGCCGGGCCAGTGGATCACCGCGGCGTGGCCGGGGCTGCCCGTCGGCCAGTTCCGGCGGCAGGAGGGGTACGGAGACGGGCGTCCGCGCGGGCAGCCCGGAGCGGCCGTAGCGACCGGGGGCGGGGGCGGGGGCGGGGGCGGACGGTGCCGTTGCCGAGGACGAAGGCGAAGGTGAAAGCGAAGGCGAAGGCGATGGGGCGGGGGCCGGCGCGCCGGGTGCCGGCGGAGCGGAGAGGGGCGGAGCGGATACGGGCGGCTGGGCCGATACGGGCGGCTGGGCCGACACCGGCGGCTGGGCCGACACCGGCGGCTGGGCCGACACCGGCGGCTGGGCCGACACCGGCGGCTGGGCCGACACCGGCGGCTGGGCCGACACCGGCGGCTGGGCCGATACGGGCGGCTGGGCCGATACGGGCGGCTGAGGCGCGGACGGCACAGACACAGAGGGCACAGACGGCTCGGACGCAGGCGGCACGGACGCAGACGGCTCGGACGCCGCAGCCTGTCGCGCGGCTGCCGGCGCAGGCTGCGGTCCGGCCGGGGCGGGGGCCACCACCGAGGGCAGCGCACCAGCGGCAGGCCTCGGCCCGGGCGCGGGCGACCCGGCCGGGGGCGTCGCCCCGACCACAGGCCCCAGCCCGGCCGCAGGCCTCGCCCCGGCCTCCGGCATCGCTCCGGCCTCCGACATCGCTCCGGCCTCCGACATCGGCTCGGCCACAGGAAGAGCCCCCGGGGCCCCCGCCACATCCATCGCACTCACCGCATCCGCACCCCCTCCCACTCCGACCTCTTTCGCCTCTTCCGCCTCTTCCGCGCGGGCTTCCCCACGGACTCCCCCGTGGACTCCCCCATGAACTTCCGCACGGGCCTCCGACGATGACATGACCCCTCCACCACCCCTCCGGGTCAGGCTGCGCCGAACAGCAGGCTGTAGAGCCCGAAGGCCCCTAGGGCCACCGGAATCAGGACGACCACGCTCACCGACTCGACCAGGTCCAGCCACCGTCGCAGCCGGGCCCGCAGCGGCTCCGGTACCCGCACCGCGAGCACCGCGACCGGCAGCCCCGCCAGCACACCCAGCGCGACCAGCGCGAGCACCCGTGCCCCGCCGTCGGTCGCCCAGAGCAGCACCACCCGTACGCATACCGCCAGGCCGGCCGCCAGCAACGCGACGACCTCCACGGCCAGCGGATACGCCCGTGCCCGCGAGCACAGGACGACGCACAGCAGCAGCGCGGCGAGCACCGACCAGAGGCCGGGCGTGTGCACCGCGAGCACCCCCGCCGCGCCCGCCGAGGCCGCCATCACCACCGTGGCCGGGGCCAGATCCCGGTGGGTGGCGCCCAGCGCGGCCGCCACCTGGTGCCGGCTGACCGGCGTACCGCCGGAGCGCTGGTCGTCGAGCCGGGTCAGCCCGGCCGCCATCAACGCGATCCGGGGCAGAGCGCCGAGGACGAGGAGGGAGACGAAGCCGAGCGCAACTCCCGTACGTGCGGGGGTGGTCAGCGCCAGCCCCAGTTCCCACGCGCCCACCGCGAGCGCGACCGACGCCGCACCGATCAGGCCGCCGCGCCCCAGCCCCGTACAGAGTCCGAGGAGCGCGAGCACGGCCGCGGCGGTGAGTCCGACGGCGGCGAGCCTGGCGCTGCCGCCCTGGACCGCCTCCCAAGCGGCGGCCACGTCGAGGATGCCGCCGAGCAGCAACAGGGCGGTTCCTGGGGCGCGCTGCCCGCTGCGTGCGGCGCGCGTGCCGACGCCCGCTCCGGCGCCGGTGAGGACGACGGCGACGATTCCGAGCCAGAGAGCGGCGGCCTCGCCCGCGTACCAGTTGTGTGCGCAGAACCCGGCGACCGCCGCGAGCAGCACACTCGCCGTCACCGCCGTCCAGGTCCGGCTGCGCTCGCCCCATCCCCAGCCGCGGACGTCGAGGGGGCCGGCCAATGCGTCGATGAGGTCCCGTGCGGCGGAGTCCGGCTGTCGCGCGGCGAAATCCGGCTTCAGCAACTGGCCGTCGTAACCCCGCGCCATCGCCCCTCGCCTCTCCCGTTGTGCATCGCCACACAATACGGTCCCGCCTGCGCGCCGTGTCCACCACGCCGATAACGAGACAGCCACCAACCTGCACCAATGCCCCGTCCCGGGCCGGGACCTTGACCTGCGACGGGACGTACGCCGGGCGGAGGGGGTAGGGCAAACCCCACCTCCACCACCCCAGCCACCCCATGGCACGCGGGGCCGCGGCCGGGCAGGCTGGGCATATGACGGAAAGTTCCCGACCCAGTGCCGCTGATGACGCCCTTGACGACGTCTCACCACCGCCGCCCAGAGCGCCTTTCACCGCCGCGACGTGGCGGGAGATCGCTTACCTGCTGGCCAACTTGCCGTTGGGCGTAGTGGCGTTCTTGGTGCTGGTGGTGTGGCTCGCGATGGGGCTCGGGCTGTCCGTCACCGCGATCGGACTGCCGTTGCTGGCGGCGGGGCTGACGGTGTGCCGCCGGTACGGGAAGCTGGAGCGGGCCCGGGCGCGGGCGTGGCTGGGGGTGCGGGTCGAGGAGCCGAGCCCGTTGCGGCCGCGGGACGGAGGGTTCTTCCCGTGGTTGTGGACGGGGCTGAAGGATCCGGTCGCCTGGCGGCACGCACTCTTCACCTTCATCCGGCTGCCGTGGGCCCTCCTCACCTTCACGCTCACCTTTGTCTCGCTCTTCGTAGGGTGGCCGGTGCTGCCGTGGGTGGCGCGTTGGCTGTCGAACGTGGACCGGGCGATGGTGCGCGGCCTGCTCTCGCCGTCCGACGAGCTGGAGCGGCGGATCGCCGAGCTGGAGTCGGACC
Source organism: Streptomyces inhibens (assembly GCF_022221585.1). Classification (NCBI taxonomy): domain Bacteria; kingdom Bacillati; phylum Actinomycetota; class Actinomycetes; order Kitasatosporales; family Streptomycetaceae; genus Streptomyces; species Streptomyces inhibens. Next base: position 4,533,715 of record NZ_CP084681.1, read on the forward strand.
GGGTGACGGTCACCGACACGGCCGCCGCCGACCTGCGGCGTATCGAGCGGGATCTGCACGACGGCGCACAGGCCCGGCTCGTGGCGCTCGCCATGGGGCTCGGCCTGGCGAAGGAGAAGCTGCTGGAGGGCCAGGCCGACGAAAGCGTGGCGGCGATGGTGGACGAGGCGCACGGCGAGGTGAAGCTGGCGCTGCAGGAGCTGCGGGATCTCGCCCGGGGCATCCATCCGGCGATCCTCACGGACCGCGGGCTGGGGCCCGCCCTGGCCTCGCTGGCCGGGCGCTGCACGGTGCCGACGACGACCGCGGTGGACCTGACCGAGCGCCCCGCCCCGGCCATCGAGGGCATCGCCTATTTCACGGTCTCCGAGCTGCTGCAGAACGTCTCCAAGCACAGTGCGGCGCGGCAGGCGTCCGTCGAGGTGTGGCGGGCCGAGGACCGGCTGCTGATCCAGGTGGAGGACGACGGGAAGGGCGGGGCGCGGCTGGACGGCGGCAGCGGGATGGCCGGGCTCGCGGAGCGGCTGGGGTCGGTGGACGGACTGTTCGTGCTGGATTCGCCGGTCGGCGGGCCTACGCGGGTGACGGCGGAGCTGCCGTGGCGGGCGCGGACGGCGGCGGAGGCGGGTTCGGGGTCCGGCCCCGGGTCGCGGGGCCGCTGACGGGCCCGGGGGCGGCCGTTTGTGCTCAACCTCAGGTCCGGGGGTGGGGAAAACCCCAGGAGAAGACTGCGAAGACCCTCATGGTGCGGGAGGCCTCGGTCGCGGAGGCTTGTCCTAGCGGAAAAGCCGCGGGCCTGCAGATCAGGCGCGGCGCCGGCCGGGCCCTCGGGCCCGGCCGTGATCCGCCGGACGGGCCTCAGGACGGCATACGGCAGAGCAGAACGGACGACGAGACGATGGATACCGCATACGCACCGCACCCCCGCGGCTCCCGTGTGCCCGTGGGGCTGCGTGCCCCGTTCTCCGGGCGCGCCTGGCGGGAGTTCCTGTACCTCTTCCTCAGCCTCCCGGTGTCCATCGTGATGTTCGCGTACGCCGTAACGGTGATCTCGCTCGGCGCCGGCCTGCTGGTCACGTTCCTGGGCATTCCGGTGCTGGCGGGCGGTCTGGCCGGCAGCCGTGCGCTGGGCAGCCTGGAGCGTGCGCGGGCCCGCGGCCTGCTGGGGCAGACCGTGGACGAGCCGGAGCCCATCCGCGCGTCGAAGCCGGGCCTGATGGCGTGGGTCGGGGCCGTGCTGAAGAGCGGGGTCTCCTGGCGGCACCTCCTCTACTCCCTCCTGCACTTCCCGTGGGCGGTCTTCTCCTTCGTCTTCTCCCTGACGTTCTGGTCCCTCGGCTGGGGGCTTCTGGCCTATCCGCTGTGGCGTTGGACGTTCCCCGCGTACCTCGACCAGCCGGGCATCCAGATGTGGGGCGACGGCAGCGGCAACGGCTTCTATCTCGACACCCCGGCCGAGATCGGGTTCGTCAGCGGGGTCGGGCTGCTGCTCGTGCTGGCCGGGCCGTGGGTGGTCCACGGGCTGACGCAGGTGGACCGGGTCATGGTCCATGGCCTGCTGGGCCCCTCCCCCCTGGCCACCCGGGTCTCGCAGCTGGAGTCGGACCGCGGGGTGGTCGTGGACACCGCGGCGGCCGACCTGCGGCGTATCGAGCGCGATCTGCACGACGGCGCACAAGCCCGGCTGGTCTCGCTCGCCATGGACCTGGGCCTGGCCAAGGAGAAGCTGGCGGAGGATCCGCAGGCCGCCGCGAAGATGGTGGACGAGGCGCACGGCGAGGTGAAGATCGCGCTCCAGGAGCTGCGCGACCTGGCCCGCGGGATCCATCCGGCGATCCTGACCGACCGGGGTCTCGGCCCGGCGCTGTCGGCGCTCTCCGCGCGCTGCACGGTTCCGGTGAAGGTGTCCGTGGACCTGGACCGCCGGCCGGCCGCGGCGATCGAGGGCATCGCGTACTTCACCGCCTCCGAGCTGCTGCAGAACGTCTCCAAGCACGCCCGGGCCACCAGCGCGACGCTGGACGTCTGGCACACCGCCGACCGGGTCATGGTCCTGGTCACGGACAACGGCCGCGGTGGCGCGCACACCGGTAACGGCACCGGTCTGGCCGGCCTCACCGAACGACTCGATGCCGTCGACGGCCTCCTGATAGTGGACTCCCCCGTCGGCGGCCCGACCTCCATCACCGCCGAGCTGCCGTGGCGGGCGTGACGGCGGCGCGGCGGAGGCCGCAAAGCAGGGGCCGGGGATTGGGAGGCCTGGGCACGGGAGGCCGGCGAACGGGAGGCCGGGCAGCAGGTGACCGGCGGGCCACCGGGACGCCAGGAGACCGCAGCGCCGCTCGGATCCCCTGAGCCGGCGGCCGGGGCCGGGACGGGGGTCCGGCCCCGGCCGCACTTCCCGTACGCGGCCGTACCTCCCCTACCTGGCGACCGCCACCACTCCCGCCGCTCCTGCCCCCTCATCGCTCCCACCCTCCGCTCATCGGCCCCCACACCAGCCCCGACCCCGACACCACCCCCAGACCCACCCCGCCCCCTGTCCCCACCTCTCATCACCGGCTAATCCCCGTCACCCGCTCCGGACCAGTCCGGATGCTGGGATGCTGGGGCTGGCAGGGTGGGTCTGAAGAGGCCTGAGGGAATCTGAGTCGTGGAGGACAAGGTGCGGGTGGTCATCGCCGAGGATTCGGTGCTGCTTCGGGAGGGCCTGACCCGGCTGCTCACGGACCGGGGACACGAGGTCGTGGCAGGCGTGGGGGACGCCGAGGCGCTGATCAAGGCGATCGGGGAGCTGGCGGACGAGGGCGCGCTGCCGGATGTGGTGGTGGCGGACGTACGGATGCCGCCGACCCACACCGACGAGGGGGTGCGGGCCGCGATCCGGCTGCGCCGGGACCACCCCGACCTGGGGGTACTGGTGCTCTCGCAGTACGTCGAGGAGCAGTACGCCACGGAGCTGCTGGCCGGTTCGAGCCGGGGCATCGGTTATCTGCTCAAGGACCGGGTGGCCGAGGTGCGGGAGTTCGTCGACGCGGTGGTCCGGGTCGCCGAGGGCGGGACCGCGCTGGACCCGGAGGTGGTGGCGCAGCTGCTGGGCCGCAGCCGTAAGCAGGATGTGCTGGCCAATCTGACGCCCCGGGAGCGGGAGGTGCTGGGGCTGATGGCCGAGGGCCGGACGAACTCCGCGGTCGCCCGGCAGCTGGTGGTCAGCGACGGTGCGGTCGAGAAGCACGTCAGCAATATCTTCCTGAAGCTGGGCCTGTCACAGAGTGACGGGGATCACCGTCGGGTACTTGCCGTGCTCACCTATCTCAACTCCTGAGAATCTGACACCCTGTCAGATGGGCAGGTTGAGGGGATATCGACCAGGACTCAGGACTTTGGGCGTAGAACCAATGGAGGAGTCCGGAGCGTCATGAACAAGCGGTCACGGGGGTGGTGATTTCATGACAAAACACACCAGATTGGTGTCGCATCCAGACGTCCATCATCCGATCAACCCAGGGAAGGTCACCCTTACCCACGTACGATGGTTATGGGACAACCGGTCGGTACGACACGTCCCGAGCCCTGCCTCCGGCGGGGAAGCCGCACCCCTCGAGGGAGGTCCGAAGCAGTGACCAGCCAGGTCAGTAGCCCAGCCGAGCAGACCGACGCAGCGCTTGTCGGGGAACAGCGCGCTTCCGGTAACGGCGGCGAAGGCAAAGAAGTCCGACGCCTGGACCGCGTGATCATCCGGTTCGCCGGTGACTCCGGTGACGGAATGCAGCTCACCGGTGACCGGTTCACGTCCGAGACGGCTTCGTTCGGTAACGACCTGTCGACGCTGCCGAACTTCCCCGCCGAGATCCGGGCCCCCGCCGGGACCCTGCCGGGCGTCTCCAGCTTCCAGCTGCACTTCGCCGACCACGACATCCTCACGCCCGGTGACGCACCGAATGTGCTGGTCGCGATGAACCCGGCCGCCCTGAGGGCGAATCTCGCGGATGTGCCGCGCGGTGCGGAGATCATCGTCAACACCGATGAGTTCACCAAGCGGCCGATGGCCAAGGTCGGCTATGCGACCAGTCCGCTGGAGGACGGCTCGCTGGCGGCCTACAACGTCCATCCGGTGCCGCTGACGACGCTGACGATCGAGGCGCTCAAGGACTTCGGGCTCTCCCGCAAGGAGGCCGAGCGCAGCAAGAACATGTTCGCGCTGGGTCTGCTGTCGTGGATGTACCACCGGCCGACCGAGGGCACCGAGAAGTTCCTGCGCGCGAAGTTCGCCAAGAAGCCGGACATCGCGGAGGCGAACGTCACGGCGTTCCGGGCCGGCTGGAACTTCGGTGAGACGACCGAGGACTTCGCGGTCTCGTACGAGGTCGCGCCGGCGACGAAGGCCTTCCCGACCGGCACGTACCGCAACATCTCCGGGAACCTCGCGCTGTCCTACGGGCTGATCGCCGCATCGAAGCAGGCCGATCTGCCGCTGTACCTGGGCTCGTACCCCATCACCCCGGCCTCCGACATCCTGCACGAGCTGTCCAAGCACAAGAACTTCGGTGTGCGGACGTTCCAGGCGGAGGACGAGATCGCCGGTATCGGCGCGGCGCTGGGCGCGGCGTTCGGCGGCGCCCTTGCGGTGACGACGACGTCCGGCCCGGGCGTGGCGCTGAAGTCGGAGACCATCGGTCTCGCGGTCAGCCTCGAACTGCCGCTGCTGGTCGTGGACATCCAGCGCGGCGGGCCCTCGACGGGTCTGCCGACGAAGACCGAACAGGCCGATCTGCTCCAGGCGATGTTCGGGCGCAACGGCGAGGCGCCGGTGCCGATCGTGGCGCCCAAGACTCCCGCCGACTGCTTCGACGCGGCGCTGGACGCGGCCCGTATCGCGCTCACGTACCGCACCCCCGTCTTCCTGCTCTCCGACGGCTATCTGGCCAACGGCTCCGAGCCGTGGCGGATCCCCGACACCGATGAACTCCCCGATCTGCGCGTGCAGTTCGCCTCCGGCCCCAACCACCAGCTGGCGGACGGCACCGAGGTCTTCTGGCCCTACAAGCGCGATGAGCAGACGCTGGCCCGCCCCTGGGCGGTGCCGGGCACGCCGGGCCTGGAGCACCGCATCGGCGGCATCGAGAAGCAGGACGGCACCGGCAACATCTCCTACGACCCCGCCAACCACGACTTCATGGTGCGCACCCGCCAGGCGAAGATCGACGGCATCGATGTCCCCGACATCGAGGTCGACGACCCCGCCGACGAGAACGGTCAGGGCGCGGGCACCCTTGTCCTGGGGTGGGGTTCGACGTACGGACCGATCACCGCGGCGGTACGGCGCGTCAGGGGCGCAGGGGAGCGCATCGCACAGGTCCATCTGCGCCACCTCAATCCCCTCCCGCGGAATCTCGGCGAGGTGCTGGCGCGTTACGACAAGGTGATCGTGCCGGAGATGAACCTCGGACAGCTCGCCACTCTGCTGCGTGCCAAGTACCTCGTGGACGCGCGCTCGCACACCCAGGTCAGCGGAATGCCGTTCAAGGCCGAGCAGCTCGCGGAGGTCTTTAAGGAGGCCATCAATGACTGAGACGATCTCGGAGAGCTCCTCACAGATCGAGGCGCTCTCCCTGGTGCCCAAGGCCGACGCCAAGCAGTCCATGAAGGACTTCAAGTCCGATCAGGAAGTGCGCTGGTGCCCCGGCTGCGGTGACTACGCCGTCCTCGCCGCCGTGCAGGGCTTCATGCCCGAGCTCGGCCTGGCGAAGGAGAACATCGTCTTCGTCTCCGGCATCGGCTGCTCCTCCCGCTTCCCGTACTACATGAACACCTACGGGATGCACTCCATCCACGGCCGCGCCCCGGCCATCGCCACCGGCCTGGCCTCCTCCCGGCGCGATCTGTCCGTATGGGTCGTCACAGGCGACGGCGATGCGCTGTCCATCGGCGGCAACCACCTCATCCACGCCCTGCGGCGCAACGTCAACCTCAAGATCCTGCTGTTCAACAACCGGATCTACGGTCTGACCAAGGGCCAGTACAGCCCCACCTCAGAGGTCGGCAAGATCACCAAGTCGACGCCGATGGGCTCGCTGGACGCGCCGTTCAACCCGGTCTCGCTGGCGCTCGGCGCCGAGGCGTCGTTCGTGGCCCGCACGGTGGACTCCGACCGCAAGCACCTCACTTCGGTGCTGCGCGAGGCCGCCGCCCACCCCGGCACGGCGCTGGTGGAGATCTACCAGAACTGCAACATCTTCAACGACGGCGCCTTCGAGGTCCTCAAGGACAAGGAGAAGGCCGAGGAGGCCGTCATCCGCCTGGAGCACGGGCAGCCGATCCGCTTCGGCGCCCTGGCCCCCGACGGCCTCGGCTCCAAGGGCGTGGTCCGCGACCCGGCCACCGGCGACCTCAAGGTCATCGACGTACAGGAGGAGGGCACGGACGGAGTGCTGGTGCATGACGCGCACAGCCCCTCGCCCACCACGGCCTTCGCGCTCTCCCGGCTCGCCGACCCCGACACCCTCCACCACACCCCCATCGGTGTGCTGCGCAGTGTCGACCGGCCGGTCTACGACACCCTGATGTCCGACCAGCTGGACGAGGCCATCGAGCAGAAGGGCAAGGGCGACCTCGCCACCCTGCTGACCGGCAATGACACCTGGACGGTCGTCGGCTGACGACCGGTCCGCCTGCCCTAAGGGTGTCCCTGCGGGTGTCCGTACGGAAGGAACGTCTCATGGCGTCCCCGTACGGGCACCCGCTTCGGCGTTCCGGGCACCCGCGGGCCGACCCGAGCCGACCGGGCCGGCGTGCTTCGTCGTCGTGAGCCGTCCTCGGTCGTCGTACGTCGTACGTCGTGTTCATCTGATGCACGGCGCGTCTCTTCTGCGCGTCAGGTGCGAGTGCCATGCTGGCGGCCATCCAACCGCCAGGGGGCAGGACATGCGCATCGTCGTCACCGGCGCCACCGGGGCGCTCGGCCGGCTCGTCATCGAGGAACTGCTGAAGCGCACCGCTCCGGGCGACCTCGTCGCGGTCGCACGGGACCGGGCCAAGGCCGCCGACCTCGCCGCCCGCGGGGTCGAAATCAAGATCGCGGACTATGGCAGGCCCGAGACGCTGCAGGGGGTCTTCGCGGCCGGCGACCGGGTGCTGTTCATCTCCGGCAACGAGGCCGGGCAGCGCCTCACCCAGCACCGCGCCGTCATCGATGCCGCGCGGGAGGCGGGCGTGGGGCTGCTGGCATACACCAGCGTGCTGGGCGGGCCGACCGCCACCTTCTCCATCGCCGAGGAGCACATCGCCACCGAGCAGGCGCTGCTCGCGTCCGGGGTGCCGTACTGCCTGCTGCGCAACGGCTGGTACCACGAGAACTACACCGGGGCGCTCGCCACCACCCTCAAGATCGGCGCGGTGGTCGGCAGCGCGGGCGAGGGCCGGGTGGCCACCGCCGCGCGCCGGGACTATGCCGAGGCGGCCGCGATCGTTCTCACCGGCAGCGGCCATGAGAACGCGGTGTACGAGCTGAGCGGCGACACCGCCTGGACGATGGCCGAGTACGCCGCCGAGGTGTCCCGGCAGACCGGCCGGAAGATCCCGTACAACGATCTACCGCCGGAGCGGTATGTGGCGCTGATGGTCGAGGCGGGCGTACCGGCGCTGGGTGCGCAGATGGTCGCCGATGCGGACGCGGGGATCGCCCGCGGCGAGCTGGCCGCGACGCCCGGCGATCTGTCCCGGCTCCTCGGCCGCCCGACCACACCGATCGCCGAGTCGATCGCGGACGCGCTGAAACAGCTGCCGGCCTGAGACTGCTCCTGGCCTGCAGCGGCTCCCGGCTTGAAGCGGCTCCCGGCCCGAGGCGATACCCGTCGCGCAGCCCCTGTCATGACCGTATTTCGGAACGGGCATGACAGGGGGGCCGTACGGCGCTACCTTGCACAGGGTCGGCGAAGCATCATCAGGAGGGTCCCCTTGCAGCCTCGAAGCGATCAGCGCGCCGGACTCGCCTATGGCTTCGCCGCCTACACCATGTGGGGGCTGCTGCCGCTCTACTGGCATCTGCTGGGCGCCGCCACGCCGTCCGAAATCCTGGCCCACCGCATGGCGTGGTCACTGCCCGTCGCCGTCGTCATCCTGGCCGTGCTGCGCCGCTGGGCCTGGATAGGCCCGCTGCTGCGGCAGCCCAAGCGGCTCGGGCTGATCCTGGTCTGCGCCGTGGTCATCTCGACGAACTGGTTTCTCTACATCTGGGCGGTCAACGCCGGGCACGTCCTGGAGGCCTCGCTCGGCTACTTCATCAACCCGCTGGTCAGCATCGCCTTCGGCGTACTCGTACTGCGCGAGCGGCTGCGGCCGCTGCAGTGGACGGCGGTGGCCGTCGGCGCCCTTGCCGTCCTCGTGATGACCGTCGCCTACGGCAAGGTGCCCTGGATCGCGCTCGGGCTGGCCTTCTCGTTCGCGACGTACGGGCTGGTCAAGAAGGGCATCAAGCTCGACGGCATCGAGGGCTTCAGCGCCGAGACGGCCATGCAGGTACTGCCCGCGCTGGGCTTCCTGATCTATCTCGGGGTGCACGGCGAGTCCAACTTCACCACCGGCGGGGTGGGCCAGGCACTGCTGCTCTCTGCCTGCGGTATCGCGACGGCGATACCGCTGATCTGCTTCGGCGCCTCGGCGGTACGGCTGCCGCTGACCACGATCGGGATGATGCAGTATCTGGCGCCGACCTTTCAGTTCGTGCTGGGGCTCACGGTCTTCCACGAGGCGATGCCGCCGGAGCGCTGGGCCGGGTTCGCGCTGGTGTGGGTGGCTCTGACCGTGCTGACCTGGGACGCGCTGCGGACCGCACGGCGGGCGCGGACCGAGCTGGCCGCCGCCGGTGCCCGCGCGGCCGAGGTGGCCGCGGCAGAGGCGGCGCAGCTCGCGGCGCCGGAGGCTCCCGGCCTCAAGCCGTGATGTCGCGGGTGGTGAACCGCGCCCAGGCCGCCGAGCCGAACACCACCGCGTACAGCGCCTGCAGGCCGAAGTTCTTCTGCAACTGGTCCCAGTAGACGGGGTCGCGGAGCAGGTCCGCGAAGGACAGCCAGTAGTGCGGGAAGAGATACGGCTGGATGGCGTCCAGCTGCGGGATGGTGTCCAGGATCTGCACGGTGATCAGCAGCCCGACCGTGGTCGCCATGGCCGCGATACCGCTGCTGGTGAGCGTCGAGATGAACAGGCCGACGGCGGCCACCCCGACGAGGGACAGCGCCACCGCGCAGGCGATGGCCAGCGCCCGCAGCAGCCCCTCGCCGAAGGATATGGATGTGCCCGAGAGCAGGGTGACATCGCCCAAGGGGAAGAGCAGCGCGCCGGTCGCCAAGGCGGAGAGCGCCACGACCAGGGTGCCCACCAGGCAGAACGTCAGGGTGGTGGCGTATTTGACCAGCAGCAGACGGGTGCGGCCCGCGGGGGCGACGAGGAGATAGCGCAGCGTCCCGCCGTGCGCCTCACCGGCGATGGCGTCGCCGGCGATCACGCCGATGGACATCGGGAGGAAGAACGGCAGCGTCACCGCGAGCGAGGTGAAGACCAGGAAGAGGCCGTTGTTGGTGACCTGGGAGATGAACGCCGGGCCGCCCCCGCCGCCACCGCCGCCGCCCGGCCCGCCGTCGCCGGTCTCGATCTTGACGGCGATACCGACCAGGATCGGTACGCCCGCGAGCACCGCCAGCAGCGCGAGGGTGCGCCAGCGCCGGAAGGTCATGCCGATCTCGCTGCGCAGCAGACCCAGCGACCACAGCGGTCGGGGCCGGCGCGGCACCGCCTCAGCCTGCGACATCGAAGCCCTCCCCGGTCAGTTGCACAAAGACGTCCTCCAGCGAGGCGCGCGCGGTGCCGAAGGCGCGGACCCGGACGCCGGCGTGCACCAGCGCGGCGTTGAGATCGGCCAGCTCCAGCGGCGCCTGGTCGTCCGGCCCACCCGGTGGCGCGGCGCGGGCCGGCAGCTCGCCCGTCACCCGGTCGTCGGTGACCTGAAGGTCGGTCACACCGTGCTCCTTCAGCACGCGGACGGCGTCCGCCGCGTCGGGGGTGGTCACCGTCAGCCTGCCGTGGCCGCGCGAGTCGAGGACCGTGGCGGAGAGGTCGGCGACCGTGCCCTGGGTGATCAGCCGGCCGCGGGCCATCACCGCGGCATGGGTGCAGACCTGCTCGATCTCGTCGAGGAGGTGGGAGGAGAGGAAGACGGTGGTGCCGTCCGCCGCCAACTCGCGGACCAGGGCGCGGATCTCCCGCATGCCCTGCGGGTCCAGGCCGTTGGTCGGCTCGTCGAGCACCAGCAGCTCACGGGGCTGGAGCAGCGCGGCGGCGAGCCCGAGGCGCTGTTTCATGCCGAGGGAGTAGGCGCGCGCCTTCTTGCCGGCCGCCGCCCCCAGGCCCACCCGCTCCAGTGCGCGGCCGACCCGTTCACCGCGCGTACGGGGATCGGCTACGGGGTCGGCGGCGTCGAAGCGCCGGAGATTGTCGCGGCCGCTGAGGTAGCCGTAGAGCGCCGGGCCCTCGATGAGCGCGCCGACCTTGGGGAGCACCCGGCGGCTCGCGGCGGGCATCGGCTGCCCGAGCACCCGGGCGCTGCCGGCGGTCGCGTCGATCAGACCCATCAGCATGCGGATGGTGGTGGTCTTGCCGGAGCCGTTGGGGCCGAGGAAGCCGAAGACGCTGCCGCGCGGTACGACCAGGTCCAGGCCGTCGACGGCGAGCTGGCCGCCGCGGTACGCCTTGGTCAGCCCACGCGTCTCGATCGCCCGCTCCCCGGACGGTGGGCGCTCGGGCGCCGTGGCGGGCGGCTGTGGCATCGGCTCCCCCAAGGTCGTACGGATGGCCTGCGGGCCGCGCCGCGCCACCCGCGGATCGGGTGGCGCGGCGGTCCCTCGCTTACTGCGGTGGCCCGTTACTTGGCGGCGGAGGCCGCGTCGATCAGGGCCTGCTTGTCGACGGCACCGACGTAGATCGTGCCGTTGTCCGTGATCAGGGCGTTGACCAGGCGGGTGCTGAAGATCCGGCCGGAGCCGAAGGAGCCGTTCACCTTGTCGCCGAGGCTGTCCAGGAACTTGCCGGCGTCGCCGCCGGGGCCCTGGTCCTTGCCGGAGGGCAGGCCGGAGCCGGCGCCCTTGATCGTGGCGATGGACGTCCAGCCCTTGCCGAGGACGTTCAGCCCGCCCATGTCCTTCTTGAAGTCCTTCACGTCCTTGCGGGACGTGAAGTCCTTGCCGTGTTCGCGCTGCGCCTTCGCCCGCTCCTTGTCGCCGTCGACGACCTTGGCGCCCTTGGGCGGGGTGAAGGAGAAGGTGTTCGCTGCGGGCTTGGCGAAGTCGACCGCGGTGAAGCCGGCGTCGATGGCGGCCGCGCCACCGCTCTTGGGGGTCAGGGTGAACTTCAGCGGGACGCCGTTGGCGGCGTCCACCGCGATCCGGATCGAGCCGACCGTCGAGGCGGTCTGCTTGGGCTTGATCAGCAGCTGGTAGGCGTCCCGTCCGGCGACCCTGGCGGTGCCGTCGACGGTGACCGAGGTCGTGTCGCCGGCCGCCTTCAGGGCCTGCTTCGCCAGGTCCTGCGGGGTGGCGTTCTTCAGGTCCTCGGGCAGGTCCTTGGGGGCCCGGTGCTGCTTGCCGTGCCGGCCCTCGGGCGCGGTGTTGTGGACGGCGGTGTTGCTGCCGCTGTCGTACGCCCAGACCTCGTTGCCGTTGTGGATGAGGCTGTACTCGGCGGTCTTGTCGACGATCGACACCCGCTGCTTTTCGGGGCCGTCGGCGGCGACGCGCAGCGTGTGCGCACCGGACGCCAGCTCCATCAGCTTGCTCTGGGGCTCCGCGGAGGCGCCGTCCTTGCTCTTCTCGCCGCCGCCCGGGCCGCCGCCGAAGCCGCCGGCTCCGCCGCCGATGCCCGGCAGGGACGGCAGTCCGAGATCGGTGCTGACCCGGACCGTGCCGGAGAGCTGCTGGACATCCGACTTGGCGATCTTGGCTATCAGGTCCTGTGCCGAGATCTTCGGCAGGTCCGGAGAACCGGATCCGGCGAACGCCGGGACCAGCCCGATCGTCGCCGCCGCCACCCCTGCCACCGCGACCGGCACGGCGTACCGCACCGCTTTACGGCGCCCCGGGGAGCGCCCCCCGTCCCATTCGCCGGTGCCCTCTGTCGGTTCGTTCCGTGGCATCTGCCCTACCTCCGTCGTATGCGGCGGCTGCTGCGCTGTCCACTTGCCCACCCCTGGGGTTCATGGTGACCTGTCCGCCGCGCTCTGGTGCCTTCCATCTCACCAAATTGCCCGGCACATCACGTCAGCCCGCGGGAGCAACTCGTCCTACTGCTGAGGGATGACGCCGGGTCACCTCAGGACGATCCCCGTACGACGGGAGTCTGATCACTCCCTAGGGGACACGGGGGCGCGCCCTAGGGGACAAGGGGACAGACCCTGGGCGCCGGCCGGCCGCGGAACGGCCCGCCCGGCTCTCTCGCCCGGCTCAGCCCGCCCGGTGCACCACGGCGTCGCAGAGCCCCTCAAGGGCCTCCTTGGCCATGCACGACGGCAGCGGCGCCAGCGTCGTGCGTGCCTCCTCCGCATAGCGCACGGTGTCCCGGCGGGCCTCTTCGAGCGCGGGGTGGGCGCGCAGCCCGGCCAGCGCCTCGGCGTGCCGGCCGTCATCGGTGAGGTCACCGGCCAGCAGCTCGCACAGCGCACGGTCCTCGGGCGTGCCGGCGCTGCTCTCGGCCCGCGCCCGCAGACGCAGCACCGGCAGCGTCGGGATGCCCTCACGCAGGTCCGTACCGGGCGTCTTGCCCGATTCGTGCGAGTCGCTGGCGATGTCCAGGACGTCGTCGGCCAGCTGGAAGGCGGTGCCCAGCCGCTCGCCGTACTGGGTGAGGATGTTGACCGTCGACTCCTCGGCGCCCGACATCATCGCGCCGAAGCGGCACGCGACGGCGACCAGCGAGCCGGTCTTGCCGGCGAGGACGTCCAGGTAGTGGTCGACGGGGTCACGGCCGTCGCGCGGGCCCGCGGTCTCCAGGATCTGGCCGGTCACCAGGCGTTCGAACGCCTCGGCCTGGATCCGGACCGCCTCGGGCCCGAGGTCGGCGAGGATGTGCGAGGCACGGGCGAACAGGAAGTCGCCGGTCAGCACCGCGACGGAGTTGCCCCAGCGGGCGTTGGCGCTGGCCACGCCACGGCGCACATCGGCCTCGTCCATCACGTCGTCGTGGTAGAGCGTCGCCAGATGCGTCAGCTCCACGACGACGGCGGAGGGCACCACGCCCGGGCTGTAGGGGTCACCGAATTGGGCTGCCAGCATGGCCAGCAGCGGGCGGAACCGCTTGCCGCCCGCGCGCACGAGGTGCTGCGCGGCTTCGGTGATGAACGGCACGTCGCTCTTGGTGGCCTCCAGCAGGCCCTCCTCGACAGCCGCCAACCCGGCCTGGACATCGGCCTCAAGAGCCTGGTCCCGCACGCTCAGCCCAAAGGGCCCGACGACGGTCACGAGGGGTACTCCTGTCTGCTGACGATCAAACGGAATGTCGATCTGTCGCTGTCTCCACCATTGGCCAGCGTATCCGGTCGCAGTTCGATCAACATGAGCGCCCGCCCCCCGAACCACCCGGGAAGCACTGCGACCCCCCGGCCGATATGTTGCGGATCACCTGTTGACGCGGGTTGACGTGGGAGAGCGGGCACAGCAGAGGCAAGCTAATCCCCGGACGCTCCTGGATCCACAGTTGTGACCGGAGAGCTGAATATCCGCGCGGACCACTCACTCTTCGGCCATCCATGCGGGCCGCTCAGGCCATTCTGGCCTTCTGCGCCGACAAGGTGGCCCACGGCAGCCCGGGGCTGACGGCTCGGGGCTGATTCATCGCCGGTACGGGCCCGCTCAGGCCGGATGTGCCCACGTTGGCCGGTGGGTCGGCAGGCTCCACGCCGCCGACGACGAGCGCCGCGACGCCGGTTGCGCCCTCCCCTACATGGGGACCACCGTCGGCGCCCTCCCCGCCCCACCGGTCATCGGCCGGCTCGGCCGGAAACCGGTCCGGCACCCGAGGCTTTCGGCCGCAGCGGTCGGTACGGCGCTCGGTCGGGTCCGGTGGGCGGCTTGACGCCCGGCCTGGTCCGGTCCGGTCGGTCCGGCCTGGTCCGGTCCGGACCGGTGCGTACGGAGCCGCCTCCGCCGAAATCGCCGCGGACCAGGGCAACTTCCATGTGCCAAGGCACCGGACCACGGGCGGGGGCGCCCTTCGCGGGCGCCCCCGGCCTCACCCGTACGCCCGCGCCACCGCCCGCGCCAGCCGCGGCGAGGCGAATTCCGTGCCGCACACAAAGCGCATCACCGGGCCGAACGAGGCGGCCGCCGTCAGCCCCGTGAAGTAGAGCCCCGGTACGGAGGAGCCGAAGCCGGCGTCCAGCAGCGGCCCGCCGGCCCGCGCCACGAGCTCGGTGCGCAGCCCCTGGCCCAGGAAGTCCAGCGCCGCCAGATCCATCCGGTAGCCGGTCGCGGCCAGCACATGGTCGGCGGCGAGCTCACCGCCCTGCCCGTCGGCGCCGCGCAGCGCCAGTACGGGACGGCCGTCACGGACCTTCGCCCGTACGATCCGCCGGCCCTGCGTGACCTGCACCCGGCCGGCGAAACGGTCCCGCAGCCACCACGCGCCCAGCGGGCCGAGCACCCGCCGCACCAGATACCGCCGCGCGGGCACCGGCAGATGGCGGAACGCCCCGGCGTGGTGGCTCAGCGCATACAGCGACCAGGCGTTGCCGAACGGCGACGGCGGCCGCAGGCGGGGCTGCCGGTCCGGCGGCGCCCCGAAGCCGACCGCCGCGGGCCCGCGCGCCACCACCCGTACGGATGCCGCGCCCGCCTCGGCAAGCAGCACCGCGCTCTCCAGCGCCGACTGCCCGGCGCCGATCACGACGATGTCCCGGCCGGCCAGCGCCGACAGATCGTGGTGCTGCGAGCTGTGCGAGACGGGACCGGTGACGGACGGGCCGTCCGGGACAGCGGCGGCCAGTTCGGGCGGCAGATGGGCCAGCCCGCTCAGGCCCGTGGCGACGACCACGGCCCGCGCGCCGAACTGCTCACCGCTGTCCAGTTTCAGCTCGAAGCCGTCGGCCCGCCGGTCGACCGAGACCACCCGGACCTGCTCCAGGTCGGGGACCAGTTGCTGCTGCACCCACTGCCCGTACCGCACAAAGGTCTCGACGGGGATGATGTCCCAGTCCGACTCGTAGCGCCGCTCCCCCGTGGCCGCGCAGAAGTCGCCCAGGGTGTGCCCGGCCCGCGGGGTGTCGATATGGGAGGCCGCGGGCGTCGATTTGAGCAGCATGCCCGCGGGCATCTGCGCCTGCCAGCTCACCATCGGCCGGCCGAAGACCCGCACCGGCAGGCCGCGGGCCCGTAGATGCGCGGCCGTCGACAGGCCGTACGGGCCGGCCCCGATGACCGCTACCGGAGTGCTCACTTCGGTTCCTCCCCCTGCTTGTGTGGTGCCTCGGCGCCTGCACGGCGACCCGTACGGCGTAGCTGCATCAGGTGTCTGGCGCCCGGCCCGACGGACCGCGCGAGCATCGTGAAGAACGGCAGCGGGTCGTCGCCGGCGAACCACGCCAGCTCGGTGCCGGAAGCCCGCGCCGGAGCGTGCGGTGCGCGAGAGCCGCTGCGCCGGTAGGCGAGCAGTGCGGGCAGATCGACGTTCTCGACGACGAAGCGGTGGCCGGCCCGCTGGGCGCCCTCGGGGACGGCGCGCCCGGTGAGGTCCAGATGCTGGGCGCGGACGACATCCACCCCGGCGGCGGTCTCGAAGAGCCGGAACTGCGCGCCCATCCGCGGGTTGAAGTCCAGCAGCTTGTAGCGGCCGTCGCGGCGGTCGAACCGCCAGTCCAGGTCGGCGACCCCGGTGAACCCGATCTGCTTGATGAACTGCGCGGTCATGGCCGCGAGTTCGGGGTTGTCGACGACATACGCGCAGGCCGTCATGCCGGCGTGCGGCGGCCAGGAGCGCACCTTGACGCCGGTGAACAGCGCCAGCGGCGCACTGCCCGCACCGAAGCAGGCATGCACGATCCAGTCCTCGGCCTGCTCCCGCGGCAGATATTCCTGCAGTATCACGCCCGGCCGCGGGCCCCAGTCGCGCGCCAGATCCAGCAGCTGGTCCGGTCCCTCTATCCGGGTCGTACCGGCGACCGCGGGCCGTCTGCGCCGCACGAACGCCTCGCGGTTCTTGGCGACCACCGGGAAGCGCGCCTTGCGGGCGTACGCCTCGATGTCCTCGTACGAGGTGGGGAACGCGGCGGCCGGCGAGGGCACGCCGTGCTCGACGCAGAGTTCGTGCAGCCCCTGTTTGCTGGCCAGCCTGCGGGGCAGGCCGGCCGCCACCCGGGGGAAGAGGAACGCTCCGGCGAGCGCCTCGGCGTGCTCGGCTATCAGCACGGCGGCCTC
Organism: Streptomyces inhibens; assembly: GCF_022221585.1. Classification (NCBI taxonomy): domain Bacteria; kingdom Bacillati; phylum Actinomycetota; class Actinomycetes; order Kitasatosporales; family Streptomycetaceae; genus Streptomyces; species Streptomyces inhibens. The sequence continues at coordinate 4,550,166 of NZ_CP084681.1, forward strand.
CTCGTCGGTGGGGATCAGCACCGTCGGCCGGCCGATCCGCCGGCCGATCCGCAGCAGCCCCGTCACCAGCCGGCCCGGCTCCTCGCGCCCGGTCGTCGGCCAGACGAAGCGGCCGCGGAGATAGCGGGAGGCCGCCGCGGGCGTGAAACGGTCCTCCGTGACGGCGTACATGGGCACGCCGAGCCGTCCCAGGCTGCGGATCGCCCCCACGCCGCCGTGATGCAGGGGGTAAGCCCCGATCTTCACGATCAGCCCCGGAACGCTCCGGTCGACAGCAAGAAGTGCGCCATTGCGAGCCACGTGTCCCCCCAATGGACAGCCCCACCCCGGCCCGTGCCAGGAAAGGAAGCTAGGCCCGAATTGCGTAGTGCGGCAAGGCTTTTCCGGACATTGCCCAGACTTGGGGCGTACTGCCGGAGCGGCGTCCACCGTCTTCGTACGTCTCCGCCCTGTTCGCGCTCCGGGGCCGCCGACTGCTCGTCATGTGCCGGCACGCACTCGTCCGGCCGACCGCGTCGGCAGAGTTATCCACAGGCCACTTCGCCGTGACGTGCCCGGCCGTACTCTGATCGACAGAGCCACCGGCCCGGGGACCAGCAGGCCCCGGCCGGCCCGGCCGCCCACCGGCGACGACGAACGCGAGGAGCTGTCCATGCCCGAGCAGAGCCCGTTCGACCTGGCGGAAGGCGATCCCTTCGGCCCGCACAACCTCCCCTACGGCGTCTTCAGCACGACCGAAGCGCCCGAACAGCGCCGGATCGGTGTCCGCTACGGCGCGCACGTCCTCGATCTGAGCGCTCTGCCCAGCGCCCTGCCGGCCGCGATCCACCCGCACGCCGAGCTGCTCGCTGCGCCGAACCTCAACCCGCTGCTGGCCGCCGGCCGCACCGTCTGGCAGCAGATCCGCGCGGCCGTCCACAGCGCCGTGACCGACCCGACACACCGCGACGAAGTGGCGCCGCTGCTCCACCCGTTGGCCGACATCACACTGCACCTCCCCTTCGAGGTCGCCGACTATGTCGACTTCTACGCCAGCGAGCACCACGCCACCAACGTCGGCCGAATCTTCCGCCCCAACGACGCGGCGCTGCCCCCGAACTGGAAGCATCTGCCGATCGGTTACCACGGACGGGCGGGCACCGTCGTCGTCACCGGCACCCCGGTGGTCCGGCCCAACGGCCAGCGCAAGGCCCCCGCGGACGAGACGCCCACCTTCGGCCCGACCACCCGCCTCGACATCGAGGCCGAGGTCGGCTTTGTCGTCGGCGCGCCCTCCACGCTCCATGAACCCGTCGCGCTCGGCGCCTTCCGCGACCATGTCTTCGGCGTCTGCCTCGTCAACGACTGGTCCGCACGCGACATCCAAGCCTGGGAGTATGTGCCGCTCGGCCCGTTCCTCGGCAAGTCCTTCGCCACCTCCGTCTCCGCCTGGATCACCCCGCTCGACGCCCTCGACGAGGCCCGTACGACGCCGCCCGCGCGGGACTTCCCGCTGCTGCCCTACCTCGACGACGCGGCCGCGGAGCCCGGCGCCATCGACATCCGGATCGAGGTGCGCATCAACGGTGAGGTGGTCTCCCGGCCGCCGTTCTCCACCATGTACTGGACGGCTGCCCAGCAGCTGGCCCATATGACCGTCAACGGCGCCTCGCTGCGCACCGGCGATCTGTTCGCCTCCGGCACGGTCTCCGGGCCCGACCCCGACCAGCTCGGCTGCCTGCTCGAACTCACCCAGGGCAAGGGCCCCTACCTCCAGGATGGCGACGAGGTCACCCTCACCGCCTGGGCGCCGGGTCCCGAGGGCGCCCGGATCGGCCTGGGCGAGGTCACCGGCCGCGTCCTGCCCGCGACATGACCGGCCCGCCGCTCACCCTCCCGGAGGAGCTGCTGCTGCTCGCCCTCGACCCGGTCCGCGGCCGGCCCCTGAACAACCCCAAGTACCTGCGGTACGGGCTGGCCGGCGCGGCGCTGGCCGATCTGGAGGAGGCCGGGCGGATCGCCGTCGAGCGTGGCGACCGGTTCCGGGTGGCCAATCCGCTGCCGCTCGGCGACCCGATACTCGACGGCGCGCTGGCGACGCTGCCCGGGCCAGCCAAGGGCGCCGGCAGCACCAGGGCCCACCGCTGGGTGCGCGGCGCCGGCCGTGCCGTTCAGGAGCTGTGCCTGCGCCGGCTGGAGGAGCGCGGCGCGCTGCGCAGGGAGGCCCATCGCGCCCTGGGCCTCTTCCCGTACGAGCGCTTTCCTGCGGGGCCGGTGGACCTGGTGGGCCCGGCCAGGGCCCGCTTCAAGGCGGCCGTGGACGCCCGGTTGCCCGACCGGCGCGCCCGTCTGCTGGCGGCGTACGTCGCGGCGACCGACCTGGACACCAAGCTCCTGCCGGGCAGCGCCTACCGCCCGCTGCGCCGCGACCTCAAACGCCTCACCAAGGAGGAGTGGACCGCGCAGGCCGCACACCGCGCCGTGGAGCACGACAAGAGCGCGGCGGGGGGTGGGGGGTAGGTCGCGGGGCGGGGGAAAGCGAGAACGGCCGGAGGGGGTGGGGAGGGGTGGGGGCGGGGGGGGAGGGCCCCGAAGGCAGTGAAGTCGGGTGCCCCTGCCGCAGCCCCCAGCCCACACCCTCACCCCATATGCCCGCCTCGCCCCTCTTCACCCGCCCTATCCGGATTTCGCGTCACAGCCCCACATCAACTCCGTACCGGCGCTGCCGCAATCCGGGCGAGGGCTCGGAGGCCGCCGGGCCCGCTTGCTAGCCTCACGTCTCCCTGTCCCACAACGGAGGAGACGTACGTGCGCAAGGCAGCGCAGATCGCCGGGGCGGCAGCCATCGCCGCGATGCTGCTCAGCGGTTGCGGAAGCAGCGGCAACAACGGCAACGACAGCAAGCCGAGCAAGACGCCGGAGGCCGCGCCGTCGACTCCGTCGGACGCCGACAAGCCCGCGGGCCCCACGTCGGTCGAGGGCGCTTGGAAGGCCGGCTCGGACAAGAGCCCGCTGATCCTCGTGATCACCAAGGGCACCGTCGCGTTCAGCAACGGTCACAAGGCCGCCTGTCTGGGCAAGGTCCAGGAGATGGCCGGGGTGTCCATGGCGGTCCTCAAGTGCACCGACGGGGACACCACCCGCACCATGGGCACCCTCAAGCCCGGCTCGGACGGCAAGAGCCTGACGGTCGACTGGAAGAGCGGCCCCACCGAGAAGTACACCAAGTCCAGCGACGGCGGCGTCAAGATCCCCGACATGCCGCAGCTGCCGAGCGGCATGCCCAACAGCTGACCGCGCGCCCGCGCGCCAACGGCCGCCGCCCGGCACCCTCGGGGGATGCCGGGCGGCGGCCGTTGGCGTACGCGGATGCCGGTCCTCAGCGCACAAAGACCCCTGCCTGGCCTGCCAGGTCGAGGAAGTACTGCGGCGCCAGGCCCAGCACCAGCGTGGCCGTGACGCCGATGGCGATGGCCGTGCTCGTCAGCGGGCTGGGCACCGCGACGGTCGGGCCGTCGGCCTTGGGCTCGTTGAAGAACATCAGCACGATGACGCGGATGTAGAAGAAGGCGGCGATGGCCGACGAGATGACACCGACCACCACCAGCCACCCCGCGCCGCTCTGCGCCGCCGCCTTGAACACCGCGAACTTTCCGGCGAACCCGGAGGTCAGCGGGATGCCGGCGAAGGCCAGCAGGAAGATCGCGAAGACCGCGGCCACCAGCGGAGAACGCCGCCCGAGGCCCGCCCACTTGGACAGCGCGGTGGCCTCGCCGCCGGCGTCCCGCACCAGGGTGACGACGGCGAAGGCGCCGAGCGTCACGAAGGAGTAGGCGCCGAGGTAGAAGAGCACCGAGGAGATGCCGTCCTCACTGGTGGCGATCACACCGGCGAGGATGAATCCGGCGTGCGCGATGGAGGAGTAGGCCAGCAGCCGCTTGATGTCGGTCTGGGTGATGGCGACGATCGCACCGCCCAGCATCGTGATGATCGCGACGCCCCACATCACCGGCCGCCAGTCCCAGCGCATACCCGGCAGGACGACATACAACAGACGCAGCAGCGCGCCGAAGGCCGCGACCTTGGTGGCGGCCGCCATGAAGCCGGTGACCGGGGTGGGGGCGCCTTGGTAGACGTCCGGGGTCCACATGTGGAACGGGACCGCGCCAACCTTGAACAGCAGCCCCATCAGCACCAGCGCCGCGCCGATCAGCAGCAGCGCGTCATTGCCCATCGTGCCGGCCAGCGCCGGATCGATCTGCTTGGCGCCGTCCGAGACCACCTCGGCGATCCCGGCGTACGTCACCGTGCCCGCGTAGCCGTACAGCAGGGCCACGCCGAACAGCAGGAAGGCCGACGAGAACGCGCCGAGCAGGAAGTACTTCACCGCGGACTCCTGCGACAGCAGCCGCTGGCGGCGGGCCAGCGCACACAGGATGTACAGCGGGAGGGAGAAGACCTCCAGCGCGACGAAGAGCGTCAGCAGGTCGTTGGCCGCCGGGAACACCAGCATGCCGCCGACCGCGAACAGCACGATCGGGAAGACCTCGGTGGTGGTGAACCCGGCCTTGACCGCGGCCTGTTCGGCCGCGCCGCCGGGCACGGCCGCGGGCTGCGCGGCGAAGGAGTCCACACGGTTGCCGTGCGCTGCCGGGTCGAGCCGGCGCTCGGCGAAGGTGAAGACGGCGATCAGGGACACCAGCAAGATCGTGCCCTGTAGGAACAGCGCGGGGCCGTCGACGGCGATGGCGCCCATCGCGGCGATATGCGCCTTGGACGAGCCGAAGCCGCCGGCCGCCAGGCCGATCACCGCGGCGAACGCGGCGGCCAGCGACACCACGGACAGCAGCAGCTGGGAGTAGTAGCGGCTGCGGCGCGGCACGAACGCCTCGATCAGGATGCCGATCACCGCCGCGCCGAGAACGATCAGGGTCGGCGACAGCTGGGCGTACTCGATGTGCGGCCCCGGGATCTTGCCCGGTGCGCCGGCCGCCACCGTCCACAGGCTGTGGACACTTGCCACGGAAGTCACTTCGCGGCCTCCACGTCTTGATCAGGCGCGGCGTGGCCGTGCCGGCCTCCACCGGGCACGGCGTTCACCTGCACAGTGGGCTTGGGATCCTTCTTGTCCACGACGGACAGGGTGTGGTCGACCGCCGGATTGACGATGTCGGTGAGCGGTTTCGGATACACCCCGAGGAAGATCAGCAGCGCGATCAGCGGCGCCACCACCACCAGTTCCCGGACCCTGAGGTCGGGCATGCTCTTCACCTCGGCCTTCACCGGCCCGGTCATGGTCCGCTGGTAGAGGACCAGGACGTAGAGGGCGGCGAGGACGATGCCGAGGGTGGCGAGGATGCCGATCACCGGATAGCGGCTGAACGTGCCGACCAGGACCAGGAATTCGCTGATGAACGGTGCCAGGCCGGGCAGCGAGAGGGTGGCCAGGCCGCCGATGAGGAACGTACCGGCGAGGATCGGGGCGACCTTCTGGACGCCGCCGAAGTCCGCGATCAGCCGCGAGCCGCGGCGGCTGATCAGGAAGCCGGCCACCAGCATCAGCGCGGCGGTCGAGATGCCGTGGTTGACCATGTAGAGCGTCGCGCCGCCCTGGCCCTGGGACGTCATCGCGAAGATGCCCATGATGATGAAGCCGAAGTGGGAGATCGAGGCGTAGGCGATCAGCCGCTTGATGTCCCGCTGGGCGACCGCGAGCAGTGCGCCGTAGACGATGCTGATCAGCGCGAGCACCAGGATGACCGGGGTGGCCCAGCTGCTGGCCTCCGGGAAGAGCTGGAGGCAGAAGCGGAGCATGGCGAACGTGCCGACCTTGTCGACCACCGCGGTGATCAGCACCGCGACCGGCGAGGTCGACTCGCCCATGGCGCCCGGCAGCCAGGTGTGCAGCGGCCACAGTGGCGCCTTCACCGCGAAGGCGAAGAAGAAGCCGAGGAAGAGCAGCCGTTCGGTGCCGGTGGCGATGTCCAGTTTGCCGGCGGCCCGCGCCTCGACGATCTGCTGGAGCGAGAAGGTGCCGGTGCCCAGCTGGTCGGCGGTGACGGCGTACAGCCCGATCACCGCGGCCAGCATGATCAGACCGCCGGCGAGGTTGTAGAGCAGGAACTTCACCGCGGCGTACGACCGCCGGCCGGCCGCCCGCTCCTCGCCGCCCTGTCCGGCACCGTCCCCGAAGCCGCCGATGAGGAAGTACATCGGGATCAGCATGGCTTCGAAGAAGATGTAGAAGAGGAACACATCGGTGGCCTCGAAGGAGATGACCACCATCGCCTCGACGGCCAGGATCAGCGCGAAGAAGCCCTGGGTGGGCCGCCAGCGCCGGTTGGGCGTGACCTCTTCGAGGGGGTCGGCGTCGTGCCAGCCCGCCAGGATGACGAACGGGATCAGCAGGGCGGTCAGCGCGATCAGGGCGACCGCGATGCCGTCCACGCCGAGTTCGTAGCGGACCCCGAAGTCCCGGATCCAGGCGTGTGATTCGGTGAGTTGGTACGGGCCCTTGGCGCCGGGCTCGAAGCGGAACGCGATCACCAGGGCCAGTGCGAAGGTGGCCAGCGAGAAGAGCAGCGCGAGCCATTTGGCCGCGGTGCGCTTGGCGGCGGGCAGCGCGGCGGTGGCGATCGCGCCGATCGCCGGCACCACGGCTGTCGCCGTCAGCAGGGGAAACGACATGGCTCAGACACCCCTCATCAGCAGGGTCGCGGCGACGAGAACGGCGGCCCCGCCCAGCATCTGGACCGCGTACGAGCGGACGAACCCGCTCTGCAACTGGCGCAGCAGGCCGGAGAGTCCGCCCATACAGGCCGCCGTACCGTTGACCGCGCCGTCCACCAGGGAGCGGTCGAGTTGGACGAGTGTGCTGGTGACGTGGTCGCCGCCGCGCACGAAGACGATGTGGTTGAAGTCGTCCTGGAGCAGATCGCGGCGGGCGGCCCGGGTCAGCAGCGAGCCGCGCGGGGCGAGCGACGGAACGGGCTTGCGGCCGTACATCAGCCAGGCGATGCCGACCCCGATGAGCAGCACCACGATGGTCGAGGCGGTGACGACGGTCGCGCTGACCGGGGAGTGGCCGTGCGCGAACGAGGTGACCGGCTCCAGCCACTTCACAAAGGCCTCGTTGACGCTGAACAGTCCGCCCGCGAAGACCGATCCGACGGCCAGCACGATCATCGGGATCGTCATGACCTTCGGCGACTCGTGCGGATGCACCTCGCTCGGGTCCCAGCGCTTCTCGCCGAAGAACGTCATCAGCATCACCCGTGTCATGTAGAACGCGGTGATCGCGGCGCCCAGCAGAGCCGCGCCGCCGAGGATCCAGCCCTCGGTGCCGCCCTTGGCGAACGCCGCCTCGATGATCTTGTCCTTGGAGAAGAAGCCGGACAGACCGGGGAAGCCGATGATCGCCAGATAGCCGAGGCCGAAGGTGATGAAGGTGACCGGCATGTACTTCCGCAGACCGCCGTAACGGCGCATGTCCACCTCGTCGTTCATCCCGTGCATCACCGAGCCGGCGCCGAGGAAGAGGCCCGCCTTGAAGAAGCCGTGGGTGACCAGGTGCATGATCGCGAAGGCGTAGCCGATCGGGCCCAGGCCGGCGGCCAGGATCATGTAGCCGATCTGCGACATCGTCGAGCCGGCCAGCGCCTTCTTGATGTCGTCCTTGGCGCAACCGACGATCGCACCGAAGAGGAGGGTGACCGCGCCGACCACGACGACAGCGGTCTGCGCGTCCGGTGCGGCATTGAAGATCGCCCCGGAGCGGGTGATCAGATACACGCCGGCGGTGACCATGGTGGCGGCGTGGATCAGGGCCGAGACCGGGGTCGGGCCCTCCATCGCATCGCCGAGCCAGGACTGCAGCGGCACCTGCGCCGACTTACCGCAGGCGGCCAGCAGCAGCATCAGCCCGATGGCGGTCAGCTTGCCCTCGGAAGTGTCGCCGGTGGAGGCGAGCACCGGACCGAAGGCGAAGGTCCCGAACGTCGTGAACATCAGCATGATCGCGATGGACAGGCCCATGTCACCGACGCGGTTGACGAGGAACGCCTTCTTGGCGGCGGTGGCCGCACTGGGCTTGTGCTGCCAGAAGCCGATGAGGAGGTACGAGGCGAGGCCGACGCCCTCCCAGCCGACGTACAGCAGAAGGTAGTTGTCGGCGATGACGAGCAGCAGCATCGCCGCGAGGAAGAGATTGAGGTAGCCGAAGAAGCGGCGGCGCCGCTCGTCGTGCTCCATGTAGCCGATCGAGTAGATGTGGATCAGTGAGCCGACACCGGTGATCAGCAGCACGAACGTCATCGACAGCTGGTCGAGCTGGAAGGCGACATCGGCGCGGAAGCCGCCGACCGGGATCCAGCTGAACAGGTGCTGATGCAGGGCGCGGTGCTCGGCGCTCTTGCCGAGCATGTCGGCGAAGAGCGCCACCCCGACGGCGAACGACGCCACCGCGAGGAGCGAGCCGATCCAGTGGCCGGTGCGGTCGAGTCGTTTGCCGCCGCACAACAGCAGGGCCGCACCGACCAGCGGTGCCGCGACAAGCAGCGCGATCAAGTTCTCCACTTTGTGCGACCCCTTACAGCTTCATCAGGCTGGCGTCGTCGACCGAGGCCGTATGACGGGTGCGGAAGATCGTCACGATGATCGCCAGGCCGACGACGACCTCGGCCGCGGCGACGACCATCGTGAAGAAGGCGATGATCTGGCCGTCCAGATTCCCGTGCATCCGCGAGAAGGTGACGAAGGCGAGATTGCAGGCGTTGAGCATCAGCTCGATGCACATGAACACCACGATGGCGTTCCGCCTGATCAGCACCCCGGCCGCGCCGATGGTGAACAACAGGGCGGCGAGATAGAGGTAGTAGACCGGGTTCATTTCTTGGCCCCCTCCTTGTGCTCCTTCGGCGCCGCGCCACCGGACGCCGGGGGTTTGGGCTCGTCCTCGGCGCCCCGGCCCAGCCAGTCCTCGGAGCGCTGTTCCAGCGCCTTGAGCTCGGCGAGCGACTCGCCGGAGACATCACGGATCTGGCCGCGCTCCCGCAGCGTCGGATTGACGGTCAGCTCGGACGGGGTGCCGTCGGGCAGCAGACCGGGGATGTCCACGGCGTTGTGCCGGGCGTAGACACCCGGGGCCGGCAGCGGCGGTACCTGCTTGCCCTCGCGGATGCGCGCCTCGGACTGCTCACGCTGCGACTTGGCGCGCTCCGTACGCTCCCGGTGGGTGAGCACCATCGCGCCGACGGCCGCCGTGATCAGCAGCGCGCCGGTGATTTCGAAGGCGAAGACGTACTTGGTGAAGATCAGCGCGGCCAGGCCCTGCACATTGCCGCCGGCGTTGGCCTCGCCCAGGCCGTTGAACTCCTTGAGCGAGGCGTTGCCGATGCCGGCGATCAGCAGGATGCCGAAGCCGATGCCCAGGCCGGCGGCGAGCCAGCGCTGGCCCTTGAGCGTCTCCTTGAGGGAGTCCGCCGCGGTGACGCCGACCAGCATGACGACGAACAGGAAGAGCATCATGATCGCGCCCGTGTAGACCACGATCTGTACGACGCCGAGGAAGTAGGCGCCGTTGGCGAGGTAGAAGACCGCCAGGACGATCATGGTCCCGGCGAGCGAGAGGGCGCTGTGCACGGCCCGCTTCATCAGAATCGTGCACAGTGCGCCGACGACGGCGACGATGCCCAGGATCCAGAACTGCACGGCCTCCCCCGAGGAGGTCACTGAGGCCGCGGCGGCGAGGCCGGTCATGCGTTCGCCTCCTTTCCCTGAGCCTTCTCGTCGGGCTCCTCGCCCTTGGAGACCGCGACCTGACGGGCCGTGCCGGGCGCGGCCTCGGTGACCAGCCCGTTGTAGTAGTCCTTCTCCGTCATGCCGGGGTAGATCGCGTGCGGGCTGTCGACCATGGTGTCCTGCAGGCCCGTGAGCAGCTCTTCCTTGGTGTAGATGAGCGATTCACGGGAGCTGTCGGCGAGTTCGTACTCATTGGTCATGGTCAGCGCGCGGGTGGGGCAGGCCTCCACACACAGGCCGCACAGAATGCAGCGCAGATAGTTGATCTGGTAGACGCGGCCGTAACGCTCCCCCGGGGAGTAGCGCTCCTCGTCGGTGTTGTCCGCGCCCTCGACATAGATCGCGTCCGCCGGGCAGGCCCAGGCGCACAGCTCGCAGCCGATGCACTTCTCCAGCCCGTCCGGATGGCGGTTGAGCTGGTGCCGGCCATGGAAACGCGGCGCCGTCGGCTTCTTCTCCTCCGGGTACTGCTCGGTCAGCCGCTTCTTGAACATGGCCTTGAAGGTCACGCCGAAGCCGGCCACGGGGTTCTGGAACTCAGGCACCGTCGCCCCCCTTTCCGTCGGTCTCATTTCCGTCACTGACAGTGTCCACCCGACCACTGACAATCAACTCTCGGTCTCCCCCGCGCGGGCGCCGTCGCGGCACCGGTGGCAGGCTCTGCCCGGGCAGCGGCGGTACGGGGAAGCCGCCGGCCATCGGGTCGAAGGCCCCGTCACCGTCCGTCTCCTCCTCCGGCTCGGCGCGCCGGAAGAAGTCCACGACCAGGGAGATCAGCAGCAGTGCGACGGCGCCGCCGGCGACGTACAGCACGATCTGGGAGAAGTTGAAACCCTCGTTCTTCAGCGCCCGGACGGTGGCGACCAGCATCAGCCAGACCATCGAGACCGGGATGAGGACCTTCCAGCCCAGCTTCATGAACTGGTCGTAGCGCACCCGCGGAAGGGTGCCGCGCAGCCAGATGAAGAAGAACAGCAGCAGCTGCACCTTGATGACGAACCAGAGCATCGGCCACCAGCCGTGGTTCGCGCCCTCCCAGAACGTGGAGACGGGCCAGGGTGCCTTCCAGCCGCCCAGGAAGAGGGTGACCGCGACCGCCGAGACGGTGACCATGTTGATGTACTCGGCGAGCATGAACATCGCGAACTTGATCGACGAGTACTCGGTGTTGAAGCCGCCGACGAGGTCGCCCTCGGACTCCGGCATGTCGAACGGCGCGCGGTTGGTCTCGCCCACCATCGCGACGATGTAGATGATGAAGGACACCGGCAGCAGCAGGATGTACCACCTGTTCTGCTGCGACTCCACGATCGTCGAGGTCGACATCGATCCGGAGTAGAGGAACACCGCCGCGAACGACATGCCCATCGCGATCTCGTACGAGATCATCTGTGCGCACGAGCGCAGACCGCCGAGCAGCGGATAGGTCGAGCCGGAGGACCAGCCCGCCAGCACGATGCCGTAGATGCCGACCGAGGCCGTGGCCAGGATGTAGAGGACGCCGATCGGCAGGTCGGTCAGCTGCATCGGGGTGCGGACGCCGAAGATCGAGATCTCGTTGCCGGCCGGGCCGAAGGGGATCACCGCGATCGCCATGAAGGCCGGGATGGCCGCCACGATCGGCGCGAGGACGTAGACCACCTTGTCGGCCCGTTTGACGATCAGGTCCTCCTTCAGCATCAGCTTGATGCCGTCGGCGAGGGACTGCAGCATCCCCCAGGGACCGTGCCGGTTGGGGCCGATGCGCAGCTGCATCCAGGCGACGACCTTGCGTTCCCAGACGATCGAGAACAGCACCGTCAGCATCAGGAACGCGAAGCAGAAGACGGCCTTGATGACGACGAGCCACCACGGGTCGCGGCCGAACATCGACAGGTCTTCCTGGGCCAGCGCGCTTCCGGCAGCGGCCAGTTGATCGAGCTGCTGCATCATGCGTCCACCTCCTTGGCCGGCTCCGGCGTGCCCGGGACGGCGGAGATCTTCACCAGGTCACCGGGGTGTGCCCCGGTGTCGGCGGCGACGCCACCGCCCGTGGAGTTGAGCGGCAGCCACACCACCCGGTCGGGCATCGGCGTGACCTGAAGCGGCAGGTGGACCGAGCCGGCCGGTCCGGTGACCGCCAGCAGGTCACCGTCCTTGACGCCGGTCTCCTGCGCGGTGGCCTGCGACAGCCGGGCGACGGCGGCGTGCCGGGTGCCGGCCAGCGCCTCGTCGCCTTCCTGGAGCAGGCCCTGGTCCAGGAGGAGCCGGTGTCCGGCGAGTACGGACTCGCCGGTGTCGGGGCGGGGCAGCGGGCGCCCGGTCTCCGCGGGCTCGCCGGCGTACGGGCCCCGCCAGCCGCCGAGCCGGTCCAGTTCGCGGCGTACGGAGCGGATGTCCGGCAGCGCAAGGTGCACATCGAGGGCGTCGGCGAGCATGTGCAGCACCCGGGAGTCCGGCAGCAGATTCCGGCGGGTCATCTGGTCCGGTTTGAGCGCGGCCTCGAACAGCCGGGCCCGGCCCTCCCAGTTGAGGAACGTGCCGGCCTTCTCGACCACGGCCGCCACCGGGAGGACCACATCCGCCCGGTCGGTGACCTGCGAGGGCCGCAGCTCCAGGCTGACCAGGAACCCGACCTCGTCCAGGGCGGTCAGCGCACGGGCCGGGTCCGGGAGGTCCGCGACCTCGACGCCCGCCACCAGGAGCGCGCTGAGCTCACCGGTCGCCGCGGCCTCGATGATCTGTCCGGTGTCCCGGCCGTGCTGGTGCGGCAGCGCGGCCACGCCCCAGGCGGCGGCGACCTCGTCGCGGGCCCGCGGGTCGGTGGCCGGCCGGCCACCGGGCAGCAGACCGGGCAGCGCGCCGGCCTCGACGGCGCCGCGTTCACCCGCCCGCCGCGGGATCCACACCAGCTGGGCGCCGGTGGCGGTGGCGGCGCGGAGCGCGGCGGTCAGCGCGCCGGGCACCGACGCCAGCCGCTCACCGACGATGATCACCGAGCCGTCCGCCCGCAGCGCCTCGGCCGCCGCGAGCCCCTCGCCCTCCAGGCCGACGCCGCCCGCGAGCGCGTCGAGCCATTCGGTCTCGGTGCCGGGCGCGGCCGGCAGCAGCGTGCCGCCGGCCTTGATCAGCCCGCGGGAGGCGTAACCGGCCAGCCCGTAGGTGCGCTGTCCGCCCTTGCGGTGCGCCTTGCGCAGCCGCAGGAAGACACCGGGGGCCTCCTCCTCGGCCTCGATGCCGGCCAGCAGGACGGCCGGCGCCTTCTCCAGCGCGGTGTACGTGATGCCCTGGCCGTCCAGGTCCCGGCCGCGGCCGGCGACCCGGGCCGCCAGGAAGTCGGCCTCCTCGGCGCTGTGCACCCGCGCCCGGAAGTCGATGTCGTTGGTGTTCAGGGCGATCCGGGCGAACTTGGCGTACGCGTAGGAGTCCTCGACGGTCAGCCGGCCGCCGGTCAGCACGCCGGTGCGGCCCTTGGCCGCGGCCAGTCCGCGGGCCGCCGCCTCCAGGGCCGCGGGCCAGCTCGCCGGCTCCAGTTCACCGGACTCCCGGTTGCGTACCAGGGGGTGCTCCAGCCGGTCGCGCTGCTGCGCGTAGCGGAAGGCGAACCGCCCCTTGTCGCAGATCCACTCCTCGTTGACCTCGGGGTCGTTGGCCGCCAGCCGCCGCAGGACCTTGCCGCGCCGGTGGTCCGTACGGGTCGCGCAGCCGCCCGCGCAGTGCTCGCACACCGACGGCGAGGAGACCAGGTCGAAGGGGCGGGAGCGGAAGCGGTACGCGGCGGAGGTGAGCGCGCCGACCGGGCAGATCTGGATGGTGTTGCCGGAGAAGTACGACTGGAAGGGGTCGCCCTCTCCGGTGCCGACCTGCTGGAGGGCGCCGCGCTCGACCAGCTCGATCATCGGGTCGCCGGCGATCTGGTTGCTGAAGCGGGTGCAGCGTGCGCACAGCACGCACCGCTCGCGGTCCAGCAGCACCTGGGTGGAGATCGGTACCGGCTTGGCGAAGGTGCGCTTCTTACCCTCAAAGCGCGACTCCGGGTCGCCGACCTGCATCGCCTGGTTCTGCAGCGGGCACTCGCCGCCCTTGTCGCAGACCGGGCAGTCCAGCGGGTGGTTGATCAGCAGCAGCTCCATCACCCCGCGCTGGGCCTTCTCGGCCACCGGGGAGGTGAGCTGCGACTTGACGACCATGCCGTCGGTGCAGGTGATGGTGCAGGAGGCCATCGGCTTGCGCTGGCCCTCGACCTCGACGATGCACTGCCGGCAGGCGCCCGCCGGGTCCAGCAGCGGGTGGTCACAGAAGCGCGGGATCTCGATGCCGAGGAGTTCGGCGGCGCGGATGACCAGCGTCCCCTTGGGGACCGAGATCTCGATGCCGTCGATCGTCAGGGTGACGAGGTCCTCCGGGGGGACCGCGGCGGAGCCGCTGTTCGACCCCGTTGTGGTGACGGTCATGCGTTCACCCCCAGGTGAGCGTCGTTGTCGGCCCAGAGGGTCGACTTGGCGGGGTCGAAGGGGCAGCCCTTGCCGGTGATGTGCTGCTCGTACTCCTCGCGGAAGTACTTGAGCGAGGAGAAGATCGGCGAGGCGGCGCCGTCGCCGAGGGCGCAGAAGGACTTGCCGTTGATGTTGTCGGCGATGTCGTCGATCTTGTCGAGGTCGTCCATCCGCCCCTTGCCGGCCTCGATGTCGCGCAGCAACTGCACCAGCCAATAGGTCCCTTCGCGGCAGGGCGTGCACTTGCCGCAGGACTCGTGCGCATAGAACTCGGTCCAGCGGGTGACCGCCCGTACGACGCAGGTGGTCTCGTCGAAGCACTGGAGCGCCTTGGTGCCGAGCATCGAGCCGGCCGCGCCGACGCCCTCGTAGTCGAGGGGGACATCGAGGTGCTCCTCGGTGAACATCGGCGTCGAGGAGCCGCCCGGCGTCCAGAACTTCAGCCGGTGGCCGCGGCGGATGCCGCCGCTCATGTCCAGCAGCTGGCGCAGGGTGATGCCCAACGGGGCTTCGTACTGGCCGGGGTTGGTGACATGGCCGCTGAGCGAGTAGAGCGTGAAGCCCGGGGACTTCTCGCTGCCCATCGACCTGAACCAGTCCTTGCCCTTGTTCATGATCGCGGGAACCGACGCGATGGATTCGACGTTGTTCACGACAGTGGGGCAGGCGTAGAGGCCGGCCACCGCCGGGAAGGGGGGACGCAGCCGGGGCTGTCCGCGACGGCCCTCCAGGGAATCGAGCAGCGCGGTTTCCTCACCGCAGATGTACGCGCCGGCGCCCGCGTGCACGATCACATCCAGGTCGAGTCCCGAGCCGAGGATGTTCTTGCCGAGGTAGCCCGCCGCGTACGCCTCGCGTACGGCTTCGTGCAGCCGCCGCAGGACGGGCACGACCTCACCGCGCAGATAGATGAAGGCGTGGTTCGATCGGATCGCATGACAGGCGATCACGATCCCCTCGATGAGGGAGTGCGGGTTCGCGAAGAGGAGGGGGATGTCCTTGCAGGTCCCGGGCTCGGATTCGTCGGCGTTGACCACGAGATAGTGCGGTTTGCCGTCGCCCTGCGGGATGAACTGCCACTTCATGCCGGTCGGGAAGCCCGCGCCGCCGCGGCCGCGCAGCCCGGCGTCCTTGACGTAGGCGATGACGTCGTCGGGGGGCATCGCGAGCGCCTTGCGCAGGCCCTCGTAGCCCTCGTGCCGGCGGTAGGTCTCCAGCGTCCAGGATTCGGGCTGGTCCCAGAAGGCGGACAGGACGGGCACGAGGAGCTTTTCGGGGCTCGACTCTCCACCGGTCTCCGGCCGGGGGGTACCCCCATATTCGGCTGCCACGGTCATCACTCCCCCTCCTCTGCGCTCGGGCCGGCCGGGTGCTGCTCGTCGGAGGCCGAGGTTTCGTGTGGTGCGTCGTGTGAGCTCGGGTGGCCCGGGGGTGCCTGACCGGAGGGGTGGCCGGAGGGGGGTTCTTCGGTCGGGCCGTCGGCGGTGGTGCGCGGCGCGATGACGTGGTCGGCGCCGCGGCCGGGGGCGCCCTCGCCCCTGGCGAGCCGCAGCCCGATCAGCGAGGCGGGCCCGGCGCCGCCGGTGGCCTCGACGGCGCCCGGCCGCTCGTCCGGGAATCCGGCGAGCATCCGGGCGGTCTGCTTGAAGGTGCACAGCGGTGCGCCGCGGGTGGGCTCGACGATCCGGCCGGCCCGCAGATCGTCGACGAGCTGCCGGGCGGACCCGGGCGTCTGGTTGTCGAAGAACTCCCAGTTGACCATCACGACCGGGGCGAAGTCGCAGGCGGCGTTGCACTCGATGTGTTCGAGGGTGACGGTGCCGTCCTCGGTGGTCTCGCCGTTGCCGACGCCGAGGTGCTCCTTGAGCTCCTCGAAGATGGCGTCGCCGCCCATCACCGCGCACAGCGTGTTGGTGCAGACCCCGACCTGGTAGTCGCCGCCGGCCTTGCGGCGGTACATGGAGTAGAAGGTCGAGACGGCGGTGACCTCGGCGGTGGTGAGGTCGAGCAGCTCGGCGCAGAAGCGGATGCCGGTGCGGGTGACATGCCCTTCCTCGGCCTGGACGAGGTGCAGCAGCGGCAGCAGCGCCGAGCGCGAGTCGGGGTAGCGGGCGATCACCTCCTTGGCGTCCGCTACCAGCCGGGCCCGTACGTCCGCCGGGTAGTCCGGGGCGGGGAGTGCGGGCATCCCCAGCTGCACGTCGTGGTTTGCCGGAGTGGCGTTCACCGGTCGACGCCTCCCATCACGGGGTCGATGGACGCGACGGCGACGATGACGTCGGCGACCTGGCCGCCTTCACACATCGCCGCCATGGCCTGCAGGTTGGTGAAGGACGGGTCGCGGAAGTGCACCCGGTAGGGGCGGGTGCCGCCGTCGCTGACCACATGCACGCCCAGTTCGCCCTTGGGTGACTCGACGGCGGCGTAGGCCTGTCCCGGCGGGACCCGGAAGCCCTCGGTCACCAGCTTGAAGTGGTGGATCAGGGCCTCCATCGAGGTGCCCATGATCTTCTTGATGTGGTCGAGGGAGTTGCCCAGGCCGTCCGGGCCGAGGGCCAGCTGCGCGGGCCAGGCGATCTTCTTGTCCGCGACCATCACCGGGCCGGGCTCCAGCCGGTCCAGGCACTGTTCGACGATCCGCAGCGACTGGCGCATCTCCTCCAGCCGGATCAGGAACCGGCCGTAGGAGTCGCAGGTGTCGGCGGTCGGCACCTCGAAGTCGTAGTTCTCGTAGCCGCAGTACGGCTGCGTCTTGCGCAGGTCGTGCGGCAGTCCGGCGGCGCGCAAGATCGGCCCGGTGGCGCCGGTGGCCATACAGCCGGCCAGGTCGAGATAGCCGATGCCCTCCATGCGGCCCTTGAAGACGGGGTTGCCGGTGGCGAGCTTGTCGTACTCGGGGAGGTTCTTGCGCATCTTCTTGACGAAGGCGCGCACCTGGTCGACGGCGCCGGGGGGCAGGTCCTGGGCGAGGCCGCCGGGCCGGATGTAGGCGTGGTTCATCCGCAGGCCGGTGATCAGCTCGTAGATGTCGAGGATGAGCTCACGGTCACGGAAGCCGTAGATCATGATCGTGGTGGCGCCCAGCTCCATACCGCCGGTGGCGATGCACACCAGGTGGGAGGAGAGCCGGTTGAGCTCCATCAGCAGCACGCGGATGATTGTGGCCCGGTCGGGGATGTCGTCGGTGATGCCGAGCAGCTTCTCCACGGCCAGGCAGTAGGCCGTCTCGTTGAAGAACGGCGTGAGGTAGTCCATCCGCGTCACGAAGGTGGTGCCCTGCGTCCAGGTCCGGTATTCGAGGTTCTTCTCGATGCCGGTGTGCAGATAGCCGATGCCGCAGCGGGCCTCGGTGACGGTCTCGCCGTCGATCTCCAGGATCAGCCGGAGCACGCCGTGCGTGGAGGGGTGCTGCGGCCCCATGTTGACGATGATCCGCTCGTCGTCGGACTTGACGGCGGCGGCCGCGATCTCGTCCCAGTCACCACCGGAGACGTTGTAGACGGTGCCCTCGGTGGTCTCGCGGGCGAGGGACTCCTGCGTGTCGAAGTCGCTCGACGTGCGGTGGCCGTTCGGGGAGTGGGAGTGCGGTGCAGTAGTCATCAGCTGTACGACCTCCGCTGGTCGGGAGCCGGAATCTGGGCGCCCTTGTACTCGACGGGGATGCCGCCGAGCGGGTAGTCCTTGCGCTGCGGGAAGCCCTGCCAGTCGTCCGGCATCATGATCCGGGTCAGCGCCGGGTGGCCGTCGAAAACGATTCCGAAGAAGTCGTAGGTCTCGCGCTCGTGCCAGTCGTTGGTCGGATAGACATCGACGAGCGAGGGGATGTGCCGGTCGGCGTCCGGGGCGGAGACCTCCAGCCGGATGAGCCGGTTGTGGGTGATCGAGCGCAGGTGGTAGACGGCGTGCAGCTCGCGGCCCTTGTCGCCGGGGAAGTGCACCCCGCTGACGCCCGTACACAGTTCGAAGCGCAGCGCGGGGTCGTCGCGCAGCGTCTTGGCGACGGTCGGCAGATACGCGCGCTCGATGTGGAACGTCAGCTCGTCGCGGTCGACGACGGTCTTGGTGATGACGTTCTCGGGGATCAGGCCCTGTTCGTCGAGGGCGCCCTCCAGCTCGTCGGCGATCTCGTCGAACTCTCCGTAGGCTCCTTCGGCGCGTGGCCCGCCATACGGGCGCAGGCTCGCGCCGGGCAGCCGGACGGTCCGTACGAGGCCGCCGTAGCCGGTGGTGTCGCCGCCGTTGTTGGCGCCGAACATGCCGCGGCGGGTGCCGATCACCTCGCCGGTGTCGTCGCGCTGCGCCGGAACGGCCTCCTCCTGGCCGTTCGGCTCGCCGGGACGCTCGGGGTTCTTCTGCTCACTCACCGCAGCAGCCCTTTCTTTCCAGGCGAGAGGGGCATCTCGATCAGCGGGAGCGCCTTGAGCGCCGCTTCCTCCGCCTCGCGGGCGGCCTGCTGCTGATTGACCCCGAGCTTGGTGTTCTGGATCTTCTGGTGGAGCTTGAGAATCGCGTCCATCAGCATCTCGGGACGTGGCGGGCAGCCCGGCAAATAGATGTCGACGGGGACGATGTGGTCGACACCCTGCACAATCGCGTAGTTATTGAACATTCCGCCCGATGAGGCGCAAACCCCCATGGAAATCACCCACTTCGGGTTCGGCATCTGGTCGTAGACCTGCCGCAGAACGGGCGCCATCTTCTGGCTCACCCGGCCGGCCACGATCATCAGGTCCGCCTGCCGCGGCGAACCACGGAAGACCTCCATGCCGAAGCGGGCCAGGTCATAGCGCCCGGCGCCGGTCGTCATCATCTCGATGGCGCAGCAGGCCAGCCCGAAGGTCGCCGGGAAGACCGATGATTTGCGCACCCAGCCCGCGGCCTGCTCGACAGTGGTCAGCAAAAAGCCGCTCGGCAGCTTCTCTTCAAGTCCCATGTGTGACCCCTAGTCCCATTCCAGGCCGCCACGACGCCATACATAGGCGTAGGCGACGAAGACGGTGAGCGCGAAGAGAAGCATCTCGACGAGCCCGAAAAGCCCCAGGGCGTCGAAGGTGACGGCCCAGGGATAGAGGAAGACGATCTCGATGTCGAAGACGATGAAGAGCATCGCCGTCAGGTAGTACTTGATCGGGAAGCGACCGCCACCGGCTGGATGTGGCGTCGGCTCGATTCCGCACTCGTACGCCTCGAGCTTGGCCCGGTTGTAGCGCCTGGGTCCGACGAGGGTGGCCATGACGACGGAGAAGATCGCAAAGCCTGCCCCGAGGGCTCCCAGTACGAGGATGGGCGCGTAAGCGTTCACCGTCCTCGCTCCCTTCAGTCGACGATGACTGGATGGCGGTCCGCTCGGGCCCGGTGACTGCCCCCGTAGAGATCGTGCATATGTGAGGCAGTTCACAAGCCCGAACCGCCTGCATCTTATGCCCGCCGGTCTGTGATCTGCGACACGGGGTCGAACAACGCCTTTGTGATCTCCACCACCCGGCGAAGGATCATGAAGTCGGATGAGCGGTGATCTTCATACGCGAAGCACGCGAGTGATCACGAGAGGTGACATTCACACGGGTTACCGCTGGTCAGGGCGGGGTTGCCAATACCAAGTCATTGCCGCTACAGGCAAATTGGCGCTGGACGCGCCCAACTGCTATATGAGGCGCACGCCGTAGATGCGATCCGCTCGTGACCCGACCGTGATCGTCGGCGCGTGCCCCGATTCACGAGCGGATGGCCCGCGCCGGGTCACGGGAACATAACGGACACTCAAGAGTGACCTATGTCACGCGATTTCATGCACTAGACCCTTGACGCCCGGGAAGCCTTGGCGTGGCGGATGCGGAAGTGATAGGCCCCCGCCGAGGCCGCATGGAGCGCCAAATGCCATGCGTAGGAACATGATCGCGAAATTCGGACATCACGCCGTCGGCTCGACGGGCGGACAAAAGTCCGTTTTGTTCGCCGTGTACACGTCAAGTGTGGCGCACTGCACCTTTCTTGGCAGCAACCTCTGGCTCCTGATAGCCGTTATTGCCATGTCCACGAACGCACTCATACCCAGCCACCGGAAGCCCCGCCGTTCCGCGTCCTCGCGGGCCCTGCGTGCGGGCGTGACCGGTGGCTTCCTCACCCTCGCGGTGACCGGCGCGACCGTGCCGGCCAACGCCGCGGAAAAGCCCGTCGCTGAGACCCAGGAGATGCCGACGATCACGACGGCGCTGGCAACCAGCGCCGCCAGGAGCGCCGACACCGCCGAGCAGGTCGCGTTCAACTACGAGCGTCAGGCGCTCCAGGACAGCGCATTCACCAAGGCCGCCAAGGCCGCGGAGAAGCACAAGGCCGAGGCCGTGAAGAAGGCCAAGGCCGAGGCCAAGAAGAAGGCCGAGGAGGCCCGCAAGGCCAAGGAGGCCAAGGAGGCCGCGCAGGCCCGTGCCTCGCGCTCCTCCGAGCGGACGACCCTGTCCGCCCCGGCGTCCGCCTCCACCGGCACCGGCAGCACCGCCACGCTCGTCGCCTTCCTCAAGGCGCAGCTGGGCAAGGCCTACGTGCTCGGCGCCAGCGGCCCCTCGTCGTACGACTGCTCCGGCCTGACCCAGGCCGCGTTCAGCCAGATCGGTATCGACCTGCCGCGCGTCTCGCAGGACCAGTCCACCGCCGGCACCCAGGTCGGTCTGGACAACCTCCAGGTCGGCGACATCCTGTACTGGGGCAGCGCGGGCAGCGCCTACCACGTCGGTGTCTACGTCGGTAACGGCAACTTCATCGGCGCCCAGAACCCGAGCACCGGCATCGTCGAGCGCCCGCTCAGCTACGACATGCCGACCGGCGCGGTGCGCGTCCTCTGAGACCGCCGCGCATCCGGTACCCCTGAAGGACCGCCCCTCCCGCCGCCCGGGAGAGGCGGTCCTTCGCCGTAGTGGCCGGTCTCTCCGGCGGCCGATTCGCGCCGTCCAGCGCCACGATCAAGCCAGGTACGGGCCGAAGGCCGCCCGTGGAGCCACCGATGACCGGTGCGCGCCGTTGCATCTCTCGCCATATGCCGCACATCTGCCGATCGGGCCCCGTGCGGCGCCCGTAGAGAGAGGGACTCCGCGCTCCGATGAACACCCATCGCACCGCCCACCGGATCGTCACCAGGGCCGCGACGGCCGCCGCCCTGGCCACCGCACTCGGCCTGGGCGCGGTCCACACCGCGACGGCATCGGCGCCGTCCGCCGCCCCGGTCCTCGCCCCGTTCGCCGACACCGACCCCGACGGCGGCTGGCACCAGGACGGGCTGGCGCTGAACGCCGCGGACAACAAGAAGGTGGACGCGTTCGTCGCCCGCGCCCGGCGGGCCGAGCGCTCCATCACGCCGCAGATCCGCGCGGCCGCCCGGCTCAGCCACGCCGATCTGATCGGCTTCGACCAGCGGCTGAAGTCCCCGGACTCGCTCAAGCGCAAGGTCGCCACCTCGATGCGGGAGTCGCCGGGGCAGACCGTGGACGCCTCGCTCGGCAAGATCAATGACGCGGTCCGCTTCACCCTCCAGTGGCCCGCCGGGAGGTACAGCCAGGGCGTCGACTCCGCGGCCGGGCTGCTGTCCTCCTGGGGCAACGACAGCACCCGCTGGTCCAACACCTGGAACCGGACCGCCGGCTACAAGGCGGTCAACTCCGCCTGGCGCGCGCCCCGCTCCCACCAGCTCTTCGAGGTCCAGTTCCACACCCCCCAGAGCAAGGCGGCGCAGCTGGAGACGCACAAGCTGTACGAGGAGCAGCGGCTGCCCGGCACTCCGCCCGAGAGGGTGCGCGAGCTCCAGGAGCAGCAGAACGCGATCTTCGCGGCGGTGCCGGTCCCGCCGGGCGCCGAGCGGCTGACCGCTCCGGCCCGCCACCTCCCGGCACCGGACCCGGCCCGCCACCTCCCCGCTCCGGCCCCCGTCCCCGTGGGCTGACGGACCCGGGACACCTGCCGGCCGCGGCTCATGCCTTGATGAACTCCAGCAGATCGGCGTTGAACTGGGCGTGATGGCTGGCGTAGATGCCGTGGCCGGCCGTCGGGTACTCCTTGTACGTGGTGCCCGGGATCAGCTCGGCGGTGCGCCGGCCGGTGACCTCGACCGGTGCGGAGAAGTCGGCCGCGCCGTGGACGACGAGGGTCGGGATGCCGATCTCGCGCAGCCCGGCCCGGTGGTCGGCGTGCAGCGCCTCCCGCTGCACCTGGAATGTCGCCCACGGCGAGGCGGACAGACACTGCGCCATGGTGTGATCCATCAGGGCCGGCGAGACCTCGTTGCCGAGGTGGGTGGCGAAGAACGCCTGCGCCTGGCGGGCCAGCCACTTGGGCCGGTCGGCCCCGATCTCCGCCATCGCCGCCGCCAGGGCGGCCTCCGGCAGGCCGTGCGGATTGTCGTCCGTCTGCTTCAGGAACGGCAGCATCGCCGCGATGAACACCGCACGGGTCACCCGCTCCGAGCCGAGCCGTGCCGCGCCAGGTAGCGCGCGATCTCGGCGCCGCCCAGGGAGTGCCCGACGAGGGTGACGTCCCGCAGAGCGAGGTGCGCCATCAGGGCGGCAAGATCGTCGGCGGTCGAGTCGACGTCGTATCCGGCCGAGGAGCGGTCCGAGCGGCCGTGGCCCCGCCGGTCGAACGCGACGCAGCGGAAGCCGCGCTCCGCGAAGAACGGGATCTGGTACTCCCACATGTCGGTGTTGAGCATGGCGCCGGCCACGAACACGATCGTCTCGCCCTGGCCGTAGTCCTCGTAGAACAGCCGCGTCCCGTCATGCGTCTCGAAGAACATGCCGCATCCTCCCGTTCCGGTCGTGTGCCACCTGGTGTCCGTGACGTTCACAGGATTCGCGGCGGGCGGAGGAGGACTCCATTACCTCTCGGGTCATGGCCGGCGAGTGGGGTCCGCCTCGGTTACCAGCCCGCGCCCGCCGGCTGCTTGGTGGTGACGTTGAGCCGGTTGAAGAGGTTGGTGAGGCCGATCGTCAGGATGATCGCCGACAGCTGCTTCTCGTCGAAGTGGTCGGCCGCCTCGTCCCAGACGTCGTCCGGCACCGGGTCGGAGCGGTCGGCGAGCCGGGTGACGGCTTCGGTGAGCGCGAGAGCGGCACGTTCGGCGTCCGAGAAGTACGGCGCCTCGCGCCAGGCCGCGACCGCGAACAGCTGCTCATCGCTCACGCCGTTCTTCCGGGCGCTCTTGACGCCCCCGTCGACGCAGAAGCTGCAGCCGTTGATCTGGCTGGCGCGCTGATGCACCAGCTCCAGCGTCGACTCCGGCACCCCGCCCTTCCGCGTCGCCTTGGCCACGTCGAGGAGGGGCTGCATGGCCTCGGGGATGACCACCGCGGGGTTCTTCATGCGTGCTTCCATCACTGCGCTCCTTAGGAAATCTCGTCGTCACTGCACTGACGGATCCCGGCCGGAGGATGTGACAGGAGCGGCCAAGAATTTTTTCGCCCGCGGTTTCACGCCTTCGGGGCGACCTTGCTCAGGCCGTTGATGATGCGGTCCATCGCGTCGCCGCCCGTGGGGTCGGTGAGGTTGGCGAGCATCTTGAGGGTGAAGCGCATCAGCAGCGGATGGGTCAGACCGCGCTGGGTGGCGATCTTCATGACCTTGGGGTTGCCGATGAGCTTCACAAAGGCGCGGCCGAGCGAGTAGTAGCCGCCGTAGGTGTCCTTGAGGATCTTCGGGTAGCGCTGCAGCGCCAGCTCGCGCTGGGCGTAGGTGGCGCGGGCCTGCGCCTGCACGATGACCTCGGCGGCGATCGCGCCGGACTCCATGGCGTACGCGATGCCCTCACCGTTGAACGGGTTGACCAGACCGCCCGCGTCACCCACCAGCAGCAGGCCCTTGGTGTAGTGCGGCTGCCGGTTGAAGGCCATCGGGAGGGCGGCACCGCGGATCGGGCCGGTCATGTTCTCCGGTGTGTAGCCCCAGTCGGCGGGCATCGAGGCGCACCACGCCTTGAGGATCTCGCGCCAGTCCAGCTCCCGGAACGCGGAACTGGAGTTGAGGATGCCGAGGCCGACATTGCTCGTGCCGTCGCCCATGCCGAAGATCCAGCCGTAGCCGGGCAGCAGCCGGTCCTGGGCGCCGCGCCGGTCCCACAGCTCCAGCCAGGACTCCAGGTAGTCGTCGTCGTGCCGGGGCGAGGTGAAGTACGTCCGCACGGCCACGCCCATGGGGCGGTCCTCGCGCCGGTGCAGACCCATGGCCAGCGAGAGCCGGGTGGAGTTGCCGTCGGCGGCGACGACGAGCGGGGCGTGGAAGGTGACCGGGGTGGTGTCCTTGGAATCGGATCCGGGCTCGCCGAGCTTGGCGTGGACACCCGTGATGTGGCCGGTCAGCTCGTTGATGATGGGCGCGCCCACATTGCAGCGCTCGTAGAGTCGCGCGCCGGCCTTCTGCGCCTGCCGGGCCAGCTGCTCGTCGAAGTCGTCGCGCTTACGGACCAGTCCGTAGTCCGGGTACGAGGCCAGCTCCGGCCAGTCGAGCTGGAGCCGGGAGCCGCCGCCGATGATCCGCAGGCCCTTGTTGCGCAGCCAGCCCGCTTCCTCGGAGATGTCGATGCCCATCGCGACCAGCTGCTTGGTGGCGCGCGGGGTCAGCCCGTCGCCGCAGACCTTCTCGCGGGGGAACGCGGTCTTCTCCAACAGGAGGACATCCAGACCGGACTTGGCGAGGTGGTAGGCGGTGGCCGAGCCGGCGGGCCCGGCACCGACGACGATCACGTCCGCGCTGTGCTCCGAGCGGGCTGTGGTCACGGAATCGGTCACGGACGCGGACTCGGTCACGGCGGTGTCTCCCGGAAGTCGATATCTGGATATCTGGGTGCCGACCGGCACTGGGCATGTGCAGTCTATGGGGGCCTTGGTGATCAGAACCTGAAGGGTTGTCCCATGAAGCCTGTGACCACACCGCTCCCCGCCGTCGAGCTGCGCGTGCCCACCGAGGAGGACGCACTGAACTGGCACCGGGTCTTCAACGACCCGGATGTCATGGAATTCCACGGCGGCGCCCCCGCCGAACTCTCGGTGTACGACGAGCTCACCGCGCGCCAGCGCAGGCACCACGCGGAGCTGGGCTTCTGCCTCTACACACTGCTGGATCCGGCGGACGGCGCGGTCATGGGGTTCACCGGCGCACAGCCGTGGCCGTGGGAGTGGGGCCCGGCCGGCGAGATCGAGATCGGCTGGCGGCTCGGCCGCGCGTACTGGGGCAAGGGGTATGCGACGGCGGCGGCGCAGGCCGCGCTGGAGTCGGTACGGGCGGCCGGCGTCCGGCAGGTCGTCGCGATGGTGGACGCACGCAATGAGCGGTCGCTCGCGGTGACCCGGCGACTGGGGATGCGGCGGGCGGAGACGGTGATCACGCCGAAGGGGCAGCGGGAGGCGTACTGCCACCGTCTGGAGGTATGAGCCGTCGGGCCCTCGTGCGCGGCATGAGGGCCCGACAGACCCGCTAGTCCACGTCCACGTCGCTGACCGACCAGCTGCTCAGCGCCGTGCTGAACACCTTGTCGTTCTCCGGGTCGTAGAGGGCTTCCAGGCACTCGTAATAGATGCTGTATTCGGTGCCGTCGGCGGCGACATACGCCTGGTCGATGGCGTGCACGGTGTTCCCCGTGTCATTGACGTAGGTGAACTCCCAGCGTGCGCCCGCGCTGTTCTGGAAGGTGTTCTTCCGCAGCTCCATCCGCTGGTAGTTCGTCCGCTTCTCGGCGCCCTTCTCCATGCTCAGGAAGTTGTCGTACGAGGACTGCGGGGCGTTGGCGATGACGCCGATGCGCAGGTAGGACTTGCCGACCGGCGCCTTGTAGTCGGTCTGGGTGCCCTTGGTCGAACGCTTCCAGTCGTGCTGCACGGCGAGTGAGAACCCGTAGGGGTCGTGCTTCTGGACGAAGCCGTCGGGAAGGCCCGCGGTGGGCTCACCCGTAGGGGTGCCGGTCGGCTCGCCGCTCGGGGTCACCGTGGGGGACGGGGGCACGGACGGGGTGGGGCCGTGGGTGGGCTGTCCGCTCTTGACCGCGGCCGGCCTGTCGGCCTTGCTGTCGGCCTTGGTGTCGCTGCCGCCCCGGTGGTTCTTGAAGTACAGCGCACCGGCCGTCGCACCGCCGCCGACCAGGAACGCGGCCAGCGCCAGCGCCAGCCACTTCACGGCACGACGCCGCGGCGCGGGCGGCGCTTCGGACGGCGCCCCGGGCGGGGCGGCGCCCACCTGCGGCGCCGGTACCGGATGCTGACCGAGCTGCACGGGCGGCAGGTCGGCGGCGGTGGGGGTGGGCGGGGTGACGTCCGGGCCGACCTCCGGGGTGGCGGACGGGGCGACGTCCGGGGCAACGGGAGAGGCGACCGGCGCGGCGGGAGGAGCGGCCGGAGCAACAGGAGCGAACGGCGCAGCAGCCGCGGCCCCGTAGGGGAAGACCGGAGCCACCGGCCCGGCCGGCCCACCACCGCGCCCCACCATCCTCAGCAGATACGGCACCACCAGCACCGCCCCGAAGGTCCACAGCAGCGCGAACAGCAGCGTCTCCGCGCCGCCGGCGGCGACTTCACCGTGGGCACCGGCGAGCCGGCCGCCATAGCCATCGCCGTAGCCGCTGCCGTATCCGTCACCGTAGCCGTCGCCGTAGCCGTATCCGCCGCCGCTCCCGCCATGGAACGTCGCGCTCACGCTCGCGCCCGCGACCAGCACCAGGAACACCAGCGAGCCGACGAAGAAGCCCGCGGACAGCAGCTGTTCGCGGCGGTCGGCGCTGCGCCGTACGGCCAGGAAGCCGACCAGCAGCGCACAGACCAGACCGCCGACGATCACGCCGAACAGCCCCCAGCCATCGCCGAGATGGCCCAGTTCGCCATAGCCGATCGACTGCCGGCCGGAGTCCAGGAACGGAATGTTCGGCAGGTTCCACTCGGCGTTCACCGGTGCGCCCCAGGCCATCGCGAGCGCCATCGCGCCGATGTTGGGCAGCAGCACCAGCATCGCGACCACCGCGCCGCCGCTGAAAGCCTCCTTCGCCGTGGCGAGCACCGTAACGACGGTGACGACACCGGCCAGTGTGACGACGGTCAGCAGCGCGATCAGCGCCGTACGCAGCGCCCCGACCGCGATCTGCCACCCGGGCCGGGCGGTGAGCCAGGCCCCGGCCTCGCCGCGCCCCAGCACCACACCGCACACCGCGGCCGCCAGCAGGAAGGACCACAGCAGCGTGAGGAACGGCGCGGACGACAACTCGATGCCGTCGTAGGACGGCTGGGCCAGCAGACCGAGGGCGAAGGTGCCGACGCCGCAGAGCGCGGCGATCCGCAGCACGGCCTCCAGCACGGCGGTCCGAGCACCGACCACCCCCTGAACTCCCGGCTGAGTCAGAGTAGTTGAACGCACGGCAGTCCGCCGGGCCGCGAACGCCAGCACACCCGCCCACGCCACCGTGACCACCAGCGGCACCAACGACAGCGTCGCCTCACCCGCGATACCCACCCCGAACGACTCCAGGGATGCCGAGGCATTGCCGGACAGGCTGACCCCGCCCCCGACGCTCTGCAGCAGCAGCGCCAGCGCGATCCGCATCCGTACGCCCCAGCCGAGCCCGGACGCGTCCGTCTTGTCCGAGCCGAACAGCGCCAGCACACCCGCCAGCACCAGCAGCATCAGCGTCGGCCCGGCGGCGACCTTCAGCGCCGCCGGCCAGTCGCCCTTCGCCGTACGGGTGAGCAGGGCGCCCACGGGCGAGGGCCGGGCGGGCACGGCGTACGACGGAGCGGGCGGCGCGGCCGGGACCGGAGGCTGCGCCGGAACCGGGGGCGGCGGTCCGTCCGGAGCGGGAGGCGCAGCGGCCCGCCGCTCCCGGCCACAGCCCATACAGAAGCGCGCCTCCGGCGGCGAGGCAGAACCACAGTCCGGGCAGAACGACGACAAGGCGGACTCCGGGAGGATCGAGGGGCAGCACGCGCAGCTGCCGCGGGCGAACGAACGTACAGACATCGCTGTCGCACGCATGGTTCCCGGTAGTTGACGCCCCGTGAAGGGACGTTACCCAAGCGAGTCCAAGTGCCGGATGCCCTCCGGGGGGGGGTAACCCCCGGAAGAGTTCGGTGGCTGCCTCCAGCGCCCGGCAGGGGCATCGCTGGCGATGATCTCTCTCAAGTCGCCGTACGCAAGTTGAGG
Organism: Streptomyces inhibens; assembly: GCF_022221585.1. NCBI lineage: Bacteria > Bacillati > Actinomycetota > Actinomycetes > Kitasatosporales > Streptomycetaceae > Streptomyces > Streptomyces inhibens. The sequence continues at coordinate 4,578,575 of NZ_CP084681.1, forward strand.
GGTTACGAACATGGTGAGACACCGGAAGCGCATCGGCCGGCGGGGGCTGCTGGTCACGGCGGTGGCCGCGATAGGAGCGATCCTCACTCCTGTGGCTGTCCAGGCGGCCACGGCCGACGCGGCCGACGGGAAGCAGGACCCGGTCCGCGCACTGGAGCAGGCGGCCCACCCGCTGCGCTCGACCGAGCCGGGGAAGAACACGGCCGACCTGGGAGCCCTGGGCTCGATGATCGGCGACGCCAAGGTGGTCGGCCTCGGCGAGGCCACCCACGGCTCCCACGAGTTCTTCGCCATGAAGGAGCGGGTGTTCCGCTACCTCGTCGAGAAGAAGGGCTTCACCACCTTCGCCCTCGAACTGAGCTGGTCCGCCGGGCTCCAGGTCGACGACTACCTCCAGACCGGCAAGGGCGACGCCCGCAAGATCGCCAAGGAGACGCTGACCAACTCCCCTTGGGAACGCGAGGAGTTCGTCAGCCTCATCGAGTGGATGCGCGACTACAACAGCCGCCACCCCGACCGCACCGTCCACTTCATGGGCGACGACCTCGGCGCCCCCTCGATGAACGACGCGTTCTTCGGCCGGGTGACCGACTACGTGCAACAGAACCACCCGCAGGCGCTGCCGAAGCTCAACGAGCTCTACACCGGCCTGCGCCCGATCGACGATGCCTTCGCCTACCTGCGCAAGCCGCTCGCGGAACGGCAGCAGCTCGCCGCCAAGGCACAGCAGGCCCTGGAACTGGTCAGCAGCCAGAAGGGCTCCGGCGAGGCGTTCGACTGGGCCGAGCAGAACGCCCGCTCCATCGCCCAGACCGCCAAGTTCCTCACCATGAACCCCGAGGACCCGGCCACGCTGCCCACCTTCCAGCGCTTCCGCGACGAGGCAATGGCCCAGAACGTCGCCTGGTGGCAGCAGCACACCGGCCAGAAGATCCTGCTGTCGGCGCACAACGACCACGTCGGCCACGCCGCCAGCAATCCCGAGGTGTATCCCAAGACGCAGGGGTCGTTCCTGCGCGACACGATGGGCAAGAACTACCTCCCCATCGGCTTCACCTTCAACCAGGGCTCCTTCCTGTCGAAGGACACCGCCCTCGGCGGCGACTGGAAGAAGTTCACCGTGGGCGCCGCCAAGCCCGGCAGCAACGAGCACACCCTCGACCAGGTCCGCTACCGGGACTTCTACCTCGACGTCCGCAACGCCCCGGCCCCCGCCCGCGACTGGCTGAACGCCGCCCGGCCCACGCTCAACATCGGCACGCAGTTCCCCGTGGAGCCGCGCGACGTCGCGCTCGCCAAGTCCTTCGACGTCCTCATCCACCTCAACGACGTCCGGGAGGCCGACAAGCTGAAGCCGTGACGGCAGGACCTTGTCGGGACCTTTGACTCCGAAGTCCCGCCCGTGGGGAGACGGCGGGACTTCGGGCTTACCCGTCCAGCCCTGCTCAGCCGGCCGGCCTGGTCCCCCGGTGCAGCGCCACGACGCCGCCCGTCAGATTGCGCCAGGCCACCTTCGTCCAGCCCACGCCCTGGAGCCGGGCGGCGAGTTCCGGCTGGTTGGGCCAGGTGCGGATGGACTCGGCGAGATAGACGTACGCGTCCGGGTTGCTGCTGACCGCACGGGCGACCGGCGGCAGTGCGCGCATCAGGTACTCGGTGTAGACGGTCCGGAACGGCGCCCAGGTCGGCTCGCTGAACTCGCAGATCACCACCCGGCCGCCGGGCTTGGTGACGCGGTAGAGCTCCGCCAGCGCGGCGTCCGTGTCCTGGATGTTGCGGAGCCCGAAGGAGATGGTGACGGCGTCGAACACCTCGTCCGCGAACGGCAGCCGGGTGCCGTCACCGGCCGCGAACGGCAGCCACGGGTGCCGCTTCTTGCCTTCCTGGAGCATGCCGACGGAGAAGTCGCACGGCACGACGTACGCACCGGACCTGGCGAACGGCAGCGAGGAGGTGCCGGTGCCGGCCGCGAGGTCGAGCACCCGCTCGGCGGGCCGGGCGGCCACCGCGCGCTCCACCTCCTTGCGCCACAGCCGCGCCTGCCCCAGGGAGAGCACGTCGTTGGTGAGGTCGTACCGCGCCGCCACGTCGTCGAACATCGCGGCGACTTCGTGCGGCTGCTTGTCCAGGGATGCTCGGGTCACCCGGCCATTGTCCACCGTGCGGCGCCGGCCTCCCGCACCGGGCACGGCCCAGCGGCGGAAGTGGCGGAAGGTTGGTCGGGACGGCCGTATGTTCCCCTCGGACGGGCCCCTGGAACGGCGGCCTACGGGCCCTGGCGCGGCGGGCGAGCTCAGCGGCGGCGGTGGACCAGGCGGCCGGCGAGGACGGTGGCCAGACAGCTGCCGTCGTCGGCGAAGACGGCGAAGTGGGCCGCGCCCCCGACGGTCAGTGCGCGCGGGCCGCCGGCGGGCAGCTCCACGAGGCCGGACCGCTGGACGGCCGTACGGACCGCGGGCCGGGTGAACGGCCCGGTCAGCGCCGTCGTCCCGGTGGCCAGGAGGCGCTGCAGACCACGGCGGGCGCTGGCGCCCCAGCGGGTCTCGGTCATCTCCAGGGCGGCGAGCGCCTCGCCCGTGATCGGCTCGCCGCCGAGCTCATCGGCCTCGCGCGGGTCGGGGTGGTAGGCGGCTTCCAACAGCGCGGCGCCCTCGGTTTCCTGGCGGCCGGGGGTCAGTACGCCGTCCCACTCCCGGACGCGCGCCTTCCCCCCGTAGGCCGCCCACAGCTCCTCGTACGGGCCGATGGCGGCGAGGCGGGCACCGTCGACGACGACCGCATGCCCGGGATCCAGCCGGCCGTCATGGACCAGCCGGACACCGCGCACACGGTGAAGGGTCAGCACCCGTCGCCTACTTGGCCTCGATGAGCTTCAGCTCCGGATGTGCCGTACCGCCCTCGATCGCCGTCGAGGACAGATGCGAGACGACCTTGTCGTCGACCGGGTCGTTGGCCGGGTCGTCGTGCACGAGCAGGTGCTCGTACGTCGTCGCGCGCTGCGCCGGGACCCGGCCCGCCTTGCGGATCAGGTCGATGATCTCCATGCGGTTGGAGCGGTGCTTGGCACCGGCCGAGGAGACCACGTTCTCCTCCAGCATGATCGAGCCGAGGTCGTCCGCGCCGTAGTGCAGCGACAGCTGGCCGACCTCCTTGCCGGTGGTCAGCCACGAGCCCTGGATGTGCGCGACGTTGTCGAGGAAGATCCGGGCGATGGCGATCATGCGCAGGTACTCGAAGAGGGTGGCCTGCGTCTGGCCCTTCAGGTGGTTGTTCTCCGGCTGGTAGGTGTACGGGATGAAGGCGCGGAAGCCGCCCGTACGGTCCTGGACGTCGCGGATCATCCGCAGATGCTCGATCCGCTCGGCGTTGGTCTCGCCGGTGCCCATCAGCATCGTGGACGTCGACTCCACGCCCAGCTTGTGGGCCGCCTCCATGATCTCCAGCCAGCGCTCGCCGGACTCCTTCAGCGGCGCGATCGCCTTGCGCGGCCGCGCCGGCAGCAGCTCGGCACCGGCGCCCGCGAAGGAGTCGAGCCCCGCGGCGTGGATACGCGAGATCGCCTCTTCGACGGAGACCTTGGAGATCCGGGCCATGTGCTCGACCTCGGAGGCACCGAGGGAGTGGATGACCAGCTGCGGGAACGCCTTCTTGATGGCCGAGAAGTGCTTCTCGTAGTACTCGACGCCGTAGTCCGGGTGGTGGCCGCCCTGGAACATGATCTGGGTGCCGCCCAGTTCGACGGTCTCCGCGCAGCGGCGCAGGATGTCGTCGAGGTCGCGGGTCCAGCCCTTGGCGGTGTCCTTGGGCGCGGCGTAGAAGGCGCAGAACTTGCAGGCCGTCACGCACACATTGGTGTAGTTGATGTTGCGCTCGATGATGTACGTCGCGATGTGCTCGGTGCCGGCGTAGCGGCGGCGGCGCACGGCGTCGGCGGCCTTGCCCAGCGCATGCAGCGGAGCGGAGCGGTACAGGTCGAGCGCTTCCTCCGGCGTGATGCGACCGCCCTGGGCGGCACGGTCGAGTACGGACTGGAGGTCGGCGTTCTCGGTCACCGGGGCGTCCCTTTCGCAGGCGGGCATCACGACTGAACCAGCGTACGTCAGGGGTCCGACAGCCTCGCTGGCGGCCGGGCCACCGGCCGACGCGATCCAGCCGCTCCCGTTACCGCCCCGCAGACCGGTCCGCCGATGCCGCCTTCACCACCTCCCGGCGCCGCCTCTACCGCTTCGTCAGCGTCGCCTTGGGCGTCCCGCCCGCCACGTCGTCCGAGGTGAACTCGATCGTGCCGCCCTTGCCGAGCGTGTACGTCACCCGGGACGTGTTGCCCGTGCAGCCGGGGCCCTGTTTGCCGTCCGAGCGCTCCTTGAGCACCAGCTTGGTGTCGGTGGCCGACTCCAGCTTGGCCTTGGCCTCGCAGCGCACCAGCACCGCGTCGTAGGTGGTGTGGATGACGTAATCGCCCTTACCGCCGGCCTTGATGACGCTGGTCAACGTGCCGTTGGGGATTCCGTGCGAGGTGGTGATGCTGCCGGTCCAGGTGCCGAGGAAGGCCTTGGCCACGGTGGGCCCGCCCGCACTGCCGTCGCCCCGGTCGGACGGCTCGGCCGACGTGGACGGCGGCTTGGCGCCGGCCTGCGCGCCGCTGTCGGCGTCGCCGCCCACCCCCGGCATCAGCTGGAGGACGAACGCCGCGGTCGTCGCGGCGGCCAGCGCACCGGCCACCGACAACACCAGCGTGCAGCTCACCCGTCGCGGCCGGTCCCTGCCACCGACCGCGCCGGACAGCGCGATCCGCCGTTCCCTGGCCGTGGGCGGCGCCGCCCCGGTCGGCAGGTCGGCGATTGCGGGGGCGGTCGGCGGGTGCGCGGGCCCGGTTGCCGGGGAGACCGACGGGCCGCCGGCGACCGGCCAGGACGGGGACTGCGGCGGAGGGACGGGCGGCCGGGCAGGGCTGCCGGTGGTTCCGGAGGCACCCGGAACCTGCGCCTGGGCATCGAACGGCACCAGCCCGGACACCGCCCCGTACGAGGGATCCGGCGGCCCGAACGCCCCACCGGGCGACGCGCCCGCACCGGCTGCGTCCACCGGGCCCGCGCCTACCGGGCCCGCGCCCGCCGAGCCACCGCCCGGAGCCGGGCCCCAGCCTCCCGCCCCCGCTTCCGTCCCTGCCCCGGTGTCCGCCCGCTCCCCCGCATCGCGCCCCGCACCGGCCCCCTCTTCAAGCCCCGCATCAAGGTTCAGCAGCTCCACCGCCTGCCGGCTGACCCGCTCCACCAGCGCGGCGGGCAGCCACCCGGCCCGCACCAGCCCCGCCGCGCCGCCGCTCTCCGCACCCGCGAGGCGGGCCGCCAGCGCCTTGGGGGCGGGGCGGTCCGCAGGGTCCTTGACGAGGCAGCCGGCGATCAACTCCCGTAGCTCACCCGTGAGTTGGGAGCCCAGCTCCGGCTCCTCATGGACGACCTTGTAGAGCAGGGCGGCCGAGGAGTCACCCGGGAACGGGCCGGCGCCGGTCGCCGCGAAGGCCAGCACCGCGCCGAGCGAGAAGACATCGGCGGCGCCCGCCGCCCCCTTGCCCAGGATCTGTTCGGGCGCCATATAGCCGGGCGACCCCACGGAGACGCCGGTCGAGGTGAGCGACGCGGTGCCCTCCGTGGCCCGCGCGATCCCGAAGTCGATCAGCAACGGCCCGTCGAGCGTCAACAGCACATTGGACGGCTTGACGTCCCGGTGCACCAGCCCGAGACCGTGCACCGCGGCCAGCGCCTCGGCCAGCCCCGCGCCCAGCGCCCGTACGGAGTGCTCGGCCAGCGGCCCGACTTCGGCGACGGCCTGGGCGAGCGAGGGGCCGGCGACATAGCCGGTGGCGATCCAGGGGACGGCGGCGTCCGGATCGGCGTCCAGCACCGGCGCGGTCCAGACCCCGCCCACCCGCCGCGCGGACTCGATCTCACGCCGGAAACGGGCCCGGAACTGGTCGTCGACGGCGAAGTGCGCATGGACGACCTTCACCGCGACGGTCCGCCCGCCCGCACTGCGCCCGAGGTAGACCCGGCCCATCCCGCCCGCGCCGAGCCGCCCCAGCAGCCGGTATCCGCCCAGAACCCGTGGATCGTCCGCTGCCAGCGGCTCCATGGCGCCTCCCCCTCGATACGGCGCACCCAGCTTATGACCCATGTCATGCCCGGCCCGTTGAACCCTTCACCCCGCCTTTGCCCTCAAACAGTGCGCAACTCGACCATCCTGCCCTCGCGGCAGCCCTGCCCCCGCGGCAGCGTCACCGTCCGGAGAAGCGTCCGTGCACCACCCTCCCCAGGAAGCACCCCCGCGCCCCGGCCGGCTCCTCACCGACCCCCCGTCCGGCGCACGCCAGGAGCCCCGCGCCGGACGCCGTAGGCCGACAAGGCGGACGCTGATCACCGGGGCGCTCTTCACGACCCTGGCCCTACTCGCCTACCCCGTCCTGAAATACGGAGACGTGGGCTCCGGCATCGGCGAGCCCATGTCGTTCAACCAGCCGGCCCGCGACGGCGGCGCCGGGAGGCACACAGCCCACACAGCCCTCTCCGCCGACCCGTCCGTACGGATGCCGACCGGCCCGCGGGCGGATTTCCGCACGGCCGACACCCTCGGCGACGGCACCAAGATCGGCGTGACCACGCTCAAGGGGACGAAGTCCGGGTTCACCGGCAAGGTGTGGGTGTGGGCGCCCGAGGAGTACTACGAGGAGCGGTACCGCAACAGCGCCTTCCCGGTGCTGATCGCGCTGCCCGGAGGCCACGGCTACCCCGTGAACTACTGGACGCGCCCCGACCTCAAACTGCAGCGCACCCTCGCCGACCTCACCGCACTCGGCCGCGGCAAGCCCTTCCTCCTCGTCATGCCGGTGCTCAACCCCGACAAGGCCCACTACTACGACGGCAGCGACATACCGGGACAGCCGAAGATGGGCACCTGGCTGTCCGACGACGTCCCCGACCTGGTCAAGGCCAACTTCCGGACATACACCAGCCGCGACGGCTGGGCCTTCATGGGCTCCTCGTCCGGCGGCTTCGCCGGCCTCAAGCAGGTGCTCCAGCATCCGGACCGCTTCAAGGCGGTGATCGCCAGCGGCCCCGACACCCGCCCGGACTCCCCGTTGTGGCGCGGCCACGAGAAGGAGATGCGGGCGAACGACCCCGAGCGGCTTGCCGCCCGCCTCGCGGCCCGCCCCGGCGCCCCGGACGTGCACCTGCAGTTCCAGATAGGCACGAAGGAAGGCGGCCGGGCCAACCTGGAGCGCTTCATACGCACCTACGCCAAGGGCCCGGTCAAGGCCGAACTGCATGTCATCCAGGACGGCGGCCACAACGCCAAGGGCTACGTCCGCGGTATGCGGGACGCGAGCCTGGAGGCGATCAGCAAGGTACTGCGCGGCCCGACGCCGTCCTAGTGGCCGCCGCTTTGACGCCATCCCGGCGGCCGCCGCTTTAGCGACCGGGCCGCGGAAGCCGCTAGCAGGTGCCCGCGCCCAGCAGCTTCACCTTCACATCCGCCGGGAATCCGGTCGTCGCCCCGACCCGCCGCGCGAATTCCGTGACGCCCCGCAGCTGCTCCGCCCCGAAGCGGAAGTCCAGCGTGGTGAAGTAGCGCTCCAGCACCGGCTCGTCGAAGGTCTCCCAGCGCGCCGCCTGCTCGGCGACCTTGCCGACCTCCTCCAGCGACAGATCACGCGAGGCGAGAAACGCCTCATGCACCTTCTGCACCACGGCCGGCTCGCGCTCCAGGTAGTCGCGCCGGGTCGCCCATACGGCGAAGACGAACGGCAGCCCCGTCCAGTCCTTCCACATCTGGCCGAGGTCGTGCACCTCCAGGCCGAGCCGCGGCCCGTCGTGCAGATTGGCGCGCAGCGCGGCGTCACCGATCAGCACCGCCGCGTCCGCCTCCTGCATCATCAGGCCGAGGTCCGGCGGACAGGTGTAGTACTCGGGCTGCACCCCGATCTTCTCGGCGAGCAGCAGCTGCGCCAGCCGTACGGAGGTACGCGAGGTCGAGCCCAGGGCCACCCGGGCGCCGTCCAGCTGGTCCAGCGGCTTCTGCGAGACGATCACACAGGACATCACCGGCCCGTCGCAGCCGACCGCGAGGTCGGGGAAGGCGACAAGATCATCGGCGGCGCGCAGGAACTCGACGAGCGTGACCGGCGCGATGTCGAGATCCCCGCGGACCAGCTGCTCGCTGAGCTTCTCCGGCGTGTCCTTGCTGAGGTCCAGATCGAGCAGGGTGCCCGTACGGGCGAGGCCCCAGTAAAGGGGCAGGCAGTTCAGGAACTGGATGTGGCCCACTCGCGGCCGGGTGCGACGTTGATCGGCGTCGGCTCCTGCGGGTGCGTCTCCGAAGGTTGAATTGTCCACATGCGGAGGCTAGACCCGTCTCCCATGGGGTGGCGCGGCGGGGCGGCGTATGGACGTCAGTGCGGTCCGTTAAACGTGATCTTTGGCTCTTCCGCCTCACGAGCGCACCATGCTACGCTCAGCGCAAGTTGCAGTTTGGTTTCCCTTGCAGTACAGAGCCTGCGGAGCATGTGACCCCGCAGGCTCTTGTAGTTTCAGACTTCTTTGCAGGTTCTGGAGCAGGGCAACCCTTTGGCCCAAGGAGGGCTTATGGCTACCGGAACCGTCAAGTGGTTCAACGCTGAAAAGGGCTTCGGCTTCATCGCCCAGGACGGCGGCGGCCCGGATGTCTTCGTCCACTACTCGGCGATCAACGCCTCTGGTTTCCGCTCCCTGGAGGAGAACCAGCAGGTGAACTTCGACGTCACGCAGGGCCCGAAGGGTCCGCAGGCGGAGAACGTTACGCCGGTCTAAGTTGCCCGGCCCGGAATAATTCCAGGTCGCCCCAAGCAGTACCCAAGGAGCCCCGCTCCGCCACTTCGGTGGCGAGCGGGGCTCCTGCCTTTTGATTGCGGCCTGATTTACCGACCATATAAATGGCCACTGCATGAACTTTTACCGTCCGGCGCATTGCGCAGCGCGTAACGCGTAACTCGGCACCGAATTGCCCACCCGGCGGTTCACCGCGCGGCCTTGCGGGCCCAGGCAATCAATCGGGCCACGCTCGATGACGGTCAATGACGACGCTCAATGACAGATCCGGCCGCCGGGCTGCCGTGGCGGTCGCCCGCTTCCGGCTTACGAAATCGCACCAGTTGCGGAGCGAGGACAGGCCGGCGACTCAGAAGAAGACCGTGAGCAGCAAGGGCACAACCGAGGCCGAGACCGCGGCACCGGCGATGGCCAGGGCGATACGCGGTGTACGCCAGCGCAGATTCCATGGGAAAACGCAGGAGAGCAGGGCCAAGCCGATACCGGTCAGGTAGAGGTAGGGCGCGCTCTTCAGGGGGACCATGACACTGTCCGGGCAGCTGTCGGGGCCACAGGAGTCCGTAGCCATGGTCGCGAAGCCCAAGAGGAAGAAGGCGGGCAGATAGAGGCTCGCGACAACGGAAAGTGCGATCAGCGGCGGACACCACCACTCACGGTCACGGGCCTTCTGCGCCGGCGGGTGAACGGCCGGAATCCGGGGCGCGGTGGCGGTCGTAACGTGGTTCGCGCCGACAGGCCGTGACACATGGTCGTACGGGACGGGCTGCGGCGGCCGAGCAGGCGCATGGGTCATGGCGGCAGTCAACCCTCCAGGGCGCGGAGTGCCATCAGGACACGTACTCAGCCAGGTGCGGACACGTACTCACCCCGCGGCAGACAGCAAGGATCGGGCACCGAGCACGCGCATCGAGCAGGTGTGCGGATCACGCGTATCGAACTGATCACGGAAAGTGGTCACATCGGAACATGACGCGGCCTACGGTGGGCAAGATGAGCGAGAACATGCCCCCACAGAAGCCCTGCCCCGACTGCGGTGGCAGAGGAACCGTGGACTGGGAGACGCCGACCGGCGACAAGGTCACCACACAGTGCTCCGGATGCGGCGGCACCGGAACCGTCCTGGCGTAGAGGAGGCAGACGTGGCGGCCTTTAGTAGGAACGGCAAGCCGGTCGGCCTGGACGCGCAGTACGTCGGCAAGCTGCCGTGCTCGACCTGCGGGATACGGTCGATGAAGCTGCCCGGGAGGCAGGGCGGCGTGTGCATCCCCTGCTATGCCGAGGAGTGCGCGGCCGCGGGGCGACGGGCGGCGATGGCCGGTGCGTGGGTCGCGGCGAGTTTCGTGGGCGACCCGTGTCTGGCATGCGGGTCGAGGTCCGTCGACGCCAATGGCTGGGCGTTCTGGTGCAACTCCTGCGATATGCAGACGGCGGTGGCGCTGCCGCCGAGGTGAGCCCACCGCGGTGACGGGTGCGGCAGTTGGTTGCCCTGTCTACAACGGCCTTGATGCGTAGCGTGGAAGGTGAGGCACGAGCAGAGTACGGTCCCCGGCCGTACTCGCTGTCGCACCACCACACGCCCCGAAGCCCCCATGTTCAACGGCCGAGCCGAAAACGAACGCAGCCTGACGGCACCCCTGCCAGCTCCTCGATTCGTCGCCTGGTGGGTGTGGTGCGCGGTGGGCTTCGCCGGACTGATCGCCGCACTGTGGTGGGCAGGGACCGGCCGTACGGCGTGGGACACACCCCTCGGGTTCCTGGGTCGGATCTTCGGCGGCCTCGGAGCGGTCTTCCAGCCGGGCGCCCACAAGGGGGCCTCAATAGGCGCACGGCTGGCGTTCTTCCTGGTTCTGCTGCTGCTCCTGTATCTGCTGTGGCGGGCGACGCGCGCATGGCTGGCCTACAAGCCCGGGGCGGTGGACGTACAGCAGTTGGAAGACGCGACACCGGCGGGAACCGCCAAACCATGCGATGCCGACCTCACCGCCCGGCTTCGCCGCCGCCTGTCCGACAGCAGCATGTATCCGCCGGCGACACTCCCGGCGCAGGCCCCCGCCGAGTCCTTCCTGGAGCTGCTCGGCGATGTCGAGATCGACCCCGACAAGCTGGGCACCGCGCTGCCGAAACTGCTCGGCAGGCTGCGCCCGAAGCTGGCCTACCGGGTCAGCGGCGTGCTCCAGTTCCGCGAGGCCGAGCCGGATCGGTACGGCATGACGGTCACCGTCACGGCGTTCCTGTTCGGCGGCTCGCGCGCGACGACCGTATGGGGCAGCGACTGGGACGACGTCGTCCGTAAAGCGGGCAGCTGGATCATCAGCACGATGTTGCCCGTCACCCGCGCGGGGCGGCTGCCGCCCTGGCGTCAGTGGTGGGGGCGGGAGATCAAGCCCGAGCTGTACGAGGCGTACCAGGAGGCGAATGAGCTGTGCCGCGAGGGACGCCACCACGAGGCCCTGGAGCAGTACTTCAGCGCGGTACGCCTCGATCCGACCAACCCCTACTTGCGGGCCGAACTGGCGGAGACCCAGGAGAAGATGGGGCTGCACATCGATGCACTGGACACCTGCCAGCGGGCCCTGACGCTCGACGGGCAGAATGCCCGCGGATACCGGAAGCGACTGTGGCAGAGCCGCTGGAATCCGCACTGGCGCCGCCTGCGCTACTTCCGGCACCCGCGCCTGTACCGCGAACTGCTCGGCCTGCGGTACCGCAATTCGATCATTCTTGGTACGTCCGAGGAGACCGCAGAGCAGTGGTGCGGGCGCAAGGGAACCAATGGCGAACGGACGCATGAGCACCTGATACCGCTCCTTGCGGACCGGTACTGGCCGACTGCCGTCAGCCTGGACGACGCAGGCACCGTCCTGCACCGAAAAGACCGGAAAAAGGAAGGTCGGGAGTGGCTGACGCAAACGTTGGAGGGCGGGGACAAAACCGAGGTTCGCCTCGTGATGCAGCGAGCCGCCATACAGGAAACGACCCGCCTCGCCGCCGATGACACCTGGGCCCGGGTCTGGCTCTACTGGCCTTCCCGGATGTCGAGTTTGATCCGGCTCTTCTGGCCCGCCGCCTACTACCAAAGCGTGCGCGGGGCGCAGCCTTCCGTCACCCGCGGCGCATTCCAGATCAACCGAAGGGTCTGGGCGCCGCTGCGACTGGCCTGGGCGAGTACCGAGTACGGCAGAGCCTGGGATGATCCGCAGAAAATCTGGGAGCCGCAGAAATGGCGGCGAGGATACGCCTGGCGGCGCCCCGGCAGCTGGCTTTGCTGGGGGAAATGGCTGGTGATCCCGTGGCTCGGTTGGAGGCTGCGTGTCGCGGCATGGCTCGGGTCACGTCGTGACTGGCACACCCACTACAACTCCGCGTGTGTCTATGCCGTTGCCATGCATGCCGACGGCAACGATGGCACCCGTCAAAAGAAGCTCGCCGAGCGCACCGTCGCGCACCTTGAGCAGTCGGTGCAGGCCACCCGTAGGAGCTTCGCCACCGTCGAGCGGTCATGGATGGTCGAGGACGACCCTGACCTTAAGCCGCTTCGGAAGAAGGACACCCCTCCGAATGTGCTCTTCAACAACTTTGTACGGACGGCGTACCCCCGGGCAGAGGCCTTCGAGCCGAGCACGCCCAGCAGTCGGTCCGACGAGCAGTTGAGGGAGTACGACTACCGGCTCCTCGAAGAGATTGCCAAGGTGATGCAGCAGGTCTGGAATCAGCGGAGCGAGAAGCACGAGGTCAACGTTCAGTGCGCGACGGAATGGCTTCGCGTCGAGCGCAAGATCTGGAAGTCCATACGTGACATCTCCGCTGATGAGAACAAACGCAAGTGGCAGGACCGGGTGACACTCATCCGCTACATCCAGGCCAACTGCCAGCCAATGGCGTCTTCTTTGCCGGAGTTCCCGCCCCCTTTGGTACCGGGCGAAACCGCGTCCCCGAACGGCCTCCTGAGCCCCTCGAAGATCCGCAGGAGGCTGGCAGCGTTGCAACACGCAATGGAGGTGACGGACACGGACATCCGCTCAACCAGCGATGAGGGCCAGCGGATTCTCCGGGAGGCCGCCGTAGAGGGTGTGGCACAGCTGGGCCCGAAGACGGTCCGCAGGCTGTCCACGGGGTACGCGGCGGTTTGGCAGACCCTCGATGACTGGTTGGAAGAGGAGGCCAGGCAATGGGCCTTCCGTCAGGCCCTGAGTGACGTTCCCCATCTGACGCGGCGCGGCGTCACTGCACTGCACGACAAGAAAGGGTTGCGGATACGACCGCCGTGATGAACGAGTTCCAGGCGCCGGCCGGAAAGAGCAGCGCCGCCCCGTCAGGGTCCTTGGAGTCCCGGACCGGGACGAGGCCGGGGAAGTCGTCGGCGACCTCGATGCAGTCGGCGCCTTCGGCGTTGCTGTAGCTGCTCTTACGCCAGTGGGCAGAGTCGAGATCAATCCTGCTGCTGCGCTTCATCTCTGTAACCCCTTGCCGCTTCCTCGATGATGGCCAGGGACGCCTCGGGCGGCAGTGCGACGGCCCTAAGCAGATCGTACGACCTTCGATACTTCGTCACGGTCGGCGGATAGTCGACGACTTGGCCGCTGTGCTCGCCCTCAGTCCAAACAAGCGGTGGGGCATCCGTGAAAGTCATGATCTTGGCCAGCCCCATCATGAGCGGGTAGGCAACGGTGGTTTCCGGGACGATCTGCAGAACGCTTCTCGTGGACCGGATCACTTCGAGGATGTGTTCCAGCTGCTCAGCCATCTGTTTCGGAGGAAGCAGCGGCTGACGGATAGGCGCCTCGCGCAGGATCGCCCAGTACATCGGGCGATCCTCGCGCTTCCAGAGCTTTGCGCGTCCCACCCGCGCGCGGACCAGCTTCTCGACGGCCTCAGACTCCTCCCAGGGCGTCACACTCTGGTTGAGCTTCCGCATGTACGGCTCGGTTTGCAGCAGGCCCGGGATGACAGCAGGTGCCCAATCCTCGATCGATGCCGCGGCTCTCTCCATGTCCGGGATATCCGCGAAGTACAGCGGATGCCCTGCCTGCCGCGCCTTGCGCGCATCTTCACAGCGACGCTCGAAAAAGCCGTCCGTCTTGAGCTTCTTGTCGACGTGCCGGGCCAGATCATCCGGCATGCGCCGCTCACCACGCTCGATCTGGCTGAGGAACGAGATGCCGCGGAAGCTGCCTTCCGCGAGCTGTTCGAGCGTGAGGCCCGCGGCCTCCCGCTTGTAGCGCAGCTCGGCACCGTAGAAGGCAGGGACGCTCGCCGAGCCGTCGGGATCTTTACGAGGGGGCATAACTCACCACCGCTGTCTGCAAGTTGCGCTGCGCAACCCGATTGCCTTCCACGCTACGCGGAGTGACGTCACTCTGTGATGGCTTCGTCACAATGCGCACAGGGAGGCGTACGACTTATGCCCAGCCACATCCACGACGACGTACACGACTGCACCGAGTTGCTCCGTACCGCGCTCAAGGCCCACGGCATCACGTTGCCATCCCTCGGTGTCGATCTGCCGGGCCTCGCCGGCAGTTACGCGATCCCCCTCGTCGCCCTCGGCAACTGCAACACCGCCACCGCTCGCCGGCTGGCCGAGGCGCTGCGCAAGGCCGCCGTGCAATGAAGCGCCCGCTCACGCTTGAACTGCTGGCCGTCCCCAAGGAAGTCCCCGTGGTGCGGCACGCCGTGCGCGAGCATCTCGGCGGGCCGTGCGCCGAGGTGCAGCTCTGTGTCACCGAAATACTGGGGAATGTGATCCGGCACCTCGGGGAGGGCACGCCCGTGACCGTCCACATCAGGGGCGCCGACGGTGGCCGTACTCGCGTGGAAGTCAGTGATCCGGACCCCCGTGCGCTGCCGGTACCGCTGGAGGCGACCGGTGAGGACGAGTCGGGGCGGGGCCTGGCGCTGCTGGACGCCGTCTCCGTGCGGTGGGGTGTGCTGCGGGGCGGCGACGGCAAGACCGTGTGGTGCGAGCTGGCGGAGGCGTAGTGCCGGAGATACGACAAACCCCGTGCCACCTCCCCCACAGAGGTGACACGGGGTTCCAGTTTGACGCGGTGAGGGCCCCGACTCCAGAGCGGAGTCACTTCCTTTCGTAAAGCGAGGCTATGTCTTTGGCGAAATCTCGGGCCACAGCGGCCCGGCGCAGCTTCAGGGATGGGGTGAGATGCCCGGTTTCCTCACTGAAGTCCGCCGGAAGCACCGCGAAACGGCGAATGGATTCGGCCCGGGAGACCAGATCGTTGGCGTCGTCGACGGCGCGCTGGAGATCGGCCAGCAGCCGCTCGTCGCGTACGAGTACCTCCAGCGGTACGTCCTGCTTCTTGTGCATCTGGCGCCAGTGGGAGAGGCCGTCCGGCTCCAGGGTGATCAAGGCGGTGATGTAGGGGCGGTTGTCACCGATGACCATGCACTGGCCTACGAGGGGGTGCGCGCGGAGGCGGTCCTCCAAGGGCGCGGGGGCGACGTTCTTGCCGCCCGTCGTCACGATGATCTCCTTCTTACGGCCGGTGAGGGTGAGGTAGCCGTCGGCGTCGAGGGAGCCGAGGTCGCCGGTGGGCAGCCAGCCCTGCCGGTCGGTGACGGGGCGGGCCGCGCCGAGGCTCGCGTCCCAGTAGCCGGAGAAGACATGGCCGCCGTGGAGCAGGATCTCGCCGTCGTCGGCGATGCGGACGGCGGTGCCGGGAAGGGGCCAGCCGACCGTGCCGATACGGGGGCGCAGGGGTGGGGTGACGGTGGCGGCGGCTGTCGTCTCCGTCAGGCCGTACCCCTCGAAGATCTCGATGCCGGCGCCCGAGTAGAAGGCGGCGAGGCGGTGGCCCAGAGGGGAGCCGCCGCAGATGGCATGGCGGACCTTGCCGCCGAGGGCCGCCCGTATACGGCGGTAGACGAGGGGGTCGTAGAGCTTGCGGGCGGCCTTGAGGGCGACGCCGGGGCCGGAGCCCTTGCCGTGCTCCTTGGCCTCGATGGCCTCGCCGTAGGAGCGGGCGATGCGTGCCGCACGGTCGAAGGAGGAGGCGCGGCCCATCTTCTCGGCCGTGGCTCGGCCGGTGTTGTAGACCTTTTCGAGGACGTACGGGATGGCCAGCAGGAACGTCGGCCGGAAGCTTGCCAGGTCGGCGAGCAGGTCGTCGGTCTGGATGCTGGGGGCGTGGCCGAGGCGGACCCGGGCGCGGAGGCAGCCGATGGCGACCATGCGGCCGAAGACGTGCGAGAGGGGGAGGAAGAGGAGGGTGGAGGCGGGCTCCTCGCTCACCGACTTGAAGACCGGGTGGAGGAGCTCGATGGCGTTGTCGACCTCGGCGAAGAAGTTGGCGTGGGTGAGGGCGCAGCCCTTGGGGCGGCCGGTGGTGCCGGAGGTGTAGATGAGGGTGGCGAGGGCGTACGGGCCGGTGGCGGCGCGGCGCTCGTCGACCGCCTCGTCCGGGAGGTCGCGGCCCGCGGAGACGAGTTGTGAGACGGCGCCGGTGTTGAACTGCCAGAGGTGGTCGAGGGCGGGGAGTTCGGTGCGGAGGCCGCTGATCAGACGGGTCTCGTCGACGTTCTCGACGACGCAGGCGCGGGCGCCGGAGTCGTGCAGGATCCACTGCGCCTGGTGGGCGGAGGACGTGGGGTAGAGGGGGACGGTGACCAGGCCGGCGGCCCAGGAGGCGAAGTCGATCAGCGTCCACTCGTAGGTCGTACGAGCCATGATCGCGAGCCGGTCGCCCGGGCGGAGGCCGTACGCGATCAGGCCCTTGGCCACTGCGCGTACCTCGGCGGCGAACTCTGCGGTGGTGATGTCGCGCCAGATGCCGCTGGGTTGTTTGCGGGCCAGGACGATCTCGTGGGGAGCCTCGGCGGCGTTGACGAAGGGGAGGTCGCCGAGGGAGCCGCTACGGATGGGCGGGGCCAGTGGGGGGACGGAGACCTCGCGGACCACGCCGTTGAGCAGGGTTTTTTGTGGCTGTGTGAGGGTGGGGGCGGGAGCGGGGGTTGGGGCTTCGGGTGAGGCGGTGGGTGCACTTTCCTGGTTGGACACGAGCGGCTCCTCGTTTCTCCTGTGGAGTGCGGGGGGTGCGGGGTGCGGCCGGGTTCGCGTTCGCGTGGTGGGTGGGGGGCCGGAGGGGACACCCGGTAACCCTCCCCCAGCCTTCGGCCGGGAGGTGCCCCCACGGCGCGGGCGTCTCGGGTCCATGGGATTGATTACCCCGGCGTTTGCTCCAGGTCCTGCGGGCGGGTCACCGGGCATCCCCTCCGGCCTCCGCGCGTTGGCGACCGTCCCGCCGTACCGATGGCCGTCACGAACTGACACGGCTCGGGTCTCGGCGTACGCGTCGGCGCAGGGGCTTGTGGTCTGTGGTCTGTGGTCTGTGACGGGCAGTGCCGCCGGGCTGCAGACGGGACGACACGTAGGCCGGAGGGGACGTACCGGGACCCGCCCGCAGGACCAGGAGCAAACGCCGGGGTGCCGATATCTGGGACCCGAGACGCCCGCGCCGTGGGGGCACCTCCCGGCCGAAGGCTGGGGGAGGGTTCCGGTGCGGCCCCTTCGGCCCCAGCGGCACCCAGCGGACCCCGCGAAGCGCCAGCCCCCAACAAGCCCAGTGGCACACAACCACCCCCAGACCTCGGCCAGCACCGACCCCAGCGGCCTCAACTTGCCCTGTCACGCAGCCAGTTGGCATCCTCGCCCCAGATCCTGACCCGGCAGTAACCTTACTTCGAAGTAAAACTACGCGAGGATCAGGAGTTGGCCAAGCCATCCCACTGCACCGCTGGAGCCCCGAACACCCCTCCCTGGACGGGCCGGTGCCGCCCCGTCCACGCCGCGCCGACGTCGAAGACTCGTTACGCAGCCGCTGCTGTGGAAGCTGATGCCGACCCTGGGGAAGGGGGTGCTGACGGGGATCGACAAGAGCCCGCGCCCGCCCACGCCCAGGCCCCGGCTCCACCCCACGGCAACCTGGAGACGGCCGCCGCCCCGGCCGGTGACGGTGTGCCCGCAACCGGTGAGCGGAGCGACGGCCGCAGCTAGCGCCGCATCACCCGACGGCGCCGGGTGGCCCCACCCGATCGACGAGTCCGCCCGGCGTCCATCGCGCCCCGCCCATCAACCGCCCGAGGCCCGCCCAGGCGAAGTTCATCATCGTGGCCGCCGTGTCCTTGGCCGAAGGGTGCTCCCACTCCCCCGAAGCGCCTTCGTCCGTACGGGCGTTGGCCCATTCGGCGAGTGACTCGGCCGCGCCGATCAGGGCGTGCGCGACCCCCGCCACCTCCCGTTCGGCCAACTCACCGGCACAGCCCGCCTCCTTGGCGGCCGCACCGATCAGATCCGTGACGAACTCCACGATCTCCGCCCGCATCGCGGCGACTTCGCGCGCGAACGGCTCCCCGTGCGTCCGCGCCTGCTGATGCAGCACCGCCCAGCCGTCCGGATGCTCCGCCGTGTGCGAGAAGAAGCCCTTCAGCCCGCTCCACAGTTGCCGGTCGGCCGCCGCCCCGGGTTCGACCGCCGCCGTCAATGCCGCCACCAGCGCCGCCGACTCCCGCCGGATCACCGCGCTGAACAGGTCCTCCTTCGAATTCAGGTAGAGGTAGACCAGCGGCTTGGAGACCCCGGCCACCTCGGCGATCTCGTCCATCGAGGCCGCCCGATAGCCACGCCGCGCGAACGTCAGCACCGCGGCGTCCAGCATCTGCTGCTCCCGGACGGCGCGCGGCACCCGCTTGCTCTTCACAGCTCCCACCCTGAATGTCCCTCCATCCCGCCCCTTTACTGCCGAGTAAGTTTACGATCTTCGCCTTCTGCCCCTCTTTTCTTGACACGATCCCCGCCATGGCGAGACGATACGTCTCGTTACGTTTACGGACCGGCAGCCCGTGTCCGCACCCCCTCCGGAGGTCACCCCATGGAGCAGTTCATCGACGCCGGCCCCGGCATCCGCCTGTGGACCGAGCAGCGCGGCGCCGCCGACGCACCCCCGTTGCTGCTGATCATGGGCGCCCAGGCGACCGGCGTCGGCTGGCCGGAGCCGCTGGTCGACGCGCTGGCCGCGCACCACCGGGTCATCCGCTACGACCACCGCGACACCGGTCGCTCCACCTGGCCGTTCGACGAGCGGCCGTACCGGATCGCGGATCTCGCCGATGACGTGATCGCGGTCCTGGACGGGCTGGGCATCGGGCGGGCGCATATCGTCGGCATGTCATTGGGCGGCATGCTGGCCCAGATGGTGCTCGCCGACCACCCCGACCGACTGCTCAGCGCCACTCTCATCGGCACCAGCGCCCTCAGTACCACCCCCTACACCGGCCCCGACGGCAGCACGGTCCCGGTCGAAGCGCTCCCGGGCATCTCACCCGAGGTCCTGGAGCTGTGGGCCCGCCCGGTCGAGGATCATGGCCAGGCGGCCGAGGTGCAGCGCCGGATCGAACACTGGCGCGTACTCGCCGGTGACCAACTCCCCTTCGACGCCGACCACTTCCACGCCCTCGAACAGCGGGTCATCGCGCACACCGGCCACCACCGCACCGGCACCGCGCACGGTCGCGCCGACGACAGCGGCATGCTGCGCACCGACGAGCTCGCCAAGAACGAGGTGCCCACCCTCGTGGTCTCCGCGCCCGCCGAGCCGGTCTTCCCGCCGCCGCACCCCGAGCACCTCGCGCAGTGCGTCAACGGCGCGTATGTCGTCGAGATCCCGGACATGGGGCATGCGCTGCCGCCCGCCGTACAGGGGCCGCTCGCCACGGCGATCCTGGCCCATACGGGGGCGACGACGACGGGCTGAGGGGACGGCCGCCGCACGCCCGGGCGCACATACGACGGCGCCCCCGCAGCCAGTACTCCAAGGCTGCGGGGGCGCCGTCGTGCGGTCGCTTCGGGTCAGCTCGCGGTGGCCGCGGCGGGAACCGGGGTGGCCTCCGGCGCGGCCGGCGTGCCGGCCTCGGTGTCGCCGATGCGGATGCTGGTCGCGCTCGCGTAGGCGTCGCGGTCCAGGATCTTCTCCTTGGCGGAGACCAGGATCGGGATGACCGACTGGCCGGCGACGTTGGTAGCCGTACGCATCATGTCCAGGATCGGGTCGATGGCCATCAGCAGGCCGACGCCCTCCAGGGGGAGACCCAGCGTGGAGAGGGTCAGCGTCAGCATGACCGTCGCGCCGGTCAGACCGGCGGTGGCGGCGGAGCCGATGACGGACACGAAGGCGATCAGGATGTAGTCGCCGATGCTGAGCTGGACGTCGAAGATCTGGGCGATGAAGATCGCGGCGATCGCCGGGTAGATCGAGGCGCAGCCGTCCATCTTGGTCGTCGAGCCGAACGGCACCGCGAAGGAGGCGTACTCGCGCGGCACGCCGAGGCGCTCGGTGACCTTCTGGGTGACCGGCATGGTGCCGACCGAGGAGCGGGAGACGAAGGCCAGCTGGATGGCGGGCCAGGCGCCGCGGAAGAACTGCAGCGGGTTGACCTTGGCGACGGTCGACAGCAGCAGCGGGTAGACGCCGAAGAGGACGATCGCGCAGCCGACGTAGATGTCGACGGTGAAGGTCGCGTACTTGCCGATCAGGTTCCAGCCGTACGTCGCGATGGCGTTGCCGATGAGGCCGACGGTGCCGATCGGGGCGAGGCGGATGACCCACCACAGGGCCTTCTGCAGCAGTTCGAGGACCGAGCGGCTGATCTTGAGGACCGGCTCGGCCTTCTCGCCGAGCTGGAGGGCGGCGATACCGGCGACGGCCGCCATAAAGACGATCTGCAGGACGTTGAGCTCGGTGAACGGCGTGATGATGTCGGTGGGGACGATGCCGGTCAGGAAGTCGATCCAGGAGCCCGCGTAGTCGGGGAGCTTGCCGTCCTTGGGGGTCAGGCCGGTGCCCGCGCCGGGGTGGGTGAGCAGGCCGATCGCCAGGCCGATCGCGACGGCGATCAGCGAGGTGGCCATGAACCACAGCAGGGTGCGGGTGGCGAGCCGGGCGGCGTTGTTGACCTGCCGCAGGTTGGTGATCGACACCAGGATGGCGAAGAAGACCAGCGGGGCCACGGCCAGCTTCAGCAGCTGGACGAAGAGGTCGCCGATGTGCTCCAGCGTGGAGGTGAGCCAGCCGAGGTCACCGCTCTTGGCGATCCAGCCGAGCAGCACGCCCAGGGCGAGGCCGGCCAGGATCTGAACCCAGAACGGGACCTTGGGTATGCGGGAGGACTTGGGGGTCTGGGGGGCCTGTGAAGACGCGGCGGTCTCGGCAGACGTGGACAACGGACACACTCCGGGAACAGGTAAGACGTCGGGAAAACGGCGTAGGTGAGCGCCAGGAGGTCCGTGCTTCAGACAGGATCTCCGGCCGCTGGACGAGGTCGGTCAGCGGCGGCAACAGGCCGCGGACATACAGCGGCAAAGATCGACGTGCAGGCGCGCCACGAGCGGAACGCTCATGGGGAACGGGGGCGCGGCTGCGGTCTTCATGACAAGTACGTTAACACTTGAACTTTGAGGAACCCAAAGAAAATCTTTGGGATCTCCGGGGGTGGACGAGCGGAACCACGGCGGAACGACCCGTCAACAACACGACAGGCGCCCGGCCGTGGAGCAAAGTCCACGGAACGGGCGCCTGTCGTGAGGTGCGGCGGCTGCGAGGCAGTTGTGAGGCGTCTTACATAAAGGTCTGGGCCTTTAGAGCAGCCCGTCCTCCTGGCCGGCGTTGGCGGCGAGGCGCTCGCGCTGGCGGTCGACCTTCGCAACGATCTGCTCGGACATCGCGTCCCGCTGCTTGCGCAGCAGCACAAAGCTGAGCGGCGCGGAGATCACGATGGCGAGCAGCAGCATCCAGACGGTGTTGGCCGCGCCGACGGCGAGCGGAATGATCCGGAAGTAGGCCAGCACCCACACCACGGCGAAGCAGGCGACGAAAAGGCCGATGCGAAGGGCGGTGTAGCGGATCGTGGCGAACTTTGGGCTACTCACGGACGGGACCTTCTTCTCAACGGCAACCGAAAGGGTCGCCGTCCAGTCAAGCACAGCGTTTGGGCCGATCTTCCCGACCCCCGGCCCGGGCCCGGGCCCGGCACCCCGGCGCAGCACATCGGCGCAGCTCAGCGGCCCGGCCGGTCAGCCCAGCTCCAGCCACATGGTGATGTCGTCGCGGAAATCGTCGTCGGCGACCTTGATCGCGCCGGGGACCCGGCCGACCTCTTTGTAACCGCAGGCCTCGTAGAAGCGGCTGATGCCGGTGCCGCCCCGGCAGGTGAGCCGGATGCCGGTGATGCCGTCGAAGCCGCGGGCGGCGTCGGCGACCGCGGTCATCAGCCGGCGGCCGGCGCCCTGGCCCTGGAGGGAGGGGTGGACCATGACGGCGTAGACCCACAGCCAGTGGTTCATCAGGCGGTGGCCGTTGAAGGTGAGGAACGCCGTCGCCAGGATCCGGCCGTCCTCGTCGCGGCCGACCAGCAGTCGCTCGCGGCCCTCGGCCATGGCCGTCAGATGCTTGAGCAGCTCGGGGCGTACGTCCTCCCGCGTCACCGGCGGGACGAAGCCGACCGCGCCGCCGGCGTTGGAGACATCGGCCCACAACGCGCAGATGTCATCGCGGAGTTCGGGAGTGACGGAAGGGTCCAGGTCGAAACGCACGTTCATGACCCGGACCCTAACTCTCGCCACTGACAGCGCCGCTGATCAGGTCAGAGGCGCATCGGCTGGGGGGACTCGCGGCGCTCCGGGTCCGGGCCCGGGTACTCGCGGATGGCCTCGTAGCGGGTGTTGCGCTCGACGGGGCGGAAGCCGGCGTCGCGGATCAGCTCCAGCAGGTCGTCACGGGTCAGCTTGTTGGGCGTGCCGTAGTTGTCCGCGTCGTGCGTGATCTTGTACTCGACGACCGAGCCGTCCATGTCGTCCGCGCCGTGCTGCAGGGCGAGCTGGGTGGTCTGCAGACCGTGCATCACCCAGAAGCACTTGACGTGCGGGACGTTGTCGAAGAGGAGGCGGGAGACCGCGAAGACCTTCAGGGCCTCGGCGCCGGTCGCCATGGTGGTGCGCGCCTGGAGCCGGTTGCGGACCTTGCCGTCCTTCATGTCGACGAAGTCGTGCTGGTAGCGCAGCGGGATGAAGACCTGGAAGCCGCCGGTCTCGTCCTGGAGTTCACGCAGCCGCAGAACGTGGTCGACGCGGTGGCGGGGCTCCTCGATGTGCCCGTAGAGCATCGTCGAGGGGGTCTTGAGGCCCTTTTCGTGGGCGAGGCGGTGGATGCGCGACCAGTCCTCCCAGTGGGTGGCGTGGTCGACGATGTGCTGCCGGATCTCCCAGTCGAAGATCTCGGCGCCGCCGCCGGTCAGCGACTCCAGGCCGGCGTCGATCAGCTCGTCGAGGATCTCGGAGGCGGACAGGCCCGAGATGGTCTCGAAGTGGTGGATCTCGGTGGCGGTGAAGGCCTTCAGGGAGACGTTCGGCAGGGCCTGCTTCAGTTCGCGCAGCGACCGCGGGTAGTAGCGCCACGGCAGGGTCGGGTGCAGGCCGTTGACGATGTGCAGCTCGGTGAGGTTCTCGTTCTCCATCGCCTTGGCGAGGCGGACGGCCTCCTCGATGCGCATCGTGTACGCGTCCTTCTCGCCCGGCTTGCGCTGGAAGGAGCAGTAGGCGCACGACGCGGTGCAGACATTCGTCATGTTGAGGTGACGGTTGACGTTGAAGTGGACGACGTCGCCGTTCTTGCGCGTACGCACCTCATGGGCGAGACCGCCCAGCCATGCCAGGTCGTCGGACTCGTAGAGGGCGATACCGTCCTCGCGGGTCAGCCGCTCCCCGGCGTGGACCTTCGCCTCCAGCTCGCGCTTGAGGCCCACATCCATCGACGCAGCCATCCGGTCGCCTCCCAGTCTCTGCCGTGTCGCCAGGCGTTTCTCTAGACGTATCTCTAGACGTTTCCCTAGCCGTTTCGATGCGTAAAACGAGCTTTGCCGAGCCTACTCCCCCGTTATCGGGGCGGACGGAGCCCCCTGGTGCCGTCCCGTCCGCCCGTCCGCTTCCGTGTGACCGGCCGGCGTCCGGCGGTCTATTCGGCCTCTTCGGGCAGCTCGCCGACGCGGTTCTCCCACTTGGTGGAGAGCACGATCGTGGTGCGCGTACGGGAGACGCCCTTGGTGCCGGACAGCCGCCGGATGGTGCGCTCCAGGCCGTCCACATCGCCCACCCGCACCTTGAGCATGTACGAGTCCTCGCCGGCGATGAACCAGCAGTCCTCGATCTCGGCGAGGTCGCGCAGCCGGCGTGCGACGTCCTCGTGGTCGGCGGCGTCCGACAGCGAGATGCCGACCAGTGCGGTGACGCCGAGGCCGAGCGAGGCGGCGTCGACCGTCGCGCGGTACCCGGTGATCACGCCGGCCGCTTCGAGGCGGTTGATCCGGTCCGTGACGCTGGGCCCGGAGAGGCCGACGAGCCGGCCGAGCTCCGCGTACGAGGCCCGGCCGTTCTCGCGAAGTGCCTGGATGAGCTGCCTATCCACCGCGTCCATGCCCTCAAGCCTTCCAATCTTTACGCATTTTCGGGTTCTGCATGTAGAATCTAAGGCATACAGGGCTTCAGTCCTGTGAATCTTTCAAGCGATCAAAGACGATCCCACAGGAGTTGTCACCGTGTACTCGATCGAGATGGCCTACGCCCGCATGCGCGAGCTGCAGGACCAGGCCAATCGTTCACGTGCCCACAAGCCCACGGAACCGCGGGCCCGGCGCCGCTTCGGCCGCGCCGCAGCGAAGAAGCGCTAGGGAGCGTCCGGGGCCTCCTCTTCCTTTTCCTTGGAGCCACCCCGCAGCTCCCCCTCCCAGCGCCGGTACAGCCCGTGCGGCACCTCTGCCGCATCGAGCACCCGGCCGGCGACGAAGTCCACCAGATCCTGGATGTGCGTCGCCCCCGCATAGAACGCCGGTGAGGCGGGCAGCACCACGGCGCCCGCCTCGTCCAGCGCCACCAGATGCTTCAGCGTCGGACCGTTGAGCGGCGTCTCGCGCACCGCGACCACCAGCCGCCGCCGCTCCTTGAGCGTCACGCTCGCCACCCGCTGCAGCAGATCCTTCGAGAGCCCGAGCGCCACCCCGGCCACACACGCCGTGCTCGCCGGGACGATCAGCATCCCCTTCACCGGGTACGAACCCGACGAGGGCCCGGCCGCCAGATCCCCGGCCGGCCAATACCGCACCGCCGCCAGATCGGCCTCCGTCACCGGAAAGGTCGCCGGTTTGCCGTCCGCCCCGCGCCCCAGCCATTCCCGCAGGTCGGCGCGCCAATGAGCGTCCCGGAAGGCGATGCCGGTCTCGTCCAGCAGCGTCAGCCGCGACGCCCGGCTGACGATCAGATCCACCGCCTCCCCGGCGGCGAGCAGCCCGCGCACCACGGAGGCCGCATACGGCGTCCCGGACGCGCCGGAGATCCCCACGACCCACGGACGGCGTCGGCCGGGGTCCTGCTGACTGGTGTTGTTGTGCGGCGGCTCCACGCATCGAGCCTATCCGGCGGAACCACGGACCCCGTCATGGCCGTTCTTACCTGTGCGCCCCTCGCGGAGCCCGCCGAGGGCCACGCCACCGGGAGCGGGACGACGAGAAGGGACGGCCGGAGATGAGCTCACGCGCGAAGCCCGCGATCTGCCTGATGCTGGGCTGGGTCGCGCTGCTCTGGCTGCTGGAGGGCGTCGACTTCGCCACCGGGGGCGCTTTGGACACCTTCGGGATACAGCCGCGCGAGCCCGGCGAGCTGGTCGATGTGGTGCCCGCCGCCTTCATGCACTTCGGCTTCGGCCATCTGGCGGCCAACACCCTGCCGTTGCTGCTGCTCGGCTTTGTCGCCGCGCTGCGCAGCGGGGTACGCCGCTTCCTCGCCGTCGTCCTGCT
The DNA here is from genome assembly GCF_022221585.1 of Streptomyces inhibens. Classification (NCBI taxonomy): domain Bacteria; kingdom Bacillati; phylum Actinomycetota; class Actinomycetes; order Kitasatosporales; family Streptomycetaceae; genus Streptomyces; species Streptomyces inhibens. The sequence goes on from NZ_CP084681.1 coordinate 4,604,284, forward strand.
GATCATCCTCGCCAGCGGCCTGGGCGTATGGCTGACCGCGGCACCGGCCAGCAACACCGCGGGCGCCTCCGGCGTCGTCTTCGGCCTCTTCGGCTATCTGCTGGTGCGCGGCTTCATCGAGCGCAAACTCCTCGACATCGGCATCGGCCTGACGGTCGGTGCGGTGTACGGCTCGATCCTGTGGGGCGCGCTCCCGACGGACAGCGGGATCAGCTGGCAGGGGCATCTGTTCGGGCTGGTCGGCGGAGTGCTGGCGGCCTTTGTCCTCCGCGAGCGCATTGAGGGCGGTACGGCCGGGGCCACTGTCAGACCGGTCCCGTAGCCTCGAACGCAACGGGAGCGCCACGCAGTACACACGGGGTGAGCAGACCATGTCCGATTACCACCAGCCCGGATACGGGCCGTATTCCGGCGGACCGCAACAGCCGTACGGGCCACCGCAGCAAGGGTGGCAGCAGGCCACTCCACCCGTCGACCACGGCAACGCCTATGGCTACGGCTACGCGTACGGCCCGCCGCCGCCCGCGCCCTCACCCTCGCCCTCGCCCTCGACGAGCCCCGCGATGTGGTCCCACCTCGGCGCGCTGCTGACCGTCACCGCCGGCACGATGATGTGCTGCGGCCTGGGCGCCTTCCTCGGCTGGATCTTCCCGATGTCCATCCGCAACAACGAGCGCCACAAGCACGACCCCTACGTCCGCCACCACGCCACCCAGGCGCTGAACTTCGGCATCACCCAGGCCATCATGGCCGCCCTCGGCGTGGTGCTGTACTTCGCCAGCGCCGTCATCTTCGCGGCGGCCGCCACGGAGACACAGCGCAACGGCGCCGGCCTGGCGGTCCCGCTGCTGACCGTGATCGGCATCATGGCCGCGTACGGCATAGCGGGCGTGGTCTGCTCGGTGATCGGCACGGTGAAGGCGACCCGCGGCGAGCTGTGGACCTACCCCCGGCTGATCGCGTGGCCGCTCAGTAAGGGCTGAGCGGTACGGAACGAAAGGAACCGATTACTCTCCGTAATCGTTGCCGGAGTAGGAGGAGGCAGCGCGCAAGGCCCGCGGGGCTATCGGCGCGTGACTGTCAGACCGAGAGCCCACGGGGCCGACGGACCGACAGCCGACGGGGCCGACGGACGGACAGCCCACAGGGCCGACGGACCGACAGCCCACAGGGCCGACGGACCGACAGCCCGCGGAGCCGTCAGACCGACAGCCCGCGCACCAGCAGATCCAGCAGCGCGCAGACGAAGAGCGCGATCCCGATGAACCCGTTGACCTGGAAGAAGGCCCGGTTCAGCCGGGTCAGGTCATGCGGCTTCACGATCGTGTGCTCGTACAGGAAGGCCGCCGCCACGATCACCAGACCCAGCCAGAAGAACACACCCGCGCCGGTCGCCAGGGCGTACCACACGAAGAGCGCCGTCGTGACGAGGTGACAGCCGCGCGCCCCCCAGATCGCCGCCGGGATGCCGAAGCGGGCCGGGACCGACAGCACGCCGACCTCGCGGTCCGTCTCCACATCCTGGCAGGCGTAGATCAGGTCGAAGCCGCCGATCCAGATGCCGACCGCGAGGCCGAGGATCACCGCCTCCCAGGACCAGGACCCGGTGATCGCGAGCCACGCGCCGATCGGGCCCATCGCCTGGGCGAGGCCGAGGATCGCCTGCGGGAAGTTCGTGAACCGCTTGCCGTACGGATAGACCACCATCGGCACCACCGCGAGGGGCGCAAGCGCCAGGCACAGGGGGTTCAACAGTGCTGCCGCGCCGAGGAAGATGACGAGCGCGATCAGCGCGCCCGTCCACGCCGACTTCACCGACACCGCGCCGGTGACCAGTTCCCGGTGCGCGGTGCGCGGGTTACGGGCATCGATCTCGCGGTCGATGATCCGGTTCGCGGCCATCGCGAACGTCCGCAGGCCGACCATGGCGATGGTGACGAGGAGCAGCCGGCCCCAGTGGATGTGCCGGTCCCACTCGTACATGGCGGTCAGGGACGCGATGTAGGCGAAGGGCAGCGCGAAGACCGAGTGCTCGATCATCACGAGGCGCAGGAAGGCTTTGGTGCGGCCCGGCTGCGGGACTGCTGCGGATGCGCTGCTCACGAGAGCCCGTACTCCTTCCAGCGGCGGTCGACCTTCTCCGCCGTCCGCGGGTCGGACTCGACCATGTCGGGCCAGCCCCCGTCTCTGGTGTAGCCCTCCTCGGGCCACTTCTTCGTCGCGTCGATGCCCGCCTTGCCGCCCCAGAACTGCTGGTAGGAGGCGTGGTCGAGATGGTCGACGGGGCCTTCGACGACGGTGAGGTCGCGGGCGTAGTCCGTATTGCCGAGCGCGCGCCAGGAGACCTCGTGGAGGTTGTGGACATCGCAGTCCGCGTCCACGACCACGATCAGCTTGGTCAGCGACATCATGTGCGCGCCCCAGATAGCGTGCATGACCTTCTGTGCGTGCTTGGGGTACTTCTTGTCGATCGAGACGATCGCGCAGTTGTGAAAGCCGCCGGACTCGGGGAGGTGGTAGTCCACGATGTCCGGGACGATGATCTTGAGCAGGGGGAGGAAGAACCGCTCCGTCGCGCGGCCCAGCGGGCCGTCCTCGGTCGGCGGGCGACCGACGACGATCGACTGGAGCAGCGGGCGCTTACGCATCGTCACACAGTCGATGGTCAGCGCCGGGAACGGCTCCTGCGGCGTGTAGAAGCCGGTGTGGTCGCCGAACGGACCCTCGGGCAGCATCTCGCCGGGCTCCAGCCAGCCCTCGATGACGACCTCGGCGTTGGCCGGGACCTGGAGCGGGACGGTCTTGCAGTCGACCATCTCGATCCGCTTGCCCTGGAGGAAGCCCGCGAAGAGGTACTCGTCGATGTCGCCGGGCAGCGGCGCCGTCGAGGCGTACGTCACGGCCGGCGGGCAGCCGAAGGCGATGGCGACCGGCAGCCTCTCACCGCGCTTGGCGGCGACCTGGTAGTGGTTGCGGCTGTCCTTGTGGATCTGCCAGTGCATGCCGATGGTGCGCTTGTCGTGGCGCTGGAGGCGGTACAGGCCCAGGTTGCGCACGCCCGTCTCCGGGTGCTTGGTGTGCGTCAGGCCCAGGTTGAAGAAGGAGCCGCCGTCCTTCGGCCAGGTGAACAGGGCCGGGAGCTGGTCGAGGTCGACCTCGTCGCCCTTGAGCACGACCTCCTGGACCGGCGCGCTCTCGCCCTTCACCTTCTTCGGCGGGACATGCGTCATATTGGCGAGCTTGCCGAACGCCTCGCGTACGCCGACGAAGCCGTGCGGCAGCTCCGGCTTGAGCAGGCCGCCGATCTTGCCGCTGATGTCCTCGTACGACTTCAGTCCCAGCGCCTTCAGGAGCCGGCGGTCGGTGCCGTAGACATTCATGGCGAGCGGCATCGCCGAGCCCTTGACGTTCTCGAAGAGCAGCGCCGGGCCACCGGACTTCTGCACCCGGTCCACGATCTCGCCGACTTCCAGATACGGGTCGACCTCGGCCTTGATGCGCTTGAGGTCGCCTTCCCGCTCGAGCGCGCGCAGGAACGAGCGAAGATCGTCGTAAGCCATGCGTTCCAGTATCGGGTACGCACTACCCTGGACGGGTCACCGGGCCCCGCAGAGGGCCCGCCGTCGCACGCAGGGGGCCCGTTCCGCAATGCTCAGGTATCTGCCGTTCCTCTTGGTGCTGGCGCTGTGGATCTATGCGTTCATCGACTGCCTCAACACCCCCGAATCGCAGGTGCGCGGCCTGCCCAAGGTGATCTGGGTGATCATCATCCTGCTCTTCGGTGAGGTGCTGATCGGCCCGATCGCCTGGCTGGTGGCGGGCAAGACCCGGCATCCGGCGACCGGCGGCGGCAGCACGCCGTCCGCGTGGCACCGCAACCACAGCGCGAAGTTCGTCGCGCCGGACGACAACCCCGAGTTCCTCAGGTCCCTCAAGGAAGAGAACAAGAAGGACGAGGCGCTGCTCAAGGACTGGGAGGCCGATCTGCGCCGCCGCGAGGAGGAGCTGCGGCGCAAGGAGAGCAAGCAGGGCGACGCGAACGGCCCGGACGAGACCCAGCCGCCGGCCAAGGGCTAGGAATCCCGCCCGCCATGGCGGCGGGAGTCCGGCGGAACCGACGGCGACGGTCACCACGGCGTACGGTGACCTCATGGACCGTACGCAGGACTGGGGGCAGGACCGCGACGAGTTCCGGCTGCACGGCGTCGTCGACGGCCACAGCGATCCGACCGGGCACCCCGACCATCTGCAGGAGCAGGCCCGCGCCATGCTGGCGACGGCGGTCGCCGAGGCGCGGGCCGGGCTCGCCGAGGGCGGCATCCCGATCGGCGCGGCGCTCTACGCGCCGGACGGCACCCTGCTCGGCCGAGGCCACAACCGCCGCGTCCAGGACGACGACCCCTCTCTGCACGCCGAGACCGCGGCCTTCCGCGCGGCCGGCCGGCAGCGCAGCTACCGCGGTACGACGATGGTCACCACTCTCTCCCCCTGCTGGTACTGCAGCGGTCTGGTGCGCCAGTTCGGCATCTCGCGGGTGGTGATCGGTGAGGCGCGGACCTTCCACGGCGGGCACGACTGGCTGGCCCGGCACGGCGTACGGATCGTGCTGCTGGACGACCCCGAGTGCGCGGCGATGATGCGGGACTTCATCGGGGCGCGGCCGGCGCTGTGGAACGAGGACATCGGGGGCGAGTGAGCCGGCGGCCCGTGTCGGCCCCCGCCCGCGCGCAATTCGGTGGCCTGCCGCCCCGCCGTCCGCCAGGATGATCCGCCATGAGCACCAGCCCCGTCGTCCCCGTACAGGCCGCGCACGTCCCCGTACGCCCCACCGAACCCCACCGCCGCATCCGCGCCCTGCACACCGAACGGACCGTCACCGTCTACCAGGCGTATGCGCCCGCGCTGGGCGTCCCGGCCGCGCGGGACGGGCGTTTTCCCGCTGCCTGGAAGCGGGAGCGGATGACGTGGATCAAGCCGTCGTTCCTGTGGATGATGTACCGCTGCGGCTGGGGCACCAAGGCCGACCAGGAGACGGTGCTCGCCGTCGAGATCGACCGGGACGGCTTCGACTGGGCGTTGCGGCACGCCTGTCTGTCGCACCACGATCCCGACGAGCACCCCGACCGTGCCGCCTGGCAGCGGCAGTTGAAGGGTTCGCCGGCGCGGGTGCAGTGGGATCCCGAGCGTGATCTGCGGCTGCAGTCGCTGCCGTACCGCTCGTTGCAGCTGGGCCTGGCGGGTGAGGCGTCGCGGCGGTACGCCGACGAGTGGACGGTGGCCATCAGGGATGTCACGCCGCTGGCCCACGAGGTTCATGCGCTGGTGCGCTCCGGGGACCTCGCGGCGGCCGCCGCGCTGCTGCCCGAGGAGCGTCCCTACCCGGCACCCGAGGGAACTCCGGGCGTCGGCCGCGTGTCCTGACGCGGCTTCACAAACGCGTAATTCCGGCCATCGCACGGTCCGCGGGGCACTGCTTCGTGTGGCGTACGGGACGTAGCGTCCCCCGGCCAACTCTCGGCCGTTCACGGCCATTTGATGCATCGTTCAGCTACCTCCCCCTGCCCGGGAAACTCTCCCGCCGCCACAGTCAGGTCGGCCCACTGAGGCTCACGCGACTCAGGGAGAGTGGCACATATGCCCGAGATGACCCGACGCAGACTCCTCGGCTCCGCGGCCGGTGTGGTCGGCGGCGCCGCCGCGCTGTCACTGCTGCCGCCCAGCGTCCAAAAGGCCGTCGCCGCCGGACCCGCACGTCACGGCTCGCTGCACGACATCGAGCACGTCGTCATGCTCATGCAGGAGAACCGCTCGTTCGACCACTACTTCGGCACCCTGCGCGGCGTCCGTGGTTTCGCCGACCCGGACGCGCTCACGCTGTCGGACGGCCGGTCCGTCTTCCACCAGCCGGACGCGCAGAACCCGGACGGCTATCTGCTGCCGTTCCGGCTCAATACGCACACCTCCAGCGCGCAGGCCATCCCGTCCACCAGCCATGCCTGGTCCGTGCAGCACGAGGCGTGGAACGGCGGCCGGATGGACCGCTGGCTGCCCGCGCACCGCAAGGCCGACGGCGTCAACGGTCCGTATGTGATGGGCTATCACACCCGCGAGGACATCCCTTTCCAGTTCGCCCTCGCCGAGGCCTTCACCCTCTGCGACAACTACTTCTGTTCGGTCTTCGGCCCGACCTGGCCCAACCGGCTCTACTGGATGACCGGCACCCTCGACCCGGGCGGCAAGCTGGGCGGTCCGGTGCTGAACAACACCGCGCCCAAGCCGTACCGCTGGACGACGTACGCGGAGCGCCTGGAGGCGGCCGGCATCAGCTGGAAGGTCTACCAGGAGGAGGACGACTACGGCTGCAATCTGCTGGAGCAGTTCCAGACCTTCCGGGACGCCAAGCCGGGCGAGCCGCTCTACGAGCGCGGGATGCGGCCGCAGCCGGCCGGCACGTTCGAGGACGACGCCCGGGGCGACCGGCTGCCGGCCGTCTCCTGGCTGATCCCCACCAGCCACCAGTCCGAGCACCCGGACTTTCTGCCGGCCGCCGGTGCCGACTACGTCGCCCGGAAGATCGAGGCGATCGCGTCCAACCCGAAGGTGTGGGCCAAGACGGTCTTCCTCCTCAACTACGACGAGAACGACGGCCTCTTCGACCATGTGCCGCCGCCGGTGCCGCCCGCCGGGACGAAGGACGAGTTCGTCCAGGGCCTGCCGATCGGCGGTGGTTTCCGGGTGCCGTGTCTGATCGTCTCGCCGTGGACGGTGGGCGGCTGGGCCGCCGGTGATCCCTTCGACCACACGTCGGTGCTGCAGTTCCTGGAGCGCTGGACGGGCGTCGAGGAGCCCAACATCAGCGACTGGCGGCGGGCCGCGTTCGGCGATCTGACCTCCGCGTTCGGCTTCCGCCATGCGGCGCGCCGGCCGCCGCGGCTGCCGGACGACACCGCCGAGAAGCTGGCCGAGGCGCGGTGGGAGGTGGCGAATCTGCCGAAGCCGACGCTGCCGGGCGCGGGCCAGTGGCCGCCGCGCCAGGAGCGCGGGCGGCGCAGGCGGCGCTGAGCGCGGCGGGGCCGGGCGCGCTTCTCCCTGGATACGACGGTGCCGTACGGGATCGGCCTCGCCAGGAGGCCGTCTTCCCGTACGGCACGGTGGGCACGCTACCGCGGTGGGTCAGACTCCCGCGTAGGAGTGGAGCCCCGTCACGAAGATGTTCACGCCGTAGTAGTTGAACAGGTAGCAGGCGAAGGCGATCAGGCCCAGCCAGGCGGCCTTGCGGCCCTTCCAGCCGGCCGTGGCGCGGGCGTGCAGATAGCCGGCGTAGGCGACCCAGGTGATGAAGGTCCAGACCTCCTTGGGGTCCCAGCCCCAGTAGCGGCCCCAGGCGGCCTCGGCCCAGATGGCGCCCGCGATGATGGTGAACGTCCACAGCGGGAAGACCGTGGCGTTGATGCGGTAGGCGAACTTGTCCAGCGAGGCGGCGGAGGGCAGCCGCTCCAGCACGGACGTGGCGAACGCGCCGGGCTGGTCGCCCGTCGGGTCGGCGAGCTTGGCCTCGTAGCGGTCGCGGAAGAGGAACAGCAGCGTGGCGACGGCGCCGAGGTAGAGCACCGCGCCGGAGATGATCGCGCAGCTGACGTGGATCCACAGCCAGTACGAGTGCAGCGCGGGCACCAGCTGGTCGCTGGCGGTGTAGAGCACCGTGACGGCCAGACCGAGGTCGAGCAGGACGGTGGTGATCAGCGGCAGGCCGATCCAGCGGACGTTCTTCTTGAGCGTGAGCAGCAGCAGGTAGGCGCCCACCGCGACCGCGGCGAAGGTGGTGGAGAACTCGTACATGTTGCCCCAGGGGGCACGCTGTACGGACAGGGCGCGGGTGACGACGCCGCCCACGTGCAGCGCCCAGGCCAGGACGGTCAGCGAGATGGCGATCCGTCCGTAGAGGTCGCCCTTCTCCGTACCGCCCGCGGCGCCCGGCCCGTCGGGGACATCGCGGCTGCCGGCGGCGGACTTGGTGATGACCTTGGGCCGCTCCAGTACGGCCGTGCCCCCGCCCTTCTGCGCCGCCACGGAGACCGTCGCGGGCGCCTTGACCTGGGCGGTCAGGGCGGCGGCGGTGCGGCCGACCTTGCTGCGGCTGCCGAACACCCACTCGGCCATGTGCGCGAGGAAGGCGAGCGTATAGACCGCCATTGCCGAATAGACCAGCAGATTGCTGTTGTGCGCCAGTGTCTCGTTGGCTGCGGCAGCGACGTTCACGCGCGCGCTCCTTCAGAGGGGTCAGCAGGTCCGTCAGAGTCAGTGGGCTCCGCGGTGTCTTGGGAGGGGGTGTCGGAATCGGTGCCGGGTGCGGCGTTCGGGGCGAGCGGGGCGTCGGGCTCCAGCGCCAGTGCGAGATCGGTGAGTTCCTCCGGCAGCCGGGCGGACTCGCTGCGGCCGAGGCCGGCCATCTCGACGACGGTGACGCCGATGCCGTTCTCGGTGACCCGTTCCGCCCGGATCCACACCCGGCGGCGCTGGATGAACAGCGAGCCGGCCAGGCCCAGCAGGGCGGCGGCCGCGCCGGTCAGCGCGAGGCCGTTGCCCGGCTGGTGGGTGATCTTGAAGCTGGCCCAGTTCTTGATGCCAGTGAACTGGATGGAGCCGTCGCCGTTGGGCAGCTTCATCGTCTCGCCGGGCAGCATCATCTTGGCGAGCGGGGCGCCCTTGACCTTGTACTGCTTCAGGTTCTTCTTCTGCAGCTGGTAGACGTTCTGCGGCAGCCCGGAGTCGACGCCCAGATCACCGTGGTAGGCGGTCAGCGTCAGCACCGGATAGTCGAGGGCGGGGAACTGCGAGAACATCGAGCCGGAGCCCTTGCCGCCGAAGGTCGGCACGAAGAAGCCCTGGAAGCCGAGCTGATTGCGCTTGCCGTCCTTGGTCTGCGCGCCCGGCACCTTCACCACACCGGTCGAGGTGAAGTTCTTGGGGTCCTGCGGGAGGAAGGGCACCGCGCCCTTGTAGACGACCTTGCCGCGGCCGTCCTTGACGGTGACCTCGGGTGCGTAGCCGTGCGAGAGCAGGTAGACCTTCGAGCCCGCGATGTCGAGCGGGGTGTTCACCTCGATCGGGGTCTTGTGCTCCTTGCCGTCCGCGCCGGAGAAGTACGTGACATCGGCGCGGAAGACGCGCGGGGTGCCCTTTTGCGGTCCGGAGCGCTCGTAGGTCGCGACGAACTTGTTGAGGGTGAAGCCGAAGGGCTCCATGGTGTCGGTGTCGAAGAAGGCACCGGACTTGAAGTCGTCGTACTGGGTGAGGCTGTTGGCGAAGCCGTCGCCCTCGGTGATCAGCTTGCCGCCCTCGGACTTCCACAGGCCGCCGACGGCGAAGGCCACCAGCATCACGATCAGCGCGATGTGGAAGACGAGGTTGCCGACCTCGCGCAGATAGCCCTTCTCGGCGGCGACCGCGGAGCCGGCCCGGTGGGCCCGGAACCGGCGCTTCTTCAGCATCCGCTCGGCCGCCGCGAGGACCTTGTCGGGGTCCTCGTCGGTCCGCCAGGTGGTGTACGCGGGCAGCCGGGTCAGCCGGCGCGGGGCGCCCGGCGGGCGGCCGCGGAGCTGTCCGACGAACTGCCAGCTGCGCGGCACGATGCAGCCGATCAGCGAGATGAACAGCAGCAGGTAGATCGCCGAGAACCACACCGAGCTGTAGACGTGGAACATCCCGAGCTTGTCGTAGATGTCGCCGAGCGTGCTGTGTTCGGCCTTGAACTGATCGACCTTGACGGGGTCGATGCTGGTCTGCGGGATCAGCGAGCCGGGGATCGCACCGATCGACAGCAGGAAGAGCAGCAGCAGCGCCACCCGCATCGAGGTCAGCTGCCGCCAGAACCAGCGCGCCCAGCCGAGCGGGCCGAGCGAGGGGAAGGTGACGTCTTCTGTGGGCGCGGTGGAGAGCTGGGATCCGGCCGCGCCGAGATCGCTGCCCGCGTCGGCCGCGGACGCCGCGCCGGTGTCCGGGTCGCGGGGGGTGTCGGTCTTGGTGGACATCAATCAGATCCCAACGGTGAAGCTTTGCGTCCAGCTCTGGAGCTCGGACATCAGGCTGTCCCAGACGCCGGTGACGAGGAGGAGGCCGAGCGCGACCATCATGCCGCCGCCGGCCCGCATCACCCACACGTAGTGCCGCTTGACCCAGCCGAACGCGCCGAGCACCCGGCGGAAGGCCAGTGCGACGGCGATGAACGGCAGGCCGAGGCCGAGGCAGTACGCCACGGTGAGCAGGGCACCGCGGGCGGCGCTGGCCTGGTAGAGCGAGAGGGTGTTGACGGCGGTGAGGGTGGGGCCCAGGCAGGGCGTCCAGCCGACGCCGAAGAGCACCCCGAGCACGGGCGCGCCGAGCAGCCCCATGGCGGGTTTCTTGTGGAAGCGCAGTTCGCGCTGTCCGAAGCGCTTGAGCACGCCCGCGAAGGCCAGTCCGAGCAGGATCATCAGCCCGCCGAGCACCCGCGAGATGGTGTCCTTGTACTCCTGCAGGTTCTGTCCGAAGAAGCCGAAGAGCGCGCCGCCGGAGACGAAGACGGCGGTGAAGCCGAGGACGAAGAGGGCGGCGCCGGCGAGCATCCGGCCGCGTTTGGCGTCGGCGAGGTCGGTGCCGGTGACGCCGGTCACATACGACATATAGCCGGGGACCAGCGGCAGGACGCAGGGCGAGAAGAAGGAGACCAGCCCGCCGAGCAGTGCGACGGGCACGGCGGCGAGCAGGGCGCCGGTCAGGACGGTCTGGTTTCCCGCGGCGGCGGCGAGCTGTGCGAGTTCCATCTCTGGCGCGATCACTTCTCGGCGATCAGCGGGTCGATCATCTTGCGCAGATCGTCCTCGGCGAGCGGGCCGATCGAGCGGGCGGCGATCTTGCCGTGCCGGTCGATGGCGATCGTGGAGGGGATCGACTGGGGGTTGAGGCTGCCCTTGGGGAAGCGCAGCATCAGCCGGCCGGTCGGGTCGAACAGGCTCGGGTAGGGCATCTTGTGCTCTTCCTCGAAGCTGGTGGCCTGCGACTTCTCGGAGTCACGGGTGTTGATCCCGACGAACTGGACGCCCTTGTCCTTGGTCTCGTTCGCGACCTTGGCGAAGTTCGGCGCCTCGGCGATGCAGGGACCGCACCACGATCCCCAGACGTTGACGACGACGACCTTGCCCTTGTAGTCGGCGACGTCCAGCTTCTTGCCGGTGGTGGTCTCGCCCGAGAGATCGGGCGCCGACTGCCGTTTGTCCTTCTTGACGGTGTCGACGCCGTTCTTGCCCTGGACGAACCGGGTCTGGGCCGAGCCGCCGGAGGCGCCGTCGCCGCAGGCGCTCAGCGTCAGTGCGGCGGCCGCGGCCCCTGCGGCGAGCAGGGTGATCCGGCGGCGGCTCGCGAGGCGGCGTGGGGCACGGCAGGCACTCATGTGAAAAGTTTCGCATGGGCCCATTCCGGATCTTCCGCGCCCCCCTCGGACGGCTCACCCCGGTACAAAGGGGCATGTCAGGCGGCTGTCAGATAGGACTTCCAGCCGGCGGCCGGCCGCCTGCCGACCGGGATCTGCTGGAGCTTGCGCAATACCTCGGGGTCCTGGGCGTCCATCCAGTCGGTGAACTGCCGGAACGACACCAGATGGACATCGTTGTTCTGCTCATTGGCAATGTGCTTGACCGCTTCCTCGACGGCGTCCATATAGATGCCGCCGTTCCACTGCTCGAAGTGGTTGCCGATGAAGAACGGCGCACGGTTGGTCTCGTACGCCCGGCGGAATCCGGAGATATATGCGTCGGTGGCCTGCTGCCGCCAGCCCGGGTAGTTGGCCGGCGGGGCCTTCGTCGAGTTCTTCGACTGATTGGCGAGGATGTTGTAGTCCATCGAGAGGACCTCGAAAGAGTGCCCGGGGAAAGGAATCTGCTGGAGCGGGTAGTCCCAGATACCCATCTTTTTCTTCGGCCACATCTGCAGGCCGCCGGGCGAGCTGGCGTCATAGCGCCAGCCGAGTTCTTTGGCTACGGGCAGCAGATTTTTCTGACCCAGGAGACATGGCGTACGGGCACCGACCAATTCCTTTCGGTAGTCGAACGGCAGCGGCTCCAGATCCGTGAAGCCGGTGTTGGTGCGCCACTTGGTGACGAAGTCCATCGCCTGGTCGATCTCGGACTGCCACTGCTGGGGGGTCCAGTGTTTGACCGAGGTCGAGGCGGTGCCGCAGAAGTGGCCGTTGAAGTGGGTGCCGACCTCGTGGCCGTCCAGCCAGGCCTGACGGACGTTCTTCAGCGTCTCCTTGATGTGGTCATCGCTGAGGTAGCCGATGGCGGAGGCGCCCCGCCGGTTGTTCGGCGGTTCGTAGAGGTGCTTCTGGGATTCGGGCAGGAGGTACAGACCGGAGAGGAAGAAGGTCATGGCCGCGCCATGGTCCTTGGCGAGCTGGAGAAAGCGGGGGAAGAGGCCGTTGCCGACCTCTCCCGCGCCGTCCCAGGAGAAGACCACGAACTGCGGCGGGGTCTGTCCGGGCTCCATCCGTTCGGGTGCTTTCGGCTGATGGGGCTGCACGCCGTAATTCGCTGTCGAGCCGTCACCGATGAGCTTGGGGCGAGCCTGGACGGAGTTCTTCACCCGCTGCTTGTCCGCCCCCGCGTCCGAGCTCGACGAGGAGCAGCCGGCGACGCCCAGTGCCGCGGCTGCACCAACTCCCATACCCAGCAGGTTTCGCCGACTGATCGCGCGCATACCCTCGTCCCCATCCGTACTCGCCGAACTCAATATCCATATAAACGGACAATGGAGAGGAGGGCATGTCGAGCGTGGGGGTTCTGGGTTAATCGCTCAGGTATTTCATTTTGCTGGCTTTTGACATACCGCCAAGTGATGCAGCGTCAGGCCCCGAAAGCCTTGGCCTTTCCCTTGACGGGTTTGGCGCCCGCCAGAAGATGGGAGGGAACCAGGTCGCGCGCCGGCTCGCTGTACCCCACCGAGATGATCTTGTCGCCGTGGAACGTGAACGACGTCAGCGAGGCCAGCGTGCACTGCCGCCTCCGCGGGTCGTGCCACAGCCGCCGCCGCTCCGCGAAGCTGCGCACGATCCAGATCGGCAGCTGATGGCTGACCGCCACCGCCTCGTGCCCGCGCGCCGCGTCCCGCGCCGCGCCGAGCGCCGCCATCATCCGTACGACCTGCTCGATGTACGGCTCGCCCCAGGACGGCCGGAACGGATTCGTCAGGTACTTCCAGTTCCCCGGCTTCTTCAGCGCACCGTCACCGACCCCGAAGGTCTTGCCCTCGAAGACGTTGGCCGCCTCGATCAACCGCTCGTCGGTGGCCAGCTCCAGACCGTGCGCACCGGCGATCGGCAGCGCCGTCTCCTGCGCACGCTCCAGCGGCGAGGCCACGACATGCGTGATGTCCCGCTCCGCGAGGTGCTCCGCCACCCGGTCGGCCATCTTCCGCCCCAGATCGGAGAGGTGATAGCCGGGCCGGCGCCCGTAGAGCACACCGTCGGGGTTGTGCACCTCGCCGTGCCGCATCAGATGCACGACGGTGATGTCTTCGCTGCTCATGTCACCCATCATTCAGTCGCTTCGGCGGCGGCCCGCGCGGCGGCCGGCAGCGCGGCCGCGATCCGCTCGACGGCCTGCGTGTCGTGTGCGGTCGAGACGAACCACGACTCGAAGGCGGACGGCGGGAGGTAGACGCCCTGCGCCAGCATCGAGTGGAAGAAAGCGGTGAAGCGGAAGGACTCCTGCTCCTTGGCCGCGTCGTAGTTCGTGACGTCCCGGTCGGTGAAGAAGACCGAGAACATGTTGCCCGCGACCTGGAGGCGGTGCGCGACGCCTTCCTTGGCCAGCGCGTCGGTGACCAGCGAGCGCAGCTCGGCGGAGACCGCGTCGACCGTCTCGTACGCGGCGTCGTCCAGCAGCCGCAGCTGCGCGACACCAGCCGCGGTGGCGATCGGATTCCCGGACAGGGTGCCCGCCTGGTAGACCGGGCCGGCCGGGGCGAGGTGCGCCATGACGTCCGCGCGGCCGCCGAAGGCCGCGGCCGGGAAGCCACCGCCCATGACCTTTCCAAAGGTCATCAGATCCGGACGTACCCCATCAATCCCGTACCAACCGGCCCTGCTGACGCGGAAGCCGGTCATCACCTCGTCGGAGATGTAGAGCGCGCCGTTGTCGGAGCACACGTCCTTCAGGCCCTGGTTGAAGCCGGGCAGCGGCGGCACCACGCCCATGTTGCCCGGCGACGCCTCCGTGATCACACAGGCGATCTCGCCCGGGTGCGCGGCGAACGCGGCCCGCACCGCCTCGATGTCGTTGTACGGCAGCACGATCGTGTCACCGGCCTGGGCGCCCGTCACACCCGGCGTGTCCGGCAGACCGAAGGTCGCCACCCCCGAGCCGGCCGCCGCCAGCAGCGCATCCACATGCCCGTGATAGCAGCCCGCGAACTTGACCACCTTCGGCCGGCCGGTGAAACCGCGCGCCAGCCGGATCGCCGACATCGTCGCCTCGGTACCGCTGGAGACCAGCCGCACCTGCTCGACCGGCTCGATCCGGGCCACGATCTCCTCGGCCAGCTCGACCTCGCCCGCGCCGGGCGTACCGAAGGACGTACCGCGGGCGACCGCCTCCTGGACCGCGGCGATCACCTCGGGGTGCGAGTGGCCGAGGATCATCGGCCCCCACGAGCACACGAGGTCGACATACTCACGGCCGTCGGCGTCGGTGAGGTACGGACCGGTACCGGACACCATGAACCGGGGCGTACCGCCCACGGCCCGGAACGCCCGCACGGGAGAATTGACGCCGCCCGGCGTCACGACGGACGCACGCTCGAACAGCGACTGCGAAACAGGGGCTTCATACGGAAAAGACACTGTGATCCTGACCTGCATAAACGGAGGGAGGGCGGCGGCGCGCTGACACGGCCCGGCTGACTACGGTGCGGGAATCCCCTCGCGGACCACCTTCCGGTGCCGCTCGGTTCCCTCTCGATCCTTTTTTGATTCCTCTCGCCTTCGACCGGGCGTCATCCCCCACTCGTCTGCGAAACTGGGGCGACGTACGAGTAAGTCACGCAAGCAATGGTCTCAGAGGCGCACGGGGGCGTGCGGCCGGGCGTTTCATGCGCTCACGACGGGGGAGGTCTCTGAGACGATGATCGGGTTGCGCGGCTGGGGCTGCGAGTGGTCGGGTGGAGATATGCATCGCGGTGGCGAACTGGGCGAGGGAACCGATGACCGGGGTCCCGAGCGCGCCCAGCGCGGCCGTCACCGGCGCGAGGACACCGAGGGCATCAAGGGTGGGGACATCAGGGGCGGCCGCATGGGGGTGACGTACAAGTACTTCGGCGCGCCCAATGGCGCGACGGCGGCCCGTGTCCCCATCTCGATGCGCCCCGAGGAACTCGGCGGTGACGAGCTCGGTATGGGCGGCATGTTCACCAAGATCAAGCCGGAGACGATGGCCGCCATGGTCCTCACCGGTATAGAGGGCATACCCCTCCATAAGGTTCCGCCGCTCGAACTTGTCGTCCTCCACCCCGACTACGCCGTCGTCAAGCTCCCGATGACCGTGGTCGATCCGCTGCGCGGCGTCGGCGAGGAGTCGGTCGGCGCGGCCGCCTTCATCTGGTCCACCGTCCCCGACCGCGGCGGCCCGCGCGACGCCTTCACCGTCTACCAGCTCCTGCACGAATGGCAGGACTTCAGCCACCGGCTGCACGAGGCGGGGCATCAGGCGTACTGCCTGGTGTGGCCGTAGTCGTCGGCGAGGGCGCGGCGACCTGAGGCGGCGCCGGCCCGGCCTCCCCGCAACAGGCGCCCGTGCCCCGTCACTCACCGGGCGGGCGGGCCGCTCACCAGGTGGGCCGGGCCGAGACCCCGCCGTCCACGACAAGATCGTGCCCGGTGATCCAGGAAGCCATCGGCGAGGCGAGAAAGACACAGGCATCGCCCACATCCTCGGGCCGGCCCAACCGCCCGGTGGGCGCCGCCTCTTGCCAGCGGCGTACGCCCTCCGGCCAGTCGTCCGCCAGGCCGGGGCGCGCGATCAGCCCCGGCGAGACGCTGTTGACACGGATGCCGTACGCCCCGTACTCCAGCGCCGCCGCGCGCGCGTGCATCACCACCGCCGCCTTGGACGCGCAGTAGTGGGCGTGGTGCGGCGCCGGACGGTCCGCCTCGATCGAGGCGATATGGGTCACCGTCCCTCCGCCGCCCTTCCGCATCACCGCCGCCGCGGCCTGGGTGCAGGCGAACACGCTGTGCACGTTGGGATCCGCCACCGCCCGCCAGTCGGCGAGCGACATCGCCGCCAGCTCCTGCGTGGGCTGCACCCCCGCGTTGTTCACCAGCGCGGTCAGCCGTCCGCGCCAGCCGGCCGCCTCCGCCACCAGACGGTGGCACTCCTCCTCGACGGTCAGATCGGCGCGCAGCGCCAGCGCGCTCCCGCCGGCCTCCTCGATCCGCGCGACCAGCGCCCGGGCCGCACCGGCGCCCGTACGGTAATGCGCCACGACCGCGGCGCCCGCGGCGGCGAACCGCAGTGCGATCCCGGTGCCGATGCCGCCGGCGGCGCCGGTGACGAGGGCGACCTGGCCGGTGAGGTCGGGGAGGCCGGGACGGCCGGGGGCGTGGGGGGCGATCGGGTCGGTCGGGTCGGTCGGGTCGGTCGGGTCGGTCATGGCCGGCTCAGCGCGGTGATCCGCGCTGCCTCCTGGGGGAAGCGCGCGGCCAGTTCGGCGGCGTCCCCGTGCTCGTAGTCCTCGAAGGTGAAACCGGGTGCCATGGTGCAGCCGAAGAGCGTCCAGGCGCCGCCGTCGGCGACCTCGGCGGCCATCCACGTACCGGCCGGCACGGTGAACTGGACGTGCTGCCCGCCCAGGACGTCCGGCCCGAGGACGACGGTACGGGCTCGCCCCGCGCCGCCTTCGGCGAGGCCGCCGCCCTGGGAGAGACCGCCGCCTTCGCCACGACCGCCGCCTTCGCCACAGCCGCCGCCTTCGGACAGAAGGAGCAGGGTGAGCGGATCGCCCGTATAGAAGTGCCAGATCTCATCGGTCGGCAGCCGGTGCAGGGCGGAGAAGTCACCCGGCTCCGCGGTCAGCAGCATCACGATCGCCGTCCCCTCGGGCCGCCCGTCGGGGCGCGCCGGGCCCGCCCACGTCTGCCGGAACCGCCCGCCCTCCCGGGACAGCGGCGCCAGCCCGTAGAACTCGATCAGCGCCTCGGGAAGCCGGTCGCGGGAGGTGCGGTGCGCTTTCATCTGCGGGGTCCCTCCCACTCCGTTGCCGTCCGTCGGTGGTGATCCAGCCTAGGCACGAAGGCGGCGCCGGCGCGGGCACAATCGGGCCATGTCTGATACCCCGAGCAGCTCGACGACCGCCTCGGCCGACGCCCCGTCAGCCCTCTGGGGGGCCGTCGAAGATCTGGTGCGCTGGCTGGACCGGGAGAGTGTGCTGCCGCCCGAACAGGAGCGGCTGCTGCGCATCCTGAAACTTTCGGAGGAGGCCGGCGAGGTCGCGCAGGCGGTCATCGGGGCCACCGGCCAGAATCCGCGCAAGGGCCACAGCCACACCTGGGACGACGTGCACAGCGAACTGTGCGATGTGATCCTCACGGCGATGGTGGCGCTGCGGACGCTGACGCCCGAGGCGCGAGGGGTGTTCGAGGGGCATCTGCGGCGGGTCGCGGAGCGGGTGCCGTCGCCGCGGGGCGGAGCCGGGGCCTGAGGGAGGGGCCTGAGGCAGGGGCCTGAGGCAGGCGGCCCGGCGGCCCGGCGAGCCGCCTGCCGTCAGCCGGCCCAGTGCGGGTCGCGCCCCGTCTCCGCCAGCAGGACGTCGAGGTCCGAGGCGCCCGGCGGTACGGGGACCGGTTCGGCGAAGACGTTCATCTTCCGGGCCGTCGGCGCCATTCGCGCGACCAGCGCCCGCAGCTCGGGCAGGCACTCCGCGGCCGGCGCGTACGCCTGGCCGGTCGCCCGCGCCACGTCCCAGGTGTGCACCGTCAGATCCAGCAGCACCATCGCCCCGACGGTCCGGGCCGGCAGCTGCATCCCGCCGCTGAGGCCCTCCTCCGCACCGGGCGCCGCCCAGGCCTCGGCCAGCCGCGCGGCCTCGTCCGCGAACCGGTCGGGCCACCGCGCCCCGTATTCGCCGAGCCGGTCGGGGGTGTGGCTGAAGTCCGCGTCCTTCTTGGCGGCCAGCGACCGGAAGGCGACGACCACATGGAAGAGGTGGTTGAGCAGCGCCCGCACGTCGTATGCGGCGCATGGCGTCGGCCGCTCCAGTTGGTCGTCGCGCACCCCGCGCAGTACGGGGAGCGCCGCCTGTGACGCGGCCTCCAGGAGCACGCTGATCGGCGCGATCGCGGGCGTTTCATCCGTAGTGTCAGTTACGTCTGTCATGCCGATGACGCTACGGGCGGCGGGCCGGCGGCGGCTTGAAGAAATGCGACAGTCCGGAGCCGTCGCGAGGGCCGCGGCCCGCTCTAGGATCCAGGACATGGCCGCTCCACGGCGCGACACCCGGGGCATCGTCGATGCCCCCGAGCTCTTCACCCGGGTGCGGTTTCGCCGCCGCACCCCCGCCGTGCCGCTGCGTCCGTACGTCGAGCACTACTGGCTGATCGACTGGGACCTGTCCGAGCCGTACGCCACGCATGTCGTCCCGCACCCGTGTGTGAACCTCGTCCTCCAGCGGTACGCCGACCGTCCCGCGTTCGGCGAGGTCGCGGGCGTGGGGCTGGAGCTGTTCTCGCAGAAGCTGGTGGGGCGCGGCCGGGTGTGCGGGGTGCAGTTCCGGCCCGGCGGGTTCCGGCCGTTCGCCCCGGAGCGGCCGGTCACGGACTGGACGGACCGCCGGCTGCCGCTGGCCACGGTCTTCGGGGGCATCGACGTGGCGCCCGCCGCGTCCGGCGCCGCGGCCGCCGTGCTGGGGCCGGACGACGAGGACGCCCGGGTGGCCGCACTGGACGCCGTTCTGACGCCGCTCCTACGGGCCGAGCCGCGGATCCTCGCCCAGGCCGATCTCGCCATGGGGCTGGCCGACCGGATCCGCACGGACCGTACGATCCGCCGTGTCGCGGACTTCGCACGGGCCGAGGGCCTGTCGGTACGGGCGCTACAGCGGCTGTTCGCCGGGTACGTCGGGGTCAGCCCCAAGTGGGTGCTGCTGCGCTACCGGGTCCATGAGGCACTGGAGCGCGCCGCGTCCGACGCGGAGGTCGACTGGCCCGCGCTCGCCGCCGAGCTGGGCTACAGCGATCAGGCGCATCTGATCCGCGATGTCACCGCGACGGTCGGGGTCCCGCCGACCGCGTACGCGCGCTGAGCCCGCGGCCGCACCCGCGAGCTCAGGGCCGTTCCGCGCCCGCGGATCTCAGGGCTGTTCCGCGCCCGCGGATCTCAGGGCTGTTCCGCCGTCAGATAGCGCTGGACGGTGGGGGCCAGCCAGGCGACGACCTCGTCGTGGCTGAGGCCGACGGCCGGCGGGAGGTGCAGGACGTAGCGGCACAGCGCCATGCCGAGGATCTGCGAGGCGATCAGGGCGGCGCGGGTCGGCGCCTCCTCGGGCACCGGGCTGACCGCGGCGAGGACCGGCCCCATCTGTTCGGCGAACACACCGCGCATCCGCTCGGCGCCCGCCTCATTGGTGACGCCGACGCGCATCATCGCCGTCAGGGTCTCGTCGCACTCCCAGCGCTCCAGGAAATGGCGTACGAGCCGGGCGCCGAGCTCTTCGCGCGGCACACGGGAGAGGTCCGGGACGCGCAGATCGATCTCGGAGGCGGCCGCGAAGAGGCCCTCCTTGTTGCCGTAGTAGCGCATCACCATCGACGGGTCGATGCGCGCGTCCTTGGCGATGGCGCGGATGGTGGCGCGTTCATAGCCGTCCGCGGCGAAGCGGTCCCTGGCGGCGGCCAGGATCGCGGCCCGGGTCGCGGCGGAGCGGCGGGGGCGCGCGGGGTCGGCATCGGGCGCGGTACCGGCGGCGGAGGGAGCGTGTTCGACCATGTCAACAACTGTAGGCCAACGACTGTTGACACGCCAGGCGGGACCGCCCTACGCTTGCCAACAAGCGTTGACCAACACGCGTTGGCATGGGAGGCGGAAGTCATGAACGGCATGAACGGCATGAACCGCAAGACGGGCGGCAGTGACACCGGGCCCGGCAAGGCCACCAGCACCTCCAAGGCTCACGAGGCCCGCGATGCGGACGTCATCGTCGTGGGCGCCGGCCCCACCGGCCTGCTGCTCGCCGGAGACCTCGCCGAGGCCGGCTTCGGCGTCACGCTCCTGGAGCGCCGCAACGACACCACCAGCAACCTCACCCGCGCCCTGGTCGTGCATGCCCGCACCCTGGAGCAGCTGGACGCCCGCGGACTCGCCGATGAGCTGGTCGCCGGCGGCCATCCGATATCCGACCTGCGCCTCTTCGGGCATGCCACCCTCGATCCGACCCAGCTCCCCTCCCGCTTCCCGTTCGTGCTGGTCACCCCCCAGTTCGAGGTCGAGCGGCTGCTGGAGCGGCGGGCCCGGCAGGCCGGCGTCACCTTCCGGTACGACTGTGAGGTGCTCGGCCTCGCTCAGGACGCGGAGGGCGTCACGGTGCGCCTCCACGACGCCGAGGGCACCGGCAGCGCCCGCGCCGCCTACGTCGTCGGCACCGACGGCGTCCGCAGCAGCGTCCGCGAGGCCATCGGCCAGCCCTTCCCCGGCAAGTCCGTGATCCGCTCCGTGGTGCTCGCCGATGTCCGGCTGGCCCAGGAGCCCGACTCCCCCTTCGTCGTGAACGCCAACGATGACGCGTTCGCCCTGATCGGCTCGTTCGGCGACGGCTGGTACCGCGTCATCGGCTGGAACCGCCACCATCAGCCCGCGGACGACGTACCCGCCGACCTCGACGAGGTCCGCGAGTTCACCCGGCTCGCCCTCGGCAATGACCACGGCATGCACGACGCCCGCTGGATCTCCCGCTTCCACAGCGAAGAGCGCCAGGTGCCCGAGTACCGCGTCGGCCGGGTCTTCCTCGCCGGTGACGCCGCCCATGTCCACTCCCCCGCCGGCGGCCAGGGCATGAACACCGGCCTCCAGGACGCCGCCAACCTCAGCTGGAAGCTGGCCGCGGTGCTCCGGGGCCACGCCCCCGACACCCTGCTGGACACCTACCAGAGCGAGCGCCACCCGGTGGGCAGGATGGTGCTGCGCAGCAGCGGCGCCATCGTCCGGCTCGCCCTGCTGCACACCAGGCCCGGACACGCCGTCCGCGCGCTCGCCGCCCAGCTCGTCAACCGCGTACGGCCGCTGTCCCGGCGCGCGATCCTCACCCTCTCCGGCATCGGTATCGCCTACCCCGCCGGGCCCGGCGCCCATCCGCTGGCCGGCCGCCGCGCCCCCGACTTCCGTCTGGCGGATGGCAGCCGCCTCTATGAACTCCTCCGCCGGGGCACGTTCGTCCTCATCACCCCCGCCGACGAACCCGCCGTCCCGCACGCTCCGACGAGCCAGGGGGACCCCCTCCGCCCCGCCGACGACCGCGTCCGCACCGCCTGCTGGCAGAGCGACCGCCGCACCGCGCTCCTCATACGCCCCGACGGCTATATCGCCTGGGCCACCGACGCCACCGCCCCCGCCGAGCGCGCCGCGGCGCTACGCACCGCGCTCATCCACTGGACCGGGGCGCAGCCCGCGGGCGCCTCCCTGCCCACCACCCCGATCACCACCCTCACCCCGGGAGCACATGCCGCAGATACGCCCGCGGATCGTTGAGATAGCGCCGCCAGTGGTCGACCAGCCCCAGCTCCGCCCACTCCACCGAGCGCATCCCGTGCTCACCGACCTCAACGATCTCGGCGCCGGGCAGCGCCGTCAGCAGCGGGGAGTGCGTGGCGCAGATGATCTGTGCGCCGCCACTCCCCAACTCGCCCATCAGCCCGACCAGTTCAAGACAGGAGGAGAAGGACAGCGCCGCCTCCGGCTCGTCCATCACATACAGCCCCCGCTGCGCGAACCGCTCCCGGAAGGCCATCAAGAAGCCCTCCCCGTGGCTCATGTCGTCCGGGGCCTGGGACAGACGCTGCGACTGCCGCTCCCGGCTCAGCGCATCCAGCGCCGTCTCGGCCCGCAGGAAGAACCCCCGCCGACGGACCCGCGGCCCGCGCACCATCCGGCGCCCCTCGCGCGTCGGATCGAACCGCATCAGACCGCCGAGCAGCGACGCCTCCCGCGAGCTGGCGTACTTGTAGCCGGCGGAGCCGCCGTACGAATCCAGCCCGAACCCCTCCGCCAGCGCCTCGGCCAGCGTCGACTTCCCCGAACCGTTCTCCCCCACCAGAAAAGTGACCGGAGCGCGAAACATCAGCCCCTCCTCGGCCAACTGGCGCACACACGGCACCGTCCAGGGCCAGCCGTCCTCGGCCGTCCCCTCGCCCTCCGGAAGGTCCACGTAAGCCCGTTCGATCAGCATGTCCCCGAAGCTCTCACACCCCACTGACACCCACCACGAGACCGCGGCCCGGCTCTGCACCCGGGCGGGCGGCCGCCCACCCTCCTTACGCTTTCCCCATGCTGATCGCCCGCTCCGCCGCCCTCTTCGTCGTCGCCGCCCTCTTCGAAATCGGCGGCGCCTGGCTCGTCTGGCAGGGGATCCGCGAGCACAGGGGCTGGGTCTGGATCGGCGCCGGAGTGCTCGCGCTCGGCGTGTACGGCTTTGTCGCCACCCTCCAGCCGGACGCCGAATTCGGCCGCATCCTCGCCGCGTACGGCGGTGTCTTCGTCGCCGGATCGCTGGCCTGGGGCATGGTCGCCGACGGCTACCGTCCCGACCGCTGGGACGTCATCGGCGCACTGATCTGCCTGGCCGGTATGGCAGTGATCATGTACGCCCCCCGAAGCCGCTGACCACACCTGCATATCCTGGCCGCGCAGCACCCTCCCCGGCTCGTGACGAGGAGGGGACCCCCATCGCCGCGAGGAGAGCGCCATGACCGCCGAGGCCCGTACCGCCGTCGTCACCGGAGCGAGCAGCGGCATCGGCGCCGCCACCGCGCGAGCGCTGGCCGCGGCCGGCTACCACGTCGTGCTCACCGCCCGCCGCAAGGACCGCGTCGAGGCGCTCGCCGCCGAACTCCCGCACGCCGAGGCCTATGCACTCGACGTCACCGACCGCGCCGCCGTCGACGCCTTCGCGGCCTCCCTGGACCGCTACCCCTCCATCGACGTACTGGTCAACAACGCCGGCGGCGCCCTCGGCGCCGAACCGGTCGCCACCGGCGACCCCGCCGACTGGCGCGCCATGTACGAGGTCAATGTGCTCGGTGTGCTCCATATGACGCAGGCGCTGCTGCCCGCGCTCACCGCCTCCGGCGACGGCACCGTCGTCGTACTCTCCTCCACCGCGGGGCACGGCACCTACGAGGGCGGCGGCGGATATGTCGCCGCCAAGCACGGCGCCCATGTCATCGCCGAAACCCTCCGCCTGGAGCTGTGCGGCGAGCCGGTGCGCGTCATCGAGGTCGCCCCGGGCATGGTCAAGACCGACGAGTTCGCCACCACCCGCTTCCGCGGCGACACCGCCAAGGCCGCCAAGGTCTACGAGGGCGTGGACCAGCCGCTCAGCGCGGAGGATGTCGCCGACACCATCACCTGGGCGATCACCCGCCCCGCCCACGTCAATATCGACCTCCTGGTCGTCCGCCCCCGCGCCCAGGCCTCCAACTCCAAGGTGCACCGCACCACTTGAGGCACCCGGCGGGCCCGCCCGCCGGCACCACCACCCTCCGGAATACGGGGCCTGGGTACACCCCCCAACCGGGTGTCCGGGCCCCGTGTCCCGGCCCGTTCCCCCCGCGACAGTGGACGCATGCCCTCCACCACGCACCAGGACCGCCGCCTGCGCACCGCCGCCTGGCTGCTCCCCCTCACCGCGGCAACCGTGCTCGTCACCTGCCAGGCCCTGACCGCCTACGTGCCGCCCGACCTGCACACCAGCCGCATCCCGCCACGCAGCGACCTGCACTTCGCCCTCCTGGTGGCGCACATCTTCACCGCCGCCATCGCCGTGCTCACCGGCCTCGCCCAGTCCTGGCCCTGGCTGCGCCGCCGCCACCCGGCCGCCCACCGCTGGACCGGCCGCGCCTACTTCTTCGCCGGCGTCTTCCCCTCGGCCCTGGTCGGCATCCCCGTCGTCTACTTCACCCCCCTGGGACTCAGCAACCAGCTGTCCCTGGGGGTCCTCGACGTTCTCTGGACCCTCACCGGCATCGCCGGCTACCGCGCCGCCCGCCCGCAAGCTCTCACGAGCAGGGGGGAGCCCCATCGCCGCTACGCCGACCACAGGGTGTGGATGATCCGCAACTACTCCCTCACCCTCGTCGCCATCACCTCACGCCTGATCCAGCCCCTGGTCGAACACCTCGTAGCGGCCCAGCTCTCCGACCCCGTCTCCTACGCCGGCAACCCGCTCGCCGCCACCCACGACATCGCCAGCACCACCTCCTGGACAGCCCTTGTCCTCAACCTGATCGCCGCCGAGTACCTGGTCCAGCGCCACACCAGGACAGCGGCCCGCAGACGCACAAAGGGCGGCACGGCGCACACCGCGCCGCGCCGCCCTTCTCCGGGCTCTTCGCTCAGCCCTTCACCCACACGACCTGCTTGAGCTTGGCGACGACCTCGACCAGGTCCCGCTGCTGATCGATGACCCTCTCGATCGGCTTGTAGGCGCCCGGGATCTCGTCCACCACACCGGAGTCCTTACGGCACTCCACACCCCGCGTCTGCTCCTCCAGGTCCTCGGTGGAGAACCGCAGGTCCATGCCGTCGTAGCGCTCCTCCGCCACATAGTTGTGGTGGCAGGAGATCATGAGAACTTCCCGCTGATCATTCACCACGGCCGCCACGGCGAGGTGTCGCAGCCGCACGGCGGGGTGTTCCCAGCGCCGGCCGTCCGGCTGCTCACCATCGACAAGGCGCAGATTCACCCATGGGTTGGTGTAGATCTGCCGCTCGCCGTACGTCTTCCACTGCATGCTCGCCGCCCCTCTCACGCGGGTACGGCATCCCGGACGGGGGCGCGGGCACACGGTGAGTGTCCCCAGGAGCCCCGGACCGCATCCAGTCCGGGGCTTGTCGATCACGTGCAGTGCTGGCCTTACGTGCGGGGGGAGAATCACGGCACGACGCCCCAGGGAGGTCCGGTGGCGGCCGGAGCGAAGCAGCCCACCGGTAGATACGGCGGCAGAACTGCTGGTGAACGACGCGCGGAGCGCCGGCAGCGGCTGCTCGACGCGGGACTGCAACTCTTCGGCGGCGGCCCCGGATACCGCGCCACGTCGGTGAGCGCCCTGTGCGAGGAAGCGGGCCTGTCCACCCGTCAGTTCGACGAGGAGTTCGGCGACCTCGAAGAGGTGCTCGCCGCGCTGCACGCTGCGCATCAACGAATGGGCCCAGGAGGCCGCGGTCGGCGCGCTCGCGGCGATGCCGGAGGGCGGCGTCGAGGAGCGCGCGGCCGCAGCATTCCGTTCGTACGCGAAGAACGCGACCACCGGGTGGCCGTGACGGCCTTCATCAGCGCGGTCAACGGCTGCTGCACGACTGGACAGCGGGCGCGATCGACGCCTCGCTGGACGAGATCGCCGACGAACTGCTGCTGATGTTCACCGGGCGAGTGATACCTGACCGACCCTCATTGCTACGTATCGTCCCGTGATTTCCGAATAACGATGAGCGGGCGTCAGTATGCCGTTGAAGAGGTTGGCGAAGGTGGGGTGGATGCCTCCAGGAATCGTCGGTGGCGGGACGGGGCAATTGTCCTACGCAGTCGCGATGAGGGAATTGTTCGAACTCCCCTGCGCTTTCCTCTACTTGAGTGCCGCCGCCGCCCAACCTGTTCATGCCGAGACGTCGACCGGACAATTCAGCGATAGGTCGATCTGTGAAACTAGCAGGATTAATAGGGCGAGTTGCGGACGGAGGACTCGAACCGCCCCGGCGACCTGACGGGCCCACAGGCGGTGATAGATTCGCCCGAACGGCAGTGCCAACTCGCCTGTCATTAGCGCGCGTTCACGGGGGATGGTTCGAGGGTGTCCATTAATCGCGATGGCTTTAAAGCCGATCCGGATGAGCTCAGGGCCGGGGCTTCAGATGTACTGAAATGTCTTAACCCGGCCAAGGGTGCCGATTTCTCAGCACTGAACGAGGACTTTGATGGTTCCGGGCAGGGTGAAAAGATCCTCGCCGATAAGTTCGAAACTTTTTGCGATACGTGGGAAGTGGCCTATCTCGTTCTCGGCGACCATGCCGGCGACATGTCGGACAAGCTAAAAAGCCAAGCGGACACCTACGAGCAAAACGAATCCCATACCGACGAGTATATGCAGTACATAAATCAGCATAAGAACGGTTCGGGACTGTAACAGCGGGGGATGGGCATGACGGAAGAGCTGGGCGAAACAAAAGACCCCAAGGGGCTCATCCCTGGCGACGCAGGGGCAATCGAGGGCGTCGCGCGGGCGCTGAAGAAACAATCCGGAAAATTCGAAACCGTTGCTCAGGGACTGGGCGCCGTACGAATATCCGGCTGGAACGGTGCGGCCAGCGACCAGTTCTGGGAAAAGCTTTCCGGTGAGAAGAAGAACTGGCTCTACGCTTCCGATGCGCTGTCCGACGCGGCTGGGGCGGTCAGTAGGTACGCCACGGCGTTGAGCGCGGCACAGGGGCAGGCGCGGGAGGCCATCGAGCTGTGGGACGGCGGCAATGAAAGCCAGGCCCAGCTGATTTTGAAAACCGCCCGCCAGAATCTGCGGGACGAAGCTGATTCGGCGGCGGGAAAACTGGGGGATGCGGCGGGAGGCGCTTCCGACGCGCCGTCCTGGCTGCAAAGGGCAGGCAAGACGGCCGAACAGCAAAAGGAATCAGGGAAGACCAACGTCACCCTCAAGGACTACGAATCCACCCCGCTGAGCGAACAGCACCAGAAGTTCTACGGCGCCTCGAAGCCTGACCCCGATGCGCCGCCCGCGGATCCCAATGCCAAAAAGCCCCGAGGCTTCGAGGCCAAGCTGTGGGAGCGGAAGGCCGAGGTGAACGCCTGGGAGAAGGGGGCCGAAGGCGAGTCGCAGTTCGGAGACGACGGGAAGGTATCCGGGAAGGCCGAGCTCAAACTTCTCGGGGCGGAAGGCTCGGTGGGCGCGTCGGTCAAGGACGGCAGACTCCAGGCCGGAGCCAGCGGTTCCGCGTACCTGGCGAAGGCCTCCGCGGAGGGCGGCGTCGAGTACGGCCCCGCCGCGGTCAAGGGTGACGCCTCGGCGTTCGTCGGCGCTGAAGCGACGGCGACCACATCCGTGGGCAAGGACGGAGTGCACGCGGGCGCCGAGGCGTTCGCGGGCGCCAAGGCGACTGCGAGCGCCCACGCGGACGTGGGCGGTATCGGGGCCGGTGCCACCGCGGAAGGGTGGGCCGGAGCCGGAGCTGCGGCCCATGCGGATGCCGGCATGAAGGACGGAAAGTTCGTCATCGGTGCCGATGTGGGCGTCGGGCTCGGACTCGGGGGCAAGGTTGG
This sequence comes from Streptomyces inhibens, assembly GCF_022221585.1. Lineage (NCBI taxonomy): Bacteria > Bacillati > Actinomycetota > Actinomycetes > Kitasatosporales > Streptomycetaceae > Streptomyces > Streptomyces inhibens. The sequence continues at coordinate 4,631,845 of NZ_CP084681.1, forward strand.
CTTCCAGATGGAGATCGACCCGCACAAGGTCGTCGACACGGTCAGCGACATCGGTGACAAGGTGGGTGAGGGCCTCGACGCCGTCGGCGATGGGCTGGATGCCATCAACCCCTTCGGATGACGCTGGCCTCGCATTTCGCACACTAGGAGTTGATCCACGATGGCGACCACACTGCCGGTAAAGATCGAATTTTCCCTGCCGGAGGGCTGGCAGCCGGCGCCCCCCGATGAGGTGGGCGCTCCCGGAGTGGCTTTCATCGCACTCCACCTCGAGTCGCAGGACAAGTTCACCGCTAATATCACGATCGCCGGTCAAATTCGGGACGAAACCGACCTTGTGGCAGTCGCGCACGAATCGGTCGAGCGGCTGCGTGAGGGGGCGACGGTGACCGTCGCCAAGCAGGCGCAGGGGGGGACCCCGGAATTGCCCGCGCTGACTCAAACGCTGCGGATCTCCACCACATTGCGCGGATTGCCCGTGGAGTTGGTCCAGAGCCAGGTCTACCTGCTCGTGCAGGATGCGCGCGACCCGTCCACACACGCAGTGATCGAGCTGGCGTTGACGGCCAAGCAGTCCCAGCTGGATCAGGTCGCGGAAGACTACGAGGAATTCGTCAAGTCCATTCGCCCGGCGGGCTTTGGCGCAGCGTAAGTCTTGGGCGGGCACCTCGACGCTCATGGGTGAGCCCCTCGCGATCCTCATCCGCGAGGGGCTCACCACGAACGCCGTCATTCAGGCGGGGTGTTATGCCTGCGCCGGCAAGCGGTCCAGGACGTCGCACAGATAGTTCAGCTTCTGTTCGATCTCTTCCGCCCGGAGCCGCCCCCGATGCCAGGTGAGCAGAAGGTTTTCCTGGAACCGGAGAGGCTGGCCCTTGGCGCGGGGGTCGGAGGTGAGGAACTGCGCCATGGAGCCGGTCAGGGCACTGCGCGCGAACTCTTCGTCGTTGGCGATCAGGCGAAATGCCTCGTCGAATGCGGGGTCGCCCAGCTCCATCACCTTGCCGCCACCGAACAGGGCGTCCGCGCGCGCGTTCACCTTGTCCACTGCCCGCGGCTTTTTGATGACCATCCGTGGTACGGGCGTCGGCATCGTCACGGCGAACACCGCGGAGTACAGCACCGAGTCCGGGCCGTCCGCGTTCATGTCGCGCGAGGTGTACTCGAAGCAGCTGATCGGGCGACCCCGGAATTCGCCGACGATGTGGTCCCGGATGGGGATATTGGTGCCCTTCATGGGAAGTGGGTCTCCCCCGCAGTAGCGGTCTCCCGCGCCGGGAACCCAAGCAGTGTGGCTCCAGCCCCGGGCCTCCACGAACTGGATGAGCTCTTCCCACTGTTGGGAGCTTCGGCCGTCCCTTTTGTTTCCGGACCGCCAGGCCCAGATGCAGAGTCCGAAGATAGCGGCCATCAACAGGATCATGCCGATGAAAATGAGTACTTCCCATGCCTCGTTCACGCGGCATGAGTATGTCGGACGGCGCGATGAACGCACGTGTCGGGGGTGGACGGCGGGTGGGTCACCCCCGTTTGCCCCGCTAACGGAATTGAGGGGAATACCTCGGGTGCGGTTATGTCGTGACGTGACAAGGACCTTACGGGTTGGGTGAGTTGTGCTGACCTGGGCGCGTGCGGTCTGTTCCCACCCTGCTTCGTCCGGCGTCTCTCGTGCACATCTCGGCGAGTTACTCGACGAGCTCGCTGTCCCGTGGGAGGCAACGCGTGACTCGGCGCTGCACGCGGAGCGTGGCGGACCGAGGCAGCGAGCGGCCGGGGCCGGGGCCGGGCGCAAGCCCAGGCCGGTACTGGTCGACCGGCTCCTGGTCACGCCGGTGCATCTGCGACACGGGCTGCCGCGCGCGGTACTGGCCGGGCTGTACGGGGGGATCGCTCCACCGTCTCCGCCGCGATCCGCCAGGTCCGCCCCCTACTCGCCGCCCGGGCCTTCGCCGTCCCCGGCCGGCCCGGGCTGCGGCTGCGCACGCTGGAGGACGTATTCGCCTACGCAGAGGCCGAGGGCGTCGAGCTGCGGATCAACGGCACCGAGACGCAAGTGCGCCGTCCGCAGGCGGGCCGGCCCGGCCGGAGGGCGTTCGTCTCCGGCAAGCGCAGGCAGAACACCATCAAGACCACAACGTTCAGTGACGGCCAGGGGCACATGCTGCTGTCCCGAGTCGTCCGCCCGGGCCGGATGCACGATCAGAGTGTGGTCCGCAGCGAGGGCATCTGCGAGCAGTTCCGCCTCCGCCCGACGGTGAAAGCCCAGGTCGACGCCGGATACACGGGCCTGGCCAAGGAGTTCCCCGACCAGGTCACCGCCCCGCCGAAAAAGCCGAAGGCCGACGCGTGCGACGGCGACAAGTACGTCCGGCGCGAGCGACGGCGCCGCGAGACCTACTACGCCGAGACCCACATGGCCATCGCCTCGCTCGTCTCCGACCGCGCCGCCAATCGGCCCACCTACCGCCCCAAGGTCGTCAGCCCTTCACACACACGACCTGCTTGAGCTTGGCGACGACCTCGACCAGGTCCCGCTGCTGATCGATGACCCTCTCGATCGGCTTGTAGGCGCCCGGGATCTCGTCCACCACACCGGAGTCCTTACGGCACTCCACACCCCGCGTCTGCTCCTCCAGGTCCTTGGTGGAGAACCGCTTCTTCGCGGCGTTCCGGCTCATCTTGCGGCCGGCTCCGTGAGAGGCGGAGTTGAACGAGGCGGCGTTTCCGAGGCCCTTGACGATGTACGAGCCGGTGCCCATCGAGCCCGGAATGATGCCGTACTCGCCGCTGCCGGCCCGGATCGCGCCCTTACGGGTCACCAGCAGGTCCATGCCGTCGTAGCGCTCCTCCGCCACATAGTTGTGGTGGCAGGAGATCACCGGCTCGAACGTCGGCCTGGCCTTCTTGAACTCCTTGCGGATGACGTCCTGGAAGAGCGCCATCATCACGTCCCGGTTGTGCTTGGCGTACTCCTGCGCCCAGAACAGGTCGTTGCGGTACGCCGCCATCGGCGGGGTGTCCGCGATGAAGACGGCGAGGTCGCGGTCGACCAGGCCCTGGTTGTGCGGCAGCTTCTGGGCCTGTCCCATGTGGAACTCGGCCAGCTCCTTGCCGATGTTCCGGGAGCCGGAGTGCAGCATCAGCCACACCGCGCCGTTGTCATCGAGACAGAACTCGATGAAGTGGTTGCCGGATCCCAGCGAACCCATCTGCTTCGTGGCACGTTCCTGACGGAATTTGACGGCTTCGGCGACCCCGTCGAACCGCGCCCAGAAGTCCCCCCACCCCGCCGTCGGGAAGCCGTGCAGCTGTCCGGGGTCGACCGGGGCGTCGTGCATCCCCCGGCCCACCGGGATCGCCTGCTCGATCTTCGAGCGGAGCCGGGAAAGATCACCGGGCAGGTCGTTGGCGGTGAGCGAGGTCTTCACCGCGCTCATTCCGCAGCCGATGTCGACACCGACCGCGGCCGGGCAGACCGCACCGCGCATCGCGATCACCGAGCCGACGGTGGCCCCCTTGCCGTAATGCACATCGGGCATCACGGCCAGGCCCTGGATCCACGGCAGGGTGGCGACGTTGCGCAGCTGCTCCATCGCGACGCCCTCCACCGTGGCCGGGTCCGTCCACATCCGGATCGGTACCTGCGCACCAGGCACTTCGACGTACGACATAACTTCCTCATTCCCCCGAATTTATGAAAAACGCAAAAGCCGGACAAGATATCCGATCTTGGACGGTGGACCGGCGTGCGCGGCAAGACGTGCGATAGACATTGTGTCCACCGGCCGCCACTCGGCGGCAACCACATTTCGTAGGGGAAGGAGCCGCGAACGATGCCACGTAAGCCGTTCGTACCCGGTGCCGCATGGGTTGCGGCCGCGGCGCTGGCCGTCGGCCTCACCGGCTGCACCGGCGGCTCCAGCACCGACGGTGGTGACGCCGACGCGAAGAGCGGTGACGCCGCCACCGCGAGCCAGGCCGCCGAACCGGGCCGCTATCAGACCCTCCCGGAGGCCTGCGGACTGCCCGCGCGCGGCACCGTGCGCGGCATGCTGCCCGGCGACGGCCAGCACCTGTCGCGCACCGAGGCCGAGAAGCTCTACGGCGGCCAGGCCGACATCACCTACGACACCGATCGCCGGGTCGGCTGCCGCTGGACCCGCGAGACCACCGCGGGCACCCGCCATCTGAGCCTCGACATCCAGCGCGTGGTCTCGTACGACGCCGCCGTGAGCGACGACGACAAGGCGCAGGGGATCTACGACAGCAAGGAGCTGGCCGCGCAGATCCCGCCCGGCGACACCGGCTCCGCTTCGCCCGCCGCGCCGACGCCCTCCGCCTCAAAGGGCAAGGGAGCCGGCGCGGACGCCCAGGCGAACACCCCGGCCACGTCGGGCACGTCCGGCAAGAAGGGGGCGGCGGCGTCCGGGAGCCCGTCGGGGTCGTCCGACCCGAGTGCGGACCCGAGCGGCTCCACCGCCCCGCGCGTCCTGGACGGCCTCGGGGACGCGGCGTTCCTCAATGACAGATTGATCACTGCGGACTCCGGTGTGCACCGTGATGTCACTGTGGTCTTTCGCACGTCGAACGTCATCGTGACGATCACTTATGACCAGTGGTCCACGGACAAGTCGATGTTGCCGGACAGCCAGGAACTGCAGGACAAGGCCCGTTCGCTGGCCGGCGAGCTGGTCGACAGCCTCAGCGAATAGTCCCGATAGGGCGGATTGGGCGACTCCGGAAAAAAGCGCTGAACGCCCGATTTGCACGTCGTTCTTGTCGACACGAACCGGCCACCCACCCCGCCGCGCCGCGTACCGTGCCGTCTAGCCCTGCCCCGTACGCGAGGCAGGGCGGCGAGCCCGCGGCCACCCCCACGGCCGCGCCACGCCGACCCGACGACGACGAACAGCGAAGGAACCATGCACCGTTCAGCCAAGCGACTCGCCAGCCTTCTCACCTGCGCAGCAGTACCGGTGCTGCTCGTCGCCGGCTGCTCCGGCTCGAGCAGCGACAGCTCCGGTGACGCCTCCTCCTCCGCCAGCTCCAGCGGCTCGGTCAAGCCGTCGCCGACCGTCGCGCCCGCGAAGTTCAAGAAGCTGCCGAACCCCTGTGAGGCGTTCTCCAAGGGCACCATCAAGAAGATGCTGCCCAAGGTGAAGGACGCGTCCGGCGAGCAGGGCAAGTCCACGGACAACTCCGCGCACGGCACCTGCTCGTGGAACAGCTCCGACGAGAACGGTGTCGACGGCACCCAGTTCCGCTGGCTGGACATCGGCTACCAGCGCTACGACTCGGACCCCGGCGTCGGCTCGGCCGAGAAGCGCGCCACGGAGTTCTACACCAAGCAGGTCGCCGACGCGAAGGGCGTCTCGGGCGCCAGGAAGCTGAAGACGGTCAACACCTCCGGCACCGGCGACGAGGCGACCGCGATCACGTACGACGCGAAGAAGGAGGGCAACACGTTCAAGAACACGACGATCGTTGCCCGTACGTCCAACATCGTCGTCACGATCAACTACAACGGGGCGGGCCTGGCCGGCGCCGACACCCCGAAGGGCGCCGACCTGCTGAAGGACGCCCAGGCCGCCGCCAAGGAGGCGGTCGCCGCCGCCACCAAGGCGAACGGCTGACCGCAGCACCGATCACCACTCCCGGGCCCTCTCCGGCCACGGCCGAGGTACCTCCCGGCGTCGCCGGGGGGCGGGTGTGCCACGCTAGGCCCGCCATTTCGCCGAGCCGGGGAGGGACCGCGGGTGTCCGCGACGCAGACGGCGCAGTTGACTCGTACCCACCGCATCCTGATCGGTGTGGTCATCGCCGGGGCGGCATTGATCGCGGCCATCGGGTTCACCGGCTCCTACACGGCGGTGCGCGAGCTGGCCGAGAAGAAGGGCTTCGGCAGCTTCTCGGCCGTCTTCCCGATCGGCATCGACGCCGGCATCGTGGTGCTGCTGGCGCTGGATCTGCTGCTCACCTGGATCCGTATCCCCTTCCCGCTGCTGCGCCAGACGGCATGGCTGCTGACGGCCGCCACGATCGCGTTCAACGGCGCGGCGGCCTGGCCCGACGCGCTGGGCGTCGGGATGCATGCGGTCATCCCGCTGCTGTTCGTCGTGGCCGTGGAGGCCGCCCGGCACGCGATCGGCCGGATCGCCGACATCACGGCCGACAAGCACATGGAAGGCGTGCGGCTCACCCGCTGGCTGCTCGCCTTCCCCTCCACCTTCCGGCTGTGGCGCCGGATGAAGCTGTGGGAGCTGCGCTCGTACGACCAGGTCATCCAGCTGGAGCAGGACCGTCTCGTCTACCAGGCGCGGCTTCGGGCGCGCTATGGGCGTGCCTGGCGCCGCCGGGCCCCCGTCGACGCGATGATGCCGCTGCGGCTGGCGCGGTACGGCGTCCCGCTGGCGAAGACCGCGTCGGCCGGGCTCGCCGCGGCGGGCATCGAAGCGCCGGTGGCGGCGACGGCGGGGGTGGACGCGGCCGGCCGGCCGCCGGCCCTGGAGCCGCGCACGGCGAGCGAGCCGGTGAGCGGGCCCGCGGGCGGGCCGAGGGGCGCGGAGCGGCCAGGAAGCGCCGATGCGCCCGTACGGGACGAGCGGCTCGTACATGACGAGCAGCCCGTACGCGCCGCCGATGTGCCGGTACATGACGATGCGCCGCTACAGGACCTGACTCCCGAGCCGGTGCACCAGGCCGCCCCCGACCCCGGGTACGCCCCGGCCCCCGCGGCCGAACAGGCCTCCGGCGCCCCCCAGTTGACCGTCCCGGTCGGCCCCGGCCGCAGCCGGCCGCTGGGCAGTGCGGGCGACCCGCTGCCGATCCCCGAGCAGCGCGGGCACGCCCCCGAAACCGGGCCCGCGCCCGAACTCCCCCTGGAGACCGAGCAGTTGCCCCCGGTCTCCGCGCTCCCCGACGACGTCCCGCGCGAGCAGGCGTACTACACGGCCTTCCGTGCCTACGTGGGCGAGAAGAACGTGATGCCCGACTCCCATCAGTTCGGCCGCTATCTGCTGAACTACTACGGGGTCACGGGACGGGACGGCGGCCCGCTGAGCGAGGGCTATCTGCGCTCATTCGTCAAGGACTTCAAGGCCCGCTTCCGTATGGAGATGGAGAGCGAGCACATCCCGTAAGGGGTGACGAAGGCGGCCGGCAGCGGCTAAGCCGCGCCCGAACCGACCTGCTTCCGCTTCCGCTTCTTGTCCATGTCGCCCCACACGGCCAGCGCCGCGCCGGCCGCAACCATGCCGAGGTAGGCGACCGACGGCAGGTCGAACCAGTGGGGCAGCAGCCCCCAGGCGCCGTCGGAGAACGTCTGGCCGATGAAGCCCATCGCCCCTTGGATCATGACGATGAAGCCGATGAATCCTCTCATCGCTCCAGAATGAAGGGTTCGGCCCCGGGGATCCTCATCCCCGGGGCCGAACCCTTGTCAGCCCTGAGTCGCACGCCCGCGCCGGGGCCTACGACTCAGTGGCGAACTGCCGGCTCACCGGCGGGCCGTCAGCCGCCGAGCAGCTTGCGCACCCGGTCGGCGCCGACGGCCAGCAGCAGAGTGGGCAGCCGCGGCCCGGTGTCCCGGCCGACCAGCAGGTGGTAGAGCAGGGCGAAGAACTCGCGCTGGGCCGCCTTGAGCTCGGGGGTCGGCTTGGCGTCCGGCTCCAGACCTGCCTGGATCTTCGGCACGCCGTAGACCAGGGTGGTCAGGCCGTCCAGCGACCAGTGCTCGTCCAGACCGTCGAGCAGCAGCCGCAGCGAGCCGCGGGCCCGCTCGTCGAGGGTGGCGAGCAGCTCCTCGTCGGGCTCGTCCCGGACGATGGTGCGCTGGTCGGCCGGCACCTGGGTGGTGATCCAGTACTCGGCCTTGTCGAGCCGCGGCCGGGTCTCGTCGAGCGAGGTGACCGGGTTGTCGGGGTCGAGTTCACCGAGGATGCGCAGCGTCTGCTCGTCGTGTCCCGCGGTGATGTCCATGACCGAGGCCAGGGTGCGGTACGGCAGCGGGCGCGGGGTGGTGGGCAGCGGGCCGGCCGCGGTGCCGATGGCACGGGTGTAGGCGGCGGCGTCGGCGGGCTGGGCCGCGCCGTCGGCGACCTTGGACGCCAGCTTGTCCCACTCGTCGTAGAGCCGCTGGATCTCCTGGTCGAAGGCGATCTTGAAGGACTGGTTGGGCTTGCGGCGGGCGTAGAGCCAGCGCAGCAGCGGCGCCTCCATGATCTTCAGCGCATCGCCCGGGGTGGGCACACCGCCCTTGGAGGAGGACATCTTGGCCATGCCGCTGATGCCGACGAAGGCGTACATCGGGCCGATGGGCTGGACGCCGTCGAAAATCTCGCGGACGATCTGGCCGCCGACCACGAAGGACGAGCCGGGCGAGGAGTGGTCGACACCGGACGGCTCGAAGATCACGCCCTCGTACGCCCAGCGCATCGGCCAGTCGACCTTCCAGACCAGCTTGCCGCGGTTGAACTCGCTCAGCCGGACCGTCTCGCCGAAGCCGCACGCCGTGCAGGTGTAGACGAGCTCGGTGCTCTCGTCGTCGTACGAGGTGACGGTGGTGAGGTCCTTCTCGCACTGCCCGCAGTAGGGCTTGTACGGGAAGTAGCCGGCCGAGCCGCCGCTGCCGTCGTCCTCGCCGGCCGCGCCGGAGCCTTCGGCGGCCTCCAGCTCGGCCTCGTCGACGGGCTTCTGCGACTTCTTCGCCGGGGCCTTCTTGGTGCGGTACTGGCCAAGGATCGCGTCGATCTTCGCGCGGTGCTTCATCGCGTGCAGGATCTGCTCGCGGTAGACGCCCGAGGTGTACTGCTCGGTCTGGCTGATGCCGTCGTACTCGACGCCCAGCTCGGCGAGCGCCTCGATCATGGCGGCCTTGAAGTGCTCCGCCCAGTTCGGATACGCCGAGCCGGCCGGTGCCGGGACCGAGGTCAGCGGCTTGCCGATGTGCTCGGCCCAGGACTCGTCGATGCCCGCGACGCCGGCCGGGACCTTGCGGTAGCGGTCGTAGTCGTCCCAGGAGATCAGGTGGCGGACCTCGTATCCGCGGCGGCGGACCTCGTCGGCGACCAGGTGCGGGGTCATGACCTCGCGGAGGTTGCCGAGGTGGATCGGGCCGGAGGGGCTCAGGCCCGAGGCGCAGACGATGACCGGTGCGGAAGAAGCACCTGGCGTCACTTTGCCGGGGGCGCGGCGCTCCGCCTCGGCAATGACCTCGTCCGCGAACCTGGAGACCCAGTCGGTCTCGGTGCTCTGCTGAGCCACGATCGGCCCTTCCTCTTCCTGGTGCTTCCTCTTGCGCCTGTGGCGCCGTGCGACGCACAACAGCCTGACGCCGCACAAAAGCCTGACGGAGCCATTCTCCCAGACGCCGCCCGGACAGAAATTCGGTGGTGTCGCCGTGGGATACTCATTGGCAAACCCTTTCCGCTCCGGCTCCGACGACATCTCCCTCTAGAAGAGAGCTCTTCTCCATGGCCTCGGTCACTTCCCTCGCAGCTTCGGTCCATCAGCGCGTCGCGGACGCCCTCTCGGCAGCCCTGCCGGAGGCCGGCGCCGTCGACCCGCTGCTGCGACGAAGCGACCGGGCCGACTTCCAGGCCAACGGGATGCTGGCGCTGGCCAAGAAGCTCAAGGGCAATCCGCGGGAGCTGGCCGCGCAGGTCGTCGCCGGCATCCCGACCGGGGAGAGCGGCGCGGTGATCAAGGAGATCGAGGTCTCCGGTCCCGGCTTCCTCAACATCACCATTGCCGACGAGGCGATCACCAAGACCCTCGCCGAGCGCGCCGCCGACGCCCGCCTGGGCGTGCCGTACGCCGACGAGGCCGGCACCACGGTGATCGACTACGCCCAGCCGAATGTCGCCAAGGAGATGCACGTGGGGCATCTGCGGTCGGCGGTGATCGGCGCGGCGATGGTCGAGATCCTGGAGTTCACCGGCGAAAAGGTGGTCCGCCGGCATCACATCGGCGACTGGGGCACCCAGTTCGGCATGCTCATCCAGTACCTGATCGAGCACCCGCACGAGCTGGACCACAAGGGCGGTGAGGTCTCCGGCGAGGAGGCCATGTCCAATCTGAACCGCCTCTACAAGGCCTCGCGGGCGCTCTTCGACGCCGACGAGGAGTTCAAGGAGCGGGCCCGGCTCCGGGTCGTCGACCTACAGGCCGGCGACGAGGAGACGCTGGCCCTGTGGCGGCGGTTCGTCGACGAGTCGAAGATCTACTTCTACTCGGTCTTCAACAAGCTCGACATGGACATCCGCGACGCGGACGTCGTCGGCGAGTCCGGCTACAACGACATGCTCGAAGAGACCTGCCGGATCCTGGAGGAGACCGGTGTCGCGGTCCGCTCCGACGGCGCGCTGTGTGTCTTCTTCGACGATGTGAAGGGCCCGGACGGCAACCCCGTCCCGCTGATCGTCAAGAAGTCCAACGGCGGCTACGGCTACGCGGCCACCGACCTCTCGGCGATCCGCGACCGGGTCCAGAACCTCGGCGCCGACAGCCTGCTGTACGTCGTCGACGCCCGCCAGTCGCTGCACTTCAAGATGGTCTTCGAGACCGCGCGGCGGGCCGGCTGGCTGAACGACAAGACGCACGCCGTCCAGCTCGCGTTCGGCACGGTCCTGGGCAAGGACGGCAAGCCGTTCAAGACCCGTGAGGGCGAGACGGTGCGGCTGGTGGATCTGCTGGACGAGGCGATCGACCGGGCGACGGCGGTGGTGCGGGAGAAGGCCGAGAAGGTGGGCCTGACCGAGCAGGAGATCGTCGAGAACGGCCGGTCGGTCGGCATCGGCGCGGTGAAGTACGCCGACCTGTCGACGTCCGCGTCGCGGGACTACAAGTTCGATCTGGACCAGATGGTCTCGCTCAACGGCGACACGTCCGTCTATCTCCAGTACGCGTACGCCCGTATCCGGTCGATCCTGCGCAAGGCGGGCGACACGAAGCCGGCCGCCCACCCCGAGCTGGAGCTCGCCCCGGCCGAGCGCGCGCTCGGTCTGCACCTGGACCAGTTCGCCGAGGTGCTGGCCGAGGCCGCCGCGTCGTACGAGCCGCACAAGCTGGCCGCGTACCTCTACCAGCTGGCCTCGCACCTGACCACGTTCTACGACCAGTGCCAGGTGATCAGCGCCGACAACCCGGTCGAGGTCGTCGAGAACCGTCTCTTCCTCGTCGACCTCACCGGTCGCACCCTCCACCAGGGCATGGCCCTGCTCGGCATCCGTACGCCCGAGCGCCTCTGAGCCCCGGAGCCGCTCAGGCTCCTGCCACAACGGCCCCGTACAGCACAGCTGCTGTACGGGGCCGCTCCACAAGAACCTCGCCGTCAGCCGGTCGGCACGTCCAGATACGACGGCCTGGCCCGGGGTGAGCTGACGGTGAGGGTGCCGCCGGAGCCGTTGGCGTCGCCGTAGAGCGGATCCTTGGTGTCGACGACCAGCATCAGCCGGTGGCCCGTCGGGATGTCGTACGCGGCGGCCTGCAGGGTGATGTCGGCGGTGACGGGCCGGCCCGCACGGCCGTCCGGCGAGGTGAACGGCGCATGCGTGATGATGTGCGCCTTGTCGTTCTCGTCGACGTCGAAGAGGTGGGCGATGACGGTCGACCCCGCCGTGCCGGGCGTATAGGTCAGCCGCAGCTTGGGGGCGCCGCGCAGCCGGGTGGTGGCCTGTACGGGCGCGCCGGTCCATACGGCCGCGTGCCGACGGGAGATGGTGCGGGTCCGGTACGTCTTCGGCAGGCCCGCCATCTCCTCGTAGCCCGCGACGAAGACGAGGTGGCCCGCGGCGCTCGCGGTGGTGTCCGTGCCGGAGGTGAAGGGCATCCGCCAGCCGGTCGACGGCGCGGCGCTCAGAGTGCCGTCCGTGCCGTTGCCGTCCCTGCCACCGTGGTCCGGTGCCGTCAGGTTGAGGCGCTCGGTGCGCTCGGTGAAGGCGCCCCAGGTGGGCCGGGTCTCGCGCAGCCAGGGCCAGTACTTCCACATCACCTGGCTGTTGACCTGGCCCTCGGTGTCGATACCGTTCCGCTCGCCCTTGAGGAAGCGGTCGAACCAGCGCCTGGCGTCGTTGGTGACGTGGTTGGGCAGGCCGCCCAGGCCGGTCATCTCCGGGCCCGCGTGGTCCCCGATCGACATGTCGATCCGCTTCGGGCCGGTGAGGCTGTTGAACGCCTTCAGCGACTGGTTGGCGGGGAACAGCGTCTCGTGCCACGCCTGGGCGTAAAGGACCGGCACCCGGCGCTTGTTGAGCTGCTTGACATAGGTCTGCGGGGAGCGCTGCTTCGCCCAGGCCAGCGCCTGGGGGATGTTGCGGTCGGCGAGGATGTCGGCGAAGACCTGGCGGGTCCGGGCGCTGAGCCGGGCGTTGCCCGCGACGGTCCGCAGGGCCCGTACGGAGGCGAGATGGCGGGTGTGGTTCTCGTAGAACGCCTCGCCCAGGTCGCCCCAGGTGCTCAGCGCGGCGACGGCGTCCACCCGAGAGTCGTGCGCGGCGATCAGCTGGCTCAGGCCCGAGCCGTACGACAGGCCCGCGAAACCCACCTTGGTGGTGCGGCCCGGCGCGTGCGCGAGGAGATAGTCCAGCGCCTTCGAGCCGTCCTGGACGTCCAGGGGGCCACCCGCGTCGACCTCGCCCTCCGAGGAGCCGAAGCCGCGCGCGGAGTAGGCGAGGACGTTGTAGCCGGCCAGCGCGTACTTCGTTGCCATGGCCGCGTAGGTGTGCCAGCCGAACTGCGTCCAGGGGGACGGCAGGATGATCGCGGGGCGGGGCGTGCTGTCCGGGTGGATCCAGGCGGCGCCGTCCAGCTTGTCGCCGTTGACGCCGGGGATCTTCACCAGCTGGAAGGGGGCCACGACCGATACCGGGGCCGACGGCGATGCCGATGGCCGGGCCTCGGCTACGGCGGAGGTGGCTATGGATAAGGCAAGCGCGGTGGCCGGAACCACCGCGCATCGGGCCATGCGGGAACGTAACACGTCCGAAATGCTCTTCTCTTCAGGGAAGTTGGGGCGCCGATCTGCTGCGCATGATCATGAATGCGCGCCCCTGAACTCCCCCAAACGGCACCATCGAGCCAGATGGGTCACAGCCCCCGCGCGACCTCCGTCGCCCAGTAGGTGAGGATCATGTTCGCCCCGGCCCGCTTGATGCCGGTCAGCGTCTCCAGGATCGCCTTGTCGCGGTCGATCCAACCCTTCTCGGCGGCCGCCTCGACCATCGCGTACTCACCGGAGATCTGGTACGCGGCGACGGGCACGTCCACCTGCTCGGCGATCTTCGCCAACACGTCCAGGTACGGCAGCGCCGGCTTGACCATGACCATGTCGGCGCCCTCCTCCAGGTCGAGCGCCAGCTCGCGCAGCGACTCGCGGAGGTTCGCCGGGTCCTGCTGGTACGTCTTCCGGTCGCCTTTCAGCGACGAGCCGACGGCCTCACGGAACGGACCGTAGAACGCCGACGAATACTTCGCCGTGTAGGCGAGGATCGAGACGTCCTCGTGGCCGGTCTGGTCCAGCGCGTCACGGACGACGCCGACCTGACCGTCCATCATGCCGCTGGGGCCCACCACATGGACGCCCGCATCGGCCTGGACCTGCGCCATCTCGGCGTAGCGCTCCAGCGTCGCGTCGTTGTCGACCCGGCCCTGGTCGTCCAGGACACCGCAGTGGCCGTGGTCGGTGTACTCGTCCAGGCACAGGTCGGACATGATCACGAGATCGTCGCCGACCTCGGCCCGTACGTCCCGGATGGCGACCTGGAGGATGCCGTCAGGGTCCGTACCGGCGGTCCCCAAGGCGTCCTTCTTCTCGTCCTCGGGCACCCCGAACAGCATGATCCCGGCGACACCGGCCGCCACCGCCTCGACGGCCGCCTTGCGCAGCGTGTCGCGGGTGTGCTGGACCACGCCCGGCATCGCGGAGATCGGCACCGGCTCGGAGATGCCCTCCCGGACGAACGCCGGGAGGATCAGGTCGGCCGGGTGCAGCCGGTGTTCGGCGACCATCCGCCGCATGGCGGGGGTGGTGCGCAGCCGTCGCGGCCGCGCCCCCGGAAAGCTTCCGTACGTACTGCTGCTCAACTGCGAGCCCTCCTACGCGATCCGGGCCGGCGCTCGCTGGGACGGGTGACCGGATCACCGGCCTCCAGCGCGGCATCGCGCCGCGCCGCCCCGAAGTCGGCGAGCGCTTCGGCCAGCTTGTGTACCGAAGGCTCGGGCGACATGACGTCCACGCGCAGCCCGTGCTCCTCGGCGGTCTTGGCAGTGGCCGGGCCGATACAGGCGATCACGGTCACGTTGTGCGGCTTGCCGGCGATGCCGACGAGGTTGCGCACGGTCGAGGACGAGGTGAACAGGACCGCGTCGAAGCCGCCGCCCTTGATCGCCTCGCGGGTCTCGGCCGGCGGCGGCGAGGCGCGCACGGTCCGGTAGGCGGTGACGTCGTCGACCTCCCAGCCCAGCTCGATCAGCCCGGCCACCAGGGTCTCGGTGGCGATGTCGGCGCGCGGCAGGAACACCCGGTCGATCGGGTCGAAGACCGGGTCGTAGGGCGGCCAGTCCTCCAGCAGCCCGGCGGCCGACTGCTCGCCGGAGGGCACCAGGTCGGGCTTCACACCGAAGGCGACCAGCGCCTTGGCGGTCTGTTCGCCGACCGCCGCGACCTTGATCCCGGCGAAGGCGCGGGCGTCCAGGCCGTACTCCTCGAACTTCTCCCGGACGGCCTTGACGGCGTTGACCGAGGTGAAGGCGATCCACTCGTAGCGGCCGGTGACCAGGCCCTTGACCGCGCGCTCCATCTGCTGAGGGGTGCGTGGCGGTTCAACGGCGATGGTCGGGACCTCGTGCGACACCGCACCGTACGAGACGAGCTGGTCGGAGAGCGACGCGGCCTGCTCCTTCGTCCGCGGCACGAGCACCCGCCAGCCGAAGAGCGGCTTGGACTCGAACCACGAAAGGCGGTCGCGCTGCGCGGCGGCACTGCGCTCACCGACCACGGCTATGACCGGCTGGCCGCCATCGGGCGAGGGCAGCACCTTGGCGGCCTTGAGCACCTGGGCGACCGACCCGAGGGTCGCGGTCCAGGTCCGCTGGCGGGTGGTGGTGCCGGCGACGGTGATGGTCATCGGGGTGTCGGGCTTGCGGCCCGCGGACACCAGCTCGCCGGCGGCCGCGGCCACCGAGTCGAGGGTGGTGGAGACGACGGCGGTGGCGTCGCTGGCACCCAGCTCGGACCAGCAGCGGTCGTTGGCGCTGCGGGCGTCGACGAAGCGCACGTCCGTGCCCTGGGCGTCGCGCAGCGGCACACCGGCGTACGCGGGTACGCCGACGGCCGCGGCGATGCCGGGCACGACCTCGAAGACGATGCCTTCGGTGGCGCAGGCCAGCATCTCCTCGGCGACGTTCCCGTCCAGGCCGGGGTCACCGGTGACGGCACGTACGACCCGCTTGCCCGCGCGGGCGGCCGCCATGACAAGATTGGCGGTGTCCCGAAGGGCCGAAACGCCAGGGGCAGTGACGGGAATTGACGCCTCGTCAGCTGACGCCTGCAGTGGCGTGTCCACCTGTGCGCGTGCATGCACACGCACGACGTCCAGCACGTGCGGGTCGGCGATCAGTACGTCCGCGGAGGCCAGCGCCTCCACGGCACGCAGCGTCAGCAGACCCGGGTCTCCCGGCCCGGCACCCAGGAAGGTGACCTGACCGGAGGCGGAGTGGTTTGGGGCGGTGGGGTTCAAAGTGCTCGCTCCCCCATAAGACCGGCCGCACCCTTTGCGAGCATCTCGGCGGCGAGTTCCCGGCCCAGCTTCAGCGGGGCCGACACATCGTCGGGAGAGGCGGGTACGTGCCCGGTGGTGGACAAGTGCACCAGCGTGCCGCCGTCGGTCGTGCCGACGACGCCGCGCAGATGCAATTCGGTGACAGCCTGCTCGCCGGCCTTGGGGCCTCCCCTGCTCAAGCGAAGTCGAGAGCTTGGGGAAAGGTCGGCCAGCGCTCCAACGGGTGCGGAGCAGCCGGCCTCCAGGGCGGCGAGCAGGGAACGCTCGGCGGTCACGGCGGCCCGGGTGTCCGGGTCGTCGAGCTCCGCCAGCTGGGCGACGAGGTCCACGTTGACCGCGGCGCACTCGATCGCCAGTGCCCCCTGGCCGGGGGCGGGCAAAACCACGTCGGGCGACAGCAGCTGTGTCGCCTCGTCGATCCGGCCGATCCGGGTGAGCCCGGCGGCGGCCAGTACGACCGCGTCCAGCTCGCCCTTTTCGACAAAGCCGATACGGGTGTCGATGTTCCCGCGTATCGGTACGGTCTCCACACGCCGGCCCAGCGACCTGGCCCAGGCGTTGAGCTGCGCCATCCTCCGGGGGGAGCCGGTGCCGATGCGGGCCACCCGGTCCTCGTCGGCGGTCAGCTGCTCGAAGGTGAGCCCGTCCCTGGCGATCAGCGCGTCACGGGGGTCTTCCCGTACGGGGATCGCGGCCAGGGCCAGGCTCTCGGGCTGCGTGGTGGGCAGATCCTTGAGCGAGTGGACGGCGAAGTCGATGTCCCCGGCGAGCAGCGCGTCACGCAGCGCGGAGACGAAGACGCCGCTGCCGCCGATCTGCGCGAGGTGCTCGCGGGAGGTGTCGCCGTAGGTGGTGATCTCCACCAGCTCGACGGGACGGCCCGTGAGCTCGCGGACCGCCTCGGCGATCTGTCCGGACTGGGCCATGGCGAGCTTGCTGCGCCGTGTGCCCAGCCTCAGTGCTCTTGTAGTGCTGTCGTTCATGCCCGCTCCCGTGCATCGTGCCTGTCGGCGCGCGTGTCGGCCCTGCTGACGGCGGCCACCGTCTGCGGGTCGAGGTCGAAGAGTTCCCGCAGCGCGTCCGCGTACCCGGCGCCGCCGGGCTCGCTGGCGAGCTGCTTGACCCGCACGGTGGGCGCGTGCAGGAGTTTGTCGACGACGCGGCGCACGGTCTGGGTGATCTCGGCGCGCTGCTTGTCGTCCAGGTCGGGGAGGCGGCCGTCGAGCCGGGCGATCTCGCCGGCGACGACGTCCGCCGCCATGGTGCGCAGGGCGACCACGGTGGGGGTGATGTGCGCGGCCCGCTGGGCGGCGCCGAACGCGGCGACCTCGTCGGAGACGATGCCGCGCACCTTGTCCACGTCGGCCGCCATGGGTGCGTCCGCGGAGGCGTCGGCCAGCGATTCGATGTCGACGAGGTGCGCGCCCTCGATCCGGTGGACCGCGGCGTCTATGTCGCGGGGCATGGCGAGGTCGAGCAGCGCCAGCGGCGCGGTGCGCCCGGCGCGGGCGGCCGCGACCATCTCGCCGGCGAGGACCAGACCGGTCGCGCCGGTACAGGAGACCACGATGTCGGCGAGCGCCAGCTCGTCCTCGACCGAGGTCATGGCCACCGCGCGGGCGGTCAGCCCGTTCGCCGCGCCCGGGCCGCCGGGCTCGGTGAGGATCTGTACGAGCCGCTCGGCGCGCGCCACCGTGCGGTTGGCGACCGCCAGCTCACCGATGCCGTTGCGTACGAGGGTGGTGGCGGCCAGCGAGGACATCGATCCGGCGCCGATGACCAGCGCCCGCTTGCCGTGCGCCCAGGTCTCGACGTCCTGGCCGGCCGCGAGCTGTTCGAGGCCGAAGGTGACCAGCGACTGGCCCGCCTTGTCGATCCCGGTCTCGCTGTGGGCGCGCTTGCCGACCCGCAGGGCCTGCTGGAACAGATCGTTCAGCAGCCGGCCCGCGGTGTGCAGCTCCTGGGCGACGGCCAGCGCGTCCTTGATCTGCCCGAGGATCTGGCCCTCGCCGACGACCATCGAGTCCAGGCCGCAGGCCACCGAGAAGAGGTGGTGGACGGCGCGGTCCTCGTAGTGGACATAGAGGTAAGGGGTGAGCTCCTCCAGGCCGGCGCCGCTGTGGCGGGCCAGGAGGGTGGACAGCTCGGCGACACCGGCGTGGAACTTGTCCACGTCGGCGTAGAGCTCGATGCGGTTGCAGGTGGAGAGCACCGCGGACTCGGTGACCGGCTCGGCCGACACCGCGTCCTGCAGCAGCTTGCCGCGCGCCTCCGGGGCGAGCGCGGCCCGCTCCAGCACGCTCACCGGCGCGCTGCGATGACTCAGTCCGACAACAAGGAGGCTCATGCTTGCACCTCGCTTCGCGAGGCACAGCCTGCGCCTGTGACGCACCTTTCGACGATTCGCTCGCTCATGCCGGCATCACGGCGGGCAGATCCCCGTCCGGTCCCTTGCGGTCGCCCGTGACGGCCGCCTCGGCCTCGGCCGCGAGCGCGGCGGCGCGGTCGGCCGGGGCGCCGCTCTCGGGCGCCTCCTCGCCGGCCTTGCGCTGCTCGTGGAAGGCGAGGATCTGCAGCTCTATCGACAGGTCGACCTTGCGTACGTCCACCCCGTCGGGGACGGTCAGTACGGTCGGTGCGAAGTTGAGGATCGAGGTGACACCGGCGGCGACGAGGCGCTCACAGACCTGCTGGGCGGCCCCGGCCGGCGTGGCGATGACACCGATCGAGACGCCGTTGCTCTCGATGATGTGCTCCAGCTCGTCGGTGTGCTGGACCGCGATGCCCGCGACGGGCTTGCCGGCCATGGCCGGGTCCGCGTCGATCAGCGCGGCGACACGGAAGCCCCTGGAGGCGAAGCCGCCGTAGTTGGCGAGCGCGGCGCCGAGGTTACCGATACCGACGATGACAACCGGCCAGTCCTGCGTCAGCCCCAGCTCCCGCGAGATCTGGTAAACGAGGTACTCCACGTCGTAGCCGACCCCGCGGGTCCCGTAGGAGCCGAGGTAGGAGAAGTCCTTCCGCAGCTTGGCGGAGTTGACCCCCGCCGCGGCCGCGAGCTCCTCGGAGGAGACCGTGGGTACCGAGCGCTCGGAGAGCGCGGTCAGTGCACGCAGATACAGCGGAAGCCGGGCGACGGTGGCCTCGGGAATGCCTCGGCTTCGGGTCGCCGGTCGGTGAGTTCGGCCAGTTGCCACGGTGCTCCTGCGGGTAGAGCGGGGCTGCGGGCGACCGTATGGAACCCGACCGCCCTGTCTTCTGCAGGCTATGTCTTTGTGAACGCGTGCACAAAGATGGTGTCCGGTTTGTCCGGCCAAAGTGATGGGGGTCACGCGGCTTTTACGGGCCTTCGCGGAACCAACTCCCACGTCACACCGTTCGCTCGCGCCGCCCTCGAACCAGGGCAGCACAGACGGGAGCACGCGCCCTCACTCCTCACCGCTATACCCCCGGAAACCTACAAATCGCCCACCGATGGTAATCGACCGGGCGCCGCGAAAGCGCCGCCGTGACCCGGCACAATGGCTCCATGGCCCCCTTGTTCAGCCGCAGCCCCCGCAAGAGCCCCGCCGACCGGATGGTCACCCTCGTCGGCAAGCCGGGCTGCCACCTCTGCGACGACGCCCAGGCCGTGATCGAGCAGGTGTGCGCCGAGACCGGCGCGTCGTGGGAGAAGAAGGACATCACCGAGGACGCCGAGCTGCACCGCAAGTACTGGGAGCAGATTCCGGTCGTCCTCGTCGACGGCGCCCAGCACGACTTCTGGCGGGTGGACCCCAAGCGGCTGCGCACCGCCCTCGGCGCCTGAGCCGGTCCCCGGCCCCCGCGGAACGGTGCCACGGATGGCCGTAACGCAACCGTCCGGCGCTCCAGGCCTTCCTGACACGCGCCCGTAACCGGTTGCACCGAACAAACTGGCTACGCTAGCGCCATGGCCCTCCCGTCGCCCGACCGCCACCCCGGCAGGAGTCCCTACGGGACGCCCCCCACCTCGTCGCCCGACCGCCCCGCCCAGCGCCCCGGCAGGAGCTTCTCCGGGGCGATTTTCTCCACGGGATGGTTCACCCGCCGCAGACGACCCGCCACGGCCCGCAGTGTGCTGGCCGGCGAGGCCGCGGCCGAGGCCGCCCGTAAGTCCTCCCAGGAAGCGCCGCCCGTCGAGGAGGCCGCGGCGGAGCCCGAGTTCCCGGTCGTCGGGGACACCGCGGCCGCCGCCTTCTTCGACCTCGACAACACCGTCATGCAGGGCGCCGCGCTCTTCCACTTCGGCCGCGGCCTCTACAAGCGGCACTTCTTCCACAAGCGCGACCTGGCCCGCTTCGCCTGGCAGCAGATCTACTTCCGGCTGGCCGGCTCGGAGAACCCCGAGCACATGGCGGACGTCCGCAACAGCGCGCTGTCCATCGTCCAGGGCCATCGGGTCGCCGAGCTGATGTCCATCGGCGAGGAGATCTACGACGAGTACATGGCCGAGCGGGTCTGGCCCGGTACCCGTGCGCTCGCCCAGGCCCACCTCGACGCCGGCCAGAAGGTCTGGCTGGTGACCGCGGCCCCCGTGGAGACCGCGACCATCATCGCCCGCCGGCTCGGCCTGACCGGCGCGCTGGGCACCGTCGCCGAGTCCGTGGGCGGTGTCTATACGGGCAAACTGGTCGGCGAGCCGCTGCACGGCCCGGCCAAGGCCGAGGCGGTCCGCGCACTGGCGGCGGCCGAGGGCCTGGACCTGTCGCACTGCGCCGCCTACAGCGACTCCGCCAACGACATCCCGATGCTCTCGCTCGTCGGACATCCGTACGCGATCAACCCCGACAGCCGGCTGCGCAAGCACGCCCGGGAGCAGGGGTGGCGGCTGCGCGACTACCGAACCGGACGCAAGGCGGCCAAGATCGGCATCCCGGCAGCGGCCGGTGTGGGCGCCCTCGCAGGCGGCGCCGCGGCCGCGGTCGCGCTCCAGCGCCGCCGCCGCTGACCAGGCCTGATCGCCGGGCGGGACGGCGGGCCATCCACACTCCCTACCCCCTCCGCCGCCCCGTCAGTCACGTTGCTTTCGGTTAACCACAACACGCCCTCCAACCAGGCAGATTGCGTTCCCTTCCGATCAATAGTTGCTCAGTATTCGATACTTGATCTGCCACCAACCCGGCACGGACCGTAAGTAATCGATGATTTGAGCAACTGGGTGTAGCGCTGCCTGTACGAAGCGTTATTCTCCTCAGACGCAATCCGGAACCCACACGTCCCTACGACGAGTGAACGGTCCCGCACTGCACGTGATGGAAGCTCTGCCTCTGGGAGTCCCGTGTACCCACACGTCGGGGTTGACGCCTCGGGCCTGGCTACGCTGCGTACGTCGCTCGTCGACCACCTGCGCAGTTTTGTCCCCACCGCGTACGCCGTCCCCGCATTCGCCTCAGCCGTCCCCGCCGCCGGACCCTGCTACGCCCTGGCCGACGGGAGTGCTGCGGTCGGCAAGGCCGCCGGCAGAACCCGCCGCTCCGGCACCGGCACGACCACCGCCCGTCGTCCCGCCGACAGCGACAGCCGTCGCATGATGGACCTCGTCGAACGAGCCCAGGCCGGCGAGGCCGAAGCCTTCGGCCGCCTCTACGACCAGTACGCCGACACGGTCTACCGCTACATCTACTACCGCGTGGGCGGCCGTGCCACGGCCGAGGACCTCACCAGCGAGACCTTTCTGCGCGCCCTGCGCCGCATCGGCACCTTCACCTGGCAGGGCCGTGACTTCGGCGCCTGGCTGGTGACCATCGCCCGTAACCTCGTCGCCGACCACTTCAAGTCCTCGCGCTTCCGCCTGGAAGTCACCACCGGAGAGATGCTCGACGCCAACGAGGTCGAGCGCAGCCCCGAGGACTCGGTCCTCGAATCCCTCTCCAATGCCGCCCTGCTGGAGGCGGTACGCAAGCTCAACCCCCAACAGCAGGAGTGCGTCACGCTGCGCTTCCTGCAAGGTCTCTCGGTCGCCGAGACCGCCCGCGTCATGGGCAAGAACGAGGGCGCGATCAAGACCCTCCAGTACCGGGCCGTCCGCACCCTGGCGCGGCTCCTCCCCGAAGACGCCCGCTGACCCCACCCCCCACCCCCACGCTTCCCCCTCGACCAGCTTCACGCCTGCATTTGCTCACTCTTGGTGATCGGCCATGTCCGGTCGGTCAGATCATCGTGAGTGCGTAACCCGAGTGCCGCGCCGCTCGTTGTGCGGAATGCAGGCTCCATACGGTCACGCCATGCCCGCTGTCTCTCACTCGATCGAGTGGCCGCGGACAACGGCGTGCAACCGTCCGGCCCGTCTGGATAGTCAAAGCCAGTCCGGGGAGTCGAGCGGGATGATGAGAGGAGGTGCCGCCCGTGATCGCGAATGTCTCGGTGCACCGGCGGGCCAACGCCTTCGCCCAGGCCCTGGAGGAGCAGGTCCTCGAGGGCGCGGCGGCCGAGGACCAGGTCGGCAATCCGGCGCAAGCGCCGGGCGAAACACGGCTGTTGGCGGTCGCCGACGGCCTCGGGAGACTCCCGAGGCCGGAGATGGCCACCGAGGTCAAGACTGTCCAGCGCGCCCAGCTCCTCGCCGCGATGGAGGCCGCCTTCGCCGAAGGCGCTCCGTCCGAGGGTGCCTGGGTGCCTGGGCAACGCGGGGCCGGAGGCGCACACCGCGCCGCGAAATCGATCGGCAGGCTGCGGCCGCGCTCCCGCCTCTCCAAGGGGCTGGCCGCGGGCGGGCTGACGGTCGGCGTCGCCGCCGGTGCGTTCAGCGGTGTCGCGGCGGCCAGCTCCGACGCCCTGCCCGGCGATTCCCTCTACGGCCTCAAGCGGGGCATGGAGGACCTCAAGCTCGGCATGGCCGACGACGACTCCGACCGCGGACAGCTCCTCCTGGACCAGGCCTCCACCCGCATGCTGGAGGCCCGCCGCCTGATGGAGCGCGCCCGGCTCGCCGACCTCGACCATGAGTCGCTCGCCGAGGTCCGCAGGGCGCTCTCCGGCGTCAAGCACGACGCGGGTGAGGGACACCGCCTGCTCCACCAGGCGTATGAACGCGATGGCTCGCTCGGCCCCATCCAGGCGCTGAACTCCTTCACCAGGTCCCATCGCGGCACCTGGTCCCAGCTGCGCGACAAGCTCCCGGTGCAGCTCACGGACGTCCGCGACGAGGTCAGTTCGGTCTTCGACGCCATAGACGAAGAGGTCGGTCCGCTCCGCCCGCTGCTGCCGTCCACCCCGGGCGGCAGGGACCACCACCGCGACACGCCGGCCTCCGCGGGCACCGGCTCCGGCCCCGACGGCCGCCCGGCGCCGGCCGGCAGCAGGTCCACCTCCGGCACCCACTCCCATGGCTCGCACACCCCGCACCCGTCGGCCTCGCCCTCCCAGGAGGACGGCCTGCTCGGCGGCAATACGGGCGGCCTGCTCGACCCGCCGTCCAAGGGCGGCACCGCGTCCCCGCACGACGGCGGCAAGGAGAGCGGCGGCAAGCCTGCCGTCACCCTCCCGCCGCTGCTCCCGGGGCTGCTGCCGGGCCTGGGCATCGACGGCGAGGATCTGCCGAAGTAGTGAAGGCGTCCCCGCCGTGGCGGAGGCGTGGCCAAGCAGTCCCGGGTCGGCGCGCTCGGTGTTCTTCCGGTCCTTCCCTCAGAAGAACACCGAGCGTCGCTGCACCAGCAGCTTGTACAGGGTGTGCTGAATCGTTTCGCGGACCTGATCGGTCAGGTTGAACATCAGCATCGGATCGTCCGCCGCCTCCGGCGGATAACCGTCCGTCAAAATCGGCTCGCCGAACTGGATCGTCCACTTCGTCGGCAGCGGTACGGCCCCCAGCGGCCCGAGCCACGGGAACGTCGGCGTGATCGGGAAATACGGCAGCCCCAGCACCCGCGCCAGCGTCTTGGCGTTCCCGATCATCGGGTAGATCTCCTCCGCGCCCACGATCGAGCACGGCACGATCGGCACCCCGGCCTTCAACGCCGTCGAGACAAAGCCGCCCCGCCCGAAGCGCTGCAGCTTGTAGCGGTCCGCGAAGGGCTTGCCGATGCCCTTGAAGCCCTCCGGCATCACCCCGACGATCTCGCCGCGCTCCAGCAGCCGCTGCGCGTCCTCCGCACAGGCGAGGGTGTGCCCGGCCTTGCGCGCCAGCTCGTTTATCACCGGCAGCACAAACACCAAATCGGCCGCCAGCAGCCGCAGATGACGCTGCGCCGGGTGGTTGTCGTGCACCGCGACCTGCAACATCAGGCCGTCCAGCGGCAGCGTCCCGGAGTGATTGGCGACGATCAGCGCCCCGCCGTCTGCGGGGATGTTCTCGACGCCCTTCACCTCGACCCGGAAGTACTTCTCGTAGAAGGGCCGCAGCAGCGACATCAGGACCTGGTCGGTCAGCTCCTCGTCGTAGCCGAAGTCGTCGACCTCGTAGTCGCCGGTGATCCGCCGGCGCAGAAAGGCCAGCCCGCCCGCGATCCGCTCGTCGAGGGACCGTGGGCTCGGCGGCGGAGGTGCCGCCGGCGGATGCTCGGTCCGTGCTTCCGGTACGGGTGCCAGCGCCGTACCGCGCCCCGTGCGCCCGGCCCGCCTGGCCTTCCTGCGCGCCCGAGGCTCCTCGCCGAAGGGAATGACCTTGGCGTCCGCCATTGTGGGTGAACTCCTCACTGGGTCAGGCCGCCGCGTGCGGGCAGCACGCCGGCGAGCCGGTCGACGGTGCGGGCGAGGGACTCGGGCGGCAGCAGCCCGGGTCCGCGGCTGCGGGCGAATTCCGCGAAGGTCTCCGCCGTCGTGAACTTCGGGTGGAACCCCAGTGTCTCGCGCATCTGCGTCGTTTCGACGACCCTGCCGTGCGTGAGCAGCCGGATCTGTTCCGGCGAGAAGTCCGTGATGCCGATGGACCGCAGCGCCGTACCGGCCCAGGTCACCGTCGGCAGGAACAGCGGCAGCGTGGGCCGCCCCAGCCGCCGGGAGGTCTGCGACAGCAACAGCACGCCGTCCCCGGCGATATTGAACGTGCCGCTGTTGAGCGTGCCGCGGCGCGGCGCGGCGGCGGCGATCCGCAACACCTCAATGGCGTCATCCTCGTGGACGAACTGCAGCCGCGGGTCGTAGCCGAGCACGGTGGGCAGCACGGGCAGCGAGAAGTACTCGGCGAGCGGGGAATCCGCACAGGGCCCCAGGATGTTGGCGAACCGCAGGACGCATACCGCCACATCGGGCCGGCGCCGCGCGAAGCCGCGTACATAGCCCTCGACCTCGACGACGTCCTTGGCGAAGCCGCCGCTGGGCAGCGACTTCGGCGTGGTGGTCTCGGTGAAGACAGCGGGGTCCCGGGGCGCGGAGCCATAGACGCTGGTGCTGGACTTGATGACCAGGCGCTGCACGTTCGGGGCCTTCTGGCAGGCGCCGAGCAGCTGCATCGTCCCGATGACGTTGGTTTCCTTCACCGAGGCGCGGCCGCCACGCTTGCCCAACGGGGTGCCGTTGATATCCATATGGATGACGGTGTCGACGCCCGTCTCGGCCAGAACCCGGGCAATGGCCGGATGCCGGATATCGGCCTTGAGGAATTCGGCGCCGCCCAGATGGTGCTCCGGTGCCACGGCGTCGACCCCGATCACCCGGTCGACGTCGGGATCGCGCTGGATCCGGCGCACGAACCGGCCGCCCAGCTGCCGTGCGACTCCCGTGACGAGCACGACCTTGCCCAAGATCAGCCCTTCCTTCCCGCCGCGACTTCCGCCTAGCCGAGCTGTGCCGACCACGCTATCGGGTCGGTGTTGCGCTGTGATGACCACAGGATGCCTGCGGCCACATTTCCGTCCGACCACCGTCCATACGGCCCACAACGCGCAGCAGCCCCCGATCGCACCAAGGCGATGGGGGGCTGCGAAATCGCGATCAGCGTCGCTTACTTCTTGTTACGACGCTGAACACGGGTGCGCTTGAGCAGCTTGCGGTGCTTCTTCTTGGCCATCCGCTTGCGCCGCTTCTTGATAACAGAGCCCACGACTACCCTCGCTCACTTCGAATCACTCGGTGCGGGGCGTCCGAGCCCACACTACCTACATCGGGCCAGCCTACCCGGCGCCGGGCGAACGGCGTAATCCGAGGGTCGGCGACGGACCCGTCAGGCTGATTCCACCCCCACAAAGGACTCACGGAGATAGTCCTGAACCGCTTGCTCCGGAACCCGGAAAGACCTCCCCACGCGAATAGCGGGCAGATGACCGCTGTGCACCAAGCGGTACACGGTCATCTTGGACACTCGCATCACCGTGGCGACTTCCGCCACTGTCAGGAACACAACCTCGTTCAGAGGCCTCTGGTCTGCCGCCATGCCACACCTGCACCTTCCGCATAAGACGGACACCGGCTTCCCCTCCGGTGACTCTTCGTCGCTATGCGCTCACTCCCCAGATTAGGGGCGGGTGATGCGAGTGGGGAAGAGGAGCAGCGAACAGCCGCCTATCGGGACAGATGCGCCCGATTGAGTACATAGCGCATCAGCGGTCGGTAGGACGCGGCCCGCACGGCATCATCGAGCGGCACCACCTCGGACACCCGTCCCTCCGCCTGGCCGACGAACAGCGCCGGGTCGTCCGTATCCGCCAGCCCGATCGCCTCGATGCCCAGCTGACCTGCCCCGCAGACCCAGCCGTGGTCCCCGATCACCAGCCCCGGCAGCGGCTCCCCAAAGTCCGCGGCGGCCGCGAGAGCGGTGCGTACGGGAAGCGGCGAGTGGGTGTGTACGCCCCCCGCCCCGGGCGCGCCCCGCACGCCGGTTTCTCGCATCAGCGCGACTCCCCGTACGTAGTCGAGGACCCGGGTGCGTACGCCGAACCGGGTCGCTATGTCGACACGGGCGCCATACGCAGGGGTGAGGACGGGGCAGCCCGCCGACGAGAGAGCGTCTGCGAGCGCGGCGTAGAACTCCAGCAGCCGGTGCGGATGGCCGGTGCCGAGCAGCACCGGCACACGGCGACCGGCCGCCTCACCCATTCGGTCGGCGAACCGGTCCAGTGCCGCGATCGTACGATCCGGATCGATCACATCCGGGCCCGAAGTATGCGCGAGATCGACCGAAACCCCGCACTTCTGCCCCATCAGTCGCAGTACTTCACCGAGCGGCCAGTCCCGTTCGGGATCCAGCCCCAACAGCACCCGCGGATCGCGCGCCGCGAAGAGCCGGTAGCGCCCCAGACTCTTCTCCCGCGTCGTCGCGATCGTCCCGGCGAGCCTTGTCTCGATCAGGTGCGCCCGCAGCGCCCCGGTGTCCCTCACGCGCCCCATGCTGCCCCGTTGGCCGGCCTACGGTTGCCCCGACCGACGGGTAGTCACACATCCGTGGAGCACAGCGAGTTACGGGTCCCTACGGCAGCAGCCCATGCGCCGGGAACACCGCCCGGCGGGTGGCCAGCACCGCCTGGTCCAGCCGGTCGGCCGGGTCATAGCCGTCGTTGACGAAGTCCCGCCACTGCGGCGTACGCCCGTCCGTCATCCGCAGCGGCGCCAACTGCCGCGTCCTGCGGAACACTTCGTGCCGCCAGGACTCCGGCACCATCGAGGCCGGGTCGATCGGCCGGCCCGCCGCGATCGCCGTCAGATGCGTCCAGCTGCGCGGCACCACATCCACCACCGCATAGCCGCCGCCACCCAGCGCGACCCACCGTCCGTCCGCGAACTCATGCGCCAGGGAGTGGCAGGACTCCGCCACCGCACGCTGGGCGTCCAGGCTCACCGCGAGATGCGCGAGCGGATCCTCGAAGTGGGTGTCCGCGCCGTGCTGCGACACGATCGCCTGCGGCCGGAACGCCCCCAGCAGCTCCGGCACCACGGCATGAAAGGCCCGCAGCCAGCCCTCGTCCCCGGTCCCGGCCGGCAGCGCCACATTCACCGCGCTGCCCTCCGCGCCCTCCCCGCCGGTCTCCTCCGGCCAGCCGGTCTGCGGGAAGAGCGTGCGCGGATGCTCGTGCAGCGAGATCGTCAGTACCCGCGGGTCCTCCCAGAACGCCGCCTGCACCCCGTCGCCGTGGTGGACATCCACATCGATGTACGCGACCCGCTCGGCGCCCAGCTCCAGCAGCCGGGCGACCGCCAGCGCCGCGTCGTTGTAGATACAGAAGCCGGCCGCGCCGCCCGGCATCGCGTGGTGCAGCCCGCCGGAGAAGTTCACCGCATGGGCCGCGTCGCCGCGCCAGACGGCCTCCGCCGCGCCGACCGACTGCCCGGCGATCAGCGCGGACGCCTCGTGCATCCCTTTGAACGCCGGATCGTCCGCCGTCCCCAGCCCGTACGAGAGGTCCGCCGAGGCGGGGTCCGCCGAGGCTCTGCGGACCGCGCCGATGTAGTCCTCGCGATGCACCAGCCGCAGGGTGGAGTCCCCCGCCGGCTTGGCCGCGACCACTTCCAGCGGGCCGCGATCGAGCTCGTACGCCTCCACCAAACGCATGGTCAGCGCGAGCCGGACCGGGTCCATCGGATGCCCGGACCCGAAGTCGTAGCCCGTTACTGCCTCATCCCACATCAGCTGTGCGCGGCCGCTCATATCCGTCACCGTATCGGGCCTCCGGGGCCCCGAACGAGCGGGCATACACCAGCGTCACCAGCACCAGGGCCATCGGTACGAGCATCGCCCCCCGATAGCTCCAGGCATCACCGAGCGCACCCACCAAGGGAGAGCCGATCAAAAAGCCCACATAGTTGAAAATATTCAGCCGCGCGACGGCCGCGTCCGACGCCTCGGGCCCATGTTTTTCGAAGGCATACCGCCCCGCCGCCGCGAACGTCTGCGGCACGAGCACACACAGCCCGAGCCCCAGCAGCGTGAACCCCGCCATCCCGGCCCAGGCCCCCGGCGCCGCCGCCACCACCGCGAAGCCACCCGCCGCGACCACCGACCCGGTCCGTACCACCGCGACCGCCCCGAACCGCCGAACCCCCAGATCACCGACCGCCCGCCCGAGCAGCGTGGTGACCATATAGACGTTGTACGGAACGGTGGCGAGCTGCTCCGAGCTCCCCAGTACGTCCTGCAGATACTTCGCGCTCCAGTTGGAGACGGTCGAGTCCCCGATATACGCGAACGCCATCACCAGACACAGCGGCAACAGCAGCCTCATCGCGATGGGTGCAACGGCCGCCGGGCCTTCCCCGCTCCCCCGGGGCTCCTTGGCGCGCTCCTGGTCCACAAACCATCGGCCCACGATCAGCGCCAACGGCACCAGGACCGCGACCACCGGCCCGTACAGCAGCGCGAGCGACAGCTTCCAGTGCGCCCCCGCCCAGGCCAGCGAGGCCCCCACGATGCCGCCCAGGCTGTACGCGGCGTGGAAGCCGAGCATGATGCTCCGCCCGTACGCCCGCTGCAGGCTCACCCCGAGCATGTTCATCGAGGCGTCCAAGGCCCCCACCGAAAGGCCGAACGCCGCCAGCGCCACCGCCACCTGCGCCATCGAGCCAGCGGCCCCCACCGCCAGCAACGCCAGACACACCACCGGCTGCACACACCGCAGCACCAGGCTCGGCCGCACCCGCTTCACCAGCTGCTCGGTGACGACACTGCCGACCCCCGCGAGAACCGGCACCGCCGCGAGGAAGACCGGCAGCAGAGCGTCCGATATCCCGTAGCGGTCCTGGATCGCGGGTATCCGCGTCACCAGGAGGGCGAAGACCGCACCCTGGACGCAGAAGCTGAGGGCAAGCGAGACCCGGCCGTGCCGCAGCTGCGCTCCTGGTACCAGAGGGGCCGTCATGGCCGCTCAGCCTAGAACTCGCCACTACCGCTGGGTAGATGGATCACTCCGCCAATTCCGACGTACGCCCTACGGGTGATCGCATGCCACCCGTGGCACTCTCACCACACCCCCCACCCACGGCACGGTCGGCACTCCGGCAACCCGGTCCCTACCGCAACAGCTCGGGAAGTTCGGCCATATGGGCGAACAGCCCGTTGGCGCCGGGCTCCACCAGCTTCGCCGCCGGCGTCATCGCCGTGAACCCATAGACATCCATCTCCGCGGCGACCGCCGCCTGCACCCCCAGCGGACTGTCCTCGATCACCGCACACCGCTCCGGCTCCACGCCCATCTCCCGTGCCGCATGCAGAAAGAGATCCGGCGCCGGCTTCCCCCGCCCCACATCCTGCGAGCTGAAGACGCGGCCTGCCGCGAACCACCCGTCCAGGCCCGTCTTCCGGTGCCCCACCCGGATCCGCTCATGGCTTCCGGAGGACGCGACACAGTACGGAACGCCGTCCGCCGCCAGCTTCTCCAGCATCTCGGTCACCCCGGGCACCGGCTGCAACTCCCGCTCGAACGCAGCGAAGACGCGGCCGTGGAACACCTCGTCGAAGTCCTCGGGCAGGCGACGGCCGGTACGTTCCAGGACGAGCTCATGGATCCGGTGCATCGCCGACCCCATGTAGTCGCGTATCGAGTCCTCGTACGACGTGGGGTACCCGAGCTCGGTCAGATAGCCGGCCAGGATGGTGTTGGAGATGGGCTCACTGTCGACGAGCACACCGTCATTGTCGAAGATGACCAGGTCGTATCGCATGGCCCGACCCTATGCGCCTTATCCGGCCCGGAATCAGATTTCTGACCCTGAACGCAGAAAAGCCCCGCACCATAAGGTGCGGGGCTTCCCCACAATGATTGTTCGGCGGCGTCCTACTCTCCCACAGGGTCCCCCCTGCAGTACCATCGGCGCTGAAAGGCTTAGCTTCCGGGTTCGAAATGTAACCGGGCGTTTCCCTAACGCTATGACCACCGAAACACTATGAAGTTAACCAACCCGGCAAAGACACAGGTCATTACTTCAGAACCTACACAGTGGACGCGAGCAACTGAGGACAAGCCCTCGGCCTATTAGTACCAGTCAACTCCACACCTTACGGCGCTTCCATATCTGGCCTATCAACCCAGTCGTCTACTGGGAGCCTTAACCCCTCAAGGGGGTGGGAGCCCTCATCTCGAAGCAGGCTTCCCGCTTAGATGCTTTCAGCGGTTATCCTTTCCGAACGTAGCCAACCAGCCATGCCCTTGGCAGGACAACTGGCACACCAGAGGTTCGTCCGTCCCGGTCCTCTCGTACTAGGGACAGCCCTTCTCAAGACTCCTACGCGCACAGCGGATAGGGACCGAACTGTCTCACGACGTTCTAAACCCAGCTCGCGTACCGCTTTAATGGGCGAACAGCCCAACCCTTGGGACCGACTCCAGCCCCAGGATGCGACGAGCCGACATCGAGGTGCCAAACCATCCCGTCGATATGGACTCTTGGGGAAGATCAGCCTGTTATCCCCGGGGTACCTTTTATCCGTTGAGCGACGGCGCTTCCACAAGCCACCGCCGGATCACTAGTCCCTACTTTCGTACCTGCTCGACCCGTCAGTCTCACAGTCAAGCTCCCTTGTGCACTTACACTCAACACCTGATTGCCAACCAGGCTGAGGGAACCTTTGGGCGCCTCCGTTACTCTTTAGGAGGCAACCGCCCCAGTTAAACTACCCACCAGACACTGTCCCTGATCCGGATCACGGACCCAGGTTAGACATCCAGCACGACCAGAGTGGTATTTCAACAATGACTCCCCCTGAACTGGCGTCCAGAGTTCACAGTCTCCCACCTATCCTACACAAGCCGAACCGAACACCAATATCAAGCTATAGTAAAGGTCCCGGGGTCTTTCCGTCCTGCTGCGCGAAACGAGCATCTTTACTCGTAATGCAATTTCACCGGGCCTATGGTTGAGACAGTCGAGAAGTCGTTACGCCATTCGTGCAGGTCGGAACTTACCCGACAAGGAATTTCGCTACCTTAGGATGGTTATAGTTACCACCGCCGTTTACTGGCGCTTAAGTTCTCAGCTTCGCCAACCCGAAGATTGACTAACCGGTCCCCTTAACGTTCCAGCACCGGGCAGGCGTCAGTCCGTATACATCGCCTTACGGCTTCGCACGGACCTGTGTTTTTAGTAAACAGTCGCTTCTCGCTGGTCTCTGCGGCCACCCCCAGCTCAGAGAGCAAGTCTCATCACCGGAAATGGCCCCCCTTCTCCCGAAGTTACGGGGGCATTTTGCCGAGTTCCTTAACCATAGTTCACCCGAACGCCTCGGTATTCTCTACCTGACCACCTGAGTCGGTTTAGGGTACGGGCCGCCATGAAACTCGCTAGAGGCTTTTCTCGACAGCATAGGATCATCCACTTCACCACAATCGGCTCGGCATCAGGTCTCACCCTTAACGAGAGACGGATTTGCCTATCTCTCGGGCTACACCCTTACCCCGGGACAACCACCGCCCGGGCTGGACTACCTTCCTGCGTCACCCCATCGCTTACCTACTACAGATCCGGGTCACCGGCTCCACCACGTCCCTTTGTCCGAAGACTCCAGGCCGGCTTCACGGGCTTAGCATCGTCTGATTCGATATTGGGCGTTTCAAAGCGGGTACCGGAATATCAACCGGTTGTCCATCGACTACGCCTGTCGGCCTCGCCTTAGGTCCCGACTTACCCTGGGCAGATCAGCTTGACCCAGGAACCCTTAGTCAATCGGCGCACACGTTTCCCACGTGTGTATCGCTACTCATGCCTGCATTCTCACTCGTGAACCGTCCACAACTCGTTTCCACGGCTGCTTCACCCGGCACACGACGCTCCCCTACCCATCACAGCCTCCGTTAGGAGTATTGCTGCAATGACACGACTTCGGCGGTGTGCTTGAGCCCCGCTACATTGTCGGCGCGGAATCACTTGACCAGTGAGCTATTACGCACTCTTTCAAGGGTGGCTGCTTCTAAGCCAACCTCCTGGTTGTCTCTGCGACTCCACATCCTTTCCCACTTAGCACACGCTTAGGGGCCTTAGTCGATGCTCTGGGCTGTTTCCCTCTCGACCATGGAGCTTATCCCCCACAGTCTCACTGCCGCGCTCTCACTTACCGGCATTCGGAGTTTGGCTAAGGTCAGTAACCCGGTAGGGCCCATCGCCTATCCAGTGCTCTACCTCCGGCAAGAAACACACGACGCTGCACCTAAATGCATTTCGGGGAGAACCAGCTATCACGGAGTTTGATTGGCCTTTCACCCCTAACCACAGGTCATCCCCCAGGTTTTCAACCCTGGTGGGTTCGGTCCTCCACGAAGTCTTACCTCCGCTTCAACCTGCCCATGGCTAGATCACTCCGCTTCGGGTCTTGGGCACGCTACTCAACGCCCTATTCGGACTCGCTTTCGCTACGGCTTCCCCACACGGGTTAACCTCGCAACATACCGCAAACTCGCAGGCTCATTCTTCAAAAGGCACGCAGTCACGACGCACCGAGTAAACTCGATGCGCGACGCTCCCACGGCTTGTAGGCACACGGTTTCAGGTACTATTTCACTCCGCTCCCGCGGTACTTTTCACCATTCCCTCACGGTACTATCCGCTATCGGTCACCAGGGAATATTTAGGCTTAACGGGTGGTCCCGCCAGATTCACACGGGATTTCTCGGGCCCCGTGCTACTTGGGTGATTCTCAAACGAGCCGTCAATGTTTCAGCTACGGGGGTCTTACCCTCTACGCCGGACCTTTCGCATGTCCTTCGCCTACATCAACGGTTTCTGACTCGTCTCATCGCCGGCAGACGATGAAAGAGAACTCCCACGACCCCGCACTGGCAACCCCTGCCGGGTATCACACCAATACGGTTTAGCCTCATCCGGTTTCGCTCGCCACTACTCCCGGAATCACGGTTGTTTTCTCTTCCTGCGGGTACTGAGATGTTTCACTTCCCCGCGTTCCCTCCACACTGCCTATGTGTTCAGCAGCGGGTGACAGCCCATGACGACTGCCGGGTTTCCCCATTCGGACACCCCCGGATCAAAGCTTGGTTGACAGCTCCCCGGGGCCTATCGTGGCCTCCCACGTCCTTCATCGGTTCCTGGTGCCAAGGCATCCACCGTGCGCCCTTAAAAACTTGGCCACAGATGCTCGCGTCCACTGTGCAGTTCTCAAGCAACGACCAGCCACCCGTCACAACCCACCGAAGCAGATTTTCACCGGGGCCGGCATCGCGAAGGTTCAGACTCGAAAGCCCGCACCCTCAGATACCCAACAGCGTGCCCGACCCACTCCATCAATCCCCACGTTCCACGCCGAAGCAGTACTAGTGACAACCAACCAAGTGCGCCGAATAGTCAACGTTCCACCCATGAGCAACCAGCATCAGACATTCGCTGATGTACTGGCCTCTGACCAACCGAAGTTGGTAAGAAGTGCTCCTTAGAAAGGAGGTGATCCAGCCGCACCTTCCGGTACGGCTACCTTGTTACGACTTCGTCCCAATCGCCAGTCCCACCTTCGACGATTCCCTCCCACAAGGGGTTGGGCCACCGGCTTCGGGTGTTACCGACTTTCGTGACGTGACGGGCGGTGTGTACAAGGCCCGGGAACGTATTCACCGCAGCAATGCTGATCTGCGATTACTAGCAACTCCGACTTCATGGGGTCGAGTTGCAGACCCCAATCCGAACTGAGACCGGCTTTTTGAGATTCGCTCCACCTCGCGGTATCGCAGCTCATTGTACCGGCCATTGTAGCACGTGTGCAGCCCAAGACATAAGGGGCATGATGACTTGACGTCGTCCCCACCTTCCTCCGAGTTGACCCCGGCAGTCTCCTGTGAGTCCCCATCACCCCGAAGGGCATGCTGGCAACACAGAACAAGGGTTGCGCTCGTTGCGGGACTTAACCCAACATCTCACGACACGAGCTGACGACAGCCATGCACCACCTGTACACCGACCACAAGGGGGACCCTGTCTCCAGGGTTTTCCGGTGTATGTCAAGCCTTGGTAAGGTTCTTCGCGTTGCGTCGAATTAAGCCACATGCTCCGCTGCTTGTGCGGGCCCCCGTCAATTCCTTTGAGTTTTAGCCTTGCGGCCGTACTCCCCAGGCGGGGAACTTAATGCGTTAGCTGCGGCACGGACGACGTGGAATGTCGCCCACACCTAGTTCCCAACGTTTACGGCGTGGACTACCAGGGTATCTAATCCTGTTCGCTCCCCACGCTTTCGCTCCTCAGCGTCAGTATCGGCCCAGAGATCCGCCTTCGCCACCGGTGTTCCTCCTGATATCTGCGCATTTCACCGCTACACCAGGAATTCCGATCTCCCCTACCGAACTCTAGCCTGCCCGTATCGAATGCAGACCCGGGGTTAAGCCCCGGGCTTTCACATCCGACGTGACAAGCCGCCTACGAGCTCTTTACGCCCAATAATTCCGGACAACGCTTGCGCCCTACGTATTACCGCGGCTGCTGGCACGTAGTTAGCCGGCGCTTCTTCTGCAGGTACCGTCACTCTCGCTTCTTCCCTGCTGAAAGAGGTTTACAACCCGAAGGCCGTCATCCCTCACGCGGCGTCGCTGCATCAGGCTTTCGCCCATTGTGCAATATTCCCCACTGCTGCCTCCCGTAGGAGTCTGGGCCGTGTCTCAGTCCCAGTGTGGCCGGTCGCCCTCTCAGGCCGGCTACCCGTCGTCGCCTTGGTAGGCCATCACCCCACCAACAAGCTGATAGGCCGCGGGCTCATCCTTCACCGCCGGAGCTTTCCACACACAGACCATGCGGTCGTGTGTCATATCCGGTATTAGACCCCGTTTCCAGGGCTTGTCCCAGAGTGAAGGGCAGATTGCCCACGTGTTACTCACCCGTTCGCCACTAATCCACCCCGAAAGGCTTCATCGTTCGACTTGCATGTGTTAAGCACGCCGCCAGCGTTCGTCCTGAGCCAGGATCAAACTCTCCGTGAATGCTTCCGGGATATCCCGGTTACACATCACGAGAGCGGAACGAGTGGGCGGAATAAGCCCTCTCGTTCACAGCGTCCTCGCTGTGTGTTGCCTACCGGCACATGGTGTCGATAGGACTTTCAAAGGAACCTCATCCGCCGGATGCTTCCGGCTGGACGGGGTATCAACATATCTGGCGTTGACTTTTGGCACGCTGTTGAGTTCTCAAGGAACGGACGCTTCCTTTGTGCCTGTCTCACCAGGCTCTCCGGGCGCTTCCCTTCGGTCTTGCGTTTCCGACTCTATCAGATCCTTGCGGCTCCGATTTTCGCCGGTGCGATTCGGCCTTTTCGGCTTCTTCGCGGTTCCAACCTTACCAGATCCGTTTCCGTCTCCGGCCCCCTGTTGGAGCGGGGTTGGCCGTTCGGCTTTCGCTTTTCGGCCTTTCCGACTGTATCAGATCCGATTTCGTTCCGTTTCCGGTCCGAATTCTTTTCCGATTCCCCGTCGGAGGGGGTTCCGCCGTGGTGCGGCTATTCAATCTGCCGCGCCTTTCGGCGTGATCACTACTTTAGCGGAATTCCTCGTTGACGCATAATCACGTCGCGGTCCGAATTTCGGCATGCCGAAATTGTTCCCGGTGAGGGGCCGTGCAGTAGTGGTGTGCCGCGAAGCGGCGGGATGGCTGTCGCAGAACCGTTCCGGCTCCGTGGCAACTCGGAGAACACTACGGATGGGGCAGGGGCGTGTCAACTCGCGTCAGTCAAGGTCACTCAGACGCCCGCCGGCGTCCGGTTGAGCGTCCTCGACGCGGCGCAGCAGACGGCTCAACACCTGGCCGAGGAGTTGGCGTTCCGCGCCGGAGAGGTCCTGGAGGAGGTCCTCTTCGAAGACCGTTGCCATGCGCATCGCCTCCAGCCACTTCTCGCGGCCCTCGTGGGTCAGCTCGACGATGACGCGGACGCGGTTGGTCTCGTCGCGCTCTCGTGTGACCAGACCTTCGCTCGCCATGCGGTCGATGCGGTGGGTCATGGCGGCCGGTGTGAGGCCGAGGCGCTTGGCGAGTTCGCCGGGGCCCATTTGGTAGGGGGCTCCGGCGAGGACCAGGGCCTTGAGGACCTCCCACTCGGCGTTGCTGATGCCGAGGGTGGCGGTCTGCCGTCCGTAGGCGACGTTCATCCGCCGGTTGAGGCGCTGAAGTGCGGAGACGACCTGCTCCACCTGGGGGTCGAGGTCTTGGAATTCGCGCTGGTAGGCCGCGATCTGTTCCTCGAGGCTCGGCTCGGCAGCGTCGGCGGCCGCTTCTGAGGGCTCAGGCATGCGGCGCAGTATGGCATGGAAGTCATTGGCGTTGAAGTTCTTCGGCGTGTACTCTTCAGATTCGAACTTTAGAGTTGAAGTCTTCAGGGTGAGACTGTCCGGCTTGCGGCTGTCCGGTCCCGCCCTGTGTCTGTGGCAGCTCGCCGGTTCGTACCCCTTGTTCGTCCGATGACCTGACCTAGGTAGGTGAGTGTGACCACCGCGATGGGCGCCGCGTTGCGCCGGATCCAGCTCGGGAACGCGCTGAGCGCGTTCGGAAGCGGCTTCACCGTTCCGTATCTGTACGTCTATGTGGCGAAGGTGCGGGATCTCGGCGCGAATACGGCCGGTGTGGTGCTGGCGATGCTGGCAGTGGCCGCGCTGGTCGTCCTGCCGCTGACCGGTCGGGCCATCGACCGGCGTGGTCCGCTGCCGGTGGCCATCGTCGGTACGGTCTCCGCCGCCATCGGCGCGCTGGGGCTCGGGCTGTCGGCCACGGAGCCGCTGGTCATCGCGTCGGCCATCGCGCTCGGTGCCGGGATCGCGGTCATTCAGCCGGCGCTCGCGACGATGATCGTGTGGTGCTCGACGACGGTGACCAGGTCGCGGGCGTTCGCCACCCAGTTCTTCCTGAACAACCTGGGCCTGGGCGTCGGTGGGCTGGTCGGCGGGCTGCTGGTCGACGAGTCGCATGCGTCGAGCTTTGTGCGGCTGTTCGCCATCGAGGCCGTGATGTTCCTGGTGCTCGGCGCGGCGGTGGCGACCGTACGGCTGCCGCGGGCGCCGAAGGTCGAGGACGCGGTGCCGACCGAGGAGCGGGCCAAGGGTGCCTGGCGGGCGCTGTTCGCCGACCGGCGGATGGTGTGGCTGTGCGTGCTGGGGTTCGTCCTGTTCTTCGCCTGCTACGGGCAGTTCGAGTCCGGTCTGGCGGCCTATGCGACCGAGGTCACGCGGATCCCGCCGGCGAGCCTGGGTATCGCCCTCGCGGCCAATACGGCGGCGATCGTGGCGGCGCAGTTCGTGGTGCTCAAGCTGGTCGAGCGGCGGCGGCGCAGCCGGGTGATGGCGCTGGTCGGGCTGATATGGACCGTGGCGTGGATAGCCGCCGGTCTGTCCGGGCTGGTGCACGGGGCGCAGGCGGTGGCGACGACGCTGCTGATCTCGACGTATGCGCTGTTCGGTATCGGCGAGTCGATGCTGTCGCCGACGCTGGCTCCGCTGGTGGCGGATCTGGCGCCGGCCTCCCTGATAGGCCAGTACAACTCGGCGTTCGCGCTGGTCAAGCAGCTGGCGCTGGCGGTGGGACCGGCCGTGGGAGCGCTGATGGTGGGCCACGGGATGTATGTGGCGTACATCGGGATGCTGGTGGTGTGCGCGCTGGGGATCACGGGGCTTTCGCTGCGGTTGGGGCGGATGCTGCGGCCCGGGCAGGACAATCCGCATCGGGCGATGCCGGTGCTGCCGGCGGCGCGGGTTTCGCCGGAGCAGGATGCGGAGCGGGAAGCGGAGCAGGAAGCGGTGGCCGCGGCCGTGTGAGCGTGCCCCGTCCCGGCCCTTCCCGGTGACGGGACCCGGCCCCGACGCCCCCGTTGTGCGCATGTCTTCCGCCCCGGCGGAACGACTGCCCGCAACGGGGGCGTTGTTCATCCCCTGGGCAAGGCGAATTCGCACCAGACGGCCTTGCCGCCGCCCGGTGTGCGGCGCGAGCCCCAGGAGGAGGCGATGGTGGCGACGATGGAGATGCCGCGGCCGGCCTCGTCCGCCGGTTCGGCGCGGCGGCGGCGTGGGAGATGGTCGTCGCCGTCGGTGACCTCGATGATCAGGCGGCGGTCCGTGCGGCGCAGGCGGAGGCGCATGGGCGGGGTGCCGTGCTGGAGCGAGTTGGCGACAAGTTCGCTGGCCGCCAGGACACCGAGGTCGTGCAGCTCGGGCGAGAAGCGCCAGGAGGCGAGGACGCCGGAGGCGAAGGCGCGGGCGCGCGGGGCGGCTTCGGTGCCGCCGTGGAGTTCGAGGGCGGCGTTGTGGAACAGCTCGGCTTCATGGCCGGTCCGCTCGGGGTGCTGGAGGACCAGGATGGCGACGTCGTCGTCGTGCGTGGCGGTGATACCGAGCGAGCGCAGCAGGCGGTCGCAGACGATGTCGGGGGCGCCGGCGGCGCCGGCGAAGGCGCGCTCCAGGGCCTCGACGCCCTCGTCGATGTCCTTGTCGCGCCGCTCGACCAGGCCGTCGGTGTAGAGGACGGCGCTGCTGCCGGGGGCCAGCGGGACGGAGCCGGAGGTGTGCAGCCAGCCGCCGGTGCCCAGGGGCGGTCCGGTCGGCTCGGCGGACCGTGCCCTGGGGGTCGCGTACGAGGATGGGCAGATGGCCGGCCGAGGCGTAGACCAGGCGGCCCTCGTTCGGGTCGTGGACGGCGTAGACGCAGGTGGCGATCTGGCTGGCGTCGATCTCGGCGGCCAGCCCGTCCAGGAGCTGGAGGACCTCGTGGGGCGGGAGGTCGAGGCGGGCGTAGGCGCGTACGGCGGTGCGCAGCTGGCCCATGACGGCGGCGGCGCGCACCCCGCGGCCCATGACATCGCCGATGACCAGGGCCGTACGGCCGCCGCCCAGGGTGATGACGTCGTACCAGTCGCCGCCGACCGCGGCGTCCGTGCCGCCGGGCTGGTACGTGGCGGCCACGCACAGGTCGTCGGGCTGCTCCAATTCCTGGGGCAGGAGGGAGCGTTGGAGGGTGACCGCGGCCTCGCGCTGGCGGGCCTCGCTGACGCGCAGCCGTTCGGCGGACTCGATCTGGTCGGTGACCTCGGCGCCGAAGACGAGTACGCCCTTGTGCGGGGCGACGCAGGCGACCTCGGGGTCGGGTGCCGGGCCGCTCGCCGCGACCTCGATCGGGGTGCAGGTGAAGGTGTAGTAGGCGTCGCGGGAACGGTCGCCGCCGGGGATCTTGCGGGATTTGACCGTACGCGGCTTGCCGCTGCGCAGGACCTGGTCCATCAGCGGGAGCAGGCCCAGTTCGTCGAGCTCGGGGAGGGCTTCGCGGGCGGTGTGGCCGGCCGGGCGGGGGCCGAAGACGGTGGCGTAGGCGCCGTTGACGTAGGCGAGGCGGTGCTCGGGGCCGTAGACGACCGCCACGAGGGCGGGGATGGTGCCGAGGATGTCGTGGACGGAGAGCGCGTCGACGGTGGGTGGCAGGGCCACGGGGGTGAGTTCCTGGGAGGCCGCATCGGCGCGTTCGGCGCGGGCCGCGGGGACGGAGCCGGTGGTGGCGGCCGTCGGGGCGGTCGGCGCGCCGTCCGCCGTCGCGGGCGTGGCGGACGGGGCCGGGGCCGCGGGCGTGGCGGACGGGGCCGGCGGGCCGGACGCGGGGCGGGGTGCGGCGCGGTCGGACCGGGCGGCGGCGCGCCGCTGTGTGCCGGGGAATTTGGCGCTCCAGCGCGTGAAGATCACGGAGGGGTACCTCTTACTTCGCGTCGTCGCGCGGGATCGGGCCGTCGGCATGGCGGGACCTCCCGGCCGTCGGCCGGGGGAGGTTCGGCTGGGGGCACTCTCGGCGCCCTTTTGCGTAATGCAGCAAACGTCCAGAATCCTCGTGATTGTCACTCTTTGCAGATACGAGCCCACCCATGGTCACACGTCCAGTGTGGCCGACCGGACGGACATCCGTCAGACGCCCGGGTGCCGGTGTGGAGTTCCGCGCTCCGGAACCTCCGGCCGTCCGGGGGCAGGCGGCACGTCAACTCCTGTCGTCCATACGGCGCGTCAAACGGCTTCGTTGTGCCGTCCGGTGCCCGCCGCCAGTTCGAACTCGGCGCGCGGGTTCTCCAGTGAGCCGAGCGAGACGATCTCGCGTTTGAACAGGCCCGCGAGGGTCCATTCGGCGAGCACCCGGGCCTTGCGGTTGAAGGTCGGTACCCGGCTGAGGTGGTAGGCGCGGTGCATGAACCACGCCGGGTAGCCCTTCAGCTTGCGCCCGTAGACGTGCGCGACGCCCTTGTGCAGGCCGAGCGAGGCCACCGAGCCGGCGTATGTGTGCTCGTAGTTCTCGGTCGGATCGCCGCGCAGGACCGCCGCGATGTTCTCGGCGAGCACCTTGGCCTGGCGGAGGGCGTGCTGCGCGTTGGGCGCGCACAGAGGGCGGGGCTCGTCGGGCTTGGCGGGCGGCTCGGCCGTCAGGTCGGGGACCGCGGCCGCGTCACCGGCGGACCAGGCGTGTTCGACGCCGTCCACCCGGAGCGCGGGGGTGCACTTGAGGCGGCCGTGGTCGTTCAGCGGCAGATCGGTCGCGGCCAGGATGGGGTGGGGTTTGACGCCGGCGGTCCACACCAGGGTCCTGGTGGGGAAGCGGGAGCCGTCGCTGAGTACCGCGACGCGCTTCTCGCATGACTCCAGGCGGGTCTCCAGCCGTACGTCGATATTGCGTCCGCGCAGCTCCCGTACGGCGTAGCGGCCCATGTCCGGGCCCACTTCGGGCAGGATCCGGCCGGTCGCCTCCACCAGGATCCACTTCATGTCCTCGGGCTGGACGTTGTGGTAGTAGCGGACGGCGTAGCGGGCCATGTCCTCCAGTTCGGCCAGCGCCTCCACGCCGGCGTAGCCGCCGCCGACGAAGACGAAGGTCAGTGCGGCGTCGCGGACCGCGGGGTCGCGGGTGGAGGAGGCGATGTCGAGCTGTGCGAGGACGTGGTTGCGCAGTCCGATGGCCTCTTCGACGGTCTTGAAGCCGATGCCGAAGTCGGCCAGGCCCGGGACGGGCAGGGTGCGCGAGACCGAGCCGGGCGCGAGGACCAGTTCGTCGTAGGCCACCTCGATGGCGCCGTTGCCGGTCTCCTCCGCGGCCAGGGTGGTGATGGTGGCCCTGCGTTCGGTGTGGTCGATGGCGGTGACCTCGCCGACGACGACCTTGCACCGGGGCAGGACGCGGCGCAGCGGTACGACGACATGGCGCGGGGAGATGGAGCCGGCCGCGGCCTCGGGCAGAAATGGCTGATACGTCATGTACGGCTCGGGGTCGACCACGATGACCTCGACGGTGCTCTGCCGCAGCTCCTGCTTCAGCTTCCGCTGCAGCCGCAGGGCGGTGTACATCCCCACGTAGCCACCGCCGACAACGAGAATGCGCGTCACGTTGTTCGAAGACACAGCCTTCACAGAGGTTCTCCTCGCGGTGGACCTGGCCCGGGGCGGCACCGATCCGGATGCCGGCCGGCGGCGCGACCACCATCGGGCGCTGCGCCCCCGGGAAGCACAGCACTGTTCCATGACGCACCGCCGGGGCGTCTTTGTCCACAGGCTCGTCGAAATGTATGACCGGCCGCGACCCTGGGGACGGAACGGCACATTCCGCGTGCGCGGGGCGAGGTGCGCTGGTCAGGGGGTGGGTGAAGGCGAGCGGGCGGGGGCGAAATCCGGGCGGATCAGGCCCGTTGGGCCGATCGGGGGGCGCACTGTACGGAACGCCCCCTTCATTCTTGACCCGGGCTCAACTATGTTCGTATCTCGTTGGGGTGCACCCTCTCGTCGGTACGCCCCGACCGTCAGGGCGGGGAGTCTCCGGGGGGAGACGTCATTACCGGGGGATCGACTATGCACATTCAGGGCTCTCAATGGCCGACAGCCGTCGCTATGGCACATGCCTCGGACGGCAGCGGCAGCAGTAACGGCAACAACAACGGGGGCGGCGGCACCATCGGTGCCGGCGGCCGGAGCACGCCGCTGCGGGTGGACGCTCAGCGCAATCTGGAACATGTGCTGCGCGCCGCGCGCGAGGTGTTCGGCGAGCTGGGGTACGGCGCGCCGATGGAGGACGTGGCGCGACGGGCCCGGGTCGGGGTCGGCACGGTCTATCGCCGCTTCCCGAGCAAGGACGTCCTGGTCCGCCGGATAGCCGAGGAGGAGACCTCACGGCTGACGGACCAGGCGCGTACGGCGCTGGGCCAGGAGGACGATCCATGGTCGGCGCTGTCCCGTTTTCTTCGTACGTCGGTCGCCTCGGGTGCCGGACGGCTGCTGCCGCCGGGCATTTTGCGGGTGAGCGCGGACACCGACCGGTCCGCGGAACCGACGGCGGACGGCACGGACGGGGCCCGGGTCCCGGACGGGCTGGGCGAGGCGCGGGTGCCGCAGCAGCGGACCGCGTCCGGCGCGGACGGCGCACCGGCCGATCTCCGGCTGGTCACCCAGAGCGAGGTACCGAAGGCCGAGCCGGCTCCGGGTGCCGAGGGCACGCCGCAGACCACCGGGGAGACAACCGGGGCCGAGGCGCTGCTGGAGGTCGTCGGGCGGCTCGTGGACCGGGCCAAGGCGGCCGGTGAGCTGCGCGCCGATGTGACGGTCTCCGACGTGCTGTTGGTGATCGCCACGGGCGCGCCCACGCTGCCCGACCCCGGGCATCAGCAGGCCGCGTCCACGCGGCTGCTGGAGATTCTGCTGGAGGGGCTGCGTTCGCGCCCCGCCCGGTGACGTCCGCCGGCCGGCCCCGTCCGGAGGGACCCGATCGCCGGGTCCGCCGGGCGGGACGGCGTGGCGCGACGGTGTCGTCCCGGGGCCGCGGGGCTCTGTCGCCGCGCGCGGAACGGTGCGTACGGGCTCCGTCCGCGAAGTGGCCCATAAGGGGTCCGCGCACGGTATGGCCCGTATGCGCAATATGGCCCGTACGGGTGAACGCCCGTGCGGTCGTCCACGATCCCGCCCCGGATGAGTGGTTGACCGTCACGACCCTGAGGCGCCGGGGCGCGATGTGGCACGCTTGCGCGGTGTTCCGGTGTGATGGCGGCTTCGGGGGCCTGGGCAATGGGTGTTGACGGGCGGGACGAGCAGCGCGACGGCAAGCCCTGGGCGGGCGGGAGCGAGGCGACGCCGCCCTCGCAGGTTCCCGGCCAGACCGGGCCGTTGGGGGCGACTCCCCCGGCGGGCGGGCCGACCGAGCGGCACGACCGCGCCGGTGGCCCGGCGGGCGGGGCCCGCAGCGTGCCGCCGCAGCGCGAACCTGCCGGCCGGAGGACCCCGGCCACCGATCGCGAGGGCGCGGAACTCCCGCCGTCCGACGCCCAGTTGATCGCCGATATGCGGGCCGGCGACGACAGCGCGTACGAGGAGATGTACCGCAGGCACGCCGCGGCGATCCGGCGCTATGCCCGCAGCTGCTGCCGGGACGTACACACCGCGGAGGACCTGACCGGCGAGGTCTTCGCCCGCACGCTGCAGGCGGTGCGCGGCGGTGCGGGCCCGGACTCCGCGGTGCGCGCGTATCTGCTGACGACCGTCCGCCGGGTCGCCGCTTCCTGGGCGAGGACCGCACGGCGGGAGCAGCTGGTCGAGGACTTCGCGGTGTTCGCGCTGACCTTGTCCGGATCGTCCATGGACGACGACACCTTGGACCTGGGCGCGGATGTGCGCGCCCTGCACGAGGCCGAGCAGTCGATGGCCGTACAGGCGTTCCGCAGCCTGCCGGAGCGCTATCAGACGGTGCTGTGGCACACCACGGTCGAGGACGAGTCGCCGAGCGAGGTCGCCCCGCTGCTCGGGCTGACCGCGAACGCCACCGCCGTATTGGCGCACCGCGCCCGGGAGGGCCTCAAGCAGGCGTATCTGCAGGCGCATGTCAGCCGGTCGCTGACCGACGGCGGCGACTGCGCCCGGTACGCCGACCGGCTCGGCGCCTACGCCCGTGGCGGGCTGCGGATGCGGGCCGAGCGGGGGCTGCGCAAGCATCTGGACACATGTGTGCGGTGCCGTATGGCCGCGCTGGAGGTCGAGGACGTCAATCAGCGGATCGGTGCGCTGCTGCCGGTCGCGGTCGTCGGCTGGTTCGCCGCCGGGTACGCGGTCAAGGCGGCCACCGCGGCGGTGGGTGTCGCGGGCGCGGGTGCGGCGGCCGGGGCCGGCGCGGCAGCGAGTAGCGGCTCCGGTGCGGCGAACGGTGTCGGCGCCGCCGTCGGTGAGGGCCTCGGCGCGGC
The DNA here is from genome assembly GCF_022221585.1 of Streptomyces inhibens. Lineage (NCBI taxonomy): Bacteria > Bacillati > Actinomycetota > Actinomycetes > Kitasatosporales > Streptomycetaceae > Streptomyces > Streptomyces inhibens. The sequence continues at coordinate 4,676,641 of NZ_CP084681.1, forward strand.
GGTGAAGGTCGGTATCGGGGTCGGGGCGACGGTGGTGGCGGGCGCTGCGCTCGCGCTGGCGCTCACCGGCAGCCCGAAGCCGGCACCCGAACCGCAGGCCGGGCCCCCTCGGCCGGCCCCGGCCGCGCCACACACGCCGTCGCCCCGGCCGCCGCAGAAGCCGCTTCCGCCGGCGGTCGGTGCCGCGCCGGCCCCGACGCCGGCTACGACGCCGACGCGCGAGCCGAGGCCCACGCCGACGCCGAAAGCGACGCCGACGCCGACACCTCCGACACCTCCGACACCGACAGAGCCGACGCCCCGGCCGACGCCGACCTCGACCTCGACGCCGACCCCCGAGCCCACGCCGCCGAAGCCCAGCCCGAAGCCGCCGCTGCCCACGCCGACCCCCTACCGGCTCAATGCGCTCGACCACGACTTCATGGGGGACGGCACGAAGCCGGAGGTGCGCACGATCGGGAGCGGCTGGATGTGGCAGCGGCAGTCACCCAGGATCGACGGCACGACGTATGCGCACGGGGTGAGCGTCCATGCGCCGTCCTCGGTGATCATCGATCTCCATCGTCAGTGCACCGCGTATGACGCCGTCGTGGGCGTCGACGATCTCAGCCTCGGGCTGGGGGCGCTGCGCTTCTCCGTCTATGCGGACGGAGTGCGGCTGTGGCGGTCGGCGGTGGTGCACGGCGGGGAGCCGGCGGTGCCGGTGCATGTCCCGTTGGCGGGCCGTAGGACGCTGCGGCTGGTGGTCGATCCGGTGACGCCCGTCGGCGTCATGGCGCTGGGGGACTGGGCGCAGTCGCAGATCAGCTGTCGTTGACGGCGTCGATGCGCGGCTCCAGCAGGGCGACGACCTCGGCGGGGGCGAGTCGTGCGCCCTCGGCGTACAGCGCCGCGTATCCGCCGTCGTATGCGCCGTCCAGCTCGGCGCGCAGCTCGTCCGCCATGTGCCGGGCGTCCTCCTCGTCGGGGACGGTCCTGGGCAGTTCGCCGCGCCAGGCATCCGCGGCGCCCAGCAGCCGGGCCGCATCGCGCGGACGGCCGGCGCGGCGCAGCGCCGGTGCCGCGCACTCGGCGACGGCCGCCAGCACGGGCTGGGTGCAGTAGAGCGTCAGCCCCGAGCTGAGCGCCTGCCGGCACTGGCCGAGCGCGCCTGCGAGATCGCCTGACTCCGTCGCGATCCGGCCCGCCAGTGCGTCCAGGACGACCGTGAAGTGGGGCGGCGGGGTGCCGAGTGCGGCGGCCGCGCGCGCCGCCTCGCATGCCTCGCGCGCCTCCTCCGGCAGCCCGCGGCGGAGCGCGATCCGGGCGCGCAGCGAGTGGTTGAACGCCCGCGGGTCCTGCACTCCCCACTCGGCGGCCTGCTCGTCCGCCCGCACCAGCTCCTTCTCCGTGGCGTCCACATCACCGCCGGCGAAGTGGAGTTCGGCCAGCCGGGAGAGGATGAACGGCCCCTCGGTGTACGCGCCCAGCTCGCAGGTCAGCGCGAGCGCCTCCTCGTAGGCCGTACGCGCCTCGTCGTAGCGGCCGCGGATCTGCCGCAGCTCCGCCGTGGCGGCCGCGACCTGGGCGAGCATCCAGCGGTCGCCGACGCTGCGGGCCAGCGCGGTCAGCTCCCGCTCGTCCGCCTCGGCCGACTCCAGGCCACCGGGCAGATCGATCGCGATATGCGTACGGAACATCAGCGAGACGCCCAGCTCCCAGGCGCCGCCCAGCTCGCGGGTGGTGGCGACGGCGCCGTCCATCAGCGGCAGGATCCGGTCGTAGCCGCCGAGGAAGAAGGCGGTGAACGGCCACAGCAGGCCAGGGAAGCGGGCGCTGCGCGGATGCCGGCGGCGGTAGGCCGTCAGCAGCCGGGCGACCAGGGCGCGGTTCTCCGGGTTGTCGTAATCGCGGTCGAGCTGCTGGTCCTGGAGCAGGAAGAAGAGCAGCAGCCGCAGATCCATCTGCGGCCACAACTCCGGATCGGTGTCGTCGAGGTCTTCGGGGGCGGGGCCGAGGGCCGCGACCCGCTCCACCCAGGACGCGCCCTCCTCGCGGTAGTTGCGCAGCCACCAGAACCAGCCCATGGCCAGGGCGACCCGATGTGCGGTGTCCGTGTCCCGGTCGGTGAGCGCGCGGTGCAGCACCGCGCGTACGTTGTCCAGCTCGGCCTCGATACGCGTCAGCCAGGGCAGCTGCTCCGCGGAGCGGATGCGCGGCTCGGCGTCCGTCACGAAGCCCAGGAAGTGGCCGGTGTGCCGGGCGAGGGTGCGCGCATGCTCCTCCGGGTGGCCGGCGGCCCGCTCCCGGGCGTAGGCATGGATGGTCTCCAGCATCCGGTAGCGGGGCTCGGCGCCCCGGTGGTCGACGACCAGCAGCGACTTGTCCAGCAGCGCCCCGAGCCGGTCGAGCACCTCCTCGCCCTCCTCGCCGCACACCGCCTCGGCCGCCGCGAGGGTGCAGCCGCCGGCGAACACCGACAGCCGGCGCAGCAGTGCGCGTTCGGGCTCGTCGAGCAGGTCCCAGGACCAGTCGACGACCGCGCGCAGCGTCTGCTGGCGGGGCAGCGCGGTCCGGCTGCCGCTGGTCAGCAGCCGAAACCGGTCGTCGAGCCGGCCGGCTATCTGGCGTGGGGAGAGCAGCCGCAGCCGGGCCGCGGCCAACTCGATGGCGAGTGGCAGTCCGTCCAGCCGGCGGCAGATCTCGTCCACCGCCGCCGGGTCCTCCGCGGCCCGGAAATCGGGCCGTACCGCCACCGCACGCTCGGCGAACAACTGATGCGCGGGCGCCGGCGGCAGCGGCTCCAGCGGCCGTACGACCTCGCCGGGAACGCCCAGCGGCTCCCGGCTCGTGGCCACCACGGTCAGCCCCGGGCAGTGCCGCAGCAGCAGATCGGCCAGCTCGGCGGCGGCGCCGACCACATGCTCACAGTTGTCGAGCACGAGCAGCAGTCTGCGTGGTGCGCAGTGGTCGACGATCCGGGCCACCGGGTCGGTGTGCTCGACGGCCGTACGCGCCTCCATGGCCGGCGAGAAGACGGCGGTGTCGCGCCGCCCGAGCGCGGACAGCACGGCCCCCGGCACCGCCTCGGGCGCGTCCAACGGCGCGAGCTCGGCGATCCAGACCCCGTCGGGATGCTCCCCCGACAGAGACCCGCCCAGCTCCTCGGACAGTCGGGTCTTGCCGGAACCGCCGGGTCCGGTCAGGGTGATCAGCCGTACTTGACGTTTCATCACTTCGCTTTGCAGCGAGGCGAGTTCGTCCTCCCGTCCGACGAAGGAGTTGAGGCGGGTGCGGAGGTTGCCACGCCGAGGCCCCGCATCGGAGGTCTTCGCCTCCCCCGGTTCCGCGCTCTGTGCCAGCAACTGGGCGTGCAGGGCGCGCAGTTCGGGCCCCGGGTCCGTCCCCAGACGGTCCGCGAGCAGCTGCCGGGTCTCCTCGTACGCGGCCAGGGCATCGGCGCCCCGCCCCGCGCTCCGCAGCGCCCGTATCAGCTGGCCCCGGAACGGCTCGTCCAGAGGATGGTCCGCGGTCAGCTGCCGCAACTCGGGCAGCAGCTCCTCGGCGCGGCCCAGCGCCAGGTCCGCATCGATCCGCCGGTGCAGCGCCGCCAACCGCAGCGCCTCCGGGCCACGGGCCGCATCCGCCCCCTCCGGCAGATCCGCCAGCGCGGGCCCCCGCCACAGGGCGAGCCCCGCCCGCAAGGTCTCGGCCGCGGCCGCCGCATCGCCCTCCTGCAACTGCCGTGTGCCCATGGCGACCAGCCGCTCGAACCGATGCAGATCGACCTCGTCCACCTCGCCGACCAGCCGATACGCGCCCGGCAGCGACTCCACGGCCCCCTTGCCCAGCACCCGCCGCAGCCGCCCCACCAACGCCTGCAACGCACCCGGCGCATCCAGCGGCGGCCCGTCCACCGCCCACACCTCATCGATCAGCGTCTCGACCGCCACCGGCCGCCCGCCCCTCAGCGCCAGCGCCACCACCAACGCCCGCACCCGCGCCCCGCCCAGGGGCACCGGCGCTCCCCTGTCGTCCAGGACCTCCGTCGAACCCAGAATCCGATACTTCACCCGGCCATTGTCCAGTCCCATGGCTCCGCCTGCCGGTTATCCACAGCCCGGTCGCGGAACGGCGGCCTGATCCGGGACGGGAGGGGGCGAGGGTGGGGGTGGGCCGGGCCATCCACCCCGCGGCCACCGGGCGACGAACAGGAACCCCGCTTACGACAACCGCGCACGCGGAACCACTCCGCCCGCGACCGCCCGCTGCCGCGCGACCCCCTCGGCCCCCACCCAACACGTGCCCCGCCGTGCCACCAGCCGCCGCAACCACAGCTCCGTGGAGACCAGCTCGGCCAGCCCGTCCAGCGGCAACGCGGCCCCCTCGGCCGCCGACCGCAGCGCCTTGCGCACCACCCGTGCCTCGACCAGCCCCGCATCGGCGAGCAGCGGTGCGTCGAAGAGCCCCACCAGGTCGCCGACGGCCCCGCGCAGCCCGGCGCGTACGGCGGCGGCGTGGGTGAGGTGCGAGGTGGCGCCCCATCCGGGCGGCAGATCCCGTACGCCGGCGCCGGCCAGTACGGAGCGCAGCACGGCGGCCCGGGCCCCCGGCTGCACCCGCAGGGTGTCCGGCAGGGCGCGGCAGGCGAGGACCACCTGGTTGTCGAGGAAGGGGGCGTGCAGCCGCTGGTTGCGGACTTCGGCGGCCTGCTCGAAGACCCGGTGGTCGGCGGCCTGGCGGGCCAGTGCGGCGCGGGCGCGGCGCTCACCGGGGCGGCCCACGGCGGGCGAGCGGGTCGCCGCGTCACCGAGACGAACCGATACTTCGGCCAGCGCCTCTCCCGTGAGCCAGCGCGCGGCCGGACCCGGCCGGCACCAGGCGAGCGCGGCCAGCGAGGCGTCCACGGCCCCGCCGGCCAGCGGCTCGTCGGCGAACTGCCGCTCCAGGAGGCGGCGCGCGGTATCGGCGATGCCGTCCGGGTACGGCGTACGGGCGAGCCTGCGGGCGGCGCGGTAGACGGTGAAGGGGACGAGGACGGACTGCGCCGAGGGGCCGTCCGCCTTGGCCAGCGCGGTGACCGGGCGCAGCAGATGGCGTCGGCGGCGGTCCATGAGGAGGTCGGCGAGGCGGGCCGGGTGTGCGTCGAGGACCTGGCGGGCGCCGTGTCCGACGAAGTGGTCGGCGCTGCCGGCCAGCAGTCGTCGGCGGTGGCGGCTCGCGGTGGTGAGGGAGGGGCCCGGCTCGTCCGTGAGCGGGCCGCTTTCGAGGTCCGCGTACGGGAGGGCCTCTTCGCCGGCCGCGACGACGACGTGGTGCAGCCGCGGGTTGTCGGCGATGCTGCGGGCGCGCTCCAGCTCGGCCTCGCGGTGGGCCTGGTCGCCGTTGGTGGCACGGTCGTTGAAGGTGACGGCGAGCAGGCGTTCGCCGTGGCCGCCCAGCCTTCCGGGCCGCCCTGGGAGGCCGGCGGCCAGGAGGGCGAGGGTTGCGGAGGCGCTGCCTCCGGAGAGGTCGGCACCGATGCCGGCGGCCGGTGCACCGCGTGCGGCGCGCCGCTCGGCCGGGCCCATGCCGGGCACCGGCCCGGGGTCGAGACCGTCGAGTCCGTCCGGGTCGGGGGCGTGCCGGGGGACGGCGAGCCGGGCGCGGACCGCCTCGACCAGGGCGTCGCGGACCCCGTCGACGGCTTGCTCCGGGGCGAGTTGGGGCGCGGCGACGGCGAGCGAGGCGGTCGGTTCGTAGGAGGTGATGTCGCGGACGCCGCCGCGCAGCACCAGGGCGTGACCGGGCGGGATCCGGCGGACCCCTTCGTACGGCGTGCCGGCGCCGAGTGCCTCGGGGGCGTCCGGGCAGGCCAGCAGCGCGGCCAGGTGGCCGACGTCGAGGCTGGCCTCTATCAGGTCGGCGAGCGGGAGGGCGGCGGTGGCGTAGGCGGTGCCGCCGGCCCAGGGGGTGTGGAAGACGGGGCGGGCGCCGGCCAGGTCGCCGGTGACGGTGATCCGCCGTCCTACCTGGACGACGGCGGTGTAGCTGCCGGGCCAGGCAGTGAGGTGGCGCAGTGCGCCGCCGCGCGCCGCGAAGAGGCCGACCCGCAGCTGGTCGTCGGTGGCCCCGCACACACCGAACACGGCGAGCCGGGTCTCGGGGTCGGCCTGTACGACGCGGACCTCGTCCGGCCGCCAGTCGCCGACCGCCCACAGGGGGTCCGGGTCGCCCCACAGAAGTTGGGCGCCCACGGGCTGGACCGCGCGGCTCTCCGCGCCGGCTTCCGCCCCTGTGGCGGCCGGCCTCGTGGCGGCACTGCTCCACCCCACCAACCAGCGCATCGCCGCCTCCACCCGATTCCCCGTCCGCCGGGGCCAACGGCCGCCCCGTACAGCGGATCGCCGAGCTGTCGCCCAGCTGTTGTGCCGCCCATGCTGCCATGACAGCGGCGCGGCGGAGGTGTCGAAGAAGGCCCGTATACGGGCAGTTCACGGCGCGGACGGGCCACGGACGGCCGGCCGGGCGGCCATGGGGCACCATGGGCGGGCCGCGAACGGCGGAACGGACGAGGCACGGAGTGCCTGCGCGACGGCCGGATGAGCCGGGCCCCGACGCGCGGGCGGATCGCGCGCCGGGCGGTCCCCCGCATCGGCCCCGGGAGCCCCCCGTGTGGCTCCCGGGGCAGCCCGGAGTACGCGACGGCGTGAAATCATCACCCGTCGATTTTCGGCCAAAGTCCGTTCCATACAGTCCAGTTGACGTATGCGGGTGCCACGTCAACCGGTGACACGACCGGTCGGCGACCGGCCTGCGCGACGGTCCGGGAAGCGGGCTTCGCCTCCCGGACCGGACCGTCACCCGCGGGGAATGAGGTGACGGTGTCCCCCAGCCCACTGGATCCAGTGCAGCGGGCCGACCCACGCAGAAGCCATGGAAGCGCTCCCGATAACGGGCGGCCAGCGCGCACGGGCGGGCGCACGGGCACACGTACCCGGAGCACATGCCAATCCCCGCACCCCTGTTTGAACATGAATCTCGCCATCCGGGACACCGGCTCTTAACGGTCGGGATCCGGCGAACTACTCTGGGTGGACGCATGCCCCGGGGTACCGGGGCGGCTGTCGGTGTGTCGAGGGGTGCGCATGTCCAGGGATATACGCGGGCCGAACGAGAAGCTCGGCACCGTTCTCGCCCTCGCGGGTATCAGCAATGCCGGACTGGCACGCCGGGTCAACGACCTCGGTGCGCAGCGCGGACTGACGCTTCGTTATGACAAGACGTCGGTGGCCCGGTGGGTTTCCAAGGGCATGGTGCCCCAAGGCGCCGCGCCCCATCTGATCGCGTCCGCGATCGGCAGCAAGCTCGGCCGGCCGGTGCCGCTGCACGAGATCGGGCTGGCCGACGCGGACCCGGCACCCGAGGTCGGCCTGGCGTTTCCCCGCGATGTGGGCGCCGCGGTGCGCTCCGCGACCGAGTTGTACCGTCTCGATCTGGCCGGTCGGCGGGCCGGCGGTGGCGGCATCTGGCAGAGCCTGGCCGGATCCTTCGCCGTCAGCGCATATGCCACCCCCGCCTCGCGCTGGCTGATATCGCCGGCCGACAGTTCGGTGGCGCGGGAGGCGGCCGAGGCGCGTGACAAGGACGCCGCGGCGGCCGGCGACGCCGGAATCCCGCAGCACGTCGGCCACAGCGACGTCAGCAAGCTGCGCGAGGCGGCGGAGGACGCGCGCCGCTGGGACTCCAAATACGGCGGCGGGGACTGGCGTTCGTCGATGGTCCCGGAGTGCCTGAGGGTGGACGCGGCGCCGTTACTCCTGGCCTCGTACAGCGACGAGGTGGGCCGCGCGCTGTTCGGGGCGACCTCCGAACTCACCCGGCTCGCGGGGTGGATGGCCTTCGACACCGGCCAGCAGGAGGCCGCGCAGCGCTACTACATCCAGGCGCTGCGGCTGGCCCGCGCGGCCGCCGACGTCCCCCTGGGCGGGTATGTCCTCGCCTCGATGTCCCTCCAGGCGACCTATCGGGGCTTCGCGGACGAGGGCGTCGATCTCGCGCAGGCCGCCCTGGAGCGCAACCGCGGTCTGGCCACCGCCCGCACCATGAGCTTCTTCCGCCTGGTGGAGGCGCGGGCACAGGCCAAGGCCGGCGAGGCGCGCGCCTGTGAGGTGGCGCTGAAGGCCTCCGAGGGCTGGCTGGAGCGGTCCCGCGGCGGCGACCCCGACCCGTCGTGGCTGGACTTCTACTCGTACGAACGCTTCGCCGCCGACGCCGCCGAGTGCTACCGCGATCTGCGGCTGCCCCGACAGGTCCGCCGCTTCACCGAGCAGGCGCTCTCCCGCCCGACCGAGGAGTTCGTCCGCTCGCACGGTCTGCGTCTGGTGGTGTCCGCGGTCGCCGAACTGGAGTCCGGCAATCTGGACGCGGCGTGCGCGGCGGGCACCCGCGCGGTCGAGGTGGCCGGCCGGATCTCCTCGGCCCGCACCACCGAGTACGTCCGCGATCTGCTGCACCGCCTGGAGCCGTACGGCGACGAGCCCCGGGTGGTGGAGCTGCGGGAGCGGGCCAGACCGCTGCTGGCGGCGCCGGCGTAGTGGGCGGGCGGCCCCTGGAGGGACTGCCGCCTGCTCGCGGCCACGCGGCCACCTGCCGGTGAGCATCGCCGGTGCGGCATTGCCCGTGCGGCATTGTCAGTGCCGACCGTCATGATGGGATACGTCGTCGGCGATGATGCGCAGGTCCGCGGCGACGGGCGGGCCTGCGGTCATGCGGTTGGGGAGGTGCAGTGGCGGCGTACGACTGCGATGTGCTGGTGATCGGTGCCGGCATCGTCGGACTCTCTACGGCCCACGCGATCACGCGGGCCGCGCCGGGCACGCGCGTCGTGGTCCTGGAGAAGGAGCCCGGACCGGCCCGCCATCAGACCGGGCGCAACAGCGGCGTGATCCACAGCGGCATCTACTACCCGCCCGGCTCGCTCAAGGCCCGCTTCGCCCTCCAGGGCTCGGCGGAAATGGTGAAGTTCTGCGCCGAACACGACATTCCACATGAGGTCACCGGCAAGCTGATCGTCGCCACCGACCGCAGCGAGCTGCCGCGGCTGCACGGCCTGATCCAGCGCGGCCGCGAACACGGCCTGCCGGTGCGCGAGCTGGGCCCCGCCCAGATAGCGGAGTACGAACCCGAGGTGCGCGGCCTGGCCGCCATCCATGTCGGCACGACCGGCGTCTGCGACTTCGGCGCCGTCGCCCGCCGATTCGCCGCGCTCGCCACGGACGCCGGCGCCCGGATCCGGTACGGCGCCGAGGTGACGGCGATCGGCCGCCGCCCCGGCCGGGTCGCGGTCCGTACGGCCGACGGCACGGTCCACCGCGCCCGTGCCCTGGTCAACTGCGCCGGTCTGCACTGCGACCGGATCGCCCGGCTGGCCGGCGACGCCCCCGGCATGCGGATCGTCCCCTTCCGCGGCGAGTACTTCACCCTCGCCCCGGAGCGCGCCTCCCTCGTCCGCGGCCTGGTCTACCCGGTGCCCGACCCGGCCTTCCCCTTCCTCGGCGTGCATCTGACCCGCGGTATCGACGGCGCCGTGCACATCGGCCCGAACGCCGTCCCCGCGCTGGCCCGCGAGGGCTACGACTGGCGCACGATCCGCCCCACCGAACTGGCCGGCACCCTCACCTACCCCGGCTCCTGGCGGATAGCCCGCCGCCACTGGCGCTACGGCGCCGGCGAACTCCACCGCTCACTGTCCCGGCAGGCCTTCGCCGACGCGGTCCGCCGCCTCCTGCCGGCCGCCCGCGAGGAAGACCTGGTCCCCTCCCCGGCCGGCGTCCGCGCCCAGGCCGTCCTCCCCGACGGCACCCTCGTCGACGACTTCCTCTTCGCCGAAACCCCCGGCATGATCCACGTCCTCAACGCCCCGTCCCCGGCGGCCACGGCTTCGCTGCCTATTGGGCGGGAGGTGGCACGGAGGGTGTTGAGAGTGGTGGAGACGGCCTGACGACGCCCTGAAGGCCAGACGTCCCGGGTGAAAACCGGCTCCCGTACGAAAATCGGCTCCCGGTTCCTCACCGCCCCCGGACGAACCGGGAGGGAGCGGGGACCGGGAGCCGGGAGGGGGGATCAGCCGGGCGGAGGGCGTCAGCCGGTGGGCGCCTTGAAGGCCTGAACGCTCGGCCGGTCGTCGCTGATCCGCTCGCCCTGGATGAAGAGCGTGTTCTCGTTCCCGTTCCAGGCGAGCGACATGCTGTGCGGGGCGGGCAGGGAGTGCTTGGGGTCGTAGAGCGTGCCCATCACCTTCTCCTTGCCGTCCCGCAGAGCGATGGACACCAGCACCGGATCCCGGCTGATGGCACCGGTGTCAGGCGAACTGGTCACCGCGATCACGCCTTCGGAGTCGATCCCGGCGACGGCCGCCGAGCCCCGCTTCTTCCACAGCAGCTTTCCGGTCTTCAGGTCCAGGGCCGCGAGGCCGTCGGAGGCCCCGTAGCCGGTCACCAGAACCAGTTCGTCTTCATCGACGTAGGTGTTGCGCGGCTCGAAGTTCAGCTCCTTCAGGTCGCCCTCGATCTTGAAGGTCTTGTCCGGCTTCCCGTCCTTCGTGTACGTCGAAATGCTGCGGCCGGCATCGATCGCCCCGGCCTCATCGCTCATGAGCAGAGTCAGCGGCCAGTCCGCCAGGATCCGGTCCACCGCCCGGCTCTCACCCTTGACCGTCGAGTGGATGCTGTCGTACTCCAGGTCCTGCAGGATCAGCTCCTTCTTCGGCTTCGCGTCGGCGCAGTCGCTGGCCACGGCCTGGTACTGGGGGCTCATCCCCACCGTGGTGGTGCAGTCGTGACCACGAGAGATCAGATGCCAGACCGGCGCGCCACGGGTGATGGTGAACCCGGTGTACGTCCGTCCGATCATGACGGCGACGACCTTGCTGTTCACCACCACCTGGGGCCGGTCCTCACGGGCCCCCTCGGCCTTGAGGTTCTTCGACCACAGCGTGCGCCCGGTGTCGGTGTCGATGACGGAGAGGTAGGAGCAGTCGTCGCCGCCCGCGTCGAAGACCACGGCGCCGACACCTTCGTCGCTCGCTTCCTTGGACATGGCGCAGACCTCGCCCGCGCCCTTGGGCGTCTTGGCCGTCCACTTCTTCTTGCCGGTCTTGCGGTTGTAGGCCCGCACGCCCTCGCCGTCGCCGAAGATGATGTCGTCATTGTTGAACCACATCGAGCGCAGGCCGTTCTCGTCCTGCCCTTCACGCTGGGACCCGGGCGACGGCGCCTCCCACAGCCGAGGCATGGCGTTCGCGGGCCGGTCCGCGGCCGGGTCTGCGGAGCCTTCGCCCGTGAAGAGGAAGTACCCCCCGACACCGGCCCCGATCAGCACGACCATCACGATCGCCAGGATGAGCGGCACGGGAGCCCCGCTGCGAGCCGGACCGGGCGGCTGCCCCGGGCCTCCCGCGAACGGTGCCGCCATGGGCCCGCCGGGGAACGGCGGCTGCCCGGGGACCTGCCCGGGTGCCTGGCCCTGCTGCCCGTACGGCGGGGGTGGCTGCTGACCTGCCGGCGGAGGGGCGTAGCCCTGCTGAGGCGGCGGCCCCTGGGGCTGGCCCATGGGCGGGGGAAATTGCCCCGCACCCGGCCCGGCCTGCCCCTGCGGCTGATACCCGGGCGCTCCCATGTACGGTCCGGGCTGCTGCCCCTGCGGCGGGACGGGCGGCGGCGGAGCCGTCTGACCCGGTGCGGGCGGGCCGGCGGGCGGCGGTGCGGCCTGACCCGGGACCGGCGGGCCGGCGGGCGGCATTCCCGTGGCCCCCTGACCCGCCGGAGGCGGCCCCTGCGGATACTCAGCGTTTCCCTGGCCACCCTGCGACACGATGAACAGACCCCCTGGTTCGGTTTTGCCACGTAGGCCCCGCATCGTATGCACGCCACAACTCACCGCGCCAACCCCCGTTTCACCAGGGATTTCTCCCTGTCCGCCCCGCCATCACCTGGGAAGTCCGGGTTCGCCGCCGGTCCGTCCGCCCCCTCCTCCTTCCCCCGTAGAATCGGACGCACTGTGTCCGAGAACCCCACCGCCCCCGCCACCACCGCCGCGGAACCAGACGCTCCGGAATCCGCCGCCGTGGCCGCCGTCCGGCCTGCCACCCCGGCCCCCCGCCGCAGCGAGCCCATGTTCCCCGACGGGACCGGGCCCGCGGCCGACCCCGCGGGTTCGCACCACGAGCGGCGGATCCGTTCCTTCCAGCCCCGCCGTAGCCGGGTCTCGCCCACCCAGGCCGATGCGCTGCGCCGCCTGTGGCCGACATGGGGGCTGGACATCGACGGGCTCTCCCGTATCGATCTCGACGCGTTCTTCGACGGGCGGCCGGTCGTGCTGGAGATCGGCTTCGGCATGGGTGAGGCCACGGCACAGATGGCCGCCGCCGACCCGGACACCGGCATCCTCGGCTGCGATGTGCACACCCCCGGCCAGGGGAATCTGCTCGGTCTCGCGGAGCGGAACGGCCTGTCCAACATCCGGGTGGCCAACGGCGACGCGATCATCCTGCTGCGCGAGATGCTGGCCCCCGCCTCCCTCGCCGGCCTGCGCGTCTTCTTTCCCGACCCATGGCCCAAGAAGCGCCACCACAAGCGCCGCCTCATCCAGCCGGAGTTCATCGCCCTGGCGACCACCCGGCTCGCGCCCGGCGCCCTCGTCCACTGCGCGACCGACTGGGAGCCGTACGCCGAGCAGATGCTCGAGGTCCTCTCCGCCGAGCCGACGCTCGAAAACCTCTACCCCGGCTATGCGCCCCGTCCGGACTTCCGGCCGCTCACCAAGTTCGAGAGCCAGGGCCTGGACAAGGGGCATGTCGTCCACGATCTGCTCTTCCGCCGCCGCGGCGCGTAAGGCGAACGCCCCTCGCTAGGGTCGATGGGTGTACCCGTCCCAGCCGCCCCCGCACCCGCCCGTCCCTCCCCCGTACACACCCCATGCAGACGAGCCGTGCCCCACACCCGGGCACGGCCGGACGCACGAGCGCTCCCGCACCCGCCGCCGGACGGCCCTCTGGCACAGCAGATATCTCCGTGCCACCGCTCTGGTCTCGCTGCTCGCGCTCTCCGGCGTAATGATCACCGGACTGGTCCGCCAGGAGACGGGTACCGAGGGCTTCCTCGTCGGCCTCGGACTGGCCGTCTTCCCCGTGCCGCCCCTCATCGCGGCGTTCTGCCGGCTCGACCGCATCGAGCCCGCGCCCTGGCGCAACCTCGTGTTCGCGTTCACCTGGGGCGCCTGTGCCGCCACCCTGGTCGCGCTCCTCGCCAACGGGTTCGCCACCGACTGGCTGGCCGCCAACATCGCCGCCGCCTCCCCCTCCGAGGCCGAGGCCTGGGGCGCCACCGTCATCGCTCCGGTCGTCGAGGAGGTGGTCAAGGCCGCCGCCATCCTTCTCCTCTACCGCTTCCGCCGACGCGACTTCGACGGCATCACGGACGGCATCGTCATCGCCGGCATCACCGCCACCGGCTTCGCCTTCACCGAGAACATCCTCTATCTGGGCAACGCCTTCGGCGAGGACCAGTCCCTGGGCCACTCCGGCCTGGACTCACTCACCGCCGGCACCTTCTTCATCCGCATCATCGTCTCCCCCTTCGCCCACCCCCTCTTCACCATCCTCACCGGCCTCGCATTCGGCATCGCCGCGACCCGCTACCCCCGCCGCCGCGCCGCCCGCACCGCGCTCGCCCTGCTCGGCCTGCTCACCGCCGTCCTCCTGCACGCCATCTGGAACGCCGCCTCCACCCTCGGCGACCTCGGCTTCCTCACCGTCTACGGGCTCTTCATGGTCCCGCTCTTCATGGCCCTCACCTGGCTGGCCATCTGGGCCCGCCGCCAAGAACTTCTCTCCCTCCACAGCTACCTCGCCCCCTACATCACCGCCGGCTGGCTCGCCCCCGCCGAGCCCACCGCCCTCTCCTCCCTCAAAACCCGCGCCCTGGCCCGCGACATGGCCCGCCGCACCCAAGGCCCCGCCGCCGCCCGCGCCGTCACCGAATACACCACCCTCGCCACCACCCTCTCCTTCCACCGCCGCCGCGCCCACCTCACGGGCCCCACCCCCGACTTCACCACCCGGGAACAGCACCTGCTGCGGCATCTACGGCACTATCAGCGGTGGGGGCAGCCGGCGTTGGAGGGTGCGTTGACTGCGGCGCATCAGGCGTATGCCCCATCACCGCGGCCGCAGGGTGAAGCCCGCAAGCGATGTTCGGACCACAGCAGCTCCGCACAGGACAGACGCCGTTAACCAAAGCAGCCCTTCCCCCACTGCTGCCCAACCGCCGCGTTCCTACGTTCTGAGCCGCTCAGCCGCTGATTCCAGGTGGTGAGCGGCCGGCAAGTGAACCCTCCCGAACTTAGTAGCAGGACTGAGTTCGAGCGTCGCGAATTCTAATGGCGGGTAGACATCCGCAAGCAGCTTTTCAGTGGGAACTTTCCGACCCCCATCCCCTCCTTTCCTGAATTTCTCATTTCCGACACGGAGACTGAGAGCCTTACTGCCCACCCAGGCGTCCACACGGAATAGCGCATCGGCCAGCGGATGCACTCGGAGATCAACACCCTGACTGCGGAGTTCCACAACTGTGTAAATCTCGCGAAGGAAACTGTAGTACGCGTTGCCCACTCTCCATCTCATGGCATCCCTCGCCAAGGGAAGGGGGCATCCTTCCGCCACAATAGCTGACACCTTTTCGCGGGCAGGAATACCTAACATCTCACGACCAAGCGGGCTACCGTCGGCAAATCGCCGAAAGTCCTGGTACGCAGGAAGGCTCTGCATCTGCTCCATGCAGACATGAAACATGTGAGTAAATGCAAAATCAGGGTGCCAGTCGACAATGGCTCGCACAGCCTCCGCATCGGCGCGCCGCACCCCGCCGAGAGCATGCTCCGTACGCCCGCAAACCGACTTGACATCAGCCGGCGTCAGCTCATACACGAGTTTCGATTGATGCTGCATGACAACCGGCACAACCTGAACACGGCGGCGATCTTGACGCCATGCCTCATAGATCTGCTGGGTACCGCTCGATGTGCAGAACTGTCGCAGCACATCCTCAGCCCGCGTGTCCACGCCCCGCCCCTCCGATCCGCCATCAAATCGCCTCAGAGACACGGTAGTTGAAAGACACGCCGAGACGCACCCGCAGTCGACTGGACGCGTCAAGGCGAGCGATACTGGCACGCCCCGCATCCCAGACCCACGCCCCAACGAGGTAGACGACGTGCTTCCCGAGGATCAAGCCGCAGCAGTCAGCTTCGCGGCCACTTCACTGCCGGGCCAACGCGACCACGAACTGCTGGAAGTGGCCGAATGGTTCCGAAATGTGCCTGACATGGCTGAAATGTTCGCATCATGCATTAGGCAAGCCATCGACGAAGTGCTCGATGGCCAGCGTACGGGGCGCTTCGACATCTCACACAAAGAGGAAGTAGCGAGCACCGAAAAGACGTACCTCGGAACAAAAGTGGAAATCATCGTACGCGCCGCATTCAGGCTTCCCCGTGGCGCGAAAATGGACTACCGGGTCGCAGGGCACGATGTAGACGCCAAGTGGACCATCGGAAGCAACTGGACCATCCCATTGGAAGCCAACGGGCACATCTGCCTCCTGATGTCGGCCAGCGACAGAAAATCGAAATTTCGCATCGGGCTCGTACGCATCCGGGATGAGCACTTGAATCTCGGAAAGAACCGCGACGGGAAGCGTTCACTGTCAACCATGGGGCGATCGGCCATCGAATGGCTGCTGCAGGACGGAGAGCTCCCCGAGAACACACTCCTTAGCCTCCCTGACGCAGACAGGGAGGCCGTATTCCAGAGTAACAGTGGGCAAGCGCGCATCAACGAGCTCTTCTGTCGCGTTCAAGAACGGATCGTCAGCCGCAGCACGGTGCTAACCGTTGCACGCCAAGATGACGGCCTGAAGCGCGTTCGTGATGCACGCCGACACTTGAGGGGAAAGGGAATCATAATCCTCGGCCATCAAGACGGTCACCCAGATATCGCGATGAGCCTTAACTTGCCCGTCCCGAAAAAGGGATCGTGGGTGTCAGCCTGCGTAACTGAAGTACCAGAAACAAGCGAACGGCTTAAGGTGGCTATTGGCGGGAGGTTCTACTCAATTTTGGGTCGCGTTGGCGACGTTCCTGCCGCTCCATCCCACTACTAAACCAGGCAAGAGCACACAGTGATCGACGAAGCCGGAAGGCGGCAAGAGGATCCGTCCACCAGCAAGGGCTGGGTACCACCAGAGGGTTCATGGGCATCCTCAGCAGCTAACCGCCGGAACATGCAGGCGATTCGAAGCCGCGACACCAAGCCGGAGCAGGTCATCCGCCGACTTGTCCACGCTCAGGGCCTGCGCTACAGGGTCTGTGATAGGCCGCTAGCGGACCTTCGCCGGACGGCAGACATGGTCTTCCGCCCCGCGAAGGTCGCGGTGTTCATCGACGGCTGCTACTGGCATGGCTGCCCTGAGCACTACGTCCCGCCAAAGACCAACTCTGGTTACTGGTCAGACAAAGTGGCGGGGAACATCGCGCGCGACCGGGACACCGATCAGCGTCTTAGTGAAGCTGGCTGGACCGTACTCCGGTTCTGGGAACATGAGTCACCCGACGCCTGCGCTCTCCAGATCGCTTCGACGGTCAGCAAGCTTCGCCCCAAGCGGGCGTGACGGCGCAGGAACGTCAAGCAGACCGCTCTCTCCCTTCTCCGCCGCGGCCATCGCCTGTCCAGCCTCCAGCGCCGCGATGATCTGTTCCCCGACAGCCCTTGCGACCGGTGGTGGGAAAGCGTTGCCGACCTGCCGGTATGTAGCGGTCTTGCGGCCTGGGAACTCCCATTCCGCCGGGAAGCCCTGAATGATCGCCGCCTGACTCACTGTGAGCTTCGGGCCACGCTCCGCATACAAGTCACGCTCCGGATGCTTTAGCTCGGCCGGCTCATTGGCAACTCCCAGGCCGCAGACTCCAAGCTTCCGCCATGCTTCCTTGGCGCGCGTCGGGCCAAGGTCGGCCCCGCCGTGCTTCTTGGAACCGCCGACAAGCGTCGGAGCGATCGTGCCCAGCTCCGCTTGCTTGCGCCACTTCTCGTAGGCACTCTCCCAGCGCTCGGTGTAAGCGCCCTTCCACCGCGGATTCTCGCCGCTCTCGCGGAAGCGCTGGAGCATGGAAGGAGCCAACGCCTCAGCTGTCGTGATCAGCTTCGACTTCTCCGGCTCCGTCCACACGAAGTGCCGGGCGTAGTCCGAGCGCATGGCGACCAGGATGGCTCGGGGTCGCAGCTGCGGGACTCCGTAGTCGCAGGCTTCGAGGACCTTCCAGTAGCAAATCGTGTATCCCGCCTCTTCAAGGCGTTTCCGGATCACGTTCTCGCGATAGTCCTCGAACTTCTGGTCCAGCAGGCCGCGCACGTTCTCGATCATCACAGCTTTGGGCTGCAGCTCGTCGACCAGATCGAGCATGGTCGGAAACAGATCCCGCTCGTCGTCCTGGCCAAGCTGCTTGCCTGCGACGGAAAACGGCGGGCAGGGGACGCCACCGGCGAGCAGATCCAGCGTGCCGGGCTCCAGCTTCAGCGTCGCCGGGTCGAACTCCGTGAGATCGGCTTCGATGACCTCGCAGCCGTCCCACTCCGGATTACCCTCGACGTTCCGCCTGAGGGTTGCGCACGCGCTGGCATCGATCTCGATCAGTGCCCGGTGCTTGAACCCTGCCTCGTGCAGACCGACGGCTTGGCCTCCGGCACCTGCGCAGATCTCCACCGAGGTGAACGTGGACTCAGTGCGGGTCATGCACCCTCCTTCCAGACTTGCCACGGCGGACACTCTTCGCGATCCGCCCTTACAGAGGGTGACAGACCCCACTGACAATTCGTCTCCCCCAAGTGTGCGGCACACTCCACCTTGCTCAGATCACTCCACACACCACAGCGAACACGCATACGATATTGCCTATGCGGAGCCCAGCGTGGATGTGGGATGAGTTGCTGCTGGCGTGCGCCCTGGTCGTCGAGAACGGCTGGCGAGAGCTCCGGGAAGGAGATAGACGCGTCAATGAGCTGTCTAACCTGCTGCGCTCGCTTCCGCTTCACGGCGACGCGGCTCGCGGTATCCCGAAGTTCCGGTCTACCGGCAGCGTGAGCCGTAAGGCTACCGACCTGGCCACAAACCACCCCGCCTACCAGGGGAAGGCCACGAGGTGCGGCCGCCTCGACCGGGAGATGATTGCCCGGTTCACCGCCAACCCTGCCACCATGCTCAAGGCCGCGAAGGCCATCGAGGCCGGGATTGGCTCCGGGGAACTCGCCCGAATCCCCGAGCAGCCGGACGAAGTAGGGGAGGACGGTGCCGCCGCACTCGAAGGCCGCCTCCTTGCGCGGTGGACCATCGCCCGCGAGCGGAACCCCAGGCTCCGCCGCCGTAAGATCGACGCAGCGCGCCGCATCGGACAGCCCCTTCAGTGCGAAGTCTGCGACTTCCACTTCGGGCGCTTCTACGGTGACCTCGGCATGGACTACATCGAAGTGCACCATGTGCTGCCCCTCCATGCTTCAGGGCCTCGCGAGACCGAACTCGAAGACCTTGCATTCCTGTGTTCCAACTGCCATCGCATGTGCCACAGAAACCGCCTCGGCGAATCATGGCGTACACCCAAGGCTCTGCGCGCCGAGATCGCGGAGCACGGTGCGGCCAACCGTCCGTATATGCCGCCGCTGGCTGAAGCCGCCATCAAGCAGCTTCCGGCTCAGCCTCGTAATGCATCTGGGCGCGGTCCAGGAAGTCGTCAGGGTCCCCGCCCTGTGCCGTGAGCCAATGGAGCAGATCTGCAATCAGGTTTGTCACAGCGTCCTGCAGCACAGGAGCACCGCCGGGAAGCGCCATCACCGGGACTCCGGCCTGGCGGCTGTGACTTTCCAAGATGGCCCCACCACGGCGGATGCGGCGGCACGGCTGAGCCGCCTCCACCGAAAACTCGCACCAGACCGCTTTGCCTGTCGCGGTGATGGCCGTTCCCCAGTCGGTAATCATGGCCGCTAGCAGGTGCAGGCCCCGGCTGCACACAGCTTCGCGCTCTGGGCTCGACGTGATGGGCACAGCAAAGCTCTTGTCGTGCAACTCGATGCGTAGACGTTCGCCTTCGGAATCCATCACGAGAGTAGCTGCGGCTCCCTCTCCCACATGCCGGATGACGTTGCTGACGAGTTCGGTGAACGCCAGCTGGACTTCATCGGTAAGGCCGACGACTCCCAGACCGTCAACTGAGTTCTCACGGCCTTCCGCAGTTCTGCGATTTGAGTCGGGACTGCCTCGAATGACAGTACGCAACGGAGTCGGGGTTCGGTGATCTCGCGGCTGGACATAGCCGCACTCCCTCCCGCGCCAGGGCAGCACTGCGCCTGTCGCATCCGTACGGCTGCGCTGCGTAGCGCTTCGCTTACGAGTATGACAGCGAGAAGTCTCTCCATGTAACTTCTCACAGAACTCCATCGGGTGAATCTGCTAGTACGTCAACTTCGTGCAGTCATAGCCTTGTTGGTGCTGGCCAGCCGGAAGGCCAGCAAAGAGGGGAGTCGCACCATGGCAGCCAGGGCAACCACGCGTCGGCGTCAGCTTGGCGCGATGCTGCGCAAACTGCGCGCCCGCAAGGGGATGACACTGGAAGAGGCAGGGCGGCTCGTCGATGTCTCGAAGGCCACGGTCAGTCGCTATGAGACTCAGGAAGGTCCGGTGAAGTGGCCTGTTGTCGATGCACTGTGCCGCGAGTACGGAGCAAGTGAGGCCGAACACACAGTCATTGTCGCTCTGGCGAGAGATGCGAAGCGGCAAGGCTGGTGGAGCTCTTTCGCAGACTCTATTCCTGAGAGCATGAATCTGCTCCTCACATTGGAGGACGAGGCGGTACGGGAGGACCACTTCGCCTGCCTGTACGTTCCTGGCCTCCTGCAGACCCGTAGCTACACCGAGGCCGTACAACACGCGTCGGAGATGCGGCTCCCGCCAGACAAAGTCGAGCGCCTTGTGGACATCCGCATGAAGAGGCAGGAAATCCTCGACCGAGCCAAGCCCCCGCACATCTGGGCCATCATCGATGAGTCCGTGATCCGGAGGGTTGTCGGGTCGCGTGAGGTCATGCGTGAGCAGTTGAGGCATCTGCTGCGAGCCAACGAGTCGTCCGAGATCACCCTGCAGGTGCTGCCTTTTGCCAAGGGAGCACATTCAGCCGCCATGGGAAGCTTCGTGATCCTCGGCGGTGCCGAGCCCTCGCTCGATGTGGTGTACGTAGACATCCACGTTGGTTCGATCTTCATGGAGAAGGAAGAGGAGCTGGAGCGGTACCGGCTTGCCTTTGACTATCTCCGCGCCCAAGCGTTGGACATGGCCGCTTCTTCAGTCCTAATTGAACACATATACAAGGAGCTGTGATGCAGGAAGTGCCCATAGCAGCTGCTGCGGACACCTGGTTCAAGTCGTCATACAGCGGCGCCAGCACGACCGAGTGCGTCGAAACAGCGTTCCGGGCGGAAAAAATCGCCGTCCGTGACTCGAAGAACCCCACCCGCCCCGTGATCACCTTTTCGGGGGATGCCTGGCTGCAGTTTCTCCGTGCCGTACGAGGTGCGGGCCTGTGGTAACGGACCGCAGTGTCATCACGCTTGCCGCCAAGCCGAAGGCCTCGAAATCTTGCCCGACCTGCGGCGTAGGGTCGGGAGGACTTGTCCGCTGATGAGGAGGTTCTGGTGATGGCTGGGTTTCCGACGGCAGCTGTGGCCGCGGGTGGGATCGTAGGCGGCTACGCCGTTGCCCGGTGGACCAAGAAGAGGCCGCTCGGGGGTGTGGCGTTGGCGGCGGCGGGGGCCGTGGCGGCGCGGGGGTGGCAGCAGAAGGCCGGGAATGCGACAGCGGCTGCGTTGAGTGGGGCCTATGTGGCGGCGTTTGCCGGGTCGCATCCGTTGGCGAAGAAGATCGGGGCCTGGCCTTCGGTGTTCGCGGTGGCGGGTGGGGTTGCGCTCGCGTCGTGGGTGGCGGTTGATCGTCGTCGGGCGTAGGCCTGGTCCGGTCACGGAGGGCTTGTACGCGTACGGGGCGGGGCGGGGCGGGGGCAGGTCCGGAGCCACATCGTCCGGACCCGCCCCGCCCCGCCCCGCCCCCGTATCCCGTCTGCGTCAGGCCGAAGCCTCGGTCAGCAGCTTGAGTTCGGCTTCGGTGAGGGGCAGGTCGGCGAGCGCGAGGAGGGCCGGGAGCTGGGAGACCGTGCGGGCGCTGGCGATGGGGGCCGCGACGGTGGGCTGAGCGGCGAGCCAGGCGAGGGCGACGGTGGCGACCTCGGCTTCGTGGGCGGCGGCGACGGTGTCGAGGGCCTTGAGGACGCGGAGGCCGCGGTCGGTTGTCACGTGCTTGGCGGCGCCCTCGGAGCGGGCGCTGTCGACCGTGGTGCCCGGGCGGTACTTGCCGGTCAGGAAGCCGGAAGCGAGGGCGAAGTACGGGACGGCCGCCACGCCGTTGCGGGCGGCGACATCGGCGAGTTCGCCCTCGTAGGTGTCGCGGGAGACCAGGTTGTAGTGCGGCTGGAGGGCGACGTAGCGGGCCAGGCCCTCGCGGGCGGAGAAGGCCAGGGACTCCTCCAGGCGCTTCGCGGAGATGTTGGAGGCCGCGATCTCACGGACCTTGCCGGCCTGGACGAGGTCGTTGAGGGCGGTGAGGAACTCCGAGACCTCGACCGATTCGTCGTCGTAGTGGGTGTAGTAGAGGTCGATGTAGTCGGTGCGGAGACGGGTGAGGGACTCGTCGACCGCGGCCTTGATCGTGCCGGCGGACAGCCCTTTGTAGTCGGGGTGCGCGCCGACCTTGGTAGCGATGACGACATCGGAGCGATTGCCGCGGGAGGCCAGCCAGTTGCCGATGACGGTTTCGGATTCGCCGCCCTTGTTGCCCGGCACCCAGGCGGAGTAGACGTCCGCGGTGTCGATGAAGTTGCCACCGCCCGCCACATACGCGTCGAGGACGGCGAAGGACTCGTTCTCGTCGGCGGTCCAGCCGAAGACGTTGCCGCCGAGGGAGAGGGGCGAGACGGAGAGCGAGCCGAGGGCCTTGGGGGCATGGGGGGTGTGCGGTGTCGCGGTCATACGTGGTTGCAGCGTTGAGGAGAGGGGGGATATTCCCCCTCCCCTCCATCAGCAACCCAACGGCAACCGGTGTCGGATGCGTCAGACGTTGACGCCGTGGTCGCGCAGCCACGGCATCGGGTCTATCGGGTCACCGGCGCCCGGGCGTACCTCCAGGTGGAGGTGGGGGCCGGTGACGTTGCCGGTGGCACCTACGCGGCCGATGACATCGCCGGTGTCGACCTTGCCGGAGGTCTTCACCATCGAGGACAGATGGCAGAACCAGAGCTCGGTGCCGTCGTCGAGGGTGAGGACGATGCGGTAGCCGTACGAGCCCGCCCAGCCGGCCTGGGTGATGGTGCCGGAGTGAACTGCCTTGACGGGAGTGCCCGTTGGGGCGGCGAAGTCCTGCCCGGTGTGGTCCGCGGCCCAGCGGTCGCCGGCCTGGCCGAAGCTGGCGGTGAGGGTGTAGGAGGAGACCGGGGCGATGAAGCTCTTGGCGAGTTTGGCCAGGCGTTCCGCCTCCGCCTTCTGACGGGCCGCTTCCTCCGCCTTGCGCTTGGCCTCCAGCTCTGCCGCCTCCTTGGCGGCCGCGGCCTTCTCGGCCGCCTTCTGCTGGGTGGCCGCCTCTTTCGCGGCCTGCTGGATCGCGGCCTGTTCGGCGGCCTCGCGGGCCTCCTGCTCGGCGGCGCCCTGCTGTGCGTCGGCCTGCTGGAGGATGCGGCTGCGCAGCGCCTCGCCGGCGTCCGTACCCGTCTGCGTGGTCCGGCTCAGCGGGCCCGGGGAGTCGGCCGCGGAAGCGGCGTTCGCCGAGGCGGCGGAGTCGGCGCCCTCGTTCGCGTCCGAGTCGGATATGAGGTCGCCGATGCCGGGCAGGGACTTGGCGTCCGGCAGCTTGTCGGAGATGTCGTCGGCCATGCCGCCGATGTCGGGCATCGAGATCGGGACCGGCGGGCGGTTCTCGGCCGCGGCCATGCCGCCCGCGCCGACCGCCGCGATGACGCCGACGCCCAGGACCGTGCCGCTGCGGGCGAGTCCGCCGCCACGCTGCCTGGCCACCCGGTGCTTACCGCGGACGGGGCGGAGCGAGTCCTCGCCGGGATTCCATTCCTCCCACGGCCCGTCGCTGTTGTTGTCCGCACCGGGGCCCGGGAAGGCTCCTCGGTCATCGAGCTCGTACGGGGACGAAGCCTCGGGGGCAGGCCTGTTGGACGCCACGGGGGCGCACTCCTTTCCTTCCTTCTCGCCTACCGGGTTAGCTGACGGGTTCGGAGCAGGAAGGTCTCCTACGGGCGCCCTCTGGCGAGGGGGCGTCCGATTCACCCCAAGGAGGTGGTTCCCCGGTTCCCTTGGTGCAGTTCGAAGCGCTGGAGGTGCGTGAAGTGCGCGTGCGGGATTCGGCGTCGGCGCGCGGTGCCGCCTCTTGCGACGGCTGGGACGACCGCGCTGCGTTATCGGACAGTAATAGAGATCGCAGCCGTTTTCCAAGCCTTCCCGCGAATCCATATGTGCTCCGCACAAGCTTTGGCATGGACTTTTTCCTCCGCCAAGGTCGCAAACCAGGGCGAGTTGACCGCGCACTCCTAAACGATCTCTCGTTGATTGTGCGTCAGTCGTTATGCGGAGGGGTGCCCCCCAGTTACGGAGCGTGAGAGCAGTAACGTCGGATCATGGTCGTCAACGTCGGGAACGCCGGACACTCCGAGAGCGCCACGAACACCGGACACCTCGCGCGCACCCCCTACACCACGAGCGACGAGCGCATCGACAGCGGTGCCGGTACGCGGGGAGTGGCGGAGCGGTACCGGGACTTCTCCTGGCGGGAGGCGCGCGGGCGGTCCGACGCCCATGAGGAGTTGAGCGCGCGGATCAGCCAGGACCCGGAGTTCTGCGATCTGCTGTCGGGGTCGCTGCCCGCCGGCGACAAGCGGCAGCCGAACCTCCTGCTCGCCGCCGTCCGGTATCTCGACGGCCCGCACGCGGAGCAGGGCCCGCACGGCGCGGCGGCCTACGGGCGCTGGCGCGAGTGGACGATCCGGCACTGGGACAAGGTGCGCGCGGTGATCATGCAGCGCGCCACCCAGACCAACGAACCGGCCCGCTGCGCCACCCTGCTGCCGCTGCTCGCCCGTCTGCCGCAGCCGCTGGCGCTGCTGGAGGTCGGCGCGTCGGCGGGGCTGTGTCTGCACCCCGACCGCTATCGGTACCGGTATCAGCAGGGGTACGGGGACGAGGGCGGCGCCCATGGTGCCGGGGCGGTCGAGGTGGGGGCGCCGGGGAGCCCGGTGGTGTTCGGGTGCCGTACGGAGTGGCCGGCCGAGCGGCTGCCCGACCGGCTGCCCGAGATCGCCTGGCGTGCCGGTATCGACCTCAACCCGCTCGACCCGGTCGCCGTACCGGACGATCTGCGCTGGCTGCGGGCGCTCGTATGGCCGGGCGACGAGGAGCGCGCGGCGCGGCTGTCGGCGGCCGTCGAGGCCGTCCGGGCGGCGCCGCGGCCGCGGATCGTGCGCGGCGATCTGATCGACGAGCTGCCCGCGCTCGCCGCCGAGGCGCCGCCCGAGGCGACGCTGGTCATCTTCCACAGCGCCGTGCTGACCTATCTCCCGCCCGCCCGCCGCGAGGAGTTCGCACAGCTCGTACGGTCGCTGCTGGAGGGGCGGGCCGGCGGCGGGCACTGGATCTCCAACGAGCACCACTCCGTCCTGCCGTGGATCACCGCGCCGGCGCCCCCCTTGCCGCACCCCGAGGACGAGCTGCTGCTCACCCTCGCGCTGGACGGGCGCCCCGTCGCGCTCACCGGCCCGCACGGGCAGAGCCTGCACCGGCTGCGGGGTGCGGAGGAAGCGGCCGGGGCAGCGCGGACGACGGGGAGCTGAGCGGCTCCACGCCCGTAAGAACCCGCCCGGCAGGCTCTGAGGGCCGGCCGGCCCCTACTTCCCCATCGGCCGCTGCACCGCCAGCAGGGCCATGTCGTCGGCCGGCGCCCCGCCCGTATGCCGTGCGACGTCCTCGATGAGCGTGTCCAAGAGGTCGCCCGGTCCCTGGAAGTGGCGGCCGCGCAGCCTGATCGACGGGTCGTAGAAGCGGCCGATCAGGTTCCGGGCCTCGGTCACCCCGTCGGTGAAGAAGAGCAGCAGGGAGCCGGCCGGGAAGAAGGTCTCGTCCGGCCGGTCCGGCCAGTTCGCCACCTCGCTCATCCCCAGGGGCAGCGCCGGCGAGGCGGGGGCGAGCTCACGTAGTCCGCCGTCCGGGGTGAGTATCAACGGGGCGGGATGGCCGCGGTTGAGGACGCGCAGTACGGACTGTCCGTTGGCGGGGATCTCGGCCAGTACGGCGGTGGTGAAGCCCTCGTGCCGGTCGGGCCCCTCGCGCCGCCCGCGCTCCCGTTGCAGCGCCCGCTCCAGCCGGCCCGCCACCGCCTCCAAGGTGGCCTCCTGCTCGGCCGCCTCCCGGAACGCGCCGATGACGATCACCGCGGCCTCCACCGCCTCCAGGCCCTTGCCGCGTACGTCGCCGACGATCAGGCGTACGCCGTGCGGGGTGTCCTGCACCGCGTAGAGGTCGCCGCCGATCCGGGCGTCCGCCCGCGCGCCCACGTAGCGGGCGGCGATCGCCAGCCCGGCGAGCCGGTCGGGCGGTGTGGGCAGTACGGCGCGCTGGGCGGCCTCCGAGACATCCCGTACGGATGCCAGCCGGGCGTCGCTCATCCGTACGACCCGGTTGATGCCGAGCGCCAGCAGGGCGACGACGAAGACCGTGACGATCTCCGTCACCGACTCGTGGTAGTCCAGGGCGGCGCTGCGATAGGAGACGACCCAGATCTCGCCGGCCATGGCGCCCATGGCCGCCAGGGCGGTGCCGCGCAGGGTGGAGAGCGGCGCCGCGACCAGCGGGGCGGCGGAGAAGAAAGGCGCCGCGGTGTAGCTGGGCGGCGTGCTCATGTCGAAGGCGAGGCCGCCGACGATCAGGAGGACGGGGAGCCAGCGTGCCAGGCGCTGCCCCCACGGGGACATCCGGGCGCGGCGGGCCAGCCGCTCCTCGTCGCCCGTGGGGGACCCGCCGCCCTGCAGCATCCGCACCGGCCTCTTCCCGCTCCTGCCCGTCCGTACGCGCACCGTCGTGTGGGCCGCCTCGACGTCCCAAGGGTTCCCGGTACGGGGCGGCGCGGCGAGTCCTCGGGGGCCGGACGGGTCACGGCGCCGCACACCGCCGCTGCCCGCCCCGTACGGCGGCCACAGGGGGTACGACCGCCACACCCGCCAAGATCGCCCCCGTCAGCGGGACTTGAGAGCCGTTGCGGCCGTGCGACGCGGCCACCCGACGACGCTCCCGTGCCGACACCGCCCCCACCAGCGCCAAGGGCCCGGACCGTCCACGGTCCGGGCCCTTCTCAAGGCTCTGCACTGCTGGTCGGACGGGTCTTCCCGTCCACATCTGGTGGGCCATCAGGGGCTCGAACCCTGAACCAATGGATTAAAAGTCCCGACGAACTGGGGACCGACGGTCTCAGGTAGTCCACCGGAGTCCAGTTCTCCCTGGTCACAGCACCTACGGCTGACGCCAGGTCCAGCGCCGGACCGGCCTGTGTCACGCCGTCCGCTCACGCATCGCTCACGCATGGCGGACGGCTGACCAGGCATTCGGCGCAGCTCCTTACGCGTAGGTATCGCAAGTCAGGCAGCGACGGGTCGCCACTCGCCCGGTGTTGCCCTCGGTGGCTCGCAGCGGCTGCGACTCCGATATGCGGGACCAGGCATCTGGATCGGGGCCGGCCACCCAGCCGAACTTCGGCCCAGCGATTTCGCTGTCGGAGAGGTGGTTGCAGCCGGGCAGGTGAGCGTTCCCCGCGGGCGACACGATGATGGCGTGGGGCAGCTGCCCGTGGCGGCTGGCCTGTTTCGGTGCTTGGCCGCCAACAATGCGAGGAGCCACACCCTCGGACGGGCAGGCGCACCCCGCCCCGATGATGAGATCACAGCGATCGCAGCGCTGTTCCGTCACGGCCTGTCGTCCTCTCCTGTCGAATGCCCGGCTCCTCACCCAAGTCCCGTGAGACGAGAGCTGGTGAAGTCGGATCACCATCCCACCTTCCTCAGCCCCAGTCCGGCGATTGCTTCGTGTGCCTCCGGAACCCTCTGCCACCCCCGTAATGACTGGTTGCCAAGCGGCTTTGGCCACGCGACGCGGACCTATCCTGTGCCCTGAGCTTGGGAATCAACGGGGCGTACATGCCTCATTGCGGGTCCGACCTGCGTGAAAGTGGGCTGCGCGGCAGGGTGGAGAGGGCCAGTGGGGACCCGTGTTGACCGTGGTTTACCGCCCGTTGGGGCACGCGGAGGGCACGAGCCTGGTCAGGAGGCCACTGTCGACGCCAGGGTTCCCTCGCGGGCAGGTGGGAGTAGGGGGCCACACGGGTACCCGAGGTGGGATTGCTGGTGCAAGCGCTCAATATGCCGTTGTCCATCAGGTAGCGATCGCATCGAGCATCGCCCGGTAGCCGTACACCTCCGGCTGTCCGCCCCGGCCCCGCATCCAGCTCGGCACCGGCAGTAGCGGCCGGAGCGCCGCCCACTCCGCGTCCGGCCTATCCGTCGGAAAGGCGGCTGCCGGGAGCCGTTGCCGGTGGTGTTTCCGAACCGGCGAGCCAGGCAGTCACTTTTCAGGGCGACCGAACTGGACTGCCCTTCCATAAACATGGAGCACTACGGAGCCGGGGCCTCCTGCTGCTCGGTGATTCGACACCAACGAGCTGTTCAGGAGGCCCCGGCCCGTATGCGCCGAGCGCCCCGCGACCACTCCATCGGGACCGCCGTTCGACGCGCATCTCTCAAGATCGGGATGAAACGCTCTTCGACCAGGGTGCCGGGCTCTTCCGATCGCGCGACCGCACCCTTCGGCCGTGGGGGGCCGCGGCTAGGTGGCCGACGTCCGGTACTTCAACCGGGACGCGTTCAGGGGCGGGCAGGTGCGGTCCCGGACCCAGGCGGTACCGGCCGCGACGACGCCGACCATGGCGAACGGCCCGACCAAGACGTTGACGATGCCCTGGAAATAGTCAAACGCGTAAGCACCCACGAAGTTGAGCGCGGTGGCTGTCAGGGCCGCTGCCAGGAGAATGAGGGGAAGGGCCTTGGTTATGGCCCGCAAGGTCTCTTCGTGTGCGGGGTCGTGTTGGCGCTGGAGTTTCGCGGCCACGGCGCGCCGGATCAGGAAGAAGGCGGCAACCAGGCACACGGCCCAGCCCACCCACATCAAAGGAACGCCGGGATTGGGGTAGTTGTGCACCTCCACCACCGGCGGCCCGCTCAGCTGCGTGGTCATTGATTCACTGCTGCGGTCCAAGAGGCCACCGGGTGTTCCTGCCAACCAGAGGATGACGGCGACAACGGCAGGTATGGCGGCGCCCTTGGCCGCCGCGACGGCGGTCTCCTTCAGGTAGGGGCGCGAAGGCAGCAGACCGCGTTCGACCGCCCAGGAGGTGGCCAGCGCGTCGATGTCACCGCCGATGTAGTCGGTGACCGACCGGCCGTCGAAGGCGGCGGCGGTCAGGTCGGCTGCCAGCTCTTCGGCCATCTCATCGGTCGCCTCCTGTTCCAGTCCGAGGCGGCGCCATGTCTCCATGGCCTGGTGTATTGCGTCCTCGACCGTCAGCGTCATGATTCCTCCCGAGTGGTCTGGCTGATGATGGAGCCGATGCTCGTGGCGAATTCGCTCCAGTCGCGGCTCCACGACCGGAGCATCTGCATGCCCGCTTCGCTGGGCCTGTAGTAGGTACGGGTGGGACCCCCGTCCCCGCTGCGGCGTTCGATCTCGACCAGCTCGCGTTTACGCAGACGCGCCAGCGCCGGGTAGATCGAGCCGTCCGCGACGTCGAGCCCGGCCTTGGCGAGCCGGACGGTCATCTCGTACCCGTAGACCGGACCCTCCGCCATCAAGGCCAACAGGCACATGTCCAGCACCCCTCGTAGCCACTGGGCGCGTGGGGTGGATCTTTCCTCCATGGCCAGTACCTTACACAGCATGAGTCGTGCACTGCAAGCTAGTGCGGTGCAAGGTAGTGCAGGTCTATGCGGGAGCGGTACGTGCGCCTCGGCCGCCCGGCACCGCAGGCGAACCCTTGGAAGTCACCGGCACTCACTGGCCCCCTCCGCCTGAGCCGGACCACGGGGGGCTTTTCGGTGAACCCGGCCTCGTCGAGGATCTGCGTCCCTGCGTATGCGGCCGCGTGGACCGGAGCGTCGGCATTCGCGATGTGGACCACTGACTCTCATCCGGCGCGTTGACGCGTACGCGCTATGGGTCGCGGAAGCCCCGACATGGTCCGGGCTTTCTGGCCCTCGTGGCGTCGACCTCGTGGAAGTGCGCGCGTCTTGGCCGCGGCGGATTGCCGGTTCGGCAAAAGCCCTCGACGGCTGTGGACGGCGGAGTCATCCAAGAGTTGGCCCTCTGCCTTGCCCTCTACAGCCGGGCCTCTTCCGCCAGTACCGTTGCATGCTCACTCGATGCGAATACGGGACTTCGGGGGGCGTGCCCAGTGGCGGGGAGCGAACTGACACTCGGTAAGACGATCGCCAAGGCGCGCAGGCGCAAGGGATGGCCGCAGCGGGACCTGGCTGCGATGATCGACCGGTCGGAGAGTTGGGTGTCTCAGGTCGAGCGGGATGTCATCCCGGTCAACAGCCTGGATGCACTGCGTCAGATCGCCGATGCCTTGGATATTCCTCTGGCCGAACTTCTCGCTGTCGCGCCGTCTGGGCCAGCGCCGGTATCGACCCGGCGTCGGTCCACCTCGGCTAGGGTTGTGCGCAATCTTGGTCCAGAGGAGGGGGACGACCCCGTGCGACGCCGCGAACTTCTGGCCGCTGCGGCGGTGGTCTTCACGTCCCCGCTGGCCAGTGCCTCTCCGGCCGAGGCCAGCACTCTCGCGCCCCTGGAAGACCACCTGCTCTACGGCATTGCCACCGTGCCGAAGCGTGGTGAGGTGTCACCGGCCGGCGTCGCTGCCGAAGTGAAGGCGTCCCGGCAGGAATTCCGAGCCGCCCGGTACGACACGCTGGCCCGTAACCTGCCTGGCCGGATCGCCCAGGCTCAAGCCCTGGAGCCGGCGGAGAGGTCGGCCACCGCGGTGGCCGACCTCTACAACATCGCCACGCGGTTGTGCATCAAGCTCGGCGAGGATGGCCTGGTGGCGATCACCGCGGACCGTGCGCTGACCTCTGCGCGGATCGGCGGGGACGCCCTGACGATCGCCGAGGCGCACCGGATGGTCTCCAGCGCGTGGCGTCGCCAAGGCCATCTCGCACGCGCCACCGACATCGCCGTCAGGGCCGCCCAGGACGTTCGCGCGGACCGCCGTACCCCCGAGGTAGCCCGGCTGGCCGCGCACGGCTCGCTGCTGGCCACTGCCGCGTACACGGCAGCGAAGAGGGGCGACCGGGCCACCGCACACGCACTGATCGGTGAGGCCACCGAGACGGCGGAAGCCGGCCGGACGAGCCCCGAGGCCCGCACGGACACCGGTACCCAGCAAGTGCTGCTGCACCAGCTTTCCGTCCACTACCTGCTCGGTGACGCCGGGCAGGCGATCGACCTCGCCCGGACCATCAACCCCGCGGCCCTGCCGACCGCCGAACGGCAGGGGCGCTTCTTCACTGACGTGGCCCGTTGCTTCGACCAGTGGGGCAAGCCCGAGCAGTGCTACCGGGCTCTGCTGGCGGCCGAACGGGCCGCACCACAGGAGATCCGGCGCGGGTCGGTCAAGAGCCTCGCCGGCGGTCTGCTCCGGCATGACCGGACCCTCCCGGGCGTCCGGGCGTTCGCCGCCCGCGCGGGCATGGCCGTCAACTGACCCACCCGCAAAGGGATTACTACCTCGCAACCTGGTTGCGGATCTGCCTGTTGCTCCGGCGGTTGACTCGTACTCAGCCGCCAGGGGCCGCGTACGGCCGGCCTTTCCTCGCCCCTGGCGGCGGTGACGACCACCACCGTCTTCGAGGAGTTGCACCATGGATGCCACCCGTGCCGATCAGCAGCCGCTGCCGGGTCAGTTGCGCCCGGCGGGCACCGACGGCATCGACCAGATCCAGGCGGACATTGCCGCAGCTCTGCGCTCCACCATCATCCTCCCCCCGTATGACGAAGTCCTCCGGCTGATCGACACCCTCAAGGGCCATCTCGGCCCGCTGATCAGACAGGCCAAGGAGCACGTCCAAGAGCACCGGCCGGGCGAGGTCGCCTGGTACCGGGAACACGCCCAGATCGACAACGCCCAGATCCAGCTGCGGTCCGGGCCTGGCGATGGGCTGGTGTCGGCCGCCCGTCGCCTTCAGTCGCTGGCCCGGTCCGTTCAGCAGCTGCTCCGCCAGATCCACCACGAACAGGGGGCGTGAAGTGACGCGGTCCGAGCACGGAGCCAGGGGCCGCCACCGAAGCGGGGAGCCGCGGCTGGACATCTGGCTGGGGCGTCTGTGGCTGCTGGGTGCGTCGGCCACCCTCACGCTCCTGACCCTGACCGTGCAGCAGGACGCGGACCACACCCTGACAGCCCCGGTCTCCGTACCCGACACCGACCCGGCGCCGCCCGTCTAGGCGCCCACAGATTTCCCGCCGGAACCCCGGTGGGAGAACCGGAGAGAAAGGAACATGTGATGAACGACCTGATCGTCTCGAAGCGTTCCGTGCAGGCCGCCCGCAGCCAGGACCGGCTGAGCGACGGCGGCGGCACCGGCAAGGGCGACGGCAACGACTGATCGGAGCCGTAGATGACCGCCATCTCCTCGGCGGTCCGGAGCCTCGGCGGGGACTTCCCCGCCGAGGCGTTCGGCCGCACCTATCGCCTCTGGCCGCACGTCGGCGACTTCTCGGACCTGTTCACCTGGGACGACCTCAACCAGATCATCGCCCGGCACCGCCTCGAACCCCCACGGCTGCGGCTCTTCAACGACGGCAACCAGATCCCGCAACACCGCTACGCCCACCCCGTGGTGTCCAAGCGCCACACGGTCTGGCACCGGATCGAGCCCGCCAACCTGCACCACCAGCTCAAGGACGGCGCCTCGCTCGTCCTAGACGCCGTGGACGCACTGCACCCCGGCGTGGAAGACCTCGCGACCGCACTGGAGCGGCACTTCCGCACCGATGTGCAGGTCAACCTCTACGCCTCATGGACTCCGAAGGAAGGCTTCGGAGTGCACTGGGACGACCACGATGTGGTGGTCCTCCAACTCGAAGGCGCCAAGCGGTGGAAGCTCTACGGCGCCACCCGAGTCGACCCGCTGCGCGTCGACACCGAGGCACCCGAGCCACCAACCGGGAACCCGGTCGCAGAAATCGTGCTCAAGGCCGGCGACATGCTCTATCTGCCCCGCGGGTGGTGGCACGCCGTCGCCGCCACCGAAGGCCGGTCCCTCCACCTGACCTGCGGCCTCAAGCCCACCACCGGAGCGGACCTCCTGTCCTGGCTCGCGGACCACCTGCGGGTCTCGAACACCGTCCGCGCGAACCTGCCGTACTTCGCCCCGCCGGACGAGCGGACCACGTATCTCCAAGCCTTGCGCAAGGAGTTCGGCGACGCCCTGCACGAGGGGGTGATCGAGGAGTTCATCAACGCACGGGGGAGCACGGACCCTGGCCGGCCGATGCCGTCACTGCCGTTCGTGGACGGCATCCCCGCGGACGGGAGCCTGTCCGTCCGGCTCACCGCTGCCGGAGCCTGGTACGGCGTGGACGAGGTCGGCCACGTCGTGTTCAGCGCCGGCGGTCAGGAGTGGACGTTCAGCAGGCCGGTCCTCGCCGTGATCAAGCTCCTCCTTGACAGAACCACCGCAACCCTGGGCGAACTGTCGGTAATCTCGGGGCTCCCCGTCGGCCACGTCGCAGCCCTTGTCTCCGAGCTGGTCGAGGCCGGTGTCGCCGCTGTCAGCCGGAGAAGGTAGCCGACGATGTTCACTGCCCCTGAGCCTGCCGTCAGGGACCGCATGCTCTCCGCCCGCGGCCACGTGTGTGCCCTGCTGGGCCTCGCCGACACCACGGGCGGAGAAGTATGGGGATATGCGGGCAGGACGCTCTCCGGGGCCGTTCACACGCCCACGGGTGCTGCATGGCTGCGACTGGTGAGTGACCCCCAGGAGAAGAGCGGCGGGAAGTTGTGGGAAGGCCCCCGGGAGGCTGAACGGTCCATGCCACCGGCGGTGCCCCGGCCCCGGCTGCTCGGCCTGTACGACTGGTCGGCAGACGGCTGGGACTACCGGGCGGAGCACTACGAGTTCGTCGCGGCGCCGCCCGCGGCCAAGGGCCCGGTACTCCACCACCACGCAGATCTCCCGGACGCCTGGTGGCAAGAGCTCCACCAGGCGCTGACACACATCGCGCTTGTTCGCACGGACCGTCAGGCGGTGCGCGAGCAGTACATCCGCCGTCGCGTACCGGAGTTCACCGGCGCCACCCCTGGCGAGATCACCTGGACCACGGCCCACGGCGACCTCCACTGGGCCAACCTCACCGGCCCTGCCCTGACCCTTCTGGACTGGGAGGGCTGGGGCACGGCGCCCCTCGGCTACGACGCCGCGAACCTCTACCTGCACTCCCTGCCGGTGCCGGACGTCGCCGAGCGCATCCGCAAGGAGTTCGCTCATGTACTGGACACCCCGGCCGGCCGGATCGGTGAACTGACCGCCTGCACGGAAATCCTCCAGGCAGCCGCACGCGTGCCGTTCTACGCCGAACTGGCTGACGGCGTACGGCACCACCTCGCTCGGCTGAAGGACTCACGGCCCGGATCAGCGCCGTCGGGCCGGTGAGCGCTGCGAGGTAGGGAGAGCGGCTGCTGCGGAGGCCGACGCGACGGGCTGTAGCGCGGTGCTGCGGGCCACGGCGGCCTGTGCTCGAGGGCCAGGGGTGTGGCGCTGGCCGAGGCGCTGAATGCGCCAGGTCAGCGCGCGGGCGGGGTGACGGGCGTCGTCCAGGGAGCGCTGGCTGAGCGCCTGATCGAGGACCGTGGCCGCGTTGTGGCCACTCGCCTCTGCTTCGGCAAGCACGGTGGTGAGTGCATCCCAGGCCCGGTCCTGCACGATGCGCTCGGCGTGCTCGGGGATGGCCTGCCGGAGGTGGTGGGCGTAGCGGTGCTTGGTCTGCTGGCCGGGAGCGCGGCGGGCGAGGTTGCCGAGTAAGGGTTCGGTGACCGGTCCGTATGCGGCCTGGAGGTGGACGAGGGCCTGCTGGGCTGCCGCCTCCTGCTGAGCGTGCTGATGCCTGCGGTGCCAGTGCATCGCGAAGGCCACCGCGGTGAGCGCGGAGTCCAACAGTATCGCCGCCCCCGACCCGTCGCCCGCCGTACCGGGATCACGCCAGATGGCTTGGACGCTGCGGCGCAGGACGCGTGCGCTGTCGCGATCGCCGGTGATGCGGGAGCGGGTGGCACGCTCGAAGGCAGCTGCGGCCTGCCGCAGTTCGGCCTTCGCCGCAGACGGGGCGGTGACCGGCAGAAGGTCCAAGACCGCGCCGAGCGCGACCAGCTGTCCCTGGGCCACATGGTCGTCACCGCGGGTGAGGTGGCCGGGGATGCGCTCAGTGGCGGCTGTGGCCTGGTGCCACGGATCGCCCGGCCGCACAGCGATCGGCTCGGGGCGGGTGTCGGTGAGGCGTTGGCGGATCTTGGGCAGGGAGAGGTCGCCAGCCAGGGTGGAGCCGGAGAACCACACCGGCTCGCCGTCCTTGTTGACGTCGCCGGGAAGCGCGACGCTGAAGCCGAGCACGTCGCCGGAGGGCCCGGTCTTCGGCCGCACGGTCACGCCCATCGCCTCCAGCAACGCGAAGAACTCGGCCTCGCTGGACGCGGCTGCCACCGCGCGGCGTACCCGCAGGCGCAGGACCTCGCGCGCCGTGGCGTCCTGGCCCTGGCGCTTGGCCTTGAAGTGCTCCTTGCTGGTCGGGCGCTTGGCGGCCGTGCCGTCACCCGGCTTGAGCCGCCTCAGCCCGTAGTCCACTTCGATCTTCCGAGCCTCCTTCTGGACAGCGCGCTGGTCGTAGCCACGACGCGGGCGCCGACCGTCCTGGCGCACCAATGTGGCGGCGATGTGAATGTGGTCGTCCGCGTGGCGCACCGCCACCCACCGGCACGCCTCCTCATCCCCATCAGGCGCGATGCCGGCGGCAGCCACAATCCGGCGCGCCACATCCGCCCACTGGGCGTCGGTCAGGATCGGGTCCTCGGGCGCGGCACGGACGGGGCAGTGCCACACGGTGAACTTCGGGGCCTTCTCACCCAGCATCTTCACGGGCTGGTCGAGCTGTGCGGCGAGCTGGTCCGCCACGACTTTGGGGGCGCGGTGCGGACTGCGGCCGGGGTCGGGGGCGAAGCCGTTCCAGGAGGCCACCAGGTGGGGGTCCGTGTGCGCGTTGGCCCGGCCCTTGCCGAAGAGATAGCCGATCGTGCGGCGCGTGGCATGTGGACCCTTGCCGAGGATGATCTTCGGTATCACTGGCTCACCGACCCGTGGTCACTCGGTCGATGGCGGTGTCCAGCTCGGCGACGGATGCTTCGACGCGGTCCAGGAGCCGGTGGACGGTGTCGTGGTGGGGCCAGGCGCGGTCCTGGTTGAGGTGCCAGGCGAGCTGGTTGAGGTTGCTTCCGACCATGGCGAGCTGGCGGTTGGCGCCCATCAGTGCCTTGACCGCGGCGCGGTAGTCGGCGACGGCTGCGGTGGGGTCGTCGGAGCGGGCAGCAGCGAGCGACGACTCGGCGACGTAGCCGCCGAGCGCCATGTGACTCAGGTCAGCGGCATTCTGGACGAGGCCGAACTCGTCGTCGTTGTAGCGGGGGTGGACACGCTTCTCACGCAGCTGGGGCTCACGCAGACGGCGACGCGGGGCAGACTCTGGTGGCGCGCTCGGCGACGACTGGCTGGCCTCTCCCTCGGTCGGCTCCCCCGGGCCGGCCGACTCCGGCGTCCCTTCGGCGCCGGACGCCTCCGCCTCCCCTGGGGCGGAAGCCGGGTAAGGACTCCTTACCCCACAACTTGCTGCGTCTGAAGCTGGGGCGGTGGTCGTCCGCTGCTGGGACGAGGGGAGTTCGAGTTCGTCATTTGGGTCATGCATGTGGGCTCCTACGAGCGGTGGTGCGGGTGAGGGCCCGCCCCTCTCGTGCTGATGCGCGGGAGAGGCGGGCAGGGGTGACGTGGGATGTGGGGTTCAGCCGGTACCTGCGGCGGCCTGGTCGAGTTCGGCCTGCAGCAGGTTCTTGACTTCATCCAGGCGGCTGCGGGAGATGCCGAATCCCTTGTCGCGGATCGCCTTTTCGATGTTGCGGCGCGAGACGCGCCTGGCCCGGCCGAGGGGGGCTGTGCGGCCGATGTCGACGGCCTCTTCCAGGGAGAGGCTTGGCTGGTTGCCTCCGAGCCTGCCGTGCTGGTGCGCGGCTTCCGCCACTTGCTTGGTTGCCGGTTCATCCACGGTCTTGGCATTCGTGGCGGGGAGCGGTGCTGTGGCGCTGGCCGTGTTTCCCCTGGCGTGTGTGTGGCTGTTGTTGTGGCGGTGGCCCTCGGTGTCGGGGGCGGTCGGGCGCCGGGCGACGAGAAGGTAGAAGTGAACGGCTCCGGCCAGGGCGAGTGGGGCGATGGCGGAGATGACGCCGACGGTGATGTCGTCGAGGGCAAGTCGTGTGTGGCGGGCCTGCTCGTTGAGGCGGATGGCATGCAGGACGTTGGCCCAGATGCTTGTGGCGGTCGCGATGCCGACCAGCGCCGAGACATAGAGGCGGGCGGACAGAGGCGCTTCCCGCAGGGTGAGCAAGGCGCCGATCCCTATGGCGATGAACCCGTCGATGACGAGCGGGAAGGCGTAGGTGAGCGCCGGGTGGATGTGGCTGGCGGCGGCCATCTGACGCAGGGCGTCGTAGGAGAGCGCGAAGGCCGCCACAGCCAGTAGCGCCACACCCATGCGGATCGCAGCGGCCAGCGGCACCGGGGAAGCGGATGGGGTGGTGCGCGGTGCAGGCAAGCGTGGTGCTCCAGAATGCGGGGCTGATGTGGCCGTGGTCTGGGGGACTCGTCGCGACTCGTTGCACGCCTGGTCAGAGCAGGTACGGGTGCGGCGGTGATGTCGAGTCGACTCGTTGTCGGTCTCCGACTCGTCCCTGCGCTGACCTGCGTGGAGACGAGTCGCGACGAGTCGTGCCGGGTCAGGCGCCGGTCGTGGATTCCGGCGTGGGCTCGGGACAGTAGCGCGCCCAAGAGTCGGCGAACTGCAGGCGGGTGAAGCCCTTGGCCTGGGCGTTGCCGTGGAAGCGGCGGGTTGCCGAGCTGATGCCGTGCTCCTTGAGCAGGATCTGCAGGCCGCGAGGGGTGAGGCCGTTGGCGGTGTGCTCCGGCCAGGGCGTCTCGTCGTCCTGGTTGAGGATGTCGAGGAGGCGGCTGGTGCGGAGCGCGGGTGGGTTGCCTTCGGTGGCGAAGGCGCGGCGGATGTCGGCCAGGAGGCGGATGCCCAGGCTGCTGCTGTCCTGGTCGTGCTCGGCCTCGTGTTTGGCCATGACCCGGCAGGCGGCGCGGGCGAGGTCGGGCCACTGGCCTCCGGCGAGGTCAGCGATGGAGACCAGCGGCTGCCAGGTATCAGCCGCGCGGTCTTCTACCGGCATGGTCGGCGTCAGCTCCATCGCGTCGGCGTGGAGCGGTGCCAGCCAGGCGACGAACCGGTCGCGCAGCGCGTGGAGGGCCGGGCGAGAAGGTGCGGAACTCCGCCACCTTCTCGCCCGGCCTGCGGCGCCGCATCCGGATGACGATCGACCGGTCCATGATCGTGTCGGGCAGGTCACCGATACCCGCGAGGGCTGCCATCACGAAGGTGGGGAACTTCGCGACCTCGTGGTTGGGGCCGGAGACCCGGAGGGTGGGGCGGTTGCGCTGGTGTCCCGCGTTGAGCAGGCCGCGCATCTCTTCGTTCTTCTCCGCGACCTTCACGGAGCCGAAAAGCGTGTCGGCCTCGTCAACCAACAGCGTCGGCGGGGTGTCGGTGATCGACCGGAACACCGCCGCAGCCGA
Source organism: Streptomyces inhibens (assembly GCF_022221585.1). NCBI lineage: Bacteria > Bacillati > Actinomycetota > Actinomycetes > Kitasatosporales > Streptomycetaceae > Streptomyces > Streptomyces inhibens. The sequence continues at coordinate 4,714,789 of NZ_CP084681.1, forward strand.
GGCGTTGACCGTGATCAGCGGATCATGGACGCTCTCGGTAATCACGTCCAGGAGCCGCGACTTGCCGCACCGCTTGGCCGGCCCCACGACGGCCAGCCGCGGAGCGTGCTGCCATGCCGTCTGCAGATGGGTCGCTGCAATCCACAGGGTTACCGCCGTGAAGGCTTCCTCACCCGGCAGCACGACGTACCGACGGATCTGCTCCCGCAGCTCCGTCAGCACCCGCTCGCCTTCGGATACCGGGGTGGGGTTGGGTATGACGGTGGGCGGCTCTTCCGGTGACGGCAGAGATGGGGCGTCACTCGGCTGGCCGGGGACGGCGACAGGCGGCCATACGGGCTTGTCGGAGTCGGAATAGGGCTCGGCTCCCGCATGTTCCACAGGGCAGCTCCTCGTCTGGCGGTGGCGGGCTTGCACGCCCTTGCCGCCGGGTTGGTTCTTGACGGGCCGTTCGGGGTTGCTGGGGCCTCCGGCGTTGCACCGCCGTGGGCCCCTCCCCGTCTCGCGGGCACCAGGCCATCGCGAGGGAACACGGACCGTACGTCCACCCCCGCCAACAGTCCAGCGGTTCTGTGTCAGCTCAACGCAGAATCGCCTGCTACGCTGCCGCCCCTTCACGCCGCCAAACCGAGTAGATCCAGCAGATCCGCAGTCACCACCCGGTAGGCGTTGCCGAGCCGCAGGACCTTGCACGGGTATGCGCCCCGCTTCGCCAGCTCGTAGCCCTTGCTCCGGCCGAGCCCCAAGGCGCGATTGCTGGTCTCCAGGTCAACGGCGACCGGAAGCGCAAGCAGATCTTCCCGGCTCATCCCGTTCATTCGTCCGGCTGCGGCGTTTTCGCGCATACGGCGCCCCTTTCGGTACAGCCCTCGGCGAACGTGGCCCTCACGTCCGGCTCCAGGCGTCTACCAACCAGGATCCTCAAGCTAATGTGTCTACATGACACAGAGCGTTGTTGATGATGAAGAGGACGGCTTCCCTGAGTGGGAGGACCGGGTCAAGGCCAACGTGGCCGGCGAAGTCCGGCGGAGAAGGAAGGAGATGGGATGGAGCGCTCAGGATCTGGCCGACCAGTGCGAGAGGCTCGGGCACCCCATCCCACGCAACGTGATCGCCAACATGGAGTCCGGGCGCCGGGCCAGCCTCCCGCTGGTGGACGTCATGGTCCTGGCCGCCGCCCTGGAGACCTACCCGGCATGCCTGATCTTCCCGGTCGGATACGTCGACCAGACCCAGGAACTCCCGTTCCAGGACCTCGTACCCACCTGGGACGCCCTGCGGCGCTTCACCGGCGAACAGGACGTGCCCGGCCATGACGCGGGCCTGGTGCCCGACTTCGAAGCCCACGCCGACCTCGTCGGCACCGCCCTGGCCGCAATCGAAGAGGAAGAACGGGCGCGGTTCACTGCCGAAGCGGCAACCAACCCCGCCCAGCAGGAAGAAGCCGAAGGCAGGCGGGCCAAGTACGCCGACCAGGCCCTCTCCGCCAAGTACCACCTCCGCTATCTCCGCCGGGACCTCCGCGACAACGGAGCCACCCCACCCGACCTGCCACCCGCACTGGCCGACGTCGACCCGCCCGAGGACGACACCAACACCACACTGGAGGAACGCCTTTGAAGGGCTCCACGCACCGCCGTTGCTACTGCCGTGACCCCAAGACCGGCAAGCCGCTCGGCAAGAACTGCCCCAAGCTCAGCAGCCGCAAGCACGGCTCCTACTCGATACGCCAGGAACTCCCGCCCCGCGAAGACGGCACCCGCCGCTCCTTCAGCCGCGCCGGCTACGAGAGCCTCAAGGCCGCCCAGGCCGACCTCGACCACATACGCGCGCTGCTCGCTCTCGTCGACCAGGACGACCCGGACAGCACTGAGCGGCTGACCACCATGCTGGAGGAGATCGCCGACGAGAAGGCACCGCTACCCGAGCCGGAGGGGACTCGCCGACGGCTGAGGGCCGGCCTGGCTCTGCGTGGCACCATCACCGTCGGGGAGTGGCTCGACTCGTGGTTCGCCTCCAAGAAGCGGCGCAAGACGACGCTCAACGGCTACGCGTCGCACATCCGTGTCCACCTCAAGCCGCGCATCGGGCACATCCGCCTCGACCGTCTCCACGTCGGGCACTTGGTGGAGATGTTCGATGCCATCGCGCTCCAGAACGAGGTGATCGAGGCCGAGAACCTGGCCCGCAGCGAGCAGATCGCTCGATGCAAGCCGAGCAAGCCGGGGCGGCCCACCGCCGCCGAGCGGACACGCTTGGCCGAGGAGCAGCAAAAGCTGGCCGAGATGAAGCCGTTCCGGAAGCTGAACGGCCCTGCCACCCGGCAGGCCATCCGCCGGACTCTGCGCGCTGCCCTGAACGCCGCCATCGCCCAGCAACTCATCGCGTTCAACCCGGCGGCCCACGTCGAACTCGAATCCGGCAAGCGGCCGAAGCCCTTGCTCTGGACAGAGGAGCGCGTTCGCCGCTGGCGCGAGACGGGCAGGCTGCCGAGCCCCGTCATGGTGTGGACACCGGCACAGTTCGGTGTCTTCCTCGACTCCGCCGAGGGCGACCGCCTGTACCCGTTCTTCCACCTCGTCGGGACCCGCGGCTTGCGGCGCGGTGAGGGCGTCGGTCAGGAGTGGACGGACATCGATCTGGAGGCGGGGCTGATCACTCCCGCCAAGGAGATCGTGGTGGATGGCTGGGCCCCGTACGAGTCCGCGCCCAAGACCGACGGCAGTGCCGGCACGATCGCGCTCGACAGCCTGAATCTGGCCGTTCTGCGGGCCCACAAGGCCCGGCAGGGCGCGGAGCGCCTGGCGTGGGGCTCCGCGTGGCAGGACACGGGCAAGGTCTTCACCCAGGAAGACGGCTCGTCCCTGCACCCGGAAACCGTCTCCGAGACCTTCCGCCGCATTCTGGCGTCAACGGCCCTCCCGCCGATAACGCTTCGCGATCTGCGCCACGTCGCGGCCACCCTGACGCACGGAGGCGGCGGGGACATCCACACGGTGAAAGAGGTCCTGCGCCACTCCACCATCGCCCTGACCTCGGACACGTACACGAGCCTGCTGCCCGAACTCGACCGCGAGATAGCCGAGAGGGCGGCGCAGCTCGTCCCGAGGAGCCGCCGGACAGGACCCGTTGCCGAGGGCCCCGGCGCTCGCGCTCACGCATCGCTCACGCACAAGCCGAAAACGAAACAGCGCCCCGACCGGCCGGAGCCGATGGGAGCGCTGCCTTGCAGGTCGGAGGAGGTTTCCCCGACCGATGATGGTGGGCCATCAGGGGCTCGAACCCTGAACCAATGGATTAAAAGTCCACTGCTCTGCCAATTGAGCTAATGGCCCGCACCGAGCAGCATAGCCCGAGGACGTGCCACAGCCCGAAGGCATTAGGTATCGGGGTGCTCGGCGGGGTGCCGCGAACCCCTGTGACGGGCCCGCCGACGCGCTGTCCGCACCCCCCAACACACAGGGCCCGTACGGCACTTGCGTGCCGTACGGGCCCTGCGATCAGAGCTGGCGATCAGCCGTTGCGCTTCCAGCGCGGCTTGTCGTCACGGCGGCCGTAGGAGCCGCCGGTCGTGGCGCCACGGTGGTCGTCACGGCGGCCGTACGGGCGGTCGCCACCGGTGCGGTGGCCGCCGGCGGCCGGACGGCCACCGGAGCGGTCGTCACGGTTGAACGGACGGTCGCCGCCGCCGGAGCGGTAGCCACCGGAGGCCGGACGGCCGGTGGAGCGGTCGTCACGGTTGAACGGACGGCTCGGACGGTCGCCGCGGTCGCGGTTGAAGCCACCACCGGAGCGGTCGTCACGACGGTCGAAGGAACGGCCACCGGAGCGGTCGTCACGACGGTCACGGTCGAAGGAACGGCCGGCGGGGCGGTCGTCACGACGGTCGCGGTTGAAGCCACCACCGGAGCGGTCGTCACGGCGGTCGCGGTTGAAGCCACCACCGGAGCGGTCGTCACGACGGTCGAAGGAACGGCCACCGGAGCGGTCGTCACGACGGTCACGGTCGAAGGAACGGCCGGCGGGGCGGTCGTCACGACGGTCACGGTTGAAGCCACCACGGTCGCCACGGTCGTCACGACGGTCACGGTCGAAGGAACGGCCACCGGAGCGGTCGTCACGACGGTCACGGCGGTCGAAGTTGCCCCGGTCGTCGCGGCGGTCGGCGGGGGCCGAGCGGCGCTCGTCCGACGCGACGGCCTGGGCCGGCACGACGGCCTCGGCAGCGGCCTCGGCCTCGGTGATCTCGGCAGCGGCGGCAAGCGCCTCGGCCGGGTCCTCACCGCGCTCGCGGGCGGCACGGGCGGTCAGCCGGTCCGCCTCCTCGCGCAGCTCGGTGGCGCGGCGCTGCAGACGCTCCAGCTCGCGGGTGAGCTCGCTCACCTCGCGCTCGGCCTGCTTGGCGCTGTTGTTGGCGGACTCGGCCTGCACCTCGGTGAGCGAGCGGGCGCCGGTGATCCGGGCCACATCCTCGTCGAAGGCACCGGAGCCGCCGACGATGTGACGCGAGGCGTCCACACCGGCGTCCTCCATCAGGCGGAAGATCTGGCGGCGCTGGTGCGGCAGCGACAGCGAGACGACGGTGCCGGACTGGCCGGCGCGGGCGGTACGGCCCGAGCGGTGCAGGTAGTCCTTGTGGTCACCGGCCGGGTCGACGTTCAGGACCAGGTCGATGCCGTCGACGTGGATACCGCGGGCGGCGACGTCGGTGGCGACCAGCGCGTTGACGTAGCCGTCCTTGAAGTCCGCGAGCACCCGGGTGCGGGCGCCCTGCGTCATACCGCCGTGCAGCGCGTCCGCCTTCACGCCCGCGTCGACGAGCTGCTCGGCGATACGGTCGGCGCCCAGCTGCGTACGGACGAAGATGATGGTGCGGCCCTTGCGGGCGGCGATGGCGGCGGTGACCGGCGCCTTGTCCTTCGGCTTCACGACGAGGACGTGGTGGGTCATGGTGGTGACATTGCCCTGGGCGCTGTCGACCTCGTGGCTGACCGGGTTGCTCAGGTAGCGCTTGACCAGCGTGCCGATCTCGTTCTCCATCGTGGCGGAGAAGAGCATCCGCTGACCGCCGGCCGGCACCTGGTCGAGCAGCTCGGTGACCTCGGGCAGGAAGCCCAGGTCGGACATCTGGTCGGCCTCGTCGAGGACGGCGACCTGGACGTTCTCCAGGGAGCAGGCGCCACGGTTGATGATGTCGCGCAGCCGGCCCGGGGTGGCGACGAGGACGTCGACGCCGCGCTCCAGGGCGTAGATCTGGTTGCCCATGGACGTACCGCCGCAGACGACCTTCATCTTCAGGCCGAGGACGTCGCCGTAGGGCTGGAGGGCGTCGGCGACCTGCATCGCCAGCTCGCGGGTCGGGGTCAGGATGACCGCGCGGGGCTTCTTCTTCTCGGTGTGGCCGCCGGCGAGCTGCGCCAGGGTCGGCAGACCGAAGGAGAGGGTCTTGCCGGAGCCGGTGCGGCCACGGCCGAGGATGTCCTTGCCGGCCAGCGCGTCCGGGATGGTCGCGGCCTGGATCGGGAAGGGGGTGGTGACGCCGTTCTGCGCGAGCTTGCGGACGACGCCCTCGGGCAGTCCGAGGTCGGCGAACGTGACGGTGTCGGTGTCGGCGTCGGTGTCGGACTCCGCCGCGGCGGAGATCTCGGGCGCCGCGTCGACCGCGGTCACCTCGGGGGCCGTCTGCTCGTCCTGCTCATCGAACGCGGGCATGACGGACTGCTCAGTGGAAATGGACATGCGAAATGCGAAACCTTCCGGAGTCTCGGCACGCGCCCAAACTCCGTGTGTTTCACACGACCGCCTCTATGCGGTCAGCCACGGCAAGGGAGAGAACGCGCCACGCGGCGCGCTTCTTTTCTGGCGCCGGGCAAATGGGATCAAACGATCTACCACCATACGCACTCCGCCCCCCGGATGGCAAATGGCCCTCTGGCCATGGCCTTCCGGCCGGTGCCTTCGCGGCCGCCCGACCAGCCTACGCGCCCTCCACCCGCCCTGCGTGAAACCCGTCACGCCCCTTCGTCCTCGCTCGCCTCCGCCGCCGATTCCGCCTCCGACGCCATCGGTGAGACGGGGGACGGTCCGGACGCCTGAGAGCTCGGCGGCGGCGGCGCGGAGCCGGTCGCCGGCGGGCTCGGCTGGGCGGGGGGCGTACTGGGCGCGGGCGAGGCGGGCGGTGTGGACGGCCGGTCGGGGTGCGACGGCGACGGGTGCACGTGGCCGGGGCGTCCGCCGTTTCCGCCGGAGCCATGGCCCCCGCCCCCGCCCGCGCCGGGCTCCGGGCCCGACGGCTGCACCGGGCTGGAGGGCGTAGCGGGCTCGGACGGCGTCGGTGTGGCGCTCCCCGACGGGTCGCCCGCCTTCTCGTCACCGCCGGCCGGGTGAGCCGGACCACTGCGGCCCATACGGTGCGGCCCGGTGCCGCGGCCGTCCACGGTCACGCCGCCAGGGCCGGGCGCGGCGTCCTTGCCGTCATGGCGCGTGGTGCTGCCGGACGGCTTCTGCTCCTCCGGATCGCTCACGCTCATACAGCCGGCCAGCGAGACGGCCAGCGCGGAGACGGTCACCGCCGCGGCGACGACCCGGGAGCGCACACGGCTCGCCGGCGGCTGCGGCGAGGCGGGGGCGGGGACGTCCGCGGGGAGAGAGACGGGGACGGGGGTGGAGACGGAGACGGCAGGGGTGGAGACAGGGGCAGGGGGCGGCGTCGGGGACGGGTGACGGTAAGGGCGCGGGCGCACGGCGGGACCTCCGGATCCGGAGCGCAGGGACGGCGACACGGACGCCCTGCCCAACTCCCGCCCCCCGCTTGAGGACACGCGCGGCGCCCGGCCGATCGCCTCAGCCGTAGCCGAGCGCGTGGAGCCGCTCGTCGTCGATCCCGAAGTGGTGCGCGATCTCATGAACGACCGTCACCTCGGTCTCCGCGACCACGTCTTCGCGTGTGGCGCACATCCGCAGCGTCGGCCCCCGGTAGATGGTGATCCGGTCCGGCAGCACGCCCGCGTACCACTCCCCACGGTCGGTCAGCGGTGTCCCCTCGTACAGCCCGAGCAGCTCAGGGTCCTCCGCCGGGGGTTCGTCCTCGACGAAGACCGCCACATTGTCCATCAGCCGGGTCAGCTCCGGCGGGATCCGGTCCAGCGACTCGGCGACCAGTTCCTCGAACTCCTCGCGCGTCATTTCCAGCACACCACCATTCTCCGCTACCCGGCCCCGCATCCGATCGTCGCGGCCCGCCCGCCGCACCGCAGCACGAACCGGAGCCGACGCCCCCGGCTTAACGGCCGCCATGGCGGGCATACGGGACCAATGGCCCGCGCAGCGCGCTCCCGGACACCGCACCCCGGCATACCGCAAACCCCCCTGCCCCGGCTGCTCCTCACCTGGCTCGACGGCGTACGCACGCTGCCCCGGGCCGTCCGCCGCGACTACCGCTCCCGCCGTACGCCCCCCACCGCCGCCCTCATCGAGCCACCGCACCCCCGCGTCCGTTCCCTCGGCCTGATAGCCGTCACCGTCCTAGGCGCCTGGCTGGGGCTGCTGCTCATCGGCAGCAGCCACGCCCCCGTCGGCCCGATGGACACGACCATGGCGCTGCGCCCCTCACTGACCGGCGGCACCCGGATCAATGTCTCGCCGCTCGGCGACCTGGAACTGAGCAGCCACTACGGGCCCGTACGGCTCGATGTCGATGTCGACCGGCTGGATCCGGTCCGCTCCCAGGCGCTGGTCGACCACCCCGAGCGGTTCTCCGGCCTGCAGGCCGAGGTCACCCGTGACGTCACCCGCGGCGCCGTGGGACTGGCGCTGCACTCCTGTGTCGCCGTGGCGTCCGGCGCCACCGCCCTGGGCCTGGCCGTCTACCGCCGCCCGCGCCGCGCACTGGCCGCCGGCGGTCTGGCGCTCGCCCTGCTCGCCGCCTCCGCGGGCACCGCGTACGCCACCTGGAACCCCCGGTCCGTCTTGGAGCCGAAGTTCTCCGGACTGCTCTCCTCGGCCCCGTCCGTGGTCGGCAACGCCCGCAACATCGTCAGCGAATTCAACGTCTACCAAAAGGAGTTGGCGCGTCTGGTCACCAACGTCACCAAGCTGTACGACGCCACCTCTACGCTGCCGACGTACCAGCCGGACCCCACCACCATCCGGGTGCTGCATGTCTCCGACATCCACCTCAACCCCGGCAGCTGGCAGATCATCGCCTCCCTGGTGAAGCAGTACCGGATCAACGTGATCATCGATACCGGCGACACCATGGACCACGGCTCGGTCGCCGAGAACCACTTCCTGGACCCGGCGTCCGCCCTGGGCGCCCCCTACGTCTGGGTGCGCGGCAACCACGACTCGCGCAGCACCCAGAAGTACCTGACCGGCCGCAGGCACGTCACCGTCCTCGACAACGGCAAGGTCACCCGGATCGCCGGCGTCGGCGACCCGCAGTTCACCCCGGACCGCTCCGTGGTGGCGGCCGGCGAACCCGCCGAGCGCACCGCCGGCGGCCGGCTCGCCGACGCACTGCGCACCCAGCGGCTGGCCGGCACCCCCGTCGATATCGCGCTGGCCCACAACCCCACCGCCGCGACCGAGGCGGACGGCCTGGCCCCGCTGGCGCTGGCCGGCCATCTCCACCACCGCGAGATCACCACGCTCCCCCAGGGCACCCGGCTGATGGTCGAGGGCTCCACGGGCGGCGGCGGGCTGCGCGCGGTGCAGAACAAGAAGCCCGCGCCGGTGCAGGCCTCGGTGCTCTATCTGGACCGGACGACGAAGCGGCTGCAGGCGTGGGACGAGATCACCCTCGGCGGCCTGGGCCTGTCCCGTGCCGAGGTCAGCCGTCATCTCCCCCGGGAGAACCAACCCGGCGCGACGCCCTCGCCGTCCGGTTCATCGCACCCGCCCGGCCCGTCGTCAGGGCCCTCGTCCGGCCCTCGTTCACACCCGGCCCGGGGCTCTTCCGACAGCCACGGGTAAACCGTTTTGGCGAACGGTCCTCCCATCCCATATGCTTCTCACGTCCCCGACGGCGCCGGTAACGACGCCAAGGTGGCCACCAGCCCTCATCGTCTAGTGGCCCAGGACGCCGCCCTTTCAAGGCGGTAGCACGGGTTCGAATCCCGTTGGGGGCACGCATCACCGTGTGCGAGACTGGTTCACGCCGCTCTCGCGCAATGCAAGGTCCTGTGGAGCAGTTTGGAGTGCTCGCCACCCTGTCAAGGTGGAGGCCGCGGGTTCAAATCCCGTCAGGACCGCTGCGGCTGGGTAGCTCAGTTGGTACGAGCGATCGCCTGAAAAGCGATAGGTCGCCGGTTCGACCCCGGCCCCAGCCACACCCTTTGGGAGAAGGCCCCGATTCATCGAATCGGGGCCTTCTTCATATCTGCTCCCCGTCGGCCCCCTCGATGCTCTGCGTGCGCTCACTCTCCGGCCGCCAGAAGATCAGCCGGGCGCCGCCGCTGATGACCGCCATCGCCCCCAGGCCCAGTGCCGCCCGCAGCAGCCGCACATCACCGTCCCAGTCGTGCGGCGCGCCGAAGACCAGCCAGGCGGCGAACGCGATGCCGGCGGCCATCGTCGCGACACCCGCCATCTGTCGTAATCCCTTGTTCATGCGGTCATCTTCGCTCAGCGGCGGGGCGGCACGGTACGGGGGTGGCTGCGTCCGCGACCCGCCGCCTCAGCCGGCCGCCGCATGCGCCGGTGTCACCTCGCGGCCACCCGGATGGCGGTGCCGCCGGCCCCAAAAGACCGTGCAGGAGAGCACCGACCAGCCGGCCAGCACCAGGAACGGGAAGGCGTGCTGGTGGCCGCCGAAGTAGACCGCGGTGTGCTGGGCGTTGACCGAGGCGCCGGGCGGCAGCCAGCGGCCGATGTGGCCGAGGGCGGACGGCAGCAGCGGCCAGGAGACCGCGCCGCCCGAGGAAGGGTTGCCCAGCAGCACCATCAGTCCCCAGGTGGGGATCATCGCCCAGCGCCCCATCAGGGTGTTGAACATCGAGAAGACCATGCCGGAGGTGAACATCGTCAGCGCCAGGATCAGCCAGGACTCCAGGAACGGCAGCCGCAGCGCGCCCAGCCACCAGTCGACCACCGCCGCGATGGCGAAGGCCCCCAGCAGCGCGTAGACCAGGGTGAAGGCGATCCGCTCGGCCGGGTTGAGGGCGCGGGCGTGCACGCTGAGCTGGATCGCCCCGACGAAGCCGACGATCACCGCGGCCAGCGAGATGTAGAACAGCGCCAGCCCGTGCGGGTCGCCCTTCTGCAGCGGCTTGATGTCCTGGACCCGGACGTCCACACCGGTCGCCCGGCCGACCTTCATCCCTGATTCGGCCAGCAGCTGCGCCACCGTCGCGCCCGAGGCGCCGGACACATCCAGCTCCACACCCTTGCCGCGGGCCCGCAGCACCGCGAACTCCTCCTGCTCGTCGACGGCCCGCCGGGCCTCGCCGTACGTGGCGTACCCGGTCAGCCGGAGCGGGGCGTTCAGGGCCTTCTCCATGCCCAGGACGAACGCCTTCTCCTGCGGGGCGTGGCGGTGGCCGACCACGGCGGTCGGGATCTGCCGCGGGGTCGGATCGGCCATGGCGTAGGTGTACGAGCCGGCGAAGAGGCCGGCCGCCGCGGCGACGATGAAGACCAGCACGACCGCGGGGAAGAACGGCGACTCCTTGAAGGCCGTCCATTTCTCCGCCGCGGTCCGGGGCCTGCCGTGTGCACCGCGGTGATCAAACATACGAACACGCTAAAGCAACGATGTCGGACATACCCGGTCAGGTCTCTCGTCCGTGGCGGCCCGGGCGTCCACCATCCGGCCGCGCGGGCAAATGGTTCGCCAGTCGATTGGCCGAGGTGAGATCCTGGGGGACGTATGTCCAGTCAGCCTGCCTCCGCCCTGCCCGACGGCACTGCTCCCACGCTGCCCGACAGCACCGCTCCTACCCTCCCCGCAAGCGCCGCTCCCGCCCTCCCGGCTCTGCAAGAGCGTCTGCCCGAGCTGATGCTGCGCGACCAGCAGCGGCTGGGGCGCCGGCTCGACGGCGCGCGCCGGATCCGTAAGCCCGAGGCCCGGGCCGCCGTGCTCGCCGAGATCGCGGGCGGCATCGACGAGGCGGAGCTGCGGGTCGCCCAGCGGCGGGCCGCGGTCCCGGAGATCAGGTATCCGGAAGAGCTTCCGGTCAGCCAGAAGAAGGACGAGATCCTCGCCGCGATACGCGACCACCAGGTCGTGATCGTCGCCGGTGAGACCGGCTCCGGCAAGACGACCCAGATCCCCAAGATCTGTCTGGAGCTCGGCCGGGGCGTACGCGGTCTGATCGGGCACACCCAGCCGCGCCGGATCGCGGCCCGTACGGTCGCCGAGCGGGTGGCCGAGGAGCTGAGGACCCCGCTGGGCGAGGCGGTCGGCTGGAAGGTCCGCTTCACGGACCAGGTCGGCGGCGACACCCTCGTCAAGCTGATGACCGACGGCATTCTGCTCGCCGAGATCCAGACGGACCGCGAGCTGCGCCAGTACGACACGCTCATCATCGACGAGGCGCACGAGCGCAGCCTCAACATCGACTTCATCATGGGCTATCTGGCGCAGCTGCTGCCCCGGCGCCCGGATCTGAAGATCGTGATCACCTCCGCGACCATCGACCCGGAGCGGTTCGCGCGCCACTTCGGCGCCGTCGCTTCCGTGGACGCGTCCGACACGCCCGATGAGCGGGACACCTCCGGGAGCGCGGACGGGGCGAAGCCGAGCGCGCCGATCGTCGAGGTCTCCGGCCGTACGTATCCGGTCGAGGTGCGCTATCGCCCGCTGCTGGAAGAGGGCGGCCAAGACGCCGACCGCGACCAGATCACCGCGATCTGCGACGCCGTGGACGAGCTGAAGGCCGCCGGGCCCGGCGACATCCTGGTCTTCCTCTCCGGCGAGCGGGAGATCCGCGACACCGCCGACGCGCTCAACAAGAAGGCGCTGCCCGCCACCGAGGTCCTCCCCCTGTATGCGCGGCTCTCGCACGCCGAACAGCATCGCGTCTTCCAGCGCCATACGGGCAGACGGATCGTGCTGGCCACGAACGTCGCCGAGACCTCACTGACCGTCCCGGGCATCAAGTACGTCATCGACCCGGGCATGGCCCGGATCTCCCGCTACAGCTACCGCACCAAGGTCCAGCGGCTGCCCATCGAGCCGATCTCGCAGGCCAGCGCGAATCAGCGCAAGGGCCGCTGCGGCCGTACCAGTGACGGCATCTGCATCCGCCTCTACTCCGAGGACGACTTCCTCTCCCGTCCCGAGTTCACCGACGCGGAGATCCTCCGTACGAACCTCGCCTCCGTCATCCTGCAGATGACCGCGGCCGGCCTCGGCGACATCGAGAAGTTCCCGTTCATCGACCCGCCGGACCGCCGCAACATCAAGGACGGCGTCGATCTGCTGAGCGAGCTCGGGGCGCTGGACGCCAAGCAGAAGGACCCCAAAAAGCGGCTCACCCCGCTCGGGCGCAAGCTCTCCCAGCTGCCGGTCGACCCGCGGCTGGCGCGGATGGTGCTGGAGGCGGACCGCAACGGCTGTGTCCGCGAGGTCATGGTCATCGCGGCCGCGCTGTCCATCCAGGATCCGCGCGAGCGGCCCTCCGACAAGCAGCAGCAGGCCGATCAGCAGCACGCCCGCTTCAAGGACGAGACCTCCGACTTCCTCGCCTTCCTCAACCTGTGGCGCTATATCCGCGAGCAGCAGAAGGAACTGTCCTCCTCGGCCTTCCGCCGGATGTGCCGGAGCGAGTTCCTGAACTATCTCCGGATACGCGAGTGGCAGGACATCTACTCCCAGCTGCGTTCGGTCGCCAAGACCATGGGCATCCACCTCAGCGAGGAGGATGCGGCCCCCGAGCACATTCACACCTCGCTGCTTTCTGGTTTGCTTTCGCACATCGGACTGAAGAATGCCGGGCTGGAGGGCGGGGGCAAAGGGGACGCCAAGAACGAGTATCTCGGCGCCCGCAGCGCCAAGTTCGCGGTCTTCCCCGGCTCCGCGCTCTTCAAGAAGCCCCCGCGCTGGGTCATGTCGGCGGAGCTGGTGGAGACCTCCCGCCTGTGGGCGCGGGTGAACGCCAGGATCGAGCCCGAGTGGATCGAGCCGCTCGCCCAGCACCTGGTGAAGCGGACCTACAGCGAGCCGCACTGGGAACAGAAGATGGCCGCGGTGATGGCGTACGAGCGGGTGACGCTCTACGGCGTCCCGATCGTCGCCCAGCGCAAGATCACCTACGGCCGGATCGACCCGGAGACCTCGCGCGATCTGTTCATCCGCAACGCCCTGGTCGAGGGCGACTGGCGCACACACCACCAGTTCTTCCATGACAACCGCAAACTTCTCGGCGAGGTCGAGGAGTTGGAGCACCGCGCCCGGCGCCGCGACATCCTCGTGGACGACGAGACGCTCTTCGACTTCTACGACCAGCGCATTCCGGCGGATGTGGTCTCCGGCGCGCACTTCGACGCCTGGTGGAAGAAGCAGCAGCGGGAAGAGCCGGAGCTGCTCAACTTCGAGCACTCGATGCTCATCAACGAATCCGCCGAGGCCGTCACCAAGGACGACTACCCGGATTCCTGGCGGCAGGGAAAGCTGAAGTTCAAGGTCACCTACCAGTTCGAGCCGGGCGCGGACGCGGACGGCGTGACCGTCCACATCCCGCTCCAGGTCCTCAACCAGGTCTCCTCCGAGGGCTTCGACTGGCAGATCCCGGGCCTGCGCGAGCAGTTGGTGACGGAGCTGATCCGCTCGCTGCCCAAGCCGATCCGGCGCAACTACGTACCCGCGCCGAACTTCGCGGCCCGCTTCCTGGACTCCACGGTCCCCCTGCAGGGCGCCCTGACGACCTCTCTGGCCGCCGGGCTGCAGCGGATGGTGGGCGTACCGGTCGAGGCCGCCGACTTCGACACCGGCAAGGTCCCCGACCACCTCAAGATCACCTTCCGGGTGGTCGACGAGCGGCGCCACAAGCTGGCCGAGGCCAAGGACCTGGAAGCGCTGCGGCTGAAGCTCAAGCCGAAGACCCGGGCGGCCATCTCCAAGGCCTTCGAGCAGGCCGCCGAGCGGCCCGCCAAGGACCGCAAGGGCGGCGCGGGCGACGGGCCGGCGACGGCCGGACCGGAGCAGCGGACCGGGCTGACGTCCTGGACGATCGGCACGCTGCCGCGCACCTTCGAGACCCGGCGCGGGGGCCAGCCGCTGAAGGCGTACCCGGCGCTGGTCGACGAGGGCAGCAGCGTCGCCGTACGCCTCTTCGACACCGAGGCCGAGCAGCTGACGGCGATGTGGGCGGGCACCCGCCGCCTCATCCTGCTCAACATCCCCTCCAACCCTGCCAAGTTCGCCCAGGACAAGCTGAGCAACCAGCAGAAGCTCGCGCTGTCCCGTAATCCGCACGGCTCGATCGGGGCGCTCTTCGAGGACTGTGTGACCGCCGCCGCCGATCGTCTGATCACGGCCCGGGGCGGTCCGGCATGGGACGAGGAGTCCTTCCGGAAGCTGTTCGACGCGGTCCGCGCCGACCTGGTGGACGTCACGCTGCGGACCATCCAGCAGGTCCAGGAGGTGCTGGCCGCCTGGCAGGCGTGCGAACGCCGGCTGAAGGACACCACGTTCCCCTCGCTGCTGCCGTCGCTGACGGACATCAAGGAACAGCTGGCGGGCCTGATCAAGCCGGGCTTCGTGACTGCGCACGGCGCCAAGCGACTGCCGGACCTGATGCGCTATCTGGTGGCCGCCGACCGTCGGCTGCAGCAGCTGCCCACCAACGCCGAGCGGGACCGCACCCGTATGGCGAAGGTGAAGGAGATGCAGGACGAATACGCCTGGCTGCTGGAGCAGTTCCCGCCCGGCCGCCCGGTGTCGGCCGCGGCCCTGGAGATCCGCTGGATGATCGAGGAGCTCCGGGTGAGCTACTTCGCGCATGCGCTGGGGACCGCGTATCCGGTCTCCGACAAGCGGATCGTGAAGGCCGTGACCGCCGCCGCGCCCTGACGCGCGACGGCCACCGGTATCGAGTTCGACCGCACCCCCTGACCTGCTGTAGAGTCTTGCTTCGCAGCCCGCCGCAAGCGGAAAGCGAAACGCAAGGTCCTGTGGAGCAGTTTGGAGTGCTCGCCACCCTGTCAAGGTGGAGGCCGCGGGTTCAAATCCCGTCAGGACCGCACTTTTACGGCCCGCATCCTCATCGGATGCGGGCCGTTCTGCTGTCCGGATCAGGCCACCCGGCGATGGCGCCGTCGTCGGACACCGCGCATCCCGTCAGGGCCGCACACCGCATGCGGGCCGCCCTGCTGTCCGGATCGGGCCGTCCGCGGCGACTGCGGGCCGTAGCGCGTTTGCCGCTCGCCGTATTGACGGCGGCACGTACCGCCGGTACTCACAGAGGAAGCGTGGGGCCGGGGAGGGATCTGCGATGACGACTGCGGTACGGCACGAGACCAGGGCGCTGCTACGGGCCCATCTGTCAGCCGCCACGGGCTACCGCCATCTGACGCGGCACTGCCCCATCTGCCATCAGCTGCAGCGGCTCGTCATGGAGCCGCACACGGCCCGCTCCGGGCCCGCGGCGCCCGCGTCCGCCCCCGCCCGGTCCGCGCCCGCCCGCGAGCCGTCGGCGGCCGAGGGCGAAAGTCCCGCGGCCCGGTGACCGACGATGCCTGCGCCATGCCCTGTGCGGTGACAGGCTGTTGAGTGTGGCGAGGGAAGTTCTCTACCGCAGCGGACGTATCGTCTTCAAGCGCCATGTCATGTGACGGGTGTCACCGAACAAGTTTGACGGGACAGGGAACTTACACCCCCCCTACAACCGGTCAATTTAATATGTGCAATTGCACCACCCTCGAACAGCGTGTGAACGAGACCGCAGGGTCCGCGGAGAAAGGCCCCCACAGGGCCTCTCAGGACACCCAGAAAGCCGCCCGGGGCGACGCCGGCGCCAGGCCGGCCCGACCGCTCTGACGGGCCCGGGAACGGGCGTACACAAAAAAGATCGCGCTGGACCCGGCGGAGTCCAGCGCGATCGATGACGTACCCAGATGGAGCGGGTGTGGGGCCTGTGGGGCAGGCGCCGCGTCGTATGGAGCTGTGTGGAACGTGGGTGGAGCAGGTCGAGCTATGTGGTGCGAAGTGGGCATTTTCGGGTTGGGGGCCCCGAAAACGACCTGGTTATGCGGTTGTTCAGGCCTCGCTGCGCTGCTGCGGGATGCCCGCAAGCAGTGCGCGGACCTCAGCCTCGCGGTAACGCCGGTGTCCTCCGAGCGTGCGGATGGACGTGAGCTTGCCTGCCTTGGCCCAACGGGTGACCGTCTTCGGGTCCACGCGGAACATCGTGGCAACCTCGGCAGGGGTCAGCAGCGGCTCGGCGTCAGGGGTGCGAGCGGTCATGAGCGGCCTCCTCGGGAGAACCGAACCATCACGGTTCTTTCCTCTAAATTCTGCACCTTGACCCACGTTGCCCGAAATGGCGGACGCGGGCCGAGTCGGTTATAGGACGAACGGCTTGTCCTCGGCACTACAACTACACCATCCGTCCAGCCACGTCGGCCAAACCGATGGAATTGCCCTCTCAGGTGTTCAACCTCGGCGGATGCCGATGGACCGTGCCATAGCGGACAGTCACACGGCCGTGACGATCAGTCACAACGTGCTCAGCCGCCACGAGACCCCTCAAGGAACGCAATACCGATCTATCCGCCCTTAGTTGGACGGAAGGAGCCCACGTCGGGCTCCTTGTCCTATTTTGGCACGAGGGTATGGCTTGGGAGCAAGACCCGAAGTCAGTGCTTTAGGTCACGCTTGAGGCAATCGCCCGGTTAAGGACCTACGTCCCTTACCGCCCAACCACCGAAAAGCGAACACGGCACTTCCGCGCCACGAACCTTTGGCACTTCTTCGGAGCTCAGCTGGAGAACTGACGCTCGCGCACCGCACGCCACCGCTGTGAAAGCTTCTCGTACGCGGCCCCGGCCCGCTCGCCGTCCCCCTCGCGCAGCGCCGCCAGCCCCTCCGCCACTTCCGCGGCGGAACGGTCCTCGGCGAGCTGCCCCTCGGGCACCGCGTGCACCAGCCCTCCGTAGTCCAGCTCCACGAGCGAACGCGGATGGAATTCTTCGAGCCAGCGCCCCACATCTACCAGGCCGTCGATCAGCGGTCCCTCTTCCAGGGCGTCCCGCAGCGTCCGCAGCCCCCGCGCGACCCGCCGTCTGGCCTGCACCATCGGCGTCCGGTAACGCAGCACAGGCGCCTGGTCACTCTTCGCATACTCCCGCTCGCCGTCGTCGAACAGCACGAACCAGCGGACCGGAACATGCCAGGTCGCCGCGCGGATCCACGGTCTGGCGTCCGGGTTGCGCTCGCGCCACCGCCCGTAGTCGGTGGCCGCCTGCCGCCGCACCACCGGGGGCAGCGCCGCATCCAGCACCGACGCCGGCAGCAGCTCCTCCAGCGCCTCCAGGGCCTGCCAGCCACGCAGCCGGGTGCGCCACGGACAGACGCAGGTCACCTCGTTCACGACGGCGATGAACGCGTCCGCGCTCTCGTGGACCGGCACCGGCACCGGCGGGGTCGGCAGCAGATCGGCCAGGGCCCGGCGCTGCTCGTCCTGGGCGGTAGGGGTGTTCTCCCGTTTGGCATAACGCGCCCAGTGCGAGCGCTCCGGCTCGGGGAACGCTGCCAGCGGCTCGTAGACCCGTAGATATGCCATATACGGGACCTTCACCGACGACGCCAACGCCACGCCCGCTCCTTAAAGGAAAGTCCGCCCCCGGGAGATCCCGAGGGCCCCCGACCGGCCTGCGATACGACCAGATCGTCCCACGCCCGTCCCCCGGGAGAGGGTGATCCTCGGCACCTGACCGATCAACCGGCCCCGCAGGTCTTACGCTCTTTTCAACCGGCCCTCCCCACCCGCAGGAGGGCGTCCTTCGCGACTTATGGGAGTCACCACAGTGACTGACGTACGTCCGGCCCCCGCCGGCACCGACGGCGTTCTGCACACCCTGTTCCGATCGGAGCAAGGGGGCCATGAGCAGGTCGTTCTCTGCCAGGACCGCGCCAGCGGCCTCAAGGCCGTGATCGCCATCCACAGCACCGCCCTGGGCCCCGCCCTCGGCGGCACCCGCTTCCACGCCTACGCCTCCGAGGAGGAGGCCGTGCTGGACGCCCTGAACCTCGCGCGCGGCATGTCCTACAAGAACGCCCTCGCCGGGCTGGACCACGGCGGCGGGAAGGCCGTGATCATCGGTGACCCCGATCTGATCAAGACCGAAGAACTCCTGCTCGCCTACGGCCGGTTCGTGGCATCCCTCGGGGGCCGCTATGTCACCGCGTGCGACGTCGGTACGTACGTCGCCGACATGGACGTGGTCGCCCGTACGAACAAGTGGACCACCGGCCGCTCCCCCGAGAACGGCGGCGCCGGCGACTCCTCCGTCCTGACCGCCTACGGCGTCTTCCAGGGCATGCGCGCCTCGGCCCAGCACGCGTGGGGCGACCCGACGCTGCGCGGCCGCAAGGTGGGCGTCGCGGGCGTCGGCAAGGTGGGCCACCTCCTCGTCGAGCACCTCCTCAAGGACGGCGCCGAGGTCGTGATCACGGATGTACGCGGCGAGTCGGTGGACCGTGTCCGCGCCAAGCACCCGCAGGTGGCCGTCGCCGCGGACACCGAGGCGCTGATCCGTACCGAGGGCCTGGACGTGTACGCGCCGTGCGCGCTGGGCGGGGCGCTCAGCGACGACTCGGTGCCGGTGCTGACCGCGAAGGTGGTGTGCGGCGCGGCCAACAACCAGCTCGCGCACCCGGGAGTCGAGAAGGATCTGTCCGACCGCGGCATCCTCTACGCGCCCGATTACGTGGTGAACGCCGGCGGCGTCATCCAGGTGGCCGACGAGCTGCACGGCTTCGACTTCGACCGCTGCAAGACCAAGGCGGCGAAGATCTTCGACACCACACTGGCCATATTCGCTCGTGCGAAGGCCGATGGCATTCCGCCCGCCGCGGCCGCCGACCGACTGGCCGAGCAGCGCATGGCGGAGGCGCGGCACGCCTGACCACGGCCGGAAAAACCGGCCTTGTCGGCCGGAAACACAGCCTTGCGCGGCCCGCCACGGGCGGTCGGGGAGACTTCCCTCACCACCCGTCGGCGGGTCGCCGTACAGGACAGGTTAAAATCGCAGTTGACCAGCGGGGACGGGGCGCCTCGCAGGTCATGCCGAGCGGCGGGTGATGCGGGCGACGTACCGTATGGCCGCGGAAGCAGGTACCGTTAAAGCCCTACGGGCCGGTCTCTCTGTCGAGAGCCCGCTCTGATCCATGAACGCGTGTCAAGACTCTGGGGCCATCGAGCCCCGTCATTGAGGGGGTCGACCCATGGGGCGCGGCCGGGCCAAGGCCAAGCAGACAAAGGTCGCCCGCCAGCTGAAGTACAGCAGCGGTGGGACGGATCTCTCACGACTGGCCGACGAGCTGGGTGCATCACCGTCGAACCAGCAGCCTCCGAACGCTGAGCCGTTCGAGGAGGACGAGGACGACGACCCGTACGCACGGTACGCAGATCTGTACAACAGCGACGACGACGATGAGGACGAGGGCGACTCGTCCCAGCAGCGTCGTCGCGCTTGACCGCTCTGCGCGCTCGCGGCACCCATAACATCATCACGGACCCGGTCCAGGGCTTTGCCCGGGCCGGGTTCTGTGCTGCCCAGATGGCCGCCGCCGTTGCGGCGGCCACACGGCTCAGCTCGTGGCTGCATCTATCGTGAATACGTACCGGTCAGGGTCACAGCCTCGGCGTGGTCGCCACGCTCGACGATCTCACCGCTGACCCAGGCGTCCACCCCGCGGTCGGCGAGCGTGGTCAGGGCGGCCTCCACCGACTCCTGCGGGACGACGGCGATCATGCCGACGCCCATGTTCAGGGTCTTCTCCAGCTCCAGGCGCTCGACCGAGCCGGCCGAGCCGACCAGATCGAAGACCGGACCCGGCGTCCAGGTGGCGCGGTCGACGGTGGCGTGCAGCCCGTCCGGGATCACCCGGGCGAGGTTGTTGGCCAGACCGCCGCCGGTGATGTGCGAGAAGGCGTGCACCTCGGTCGTACGGGTCAGCGCCAGGCAGTCCAGCGAGTAGATCTTGGTGGGCTCCAGCAGCTCCTCGCCCAGCGTGCGGCCGAACTCCGGGACCTCCCGGTCCAGGGCCATGCCCGCCCGGTCGAAGAGCACATGGCGGACCAGCGAGTACCCGTTGGAGTGAAGTCCGGAGGACGCCATCGCGATCACCGCGTCGCCCGTACGGATGCGGTCCGCGCCCAGCACCCGGTCCGCCTCGACGACACCCGTGCCGGCGCCGGCGACATCGAACTCGTCCGCACCCAGCAGCCCCGGGTGCTCCGCGGTCTCACCGCCGACCAGCGCACAGCCGGCCAGCACACAGCCCTCGGCGATGCCCTTGACGATCGCGGCGACCCGCTCGGGGTAGACCTTGCCGACGCAGATGTAGTCGGTCATGAACAGCGGCTCGGCGCCGCAGACGACCAGGTCGTCGACGACCATGCCGACGAGGTCGTGGCCGATGCTGTCGTAGACGCCCATCTTGCGTGCGATGTCGACCTTCGTGCCGACGCCGTCGGTGGCCGAGGCCAGCAGCGGACGCTCGTAGCGCTTCAGCGCCGAGGCGTCGAAGAGGCCGGCGAAGCCGCCGAGTCCGCCGACGACCTCGGGGCGGGTGGCCTTCTTCACCCACTCCTTCATCAGGTCCACGGCGCGGTCGCCGGCTTCGATGTCGACGCCCGCGGCTGCGTAGCTGGCACCAGTGGTCTCGGGCATGGCTGAGAACTTTCGTGTCGTGTGTGTACGAGCTCTACGGGCGACGCAGCGCGTCGGCGCCGCCGATCCCGGCGGTGAGCGTCTGGACGCCGTCCACATCGGACTTGGCCGGGGCCGCGGTCTCCGTCTCCAGGAGGTGCTTGCCCAGGAGCTCCGGGTCCGGCAGCTCCATCGGGTATTCGCCGTCGAAGCAGGCGCGGCACAGATTCGGCTTGGCGATGGTGGTCGCCTCGATCATGCCGTCGATGGAGATGTACGCCAGCGAGTCGGCGCCCAGGGACTTGCCGATCTCCTCGACCGACAGGCCGTTGGCGATCAGCTCGGCGCGGGTGGCGAAGTCGATGCCGAAGAAGCACGGCCACTTGATCGGCGGGGAGGAGATCCGGATGTGGATCTCGGCCGCGCCGGCCTCGCGGAGCATCCGTACGAGGGCGCGCTGGGTGTTGCCGCGGACGATCGAGTCGTCGACGACCACCAGGCGCTTGCCGCGGATGACTTCCTTCAGCGGGTTCAGCTTCAGCCGGATGCCCAGCTGGCGGATGGTCTGCGAGGGCTGGATGAAGGTCCGGCCGACGTAGGAGTTCTTGACCAGGCCGGAACCGTAGGGGATGCCACTGGCCTCGGCGTATCCGACGGCGGCGGGCGTGCCGGACTCCGGCGTCGCTATCACCAGGTCGGCGTCGGCCGGGGCTTCGGCGGCCAGCCTGCGGCCCATCTCCACACGGGAGAGGTACACATTGCGGCCGGCGATGTCGGTGTCCGGGCGGGCGAGGTAGACGTACTCGAAGACGCAGCCCTTGGGGCGAGCCTCGGCGAAACGGCTGCTGCGCAGGCCGTTCTCATCGATGGCGACCATCTCGCCGGGCTCGATCTCCCGGATGAAGCTGGCACCGCAGATGTCGAGGGCGGCGGTCTCGGAGGCGACCACCCAGCCGCGCTCCAGACGGCCCAGGACCAGCGGGCGGATGCCCTGCGGGTCACGGGCGGCGTAGAGCGTGTGCTCGTCCATGAAGCAGAGCGAGAAGGCGCCCATGACCTTCGGAAGGACGCGCGGGGCGGCCTCCTCGACGGTCAGCGGCTTGCCGTCCTCGTCCACCTGGCCGGCCAGCAGCGCCGTCACGAGATCGGTGTCATTGGTGGCCGCGACCTGGGTCGCGCGGCCGCCCTCACGGGGCAGCGCGGCGACCAGATCCGCCAGCTCGGCGGTGTTGACCAGGTTGCCGTTGTGGCCGAGCGCGATCGAGCCGTGCGCGGTGGCACGGAACGTCGGCTGGGCGTTCTCCCACACCGAGGCACCGGTGGTGGAGTAGCGGGCATGGCCCACGGCGATATGGCCCTGGAGGGAGCCGAGCGAAGTCTCGTCGAAGACCTGGGAAACCAGGCCCATGTCCTTGAAAACGAGGATCTGGGAGCCGTTGCTCACTGCGATGCCCGCGGACTCCTGTCCACGGTGCTGCAGCGCGTACAGCCCGAAATAGGTGAGTTTGGCGACCTCTTCACCCGGAGCCCAGACACCGAAGACGCCGCAAGCGTCCTGGGGGCCCTTCTCACCGGGGAGCAGGTCGTGGTTGAGTCGTCCGTCACCACGTGGCACGCCCCCGAGTCTAGGGCAGGTCGCGGATTCATCCGAACCGGGGATGGCCGCGAATCTGGATGAGTGCATGAACGGCGCGTTAAGCATGCTTGACGTGGTCACGGCCATCCCGACAGGATTTCGACCCATGCAGACCCCGCAGCCCTTGGCGCACCTGGTGTGTCACCGGGTGCCCCGCCTCGCGCAGCGCCTGGTGCGGCGCCGCCATGTCGACCTCGGTCGGGTCGCGAGCGCCATCTGTCGCTGCGGATCGGCGCAGTAGCTGCGGGTAGCGACGGCCGGGCGCGACAACCGCGTTCCGGATCTTCCCCGATCCCCCGTCCGCCCTTCTGAGCTGCGCTTTCGCCGCGGCCTTACGGACTTTCGCGTTCCACTTCCCGCCTCTTTCGCCGCCCACCCGGTATGCACCCCTTGCTCGCCTGTGCCGGGTTTGCCGGCCAGGGGCGCCGTCCCGCCTGTGTGAGATACGCGACGCCGTCTCCGCCCGCCGCCGTTCCCGCCGGCCGTAGCTCGCGCCGCGACCCGTCACGTCCACCCTGGAGAGCCGAATCGATGACCTCCGCCGCCCCTTCCACGCCCGAAAACTCCGATAGATCCGCATCTGCGGCCGCCTCCGGATCCACCTCCGGATCCGCCGCGATATCGCGCCGAACCTTCGGCGGGCTCGCCGGCGCCGGTACCGCGGCCGCCGTCGGCGGACTCGGTGCCGTCGCCTCGGTCGTGGGCGCGACGAGCGCCGCTGCCGCCACCGCCGGCCCGCAGGAGCGGCCCTTCCGCGCCACCCCGGGCCGGCGCTCGCGGCGCCCCAACATCCTCTTCATCCTGGGCGACGACCTGGGCTGGGCGGATCTCTCCTCGTACGGCGCACCCGACATCCGGACACCGCATCTGGACCGGCTGGCCCGTCAGGGCGTCCGCTTCACCCAGGCGTACGCGGGCTCGGCGACCTGCTCCCCCACCCGCTTCTCCCTCTATACGGGCCGTTTCCCGGGCCGCACCAAAGGCGGACTGGCCGAACCGATCGCCGACAAGAGCGCCGGTCTCGCGCCCGACCACCCCACGCTCGCCTCCCTGCTGCGCGAGGCGGGCTATGCGACGGCGCTGATCGGCAAGTGGCACTGCGGCTATCTGCCGGACTACAGCCCCACCCGGTCGGGCTGGGACACCTTCTTCGGGAACTTCGGCGGGGCGCTGGAGTACTACTCGAAGCTGGGTCTCGCCGGCGAGTACGACCTCTACGAGGGCGATGCCGAGTACAAGGACCTGCGCTATTACACGCGGATCATCACCGAGCGGGCCGTCGACCACCTCACACAGGCGGGAAAGGCAGCCGCATCGGACGGTCGCTCCGACACGCGGCACCAGGACCGGCCGTGGCTGCTCAACCTGAACTTCACCACTCCCCACTGGCCATGGATCGCGGACGGCGACGAGGCGGAGAGCGCGGAGATCGTCCGCCGGATCAAGGCGGGCGAGCCGGGGGCCCTGCAGCACCGGGACGGCGGCTCGCTGGCGAAGTACCGGGAGATGGTCGAGGACCTGGACCGCTCGGTCGGCGAGGTGCTGGCCGCCCTCAGGCGCTCCGGCCAGGAGGAGGACACCCTGGTCTTCTTCGCCAGCGACAACGGCGGCGAGCGCTGGTCGTACAACTGGCCGCTGTCCGGCAACAAGGCGTCGCTCCAGGAGGGCGGCATCCGGGTGCCCACCCTCGTACGCTGGCCCGCCCGGCTCGATGCCGGGCAGGTCAGCCATGAGCCGGTGTTCACCCCGGACTGGACGGCCACCCTGCTGGAGATCGCGGGCGCCCGCCCGGACCGCGCCTACCCGCTGGACGGTACGAGCCTGGCGGGCCATCTGCTGCGCGGTGAGCATCTCGCCGAGCGCGATCTGTTCTGGCGGGTGCGCGGCGAGCGGGCGCTGCGGCGCGGCGACTGGAAGTACTACCGGGGCAAGGGCGGCAAGGACCAGCTCTTCCATATCGCCACCGATCCGCGCGAGCAGGCCGACAAGGCGGCGGGGGAACAGCGGCTGCTGGGCCGGCTGCGGGCGGCGTGGGAGGCGGTGGACGACACGTTGCTGCCGTATCCGCAGGGGTGATGCGGGGGGGGCGGGCACACCCTCGGGGTGCGCCCACCGCCCACCGCCCACCGGCCGCCCGCTCCCCGCTTCCCCCTTCCCGCTCCCCGCTCCCCGCTCCCCGGCTCAGCTGAGGACGGGCAGATACCCGCCGATGTCGGCCCGCTCGCCGCTGGCGCTGACGGCCGCCGCGTCCAGCGCCTCGGCCCAGGCCGTACGGCCGGTGGCCAGCCGGATCCAGGTCAGCGGATCGGTCTCGACGACGTTCGGCGGGGTGCCACGGGTGTGCTTGGGGCCTTCGACGCACTGCACCACGGCGAACGGCGGCACCCGGACCTCGACCGATCCGCCGGGCGCCTTCACGGCCAGCGCGTCGGCCAGCAGCCGGGTGGTGGTGGCCAGGGCATGGCGGTCGTACGGGATCTCGGCGCCGGTCGCCGCGGCCAGGTCGTCGGTGTGCACGACGAGTTCGACGCAGCGGGTGACCAGGAAGTCGGCCAGCCGCATCGCGCCCACACGGGTGGGCAGCGGCCGGTCGTCGGGGACCGGCGGGAGCGCCTCGGCGAACTCCTCGGCGGTGCGCGCAAGCAGCTCCACGGGGTCGTTGCCGTCGGCCAGCGCGCGGGTGTCGTCGTCGATCCCGGCGGCGAGCGGCGCGGTCGCGAACGGCCAGTCCAGCAGGGCGGTCTCCGGCTGCGGCGGGACCGGCTGCCGGAGATTGCGCGCCACGCTGCCGACCGCCATGGCCAGATGTGCCACCAGCTCCCGCACCGTCCAGTCGCCGAGCCGGGTCGGCAGCGCGAACTGATCAGGCGTCAGCTCCCCCACGGCCGCGCGGACATGCTCGAACTGTGCGAGGGCGGCGGCGCGGGTCTTGGCGGGGTCGTAGCTGCGGGTGCGGGACGTACCGCGGGCGGGTGACATGGCGCCGAGGCTACTGCGGGGGCGGGGCGGTCGCGCGGGGTTGTTCCGAACGGCCGGCGGGTCCGTACGGGTCTCCCGCGGACCTTCGCCACCAGGGAAAACGCCGACGGCCCGCCCCCAAGGGGACGGACCGTCGCAACGCCGTGGGCCGGCGCGGCACCGCGCGCCGGCCGGCTCAGGCGATAAGGCCCGGGATGGTGCCCTCGTGCAGCTCCTTCAGCTCGCTCAGCGGGATGCTGAACTGGCCCTGGACGTCGATCTCATCGCCGTCGACCACACCGATCCGGGTGGCCGGCAGCCCCCGCGCACCGCACATGTCGGTGAAGCGGAGCTCCTCGCTGCGCGGAACGGCGACGATCGCCCGGCCCGCCGACTCGGAGAACAGCAGCAGGAACGGGTCGCCGGCGGCGGAGTCGCCGTCGGCAGCGGTTTCCGGGATCACCAGGCGAGCGCCCTTGCCACCGCGCAGGCACGACTCGACCAGCGCCTGGATCAGACCGCCGTCGGAGAGGTCGTGCGCGGCGTCGATCATGCCGTCACGCGAGGCCGAGATCAGGATCTCCGCCAGCAGCTCCTCACGGGCCAGATCGACCTTGGGCGGCAGACCGCCGAGGTGCTCGTGCACCACCTGCGACCAGGCCGAGCCGCCCAGCTCCTCACGGGTGTCGCCCAGCAGGTAGATCAGGTGGCCCTCGTCCGCGAACGCGATCGGCGTACGGCGATTCACATCGTCGATGACGCCGAGCACCGCCACGACCGGGGTCGGGTGGATCGCCACCTCACCGGTCTGGTTGTAGAGCGAGACATTGCCGCCGGTGACGGGCGTGCCAAGGGTCTGGCAGGCGTCGGCGAGACCGCGGGTGGCCTCGGCGAACTGCCACATCACCGCCGGGTCCTCGGGCGAACCGAAGTTCAGGCAGTCGGAGACCGCCAGCGGCTTGGCCCCGGACGCGGCGACATTGCGGTACGCCTCGGCCAGCGCCAGCTGCGCACCCGCGTACGGGTCGAGCTTGGTGTACCGGCCGTTGCCGTCCGTGGCCATCGCGACACCGAGGTTGGTGTCCTCGTCGATACGGACCATGCCGGAGTCCTCCGGCTGCGCGAGGACGGTGTTGCCCTGCACGAAACGGTCGTACTGGTCGGTGATCCACGCCTTGGAGGCCTGGTTCGGGTGCGCGACCAGCTTCAGGACCTGCGCGCGCAGCTCGTCCGCGTCCGCCGGACGGGGCAGCTTGCTCGCGTCGTCGGCCTGGAGGGCGTCCTGCCACTCCGGGCGCGCGTAGGGCCGGTGGTAGGTCGGACCCTCGTGAGCCACCGACCGCGGCGGTACGTCGACGATCTGCTCGCCGTGCCAGAAGATCTCCAGGCGCTCGCCCTCGGTCACCTCACCGATGACGGTGGCGATGACGTCCCACTTCTCGCAGATCGCGAGGAAGCGGTCGACCTTGTCCGGCTCGACGATGGCGCACATGCGCTCCTGCGACTCGCTCATGAGGATTTCCTCGGGCGAGAGGGTCGCATCGCGCAGCGGTACGGAGTCCAGCTCGACGCGCATACCGCCGCTGCCGGCGCTCGCCAGCTCGCTCGTCGCGCAGGACAGGCCGGCACCACCCAGGTCCTGGATGCCCGCGACCAGCTGCTCCTTGAAGATCTCGAGCGTGCACTCGATGAGGAGCTTCTCCTGGAAGGGGTCACCGACCTGGACGGCCGGGCGCTTGGCCGGACCGGTCGAGTCGAAGGTCTCGGAGGCGAGGACCGAGACGCCGCCGATGCCGTCGCCGCCCGTGCGGGCGCCGTACAGGATGACCTTGTTGCCGGTGCCGGACGCCTTGGCGAGGTGGATGTCCTCGTGCTTCATCACACCGATGCAGCCGGCGTTGACCAGCGGGTTGCCCTGGTAGCAGGCGTCGAAGACGACCTCGCCGCCGATGTTGGGCAGACCCAGGCAGTTGCCGTAGCCACCGATACCGGCGACGACACCCGGCAGGACACGCTTGGTGTCGGGGTGGTCGGCGGCACCGAACCGCAGCGGGTCGACGACCGCGACCGGACGGGCGCCCATGGCGAGGATGTCGCGGACGATGCCGCCGACGCCGGTGGCCGCGCCCTGGTAGGGCTCGATGTACGAGGGGTGGTTGTGCGACTCGACCTTGAAGGTGACGGCGTAACCCTGGCCGACGTCGACGACACCGGCGTTCTCGCCGATGCCGACGAGCATGGCGTCGTTCTCGGGGGCCTTCTCGCCGAACTGCTTCAGATGGACCTTGCTGCTCTTGTAGGAGCAGTGCTCGGACCACATGACGGAGTACATGGCGAGCTCGGCACCGGTCGGGCGGCGGCCGAGGATTTCGCGGATCCGCGCGTACTCGTCCTGCTTCAGGCCGAGTTCGGCCCACGGCTGGTCGGTGTCCGGCGTCTCGGTTGCGTGCTTGACGGTGTCGAGAGTCATGCGTTGACCAGCTTCTTCAGGATCGAGGTGAAGAATCCGAGGCCGTCGGTACGGCCCGTACCGATCAGCGGCTCGACGGCGTGCTCGGGGTGCGGCATGAGGCCGACGACATTGCCCGCCTCATTGGTGATGCCGGCGATGTCGCGGAGCGAGCCGTTGGGGTTCCCGTCCAGGTAACGGAAGGCGACCCGGCCCTCGGCCTCGAGCATGTCGAGGGTGCGGTCGTCGGCGACGTACCGGCCGTCGATGTTCTTCAGCGGGATGCTGATCTCCTGGCCGGATGTGTAATCCGCGGTCCAGGAGGTCTCCGCGTTCTCCACCCGCAGCTTCTGGTCGCGGCAGATGAAGTGCAGATGGTTGTTGCGCAGCATGGCGCCGGGCAGCAGGTGGGACTCGGTGAGCACCTGGAAGCCGTTGCAGATACCAAGAACCGGCATGCCGGCCTTGGCCTGCTCGATAACGGTCTCCATCACCGGCGAGAAACGGGAGATGGCCCCGGCCCGCAGGTAGTCGCCGTAGGAGAAGCCGCCGGGCAGAACCACGGCGTCGACCTGCTTGAGGTCCTTGTCGCGGTGCCACAGCGGCACCGGTTCGGCACCGGCCACCCGGACCGCGCGCTGGGTGTCGCGGTCGTCGAGGGTGCCGGGGAAGGTAATGACTCCGATACGAGCGGTCATGACCCGGCCTCGGCTGGTTCGTCGACCCGGACGGTGAAGTCTTCGATGACGGTGTTGGCGAGGAAGGTCTCGGCCATCTCATGGATGCGAGCGAGGGCGGCGTCGTCGACCGGACCCTCCACCTCAAGTTCGAAACGCTTGCCCTGACGGACGTCGGCGATCCCCTCGAAACCCAGGCGTGGCAGTGCGCGCTGCACCGCCTGGCCCTGCGGGTCGAGGATCTCCGGCTTGAGCATGACGTCGACTACGACGCGTGCCACTGGCACTCCCGGTGGTGTGGTGCGTAAGGCGGTGTCATCACAGTACCGTGTTCGAAAATCTACGCGCATAGATATCCAGAGCGCCCGATCACGGTCCGGTATCGACAGGAGTGCGCCTCAGGGAAAATCCTCGAAAAGATCCAGGGTCCGGATTGCGGGAAGACACGCTGACAAAATTAACTGGGCTTCACAATGCAATGCCCATCGCTGTACAAATGAAAAAGCATTGATCCCAATCAGCCGGATCTGGAGCATCACCCCACGTCAACACGGGGTTGCTCCACGAAAGGACCGATATCCGTGGCGCAGCGCGTAGTAGTAACGCTCTCCGATGACATCGACGGAGGAGAAGCCGCAGAGACGGTCACCTTCGGATTGGACGGGAAGTCGTACGAGATCGACCTCAATCCCGCCAATGCGAAGAAACTGCGCGGTGCCCTCGCTCCGTTCGTAGAGGCCGGCCGCAAGAGGGCCAAGTCCGGCAAGGCCTACCACCGGACCGCGGTGACCCCCGACCCCGCGGCCGTCCGCGCCTGGGCCCGCTCCCACCAGATGGACGTCCCGCCGCGCGGCCGGATCCCCAAGCGGGTCTACGAGGCCTTCAACGCCGCCAACCACTAACCGACTTGCCGGCGTCCCCCGGGCCGGGCGCAGCCGACTTGCACAGCACCCCTACTGATCAGCTAGAGTCTGGAGCACGCCGAGGGGCGAGGCCGGAAGGTCGAACCTCACGGAGTCACGCGGGTGTAGCTCAGTAGTAGAGCGCCCCCTTTCCAAGGGGGAGGCGCAGTGTGCAATCCCTGTCACCCGCTCTGACAGTCTCAACCTCTCTATTGGATCAGGTAGAGTAGCTGTCGCGCCGCTCGGTGAAAGCCGGGTGGATGCCTGCGGACGTAGCTCAGTTGGTAGAGCGCAACCTTGCCAAGGTTGAGGTCGCGAGTTCGAGCCTCGTCGTCCGCTCAGATATAGAAGGCCCCGGTCATCGCGACCGGGGCCTTCTTTATTTCGTTCCGGATCACGTGGGATCACATCGGAGCGTGCCATACCGCACTCTCGCTTCTCTCCCCCGTCCCTCTCCCCTTCCCTCCCCTTCCTCCGGTCGTCGGCAACTGACATTTGTCATCAGCTGCGATGACAGGTCGCACTGCCCGGAATCTTGATCCGGCGGAACGCTGGAGTCATGGACATCGGGAACAAAATCTCCGCCGGCGTCGGACACGGGGGTGTCGACGCCGGCGGCTCGGCCGACTGCGTGATCGAAGTCACTGGGCTTCGCAGAAGGTACGGGGGAGCCGGACGGAGTGCGAAGAGCCGGACCCGCCGCGACGGGCAGCGTCCGGAGAGCCCGCCGGGCGGGCGGAAGAGTTTCGAGGCCGTGCGCGGGGTCGACTTCTCTGTCGGGCGCGGTGAGCTGTTCGCACTCCTGGGGACCAATGGGGCGGGCAAGACGTCCACCCTCGAACTGCTGGAGGGCCTGGCCGCGCCCACCTCCGGCCGGATCCGCGTCCTTGGCCACGACCCGTTCCGCGAGCGCCGCAAGGTGCGGCCCCGCATCGGCGTCATGCTGCAGGAGGGCGGCTTCCCCTCCGAGCTGACGCCCGAGGAGACCCTCCGTATGTGGGCGGGGTGCACCAGTGGGGCGCGTCCGGTCGCAGCGGCCCTCGGCGCGGTGGGGCTGGAGCGGCGCAAGGACGTCCGGGTCAAGCAGCTGTCCGGCGGTGAGCGGCGGCGGCTGGACCTCGCCCTGGCACTGCTGGGGAGGCCCGAGGTGCTGTTCCTGGACGAGCCGACGACCGGTCCGGACACCGAAGCGCGTCATGAGACCTGGGAATTGGTCCGCGAGCTGCGCGACAGCGGGACCACGATCGTGCTGACCACGCACTATCTCGAAGAGGCCGAGGAGCTCGCGGACCGGCTGGCGATCTTGCACAACGGGCGGACAGCGGCATCCGGACATCTCGTGGACGTGGTCGCCGCACACCCCTCACACGTCTCCTTCGACCCGCCCGACGGATTCCCCATCGGTGATCTCCCACCGCTGGGAGAGCTGGGAGTGGTCGGCCACGAGACGGACGGGCGCACGGTCCGGCTGCGGACGGACGAACTGCAGCGGGCCACGACCGGGGTGCTGCTGTGGGCGCGGGACAAAGGGGTGGAGCTGCGCGGGCTGGACGTCAGATCCGCCTCCCTGGAAGAGGCATTTCTGCAGATTGCAAAGGGGCTGGAGAACGCATGAGTGCAACCACCTGGGAAGCCGCCGTCAATGAGCAGGCGAAATCGCCTGCGCAAACCACCGCCGCGGGCCGTCTACTCTCCCTGGGGCGAGCCGAGTTGACGCTCATCGGGCGCAACAGGACCGCTCTGTTCATGTCGCTGATCATCCCCGTCACGCTGGCGTACGCCATGAAACAGGCGGTCAGCGGAATGGATCTGGCCGGCACCGGACCGTCGGTGGAATCGGTGCTGCTGCCCGCCACTCTCGGATACGTCCTGATCTTTGCCGTCTACTCCCACCTCACCGGCGCCTATGTCGCCCGGCGCGAGGAACTGGTCCTCAAGAGGCTGCGCACCGGCGAGCTACAGGACCTGGAAATACTGGCCGGGACCGCGCTCCCGGCAGCGCTCATCGGGCTGGCGCAGTGCATCCTCCTCGTCGTCCTGGGTGGTCTGTTCCTGGACATCGGGCACCCCACCGCGCCGCATCTTCTGATCGCCGGAGTGGTGACCGGCATGGTCGTGGTCATAGGACTCGCCGCGGTGGCCTCGGCGCTCGCCTCGTCGGCCGAGTCCGCTCAGCTGGCCATGCTTCCCGTGATGGTGCTGTCCCTGGCCGGGTCCGGGATGGTCGTCCTTCCCGACGGCATAGCCGCCCTCCTCGAACTCCTTCCGCTGTCATCGGCGATGGAGCTGATACGGGCCGGCTGGACCGGCGGCGCGGGCGCCGGTGAGACGCTGAAGCAGCTGCTCATCGGGTTGGTCTGGATCGGTCTTGCGGTGTTTGCTGTGCAGCGGTGGTGCCGCTTGTCGCCAAGACGGCGGGCAGCCCCTTGTCGGTCACTCTTGCCGAAGCGGCCGTAGCGCTGAATGTGCTTCAGGGGGGCCTGGCGGTCCCGCTGTTCAACCGCGCACTGGACCGGTATCTGCGGCGGGGCCCGGCACCGCTCCCCCTGATGCTGGTCTCGGGGGTGCTGACGCTCGCCACCGAGATCGCGCTGTTCATGCTCATGGTGACCAGGGGGGGGGTCGGCGGCAAGGACGGTCCGGTTGCGGCTGCCACGGCGGCGGGCTCGACACTCACACCGTTCCTCATGGCCTTCTGCCTGCTGGTGTCCAAGCGGAAGTATCTGGCGGTGCTGACCGGCAGCTCGTTGGGGCTGATGCTGCTGCTCGGCCTGTGGACGCACATCTGGCTGGGCGCACTGGCAATGGCGAGCCTGCCGGTCATGGCCGGCCTCTGGAGCTTCGCCATAACGCGGCCGACGGGCTGGCTGCTCGGCGTGATCTGGAAGCTGGATGCCGCGCGGAGCACCGAGGCCCGCCTTGCGGTCGCCGAGGAGCGGCTGAGGTTCGGCCGGGATCTGCACGACGTGATGGGCCGGAATCTGGCGGTGATCGCCTTGAAGAGCGAACTGGCGGTCCAGCTGGCCCGGCGGGGGCGGCCGGAGGCGGTGGAGCAGATGGTGGAGGTACAGCGGATCGCCCAGGAGTCACAGCGGGAGGTACGGGAGGTGGTGCGCGGCTACCGAAAGGCCGATCTCCAGGCGGAGTTGTCCGGCGCCCGCTCCATCTTGCGCGCGGCCGGGGTCGACTGCCGTATCGAGGGCGAGGAGGGGACGCGGCTGCCGCCGGAGATGGAGTCGGCGCTCGGCCGGGTCGTGCGCGAAGGCACCACGAACGTACTGCGGCATGCCACCGATGTACGGCGCTGCGCCGTGCGGACGCATATCGATCCGGACCGCTCGGTGCTCGTCATGACCATGGAGAACGACGGTGTCACCGACCCGGTGGCGGCCGGCACCCGCTCGCTCCCCGGCAGCGGTCTCAAGGGTCTGCGCGAACGCCTCCACCCGTTGGGCGGGACCCTGACATCGGGGTTGATCACCAAGGAGTCCTACCGTCTGACGGTCGAACTCCCGGTGGGGGCGGCGGGGATCTAGGGCCTGTCCGGCGGGCCGGGATCAAGGGGCGGGGCGGCGATCGGGGGTAGGGGCGTTTTGCTGATCTTTGCGGCAGGTGGAGAGGTGGGGTGGCGGGGTGAGTGGCCG
The DNA here is from genome assembly GCF_022221585.1 of Streptomyces inhibens. NCBI lineage: Bacteria > Bacillati > Actinomycetota > Actinomycetes > Kitasatosporales > Streptomycetaceae > Streptomyces > Streptomyces inhibens. The sequence goes on from NZ_CP084681.1 coordinate 4,747,872, forward strand.
GGTGGGTGACGGGGTGATTCGGGTGCTGCTTGCGGATGACGAGCACCTGATCCGGGGGGCGCTGGCGGCATTGCTGTCGATGGAGGACGATCTGCTGGTGATTGCGGAGGCCGCGTCGGGGCCGGAGGCGCGGGCGATGGCTCGGGCACACCGTCCGGATGTGGCGGTGCTGGATCTGCAGATGCCGGGGGCCGATGGTGTGGCGGTGGCCACATCGTTGCGGGGTGAGGTGCCGGAGTGCCGGTCGATGATCGTGACGAGTCATGGGCGGCCGGGTCATCTGAAGCGGCGCTGGAGGCCGGGGTGCGGGGGTTCGTACCGAAGACGGTGTCCGCGCAGCGGCTGGCGGAGCTCATCCGCACCGTGCATGCCGGAAACCGCTATGTGGACCCGGAGTTGGCGGCGGACGCGATCAGCGCCGGGGAGTCGCCGTTGACGGTACGGGAGGCCGAGGTGCTGGAGTTCGCCGAGGCCGGGGCGCCGGTCACGGAGATCGCGGAGCGGGCTTCGCTGTCGCCGGGGACGGTCCGTAATTACCTCTCGTCGGCGACCGCCAAGCTGGGCGCGGAGAACCGTCACGCGGCGGCGCGCCTCGCACGCGAGCGAGGTTGGCTATAGTGGGTGCCGCACCGCGCGGCGGCGACTGATTGCAGGAGCTGCCTGTGGCGCATGCGGACGTAGCTCAGTTGGTAGAGCGCAACCTTGCCAAGGTTGAGGTCGCGAGTTCGAGCCTCGTCGTCCGCTCAAGGGAGAAGAAAGACCCCGGTCGATGACCGGGGTCTTTTCCGTTATGACCAGCTGAGGCCCGTGAGGCGCTCGTAGGCCTCGATGTACTTGGCGCGGGTGTTCTCGACGATCTCCTGCGGGAGGGCCGGCGGCGGCTGCTCGCCCGTACGGTCCCAGTCCGCGGCGGGCGAGGTGAGCCAGTCGCGGACGAACTGCTTGTCGAAGGAGGGCTGGGAGCGGCCCGGCTGCCACTGGTCGGCCGGCCAGAAGCGCGAGGAGTCGGGCGTGAGGACCTCGTCGGCCAGGGTCAGCTGTTCACCCTCGAAGCCGAACTCGAACTTGGTGTCCGCCAGGATGAGGCCGCGCTCGCGGGCGATGTCGCGGGCCCGCCCGTAGACGTCGAGGGTCGTCCGGCGCAGCTGGGCGGCGACGTCGGCACCGACCTGGCGGGCGGCCTCCTCGTAGGAGACGTTCTCATCGTGGTCGCCGACGGCGGCCTTGGTCGCCGGGGTGAAGATCGGCGCGGGGAGCTCGGAGCCGTTGACGAGACCTTCGGGGAGGGCCAGACCGCAGACCGTACGGGACTGCTGGTATTCGACGAGGCCGGAGCCGGTGAGGTAGCCGCGGGCCACGCACTCGACGGGGACCATGGTCAGCGACTTGCAGACCAGGGTGCGGCCCGCCCAGTCGGCGGGGGCGCCGGCCGGGAGGTCGGTGGAGAGGACGTGGTTCGGGGCCAGGTCGGCGAGCTGCTCGAACCACCACAGGGACAGCTGGGTGAGGACGCGGCCCTTGTCGGGGATCTCGGTGGGGAGCACCCAGTCATAGGCGGAGGTGCGGTCACTGGCGACCATGATCAGCTCGCCGGCGGCGTTCTGGTAGAGGTCGCGCACCTTGCCGGTGTGGAGGTGGGTGAGCCCCGGGACCTCCACTGGCTCAGGCTTTTCTACAAAACCGGACACGCTTCCTCCGCGTAGGTTGATCCAGGAGTCACTCCGATTCTCCCGTATGCGCGGACGTGACGATGCCCCAGGGGGCCGGGCGGGGCGTGGGACGCCCTCAGTCGCGCTTGCAGATGCGGTCGAGGAGGTTGGCGGTGGCGCGTTGGACGCGCTCGTCGACATGGCCGGGGCGGTCGAGGGCGGGGGACCAGGCGAAGGTGCCGGAGGCGAAGACCAGGGCGCCGCTGGGGGCGCGGTAGAGGGACGTTTCCTGGTGGCGGCGGGTGCCTTCGCTGTCGTGGTACGGGGAGTGGGCGAGCAGGATGCGGCGGGTGTGATCGGGGAGGCTGGTGCGCGGGAAGTAGCGGTCGGCCTCGCCGGCGACCAGGCCGGGAAGCTCGTCGCCTTCATGGGCTCCGGTGGCCTCCCACAGCCAGTGGTCGCCGTTGCGGACCACCATGGGGGCCGGCTCGGGGACCCGGCCGGCGTACTGGATACCCATCAGGCGCTGCTCGGGGTTGCCGATCTCGCGCCAGAGGGCAGGGCGCCCGGGGCCCTGGCGCTTGCGGCAGCTGAGCAGGGAGTCCGGGCCGGAGGGCGACGGGGAGAGTTCGACCTGCCAGTACATGGTGTTGGCGGAGAGGAAGACGAGCGAGGTGCCGGTGTCGCGGGCGAGTTCGACCGTGCGGCGCATGGGCACCGACCAGTATTCGTCGTGGCCGGGGAAGACCAGGCCCCGGTAGCGGGACGGGTCGACGCGGCCGGCGTGCAGATCGCGGGCGTCGGCGTAGGCGAGGTCGTAGCCGTAGCGCTCGGCCCAGCGGATGAAGTCGTAGGCGTGGCCGACATGGAGGGGCAGGCCCGCGCCGGCGTAGGGGCGGTCGAAGGAGACGGTGGTGGCGGCGTCCTGTTCGCCGAGCAGGGCGCCCTCTTCGTCCCAGGCGTGGTAGAGGCTGGCGCCGGTACGGCCGTCCTCCGGGTAGAGGTTGTAGGCCTGCCAGGTGATGTCGGGCAGCAGCAGGAGCAGGTCGGCGGGGTGGTCGTCGCGGACCGTGAAGGGGATGTGGGAGCGGTAGCCGTCGGCGGTGGTCAGGACGGCGACATACGCGCCGAGGTTCCAGAACGTGGGGACCTGGAGGCGCCAGGACAGCCACCAGTGGTGACAGGAGACCGTGCGGTCGACCGCCAGCGGGGGCGGCTGGACGATGCCGGCCAGCCGTGGACTGGTGGTGATCTTGGCGGCGCCGGCGCCGCCGTAGTGGCCGATGCGGTAGACGTCGATGCTGAACGGCTGGGGCGGGTCGACCGAGACCCGGAAGTCGATGGCCTCGCCGGGGGCCACCGCGCCGGTGCCGGCGAAGCCCTTGATCTGGCGGTGGACGTCATCGGCGGTGCGCGGACCGTTGTGCTTGTGCGGTGCGGGCAGCCGCAGATCGCCCTGGGCGACGGCGGGGTCGACGTACCAGGGGATGATGCGGCCGGAGTCGAAGTAGTTCTCGCTGCCGCGCAGCCAGGGCAGCGGGCCCTGCCCGAACGGGTCCGTGACCGCGTGGGCGAGGGCGCCCGATTCCCAGCGCCTGATCTGTTCCGTCGCCACCTTCCACTCCCCTCCCGCGTCCCCCCGTGACCGCAGCCGATCGGGCCGGTGTTGCGTCCGGCCGAGTGGACCCGGCCACCCCTCAGCACATCACATTACGCACTCACTCCGTCACCCTTCGTCGTGAATTTAAAGGCCATCGGCCCCGAAACGCGAACTGGAAGGGAACATTCAGCCGGGCGGACGGGAGGAGGCTCCGGGTCGCAGGCCCGGCGCCCGGTCCACGGGCCGCAGCGGCCCCCGGGGGACGGCGCGGCCCGGCACCCGGGTCACACCAGCCGGACCGGCTTTTCGGGGCGTACGCCGACCGTCATCAGCCAGCCGCGGAGCGGTTCCGCATCGCCGTCGTCGACCAGGCTGAGCACCGGGCGTCCGAGGTCGGCGCGGCGGGCGCCGTCGACCAGCAGCGCCGGGCCGTCGAGCCAGTCGAGGCCGGGAGCGGCGCCGGCGGTGTCGACGGCGGCGCAGCACACCATGGCGGTGACGTGGTCGGCGAGGAGTTCGCGGCCCGTACGGGGCGGTTGCAGGGGGAACAGCGGGAGGCCGCCCTCGGCCATACCGTCGCCCCAGGCCACGCCCACCGCGGCGTCCTGCTCCGCGCTGCCGCGGGCGGCCTGGCGAGCGGCTTCCTCGCGCTCCTCGCGCTCGACCTCCGCGCCCAGCCGGGCGGCGACGAGGTCGCCGGCCCGCTCGTCATGGGCGAGCCGCTCGATGACCCGGGCCAGGGTCGGACCGGGGGCGGGTGCGGCGGGCGGGTTCGTGGACCGGCCGTCGGTGGGCCGGTGGTCCGCGGGGCGGTGGCCCGTGGGCGTACGGCCGGGGGTGCGGGCGTACGAGAGGGACGGGGCGGCCGGAGCGGGGTCGGGGGCCGGGGTCGCGGGCGGGGATGCCGGGCGCGGCGTCGCCGGGAGGTCGTCGAGGACGCGGTGGAGGCGGGCGGCCTCCAGGCGCCATTTACGGTCCACGACCTCTTCCGGGTATTGGTTCCAGCCGACCGGTGACCAGTCGGGTCCCGGCTCGGCCGGGCCGCCGTGGAAGAGGCGGGCGGCCAGCAGGGAGGCGGCGCGGTCGATGGCGCCCGGCTCCTCCAGCAGGTCGCAGGCGGGGCGCTCGCCGAGGCGGGAGGCGAAACCGTCGGCGAGACGGTCGCGGCGGGAGAGTTCGGTGAGCGCGGAGACCACGCCGGCGTCCAGTCGGGACGGCCATCGGCCCATCCGCCAGGCGGGCAGCGCGACCCGGGTCAGCAGCCGGTCCCAGCCCGCGTAGGCGAGGCCGACCTGCTCCTGGGCGACGATCCGCAGGCCGTAGTCGACGCTCTGGGCGCGCTCGGAGGCGGCGGCCGCGACGGCGCGCTCCATGATCGTGGCGTGGTCGCGGCAGGCGCGCAGCAGCAGGCGTGCCACCCGGCCGACGAAGCGGAGCGCCGGGCCGCGCAGCGGGCCCTCGGCGCGGGCCGAGACCGCGACGGCGGCGTCCAGGCCGCGGATGAAGCGGCGGGCGGCCGCTATGTCGGGGTGGGCGGACGGGCCGGTGCCGGCGACGACGGGGGCCAGCAGGGCACGCAGCTCGGCGACCCGCATCCACCACAGGAACGGTGAGCCGATGACCAGGACCGGCGCCTCGGGCGCCCGGCGTCCTTCGCCGGCCGTGGGCCGCCCGCTGCCCGGCGGGCCGTGCGCGCGGTGCGTACGGTCCTCCAGCCAGCTGTCGCAGTCCGGGGTGAGCGCTATGGCGGACGGCGCGGGGACCTCCAGGCGATCGGCGAGATCGCGCACGAGGCGGTAGAGGTCGGGGGCCGATGTCTCGGAGATCGGCACGGAGGGGCTGAGCGCGGGTCTGGCGCGCGCGACGACCGTGGTGACCAGCGCCGCCAGGAGCAGGCTGAGCACCGCGATGCCGCTGACGATCCAGCGCGTGAGGTCCCAGCCGGTGCCCGCGCCGAGATGGCCGGTCGCCCGGCCGGCGAAGAGCACCACCGCCACGGCCGCGGGCAGCAGCGCCACGGCCAGCGCGGCGCCGCGGATCCGCAGCACGGCGAGGGCGCGGGCACGCGCCGCCAGGACGCCTGTTTCCGGACTTGCCACGAGCCTGTACACCCCCTGCTGTCCTGAGGAGCCGGACGGAGAGAACACGGGACGGACGTACGAAAGTTGCGCGGTGTGGTGCGAGCGAGGTCACTCACCACCACTGTGGCACCGGCCACTGACATCGCAATGCCGGTGAGCCACTTGCCGGACGTCGCCGTGGCAACCGTGCCGAATTCCGGCACGGCGGCCACAGGACGCTTGCGCGGCACCCTAGTTGGGGGTGTACGTCTCGTCAGCCGGAACTTGGTGTGGTCACTCGATGGAATGGCTTTGGGCAAAGCCGGGAACCGGTGGCCGGGCGGTGTGGGCCATGGAACGGTGCGCCCCGGGCTGTCTCCACAGACCCGGGGCATATGCCCCTATGCGCCCTGGGTTTCCGTCGCCTCCGCGGCCTGGTCCGCGACCTTGGCGGCGATGTCCGTGCGGTGCTGGGAGCCGTCCAGGGAGATCCGGCCCACGGCCCGGTAGGCGCGCTGCCGGGCGGTGGTGAGGTCGGCGCCGGTGGCGGTGACGGACAGCACCCGGCCGCCGGCGCTGAGCACCGCGCCGGAGTCGTCGCGCCGGGTGCCGGCGTGCAGCACGTACGCGTCCGGGGCGTCCTGTGCCACGACATCGGCCAGGCCCTCGATGGGGTCGCCGGTGCGCGGGGTGTCCGGGTAGTTGTGGGAGGCGATGACGACCGTGACGGCCGCGTCGTCGCGCCAGCGCAGCGGCGGCAGGGCGGCGAGGTTGCCGGTCGCGGCAGCGAGCAGCAGCCCGCCCAGCGGGGTCTGGAGGCGGGCGAGCACGACCTGGGTCTCCGGGTCGCCGAAGCGGGCGTTGAACTCGATCACGCGCACCCCGCGCGAGGTGATCGCCAGGCCCGCGTAGAGCAGTCCGGAGAAGGGCGTGCCACGGCGGTGCAGCTCGTCGACGGTGGGCTGCAGGACGGTGGCCATGACCTCGTCGACCAGCTTGGGGTCGGCCCAGGGCAGCGGGCTGTACGCGCCCATGCCGCCGGTGTTCGGGCCCTGGTCGCCGTCGTAGGCGCGCTTGAAGTCCTGGGCGGGCTGCAGCGGGACAACGGTCTCGCCGTCGGTGATCGCGAAGAGCGAGACCTCCGGGCCGTCGAGGAACTCCTCGATGACTACGCGGTCGCAGGCCAGGGCGTGCGCGCGGGCGGCCTCGACGTCCTCGGTGACGACGACGCCCTTGCCGGCCGCCAGGCCGTCGTCCTTGACGACGTACGGGGCGCCGAAGGCGTCGAGGGCCTCGTCGATCTCGGCGGGGGTGGTGCAGACATAGCTGCGGGCGGTGGGGACGGCCGCGGCGGCCATCACGTCCTTGGCAAAGGCCTTGGACCCCTCCAGCTGGGCGGCCTCGGCCGAGGGGCCGAAGACCGGGATGCCGCGCTCGCGTACGGCGTCCGCGACGCCCGCCACCAGCGGGGCCTCGGGGCCGACGACGACCAGGTCGGCCCGCAGGCCGGCGGCGAGATCGGCGACGGCCGCGCCGTCGAGGGCGTTGACCCCGTGCAATTCGGCCACCTCGGCGATGCCGGCGTTGCCGGGAGCGCAGTGCAGCGCGGTGACGTCGGGGTCGAGGGACAGAGAGCGGCACAGGGCGTGTTCGCGGGCGCCGCCGCCGATGACGAGGACCTTCACGGTGGCAGCCTAGACGAATGCACCAGAAGCCCGGACGTCGGGCATGCCCGGATCACACAAGGGTCACGCGCGGCCGGAAACCGTCCGTCGCCGCGGTGGCAACTCTTTCGGGTGAGATACCGGCCGGCCTTATATCCGATCCCGCACCACTTCTGGGCGGAAATAACGTGATCTTGCGGTCGACGCCAGCCGTTCGGCGGTAGGAAGGGGCTGTGCGCAACGGCCGTCTCGTACGTCACGCGTGCACCGCGCGTATCCGTAGAGAGCGTAGAGAGGGAGTGCACGGGTGAGTCAGCCGGAGATGCAGCCCGAGGGACCCCCTCGGGAGGGCGCCAGCCGGGGCAGCGGCCGGAGGGATCTCGCGGGGCGGGCCTTTCCGCTCGGCGACTGGGGAGAACCGGCCGACCGACTGGACGCGCTCTATTTCTGGACCGAGCAGGGCGCGCTGCGCGCCGCCGACTGGTATCTGCACGACCGGCTGGCCAAGCGCCGCGGCGCGCGGGCGCTGCGGCTGGGCGCCGCGGTCGGGGTGGCGGTGAGCGGGGCGCTGCCGCTGCTGGATCTGGCCGGCGTCTGGGACGGTGGGGCGCCCTGGGGGTGTCTGTCGCTGCTGCTGGCTGCGGTGTGTGTGGGCTGCGACCGGTATTTCGGGGTGACGGCCGGCTGGATGCGGGACCTGGCGACGGCGCAGGCGATCCACCGGCGGCTGGAGGCGTTGCAGTTCGACTGGGCGTCGGAGAACGCGCGCGAGGTGCTCGGGCCGACCGAGGGCACGGCGGGCGACGCGGCGGAGCGCTGTCTGGGGGTGCTGCGGCGGTTCAACGAGGACATCGGGGAGCTGGTGCGGGCCGAAACGGCGGACTGGATGGCGGAGTTCCGGACCGGTCCGGCGCCACGGGCCACACAGGCGATGGTGCCGTGGACGGCGCCGCGGCAGGAGGGCGCGGGGCATCCGGGGCGTTTCGCGCTGCCGCCCCGTACGCGGCCGAACATGCCGCGGCAGCGGCCGCCGGAGCCGCCTCGCTAGGCGCTTGGCCCGCGTCCCACCTTTTCGGCTTTCCCGCCGTGGGGGTTGTCGCGTGCGCCTTCGGCGCGATGCCGCTGCGCGGGGCTTCGGGGTGCGGTGACGGGCGTCCGGGGCTTGATGTGGGGACTGCTTCGCTTTACGCTCCGCCTTTGCTCTTTATCCAGTCTTCGGAAGCAAAGCCCCCACATCAAGCCCCGGACGCCCGTCACCTCCCGTGGGAGGGAAAGGTTTCCGCGGGGGTCAGCTGAAGACGATCATGGAGCCTTGGCCCAGGCTCCGGGTGGCGGCCGCGTGCAGGCCGAGCCACACATGCCGCTCCCGGGCGAACGGGCCGTCGTCCAGGGGCACCGCGCCCGCCCGCTCCTCCAGAGAGGTGGGGCCGGCCGGCGGCGCCGGTGCGGCCGGCGGATTGGCCGGATCGATACCGAGGGATGGCGCAACCAGTTCGAGATCGCGCAGCAGACCGTGCGAGGAGCCCAGCGGCCCGCCGCCCTCCAGCAGTTCGTCGTTGGCGAGCGGATGCGGGAAGTCGACCGGGACATACGCGCCCGCGTGGTCGTAGTGCCACACCAGGTGGGACTGTTGCGCGGTGGTCTCGAACATCTCCAGCAACTGCTCGTAGTCTCCGCCCAGTTCGTCCACCGGCGTCACCTCCAGGCCGCACAGGCGCAGCAGGTAGGCGCGGCGCAGGAAGTGCAGCGCGTCGTAGTCGAAGCCGGCGATGGGGGCGACGTCACCGGACAGGCCAGGCATATAGCTGAAGACCGGGACCGGTGGCAGGCCCGCTTCCGTCAGGGCCTTGTCGTAGGCGGCGATCTCTTCGGAGAACGGGTTGTCGGGGCTGTGGCACAGCACATCGACGAGGGGTACCAGCCACAGGTCACATGCCACGAGTGAGGGCTCGCTTCCGGTCGGGGACAGGGACACCGGCGCACGTACAGCTACGGTTACGGCCCATTACTGGCCGATGGTCGGGACAGCGTAGTGCTAGCCGCGCGTTCCGACGAGAGCGAGGGAGTGCTCGTTGTACTCGGCGATCAGCTGCTGGGCCGCGGGCAGGTCGTGCCGGACGAGGGCGTCGGCCAGGGCACAGTGGCCCTGCCACAGATGGCCCTTGAGGTCGGGTTCGCGGCGCAGCAGCGGCACCGCGAACATCCAGGTCTGGACGCGGATGCGGTCGAGGAAGTCACTGATGTAGGCGTTGTTCACGATGCTGCTCAGCTCGCGCCAGAACCGCAGGTCGTAGCCGATGAGGACGTCCAGGTCGCCGCCGCGCGCGGCCCGCTCGGCCTCGTCGGCGCGGCGCCGGATGGCGATCAGCACCTCGGCGGGGGTGGCGCGCAGCGCCTGGTCGGCACCGCTGCGGAAGATGCCCTCGATGATCAGGGTGCGGGCCTCGACCATCGCCCGGAAGTCGTCGGCGGTGAAGGCGTGCACCTTGAAGCCGCGGTGCTGTTCGACGTCCAGGAGGCCCTGGGCGCACAGGTCGAGCAGCGCCTCGCGCACCGGTGTCGCGGAGACGCCGTACTGGTCGGCGATCTCCTTGACGGTGAAGGGGTGGCCGGAGGGCAGGCGGCCGGCCAGGACCTCGTCGCGCAGCGCGTCGGCGATCTGCTGGCGCAGGGTGCTGCGACGTATGACTGAGCTGTCTCCGCCGGCGGCCATTGTGTGCGTCTCCTTCGACGTCCATGACCGCGCAGGGGAGCGGCCCCCGCCCACGATAGGCGAGGGCCGCGGTGCGCTGCTTCGCGCGGGGGCCGTGACCTGCTGTTCCGCGCCGCGGTGTGCGGCGGACGGGGCAGGTCAGACGGTGTGCGCGTCGGCCGCCGTGAGGGCCTGGTCGAGGGCGGCCAGGCCCTCCTTGGCCTCGGCCTCGGTGACCGTGCAGGCCGGGACGACATGCGTACGGTTCATGTTCACGAACGGCCACAGACCGCCGCGCTTGCAGGCCGCGGCGAATTCGGCCATCGGGGCGTTGGCTGCGCCGGACGCGTTGTAGGGCACCAGCGGCTCGCGGGTCTCCTTGTTCTTGACCAGGTCCAGCGCCCAGAAGACGCCCAGGCCGCGGACCTCGCCGACCGAGGGGTGCCGCTCGGCGATCTCGCGCAGCGCGGGGCCGATGACCGTCTCGCCGATCTCGGCGGCGTTCTCCACGATCCGCTCCTCGGCCATCGCGTTGATCGTGGCGACGGCGGAGGCGCAGGCCAGCGGGTGGCCGGAGTACGTCAGACCGCCCGGGTAGGGGCGCTGGTCGAAGGTGGCGGCGATCTCGGCGCTGATCGCGACGCCGCCCAGCGGGACGTAGCCGGAGTTCACGCCCTTGGCGAAGGTCAGCAGGTCGGGGGTGACGCCGAAGTGGTCGGCGGCGAACCAGTGGCCGGTACGGCCGAAGCCCGCCATGACCTCGTCGAGGATGAAGACGATGCCGTAGCGGTCGCAGATCTCGCGGACGCCGGCGAGGTAGCCGGCCGGCGGGACCATGATCCCGGCGGTGCCGGGGACGGTCTCCAGGATGATCGCCGCGATCGACTGCGGGCCCTCGAAGGCGATGGTCTGCTCCAGGTGCGCGAGGGCGCGCTCGCACTCCTGCTGCTCGTTCTCGGCGTGGAAGGCCGAGCGGTAGAGGAACGGGCCCCAGAAGTGCACAACGCCCGCGGAGGCGGTGTCGGAGGGCCAGCGGCGCGGGTCGCCGGTCAGGTTGATCGCGGCGGCGGTGGCGCCGTGGTACGAGCGGTAGGCGGACAGCACCTTGGCGCGGCCGGTGTGCAGCCGGGCCATCCGGACCGCGTTCTCCACGGCCTCCGCGCCGCCGTTGGTGAAGAAGATCTTGTCGAGGTCCCCGGGGGTGCGCTCGGCGATCAGCCGGGCGGCCTCGGACCGTACGTCCACGGCGAAGCCGGGCGCGATGGTGCACAGCTTGGCGGCCTGCTCCTGGATCGCGGCGACGACCTTGGGGTGCTGGTGGCCGATGTTGGTGTTGACCAGCTGCGAGGAGAAGTCGAGGTAGCGGTTGCCGTCGTAGTCCCAGAAGTACGAGCCCTCGGCGCCGGCGATCGCCAGCGGGTCGATCAGGCCCTGCGCGGACCAGGAGTGGAAGACATGCGCACGGTCGTCGGCCTTCACTGCCGCGCCGGCGGCAGGATCGGCGGCGGCTGCGGGGTGCATCGTGGTCACGGTCAGTACCTCGGATCGGGTCGCTCGGGTCCGCCGAGGGATCGGCACGGCGAACGCCCTCAGCCTAGGGATCACCGTCCGCCGACCGGTACCGACACTGTGTATGCCGCTCACCACACGCACGGACAGAGTGTCGACGGGCTGTAGGAAACTCCAGGGCCGCAGGGCCTGTCGGGCCTTCAGGCCGCCGTAGGAAAGGCAGTGCGCACCGCCCGCCGGCAGTGGCCGGCGGCCAGGTCCGGGCGCAGCGCCGATAATCCGCCGCAGTACTTGGTGAATGCGGCGGGGCGCACACCGTAGCCGTGCAGCAGCCGGTCCGCCTCGGTCGGACGGCCGGTGGTCTTGGTCTCGACGAGGACCAGGCCGCCGTCGGCCCGTACCGTGCGTCCGTTCTCCGGGTCCCGGCAGAGCAGCGCGGCGTCGCAGGTGATGCGCTGGCCGTCCGCGACGAGGGTGGCCCGGGTGTAGTCGGTCTCCAGGGAGCGGCCCAGGTCGGTGGGGGCCGCGATGCCGTAGGAGCGGTCCAGTACGGCGGCGAGGAAGCCGCGCGGGGCCGCGCCGAGGGCGGCGTCGCCCGGCAGCAGCGGCTGCCGGTGCTTGACCGTTTCGCCGCGCCGCCCCTTGAGCGTGATCTCGAACTGCCGCTCCCCGGTGTCCTCGTACCGCCGCTCGCGGATCTTGTAGCGCACCCGGCGGCCCTGCCGGTGGTCGTGGAAGGACCGCAGGTCGGGGGTGTCGTAGTAGAGGGAGTGATAGCGGAACCAGCGGCGTCCGTTGATGCACAGCGCGGCGAACGGGCCGCCCGGCCTGCGGCGGTCGGTGAGTTCGGCCGCGAAGGCGGCGAAGACCTCGACCGGGACGAGATAGCTGGTGCCGAAGCGGGCGAGGAGTTCGGCCCGTGCCTGGACATCGGCGAGCGGTACCGGGCGCGCGGCCATGGTTGCGCGGGCGAGGGCTCGTACGGCGGGAATCACACGGTCTCCTTGGCGGGCGGCTGGGAACGGGGGAGCGTGCGGAACCGGGCGGGCGTGCTGTCGTACGCGTTCTACGCCCCGTACCCCTGGATAGTTCCGGGACGCGGAAGCGAACATCCACCACCGTTATGTCTCAGCCAGGGGCGCCATTGACAGCATGCTGTCGTGAAGACAGAATGCTGTCATAAGGCTTCGAGGCACCCGCCGACCAAGGAGTTCTCATGACTCCCCGCACCGTGCACATCGCCGCCTACGACACACTCGCGGACTGGGAGTGTGGCCACGCCATCGCCCACCTCCGCAGCGGCAGCTACTTCCGCCCGGCCCAGGAGGCGTACGAGGTGGTCACCGTCGCGGCCACCACCGACCGGCCGGTGACGACCATGGGCGGGCAGCGGATCGTGCCCGACCTCGCGCTCGCCGCGCTGCGCCCCGAGGACAGTGCGATGCTGATCCTCCCGGGCGCCCAACTATGGGACTCCGGCGAGGAGTTGGTGCCCTTCGCCCGTAAGGCGGGGGAGTTCCTGGACGCCGGGGTGCCGGTCGCCGCGATCTGCGGCGCGACCGCGGGGCTCGCCCGGGAGGGCCTGCTGAACGACCGGCCGCACACCAGCGGCGCCGCCGGGTACCTAGCGGCACAGCCCGGCTACCAGGGCGGCGACCACTACCGCGAGGCCGACGCGGTGCGCGTCTTCGGGCTGATCACCGCGCGGCCGACCGAGCCGGTGGCCTTCGCCCGCGAGATCTTCGGCCAGCTCCAGGTGATGGAGCCGCGGGTCCTGGAGGCCTGGTATCGCCTGTTCGCCTACTCGGACGCCGCCGCCCACCCCGTGCTGATGGCGGCGGGGACGGCCGGCGACGAGGACGGGCCCGCATGAGCGAGTCCCAGGCTCCCGAGTCCCGGCCCCCCGGGCCCCGCTCCCCCGGCCCCCGGGCCCCGGAGCCCCGCACGCCGGAGCCCCGCACCCCCGAACTCTTCAGCCGTACCGCCCTCGCCGTCTTCCACCTCAACGGCCAGTTCCTCTCCGTCGCGGAGCGCCTCGCCCAGCCGGCCGGGCTGACCGCCGCCTGGTGGCAGGTCCTGGGCGCCGTAATGGCCGAGCCGCTCCCCGTGGCCGGTATCGCCCGCGCGATGGGCATCACCCGCCAGAGCGTGCAGCGCATCGCCGACCTCCTGGTGGAGCGCGGTCTGGCCGCCTACCGGCCCAACCCGGCGCACCGCCGCGCCAAACTCCTCGCCCCCACCGAGGAGGGCCGGGCCGCCCTCGCCCGGATCACCCCGGGCCATGCGGAGTTCGCCGCCCGGCTCGGCGAACAGCTCGGCGGGCCGGAGGACTTCCGGCAGGTCATGACGGCGCTGGAGCGTCTTTCGGACGCGCTGGAGGAGCTGTCCGGCGCACGGCAGGAACCGCCCGGCATACGGGAGGAGCCTCCCCGCGCCCGGGAGACGCCACCGCCCGCGGAGAGCTGAGGGCCCACGGCCTGCCGGCGGCCGGCCGGGTCTCGATATCCTCACCGCGGAAGAGGGGCCGCGGGCAACCCGTGTGCGTACGCGCCTGCGCCTGCTCGCCCGCAGGGCGGTTACGGGGGAAAGGGCGACGGATCGTGGAACAGCCAAGACGTGCCGGACAGCAAGGGCGGACGGGGCGGCCCGGCGGGCTGGCGCCGCTGGGTGCGCGGGATCCGCAGCGGATCGGGGACTACCGCCTGATCGGCCGGCTCGGCGAGGGCGGGATGGGGCGGGTGTTCCTGGCCCGTTCCGATCGCGGCCGTACCGTCGCGGTCAAGCTGGTGCGCGCGGAGCTGGCGTACGAGGAGGAGTTCCGGGACCGCTTCCGGCGCGAGGTGCTGGCCGCGCAGCAGGTCGGCGGGGAGTGGACCGCGCCCGTGCTGGACGCGGACACCGAGGCCGAGACCCCCTGGCTCGCCACCGGCTATATCGCCGGCCCCTCCCTCCAGCAGGTCGTCGGCGGCAGCGGCACACCGCTTCCCGAACGGACGGTGCGGATCCTGGCGGCCGGGCTGGCCCGTGCGCTGGCGTCCATCCATGCCGCCGGGATCATCCACCGCGACCTCAAGCCGTCCAATGTGCTGATCACCATCGACGGGCCCCGGGTCATCGACTTCGGCATCGCACGGGCGCTGGAGGCGGTCACCGGCAACGGCGTGACGCGTACCGGCGCGGCGGTCGGCTCGCCGGGCTTCATGTCGCCCGAGCAGGTGCGCGGCGAACCGCTCACCCCGGCCTGCGATGTCTTCTCCCTCGGGTCGGTGCTCACCTACGCGGCGACCGGACGCCAGCCGTTCGGTACGGCCGACAGCGCGGCGCATGCGCTGATGTACCGCGTCGCCCAGGAGGAACCCGACCTTTCCGGGCTGTCCGAGGGGCTGCACGATCTGATCGCCGGCTGTCTGGCCAAGGACCCCGAACAGCGGCCCACTCCGGCGCAGTTGGTGGCGCTGGCGGAGGTCGGAAGCGGCGGCGACGGGCCGGGTGCGGACGACGAACCCTGGCTGCCGGGGGCGTTGATCGCCCGGCTGGGGCGGCATGCCGTGGAGCTGCTGGAGGCGGAGAACCCGCAGGGCGAGGAGGGTTCGCAGGACGCCGGTGGCCGGCCGGCCCCGCCCGCGCACATCTCCGAGAACCCCGGGGTGCATGCGCTGCCCACCACCATCTCGCCGACGCCGGCGCCGGGCCGCACCCCGCCGACGCCACCGCCTGCTCCCGTACCGCAGGGCCCGGCGCCGTATCCGCCGCACGCCGCCCACGGGCACCACGGGCACCACGGATACGCGGCCCCGGCGCCGGCACCCGCCCCGGCGGCGCCCGCACGGCGCCGGCGCGGTGCCGTCACCGCCCTGCTCACCGTGGTCGCGCTGGCGCTCGCCGGGGCCGGCGCGGTCACCGCGTACACGCTGCTGACCGGCAACGACAGCGGCGTACGGCCGACGGACGCGAAGGGCGGCAAGAAGAGCCAGGGGTCGGCACAGCCCGCCGCGGCCGGCGGCATTCCCACGGACTACCTGGGCACCTGGGAAGGGACGGTCGGCGACTCGACCACCGATGTCCGGCGCTTCACCCTCACCCAGGGCAAGGCCGGTGACACCGTGCTGACGATGACGGCCAGCGGGGCCAACTACCGCTGCGAGTTCGCGGCCACCCTGACCAGCGTGGGCCCGCCGGTCCGCCTCGGCCCGTCCACGGTGCTCTCCGGACCGGCCGACAGCTGCCTCCCGGGCTCCCCGAGCACCCTGGAGATGGTGGGCGGCAAGCTGCGCCGCGTCTTCGACGACGGCAAGGCGATGTCGTACAGCAAGACGGGCTGAGGCGGCCGGCACCGCCCACGGCCGGGCGCGGGTCCCTCGCCCGCTCCCCCGCCGGACGCCGGACGCCGGACGCCGGGCGTTCTCCCCCCGGACCTCGATCGTTCTCCCGTCGTGACGCTCCGTCTGCCGCTGCGCGATCAGCCGGAGCCTAGGCTCGGCGGACGCCTGTCGCTGCCACGCGCCACAGGTGAGGGAACGACAGGGGGAGGGCGCTCCGATGGACGGCCTGCGCGGGCTGACGGCCGACGATCCGCAGTGGATCGGCGACTACCGGCTGATCGGCCGGCTCGGCAGCGGCGGGATGGGCCGGGTCCATCTCGCCCGGTCCGAGGGCGGCCGGACCGTCGCCGTGAAGCTGGTGAAGGCCGAGCTGGCGGCCGAGGAGGAGTTCCGGGACCGCTTCCGCGCCGAGGTCGAGGCCGCGCGCCGGGTCGGCGGGCGGTGGACCGCACCGGTGCTGGACGCCGACACCGAGGCCGCGGTCCCCTGGGTCGCCACCGGCTATATCGCCGGTCCCACACTGAGCGAGGTCGTCGGCAGTGCGTACGGCAGCGCCGGCAGCTACGGTCCGCTGCCGGAGTATGCGCTGCGGCGGCTGGCGTACGGGCTGTCCTGTGCGCTGCTCGACATCCACGGCGTGGGCCTGGTGCACCGCGATCTCAAGCCGTCCAATGTGCTGCTGACCATCGACGGGCCGCGGGTCATCGACTTCGGTATCGCGCGGGCCCTGGACGCGGTCGGCGACCAGACCCAGACCCGTACCGGCATGGTCGTCGGCTCGCCGAGCTTCATGTCGCCCGAGCAGGTGCAGGGCCACCGCGTCGGGCCGGCCAGCGATGTGTTCTGTGTGGGCTCGGTGCTGGCGTACGCGGCGACCGGACGGGCGCCGTTCGGCAGCGTCGCCTCGGGCGTGCACGCGGTGATGTTCAAGATCGCGCAGGAGGAGCCGGAGCTGGCCGACGTGCCGGCGGGGCTCCGCGAGCTGATCGCGGACTGCCTGGCCAAGGACCCGGCGGCGCGCCCCGGACCCGAGGAGATCGCCGCCCGGCTCGGGCCGGTGCCCAGCGGCTCGGCCGCCACCCCCTGGCTGCCGGCCGAGCTGATCGCGCGCCTGGGGCAGCACGCCGTACGCCTCCTGGACACCGACACCCCGCCCGGGGGCCAGCCGCCGACGCTCACGACGACCCGGGTCCCGACCGGACCGGCACCGGCGCCGGGCGCCACTACGGAGCCCCGCCGCCGCCCCCGATGGCTCCCGCTTCTGGCCACCGCCGTCGTCGCGGCCGCCGCGACCGCCGGGGCCGTATCGCTGCTCGGCGGCGGGGGCGCCGAGGACAGCGCGTCCGAGATTCCCGCCCGTTTCGTCGGCACCTGGTCGGGTCCGGTGCTGCGGGACGGGGCGCCCACCGGGCAGCAGCGCCGGTTCGTGATCACCAACGGCAAGGTCGGCGAGGTGGTCGCGAACAGCACCAGCCTGGGCGCGACGTACGAGTGCCGGAGCGACGGCACGCTGGTCTCCCTCACGGCGCACGACGGGCGCCCGGCGCTGCGGCTGGACACCAAGGTCGTCCGGTCGATCCCGGCGGGCCGCTGCGCCGCGCTCGGCGAGCACATCCTCGAAGCGGGCAGCGCCGGCACCCTGAAGTGGGCGGCGGCCGGGCGCACGGCGACACTGCACCGCGCCGGCCCGGCCGAGGAGCGCGTCCCGGCCGGCTACCTCGGCACCTGGCAGCGGCCGGACGCCGACGGCCACGGCAGCCGGCGGATGACCATCAAGCAGGCCCCGGCGGGCAGCACGGTGCTCACCACCGTCGTCGTGGGCCCCGGCCTCCGCTGCACGGCGCACGCCGATCTCTACGCGGCAGTGGACGGAAAACTGACCGTCGGCCCCCCGGTGGCCGACCCGGCCGCACCCGGCTGCGCACCGGGCGGCACCTCGATCCTGCGCCTCAACGACGACGGCACCCTGCACCGCGAGTTCCTCGGCGACGACAAACAGCCGCGCACCTACTCCAGAGCGGAGTAGGCACGCGGCTGCTGCCGTGGTGCGGATGTTCCCGCGCGGTCCTTACGACAGGAACGAGTTGATCTCGATGGTCTCGTCGCGGCCGGGGCCGACGCCGATCGCGGAGATCGGGGCGCCGGACATCTCCTCCAGCGCCTTGACGTACGCCTGCGCGTTCTTCGGCAGGTCGGAGAAGGACTTCGCCTTGGTGATGTCCTCGGACCAGCCCGGGAGCATCTCGTAGACCGGCTTGGCGTGGTGGAAGTCGGTCTGCGAGTAGGGCAGCTCTTCCACGCGCTTGCCGTCGATCTCGTACGCCACACAGACCGGGATCTGCTCCCAGCCGGTGAGCACGTCGAGCTTGGTGAGGAAGAAGTCCGTCAGGCCGTTGACGCGGGTCGCGTAGCGGGCGATGACCGCGTCGAACCAGCCGCAGCGGCGGTCGCGGCCGGTGGTGACACCGCGCTCGCCACCGATGCGGCGCAGCGCCTCGCCGTCCTCGTCGAACAGCTCCGTCGGGAACGGGCCCGCGCCGACACGGGTCGTGTAGGCCTTGAGGATGCCGATGACCCGGCTGATCTTCGTCGGGCCGACGCCGGCGCCGGTGCAGGCGCCGCCGGAGGTCGGGTTCGAGGAGGTGACGAAGGGGTACGTGCCGTGGTCGACGTCGAGCAGGGTGCCCTGGCCGCCCTCGAAGAGGACGACCTTGCCGTCGTCGATGGCGTTGTTCAGGAGCAGCGTGGTGTCGGCGACGAAGGGCTTGATCTGGTCGGCGTAGCCCAGCATCTCCTCGACGATCTTGTCGGCCTCGATCGCGCGGCGGTTGAAGACCTTGGCCAGGAGCTGGTTCTTCTGCTCCAGGGCGGCCTCGACCTTCTGGGCGAGGATCGACTCGTCGTACAGGTCCTGGACGCGGATGCCGACGCGGTTGATCTTGTCCGCGTAGGTCGGGCCGATACCGCGGCCGGTGGTGCCGATCTTGCGCTTTCCGAGGAACCGTTCCGTCACCTTGTCGATGGTGACGTTGTACGGCGTGATCAGATGCGCGTTACCGCTGAGCAGCAGCTTGGACGTGTCGACGCCGCGCTCATTGAGTCCGCTCAGCTCGGAGAGCAGGACCGCCGGGTCGACGACGACACCGTTGCCGATGACCGGGGTACACCCCGGCGAGAGGATTCCGGAAGGGAGAAGATGCAGTGCGTACTTCTGGTCGCCTACGACAACCGTGTGGCCGGCGTTGTTGCCGCCCTGGTAGCGCACCACATAGTCAACGGACCCACCGAGCAGATCGGTGGCCTTTCCCTTGCCCTCATCACCCCACTGAGCACCGAGCAGCACAAGTGCGGGCACAGGCGTACACCCCTTCCGGGCGGGGCATGTCCAACGTGCGTGGATGGCGTCAGCATGCGTGTTCACGCGTACGTCATCGCTAGAGCCGTCGAACCGGTGCCCCGGAATAGACGAAGCCCCTGGCGCAATAGCGCAAGGGGCTCTTGCACCGAGATGCTACCTGAGGAAGGACCGAGGTGTCGGCGCAGCCTTCTGGGCACTCTCCCACGGACTCCGTTCGGGGGTACCCCCTGCTCGTGGTCATCGACCCTCTCGCCCGCAGTACGGACGGCGAATCCGTGCGGATCGCGAAGGATGTCCTGTGTGCGGGCGCGGGGGCGAAAATCTGCCTTCCCGAGGGGCCGGAGGAATTTGCCCGGATGCTCGCCCGCCGCGGCCACCGGCGCCCGGTGGTGATCGGCGACGACCGGGCGTTGCTGCGGGTCGTGGGCCTGCTGCACAAGGAACGCGAGCTGGCCGGGGTGACGGTGTCGATGGTCCCGGTCGGGGCGCCGGCCGCCGTCGCCCTGAGCCGCACGCTGGGCGTCCCCACGGACACCGTCGCCGCGGCGCGGGCCGTCCTGGACGGCGGGGAGCAACCGATGGATCTGCTCACGGACGACAGCGACGGCATTGTGCTGGGCGGGCTGCGGATCCCCTCCGGCAGCGAGCCGACCCGGCACGGGCACGGCGCGTATGTGCCCGGTGCGGCGCATCCGGTGGACCCCATGGACCCACTGGACTCCGCGGGCGCGCGGGGCGGCCTGGTGGGCGGCATCGACGGGCACCGGCCGTGGTGGGAGCCGGCCGCACGGACCGCCCGTACGGCGCTGGCGATGCTGGCGGCGCCGGCGGCCGGGCGGCGCACCCGGGTGCCGGGGCAGCGGCTGCGGATCGAGGCGGACGGGGTACTGCTGGCCGATCTGGACCGGCCGGTGCGCGGGGTGTCGGTGGTGCCGGGCGGACAGGCCGTGGCCGACGGGGCCCGGCCGGGGCCCGACGGCGTCGGAGGCGGCGGCGAGCTGGCCGAGGTCGTGGTGCACTGGCCGGGCGAGGGGCGGCCGGTGCGGGCCCGGGCGCGGGCGGTGACGGTGTCCGGCGCGGACTTCCACTACCGGGCGGATGCGATGGTCGGCGGGCCGGTCAGAAGCCGTACGTGGACCGTGCAGCCGGGGGCCTGGCGGTTGCAGCTGCCGCGGAGCGGGTGAGCCCGGGGCCGGGCGGGCGTTAGCTGTCGATCTCGGCGCGCAGCTGGTCGCGGTGGTCGCGCCAGCGCTCCAGCAGCCCCGTGAGCTCCTTCTGCAGGAACTCGAAGAAGGCGAGGGTCTCGCCGAGCCTGCGGCCGGCGGGGGAGTCCTCGCCGAGGCTCACGACGCCCTCGCGCAGCGTGCCCTCCCAGCGGGCGAGGACGCCCTCCCGGCGCGTCAGCGCCTCGTACCACTGGTCGCTGTGTACGCGGTAGCGGTCGCGGCGGGAGCCGGGCTCGCGCTCGCGGCTGACCATGTCGACCTGGGAGAGGTAGCGGACCGCGCCGGAGACGGCGGCGGGGCTGATCTGGAGGCGCTCGCCCAGCTCGGCGGAGGTCAGCACGCCGGAGTCGGACGCCAGCAGGCAGGCGAAGACGCGGGCGGGCATCCGCGGCATCCCTGCGTCGACCAACTGTGCGGCGAAGCGCTCGACGAACTGTGAGATCGCCTCGTCGGTACGCGTATCGCCACTCCGCTGTTGCTGCTCGCTCATATCCGCATCATCTCCCCTGATCAGAGCCACCCACCCCAACTTTATACGGTTTCTTAACTTCACAAATTTGTGAATCTAACGTACCTTCAAAATCATGACCACGGCAATCTCTTCCGCTCCCGCGATCCGGGTGGACTCTCTCCACAAGTCCTTCGGGCGGACCCACGCGCTGGACGGTCTCGACCTGAGCGTCGAGGCCGGTGAGGTACACGGCTTCCTCGGGCCCAACGGCGCCGGGAAGTCCACGACGATCCGTGTCCTGCTCGGCCTGCTGCGCGCCGACGGCGGCAGCGCCCGGCTCCTGGGCAAGGACCCCTGGCACGACGCCGTCGAGCTGCACCGCCGTATCGCCTACGTCCCCGGTGATGTCACCCTGTGGCGCAACCTCTCGGGCGGCGAGGTCATCGATCTCTACGGCCGGCTGCATCAAGGCAGCGGCGCGAAGCGCCTCCCGTGGATGGGTGGTGGCGGGCGACGGGCGGGCCTGGATGCCGCGCGGCGGACCGAGCTCCTGGAGCGGTTCGAGCTCGACCCCACCAAGAAGGGGCGCACGTACTCCAAGGGCAACCGCCAGAAGGTCGCCCTGGTCGCCGCCTTCGCCTCCGACGTCGATCTGCTCATCCTCGACGAGCCGACCTCCGGGCTGGACCCGCTGATGGAGGAGGTCTTCCAGAGCTGTGTCGCCGAGGAGCGCGACCGCGGCCGCACCGTTCTGCTCTCCAGCCATGTGCTGTCCGAGGTCGAGGCGCTCTGCGACCGCGTCAGCATCATCCGCAAGGGACAGACCGTCGAATCCGGCTCCCTGGGCGAGCTGCGGCACCTCACCCGCACCTCGGTCGTCGCCGAACTCGCGGGGACACCGGGGACGCCTCCAGCGGTGGCCGGGGGAGGGCTGGCCGCGCTGCCCGGCGTCCACGGCCTCGACGTCCAGGGGCACCGCGTCAAGCTCCAGGTCGACACCGACAAGCTCGATGCCGTACTGCGCTCGCTCGGCACCACCGGCGTCCGCAGCCTCATCAGCACCCCGCCCACCCTGGAAGAGCTCTTCCTGCGCCACTACCAGGACGACGCGCCCGGCGAAGAGGCGATCGCGCGATGACCGCCGTGGCCACAGCCCTCCCCGCCCCCGCTGCCCGTTCCCGCCATCTGGCGGGCACCGGCGTCCTGTTGCGCCTGGCGCTGCGCCGCGACCGGGTGATGATCCCGGCCTGGGTGCTGGTCCTCGGCCTGGTCGTCGCCAGTATGGGCTCCTCCTTCGAAGCCCTCTACGACACCGCCGCCGAGCGCGCCCGACTGGCCGCCTCGATGAACGCCAACGGCTCGATGCGCGCGCTGTACGGACCGGTCTTCAGCGACTCCGTCGGCGGCCTGGTCTCCTGGCGGATGGCCGGTTACGGCGCCCTGCTCGCCGCGGTGATGAGCCTGCTGATCGTCGTCCGGCACACCCGCGAAGAGGAGGAGACGGGCCGTCAGGAGCTGCTCTCCGCCGCGATGGTGGGCCGCCGCGCACCGCTGACCGCGGCCCTGCTGACGGCACTGACCGCCAACGCCGCGGTCGCCGTACTGATCGCGGGCGGCCTGGCCAAGTCCGGCCAGCCGGCCGCCGGTTCGCTCGCCCTCGGCCTCGCCATCGGCTGCGCCGGCATGCTCTTCGCCGGGCTGGCCGCCATCACCGCCCAGCTCACCGAGAGCGCGCGGATGGCCAAGGGCCTGACCGGCGCGGTCCTCGGCCTCGCCTTCGCCCTGCGCGCCGCGGGCGACGCCGCCGATGCCGGCTCCACCTCACCCCTCACCTGGATCTCACCGATCGGCTGGTCG
This sequence comes from Streptomyces inhibens, assembly GCF_022221585.1. Taxonomy (NCBI): domain Bacteria; kingdom Bacillati; phylum Actinomycetota; class Actinomycetes; order Kitasatosporales; family Streptomycetaceae; genus Streptomyces; species Streptomyces inhibens. The sequence continues at coordinate 4,770,260 of NZ_CP084681.1, forward strand.
GAGAACCTGCGCGCATACGCCGACGAACGCTGGTGGATCCTCCTGCTCTTCCTGGCGGCGACCACCCTCACCGTCGCCGCCTCCTACGCCCTGACCGCCCGCCGCGACATCGGCATGAGCTTCCTGCCCGCCCGCCCCGGGCCGGCCGTCGCGCCGCGCTCCCTGAGTGGCCCGTTCGGCCTGGCCTGGCGGCTCCAGCGCACCACCCTGCTGGGCTGGACGCTCGGCTTCCTCTGCGCCGGCGGGATCTTCGGCGGTATCGCCCAGGGCGCCGCCGACATGGTCGGCGGCAATCGGCAGACCCGCGAGATCGTGGAGCGGATGGGCGGAGCACAGGGCCTGACCGACGCCTTCCTGGCCACGATGGCCGGCATGCTCGGCATGATCGCGGCGATCTACGCGACCGGTGCGGTGCTCCGGCTGCGCGGCGAGGAGACCGGCGACCGCGCGGAGCCGGTGCTGGCCGGCGCGGTGGGCCGGCTCCGCTGGGCCGGCAGCCATCTGGCCATCGCCTACGCGGGCACCGTCGTCATCATGGCCTTCGGCGGGCTGGCCCTGGGTCTGAGCTACGGCATCTCCGTCCACGACGTCGGCGGCCAACTCGGCCCGGTCCTGGCCGCCGCGCTCTGCCAGGTCCCGGCCGTCTGGACGCTCACCGGCCTGACGGTGCTCCTCTTGGGCCTGCTGCCCAAGGCCACCACCGCCGCCTGGGCGCTGGTCGGCGGCTGTCTGGCGATCGGCTGGATCGGCCCCTCCCTCAAGTTCCCGCAGTGGGCGATGGACCTCTCCCCGTTCGGCCATCTCCCCAAGCTGCCCGGCGCCGACGCCACCGCGGCCCCGTTCGTCTGGCTGCTGGCGCTCTCCGCCCTGTTCGCCGCCGTCGGACTGGTGGGCGTACGCCGACGGGACATCGGCTGATCCCCGGGCGGCCGGCCCTCCGGGATTGGCCGCCCCCACATCCGTGCGCCGCCGGAGCTGTAGCGGACTCCGGCGGCGCACTTCTGCGCGCGGGCCGGCGGCGTCCACAGGGTGTGGACAGAGCACATCCGCGACCCCACCGCCAGTCACTCTCCGCGATTTCACTCCTCAGTGCGTTAACTCACAGTAACTCTAGAGCGCAGGGTGATCATCTTGTTACTTTCTGTATGCACGGTCGTGACCACGACCCGCGGCATCGGAGGGGATCATGCGACGCATCACCACCAAGATCGGCATGCTCGCGACGGCAGCGCTGCTCGCCATCACCGTGGCCGGGCCCGCCCAGGGGCAGCAGGCGAGCACCGCAAGACAGCGGACGAAGGCCGACTCGGCCGCCTACTTCGTGATGACCGATGTCACGCACGCCGAGTTCGTCATCAAGCTCACCGACCCCCGCAAGATCCAGCACGCCCGGGACCTCCTCAGCGGCGCGACCACGGCGGAGCCGCATGTCATCGGCAGGATCGACAAGCGCCCCGCCCCGTACAACTGGCGCTGGAGCTTCCATCTCCGCCCGGAGACGATCGACTTCTTCGACTTCGCCATCGAGGTCTGTGACGCCACGACGCCCTATGTCGAAGAACATCTGGACGAGGCCGGCGGCCCGTTCCTGCCCGGGCTGATCTGGTGTCCCTGGTCCTCCCATCTGGTGAAGGAGCTCCCCCAGCCGTAGGCCCGGCGTTCCGGGCACTGCCGCTCAGCCCCCCGGCGTCACCAGCCGCGCCTCGTAGGCAAAGACCGCCGCCTGTGTGCGGTCGCGCAGTCCCAGCTTCACCAGGATGCGGCTGACATGGGTCTTCACCGTGGACTCGGCGACGACGAGATGCTCGGCGATCTCACCGTTCGACAGGCCCTGGGCCACCAGCACCAGCACCTCGGTCTCGCGTTCCGTGAGGTCGGCGATGCGTTCCTGGGCAGGGGCGCGGGGGGTGCCGAGGCGGGAGAACTCGGAGATCAGGCGCTTGGTGACGGTGGGGGCGAGCAGGGCCTCGCCGGAGGCGACGATGCGTACGCCCTCGGCGAGCTGGCCGGCCGAGGCGTCCTTGAGCAGGAAGCCGCTGGCCCCGGAGCGCAGCGCTTGGTAGACGTATTCGTCCAGGTCGAAGGTGGTCAGCACAAGGACCTTGGCGTCCGCGTCGGCGGCCACGATCTCGCGGGTCGCCTCCAGGCCGTTCATCTCCGGCATCCGGATGTCCATCAGGACGACATCGGGCTTGAGGATCGCGACCTTGCGCACCGCCTGCCGGCCGTCGACCGCCTCTCCGACGACCTCGATGTCCGGCATGGCGTTGAGCAGGACCGAGAAGCCCTCGCGGACCATCACCTGGTCGTCGACGATCAGTACCCGGATCATGCCGTGTTCTCCCCCACCGTGTTCGCCACCGGAATGAAGGCGGCGACCTCGAAGCCGCCCTCCTCGGTGTGGTCGGCGGTCATCTCGCCGCCCAGCATCTGTACCCGCTCGCGCATGCCCAGCACACCGTGCCCCGCGCCCGGGGACGGCTTGGCGAGCCGGCTCGGCACGCCGTTGACGATCCGCAGGCCGATCCCGCCCAGGACGTAGGAGATCTCCACCCGGGCATCGGCGCCCGGCGAGTGGCGCAGCGCATTGCTCAGCGCCTCCTGCACGATCCGGTACGCGGACAGCTCGACGCCCTGCGGCAGCGGCCGGGGCGCCCCGGTGATCACGACCTCGACGGTCAGCCCGGCGCTGCGGACGCTGTCGAGCAGCGAGTCGAGGCTGGCGAGCGTCGGCTGCGGCGCCTCCGGGTCGCTGTCGGCGAACGCGTCCGGGTCCTCGGAGCGGACCACGCCCAGGATGCGGCGCAGTTCGGCGAGCGCGGCGACCGCGTTCTCGCGGATCGTGGCGAAGGACGTGGCGAGCTCGGGCGGGGTGTTCTCGACGCGGTACGGAGCGGCCTCGGCCTGGATGGCGATGACGGACATGTGGTGCGCGACCACATCGTGCAGCTCACGGGCGATCAGGGCACGCTCCTCCAGGAGCGTGCGCCGGGAGCGCTCCTCGGCGGTGACGGTCTGGGTCTCGACGACATGCCGGCGCTCCTCGCGCCAGGCACGGACCGCGGCGGCGGCGATCAGTACCAGGCCGAAGAAGAACGCCACCGGCGGCAGATCGCCCGTGACGCCCCCGACGAGCGCCGTCAGCACGGCCCCCACGCCGAAGGTGACCAGCCACATCTCCACGGCCAGTCGCGGCCGGGTGCGCAGCACCACGAGGGTCATCACGGCGAGGTGGGTGGAGAAGGCGGCGTTCCCGTAGGCGCTGCTGTACGAGGAGTAGGCCGTGGCCGCGGTGGCGCCCAGCGACACCACGAAGCAGAGCAGCGACAGCCAGAACGCACCCACCGGGCGGAAGAGCGTGAGCGCCGGCGCGGTGGAGACCAGCACACTGAAGCCGACGGCCAGCACACCGCGCACCGGGCCGATGCCGTAGCTCATGGTGAAGGTCGCCAGGAAGACACACATCGCGAAGGAGCCGACGATGAAGTGCGGCAGCCAGCGCGCCCAGTGCCGGATCCGCTCCGGCAGCCAGGGCACCCACCGGGAGATCTTGGCGTCCTCCAGCGGCGGCATCGGGCGGAAGGCGAAGGCGTCGACGAACAGGTCCTGGCGCAGTCGGTGCAGCGCGCCATGGGCTATCCGGGCCTCCGAGCGCAGGGTGCCCTGCGTCTGGGTCGTCTCGTTCACGCTGACAACGGTAAGCACTCACCGGCGCCCGGGCGTCCCCACCAGTGGGGATCTGGCGGGGTCCGTCTCAAGTACTACGTGGTCGGATGCGGGAGGCCGAGGAGGCCGAGGAGGGTGCGGCAGCTCGGGGTGCCGGGGGTGAGGGGGGCGTAGTGGCCCACGCCCGGCAGCTCGCGCAGGTCCGTATCGGCGGGGCTCGCGGCAACGTAGCGACGGGAGATGCCCAGCGGGACGTCCGGGTCGTCGGTGCCGTGCAGGACCGTGACCGGGATCCCGGCGGGCGGACGGCGCGCCGGGTCGGCCGCGGCGATGCGCTCCGGGAGGCCGGGGCCGGCGCCGAGGAGTTCGGCGACCGCTCCGTTGCTCAGGCCCAGCTCATGGGCGCGCGCGAGGTCGGCGACCGGCGAGACGGCGAGCACCCGGGTCACGGGGGTGCCGGGGCGGGCAGCGGCGAGCAGCGCGAGATGGCCACCCGCGGAGTGCCCGACGAGGACCGGGCCGCCGGCCCCTGGCACCTCCCGCACGGCCGTGGCGATGCCCGCCGTGACGTCCTCGAACGTCTGCGGTGCGCCGCCGCCCGCGCCGACCCTGCGGTACTCGGCCAGCGCGACCGGCAGCCCGTGTCCGGCCAGCTCGGCGGCGAACGGCGACAGATAGCGGCGGTCGTACGCCGCCCGCCAGAACCCGCCGTGCAGAAGGACGACCAGCGGGCCGCGCGCCACCCCGGGCCGCGGGCCGTCGCCGGCCCACGGCCCGTACAGATCGACGATCTGGTCCGGATGCGGCCCGTAGGCCACCGTGCGGTCCGGCGCCACCGGGGCCAGCCCCAGCAGCGCCGTCTCCTCGTCCGCCACGCTCACCCGCCGGTCCCGGCCGGTCCCGGCGCCACATCGGGCAGCGCGCCCAGAACCTCGCCGAGCACCCGCGCCGCCCGTTCCGCGTCCGCGAAGGAGGTGTAGAGCGGGGTGAAGCCGAAGCGCAGCACGTCGGGGTGGCGGAAGTCGCCGACCACCCCGTGCCGGATCAGCTCGTCCATCACCTGGCCGGCGACCGGGGTAGCGCCCTGCGCGAACGAAGCGGAGAGCTGGGGGGAGCACGCCAGCGACACCTGGCTGCCGCGCCGCTGATGGTCGTTCGGCGTGAGGGAGCGGACCAGGCCCGGCGGGACGTAGGCGTTCACGCACTCCAGGAAGAAGTCGGTCAGGGCCAGGCTCTTGACGCGTACGGCCTCGATGGACACTCCGTCCCAGGCCTCCAGCGCCGCCTCCAGCGCGAGCAGCGACAGGATGTCGGGGGTGCCGACCCGGCCGCGCCGGATGCCGTCGGCGGGGGTGTAGCCGGGGTCCATCGCGAACGGATCCGTGTGCGAGTTCCAGCCGGGCAGCGGCGATTCGAACCGCTCCTGGAGGCTTTCGCGGACATAGAGGTACGCGGGCGAACCCGGGCCGCCGTTGAGGTACTTGTACGTACAGCCGACGGCGAGATCGACGTGGTGCGCATCGAGGCCGACCGGCAGGGCGCCGGCGCTGTGGCACAGGTCCCAGACGGCGAGCGCGCCCGCGGAGTGCAGCGCGTGGGTGATGGCGGGCAGGTCGTTGAGCTCGCCGGTGCGGTAGTCGACGTGGTTGACCAACGCCAGCGCGGTGCGCTCGGTGACCTCGTCGGCGATCCGCGCGGGCTCCACCGGCCGCACCGCGAGGCCGGTCATCCGGGCCGCCGACCGGGCGATATAGCCGTCGGTCGGGAAGGTCGTGGCGTCGACGAGGATCTCCGTACAGCCCTTTCCGGCCATCCGTACGCCGCCGACCACGGCCTTGAAGATATTGACGCTGGTCGAGTCGCCGACCACCACCCGGCCCGGTGCCGCCCCGATCAGCGGGGCGATCTTGTCGCCGATCCGCTCGGGCGCCGTCCACCAGCCGGATTCGGTCCAGGACCGGATGCGCAGCTCGCCCCACTCGCGGGCGATGACATCGGCGATCCGGCCGGGCACCGCGCGGGGCAGCGCGCCGAGCGAGTTGCCGTCGAGGTAGGCCGTGTCGTCAAGGACGAAGCGGTCACGGATCGGGGCGAGCGCGTCGGAAGCGTCCAACTGCTGGGCGCGTATGTACTGTTCGCGTCCCTCGGAGGGCTCGGGGGTGCCGGCGCTCCCGGGAGCCTTGGGGGTGTTGGGGGTCTCAGACATGGCTGCGCGCCGTCCACAGCTCGGGGAAGACGTTCTTGCGGGCCCGCTTCTCCAACCAGGCCACACCCGCGGAACCGCCGGTACCCATTTTCGCCCCCATGGCCCGCCGGGTCGCGACCAGATGGTCGTTGCGCCAGCGCCAGACCAGTTCGGCGACATCGGTCAGCGCCTCGCCGAGCCGGACGAGCTCGGACTCCTGCGAGCCGGCGTAGATCTCGGCCCAGACGGCCTCGACGGCCGGATCCGGCTCGTAGCGCAGCGCCGGGTCCCGCCGCAGCACGGCATCCGGAACGGCATGGCCGCGGCGGGCGAGCAGCCGCAGCACCTCGTCCCACAGGCTCGGCTCCTGGAGGGCCTTCTCCAGCTCGGCGTGCTCCCGCGGGGCGCCGCGGTGCGGCACCAGCATGGACGCGGACTTCTCGCCGAGCAGGAACTCCATCCGCCGGTACATCGCGGACTGGAAGCCGGAGCCCTCGCCGAGCGCGCTGCGGTACGCGTTGAACTGCGCCGGGGTCAGCCGGGCGAGCGGCTTCCAGGCGGCGTTCAGCGCCTCCAGCTCGTACGTGGAGCGGTGCAGCGCATCCATCGCCACGGGCAGGTCGTCACGGCGCAGCGCCTCCGCCGCGGTGTGCCACTCATGGACGATGACCGTGAACCACAGCTCCATGACCTGCGTGGTGACCAGGAAGACCATCTCGCCGGGGTCGTCGGAGAGCGGGTGCTGAAGGTGGGTGAGGACGTCCGCCTGGACATAGTCCTCGTACGGGGTGGTGGTGCGGCTGCCGATGCTGAGATCGGGGGAGAACGGCGGGTCCTGCTCGGCAGGATCGGCGGGCGCGAACTCCGGTTCCGCGGGCGCCCCGGGCTCTACGGGCGCGGTCGACGCGCTGTGCGCGGGATCGTTGGGAGACGGCTGCGACATGAGGGACTCCTCAGGCGAACTACCGGGTAGCGGTCCGCCCCTTCCTTGTCGGCTCGGGAGCCCCGGTCCCCTCGGGCTCGGGATGACCCGGCCCACTGAAATCATCCGTGCTGGACACCGAGGGCGCAAGGGCCGACCGCGATCACGCGGCCGGCCCGTCGATCGCGCCCCGTCAGGAACGGGGTGCGCCCGTCAGGAAAGGGTCTCGGCCGCGGTCGGCGAGGAGTCGCGCAGGAAGGCCGAGCAGCGCTCGTACTCGTCCTGCTCGCCGATCGCCTGGGCGGCGCGGGCCAGGGCGTGCAGTGCCCGCAGGAAGCCGCGGTTGGGCTCGTGCTCGAAGGGCACCGGACCGTGGCCCTTCCATCCGGCCCGGCGCAGCGCGTCCAGGCCGCGGTGGTAGCCGGTGCGGGCGTACGCGTACGACTCGACGACCCGGCCTCCCTCGAACGCGTCGTCCGCGAGCTGCGCCCAGGCCAGCGAGGAGGTCGGGTACTTCGCGGCGACATCGGACGGCGCCGTGCCCGCGGCGAGCAGCTCGCGGGGCTCGGGGTCGTCGGGCAGATGGGTCGGGGGCGGTCCCCCGAGAAGGTTCTCGTGAATGGCCATGCTTCCCAGTCTGCCAGCGCTGCGCTTGGCGGCTCTCCCCCACGGTGTCCCCCGTGGTGGCCGGTGGGGGCGAGCGTTACGTCTCCGGTCCCTGCCGTTCGCTGCCTTGCTGGGCCTCGCCCGGATCCAGCGGCGGTGCGCTCACCCCGCAGTGGTAGACGCACTCCGGGTGACACCGCTCCTGCGCGCCCGGCTCCGCGGCGCGCAGCACGTTGGTGCGTACCGTCAGCCAGGCGATCACCGCGCCGATCAGCAGGATGCCGGCGCACAGCGTCATGGCCCGCCGGAAACCCGCCGCGAACTCGTTCGCCGAGCGGTAGGCCTCCGGTCCCACGCCCGCCAGCAGGGGCAGCGCGGCCACCGCCATCAGGCCCGCGGCCCGCGCCGCCGCGTTGTTGATACCGCTGGCCAGGCCGGCCCGGTCCACGTCCACCGACGCCAGCACGGTCGAGGTGAGCGGCGCGACCAGCGTCACCATCCCCGCGCCCAGCACCACCAGCGCGGGCAGCACATCGGCGAAGTACGACGCGCCCTGGCCCACCCGCATCATCAGCAGCATCCCGGCGGCACACAGCACCGGACCGACGGTCAGCGGGATCCGCGGCCCGATGCGCTGCCCCAGCTCCCCGGAGCGGGCGGACAGCAGCAGCATCAGCACGGTCGTCGGCAGCAGCGCCGTGCCGGCCTGCAGTGCCGAATAACCCACCACGACCTGCAACTGCAGCACGGCCAGGAAGAAGAAGCCGCTGAACGCGGCGTAGACGCACACCGTCACCGCGTTGATCGCGGAGAACAGGCGAATGCGGAAGATCGCGGGCGGCAGCATCGGGTCCGTACGGCGCCGCTCGACGCATACGAAGCCCACCCCGAGCAGCACCCCGGCCACCGCCGGCACGATCACGCCCGGCGCGACGCCCCGGCCCGGCGCGGCGATCAGCGCATAGGTCACCCCGGCCAGCGCCAGCGCCCCCAGCACCGCGCCCGGCACATCGAAGCCGTGGCGCCGGCCCGCGTCCCGCTCCCGGGTCTCCGGTACGTGCCGCAGCGCCACCGGCACACACACCGCCGCCAGCGGCACGTTCAGAAAGAACACCCAGCGCCAGCCGGGGCCATCCACCAGCCAGCCGCCGATGAACGGGCCGACCGCCGCGGCCACCCCGCCGAGCCCGGACCAGGCGCCGACCCCCCGCGCCCGGTCGTCGGGGCGGAAGACGGCCTGGATCAGCGCCAGCGAGCCGGGTGTCAGCAGCGCCCCGCCGACGCCCTGCAACGCGCGGGCCGCGATCAGCACCCCGGCGTTCGGCGCCAGCCCGCACAGCAGCGAGGCCGCGGCGAACCACACCACGCCGATCACGAAGACCCGGCGCCGGCCGTAGCGGTCGCCGAGTGCGCCGCCCAGCAGGATCAGCGCGGAGAGGGTGAGCATGTAGGCGGTGACGGTCCACTGGAGGACGGCCAGATCCGCGTTGAGGTCGGTGCCGATCCGCGGCAGCGCGATATTGACGACCGTGCTGTCGAGCATCGCCATACCGGAACCCAGCACGGTCGTGGCCAGCACCCATCGGCCCTGTGCCGAGGCCAGCCGCACCCCGCCGGGCTCGCTCGGTTCACTCATACCGCGAGCATGCCCGCATCCGGTCCGGCTCGCCCACCTTGGCGGCATGCGCAAAGGCCCCGCATCCGTCCGGATGCGGGGCCCTGGTGCGCTGCGGCCGGCCGTGCGGCCCGCCGCTTACTTGAGCTTGGTGCCCGTGGAGCGCAGGTTGGCGCAGGCCTCGGTGACACGCTTGGCCATACCGGCCTCGGCCAGCTTGCCCCAGCTGCGCGGGTCGTAGGTCTTCTTGTTGCCGACCTCGCCGTCGACCTTCAGCACACCGTCGTAGTTACGGAACATGTGGTCCGCGACGGGGCGGGTGAAGGCGTACTGGGTGTCGGTGTCCAGGTTCATCTTCACGACGCCGTTCTCCAGCGCGGTGGCGATCTCCTGCTCGGTGGAGCCGGAGCCGCCGTGGAACACGAAGTCGAACGGGGCGGCCTTGCCGTACTTGGCGCTGACGCCCTCCTGCAGGTCCTTCAGCAGCTCGGGGCGGAGCACGACATTGCCCGGCTTGTAGACGCCGTGGACGTTGCCGAAGGAGGCGGCGAGCAGGTAGCGGCCCTTCTCGCCCAGACCCAGCGCCTCGGCGGTGCGCAGCGCGTCGTCGACCGTGGTGTAGAGCTCGTCGTTGATCTCGTGGGTGACGCCGTCCTCCTCGCCACCGGTCGGAGTGATCTCGACCTCAAGGATGATCTTGGCGGCGGCGGCCTTGGCGAGCAGCTCCTGGCCGATGGCCAGGTTGTCCGCGAGGGTCTCGGCCGAGCCGTCCCACATGTGGGACTGGAACAGCGGGTTCTGGCCCTTGGCGACGCGCTCCGCGGAGATGTCCAGCAGCGGGCGGACATAGCCGTCGAGCTTGTCCTTGGGGCAGTGGTCGGTGTGCAGCGCGACAGTGATGTCGTACTTGTCGGCCACGACGTGCGCGAACTCGGCGAGCGCGACCGCGCCGGTCACCATGTCCTTGTTGTACTGGCCGCCCAGGAACTCCGCACCACCGGTGGAGATCTGGATGATGCCGTCGCTCTCGGCCTCGGCGAAGCCCCGCAGAGCGGCGTGCAGCGTCTGCGTCGACGTGACGTTGATGGCCGGGTAGGCGAACTTGCCTGCCTTCGCCCGGTCGAGCATCTCGTTGTAGACGTCGGGGGTTGCGATGGGCATCTGTCCGCTCCTTGTGTATGCGGGTGTGCGTTCTTGGCCCTGACCAGGGGGCGAGGACTTCGCCGTGCACATCTTCCCAGACTCGGCGGATTGCTCGCATCGACCGTCCGGCCGATGGGCAAGAGGGACGGCCGGTTTCACGTGAAACCAACCGTCCCTCGAAGAAGCCGCAGGTCAGAGCAGTCCGGAGCGGAGTGCGGGACCTCCCGGGCCGTCCTCAGCCCAGGTCGAGGTCGCCGAGCTGGTAGCCCGTGATATAGGGCAGACCGGCCTCGGCGATGGCCGACGCGGCGCCCCGGTCGACGATCGTCGCCACCGCGACGACCTCGGCGCCCGCCTCGCGCGCCGCCTCGACGGCGGTCAGCGGCGAACCGCCCGTGGTGGAGGTGTCCTCGACGACCAACACCCGGCGGCCCTTGATGTCCGGGCCCTCGATCCGGCGCTGCATACCGTGCGCCTTCTGCGCCTTGCGGACGACGAAGGAGTCCAGTCGCCGGCCGCGGGCGGCGGAGGCGTGCAGCATCGAGGTCGCGACCGGGTCGGCGCCGAGCGTCAGCCCGCCGACCGCGTCGTAATCCAGATCGGCGGTGATGTCCAGCATCAGCTGACCGACCAGCGGCGCGGCCTCGCCGTCCAGGGTGATCCGGCGCAGGTCGATGTAGTAGTCGGCCTCCTTGCCGGAAGAAAGCGTCACCTTGCCGTGCACCACGGCCTTGTCCTTGATCTGCTGCAGCAGCTCGCCGCGCACGTCGTCACTCATGGCCATGAGCTTAGGGCCTGTCCGGTGGATCATGGCCGGGTCCGCTGCCGGCCCCGATCCACCGGACAGGCCCTATGACAGCGCCCGCCAGGCCCAGGTCGTCGAGATCTCCAACGGGTCGATCGGGGTCACCAGGCGCGGCAGAGTGTTGAGGCCGTTCGGCGGGCCGGACTGGGGCTCGACGCAGACCGCGGCCTCCTGCTCGTCGTAGACGACGACCCACTCGGCGCGACTGGTGATCTTCAGCTCCAGACGGCCCGGCCAGGTGAGCGTGGCAGCGACGCCCCGCGGCATGCCGAAACAGTCGTCCCAGGGCCCCGGCCGCGGCGTGATCCGCCGCCCGGTCGGGAGGTGATCCGCGCCCCGCTCCTCCTGCCACTCGGGCGCGAAGTCGAGGCGTACGTCCTCGCCGCCCTCACCCAGATTCCGCAGGAACCAGGGGTGCCAGCCGGCCTGCGCCGGGAACGAGTCGATGGCCGCCTCGACGCCCATGGTGAGGGTGAGCGAACCGCCGTCCTCGGCGAGTTCGACGAGCTGGGTGACCCGGCCCGGGTACGGCCAGGGGGCCGCCGGGTCGGCGAGCTCGTAGGTGAAGGCCGCCTCCGTGGCGCCCGAACGCGCCGTCCGCCAGACAAGGTTGCGGCCGGTGCCATGGATCGCGTGCGGCGGGTCGTTGACCGGCATCTGGTGCAGTTCACCGCCGTTGCGGAACTGCCCGTGCGCGATCCGCCCGCACCACGGGACCATCGGGAAACAGCCGTACTTGGCGCCCTGCCGCAGCAGCTCCGTACCGCCGACGCGGAGGCTGCCGAGCCGGCAGCCGTTGTCCGGCAGGATGGTCAGTTCGGCGTCTCCGGCGGCCAGCCGCACGCCGTCCGACGCCTGCGTCCGCGACGCGCTCTGCGTGGTGTTGTCGGTGCTCACGTGACCGACCCTAGCGGTGCACCGGCGCGCGGCGCGGGACGCCGGGACGGCCGGCCGCCGCGGCCGGACGGCGAGGTCAGCGGCGCCGGCGCAGTACCCGGCCGACGACCACGGCGGACGCCAGCACCACCGCGGCAGCGGGCGCCGCCCAGCGCAGCGTCATCGAGGTGGCGTTCGGCTCCGGCGCGGGCACCGGGGCATACCGTCCGCGCGGCGGGGCGTGGTCGACCTCCTCCGCGCTGCGCCCGATCATCGTCCGGCGGGCGTGCGCGGCCTCGGCGGGCGCGTCCCCGTCCGTGTCCTCGCCGTACGCATAGTCGAGGTGCGCATCGTGCGCGGCGTGGACCGCATCCGTCACATCACCCGCGTCGACGTCCTCGGCGTCCGCAACGTCCTCGACGTCGCCCAGGTCCTCGGCGGCCCCGGTCTCCTCACCGAGGTCCGCCGCCTCGACGGCGTCCTCGTCGCCGCGCGGTTCCAGCGACGGCGGCGGCACCTCGGTCTCGAACACACCGCGCCCGGCGGGCCCCTCGGCGTCGGCGGCTGCACCGCCGTCCCCGGTCTGCTCCGCCACCGGCCGCCGCTGAAGATCCGCCGTCAGATTCTCCGCGAAGCGGTCCAGCAGCCGACGGCCGGCGGATTCCGCGGCCTGATCGGTGGCCTCGGCGAGCCGGCCGTCGCTGTGGACGGTGCCGGCGCAGGCCAGGGTCGTCCCCGGGCCGGGCTCGGTGGTCGGCGACAGCCGTACGGTCAGCGTCAGCGCGACCGTCCCGTCACCCCGCGACTCGGTGCCCTTGGCCTCCACGGTCACCACGGCGGCACCGTCCTCGCCGGGTCTGCCGGCCGCGGCATCGCTGACCGTCAGCGCGCCGCGATAGGTGATGGTGGAGCTCCCGATACGCAACCGCAGCCGGCCCTCGGGGCGGTGCGGGGCCGCCTCGGCGTCGAGCTGGACTCCTGGGACGCAGCGCGCCACCCGCTCCGGTTCGGTGAGCGCCTGCCGCACGGTCCCGACGGGAAACGGAACGTACACCTCATGCTCCATGACATGGGAGCCTACCCAGCGCCCCGCCGACCCGTGCCCGCGCACGCACAACTTTCTGCATCGGCACCGGGCCGGCGGCCGGGGCCGGACCGCTCAGTCCAGATACCGCGGATGCATCAGCGTCGACGCCGGCAGCCCGGGGATCCGGTCCCGGGCCGCCCCGCGCCGCCCGTCCTGCAGTGCCTCGCGGGTGACACCCGTCAGCACAGGCGCGTCGGGTGCCAGGCCGAACCCCGGCCGGTGCCGCGCGGCCAGCACAAAGCCCCAGTACCGGCCCCCGTCGGTCGCCGGGACGGCGCCCGGTCCCGGTGCGGCATCGGGCGGACCGGCGTCCGGAGGGGTGGGGCCGGCCCAGCGGTCCGGGCCGCCGGAGAATGCGGTGAGCCGGCCGGGCAGGCGGTAGGGGACGGTCGCCAGGCCCACCGACCGGATGGTCGCCTCCACCGTCCAATAGGACTGCGCCCGCGCGACCGGCGGCCCGGCATGCACCACCAGCCGCCCGTCGTCGGCCAGCATCCGCGCCGCGAGGCCGTAGAACTCCTGCGAGTAGAGCTTGGTGCTCGCGGTGATCCCGGGGTCGGGGAGGTCGGAGACGATGACGTCGTACGGCGCCTGCCCGTCGCCGGGGCGGGATGCGCCCTGTTCCCGCAGCCAGTCGAAGGCGTCGGCGGTCACCACCCGCACCCGCGGATCGCTCAGCGAGTGCCGGTTGAGGCGGGAGAGGCCGGGGTCGCTGCGCGCCAACTCCACTACGCCCGGGTCGAGTTCGACGACGGTCACCGAGCGGACCGAGCGGTAGCGGAGGATCTCGCGCACCGCCAGGCCGTCGCCGCCGCCGAGGACCAGCACCCGGGTGTGCGGCCCGCCCGCCATCGCCGGATGCACCAGCGCCTGGTGGTAGCGGAATTCGGTGTCCGCGCTGACCCGCAGCCGCCCGTCCAGATACAGCGCCAGCGGCCGGCCGGAACCTTTCCCCTCCCGTCCCGCACCGGCTCCGGGGTCCGTGCCGCCGGTCATCACCACTTCCTGGATGCCGGTCTGCACCGCGACCCGCGCCGCCGAGCCGTACACCGCATGCCGGGCGGCCCGTTCGAACGGGGTGGCCAGCATCATGCCCGCGGCGAGCAGCGCCAGCACCAGGGTGTTGACGCTGAGCAGCGCCCAGCGGGCGCGGGCGGTCAGATCGCCGCGGAACAGCCACAGCACCAGCGCGCCGCCGGCCACCGCGTTGACGGCGCCGGTGACCAGCGCGCCGGTCAACTGGCCGAAGTGGGGCAGCAGCAGAAAGGGGAAGGCCAGCCCGCCGACGAGCGCGCCGACATAGTCCGCGGCGAACAGGTCGGCGACCGCGCCGCCCGCGTCCTGCCGGCGCACCCGCTGGATCAGCGTCATCAGCAGCGGCACCTCGGCGCCGATCAGGATCCCGATGGCCAGGGAGAAGCCGACCAGCGCGGAGCGGGACTGGCCGAACCACGCGAAGCAGGCGTAGAGCGCCATCGCGGAGCTGCCGCCGACCAGTGCGAGGCCAGCCTCGACCGCGCCGAAGCCGACCGCCGCCCGGCAGCGCAGCCGCTTGGCGAGCAGTGCGCCGACGCCCATCGCGAAGACCATGACGGACAGCACGACCGACGCCTGGGTGACGGAGTCGCCGACCAAGTACGTGGCCAGCGCGACCAGTTCGAGCTCGTAGACGAGACCGCAGGCGGCGCAGACGAAGACCACGGCGAGGACGAGCAGACGGCCCAGGCCGGCCGGCACGGGCAGTTGCGCCGGCGTCATGGCCTCCGACGGCCCGAGGGCGCCGGTGAACGCGGACTCTGGCTCGATCATGGCGTGAACGCTACGTGACGCTTCCGTGCCTCTACGTCACCCACACGGGTGTTCTCTCCGAGCCACACGCGTCAGCTGGAGCACCGCCGATGCGCACGATGCGGCGGGTGCATCCACGCCGCGCAGCCCGCGCACACCACGCCGTACGCGCCCAACCACCCTTCCACGCCCCCGGCGCACGCTCCCCGCGCCCCGCTTCCCCACGACCCTCGAGCCCCGCCTGCGGCCGGACTACTTACTTTCGCCCGCCCTCGTTAGACCGCCGCGACCGCCGCGCGTACGCCCACGCGGGTGCGGGTGGCCACCAAGCGGCCCTCCTGCGGATACGCGTGCCAGGTCCGCCAGCGCACCTGGCCCTGCTGGCGCTGCGCCAGCATCGCGGTGAAAGCGTGCGGCGAGCCGGGAAACGTTCCGGCGAGGCCGTGCGGATGCTCGGCGACCAGCGCGAGCAACTCCTGCGCGCGCCCCGCGAACGAGCCGCGCGAGAGGGTCTCCACATGCGCGGCGAATTCGTACTCCCAGTTGCCCAGCCGTTTCGCCACACCGAGCGGCAGCGGTGTGCTGCTGCCCGGCATACAGGCGACGGTCTCGGAACAGGTGCCGTGCTCCTCCTCGAGAAGCACCTGATGAGAGGCGCCCAACAGTCTCAACTGCACCTGGGCACCATGGAGTTGGAGGTCGAGTACGGCGAGGGCCGGCAGGGGTTCCCTGCCCAGCGCCCAGGCCAGGTCGGATGCACGGGTATCGGTGTACGCCGTCTTCAAAGTGGTGAGCATGGGTCGGCTCCGCAAGCACGCAGTGGAATGGTGGGCCGGCCCGCCCGTTGAAGGATCAGGGATATACGACTGCCTGCCGGCACGCGCCCACGTGGGATGGGAGAACGTGGGGGATTCTCTAGGGAGAGGGAATCATGAAAGCCCTGCCGCCCACAGCGTTTTTACCCATCTCCCCCGGGTTTCCATCCGCGAGAGGGCTCAGCAGCTCAGTTGTTCAACGACCAAGCGCCCGGCGGGTGTTGGCGCTTTCGCCGAGCCCACCGGGAGCATATGCGGAACGGCATGGGCCATCCGCATGTGTGTGGTTGTGATGGTCCGCCGGCCGGCTCGGCAACCCCCGCCGGACGCCGGTGCCACGGCCGGTTCAGGAACCCCCGCCGCAGCCACCGCCGCCGCCACCGCCGCCTCCGCCACCGCAGCCACCGCCGCCACAGGAGGAGCCCCCGCCGCACGAGTGCCCCCCGTGGTGCCCGCCGTGGTGGCCACCGCTCGAACCCGCGTCACCGCCACCGGCGGCCCACCAGCTGCCGCCGTTCGAACCGCCGGAACCGCCGTACCCACGTCCGCGCCCCTTGCCGGCGCCGCTCCGCGAGGCCAGGGCCACCAGGCCGATCACCACCGCGCAGATCACCAGGAAAACCATGATTCCCATCTGCCTCACACTCCTTCCGTTCCCCCGAAGCGTGGGGGCACCTCCCACGCCCTTCAGGCAGTGGGGGCGCATCCGCTCCGTCCGGCGCCCCGTGCGCCGCTCGCGGCGCCGTCCCGCGCCGCTGACCGTCTCCATCGACGGCCGTCACTATCTTTCGTGCGGGGCTGATGCCCGAGCCCGCGGAGTCTCAAAGCACAGTTGAGGAACTCCAGAGGTTCGGCGGAGGATGGCGCGCATGGACCGACCGCTGCTCAACCGCCGCCTCGCCGAATTCGGCACCACGATCTTCGCCGAGATGTCGGCTCTCGCCGTACGCACCGGCTCCATCAACCTCGGCCAGGGCTTCCCCGACGCCGACGGTCCGGAAGAGGTCAGAGAGGCAGCGGTGCGCGCCCTGCGCGACGGCCGCGGCAATCAGTACCCGCCCGGCCCCGGCATCCCCGAACTGCGCACCGCCGTCGCCGCCCACCAGGAGCGCTTCTACGGCCACCTCGGCCTGTCCTACGACCCCGACACCGAGGTCCTGGTCACCGCGGGTGCCACCGAAGCCATCGCGGCCTCGCTGCTCGCCCTGGTCGAGCCGGGCGACGAGGTCATCGCCCTGGAGCCGTACTACGACTCCTACGCCGCCTGTATCGCGATGGCGGGCGGCCAGCGCGTGCCGGTGACCCTGCGCGCACAGCCGGAATCCGGCTCGTACCGCCTCGACCTCGACGAACTGCGCGACGCCGTCACCGACGACACCCGCCTCATCCTCCTGAACACCCCGCACAACCCCACCGGCACGGTGCTCTCCCGCGAGGAACTCGCCGAGATCGCCCGACTGGCCTGCGAGCGCAATCTCCTGGTCATCACCGACGAGGTCTACGAGCACCTCGTGTTCGAGGGCGAGCACCTCCCCCTCGCGTCGTTCCCCGGCATGCGCGAACGCACCCTCACCATCAGCTCGGCCGGCAAGACCTTCTCCTTCACCGGCTGGAAGGTCGGCTGGGTCACCGCGCCACCGGAGCTGATCGGCGCGGTCCGCTCGGCCAAGCAGTTCCTCACCTACGTCTCCGCCGGGCCCTTCCAGTACGCCGTCGCCGAGGCGCTCGCCCTCCCCGACAGCTACTTCACCGGTCTGCGCGACGACCTGCGCGCCAAGCGCGACGTCCTGTCCGCCGGCCTCGCCGGCGCCGGCTTCCAGGTCTTCCGCCCCACCGGCACCTACTTCATCACCACCGACATCCGCCCCCTGGGCGCTGTGCTGTCCAAAGACGGCGACGGCTTCGCCTTCTGCCGCGCCCTCCCCGAACGCGCCGGCGTCGTCGCCATCCCCAACGCCGTCTTCTACGACCACAAGGACCAGGGCGCCCCCTTCGTCCGCTTCGCGTTCTGCAAGAGCGTCGACGTACTGGAGGAGGCGGCCGGACGACTGAAGGCACTGGCGGGCACGCCCTGAGGCCACCCGAAGCCCCTGGTCAGACGGACGCGGGCCCCCGGAGCCGATCGCTCCGAGGGCCCGCGCAGCCGGGTGGGGGGTGTACGGGGCTCAGGCCTCGTCGTCACCCGGCTTCTCGTCGGAGTCGCCTTCGATCTCGGCTTCCAGGCCGAGCTGTTCGACGATCCACTTGTCGAATTCGATCGAGGCGCGGACCCAGCTGACCGTGCTCGACACAAAGTGTTCGAGCGAGACGCCGGTGCCGATCAGCATCGATGCCTCACCGATCAGACGGACCGTGCCGTCGTCATGGGTATGGGTGTAGGCCTTGGGCCACAGCGTCCGGCGGTTCCAGTCGTCGATCGCCTCCAGCAGCTTCGACTTTTCGTCGATGCCATGGGGGCGGTCATAGAACGTACGGACGGAGAAGATCTGCTGCTCCTCCTCGCCCCGGAACATGAAGTACGTGCGGAACTGCTCCCACGGGGCGGCGAGGTCACCCTCCTCGTCGACGACGTACTTCAGCTCCATCTGGTCGAGGAGCTGCTTGACCAGGTCCTGGTCGGGCACGACGGGACCATCAGGCCCCGACGGCTGCGGTTCGGGCTGGCCCCCGAAATTCGGAATCGAGGACGGGTCGATGCTCACCGTGGAATTCCCTTCGTATGGTCCCTGCCATCCTCCCCCACATCCGCCCCTTCCTGGCAAGCCCGGACGGGCCGGGCGGGCCAGGAGGGTGCGGAGGGGCAGGTCAGGAAGGTGCCAGCATGTCAGCCCGCGACCCGTCCGGCCGACTCCACCGACAGCTGGTCGCCGTCCACGTCCACCCGAACGGTGTCACCGTCCACCACCTCGCCCGCCAGGATGGCGCGGGCCAGCTGGTCGCCGATGGCCGTCTGGACCAGGCGGCGCAGCGGCCGGGCGCCGTAGGACATGTCCGGCGCGGGGGCGTCGATCACCGGCTCCTGGCCGAGCCAGGCGAGCCAGTTCAGGGCGCGGTCGGTGACGTCCAGCGTCAGCCGGCGGTCGGCGAGACGGCGCTGCAGTTGGTCGAGCTGGATCCGGGCGATCCGCTGCAGCTGGTCGGTGCCGAGCGGGTGGAAGACCACCACGTCGTCGAGCCGGTTGAGGAACTCGGGACGGAAGGACGCGCGGACCGTCTCCAGCACCTTCTCCGTCTTCTGGTCCTCCTTGAGCAGCGGGTCCATCAGGAAGTTGGAGCCGAGGTTGGAGGTCAGGATGAGGATGGTGTTGCGGAAATCGACCGTACGGCCCTGGCCGTCCGTGAGGCGCCCGTCGTCCAGGACCTGGAGCAGGATGTCAAAGACCTCGGTGTGCGCCTTCTCCACCTCGTCGAGAAGGATCACGCTGTACGGACGGCGGCGGACCGCCTCGGTCAGCTGGCCGCCCTCCTCGTAGCCGACATAGCCGGGCGGCGCGCCGACCAGCCGGGCGACGCTGTGCTTCTCGCCGTACTCCGACATGTCGATACGGACCATCGCCCGCTCGTCGTCGAAGAGGAAGTCCGCGAGCGCCTTGGCCAGCTCGGTCTTGCCGACACCGGTCGGGCCGAGGAAGAGGAACGATCCGGTGGGGCGGTCCGGGTCGGCGATACCGGCCCGGGTACGGCGCACCGCATCGGACACCGCACGGACGGCCTCGGCCTGGCCGATCAGCCGCTTGCCGATCTCCTCCTCCATCCGCAGCAGCTTCTGGGTCTCGCCCTCCAGCAGCCGCCCGGCCGGGATGCCGGTCCAGGAGCCGACCACATCCGCGATGTCGTCCGGGCCGACCTCCTCCTTGACCATGGACTCCTTGGACGCCTCCTGCTCGGCCTCGGCGGCGGCCGCCTCCTCCAGCTCGTGCTCCACGCCCGGGATCTCGCCGTAGAGCAGCTTGGAGGCGGTGTCGAAGTCGCCGTCGCGCTGGGCGCGCTCGGCCTGGCCGCGCAGCTCGTCGAGCTTCTCCTTGAGCGCACCGACGCGGTTGAGGCTCTGCTTCTCCTTCTCCCAGCGGGCGGTCAGACCGCGCAGCTCCTCCTCCTTGTCGGCGAGGTCCTTGCGCAGCCGCTCCAGCCGCTGGACGGAGCCGGCGTCGGTCTCGTTCTTGAGCGCCAGCTCCTCCATCTTGAGCCGGTCGACGGCGCGCTGGAGCTCGTCGATCTCGACCGGGGAGGAGTCGATCTCCATCCGCAGCCGGGACGCGGCCTCGTCGACGAGGTCGATGGCCTTGTCGGGCAGGAAGCGGGAGGTGATGTAGCGGTCGGAGAGGGTTGCCGCGGCCACCAGCGCGGAGTCCGCGATCTGCACCTTGTGGTGCGCCTCGTAGCGGCCCTTGAGTCCGCGCAGGATGGCCACCGTGTCCTCGACGGTCGGCTCGGCGACCAGCACCTGCTGGAAGCGCCGCTCCAGCGCCGGGTCCTTCTCGATCCGCTCGCGGTACTCGTCGAGCGTCGTCGCGCCGACCATCCGCAGCTCACCGCGGGCCAGCATCGGCTTGAGCATGTTGCCCGCGTCCATGGACGAGTCGCCGCCGGCGCCCGCGCCCACGACGGTGTGCAGCTCGTCGATGAAGGTGATGATCTGGCCCTCGCTGGACTTGATCTCCGCGAGGACGGTCTTCAGCCGCTCCTCGAACTCGCCGCGGTACTTCGCGCCCGCGACCATCGCACCCAGGTCGAGCGCGACCAGCCGCTTGTTGCGCAGCGACTCGGGCACATCGCCCTTGACGATCCGCTGTGCCAGCCCCTCGACGACGGCGGTCTTGCCGACGCCGGGCTCACCGATCAGCACCGGGTTGTTCTTCGTACGGCGGGAGAGCACCTGCACCACCCGCCGGATCTCGTGGTCCCGGCCGATGACCGGGTCGAGCTTGCCCTCCCGGGCGGCCGCCGTGAAGTCCGTACCGAACTTCTCCAGCGCCTTGTACGTGCCCTCCGGGTCGGCGTTGGTCACCCGCTGCCCGCCGCGGCTCGCCTCGAACGCGGCCAGCAGCTTCTTGGCGGAGGCGCCCTGCTGCTCCAGCAGCTCGCCGGTGCGCCCGCCCTTGGCGGCGATGCCGATGAGCAGGTGTTCGGTGGAGACGTATGCGTCGCCGAGCTCCTTGGCGCGCTGGGTGGCGTCCGCGATGGCGGAGAGCAGATCGCGGTCGGGCTGCGGCGGCGCGACGGTCGAGCCCTGCACGCTGGGCAGCGACGCGAGCTGGCGCTCGGCCCCGTTGCGCAGCACGGCGGCGTCCGCCTCGACGGCGGCCAGCAGGTCCATGATGTTCTCGTTGTCCTGCCCGGCCAGCAGGGCGAGCAGAAGGTGCGCGGACGTCATGTCCGCATGCCCGGCGGTGACCGCCCGCTCATTGGCGGCGCTCAGCGCCTCGCGGCTCTTGTTGGTCAGCTCGGCGTCCACGGCCTCGTGATCCTCCTTGTGCTCGTCATCGGCGATCTTGCGCCCCGTCTGGCAAATCCTGCTCATGCCAACGTGCGATAAGTTGAGTCTATTCCACTCAAGGACGCACTTACGGGTGAACGCTGCCGAACGCGCCTTCGCCGTCGGCGTCACCCGGTAACACTGGCCTCCGACCACAAGGAGGTGCAGCATGACGGCTATGGCACACGAGCCCATGCCCACGCAGGAAGACATCCTCCTGGAAGGCTTTCTGGCCCTGGAGACGCCGACAGGCTTCCGGGCCGAGCTCATCGAGGGGGAGATTGTTGTGACACCGCCGACGGACGGTGACCACGAGGACTACCTGGACATCATGAACGAGCAGGTGAGGGCACAATCGGCAACTCGAATGCAGATCGCCAGCGGCAAGGGGCTCAAGCTTCCCGGCCTGGAATCTCAGCCCGAGGACCACGTCATCCCGGATGCCACGCTCGCGCCGCGCGCACTGCGGATCTTCCGGGGCGCCGGCCCCTGGATGCCCAGCGATGGCGTCACCATGGTCGTCGAGGTCACGTCGACCAGGCCCCGTAACGACCGCGAGGGCAAGCGGCGCGCCTACGCCCGTGCCGCCATTCCGCTCTACCTGCTCGTCGACCGCGACAAGTCCACGGTGACGCTGTTCAGCGACCCGAAGGACGGGGACTACCGCGAGGCCCACTGCTTGCCCTTCGGCAAACCCCTCCCCCTCCCCGCCCCCTTCTCCTTCGACCTCGACACCACCGACTTCCTCTGACCGCGACACCACCGACTCCCTCCGACCGCCGGGCCGGGCCGCTGAAGCCCCAACTACCCTTGCCCCATGGCCCACGACCTCAGCGCCCTCAGCCCGGAGTACCTCGCCTTCTGGGGCGAGTATCTGATGCCGACGCTCACCACGCTGCGTACGGACGGGACGCCACATGTCGTTCCCGTAGGCGTCACCTACGACGCCGGGCAGCGGATCGCGCGGATCATCACCCGCAAGGACAGCACCAAGGTCAAGAACATCCTCGCCGCCGGGGCGGACGGTGCCACCGTCGCCGTGTGCCAGGTCGACAAGGGGCGCTGGGCGACGCTGGAGGGCATCGCGCGGGTGCGTACGGACGCGGAGTCGGTGGCCGATGCGGTCGGCCGGTACGCCGAGCGGTACGGCCGCACGCCGGCGCCCAACCCTGATCGGGTCATGATCGAGATCTCCGTGACCAAGGCGATGGGGCGGGCCTGAGAGCCCGCTCCCGCACCCCTCGCACATCCCGATCCGCACCTGGCTGAAAACGGACGCCCCGCATTCGAGATACACCCTCCAACTGGTACTCAGGTACGACGGGAACCGAACAGCTCCGCGCATCGACGAGCGGCTTCGACCCCCTCCCGTGCAAAAGACGGCAGCTGGAGGCCGCATGGCGTCGGCAGTACGCATCGTGACGACCGTTCCGCGCCGTCCACCCCCCACCCGGCCACGCCCGCACGCCGAGCTCTGCCCGCGCTGCGGCGGCCAACTCGCCGTCAACCAGGACGGCTGGAAGATCTGCCACGCCTGCGGTTACGCCTCGCCGCCCGGCACCGCCCCTCCACCGCGGGCCTCGCTCGGGGGTATCGTCGCCCCCACAGTCGCCACGCCCCGGAGGGCACGATGAACTCGGTCCGAGTTACGGCGATCGCCTGCCTGATGCCGCTGTCCGAGCTGGACGAGGATCCGTTCCTGGTCGATGACCGCAGCCAGCACGACATGTGCAAACAGTGGGCGGCAGCCCGTGACTACCACCTGACCTGCCAGCTCAGCCTGCACCAGCTGCGCGCCGACCACAGCGCGCTGTGGAGTGATGTGGAAGAGGGCCTGGTCGATGTGTTCGTGACGCCCAACCGCCGGGCGCTGGAGAACGCCATCGACGGAGCGGATGAATTCACCGCCCGGTGCGCGGCCGCCGGCATCCGGCTGGAGACCGCCGACCTCGACGAGCCGGTCTACACGCTGGCGATGAAGTCGCATGTGCACCGGCGGCTCTCGATGCCCACGGCCGGCTACAACGGCTGCTGAGCGGCCCGCGACACCCACCGGCGGCCGCAGGGCCGGACATGCGAAAGGGCCGGGCTTCCCCGGCCCTTCGCCACATCACGCGCCAGGCGCGCCCGCACCGGCCACTACTCGGGCCGCTTGGGCCGCCACACCACCAGCGCGCTGGTCTGCTGCACATCCTGATACGGCACCAGATCGCGCCGATAAGAGGCGTGCACCGCCGCCTCCCGCTGCTGCATCGCGCTGGCCGCGCCCTCCAGGGCGCCCTGGAGCTCGGCGACCCGCTGCTGCAGGGCCGCGACCTGGTTCTCCAGCTCGATGATGCGCTTGATGCCGGCAAGGTTGATGCCCTCGTCCTGGGACAACTGCTGCACCGTACGCAGGAGTTCGATGTCCCGGGTCGAATAGCGGCGGCCCCGCCCGGCCGTACGGTCGGGCGAGACCAGCCCCAGCCGGTCGTACTGCCGAAGGGTCTGCGGATGCAGGCCGGAGAGCTGGGCCGCGACGGAGATGACGTACACCGGCGACTCATCGGTCAGTTCATACGGGTTACGACGCTGCCCGCCCCGGCTGTCCATCTCAAGCTCCCTTCGCGGCCTGGAACAGCTCCGCCCGCGGGTCCTGACCCGCGGTCGCCTCGCGATAGGACTCCAGCGCTTCCTTCGCCTTGTCGCTGAGGTCCTTGGGAACAGCCACCTCTATGGTGACCAGCAGATCACCCCGGGTGCCGTCCTTACGGGCCGCGCCCTTGCCCCGGGCCCGCATCGTGCGTCCGTTGGGGGTACCGGCCGGCAACTTCAGCGTCACCGGCGGGCCGCCCAGCGTCGGCACCTTGATCTCACCGCCGAGCGCGGCCTCCGAGAAGGTGACCGGCACCGTGACGGTGAGGTTGTCGCCCTTGCGGCCGAAGACCGGGTGGGCATCGACATGCACCACGACATACAGATCGCCGGCCGGACCGCCCTGCTCGCCCGGAGCGCCCTTGCCGCGCAGCCGGATGCGCTGCCCGTCGGAGACGCCCGCGGGGATACGGACCTGCATCGTGCGGGCGCTCGTCGCGCGCCCGCTGCCCTTGCAGACCTCACAGGGGTCCTGGGCGATCAGGCCCCGGCCCTTGCAGTCGGCGCACGGGTCGGTGAGCGAGAAGCCGCCGCCCGCGCCCCGGCTGACCTGGCCGGTGCCGACACACGTCGGGCAGACCCGAGGCGTACCGTTTTTGTCACCGGTGCCCGAACACGCTTTGCACGGCGCCTGACTGGACATCCGCAACGGGACCGTGGCCCCGTCCACCGCCTCGGTGAAGCTGAGCGTCACCTCGGACTCGATGTCCTGGCCGCGGCGCGGATGGGTACGGGTACCGGTACCGCCGCGGTTGAACAGGCCGCCGAAGACATCCCCGAGCCCGCCGCCGAAGCCTCCGCCACCCTGACCCTGCGAGCCCCCGAAGAGGTCGCCCAGGTCGAAGTTGAAGGAGCCGCCGGCCCCGCCCGGCCCCGGCCGGTAGCCGCCGTTGCCGAACAGCGCCCGCGCCTCGTCGTACTCCTTGCGGCGCTTGCTGTCGCCCAGGACGTCATTCGCCTCGGAGATCTCCTTGAAGCGCTCCTCGGCCTTGGCGTCGCCCTTGTTGGCGTCCGGGTGGAACTCGCGGGCGAGCTTGCGGTACGCCTTCTTGATCTCCGCCTCGGTGGCGTCCTTCGGGACGCCGAGGACCTTGTAGTAGTCCTTCTCCACGAAGTCCTTGGTGCTCATCCCCGACGTCCCTCCTTCCGCGCGGTTTTCGTATCCGCCCTCACGTCAGCCCTCGTCCGGGCCACCGCTCTCCTCGTCCGAAGCCTTGGTGTCCTCGTCGGAGGCTGACTTGGCGCTCTGCGCGCCCGGCTGTGGCTCGGCGACGGCGACCCGCGCGGGGCGGATCGTGCGCTCACCGATGCGATACCCGGGCTGCAGGATCGCCACGCACGTCGTCTCGGTGACGTCCGGTGCGTACGAGTGCATCAGCGCCTCGTGGATCGTCGGGTCGAAGGGCTCGCCCTCCTTGCCGAACTGCTGCAGACCCAGCTTGGCGACCACGGTTTCCAGCGATTCAGCCACCGACTTGAAGCCGCCGACCAGTTCGCCGTGCTCGCGGGCGCGGCCGATGTCGTCGAGGGTGGGAAGGAGCTCGGACAGGAGGTTCGCCGCGGCGATCTCCTTGACCGTGACCCGGTCCCGCTCCACCCGACGGCGGTAGTTCTGGTACTCCGCCTGGAGCCGCTGAAGGTCCGCGGTGCGCTCGTTGAGCGCGGTACGCACCTGGTCCAGCTGAGCCTGGAGCGCTACGTCCTTTACGTCCCCGGCCGGGGCCGAGCCCGCCTTGTCGGCGGACTCGGCCTCCTGCGCCGCGTCTTCGGAAGCGGCGTCAGAGGGGACGTCAGGCTTCTCGTCGAAGCCCGGGGTCTCCTCCGTCACGCGGCACCATCCTTCTTCGGCTTCTCGTCGTCGACGATCTCGGCGTCCACGACATCGTCGGCGGCGTCGGCCTTAGCCTGCTCACCGGCACCGGCAGCGCCCTCGGCGCCGCCCGCGGCCTGGGCGTCGGCGTACATGGCCTGGCCCAGCTTCTGGGAGACGGCCGCGACCTTCTCGGTGGCGGTGCGGATCTCGGCCGTGTCCTCGCCCTTGAGCTTCTCCTTCAGCTCAGTGACGGCTTCCTCGACCTCGGTCTTGACCTCACCGGGGACCTTGTCCTCGTTGTCCTTGAGGAACTTCTCGGTCTGGTAGACGAGCTGCTCGCCCTGGTTGCGGGCCTCGGCGGCCTCGCGGCGCTTGGTGTCCTCGTCCGCGTACTGCTCGGCCTCCTGGCGCATCCGGTCGACCTCGTCCTTCGGCAGCGAGGAGCCACCGGTGACGGTCATCTTCTGCTCCTTGCCCGTGCCCAGGTCCTTCGCGGTCACGTGCATGATGCCGTTGGCGTCGATGTCGAAGGAGACCTCGATCTGCGGGACGCCACGCGGGGCCGGCGGCAGACCGGTCAGCTCGAACATCCCGAGCTTCTTGTTGTACGCCGCGATCTCGCGCTCGCCCTGGTAGACCTGGATCTGCACGGACGGCTGGTTGTCCTCGGCCGTCGTGAAGATCTCGGAGCGCTTGGTCGGGATCGTGGTGTTGCGCTCGATCAGCTTGGTCATGATGCCGCCCTTGGTCTCGATACCGAGGGACAGCGGGGTGACGTCCAGCAGGAGGACGTCCTTGACCTCACCCTTGAGCACACCGGCCTGCAGGGTGGCGCCGATGGCGACGACCTCGTCCGGGTTGACGCCCTTGTTGGCGTCCTTGCCGCCGGTCAGCTCCTTGACGAGCTCGGCGACGGCCGGCATACGGGTCGAGCCACCGACCAGGACCACGTGGTCGATCTCGGACAGCGCGATGCCGGCGTCCTTGATGACGTTGTGGAACGGGGTCTTGCAGCGGTCGAGAAGGTCCGCGGTCAGCTGCTGGAACTGCGAGCGGGTGAGCTTCTCGTCCAGGTGCAGCGGGCCCTCGGCCGAGGCGGTGATGTAGGGAAGGTTGATCGACGTCTCCGTGGAGGACGACAGCTCGATCTTCGCCTTCTCAGCGGCCTCGCGCAGACGCTGGAGCGCCATCTTGTCCTTGGACAGGTCGACGCCGTGGCCGTTCTGGAACTGCTTGACCAGGTAGTCGACGACGCGCTGGTCCCAGTCGTCACCACCGAGGTGGTTGTCACCGTTGGTGGCCTTCACCTCGACGACGCCGTCGCCGATCTCCAGCAGCGAGACGTCGAAGGTGCCGCCACCGAGGTCGAAGACCAGAATGGTCTGGTCATCCTTCTCCAGGCCGTAGGCCAGGGCGGCCGCGGTGGGCTCGTTGACGATGCGCAGGACGTTGAGGCCCGCGATCTCACCGGCCTCCTTGGTGGCCTGGCGCTCGGAGTCGTTGAAGTAGGCCGGAACGGTGATGACCGCGTCGACAACCTTCTCACCCAGATACGCCTCGGCATCCCGCTTGAGCTTCTGCAGGATGAAGGCGCTCATCTGCTGCGGGTTGAAGTCCTTGCCGTCGATGTTGATCTTCCAGTCGGTGCCCATGTGGCGCTTGACCGACCGGATGGTCCTGTCGACGTTGGTGACCGCCTGGCGCTTCGCGACCTCGCCGACCAACACCTCGCCGTTCTTGGCGAAGGCGACAACGGACGGCGTGGTCCTGGCGCCCTCGGCGTTGGTGATGACGGTGGGCTCACCGCCTTCGAGAACACTGACGACGGAGTTCGTCGTGCCCAGGTCGATGCCGACCGCACGTGCCATTTCAATTCCTCCAGCTGACTTGAGTGGAACAGGCTCAAGAGTGCAGCACCGAGGAAAACCTGTCAACAGAGCTGAGTCGGAGCCACTCAACTTTTATGTCGCTCTTACCGTCACCCGGCCGCCACCGAAGACGTCAGGGGTGTGCACAGGGTTGCCTTCGCGACGCAGATCACCGGCCGCGCGGCTTCATGGCACCGAGGAGAATGGGTAACCTCAGCCGCAGACCAAAAAAGTTACCGCTTAGTAGTTCCCCACCGTTTCCGCTCTCGCAGGTACGAGGAGCCTCCCATGCAACTCGCCGCGATCATCGTGTCGCTGGTGCTCATCGCGGTCGCCGTGGCGCTGTTCGGCCGCGCCCTCCTGCAGATCTACCGCCACATGCGACTGGGCCAGCCGGTGCCCGCAGGCACCCGGACCGACGCTCCCGCCCAGCGGACCGTCACGGTGGCCAAGGAGTTCCTCGGCCACACCCGGATGAACCGCTGGGGCGTCGTCGGCGTGGCGCACTGGTTCGTGGCGGTGGGCTTCTTCTCGCTGCTGCTGACGATCGTCAACGCCATCGGCCAGCTCTTCCAGGCCGACTGGCTGATCCCGGTCATCGGCGACTGGCTGCCGTGGGAGATGTTCGTCGAGGCGATGGGCACGATGACGACCGTGGGCATCATCGCCCTGATCGTCATCCGACAGCTGAGCCGCCCCGGCGGCGCGGGCCGCAAGTCCCGCTTCGCGGGCTCCAACACCGGCCAGGCGTACTTCGTCGAGACCGTCATCCTCATCGTCGGCATCTGCATCGTCACGCTGCACGCCCTGGAGGGCGCCCAGCACGGCGTCGACCACTACGAGCCCGCGTACTTCGTCTCGTACCCCCTGGTCGCGGCCTTCAAGGGCATGAGCCTCGGCACCCTGCAGAACCTGACCTACTTCTTCGCGGGCCTCAAGATCGCGACGTCCTTCATCTGGATGATCACGGTCTCGCTCAAGACCGACATGGGTGTGGCCTGGCACCGGTTCCTCGCCTTCCCCAACATCTGGTTCAAGCGCGAGGCGGACGGCGGTGTGGCGCTCGGCGCACTCCAGCCGATGACCAGCCAGGGCAAGCCGATCGACTTCGAGGACCCGGGCGAGGACGACCAGTTCGGTGTCTCCCAGGTCGAGCACTTCTCCTGGAAGGGCCTGCTCGACTTCTCCACCTGCACCGAGTGCGGCCGCTGCCAGTCGCAGTGCCCCGCCTGGAACACCGGCAAGCCGCTGTCGCCCAAGCTGCTGATCATGGCGCTGCGCGACCACTCGCACGCCAAGGCGCCGTACCTGCTCGCGGGTGGCGGCAAGGACGCCGAGGGCGAGGAGAAGGCGACCGCCGAGCAGCTCGCCGATGTCCCGGCGTCCGCGCTGGCCGAGGCCGAGCGCCCGCTGATCGGCACCCTCGAAGAGAACGGCGTCATCGACCCCGACGTCCTGTGGTCCTGCACCACCTGCGGCGCCTGTGTCGAGCAGTGCCCGGTCGACATCGAGCACGTCGACCACATCGTCGACATGCGCCGCTACCAGGTCATGATCGAGTCCTCGTTCCCGTCCGAGGCGGGCACGATGCTCAAGAACCTGGAGAAGAAGGGCAACCCCTGGGGCCTCGCCAAGAAGCAGCGCCTGGCGTGGACCAAGGAGGTCGACTTCGAGATCCCGGTCGTCGGCAAGGACATCGAGGACCTCACCGAGGTCGACTACCTCTACTGGGTCGGCTGCGCCGGCGCCCTGGAGGACCGCGCCAAGAAGACCACCAAGGCCTTCGCGGAGCTGCTGCACATCGCCGGCGTCAAGTTCGCGATCATGGGCGGCGACGAGGCGTGCACCGGTGACTCGGCCCGCCGTCTGGGCAACGAGTTCCTCTTCCAGCAGCTCGGCCAGCAGAACGTCGAGATGCTGAACATGGCCTTCGGCGAGGACAGCGAGGACGAGTCCACCAAGAAGCCGAAGTCCAAGAAGAAGATCGTCGCCACCTGCCCGCACTGCTTCAACACGATCGCGAACGAGTACCCCCAGCTGGGCGGCGAGTTCGAGGTCATCCACCACACGCAGCTGCTGCAGCACCTCATCGACGAGGGCAAGCTCATCCCCGTCACCCCGGTCGAGGGTCTGATCACCTACCACGACCCCTGCTACCTGGGCCGCCACAACAAGGTCTACACACCGCCGCGCGAGATCATCGCCAAGGTGCCGGGCCTGCGGAACGAGGAGATGCACCGCCACAAGGAGCGCGGCTTCTGCTGTGGCGCCGGCGGTGCCCGTATGTGGATGGAAGAGCGCATCGGCAAGCGCATCAACAACGAGCGTGTCGACGAGGCCCTGTCGCTCAACCCGGACATCGTCTCGACCGCCTGCCCGTTCTGCCTCGTCATGCTGACGGACTCCGTCAACGGCAAGAAGAACGACGGCAAGGCCAAGGAGTCCATCCAGGTCGTCGACGTGGCCCAGCTGCTGCTGGACTCCGTCAGGTCCCCCGTCGACCCGGCGGGCGACGAGGAGCCGGAGGACGCCCCGGAGCCCGAACCGGTGAAGTAGCGGCGCCCGCAGGTGCGTTGGAGACGGCCGGTCCCCTTGTTGTACGGGGGCCGGCCGTCGGCTTATGTGGAGGCATGCGAAGAAGGATCGTCACGGCGGCAGGGCTCGGGCTCGCCCTCCTCCTCACCTCCTGCGGCCTGCTCTCCCCCTCCGACGAGGCCGTCCCCGACCCCCGCCACGGCCGCGCCTCCTCGCTCCCCTCCGCGCGCCCCGTCCCCGTCGGCCAAGGCAGCAGGGCCGCCGGCGACTTCAACGGCGACGGCCACCCCGATCTCGTTCTGGACAGCCTGCTCGCCCCCGCCGGCGGCCATGACGACGACCCGGGCATCGGCATCGTCTACGGCTCCGCGCACGGACTCGACCCGGCCACCCGGGAGTTGCTCACCCCGGCCCGTAACGCCGCCCCCACCGGCGAGACCGTCCCCGCGGCCTTCGACGCCGAGACCAGCTGCGATCTCGACCGGGACGGCTTCACCGACCTCGTGGTCACCACCGACCCGCCGTACGACGGCGTCGGCCGCCCGCCCGTCCCCGTACAGCTCCTCTTCGGCTCACCGAAGGGCCTCGGTCCCGCCCGCGCCGTCAGGCTCCGGATCCCCGACCGGGCCAGAATCGGCAACGAGTGGCCCGACCAGCCGGTCTGCGGCGACTTCGACGGCGACGGCGCGGCCGACCTGGCCGTCACCACCTCCGGCCCGCGGATCAGCTATCTGCGCGGCCCGTTCACCCGCGGCGGCGCGCCAAAGGCGGCCGGCGCCCCGGTCGCCGTCCCCGGCACCGCCCTGGCCACCACCACGCCCCTCTCCCCACCGCTCGACATCGACCACGACGGCGCCGACGACCTCCTCGTACGCTCCGCCGACCCCGGCCGCCGTGCCCGCGGCCGCCTCGCCCTCGGCGGCCCCCAGGGCCCGACCCGGGCGGGCGCCGCCGCCTACCCGCCCGGCTACGCCGTAGCCTTCGGCCGCTTCGCCACCGCCGGCCGCGGCCCCGCCCCGCTCACCGCCGTCACCGCCGACACCGACGGCCTGCTGTCCGTCGCCGGCCGCCCCGGCACGATCCGTACGGGCACGGGCGGCGCCCCCACCCTCGCCGCCGCCGATGTGACCGCCGACAGCCGCACCGACCTCGCCCTCGGCGGCACCCGCCCCGCCCTCCTCCTCGGCAGCCCCGACGGGCTGTCCCCCACCCCCCACCGCCTCGCCCTCCCCCGCCTCCCCGGCACCGGCCGCCCGCTCGCCACGGTCATCGCCCTGACCGACTTCGACGGCGACCACCACGCCGACCTCGTCCTCCTCACCCGCCGCGGCCCCACCCACGACCGGGTGACGGTGTACCCCGGCGGCCCGTCGGGCCTCGCCGCGCGGCCCACGCTCTCCTTCACGACGGCGGACTTCGCGGCGGCGGGGCTCCCGGCGTCCTGACGGGCACCGGGTCCGGCGCGGCACCTCCCGGCGGGCCCGGCGCACCGGCAAATACGTTTGCCCGGCGCCGGGACGCCCCCGACCATGACGGCATGGACATGGCCGACCAGACCGGCGGGACCACCCCGGCCGACGCTGCGCGGACCCCGGCGGGCTACGCCCCCTCCCACACACCGGCCGACCCCCCGCCCCCGCCCGTCGGGATCCGGCCCGCCGAGCCCGCGGACGCCCCCGTGATCGCCGCCATCCACCAGGCATCGCGGCGGGCCACCATGCCGTATCTGCCGCCCCAGCGCCGTACCCACGACGAGGTCACGTACTGGATCCGCGAGATCGTGCTGCCGCAGTCACACACCGTTGTCGCGGCCCGCGGCCCGGAGCTCCTCGGCTACGCGGCCGTACAGGGCGATCTGCTCGACCAGCTCTACCTCCGCCCGGACGTCCGGCGCACCGGCATCGGCACCCTCCTGCTCGCCGAGGCGCGGCGGCAGAGCCCCGAGGGCCTGTCGCTGCATGTCTTTCAACTCAACGCCGACGCCCGGGCGTTCTACGCGCACCACGGTTTCCGGGTCGTGGCCACGGACGACGGCAGCGGCAACATGGAGAACCTTCCGCAGCTCACCCTGCGCTGGACGCCGGACCGCGGCCCCCTCTTCCCTCCGGGATCCCCCTAGGGGATGTCACAGGTCAGCAGCAAACCCCGCCCCGGTACCCCTGCTCCGCCACCCGATCCGCGCAGACCAGGTACTTTCGATGACGTGGCTGGATTCAGGATGGGTCGCGGACGGGATGCCCGCCCCGCGCAGAACGCACAGCAGGGGCATCAGGGGCAGCAGGCTCCGTACGGACAGCAAGGACCGTACGGGCAACAGCCCCCGCCCCCGCACGGGCAGTGGCAGCAGGCACCGCAGCGCTACGGCGGCGGGCCGCAGGGGCAGCAACAGCCGCAGGGGCAGCACGGCGAGCCCGAGTACTTCGGCGACGGCGGCTATCAGCCCCAGCAGCAGTCCTACGCGCCGTACTCCAACGACAACAACCCTGGCCACACGCAGCAGTTCAGCGTGGGTGAGGCGGACTCCTACGGTTCGTACCCCGACCAGCACGACAACGGCCCCGGCCCCGACGGCGCATACGCGGACGGCGGCACCTACCGCGCCGGCCAGACCACCGCGCCGCCGGCCGGCCCCCGACTGCAGTGGAAGCAGCTGCTGTCCGGCATCGTGCTGCGCCCCGACGCCACGTTCTGGCAGATGCGGGACCACCAGGTCTGGGCGCCGGCGCTGATCGTCACCTTCATCTACGGCCTGCTCGCGGTCTTCGGCTTCGACAAGGCCCGCGAGGATGTGCTGAACGCCACCCTCTCCAACAGCATCCCGTGGGTGCTGATCACCGCCGTGATGTTCATCATCGGCAGCCTGATCCTGGGCACGGTCACCCACACCATGGCCCGTCAGCTCGGCGGCGACGGCGCCTGGCAGCCGACCATCGGCCTGTCCATGCTGATCATGACGATCTCGGACGCGCCCCGGCTGCTGTTCGCGATGTTCCTCGGCGGCGACAGCACCCTGGTCCAGATCCTCGGCTGGCTGACCTGGCTCGCGGCCGGCTATCTGCTGACCTCCATGGTCAGCAAGTCGCACGACCTGCCGTGGCCCAAGGCGCTCGGCGCCTCCGCGATCCAGCTGGTCGCGCTGATCGCCCTGGTCAAGCTCGGCACCCTGTAGGCCGGTTCACACTCCGGCCCGCGGCAATCTGCCACGGCAAGGGGCCCGCCCCGGAGCACTCGACTCCGGAGCGGGCCCCTTCGCCGTGCGGCCGCGCGCCCGTTCCTCGTACGGCGGGCTCGCCCGTCCGCGTACGGCTAGGCGAACCGCTGGCCCGCCGAACCGTCGCAGCTCTGCAACCGCACCGGCTCCTTCGCCCCGCCCAGCGTCAGGCACAGCGACTGCGCACCGGCCGGCCGGACCGTCCCGCCGTCCGCCCGTACGAACTGCTGGTTGGCCGTGCCCGAGCAGTTCCACAGGATCAGCCCGGCGCCCGGCTCGTAGCGCGCTCCCGGCACATCCAGGCAGCGGTCCTGGGTCAGCTCCACATGCACCGACCTGCGCGCCGTGTCGTACCACCAGCCCTGGTTGCGCTGCCCGTTGCAGTCCCAGCCGCCGACCGCCGTCCCGTTACGACTCGCACCGCCGGTCGCATCCATACAACTCCCCGTGCCGGCATTCCTCAGCGGCCGGTACGCGTCGTCCCAGGCCTCCGCGTAGAGCTTCGGCTGCCCGGTGCTCGCCGGATCGGCACAGGACGCCTCGCGCAGCCCCGACACGTACAGCTGGGTCAGACACGAGGCGAACGCGGCATGTCCGCGCGCGTTCGGATGGAACGACTGCCGCACCGAATTCGCGTCCGGCGGGAAGGGGTTGGACACATTCACATACAGCCCGCGGGCCCAGGTGTCCTCCATGCACACCTCATGACCGTGGAACAGCCGCGAGGCGTCGAGATAGCCGGCCCCCGAGTCCCGCGCGGCCTTCCGCACACCCTTCTCGAAGGCCGGCACGGCGGCATTGCGCCCCCAGCCCGCGTCGGAGGTGTAGCCGGTGCAGCCGCCCGGCAGCTTCCCCGGGTAGTTCGGGTTGTCCTCCACATCCGGCCCGATCGGGCTCGGATACGACATCACCACGAGCCGGTAGTCGCCGTCCGCGTACCCCGCGTCCCGCATCACGGTCCGCAGATCGCCGACCGTCCGCCCGACCTTCGGCACCAGCCCGTCGACCCGCGCCTGCCAGCCCGGCTGATACTTCGGCTCACAGGTGCCCTGCAGCAGGAACCAGCGCTGCACGCAGTCCGTCATCACCGGCCCGAACTGCAGATCGTCATTGGCGCCCACGACCAGCAGCACCATCTTCAGCCGGGTATTGCGGGCCTTGATCGCCAGACTGTCGCTCTGCACCAGCTCATCGGCGTACTGCTTGCTGCCGCCGATCACGATATTGCCGCTGTACGCGCCCGAACACGCGACGTTGTACGTCACATCCGCCGCGATCCCGGTCCGGTGGATCGCCGAGTCCGGCGACCGGTGACACCAGTTGCTGGGCCCGTCGGTCCCCGGCTCATACGTCCCGACGCCCTCCCCCGAGATCTCGCTGTCGCCCAGCGAGATCAACGAGGTCTTCCGCTCCCCGACCGGCCGCTGGGCGGGGTCGCCGTAGAGCTTGACCGCCTCCTGCGCCCGGATCTTCTCCAGCTCGGGCGGCAGCGGTGTGGCCGCGCCGGCCGCCGTGGCGCCGGTGGCCCCGGCCCGCACCGTGGCACCGGTGGCCGCACTCGCCCCGCCCACGGCCACGGTGAAGGCCATGGTCAGCGCCGCCGTCGACGTCGCGACCACGGCTCGTAACCGCCGCCCTCGCCCCGCCCGCCACCCGTGTAACGCCCGTCGCCGCCCACGTCTCACACGCACCATGGGGTCTCCCCTCCGGTCTGCTGTTACCGCGGGTTTTACTCGTAAGTAAGAACCGGCGGAACACCCGGAACGGGATTGGCCGAAACCAGCACACCAGAAGCCAAGGCAAGCCGGACCACGGCAGCCCCGCAGACGCCAACTCCCTTACACGGGAAGGCGGTCAGCACAGCGCAACGACTGCCGCGCCGGCCCCTCGGCACCCTCAGCCCTCTCAGGCGTCGAGGATCTGCCCCTCGCGCCGCACCACCGGCGGCTCCACGCTCCACGGGAAGTTGATCCAGTCGTCCGTGCGCTTCCACACGTACTCGCACTTCACCAGCGAGTGCGACTTCTCATAGATCACCGCGCTGCGGACCTCCGCCACCGTCCCCTGGCAGAAGTCGTGCACCAGCTTCAGCGTCTTGCCGGTGTCCGCGACATCGTCCGCGATCAGCACCTTCTTCTCCGAGAAGTCGATCGCGTTCGGCACCGGCGCGAGCATGACCGGCATCTCCAGGGTGGTCCCCACCCCGGTATAGAACTCCACATTCACCAGGTGGATGTTCTTGCAGTCCAGCGCGTACGCCAGGCCCCCCGCGACGAAGACGCCGCCCCGCGCGATCGACAGCACGACATCGGGCTCGTACCCGTCGTCGGCGACCATCTGCGCCAGCTCACGAATCGCGCCGCCGAAGCGCTCGTACGTCAGGTTCTCCCGCACGTCACTCACGTATCTCTCTCAGACCTTCTCTGCCCACCAGCTCTGCCACGCGCCCGCCCTGTCGGGCGCGCCCCCCACACCGACGCGGCTGTGTCATACCTGCGTACGGTGAAAGTTCATGAACGAACGGGACGGCGTCGGACCGCGCTGCCCCTGGTAGCGGGAGCCGTACCGATCACTGCCGTACGGGTGCTCGGTCGGCGAGGTCAGCCGGAACATGCACAGCTGCCCGATCTTCATGCCCGGCCACAGCTTGATCGGCAGCGTGGCGACATTGCTCAGCTCCAGCGTCACATGCCCGCTGAACCCCGGGTCGATGAATCCGGCGGTGGAGTGCGTCAGCAGCCCCAGCCGTCCCAGCGAGCTCTTGCCTTCGAGCCGGGAGGCGAGGTCGTGCGGCAGCGTGATGACCTCGTACGTCGAGGCGAGAACGAACTCACCGGGGTGCAGGATGAACGCCTCATCGCCCTCCGGCACGACCTCACGCGTCAGATCCGCCTGCTCGACGGCGGGGTCGATGTGCGGGTAGCGGTGGTTCTCGAACACCCGGAAGTAGCGATCGAGCCGCACATCGATGCTGGACGGCTGCACCATCGACTCTTCGTAGGGGTCGATGCGCACCCGACCTGCATCGATCTCGGCCCGGATGTCCTTGTCTGAGAGAAGCACGCAGACGAGGATACGCGCCCGCACCACCCCCACCGCACGACGAGGGCCCGGCCCCCACCTGGGGGAGCCGGGCCCGCTACTCCTCGTTCCTGCTACTCCTCTTGATCGCGACCACTCCGTGACCGCTCCGCCACTACTTCGCTACCGCTCCACTACCGCTCCACTACCGCTTCGCGTGCTCGACGGGCACCGAATGCCGCAGTCGAGCACAGCGCGGGCAGCGCAGAAGCCGTCCGGGACCGAGCCGGTCGGTGGTCTGCATCGGGAACGAAGCGGTGCTGAACACGTGGCCCTCGGCACAACGTACGACGGTGCGCTCCATCAAGTCCCTCTCCCAACTGCGTGGACAACAAAAGCCACATTAGGGGATGAACTGGGCGCCACTGCACGCGGCACTCCGACGCCCAACCGTACGCCTCAACTCCCGCGCCCCGCACCCGCATCCCACCCCACGAGCCGCCGGCAACCCCACCCTCAACACCCCGCCCCACAGCCCCACCGACCGCCCCCACACACCCCGTCCGGGCATGCCAAATGCACCACGACGAGGCGATGGGGTAGAGTGTGCGACGATGTTCCGCTCTCGATCCGAGGCGGGATTACGCGGGTGTAGTTTAATGGTAGAACATGAGCTTCCCAAGCTCAGAGCGCGGGTTCGATTCCCGTCACCCGCTCCAAGCGTGAGCCCCAGGTCAGTGGCCTGGGGCTCGTTCGTTATCCAGACCTTTCATGGGGCGGCGCGCCCTCCGCGTGCCGCATCCCGCCAAAGTGCCCTGGCCTGAAGGGTCATGACGGTCCGGCGTGGTCGACCGGGCTCGGCCCGGTCGGGGCCGCTCCGACCTGCACCGGCAACAACGGCTCAACTCGCGCCCACAGCTCGTCCGTCACCGGCTACCGCGGGCTCCTGGCTCGACCCCACCGCCTGCCCAACCAGCCGAGCAGGAACGGGATATGTGGCTCCACACACCCTTTCTGCCGGCTTCACTCAACCGCATGCGGACTGAACGCGCCGTGCTAGGGTCCGAGCCGACTTCTCACCGTTGGGCTTTCCGCCTCGCCAACCAGCTTCGCCCAGGTCCCGATGACGTGGGGAAGGTGGAAGTCACTCATCACATCCTGGAAAAGGATGTTCTGTGATGGTGGCGAAGCGTGTGGAACCCTCCGGGCCTTTCCCAGCCCTCAGGGATCTGCCGGGGACCGTGTCCCGGCGTCAGCGCTGTTCTGGCATCAGCGGCCCGGTCCGCGTCATCACCAGCAGAGCCGGTTCCCTCAGGGAGGTCTCCGGAGTGCCGGAAGTCAAATCCGCCGAACAACCCGCCACACAGCGTC
The DNA here is from genome assembly GCF_022221585.1 of Streptomyces inhibens. Taxonomy (NCBI): domain Bacteria; kingdom Bacillati; phylum Actinomycetota; class Actinomycetes; order Kitasatosporales; family Streptomycetaceae; genus Streptomyces; species Streptomyces inhibens. The sequence continues at coordinate 4,807,697 of NZ_CP084681.1, forward strand.
CGTGGCTGGCTCTCGCGATCATGTGCATCGGCTTCTTCATGTCGTTACTCGACGGATCCATCGTCAACGTCGCCATCCCCACGCTGATCCATGGCATCGACGCTTCCTACGACCAGGTGCTGTGGGTCATCGACGGCTACCTGCTCGTCTTCTCGGTGCTGCTGATCAGCACCGGGCGGCTGGGGGACATCTTCGGATACCGCCGGCTGTACGTGATCGGCATCATCACCTTCACCCTCGCCTCGGCACTGTGCGGGCTAGCCGACTCACCGCCCCAGTTGCTGACCGCCCGGCTGCTACAGGGACTGGGCGGAGCCCTGCTGTTCCCGCAGGTCATCTCGTCGATCCTGACAATCTTCCCGCCACAGCTGCGCGGCCGCGCGTTCGGCCTGTTCGGCGCGATCGTCGGCTTCGCCCCGATCGTCGGCCCGGTCGTCGGCGGTTTCCTGCTCGCCCACCTCAGCTGGCGCTGGATCTTCTTCATCAACGTCCCGATCGGGATCATCACAACCGTGCTGGCGCTGGCCTTCGCTCCGCCCATGCGCTCGGGCCGCCAACACCGGCTCGACCTGGTCGGCGTCGCGCTGGCCACCGCCGGGCTGAGTGGCGTCGTGTTCGGCCTGATCGAGGGAGAACGCTACGACTGGGGCACCATCACCGGGCCGATCAGCATCCCCTTGGTCATCATCGTGGGCGTCGCGCTGCTGGCGGTGTTCGTCGTCTGGCAGCACCGGCAGCAGGATGAGCCCCTGATGCCGCTGGCTCTGTTCAGCGCGCGCAACTTCACGGTCGGAAACTGGGTCGGGTTCGTCTTCCAGCTCGGCATGATCGGCATCATGTTCGTGCTGGTGCTGTACCTACAGATGGCGCGCGGGTATTCGGCACTGGAGACCGGCCTGGTGGTGCTGCCGAATGCCGTACTCACCGCGGTCGGCTCGGCCTACGCCGGGCGACTGTCGGACAAGTTCGGCGGCAAGTACATCCTGATGAGTGGGATGACGCTGCTGGCCGTCGGCCTGTTGGTGCTGGTCGCCATGGCCGGCCCCGCCAGCAGCGCATGGAGCCTGCTGCCGGGTTTGGCCATCATCGGGGTCGCCAGCGGCGCCACGTTCGCACCGCTGCAGCAGGCCACCATGGACGGCATCGATCCGCGACTGGCCGGGGCGGCCTCCGGCGTCTCCAGCACCACCCGGCAGATCGGCGGCGTACTCGGCACCGCCGTGCTGGGCGCCCTGCTGTCAGCCCGCCTCGCCTCCACCATGCGCAACGAGGCCGAGAAACGCGCCGGTCAGCTACCGGAGAATCTGCGTGCCCAGTTCGTCGGTGACAGCACGACCGCCGCGCAACACTACAGTCCGCCCAGGCCGCCCGGCGGCCTGACCCCGGCCACGACCAGCCTGTACGAACGCGTCACCGCCGACATGTTCGCCACCGGCTTCGTCGACGCGATGCAGACCACCCTCGTGGCGTGCGCCACGGTCCTGGTGGCCGCCGCATTGTTCTGTTTCCGTTTCAGGCCGCACAAGAACCCGACGACCGAGCCAGCTCAGAAGAGGCAATCCGAAACCGCACCGCAGGACTGACCCCGCCATGACGGTGGTCGCGGCCTGGTGGCCGCGACCACCATCGGGCTGCTGCAGCAATCACGTGTGATCCGACATGTAAAGCCGTGCCGTGGCCGACCACCACCCCGACACGCTCTACGCCGCCCCCAGGGCTCGTCCAGCAGACGCGGAAGAGCACACGATGCAGCTCGTTCATGCGGTGGTCGTCTCTCTCCCTCTGCTGCGCCGCATCGGCCTCCTGGAGCCCGGGACTTGTGCATCGAGCCCTGCGCGAGCTGCTCACATCCAGGATCGTCGAGTGCAGCTCGGCCGGCACCGCCGATGCGGGGTGGCGCAGCCGTGCCGGCTCGGCGACGTCCGCGCCATGTCCCCGGAGCGTTCGAGGTCAACGCTCACCGGCAGCGAGCTCACCACTGTGCGCAGGTCGTTCACCACCAGTCGTCACCGCTGCCGGCGCACCAGCAGCACAATGGCCCTGGGGAACCCGCTTCCCCGGTGTGCCCACCATCCGTGCCAGTAGCGTGCCAGTCAGAGCGGTAGACAGCGGTCAAGCAAGGCCAGAGATTCCGCCGCGCACCAGCCCATCCGGATACGTTTTCGCTGTTCAGAGGGGCATCAGGCACCCGAAAGCCCCCTGATTCCCAAGCTCGGAGCGCGGGTTCGATTCCCGTCACCCGCTCCATAGCGAAGGCCCAGGTCAGCAACCTGGGCCTTATTTGTTGTCTAGACCTCTTCGGTGCGGGCGTGCCCTCCGCGTGCCCTGTCTCTCGAGTCCGGCGGCAAATTCGCCGCGCCATTGTTTGGGGCGGTGGAAGCAGCGTTCGACGACGTTGCGGCGTCGGTGGACAGCCCTTAGGGGCTCGGTGAACACCCGACAAAGGCGGTGCGGAAAATGTCGGGTGATCGGGACCGGTGCCGCCGCACGATGAGGGCATGGATGACACGACCTTGGTATCCCGCTTCCTCCGCGACGGCTTCGTGAAGTTGGAGGGCGCCGTCGCGCCGCGCGTGGCCGCGGACTGCGCGCGGCTGCTCTGGCGAGAGACGGGCTGCGACCCGGACGATCCAGCGACCTGGACGCAGCCCGTGCACTGGGTGGCCGGCATGGCGCAGGGGCCGTTCGCCGCCGCGCCCAACTCCCCTTCCCTGCAGGGCGCGTACGACCTGCTCGTCGGCGCGGGGCGTTGGGAGCCGCGCTACTCGCTGGGCACATTCCCCCTGCGCTTCCCGCACGAGGAGGAGCCGGACGACGCGGGCTGGCACATCGAGGGGAGCTATCTGCCGGAGGGCGAGAGCTGGTACTTCACAAATCTTCGCTCCCGGGCCCGGGCGTTGCTGATGCTGTTCCTGTTCAGCGAGGTCGGTGAGGAGGACGCCCCGACCCGGATCCGGGTCGGCTCACACCTCGACGTGCCGAAGGTGCTGGAGAAGTACGGGGAGGACGGGGCGAGCGGGCTGGCCCTTGCGCCCGATCTGGTGGCGGCGTCCGACCACCGGCCACTCGCCCTCGCCACCGGGTCCCCGGGCGACGTCTTCCTGTGCCATCCGTTCCTGGTGCACGCGGCGCAACCGCACCATGGGGTGCGGCCGCGCTTCATGGCCCAGCCGCCGCTGATGCCGGCCGCGCCGTACGAACTGGAGCGGGCCGACGGCGCGTACTCACCCGTGGAGATCGCGATCCGTCGGGGCCTGGGACAGGACACCCCGGTCACCAGCCTTCGCTGAGAAACGCTCAACCTTCCCTACGTTGTCCTGCGGGAGACGGTGAGCTCTTCGTATGGATCATCCACCCAGGGGCGCCGGGTGTGGCTTTCAACCTTCTGCCGCTTGTGGCTACCAGCGATTGGCCCCCCAGCGCTCCACGACGACTCGGCTGCCAATTAGGAATTGCGAATGATCGCTCCGTAGGGAATCGACAGCGAGGTCGTCCGTGGGAGGAACCAGCAGCAGACACCGCACGGAGGCACCACATGGCCGTGATCTGGGCCGGCATCGACGCAGGCAAGATCCATCACCACTGCGTCGCGATCGACGAGAGCGGCCGCCGGCTGCTGTCGCGACGCGTCGCCAACGACGAGCCCGACCTGCCGTCACGGTTACGGCCAGTGATCGACTCGCGGGCTGTCTCCCTTGCACCCCGGCTGACAGACTCTTCGGCCATGACGAACAGCGGACTGTGGGTCGGCATTCTCACCGCGCTGACCGCGCTCGGAGCCAGCTACATCACCGCGCGGGCGGCCTTGCGCACAGCGCTGGCCCAAGCCCGAACAACCGCATGGGCAGAATCCCTTCGTGAGCAGCGGGACCGGCGCCGATCCGCCTATCGGGAGATGATGAGCTGCGCGCACGCGTTCTCAGCGGTCACGTGGCAGATTGATGACGTCGACGCGGCGCGCGACCGTGAGAGCAAGGACCGGCTCCTGAAGCAGATGTACGAGCGCACAGGCCCGGCCATCGGGGACATGAACAGGGCGATGCATGAGGTCCGGCTCGACGGTCCTGCTGAGGTTTCCGCCGCGGCGGACCACGTGCGGAATATGGCACGGCGCTTGCAGCCGCTGCTCAAGGCGCTCATCGGTGACGACAGTCCCGAGTGGCGGGACGAGTACGACGCTGGCTACCGGGATTTCCGGGAAGCCTACGTCACGTTCATCGGTCTGGCGCGAGGAGCACTGGAGGTCAAGGACGAGGACGGATAGCCCCGGCTTCCTCAGCGCGATCAGATGCGCGTAAGCCGAGCGATTCTTCTTCCGCCGCCGCCAGTACCGCTGAGGCGTGAGGCGGGGGCCGGCCACAAGGTGGAACGTTCGATGCATACGCAGAGTGGCGCTGTAACTGGCCATACGTGGGGAATCCGAAGTGGCCGCTGTCAAACGCCCCGGAACACCCTCCGCGTCGCTTCCCGCACGCAATCCCGATGTCTCCAGCAGAGGCGTCCACGCCGTCGCAGCGATCCGAACCCGGCGAGTCACTCCCGATCTGAGGCCCCGGCAGCCTGCGTGCCAGTGTCGTGCCAGATACAGCGGTAACCAGCGGTCGTCCAAGGGCAGCGGAGTGACGTCGTACGCCCACTCCGGGCAGAGCGTTTCCCCAGGTCAGGCGCGCATCAGACACCCGAAAGCCCCCTGATTCCCAAGCTCGGAGCGCGGGTTCGATTCCCGTCACCCGCTCCATAGCGAAGGCCCAGGTCGGTGACCTGGGCCTTGTTTGTTGTCCAGACCTCTCAGAGGCTCGCGCACCACTTGCGCACACGTCAACTGCCTTGTGGCCAACGGCCCATGAAGGCGCGTGACGGGCGCCCACAGCCGCTGAACCCGCAGGCCAGAGATGCATTCCCCTTGCCATGGCGCCTTTAGTGAGCCCCAACCACAGGTAGCACGAAGCCGTCCAGGAGCGGCCGATCTCTGCTGAATCGGCGTCCTGGACGGCTCGGTTGGAGGTTCAGGCGGGGCGCACCACTCGCGCACCACTGAAGCCTGGCTCTGTCGGGGATCTTGCAGCCGTCGAGGTCAGCCGCCGACGGCCCGCCAAGACTTCAGCCGAGGGATCCCATGCTGGTCGAGGAAGCCCTGGAAGGCGGTCGGCTGCCGACGGGGGTTCACTGTGCGGTCACCACTTGTAGGTCCACACCGTGTCGTTGTCCGAGTCGGAGCTGTTCACGTGGATCCGGATGCGGGCGTTGTCGTCCTGGAACGTCTGGCCGGGCTTCCAGGTCTGCATGTCCAGCGCGGTGCAGTTCCCGGTGGGTGCGGCGGCCTTGGGGTTGCTCACCACGCGGACCGGTCCGCTACCGCTTTCGGTCGAGGTGTCGACCTTGTAGATCAGTACGCCGGTGTCGCAGGCGTCGGAGTCGTTGTTGGCGGCCTTGCGGGACTCGGCGACGTAGGCCGTGGTGTCGCTGGTCTTGATCACCGCCAGTTTGTAGCCGTCACCCCCGTGCTCCACCCCGTTCAGGGTCGTGGAGTACGTGTCGTTCGTGGACAGGCAGGAGACCTGGCTGTCGTTGATCCAGCCGAACTTCCACGCGTGCCAGCCGAGGAACTGCGGGGCCGGGCCGCTGACCTTGCCCATGACGTCCCAGCCGCCGACGTACTGGTGCTGTTCGCCGTTGAACGCGTAGAGGTCGGGCAGGCCGAAGGTGTGGGCGGTCTCGTGGTCGGCGACCTTGTAGCCCCAGTGCCACATGTCCTGTCCGAAGGTCACCGCCCACTTGATCGTCACCCAGGCGTTGGTCGCCTTGTTCCAGACCTGGGTCGGGTTGGACGGGTTCTGGACCCAGGTCGGGGTGTGAGTGATCGCTGCCGCGGTGCTGGTGGGCACGATGTAGAACGTGTCGTAGTCGGCGAGGTTGACGCCTGCGCCGGCGGCGCCGGCGAGCGCGTCCTTCACATAAACCCGGTGCGTGTCCCAGGAGAACCCGCGCGCCCAGTTGTAGTCGGTGGAATTCTTCGGCATGCGCACCCAGTTGCCGTACGGGGCCTTCATATCCAGCGAGACCTTGCCGTTGGACGCCTTCTGCATCCAGCCGTCAGCGCCGGATATTTGGTCGTAGTAGCGGTCGAGAGGCGTAGTGGTCCCGACGGCGTCGGGGAAGTCCACGTAGATCACGCCCACGCGCTTGGTGCCCTCCGGTTTCTGGAACCGGTTGTAGTCGGTGTTCTGGCCTTCATCGGTGTAGCCGGTCGTCCCCTGGAGCGCACATGCCGAGGTGCTTTCGTTGGCCCCATGGGCGGTACTGACGGGGACGATGGCCAGGGCGAGCAAGGCGAGCAAGGCGGCGGACAGGACGAGTACGGGCACCGCGACGCGCGGGCGCCGCAATGCGTGTGCGGATCTCATGGTGTTGCCTCCGTGGGGGGGGAGAGGCATGCCTCCGTGGGGAGAGGTGTGCCTCCGTGAGAGGAGAGCCCGCGCTGAGTGATGCGGGCATGACAATCTGTTGCCTGCCGGTGAATTTCGTTGGGGACAGAATGCGGATACGGCGGCGACGCCGAAAGCTACCGGATCTCCATAACAGCGCGCTATGGGCCAAATTGTGCCGTCCTGATCACGAGTGGTAATCGGGGATCCGGATGTGAAGCGAAACGCCGGCCCGGCGCGCTCGACCCGTGCGGAACGTCGTCGAATTCTTCGGAAAGGGCGATGCGGCGTAAGCGGCCGCCTCAACTCCGTACTGCCAGAAGCCATTTGAAACGCCAGTCGTGGCGGGCGCGACCGTGTCGGGTGACGCGGATACGGCGCTCCTGCGACAGGGGCGCCGACGTCTCACCAGCCGACGGTCAGCAAGTGCCCCCGGCGCCAAGAACGTTCGCCTTGGAGGCGAGGTCGTTCTTCGTCTTCGGCCTGTCGGCGACCTTGCCGTATGCCGGACCCCACCAACAGCACCTTTGGCCGCCTGGAGATAACCAGGTACTGTGCAATGCATGGAACCTGACGTTGCAGGTAAGCCCGCCGCGGGCAAGGCGGAGAGCCAGCTCCGCAAGGGGGTGCTGGAGTACTGCGTGCTTGCGATCTTGCGGGACGGCTCGCGCTACGGCGTGGAGCTGCTCGAAACCCTCGGCGCGGTGAACGGCATGGTCACGAGCCAAGGGACGATCTACCCCTTGCTGTCGCGGCTGCGCCGTGACGGACTGGTGGAGACCCGCTGGCAGGAGTCCCCCAGCGGGCCGCCCCGGCGCTACTACGAGCTGACACCGCCGGGGCATGCGGCGCTGAAGGAGTTCACCGCGATCTGGCCGCACTTCCGTGACGCGGTCGACCACTTCCTCACCGACTGACAGGAGACCACCATGACGATCACCGAGCACCCACTGGTGAAGAAGTACCTGGCCACCCTGGCGCGTGAGGCGGCCGGACTCAGCCCAGAACGCCGCAACGAGCTGCTGGCCGACCTGGAGGAGCACATCGCCGTGGCGCTCGCGGAGGAGTCCGCCTCCGGCGACGACGAGGTCCGCGCCGTGCTCGCACGCCTCGGCGACCCGCGCACCATCGCGGCCACCGCGCTCGGCGAGGAGATCCCCGCTCCGCAAGTGAGCCGAGGACGCACCCTCGCCCTGCTGGGACTGCTGGCGGCGACCGGCCCCCTGACGCTCGCCCCCGTGCTGGGCCTCCCCGTCCTGATCGGCGCGCTCTGGTGGCTGTGGACCGCGCCGCAGTGGCGCAACCGGGACAGGGCGATCGGGACGGCGGCCGCCCTCGTGCCGCCGCTGTTCGTGGTGTCGCAGTGGGTGGTCCCCGGGGGCACGCTGAACTTCGGTCTCGGCGCATTCATCCCGTTCCTCCTGGCCGTCCTGGCGCTCCCGGCCGCCGCCGGCGCCTATCTGCTGCGGGCGGCGAGGCGCCCGGCGTGACGGATATCTACCTGCTGCCGATCGGTACGGCCGCGCTGCTCTTCCCCGCGCTGGCCTTCGTGATGTTCGTGCCGACGGCGATCGTCCTCTACCGGCGGCACGGCGTCATGACCCGCTGGCGGGTGCTGTCGCTCTACGGCAGCGTCTACTACGCACTCACCTCCTTCTGCATGGTGATCGTGCCGCTGCCGAAGCCCTCGGTGAACGTCTGCAAGGAGTACCCGTCCTTCGCCCACCCGCAGCTCACACCGGGCGTCGCCTTCTCCGACATCTGGAAGGAGGCGCACCACCGCGTCACCCTCGACGCGCTGATCCTGCACAACTCGGCCTTCTGGCAGACCGTGTTCAACCTGATCCTGCTGCTGCCGCTGGGGGTCTTCGTACGGATCCACTTCCGGCGCGGCCTCGCCGCGGCCACCGCGGCCGGGTTCGCCGGATCGCTGTTCTTCGAACTCACCCAGTACACCGGACTCTGGGGCCTCTACGCGTGCCCCTACCGCCTCTTCGCCGTCGACGACCTCATCGTCAACACGGCGGGCGCCGCTCTCGGATGGGCGGCCGCCGGACCGCTGGCCCGGGCACTGCCCGCCCTGGACGCCCTGGACGACCGCGCGCTCGCCCCGCTCGCCGCCGGCAAGATCCCCTTCGGCCGCCGTCTCATCGCCCTGCTGCTGGACGTCACCGGCGTCATGCTGCTCACCCCGGTCATCGCGGTCATCGGATATTTCGTGCTCGGCGCGGAGACGGTGCTCTTGGCGCCGCCGGTCGCCTTCGGACTGTGGTTCGTTCTCATCCCCTGGCTGATGGGCGCGACACCGGGCAAACACGTGCTCCTGCTGAGACTGGTCACGCCGGACGGCGGACGACCGAGCCCTGCCAGGCTCGCGCTGCGCGCCTTGGTACTGAGTCCTCTCCTGCTGCTCGCATGCCTCGTCGGGGGTGCGGCCCTTTCCCTCACCGCTAGTGCGGTCTTCGTCGGCGCCACCGCTTCCGCTGCCGGCCCCTCCGCGCTGACCGAGATCGCGGGCCGGGTGAACTTTCAGGAGGTGGCGTACAGCCTCGCGGCCGACCCGGTGGCCGGACTCGTTCTGCTGCTGCCGCCGGCGCTCTGCCTGGCCCTGATCGGCGCCTGCGTGAGGGGCATCCGCCGCCACCCCCAGGGCCTGGGCCTCCACGAAACCCTCTCCGGCATCCGCAACCATGCCCTCCCCCACACCCGAGCACGCACCGGCCCGGACGCGCCCGAGTCGGCCGATCCACAGGTGCCGACGCCGGTGGCTGCGGCCGATGGCTCCCGCACAGGCGGGTAACCGCCTCTCACCTCCACCCACACACCTGGTGCGCCACTCGCCCCAACCACCGGTCACCACACGTCCAGCCCGACCGACGAACTCTGGGAATCCCCCCAGCAGTAAGAGGAGAGAACGATGCAGGCACAGCTCGCACACCAGATGGCCCTTGCCCCTACGGGCGACATCATGTTCGCCTGCGCAGGAGCTGCTGTGGTCCTGGGCGCTCTCGCGTTTTTCTTCGGCGCTCTGCTCAGCATCGTCAGGTCCGACCTCACCGGCGGGATGAAGCTGGTCTGGGTCGTCTTCGCCTTGATGGCCCCCTTCTTCGGGTGCCTGCTCTGGTTCCTCGTCGGTCGCCGTGACGCCCAGCGTCGGGCAGGCATCGCCTGATTCGCAGGGCGCCCCATCGACGGTGCCTGGTCCCGCATCGTGAAGCGGTTGCAGTCAAGTTCCGTCGGCAGCAGAGCCCGTGGCGCGCAGCGAGACTCCCCGTGCGGGAACATTCCCGTTCCGGGGCCGAGTGCACCGCCGTGCCGGTGTCGTGCCGGACAGAGGGGTGACCAGCGGTGAACAAGGGGCAGAGACGCAGCCGGACACACCCCCTCGGCCGCAGCGTTCTCCCTGGCCAGGAAGGCATTGGGCACCCGAAAGCCCCCTGATTCCCAAGCTCAGAGCGCGGGTTCGATTCCCGTCACCCGCTCCATGCGAAAGCCCCAGGTCATCGACCTGGGGCTTAGTTGTTGCCCAGACCATGTCGGTGGAGAGGAGATCCATGGTGCGGCGTGCGTGTGGCCGAGCGCTTCACTTGGCGGGTGCGCCGCCGAGTTGGCGGGCTTGAGCGTCGAAGTTGGCGGGCGGGCAGCGGGCTGAGCCCGGCCGCGAGGTCGCCTGCTCCTCACGCGCTGCCGTCGTTCTTGGTGAGGGTGTCGAATGCCGTGCACAGGAGCCGGATGCTTCGCCGGAATTTCTCGTTCTGGCTCAGCCGGGGCACCCGCTCCATGACGAGTGGGAAGTGCGCGCGCAGGTCGGCATGGCTCTCCGCGGTGACGGTCGGCACCTGGGGCTCGGCCTGCTCCTGGAGTACGAAGCCCGTGACGTGGCTGAGGAGGGTGTCGGCCGCGATGCCGCAGTGCTCGGCGGGGACGCCGGCGTCGAGAAGGGTCTTGAGGAGGCGCTCCATCAGGGACAGGCCGCCGGTGCTCAGCGTCCCGGGGCTGTCGGCCAGCAGGAGTGCGCCGCCCGGGTGCCGCTGGATGCTGCGGCGCAGTTCTGCGGCTTGAACCTCGATCTCTTCCTGCCATGTCGCCTCGGGCGGGAGCGCGGCCAGGGCCGTGCTCCCTGCGTCGTACGCATGTCGGCAGACGCGGTCGGCCATCAGCGCAAGCAGTTCGTCCTTGCTGCGCACGTGGTAGTAGAGGCTGCCCGCGTGGGCGCCGAGCCGCTCGGCCACTTGGCGCATGGACAGGCCGTGGTATCCGGACTCGGCGAACGTGGCCATGCCAGCGTCGACGATCCGCTCCTTGGTGAGCTTCATGGGTCCACCGTAGCAACTTTTCAAACGGCGTTTGAAAAGTTGTGCTAGCGTCACCGACGAGCATTTTCGAACAGTGTTGGAGAGGTACGGGGGACATGGGCGGACTGCTGTTCAACGCGACGACCGCCGCGTTGATGGTGATGATGATCAACAGTGGGCTCGGCGCGGTGGGACGCGACTCGCTACGGGGGCGTCCCCTCCCGTGGGTCGCGGTCGGCCTGACCGTGCTGGCGGTGGCCGGTGTCGTACTCCAGCTGTGCTGGGCGGGGGCGATGGCCGCACTCGACGACGATCCCTCCAAGACCGGCTGGTGGCGGGTGTTCACCTCGGTCTTCATGCAGAACGGCGGTGTCACCGGCGCGATCTGGAACATCGCCACCCTCGCCTTCGTGGCGGCACTCGCGCAGTGGCTTTGGGGCGGTCCGCTGACGCTGCTCCTCTTCGTCGTCGGCATCCTCCTGCCGGAACAAATCGACGCCCTGCTCGGCCTGGGCGGCGGCCACAGCGCCGATCCCCGCAATTTCGCGGGCAGTTCCGGCGCCACCTACTTCCTGGGGGCGACCCTCGCCGCCGCCCTCCTGACGCGCGCCCAGACCAGGAAGCAGCGGGCCCTCGCGGTCGGCGTGCCGGCGCTCGGGCTGCTGATGTGGTTCGCTCAGGACAACGGCCACGGCCTCGTCGCCGTGTACGGCTTCGCGCTCGGCACCCTCATCTGGGCGGCACTCCGCTGGACGCCACGCTCGGGGACGCCGCATGCCGCGGCGGAGACCCGGCCCCGCAGCGCCCGCCAAGCCAAGCGCTCGTCCGCCAAGTGAAGCGCCCGGCCACATCGACCGATACGTGGCCAGCGCTCTGCCCGGAGAGTCACGGGGCGTCGTAATCTTCTTGGGCCCGCGGCACGATCGTTTTCCTTCACTCAGGCAGCCGCAGGCACGTTCCCGGCCGCGCGACGGCGCTTGCCGTACGCGACGGTCAGCACGACCAGCAACGGCTTACGCGTGGCTCAGTGCGTCGGTGAGGAGGGTGCGCATCCGTTGGACGAGCGGGTTGGCGTCGTCGGCCCGCCAGACCAGGTGCAGGGTGGTCGAGGTATCGGCCAGTGGCCGGGGGGTCACGCCGATGCGGCGCAGCGCACGGTGCGAGTCGGCGAGCACCGCGGCGCCGAACTTGGCCGCGACCAGGGCCAGTAGCGTCTGCACGCTGCGGCCCTCGGCGCTGATCTTCGGTACGACTCCGGCGCTGTGGCAGAGCGCGATGATCTCGTCGTAGGAGCGGGGAGAGACGTCCCTGGGCCAGATGACCAGGGGGATCTGGCCCAGGGCCGCGAGCGGGGCGGGTTCGGAGGGATAGGCCAGCGGATGGCCGGCGGGCAGGAACAGAGTCAGCGGCTCTCGCCACCACACCTGCGTGGACAGTCGGGCATCGCGGACCGGGAGGCGCTGGACCGCGAGGTCGAAACGGCCCTCCAGTACACCGGTCGACATCTCGGCATCGTTGAAACTCTCCGCCAACTGCAGTTCCACCCTGGGTAGTTCACGCCGCACCCGGCCCAGTGCGCCACCGAGCGGTCCGTTGATGCCCGAACCGGCGAAGGTCACGGTCAGTCGACCGGTCAGGCCCTGTGCGGCCAGTCGCACGTCCTCCAGCGCGGCATCCGCCTCGGCGAGCACGGCGACCGCACGCCGCACCAGGGCCTGTCCGGCCGGCGTCGGCGTAAGACCGCGGCCCTCCCTGGAGAACAGTTTGGCACCCAACTGCCTTTCCAATTCGTGCAGTTGGCGGCTGAGCGTGGGCTGTGTCAGATGGAGCCGCCGGGCCGCGCCGCTGATGCTGCCCTCTTCCGCGATCGCGACCGCATAGCCGAGTAGCCGTAGTTCCATCCATACCTCCCAGGCATGGGAACTATAGCCAGTCATGCCCACAGAGCAGATCTGGACGCCCCTCGGGCCAGGCTGGAGACAGCGCACCGGGCGGCCCGGAGCGCATACCTGACCTGAGGAGAGCCGATGAATCGCGAAGAGCGCTACGGGTACGGCATGAAGGTACTGGAGCGGGTTGACGGGGAAGCGGGGCAGCGGATCGTCGACTCCCTCGCGGACACCTCGCCGGAGCTGGGCCACCAGGTGGTGGCGTGGGCATTCGGTGACATGTACTCCCGAGCCGAGCTGCCACCGCGTGACCGGCAGTTGGTCACCCTGGGTGTGCTCGCGGCGCTCGGCGGCTGCGAGATCGAGCTCGAAGTGCACATCAACGCCGCGCTCAACGTCGGTCTGACCGCTACCGAGATCGCCGAGGCGCTACTGCACTCGGCCGTGTACTGCGGCATGCCGCGTTCGATCAACGCCACGCTCGTGGCCAAGAAGGTCTTCACCGAGCGTGGCCTGCTCCCCCTCACCAATCTCGGCTGACCGTCGCGTCGCCGTGTCACCCCCGACCGCCGGCGCAATCGTCCCCAGCAGACCGCCCGCACACCGCCTATCGAGCAACCGGCGCCGGTCCGCCGGCCAAGAGTCCGGAGGTCCGCCGGTCGGCTCTTCCAAAGCAGCTCAGGCGGCTGCCCAGGGCAGTCTGGCTCCTACGCTGTGTCCTCCCGTTCCCCAGCCTCGTTCGCCGCGTACGGGTGGACGTAACTCGTCCTGTCGAACGGCATGAACCAGTTCTCGACGTCCAACACTCCAGCTTCCAGCTGCTCGGCGCCGACCCCCTCGTCGGCATCGGCGGTGACCGACTCATACAGCCACTCGTAGTCGGAGTCTTCGTAGGCCTCGTCGGCGAAGGCTTCCCAAGCGGAGGTGATCTCGTCGTTCAAGAGGCCGTAGGTGTCGAGCACGACCTCGGCCTCACGCAGGAGGAACTTCAGGAGGAGTTCCTCGGCCACGCAGCTCAGCTGCACGAAGTCGTCGCGAGTGAGACGAGCGGTGAGCGATACGGCCGTAACGAGGAAGCGACGCGCGAAGAGGGCCGTGTACCGCACGGCGAACTGCTCAGGCAGATCTTCGAGGAACCACAGGGGTCCGTCGCAATCCTCAACGGTCGTTCCCTCGTCGCCAAGCACCTCCACATCGTCGAAGAGCTGGTCCACAAGGAGATCGATGGCGTACACCAACGCGCCGGCGGCGAGTGCCGCGTGCTCACGGTCAACGCCGGACTCGTCGTCTTCGCACCAGCCGAAGGAGTCGAGACCGAATGCCGTGAGGCGAGGCGCCAGTGCGCTGATCTTGACGCGCATCGCCTCGGCCTCTTCGTCGGTGAGCTTCGCGGCCGTGGTGGATGCGGCTCTCGCCTCGGCGTGCTGAGCGGCCCGTGCCGCGAGGTCTGCGGGCGGCGCATCCGGGCCGTCCGCGGCATCCAGGCTCTGCTGAGCGAGCTCCGGATGCAGCTCGACCTCGCACTTCGTGATCTCCCACGCGCTGAGCAGCTCCGACCGCTCCAAGATCTCGCCCACGACCCCGCGCACCGCGTCCTCGGCGAACTCCAAGGCCGGTGCGTCCACGAACAGCTTCAGCAAGGCCCCGCCGGGGTGGGCCGCCAAAATGGAGTCAACGATCTCGATTTCCATACCGTCGGGTCCCTCGACGGCCTCGATCGCGTCGATGCCCTTCCGGAACAGGAAGAGAACACCCTCTCGCTGCAGGGCATCCAGGTCAGAGGCTCCGTCCGGAATGCACGTATCCACGCTCACCACATACGTCACGCGGCCCATCGTGCCCGAGTGCCGCTGCCCCACGGGCCGGAATCCGTCCTCTCCAACCACTGGGATCTACGGCTACCCGGCCGCACCTCCACCCGGAAGGCGCATCCGTCGCGCAAGCAATCCGGTCCCGTGCGCAACAGCGCCCGTGGCGCGCTGCGAGGGGCCTACGTCACCCCTTGTCCTTCTTCACTTTGTACAGCTCGAGATCTCTGTTCACGAACAGATGCACATAGCCGCAGTTCCAGCAGATCAGCCCGGTCGCCGACTCGTTCGCCCAGCCGTAGCCCATGAACTCCATGCCGGAGCTGTTGAGCTTCACCTCACGGTCCCGAAACAGATCGCCCTGACAGAAAGTGCACTTGACCCACACATTCCCGACAGCCGCACGTACGGGCTTGGCCACACCCTCACCTCTCCCAAGAACAACCGGAGTGGCGCAACCGTCTCGCACACACCGCGCAGCGGTCAGCATAGTCAGGGCATCGAACCGGGCCATGAGCTGGAGGGACCGCGGACCGCCCCCGCCCATCGCTGGCCAGCCCGCACCGAGTTGGCGCCCATAAGCCCCTCCCAAGCGATGTGATCGGCTGTCGCGAGACGCCTGTGCACCACGCCGTGATGACCCGCCAGTCGGACGCCCTCGGCCGGATTGCCGGTCGCGGCCGGTCGCGGATACCGGTGGAGGTGCCCGGCGGACGGTTCGCACGTGCGGCGCGTTGGGGGGTGACGGGCGATAGTGGAGATGTACCAGTGTTCCACCGCCACCTCAGGGAGGCTCGTTGACCGGTGTGGCCGGCGGTGCGCGGGTGGTGATCGTGATGGGCGTATCGGCGTCCGGGAAATCCACCGTCGGAGCGCGGCTCGCGCAGCAGCTCGGCGTGCCGTTCCTCGACGGCGATGATCTGCACCCGGCGTCCAACCGCGCCAAGATGGCGTCCGGGCACCCCCTCGACGACGCCGATCGCCGGCCTTGGCTGGCGGCTCTCACGGAGTGGATCCGCACGAATGCGGCCGGTGGGCACGGGGGTGTGGTGGCGTGTTCGGCGCTCAAGCGCGAGTTCCGGGACCGCTTCCGGCACTTGGGGGTGGACGTGTGGTTCGTCTATCTGGCTCTCGATCGTGAGCTGGCCGCGGAGCGGATCGCGCGCCGGAAGGGGCACTTCATGCCTCCGGAGCTGCTCGGCTCCCAGTACGACATGTTGAATCCGCTTCAGGCCGACGAGCCGGGCGTCACCCTCGACGCCTCCGGCAGCACGGCACACGTCGTGGCGGCCGCGCTGCATGCGATGGCGGGGCCGGAGCGGTAGGGGGTCCCCCTGACCGAAGCGAGCGCCAGGGTCTGAAGCCGGCTCCGCCCACAGGAGGTTCGGATGGACTTGATCCACTTCCGAATGGTCATGCCGCGCGCACTCACCCGGCCGACCGTCGACCTGCTCACCGCGGACGAGCGCGTCCTCAACCTCGTGGTCGTGAAATCGGCCCGCGTTCCGGACGGCGACGCGCTCGAATGCGACGTGATGAAGGGCGCCGCGAACAGCGTGCTGGGCGCCCTGCGTGAGCTGGGCGTCGACCGTACGGGGTCGATCGCCGTCGACGGCGTCGAGATGATGTTTTCGCACCGCGCCGAGCAGATCGAGGCCGACCAGCCGAGCGCACTCGTGCACGCACCGCTGTGGGCCACGGTCGAGGCCCACATCCGGTCGGAGGGAACCTACCTACCGTCCTTCTACCTGTTCTTGGTCATCGCCGGGCTCATCGGCTCGGTCGGCATCATGACGAACTCGCAGATCCTCATCGTGGCGGCCATGGTGGTCGGCCCCGAGTACGGCGCGATCACCAGCGTCGCCCTCGGACTCGACCGGGGCAACCGCCGCAGGGTCCGAGACGGGCTACGTGCGCTCACGGTCGGCTTCCTGCTGGCCATTGTGGTCACTCTGGGTTTCGCCGCGCTGGCGCGGGGCGCACACCTGCAGTCCAAAGCCTTTGAACTGGGTCTGCGGCCTGTCTCCCACCTCATCGACACACCGGACTTCTTCTCGGTCGTCGTCGCCTTCCTTGCCGGCGTTGTCGGCATCGTCTCGCTCACCGAGGCGCGCGGCAGTGCCCTGCTCGGTGTCTTCATCTCCGTGACCACGATTCCCGCCGCCTCGGACATCGCCGTCTCGGTTGCCTTCGCCGACTGGCATCAGGCATGGGGCTCGCTGCTCCAGCTCCTGCTCAACGTCGTCGTTCT
Source organism: Streptomyces inhibens (assembly GCF_022221585.1). NCBI lineage: Bacteria > Bacillati > Actinomycetota > Actinomycetes > Kitasatosporales > Streptomycetaceae > Streptomyces > Streptomyces inhibens. The sequence continues at coordinate 4,824,365 of NZ_CP084681.1, forward strand.
CATCGCGGTCGGCGTCCTCACCCTCCGTCTGCAGCGACGCCTGTGGCGCCGCGCGACCCGACATGCGGCAGCGAAGCCCCCGCACTAGCCGGGAGCCGGTCACGTCCGCGACCAGCACGTCTCGCACGGCCCGAGCTCGGCGCGCCGGAGCCGGGCCCCCGGCTTACGCTGATCGGGGGGCCGCATTCGGGTGATTCGCACACCGAAGGGGGCGCCCCGATGGACGACTACCCGCTGATCGAGAACCACGGCCTGCTGGGCGATCTGCAGACCGCGGCCCTGGTGACCACGGATGGGACGGTCGACTGGTTCTGCTCCCCGCGGTTCGACTCCCCCAGCGTGTTCGGCGCGCTGCTGGACAAGGACAAGGGCGGGCACTGCACGGTCCGGCCCCTGCACACGACACACGCGACCAAGCAGTTGTACCTTCCCGACACGGCGATTCTGGTCACCCGGTTCATGACCGAGGCGGGCGCCGGTGAGGTGCTCGACTTCATGCCCGTGACCGGGACCACGGTCACGGCCGGCCACCGGTTGGTGCGCATGGTCCGCTGCGTACGCGGCAGCATGACCTTCGAGATCGAGATCGCCCCGCGGTTCGACTACGGACGCAAGGCCCACCAGCTGCACGTCACCGAGCACGGAGCGGTGTTCGCCTCGGACGACGGCGTGGAACTCACCGTGCACCCCATCCGCGAACCGGAGGACGGGCGGCTGGTGGACGCCCTGACGGACCAGCACGACGACCTGCACTTCTCGCTGACCCTGCAGGCGGGCCAGCAGCGCGGGCTGGTCCTGGCGTCGGCCGCCGACGGGCCGCCCAGGGAGATCAGCCTCGCCGAATACCAGCAACTCTTCGACGACACCGTCGTGTTCTGGCGCTCCTGGCTGGGCCAGTCACGCTACTCGGGGCGCTGGCGAGAGGCGGTGGAGCGCTCCGCGGTGACGCTGAAGCTCATGACCTACGCCCCCAGTGGCGCCCTGGTGGCCGCCCCGACGGCGGCGCTCCCGGAGCAGCTGGGCGGCGAGCGCAACTGGGACTACCGGTTCACCTGGATCCGTGACGCCTCCTTCTCGGTGTACGCCCTGCTGGGACTGGGCTTCACCGAGGAGGCCCAGGCGTTCATCGGGTGGCTGGGCGACCGGGTCCATGAGCGGGCGGGCAGCGACGAGGACTCCGGCCCCCTCAACGTCATGTACAAGGTCGACGGCTCCTCCGACCTGGAAGAGCAGATCCTCGACCACTGGGAAGGCTATGCGCGTTCGGCCCCGGTGCGGATCGGCAACGGCGCCGCCACACAACTTCAGCTGGACATCTACGGCGAGGCCCTCGACAGCATCTACTTCGCGCACCGGCACGGAATCCAGCTGGGGCACCGGGGATGGACCTCGCTGCTGACGAACCTCGACTGGTTGGCCGACCACTGGGACCAGGCGGGAGAGGGCCTGTGGGAGACCCGCGGCGGCCGCAAGAACTTCACGTACGGCCGTGTGATGTCGTGGGTGGCGTTCGACCGCGCGCTGCGGCTCGCCGAGTCGAACGGCCGGCCGGCCGCGGCCACACGCTGGCACAGCGCACGGGACGAGATCTACGAGCAGGTCATGGCGAAGGGCTGGAGCCAGGGGTGTCAGGCCTTCGTCCAGCACTACGGCAGTGACGTACTCGACTCCTCGCTGCTGCGGATGTCGACGGTGGGGTTCATCACGCCCGACGACCCCATGTGGCACTCCACCCTCGACGCGATGGAGGAGAAGCTGGTCAGCGACAGCCTGGTCTACCGCTACAACCCCGAGGCCTCGCCCGACGGCCTGCGCGGCTCCGAAGGAACCTTCTCGCTGTGCACGTTCATGTACGTCGACGCCCTGGCACGCGCGGGACGGCCCGACAAGGCGAGGCTGGTGTTCGAGAAGATGCTGGGGTACGCCAACCATCTGGGCCTGTACTCCGAGGAGATCGACCTGACGGGGCGTCAGTTGGGCAATTTCCCCCAGGCGTTCACCCATCTCGCCCTCATCGACGCGGCCATCACCCTGAACGCGACTCTCGACCGACGGTAGTCGGACCCGGTTCAGGTGGTCGGGCCCGGTTCAGGTGGCCGGACCCGCGCCCGTCGCCGACGCGGGTCCGAGAAGGACAAGCGTGTCGCCTTCCGCCGCGGTGACCGGCCAGGTCTCGGCCACCGGTTCCAGCCGGCCGTCACGCCGGACGACGAACAGGGGCCGGTGTCCTGGCGGGCACGGGACCGACGCGGGCTGTACGCGGAAGCGGGCGCCGTGCTCATGACGGGCCACCAGGGCATGGCGCAGGAGGTCCGGGCCGAAGAGGGTGTCACCAGCGGCATAGGGGGCAACGACGCCCCGACCGCCGGGGGGCGGGCCGACGCGGTAGACGGGGCCATCGATGCTGTCCCGCATGACGATCGAGGCGAGTGCGTTGAAGTCGTCGTCGTCGGTCAGCAGGAAGACCGACGTGACCTCCTCCAGCCGGGCTTTCGGATCGGTGGCCACGGCCATGAGCTCCCCGGCGGCCAGCTCGATCCCCGCTTCCGTGATCCGGTTCCTCTCCTGTGCGAGTCCCGCCCACATCAGCACGTCGAGTCCGGCGGTGCGCAGCGACCGGGCGAGATCGATGACCCAGGGATCGCCGCCCACCAGGAGCGGGCGGTCACGCGTGGGGCGTGCGACGCCCAGCCTGGCGGCCACCGGCCTCGCCGTCAGTGCATAGACCACGACCGTTCCGACGATCACCAGGAAGGTGACGGGAAGGATCTTGTCGGCGCCACGCAGGCCCGCGGTGATGAGCGAAGCGGAGAATGTCGTGGCGGTGGACGCGGCGACGATGCCGCGCGGGGCCATCCAGCCGATGAAGGCGCGTTCACGGGCGGCGAGATCCGTCCTGGCGGTGGACAGCAGGGCGACCAGGGGTCTGACCACCAGGACGAGCACGGCGACGAGCGCGAGGGTGGGCAGCAGCACAGGGACGACGGACTTCGGCGTCACCGTCGCCGAGATGGAGATGAACAGCAGGCCGATGATCAGCTGCACGAGCGTCTCGAAGAACGGCCGGCGTACGGGCATGTCGAAGCCGGGCAGGTTCGCGACGGTCAGCCCGGTGACGATCGCGGCGATCAGCCCGGTGTCGTCGAACACCATGTCGCAGCCCGCGGCCACCACGACGACGGTGGCCAGCTGGGCGAGCGTGCCGAGCGTCTCGCCGAGCCTGAGCAGCCGGAGGGTGAGCCACAGCAGTGCGGCGCCGACCGCGCCGCCCACGAGCCCTACGGCGATACCGGCGAAGAAGGAAGCGGACCGGAACCCGTGGCCGGTCCGGAATCCGCCGGTGACGAGGGAGTGGAAGACGACGGCGCCGAGGATGCCGCCGACGGGATCCATCAGGGACCCTTCCCACAGCAGGACCCGCCGCACCTTGTCCAACGGCCTGACGTGGTCGAGCAGCGGACCGACGACGGTCGGCCCGGACACGACGAGGATCACGCCGATCATGCTCGCCACGGCGAACGGCATCCCGAACAGGGTCGGCCCCAGGGCCATGACGGTCCCCGCGGTGAGCAGCACGCCCAGCACGATGAGTCGCACGACGACGCTCCGCACCGCGCCTTTGAGGTGGCGCAGGTCCAGTCCCAGGCCGGCGTCGTAAAGGATGAGCGCCACCGACAGCGACACCAGGGGCGAGAAGGCCGGCCCCACGAGCTTGTCGGGATGGACGGCCTCGGTGACTGCTCCGGCGGCGAACCCGGCCGGCAGCAGCACCACCAGGGCCGGGATCCGCAGTCGGCTCGCGAGGATCTGGGAACCGACGGCGAGGGCCACGGTCAGGCCGATGCCCAGCAGGATCTCGTCCACGGTCACCGCGCTCTCACCCTTCGGCGTACGCCCTGCGGTCTGCGCCCGCCACGAGGTCAGCCCTCATCACCGGCACCGGTGCGCCGCAGGTCGGCGTCGGTGAGGCCCTCCAGCTCGCCATGGGTGTCCAGCCAGTAGAGCAGCGCGACCGCGGGGACGATCAGCACGACTGCCACGAGGGTGACGAGCGCCAGCCAGCGGAGTGTGGTGCCCGCGCCCGCGCCCTCGGCGACGGTCAGTGAGGTCGGGATGAGGTACGGGCGCTGGGCCATGCCCCAGGCGAGGACGGCCGACGCGACCACGCAGACCGCTGTGACCCGGGACCAGGCCCCGGAGGAGCGGATCAGCAACCAGGCGGTGGCGAGCGTGCCCAGCGCCGCCACGATGACGAAGACGAGCCCCACGCCGTGCGTGAGCCCGTGCCATACATGGGGCGCGTCCCCATGGGTGACGAACAGCGTGATCACGGCGAGAACGGCGATAACAGCCAGGGCGCCCAGCGCCCTTTGCCGGAAGTAGGCGTCGAGATCCGGCGCGGCGAAACGGCGGGCGTCCGCTGCCAGGAAGACCGCACCGAGCAGAGCCGTGGTCGCGATGGCGAGCAGACCGAAGAGCAGCGATGTGGGGTTGGCCCAGGCATCCGTCGATGCCTGCGTCGTGGAGGTCACCCGGCCCGAGGCCACTCCCCCGGCTGCGGTACCGAGGAAGAACGGCGTCAGGAGCGACGAGAGGGCGAACACCGCCCCGTACAGGCGCCGTCCGGCCGGCCGCCGGGCGGGCTTGCGCAGGGCGAAGCCGGCGCCACGCAGCACGATGCCCACGGCGGCCAGCGCCAGGGGCAGCCACATCGTGGTGAACACCCGCTGGAAGAAGACGGGGAAACCCGTCCACATGGTGATCAGCACGAAGATCAGCCAGACGTTGTTGACCTCCCATACGGGAGCCATCGCGTGGTCGATCAGCCAGCGCGGGCGCTTGCCGCGCTCTGCCCCACCCGCGATCAGGTCCCAGAAGCCGGCGCCGTAGTCGGTGCCGCCGGCGCATGCGTAGGCGGCGATCGCGAGCAGCAGCACGACGGCGATGACCCCGGCGATCACGGCCGGCTCCCCGCGGAGCGCGGCCCGTACGGTGTGTCGGTCTCAGGTGTCTCCCCGGGGCTTTGGGGTCCGCCCGTCTCGTCGGCGAGCCGCCAGCGGGACCGCATCTTCAGCAGCACCGCGAGGAACGACCCGAACACGAAGACATACACCACGATGACCAGGCCGAACATGATCCACAGGCTGGTCGAGCGGGTCGGCGTCACCGCTTCGGCGACCCGCATGTTCTGGTAGACGATCCACGGCTGGCGGCCCACTTCGGTGGTGATCCAGCCGCATTCGACGGCGACGACGGAGCCGAGGCCGGCCACGGCGGCGCACCGGTAGAACCACGGTGAGGCGGGCAGCCTGCGGCGGCGCAGCCAGATCAGGGCGTACCACAGGGCGAGCAGCGCCAGCAGGGAGCCGATACCGACCATGGTGTCGAAGGTCCAGTGGGCGAGGGTGGCCTGAGTGGCCGTCGGCCGGTCGCTCGCCGGGACGGAGGTCAGCCCCGTCACCCGGGTGTCCGGGCGGAAGCCGGCGAGGAGGGAGTCGAGCTGCGGGATCCGGATGCCGCCGGAGATGCTCCCGTCCGGGTGCAGCCGGCCGAACAGGTACTCCGGCACATGGGTGTCGGTCTTCCAGACCATCTCCATCGCGGCGAACTTCACCGGCTGCTTGTGGAAGACCTGGCGGGCGATGGAGTCGCCCAGCACGAACTGCACCGGTGTGAACACCGCGGCGAGCGTGAAGGGGATCGTGAACCCGAGCCGGTGGTAACGGTCCCGGCGACCGCGCAACCAGCCGACGGCGTAGACGCCGGCCACGACGTAGCCCGCCGTCACGAGCATCGCCACGACGAAATGCCAGTACTGCGGGCCGAACATGGGCGTGAAGATCGCCTTCCAGATCTTCACGTCGACGGGGTTGCCCGCGGAGTCGAGGGTGAAGCCCCGCGGGGTGTTCATCCAGGAGTTGGCGGCCAGGATCCCGAAGGCGCCGAGCAGGGCGGCGGCGGGCAGGGGCAGTCCGAGCAGGAAGTGGGTGCGGGAAGGAAGTCTCCGCCAACCGTACAAATAGATGGCGAGCAGGACGGCTTCCAGGAAGAAGGCCCATGCCTCGACACCGAACCCGATGCCGAAGACATCACCCCACCTGCCCATCATGCTCGGCCACAGCAGCCCGAACTCGAAGGACAGCACGGTGCCGGTGACGACCCCGATCGCGAACTGGACCGCCATGACCGCCGACCACCGCCGCGCCAGCAGCAGGGCGGTCCGGTCGTCCCGCCGCAGACCGTAGGCGTGCATGAGGAGCGTGATCAGCGGCAGCGCCACTCCCAGGGGCACCAGAATGATGTGGGAGGCGAGGGTGAAGGCCATCAGCGATCTGGCCGGGAGCATCTGCGCCGGCGCGTCCGCCAGCAACGAAACCGTGGTGTGCATAGGAGTCTCCCCCAGGGGCCGACGTGAGTGAGGTCGGTCAGCCGCCGGTGGCGAAGCCGGGGAAGAGAGTCATCCCGCCGTCCACGTAGAGGGTGGTGCCCACGACGTAGTCCAGGAGGTCGGAGGCGAGGCCGACGGCCGCGTGGGCGATGTCCTCGGGGGCGCCGATGCGGTCGTAGGGGATCAGCCGCAGGAGATCCTTCTGGGCCTGCGGCGTGTCCCAGGCGTCGCGGTTGATGGGGGTCTTGATGGCTCCGGGGGCGATCGCGTTCACGCGGATCTTCTTCGGGGCGAGTTCCTGGGCCAGCGTCTCCATCATCATCTGTACGCCGCCCTTGGACGCCGCGTAGTTGACGTGCCCCGCCCACGGGATGATCTGGTGCACCGAGCTCATACAGATGATCTTCCCGGCCGCGCGCGACACCTCGGGGACGACTCCGCGGCGCATGAACTCCTTGGCCGCCTCGCGGGCACACAGGAACTGCCCGGTGAGGTTGACGTCCAGGACCTTCTGCCACTGGGCGAGGGTCATCTCGGTGAACGGCGCGTCGCGCTGCAGTCCGGCGTTGGCCACGAGGACGTCGATCGTGCCGAATTCCTGGACCATCCGGTCCATCATGTCGACGACCTGGCCCTCGTCGGACACGTCCGCCTCGTAGGCCGCGGCCCGCACCCCGAAGGAAGCGATCTCCTCGATCACCTTCTCGGCTTCCTCACGGCCGGCCACGTAGTTCACGACCACGTCGGCTCCGGCCCGGCCCAGAGCGACGGCCGTCGCCCTGCCGATTCCGGAATTCGCGCCGGTGACCAGCGCCTTCTGACCCTTCAGCAGGTGCGCGGGGATCACGTCCTGAGGTGCGCCCTCGGTGGCACTCACGATGACTTCGTCCTCCACTGCGCGATCCGGATCAGCCGGGCCGTGACCCGGAGGTGCAGGCGTCACACAAGCACCGAGGTGGGGCAACGGAGGGGCGCGAAAGCCTGCTTTGCGCTGCCCGACTGACGATCTTCGCCCGATCGGCGGTGCGTCACCGCAGGCCGGTCAGCCGAGCCGCGCCAGGAGGTGATCGCCCACCCGTAGGGCGTTCGCGATGGCCGTCAGGGACGGATTGACCGCGCCGATGCTCGGGAAGAAGCTCGTGTCGACGACGTACAGGTTGTCCAGGTCGTGGGCCTTGCAGTTGACGTCCAGGGCCGAGGACGCCGGGTCGTCGCCGAACCGCACCGTGCCCGCCTGGTGCGCGGTGGCGCCGATCGGCATGCCCTTGTGCAGGTAGATGCTGTGGGACAGCAGACGGTGCTCGTGCATGCCCAGGTGGCCGAGCATGTGCTGGAGCTTGTGCCGCAGGCGCGTCAGGCCGGCGATGTTGTTGGTCTCGTCGAGAGCGAGGTGAATGCGGCCGTCGCCGTCCAGGGTGACCCGGTTGTCGGGCTGCGGCAGGTCCTCTCCACACAGCCAGAAGTCGACGGCGTGATGGGCCAGGACTTCGAAGGGCATGTCCGGGGCCGCCGCTCCGGCCCAGCGCGGGGCCTCGCCGTGGATCTGCTCGGCATCCGATTTGCCGAGCATCTGGATTCCTCCGAGGGGATAGTCCCAGTCGTCCGCGCCCAGGTACCAGTCGTGCAGGGCGAGGGTCTTCTGGAACTGGGTGTCGTTCGGCTCCTTCGAAATGGCCATCAGTGCAAGGTTGTTGTGCCGCATGTAGTGCCGGCCGACCACGTCCGAGCTGTTCGCCAGCCCGTGGGGGTGGTGGTCGTTCGCCGAAGCGAGCAGCAGGGCCGCGGAGTTGACCGCCCCACAGGCCACGACCACGATGTCGGCCGAGAACCGGGCCTCCTCCTCGTCCGGCAGCTGGGCGACGACCGCTGTGACACTGCACCCCGTCGGATCGGTCTCCAGCCTCGTCACCCGGGCATGGGTGACCATCTCGACGTTGGGGTGCCGCAGTGCCGGCTCCACACAGATCACCTGGGCGTCGGACTTGCCGCGGACCAGGCACGGGAAGCCGTCCACCCGGTTGCAGCGGATGCAGACGCTGGCGGGGGTTGCCCGCCCGTTCGCGTCCTGCGTGAGGTCGACCCCGATGGGCAGGTGGAACGGATGCAGTCCCCGCTTCTCCAGGTCGTCGCTCAACTGCTGGATGCGCGGCTCGTGTTCGACCGGCGGGTAGGCGTACTGTCCGCTGCACGGCCCCTCCCAAGGGTCCTCGCCGTGCCGGCCGTGCACCAGGTAGAGGTGTTCCGCCTGTGTGTAGTACGGCTCCAGGTCCTCGTAGCGGATCGGCCAGGAGGGTGAGACGCCGTCGTGGTGGCGTAGATCGCCGAAGTCCTCGGGGCGCAGCCGGAACAGCGCCGCGCCGTAGAACTTGGTGTTGCCGCCGACGTAGTAGTTGACCTCGGGCGGGAACTCGTTGCCGTGTTTGTCGAGCCAGAACTCCGGAGCCCGGTACTTGCCCCTGACGAACACGGCGGTGGAATCCCAGTTGTCGCGTTCGCGCGGCAGGTAACCACCGCGTTCGAGGATGAGCACCCGTTTGTCCGAGGGAGCGAGCCGATGGGCGAGCGTGCCACCGCCGGCGCCGGTGCCGATGATGAGGACGTCGTAATGGGAGGAGCCGCCCACGGCGACCACCGTCCTTGCCTTGCGGTCCCCGGCCGTTGCCGGGACCTGCCAACAGCTTTCTCCCCTCTTCGAACGTATACGCCCCGCTGCGCCGCGGCACCTGGAACGGCCCGCGTCCCGGCACGTTCACAGGACGGCGATCGGGTTCACCGGAGAGCCCGTGGCCGCCGGGAGTCGTAGGGGGGCGACCACGCACAGGAAGTGCCAGCGGCGCAGCTGTTCGCACGCCGGTACCAGTTCCTCGAAGTCCAGGTAGTCCATCAGGTGCAGTCCCATGGCGTTCATGGCCAGCACGTGCACCGGAAACGGGACCTCGGTCACCACGCTGGGGGCCGTGTCGTTGTTGCCGTCCGACCCCAGGACGGCCACGCGACGCTCGGCCAGGAAGCGCATCGCCGTCGGGTGCAGGCCCGCCCGCGCCTGCGCCGCGTTCCAGGCGCCGAGGCTCCGGCGCCGACGGCGGTGCCCGACGCGCACGAACAGCAGATCGCCCGCTCCGACCGTGACGCCCTGGGCGGTCTCGGCCGCCACGAGGTCGTCGGCGGTCACGTACTCGCCGGGGTCGAGCCACGGCACGCCCCGCAGACGCGGGATGTCCAGGAGGACGCCGCGGCCGACGATGCCGTCTCGCACCAGGTCCAGCGTGAGCGCGCCGGCACCGTCCGGCGTCACGCTGCTCGCCGGGACACCGCCGTAGAGTTCGCCGTCGAACATCACGTGGCACAGCGCGTCGAGGTGGCTGTCGACGTCCCCGTGCACGTTCATGGCGAATCGGTCGAGGGCGAACCGCAGCCCAGGGGCGTCGGCCTCCCGGTGCGCCGGTGCGGTCATCTCGTGGGACGCCGGCTGCGGATTGTCCGGCCCCGGCCTGGTCTCGATGGGGGCGGCCAGCGACACGGAGCGTCCGCACCGGACCTCGGCGGCAGCCACCACACGCTCGGGCGTGAGCCGGCTCAGCGCTCCGCGCCCGTGATCCGTGCCGTCCAGGGCCTGCTCACGTAGTCGGCGGTACAGGGACCGGAACTCCGCCTCGGACATCGGGTGCGGTGCCGCGGGGCGCGGTTGCGCGCTCATGGTGACGTGGCGTCCGGGCCGGGCACGTGAGCTCCTCCTCGGTCGGCACAGGGCTCTGGTTCCACTGTCGGCCTCCGCCGGTCCCCGCGCATCCCGGGGTCATGCGTGCGTCACTCGCCGCCCGGGTGGGACAACGGGTCACGCGGACAGCCGCCATCTGCGCGGCCGGCGTCTGCGCTCGTGGTAGGCGCCGCGGCGTCGTACTGCGTCCGCGGCAGGCCAAGTGTCTGCGGACGCACGACGACACCCTCCGGGCGGAACGGCATCGTGAACAGGGCCGCAAGCGGCGAGACGCCCACCGTCTGTCGAGGAATCTGGAGCAGCTGTGGATCCAACAGCACACCGTGAGGCCGACGGCGAGGACGCCGCACAGGCCGCCGTTCGCAGGCGGCTGCGCGCGGCGGTGGTCGAGGTCGCGCCCATCTTCGGATTCACCGTGAGCTTCGCCCTCACTCACCAGCTCACCGTCGCGCTGGTACTCGCCCTGGCGGCAGCGGCCGGGGTCTGCGTCTACCGGGTGGTGCGCGGGGAATCGGTGTGGCGGGCGCTCGCGGTCCTCGGCCTCGTGTGCGTCCAGGGGACGCTGGCCGCAACGACCGGAGAAGCCACCAACTTCTTCCTGCCGAACCTGGTGATGCACAGCGTGGTCGCCTTGGCGAACGCCGTGATGCTGCTGCTCGGCCGGCCGCTGATGGGCGTGGTGGTGGCGCTGATCACGAAGGAGGGGCCCGGCTGGCACCGGTGCCCCGTGCGGCGCCGGGCGTTCGTCAAGGGCAACCTGGTCGTCCTCGCCTCAAGTGTGGTGATGCTGGCGATCCAGCTGTCGCTGTACCTGTCCGGCCAGGTGGTCGCCCTCGGCACGGCCGACGCCTTCGGGCCCCCCGTCCTCGCGCTCAGCGCGCTGCTCGGCTGGCGCGTCTACCGGCGCGCCCTCGGCGACCACTACTGCGCCACCAACAACCGCATGAACACCGGGACTTCCCTCCCTCTGGAAAGGACTCTTCCGTGACGAACACCCAGCCCACCAGGACGCAGCCCACCGTGCGAACCTGCCCCTTCGACCCGCCGGAGGAGTACGGAGCGCTGCGTGAGCAGGCCCCGGTCACGCAGGTAACCCTCCCGGACGGTGTCACCGGCTGGTTGGTCACCAGGTACGAAGACGTACGCACGGTCCTCTCCGACCCGCGGTTCAGCGCGAAGCGCACCCTCCTACGGACCGGCGGCCCCGCGATGAACGACGCACCGGTGCCGCCGACCCCTCCGGGGATGTTCATCTTGATGGACGCGCCGGAGCACACCCGGTTCCGGCGGCTGCTCACCGGGCGGTTCACCGTGCGCCGGATGCGGCAGTTGGTACCGGCGGTGGAGAAGATCGTCGCCGAGCAGTTGGAGGCGATGGCCTCCGCCGAGGGCCCGGTCGATCTCGTCCAGGCCTTTGCGCTGCCGGTGCCCTCGCTGGTGATCTGCGAGCTGCTCGGGGTGCCCTACGCCGACCGTGAGGAGTTCCAGCGGAACTCGGCCACGTTCCTCCGGCTCGATTCGAGCCCCGAGGAATTCCAGCAGGCGCAGGCGGCGATACGCGGCTTCATCCACCAACTGGCCGTCGCCAAGCGGGAGAACCCCACCGACGACATCCTCAGCGAATTGGCCCACTCCGGAGAGCTGACCGACGAAGAACTGGCCGGCGTCGGGATGTTGCTGCTGATCGCCGGGCACGAGACGACCGCGAACATGATCGCGCTGGGCACCATGTGCCTGCTGCGCAACCCTGAGCAGCTGGGGGCGTTGCGCGCCGACCCGTCCCTGATGGACGGCGTGGTCGAGGAGCTGCTGCGCCACCTGACGATCATTCAGTTCGGTCTGCGTCGCACGGCGCTGGAGGACGTGGAGCTGCACGGCCACCAGATCAAGGAAGGCAGCCTGGTGGTCGCCTCCCTGGCATCCGGAAACCGGGACGCGGCACACTTCACCGACGACCCTGAGCGGTTGGATGTCGGCCGGCCGCACAGCCCGCACCTGGCGTTCGGCCACGGTATCCACCAGTGCCTCGGCCAGCAGCTGGCCCGGGTGGAGATGAAGGCAGCCCTGTCCGCGCTCCTGGACCGCTTCCCGACCTTGCGACTGGCGGTTCCGGTCGAGCAGGTGCCCATGCGCGACAACATGCTCGTCTACGGCGTCCACGAGCTGCCCGTGACCTGGTGAGGCCGGCACAAACCCAGCGAATCGTCGAACCACACACCACGCGGAGAATCGCCATGAAGATCCTCATTGATGAGGGCAAGTGCGTCGGCGCGGGCCAGTGCGTGCTGGCTGCAGCTGACGTCTTCGACCAGCGGGACGAGGACGGCATCGTCATACTGCTCGACGCCGTCCCGCCACACGAGTTGCTGCCCCAGGTCAAGGACGCCGCCGCCCGCTGCCCCGCGCTGGCGATCGAGGTGGTGGAGTAGTGCCCACCTTGGACCACATCGTCCTGGTGGGCGCGTCGGCCGCGGGTCTCACCGCGGCCGACGCCCTGCGGCGCGAGGGCTTCACCGGGGCGCTGACCATGGTCGGCGAGGAACTGCGGACACCGTACGACCGGCCACCGCTGTCCAAGCAGGTGCTGGCCGGCGACTGGGAACCGCACAGGTCCACCTTGCGCCAGGACACCGACATCCAACGGCTGCGTATGACCCTGAGACTGGGCTGCCGGGCGACCGGCCTGGATACGGCGGAACGTGTCGTCACCCTGGCGGACGGGGACCGGTTGGGTTACGACGGCCTGATCATCACCACCGGGCTGCGCCCCCGTCGCCTGCCCTTCGGTCACGAACTGGCCGGCGTGCATGTGCTGCGCACCCTGGACGAGACCCTGACGCTGCGCGCCCAGTTGCTGGCCGGGCCCCGCGTCGTGGTGATCGGTGCCGGATTCCTCGGCAGCGAGATCGCTGCCACCACACGCGGTCTCGGCCTGGACGTCACCCTCGTCGACGTCGAGCCCACGCCGCTGGCCAGGCAAGTCGGCACCTGGGTGGGCGGTTTGGTGGGGGACATGCACCGCGACCATGGCGTCCGCCTGCGCATGCGCCGCCACGTCACCGGCCTGATCGGCGACAACGGGCGGGTCACCGCGGTGGTGCTCGACGACGGTACCCGGCTGCCCGCCGACGTGGTCGTCGTCGCGATCGGGTCGGTGCCGGCGACCGAATGGCTGGCCGGCTCGGGGCTCGCGCTGGGTGACGGGGTGCTGTGCGACATCACCTGCCAAGCCGCACCCAGGGTGTACGCGGCAGGAGACGTCGCCAACTGGCCCCATCCCGCGGCCGGCGGCCGGGTCCGCCTCGAACAACGCACCAACGCCACCCAACAGGCCATCACCGCTGCCAAAAACCTGCTGTCCGGCCCGGCGGGGGCAGTGCCCTACGCACCGATCCCGTTCGGCTGGACCGACCAGTACGGCACCAAGATCCAAACCTGCGGCTGGTGCCCCTCCGACGCGACCGTCGAAGTCGTCGACGGGGACCCACAGGCACGCAAGGCCGACGGGGATCCACAGGCACACAAATTTGTCGCGCTCTACAAGATGGACGGCCGCGTGGTGGGCGCGCTCGGCTGGAACAGCGCACGCGCCCTGCGCGAGTACCGCAACCACCTCACCGAGAACAGCGCCGCCTGATGAAGCCGCGCGCACCGCAGGGCCGGACCGGCGTCATCGCCGGTCCGGCCGGGGCTGCGTACCGTGGGAGAGTGCACATGATCGACCGGCTCGGGGAGTGGCAGCGGGCCGTCCGGCCACCCGTGGGCGACCTCGCTGTCGCGCTGGGCTGCTTCGTCCTGGCCGCCCCGCTGGCCGTCGCCTTCGCCTACGCCGACCACGCTTCGATCACCTTGTCCGTCGTGGCCCTCGCGATCTCCTGTGTGCCACTGCTCGCCCGAAGCCGCTGGCCGCTTACGGTGGTCGCAGTGACCGTAGCCATGCATGTGGCCCAATTCGCCCTGCTCCCGCTCGCCAGGCCGACGCCCGCCGCCTCGGCCGTCGCTCTCTATACGGTGGCGATCCGCACCGACCGGCGTAGGGCCTGGCACACAGGCACCCTCGCAGCCGTCGCGCTCATCAGCGCGTCGCTGGTCTTCCGCCCGGGCGCGGAAAGGCTCCCGCAGTCCCTTGTCCTGGCGCAAAAGCTCCCGTCGTCCCTTGCCCTGATTGCCTGGACGCTCATGGCGGTGGCCATCGGCGACGCCATCCGCAGCCGCCGCGAAGTGCTCGCCGCCGCCATGGAGCGGGCCGAGCGGGCCGAGCGCACCAAGGAGGCAGAGGCCCGCCGCCGGGTCACCGCGGAACGCCTCCGCATCGCCCGGGAGCTGCACGATGTCGTGGCCCACCACATCACCCTGGTCAACGCCCAGGCGGGCGTCGCCCACCACCTCATGCGCACCGACCCCGAGCACGCCTACCAGGCGCTCGAACGGATCCGGGACACCAGCCGGGGGGCGTTGGACCAACTGCGGGCCACCGTAGGACTGCTCCGGTACGGCGAGGATCCGGTCGAGCCCCGCGAACCGGCACCCGGACTCGCCGGTCTCGACGGTTTGCTGGACTCCTTCCGCCACTCCGGCCTCGACGTCACGCTGGAGCGCACCGGGCAGCCGGGCGAGCTGTCACCGATCACCGATCTGACGGCCTACCGGATCATCCAGGAGGCCCTGACCAACACGCGCAAGCACGCAGGCCCGGCATCGGCGCGGGTCCGCCTGGAATTCCGCACGGACGTCCTGCGGATCGCCGTCGAGGACGACGGCCGTGGCACCGCGGGAAGCAGCCGCGGTACCGGCCCTGCCGCCGCGGCCATCGAAGGAACCCAGGATGCCGGCACCGGCCACGGCATGATCGGTATGCGGGAGCGGGCCAAGTCCGCCGGAGGTACCCTCGCTGCCGGACCGCGCCCCGGCGGGGGCTTCCGTATCGACGCCGAACTGCCGCTGCGCGCAGGCCGAAAGGGCCGACCATGACCATCCGTGTCCTGCTCGCCGACGACCAGGCACTCCTGCGCGGCACCTTCCGGATGCTCATCGACTCCGCCCCCGACATGGAGGTCGTCGCGGAGGCCGCAACGGGCCGCGAAGCCGTCGAACTGGCCCGCAGCCACCGCGCCGACCTGGTGCTGATGGACATCCGGATGCCCGACCTCGACGGCCTCGCCGCGACCAGGCTGATCAGCGAAGACGAGGATCTCGCCGGCGTGAAGGTCCTGGTGCTGACCACCTTCGAGAACGACGAGTATGTCGCGGAGGCACTGCGCGCCGGGGCGAGCGGCTTTCTCGGCAAGGGCATCAACCCGGACGAACTGCTCGACGCGATCCGTCTGGTCGCCGCCGGCGACTCCCTGCTCTCGCCGACCGCGACCAAGGCCCTGATCACCCGCTTCCTGGCCCAGCCCGCACCACTCGAACGCGCCGCAACCCCCGGACGGGCCGCAGCACCGCAACTGGCCGCACTCACTCCGCGGGAGCGCGAAGTGGTCACACTGGTCGCAGCCGGCCTGTCCAACGACGAGATCGCCGAACGCCTCTTCGTCACCCCGCTCACCGCCAAGACCCACGCGAACCGCGCAATGACCAAGCTCGGCGCCCGGGACCGGGCCCAACTGGTGGTCATCGCCTACCAGACGGGACTGGCCAGCCCCGATGGGGCATGACCTCCGGCATCGTTCCACCGCACGGCGTCCCACCCCACCGTGCCCGACGAGGGCTCGCGCGGCGATCGGTGCGCGAGCCCTTCGCGCTACGTCGTGGTCATGAGCAGACGGTGCCGTCCGTCGGGACCTTGCCGTCGAGCAGATGGCCGTTCACGGCCTTGGTGGCGCACTGGTTGACGCCGTACGTGCCATGGCCCTCGCCCTTGACGGTGAGCAGCACGCCCACGCTCTTCCCGAGCTTGTCGGCCATCTTGCGGGCGCCCGCGACGGGAGTCGCCGGGTCGCCCGCGTTGCCTATGACGACGATGGGGGCGGCGCCCGGCGCCGAGACCTCCGGGGTGTCGCTCTTGCCGGTGACCGGCCAGCCGGTGCAGCCCAGCAAGCCCTTCGCGGTCAGTTCACCGAAGACCGGCGACGCCTTGCGGAACTCCGCCAGCCTGGCCTGCACATCCTCGGGAGTGATGCGCTGCTTGGTGTCGGCGCAGCTGATCGCGCCGTTGGCAGCCTGCATGGTGTTGTAGCGGCCCTTGTCGTCGCGGCCGCTGTAGCTGTCGGCCATCAGCAGGAGGTTGTCGCCGCTGCCCTGCTCCGCGTCGGAGAGCGAGACCGACAGTGCCGGCCAGGTCTCCTTGGAGTAGAGCATCGCGACGATGCCCATCACCGCCTGCTCCTGGGTGAGCTTGCGCCCGCTCTTGGTCGGCAGGGGCCGCTTGCCGGTCTTCGCCAGGAGGGCGGTGATCCGCCGGCGCCCGTCCTCGGGGCTCTGGTACGGGCAGGCGCCGGGCGTCTTGGCGCAGTGGGCGAGGTAGTTGTCCAGCGCCAGCTGGAATCCCTTTGCCTGGCCCAGGGACGCCTGTACCGGGTCCTGGGTCGGGTCGACCACGGCGTCCAGGACCGTACGGCCCACGTTCTTCGGGAACAAGTGGGCGTAGACACCGCCCAGTTCGGTCCCGTAGGAGATCCCGAAGTAGTTGAGCTCGGCGTCGCCCAGGACCTGGCGCATCAGGTCCATGTCGCGGGCCGCGCTCTCGGTGCCGACGTGCGGCAGCACCTTCCCGGAGTGCTTCTCGCAGGCCGCCGCGGTCTTCTTGTTCTGCTCGGCCGTCCCGGCCAGATCCAGGGTCTTGGCGCGCTGCTCGTCCCACTCCTTGTCGCTCAGGCACTTCACGCCCGCGCTGTCGCCGACGCCCCGCGGGTCGAAGCTGACCAGGTCGTAGCGCGTGCGCAGGGACTGGGCCGGGGGATAGCCGGGCAGGGTGGCCACGCCCGATGCGCCCGGCCCTCCGAAGTTGAAGAGCAGCGAGCCGATCCGCTTGCCGCTGCCCTTGGCCTTGGCGCGGATCATCGCGAGGTCGATGGTGTCGCCGGCGGGCTTGGCGTAGTCCAGGGGGGCCTTCAGGGTCGTGCACTCCCATGCCGTGCCGTCCGGCAGCTTGCCGGGCGCCTTGCCTTCGCCACCCTGTGCGGCGGACGGCGCCGGGCAGGGCTGCCAGTTGAGCTTCTGGGAGGTCAGCGAGGCGGGCAGTGCGGCGGCCGCCGAGGGGGAGGACTTCTCGCGGCCGGTGTCGTCCTTGCCGGGGCCGCAGGCGGTGGCGCCGAGAGCGAGGAGGAGGGAGGCGGAGAGCAGTGAGGTGGTTCGGAGAGTGGGAGATCCAGGCATGGCAGTCTT
Source organism: Streptomyces inhibens (assembly GCF_022221585.1). Lineage (NCBI taxonomy): Bacteria > Bacillati > Actinomycetota > Actinomycetes > Kitasatosporales > Streptomycetaceae > Streptomyces > Streptomyces inhibens. The sequence continues at coordinate 4,841,797 of NZ_CP084681.1, forward strand.
TCCGGTACTGGTAAGTGGTTGGGGTGCAGGTGAACTGTTGGGCGTTCAGGGTGCGTTGGGTGCCCTGTTCTTGCCGTCGGGCGGCACGGCCTTCCGCAGCTGCTGCGCCGACTCGGCCCACTTGGGGGGCGCGCCGTCCTGGTCCCCCAGGCGCCGGCCGAACTACCGTCAACTGCGGGTCAGCGCCGTTATCGAACGGCGCCGGCCGGTAGGTCACAGGCAGCAAGGCCGCTCGCGGCGGACTCGCCGTGAGCGTCGTCGAGTGTGGTGGTCAGGTGCCCAGACCGGCGTCCCGTGCCAGGAGTGCGGCCTGTACCCGGTTCTCGCAGCCCAGCTTGGCCAGGATCCGGCTCACATACGTCTTCACCGTGGCCTCGCTCATATGGATCCGCTGGCCGGCGTCCGCGTTGGAGAGGCCCTCGCCCAGCAGTGCCAGGACCTCCAGTTCGCGGTCGGTCAGCGTCTCCAGGCGACGGCGGGCCTGCTCGGTGCGGCGCATGCTCTGGCCGGACGCCAGCGAGTCCACGACGTGGCGAGTGGCGCCCGGCGACAAATACGCGTCGCCGGCAGCGGCGGCCCGTACGGCACGCATCAGCTCCGCGGGCGCCGAGTCCTTGAGCAGAAAGCCCGCGCTGCCCTCCGCCAGGGCGCGCAGCACGTTCTGCTGCTCCCCGAAGGTCGTGAGGATCAGTACCCGTGTGTCGGGGACGGCTCTGCGGAGTTCGGCCAGGGCCGTCAGCCCGTCCATGACCGGCATCTGGATGTCGAGCAGCACGACATCCACGCGCCGGGCCCGGGCCAGTTCGACCGCCTCCCGGCCGTTCGCGGCCTCCGCGACGACGTCGATGTCGTCGGCCGAGCTCAGAATCATCCTGATGCCCGCCCGAATGAGCGGCTCGTCATCCGTGACGAGAACCCTGATCACGAGTCTCCTGCGCCCTCTTGAGCGGTCATACCTGCGGCCGCTCGCCATCATCCCCGATAGGCCGCCCGCCCGACATCACGGCGACCGTTCCGCCCTCACGTCGTGACCTCGAAGGACTTCTTCTCGATCAGCTTGCCGTCCTTGAAGCAGAACCGGAAGACCGGATCCTTGTCCCAGCTGCTGCCGAACTCCGTGGAATTCAGGCTGAAGCACTTCGCCCCCTCGGGCGCGGGCGGCGCGCCTCTGTCCAGGCCGTCGGTCATGATCGAGGCCCCGTCGGGCAGCTGCTTGCGCACCTCGGCCTCGGACTGGCCCAGCTTCACCGCCGCGTACTGCTTCGGCTCGATCATGGCCTTGTCCGACTCGGCCGCGAGGAAGAGCCCCGCGACGCCGGCGGCGATCACCAGCAGCAGGACGACGAGTGCCGCCGCCCCGCAGCCGATGGCTATGCCGCTGCTTCTCTTGTTCGTGCTCATTGCCCTGGCCAGCTCCTTCGGCAGACCGTTCCCGTCGATGACCGGATCACCCTCGCCGAGGGAACCTGCCGGGATCTGCTGCCGAAAGTCGCCCGTCGGATCGACGAATGTCGTCGCCGCGTCGCCGGGCGAGGGGGTGGGGGCGCCCTCCGGCGAGGTGTACGGCAGCACACCCGCCAGCCGGAAGCCGCCGTCCGCCGTCGGGCCCACGTGCACCATGCCTCCGACGAGCCGGGCCCGCTCCCCGAGCCCGGTCAGCCCCTGACCGCCGCTCACCACGCTCCGGCCGGCGTCCGCGGTCTCGGGCGCGGGGCCGTTCGCGACCTCCACGACCAACGAGTCCGGCTCGTACCGCAGCTCGATGGTGATCGAGGCGCCCGGCGCGTGCTTATGGGCGTTGGTCAGGCCCTCCTGAGCTATCCGGTACGCCGCGTGATCGGTGGTCGGGGCGAGCGGGCGCACCTCGCCCGAGCGCCGCAGCTCCACGGCCGTACCCGCGCTCCGGGACGCCTCCACCAGGCCTTCGATGCCGGCCACCCCGCGCGACGGCGCCTTGGCGTCCTCCTCCCCCATGGCCTCAAGGGCATGGGTGGGGGTGCCTCCGGCGGTGGTCGGGGGAGTACCCGCGTGTCCGGGGGCCTGGGTGCCGTCCCGCAGCAACCCCACCACCTCGCGCAGCTCGTGCATCGCGGACACCGATGCCTCACGCAGCACACCCACGGCCTCGCGCTGCCGCCCGGTCAGCTCGCGGTCCACCTCCAGCGCGCCGGTGTGCACCGCGATGAGCGCGAGCTGATGGCCGAGGCTGTCGTGCATGTCCTGCGCGATGCGCTGGCGCTCGCGCATCCGGGCCTGTCCGGCGATCATCGCGCGCTCGCGCAGCAGTTGGGCGTTGTACTCCCGCAGGGTGTCCAGCAGCGTGCGGCGCTGCGACCAGTAGCGGCCGGCGAGGCCGGGCACGACGGTCATGACCAGCGACGACAGGGCGCCGACGACCAGGAGCGCCGGCGAGAGGCGGGACGCCTGTAGGACGGGCAGGCCGAGGGTGACGGCGTACGCGAGGGCGAAGGTGGCGGTCGCCCGGCCGACCCCGGCGATCCGCCGCCCGGCCGACCATGCGGCGACGAGGACCAGCAGGGCGAGGCCGTCGAACACGGCCGCACCCACGGTGGTCACCAGAAGTACGGTCGCGGGCAGCGCCCGGCGCAGCGGCAACAGCAGTCCGGCGGCCAGCGCGACGGCGACGCTCTGTACGGCGCCACCGCCGCCCAGGGCCTCGATACCCGCCGCCAGCATCCCCAGCACCACGCTCAGCAGCGATTCGCCCACGATGCGACCCGGAGGCCACATCCCGGGATCGAAGAGAGCCCTGACCGGGTCGGCCATCCGCCGGGACGCCGAGCGCAGCCTCGCCGCCGACGCCTGGCGAGCCCGTATCGCAGAGCCCGTACGTTCCACATGTGTCACGCGGCCACGTTAGGCAACGCCTCGCGCCGACGACACCGCCTTTCGTCGCGGAGCACAGCGACGAAAGTCCCACCGTTGCGGCATCGCCCTCCACGGCCACCCTGTAGGGGCCATGAAGGGCGACATCACTCCGTGCGGCCGGTTCGCCCGGCAGCGTCCCTCTGCCGCATGGGGGTCGGCAGGGGGCTGGCCGGCGGGCGCGAAGAGGCCGCTGGGCGGGGTGTCTTACGCAGGCGTCAGGCGCTTGAACCAGGTGACCGGCGTGGTGGTGTCGGGCGCCTGGACGTAGACCCGGGCGGGTACGGCCGTCACGGCCTCCTGGTTGTTGCTGTCGATGTCGCGGAGGACGAGGTAGCCGGTGTAGTACGCGCCGTTGGCCCGGCCTTCCAGGTAGCCCCTCTTGTCCTTCGGCACGCTGATCTCGGCCGCCGTCTCCAGCGTGTTCTGCACCCTGCTGAGGGAGGTGGAGGCGTAGCTGTAGGTGAAGCTGGCCTCGGCGCCGACCTCGGCCGCGTCCTTGGCGATGATCTTGGGCGTGATCTTGCCGCCCGCCGACCAGCCTTCCGTCACGCTCTTCTCGTCGGTGATGGACGCCGAGACCTTGTAGGTGAGCTTCCCCTCCCCCGCCATGGCGTCACTGGCCCCCCGCACCGGGTACTTCTCGTCGAGCTTCCCGACGAAGACGCACGGCGCCGTCTGTCCGTACGCCGGGTGCTTCGGGTCCTTGTTGACCATGCCGCAGTACTGCTCGGCGGTCTGTCCGCCGGACGGAACCACATCGTCCTTGGTGTTCTGACGGACGTCGTTGGTCGTGGGCTTCGCCCCTTCGGGCCAGCCGTCGGTCAGTTTCCTGGCGCTCTCGCGGAGCGGCTCGGGGTTCTTGTCATTGGCCGCGTACTGCTGCGCGGCGTTCTTGGCGTCGGTGATCGCCTGGTCGGGGTCGTAGGTCTTCTTCGCGTCCGCCAGGGTGACGGCCTTGATGTTGCCGTCCTTGTCCTTGTCCAGTCCCTTCGGGTAACCCATCACGCTCTCCGAGCTGTTGACGGGTGCCCACTTCTCCATCGCCTTGAGGACGTCCTGGTCCGCCTCGTACGTGTAGGTGTCGACGCTCGACGGGCCGTCCTCGGCATGGGCAGCGGTGGGGGAGCCGACCAGCGAGACGCCGGTGAGGAAGGTGGTGGCGAGTGCGGCCGCCACCAGGCTGCCGCGCCTTCGGCTTTGTGCGGGGTTTGTGCACGGTGTTTTCGACATGTGGATCTCCCACTTCCTTTCGGTCGGGCGCGGGCCGCTTGTCGGGCCGCGCCGGTAGGGGTCCTGGCGGTCCATGGAGGAGGGGCACTGCTCGTCGAGAAGCCGCCGCCGGATCCGTCGCGGGGCACGTTCTGTGCGGGCGGCCCCGCTTGTGCCGCGTGGCTCAACTCGACCGAATCGAGCGCAGCATGTGCAGACGGGCCGCCCGGCGGGCCGGCCGGATCGCGGCCAGGGCCCCGATCACCAGCGCCGGCGCCAGGAAGGTCGGAGGCCGGTGGTCAGGCTGGCAGGCTGCGACATGGGTACTCCCGGAAGCGGCGCGGAACTCCCGACCATCGTGTCCGCGGCGCACCCCCGGACACGTCGCTCTCAGGTCGGGCTCGCGCCACCTGCCGAAGGGCGGACCCGCCGCGGCCATGTCGCCCTCACGGACCATGGCCTCTCTACCCAAAGAGAGACCCGACGGCCCCAGGCCCTGTCCTCGGTACCACCGTGACGAAGTGCCGCGGCCACCGAGGATCCAGAACACGTGGTTCTGGATGCCAGACGTTCAGGATCTTGGACTTATGGCGGACGCCCGACAACCCTTGGACCGTGGAGATGCCGCCGAGCCCTGCGTCGGCGGCAGCCCCGGCGCCCGGCTCATCACCTACCGGGGCCGAAGCCACGGGCAACTCGCCCACCCCCGAAGCCAACCCGCTGGAGCCGACGGACATGCGCATCAGACTCGTCCAGGGATTCGCCCTGCTTTCCACCGGCCTCCTCTCCGGCGCGTTCGGCTACGGCGCGGCCAATCTCGTCCCCACCTTCAACGCCGTACCGCTTGACATGCGACTGTCATTCCACGCCGAACTGATGAAGATGAACGGCATCACCATGCAGGCGGCGATGGGCGCGTCGATCCTGAGTTCCCTGACGCTCGCCGTCCTGACAGGCGGCCGCGCCCGGCTGCTCTCGGGTGCGGCAGGTCTGTTGGCCCTCGTGTCCTTCCTGATAACCCGGTTCGGCAATGTGCCGATCAACGGCCGGATCAAGCAATGGGCGCTCACCTCGGCCCCGGCCGATCACGCGGAGATCCTGCGGCGCTGGGAGCTGTTCAACAACATGCGCACGCTCACCGCCCTCGCAGCCTTCGTTCTGCTGATCGTCCTCGCCGTCGGCGGGCCGCGTGCGGTCACCCGCTCCGAACGTGATCGGACGGGCACGCCCTCAAAGACACGCCCTTAAGGGCTGTCCCGTAATCCCTGGTGGATCAGCGCACGGCGTCAGATGCACTGCGTTCTCCCCCACGCCTTAAGGGCGCAGGAGGGGCCCCCACCGCTCACTCCGTCTCGGCTCTTCATTCGCTGTACGGATGCCGAGCTGCATCGCAAGGCGGAGGGACGTCCGGATACTGGGCGTATCCGGACGTTCCGACAACGCGGCGTGGGGGCACCTCCCAGCGTTAGCTGGGGGAGTGCCGTAGCTGTCGTCGTGCGCCCGCCAGGGATTACGGGACAGCCCTTAGCCCATGAGCCCGGCCTGGTGCGCCAGCAGTGCCGCCTGTACCCGGCTGCCGCACCCCGTCTTCCCCAGGATCGAGCGGACATGGGACTTGACCGTTCCCACGCCGATGCCGAGCCGTCTGCCGAGCTCCGAATTCGACAGCCCCTCCCCCAGCATGACCAGCACCTCCCGTTCCCGGTCCGTCAGCCCCGCCACCCTGCTTTCCGGGGCGGCGGCCCCGGCGCCGGCCCCGCCGCCGCTCAGCATCCGCCGGATGACGGTCCCGGTGACGCCGGGCGAGAGGACCGCGTCCCCCGCGGCCGCCGACCGTACCGCGCTGATCAGCTCCTGCGGCCCCTCGTCCTTGAGCAGGAAGCCGGTGGCACCCGCCCGCAGGGCGCGGGTGACGTTGTCGTCGTCGCCGAAGGTGGTGAGCATGACCACCTGCGGCGCGGGATCGAGGGCGACCAGCGGTTCGACGGCCGCGAGCCCGTCGAGTACGGGCATACGGATGTCGAGGAGCACCACATCGGGCCGGTGCTCGGCGGTGAGCCGGACGGCCTCGGCACCGTTGACAGCCTCGGCCACCACCTCGATGCCGTCGGCGTGCCGGAGGATCAGCCGGACGCCGTGCCGGATCATCTCCTCGTCGTCGGCGAGCAGCACCCGGATCGCGGAACCCGCCCCGGAGTCGGCGGAGTTGGCCTGGTCAGTCATGCGTCTTTCTCCCACGGGGTGGTTCGGTCGCCTTTTCGGTCACCATGGGGACCGTGAAGCGGTCGATCGCGATCAAGATGTCGGACCGGAAGCAGTAACGGACGATCTCCAACCGCCCGCCCTTGGGA